>NZ_CP045837.1:0-4948530 GCF_009649895.1 Citrobacter sp. H12-3-2
GTGTCACTTTCGCTTTGGCAGCAGTGTCTTGCCCGATTGCAGGATGAGTTACCAGCCACAGAGTTCAGTATGTGGATACGCCCGTTGCAGGCGGAACTGAGCGATAACACGCTGGCTTTGTATGCGCCAAACCGTTTCGTGCTCGATTGGGTAAGGGATAAATACCTTAATAATATTAATGGATTACTCAATAATTTCTGTGGAGCGGATGCCCCACAGCTGCGCTTTGAAGTCGGCACTAAACCCGTCACGCAAACGCTGAAAACGCCGGTCAACAACGTTGTTGCGCCCGCCCACGTGGCTCAGCAAGTGCAACCACAACGTGCTGCTCCGGCGGCTCGTCCAGGCTGGGATAACGTCCCGGCTCCGGCAGAACCTACCTATCGTTCTAACGTCAACGTCAAACACACGTTTGATAACTTCGTTGAAGGTAAATCTAACCAACTGGCGCGCGCGGCGGCACGTCAGGTGGCGGACAATCCTGGCGGCGCCTACAATCCGTTATTCCTATATGGCGGTACGGGTCTGGGTAAAACCCACCTGTTGCACGCTGTCGGTAACGGCATTATGGCGCGTAAGCCAAACGCCAAAGTGGTGTATATGCACTCCGAGCGTTTTGTGCAGGACATGGTCAAAGCCCTGCAAAACAACGCGATCGAAGAGTTTAAACGCTACTACCGTTCCGTTGACGCGCTGCTGATTGACGATATCCAATTCTTCGCGAATAAAGAGCGATCGCAGGAAGAGTTTTTCCACACCTTTAACGCCCTGCTGGAAGGCAATCAGCAGATCATCCTGACCTCGGATCGCTATCCGAAGGAGATCAACGGCGTTGAAGATCGTCTGAAATCCCGCTTTGGCTGGGGACTGACTGTCGCGATCGAACCGCCTGAACTGGAAACGCGTGTTGCGATCCTGATGAAAAAAGCCGACGAAAACGACATTCGTCTGCCGGGTGAAGTAGCGTTCTTTATTGCCAAGCGTCTACGCTCTAACGTACGTGAGCTGGAAGGCGCACTGAACCGCGTGATCGCCAACGCCAATTTTACCGGCCGGGCGATTACTATCGATTTCGTGCGTGAAGCGCTGCGCGATCTGCTGGCTTTGCAGGAAAAGCTGGTCACCATCGACAATATCCAGAAGACGGTGGCGGAGTATTACAAAATCAAAATTGCGGATCTGCTTTCTAAGCGTCGATCTCGCTCGGTAGCTCGTCCGCGCCAGATGGCGATGGCGCTGGCAAAAGAGCTCACTAACCACAGTCTGCCGGAAATTGGCGACGCGTTTGGTGGGCGTGACCATACTACCGTGCTTCATGCCTGCCGCAAGATTGAGCAGTTGCGTGAAGAAAGCCATGACATTAAAGAAGATTTCTCCAATTTAATCAGAACATTATCTTCGTGACGCTATGAAATTTACCGTTGAACGTGAACATTTATTAAAACCGCTTCAGCAGGTCAGCGGCCCGCTGGGTGGACGTCCTACACTGCCTATTCTCGGAAACCTGCTGCTGCAGGTTGCTGACGGCACGCTTTCGCTGACTGGTACCGATCTCGAAATGGAGATGGTGGCGCGCGTGGCGTTGATCCAGCCCCATGAACCTGGTGCGACCACCGTTCCGGCACGTAAATTCTTCGATATTTGCCGTGGATTGCCGGAAGGCGCGGAAATTGCCGTTCAACTGGAAGGCGACCGTATGCTGGTGCGTTCTGGCCGCAGCCGTTTCTCGCTGTCTACGCTGCCTGCCGCCGACTTCCCGAATCTGGACGACTGGCAGAGCGAAGTCGAATTCACCCTGCCGCAGGCGACGATGAAGCGCCTGATTGAAGCCACGCAGTTTTCGATGGCGCATCAGGACGTACGTTACTACTTAAACGGCATGCTGTTTGAAACCGAAGGGGAAGAGCTGCGTACCGTGGCGACCGACGGTCACCGTCTGGCGGTTTGTTCAATGCCTGTCGGTCAGCCGTTGCCAAGCCATTCGGTGATCGTACCGCGTAAAGGTGTGATTGAACTGATGCGTATGCTCGACGGCGGCGATAACCCGCTGCGCGTGCAGATTGGCAGCAACAACATTCGTGCGCACGTTGGTGACTTCATCTTCACCTCTAAGCTGGTTGATGGCCGTTTCCCGGATTATCGCCGCGTATTGCCGAAGAATCCGGACAAGCATCTGGAAGCCGGTTGCGATATCCTCAAACAGGCGTTTGCGCGTGCGGCGATCCTCTCGAACGAGAAATTCCGCGGCGTGCGTCTGTATGTCAGCGAAAACCAGCTCAAAATCACCGCCAACAACCCGGAGCAGGAAGAAGCAGAAGAAATTCTGGATGTCTCCTATCCTGGTACAGAACTGGAAATCGGCTTTAACGTGAGCTACGTACTGGACGTTCTGAACGCGCTGAAGTGCGAGAACGTGCGGATTCTGCTGACCGATTCCGTATCGAGCGTACAGATTGAAGATGCCGCATCACAGTCGGCTGCCTATGTTGTTATGCCAATGAGACTGTAATGTCGCTCACCCGCCTGTTGATCCGCGATTTTCGCAATATCGAAAGCGCGGATCTCGCTTTATCCCCTGGCTTTAACTTCCTGGTTGGCGCGAACGGCAGCGGCAAAACCAGTGTGCTGGAAGCCATCTATACGCTCGGCCATGGCCGGGCGTTTCGCAGTTTGCAGATTGGCCGCGTGATTCGCCACGAGCAGGAGTCGTTTGTTTTACACGGGCGTTTGCAGGGTGAAGAACGTGAGACGTCGATTGGCCTGACGAAAGACAAACTGGGCGACAGCAAAGTGCGCATTGACGGCACTGACGGGCACAAGGTCGCAGAACTGGCACACCTGATGCCGATGCAGCTGATCACGCCAGAGGGGTTTACTTTACTCAACGGCGGCCCCAAATTCAGAAGAGCATTTCTTGACTGGGGATGCTTTCACAATGAAGCCGGATTTTTCACCGCCTGGAGCAACCTGAAGCGACTGCTCAAGCAGCGTAATGCGGCACTGCGCCAGGTGAGTCGTTATGAGCAACTGCGCCCGTGGGATAGAGAACTTATCCCGCTGGCGGAACAAATCAGCACCTGGCGCGCGGAGTACAGCGCCGGTATCGCGCAGGATATGGCGGATACCTGCCAGCAGTTTCTTCCCGAGTTTTCGCTCTCCTTCTCATTCCAGCGCGGCTGGGAGAAAGAGACTGATTATGCCGAAGTGCTGGAACGCAGTTTTGAACGCGATCGCATGTTGACCTACACTGCGCATGGCCCGCATAAGGCGGATTTCCGCATTCGCGCCGACGGTGCGCCGGTGGAAGATACGTTGTCGCGTGGGCAGCTAAAGCTGCTGATGTGCGCCTTACGTCTGGCGCAAGGGGAGTTCCTGACCCGTGAAAGCGGGCGGCGCTGCCTGTACCTGATAGATGATTTTGCCTCTGAACTGGATGACGCGCGTCGCGGACTGCTGGCCAGCCGCTTAAAAGCCACGCAATCTCAGGTCTTTGTCAGCGCAATAAGCGCTGAACACGTTATAGACATGTCCGATGAAAATTCGAAGATGTTTACCGTGGAAAAGGGTAAAATAACGGATTAACCCAAGATAAAATGAGCGAGAAACGTTGATGTCGAATTCTTATGACTCCTCCAGTATCAAAGTCCTGAAAGGACTGGATGCGGTGCGTAAGCGCCCGGGTATGTATATCGGCGACACGGATGACGGCACCGGTCTGCACCACATGGTATTCGAGGTGGTAGATAACGCTATCGACGAAGCGCTCGCGGGTCACTGTAAAGATATCGTGGTAACGATTCACGCTGACAACTCCGTGTCCGTTACCGATGATGGCCGTGGTATCCCAACCGGTATTCACCCGGAAGAGGGCGTTTCGGCAGCGGAAGTTATCATGACCGTTTTGCACGCAGGCGGTAAATTCGATGATAACTCCTATAAAGTTTCCGGCGGTCTGCACGGCGTGGGTGTTTCCGTCGTTAACGCCCTGTCACAGAAGCTGGAACTGGTGATTCGTCGTGAAGGCAAAGTGCATCAGCAAACTTACGTGCACGGTGTGCCGCAGGCGCCGCTGGCAGTAACCGGCGAAACAGAATTGACCGGGACTCAGGTCCGTTTCTGGCCAAGCCACGAAACCTTTACCAATGTTGTTGAATTTGAATACGACATTCTGGCGAAACGTCTGCGTGAGCTGTCATTCCTGAACTCCGGCGTCTCTATTCGTCTGCGCGACAAGCGTGACGGCAAAGAAGACCATTTCCACTACGAAGGTGGCATCAAGGCGTTTGTTGAATACCTCAACAAAAACAAGACGCCGATCCACCCGAATATCTTCTACTTCTCCACCGAAAAAGACGGTATCGGCGTTGAAGTTGCGCTGCAGTGGAACGATGGTTTCCAGGAAAACATCTACTGCTTCACCAACAACATTCCACAGCGTGACGGCGGTACTCACCTTGCAGGCTTCCGTGCGGCGATGACCCGTACCCTGAACGCCTACATGGACAAAGAAGGCTACAGCAAAAAAGCGAAAGTCAGCGCCACCGGTGACGATGCCCGTGAAGGCCTGATTGCCGTTGTTTCCGTGAAAGTACCGGATCCGAAGTTCTCCTCACAGACCAAAGACAAGCTGGTCTCCTCTGAGGTGAAATCGGCGGTAGAACAGCAGATGAACGAACTGCTGAGCGAATATCTGCTGGAAAACCCGTCTGACGCGAAAATCGTTGTTGGCAAAATTATTGATGCTGCACGTGCTCGTGAAGCTGCACGTCGTGCGCGTGAAATGACCCGTCGTAAAGGCGCGCTCGACTTAGCCGGTCTGCCGGGCAAGCTGGCGGATTGTCAGGAACGTGACCCGGCGCTGTCCGAACTGTACCTTGTGGAAGGGGACTCCGCGGGCGGTTCTGCGAAGCAGGGCCGTAACCGTAAAAACCAGGCGATTCTGCCGCTGAAGGGTAAAATCCTCAACGTCGAGAAAGCGCGCTTTGACAAGATGCTCTCCTCTCAGGAAGTCGCGACGCTGATCACTGCGCTCGGCTGTGGCATCGGTCGAGACGAGTACAACCCGGACAAACTGCGTTATCACAGCATCATCATCATGACCGATGCGGACGTCGATGGCTCGCACATTCGTACGCTTCTGTTGACCTTCTTCTATCGTCAGATGCCGGAAATCGTTGAACGCGGCCACGTTTACATTGCACAGCCACCGCTGTACAAAGTGAAAAAAGGCAAGCAGGAACAGTACATTAAAGATGACGAAGCGATGGATCAGTATCAGATCTCTATCGCTCTGGATGGTGCTACGCTGCACACCAACGCCAGCGCACCGGCCCTTTCCGGTGAGTCGTTAGAGAAACTGGTTTCTGAATACAACGCGACGCAGAAAATGATTGGCCGTATGGAACGTCGTTTCCCGAAAGCGCTGCTGAAAGAGCTGGTTTATCAACCGACGCTGCCAGAAGCCGATCTGGCTGATGAAGCGAAAGTTACGGCCTGGGTTTCCCAGTTGGTTAACGTGCTTAATGAAAACGAAATGCACGGCAGCACCTGGAATAGCTTCGTGCGTAAAGACGCTGAACTGAACCTGTTCGAACCGGTGATCCGGGTGCGTACCCACGGTGTCGATACTGACTATCCATTGGAGCATGAATTTGTGACCGGTGGCGAGTACCATCGTATTTGTACGCTTGGCGAGAAGCTGCGTGGGCTGATCGAAGACGATGCGTTTATCGAACGTGGCGAGCGTCGCCAGCCGGTTGCCAGCTTTGAGCAGGCGCTGGAATGGCTGCAGAAAGAGTCTCGTCGTGGCCTCGCTATCCAGCGTTATAAAGGTCTGGGCGAGATGAACCCGGAACAGCTGTGGGAAACCACCATGGATCCGGAAAGCCGTCGTATGCTGCGCGTTACCGTGAAGGATGCGATTGCTGCCGACCAGCTGTTCACCACGCTGATGGGCGATGCCGTTGAACCGCGTCGCGCATTTATCGAAGAAAACGCCCTGAAAGCGGCGAACATCGATATTTAAGCCAATCTGTAGGCCGGATAAGGCGGTTTACGCCGCCATCCGGCAAGACGTTGTATTGTGCCTGATGGCGCGTTGCTTATCAGGCCTACAAACGACAACCAATCTACAAAAAGGGGAATCTCGATTCCCCTTTCTATCCCCCTTTTCGTAGCTGTTTTTTGAGCGGAATCGCGTTAGCATGAGGACGGACTCATTTAATCCGGGGAACTCATGGCTATCAAACTTATTGCTATCGACATGGATGGCACACTTCTGCTACCCGATCACACCATTTCACCAGCGGTCAAAACGGCGATTGCCGCGGCACGCGCGCGTGGCGTGAATGTGGTGCTGACCACGGGACGCCCGTATGCCGGCGTTCACAGCTATCTGAAAGAACTACATATGGAACAACCCGGTGACTACTGCATTACCTACAACGGTGCGCTGGTGCAGAAAGCAGGGGATGGCAGTACCGTGGCGCAAACCGCGCTGAGCTATGATGATTATCGTTACCTGGAGCAGCTCTCCCGGGAAGTTGGCTCGCATTTCCACGCCCTCGATCGCAATACGCTGTATACCGCGAACCGTGATATCAGCTACTACACGGTGCACGAATCGTTTGTCGCGACCATCCCGCTGGTGTTCTGTGAAGCCGAGAAAATGGATCCCGCAACCCAGTTCCTGAAAGTGATGATGATTGACGAGCCGGAGATCCTCGATAAAGCTATCTCTCGTCTACCTGCGGAAGTAAAAGAGAAGTACACCGTGCTGAAAAGTGCGCCGTATTTCCTCGAAATCCTCGATAAACGCGTCAATAAAGGGACGGGCGTAAAATCGCTGGCCGATGCGTTAGGCATTAAAGCCGAAGAGGTGATGGCGATTGGCGATCAGGAAAACGACATCGCGATGATTGAATACGCAGGCGTGGGCGTTGCCATGGATAACGCTATTCCATCAGTCAAAGAAATCGCCAACTTCGTAACGAAATCTAACCTTGAAGATGGCGTCGCCTGGGCGATAGAGAAATACGTCCTTTCCTGATGCGTGTTATGCCTGGCCTCGGCTGGGCAATAACATTAAGATGTTATAAAACATATATTTATATTATCAGATGTGAAACCGCACATTAATACCTCCACATAGTACGTAACTTCTATACTCTCCCTTCTTCTTTTATATCTGGGCAATTCCTGCCTGCTACTAAACTTTCTTATGACAAACACAAGCATCCGCGTGGTGTTGATAACGTCTTCCTGTCTGGTTTTTCATGCCAGTGCCGCGACGGATTCCAGCTCAACAATTACACCTCTCTTTGGCTATCAGGATAACGGTCTGTCTGCGCCTGTACCGGAAAAAACGACGGTTAAACCTGCCGAAAACCACACCATTTTGCCCTTTTTAGGCGATGAAGCGCGTAAGCGCGGATATGAACTACCGGCACCGTTTGGCGTGAATATTAACTACATGAATATCCGACAAAATATTAATGTGGATAGTATTAACTTCAACGGTCTTTCCCTCGGTGGCCGCTCACTGGATAACGCGTTTAAAATTAGCGTCGGCAATACGCGCGAAAGCAGTAAAACCGAAACGCTGAAGCTGGATGCCTGGCTGCTGCCGTTTATGAACGTCTATGGCCTGATTGGCTATACCGATGGCCACTCCGTTTCGCAAATAGGCGTCGGGATAAAAGGCCCCCTTAAAGACCGCACACCAAGCAGTTTGCAGAATCTGGCGTTTCAGCTCGACTTTAAAGGCACCACCTACGGCGTAGGGACGACGCTGGTTGGCGGTGTAGGCAACTGGTTTACTGCTTTTGATGCCAACTACACCCAGACGCGGTTCGATATTCTGGATGGGAGTATTGACGCCTTAACCCTTTCTCCGCGCATCGGTTATCGCTTTACCACCCCCAGTGTGGATGCGCTGCACCTGCCATCCGGAAAGTTGAATCTATGGGTTGGCAGTATGTACCAGGACGTGCAGCAAGAATTTAGCGGTAGCCTTAACGATCTCACCATGCCGTCTGAAACGCTGCAAAGACTCGTGGATATCGCCAACAAAGACGGCAATGGCCGCTTTGACGTTAAACAGCATCTCCAATCCCCCTGGAACGTGCTGGTGGGCGCACAGTATGAAATTACCCGGAACTTCAACGTCACGACCGAAATCGGCTTTGCTGAACGTAACAGTTTCTTCATGGCGGGAGAGTATCGCTTTTGAGCCGTCTTACCCTCTTCCTGCTGTTCAACATGCTCTCCTGTACAGTGCGGGCAGCGTTGCCGAGCCGAGGCGAAGTTGACGGTTGGCTAAATAAGTTGGGTGCCAGTGATAGCTTTGACGCCAGCAAAGGCATTGACTGGGGCGTAATGCCGGGACCGTTTTATACCCCGGAGCTGGGGTTAGGGATCGGTACAGCGGTGGTGGGGATGTATCGCCCTGACCCGAATGATACGGTAAGCCAAAACTCGACGCTGACGCTCAGCGGCTATTTTAGCTCAACTGGCGCATTCGGTATCACGATGCAAAATTACGCATTTTTTGCCGACGATCGGTGGCGATTCTTTCTCAATGGCGCATTAACGGATACTCCAACCTACTACTGGGGGCAAGGTTTTAGCGCTGGGGATAAAGATAACCAAAAACAGCAATACACCGCTCAGGTTCTGGAGTTGCGTCCAACGTTGTATCGCCAGTTGGCACCCAATGTTTATCTGGGGCTTGGCTGGTCGCTGAACGCCCAGCACGCTACCCAAATGGACGATAACGATCCGCCCAACATTGAGCATACCGGGCAGGGGGCGTCGGTTCTCAGCTCCGGAAGTAGTGTCGAACTCAGCTGGGACGATCGTGATTTCGTTCCCAACCCGCGTAAAGGACAGTATGCCGATGTGCGCTATACCCGATTCACACCAGAGGTGGGAAGCGATACGCGATTTGATGAATATCAACTGCACTACAGCCGCTATCACTTGCTGGACGAGAACAATGTGCTTGCCTGGGAGATGGACGGCGCGTTTACCCAGGGCGATGTGCCGTGGAGCATGATGCCGCTGTTTGGCAGCAATCAGCGTATGCGCGGTTATTACGAAGGGCGCTATCGGGATAAAAACGCCGTCAGCGGGCAACTGGAGTATCGGCGGAAACTTGACTGGCGGCATGGTGTGGTTGGTTGGCTCGGTGCGGGCACGATGGGACCCTCTTTTCATGCGCTGGACGATGGACGCTGGTTACCGTCCGCCGGTGTGGGCTACCGCTTTGAATTTAAGCCCCGGGTGAATGTGCGTCTTGATTATGGGATTGGCAAAGGGAGCAGCGGTTTTTATTTTCAGGTTGGAGAGGCATTTTGATCAATAAGGTGGTGTTAATAGCGCTCTTATGGCTGGCAACGGCGATAGCCCGTGCGGCAATACCTGTAACTTTGCAGCTCGTTTCTACAGAGGATAAGGCCCAGGGTACTGCCTGGCCGGTAGTTTCGCCCCTCCCTGCACCTCAGGGATTACGTCCGTGCTGCGCGTTTGGCTACGACCTGCACGCACAGGTACTGCATATGCCGGTGCCATTTTATGAACTTGATAATGTTGTCACGATCGATAGCATCGGCGAGCACCGCTATAACGATAGCCTACTGTTAGGGCTAGCGAATCTGGCAGGGATCGGGCATGAGAATAACGGCATAGTGTATACCGCTCGCGGTGGCTTCATTGATACCGCACATGTCCGTGATACCGCAGACATGACGGCCTGGCTCTTTAGCCATCTTCTTCCACGGCTTGGTCAATCATTTACGCTGCGTCTGGATGATGAGCTTGCGCAACGGCATGTCGTATTTAACGCTTTCACACCCCCCACAGAGCCTGCTGATCGTTACGCGCTGGCGGCATGGATGGCCGCGCATCTGGCGTTTCAGCTCGCTGCCTGGCATGAAATTGCGCAATGGTATGGTTTTGAGTCTGTTCCAGGATTTTCGGAGGAGGTTTCTGCATTTTCCCCGGAAGATCTCTACTCAAATTTGTTGGGTGCCAGAATTGCGGTATCGCTGATCCTCAATGGGCAACTGGCAACAACGGAAATGTACGATGCGGCGATGAACAACGCGCTGCGCCAGGCGTTGATGCAATTGGGGGCAAAACCGGAAAAAATCACCCGCTTTCAGTTTGATATGCTGGATGGCAAATGGTGGAACAGCCAGCGTCGGGTACCAGAGAAATATTTGGTTCTGCACAGAAACTATGATGTGAGTGACTCGCGTTTACCGACGCCGGTACCGGGTGAACAAGCCTCGCCATTGAGACTGATGTTGCCACATCACTGGCGAGAATATTCCCTTGATGCGTTGGCACAACTCGAACTTTGGCCTGGCCGTACAATGGAGCGGCTGCCTACGCCAGGTTCCTGGTACACCGTCGCCAACTTTCCCGCGCTGGCTACGGTGGCACAAGGCCGTGACAGCGAGGTGAACTCAGTCCCTTAAGAAAACGCGCCACAATGTCATTGCCTTACTACGTTTTCTCTCACGTTTTTCTTTCACTGGCGGGCGGTTTTCTGATTTTGCCAAGGGAATATGCGCAACGCCGCTGCGCATAATCCATTTACGGGAAAATGCCGACGTCAGGGCCCGGCTTTTCAGGATTTTGCCATACAGTTTGAGACGTAACTTGTGGGTGGCTTTACGGTAAGCGTGATTCATATCTGGCGTATCCCGCAGCAGTACCGATTTGAGGATCTCCGCGCTGTCCAGCGCATAGCTAATCCCTTCCAGCGAGCTGGCGCTGATAAAACCGGCCGCTTCACCAATCAAAAATGCGTTGTCCTCGCCGCAGACGAAGTCTTTCCAGCGTGAGGGGAATAGCACCGTACATTTTTCACTTTTCACCGGTTTGCCGAACTGGAAATGGAACGCTTCCAGCTTCTCTTTCAGCGCGTCAAAGCGTGCCTGTCCGTCCTTCATGGGGTAGGCGCCACCAAAGATAAAATAGCCATCTTTGCTGATACTCCAGGAATAACAGTCAGTTGCATCGTTATCAAAAATACAGGAATAGAACGGTACGGGATGCTTTTCCGCAAACCATTGTTGAATAGCGACATATTTACGGATTTGGTGCTGTGGATAGAGATGACGGCGCACCAGTGAGTTCGCACCGTCTGCCCCCACCAGATAACGTGCAGTTATCTGCTGCTCCCAACCGTCGGCGCGGAAGATAACATGCCATTTATCGCCCTCGCGCCAGATTTTCCGGCACAGGCTGTCGTGATACACCTGCACATCATCAGGGATGAGAGATTTAAGCCATAAATCAAAAGCATGGCGGTTGATATTAATGTAGCTGCGCTGGTAGTTACGCGTCAAAGAAGCGGCAACATCAACCGTTTTAACGCTAAAAATCTGCGGGTTGGCGATAACATCAACGGGTAAGGTTATCCCGTCGCGGATAAACGAACGCTGGGCGTCCGGGGCCAGCAGACCGCCGCAGGGTTTAGTGAAACCTTCGTTGCCGCACTGGCGTTTTTTATCCAACGCAATCACGCGCATTTTTCCGCTCAACTGTCGCGCCAGCGCTGCGCCTGCCGGACCTAAACCGATAATCGCTACGTCAAAATGTTCCATCTTTCTGTCCGCAAAAATGAAGATGGCGATACGCTAAAGCCTGAAAGTGAAGTGCTTGTGAAGTATGATTGTTTTAATCGTCTTGTATCAGGGCATCCCATGAAGAAAATCACCTTTACGCCGCGTAATCATCAGCTTACCAATATCAATACCTGGACACCGGACAGCCAGTGGCTGGTCTTTGATGTGCGCCCTTCCGGCGCCTCTTTTACCGGTGAAACAATTGAGCGCGTCAATATCCATACTGGCGAGCTGGAGGTGATTTACCGGGCTACTCAGGGATCGCACGTTGGCGTGGTGACCGTTCATCCAAAGTTGGAAAAATATGTCTTCATTCACGGGCCTGAAAATCCTGATGAAACATGGCATTACGACTTCCATCATCGTCGTGGGGTGATTGTTACGCAGGCTGGGGTGGAGAATCTGGATGCAATGGATATTACTGCGCCCTATACGCCAGGTGCGCTGCGCGGCGGGAGTCATGTGCATGTCTTTAGCCCGAACGGTGAGTTTGTCAGTTTCACCTATAACGACCATGTACTGCATGAGCGCTCTCCGGCGCTCGATTTACGCAACGTCGGCGTGGCTGCACCGTATGGTCCGGTGAAGGTCTCCGCGCAGCATCCGCGTGAATACAGTGGCAGCCATTGGTGCGTGCTGGTGAGCCAGACGACACCAACGCCAAAACCGGGTAGCGATGAGATTAACCGCGCCTATGAAGAGGGCTGGGTTGGAGAAAACAGGCTGGCGTTTATCGGTGATACGCTATCAGCCACTGGCGAGAAAGTACCAGAGCTGTTTATTGTTGATTTGCCACAGGATGAAAGCGGCTGGAAACAGCCGGGGGACGCGCCTCTGGAGGGGACTGACATGACCATGCCTGCGCCGCCATCCGGTATTCGCCAACGCCGTCTGACGTTTACCCATGAGCGCGCCTTCCCGGGGCTGGTGAATCAGCCTCGCCACTGGGTACGCAGTAATCCAAAGGCATCTGAGATTGCGTTTTTAATGCGTGATGACAACGGTATTGTACAGCTATGGCTGATTTCTCCACAGGGTGGATCGCTGCGTCAGCTTACCCAGTGCGCTACGAATATTCAGTCAGCCTTTAACTGGCACCCATCGGGGAAATGGCTGGGATTTGTACTGGAGAACAGAATTGCCTGTTGTGATGTTCAAACGGGCGAGATTGATTTTTTAACGGAACGTCATGATAACCCGCCGTCGGCCGATGCGATCGTCTTCTCCCCTGATGGTCGACAGGTTGCGTGGATGGAAGACGTCGAGGGTTTCCGCCAGCTGTGGGTGACTGAAACCGGGCGTTAATTTATGGAGCAGACATTTCTGCCGGGGGAATAACGGCGTTCGTGGCCTGGGTTCTCTCCTCGCTCTTTTCTACGCGGGATCTCACCGAGTTATCTTTGCGAAAGAGATCCCAAGGTAGCAATACCGTATCGAGCACCGCGGTAAAAGGCATATCCAGAATCGCCAGCGACTTGGTTCCCCAGTTTGTATCACTTTCGCTAATCATTGTGGCACTGGCTCGCGTGCCAGGATACGTCCCTTCTTTACCACCTGTATGCGACATGATGCTGGAACAACCGCTTACAAACGCCATCCCACTACACATCGTCAGTGTTACCAACATTTTTTTAATCATCATTTATTCATCTGTATTTATCGTGTTTGCATGGTGAGTTAAAGCGATCCGTTGCGAAAATAACATCACCATTTCGTCGCACTGTGGCGGCCATCGCGATTTAACGAGAACAACTGCTCCCCCCAGTGTATGCAATAGACAACAAACTGCAAAAAAAGTCAGATGAATACGCTTGAAAAGTTTGTATTAAGACCCATTTTTAGAGTGTAGACAAATGAAGGGCATGCCTGATGGGTGTCCTGGCTACCTGACCTGTCCATGATGGAAGGTCAATTATTCTCGCTGATTTCAGGAGCTATTGATTATGCGTAACTTTGATTTATCCCCGCTGTACCGTTCTGCTATTGGTTTTGACCGTCTGTTTAACCTGCTGGAAAACAATCAGGGCCAGAGCAATGGCGGCTACCCTCCGTACAACGTTGAGCTGGTAGACGAAAACCATTACCGCATTGCAATTGCCGTTGCCGGTTTTGCTGAAAGCGAACTGGAAATTACTGCCCAGGACAATCTGCTGGTGGTAAAAGGCGCCCATGCGGACGATCAAAAAGAACGTACTTACCTGTATCAGGGTATTGCCGAGCGCAACTTTGAACGCAAGTTCCAGTTAGCGGAGAACATTCATGTTCGCGGCGCAAACCTGGTAAATGGTCTGCTGTATATCGATCTTGAGCGCGTGATTCCTGAAGCGAACAAACCGCGCCGCATCGAAATCAACTAATTCTGTAGGCCGCTTCAGGCGGCCTTGCTAAGTCATCGGCTTGCCGTCAGGGAGCCGAAAGGTACCTACTCGCTTCTTAGAAGGAGATTATTATGCGTAACTACGATTTATCCCCACTGCTGCGTCAATGGATCGGTTTTGACAAACTGGCCAATGCCTTGCAAAACACCGGTGAAAGCCAGAGCTTCCCGCCTTATAACATCGAAAAGAGCGATGATAACCACTACCGCATTACCCTTGCGTTAGCCGGTTTCCGCCAGGAAGATCTGGATATTCAACTGGAAGGCACGCGCCTGACCGTGAAAGGTACGCCGCAGCAGCCGGAAAAAGAGACCAAATGGTTGCATCAGGGGCTGGTCACTCAGCCGTTCAGCCTGAGCTTTACGCTGGCTGAAAATATGGAGGTCTCCGGCGCAAGCTTCACTAACGGCTTGCTGCATATTGATTTGACCCGGAATGAACCTGAAACCATTGCTCCACAACGTATCGCCATCAGCGAACGTCCTGCATTAGATAGTTAAATAGCTCCATGCCTTTGCCCCGCCAGAAATGACGGGGCTTTTTTGTGCTTTACCACCCATACATTGCGACTGTACTCTGCGAGAATCCATTTACTTAATGATGTTATTCACAGGGAACAGGATATGAGTGATATAGCATTGACGGTCAGCGTTCTGGCATTAGTGGCAGTTGTCGGGTTATGGATCGGCAACATAAAAATACGTGGCGTGGGTTTTGGCATTGGAGGCGTGCTGTTCGGCGGTATTATCGTCGGGCATTTTGTCGATCAGGCAGGGATGACCCTGAGCGGCGACATGCTGCATTTTATTCAGGAATTTGGCCTGATTCTTTTCGTCTACACCATTGGTATTCAGGTGGGGCCGGGCTTTTTTGCTTCTCTGCGCGTTTCGGGCCTGCGGCTGAATCTGTTTGCTGTGCTGATTGTCATCATGGGTGGCCTGGTCACCGCGATCCTGCATAAGATTTTTGCCATTCCTCTCCCTGTGGTGCTGGGAATATTCTCTGGAGCGGTCACCAATACCCCCGCGTTAGGTGCGGGGCAGCAAATTCTGCGCGATTTAGGTACGCCTGGCGATGTGGTTGACCAGATGGGGATGAGCTATGCCATGGCTTATCCTTTCGGCATCTGCGGAATTTTACTGACCATGTGGCTGATGCGCCTTATTTTCCGCGTTAACGTCGATGCTGAAGCCCAGCAGCATGAATCCACGCTGACCAACGGGCACGCACTGATTCAGACGATGAACATCCGCGTGGAAAACCCAAACATCAACAATATGGCGATTCAGGATGTCCCGATTCTGAACAGCGACAAAATCATCTGCTCGCGTCTGAAACGTGACGAGACATTGATGGTGCCGTCGCCAGGGACGATTATCCAGATGGGCGACCTGCTACACCTGGTCGGACAGCCTGCTGACCTGCATAACGCGCAGGTGGTGATTGGGCAGGAGGTAGACACATCGCTGTCTACGCGAGGTACCGATTTACGCGTCGAACGCGTGGTGGTGACCAACGAACAGGTACTGGGTAAACGAATCCGCGACCTGCATTTCAAAGAGCGTTACGACGTGGTGATTTCCCGCCTGAACCGCGCGGGTGTTGAGCTGGTAGCCAGCAGTGACGCCAGCCTGCAATTCGGGGATATCCTCAATCTGGTGGGACGTCCTTCGTCCATTGATGCCGTTGCCAATGTTGTGGGTAACGCGCAGCAAAAACTGCAGCAGGTGCAGATGCTGCCGGTATTTATCGGTATCGGGCTGGGTGTTCTACTGGGTTCAATCCCGCTGTTCATCCCGGGGTTCCCGGTGGCGTTAAAACTGGGTCTGGCTGGTGGCCCGCTGATTATGGCCCTGATCCTGGGGCGTATTGGTAGCATCGGTAAGCTGTACTGGTTTATGCCTCCCAGCGCTAACCTGGCGTTGCGAGAGTTGGGTATCGTGCTGTTTCTTGCAGTGGTGGGTCTGAAGTCAGGCGGTGATTTTGTCGATACCCTAACACAGGGAGATGGTCTGAGCTGGGTGGGTTACGGTATTTTCATTACCGCGATTCCGCTCATTACCGTGGGCTTGCTGGCGCGAATCTTTGCCAAAATGAACTATCTGACGCTGTGCGGCATGTTGGCTGGCTCAATGACAGATCCCCCGGCTCTGGCGTTTGCTAATAACCTGCATGCCACCAGCGGGGCGGCTGCGCTCTCCTACGCAACCGTTTATCCGCTGGTCATGTTCCTGAGGATTATCACCCCGCAACTGTTGGCGGTGCTCTTCTGGGGATTAGGTTAAAACTGACTTATCCGGCCTGCATCTCCTGTAGGCCGGATAAAACGCAACTCTACATCCGGTATTACAAACACCCTCTCTCTTTCCCATTGTCTCATCACCCGACTCGCCCTCTCGTTTGAGAATCAGGTTCATACTCCTTAACTGTTCCGGTATAACGACCAGACAACAATATTTAAGGAGCTGTCATGAAGATTTCTCGCCTTGGAGAAGCACCGGATTATCGCTTCTCGCTGGCAAATGAACGTACCTTTCTGGCGTGGATCCGCACCGCGCTCGGATTTCTGGCGGCGGGGGTTGGCCTTGATCAACTGGCCCCGGATTTTGCCACGCCGGTCATCCGTGAGGCGCTTGCCTTGTTGCTGTGTCTGTTTGCCGGCGGTCTGGCGATCTACGGCTACCTGCGCTGGCTACGTAACGAAAAGGCGATGCGATTGAAAGAAGACTTGCCCTACACCCACAGCCTGCTGATTATCAGCGTCATGCTGACTATTGTGGCGGTGATTGTCATGACGCTGGTGCTGTATGCCGGATAGCCGCAAATCGCGACGCATCGCTGACCCGGGGTTACAACCGGAGCGGACTTCACTGGCCTGGTTTCGCACGTTGTTGGGCTATGGCGCGTTAATGGCGCTGGCGATTAAGCACAACTGGCACCAGGCGGGAGTGCTGTTCTGGATATCGATAGTTGTGCTGGCGATAGTGGCGATTATCCTCTGGCGCTACACCCGCAGCCGTAATCTGATGGATGTGAGTCATAGCGATTTTTCTGAATCTCGCGCGGTGCGTGACAAATTTATGATCTCCCTCGCGGTGTTATCCCTCGCAATGCTGTTTGCTGTAACGCATGTTCGCCAACTTATCGTATTTATCGGGAATTTTGCATGACAGGATGTGAGAACATGGATGTTAGTGATGATGTTTTAAACGTGGTGATTGACCATCAGAAGTGTTTACAACCGGTTGAAGTGTACCGTGGTTTGCAACAAGGAAATGTTCGCCTGGTACAGTTTATTCCGCTGGTTAAGCTCGATGGTTCAGGTCATCTGACAGACGAATCGGTTACGTCTGAGGCATGGGGCCGATTTTTAATTACGATATTTGATATCTGGGTACGTGAAGATATTAATCAGATATCTATCCAGCTTTTCGATAAAACGCTTCGCCAGTGGTGTGGTCTGACGGCACAGATTGAACGACAGACCATGTCATCAATGAATACGCGTTGCCAGACATGCTCATTGTTTCAATATTACCACGGTGATTGTCCTGCGTACTGCGAGGAAAATGGAAAGGGCGTGCTGTGTGCAGGCTATCAGGCTTTCTTCAGCCATACCGCACCGCATATGCGCGTGATGCGTGACCTGCTTAAGCAGCATCGCTCACCGATGGAGCTGATGGCGATGCTGCGTTAAGCTCAGCTGTATTTAACGTCCTTTGGCCAGATACTGCGCCATTTCATCTTCCGGGACCATTCCACCGCCGGTCGCCCACACCAGATGAGTGGCGTTATTGAGCTGATCCGCGCTGAAGCCGTGCATGTGCTGATAGTCAGCAGAGGCGCAAACGTGTTGCGGACCGGCCATCCCTGCCAGCGCTGACGGTTCGAGGCGAATACCTTCTTCCTGCGCCAGCCAGCCCAGCATATCGTACATCGTCTGATCGTCCAGAGTGTACAGACCGTCGAGCAGACGTTCCATTGCCCGGCCAACAAAGCCAGACGCACGGCCGACAGCCAGCCCATCAGCCGCCGTCAGGTTGTCGATGCCAATATCCTGCACGGAAATCGTATCGTGCAGTCCGGTATAAATCCCCAGTAGCATGCACGGTGAATGGGTTGGTTCTGCGAAGAAGCAGTGCACGTTATCGCCAAACGCCAGCTTCAGGCCAAACGCCACACCGCCAGGGCCACCGCCGACGCCGCATGGCAGGTAAACAAACAGTGGATGGTCTGCATCCACCACGCGCCCCTGCTGGGCAAACTGCGCCTTTAAGCGCTGTCCGGCCACCGCATAGCCTAAAAACAGCGTGCGGGAATTTTCATCATCGATAAAGAAGCAGTTTGGATCGGACTCCGCCGCCTTACGGCCCTGTTCAACCGCCACGCCGTAATCTTCTTCATACTCCACGACCGTCACACCGTGGCTGCGCAGTTTGGCTTTTTTCCATGCGCGGGCGTCGGCCGACATATGCACCGTCACCTTAAAGCCGATACGGGCGCTCATTATACCGATCGACATGCCGAGGTTACCGGTGGAGCCTACCGCGATGCTGTACTGGCTAAAGAACTGTTTGAACTCAGGCGAAAGCAGAACGCTGTAATCGTCTTGTGTGGTCAGCAGACCGGCTTCCAGCGCCAGTTTTTCCGCGTGGGTCAGTACTTCATAAATGCCACCACGGGCTTTAATCGAGCCAGAAATTGGCAGGTGACTGTCTTTCTTCAGCAGAATTTTGCCATTGATGCGCTGCCCGTACTCTTTCTCCAGCCGCTTTTGCATGGCCGGAATCGCGGCCAGCTCAGATTCAATAATGCCGCCGGTGGCCGCGGTTTCCGGGAATGCCTTTGCCAGGTACGGCGCAAAGCGCGTCAGACGGGCGTGAGCATCCTGAACATCGTGTTCAGTCAGGCCAACATACAGTAAACCTTCCGCAAGAGAGGTGGTGCCAGGGTTAAACCAGGTTGTCTCCTTGAGAGCAACCAGATCTTCCACTAAAGGATACTGGGCGATAAGTGTTTGAATGTTTTCCATAGTCAGTCTCTTTGCGCTTAGATAATAAAGGAAAGCAGGAATGTGCAAGCCAGTGCAATCACGGACGCGATAAATGTCGCGGTCGTATAGTATTTAAACGTTTCATTCAGGGTGGCACCGCAGTATTGCTTCACCAGCCAGAAGAGGGAATCGGTAACGATCGTGCAGCCAATAGCGCCGGAACCGATAGCAATGGCGATGATCTCCGGGCTGACGTTGGGATAGAGCGGCAGCATCGGTGCAACGATTGCCGTGGCGCCCATCATTGCCACCGTGGCGGAACCCACCGCAGCATGCAGGATTAACGCCACCAGCCACGCCAGCAGAATCGGGTGCATATGCATGTTCGAGAGGATCAGCGCAAGAGTATCCGCCAGCCCACTGCTCTTGAGGATAGCGTTGAATGCGCCGCCTGCGCCGATAATCAACAGAATGTTAGCTATGGAGCCAAAACCGTTTTCAGTGTGGGTCAGCAACGTACCCATACCGATGTGCTGACGCAGGCCGAGAATGTAATAGGCAACGAAAACGGCAATAAACATCGCGGTGATCGGGTTACCAATAAACTCCAGCAGCGTATATACCGTGCTGCCTTTCGCCATGTTCAGCTCAGCGACGGTTTTTACCAGCATCAGGCCAATCGGTAGCAGAACGGTAAACAGCGTAGCACCAAGCGACGGTAGCGTACTTTCGTCACGCACTTTAAGGTCAGAAAACTCAGCCGGAACCGGTTTAAACGGCAGACGGTTACCCAGGAATTTCAGGTACAGAGGACCGCCTATCAGCGAGGCCATCAAGCCGACCAGTAAGCCGTAGACAATCACGGTGCCAATGTCTGCGCCCAGCTTGTTCGCCACGAACAGGGCAGCCGGATGCGGTGGTACCACGCAGTGCACCGCCATCAGCGCCGTACACAGCGGAATCGCCAGCTTCAGTAATGAAGTATTGGTTTTCTTGGCAATTGAAAAGGCCAGTGGAATCAACAGCACCACGCCGACTTCAACAAACAGCGTGATCCCGCAAATCAGCCCAACCAGAACCATAATGACGTCGGCGGATAGCCAGCGGCAGCGCTGCAGCGTCAGGCCAATGCGTTCGGCTGCGCCGGACACTTCCATCATTTTGCCCAGAATGGTCCCAAGGCCGATAACCGCGGCGAGGAAGCCCAGCGTACCGCCGATGCCACTCTCAATTGCATTGACCATATCCAACGGCCCCATGCCCATCATCGTACCCACGAAGAAGCTGGCTAACAGTAGCGCCAGAAACGGGTGGAATTTGAACTTCACGATGGTCAAAACGATTAACACGATGCTTATCAGCAGCGTGCTCACAACCCAGATTTGAGAGTGCATAACTCACCTTGCCCTGTGATTAATATAGGGTTATTGGACAAAAATAAGGCATGGTCTGACAAACGATATAAATCCCCCTTCACATGAGCCAGATTGCATCAAATGAGTGATTTATGTCTAATTGCGCTTTGTTTATGCGATATGGTTCACTCTGATTCACCTTTGAGCTGATTTTTGCAGCGAACTTTTTTACACTCCAGCGCATGAATCAGAAGGAAAGGAGGTGAGAATGGATCCCCTACGCGAAGTCAGAAACCGGCTGCTCAACGGCTGGCAGTTGTCAAAGCTGTATACTTTTGAAGTGGCGGCCCGGCATCAGTCGTTTGCGCTGGCGGCAGACGAGCTGTCATTGAGCCCCAGCGCCGTCAGCCATCGCATAAATCAGCTTGAAGATGAGCTTGGTATCCAATTATTTGTTCGTTCTCATCGCAAAGTGGAACTCACTCATGAGGGCAAACGGGTATTTTGGGCGCTGAAGTCGTCACTGGACACGCTCAACCAGGAGATTCTTGATATTAAGAATCAGGAGCTCTCGGGGACGCTCACCGTCTACTCACGACCTTCTATCGCCCAGTGCTGGCTGGTTCCGGCGCTCGGCGACTTTACCCGTCGCTACCCGTCAATTTCGCTAACCATGTTGACCGGGAACGACAACGTCAATCTACAGCGTGCGGGTATCGATCTCGCCATCTATTTTGACGATGCACCCTCCGCGCAACTCACGCATCACTTCCTGATGGATGAAGAGATCCTGCCGGTGTGCAGTCCGGACTACGCCCGCCGCCATGACCTTACCGGTTCGCTGGTGAATTTGCCGCACTGTACGTTGCTGCACGACAGACAGGCGTGGAGTAACGATTCCGGGACCGATGAGTGGCACAGTTGGGCGCAGAATTTTGCGGCGAATTTGCCGACATCGTCGGGGATTGGTTTTGATCGTTCTGATTTAGCAGTGATTGCGGCAATGAACCATATCGGCGTAGCGATGGGCCGAAAACGGCTGGTGCAAAAACGCCTCGACAGCGGAGAATTGATTGCGCCTTTTGGCGATATGGCGCTGAAATGTCATCAGCATTACTACATCACCACGCTGCCCGGCAGGCAGTGGCCGAAAATCGAGGCGTTTATTGGCTGGCTACAGGAGCAGGTTAAATAAGCGGGTCGCGAATATTTTTTACGCTTTCGCTCTACACGGAAAGTGAAAAAGCGTGCTAAATACGTGATATCACTCCTGATGATTTGCGTAAGGACGACCGTGTTAAAGCCGATTGTTTCCCTTTTACTGTTGGCCAGCGCCACCGTGTGTGCCGCGCAACCTGTGTTGACGGCGGCGCAGTATGTGCAGCAGCTTGGGGTTGGGATGAACGTAGATTGGGCGCGTACCGATCGGGGCATCCGTGAATTCGATCCGCTGGTGGTGCGGGATTATAAGGCGAAAGGGTTGACCCACGTGCGCATTCGCGTGGCGGGTGAGCCTACGGAGGCGCGGCTCATTCATCTGCGCAAGCTGGTGGAAGCCTGCGAGCAGTATGGCGTGATCCCGATAATCGCCTATCAGGCTGACGAGTATAAAAAAGACCCCAGTGCCAGTAACGAAAAAGAGGTGGTTAACTGGTGGGTGGCGGTGGCGCATTACTTTGGCCAAAGCTCGCCGTTGCTGGGTTTCGACCTGATTTATGAACCTGCCGATAAGCTCAACCATAATCAGGCGTCGCTCAATAGGGTGTATGACAAAACCATCCGTACCATCCATGCCATCGATCCACAGCGAATGATATTTATCGCGCCGAAACTGCATGCCGCTCCGGAAGATTTGCCCAACCTAAAGTTGCCGCCGCAAAGTCAGAATACCGTGCTGGCCCAATGGCATATTTTCCCGTGGGGGCCGCTGAAAAATAACGGTAAATACCCGTGGACCTCAGGGACAGCGGCAGAAAAGGCCGCCATTCGCGCCCGTATCAATACTGCCATTCACTGGCAGCAGAAAACCGGTCATGTTAGTTGGGTAGGAGGCTGGTCGCCGGGAGAAACCATCAGGAACGCGCCTTCTGCCTCGCAAATGGCGTTTGCCCGCTTTATGGCTTGCGAGCTGAAGAAAGCGAAAGTTCCCTATGCTATCAATGCGGATACGCAGTTCTATGATGGTGAGGAAGGGGCATGGAGACCGGCGCTGGAGCCGTTGTTGAATACCATGATTGCCCCTGAGTGTGAAAAGCCCGGCGAGAAGCC
Organism: Citrobacter sp. H12-3-2; assembly: GCF_009649895.1. Classification (NCBI taxonomy): domain Bacteria; kingdom Pseudomonadati; phylum Pseudomonadota; class Gammaproteobacteria; order Enterobacterales; family Enterobacteriaceae; genus Citrobacter; species Citrobacter sp. H12-3-2. The sequence goes on from NZ_CP045837.1 coordinate 22,631, forward strand.
GGGCCATCATACGCTTAAACCGCCTGTCCCTGATGCGACACGCGTGACGCCAGCGGAAGCCAGCAAACAAAAATCAACAGCCCCATAAGGGTCATCAGCAGGCCCAGACTGGCTTGCCCGGTCTGCGGCAGCATGGCAGAGAACCACGCCAGCACGCCGGAACCAATGTTCTGTAATCCACCAACCAGCGCACCAGCAGTACCGGCCAGGAACGGGAAAGGCTCCATTGCGCCGCTGGTTGCCAGCGGAAACAGCATCCCGGCGCCGAAGAAAAACAGTGCGGCGGGAACCAGCAGCGTCCAGACGTTCATCACGTCGAACAGACCAGGGATCCACATCATCAAACCGGCGACCAGACAGCAGATAACTGACTGCCACATTAGCGTCGAGAAACTCTTATTCGGGCGACCGGCGAACCAGGCACCAAAAAACGCCGCCGGAATGGGCAGAATAAACAGGATACTGACCACCATGCTGCTTAAGCCGAGACGCGCGCCTAACAACACCCCGGAACAGGCTTCGAAGACCGCAACGCCCGCCAGGCCGCCGATCAGCATCAGCACGTAACAGGTGAAAGAGCTGTTGCCAAACAGCGTTTTGTAGCTGGCGATAAGCCGTGGACGCGGCGCACCTGCGGGGCGCGTTTCCGGCATCCAGCGCGCCATGCTAAACGTGACGCCTGCACACAGCACCAGCAGGAAGATGTAACAGGCGCGCCAGTTCCACAGGGTATCCAGCATACCGCCAATCAATGGTGCCAGCAGTGGGCTAACCAGAATCCCCATGTTTAACAGGCTGTTCGCATGGCGTAACTGCGTGCCTTCATACAAATCGCGCGGTAACGTTCGCGCCATCACGCCGCCGACGCCTGTTCCCATCCCCTGTATTGCGCTGGCGATAATCAATACCGTCAGGCTGTGGGTGGTTATGGCGACCAGCGTAGCCAGCATAAAAATGGACATCCCGGCGAGGATCACCGGGCGGCGGCCAACGCGATCGGAAAGTGGGCCGTAAATCAGTTGTGACAGGCCGTAGGTCAACAGATAGGCGGCCATCACGCTTTGCACCGCCCCTTCGCGAACGTTCAGTTCACGCGCCATATCAGCAATCGCGGGGATATAAATGGTTTGCGCCATCTGACCTACCGCCACCAGTAATACCAACATCAACAACAAATTGACGCTTCTATGCCTTTTCATTTCGCTGATTACTTTTCAAAAAGTGAAAAAATAAGAATAAGGTGCTGCACTTTCCCGTAAATGCGCGTGGAATCTACCACAACAGAAAAAGAAGGCCAGATAGTGGGCTGGAATGTTTAAACGATGAACGGCAGGAAATGTAAACAAAAAGCGGCAACAAATGTTGCCGGATTGCATCGGGTTTACAGAGGTCATGATAAGCGTAGCAAAACTGCGCCTATGGCAATGCCTCCAGCCGCAACAAGACGTATTCCGGCAACCTTCTCTTTCAGTAGCAGCCACGCGAGCAGCGCGCCAAACAGGATGGAAGTTTCACGCAGCGCAGCGACTACCGCCAACGGAGCCTGAGTCATGGCCCACAGCGCCAGACCGTAAGAACCCATTGTGCCAATCCCGCCAAGAATACCTTTCTTCCACTGCTGTACCAGATAGCGCGACGCTTCCCGGCGTCGGGCAATCATCGCCCAGCCCAGCAGGCAGGAGCCGTTCAGAAAGAAGGTCCACAGCGTATAACCCAGCGCGGTTTCTGATAAACGTACGCCGGTGCCATCAACCAGCGTATATCCGGCGATAAAGCAGGCGTTAATGAGCGCCAGCACGATCCCGCGTTGCGAGCTGCTGCGTCCGTTAAACGCCATGCCGAGGATCGCCAGACAGATCGTGGCAATCCCCACCCAGGCTAGAACAGAGAGGCTATCGCCAAGAAACAGGACGCTGATAATTGCAACCAGCAGCGGCGCTGTGCCGCGCATTAACGGATAGGTCTGGCTCATATCCGAAACCTGATAGGTTTTGGCGACCAGGACGGTATATACAATTTGCAACGCAGTTGAGACGGCTAAAAACGGCAGGCTGGCGGCGGAAGGTTGCGGCGCAAAGGGTAAGCAAATCAATGCCATAATTGCAGCAGAACCGCTGACACCGATCGCTGAGTACAGTTTATCGTTTCCAGCTTTAACAATGGCATTCCAGCTGGCATGCAGCAGCGCGGCGAACAGCAAAATGCAGAAAACAGAAAGCGTCATGGTGGAATTCTTCCCTGAGAATGTCATAAAAACGTAACATATTGGCGCGACACAAGCACCAGGGAGAAGGTGAAAGGGGAGCGGAGTGTTACCCGCCCCCCTTAGGTGCGACTTGAATCCGAATTACTTAACGTATTTCAGAACGGCATCAAGTAGTTGCAGTGCTGCAACAATGAGTTTGAGGATAAGAATAGCGATATCCACGAGGCTCATACGCTCTCCTTTTGGTACAAGGAGCACGGTGCTGACGTACCTCGCCGCTGCCTGTTGCCAGCACCTTTGTTGACATAACACAGTGTGCTCACTCGGGGGTTAAGGCGCTGACGGCACCACCCGTTTCAGCCAGGACTTTGATGCGCCGGTTTACGATGCGGCCCCCGCATAACACATTGCGTACCGAGACATTATAGATAAACACTGTATAAATTAACAGTATTTTATGGACGTTACGCTATTCATGTTCCATACTCAAAACCATCAAAATTCGTGCCGAAATTGCGTGTTCTTCGCAGAACGCGTATACTTTTTTCGTTGACATAACACAGTGTGTTCGGCGGCTACCAACCGCACAGCACTGAAAAAAACCTCGCTCCGGCGGGGTTTTTTGTTTTTCAGCAATGCACAACGAAATGTGATCGTTGACGCATTTTTATGCAGATGAAAATTTTTCCATTGTCACGCTGAAAAACCTGTGTTTGTATAAATCCAGTTAATCAACAAACAGACAGGTCCCTAATGAACCCTTCCATGCTGACTGCGACCCTACTAAAAACTGCGCCATCTCGCGCAGCGGTCGTCGTGCGTGTGGTGGTGGTCGTCGGCAATGCGCCGTAGGGTCCGAATCAACACACGATTCCAAAACCCCGCCGGCGCAAACCGGGCGGGGTTTTTCGTTTCAGAGACCTGCCCGGAGCAAAGGCCCAGAATAAAAGGACTGGAGCATGGCAAGTTCGGGCATAACATCCAAGCGTACGCGTTTTACGGGCGCAGAATTCATCGTTCATTTCCTGGAACGCCAGGGGATTCAGGTTGTTACCGGTATTCCCGGCGGATCGATTCTTCCCGTCTATGACGCCTTAAGTCAAAGCACGCAAATCCGTCATATCCTGGCGCGCCACGAGCAAGGAGCAGGGTTTATCGCGCAGGGAATGGCGAGAACCGATGGCAAACCCGCCGTCTGTATGGCCTGCAGCGGACCGGGCGCAACCAATCTGGTGACCGCCATTGCCGATGCGCGTCTGGATTCCATCCCGCTGGTGTGTATCACCGGGCAGGTTCCGGCCTCAATGATAGGCACCGACGCCTTCCAGGAAGTCGACACCTACGGCATCTCTATCCCCATCACTAAGCACAACTATCTGGTCCGCCATATCAGTGAATTACCGCAGGTCATGAGCGATGCGTTCCGCATTGCGCAGTCCGGACGTCCAGGCCCGGTGTGGATAGACATTCCTAAGGATATTCAAACCGCCGTTTTTGACATTGAAGAGATGCCGGAGCCTGCGCAGAAAATGGCGGCACCAGCGTTCAGCCAGGACAGCATTCGCGATGCCGCAGCCATGATTAACGCCGCACAGCGTCCGGTGCTGTACCTCGGCGGCGGCGTGATTAACGCACCTGAGCGCGTACGTGAACTGGCGGAAAAAGCGATGCTGCCCACCACTATGACCTTAATGGCGCTCGGTATGTTGCCGAAAGCGCATCCGCTGTCGTTAGGCATGCTGGGCATGCACGGCGCGCGTAGCACTAACTTTATTCTGCAAGAAGCGGATTTATTGATTGTTCTGGGCGCACGTTTTGATGACCGGGCGATTGGTAAAACGGAGCAGTTCTGCCCGAACGCCAAAATCATTCACGTGGATATCGACCGCGCGGAGCTGGGTAAAATCAAACAACCGCACGTGGCGATTCAGGCGGATGTCGATGAGGTTCTTGCACAATTGATCCCATTAATTGACGCGCAGCCGCGAGAGTCGTGGCATCAGACGGTGGCCGATTTACAACGTGAATTCCCTTGCACTATTCCGCAGGAAAGCGACCCGCTCAGCCACTATGGATTGATCAACGCCGTGGCTGCCTGCGTAGACGATAGCGCTATTATCACCACCGACGTAGGCCAGCATCAGATGTGGGCGGCACAGGCTTATCCGCTGAACCGTCCGCGTCAGTGGCTGACCTCTGGCGGTCTGGGAACTATGGGCTTTGGCCTGCCAGCGGCAATTGGTGCAGCGCTGGCCAATCCCGACAAAAAAGTGCTGTGCTTCTCCGGCGACGGCAGCCTGATGATGAATATTCAGGAAATGGCGACAGCCAGCGAAAATCAGCTGGATATTAAAATCATCCTGATGAATAACGAAGCGTTGGGTCTTGTATATCAGCAGCAGAGTCTGTTCTATAAGCAGGGTGTTTTTGCCGCGACCTATCCGGGGATGATTAACTTTATGCAGATAGCCGCCGGGTTTGGTCTCGAAACCTGCGATCTGAATAACGAAGCGGACCCACAGGCAGCGTTGCAGGAGATTATTAATCGTCCTGGGCCTGCGCTGATTCACGTGCGCATCGATGCCGAACAAAAAGTGTACCCGATGGTGCCGCCGGGTGCGGCAAACACAGAAATGGTGGGGGAATAAGCCATGCAACAGCAGACACATGACAACGTAATCCTGGAACTCACCGTACGCAACCATCCGGGCGTAATGACTCACGTTTGCGGGCTGTTCGCCCGCCGCGCGTTCAACGTAGAAGGCATTCTCTGTCTACCGATTCAGGACAGCGATAAGAGCCGCATCTGGCTACTGGTCAACGACGATCAACGTCTTGAGCAGATGATAAGCCAGATCGACAAGCTGGAAGATGTGGTGAAAGTGGCCCGCAACCAGTCCGATCCGTCGATGTTTAACAAAATTACCGTGTTCTTTGAGTGAGTTAGTCGCCGTCTGAATCCGGGGTGATCACTTTTACAGAGCCGTTCCGGCAGTGGGTTGCGTAATCTGCCGGTAACGGACGGTCGCTTATCAGTACGTCAAAGGTGGAGAGTGGACCAATGCTGGCGGGGGCGACCTCATCGAACAGGGCGTGGCGCGTCAGCAGAATTTTGCGTAATCCGCGTTCCATCGCTTTGCGTTTTGTGGCCAGATCGTCCGGATTGAACCAGCTAACGCCGAAATGCTCATGGACTCCGCTGGCGGAGATAAAGACTTTCCGTGGGTTGAGTGCATCCAGCGGGGAGGGATTGCTGGTGTCGTAAAAGGCGTCACTTTTCGCCCGGTAGGTCCCCCCGCAAAGAATCGCTGTGGCATTGGGCTTTTCATTTAGCGCTACGAACACCCGGTGCGAGTAGCAAATCCCGGTAAAGGAAATATCGTCCGGGATCATGCTGACCACCAACGGCATTTCCGCACCATTATCAAAAAAGACCAGATCATTTTCACTCACCAGTCCCGCAGCCAGAATGGCAACCGGTAAATCGTCGCGGTGATACTGTTTTTGCGCGGGGAGTGGCGCGTTAACGATGGCAGCAGGTTTGTTCACCATCACAATGTAACCACCAAGCAGCGTGAGTGGTAACGGTTCGTCATCCTGACTGAGATCCCGACGAATAGTCATCACGGAAACTTCCAGCATTCGTGCCGCCTCTTTCAGATGGATTCGGTCGGTCTTCTTCAACAATTCCATCAGACGTCGAATACGTTCTTTTTGCTTAGTTTCCATGTGCTTCTCCACGAATCATGTTCCCATGTTCCTTCAGTAACATTTTTGTGTTTCTGAGAACATGACATTGCCACATTACTATACGTCTGACTATCCGGAAATAAAAGCGTGTTTTTTCACGTTTTATTGATTATATCCAGTTAATTTTCAGTCAATTGTAAGCGACTTCATCATTTGTATTGTGATGTGGGTGTAACGTTTAGTGCAATAAATAAACAATAAAATGATCTTCCAATCGCGATCCTAGTCACAAATGATACGAAAGTAACATGATAATGTTATTTTAATATCATTGTTGTGTGATTGTTTCTGAGAGGTAGTAAAATGGATATCGCGGTTATTGGCTCCAACATGGTGGATCTCATCACCTACATCAACCAGATGCCCAAAGAAGGGGAAACGCTGGAAGCACCGGCGTTCAAAATTGGCTGCGGGGGCAAAGGCGCAAATCAGGCCGTTGCGGCCGCTAAGCTCAATTCCAAAGTGCTGATGCTGACAAAAGTCGGTGATGATATTTTTGCGGATAACACTATTCGCAATCTCGAATCCTGGGGAATTAATACTACCTATGTCGAAAAGGTACCCTGCACCAGCAGCGGTGTCGCACCGATCTTTGTTAATGCGAACTCCAGCAACAGTATTCTGATTATTAAAGGAGCGAACAAATTTCTCTCCCCGGAAGATATCGATCGTGCGGCGGAAGATCTGAAAAAATGTCAGCTTATTGTCCTGCAACTGGAAGTGCAGCTGGAAACTGTTTATCACGCGATTGAATTTGGCAAAAAACACGGTATTGAAGTGTTACTAAATCCCGCCCCTGCATTACGGGAATTAGATATGTCTTATGCCTGTAAATGTGATTTTTTTGTACCGAATGAAACCGAGCTGGAAATATTAACCGGTATGCCAGTGGATACTTATGACCATATTCGCGCAGCAGCACGTTCTCTGGTTGATAAAGGTCTGAACAATATTATCGTCACCATGGGTGAGAAAGGTGCGCTGTGGATGACGCGTGACCAGGAAGTCCATGTTCCAGCGTTTAAAGTGAACGCTGTCGATACCAGTGGTGCAGGCGACGCTTTCATCGGTTGTTTTGCTCACTATTACGTTCAAAGCGGTGATGTGGAAGCCGCCATGAAAAAAGCCGCTCTCTTCGCTGCTTTCAGCGTTACCGGGAAAGGCACTCAATCATCTTATCCAAGCATCGAACAATTTAATGAGTTTCTTACCTTAAACGAATAATACTCCTGCACTGTAAAAGGTAGCACTATGAACGATAAAAACATCATTCAGATGCCTGACGGCTATTTGAATAAGACCCCTCTGTTCCAGTTTATTTTGTTATCCTGTTTATTCCCGTTATGGGGATGCGCAGCCGCATTAAATGATATTCTGATTACGCAATTCAAAAGCGTATTTTCACTCAGCAACTTTGCCTCGGCATTAGTTCAGAGTGCCTTTTATGGCGGTTATTTTTTAATTGCGATTCCAGCATCTCTGGTGATTAAAAAGACCAGTTATAAAGTCGCCATCTTAATGGGGCTGACCCTTTATATCGTTGGGTGTACGCTCTTTTTCCCGGCATCGCACATGGCCACCTACACCATGTTCCTTGCGGCGATTTTCGCGATTGCGATTGGTCTGAGCTTTCTGGAAACAGCAGCCAACACCTACAGCTCAATGATCGGCCCAAAAGCGTATGCCACTTTACGCCTGAACATCAGTCAGACTTTTTATCCTATTGGTGCGGCTGCTGGCATTCTGCTGGGTAAATATCTGGTCTTCTCTGAAGGTGAAAGCCTGGAAAAACAGATGGCCGGGATGAACGCTGAGCAGATCCATAACTTTAAAGTGTTGATGCTGGAAAATACCCTTGAGCCATACAAGTACATGATTATGGTACTGGTTGTGGTGATGGTGTTATTCCTGCTGACTCGCTTCCCGACCTGTAAAGTCGCGCAAACCACGAGTCATAAACGCCCGTCAGCGATGGATACACTGCGTTATCTGGCCAGCAATGCCCGTTTCCGTCGTGGAATTGTGGCGCAATTTCTTTATGTGGGGATGCAGGTCGCGGTGTGGTCATTCACCATCCGTCTGGCACTGGAATTAGGTGATATCAACGAGCGCGACGCCTCAACCTTCATGGTCTATAGCTTCGCCTGCTTCTTTATCGGCAAGTTTATCGCCAACATTTTGATGACGCGCTTCAATCCGGAAAAAGTGCTGATTCTCTATTCCATTATTGGTGCGCTGTTCCTCGTCTATGTTGCACTGGCGCCAAGCTTCAGCGCTGTGTATGTCGCAGTGCTGGTGAGTGTCCTGTTTGGACCCTGCTGGGCGACAATCTATGCGGGTACGCTTGATACCGTGGATAACGAGCATACCGAAATGGCGGGTGCCGTCATTGTCATGGCGATTGTCGGCGCGGCGGTGGTTCCGGCGATTCAGGGCTATGTGGCCGATATGTTCCATTCATTGCAACTTTCGTTCCTGGTTTCCATGCTGTGCTTCGTGTACGTCGGTATCTACTTCTGGCGTGAAAGCAAAGTGCGCCACAACCTGGCTGAAGCGACCGTTTCCTGAGGAGAGCGATCATGACAACACGTATAACGCTGTGGCGAGAACTCTTTGCAGAGCATCCGCGAATCTTACTGAAGAATAACGACTTTACGGTTACCGCATTTCGTTACGCCAGCGGAGTGGAAGGGCTGAAGGTAGAAAACAGTCGTGGACATCTGGTTATTCTGCCCTGGATGGGGCAGATGATCTGGGATGCTCAGTTTGATGGCCATGACCTGACCATGCGCAACATGTTCAGTCAGCCGAAACCGGCGGCGGAAGTGGTGGCGACCTACGGCTGTTTTGCCTTCCACTCAGGTCTGTTGGCAAATGGCTGCCCATCACCAGAGGATTCACATCCTTTGCACGGTGAAATGGCTTGTGCCGCGATGGATGAAGCCTGGCTGGAGCTGGAGGGTGAGAATTTGCGCGTGGCTGGACGCTATGAGTATGTGATGGGGTTCGGTCATCATTATCAGGCGCATCCTGCGGTGGTAATGCACAAAGCGAGCGCGCTGTTTGATATTCAGATGGCGGTTACCAACCTCGCCTCAGTGGCAATGCCGTTGCAGTACATGTGCCATATGAACTATGCCTACGTACCGGAAGCTACCTTCAGCCAGAATATTCCGGATGAGGCCATGAAGCTGCGTGAGTCGATACCCGCGCATGTTAAGCCGACTGAGCAGTGGCTGGCGTTTAATCAGCGGATTGTTCAGGGCGAGGCTTCTCTGGCGCGGCTCAATGAACCGCATTTTTACGATCCGGAAATTGTCTTCTTTGCTGACCAACTGGACAGGTACACAGATAAGCCGGAATTTAGCATGATCGCGCCTGATGGCACCACGTTCGTTACGCGTTTCTCCAGCACGGAGCTGAATTATGTGACGCGTTGGATCCTCTATAACGGCGATCAGCAGGTTGCGGCATTCGCCTTGCCTGCAACCTGTCGACCTGAAGGATTCCTGGCAGCACAACGCAATGGCACCTTGATTGAAATAGAACCGCAGCACACCCGGACATTTACAGTCACAACTGGCATAGCCTGATCGCTCAAGGCTTGAACACCAAAGCACTTATCGTTAAGGTAAGCGCTTTTGCTGGGTGGCGGCATTAATGCCTTATCCGGCCTACAACGGCACCCGCCCGTAGGCCTGATAAGCGTAGCGCCATCAGGCATGCCTTAGCGCCAGGATGAACCCATGATTACCGTTGCCCTTATTGACGACCACCTCATCGTCCGCTCCGGCTTTGCCCAACTGCTGGGGCTGGAACCTGATTTGCAGGTGGTCGCTGAGTTTGGCTCAGGCAGTGAGGCGCTGGCGGGATTACCGGGACGCGGCGTGCAGGTGTGTATCTGCGACATCTCGATGCCTGATATCTCCGGTCTTGAACTGTTAAGCCAGTTGCCAAAAGGAATGGCGATTATCATGCTCTCTGTCCACGACAGCCCGGCGCTGGTGGAGCAGGCGCTCAACGCGGGCGCGCGTGGTTTCCTTTCTAAACGTTGTAGCCCGGATGAGCTGATCGCGGCGGTGCATACCGTAGCGACTGGCGGCTGTTACCTGACGCCGGACATCGCCGTCAAACTGGCGGCCGGTCGTCAGGATCCGCTCACCAAACGCGAACGTCAGGTGGCGGAAAAACTGGCGCAAGGTATGGCGGTCAAAGAGATTGCCGCTGAACTGGGTCTGTCGCCGAAAACGGTGCACGTGCATCGCGCCAACCTGATGGAAAAGCTGGGCGTCAGCAACGACGTCGAACTGGCCCGACGGATGTTTGACGGCTGGCAATGAACACGCTCTGTTCCCGGTTAATCACTGTTGTTGCCTGCTTCTTTATCTTCTCTGCCGCGTGGTTTTGCCTGTGGAGCATCAGCCTGCATCTGGTTGAGCGCCCGGAGCTGGCGGTACTGCTGTTTCCGTTTGGTCTGCGTCTGGGACTGATGCTGCAATGTCCGCGCGGCTACTGGCCGGTGCTGCTGGGCGCGGAATGGCTGCTTCTTTTCTGGCTGGCGCAGGAAGTGGCGCTGGTCCATTTACCACTTTTGATGATCGGCAGCTTCCTCACGTTACTCCCGGTGATGTTGATTTCGCGATACCGCCATCAGCGCGACTGGCGCACGCTGCTGTTGCAGGGCGCGGCGCTCACGGCGGCGGCGTTGCTGCAATCGCTGCCCTGGCTTGGGCAAGGTGAAGAGGCGTGGAACGCGCTGCTGCTGACGCTCACCGGCGGATTAACGCTGGCGCCGATCTGCCTGGTGTTCTGGCACTATCTGACCAGCACGACCTGGCTGCCGCTGGGCCCGGCGGTGGTGTCGCAGCCGGTGAACTGGCGCGGGCGACATCTGGTCTGGTACCTGCTGCTGTTTAGCGTCAGCCTGTGGCTACAGCTCGGTTTACCCGCCGAACTTTCGCGCTTCACGCCGTTTTGCCTCGCGTTGCCGATCATTGCGCTGGCCTGGCACTACGGCTGGCAGGGGGCGCTGATTGCGACGCTGATGAACGCCATCGCGCTGATTGCCAGCCAGACCTGGCACGATCATCCCGTCGATCTGTTGCTCTCGCTGCTGGTGCAAAGCCTGACCGGGCTGCTGCTCGGTGCGGGTATTCAGCGTCTGCGCGAACTTAACCAGTCGCTGCAAAATGAATTAGCACGCAACCATCGTCTGGCGGAACGCCTGCTGGAAACCGAAGAGAGCGTGCGCCGGGATGTGGCGCGCGAACTGCACGATGATATCGGCCAGACCATCACCGCCATTCGCACCCAGGCGGGTATTGTTCAGCGGCTGGCGCCAGAAAACGCAGGGGTGAAGCGCAGCGGGGCGCACATCGAACAACTTTCTCTCGGCGTGTACGATTCGGTGCGTCGCCTGTTAGGCCGTCTGCGACCACGTCAACTGGACGATCTCACGCTGGAGCAGGCCATCCGCTCACTGATGCGCGAAATGGAGCTGGAAAGTCGCGGTATCGTCAGCCATCTCGACTGGCGAATTGATGAATCTGCACTTAGCGAAAGCCAGCGGGTGACGCTGTTTCGCGTCTGTCAGGAAGGGCTGAACAACATCGTTAAGCACGCCAACGCCAGCGCGGTGACGCTTCAGGGCTGGCAACAGGATGAACGGCTAATGCTGGTAATTGAGGATGACGGCAGCGGCCTGCCGCCAGGGTCGAATCAACAGGGATTTGGCCTCACTGGGATGCGTGAACGGATTAGCGCCCTCGGCGGATCGCTCTCGATTTCCTGTACGCACGGCACGCGGGTCAGCGTGTCGTTACCCCAGCGATATGTGTAAGGCGCGGTCATGTTTTCGTTTTTAAAAGCTCCGGCCAGTGCGCCGCTCATTACTGATAAGCGTGAAGTGGATGCCCTCTACCGCTACTGGCGGCGGCATATCCTGACCACCATCTGGCTCGGCTACGCGCTGTTCTATTTCACACGCAAGAGCTTCAATGCCGCCGTACCGGATATCCTCACCAGCGGCGTGCTGACTCGCAGCGACATTGGGCTGCTGGCGACGCTGTTTTACATCACCTACGGCCTGTCGAAGTTTGTTTCCGGTATCGTCAGCGACCGATCCAACGCTCGCTATTTTATGGGCATCGGACTGATTGCCACCGGCGTGGTAAACATTCTGTTTGGATTCTCCACCTCGCTATGGGCCTTTGCGGTGCTGTGGGCGCTGAACGCCTTTTTCCAGGGCTGGGGATCGCCGGTCTGCGCGCGTTTATTGACCGCGTGGTATTCGCGTACTGAACGCGGCGGCTGGTGGGCGCTGTGGAACACCGCGCACAACGTCGGCGGGGCGCTGATCCCAATCGTGATGGCGGCGACAGCGCTGCACTACGGCTGGCGCGCCGGGATGATGATCGCCGGGCTGCTGGCGATTGTGGTGGGGATTTTTCTCTGCTGGCGGCTGCGAGACAGGCCGCAGGCGATTGGTCTGCCGCCGATTGGCGACTGGCGGCATGATGAACTGGAAATTGCCCAACAGCAGGAAGGCGCTGGGCTGAGCCGCAAAGAGATCCTCACCCGTTATGTGCTACTGAATCCTTATATCTGGCTGCTGTCACTGTGTTATGTGCTGGTGTACGTGGTCCGTGCCGCGATTAACGACTGGGGCAATCTGTACATGTCGGAGACGCTCGGCGTGGATCTGGTGACCGCCAATACCGCCGTGACAATGTTTGAGCTGGGCGGCTTCATCGGCGCGTTGGTCGCGGGCTGGGGCTCGGACAAGCTGTTTAACGGCAACCGCGGTCCAATGAACCTGATTTTCGCCGCCGGAATTTTGCTCTCCGTTGGCTCGCTGTGGCTAATGCCGTTCGCCAGCTATGTGATGCAGGCCGCGTGCTTCTTCACCACCGGATTCTTCGTCTTCGGCCCGCAGATGCTGATCGGCATGGCGGCGGCGGAGTGTTCGCACAAAGAGGCGGCGGGCGCGGCAACCGGATTTGTCGGGCTGTTTGCTTATCTGGGGGCATCGCTCTCCGGCTGGCCGCTGGCGAAGGTGATGGAGGTCTGGCACTGGACCGGATTCTTTGTGGTGATCGCTATTGCGGCGGGAATTTCCGCGCTGCTGCTGCTGCCGTTTTTAAACGCCCAGGCTCCGCGCGAACTCAACGAAGCGTGATGTACCTCACCTTTTTGCCCCGAGTGGAGCAAAACTAAGAAATTTTCCCGGTTTCACCTGGACGCTGTCTCAGGCGCGTCTTCCGGCTGATTTTTACAATGCCTGCTATTCGCAGGTATAAAAATTAGCTCGGGAGTGTCAAATGCTGGCCTTTCTAAACCAGGTGCGCAAGCCGACCCTGGATCTGCCGCTCGATGTGCGGCGCAAAATGTGGTTCAAACCATTCATGCAGTCCTATCTGGTGGTCTTTATCGGCTACCTGACCATGTACCTGATCCGCAAAAACTTCAACATCGCGCAGAACGACATGATCTCCACCTACGGGCTGAGCATGACGCAGCTGGGGATGATTGGCCTGGGCTTCTCCATCACCTACGGCGTGGGTAAAACGCTGGTTTCCTACTACGCGGATGGAAAAAACACCAAGCAGTTCCTGCCGTTTATGCTGATCCTCTCCGCCATCTGTATGCTTGGCTTCAGCGCCAGCATGGGCGCGGGTTCAACCAGCCTGTTTTTGATGATCGCTTTCTACGCGCTGAGCGGTTTCTTCCAGAGTACTGGCGGCTCATGTAGCTATTCCACCATTACTAAATGGACGCCGCGTCGCAAGCGGGGTTCCTACCTCGGCATGTGGAATATCTCCCACAACCTCGGCGGTGCGGGTGCGGCGGGCGTGGCGCTGTTTGGCGCTAACTATCTGTTCGACGGTCACGTCATCGGTATGTTTATCTTCCCGTCGATTATTGCTCTGATTGTTGGCTTTATCGGCCTGCGCTACGGCAGCGACTCCCCGGAATCTTATGGCCTCGGTAAAGCCGAAGAGCTGTTCGGTGAGGAGATCAGCGAAGAAGACAAAGAAACCGAAGAAAACGAGATGACCAAATGGCAGATCTTTGTTGAGTACGTGCTGAAAAACAAAGTGATCTGGCTGTTATGTTTCTCGAACATCTTCCTGTACGTAGTGCGTATCGGTATCGACCAGTGGTCCACCGTCTACGCTTTCCAGGAGCTGAAGCTCTCCAAAGAAGTGGCGATTCAGGGCTTTACCCTGTTTGAAGTGGGCGCGCTGGTTGGCACGCTGATGTGGGGTTGGCTCTCCGACCTGGCTAACGGTCGTCGTGCGCTGGTGGCCTGTGTAGCGCTGGCGTTGATTATCGCCACTCTGGGCGTTTATCAGCACGCCAGCAACCAGTACGTTTATCTGACTTCGCTGTTTGCGCTGGGCTTCCTGGTGTTTGGCCCACAGCTGTTAATCGGCGTTGCGGCAGTCGGGTTTGTGCCGAAAAAAGCGATCGGCGCAGCCGATGGGATTAAAGGCACTTTCGCTTATCTGATTGGTGACAGCTTCGCCAAGCTCGGTTTGGGGATGATTGCCGACGGCACGCCGATTTTCGGGCTGACCGGCTGGGCAGGCACTTTCGCCGCGCTGGATGCTGCCGCTATCGGTTGTATCTGTTTGATGGCCATCGTGGCTGTGTTTGAAGAACGTAAAATTCGCCGCGAGAAAAAGATTCAACAATTGAAAGTAGCTTAAGTTAAGTGTGCATTGGTAACTTTTGCCCGCCTTAATGGCGGGCTTTTTTATGCTCTCAACTGGCTGGTTTCATGTACCAGATTGCGCAGCCACTGATGAGCGGCATCGCGGTGCGTGCGTTCATGCCAGGCCATGCTTTTTGTAAAACCGGTTATGGGCAGCGGGGGCGGTAAAACGTGCATACGGGTGTCGTCATACGCCAGACGGGCAGGAACAACGGCAATCATATCACTGATGGCGAGGATGTCCGGCAATACCAGGAAGCTGCTAACCGACAAACCAATCTGCCGTTGGCGTCCGACGCTTGCCAGTGCCTCATCGGTGACGCCCCAGAAACTTTCACCCACATAAGAAACCAGCACATGCTTCAGCGCGCAGAAGCGATCGAGCGTCAGCGGTTGCCCCGCATCAGGATGCGCATGACGCATGAGACAAACGTACTCTTCATCATATAACGCCCGGCTATGCAGGTTGTCGGGCGTGGAATCCGGCGTCAGCAACGCCAGGTCGATTTTCCCCTGCTCAAACTGTGTGGTGAGCAGCACTGGCTCAACCGGGATCACTCGTACACGAATGCCCGGTGCGCGCACGCGAAGCGCGGCAATAAATGGCACGATAACCGCTTTGAGCGCGTAATCCGTAGCGGCGACGGTAAAGGTGAGCGCTGCGGTGAGCGGGTCAAATTGTGTCGGTTTAAGCAGGATATCGATATCGCTGAGGATCTGTTTGACCGGGGCGGCCAACTGTTGGGCACGCAGCGTCGGAACAATGCCATGCGGTGTGCGACTAAACAGCGGATCGTCAAAATAGTCGCGCAGGCGGTTGAGCATACCGCTTACCGCAGGCTGGGTGAGCGACAGCCGCTGCGCCGCCCGGGTTACGCTACGTTCATCCAGCAGGGCATCCAGCGTTTTTAACAGATTGAGATCGAGCGTTCTGATATCAGATTTCATGATGTCTGCCTGCGAGTTCGATAAGTCACATTATGACACGTTCAGTCGTCGACAGAGGTGAATTTGCCGCTATGATGGGCGTCCTGTCTGGTAATGGATGTGCGCATGATTTGGATAATGCTGGCCACGCTGGTGGTTGTTTTTGTGGTGGGATTTCGGGTGCTAACGTCCGGGTCGCGGCGGGCAATTCGCCGTCTGAGCGAGCGGCTGAACATTGATGTCGTGCCGGTAGAATCGATGATCGATCAGATGGGAAAAGTACAGGGTGAGGCTTTTTTACAGTACCTCCACCGTCCTGATGAATCGCATCTACAAAATGCTGCCCAGGTGCTGTTGATCTGGCAAATCGTTATTGTCGACGGCAGTGAGCAGAACTTGTTGCAATGGCACCGCTGGCTGCAAAAAGCCCGGCTGGCTGCACCGATTACCGACGCGCAGGTGCGTCTGGCGCTCGGTTTTCTGCGCGAGATGGAGCCGGATATGCAGGAGCTTAATGCGTTCCAGATGCGCTATAACGCCTTTTTCCAGCCCGAGGATGGCGTGCACTGGCTGCACTGATATCAAAATTTATGATGACGACTATTTTGAATCGTCATTATCTTTATATCTTACGCGAAAGCATGATGTACATCGTTAACTCACACGACGAGGTACATCATGAATCAAGCGACTCAACAACGTGCAATTATCTGGCCTGCAGCGTATCTGCCGGGGACGACTGATAACTTTGCCTCAAATGAAATTATCGTTGCCGGACTGAGCGCCCGTGCCGTCTGGGCACAGCTTAATGACACAACGCGCTGGCCGACGTATTACAGCAACGTGGCGGATATCCGTTTTCACGACGGTTCCGGTCCATTGTTAAGCATGGATGCCCGCTTTCGTTTTACGACTTTTGGTTTCCCCATCGAAGCGCAAATCACTGAGTATGTGCCGCCGGTTGACGGCCAGGCCGCGCGTGTTGCCTGGCATGGCTGGGCGGAAGGCGACGCCACTACACGTCTGGATGTGATCCACGCCTGGCTCTTTGAGGATTTACCCGGCGGGCGCGTACGTATTCTGACCCAGGAATCACAAATTGGTGTTCCGGCACAAGAACTGGCACGTACGCTGCCCAATCCGATGATAAACGGTCATCAGGAGTGGATAACCGGCCTGGCCCGGGCTGCGCGTGACGCTTAATTGAGCCAGAAAGGGCTCTCTGTCCTGGGCTGGATAAGGCGCAGCCGATCTCTGGTGAATAGTTGTCAAAACGTTAAATACGTCACAAATTTAATGTTACACTGCGTAACTTTTCTACAATAACCCCACGCAGGTAACAAAATGAGTGAAGCTGTTGAACAAAAATCCCGCGCTGAGGCAAATTCCCGACCTAACTGGTCGGCGGTATTTGCCGTGGCGTTCTGCGTTGCCTGCCTGATAACCGTTGAATTTCTCCCCGTTAGCCTGTTAACGCCGATGGCGCAGGATTTGGGGATTTCTGAAGGCGTGGCCGGACAATCGGTGACCGTGACGGCATTTGTCGCCATGTTCGCCAGCCTGTTTGTGACGCAAATTATTCAGGCGACCGATCGTCGCTACGTGGTGATTCTGTTTTCGGTGCTGCTGACGCTTTCCTGTCTGCTGGTTTCCTTTGCCAATTCCTTTTCGCTGCTGCTCGTTGGCCGCGCCTGCCTCGGTCTGGCGCTTGGCGGCTTCTGGGCGATGTCGGCGTCGCTGACCATGCGTCTGGTTCCTGCACGTACGGTGCCGAAAGCGCTGTCGGTTATTTTTGGCGCGGTCTCCATCGCGCTGGTAATTGCCGCGCCGCTGGGGAGCTTTTTGGGCGGCATTATCGGCTGGCGTAACGTGTTTAATGCGGCGGCGGTAATGGGCGTGCTGTGCACGATTTGGGTGGTGAGAGCGTTGCCTTCGCTGCCTGGTGAACCTTCGCATCAGAAACAAAACATGTTCAGCTTGTTGCAGCGTCCAGGGGTGATGGCCGGGATGATTGCCATCTTCATGTCCTTTGCTGGTCAGTTCGCCTTCTTTACCTATATTCGCCCGATCTATATGAATCTGGCGGGCTTTGACGTTGATGGCCTGACGCTGGTGCTGCTGAGCTTCGGTATTGCCAGTTTCGTTGGTACGTCGTTCTCGTCGATGATTTTGAAGCGTTCGGTCAAACTGGCGTTAGCCGGTGCGCCACTGGTGCTGGCGCTCAGTGCGCTGGTCCTGATCCTATGGGGCAGCGACAAAGTGGTCGCGGCGGGTATTGCGATTATTTGGGGGCTGTTGTTTGCGCTGGTACCGGTCGGCTGGTCGACGTGGATCACCCGTTCGCTTGCCGATCAGGCAGAAAAAGCCGGATCCGTCCAGGTCGCCGTGATCCAGCTTGCCAATACCTGCGGGGCAGCGGTGGGAGGCTATGCGCTCGATACCCTCGGACTGCTGTCGCCCCTGATGCTTTCCGGCAGCCTGATGCTGCTGACGGCGCTTTTGGTGGCAGCGAAAGTTCGCATAAAAGGTATGCAATAATCTCGGTGTTGTTCGCCGGATAAGGCGTTCTCGCCGTATCCGGCACTTCACTTCTCACTAATCAGAACCATGCTTCCCACATGGCACCAAGGTTAAAGTCGTCCAGCGTTTCATCCTGCGTGCCGTTGACCCGCGCGGTGCGATCGTTATCCACCTTGCCGCCGGTGACGTAGAAGCGCAGCATCGGGCGGAACTCCGGTCCCATGGCGATCGACATGTTCTGCGACAGCGTCAGTTTCCAGCCGTGGTTATCCCCGCCGTTGTCGTAATCTACGCGCTGATAGCCCGCTTCCAGCCAGGTGGAGTGAACGTCGTTCCAGAAGTACATTGGACGCACAATCGCGCCGTAGTTCTTACGGTTATCGCTCTTATCGGTGCTGTTGTCGTAATCATGGAACGCTAACAGGTATTCCACCTGCGCCTGGCGGGTAAACTTATGACTTCCCTCGAAGCTGGCGTAAACCGTAGTCAGGTCGTCGGTTTTGTTATAGACGCTGTTGTCGGAGTTATCAGAATAACGGGCAATCACTTTATTCACGCCGCTGTCGTTGGTGTGGCTCAGCACGAATGCGCCCTGCCAGGCTTTCAGGCGGTCATCGCTCTCGACGGCTTTGGAGTCAAAACCGTAGTTGGCGTAGATCTCCAGATCCAGCGGGCCCACTTTCATATTGTGAATTTTTGACGTCACAGCGTAGTTGCCTTTATCGCCGGTACCGGAACCGCCGGTACAGGTAATACGCGATGGGTTGGCTTCGTCTTCCATCACTTCCGGGCTGCACGATTCAACTGCGGCAACGGTGGCGACATCAAACTGTACGCCGCCGATGTCGAAGTTCTTCACCCCGGCGCCCTGGCCGTCGTGGTTCATCCAGAAGTAGTCGTTGATACCCTGTTGCGGACGCTGGTGGAAGTCGCGGCCTGCCCAGATATAGGCGTTGGGATTGGATTCCAGTACGTTGGTGACGCCCGCGTAGGCTTTTTTCAGGTTAACTTCGTCGCCCCAGTGGTCGATCATCACGTTGATGTCCCAGATGGCGCCGTTATCGCTTTTGAACGCTTTTGAGAGCTGGAACTCGCCGCCGTTGCCTTCGTTACCCAGGCGACCGATAGCGGAAGCACCGTTGTAGGAGCCATCAACGCCAACGTATTTCTGATCGCCGCTCTGGAAATGCGCGCCGTAACGCGCATAGCCGCTGAATTTCACACCGAACGGAATAGCCATATCCGGCGATTGCGCCGCGCTTTGCGGCTCGTTAATGACATCGGTTTTTTTCGCCACGGCGGCATCCATTTTTGCCTGACGCTCAGCCAGCGCTTTATCGACGGCTTTGGCAACGATGGCATCGATTTGTTCTTGTGTGAATTCCTGTGCGAGGACAGAAATTGGGCACAGCGCGGCGACGACCGCCAGCGTGACTGGAAGTTTTTTTATCATGTTCATGGTTATCTCATCGACACTTTACCCTTCAGTTTGCGCAGAGCATTCTGAATAAGCGTGTGCATTAATTTATTTTAAGATAATAACCATCCCGTCTCGGTTTAATTTGCTATCACCAAAACAAGTTGATTTGTCTATTTAATAACGGGTACAGGGCTGCTTTATTTAATCGTAATGCTTTCTCCGTTGTTGAATGTGTAATTAACGATTAACGCTGATACAGATGAATAATTTCTTCTGACAGTTCGCGGGCTAATAACGACGTCATTAAGTGATCCTGCGCATGCACCATAATTAATGTCATTGGTTGCCGGGCTTCCCCGGCGTCCTGTTCGATCAATTTGGTTTGCATGTGATGAGCCTGACGGGCGTAACCGTCAGCCTCACGAAGCAGGCTTTTTGCCTCGTCAATATTGCCGGCGCGCGCGGCATGCAGCGCTTCAAAGCACAGACTGCGGGATTGTCCGGCATTGACGATGATTTCCATTACTGCTTCTTCTAATGCAATCATGTTGTTCTCTTCCTAATCGAATCCGTTATTTTCGGCGGTCTGGGCAAACCATTCGCCGCTTTTTTTCACCGTACGTTTTTGCGTTGCTAAATCTAACTGAACAAAACCGTAGCGGTTTTTATAGCCGTTAAGCCATGACCAGTTATCAATAAAGGTCCACATATGGTAGCCAAGACAATTACAGCCTTCGCTAATTCCTTTATGTAGCCATTTAAGATGCTCAGAAACAAATTCAATACGGTAGCTGTCGTTGATTTGCTCTTGCTGAATAAAACGCTGCTCATTCTCGACACCCATACCGTTTTCAGAAATAAAACAGCGCGGGTTGCCATAATTATCACGCAGATTGGTAATAATATCGTAAATACCCGGCTCATAAATTTCCCAGCCACGGTAGGGGTTCATTTTCCGCCCCGGCATTTCGTAATAATCAAACAGCCACTCCGGCATAAACGGTGCATCCGGGTTGACGGCGCTATCACGACATTTCACGCGACGCGGCTGATAGTAGTTGATGCCGAGCAGGTCGATTTTGCCCTCGGCGATTAACTGGCTGTCGCCTGGATGACATGTTGGTAATTGATCATACTCCTTCAGCAGCTCAACCAGATCCGCCGGATATTCACCCTTCAGCACCGGGTCAAGGAAACTGCGGTTAAACATCAGGTCCGCATAGTGTGCGGCTTTTACATCCGCCGGATTTTGTGAGCGCGGGTAGGAAGGCGTTAAATTCAGCACCACGCCGATTTCACCGTCATGGTTTGCGGCACGATATGCCCGAACCGCCGTCGAATGCGCCAGTACGGTGTGATACGCCACGGTGGCTGCACGTTTGAAATCCACCACATTAGGGTAATGGAAGTCATACAGATAGCCGCCTTCAACCGGGACAATTGGCTCGTTAAAGGTAAACCAGTGCTTAACCCGGTTGCCGAACAATGTAAAACACGTTTGTGCATAGCGGCCAAACGCCTCGACCACTTCACGGTTTTCCCAGCCACCTTTCTCCTGCATCACCATCGGCATGTCAAAATGGAACAGGGTGATAAATGGCGTAATGCCTTGTGCCAGCAGCTCGTCGATGACGTTGTTATAGAACTCGACGGCTTCAGGATTAACCTCGCCGGTACCGTCCGGAATCAGGCGCGACCAGCTCAGAGACGTACGGAAGCTGTTGTGCTTCAGCTGTTTGAGCAGTGCGATGTCCTGTTTCCAGTGCTGATAAAAGGTCGAGGTAGTTGCCGGGCTAACTCCCTGATGGAAACGACCTGGCTGACGGTCGAACCACACGTCCCACGTGGTCTGGCTTTTGCCGCCGTTCAGGCTATCCCCTTCGGTTTGCAGCGCTGAGCAGGCACTGCCCCACCAGAAGTTTTCAGGAAAACGGTATCTCATTGTTCTGACTCCTTGATTCATTATGAGTTGCTACGGGCAGCGTTCGCCACGGAGACGGCATCCTGTGCTTTTTGCTCTTCGGTTTTCAGCAAAGAACGTTCGTAAGCACGCAGGAATGGAAGGTACATCAGCGCTGACATCGCCATACAGATAAAGCACATCACCACCGGACTTAATGCCCAGTTTGCGGCCCAGGAAGCACCGATTGGCGCAGGCGTAGTCCACGGCGTCAGTGAAACAACCTGTGCCAGCCAGCCGAGTTTGGTGGCGCTATAGGCCAGCACGGCGTTAACCAGCGGGACGCAGACAAACGGGATGAACAACATCGGGTTCATGATGATTGGCGCACCAAACAGAATAGGCTCATTGATATTAAAGAAACTAGGCACAATTCCCATTTTGCCGATAGTACGCAGATGCGCGACGCGACTGCGCAGCAGCAGGAATGCCAGCGGTAAAGTTGAACCGACGCCGCCAATCAGCAGGTAGTGATCCCAGAAACCTTGCAGATAGACATGGGGCAGCGCAGCGCCCGCTGCCAGAGCGGCCTGGTTAGCGGACAGGTTCGCCATCCAGAATGGGTTCATGATGCCGGTTACGATCAATGAGCCGTGAATGCCGGCAAACCAGAAAATCTGGCACAACAGCACAGAAAGCAGAATAGCGGGCAGTGAGTCAGAAGCGGAAACCAGCGGCTCCAGCAGGTGCATAATCGCCTGCGGGATGATCATCCCGGTTTGTGCTTCGATAAACAGGTTCAGCGGATGCAGGGTCGCAATCACCACCAGTACCGGAATGAGGATCTCGAATGAACGCGCGACGCCGGTCGGGACTTCCTTCGGCAGGCGGATTGTCACGTTATTCTGCTTCAGCCATGCATATATACGGGTGGAGTAAATGGCGGTGATGAGGGCGGTAAAGATACCCTGACCGGAAAGATACTGCGTCGAGATTTTACCGTCGGCATAGGGCGCAGCAACCAGTAAAAACGCCATAAAGGCCAGCAGGCCGGACATCACCGGATCGAGGTTAAACTGACGGCCCAGGCTGGCACCAATGCCCACGGAGATAAAGAACGTCATAACACCCATGCTGAGGTTAAACGGCAGCATCAGCTGTTCACGATAAGTTGCCGAGAAATCGAGCCAGCCCCGGGCAAAGCTGTTGGTGGTATCGGCAGAGAACGGCGGAAAAATAAACACCAGCATGAAGGAGCCGATGATCATAAACGGCAGCGCCGCCGTAAAACCGTCACGAATTGCAATCACATACTTCTGCTGCCCTAACTTGCCAGCGAGCGGGGTGATGGATTGTTCAATGACGGCAACCATTGACTGATATAACGAACTCATAATGACACCTTTCTAGTGTGTCGCTTCAATCAGCGACAGAGCATAATCCAGCACTTTGTCACCGCGTTGCATACCGTAATCCATCATATCTATGGCTTTTACGGGTATACCCTGGGTGGCAGCCTTTTCGGAGAGCGTATTAAGCATGTACTTTACCTGGGGGCCGAGTAGCACCACCTGGTAATTTGGAAACTGAATGTCAAATTCGGAAACGCCGTAGGCCTCAATCTTCACAGGCAATCCGCGAGACTCTGCCTCTTCAACCATTTTGCGAACCAGCAAGCTGGTGGACATCCCTGCCGAACAACACAACATAATCCTGAACATAGTGAACCATCCTTTAAATGTAAAAACTTATTGCGAGTCTGATTTGATATCATACGGAAACCGGTTTCCATTCGTGGAAAACAGAACTGTGACGGCCATCAAGATCTTATTCTTATAAGGCTAATTATTTGGATTTAGCTCACGAAATTAGCTGTGAAGATCTCTTTTTGAGTCCAAATGGAAAATCGGTTTCCATGAAAAACGGAAACAGCTATACTGCGGATGGCGATTATTTGAGCCAATGTTAAATTCAGGATGGAAAGGGCCAGGCGGGTCCTGTCAGGGGAGAATGATGTCTACTATCAACGATGTATCGCGTTTGGCTGGCGTGTCAAAAGCCACTGTGTCACGCGTGTTGAGCGGATCGCGTGGCGTAAAAGAGGCCAGCCGCCTCGCCGTGTTGAAAGCGGTGGATGAACTCAATTATCGTCCGAACGTGATTGCGCAGTCGCTACTCAGCCAGTCTACGGGCTGTATCGGCGTGATATGCGCGCAGGACAACATTAATCAGACCACGGGTTATCTCTATGCGCTGGAAAAGCATCTTAGCCAGCATCAAAAGCACCTGCTGCTGCGTTTTGCCAATACCAAAGCGGAAGTCATGAGCGCTCTTGATGAATTAAGCTGCGGCTTGTGCGATGACGTCCTGATTATTGGCGCGCGTTTTCCGCTGAACATCAATCAGGAGAATGTCATTCTGGTGGATTGTCTGGATTCCGGCGATGACGTCAACAGCATCCAGTTCGATCATGAGTTCGCTACCGAAACCGCCTGTAACTACCTGATAAGTCAGAACCGACGCCAGATTGCTTTAATTCATCCGGACGGGATGGGTTTCTCCGATCAGGTGCTGTTGGGCTATAAACACGCGCTGGAAAAAAACTTCCTGCCGTTTAACCGTAACCTGGTATTTATGGCTGCAACGTCATCGTCAGTGGCCTTGCAGGAGCTGCTGAACAACGCGTCGACGCTGAATTTTAACGCGCTGCTGGTGGCGGATGAACAGCAGGCACAGCGGGTGATCCCGCAGTTGCAGGCGTTTAATAAATCAGTACCGCAAGACATTATGGTCTTTAGCCTGGCCGGTTCGCTGCATCTGCCGGGAATCCCTACGATCCCGGCGATTGAATATTCCATGGACGCCATGGCGGCGCGGATCGTCAGTTGGCTCAACGAGAAAACCCAGAGCGTGCTGGGGTCGTACGTGCTGCGCGGCGACTTAATTATTCCTCAGCGTTAACGCTTTCCCTCTGGCGTGGGGCTATTTCGCTTCACGCCTATAAATCCGGGCATTCAACTTTGCCAAGCGCTTCCCAGTAGTTGTTTTGATTGTTTCTTTGAATTGCCAGAATGGCTTCGCGGATGTGCTGCTGATTACGCGTATCAGCCATAATCGTTTTTTCCCACACCTCATCAGATGGCGACCCTTGCGGGGTGCAAATCTTACGTAAATCCTTCATAACGGTATTCTTTTCGTGTACAGCCTGCAGACTGCCATAAGCCGAGTCGGCATGTGCCAGACCGGGTAGCGTGAAAAGGACGGCAATAATCGGAAAAATGACTCGTTTCATGATAATAATCCTTGTTGTCTATGCGCATCATCTCAAGAGTAAGTGTAGACGGCATACGACTCACTCATCACCCTGTGTTAATGTCTAAAAATAAATCAGCCAGAAGTTGTAGTTATTTCAGGAGGATAGGATGCAAATACAGATTACAGATACGATTACCGAAGACGATCAAAATGCCCTGCTTGCCGGATTGCGCGCTTACAACCGGCAGTTTCTCAGAACCACCAATTTTGGCGACCTGGCTGTGTACTGGCGCGATGAGCGCAATGACATTCTGGGTGGGCTGATCGGCAAAATCAAAGGCGAATGGCTGTGCATTGATTTTCTGTGGATGCATGACTCGCTGCGTAAAGGTGGTTACGGCACAAAATTGATGCAGGCCGCAGAACAGACGGCGCGTGAGAGAGGATGCCTGCATGCGCTGGTGGATACCATGAGTTTCCAGGCGCTGCCGTTTTATCAGAAAAACGGTTATCAGCTGCAAATGACCCTCGATAACTTCCCGGAAACCGGTTCCGCGCGCCATTATTTGTCGAAAACGTTTTGATGACCGGAAGGTCTGGATGCTGCCGCCAAAGAGGATTTAGGTACTTGCCCGGAGGTGATCACGCTTACCGGGCATTTTTGCGAGCGTTATTCCCTGAAAATGAATACATTGCAAAAGTATGTATTTATCCGCCAAGCCGCCTCGCAGATAGAAAAATTCCCAGATGTTGTGTGTGCGACTGGCGAGTAAGGTTCCGTCATCTTGTTCTTTTGGTGACGGACCGCCATGAAAAAACCAACAACTTCTACGCCGCATGATGCGGTATTTAAAAAGTTCTTAAGCCATCCAGAAACGGCTCGGGATTTTCTTGATAGCTATCTCCCCGCACCATTACGTGAACTTTGCGATCTGAACACACTGAAGCTGGAGCCAGGGAGTTTTATTGAGGAAGACCTGCGTGCCAGTTATTCCGATGTTCTGTGGTCGCTAAAAACGAGAACTGGTAAAGGCTATATCTACGCGTTGATTGAACACCAGAGTTCACCGGATGCTCATATGGCATTCCGAATGATGCGTTACGCCATTGCCGCGATGCAGAATCACCTTGATGCCGGGCACAAAACGCTGCCGCTGGTGGTTCCGATACTTTTTTACCATGGCGTTGCCAGCCCGTACCCTTTTTCGCTGTGCTGGCTGGATGAATTTGACGATCCAGAGACTGCGCGGCAGCTTTATGGAGCGGCCTTCCCGCTGGTCGATATCACGGTGGTGTCTGATGATGAGATTATGCAACACCGGCGAGTGGCACTACTGGAACTTGTCCAGAAGCATATACGCGAGCGCGATTTGATGGTGCTGGTCGATAAACTGGTTGCCCTGTTGATTAAGGGACACGCTAATGACAGTCAGGTAGAAACGCTATTTAATTACCTGGTGCAGTCTGGCAGCGCACCGCGTTTTGAGGCGTTTATTCGAGAGGTTGCCCTGCGCGTTCCCCAGCATAAGGAGAGATTAATGACGATTGCAGAATGCTTACGTGAGTCGGGGCGAAGGACAGGGTTGCTAGAGGGCAAACTCGAAGGCAAACGCGAGGGCAAAAAGGACGAAGCGTTGCGGATAGCCCATGCCATGCTTGAGAAGGGGATCGATCGTGAACTGGTGCTAATTATTACCGGGCTTGCAATTGATGAACTAACAGTATCTTCCGACTAATTTATCTTAGCCCCATTATGCTTTTTTCTTCTTGCTGATGCTTTTTCGTTTTTTAAACCGCAGCGGCCTTCCCGCTATAGTCATTTCATTACTCATCAGGCGGTTATTGCAAAAGGATAAAACGTGAAGCTGAAGATACCTTATTTCGGGGCCGGGGCGGCGGTATTACTGGCGGGATTATTGCTGGCAGGATGCGATCAACAGAGCAGCGATGCAAAGCATATCAAAGTGGGTGTAATTAACGGTGCTGAGCAGGATGTAGCGGAGGTCGCGAAGAAAGTCGCTAAAGAAAAGTATGGTCTGGAGGTTGAACTGGTGGGTTTTAGCGGTTCTCTGTTGCCCAACGATGCCACCAATCATGGTGAGCTGGATGCCAACGTCTTCCAGCATCGCCCGTTCCTTGAACAAGATAATAAAGCACACGACTATAAGCTGGTTGCGGTGGGCAATACCTTTGTGTTCCCGATGGCTGGTTATTCGAAGAAAATCAAAACTGTCGCTGAACTAAAAGACGGTGCAACGATTGCGATACCTAACGATCCTACCAATCTGGGCCGGGCGCTGTTGCTACTGCAAAAAGAGAAGTTAATTACGCTGAAAGCGGATACCGGCCTGCTGCCAACAGCGTTGGATATTACTGATAATCCGCGGCATCTGAAAATTATGGAACTGGAAGGTGCGCAGTTGCCGCGTGTGCTGGACGATCAGAAAGTGGATGTGGCGATTATCAGTACCACCTACATCCAGCAAACCGGGCTTTCCCCGGTACATGACAGCGTATTTATTGAAGACAAAAACTCACCGTATGTGAACATTCTGGTGGCGCGAGAAGACAACAAAGATGCCGAGAATGTGAAAGAGTTCCTGCAATCTTATCAGTCACCTGAAGTGGCGAAGGCGGCAGAAACTATCTTTAACGGTGGCGCGGTTCCGGGCTGGTAATCATAACCTTTTGCCGCGCCGGTTGGTGTTAAACCGCTCTGGCGCGGCGACGTGAGTCCATTGAGATAAGTATTACCGAAGAGAGGATCAAAAGCGTGCCCAGCCAGTCTGGCAGGGTAAAGGTAATACCTAACAGCTGCAGGGACAGCAACGCGCTGCTCAACGGTTCCGCGCAGCTTAAAATGCTCGCTTTCGGTCCGCCAATCATCTGCGCGCCTTTCAGGTACAGGCTAAACGTCAGCGACGTGCCGATGACCACCAGATAGAAAAACGCCAGAATCAAACTGCCATTCACCACGAAATTAGTGCCCTGTCCGGCATAAAACGGCAGCAGGATCATGCCGCCGATTAACATACTCCAGCCGACGACCGGCAGCGTGCCGTAGCGCGCGATAAGCGTTGAGGGGTAGGTGGTGTAGAACGCGGCGGCAAACGCCGAGGCAATTCCCCAGAACAGCGCGGCAGGTGAGATAGACAGCGACGTCGGGTTACCGTGGGTGACCAGCAAGAAGGTGCCGATAAGCGATGTGAAGATCGCAGTCAGCACTAAAATCCCCGGTCGTGCTTTGCGCACCACGGAAAACCACGCCACGATTATGGTCGGTGACAAAAATTGCAGCACCGTCGCGGTGGCGGCGTTGGATTTTTCAATAGTCAGCAGAAAGGTTAGCTGTACGGTGAGCGCCCCAACCACGGAAAAAATCAGCAGGCTGATGGCGTCTTTGCGGTTTTTGATAATGGAGAACACTTTGTCGCCGTGAACGAAAGAGAGCATCAGCAGAATGAGCCCGGCGAAAATCAGGCGCGTCATGGTCAGAAACTGCGACGACATCTGGCTTTGCTCCATGATGTATTGCGCGCAAACGCCTGAACTTCCCCATAATACGGCGGCAATCAGGACGTTCATCATCCCTCTTCTGGTGGAACTCATCTTTCCCTCGGCATGTTGTTTTGTTTTATTTGTGTGCAGGCATCATAGCAGAGATGGTTGCGATTTCTGCCAGCACATCCGCAATCAGCCAGTCATTAAAGACTTTTACCTCCGGGCGCATTACCGCGTGCTGTGGCGTAACAATGTAGTAAGACCATGCCAGAGGCCAGCGGGTGTTGGGATGAAGCTGAACCAGTTGTCCGTCTGTCAGTAGCTGCTGCACCAATGCCCTACGCACAATGGCGACACCTTGACCGCTGAGCGCCGCCAGAATCACTGCAGAGGTAGAGTTGATGTGCAATCCACTGTCGCGAACGGCAGGTGCCTGGGTGGCGGTCAGGACATCATTCCAGCCCGGGAAATTGGCGCCGGGGTGGGGAGTGTCATCATGGATAAGCTTCTGTGCGGCCAACCATTCTCCACAGGATATTTTATCTACTGGCACAATACGTGGGCTACAAACCAGAACCGCTTCTTCATCCATCAGCCAGGTTTTATTTACCCCAGGCCAGTCGCCTTTACCGCAACGTACGCCCAGATCCGCTTCGCCATGAGCAACATCCATCAGCTTTTCCGTCACGTTCAAGCGTAATTCTATGTTTTCATGCGCTTGTGAGAAACGATTGAGGCGGCTCATCAGCCAGTTCATCACCAGTACCTGAGAGGCCGTGATGATCACCACCGAGCGCGCCCGTCGGCCGCGTAACTTGTTCAGCCCGGATTCCAGACTATCCAGTCCCTGGGTTATCTCGCGCAACGCGTCCTGTGCTTCGCTGACCAGCGTGAGACGCTCTTTACCTGAACGGGTTCGATGCAGCAGCGGGTGGCCAACCCAGTCTTCCAGCGCACGAACCAGTTGCCCAACGGCAGCCGGAGTGACCCCCAGTTCCTGCGCCGCACCAGTAAAACTGCCGTGGCGGGCTGTGGCCTCAAAAGCGTGTAACCATTTAAGCCGATTAAGCGAGCGCATCAGGTCATTTCCCGTTTTGTGAATATCTTCAGTATATGCCATCGAGATAGATTTTCTTTCTCGGATCGCTATTTCTTCTCATTCGTCAGCGCCTCAGGGTAGTGGCATTGTTAGCGCATTAACGAATACTTGAAACGAGGCTAACGATGAACACATTATTTGTCGGCAAAAAACTGTTAGTGGTGGGCGGTACCAGTGGTATCGGATTTGAAACCGCAAAACTGATCCTCCAGGGTGGTGGTCGAGTGGTGCTGGTTGGCAATCGTGCCGAGAAAGCGGAACAGGCCCGTCAGGCGTTGGCGGAACTGGGTGACGTCTCTGTCATTGTGGCGGATCTGATGTCAGAAGCGGGCGTTAAGCAGGTGATGGCAACGGTGAATGCTGAGCACAAAGACATCAACCTGTTAGTAAATGCAGCTGGGGTTTTCTTCCCAAAACCTTTCACTGATCATGAAGTTGAGGATTATGAACTGTACATGAGCCTCAACCGCGCGACGTTTTTTATCACCCGCGATGTCGTGCGTAATATGGTGGCGGCTAACATCCAGGGTGCCATCGTGAATATTGGTTCGATGTGGGCGCAACAGGCAATTGGCGCAACACCTTCTTCAGCGTACTCAATGGCAAAAGCGGGCCTGCATGCATTAACTAAAAATCTGGCCATCGAGCTGGGGGCGAATGGGATCCGCGTCAATGCCGTTTCGCCAGCAGTCGTGCATACACCTATCTACGAAGGATTTATCCCGAAAGAAGACGTACAAGGTGTGATGAGTAGCTTTGACAGCTTCCATCCGATTGGTCGGGTTGGTACGCCGCGTGATGTGGCTGAATCCGTCGCCTTCCTGTTGTCAGACAAAGCGCAATGGGTAACTGGCGCCATCTGGGATGTCGATGGGGGAGTTATGGCTGGGCGTAATGGCTGATATAAATCCCCCGCATAGCTGCGGGGGCGCGTCGAGACATTAAGGCTCAATCGGCGTCAGATAATCCAGCCGTAGCGGTTCGGCTAGCAGATCGTTCATTTGTAGAATGAACGCCTGGAAATGTGGCAGAGCGATATGCTCATCCAGACCGGCCTGACCGCGCCAGGATTCGCGCACGTAGAACACATCCGGCGTGTCGCGTAACTGGAACAGGGCATATTCAATATTGCCCGGCTCCCGGCGCGTGGGCAGCAGCAGAGCTTGTAGCGCCTGTTTCAGTGCGTCGATTTTCCCCGGTTTGGCTTTCAGTACCGCAATAATTGAAATCACGTCAGAATCAGACATGTTAAAACCCCTCCAGCACAATCTTGCCGACCGAGCGACCGGTTTCAATTTGCGTGTGGGCTTTTTGCAGATTTGCCGCGGTAATCGCGCCAAAATGTTCGCCCAGCGTGGTACGGAGGGTGCTGTCGTCGATCAACTGCGCCACGCGGGTCAGTAACTGATGTTGCGCAATGATGTCGTGGGTTGTGAACATCGAACGGGTAAACATAAACTCCCAGTGCAGCGAAATGCTTTTGGCCTTCAGCGGGCGCGCATCGAGAGTTTGCGGATCGTCAATTAGCGCCAGTTTGCCCTGCGGCGCCAGTGCGGCAATAATTTGCGAATAGTGCTGCTCGGTATTGTTCAGGCTGGCAACGTGCGTCACCTCTTTAATGCCTATCCGTGCCAGCTCTTCCGTCAACGGCTTGCTGTGGTCAATCACATGATGAGCGCCCGCTTCACGTACCCATTTCTGGCTCTGCGGACGTGATGCGGTACCGATGACGGTCATTTTGGTCAGCTTACTGGCCAGTTGTGTCAGAATAGAACCGACGCCGCCAGCCGCGCCAACAATCAATAACACATCATCTTCATTGCCATTTTCCTCAACGCCCAGACGGTCGAACAGCATTTCCCAGGCGGTGATAGCTGTCAGTGGCAGCGCCGCAGCAGAAGCATTATCCAGTGTTTTTGGCTTCAGCGCGGTAATACGTTCATCAACCAGCTGAAATTCACTGTTACTGCCAGCGCGGCCGAGCGCTCCGGCGTACCAGACTTCATCGCCGGGTGCGAACAGGGTGACGGCTTCGCCCACGGACTTCACCACGCCAACGGCGTCCCAGCCCAGCACACGCGGCACATCAGCGTTAAAACCTTCGCGGACCTTGGTATCAACGGGGTTGACGGAAATGGCTTTCACTTCAACCAGCAGATCGTGCCCGGTAGCAACTGGCATGGGCAGGTCAATCTCTTGTAAAAATTCAATGTTATTGCCGTCGGTCGCGGCGCGGGTAATGGCGATGGCTTTCATATTATCTCCGGTCACAGGAATCAGTTTATACCCGTCATACTTCAAGCCGCATGTGCGTTGGCTACGTTCGCTCACCCCAGTCACATAGTTTGCTATGCTCCTGGAGATTCACTCTCTTGCTGCCTTCATGCAACTCGAATTATTTAGGGTATATCTGTTGATATAATTTGATGGTAAACCGGTAACAGAACGGGAAAAATAGCCCTATGGCGACAGGACTTATACTCGGGGAGTGAAAATGTTCCGGCTTGAAGATCTCACGTTGTTTGTCCGCGCCGCGGCGCTGAATAGTTTTAGTGATGCTGCGCGCGAAGTCGGCGTTCAGCCTGCTCAGGTCAGTTCAGCTATCAAGCGCCTGGAGTCTACGTTGGCTATCCGCTTGTTCGCCCGCTCCACGCGCAGCCTGCGCCTGACACCAGAAGGTGAAGTCTGGTTACCCTATGCCCGCCAGATGCTGGATGTAATGCATGCCGGGCTGCAAAAAATTCAGACCCCGGAAGATGAAGTGTCAGGCACGCTGCAAATCGCCGTGCCTTCCGATCTCGGTCGTAACCTGCTGCTACCGGTCTTTCAGTCGTTTCGACGCCGCTATCCCGCGCTGCGCCTGCGGATTTTTTTCTCCGACCAGGTAACGGATGTCTTTAAAGACCCCGTCGATGTTGCATTTCGCTATGGCAACACCGAAGACGCGTCCTACATTGCGCTGCCGGTTGCACCGGGTAACCGACGCGTGCTGGTGGCATCACCGGAATGGGTTGAGCAAAACGGCGCGCCGCAAAAACTGGATGATTTAACACAGCTCAACGCTATGACTTTCGTATTACGCGGCCGCCTGCACGATCGCTGGACGTTTACGCGCAACGGCGAGGTCAGCAGTGTGCAGGTTAACGGCACCATTATGAGTGACGATGCGGAAGTGATCCGGCGCCTGGCGATTGCCGGAGAAGGTGTGGCGTACAAGTCGTGGCTGGATGTCAGCGAGGATGTGCGTGACGGTCGATTACAACTGCTGATGCCGGATTATCAGGGAGAGAAAGTCCCGCTGAATATGATTTGCCCGCATCGGAAGCAGCTTTCAACCGCGGTACGCCTTCTGCACGAGGCGGTGAAGGCACGGTGTGAAATGCTGGCGCAAAGCTAATAAGCGCTTTACGCCAGAATACTATCGCGTCGTTACTCAGTCTTTTTTCGTTGCATTCGCAAAGAAAATATCAGACTGAATGTCTTTAGTACGGATGGTAAATAGCTGATTGGTTAGATCTTCCGTCAGCTTCTCGGCGTCGGCCATGATGCGCAGGTTGAAGTCATTCAGCATCTTATCCGCGGCGGGTTTATCGGTTTTCGCCATCTTCAGATACTCTGCTTCGACCTCTTTTTGCTCCTTCGCCACTTTGTCTTCCCACGCTTTGTAGGCTTTTTTGACGATTGGCGCGAGCTTCGGATAATCGGTCATCGTCAGCGTTTGTAATTTACGATATTTCCAGTAGATAGACTGATCGTCCGCTTTATCGGTACCCATCGTGTAGTTAGCCGGATACGCTTTCAGACCGCTGTAGTACGGAACGAAGGCGGTGAGGTCAGCCATGCCCAGGCCAATGTAGGTCGTTTCACCAATCTCTTTTGGCAACCACGGACGGACCTGCATAACGTGCGCTTCATAGGTACGGAAAACGCTGACCGGACGCCATGGCTCTTTGCCGTTCA
Source organism: Citrobacter sp. H12-3-2 (assembly GCF_009649895.1). Classification (NCBI taxonomy): domain Bacteria; kingdom Pseudomonadati; phylum Pseudomonadota; class Gammaproteobacteria; order Enterobacterales; family Enterobacteriaceae; genus Citrobacter; species Citrobacter sp. H12-3-2. Next base: position 55,885 of record NZ_CP045837.1, read on the forward strand.
GACCGTTGGTGTACGGGTCATGGCTGGTCCCTTCATAGTGACTACGCAACACGGCTTTCACATCGTCCAGCGTCATTTTCTTCTCTGGCGTCATGAAGACCGGGAATTCGCGCCCTTTGGCCATATCCTGATTTACGGAAGGATTGAACTCTTTCTGGATGGTCCATACGCGAGGGTCGTTATACGTGCGGTCACGCTCGTCATCACGGGTATAGGCTTTGGAGAAGTTGAATTTACCGTCTTTCGCCGGATCGTACAGCCCTTTTTCAGTCGCAAATTGAATCAGGTTTTTTGACGCCATCATGTCCGGACTTTTAGGATCGTAATCCTGTAAGCGGCCCTGATTACCGGTGGCAAAATACTGGTTATTCGGCAGACGCTGCGCCATCCACTGATGGCCGCTACCGGTTTCCAGGTACCAGATCTCGTTATCGTCGACGACGGCAACGCCAAAACCTTCGCCTGCGCCGACGGTCTCAACGATATGGCCCAACAGCGCCACAGCTTCACGTGCGGTTTTACTTTGTGACAGCAGAATATCCGGGATATCGTCTTCGGTGATCCCTTTATCCTCAACGTACGGGTCGGCGGCCAGTGCTTTCGGTGAGGCAAAAATGGATTCTGTACCGCTCACGCCGACACCCAGCTCGTTAAATCCGGTCGCGCCGTGCAGTTGGGTTTTCCAGTTTGGGACAGTGGTATAACGCAGAGAGTTTTTCGGCAGTGGCCAGGTAAAATCATTCGCACCATTATGTGCTTTGGTGCTGTATACCCCGGTCTGATTTTGCTTTGCCGGATGAATGACAAAATGCTGTGCTTTCAGGGCATCGCTGTCTGCGCTACGGGCGACCAGCATGGAGCCGTCCGCTGATGCTTCGTTGCCGACCAGCAGGGTCGTACAAGCAAAACCTGATGAAACAACGGCCAAATTTATAGAAAGTGCAATCAGGCACTTTTTAAAAGTAAACATTACGTATCCCTCATATGTACGCCAAAAATACACCGGAAACACACCGTTTCCTGAAATGCGATAACGCCTGAACGCTCAGACATTGCTCGCGAGAGAGATAAACGCCCCTGCCCACGTCTTCTCCAAATATCCATCCGTAGGTTGAAGTCTTCTGGGCAAAATATAACGCCCATTTCGCTTAATTATTACGCAACGGATATTATGATATTCAGGATGTTTCCTGATTCGCGATGAAGAATAGCAATGGGTTATGTGTGGATTCAGTGACCCATGTCGCGTAAGTCAATGATGACAAATGTGAATTTCATTGAGGGGCCGTACTTTTTGTTTCCGGATATGACGCTACCTTTTGCGGCAATACAGCGAGGGCACATTGGAGCTGGCAAAAATCCATGCACCTTTATACTCCTCCATGACCAGGCTCAGGCTTCGTCCGCTTTGGCGGTAAAATCCAGGTAATGTGTCGTTAATATCCGCTTCATCAGCGGTGTCAGCGAAGGTTTTGACGACCTGCATCGCCTGTAGCACTCGGGCATCGCGCTTTTGGGTGTAGTTAAAATAGATGTTCCTGCTAATGTCTGAGGTATTACGCCCGTACAGTTTGCCGGTAATAGTGGCCAGGCCTTCACTGTTGTACATCCGAAACGATAACGTACCCGTAAAGCGGTTGCTGCCAATATTCCATTCCATGTTACCGATGCAATTCAGCGGTTTGTCGGCATAGCGTGAATGCCATAACCATCCGCCTGAACCGAGCACAGTAACCAGCCCGGCCACGAGCACTATAAGGTGGCGTGTTTTTTTCATTGCCCGCGCATCCAGTAATAATGAGTAGTACAAAATGCGTTAGCATCCACCCGTGCATCTTTATCACAGACAAATGCCACGATCCTTTCCGCTTTGCTGTAACCGGTAAGAAACACGTGCTTGTTGTTTTCACAGAGATAGGGATGTAACTGCATCAGATTGAAATAGCCTTGCTGGTCGTGTTCATTTGGTGAGTAATAGATTTTGCAATTTTGCCGCGATGGCGTCTGCATGGAAGCCTGGACAAATTTACTAAACGGCATAACAGGGCGCGTTTGATACCACACCAGCCAGATGATCAACGTGGCAATCACGACACTGGCGCTAAATAAAACCTCAAACCAGGGTATCTGCGTCGTTTGTTGTGGTGTCGAAGGAATTATCTTTACGGGGGGGATTTCTTCAATAACCGGCGGCGGGGAAACTTCACTCTGTTGAAGCATTATTGTCTCTACTTGCGTATTCTCATTTAATCTGAGCCCGCGTCGGGAAATAGTTTTCACCGTATCACGAGGCAACCCCACGTCCGCCAGCGCGTTTCGTAGCGTCAGAATAGCCTGGTAAAATGTGTTGGTGGTGGTCACATTATTTCTTTCACCCCAACCAATTGTCATCAACGTGTTCTGGGAAACAATGTCACTTGCGTGAGTAATTAAATAGAGAAAACAGAGCGAGGCAGGGAGCTGGAGCTGAATTGCTCGCCCGGTCTGACGATTGACCAGACTTTTGCTATCAGGATTAAATTCGACCAACTGATTGATAAGGTACAATTGCCCAGCCCTCAGTAACCAAAACGAATCACAGCGTGTGCTAACGCATCCTTTAAATTTTACATCCAAATCGAAAATGCGCCTCACTCTTTGTTCATGAACGAAGATAAGAATTTCACTAATTTGTTAAAATCTCTTTAAATACAATATGTTAGCAATCTTATTTCTTAGGTGAGAATTAACTAAGGTTAAATAATGAGAATTCATTACAGTTTTATCTGAATTATCTTTATATTTGTCCACAACATGACAAGGGTGATTGAGTTATCAGAATTACGTAATTAGTAAGTAACTTTTACGCAGGTTATTTTTTAGCAAATAGTGCTTTTTTACTGTTTATCCTGGAATCTGAATTTATGCATAAAATTCCTAATGCATAGGTTGTTATTCTGAGATAAAGCGTAAATAAGCTTAGCGCAATCGTATTACTCACAGACCATACATATTAGTGCATCAGGAGTTTATTACATTTTATTAGCGCCACTGTTATTAGCTGACAAGGAACGTACTACGTGTTGGATTGACACATTTATTTACCAATGAAATATTTATGGAAAAATAACAGGAGTCATTTTTGATGAAGAGATCACCGTCACAGACTGTTCGTTGCATAAGCTGTGAATTATCCTGTCAATTATTTCCGGATACTGCGGTTCGTGCCAGTTACTGTCACCGTGCCGCATTTGCGATCTGGCCTGAGGGGAATGGCTTTCTGCAAAAAGGAATTATTGAAAAGCTTCTGCTTAATAATCAAAACCATTTGTCGCGTGGGTTTATTTTTGTGGACTTTTCTTTCCCGAATCTGCGCCTGTTTGCCGACCCGCAATGGGTTGACCGGCTTGCCTACAGCGGTATGCATATTGTGTTGATAGCAGACAGGAACCTGGCGCCGTTAGCCAACTACTGGCTGTCCAAAAGCAATAAAATACAAGGGATTATATATTCTGATGATGATGACGAAGTTCAACATCAGAAAATTAGGCGACTCTTTACGGGTCATCTCGCTAACAGCAAACGTGGACGCTCACTTAACTATACTGAAATGATATTACTGAAGAGTTTTGTGTCAGGGAAAAGTATTCAGCAAATTACCAAAATAGATAATATCGATATTAAGAAAATATATGTCTACAAGCTCAGGCTTGAAGATAAGTTAGGCCATAGTATTCATCAAATATTGTCGAATATTTTATAACGTTTTTTTGAGTTTTATTATTTTCACATCCTTGCGATGTGGTGGACGCTCTACGCCTGAAAGCAGGAGGCTAATATGCCAAATCCCAAATCTTATTCTCGTATTGCCATAGCGGTTTCAGCCGCATTAACCTCTATGGTATTTTCAACTCAAGCAGCATGGGTTGACGTTGATAGTCTACCCTCCACCGGACTGGTTAGCAGTCTGCCCCCGGAATTGCAGGCAATAATTCCAGCGCAGGCAAATGCCAGTTTCGCTAAAACCAGCGCCATGCCGAATTATGTTTATCAATGGAGTGCGGGCACGATTCCCGTTTATGGCAATGGATTAACGATTAATGGACCCGGCGCTGAAGCTTTTGAGCACTCTGTTACCGTTATTCAGAACAGTACAACGGGTAGTCCGGGCGTTATTTTTGGGGACGACCTGACGATTCGCACGCAGTCGAAGAATGCCGCCAATAATGGTAAAGATGTTGACGGTATCCGCACGCACGGGGCCAATACGCCGGATAACCCGGTCTTTATCATCACCGGGGATCGCACCAGCATTTATGTGGACGGTCAGGATGGTGACGGTATTAACGCCGGTTACAACTCCTATAGCCAGGGTTGGAAGGGCTCGGCCAGCATTTACGTCGGCGACGATCTGTATATTCAAACCACCGGTTCCCAGGGACGTGGTATCACAGCAAACGCGATGAAAGACGCCACGCAGGCCAAAAATACAATTGTGGTTGGCGACCGGGCACACATTGTGACGACAGGTGACAGTTCAGAGGGTCTTCGCACCGGGCAGAGCGGTTCCTCGATACTGCTTGGCAATGACGCCACCATTGAGACTTCGGGTGCTTCTTCAACGGGGATTTATGCCGCCTCATCGTCCAAAACGGAACTGGGCAACAACGCGACGATTACGGTCAACGGCGTCAGCGCTCATGCGGTTTATTCCACCAACGCGACCGTGAATCTCGGTGAAAACGCAACGATCAACGTGAACAGTTCGGCGAAAGCGGCGTCATACAGCAAAGCGCCACGCGGCCTGTATGCGACTTCACGCGGGGCGATAAACCTGGCAGGCGGTGCCGCCATTACCATGGCGGGCGATCACAGCAACGAAAGTTATGCCATCAGCACCGAAACGGGCGGCATCGTAGACGGTTCTACTGGCGGGCGTTTTCTTATCGACGGCGATCTTCATGCCGATGGCGCGACTGCTGCAACCAGCAGCCTGCCGCAGCAAAACAGTACCATTAAGCTCAACATGACCGACAACTCGTTGTGGAGCGGGGCGTCATACATCACCAGCGCCACTGCCGGGACGGGTGTTATCTCGCTGCAAATGAGCGACGCGACCTGGAACATGACTAACAGCTCAACGCTCACCGACCTGACGCTGAACGGCGGGTCAGTGGTGAACTTTGGGCATGCTGACGGCGAACCGTGGCAGACGCTTACCATCAATGAAGATTTTACCGGGAACGGCGGCAAACTGGTTTTCAATACTGTCCTGAATGACGATACCTCCGAAACCGACAAGCTGAAAGTGCTCGGCAACACCGCGGGTAATGCGTTTGTGGCGGTGAATAACATTGGCGGAACCGGGGCGCAGACCATTGAAGGTATTGAGATCATCGAAGTGGCCGGTAATTCTGACGGTACTTTTGAGAAAGCGGGCCGTATTGTTGCCGGTGCGTACGACTATAACGTGGTGCAGAAAGGCAGTAACTGGTATCTGACCAGCTTTATTCCTGCTCCGCCGGATCCGGAAGACCCGGACCCCGTCGATCCGCATGACCCGGACCCTGTTGATCCGGACCCGGTTGACCCTATTGATCCAGACCCGGTCGATCCTGTAGACCCGATTATCCCTGAGCCGGAAGAACCTGTTGCGCCTCCTGTCACTGAGCAGCAATACCGTCCGGAAGCAGGCAGTTATCTGGCGAACAACTATGCGGCTAACACGCTGTTTATGACCCGACTGCACGATCGTCTGGGTGAAACGCAGTACGTAGATATGCTGACAGGCGAGAAGAAAGTTACCAGCCTGTGGATGCGTAACGTTGGGGCGCATACCCGCTTCAAAGACGGTAGCGGGCAGTTGAAAACCCAAAGCAACAGCTATGTAATGCAGCTAGGCGGCGACCTGGCGCAGTGGAGTAGCGACGGTCTTGACCGCTGGCACCTTGGCGCGATGGCAGGTTATGCCAACAGCCAGAACCGCACGCAGTCCAGCCTGACCGGCTACCATTCACGTGGCCAGGTCACCGGTTACAGCGTGGGGTTGTACGGCACATGGTATGCCAACGACGCCGACAAGACCGGCACCTACGTGGATACCTGGGCGCTGTACAACTGGTTTGATAACAAAGTGATGGGCCAGGAGCAGGCAGCAGAGAAATACAAATCCAGCGGGATAACCGCTTCGGTTGAAGCCGGTTACAGCTTCAAACTGGGTGAAAGCGAGCGCAACAGCTACTGGCTGCAACCAAAAGCGCAGGTGGTATGGATGGACGTGCAAGCCGACAGTCACCGCGAAGCGAACGGTACCCGCGTGAAGGATAATACCGATGGCAACCTGATGACCCGTCTGGGTGTGAAAGCCTTTATCAACGGTCACAACGCCATCGACGACGGTAAATCTCGCGAGTTCCAGCCGTTTGTTGAAGCCAACTGGATCCACAACACACAGACAACCAGCGTGAAGATGGACGATGTGAGCAACGACATGCGCGGCACCAAAAACATCGGTGAGCTGAAAGTCGGCGTTGAAGGTCAAATCACTCCGCGCCTCAACGTGTGGAGCAACGTGGCCCAACAGGTCGGGGATAAAGGCTACAGCGATACCCGCGGTATGCTCGGCGTGAAATATAACTTCTGATGCATCACAGGTAATAGAGAGCCGCTGATTAACCGATCAGCGGCTTTATTTTTTCTGGGAATCGTAGGCCGGATAAGCGTTAGCGCCATCCGGCATTAAGGTGGTGGGTTACAAACGTTGTCCCAGATGTTTTGTTGGTACTCGGCTTTGGTGTAAGACTGCCAATACAACAATATTTGTGTCCTGTGCACAGTAGTAAATCATATGGCTAACATAAGGAAAGCTGTAAACATCTGCACCAAAATCATCAATGCGATGATGCCCCATGCCTGGCATTTCAGCTAACTGAGAGAGAACGCCCCGTAATTTTCTAAGATAATCCCTGGACTGTTTAGCGCCCCAATTTCTTGATGTGTAATCACGGATTTCAATAATATCGCGCTGTGCTTCTCCAGTAAGTTTGTAACTCACTTTTTATCCTTTGTGTTGATCCATCAACTCATCAAAAAAAGCATCACCATCGACAGTATTGCCCAAATGAATATCGCTTTGAGCACGCTGAATTTTGGCCTTCAGTAACTGGAGTTTCATGGCTTCCATTTGTTCATAGTCCTCAATGGAGACGACAACTGCAACAGGCTTACCGTTACGACTAATTTGCACAGGTTCTCGCTGCGCTTTAAGTAGCATATCGCCAAACTGGGTTTTGGCTTCATTTGCCGTAAGAGTATGCATATTGCCACCATTTCGCATGAATCGTTCGATTCATTCATTATAGTCGATATCTTTCTGGGGGTCACTATGAGGTGGGTGGTCAGACAGAGGGTATTGTGAAAGTAGGCCGGATAAGCGTAAGCGCCATCCGGCACCAACTGAACCTGTAAGTAACGCTTACAGGTTTAGCCTTGCTTCACTGAAGAGTCGCCAGCGTGCTCTCAATTCTATTTAACTTCAGATTGGCCTCTTTCAGCTCATCCTGCAACCGTTGTTATTGCTCACTGTAGACCATCAGGGCGATACAACCGTTCATTACTTTGACGGTAATTTTCTACCCGATATCAAACCCAACTGCGCGTAGTTACCTGTCGGAAAGGATAATTTCGGACGAGAATCAAGAAAGCCTTTTTGAGCAGAGAAAATATGGCAAATGACTGGAATAAGATAGGAATTTTGGCGGAAGATCACAGGAGTCGAACCTGCCCGGGACCGCTGGCGGCCCCAACTGGATTTGAAGTCCAGCCACCTCACCGGAGATGACGATCTTCCGCGCCTCGATTGCTACATGGAGGCGGGGCGCATTATAGCTACTTCCAAACGTTTCCACACCCCCTCACTCACTTTTTTAACTTCCGTTTCTCCATACCATGACCAGTTTCAAATAAATCCCCGCAAAATCCATTACTTACACTTAGACACATTTTTTGACGCTACTCTGATCACAGAAAACAAGAATCGTAATTTGATAACGAGATATCGGAATACCCGCGCTCACAGGGATGGTTTACAAGAACTGTAACCGGTATCAGTGCGTGTGAAAGTGCTAACAAGGATGCGTAATGAAAAGTGAGATTTTGTCCGTTAAAGAGAAGATTGGCTACGGCATGGGCGATGCCGCCAGCCACATCATCTTTGATAACGTTATGTTATATATGATGTTCTTCTATACCGATATTTTTGGTATCCCGGCCGGTTTTGTCGGCACGATGTTCTTACTGGCTCGCGCGCTGGATGCTATTTCAGACCCTTGCATGGGACTGCTCGCCGACCGCACCCGTTCGCGCTGGGGGAAATTCCGCCCGTGAGTGCTGTTTGGCGCTCTGCCATTTGGTCTGGTCTGTGTGCTCGCCTACAGCACGCCGGATCTCAGCCTGCACGGCAAAATGATTTATGCCGCAATCACTTACACGCTGCTGACCCTGCTTTATACCGTGGTTAATATTCCCTACTGCGCGCTGGGCGGTGTGATAACCAATGACCCAACGCAGCGTATCTCCCTGCAGTCATGGCGCTTTGTGCTGGCGACGGCGGGCGGCATGCTCTCCACCGTGCTGATGATGCCGCTGGTGAATCTGATTGGCGGTGAAAATAAAGCGCTGGGCTTCCAGGGCGGGATTGCCGTGCTTTCGGTTGTGGCGTTCCTGATGCTGGCGTTTTGCTTCTTTACTACCAAAGAACGTGTGGAAGCGCCGCCGAGCAGCAACTCAATGCGTGAAGACCTGCGCGACATCTGGCAGAACGACCAATGGCGTATCGTCGGCCTGCTGACCATCCTCAACATCCTTGCCGTCTGCGTTCGCGGCGGGGCGATGATGTATTACGTCACCTGGATTCTGGGTACCCCGGAAGTGTTTGTCGCCTTCCTCACCACCTATTGCGTCGGCAATCTTATCGGCTCTGCGCTGGCAAAACCGCTGACTGACTGGAAATGCAAAGTCAGCGTCTTCTGGTGGACGAACGCCCTGCTGGCGGTCGTCAGTCTGGCAATGTTCTTTGTGCCGATGCACGCAAATCTCACCATGTTCGCCTTCATCTTCGTGATTGGCGTACTGCATCAGCTCGTGACGCCAATCCAGTGGGTGATGATGTCCGACACCGTTGATTACGGCGAGTGGTGTAACGGAAAACGTCTGACGGGGATCAGCTTCGCGGGCACGCTGTTCGTGCTCAAGCTGGGTCTGGCGCTCGGCGGGGCGATGATCGGCTGGATGCTGGCGGGCGGCGGTTACGATGCCGCAGCGAAAACCCAGAACAGCGCCACCATTAGCATCATTATCGCATTGTTCACGATTGTCCCGGCTATTTGTTACCTGTTGAGTGCCGTGATTGCCAAACGCTTCTATACCCTGAAAACGCCGTATCTGACGGAAATCATGAGTCAGCTGGCTCAGGGTGCGCACCGCAATCAGCAGGATTTTTCGACGAAAGAATTACAGAACTAAGGAACCAACGATGAAAATTAGCGACGGAAACTGGCTGACGCAGCCTGGCCTGAATTTAACTCACCTGATTCAGGTATTCGAGGTTGAGCAACAGGGTAACGAGATGATTGTCTACGTTGCGCCGCGCGATGTGCGTGAACGTACCTGGCAACTGGATACTCCACTCTTCACCCTGCGCTTTTTCTCGCCGCAGGAAGGCGTGGTGGGCGTGCGTATGGAACATTTCCAGGGCGCGTTGAATAACGGTCCGCACTATCCGCTGAACGTGCTGCAGGACATCAATGTAGAGATACAAAACACCGCTGAATTTGCCGAACTGAAAAGCGGAAATTTGAGCGTGCGGGTCACTAAAGGTGAGTTCTGGTCGCTGGATTTCCTGCGTAACGGCGAACGTATTACCGGCAGCCAGCTGAAAAATAACGGCTACGTGCAGGACACCAACAGCGGGAAAAACTATATGTTTGAACGCCTGGATCTGGGCGTTGGCGAAACGGTGTACGGTCTGGGCGAGCGCTTTACTGCGCTGGTACGTAACGGCCAGACGGTGGAAACATGGAACCGCGATGGCGGCACCAGTACCGAGCAGTCTTACAAGAACATCCCGTTTTATCTCACCAACCGTGGTTACGGCGTGCTGGTAAACCATCCGCAGTGCGTGTCGTTTGAAATTGGCTCTGAGAAAGTGTCAAAAGTGCAGTTCAGCGTTGAAAGCGAGTATCTGGAATATTTCGTCATCGACGGCCCTACGCCGAAAGCGGTGCTGGATCGCTATACCCGCTTTACCGGTCGTCCGGCGCTGCCGCCAGCCTGGTCATTCGGTTTGTGGCTGACTACATCGTTCACCACTAATTACGATGAAGCGACGGTGAACAGTTTTATCGACGGGATGGCCGAGCGCAATCTGCCGCTGCACGTCTTCCATTTCGACTGCTTCTGGATGAAAGCCTTCCAGTGGTGCGACTTTGAGTGGGATCCGGTGACCTTCCCTGACCCGGAAGGCATGATCCGCCGCCTGAAAGAGAAAGGGCTGAAGGTCTGCGTATGGATAAACCCCTATATCGGCCAGAAATCCCCGCTGTTCAATGAACTGAAAGAGAAAGGTTATCTGCTCAAGCGCCCGGACGGCTCCCTGTGGCAATGGGATAAATGGCAGCCGGGCCTGGCGATTTATGACTTTACCAATCCTGAAGCCTGCGAATGGTATGCCAACAAGCTGAAAGGTCTGGTGGATATCGGCGTTGACTGCTTCAAAACTGACTTTGGCGAACGCATTCCTACTGACGTTAAGTGGTTTGACGGTGCCGATCCGCAGAAAATGCACAACCATTATGCGTACATCTACAACGAACTGGTATGGAACGTGCTGAAAGAGACCGTCGGTGAAGAAGAGGCAGTGCTGTTCGCCCGTTCGGCCTCGGTGGGTGCGCAGCAGTTTCCGGTGCACTGGGGCGGCGACTGCTACGCCAACTATGAATCGATGGCCGAAAGTCTGCGTGGCGGGTTGTCCATTGGTCTGTCCGGCTTTGGTTTCTGGAGTCACGATATTGGCGGCTTTGAGAATACCGCCCCGGCGCACGTCTACAAGCGCTGGTGTGCGTTCGGGCTGCTCTCCAGCCACAGCCGCCTGCACGGTAGTAAATCCTACCGTGTGCCATGGGCGTACGATGATGAATCCTGCGACGTGGTACGCTACTTCACTGAGCAGAAATGCCGCATGATGCCATACCTGTATCGCGAAGCGGCGCGCGCCAATGAACTCGGAACACCGATGATGCGCGCAATGATGCTGGAGTTCCCGGACGATCCGGCATGTGATTATCTCGACCGCCAGTACATGCTGGGCGATAGCGTGATGGTTGCGCCGGTGTTTAGCGAGGCGGGTGATGTGCAGTTCTATCTGCCGGAAGGACGCTGGACACATCTGTGGCGTAACGACGAGGTGGCGGGCAGCCGCTGGCATAAGCAGCAGCATGACTTCCTGAGTCTGCCGGTTTATGTGCGCGACAATACACTGCTGGCGCTGGGCTGCAATAACCAGAAGCCGGACTACGCCTGGCACGAAGGGACGGCGTTCCAGCTGTTCCATCTGCAGGAGGGTCGGGAGGCGATTTGTGAAGTCCCGGCGGCTGACGGCTCGGTTATCTTCACGCTGAAAGCGACGCGCACGGGTAATACCATCACCGTGCAAGGAAGTGGCGAAGCGCGTAACTGGACGCTGTGTCTGCGTAATATTACGCAGGTTAGCGGCGTGAAGGGCGGCTCGTCTGTGGGCAGTGAGTGGGGAACGGTTGTCACGCCGAATGCGGATGTGCTGACGATTACCCTGTAAGTAAATCTCAACGTGGGCTGGATGGCGATGCAATGCGTTTTATCCGGTCCACGCTGCGAGCAGCATTCCAGATCTGAAAATCCAAAACATCCTGAATTAAATTTTTATCTCCCCATATTTGCGAGCGATATCACTCTGAATCCCACTAAAAATGTGATCTGCGCCGTAAATATCTCACTATTTCCCGTTTTTGTCTTATTTCTGTCCGGAATACAGGACACGATTTAGTATTGTTGGCGCATCGTAGTCCTCTTATATTTATCATCACGGATTACACGTGGAGCATAAATGCTTCTTTATAACCTAAATAATTCGAGTTGCAGGAAGGCGGCGACGCAGCGAATCCCCTGAATGTACATAAGTACGTGACTGGGGTGAGCGAGGAAAGCCAACGCACATGCAGCTTGAAGTATGACGGGTATAGATATTTAATCTGGTATGTAATAAGGGTAAATAATGCAAATGATTACCTCGCGACAAAACAGATTATTAAAATTTCTTCTGTCTAAGAAGGAATATGTCACGCTGCTGAAAATTGCCGAGTATTTATCTGTTTCAGAGAAAACTGTGCAGCGCGATCTGCGCTTACTGGAACCATGGTTATCAGAATGGAAAATAACTATCGATAAACGTGCTGGTGCTGGGGTGATATTAAGTGCCGATAATATTACCGACCTTTTATATATGGACCAGTTATTAGGATCGGAGGGTGATGATGCTGACGGCATGATGAATAATTCACGGCGAGTCAAGATAGCTTCACAGTTATTAAGCGAAACGCCGCATGAAACGTCGATCAGTAAATTATCCGAACGTTATTTCATTAGTAGCGCATCGATTGTTAACGATCTGAAAGTAATTGAATCCTGGATTACCCCGTTGGGCCTGTCGTTGATTCGTAGTCAGAGCGGCACGCACATTGAAGGTAGCGAGAGCGGTGTGCGCCAGGCGATGGCATCGTTGATTAACGGCGTGATTAACCATAATGAACCCGGCAGCGTGATTTATTCACGCCTGGATCCGGGCAGTTATAAAGCGTTAGTGCATTACTTTGGCGAAGAAGACGTTTTATTTGTCCAGACGTTATTGCAGGAAATGGAGAACGACCTGTGCTGGTCGCTCGGCGAGCCTTATTACGTCAATATCTTTACCCATATTCTGATCATGATGTACCGCATCACGCGGGGCAATGCGCTTCCGAGAAAAGAAGAGAGCATCTCTACCTGTGATGAGAACATATTTTCCATTGCCAGTCGCATGATCCAGCATATCGAAAAACGCATTGCCCACCCGCTGCCGGAAGACGAAGTCTGGTTTATATATCAATACATTATCTCCTCGGGTGTGGTGATTGAAGAGCATAATGACGTGAGTGTGATTGGCCATATGCACTCCAGCGACGAAGCGCGTTTGATTACCCATCGGTTGATTGCCACCTTCGCCGAGATGGTCGACAGCGATCTTAGCCAGGACACGGCGCTGTATGACGGATTGCTGATCCACATTAAGCCGCTGATTAACCGACTGAACTACCAGATCCGCATTCGTAATCCGTTGCTGGAGGATATCAAAGGCGAGTTGCAGGACGTGTGGCGTCTGACCCAGTGTGCGGTGAATAGGGTGTTTAGCGGTTGGGGCGAGCGGGCCGTGTCGGAAGATGAAGTGGGATATTTAACCGTGCATTTTCAGGCCGCAATGGAGCGTCAGATAGCGCGTAAACGCGTGCTGCTGGTCTGTTCAACGGGTATCGGCACTTCTCACTTACTCAAAAGCCGTATTCTGCGCGCCTTTCCGGACTGGACTATCGTCGGCGTGGTGTCGGCAGGCAGCCTGCCCACTGTACTGACGGACGATATTGAACTGGTGGTATCGACGATTAATTTACCCGCGGTTGCCATGCCGGTCGTGTATGTCACTGCCTTCTTCAATGATGCGGATATTAAGCGGGTAACAGAAACGGTTATTACGGAAAAATTACATCGGGCGACGTCGCTGGTCGTTGAAAATTAATGTCTGAACTCCATGAGGTATGATTGATGGACATCACGAAAATACTCAATACAAATCGCGTTATTTTGGACATGAAGGCTACAAGCAAAACGGAGGCTATTGAGGAACTGACGGATATTCTGCAAAAAGATGGAGCAATTAGCTGTCGCGAAACGTTTATTCAGGATGTCTGGCAACGTGAGTCAGAAGGCTCGACCGGCTTCGAAAACCATATTGCGATCCCGCACGGGAAATCCTCGGCGGTGGTCAATACCACGCTGGCGATTGGGCGTACCCGCCAGGATATTCCCTGGGAAACCCTGGACGGCAGCAATGTACGGTGCATTATTCTGTTTGCCGTACGTCTTGAAGATCAAAACACCACCCATATTCGTCTGCTTTCGCAGGTTGCTGGCGCGTTGGCAGATGACGACATTATTGAACAACTATTAGTTGAAAGTAGTCCACAAAAAATTATTGAGCTTTTTAGCCAATATGCTGAATCCAATGTCTGCTAAATAAAATGTGGAGCATGTTATGAATATTGTTTGTGTTGCCGCCTGTACGGCGGGTATTGCGCACACCTATATTGCCCGTGAGAAGTTAATTAAAGGTGCTAAAGCGCTTGGTCATAATATAAAAGTTGAAACCCAGGGCACCATTGGCACAGAAAACGAACTGCTGACAGAAGATATTTCTTCAGCTGATGTCGTGATTCTTGCCGTCGATGTAAAAATAAAAGGTGAGGAGCGATTTTCAAACAAACGCATTGTGCGAGTAAAAACTGAAATCGTCATAAAATCGCCCATTCAGTTTCTTGAAAAGGTCGAGAAATCATTAGTTAATAATAACCAGTAGCGATCCTCATTCTGGAGGGGTTTCACATGAGTGAAAATAAAATTCCGCTATCTCAGGAAATAAAAAAACATTTATTAACGGGAATTTCGTGGATGATCCCGTTAATTGTCGCCGCCGGGATCTGTATTGCTCTCGGGCAAATACTTGGCGGCACTAACGTCGGTGAAAAAACAGGAACTATTCCCTGGATGCTCAACCAGATTGGCGGCTGGGGGATGGGGTTAATCGTACCGCTGATTAGTGCGGCGATTGCGTACTCCATTGCTGACCGTCCGGGATTCGCGCCGGGCCTGATTGTCGGCTTCGTCTGCGGAGAAATTCATACCGGTTTTATCGGTGGGATGCTGGGCGGATTTCTGGTCGGTTATACCGTCCTGCTGCTCAAGCGCTATATCCGTTTGCCGCAGTCGATGCAGGGGTTGATGCCCATTATGGTGCTGCCGGTACTGAGTACCGTCATTGGCGGCCTGTTGATGATGACGCTGATTGGCAAGCCGATTGCCTGGCTGCAGGACGCGTTGATTCATCTGCTGGAGTCCATGCAGGGCGGATCCCGCTTTCTGATGGGCGCTATCCTCGGTGCGATGGCGACATTCGACTTCGGTGGGCCGGTGAATAAAACCATGTCGCTGTTTGCTGACGGCATGCTGGTCAGCGGCGTGTACGGTCCGGAAGCGGTGAAGTTTGTTGGTTCGATGATCCCTCCATTTGGCATTACGCTCTCTTTCCTGCTGACGCGTCACAAGTACACCCGTGCGGAACGTGAGGCGCTGAAGGCCGCATTCCCGATGGGGATCTGCATGATTACCGAAGGGGTTATTCCGATTGCGGCGCGCGACCTGCTGCGCGTGGTGGGCTCCTGCGTGGTGGCCTCGGCGATTGCGGGTGGCCTGATTATGGTGTGGGGTGTCGAAAGTCCGGTACCGCACGGCGGCATGTTTGTGGTTCCGCTCTTTACGCATCCGCTGCTGTTTTGCCTGGCGCTGGGGATCGGTACGGTGATTTGTGGCGTCATGCTGTCGCTGTGGAAGAAACCGGTAACCGAGCGTGATGAAGAGTTTGACGAACTCAGCGATCAAAAGCTGAAAGACGAAGAAATCACCTTCACCCTGGAATAACCGGAGGCCGTATGTTTGCCGATATGAAAAGCATGGTGACCAAAGCCTGGCGCGAGCAGTACGCGCTGCTGGCCATCAACTGTATGAACCTGGAAAGCGCCCGCGCAGCAGTGCGAGTGGCGGAGAAACACCGTGCGCCCATCATTCTGAATTTGTATCAGGGGCATCTGGAGCATTTTCCGGCCCCGATAGCGGCAGCGGTGGTCAAAACGCTGGCAGAGGAAGCCTCGGTTCCGGTCGCGCTGGCGCTGGATCATGGAAAGGATCCTGTACGCATTCGCCAGGCTTTTCGCGCCGGATTCAGCGGCTTAATGATCGACGCCTCCGCCTTTGCGCTGGAGGAGAACATTCGCCAGACCCGGGCGGTGGTTGAGCTTGCAGCCAGCGTTTCTCTGTGCGTGGAAGGCGAGCTGGGCCATCTGGCCGATGCTCCGTGCTATGACCACGCCGCTAACGCTGATTTGATGACCCAGGCCGCCGACGTGGAACCCTTCATCCAACAGACCGGGATCGATTTGCTGGCGGTGTCGGTGGGTACGGCACACGGCATGTACGCGCCGGGTATCACTCCTGCTATTGATTTCCAGCGGCTGGAGGAAATAGCCCGGTTATCAACGGTGCCGCTGGCGCTGCATGGCGGCAGCGGAACGCCGTTTGACCAGCTACAGCGCTGTCCGACGTTTGGTGTCGCCAAGATAAACGTTGGTGCGGCGGTTTTCGAAGCCGGAAAGGCTGCGCTACTGCATACCCTGTGTCGCGACACATCCGGTGAACTCGTTGATGCCCTGGCCCTGATGGAACAGGCCTGCGAGGAAGCCATTATTCCGTACCTGCAGGCCAGCGGCGCTATCGGCAAAGCCTGATTCATTTTCTGTAACGCCTTCTATGCCTCTGCGATGACGCACTGGCAGGGCTTTCTACACCCTGAAACTGGAGAATTAACATGTTAGTTTCGATGAAAGAATTACTGCAACCTACCCGTCAGCACGGTTTTGCCATCGGCGCATTCAACGTGGCGGACAGCTGCTTTGTACGCGCAGTAGTGGAAGAAGCGGAAGCGACCAATACCCCGGCGATTATCTCCATTCACCCCAGCGAACATGATTTTGTCGGCGATGCGTTTTTTAGCTACGTCCGTGATATCACCATGCGTAGCCCGGTTCCCTTTACTCTGCATCTGGACCACGGCGCTTCGGTTGAGCATGTCCTGCGGGCGATTCAGTGTGGGTTTACCTCGGTGATGATTGATGGCTCGCTGCTGCCATATGAAGAGAACGTGGCGCTGACCCGCGAAGTGGTCAAATTGGCGCATGCGGTAGGTGTTTCGGTGGAAGGGGAGTTGGGAACGATTGGCCAGACCGGGACGTCAGTGGAAGGCGGCGTGTCGAAGGTTACTTATACCGATCCTGCTCAGGCAGAGGATTTTATCGCCCGAACCGGTGCAGACACGCTGGCGGTGGCGATTGGAACCGCGCACGGGATCTACCCGAAAGGGATGCAGCCTGAGCTGCAAATGAACATCCTGCGCGATATCGCCGGGCGTGTGGATATTCCGCTGGTGCTGCACGGTGGTTCCGCGAACCCGGATGCGGAAATTGCCGAATCCGTGACGCTGGGCGTTGGCAAAATCAACATTTCCAGCGATATGAAATACGCCTACTTCCAGAAAGTCCGCGAAATCCTGGCGAAAGAAACCTGGTGGGACCCGAACGTAATCTATCCGGAAGCCATTAGCGCCGCGCGGGACGTGATCCGCCACAAAATGAAACTGTTCGGTTCAACCGGCAAAGCATCACTTTACTAACGGCATGCAGGCGGGGCGACCCGCCTCTTTCGCAACAAGGAAAAGTGGAATGAAGCGTTCACACATTAATTATGCCGTCGATAAAGCGCATGCCATCGCTGAGACTTTTCGGGTCTGTCTGCCTGATTTCGCATATTTTACGGTCGATGCCTGGCGGCAACAGGATCAAACTCTGTGGCGTGAAGTGCGCGATCTCCAGTTGGGCTGGGATATTACCGACTTCGGGCACGGAGATTTTGCGCAAACGGGGCTGACGTTACTAACGTTGCGCAATGGTCTGATGGGGTCAGCGGATTACCCCAAACCGTATGCCGAAAAGATGCTGCAAATTCAGCAGGATCAGCAAACGCCATGGCATTTTCATCGCCATAAAATGGAAGATATCGTTAATCGCGGCGGCGGTGATTTATGTATGCAGCTGGCGTGGGTCACGCCTGATGATGAGTATGACGCCCGACGCGTTGTTGAGGTTAGCGTGGATGGTCAGCGGCGTACCGTTAACGCTGGCGAGACGCTGGTATTGAAACCGGGACAAGGAGTGTGCCTGCCACCGCGCTTGTATCATCGCTTTTGGGCGGAGAAGGCGTTTGTGCTGGGCTGGGAAATCTCGATGGTCAATGACGACCAGCATGACAACCACTTTCTGGAACCTGGCGGTCGCTTCCCGGTGATTGAAGAAGACGAGCCGGTGAAATGGCTGTTGTGCAGTGAATATATTCGCTTATGAGCGTGAGTAGGCCCGGTAAGCGAAGCGCCACCGGGCAATAAATCATTGTGCAGGTGGTGGTGCAGTGACTTCACTCCCCGAAACCACGCCCGCCTGCATGGTTTGCGTTACCTGCTGTTTCTCCACGTTCACCGCATGCAGCTGACCGTTGACCGTTGGCTTGAGAGGCGCATCGGCCTGAATATTGCCGCTGGCGGTAAGCTGGATGTTGCCATCGCCGGAAAGCGGCAGTGCGGGCCAGCCCCACTGCTGCAGGATCGTCATTGGCACGCCGCGCCCGTTCAGGCTGACCTGCGTCTGGCGCTGAGGTAGCTGCGAAATACTGGCAGTGGCCTCCAGCAGTCCTTTTTCCGTATAGGCGCTCAGTTCGCTGATATTGATGGTGCTGCTGTTTGCCGTTAGCGCCAGAGAAGGACGACGCACATCCGTACGGTTAAAGGTGGCTGCGGCAGCGTTGAGGGTGGCGCTCCCGCTCCAGATCCCCCACTGATTGTTCTGTACCAGCCCGAGGTTAGCGCCGTAGCCGTCCAGCGCGGTGAGCTGCCACGGGAAATTCGGGTCGATATCAATCACCAGATTGCGGCTGGCGCTGAATTTCTTCAGCGTCAGGCTGTTTAGCCACGCTGGCAGGGGTTTCATCCACAGCTGCTTCCAGTTTTCCGGCAGCGTGTATTCCAGACCAGCAATAGCGGCATCGTCAAGGACCAGCGCTTTGTTGCTGCGCATCCAGTTTCCGGATGTTCTGACCATACCGCCTTCCCAGCGGGTGGTGAACTGGCGCAGCGCAATGCCCTGCGGTGAGAACTCGGCGTTCAGAATCGGATCGAAGAAGTGCAGAGAGCCGTAAATAAACTCGCTGGCATTCATCGACAGTTTGCCTTCCTGAGTTTGCCAGTCGTCCTTGCTGAAGGTCATGTTGCGTAAGCTCAGATCGAGATCCGTCACCGCCCAGTCGGGGCCTTGCAGACGGGCATCCGTCACTTCCAGACGACCAATTTGCAGGGAAGGAATAGTGCTTAACGGGGCAAAAAAGTCGGCCAGCGATTTGTCGCTTTGCAGCCGGATATCGTTCAGGCGCAGATTCTCCACAACCCAACTTCCGTCTGCATTGCGTTGCGCTACGCCGGTTAATGCCCCACGCGCCACGTCAGCGCCAATATTGCTTAGCGTCACCCGGTCATGGTCGATGCTGCCTTCAATCAAGACGTTGGTAGTTGGAACATCGTTGAGCGTCAACGAACTGGCGCTGAGCTGAATTTGCGCTTTGCTCCCGAGAATTTTACCTGCCTCAGGGCTCCAGGGAATGACGCCGCCGTTAACGCGCTGGGCGCTGAGGTTCCACTCGCTGCCGGGGCTGTTAAGCGCCATATCCTGCATTTGCAGGCGATCGGCCTGGAACGGTAGCGGTGCGGTTTGCTGGGAAAGATTCAGTGTGCCGTTTTGCAACAAAATGGTGTCTACGTGCAGCGGGTCGGTGATTTGGCGGCTACTCAGCCCAATATCGACCGTTTTAGCGACCAGCGTTGCGGGCTGACCATCCCGGCCAAAGGTGACGTTTTCCAGCAGAATATGGGAAGGGGAGGAAAACCGGTGATCGATGGCATCAAACGCCAGATGGTAGCTGCTGTTCTCCGAAACCCAGGCGCTGACGTGCTCTGCCCCCCAGCGGGTTTGCAGTAGAAAATAAAGGCCGAGAATCGCCACTGCAAGGGCGATCAGCACGTAAAGAAGCAGCTTTCCAATAAATTTCATGGTCTTCCATCCCGCGAAGTGCACATAGTCAAGTTATGCACGATTTAGGCGCAATGCTCAAGGCGGGAATGGTGAAAGAGCGTTACAGCGGCGTTGATTCAGAACCAACGCCGCATTTTGCTTATTGCTTTTCTGGCGGGAATACCAGATTCAGAACGATTGCGGTAATACCGCCAGCGGCGATACCGGAAGAGAGCAGGTTTTTCACCCAATCCGGGGCGAACTGGAGAATCAGCGGCTGCTGGGAAACACCCAGACCAACGGCCAGCGACAGCGCGATAATCAGAATCGCGCGGCGGTTCAACGGCTCGCGGGACACGATACGCACACCGGATGCTGCGATAGTACCGAACATCACCAGCGTTGCGCCGCCCAGTACCGGCTCAGGAATATGCTGTACAAAACCGCTGACTGCCGGGAACAGGCCCAGCGCGATCAACATCAGCGCCACCACAAAACCAACGTAGCGGCTGGCAACGCCTGTTAACTGAATAACCCCATTGTTCTGGCCAAAACAGGAGTTCGGGAAGGTGTTGAACACGGCGGAAACAAACGAGTTCAGACCGTTCGCCAGCACGCCGCCTTTCAGGCGCTTCATATACAGCGGACCAGAAACCGGCTGCTCGGAGACATCAGAGGTGGCCGTAATATCGCCGATGGTTTCCAGTGACGTGATCATAAAGACCAGCATCAGCGGCAGCAGTAAACTCCAGTCGATGCCCAGGCCATAATACAGCGGCGTTGGCACCATCAGCAGGTCCTGACTTACCGGTGCGGTATTTTGCGGCAGCATGTCCATAAACCAGGCCAACAGATAGCCTGCCGCCATCGCAATCACCAATGACGCAACGCGCAGGTACGGGTTGCGTTGACGGTTAAGCAGGATGATTAGCGCCAGCACCACGCCTGCCAACAGTAAATTCTTCGGCGCACCAAAGGTGTTGTCGCTCATTGCGGCATAGCCACCGCCAATCGATGTCAGACCCACCTGAATCAACGACAGGCCGATAATCATCACTACCACCCCTGAGACCAGCGGAGTAATAATACGACGCGCCAGGTGCAGGACACGCGAGATAACCATCTCGGTGCAGCTTGCCAGCATCAGCGTACCGAACAGCGCCGCCATCATGGTTGGGACATCTGCGCCACCGGTTTTTAGCGCCGTACCGCCCATAATCAGTGGCGCAACAAAGTTAAAGCTGGTGCCCTGAATGGATAGCAGCCCTGAGCCGACCGGCCCCCAGGCTTTGATCTGGATGATAGAAGCCACGCCGGAGGCGAACAGCGACATACTGATAATGTGTTGAGTATCCTGAGCCGGTAAACCAAGCGCCTGGCAAATTAACAGAGCAGGGGTGATCACCGCGACGAACATGGCCAGCAGATGCTGACAGGCGGCAAACAGGGTCTGGGCTAACGGGGGGCGATCTTCAAGACGGTAAATCAGTTCACTGTTGTGAGTCTGCGCAACCGGTTGCGCATTTGTTGACTCTACGGCGTTAACGGACATCAGAGGCAATCCCATGGTGGAAAAGCGGTGATTTTATCTGACCAGGGCAGAAAAGCAAACGTTTGCTAGCAGGTGTTCTTAATATTTAAAACGGATAAACAAACATTTTTATATAACTTTTCATCATTTTCTGCTTAAAATCCACTCCGAAAACTCAATAAGAGCTAAAAATCGGTCTGGAATGCATCGTGCGTGATTGTGCTAAACGCACTAATGGAGCTGTAAATGTTTTATCTCGATACGTTATCAACGCTGGTTGCGGCAACCCTTGTGTTGCTGCTGGGACGTAAGCTCGTCCAGTCTGTTTCCTTCTTGAAAAAATACACCATTCCCGAACCCGTTGCAGGCGGATTGCTGGTGGCGATTGCGCTGCTGGTGCTGAAAAAAAGCATGGGTTGGGAAGTGAACTTCGATATGACCCTGCGCGATCCGCTGATGCTGGCCTTTTTCGCCACTATCGGTCTGAACGCCAATATCGCCAGTCTGCGTGCTGGTGGCCGCGTGGTGGGTATCTTTCTGATTGTGGTTGTTGGCTTGTTGCTGATGCAAAACGCCATCGGTATTGGTATGGCGACCCTGCTGGGTCTGGACCCGCTGATGGGTCTGATCGCTGGCTCGATCACCCTCTCTGGTGGACACGGAACCGGGGCCGCGTGGAGCAAGCTGTTTATTGAACGTTATGGCTTCACCAATGCGACTGAAGTGGCGATGGCTTGCGCAACGTTTGGTCTGGTGTTGGGTGGGCTGATTGGCGGCCCGGTGGCACGCTATCTGGTCAAACACTCCACCACGCCAGACGGTATGCCGGACGATCAGGCCGTGCCGACCGCATTTGAAAAGCCGGACGTTGGGCGCATGATCACCTCGCTGGTGCTGATTGAAACCATTGCTCTGATCGCTATCTGTCTGACGGTGGGTAAAATCGTTGCGCAAATGCTGGTTGGAACAGTGCTGGAATTGCCGACCTTCGTCTGCGTGCTGTTTGTTGGGGTGATCCTCAGTAACGGTCTGGCGCTACTGGGTTTTTATCGGGTGTTCGAACGTGCGGTTTCTGTACTGGGTAACGTTAGTCTGTCGCTGTTTCTGGCGATGGCGCTGATGAGCCTGAAGCTGTGGGAACTGGCTTCACTGGCCTTGCCGATGCTGGCAATCCTGGTTGTGCAGACTATTTTCATGGCGCTGTACGCGATATTCGTCACCTGGCGCATGATGGGTAAGAACTACGATGCCGCCGTGCTGGCTGCCGGACACTGCGGTTTTGGCCTCGGCGCGACGCCGACGGCGATTGCCAACATGCAGGCGATTACCGAACGTTTTGGACCATCCCATATGGCGTTTCTGGTGGTGCCGATGGTGGGGGCGTTCTTTATCGATATCGTCAACGCGTTGGTGATTAAGCTGTATCTGCTGTTACCGATTTTCGCGCAATAACGGCTGTGCGGCGGGGTAACGTCCGCCGCCGCTATGAATTAACTACGCGTTGGAGTAGCGTTCGGTTTCCGGCATCCAGCGCTCTATCAGTGCCACGGCCTGTTGCGGATAACGTTCGTGAATATGGCGGGCAATGCGCTGAACTTCCGGGATAATCGCCTGATCGCGCAGTAAATCTGCGACCTTGAATTCTGCCGTTCCGGTCTGGCGAGTACCTAACAGCTCGCCGGGGCCGCGAATCTCTAAATCTTTTTGCGCAATTACGAACCCGTCGTTGCTGTCTCGCAGAACCTGCAGGCGTTTCTGCGCGGTTTTAGACAGCGGTGATTTGTAGAGCAGAACGCAGTGGGAAGCCACCGCGCCACGGCCTACGCGACCACGCAACTGGTGCAACTGGGCCAGGCCTAAGCGTTCCGGGTTTTCAATTATCATCAGGCTGGCGTTTGGCACGTCCACGCCCACTTCAATCACCGTCGTGGCAACCAGCAGATGCAGTTCACCCTGCTTAAAGGCCGCCATTACTGACTGCTTCTCGGCGGGCTTCATGCGCCCGTGTACCAGGCCAATATTGAGTTCTGGCAGCGCCAGTTTAAGCTCTTCCCACGTCGCTTCTGCCGCCTGAGCTTCCAACAAGTCAGACTCTTCAATCAGCGTACAGACCCAATATGCCTGACGTCCTTCGTGGGTACAGGCGTTGCGCACGCGAACAATGATATCGCTGCGGCGGGTATCCGGAATGGCGACCGTAGTGACCGGCGTACGCCCCGGAGGGAGTTCGTCAATGACCGACGTGTCGAGGTCAGCATAGGCCGTCATCGCCAGGGTACGTGGAATCGGCGTGGCGGTCATGATTAGCTGGTGTGGATGGAAACCCTGCTGCTGACCTTTTTCCCACAGCGCCAGGCGCTGATGAACGCCGAAGCGGTGCTGTTCGTCGATGATAACCAGCGCCAGCCCGTTGAACTGCACCTGTTCCTGGAAAATCGCGTGCGTGCCGACAATCATCTGCACCTGACCGCTGGCGATGGCTTCTTGTTGCGCCAGACGCGCTTTACCTTTCTGCTTGCCCGCCAGCCAGCCCACTTCAACGCCCAGTGGCGCGAACCAGTTGCGGAAGTTATTTGCATGTTGTTCAGCCAATAGTTCGGTAGGAGCCATTAGCGCAACCTGCTTACCATGTGCGATAGCCCGCAGCGCGGCCAGCGCGGCAACCAGCGTTTTACCGGAGCCGACATCACCCTGCACCAGGCGCATCATCGGCACATCCAGTGCCATATCGCGTTCAATCTCAGCGGTAACGCGGGCCTGTGCGCCAGTAGGTTTGAACGGCAATGCTGCCAGCAGCTTATCTTTTAGCGCGTTGTTAGCACTTAACGGCTGGGCGTGAAAACGCTGTGCCCCGGCGCGTAGTGCCAGCATGCTGAGATTATGCGCCAGTAGTTCTTCGAGAATCAGACGTCGCTGCGCCGGATGTTGTCCGGTTTCCAGATCGCTGAGTTGCAGCGACGGTGGGGGGCGGTGCAACGTGCGCAGTGCTTCGGGTAGGCTCATCATGCCCTGTGACAGCTCTGGCGGCAGCAGTTCGGCAATGGCGCAGGTATCGAGTAGATCCAGTGCCTGATCGGTCAGCTTGCGCAGCGTGGCCTGCTTCACACCTTCGGTGGTTGGATATACTGGTGTGAGTGTTTCCTGCAATTCTGGCGTGCTGAGATCGCCTTGTACGCGGTATTCCGGGTGAATCATCTCTGCGCCGTATTTCCCGCGTTTGGCTTCGCCGTAGGCCAGTACCCTACGCCCGGTAGCGAGGCTGTTTTTCATCGCTGCGCTGAAGTTGAAAAAGCGCATGGTGAGAATCCCTGAGCCATCGCTGATTTGACAGGTCATCATCCGGCGGCCGCCGAAGGTGATATTGCAGTTCAGCACTTCGCCTTCAACGGTGGCATAGACACCCGGCAGCAGTTCGCCAATTGGGTACAGATGGGTACGGTCTTCGTAACGCAGAGGGAGGTGGAGCAGGAGGTCCTGCACGGTGTGCAGGCCAATTTTCGCCAGTTTACTGCTTTGCGCTGCGCCAACGCCGGTCAGAGAGTTGAGTGGGATGGCATCCAGTAAACGGCCTTTCATCGCGTTTATCTCGCAGATTGCATAGTGGCCCACCACGTTGCATCGGCTTCAATTTCGCCCTGCGTGTTTACGTGAGGGTAGGGAAGACCTTTGCGCTTAGCGACATTCGCCAGCACCGGATAACCGCCTTCAAACAGTAAGCGCTGCTGCTCTTCTTGTGGCAGCATGCTGTTTTCTCGTCGGTACATCCCCGCGTTTTGCCGCTGGCGCTGTGCTTCGTACAGAATCAGCGCGGAGGCGACAGAAACGTTCAGTGACTGCACCATGCCAGTCATGGGAATGATGATGTCCTGATCAGCCAGATTCAACGCTTCCTGAGTGATGCCGGTTTTCTCCTGGCCCATCAGGATGCAGGTGGGGCGCGTGTAATCAATCTCGCGAAAATCCACAGCTTTATCTGACAGATGGGTTGCCAGGACCTGCATGCCCCGGCTTTTTAAATGTGTGACCGCATCGCCAATGGTAAGGTGAGTTTTCACCTGAACCCAACTGTTGCTGCCTGCGGCAGAAGAGGCCATGGTGCGCATACGGCTACCCGGCCAGACGGCGTGGACTTCATGCACGCCAACCGCATCTGCAGTACGAATAATCGCAGAAACGTTATGAGGTTTGTGAACCTGCTCCATGCAGACGGTCAGATCGGGCTGACGACGTGCGAGCATCTCGCGGATACGTGCATAGCGCTGTTCATTCATAAGACTAGTTTCGGTTACGGGTGACTTTTATCACGTCCGGCATGACGCGGATTTTGCGCATGATATTCGCCAGGTGCACACGATCGCGAGCGGTCAGGCGAATAAAGGCGCTATAAACGCGGCCATCTTTCTCTTCCGTATTCAGACTTTGAATATTGGAGGTGGTCGTGTTGATTGCCGCCGTCAGGTTCGCCAGAGCACCCTGGTGGTTAAACATATCCACCTTAATCTCGGTGATGAATTCCTGCTCCGTCTCTTTATCCCATTCCACCGCCATAAACTTCTCTGGCTCTTTCTGGTAGCCACGAATATTACGGCAGGACTCATGGTGGATCACCAGACCTTTACCCGGACTGACGTGGGCAATGATTGGATCACCTGGAATTGGACGACAGCATTTCGCGAAGGTGATCAGCACGCCGTCTGCGCCTTTGATTGGCAGATGACCATGGCCAGATTGTGCTGGTACGTTCGCTGTTGCTTCGCCCTGCTGGAGGTTTTTCGCTACCACCACGCTCATGGCGTTACCCAGACCGATTTCTGCGAGCAGATCGTCAAGCGTGGCGAGCTTCATACGCTCAAGCTCACGCTGGATGCTCTCTGGCGGGATCTCAGCCAGTTTACGGCTACCGCCCAGGGCATGGTTGAGCAGTCGACGACCCAGACTGACGGAATCATCGCGCTTGAGGTTTTTCAACAGTTGGCGAATCTTGGCGCGCGCTTTCGAACTGACGACGAAGTTTAGCCACGCTGCGTTCGGACGTGCGCCCGGCGCGGTGATAATCTCAACGGTCTGGCCGCTAAAGAGCGGTTGTGAAAGCGGGTAAGGCTGTCTGTCGACGCGCGCGCCGACGCAGGCGTGACCGATATCGGTATGCACGGCGTAGGCGAAGTCGACAGGCGTTGCACCGGCGGGCAGTTCGACAATGCGCCCTTCCGGTGTGAAAACATAAATCTCATCCGGGAAGAGATCAGATTTGACGCTTTCAATAAATTCAAACGAGCTACCGGCGCTCTGCTGCAGTTCCAGCAAGCTTTGCATCCAGCGCTGAGCGCGGATTTGCGCAGTGGTGCTGCTTTCGCCGCCGTGCTCTTTGTAAGCCCAGTGCGCTGCGACACCCATCTCTGCCATCTGGTCCATGTCTTCAGTACGAATCTGTACTTCAACCGGGACGCCATGAGGGCCGATCATTGAGGTGTGCAAAGACTGATATCCGTTCGCTTTCGGAATGGCGATATAGTCTTTCACGCGACCAGGGCGTGGTTTGTACAGGCTGTGCATCTGGCCGAGTACGCGATAGCAGGTATCGGAATCATGAACGATGACGCGAAATGCGTAGATATCCATGATGGAGTGAAAACGCTGCTCTTTGAGCACCATTTTGCAGTAAATAGAGTACAGGTGCTTCTCACGCCCGCTTACGCGACACGGAATACCTGCCTCCTGCAAACGCCCTTCGATTTCCGAGAGGATTTTTTGGATCATCTCTTTGCGGTTGCCGCGAGCGGCTTTAACCACTTCTTTAATCACGCGATAGCGGTTTGGGTACAGCGCTTCAAAACCCAGCTCTTCCAGCTCGGTTTTAATGTGATGAATACCTAAACGGTGTGCCAGCGGACTATAGATTTCGAGAGTTTCACGGGCGATGCGGCGACGCTTGTCCGGGCGTAATGAACCCAGCGTGCGCATGTTGTGGGTGCGGTCGGCAAGTTTGATGAGAATGACGCGGATATCCTGCACCATTGCCATAATCATCTTGCGAAAGTTTTCAGCTTGCGCCTCTTTCTTATCGCGAAACTTAAGCTTATCAAGCTTCGATACCCCTTCTACCAGCTCTGCAACGCTTTTACCAAAAAGCTGTTCCATGTCCTGATAGGTGGCTGGGGTATCTTCAATCACGTCATGCAGCAGCGCAGCCATCAGCGTTTCGTAGTCGAGTTTCATCTCGGCCAGAATGCAGGCTACCGCTACCGGGTGCGTGATATAGGGTTCACCGCTTGAACGTGTCTGGCCCTCGTGAGCGTCACGTGCAACGAGATACGCCTGCCGAAGACGCTTAATCTGGTCTTCCGGCAGGTAGTTTTGAATCAGTTGATTCAGGCTTTCAAACAGATACAAGGGCGACCCGCTTTGTGATTAACGACGACCTTCAGCTATAGCGGTAACGGCTTGTAATTCAGCGGCTTCCTGCTCTTGCTGTTCCTGGCGCTCACGCACGTCGAGGATCTGGTTGTTGATCAGACCTTCTTCGATTTCGCGCAGCGCGATAACGGTAGTTTTATCGTTTTCTTCCGGTACGAGCGGATCCTTTCCGCCTACCTGCATCTGACGAGCGCGACGCGCGGCGACCAGTACCAGGTCAAAACGGTTACCAATTTTCTCTACAGCGTCCTGAACAGTTACGCGTGCCATACTTAAAATGCTCCACAGGTGAAGAAATGACTGGGCATGATACTGAATGTGGGTTCAGTCTGCCAACAGTTTGCTGATTAAAGCGTCATGACGCTGCTTTTGGCGGCTCATGCGCAGACGTTCGGCGCGAATGATGGTTTTCAAATCGCCCAGGGCGGTGTCGAAATCATCATTCACAATAAGATAATCATATTCGGCGTAATGGCTCATTTCTGCAACAGCTTGCGCCATACGTTTCGCGATCACGTCTTCGCTATCCTGACCGCGGCCACGCAGGCGGCGGTCCAGCTCAATCTTAGACGGTGGCAAAATAAAAATACTGCGCGCATGCGGCATTTTTTCACGAATTTGCTGCGCACCTTGCCAGTCGATATCTAAAAAGACGTCTACGCCGGATGCTAATACTTGCTCAATGGTTTCACGCGAGGTGCCGTAGTAATTACCGAAAACCTCCGCGTGTTCCAGGAACGCGTCTCTGCCAATCATGGTTCTGAATTCATCATGGTTCACAAAGAAATAGTGTTCACCGTGCACTTCCCCCGGGCGCGGTGCGCGCGTGGTGTGCGAAACAGAAACCTGGGTGTCATACAACGGTTGGGTCTTTAATAAAGCCTGAATCAGGCTGGATTTACCCGCGCCACTGGGGGCAGAAACAATATAAAGCGTGCCTTGAGCCATGAGTATCTTAATGTATGTGATTGTCGAAAGAGAGCCTACATACGGGCTTATTATACACGTAGCCGCTATGTGACGTAGCCCTTGTCACACTTTTTGCGCATGTTTATTGCGTTTTGCGTACCAGTTTCCTGTTTTATCGATGATTTGCAGCAATACATGCAAATGTCCGGAAAGCTGTTCGCAGGATGAATTTTTGCCGCTCTGTTTCTATTTCACTTCGCGCTATACCTGCCGGGAAACGTATCGTTCAGCGGAGATAGCATGGGATTATGGAAATGCATAGGGCTGGTTTTACTGGTGTGGCATTTACCTGCGTGGGCGGTATGCCCCGTCTGGTCGCCTGCCAGGGCAAACGAGGAAATTTCACGACTACAGCAGCAGATTACACAGTGGAATGACAGTTACTGGAAACAAGGGGAAAGTGCCGTAGACGACGGCGTTTATGACCAGCTCAATGCGCAACTAATTCAATAGCAGCGCTGTTTTGGCGATGAAGTCCCACCAGATCTGTCTGTGCCCCCAATAAGTGGCACCGTCTCGCATCCAGTTCCCCACACGGGCGTTCGAAAACTAGCTGATAAGCAAGCGCTACAGCAATGGATGCTCGCTCGCAGCGATCTCTGGGTGCAACCGAAGGTGGATGGCGTGGCGGTGACGTTAGTCTATCGCAATGGCAATCTGGTACGGGCGATTAGCCGTGGTAATGGCCTGAAAGGCGAAGACTGGACGCAAAAGGTTCTGCAGATCCCTTCCGTACCACATTCCACCAAGGGGAAACTCGCTAACAGTACGTTGCAGGGTGAGATATTTTTGCAGCAAGAGGGGCATATTCAGAAGCAGAGAGGGGGAATGAATGCCCGCTCGAAGTTTGCTGGATTAATGATGCGCCAGGGCAATCCGGAAATGTTACGCTCGCTGGCAATTTTTATCTGGGCCTGGCCTTATGGTCCGGCGGTCATGCCTGAAAGACTGGAGCAGCTCACGGCTGCCGGGTTCAGTTACACGCAACGTTATACTCAGGCCGTGAAGAATGCGGATGACGTCGAAAAGTCGCGCGCCAGGTGGTGGAGTTCAGCATTACCTTTTGTGACAGATGGTGTCGTGGTGCGAACGGCAAAAGAGCCACGGGCAAAGTATTGGCTACCCGGGCAGGGTGAGTGGCTGGCGGCGTGGAAATATCCTCCCGTGACGAGGGTATCTGAGGTTACTGGTATTCAGTTCTCCGTTGGTAAAAGCGGGAAAATTGCGGTGGTTGCATTGCTGACTCCCGTCATGCTGGATGATAAACGCGTACAGCGCGTCAATATTGGCTCCGTCCGACGCTGGAATGAATGGGATATCGCGCCTGGCGATCAGATTCTGGTGAGCCTGGCTGGACAAGGGATACCCCGTATAGACGAGGTGGTCTGGCGCAGCACTCAGCGTACTAAGCCAATACCCCCCGAGGGGCGCTTCAATTCATTAACCTGTTTTTATGCTACAGCGGAGTGCCAGGAACAGTTTGTTGCCAGACTGGTCTGGCTGGGCGGCAAAGAGGTGCTGGGGCTGGAGGGGATCGGCGAGGCGGGATGGCGAGAGCTCAACCAGGTGTATCGCTTTGAACATATCTTTTCCTGGCTTGGGTTAACTCAGGAACAGTTAGAGTCTGCACTTGGTGTAATCAAAGGGGAGAAGCTGTGGCATCAGTTCAACCTGTCGCGCGATCTCCCGTTCACGCGCTGGGTGATTGCCATGGGAATACCGTTAACACAGGCAACGCTAAATGCCAGCCGGGATGGTTCGTGGCAGCAATTAAAAGAACGCGATGAACAAAGCTGGCGGCAGCTCCCTTTCATGGGAGAACGGCGGGCACGGCAGGTTATTCAATGGCTGGAGGATCGAGAGGTCACAGCGCTGAGCAACTGGTTAGCTGCTCAGCGGATCGCGGGCTTTATGCCTTAATGGCCTTCGTGGCGATAGTAAAATACCGGCAGACCTAACTTCAGGCGCAGCGCCAGTAATCGGGCGGTAAAGCCGAAGAGCAGAGTAGAGATAACCACTACATCATGACTGGAGACATAATGCTGTAGCACGATGTACAACACAGCAGCGGCGAATGATACGCCAGCATACAACTCTTTCTGGAACACTAACGGGATGCGTTTGCAGAACATATCGCGTAATACGCCACCGAAGACGCCGGTCGTGACCGCAGCGACCACGGCGATAATCGGTCCATGACCCATATCCAGTGCCACCTGAGCACCGATAATAGAAAAGACCACCAGGCCCAGCGCATCCAGTACGAGGAATATTTTGCGCAGATAGGGCATGACGGGAGCAATAATGGTGGTGAGTACCGCAGCGGTCGCTACGATAATGACGTATTCAGGGTGCTTTACCCAGCCAAGCGGATAGTGGCCGAGAAGAATATCGCGTACCGATCCGCCGCCAATGGCCGTCGCGGTGGCAATGATAATGACGCCAAATGTATCCATACGACGACGCCCAGCAGCAAGCGCACCGGTCATGGCTTCGGCAGTAATACCAATTAAATATAAAACGTGTAACAGCATGTATTCCCCCTGATTTGCTGGGGGCTAAGGTTAACGATTTGTGCGCCTTGTCACGATTGAGATTTTCTAAGGTGAAGTGATTTTAATAACTACAGCTAATGCGAATTTGCTGAAAATGCGTGGTGATATGCGCTTTGTATTATGAGCTTCAATAAAGAATGATGAGAAAATATAATTCGAATTGAACAAGGGAGTATCAAAGCGTCGGGAAAAATACGTAGCCTCGCCATTTATTGGCGGGCTACGTAGAATGGTTGCTTACTCGATGTTGAATTTGTTTGTAGAGTAGGTGGGCTTATACCTTATGGTTACTGGGTTTCATGCAATGCTTTTTTTCATTGTGTACACCCATGTGTACACGTATTTTTGAGGTGCTATTATTTTTTGCTTGTTTTTTTAACTACGAAACATTCGTAGTCCCGCAGTTTTCTTTCCGTCATCCCAAGCTCGGATCCTTATTGTCATTCCTTAATGAGGCTGGTTATCAGGTCAAAGCGAACAAGGCATGGGATAAAGATATCTACAGCGTGTGGAATCAGCTGGGCGTAACGCTGAGTTGCTTGCGGAAGCAATATGATAACTCTAGTTTATCTGGGCCACAGACGCGGGAAACGAAAAGAGTGTAAAATGGAGGTTAGGCACCTTCTAAATCTTCATGAATGGGGTCATTGTCTGCACGGACGAATCCTAACGCATCTCCAAATCTGGCTCTCGGAAATCCGGATTTCGGAACGCCCATCGATTCATATGAACAACCAGGCATATTAGGTTTTTTATCAAAGAGTTCTGCAACTTGTCTGATCCAAGTAGAACCCGGACCAATCATTTTCACCAGATACCACATTATGCATATGGCGCTGTATAGACGCTCACATGCCCTGGCATCAATCTTTAGCTCATTGAAAAAAACAGATTCTGGAATTGGGACGGCTACATGCTTGCGGTTCCAGATACGCGAGTGATGGGCACAGCGATTACGAAGCAAATTCAGACATTGCAACCACTTCATCAGAGTCTGTTTGTTATCGAGTTGAAGACGTTTGATAATTTTAGCCTGCATACCGCCATTAAGCATGGCGTAGTATTTTGACATCTGACCAAAATCCCATGTCTCAACAGCAACCCAGAAAGGAATTTCTTTTTGTTGGCTGAGATGCCACATAATACACTCATCTCTACTGTCTTGAATTTTCAGATCAAGTTTTTTCAGCCATTTTTCAAAGGTACTGGGCTTCCCATCCCGGCCGTCGTTGCGTAGATGTTGTTTGATATAGGATTCTTTTCTGTAAGCGAGAGGGTCATGGCGACCCACCTCATGGGCAATGACTGACCGAATGTGAATCTCAATACGCTCAAGAGCATCCATCATCAACATTCGCAGTTTTTTATCGAAAAGATAAAGATCGTAAGCCTGTTCGAATGACGTACCTGCAAGAAAATCATCACTCCTAAATGACAGGCCATCATCACTAGTGCGAATAATTCGCGAGGTATACCAGAAGCCCGAAAGACGATAATAACCAACCTGAGATAGCTTTCTCATCGCCCGATGACGATCATCAATGACCATACCTCGGCTCAACAAAAGCTCGAGCTGCTGGCGATATTCTTTATGCGGCTTGGCTGCAATCATTCAGTTATACGGATTCAGAAAATAAAAGGCCCGACCGTGAGACTCACAGACCAAATTGGCTACGGAGAAACAGGGGATCGGGCTCGGTTGCTGATAACTGTACCCTAAGATAGCAGCATGTCAATGTGACATGTCACAATATGTTCCTCCCACAGTCCCCAGTAGAACAGTAAAAACACTATATGTGGTTTTTATTCGGTCGATTGGCTACTACAGAATGCGTCAATTAATTTTTCCTATTAATTAAATTATCTAAGCTCAATTATCTAACTATCCTCGGTTTCTTCCACTGGTAGGTCGGTGCTCTCATCATATCCCGGAACCTGTTGCGCCGTACTATATCCGCGTTAATGGTGCGCTCTATCTCCCGCTGATCTGCTGGAGTAAGCTGGTGGCCGTCATGCTCAAGCTTTGCTATAGCCAGCAACCCGATCTCTCGTGGCGTCATTATTTGTCCCCATGCTGGTGGTGTACAGTATTATATTGTTATTCAGGAGATATCTCACGGCTGGCATAGTTGTTCTTTTTTGCCTGGCTGCTTACTGACATTAACCACTGTTTAAGTGGTTGCCTGCCGCCTAGATACCTCATTGGTTGCGCCAGCGTTAACAAGCTAAGTCCTGCTGTGTGGCAAGATGTCATCTAGCCTACAAGCATACTCTGCCAAGTGCGTTGGTGATAAATGCGCATATCTCTTGACCATTTCGAGGCTTTCCCACCCGCCCATTTCCTGCAAAACAAATAATGGGACTCCAGCCTGAACCAACCAGCTTGCCCATGTATGCCTCAGGTCGTGGAAACGGAAATCTTCAATTCCCGCCCGGGTCAGTGCCAAGCGCCATGCGTTGTTATCATCAACACGCATTCTTCTCACCGATGGGGTCATTTCTCCGTTTGGTTTTGGCTTTGCTTTCGTGTGTACAAAGACCCAGCATGGGTGATTACCTTTTTGACGCTCAAGAATGCTACAGGCTGTCTTATTTAAAGCTATGCCGATCGCTTTGCCTGTTTTGGAGTTTTCCGCAGTTATCCATGCAACTCTTCGCGCTAGATCGACTTGTTTCCATTCCAGATTGATGATGTTCGAACGCCTTAGCCCAGTTGCCAACGCAAATTCGACAACTGATTTTAAGGGCTCATTGCAGACTTCGATTAACCTCTGTGCTTCATGTGGTAGCAACCAACGAACGCGGTTGTTTTTAACAGGATACAGGCGGATGTAGGGTACATTTGTAATCCATTTCCACTCAAAAAACGCTTTCCTCAGCATGGCCTTAAGAAATGCCAAATGAGTGTTTTTAGTCGCGGTAGCTACTTTACGGGGGATAAACAATGGAGAGGGTAACTTTGCCAATTTCGTGGCCGCAATTCTGTTCTTTATGTTTTCCGCGTGCCGGCGATTAGTCATATTTTCAATTGCGTTGTAGATTTTGTCCTCTGTAATCTCGTCAAGCGTTTTACCTGCGAAGCTCTCCATCCAGAAGGCAATCCGGCTCTTGTCGTCCAGAAGTGTTTTCTTATCTGCTTTTTCCTTAATCCATCTTGCGCAAGCCTCCTCGAAAGTGGCTATGTGAAAGCTGCCTAAGTTAGCAATCCTCCAGGACTCGTATTTCAGTTTGTCATGGAGTTCTTCCGCTAACTTTTTATCTGAGGTTTTTAGTGATCTTCTCCTCCTTTTCCCATCAGGAGTCTGATAGTCGCAATACCATATATTTCCTCTTCGAAAGATCGGCATGAGTAACCTCACAGTCATAAAGGGGATAGGGCGGATTAAGGCGACCAGTAAGTCCATGCTTACCACTTAAGAATGTTAACCAGCGCCTATCGTTAGTTAATGCCAATTAACAAAAATACGCTTTCTACAAGGGCGGTTTCATAAGATAGTTATACATATATCTAGTGCCACTTCTTTAGAAAAAGTGACCCTATGCATTCTGCCTCATAGTGCCACTTTTAAAAAAAGTGACCCTATGCAGTTTCAACATAGGGTCACTTATTGGCGAAAAGTGACCCTATGTATCATCCATTAAACGTGAGATTGATTCTCTACGCTGGTGGTCAGCGTGTAGGGTTACTATTTTTTAGCTCTTGGCTGGGCTGGTTGCTGGCGTTCAACCCAGTTATCGACTTCGTGTCGGTTGTAAAGAATAGGGGAGTTCTCCTTGGGTTGGCAGTCCCCTGAGTAGTGCCGATACTCTCGTCCCTCCATCCATGAATGTGTGCGTGCTGACTTGATCGCGTTCTTTGTCAGGCCAGTAATAGCCATCAATAACTCTTCAGAAACCCATTTGTTGGGAACTAGTTGGATTATGCTTTTATCTGACATAAATCTGCCTTTAAAATCGACCTATCCCAACTACAGCATATAGAGAAAATTATTTTTGTGGTGTGAGCATAATCCCGGCTACAGGTACCCCTTAGCGTTGAAAAACGCCATAACCTCCTTATGCCGGTATAGTGTTCCGCCCCTTGGTGGCATGATGTCGTTAACGGGTTCCGGGAATGGCGTACCTTCTCGTTTCCATCGTTGACGCATGCGATAGAAGGTTGTGCGGGAAATGCCGCCAAGCATGTTCTGAATATCTGTTCTGGTAATTAGCACTGGCTCTAAATTTCCCATATAAACTCCTGCTGCCCATAGGGGAAGAGATCCGCGGGGCAATAGATGGCGATGTCTTTCTTGCAGAACTACTTTTGAGGCTGTCGTTTTGCCTGGCCTTCTATCCATCGATTAATGGCTTCAAGATTGTACATGCACTCACTGTTTTCCTTCGGGATTCCATCAGGCGCAACGTGAAGATACTCCCGTCCAACAAGCCACGATTTTTTACGCGCAGCTTCAATCGTTCCTGAGCGAAGACCGGTTATTTCTATCAGTTTCTGCTCAGTAACCCATTTATTGGGTTGCAACAAAAATTTCTGCTCCTCTACCATATTTTTGTCTCCTTTCTTTCTGGTAATTACTCAAACATAGTGTTGGACGTGAACGTCATGAAGCCATGCATAAACGACGAGTTGTCGCGCCAAAAGCTTTCAATCTTAACAAATCCTAACACCTCACGGGGTAGGAATGGGGCATGCTAAATCCAACAATCCATAGTCTGAGAAAAAAGCCCACCTGGGTGGGCGTTGTTTAATCACGCCGCTGCATAGAGCAATTTCATCTGACCCTTTACAGGGAATGCCGACATGCACCGCGCTTCGAAGTCCTTCTGATCCACACTGGTTGCAGCAATATTTGTTACCGCGACAAGCTGCTGTTCAACTTTTTCCAAAGCATCTGGCTTAAGGTGTTGGTGAATTTTCTCTTTACTTTCTCCAGCCGCCTGTTTTGCCGCCTGATAAACATAGTCAGGCAGTGCTACCGCATACACCCAGCGAGCGGTGATCTGACCGAACAATGCCGGACATCCGCCAACGTGCCCGAAATAAGGAAGGCCGGACATTTTCGAAAGCGCCTGGTAAAACGGGTCTTTAAATCGTTTTTCCCAAGACGTTGGTTGCTGGCAGACCATCAGGCCGACAATCTGGTCTTCAGTGAGCTGGAAGTTTTTACTCAGCAGCAGATTTTTAATGTGGCGGTCACAGGCGCGGGCGAATTTAACAGACAGCCAGCGGGCGAACTCAACAGCTAATTCAGGATGAAGCCAGGTGCCGCCGTATCGACCTTTTTCAATGCGAACTAAAGGTGGGAAAATCCCACCTTTAAAATTAAACCCTTCTATACCAAGCTCCTGGCATAGTTCCGCCATATATTCTTTTGTGGAAGGTAGGCGCAACCACTCAGTGACTTTCCTACCGTGGTGTTTCGCGGCAACAGTGGCATTAAACCAGCAGTCAGAAGCAAAAGGAAATGAACGGTCATCATAATTCATAGGAATAATGTTAGACATCGGAGATACCTTTTAGTGATGAACCTTGTCGCACAGGAATACGGCCCCAAGAAGGCTCCGACAGCCAGCCGGTTCCTCAAGGTGCATCCTGAAAGGTTCTTGGTTGAAGTGCGCGTGCGGTGCGCGGTGAAATGCAGGTATAAAAAAGCCCCGGCGATTGCCGAGGCTGGTTGATAAATGTTAATTATTAGCGGACTGTTGCGTGTTTTTGCTCCAGTTAACAGATAGAATCAGGGAAACAGCACAAGGACTCCATAATGAAAAAGCAATATGTTATGAACGTGTTTGCCTGCACTTTGATCGCGTTTACACTTTCAATTAATTCATACGCCTCCGATATGGAAAGCGACTCCCCTTCAATAAAGGACTGCCAGAAGTACGGAGATAACCTAGTTGAAAGCTCTGGAGAATCCCTGGCAGAAATAGGCGAATCTCCAGTGGACATCCGTAGAACGGTAGATTATTACTGCATGTTAGGCTACCGAGCTGCCACAGAAGCTAAATCCCCAAATGAAATCGACCTATGGGAAAAGGCAAGTCTTAGAGAGTTATCGGGTGTAAATTTCGAGAGAGACAAATACAAAGCTTCGGTGATCAAGGTTGTCGCTAAAATGGCTCATTCATACTACGAGAATAGAAAAGCTATCTCACAGAACTAGAGAACGCTGCGTTTGTCGAAGCCCTACTTACCTGCTGGTTAATGCCTTTAGTTAACGCATCTACTGACTGAGGATTGCTGTTAACTACCACTGTGTTGATATTGGTGCTGCTTGTCCTGCTATTATCAACATTCGAGGCGTTAGTTGGTGGCCGGGAGTTAGCCAGTTTTTGCTGCTGAAGGTAATACTCATTCTGAAACTGATTTGCTCCACCAATGTTTAAACCATTCTTCCAATTTCCAAAACCTTCATGCTTAGCC
Organism: Citrobacter sp. H12-3-2; assembly: GCF_009649895.1. NCBI lineage: Bacteria > Pseudomonadati > Pseudomonadota > Gammaproteobacteria > Enterobacterales > Enterobacteriaceae > Citrobacter > Citrobacter sp. H12-3-2. The sequence goes on from NZ_CP045837.1 coordinate 93,817, forward strand.
ATGGCAGTTCTTAGTTTTGCCATGACATTTGGATCAGCAAGATTTAGCTCCTGATTTTCACCAACACCAACAAAACCAGCGACTTGCTTGATATATGATGCGGTATCATTTTCTGAAGGGGGAGCCCAGGTGCTAATGATATCGCTGACCGTCCTTAGCTTTTTACCAGTTGTTTGCCCGTTAAAATATCGCATCAGCTGGTTGGACATGGCATCCCAACCCTCCTGCTCTGTAGTGTATCCAGAAAAACCGCCAATACCATTACGTCCCCGAATATTTCCTGGATTGTTGTTTTTGTCTGCCAGCGTCCTTCCTGAAGGATTTCTCTCTGATGGCGGAATATCCTCTTGGTAATCCAAGCCCAGCAACCTTTCCATCCAGTACTTTTGATATAGTAATGGCTTGTCTTCATCCCTCATGCCCAACACTGAGCTTGGCGTTGTTGCGTCAGCAATGTCACCACTGAAATAAACTCCAGCCCCTAGCAATCCTAACCTGCCAAGAAGTGCGCCAAATCCTTTTCCGCCAGACCCTGCCCCGGCCCCTGCCACAGCTAACCCAAGCGCGTTTTTACCAATGTACAGACCAGCAAGAATCTTTAAGGCATTTTCAGCGCCACCAACGGCATCAGTGAACGCCTTTACTTTGTCCTCGGCATTCTCAAAGAAACCAATGATGTCCCCTTGATGGGATTCTATCCACTTTCCAAATGAATCCATGGCCTCTATCACGGTAGGGGTAAACGCCGTTGCGATCCCCTGAGCTACACGCTCAACCTGTGAACTTAGTTCACCCATCTTGACTAGCAAATTTTCCTGCTCTTTCACCTGAGCGGCGGTGATGTTCGACTTCTTCGTTTCCGAGTCGACCAAGGATTTTAGCTCACCAGATTTAATCTTGGCTGCGTCTGTCGGGTCGAATCCGGCTGCCGCCATCACCTGCATCAGGTTTTCCTGAGAGTGGCCTTTACCGTAACGGGTGAATTCACTCAGTGCCTTATTTGGGTCGCCAAGGTTATTGATGTTCAGACCGGTACGCGCGCCCAACACCATCAGGTTTTGCGCCGCTCCGGTTAGCCCACCAAAGATTGTCGGGTCTTTGATGTTAGCCAGCGCCATACGTGCGTTACCGGAAGCGCCGATGAAGGAGTCAGCATTAAGGCCCGCCTGCTGGAATCCACGGCGGACACCGAACATCTTGTTCACGTCAGTGCCAAAGAACTTTGCCTGAGTGCTCGCACGAACGATTTCATCAGCTGTAGATGTGAACAGTTGCTTGATACCGTACAGACCTGCACCAATACCGAGAAAGCCAGCGGCAGCAGCCGTAACGTTGCGAAAAGCAGACGTGGCTGTCTTGCCAAACTTCTCAAGTTCCTCGCGTTGCTTTTTAAGCTCTTTCTCGCGCTCTTTCTCAGCACGTGAAAGCTCTCTGTTTAGCTTGCCAACCTCTTCGCTAACTTTGCGCTTACCGTTCAGGAATTCATCTGTTTTTACTGTGACCTTGTAGGCCAGCTCTTGAATGATCATGCGGACACCTTCATTTTTGCGTGCATCGCCAGTGCGCTATCCACCAGCCCGCGAGCGATTTCATGAATAGAGGGCGCAACCCCGAGCCCTGACTGTTTGCGTTGTTGCTCCTGAATATTTCGAATGGCCTGCAACTGCGCATCACTGAGCAATACAGGCTTGACGCTTTGTTTAGACATTTGCCACCTCCTGATATTTATACAGTTATTTTAGTTGCAATAAATGAAACGATCACCATATTTATTGCAATTAATGAAAGAGTAAATTCGATCATTACCAGAAGGGGAATTGATTAACAGATAAGGAAACAGTCGTGCTTAATGGAGAGACTGAAATTTTTGACGACTCAAATCACATTTATGCGCCAGCGTTGCTTCTGGCGCGGCTTCTGCGTCGTTCTGGTTCTGAATCCGTCAAGAACAGTACAAATTTTGCAGGTGTTCAGGTGCGAACCTGTCTGCGAACCGACACCGCGAACCTTAGTGTAACCTTAGGGTTATTCTGTTTTGCTGGTGGTCTGACGCCGCTTTTCCTGCCAGCGGCGATAGCCTTCTAACTGCCTCGCTTTACCTTCCGGCGTTTTTGCTCCAGTGCTCATGCCCCCGTGTAATTTACAACGCCCGGATCCGTAGAGAGATGTCAGCTTGCACGGCGTTCCTTTGCGGGTTTTCGCTCCACAGGTCATGCCTCGGCATTCCTCCGGAAATGGCATTGTTCCAAATGGCGATTTAGCCCATTCCCGATAGCGCTTACGACGATGTTCATCAGCCATTTTTATCTCCGAATGTGAAGTTTTATCACCCTCTCATGAGGTAGGGGACGTAATCCCCTCCATGTGACGCTACCCACGCCCTTGTGAGCGCCCCTTACTGGCTGGAAGTCTGAAAGCATCTCCGTTCGGTTGAGCTATCCCCATGCGATGCTGCGTCTCTTTTGCGGCTTTGTGGAGATCGCCAAAGTCATCAACTTTGACCGGGGGTCGCTTTACCTTTTCGAGACACGCTTCACGGTGTCGCATTATCCATTCCCGATCGTCGTTGTCAGTGCATAGCTGCATAACTTCCATCCACCTTGCAGCCGCTCGACGGTAGAGTCCTTTTTCCTCCAGAGCCTCGGCTTTGCTATCACGTACTTCCGCCATCAATATATTTCCCTCAACGTTCACACTTAACTTTTTCGCATAATAAGCAGAAATAGTGTTGGTTCAGTTGGTTCAGTTGGTTCACTGCCCGCCAGCCCGCGCCAGCACTGGGTTTTGCTGAACCAACATCGGCGATTTTGTGTTGGTTCAGCGGGGCTATCTGTTGGTTCACTCCCAGCCAGGAAGAATGGCTCGCTCTGTTGGTGTTGGTTCAATCAGGTCATTTGTTGGTTCAGTGTTGGTTCAAAGTGAAAATAAAAAACCTTATAAAACAACGATTATTACAAATTGAACCAACTGAACCAACTGAACCAACTGAACCAACTGAACCAACTGAACCAACACCTAAACTACGTATGTGAAAGATTATTCTTCTTGCTGGCTGTATTCCTCTGGCTGGTAACTCAGGACATACACGTTAAATTGCCGTCCCTGAATGCGTGGTGATTTCCTTTGGTACCCGCGCCCGCTGGTGGGCGGGTTGAGCATTCCTGAGCTTTTCAGGACTTCAGCAAACTGTTTAGCATTAAATCCCTTCGCGATTTCCTGCTCAAAGGCCGAGGGGAAAGTGTAGAAAATCATCGGGCTTTCCTCGTGTTCCCCTCTCTGTCGATACCCGGCAAGGTCTTTTATAGGCAGATCTGCAGGACTGTATGGGAATGGGGCGAACCGGCTCAGGCCATGCGCATTTAAAAACGCTTCTGTCTGCTCAATTATTTGCTGATGCTCTTTGTTACCTGTGCCGAACTCTCTTACCCATGCGTTGTAGCTGTGCTGTATCGCATCACGGCAGGTCTGAGCGTCCCACCCCGTAACTACCTCTCCCAACAATAAAGCGGCCTCCAGAATGGCAAAGCGAGCGCCTACACGGTGTACCTGTTCGCCATAGTCGGCAGGTATCAGACTGCGCCAGCGCTCCTCGCACTCACGGACAGTATCAATCGCCTGCTGCTGGTGGTCTGCCAGCCACTTAATCCACTCTCTGCCGGCTGCGCCGTGGTGGTGTTGATATGCGTCTTTCAGTGCGTCAGCATGCTGCTTGCCGTTCTGATACTCATGAAAGCGCACCGCCTTACTCAACGGAATATTGAGCAAGCGAACCAGTTGGCCTGCTTTGGTTTTGCGTCCGGCGGTGGCGATGAAGGTCTCTAAATCCATCTCACCAGTACTGATGGCAACAGTACGCCAGCGTTTTAGATCCCGGTTCCCGCCGTCCTTAGCTCCCTGCAATTTACCCACGCCGTTAAACAGCGCATAGGCAGACTGTGACACGCTTATCGGGTCTGAACCCTGTCCAACTTCATCCAGTGGCATCAGCCCGTCATTGTGGGCGGCGGCTTCGTTTGCCAGCCCCAGCGCTGTGCCGTACCACGTCAGGCGGAGTAAGTCTGGATTGCCGTATAAGCTGCTTGCCACGTTCGCCGTAGTGGTCTTGCCCGCGCTCGATTGTTCATAAAAGTGGATCCCGAATCCATCCGCGCCCACCAGCCCGATTAACGGAGCTGCGAGAGCTGCGCCGATCCCGGTCATCATGGAATAGTTGCCGAAGGCCAGATGTGCCACACCATCCCGCCAACTACCAGTGGTACCCTGCACGGTATAACCGGCGGCGGCAGAGCTTCGCCCATTGAACAAAACGGGGTGCGCTGGCGTACCAATGATTTCCCCATCTGGCATGATGTACGCCCCACATTGCCAGCCGGTAGCGTGAGCCACGCGCCACAAATCACGGGAACCGCTGCGCTGTAGCCAGTCGGCCAGAATCGCCCGTAGGCTGCTTTTGGTTGTGACGTTCACCCCTCCTGCTTTCAGGGTGCGCCAGCCTTCACGCTCACCAATATCGGCCAGGGGGATTGCTGCGGTAGTCGGGATATCTGCGCCAAAGGCCAGCCAGCGAATAATCAGGTACTGATCTTTGTCGTCTCGCCCGGTGCCGATAACTTCCAGCGGTGAGCACAACCAGCTTTCATTGTTGATAATCTCCCCGCTGTCTTTATCCACCTTTGGAGACACGTAGAAAACGCCATCATTCCGGCTTTCAATGCGGGGTTTTAATGTGTCTTTATCACTCGGTTCACTTACCGTGTTCTTACCGTCATCAGGTAAATCCATTGCCGTAATCTTGCCGTTGTCGGGACAATTTCTTGTTGTGATCTTGTTGTCCTGAGTTTCCGCCTGCGGCTGATATGCAGATTCGTTAAAAGCTAATACAGACGCTTCCAGCCCGTTTTGCTGGTGGTAGTCATTCCAGTCGGCTTTATTGCTTGTCGGAGGCAGCGATACCGATCCCGTTACTGATAAGGCCGCTTTTTCTGCAGCCTCCCTCCCTGTATTGGGCTGACCGTCTTCGTGGTGGTCGTTATCTGCAGCGATAATGATTTCTGCGTCCGGGAGTTTCCGGCGCATCACTTCCGCTACGGGGAGTAGGTTGCCAGCGTCGATTGCTGCCACTGTCAGCGCGTCAGGTCGCATCAGGTGAACAGACAATGCCGTTGCCAGCCCTTCGGCAATTAAAACGCTCTGCGGCGATTCTGGTGCGTTTACGGCGTGATATGCACCGCGCTTTGCAGAACCGGTCAGGAGTCGCTTTTCTCCCTTTGGCGTAATGGTCTGTGCGGCAGTTACAAAGCCGGATTCGTCCACCAGCGGCAATAAGATTGATCCATCGGTAAGAATGGGGAGGGTGAATCCACTCAGCCCCTTAGCAATAAGGTACTCAGATTCGCCCTGCGCGGCATTCTGACGCATCCCATCAAACAGACGGGTAAATGTCGCCCGGCGCTGCGTTGCGTCATTTTCTGCCCGCTGCTGGCGCTCCTGCTCACGTCGTTGGCTCTCAGTCTCCAGTTGCTTTCGCCTCTGGCTGGCTTTCGCTTCGTCCTGTTCCTCTGCCCGGGAATCAATACCCAGCACGCCAGCGGCAAGCTTCGCCGCTTCTGTGGTGTCGCAGTTGTTCACCTTCTTAATCAGGTCTAAGCCGTCGCCAGCACCGCACTGGTTGCAGATGTGAGCGCCGCGCCCGTTGTCGTCGAACCGGAAGCGATCCGTCCCGCCACATGCTGGACATCCTGCGTGGCGGTGAGGTGAGTCGGGAACATCGATATTCAAGCCAGCCAGCACATGAGGCCAGTTGTTCGCTGCGGCGCTGGTCACTTCACGAATAAGGTCGATATTACGCATTATTTCCCCCTGCCGTTGCGCCCATGTCGGCAGTCATGCTTGTCCATGCGCTGATCCCGTCATCCGTAATTCCCTCAGCATCAACGCACCGGGACAGATACGCGATCCCGATACTTTCCCATTGTGCTGCCGGATAATGCTCTTTGAGTGCTTCCAGTGCGTAACCATCAACAAGGTCACGTATCCCTTTGATACCGCCGATAACCTCCACGCGAACAGACTCACCATTTGCGTCAATCATGAAATAATCACCGCCGTTGGTCGCTGTAATATGGTCATACAGTGCCGCCGCATACTGGTTAGCCAGCGCATTCAGTCGAAAGTTTTTAGTAATCATGTTCTCTCTCCTCAGTGCGCCACTGGCGTTTCAGGCCAGCCGTTTACTTCCAGATCGCTAATAAAGTGATCATGTAGCTCTGCCAGTACTTCACGCCCGAACGGCGTTAGCTCGCCCAGCTCAACATCCAGCATGGAACGATAGAAAATAATGATATTCTCTATCCCTTGCTCAACACCGTAACGCTCGAGCATGGCTCCCTCGATGTTGTTTGCCATCGCCAGTCTTTCAGCTAAGGGATACAGCGGGATTGTTGTATCTCCATTGGAATAAAGCGCTGCCCATGAGGTTGTACCGTCTAAATCAGTCACAATGGTTGTGCCGTTCTCGCGCTTCATTTCGGCAATGAATGCGGCAGCAATTAGCCATCGCCACATGGTGGCGTTATGCTGTGCGGTATAATCGAACCAGCCAGCGTTGCCACCTTTAGCTACAGCAAGATGGATTGCAAAACCCTCATCTAAATTATTGTCATACTCGCCAGCATCCAGACGCGTTATAGCCTCCTCAAAACCGAGGAGAGCAGTATGCCCACATACTCCGGCATTACTTCGGGTTACGATGGTTACGCCATCAGGAGTGGCCTCTGCGAAATAGTTCATAGTCCTCTCCATCAGTGAATGGCCCGGTTATCAGGGAACGCGCCGGTAACAGCCATAGTGACAAAAGCATCCAAAAATCCGGTGATTTGCCTCATGCCCTCGGCAGACAAAATCAAGCCACCATCCTCAGGGGAATTTGTCACCATTGCCCGGTAGGCTTCTGTGCAGGCAACCCTTCCCTCATCACCGCCCAAAATCTGCAGTAGTTGCGTTTCCACCAGGCACATAAGCGCATTGCGCACATTCCTCATTCTCAGAGGCACAGGGATCCCGCCCCCTGCATAGGTGTAATATTTATCCTCACCCGGCGTGATGCTTTCTGACTCACAACCGTTTTTAGCAAGTTCACGGATGAACATGCCCGCCACCAGCCACCGCCACATAACAATCTGCTGGTCCATATCGGGATCAACCCAGCCACGCTGATGGGCATCGTTTATTTCCTGTAAAGCCTGATAAGCATCAATCGGGCAGGAATCATATGTGCCGTTCTCAAACAAACTGATGACGTCCGAGTAGGCCTGCAGCTTCCCGTTGATAATTATTCCTTCAGGAATCGCTTTAATCTCATTCATGCCTTGTTCTCCCGGTAATCACGCATCACATAGTCCGCCAGCTGGCTTTCTGCCTCGCTCATCGCCTCTGGAACGCCATGCAGTAAAGTGAGAATTGAACCGATAAGGCGTGTTAATTCTGGACTTGGGCATTGTGGGGTTCTTTCCACCCACATAGATAAAACGGCCTGTGCCTGCTCAACCTGGCGGGTAGCATCAATAAGTTGTAACTGGCTCATGCTCTCCCCTCCGCATCAATACGGGTAATATCGATAATCGTCAGGATTTTGTTTAACCAGCAATTCAGTACTACCCCCTGTTCTTCGTCGAGTTCGGGAAGCAACTCCGTCATCACATGAGCCAGGCCTGTACGGGCGCGGCTCATTCGTTCCACGGTACGCTCGGCGAGCGCGAATGATTCGGGGTAGGGATGTTCACGGGCTAGCATTTCTTCGGCATTCAGTTCCGCCGGGTGGCGATAGATTGCGTTGATATTCATGCTGCGACCTCCATTTCCTGACTGATTTTTCTTTGCTGTACACAAATGATTTTTCCAACACTCCAGCCATTGCTCTGCGCTTCATGGTTCATTTTTCGGATTGCGTCACTGGGGCTGGTGGCGTTGCCATACCATGTCACTGGGATCGGTGCGCCCGCACGGTCGAAACAGTTAACTAACACACGGTACTTATTCATTCTTCACCCTCCAGAATTGCCAGCTCACAACGCGCCTCATTGACCAAACCAGAACACGCATCAATAGCGTCTGAAATATCGCAAGGCTCCATTTCTCCGGCTGCGTGGCGGACAGCAATCAGTACAGCGGAAGCCTGCTCAATGGATCTGAGGGCAATCGCAATGCTGCTTTTCAATGGTTTTTTACGCATGGCTCCCTCCGACAACTGGCAGGCGGGCAGCCAAAGAGAGAATGAAATGCGGGGCTAAGATGCTGCGTGCTTCGCGCTCAGTTTCAGCCTCAACAGACAGGCGGCATGGTTTGGCCTTTTTGTCGTGGCGGTTGATAGCGAGAAAACACCATGTGAATTTTTTAAGGGTGTAAGAATCCCGCCCTTGCGGGTGTGTGGTACGATTGCTCATAGCTACCTCGTTACTGTCGATAACGCTGGTGGTGAGAAGCCCGGTTAGTGTTGACGCACTGCCGGGTTTCGTTGCTTTTAAACTCTGTAGGTGACTTGCACCTATGGAATAAACACTACACCAAAGTGACTCCCACCTCAAGTGTTTACATCCTACTTTTTTAGTGCATAATGACTCCCACCTAATGCGAGGAGTTACAGATATGGCAACGGGTACAACCAACAACAAATCTCGGCAGAAAACAGCAAGAGTTCCTCTTGATGTGCTCACCGATGTTGAGTTGGTCAAAGAGGAAGGGGAAAGCGATGCGCAATTTATCGTTACCGCCATGCGTGGTGAGATAAAGCGACGCCAACGCCGCAAATCGAAAACTGACACGCCAGAGGAGTGATCCGCGCTGGTAACGTTCCAAAGGGTGGCCTTATGGCTGCCCTTTTTTATGGACTCCGAAAACTCTCTCCCTCGCGTAACGACCCCTAAAAAATCTTCCAGCGCACGCGTATTTGTCGCGAAAGTCGATGTGGAACGGTTCACAACGGTAGCAATACAGTTCATACCACCAGCCAGCAGGGGGAATTTATTCCCCACAATCAGCTTTTTAGAGGTGATTATTTCTTGGTTTAAAATGTCATCATTTGTCGTCATTCCCCGTGCGTGGATGTCAGGTTTTGTGAGGTTCAGGCTAAGTTTTGCTAAGCCATTAACCATAACAATTGATAACAGGCAGCCGTTCGCGACATTGGGTTTTATAAGGTTCTGCGGGTTAACATTTGCTAACAGGCCAGCCAGTGGAAAGCTCTTGCTCTGGACGGTAGCCATCATTGCGCTACCTCCCGGAATTCTTTGGTAAAGCGTTCCAGCGGCTGTACACATGATGAATGATATCCGTCGCGGTAGAACGTCACGCGATTGGATGTAACGCTTTCAACCGTCACCTTAGCGCCGTGCGCGTCCTTAAAGCGCTGCTGCGGCCGTGGGATGCTGGTGGACTTAGTCATGAGCAACCTCCAGATGCTTTGCCATCCAGCGTTGTGACAGGCGGGTTAATTCTGCTTTGCGCTGATCAAACTCCATGCCCATATCGATCAGCGTGATGTTGGTATTCTCAAGGTAAGCAAGGTGCTCAAGTTGCTCAGCGTTCATGCTGTCGCGTGGCTCACCCTCTACACCATTTGTCTGCGCCCATTGCTTAGCTGTCAGGCCACCAAGAACAATGCGAGACAGCATGTTGCTCTCATTGGTGTAGTGATGGCGCTGTGTGGTTTTACCTTGCTCCATTCGCGCTAATTCAAGCGCTTCACACATAGCGGTGAAACGACCAGCCGCATTGATGCGGGCTTTAAGATGCTGGCGATACCGGGCGGCAATCTCCGGTACGCTGAGCTGTAGTTCTTCCTCACACTGGATGAAGTAACGTCGAACGGCTCGGCCCTGCTCGTTGCGCTCAACCATAGCCATCTCTTTTGCCATACCAAGAGAAAGCCCGGTATCTTTGCTACGCCGATCCCCTCCGCGTTTCGTTACCCAGCCGCCGTCGAGCTGGTTATTTTCTGCGCTTTGGTTCCCCAAAATGGGGGAATCAAACACCACGTAATCAACGCCCTGCTCGAAGCCGTAATCCTTGATACGGTCAGAAAGCCACGTTGAGTAGTCACGCCCCACTCCCAGCACTTTATGCAACGCCTTAGCGCTCACAATATTGGCTTCACGCCCGCCAATCAGACCTGAATTAACCGGCACAATAGCGGCAAAGTCGTTATTGATAATTACGCTCTGGCCTACGTTAGATTGTGGGGCGGCCTCCGAAGTGAATCGGCTTTTTTCGAGTTTCATATTTCAGACTCCGTTATGCGGCGGTAAATGCGTCCGGGTATAGGTTGAGAATGTCGGTTATTTCAGACTGAGTAAGCCCCTGATAACCACCCGTAACAGCATTGCTGTTAACCAACTGGATGACTCGCATCACGTCACCACGGCTTACAAGGCGGTAGCGTAGGTGTGAGCCAATGCCATCCGGGTTTTTCTCGTCGATACGCTCAAGCTGAATATCAAGGCGGCGTTCTATTTCAGATGCATAGTTGCGGCCAGACGAAAGACGGCAGTAGCGAAGAATATCGTTCTCTGTCCATCCCTCTACGCCAGTGCGCAGCATATAGACGCGGGCACGATGCTTTTTCGGCGTACGCTTCATCTGTTGAATAGAGTGGGCTGGTGGCGTAACATCGGATCCGCGAATATCTGAGTTAGCCGCCTGCTGTACTGGGCGGTTTTTCTTTTCCATTACGCCACCTTCCCGCGGCGTTCTGCCAGCCAATTATGAATCTCTACCGCGTCAAATGCGGTTACGTTGTCGGTGAGTTTTACTGGTCGTGGCAGCGTACCATTCTTAACCCAGCGGTCGATAGTTGGCATAGATACACCCAACATTTCCGGCAATCTATACCGGCGGATGTATCCAGTAGTAGGAATGGTTGATTGCTTTGTCATTTCCCCGTAACTCCTGTTGATAGCGGTTGTTACGGGTATTAAATGGCAATATCAGTGAGCAATGTTGCAAATTTAAAACTGTCAGTTTCAAATTTTGAAGTATTTTTCAATGGTTGCTGAGGCTGGCATTTTCATATTGTTAAATTTACCCTCCTTCTGCTGCCTTTCAAGAAATGCGCTTAGTATGCTGTGGCGCTTGTTAGCAGTCGCCTTCATGACGTCATCCCCCAATTCTGGTACACACCTGATTAACATCTCCAAGAACTCGCCAACCTTATTAGTGTTCACTTCTGGAACGCTTTTTTCTATCATCAATTCATTTGGTTGTGACTGGCGAACTCCTCCATTGATGAAATTTGGTATATCTTGCCCAATGTAGCTGTATATTTTTTCAATTTGACATCTGGTAATAAAAATATCTTTTACTGTGATAGTCGCAATTGGCTTAACATCTGCTTCGTTTAGCAATCCAGATGCGTAGAGATGCTCTGTTAAAGGTTGGGCCATAATCACATAATCATCATAATTATCGAGATTTAACGGAACGTCTGCCTCTTTAAAGGAAAGGTTAAAAGAGGTGAATGAAATTTCTTCATTATTTTTTAATGCGTTGAAGAATGAGTGAGGTAGGTGACTTAATGATAGCGCCCATAATCCGGAAAGATTCAAGATCGGTTTCTTTAGTCCGGGAATGTCCTTATTTTGATAAAGCCGTCTAACTCGCGCAGTCGCTGTCGGATTCATATCAAATTCAGCTTTTGGCATAAACAGGCTTAAAGGTGATTTGTTTGTGTACTTTGTCATCAGTTTAGGAGGGAATTTCTCCTCCCATTCATTTGATTCTTCCCAAGCGCCAAGTGTAAATAATGCTGCTTCAAAATCATGCAGGGCTAAACAAATTTCAATGGCGCCAACTTGAATAAAATGAATTAAATCATTTAGATGGCAGTTAAGCAGTTCTGCTGCCCTTGGCAGAGAACAAAATTCTAATGCAGGAATGTTGTTACGTTTCCATACATTCATATCATTTTGTTTATCGTTTTTCTTTGTCATCGCGTCACCTTTCACGCTATGCCTTAATGAGCGATTGAGTCAGACGGCAAGGCTTCCGCTTTTCGCCCCGTCGGGCTAGGCTCAATCTGTCCGCTTACTTCACTATTCTTATTGGTGTTACGTTGTAATCTTCACCGCTCTCCAGCGCCACCAGCAGATCGGCCCATTGTGCCAGCGCTGCTTTGCGTTCATCAAAATACTGGTGCCGGTTATAGATACCCTCTACGCCTTTGATACGGTGATTTAGACATCTTTCTGCGACTACCGGGTCAACTCCCAATGCCGCTAAATGTGTACGAGCTGTACGGCGGAAGTCATGAATGGTGAAGTTCGGCACGTCCGGCATTTCTGCGCGTACCTTTGCCAGCGCCACGGGCAGAGTGCTTTCCTGAATGTGTGGAATCATCCTGTTTTGCATCTTTCTGGCTGGCAATACCCATGCGCTGTTGCATGAGAACGTGTAAAGCTCTCTTAGCCATTCAACTGCTGGTGGTGCCAGCGGAATATCTATTGCGTCACCATTTTTGCTGCGTTCTTCTGGTAAGTGCCAAATGCCTTTGTCCAGGTCGAACTCTTCCCAGCGGGCGGCGCATAACTCCATTTTACGAACGCATAGGGCTAACAATAGTTTGAAAGTGATCTCATTCTGTCGACTGAATCCCTTTGCGGTGCGCATGGCCCTAAATAGCTGGATTAACTCATCACGGGTTAACCAGCGGTCACGGCTAACCTCCTTCCCACCAGCGTCCGAAACCTCAAATGCGGAACATGGGTTAATCTCCAGTGCGTGCCGTTTGATTCCGTAGTCGAATATGCGGCGTGTCCAGCGTAGAACGTCTGTCGCTATGGTCGGTGCTCCACGGTCAACAATAGCTTTAAGCATGTCATCAATGTGCCGTGGCTTTACGTCCTCCACCTTCATGCGTCCAATATGGGGATTAATATCCTTGTCGATCCGGCGGCGTAGTATGTCTGGATGCTTCCAGCGAGGCAGTATTTGGCGTTCAAAGTATTCGGCGGCAAGATCTGAAACGCGCATGGCGTTTTTTTCTGCTTCCATCTTCGCCAGGGCCTTGGCTTTCCGTTCCTGTTTTTCTCCTGCCACGTCATAACCAAGCGCAACGCGGGCGGCTAGTTCTTTGGCGGTCTCTCTGGCTTTAGATAGTGATAGCTCGGCATAGGAGCCAATAACCATAGCCCGTTGCTTACCAGAGAACTTATAGCGGAATCGCCAGCTTGGGGATTGGTCTACCTGTCGGTATCGGAGGTATAGACCGCCACCATCTGCGCGTCCTTCGAAGCGTTCTCCGGCTTTTATCCACGCACGGATCTGCATGTCTGTCAGTTTTGGCATTTTGCGAATATCCAAACTTTGAATAGAGGGTGTACCCAAAGTGATGTACACAAAACTCATTGGGTACACCGTTGGGTACACCTTAACTATGCGCTTTGTTGCGTCTTTATGATAGCCCATGATAACAAAAAAGCCCGGCTAAATGCGGGCTTTGCTGGTTTTGTGCGTCTTTGTGATAGCTCTTAAGTATTTACTCGATATTTTGAATTTGCTCGCGCATTTGCTCGATCAGTACCTTCAGTTCAATCGCGGAATTCGTCACTTCGGCATTGATAGACTTCGATGCCAGAGTGTTCGACTCACGGTTGAATTCCTGCATCATAAAGTCCAGACGACGGCCAACCGCCTCTTTTTTCTTCAGAATGTTGTAGGTTTCTTTGACGTGGGCTTCCAGACGATCTAATTCTTCCGCCACATCGATACGTTGCGCCATCAGCACCAGCTCTTGCTCAAGGCGGTTATTTTCCAGTTGCACCTGGGCGTCTTCCAGTTTGGCTACCAGACGCTCGCGCTGCCATTGCAGGATTTCCGGCATATGAGCACGCACTTTTGTGACTTCAGCGCTGACGCCTTCCAGACGCTGCTCGATCAGCGCTTTCAGCGCCTGACCTTCGGTTTCACGCGCAACGATGAAGTCATCCAGCGTACCGTCAAGCGCGGCGAGGATTTCGGCGGCAATGGCGTCCAGATCCTGCTCCTGGGCAGCCATTACGCCTGGCCAGCGCAGGATATCAACCGGGTTGATTTCACCTTCATCGCTCTGCATTTTGACCCAGTTAGCAGCGCTAACGAGCTGTTTAGCGAGTTTTTCATTCAGAATCAGCTCGCCTTGCGCGCTGGCATCAGGCTCAAAACGCAGCGTACATTCGACTTTACCGCGCGTCAGACGCGTGCGAATACGTTCGCGAACAACGGGTTCGAGACTACGGAACTGCTCCGGCAGGCGAAAATAAGTTTCCAGATAACGCTGGTTTACCGAGCGCATTTCCCAGGTGGCGCTACCCCATTCACCCTTGATTTCACGCCGGGCGTAGGCGGTCATGCTGCGGATCATAGACGTTCCTGTTTTTAAAGATGAGATGGGAGGATTATAGCCATCCACGTCTTGTCAGGATAGGAATAACAGTCGGAAGTCCGTATAATGCGCAGCCACATTCGTTTCAAGCCGGAGATTTTATCATGCGTCCAGCAGGTCGTAGTGCCAATCAGGTGCGTCCCGTCACCCTGACCCGTAATTATACAAAACACGCTGAAGGCTCCGTGCTGGTCGAATTTGGTGATACCAAAGTGCTGTGTACCGCCTCTATTGATGAAGGCGTACCGCGTTTTCTGAAAGGTCAGGGCCAGGGCTGGATCACCGCAGAATATGGCATGCTGCCACGCGCTACGCACACCCGTAACGCCCGTGAAGCGGCAAAAGGTAAGCAGGGCGGTCGTACCATGGAAATCCAGCGTCTGATCGCCCGCGCGCTGCGCGCAGCTGTTGACCTGAAAACGCTCGGCGAATTCACAATTACGCTGGACTGCGATGTTATTCAGGCCGATGGCGGTACGCGCACCGCATCAATTACCGGCGCATGCGTTGCGTTGGCTGATGCGCTGAACAAGCTGGTGGCGAGCGGTAAGCTGAAAACTAACCCGATGAAAGGGATGGTCGCCGCGGTTTCCGTGGGCATTGTGAACGGTGAAGCACTCTGTGACCTTGAGTATGTCGAAGACTCTGCTGCTGAAACCGACATGAACGTAGTGATGACTGAGGACGGTCGCATTATAGAGGTTCAGGGTACGGCGGAAGGCGAACCGTTCAGCCATGAAGAACTTCTCACCCTACTGGCATTGGCCCGAGGGGGAATCGAATCCATTGTAGCGACGCAGAAGGCGGCGTTAGAAAATTGATTTTAAAGGCGACTGATGAGTCGCCTTTTTTTTGTCTGTAATAAAGTGAGATGAGGAGCGAATCCATGAAACCGTATCAGCGCCAGTTTATTGAGTTTGCGCTTAGCAAGCAGGTACTAAAGTTTGGCGAATTTACGCTGAAATCCGGGCGCAAAAGCCCCTATTTCTTCAACGCCGGGCTGTTTAATACCGGGCGCGACCTGGCACTGTTAGGCCGTTTTTATGCCGAAGCGCTGGTGGATTCCGGTATTGAGTTCGATTTGCTGTTTGGCCCTGCCTACAAAGGTATTCCGATTGCGACCACAACGGCCGTTGCGCTGGCGGAACACCACGATAAAGATTTGCCGTACTGCTTTAACCGTAAAGAGGCGAAGACCCACGGTGAAGGCGGGAATCTGGTCGGTAGCGCACTAGAGGGACGCGTGATGCTGGTGGATGATGTTATCACCGCAGGTACGGCGATTCGTGAGTCGATGGAAATTATCCAGGCGAATGGCGCCACTCTGGCGGGGGTACTGATTTCTCTCGATCGTCAGGAACGCGGTCGCGGCGAGATTTCCGCGATTCAGGAAGTGGAACGCTATTATGGCTGCAAGGTGATTTCTATCATTACCCTGAAAGATCTGATTGCGTATCTGGAAGAGAAACCAGAGATGGCGGAGCATTTGGTGGCAGTACGGGCCTATCGCGAAGCGTACGGAGTTTAAGAACTGCCGGATGGCGCTGCGCTTGTCCGGCCTACGTAACCCCGTAGGCCGGACAAGACGAAATCGCTACTGCAATTGAGCGGCAACCAACGGCCAGCGGGTGTCAAAATCATCCGTTGGGCGGTATTTAAATTCGCTACGCACAAACCGGGACAGCATACCTTCGCAGAAAGCCAGTAACTGGCTGGCCAGCAGCGTTTCATCCACGGTGTAGCCTTCACCTTCACGCATTCTTTTTTCTCGCAGAACCTGGCGCAACTGCGCTTCAATGCGCTCAAAAAGTTGGTTAATGCGACCTTGCAGACGGTCTTGCTCGAACATCAACGCGTGTCCGGTCAGAATTCGTGTCAGGCCTGGATTACGCTCACCAAACCCTAAAATCAGCAGAACGATCAGACGCAGACGCGCGTTGGTGTCTTTTTCATCTTTCAAAATCAGATTGATACGCGTAATCAGACTATCTTCGATAAACTCAATCAGGCTATCGAACATACGGGTCTTGCTGGGGAAATGGCGATACAATGCCGCTTCGGATACGCCAACTGAGGCTGCCAGCTTTGCTGTGGTGATGCGTTGGCTACCATCGCTGGACTCAAGCATCAGTGCCAGAGACTGAAGTATTTCTTCGCGACGATTCCTTTTCGCAGTTTGCTTTTCTACCATGTTACAAAATACCCCTGAAAATAAGCTCTTGCCAGGCAGGCATCCACACAGCGACCGCAAACTGTTGTTTGCGGTGTGTTATTGCGTTATTACGCTATGGGATACTTTTCTGCGGGTTACTTGCGCCCGGAATGGCCGAAGCCACCTTCGCCACGATCGGTGGCTTCAAATTCTTCCACCAGATTAAATTCAGCCTGCACGACCGGTACAAATACCATCTGCGCGATACGTTCGCCCGGCTCAATAGTGAAGCTGTCCTGACCACGGTTCCAGACGGACACCATCAGTTGGCCCTGGTAGTCGGAATCAATCAAACCAACCAGATTGCCCAGCACGATACCGTGCTTATGACCCAGCCCGGAGCGCGGGAGCATTACCGCTGCCAGAGAAGGATCGGCAATGTGGATAGCTAACCCGGTTGGCACCAGCGTTGTTGCGCCCGGCGCCAGCTCTACGGCGTCATCAAGACAAGCACGCAGGTCAAGTCCGGCAGAACCAGAAGTGGCGTACGTCGGGAGCGGAAATTGTTGCCCTACGCGCGGGTCCAGAATCTTAACGTCGATTTTTTTCATCATAACGGGTCACGATCTCGTCGAGTAATAATTGGCCCAGGAGTTCTTTACGCTCAAGCGGTAAGACTTTGTCTCCATCCTGCCAAAAAAGGTGTAATGCGTTGCTATCGCTGTTAAACCCTTGAGTTGACAGCGAAACGTCGTTCGCACAGATCACATCAAGGTTTTTGCGGATGCGTTTTTGCCGGGCATATTCTTCCACATTATTTGTTTCGGCGGCAAACCCAACGACAAAAGGACGGTTAGCATCCAGTGCGGCAACACCGGCGATAATGTCCGGATTTTTGACCATTTTTACTGTTAATTCATCACCCTGCGTCGCTTGTTTTTTTATTTTTTCGTGGGCGACAGTTTCAGCGCGATAATCAGCGACTGCAGCGCAGCCGATAAAAATATGCTGTTGTTGCACCGTAGACTGCACAGCGGCTTCCATTTCCAGCGCGGTCATCACATCAACCCGTTGAACAAATGGTGGTGTGGATAACGAAACGGGACCCGATACCAGTGTGACGTTTGCACCGCGCTTTGCGGCAGCGGCCGCGATCGCAAACCCCATCTTCCCGGAACTGTGGTTGGAAATATAACGCACGGGATCAAGCGGTTCACGCGTCGGACCCGCCGTAATCATGATGTTGAGATGTTGCAGATCGTTGACAGGTGAAAAATGTTCTGCCGCCATATCCACAATCGTTAACGGATCCAGCATGCGCCCAGGGCCGATATCACCACATGCCTGACTACCGCTGTCAGGACCCCAAATGAGTAAACCGCGTGAGGCAAGAATACCCAGGTTGTGCTGGGTCGCGGCAGCGCGGTACATCTGCTGGTTCATGGCTGGCAGTACAGCAACAGGAGCAGGCGTTGCCAGACAAATCGTTGACACCAGGTCGTTGGCCATACCTGCGGCGACACGAGCAATCAGGTCTGCAGTAGCGGGTGCCAGGATGACCAAATCGGCCCATTTCCCCAGCTCGATGTGGCCCATCGCGGCTTCGGCTGCGGGGTCAAGCAGGCTGTCGGAAACGGGATAACCTGAAACCGCCTGTAAACTCAGGGGAGTAATAAATGCTTTTGCCGCTTCGGTCATCGCCACGCGGACGTCAGCGCCGCGTTCCCGTAAACGACGCACCAACTCAGGGGTCTTGTACGCAGCAATACCGCCACTGACGCCAAGTACGATTTTTTTACCGGCCAGGCTCATCATAATCTTTCCTGTTGGGTTTCACCAGAAGGCGGATATTTTATCACAATCCGCAATTTGTCGTGCTTTTGACCGTACTCCACTTTGCGAGGCGCTACGAAGAAGTGAAAACAACGCGTCGAATCACCTTCGGTGTTATGCCACTATGCGGACGCGAGAGGAGGGAGAAGCATGGAAAATACAGGAAGTATGATGCCCCGGGAAAAGCTGTTGGCGCAGGGGGCCAGTTCTCTGACCGATGTTGAGCTTTTGGCTCTTTTTTTACGTACCGGCATGCAGGGTAAAGATGTGCTTACGCTGGCGAAAGAGATGCTTCAGCATTTTGAGTCGCTGTATGGCCTGTTGTCTGCTGATTACATGGATTTTAGCTATGTTCAGGGAATCGGTATCGCGAAGTACGCGCAGTTGAAGGGGATTGCGGAGCTGGCAAGACGCTACTACAACGTGCGAATGATAGAGGAGCGGGCTCTACTTAGTCCGGAAATGGCGCGTGAATTTCTGCAAAGCCAGCTTTCGCAAGAGGAACGCGAGATCTTTTTGGTGATCTTTATGGATTCTCAACATCGCGTGATTAAACACAGCAAACTTTTTTCCGGTACGCTTAGCCATGTCGAGGTGCATCCGAGAGAAATTGTCCGTGAAGCGATAAAAATGAATGCTTCTGCGGTGATCCTTGCGCATAATCACCCTTCGGGGTGTGCAGAGCCGAGTAAAGCAGATAAACTCATCACCGAGCGTGTTGTGAAATGCTGTCAGTTCATGGATATCCGGGTGCTTGATCATCTGGTCATTGGGCGCGGAGAGTACGTTTCTTTTGCGGAACGCGGTTGGATTTAACGCACTTTACGCGATCCATCGGGATCTTTGTCTGTTCGGGACTTGAGCACATCGCTGACTCAGCGTATACTACGCCACCTTTGAGAATCTCGGGTTTGGCATTTGGGCCTGGCAATCGAGAGTTCGCAAATACGCAAAATCATTCTTGTTGCGTCCAATGACGAGGCAACATTGAAAGATTAAGTGTATTGAACTGCGATAACCGGGCTGAGAAGCCTGACGAGGCGCCAATACCCCATACGAAGCTCGAGCTAATTTGATTTTTGGAGAATAGACATGTCCCGAGTCTGCCAAGTTACTGGCAAGCGTCCGGTGACCGGTAACAACCGTTCCCACGCACTGAACGCGACTAAACGCCGTTTCCTGCCTAACCTGCACTCTCACCGTTTTTGGGTTGAGAGCGAGAAGCGTTTTGTCACCCTGCGTGTATCTGCTAAAGGTATGCGTGTTATTGATAAGAAAGGCATCGAAACAGTTCTGTCTGAACTGCGTGCCCGTGGCGAAAAGTACTAAGTACTAAGAGGAAATAAATCATGGCTAAAGGTATTCGTGAGAAAATCAAGCTGGTTTCTTCTGCTGGTACTGGTCACTTCTATACCACTACGAAGAACAAACGTACTAAGCCGGAAAAACTGGAACTGAAAAAGTTCGATCCAGTTGTTCGTCAGCACGTTTTATACAAAGAAGCGAAAATCAAATAATTTTCGTTTTGATGTAAAGAAAAACCCTGCCTCGGCGGGGTTTTTTGTTTTCTGGCCGTCCCCATATTAATGAGACCTGACATACCGCCGGAGATACTATGCCTGAATTACCTGAAGTCGAAACCAGCCGCCGTGGTATTGAGCCGCATCTGGTGGGGGCAACGATTATGCACGCGACGGTGCGTAACGGTCGTTTGCGTTGGCCAGTATCTGAGGAAATCTATCGTCTGAGTGATCAACCTGTCCTCAGCGTACAGCGGCGCGCGAAATACCTGCTGCTAGAACTGGCGGATGGCTGGATAATCATTCATCTGGGGATGTCGGGTAGCTTGCGTATCCTTCCTGAAGAGCTTCCGGCAGACAAGCACGACCACGTTGACTTAGTGATGAGCAACGGCAAAGTTCTGCGTTATACCGATCCCCGCCGCTTTGGCGCCTGGCTGTGGACTAAAGAACTGGATGGACATAATGTCCTCGCTCATCTTGGCCCTGAGCCGCTGAGCGATGATTTCAACGCCAATTATCTACAGCAGAAATGTGCGAAGAAGAAAACGGCGATTAAACCCTGGCTGATGGATAACAAACTGGTGGTGGGTGTGGGTAATATCTACGCCAGCGAGTCGCTATTTGCGGCTGGGATTCATCCTGACCGTCTTGCGTCATCACTGTCGAAAGATGAGTGTGAATTGCTGGTACGCGTTATCAAGGCGGTGTTGCTGCGTTCTATCGAGCAGGGTGGGACGACGCTGAAGGACTTTCTGCAAAGTGACGGTAAGCCTGGCTATTTTGCCCAGGAGCTGCAGGTCTATGGGAGAGAAGGTGAACCGTGTCGTGCATGCGGCGCACCGATTGTTGCGACAAAACACGCCCAGCGTACAACGTTCTATTGCCGTCGCTGTCAGAAATAGTGTTATTGCAGGCCGGATGCTGCATCCGGCCTGGTGCATTACTTCAGTTTACTCATTAATGCCTGATGGACGTTTTCCGGCAAAAAGTGCGTCACGTCACCCTGGTGGCGGGCAACTTCTTTCACCAGTGACGATGAGATAAATGACCACTCTTTAGATGGCATCAGAAAAACGCTTTCCAGCTGTGGCATGAGGTGGCGGTTCATATGGGCCAGCTGCATTTCATACTCAAAATCGGCTACCGCGCGCAGGCCACGGATCAGAATGTTCGCCTGATTATCACGGGCAAAGTTTGCCATCAGATCGCTGAATCCCAGCACTTCCACATTGCCAAGATGCGCCGTTGCCTGTTGTGCCAGCTCAACACGCTCTTCCAGAGTAAACATCGGCTTTTTACTGGGACTTGCGGCTATTGCCAGAATCACGTGATCAAACATGCTTGTCGCACGCGTCACGATATCGAGGTGGCCGTTAGTAATAGGATCAAAGGTTCCTGGATAAATCGCCCGTTTTTGCATGACTTGCCTCAATGCGTTTTGGGTGGCAGGTAAGGTTCCAGCAGTTGCAGAAGACGCTGTAGCGCGCCCTGATTTTGATACAGAACTTCAACTGCGTGACGGCCATAAAAATTACGATAATCTGCATCGGTCAGTAAGGAAGAAACCTCTTTCACCAGCGTAGTTGCGTCGGTGACGGTGATCAATCCGCTTGCCTGTTCGAGACGGGCGCAAATATCTTTAAAATTAAACGTATGTGGTCCCATCAACACCGGAATAGCATGCGCTGCCGCTTCCAGCGGGTTGTGTCCACCACGTTCAACCAGTGAACCGCCGACAAAAGCAAGGTCGGCAATGCCATACAGCAACATCAGCTCACCCATGGTATCGCCGATCACAACCTGAGTACCTGATGACGGAACTTCACCCGAAGAACGAGTGGTATAGCTTAGTCCAGCCTGGCGTACGAGGTTAATGGCATCCGGGAACCGTTCTGGATGTCTGGGAACCAGAATCAATAAAAGATTCGGGAACTGATTTAATAACGCCTGATGAGCGGCAATGATGATGCTTTCTTCACCGTCGTGGGTGCTGGTTGCAATCCATACCGGGCGGTGAGGCGCCCATTGACGACGTAATGTCACCGCTTTTGCGGCCAGTTGCGGTGTGACGGATATATCAAACTTCAGGCTGCCAGTAACGGTGACTTGATTGCTTCTGGCGCCAAGCGTAATAAAACGTGCGCCATCTTCTTCGTTTTGTGCGGCAATCAACGTAATTCGACGCAGTAGTCTGCCAACAAATTTACCTAATTTCGCATAACCAGCGGCTGAACGAGCAGAAAGACGTGCGTTGGCAATGACCAGAGGAATGTGGCGCTTATGGAGTGCCGCGATCAGATTTGGCCACAGCTCGGTTTCCATAATTAACACCAGTTTGGGGTCAACTTTATTCAGAAAACGGTTCAGGGCATCCGGTAAATCGTATGGCAAATAAATGTGCTGAACGTCAGTGCCAAAAGCAGATTGTACGCGCTCGGAACCGGTTGGCGTCATGGTGGTTACCGTGATCGGCAAGTCGGGATAACGATGTCGCAGAGCGCGAACTAATGGGATTGCAGCCAGCGTTTCGCCCACAGAAACCGAATGAAGCATGATGCCGCCAGGTTTTAGCGGGCGGCGATAAAAGCCGTAGCGTTCGCCCCAGCGTTTACGGTAGGCCGGAGCCTTACGTCCGCGCACCCAAAGCCGTATCCAGATCAAAGGCTGAATAAGGTAGAAAAGGGCGGTGTAAAGCAATTCGAGCATAATGGTAGCTGACTTATGAATGTGCTGGGGATTCTATGTATTTAACTATGGCTTTACCATCATTTTTATCCAGGTTGTATCAAAACGATGGAATTGGTGAGGGACTGATTTCGCTGATGGCTATTTCAAAAATGCACATGGCCGCATTTATATGTCTTAACCTCTTGTGCGGTGTACGTTTTCTGATGAACTGGTTTCTTTTTTATCTGTATGTTTTTAATGGCTTATTTTGTATTTTGTTCAAAAAATATTCATTTCGGAATGCGTGATAATAAATGATATACTACTGCGCAATTTCAGGTAGCTAGCGGGCAGAAACGTTTCGAAAGCACAGAAAGTCATCTTTGGATGCTTTAGGCAAGGATTACACGATTCTGATGCTTCAAACCTGACATGCCTGGCGACGCGATGCGGATATTAATGCATGAATATTGCTTTTTGTTTGTACAAGTATTTTCCCTATGGTGGGTTACAACGTGATTTCTTGCGGGTAGCGCTGACGGTTGCTTCTCGTGGCCATCATGTTCAGGTATTTACCCAGTCATGGCAGGGCGAGCGTCCGAAAGGGCTGGAGATTATACTCGTCCCCGTCACATCCAGAACGAATCATGGGAAAAACGAGCAATATTATCAGTGGGTTCAGAATTATTTAACTCAACATCCCGTCGATCGTGTCGTTGGTTTTAATAAAATGCCTGGGTTGGATGTGTATTACGCTGCGGACGTTTGCTATGCAGAAAAGGTCGCCCGCGAGAAAGGCTTTTTCTACAAATTGACGCGCAGGTACCGACACTATTCTGCATTTGAAAAAGCCGTATTTCAGCAGGGTGCCGGCACTACGCTTTTGATGTTAACCGATAAGCAAATTGGTGACTTCAAACATCATTACCAAACTGAGAGCCAGCGTTTTTGTATCCTGCCACCAGGAATCTATCCTGACCGAAAGTACAGCCAACAACCTGAAAACAGCCGGCAGGTTGTCAGAGAAAAAAACGGTATTGGTCTCGATCAGTACTTACTCTTACAGGTAGGTTCCGATTTCAAACGCAAAGGCGTGCCAAGAACATTACAGGCGTTGGCTTCTTTGCCTGATGTCATCCGCCACCGCACGCGATTGATGGTTGTTGGTCAGGATAAGGCCGATCGCTATCGCGCTCAGGCTCGTCAATTGGGGGTTGAAGAACAAGTGCAGTTCTTCTCGGGGCGAGACGATGTCGCAGAATTGATGTCTGCTGCTGATTTATTACTTCACCCCGCTGTACAGGAAGCTGCCGGTATTGTCTTGCTAGAAGCTGTAGTTGCCGGGCTACCAGTATTAACTACCGAAGTTTGCGGCTATGCGGGTTATATCAACGCCGCACAATGTGGGGTGGTGATTCCTGAACCTTTTGAGCAGGAAAATCTGAATACAGCACTTTTCGATGCGCTGCAAAATAATGAGCAGAGAAGTCGTTGGGCCGGGAACGCGCGGCATTTTGCTGATACAGAAGATCTCTACAGCCTGGCAGATAAAGCTGCAGATATCATTTTAGGTCCTAAGAATGATTGAATTAAAAGAACCATTTGCCACGCAGTGGCAAGGAAAAGACCCGTTTACTGAAGTCACTAAGCTGGATGGTGAGGTTTTTCGCGCTCTGGAAACACGGCGTACCCTACGTTTTGAGATGATGGGAAAGGGTTATTTTCTTAAATATCATCATGGAACCACGCTTAAAGAAGTGGTGAAGAACCTTATATCTCTGCGTATGCCTGTACTGGGTGCCGACCGTGAGTGGCTGGCGATTCACCGCTTAAAAGAACTGAATGTTGATACTATGACAGGGGTTGCATTTGGTCAAAAAGGTCTGAATCCGTTAGAGCGAACCTCGTTTATCATCACTGAGGACCTTTCTCCCGCCATCAGCCTTGAAGATTTTTGTGCCGGGTGGGGAGTTGAGCGTCCTGATTTTGTATTAAAACGGACCATTATTACCCGTGTGGCAGAAATGGTGGGTAAAATGCATCGAGGTGGAGTAAATCATCGGGATTGCTATATTTGCCATTTTTTACTCCAACAACCGATGCCAGAAAATATTGCGGATATCAAACTTTCCGTAATCGATCTGCATCGTGCACAAATTCGTCAACATGTACCGCGCCGCTGGCGAGACAAGGACTTGATCGGACTCTATTTCTCTTCACTTGAGATCGGTCTGACGTCCAGAGATATCTACCGTTTTTTACGTGTCTATTTTTCGATGCCACTTCGTGAAATCTTTCGTCAGGAAGTCAGGTTGTTTGAACAGGCTGTCACAAAAGCGCAAAAAATAAGACGAAGAACAATAAGAAAAGCGCTATAAATCACACATAAAGTTTGAGGCCATTTTATTATGAACATTGATTTCCAGAAGCTAGTTATTCAAAAACACGTCATAGACAGCTCTACGCATGAGAAGAGTAAAAAACTAAGTGTTGCGTATGGTGTCGACCGTAATTTTTTATTTGGTTCTGGCATTTCAATGACCTCAGTATTAGTGAATAACCCTGATATTGATATTCACTTTTATATAGCAACAGACTATATAGATGATGATTATCTGGAGAGTGTAAGACGCCTGACCCAAATGTATAGTACAACTGTGACGCTCCTTGTGTTCGATAACACGGTATTTCGTGAACTACCGAGTACGAAATCATGGACTTATGCGATGTACTATCGTTATTTTGCATTTGAATATTTAAGCACAGAATTAAGTTCTGTACTGTATCTTGATGCCGATATTATTTGCAAAGGATCTCTCCGCGAGTTTACCGAAGTTAATTTCCGTGGGGAATATGCGGCTGTCGTCAATGATATCGATGAAGTACGGATTAAATCCGGAAACAGACTCGGTATTCCTGAACTGAGTAACGGTTACTTTAACTCTGGCGTGATATTTGCCAATCTCGAAGCGTGGCGTGAACAGCAGTTGCTGACCAAAGCATTTTCTGTCTTAGATAAACGCCAAAAAGAGCTTCTTTATTTTGATCAGGATGTGCTGAACATCTTGTTTGTCGGTAATGTTATTTTCCTGGGAAGAGACTTTAACTGTATTTATGAAGTCGATCGAGAACTCAAAAACAAAAATGATAAGGTTTATCAGGACTTCATTACCGACGATACGGTATTAATTCACTATACTGGTGTCACTAAACCATGGCATTCATGGGCCAAATACCCGGTGGCTAAGTTTTTTATTGAAGCATATCAGAAATCTGCATGGGCAGAAAAGTCTCTGTTAAACGCAAACACAGCTAGGTTGTATAAACGTAAGTCACGACATGAAAGAGTGCAACGAAAATATATCCGTTCAGTGCTAAGTCATGTTATGTATATAAAAAATAAGTTACATAACTCCAAGGCTCATTGAAATTAAAGATAGTAACTTATTGATAATAAATTAAATAGGTGTAGCGAATGAACTTTAATTGTCATCAGTCTATAAAAAAGATCCTTGATTTTAATCAAGCACCATCTGAACAAGAAACACAGCTCAATATCGCCTGGGGTGTGGACAAAAATTTTATGTTTGGTGCTGCAATTTCGATGACATCGGTATTATTGAATAATAGAGATTTAAATATCCATTTTCATCTTTTTACTGACTACATTGATGCTGATTACCAGCAGCGGATTGCTAAATTAGCAGAGCAATTTTCCACAAACATCTCAATTTATGTTATGGATGCTAATGGGTTAAAGGTTTTACCAAGTGGCCACGCTTGGTCACACGCAATGTACTTCAGATTTATTGCCTTTGAATATCTTGGTGAGAAAATTGATTCACTTTTATACATTGATGCGGATGTGATGTGCAAAGGTTCACTTTTTGAACTCACGCAGATTGATCTTGGAGAATATGTCGCAGCGGTAATTACTGATGTGGATGATAGCCCTGCCAGAGATATTGAGATAAATAAAGATTATTTCAATTCAGGTGTCATATTTGCAAACCTGAAAAAGTGGAAAGAGCAGAATTTTATCAATGCAGCTTTTGATATCTTATTAGACAAAAATAACAAACTTTCATTTCCGGATCAGGATGTCTTGAATATTCTTTTCTTTAAAAAAGTGATTTTTCTGGAAAGAAGATTTAATGCTATCTATGGTATTAAGCAAGAATTAAAAAGCAAGAACCTTTCGAAATATAAAGAGTATATAACGCCTGAAACGATTCTTATCCATTATATAGGTGTAACTAAACCATGGAATTCATGGGCTAGCTATCCCTCTGCACAGTACTTTGTTGAAGCCTGGAAGGCTTCGCCTTGGGCGGATGTTCCACTGCTACCAGCCAGAACGCCAAAACAGTATAAAAAGAAATCACGCCATGAAAGATTACAAGGGAAGTATTTCGCCTCGGTAATAAGCTATATTGGTTATTTGCGTGAAAAATTAAAAAGTAAGTAAAAAAACTCCCGTAAGGGAGTTTTTTATTAACGTAATTTAGTCTTAAGGTATTTCAAATACCATTTGAATGAGGTGAAATAATTCCCTTTTTTAGCTTCCTGGCGTGAATAGACCCGGTAATCAGTAGGTCTCATGCGTGGAGCATAAGAACGCATTTCTGTGTTTCGCCATGGTGTGAAATGATGGTAGAAAAGATAAAGTTGCTGTGAAAGCCCAGTATGTTCTTTATACCAGGGTTTTCTCCCACCAGTAAAATGAATAATGCGAGGCAGGATATCTTTTTGGTAAAAAAAGGTATCTTTTTGCTGGTCTGTGAACCAGTTAAATAAGAAATTCCATCGCTTATCAATAAATTTAACGTTACCGTTCATTGCGACGTTCAGTGCATCCTGATCAAAGTAAGGTAAGGATTTACCTTGTTCAAATAACACTGTATTTGCTTTATTTTCAATGTCAAACTTGATCCAGTTTTCAATGTTAATATATAAAAAACCAGCATTGAAATAATGACCAGTACTGAGGCTCAGACGTTTGGCATTTTTTGTATCATGAATATCGAGAGAATCATGGCTGACAGCGCAAATGACATTGCTAATATCAATGCTGTTAATATCATTGAGCTTATCAAAACATAGTGTATCAGCATCTAAATAGATAAAATGTTCAACCTTATCTTTAAGTAAGCGCGGTACGGCCAGACGCATATAGGTAGAACGGTTCAGGTGTTTGATTGCAAAGTCATTGTTATACTTTTCAATCTCTTCCTTATCGATATTAATAACCTGAATTTTATCACTGGTAGAACGTAGTTTATTGATTTCTTCATCTGTAACGTCATAGACAAAGACGAAAAATGACAGGTTTTGCCCCGGATTATTCATTATGACAGACATAATGGACACTGCTACATATTCCAGATAATTGGCATCTGTACAGTAAGCAATGTTAATAACGTTTTTTTGGCTGTCCATTTATGCTTTCTCATTACCTTTTATATTGTCACTATCATGAAGTACCTTATCGATAGCGTCAATCACAGCTTGCTCCGGTATCCATGTTAGATATTTTTTAGATCTGTCGAGTTTATCTCGAGAAGGCATCGGATGATAATCGCCAGCCCAAATCAATAAAGCTTTATTTGACCATGGCTTCCACTGTTGATAATTGGTGGCACCAAACAGGCAGACCTGCGGTGTCTTTAGCGCCGCTGCCATATGCATAGGAGCAGAATCGACGCCAATGTACAGAACTGCATGATCGATCAATGCAGCCAATTGCAAAAAGGTGGTTTTACCTGCCAGCGTCAGATCAGGGGAGGATTGACACAGTTCAGCAATGCGCTGAACCTGCTGCTGCTCACTTAGCGCTGGCCCACAGGTAAGATAAACATGCAGACCACGCCGATGAAGGTGGTCTATAACATGCGCAAATTTTTCATCGTCCCAGCATTTAAACTCTTGTCTGGCAGTGGGTTGAATAACGACATATTTTTGTGAAGGCAATTCCGGGAGTAGGGTAACTAAATGTTGATAGTCGTCAGGGCGATAACAAAGAGACATCTCTTTCTTCAGTTCTGTTTCGCTAAACCCAATACCTTTTAGAATAGATAAATTTTGTTCAACAATATGCGTTCCAATGGATGGCGTTACTCGCGTAAAAAGTCGGTTCCACTGATCTTTTTCGCGCTCAAAAGCAATTGAAGGGCAACGCAAAGAGGCTATAAGAGCGCCGATCGGCCATTGTTCGGTGAGGTTAACGATCAGGTCGTAGTGATTTTTCTTCAGTTTTTGACGCACTGAAAGGTAATTTTTCACTGTTGACAGCAGGCCTTGCTTTTTCTCAATCAGATAAAAATTATTGATATCTTTATGGGCGGCTAAGATTGCTTTGGTATCTTTATAGAGCAGCAAATCGATCTTAGCTTGCGGATAACGAGCCCGAATGCTGGCAATAACAGGTGTAGTTAGCAGAACATCCCCATAAAACTTGAGCTTGCAAATAAGAATCCGGTCAACTTTTTCAAACATGTTAAAATCCCTTTCGCAAGAATAAGCTTTTGCAAGCAGATATTATCTTATATCTTGTTTCAGAAATAGAACGATCGATATGGGGGTATTTCATCTTCAGAATTATTTTCTTCTTAACGATTTTCGTATCGCAGCATGCAAGTGCATTCTGAATGTCATTTAGCATACTCTCGCTATAGCGATAATAGCCTTTTTTCTTGCGTAAAAGTTTACGTCCTTCGAGAAAGCAATTGATAATCATAAATGTCGCAACAGTACGCTTGGAACTATTTTCATTAATATATTTATACATTTTTCGCATAGCAAAGAAAATGCTGTCAGCGTCACTATCAATAATGTTCTCGGTAATACTTTTATCGTTTACTCGGTAGTAATATAACTTATTCTCGATTTTTAGAATCTTATGACATTTAAAATACTGGAATGGACAAAAAATCATGTCTTCGTAGCGATGATGTTCCTCGAACTTATCGCTACCAATGATATTACGGTGAAAGATTTTTGTCATCAGATGCCATTGCCCTGCCTTGAATATTGGTAATAGAGGGGCGTAATTGTCATCTGATAAGATTATTTCGCGCTGGGTAATGTTGTTTTCCATTTTCGGCGCGTTCTTATACAAATTGTTTATATCTCGAGTTAAGTTAAATTCGATGATGTCATATTTTTCGTCTCTTAACTTAGGCAGGAGAATTGTAAAATAATTCTGGCAGACAATATCATCACTGTCTACAAAGCCAATATATTTCCCTGTCGCATGAGCAAGCCCAACGTTGCGGGTGATTGCAACACCCTGATTTTTTTGACTTATATATTTAACATTATGACAATCTTTTTCGCGGTAAAACGCATTTATACGCTCTTCGGTTAAATCCGTAGAGCCATCATTAACAATTATTACCTCAACATCATCAGTGATGCTCTGATGTATAGACGCCAACGTCGCTGTGATGAGTTCAGCGTTGTTGTATGTAGGTATAATAATGCTCAGTAAATAACCGGAAGCGTTAACCATGGCATCGTTCTCTTGTTGGATTCGAGCTCAGTACTGCTGCTACACATAACGCCAGCACGCTGCTCAGGGCTTCACCTTTGGCATACAATAATAAATCACTCAAGCCATAGACAGCGATAGCGCCTGAGACGACGAACAACAGAGGACTACGTTGCCAGTAAGCTATTAAAAACATGGCAGTATAGAGCAAGAGTAGCACAACAACACCAGGGATGCCTTTTAGTGAGAAGGTATCAACCATTTCGTTATGCAGGTGGACATCAATGAAGACCAGTGCCCCTTGCAGCGAGGTGTCCTGCACCGCAAGTCGCTGAATTTCTGCTCCGCGTTGTTCGAGTGACTGTCCCCAGTGGTGCACTTTCCCGGCTTCAATACCTGCCCGTTGCATCGCCAGTCTCGCGCCGATAGAAGTATTACTATTGTTTTGATTATAAGAGTGCAGATCAACCAGGAAGTTCTGATAGCGGCTTTCAATGATTGGTTTTAAGGGGATTGCAGCAGCCCCCACCAGTATTACAAAACCCAGCAGTGCCCTTAATAGCATGGTGCGGTTGTGACGATAGTACATCAGGAATAGGCCGACACTCAGGATCGGGTATACCAAAATAGCGGCTCGAGTTTGCGTTGTGATGATGACTGCCAGCGATATCAAAAAATGTAACAGATAGAGTGCAACAGTGTGTTTTAGACGCAGATTAATAATGGCCTGAGAGGCTAATAATGCAATTAGCGTCAGAGCGTAGGCTGTGCCGGTTTGGTGTTCAAAGCCCAGCGCAACACGGTAGGTCATAATATCTGGTGCCCCGGCGACCTCGTAGCCTGCGAAAAGATACAGACCTATTGCTGTAAGAATTGTCCAGATACTGGTGATGCGAGTTGTGTTGGCACATGGCTCTCGCGATGCCAAAGCGGTCATAACCAGTGCGGCAAAAATCATCACTTTGCCACCGTTCTGGTATGACCTATAGGCTCCGGTAAAAGCAGATCCTGGCTGTTTGAATATTTCTACCCAAATAATCTGGAGTAAACCGAAGAGCAACAACATAACAGGTAAAACCAGGTTTTGTTTGTTGCTGCACACATGTTTTATATTTTTGCCTATAAGCGGTAGAGATAGCGCCGTGGAGAAAATAAATACCTTCAGCGATTCATCTGGATTGACCAACACCATCGCAAGCGTTGCCAGGATCCCAGCGTAAAATAAGAAGTATATAAAATCGAATGGGTTATTTCTTATACTACAAATAAAGCGAGAAAACATGTGTTGGCGAAGCATGGTTCATCTCTTAAAGTTAAAGCAAATGATTATCAACTAGCGATATGTTGACTAAGTTAGCATCCAGATCCTGCAATTTTCCGGAATGGCTTTGCTGTGTGTATTGATTCTTCCCATATCCCCCAATCAGTCCGGGATCCGTTGGGCCATACAACGTAATATTGGGGCGATCCAACGCGGCGGTTAAATGGCTCAATCCTGTATCAACCGACACCACAAACTTTGCCCCCGCCAGAATGCGAGCCACATCTTCCAGACTCATTCGCGGCAGGACATCAACGTAGGGAAACCCTTCTGCCAGCCTTTTGGCGCGCTCTTCTTCATGAGGAGCACCCCAGGGGAGTTTAATACGGATGCCCGTATTATTTAACAGGCCAATCAGCTCCCGCCAGTTGGCTTCTGGCCAGTGCTTATCATCACGTGTCGTGGCGTGCAGAAATACAGCATACTGGCCTGCATCAGCCTTATGTTCATTCATAAAATGCTGCGCAATCGCGTAATCACCCTGCAACTGCGGTTTAGCATACCCCAGACTTTTGGCGAACAGTTCACGGGTACGTTCCACCGCGTGCTGCTGTTTGGCTATGTGATGTTTGCGATTATAAAACAGACTTGCCAGCGGTTCGCGGGCTGTGCTCCAGTCCATACCATGCTTGATGCCACGTGCCAGACGTGTCACTAACGCCGCGCTTTTAACCAAACCCTGAGCATCGATTATCGCGTCATACTGCTGTAAACGCACCGCATCACGAAACGCTTTACGCTCGGCTTTAATCGGCGCTGAAAACCAGGCTTTACGCCAGCGACGGATCGCTACTGGAATAACCCGGTCAACGGCTGAATGCCAGGAGGGGATTTGAGCGAACCCTTCTTCCACCACCCAATCAAATTGAATACCCGGAATAGCCTGCTGCGCATCGGTTAATGCGGGCAACGTATGCAGTACATCGCCCATAGACGACGTTTTAACGATCAGAACCCGCATCCGTCAGGCTTCCTCTTGTAACAACAGGTCGTTGAGTTCTTCCAGTACGCGCTGGGGTGTGATGTCAATCAGGCTCTGGTGATAGCCTTCTGCCGCATCGCCCTTACGCACTTTGTGATACCCCGTAATCAGGCGAATGACACGTGCCTTGTGGGAAAGCGGGGGCGTAAAATCCGGGCTGCTTGGACCATACAATGCGACCAGTGGACGGTTCAGTGCTGCGGCCACGTGCATTAATCCAGAATCGTTGGTGACGACCGCTTTGCAGGCGGCGAGCAGAATGACGGCCTGTTCCAGCTGTGTTTCGCCCGCCAGATTACGGCACCAGGCTTGCTGTTCAGTGCTCAGCGTTGCCAGGATCTCATTGCCAGCTTCATGGTCTTTTGCTGAGCCAAACAGCACAATCTGATGGCCTTCATCGATCAACTGCTTCGCCAACTCTGCGTAGTGGTAATGTGGCCAGCGTTTTGCTGGACCAAATTCCGCACCTGGGCAAAAACCGATGATGGGGCGTTCGGCTGAAAGGGAGAACTGGCTACAGGTTAGCGATTTTTCACCCTCACTGACCTGCAACTGTGGCCATAGCAGAGGCTGCGGCAAATCTTTGGCCGTCAGCATCACGCCTTTATCATAAGCCAGAGCCACATAGCGCTCGACCATCAGTGGCCATGCGTCTTTATCCAGTACGCGCGCATCGTTCAGCAGACCGTAGCGCATCTCGCCACGCCAACCGGTACGATGGGGAATACCCGCAAAGAATGGCACCAGAGCGGATTTAAACGAGTTAGGCAGCACATAAGCGCGGTCATAGCGCTTCTCACGCAGACTGTGGCCGAGTTTACGGCGCTCGCCAATCTCCAGCGCGCCGTGCCCCAACGGCATGGCGATAGCTTCGTTGACTTCTGGCATGCGCGACAATAACGGACGGCACCACGCAGGTGCCATCACGTCGATTATCGCCTGGGGATAGCGCGCCTTGAGCGTGCGATAGAGACTTTGCGACATCATCATGTCGCCCACCCAAGACGGGCCAACCACCAAAATCTTCATTCACTTCATCCTTCAAGCTGTCTCTGCGTTGGCTGCCTGCGTTCACTCCGGTCACTTACTCTTGTAAGCTCCCGGAGGTTCACTTAGTTGCCGCCTTGATACCGCTCGAATGATTTTGTGAATTTGTAGCGTTGTCGCGGTTCAGCCAGGCCATATATTCCGTGACGCCTTCGGCGACGGTTTTAAACGGCTTGTCATAGCCCGCTGCGCGCAGGTTCGTCAGATCTGCCTGGGTAAATGCCTGGTAGCGGCCTTTCAGTTTTTCCGGGAATGGAATGTACTCAATGCTGCCTTTTTTGTGGTACGCCAGCGTAGCATCGGCAACGGCCTGGAAAGATTCCGCACGACCTGTACCGAGGTTAAAGATGCCGGAAACCCCATTTTCCAGGAACCACAGGTTTACCGCAGCCACGTCGCCTACATAAACGAAATCACGTTTGAAGTTTTCACTGCCTTCAAACAGTTTTGGCGTTTCGCCATTGTTAAGCTGGGTGTTGAGGTGGAAAGCAACGCTTGCCATGCTGCCTTTGTGGCCTTCACGCGGTCCGTAAACGTTGAAATAGCGGAAGCCAACAATCTGAGAATTGGCTTCTGGCAGGATCTGACGCACGTACTCGTCGAACAGGAATTTTGAGTAGCCGTAGACGTTCAGCGGTTTCTCATATTCACGGGATTCGATGAAATCAGAAGTGCGACCGCCGTAGGTGGCGGCAGAGGACGCGTACAGGAACGGGATTTCACGCTCCAGGCAGTAGTGCAGTAGCTCTTTGGAGTATTGATAGTTGTTGTCCATCATATACTTGCCGTCCCACTCGGTGGTGGAAGAGCATGCGCCTTCGTGGAAAATCGCTTCGATATCGCCGAAATCTTCCCCGGCCATAATCTGGATCAGGAAGTCTTCCTTGTCCATGTAGTCAGCAATATTCAGATCCACCAGGTTAACAAACTTGGTGCCGTCTTTCAGGTTGTCCACCACCAGGATGTCGGTGATGCCTTTATCATTCAGGGACTTAACGATGTTGCTGCCGATAAAGCCCGCGCCGCCGGTAACGATGATCATAAATGTAACCTTCGAATTATGGAGTCAGAGACAATCTCAGACACGAATACTTCTATCATATCACTACATGGCTTAGGCTTCAGCCATTCACCGATAAGCCGTGCGGGTACACGTGATTTATGCTTCATTTTGAAGAAGTGATGATGCGTCATCTCGTATCAACGTATAGCTTTGGGTAATATGTGCTGAAATTTGCCCAGTCTGGAGAATTGAAATGCGTGGGGATTTTTACAAACAGTTAACGAACGATCTCGAAACCGCACGTGCGGAAGGATTGTTTAAAGAAGAACGCATTATTACATCTGCCCAGCAGGCGGATATTACCGTGGCGGATGGAAGCCACGTTATTAACTTTTGTGCGAACAACTATCTGGGGTTGGCTAACCATCCGGAACTGATTGCAGCGGCAAAAGCGGGTATGGATTCTCACGGATTTGGTATGGCTTCGGTTCGCTTTATTTGCGGTACCCAGGACAGCCATAAGCAACTGGAGCAAAAACTGGCGGCATTCCTCGGTATGGAAGATGCCATCCTTTACTCTTCCTGCTTCGACGCCAACGGCGGCCTGTTTGAAACGCTGCTGGGTGCAGAAGACGCAATTATTTCCGATGCCCTGAACCACGCTTCTATCATTGATGGCGTACGTCTGTGTAAAGCAAAACGTTTCCGTTACGCCAACAACGATATGGTGGAACTGGAAGCTCGCCTGAAAGAAGCGCGTGAAGCGGGCGCTCGTCATATCCTGATCGCCACTGATGGCGTGTTCTCTATGGATGGGGTAATCGCTAACCTGAAAGGCGTTTGCGATTTGGCGGATAAATACGACGCGCTGGTCATGGTTGATGATTCCCATGCCGTCGGTTTTGTCGGCGAAAATGGTCGTGGCTCCCATGAATACTGTGACGTGATGGGGCGCGTGGACATCATCACCGGTACGCTGGGTAAAGCACTCGGCGGCGCATCCGGTGGTTACACCGCAGCGCGCAAAGAAGTTGTTGAGTGGCTGCGTCAGCGTTCCCGCCCTTATTTGTTCTCCAACTCACTGGCACCGGCGATTGTTGCGGCTTCCATTAAAGTGCTGGAAATGGTTGAAGCTGGCAGCGATCTGCGCGATCGCCTGTGGGCGAATGCACGTCAGTTCCGCGAGCAAATGTCTGCCGCAGGCTTTACGTTAGCCGGTGCGGATCACGCGATCATCCCGGTTATGCTGGGTGATGCAGTAGTGGCGCAGGCATTCGCCCGCGAGCTGCAAAAAGAGGGGATTTACGTTACCGGATTCTTCTATCCGGTGGTTCCAAAAGGCCAGGCGCGTATCCGTACCCAGATGTCTGCGGCGCATACCCCTGAGCAGATTACGCGTGCTGTTGAGGCGTTCACACGCATTGGTAAACAACTGGGCGTTATTGCCTGAGGATGTGAAATGAAAGCGTTATCCAAACTGAAAGCGGAAGAGGGCATTTGGATGACCGACGTTCCTGAACCGGAAGTCGGTCATAACGATTTGCTGATTAAAATCCGTAAAACAGCCATCTGCGGGACTGACGTTCACATTTATAACTGGGATGAATGGTCGCAAAAAACCATCCCGGTACCGATGGTCGTTGGGCATGAATATGTCGGCGAAGTTGTTGGCATCGGTCAGGAAGTTAAAGGCTTTAAAATCGGCGATCGCGTTTCAGGCGAAGGTCATATCACCTGCGGGCATTGCCGTAACTGCCGCGGTGGGCGTACTCACCTGTGCCGCAATACGACCGGTGTCGGTGTAAACCGCCCTGGCTGCTTTGCGGAGTACCTGGTGATCCCGGCATTTAACGCATTTAAAATCCCGGACAATATCTCCGACGACCTGGCGTCTATCTTCGATCCGTTCGGTAATGCAGTGCACACGGCGCTGTCGTTCGATCTGGTTGGGGAAGATGTGCTGGTTTCCGGTGCGGGTCCAATCGGTATTATGGCGGCAGCGGTCGCGAAGCATGTTGGCGCACGCCACGTGGTGATCACCGACGTTAATGAGTATCGCCTTGAGCTGGCGCGCAAAATGGGTATCACCCGCGCGGTCAACGTGTCGAAAGAGAATCTGACCGACGTGATGGCTGAACTGGGTATGACCGAAGGGTTTGATGTGGGTCTGGAGATGTCCGGGGCGCCGCCAGCGTTTCGCGCCATGCTGGACACCATGAACCACGGTGGCCGTATTGCTATGCTGGGTATTCCGCCATCTGATATGTCAATCGATTGGACCAAAGTTATCTTTAAGGGGCTGTTTATTAAAGGTATCTACGGTCGTGAGATGTTTGAAACCTGGTATAAAATGGCTGCACTGATCCAGTCTGGTCTGGATTTGTCGCCGATCATCACCCATCGATTCTCCATCGATGAATTCCAGCAGGGCTTTGACGCGATGCGTTCAGGCCAGTCAGGGAAAGTGATCCTGAGCTGGGATTAACCGTATCCACCCTGTGGATTCTGTGTGTTGTCCCCGGATGTTGATTATCATTACCGTCCGGGGCTTTTTTGCTTCCTCCTGCCCGGCGCATTTTCCGCTAAAGAATTAATATTTTTTTCTGAAAATCTACCGCTTAATATGCTAAAAAGTGCCGATAACTCTACTGTTTGGCAGGATTTGATATGACCTATACCCCTGGTCTCCTGAGCGTCATTATGCCGCTTTACAACACGGGTGAGCCGTTCATTGCGTGTATGGATTCACTGATTGCGCAAACCTGGAAGAACCTGGAGATCATTATTGTTAATGATGGCTCTACGGATAACTCTGCGGAGCTTGCTCAGTCTTATGCGGATCGTTATCCGCACGTTCATCTGCTGCACCAGCGCAATGGGGGCGTTTCTGCGGCGCGCAATACCGGTATGAAAGTTGCCAGGGGGGAGTACATCGCGTACGTAGACGGCGATGATATTGCCTATCCGGAAATGTATGAAACGCTGATGAATATGGCGCTGAAAGACAACCTGGATGTTGCGCAGTGCAACGCTGACTGGTGTATTGCTGAGACGGGCCACACCTGGGCATCCATTCCTACCGATCGTATTCGTTCTACCGGCGTGATGACCGGGCCAGACTGGTTACGCAAAGCGTTAGCCAGCCGCCGTTGGCGGCACGTTGTCTGGATGGGCGTTTATCGTCATCAGACTATCCGCGACGCGGGGCTGACCTTCCTGTCTGGCCTGCACCACCAGGATATTATCTGGACAACGGAGTTTATGTTTAATGCGAAGCGCGCGCGTTACACGGAAGTCCCGCTGTACAAATACTTCCTGCACGGCGCATCTGTTAGCCGTCTGCCGCGCACCGGGCTGAAAAACCTCGCTTACCAGCGCCACTACATCAAAATTACCCGTCTGCTGGATAAGATGAATCACGACTACGCCGGACGTATTCCAATTTACCCGGAATTCAAACAGCAGGTGATTTACGAAGCGCTACGTGTTTGTCATTGCATACGCAAAGAGCCGGACGAGAAAATCCGCCAGCGCATGATTGCTGAAGTATTTGTATCGGGTATGTTCAAGCGTATGGTGAGTAATATCTGCAGCGTTAAGCTGGGTTATCAGGTGCTGTTGTGGGCTATCCGTTTTAGCCAGTGGCGCGATAAATCATTGACGCCGCGCCGCCTGGCCCATTTAACGCTGGATAGTAAAGACTGATTATTGCCAGCCCTGCCACTGCAGGCGCATATACTGCACCAGCGTGCTTTGGGTGATGCTTTCGCCGAGCACGCTGAAGAAGCGGCTGGCGTACACCGGCTCTAACGGCTGTTTCGGTTTGCATAATTTCACCCCGCGGAAAGGATTACGCGGCGCATCAGGCGTACCGTTCTTCGGTGGTGTGAGGTTTGGTCTGGAGGTATCCACCTGTGGTTCATTGAGCAAACTGCTTGGGCGAACCAGCGTGATGTCGGCTGGCAGGCTATACAGCATCTGCTGCAGGACGCGAACCGTAGACGGGTGAGGGTGGCCAATGGCGATTGCGGAACCGTTGCGGCGCGCAAGCTCGACGGCACGATTAAACTGACGGCGAATATCGGCTTCGTTTTGCGTGTCATCCAGGAAGACTTTGCGTTTGATGACCTTCACACCTGTGCCTGACGCTGCGCGCATTGCCTGGCTGTTACCGATGGTCATGCTGTCCAGGAAGTAGAGGTCGTAGCGTTCCAGCGCCTGCATCACCTTCTGCATGCCGAAAAGACTGGAGGTCATCGCGCTGCCCATATGGTTGTTCAGACCGACCGCATTCGGTACTTTGCTTACCGCGTCGCGAATAATCCGCTCAATCTCTTCGCTGCTCATTTCAGGGCGTAACGTGTCTTTCTCTAACGGCTGCTTGCTCAGCGGCGCCATTGGCAGATGGATTAAGACTTCATGCCCGCTGTTATGCGCTTTGATTGCCATTTCACGCGCATGTGGGGCGTTAGGCAGAACGGCAACGGAGATGGTAGAAGGCATCGCCAGTACCTGGTTTTCAGTGTGTGGGCGATAGCCGAAATCATCAATGACGATGGCGAGTTTGCCAGCAAATACAGGTGTTGCGAAGGCCAGCAGACTGGCGAGAGAGAGTAGTAGACGACGAAATTGTTGTGGCAAAACTTATCTTCCCAACCACGGCTGTGGATTGACCGCCTGACCCTGGCGACGAATTTCGAAATAGAGTGCCGGCCTGCCCTGACCGCCGCTGCTACCCACAAGTGCTATAGGCTGCCCGGCGCGAACCTGCGTACCGACGCTGACCAGTGCGCTCTGGTTATAACCGTACAGGCTCATATCGCCTTTACCGTGTTCAACGACGACCACCAGGCCATAGCCCTGCAGCCAGTCCGCCAGAATGACACGACCATCGGCAATGGCTTTAACTTCGGTGCCCTCGGATGCACCAATAACCATCCCCTTCCAACGTAGCTCACCCTGCAGCTGTTCGCCATAACGATGTAACGTTGGACCACGAACGGGCCAGAACGCCTGACCGCGTGGCGAGCCCAAACCGCCGGTACGCGACATCAGTGATTTTTCACTTTCGGTCGGTTTATAGGTTGAGCCTTTTCGTGACGCATCCTGTTGCTTATCGCGCACGGCCTGCGCCTCGCGTGCTTCACGTTCCGCACGCGCTTTGGCTGCGGCTTCGGCACGGGCAATGCTGTTGCGCAGACGGGATTCGTTGGCGCGCATTTCGCCCAGTTGCTGTTGACCCTGTTGAATCGATGATTCCAGACTCGAAAGCGTTTTTTGACGTTCGTTACGTGCCTGTTCCAGCTTAGCCTGCTGAGCGCGCTGTTCGTACAGTAGCGTCTGCTGCTCGCTCTGCTTATCTTCCAGCTCGGCTTTTTGCGAGTCGACCTCTTCGCGGGTTTGTTTCAACTGCGCGATGGTTTCCTGTCGCGCCTGGTTCAGATAGCCGAAATAGGCCTGCAGGCGTTGCCCACGCTGGCTTTCTTCACCGCTAAGAATGAGCTGAATGCCGGTGTGTTCGCCCTGGCGAAAAGCTGCGTCGAGTTGGGCTGCCAGGCTGCGTTCTTGCGCGGCCCGCTGTTTTTCCAGCTTCGCGAGTGCTGCGTTCATCTCTGCGATTTGCGCATTCAGCTGTGCCAGTGAGTTTTGCGTTTCGCGCAACTGCCTTGCGGCAACGGCGATGGCTTGTTCCTGAGCTTTAAGCTGAGCGAGGAGGGTGGCGCGTTGTTGTTGCTGTTGGCGTACCGCGCGTTCTTTTGCCGCGATATCAGCCTGAATAGATTTGAGCTGGTCGCGTTCGTCCGCGTGGGCGGAAAAGGCGCACAGCAATACGCCAGCGCTAAGCGCGCTGGCGTAGAACAAGGGCCTGACTGAAAACTTACGCGGTTTCACGGCCCGAGTGATGGTATTAATCGCCTTTCCCCTCATGGGGAGGGATTATTCCACGATGAACAGCGGCTTACCAGTCATCTCTTGCGGGATTTCCATACCCATCAGCGTCAGCATCGTCGGGGCGATATCAGAAAGTTTGCCGCCTTCGACTGCTTTAACGTTCTTACCACCGACATAAATCAGCGGAACGGGCAGGTTGGTGTGCGCAGTGTGCGCCTGACCGGTGGACGGATCGCGCATCTGCTCTGCGTTACCGTGGTCTGCGGTGATCAGCAACTGGCCGCCAACGGACTCAACCGCTTTAGTCACCTGCTCAACGCAGTGATCCAGCGCTTCAACCGCTTTAACCGCTGCTTCCATTACGCCGGTGTGACCAACCATGTCGCCGTTCGGGTAGTTACAAATGATGGTGTCGTATTTTCCGCTCTCAATCGCCGCAACCAGTTTTTCGGTCAGCTCAGCAGAGCTCATTTCCGGCTGCAGATCGTAGGTCGCAACTTTCGGCGAGTTGATCAGGATGCGATCTTCGCCTTTGAACGGCTCTTCTACGCCGCCATTGAAGAAGAAGGTCACGTGCGCATATTTTTCGGTTTCGGAAATACGCAGCTGCGTTTTGTCGTTTTTCGCCATCCACTCGCCAAGGGTGTTAGCCAGAGACGCTGGTGGGTAAGCAACCGCAGTTTTGATGTCGGCCGCGTATTCGGTCAGCATCACAAAGTTGAGGTTAACGACTTTCTTACGGGCGAAGCCGTCGAAATCAGCATTAACAAACGCACGAGTGATTTCACGCGCACGGTCGGCACGGAAGTTCATGAAAATCAGCGTATCGCCGTCTTCCATGGCGGCTTCAGCCTGGCCTTCAGCACGGATCACGGTCGCTTTCACGAATTCGTCGTTTTCGTCGCGGGCATAAGCAGCCTGCAGGCCTTCAACCGCCGTAGCGAACTGGAACTCGCCTTTGGCCAACGTCATCAGGTCATAAGCCTGTTCAACGCGATCCCAACGGTTGTCGCGGTCCATCGCGTAGTAACGACCGATGATGGACGCTACGCGGCCTTTGCCCAGTGTGGCAAATTTCTCTTCGAATTTCTGCAGTGAATGTTCAGCGCTGCGCGGCGGGGTATCGCGGCCATCAAGGAAAGCGTGCAGATAGATTTTTTCCGCGCCGCGTTCAGCAGCCATTTCTACCATCGCCATGATGTGATCTTCGTGGCTGTGAACACCGCCCGCAGAGAGCAGACCCATGATGTGAACCGCTTTGCCGCTATTTTTTGCCTGGTCGACCGCATTGGTCAGCACCGGGTTAGCGAAGAAAGTACGCTCTTTAATTTCTACATCCAGACGGGTCAGGTCCTGATACACGATGCGGCCCGCGCCCAGGTTGACGTGACCGACTTCGGAGTTGCCCATCTGGCGATCGGGCAGGCCAACTTCCAGGCCAGACGCATCAATCAGGGTATGCGGACGTTTTGCCCACAGGGCATCCATTACCGGGGTTTTAGCACTAAAAATGGCGTTATCCTGGCTGTCTTCGCGATAGCCGTAGCCATCCAGAATCACCAGTACCATAGGTTTTTTAGAAACCGACATTGCGACAACCTCACACTCAATAGATAAAAAATAATTGCGTAATTTTACTACAGCTGAATCGATAAAGTAGCCCCCGAAGATCAAATAATCGACCAGAGCGCGCCGCAGAGGGCGTGGTTTTAGGTTTTTTTTTCCGTAGCGCCCCGCAAAAATGCAATCCAATGCACGCTCTGGCTGTATTTGCGCCAACGCGCAGGTATACTCC
Source organism: Citrobacter sp. H12-3-2 (assembly GCF_009649895.1). NCBI lineage: Bacteria > Pseudomonadati > Pseudomonadota > Gammaproteobacteria > Enterobacterales > Enterobacteriaceae > Citrobacter > Citrobacter sp. H12-3-2. Next base: position 135,931 of record NZ_CP045837.1, read on the forward strand.
TTTCCTGGTTTTTTTAATCACTGAGTCGGGAGTTGTTACCCCCCATGCAAGAAATTATGCAATTTGTTAGTCGCCACCCTGTATTGAGTATCGCCTGGATTGCGTTACTGGCGGCTGTATTATTTACCACGTTTAAGAGCCTGACTTCCAAAGTGAAGGTGATTACGCGCGGAGAAGCCACACGTCTCATCAATAAAGAAGACGCCGTTGTCGTGGATTTACGTCAGCGCGACGACTTCCGCAAAGGCCATATCGCAGGCTCCACTAACCTGCTGCCGAGCGAAATCAAAGCCAACAACTTTGGCGAACTGGAAAAACACAAAAACAAACCTGTGATTGTGGTTGATGGTTCAGGCATGCAGTGCCAGGATTCAGCAACTGCGCTGATCAAAGCCGGTTTTGAGCAGGTGTCTGTACTGAAAGATGGCGTAGCGGGCTGGAGTGGTGAGAATCTGCCACTGGTTCGCGGCAAGTAATTTACCCGTCTTCTTTCATGCCGCAGGGTAAAAAGAACACTGGAGATAAGTCATGGCCAATATTGAGATCTATACCAAAGCAACCTGCCCGTTTTGCCATCGCGCAAAGGCGCTGTTAAACAGCAAGGGTGTGAGTTTCCAGGAGCTTCCGATTGACGGTGATGCCGTGAAGCGTGAAGAAATGATCAAGCGCAGTGGCCGTACTACGGTTCCGCAGATTTTTATTGATGCACAGCACATTGGTGGTTGTGACGACTTGTATGCGTTGGATGCGCGTGGTGGACTGGATCCGTTGCTGCGTTAAGGCGTACCGAAGTATTTAAAGGACAACACTAAAGGGTTTTCTCAACATGTCAGAACAAAATAACACTGAAATGGCTTTCCAGATCCAACGTATTTATACCAAGGATGTGTCTTTCGAAGCGCCAAATGCACCGCATGTTTTCCAGAAAGATTGGCAGCCAGAGGTTAAACTGGATCTTGATACCGCATCTACCCAACTGGCAGATGACGTGTATGAAGTAGTGCTGCGTGTCACCGTAACGGCTTCCCTGGGTGAAGAAACTGCGTTCCTGTGCGAAGTTCAGCAGGGCGGTATTTTCTCCATCAGTGGTATCGAAGGGACTCAGATGGCGCATTGCCTGGGCGCATACTGCCCGAACATTCTGTTCCCGTATGCCCGCGAATGCATCACCAGCCTGGTTTCACGCGGTACGTTCCCGCAACTGAACCTTGCGCCGGTCAACTTTGATGCGCTGTTCATGAACTATTTACAGCAGCAGGCTGGCGAAGGTACTGAAGAACATCAGGATGCCTGATGAACCAAAGTAATGCTTCAATGACTGTGATTGGTGCCGGCTCGTACGGCACCGCTCTTGCCATCACCCTGGCAAGAAATGGCCATCAGGTTGTCCTGTGGGGCCATGATCCTAAACATATCGCGACTCTCGAGCACGATCGCTGCAACGTCGCGTTCCTTCCTGATGTGCCTTTTCCCGACACGCTGCGCCTGGAAAGTGATTTAGCCACTGCACTGGCCGCCAGTCGTAATATTCTGGTGGTGGTGCCGAGCCACGTCTTTGGCGAAGTGCTGCGTAACATCAAACCATTGATGCGTCCTGACGCACGACTGGTCTGGGCGACAAAAGGTCTGGAAGCGGAAACAGGGCGTCTGCTGCAGGACGTCGCGCGTGAAGCGCTGGGGGACTCAATTCCACTGGCGGTTATTTCCGGCCCGACGTTCGCCAAAGAGTTGGCTGCGGGCATGCCGACGGCGATTTCTCTGGCCTCGACGGACGACACCTTTGCTGACGATCTCCAGCAGTTGCTGCACTGCGGCAAAAGCTTCCGCGTATACAGCAATCCGGATTTCATTGGCGTACAGCTTGGCGGTGCGGTGAAAAACGTCATTGCCATTGGCGCAGGGATGTCTGACGGCATCGGTTTCGGCGCGAATGCACGAACCGCATTGATCACCCGTGGGTTGACCGAAATGTCTCGTCTTGGTGCGGCGCTGGGGGCCGATCCTGCCACCTTTATGGGGATGGCGGGTTTAGGCGATCTGGTGCTGACCTGTACCGACAACCAGTCGCGCAACCGTCGTTTTGGCATGATGCTCGGCCAGGGGATGGACGTGCAGGGTGCGCAGGACAAGATTGGCCAAGTGGTTGAAGGCTATCGCAATACGAAAGAAGTTCGTGAATTGGCGCACCGTTTTGGTGTTGAGATGCCAATAACCGAGGAAATTTATCAAGTATTGTATTGCGGAAAAAACGCGCGCGAGGCAGCATTGACGTTATTAGGCCGTGCACGCAAGGACGAGCTGAGTCGCCACTAGCTGTAAGGAACTGTTGAATATAACGACCCGATCCGCGAAGAACGGATCGGTCGTTTTGCTACCTTTTGGAGTACGCAATGCCGTGTGAAGAACTGGATATCGTCTGGAAAAACATTAAAGCGGAAGCCCGGGCACTGGCGGAATGTGAGCCAATGCTGGCCAGTTTTTACCACGCAACGCTGCTCAAGCATGAAAATCTCGGCAGTGCGCTAAGCTATATGCTGGCGAATAAACTCGCTTCTCCAATCATGCCCGCCATTGCGATTCGCGAAGTCGTAGAAGAGGCCTACGCGGCCGATCCTGAAATGATTGCCTCAGCGGCCTGCGATATTCAGGCAGTACGCACGCGTGACCCGGCTGTCGATAAATATTCCACTCCACTGCTGTATCTGAAGGGCTTTCATGCGCTTCAGGCCTACCGTATCGGTCACTGGCTGTGGCATCAGGGGCGTCAGGCGCTGGCGATCTTCCTGCAAAATCAGGTGTCCGTTACCTTCCAGGTAGACATTCATCCGGCGGCAAAAATTGGCCGTGGGATTATGCTCGATCACGCCACCGGTATTGTGGTGGGTGAAACCGCCGTAATTGAAAACGATGTCTCTATTTTGCAATCCGTTACGCTTGGCGGGACCGGTAAAGCCGGCGGTGATCGTCATCCAAAAATTCGTGAAGGGGTGATGATTGGCGCGGGCGCAAAAATTCTCGGCAACATTGAAGTCGGGCGCGGCGCGAAGATTGGCGCAGGTTCGGTCGTGCTACAGCCCGTACCGCCGCATACCACCGCCGCAGGCGTACCGGCGCGCATCGTCGGTAAGCCAGACAGCGATAAACCGTCTATGGATATGGATCAGCATTTCAACGGGATACATCATACGTTCGAATACGGCGATGGCATCTGATTTCGAGCTATCTTACTTGTCATCTTGAACCCGGGCTGTGCTCGCCATCCTCACGTACTACGTATACGCGCAGGTCGGCAAGCGCAGTCCGTGTCCAACCTGACTGCGCCGATAACGCTCGAAAAATAACGGTAAATTCTTTCGTAGGTCGGATTAGGCGTCAGCCGCCATCCGACAAAAATCAACTACGCAATACTGCGCCGGGATAACCTAACTGGCGCCAGGCCTCATACACCACCACCGACACCGCATTCGACAGGTTCATGCTGCGACTGTCCGGCATCATCGGAATACGAATTTTTTGTTCGGCTGGCAACGCGTCGAGGATGCTGGCTGGCAGACCGCGAGTTTCCGGGCCAAACATCAGATAATCCCCATCCTGATAGCTTACCGCGCTATGCGCTGGCGTACCTTTGGTGGTCAGGGCAAACAGACGTTGCGGATTTTCTGCGGCGACGAAGGCGGCGTAATCAGGGTGGCGTAGCACAGCGGTAAATTCATGGTAATCCAGCCCCGCGCGACGCAGGCGCTTGTCGTCCCAGGTAAAGCCCATTGGCTCAATAATATGCAGACGAAAGCCGGTGTTGGCGCAAAGACGGATAATATTGCCGGTATTTGGCGGGATTTCTGGTTCGAATAAAACGATGTTTAGCATGCTGCCCCCTTAAGTACGGGGCAGCATAGCAAATTAACGTTTACGCCGCATTTCCACGTTTGGGCTGCATCGGGTAGTCAGCCACCTGTTTGCCCAGTTCCTGTACCAGCGAATCACGGCTGATTTCGCTTATCGATTTCGCCCCGGTAAGGGTCATTGCCACCTTCATCTCTTTCTCGATCAGATTCAGCAGATTCGCCACCCCGGCCTGACCGTGGGTGGCCAGCGCGTACAGATAAGCACGTCCCAGCAGAACACTATCCGCGCCCAGCGCAATCATACGTACGACGTCCAGACCGTTGCGGATCCCACTGTCTGCCAGAATGGTGATATCGCCTTTTACCGCATCGGCAATAGCGGGTAACGCGCGAGCTGAAGACAGCACGCCGTCTAACTGGCGACCACCGTGGTTAGAGACAACGATACCGTCCGCACCAAAGCGTACGGCGTCTCGGGCATCTTCGGGATCGAGGATCCCTTTGATCACCATCGGACCATCCCAAAATTCGCGGATCCACTCGAGGTCTTTCCAGGAAATCGACGGATCGAAATTATTCGCCAGCCAGCCGATGTAATCCTCAAGACCGGTAGGTTTACCAAGGTAAGTCGAGATATTGCCTAAATCATGTGGGCGACCGTTCAGGCCAACGTCCCATGCCCACTGTGGATGGGTGACTGCCTGCCAGTAGCGGCGTAGTGCGGCATTTGGGCCGCTCATCCCGGAATGGGCGTCACGGTAGCGTGCACCCGGTGTTGGCATATCGACGGTAAAGACCAGCGTGGAGCAACCTGCCGCTTTGGCGCGCTCCAGCGCGTTGCGCATAAAGCCACGATCGCGCAGAACATATAGCTGAAACCACATCGGACGTTTGATGGTTGGGGCGACTTCTTCAATCGGACATACGGATACCGTGGAAAGCGTAAATGGAATGCCTTTGGCATCAGCGGCGGCGGCGGCCTGAACTTCGCCCCGGCGCGCGTACATGCCGCACAGACCGACAGGTGCAAGGGCCACCGGCATGGAGAGCGTTTCGTTGAACAGCTTTGTCTCCAGGCTCAGGTCGGACATATTCTTCAGCACGCGCTGGCGAAGTGCCACTTCAGACAGGTCTGCCACGTTACGGCGCAGAGTGTGCTCTGCATACGCCCCACCGTCTATATAGTGGAACAAGAAGGGGGGTAGGATGCGCTGGGCTGCGGCGCGATAGTCGCTGGCTGCTGAAATAATCATGTGTTGTTCTCCCTGCTATTCTCACCAGGGTCACCGGGCAGGCGGGTGATACGCGCCTGGCGGGCCTGATCTTCATCAAATCGTTTAATCGTGGTGTGGACAAAACTGAGGTGCGCCATCATTGCTTTACGCGCTCCGTCGGCATCTCCGGCAACAATCGCATCCAGGACGGCCTGATGCTGCGCCGTCAGTTGCGAAAATACGGGCGGCACAAGGTACATACGCTGACGGCTCTGTTTCACCGAAGACTGTAATACGTCGAAGAAACCGCGCATGGTCTGTAACAGCACCACGTTGTGCGAGGCTTCCGCAATGGCGAGATGAAAGCGAACGTCTGCCTGCGAGGCGAGATCTGGATCTTCGCTTTGTGTGGCCTCGAAACAGAGTCTGATCTTCTCTTTGTCGGCAGCAGTGGCACGCATAGCTGCATGCCAGGCGGTGCTGGCTTCGATGGCGTGGCGGGCTTCCAGAATATCGAAACTGTAATCAGGGTCGTCTGCCAGCAGAGTTTTCAGCGGCTGAACGATGTTTTGTTCAGACCATGCCTCATGCTGCCAGCGGATAAACGTCCCGCCGCCACGACGGCTAATCAACACGCCTTCGCTCACCAGTTTCGCCAGCGCCTCGCGCAGCGAGTTGCGCGATACGCCGAGCTGTACGGCCAGTTGGCGCTCAGCGGGCAACTTCATGCCCGCCTCCAGCTGTTGTTCTTCAATCAGCGCCCGCACACGAGATGCGACTTCGTCTGACAGGCGTCTGGGCATCACTATCATGGAATCATCCAGGTTAAGACATAGGCCTGCAGCGTGGTAATCACACCCACCATGCAGGTGAAAATCAGACTGTGCTTCACGGTAAAGCGGAACAGATCAGACTCTTTCCCCACTAATCCCACTGCCGCACAGGCGATAGCGATAGATTGTGGAGAGATCATCTTGCCGGTCACGCCGCCGGTGGTATTTGCGGCCACCATCAGCACATCCGAAACGCCGATTTGCTGAGCGGCCGTGGCCTGCAGGGCGGCGAACAATGCGTTTGATGAGGTGTCGGACCCGGTCAGGAATACCCCCAGCCAGCCAAGGAACGGCGAGAAGAAGGTAAATGCGCTGCCGGTATGTGCCAGGGCCAGTGCCAGGGTGGATGAAAGCCCGGAGTAGTTAGAGATAAACGCGAACGCCAGCACCATCCCGATGGAGTAGATAGGCAGCGCCAGATCTTTCAGCGTGCTACCAAAGGTCTGCAGCGCAGCAGATGGCTTCATTTTCAGCCAGACGATAGACAGCAGGGCGGCAAACAGTATTGCGGTACCGGTCGCGGAGAACCAGTCAAATTTGTACACCGCCGCGTAGGCCGTGGCTTCGTGTACGACCGGCGGCATACGGGCAACCAGCTTGTCGAGGAACGGAACCGGAATATTGACCACCCAGTGGTACATCGCGCCGCCTGGCGCAAACAGCGCTTTAAACGGCGGTATGCTCCACAGCGTGACGGTAGCGGTCAGGAACAGGAACGGTGACCAGGCGCGTACCACCTGCCCAGCGGTGTAGCGGGTGCGTGACAGATCCATATCGACCTGCGAAGCGCCCATATCGCCAAAACGGAAGATGCGTACCGGCTGCCAGCGTTTCAGGAACAGCGTCAGACACACCAGTGAGACCAGAGAAGAGATGATGTCCGGCAGTTCCGGCCCGATAAAGTTAGAGCTGAGGTACTGTGCGATAGCAAACGATCCGCCAGCGACCATCACCGCAGGCCAGGTTTCTTTGACACCACGCCAGCCATCCATAATCGCCATAATCCAGAACAGCACGATAATGGTCAGGAACGGCAGCTGACGACCTACCATCTGGCCAATCTCGAAGCTGTCCAGTCCGGTAACCTGACCGGCGACCAGAATCGGAATGCCCATTGCGCCAAAAGCGACCGGCGCGGTATTTACGATCAGGCACAAACCTGCCGCATACAGCGGGTTAAAGCCAAGACCAACCAGCAGTGCGGCGGTAATCGCTACCGGAGCGCCAAAGCCTGCCGCTCCTTCGAGGAATGCCCCAAAGGAGAAACCGACAATCAGCATTTGCAGACGCTGGTCTGGGGTAATCGAGAGTATCGATGATCGGATAATGTCGAACTGTCCGGTCTTCACCGAGATTTTATAGACGAATACCGCGGCGATAATGATCCAGGCAATTGGCCACAGACCGTAGAAGAAACCGTACACTACGGATGCCAGCGCGTGATCGACCGGCATTTTGTAAAACAGCAGGGCGACTGCCAGAGCAATCACCACCGTCCAGGACGCCGCAACATAGCCTTTCAGCTTGAGCTTAATCAGGGCGAAGAAAAAAAACAGGATAGGGAGCGATGCGATCAGGCTGGAAAGCCAGATATTACCGGCCGGGTCGTAGTTCTGTTGCCAGAGATTCATTGCAGGTCTCCTGGGGGCCGCCGACATAATGGAATGAGTCTTTGCTCAAATCTTCGTCACACTATGTGTAAAAGTGGCCCTGCCAATATTGTTGTGTAGGGGTAATGACAATGAATGGTTAATCAAATGTTATTTATTGGCAACGCTATTGTACTCACATTTTAATGAAATGTGAGGTGTTGGTATGATCTGGCTAAAATTGGTAGGGCCAATTGAGGGGTGAGGGCAACAAAGAGAAGTGAAAAGGCAATGGCATGATGCCATTGCCTTTGATGTCGGGAGTATTGTTACTTCATTACCACTGGAAGCCAGCACCAATGGCTGCAGAGTAATCGCCCTGGCTGTTGCTGGTTCCTTGCAATTTATACACCCAGCCCCCGCTTTCACTTACCATGGAGACACCAATGGCGACGGCACTTTCACCATTAAACGTACCCCCAGCAATCGAGGTCATGTTGGCTCCCGGTGCGTAAGCTTGTGGAAGACCAGCCATGGCCATTGCTGAGGCAATACCGCCGCTCATCTTGTTTTCTACTCCTTTGATTTTACTGTTCATTTCACCCATTTTTTGATCGGTATAGGTATTTGCTTCTTCTACGCTGCGTTTCAATTGCGCATAGTTCACCGCATCCGTATCGTTCACCGCCGCTGAAACATTGCCGATCCGAGTGGTACCGCCACTCCCATCTCCCAGGTTGAGCACACTGTAGTTAACCGAGCCATCGGTATTGGTTTCATAACGAACGGAACCTGCTTCTGAGGCTTTCAGTTGCGCCACATTAACCGCGTCAGTGTTGTTCACCCCTGCGGCAACATTGGTAATACGACGTTGCTGAGTAGAAGAACCGACAGACACCGTATTAGCTTCATCTGCGACTGAATTTGTACCTAACGCCACGCTGTTTTCAGCAGCCGCAATAGATCCGGAACCCATCGCGACGCTGTCCGTACCTTGGGCATTTGCATCTACGCCATCGGTGTTGGTCTTGAAGTACTTGGTGCTCCCCGTAGTGACAATATCGCCGACAGAATTTTCGATATTGGTGACACGGGTATCAAGGCTACTCACCTGCGTATTCAGGTTATTGATGCTTTCGGTATTTGCGGCAACGTGGCTGTCGGTGACTTTCAATTGACCAACGTTTACGGCATCGGTGTCTGCCGAACCCGCCGCGACGTTAGTGATCTGACGTTGACCGTCTTCACTGCCGACAGAGAACTCACCGACAGAGTTCTGCGGTGCGTCCATGTTGTAGGCGGTGTAGTCAGTCTGTGCGCCGCGAGTGGTCTGAGAACCATTACCCATTGCAATACTGTTTGCATGGTTGGCGCGTGCGTTAGAACCGATAGCAATACCGTTGATGGCATCAGCCATCACCAGTGTATTCAGACCAATACCAATACCTGCATCAGCATTGACGATGGTTTTCGCACCCATTGCCAGTGAATCAGTCCCGACAGCCAGTGAATCTTCTTCCGTTGAGTTTGCGTGGTAGTACTTGGTCGGTGTAGTGGCGACCGCACCAATGGCATTTTGTAACTGACGAACTGTTACTGCATCTTGTGCTTCAGAGCCGTCCGCAACGTTGGTAATTTGACGATAGCTTTCTCCATCCGTCCCCAATGACAACGCGCCCAGCAACTCTCTGTCTGTTGTATCGTAACCAATGACGACGCCATCGCTTGTTACGCTCGTTGCTTGTATGCCTGATGAAATAGCGCGGTTTGATGTAGATCCGCTACCCAGCGCAATACCTGTATCAATTGTGCTGCTACTATTTTTACCCAAAGCGAGACTGCTAACACCTGATGCAACTGCATTGTAACCAACTGCTGTTGCACCTACGCCAGAAGCATGTGCGTCATCTTCAGCTAACCCGGTGTCGTTAGTGCGAATATATTTCACACCAGTACCGTTGTCAGTGATGTAGGTTTCGCTGGTATCACCAGCTAAATTGGAAATAACTTCATTATTCAGTGCGATTAATTGGTTTGTTTCATACAACTGAGCGCCATTAACGGCGTCAGTACTGTCACTGGCGATTTCACCTGCTGCTACATTGGTTATCTTATTGGTACCGCTGGTACCGTGGCTGGCGCTGAACGCACCCTCTTCGTCATCCCAGCTCAGTGCATCGGTACCAAGGTTGGTGATGGACGTATTGATATCCGCGATAGCAGAGGTGTTTTGATCTACCTTCTGGTTGGTTTCATACAACTGTGAGCCGTTTACCGCGTCGGTACTGTCCTCAGAAAGCTCCCCGGCGGCGACATTGGTGATTTTACTGGTACTTCCACCGTGGTTTGCGCTGAAAGCTCCGATGTCTTCGTCCCATAACAGAGCGTTATCAGTGAGGCCGGTAATGGACGTATTAATGTCGGAGACAGAAGTATTCAGGTTCTCAATCGCGGTGCTGTTCTGAGTGATGTTGGTGGTATTGGCGGCGATATCGGTCGTGTTCTGATCCACTTTTTCATTGGTTTCGAACAACTGCGAGCCGTTAACCGCGTCGGTACTGCTCTCAGAAAGGTCCCCGGCAGCAACGTTGGTGATTTTGTTTGCCGTACTACTTCCGTGGCTGGCAGAGAACGAACTCGTTGTTTCATCCCAGCTCAGTGCATCAGTGCTAAGGTTGGTGATCGTCGTATTGATATCTGCAATATCTGATGTGTTTTGATCTACCTTCTGGTTGGTTTCATACAGCTGTGAGCCGTTCACCGCGTCTGTACTGTCTTCAGAAAGGTCGCCGGCGGCGACATTAATGATTTTGCTGGCGCTTCCGTTGCGGTTAGCGTTGAAAGCGCCAGAGGCTGCATCCCACAACAGGGCATCATCGGTGAGCGTGGTAACTGAGTCGCTCAGGTTGTTGATATTGGTGGTGTTGGTGGCGATATCAGTGGTGTTCTGAGACACATTTTCGTTGGTGGCAAACAACTGGGAGCCGTTAACGGCATCGGTACTGTCCGCGGCCAGGGTGCCTGCCGCCAGATTGGTGATCTTGCTGGCGCTTCCCGAGTGGTTAGCGCTGAATGCACCAGAGTTAGCATCCCACAGCAGAGCATCATCGGCGAGCGTGGTAACAGAATCGCTCAGGTTATTGATATTGGTGGTGTTGGTGGCGATATCGGTTGTGTTCTGGTTAATGCTGTCGGTATTGGTAGTGATATCAGCAGTGTTCTGATCCACTTTCTCATTTGTATCAAACAACTGGGAGCCGTTAACGGCATCGGTGCTGTCCGCGGCCAGGGTGCCTGCCGCCAGATTGGTGATCTTGCTGGCGCTTCCCGAGTGGTTAGCGCTGAATGCACCAGAGTCAGCATCCCACAGCAGGGCATCATCGGTGAGCGTGGTAACAGAGTCGCTCAGGTTATTGATATTGGTGGTATTGGTGGCGATATCAGTGGTGTTCTGGTTAATGCTGGTCGTATTAGCGGCGATATCGGTTGTGTTCTGGTTAATGCTATCGGTATTGGCGGTAATATCGGCAGTGTTTTGGTTGATGCTGTCGGTATTGGTGGTGATATCAGCAGTATTCTGATCCACTTTCTCATTTGTATCAAACAACTGGGAGCCGTTAACCGCATCAGTGCTGTCTGCGGCCAGGGTGCCTGCCGCCAGATTGGTGATTTTGCTGTCGCTTCCACTGTGGTTGGCGCTGAATGCGCTTGCGCTGTCATCCCACAACAACGCGTCATCGGCTAACCCTGCGACAGAGGCCTCTGTATTCGTGATAGAAGTGTTAAGTGCGCTTAACGCACTGCCTACGTTATTGTAGATGCCTGTGCCTACCTCGTAGAGGGGCGCATTTACTGTACCATCAGAATTAACGGAAGCTCCTCCGCCGAGTCGGTCGGCGACGGATTGACTTAAAGAATAAATTTGCGCACCTGTGACTGCATCTGTACTGCTGGAATTGATGTCGCCTTTAGCAACGTAGGTGATCTGCCGCTGCGTGGTGCTGTTACCCACGGCGACGGAATTGTCTTCCTGGGCGGTAGAGCCTGTGCCAAGAGCAACTGAGTTGGTGCCTATCGCTTTTGCGCCATTACCAAATGCAGTGCTGTCGTCGCCGCTCGCAGTGGATTGATTGCCTAATGCAACGGATGTAGCTCCGCTCGCAGTGGCTTTATTACCTAATGCAACCGATTTTTCACCGCTCGAATTGGCATTAACACCCATTGCCATTGAATAACTTCCCGCGGCTGAAGATGAGGCACCCATCGCAATGGCACGGTTGCCGGTTGAGCTTGCTTTTACGCCGAGCGCTAGCGAAGAGTCACCGGATGAATCACTGTATGAACCAATAGCGGTACTCCATTTCCCCATCGCGGAGGCGTGATAACCCATCGCGGCGCTTGCGCCATCAACGTTGGTGTAAGTATTTGCTGTGGCATCGGTACCAATTGCAATCCACCCTGTTCCTCCTGTCTGGGTACCCGTTGGAGTAACGCCGTCGCCAGTATCTTTACCTGCATTGGCCAATACATCCGCAGAAACCATAATACTGCTAAGACCGATGAGTGCGGAAACCGCCAGCTTTCTACGGCCGCTTTTTTTCCCGCGGCTTTTTGCGGTTTCGCTGGTGACAATAAATGTTCCCGTAGCGGCATTCCAGAGGACTTTAAATATTCTGTTCATGGATAAATGCTTTCCTTTTCTAAAATAGTTGTATCAATAGCTATTATTTTTTGGGCTTCTTTTTTGTATCGTTAATAGGTTGTGTGCTTTGGAAAATAACATTCTTCATGTTAATGCCTATTTTTAGATACTTAAGATTATTGGGCGATACGCCTTTTAATGTCAGCGTGACATTGGTCCATGCTCCCGGTAAGAGTTCGATTGTCGAATCCATTTGCGTGTTGAGCAAGAGTTGTCGCCAGCGAGGTAGATCTTTTGCCTCGGAAGGTTTTTTCGTACCCCACGTCATATTAAACGCCAGGTTTGATACGGGAACGCTGAGTAAGTTAACCAAATCAAGATGAATAACACTTCCATCATCTATTGGCTCAATAGATAAAATACGCCCGGCTAATCCAATATTGCCGTTGTTAATAATAAAATAGTGCGTTTGTGATGGGTCCAGTTCTGTGTAGTCGAATAGTCGTTGTTTACGTTCAATGCGGCCAACGACTTCGGCGACCTTTTGGGTCGCCTGGATAAGCGTAGTTTGTTGTTTTTCTAAAAGGTCTATCTTTGCTTCTTGTTCTTTTTGCTGTTTTTTTAGTTCTTCGACAAGGTGTTTATCTGCAAAGTAATCACAACCAGATAACAAGAATGTGAATCCCAAAACAATCAGGGGAATGAATTTTCCATTTTTGTGCATATAAAATATCCTTATTAATTACTAATGTAGTATTAATAGTTAACCTATTATTTATACAGCTAACTCATCATCCTGCGAGTATTGTCAATAACCCGTTAATACATGGTTATAATGAACACATTCATTGCTTTTATAGGATTGAGCCATTGCTCGATAATTTTAATTAATTACCCATGGCAATGCCTTATAAAAATATAATCATAATATTTATGTATGGGGCATTGTTTTATAGATGATAATGTTATTTAATTTTGTGGGTCAATTATATTCTGCGGGTCATGAGAAAAGTGGAAGAAAAAATTCATTGTATAAATACAAATGGACATGGTGGAGTAATTTATTTTCATGAAAAGCAGGGAGGGCCGTTAAAAATGAACTTGTATATAAGCGGTGTAAATATTTATGGGGAAAAATTCGGAATATAGCCCGATGCTCTCAAGACACCCGCTGTACGACGGGTGTCTTGAGAGCCTGTGATACGAGAGTGTTTAGAACTCGTTCTTCGCAAAGCCAGTCATCTCTTTCAGGCCCATTTCACGGCCAAGCTCGGTCATCGGGTGGACGACGATCAGGCCGCGCACGCTTTTCTTCAGTTTGCCCATGTCAGCCTGCTCTTTTTTGGTGATGGCCCGACGGAACGGAAGTTTTGTCAGCTTTTGCGCTTCTTTGCTCAGCTTCTGGCCGTGAACTTCACGCAGGCGTGCGATCTCGGCTTCCAGAGTTTCTTTCTCTTTTTCCAGCTCGGCGTATTTGTCGGCGGCTTCAACCAGGGACAGGTCTGCCTGCTGGTGACGAATAGCGTCCAGACGATCGCTCAGGCGTTTAATTTCGTTTTTTTCGACTTCTTTCATAGGATAGCTTCTGATAAAAATAGGATGAATGCCCTATAGTATGCGCGCAGAGCGGGATTATTCACAACTGCTCGAAGATAAATAATCAAATACCGTAAGTATTAATTAGCTAATGATAATGTTACTGCATTGATTAACAAGGAATTTTAAGCGATAAGATCGGCCGTGGTGCTTTTTATTGGCGTGTTCGTGGTGAAGCACGTTTTCCTCAATATAAACACCCAACTGATCCTAAACTTAAATGATCAACCGCACAGGCTGAGCGCGGTTAATACATGGAGGAGGGAAGATTATGGCGAAAATAGGTGAGAACGTTTCAATCCTGATTGATAAAACTGTCGATTTTATGGCTTCAAGCCAGGCTTTTCGCGAATATTTGAATAAAACACCGCCGCGCAACGTTGTCCCTTCAGAAATACCGCAGGAAAACGCGCAGCTGTATCTGCAACGTCTGGCGTACTATCGGCAGCTGTATCGACCGCAGCAGGAAGAGAAATAAGCAAACATCGTCTTATTTTTGAAAGGCTTTTTTTAAGCTGATTTTAGAAATCAGCTCGGTCAGGGAAAGGACCATGGTGGATCGTACCATCTGCTGGTAACGCTGGATCTGCATGGCATGCAAACCAGAGTCTGAGGTATCAAACTGGGGTGGCGGCGGGAGTGCCGTCACGCAGTGAAGTTCACCAAACGGTCCAAGAATTTCGTCGTCGGTGAATGCGTATTCATTGCCGTCGTGATTCAGCTCCTCCCGCAGCGCCATCAGCAGCTCCGCATCTTCGTACTCCGGGCGACTGAGTACGCCCAGGCCGTAGATTAACTTCAGACGAACAGAAAGATCGCCCAACGGACCATCGCCGTCTAGCAGCGGTTCTACGGCGTATTTCACCGCATAGTCGTCTTTGCGAAATACCTGAAGCACAAGGATATTCACCGCCTCGGTGAGCAGTTCTACGGCGGTGATGAGGAAGCTGCGTACGGTTTTGCCAGCATTCAGACGCTCAAGCACACGATTTTCAAAGGCCTGCGTTTGTTCCATTATTGCCTGCATATCTGACAATCTATTATTCAGGCGCAGGATATCCTGCGCCAGGTCCTGCATCATTTCTTTGCGTTATACGCGTTAACAGCCTCAAGCACGACATCACTATTGGCATCCAGCCCGGAAACTTGCGCCAGCGCGGCCTGTGGGCCTTTTTCATCAATCAGCGCGGCCAGTTCCTGTGCCTGCGGATCTTCTTCGCTGCGATAGTGCATCGCTGCCGCAATACCGGTAACCAGATTCGCATGCGGCAAACCATATTCCAGCGTACCCAGCAGCGGTTTAATCAGGCGGTCGCCTGCGCTCAGCTTACGCAGCGGCTGACGACCCACGCGCTCAACGTCATCTTTCAGGTACGGGTTTTCAAAACGACCGAGGATTTTCTGAATGTATGCCGCATGTTTTGCTGCATCAAAGCCATAGCGTTTGATCAGTACCGCGCCGCTCTCTTCCATCGCACCTTTTACCACTGCGCGGATTTTCTCGTCGAGAATCGCGTCACGGATGGTCTGATGACCGGTCAATTTTCCGAGGTACGCGGTTATAGCATGCCCGGTGTTCAGCGTGAAGAGTTTACGTTCGACAAATGCCATCAGGTTATCAGTTAATTCCATTCCTGGGATATTTGGCAGTTCACCTTTGAACTGTGTTTTGTCGACAATCCACTCACTGAAGGTTTCGACGGTAACTTCCAGCGGATCGTTGGTTGCTGAAGCTGAAGGCGGAACAATGCGGTCCACGGCAGAATCGACAAAGCCAACATGTTCTTCAACCCAGGCTTTATCTTCATCTGCTAACGCGTTCATTACATGGCCTTTCAACTGGGTCGTTCCGCGCACCATGTTTTCACAAGCGATGATATTTAGTGGAGTAGCGATGCCCTGCGCCTTGCGTTTAACCAGTCCTTTGGCGATGGCTGGAGCGATACGCTCAAGTACAACCGGACCGACGGCGGTAGTGACTAAATCTACGTGGGCAATCAGTTCAACAACATCATCGCCGATACTGCTTACAGCGTTGACGCCGGAGACGGTATCAACCTGCTCATTTTCACCCACGACATGAACCTGATAGCTATGACGGGCATTCAGGGCATCGAGAACGACCTGATTTACATCCGCGAACGTCAGCTGTATCCCCGCGTCCGCCAGCAGTTTGCCGATAAAGCCACGACCGATATTACCTGCGCCAAAATGTAATGCTTTCATAGTATTAACCTTCATTAATGTTTTTACCCAAGAGGGCTGGGGTGAGGGACTGCATTGATTTCCCCTCAACCTAACCCTCTCCACAAGGGAGAGGATTTTGTAGGCCCGGTAAGCGTGATCGCCACCGGGCAATAACGCTTACTTACGACCTGCCAGCAGTTCCAGAACTTCATCCACGCTGGTGGTATGGGCCAGACGTTCGATCACGGATTCATCATCCAGAGCGTTGGTCAGGCTGGTAATCACCTGGATGTGCTCGTTGTTACGCGCTGCGATACCAATAACCAGACGGGCAATATCGTCTTCTTCTTCACCGAAGCGAACGCCTTCCGGGTACTGGCAGAACACCACACCGGTTTTCAGCACGCGGTCTTTGGCTTCAACCGTACCGTGCGGTACTGCGATGGACTCACCCAGGTAAGTCGGGGTCAGTTTTTCGCGGTCCAGCATCGCCTCGACGTATTCTGGCTCAACGTAACCGCCTTTCACCAGTTGCTCACCAGCAAAGCGAATCGCTTCTTCTTTGTTAGCCGCTTTACGGCCAAGGAAGATGTTCTCCGCACCCAGTTTGAACAGGTGGGTATCACCCTCTTCAAAGCTGTCTTTCAGGTGGTCGCGAACTTTCTCCTCGTTCACGTTGTGGCGCTGCGCAGCGACCAGACGTTCGGTCAGGTTGGAGTACAGACCGCTGTCGAGGAAGTTGGTCAGCGAAATGTGCTGTGCCTGAGGCACCTGGCGCATCGCGCGTTCGGTCAGGTCACGGTGGGTAATGACCAGATCCACATCCGGCGGCAGATTGTTAATCGCGCTGTTAGTGACGGAAATCTGAGACAGCCCTGCATCCTGTACTTTCTTACGCAGTACGCCCGCACCCATGGCACTGGAACCCATACCGGCATCGCAGGCAACGATGATTTTACGCACATGGCTCAGGTCGTTGGTGACGTCGCCAGCCGCCAGCGGGGATGCGCCTTTGGATTCCGCTTTCATGTCGTGCATACGACGGGTTGCGGCATCAATGTCATCATCTTCTTTCACTTTGCTGGTTTTCAGCAGAATGGCTGAGACCACAAAGGAGACTGCCATAGCCGCACAGATAGCAGCGATGTTAGCGAAGTAAGCTCCCTTAGGTGTCATTGCCAGCACGGCCAGGATAGAACCCGGAGACGCCGGAGAAACCAGACCGCCGTTCAGGATAGTCAGGGTAAATACGCCAGTCATACCGCCGAGAATAACGGCCAGGATCAGGCGCGGGTTCATCAGCACGTACGGGAAGTAAATTTCGTGGATACCACCCAGGAAGTGGATGATAGCCGCGCCGCCTGCAGATTGCTTAGCGCTGCCGCGACCGAAGAACATGTACGCCAGCAGGACGCCCATACCCGGACCCGGGTTTGCTTCAATCAGGAAGAAGATGGATTTGCCCATCTCATGGGACTGCTGAATACCCAGCGGTGAGAAAATACCGTGGTTAATGGCGTTGTTGAGGAACAGGATTTTCGCCGGTTCAACGAAAATCGATGCCAGCGGCAGCATGTCATGGACAACCATGAAGTTAACGCCTGCCGCCAGAATTTTGGACAGTGCTTCAACCAATGGACCAATGCCAAGGAATGCCAGAATGGCGAGGATCATACCGATGATGCCAGCGGAGAAGTTATTCACCAGCATCTCAAAACCGGATTTGATCTTACCGTCTACCCAGTTGTCGAAGTGTTTGATCGCCCAGCCGCCCAGTGGACCTGCAATCATCGCGCCGAGGAACATTGGCATGTCCGCGCCGACGATAACGCCCATGGTGGTGATTGCACCAACTACGCCGCCACGCTCGCCGCCAACCAGTTTACCACCGGTATAACCGATCAGTAGCGGCAGCAGATAGGTGATCATCGGGCCGACCAGCTTCGCCAGCGTTTCGTTCGGCAACCACCCTGTCGGAATGAATAATGCGGTGATAATACCCCACGCGATAAACGCGCCGATATTTGGCATCACCATGTTGCTGAGGAATCGACCAAAGCTTTGCACCTTGATCTTAATATCGGATGACATAAAAACACCCCTTCTTATGTTTGCTATCACGCAGGCTGAAAGCCCGAGGTTTGTTAATGTAGCGGCAGGAGGTAGCCGGACCCTGTAGATACTGCGAAATCTGGCACTGAATCGTTCAACTGTCCAGTCGACGGCCTTTTATGTGACATTCGTCACGTAAATATAGGGTGTATGGCGTTAGTTAATGTGATTTTCATCACAAAATACCGGTACAAAAAAACATCGCAGTGCAATAATTCGCTGAAAATGAGGATTAAATGTGAAGTGATTCACATTTTTGCTTTCCTTGTTTGTTGGATTTTTGTGATGTGAATCGCAAAGTATTTTCATCTGAAATTTTTCAGATGTGATCTGCGGCAGGTTCTACCCCCGACATTTTTTATTGCAAAACAAAGCAACTTCTCACCAGAAAAAATATTTATTTTGTGGTATGGCAAAAACCCTTAACTCCAGTTATGTTCAAAACATCAGCCAGGGTGCATACGGCTGCCGGCATAAAAAAACTCTAATTAGCGTGAATTCGAGGCAGGTATGTTTCTAAATTATTTCGCGTTGGGCGTGCTGATCTTCGTTTTTCTGGTTCTGTTTTACGGAATCATCGCCATTCACGATATTCCCTATAACATGGCTAAAAAACGTAACCATCCCCATGCCGATGCCATCCATACTGCAGGATGGGTGAGCTTGTTCACTCTTCATGTTATTTGGCCGTTCCTGTGGATCTGGGCCACGCTCTACCAGCCTGAAAAGGGATGGGGAATGCAGTCACACATCACACCGACCGGAAAGGAGTCAGACCCTGAGATTGCCGCGCTGGCAGCGCGAATCACCCAGTTGGAAAAAAGACTGGATGGGGAGAAAAAAACCGATAACTCCACCTTTCCGGAGATTTAATCATGGATTTGTTGATAGTCCTGACCTATGTGGCCTTTGCCTGGGCCATCTTTAAAATATTCCGTATTCCGGTAAACCAATGGACGCTTGCTACCGCTGCATTAGGTGGGGTGTTCATTGTTGCGGGATTGATTTTATTAATGAACTATAACCACCCATATACCTTTACGGCGCAAAAAGCGGTTATTTCAATTCCGGTCACTCCGCAAGTCACAGGAATTGTTAGTGAGGTAACGGATAAAAATAATCAGCTAATTAAAAAAGGCGATGTGCTGTTTAAGCTCGATCCGGTACGGTATCAGGCGCGTGTCGACAGGCTGCAGGCTGATCTGGTTACCGCTACGCACAACATCGACAACCTGAAAGCACAGTTGTCGGAAGCGGTCGCCAATACCACCCGTGTATCTGCTGAACGTGACCGTCTGTATAAAGATTATCAACGCTATTTGAAAGGCAGTCAGGCGAAGGTTAACCCGTTCTCTGAAAGCGATATCGATAACGCCCGGCAAAACTATCTGGCACAGGATGCGCTGGTCAAAGGCTCTGTTGCAGAACAGACGCAGATACAGAGCCAATTAGACAGTATGGTCAACGGTGAGCAATCTCAGGTTGCGTCCCTACGTGCCCAGCTTGCCGAGGCTAAATACAATCTTGAACAGACGGTAGTTCGTGCCCCCAGCAACGGTTATGCCACGCAGATTTTAATTCGTCCGGGGACTTACGCAGCAGCATTACCTTTGCGTCCGGTAATGGTGTTTATTCCTGAACAAAAACGGCAAATCGTGGCGCAATTCCGCCAGAACTCGCTGCTGCGCCTTAAGCCGGGCGATGAAGCGGAAGTGGTGTTTAATGCGCTGCCTGGACAGGTTTTCACCGGCAAGCTGACCAGTATTCTTCCGGTCGTTCCGGGCGGTTCTTATCAGGCGCAGGGCGCATTACAGTCCTTAACGGTGGTGCCGGGTACCGATGGCGTGCTGGCCACGATTGAGCTGGATCCGAATGCCGATGTGGATGCGCTGCCGGACGGTATCTATGCTCAGGTTGCAGTCTATTCCGACCATTTCGCCCACGTGTCGGTAATGCGTAAAGTACTGCTGCGCATGACCAGTTGGATGCATTACCTTTATTTGGATCATTGAGACTGCCATCACCTGCCATTTTCAGTGACCTGAGCCATACTAAGCGGTGTCCCACTATCGTTGGGCACCGCTTTTTTGTTGGTAAAAAGGACCCGGCATGAAACTCATTGGCAGCTATACCAGCCCTTTTGTGCGTAAAATTTCTATTCTGTTACTGGAAAAGGGCATCACCTTCGAATTTGTGAATGAACTCCCCTATAACGCGGATAGCGGCGTGGCGCGCTATAACCCGTTAGGTAAAGTACCCGCGTTGGTCACCGATGCGGGCGAGTATTGGTTTGATTCTCCTATCATCGCGGAATATATAGAGCTACTGGATATTGCACCAGCCATGCTGCCGCGTGATCCGCTGGCTGCGCTGAAGGTACGCCAGTTGGAAGCGTTGGCAGACGGCATTATGGATGCCGGTTTAGTTTCGGTGCGCGAACAGGCTCGCCCTGCCGCGCAGCAGTCAGAAACTGAATTGTTACGTCAGCGTGAGAAGATCACCCGTAGTCTGGATGTGCTGGAAGGCTATCTGGCGGATGGTACGCTGAAAACGGATACGGTTAACCTGGCAACCATTGCGATTGCCTGCGCCGTCGGTTATCTCAATTTCCGTCGGGTTGCGCCCGGTTGGTGTGTTGATCGCCCCCGTCTGGTCAAACTGGTGGAAACGCTCTTTCAACGCGAGAGTTTTGCCCGTACAGAACCGCCAAAGGCTTGATGCGTATTATGTCCGCCTGAGCAAAGTCACGGTACAATCCTTCCTATATCGATATCCCTCTCCACGGTGGAGAGGGCCACCAACAGCCAGGCCCTTTCATGACAACCGACATGCGTTCACTCTACAGCCAGCTTCCTGCTATCGATCGTTTATTGCGCGATAGCGCCTTCCCAGCCTTACGTGAATCTCACGGCCATACCCGGGTGGTTGACCTGCTGCGTCACATGCTCGACGAAGCCAGAGAAGCTATTCGCGACACGCACGCGCTCCCGGCATGGTGTGAGGACTGGGCACAAGAAGCCAGCGCCCGGCTGGAACGAGAATCGCAAAGCGCGCTACGCCCGGTGATTAACCTGACCGGAACGGTGCTGCATACCAACCTTGGGCGCGCGTCGCAGGCTGAAGAAGCAATTGAAGCGGTGGTACAGGCGATGCGCACGCCGGTGACGCTGGAATATAGTCTGGATGATGCCGGGCGGGGACATCGGGATCGGGCCCTGGCGGATTTACTCTGCCGTCTGACGGGGGCGGAAGACGCCTGTATCGTCAATAACAATGCGGCAGCTGTTCTGCTGATGCTGGCCGCCACGGCGAACGGCAAAGAGGTGGTTGTGTCTCGCGGCGAGCTGGTGGAAATTGGCGGCGCGTTTCGTATTCCGGACGTCATGTGTCAGGCCGGATGCATTCTACGCGAGGTGGGGACCACCAACCGGACCCATGCGAAAGATTACCGCCAGGCAGTGAATGAAAACACCGGTCTGCTGATGAAAGTGCATACCAGTAATTACAGCATTGAAGGCTTCACAAAGTCGGTGGATGAGGCGGAGCTGGCCGTAATTGGCCAGGAGCTGGATGTACCGGTGGTGGCGGATCTGGGCAGTGGTTCGCTGGTCGATCTCAGCCAGTATGGTTTGCCGCAGGAGCCGATGCCGCAGCAACTGATTGCCGCTGGCGTCAGTCTGGTGAGTTTCTCCGGCGATAAACTGCTGGGCGGGCCGCAGGCTGGGATAATTGTCGGTAAAAAAGAGATGATCGCTCGTTTGCAGAGCCATCCGCTGAAACGCGCATTACGGGCAGATAAAATGACACTGGCTGCGCTGGAAGCTACGCTACGGCTCTATCTGCACCCGGAAGCACTGGCGGAGAAGTTGCCCACATTGCGCCAGCTCACCCGCTCACAAGAAGCGATCCACGCGCAGGCACAGCAATTACAGGCACAGCTTGCAGAGCATTACGGTGATGAGTTCGCCCTGAATGTGATGCCTTGCCTGTCGCAGATTGGCAGCGGCTCACTACCTGTTGATAGGCTGCCCAGCGCGGCGCTAACCTTTACCCCACATGACGGGCGCGGGAGCCGCCTTGAAGCGTTGGCAGCCCGTTGGCGTACGCTGCCCGTGCCGGTTATTGGGCGAATTTATGATGGCCGCTTATGGCTGGATCTGCGCTGCCTTGAAGACGAGACCCGGTTTATGGAGATGATGCTGAAATGATTATTGCAACCGCCGGACACGTTGACCACGGAAAAACAACGTTATTACAGGCGATTACCGGTGTGAATGCCGACCGTCTGCCGGAAGAAAAAAAGCGCGGCATGACCATCGATCTCGGCTATGCCTACTGGCCGCAGCCGGATGGGCGGGTGCTGGGGTTTATCGACGTTCCTGGACACGAAAAGTTTCTGTCCAACATGTTGGCGGGGGTCGGCGGCATCGATCACGCGTTACTGGTGGTGGCGTGTGATGATGGCGTAATGGCGCAAACCCGTGAGCATTTGCAAATTCTGCAGCTGACGGGCAATCCGCAGATCACCGTGGCACTCACGAAAGCCGACCGCGTAGACGAAGCAAGAATTGAAGAGGTGCGTGCGGAGATTCAGGCCACGCTGGGGAATTATGGTTTCGCGGAGTCGGTGCTTTTCGTCACTGCGGCCAGTGAAGGCCGTGGCATCGAGGAACTGCGTGACCATTTGTTGCAATTAACGTCGCGCGAGCATGCCCGCGATCACAGCTTCCGCCTGGCGATTGACCGTGCCTTTACGGTCAAAGGCGCAGGGCTGGTGGTGACCGGGACGGCGCTCAGCGGTGAAGTGAATGTCGGTGACACGCTGTGGCTCACGGGCGTCAACAAACCGATGCGCGTACGTAGCCTGCATGCACAAAATCAGGCCACCGACCGCGCGCAAGCGGGACAACGTATTGCGCTGAATATTGCCGGTGATGCGCAAAAAGAAGAACTAAACCGCGGCGACTGGCTGCTTTCCGATGCGCCGCCAGAGGCTTTTACCCGCGTGATTGTTTCTTTAGAACATGCCGCGCCGCTGATGCAGTGGCAACCGTTGCATATTCACCACGCGGCTAGCCATGTTACCGGGCGTATCTCTCTGCTTGAAGGGACACTAGCTGAACTGGTGTTTGATACACCACTCTGGCTTGCCGATAACGACCGTCTGGTGCTGCGTGATATTTCTGCCCGTACAACGCTGGCAGGTGCACGTGTTGTGACGCTTAATCCGCCGCGACGCGGAAAGCGTAAGCCGGAATATTTGCAGTGGCTGTCGGCGCTGGAAAACGCGCAGACTGACGGTGACGCTCTGGCGCTGCACCTGGCGCGTGGGGCGGTGAATATTCCTGACTTTGCCTGGGCGCGTCAGCTCAATGGCAATGGTATGCGTCCGTTGATTGAGCAACATGGATTTATTCAGGCGGGATACAGCCTGTTGAATGCCCCCGTTGCCGCGCGCTGGCAGCGGAAAGTTCTCGATACGCTGGCGACCTACCATGAGCAGCACCGTGATGAACCAGGGCCCGGGCGCGAGCGCCTGCGCCGTATGGCTTTGCCGATGGAAGACGAAGCGCTGGTATTGCTGCTAATTGAAAAGATGCGCGAGAGTGGCGCTATTCATAGCCATCATGGCTGGTTGCATTTGCCGGAACATAAGGCGGGTTTCAGCGATGAGCAGTTGGCAATCTGGCAAAAAGTAGAACCGCTTTTTGGCGATGAGCCGTGGTGGGTGCGCGATTTGGCAAAACAGACGGGAACGGATGAACAGATGATGCGTGTGGCGTTACGACAAGCGGCACAGCAAGGCATCATTACCGCGATCGTGAAAGATCGTTATTACCGTAACGATCGGATTGTGGCCTTTGCCAATATGATCCGCGAACTGGATCAGGAAAGGGGATCGACATGTGCCGCCGATTTTCGCGACAGGCTTAACGTTGGGCGCAAATTGGCTATCCAAATTCTGGAATATTTTGACCGCATTGGTTTTACTCGTCGTCGGGGAAATGATCATTTATTACGCGATGCCTTGCTGTTCCCTGAAAAATAATGAAACAATTAATTCATGGATTAAATGAATTAATACAAAATAGATGTTGATTGAAATAAGCACATTAGATTATGAACCTAATGTGCTTTTTAATTGTAAGTGTTATTAAAATAACAACCACGATCATATTTTGTTGGAAATTTCACTCGTATGCTTCCTACCTCTTTAGAGTAATTAAGGATCGTACAATGGCTGCTTCAACATTTTTTATTCCTTCCGTGAATGTAATCGGCGCTGACGCATTAAAAGACGCAATGAATACAATGGCGGAATATGGTTTTCGCCGTACGCTGATTGTTACGGATGCCATGCTGACGAAATTAGGTATGGCTGGCGATATTCAAAAAGCGCTACAGGAACATGATATTTCCAGCGTAATTTACGATGGTACGCATCCTAACCCCACGACCAGTAACGTTGCCGCTGGCCTGAAAATGCTGAAAGAAAATGACTGTGATAGCGTTATTTCTCTCGGTGGCGGCTCTCCTCATGATTGTGCGAAGGGCATTGCGCTGGTGGCGGCTAATGGTGGCGATATTCGTGACTACGAAGGCGTAGACCGCTCTGCAAAACCGCAACTGCCGATGATCGCCATCAACACCACGGCGGGTACGGCATCTGAAATGACCCGCTTCTGCATCATCACTGATGAAGTACGCCACATTAAAATGGCGATTGTGGATAAGCATGTTACACCGCTGCTGTCCGTCAATGACTCCTCGCTGATGGTCGGTATGCCGAAGTCTCTGACGGCGGCTACCGGTATGGATGCGCTGACTCACGCTATCGAAGCCTATGTTTCTATTGCTGCGACCCCCATTACCGATGCGTGCGCGCTTAAAGCTGTCACCATGATTGCGGAAAACCTGCCGGTCGCCGTGGAAGAGGGCGGCAATGCTCAGGCGCGCGAAGCCATGGCCTATGCGCAGTTCCTCGCAGGCATGGCCTTTAACAATGCCTCTCTTGGCTACGTGCATGCGATGGCGCACCAGCTGGGTGGCTTCTACGATCTGCCACACGGAGTATGTAATGCCGTACTGCTGCCGCACGTACAGGTATTTAATAGCAAAGTTGCTGCCGCCCGCCTGCGCGATTGCGCCTCGGCAATGGGTGTGAACGTTGCTGGTCTGAGCGAAGAGCAAGGGGCAGAAGCCTGCATCGCGGCGATCCGCGAACTGGCGCAGAAAGTGAATATTCCGGCTGGGCTGCGTGAGCTGAACGTGAAAGAAGAAGATTTTGCCGTTCTGGCGACTAATGCCCTGAAAGATGCCTGTGGTTTCACTAACCCGATTCAGGCGACACATGAAGAAATCATGGCGATTTATCGTGCTGCCATGTAATTCGTGATACCTGTCGTAAAGCAGTAAAAGGCTGGCGAATAATTCGCCAGTCCCGTCTACCCTTGTAGTACCCCTACAGCAAGGAGACGGTCATGACCAATAACCCCCCTTCAACGCGTATTTATCCCGGCGAGTATGGTTACCCTCTGAAGTTAAAAGCCCGATACGATAACTTTATCGGCGGTGACTGGGTCGCACCGGTGGACGGTGAGTATTACCAAAACCTGACGCCGGTAACCGGGCAATTACTGTGCGAAGTGGCCTCTTCCGGCAAAAAGGACATCGATTTGGCACTGGATGCCGCGCACAAAGCAAAAGACAAATGGGCGCAGACTTCCGTGCAGGACAGGGCGGCGATTTTGTTCAAAATTGCCGATCGTATGGAGCAAAATCTGGAGCTGCTGGCGACGGCTGAAACCTGGGATAACGGTAAACCCATCCGTGAAACCAGCGCGGCAGATGTGCCGCTGGCGATTGACCATTTCCGCTATTTCGCGTCCTGTATTCGTGCACAGGAAGGGGGAATAAGCGAAGTTGATAGCGATACCGTGGCGTATCACTTCCATGAACCTCTTGGCGTGGTGGGGCAAATTATCCCGTGGAACTTCCCGCTGTTGATGGCCAGTTGGAAGATGGCGCCCGCCCTGGCTGCCGGTAACTGTGTCGTGCTTAAACCTGCGCGCCTGACGCCGCTGTCCGTGTTGTTGCTGATGGAAGTTGTCGGCGATCTGCTCCCGCCTGGCGTGGTGAACGTGGTAAACGGCGCGGGTGGGGAAATCGGTGAGTATCTGGCGACGTCAAAACGCATTGCAAAAGTGGCGTTTACCGGCTCAACGGAAGTTGGGCAGCAGATCATGCAGTACGCCACGCAGAACATTATCCCTGTCACGCTGGAGCTGGGCGGGAAATCCCCCAATATCTTCTTCGCGGACGTGATGGATGAAGAAGATGCGTTCTTTGACAAAGCGCTGGAAGGTTTTGCATTGTTTGCCTTCAACCAGGGCGAAGTATGTACCTGCCCGAGTCGGGCGCTGGTACAAGAATCCATTTACGAACGTTTTATGGAAAGAGCCATTCGTCGGGTGGAAAGTATCCGTAGCGGCAACCCGTTAGACAGCGTGACGCAAATGGGCGCACAGGTGTCGCATGGTCAACTGGAAACCATTCTGAATTACATCGACATTGGTAAAAAAGAAGGGGCAGATGTTCTCACCGGCGGGCGGCGCAAGCAGCTGGATGGCGAGTTAAAAGAGGGGTACTACCTCGAACCGACTATTCTGTTTGGTAAGAACAACATGCGGGTTTTTCAGGAGGAGATCTTCGGACCGGTGCTGGCCGTCACGACCTTCAAAACTATGGAGGAAGCGCTGGAAATCGCTAATGACACCCAATATGGGCTTGGCGCTGGTGTCTGGAGTCGAAACGGAAATCTGGCTTACAAAATGGGGCGTGGGATTCAGGCGGGGCGAGTTTGGACCAACTGTTACCATGCTTACCCGGCACATGCGGCGTTCGGCGGCTACAAGCAGTCGGGTATCGGGCGCGAGACGCATAAGATGATGCTTGAGCATTATCAGCAAACCAAATGCCTGTTAGTGAGCTACTCTGATAAACCACTGGGGCTGTTTTAATTTCACGTCACCTACTGCCCGGTCGCGTTTAGCGTACCGGGCATCAAGTTATGTCCTCAGGTAAGTGGCTGGGATGACAGAACGCAGCCAACAAAGAAGCAGCTCGAAAGACGACGGGTATATATAAACCCATATATCGTTATATAAATAAGATAATTGCATCCAATCTGATCATTCCAATACTATTATCAACTCTATTGTTTAAATCAAATTGCATCCGAATTTCTTAATTTAAATCCCTGAGGCAAATATGTTCCTTAATTATTTTGCATTAGGAGTGCTTATTTTTGTATTCCTGGTCATTTTTTACGGGATTATTATTCTGCATGATATTCCCTATCTAATTGCAAAGAAACGTAACCATCCTCATGCCGACGCAATACATGTTGCGGGTTGGGTTAGTTTGTTTACCTTACATGTTATTTGGCCCTTTTTATGGATCTGGGCAACGCTTTATCGCCCGGAACGCGGGTGGGGCATGCAGAGCGCGGATTCTTCCCTGATCCAGCTTCAGACAAGGGTTGCGGATCTGGAAAAGAAACTGGGTGAGGCCAAGACCTCTCCGGCGGAGTAATATCGATGGATTTACTGATTGTTCTGACCTATGTGGCGTGTGCATGGTCAATATTTAAAATTTTTAAAATTCCTGTAAATAAATGGACAGTTCCTACCGCGGCATTAGGCGGTATATTCATTGTTTGCGGACTTATATTACTGATGAATTATAACCATCCGTATACATTTAAGGCACAAAAAGCGGTAATTTCTATTCCCGTGGTGCCGCAGGTAACGGGTGTAGTGACAGAAGTGACGGATAAGAAGAATACGCTAATCAAAAAAGGCGAGGTTCTGTTTAAGCTTAATCCAGGGCGTTATCAGGCGCGGGTCGATCGCCTGAAGGCTGATATTGTCACCGCACAGCATAAAGAGCAGGCTCTGGTTGCGCAGTTAGACGAAATGAAAGCCAACACGCAGCGGGCAAAGGCCACGCGTGACAAACTGGCAAAAGATTACCAGCGCTATGCGCAGGGGAGTCAGGCGAAAGTGAATCCTTTTTCTGAACGCGATATCGATGCGGCGCGCCAAAACTACCTGGCACAGGAAGCCTCGGTGAAATCCTCCGTTGCAGAACAACAGCAAATTCAGAGCCAGTTGGACAGCCTGGTACTGGGTGAGAATTCGCAAATTGCCAGCCTGAAAGCACAGCTAGCGGAAGCAGAGTTCAACCTGGACCAGACCGTGGTTCGCGCGCCCAGCGATGGTTACGTCACTCAGGTGCTGATGCGCCCAGGAACCTATGCCGCCGCGCTGCCGATGCGTCCGGTCATGGTATTCATCCCGGATCAGAAACGACAAATTATCGCCCAGTTCCGTCAAAACTCGCTGTTGCGACTGGAACCAGGCGATGAAGCTGAAGTGGTGTTTAACGCCCTGCCGGGTAAGGTGTTTAGCGGTAAACTGGCCGCCATTAGTCCGGCAGTACCGGGTGGTACATACCAGTCGAACGGGGCACTGCAATCTTTAAACTCTACGCCTGGTTCGGAAGGGGTAATCGCCACGATTGAGCTGAACGACAATGCGGATGTGAATGCGTTGCCTGATGGGATCTACGCGCAGGTCGCCGTTTACTCTGACCACTTCGAACATGTGTCGGTAATGCGCAAGGTGTTGCTGCGGATGACCAGTTGGGTGCATTACCTGTATCTCGACCACTAAGCGCAGGCTATTTCGCTTACTCAGGCTGTCGTATCGCCTGAGCAAGCTGCTGACGTATCTCCGCGAGCATTGCATCGAGAATATACTGCACTCGCCAGGGCTGGTATTCACGCTTGCGGAAAATCGCCACTAAATCCAGCCACCATTCATGTTGCTCCGAGAAACACGGGACCAGCATCTCGGAACGACAATCTCTTTGCACACTTTCATTTGGCGCAAAAACAATCCCCAAATGATTACGTGCCAGCGCCAGTGCGGATTGTGTATTGTCGCAGATGTAATTTCCCGTCACACGATAGTCGCGCATCTTTTTGTCTTCAGCAGAATTGAATCGCCAAATGTTGGCATCATCAATCATCATAGAATCAATTAGAATACAGGAGTGGTTGACTAATTCATCAGGGCTGCTAATGGGATGCTTTGTGAGATATTCCTGGCTGGCAAAAGCAATAACCGCATATTTAGTGATAAAACTGGCGACCAGTGATTCATCTTTAGGATGAGCATAGGAAAGTAAAATATCACAATCGTCAGGAAAGTCGACGCCTTCATAAAATGCTTTGCGATCCAGGTTATAGGTTTTTAGCACCAGACTGATATCGCCAATATCCATAATTTTTGCAATAACATGTTGCGATAAGTAAGCAATAATTCCGGTTGGTGCATATACCGTTACTTTTCCACGTTTCTCGTGCTTATAATCAGCAATGAAATTATTTAACTGATCATTTCTGTCTAACATGTCATTGATGTAAGGAAGTAACGCTATACCAAACGGCGTGAGGGTCAGTTGTCGGGTGGTGCGGTCAAATACCTTTAGCCCAACTTTTGATTCAAAATCAGCAAGATACTTACTTACATTGGCCTGAGCAATGCCGAGAACAGTAGCGGCATGGCTGATATTTTCACTGGCAGCAATTACCGAAATAATCTTCAGTTCCCGGTGTTTAAGTTGTAATTTATTCATCGCCAAGCCCAATATATATAATTTTATATATATTACTATATAAATATGAATCTTGCACCGATGAAATTGTAAGCATTATTATGCACCCGCTTTGTAGCTTATTTTAAAATGGAATGTTGGCATGTTAATTAAACACAATATTGTGGCGCTGCTCGCCTTTTCTTTTATGGCGAGTGCAACTGCCGCAGAATTTTCTATTGGCGCTGGCGCTGTATATAATGAATCACCTTATCGCGGGTATAATGATAATGTTCACGCAGTACCGCTTGTCAGTTATGAAAGTGAATCATTTTATTTTAGGCAAACAACGCTAGGTTATATTTTGTCTAAGAGTGAAAGTAATGAATTTAGTATTACTGCCTCTTATATGCCGCTTGAGTTTGATCCCGGCGACAATGACGATCACGCGATGAAAACGCTGGATAAGCGTGACGCAACTGCAATGGCGGGTGCCGCGTGGTATCACCATGAAAGATGGGGTAGCGTGAAAGTCTCCGCTGCTGCGGATGTGCTGGACAACAGTAATGGCTGGGTAGGGGAAGTTTCACTGTTCCGTCCAATGCCGATGGGCAAGCTGACGCTGACGCCATCAATTGGCGTGCTCTACTATGACGAAAAATTCAATGAATACTACTACGGCATTTCGGGTAATGAGTCCCGTCGTAGTGGCTTATCAAGCTATTCCCCAGGCGATAGCTGGACACCGTATGTTGGCCTGTCCGCTAAATACGCATTAACCACTAACCTGACGCTGCTGGCAAGCGCCAACTATAGCGCACTGCCGGATGACATTAAAAATAGTCCGATGGTTGATCGTGATGACAGCTTCACCTTTATGTCCGGTCTGACCTGGCGTTTCTGATTCTCACCCGTTTGTCCTCAGGGAGGAGGGCAATCTTTTCATGAGACATTGACGGATGGGGGCTAACCGCCGCCATCCGCCTTATTATTACTGCTCGTTTATCCAGATACGCATTTCGCCTTCACCACGGTTCGCCCAGCTAAACCACGGAATAAACGTCAATGTATGCGCCTGGCGCGAAGCTGGGGAAACATCGTAGTGCCACAACGATTGTTGTGCTGCATCGGCAGTACTTTGCTTCACGCCTTCAGCCTGAATTAACATTTTATGGCTGAACAATCCCTTACCCTCGAATACTCTGAACTCACTCTCTTTTGGCAACCACAGGTTATGCAATTCCTCACCGTTATCGGCCTGCTCCAGGCAATACACCAGCGGTCCACGCTGAATGGCGACCTTACCGGCAACATGACGCACTAATGGATTTCCGTACACCCGACGCACCGGCATTGGCAGGGTCAGACTGAGCGTATCGCCTTCCTGCCAGGTTCGGCTGATGTGCAAATATCCTTTACGAATATCCTGCTCAACTGGCTGACCATTCAGTAAAACCTGCGGTGCGGTGCACCAGTCTGGCAGGCGCAGGGCCAGGGTGTGATATATCGACTGCGGTGATTCGATGGCGATTTTCACCTGCTCATGCCATGGATAATCCCCGCTAATGCGCAGCTTGAGCGAGCCATCCGCCACGGGGACTTCCATGCTATTGCCCACGTACATATTGATATACAGCGCGTCCTGACGTGGTGTGTAGATGTAATGACCAATAGAGGTGAGTACGCGGGCGATATTCGGCGGGCAACAGGCGCAGCCAAACCAGCGCTGACGAACGGGTTTCACGTGGTCATAAATATGATTGAATTTTAATGATTTAGGATGCACTTCCAGCGGGTTCACATAGAAGAAGTGCTTGCCATCGAGCGCCATCCCGCCCAATACGGTGTTATACAGGGCGCGCTCCATCACGTCGGCATACTGGCTGTCGGCCTCCATCTCCAGCATTCTGCGGGCGAACATCATTAGACCGATTGAGGCGCAGCTTTCCGCATACACGGAGTCGTTAGGCAGATCGTAATCGCTGCTAAACGCCTCGCCGCTGCTTTGTGAACCGATCCCGCCGGTAATGTACAACTGACGCTGGGCCATGTTTTTCCACAGACGCAGGCAATCCTGACGCTTGCCTTCGTCCTGACTCAAGCGTGCCAGATGCGCCACGCCGGTCATCAGATAAACAAAACGTACTGCATGGCCGATCGCCGTTTGCTGTTCTGAAATGGGCTGATGAGCCTGGCTATAGGGTTTATCCTTCACCATCCATGCCGGGCCGTAAGTATGCCAGTAAGAGGTTTGGCCGCGCTTTTCGTACTCTTCGTCATAGAAATGGGGTTGCGCGCCGCGCTGTTCCACAAAGTAATTTACCAGCGCCATATAGCGTGGTTGCTGGGTCACTTCGTATAAGCGCATTAACGCCAGCTCAATTTCCGGGTGTCCCGGATAGCCGCGCAGTTGATTCTCTCCAAGCCCGAAAACGTTATCGATGTGGTCCGCCAGACGGCACACTACGTCTAAAAGACGACGTTTTCCCGTCGCCTGAAAGAACGCGACGCCTGCTTCGATCAAATGACCTGCACAGTACAACTCATGACACTCGGCGAGGTTAGTCCAGCGTTCATCCGGGGCTTTCACTGTAAAGTATGTATTGAGATAGCCGTCTTCACACTGCGCAGCGGCCACCAACTCGATGACCTCATCTGCGGTTTTCTCAAGTTCCGCATCAGGTTTCTGGCACAGGGACCAGGCGACTGCCTCCAGCCATTTCGCTACGTCGCTATCCTGAAAAACCATGCCGTAAAATTCGCCATCCTGCAGTCCTGCGGCGATACGAAAGTTCTCTATCGCATGACTTGGTTCCGCCTCTGCAATGCGGTCATTCAGCGCATCCCACTGGTAGGGGATCACTACATCACGGACCAACTGTTGGTATTGTCCGAGGAACGGATCGCTGACGGTGAGCTTATGCAGGTCGACTTCCAGTACGTTCATTTCGTGCTCCTTAAGGCTGTACATGACGCTGACGCAGATCGGTGGCAATGCGCGACATCATCGGATTATTGAGTTTGCAGATGCGGATAGACAGCGCCAACAGCAGGTGGAACAGCGCGGGAAGCAGCGTCTCCATCGCGGTAATTCCTTGCAGCGAACTGGCGGTTTGGTTACCAGCGCCTGGCTGATAGGCGACAAAAATAAATAACAGGCTGATGATCCCCGCGCTTGAGGCCCAGGCCAGCTTGATGAAAAACAGGTTGAAGGCGAAATTCATGCCGGAAGAACGCACGCCGGTTTTCCACTCGCCGTAATCGTCGGCAAAGGCCATCAGCGAGAAGTGCAGAGGCAGCGTAAAGCCCAGAATAATGCCGTTGCCGAGAATAACCGCCAGCCATAATGTTTGATAAGCCGGGCCGGTCGGCAGGAACCACATCATCACTGCCAGGGCTGCCAGCACCAGGTTGGTGTAGTAATAGAGTTTGACGGTATCTATACGGCGGGTCAGCGGGCTGACAACCACTGAACCGATGATGGACGCAAAGGTCACCATGGTGAAAAACAGCGACGTGTAAGCGGTACTGCCTTCCAGCACGTAGGTAATGAAATACATGTACCCGCCGCCACGAATATTGAAGACGTTAATCAGCAGGAAAGACATCACCAGCATTAGCAGCAACTGGTCATTTTTGCGTAGCCCACCAATGTGTTCACGCAGGGTAAATTTCCCCATCATCGCCAGCGGCACACGCTCGCGAACCCAGAAGAAGCAGCACAGGAACATCACCACAGCGATGGCGCACAGGATGCCCACGCCGAACTGATAACCCTGCGCGGCATTGCCCTGACCCAGAATATCCACCATCCACGGCAGACCAACGGAGACAAGGAATCCCGCCACGCCGCACAGCACAAAGCGCCAGGACTGACAGGCGATCACCTCGTTATGGCGGGTCGTCATGGTGTTGATCAGCGCACAATACGGTACGTTGATGGCGGTATAGCCGACAGAGAGCAGTAGATAGGTGCCGAATGCCCAGGCGATTTTTACGCTCATGCTGGCGTCAGGGACGGTAAACGTGAGTACGCCAATGATGCCAATGGGAATTGCCACCCACAGCTGCCATGGGCGAAAACGCCCCCAGCGGCTTTGCGTGCGGTCGGCAAGTATGCCCATTATCGGATCGGAAATGGCATCAAATACACGCAGGGCAATAAACAATGTGCCGACCAGTGCGGGCGTTAACCCGAAGACATCGGTGTAGAAAAATGTCAGGAAGTTCATGATCAGACAGGTAATTACCGTCCCGCCAGCATCGCCTAACCCATAACCTATTTTTTCACGCAGGGATAATTTGTCGTCCTGGGCACGCTGTGCCAAATCAGATGTCGTAATCGGAGCCGAAGTCATAAATAACTCCCGGAGAGGATGTTCAGAAAGTATCCCGCTACGTTGCGGGTTATTTGTTTGTAATTTGCAAAGTACGTTATTTATTCTGCACGAAATGTTTGGGTCAACAAGGGAAGAGAAAAGTATAAAAAGATGACAATTCCGACTTCATTATAAAAATGTGATTTCGATCCAGCGAAAAGCAAGTTTATCGTGAATAATCAATAATAAAGAGCAGTTTAAATAATGCAAGAAGCGGGAATTTGAATATATATGCTCGAATTATCCATGTCTCTTCCGATTAAAGTGCAAAATGGTGGGCTATTTATTTCCCGAGGTGTGGGAAGCCATCCGGCGCGGCAATTGCAATCCTGGGAAATCATCTTTGTCGAAAAAGGGACATTAACGATTCGCGAAGGTCAGACCGTTTTTTGCGTGAATGCTGGAGAAAGTTTGCTGTTATGGCCGCAGCGTTCGCATATTGGTGTGGGACAGTTTCCGGCTGATTTGAAATTTTACTGGCTACACTTTGAGGTGACAGCAGAAAACGATGCTTCACTTACAGAACCGTTGCTTGCGATTCCTCAGCATGCCCGGGTTAGCGAGCCACAATATATTATTTCGCTGTTTCGCCAGTTCTTACGCGAGCAGGAAAATATTCATCGCAGCGTTGCGCTGGAACTGATCCTACTGCTGATTTTGCAGCAAATCTCCGCGGCGGCTAGCGAGCAACCCGCAGATAGCCCCGGTAATGCGCTGGCATGGAAAGCGCAACAAATAATCCACACCCAGTTCCACCTGCCGATTAGTGCCTCAACTCTGGCGAAAGAGCTGCATTGCAATGCGGATTATCTGGGGCGTGTATTCCGTAGCGCTTTCCGGCTGACGCTAACTGAAGCATTGCATCGCCAGCGGGTAAGGGCGGCAGAAAAGCTGTTGATCAGTGACTCGCTGTCGCTTACCGAAGTGGCGATTAAATGTGGATTTAATGATGTGGGTTACTTTCGTAAAATCTTTCGTAAGCATACCAGCCTGACGCCTGCGGCGTGGAAAAGGCGCTACTGCAAAGAGCATATTAATTCGGCGTAAATGAGGATCGCCGGGTGGCGCTATGCTTACCCGGCCTACAAAATTGCAGGCAATCCCCAAAGTCGTTCAGGCACCTGACAGTATTTAACCGTTTCCCCTGTCCGATCAAAGCGTCAGGGGCGGTCTCTCTGGCACTCTGTGGTTTTCACGCAGAGGGAGGGGGCAATGAACGCGTTTATTATGGCGGATGCGGCAAAATGTATTGGGTGTCGTACCTGCGAAGTTGCCTGCGTCGTCGCGCATCAGCAAAATCAGGACTGTGCTTCGGTCTCTTCTTCTGCGTTTATACCGAGGATTTGGGTCATCAAAGACGACGCCTTTACCACGGCGGTCGCCTGCCATCAATGCGAAGACGCTCCCTGTGCGAATGTTTGTCCAACTCACGCCATTCGTCGTGAACATGGGCATATCTTCGTTGAACAGGCACGTTGTATTGGTTGTAAAAGCTGTATGCTGGCCTGCCCGTTTGGGGCAATGAATGTCGTTGCCCGTTCGTCGCGGGTGCAGGCGATAAAATGCGATTTGTGCTGGCATCGCGAGGCGGGACCAGCGTGTGTCGAAGCCTGCCCGACCAGCGCGTTGCAGTGTGTTGATGCCGTCAGTATTCAGCGCCAGCGCCTGCGTTCACAGCCGCTGTGAAGTGAGCCCGACCCGCACTTGGGTCGGGTTTGCGTTAGCCTTCCAGCCAGGCGCGTTCGATCTCTTCAGCCAGAATCTTCACGCCAGCTTCGATTTTCTCCGGCTCTGGCACGTAGTTCATCCGCATGCACTGATGGGTATGCGGCCAGGGTTTATCCAGCCCCGGGAAGAAGTAGTCACCAGGAACCATCAGTACGCCGCGCGCTTTCAGACGCTGATACAACAGTTCGGTGGTGATCGGTAAATCTTTGAACCATAGCCACAGGAAAATCGCGCCTTCAGGTTTATGGATAAGGCAGCGATCTTCAGACAAGTAGCGGCGAATAATCGCAATCGTCTCCTGAACGCGCTGATAGTAAAACGGCTTGATAACCGTTTCGGACAGGCGCAGCAGATCGTTACGTTTAATCATCTCGCACATCATCGCCGGTCCCATTCCGCCAGGTGCAAGGCTGATGATGCCGTTCATATTGGTAATCGCAGTGATGATTTTTTCATTCGCGATAATGATGCCGCAGCGGGAACCTGGCAGACCCAGCTTGGAAAGGCTCATGCACAACACAATGTTGGGGTTCCACAGTGGGCGTGCTTCGCTAAAGATAATGCCAGGGAATGGTACGCCATAGGCGTTATCAATCACCAGCGGGATCCCATGCTGGTTGGCCAGCCGGTCCAGCTTCATCAACTCGTCGTCGGTGATCACGTTGCCTGTCGGGTTAGTGGGGCGCGACACGCAGATCATGCCCGTTTCTTCACCGATGTGCAGGTGTTCAAAATCAACGTGATACTTAAATTGGCCTTCCGGTAGCAGCTCAATGTTCGGACGTGCTGAGACGAAGAGATCTTCTTCCAGCCCGGAATCGGCATAGCCAATGTATTCCGGGGCTAACGGGAATAACACTTTTTGCGTTGTTCCGTCAGCGCGGCGTCCGGCGAACAAATTGAATAAGTAGAAAAACGCGCTCTGACTGCCATTTGTCAGTGCAATATTTTGTGGCTCGATATCCCAACCCTGCTTCTCACGTAGCAGTTTCGCCAGTTCAGACAGTAGCTCGGTTTTCCCTTGCGGACCGTCATAATTGCAAAGCGCATCAGTGGCTTTGCCGTTTGCCAGCATATCTGTCAGCAGAGACTGGAAGTAATTTTGCATCTCTGGAATTTGCGCCGGATTACCACCGCCGAGCATGATGGCGCCTGGGGTGCGTAAACCGTCGTTGAGGTCCTCCATCAGGCGGGTGATGCCTGAATGGCGGGTAAATTTGTCGCCAAAAAGTGAGAATGTCATAGCAGGGGGTCTGTCGAACTGAGTAGTAAAGTGGCTAACCATAGCGCTACCTATGGCAGGGTGCAAATCAGGGGGAACGAGCTGGATTGATGTTTTGTGCTGCAGATGTTTGCCTGGCTGGTTTTTTATTTTGTGTTGGGCTTCCCGCTGTATGCACAGCGGGAAGCCTGTTGGGATCAGGGCTGACCGGCCCACACCACCATCACCTTATCGTCGCCATGCTCGCGGATAAATCCGTATCCCTGCTTCAATGTCAGCGTGGTCTGTTTACCAGCACCGATGGCGGGATGTCTGGCCCGGAACTGACTGATGCGCTGCCAGTGAGCGACGCTGGCGGCAGATTTCCCGGCCACATCCTGCCAATTCATTTCTGAGCGCGTACCCTGCAATGGGTCTGAACCTGTTGGTCCAAAGGGCCGGGCCGACTCGTCTCCGTAAAAGAGTTGTACCGCGCCTGGCGCCAGCAGCAATAGCTCGGCGGCTTTGTCTCCACCTTCGCGGAACAGACGCGTATCGTGCGAGGAAAGATAGCTCAGAACGTTGAAATCCTGCAATTTCTCAGCCATCTGTTGCCAGGTGACATCCATATTTGCCAGACAATCGACGGCCTTTGCCGCCTGCTCCTGATAGTCGAAATTGATCATCGCATCAAAGCCGTGACGGTAATAGTCGCTTTGCATCACGCCGTGACCCCAGGCCTCGCCGGTCATCCAGAAAGGTTTGTCATCAAGCGCTTTATCCGGGTTCGCTTTCTTCCATTCAACCAGCGCCGCGCTGGCCTGTGTTTTTAACTGCTGCCAGGCGGGAAGTTCGACGTGTTTGGCGGTATCGACCCGAAACCCGTCAATCCCGTAATCACGCACCCACTGGCTGAGCCAGTGGGTCAGATAATCGCGGGGCGTATAACCAGCAATAGCTTTAGCGTGCGTATCCGGTTTGTGTTGATAAAAGTTTGGCAGCCCGGAAGGCGTGGTGGATTCGGTTTTCAGATCGGGCAGGAAAGCCAGCGACATGGTCAGGTCGTCAAAACCCGGATTGTCGTAATCGCCAATATCGGTGCGGATCCAGTTTTTCCCCCACCATTTTTCCCAGCCTGCTTTATCGCTGAAGTTGATGTAATCATTAAAGCTGTGCCAGCTTTGCCCGGCGGCTGGCTTCCAGTCCGTCCAGCGTTCACCGAGCGTGTTTTTCAGTTCATCGCCCGACAAGTACAGGGCCCCAAACTGATACTCCTGCATATCCGCCAGCGTGGCGTAGCCGGTATGATTCATGACGACATCAAACAGGATGCGAATGCCGCGCTGGTGAGCGCCGTCAACCAGCGCACGCAGGTCAGCTTCATTACCCATATTCGCATCGAGCGTGGTCCAGTCCTGAGTGTAATAGCCGTGGTAAGCATAATGGGGGAAATCGCCTTTGGTGCCACCGCCGACCCAGCCGTGGATTTGCTCAAACGGCGCGCTGATCCATAACGCATTGACGCCCAGTTGTTGCAGATAGTCGAGTTTGCTGGCAAGACCGCGTAAATCGCCCCCGTGGAAGGTGCCAATTTCCTGCATGCCATCGCTGCGCCGACCGTAGCTGTGGTCGTTGCTCGGGTCACCATTTACAAAGCGGTCTGTCAGGACGAAATACACCGTAGCGTTATGCCAGTCGAAAGCGGCCGGGGCATCGGTTTCCGCCCGTTCCAGCAGCAACAGTCCGTTACTGGCTGCGGCAGGCTGTAGGGTAATTGTCCCATTTTTTACCGTTGCCGTTTTCTGGCTGTAGAAATCGCGCACCACGGCACCTTCCGGAAAGGTCTGGCTCACATCCAGTGTTAACGGCGAACCATCCCATTTCGGGCACTGGCGAATCTGGGTCGTGACAGGGTCTGCGGCGCTTTTTACCGAGAGCATCAACGTTGGCGTTCCGGAGCGGGTATCCACTTCCAGTGTGTAATCGCCGTCTTTGAATAAGCGCCACTGCGGCGGGGCGCCTTCACACGGTTTTAGCGACAGCATCTGGTTGAGTTTTATCGCATCAGCAGGCTGCCAGCACTGTTGGTCAAAATTTAGGATTAAAGGACGCGTACCCTTCGTCAACGCTGCATGGCTGACGAATTTACCCGTACCTTCCGCTTCGAAGGTGGGGAGTCCCTGAGAAGTCCATGATGAGGCGATGGCAATGCCGGGCATGAGCGCCAGCGCAACGGCGGCAAGTTTCATAATGCTGTCCTTGGTGCTGCGATTTTCGCCAGTTTGCCAGTGAAATCAGGTCGGAAACTCCTCCTTTGAGTCGATTCCGCCAGGAGGAGAAGTGAGGGTGAGCGATCGCGCGCAAAAAATGAACTCATTTTGCGATAACCTCCACATTTTCTTCGAATTAATAGCACCCTGAACCGTTAATGCGTGACATGGTTTCAGAATTGGACTATTCCTTTGGGTGCTCTTGACGGCTATTTTTGATATGATTTGAGATTCATCTCTCATTTTTGTGAAAAATATAAGGTGTTGGAATGTATAAATCCGACCAGGAGACCTAATGATATTGACTCCCATTCGACGATATGGGGCAATGATTCTTATGTTACTCACCGTTGCATTTTCGGGTGAGGTGCTGGCAAAGACACACACGGCGACAACGAGTCACAAGCCCCAGGTAATCAAGACAAGTAATACACAGGTAAGCAGTAAACAAGAGTATTCTCGCAATAGTGCAAAGAGTAGTTCACTTCCTGATTTGCGAAAATACCCTTCCGGAACACCAAGGAAAAAAGCGTTTCTCCGGACGGTTATGCCTTATATTACCAGTCAAAATGCTGCCATTACGGCGGACCGTAACTGGCTGATTTCAAAACAGTACCAGAACCGCTGGTCACCGACTGAGCGTACGCGTATGAAAGATATCGCGAAGCGCTACAAGGTGAGCTGGTCTGGCAACACGCGTAAAATCCCATGGAATACGCTGCTTGAGCGCGTAGACATTATCCCGACCAGTATGGTGGCAACCATGGCTGCGGCTGAAAGTGGCTGGGGTACGTCGAAGCTGGCGCGTAGCAACAACAATCTGTTTGGCATGAAATGTGGCAAAGGTCGTTGTAACAATGCCCCGGGTAAGGTGAAAGGCTACTCACAGTTTGAATCGGTGAAAGAGTCGGTGAATGCTTACGTCATCAACCTGAACACGCATCCGGCTTACTCTTCATTCCGTAAGTCACGTGCGCAGCTGCGTAAAGCCGATCAGGAAGTCACCGCTACCGCGATGATTCATAAGCTGAAGGGTTATTCTACTAAAGGACAGAGCTACAACAATTATCTGTTCGCAATGTATCAGGATAACCAGCGTTTAATCGCCGCGCATATGTAATTCTGTGTGCCGGATGGCGGCTTCGCCGCATCCGGCAATAATCCTCACAGCAACACTTCGCTGTTCACATCGCGATACTCTTTGGGCGTCGTGTCATACTCTTTCTTAAAGACCGAATAAAAATATTGCAGAGACGGATAGCCGCACATCTGTGAGATTTCGTTGATTGAAAGTGTGGTAGATATCAACAGGCTGCGCGCTTTTTCCAGCTTTTCGGCATGAATCACGGCGTGGATAGTCTCTCCGACCTCTTCTTTAAAACGCTTCTCCAGATTCGAACGAGAAATCCCCACTGAATCCAGCACTTGTTCAACCTTAATACCTTTACAGGCATGGTTGCGGATAAAGTGCATCGCCTGAATCACCGCCGGATCGGTTAATGAACGGTAGTCGGTTGAGCGGCGTTCAATGACGCGCACCGGAGGAACCAGTGTACGTTGCAGCGGCAGCTCTTCATTTGCCAGTAAACGATGTAAGAGCTTAGCGGCCTGATACCCCATTTGCCTGGCTCCCTGAGCCACGGATGAAAGCGCCACCCGTGACAGATAGCGGGTCAGTTCTTCGTTGTCGATCCCAATCACACACAGCTTTTCCGGTACTGGAATATGCAGGTGCTCGCAGACTTGCAGGACGTGTCGTGCCCGCGCGTCGGTAACGGCGATAATACCGGTTTGCGGCGGTAGTGTTTGTAGCCAGTCCGCCAGACGATTTTGCGCGTGCTGCCAGTTTTCCGGTGCGGTTTCCAGCCCCTGATAGACAACGCCGCGGTACTTCTCTTTGGCAACCAGCTGGCAAAACGCATATTCACGTTCCGCGGCCCAGCGTTTGCCGCTTGACGATGGCAGACCATAGAACGCAAAGCGGTTAATCCCTTTTTCTTTCAGGTGCAGGAAAGCGCTTTCTACCAACGCGTGGTTGTCGGTGGCGATGTAATGTACCGGTGGATAATCTTGCTCCAGATGGTAGGAGCCTCCAACGCCGATGATGGGAACTTCAACATCGGCAAGTAATTGCGCAATATCATCATCGTCATAATCAGCAATAACGCCGTCGCCTAACCAGTCTTTAATATTATCGATACGGGCTCGGAAATCTTCCTCAATGAATATATCCCACTCGGATTGCGATGCCTGTAAATATTCACCCACACCTTCTACCACCTGGCGGTCGTAGGCTTTATTGGCATTAAATAGCAGAGTGATGCGGTGACGTTTATCAAACATAAGAACCTGTCCTGGAAAGGTTAACGTGGGCCTGTCGATACTAGCAAAACCGCAGGTACGACTGCTTGATGAAGCGTGACAAAATTCCTGATTGCCTGAGGCTACGCAAAATTTACATACTGGTCGCGGGATGACAATTGTCATTTTTTATCTGCGCATTACGGTTTTTTGTTTAATGACTAACCTTCGATCGCGATCGCTTTTTTATTTCTTTATTTAGCGCGTTTTTTTGGGAGCCAGCGCACGTTTGGGTATTCTCTTAATGGCGGTGTGAAATAACGTAATTGAGCAATAAATCAGGAAATTCCAGTATAGCCATATCGCAGTTTACTTGCCGTATTACCTGATTATGGAGCTTATTATGCCGGCTTATTTTGACCAACTCGATCGTGTTCGTTTCGAAGGCACTCAATCCACCAACCCGCTCGCATTTCGCCATTACAACCCTGACGAAATCGTATTGGGCAAGCGCATGGAAGATCATCTGCGTTTTGCGGCCTGCTACTGGCATACCTTCTGCTGGAACGGGGCGGATATGTTCGGTATGGGCGCTTTCGATCGTCCATGGCAGCAGCCTGGTGAAGCTTTGGCGCTGGCGAAACGCAAAGCGGATGTGGCATTTGAGTTTTTCCACAAGCTGAACGTGCCTTACTACTGCTTCCATGACGTGGATGTTTCGCCGGAAGGCGCGTCTTTGAAAGAGTACAAAAACAACTTTGCGCAGATGGTTGATGTGCTGGCGGCAAAACAGGAACAGAGCGGCGTGAAGCTGCTGTGGGGTACAGCAAACTGCTTCACTAACCCACGCTACGGTGCGGGTGCGGCCACAAACCCAGATCCAGAAGTGTTCAGCTGGGCCGCCACGCAGGTGGTTACGGCCATGGATGCCACGCACAAGTTAGGTGGTGAAAACTACGTTCTGTGGG
The DNA here is from genome assembly GCF_009649895.1 of Citrobacter sp. H12-3-2. NCBI lineage: Bacteria > Pseudomonadati > Pseudomonadota > Gammaproteobacteria > Enterobacterales > Enterobacteriaceae > Citrobacter > Citrobacter sp. H12-3-2. The sequence goes on from NZ_CP045837.1 coordinate 178,457, forward strand.
GCGGCCGTGAAGGTTATGAAACACTGCTGAATACCGATCTGCGTCAGGAACGTGAGCAGATTGGTCGTTTCATGCAATTAGTCGTGGAACACAAACACAAAACCGGTTTCCAGGGCACTTTGCTTATCGAGCCGAAACCGCAGGAACCGACCAAGCACCAGTACGACTACGATGCGGCGACCGTGTACGGATTCCTCAAGCAGTTCGGTCTGGAAAAAGAGATCAAACTGAATATCGAAGCCAACCACGCTACGCTTGCAGGCCATTCGTTCCATCACGAAATCGCCACTGCTATCGCGCTGGGTCTGTTTGGCTCTGTCGATGCCAACCGCGGCGACGCACAGTTGGGCTGGGATACCGACCAGTTCCCGAACAGCGTAGAAGAGAATGCCTTGGTGATGTACGAAATCCTGAAAGCGGGCGGCTTCACTACCGGCGGCCTGAACTTTGATGCCAAAGTACGTCGTCAGAGCACCGATAAATACGATCTGTTCTATGGTCATATTGGCGCGATGGATACCATGGCGCTGTCGCTGAAAATTGCGGCCCGTATGATTGAAGACGGTGGCCTGGATCAGCGTGTGGCTAAACGTTATGCCGGTTGGAATGGTGAGCTGGGCCAGCAAATTCTGAAAGGCCAGATGACGCTGACAGAAATTGCGCAGTACGCTGAACAACACAACCTGGCGCCAGTGCACCAGAGCGGTCATCAGGAATTGCTGGAAAATCTGGTAAACCATTATTTGTTCGACAAATAACGGGTCTCTGAGAACGTCCGTAAGCCCGGTCAGCTAGCGCTACCGGGCCTTTCTTTAAGGAACGATGCCTTATGTATATCGGGATAGATCTTGGCACATCAGGCGTAAAGGCCATTCTGCTCAATGAGCAGGGCGATGTGGTGGCTTCAAAAACGGAGAAACTCACCGTCTCGCGCCCGCACCCGTTATGGTCAGAACAAGACCCTGAGCAGTGGTGGCTGGCAACGGATCGGGCGGTAAAAGCACTGGGTCAGCAGCATTCACTCCGCGAGGTGAAAGCGTTGGGGATTGCCGGGCAGATGCACGGCGCGACGCTACTGGATGAACAACAGAAGGTATTGCGTCCGGCTATCTTATGGAACGACGGTCGCTGTGCTGAAGAGTGCGAGATGCTGGAGAGTCAGGTTCCGCAGTCTCGTGCCATCACCGGCAACCTGATGATGCCTGGCTTTACCGCGCCAAAACTGCTGTGGGTGCAACGCCACGAGCCGGAGATTTTCAACCAGATTGATAAAGTCCTGCTGCCGAAAGATTACCTGCGTTTGCGCATGACCGGTGATTTTGCCAGCGATATGTCTGATGCGGCAGGGACAATGTGGCTGGATGTCGCGAAGCGTGACTGGAGCGATGTCATGCTGGCTGCCTGTAAACTGACTCGCGCACATATGCCTGCGCTCTATGAAGGCAGCGAGATTACCGGAACCTTATTGCCAGACGTCGCTAAAGCCTGGGGAATGCAGGAGGTTGCGGTTGTTGCCGGAGGTGGTGATAACGCGGCGGGCGCGGTTGGCGTAGGCATGATGAATGCCGGTCAGGCGATGCTTTCGCTGGGGACATCCGGCGTCTATTTTGCGGTGAGTGATGGTTTCCTTAGCAAACCGGAAAGTGCGGTTCACAGTTTTTGCCATGCTTTGCCTGAGCGATGGCATCTGATGTCTGTAATGTTAAGTGCGGCATCGTGTCTGGACTGGGCGGCAAAATTAACCGGACTGGCGAGCGTTCCTGCGTTGATTGACGCTGCGCAACAGGCGGATGAACACGCGGAGCCGGTCTGGTTTTTACCTTATTTGTCCGGCGAGCGTACGCCGCATAACAATCCGCAGGCCAAGGGCGTATTTTTCGGTCTGACACATCAGCATGGTCCGGCAGAACTGGCACAGGCGGTGCTGGAAGGTGTGGGTTTTGCGCTGGCTGACGGTATGGACGTGGTACATGCCTGTGGCGTTCAGCCCGCCAGCATTACGCTGATCGGCGGTGGGGCGCGTAGTGAATACTGGCGTCAGATGCTATCTGACATCAGCGGATTGCAGTTGGATTACCGTACCGGCGGTGACGTTGGCCCTGCTCTCGGCGCGGCGCGCCTGGCGCAAGTTGCCATGAATCCGCAAACGTCGTTATCAGAGTTACTGCCTCAGCTTACGCTGGAGCAGGCGCATTATCCTGACGCGGAGCGTCATGCTCGTTATCAACAGCGTCGAGAAACTTTCCGTCGTATCTATCAGCAATTACAACCGCTGATGTCCTGACCACTTTCCCCTCTGGCTAGCAGAGGGGAATTTGCTGCATATATATATCCACGAAAATAATAAGTTACACGTATGGATGTATTCTGAAAGTCCTGTGTAGTCGCTTTTTTCTGTGTTGTCTTTAGCGGGTTATTCATATTGTATCCATGATGGATAAGGAGATCCCAATGAAGACAACCAGGCTGTTGCCATGGATATTATTCCTCTCAGGCATACTGACTTACAGTATCGGTTTATGGCGTGCATGCCCGTTATTGAGCGGCAAGGGGTATTTTTTGGGGGCGCTGATGACGGGGATGTTCGTAACGTATGCCTATCAGCGCGCAGTAAATCTCAATCAAAACGATGAACGCTTCGCTTCCGTATGTCAGATGGTGGCGCTCATCACGGCAGGGCTGTTGCTGGTGGGGGTGTGGAATGCCCCGTTGGCGCCCTTCGAAATAGGGTTATACCCGGCAGCATTCTTCGTGTGTTTAATGGGGCAATTTTTACTGCAGCGTTCGCGTAATCAGGCGCTGCCTGGAGACACCTAACTCACCAGCCTACGCGTATCAATACGCTGCAACAGAATAGACAACAGTAAACTTCCTGCCAGCGTGGCGCTGAAAATCCACAGTATATCCAGCGGTGGCCAGTTTTTGAGTTCAATTCCGTTGGTACGTAGTGCGTGAATGATCAGCGCATGAAAACCATAAATGCCCAATGAATGGCGAGAAATAAGGCCCAGTAGCGGCAGAGTACGTGCGCTGAGCGTATTTTTGACCAGCGTCAGGAGCGAGGCGGCGCAAATAAATACCGCTGGGCCGCAGTAGAGGTACCAGGTGTCGGCAAAATTGCCTCGCCAGCGCAGTTCATGCAATGTGCCACGAGAAATAATAAATACTGCGGTAATGAATAACGCCGCACAGAGCCAGCTGAGCGCACGCTTTTGCGTATCCATCATGCCAATCGCCCGGCCCAGCATGCCGTACAGGATGTAATAGAAAGTATCGCCACTGATGTACAGGTTGACTGGGAGCCACTCAAAGCCGCCGATTTTTTGCGAGACGGTGTTGGGATTGGCAATCACCCCAATCACAACCATGAGCGCCAGTAGCATCTTGCCGCTGATATTTTTCACCTGTATCAGCGGAGAAACCAGGTAGATGACGGCGATCGCGAAGAAAAACCACAGGTGATAGAACACCGGCTTTTGCAGCAGGTTCTTCAGCGACAGCTCAGCGTTGATCGAGGTAAACAGCAGGATATAGGCCAGCGCCACGCTGCTGTAAAACAGAATGCAAAGCGCGATGCGCAGGAAATGGCGCGGTTTGGCGCTACGCTCACCAAAAAACAGATAGCCCGAAATCATAAAGAACAGCGGAACGCTGACGCGAGAAGCTGAATTGAGCACGTTAGCCAGATCCCAATTCAACGGGCTGACGCTTTGCGCATTGGTGATGTACCAGGTTGTGGTGTGGATCATCACGACCATTAAACAGGCTATCCCGCGCAGGTTATCAATCCAGAAAATTTTGGGCTGCATCAGTTCCTCTGTGTCCATTAAAAAAAGTCTGACCGATATTTTGCGAACGTAGCTCACTGGAATAATCCGAGTTCTTACGCTAAAGCTTGAGATGGTCTGATGAGATTCTCAAAATAGGATCTGTTTCCAGACACTAATAATAAGACTGACCAGCAAACCAGGCGGTAATAAAATGATGATGAAGTATTTCTTTCCCGCGATCGCTGCCCTTTTGCTGGTAGCGTGCGCTGACACACAATCGTCTGCACCTGCGCAGAAAGCGCAAAAGGTTAAGGTCAGTGCCACACGTTCGCTGGATATGGAGTCATTGTGCAAAAATGAGGCGGCGCAACGCTACAACACTGGCGCGCAGAAAATTGATATCTCTGGACTGGAACAATTCCAGGGCAGCTATGAGATGCGTGGTTCTACCTTCCGTAAAGAGAGTTTTGTCTGTTCTTTTGATGCAGACGGGCAGTTTTTGCACCTTTCCATGCGCTAAGTTCCCCCTTTTTCCCGTTTCGTACTGTATATCTTGCAGCCAGCGGGTATACTGATCGCTTCCTTTAAATCCACACGTATCCAGCACGAAATAATATGCAAAAGTTTGATACCAGGACCTTCCAGGGCTTGATCCTGACCTTACAGGATTACTGGGCTCGCCAGGGCTGCACCATCGTTCAACCATTGGACATGGAAGTCGGCGCGGGAACATCTCACCCAATGACCTGCCTGCGTGCGCTGGGGCCGGAGCCGATGGCGACTGCTTATGTGCAGCCTTCTCGTCGTCCGACCGATGGCCGCTATGGCGAAAACCCGAACCGCTTACAGCACTACTATCAGTTCCAGGTAGTGATTAAGCCGTCTCCGGACAACATTCAGGAGCTGTACCTGGGTTCTCTGAAAGAACTGGGTATGGACCCGACCATTCACGATATCCGTTTCGTGGAAGATAACTGGGAAAACCCGACGCTGGGTGCCTGGGGTCTGGGTTGGGAAGTGTGGCTGAACGGTATGGAAGTGACGCAGTTCACCTACTTCCAGCAGGTTGGTGGCCTGGAATGTAAACCAGTAACCGGGGAAATTACTTACGGTCTGGAACGTCTGGCCATGTACATTCAGGGCGTAGACAGCGTTTACGACCTGGTCTGGAGCGACGGCCCGCTGGGTAAAACCACTTACGGTGACGTGTTCCATCAGAACGAAGTGGAGCAATCCACCTACAACTTCGAATACGCCGATGTGGACTTCCTGTTCACCTGCTTCGAGCAGTACGAGAAAGAAGCGCAGCAGCTGCTGGCGCTGGAAAATCCGCTGCCGCTGCCTGCGTATGAACGTATTCTGAAAGCCGCCCATAGCTTCAACCTGCTGGATGCGCGTAAAGCCATCTCCGTCACCGAGCGTCAGCGCTATATCCTGCGCATTCGCACCCTGACCAAAGCAGTGGCAGAAGCTTACTACGCTTCCCGTGAAGCCCTTGGCTTCCCGATGTGCAACAAAGACAAATAAGAGGCGGCCATGTCTGAGAAAACTTTTCTGGTGGAAATCGGCACTGAAGAGCTGCCACCAAAAGCACTGCGCAGCCTGGCTGAGTCCTTTGCTGCAAACTTTACCGCGGAGCTGGATAACGCTGGCATCGCGCACGGCAACGTTGAGTGGTTCGCCGCGCCGCGTCGTCTGGCGCTGAAAGTCGCGAATCTGGCGGAATCTCAACCCGATCGCGAAGTTGAAAAACGCGGTCCGGCCATTGCTCAGGCGTTTGACGCTGAAGGCAAACCGAGCAAAGCGGCAGAAGGTTGGGCACGTGGCTGCGGCATCACGGTTGATCAGGCTGAGCGTCTGACTACCGACAAAGGCGAATGGCTGCTGTACCGTGCGCATGTAAAAGGCGAAAGCGCAGAAACGCTGCTGCCAAACATGATCGCCACGTCACTGGCGAAGCTGCCTATCCCGAAACTGATGCGCTGGGGCGCGTCTGATGTCCACTTCGTGCGTCCGGTTCACACCGTGACCCTGCTGTTGGGCGACAAGGTGATTCCGGCAACGATTCTGGGCATTCAGTCCGATCGCGTGATCCGTGGACACCGCTTTATGGGCGAGCCGGAATTCACCATCGATTCTGCCGATCAGTACCCGGAAATCCTGCGTGAACGCGGCAAAGTAATTGCGGATTACGCTGAGCGTAAAGCGAAAATCAAAGCCGATGCTGAAGAAGCAGCGCGTAAGATTGGCGGTAACGCTGACCTGAGCGAAAGCCTGCTGGAAGAAGTCACCTCGCTGGTGGAATGGCCGGTAGTGCTGACCGCGAAATTCGAAGAGAAATTCCTCGCAGTTCCGTCTGAAGCGCTGGTTCACACCATGAAAGGTGACCAGAAGTACTTCCCGGTTTACGCGAACGACGGCAAACTGCTGCCGAACTTTATCTTCGTTGCCAACATCGAATCGAAAGATCCGATCCAGATTATCTCCGGTAACGAGAAAGTCGTTCGTCCGCGCCTGGCGGATGCCGAGTTCTTCTTCAATACCGACCGTAAAAAACGTCTGGAAGACCATCTGCCGCGTCTGCAAACCGTGCTGTTCCAACAGCAACTGGGTACGCTGCGCGACAAGACTGACCGTATCCAGGCGCTGGCGGGCTGGATTGCTGGTCAGATTGGCGCTGATGTTAACCACGCAACGCGTGCTGGCCTGCTGTCCAAGTGTGACCTGATGACCAACATGGTCTTCGAGTTCACCGACACCCAGGGTGTGATGGGCATGCACTACGCGCGTCACGATGGCGAAGCAGAAGATGTAGCTGTGGCGCTGAACGAGCAGTATCAGCCGCGTTTTGCCGGTGATGACCTGCCGTCGAACCCGGTAGCTTGTGCCGTGGCGATTGCTGACAAGATGGACACCCTGGCGGGTATCTTCGGTATCGGTCAGCATCCGAAAGGCGACAAAGACCCGTTTGCGCTGCGTCGTGCTGCGCTGGGTGTGCTGCGTATTATCGTTGAGAAGAACCTGAATCTGGATCTGCAAACGCTGACCGAAGAAGCGGTTCGTCTGTATGGTGACAAGCTGACCAACGCCAACGTGGTGGATGACGTTATCGACTTTATGCTCGGTCGCTTCCGCGCCTGGTATCAGGACGAAGGTTACACCGTCGACACCATTCAGGCCGTACTGGCACGTCGTCCGACTCGTCCGGCTGATTTTGACGCACGTATGAAGGCGGTTTCGCACTTCCGTACGCTGGAAGCCGCGTCCGCGCTGGCTGCCGCGAACAAGCGTGTATCGAACATCCTGGCGAAGTCTGAAGAGACGCTGAATGACCGCGTGAATGCGGCAACGCTGAAAGAGCCGGAAGAAATTGCGCTGGCGATGCAGGTGGTTGTGCTGCGCGATAAGCTGGAGCCTGTCTTCGCTGCCGGTCGTTACCAGGAAGCGCTGGTTGAGTTGGCGGAACTGCGTGAACCGGTTGATGCGTTCTTCGAGAAAGTGATGGTCAACGTAGAAGATAAAGATCTGCGTATTAACCGTCTGTCTATGCTCGAAAAACTGCGCGAGCTGTTCCTGCGCGTGGCAGATATTTCTCTGCTGCAGTAACGGCCCTGCGCTGACTTAGAAAATGCCGGATGGCGGCTTCGCCTTATCCGGCATTTTTTTATGTTGTTAGCGCAACTGCAATTTTGTCAGACAGGTCTGACTGTCTTCCATCGTCTTAATAGGATACTCCGCCGTTTTACCGTTGTAGCTCACTGCGATGGTGCCTTCCATATTGCGTGGTAGCCATACCCCGACAAAGCCATTTCGGCCGCTCTTCATCGCTTTTTGTACCACCACATCACCCTTGTTATCCGTCACTTTGACATTGAATGTCTTCTCCGGCATTTCGCCCTGGCAGCCAGAAAGACTGTGGTTGAAACAAGGATGTGTTTGCCATTCATACGGGGCAAATGACAGATAGAACTTGTCACCGAGCGGCAGGGTATAAACCTGATCGCCCGAAGAGAGCTTCAACGCGGTGCTGGTGATGGACGCTGAGTACGGCAGCGGGCGGCTCTGCGGTGATTGATCAATCGTCTCTACGATTTGTTCGACGGATTTCCCGCTAAGCCCGTGTTCGGCCAGAAAAGTAGCTTCCGGCGTTGCCGCGAACGCAGTACCAGTGGTGAGCAAACCTAAAATCAGCAGCAGTGAGGATTTCGACATAGCTTCAATTCCTTGTGAAAATTGTGGAATATAGACTGGCTCACTATAAAGCTTGCCCTTAGGGAAAGGTCAAAGGGGCGACGGGTAAAGTAATGCAAAGAAGCGTTTAGGTGGGATGTGCTGCGAAGTACAGATAAAAAAAATCCCCGCCGTTTGGCAGGGATTCAGAATTTTGAGCTTTTTAAGCTTACAGGCTGGTTACGTTGCCAGCTGCCGGGCCTTTAGCGCCGCTTTCGATGGTGAAGGAAACTTTCTGACCTTCGTCCAGAGATTTGTAGCCATCGTTCTGGATAGCAGAGAAGTGTACGAACACGTCTTTAGAGCCATCGTCAGGAGTGATGAAGCCGAAACCTTTGTCAGCGTTGAACCATTTTACGATACCAGTCATTTTACCGGACATAGTGTATTACCTTTTAAAAAATAAGTGTGCCTTTCGGCGATATGGCGTGCTTTACAGATTTTTTAACAGTAAAGGAAATGCTCACTACGAAGGGTATCAACGATAACTCTTGAAGGGACTTGCCTTACTAACTGCTGTAATGGTCTGTACGTCAAACCGTTGAGGGCATTAACTCATTTTACGCATGTGGATGCAACTACTATTTTCTTTTTTGTGGATAACCTTCGTAAGAGAACGGCCCTGAAACAGGACCGTTCTTAAGCAAAATTGAAAAATAGTTCAATCCATCAGTTGCTTACTTAACCTAGGGTCTGCCTGAATCAGGCGCATTAACTTCAATTCGGTAGTGGAAGGCTTTACGCGTTTAGACTCCCATTCATGAACCATCGCGACCGTCACGCCCATCACTCGGGCAAAATCATCTGTTTTTAAACCTGTCCCTCGTCGTAGCTGTTCAAATTCGGTGAAAGGGTTGGTTTTTTGCGGCAGAGTGACCGTCTGCGATACATCTTTAAAAACAATCTGCTCCAGACTGCTTAGCAGTTCAAACATAGGATCTTTGTATTCCATTGAGAACTCCTACAAATCACACAGCGGGATCGTGAATTTCTTCGAAGCTCATTAAGAGTAGTCGGAAAAAATGAAGCCGGATTTAAGGGTTGTGTGATGGATTCGTTTCAGCGGATCGCAGGTGACAATCTTTTGCTGGCTAACAAACTGATAAAGGTCGGGATCTCCGAACGATCGATTCCGATTGTAAAGATGACTAAAATATGACGCCGAGTGGTAAATGCAGCATTGTTTAGCAAAACGAACGGTGGCGGGAACGGTTATTTTCCCCCACAAGATTACGCGGAAAGGGTATCTTGCGGGGCTGACCTGGACTATCCTTGTCAACGTCAGGCACGCGGGTGTCGTTGTGCGCATTTTTGGGTGAAAGGAGTATTAAAATGGCGACAGGTAAGTCCTGCTCTCGCTGGTTTGCGCCTGTTTTGGCGCTCTTAATGGTAGTTGGCCTGAGTGGGTGTTTTGATAAAGAAGGCGATCAACGCAAAGCGTTTATCGATTTTCTGCAGAATACTGCAATGCGTAGCGGAGAGCGTTTACCAACGCTGACCGCCGATCAGAAAAAACAGTTTGGCCCGTTTGTGTCCGATTACGCGATTCTGTATGGCTATTCGCAACAGGTTAATCAGGCGATGGACTCCGGTCTGCGTCCGGTGGTTGATAGCGTAAATGCGATTCGTGTTCCTCAGGATTATGTGACTCAGCGTGAACCGCTGCGTCAGGCAAATGGTGCGCTAGGTGTATTAGGGCAACAGTTGCAGAATGCGAAACTACAGGCAGATGCTGCGCATGGCGCGCTGAAGCAGGGCGAAGATCTGAAACCGGTCTTTGATCAGGTGTACAACAAAGTTGTTACTGCACCAGCAGAGGCCTTACAGCCGCTGATCCCTGCCGCGCAAATTTTCACGCAGCAGCTGGTGCAGGTTGGTGATTTTGTGGCGCAGCAGGATACGCAGGTGAGCTTTGTCGCCAACGGTATCCAGTTCCCAACGTCACAGCAGGCAAGTCAGTACAATACGCTGATTGGCCCGTTGGCTGCTCAGCATCAGGCATTTAATCAGGCCTGGACTGCTGCGGTGAATGCCGCTCAGTAATTAAGATACGGTAATACATGAAAGGCCGGGTGAGCGTAAGCGCTACCCGGCCTTTTGTTTATGATGCGACCTGCGGGTTTACGCAGTTCTTCTCAACGCGTCCTTGCAGCGCATCGATTAAGTTATCCACCGCACAGGCCGCCATGTTGTAGCGCGTTTCGTGCGTGGCTGAACCAATGTGCGGTACGGCCACCACGTTGGGCAGTGACAGCAGCGGTGAGTCTACCGATAATGGCTCTTGCTCAAATACATCCAGGCCAGCGGCATGAATTTCGCCTTTTTGCAGGGCAGCAATCAACGCTTTTTCATCGACCACCGGGCCACGTCCGGCGTTAATGAAAATGGCGGAAGACTTCATTTTGGCAAACTGCTCGGTGCTGAACAGATGATGCGTTTCGTCGGTTAACGGCAGGATCAGGCAGACAAAATCAGACTCCTGCAACAGCGTATCGAGGTCGCAGTAACGTGCATTGAAGCGCTCTTCTGCTTCCTGATGATGACGGCGCGCATTATAGAGAATCGGCATGCTAAAGCCGAAATGCGCACGTTGTGCCAGCGCCAGCCCAATGCGGCCCATACCGACAATCCCCAGCGTTTTGTGGTGTACATCGGTACCAAACCAGTCCGGTCCGATACTTTTGGTCCATTCGCCGACCTTTACCCGTTCGGCAACTTCCACTACGCGGCGAGCGGTGCTTAACACCAGCGCCATTACCGTATCGGCGACGGTTTCCGTCAGCACGGTTGGCGTGTGCATCAACAGCACCTTACGCGCGTTGAGGGCATCGACGTCGAAGTTGTCATAGCCTACGGAAATCGTAGATGTCGCACGCAGCCTGGGCATTTTCTCCAGCAGAGCGGTATTGACGGCTTCACTGGAGCCCAGCAGACCTTCTGCATTGGCAAAAGCGTCGGCGTGCAGTGCGACCGTTTCCGGGCGCAGGTTAGGCACCTGAGTCACAGTAAAATGTTCTTCCAGGCGATGCAGTAAATCGTCAGGTAACGCTTTATAGAGAATAATGGACGGCTTCATGCGAATCTCCGTAAGTTAAAATTTAAGCGTGGCGTGCGCCAACCGGAATTTGAGAATTATTAGCAGGCTTAACAATTAAAGTTAGCCACACTGAGACAAAAAGCGCTACCCCCATAAAAATGTACGAGGCAGACGGGCTGCCGGTAGCGCCATTGAGGTAGCCGACAAACCATGAACCAAAGAATGAACCTAGCGCGCCCATGCTGTTGATCAGCGCCATTGCCCCACCGGCGACGTTGCGCGGCAGCATTTCCGGGATGATGGCGAAGAAGGGACCATAGGGGGCATACATTGCCGCGCCTGCAATAACCAACAGCGTGTAAGAAATCCAGAAATGGTCTGCGCCTACGGCCCAGGAGCCGATAAACGCGAACGCCGCGATCAGTAACAGTGGCCAGACAAACAGCTTACGGTTTTGCAGCTTATCGGACGCCCAGGAGACGAGGATCATCGCCGCCGTTGCCGCCAGATACGGTACGGATGACAGCCAACCAACTTCCACCATCCCCAGGTTTGCGCCGCCGTTGCGGATAATCGACGGCAGCCACAGGACAAAACCATAGACGCCAATACTCCAGGCGAAATACTGCATACACAGCAGGATGACGTTACGTGAGCGGAAAGCCTCGCTATAGTTACGTACGGCTTTGATGCCTTGCTGCTCTTTTTCCAGTTGTGCCTGAAGAGCGGCTTTTTCAGATTCTGACAGCCAACCGACCTGAGACGGTTTGTCTTTTACCAGCACCCACCAGCAGAACGCCCAGATGATGGCCGGGAAGCCCTCAATGATGAACATTTCCCGCCAGCCCAGCGCCTGAATCAGGTAACCGGAAACCACGGACATCCACAGGACGGTGACCGGATTACCGAGGATCAGGAAAGTGTTTGCGCGCGAGCGTTCAGATTTCGTAAACCAGTTGCTGATATAAATCAGCATTGCCGGCATCACGGCGGCTTCAACGACGCCAAGAATAAAGCGGATGGCGGCAAGCATTGGAATATTGCTGACCATGCCGGTTAACGACGCGCATGCGCCCCAGAGGATCAGACAGACAAAAATCAGTTTTCGTACGCTGCGGCGTTCAGCGTAAATTGCGCCCGGGATCTGAAAGAAGAAATAGCCGAGGAAAAACAGTGCGCCCAGCAGGGAAGAGATCCCCTTGGTAATGCCGAGGTCCTCGTTGATACCGGCGGCGGAGGCGAAGCTGAAGTTCGCGCGGTCAAGGTACGCCAGGCTATACGTGATAAACACGATTGGCATGATGTACCACCAGCGTTTTGCTGCATTAGTTGAGCTATTCATAGACTGCCCTCTGGTTATGCTGATACGCCGCCTCTGTATGTAGGGTACAGAGTTGGCCGGGAGTTTATTCCCCTAATTGTTCACGTGTGGGTAATCCTTCGCTGTCGCCCTGAACCTGAATGGCCAGTGCGCCAATTTTATTGCCGCGGGTCACCGCCTGATGCAACGAGCGGCCTTCCAGCAGGGCGCTAATAACGCCTACGGCAAAGCCATCTCCTGCGCCGACCGTATCGACCACATTGTCGACTTTTACCGGTGCCACGCAGCCTTGTTCGCCGCTGGCGGTTTTGTACCAGGCGCCATCAGCCCCGGTTTTCACGATCACGGCCTTCACTCCATGGCGCAGATAAAAGTCGGCGATGGCTTCAGGCGTTTGCTGACCGGTTAAAATCATGCCCTCTTTTAACCCTGGTAAAACCCAGTCAGCCTGGAATGCCAGCCGGTTCAGTTTTTCCACCATTTCGGCTTCGCTTTTCCACAATACCGGGCGCAAATTCGGGTCGAACGAGATGGTCTTCCCCTGGGCCTTCATGGTGCGGGCGGTATGCGCCAGTAGTTCATAAGAGCTGGCAGAAAGTGCTGCCGCTACACCACTCAGGTGCAGGTGGCGCGCGCTGGCGAAATAGTCCTCGTGATAATCTTCAATGCTGAGGTGGCTGGCAGCGGAACCTTTACGGAAATATTCCACAATGGGATCGGTTCCATTTTCGACCTTAGATTTAAGCTGAAAGCCGGTAGCGTAACGCCCGTCCTGGGTGACTCCCTGCGCATCTATCCCTTCTTTTTCCAGCGACTTAACGATAAAACGGCCAAAACTGTCGTTGCCTACGCGGCTCACCCAACCGACCTTCAGGCCCAGACGGGCAAGACCGGTCGCCACGTTAAGCTCCGCGCCTGCAACGCGCTTGATAAACTGCTCCACATCCGCCAGTTCGCCGGTTTGCGTGGCGACAAACATCGCCATCGCTTCACCAATAGTGACCACATCCAGTGAATTTTTCATGCGTTACTCCTCGCGTAACAGCTCAACGTAGCGGCGGGTAACCGCCACCAAATCCTGCCCTTCCAGGGGGAACTCAATGCCGCGTGGGACATCGTTGGGCAGCGTTTTTAGCAGCGCCAGCCAGCGCGGATCGGCTTCATCAGGTGGTACGGCGCGGTAGCTGTCGTGATATGCAACTGCGGCTTTGACATGGATATAGCCAACGGTTGACGCCAGGTTTTGTGCTGCTTCTTCCGGGGAGTCGCCCACCCACAGCCAGTTGCCCATATCGAAGGTCAGAGATATCGGCAGGTTTTGCGCCTGACAGGCTTCGTTAAAGCGCTGCATTGGCTGCAGGCGTCCGCAGTCGGTCTGATCGTTCTCGACAACCAGCTCCATTCCGCTGTTGTCCAGCCATTGGCGTAGAACGTCGAACTGTTTTGTATGGGAAAAATGGCCGAGGGAGACTTTTAACCACAGCGCCTGCAAGGCCTGCGCTTCCTCAAGTAGTTCTGGAAGACGGGGGTTGAGGTTACCGTCCTCAAGGAACAACGGTTCAGGCGCTGAGTAACAGGCCAGCAGGCCGAAGATTTCGATCGCAGAAGCCATCGTTGACAGCGTCTTCAGCTCGGCGTCGGTTAATAGCTCGCGGCGGATTTCGACGCCGTCAGCACCGGCTTCAGCGATGATGGGCAGCATTGCCGTTTGCCCGCCTGCGGCCCGTACCTGGTCGTGGCCGTAAGCGGCGGTGACCACCATAATTTTTCTTTTCATGGAAACTCCAGACTAGCGTTCTTGTTATAACGCTAGATGGAACCGGTTCCAAAGAAAAGCCTATGATGTCGAATTTATGATCACCATCACGAAGGTAATTTAACGGGCGGTAGAGCCGCGCACGATCAGCTCGCCGGAGAAGACCTGTTCCTGAATGGCAGCGGAGCCGCCATCAATCCGGCGCACAACCTGCTCAACGGCGGTGTAACCAATCTGCCAGGTGGGTTGTTTCAACGTGGTAATACCAACGCCCGCCAGCTCAGCCCATTCCAGTTCGTCAAAGCCGAGTAAGCCAATGTCGCTCCCCCAGTTGAGGCCAATGCGTTTCAGGGCGCGGGCTACTTGTAGCGTGAGGGCACCGTTGGCAGAGATAACGGCTTTGCGCATTCCACGATGCTGCTGGTGAAACTGGCGCAGGGTGTCGTCCAGTTGCGTATTGTCCGTGAGCGGGACTTCGGCATTTTGCGCTATAACGCCAGGGTATTGCGCGAGCGTGGCGCGAAAAGCGCTCAGGCGTTCGCGGCGGGTATTCACCATGCCGAGTGGTTCGCTGAGGAACAGGATGGCTTCAAAACCTTGTTCGACCAGATGCTCGGTGGCAACCGTTGCCGCCTGGGTGTTATCCAGCCCGACCATATCACAGGCGAAATCGGGAATTTTACGGTCAATCAGCACCATCGGCAGCGCAGACTGTTGCAGGCGGTTCAGCCCCTCTTCGCGCATCCCGACGGCGTTGACCACTATCCCTTCGACCTGGTAGCTGCGCAGCAGGTCGAGATAATGCAGCTCCTGATCCACTTCGTTGTTGGTGTTACACACCAGCGGGGTAAAGCCTTTATCGCGACAGGCGGCTTCAATACCACTTAACACGTTGACGGAGTAGGGATTAGTAATATCGGCGATGATCAGGCCAATCAGGCGGGTACGACCATGTTTCAGGCCTCTTGCCATCAGGCTGGGACGATAGTCGAGATCGGCAATGGCTTGTTCAATGCGGGCCAGCAGCGCGTCGGAAAGCAGGTGCTTTTCACCGTTGAGATAACGTGAAATGCTGGTCTTGCCGGTTTTTGCAGCTTTCGCCACATCGCTGATGGTTGCCCGTGTTGATTTGCTCATCGCTGATTTCCCTGAATTTGGTGACAACACCTTAACGCGAAAATCAACGATGGCAAGTGCTTCATGCCGGATGGACGCGGTCTGCTTCCATCCGGCACAAAACGTTACTGGATCGGGCTTAAGGTAATTTCTACGCGGCGGTTTTGCGCTTTACCTTCCGCTGTGCTGTTGCTGGCGATCGGATTTGCCGGGCCCATACCCTGAGTGCGGATGCGGTTAGCTGCGACCCCTTGAGTGATCAAGGCGCTGGCTACGGAGTCTGCGCGCTGCTGTGACAGACGCATATTCAGATCCTGGCTGCCGGTGCTGTCGGTGAAGCCCAGCACATTGACGGCGGTTTTATTGTACTCTTTCAGTACCATCGCCACGCCGGTCAGGGTGTTAGCACCCGCAGGCTTCAGGTTGGCGCTGCTGCTGTCGAAGGTGACGTTGTTTGGCATGTTCAGAATGATGTTATCGCCACTGCGTGTCACGCTGACGCCCGTTCCCTGCATTTTTTCGCGCAGTTTTGCTTCCTGTACATCCATGTAATAGCCGATACCACCGCCAACGGCCGCGCCAGCCGCTGCGCCAATCAGTGCGCCTTTGCCGCGATCTTTCTTCGAAGAAGAGAGTGCGCCAATGCCCGCGCCGACCAGAGAGCCAATACCTGCGCCAATGCCGGATTTACCCGCTTCGCGTTCGCCGGTGTAAGGGTTTGTTGTGCAGCCAGAAACCGCCAGGGCGCCGCTCACGATGGCAGCAATAACAAATACACGTTTCTTCATCTTAATTCCTTAATGACTTTTTCTTCTTTGCCACAGCGACCGTGGCGGTTGATTATGACGTGTGAACATGAAGAAAATTCCAGGGAAGACTCTGAAATTTGTAAGTAACATTGAACGGCATAATAAATAAGCCGTCACATCGCATTCAGGAGCACCATCTTGGCTAATTCACCCGCACATTACTCGGTGTTAACCGCCGCCCACTGGGGACCAATCCTCGTCGACACTGATGGGGAGACAGTTTTCTCCTCGCGTGGCGCGCTGCCCACCACTCATCCCAACTCTTTGCAAACCGTGGTGCGCGACCAGGTTCACAGTAAAACGCGGGTACGTTTTCCGATGGTGCGTAAAGGGTTTCTCGCCTCGCCGGAGAACCCACAGGGCATACGTGGGCAGGATGAGTTTGTTCGCGTCAGTTGGGACGACGCGCTGAATCTTATCCATACGCAGCATAAACGCATCCGTGACAGCTACGGCCCGGCCTCAATTTTTGCCGGTTCGTACGGCTGGCGTTCCAACGGCGTGTTACACAAAGCGGCGACCCTGTTACAGCGTTATATGGCGTTGGCGGGCGGTTATACCGGGCATCTGGGGGATTACTCGACGGGGGCTGCGCAGGCGATTATGCCGTACGTGGTGGGCGGGAACGAAGTTTACCAGCAGCAAACCAGCTGGCCGGTGGTGCTGGAGAACAGCGAGGTGGTGGTGTTGTGGAGCGCCAATCCGCTGAATACCCTGAAGATTGCCTGGAACGCGTCCGATGAGCAGGGCCTCGCGTACTTTGAGGCATTGCGTGACAGCGGTAAACGCTTGATCTGTATCGATCCGATGCGATCGGAAAGCGTCGATTTCTTTGGCGATAAGATGGAATGGATTGCCCCGCATATGGGGACCGACGTAGCGCTGATGCTGGGCATCGCGCATACGCTGGTGGAAAACGGCTGGCATGACGAGGATTTTCTCGCCCGGTGTACTACCGGATATGACCGTTTTGCCGACTATCTGCTGGGTAAATCTGATGATGTTGCAAAAACGGCAGAATGGGCGGCAGAGATTTGTGGCATTCCGACGGCGAAGATACGCGAACTTGCGGCGATATTTCACCAAAATACCACCATGCTGATGGCCGGATGGGGCATGCAGCGCCAACAGTATGGCGAGCAGAAACACTGGATGATTGTCACCCTGGCCGCCATGCTCGGACAAATCGGGACGCCAGGCGGCGGTTTTGGGCTGTCGTACCATTTTGCCAATGGCGGCAACCCAACGCGCCGGGCTGCGGTGCTGGCTTCAATGCAGGGCAGCGTTAAAGGCGGCACCGACGCGGTAGATAAAATCCCGGTGGCGCGAATTGTCGAAGCGCTGGAAAATCCCGGCGGTTTTTACCAGCACAACGGCATGGACCGCCATTTCCCGGACATCCGTATGCTGTGGTGGGCGGGCGGGGCTAACTTCACCCATCATCAGGACACTAACCGTTTAATTCGCGCCTGGCAAAAACCGGAGCTGGTGGTCATCTCGGAGTGTTTCTGGACCGCCGCAGCAAAGCATGCCGATGTCGTGCTGCCAGCAACCACCTCCTTTGAGCGTAATGATTTGACCATGACTGGCGATTACAGCAACCAGCACCTGGTGCCGATGAAGCAGGTCGTACCGCCGCAGGACGAAGCGCGAAATGATTTTGATGTCTTTGCCGAGCTGAGTGAGCGCTGGGAAAAGGGCGGATATGAACGGTTCACCGAAGGTAAAAGCGAACTGGCGTGGCTGGAGACTTTTTACAATATTGCCGGGCAACGTGGGGCCAGTCAGCAGGTGACATTGCCGCCTTTCGCCGAGTTTTGGCAGCGCAACGCCCTGATCGAAATGCCGGAAAACGCCGCCAGCGCACAGTTTATCCGTTTTGCGGATTTTCGCTGCGACCCGCAGGCGCATCCGCTGAAAACGGACAGCGGGAAAATTGAAATCTACTCCGCGAGGATTGCCGGTTACGGCTACGCGGACTGCGGGGGGCACCCGATGTGGCTGGAGCCGGATGAGTGGTTCGGTAACGCCGAACCGGACCAGCTACAGCTGCTTTCCGCCCATCCGGCGCACCGTTTGCATAGTCAGCTTAACTACAGTGCGCTACGTGAGCAGTACGCGGTAGCGGATCGTGAGCCGATAACGATTCATCCGCAGGACGCCCACGCGCGCGGCATTGCGGATGGCGATACGGTCAGGGTGTGGAACCAGCGCGGGCAAGTTCTGGCGGGCGCGGTGGTGACGGCGGGTATTAAACCCGGCGTCATCTGTATTCATGAAGGCGCCTGGCCTGATTTGGATCTCGCAGCGAACGGTATTTGTAAAAATGGTGCCGTCAACGTTCTGACCAAAGATCTCCCCAGCTCGAAGCTGGGGAATGGCTGCGCGGGCAATACTGCGCTGGCGTGGCTTGAAAAATATAGCGGACCAACGTTGGCGCTTACGGCGTTTGATCCGCCTGCCAGCCCATAATCCACGTGGGGTGGTGAGTCTCTTCCTGCCATGCGCCGTCTTCAATGCGAAAACCCAGTGCATGGTAGAAGTTCACCGCTGATTGATTCTTCTGGTAGACCTCAAGGCTGAGTATCGAAAAGCGCTGCTGGACATGCTGCACCAGCGCTTTGCCGATCCCGCTTCTGATGGCGGCAGGTGCGACAAACAGCGCGCCGAGAAAGCGGTCGTCAATCACGCTGGCAAAGCCTTTGAGCTCGCCTTCTTCTTCCCAAACCCAGGTTTGCGCGGCTGGCAGATAAACATCCCGCACCACGGATTCACTTTCGCGCCAGTAGCGCTCTTCGATAAATGGATGGGCATGGATTGTGCTTTCCATCCACAGCGCCAGAATTGACGGCAGATCTTCAGCCTTGGATTCACGAATCATGTTGTTCTCCCGGATAACAGATGCAGCTGGTGACATGGTCGTTGACCAGGCCGCACGCCTGCATAAAGGAGTAACAAATGGTGGTGCCGACAAACTTAAATCCGCGTTTTTTTAACGCTTTAGACAGCGCGTCTGACGCAGGCGTGGAGGTGGGAATATCGCTCAGGTTGGCGGCGCGAGTCACTTGCGGTTGGTTATCAACAAATGACCAGACGAATTCGCTAAACGACTCTCCGTTTTGCGCCATCGTCAGAAAAGCGCGAGCGTTGCCGATAATGGCCTGAATTTTTCCGCGATGGCGAATAATGCCGGCATCCAGTACCAGCCTTTCCACATCCTCTTCGGTCATGGCCGCCACTTTTTCCGGGTCAAAATGGTGGAAAGCGTGGCGATAATTTTCCCGTTTCTTTAGCACGGTAATCCACGATAACCCGGCCTGCTGACCTTCCAGGCAGATCATTTCGAACAGCTTTTTACCATCGGTTTCGGGGACGCCCCATTCCTTGTCGTGGTAGGCAATGTAAAGTGGGTCCTGGCTGACCCATCCGCAACGCTGCATATTCTTCCTCGCTGTTTTTACTGGCGTAAAAATTTCATTCGGCCCGCCTTGACGCGCCAGCTAAAAAGACAATATTTAATACAGGGCCAGATGGGCCCATATCCTTCATACAATGACAATAATATTGCCGAATTCGGCTCTTTTCTGGAGTCGCGTTGATGATTATAAGAAACAGTAGTGGTCATCAGAGGTTAACTCTGGTGAGCGTTGTAGTTTGTGCGCTGTCCATCAATACAGCATATGGCTGGCAACAAGAATATATCGTTGATGCGATGTCAGGGCATACGGCTGAACGTTATACATGGGACAGCGATCACCAACCACGTTATAACGACATTCTGGAAGAACGTATTCGTTCCACTCAGAACGTGGCGGGTCCCGTGGTGAATCTGGCGGATGAGACGCCTATGGATGCGACCAGCGGCATGAGTATGGGCTGGAACTTCCCGCTTTCAAGGCAGGTGACAACTGGTCCGGTTGCCGCGCTGCATTATGATGGTTCAACCACATCTACTTACAACGAATTTGGCGATAGCGCGACTTCGGTAACGCAGAACGATCCGCTGTGGCATGCCAGCGTGAGCTCGTTGGGCTGGCGAGTCAATTCGCAGTTCGGTGATGTGCGACCGTGGGCGCAAATCAGCTATAACCAGCAGTTTGGCGAGAATATCTGGAAGGCGCAGTCGGGTCTCAGCCGTATGTCAGCAGCGGGTCAGGACGGTAACTGGGTGGATGTCACCGTCGGTGCAGATATGCTGTTGAACCCGCACATGGCGGCTTACGCGGCGCTTTCGCAGGCGGAAAACAGTACCAACAACAGCGACTATATGTACACCATGGGAGTGAGTGCCAAATTTTAACGTAAGTAATCAGCATATAAACATCTTGATTACATGTTGAGATCAACAATCACACGCACTCCAGCGATAGCGTGTACTAACTCATGCGATAAAATTCAGTAACCCGACTTTTTGTCTCGTCATTCATTCCGCATTCCAGGCATTTCATTCCGTCCTGGCGGCATTTCATGCCGTTTTCTCCTGCTCATAAAAGCGCTTCGGTATGGTTGTTGGCAGAGAATTTCCCATTTTGTTTATGCAGGAAGACTGCCATGAAAACTTCTGATTATCAGCGTACCCGCTGGCTGACACTGATCGGCACCATCATTACCCAATTTGCTTTAGGTTCTGTTTATACCTGGAGCCTGTTTAACGGTGCGCTCTCTTCTAAGCTTGATGCGCCAGTGAGTCAGGTTGCCTTTTCCTTTGGCCTGCTGAGCCTCGGGCTGGCGATTTCTTCTTCCGTCGCCGGGAAACTGCAGGAACGTTTTGGCGTGAAACGCGTCACCATGGCCTCCGGTATTTTACTGGGTGTCGGCTTCTTCTTAACCGCCCACTCTGACAGCCTGATTATGCTGTGGCTGAGCGCCGGTGTATTGGTCGGTCTGGCGGATGGCGCAGGCTACCTGTTAACACTTTCCAACTGTGTAAAATGGTTCCCTGAGCGTAAAGGGCTGATTTCCGCCTTTGCCATCGGTTCTTACGGTCTTGGCAGCCTCGGTTTTAAATTCATCGACAGCCAACTGTTGAGCACTGTGGGTCTGGAAAAAACCTTCATGATTTGGGGCGCGATTGTGCTGGTGATGATCGTCTTTGGCTCCACGCTGATGAAAGACGCGCCGAATCAGGAAGTGAAAACGAAAAATGGCGTGGTTGAGAATGACTACACCCTGGCGCAGTCCATGCGTAAACCGCAGTACTGGATGCTGGCAGTGATGTTCCTGACGGCGTGTATGAGTGGGCTGTATGTGATTGGCGTGGCGAAAGATATTGCACAAAGCCTGGCGCATATGGATGTGGCAACGGCGGCAAATGCGGTTACCGTCATTTCTATCGCTAACCTGTCAGGTCGTCTGGTTCTGGGGATTCTGTCCGACAAAATCTCTCGTATTCGCGTTATCACCATTGGGCAGGTCGTTTCGCTGGTCGGTATGGCGGCACTGCTGTTCGCCCCGCTGAATGATGCGACCTTCTTCGCGGCGATTGCCTGCGTAGCATTTAACTTTGGCGGTACCATCACCGTGTTCCCGTCACTGGTGAGCGAGTTCTTCGGTTTGAATAACCTGGCTAAAAACTACGGCGTCATTTACTTAGGTTTCGGTATCGGCAGCATTTGTGGTTCCATTATCGCCTCGCTGTTCGGCGGTTTCTATGTGACCTTCTGCGTTATCTTTGCGCTGTTAATTATCTCGCTGGCACTCTCCACCACCATCCGCCAGCCACAGCGTAGCGTATATACCGAGGCGCACGCCTAAACCTATTAGTAGTCTGATTAATACCTGGCGCATATATTTACAAAAATATATGCGTCATTTGCATTCTCCATAAGCACTTTTTCCCCCTCCTGTGGTCTACTTACCCGCGCCCGTAGACATTTCACTTCTGCTGTTGTCGCATTTTCCCCTGCCTGGTCTGTTTGACTACTGCTCAGGGTGTTTTAATCCCGATTCCCAGGGTTTGTTTGCATGAGATATATTAAGTCGATGACGCAGCAGAAACTCAGTTTCCTGCTGGCAATCTATATCGGTTTGTTTATGAACTGTGCTGTATTTTTCCGGCGCTTTAGCGGATATGCACACGAGTTTACCGTCTGGAAAGGACTCTCTGCGGTTGTTGAATTAGCCGGCACTGTGCTGGTGACTTTCTTTTTACTACGACTTCTCTCTTTATTTGGTCGGCGCGCCTGGCGTGTCCTGACAACCTTAGTGGTGCTGTGTTCTGCCGGTGCCAGCTATTACATGACCTTCCTGAATGTGGTAATTGGTTACGGTATTATTGCCTCCGTAATGACCACGGATATTGATTTATCGAAAGAAGTGGTTGGCTGGCATTTTGTCGTGTGGCTGGTTTCGGTCAGCATTTTACCGTTGGTTCTGATTTGGAGTAATCGCTGCCGCTATACCCTGATGAAACAGATCCGTACGCCTGGCATGAGATGGCGCAGCGTGGCGGTAGTTTTACTGGCTGGTCTGATGGTATGGGGCCCGATTCGCCTGCTGAGTATGCAACAGAGAAGCGTTGAGCGAGCAACGGGGATCGATTTGCCCAGCTATGGCGGGGTAGTGGCGAATTCCTATCTGCCGTCAAACTGGCTCTCCGCGCTGGGTCTGTACGCCTGGGCACAGGTGGATGAATCCTCAGACAACAAATCGTTGATGAACCCGGCGAAGAAGTTTACCTATGTTGCCCCCAAAAACCTCGACGACACCTATGTGGTCTTTATTATCGGCGAAACGACCCGCTGGGACCATATGGGGATTTTTGGCTATGAGCGTAATACCACGCCAAGGCTCGCCCAGGAGAAAAATCTGGCCGCCTTCCGTGGATATTCCTGTGATACGGCAACCAAACTTTCGCTGCGTTGCATGTTCGTGCGTGAGGGTGGGGCAGAAGAAAACCCGCAGCGTACCCTGAAAGAACAAAACATCTTCTCCGTGCTCGGCCAGTTAGGGTTCAAGACCGATCTTTACGCGATGCAAAGCGAGATGTGGTTCTACAGTAACACCATGGCGGAGAACATCGCCTATCGTGAGCAGATTGGCGCAGAGCCGCGCAACCGTGGCAAGAACGTTGACGATATGCTGTTGATCGCCGAGATGCAGCAGTCCTTGCAGCAGAATGATAAGAGTGGAAAACGTCTGATTATTCTGCATACGAAAGGCTCGCATTTTAACTACACTCAGCGCTACACCCGCGAATATGCGCAGTGGAAGCCGGAGTGTGTCAATGTTGATAGCGGTTGCTCGAAAGCTGAGATGATCAACTCATTCGATAACTCGGTAACCTATGTTGATCACTTTATTACCAAAGTGTTTGATCAGCTACGCGATAAGAAAGCGATCGTGTTTTACGCCGCCGATCACGGTGAGTCGATTAACGAGCGCGAGCACCTGCACGGTACGCCGCGTAAAATGGCGCCACCTGAGCAGTTCCGCGTTCCTATGATGGTGTGGATGTCTGACAAATATCTGGAAGACCCCGACCATGCGAAGGCGTTTGCACATCTGAAGCAAGAAGCTGATATGAAGGTGCCGCGTCGTCATGTGGAACTGTACGACACCATTTTGGGTTGCCTCGGTTATACCTCGCCAAATGGCGGTATTAACGAGAATAATAACTGGTGTCGTATCCCGGACGCGAATAAGGCTACAGCCCAGTAACTGAGCTGCTGACTTTCTCGCCGATCAAATGGCATTTTGATACTAAGGGATTGACGGGCGCGCAGCTGAGCAGTAAGATGCGCCCCGCATTCGGTGATTGGCGCAGCCTGGTAGCGCACTTCGTTCGGGACGAAGGGGTCGGAGGTTCGAATCCTCTATCACCGACCAAATTAGAAAAGCCCGCTCTCTGAGCGGGCTTTTTGCATTCCGGAATCCACGAGGATGAGAACCTCCGGGGGCAAGAGGTTCGACTCGAGCGTAGCGAGAGAACGTTGCGTCAGCAACGGCCCGCAGGGCGAGCCACGCAGTGGCGAGTAATCCTCTATCACCGACCAAATTAGAAAAGCCCGCTTTCTGAGCGGGCTTTTTGCATTTGTGGCTTTTGTAGGCCTGATAAGCGAAGCGCCATCAGGCAAAACATCACGCTATAACAGACACTGCCGGATGCGGCGCAGGCGCCTTATCCGGCCTACAGGCGAAGCGCTGGCAGGGCGTATTTTTTGTTTTTCCGACCCCACGTTTGACCTTCATTTTATCTGCAAAAATTGTGCACCACTTCCCACTGACTGTTAACGATTCTGTGACATATTCCATTGCCTTTTTTATATTTGCTTGAAACTTTTTTTGCGCTACTTATGGCTGAAGCTGGCATTTTCCGCTGTGCGTTTTAACGTTCATGGTATTAATCGCTCAGATATGCAGCATTAATTTAGAAAGTTTGAATAAATTGCATAAATGTTAATCACCAAATGTTGCGAAATATGAAGATGTTTATTCTGGCATAGTGCGCGTAGCACAAATTTCCCTGCTGAAAATGTCCTTCCGCACTTTTTTTAATCTTTGTTTGTGAATTCTCACCGTTGGCGTAAATCACGGTGACCTGTATTGACGTTTTCACATTCTGTTGACAGATTGTAGGGTATGAGGGGCATTTCATGGAGAATCCGCACTGCAACTCAGTCGCTTATGTGAACGGAATCCCCATCCTCTTAACGCCGACCCGGCCGGATAAAAAACAAAAAAGGCCAGGCGGTGCAAACCCACTGCAAAGGGTAAAACAACAAACATCACATTGGAGCAGAAGAATGAGTATTTCCTTGAAGAAGTCAGGGATGCTGAAGCTTGGTCTGAGCCTGGTGGCTATGACCGTCGCAGCAAGCGTACAGGCTAAAACTCTGGTTTATTGTTCAGAAGGATCTCCTGAAGGCTTTAACCCGCAGCTTTTCACCTCTGGCACCACCTATGATGCCAGCTCCGTACCGATCTATAACCGCCTGGTCGAGTTCAAAACCGGTACGACTGAAGTGATCCCGGGCCTTGCTGAGAAGTGGGAAATCAGCGAAGACGGCAAAACCTACACCTTCCACCTGCGTCAGGGCGTGAAGTGGCAGGACAACAAAGAATTTAAACCGACGCGCGATTTTAACGCCGATGACGTGGTGTTCTCTTTCGATCGT
This sequence comes from Citrobacter sp. H12-3-2, assembly GCF_009649895.1. NCBI lineage: Bacteria > Pseudomonadati > Pseudomonadota > Gammaproteobacteria > Enterobacterales > Enterobacteriaceae > Citrobacter > Citrobacter sp. H12-3-2. The sequence continues at coordinate 203,612 of NZ_CP045837.1, forward strand.
CAGAAAAATGCCCAGAACCCGTACCATAAAGTCTCTGGCGGCAGCTATGAATACTTCGAAGGGATGGGTCTGCCGGATCTGATCTCCGAAGTGAAAAAAGTGGACGATAAAACCGTTCAGTTCGTGCTGACTCGCCCGGAAGCGCCGTTCCTGGCTGACCTGGCGATGGACTTCGCTTCTATTCTTTCCAAAGAATATGCTGACAACATGCTGAAAGCCGGTTCCCCGGAGAAAGTGGATCTGAACCCAATTGGTACCGGTCCGTTCCAGCTGCAGCAGTACCAGAAAGACTCCCGTATTCTGTATAAAGCATTCGAAGGTTACTGGGGCACCAAGCCGCAGATCGACCGTCTGGTCTTCTCCATTACGCCTGACGCTTCCGTGCGTTACGCCAAACTGCAGAAGAACGAGTGCCAGGTGATGCCGTACCCGAACCCGGCAGACATCGCGCGCATGAAGCAGGATAAAAACATCAACCTGATGGAACAGGCGGGTCTGAACGTTGGCTACCTCTCTTTCAACACCGAGAAAAAACCGTTTGATGACGTGAAAGTCCGTCAGGCGCTGACCTACGCGGTAAACAAAGAAGCGATCATCAAAGCGGTTTATCAGGGCGCTGGCGTTGCCGCGAAAAACCTGATCCCGCCGACCATGTGGGGCTATAACGACGACGTTAAAGACTACACCTACGATCCTGAGAAGGCCAAAGCGCTGCTGAAGGAAGCGGGTCAGGACAAAGGCTTTACCGTTGAGCTGTGGGCTATGCCGGTACAGCGTCCATATAACCCGAACGCACGTCGTATGGCAGAAATGGTTCAGGCTGACTGGGCGAAAATTGGCGTTCAGGCCAAGATTGTGACCTACGAGTGGGGCGAGTATCTGAAACGCGCCAAAGCGGGTGAGCATCAGGCGGTGATGATGGGTTGGACCGGTGACAACGGGGATCCGGACAACTTCTTCGCGACCTTGTTCAGCTGTGCGGCAGCGAAAGACGGTTCTAACTACTCTCGCTGGTGCTACAAGCCGTTTGAAGACCTGATCCAGCCGGCGCGTGCGACCGACGATCACAACAAACGTATTGAACTGTACAAGCAAGCTCAGGTTGTTATGCACGACCAGGCTCCGGCTCTGATTGTTGCTCACTCCACCGTGTACGAACCAGTGCGTAAAGAAGTGAAAGGCTATGTGGTTGATCCATTAGGCAAACACCACTTCGAAAACGTCTCTGTCGAATAATTAAAAGCAATTAAGGAAGCGCTGCGCCCCGGTGTTGTTTAGGCCGGATAAGCGCAGCGCCCTCCGGCGTAATGCTTTACCCGCGATGCAGTTTGCGTGGGATAAGATTTGTGAGCAATACAGACTCACGGTTCCAGGCCGTGTGTCATTAGAGAGAATCCGGGTTATGTTGCAGTTCATTCTCCGACGTTTGGGACTCGTCATCCCCACGTTTATCGGTATCACTCTTCTCACCTTTGCCTTCGTCCATATGATCCCCGGCGATCCGGTTATGATCATGGCGGGTGAACGTGGGATCTCCCCTGAGCGTCATGCTCAACTGTTGGCTGAACTCGGTCTGGATAAGCCGATGTGGCAGCAGTACCTCCACTATATCTGGGGGGTTATGCATGGTGATCTAGGTATCTCACTGAAAAGCCGCTTACCGGTGTGGGAAGAGTTCGTACCTCGCTTCAAAGCAACGCTGGAACTCGGCGTCTGCGCGATGATTTTCGCCGTCGCAGTGGGTATCCCGGTGGGTGTACTTGCTGCCGTTAAGCGCGGCTCCATTTTCGATCACACGGCAGTTGGCCTGGCGCTGACCGGTTACTCCATGCCGATTTTCTGGTGGGGCATGATGCTGATCATGCTGGTTTCCGTGCAGTGGAACCTGACGCCAGTTTCTGGGCGGGTGAGCGACATGGTGTTCCTTGATGATTCCAATCCGCTAACCGGCTTTATGCTTATCGACACCGCCATCTGGGGTGAAGAGGGCAACTTTATTGATGCGTTGGCGCATATGATCCTGCCTGCGATGGTGCTGGGGACCATTCCTCTGGCGGTCATTGTGCGTATGACCCGTTCATCGATGCTGGAAGTGCTGGGTGAAGATTACATCCGTACCGCGCGCGCCAAAGGCCTGACCCGTATGCGCGTCATCATTATTCACGCTCTGCGTAACGCGATGCTGCCCGTGGTGACCGTTATCGGCCTGCAGGTTGGTACGTTGCTGGCCGGGGCGATCCTGACCGAGACCATCTTCTCGTGGCCGGGGCTGGGGCGCTGGCTGATCGATGCGCTGCAACGCCGCGATTATCCGGTGGTGCAGGGCGGGGTGCTGCTGGTCGCGACGATGATTATCCTCGTCAACCTGCTGGTAGACCTGCTGTACGGCGTGGTGAACCCGCGTATTCGGCATAAGAAGTAAGGGGCCATCATGTCACAGGTTACTGAAAATAAAGTTATTGCTGCACCGGTGCCGATGACTCCGCTGCAGGAGTTCTGGCACTATTTTAAACGCAACAAAGGTGCGGTTGTTGGGCTGGTGTACGTTGTGGTGATGATCCTGATTGCGGTCTTTGCCAACGTCCTCGCACCCTACAACCCGGCAGACCAGTTCCGCGATACGCTGCTGGCTCCTCCCGCGTGGCAGGAAGGCGGTACCATGGCGCATCTGTTTGGTACTGATGATGTAGGCCGCGACGTGTTGTCCCGCCTGATGTACGGTGCGCGTCTGTCGCTGTTGGTCGGCTGTCTGGTGGTAGTACTCTCCCTGCTGATGGGCGTGGTTCTTGGGCTGATCGCCGGTTACTTTGGAGGGATTGTCGATAACGTCATCATGCGTGTGGTCGATATCATGCTGGCATTGCCGAGCCTGTTGCTGGCGCTGGTGCTGGTGGCGGTATTTGGCCCCTCGATTGGCAACGCCGCGTTGGCGCTGACGTTCGTGGCATTGCCGCACTATGTCCGTTTGACGCGCGCCGCCGTGCTGGTGGAGGTTAACCGCGACTACGTCACCGCATCTCGCGTGGCGGGAGCCGGCGCGATGCGCCAGATGTTCGTCAACATTCTTCCTAACTGTCTTGCGCCGCTGATTGTTCAGGCGTCGCTTGGCTTCTCTAACGCCATTCTCGATATGGCTGCCCTCGGCTTCCTGGGGATGGGCGCACAGCCGCCTACGCCGGAATGGGGCACCATGCTCTCTGACGTTCTGCAGTTTGCCCAAAGCGCCTGGTGGGTTGTGACCTTCCCGGGGCTGGCGATCCTGTTGACGGTGCTGGCATTTAACCTGATGGGTGACGGTCTGCGTGACGCGCTCGATCCCAAACTGAAGCAGTAAGAGGTTCGAGATGGCGTTATTAAATGTAGATAAATTATCGGTGCATTTCGGCGACGTAGGTTCCGAATTCCGCGCCGTAGACCGCATTAGCTACAGTGTGAATCAGGGTGAAGTGGTTGGCATTGTAGGAGAGTCCGGCTCTGGTAAGTCCGTCAGTTCGCTGGCGATTATGGGACTGATTGACTACCCAGGCCGCGTTATGGCCGAAAATCTGGAGTTTAATGGTCGCGACCTGAAGCGCATCTCTGAGAAAGAGCGTCGCCAGTTAGTGGGTGCGGAAGTGGCGATGATCTTCCAGGACCCGATGACCAGCCTTAACCCCTGCTACACCGTCGGCTACCAGATTATGGAAGCCATTAAAGTGCACCAGGGCGGCAACAAAAAAACGCGTGTTCAGCGGGCAATAGACCTGCTGACGCTGGTGGGGATCCCCGATCCGGCCTCGCGTCTTGATGTATATCCGCACCAGTTGTCCGGTGGGATGAGTCAGCGCGTGATGATCGCGATGGCGATAGCCTGTCGTCCGAAACTGCTGATTGCCGACGAACCGACAACGGCGCTGGATGTGACTATTCAGGCGCAGATCATCGAGCTACTGCTGGAATTGCAGCAAAAAGAGAACATGGCGCTGGTCTTAATCACGCACGATCTGGCGCTGGTGGCTGAAGCGGCACACAAAATCATCGTGATGTACGCCGGCCAGGTGGTAGAAACCGGAGCCGCGCAGGATATTTTCCGCGCGCCGCGTCATCCTTACACCCAGGCGCTACTGCGCGCGCTGCCTGAGTTTGCTCAGGATAAAGCACGTCTGGCCTCGCTGCCGGGCGTGGTTCCCGGGAAATATGACCGCCCGAGCGGCTGTTTGCTGAACCCACGCTGCCCCTATGCGACCGACAAATGCCGCGCTGAAGAACCTGAACTGAACCTGCTGGAAGGCGGTCGTCAGTCGAAATGCCACTACCCACTTGATGATGCCGGGAGGCCTGGGCTATGAGTACGCAAAAGGCCACTTTGTCACAGCCGCTGTTGCAGGCTATTGATCTGAAAAAACACTACCCGGTGAAAAAGGGCATGTTCGCCCCGGAGCGCCTGGTGAAAGCGCTGGACGGCGTCTCCTTTACCTTAGAACGCGGTAAAACGCTGGCGGTGGTAGGCGAGTCGGGCTGTGGGAAATCCACCCTTGGCCGCCTGCTGACGATGATTGAAGTCCCGACCGGCGGTGAGCTGTATTACCAGGGACAGGATCTGCTTAAGCACGACCCGCAGGCGCAAAAGCTGCGTCGGCAGAAAATCCAGATTGTATTCCAGAACCCGTACGGTTCCCTGAACCCGCGTAAAAAAGTGGGACAGATTCTGGAAGAGCCGCTGCTGATCAACTCCACGCTCAGCAAAGAGGAGCGTCGTGAAAAAGCGCTGGCGATGATGGCGAAAGTGGGGCTGAAAACCGAACACTACGACCGCTATCCGCATATGTTCTCCGGCGGTCAGCGTCAGCGTATTGCCATCGCTCGCGGTCTGATGCTTGACCCGGACGTGGTGATTGCCGATGAACCGGTCTCAGCGCTGGACGTCTCGGTGCGTGCGCAGGTGCTGAATCTGATGATGGATTTGCAGCAGGAACTGGGGCTGTCATACGTCTTTATCTCGCACGACCTGTCGGTGGTCGAGCACATTGCCGATGAAGTGATGGTGATGTATTTAGGCCGCTGCGTGGAGAAAGGGACGAAGGACCAAATCTTCAATAATCCGCGTCATCCGTACACGCAAGCGCTGCTCTCCGCAACGCCGCGTCTGAACCCGGACGATCGCCGTGAGCGTATCAAGCTGACCGGTGAACTGCCAAGCCCGCTGAATCCGCCGCCGGGCTGCGCGTTTAACGCCCGCTGCCGTCGTCGCTTTGGTCCGTGTACCCAGCTTCAGCCGCAGTTGAAAGATTACGGCGGTCAACTGGTGGCTTGTTTTGCCGTTGACCAGGATGAGAACCCACAGCAATAAACCTGGGTTATGACCCGTTAACCGGAGCCTTGTGCTCCGGTTTTTTTATATTTTCTCTTTACGTCCACAATGTGAGTCCTTTGGCAGAACATTATTCCACAGCGTCTAGAATGTAGTCAGATTTCCTCTAGTCACAGAAATATCTATTTCGCAGTTGCTAACTACCAGGAGCAAATGTGGTCACGATACGCTGGGATATTAAAACAATTGATCGTCTGTCGATGGTTGAGGATGTCCTGAAGGAATTTTCCTGCTGTGATATCAATATCATCTCCATGAAAGTGACGCCTGGGCGGATCCTGATTAAATCCTGGTGCCGCCAGCTACAGGATATTTCCTGTGTGCAATCCTGTTTAAGCCAGCGCGCCGATATTATTCATGTCGCTTACCTCTGTGAGGAGATAAGCGAGCTGTCAACACCGGAGCCGGAACGCCCGCGCTATTTCTCTGACATTATTTGCAGCAGCCAGAGCATGCACGCGCTTATCGAAAAGGCGATAAAAATTGCCGACAGCAAATATACCGTTCTGATCCGTGGCGATACGGGGACCGGTAAAGAGCTGCTGGCCCGGGCTATCCATAATTCCGGGCAGCGACGTTTTTATCCGTTTATTCCGGTCAACTGCTCTGCGCTACCTGAGTCGCTAATGGAGAGTGAATTCTTTGGCTATGAGAAAGGGGCTTTCAGCGGCGCGGATTGTAAAGGCAAAAAAGGGCTGTTTGAAATGGCCGATAAAGGCACCCTTTTTCTCGATGAGTTTGGCGAAATGTCGCTGAGCTTACAGGCTAAACTCCTGCGCGTGCTTCAGGATGGCGGGATTCGGCGCGTTGGCGGAGCGCATATTATTCCGGTCAATGTGCGCATTATTGTGGCAACCAATGCCAATCTGGAAGAGATGGTAGAACAACGTCTGCTGCGCGCCGATCTCTATTACCGCATCAACGTGCTTTCACTGACCATTCCACCTTTGCGCGAGCGTCCACAGGATATCAGCCTGCTGATTCGCCACTTTGTGCAGAAATACGCAAAGGAATTCCAGCGGCGGATCATTCTGGATAAAGCCTGTTTTGATGCCCTGCACCATCACACCTGGCCGGGAAACGTGCGCGAACTGGAAAATACCATTATTCGCCTGATGCTGATGGCTGAATCCGATGTTATTACGCGGGAAGAATTAGGGATGGTGAATTTGCCTGCCGTTGAGCGGGGCCCGACAGAACGTCCTTTTAAAGAGCAGGTTCTGTGTGCTGAACGCCAGCTCATTGAACAGATGGTGGAAGATAATGTGTCGTCACGGCATATCGCCAAAGCGCTGGGCGTGTCGCACACCACGGTGCTGAATAAAATTCGCGGCTATCAGCTGGAGAGTGTGGGTTAAGCGCCGCCAGCGTATGACGGCGCGATATACATGGGTTATTCAATCAGCTTCAATAAGGGCGACAGGCACAGCAGAATTCCGTACAGCAGGATCAACCAGGTTTTCAGTCCGCGCAGTTTTTCCAGTTGCGTTACTTTATAGATCAGGAAGAACGGAATAATACACGACACAATCCCGTAAAGCGGACTACCTAGCTGGAAGAACACCAGTACCGATACGCGAAATGACACCCAAATGACCAGGGTGATAACAATAAAGGTGCAAATACCCAGCGTAAGCACCAACGGATTAATTTTCTCAACGTCAATGACGCGGCTCAGAACGTTGAGAATAATACCTTTGATCGCTTCGTGGAATCCCAGATAAATACCAAAGAACGCGGTTAATACGGCGAAGATATTTAATACCGTTGAGGTGATATGAATAATCTGCCCAGGAATGACCTGAGCCGCCAGCGCCAGTGCTGAAATATTTTGTTCGAAAGCCGAAACGGCCTCTTCATGGCTAATGGAAAAGGTAAAAGAGAAGGAGAAAAACAGAATGACAGCAATCAGAGTAATGTAACTGATGCGATGCGTACGGATTGCCATACGCGTAGCCAGCACCCGGTCCGCCACCCGTTTGCGGTAGGCGATGTTCATTGGGTTCAACACCTGAATAAACACCGCCGAGAAGAAGCAGAACGGGATGGTTAGCAGTACATCACGAAAGAAGACCGATGCTTCAGGGAAGGCGCTGATATTAGCGAAGTTCCAGTGCGGAACCATCGCAAAACCAAATACGATGATGATACCCACTTTGACCACCACCATCGGGCCGGAGATTTTGAACAGCAATTTTTCTCCCCCGGAAGCAATGGCGACCAGCACGGCAAAAATGGCCACTTTGTAGATTATCGATTGTGAAAGATCGGCCTCGGTCAAGCCGAAGGTTTTAATATATGAGGCGCTGTCAAAAACCACGGATAAGGAATAAATAAATATGCCGTGAATAATCATCAGAAAATAGATGACGCCAAGAAATACGCCCCAGTTTTTTCCCAGGTAATGACTTATAATATCAGTGTAGTCATTGCAGGTTTCGCTTTCTGATAATGTTTTTAAATAAATATCCTGCACAATATAAGTTGCCGGATAAGCAATAATAAAGGCAACGATAAATACCCAAATGCCTGTTAAGCCAATTTGTACCGGCATTAGTACCGTTCCGGCACCAATGGCCATGCCGATACACAGTAATACCCAGCCAAAATCGTATTTCGTAAACGGTATTTTTTTTGAGAATGGTACGGCGGTTGCTGTATTGTTGCTTAATTGTAATGTGTTGTCCTGCATAGAACCCCCTGCCCAAAATACACGTTCTCCCCGAAAGAGGATCGCGTGTATTGCCAGACTGTTGTGCCTTGATTCTCAACAACCTGAACCGAACGACGTCGGTTCAGGCCATATTGGTCAGAATGTTGCCTTTCTGATGGCGTGTTCAAGGTCGTTAATAATATCTTCTGGATCTTCAAGACCCACAGAAAGACGGATAAGCCCGTCGGTAATACCTGCTTTGAGCCGTTCCTCAGGTGCAACGGGCGAATGTGTCATAGACGCTGGGTGCTGAATGAGGGTTTCGGTATCACCGAGACTGACCGCGAGGAGGCACAATTCTACAGAATTGATCATCCGCCTACCAGCCTCGAGGCCGCCGGCGATTTCGAAGCTGATAATTCCACCTGGCAGGCTCATTTGCTGCTGGCCCAGCTCATACTGTGGATGCGAAGTCAGGCCAGGATAATACACCCGAGTAATAGATGGATGCCCTTCGAGGAAGCGGGCGATTTTCAGCGCATTTTCACAGTGGCGTTCCATACGAATGCCCAGTGTTTTAACGCCGCGCAGTGTTAACCACGCATTGAAAGGACTCATACAGCCGCCGGTGATATCTTTCAGGCCTACAAACCGCGCCTGGTCGATAAACTCCTGCTTACCAACAATGATGCCGCCAATCACATCCCCGTGACCGTTGATATATTTGGTGACGCTGTGAACCACAATATCCGCGCCCAGTTGCAAAGGCTGCTGACAGTACGGCGACATAAAGGTGTTATCCACCACCAGCAATGCGCCCTGTTGATGGGCGATACCGGCCACCGTTTCAATGTCGACCAGCGACAGCGTTGGGTTGGCGGGCGTTTCGATATACACAACTTTGGTTTCTGGTCGCATGGCGGCGCGGATTTCTTCAGGCTTTGCCGCGTCGACAAAGCTGACGTTAATCCCAAACTTCGGCATGCTGTGCGACAAAAACGCGTGGGTGCAGCCGTAAATCGCGCTGGCGGAAACGATATGGTCACCCTGCTGGCAAAGCGTCAACAGCGTTGTGGTGATAGCAGAAATACCGGACGCGGTTGCCAACCCGGCTTCACCTCTTTCCAGTACCGCCAGCTTTTTCTCCAGCGCATCGGTGGTGGGGTTACCCAAGCGGGTGTAAATGTACCCGGACTCTTCGAGCGCAAAGCGGGCGGCACCTTGTTCGGCGCTGTCAAAAACAAACGTTGAGGTCTGGAAAATAGGCGTACTAAGCGCGCCAGTTGAAGGGTCGGGTTGTTGCCCCGCGTGAACGATCTGGGTGTTGAATCCGTAAGTACGACAGTCAGACATGATATCTCCTTTAATTCGGAACAGAACAGCTCACAGTCAAATAGCAATCGCTGTGCCAGAAAATGAACTGATAGATATCAATGTGTTATGTTTTTGTCTGAACTAATGGTCGGCAGGAATGTTGCCAACTGGAAAGAATCTTTCCAGCGTGCTGGTAAGAAAATGGGTGAATTGCGAGGCGCTACGCAGAGCGCAATATTGCGCAGTGATATGGCAAGTGGGCTGCCGTAGAATCAGCGGCAAGCCGGGAATTCCCGGTGAGGCGCAATGTTGCGGGGGCCTGATCCCCGGCGGCATCGGTTGCTGGAAAGAGAAAACCCCCGCACGTTGTTCGGTATAAACCAGGCAACAAGACGGGGGCTAACTTGACTCCAGACAAGTTAAGGATAGCCGCGAACAGTTGCCATTGCAACACAGGCGGCTATATGACGCTCGCACAGTTAGGCGTGGCCTTCTGGCACGATTTAGCGGCTCCAATCATCGCTGGCACCATTGCCAGCCTGATTGTGAGCTGGCTGCGTAACAGGAAGTAATGCGCTTTGTGGGCGTCTGCCTGCCGTGATGGCAACATGCGCCCGAACCAGGCCGCAGGGGGCGACCTTGCGGCCTTTTTCGGCTTAAATGCAGATAAATCTCGTCGCCAGGTGCCTATCCTGTCGCGATAATGCACGCTGGGAAGTTTTCAGATACCGCCTCTCTTAATACCGCTACGATCGGGTATACTCTGACGGCAGTTTCGTCTATCCGTGGAGAGTCAGTTTGCGTGTCAGTCGCTCGTTAACAATTAAGCAGATGGCAATGGTTGCGGCCGTTGTTATGGTGTTCGTTTTTATTTTTTGCACCGTTTTGTTGTTCCATCTGGTCCAGCAAAACCGCTATAACACGGCTACGCAACTGGAAAGTATCGCTCGCTCCGTCCGTGAGCCTCTGTCGGACACTATCCTGAAAGGGGATATTCCCGAAGCGGAAGCCATTTTAAAAAGTATTCGGCCAGCGGGTGTAGTCAGTCGCGCCGATGTGGTGCTGCCCAATCAGTTTCAGGCGTTGCGGATGAGCTTTATCCCTGAACGCCCCGTTCCTGTTACGGTGACTCGCCTGTTTGAGCTTCCGGTACAAATTTCGCTGCCGATCTATTCTCTTGAGCGTTCAGCTAACCCGCAACCGCTGGCGTATCTGGTGCTGCAGGCGGATTCGTACCGCATGTACAAATTCGTGATGAGTACGCTCTCGACGTTAGTGACCATTTACTTACTTTTGTCGTTAATACTGACCGTCGCCATCTCCTGGTGCATTAACCGCTTGATTGTGCACCCCTTACGTAAAATTGCCCGTGAGCTGAACGACATCCAACAGCAGGATCTGATTGGCTATCAACTGGCATTGCCGCGTCTACATCAGGATGATGAGATTGGTATGCTGGTGCGTAGCTACAATCTTAATCAGCAGTTGATTCAGCGACATAGCGAAGAGCAAAGCGACTTTGCAATGCGTTTCCCGGTTTCCGAACTGCCCAATAAGTCGTTTTTAATGGGGCTGCTGGAGCAGGTTGTTACCCGCCAGCAGACGACGGCGCTGATGATTGTCACCTGCGAAACCCTTCGTGACACCGCGGGGGTGTTAACCGAAACTCAGCGGGAAATCCTGCTGCTTACGCTGGTCGAAAAACTCAAGTCGGTATTAGCCCCCAGGATGGTGCTTTCCCAAGTGAGTGGCTATGACTTCGCCATCATCGCCCATGGTGTAAAAGAACCCTGGCACGCTATTACTCTAGGTCAGCAAGTACTCACTATCGTTAACGAGCGATTACCTATTCAGGGTATTCAACTGCGTCCTACCTGCAACATTGGGGTAGCAATGTTCTATGGTGATTTGACCGCAGAACAGCTTTACCGCCGCGCCCTGTCGGCCGTGTTAACCTCGCGCCATAAGGGTAAAAATCAAATTCAGTTCTTTGATCCGTTACAGATGGAAGAGGCGCAGCAGCGTTTGACGGAAGAGAACGATATTCTCAGCGCGCTGGATAACCAGCAGTTCGCGCTTTGGATGCAGCCGCAGGTGGAAATGTCCAGCGGTAAGGTATTGAGCGCAGAAGCATTATTGCGGATGCAGCAGCCGGACGGAAGCTGGGAGCTGCCCGAAGGGTTAATCGACAGGATTGAGTCCTGCGGTCTGATGGTGACGGTTGGTTACTGGGTGTTGGAAGAGACGTGTCGCCAGCTGTCAGCGTGGCAGGAACGGGGTCTGATGCTGCCGCTGTCGGTGAATTTGTCCGCACTACAGCTAATGCACCCGAGTATGGTCTCGGACCTGCTGGAGTTGTTAAACCGCTATCGGATCAAGCCTGGTACGTTGATCCTGGAAGTGACTGAAAGCCGACATATCGATGATCCCCACGCCGCGGTGGCCATTTTGCGCCCATTGCGTAATGCGGGAGTACGTATCGCACTGGATGACTTTGGCATGGGGTATGCGGGCCTGCGACAGCTGCAGCACATGAAGTCGCTACCGGTGGATGTCCTCAAAATCGATAAGATGTTTGTCGACGGAGTACCTGAGGATTGCAGCATGATCTCCGCCATCATTCAGTTGGCCCACAGCCTTAATTTGCAGATGATCGCCGAAGGTGTCGAAACCGAAGCGCAGCGTGAATGGCTATCACAAGCCGGGGTGGAAGTGGCACAAGGGTTCCTGTTTGCCCGACCGGTTCCGGCAAATATCTTCGAAGAACGTTATCTGGCGCCGGAAAGCGCTGATTACAAAAGTTAAAAAAGGTCTCGCTTGTGCGAGCCAGCTCAAAATTTTTAACATTTTTGTATCAATTATGATCCAGGTACATTTCTGTCAAGTTGTGTGGGTGTTACTTTAAGGCCGCAGGTTAAACAAAACCTTACAAGACCTGTGGTTTTTACTTTAAGGACACCCTATGAAAACCTCTATATTCAAAAGCCTTTACTTTCAGGTCCTGACAGCGATTGCCATTGGTATTCTCCTTGGCCATTACTACCCTGAATTAGGCGCCCAAATGAAACCGCTTGGTGATGCCTTCGTTAAGCTCATCAAGATGGTCATCGCACCTGTCATCTTCTGTACTGTCGTTACCGGCATTGCAGGCATGGAAAGTATGAAAGCCGTAGGCCGCACCGGTGCGGTTGCACTGCTTTATTTTGAAGTGGTCAGTACGATTGCGCTGATCATCGGTCTTATCATTGTTAACGTGGTGCAACCCGGTGCCGGGATGAACGTCGATCCGGCGACGCTGGATGCCAAAGCGGTTGCGATTTACGCCGAACAGGCAAAAGACCAGGGGATTGTAGGTTTCCTGATGGATATTATCCCGGCGAGCGTCATTGGCGCGTTTGCCAGCGGTAACATCCTGCAGGTATTGCTGTTTGCAGTAATGTTTGGTTTTGCGCTGCATCGTCTGGGCAGCAAGGGCCAGATGATTTTCAACGTGATTGAAAGTTTCTCGCAGGTTATTTTCGGCATCATCAATATGATCATGCGCCTGGCGCCTATCGGTGCTTTCGGTGCTATGGCCTTTACCATCGGTAAATATGGCGTCGGAACGCTGGTGCAACTGGGTCAGCTAATCATCTGCTTCTACATCACCTGTATTCTGTTTGTGGTGCTGGTGCTGGGTTCAATTGCGCGCGCAACCGGCTTCAGTATCTTTAAATTCATCCGCTATATCCGTGAAGAGCTGCTGATCGTTCTGGGTACTTCTTCTTCCGAGTCTGCGCTGCCGCGTATGCTCGATAAGATGGAAAAACTGGGCTGTCGGAAGTCGGTTGTCGGATTGGTTATACCCACGGGCTACTCGTTTAACCTTGATGGGACATCAATCTATCTGACTATGGCGGCGGTGTTTATCGCTCAGGCGACCAACAGCCACATGGATATCTTCCATCAGATAACCCTGTTGGTGGTGCTCCTGCTCTCCTCAAAAGGTGCAGCGGGTGTGACCGGGAGTGGCTTCATTGTTCTGGCCGCGACTATCTCTGCGGTGGGGCATTTACCGGTTGCTGGCCTGGCACTGATTCTTGGTATTGACCGCTTCATGTCTGAAGCCCGTGCGCTGACCAACCTGATTGGTAACGGTGTTGCAACTGTCGTTGTGGCTAAATGGGTGAAAGAATTGGATACCAAAAAGCTGGATGACACGCTGAATAATCGTGCGCCGGATGGCAAAACGCACGATTTATCCTCTTAATCTCGTCACTTATGCCCGTAGTCCCTTCCAGGACTGCGGGCGTTTGCGCATAATTACCCCCTGTGCCTGAAACCGTCGATTCGGCGGCTCGGGATTTTTTCACTTCTTCCGTGACATTTTTATGTTCTCGCGGTCTAACACGAAGTGTTTTTAACGTCATATTCAGAGAGTCCTTTCGAGGGCTGTCTTTTTATTTCCAGGATAGTTGATCAGGGGTTCACATGCAGGGCACAAAAATTCGACTTTTAGCGGGCGGCTTGCTGATGATGGCCACTGCCGGCTATGTGCAGGCAGATGCGCTCCAGCCTGATCCAGCGTGGCAACAGGGCACGCTGGCAAATGGTTTACAGTGGCAAGTGTTAGCCACTCCCCAGCGTCCGAGCGACCGTATTGAGGTTCGCCTGCTGGTCAATACCGGTTCACTCACCGAAAGTGCGCAACAGAGTGGTTTCAGCCATGCGATCCCGCGTATCGCGCTGACGCAAAGCGGTGGCCTCGATGCCACGCAAGCCCGTTCACTGTGGCAGCAGGGGTTCGATCCCAAACGTCCCATGCCGCCGGTTATCGTTTCCTATGATTCAACGCTGTATAACCTCAGTCTGCCGAACAGCCGTAACGACCTACTGAAAGAGTCACTTTCTTATCTGGCAAATATCTCCGGCAATCTGAGCATCACCTCTGAAACGGTCAATCATGCGCTGAATAGCGAAGACATGGTTGCAACCTGGCCGTCAGATACCAAAGAAGGGTGGTGGCGTTACCGTCTGAAGGGATCGACCCTGTTGGGGCACGATCCCGCCGATCCGCTGAAAACGCCGGTAGACGCGTCGAAAATTCAGTCTTTCTACCAGAAATGGTATACCCCGGACGCGATGACGCTGATCATCGTCGGTAACGTTGATGCACGCAGCGTAGCTGAGCAAATCAATAAAACCTTTGGCGAGTTAAAAGGAAAACGCGAAACGCCTGCACCGGTTCCCACGCTCTCTCCGCTGCGAGCAGAAGCCGTGAGTATTATGACCGATGCGGTACGCCAGGATCGCCTGTCTATTATGTGGGATACGCCGTGGCAGCCGATCCGTGAATCTGCCGCGCTGTTACGTTACTGGCGCGCTGATTTAGCTCGTGAGGCGCTGTTCTGGCACATTCAGCAAGAGCTAACCAAAAACAATGCCAAAGACATTGGCCTCGGATTTGACTGCCGGGTGCTGTTCCTGCGCGCGCAGTGCGCGATTAACGTTGAGTCGCCGAACGATAAGCTGAACGCCAATCTGGGTACGGTTGCGCGTGAGCTGGCGAAAGTGCGTGATAAGGGACTGCCGGAAGAAGAGTTCAATGCGCTGGTAGCGCAAAAGAATCTGGAACTGCAGAAGCTGTTTGCCACCTATGGTCGTACCGATACCGATATTTTGATCAGCCAGCGTTTGCGCTCGCTGCAAAATCAGGTGGTGGATATTGCGCCTGAACAGTACCAGCGTTTACGCCAGAGCTTCCTCAACAGCCTGAGCGTTGAGATGCTGAATCAGGACCTGCGTCAGCAGCTGTCGCAAGATATGGCGTTAATTCTGCTGCAGCCGAAGGGTGAACCTGAATTCAATATGAAGGATCTGCAGGCGACGTGGGATAGCATTATGGCGCCCGTTACCGCAGCGGCAACGTCTGTTGAAACGGATGAATCACACCCTGAAGTGACGGATATCCCGCCTGTACAGTAAAGGGTATCGTAACCTGTAAGCCGGGCAAGTGAAGCGCTCCCGGCTTACCCAGTGCCGGATGCGGCGTTAACGCCTTATCCGGCCTACAGGAACAATAAATTATTGCGGCATGGCGTCGCGGGGGATAATCGCCCCACGATGCTGAATGACGGTGCTTGCCGTCAGGTGGCCGCGTTTTGCGGCTTCGGCGGCATCGCCACCGGTCAGACGGACCGCCAGATACCCGGCGCTGAAGGAGTCTCCGGCCGCAGTGGTATCGATCACTTTCTCTTTCGGCAATTTAACGGCCGGAACGTCGATCAGTTCTTCGCCTGCAATGGAAACCAGGCAAGAGTCTGCGCCGCGCTTCACTACCACTTCCTGAACGCCAGCTGCGTGAGTACGGGCAATCACCTCGGCAACGGGTTTTTCACCCCACAGTGCGTCTTCATCGTCCAGCGTCAGGAATGCGATATTGGTGCATTCCAACATCTGCTGATACACCTGCTGGGTTTCTTCTTTGCTGCTCCACAGACGTGGGCGGTAGTTATTGTCAAAAATGACCTTTCCGCCGTTGGCACGACATTCACGCAGCAATGACAGCAACTTGTCACGGCTTGCCGGGCTTAAAATCGCCAGGCTGATTCCGCTCAGATACAAGTAGTCAAATGTCGCCAGTTCTTCGCAAATCGCGGCAGACTGCTCGCTCTCCAGCCAGAATTTTGCGGCGGCTTCATTACGCCAGTAATAGAAGGTGCGCTCGCCAGTGCTGTCGGTCTCAATGTAGTAGAGACCTGGCAGGCGGTTTTCCATGCGCTGAGTTAATGAAGTGTCTACGTTTTCACCCTGCCAGGACTCCAGCATTTGTTGGCTAAAACTGTCGGTACCCAGTGCAGTCACATAGTGTACGGAAAGTGCCGCCGCATCGACCTGACGGGCGATATAAACGGATGTATTCAACGTGTCGCCACCGAATCCGCGCTGAACGTCAGCGCCTTTCTGTGACAGCTCAATCATGCATTCGCCAATCACGGCAATCTTTCTGGACATAGTCGTAACCTGCTCTGAAAAAAATTAGCGTTAGTGTGCGCTGTGGGTGTTAAGTGGTCAACTATATTAAAACATCGTTCCATTATTTTTTTGAGCCAGCACGTGTTCTGCGTTGTTTTTGCCGCTTAGTTTTTATTTTTGCGCACAGCTGAATGTAAAGTTCTTCGTCTGAGCGCCGATAACCTTTGACGAGTCCGGTCAGTCACACTCTTATTTACAGGACATCTCAGATGATAAAGCAGGTTACCCAGCAGCTCATTACGCCCGATGCGAGTATTGAAAGCTTGCTGGAAAGACGCTATTGGCTGCAGTGCGAGCGTGCTTACACCTACCAGCCAATTTACCAGACCAACGGAAGGCTGATGGCCGTTGAACTGCTGACCGTCGTGAGCCATCCTGATAACCCTTCCCAACGTATTGCACCAGACCGCTATTTTGCTGAAGTGGCTGTACGGCATCGTGTTGATGTTGTGAAAGAGCAACTTCTGCAGCTTGAGCTGAAAGGGGGCTTTTTCAGAGCCAACAACCTGCTGGCTTCAGTGAATGTCGATGGACCAACACTCATTGCGATGCGTCAGGATCCCGAAATCCTGAAAATCATTGAAGGCCTGCCGTGGCTGCGTTTTGAGCTGGTGGAACATATCCGCTTGCCGAAGGGGTCGTCGTTCGCCTCAATGTGCGAGTTCGGCCCGCTCTGGCTGGATGACTTTGGTACCGGAATGGCGAACTTCTCGGCGCTTAGTGAAGTGAGTTATGACTATATCAAAGTGGCGCGGGATCTGTTCGTCATGCTGCGCAAGACGCCGGAGGGACGTAATCTCTTCACACTACTATTGCAGCTCATGAACCGCTATTGCCGCGGTGTCATTGTCGAAGGCGTTGAAACGCTGGAAGAGTGGCGCGATGTGCAAAACTCACCGGCTTTCGCTGCGCAAGGCTATTTTCTCTCTCGTCCAGTGCCTCTGGATACGCTTGAAGAGGTGATCCTGTCGCTTTGATGAGGGCGTAGTGCACCTCCTTTTCATCCTGCTGGACTATCTTTAGGACAGGCAAGGAAGGAAGTAAGGAGGTTAGACATGACGAGAACAGGTAAAATAACCACTTCAGTAATAGGGGTTTTCTTGTTGTTGATCGTCGTACTCATTATTGTGATTGCGACATTTGACTGGAACCGGCTCAAACCGACCATCAACCAGAAAGTCTCTACAGAACTCAACCGGCCCTTTGCTATACGGGGTGACCTGGGCGTGGTTTGGGAACGCCAGAAGCAGGAAACTGGCTGGCGTAGCTGGGTTCCGTGGCCGCATGTTCATGCTGAAGATATCATCCTCGGCAACCCGCCGGACATTCCCGACGTCACCATGGTGCATCTTCCGCGTGTTGAAGCTACGCTCGCCCCGCTGGCACTGCTGACAAAAACCGTCTGGCTCCCGTGGGTCAAGCTGGTCAAACCCGATGCGCGGCTGATCCGCCTGTCGGAGAAAAACAATAACTGGACCTTTAACTTAGCTGGGGACGAAAACCGCGATCCTGATGCGCCGCCATCAGCATGGTCTTTCCGGCTGGATAACATTCTGTTCGACCAGGGACGTATCGCCATTAACGATAAGGTGACGAAGTCGGAGATTGAGATCCTGGTCGATCCGCTGGGTAAACCGTTACCCTTTAGCGAAGTGACCGGCGCAAAAGGTAAAGAGAGCAACGCCCGCGTCGAGGACTACGTGTTTAGGCTGAAAGCGCAAGGGCGATATAACGGCGAACCGCTAAGCGGTAGCGGAAAAATAGGCGGAATGCTGGCGCTGCGTGGCGAAGATACGCCTTTCCCGATTCAGGCTGATTTCCGTTCGGGCAATACGCGCGTAGCGTTTATCGGCACGATAAACGATCCGATGAATATGGGCGGGGCGGATCTGCGGCTTAAATTCTCGGGAGATTCGCTAGGGGATTTGTACGATTTGACCGGCGTACTGCTCCCGGATACGCCGCCGTTTGAAACCGACGGACGTCTGGTGGCGAAAATTGACCCGGAAAAATCCTCTGTTTTTGATTATCGCGATTTCAATGGCCGCATTGGCGACAGCGATATTCACGGAACGCTGGCCTATACCACCGGTAAGCCGCGACCCATGCTGAAGGGCGATGTGGAATCACGCCAGCTGAGGCTGGCCGATTTGGGGCCGCTGATCGGGGTGGATTCAGGCAAAGGGGCGGAACGGGCAAAACAATCTGAACAGCGCAAAGGTGAGAAGAGCATTCAGCCAGCGGACAAGGTCTTGCCGTATGACCGTTTTGAAACCGATAAATGGAACGTGATGGACGCTGACGTGCGTTTCAAAGGACGGCGTATTGAGCATGGCAGTAGCCTGCCGATCAGCGATCTCTCCACTCATATCATCCTGAAAAATGCTGACCTGCGCCTGCAACCGCTGAAATTTGGTCTTGCGGGAGGCAGCATTGTCTCCAGCATCCATCTGGAAGGGGATAAAAAGCCGATGCGGGGGCAGGCGGATATTCAGGCGCGGCGGCTGAAGCTAAAAGCGCTGATGCCCGATGTGGAACTGATGCAGAAAACGCTCGGTGAAATGAACGGGGACGCCCGGTTTAGCGGAAGTGGAAACTCGGTAGCGGCGCTGCTGGGTAACAGCAATGGCAACCTGAAACTGCTGATGAATGACGGCTTGATCAGCCGGAATCTGATGGAAATTGTGGGCTTGAATCTGGGGAACTATCTTGTCGGGCAGATATTTGGTGATGACGAAGTGCGGGTGAACTGCGCGGCGGCGAATCTGGATATTGTTAACGGCGTGGCGCGTCCGCAGATTTTTGCTTTCGACACGGAAAACGCAGTCATCAATGTCACTGGTACGGCAAGCTTTGCGTCGGAGCAACTGGATTTAACCATCGATCCGGAGAGCAAAGGGATTCGTATTATTACTCTGCGTTCGCCGCTGTATGTTCGCGGCACATTTAAGAATCCGCAGGCTGGCGTGAAGGCCGGACCGCTGATTGCGCGCGGTGCGGTTGCTGCCGCATTAGCCACGTTAGTTACTCCTGCGGCGGCCTTGTTGGCGCTGATTTCGCCGTCAGAGGGTGACGCGAATCAGTGCCGGACGATCCTGTCGCAGATGAAGAAGTGATGTCTGGCCGGATGTTTATCCGGCCTGGATTTCATACTCAACGTAGGCCGGATAAGGTGGTTACACCGCATCCGGCAAAAGAATTACAACGACTGATGGCGGGTTTCGTGGGTCAACAGCAGTGCAATCAGCGTCAATGCCGCCATCGATGCCAGATACGTACCAACAGCCGCCAGACCATAATTCGCCTGCAACCATGCAGCGATGTATGGGGCAACCGATGCGCCGAGAATCGACGAAACGTTGTATGAGAACGACGCCCCCGTGTAGCGCACTTCGGTCGGGAACAGCTCCGGCAGCAGTGCGCCCATCGGGCCAAATGTCAGACCCATCAGGCTTAAGCCCAGCAACAGGAAGGCGAACACCAGCACCGGATTGCCAGAGCCGAGCAGCGGTTTAAAGGCAAACAGCGCAAACAGAATGATCAGCGTGGTGATGATGAGCATGCTCTTGCGGCGACCAAACGCATCGGCCAGCAGGCCCGCCACCGGCACCATGACGCCAAAACCAATGACCGCCATCATCAGCATCCACAACACTTCATTACGCGGCAGGCCAAGCCCTACAGGCGCTGCGGCGGTACTGAACGTCATCGAATAGACGGTCATGATATAGAACAGCGTATAGGTCGCCAGCATGATGAACGTGCCGAGGATCGTCACGCGAACATGTTTTGTCAGTAGAGTACCCAGCGGGATTTTCACCTGTTTTTTCGCCGCGGCTACTTTGGCGAAAACCGGGGATTCATGCAATGAAACGCGGACGTACAGACCGATAATCACCAGCACCGCGGAGAAGATGAACGGTACGCGCCAGCCCCAGCTCATGAACTGTTCGTCGGTCAGCAGCCAGGAGAGCAGCAGAAAGGTACCGTTGGCGAAGAAGAAACCGATAGGCGCGCCCAGCTGAGGAAATGATCCGTACAGCGCGCGTTTGCGCGGTGGTGCGTTTTCCGTCGCCAGCAACGCTGCGCCGCCCCATTCACCGCCCAGACCTAAACCCTGACCAAAACGCGCCAGCGCCAGCAGCAGTGGGGCGAAAATGCCGATAGTTTCATAGCCCGGCAGCAGGCCAATGACGACTGTCGAGATCCCCATGGTAAGCAGTGAAGCAACCAGCGTGACTTTACGGCCGACGCGATCGCCGAAATGTCCGAACACCGCGGAACCGATTGGTCGGGCCACAAAGGCGATAGCAAAAGTGGCGAGGGACTGTAGCGTAGCCGCGGTCGGATCCCCCTGCGGGAAGAAGATATGGGGAAACACGATTACCGCGGCGGTGGCGTAAATATAGAAGTCGAAGAACTCAATGGCGGTGCCAATGAGCGAGGCGACGACAACTTTATTGCGCGAGTTGACCGGGGTGTGTTCCTGTTCGTTGTCGAGTGTTGTGGCTGTTGCTTGCATAATATTTTCTTATTTTTGGCCGAACGAAAGGTCATATTACGCACAGCAAAAGAGACATTTCAATCTGTAACAAACTTTGAGATCGGTCAAAAATGGAGCAAAAAGGGGATAATTTTTAGGCTTGAGATTTCACTTCCATGAAATGCTTCACACAATTTAAAGCTTGGATGATAAAACTGGTTTTTGGTTAAATAAAAGTTACGGGTTGGATTTATTCACTAAATCAGTGAGAACAGGCGGCATTATAATTGCCGGATGGCGCTGCGCTTATCCGGCCAACAAAACTCTCCCGTAGGCCAGATCAGCGCAGCCCCATCCGGCCAGTTAACAAAGATTAGCGGTGTGTTTTCCCCGGCATACGCGGGTCGTCTTTGTATTCCGCCGTGGCAATCCAGGCTGCGCAAAACAGGGTCAGACGAGCGAAGAAGTAGAAGAACGCCATCAGTCCAAGCACGGAACCAAATGCCGCGCCCGACGGCGACTGCACCAGTGATGGCAGCGTATACGTCATGATCATTTTGATGACTTCAAACCCCAGCGCCGCGATAAAGGTACCGCGTATGAGCGCTTTCTTACGCGGTCGGTGACGCGGTAGCCGCCAAAAAATCCAGAAGAACAGCAGGTAGTTGGCGAAAATAGAGATGGTCAGGCCGATCAGCCGCCAGGCGGGCTTCAGCCATTCGATACCGTCGAGATACAGCGCAGAGATAATCATCTGCTGGGCGGAACCGGCGATAGAGGTAATGGACAGGGTAACAATCAGCGCAACCAGTAAGCCAATCAAGGAAACAAAATCACGCAGATATTTGACCCAAATTTTTTCCTGATCCTGCGGCGTACGTTCCCAAACATCCCGCGACTGGGCACGAATCGCTTCGCGCAGGTTCCCCATCCAGTTAATGCCGGAATAGAGCGCGATACCCAGCCCAACCAAACCTACGGTCGTACGCTGCTGAACGGCGGTATTGATGGTGTTTTTCAGCGTAGAGGCGAGCGTCGGATCGCTGACGTTCAGCAGAATCTTGCTGAAGATATCCTGCAACAGCGTAGGGTGCGAAGCGAGAATAAAACCCGCGGCGGCAAACGACACCATCAGGATTGGGATCATCGACAGAAACGAGAAGTAGGTAATGGCGGCGCCAAACTGATTTCCCATACGATCGTTAAACCGCTCTGCGGCACGAATAAGATGGGCGATGATGGGCTGGCGTTGAATTTTATCGGCGAAGGTCAGCGCGGTTTTCAGCGCCTGGTTCGCTTTAGCGTTTTTCTCCGGCGAGGCGGAGGCTGATTTATGTTCTGGCGTAGGGTGTTTTGCGTCTTGTTCCTGCGTCATCCGATCGGTTGTCCTTATTTTGTTCACTCATGACATTATAGCCTGCTCAGGGGCGCATCCTGAAAAATGGACTAATCCACATAGTCTTTCATCACGCCAGTCAGCCATTCCATAAACAGATGTACCCGGCGGGAGAGGTTGCGCCGATGCGGATAAAGCAAAGAGACTGGCATTGGCTCGGCGCGATATTGCGGCAACACTTCGACCAGCGTACCGGCGCGCAGGGCATCACGCACGCCAACGCGCGGCACCTGAATAATGCCCAGACCGGCAAGGCATGCTGCGTGATAGGTTTCGGTACTGTTTACCGTTAGCATGCCGCCGGTTTTAACCCATTGCGTGCCGTTTTCTGTCGCCACTTCGAAACCTTGCGCACGCGTTCCCAAATTGACCGAGTAATGCACCACTGCATGCGAGGCAAGATCCTCCAGATTTTCCGGATAACCAAAGCGGGCGAGGTATTGCGGGCTGGCGCAGTTAATCTGCGTGAGTTTCCCCAGCGGGCGCGCAATCAGCCCTGAATCTTTCAGCGTACCCACGCGTACCACACAGTCGAAACCTTCGCGGATCAAATCCACCAGACGGTCGCTGCTGCTGAGTTCGAGTTCCAGGCCTGGATACTGATGCAAAAAGCTCGGTAAGCGGGGCATCACCAGGTTTCTTGCTACACCGACCGGCATATCAACGCGCAGCTTGCCGCTGATGCTGGACGGATCGTGATGGAACAACCCATCCAGCTCATCCAGATTACTCAACAGATCTTTCGCGCGTTCGTAATAGATCATGCCGTCTTGCGTGAGCTGAACGCGGCGTGTTGTGCGGTGCAACAACTGCGTGCCCAGATGATTTTCCAGAGCCTGGATCTGGCGCGATACGCTACCTTTAGGAAGTCCGAGGGTGTCTGCGGCACGCGAAAAGCTCTCCAGTTCTGCGACGCGGATGAACAACTGCATTGCGTGAATTTTATCCATTCTCATGCCCTATTGTTGTTCTAAATGAAACAGTAATGCGCAGTTAGCAGTATTTATTGTTCTTCTATCACCTAATAAGCTTTGTCTCAATCTTCACAACACCTGAAATGAGGTTTCTTATGACGCAACGTATCGCATTGGTGACTGGCGGCGGCCGTGGACTCGGTAAAAACGCGGCGCTGAAGCTGGCGAGTAAAGGAATCGGTATTATCCTGACGTGGAACAGTAATGAAAAAGAAGCGCAGCAGGTTGTGGATGAAATACGCCAATCTGGCGGTAAAGCAGCGGCATTACCGTTGAATGTCGGTGATATTTCTACATTCCCTCAGTTTGTTCAACAGGTGCAGGGAACGTTACAAACGCAGTGGCAAAGTAACGTGTTTGATTATTTATTGAACAATGCCGGAATCGGCATTAACGCACCGTATCCGGCATTTACTGAAGCGCAATTTGACCAACTTTTGAACATCCATTTTAAGGGCCCCTTTTTCCTGACGCAGAGCCTGCTACCGCTGATGAATAAAGGTGGTCGCATCCTCAATGTCTCGACCGGACTTGCCCGCTTTGCGCTACCGGGTTACAGCGCATACGCAGCCATGAAAGGTGCGATGGAAGTGTTAACCCGTTATCAGGCAAAAGAGCTGGGAGAGCGCGGCATAACGGCGAATATTATTGCGCCAGGCGCAATAGAAACGGATTTTAGCGGCGGAAATGTGCGGGATAATGCGCAATTGAATGCGTACATTGCATCGCAAACGGCGCTGGGACGCGTTGGTTTGCCGGATGATATCGGCGATGCCATTGCTGCGCTGCTTAGCGATGAACTGGCCTGGATGACGGCACAGCGTATCGAGGTATCCGGCGGAATGTTCCTGTAAACCCATAAGGTGCTTATTCAACAGGTCACGGCATGCGTTGAATAAGCACTTAATGCTAGATTGTATTTTGTAACAGATTTATCCATTGTCGTAGATATCTTATTTTTAGCTAAAAATATAAAATCATATTAATTAATATTCATTGTCTTATCATGAGCGTCAAATATTAAGACTTTCCCTAGTTTTCGAACCTGTTTTTGTTCCTTTGTATGATCCTTCGGGTTGAGCTGTAACTATTCATAACTTCTGCTTCTTTCTTCTCCGTCTATCGGTAAAATGGCCCCCCGCCAAATGGTGACTTCTTATTTTACCCTATGGGTAATACCCTTCCGCATGTTAAGGCTAATATCCTATTCGGATGGAGATAAATAATGCAGGTAGTAATGTTTGACAGGCAGTCAATATTTATTCATGGAATGAATGTAAGTTTGCAGCAACGTATTCCAGGAGTGGATGTTCAGGGTGTCAGTCAGGCAGATGAACTTTGGCTGACGCTGGAAGATAAACCCGAGGCATTAGTTATATTGGATGGCGACCTTGATGCTGAGTTCTGCTGTAGCTTGCTGCAACAGATAGCAGAGCGCTTTGCGATGGTGAAGGTGCTGGTGACCGCAACGGACTGCCGTAAAAAATGGCTGCAAGAGGTCACTAAACTGAACGTGCTGGCCATTGTTCCGCGCGATTCTGACGCGGAAACCTTTACGCTGGCTCTCAATAGCGTCGCGATGGGTATGATGTTTATCCCCAGAGACTGCATAACCGCTACCGAAAGCGGTGGGCAAAATATCAGATTGCTCAGCGCACGTCAGCGGGAGATTTTGACCATGCTGGCCGCCGGAGAATCTAATAAACAAATTGGTCGACTGTTAAATATCAGTACCGGAACGGTAAAAGCCCATCTTGAATCGTTGTACCAGCGCCTGGAGGTAAAAAACCGCACGCAGGCGGCAATGATGTTAAACAACACCATTTACTAGGAACATATTTCACGGTCAGAATGTTTCTGGCTGTGAAATAGACACTGGCCAGATATTTTTAGCGCAAAATTGGCTAATTCCCACGCTGAATATCCACGAAATTAATACTTCCAGCTGAAACCTGTCTTTTATTTGCGTCATTTCCTTATGGATGAATGCCTCGCAGATACTCATATCTGCGAGCAGTAATGTTTCTGCCTGCATCACCGTAATTGGGGTGTCAAAGGATTCATTGGCGGAGATTTCGTGCCCGTAGCCAATGACCCAGATGCCATTTTTGTCCTGATACTTTTCCAGCGACAGGCCCTGCCATTGCTTAATAAATGCAATACAGGCGGGCGTGAAATGCGTCGAACGCAGCGGCATAATCATCTCTGTGCAAAGAGACCTATTCTAAAAAAAACACGCCGTTACGCTAGTTGCCTGACAGCCAGTATTTACCGCAAAACGACCTATGCCGTGGGCGGCTGATATTCCTGTTTTAACAGACCAAAAATCCAGTCATCGTGCCAGGTTTGATGTATCCAGTAGCTTGCGCGTAGCGTGCCTTCATGAATGAACCCGACCTTTTCCAACAGACGCCGTGAGGCTTCGTTTCCTGCGGTGACACAGGCGGTTAGCCGCCGCAGACCGCCGCTGGCAAAAGCGTATTCACACACGGCATGCAGAGATTCAGCGCCATAACCTTTACCCTGTGCCTGTGGGGCGAGCAGAAAGCCAACCTCGGCACATTCATTGTTATTCTGAATATATCCGGTCACACCAAGCGGTGCTCCCGATGTCTTATCGCACAGGAGCAGACATAGCCAGTGTGGGCTGCCGGGATACCATTCAGGCAGGCGGGAGTCGAAGGCTGTCCGTATTTCCTCTTCAGTACGTGCGTCAGCGACAAAGCGCATCACATCTGGGTTCTGCTGTAGCGTTAAGAAGAACGTCCAGTCATTTTCTGTCAGTGGGCGGCAGAGCAGACGTGATGTTTGCAGTACAGGCACAGGCTTATCTCCAGAATAATTTTCAATGATTGTGCGGAAGTCACTGTAAAACTTATTTATTTGCTATATGAATGTGTTCTAGTCTACATCGGCACAACGTTGCGTTTAAAAAAGATAATTACATACCATGGTGAGGCCTCACGTTTTGGGTCCTTTTAGGGAAGATGATGACCAATAGCGCGTTACAAGCGACATGTACACCCTTTGAACATTGTCTGGGGATTATCCGCCAGGCGTCGGTAGAAATATTACTGCTGCTAGGCGTACATGCCGCAGAAGGCAAAGACCCACGGTGGTTTCTCGAACAACTGGATCAGGCACGACTGAATCTGGGCGGCTGGGGGGCTGTCGCCAGACGGTTGCAGATGAATGATGCGCAATTGAGCCAGTTCACTCTGCGGCTACGTCATCTTCAACAGAGTGTACCCCAATATGAAAATGGCCAGGACGTCAGTGAAAACCAGCTGATTTCAGCGCTGCGCTTTGTGGCTTCTCTGGAACAATTACGCCAGCAACAGCCCATCCTGAAGTATCAAACCGAAATTGCACCTGTGGAGCCGGATGCTCAGATGCGGGCGCAGCGTCAACTTCGCGCAATAGAATTAACCCTCAAATCTCTGATTGCACGGGTATGGCCGGATCAACATCCTCTCAACAGCTTTCTGAAACAGCACTTTGGTGGTGAACGTCTGCGTCGCTGGCTAAAGTTGGGCGAAGGACGAGATGCGCTGGACGGTATGATGTTTAGCGAGCTGGCGCTGATGGTCGTCGATAAGAAATTATTCGTTCGCCACTTTACGCAGATTTTTAACGATACTTCGGTGCTCATGTCATTTGTTGAGCCGCGTATCACGCTACGCATGTTTTTGGATGATTGCCGCCTGGCTCGTAACTGCGTTATCGCGCAGCAGCCGCTGACGTCGGTACAACTGATGTTGCTGGACTACCAGTACCGACAGATAACTCATCCTGTGCAACGGGCATTTGAAGAACGGCGTACGCGCATTAATCCTGCGTCGTATCTGGAATCTGATGAGGCCATGGTCCGCCAGTTTTGGGAAACAGCAAAGCAAAAAGACGAGCAAGCGGGAGGCGATAAGCATGAAATCGCAGACAGTATTGATCCGCCGGAAAAGCGGGCCAAGCGCACGGCGGAAGAACGTGAACAGCTGATTTCCGGCATGTTGTGGGTAGCGGTCGGCGTGATGGTGCTGGCGATTTCGCTGGGTGCGTTCTGGTTATTTACTTCGCCAGCGCCACAGACGTCTTCCGGACAATCCGTTGAAATTGTGCAGGAGGAACCGCGACGCGATGCCCCCAGCGCACGGGAGGCGGTGACCCGAATGGGCATCACCTGGGATGCCTTTAACATGCGGGCGGCTATCGATCGCAATGACACCCGCGTGACGTCACTGTTCCTGCAGGGCGGGATGGACTGGAAGCTGGCGTGGACGGAGCAGGCATTTTCGGCGGGCAATACTGAGGTGTTGAGACTGCTGCTGCGTTACCCTTCGCAGATGGATGAAAGCAAACCATGCCGACAGTTTATGACTACGCTCAGCCATGCGATGTCGAATGGGGCATCGCTCACTTCGCTGCATAAAAGTTATCTGCAAAGTTTTTGTTCCGTGCCTGCGGTCGTTGCGCGTCAGCAATATGATCTTGAGCAGGCCGAGCTGCGTGTTCGCGCCCAGCCAAGCCCTGAGAACAAGAAATGGCAGAAAATTCACGCCGAGCTGTACGATGCGATTAACTGAAAGCCTGATGACTCAGACCGTCAGCCGCTAGGGTTCGCCATACAAACCGATGAGTCTGCGCACCACACCATTGGTCCAGCCAAAGCCGTCCTGCAACGGATATTCCCCGCCGCCGCCTTCGCGCGGCGCGGCGTCAGCTATGTGGTATTTTTCGATAAGCTTGTGGTGTTCCTGATAAAAGAGATTCACCGTTTTCAACCAGTTACGGGCGATTTCATCCCCGAGATGGTCGTCACCGTACAGTTTGAAGCCCTGGATCGCCATCCACTGCAGCGGCGCCCAGCCGTTGGGTTTATCCCATTGCTCACCGGTTTCATGCTCCGTGGCTAAAATGCCACCGGGCGTGAGCAGGCGACTGCGAACTGCGTTAGCAAGCCGATCGGCTTGTTCATGCGTTGCCATACCGACATACAGCGGCACAATACTGGCGGCAGAGAACAGGGCCATTTGTT
Source organism: Citrobacter sp. H12-3-2 (assembly GCF_009649895.1). Taxonomy (NCBI): domain Bacteria; kingdom Pseudomonadati; phylum Pseudomonadota; class Gammaproteobacteria; order Enterobacterales; family Enterobacteriaceae; genus Citrobacter; species Citrobacter sp. H12-3-2. The sequence continues at coordinate 231,828 of NZ_CP045837.1, forward strand.
CGCGCCGCCAGTCGTAATCGCGATAGCAGCCGTTTTCATCGTCCCAGAGATAGCGGTTTACCGCATCACGACGATCGCTGGCTTTCTGGCGAAACAGCGCTTCCGTTTCTTTGTCACCTTTCAGCGCGGAAATATTGGCGATAGTGCTTTCCAGCTTGTAGAGGAATGCGTTCAGGTCAATTGGGATGAACTGCGTGGTGCGTATGCTGGCAAGGCGGCCTGCGTCGCGCAGCCAGCGCGATGAATAATCCCAGCCAGAAGCCGCGCCCGCGCGTAAATCCCGATACACTTCATTGGGCGGGCGACCCGAATGCTTGGCGGTCTCGACGTCTTCAAGCCATGACTCATCGCGCGGCGTATCACGATCGTCCCAATAGCGGTTAAGTAGAGAGCCGTCCGACATTCTGATCACGTGGCGGTAGGCCTGGTTGAGTACCAGGGAATCGGCGCCATCCATCCAGAAGGCGTACTCCATTTTTAGATGATCAAGGTAACGACGCGCGCCGCGTACACCATCTTCTTCAAACAGCTCCACCATCAGGGCAAAAACGGGCGGCTGTGAGCGACTCAGATAGTAAGTACGGTTGCCATTCGGGATGTGACCATAGTTTTCAATCATCCAGGCAAAGTTATCTGCCATACATTTCAGCAGATCTTCGCGGCCGCTCTCTGCCAGACCCAGCATGGTAAAGTAGGAATCCCAGTAGTAGGTTTCGCTAAAACGCCCGCCTGGCACAATGTATGACTGCGGTAACGCCAGCAGCGAGGACCAGGGAATGTGATCCTGCGGCTCGCGAGTCAGCACCGGCCACAGTTGATCGATATGTTCTTTCAGCGAACTTTCCGGGTCAGAAACGTATTCGCTGGAGGGCGTTTCCGGGAGCCAGAAATGGTTCTCGACGAAGCGTCGCAGATCGAAGTCCCGATGGCGTTTAACCTTGCGATAGCGAATTAAAATGTCGAGCGGGTCCATTTTGGGCGCACAATCTGGGAAGGTTTTACTATCCGCAAACAGTTTGGATGACTGGACGTGTTCGAACAGTTCGAGATAACGATCGGCAGGGGTTAACGCATCTGAAGCGGGAAGTCCTTCAATCATCTCCGGCTCAGGCTCCGCCTCAATCATTTCATCCAGCTTTAACTCGCACGGATCCATTTCATAAAGCAGATCGATGTCGATCGTCATTTCTTCAGAAGGGGCGTGGGGTAGTTTCTGGTTGAGCATAATGAGAAAGACCTCCGATGGACGTTGAAAGATTAAGGCTATTGCCCGGTCGTCAGTTAAGCGTAGACATTCGCTTCGGTGTCGGGTGAGTAAAGCGTGCGGTTGATCACGTTTTAATGCTGAGCAAAATTTAAAAATCAGACTATCCCAATGAAAATAATGGATAATTCAAAGTTCTGCATAATCTGAATATATTCCATTTTCAGAGCATTCGATTGCAACGAGGTGTGAACAGAGACAGGTAACGCCTTATCTCTATAATAGGCGCAGGCTATTCTATTGATAGTTCTCCCCCATGTAATTGCTTGATACTTATCAAAATAGTAATTCTCTCATTTCCTATGATGGTCAGGTCTGACAAAGACTGTGCATTAATTATTCTAATTTTTCTGGGTCACAATAACTCACAACGGTGAGGGTAAAATAATGAAAATCATTACCCGTCTTACCGCGATTGCCATAGCTGGCATCGTGATTTGTTATTTTGGATTATCCGGTTATGTGTGGTATCACGATAATCAACGTAGCAAACAGGCTGATGTTCAGGCCTCTACGCTGGAAGAAAATAATAAGGTATTAGGATTTTTACGCGAAAAAGGATGCGATTATTGTCACACGCCTTCAGCTGAATTACCTTTCTATTCTTCTTTTCCTGTCGCTAAGCAGTTGATGAATTACGACATTCAACTGGGATACAAATCATTCAATCTTGAAGCCGTTCGTGCGGCGCTGGTCGCAGATAAACCCGTTTCGCAAAGCGACCTGAATAAAATTGAATGGGTGATGCAGTACGACACCATGCCGCCAACGCGATATACCGCGCTGCACTGGGCCGGGAAGGTCAGCGATACGGAGCGAGCCGAGATCCTGGGCTGGATTGCGAAACAGCGTGAGCAGTATTACGCCAGTAACGATACCGCCGCGCAGCATCGTAATGAACCGGTACAACCGATACCGGAAAGCATCCCAACCGATGCCCGCAAAGTAGCGCTTGGCTTTACGCTTTACCACGACCCGCGTATTTCAGGTGACAGCACGATTTCTTGCGCGCATTGCCACGCCCTGAATGCAGGCGGCGTGGATGGCCGGAAAACGTCGATCGGCGTAGGTGGCGCCGTTGGCCCGATTAATGCGCCGACGGTGTTTAACTCGGTCTTCAACGTTGAACAATTCTGGGATGGTCGTGCGCCAACATTGCAGGCGCAGGCAGGCGGCCCGCCGTTGAACCCTATCGAAATGGCGTCTAAATCCTGGGATGAAATTATCCAGAAACTGGATAAAGATCCGCAATTGAAGCAAGAGTTTATCGCGGTTTATCCGCAGGGATTCAGCGGGGATAATATTACCGATGCGATTGCTGAGTTTGAGAAAACGCTAATTACGCCAAATTCGCCGTTTGATAAATGGCTACGCGGCGATGAAGCGGCGTTAACTGCTCAGCAGAAACATGGCTATCAATTGTTTAAAGATAATAAGTGTGCGACCTGTCATGGCGGTATTATTTTAGGCGGGCGCTCATTTGAGCCATTGGGTTTGAAAAAGGACTTTAATTTCGGTGAGGTCACTGCCGCAGATATTGGCCGCATGAACGTCACTAATGAATTACGTGACAAGCTGCGTCAAAAAGTCCCGGGCTTGCGTAACGTTGCGCTGACCGCGCCTTATTTCCATCGCGGTGATGTGCCTACGCTCGATGGTGCGGTAAAACTGATGCTGCGTTATCAGGTGGGTAAAGAACTGCCGCAGGAAGATATCGACGATATCGTGGCGTTCCTCGAAAGCTTAAACGGCGTGTATACGCCATATATGCAGGGTAAATAAGAGAAAACCGGATGGCAAAGCACCATCCGGTTTATTTATTGCTTAACGCATGGTAACGAATTCTTCTGCCGCCGTTGGGTGAATCGCAACGGTGTTATCAAAGTCTTTCTTGGTTGCGCCCATTTTCAGCGCGACCGCGAAGCCTTGCAGCATCTCATCCATTCCAAAACCAATACCGTGAATACCGACAATTTTCTCTTCCGGACCAACGCAAACCAGCTTCATGCGGCACGGCTGACGGTGTGTGGTAACAGCGGTATACATCGCGGTAAACGATGATTTATACACTTTCACCTGGTCATCGCCGTGCTGTTCGCGAGCCTGCTGCTCGGTCAGGCCCACGGTGCCAATTGGCGGGTGGCTGAAGACCACGGTCGGGATGTTGTTGTAGTCCAGATGCTCGTCCGGCTTGTTGTTAAACAGACGCTCGGACAGGCGACGGCCCGCGGCAACGGCAACCGGCGTCAGCTCAACGGCACCGGTATTGTCGCCGACGGCATAAATACCCGGCACGCTGGTGTTCTGGAATTTATCAACGACGATGTAGCCTTTTTCGTTGGTTTTCACGCCGGTAACAGCCAGATTGAAGTTGTCCGTTTCTGGCTCACGACCAATCGCCCAAATCAGGCAGTCTACCGTTTCGCTACGACCATCTTCCAGTTGCAGGGTCAGGCTGCCGTCAGCGTTTTTAACAACCGCTTTTGGAATCGCGTGAGTATGCAGAGTCGGGCCTTCGGCGTTCATCACCTCAACCAGCGTGTCGACGATCATCGGGTCAAAGCTACGCAGCGGCGCGTGTTTGCGTACGAACAGGTGCGTTTGGGCACCCAGGCCGTTAATCACACCAGCCAGCTCAACGGCAATGTAGCCTGCACCAACAACAGCCACGCGTTCAGGTAACGCTGGCAGCTCAAAGAAACCATTAGAATCAATGCCGTATTCCGCGCCAGGGACAGCCGGGCGACTCGGGCGACCACCAGTGGCAATCAAAATATGATCGGCAGTGATGATTTCACCATTCACTTCAACGGTTTTTGCATCAACGAAGCGGGCAAAGCCTTTGATCACATCGACATTATTTTTGCCCAGCACGTTGTCGTACGAGGTATGAATACGATCGATATAAGCGGTACGCGTGGCGATCAGTTTATCCCAGTCGAACTTATTGATGGTGGTGTCGAAACCGTAATCCGGACCGTACATGTGGATCGCTTCGCGGACCTGTGCGGCATGCCACATCACTTTCTTCGGTACGCAGCCAACGTTAACGCAGGTGCCGCCTAACTCTTTGGCTTCAATCAGTGCGCATTTTTGACCGTACATTGCTGCACGGTTAATGGAGGCAATACCGCCGCTGCCGCCGCCAATAGCGATGTAATCATAGTGCTTGGTCATGACCGCTCCTTTATGTTCATTGTAGGGCGGAGAAGCGTTACGCCATCCGCCAAAATATTCGCGATTGTATACCTGATATTAAAAGGTTCCACCGATGGCTGCGATTACTCCGGTACTATCCAGCTTACGGAAGTATGCCCGGTTCCTGTCGGAACCAGTTTGCTGTGCAACCACGGCAGGACGTTGTTCATCTGCTGCTCCAGCTTCCACGGTGGGTTAATCACAATCATGCCGGATGCCGTCATGCCGCGCTGATCGCTGTCCGGGCGTACTGCCAGCTCAATTTGCAGAATCTTGCGGATGCCGGTGTCTTCGAGATCGTGGATCATGCGCTTGATTTGTTGGCGCAGAACCACTGGATACCACAACGCATAGGTGCCGGTCGCGAAACGTTTGTAGCCTTCGTTAATACCGGTCACTACTGCCTGGTAGTCGCTTTTGATTTCGTAGGGTGGATCGATAAGGATCAACCCACGACGGGAAACCGGCGGTAATTTTGCTTTCAGCTGCTGATAACCATCGGCTTTGGCCACGCGAGCGCGCTCATCTTTCTGGAATTCGCCGCGCAGCAGAGGGAAGTCGCTCGGGTGCAGTTCAGTTAATTGCAGACTGTCCTGTTCGCGCAGCAGCTGGCGAGCAATTAACGGAGAGCCTGGGTAGTAGCGCAACTGACCGCTACGGTTGAAGTGCTGCACTACGCCAATGTAGGGTTCCAGCTCGGCAGGCAAATCGTCCTGCTGCCAGATACGCGCGATCCCTTCCAGGTATTCACCGGTGCGTTCGGCATGCTCACTGCTCAGCTGATAACGGCCAGCACCAGCATGGGTGTCCAGATAAAGAAACGGTTTTTCTTTCTCTTTGAGCGATTCAATGATCAGGCTCTGAACGGTGTGTTTAAGGACGTCGGCGTGGTTGCCTGCGTGATAACTGTGGCGATAACTGAGCATGGGTAATGAAATTCCGCTGAAATGACGATTTGCCACAGTTTACAGCAGATCGACACGGATTACCCGTAGGCCCGGTAAGCGTAGCGTCACCGGGCGTCTTTCCATCACGGTTAGCATTGAAATCCTCTACACTTAACCCCATTGTACAAATTAATATGCACAGCGCCGGATACGCGCTTCATTCACTCTTTTCAACAGGACCGCGCTAATGACCAATCCATTGCTGACTCCCTTCGAACTGCCGCCGTTTTCTAAAATTCAGCCAGAGCACGTTGTGCCTGCCGTCACTAAGGCGTTGAACGATTGCCGTGAAAATGTTGAGCGAGTGGTTGCGCAGGGCGCACCGTACACCTGGGAAAATCTCTGCCAGCCGTTGGCAGAAGTCGACGATGTGCTGGGGCGTATTTTCTCTCCGGTTAGTCACCTGAATTCGGTGAAAAACAGCCCGGAACTGCGTGAAGCCTACGAACAAACGCTGCCGCTGCTGTCTGAATACAGCACCTGGGTTGGACAACATGAAGGCCTGTACAAAGCGTACCGCGACCTGCGTGATGGCGATCATTACGCCACCCTGAACACCGCACAGAAAAAAGCGGTTGATAACGCGCTGCGCGATTTTGAGCTTTCTGGTATTGGTCTGCCGAAGGAAAAACAGCAGCGCTATGGTGAGATTGCCACCCGCCTGTCTGAGCTCGGCAACCTGTACAGCAATAACGTCCTCGATGCTACGATGGGCTGGACCAAGCTGGTGACCGACGAAGCGGAACTTGCCGGGATGCCGGAAAGCGCGCTGGCCGCCGCAAAAGCGCAGGCTGAAGCCAAAGAGCAGGAAGGCTATCTGTTAACCCTGGATATCCCAAGCTACCTGCCGGTGATGACCTACTGTGATAACCAGGGGCTGCGTGAAGAGATGTATCGTGCATACTCCACGCGCGCATCTGACCAGGAGCCAAACGCGGGCAAATGGGACAACAGCCCGATAATGGAAGAGATCCTCGCGCTGCGCCACGAACTGGCACAACTGCTGGGCTTTGAGAGCTACGCCTTTAAATCTCTGGCTACCAAAATGGCGGAGAACCCGCAGCAGGTACTCGACTTCCTGACTGACCTGGCGAAACGTGCCCGTCCGCAGGGTGAGAAAGAGCTGGCTCAGCTGAGCGCCTTCGCGAAAGCGGAATTTGGTGTTGATGAGCTGCAGCCGTGGGATATCGCTTACTACAGCGAGAAACAAAAACAGCACCTCTACAGCATCAGCGACGAGCAGCTGCGTCCTTACTTCCCGGAAAACAAAGCCGTTAACGGTCTGTTTGAAGTGGTTAAACGTATTTATGGCATCACCGCCAAAGAGCGCACCGATGTTGACGTCTGGCATCCGGAAGTTCGTTTCTTCGAGCTGTACGACGAAAACAACGAGCTGCGCGGCAGCTTCTATCTTGATCTGTATGCCCGTGAACACAAACGCGGTGGGGCGTGGATGGACGACTGTGTCGGCCAGATGCGCAAGACAGACGGCACATTGCAAAAGCCGGTCGCTTACCTGACCTGTAACTTTAACCGTCCGGTGAACGGTAAACCTGCGCTGTTTACCCACGATGAAGTGATCACCCTGTTCCACGAGTTCGGCCATGGTCTGCACCATATGCTGACTCGTATTGAAACCGCGGGCGTTTCCGGTATCAACGGTGTGCCATGGGATGCGGTCGAACTGCCGAGCCAGTTTATGGAGAACTGGTGTTGGGAGCCGGAAGCGTTGGCGTTTATCTCTGGTCACTTTGAGACCGGTGAGCCGCTGCCGAAGGAACTGCTGGATAAAATGCTGGCGGCGAAAAACTACCAGGCAGCGCTGTTTATTCTGCGTCAACTGGAGTTCGGTCTATTTGATTTCCGTCTGCACGCGGAGTTTAACCCGCAGCAAGGGGCTAAAATCCTCGAGACGCTGGCGGAAATTAAAAAACAGGTCGCCGTGGTGCCGGGCCCAACGTGGGGCCGCTTCCCGCATGCCTTCAGCCACATTTTTGCTGGTGGCTACGCAGCGGGTTACTACAGCTATCTGTGGGCAGACGTACTGGCGGCAGATGCCTTCTCTCGCTTCGAAGATGAAGGGATTTTCAACCGTCAAACCGGACAATCGTTCCTCGATAACATCCTCACCCGTGGTGGTTCTGAAGAGCCGATGGAACTGTTCAAGCGCTTCCGTGGCCGCGAGCCACAGCTGGATGCAATGCTGGAGCATTACGGGATCAAAGGCTGATTTACCCGTCATACTTCAAGCTGCCTCTTCGGCAACTGCGCTTACTCACCCTGGTCACGTACTATTTGTACGTTCCCAGGGATTCCTTCACTTGTTGTCTTGATGCAACTCGAATTATTTAGGGTAAAGCGGAATTGAAAATCTGCTTAGTAGATGAAACAGGCGCCGGAGACGGCGCCTTATCTGTTCTTGCCGCCCGCTGGGGACTTGAACACGATGAAGATAACCTGATGGCGCTGGTGATGACGCCGGAACATCTGGAACTGCGCAAACGTGATGAACCCAAACTCGGCGGTATCTTCGTGGATTTCGTGGGCGGTGCGATGGCCCATCGGCGCAAATTTGGCGGTGGACGCGGTGAAGCGGTGGCAAAGGCGGTTGGCATTAAAGGCGATTACCTGCCGGATGTGGTCGATGCAACCGCAGGGCTGGGGCGCGATGCGTTTGTACTGGCCTCGGTAGGCTGCCGCGTACGAATGCTGGAACGTAATCCGGTCGTGGCGGCGCTGCTTGATGATGGCCTGGCGCGCGGCTATGCCGACCCGGAAATCGGTCCGTGGCTGCAGGAACGTTTACAGCTGATCCATGCGTCGAGTCTGACGGCGTTAACCGATATCACGCCGCGCCCGCAGGTGGTGTACCTCGATCCGATGTTTCCACATAAGCAGAAAAGCGCGCTGGTGAAAAAAGAAATGCGGGTGTTTCAGTCATTGGTGGGGCCGGATTTAGATGCGGATGGGCTGCTGGAGCCTGCGCGTCAGTTGGCCACCAAACGTGTGGTGGTGAAGCGCCCAGATTACGCGCCGCCGCTGGCGGATGTCGCCACGCCGAATGCGGTAGTCACGAAAGGGCATCGGTTTGATATCTACGCTGGGACAGCATAGTTTGTAGATCTGTGCGCTGTGCTGCCTGATGCGCTGCGCTTATCAGGCCTACGGCAGCGTGTGGTTTGTAGGCCGGATAAGGCGTTAGCCGCATCCGGCTTGGTGCGCTGTGCTGCCTGATGCGCTGCGCTTATCAGGCCTACGGCAGCGTGTGGTTTGTAGGCCGGATAAGGCGTTAGCCGCATCCGGCTTGGTGCGCTGTGCTGCCTGATGTGCTGCGCTTATCAGGCATACGGCTGTGCGTGGTTTGTAGTCCGGATAAGGCGTTAGCCGCATCCGGCATAACCTATTAAACAAACGGTGCCAGCGGGTCGGCAATCTCAAATGCTACTGCTCGGTCTGCTTTCGGTGGGTAAATCAGCTCGCTGACAATCGACACCTTCAGCTTCTTCGCTTCTGCGCGCGTCAGTTTCACCTGTTGATCCCATCCTTCGCTATACACCGCACCCCAGGCACCAAGATCCAGGCAGGTGACGTAGTTTTCCTGACGATATGGCAATGGCGCTACGTCTAACAGGTCCGCCGCAGCGTTATTACCGGCAAATTTACCCAACAAAATAGCGTGCTGGCAGGTCATCAGCGCATGGTTGCCTTTGTCGTCGGTGGCGGCATAGGCCACATCGCCAGTGGCGTAGATATCATCGTGACCCACAACCTGCAGATTGGCATTCACATGCAGACGGCCCTGGCGATCGCGCGGGGCGTTAATCTGTGCTGTCAGGCTATTAGCCTGCACGCCGACGGTCCAGATAACCGTCTGAGAGGCAATCACCTGCCCATCTTTCAGCGTGACGCCGGAGGCATCCACACACTCTACTTCCGCATTGACCAGCCACTCGACGCCCAGTTCAGCAGAGGCTTCGATAATCACGTCACGTAATTCCTGGCTCCAGCGTCCGCCCGGCTGAGCACCGCGTTCAACTACGACAACTCTGGTCTTAGCATCCGCGCCCAATATTTCGCGCAAACGACCCGGTAATTCCAGCGCCATCTCTATCCCGGTGAAACCACCACCACAGACCACCACGGTATTACGAGCCTCACTTTCCGGTTGTAATGCCAGATTGTTAATGTGCTGCTCCAGTACGGCGGCGCTCTCGAGTTGGTCGAGGTCAAACGCGTGCTCGGCGGCACCGGCGACGGTATCGCGGTTTACGTGACTTCCGCTGGCGAGCACCAGGCGGTCATAGCGATGCAGATGAGTGTCACCGTTGGCATCTTTCCAGCTCACCTCTTTAGAGTCCGGGAGGATTTGCTCGACGTGACCTCGCAGGAAGTTGACGCCGGTAACGTCAAATAGCGGTTGCAGTGGTGCGACCAGCGTATGAACGGCGCTTTCATAAAATCGTGGGCGGACATGCAGCTCCGGTTGTGGCGCAATTACTGTAATATCAATGGCCTGCTGATGTTTATCCGCCAGTCGTGCGGCGCTTAATGCTGCCCACATACCGGCAAAGCCGGCGCCCACGATCAGAATTTGTTTACGCATTGGGGTTTTCTCACTGGTGACTACGATTTATTTACTCGGATTTTATTTGTCGTAGTTATGAATTGCAATGCGATCGAGATCCTTTTTGCCTCAAAGGGTGGTGTTTTTTGATTATCTGTTTGATAAACATGTATTTAAAGTTCTGTTATGAAAAGGGGGTACTTTGCTGTCTGGAATGAATGAGATGAAAAAGCTACAATAAACTCAGATTCATTTTGGCTGAGATAAGAGAATGGCATTCTACAGTTCGGGAGTTGAGTACGGCATTCATAGCCTGATGTGTATGGTCGACAGTAAGGGCGACGCGCGGGATATGAGCGTGCGGGAAATAGCCGAACTGCAAAGCGTACCGTATGACTATCTGGCAAAAATTTTCACCCGTCTGTCCAAAGCGGGTCTGGTGCGCAGCATTGAAGGCAAAGGTGGCGGTTTCCAGTTAGCTAAACCCGCTGAACACATCACGGTGCTGGATGTGGTGAATGCTATTGATGGCGATAAGCGCATCTTTGAATGTCGTGAAATTCGCCAGCGGCTGGCGGTATTTGAGGAACATCCACCGGAGTGGGCCTGTGAAGGCATTTGTGGCGTGCGTTCGGTAATGGACATGGCCCAGCAGCGAATGGAAGAAGCGCTCGGCCAGCATACGATTCTGGACTTGGCGCGCAAAATGTACCGTAAAGCACCGGATACCTTTGTGGTGGAAGTGCAGGAGTGGATAGACGCGCGTAAAGGGTAGTGAGTGAAAATGCCCGATAGCGCAAGGCGACCGGGCTGTATCTCAGGCTATTTTGAAAAGATTGACCATCTCCGGGTTGCGTTCTATAACGCGGAGAACCTTTAAATAGGTTCCTGTAGGAATACGCCTTTTTTGTTCCCAGGCCTGGATCAAAGAGGATGAAACACCTATCGCCTGTGCAAATTCATCCTGCTTCATTTTAGCTTGTTTACGAATGGCTTTGACGTCCGGAAGTTCATACCGGGTGACCTGGGCGGCAGCTTTACGGCCCTGGCTAATTTCAACGGCCTCGCTTGCCGATTCCATCAGTTCTTTAAAGAAATCATTCATAACGAGCTCTCTTTCAATTGGTGAATGATGGCCTTGAGTGCGTTTTTTTCCTCGCCGCTCAGGCTGTCTTTCCTGCTTTTAGGATAAGCCATGAAAAGCCAGATACGCCCTTCGCCATTTTGAAAATAGTAAATACTGCGAATCCCACCACTTTTGCCTTTGTTGGTACTTTCAGGTGCGAAGCGGATCTTCCTGCAACCGCCAGTCCCTTGAATTAAATCTCCCTCCAATGGATTTATAATGAGCATTTCCTGAAATGCCCGGAACTCATCCTCGGTGAGAAGCGCTTCCCGTTGGCGTGAGAAAACTGAAGTCTCAATAAACTCAATATAGTTCATGGTCATGTCCGTCCATGATGACCTGGTTGTACAAACTATACTCTTACAATGTAGGACTTGAAAGGCAAAAAAACCGCGATATGACTCGCGGTTAATGTGAAAAATAAGCTTATTTATTGCTCGGTACTCGGCGTATTAATCATGCGGTTCAGCCATGGCACCATAATCGCCATCACAACCGTTACGGCCAGGGTGACAAGGCCAATCTTACTGAAGACGTTGGTATAGATAGGCAGCGTTTGCAGCGGGTCGGTGATGTTCTCTGGTACGGCGGTGAACGTAGCGACATAACCCCCCATCAGGAAGGCTGCGGCTTGTGTCAGGAACCACATCCCAAGAATGAAGCCCATCAGGTGTTGTGGCACGAGAGCGGCGACCATAGCCAGTCCCAGGGCGCTAATCAGCAGTTCACCCAGGCTCTGGAACAGATACACCAGCACGATAAACCACGGCGACGTCAGCCCTTGTGCATCGGCAAACCACATCCCGGCAGCGGCGGCCGTCAGGAAGCCCAATGAGCACAGGAACATACCGAGCGTAAATTTCATCGGCATGGTCAGGTCTTTGCCTTTGTTGCCCAGACGGGTATAGATTGCGGCCAGTACCGGACTCGCCAGTACCACCCAGAACGGGTTCAGCGCCTGGAAGCTCACCGGGTTGATGGCGAAACCCAGAATTTCATGGTGTACGTTATTGATCGCAAAGAAGTTAAGCGATGTCGGCATCTGCGCGTACAGCACGTAGAACACCACCGCTTCCAGCATCAGGATAAAGGCCACGAACATCTTGTTGCGCCCGGTTTTATCCAGTTTGAATGCCTGACGGAAGAAGATGATGGTCACGACAATCGACAGGACGATCAGCACCAGGTTGGCAATCTGCACGTTGTGCATCAGCCAGGCGCAGATAAATACCATCACTACCGTACCGGCCAGCACGTACAGCAGGTTACGGAAATTCAGTGGCTTATGGTCTGGCTCAGAGCCGATATTTTTCACCATTCCGCGGCAGGCAAAGTAGACCAGCAGCGCGACGATTAGTCCGGCTCCGCACAGGTTGTAAGTCACAGCGTAGCCAAACTTATCGGCAATCACCGGCGCCAGCGACAGTGACAGTAGCGAACCGATGTTAATCGACATATAAAACAGGGTGAAAGCACCGTCCAGACGGGCGTCTTTCGGGGGATAGCATTTTGACAGCAGGCTTGCCGGGTTGGCTTTAAATAGCCCGTTACCAACGGCAATGGTACCCAAAGCAATAAAGATTAGATCCGGCTTAAGCAGCGACATCCCGGTCATGAAGTAGCCGATTGCCAGCACAATGGCACCGAGTACCAGCGTGCGCTTGGTGCCTAACAGGTGGTCGCCGACGTAGCCGCCGATCGAGATCAGGCCGTAAACCAGTGCGGCAAAGGCACCAAAGGTTACAAATGCCTGTTCTTGTGAAAATCCGAGCTGCTTAACAAAAAATACCGCCAGGATGCCCTGTACGCCGTAATAGCCAAATCGTTCCCATAATTCCACAAAGAAGATCATGAAGAACGGACGAGGTTGCTGCAGCAAGCCCGTAGGTGCAGTTTTATTCATATTCCATCGCCTTTCAAAGCCATCCCGAAAAGTATGAACGCGTATGCTTAAACGCGCCGAAAAAGTCTTATTTTGTTATAGACTGCGGTTATTGGCCGCAAGGGTAGAGTATTATAGAGATAGTTTTCGATCCAATTAGTTGATCACACTAATTATGATTTGTTTGTTGGATTGATGTACTAATTGTGACCGAATGATAAAAACAAAAACGCCCGCGAAGGCGGGCGTTTACAGGCTTAACGACTTGCAGTGGGCCGGGTTAACTTCCGGCGGCAAGCATTTTATGCTTCTTCGTCGTCACGCAGCGGAACAATCAACATGTCGACGTGGACGGTGTTGATCAGTTGGCGCGCGGAGGACATCAGTTTGCTCCAGAAATCCTGGTGGTGACCACAGACGACCAGATCCATGTCGTATTTTTTGATGGCATCAACCAGAACCTGACCCAGGTCGCCGCTACCGCTCAGGGTTTCGGTGATAGGGTAGCCTGCATTGGTGGACAGCTCGGTTAACGCGTGGTGGGTTTCTTCAGAAATGCGTTTCTGCATGTCGCCCAGATTCACGTCGATGAGCCCGGTGTACAGGTCGGAATAGTTTACGTCAACGTGGATAAGGGAGACTTTAGCATTGTAAGGTCGCGCCATAGAAACCGCTTTTTCAACCAGAACTTTGCTTTCCGGAGAAAGATCAACCGCGATAAGAATGTGTTTATAAGCCATAGTGTTACTCCTTCCATAAGTTGTCGATGACTAGCCTGCTGGCGTTATATGCCGCCGCGTCATCCGCGTCCTGCGAACCTTGTGCGCGGGGCTAGCCCAGTCGTAAAAACGTACCATATAAGGACTATCCTTACATTATAGCGACCAGGATAATCCGTCAATCCGCCTTGCTTGCCAAATAGTTAAACAAATTTTTTAGTTAATTGCATTGATAGCGATTAACCTTATGGCAAAAAAATTAACTAATCTCCTACACTATCTAAAGAGGCGTTCGGATGCGTGATACTAACACGAACGGTTTCGGCTGCACTCTTCATTGAATGGTTTGGCAGGGTATCGGGGAGCGGTAGTCCCGGAAAGGAGTTCCGTGGGCGGGTCGCCGGGGAGGAGGTATGATAAGCACCATTGCATTATTCTGGGCTTTATGTGTCGTTTGCATTGTTAATATGGCGCGCTATTTTTCTTCGCTACGCGCACTGTTAGTGGTACTTCGTGGTTGCGATCCATTACTTTACCAGTATGTAGATGGAGGGGGCTTTTTTACCTCGCATGGGCAACCGAACAAGCAGATGCGTCTGGTGTGGTATATCTACGCTCAGCGTTACCGCGATCATCATGATGATGAATTTATTCGCCGCTGTGAGCGGGTTCGCGGTCAGTTCATTCTCACCAGCGCGCTATGCGGCCTGGTGCTAATCAGCATGGTTGCGCTGATTATCTGGCACTGATGCCAACAACAGATACAAAAAAAGCGGGTCAGCTTCCTGACCCGCTTTTTTACCGTGCATTCGCTTAGATAAGCTTCAGGGAGAGCCAGTACAGCACCCCGGAAAGAATAATCGCAGCCGGCAGGGTGAAGACCCAGGCCATCAGAATGCTGGTGACCGTTTTACGCTGCAATCCGCCGCCATCAACACCCATCGTCCCCGCAACGGAAGAAGAGAGAACGTGGGTGGTGGAAACGGGCATACCGGTGTAGCTGGCGAGACCGATAGAGACTGCGGCGGTCATCTGCGCCGACATCCCCTGGGCATAAGTCATGCCTTTCTTACCGATTTTCTCGCCGATGGTGGTGGCAACGCGACGCCAGCCAATCATCGTACCAATACCCAGCGCCAGTGCGACGGCCATAATGATCCAGATAGGCGCGTACTCAATGGTGCTCAGCATGTCAGCTTTCAGTTTTTTCAGCAGACGCTGATCGTCAGCGCTTACGCCAGGCAGCTTAACCACTTTATCGGTGGTATCAGAGATGCACAGCATAATACGGCGCAGCTGACCACGCTGTTCGACGCTTAACTTGTCGTAGGTTTCCAGGTTCGCCAGCATACCTTTCGCACGTTCCAGCGCGTTGATGGTATTCGCCGGGTGGCAATGGAACTCTGTCGTCGTCGCGGGTGCCGCGTCCGTCGGGGACGGAATCAGCTGGTCTACGCCTGTGGCCTGTTTAAGCAGGTCAGGGCGCTGCTGGAAGAAGACTTCGACGTTATTGATTGCATCACGGGTACGGGTAATCTCGTAACCGGAAGCATTCATATTCACCACGAAGCCTGCAGGCGCTACGCCAATCAGCACCAGCATCACCAGACCAATGCCTTTCTGCCCGTCGTTAGCGCCATGAGAGAACGCTACGCCGATAGCGGAGAGGATCAGTGCGATACGGGTCCAGAACGGCGGCTTTTTCTTGCCATCTTTCTTTTCACGTTCTGCTGGCGTCAGGTGGATACGGGCACGTTTTTTTGTACCGCTCCAGTAACGACGCAGAATGAAAATAAGACCGCCTGCAACCACCAGACCAACAATTGGCGAGATGATAAGCGAAGCAAAAATACCGATAACTTTCGGAATGTTAAGTGCGTCCACCACCGAGGTACCGGTCATCAGTGCATTGGTTAAACCAATACCGATAATGGCGCCAATCAGCGTGTGGGAGCTGGATGCAGGTAAACCAAAGTACCAGGTACCCAGGTTCCAGATAATTGCCGCCAGCAGCATGGAGAACACCATGGCAAGGCCATGTGACGATCCCATATTAAGCAGCAGATCCGTTGGTAGCATATGCACGATGGCATACGCCACGCTGAGACCACCCAGCAAAACACCAAAGAAGTTGAACAACGCAGCCATGACCACCGCCAATTGCGAACGCATTGCACGGGTATAGATCACGGTTGCGACAGCATTGGCTGTGTCATGGAAGCCGTTAATTGCTTCGTAGAACAGCACAAAAGCCAGAGCAAGCAATAGTAAAAGCCCGGTATGTAAATCCAGGCCAGCAAACAAATGTAGCATAGGACGTTACGCCATTTTGAGGACATGAACGCGGCGCATTATCAGTGACTTTGGCGGCGCGGGCAAAGTGAAATATAGAGTTTTTTTGATTTGTCTCCTGCTTTGTTTTACACCACTAAAGAATTATCCTATATATTTCAGTTAAATACCCTTTATCGGTAGTTTGGTGCTGGTGCGACCACTGAGGAATCTTTACAATTCACACCCGCTTTTTAGAGAGGATCGCAACGTGGAAAGGTTTGATACCGTTATTATAGGCGCTGGCGCAGCGGGTATGTTTTGTGCCGCGCAGGCAGGACAAGCAGGTAGTCGAGTACTGCTTATTGATAATGGTAAAAAGCCAGGACGCAAGATTCTCATGTCTGGCGGGGGACGCTGCAACTTTACCAATCTTTATGTAGAACCGGCCGCCTATTTGAGCCAAAACCCCCATTTTTGCAAATCGGCACTGGCGCGTTACACGCAGTGGGATTTTATCAACCTGGTGGGCAAACACGGTATTGCCTGGCATGAAAAAACGCTGGGTCAGCTGTTCTGCGATGATTCCGCTCAGCAAATTGTCGATATGCTGGTAGACGAGTGTGAAAAAGGTAACGTAACTATGCGGTTACGGAGCGAAGTCCTGAGCGTGGTGCAGGATGATGAAGGTTTCACCCTCGAACTGAACGGCATGACGGTCGGCACGAAAAAACTGGTTATCGCTTCCGGTGGGCTTTCCATGCCGGGACTGGGGGCAACGCCGTTTGGTTATAAAATTGCCGAACAGTTTGGTCTGAATGTGTTGCCAACGCGCGCGGGACTGGTGCCCTTTACGTTGCATAAGCCACTGCTGGAGCAGCTTCAGGTGCTCTCTGGCGTGTCGGTCTCCTCCGTTATCACGGCCGAAGACGGCACCGTATTTCGTGAAAATCTGCTCTTTACACACCGAGGACTTTCGGGTCCAGCTGTTTTGCAGATTTCCAGTTTTTGGCAGCCAGGCGAATTTGTCAGCATTAATTTGTTGCCGGATGTTGACCTGACGAGTTTCCTCGACGAACAACGTAGCGCACACCCTAACCAGAGTTTAAAGAACACCTTAGCAATGCAGTTGCCAAAGCGTCTGGTGGAATGCTTGCAGCAGTTAGGGCAAATTCCTGACGTGTCTCTGAAGCAGCTTAACGTGCGCGATCAGCAAACGCTGGTTGAAACGCTGACCGAGTGGCGGGTGCAGCCGAACGGTACGGAAGGGTATCGTACCGCTGAAGTCACGTTGGGCGGCGTCGATACCAACGAGCTATCATCGCGCACGATGGAAGCCCGCAAAGTGCCAGGGCTCTACTTTATCGGCGAAGTGATGGACGTCACCGGCTGGTTGGGAGGCTATAACTTCCAGTGGGCATGGTCGAGTGCCTGGGCATGCGCGCAGGATTTGGTATCTGAATAAGCGAAGACGATACGTTGAGCGTGGACCCGCTGCGTTTTACATAAAGCTCACTTGTGAAATTTGCCCGGTAAATGGATTGCCGGGCACGGTTTTTTGCCTGCAACATACCTGCTACAACCGAATAGACATATTGAATCCAGGTGTTAGTATTCAATAGACAGCAGTAATGAGTATGCGTGTTTCATTTCCGGCCAGGAACGCTGATGATGACAACATTACTACCCGATTTCACAGCATTTTCATCATTCACTTCCTTCGCGGCGCAGGTTGCTTACATGCCTGTCTGCTCTCTGGCCATTGTTTTTCATTCCTTCTTATCCCGGATGGAATCTCCCGCTGAATAGCTGTTCAGTGGGCTTTGTGACACGCATCGTTTGATAACAGGGATTACGGCGGGTCGAATATGGATAAGTTTAAACGTCATATGATGTGGTGGGTGGCGGGCATTCTGGTCGTGGTGGCCGCGATAGCATGGTGGATGCTTCGTCCTGCGGGAATACCGGAGGGGTTTGCAGCCAGCAATGGCAGAATTGAAGCTACCGAAGTGGATATTGCCACCAAGATTGCCGGGCGAATTGACACGATCCTCGTGTCGGAAGGGCAGTTCGTCCGTCAGGGTGAGGTGCTGGCGAAAATGGATACCCGCGTGCTGCAGGAGCAGCGGCTGGAAGCGGTAGCCCAAATCAAAGAGGCCGAAAGTGCGGTGGCGGCGGCGCGGGCGCTGTTAGAGCAGCGCCAAAGTGAAATGCGCGCCGCGCAGTCGGTGGTAAAACAGCGTGAGGCGGAACTGCAGTCGGTCTCTAAACGCCACGTCCGCTCCCGTTCGCTATCTCAGCGTGGGGCTGTGTCTGAGCAACAGCTGGATGACGACAGGGCTGCGGCAGAAAGCGCACGCGCTGCACTGGAATCCGCAAAGGCGCAGGTCTCTGCGGCAAAAGCCGCAATTGAAGCCGCTCGCACCAGTATCATTCAGGCGCAAACCCGCGTAGAAGCCGCGCAGGCTACCGAACGTCGTATTGTGGCTGATATTGATGACAGCGAGTTGAAAGCCCCGCGCGATGGCCGCGTACAGTACCGCGTAGCTGAACCGGGCGAGGTGCTTTCCGCGGGCGGTCGCGTGCTGAATATGGTCGATCTCAGCGATGTCTACATGACGTTCTTCTTGCCAACCGAACAGGCTGGTTTACTGAAGATTGGTGGAGAAGCGCGGCTGGTGCTGGATGCTGCGCCGGATCTGCGTATTCCGGCGACCATCAGCTTTGTGGCTAGCGTCGCGCAGTTCACGCCGAAAACGGTCGAAACCAGCGATGAACGGCTGAAACTGATGTTTCGCGTCAAAGCGCGTATCCCGCCAGAGCTGTTGCAGCAGCATCTGGAGTACGTGAAAACCGGTCTGCCGGGCATGGCGTGGGTGCGTGTTGATGAAAGTCGCGCCTGGCCTGACGACCTGGTGGTGAGGTTGCCGCAATGACGCATCTGGCGCTGGTTCCCGTTCCTCCCGTGGCGCACCTTGACGGCGTGAGTCAGCATTACGGGAAAACGGTAGCGCTGAACAATATCACGCTGGATATCCCTGCCCGCTGTATGGTGGGGTTGATTGGTCCGGATGGCGTCGGAAAATCGAGCCTGCTGTCGCTCATCTCCGGCGCGCGGGTCATTGAACACGGCAACGTGATGGTGCTGGGCGGCGATATGCGCGACCCAAAACATCGCCGGGATGTCTGCCCGCGCATTGCCTGGATGCCGCAGGGACTAGGGAAAAACCTGTATCACACGCTGTCGGTATATGAGAACGTCGATTTCTTTGCCCGCCTGTTTGGGCATGACAAAGCGGAGCGTGAGGCGCGGATTACCGAGCTGCTGAATAGCACCGGACTGGCACCGTTTCGCGACCGTCCTGCCGGGAAACTCTCGGGCGGGATGAAGCAAAAGCTGGGGCTGTGCTGCGCGTTAATCCACGACCCGGAACTGTTAATTCTCGATGAACCCACCACCGGGGTCGACCCGCTGTCCCGCGCCCAGTTCTGGGATCTGATTAACAGTATTCGTCAGCGGCAGACCAACATGAGCGTGCTGGTTGCGACCGCTTATATGGAAGAAGCCGAGCGCTTTGACTGGCTGGTGGCGATGAACGCCGGGGAGGTGTTAGCCACCGGGAGCGCGCAGCAGCTACGTGAGCAAACCAACAGCAACACGCTGGAGCAGGCGTTTATCGCGCTGTTACCTGAAGCCCAGCGCCAGGCGCATAAACCGGTAGTGATCCCGCCGTATCACGCTGAGCAGGAAGAGATTGCCATCGAGGCGAAAAACCTGACCATGCGCTTCGGTAAATTTGTGGCGGTGGACCACGTTAACTTCCGCATTCCGCGCGGGGAAATCTTCGGTTTTCTCGGCTCCAACGGCTGCGGTAAATCCACCACCATGAAAATGCTCACCGGACTGCTGCCCGCAAGCGAAGGCGAGGCGTGGCTGTTTGGGCAAGCGGTTGATCCGAAAAATATCGATACCCGCCGCCGGGTAGGCTATATGTCGCAGGCATTTTCGCTCTACAGCGAGCTGACCGTCCGGCAAAACCTCGAACTACATGCGCGGCTGTTCCATATCCCCGAAGCAGAAATCCCTGGGCGGGTGCAGGAGATGAGCGAGCGCTTTTCGCTGACCGATGTCGAAGATGCGCTGCCCGGTGCGCTGCCGTTGGGGATCCGTCAACGCCTGTCGCTGGCGGTGGCGGTGATCCATCGCCCGGAGATGCTCATTCTTGATGAACCGACCTCCGGGGTCGATCCGGTTGCGAGGGATATGTTCTGGCAACTGATGGTCGACCTGTCGCGCCAGGACAAAGTGACCATTTTTATCTCCACCCACTTTATGAACGAAGCGGAGCGCTGCGACCGCATGTCGCTGATGCACGCCGGAAAAGTACTGGCCAGCGGTACGCCGCAGGAACTGGTGAAACAGCGTGGAGCTGCCAGTCTGGAAGAGGCGTTTATCTCCTGGTTGCAGGAAGCGGCAGGCCCGGCGCCGGAAACTCAGTTAGCGCCAGCCAATGTCCCGACAGTGCATGAAAACAGTAAGCCGCCGCGGCAAGGTTTTAGCCTGCGGCGCTTATTCAGCTACAGCCGCCGTGAAGCGCTGGAACTACGGCGCGATCCGGTACGCTCCACGCTGGCGCTGATGGGCACGGTGATCCTGATGCTTATCATGGGCTACGGCATCAGCACGGATGTGGAAAACCTGCGTTTTTCGGTGCTCGACCGCGACCAGACCGTCAGCAGCCAGGCGTGGACGCTGAATCTGGCGGGATCGCGCTATTTTATCGAACAACCGCCGCTCACCAGTTATGACGATCTGGACAAACGGATGCGTTCTGGCGAAGTTGCGGTAGCAATTGAAATTCCGCCAAATTTTGGCCGCGACATCGCACGTGGAACGCCGGTGAAGATTGGCGTCTGGGTCGATGGCGCAATGCCAAGCCGCGCTGAAACGGTCAGGGGTTACGTGCAGGCGATGCACCAGACCTGGCTGCAGGATGTGATGGCGCGCCAGCCAAATGCCAGCGGGCAAAACGGGCTGATGACCATTGAAACTCGCTATCGTTACAACCCGGATGTGAAGAGCCTGCCGGCGATTGTTCCGGCAGTGATCCCACTGCTGTTGATGATGATCCCCTCCATGCTCAGCGCCCTCAGCGTGGTGCGTGAGAAAGAGCTGGGGTCGATTATCAATCTGTACGTTACGCCCACGACCCGCAGCGAGTTTTTACTCGGCAAACAGTTGCCGTACATCGTGCTGGGCATGCTGAACTTCCTGCTGTTGTGCGCGCTGTCGGTGTTTGTATTCGGCGTTCCGCATAAGGGGAGCTTTGTGACCCTGACGCTGGCTGCGCTGCTGTACGTCACCATTGCCACCGGGCTGGGTCTGTTAATCTCCACGTTTATGAAAAGCCAGATCGCGGCCATTTTTGGTACGGCGATTATTACGCTGATCCCGGCGACGCAGTTTTCCGGAATGATCGATCCAGTTGCCTCGCTGGAAGGGCCGGGCCGGTGGATTGGTGAAATTTATCCGACCAGCCATTTTCTGACCATCGCGCGCGGAACGTTCTCTAAAGCGTTGGATCTGACCGATCTCTGGCAGCTGTTTATTCCGCTGGCGGTAGCCATTCCGGTGGTGATTGGTCTGAGCGTATTACTGCTGAAAAAACAGGAGGGGTGATGCGCCGATTACGCAATATTTATAACCTCGGCATCAAAGAGTTGCGCAGCCTGCTGGGTGACAAAGCGATGCTGACGCTGATCGTCTTCGCCTTCACGATTTCGGTTTATTCTTCCGCGACCGTCCTGCCGGGTTCGCTGCATCTGGCACCGATTGCTATTGCCGATATGGACCAGTCGCAGTTGTCGAATCGGATTGTGAACAGCTTTTATCGCCCGTGGTTTTTACCGCCGGAGATGATCACTGCCGATGAAATGGATGCCGGGCTGGACGCCGGGCGCTATACCTTCGCCGTAAACATTCCGCCTGATTTTCAGCGTGATGTGCTGGCCGGACGACAACCGGATATACAGGTTAACGTCGATGCCACGCGCATGAGCCAAGCGTTTACCGGCAACAGTTATATCCAGAATATCATCAGCGGCGAGGTGAACAGCTTTGTGGCGCGTTACCGCGATAATAACGAGCCGCCGGTGGCGTTGGAAATGCGCATGCGCTTCAACCCCAACCTGGAACCCGCCCGCTTTGGCGCGGTAATGGCGATCATCAACAACATCACCATGCTGGCGATTGTGCTTACCGGGTCGGCGCTGATTCGCGAACGTGAGCACGGGACCATTGAACATCTGCTGGTGATGCCGGTGACGCCGTTTGAGATCATGATGGCAAAAATCTGGTCGATGGGGCTGGTGGTGCTGGTGGTTTCCGGTCTGTCGCTGATGCTGATGGTAAAAGGCGTGCTCGGGGTGCCGATTGAAGGTTCGATACCGTTGTTTATGCTGGGCGTGGCGCTGAGCCTGTTCGCCACCACCTCGATCGGCATTTTTATGGGCACGCTGGCGCGCTCTATGCCGCAGCTGGGGCTGCTGATGATTCTGGTACTGCTGCCGTTACAGATGCTTTCAGGTGGCTCCACACCGCGTGAAAGCATGCCGCAGGCGGTGCAGGACATTATGCTGACCATGCCGACTACTCATTTTGTCAGTCTCGCGCAGGCGATACTTTATCGCGGAGCCGGGTTTAGCATTGTCTGGCCGCAGTTTCTGACGCTGCTGGCGATTGGCAGCGCGTTCTTCCTGATAGCACTGCTGCGTTTCAGAAAGACGATTGGTACGATGGCGTAATCATTATTGCCGGGGCGCTTCGCTTACCTGGCCTACAAAGTATAACGGACGTAGGCCGGATAAGGCGTAGCCGCCATCCGGCAACGAAACAGGCAATTACTCTTCTTTCGGCAGGCACTGTAGATGGCCGTGGCGCACGCCGCGCTGGGAAATCACGTCATCGGCAAAATGCTGTACATCGCCCATGTCGCCTTTTAGCACGGCGATTTCCAGGCAGTCGTCATGGTTGATGTGCACGTGCAGCGTGGCGACCGATAAATCGTGGTGGTGGTGTTGGGTAGAAACAATACGGCTGGCCAGATCACGCTTTTCATGCTCATAAACATACGAGAGCACCGCGAAGCCCTGAGTGCCGTGTTCAAGGGTAGTTTCCTGCGCCAGTGCACCACGCAGAATATCGCGGATCGCTTCGGAACGGTTGTTGTAGCCACGGCGCTGACTCAGGCCGTCGAGCGTTTCCAGTAAATCGTCATCGAGGGTAATGGTGACTCGTTGCATCTGCAGTTAACCTTTCATGTGGCGCGTTGGCGCACAGGGGGTAAGGGGAATAGCGTATTTTGTAACACACGTCCGGCATCCGGGGAAAAGGTTAATGCTCTCGCAATAAACGCAGCAGGGTACTGACCTGTTCATCCAGCGGAGCGAGCGTATCTTTAACGATCAGATGCAAAGGCGTGGCGCGACGAGCACCATGGCTTAACGGCAGTGGGCGTAAAAGCCCCTGATCAAGCTGCGTCTGAATACGTTCCTCGGGCAGCCAGCCGTAACCGACCTGATACATCACCGCATCAATCGCGGCATCAATGGTCGAGAAGGTCCAGGCATCGCGCACCGGTTGTTGTGGGTTGTCGCGATCGGCAATGCGAATCAGCGGCCAGGCGCGTAATGCGTCTTCATTCAGCGGCGCATCCAGCATGCAGAGTGGGTGATCGCGGTGGGCCACGGCCACGAAGTCAATATTCATCAGCCATTCGCCGCGTCCGGTGACATCCTGACGCCGGGTCAGGACCATTACGTCCGCATCGGCATGTGCTGCCAGTCGAGCATCACCATTCTCCAGGACTTCGGTCAGACGCACCTGCGTTTGCGGCCAGGCCTGCTGAAACTGTTTGAGAATGGCAAACAGGCGTTTGCGTGGGAAGATACTATCTACCATCAAATCCAGCCGCGTTCGCGTACCGTTTTGTAACGTTGCGGCCCGGGTTTCCACCCATAAAAAGGCCTTCAGTAACGGTTTGACCTGATTGAGCAATAGCTCTCCGGCCGGTGTCAGGACAGCCCTGCGCCCTTCCGGGGTCAGCAGCGTTACGCCAAGTCGCTCCTGTAACAGTGCCAGATTGTAGCTTACCGAAGACTGGCTACGGTTGGTCTCTTCCGCCGCTTTAGCGAAGCTGCCCAGCTCCACCACTTTCTCCAATAGGGCCCACTGATCGAGGGTTGTTTTGTGCATAACTCATCTAATAATTGAATGAATTTGATACAAACATAGCGTTATTCATCCAAATTTTGAAGCGTTAAGATCCTCGCATCAAGTAAGAGGAGAACGAATATGAGCGCGTTTGATAAACATGATTTAAGCGGATTTGTCGGCAAACATCTGGTCTATACCTACGATAATGGCTGGAATTACGAGATCTACGTGAAAAACGACACTACCCTGGATTACCGCATTCACAGCGGTATTGTGGGGAATCGTTGGGTGAAAGATCAGCGGGCCTATATTGTGCGGGTCGGGGAGAGCGTTTATAAAATTTCGTGGACCGAACCGACCGGGACCGACGTCAGCCTGATCGTAAACCTGGGTGACAAACTCTTTCACGGCACCATCTTTTTCCCTCGCTGGGTGATCAATAATCCGGAAAAAACGGTCTGCTTCCAGAATGACCATATTCCGCTAATGATGTCGTACCGCGATACCGGCCCGGCGTATCCCACCGAGGTGATTGATGAGTTCGCGACCATCACTTTCGTACGTGACTGCGGCGCGAACAACGATGACGTTATTGCCTGTGCGGCGAGCGAGCTGCCGAAAAACTTTCCGGAAAATTTACGCTAAGGCTTCCAGGCGCTGCACGGTGTCTGCGGTCAGGGTAAACGGCGTGGGGGTGCACACCGCCAGGCTCAGGGTATCGAGCTGGCACTGGCTGACGGAGAGTGAGGAAGTTAACGCGGTACTGTCGACGCTGACGATTTGCCAGGCGCTACCGCCGCGCTGTTTCACGATAGCTTCTTTACGCGTCCAGATGCGCCAGAACGCCGCCAGCTGTTGCTCTGGGCGTTCGGCCTCGACTTCGGCATGCTCACCAAGACTGAATACCGTATTTGCCAGCGTTTGCCAGTTATCGCGCGGGCGCACGACTTCAATATCGCAGCCGACTTCCCCTTCGTCGCTGAGCAGCAGGACGATATCATCACCGCTGTGGCTGAGATTGAACCACAGCGGCGTGTCAGCAGAAAAGGCCGGTTTTCCTTGCTCGCCATAGACGATGTCTGGTAATGGCGAAAGGGCATGGGAAAGCAGCACGCGACCGGCCAGCCAGCGCGCACGGCGAGCACCTTGCGGCGCTTGCTCACTCAGTGCGGCAGGCAGTGCACCAGCGCTTAAAACAGAAACTTTCCCAAGAACGATCCGGTACATATTAGGGCTAACCTTTAGTAATAATGGGGTTGTGTATCATTCTTCACATGCTGTTTGCAAGTTTATCCCGGTAATCGGCTTTTGGGCCTGCCGGGCCCCAGCAAAATCGCCAGTTTGCTGCCGCCTTTGGTGGTTTCCATCCAGATTTTACACACGCTGGTTAACGGCACGGAGAGCAACATGCCGACCGGACCGAGCAGCCATCCCCATACCAACAGAGAGAGGAAGACGATTAGCGTCGATAATCCCAGCCGATGCCCCATCATTCGGGGTTCGAGAATATTGCCAATCACCATATGCACCACCAGAAACAGTGCGCCAACCAACAGACATTCGTAAATGCCATTAAAAAGCAGTGCCTGGATCATGGGCGGGACGGCGGAAATGACCGAGCCAATGTTGGGCACGTAGTTTAACAGGAATGCCAGTACGCCCCACATCAGAGCAAACTGAATCCCCATCAGTGCCAGTCCCAGCCAGATTATGGCACCGGTCCATAAGCTGAGCAGCGTTTTCAGCGCCAGATAGTGTGACACACCCTTCAGCGCTCGATGTAGCCCCGCAATGTGGATTTGCGGATTATTTAACGCAAAACGCATCTTATAGGGGACATGACGCACCTCAAACAGCATAAAAACTACCGTCATCACCAGCAGAAAGACGCTGGCCATGGCACCAGAAAGACTCGTCATCAGCGTGGTTGTGAAGGTCATCAGCTTGTCAGAGTCCATGCGTTGCAGTATACGTTCCGGGGACATATGCAGATTCAGAAAAGGCACCATCTCTTGCAAATACAGAACCTTGCGCGTTAGCTCCTTATTGTATTTTGGCAGCAGGTCCATGAATTCAGTGATTGACGACGCCAGCACGCCAACCAACGCCGTAAGAACGATCAGCATCACCACCACGACTAAGGTAATAGCGATTGGGCGACCGACTCCCCGGCGGATAAACCAGGTGACCAGTGGATTCAATACAATGGCAAAAAAGAGGGCCAGCAGCAGCTGCACAATGATATCCGCCGCAGCATGGATACCTGCGAGGATCACCACCAGAGCGGCCAGTTTGAGCAAAATGTGCAAACCCGTTTTATCGGGCTGGGTGGTTATCATGTCTTCTTCCTGTTTGCGTTTTTGCATTAAGTGTAGCGGCTGGCTTGCGACTGATATTCCTAAACTGGCTACTGATTTCTGCTCTGCAACATGGTAGAAATGAAACACTGTTGTGAAAACGTGGTGACCCTCCATGCCCGAACCCGTCGCTGAACCGACGCTTAGCGGTTTACGCCTGAACCTGCGTATTGTTTCTGTGGTGATGTTTAACTTCGCCAGCTACCTGACCATCGGCCTGCCGCTCGCGGTGTTGCCTGGCTACGTCCATGATGTAATGGGATTTAGCGCTTTCTGGGCTGGGCTGGTCATCAGCCTGCAATATTTCGCTACGCTGCTGAGCCGTCCGCATGCCGGTCGCTATGCCGATCTGCTGGGGCCAAAGAAGATTGTGGTATTTGGGCTGTGCGGCTGCTTTTTAAGTGGCCTGGGCTATTTACTGGCGGGATCAACGAACGGCTGGCCGTTGGCCAGTCTGCTGCTGCTATGTCTGGGGCGCGTGATTCTCGGGATCGGGCAAAGCTTTGCCGGGACCGGCTCTACGCTGTGGGGCGTGGGGGTGGTTGGCTCAATGCACATCGGACGGGTGATTTCCTGGAATGGCATCGTGACCTATGGCGCGATGGCGATAGGCGCGCCGCTGGGTGTTCTGTTTTATGCCTGGGGTGGCTTACAGGGGCTGGCGCTGACCGTGATGGGCGTGGCACTGTTGGCAATCCTGCTGGCGCTCCCTCGTCCGGCGGTGAAGGCCAGTAAAGGTAAACCGTTGCCATTTCGCGCGGTGCTTGGGCGCGTCTGGTTGTATGGCATGGCGCTGGCCCTGGCCTCCGCCGGATTTGGGGTAATCGCTACCTTCATTACCTTGTTCTATGATGCCAAAGGCTGGGATGGCGCTGCATTCGCGCTGACGCTTTTTAGCTGCACGTTTGTCGGTACTCGTTTGTTGTTCCCAAATGGTATCAACCGTTTAGGCGGGCTGAATGTGGCGATGATCTGCTTTAGTGTCGAGATTGTCGGGCTACTGCTGGTCGGGATGGCTTCGATGCCGTGGATGGCGAAAATCGGCGTTCTGCTGGCCGGGGCTGGGTTCTCACTGGTTTTCCCGGCGCTGGGCGTGGTGGCGGTAAAAGCCGTTCCTCAGCAAAATCAGGGCGCTGCGCTGGCGACCTACACGGTGTTTATGGATTTATCGCTGGGGGTTACCGGGCCGCTGGCCGGGCTGGTCATGACGTGGGCGGGTGTGCCGGTTATCTATCTGGCGGCGGCAGGGCTGGTAGCGGTGGCGTTATTGCTGACCTGGCGGTTAAAAAAACGGCCTCAGGTGGTGTCACCGGAGGCCGCGTCATCGTCTTAACCGTTACTGGATAACCAGCGTGTTAATGATGTTTTCTGCAGTAGTCTGCGCTTTTTGCTGATCGTCAGCAGGCAGCGTGATTTGCAGCGTCAGCAGTTGGTTGTCCACTTTCCCCAACACCACGGAAGAGTATGCGGTCTGGCCTTTGGCCGAGATGATGCTGTCTAACTGCTGCAGCGTGTGGCCTTTCAGCTCAATAGATTTATTGGTGACGACCTGCAGCTGCGGGTCACGGCTACGCTGCTGATCTTCCAGACGTTTTGCCAGCACCGCCAGGTCTTCGTTGGTGTTGTCGCCAACAATCACAATCACTGCTTTCTGGCCGGTTGCGTCAGAATATACGTGCATATTGTTCGCCTGGGTGCCCAGCTTACCGCTCTGATCGGTCATATCCGCTGGCAGGGAAAAACTGAGTTTGCCGTCCAGCAGGCTGACCGGTTGTCCGGTGGCGTTACTTTCTGCGGCAGCACCCTCGGCTGGCGCTTTTGTATCGCTATTATCACAGGCCGCAAGCCCCATAACCAGCAGGCCAATACCGACATATTTAACCAGATTGCGCATTGACTTCTTCCTTTCGATAAACGGCCATAACGGCTCATTCGTCCATCTTATCACAACTCGGAAAATGAACCTTTAACTCGTCTGCAATGCAGAGATTTCAGATTTATCTGCCAGCCTTTTCAGTAACATATTCAGCAGCACGCCATACATTGGCAGGAAGAAAATAATGCTGATCAGCACTTTGAAGCAGTAATCGACCAGTGCGATTTCCATCCAGTGCTCGGCCATAAAGGCATCCGGGCTACGCCAGAAAGCGATAAAGAAGAAGGCCAACGTATCGCTGATATTGCCAAACAGCGTGGACGCCGTCGGTGCCAGCCACCAGCGACGGTTCTGACGCAGGCGGTTAAAGACATGCACATCCAGAATTTGTCCCAGCGCGTAGGCCATAAAGCTGGCGGCGGCGATACGGGCGACAAACAGATTAAAGTGCAGCAGTGCGCCGAATCCTTGCCACGATCCCATATAGAACAGCGATGAAACGACATAGGAGATCAGCAGTGCGGGGATCATAACCGCAAAGATGATACGTCGAGCCAGCGGCGCGCCAAAAATACGCACGGTCAGGTCGGTCGCGAGGAAAATAAACGGAAAGCTAAACGCGCCCCATGTAGTATGGAAACCAAAAATGGAGATTGGAAGCTGCACCAGATAGTTGCTGGAGGTGATCACCAGCAGATGAAATAGCGATAGCCAGAACAACGCTTTTACGCGCTGAGTTTGTGTAAACGGAGTCATATTGTGACCTTTTTGTTGGATGGGGTGAGGGAACCCAATAAAAAACCGTCGCATGATACTGCTTTAAGAGCACATTGCAATGGTTGTTTTTCACGCAATCGTTAACCTGATTGGCTTACGCCACAACAGAGCGTAAAATAACGCCGTTTTTGTATGAATGAGACGACGATGAGCGACCTGTTTACTTCCCCCGACCATACTCTTGATGCCCAGGGGCTGCGCTGCCCGGAACCGGTAATGATGGTACGTAAAACCGTACGCGGCATGCAGGCCGGTGAAACGCTGCTGATTGTCGCCGACGATCCGGCAACAACCCGCGATATTCCTGGCTTCTGTACCTTTATGGAACATGAGCTGGTGGCCAAAGAGACCGACTCGCTGCCGTACCGTTATTTAGTGCGCAAAGGGCAGTAATCTTGTCATGCCGGATGGCGCTAACGCTTCTCCGGCCTATAAAGACTGAGTAATCTGTAGGCCTGATAAGCGAAGCGCCATCAGGCGAGAAACAGGCACTACCCTTTACGCAACAACCGCAGCGCGTTCGCGGTCACCAGCACCGTCGCCCCCGTATCCGCCAGCACTGCCAGCCACAATCCGGTTATCCCGAGCAGCGTGGTGACGAGGAAAATCCCTTTCAGACCCAGCGCAATCGCAATGTTCTGGCGAATATTGGCATGGGTGGCCCGCGCCAGCTGAATCATTTGCACCAGACCACGCAGACGGTTGTGGGTCAGGGCTGCATCGGCGGTTTCCAGCGCGACGTCGGTCCCGCTTCCCATCGCAATGCCGATGGTAGCCGCTTTCATTGCCGGGGCGTCGTTGATGCCGTCGCCGACCATCGCCAGCGGCGACTGTTGGTTAAGATGGGTAACGGCCTGCACCTTATCTTCCGGCAAGAGTCCCGCTTTGAATTCGAGGCCCAGTTCACCGGCAATGGCGGCTGCCGCACGCGGGTTATCACCGGTCAGGATCACGCCTTTCACGCCAATCTGATTAAGCTCGCTGATGGCGCTGCGAGCGTCATCGCGCAGCGTGTCCTGTAGGGCCAGTACGCCGAGTACAGTATCGTTACGCAGCACCAACACCACCGTTTGGCCCGCGCTTTCCAGCTCGCTAATCTGCCCGGCAAAGGCGTCGGCAGGCTGCTTACCAGCGGCGCAAATCAGTACGCGTTCGCCGTTGACCAGCGCTTCAATTCCAGAGCCAACCAGCGCCCGTTGCTCTTTTGCGACAGGAATAGTCAGTTCGCGCGTTTGTGCTTCTCGGACAATCGCTTGTGCCAGCGGGTGTGTCGCGCCTTGCTCTACCGCTGCCGCCAGTGCCAGCAGTTCAGCCTCACCAATACCGCTTGCCGGATGAATCGCCGTGACGCGTGGTTTACCGACGGTCAGGGTGCCGGTTTTATCAAACGCCACCTGAGTGACTCTACCCAACTGTTCCAGCGCGGCTCCGCCTTTGATTAACGCCCCACGACGCGCCGCAGCGGCCAGACCAGAGGTAATGGCTGCGGGCGTTGAAATCACCAGAGCGCAAGGACAGCCAATCAGCAACAGCGTCAGCCCTTTATAAATCCACTCCTGCCAGGATGCGGCAAACAGTAGCGGTGGAACGAGGGTGACCAGCAGCGCAACCGCCATAATGGCCGGAGTGTAAATCCGGCTGAAACGGTCAATGAAGCGCTCAATGGGGGCGCGGCGTTCTTCCGCTTCTTCAATCAGCTTCAGAATACGGTCAATGGCGCTGGCACCCGGCTCGGAGAGCACTTCCAGCGTTACCAGACGATCCACGCTGGTGGCACCCGCTGGGACTTTCTCGCCGGTGGCGCGTTCAACCGGGATCGATTCGCCGGTCAGGGCGCTCTCATCAAAGCTGGCAAAGCCGGAGACCAGTTTGCCGTCGGCAGGTAAACGCCCACCCGCGGCAACCTCAATAACATCGCCAGGCCGGAGGGTATTGATAGCCACCTCTTCGCGCTCGCCGTTACGCAGGCGTGTGGCGGTTTCCGGTTTGAGCGCCATCAGAGCGCTGACCCCTTTACGGGCGCGGCTGGCGGCCCATCCTTCCAGGCGTTCGCCAATTAAAAACAGCAGCAGCACCATGGCGGCTTCCGCCGTCGCGCCGATAAACAGTGCGCCAATAGCGGCGACGCTCATCAACGTTTCAATGGCAAAGTAGCTACCGGTTTTCATCAGACGCAGGGCCTGACGGGCAATGGGATACAGACCGACCAGCGTGGTGGCGATAAACGCTATCTGACCGAAAGGATGATTGAACTGCTCCAGCCCCCAGCTAATCGCCATCATGATAATCAGCGAAATCAGCGGCAGGTTTTCTTTAAAACGTGACTCGGGGGCGGCGTCCGTCGCGTGCTCATCGCGCAGGGTATAGCCTGCTTTTTGCACCGCGTTTTCAACTTGCTGGCGGATATCGGAACCGGCATCGACCACCAGTTTTTCAGTGGCGAACAGAACCTGGACCTGGTTGACGCCGCTGACCTGGCGGACCGCATTCTCTACTTTGCGGGCGCAAGCTGCGCAGTCCATGCCTGCCACTTTCCAGGAATAGCGGGTACCTATTACGGTATCGGATACGGTTGGTGTAGTGGAGCAGCTTCCTTCGCAGCAGCAGTCATCCGCCTTTTGTGGTGCAGGCGCTGGCTTGAAAGAAGAGAATTGTGGGACTTTTTTGCCACGGGTATCGGGTGTCGACATGGCATCCTCCGGTTGATAATCATTTCGTATTAACCGGAGGATACACTCTGGAGTCGACTCCAGAGTCAAGCGTTTTAAAGATACAACGAACGAACAATCAGGAAATGTCCGGCGAAGTAGCAGGCGGCGGCAATGGCGTTATCGGCGCGGAAGCGGCGACGGTAATGGCTGCCCAGCCAGACAATGTTGCCGATGAACAGGAGGGATGCGCCCATAAATGCCGACAGCGCCGGGGCGGTCGGGCGGAAGAACCACAGCTCACCGGCCATCCAGACCATCATCAGCGTGATGCCGATAAAGGTGCAGATAGCGACACGCAGCTCTTCCAGACGCGTCCAGATCACGGCGATCAGCAACGCCCCCAGCACTACCAGCACCAACGGCAAAGGCCAGAAGAACGACAGCGTCATTTGGCTGGCGAAGTAAATGGTATACAGCAGATGCGACAGGAAGAATGCCCCCACGGCGTACAGCAGGCGTTGGCGCGGTAACAGCGTCAGCGCATCGCCCAGCAGCGAGGCAAGCAGGCCAGCCAGCACCAGATAGCTGATAGCGTTAAACATTGGCGCCTGCCAGGCCAGCAGCGCCAGCAGGAGTAACGTCAGGGGCTTAAAGACCCAGCGTTGCCAGGCAGGTCCACGATAGGAAGCATCCACGAACAACCATGCGGAAAGACAGACAGCGATAAACGACCAAAGCATCTTAGTTCCTTGAATTCGTTATTTTTTCGTAAGCGGGGTGCTCACGGCTCTACTGTCCAGTGTAGAGGTCGACACAGCCAGATGACAACACCATAACAGGCGATGTATGCTTATTTCCGCATTTTCTGATGGGTTAATAATATGAGCAAACCACCACTTTTTTTCATTGTTATCATTGTCTTAATCGTTGTCGCTGCGTCGTTTCGCTTTGTTCAGCAGCGGCGAGAAAAAGCCGATAATGATGCGGCGCCGCTGGTGCAAAAGCAGGTGGTGGTAAGTAACAAACGGGAAAAACCGCTAAACGATCGACGATCCCGTCAGCAGGAAGTAAGCCCGGCAGGAACCAGCATGCGCTATGAAGCCAGCTTTAAGCCACAAAACGGGGGGATGGAGCAGACGTTTCGTCTGGATGCGCAGCAGTACCACGCGTTAACGGTCGGGGATAAAGGCACGCTGAGTTACAAAGGTTCGCGATTTGTTGATTTTACGCTTGAACGCTAAGGTGTCATCTGACTGATGCCGGATGGCGGCTTACGCCTTATCCGGCCTACAGATTTTTCGCCCCGGCCCGCAACGTGCCGCCGGGCGAAAAGATCACAGCTACTTCTTCAACTGATCTTTAATCTTCTTCTGCCACACCAGTAGCTCAAAGACGCCGAACAGAAAAATACGGATTTTCTCTCCGTTGGTCATCTGCGGGCCATCTTTAGGCATGGTGCTTTTTAGCAGCGCCAGCTGCATGCCATGCATCAGCACCATAAATATCAGTGCGACGTTAACGAAGATGTTAAGCGGGCGTGGAAAGGGTTGGAAAATATTCAGTAGTAAAAATGCCCAGACGCACAGCATCAGCAGGCGTCCCAGGTTAATCAGCATCGTGTTCTCCTCGTGCTTCACGTTGGTACAGGCGATAGGCGACCTGTCCGGCGACTTTCTCACGGTATAGCGACCAGTTCACCGGAACCGGCGGTAAGCCGTTTTCTACTTCGCTTTCAACGTAAATATACGCTTCATTTGCCAGCCAGCCATGAGTTTCCAGAAGAGTTAATGTTTCTTCCAGTAATCCTTTGCGAAACGGCGGGTCAACAAATACCACGTTATGCGGCGTACCTGCCTGAGCCAAAAATGTCAGCGTATTGGTATTGACGACGCGGGCATGGGAGGCTTTCAGCGTGGCGAGATTCTTTTGTAGCCGCTGAGATACCGCGCGATCCATCTCCAGAAGCGTCGCATTTGCTGCATAGCGAGAGAGGGCTTCCAGCCCCAGCGCGCCGCTGCCGGCGAAGCAGTCCAGACAGTGAGCATCGACCATTACCGGGGCCAGCCAGTTAAACAACGTTTCGCGCACACGGTCGGTGGTCGGACGTAAGCCGGGGCTGTCCGGAACCGGGAGTTTACGGCCACGCCATTGCCCGCCAATAATGCGGATCTGGCCGCTACCAGAGTGATTCGGTTTTTTCATTTCAATTATTGCTCAATCCGCTGCTGACGTGTCATTCCAGGCGGTGATGTGAGTTAAGTTAAGTGATAGACTATTTCATCATTTTTTTAGCTGCTATGTACATAGCGTTGACGCTGTGCCATGAAGCAACAGCGGGGGAGTGTAGTCGCAAATGGCGAAAGAGAAAAAACGTGGCTTTTTTTCCTGGCTGGGCTTTGGTCAAAAAGAGCAGGCACCGGAAAACGAGACAGAAGTAAAAAATGAAGAACAACAACCGGTTGCTGAAGAAACTACCGTCGTTGACGAACAGCCGCACGTCGAGGAAACCCGTAGCGAGGCTGAAACGCAAGCCTTTGCAGCTGAAGTCGTTGAAGTAACTGAACAGGTTGCGGAAATCGAAAAACTGCAGCCGGAAGAAGAACCTGTCGCCGAACAAGCGCAGCCGGAGATTGAGCCGGTTGCTGAACCCGTTGCTGAAACTGTAGTGGAAACGCCAGCAGCGGTGGTTATCGAACGCGAAGAATTGCCGCTGCCGGAAGAGGTGAAAACTGAAGAAGTTTCTGCCGAAGAATGGCAGGCCGAAGCGGAAACCGTGGAAATCGTTGAGGCGGCTGAAGAAGAAGCTGAAAACGAACCGCAACTGACCGACGAAGAGCTGGAAGCACAGGCGCTGGCCGCTGAGGCTGCTGAAGAAGCGGTTATGGTGGTGCCGGTAGAAGAACCTGCTGTAGAAGAACCGGTAGAAGAAGAGGTGGTCCAGGAGCAGGAAAAACCAACCAAAGAAGGTTTCTTTGCGCGTCTGAAACGCAGCCTGCTGAAAACAAAAGAAAACCTCGGTTCCGGATTTATCAGTCTGTTCCGTGGTAAAAAAATCGACGATGATCTGTTTGAAGAGCTGGAAGAGCAGTTGCTGATCGCTGATGTGGGTGTAGAAACGACCCGCAAGATCATTGCGAATCTGACGGAAGGCGCCAGCCGTAAGCAGCTTAAAGATGCGGAAGCGCTGTACGGTCTGTTGAAAGAAGAGATGGGCGAGATTCTGGCGAAGGTTGACGAACCGCTGAACGTTGATGGCAAAACACCATTTGTTATCTTAATGGTTGGCGTCAACGGCGTGGGCAAAACCACCACTATTGGTAAGCTGGCGCGTCAGTTTGAGCAGCAGGGTAAATCGGTAATGCTGGCGGCAGGTGATACTTTCCGTGCGGCGGCGGTAGAACAGCTGCAGGTTTGGGGTCAGCGTAACAACATCCCGGTGATTGCTCAGCATACTGGCGCGGATTCCGCGTCCGTTATCTTTGATGCCATCCAGGCGGCGAAGGCGCGTAACGTAGACGTGCTGATCGCTGATACCGCAGGGCGTTTGCAGAATAAATCGCACCTGATGGAAGAATTGAAAAAAATCGTTCGCGTCATGAAGAAGCTGGACGAAGATGCGCCGCATGAAGTTATGCTGACTATCGACGCCAGCACCGGGCAGAATGCGATAAGCCAGGCCAAACTGTTCCATGAAGCGGTGGGCTTAACCGGTATCACCCTGACCAAGCTGGACGGTACGGCGAAGGGCGGGGTTATCTTCTCGGTTGCCGATCAATTTGGCATCCCTATCCGCTATATCGGTGTGGGCGAACGTATCGAGGATTTACGTCCGTTTAAAGCGGACGATTTTATAGAGGCACTTTTTGCCCGAGAGGATTAACAATGATTCGCTTTGAACATGTCAGCAAGGCCTATCTCGGTGGGAGACAAGCGCTGCAGGGAGTGACTTTCCATATGCAGCCTGGCGAGATGGCGTTTCTGACCGGCCACTCCGGCGCGGGGAAAAGTACCCTGCTGAAGCTGATTTGTGGAATTGAACGGCCCAGCGCCGGGAAAATCTACTTTAGCGGGCATGACATCAGCCGTTTGAAAAACCGTGAAGTGCCGTTTCTGCGTCGTCAGATTGGCATGATTTTTCAGGATCACCACCTGTTGATGGACAGAACCGTGTTTGACAACGTGGCAATCCCGCTAATCATCGCGGGTGCCAGCGGGGACGATATTCGTCGTCGCGTGTCAGCGGCGCTGGATAAGGTCGGGCTGTTGGACAAAGCGAAAAACTTCCCGATTCAGCTCTCCGGCGGTGAACAACAACGCGTCGGCATCGCCCGTGCGGTGGTGAACAAACCTGCGGTGCTGCTGGCGGATGAACCAACGGGGAACCTGGATGACGCGCTGTCAGAAGGGATCCTTCGCCTGTTCGAAGAGTTTAACCGCGTCGGGGTCACGGTATTAATGGCCACGCACGATATTGGCCTGATCTCCCGTCGCTCCTATCGCCAAATGGTTCTGAGCGATGGACATCTGCATGGAGGCCTGGCGCATGAATAGACGTGACGCTATTAACCAAATCAAACAGTTCGGTGGCCGACTGGATCGCTTTCGTAAATCGGGCGGTGCGCCGGGTGACGGCGGTCGCAACACGCCAAAGCGTGCGAAAGCCGCGCCAAAGCCGAATTCGCGTAAAACCAATGTCTTTAACGAGCAGGTACGTTATGCGTTTCAGGGCGCGTTACAGGACCTGAAAAGCAAGCCGCTGGCGACGTTTCTGACGGTGATGGTTATTGCCATCTCCCTGACGCTGCCAAGCGTGTGCTACATGGTTTATAAGAACGTAAACCATGCGGCAAGCCAGTATTATCCGTCTCCGCAGATCACCGTTTACCTGCAAAAAACGCTGGATGATGATGCGGCGGCGCGGGTGGTTGGTCAGTTGCAGGCCGAGCAGGGCGTGGAGAAAGTGAATTATCTTTCCCGTGACGACGCGCTGGGTGAATTCCGCAACTGGTCTGGCTTTGGCGGCGCGCTGGATATGCTGGAAGAGAACCCGCTTCCGGCCGTGGCGGTTGTTATCCCGAAACTGGACTTCCAGGGTACGGAGTCGCTGAACACGCTGCGTGACCGCATCGCACAAATCAACGGTATTGATGAAGTGCGAATGGATGACAGCTGGTTCGCTCGCCTGGCGGCGCTGACGGGCCTTGTCGGGCGCGTTTCCGCGATGATCGGCGTGCTGATGGTGGCGGCGGTCTTCCTCGTCATCGGTAACAGCGTGCGTCTGAGTATTTTTGCGCGTCGCGATACCATTAACGTGCAAAAACTGATTGGCGCGACGGATGGATTTATCCTGCGTCCGTTCCTCTACGGCGGTGCACTGCTCGGTTTTTCCGGTGCATTTCTTTCACTGATTTTGTCAGAAATTTTGGTGATGCGTTTGTCGTCAGCGGTGACTGAGGTGGCACAGGTATTTGGAACCAAGTTTGATATCAATGGCTTATCATTCGATGAGTGCCTGTTATTGCTGCTGGTGTGCTCAATGATTGGCTGGGTGGCAGCCTGGCTTGCCACGGTTCAACATTTACGCCACTTTACCCCCGATTAAAAAATCTCTGGTATAATCTTTCCCTGCACTGAGTAGTTCGCTCTGCAGGGAAAGAGTCCCTGTGATCTCTTCCCGGCGTATTCATTGTGATGTCACATTTTGTGCGTAATCTATACACATTACGACATGGAACTTGTGGATAAAATCACTGTCTGATAAAAGATTGAATGATATTCTCGTTGCTCATAAGCTCTGGCATGGTTGTTGCTACTGGTTTTTGTTAATTAGTTTTTAGCCAATGCGCCAGATGAAAAGATTGAGAGGATTTGAATGACCAAAGAAATGCAAAATTTAGCTTTAGCCCCTGTTGGTAACCTGGAATCTTACATCCGGGCTGCGAACGCGTGGCCGATGTTGTCGGCTGACGAGGAGCGGGCACTGGCTGAAAAGCTGCATTACCAGGGCGATCTGGAAGCAGCTAAAACGCTGATCCTGTCTCACCTGCGCTTTGTTGTTCATGTTGCTCGTAATTATGCGGGCTATGGCCTGCCGCAGGCGGATCTGATTCAGGAAGGTAATATCGGCCTGATGAAAGCTGTGCGCCGTTTCAACCCGGAAGTGGGTGTGCGCCTGGTTTCCTTCGCCGTGCATTGGATCAAAGCTGAGATCCACGAATACGTTCTGCGTAACTGGCGTATCGTTAAAGTTGCGACCACCAAAGCACAGCGTAAGCTGTTCTTTAACCTGCGTAAAACCAAGCAGCGTCTGGGCTGGTTTAACCAGGACGAAGTTGAAATGGTTGCTCGCGAGCTGGGGGTTTCCAGCAAAGACGTGCGCGAAATGGAATCCCGTATGGCGGCACAGGACATGACGTTTGACATGTCTTCAGACGATGAGTCTGACAGCCAGCCGATGGCCCCGGTGCTGTATCTGCAGGATAAATCTTCTAACTTTGCCGACGGCATTGAAGAAGATAACTGGGAAGATCAGGCCGCGAACAAACTGACCCACGCAATGGAAGGTCTGGACGAGCGTAGCCAGGACATCATTCGTGCCCGTTGGCTGGACGAAGACAACAAGTCGACGTTGCAGGAACTGGCCGATCGCTACGGCGTTTCCGCTGAACGTGTTCGTCAGCTTGAAAAGAACGCCATGAAAAAACTGCGCGCGGCGATCGAAGCGTAATCTTCGCGCATTGCCAATGAACCCTCGAATGTGAATTCGGGGGTTTTGTTTTTTGTAGGCCGGATAAGGCGTTTACGCTGCCATCCGGCAACACCTTTGCCCGATGGCGCTTTGCTTATCGGGCCTACGACCTTTCCTCCCCTCCCCAGATACGAATTTGTTATCTGGATGTAAATTTAGCTATTCCAAAATAATAAAAATCGGGTATGTTTTAGCAGAGTATGCTGCTAAAGCACGGGTGGCTATCCAATAATCGAAATAAAGTGCTGAACAACAACATCACAACACACGTAATAACCACAATAATGGGGATTGTCAGGATGAATATGAAGGGTAAAGCGTTATTGGCAGGATGTATCGCCCTGTCTTTGAGCAATATGGCGTTTGCTAAGGATATTAAAGTTGCCGTCGTCGGCGCGATGTCCGGTCCGGTAGCGCAGTATGGCGATCAGGAATTTACTGGCGCAGAGCAGGCGATTGCAGATATCAACGCCAAAGGCGGCGTGAAAGGCGACAAACTGGTCATGGTGAAATATGACGATGCCTGTGACCCGAAACAAGCGGTAGCGGTAGCTAACAAAGTGGTCAACGACGGGATTAAATATGTTATCGGCCACCTGTGCTCGTCTTCCACTCAGCCTGCGTCAGATATCTATGAAGACGAAGGCATTCTGATGATCACCCCAGCGGCAACGGCGCCTGAGCTGACCGCGCGCGGCTATAACCTGGTGATGCGTACCACCGGTCTGGATTCCGATCAGGGCCCAACCGCTGCCAAATATATCGTTGAAAAAGTGAAGCCGAAGCGCATTGCGATCGTTCACGACAAACAACAGTACGGTGAAGGCCTGGCGCGTTCCGTGCAGGACAACCTCAAGAAAGCCAACGCTGACGTGGTGTTCTTCGACGGGATCACCGCTGGCGAGAAAGATTTCTCTACGCTGGTGGCGCGTCTGAAGAAAGAGAATATCGATTTCGTTTACTACGGTGGTTACCACCCGGAAATGGGGCAGATCCTGCGCCAGGCACGCGCTGCGGGTCTGAAAACCCAGTTTATGGGACCAGAAGGGGTAGCGAACGTGTCGCTGTCTAACATCGCGGGTGAGTCTGCAGAAGGCTTACTGGTAACGAAACCGAAGAACTACGATCAGGTTCCGGCGAACAAACCGATTGTGGACGCGATCAAAGCCAAGAAACAGGATCCGAGCGGCGCATTCGTATGGACCACCTACGCCGCGCTGCAATCCTTGCAGGCAGGTCTGAACCAGTCTGACGACCCGGCTGAAATTGCCAAATACCTGAAAGCAAACTCAGTGGAAACCGTAATGGGGCCGCTGTCATGGGATGCGAAGGGCGATCTGAAAGGCTTCGAATTCGGCGTGTTTGACTGGCATGCAAACGGGACGGCGACCGACGCCAAATAATTTTCCTGGCGCCTTTCGCGCTGCAGATGCGTTGGCTACGTTATTCAACCCCGGTCACTTACTTATGTAAGCTCCCGGGGACTTCATAACTTGCCGCCTTCCTGCAACGTGAAATTCTTGGAAAATTGCGAGATGGTTTTTTATTTTTTGCTCCCAGCATGTAGGCCGGATAAGCGTCAGCGCCATCCGGCTTTTTTATCTTTTTTCCCAGCCATTCTCCTGGGCTGTAAACCCTAACGCCTGCATAAACGCGGCCATCACGCTGCGGTCTTCAACGCCGACGTCGGCCATCCACCATGAACTCACGTCAGGGTTTTCCCGGATGACTTCTTCGATCAAATACTGCCCGACGCCGCGACGGCGGGTGATATCGCGTACGCGCAATGAATCTAATGCACCTTGCGTGCCGCTCAGGGTTACGCGAACTGCGCCTAACAGACGCTCGTTAAATCGTGCGGCGTAGATCCGGTGCGTTTCATCTACGCTTAACGATGAGGCGGAATATTCCGGCCAGATTTTGCCCAGATCAATCTGGTCCTGGTCGCTAAAGTTATCTAAACGAACGATGGTCAGCTTCATTAACAGCATGTCCAAATCACAAAAGATGGAATGAGTGTACCGAAATAATTCGCCCGGATGCTTTCTCTTTTTTATGTGAATAACCAGATTAATAATTTTGTAACAACGGTAATGACAGTTTGAAACCGTAGAGATTGAAAAACAGGCAGAATAATACCCTGGAATGCAGCATTTTATTCGGCTCTTTGTGCCGTTATTTTATGCTGACAAACGTGCTTTTTTTTGTTTATCTATAGTGAAAAGCAGAATATTATCTTTTCTTAATCGACTGAAAAATAGAGATTTTAGCCTGATTTTGCTTAAAAAACTGCGCTAAACCATTAATGAGACTGGTAAAAATAGTGCAGTTCAAAAAAAGCACAGACTGCTTTTTAACCACATAAATACAAAATATTAATTACGTCACGAATGGGGATTCAGGTAATGAAACGGAATGCGAAAACAATCATCGCAGGGGTGATAGCACTGGCAATGTCACACGCGGTCATGGCGGAAGATATCAAGGTCGCTGTTGTCGGCGCGATGTCAGGTCCGGTCGCGCAGTGGGGCGATATGGAATTTAATGGCGCACGTCAGGCCATTAAAGATATCAATGCCAAAGGCGGGGTCAAAGGCGACAAACTGGTTGCAGTGGAATATGACGACGCCTGCGATCCGAAACAGGCCGTTGCGGTAGCGAACAAAATCGTCAATGACGGCATTCAGTACGTTATTGGACATCTGTGCTCATCCTCCACGCAACCCGCATCAGATATCTATGAAGATGAAGGCATTCTGATGATTTCTCCGGGTGCCACAAACCCGGAACTGACCCAGCGCGGTTACGCTCACATTATGCGTACAGCGGGCCTGGACTCCTCTCAGGGGCCGACCGCCGCGAAATACATTCTGGAGAAGGTGAAGCCACAGCGTATCGCCATCATTCACGATAAACAGCAATACGGTGAAGGTCTGGCGCGTTCGGTGCAGGACAGCCTGAAAGCGGGCAAAGCCAACATCGTTTTCTTTGACGGTATCACCGCCGGGGAAAAAGATTTTTCTGCGCTGATCGCTCGCCTGAAAAAAGAAAATATCGACTTTGTTTATTACGGCGGCTACTACCCGGAAATGGGGCAAATGCTGCGCCAGGCGCGTTCCGTCGGACTGAAAACCCAGTTTATGGGACCTGAGGGCGTCGGCAATGCGTCGCTGTCTAACATCGCCGGTGATGCTGCTGAAGGCATGCTGGTAACCATGCCAAAACGCTATGACCAGGATCCGGCGAATAAGGCTATCGTCGATGCGCTCAAAGCTGACAAGAAAGATCCAACCGGACCATACGTGTGGATCACTTATGCAGCCGTCCAGTCATTGGCGACAGCAATGGATCGCAGCGGTAGTAAAGAGCCGCTGGACCTGGTGAAAGATCTGAAAGCACACGGGGCTGATACCGTGATTGGGCCGCTGAAATGGGATGAAAAAGGCGATTTGAAGGGATTTGAGTTTGGTGTCTTCCAGTGGCATGCAGACGGTTCTTCGACCGTCGCGAAGTAATACCTGAAGACGAGTTATCCCACCGCCCGTGCAAAACGGGCGGGTTTAAAAAGGTTACCTTATGTCCGAGCAGTTCCTCTATTTCTTGCAGCAGATGTTTAACGGCGTCACGCTGGGAAGCACCTACGCGCTGATCGCCATCGGTTACACGATGGTGTACGGCATTATCGGTATGATCAACTTCGCCCACGGCGAGGTGTATATGATCGGCAGCTATGTCTCCTTTATGATCATCGCAGCGCTAATGATGATGGGCATCGATTCCAGCTGGCTACTGGTCGCGGCGGGCTTCGTCGGCGCGATTGTCATTGCCAGCGCCTACGGCTGGAGCATTGAACGTGTGGCGTATCGGCCCGTGCGCAGCTCCAAGCGCCTGATCGCGCTGATTTCCGCTATCGGGATGTCTATCTTCCTGCAAAACTACGTCAGCCTGACGGAAGGTTCGCGCGACGTGGCGCTGCCCAGCCTGTTTAATGGCCAGTGGACTGTCGGCAGTAGCGATAACTTCTCTGCTTCCATCACCACCATGCAGTTGGTTATCTGGATCGTAACCTTCCTGGCGATGCTGGCGCTGACGCTGTTTATCCGTTACTCCCGTATGGGCCGCGCCTGCCGTGCCTGTGCCGAAGACCTGAAGATGGCCAGCCTGCTCGGCATTAACACCGATCGCGTGATTGCGTTGACCTTTGTGATTGGTGCGGCAATGGCGGCGGTAGCGGGCGTGCTGCTCGGTCAGTTCTATGGCGTAATTAACCCATACATCGGCTTTATGGCCGGGATGAAGGCCTTTACCGCGGCGGTACTGGGCGGCATCGGCAGCATTCCAGGGGCGATGATCGGCGGCCTGATTCTGGGCGTTGCGGAAGCGCTCTCCTCTGCTTATCTGAGTACTGAATACAAAGACGTTGTTTCATTCGCGCTGCTGATTCTGGTGCTGCTGGTGATGCCGACCGGTATTCTGGGTCGCCCGGAGGTAGAGAAAGTATGAAACCGATGCATTTTGCAATGGCGCTGCTCTCTGCCGCTATGTTCTTCGTCCTGGCGGGCGTTTTTATGGGCGTTCAGTTAGAGCTGGACGGTACCAAGCTGGTGGTCAATACCGCCGCGGATATCCGCTGGCAGTGGGTGTTTATCGGCACTGGCGTGGTCTTTCTTTTCCAACTGCTGCGTCCAGCCTTCCAGAAAGGCCTGAAGAGCGTCTCCGGACCAAAGTTTATTCTGCCGGCGATTGATGGCTCCACCGTTAAACAGAAGCTGTTCCTGGTGGCGCTGCTGGTGATTGCCGTGGCGTGGCCGTTTATGGTGTCACGCGGTACGGTGGATATCGCCACGCTGACGATGATTTATATCATCCTCGGCCTCGGCTTAAACGTGGTGGTAGGGCTTTCGGGCCTGCTGGTGCTGGGATACGGCGGCTTCTATGCCATCGGCGCTTACACCTTCGCGCTGCTGAACCACTATTACGGACTCGGCTTCTGGACTTGTCTGCCGCTGGCGGGACTGGTTTCCGCTGCTGCGGGCTTCCTGCTCGGCTTCCCGGTACTGCGCCTGCGCGGTGATTATCTGGCGATTGTGACCTTAGGCTTCGGCGAAATCGTCCGCATCCTGCTGCTCAACAACACCGAAGTAACCGGTGGTCCAAACGGTATTAGCCAGATCCCGAAACCGACCTTTTTCGGTCTGGAGTTCAGCCGTACCGCCCGTGAAGGCGGCTGGGATACCTTCAGCAAC
This sequence comes from Citrobacter sp. H12-3-2, assembly GCF_009649895.1. Lineage (NCBI taxonomy): Bacteria > Pseudomonadati > Pseudomonadota > Gammaproteobacteria > Enterobacterales > Enterobacteriaceae > Citrobacter > Citrobacter sp. H12-3-2. The sequence goes on from NZ_CP045837.1 coordinate 275,669, forward strand.
TTCTTTAACGTCAAGTACGATCCGTCTGACCGCGTCATTTTCCTCTATCTGGTGGCGCTGCTGCTGGTGGTCTTCTCGCTGTTTGTTATTAACCGTTTGCTGCGTATGCCGCTGGGTCGTGCGTGGGAAGCGCTGCGTGAAGATGAAATTGCCTGTCGCTCGCTGGGCTTAAACCCTACGCGCATCAAGCTGACAGCCTTTACCATCAGCGCCGCGTTTGCCGGTTTTGCCGGTACGCTGTTTGCCGCGCGCCAGGGCTTCGTCAGCCCGGAATCCTTCACCTTTGCCGAGTCGGCCTTTGTGCTGGCGATTGTGGTACTGGGCGGAATGGGCTCACAGTTTGCGGTGATCCTCGCAGCTATCCTGCTGGTGGTGTCACGCGAGCTGATGCGTGATTTCAACGAATACAGCATGTTAATGCTGGGTGGTTTAATGGTACTGATGATGATCTGGCGTCCGCAGGGCTTGTTGCCGATGACCCGTCCACAGTTGAAGCTGAAAAACGGGGAAGCAAAAGGAGAGCAGGCATGAGTCAGCCATTATTATCCGTTAACGGCCTGATGATGCGCTTCGGCGGTCTGCTGGCGGTAAACAACGTTGAACTGGAACTGCGACCGCAGGAGATTGTCTCGTTAATCGGCCCGAACGGTGCGGGGAAAACCACGGTCTTTAACTGTCTGACCGGTTTTTATAAGCCGACCGGCGGGACGATTAAGCTGCGCGACCAGCACCTGGAAGGGTTGCCGGGTCAGCAAATCGCGCGTATGGGCGTGGTACGTACTTTCCAGCACGTGCGTCTGTTTCGCGAAATGACGGTGATTGAAAACCTGCTGGTGGCGCAACATCAGCAACTGAAAACCGGCGTCTTCTCCGGCCTGTTGAAAACCCCGTCGTTCCGTCGCGCGCAGAGTGAAGCGTTGGATCGCGCTGCCACCTGGCTTGCGCGTATTGGCTTGCTGGAGCACGCCAACCGTCAGGCCAGTAACCTGGCCTACGGCGACCAGCGCCGTCTGGAAATAGCCCGCTGCATGGTGACCCAGCCGGAAATCCTGATGCTCGACGAACCCGCTGCTGGACTCAACCCGAAAGAGACCAAGGAGCTGGACGAGCTGATTGCTGAACTGCGTAACCATCACAACACCACCATTTTGTTGATTGAGCACGACATGAAGCTGGTGATGGGGATTTCTGACCGTATTTACGTGGTGAACCAGGGCACGCCGCTGGCGAATGGGACGCCGGAACAGATTCGTAATAACCCGGATGTTATCCGCGCCTATTTAGGTGAAGCATAATGGGGGCGAGGATTAATATGGATAAGGCGATGTTATCGTTCGACAAAGTCAACGCCCACTACGGCAAGATACAGGCGCTGCACGACGTCAGCTTGTATATCAACCAGGGTGAAATCGTTACTCTGATTGGTGCTAACGGCGCGGGAAAAACCACGCTGCTCGGCACATTGTGTGGCGACCCGCGAGCGACCAGTGGGCGAATCGTCTTTGATGGTAAAGACATTACCGACTGGCAGACGGCGAAAATCATGCGCGAAGCGGTAGCGATTGTGCCGGAAGGGCGTCGCGTGTTTTCCCGCATGACGGTGGAAGAGAACCTGGCGATGGGCGGCTTCTTTGCCGAAAAGGACCAGTTTCAGGAACGCATCAAATGGGTGTATGACCTGTTTCCCCGTCTGCATGAGCGTCGTATTCAGCGTGCGGGAACGATGTCCGGCGGTGAACAGCAGATGCTGGCGATAGGCCGCGCGCTGATGAGCCAGCCGAGGCTGCTACTGCTTGATGAACCGTCGCTAGGTCTGGCGCCGATTATCATCCAGCAGATTTTTAACACCATCGAACAGCTGCGCGAGCAGGGGATGACCATCTTCCTCGTCGAACAGAACGCTAACCAGGCGCTGAAGCTCGCCGATCGCGGCTACGTGCTGGAAAACGGTCATGTGGTGCTGGAAGACACCGGTGATGCGTTACTGGCTAACGAAGCGGTGCGTAGTGCGTATCTGGGCGGTTAATCATTATCTGAATAGACAAGGGGCCCGCTGTGGCCCCTTTTTATTGCTCTATGTTATTATTGAGAATAGTTATCAATAATAAAAATGAACATGGAGAAAGGATGATTCGTTCAGGTACCTGCATGATGATTGGCAGTTTGTTTTTGACGCTTTCACTAACCACCCTGGCCTCAACATCGCCAGCGTTCGACCCGCGCGACCCTGCAATTTGGGAAGAAAAGCCGGACAACCCGTTAGCGCAATCTAACTCGCCCTGCGAAGTGTTTACCAGCTCAGTATGCCTTGGCTGGGAAGATGATAAATCAGATATCCAGCGTGAACGTGAGCGACGAGAGCAGCAGCGTTTACAGAATGAATATGAACGACGCTGGCGTCGGGATTAATCTTCCTTGCTGGAGCAGCAGATAACGCCACCCTGGCCGGAGAAGGTATAGCGATATCCGGCTTTGTTGTGCACCACCCCGCATTTTCCTGTCACTACGCTTTCACCGCCTTGCCATCTGTTTGTCGCCTTACTATCTTTTTTTTGTAATAAAAAAGTTATTTTTCTGTCATTCGAGCATGTCATGTTACCCCCGCGAGCATAAAACGCGTGATATCGCGCATCCGGCACAACAAGAGAGATAACCGATGATATCGTTACGACATACAGCTTTAGGACTGGCACTTAGCCTGGCATTTGCAGGTCAGGCACTGGCGGTCACCACTATCCCGTTCTGGCACTCAATGGAAGGCGAACTGGGTAAAGAAGTTGATTCACTGGCCCAACGTTTTAATGCAGCCAATCCCGACTACAAAATTGTTCCGCAGTACAAAGGTAACTACGAGCAGAGCCTGAGTGCAGGAATTGCCGCTTTCCGTACCGGAAACGCGCCTGCGCTGCTGCAGGTTTATGAAGTGGGTACGGCAACCATGATGGCCTCAAAAGCCATTAAACCGGTCTATGAAGTATTCAAAGAGGCTGGCATTAACTTCGATGAGTCTCAGTTCGTACCGACCGTTTCCGGTTACTACACCGACTCTAAAAGCGGACACTTGCTCTCCCAGCCGTTTAACAGCTCCACTCCGGTGCTGTACTACAACAAAGATGCCTTCAAAAAAGCCGGTTTAGACCCGGAGCAGCCGCCGAAAACCTGGCAGGATCTGGCGGAGTACACCGCGAAGCTGAAAGCCGCAGGCATGAAGTGCGGTTACGCCAGCGGCTGGCAGGGATGGATTCAGATTGAAAACTTCAGCGCCTGGAACGGTCTGCCGGTAGCAACCAAAAACAATGGCTTTGACGGTACCGACGCGGTGCTGGAGTTCAATAAACCGGAACAGGTGAAACACATCGCTCTGCTGGAAGAGTTGAACAAAAAAGGTGATTTCAGCTACTTCGGGCGTAAGGACGAATCCACTGAGAAGTTCTACAACGGGGATTGTGCCATTACCACCGCCTCTTCCGGTTCGCTGGCCGACATCCGCCACTACGCTAAATTCAATTATGGCGTCGGGATGATGCCGTACGATGCCGATGTGAAGGGCGCGCCGCAGAATGCGATTATCGGTGGGGCCAGCCTGTGGGTGATGCAGGGTAAAGACAAAGCAACCTACGAAGGCGTGGCGCAGTTCCTCAACTTCCTGGCGAAGCCTGAAATTGCTGCCGAATGGCACCAGAAGACCGGCTATCTGCCGATCACCACCGCTGCCTACGACCTGACCCGTGAGCAGGGCTTCTATGAGAAGAACCCTGGGGCTGATATCGCCACCCGCCAGATGCTGAACAAGCCGCCGTTGCCGTTCACCAAAGGGCTGCGTTTGGGCAATATGCCGCAGATCCGCACTATTGTGGATGAAGAGCTGGAAAGCGTCTGGACCGGGAAGAAAACCCCGCAGCAGGCACTGGATGCCGCCGTTGAGCGTGGCAATCAGTTACTGCGCCGCTTTGAGCAATCGACCAAGTCTTAAGTGTATAAGTGCCTGATGGCGCTGTGCTTATCAGGCCTACAAGTTTGTAGTTTGTAGGCCGGATAAGGTGCTTGCACCGCCATCCGGCACCTTCCAGGAAAAGAACCTACATGTCTTCATCCCGTCCGGTATTCCGCTCGCGTTGGCTTCCCTATTTATTGGTGGCTCCGCAGCTGGTTATCACCGTTATTTTCTTTATCTGGCCCGCCGGTGAAGCGCTGTGGTACTCGCTACAATCCGTTGATCCGTTTGGTCTTTCCAGCCAGTTTGTCGGACTGGAAAACTTTGTCGCGCTGTTTCATGACCCGTACTACCTCGACTCATTCTGGACCACCATTAAGTTCAGTACGTTAGTCACGGTAAGCGGTCTGCTGGTGTCGTTATTTTTTGCGGCACTGGTGAATTACGTGGTGCGCGGCAGCCGTTTTTACCAGACGCTGATGCTGTTGCCCTATGCCGTCGCGCCTGCCGTCGCCGCCGTATTGTGGATCTTCCTGTTTAACCCAGGTCGCGGGCTGATTACCCATTTTCTCGGTGAGTTTGGCTATGACTGGAACCATGCGCAAAACAGCGGTCAGGCGATGTTCCTGGTGGTGTTTGCATCGGTCTGGAAGCAGATTAGTTACAACTTCCTGTTCTTCTTTGCCGCACTGCAGTCTATCCCGCGATCGCTGATCGAAGCTGCTGCGATTGATGGCGCAGGGCCGGTTCGCCGCTTCTTTAAGCTGGCGCTGCCGTTGATAGCCCCGGTCAGCTTCTTTCTGCTGGTGGTGAATCTGGTTTATGCCTTCTTTGATACCTTCCCGGTTATTGATGCCGCCACGGCGGGTGGGCCGGTGCAGGCGACGACCACGCTGATTTATAAGATCTACCGTGAAGGGTTTGTCGGGTTGGATCTGGCTTCTTCCGCCGCACAATCGGTGGTGCTGATGTTCCTGGTCATTATTTTGACGGTGGTGCAGTTCCGCTATGTGGAAAGTAAGGTGCGTTACCAATGATTGAGAACCGTCGTGGGCTGACAATATTCAGCCATGCCATGTTGATTATGGGGATCATGGTGATCCTGTTTCCGCTGTACGTCGCGTTTGTCGCGGCGACGCTGGACAACAAAGCGGTGTTTGAAACACCGATGACGCTGGTTCCCGGCACGCAGTTGCTGGAGAACATGAAATACATCTGGGTCAACGGTGTGGGCGTCAACAGCGCGCCGTTCTGGTTGATGATGCTTAACAGCTTCATCATGGCGTTCAGTATTACGGTAGGGAAAATCACCGTCTCCATGCTCTCCGCATTCGCCATCGTCTGGTTCCGTTTTCCGCTGCGCAACCTGTTCTTCTGGATGATTTTTATCACCCTGATGCTGCCGGTTGAGGTGCGAATCTTCCCCACCGTGGAGGTTATCGCCAACCTGAAAATGCTCGACAGCTATGCGGGTCTGACGCTGCCGTTGATGGCATCGGCTACTGCGACCTTCCTGTTCCGACAGTTCTTTATGACCCTGCCGGATGAGCTGGTTGAGGCCGCGCGAATTGACGGTGCGTCACCGATGCGTTTTTTCCGCGATATCGTACTACCACTGTCAAAAACCAATCTGGCGGCGCTGTTCGTTATCACCTTTATCTACGGCTGGAACCAGTATTTGTGGCCGTTGTTAATTATTACCGACGTCAATTTGGGCACTGCGGTGGCGGGTATCAAAGGCATGATCGCCACCGGTGAAGGCACCACGCAGTGGAACCAGGTAATGGCTGCCATGCTGCTGACGCTCATCCCTCCGGTAATCATCGTGTTAGCCATGCAGCGTGCCTTCGTACGCGGTCTGGTCGATAGTGAGAAATAAAAATGGCTGGTTTAAAACTACAGGCAGTAACCAAAAGCTGGGACGGCAAAACCCAGGTGATTAAACCGCTGACGCTGGACGTCGCGGACGGGGAATTTATCGTGATGGTTGGCCCATCCGGCTGCGGAAAGTCTACGCTGCTGCGGATGGTGGCTGGGCTGGAGCGGGTGAGCGGTGGCGATATCTGGATTGATAATAAACGCGTCACCGAGATGGAGCCGAAGGATCGCGGCATTGCGATGGTCTTTCAAAACTACGCGCTCTACCCGCATATGAGCGTGGAAGAAAACATGGCCTGGGGGCTGAAAATCCGCGGGATGGGCAAGGAGCACATTGCTGAACGGGTAAATGAGGCGGCGCGTATTCTCGAGCTGGGTGAGCTGCTCAAACGTCGTCCGCGCGAACTTTCTGGCGGTCAGCGCCAGCGCGTAGCGATGGGGCGAGCGATTGTGCGTGACCCAGCGGTATTCCTGTTCGATGAGCCGCTTTCTAACCTCGATGCCAAGCTGCGCGTGCAGATGCGTCTGGAGTTACAACATCTGCATCGCCGCCTGAAAACCACTTCGCTATACGTGACGCACGACCAGGTTGAAGCGATGACCCTCGCCCAACGGGTGATGGTGATGAACAAAGGCATTGCCGAGCAGATAGGTACACCGGTTGAGGTGTATGAAAAGCCTGCCAGCCGCTTTGTGGCGAGTTTTATCGGCAGCCCGGCGATGAACCTGCTGGACGGGTGCATCAGTACCTCGGGCACCCATTTTGAACTGGAGGGCGGCATGACGCTACCCATCGGCAGAAGCGCGAGAGAGTCTATTGGGCGTAAAATGACGTTGGGTATCCGCCCAGAGCATATTGCGCTAAGCTCGCAGGCCGAAGGCGGCGTGCCGTTGGTTGTTGATACACTGGAAATGCTGGGCGCAGATAACCTGGCACACGGACGCTGGGGCGAGCAAAAGCTGGTGGTGCGACTGGCGCATCAGCATCGCCCAACGGCAGGCAGCACGCTGTGGCTGCATCTGCCGGAAAATCATCTGCATCTTTTTGATGGCGAAACAGGACAACGCGTATGAGTAACTGGCCTTACCCCCATATTGTCGCCCATCGTGGCGGCGGTAAGCTGGCCCCGGAAAACACCCTGGCGGCGATCGACGTGGGGGCGCGATACGGGCATACCATGATCGAGTTTGACGCTAAATTGTCGAAAGACGGTGAGATCTTCTTACTGCATGACGACAACCTGGAGCGAACCAGCAACGGCTGGGGCGTGGCAGGCGAGCTGAACTGGCAGGATTTATTGCGCGTGGACGCCGGCGGCTGGTTTAGCGGTGAGTTTAAAGGTGAACCGCTGCCGCTGCTCTCGCAAGTGGCCGAGCGCTGCCGTCAGCACGGTATGATGGCGAATATTGAAATTAAACCCACAACCGGTACCGGAACGTTAACCGGCAAAGTCGTGGCGCTGGCCGCGCGGGAACTGTGGGCGGGAATGACGCCGCCACTATTGTCATCCTTTGAAATTGATGCACTTGAATCGGCGCAGTTGGCGGTACCTGAACTGCCGAGAGGCTTGCTGCTTGATGAATGGCGCGAGGACTGGCGCGAGCTGACCATGCGGCTTGGCTGCGTCTCTATTCATCTTAATCACAAACTGCTGGATGAAGCGCGTGTGGATGCGCTGCGTGATGCGGGGCTACGTATTCTGGTATATACCGTCAACCGACCCCAGCGCGCGGCGGAACTGCTGCGCTGGGGCGTGGACTGCATCTGTACCGATGCCATTGATACGATTGGTCCGGATTTCCAACCTTTTTAAGGCCCAATCGTTTTTAACGGAACGTTAGGCTGCGGCGTGCTGGAGGGCTTCAGCATGTCGCCGTTCTTTTTCTCTGACAGCATATGTTGCTTATTCAGAGAGCTGTCCGGGTTACGGGTTCCACTCAACATCCCACCGTTGCTGTTGGGCAGCATTTGCTGCTGGCTGGGATTCAACTCGCCTGGCTGAGACTGAAGGACCCGCTGGGAGTTGGTGTTAATTTGGTTTTCCAGATGCTGTTGCTGCATACGCGTCTGCGTTTGCAACTGTTGGTTGAGCATCCCTTTCTGCTGAATTTGCTGCGTTTGCATTTGGGTTTGCATACGCTGCTGACTCGGGATCTGATAACCGGGTTGGTTCGGGTTATTCATGGTGTTGATGGGCTGTGCAAAGCCTGCAAACGGCAACAGCATGGCTAAAAGTAAGAGTCGTTTCATCGCTTTTCTCCTCTCGGGGATCTCTTAAGTTTACTCCTTTCTCGCCGTTACGATGATTATTTCAGAGTTATGCACCAGGCTTAGTGGGGGCCGACCCCCATACATCTGGAGAATAACGATGATAAAACCGACGTTTTTACGCCGGGTAGCCATTGCTGCTCTGCTCTCAGGAAGTTGTTTTAGCGTTGCTGCCGCGCCGGCTGCGCCACCGCCGGTATCTTACGGAGTCGAGGAAGATGTGTTCCATCCCGTACGTGCTAAGCATGGGATGGTGGCCTCTGTGGATGCTTTAGCTACCCAGGTTGGTGTGGACATTCTTAAACAGGGTGGGAATGCCGTCGATGCCGCCGTGGCCGTTGGCTATGCGCTGGCGGTGACGCATCCCCAGGCGGGCAATCTGGGCGGCGGTGGTTTTATGCTACTGCGTACCAAAGACGGTAACACCACCGCGATCGATTTTCGTGAAATGGCGCCTGCTGGCGCGACCCGTGATATGTTCCTTGATGAGCAGGGCAACGCCGATGCGAAAAAGTCGCTGACGTCGCATCTGGCATCCGGTACGCCGGGTACCGTGGCGGGTTTTTCGCTGGCGCTGGAGAAATACGGCACGATGCCGCTGAACAAAGTGGTGCGCCCGGCGATGAAGCTGGCGGAAGAGGGCTTTGTGGTTAATGACGCGCTGGCCGACGATCTGAAAACCTATGGCAGCGAGGTGCTCCCTAATCACGAGAACAGCAAAGCCATTTTCTGGAAGGACGGCGAGCCGCTGAAAAAGGGCGATAAGCTGGTGCAAAAGAATCTGGCGAAAAGTCTGGAAATGATTGCCGAGAATGGTCCGGATGCGTTTTATAAAGGGGCGATTGCAGATCAGATAGCCGGGGAAATGCAGAAGAACGGCGGGCTGATGACCAAAGAGGATTTAGCCAGCTATAAAGCCGTGGAGCGCACGCCGATCAGCGGTGACTATCGCGGGTATCAGGTCTTCTCCATGCCGCCGCCGTCCTCTGGCGGTATTCACATCGTGCAGATCCTCAATATTCTCGAAAACTTCGATATGAAGAAGTACGGGTTTGGCAGCGCCGATGCTATGCAGGTTATGGCTGAAGCGGAGAAATATGCTTACGCCGACCGTTCAGAATATCTGGGCGACCCGGATTTTGTGAAAGTGCCGTGGCAAGCGCTGACCAACAAAGCTTATGCTAAAACGCTTGCCGATCAGATTGATATCAACAAGGCTAAGCCCTCCAGCCAGATCAAACCTGGCAAGCTCGCCCCGTATGAAAGCAACCAGACTACGCACTTCTCGGTAGTGGATAAAGACGGCAATGCCGTGGCGGTAACGTATACCCTGAATACCACCTTCGGGACCGGCATCGTGGCGGGTAACACCGGTATTCTGCTGAATAACGAAATGGATGATTTCTCCGCTAAGCCAGGCGTGCCGAACGTTTATGGACTGGTGGGCGGTGATGCCAACGCGGTTGGACCGAAGAAGCGTCCGCTGTCGTCGATGTCGCCGACTATCGTGGTAAAAGACGGGAAAACCTGGCTGGTTACCGGCAGCCCAGGTGGAAGCCGAATCATCACTACCGTACTGCAAATGGTGGTCAACAGCATTGATTTTGGGATGAACGTCGCCGAAGCGACCAACGCACCGCGCTTCCATCATCAATGGTTGCCGGATGAACTGCGCATCGAGAAGGGCTTCAGCCCGGATACAATCAAGCTGCTGGAGCAAAAAGGACAGAAAGTAGCGCTGAAAGAGGCGATGGGCAGCACGCAGAGCATTATGGTTGGACCGGATGGCGCACTGTATGGTGCTTCTGACCCGCGTTCCGTGGATGACTTAACGGCGGGGTACTGATTTTTGATTAATAGCCCGGTGTCAGGCACCGGGCGTTTTGTTGGCTATGCCGTGAGTAACCGCGCTGGATTATCAATACAGAGCTTGCGAAGAGTATCGTTGTCTACTCCACGGGCAGCCAGATAGGCGAGGAAAACATTCGGGACAAACCCCCAACCGTTCCCCCCATTTTTTGCCCACATCTGTTTGAGAAAAACATCATGGCTTAAAACTATCTGATCGGCGTAACCCAGTTCAATCAGATGAGCTACCGCATCTGCGGTCTCCTGAACGCCTGGGGCGATACCTTCTTTAGGGAAAGTGATGTCCAGGCCAATCATGTCAAATTCAAGCCATACGCCACGGTCGAGCATTTTACGTTGATAGGCAACATCTTTTCCTGACGGGTCCGAGTGTGCCAGCGAAACTTTTGCCGGAGAGACGTTCATCTCTTCAAGGACAATATCCAGCACCTCATCACCCAGTCGCAGCCACCCTGGCATATGGATATTCATCGCCGTATGGGGATTATTACGTTGTGCCAGAGACGCTGCCCGCAGACTGTTACGCTCCGCTTGGGTAAATGCGGGTGACACGCCAATTTCACCGATCATACCGGCGCGAATATCTGTCTCGCCAATCCCTTGATTCAGTTCCTTATCAATCAGTGCGGCTAATGAATCGACAGGTTTATGGATCCTGGTGCTTTCAAACTTCTCCAGATAAGGTCCTGATGAAGCAACGATATTCAAACCGGTTTTTATTGCCACTTCCCGTAACGATGAAGCGTCCCGACCGATAGACTCAGAACCCGTCGCGTCGACAATCGTCCTGCCTCCTAGTGACATAAAATTATTGATTTCAAAGATGACATCATCAATCTCTTTTCTGTCCATGTTATCGGCGCAGCAGTATGGGTCGTGTTTCAGTCCCCACTGTAGGTCAGCACTGACTTTTTTTCCTACCAGTTGCTGTGAAAAAGCATAATGTGGTTCATCAACAACGGATGACAGATCGTTAAACAGATGCTCATGCGGGAGCGTTAGCCCCATATCAGTGTGCGCCACTGGGCCTGTCACGGTTTGCAGGAAACCTTTCATCCTGACACCTCCATTTTTTGCGCCATTTTGGATGCTCTGTATTCAGGAATGGTGGTAACAATTGCGCCCACTAACGCGAACAACGTGCCGATGATGGTGACCAGATAGACCGTATTGCCTAAGGATGGGATCAATTCATCAATCAATACCGACCCAAGCAACTGGCCTGCGGTAGACGCTACACCCAGCATCAACAGACCTAAGCCTCTGACCAGAATCGCCATTAGCCCGATGGACAGCAGACCCAGCGGGCCACCGAGATACATCCACCACGTATCGGGTAACTGGACGGTGACATGGCCTAATGCGACACGTATCGCCAGTGCAGCGCCCAGCACACAAAAGCCGACAATGAAGTTCCAGGTAATGGAAACCAGCATAGAACCCGTGGCCTCGGCAACTTTGGCATTTCCAGCAGGCTGCCAGCCAGCGAGTAATCCTGCCAAAAATGGAAGGATAGCGAGCAGGATAAAGGAGGTTGAATGCCATTGTGGCGACACGACAAAAATCGTGGCAATAACCGCGAACAATGCGCCAGCAACGCGCCATGGCGTAAAATATTTCTTCTCATCGACACCGACGCCAAATCGGTCGCACAGCAGGCCGGAAAGGAGCAGGGCGGAAATTAATGCAGTTTGAAAGGTGGCCACGCCCAACGCGCTGGCAGATGCGCCTTCAGAAAATACGACCATCGCACCGCATAATCCTGCAAACCAATTCCATAGCGGGATTTTTCTCTTTTTAATCAGCGTCGGGATCGAGGCGAATTGCTGGCGTGTTTCTTTGCGCGCAACAATAATAAAAAACATGACGACCAGACCGCTGGCAAACGAGATTACTGCGCAAGCATTACCGTCTTGTAACCAGTGTCCTAACTGCCCATTAACGGCAGACTGCATCGGGGAGAGCATACCGGCTAAGATGGTGGCAAGCATCAGTAAGGGGGTTGAGTACTTATTCTTGTTCATACATCAATCCTTATATTTTATTAAAGGAGTAACTTTCGTTACTCCATTGTTTTTTATTTTCTGGCGATGAATTGAAGCGTGTTGACCCACAGGTCGGTATAAAATGGCCATGACATAAACTGCTGGGTTCCCCAGTGTGGGGAGCAATCACTCATAAAGCAGGCGGTTTTACCCTGTTGGTATTCACCGAACACTAACAGCGGGTCATTATTTATTGTTAAAACGACATCGGCATCTTCTCTGGCGACAACCTGGTTATATCCAAGAAATACAGGGTAGTCTGAGAATCCGTTAACGACAGGATGTTCCGGGGAGATAGCCTCAGCGTAGATACCCTCTGGTTTTTCTACCCGGTCATCGCCGTCAAGCATAATAACTGGCAAAACCTCGGCAAGAATGGTGTTCTTGTAATTAGCCTTGGCCTCAATGCCCATAAATGACAGATAACCGCCAATCATGAGCAGACCACCACCATTTCTGACATACTCTTTAATTGATTCCAGAGCATTTGGCTTTATTTTTAGCTGATAGAACGTCTCGTTTTGCAACAGGAACGTATTGCTGCCGATATCGCTAATGACAATGACATCATAACGGTTTAGTTCATCAATGCTTTCTGGAAATGCAATTTGCACGGTGTGAGCCGGCATATAATCAATTTCTACACCACCTTTCTTTAAGCATTCAAGCAACCATGTAGCACCTTCTTCATATTTACTGGAGGTAAAACTGTCATAGCCTTTTGAATGAATCATGTGAATATGCCAGGATTCTCCAATAAAGAGCACCTTTAGTTTTTTCTGCGTATTGTTCATAGTCTGCTCCTTGATTTAGTGAGTAGAGATAGTTTGTTTGTAATGTGAGCCCTGAATGCGATGAAGAACGGATTCGTTTTCTGGCATGTCAGAGGCATTCGGTGTTTCAACAGCAAGCGAGGCGAATGCGCTGGCGTAGCACAATGCAGATGCCAGTGATTTTCCTTTAGCAAGGCCAGACGCGAGTGCGCCATTGAAGGCATCGCCAGCGCCAGCAGTATTTTTTACAACAGCCGGAAATGCCGGAGAATAGATGAATTGCGTTCCGTCATAAGCGAGAGAACCTTTGCTACCCAATGTGATAATGGTATTTTTGACGCCTTTCTGATGAATAATCTTTGCTGCACATTTGGCTGATTCAATATCGTTGACGGACATGTTTGCCAGCAGACCAGCTTCGGTTTCATTTGGCGTGATATAATCGATATCATCAATGATGGTATTAACCATTTCATTATATGGCGCTGGATTGATAATGACCGGGATATCATTTTTCTGCGCGAGGCGAATGGTTTGTTGAAGTGCCTCGTAATTTGTCTCCAGTTGTACGAGAACAATATCTGAATGAACGATGGCTTCTTTTTGTATGGTTATTTCATCAGGTGAAATTGTCATGTTAGCACCTGGATAGATAGCGATGACGTTATCCCCGGTATCTCCATTCACCATAATAGTCGCTGTACCTGTTTGTGTTTCTTTAGTCTGATAGATAACGCTGTTATGGATCTTTGATGAGTTTATAAAATTAATGGCGTAATCACTGAAATGGTCTGATCCTACTTTAGTAATAAAATGCACATCAGAATCGGCATAGCTTGCCGCTAATGCCTGATTGCATCCTTTACCTCCGGGCGAAAAAATAAATTTATCAGCAAGTAATGATTCGCCTGTCGAGGGTAGCCTCGGTAGGTAACTGATAATATCAACATTAAACGAGCCAATAACACATACATTATTCTTCATGGCAGAGAGACCTTTTTTTATTTTCTGCGCTGATTCATATTTTTCCAGCACATAAGCAATTTCGTTTTTTGCAACGTTATCAAGAGAGTCAAGGGTAATAAATGCACCACCATGACAGCGAGTGAGATATCCCTGCCCGGCAAGTTCATTGAGATCTGAGCGAATAGTTTCCTTTGTTACCTTGAGACTTTTCGCCAGATTTGAAACTTTTACAACTCCCGAAATACTGATTTCTTTCAATATTCTATGATGGCGTTCAAATTTCATTTTTTACCTCACCGTGGTTAAGTTAGTCCCAGGGGAAGTATATTGTTGTGATTGTCACCATAAAGTGATGGCAGAAACCAAAAAAAAACAAAAATGTAATATTAATATTATTAAAGTTACGAAAAATAGCGATGAAGATAGAAAGCTGAATAACCATATAATTCAGGTGGTTGTTAAGCCGAAACATGGCGGTGGGGGAAGGCGATAGGCTGTAATCAACAACTCTATGCCAGGACTGGATGGCGCTTCCGTTCTTGAATTTTTCGGTGGGATCTAAAATAGATTGGCCTACAGCGTTCTGAACGATGTAGGCCTGACCGGTAGGTTATGGTGCATATCGCTGCAGTGATTCGGACCAGCGGAATATTTGGCTGCTTTTATCCTGTAGGCTAACGCGCTCTAAGTCATAAAATCCGTGCGTCTTTGCCGAGCGCATTTTGAGAATGTACTTACTTTCGCTGATGTCGTGCTGCCTTGTGCCGTCTTTATTCCAGTCTCCAGCAATGTCCGAATAGTAATAAACAAGGTCAGAAAACACGTTGATTATCTTGCTGTCTTTGATGGTGTAGAGTTCCAGCACTTCATAAAATGCGCCGCCGCCGGAATACGCATCAGAGTATCCACCCCGCACCCCGAATGCCAGGGTATCGGGTGCTATCCGGTACGGTGCCAGATCCAGCTTTGTATAATAAGCCAGCGGTCTGACGGACTCATCATCGCTCTCTTTTTCAGCGGCTTTATTCCACTCTGAGAGCTGGTTTAACGGTTTTTCCGAGCGTGCAATCGGCGTTAGCTGTGGATTCTGCCAGGAAAAAACGCCGAGATATAATTTATTAGCGCGCCCGTTGCTGTAGTTTTCCGGGCAGGTGTTATCCGCGTATTTTTTTGCTTGCTCGGCGTCAGCCTTATTATCGGCAAAACAAGCAATGCCAATATATTTACCGTCTTTTCCCCAAGATTTAGCACCGGTCAGGATCAGGTTGTCAGGATCTTCATTCGGTGCAACCCAGGCAATCCACTGCTTTTCAGATAAGCCCTGAGGAAGCTCACCAAATCCTTTCGCAGGGGTTGCTCCTGCCATTTGCTCAGCAAAAATCTGTTTACCTTCAGGATGTTGGATGGCACTGGCTACGGAATCGAGATTTTGTACGGTAGTGGCAAAAGCAGGGGAGAGCGAGGCCAGCAAAACCAGGGGAAGAAACTTTTTCACTATTGCGTCCTTTCAATAAGCAGGGCGATAAGGCTTGCCCTTAAATTTATTTCACGCGCGCCATAAAGTAGGCATCAACATACTCACCGTTGCGCAGGCCGTATTTCTTACCGGTGCCTTCGATTTCAAAGCCGTACTTCTTATAGACTGCTACAGCAGGCTCATTATCAACAAATACTGTCAGCTCAATGCGCTCGACGCGCAGCCAGTTGTCGCACATGTCGATCATCGTACGAATCAGCGCGCTGGCAACGCCACGATTGTGCCACCTGCCATCCACGCAGATACCAAAATCGGCCACGTGGCTGCGGCGCGGGCGCTGCGCGACCTCAATACAGAGATGCCCCACGACGATATCATCAATGCAGGCAACCAGCTGTTTGACACCGGCTTGCTCGGTTAGCCGCGCTTGCCACATTTCGAGAGAAGGATGAGGAACCTGTAGCGTGTTGTGGTACACCTCCGGCTGGGCGTGGATCTGACGAATTGCGTCGTAATCTTTCGGTTCAGCGTGGCGTATCACTATCTCACTCATTCCTTATCTCCTGCAGGGTTAATTGTGCATTTACACTCGCTGAGAAAGAAAAATCCGTCAACTGCATTTTTTTGCAAAAAGAAGTAGACAAGTGCGAATGAGAATGATTATTATTGCTCTGCGTTCAGGGGAACCCCTACGGAGAACCTGAAAGCACGACATTGCTCACATTGCTTCCAGTATTACTTTAGCCAGCTTTTGCTGGCTTTTTTTTTGGCTGGGTTTCGGGCTAGTTTGCTTACCAGCTTAATCCCGGGCTGTGCTCGCAATCCTCACGTACTCTGTGTACGCTCCGGTTGCTGCGCGCAGGCCGTGAATAATCTGCCTACGCCACTTACGCCCGATCTTTTGGCTGTATAATGCGGTAGGCCGGATAAGGCAACGCCGCATCCGGCACGATGACAGGATGGATTCAGTCTCCAGCCGCTTTGCGCTATGGTGTAGACAATCACCTTCAAAAGGATCGTCTCATGACCTTACACTGCGCATTTATTGGTTTTGGTAAAAGCACCACCCGCTACCATTTGCCGTACGTCCTCAACCGCAAAAATAGCTGGCACGTCGCGCACATTTTCCGCCGCAACGCCAGGCCGGAAGAGCAGGCGCCGCAGTATTCGCATATTCACTTCACCAGCGACCTCGACGAGATCTTAAACGATCCGCAGGTGAAACTGGTGATCGTCTGTACCCATGCTGACAGCCATTTTGAATATGCTAAACGCGCGCTGGAAGCGGGTAAAAATGTGCTGGTTGAGAAACCCTTCACGCCGACGCTTGCGCAAGCAAAAGAGCTGTTCGAACTGGCGCGAAGCAAAGGACTGACCGTTACGCCGTATCAGAATCGCCGTTTTGACTCCTGCTTCCTCACCGCGAAAAAAGCCATTGAGAGCGGCAAGCTCGGCAAGATTGTTGAGGTTGAAAGCCATTTCGATTACTACCGTCCTGAAGCAGAAACCAAGCCGGGACTGCCGCAGGACGGCGCGTTTTATGGTCTGGGCGTACACACCATGGATCAGATTATCTCGCTGTTCGGACGTCCCGATCATGTGGCCTATGACATCCGCAGCCTGCGCAACAAAGCGAACCCGGACGATACCTTTGAAGCGCAGCTGTTTTACGGCGACCTGAAAGCCATTGTTAAAACCAGTCATCTGGTGAAAATCGACTATCCGAAGTTTATCGTCCATGGCACCAAAGGCTCGTTTGTGAAGTACGGCATCGACCAGCAGGAAACCAGCCTGAAGGCCAATATCATGCCGGGTGAGCCAGGTTTCGCTGCTGATGATTCCATTGGGATGCTGGAGTACGTCAACGATGACGGCATCACGGTAAAAGAAGAGGTAAAGCCGGAAGTGGGGGATTACGGTCGCGTGTATGACGCGCTGTACCAGACGCTGACCACCGGTACGCCTAATTACGTCAAGGAATCTGAAGTTCTTACCAACCTGGAGATCCTCGAACGCGCCTTTGAACAGGCAACGCCTGCCACGATAACCCTCGCCAAATAGCCTGCACAGACTCCTCTGGGCTTGTTCATATTTTTTGAACAGAGGAGTCAATTTTCACCCTCTATGATCCCAGACGGATTGAGTCCACACTTACTCCATCGAAAACATCTGGGGGTGAACACAATGATCTACTTACGCAAAGCTAACGACCGTGGCCACGCTAATCATGGCTGGCTTGATTCCTGGCATACCTTCTCTTTTGCCAACTACTATGACCCGAACTTTATGGGGTTCTCAGCACTGCGCGTGATTAACGATGACGTGATCGACGCAGGTCAGGGATTTGGTACTCACCCCCATAAAGACATGGAAATCCTGACCTACGTGCTGGAAGGCGCGGTAGAGCATCAGGACAGCATGGGCAACAAAGAGCAGGTTCCGGCCGGTGAGTTTCAGATTATGAGCGCCGGGACGGGGATCCGTCACTCGGAGTACAACCCGAGCAATACTGAGAAGCTGCATCTGTATCAGATCTGGATCATGCCGCAGGAGAACGGTATTACACCGCGCTATGAACAGCGTCGTTTCGATGCCGCTCAGGGTAAACAACTGGTGCTGTCGCCGGATGCCCGTGATGGTTCACTGAAAGTGTACCAGGATATGGAGCTGTACCGTTGGGCGCTGGTCAAAGATGAGCAGTCGGTGCATCAGATTGCCGCTGAACGCCGCGTTTGGATCCAGGTGGTAAAAGGCAACGTGACGATTAACGGCACCAAAGCGACCACCAGCGACGGTCTGGCAATCTGGGATGAACAGGCAATTTCTATTCATGCCGACAGCGACAGTGAAGTGTTGCTGTTTGACCTGCCGCCAGTATAAAAATACACGTCATCCTTCAAGCCGCATCTGTGTTGGCTTTCCTCGCTCACCCCGGTCGCGTACTTAATGTACGCTCCCGGGGATTTAATGAGGGACATCCTTGTCCCTCACCAGAGGCAACCTTCGGTTGTTCAAATTCGTTCCTGACGAATTTGTCACTGCGTCGCCGCCTTGATGCAACTCGAATGATTTTGTGTATTTATCACAATAAAAACTCCTTTTTTTCTCTGCAAAGGTTCACGCACGTCCGTGGTAAACTGGGAGAATCTATCCCTTTTTAACGCTTCAGGACGATGAAAAAGAAAAGACCCGTACTTCAGGATGTAGCCGACCGCGTGGGCGTGACCAAAATGACGGTCAGTCGCTTTTTGCGTAACCCGGAGCAGGTCTCCGTGGCGCTGCGGGGCAAAATTGCCGCTGCACTTGATGAGCTGGGTTATATTCCCAATCGCGCTCCTGATATCCTTTCTAACGCCACCAGCCGCGCTATCGGCGTGCTGTTACCGTCTCTCACTAACCAGGTTTTTGCTGAAGTGCTACGCGGCATTGAGGCTGTCACCGACGCCCATGGTTATCAAACGATGCTCGCGCACTACGGCTATAAGCCTGAGATGGAACAAGAGCGCCTGGAATCGATGCTGTCGTGGAATATCGATGGCCTGATCCTCACCGAACGTAGCCATACGCCCCGTACGCTGAAAATGATTGAAGTTGCCGGTATCCCGGTGGTTGAGCTGATGGACAGCCAGTCTCCGTGTCTGGATATCGCCGTCGGTTTCGACAACTTCGAAGCCGCGCGTCAGATGACTGCCGCTATTATCGCCCGCGGGCACCGTCATGTAGCCTATCTTGGCGCTCGTCTTGATGAACGTACTATCATCAAACAGAGAGGCTACGAGCAGGCAATGCGCGATGCCAACCTGGTGCCGTACAGCGTGATGGTGGAACAGTCTTCTTCCTACTCCTCCGGTATTGAACTCATCCGTCAGGCGCGGCGTGAATACCCGCAGCTCGACGGCGTTTTCTGTACCAACGATGACCTGGCGGTAGGGGCGGCCTTCGAATGCCAGCGTTTAGGGCTGAAAATCCCGGATGACATGGCGATTGCCGGATTCCACGGTCACGACATCGGGCAGGTGATGGAGCCGCGTCTGGCGAGTGTGCTCACGCCACGTGAACGGATGGGCAGCATTGGCGCAGAACGCCTGCTGGCGCGCATTCGTGGTGAAGCAGTCACGCCTAAAATGTTAGATTTAGGTTTCACCTTGTCACCGGGCGGATCTATTTAAGCCAACAAGTTTGAAGTAGCTCACACTTATACACTTCGAGCACGAATGGATATTGCTTCTCTATTTATCCGGCTGGACAATGTTACCGATAACAGTTACCCGTAACAATTTCCTGATTCTTGTACCAGTGGGGGCAACGCTTTGAGCACGACTAATCATGATCACCACGTTTACGTTCTGATGGGCGTATCGGGCAGCGGTAAA
Organism: Citrobacter sp. H12-3-2; assembly: GCF_009649895.1. NCBI lineage: Bacteria > Pseudomonadati > Pseudomonadota > Gammaproteobacteria > Enterobacterales > Enterobacteriaceae > Citrobacter > Citrobacter sp. H12-3-2. Next base: position 295,253 of record NZ_CP045837.1, read on the forward strand.
TCTGCTGTCGCCAGCGAAGTGGCGCATCAACTGCAGGCCGCGTTTCTTGATGGCGATTTTCTCCATCCGCGCAGCAACATCATGAAAATGGCTTCCGGTGAGCCACTCAACGATGACGACCGTAAACCGTGGCTACAGGCGCTGAATGACGCCGCTTTTGCGATGCAGCGTACCAACAAGGTTTCGCTGATCGTCTGTTCTGCCTTGAAAAAAGTCTACCGTGACCAGTTGCGCGACGGTAACCCGAACCTCTCTTTCATTTATCTGAAAGGGGATTTTGACGTTATTGAAAGCCGTCTGAAGGCGCGTAAAGGCCACTTCTTCAAAACGCAGATGCTGGTTACCCAGTTTGAAGCGCTGGAAGAACCGGGTGCGAATGAAAACGATGTACTGGTGGTCGATATCGATCAACCACTGGACGGTGTGGTCGCCAGCACCATTGAGGTTATTAACCAAGGCAGTAAGTAGTGAGCACATTAACGCTTGTTTTAACAGCAGTAGGGTCCGTTTTATTACTGCTGTTTTTAGTGATGAAGGCGCGTATGCACGCCTTCGTTGCTTTGATGGTGGTATCCATTGGTGCAGGTCTCTTTTCCGGTATGCCGCTCGATAAAATCGCGGCGACCATGGAAAAAGGGATGGGAGGCACGCTCGGTTTCCTGGCGATTGTGGTGGCGCTGGGGGCGATGTTCGGCAAGATTTTGCATGAGACCGGCGCGGTCGATCAGATTGCCGTCAAAATGCTGAAATCCTTCGGTCATAGCCGCGCACATTACGCGATTGGCCTGGCCGGTCTGATTTGCGCGCTGCCGCTGTTCTTTGAGGTGGCGATTGTGCTGCTGATTAGCGTAGCGTTCTCAATGGCGCGCCATACCGGTACTAACCTGGTTAAGTTGGTCATTCCGCTGTTTGCGGGCGTGGCGGCTGCCGCAGCGTTCCTGCTGCCGGGGCCTGCGCCGATGCTGCTGGCCTCTCAGATGCACGCCGACTTTGGCTGGATGATCCTGATTGGCCTGTGCGCCGCGATCCCGGGCATGATTATCGCCGGGCCGCTGTGGGGTAACTTCATCAGCCGTTACGTTGAGCTGCACGTACCGGAAGACATTACCGAGCCGCATCTGGGCGAAGGCAAAATGCCCTCCTTTGGCTTCAGCTTATCGCTTATCCTGCTGCCGCTGGTGCTGGTTGGTCTGAAAACCATCGCCGCACGCTTTGTTCCGGTCGGTTCTTCAACCTACGAATGGTTCGAGTTTATCGGTCATCCGTTTACCGCGATTCTGGTTGCCTGTCTGGTGGCGATTTACGGTCTGGCGGTGCGCCAGGGCATGCCAAAAGACCGCGTGATGGAAATCTGCGGCCATGCGCTTCAGCCCGCGGGGATTATTCTGCTGGTGATTGGTGCGGGCGGCGTGTTCAAACAGGTACTGGTAGATTCCGGCGTTGGCCCTGCACTGGGCGAAGCGTTAACCGGTATGGGCTTGCCGATCGCTATCACCTGCTTCGTGCTGGCGGCGGCGGTGCGTATCATTCAGGGGTCCGCGACAGTGGCCTGCTTAACGGCGGTCGGTCTGGTGATGCCGGTGATTGAGCAACTGAACTACTCCGGTGCCCAGATGGCGGCGCTGTCTATCTGTATCGCGGGCGGCTCTATCGTGGTCAGCCACGTTAACGACGCTGGTTTCTGGTTGTTCGGTAAATTTACCGGTGCGACTGAAGCGCAAACGCTGAAGACCTGGACGATGATGGAAACCATCCTCGGTACGGTCGGCGCGATTGTCGGTATGATTGCCTTCCAGCTGTTGAGCTGATGGCATTGCCCGGTGGCGCTTGCGCTTACCGGGCCTGGAAACGAGCACATATCGACACCGTAGGCCGGGTAAGGCAAAGCCGCCACCCGGCTTTTTTACAGCACCATCACACCATCCTCGGTTTTCAACCAACGCGCGCTTTTAACGTATCGGCGAAATAGCCTACCAAATCCTGCAGTAAATCGCCCGCAACGCGTTCCATCTCGTCAGACAGCGTTTTGCTCATCAGTAAATGCGTCAAAAGCTGGCAGTAACGCCCCATCTGATCTGGTTCGGGTTCAAAGAGGGGAGAGCGGGTCGGTAAGGTTTCTACCGTCAGGCTGGCCTGTAGATGCTGCGGTACAGGCTCCGTTAAGGTTGGTTGCAATAGTGCCAGACAGGCCGACAGGCGCGCGCACATCGCCAGTTTTTCAACCGGGTCATGACATTCAACAAGCCCTTCGACAAAACGCTCACAGTTATCCGCCAACTCGGTGAAGTCCGTGGCATGGCTAAAGGGCAGGGTAAATAAAGAGTGTGAAAAGAGAGGGGGCGTTGCCATAGGGCAGCCTCCGATGAGTGATTTTCATCCACCACCGAAGGGACCAACCTTTTGGTGGCGGGCTGAACGGAGTTGGTCCTACCGGCCTCATTGGATACCGGTGCGTCTTGTGACGCCACCGTCCAGCCCACCATTGAGGTGTAGCTGGTCGCACGACAAAAGTGAATTTTATCGCGAATGAGGTAATCAGGGGACCAATCCTGGCACCTGATTTTGCAGGTGCAGCGAGAAGATAATGCTTATCCGTGATGCTGACAAGAGCGTATTCCGGAAGGCGCCTCGCAGAAATGAAAATACGCTTTTTCATAGACTTAAATGATTGAGGTGTTTCTCACAAACACATTCACGGCGCTGATTGCCCGGTGGCGCTAGCGCTTACCGGGCCTACAAACGAGCACATATCGACACCGTAGGCCGGGTAAGGTGAAGCCGCCACCCGGCGTAAAGTGAGTGCGTTACCCCTTCATCCACATCCGAACGCCGTCGAGGAACATCTGGGTTGCCATCATCACCAGAATCAGCCCCATCAGGCGCTCCAGCGCGTTAACCCCTTTCTCTCCCAGCAGACGTAAAAACAGCGAAGACTGCAGCAAAATCACGAATGTACCGCCCCAGGCGATCAGCAGCGCAATCACCAGATGCCCCATCTGGTTTGGATACTGATGCGACAACAGCATTAATGAGGCCAGGATTGTCGGACCGGCGACCAGCGGAATCGCCAGCGGTACGATAAATGGCTCTTCACCAGCCGGAAGCCCGGTGCTATTCCCGGTGGCGCTGGGGAAAATCATCTTAATGGCGATCAGGAACAAAATGATGCCCCCGGAGATCGATACGGTTTCCGCGCGCAGGTTAAGAAATGCCAGAATTTTCTCGCCCGCAAACAGGAATATCAGCATCACCAACAGCGCAATAAACAGCTCGCGAATCATAATCGCGCGGCGACGTTTTGGTTCGGTATGTTTCAATACGGACATGAAAATGGGCAGATTTCCGAGCGGATCCATAATCAGGATCAATAAAACTGCCGCTGAAATGATTTCATTCATAACTCAAATTCCCTGATAATTACCGCGGACTTTCTGCTTGCTTGCGCAGCGGGATAAGTCGCATTACTGATGGCTTCGCTATCATTGATTAATTTCACTTGCGACTTTGGCTGCTTTTTGTATGGTGAAGGATAGGCCAGTAGGATACTGGTTAGCATACACAGCACACATCTCTGCAGGAAAAAACGCTATGAAAAATGTTGGTTTTATCGGCTGGCGCGGTATGGTCGGCTCTGTTCTCATGCAACGCATGGTTGAGGAGCGTGACTTCGACGCCATTCGCCCTGTTTTCTTTTCTACTTCCCAGCTCGGGCAGGCGGCACCGACGTTCGGTGGCACCGCGACCGGCACACTTCAGGACGCTTTTGATCTGGATGCGCTGAAGGCGCTCGATATCATCGTGACCTGTCAGGGCGGCGATTATACCAACGAAATCTATCCAAAGCTTCGTGAAAGCGGTTGGCAGGGTTACTGGATTGACGCAGCCTCTTCGCTGCGTATGAAAGACGATGCCATCATTATTCTCGATCCGGTTAACCAGGATGTCATCACCGACGGCCTGAACAAAGGCATTAAGACCTTTGTCGGCGGCAACTGTACCGTTAGCCTGATGCTGATGTCCCTCGGTGGCCTGTTTGCCAATGACCTGGTTGACTGGGTTTCCGTAGCGACCTATCAGGCGGCTTCCGGCGGCGGCGCGCGCCATATGCGTGAACTGCTGTCTCAGATGGGTCATCTGTATGGCCATGTGGCCGAGGAACTGGCGACCCCTTCCTCTGCTATTCTCGACATCGAACGTAAAGTAACGACCCTGTCCCGCAGCGGCGAACTACCGGTTGATAACTTTGGCGTACCGCTGGCCGGTAGCCTGATTCCGTGGATCGACAAACAGCTCGATAACGGTCAGAGCCGTGAAGAGTGGAAGGGACAGGCGGAAACCAACAAAATTCTCAACACGTCTTCCGTGATCCCGGTTGATGGTCTGTGCGTGCGCGTCGGTGCGCTGCGCTGCCACAGCCAGGCGTTCACCATTAAACTGAAAAAAGATGTGTCTATTCCGACCGTGGAAGAACTGCTGGCGGCGCACAATCCGTGGGCCAAAGTTGTACCAAACGATCGGGATATCACCATGCGTGAGTTAACCCCGGCGGCCGTTACCGGCACGCTGACCACGCCAGTAGGCCGTCTGCGTAAGCTGAACATGGGACCGGAGTTCCTGTCAGCCTTTACCGTGGGCGACCAGTTGCTGTGGGGTGCTGCGGAGCCATTGCGCCGTATGCTGCGCCAATTGGCGTAATAGTTTGTTAACGATCAAGGGGTGAGGAATCACCCCTTTTTTTGCGTAATACAGGAGTAAGCGCAGATGTTTCATTTTTTACCAGGAGTAAGATAAAGCATTGGCTATTCTTTAAGGGTGACTTAGTACCGGAGGTATTAAGTTGTTGCCTGAAGGTGGGACGACGCAGAGAGGATGCACAATTGTGCTGCGCCGTTCAGGTCAAAAAAAGTGTCACTACCTGATGTCGAAAATCAGTTGGAAGGGGTGACGCCATAAAACAGGATGACAACCATGTCCGTTCGTATCGATAGAGACGTGATTAATGCGCTAATTGCAGGCCATTTTGCGGATCCTTTTTCCGTACTCGGTATGCACCAAACTGATGCTGGACTTGAAGTCCGCGCCCTATTACCTGACGCCACCGAAGTGTGGGTGATCGAACCCAAAACCGGACGCAAAGTCGGCAAGCTGGATTGCCTCGACTCTCGCGGTTTTTTCTGTGCTGTACTTCCCCGCCGTAAAAATTTCTTTCGCTACCAGTTGGCCGTTGTCTGGCATGGACAACAGAATCTGATTGATGACCCTTATCGTTTTGGCCCGCTGATCCAGGATATGGATGCCTGGCTGTTATCTGAAGGTACGCACCTGCGACCTTACGAAACGCTGGGTGCGCATGCGGATACCATGGATGGCGTAACCGGTACGCGCTTCTCAGTTTGGGCACCTAACGCTCAACGCGTGTCAGTGGTTGGGCAGTTCAACTACTGGGATGGTCGTCGCCACCCGATGCGCCTGCGTAAAGAAAGCGGTATTTGGGAGCTGTTTATCCCCGGTGCGCAGCATGGTCAACTGTATAAATACGAGATGATCGATGCCAACGGTAAGCTGCGAATCAAAGCGGACCCTTACGCCTTCGAAGCGCAAATGCGTCCGGAAACCGCGTCGCTTATCTGTGGTCTGCCGGAAAAAGTAGTGCAAAGCGAGGCGCGCAAAAAAGCCAACCAGTTTGATGCACCGATCTCTATCTATGAAGTTCACCTGGGGTCATGGCGTCGTCATACCGATAACAACTTCTGGCTGAGCTACCGCGAGCTGGCGGATCAGTTGGTGCCGTACGCCAAATGGATGGGCTTTACCCACCTCGAACTGTTGCCGATTAACGAGCATCCGTTCGACGGTAGCTGGGGCTACCAGCCTACCGGCATGTATGCGCCGACCCGTCGCTTCGGGACGCGCGATGATTTCCGCTATTTCGTGAATGCCGCGCATCAGGCGGGGCTGAACGTCATTCTCGACTGGGTGCCGGGTCATTTCCCGTCGGACGACTTTGGTTTGGCAGAGTTTGATGGCACCAACCTGTATGAGCACAGCGACCCGCGCGAAGGATATCACCAGGACTGGAACACGCTGATCTACAACTATGGTCGCCGTGAAGTCAGCAACTACCTGGTGGGCAACGCCCTGTACTGGATTGAACGCTTTGGTATTGACGCGTTGCGCGTGGATGCCGTGGCGTCGATGATTTATCGCGACTACAGCCGCAAAGAAGGGGAATGGATCCCGAACGAATTTGGTGGTCGTGAAAACCTCGAAGCCATTGAGTTTTTACGCAATACCAACCGAATTCTTGGCGAACAAGTTCCTGGTGCGGTGAGCATGGCGGAAGAGTCCACCGACTTTGCCGGCGTTTCAAGACCACAGGATATGGGCGGTTTAGGGTTCTGGTATAAGTGGAACCTCGGCTGGATGCACGACACGCTGGACTACATGAAGCTGGATCCGATTCATCGTCAGTACCATCACGACAAGCTGACCTTCGGCATGCTGTACAACTACACCGAAAACTTCGTCCTGCCGCTGTCGCATGATGAAGTGGTACACGGTAAAAAATCCATTCTCGATCGCATGCCGGGAGACGCATGGCAGAAGTTTGCCAACCTGCGCGCCTACTACGGCTGGATGTGGGCCTTCCCGGGCAAAAAACTGCTGTTTATGGGCAACGAGTTTGCGCAGGGACGTGAATGGAACCATGACGCCAGCCTCGACTGGCACCTGCTGGAAGGTGGCGATAACTGGCACCACGGCGTACAGCGTCTGGTGCGCGATCTGAACCACACCTACCGTCATCACAAAGCGCTGCACGAGCTCGACTTTGACGCCTATGGCTTTGAGTGGCTGGTGGTAGATGACAACGAACGTTCGGTGCTGGCTTTCGTGCGTCGTGACAAGGTCGGCAATGAAATCATCGTGGTCAGCAACTTTACGCCTGTGCCCCGCCACGGCTATCGCTTCGGTATCAATCAACCAGGCAAATGGCGTGAGATCCTCAATACCGACTCGATGCATTACCACGGTAGCAATACCGGCAACGGCGGTGCGGTGCACAGCGATGAAATCGCCAGCCATGGTCGTCAGCACTCACTGAGCCTCACGTTACCGCCGTTGGCAACGATTTGGCTGGTCCGGGAGGGGTAATGACGCAACTGGCAACCGGCAACGCCACCCCCCATGGTGCAACGTATGACGGCCATGGTGTCAATTTCACACTCTTCTCAGCCCACGCTGAACGCGTTGAATTATGCGTATTCGATGAGCAAGGGTGCGAACTTCGCTATGACCTGCCGGGGCGTAGCGGTGATGTCTGGCACGGCTATCTGGCCAACGCCCGGCCCGGTCTGCGCTATGGCTATCGTGTTCATGGCCCATGGCAACCGCAGCAGGGCCACCGGTTTAATGCGGCCAAGCTGCTGCTTGACCCTTGCGCCCGTCGGGTGGATGGCGAGTTAAAAGATAACCCGCTGCTGCACGGTGGGCTAAATGAACCGGATCATCATGATAATGCCACCATCGCGCTGAAGGGCGTGGTGGTGTCCGATCATTATGACTGGGAGGATGATACCCCGCCGCGCACGCCGTGGGGCAATACCGTGATTTACGAAGCGCATGTCAAAGGGTTGACGTATTTGCATCCTGAGCTGCCGGAAGAGATTCGCGGAACCTACAAAGCGCTGGGCCATCCAGTGATGATCGATTACTTCAAGCGCCTCGGCATTACCGCGCTGGAGCTGCTGCCGGTGGCGCATTTTGCCAGCGAACCACGGCTTCAGCGGCTGGGGCTGTCGAACTATTGGGGCTACAACCCGGTAGCGATGTTCGCGCTGCATCCGGCCTATGCCTGTTCGCCGGAGAGTGCGCTTGATGAGTTTCGCGACGCGGTAAAAGCGCTGCACAAAGCGGGGATTGAGGTCATTCTCGATATCGTTTTGAACCACAGCGCCGAGCTGGATCTCGAAGGCCCCGTCTTCTCGCTGCGCGGAATTGATAACCGTAGCTATTATTGGATCAGGGACGATGGTGATTACTACAACTGGACCGGTTGTGGGAACACCCTCAATCTGAGCCATCCGGGTGTTGTGGAATACGCATGTGAATGCCTGCGCTACTGGGTTGAAACCTGCCATGTGGATGGTTTTCGTTTTGATTTGGCTTCCGTCATGGGGCGTACACCTGCGTTTCGTCAGGATGCGCCACTGTTTACCGCGATCCAAAACTGTCCGCTGCTCTCACGCGTTAAGCTGATTGCGGAACCGTGGGATATTGGTGAAGGCGGGTATCAGGTGGGGAATTTCCCCCCGCCGTTTGCCGAGTGGAATGACCATTTCCGCGATGCGACCCGACGCTTCTGGCTCCAGCGTAATCTCTCGTTGGGTGAGTTTGCCGGGCGTTTTGCCGCATCAAGCGACGTGTTTAAACGCGATGGTCGCAAACCCAGCGCGACGGTCAATCTGGTGACTGCGCACGACGGTTTTACGCTACGCGACTGTGTGTGCTTCACAAATAAGCACAATGAAGCGAATGGTGAGGAAAATCGCGACGGCACTAGCAATAACTACAGCGACAATCATGGTAAAGAAGGATTAGGCGGCACGCTGGACCTGATTGAGCGGCGGCGCGACAGCATTCATGCGCTGTTATCCACGCTGTTGCTCTCCCAGGGGACGCCGATGTTGCTGGCGGGCGATGAGCATGGTCATAGCCAGCACGGCAACAATAACGCTTACTGCCAGGATAACGCCCTGACCTGGCTGGACTGGCAGCAGGCAAACAGCGGACTAACCACATTTACCGCTGCCCTGATCCATCTTCGCCAGCAAATTCCTGCACTGACGGGTGATCGCTGGTGGGAAGAGGGCGATGGCAATGTTCGTTGGCTAAATAAGTACGCACAACCCTTAAGTGCGGATGAGTGGCAAAACGGCCCGAGGCAGATGCAAATCCTGCTTTCAGACCGTTTTCTGATTGCAATAAATGCCACGCTTGAGGTGACAGATATCGTTTTACCTGAAGGGGAATGGTGCGCCGTTCCCCCATTTGCCGGAGAGGATAATCCGGTGCTTACGGCTGTCTGGCAGGGACCTGCGCACGGACTGTGTGTGTTCCAGAGAAGATAAAAAAGGAGTTAGTCATGGTGAGTTTAGAGAAGAACGATCGTGTAATGTTGGCGCGCCAGCTGCCATTAAAATCTGTTGCCCTGATCCTGGCCGGTGGCCGCGGTACCCGCTTAAAAGATTTAACCAACAAACGTGCCAAACCTGCTGTGCACTTTGGCGGTAAGTTCCGCATTATCGATTTTGCCTTATCCAACTGTATTAACTCCGGGATCCGCCGTATTGGCGTGATCACTCAGTACCAGTCCCACACGCTGGTGCAGCATATTCAGCGCGGCTGGTCGTTCTTTAGCGAAGAGATGAACGAGTTTGTCGATCTGCTGCCTGCCCAGCAGAGAATGCAGGGTGAAAACTGGTATCGCGGTACGGCGGATGCGGTGACCCAAAACCTGGACATCATTCGACGCTATAAAGCGGAATATGTGGTGATCCTCGCGGGCGATCATATCTACAAGCAGGACTACTCACGCATGCTGATCGACCACGTCGAGAAAGGCGCGCGTTGCACCGTGGCCTGTATGCCAGTGCCTATTGAAGAGGCCAGCGCGTTTGGCGTAATGGACGTGGACGACACCGATAAAATTATCGAGTTCGTTGAAAAACCCGCCAACCCGCCAGCTATGCCAGGTGACCCGACCAAATCTCTTGCCAGTATGGGGATCTACGTTTTCAACGCCGATTATCTATATGAATTGCTGGCGGAAGATGACCTCGATGAAAACTCCAGTCACGATTTCGGTAAAGACATTATCCCGAAAATCACCGAAGCTGGCATGGCGTATGCACATCCATTCCCGTTGTCCTGCGTGCAGTCTGACCCGGAATCCGAGCCGTACTGGCGTGACGTGGGTACGCTGGAAGCTTACTGGAAGGCGAACCTCGATCTGGCTTCAGTGACGCCTGAACTGGACATGTACGACCAGGACTGGCCAATCCGTACGCACATGGAATCGCTGCCACCGGCGAAATTTGTTCAGGACCGTTCCGGCAGCCACGGAATGACGCTGAACTCGCTGGTTTCTGGCGGATGCATAATTTCAGGTTCGGTGGTGGTGCAGTCCGTTCTGTTCCCGCGAGTGCGGGTGAATTCATTCTGTAACATTGATTCGGCAGTGTTGTTACCTGAAGTATGGGTGGGACGTTCATGTCGCTTACGTCGTTGCATTATCGACCGCGCCTGCGTTATTCCCGAAGGCATGGTGATTGGTGAAAACGCGGAAGAAGATGCGCGTCGTTTCTACCGTTCAGAGGAAGGTATTGTGCTGGTCACGCGTGAAATGCTACGCAAACTGCAGATCAAACAGGAGCGATAATGCAGGTTTTACACGTTTGTTCAGAGATGTTCCCCCTGTTAAAAACCGGGGGACTGGCGGATGTTATTGGGGCGTTACCCGCAGCGCAAATAGCGGACGGCGTGGATGCCCGCGTGCTGCTCCCGGCGTTTCCTGATATTCGTCGCGGCATTCCCGATGCGCAGGTTGTAACGCGTCGGGATACCTTCGCCGGACGTATCACGCTGCTGTTCGGGCATTTCAATGGCGTGGGTATTTACCTGATTGACGCGCCGCATCTCTATGACCGCCCCGGCAGCCCGTATCACGACACTAACCTGTTTGCGTATACCGATAACGTGCAGCGTTTTGCATTGCTGGGCTGGGTTGGCTGTGAAATGGCCTGTGGCCTTGACCCATTCTGGCGCCCGGATGTGGTGCATGCGCACGACTGGCATGCGGGTCTGGCCCCGGCGTATCTGGCGGCGCGCGGCCATCCGGCGAAATCGGTGTTCACCGTCCACAACCTGGCGTATCAAGGCATGTTTTATGCAAAGCATATGGATGACATCCAATTGCCATGGTCGTTCTTTAATGTGCACGGACTGGAGTTTAACGGGCAGATTTCGTTTCTGAAGGCAGGGTTGTACTACGCCGACCACATTACGGCGGTCAGTCCGACCTACGCGCGGGAAATTACCGAGCCGCAGTTTGCCTACGGCATGGAAGGTCTGTTGCAGCAACGTCATCGCGAAGGGCGCCTTTCCGGCGTGCTGAACGGCGTTGATGAAAAAATCTGGAGCCCGGAAACCGATCTCCTGCTGGCATCGCGATATACGCGCGACACGCTGGAGGAGAAGGCAGAAAACAAACGTCAGCTTCAGATAGCGATGGGTCTTAAGGTCAACGATAAAGTACCGCTGTTTGCCGTGGTGAGCCGTCTGACCAGTCAAAAAGGGCTGGATCTGGTGCTGGAAGCGCTGCCGGGGTTGTTAGAGCAGGGTGGACAGCTGGCATTGCTAGGCGCGGGCGATCCGGTATTACAGGAAGGTTTCCTCGCCGCAGCGGCGGAACATCCGGGACAGGTGGGTGTGCAGATCGGCTATCACGAAGCCTTCTCGCACCGCATCATGGGTGGGGCCGATGTGATATTGGTTCCCAGCCGTTTTGAGCCATGTGGCTTAACGCAGTTGTATGGACTGAAGTACGGCACGCTGCCGCTGGTGCGGCGCACCGGTGGGCTGGCTGATACAGTCTCTGACAGTTCGCTGGAAAACCTGGCGGACGGTATCGCCAGTGGGTTTGTATTTGAAGATAGTAATGCCTGGTCGCTGTTACGCGCGATCCGGCGTGCTTTCGTATTGTGGTCCCGGCCTTCGCTTTGGCGGTTTGTACAACGTCAGGCCATGACCATGGATTTTAGCTGGCAAGTCGCGGCGAAGTCATACCGTGAGCTTTACTATCGCTTGAAATAGATATCCAGGAATCACCTATATGAATGCTCCATTTACTTATGCATCGCCCACACTCAGCGTAGAGGCACTTAAGCATTCTATTGCCTATAAGCTGATGTTCACGATTGGTAAGGACCCGGTCATTGCCAATAAACATGAGTGGCTGAACGCCACGTTGTTCGCGGTGCGCGACCGTCTCGTGGAGCGCTGGCTGCGTTCTAACCGTGCGCAATTATCTCAGGAAACTCGTCAGGTCTATTACCTGTCTATGGAGTTTCTGATTGGCCGCACGCTTTCCAATGCACTGTTATCGCTGGGCATTTATGACGATGTCAAAAATGCGCTGGAAGGTATGGGGTTGGATCTTGAAGATCTGATCGACGAAGAAAACGACCCGGGTCTTGGCAATGGTGGTCTCGGACGTCTGGCGGCCTGCTTCCTGGACTCACTGGCAACGCTGGGCCTGCCGGGACGCGGCTACGGTATTCGTTATGACTACGGCATGTTCAAGCAGAACATTGTTGATGGCCGCCAGAAAGAGTCGCCGGACTACTGGCTGGAATACGGTAACCCGTGGGAATTCAAACGCCACAACACGCGCTACAAAGTGCGTTTTGGCGGGCGTATTCAGCAGGAAGGTAAGAAAACGCGCTGGATAGAAACCGAAGAGATCCTCGCGGTCGCCTACGACCAGATTATCCCCGGCTACGACACCGACGCCACCAACACGCTGCGCCTGTGGAATGCCCAGGCCAGTAGCGAGATTAATCTCGGTAAATTTAACCAGGGCGACTACTTTGCGGCGGTGGAAGATAAAAACCACTCCGAGAACGTCTCCCGCGTACTGTACCCGGACGACTCCACCTATTCAGGACGCGAACTGCGGTTGCGCCAGGAGTATTTCCTGGTCTCCTCCACGGTGCAGGACATTCTGAGCCGTCATTACCAGCTGCACAAAACCTACGACAACCTGGCGGATAAAATCGCCATTCACCTCAACGACACCCATCCGGTGCTGTCGATCCCTGAGCTGATGCGACTGCTAATCGATGAGCATAAGTTCAGCTGGGATGATGCGTTTGAGGTCTGCTGTCAGGTCTTCTCGTATACCAACCACACTTTGATGAGCGAAGCGCTGGAGACCTGGCCCGTCGATATGCTGGGCAAAATTTTGCCGCGCCATCTGCAAATCATCTTTGAGATCAACGACTACTTCCTGAAGACGTTGCAGGAACAGTATCCGAACGATACCGCTCTGCTGGGGCGGACGTCGATTATCGATGAATCTAACGGCCGTCGTGTGCGTATGGCATGGCTGGCGGTGGTGGTGAGCCACAAGGTTAACGGCGTTTCCGAGCTGCACTCCAACCTGATGGTGCAGTCGCTGTTTGCTGATTTTGCGAAGATTTTCCCGACTCGCTTCTGCAACGTCACCAACGGCGTGACGCCGCGTCGCTGGCTGGCGCTGGCCAACCCGTCGCTCTCTGAAGTGCTGGATGAGAACATTGGCCGTACCTGGCGCACCGATCTCAGCCAGCTCAGCGAGCTTGAGCAGCACTGCGATTACCCACTGGTAAATCAGGCGGTGCGCCGCGCGAAGCTGGAGAACAAAAAGCGTCTGGCCACGCTCATTGCCCAGCAGCTGAACGTGGTGGTGAACCCCAAATCGCTGTTTGATGTGCAGATAAAGCGTATTCACGAATACAAACGTCAGTTGATGAACGTGCTGCATGTGATCACGCGCTACAACCGCATTAAGGCCGATCCTGACGCTGAGTGGGTGCCGCGTGTGAATATCTTCGCCGGTAAAGCGGCTTCGGCCTATTACATGGCGAAGCACATCATTCACCTGATCAACGACGTCGCGAAAGTGATCAACAACGATCCGCAAATTGGCGACAAGCTGAAAGTGGTGTTTATCCCCAACTACAGCGTCAGCCTGGCGCAGGTGATTATTCCTGCTGCCGACCTTTCTGAACAGATTTCTCTGGCCGGGACCGAAGCCTCCGGTACCAGTAATATGAAATTTGCTCTTAACGGTGCGCTGACTATCGGGACGCTGGACGGTGCCAACGTTGAGATGCTGGAGCATGTGGGCGCAGAAAATATCTTTATCTTTGGTAATACGGCGGAAGAGGTCGAGGCTTTACGCAGTCAGGGCTACAAGCCGCGTGAGTATTACGAGAAAGACGAAGAACTGCACCAGGTGCTGACGCAGATCGGCAGCGGCGTATTCAGCCCTGAGGAGCCGGGACGCTATCGCGACCTGGTGGATTCGCTGATTAACTTTGGCGACCACTATCAGGTTCTGGCGGATTATCGCAGCTACGTTGATTGCCAGGATAAGGTTGATGAACTGTATCGTCACCCGGAAGAGTGGACCACCAAGTCGATGATTAATATCGCCAACATGGGATACTTCTCGTCGGACAGAACGATAAAAGAGTACGCCGAAAACATCTGGCATATCGATTCGGTGCGGTTGTAACACACGATGCCGGGGGCGCTTCGCTTGCCCGGCCTACGTTTATGCACTCTTGTAGGCCGGATAAGGCGCTAGCCGCATCCGGCATTTTTATCAGGACGCCAGCGACAGCTGGTGTTTTTCAATGTACTCCGCCAGCCACTGGGCCATACGCGACTGCTGCTCAGCATTCAGCCACATACCTTCTTTCGTGCGACGCCACAACGCATCTTCCGCACGACGAACCCATTCATGATCGACCAGATATTTCAGTTCGGCCTCATAAAACTCATGGCCAAAGTCTTCACCTAACTCAGCAAGCGAGGTGGCTTCGCCGATAACCCATTCGGTGTTGCTGCCGTAGGTGCGAGAATAATGGCGTGCCAGCGACTCGGTCAGGAACGGGTAGCGACGGCGCAGTTTGGCCGCATAATCTTCGCGATCGCCGCCAATGTCACCGCCTGGCAGAATGCACTCTTTCGTCCATGCCGGACCAATTCCTTGGTAGTACGATGCCAGTTTTTCCATCGCGTGCTCAGCCAGCTTACGATAGGTGGTCAGCTTACCGCCAAAGACCGACAGCAACGGCGCTTTGCCGTTTTCGTCGTGGATATCCAGCGTGTAATCACGGGTGATCGCCTGCGGTGAGTCAGACTCGTCATCGCACAGCGGACGCACGCCCGAGTAAGTCCAGACGATATCATCACGACCCAGTTGTTTCTTAAAGTGTGCGTTGTAGACCTTCAGCAGGTAATTGATTTCGCTTTCATCAATTTTCACTGCTTTCGGATCGCCTTTGTATTCAACGTCTGTCGTCCCGATGATCGAGAATTCGTCCATCCATGGGATAACAAACACGATACGCTTATCTTCGTTCTGCAGAATATAAGCTTGCTTCTGGGTATGTACGCGCGGCACTACGATGTGGCTGCCTTTAATCAGGCGAATGCCGTACGGTGATGGCAGGTGCATACCGTCGTCGAAGAACTCTTTCACCCACGGACCGGTGGCGTTGACCAGGCCACGCGCCTGCCAGGTGTATTTTTTGCCGGTATCGATATCTTCAGCTTCAACAATCCACAAACCATTTTCACGGCGAGCAGAAGTGGCGCGAGTGCGGGTTAATACTTCTCCGCCTTTACGTACAACCATTTGGGCGTTTGCCAAAACCAGTCGCGCATCGTCTACCCAGCAGTCAGAATATTCGAAACCGCGCACAATCTCAGGTTTCATTACGGAATCTGCGCCAAAACGCAAACCGGTAGAACTTGGCAAACTAGTGCGTTTGCCCAGATGATCGTACATAAACAAACCAATGCGGATCATCCACGCCGGACGCAGATGCGGGCGGTGGGGCAGACGAAAACGCATCGGGAAGGCGATATGTGGTGCCATTTTCAACAGCACTTCACGTTCGGCCAGCGCTTCGCTTACCAGACGAAATTCGTAGTGTTCCAGGTAGCGCAGGCCACCGTGGATGAGTTTGGAGCTAGCGGAAGAGGTGGCGCAGGCTAAATCCTGCGCTTCCAGCATCAGCACGGATAAACCGCGTCCAGCGGCATCTGCCGCGATACCGGCACCGTTGATGCCTCCACCTATCACAATCAGATCTTTGGTTTCCATGCTGGCCTCTCGCACTTTCGTTATAGCTCATTAATGTTCGTTATCGAGCATAATAGCAAAGAATCGCGCCATTGGTAACATCGGATAAACAATTTACAGTGATACATATAACATTATGGCGTTTAACTGCCGTCGGGACGTACACTAAGAAGTAACATGTCCGAAAAGCGTCACCTGCTATATAAAGAAGAGAGAGCAATGGATCAGTTTGAATGTATTAATGTCGAAGAAGCGCATCAGAAGCTGCATCAGGGGAGCGCGGTGTTGGTGGATATCCGCGATCCGCAAAGCTATGCCATGGGTCATGCCCCGCAGGCGTTTCATCTGACGAACGACACGCTGGGGTCGTTTATGCGCGAGCATGATTTCGACACCGCCGTATTGGTGATGTGTTATCACGGCAACAGCAGTAAAGGTGCGGCGCAATATCTTCTTCAGCAGGGCTATGACGCGGTTTACAGCGTTGACGGCGGCTTCGACGCCTGGCATCGACATTTTCCGGCAGAAGTGGCATACGGTTCGTAAGCTAACAAAGATGCAGCCTGAAACGGGCAGGATATATATACTGTCCTCTTTTGTGTGGAATAAGCGACAGCAACCATGTTGATGATTACCTCTTTTGCTAACCCCCGCGTGGCGCAGGCATTTGTTGATTATATGGCGACACAGGGCGTTATCCTGACGATTCAACAACATCAGCAAACGGATGTCTGGCTGGCGGATGAGTCCCAGGCCGAGCGCGTGCATGCTGAACTGGCGCGATTTCTGGAGAATCCGGGCGATCCGCGCTACCTAGCGGCAAGCTGGCAGTCGGGTCAGACCGACAGCGGCCTGCACTACCAGCGTTATCCATTCCTGGCCACATTGCGCGAACGCGCAGGCCCGGTAACCTGGTTCGTAATGGCCGCGTGTGTGCTGGTGTTTATCGCGATGAACGTGCTGGGCGACCAGGCGGTGATGCTTTGGCTGGCATGGCCGTTTGACCCTTCGCTGAAATTTGAATTCTGGCGTTATTTCACCCACGCTTTTATGCACTTCTCGCTGATGCATATTCTGTTCAACCTGTTGTGGTGGTGGTATCTCGGCGGTGCGGTTGAAAAGCGTCTGGGCAGTGGAAAACTGATTGTTATTACCGTGATCAGCGCACTATTGAGCGGCTATGTTCAGCAGAAATTTAGCGGCCCGTGGTTTGGTGGACTGTCTGGCGTGGTATATGCGCTGATGGGCTACGTGTGGTTGCGCGGCGAGCGCGATCCGCAAAGTGGTATTTTCCTGCAGCGTGGTTTGATTATCTTTGCTTTGATCTGGATTGTTGCCGGCTGGTTTGATCTATTCGGCATGTCGATGGCGAATGGCGCTCATATCGCCGGATTGGCCGTGGGTCTGGCAATGGCGTTTGCCGATACGATGAATGTGCGGAAACGAACTTTGTAGGCCGGATAAGCGTTAGCGCATCCGGCAAAATTTCAGGGAACACTAATGAAGCAAACACAACGACATGACGCGATCATCGAGCTGGTAAAAAAACAGGGATACGTCAGTACTGAAGAGCTGGTGGAGCATTTCTCCGTCAGCCCGCAGACGATTCGCCGCGATCTTAACGATCTGGCCGATCAGAACATGATTTTGCGCCATCACGGCGGCGCGGCGCTGCCATCCAGCTCGGTCAACACCCCGTGGCATGACCGTAAAGCGACGCAGACGGCGGAAAAAGAGCGCATTGCCCGCAAAGTTGCCACGCAAATCCCGAACGGCTCAACGCTGTTTATTGATATCGGAACCACGCCGGAAGCGGTGGCTCACGCGCTGCTTAATCACAGCAATTTACGCATTGTGACCAACAACCTCAATGTGGCGAACACGCTGATGGCGAAAGAGGATTTCCGCATAATCCTCGCTGGTGGTGAACTGCGTAGCCGCGACGGCGGTATTATGGGCGAAGCGACCCTCGACTTTATTTCTCAGTTCCGTCTGGACTTCGGCATCTTAGGGATCAGCGGCATCGACAGCGATGGTTCTCTGCTGGAGTTTGATTATCACGAAGTTCGTACCAAGCGCGCGATCATTGAGAATTCACGGCATGTGATGCTGGTGGTGGACCACTCGAAATTTGGGCGTAACGCGATGGTGAATATGGGCAGCATCAGCATGGTGGATGCGGTGTATACCGACACGCTGCCGCCTGCTGGTGTGATGCAGGTGATTGCTGACCATCATATCCAGTTAGAGCTGTGCTAAGGTAATTCCAGGCCTGATAAGCGTTGCGTATCAGGCATTAACTAAACGCCGTACCCCATCATCTTCAGCAGCTTCTGCGCATGTTGCACCGCATCCTGGCGATGTGCGACGCCGAGCTTTTGGTACAAATTGCGGATGTGCGTCTTGATGGTCGTTGCCGCGACGGCCAGCTCACCGGCGATCTGCTCGTTGCTGTAGCCCGAATAAATCAGTCCCAGAACCTGCCATTCGCGCTGGGTCAGCGGGCTGGTGCGGATAAGCTCTGGCACTTCCGGGTGAGTAAGCAGACGCTCAACGAATCCTTCATCGAAGTGGGCAAATTTATGGCGGTGGTGCTGGTTAATCTCACGCAAAATGCGCTGGGCGCGGTGCTGATCGAGTTCCGGTAAGGTATTGAGCTGAATCAGCTGACGCAGTTGTTGCGCCATGGCCTCGCCTTCGATAACAAAGTGGCTGATAAACCCGGTACGGTTCGCCAGCTGTAGGGCGTCGAGTAACACACGCTGGGCGTCATTTTTGCGCCCTGCCTGCCAGTAGAGCTGATTAAGCAGCAACAGGTTGCGGTTCAGATCGCTCATCAGGCGCAGGTTGCGCGCATTTTCATTCAACTCTTCCAGCACAATCTCAGCCGGTTCAAACTCGCCGAGCAGGATTTGTGCACGAGCGATGTTGCGCCACTGGCTTTGCAGGAAGTGGTTATTGGCGAATTCTGGTTTCGGCGTGTGGCGCAGCCAGTTGGCGGCCGAGTTTTTGTCGCCCACCATTTGCCAGTAAATCACCCGCACCTTATCGGCGTTGGAGATCCAGTCGCTGTGATAGTGACCGTTGCCCAACAGGTTTTCCAGACGGTTGAGCAGGCTGCGAGCGTTATCGAGATCGCCCCGTGCCAGTGAACACTGAACCAGCAGCGCCAGACACTGTAGCTGTTGCTGCGGCTGGAAAGTGGAAAGCAGTTCAATACCGCTACGGGCAGAAGCTTCTGATTCATCCAGACGCGCCCATGCCCACAGTAGCTGCGCGCGAATACGTACAAGGAATTCGTGCATCGGCAGCTGTTCCAGGTGCTGTTCTTTGATCAGTTGGAACGCTTTTTCCTGAGTTTCCCAGGCGGCCTGTAAAAAGCCCTGGGCAAACAAAATTTCGCTTTGCTGGATAAGACTCCACAGTGCGTAATGCCAGACGTCATGATGGCGCGCCATTTGCTCGGTTTGCTGCATCAACGCCAGAGAGCGCGTGAGATCGCCCTTACAGTGCAGGACTTCGCCGTGCACCGAGGTGGCGACGATCCGGCTATAGAACCAGGCGATGGGTAACTCATCCAGCGCCAGTTTCGCCAGGCGTTCGGCTTCGTCAGGATTGCCGTCGTTAATCGCTACCTGCGCCCGTAAAGCGTTGAATTCGGCGTGCAGTGTCGGCTCCATGTCGCCTTTCATTTCCTGCTCTGCGCGCGCCAGCAAGGTGTTAACCTCTCCGTAGCGGTGCTGGCTTTGCATCAGCCAGGCCTGGAGCAGAACCAGACGCGGATTTTCCAGCAGGCTTTCCCACGGCAGGGCTTTCAGCGACTCTTCCAGTAACGTCAGCTCGCTATGGTTAAACAGTCCCCACGCATGATTAAGCAGGATATCGCGCAGCATATGGGCGTCGCCGGCCGCCAGCGCGTGGTGGATAGCTTCGCTGGGGAAGCCTTGCGCCATCCAGCTTTCAGCTGCGGCGCGGTGTATTTCGGGCAGTTCGTTCGCCAGCTCCCATTGGCAGCGCTGGCGTAAAAAGCTGCCAAACAGCGGGTGATAGCTGAACCACTCGCCAACGTCATCCATTCGCTGCAGGAATAACCCCTGGCGCTCAATTTCTTCCAGCCGCATCTGGCCGTTTTCTTCCCCGGTAACGCGGACGATTAGCGCATCGTTCATGGAACGCAGAATGGCGCTTTTCAGCAGGAAGTGACGGGTGCCGAGGTCGACGCTGTCCAGCACTTCATCAACCAGATAATCGGACAAATGGCTGGCGTTGATCCCCGCGAGGCGTCGTGCTGACTGGTGCGCGGAATGATTGTTCTGGCGGGCGGAAAGGGCGATCAGTTGTAATGCCGTGGCCCAGCCAGCAACGTCATCGCACATTCGGCTGCTTTCAGCCGCTTCGATGGGGGAGGACAAACGTCGGTCGAAAAATTGTTTGGCTTCCTGATGGTTAAAGGCTAACTGTTGGCTGCCTATCTCCAGCAGCTGGTCGCGTACCCGCAGGTTAGCAATACCCAACTGCGGCAGGTTGCGCGACAGCACGACCAGCGTGAGGTTCTCAGGCTGATGACGCAGGAAGAAACGCATCGCTTCGTGAATGGCCGGATTAGAGATCAGATGATAATCATCTACTACCAGGTAGAGCGGGCGGTGCCACTCGGCCAGTTCGATAAATAGCTGGGCAAACAGTGACGTCAGGCTGGCGTACTGACGTTTTTGCACCATCGCTTCGCTGGTGGTGCAGTGTCCACCGGTTGCCTGTTGGATAGCGGCAATCAGATAGCTGGCAAAGCGCTCTTGCTGATTATCGCCCTCATCCAGAGAATACCAGCCTAAATCATTTTTCCCTGCCGCCCATTGTGAAACCAGCGTCGTTTTTCCATAACCAGCAGGACTTGTTATCAGGGCAAGCCTGAAATTGTTCGCGCCGGAAAGTTTAGCCAACAGGCGCTCACGAACCACCGTATGGTCGAGTCGAACCGGACGACTTAATTTAGACGGAATCAACATAAGTTAGTCACTTCACTGTGTGAAAATAGGGAAGAATGATTTTTTTTTGCGCTTCGTAATTAATAGATATAAGGTCGGCCAGATTAAGATTTATTGCAAGTTATGTCCGGGATTGGACTGTCTTAATTTGCACTTGGTCACAAATTCTTAAGATGATAGACACGTACTGAAACCGGTGTCAGGATGCGCGGCTGTTGAAGTGTTTGACCAAGGGCGGCGATTGAACACCCTCTGACGAAGCATGATTTGCTGTTATAGAATTATCTTAATTATTACTGTTAGTGATAATTTTTAATGTAAATCATTGGTGACTATGGCTTTTGCAGAGTTCTATACCCATTTTCTTTGAAAATAACGATTCAATTCCTTAAATGAATAAAAGTATGATGAAACCGCTACCACAAGCCGCGTTTATCTACGATAGTTTTGCATAGTTCGATATCTGTAACGTAGAAATCCTGAAGCTTCTTCTGGGGGCAGGATGTGTATGATAATCCAAGAAATAAAAAGGGAATAAGACAGTTAGCAATAATGCCAATGAGAAAGGAAATTACTACAATCATTGTCATCCATAACTCTATAGTAGTGGGCAGTTTTTTCAAACGGCCTTCCTTACTAAATAAGACGAAAACAGAAAGCATTGAAAATATAAGTATTGTTGGTATTCCTCCTACTATTGCGCATGTATTTTTGTTATAGGAAATTACATCACCCATTCTAATTAGTGAAAGAAAATTTTCCATTATGCTCCCAGTGAATATCATATAAAGGAGACTACAGAAAAAAATAGTAAGAGAGAAAGATATCAGGCGCAAATGGAGCTTAGTCATTCGCTTTCCTTAAAAAGAGTAAAAATAAGGGCTATTAAAACCATAATTTTCATGTTTACTATGGTGAAGATAGTCGCGAAGTTTGTTCTTTAATGAAACTGATAGCCCTATTTTATCGTCCAGGTCATTTAATTCATAGTTGAAAAATAACCCTACGATAATAATACCAAGAGTCGTGATTACTACAGGAACACTAAATATTGCCAATACTCCAGTAACCATCACTCCAATCACTACTCCCGATACCACCGCTTTTGCTGCATCCATTGAGATATCTACCAAAAAATCTACCATGTCATAATCGGACTTAAAGATCAGTTCGATTGCCCGCCAGGCAAGTGAGAAGTAAATGCAATATTTGACGCCATTTCTAAGGCTGTTATAAAGCCCACGTTTACCCAATGCCATTTCCAGCATCTGTGGATGGCTTGCTCCGTAGCGGGTTCCGTTAAGAATCCGGCGCAGGGCGGGATACCCGGTAATTTTGATATAGGTTTTCCCACCGACTTTGTATTCAATGGCTTTAATGCGGATTGCCCTGAAATTAAAGACCAGCTCCTGTGCGGAATTGTAATAGGTAGTAAGCTTAGAGAGACTGCGGAAGCCATCCAGGCCATCTTTGAAGTTGCCGGGTGCAGCGCGGTAAGAAAAAAATTTATCTACTCCGCCCATTAAATCGTCCGCCACCTGCTGTGCTTCTTCGAGAGTGAGCAGAAGGATATGATGACTTTGCGTGATAAATGAGCCATCCATAAAGGCCATATCGCGCTGCACAGGGTTCATGGTATTCCAGCTATTAAAATCTCTTGCCTGCGGTCGTTCGTCCTGAAACCTGAGTGAGTTGCCATTTAATGCGTTGTTGCGTTTACGCATGATTTTTCCTTATCAAGAGATGTTTGGCGTCAGAAAATTCGTTCACTCCACAAACTATAAGCGCTGGTACTAGCCATGCAGTGTTCCCAACTAATCGATTCAAAAATAAAGGAAACGCGTTCTTGTGCTTCGTTTCCGTTTTTAATGATATTGTGAGGGACTATTAATTTAATGTTTGATATATGTGCTTTGAATAATTTAATTTTATAATAGACTTCTTGCATTCCTGTAGGTGTGGTTCGATAGAGGGATATTTCGCATTCCAGCGTTTCGTTATCGTTGATCGCTTTGTTCAACAAAGGGGACGAACGATCAACAGGTTTGATAATCTAGAGTTCGTGGTGATTAACGTTCTGCTGACGCGTTGTTTCATGCTCAAGTCCATAAATCATAATTTGGTTGAGATGATTTGTCTGAGACTTATTTCCTATAGAGTACCTGGAGCCGCAGTTTTCGGAAATATTACCCTGTAATTCACCTTTCAGAGTAATCCAAGATAAGTTTGCCATATATATCCTTGGATAGTATTTGTTTGTTTTATTTTTATGTCGAAGATTTATCTCAGTGTGCTCTTGAATTATTTTGATTTCAACCGTCTTGTTATTTTTAAAATAGCGGCTGTAGTAATTGTTGTAAAAGTTATAATTATTAATTTGTCATCTCGTCTTGCAAGGTATTATGCTGATTCTTGTCAAATCAGGCGAGGCGTCTCTGGTACAGTGCACTGCGAAGTCAGTCGATTTATTGGCGTAGTTGGTAATAATAAAGTGGCAGCGATCACACTTTTATGCTCATCCCCGCTCCTCCTCCCTCCCTAATCCGTGCCAGGATGAGGAATGTCAACAACGAGCCAGGCAAAATAGCGATAACGTTGTTTTATTACCTAAGGATCTGGAACCCCTATGTCACAGCCTACTTTCAACAAAGATCAATTTCAGGCTGCCCTGACGCGTCAGTGGCAGCGCTTCGGTTTACTGTCGGCTCAAGAAATGACGTCGCGCCAGTGGTGGCAGGCAGTGAGTGGGGCGTTGGCTGAGTTACTCAGCGCCCAGCCTGCGGCGAAACCGGCAAAAAATCAGCGTCACGTTAACTACATCTCGATGGAGTTTTTGATTGGTCGCCTGACCGGCAACAATTTACTCAACCTCGGCTGGTATCAGGCGGTGAGCGATGAGCTGAAAGCGCATGACGTCAACCTGACTGATCTGCTGGAAGAAGAGATCGATCCGGCGTTGGGTAACGGTGGATTGGGACGCCTGGCGGCCTGCTTCCTTGATTCGATGGCGACAGTCGGCCAGTCGGCGACGGGCTATGGCCTCAACTACCAGTACGGCCTGTTCCGTCAGTCGTTTGCCGATGGCCAACAGATGGAAGCCCCGGATGACTGGCATCGTGGCAGCTACCTGTGGTTCCGTCACAACGAGGCGCTGGATGTGCAGGTTGGGATTGGCGGCAAGGTCACCAAAGAAGGGCACTGGGAGCCAGGGTTTACTATCACCGGCCAGGCCTGGGATCTGCCGGTTCTCGGTTACCGTAACGGCGTAGCGCAACCGCTGCGTCTGTGGCAGGCCAGCCATGCGCACCCGTTTAACCTGACCAAATTTAATGACGGCGATTTCCTGCGCGCAGAACAGCAGGGCATCGACGCTGAAAAACTGACGAAAGTGCTGTACCCGAACGATAACCACACCGCGGGTAAAAAGCTGCGCCTGATGCAGCAGTACTTCCAGTGCGCCTGCTCCGTAGCCGACATTCTGCGCCGCCATCATCTGGCAGGGCGTAAGCTGCACGAACTGGCTGATTACGAAGTCATTCAACTTAACGATACTCACCCGACTATCGCGATCCCTGAACTGCTGCGCGTGCTGATTGATGAGCACCAGATGAGCTGGGACGATGCGTGGGCGATTACCAGCAAGACCTTCGCTTACACCAACCACACCCTGATGCCGGAAGCGTTAGAGTGCTGGGATGAGAAACTGGTGAAAGCACTCCTGCCGCGCCACATGCAAATCATCAAAGAGATTAACGACCGCTTTAAGACGTTGGTTGATAAAACCTGGCCGGGTGATGCTGAAGTCTGGGCGAAGCTTGCAGTGGTGCACAATAAACAGGTGCGTATGGCCAACATGTGCGTGGTCAGCGGTTTTGCGGTCAACGGTGTGGCGGCGCTGCACTCCGATCTGGTAGTGAAAGATCTGTTCCCGGAATATCACCAGCTCTGGCCGAACAAATTCCATAACGTCACTAACGGGATTACTCCGCGTCGCTGGATTAAGCAATGCAACCCGGCGCTTGCCGCACTGCTGGATAAATCGCTGAAAAAAGAGTGGGCTAACGACCTCGACCAGCTGATTAACCTGGAAAAATACGCGGACGATGCGAAGTTCCGTCAGCAATATCGTGACATCAAGCTGGCGAACAAAGAGCGTCTGGTGAAGTTTATTAAAGCGCGCACCGGTATTGAAATAACGACTAACGCTATCTTTGATATTCAGATTAAACGTCTTCATGAGTACAAGCGCCAGCACCTGAATCTGCTGCATATTCTGGCGTTGTACAAAGAAATCCGTGAGAACCCGCAGGCAGATCGCGTGCCGCGCGTATTCCTGTTTGGCGCAAAGGCTGCTCCGGGTTACTACCTAGCGAAAAATATCATCTTCGCCATCAACCAGGTTGCACAAACCATCAATAACGACCCGAAAGTCGGTGACAAGCTGAAGGTCGTCTTCCTGCCGGATTATTGTGTCTCGGCGGCGGAAATGCTGATCCCGGCGGCGGATATCTCTGAGCAGATTTCAACCGCAGGGAAAGAGGCTTCCGGCACCGGTAACATGAAGCTGGCGCTGAACGGTGCGTTAACCGTAGGTACGCTGGATGGCGCAAACGTCGAAATCGCCGAGAAGGTGGGTGACGAGAATATCTTTATCTTTGGTCATACCGTGGAAGAGGTGAAGGCGCTCAAAGCCAAAGGCTACGACCCGGTGAAATGGCGTAAAAAAGACAAAGTGCTGGATGCTGTCCTGAAAGAGCTGGAAAGCGGGAAATACAGTGATGGCGACAAGCATGCCTTTGACCAGATGCTGCACAGTATCGGCAAGCAGGGCGGCGATCCGTATCTGGTGATGGCGGACTTCGCGGCCTACGTTGAAGCTCAGAAGCAGGTTGACGTGTTGTATCGTGACCAGGACGCCTGGACCCGGGCGGCGATTCTGAATACCGCGCGTTGCGGCATGTTCAGCTCGGATCGCTCCATCCGCGATTATCAGGCTCGTATCTGGCAGGCGAAACGTTAAGGAATCGCGATGGAAAGCAAACGTCTGGATAATGCCGCGCTGGCGGCGGGGATCAGCCCCAATTACATTAATGCCCACGGTAAACCGCAGTCTATTGGCGCCGAAACCAAACGGCGTTTGCTTGACGCCATGCATCGCACCACCGCTGCCACTCAGGTGGCGGTAACCCCGGTGCCGAATGTCATGGTCTATACCGCTGGCAAGAAAATGCCGCTGGCGGTTGAGGGAAACGGAGAGTTTAACTGGCTGCTGACCACCGAAGAGGGCGTGCAGCACAAAGGGCATGCCGTCGGCGGTAAATCTTTTAACCTTCCGGCGAAGCTGCCGGAGGGGTATCACACGTTGACCCTGACCCAGGGCGAGCTGCGTTCCCATTGTCGTATCATCGTGGCACCAAAGCGCTGCTATGAACCGCAGGCGTTGTTAGCCGGGCAGAAGCTGTGGGGCGCATGTGTTCAGCTCTACACCCTGCGATCGGAAAATAACTGGGGGATTGGCGACTTCGGCGATCTCCGCACCATGCTGGTGGATGTGGCGCAACGCGGCGGCGCGTTTATCGGGCTTAATCCGATTCACGCGCTGTATCCGGCGAATCCGGAGAGTGCCAGCCCGTACAGCCCGTCGTCACGCCGCTGGTTGAACGTTATTTATATTGATGTAAACGCCGTAGATGATTTCCGTCTGAGTAAAGAGGCGCAGGCGTGGTGGAAGAAACCCGCGACTCAGCAAGCTCTGCAACGCGCCCGCGATGCCGAGTGGGTTGATTATTCTGCTGTTACCGCACTGAAGATGACGGCACTACGTATGGCGTGGAAAAGCTTCTCTGCGCGTGATGATGAGCAGATGGCGGCATTTCGCCAGTTTGTGGCTCAGGAAGGGGATAGCCTCTACTGGCAGGCGGCCTTTGATGCGCTGCATGCGCATCAGGTGAAAGAGGACGCATTGCGCTGGGGCTGGCCGGTGTGGCCAGAAGCTTTCCAGTCAGTGGACTCGCCAGAGGTAAAACGCTTCTGCGAAGAACATCGTGATGACGTAGATTTCTACCTGTGGTTACAGTGGCTGGCGTATACCCAGTTTGCTGACTGCTGGAAAACCAGCCAGGGCTTTGCAATGCCGATAGGGCTGTATCGCGACCTGGCCGTTGGCGTGACCGAAGGCGGGGCGGAAACCTGGTGTGACCGCGAGTTGTATTGCCTGAAAGCTTCAGTTGGCGCGCCGCCGGATATTCTCGGTCCGCTTGGGCAAAACTGGGGACTGCCGCCGATGGATCCGCACATCATCACGGCACGCGCCTACGAACCGTTTATCGAACTGCTGCGCGCCAATATGCAGAATTGCGGCGCGTTGCGTATCGACCATGTCATGTCGATGCTGCGTCTGTGGTGGATCCCTTACGGTGAAACAGCCGATCACGGTGCCTACGTGCATTATCCGGTCGACGATCTGCTGTCAATTCTGGCGCTGGAGAGTAAACGTCATCACTGCATGGTGATTGGTGAAGATCTGGGTACCGTGCCGGTGGAGATCGTCAGCAAGCTGCGTGACAGTGGCGTCTACTCCTACAAAGTGCTTTATTTTGAGAATGACCATGAGAAAAACTTCCGTGCGCCGAAAGCGTACCCGGAACAATCAATGGCAGTCGCGGCGACGCATGACCTTCCTACGCTTAAAGGTTATTGGGATAGCGGCGATCTGACGCTGGGTAAAGCACTGGGCCTGTATCCGGATGAAGTCGTGCTGCGCGGGTTGTATCAGGACCGGGAACTGGCGAAACAGGGGCTGCTGGACGCGCTGCACAAATACGGCTGCCTGCCAAAACGTGCCGGTCACAAGGCGTCCCTGATGTCGATGACGCCGATTCTGAATCGCGGCATGCAACGCTACATCGCTGACAGCAACAGTGCGCTACTGGGCCTGCAACCGGAAGACTGGCTGGATATGGCTGAGCCGGTCAACATTCCGGGGACCAGCGACCAGTACAAAAACTGGCGGCGTAAGCTCACCGCCACGCTGGAGCAGATGTTTGCCGATGAGGGCGTGAATAAGCTGATTAAGGATTTGGATAAGCGGCGAAAAGCGGCCGCGAAGAAGAAGTAAGAAAGCCGGGGATTTCCCCGGCTTTTTTATGGTGATGGCTCGTAGCACATAGGCCTGATAAGCGTAGCGCCATCAGGCTCAGTTTTATCAGACCACCATACCCAGCAGCAGACACCCTACCAGACCGCAGACGGAGATAATGGTTTCCAACATTGACCATGACTTGATGGTTTCACCGATGGTCAGGTTGAAGTACTCCTTGAACAGCCAGAACCCAGGATCGTTCACGTGGGAGAAGATGACGGAACCGGAACCAACCGCAATAACCATCAGCTCAGGGCTTACGCCGGTCGTTGCAATCAGCGGTGCCACAATCCCACCTGCAGTAATCGCTGCAACGGTTGCGGAACCCAGTGCGATACGCAGTACTGCAGCGATAGACCATGCCATCAGCAGCGGAGAAACGTTAGAGCCGTGCATCATTGAAGCGATGTATTTGTCTACGCCGCTATCAACCAGAACCTGTTTGAAGGCACCGCCACCACCGATGATCAACAGCATCATCGCGATGATTTTGATTGAGGACACCAGCGTGTCGTTAATCTGATCCATCGAACGTCCGCGGTTCAGACCAAAAGTGAACATCGCAATCAGCACCGCAATCAGCGTTGCCATGACCGGGTCACCGAGGAATTCTGCAACCGTCAGGAAAGCATGGCCTTTCGGCAGAATCATCTCCGCCACGGCGCGCATTGCCATCAGGATAACCGGGACCAGAGAGGTCCAGACGCTGACGCCAAAGCCTGGCATCTCTTCTTCAGTGAAGGTTTTTGCGCTGTACAGACCTTCCGGGATTGGCTTATCGATGCCTTTCAGGAAACGCGCGTATACCGGACCGGCGAGAATAACGGTCGGGATTGCCAGAATCGTACCAAACAACAGAGTTTTACCCATATCTGCGTGGAAAATGGTGGCAATAGCGGTTGGACCCGGGTGCGGTGGCAGGAAACCGTGAGTAACGGACAGCGCAGCCGCCATCGGCACACCAACGTACAGCAGCGGGATGTTAGCAGCGGCAGCAATGGTGAATACCAGCGGCAGCATCAGCACGAAGCCGACTTCGTAGAACAGGGCAAAACCGACGGTGAATCCGGTTAATACCACCGCCCACTGAATGTGTTTTTTGCCGAATTTAGCAATCAGCGTGGTTGCGATGCGCTGTGCGCCGCCGCAGTCCGCCAGCATTTTGCCCAGCATGGCGCCAAAACCCATAATCAGGGCGAGGCTGCCAAGGGTTCCGCCGACGCCGGCTTTAATCGAACCGATGACTTTATCCAGTGGCATCCCTTGCATCAATCCGACAGCAAGCGCCACCAGGACGAGAGCGATGAAGCCGTTCATTTTGAAACGGATCATCAGGAGGAGTAACAAGATTACACCGATAGCAACGATGACTAATGGCATGATTTACCTGGCCTTTACTTTGTTATGGGTAACGTCAGTGTTTAGATGACAAATTCCGATTGTCCCGACCGGGAACAGAGTATTCTCAGCACCAATGCTGGTTGCCTTCAAAACTAATCAGTTTAACTGGCTATTATGTGTGTGTTAGGTGCTGATACGAATGATACGGGTAACATGCTGCGCTTGAAAATCACCTGGACAGGCAAAATTTAAAATATGAGAAGCTGGTCAAATTATGCGGGGGATTGTTGCAGGATAAATGCGAAGAAATATTGGGGTGTAAGCCGGAGATCGCGATTACGCTACCACCCGGCATTAATGCCCGATAGCGACGCGGGTGCGTCTTATCGGGCCTACGGATACTCTACAGGTTCGGGCGTTAGTAGTAAGAGTGCTCGCCGCGCTGGTGTTCGGTTAAATCGCGAACGCCTTTCAGTTCAGGGAATTCAGCCAGCAGCTGCTTCTCGATACCTTCTTTCAGCGTTACATCTACCATTGAACAGCCGTTACAGCCGCCGCCAAACTGCAGAATGGCGTAGCCTTCATCGGTGATTTCCATCAGAGAGACACGACCACCGTGGCCAGCCAGCTGTGGGTTGATCTGCGATTGCAGCATGTACTCCACGCGTTCCATCAGCGGCGCATCATCGGCAACTTTACGCATTTTGGCGTTTGGTGCTTTCAGGGTCAGCTGGGAGCCTAACTGGTCGGTAACGAAATCGATTTCTGCATCTTCCAGATACGGTGCGCTCAGTTCATCAACATATGCGGTCAGCAGGTCAAATTTAATGGCGGTGTCGGTTGCTTCCACGGCGTCCGGCGGACAATAAGAAACGCCGCATTCAGCGTTAGGCGTGCCGGGATTAATCACAAATACGCGGATTTGTGTCCCTTCTTCCTGATTTGCCAGCAGTTTGGCAAAGTGCGCTTGTGCAGCATCGGAAATATGGATCATAGTAATGGCCTAATAGTTGACTATTTTACTTGGTTATAATACGCCCATCATCGAGGCTCTACAAGGTTCGACACAGGCACCATACCTGGACAGTCGCCGCGCCGTTGCGTAAAAGCAGCTGCGCGATTTCCGCGACGGTACTTCCGGTAGTGACGACATCATCCACAATAACCATATGGAGTCCCTGCACCGGCAATTCAAGGCGAAAGGCATTTTTCAGGTTACGTTTACGTAATCGGGCGCTGAGATGGTGCTGTGTGGCGGTTGCCCGAACCCGCGAGATGGTCCGGCTGTCCCAGTCGCAACCCAGCCAGCGTGCCAGCGGACGGCACAGTAAATCGCTCTGATTAAACCCTCTGCGCCAGTGTCGGCGTTGCCAGAGCGGGACGCTGACCAGCCTGTCCGGTAGAGGAAGGCCGCTGGTGCGCCGGGCCTGTAGTACCTCCAGCAACAACAAACGTGAAAGAGCTGAGGCTGTTTCGCTGCGTCGTGAAAACTTGAGCTGGTGGATAAGCCCGCTCAACGGCGGAACATAGTCGCTGACGGTAACCAGTCTCTGCCACGGCGGCGGTTTTTGCAGGCAGCGCCCACAGGGAATGACGGTATGAGCGGCAGGGAGTCCACATTGAGGGCACAGGCTGGCGTGTTGACGCGTTGCCCGCGTACAGACTGAGCAGATCCCCCAATGCCCTAACGTCAGGGGCATTCGGCATAGCCAGCACAATCCCGGTACTGTTAGCATAGATGCATCCTTTCAGGCTAAAAGAGAACAATAACTGATGAATGACATCTGGTGGCAGACCCAGGGTTCGGGAAATTGCCATCTTGTGCTGCTGCACGGATGGGGACTGAATGCGCAAGTGTGGCATTGCATAAGCGAGGAACTGAGCTCGCATTTTTCGCTGCATCTTGTCGACTTACCGGGATTTGGTCGTAGCCAGGGTTTCGGTGCAATGTCGCTGGAAGAGATGGCTGAGCGGGTATTGAAACAGGCACCGGAGAAAGCTATCTGGCTCGGCTGGAGTCTGGGCGGGCTGGTCGCGAGTCAGGTGGCGTTAACGCATCCTGAGCGTGTTCAGGCGCTGGTGACAGTCGCGTCTTCCCCTTGCTTTAGCGCGCGGGATGAGTGGCCGGGAATCAAGCCAGAGGTGCTGGCAGGCTTCCAGCAGCAGCTGAGCGAAGATTTCCAGCGTACGGTGGAGCGTTTTCTGGCATTGCAAACGATGGGCACAGAAACTGCGCGTCAGGATGCGCGAGCGCTGAAGAAAACGGTACTGGCTTTACCCATGCCGAACGTCGAGGTGCTCAATGGTGGACTTGAGATCCTGAAAACGGTCGATCTGCGAGAACCACTGTGCGCGGTGGAAATGCCTTTCCTGCGGTTGTATGGCTATCTTGACGGGCTGGTGCCGCGCAAAGTCGTCCCGATGCTGGATGCCCTGTGGCCGCAGAGCGAGTCTTTGGTGTTTGCCAAAGCGGCGCATGCGCCGTTTATCTCGCATCCCGCCGAATTCTGTGCAGCGCTTGTGGCGTTAAAACAGAAACTATAAATTTGATGTGTTGCCCGGTGGTGCCATGCTCGCCGGGCCTGAGATTAATGGCTGCGCGTAGCCAGATCCTCAGCGGTCAGGCCAGTAATTCTGAAGATGGTTAGTGGGTCTATACCATCAGCCTGCATGGTTGATGCAATACGTAATGCTTCCTCTCGTTTGCCTTGTTGCAGACCCGTTTGTAACCCCTCCTGTAGCCCTTCTTGCAACCCTTTCCTATGGCCTTCCTGAAGACCATTAAGGTGCCCTTCCTGTCGTAATCTTTCGGCGATAGTCATCAACTTGTCCTTATGTTGGGGTAAACGTTCGGCGACTTCATGAAGAAACTCGCCAAAGTGTGTGGTGTTACCAGCCTGCATTAAATAATTAAACAAGGCTTTCAACTGGTTGTCATTAGCGTGTCCTTTAACAAGCAGGATTGCCAGTTTTTCTACCAGCCCCATCAAATCGCGTTTACGAATATGCTTTTGGATGAGCTCCAACAGCGCCATCCGGCGATGCTGCATAATCTCGTCATCGGGCACAACAGTGATATCGATCAGTGGAAACGCGGTGCTATACCTGAGAAAAAAGATGACGAGACTCTACTTCCCAGGTTACCAGTAATCATCCACGGATTAATAACGATGCGTGGCTGGCTGGAAGATAGATCTTTTTTGCTGAAATAATGAAATCTGTGTGGAATCCATTACGCAAAAAAGCCGGATATCAGCGTAAACGCGCTATCCGGCCTGGATGTTTGCATCATTTGTAGGCCGGATAAGCGTAGCGCCATCCGGCAAAGAGCATCTGATTAGCGTAAAGCCCACCACTCGCGCAGGCAGGCTTTACCTTCCGGGCAACTTTTGCAGCTTCCGGAAAGACACCCGTCGGCATCTTCCTGAATCCGCACCGCTTTGCCCATCTTTTCTAACTGATTCAGCATGGCGTCAATCATGGGCTGCGGGGTATGCAGCGTGTGGCTAATTTGTGTAGCCTCCATGCGCCCCCGCAAAGCCAGTAAATCACGAACCTGAATAAGCGATGCCATTGTCGATAACCTTAGTGGCAATCGCCAGTCGTGCTGGAACAGCAGGAACTCGCCGTCCTGTTGGTTGCCAGCAGTGCGAGGTCCACGCGGCTGCGAGCTCGGCGCAGCAGGCCCAGCAACACGATGTTAAACAGGATGACCGCTAAAATGCACACCAGGCTGTAGGTCGGATGCTCTTTGTAGCTGACCGTCTGATAAAACAGCGTCGACAGAGAGTAGGCGATATTCAGGCCCCACAGAATCGAGAAGCTCATCCAGCCACGGCTGGATTCACGTGCGATAGCGCCCATCACTGAAATGCACGGTACATACAGCAGAACAAAGATCAGGTAGCTGTACGCGGCGGCGGCGCTGCCAAATTTCTCGCCCATCACGCCCATTGCACCGGTAGCCATTTCACCGTCGCCCTTGCTGGCTTCGATAGGGTTAGCCAGCACGCTCAGGCTGAAAGTGTCTTTCAGGCTTTGCCAGGTTTCATCTACCGCGCTGAGCAGCTCATCACCGAGGTGGAAATCTGCCGGGTTGAACTCTTCTTCCTGAATGTTTTCTGCGGTATAGAGCGTGTTCAGCGTACCGACAACCACTTCTTTCGCCATCGCGCCGGTGAACAGACCTACGGTTGCCTGCCAGTTATCTTCGTGAACACCAATCGGTTTGAAGACTGGGGTAATGACGCGGCTCACGGAAGCCAGAGCTGAGTCGTTGATGTTGTCGACGATTTTCCCGCTCAGTGAGAAGCTGTTAAAGGCACTGAGGAAAATGCTGACGATGATGATGACTTTACCTGCACGCAGAACGAAGCCTTTCAGACGTTGCCAGGTTTGAATGATCAGACTCTTAATGTGCGGTACGTGATATACCGGCAGCTCCATCACGAACGGCGTTGCTTCGCCACGCATGATGGTGTGTTTGAGCATCAGGCCGGTCAACACCGCCATGACGATACCCAGTACGTACAGCGAGAAGACCGCCAGCGCGCCGTTCTGACCAAAGAACGCGGCGGCAAAGACGGCGAAAATCGCCAGACGTGCACCACAGGACATAAACGGCGCCATCATGATGGTCATCAGACGCTCACGCGGGGCATCCAGCGTACGTGCGCCCATCACTGACGGTACGTTACAGCCAAAGCCGACGATCAGCGGGACGAACGATTTGCCCGGAAGTCCCAGCGCCTGCATCAGACGGTCCATCACAAATGCGGCGCGCGCCATGTAGCCGGAGTCTTCAAGGAAGGAGAGGAACAGATACATCATGCCGATTTGCGGTACCAGCGGCAGCACGGTGTTAATCCCGCCGCCAAGGCCCTGGGCCAGGAAGATGGTCAGCCAGTCCGGGAAATGCAGCGTATAGCCAATCCACTGAATACCATGGATAAAGAGTGCCACGGAGCCAACATCAAACAACGGCTGCAGCGCGCCGCCAATGTTGATGGCAAGCAGGAACATCAGGTACATCACGAACAGGAAAATCGGCAGACCGAGGAAGCGGTTGAGGATAATTTTATCTACCGCGGTGGTGAAACGGCTCGGCTCTGCCGTCAGGGTATTACTGACGGTATCGCAGATAGCAGCAATGCACTGGTAACGTGCATCGGCAATATGCAGCGCCGGGTCGTCCATTGTCTCACTCAGGCGAGCAACAGCGGCATCAAGGTTTTGTGCTGCATCACCGGCGTAAGCACGGCTGTAGATATCGCCTTCGAGCATCTGCAGGCCTAGCCAGCGGCGCTGTTTAAGCGGCATATCTTTGGCCATTGCGTCGGCGAGGGAGTCAGCTTCTTGCAGCAGCGGCTGGGCATAATGGACCAGCTCAACGGTGTCGTTTTCTTTGTAGCGATCGATCGCCAGCTTCAGTGCTTCAATGCCGCGGGCGCGGGTGGAAACCAGTGGAACCACCGGACAGCCAAGACGAGCGGAGAGGGCGTCGATATCGATACGGATTTGCTGTTTCTCAGCAATATCCAGCATGTTCAGTGCGACGATACAGGGAATACCCAGCTCAAGCAGTTGCAACGTCAGGTAGAGGTTGCGTTCAAGGTTTGAAGCATCGACCACGTTGATCAAGAGA
The DNA here is from genome assembly GCF_009649895.1 of Citrobacter sp. H12-3-2. Classification (NCBI taxonomy): domain Bacteria; kingdom Pseudomonadati; phylum Pseudomonadota; class Gammaproteobacteria; order Enterobacterales; family Enterobacteriaceae; genus Citrobacter; species Citrobacter sp. H12-3-2. The sequence goes on from NZ_CP045837.1 coordinate 330,280, forward strand.
TCCGCGTCGCCGCTTAAAATATAGTGACAGGCAATCTGCTCATCGAGAGAGGTTTGGGATGAGATTGTCGTCAGAGAATAGGTGCCGGGTAAATCGACCAGCGTGACCTGGTGGTCCGTCGTGGCGAAATGGCCTTCTTTACGCTCAACGGTAACGCCAGCCCAGTTGCCTACACGCTGGCGCGCGCCGGTGAGCTGGTTGAATAAGGTTGTCTTGCCGGAATTAGGATTACCAATTAAACCAATGGTTAGTTTTTTCATTTTTATAGACTCACTGTATTAACAGGAAACCGCTTCCACTTCTAATAACGCCAGATCCTTCTTACGCAATACCAGACTTACGCGACGCGTTTCGATATGGATAGGATCGCCGAGCGGGGCGACGCGTACCACGTTGAAGGATGAGCCGGGTAGCATGCCAAGTGACAACAGTTTCTGACGATAAGCCGGGCTGATTTCACGGGCAAAACCGGTAATTTTCCACGCACTGTCAGGAGTGAATTGCATAGGGACCTACTTATATCTCGCTAACTGGATGATTACCTCATGGGGCGACAGGGCGACAGGGCGGCATGAGACCAGATGATTAGCCAACGTAAGGAAAGAGTAAATAATCAACAAATCAATGATAATGAGAATGGTTTCTATCATCAATAGAATAAATGTGACGGAATGTACAATTGGATAATAATTTGAGCCAATTTTGATATTCCTCAATATTTATTCTGGTTGGAAACGAGTGATTCGCGGAAGTAATTATTGGGGATCTTAATGTTTAATTAAGGTTTCATCTGTTAATGAAGTGATAAATATATTGTGGTGCAACGCGGGGCATAGATTAAATATGCCGGATGGCGACGCTCATGCGTCTTATCCGGCCTGCAAATTAATTGCGATAACCTGGCCGGACAGGGCGTTTATACCACCATCCGGCACAGGGTTTAAACTTAGCGTTTTTTACCCATTGCCGCAGCCAGCGCATCCATCATCGCGCTGTTGCCCGCAGGCTGTGCGTCACGGCCACGCGGTTTCGCGGCTTTTGGCGTCGGGCGATTACCCTGAGCGCGATCGTTATTCCCGCCGCCGCGACGCGCATTAGTTTCACCCGGCTGCTCGTCCAGACGCATGGTCAGCGCGATACGCTTACGCTGCAGGTCCACTTCCAGCACTTTCACCTTCACAATGTCGCCTGCTTTCACCACGGTGTGCGGATCTTCGACGAACTTATTCGACAGCGAAGAGATATGCACCAGACCATCCTGATGAACGCCGATATCAACAAACGCGCCGAAGTTGGTGACGTTGGTGACTGCCCCTTCCAGAATCATTCCCGGCAGCAGATCGTTCATGGTTTCTACACCATCGGCAAACTGCGCGGTTTTAAATTCAGGACGCGGATCGCGGCCCGGTTTTTCCAGCTCTTTGATGATGTCGGTGACGGTCGGCACCCCGAAGCGTTCGTCGGTAAAATCAGCGGCTTTCAGATTACGCAGTTCGCTGCTGTTACCCATCAGGTCACGCAACGATTGCTCGGTGGCGGCCAGAATGCGTTCCACAACCGGATAAGCTTCCGGGTGAACGGTAGAGGCATCCAGTGGGTTATCGCCATGGTTGATACGCAGGAAGCCCGCGCACTGTTCAAAGGCTTTAGGCCCAAGACGGCTGACTTTTAAAAGTTGCTGACGGTTCTGGAATTGACCGTTCTCATCACGCCAGGCAACGATATTCTGCGCCATCATGCGCGTCAGACCAGCAACACGGGTCAGCAGCGGTACGGAGGCGGTATTCAGATCGACGCCGACGGCGTTCACGCAGTCTTCCACCACCGCATCCAGCTTACGCGCCAACTGAGTCTGGCTTACGTCGTGCTGATACTGGCCCACGCCGATAGATTTCGGATCGATTTTTACCAGCTCAGCCAGCGGATCCTGCAGACGACGGGCGATAGACACCGCGCCACGCAGAGATACGTCGAGGTCCGGGAACTCCTGCGCCGCCAGTTCGGATGCGGAGTAAACCGACGCGCCGGCTTCACTGACGATCACTTTCTGCGCGGTCACTTGCGGGAACTGCTTTTGCACGTCGAGGAAGAAACGCTCGGTTTCGCGCGACGCCGTACCGTTACCAATCGCCACCAGTTCAACGTTGTGTTTTTCACACAGCGCCGCAACGGCAACGGCGGCTTTGGCGGCCTGACCGGTATGCGGATAAATGGTGTCGGTCGCGACCAGCTTGCCGGTACCGTCAACCACTGCCACTTTTACACCGGTACGCAGACCTGGATCGAGGCCCATGGTGGCGCGCAGCCCGGCCGGAGCGGCCATAAGCAGGTCATGCAGGTTACGGGCAAAGACGTTGATAGCTTCATCTTCCGCACGTTCGCGCACGGTACCCATCAGCTCCGTTTCGAGGTGCATCAGCACCTTGATGCGCCACGTCCAGCTAACCACGCCTTTACGCCAGCTGTCTGCTGGGGCGTTGTTCAGGCGTAGTCCCAGGTGATCCCGGATAATCTGCTCGCCGTGGCTCTCTTTTGGTGGCTCATCGAATTGCGGATCGGCATTCAGTGAAAGTTGCAACACGCCTTCGTTACGGCCACGGAACATGGCCAGCGCACGGTGGGATGGCACGGTAGAAATCGGTTCGTGGTGATCAAAGTAGTCGCGGAACTTAGCGCCTTCCTCTTCTTTACCGCTTACCACGGTGGCGACCAGGTGGGCGTTTTTCCACAAATAATCACGTACTTTCGCCAGCAGAGCAGCGTCTTCAGCGAAGCGCTCCATTAGAATGTAGCGCGCGCCGTCGAGGGCGGCTTTGGTATCCGCCACGCCGTTTTCGGCGTTGAGATATTTTGCGGCTTCCGTTTCCGGGTCGTGAGACGGTTCGTTCCACAACAGGTCTGCCAGCGGCTCCAGTCCGGCCTCAATGGCGATCTGCCCACGGGTGCGGCGCTTAGGTTTGTACGGCAGATAGAGGTCTTCGAGTTCGGTCTTACTTAACGTGCCGTTGATCGCTTTCGCCAGATCGTCGGTCAGTTTGCCTTGCTCGCCGATAGATTTCAGGATTGCCTGACGGCGGTCTTCCAGTTCACGCAGATATCCCAGACGGGTTTCCAGATTACGCAGTTGCGTATCGTCCAGACCGCCGGTGATTTCCTTACGATATCGTGCGATAAACGGCACGGTGTTCCCTTCGTCAAGCAGGCGAACGGCAGCTTCTACCTGTTCAGCACGAGCCTGAATTTCACCTGCGATAATGCGGCAGAAAGAATCATTCATCATGGATAGCTTCGTCTATAGGATAAAAAATCAGGGGATAGTTATACGGATTGACTGGCAAAAATGCCAGCCATCTGCCGGGGCTTCGGATTGTTCCGGTCTCACTTCACGTATTCAATCTCATTCACGTACCAGCTGGCTTCGCCACCTGGGGTGTTTACTACTGCGAGATCGCCGACCTCTTTTTTCAATAGCGCCCGCGCCATTGGTGAGTCGATTGAGATGTAATCCTTACGACCGAAGATCTCATCGTAGCCAACAATACGGAATTTGCGGATGTCGCCATCGTCATTTTCAATCTCAACCCATGCGCCAAAGAAGACTTTGCCTTCCTGCTGTGGGGAGTAATCGACGATTTTTAGATTCTCCATGCACTTGGTCAAATAACGGACGCGGCGGTCGATCTCACGCAGGCGCTTTTTATTATACTGGTAGTCGGCATTTTCGCTGCGGTCACCCAGACTTGCGGCCCAGGTAACTTTTTTGGTGACTTCCGGGCGCTCTTCACGCCAGAGATAATTCAGCTCTTGTTTAAGTTTTTCATACCCTTCACGGGTTATCAGGGGCGTTTTCATCTTATTGTTTTACCTTCGACTCTGTGATGATGCGCACAATTAGTATTACGTGAGCATATCAACAGAATAAATAATGTATTGCGAGAAACATTGTATACTTAAGCTGCTGTTTAATATGCTTTGTAACAATTTAGCCTGGAATTCATACCAGAATTCGCTGGTGACTCACGTTAGCTTTCTTAAGAATATACACTTAATTGTTGCGAACCTTTGGGAGTAATAACAATGCAAGAGAACTATAAGATTCTGGTGGTCGATGACGACATGCGCTTGCGTGCGCTTCTGGAGCGTTATCTGACCGAGCAGGGCTTCCAGGTTCGAAGCGTCGCAAACGCTGAGCAGATGGATCGTCTGCTGACCCGTGAGTCCTTTCACCTGATGGTGCTGGATTTAATGCTGCCGGGAGAAGACGGCCTGTCTATTTGCCGTCGCCTGCGCAGCCAGAGCAACCCGATGCCGATCATTATGGTCACAGCGAAGGGTGAAGAAGTTGACCGTATCGTAGGGCTGGAAATCGGCGCCGACGATTACATCCCGAAACCGTTTAACCCGCGTGAGCTGCTGGCACGTATTCGTGCAGTTCTGCGTCGTCAGGCGAATGAACTGCCGGGCGCACCTTCTCAGGAAGAAGCGGTTATCGCTTTTGGTAAGTTCAAGCTGAACCTCGGTACGCGTGAAATGTTCCGCGAAGATGAGCCGATGCCGCTCACCAGCGGGGAATTTGCGGTACTGAAAGCGCTGGTAAGCCACCCGCGCGAGCCGCTGTCCCGCGACAAGCTGATGAACCTCGCCCGTGGTCGTGAATATTCCGCGATGGAACGTTCTATCGACGTCCAGATCTCCCGTCTGCGCCGCATGGTGGAAGAAGATCCGGCTCATCCACGCTACATTCAGACCGTATGGGGTTTGGGCTACGTCTTTGTTCCGGACGGTTCTAAAGCATGAGGCGAATGCGCTTCTCACCACGAAGTTCGTTTGCCCGCACGTTATTGCTCATCGTCACCTTGCTGTTTGCCAGCCTGGTGACGACATACCTGGTAGTGCTGAACTTCGCGATTCTGCCGAGCCTCCAGCAGTTTAATAAGGTCCTGGCGTACGAAGTTCGTATGCTGATGACCGATAAACTGCAACTGGAGGACGGTACGCAACTGGTGGTGCCGCCCGCATTCCGCCGGGAAATTTATCGTGAGCTGGGTATTTCTCTCTATTCCAACGAGGCTGCTGAAGAGGCCGGACTGCGTTGGGCGCAACACTATGAATTCTTAAGCCATCAGATGGCGCAGCAGTTGGGTGGCCCAACGGAAGTCCGCGTTGAGGTCAACAAAAGCTCGCCGGTCGTGTGGCTGAAAACCTGGCTGTCGCCCAATATCTGGGTACGCGTGCCGCTTACGGAAATTCATCAGGGCGACTTCTCACCGCTGTTCCGCTATACGCTGGCGATTATGCTGCTGGCTATCGGTGGGGCGTGGCTGTTTATCCGTATCCAGAACCGGCCATTGGTGGATCTTGAACATGCGGCGCTGCAGGTGGGGAAAGGTATCATTCCGCCGCCGTTGCGTGAGTATGGCGCTTCAGAGGTGCGCTCCGTAACCCGAGCCTTTAACCATATGGCCGCGGGCGTGAAGCAGCTGGCCGATGACCGTACGCTGTTAATGGCGGGCGTGAGCCACGATTTACGTACCCCGCTGACGCGTATTCGTCTGGCGACGGAAATGATGGGCGAAGAGGACGGTTATCTTGCGGAGTCCATCAATAAGGACATCGAAGAGTGTAACGCCATCATCGAGCAGTTCATCGATTACCTGCGTACCGGTCAGGAGATGCCAATGGAGATGGCAGATCTGAACTCGGTGCTGGGTGAAGTGGTGGCGGCAGAAAGCGGCTACGAACGTGAAATCGAAACTGCGCTGCTGCCGGGCAGCATTCAGGTGAAGATGCACCCGCTGTCGATCAAGCGTGCGGTTGCCAATATGGTGGTTAATGCCGCCCGCTACGGCAACGGCTGGATTAAGGTCAGTAGCGGAATGGAGCAACATCGCGCCTGGTTCCAGGTGGAAGATGATGGTCCGGGTATCAAGCCGGAGCAGCGTAAGCACCTGTTCCAGCCGTTTGTCCGCGGTGACAGCGCGCGCAGTACCAGCGGTACGGGCCTGGGACTGGCGATTGTGCAGCGTATTATTGATAACCATAACGGTATGCTGGAGATTGGTACCAGTGAACGCGGTGGGTTGTCGATTCGTGCATGGCTTCCGGTTCCCTTCACTCGCGCGCCGGGCAACACGAAAGACGCATAACAAAGAGAGGCGAAATGCCTTAATGCTCGTCAGTTAAGCATGTATGGTGAACATGTGATTCTTGCTCAGGGTTCCGTTCACCTCAGCGATGTCATTTCTCTGAAGCGCTGATGTCCGTGAACGTGCAAGGAAGGCTCACCGCCGCCTCCCTTGCAACCCAGGCTCCCGGCGGGAAAATCGTCGCTGCGCGAGTTATTCGTCTTATGCCGTCTGCCTGTCGGGTCGGGGCCGAGCCTGCATCCATGCAGGCCATCCCCTCTGCCCGCATCCCTGCGGGCAGTCCCGGTCAGCCGTCAACGCCTCATCGATTTTCAGCCGGACCAGGGTGTCGCTTCAGCGCTCTGGCTTTCAGCTATATCCGTTTTGCTGTTCACAGGTATTCAAGTAAAAGCTCAGGTGGTCAGGCGTGGCTGGTCCGGCTGAAAATTGCCGACGTGTTTCCGTAAGGCCGGGAGAGCCAGCATGGATGCTGGCTCAGGGCGCGCTTTGCAGGGACGCTTCCTCGCGCCCGGCCCGGAAGCCTGGAGGAATAAGCGGAGGGTATTGCGTAGCAACAATTTTCCCGCCGGGAGCCGGGATTGTAAAGGGCGTGGCGGAAAACGCCCTTTACACGTTCACGGGAATCCGTGTTTCAGAGAAACAATGAGCATGAGGTGAACGGAACTCTATCTCCGGGATAGCATGTTCTTTACCTCCGCCAGTTTACTGAAACTGAGGCGCTAACTGACTGGCATTAAGGCGAAATGCCTCCCTTTTTGTTTGCGGGATAGGCCGTAAAATAACGGACTTAAATTGCTTTTAATTGATTAATTATAAAAGGATTTCTTTGAATTAATAAAAGCAGTTTTCTGGGTGCTCCTGTGGGCTGGCGTCGTTTCGTTTCCCAGCTTTTAACCAGGTCATAACTCACGCCAACGGCGATGGCAAAATCCTGTTGGCGTAACCCTGTTGCTTCGCGGATGGCTTTAACATCAATTTCGCTAAAGGTATGTACATGTTCAGGCTTAGGTGTTTCTTCACCCTTCTCTATACGCACCATTTCTTCTGCACTGGCCAGCAAATCGGCAAATAATTCGTCTTTCATTTTGGCCTCACCACACCGGATAGCGGTGTCCTGATGATTAAAATTCCCATGATTAAATCAGCATATTGGATAAGTGCATTAAAACTCTTTTTTGCTCTTCGGTTAAATCATCCTGTTCATTTTTAGGATAGAGCAAAGCGAGATAGATTCGACCTTTGCGCGTCACGTTGTAATAAATAACCCTAATACCGCTGCGTTTGCCCATACCAGAGCGGCTCCAGCGAATTTTTCTGAATCCACCTGTACCAGCGATAGTATCTCCAGCCTCAGGGTTCTCTATAAGCGTCTCTTGAAAGGCGCGAAACTCATCGTCAGGCAAAAGTAACGGACGGCGTTTACTAAATCCTTGTAGCTCAATAAATGTGAACATAGCGCGTCCTGCGCATGGGGTTGATAGTACAGATTATAGGTGTACGGAGTACATTTTAAAAGATAGACACAATAAAAAACCCCTTATCCTCTCGGATAAGGGGCTATATAACGAATCAAAAATTACAGCTTCGGTCCGGCGCTAACCAGCGCTTCACCTGCAGGGGTATCGGTATATTTCTCGAAGTTCTCGATAAACAGTTTCGCCAGTGCATTGGCTTTTTCCTGCCACTGCTCCGGAGATGCGTAGGTATTACGCGGATCGAGAATGCGAGTGTCCACACCCGGCAGCTCGGTCGGGATAGCCAGGTCAAACATCGGCAGACGGAACGTTTCCGCGTCATCCAGCGAACCGTTCAGGATGGCGTCGATAATCGCACGGGTATCTTTGATAGAGATACGCTTGCCGGTACCGTTCCAGCCTGTGTTAACCAGATACGCCTGTGCACCTGCCGCTTGCATACGTTTCACCAGCACTTCTGCGTACTGCGTTGGGTGCAGAGACAGGAATGCTGCACCGAAGCAGGCAGAGAAGGTTGGGGTCGGTTCGGTGACGCCGCGTTCGGTACCGGCCAGTTTGGCGGTGAAGCCAGACAGGAAGTGGTACTGCGTTTGGTCTGCCGTCAGGCGAGAAACCGGCGGCAGCACGCCAAATGCGTCGGCAGTCAGGAAAATTACTTTGGTAGCATGACCCGCTTTTGACACCGGCTTAACGATATTATCGATGTGATAAATCGGGTAGGAAACGCGGGTGTTCTCAGTTTTTGAACCATCATCGAAATCGATGGAACCATCTTCGCGCACGGTGACGTTTTCCAGCAGCGCGTCACGACGGATCGCGTTGTAGATTTCCGGCTCGGCATCTTTAGACAGTTTGATGGTCTTCGCATAGCAACCGCCTTCGAAGTTAAACACGCCGTCGTCATCCCAGCCGTGTTCGTCATCGCCAATCAGGCGACGTTTCGGGTCGGTGGACAGCGTGGTTTTACCGGTGCCGGACAGGCCAAAGAAGACTGCCACATCGCCTTTTTCCCCAACGTTTGCTGAGCAGTGCATGGAGGCAATGCCTTTCAGCGGCAGCAGGTAGTTCATTACGGAGAACATACCTTTCTTCATTTCGCCGCCGTACCAGGTACCGCCAATCAACTGGATACGCTCAGTCAGGTTGAAAGCCACGAAGTTTTCGGAGTTCAGCCCCTGCTCTTTCCACTGCGGGTTGGTGCATTTAGCGCCGTTCATCACGATGAAATCAGGTTTGAAATCAACCAGCTCTTCGTCGCTTGGGCGGATGAACATGTTTTTGACAAAATGCGCCTGCCAGGCAACTTCGGTAATGAAGCGCACGGAAAGACGGGTATCGGCGTTAGCGCCGCAGAAAGCATCAATGATAAACAGGCGCTTGCCGGAAAGTTGCTGGGTGACTAATCCTTTCAGATGCTGCCAGGTTTCCGGGGAGAGCGGTTTGTTGTCGTTCTTACCTTTACCTTTGTCGGACCACCACAGCGTGTCGCGCGTGGTGTCGTCACGGACAATGTACTTATCCTTTGGCGAACGTCCGGTAAAGATACCGGTATCAACGGCAACGGCGCCTAGATTCGTTAACACGCCACGTTCATAACCTTCCAGGTTTGGATCAAGTTCTTCCTGGAAAAGCGTGTCGTAGTCTGGATTGTAAACGATATCCTGAACGTCATTGATACCATAAGCCTTGAGATCTTGCGGGGTTAAACTGTTGTTCACACGCATTTCACTGCTCCTTAGCCAATATGTATTACCTGGAATAGTAAGGTTTTTTAGGGATTGTTAACCGCGACAAGGCTCATAGATTTACGCATCCGGGAAAATCACGGGCGACCGAATGCGCTGCGACTCCTGTCACAAAGAGGCAGATATTATGGCAGGAAACCCTTTTTTGTTGTGGAAAATGTTCTTAAAACGTTAATGGAGAGTGTTTTTGGCGGGATTCTTGTGAGTGTAATCGCATTCACGTAAGAAATGAATGTGGGTTATACATAAACAATATCGATTCACTTCCCGTCGTCGTGGTCTGAAATCGCTCTATCAATGCTCAAAATTGTGAAGTTGATGCGATAATTAGCTTTTCCCTTCATTCTGGATACTGACATGGATAGTGCTGAAATTTCACGTACGACGCGTTGGGGCATGATATTCATCGGCCTGTTGCAGGGGACATTATGCTATCTGCTGATGACATATCTGGCGCCCCATAATGACGGCTGGCTGTTCTATGGCATGCCTGCGACGATTGCGATCACCTTGGCACTTTTGCTTACTGTTGTTTCTTTCAAACAACGCGCGCTGTGGTACTGGATGGCGCTGATCTTTGTTGTCGTGCTGGCGATGAGCGTCTGGCTAAAGTGGCAAGTCGAGGACAGTGATAAGTGGCGGCAACATGAGGTTTTTATGTTCTACGGTTGGCGCTTACTGCTGATGGCGATGCTTGCTTTGCCCTGGATTCAGTACTCGCTTCATGTCTCTCGTGAGCAGACGCGTTACCCGCATTTTTATCGGCAATTGTGGCTTAATGCGTTGACGTTGCTGATTGTCTTTGTCGCCAACGGTTTGTTCTGGCTGGTGCTCCTGCTATGGAGCGAGATGTTTAAGCTGGTCGGTATTCCCTTCTTCAGCACGCTCTTCTTTGATACCGACTGGTTTGGCTATGTGGCCTTTGGTCTGATTACCGCACTGGCAGTGGTACTGGCCCGAACACAGTCGCGTCTGGTCACGGCGGTACAAAAATTACTGACGTTTATCGCCACCGGTCTGTTACCTCTGGTCGCGCTGTTGGCGCTGATGTTCATACTGACCTTACCCTTCACCGGGCTGGAGGCTATTTCGCAACGCGTGTCTGCGGCCGGGTTGATGTCAACGCTGACGCTGCTCCTGTTGCTGTTGATGGCTATCGTGCGTGAACCGCAAAAAGAGGCGTTACCCTATCCTGGCGCGTTACGCTACCTGATCAAATGCTCTCTGATTGTCGCGCCCATCTATATGCTGATTGCCGGTTGGTCACTGTGGGTGCGAATACAGCAGTACGGTTGGACGCCTGAGCGTATGTATGGCGTGCTGGTGGTCGTGGTGCTGCTGGTATGGTCGTTTGGCTATCTGGCCAGCATTTTGCGCCGCGGGCGCAATCCGCTTGAGCTTCAGGGGCCAGTCATTCTTGGCGTTTCGTTGCTGGCGTTGGGGCTGTTGGTTCTGCTGTCATCGCCGGTTATTGATGCCTGGCGCATCAGCGTTAACAGCCATATGGGGCTGTATCACAGCGGGAAAATTAAACCGGATCAAGTCAGCCTGTATATGTTGGATCACAGTGGAAAACCGGGGCGCGCAGCGTTGGAAGCATTACAAAAAGATGTGGCGTTTAATCAAGACAGTAAACGCAGACGCGACTTGAATTCTCTGCTGCAAGGGCGCCGGGATCCGGTTAAAGAGCTAAGCGCAACACAGTTAGTATCGAAGGTTGTGATGGCTCCGGGGAGCCAGAAGCCAGACGATGCGTTCTGGGCGTTTGTCAAAACACAGGGGTATCGCATCACCTCTTGTGCTGAGCAGAATGCGTGCGTACTGGTGAGTCAGGACCTCAATGCGGATGGTCATCCTGAGCAGGTGTTATATGCCTTTGGCGATGGGGAGAGTCTGGTCTTCGGCATGCAAAAAAACAAATGGGATTTGTTAGCTGTTGCCACGCTACCTGAAGGATTCACTAGGGATAAATTGCTGCAGGCGGTAGCGAATCAGCAACTGGGCTCAGCCCCCAGAATCTGGCGGGATATCACTATTGATGGCAAAAGACTGCCGATGACTTATTACACCGAGTGAGTGTGTTGCCGACATCGTTTTTGCCGGATGGCAGCGCGAACGTCTTATCCGGCCTACGACAGTATTTCCGTAGGCCTGATAAGCGCCGTGCCATCAGGCAAGACGGTGATTAATGCACCTGGGGATCGGCAGGGGAGGCATTGCTGCGGATCTCAGCAATATCCATGGCGTTAAACAGATAGTGGCTACCGCAGTAATCGCAGTGCATATCGATCTCGCCTTCTTCCGCCAGAATGCTGTCCACTTCTTCGTCCGGCAACGTTTTCAGTGCGCCTGCGCAGCGTTCGCGTGAACAGGTGCATTTGAACTCAACGTCCTGCGGATCGTAGAGAGTAACCTCTTCTTCGTGGTACAGGCGCCACAGCACTTCGTTGGCCGGCAGCGTCAGCAGCTCTTCGGCTTTGATGGTTTCGGTCAGGGCGGTCAGGTGATCGAAATCATCTGCCTGCGCGTTTTGCGCCGGCATTATCTGCAGCAGCATTCCGCCAGCAGCGGGTTTGCCATCAACGTCGCCAGTGCGGATGAACAGGCGTGTCGGCAGCTGTTCAGAACGCATGAAGTAATCTTCCAGACACGCTGCCAGCGTGTCACCTTCCAGGCCGACCACGCCTTGATAGCGCTCGCCTTCTTCCGGGGTGATGGTGATCACCAGGTAACCGTTGCCCACCAGCGTTTTCAGATCGGCATCTGCAGGAATATCACCCTGCATGCGGGCCACGCCGCGCATCTGCTGATTGTTGTTGCCGTTGATGACGGCCAGGCTCAGCGGACCATCACCCTGCAACTGCACAGTGATATCACCGGCAAATTTCAGCGTGGCGGTGAGCAGGCTGGTGGCAACCAGCAGCTCAGCCAGTACGTTTTTGACCGGCTGCGGGTAAGTATGATTTTCGAGGATCTGTTGCAGGGTTTCCGATACGGTCACCAGCTCGCCGCGCACGGCAAAGTTTTCAAACAGATAACGATGTAATTGGTCATGTTGCGGCATAATCATCTCTCTTGCAGGTGACAGTCACTCGCTGTCGCCGTGTTTAAATCGTAACAGGTCGCGGCGCTCTTTCTTGTCCGGTCGTCTGTCCGGGTGCGGCATGGTTAACGCGTTAAGTTTACGCGCCAGCGCCATTTTTTCGCGTTTTTCCACGCTTTCCGCGGTTTCTTCATACAGCGTAACGGCTTCCGTTGCCGGGCGACGCTGCTCGGTGATGGCCTTGATAATGACTGTTCGTTCGTCATTTCCCTGGCGAAGGGTGAGGGTGGCGTTCAGCTCGACAATCTTGCTTGGCTTACTGCGCTGGCCGTTGTAGTGCACCTTACCGCCTTCAACCATTTCGCGGGCTAGCGCACGCGTTTTGTAAAAGCGTGCAGCCCACAGCCATTTATCCAGCCTGACTTCAGCAGAGGGCTTTTCTTTCATGGCGTCTCCTTCACATCAGTGAGGGGATCAGTCGGCGGTAGTCATTCAGTGACGGATGGCGTGCGTACTGTTTTTCGGCGATGCCGGAGTCGGGATTGGTCACGCCGAGGCAGTAACGAATACCGTACAGAGCAGCGGCGTCGAGAATGGGTTCGCTGTCGTCAATAAACAGCGTCTTCTCTGCACTCATTCCCGTTTCTTCAGCCACAGCGTGCCATAACCGCTGATCCTCTTTGGGATAACCAAATGTGTGGGTGGAAAGTAATAAATCAAGGTGTGAGGCCAGACCGGTATGCTCAAGCTTCACCGCCAGATTATGCGGATGCGCGTTGGTGAGCAAAATGCGGCGCTTGCCGCTGGCTTTTAAGGCATCAAGAAACGGTACGGTATCTTCGCGCAAAACGGCGCGCGGTCCCTGTTCCGTGGTCATGGCGCAAATATCCAGATCCAGGCACTCGCTCCAGTAATCCAGGCAATACCAGTTTAGCGTATGCTGCACGGCATGATACTGCTGACGAATATAGTCCTGAGCTTCCTGAGGAGAGATACCCTGCTTCGCGCCATAGGTTTCCGGCACCAGTTTTTGCCAGAAATAGTTATCGAATGCCAGGTCGAGCAGCGTGCCGTCCATATCTAACAACACGGTGTCGACATCCTGCCAGGCAATATTGATCTGCATGGAAACTCCCCAGAAGAAAACATGATGCGCGACAGGGTAGCATATCCTGTCGCGCGAGCGTGTTATCGAATCAGGCTTTCCGGGTTGTCAATCAGTGTTGGATTGAGGCAACTCTCATAGTAGCTCTGAATTTCCGCGATGCGGGTGCGGTGACGCTGGTAGCGTCTGAATGCCTGTATGCTGTTGTAGATAGCGCATCCGAGCATGGAGAACATCAGCAGCGTCGTGCCAAGGTAGCGCCATAAACCTGAGCGGTCCGGGATACGGTGCAGTCCAATGTGCTGGGTGCCATTGGCGTCAGTCGAAATATTGGTGACGATCCCCTCCGCGCGAAACGGCGTCTGCATTAGCATCTGTGCCAGGCGCTGGAAGGCGTTCCACTGTTCCTGGGGAGGATAGTCATATAGCGAGGTCGTCGGCCACGGCTGATCGACCAGATCGCTGCCTTCATCACTGATAATCAGGAAACCGCCAGGGGCAGGGCTATTCAGCGCCTGGGCTGCTCGCGCAGTCTCGCGTGAAATAAACGGTGCCGTAGAGGTATTTACCAGATTATCCAGTGACTCTGCGCTTACCGGACGCAGCAGCACGTTCACGCCATCCAGTTTGCCTGCGTTTGCCCGTTTCACCAGCGCGGCCCAGTCTTTACTGTTACCGAGGTTAACCAGCGCATTTTTTAAGCGCACACATTCATCTTTGGCTGCACACAGATCGGCCGTTTTCAGGACAATCTCACCAAAATCGTCCAGTAATACCATGCCGGACTTTTGGATTGCTGAGCGTAGCGATGCGCTGACGCGAGAGTCATCGTCAGGTTTGGGATGCAGCTGACGGCTCACGGCCTGCGTGAGCGCGGTAGCCTTATTCACCAGGTCAGACTCAGGCAGCGGCAATGCGCGCGCGTCATTCCAGATAATTTGCGAGCAATCGAAAGGCATAAACGGCGTGGCAGGCTGCGCATTCCAGCTTCCTTGGGTATGAATGTTACACATACCCGTACCACTCAGGTGCAGCGTGTCACCCACGCGAACGCCCGCGTTTTCGAGCTGTTTAACGCTGGTGGCTTCGATAGTTTGCGCGCCCTTCATCCAGGAGAGCGTGACCTTTATCGGCATATCCAGCGGGATCCAAAACAGCAGCATCAGCAGTACCAGTAACGAGCCGCCTGCGATGACGGCGTTGCGCAGCCAGTGCTGTAACGGGAAGTTTTTCACTTCATCGCGCAGAGATAAAAAACGCCCCTGGCGGGCAACGTGGCGATCGAGATAAATATCGATATCCGTTTGCTGGCCAAGGTCTTGGGCGATGTAAGGTTGCCAGTGAGGTGGGTAGATCAGATCAATAATACCCAGCGAGATATTATTAATTTGTTCCTGGTCGTTTTCGCCAAATAACCCCCAGCGACGTGGCGTACCGCGCAGACAATGAATTTCCCGCAGGGCGCTTTTGGACGGCGGGGCGAACAATCCCCACAGACCCGCAGCTAACAGCAACACCGCGCCACCAACTGCCCACGGAACAAACGTATTCGGGATAACCAAACAGAAAAAGAACAGCAGGAATGAGGCGGTTATCAGTAACGCCTCGCGCAATCCCGAAGGGCGGCTGAGCGCATATTCTTCATGGGTTTCCTGGCGAATATTCAGCAGTTCAATCTGCTCACTTTCTTCACCACGAATGGACGCCTGGGTAGAAGCGGTGTGCTGTAACGCATAACCTCGCGCTTCCTGCATATATTCCTGCAGCGTATGGCCGTTCAACGAGATAACCAGCGGTATCGTATTGGTGTGGATTATCTCAACGCTGTTTTCGTCGTTGATGTATTGTTCCCAGAAAGGGGGAAGATGTACCTCAACGGAATCAAGATAGTAGCGCCATTTGTTAGGATCGTCGGTGGTAATGCCGTAACGTGTAATCGAACTAGTAAGCACGATGACGCTATTACTTTGGGCATTCAACGTTAATGAGACCGGTGCAGCACTGGCTCCTGTGGGACCGGGTACTTGCTGAATTTGACTAAGGCTTTCGAGATAGTTTTCGACTGCGCTGCGTTCTTCAGGTGTGAGTTTACGTTTCGAGGCGTCTGAGAAGACGCTGCTCAAGGGTAAATTTTTCTGCCTGGATTTTGATTTGAGTAGCCATCCTGCAAGCAATGAGCAGGCCAGCAAAGCAGCTAAAAAAATCAGAATGGTGCTCATGCTTTCCCCATCTTACTTAGTCTGTCAGGCGTGGTCAGTCGCACCCTGTTCAATATTCGTGATTCTGTGGTTGGCTATCGGCAAGTGTGGAGTCGAACTTGAGCATCTTTAAGTACAGCCCAGTAAATGCGAATCATAGCAAAATCACCAAAAATGGAATATCAGCAAATTCCTGGAGTTATTTCAACCTATTGACTTTTAATTTGAAATAGGGATTAACTTTTAGTACGTTACATAAATGTAAATAAACGGCAATTCACATTGCCGAAACCGTGCGGTATATCGCACAATAACCCCAGATTTCACAGCAAAGATCCTCACAATGAGCAAATCATTACAGAAACCCACGATTTTGAAAGTGGAAACCATCGCCCAATCCCGGCTGTTTAAGGTCGAAAGCGTGGACCTTGAGTTCAGCAATGGCGTACGCCGCGTTTATGAACGTATGCGTCCATCCACGCGTGAAGCGGTAATGATTGTGCCGATTGTTGACGACCATCTGATCCTTATTCGCGAATACGCGGTCGGGACCGAGTCCTACGAACTGGGTTTTTCCAAGGGATTAATCGATCCTGGCGAAAGCGTGTTTGAGGCGGCGAATCGGGAGCTGAAAG
The DNA here is from genome assembly GCF_009649895.1 of Citrobacter sp. H12-3-2. NCBI lineage: Bacteria > Pseudomonadati > Pseudomonadota > Gammaproteobacteria > Enterobacterales > Enterobacteriaceae > Citrobacter > Citrobacter sp. H12-3-2. Next base: position 346,627 of record NZ_CP045837.1, read on the forward strand.
AAGAGGTGGGGTTTGGCGCAAAAGATCTGACGTTTTTAAAGAAACTCAGCATGGCGCCATCTTATTTCTCCAGCAAGATGAACATCGTGGTGGCAGAGGACTTATATCCTGAATCGCTGGAGGGTGATGAACCTGAGCCATTACCGCAGGTGCGCTGGCCGCTGGCGCATTTGATGGACCTGCTGGAAGACCCTGATTTTCACGAAGCGCGTAATGTCAGTGCGCTGTTCCTCGTACGCGAATGGCTGAAAGGGCAGGGACGGCTTTAATTACGATTGCCAACTGATACCTTATCCAGCCTACAAAATTCCGGAAGATCAAATAATTGTACCGAAATTGTAGGCCGGATAAGCGAAGCGCCATCCGGCAATCGATCAGAACAGTTCGTGTGTCTCACCATTATCAATAATGGTTGTTCCCACCTCATGCACCGCCTGTTGCGTCGGCTGAGTGCCTTCAATGAAGTACTCTGCGCGGCTATTGCCACCGCTCGCCAGTTGTCCTGTGCTGCGATCGATATTGACCGTCACGATACCCGGCGGTGGCGTCAGCGGCTGTTCAGGCACACCTTCCAGCACGGATTTCATGTAAGCATCCCATGCAGGCTGCGCACTCTTCGCACCGCCTTCGTAGCCGGAGATTTGGTCTTTGATCGCGCCGGAAGCCGTTGTATGACCAAGGTTGCGGCGATGGTCATCAAAGCCGATCCATACCGACGTTACTACCCCTGGTCCGTAACCGGAGAACCACGCATCTTTAGAGCTGTTGGTAGTCCCGGTTTTCCCGCCGATATCATGACGCTGTAAATCGCGACCTGCGCGCCAACCGGTTCCCATCCAGCCTGGTTCACCAAAGATATTGGTGTTCAGCGCGCTTTTTATCAGGAAGGCCAGCGGCGTGTTGATCACGTGCGGAGCGTACTCTTGTGTTCCGCTTTGCGCGACCAGTGCCTGGTTCGCCTGCTCAAGCTGCGGCATAGGCACGGCGGCATTCTGCTGTTCCTGCGAGACGGCGACATCTTCTACGTTACTGTTTTCCAGCACGTTAGATTTCTGGGTATCGCCGTAAATCACCGGAATATCGCATTCCGGGCAGGCAATTTTCGGCTTCGCTTCGAAGATAACGCCGCCCATATCGCTTTCGATCTTACTGATGAAATACGGATCGACCAGGAAGCCGCCATTAGACATCACCGCGTAACCGCGCGCCACCTGCAACGGCGTGAACGAAGCCGAACCCAGCGCCAGTGACTCGGTATGCACAATGTTCTGTGCCGGGAAACCGAAACGTTGCAGATACTCTGCCGCGTAATCCACACCCATGGCGCGCATGGCGCGTACCATCACCACGTTTTTCGACTGACCCAGCCCCTGACGTAAGCGGATAGGACCGGCGTACTGCGGCGGGGAGTTCTTCGGCTGCCAGTCGGAACCAGCACCGGCATCCCAGCGGGAGATCGGCACGTCGTTGAGCATGCTCGCCAGCGTCAGACCTTTATCCATTGCGGCGGTATACAGGAATGGCTTGATGTTGGAGCCCACCTGGCGTAACGCCTGGGTTGCACGGTTAAACTTGCTCTGGTTGAAGTCAAAACCACCAACCAGCGCCAGCACCGCGCCGTTTTGCGGATTGATGGAGACCAGGGCGGAGTTGACGTCCGGCACTTGCGCCAGCCACCAGGCATCTCCCACCTGGCGTACCCAGATTTGCTGGCCAGTCTGTACTACGTCGGTCACTTTACGCGGCGTTGGGCCTTGTTGAGTATCCGAACGGTAAGGACGCGCCCAGCGCATACCATCCATCCGTAATGACACTGATGTACCATCCGCCAACGCGGCAATGGCTTCCTGCGGATTGGCGCTGGTAACAACCGCCGGCAGCAGGGGGCCATAAGTCGGCAGCGCTTTCAGCGTATCGGTAATTTTCTTGCTGTCCCAACTGCTTTCGCCCACTTTCCACAGCACGTTCGACGGGCCGCGGTAGCCGTGGCGCATGTCGTAATCCATCACGTTGTTACGTACTGCCTGCTGAGCTGCCTGCTGTACTTTGCGCGTAATGGTGGTGGTGATGCGATACCCGTCTTCATAGGCTTTCTCGCCATAACGGTTATACATCTCCTGACGCACCATTTCAGACAGATACGGTGCAGAGAAAGCGATTTCCGGCGCGTGGTAGTTAGCGTCAATGGCCTCGCCGCGCGCCTGATCGTACTGGGCTTGCGTGATGTAGTTTTCGCTCAACATACGCGACAGTACAACGTTACGTCGCGCGGTTGCACGGTCCATCGAATAGAGCGGGTTGAAGGTTGACGGCGCTTTTGGCAGACCGGCAATCACCGCAATTTCACTTAAGCTGAGTTGATCCACCGTCTTACCGAAATAGACCTGCGCGGCAGCACCCACGCCATAGGCGCGATACCCCAGATAGATCTTGTTCAGATACAGTTCGAGGATCTCATCTTTACTCAGCAGTTGTTCAATGCGGATCGCCAGGAACACTTCTTTGATCTTACGCATCAGCGTACGTTCCGGGCTCAGGAAGAAGTTTCTCGCCAACTGTTGGGTAATGGTACTCGCCCCTTGCGACGCGTGACCAGAGAACAATGCGACGCTGGCCGCACGGAAGATCCCCACCGGGTCTACCCCATGGTGCTCATAAAAGCGGCTGTCTTCTGTGGCGATAAAGGCTTTAACCATTACCGGCGGCATCTGATCCAGCGTGACCGGGATTCGACGTTTCTCGCCATATTGCGCGATTAGCTCGCCGTCAGCGCTGTAAACCTGCATCGGGATCTGTAAACGCACATCTTTGAGCGTCGCGACGTCAGGTAATTGCGGCTCGATATAGCGATAAAGGCCATAAATCGAGCCTGCTCCCAGCAGGATGCAACATACTGCAAGGATTAATAAATACTTTACGAACTTCACTGGAGATTTCCCATTTAGTGGCATTTGGGCAGTTTATAAACAAACGCGCGGTAGTATAAAGGCAAGCCAGACGCATTGATATACCCGTTAAAGCGACGGGTGATAAGGAGATCATCAGCAATGGCTTTCAATATCTGGAAAATTGGTCTGCATATTCAGCAACATGAAGCGCTGGCTGTCGCTATCGTTCGCGAAGCATCAGGTTGGTATCTGCAACGCTGGTGGCGTATACCGCTGACGCCTCAGGCTATCGTCGATGGCCACATTCGCGAGCCTGAACAGCTGGTCGCCGCGCTGCTGCCGTGGAGCCGGGAGCTTCCTCGCCGACACCATATTCATCTCTCTTTTCCCGCCAACAGGACGTTACAAAAAAAGTTTCCTCGTCCGACAATGACGTTACGCGAGCCAGAGCAAACCGCATGGTTGTCCGGTTCGATGGCGCGTGAACTCGATATGGCGCCGGATGCGCTGCATTTTGATTATAGCGAAGACACGTTGAGCCCGGCATTTAACGTCACTGCTGCGCAAAGCAAAGAGATTTCAGCGCTTCTGACGCTTATCCAAACGTTGAAGGTACACGTTACGGCGATTACGCCGGATGCCAGCGCGTTACAGCGATTTATTCCCTTCTTGCCAGAACATCAGCAGTGTCTGGTATGGCGTGATGATCCTCAGTGGTTATGGGCGACCCGTTCGGTATGGGGACGTAAATCAACGGGCGATATTGGCAGTATCGATGAGCTTGCCACGACATTATCTCTTCCCCCGACAGCCATTGCGCAATGCTCCCCTGGCGGCTTCGATCCTTTGAGCGCCGTGTCTGTACGCCAGCCGCCCATTCCAACGCAAAGTCATCACTTCGCCATTGCGCTGGGACTCGCTATGGGAGGCGCGTACCGATGATAGCGACCATTAATCTTCTGCCCTGGCGTCAGACTCGGCGTTACGCTTGCCTGCGCTTCTGGGGCATCTTATTTAGCGCTTCGCTACTGCTTAGTATTGGCGTGTTGTTGCGCTACTACAGCGTGTTGAGTGTAGAAAATCGGGCTGAATTGTTGCTGGCAGATGCCGAAAAGACGCGTGTCGAGGCCTTAATGGCGCTAAAGCCGCGTATGCAGCAGCGCCAGCAACGATGGCAACAGGTGCAGGCACGGAGCAAACAGCGTGAGCAGACCCGAAGCTGGCAGTCGGTTTTGCAAGAGCTGGCGGAATTACTGCCTGAGCAGGCGTGGTTAACAAAAATGACCTGGCAGCAGGGCTCGCTGGAACTGACGGGAAACACGCTGAACTTTGCCGCGCTGAAGGCGCTGGAAGCGCAATTACGCCAGCAACCATTGTTTCAGTTGAGCTGCCCCGGTGAAACGCAGCAGGATGCGCAGGGACGCTGGCAATTCCACTATCGACTGACACGGAGCGGTGCGCATGATAACGCTCTGTGATGTCTGGTTAGCGCAGTCGCCGCGCTTTCGACTCATCTGCTGGTGCGGCTGGATGTTGGGGCTACTCATACTGGTGACGTTATGTATTTATCCCGTAGCGCGGGAGCGGACGATGCAACGCGAGACGCTGGTCCAGCAACGGGCAGCTATTCAGATGCAATGGCGAGATGTCTATCTGTTAGCGGCATCACCAGCAGAGCCGGAAGAGAAACTGACCCTGTTCTCTCCACTACTGTTTCAGACTTCACTTACTCGTCTTATCCACTGGCAACCCTCTGCGCAAGGCGGAGAGATGGCGCTGATATCGGCCTGGGATGCTATCCCGCAGACGTTTGTCCAGTTGGCGGATCAGGGGATGAACGTCAGCCGATTTTCGCTTAGCGCAGAAGACACGGAGCTGCTGCTAACGCTACAGCTGGAGCGTCTGAATGACGGTTGAACGCTGGCTGTTGATATGCGTAAGCGTACTGATGCTCACCGGTATGCGTAATCCCTTCCTGCCGCCGGAGGACCGTTGCCAAATTGCTGAGCTGTCGACATGGCGTTTTCAGGGCATGGTGAGCCAGGGCACGCGACCCATTGGCATCGTTCAGGATAGCCAGAAAAAATGGCGGCGGGTTAAGCCAAATGACGTCCTGAAAAACGGTTGGACGATTACGCAGATAACGGCCCAGAACATAACCCTCGGCACAGAAAAAAACTGCGAACCGCCGCGGTGGCAGTGGCAACGACAAGGAGCGGTAAATGAAGCGATGGATAGCGTGGATAGTAATAGCGCTGGCGGTCGGGATAACGAGCGCACTGGCGACGAAACCGCAAAACGTGACGCTGGTGGTCGATGATGTGCCGGTTACGCAAGTATTGCAGGCGCTGGCTGAACAGGAACAGAAAAACCTGGTGGTTTCGCCAGATGTCAGCGGTGTGCTGTCGCTGCATTTGACGGATGTCCCCTGGAAGCAGGCATTGCAGACGGTGGTAAAAAGTGCCGGACTGGTATTACGCCAGGAGGGAAACATCCTGCATGTACATTCTGTTCAATGGCAGAGTGAAAATGCGGCCCGCCAGGACAATGAACAGGCGCGGATTCAGGCCAGTATGCCGCTGGAGCAGCGCAGCATTATTTTGCACTATGCCGATGCTGCCGAGCTGGCAAAAGCAGGAGAAAAGCTGCTCAGTGCCAAGGGAAGCATGACGGTGGATAAACGGACCAACCGCTTACTGCTGCGTGATAATAGCGTTGCGCTTAACACCCTGGAAAAGTGGGTATCGGAAATGGATTTGCCGGTTGCCCAGGTCGAACTGGCGGCGCATATCGTGACTATTAATGAAAAAAGTTTGCGCGAGCTGGGAGTGAAGTGGTCGCTGGCTGACGCACAACACTCGGGGGCGGTTGGGAATGTCACGACGCTCGCCAGCGACCTTTCTGTAGCCACCGCCACATCCCGTGTGGGATTTAACATTGGCCGTATTAACGGTCGTTTACTGGAACTGGAGTTGTCTGCGCTGGAGCAAAAACAGCAGTTGGATATCATCGCCAGTCCACGATTACTGGCATCTCACCTGCAACCTGCCAGTATTAAGCAGGGCAGTGAGATCCCTTATCAGGTCTCCAGCGGTGAAAGCGGTGCGACATCCGTCGAGTTCAAGGAAGCGGTACTGGGGATGGAGGTAACACCAACGGTGTTGCAGAAAGGGAGAATCAGGCTGAAACTGCATATCAGCCAGAATGTTCCCGGACAGGTTCTACAGCAGGCAGATGGTGAAGTGCTGGCTATCGACAAGCAGGAGATTGAAACGCTGGTCGAGGTAAAAAGCGGCGAGACGATTGCGCTTGGCGGGATTTTTTCACATAAGAATAAATCCGCAGCCGACAGCGTGCCGCTATTAGGCGACATTCCCTGGCTTGGCTCTCTTTTTCGCCATGATGGTAAAGAAGACGAACGGCGCGAATTAGTGGTCTTTATTACGCCCAGACTGGTTTCAACGGAATAACTTATGCATGAAAAGCCGTTGTTTTTGCACTGAACACGTTTCAGGGATTTGACGTGAGGGTGTATTTAGCATACAAGGAGTACCGATTTGAGCGTCGGTACTTTTCTTTACTTATGCGGCAGTGAATACGCTTTGCCTTTCCGGTGGTGTGCCATAGGCTTATTGGGTGTCATTTGACTGCGCGATACGTCGCCAGGTCTGATGTTTGCAGGGTAGCATGCCTGCCACGACCAGAAATGCGTTAGGTTTGGTGATTTATTCAGTTGCCAAACCCGCTTGAGTATTGAGATAATTTTCAGTCTGACTCTCGCAATATCTTATGAGGTTTCAGTTCATGTCCTGCTGCGCTGGGTGTCTGCGAAGCGGGTTTACCATTAACGAATAGTCTTAGTAGTACCGAAAAAATGGCAGAGAAACGCAATATCTTTCTGGTTGGGCCTATGGGTGCCGGAAAAAGCACTATTGGGCGCCAGTTAGCTCAACAACTCAATATGGAATTTTACGATTCTGATCAAGAGATTGAGAAACGAACCGGAGCTGATGTGGGCTGGGTCTTCGATGTAGAAGGTGAAGACGGCTTCCGTGATCGCGAAGAAAAAGTCATCAACGAGTTGACGGAAAAACAGGGTATTGTGCTGGCAACTGGCGGTGGCTCTGTAAAATCACGTGAAACACGTAACCGTCTTTCCGCGCGTGGCGTCGTGGTCTATCTTGAAACGACAATTGAAAAACAACTTGCACGTACTCAACGTGACAAGAAACGCCCGCTGCTGCAGGTAGAATCACCGCCTCGTGAAGTTCTGGAAGCGTTGGCTGACGAACGCAATCCTCTGTACGAAGAGATTGCTGACGTGACCATTCGCACCGACGATCAGAGCGCAAAAGTCGTAGCAAACCAGATTATTCATATGTTGGAAAGCAACTAATTCTGGCTGAATACACACTCGTCTGCGGGTACAAGTAACTAAGGTGGATGTCGCGTAATGGAGAGGATCACAGTCACTCTCGGGGAACGTAGTTACCCTATCACCATCGCGGCTGGTTTGTTCAATGAGCCAGCTTCATTCTTACCGCTGAAATCGGGCGATCAGGTTATGTTGGTGACCAACGAAACCCTGGCTCCCCTTTATCTCGATAAGGTTCGCGGCGTACTTGAACAGGCGGGTATTAACGTTGATAGCGTTATCCTTCCCGATGGCGAGCAGTATAAAAGCCTGACGGTTCTGGATACGGTTTTCACCGCGTTACTGCAAAAACCGCATGGTCGTGATACCACGTTAGTTGCCCTTGGCGGCGGCGTGATTGGCGATCTGACCGGTTTTGCGGCAGCCAGCTATCAACGTGGTGTTCGTTTTATTCAAGTCCCGACAACTCTGTTGTCGCAGGTCGACTCCTCCGTTGGCGGCAAAACCGCCGTAAACCATCCCCTCGGTAAAAACATGATTGGCGCGTTTTACCAACCGGCCTCCGTGGTGGTGGATCTCGATTGTCTGAAAACGCTTCCTGCGCGTGAGCTGGCATCGGGGCTGGCGGAAGTGATCAAATACGGCATCATTCTTGACGGCGAATTTTTCAGCTGGCTGGAAGACAATCTGGATGCGTTACTGCGTCTGGATGGTCCGGCAATGGCGTACTGTATCCGTCGTTGTTGTGAGCTGAAAGCAGAAGTTGTCGCAGCAGACGAGCGTGAAATGGGCTTACGTGCTTTACTGAATCTGGGACACACGTTTGGCCATGCGATCGAAGCTGAAATGGGTTATGGCAATTGGTTACATGGTGAAGCAGTCGCAGCAGGTATGGTAATGGCTGCCCGTACGTCAGAACGTTTGGGTCAGTTCACCTCCGCTGATACGCAGCGCATCATTACGCTGTTACAGCGAGCAGGCTTACCGGTGAATGGGCCGCGTGAAATGTCCACCGAGGCTTATCTGCCGCACATGCTGCGAGATAAAAAAGTGTTAGCGGGAGAGATTCGTTTGGTGCTTCCGCGAGCGATAGGGAAGAGTGAAGTGCGCGGCGGAGTGTCGCACGAGGTGGTTCTTAACGCTATTGCTGATTGCCAGCAGGCGTAACAACAAGAAAGGTCAGGCTTACGTTGCGAAACGTAGGTCTTTTAGCTTCAGGTTATGTGCAAAGTCGTAAGCATTAACCTTTGAGTGGGGTGTTAAATGGATGAATTCAAACCAGAAGACGAGCTGAAACCCGATCCCAGCGATCGTCGTACTGGTCGTTCTCGTCAATCGTCTGAACGCGATAATGAGCCGCAAATCAATTTTGATGATGTTGATCTGGATGCTGACGATCGCCGTCCTGCACGTGCACGCAAAGAGCGTGAAGAAGAGCAGGACATTGAAGAAGAGTATGAATCTGATGACGATGCCGTGGATGAAGAGCGTGTAGAACGTCGTCCGCGCAAGCGTAAGAAAGCCGCCAGCAAGCCTGCCTCCCGCCAATATATGATGATGGGTGTGGGTGTTCTGGTACTGCTGCTGCTGATTATCGGCATTGGTTCTGCGCTGAAAGCCCCCTCATCTTCTTCCAATGAGCAGGCAGCATCTGGTGAGAAGAGCATCGATCTTTCTGGCAGCAATGCAACGGATCAGGCGAGCGCAACGGCTCCTGCAACGGGCACTGAGCAGACCGCTGGCAATACCCAGCAGGATGTTTCCCTGCCACCGATTTCCTCTACCCCGACTCAAGGTCAGGCACCTGCGGCAACCGAAGGCCAGCAGCGTGTTGAAGTGCAGGGCGATTTGAACAATGCTCTGACACAACCGCAGGGTCAGGAGCAGGTTAACAACGCCGTGGTTAACTCTACGCTGCCGACCGAACCTGCGACCGTTGCGCCGATGCGTAATGGTAATGCTGCGCGCCAGACGGCGAAAACGGAAACGACTGAGCGTCCTGCTGCTACGCGCCAGGAACGTAAACAGGCCGTTATTGAGCCGAAGAGCAAACCGCAAACTACGGTGAAAGCGACGCCGACAGAGCCGAAACCTGTTGCTCAGGCAAAACCAACCGTAACTGCTACCGCGCCGACCACCACAACTAAAGCACCTGTGGTAACCGCTACGCCGAAAGCGACCGCTGAGCCGAAAGCAACTGCGACGCCAACGCAGACCGCAACGCCTGCGCCAACGGCGACAGCAACAACGACAACGCCTGTTGCTGGCGGAGCGAAAAGCGCAGGTAATGTTGGAGCGTTAAAATCTGCGCCGTCCAGCCATTACACGCTGCAGCTCAGCAGTTCTTCTAACTACGACAACCTGAACGGTTGGGCGAAGAAAGAAAACCTGAAGAACTACGTGGTGTACCAGACGACGCGTAACGGTCAACCGTGGTATGTTCTGGTGACAGGCGTGTATGCGTCTAAAGAAGACGCGAAACGTGCAGTGTCTACGTTACCCGCTGATATTCAGGCGAAAAACCCGTGGGCAAAACCGCTGCATCAGGTTCAGGCCGATTTGAAGTAAGATAGGATATGTTCTGCAATGGTTTGATGTTTCGCCCAATTGCGGGACAAAGACTAAAGCGCAGGATGCTGTCGGAGCTTTCTCCACAGCCGGAGAAGGTGTAATTAGTTAGTCAGCATGAAAAAAAATCGCGCTTTTTTGAAATGGGCAGGGGGGAAATACCCCCTGCTTGATGATATCAAACGGCATTTACCTCAGGGTGAGTGCCTGATTGAACCTTTCGTGGGTGCCGGGTCGGTGTTTCTCAACACCGACTTTTCTCGTTATATTCTTGCCGATATCAACAGCGACCTTATCAGTCTCTATAACATCGTGAAGACGCGTACCGATGAGTATGTGCAGGCTTCGCGTGAGCTGTTTATGCCTGAAACCAATCAGGCTGAGGTGTACTATCGGTTCAGAGAAGAATTTAATGCCAGCGAGGATCCGTTCCGCAGAGCAGTGCTGTTCTTGTATCTGAACCGCTTTGGTTACAACGGATTGTGCCGTTATAACCTGCGCGGCGAGTTTAACGTCCCGTTTGGGCGTTATAAAAAACCTTACTTCCCGGAAGCTGAGTTGTACCATTTTGCTGAGAAAGCGCAGAATGCGGAGTTCCATTGCCTCTCCTATGAAGAGTGCATGAACCGTGCGGATAGCAACTCTGTGGTCTATTGTGACCCCCCTTATGCACCGCTTTCGGCGACGGCAAATTTCACTGCGTATCACACCAACAGCTTTAGCCCGAAAGAGCAGGCGCATTTGGCCGAGATGGCAGAAAAGCTGGTCAGTAAGCAGATCCCGGTGTTAATTTCGAACCACGATACGCCCGATACCCGTGAATGGTACCGAGCGGCGAAACATTTTCAGGTCAAAGTGCGGCGCAGCATAAGCAGCAATGGCGGCACGCGTAAAAAGGTGAACGAACTGCTGGCACTGTATAAACCAGGAGTCGTAACGCCTGCGAAGAAATAAATCTCAAGGAGAAGCGGATGAAACAGTATTTGATCGCCCCCTCAATTCTGTCGGCTGATTTTGCCCGCCTGGGTGAGGACACCGCGAGAGCGCTGACTGCCGGTGCCGATGTCGTGCACTTCGACGTCATGGACAATCACTACGTACCGAACCTGACCATTGGACCGATGGTACTGAAATCGCTGCGTAAATATGGCATCACCGCCCCGATTGATGTTCACCTGATGGTGAAACCGGTCGATCGTATTGTCCCGGACTTCGCAGCCGCTGGCGCCAGCATCATTACTTTTCATCCGGAAGCCTCCGAGCATGTCGATCGCACTTTACAGCTGATCAAAGAGCATGGCTGTAAAGCGGGCCTGGTGTTCAACCCGGCAACACCGCTGAGCTATCTGGACTACGTCATGGATAAGCTCGATGTGATCCTGCTGATGTCCGTTAACCCAGGCTTTGGCGGACAGTCCTTCATCCCACAAACGCTGGATAAGCTGCGCGAAGTGCGTCGTCGTATTGATGAATCTGGCTACGATATCCGCCTCGAAGTGGACGGTGGCGTCAAAGTGAATAACATTGGTGAAATTGCCGCGGCAGGCGCAGATATGTTTGTTGCAGGCTCCGCCATTTTCGACCAACCAGACTACAAAAAAGTCATTGATGAAATGCGCAATGAACTGGCGAAGGTAAGTCATGGATAAGTTTCAGGATATTCGGGGCGCTGCATTTGACCTCGACGGCACGCTGGTCGACAGCGCGCCGGGATTAGCCGCAGCGGTGGACATGGCGCTGTATGCGCTGGAACTGCCGGTTGCCGGAGAAGAACGCGTTATCACCTGGATTGGTAACGGTGCAGATGTACTGATGGAGCGCGCGCTGGCGTGGTCCCGTCAGGAGCGCGCAACATTACGTAAAACGATGGGTAAACCGCCCGTTGATGATGATATTCCCGCCGAGGAGCAGGTACGTATTTTGCGTAAGCTGTTCGACAGATACTACGGCGATGTCGCAGAAGAGGGGACATTCCTGTTCCCTGATGTTGCCGACACGCTGGGCGCGCTGCATGCGAAAGGATTGCCGCTGGGTCTGGTGACCAACAAACCGACCCCGTTTGTCGCGCCATTGCTCGAAGCATTAGATATCGCCAAGTACTTTAGCGTGGTCATCGGTGGTGACGACGTGCAGAATAAAAAACCGCATCCGGATCCGCTGCTGCTGGTGGCAAGTAAGCTTGGCATCAAGCCTGAGCAAATGCTCTTCGTAGGGGATTCATGCAATGATATTCAGGCGGCAAAAGCTGCTGGCTGTCCGTCCGTTGGCCTGACCTATGGCTACAACTACGGCGAGTCGATCGCGCTGAGCCAGCCCGACGTTATTTACGACCGTATTAATGAACTACTGCCCGCTCTCGGGCTTCCGCATAGCGAAAATCAGGAATCAAAAAATGACTAAGCCCATCGTTTTTAGTGGCGCACAGCCCTCAGGTGAATTGACCATTGGCAACTATATGGGTGCGCTGCGTCAGTGGGTGAGCATGCAGGATGACTACCATTGCATCTACTGCATCGTTGACCAACATGCCATCACCGTTCGTCAGGATGCTCAGCAGCTGCGTAAAGCAACGCTCGATACGCTGGCGCTGTATCTGGCATGCGGTATCGATCCTGAAAAAAGCACCATTTTCGTGCAGTCTCACGTACCGGAGCATGCACAGTTAGGTTGGGCGCTGAACTGCTACACCTACTTCGGCGAACTGAGCCGTATGACCCAGTTCAAAGACAAATCCGCGCGCTATGCGGAGAACATCAACGCCGGTCTGTTTGATTATCCGGTACTGATGGCGGCAGACATCCTGTTGTATCAGACCAACCAGGTACCGGTTGGCGAAGATCAGAAACAGCATCTGGAACTGAGCCGCGATATCGCCCAGCGCTTTAATGCCCTGTATGGCGACATCTTCAAAGTGCCTGAGCCGTTCATTCCTAAATCCGGCGCGCGCGTGATGTCGCTGCTGGAGCCGACGAAGAAAATGTCCAAGTCGGATGACAACCGTAACAACGTGATCGGTCTGCTGGAAGATCCGAAATCTGTGGTTAAAAAAATCAAACGTGCGATGACCGACTCCGAAGAGCCGCCGGTTGTACGCTACGACGTGCAGAACAAAGCGGGTGTTTCCAACCTGCTGGATATTCTCTCCGCCGTCACCGGTAAGAGCATTCCGGAGCTGGAACAGCACTTCGAAGGCAAAATGTATGGTCATTTGAAAGGTGAAGTCGCAGAGGCCGTTTCCGGTATGCTGACCGAGCTTCAGGAACGCTATCACCGTTTCCGTAACGATGAAGCTTTCCTGCAGAAAGTGATGAAAGAAGGTGCGGAAAAAGCCAGCGCCCGCGCATCTGTTACGCTGAAAGCCGTTTACGAAGCGATTGGTTTTGTCGCCAAGCCGTAATGCGCTCTGTGTTGTTAAAAAAACCGGGAAGTTCCCGGTTTTTTTGTATCTGCGCAATCGCTTCTATTACTGATTCGCAGCCGGGCCACAGCCACCAATAATTTTTGAAATCGAAATTGCTGGATGCAGGAAATAATCGTAGCTGCAGTTATTTTTTGTGTTTTCGATATGACCAGTACACGCGGTCAGCGTTGCCAGAACACCAGCAACTAAGGTGATTTTTGCAAATTTCAGCATGTCAAAATCCTTGTTAGATATCTATTTCTAAATGGATGAAGTCCATTTTTCGCCGGATAAGATATCAACTAACATAAACTTTAAGTAGTCCAGAAAAGGACATGTCGCTTTATATATAAAACATACGATTAGTGAATTGAATTTAAATAAAAAAGCCTGGTATTAATAAATAATACCAGGCTGCGGGTTTAATTAATTAGCGAAATGTTTTTCTGAAATTCAACATAAAGCCTTTATCGCTGATGTTGTCCTCTTTCCACTGGTAAGCGTCCAGATTCAGGCTGGCGTCTTTGGCGCTGTATTTCACACCGACCGTCGCCAGGCCGTTGATGCCTCCGCCTTTTTGGTCGTCGTCTACGCCAAAGGACTGGCCTGCGGCACCTTGCAGTGACGCAGTACGCTGGCTTTTGCTGTAGCTCAGGTTCGGACCGCCTTCCAGCGTGGCGCTGGCGCTCCAGCCATTTTCACCGGTATAGTCGAACTTCATTCCGACAATGGAATCCACAGCGGTTTCGCTGCCAGCGTTCATCGAAAGGTTAAAGTCCCCCGCACTACGCTCTTTATAGCTGCCTTCCAGCGTATGACGGAATTTCACCCCGGCGTACGGCGTGACTTTCAACGTATCGTTGAGCATGGTGAAGGTTTTCGCCCCTTCGCTGCGGAACTCAAGATACTGCTGACGTGCGTTGGAATCCGCCACCTTGTTGGTGTCGCCATAAGAGACAGAACGACTGCTGTCGAGGTTGTGTACGTCATAACGCAGGCTGTTCTTCCACGCCAGACCTTCATTAAACGCCATGCTGTGCTTCAGACCAAAGAACTGACTGTAGCCGCCGGTCAGGCCGTTGTCGCCCGCGGTCTTCGAACCGTCACCGTCCAAGCGCGCGATGCCGTACTCCAGCGTCAGATTCTGGCTGGCGGTGAGATCCAACGACTGACGTAATGCCAGCATGTCGTACTGGGTATCGTTGCCCAACTCAGCGCGTGGGTCGCCTTTCGCTACGACGTTGAACGCCAGGCCATCTTTAATTTGCGGCGCGGCATCGGCCAGCATGGTAAAGCGGTTGCTTAGCACGCGGGCTTCACGGAACGCGGTGATAGCCTGACTGCCGCTCACCTGCTTAAGCGCGTTGTTCAGTTCAGCGGTGGAGCCAACGTTGAGGCTGGTGTACAGCTCGTTGTTGGTGTAACCGGCGTCGAGCGCCTGCGCCACGTCACTGACGGAACCATCGGTCGCCACATCGGCATAGGCGTTTTTGGTCATGGTGACGTCAACGTTGCCGCTGGCATCGGTGCTGCCCTGTGCATTCCACACCACGGAGGTGGATTGAATGGCACCTGCGTCGGACAGGTTGCTGCCCTCGACCACGTTGTCAAAGCTGACGGTGGTGTCGGCAGTACCTGCGGTAAAACCGGTGTTAATCTCCACGCCGTTCATGCTGGCATTGCTGACCATCAACTTACCGGCGCTGCCATCAGCGCTGGTGCCGACCACATAGCCCGACAGGTTGTTGGTGGCCGTTGAATCTGCACTGTCGCTGGTGGTAACGGTTGTCGTACCATCGGTAATAGCAGGTTCCGTGGGGGCCGTGAAGTCAACATAATGCACTTCCGTACCGTCGCCGTTTTCGCCGCTGCCTTCAATGGTTTTACCATCCTGCTTGATAAAGCCGGAGCCAGTCACGTTGTCATCAATGTAGACCGTGCCGTTGTTGACGATATGGCCGTTACTGCCCAGTTGGCTGAAGGCGTAGGAGTTGCTGGCGTAAATATTGATGGTGCCGTTATTTTCGATCACCGCATCGGATTTGGCATCTGATTCCAGCTGCATCCCGACCATACCGGTTTGTGTGGTACCTTCGGTTCCCACATTGATGGTGCCGTTATTGACCATCTTCGCGCTGCCGTGCGCGGACATCGCCACATTGTTGGTTTTATCAATGTTGATGGTGCCGTCGTTAATGGCTTTACTGCCGCCATTATTTTTCGAGGTAGTGACCTGCCCGTTAATGACGCCAGTGCTGCCGTTGTACAGCGTGTGCCCGCTCCCGCCGGTGGCGATATCGGCATCGCTGTTCACTGTCCCCCAGTTATTGAAGGCACCGGACCACAGGGCGTTATCTGCCAGCGTCATCACGCCGCCTTCAAGATTATTGAGCGTACCGTTTTTATCGACGGTGCCGTTATTAATGACACCCGCGTTATTGACGGTTGCGGCAGCGGTAAATTTGAGTTTATCGACTTCGCCGCCAGCGTTGTTGTTCAGTACCGCACCACCCGATGCGCCGGTCCAGTCCGTCACGATGCCGGTATTGTTCATGGTGCTGGACCATTGCTCAACCGTGTTCATGGACCCGCTGTTGTTGATAATGGAACCGCCGACTGTGGTGCCGGTTTTCCCGGTCACGGTGCCTGTATTGTTGAAGACACCGCCGTCAACGGAGACCGCCGCTGTTGTACCTTCGTTGGTATAGGTGCCGCCTGTTGCAATACTGACGCTGCTGATGCTGCCGGTGTCGGCATTGGTTAAATCGCCGTAATTTTTAACGATGACCTTGCCGCCGCTGACGGTGCCCGCGTTGCTAATGTGTACGGTTTCCGTTGCGACCGGATTGGTAATGATGGTTTCGCCGGTAAGCGTTTCACCTGCGGCGGTAATGACATCGCCATCAGCAAAAGTAAGGGAAACGTTGCTGTCGGTTGGGTTGTAGTCGTCGCTGCCCTGGCAGTTGCTGTCATAACAGACCGTACCGTAGTTAACCACGGTACTTTTGCTGTCAGTCAGGAAAGGCTTGCCGTAATTGGCATCAATATTGATGGTCCCTGTGGTGTCGTTAATCACGATGCCACCATTCAGCGCCGCCATGCCCACCAGTTGGTTATCATCGGTTTTGGTGACGCCTGCATCGGCGGTCAGGTTAATAGTGCCCTGGTTAATGGCTGTGCCGCCGTTAAGTGCCATCATACCGAAGCCCGCATTATTGACGGTAATGGTGCCTGTATTGGTGGCGGTTGCATCGCCATAACCACCGTCGGTGGTGCCTGCCACCATTGCCGAGCTGGTCAGATAGAGTTGTGATGGTGACCAGTAACTTTTGCTGGCGACGGTATTATCGTCGTTCAGCGTCGGGACAAAGCCGTCCAGGTAAATATCTCCGGCATTGAGGGCCGTCCCTTTACTGGCGGATACGCCATAGACCCCCGCCCCCTGGAGATTTATTGTGGCGCCTGCCTCGTTGCTCACTTCGCCGTAGTTTTCCGCCAGCATGGCGTACAGCGTATTGCTGTACCAAATCAGCGGGAAGGTTCCTATTCCTCCATCGCTGCCTGGGGTTAGTGACGATACCAGCGTGATTGATCCTCCCGCTGCGTTGCTAACTATCGATCCTTGATCGGTAGCCGCAGTGATTGCATTACGGTTGTCATGACCGCTTGTGGCATAGGCGCTAATATCGCCACTGTTTTTTGCCTGTGCGCCGCTGCGGGCGAATAATAGGGCGACAGCGCCGTCATCAACGATGGCTCCCTGATTATCGATCGATGAACCCTGGCCTTTTGCGGTTAATATTGCGTTGTAGGTGTAATGCTCACTGGGCAAAACTGTTTCTGTGATTTTAATTACAGAGTTTTGGTCTAACGTTAAGCTGCCGCCGTTTTGTACATTGGCCAGTGTCACTGAGCCGCCGGGGAGGGTGGTGATATTCAATGTGGACTCACCGCTTAATGTGACACTGCTAGCTCCGTCTATATTTATGCCTGTAACAGACGATACTTCGCCATCGCCATTTTCGGCGTAGTTGATATCAATACCGCCCATCAGATTGACGGTATTGCCATCACCTTTGACCGTGAGGCCGTATGTATCCAGCCACTGTCCACTTACCGTGCTCACATCGCTAACATTGATGTTAAGCGAGCCGGTTAGATCCACCTGATTGTTCGTGCCGCTGACGGTGATTCCCTGGAGGGTATCGCTGTTGCTGGCCATCTGGCTATCTGCGTCATAGTCACCGCTGATTGTGACGTTGCCGGTAATATTCAGCGTATTGTTATCACCCGCCATATCGAGGCCCTGTGCACCACGGTATAGGCCGTTGCTGTCCTCGACAGCGGTCACATTGATATCACCATCCAGCGTCGCCTGTGACGAGTCGCCACTCATTTTTGCGCCAGTACCATTCAGGCTGACGTCGATATTCCCTTTATTATTAAAGACATTTCTTTCACCATCGATCACAAAACCCACGGAGTTTGCATCGCGCACGGTCGCGTTGCCGGTGTTTTTGATTTCGTTACCCGACCCGTCAGTGACGATACCCGTCGCGCCGTTGGTGACTAGTATGTCACCTGCCTGAGTCAGGCTATTATTATTTCCATCAATGACTGCAGCGATCGAGCCCGCGCCATCCACGGTGATATCACCCGTATTCGCGATTCGGGAATTATCGCCCGCAATGACGGTACCCGTTGCGCCCTGCGCAATGGTTTGATCTCCTTCGCCAATAACCAGCGCCTTATTACCTGCAATGTACAGTCCGGTAGACCCCGCGCCGGATACCGTTGAGTCGCCGGTGTTATCAATCACCGCACCATCACCGGTCATTTTGGCTCCGGTCGCGCCGTCGGTAACGTTTAGTTCGCCATCGTTAGTAATGCGCGTTTTGTCGCCGGTGATGCTGATACCGATAGAGCCTGCGCCGCTGACATCGGTGGTGCCGATATTATCGAAGGTGGCGCTGTTGCCGTTAATCAGGATGCCCGTTGCGCCGCCGGAAATATCCTGCTTCCCTTCGCTGTTAATGGTTGCGTTGTCGCCGTCAATAAATAGCCCGGTAGAACCTGCGCCGCTGGCGGTGGTATCGCCTTTATTGTCGATGAGGACATCATCACCGGTAATCTTTGCCCCGGTAGCGCCGTCGGCCACATAGAGTTCACCATCGTTGATAACGTGCGAGTTGTCGCCATTGACGATGGAGCCGGTTGAACCTTGACCGCTGATGTTAGAGGTGCCGGTATTCGCCACCGTGGTTTCGTTGCCATCGATCACCATGCCGGTGCCGCCACCTGTGACGTCAATGCCACCGGAAATGCGGGTGGTGGTGCCGTTACCTGAAATCAGCGCGCCGGTTGCGCCGTCGACGGTGCTTTGTCCTGAAATCGTATTGGTGGTGTTGTCACCGGTAATGACGATGCCGACCGCACCATCGCTGACGGAGGAATCACCGCTTAACGCGTTGCTTGTCCGATCGCCGGAGATGATGACGCCAGTTTTACCTTCACCACGGGTATCAACCCCGCGATCGGCAGTATTTGAAGCGTCATCGCCAGCGACGACGGTTGTCTGGTCATCGGCAACGATCAGGTATCCCTGGTTGTCATATTTCCAGTACAGGCCGCTTCCTTGTACCGTACCTTCAATGACGGCGGCATTCTCATCGGTCACTTTCCAGTCGGAAACCAGCAGCGTTTTACCGTCTTGTAATGCGATCTGCCACCGATCATCCTGTTCGACGTAATTCCATACGGCGCCGCCGAGGTCCGTGCCGCTATCCAGCTTGATGCCGTCAAATGTCAGTGTGTTCAGGCCTTTATCGATGGTGACGCCGTTACTGAAGGTAATAACAGAGGTATCATCAGGTGGTGTAGGTGTTACATCGCCGCCATCGTCGTCGGGAGGCGTGGGCGTTACATCACCGCCATCGTCATCGGGAGGTGTGGGCGTTACATCGCCGCCATCGTCGTCGGGAGGTGTGGGCGTTACATCGCCGCCATCGTCGTCGGGAGGTGTGGGCGTTACATCGCCGCTATCGTCGTCAGGAGGCGTGGGCGTTACATCGCCATTATCTGATGGGGTTGCCGGAGTATCATTATGGTGGGAATGGCCGCCGCCATTGTTATCGATACCTATCGCTACACCAGCTGTTAGCGCAGCGACACCACCCGCGACCCATCCCCAGTGATTGTCTTGTTCTGTATAATCTGCCAGGCAGCGTGCGGAGAGTTTGTTACGTTCGGCTTTTGATAATACGGATATATCAGTAGGGCAATCATTGTCATCGTCGCTACTATCTGCGGCTATCGCCGGGAGATAGTAAGTTTGCAACGCAAGAGCAATACCCACAGCAATGAGTTTTTTCCTTTGCATAATCGACATCCTTAAATAAATACGCACAAAATATGCCATTGAAGGCATAAATTTATTTCGAGGTAATTTATTATTTTGCCACTGAATGACCGTGCTTCGTCAAATTACTCAATGGTCATGTATTATTTAGGATGTGAATTAGATTTATGGGTTGTACGGATATAAATAGGGTATTTTACGTGTTTTTTATAAATTAGAGCGCAGATTCATTTTGTTGGTGAATGAGTTTAGTCTTTCTTAATTCAGGTTTGAGAATAAATCATGAATAATAAACGAGAAAATAAATGCCCTGAGAGTCAGGGCATTTATTTGCATTCAATTAATGGTTTGAGAACCAGTTCAGCTTATCGCGAAGGCCTACCACACGACCAACAATAATTAACGCTGGGCTTTCAACCTGTTGCGCCAACTCTCCTAGCTGAGTCAGCTCGCCATTGACGACACGCTGTTTCACGGAGGTACCGTTTTCTACCAGGGCGACGGGCATATCGGGCTGCATGCCAAATTCGATCAATTTTTCCTGAATCGTGGCCGCCTGGTTCAGCCCCATGTAGAACACCAGCGTTTGTTTCTCTGCTGCCAGGTTTTCCCAGTCCAGCTCACCGCCGGTTTTCAGGTGTCCGGTAACCAGACGCACGCTCTGAGCGTAATCACGATGGGTCAGTGGAATGCCGGAATAGGCAGAACAACCGGAGGCTGCGGTAATACCCGGCACTACAGAGAATGGGATACCGGCATGGCACAGCGTTTCCAGCTCTTCGCCACCGCGGCCAAAGATGAACGGGTCGCCACCTTTCAGTCGTACCACGCGCTTGCCCTGTTGTGCTTCACGCAGCAGGATCTGGTTGATCTCTTCCTGCGGTACGCAGTGATAGCCCGCACGTTTACCGACGAACACTCGGTCTGCATCGCGGCGTACAAGGTTCATGATATCGTCGGAAACCAGACGGTCATAGACCACGACATCCGCTTGCTGGATCTGCTGTAGCCCTTTCAGCGTCAGCAGGCCGGCATCGCCAGGACCGGCGCCAACCAGCACCACTTCACCACGGTGATCCAGCGGTTCGCTGAGCATTTGCTCAGTGGTTTCCTCGACGGCTTTCAGGTCATTGTTCGCCAACGACTGCGCCAGGCGGTCATTCACGAACAATTTTTCCCAGAAGCGGCGACGTTCACCCATGCTGGCAAACTGTTGCTTCACTCGGGAGCGCAACTTGCCGGCATACTGCGCGACCTGGCCCAGATGCTGAGGCAGTACGGATTCAAGCCTTTCACGCAGCAGACGGGCCAGCACTGGCGATGTCCCGCCGGAGGAGACCGCCACCATCAGCGGTGAGCGGTCGATAATGGAGGGCATGATAAAACTGGCTGCTTTTGGCGCATCGACCACGTTGCAGAAGATACGACGTGATTCTGCGGCGGTGCTGACGCTTTGGTTGACGGCATCGTCATCGGTGGCGGCAATAGCCAACCAGCAGGTGTCGAGCAGGGACTCATCGAACGGCCCCTCAACCAGCGTCAGCATGTTTTCATCTGCCCATACTTTGAACTGCGGAATAAACGCCAGCGCATTAACCGTTAAACGGGCGCCCGCTTCCAGCAGTAACCGCGCTTTGCGTTCTGCGACATCACCACCGCCGACGATCAAGCAGTCGCGGTCACGTAGTTGACAAAATATAGGCAAATGATCCACGACATTACCCCTTAATTATTGGCAGCAGCCTCTGGCTGATTGATTTTTGCCGGAGCCGGACGCTCCGATTTTGGCGTAGCATACCAATAACCCAATCCCATGAATACGACACCGGACAAAGTATTACCGAGTGTCACCCACAGCAGGTTATGACCAATTCCTGACAGGGTATAGGCTTCGCTGTGGTGGCCGAACCAGGAGAGGGCAAACAGCGTCATGTTGGCAACGGAGTGCTCGTAGCCGGAAGCGATAAACGCCAGCAGACACCACCAGATAGCGAGGAATTTTGCCGCGCCTTCGGTACGGATTGCCATCCAGATTGCCAGACAAACCAACCAGTTACACAGTGCGCCTTTAAAGAACAAAACCATTGCAGGCGCGGTCGTTTTCGCCAGAGCAACCGAATGGACGATGCTGGTATCGACCGGCAGCAGGCTACCGCCACCCCAGCTGTAAAGCAGAGCGACAAACACGGAACCGACCAGGTTACCCAGCCAGGTTTTTGGCAGGATTGCCCACATCTGACCGTGGCTGATGGTGCCTGCTTTGACGCCGAGTGTCAGAAACATGGTGTGACCGGTAAACAGTTCCGAACCGGCAATAATGACCAGCGTTAAGGCGATACCAAAGGTTGCACCCATCACAAGAGGACGAACGGACGGGTCGAGCAGATTACCGAGGGTGAAAATAAGAATGATGCCGAGACCCACATAGGCTCCCGCCATTGCCGAACTGATCCAGAATCCGAGCGGGTTATTAGCCGACAGGCGTGCGATGCGCGCAGCGTTAGCCGCACACTTATTGATAGTGTCTGTGAACATGTGTTGATTATCCTTGAAGTACAAACAATAAAAAGAAATCGTAACCGTAGGCCGGATAAGGCATTTATGCCGCCATCCGGCAATGTGCTTGTGCAATTGCCTGATGGCGCTACGCTTATCAGGCCTACTAATAAAAGACCTACAAATACGTCAAAAAAGGGGAGGCGTTGCGCCTCCCAAAATTAATTAACCGCGCAGTTGCACCGTGCCGTCTTTCACTCGCGCTTCGTAATGTTTCACGGAGAACTGTTCGTCTTCCATGCACAGACCGTCGCTTAAGCGAAAACGCTGTTTTTTCAGCGGGCTGGCAACCCACAATTCGCCCTGATGTTCAGCAATCAGCCCACGAGAAAGCACGCTGGACTCAAAGAACGGGTCGATGTTGCTGATCGCAAACACCTGGTCGCTGTGATACGGGCGGAAAATCGCAACCTGCTCGTTACCTAACAGGGCGCAGACGCCTGTTGCAGGCAGAATGTCATCGATTTTGCAGATGTTTTTCCACTGGCTCATGCGTTTTCCTCCACCAGAGTCACCGGGATACGCTCATAAGGCGTGGCCGGACGATGTTGTTCACGTTCAGGCACAACCTGGACATTCGGATCGCGTTTTTCGCTGTTGATAAAGTGTTTGAAGCGAACCTGCGCGGACGGGGTGTTAACGGTTTCTGTCCACTCACACACCACAGCTTCACGCAGACGGGCCATCTCTTCTTCAAGATGCTGGTTCAGGCCCAACTTGTCGTCGATGATGACGGACTTCAGATACTCGATACCGCCTTCCAGATTGTCTAACCACGGTGCGGTACGGGTCAGTTTGTCGGCAGTACGGATGTAGAACATCATGAAACGGTCAAGGTACTTGAGCAGCGTTTCGCGATCGATATCCGCTGCCAGCAGGTCTGCATGACGAGGTTTCATCCCGCCGTTACCGCAAACGTACAGGTTCCAGCCTTTCTCAGTGGCGATGATACCCACGTCTTTACCCTGAGCTTCCGCACATTCACGGGTACAGCCGGAGACGCCGAATTTCATTTTGTGCGGGGTACGAATGCCTTTGTAGCGATTTTCCAGCTCCACGCCGAAGCCCACGCTATCGCCGACGCCGTAACGGCACCAGGTGCTGCCTACGCAGGTTTTTGCCATACGCAGCGCTTTGGCATACGCGTGACCGGTTTCAAAACCGGCTTCAATCAGCTGACGCCAGATTTCCGGCAGGTCATCTTTCTGCGCGCCGAACAGGCCGATACGCTGAGAACCGGTAATTTTGGTGTACAGGTTAAATTCACGCGCGATACGGCCCACAGCTACCAGGCCTTCAGGGGTAATTTCGCCACCCGCAGAGCGCGGGATCACGGAATAAGTACCGTCTTTCTGGATGTTCGCCAGGAAGTTGTCGTTGGTGTCCTGCAACGGCGTGTGCTGCGGTTTGAGGATGTACTCATTCCAGCAGGAAGCCAGCAGGGAACCTACGGTAGGTTTACACACTTCGCAGCCGTAACCTTTCCCGTGTTTTGCCAGCAGCTCTTCGAAGGTTTTGATGCCTTCTACGCGGATGAGATGGAACAGTTCCTGACGTGAGTACGGGAAGTGTTCACACAGGTTGTTGTTAACTTCGATACCCTGTTTCGCCAGTTCGGCGTTCAGGACCTGCGTTACCAGCGGGATACACCCGCCGCAGCCGGTCCCGGCTTTGGTTTCCGCTTTCAGCGCCGCAACGGTATGGCAGCCCTTGTTGATAGCGGCAACCAGCATGCCTTTGGTGACGTCAAAACAGGAGCAAATCTGCGCGCTGTCCGGCAGTTTATCGACACCGATAGACGGCTTACCGCTGCCCGCGTGCGCTGGCAGAATCAGTGAATCCGGGTTTTCCGGCAGTTCGATGGCGTTCAGCACCAGTTGCAGCAGATTGCCGTAATCGCTGGTGTCGCCTACCAGAACCGCGCCGAGCAGGGTTTTGTTATCTTCGCTAACGATCAGGCGTTTGTAGACTTCTTTGCTTTCGTCGAGATAGACGTAGCTACGGGCGCCCGGCGTGCGCGCATGCGCGTCGCCAATACCGCCGACGTCAACGCCGAGCAGCTTCAGCTTGGCGCTCAGGTCCGCGCCTTCAAAGGCGTTTTCAGTTTCGAGAATATGGTCAACGGCAACCTGCGCCATTTTATAGCCTGGAGCGACCAGACCATACACGCGGTTGTTCCAGCTGGCGCATTCGCCGATGGCATAGATGTCCGGGTCAGATGTCTGGCAAGTGTCGTTAATGACGATACCGCCGCGTGGCGCGACGTCCAGACCGCACTGGGTGGCCAGTTTGTCGCGTGGACGAATACCGGTAGAGAAGACGATGAAATCGACTTCCAGTTCGCTACCGTCGGCAAAACGCATGGTTTTGCGCGCTTCGGTGCCTTCCTGAACGATCTCTTTGGTGTTTTTGCTGGTGTGCACACGCACGCCCATGCTTTCAATTTTGCGACGTAACTGTTCGCCACCCATATGATCCAGCTGTTCAGCCATCAGCATTGGGGCGAATTCAATCACGTGGGTTTCAACGCCGAGGCTTTTCAGCGCACCGGCGGCTTCCAGGCCCAGTAGACCACCGCCGACAACAGCACCGCGTTTGCTGCGGCGCGCGCAAGACTCAATCGCGTTGAGGTCTTCGATGGTGCGGTAAACGAAGCAGTCCTGGGTTTCCGAACCTTTAATCGGTGGGATCCACGGGTAAGAGCCCGTCGCCATGATCAGCTTATCGTAGTAAACCGTACGACCTGCGCTGGAGTGGATTACCTTCTCCTGGCGGTTAATGGTAATTGCGCGCTCGCCCACTAACACCTTAACGCCGTGCTTCTCGTAGAATCCTTCACGCACCAGAGAAAGCTCTTCGGCGGTGTGGTGGGAGAAGTAGGAAGACAGGTGTACGCGGTCGTACGCTTTGCGGGGTTCTTCACAGAAGACGGTAATATCAAAATTGGCAGCGTCGGATTTATCAAGAAGATCCTCAATAAAGCGATGGCCGACCATACCATTACCGATAATAGCGAGTCTGACTTTGCTCATTTTTGCCTCGATTTCTTTTCTATTACTGCCTACCTTAACGATTCAGCAACCGCGCTTATTGATGCAAATCAAATTCGCCCTTATATACTCCTTAAGAGGTATATAACTGATTTGTCAGCATTTTTATAAGTGACGGAATTATTTGGGTTTTCGTGTTTGTATAAATAGCGTACAAATTAAGGGGTTTTTGTAAGAATTGGCCTACATGACCAATGAAAGAAGAGGAGGGTGAGAATGTGCCGGATGATGTGGATACCATCCGGCAGTGAGATTAATGCGTTGCTGGGGCGTTATGCTGGCGATGGCGCGTGACAAACCCAAGAATAAAGCACATCACGAATACAACCGCATACAAGCCGTTAGCTGTTTGCAATGCCGCCTGCGGGCCGCTGTGTGCCACGATAGGGCCGGTGACGACGAAAGTGAGCATGGTGCCGATGGTGCCGCAGGTCAGAACGAAGTTAACCAGTTTGGGTGAGGCGACCTTCGTCTGCTGGGAGCCAAGGGTAATGATGGTGGTATAAATCGCACTGGAGAAGAAGCCCAGCGTCATAATAAACCACGGCATATGCTCTGGCGTACCGGTGATAAACAGATACATCAGGACGGTAGCCAGACCCGCCAGTACGGTCAGGATGCGCTGCAAATCGAAGAAACGCAGAATAAAGCTAAATGCCCACATGCCAACCATGTAAGACATCCAGAAGTCGCTGACCAGTTTACCCGCATCGTTCAGGCTCATGCCCAGGCTTTTGGCGTACTCCGGGACCCAGGAGATAAAACCCAGCTGACCAAGGATGTAGCACAGTGCAGCGATCGCCAGAAACAGCACGCCAATCCCCCATTTTTCTTTTACTACCGGCGCGTCTGACTGCTGAGCGTGTTTACCCAGTGCCGGGAATTCACAACCGAAGGTCAGCAGGAAAATGGCGACGTATACGAGGCCGATGCAGGCATAGACCCAATACCATTCGATGCTGCGCGCTAACAGGAACGCGGCAACCATTGGGAAAATCATACCGGCCATGCTGAAGAAGGAGTCAGTAAACAGCAGGCGGGAACCGCGCTGGCGACCTTCGTACATTTGAGTTACCAGGAACGTACCAATCGACATGGTGATACCGCTTACCAGGCCCAATACAAACATGGCGGCGGAGAACAAGGCCAGGCTATGGCTGAACATCAGTCCGGCAACGGCCAGTACCATCAGGATAAAGCCGAAGCGCAACTGGGTTTTCAGTGGCACGATTTCCATTAACCATGCATTCAGAAAGATAGAGATCAGAATGCCGGCATTCAGGAAGGTGAAGGTGTTACTCATGCTGGAAACGGGCAAATGGAAGTAATCTGCTATGTTTCCCATCACCATCCCGGTGACAATTACCAACGCACCTGTCAGGGCGTAGGAGAGAAAGCTAATCCATGTGAGCTTGATGCGATTGCTGTTAGTCATGACTGGCCTGTATAGAAGTGTAAGGCGCATTGACTGCGCCGTGAGCGGGCAGATTTTAGGCGCTTTAGTGACGCATTTAAATATTTATTGGTAATAACTTGGCGCGTTACATTTTTCTATGTGATCTTGATCACATTGATACTTGCAGCCATGAGGTTACATTTGTTTCAGGTACGTAAAATTAAGTAAAGGGATGGCCTTGTCCTTGAAGGCTCTTTAGAATCAATTCACTTGCTTCATTTCTGCTCTTGTTAAGGAATTCTCATGCTCAAATCGACTCTGGCGGCTGTTGCAGCTGTTCTCGCTCTTTCTGCTCTCTCCCCCGCAGCACTGGCAGCAAAAGGTGATCCACATGTTCTGCTGACAACCTCTGCTGGTAACATTGAGCTGGAGCTGAACAGTCAGAAAGCCCCGGTTTCAGTGCAAAACTTTGTCGATTATGTCAACAGTGGTTTCTATAACAACACCACGTTCCACCGTGTGATCCCAGGCTTCATGGTGCAGGGCGGCGGTTTTACCGAGCAGATGCAGCAGAAGAAACCTAACCCGCCAATCAAGAATGAAGCCGATAACGGACTGCGTAACACTCGCGGCACGATTGCTATGGCGCGTACAGCGGATAAAGACAGCGCGACCAGCCAGTTCTTTATCAATATTGCAGATAACGCTTTCCTCGATCACGGCCAGCGTGACTTTGGCTACGCTGTTTTCGGTAAAGTTGTGAAAGGTATGGATGTCGCGGATAAGATCTCTCAGGTACAGACCCATGATGTCGGTCCATACCAGAATGTCCCGTCAAAACCGATTGTTATCCTTTCTGCTAAAGTCCTGCCGTAATCGTATCTTGCGCGGGTAGTTCTTGCCCGCGTTCACCCCTCTCTCTGCGTAACCCGAAATTGCTGCTTATACTTGTGGCAAGTGTCGGCTCATTCAGGGAGGTCACGTGAAAAAACTCACCGATAAACAAAAGTCCAGGCTGTGGGAACAACGGCGAAACGCCAATTTCCAGGCCAGCCGACGGCTGGAAGGCGTAGATATTCCACGGGTTACTCTGAGTGCTGAAGACGCCCTGGCGCGTCTTGAAGAGCTGAGGAGGCACTATGAGCGATAAATTCGGTGATGGTCGCGACCCGTATTTATATCCGGGCCTGAATGTCATGCGTAACCGTCTGGGGATTCATCAGGCGCAGCGTTTGGCGCAGGCGGCTTATGAACTGACAGCGCTGCGTGCGGCGACTATCGAATTGGGGCCGCTTAAACGGGGCTTACCGCACCTGTGCGCCATTCATCGCCAGCTGTATCGGGATATTTTTGACTGGGCGGGACACCTGCGTGAAGTCGATATTTACCAGGGCGATACTCGCTTTTGCCACTTCGCCTATATCGAGAAAGAGGGCAATGCGCTGATGCAGGACCTGGAAGATGAGTCCTGGCTGGTGGGATTACCGGAAGACAAGTTTGTCGATCGTCTTGCGCACTATTATTGCGAAATCAATGTGCTGCATCCGTTTCGCATCGGCAGTGGCCTGGCGCAGCGTATTTTCTTCGAACAGTTAGCGATTCATGCCGGGTATATGCTGAGCTGGGATGGCATTCCGGTTGAGGAGTGGAATCAGGCTAATCAGAGCGGGGCGATGGGTGACCTGTCTGCACTGCGGGCGATATTTCGTAAAGTGGTAAGCGAAGCCCCAGAAACTGAGTAGAATAGCGCGGTTCTTATGTACCGGAGCCGCCATGATCCTGCTTATTGATAACTATGATTCTTTTACCTGGAACCTGTACCAATACTTCTGCGAACTGGGCGCTGATGTCCTTGTCCGGCGCAACGACGAGCTGACGCTGGCGCAAATCGACGCGCTGACCCCGCAAAAAATCGTGATTTCCCCTGGGCCATGCACACCGGATGACGCCGGTATCTCACTGGATGTTATTCGTCATTTCGCCGGTAAGCTTCCCTTGTTGGGTGTTTGTCTTGGCCACCAGGCGATGGCGCAGGCCTTTGGCGCGAGCGTAGTTCGGGCGGCTAAAGTGATGCACGGTAAAACCTCGCCGATTACCCATACCGGGCAGGGTGTTTTTCAGGGACTCGCAAACCCATTAACGGTGACGCGCTACCACTCTCTGGTGGTTGCCCCTGAGACGCTTCCCGAGTGCTTTGAGGTAACAGCCTGGAGTGAAACGCAGGAGATTATGGGCATTCGTCACCGCGAGTGGGATATGGAAGGGGTACAGTTTCACCCGGAGAGTATTCTCAGCGAACAGGGGCATCAGCTGCTGGCTAATTTTCTCAATCGCTGATTTGTAGTTGCTATTCAGTGATTTTTTATTCATATTTTGTGATTATAATTTCACTGGCGTTTCTGCTTAACAGGGTGGTAATGACATGGCAACTGAACAAACTGCAATTACGCGCGCGACATTCGATGAAGTGATTCTGCCGATTTATGCACCGGCTGAGTTTATCCCGGTAAAAGGAAAAGGGAGTCGAGTGTGGGATCAACAGGGCAAAGAGTATGTTGATTTCGCGGGCGGCATTGCAGTGACCGCGTTAGGGCATTGCCATCCGGCATTGGTTGAGGCGTTAAAAACCCAGGGTGAAACCCTGTGGCATACCAGCAACGTTTTTACCAACGAACCGGCGTTGCGCTTAGGCCGTAAAATCATTGATGCGACCTTTGCCGAGCGCGTGCTGTTCATGAACTCCGGTACTGAAGCCAACGAAACCGCCTTTAAGCTGGCGCGCCACTATGCCTGCGTGCGTCATAGCCCGTTCAAAACCAAAATCATTGCCTTCCATAATGCGTTTCACGGCCGTTCGCTGTTTACCGTATCCGTTGGTGGGCAGCCGAAATACTCCGACGGCTTTGGGCCAAAACCGGCGGATATCATCCATGTCCCGTTTAACGATCTGCATGCGGTCAAAGCGGTGATGGACGATCACACCTGCGCGGTGGTGGTTGAGCCTATTCAGGGAGAGGGCGGCGTCACTGCGGCTACGCCGGAATTCCTGCAAGGTTTGCGTGAACTTTGTGACCAGCACCAGGCGCTGTTGGTATTTGATGAAGTGCAGAGCGGGATGGGGCGTACCGGCGATTTGTTTGCCTATATGCACTACGGCGTGACGCCGGATATCCTCACCAGCGCGAAGGCGCTCGGTGGCGGCTTCCCGGTAAGTGCGGTGTTGACCACTCAGGAGATTGCCTCCGCGTTCCACGTGGGTTCGCACGGCTCCACCTACGGCGGTAACCCGCTGGCCTGCGCGGTAGCGGGGGCAGCGTTTGATATTATCAACACGCCGGACGTGCTGGGAGGTATTCAGGCCAGGCGTCAGGCGTTTGTCCAGCATTTGCACAAGATTGATCAACAGTTCGACATTTTCAGCGATATTCGCGGGATGGGGCTGCTGATTGGCGCTGAGCTGAAGCCGCAGTTTAAAGGCCGGGCGCGCGATTTCCTCTATGCCGCCGCGCACGAAGGGGTGATGGTGCTGAACGCCGGGCCGGACGTAATGCGTTTCGCGCCGTCGCTGGTGGTGGAGCAGGCGGATATCGATGAAGGGATGCAGCGTTTCGCGCAGGCGGTAGCGAAGGTGGTGGGCTGATTGCCGGATAGCGGCGCGAGCGCCTTATCCGGCCTACAGGGTAAGGTGTGATTCGTAGGCCGGATAAGCGTAGCGCATCCGGCAAATCTCTTAACCTTTCATGTCTCGTAGTCGGCGGCTCAGCCAGATCCCGTGGTGCGGTCGCTGACGCCATGCTACCGACGAAATGGTATGCATGGTGTTCAGATGCCCAAGAACCCGCTGCAGATGCTGCTCAAGGGTGCTTAACGGACCATGGGACAGCATCTCTGGCGCTTCGAGAATATTCACATCTCCCGAGCTTCCCGGCCCATCATATTCCAGCCGCTGCTGACAACGCTGGAGTGCAATTTCACAGGACTCCAGATACCGCTGCGCCAAATCCGGCGTCAGCATCGTATGTTCCCTTGCCAGCGTGGTCATCGCGTTGATGTGTTCAACGATGAACTGGCTGTGCGTGACCCACAGTTTCATGTCTGCAAGGTAGTGCGAGTTAAATCCCGGCTCCTGCATTGCCTGGTTCAGCGAGTTGAACAGCGTGTTTTGCGTCTGGTTGACGCGCATGCGTTGATACGCCAGCGGCGTGGCCTGTGGATCGTTGCTGAGGATCAGACGAATGGCCTCCTGGTCGGCTTCTAACGCATCGTGGGCGTTTTTACGCAGCAGACCGCTCTGCCACTGTGGCCACAGCCAGAGCGTGCCGCCAAAGGCGATTAAGCAGCCAATGACCGTATCGACAAACCGCGGCACGATAAACTCTTCCCCGTTCAGCGTCAGCAGTTGCAGGGTGTATACCGCCGTTACCGTAAAACCGACGGTAGCCCAGCCGTAGTTTTTACGGATGATCAGATAGCTCACCAGGGTGATCAGCAGCATGGCCGCCAGCGTGAAACCTTCGGGAATATGAAAGTGCAACGTGACGCCGGCAATAACCAGTCCAACGAGCGTACCTACGGAACGGTGTAAGATGCGCACCCGGGTCGCCCCGTAGCCATTTTGCGTAACAAACAGGACTGTCATCAAAATCCAGTAAGGCTTTGGCAGGTGTAAGGCGCTGCCCATCAGGCTGGCGATACTCAACATAACGCTGATGCGTCCGGCATTGCGCAGCGCTGGGGATTTCAACGACAGGTAGTTTTTCAGGGCAGGGATCAGCGGCAACCGACGCTGCTTGTCAGCCATTAAGTCACGGGCATATAGCGGGCGCTGGGTCCGTAGCACGCGGGCAATACGGCTGAAGTGCCAGTAGCAAAATTGCCCCACCGGATTGTCCGGATGCTGCCTGGCGATTTTCTCCAGCGTGCCAATCTGCTTTTCCATCGAGAAACGGGTCGGCAAGCGGTGATACAAAATATCATCGGCCAGTACCCGAAGGCGTTCGGCGACGGTTCGCGCGTTCCAGCGAATTACCTGCTCCGCGTGGCTACGCTCAACCAGTTTTTGCACTTCTTCTGGCTGGTGGAGGCTAACGGAAATATGCTCCTGTAAATCCAGCGCCTCCTGAAAGGCACGCAGCAGGCGTTTGTATTCGTTGTTGTGATGTGCCGACAGCATATGCATTTGCTGATAGCACTGAGTAATCAGATCCACCGCCTTTTGTTGGCGAACCAGCAGGGGAGGCAGCGCTTTTTCTGGGTCGGCATGCTGGGTCAGCATGCTGTACTTGGCTTCACAGTAATCGGCTAATTCACGGTACAGCAAGCTGAGCGATTCACGGAGCGGTTGCTCGCGCCACATCCAGAACCAGAACCAGTTGAACAGGCCGTACCATAACGTGCCCAGCGCGTAAATCAGCAGCGGCTCCCAGACGGGCATATTCCCGGCCAGGCTGAGCGTGAAAATCGCCGCGATAAGCGAGGCTGGCAGTAATCGCGCATGCAAGGGGCTTAGCTCGGCGGTTACGCCAAGAATCAGCGTCAGGCCGGTGAGGATCAATGGTAGCGGTATAGTTTGCGCAAGCAGTAGCTGCATGATCAAGCTGCACCCGGCAAACAGCGATGCACCAATGACTAAGCGTTTGAAAAAGCGCTTGTGCGGGGTATCAAGACCGGCAATGTTGCAGCAGGCAGGGACGAGGGAAAAGAGAAGCCCCAAATGAAGCTGACCGATGATCAGACCAACAGCCACAGGTAAACATAGCACCAGCGTTTGTCGTAGTGCGTAGTTGATCTCTGGGTGGTATATCAGTCTTCGCCACATCGGAGTAAACAAAAGTGGCGCATTACTGGGTAACGCGCCACTTCGATGGGGTTAACGCGTGCCGTAGACGACGATGGTCTTACCGTGTGCGGAGATCAGGTTCTGATCTTCCAGCATCTTCAGAATACGACCGACGGTCTCACGGGAGCAGCCAACGATCTGGCCGATTTCCTGACGGGTGATTTTAATCTGCATGCCGTCCGGGTGGGTCATCGCATCAGGCTGTTTCGCCAGATTCAGCAGAGTCTGCGCGATACGACCGGTTACGTCGAGGAAGGCAAGGTTGCCCACTTTTTCAGACGTGACCTGCAGACGACGAGCCATCTGAGAAGACAGGCGCATCAGAATATCCGGGTTGACCTGGATTAATTGGCGAAATTTTTTGTAGGAAATTTCAGCGACTTCACATGCGGTTTTGGCACGTACCCAGGCGCTACGTTCCTGACCTTCTTCGAAGAGGCCTAATTCACCAATAAAATCGCCCTGATTCAGATAAGAAAGGATCATTTCTTTCCCTTCTTCATCTTTGATCAGCACTGCCACGGAGCCTTTAACGATGTAATACAACGTTTCCGCTTTTTCACCCTGGTGAATCAGCGTGCTCTTCGATGGGTACTTATGAATATGGCAATGAGACAAGAACCATTCGAGAGTCGGGTCTGTTTGCGGTTTGCCAAGCACCATGCGCGGTTATCCTCTGTTATAAGCTGTCTCCAGAGCCAGAAAACGACGCTGCCTCTGGGTTTGCAAAAATATGCTTCCCGCTACCTGGGAAAGGGGCTGTCAAAAATATACTGCAGCCTGTAATGTGATGTCCTCTGCATACATGCAGTACGTCAATGTATTACTGTAGCATCCCGTCTGTTTTAGCATAGCTTTCGCCGTGTGTCTCCTGGTGTCTCGCTTCAGCATGACGCAGGTCGCCTTCCGTTGCGAGAATTGTTATGTGCGCGTAATCTGTCAGGAAAATTGAAACATTGGAGTTACGAAATATGCAAGCGCGTGTAAAGTGGGTTGAGGGGTTAACCTTCCTCGGTGAGTCCGCCTCTGGCCACCAAATTTTGATGGACGGTAACTCCGGTGATAAAGCGCCGAGCCCGATGGAAATGGTATTAATGGCTGCTGGCGGTTGTAGCGCAATTGATGTGGTATCGATCCTGCAAAAGGGTCGTCAGGATGTGACCAACTGTGAAGTGAAGCTGACTTCAGAGCGTCGTGATGAAGCGCCGCGCCTGTTTACCCACATCAACCTGCATTTCATCGTAACGGGTAACGATCTGAAAGATGCGTCTGTCTCCCGCGCCGTCGATCTTTCCGCGGAAAAATACTGCTCCGTGGCGTTGATGCTGGAAAAGGCAGTGAATATTACCCATTCCTATGAAGTGGTTGCTGCTGCGTGATGCCATGCCTGATGGCGTTACACTTATCAGGCCTACAGGATATAAACGCGTAGGCCGGATAAGGCATCAACCACCATCCGGCAAAAGACTACATCACTCGATCTTCTTACCTTCCATCAGTCGCTGTACCAGCGGCAGCATAATCAATTCCATCGCCAGACCCATCTTGCCGCCAGGTACGACTAACGTATTGATATGGGAAATGAATGAGCCCTGCAGCATGGCCAGTAACCAGGGATAATCGATCCCTTCCAGGTTACGAAAATGAATCACGACAAAGCTTTCATCCAGTGATGGAATGCTCTTAGCGGCAAAGGGGTTGGAGGTATCGACGGTCGGTACGCGCTGGAAGTTAATATGCGTCCGGGAAAACTGCGGCGTGATGTAATTGATGTAATCGTCCATTGAACGTACCACCGAGTCCATCACCGCTTCACGCGAATGTCCACGCTCGCTGGTATCGCGGGTCAGCTTCTGGATCCATTCCAGGTTTACGATAGGTACCACGCCAACCAGCAGATCGACATGCCGGGCCACGTTTTGCTGCGGGGTGACAACACCGCCGTGCAGCCCTTCGTAGAACAGTACATCCGTCGGTTCAGGCAGCGGCTGCCAGGGCGTGAATGTCCCCGGAACCTGGTTCCATGGTACGGCCTCATCGTAAGTGTGCAGATATTTTCGCGACTGGCCTTTGCCCGTCTGACCGTATTCGATGAAGGTTTGTTCCAGCAAGCCGAAGTCATTAGCTTCGGGGCCAAAATAGCTGATATGCCGCCCGGCATCGCGCGCTTTGCGAATCGCCATGTCCATTTCTGGACGGGTATAGCGATGAAAACTGTCACCTTCCACCTCGGCGGCGCGCAGATTTAACTGCGCGAAAATTTTACGAAACGCGAGGCTGGTGGTGGTGGTCCCCGCGCCGCTGGATCCTGTTACCGCAATCACCGGATGTTTGGCAGACATAACAACTCCATGAAATGGTTGTAATTATAGTAAAGTCGGCCGGCGGCTACGGATTACTCGTGAATCTGCTTCCTCGGCATAATGTTGACCGTTTCATGCAGTTCAGACCACACCAGCACGGCTTCACCTGATTGTAGTTGGCGTTTGACGTCGGCGACTTTTTGTTCGAGCGAGCGTTCATGTTCACCATAATCGGTGCCTTCGCGCAAGACAAAGCTTTCAATCAAATTGTCCAGCGCGTCCGGGGAGATATCTTGCCAGGGGATAATCATGATGATGCCTCCAGATACGTTGTCAGCCAGTCCGGGATTCTTGATTCCAGCCACATCTCAGGACGGCGCACCGTGCCACCTATAAATCCGACGTGGCCGCCGTGTTCAGTAAGCTGGTACTCCACCTGTGAGGGCAGATTTTCCGGTTTCGGGATCACATGATGATCCATAAACGGATCGTCTTTCGCATGGATAATCAGCGTTGGTTTGGCGATCCGATTGAGCAACGGCATGGCGCTGCACTGGCGGTAATAGTCTATAGCATCGGCGAAACCGTGGATTTTGGCGGTGATTAGATCGTCAAAATCGCGAATGCGGCGCAAAGATTTCAACTGGGCCAGACTCACCGGCAACGAACCTGGATAAGCTTCAAGCTTCCGTGAGGCATTGGCTTTCAACAGATTGAGCAGGTAGCGCTGGTAGACCCGGGAGAAGCCCTTGTCCATATGGTAGCTACAGGCTTCCAGCACGAAAGGTGCAGAAACGATAACCGCCGCATCTATCGGAATATCGTTGCCTTCTTTTGCCAGCAGGCAAGCCAGCATGTTTCCACCGAGTGAATAACCTACCGCCGCGGTCGGTACGCGACCGAACTCACGCTCCAGCCAGTGTAAAAACCAGGTGCCATCTTCTGTTTCACCGGAGTGATAAATGCGGTTCAGACGATTGGGTTCGCCGCTGCAACCGCGAAAATGCATTACCACGCCCAGCCAGCCGCGCTTTTGCGCTGCTTCAATCAGGCCATGTGCGTAGGGGCTGTTCAGACTGCCTTCCAGACCGTGAAAAACCACCAGGCGCGGTTTGTGTTTCGCCTGTTGCGGATCTTCACTCCACGCCAGATCGACGAAATCACCGTCGGGCAATTCCAGACGCTGCCAGTGGGCGTCGAACTTCACCTTGCGGCGAATTAAACGCGGCAGCATCGTCTGCAGATGGCGGTTACTGATACCGCGCATCGGGCGGAATTCTCGCGAATCGTCGGTAGGTGGGGTCATTTCTGTGGACGTGATTTCAACCATAACACCGGAGCAATTAATAATCGGAAAGAATAACTATACCGCGCACAGCGCGTGCGGGTTAGCCAATATGTGATTTTGTCGCTAGTCAGTCAGCAGGTTACGCGAGAAAAGATGAAAATCGACGTTGGGTTTACGTCGCCACAGGCGGGCTTTACGCGTCCCTGTCGCCACGCTTTCTCCGGTATCTTCAAACATTCCTGACGCTTCAAAGCGACGAATCAGACTTTTACGCTGGATCGACTGACCGAGGATCACCTCGGTGGCTTCGAGCAGTTGCCCATGGGTAAATGTTTCCGGCAAGCAGTATACGGGCAGGAGCGAGTACATCGTTTTTTGCCGTAAGCGGTGTAGCGCCGCGGTAATGATTTTCTCGTGATCAAACGCGAGTGAATAGTTTTTCAGTTCATCAACCGGCACCCAACGGGCATTGCTGACGCTGGCGATATGGGGCGCGCAGTCTACCCAGGCGATTAGTGCAAACCAGGTGACCGTCAGGCTCCAGCCGCGCGGGTCACGATCAGGGCCAGAAAAGGTATCCAGTTGTTCCAGCCACGAAGGCGAAACGCCTGTTTTTTCGGTGAGTTTGCGCAGCGCGGTGGCGCGGGTTGAATCATCGTTTTCGATATCAATAAAGCCGCCGGGTAATCCCCAACGCCCTTTTTGCGGCTGGTTTGCCCGCTCGACCAGTAATACGCACAGCGCCTGCTGATGCAGGGTAAATAACACGCTATCTACCGTCACCAGAGGTGAAGGGAAGCGGCTGGCGTCGTACTGATTCAGGTAGTCGGCTTCGGTGGTCATAAGGTACTCACGATGATTTGTAACGCTGACAAGTGTACCAGCCCGACACCGGGGGGCAAGGTTCGTTTTTTCTCATTGCTTATCAGTGGATTAGCTCACGGCTTAAAAATAATTCATTTTATGCTTGCTTAATATGTGTCACAGGGACATTATTAATTGTGTCGAAGGGACACAATTAAGAGGTGAGCGCGATGAACATAAAATTGACACTAACTTTGGACGACCAGACCTATGCCGTTGCCAGCGGTGTTTTTCCTGATGGTGCTGTCTGGTTAAAAGTCACCGATGCGTTGCCAACCTTTGCTCGCCTGATGCGCATCCGTGCCACGGCTATGCGCGATATGAACGATTTTATGCAGCTGGCGCAACTGGTTGAGGCGGTACGTCATCAGACCGATGTACTGGTCAGCCATCTCGACCTTCCCTGGCTGCCGTGGGCGCGTCAGGACAGACATATGGTATCGGGTGACAGCTTTGCGCTGAAAGTCTTCGCCAGTCAGCTCAATACGTTGAAATTTGACAAGGTCAACGTGCTCGACCCGCACAGCGATGCGGCGGCGGCTGCAATCGACAACTTTGTGGCGATCCCCCAGGAGGTCTGCCTGATGCAAAGCGCGTCATTATCGCGGCTGTTTCAGCAAAACGCGCTGATGCTGGTTGCTCCCGATGCGGGATCGCTGAAGAAGATTGATGCCGTAGCCAGAGTGGCCGGTGTGGAGCAGTACGCCATCCTGAGCAAAAAACGTGATGTGGCAAGCGGCAGCCTGACGGGATTTGCGTTATTGGCCGGAGACGTCAGGGGTAGGGATCTGCTGATTGTTGACGATCTGTGTGACGCAGGCGGTACGTTTATAGGCTCTGCACAGGTGTTACGTGATGCTGGCGCCCGCAGTGTCAGCCTGTATGTCACCCACGGTATCTTTTCTAAGGGCGTTGATCACCTGTTTGCAAACGGTATTGACGCGATCTACACCACCACCTCTTTAGCTGCCCCAGCGTTGGTACATCCGCAGCTTGAGCTTATCGACATTGACGCGATTTACCGCGCCTGAGGGAGAGACTGATTATGAAAATGAACCCGATTCTGGCTATCGACGGCTACAAAGTTTCTCATCGCGTACAGTATCCGCAGGGTACCCATCGCGTGTATTCCAACTTTACCCCGCGCAGCGATCGCTTTTTCTCCTCGCCGTTGGCGGATGGCAAACTGGTATTCTTCGGCCTGCAGGGTTTTATGCAGTGGTTTTTAGTCGACCTGTTTAATGAGGCGTTCTTTGCCCGCCCGGAAGACGAGGTGGTCAGCGAATACAAACAGGTCATGGACAGCTATCTGGGCAAAGATGTGGTGGCGGTGGACCATATTCGTGCACTGCATCAGTTGGGCTATCTGCCGCTGCACATCAAGGCGCTGGATGAAGGCAGCAAAGTCCCGATGGCGGTACCGGTTTTAACTATCATCAACACCCAACCCGAGTTTTTCTGGCTGGTGAATTACCTGGAGACCGTGCTGTCGGCGGAGCTGTGGAAGGCGTCAACAAATGCCACGATAGCTCACCACTACCGCAAAATCTGCGCTCGCTGGGCAGAGCAAACCTGTAGCGACCTGACGCACCTTGACTTCCAGTGCCATGACTTTTCATTTCGCGGTATGTCCGGATTACAGGACACCATGCAGGCGGGCAGTGGGCATTTGTTGAGCTTTAAAGGGACCGACAGTATTCCATCTCTGCTGTACGCCCGCGATTACTACACCGACGGCGAGCCCTATTTTATCGGCGCCAGCATTCCGGCTACCGAACACAGCGTGATGTGTATGGGTGAGCGCGAGCATGAGATTGAAACCTTCCGCCGCCTGATTGCCGATCTCTACCCGCAAGGATTTGTATCAATAGTCTCTGATACCTGGGACTACTGGCAGGTGCTGACGGAATATACCCGCGAACTGAAAAGCATCATTCTGGCGCGTGAAGGTCGGGTGGTATTCCGTCCGGATAGCGGCAACCCGGTGGAGATCCTGTGTGGTATTGGCGCAGATGAGGATACCCGCAGCGATCGTACCGCTCAGGAGAAAGGGTCCGTGGAAGTGCTGTGGGAGATTTTTGGCGGCACGATTAACGCCAAAGGTTACAAGGTGCTCGACCCGCATGTCGGACTGATTTATGGCGACTCCATCACCCTTGAGCGAGCGAATGAGATCCTGCGTCGTCTGGAAGCGAAAGGATTTGCCAGTTCAAACGTCGTGTTTGGCGTTGGTTCTTTTACTTATCAATACAACACACGTGACACCTTTGGTTTTGCGATGAAAGCGACGTGGGGAGAAGTCGACGGTAAAGGCCGGACGATTTTTAAAGAACCGAAAACTGATAATGGTCTGAAACGTTCAGCCCGTGGTCTGCTTCGCGTCACACGTGATGAGCAAGGGGAACTGCGTCTGCATGACGAACAGACCTGGGAGCAAGAGCAGGAAGGGGAGCTGAAAACTCGTTTTCTCAACGGCAAGCTGTTTAACCGTGAGCATTTCGACGAAATTCGCCAGCGTCTGGCGACACAGGGATAATTCAACATAAATGCCGGATGAGACGTGTTGGCGTCGGATCCGGCAA
Source organism: Citrobacter sp. H12-3-2 (assembly GCF_009649895.1). Classification (NCBI taxonomy): domain Bacteria; kingdom Pseudomonadati; phylum Pseudomonadota; class Gammaproteobacteria; order Enterobacterales; family Enterobacteriaceae; genus Citrobacter; species Citrobacter sp. H12-3-2. The sequence continues at coordinate 386,094 of NZ_CP045837.1, forward strand.
TGATGACTACTCGGCCAGCATCTGCTCAAGCTGTTCCTGAGCCTCCAGCCAGGCCATTTCACACTCTTCCAGCCCGGATTTCGCACTGGCCTGCTGCTGCAAACAGGCGGTAAGTTCGGCTTTGCGACTTTGGTCGTACAGTTCGCTGTCGCCGAGTTTTTCTTCCGCCTGCGCCAGCTGTGCGTGCAGTTTCTCCATCTCTTTTTCCAGACGGGTAATCTCTTTACGCAGCGGCTGCGTCAGGGAGCGCAGTTCCGCTTCGCGGCGCTTCTGGTCTTTACGCGCCTGGGCGCTGTTAACGCTCTCTTTCGCCGGTTCGTCGCCCTGGTTTTCCTGTTTCTGGACATCGCTCAGCCACTGCTGATAATCCTCTAAATCGCCATCAAACGGCTCGACTTTCTTGTCGTGTACCAGATAGAGGTCGTCGGTGGTGGAGCGGATCAGGTGACGGTCGTGCGAGACGACAACCAGCGCGCCTTCAAAATCGATCAGCGCCTCGGTCAGCGCCTGACGCATATCCAAGTCCAGGTGGTTGGTTGGTTCATCGAGCAGCAGCAGGTTAGGGCGCTGCCAGACGATCAACGCCAGTACCAGACGCGCTTTTTCGCCACCGGAGAAGCGGCGTGTCTCTTCGCTGACTTTATCGCCCTGGAAGCCGAATCCACCCAGGTAGTCACGCAGTTTCTGCTCCAGTTCCTGCGGCGCCATGCGTGCCAGATGCTGAATGGGTGATTCATCGGCGCGTAAAAACTCCAGCTGGTGCTGCGCGAAGTAGCCCAGTTTGATGCCTTTCGCCAGGCCAATCTCACCGCTGATTGGGGCCAGTTCGCCGGCCAGCAGCTTAATCAGTGTCGATTTACCCGCACCGTTGCGACCGAGCAGGCCGATGCGGGAACCCGGCACCAGATTCAGTTTGATCGAATCGAGAATGACGCGATCGCCGTAGCCAGCGCTGACCTTTTCCATCTTCAGCAGCGGGTTTGGCAGGCTTTCCGGCTCACGGAAGCTGAAGTGGAACGGGTTATCCACGTGCGCTGGGGCAATCAGCTCCATGCGTTCCAGCATTTTGATACGGCTCTGTGCCTGCTTCGCTTTCGTTGCTTTAGCGCGGAAACGATCGATATAGCTTTGCAGATGCGCCACGCGCTCCTGCTGGCTTTCGTACATTGCCTGTTGCTGTGCGAGGCGGGTCGCACGCTGGATTTCAAACGCGCTGTAGTTGCCGGTGTACTCGAACATGGTTTGCTGTTCGATATGAATAATTTTATCTACCACCGGATCGAGGAAGTCGCGATCGTGGGAGATCAAAATCAGCGTACCCTGATAGCTTTTCAGCCATCTTTCCAGCCAGATCACCGCGTCGAGATCGAGGTGGTTGGTGGGTTCATCGAGCAGCACTAGGTCTGAACGGCAAATCAGCGCCTGGGCCAGGTTGAGACGCATACGCCAGCCACCGGAGAAGTCGCTGACCGGGCGCTCAAGCTGTTCGTTGGAGAAGCCGAGGCCATGCAGCAGGCTGGCGGCGCGTGAGCGCACGGTCCAGGCGTCGATGGCATCCAGCTTGCCATGGACGGAGGCAATGGCATGTCCATCGTTACGTTCGTTGGCGTCGTTCAACTGCGCTTCCAGTTGACGATACTCGCGGTCGCCGTCAATGACGTATTCCAGCGCGGGCTGTGGCAACGCAGGCGTTTCCTGATTCACCCACGCGAGCTGCCAGTTTCCCGGATAGGTAAATCCTCCAGCGTCGGCGCTGAGTTCATTTTTCAGCAATGCCAGCAGGGTAGATTTACCGCAGCCATTTTTACCCACCAGGCCAACCTTCTGCCCTGGATTAATGGTGGCCGTGGCATTGTCCAGCAAGACGCGCACGCCGCGACGAATTTGTAACGATGAGAAAACAATCATAAGGCGCCGTATGTTCAGACTATGTTAATTTATCATTATGATAATGTAATGTGCGGGCCGTTTGCCGCACCGAGGCGCAATGGTAGCCCAAAACGTCGAAAATAGACAAAAGACAAAACCGGGAGGGGGATGATGTTCCAGCCAGCGAAAGTCTTGCTGCTGTATGCCCATCCGGAATCTCAGGACTCGGTCGCGAACCGTGTTCTGCTTAAACCGGCCATGCAGCTCAGCAATGTTACCGTGCACGACCTTTATGCGCACTATCCTGATTTTTTTATCGATATTCCGCATGAACAGGCGCTGCTGCGTGAGCATGATGTGATTGTTTTTCAGCACCCACTCTATACCTATAGCTGTCCGGCGCTGTTAAAGGAATGGCTTGACCGCGTACTGAGCCGCGGATTTGCCAGCGGTCCCGGAGGGAATCAACTGGCGGGAAAGTACTGGCGTAGCGTTATCACTACCGGAGAACCGGAAAGTGCCTACCGCTATGACGCGCTAAACCGTTATCCAATGAGCGATGTGCTGCGCCCTTTCGAGCTAACGGCCGGTATGTGCCGCATGCACTGGATGAGCCCAATTATCGTTTACTGGGCCAGACGGCAAACGAAGCAGGAGCTGGACAGCCATGCGAAAGCGTATGGTGACTGGCTGGCGAATCCGATCCCTGTGGGAGGCCGCTGATGGAAGGTTCTGATTTATTGACAGCGGGAGTGTTGTTCCTCTTCGCGGCGGTGGCCGCAGTTCCCCTGGCCTCAAAGCTGGGTATCGGTCCGGTGCTGGGTTACTTGCTGGCGGGTATTGCTATCGGCCCGTGGGGATTAGGATTTATCAGCGATGTGGATGAAATCCTGCATTTTTCCGAGCTGGGCGTAGTCTTTCTGATGTTCATCATTGGGCTGGAACTTAATCCCGCCAAACTGTGGCAACTGCGGCGTTCAATTTTTGGCGTCGGTGCCGCGCAGGTGATGCTGAGCGCGGTGGTGCTGGCCGGATTATTGATGCTCACTGCGTTCTCCTGGCAGGCGGCAGTGGTTGGCGGCATTGGTCTGGCGATGTCATCGACCGCTATGGCGCTACAGTTGATGCGCGAAAAAGGCATGAACCGCAGTGAATCCGGACAACTGGGTTTTTCGGTACTGCTGTTTCAGGATCTGGCGGTGATCCCCGCGCTGGCACTGGTTCCGCTGCTGGCGGGTTCTGCTGACGAACATTTTGACTGGATCAAAGTGGGAATGAAGGTGCTGGCCTTTGCCGGCATGCTGATTGGCGGTCGCTATTTGCTGCGTCCGGTTTTCCGCTTTATTGCGGATTCTGGCGTGCGGGAAGTGTTCACCGCTGCCACGCTGCTGTTGGTGCTGGGGTCTGCTCTATTTATGGATGCGCTGGGGCTGTCAATGGCGCTGGGAACGTTTATTGCGGGCGTGCTGCTGGCGGAAAGCGAATATCGACATGAGCTGGAAACGGCAATCGATCCGTTTAAAGGCCTGTTGCTCGGGCTGTTTTTTATCTCCGTTGGCATGTCGCTCAACCTCGGTGTGCTCTACACCCATATTCTGTGGGTGGTAGCGAGCGTGATCGTGCTGGTGGTCGTAAAAATGCTGGTGTTGTATGTGCTGGCGCGTCTTAACGGCATGAGAAGCTCTGAACGGATGCAATTTGCCGGGGTTTTAAGTCAGGGTGGTGAATTCGCTTTCGTGCTGTTTTCAACGGCATCCTCGCAACGGCTGTTTCAGGGCGACCAAATGGCGTTGCTGCTGGTGACCGTCACGCTGTCGATGATGACTACGCCGCTGGTGATGAAGTTGATTGATAAATTGCTCTCCCGCCAGTTTAACGGCATAGATGAGGAAGACGAAAAACCCTGGGTGGAAGATGATAAACCGCAGGTGATTGTGGTGGGGTTTGGGCGTTTTGGTCAGGTTATTGGTCGCCTGTTGATGGCCAATAAAATGCGCATTACCGTTTTGGAGCGGGATATCAGCGCGGTGAATCTGATGCGTAAATATGGCTATAAGGTTTATTACGGTGATGCCACGCAGGTGGAACTGTTGCGCTCCGCAGGGGCAGAGGCGGCGCAATCTATTGTTATTACCTGTAATGAGCCTGAAGACACCATGAAACTGGTGGAACTGTGCCAACAGTATTTTCCTCATTTGCATATTCTTGCGCGAGCGCGCGGACGTGTAGAGGCGCATGAGTTATTACAGGCTGGTGTGACGCAGTTTTCCCGCGAAACGTTCTCCAGTGCGCTGGAGTTGGGGCGTAAAACGCTGGTTACACTGGGAATGCATCCGCACCAGGCTCAGCGTGCTCAGCTGCATTTTCGGCGGCTGGATATGCGCATGCTGCGGGAACTGATCCCCATGCATACAGATACGGTACAAATCTCTCGAGCCAGGGAAGCCCGGCGCGAGCTGGAGGAAATTTTCCAACGAGAGATGCAGCAAGAGCGACGTCAGCTGGATGGCTGGGATGAATTTGAGTAGAGGATAACCATGGCAATTCGTAAACGTTTTATCGCAGGTGCAAAATGTCCGTCCTGCCAGTCGCAGGATACGCTGGCGATGTGGCGCGAAAATAATATCGATATTGTTGAGTGTGTTAAGTGCGGTCATCAGATGCGGGAAGCAGATAAAGAGGCGCGCGAGCACGTTCGCAAAGAAGAGCAAGTGATCGGGATTTTTCATCCGGACTAGCGATATGGCGCAGCTTTTTTTAAGCTAGAGGGTACACGGGTGCAGAATTCCGCTACAATCTGCGCCACTATTCTTTCCATGCTCAGGAGATATCATGAAAGTAGCAAAGGACCTGGTGGTCAGCCTGGCCTATCAGGTACGTACAGAAGACGGTGTGTTGGTTGATGAGTCTCCGGTGAGTGCACCGCTGGACTACCTGCATGGTCACGGTTCCCTGATTTCTGGCCTGGAAACAGCGCTGGACGGTCATGAAGTTGGCGACAAATTCGATGTTGCTGTTGGCGCAAACGACGCATACGGTCAGTACGACGAAAACCTGGTGCAGCGCGTTCCTAAAGACGTCTTCATGGGCGTTGACGAACTGCAGGTTGGCATGCGTTTCCTTGCTGAAACTGACCAGGGTCCAGTACCGGTAGAAATTACCGAAGTGGAAGACGACCACGTTGTGGTTGACGGTAACCACATGCTGGCTGGCCAGAATCTGAAATTCAACGTAGAAGTTGTTGCTATCCGCGAAGCGACCGAAGAAGAACTGGCTCACGGCCACGTTCACGGTGCGCACGGTCACGACCACGATCATGACCACGGTCATGACGGTTGCTGCGGTGGTCACGGCCACGGTCACGACCATGGCGGCGAAGGCTGCTGCGGCGGTGGCGGTAAAGGTAACGGCGGCGGCTGCGGTTGCCACTGATCGGTATGATTGCCTGATGGCGCTACGCTTATCAGGCCTACCGTAGGCCGGATAAGACGTTTACGTCGTCATCCGGCACAAAAAGCGGGGATATCCCCGCTTTTTTTACGTCTCAATAATGTGGCGGCGGGGTCTCTTCAGACTGCGACGCAATGTGGGACGGCTGCGTTGCTTTGAGCTTTTCCGTCAGCAGACGCAGATGGTCGCGCAGTTTGGCCATTTCCAGTTCATGCGCGGTCACCGTCACGTTGAGCTCTTCAATGGTGATCTCCTGAAATGCCAGGCGACTTTCCAGTTCAGCCAGGCGAGTTTCCATTGTTGTATCCTGCATGATTCACCTCTTTCTTTTTTCTCCGGCAGATCGCGGACTGCGGCGAATTCTACTTAACTTTGCTTGTTTGCACAGCACTCAATCTTCGGTAACGAAACTAATTTAAACAAAAAGAGTCTGAAAAGTGGTGATAATAGGGCGTGCCTGTATGTTGATTTGTTCTGCAACGCTTTATAGTACATTTTTATGTTAGCTAACCCTGGGGTGAGATGCCCCGGCCCTGGAGATATGGATGAAATCACTGTTTAAAGTAACGCTGCTGGCGACCACAATGGCTGTTGCTCTGCATGCCCCGATCACCTTCGCTGCTGATGCTGCGAAACCAGCCGCTACTGCTGACAGCAAAGCAGCATTCAAGAATGACGACCAAAAAGCCGCTTACGCGCTGGGCGCGTCCCTGGGTCGTTATATGGAAAACTCTCTGAAAGAGCAGGAAAAACTGGGCATCAAACTGGATAAAGATCAGCTGATCGCTGGTGTTCAGGATGCGTTTACAGACAAGAGCAAACTGTCTGACCAGGAAATCGAACAAACTCTGCAGGCGTTTGAAGCGCGCGTGAAGAGCTCCGCTCAGGCGAAAATGGAAAAAGACGCGGCTGACAACGAAGCCAAAGGTAAAGTTTACCGCGAGAAATTTGCTAAAGAGAAAGGCGTTAAAACCTCTTCTACTGGCCTGGTCTACAAAGTAGAGAAAGAAGGTACTGGCGCTGCACCGAAAGACAGCGATACCGTGGTAGTTAACTACAAAGGTACGCTGATCGATGGTAAAGAGTTTGATAACTCCTACACCCGTGGTGAGCCGCTGTCTTTCCGTCTTGACGGTGTCATCCCTGGCTGGACTGAAGGCCTGAAAAACATCAAGAAAGGCGGCAAAATCCAGCTGGTTATCCCACCGGATCTGGCTTACGGCAAAACGGGCGTCCCGGGTATTCCGGCCAACTCTACGCTGGTCTTTGATGTTGAACTGTTAGACATCAAACCGGCACCGAAAGCTGACGCGCAGCCAGATGCTGCACCGGCAGATAAAGCTGCCGACAGCAGCAAAAAATAAGCTAACAGAAACCGCCGCCCACAGGGCGGCGGTTTTTTATTATCGACAGGATATAATTAATACTGGAAAGCGCCTTGTGCGCTGTATTACTTTAGATGCCCCTATAATAGTGATGAGCCTGCCCTGACAACATAACGACAGGCTCCTGAAAAGGAGTGCTTTTTTTCATGTCCAGGTCGCTTTTAACCAACGAAACCAGTGAGCTAGATTTGCTGGATCAACGTCCTTTCGATCAAACCGACTTCGATATCCTCAAATCCTACGAAGCGGTAGTGGACGGGTTGGCGATGCTCATTGGTTCCCATTGTGAAATCGTATTGCACTCTTTGCAGGATTTGAAATGCTCGGCCATCCGCATTGCTAACGGTGAACACACGGGCCGTAAAATTGGCTCACCGATTACCGACCTTGCGTTGCGTATGCTGCATGATATGACGGGTGCGGATAGCAGCGTGTCGAAGTGTTACTTCACACGTGCGAAAAGCGGTGTCTTGATGAAGTCGGTGACGATTGCCATTCGCAACCGTGAGCATCGCGTGATTGGTCTGCTGTGCATCAACATGAACCTTGATGTTCCTTTCTCGCAGATAATGAATACCTTTATCCCACCGGAAACCCCGGAAGTGGGCTCTGCCGTCAACTTCGCTTCTTCGGTGGAAGATCTTGTTACCCAGACGCTGGAATTCACGATCGAAGAAGTGAATGCCGATCGCAATGTTTCCAACAACGCGAAGAACCGCCAGATCGTCCTGAATTTATATGAGAAAGGCATCTTCGATATTAAAGATGCCATCAACCAGGTCGCCGATCGGCTGAATATCTCCAAACATACGGTCTACCTCTATATTCGTCAGTTCAAAAGCGGCGATTTCCAGGGGCAAGACAAGTAATGCGTTTTGCCATCATGGTGACAGGGCCTGCTTATGGCACGCAGCAGGCGAGCAGCGCGTTGCAATTTGCTCATGCGCTTCTCGAAGAAGGGCATGAGTTATGCAGAGTCTTTTTCTATCGAGAAGGTGTATATAACGCCAACTTACTGACTTCACCCGCCAGTGATGAATATGATCTGGTGCGGGCCTGGCAACAGCTGAACCAACAGCATGGTGTAACGCTGAATATCTGCGTGGCGGCGGCGTTGCGTCGCGGCATTGTTGATGAAACTGAGGCAAAGCGGCTGGGACTGGCAGGGGCTAATTTACAATCAGGTTTTAACCTCAGCGGACTTGGATCGCTGGCTGAGGCATCCCTGACCTGCGATCGCGTGGTGCAGTTCTGATGAAACGTGTTGCTTTTGTCTTTTCTACCGTACCGCACGGCAGTGCATCTGGCCGTGAAGGGTTAGATGCATTGCTGGCGACATCTGCATTAACGGAAGACCTCGGCGTGTTTTTTATCGGCGATGGCGTCTTTCAAATCCTCCAGGGACAACAACCGGATGCCGTGCTGGCGCGAGACTATATCGCAACCTTCAAGCTGTTAGGGTTGTACGATATCGATCAATGTTGGCTGTGCGCCGCTTCATTACGCGAGCGGGGCCTTCAGCAGGGGGTTAATTTTGTGGTCGATGCGACAGCGCTTGAACCGGAAGATTTACGCCGTGAGTTAGGCAACTTTGACGTCATTTTAAGGTTTTGAGACTCTCATGCTGCACACACTACATCGCTCCGCGTGGCTTACCGATTTCTCCTCTCTTCTTCGCCTGGTAGATAAAGACGATGAGCTTTTATTGCTCCAGGATGGCGTGACGGCGGCAATCGAAGGCAGCCGTTTCCTTGAAAGTCTGCAAAATGCCTCCATTAAGGTCTATGTACTGGAAGAAGACATTAAGGCTCGCGGTTTGAGTGGTCAAATTTCAGACAGTGTCGTCAGGGTTAGCTATACTGACTTCGTCAGACTTACGGTGAAGCATCCCAGCCAGATGTCCTGGTAATTGTGGGATCGTTGTATATTTCTTGACACCTTTTCGACACCGACCTAAAATTCTGCGTCCTCATATTGTATGAGGTCGTTTTATTACGTGTTTACGAAGCAAAAGCTAAAACCAGGAGCTATTTAATGGCAACAGTTAACCAGCTGGTACGCAAACCACGTGCACGCAAAGTTGCAAAAAGCAACGTGCCTGCGCTGGAAGCATGCCCGCAGAAACGTGGCGTATGTACTCGTGTATATACTACCACTCCTAAAAAACCGAACTCCGCACTGCGTAAAGTTTGCCGTGTTCGTCTGACTAACGGTTTTGAAGTGACTTCCTACATCGGTGGTGAAGGTCACAACCTGCAGGAGCACTCCGTGATCCTGATTCGTGGCGGTCGTGTAAAAGACCTCCCGGGTGTTCGTTACCACACCGTTCGTGGTGCGCTTGACTGCTCCGGCGTTAAAGACCGTAAGCAATCACGCTCCAAGTATGGCGTGAAACGTCCTAAGGCTTAATGGTTCTCCGTTAAGTAAGGCCAAACGTTTTATATTAATGTCAAACTAAACTCTTAGAGTTTTGGACAATCCTGAATTAACAACGGAGTATTTCCATGCCACGTCGTCGCGTCATTGGTCAGCGTAAAATTCTGCCGGATCCGAAGTTCGGATCAGAACTGCTGGCTAAATTTGTAAATATCCTGATGGTAGATGGTAAAAAATCTACTGCCGAAACTATCGTATACAGCGCGCTGGAGACCCTGGCTCAGCGTTCTGGTAAAAACGAACTGGAAGCTTTCGAAGTAGCTCTCGAAAACGTGCGCCCGACTGTCGAAGTTAAGTCTCGCCGCGTTGGTGGTTCTACTTATCAGGTACCAGTTGAAGTCCGTCCGGTCCGTCGTAATGCTCTGGCAATGCGTTGGATCGTTGAAGCTGCTCGTAAACGCGGTGATAAATCCATGGCTCTGCGCCTGGCGAACGAACTTTCTGATGCTGCAGAAAACAAAGGTACTGCAGTTAAGAAACGTGAAGACGTTCACCGTATGGCAGAAGCCAACAAGGCGTTCGCACACTACCGTTGGTAATCCCTTCGGAGTTTTAGTCACCAGGCGGGCGCTTCTAGTAAGCAGCCCGCTTTGGGCTACTTAAATTGAACGCCTAAAAGATAAACGAGGAATCAAATGGCTCGTACAACACCCATCGCGCGCTACCGTAACATCGGTATCAGTGCGCACATCGACGCCGGTAAAACCACTACTACCGAACGTATTCTGTTCTACACCGGTGTAAACCATAAAATCGGTGAAGTTCATGACGGCGCAGCCACCATGGACTGGATGGAGCAGGAGCAGGAACGTGGTATTACTATCACCTCCGCAGCGACTACTGCATTCTGGTCTGGTATGGCTAAGCAGTATGAACCGCATCGCGTAAACATCATCGACACCCCGGGGCACGTTGACTTCACTATCGAAGTAGAACGTTCCATGCGTGTGCTTGATGGTGCAGTAATGGTTTACTGCGCAGTTGGTGGTGTTCAGCCTCAGTCTGAAACCGTATGGCGTCAGGCAAACAAATATAAAGTTCCGCGCATTGCGTTCGTTAACAAAATGGACCGTATGGGTGCGAACTTCCTGAAAGTTGTTGGTCAGATCAAAACCCGTCTGGGCGCGAACCCTGTTCCGCTGCAGCTGGCAATTGGCGCTGAAGAAGCGTTCACCGGTGTTGTTGACCTGGTGAAAATGAAAGCCATCAACTGGAACGAAGAAGATGCAGGCGTAACCTTCACTTATGAAGATATCCCGGCTGACATGCAGGAACTGGCTGAAGAATGGCACCAGAATCTGATCGAGTCCGCTGCAGAAGCTTCAGAAGAGCTGATGGAGAAATACCTGGGTGGTGAAGAACTGACTGAAGAAGAGATCAAAAAAGCTCTGCGTCAGCGTGTTCTGAACAACGAAATCATCCTGGTAACCTGTGGTTCTGCGTTCAAGAACAAAGGTGTTCAGGCGATGCTGGATGCGGTAATTGATTACCTGCCATCCCCAGTAGACGTACCTGCGATCAACGGTATTCTGGACGACGGTAAAGATACTCCTGCTGAGCGTCATGCTAGCGATGACGAGCCGTTTGCTGCTCTGGCATTCAAAATCGCTACTGACCCGTTCGTGGGTAACCTGACCTTCTTCCGCGTGTACTCTGGTGTGGTTAACTCCGGTGACACCATCCTGAACTCCGTGAAAACTGCACGTGAACGTTTCGGCCGTATCGTACAGATGCACGCTAACAAACGTGAAGAGATCAAAGAAGTTCGCGCGGGCGATATCGCTGCTGCAATCGGTCTGAAAGACGTGACCACTGGTGACACTCTGTGTGACCCGGATCACCCGATCATTCTGGAACGTATGGAATTCCCTGAGCCGGTAATTTCCATCGCGGTAGAACCGAAAACCAAAGCTGACCAGGAAAAAATGGGTCTGGCTCTGGGCCGTCTGGCTAAAGAAGACCCGTCATTCCGCGTATGGACTGACGAAGAATCTAACCAGACCATTATCGCTGGTATGGGTGAGCTGCACCTCGACATCATCGTTGACCGTATGAAGCGTGAATTCAACGTTGAAGCGAACGTCGGTAAACCTCAGGTTGCTTACCGTGAAGCGATTCGCGCGAAAGTTACCGATATCGAAGGTAAACACGCTAAGCAGTCTGGTGGTCGCGGTCAGTACGGTCATGTTGTTATCGACATGTACCCGCTGGAGCCGGGTTCAAACCCGAAAGGCTACGAGTTCATCAACGACATCAAAGGTGGTGTAATTCCTGGCGAATACATCCCGGCCGTTGATAAAGGCATCCAGGAACAGCTGAAATCTGGCCCGCTGGCTGGTTACCCGGTTGTTGATCTGGGCGTGCGTCTGCACTTCGGTTCTTACCATGACGTTGACTCCTCTGAGCTGGCGTTTAAACTGGCCGCTTCTATCGCCTTCAAAGATGGCTTTAAGAAAGCGAAACCAGTTCTGCTTGAGCCTATCATGAAGGTTGAAGTAGAGACTCCGGAAGAGAACACCGGTGACGTAATCGGTGACTTGAGCCGCCGTCGTGGTATGCTTCGTGGTCAGGAATCCAACGTCACTGGCGTTGTTATCCATGCTGAAGTTCCGCTGTCTGAAATGTTCGGATATGCAACCCAGCTGCGTTCTCTGACCAAAGGCCGTGCTTCTTACTCCATGGAGTTCCTGAAGTACGACGATGCGCCGAACAACGTTGCTCAGGCCGTTATTGAAGCCCGTGGTAAATAATCCACAGGATTAAAACCTAAGTCCCGTGCTCTCTCCATAGGGGAGAGCACTATAGTAAGGAATATAGCCGTGTCTAAAGAAAAATTTGAACGTACAAAACCGCACGTTAACGTCGGCACCATCGGCCACGTTGACCACGGTAAAACTACCCTGACCGCTGCAATCACTACCGTACTGGCTAAAACCTACGGCGGTGCTGCTCGTGCATTCGACCAGATCGATAACGCGCCGGAAGAAAAAGCTCGTGGTATCACCATCAACACTTCTCACGTTGAATATGACACCCCGACTCGCCACTACGCACACGTAGACTGCCCGGGCCACGCCGACTATGTTAAAAACATGATCACCGGTGCTGCGCAGATGGACGGCGCAATCCTGGTTGTTGCTGCGACTGACGGCCCGATGCCGCAGACTCGTGAGCACATCCTGCTGGGTCGTCAGGTAGGCGTTCCGTACATCATCGTGTTCCTGAACAAATGCGACATGGTTGATGACGAAGAGCTGCTGGAACTGGTAGAAATGGAAGTTCGTGAACTTCTGTCTCAGTACGATTTCCCGGGCGACGACACTCCGATCGTTCGTGGTTCTGCTCTGAAAGCGCTGGAAGGCGAAGCAGAGTGGGAAGCGAAAATCATCGAACTGGCTGGCTTCCTGGATTCTTACATCCCAGAACCAGAGCGTGCGATTGACAAGCCGTTCCTGCTGCCTATCGAAGACGTATTCTCCATCTCCGGTCGTGGTACCGTTGTTACCGGTCGTGTAGAACGCGGTATCATCAAAGTTGGTGAAGAAGTTGAAATCGTTGGTATCAAAGAGACTGCTAAGTCTACCTGTACTGGCGTTGAAATGTTCCGCAAACTGCTGGACGAAGGCCGTGCTGGTGAGAACGTTGGTGTTCTGCTGCGTGGTATCAAACGTGAAGAAATCGAACGTGGTCAGGTACTGGCTAAGCCGGGCTCTATCAAGCCGCACACCAAGTTCGAATCTGAAGTGTACATTCTGTCCAAAGACGAAGGCGGCCGTCATACTCCGTTCTTCAAAGGCTACCGTCCGCAGTTCTACTTCCGTACTACTGACGTGACTGGTACCATCGAACTGCCAGAAGGCGTAGAGATGGTAATGCCGGGCGACAACATCAAAATGGTTGTTACCCTGATCCACCCGATCGCGATGGACGACGGTCTGCGTTTCGCAATCCGTGAAGGCGGCCGTACTGTTGGTGCGGGCGTTGTTGCCAAAGTAATGAGCTAATTATTGATTAATTAGCTTTGAGCTTAAAAAGGGCGCTTCGGCGCCCTTTTTGCTACCTGCAATTTAGTCGTTGTCATATTTATTCGCATTTTTTATTCATTCTCCCTCTGCGTAAATCGCGTTGTGCTATTGTAATCATAACTATTCTCATTTACACTTTGCGCAGAAATTGAACGGGAGCGATCATGTACGTTTGTTTGTGTAATGCGATAAGTGATAAAAAAATACGTCAGGCTGTTCGCCAGTTTCATCCTCAGTCTTTTCAGCAATTACGTAAATTTATTCCTGTTGGAAATCAATGCGGTAAGTGCATTCGTGCTGCCCGCGAAGTCATGCAGGATGAATTAACGCAAATGCCAGAATTTAAAGAGATCGCCTAAGTCACACTCTTTTTTTTGACATCCCTGTAGCCCCATCTACGCTCTAAGAGTGGAAGCGGAGGGACTATAAAATGAAAGGTGATGTTAAAATCATAAATTATCTCAATAAACTATTGGGAAATGAGCTTGTCGCGATCAACCAGTATTTTCTCCATGCTCGTATGTTTAAAAACTGGGGACTGACTCGCCTCAATGATGTTGAGTACCATGAATCTATCGATGAGATGAAACACGCTGATAAATATATCGAGCGTATTTTATTCTTAGAAGGGATCCCGAACTTGCAGGATCTTGGCAAGTTGGGTATTGGCGAAGACGTTGAAGAGATGCTGCAATCCGATCTTCGACTCGAACTCGATGGTGCTAAAGACTTACGTGAAGCCATTGCCTATGCCGATAGCGTTCATGATTATGTCAGCCGGGATATGATGATTGAGATCCTGACTGAAGAAGAAGGGCATATTGACTGGCTTGAAACCGAGCTGGACCTGATTGCAAAACTTGGCTTACAAAATTATCTGCAATCGCAAATTAAAGTCAGTGACTAACCGCCCTGTATCATACTTACCAGGCCAATAACAAAACCCGCAGCCGCCAGATATGGCCCAAATGGCAGCGGGTTTTTTAGTACCTGTTTCCCGTAACGGACGCAGGAAATCCCGTTGAGGCAACATGCCATACCCGCGGCAAGTAAAACCAAAAGTGGTAATGATTCCCAGCGATGCCATGCGCCTAGCGCGGCAAGAAATTTGACGTCGCCAAAGCCTAACCCTTCCTGTCGGCATATCAAACGATACCCCCAGTAGAACAAAGCAAATACCCCATAGCCCGCTACAGCACCCCAAAGCGCGTCGGATAACTGTGCAGGTCTGCAGCACTGATGATAAATAAGACCGCCCCACAAAAGAGGGCAGGTAAATTTGTCGGGCAGCAACCCGGTACGTAGGTCATGGACTAAGAGCAACCCTGATAGCGAAACATAAATCAACAGAAAGGGGAGGTCGATATACATGGGCAAGCCTTATCTGGTAAAGAGTTTACCTTCAGGTAAACCCGGCGGCCCTACAAGCCCGGGATGTGGGTTATGGATGCTCTCTTCCACGTAAAACGCGTTGCATCACAGGACTTACAATCAGAATGGAAGGAGCGCCACATTGGTGAACGAGTGATTAATTTCTACGCGGCACTTGCTTAAGACTGAGATTTACGTATAATGCGCGGGCTTGTCTAATATTGACAGCGGTTCGATATGAGCCACCGGTACTGCGAAAGCAATACCAGACAATGTTCCCAATCGGGGAACTCTGTAAGAACGGTTACACTCTCCCATCAATCGTAATGGGTTTGAGGAGTAACTATTTCGTCTATAAAATAATTGGAGCTCTGGTCTCATGCAGAACCAAAGAATCCGTATCCGTTTGAAAGCGTTTGATCATCGTCTGATCGATCAATCAACCGCGGAAATCGTCGAGACTGCCAAGCGCACTGGTGCGCAGGTTCGTGGTCCGATCCCGCTGCCGACCCGCAAAGAGCGTTTCACCGTTCTGATCTCCCCGCACGTCAACAAAGACGCGCGTGATCAGTACGAGATCCGTACTCACAAGCGTCTGGTTGACATCGTTGAGCCAACTGAAAAAACCGTTGATGCTCTGATGCGTCTGGACCTGGCTGCCGGTGTAGACGTGCAGATCAGCCTGGGTTAATCAGGTCATCGAGCGATTGAGAGGTTGATACAATGATTGGTTTAGTCGGTAAAAAAGTGGGTATGACCCGCATCTTCACTGAAGATGGCGTATCTATCCCAGTAACCGTTATCGAAGTTGAAGCAAACCGCGTTACTCAGGTTAAAGATCTGGCTAACGATGGCTATCGCGCTGTTCAGGTTACCACCGGTGCTAAAAAAGCTAACCGCGTAACTAAGCCGGAAGCTGGCCACTTTGCTAAAGCTGGCGTAGAAGCTGGCCGCGGCCTGTGGGAATTCCGTCTGGCAGATGGTGAAGAATACACCGTTGGTCAGAACATTAGCGTTGAACTGTTTGCTGACGTTAAAAAAGTTGACGTAACCGGTACCTCTAAAGGTAAAGGTTTCGCTGGTACCGTTAAGCGCTGGAACTTCCGTACCCAGGACGCTACTCACGGTAACTCCTTGTCTCACCGCGTTCCGGGTTCTATCGGTCAGAACCAGACTCCGGGCAAAGTGTTCAAAGGCAAGAAAATGGCAGGTCAGCTGGGCAACGAACGTGTAACCGTTCAGAGCCTGGACGTAGTACGTGTTGACGCTGAGCGCAACCTGCTGCTGGTTAAAGGTGGTGTTCCGGGTGCGACCGGTTGCGACCTGATCGTTAAACCAGCTGTGAAGGCGTAAGGGGATAGCAATGGAATTAGTATTGAAAGACGCGCAGAGCGCGCTGACTGTTTCCGAAACTACCTTCGGTCGTGATTTCAACGAAGCGCTGGTTCACCAGGTTGTTGTTGCTTATGCAGCTGGTGCTCGTCAGGGTACTCGTGCTCAGAAGACTCGTGCTGAAGTAACTGGTTCAGGCAAAAAGCCGTGGCGCCAGAAAGGTACCGGCCGTGCGCGTTCAGGTTCTATCAAGAGCCCGATCTGGCGTTCAGGTGGCGTGACCTTCGCTGCTCGTCCACAGGACCACAGTCAAAAAGTTAACAAAAAGATGTACCGCGGCGCGCTGAAAAGCATTCTGTCCGAACTGGTACGTCAGGATCGTCTGATCGTTGTCGAATCATTCTCTGTAGAAGCGCCTAAAACTAAGCTGCTGGCACAGAAACTGAAAGACATGGCTCTGGAAGATGTGCTGATCATCACCGGTGAGCTGGACGAAAACCTGTTCCTGGCTGCGCGCAACCTGCACAAGGTTGACGTACGCGATGCAACTGGTATCGACCCGGTTAGCCTGATCGCCTTCGACAAAGTCGTAATGACTGCTGATGCTGTTAAGCAAGTTGAGGAGATGCTGGCATGATTCGTGAAGAACGTCTGCTGAAAGTGCTGCGCGCACCGCACGTTTCTGAAAAAGCGTCTACTGCGATGGAAAAAACTAACACCATCGTTCTCAAAGTTGCTAAAGACGCGACCAAAGCAGAAATCAAAGCTGCTGTGCAGAAACTGTTTGAAGTCGAAGTCGAAGTCGTTAACACCCTGGTAGTTAAAGGGAAAGTTAAACGTCACGGACAGCGTATCGGTCGTCGTAGCGACTGGAAAAAAGCTTACGTCACCCTGAAGGAAGGCCAGAATCTGGACTTCGTCGGCGGCGCTGAGTAAGTCGGAGGAGTAATACAATGGCAGTTGTTAAATGTAAACCGACATCTCCGGGTCGTCGCCACGTTGTTAAAGTGGTCAACCCAGAGCTGCACAAGGGCAAACCTTTTGCTCCGCTGGTTGAAAAAAACAGCAAATCCGGTGGTCGTAACAACAATGGCCGCATCACCACTCGTCACATCGGTGGTGGTCACAAGCAGGCTTATCGTATTGTTGACTTCAAACGCAACAAAGACGGTATCCCGGCAGTTGTTGAACGTCTTGAGTACGATCCGAACCGCTCCGCGAACATCGCGCTGGTTCTGTACAAAGACGGTGAACGCCGTTACATCCTGGCCCCTAAAGGCCTGAAAGCTGGCGACCAGATTCAGTCTGGCGTTGATGCTGCAATCAAAGCAGGTAACACCCTGCCGATGCGCAATATCCCGGTTGGTTCTACCGTTCATAACGTAGAAATGAAACCAGGTAAAGGCGGTCAGCTGGCACGTTCCGCTGGTACTTACGTTCAAATCGTTGCTCGTGATGGTGCTTATGTCACCCTGCGTCTGCGTTCTGGTGAAATGCGTAAAGTCGAAGCAGACTGCCGTGCAACTCTGGGCGAAGTTGGCAATGCTGAGCATATGCTGCGCGTTCTGGGTAAAGCAGGTGCTGCACGCTGGCGTGGTGTTCGTCCTACCGTTCGCGGTACTGCGATGAACCCAGTCGACCACCCACATGGTGGTGGTGAAGGTCGTAACTTTGGTAAGCACCCGGTAACTCCGTGGGGCGTTCAGACCAAAGGTAAGAAGACCCGCAGCAACAAGCGTACTGATAAATTCATCGTACGTCGCCGTAGCAAATAATTTTAGAGGATAAGCCATGCCACGTTCTCTCAAGAAAGGTCCTTTTATTGACCTGCACTTGCTGAAGAAGGTAGAGAAAGCGGTGGAAAGCGGAGACAAGAAGCCCCTGCGCACTTGGTCCCGTCGTTCAACGATCTTTCCTAACATGATCGGTTTGACCATCGCTGTCCATAATGGTCGTCAGCACGTTCCGGTATTTGTTTCCGACGAAATGGTCGGTCACAAACTGGGTGAATTCGCACCGACTCGTACTTATCGCGGCCACGCTGCTGATAAAAAAGCGAAGAAGAAATAAGGTAGGAGGAAGAGATGGAAACTTTAGCTCAACATCGCCATGCTCGTTCTTCTGCTCAGAAGGTTCGCCTTGTTGCAGACCTGATTCGCGGTAAGAAAGTGTCGCAGGCTCTGGATATTCTGACCTACACCAATAAGAAAGCGGCTGTACTGGTTAAGAAAGTCCTGGAATCTGCCATTGCTAACGCTGAACACAACGATGGCGCTGACATTGACGATCTGAAAGTTACGAAAATTTTCGTAGACGAAGGCCCGAGCATGAAGCGCATTATGCCGCGTGCAAAAGGTCGTGCAGATCGCATCCTGAAGCGCACCAGCCACATTACTGTGGTTGTGTCCGATCGCTGAGACTCTGGAGACTAGCAATGGGTCAGAAAGTACATCCTAATGGTATTCGCCTGGGTATTGTAAAACCATGGAACTCAACCTGGTTTGCGAACACCAAAGAATTCGCTGACAACCTGGACAGCGATTTTAAAGTACGTCAGTACCTGACTAAGGAACTGGCGAAAGCGTCTGTATCTCGTATCGTTATCGAGCGTCCGGCTAAGAGCATCCGTGTGACCATTCACACCGCTCGCCCGGGTATCGTTATCGGTAAGAAAGGCGAAGACGTAGAAAAACTGCGCAAAGTCGTAGCGGATATTGCTGGCGTTCCTGCTCAGATCAATATCGCCGAAGTGCGTAAGCCTGAACTGGACGCAAAATTGGTTGCTGACAGCATCACTTCTCAGCTGGAACGTCGTGTTATGTTCCGTCGTGCTATGAAGCGTGCTGTACAGAACGCAATGCGTCTGGGCGCTAAAGGTATCAAAGTTGAAGTTAGCGGCCGTCTGGGCGGCGCGGAAATCGCACGTACCGAATGGTACCGCGAAGGTCGCGTACCTCTGCACACTCTGCGTGCTGACATCGACTACAACACCTCTGAAGCGCACACCACTTACGGTGTAATCGGCGTTAAAGTGTGGATCTTCAAAGGCGAGATCCTGGGTGGTATGGCTGCTGTTGAACAACCGGAAAAACCGGCTGCGCAACCTAAAAAGCAGCAGCGTAAAGGCCGTAAATAAGGAGCGTCGCTGATGTTACAACCAAAGCGTACAAAATTCCGTAAAATGCACAAAGGCCGTAACCGCGGTCTGGCTGCTGGCGCGGATGTTAGCTTCGGCAGCTTCGGTCTGAAAGCTGTTGGCCGTGGTCGTCTGACTGCCCGTCAGATCGAAGCAGCACGTCGTGCTATGACCCGTGCAGTTAAGCGTCAAGGTAAGATCTGGATCCGTGTATTCCCGGACAAACCGATCACTGAAAAGCCGCTGGCAGTGCGTATGGGTAAAGGTAAAGGTAACGTGGAGTATTGGGTTGCCTTGATTCAGCCGGGTAAAGTCCTGTATGAAATGGACGGCGTACCGGAAGAGCTGGCCCGTGAAGCATTCAAGCTGGCAGCAGCGAAACTGCCGATTAAAACCACCTTTGTAACTAAGACGGTGATGTAATGAAAGCAAAAGAGCTGCGTGAGAAGAGTGTTGAAGAGCTGAACACCGAGCTGCTGAATCTGCTGCGTGAGCAGTTCAACCTGCGTATGCAGGCTGCAAGTGGCCAGCTGCAACAGTCTCACCTGTTGAAGCAAGTGCGTCGTGACGTCGCACGCGTTAAGACTTTACTGACTGAGAAGGCGGGTGCGTAATGACCGATAAAATCCGTACTCTGCAAGGTCGCGTTGTTAGCGATAAAATGGAGAAATCCATCGTTGTTGCTATCGAACGTTTTGTGAAACACCCGATCTACGGTAAATTCATTAAGCGTACGACCAAACTGCACGTACATGACGAGAACAACGAATGCGGTACTGGTGACGTGGTTGAAATCCGCGAATGCCGTCCGCTGTCCAAGACTAAGTCCTGGACGCTGGTTCGCGTTGTAGAGAAAGCCGTTCTGTAATACAGTAGGCATTCTCAACGAATAAACGGCTCAGCGATGAGCCGTTTATTTTTTCTACCCATATCGTTGAAGCGGTGTTATAATGCCGCGCCCCCGATATGGGGCTTTTTTAACGACCTGATTTTCGGGTCTCAGTAGTAGTTGACATTAGCGGAGCACTAAAATGATCCAAGAACAGACTATGCTGAACGTCGCCGACAACTCCGGTGCACGTCGCGTAATGTGTATCAAGGTTCTGGGTGGCTCGCACCGTCGCTACGCAGGCGTCGGCGATATCATCAAGATCACCATCAAGGAAGCAATTCCGCGTGGTAAGGTCAAAAAAGGTGATGTGCTGAAGGCGGTAGTGGTGCGCACCAAGAAGGGTGTTCGTCGCCCGGACGGTTCTGTCATTCGCTTCGATGGTAATGCATGCGTTATTTTAAACAATAACAGCGAGCAACCTATCGGTACGCGTATTTTTGGGCCGGTAACTCGTGAACTTCGTAACGAGAAGTTCATGAAAATTATCTCTCTGGCACCAGAAGTACTCTAAGGAGCGAATCATGGCAGCGAAGATCCGTCGTGATGACGAAGTTATCGTGTTAACCGGTAAAGATAAAGGTAAACGCGGTAAAGTTAAGAATGTCCTGTCTTCCGGCAAGGTCATTGTTGAAGGTATCAACCTGGTTAAGAAACATCAGAAGCCGGTTCCGGCCCTGAACCAACCAGGCGGCATCGTAGAGAAAGAAGCAGCTATTCAGATCTCTAACCTTGCTATCTTCAACGCGGCAACCGGCAAGGCTGACCGTGTAGGCTTTAGATTCGAAGACGGCAAAAAAGTCCGTTTCTTCAAATCTAACAGCGAAACTATCAAGTAATTTGGAGTAGTACGATGGCGAAACTGCATGATTACTACAAAGACGAAGTAGTCGCTAAACTCATGACTGAGTTTAACTACAATTCTGTCATGCAAGTCCCTCGGGTCGAGAAGATCACCCTGAACATGGGTGTTGGTGAAGCGATCGCTGACAAGAAACTGCTGGATAACGCAGCAGCTGACCTGACAGCAATCTCCGGTCAAAAACCGCTGATCACCAAAGCACGCAAATCAGTTGCAGGCTTCAAAATCCGTCAGGGCTATCCGATCGGCTGTAAAGTAACTCTGCGTGGCGAACGCATGTGGGAGTTCTTTGAGCGCCTGATCACTATTGCTGTTCCACGTATCCGTGACTTCCGTGGCTTGTCCGCTAAGTCTTTCGACGGTCGTGGTAACTACAGCATGGGTGTCCGTGAGCAGATCATCTTCCCAGAAATCGACTACGATAAAGTCGACCGCGTGCGTGGTTTGGATATTACCATTACCACTACTGCGAAATCTGATGAAGAAGGCCGTGCTCTGCTGGCTGCCTTTGACTTCCCGTTCCGCAAGTAAGGTAGGGTTACTGAATGGCTAAGCAATCAATGAAAGCACGCGAAGTAAAGCGCGTAGCTTTAGCTGATAAGTACTTCGCAAAACGCGCTGAACTGAAAGCTATTATCTCTGATGTGAACGCGACCGACGAAGATCGTTGGAACGCAGTTCTCAAGCTGCAGTCTCTGCCGCGTGATTCCAGCCCGTCCCGTCAGCGTAACCGCTGCCGTCAAACAGGTCGTCCGCATGGCTATGTGGGCAAGTTCGGGTTGAGCCGTATCAAACTGCGTGAAGCCGCCATGCGCGGTGAAGTACCAGGCTTGAAAAAGGCTAGCTGGTAATTACCAATTGAATCACGGGAGTAAAGACAGATGAGCATGCAAGATCCGATCGCGGATATGCTGACCCGTATCCGTAACGGTCAGGCCGCGAATAAAGCTGCGGTCACCATGCCTTCCTCCAAGCTGAAAGTGGCAATTGCCAACGTGCTGAAGGAAGAAGGTTTTATTGAAGATTTTAAAGTTGAAGGCGACACCAAGCCGGAACTGGAACTTACTCTCAAGTATTTCCAGGGTAAAGCTGTTGTAGAAAGCATTCAGCGTGTCAGTCGCCCAGGTCTGCGCATTTATAAGCGTAAAGACGAGCTGCCGAAAGTTATGGCTGGCATGGGTATCGCAGTTGTTTCTACCTCTAAAGGTGTTATGACTGATCGTGCAGCGCGCCAGGCTGGTCTTGGTGGCGAAATTATCTGCTACGTAGCCTAATCGGAGGAAAAAATGTCTCGTGTTGCTAAAGCACCGGTCGTTATTCCTGCCGGCGTTGATGTAAAAATCAACGGTCAGGTTATTACGATCAAAGGTAAAAACGGCGAGCTGACTCGTACTCTCAACGATGCTGTTGCAGTAAATCATGCAGATAATGCACTGACCTTCGGTCCGCGTGATGGTTACGCAGATGGATGGGCTCAGGCTGGTACCGCGCGTGCCCTGCTGAATGCAATGGTTGTCGGTGTTACCGAAGGCTTCACTAAGAAGCTTCAGCTGGTTGGTGTAGGTTATCGTGCAGCGGTTAAAGGGAATGTAGTAAACCTGGCTTTAGGTTTCTCTCACCCAGTTGACCATCAGCTGCCTGCGGGAATCACTGCAGAATGTCCGTCTCAGACTGAAATCGTGCTGAAAGGCGCTGATAAACAGCTGATCGGTCAGGTTGCAGCAGATCTGCGCGCCTACCGTCGTCCTGAGCCTTATAAAGGCAAGGGTGTTCGTTACGCCGACGAAGTCGTGCGTACCAAAGAGGCTAAGAAGAAGTAAGGTAACACTATGGATAAGAAATCTGCTCGTATCCGTCGTGCGACCCGCGCACGCCGCAAGCTCCAGGAGCTGGGTGCAACTCGCCTGGTGGTACATCGTACCCCGCGTCATATTTACGCACAGGTAATTGCACCGAACGGTTCTGAAGTTCTGGTAGCTGCTTCTACTGTAGAAAAAGCTATCGCTGAACAATTGAAGTACACCGGTAACAAAGACGCTGCTGCAGCTGTAGGTAAAGCTGTTGCTGAACGCGCTCTGGAAAAAGGCATCAAAGATGTTTCTTTTGACCGTTCCGGGTTCCAATATCATGGTCGTGTCCAGGCACTGGCAGATGCTGCCCGTGAAGCTGGCCTTCAGTTCTAAGGTAGAGGTGTAAGATGGCTCACATCGAAAAACAAGCTGGCGAACTGCAGGAAAAGCTGATCGCGGTTAACCGCGTATCTAAAACCGTTAAAGGTGGTCGTATTTTCTCCTTCACAGCTCTGACTGTAGTTGGTGATGGTAACGGTCGCGTTGGTTTTGGTTACGGTAAAGCGCGTGAAGTTCCAGCAGCGATCCAGAAAGCGATGGAAAAAGCCCGTCGCAATATGATTAACGTCGCGCTGAACCACGGCACCCTGCAGCACCCGGTTAAGGGTACTCACACGGGTTCTCGTGTATTCATGCAGCCGGCTTCCGAAGGTACCGGTATCATCGCCGGTGGTGCAATGCGCGCCGTTCTGGAAGTCGCTGGAGTTCGTAACGTTCTGGCTAAAGCGTATGGTTCCACTAACCCGATTAACGTGGTTCGTGCAACTATCGATGGCCTGGAAAATATGAAATCTCCGGAAATGGTCGCTGCCAAGCGTGGTAAATCCGTTGAAGAAATTCTGGGGAAATAAACCATGGCAAAGACTATTAAAATTACTCAAACCCGCAGTGCAATCGGTCGTCTGCCGAAACACAAGGCAACGCTGCTTGGCCTGGGTCTGCGTCGTATTGGTCACACCGTAGAGCGCGAGGATACTCCTGCTGTTCGTGGTATGGTCAACGCGGTTTCCTTCATGGTTAAAGTTGAGGAGTAAGAGATGCGTTTAAATACTCTGTCTCCGGCCGAAGGCTCTAAAAAAGCGGCTCGCCGCCTGGGTCGTGGTATCGGTTCTGGCCTCGGTAAAACCGGTGGTCGTGGTCACAAAGGTCAGAAGTCTCGTTCTGGCGGTGGCGTACGTCGCGGTTTCGAGGGTGGTCAGATGCCTCTGTACCGTCGTCTGCCGAAATTCGGCTTCACTTCACGTAAAGCAGCGATTACAGCCGAAGTTCGTCTGTCTGACCTGGCTAAAGTTGAAGGCGGTGTTGTAGACCTGAACACGCTGAAAGCAGCTAACATTATCGGTATCCAGATCGAGTTCGCGAAAGTGATCCTGGCTGGTGAAGTCACTACTCCGGTAACTGTTCGTGGCCTGCGTGTTACTAAAGGCGCTCGTGCTGCTATCGAAGCTGCTGGCGGTAAAATCGAGGAATAAGTAGCAGATGGCTAAACAACCGGGATTAGATTTTCAAAGTGCCAAAGGTGGCTTAGGCGAGCTGAAACGCAGACTGCTGTTTGTAATCGGCGCGCTGATTGTGTTCCGTATTGGCTCTTTCATTCCGATCCCTGGTATTGATGCCGCTGTACTTGCCAAACTGCTTGAGCAACAGCGAGGCACCATCATTGAAATGTTTAACATGTTCTCTGGTGGTGCTCTCAGCCGTGCTTCTATCTTTGCTCTGGGGATCATGCCGTATATTTCGGCGTCGATCATTATCCAGCTGCTGACGGTGGTTCATCCAACGCTGGCAGAAATTAAGAAAGAAGGGGAGTCTGGTCGTCGTAAGATCAGCCAGTACACCCGCTACGGTACTCTGGTGCTGGCAATATTCCAGTCGATCGGTATTGCTACCGGTCTGCCGAATATGCCTGGTATGCAGGGCCTGGTGATGAACCCAGGCTTTGCATTCTATTTCACCGCTGTTGTAAGTCTGGTTACAGGGACGATGTTCCTGATGTGGTTGGGCGAACAGATTACTGAACGTGGTATCGGCAACGGTATCTCAATCATTATCTTCGCCGGTATTGTCGCGGGACTCCCGCCAGCCATTGCCCATACTATCGAGCAAGCGCGTCAAGGCGACCTGCACTTCCTCGTGTTGCTGTTGGTTGCAGTATTAGTATTCGCAGTGACGTTCTTTGTTGTATTTGTTGAGCGTGGTCAACGCCGTATTGTGGTAAACTACGCGAAACGTCAGCAAGGTCGTCGTGTCTATGCTGCACAGAGCACACATTTACCGCTGAAAGTGAATATGGCGGGGGTAATCCCGGCAATCTTCGCTTCCAGTATTATTCTGTTCCCGGCGACCATCGCGTCATGGTTCGGGGGCGGGACTGGTTGGAACTGGCTGACAACAATTTCGCTGTATTTGCAGCCTGGGCAACCGCTTTATGTGTTACTCTATGCGTCTGCAATCATATTCTTCTGTTTCTTCTACACGGCGTTGGTTTTCAACCCGCGTGAAACAGCAGATAACCTGAAGAAGTCCGGTGCATTTGTACCAGGAATTCGTCCGGGAGAGCAAACGGCGAAGTATATCGATAAAGTAATGACCCGCCTGACTTTGGTTGGTGCGCTCTACATTACCTTTATCTGCCTGATCCCGGAGTTCATGCGTGATGCAATGAAAGTACCGTTCTACTTCGGTGGGACCTCACTGCTTATCGTTGTTGTCGTGATTATGGACTTTATGGCTCAAGTGCAAACTCTGATGATGTCAAGTCAGTACGAGTCTGCATTGAAGAAGGCGAATCTGAAAGGCTACGGCCGTTAACAGTCGCCCGAGAAGTTACGGAGAGTAAAAATGAAAGTTCGTGCTTCCGTCAAGAAATTATGCCGTAACTGCAAAATCGTTAAGCGTGATGGTGTCATCCGTGTGATTTGCAGTGCCGAGCCGAAGCATAAACAGCGCCAAGGCTGATTTATTCGCATATTTTTCTTGCAAAGTTGGGTTGAGCTGGCTAGATTAGCCAGCCAATCTTTTGTATGTCTGTGCGTTTCCATTTGAGTATCCTGAAAACGGGCTTTTCAGCATGGTGCGTACATATTAAATAGTAGGAGTGCATAGTGGCCCGTATAGCAGGCATTAACATTCCTGATCAGAAACATGCTGTGATCGCATTAACTTCGATCTACGGCGTCGGCAAGACCCGTTCTAAAGCCATTCTGGCTGCCGCGGGTATCGCTGAAGATGTTAAGATCAGTGAGCTGTCTGAAGAACAAATCGACACGCTGCGTGACGAAGTTGCCAAATTTGTCGTTGAAGGTGATCTGCGCCGTGAAGTTAGCATGAGCATCAAGCGCCTTATGGACCTTGGTTGCTATCGCGGTTTGCGTCATCGTCGTGGTCTCCCGGTTCGCGGTCAGCGTACCAAGACCAACGCACGTACCCGTAAGGGTCCGCGCAAACCGATCAAGAAATAATCGGGGTGATTGAATAATGGCAAAGGCACCAATTCGTGCACGTAAACGTGTAAGAAAACAAGTCTCTGACGGCGTGGCTCATATCCATGCTTCTTTTAACAACACCATCGTTACCATTACTGATCGTCAGGGTAACGCACTGGGTTGGGCAACAGCCGGTGGTTCCGGTTTCCGTGGTTCTCGCAAATCCACTCCGTTTGCAGCTCAGGTTGCAGCAGAGCGTTGCGCTGAAGCCGTAAAAGAATACGGTATCAAGAATCTGGAAGTTATGGTCAAAGGACCGGGTCCAGGTCGCGAATCTACTGTTCGTGCTCTGAACGCCGCTGGTTTCCGCATCACTAATATTACTGATGTGACTCCGATCCCTCATAACGGTTGTCGTCCGCCGAAAAAACGTCGCGTATAACGCTGTCGTTTCTAGGATTGTTGGAGAAAGAAAATGGCAAGATATTTGGGTCCTAAGCTCAAGCTGAGCCGTCGTGAGGGCACTGACTTATTCCTTAAGTCTGGCGTTCGCGCGATCGATACCAAGTGTAAAATTGAACAAGCTCCTGGCCAGCACGGTGCGCGTAAACCGCGTCTGTCTGACTATGGTGTGCAGTTGCGTGAAAAGCAAAAAGTTCGCCGTATCTACGGTGTGCTGGAGCGTCAGTTCCGTAACTACTACAAAGAAGCAGCACGTCTGAAAGGCAACACCGGTGAAAACCTGTTGGGTCTGCTGGAAGGTCGTCTGGACAACGTTGTATACCGTATGGGCTTCGGTGCCACTCGTGCAGAAGCACGTCAGCTGGTCAGCCATAAAGCAATTATGGTAAACGGTCGTGTTGTTAACATCGCTTCTTATCAGGTTAGTCCGAATGACGTTGTTAGCATTCGTGAGAAAGCGAAGAAGCAGTCTCGCGTGAAAGCCGCTCTGGAGCTGGCTGAGCAGCGTGAAAAGCCAACCTGGCTGGAAGTTGATGCTGGCAAGATGGAAGGTACGTTCAAGCGTAAGCCGGAGCGTTCTGATCTGTCTGCGGACATTAACGAACACCTGATCGTCGAGCTTTACTCCAAGTAAAGCTTAGTACCAAAGAGAGGACACAATGCAGGGTTCTGTGACAGAGTTTCTAAAACCGCGCCTGGTAGATATCGAGCAAGTGAGTTCGACGCACGCCAAGGTGACCCTTGAGCCTTTAGAGCGTGGCTTTGGCCATACTTTGGGTAACGCACTGCGCCGTATTCTGCTCTCATCGATGCCGGGTTGCGCGGTGACCGAGGTTGAGATTGATGGTGTACTACATGAGTACAGCACCAAAGAAGGCGTTCAGGAAGATATCCTGGAAATCCTGCTCAACCTGAAAGGGCTGGCGGTGAGAGTTCAGGGTAAAGATGACGTTATTCTTACCTTGAATAAATCTGGCATTGGCCCTGTGACTGCAGCCGACATTACCCATGATGGTGATGTCGAAATCGTCAAGCCACAGCACGTGATCTGCCACCTGACCGATGAGAATGCATCTATTAGCATGCGTATCAAAGTTCAGCGCGGTCGTGGTTATGTGCCGGCTTCTACCCGAATTCATTCGGAAGAAGATGAGCGCCCAATCGGCCGTCTGCTGGTCGACGCATGCTACAGCCCTGTAGAGCGTATTGCCTACAATGTTGAAGCAGCGCGTGTAGAACAGCGTACCGACCTGGACAAGCTGGTCATCGAAATGGAAACCAACGGCACAATCGATCCTGAAGAGGCGATTCGTCGTGCGGCAACCATTCTGGCTGAACAACTGGAAGCTTTCGTTGATTTACGTGATGTACGTCAGCCGGAAGTTAAAGAAGAGAAACCAGAATTCGATCCGATCCTGCTGCGCCCTGTTGACGATCTGGAATTGACTGTCCGCTCTGCTAACTGCCTCAAAGCAGAAGCTATCCACTATATCGGTGATCTGGTACAGCGTACTGAGGTTGAGCTTCTTAAGACGCCTAACCTTGGTAAAAAATCTCTTACCGAGATTAAAGACGTGCTGGCTTCCCGTGGACTGTCTCTGGGCATGCGCCTGGAAAACTGGCCACCGGCAAGCATCGCTGACGAGTAACCGGATCACAGGTTAAGGTTTTACTGAGAAGGATAAGGTCATGCGCCATCGTAAGAGTGGTCGTCAACTGAACCGCAACAGCAGCCATCGCCAGGCTATGTTCCGCAATATGGCAGGTTCACTGGTTCGTCATGAAATCATCAAGACGACTCTGCCGAAAGCGAAAGAGCTGCGTCGCGTAGTTGAGCCGCTGATTACTCTTGCCAAGACTGATAGCGTAGCTAATCGTCGTCTGGCATTCGCCCGTACTCGTGATAACGAGATCGTGGCAAAACTGTTTAACGAACTGGGCCCGCGTTTTGCGAGCCGCGCCGGTGGTTACACTCGCATTCTGAAGTGTGGTTTCCGTGCAGGCGACAACGCGCCGATGGCATACATCGAGCTGGTTGATCGTTCAGAGAAAACAGAAGCTGCTGCAGAGTAATCTGTAGTAACGTAAAAAAACCCG
This sequence comes from Citrobacter sp. H12-3-2, assembly GCF_009649895.1. Classification (NCBI taxonomy): domain Bacteria; kingdom Pseudomonadati; phylum Pseudomonadota; class Gammaproteobacteria; order Enterobacterales; family Enterobacteriaceae; genus Citrobacter; species Citrobacter sp. H12-3-2. The sequence goes on from NZ_CP045837.1 coordinate 414,683, forward strand.
CCTCGGCGGGTTTTTTTATATCCGTCATATCCCCACTTATCTACAATATCTGTACTCTTTTTGTTCATCCCCTGGAGTGTTGTATGTGGTTACTGGACCAGTGGGCAGAGCGCCATATTATTGATGCACAGTCTAAAGGCGAGTTTGATGATTTACCGGGAACGGGCGAACCGCTGACTCTTGACGATGACTCCCATGTCCCGCCTGAACTCCGAACCGGATACCGTTTATTAAAAAATGCAGGTTGCCTTCCTCCTGAGCTCGAGCAACGCAGAGAGGCAATACAGCTGCTTGAAATACTCGCGGGGATCCGCAAAGATGATCCCAGTTATCCTGAGGTGAGCCGAAGACTGTCGCTACTGGAACTTAAACTTCGGCAGGCTGGACTCAGCACCGAGTTTTTGCGCGGTAACTACGCAGATAAGCTGCTAAAAAAGATCAACGATGAATAGCGGAGAGAGCATGTACCGAATTGGTGAAATAGCGAAACTGGCTGACGTGACGCCGGATACTATCCGCTACTATGAAAAGCAGCAGATGATGGAGCATGAAGTGCGTACTGAAGGCGGATTTCGCCTCTATACAGAAAGCGATCTTCAGCGCTTGAAGTTTATTCGTTATGCCCGGCAGCTTGGTTTCACTCTGGAGTCGATCCGTGAATTGCTTTCGATCCGGGTTGATCCCGAACACCATACTTGTCAGGAATCAAAAGGGATCGTCCAGGAAAGACTGCAAGAAGTCGAAGCCCGCATTGCTGAACTTCAGACGATGCAGCGGTCACTGCAGCGATTGAATGATGCATGCTGTGGCAAGGCACACAGCAGCGTGTACTGCTCTATTCTTGAAGCTCTTGAGCAAGGCGCTAGTGGAACAACGACAGGATGTTGATTTCTTGAACTGCCAGGTCTACACTCGCGGCGTAAATTACTACAAACTGGAGATATTATGAGTCGTTATCAGCACACCAAAGGGCAGATAAAGGACAACGCCATTGAGGCGCTTCTGCATGACCCACTGTTCAGACAGCGCGTTGAGAAAAATAAGAAAGGGAAAGGAAGTTATCTGCGTAAAGGCAAACATGGCAATCGGGGTAACTGGGAGGCCAGTGGCAAGAAAGTAATTAACTTTTTTACCACTGGCCTTCTTGTTTCAGTGAGTGCTTAAGAGCGGTTATTCTGTTCTTTCAGCAGGTCACGAATTTCACTTAGCAATACTTCTTCTTTCGATGGAGCTGGCGGTGCTGCCGGCTCTTCCGCTTTTTTACGGTTCAGTTTGTTGATCAGTTTGATTGCCATAAAGATAGCAAACGCAACAATAATGAAATCGAATACATTCTGAATAAATACACCGTAATGCATGACCACGGCTGGGATGTCTCCCTGTGCATCACGTAGCGTTAAAGCAAACTGTTTAAAATCAATTCCACCAATTAACAGCCCCAGCGGCGGCATAATGATATCGGCAACCAGTGATGAAACAATCTTACCGAATGCCGCACCAATAATGACACCCACTGCCAAATCGACAACATTCCCGCGCATCGCGAATTCGCGAAACTCTTTAATAATGCTCATTTTATTCTCCCTATGCAGCTGACGTTTATAAGTTTAACAAATGTTTAGGCAATTTCCATTTATGTATTGCCGAAAGGAAAATTTATTAGACCATGAAAAATAAAGGGAAATAAAAAGGGCGCTGTATTAGCGCCCAAATTATTACAGGAAGAAAGGACTTGGCTGGAATAGTCGCTCGACGTCGGTAATAAACTTTTTATCTGTCAGGAACATAATTACGTGATCGCCCTGCTCAATGCGCAGGTTATCGTTGGCAATCATGACATCGTTACCACGTACAACGGCGCCAATAATGGTTCCGGGCGGAAGTTTAATTTCATCAATTGAACGCCCTACAACTCTCGACGTCGTTTCATCCCCGTGTGCGACGGCTTCAATGGCTTCCGCGACGCCACGGCGAAGTGAAGAAACGCCAACAATATCAGCTTTACGCACGTGGCTCAGCAGCGCGGAGATGGTCGCCTGCTGCGGTGAAATCGCAATATCGATCACGCTGCCTTGCACCAGATCGACGTATGCTCTGCGCTGGATCAACACCATTACTTTCTTGGCACCCATCCGTTTGGCAAGCATCGCCGACATGATATTTGCTTCATCATCGTTGGTCACTGCGATGAACAGATCGACCTGATCGATATGTTCTTCGGCCAGTAACTCTTGATCCGAAGCATCACCAAAAAAGACGATCGTATTTTGTAGTTTCTCTGCAAGTTCGGATGCGCGTTGTTGATTACGTTCGATCAGTTTGACGCTGTAATCTTTTTCCAGACGACGTGCCAGACCCGCACCGATATTACCGCCACCCACTAACATAATGCGTTTGTACGGCTTTTCCAGACGCTGCAGTTCACTCATTACGGCGCGTATATGCTGTGATGCCGCAATAAAGAAGACTTCATCACCCGCTTCAACGATCGTAGAACCTTGCGGACGGATCGGTCGGTCATGACGGAAAATCGCTGCAACGCGGGTGTCGATGTGCGGCATATGCTCACGCATTGTTGACAGCGCATTACCAATAAGCGGCCCGCCGTAATAGGCCTTTACTACTGCCAGACTGACTTTACCTTCGGCAAAATTCACCACCTGCAATGCGCCCGGATATTCAATCAGGCGATAAATGCTATCGATAACCAGTTGCTCAGGTGCAATCAGATGATCGATTGGTACCGCATCGGATTGGAACAGCTTGTCGGCATCGCGAACGTAATCTGGTGAACGAATACGGGCGATGCGATTAGGCGTATTAAACAGTGAATAAGCTACCTGGCAGGCAACCATATTTGTTTCATCTGAGCTGGTTACGGCAACCAGCATATCGGCATCGTCGGCACCGGCTTCACGCAATACGCGGGGATGCGAACCATGCCCTTGCACGACACGGAGATCAAACTTGTCCTGCAGGCTGCGCAGGCGTTCGCCATTGGTATCGACTACCGTGATATCGTTGTTCTCTCCGACCAGGTTTTCAGCCAGCGTACCGCCAACTTGCCCTGCGCCCAGAATGATAATTTTCATCAGTCGCGACCCGTTATCTCATCACTTTTTGATTAGCTTAGCGTAAAAGAAGCCATCGCCATCTTCCGCACCCGGTAAATTCTGACGTCCGGGTTTTTCCGGCGTACCGGTTTCGCTTAATACCGCATCCGGTGTGCGTGCCAGGAAGGCGGCAATTTGCTGCTGGTTCTCTTCTGGCAGGATAGAACACGTTGCATACACCAGCGTGCCGCCAGATTTAAGATGTGACCAGGTCGCATTCAGGATCTCAGCCTGTAATTGGGCAAGTTCGGCAATATCCCGGTCGCGGCGCAGCCATTTGATATCCGGATGGCGACGGATCACCCCGGTAGCAGAACATGGGGCGTCCAGCAAAATACGGTCAAACTGTTGTTCACCGCACCACTGCTGTGGATAGCGGCCATCCCCCTGTTTTACGGTTGCCTTCATGCCCAGACGTTTCAGATTGTCGTAAACGCGCGATAAGCGTTTTTCATCCACATCGACGGCCATGACGTTAGCTAGCGGAGCAACTTCCAGAATGTGAGTGGTTTTACCGCCCGGCGCACAGCACAGGTCGAGGATCTGTTCACCGTCCTCCGGCAACAGATAATTTACGCATCCTTGAGCGGAAGCATCCTGAACGGTGACCCAACCTTCGTCAAAACCAGGGAGGGCGTGAACTGGAGCCGGTGTTTCCAGACGCACTGCATCCGGGTAGTCTGGATGCGGGAAACCGGTTAATCCCGCTTCGGTAAGCAGGTCTAGCCAGGCGTCGCGAGTATGGTGATTACGATTGACTCGTAGCCACATCGGCGGTCGCTGGTTATTGGCTTCAAGAATGGCTTCCCACTGCTGCGGATACGCACTTTTAATACGTTTCACCAGCCAGGAGGGGTGTAAGAAGCGCAAATCGCTTTGCGCAAACTCGGCCAGCAGTTCATCCTGACGGCGTTGAAACTGGCGCAGTACGCCGTTGATCAGCCCTTTCAGCTGTGGACGCTTAATAACGACCGCGCCTTCTACGGTCTCAGCCAGCGCAGCGTGTGCTGGAATACGAGTATGCAACAGTTGATAGAAGCCCACCATGATCAGGTAGTGAACGGTGCGCTGTTTGCCCGTCATTGGACGTTCCATCAGTTGTTGGATCATCCACTCCAGTTGAGAGAGTGTACGCAATACGCCGAAGCAAAGTTCCTGTAACAGTGCTTTGTCTTTATCGGCAACTTTTTGCTGCATGGCGGGCAGCACGTTACTTAGTGATTGTCCTTTCTCGACAACCTGTTCGACGGCCTGGGCCGCCATACTGCGTAAATTAAGATGTTTTTTCATAAGCGCAAAAATAAAAATGCCCGGAGACACCGGGCTTAAAGAGATGAACCGTCAGGACAGACGGTTTCCGGGCACGAACCACTCCCGGCGCGAATTAAGCAGATCCTGCGCGCTCATGGCTTTTTTACCGGCAGGCTGCAAAGAGATAAGATTCAGAATGCCGTCGCCTGTTGCGACCTGGATACCCTGCTTTGTCGCCTCTAGAATGGTGCCTGGCTCGGCCTGGGTGTTTACAGCAATAACCGAAGCTTGCCAGACTTTCACTGGCTGACCATCGATTTCAAGCCAGCTCATTGGCCACGGGTTAAAGGCGCGGATGCAGCGTTCCAATTGAACAGCCGAAAGCGACCAGTCGATACGGGCCTCTTCTTTGCTGAGTTTTTCTGCATGCGTAACCAGTGATTCGTCTTGTACCACCGGTTTTATTGTGCCGGCAGCCAGCTGTTTTAGCGTTTCAATCAGCCCCTGAGGCCCCAGGTCTGCCAGCTTGTCATATAACGAACCGCTGGTATCTTCTGCCGTAATTGGGCAGGACAGCTTCAGCAGCATATCACCGGTGTCGAGGCCAACATCCATCTGCATGATGGTAACACCGGTTTCGGCGTCGCCTGCCCACAGTGAGCGCTGGATCGGTGCTGCACCCCGCCAGCGCGGAAGCAGGGAACCGTGAACGTTGATACAACCCAGGCGCGGCATTTCCAGTACTGCTTTTGGCAGGATCAGGCCATATGCTACCACCACCATCACGTCTGCGTGTAAATCAGCAACCAGTTGCTGGTTTTCCTGAGGGCGAAGAGAGACGGGTTGAAAAACCGGTATCCCTTTTTCTTCTGCCAGCACTTTTACCGGGCTGGGCATCAGCTTTTTACCGCGTCCCGCCGGGCGGTCCGGTTGGGTAAACACGCCAACGACGTTATGTCCAGAAGACAGCAGCGCGTCGAGATGACGCGCTGCAAAGTCAGGTGTACCCGCAAAAATAATACGTAGTGAGTCTGACACGTTGATCCTTGTCCTTAAGCTCGGGCGTTCAGGCGGTCGAGTTTTTCAACTTTCTGACGAATGCGTTGTTGCTTCAACGGAGACAGATAATCGATAAATAGTTTACCGACCAGGTGATCCATTTCATGTTGAATGCAGATAGCGAGCAGGCCATCGGCTTCCAGTTCAAAAGATTTGCCGTCGCGATCGAGCGCACGAATTTTTACTTTCTCTGCACGCGGTACTAACGCACGCTGTTCAGGAATAGACAGACAGCCTTCTTCAATGCCGGTTTCGCCGTCTTTTTCCAGCAGTTCTGGGTTAATGAGTACCAACTGCTCATCGCGATTTTCAGAGACATCAATAACAATGATGCGCTGATGAATATCGACCTGTGTTGCTGCCAGACCGATACCTTCTTCGGCGTACATCGTTTCGAACATATCATCAACGATACGCTGAATTTCTGCATTCACTTCTTCAACCGGTTTTGCGACTTTGCGAAGGCGCTCGTCCGGAATATGTAACACTTGCAAAACTGACATAGTTATCCAGAGTTGTGTTCAGGAGTTGAAAAGATTATTACCTCTATTCTAGACAAAACCCCCTCTGATTGACAGCATCAGTGACCAATCGCAAAGATTGCCAGGACTGCTTGTGGCAGGGGAACAGGGATGACCCAAATCGAAATTTGGCTACGTTTAGCGCAAGTGAATGAACTGTATGGTGATGAGATAGTGCGCGTTGCTCACTGGCTCAATACTCAACCGTGTATTAACAATGCGGTACTCCTGCAGGCTGGATTCTCTCCACGCCAGGCAAGACGCTTTTTAACCTTTTCAGATCTGACGCTGGAAAAAACGCTGCGCTGGCTTGAACAGCCTAACCACCACTTTGTGGTTGCCGACAGCGAGCATTATCCGCCACAGCTCCGTGCGATTGAGGATTATCCTGGGGTGCTTTTTGTTGCAGGAGCTCCCGCATGCCTCCACTCATTTCAAGTTGCCGTTGTCGGTAGTCGACAACACTCATGGTATGGCGAACGCTGGGGACGGTTTTTTTGTGAAAAGCTTGTTGCATGTGGGGTGACGATCACCAGCGGTCTGGCCCGGGGGATTGATGGCGTGGCGCACAATGCTGCGATAAACCGACAAGGCACAAGTATTGCGGTGCTGGGAAATGGACTTGAGACCATTCACCCACGACAGCATATCCGTCTTGCGGAACGACTGATTGAGGCAGGGGGCGCACTGGTGTCTGAGTTCCCATTAGATACGCTCCCTTTGCCGCGCAATTTTCCCCGACGAAATCGTATTATCAGTGGTCTAAGTAAAGGTGTACTGGTTGTCGAAGCTGCACAGCGTAGTGGTTCACTGGTTACTGCTCGCTGTGCAATTGAACAAGGGCGGGAGGTGTTTGCTTTACCAGGGCCGATTGGGAGCCCGGGAAGTGAAGGCCCGCATTGGCTTATTCAGCAGGGATCCATGCTTGTGACGACACCAGAGGAAATTCTTGAAAATTTGCAATATGGGCTGCAATGGTTGCCAGATGAACCTGAAAAATCAATTTATTCGCCAGATCACGAAGAGGTGGCATTGCCATTTCCGGAGCTCCTGGCTAACGTAGGAGATGAGGTAACACCTGTTGACGTCGTCGCTGAACGTGCCGGCCAACCTGTGCCAGAGGTAGTGGCTCAACTGCTCGAACTGGAGTTAGCAGGGTGGATCGCAGCTGTACCCGGCGGCTATGTCCGATTGAGGAGGGCATGCCATGTTCGACGTACTAATGTATTTGTTTGAGACATATATCCATAACGAAGCTGAGCTGCGTGTGGATCAGGACAAACTGGAACGGGATCTTACCGACGCTGGTTTTGATCGTGAAGACATTTACAACGCGTTACTTTGGCTGGAGAAGCTTGCTGACTATCAGGATGGTCTTGCTGAACCTATGCAGCTGGCATCGGACCCTCTTTCTATACGTATTTATACTGCGGAAGAGTGCGACCGACTGGATGCAAGCTGTAGAGGATTCCTGCTATTCCTGGAGCAGATTCAGGTGCTAAACCTCGAAACGCGAGAAATGGTTATTGAGCGCGTACTCGCGCTAGATACGGCAGAGTTCGATCTGGAAGACCTGAAGTGGGTGATTCTGATGGTGCTATTCAACATTCCAGGTTGTGAAAATGCCTATCAGCAAATGGAAGAATTACTCTTTGAAGTGAATGAAGGTATGCTGCATTAATCAATCTTCATTCAGTATGAGTTGTTATGGCTAAATCAGCACTGTTCACGGTGCGTAAAAACGAGCCCTGCCCACAATGCGGGGCTGAACTGGTTATTCGTTCCGGGAAACACGGTCCGTTTCTCGGTTGTTCACACTATCCAGAATGCGATTACATCCGTCCGCTGAAATCTTCCGCGGACGGACATGTTGTCAAAGTTCTGGAGGGTAAGCTTTGTCCTGCATGTGGCGCTGAGCTGGTGCTGAGACAGGGACGATTCGGTATGTTTATTGGATGCAGTGACTATCCTGCGTGCGATCACACCGAGCTCATCGACAAGCCTGATGAAACAGCAATAGTCTGTCCTCAATGCCAGACTGGTCATCTTGTCCAGCGGCGTTCCCGTTATGGCAAAACCTTTTACTCCTGCGATCGCTATCCGGAGTGCCAGTTTGTCATTAACTTCAAACCGTTAGCCGGAGAATGTCCTGAGTGTCATTATCCGCTTCTCATCGAAAAGAAAACCGCGCAGGGTGTGAAGCATTTCTGTGCCAGTAAACAATGTGGAAAGCCGATTTCGGCGGAATAAAAAAGTGAATAATAGCCTGCCCACAGACGCTATCGCTGCGGCGATAGCGGTTCTGAAACAAGAAAAAGTCATCGCCTATCCAACTGAAGCTGTATTTGGTGTCGGCTGCGACCCCGATAGCGAAACGGCTGTAACCCGTTTGTTGGCGCTAAAACAACGTCCGGTCGATAAAGGGTTAATTTTAATCGCGTCAAACTTTGAACAACTTAAACCATATATCGACGATAGCATGCTCACCGATGCTCAACGTGACGCTGTTTTCGCCCGTTGGCCTGGTCCTGTTACCTTCGTTTTCCCAGCGCTTGCGACAACGCCACGCTGGTTGACCGGGCGCTTTGATTCTCTGGCTGTTCGCGTCACCGATCACCCGCTGGTGGTTGCGTTGTGCCAGGCTTATGGCAAACCGTTAGTTTCTACCAGTGCTAATTTGAGTGGCTTACCGCCTTGCAGAACGGTAGAGGAAGTTCGCGCACAGTTCGGTACAGACTTTCCCGTGGTTGAAGGGGAGACCGGGGGGCGTTTGAATCCTTCGGAGATCCGTGATGCTCTGACAGGTGAACAGTTTCGACAGGGGTAATATGAAAGAAGCCTATGCTGTTTTTGGTAATCCGATAGCGCACAGTAAATCGCCCTTTATTCATCAGCAATTTGCAGAGCAGCTGAAGATTGATCACTCCTACGGGCGTGTATTGGCACCCATCAATGATTTTGTGAATACCCTGAACGCTTTTTTTGCTGAGGGCGGGAAGGGGGCAAATGTCACCGTGCCTTTTAAAGAAGAGGCATTTGCACGTGCCGATGAACTAACGGAGCGGGCATCGCTTGCTGGAGCGGTCAACACCCTTAAACGGCTGGAGGATGGGCGTTTACTGGGAGACAACACGGATGGTATCGGCTTGTTGAGCGATCTTGAGCGTTTATCTTTCATTCGTCCCGGATCGCGAGTTCTGCTGATTGGTGCGGGTGGTGCATCCCGTGGAGTTTTATTACCTCTTCTTTCTATGGATTGTGCGGTGACTATTGTTAACCGTACCGCTTCGCGTGCTGAAGAGCTGGCACAAATCTTCTCCCATACCGGCAGCGTACAGGCGGTAGGAATGGACGAGCTTGATAATTACAGTTTTGATTTGATTATTAACGCGACATCCAGCGGAATTAGCGGTGAGATCCCGGCTATTCCGACATCTCTTATTCACTCATCTGTCTATTGTTATGACATGTTTTATCAGAAAGGAGATACACCGTTCCTCTCCTGGTGTGCCGAACATGGGGCGAAACAATATGCTGATGGCCTGGGTATGCTGGTGGGGCAAGCAGCGCACGCCGTTTTACTCTGGCATGGGGTTTTGCCGCAGATTGAGCCCGTCATTAAAATCATGCAGCAGGAATTATCGGCATGAATCAGGCGATCCAGTTTCCCGATCGAGAAGAATGGCGCACGGATGTCAACGCCGTTGTGTTTCCGGCGATGGTTCATGGTATGCAGTTAACATGTGCCATATCTGGAGAGATGCTGGCGTCCCGCTTTGGCGGCGACACGCCTGAACAGTGGTTAGAAATCTTTCAACAGCATCGCTGGGATCTGGAAGAAGAAGCTGAAGGATTGATCCAGGCCCAGCAGGAAGATGCTCAAGGTTGGGTGTGGTTACTCTGACTTAAATATTCATCTTTCCACTTAACATAGTTGTTAGCTGAATATTGTAAGCCTGCTTTCTCTTCATCGCTTAATGGACGGATTTGTTTAACCGGGCTTCCCAGGTACAGATACCCGCTTTCCAGGCGTTTGTTTTGGGGAACCAGGCTCCCAGCCCCAATCATAACGTCGTCTTCTACTACCACGCCATCCAGCAGAATCGAACCCATGCCGACTAATACGCGGTTGCCAATGATACAGCCGTGTAGCATGACCTTATGACCGACCGTTACATCCTCACCCACGATCAATGGATTACCCTGCGGATTAGACGTGGATTTATGTGTGACATGGAGAACGCTGCCGTCCTGAATGTTTGTACGGGCACCAATTTGCACATAGTTAACGTCGCCACGAATGGCGACCAGTGGCCAAATTCCGACATCATCAGCCAAACGGGCATCACCAATGACGACACTGCTGGTGTCGATCATTACGCGATTTCCGATCTGTGGGAAAAGATCCTTATAAGGACGCAGTACATCAGACATGTTTACCTCAACGAAAATAGAGCAGTAATGAAGACTTTGGTTGGATTATTGAGACTGTGCAAGTGGTTTAGCTATCAAAAATCAGCCAAATTGCGCAGGAATGTAGCGAAAGGAGTGAAAAACAAGCATTCAGAAAAAAAGATCCAAAAAATACTTGTGCTAAAAAATGGGATCCCTATAATGCGCCTCCATCGACACGGCGGATGTGAATCACTTCACGCAAACAGCCGGTTCGGTTGAAGAGAAAAACCTGAAAATGAGGGTTGACTCTGAAAGAGGAAAGCGTAATATACGCCACCTCGCGACAGAGCGCTAAAGCGCGTCGAAACTGCTCTTTAACAATTTATCAGACAATCTGTGTGGGCACTCGAAGATACGGATTCTTAACGTCGCAAGACGAAAAATGAATACCAAGTCTCAACGAGTGAACACGTAATTCATTACGAAGTTTAATTCATTGAGCATCAAACTTTTAAATTGAAGAGTTTGATCATGGCTCAGATTGAACGCTGGCGGCAGGCCTAACACATGCAAGTCGAACGGTAGCACAGAGGAGCTTGCTCCTTGGGTGACGAGTGGCGGACGGGTGAGTAATGTCTGGGAAACTGCCCGATGGAGGGGGATAACTACTGGAAACGGTAGCTAATACCGCATAACGTCGCAAGACCAAAGAGGGGGACCTTCGGGCCTCTTGCCATCGGATGTGCCCAGATGGGATTAGCTAGTAGGTGGGGTAACGGCTCACCTAGGCGACGATCCCTAGCTGGTCTGAGAGGATGACCAGCCACACTGGAACTGAGACACGGTCCAGACTCCTACGGGAGGCAGCAGTGGGGAATATTGCACAATGGGCGCAAGCCTGATGCAGCCATGCCGCGTGTATGAAGAAGGCCTTCGGGTTGTAAAGTACTTTCAGCGAGGAGGAAGGTGTTGTGGTTAATAACCGCAGCAATTGACGTTACTCGCAGAAGAAGCACCGGCTAACTCCGTGCCAGCAGCCGCGGTAATACGGAGGGTGCAAGCGTTAATCGGAATTACTGGGCGTAAAGCGCACGCAGGCGGTCTGTCAAGTCGGATGTGAAATCCCCGGGCTCAACCTGGGAACTGCATCCGAAACTGGCAGGCTAGAGTCTTGTAGAGGGGGGTAGAATTCCAGGTGTAGCGGTGAAATGCGTAGAGATCTGGAGGAATACCGGTGGCGAAGGCGGCCCCCTGGACAAAGACTGACGCTCAGGTGCGAAAGCGTGGGGAGCAAACAGGATTAGATACCCTGGTAGTCCACGCCGTAAACGATGTCGACTTGGAGGTTGTGCCCTTGAGGCGTGGCTTCCGGAGCTAACGCGTTAAGTCGACCGCCTGGGGAGTACGGCCGCAAGGTTAAAACTCAAATGAATTGACGGGGGCCCGCACAAGCGGTGGAGCATGTGGTTTAATTCGATGCAACGCGAAGAACCTTACCTACTCTTGACATCCAGAGAACTTAGCAGAGATGCTTTGGTGCCTTCGGGAACTCTGAGACAGGTGCTGCATGGCTGTCGTCAGCTCGTGTTGTGAAATGTTGGGTTAAGTCCCGCAACGAGCGCAACCCTTATCCTTTGTTGCCAGCGGTTCGGCCGGGAACTCAAAGGAGACTGCCAGTGATAAACTGGAGGAAGGTGGGGATGACGTCAAGTCATCATGGCCCTTACGAGTAGGGCTACACACGTGCTACAATGGCATATACAAAGAGAAGCGACCTCGCGAGAGCAAGCGGACCTCATAAAGTATGTCGTAGTCCGGATTGGAGTCTGCAACTCGACTCCATGAAGTCGGAATCGCTAGTAATCGTGGATCAGAATGCCACGGTGAATACGTTCCCGGGCCTTGTACACACCGCCCGTCACACCATGGGAGTGGGTTGCAAAAGAAGTAGGTAGCTTAACCTTCGGGAGGGCGCTTACCACTTTGTGATTCATGACTGGGGTGAAGTCGTAACAAGGTAACCGTAGGGGAACCTGCGGTTGGATCACCTCCTTACCTTAAAGAACCGACCTTTGTAGTGCTCACACAGATTGTCTGATGAAAATTAGCAGTAAGAAAATCTCTGCAGGCTTGTAGCTCAGGTGGTTAGAGCGCACCCCTGATAAGGGTGAGGTCGGTGGTTCAAGTCCACTCAGGCCTACCAAATTCTTTCTGATACCGCGTTGTGAAACGACTCGCATACTTCTGTATGCTTCACCGTTCCACGCCTTGTCTCAGCAAGAATTAAGGTGAATGAGATAACTACGATGGGGCTATAGCTCAGCTGGGAGAGCGCCTGCCTTGCACGCAGGAGGTCTGCGGTTCGATCCCGCATAGCTCCACCATCCTTACTGCAAAAACACAAGAAAACTTCAGAGTGTACCTGAAAAGGTTCACTGCGAAGTTTTGCTCTTTAAAAATCTGGATCAAGCTGAAAATTGAAACGACACACTGTTTCATTTCTCCGTAATAAGAAATGAAAAGCGGTGTGTTCGAGTCTCTCAAATTTTTGCAAGTCGATGATGAATCGAAAGAAACATCTTCGGGTTGTGAGGTTAAGCGACTAAGCGTACACGGTGGATGCCCTGGCAGTCAGAGGCGATGAAGGACGTGCTAATCTGCGATAAGCGTCGGTAAGGTGATATGAACCGTTATAACCGGCGATTTCCGAATGGGGAAACCCAGTGTGATTCGTCACACTATCATTACGTGAATACATAGCGTAATGAAGCGAACCGGGGGAACTGAAACATCTAAGTACCCCGAGGAAAAGAAATCAACCGAGATTCCCCCAGTAGCGGCGAGCGAACGGGGAGCAGCCCAGAGTCTGAATCAGCATGTGTGTTAGTGGAAGCGTCTGGAAAGTCGCACGATACAGGGTGAAAGTCCCGTACACAAAAGTGCATGTGTTGTGAACTCGAAGAGTAGGGCGGGACACGTGGTATCCTGTCTGAATATGGGGGGACCATCCTCCAAGGCTAAATACTCCTGACTGACCGATAGTGAACCAGTACCGTGAGGGAAAGGCGAAAAGAACCCCGGCGAGGGGAGTGAAAAAGAACCTGAAACCGTGTACGTACAAGCAGTGGGAGCACCCTTTGGGGTGTGACTGCGTACCTTTTGTATAATGGGTCAGCGACTTATATTCTGTAGCAAGGTTAACCGAATAGGGGAGCCGAAGGGAAACCGAGTCTTAACTGGGCGTTAAGTTGCAGGGTATAGACCCGAAACCCGGTGATCTAGCCATGGGCAGGTTGAAGGTTGGGTAACACTAACTGGAGGACCGAACCGACTAATGTTGAAAAATTAGCGGATGACTTGTGGCTGGGGGTGAAAGGCCAATCAAACCGGGAGATAGCTGGTTCTCCCCGAAAGCTATTTAGGTAGCGCCTCGTGAACTCATCTTCGGGGGTAGAGCACTGTTTCGGCTAGGGGGTCATCCCGACTTACCAACCCGATGCAAACTGCGAATACCGAAGAATGTTATCACGGGAGACACACGGCGGGTGCTAACGTCCGTCGTGAAGAGGGAAACAACCCAGACCGCCAGCTAAGGTCCCAAAGTCATGGTTAAGTGGGAAACGATGTGGGAAGGCACAGACAGCCAGGATGTTGGCTTAGAAGCAGCCATCATTTAAAGAAAGCGTAATAGCTCACTGGTCGAGTCGGCCTGCGCGGAAGATGTAACGGGGCTAAACCATGCACCGAAGCTGCGGCAGCGACACTATGTGTTGTTGGGTAGGGGAGCGTTCTGTAAGCCGTTGAAGGTGTATCGTGAGGTATGCTGGAGGTATCAGAAGTGCGAATGCTGACATAAGTAACGATAATGCGGGTGAAAAACCCGCACGCCGGAAGACCAAGGGTTCCTGTCCAACGTTAATCGGGGCAGGGTGAGTCGACCCCTAAGGCGAGGCCGAAAGGCGTAGTCGATGGGAAACAGGTTAATATTCCTGTACTTGGTGTTACTGCGAAGGGGGGACGGAGAAGGCTATGTTAGCCGGGCGACGGTTGTCCCGGTTTAAGCATGTAGGCGGAGGTTCCAGGTAAATCCGGTACCTTATTAACGCTGAGGTGTGATGACGAGGCACTACGGTGCTGAAGTAACAAATGCCCTGCTTCCAGGAAAAGCCTCTAAGCATCAGGTAACACGAAATCGTACCCCAAACCGACACAGGTGGTCAGGTAGAGAATACCAAGGCGCTTGAGAGAACTCGGGTGAAGGAACTAGGCAAAATGGTGCCGTAACTTCGGGAGAAGGCACGCTGATATGTAGGTGAAGTGGTTTACCCATGGAGCTGAAATCAGTCGAAGATACCAGCTGGCTGCAACTGTTTATTAAAAACACAGCACTGTGCAAACACGAAAGTGGACGTATACGGTGTGACGCCTGCCCGGTGCCGGAAGGTTAATTGATGGGGTTATCCGTAAGGAGAAGCTCTTGATCGAAGCCCCGGTAAACGGCGGCCGTAACTATAACGGTCCTAAGGTAGCGAAATTCCTTGTCGGGTAAGTTCCGACCTGCACGAATGGCGTAATGATGGCCAGGCTGTCTCCACCCGAGACTCAGTGAAATTGAACTCGCTGTGAAGATGCAGTGTACCCGCGGCAAGACGGAAAGACCCCGTGAACCTTTACTATAGCTTGACACTGAACACTGGTCCTTGATGTGTAGGATAGGTGGGAGGCTTTGAAGTGTGGACGCCAGTCTGCATGGAGCCATCCTTGAAATACCACCCTTTAATGGCTGGTGTTCTAACGTAGACCCGTAATCCGGGTTGCGGACAGTGTCTGGTGGGTAGTTTGACTGGGGCGGTCTCCTCCTAAAGAGTAACGGAGGAGCACGAAGGTTAGCTAATCCTGGTCGGACATCAGGAGGTTAGTGCAAAGGCATAAGCTAGCTTGACTGCGAGAGTGACGGCTCGAGCAGGTGCGAAAGCAGGTCTTAGTGATCCGGTGGTTCTGAATGGAAGGGCCATCGCTCAACGGATAAAAGGTACTCCGGGGATAACAGGCTGATACCGCCCAAGAGTTCATATCGACGGCGGTGTTTGGCACCTCGATGTCGGCTCATCACATCCTGGGGCTGAAGTAGGTCCCAAGGGTATGGCTGTTCGCCATTTAAAGTGGTACGCGAGCTGGGTTTAGAACGTCGTGAGACAGTTCGGTCCCTATCTGCCGTGGGCGCTGGAGAATTGAGGGGGGCTGCTCCTAGTACGAGAGGACCGGAGTGGACGCATCACTGGTGTTCGGGTTGTCATGCCAATGGCATTGCCCGGTAGCTAAATGCGGAAGAGATAAGTGCTGAAAGCATCTAAGCACGAAACTTGCCCCGAGATGAGTTCTCCCTGACTCCCTGAGAGTCCTGAAGGAACGTTGAAGACGACGACGTTGATAGGTCGGGTGTGTAAGTGTAGCGATACATTGAGCTAACCGATACTAATGAACCGTGAGGCTTAACCTTACAACGCCGAAGATGTTTTGGCGAAGAGACATCGAAATTCAGCTTGATTACAGATTACATCGACATGCCCAGGAGGTGTGTTGATGAACAGAATTTGCCTGGCGGCTGTAGCGCGGTGGTCCCACCTGACCCCATGCCGAACTCAGAAGTGAAACGCCGTAGCGCCGATGGTAGTGTGGGGTCTCCCCATGCGAGAGTAGGGAACTGCCAGGCATCAAATTTAGTGTGCTGATATGGCTCAGTTGGTAGAGCGCACCCTTGGTAAGGGTGAGGTCCCCAGTTCGACTCTGGGTATCAGCACCAGTTTTTCGGTTAAAGTTCGGCACTTAGAAAAGAATTTGTCTGGCGGCTGTAGCGCGGTGGTCCCACCTGACCCCATGCCGAACTCAGAAGTGAAACGCCGTAGCGCCGATGGTAGTGTGGGGTCTCCCCATGCGAGAGTAGGGAACTGCCAGACATCAAATAAAAGCGAAAGGCTCAGTCGAAAGACTGGGCCTTTTGTTTTATCTGTTGTTTGTCGGCGAGCGCTCTCCTGAGGAGGACAAATCCACCGGAACTGTATCCGGCATATATATATTTAATGAATAACCTGCGATAAAAACGCGCGAGTGCGTTCCGATTTGGGGTGAGCAAAAAACTCATCCGGTGGTGCCTGTTCCACAATCTCGCCAAGATCCATAAAGATCACCCGGTCAGCTACTGTGCGGGCAAAGCCCATTTCATGGGTTACACATAGCATGGTCATGCCCGATTGCGCCAGACCTATCATGGTATCCAGCACTTCTTTTACCATTTCAGGATCCAACGCTGATGTGGGTTCATCAAATAACATGATTTTGGGTTTCATACACAGCGAGCGTGCAATGGCCACGCGCTGTTGTTGTCCACCAGAGATTTGCCCGGGATATTTATGTGCATGTTCGGCAATGCGGACCCGCTCAAGGTAGTGCATTGCCAGTACTTCAGCCTCTTTTTTCGGCATCTTTTGCACCCAGATAGGCGCCAGCGTGCAGTTTTGCAAGACAGTTAAATGAGGAAAGAGATTAAAGTGCTGAAAGACCATGCCAACTTCTTGTCGGACGCGCTCAATATTGCGGATGTCTTCATTGAGCTCAATCCCATCCACTACAATGCGTCCTTGCTGATGTTCTTCCAGATGGTTAATACAGCGGATAGTTGTCGATTTACCCGAACCGGAAGGCCCGCATAATACGATGCGCTCTCCCTGTTTTACCTTCAGGTTGATGTTTTTCAGGACATGAAACTGTCCGTACCATTTGTTGACGTTTTCCAGCGTAATCATCGCGTCGGTAGACGGCATTAATAATTGGCTCATAAATTCCTCAGTGCGGTGTACGCCCGGTGTTAAAACGTTTTTCCAGATGCTGGCTGTAACGCGACATACTGAAACAGAAGATCCAGTAAATCAGTGCAGCGAAAACATATCCTTCTGTCGACATACCCAGCCACGCAGGGTCCACAGTTGCCTGCTGCACGCTACTGAAGAGATCAAACAGACCGATGATGATGACCAGGCTGGTATCCTTGAACAGGGCGATAATCGTGTTAACCAGACCCGGGATAACCAGCTTGAGGGCTTGCGGAAGAATGACCAGCCCCTGAGTTTTCCAGTACCCTAGCGCCAGTGATTCCGCGGCCTCATACTGACCTTTCGGTAGGGCCTGTAACCCTCCGCGAACCACTTCTGCGACATAGGCCGACTGGAAAAGAATAACGCCGACCAGCGCCCGGATAAGCTTGTCGATACTGGTTCCTTCGGACATAAACAGAGGAAGCATGACCGAGGACATAAACAGAACGGTAATCAACGGTACACCGCGCCAGAACTCAATGAAAATGACGGATAAAACCCGCACGACTGGCATATGGGAACGACGTCCCAACGCCAGTAAAATACCCCATGGAAGCGCGCCTGCAATCCCCACGGATGCAATAATAAGCGTCAGTGTTAATCCACCCCACTGCCGGGTTTCTACGCGTTCAAGCCCGAAAAAACCACCGTACATCAGCCACCAGACGACAATCGGATATATGACTGCCCAGATGGCGATATAACGGCCTCGGTGGGGAATGGTTTTCCAGAACATCGGAACAATAGAAACCAGACCAATTATCAGGGCCAGATTTACGCGCCAACGCTGATCGTGTGGATAAAGCCCATACATGAATTGCCCGAAGCGTTCATGGATGAACACCCAGCAGGCTCCGGCTTTGGTACAGTCTGCCCGGGTAGAACCGACCCAGTTGGCCTGAAAGAATACCCAGTTCAACAGTGGTGGAAGAAATGACCAAATCAGCCATACGCATAGCAGGGTGAGCAGGCTATTTGACCAACTGGAGAACAGGTTTTTACGCACCCAGAGTAGACTGCGGCTTGCCGGATTGCTGCGCTGGCGCGAGGGGTGAGACAGCAGTGCTTTTGTCATCATGGCTCCTTAGCGCTCAATCAGTGCAATACGGCGGTTATAAATATTCATCAGCAAAGAAATACTCAGACTGATGATCAGGTATACCGACATGGTGATGGCGATCGTTTCAATGGCTTGCCCTGTTTGATTGAGTACCGTGCCGGCAAACAGTGAAACCATGTCCGGATAACCAATGGCGGCCGCAAGAGAAGAGTTCTTGACGATATTCAGGTACTGGCTGGTCAGTGGGGGAATGATGACGCGTAGCGCCTGCGGGATGATTACCTGGCGTAGCGTCACCGGATTTGGCAGACCCAGCGAGCGTGCGGCTTCATGTTGGCCGTAAGGAACGGCCTGAATGCCCGCCCGAATAATTTCTGCAATAAATGCCGAGGTATATACCGAAAGCGCCAGAGTCAATGCCGCCAGTTCAGGAATAAGCACCATACCGCCACGGAAGTTAAAACCACGGAGCGCGGGAATATCCCAGTGAAGCGCAGCGCCAAACATCCACTGTGAAATCACCGGTAAAAGTACGATCAACGCCAGAGCTGTGGGCCAGGTCCGACGTAGCTGACCGGTTTTGGTCTGATGCATTCTGTTGAAGCGAAATAATCCGATGGTGACGACGATAGCGATAACGACAGCGGTGCAAAAGGCAAAAAAACCTTCTCCCATTTGCGGGGCCGGAATATAGAGCCCCCGGTTACTCAGGAACATCAAATCCAGCGCGTTAACGGCCTGGCGTGGGCCGGGCAGATTACGTAATACGGCGAAATACCAGAAGAAGATCTGCAGCAGCGGCGGTATATTGCGGAACGTTTCGATGTAGATCGTCGAGAGCTTTCGCAATAACCAGTTATCTGACAGGCGTGCTAGTCCGAGAAAGAAACCGAGAATTGATGCGAAAACAATGCACAGTGCTGAAACTAACAGAGTATTGAGCAGGCCGACCACAAAGACACGACCATACGTATCGCCTTGCTCGTAATCGATCAGATGCTGGACAATGCCAAATCCTGCGCTGCGATCGAGAAAAGAAAACCCCGAGGTAATACCGCTATTGTTCAGGTTATTTATCGTGTTATGAATGAGATAGACCGCAATGCTGATAACCGCAATGACGGCGAGTATTTGAAATAACCAGGCGCGGACCGCAGGGTTAGAAAAGGATAACGATCCTTTTACGGTTGAGCGGCGATGGAACATAAGAAAACCTCAGTAACTATGACTCTGGGCTGAGCGCCGCAGTTGCGGCGCCCGTTACATCACTACGCATTAGCGCACCGGTGGCGCATACTGAATGCCACCGTTATTCCAGAGGTTGTTCTGTCCACGTTTGATCTTCAGCGGACTTTCCGATCCAACGTTACGTTCAAAGATCTCCGAATAGTTACCAACTTGCTTGATAATGTTGTAGGCCCATTTGTTATCAAGCTTCAGATCCTTGCCATAATCCCCTTCTTTACCCAACAGGTGTGCCATATCCGGTGTTGCTGGATTAGCCGCTTTGTCATCGACGTTTTTCGAGTTAACACCCATTTCTTCCGCATTTAGCATGGCGAACAGCGTCCAGCGAACAATGGAGAACCACTCATCGTCCCCACGACGTACGACAGGTCCCAGAGGTTCTTTAGAAATAACTTCTGGCAGGACGATCCATTCCGCAGGATTACTCAGCTTGATGCGTAGGGCATACAGCTGAGACTGGTCGGAAGCCAGCGTATCGCAACGTCCAGATTCCAGAGCTTTGGCTGATTCATCCGAACGGTCAAAGGTGACGGGGGTGTACTTCATCTTGTTGGCTTTAAAGTAGTCGGCCACGTTTAGTTCGGTATCGGTTCCCGCCTGAATACAGACCGTTGCACCATCCAGTTCTTTAGCGCTCTTCAGGCCTGCTTTATTATGGGTAAGAAAACCAATGCCGTCGTAATACGTTACACCAGTGAAGGACATGCCCATACCGGCATCACGAGAAGAGGTCCACGTGGTATTACGAGAGAGCATGTCGACTTCACCAGACTGTAATGCGGTAAAGCGTTCCTTGGCGGTGAGCGGGGTATATTTTACTTTGCTATCATCGCCAAATACGGCGGAGGCAACGCCACGACATACATCAACATCAATACCCGAGAACTTGCCGCTTGCATCGGCGTAAGAAAAGCCAGGCAAGCCGTCGCTGATCCCACATTGCACAAACCCTTTTTTCTTTACGGCATCAAGTGTTGCGCCGGCATGTGCCTGATTTGCAACAGCAAGCAGCACACCGGCCGCAGCCAGGCTGGCGATTATCATCTTTTTCATAGAGCATCCTGTGTGGAGGAATTATTGTTATGGAAACGTTCTGAAAACGTCTTTTACCTGTCAGTGGCTTTGGCCATACTCTTTTAAGCAAAGGTAGTGCCAGTTTTTTGCGCCTGATTATTCGACGCAATATGCAGAGTGTAGACAGGAAAAAATAAATGCAGCGCCCCGAAGTGGTGCAAAATTGAAACGTAAGCCACATTTCGGCGCAAAAAATTTAAAAATCAGACAGGACGCGTGATAACGATTTCTGGCGTTAATATTAATGGCGTGAGAATAATGAAAAGAAAATGTGGTGTTACGAAAAACAGAAAAAATGCTAATTTCAAATCGCGGATGTGTGAGTTAAATCTATAATAATTTTATTACATGTCAGGTTCTATTAAGCAACGTTTTGTCTTATATGCAGATTTTATGCTTATTGCTAAAAGCGCGGTAATAACCGCGCTTTTAAGATGATTTATTTGGTCAGGGCGACAATCCCAAGCGTCAGTCCGGCAACGGCTGCAGCACCACCGGCGATGGCCCCGGCTGTTTCCCAGTTATCCTGGGTGGTGCCTTTCATACAGGTATTGGTATGAACCAGGCGTCCCTGATCGTCGTATACAGGTACGCAAGGAGAATCGTGTGCACAGCCAGCCAGGAATGCGGTAAGCAGTGCAACGGATATTAATCTTTTCATGGTGTTACCTCAAAAATAAGCGTTTCGCTAATAGAGCAAAGACAAACGCTAAGCCATCTGCGAACTCGGCGATTATTTTACCACTTCTTAAAAAAGGACTGACATGAGGAATAATCTCAATTCATGTGGATTGTAAAAATAATGGATAAAAAGAAAGGTCGCGGGCGCGTTTAAAGGAATGCTTTAAATGAAATAAATGGCTATCTTATTAATAAATAAAGAGGCGTAACATGGGTGAAAAAGGCGTCCGTAGACGCCTTTATTTTACAATTTAATCGTTGTGCCGACTAAAACGCCGTCTTACGACAACAAAGAAGACGGGGACGAAGAAGATAGCCAACAATGTTGCGGTCAGCATTCCTCCCATAACACCTGTACCGACCGCATTCTGCGCACCACTCCCTGCACCGTGACTGATAACCAGAGGCATAACCCCCAGAATAAAGGCCAGGGATGTCATCAGGATAGGACGAAGACGCATGCGCGATGCCTCCAGCGTCGCTTCAATCAACCCCTTGCCTTCTTTATCCATCAGGTCTTTGGCAAACTCGACGATCAGGATGGCGTTCTTAGCCGAGAGGCCGATTGTGGTTAGTAAGCCAACCTGGAAATACACATCGTTATTCATCCCACGCAGTGATGCTGCTAACAATGCGCCCACAACACCGAGCGGTACAACCAGCATCACCGAGAAAGGAATAGACCAGCTTTCATACAATGCGGCAAGGCAAAGGAAGACAACGATTAGCGAGATGGCATACAGCGCAGGTGCCTGGTTACCCGACAGCCTTTCCTGATAGGACATCCCCGTCCAGTCATGACCAATACCGTTTGGCAGTTTTTCCGCCAGGCTTTCCATCAGCGCCATTGCTTCACCGGTACTTCTGCCAGGCGCTGCTTCTCCCAGCAGTTCCATAGAAGGCATACCGTTATAGCGCTCCAGGCGCGGTGAGCCGTAGATCCAGTGTGCGGAACTGAACGTGGAGAACGGAACCATTTCGCCATTGGCGCTACGAACATACAGATTATTGATGTCTTCCGGCAACATACGGAATTTGGCATCGGCCTGTACGTACACTTTTTTCACGCGGCCACGGTCAATGAAGTCATTGACGTAATAGCCACCCAGCGCAGCGGAGATGGTTTCATTAATATCGGACAGCGAGACGCCAAGGGCCTGAGCTTTTTCCTGATCGACATCCAGCTTGAACTGTGCGGTATCCTCGAGACCGTTTGGACGCACGCGAACCAGCAGGTCAGGGTGTTTGGCAACCATGCCCAGCAGTTGGTTACGCGCTTGCGTTAACGCGGTATGTCCCAACCCGCCCTGGTCAATCAGTTCGAAGTCGAAGCCGGTTGCGGTACCCAGTTCAACAATGGCTGGCATGTTGAAAGGGAACACCAGACCATCACGAATCTGACTAAACGCTCGGGTAGCGCGGGCGATAATTGATTCAACGTTATTTTCGTTACCGCTACGTTCTTCCCAGGGCTTGAGGCTGACGAACGCCATCCCTGAGTTTTGTCCCTGGCCGCTGAAGCTAAAGCCGTTAACCGTAAAGACGCTTTCAACGTTGGCTTTTTCATTGTTCAGGTAGTAGTGGGTGACCTGATCCAGCACCTTCTGGGTGCGTTCTTGCGTGGCGCCTGCAGGAAGTTGAATCATCGTCAGGAAGACGCCCTGATCTTCCTCTGGCAGGAAGGAGGTTGGAAGGCGCATAAACAGCACCGCCATCCCGATGACGATTATCAGGTAGACGACCAGGTAACGCCCAGTTTTACGCACAATACCGCTGACGCTATTGGTGTAGTGATTGACGCTGTGATCGAATTTGGCATTGAACCAGCCAAAGAAACCGCTTCTTTTCTCGTGATGTTCAGCTGATACGGGCTTCAGCAATGTTGCACAAAGTGCGGGAGTCAGGATCAGCGCGACCAGTACTGAAAGCGCCATGGCGGAAACGATGGTGATGGAAAACTGCCGATAGATAGCCCCGGTTGAACCGCCAAAGAAGGCCATCGGGATAAATACCGCAGACAGCACCATGGCAATACCAACCAGTGCTCCCTGTATTTGTGACATGGATTTTTCCGTCGCCTCTTTGGGCGGCAGATGATCCTCCATCATCACGCGTTCTACGTTTTCCACCACCACTATCGCATCATCGACCAATAGACCGATGGCGAGTACCATGCCGAACATCGTCAGGGTGTTTATTGAGTAGCCAAACGCTGCAAGCACGGCAAATGTGCCCAACAATACGACAGGTACGGCGATGGTTGGAATGAGCGTTGCCCGGATGTTTTGCAGGAACAAATACATGACCAGGAACACCAGCACGACCGCTTCAAACAGTGTTTTTACCACTTCATGAATGGAGATGGTCACAAATGGCGTCGTGTCGTACGGGTAGACCACCTTCATTCCCTGCGGGAAGAATGGTTGCAGTTCAACCAGCTTGGCTTTAATAGCGTTCGCGGTATCCAGCGCGTTTGCCCCAGTTGCCAGCTTGATCCCAAGGCCGGATGCAGGCTTACCGTTAATACGCGCCACGACGTTGTAGTTTTCCCCGCCTAACTCGATACGCGCGACGTCTTTCAGGTGAACAACCGAACCATCGCTGTTCACGCGTAAAGTCACTTTGCCGAACTCTTCAGGGTCTTTCAGTCGCGTTTGCGCAATGATAGAAGCGTTAAGCTGCTGGTTAGGTAATGCAGGCGTCCCCCCTAACTGACCTGCGGCAATCTGATCGTTCTGTACCTTCAACTGATTGATCACATCAACCGGCGTGAGCTGATATTTGTTCAATAAGTTTGCATCCAGCCAGATGCGCATGGCGTACTGTGCACCAAACAGCTGCACGTCACCCACGCCATTCAGACGGCTGATTGAGTCTTTAACGTTCGAAGCGACGTAGTCGGAAATGTCATCCTGTGTGGTTTGTGGGTTGTCAGAAACAAAACCCGCAACCATCAAAAAGCTGCTGCTGGATTTCTCGACGCTGATCCCTTGCTGCTGAACTTCTTGCGGCAGTAGCGGAGTGGCGAGTTGCAGTTTATTTTGCACCTGCACTTGTGCGATATCGGGATCGGTACCGGACTGGAAAGTCAGTGTAATAGTCACACTCCCGGCCGAGTCGCTGGTGGAGGACATATACATCAGGTTATCGATACCATTCATATTCTGTTCGATAACCTGTGTGACTGTATCCTGAACCGTCTGTGCATCTGCACCAGGGTAGGTGGCAGAAATGGCGACCGCAGGAGGCGCAATGGTCGGGTACTGTGCCACGGGCAGTTGCATGATTGCCAGAGCACCCGCCATCATCAGAATGATAGCCAATACCCAGGCAAAGATAGGACGCCTGATAAAAAAGTTAGCCATGTCCGGTTACCTTATTGGGCTTTCGTGGCAGGGGTTTCGGTATCGGCGGTTGCTTTAACCTGAACGCCTGGACGTGCTTTCTGTAAGCCGCTCACGATAACTTTGTCACCCGGTTGCAGGCCTTCGCTGATGAGCCACTTGTCACCAATAGCTTGTGCGGCAACGACTGCGCGAGACTCAACCTGACTCTTGTCGTTAACGACCATTACGGTGGCATCACCGCGAGGAGTACGCGTTACCCCCTGCTGCGGAACGAGAATGGCATTCGGCTGGACGCCTTCATCAATGCGTGCGCGCACAAACATGCCCGGCAACAGCGTGTGCTGTGGGTTAGGGAACACGGCTCTGAGGGTGATTGAGCCGGTGCTTTCATCAACCGTCACATCAGAAAACTGCAAAGAACCTTTTAGCGGGTATGACTGACCATTTTCCATCACCAGTTCGACAGTACTGCTGGCGCTGTCTTTATGCAGACTCCCTTGTTCAACGGACTGTTTGAGGCGCATAAAGTCGTTACTGGACTGTGTCACGTCGACGTAAATGGGATCGAGCTGTTGAACGGTAGCAAGCTCTGTAGCTTGGCCATTCGTGACTAATGCACCTTCGGTGACGTTAGATTTACCGATGCGTCCGCTAATTGGCGATGTCACTTTGGTATAGGCCAGATTGATACGCGCGCTTTCGACCGCCGCTTTTGCCGCGATCACGGAGGCATCGGCCTGACGAGCATCAGCAATTGCCTGATCGTACTCTTGCTGGCTGATGTACTTGGTGCCAACCAACGGCACATAGCGTTTTACCGTTAAATGCGCGATTGCAGCCGCCGCTTCACTCTTCGCCAGTTCACCTTTGGCGCTGTCATAGTCAGCCTGATAAGTCGCGGGATCGATCTGATAAAGTGACTGTCCGGCTTCAATATCGCTTCCCTCAGTGAAATTCCGTTTAAGCACTATCCCGCTGACCTGGGGACGAACTTCTGCAATTCGGAATGCCGTTGTGCGCCCGGGTAATTCGGTCGTTACGGCTAAAGGAGCCTTTTCGACGACATGGACAGTCACCTGCGGTTCTGCGGGATGAGCTTGTGTTTCTCCCTGATCGTTACAACCGGCGAGTAATGCAGCGGAGACGATGATGAATGAGGGCAGGAGTGAAAACCTGGCATTTTTCGTCATTTCTATTCCTTAAAAAACCGAACGCTCGTTATTAACCGGGTAACGCAGGGGCGATAACGCGCACAAGAAAAATAATAGTTGGCTATCCTACAAATTATTAGCTTGCGATGTAAGCAATACTTATTTATGGGCACGATACACGGCACGTAAAAGCAAAAAAAGATTAATCGACAGCTGTTTCATTGTGGTGTTAATAGCAATACTATGATTCTCATAAACACAAATTGAAATAAACATTTGGTTTATGAATATATTTGTTGTTGGTATTCGTTTTGTTTATTCGTGTGCAAAGTCCGTAATAATATTTTTTAGAACTCGTTTAAATAAATTCTAAGTGATACATTTGTTCCGTATCGCAAATATTAGATAAGAAAGTTAATCATTCTCTACTCTACCTCAGACAGTCGGAACCATGGCCAGAAAAACGAAAGCTGATGCCCTCAAAACGCGGCAGCACCTGATAGAAACGGCAATTGTACAGTTTGCCGCACGTGGCGTAAGCAATACGACGCTAAACGACATTGCGGATGCCGCCAGCGTGACGCGTGGCGCGCTCTATTGGCATTTCGAAAATAAAACTCAATTGTTTAATGAGCTATGGTTACAACAACCACCTTTACGCGATCTTATTCAGGACAAGTTAATTGGTCGTTGGGGTGATAACCCTTTACAGCGATTGCGAGAAAAGTTTGTGGTGGGGTTACAATATATTGCAGAGAACCCTCGTCAGCAGGCATTAATGCAGATTTTATATCATAAGTGTGAATTTCATAACGATATGATATCTGAGCAGGCTATTCGCGATAAAATAGGTATCAGTCATCAAAGCATTCGTGATTCCCTGCAAAAGTGTGTAGATGACAATCTGATTGCCACCACTCTTGATTTAGATGTCATCATCATTATTCTGCACGGTAGTTTTAGCGGAATTATAAAAAACTGGTTAATGAATCCAGTGAGTTATGATCTATATGGGCAAGCTCCAGTATTAGTTGATAATGTACTAAAAATGTTAAGCCCAGACGGTAGCGTCATGCAATTAATGCAGAGTGAAAACCAGGTCGGATAGTTTTTACCGCCAGAGGCTGACGGCTGTCGAAGTGTTATCTGAGGTGCTATTCGAGGTCGACGCAGTTGACCAGCTTAAGGGGATTCACTGAGTTCATATTCCGGCACTTGTCGTGCTCTGTTGTCATCAGCTCTATCCATTGGATGAGCAGCGCATCAAAAAGAAAAACGAAGACCGCAAAAACAACCAGCCACCAATACTTGCGAATCATTCCTAAACCCTGTGTATTCATGCCCAAGTGTGCAGGGAATATACACGAAATTTTTAAGCCGAAAAGCAGACTTACAATGCCTTTACTTTGTTGAAAGATCGCCACTCTTTGCCGTCAATCGACTCTTTTTAGACAGGTTTTTTGTCTTACGTTTTTTCACCTTGGCAAGCTCAATTTCTGAAAAATGAGAACCGATACTCAGTCTTCTGAGCCCCATTTTTACGTATTCAGTATTGATCTCAATCCCGACAAACTTGCGACCCAATTCCACGGCGGTAGCTCCGGTGGTGAAGCTGCCGGCGAACGGATCGAGTACCTTGTCATCTGGGTTCGAGGACGCCAGAATTATACGCTCCAGGAGGGCTTTGGGTTTCTGGGTGGGGTGGTTTTCGTATTCGTCCATCAGATAGCGTACGCGTGGGAACTCCCAGACATTGCCCGGCACTTTTTTCTGATTGTAGGGCTGCGGCGGGTTTTTTCTGTAGTCTATTAGCGCGCGTTTAGCGCCAGTTTTGGCTTCAACCAGAATATCGTCACGATTAAATGTGTAGTTTTTCTGATCTTTGACCATCATCAGGATCGGTTCATACATCGAACCAAAGTAATTTTTGGCCTGTACCCCTGAGCTATCGTATGACCACACGATACGACTCTTGATGGTAAAAAGCGGGCGGCATTTGAGGTCAATGTACGGCATGTTCTCCGTACTGTTCATGATGTACATGGTGCCGTGTGGTTTGAGGATGCGATGGCACTCGTCGATGCACTCAAACAACCACGCCAGAAAGGTCTCTTCGTCCCAGGATTCAACCATCCCGTCAAAGTCTTTCCCGATGTTATAAGGAGGGTCAGCAAAAATGAGTTCAACGCTTTCAGACGGCAGTTTTTTCAGTTCAGTTAGCGCGTCACCCAGGATTATCTTTTTAGATTCATCGCCAAAATAGACAGGTTCACATCTCGCGTTCATCGCCAAAGCCTCCCGTGTGACGTCAATAAAAAAGGCGCTTCCCCATGCCGAGTAGCGCCTTTTAAAACAAACATTTAACTGATTAGTATCAGTTCATGCCGTATTTTTTCAGTTTTTTACGCAGCGTACCACGGTTGATGCCCATCATCAGGGCAGCACGGGTCTGGTTACCGCGGGTGTATTGCATCACCATGTCCAACAGGGGCTGTTCTACTTCAGCCAGTACCAGCTCATAGAGATCATTCACATCCTGACCATTCAATTGAGCAAAATAGTTCTTCAGTGCCTGTTTAACCGAGTCACGCAGGGGCTTTTGAGTTACCTGGTCCTGAGAGTTAACGGTAGAAACGGTCAGTACGTCAGAATTTACGCGTTGTTCGAACATAGTTCTGTCAGCTCTTTATTTCTGTTTACGCAAAATTTTCGAAGTATGCCTCCAACGCCGCCAGCTGTTCGCTGGAATCTTCAATGGCGTTGAATGTGCGC
Organism: Citrobacter sp. H12-3-2; assembly: GCF_009649895.1. NCBI lineage: Bacteria > Pseudomonadati > Pseudomonadota > Gammaproteobacteria > Enterobacterales > Enterobacteriaceae > Citrobacter > Citrobacter sp. H12-3-2. The sequence continues at coordinate 443,227 of NZ_CP045837.1, forward strand.
CGAAACTGGTCATCCGGAGCGTGTTCCTGGAGATACCAGGATACGTGTTTACGCGCAATTCGGTACCCTTTTGCCTGACCATAAAAGTCGTGCAGTTCCCGAATGTGCGCACAAAGCAAGCGCTTCACCTCTGCCAGAGGCAGCGGGGGCAGCAGCTCCCCAGTGTCCAGATAATGCTGGATTTCCCGAAAGATCCAGGGTCTTCCCTGAGCTGCACGTCCTATCATCAGGGCATCCGCCCCCGTATAGTCGAGTACAGCTCTGGCTTTATGCGGGTCAGTAATGTCGCCATTCGCGATAATCGGAATGGAAACTTTCTGCTTAACTGCCCGAATACTGTCGTACTCAGCATCTCCATTGAACAAACAGGCGCGGGTGCGTCCATGAATGGTCAGAGCCTGAATGCCACAGTCTTCAGCCAGTTGGGCAATCTCTACGCAGTTACGGTGTTCCGGAGCCCAGCCGGTGCGAATCTTGAGTGTGACAGGAACGTCCACTGCATTGACGACCTCGGTTAGTATCGATTTCACTAAATCCGGGTACTGCAAGAGGGCTGAACCTGCGAGCTTGCGATTCACTTTTTTAGCCGGACACCCCATATTGATATCAATAATCTGGGCGCCGCTTTCCACGTTAATACGTGCGGCATCGGCCATCTCAACAGGGTCGCTACCGGCAATTTGCACCGTGCGAATTCCTGGCTCATCAACGTGCACCATCCGTAAACGAGACTTGTCACTTTCCCAAACCTGCGGGTTAGAAGACATCATCTCGGATACTGTCAATCCTGCTCCCATCTCATAGCACAGCGTCCTGAATGGTCTGTCAGTGATGCCAGCCATAGGTGCTGCGATCAGGCGATTTCTGAGCTGGTATTGTCCGATGCGCATGAGTTAAGAAATGACCATACTGTGACTGCAAGGCGGCGTATATTACGCATTTTTCGCACGAGATGAAAGGCCAAACTTTGACCAATCCACTGAGGTGGATCAATGAATTGCCGTAAATGTGAACGCATGAAAATATTTAATCATATAAATCATCGCATTATAAAAATGTGTCGATTTTATATACACATATAATTTTGCGTAACTTCTCATTTTTTCTTCAGCTGCAGACGGTACTGACAAGATATTCTGCTGAATTAATCAGCAAATTACCTCGTCATTGTGTGATCGCTACCTCATTTTAGTACAGGATCTCGGTATCCCCAGAATAGCTGTCCGTAATCTTGCGTTCATTCAACGGCTGCAGCGGGCGATTGTTTGCTGGCCCAACAATGTAGTGGAATTTATCCATTTGTTCGGCAGAAAGAGCAACAGGCGTTTTCAGGATAGTCCAGGTGACGCCTTCGGTGCAGGGAGGCGTTGTTAACGAACCACGGTAGCGCCAGTAGGTTTTATTGTCGGGTAAAAGCTGGTGGATATCGACCGGCGAGAAGATGGCCATGCTGCTGTCCTCCATGGTTGGAAAGGACTCCCACAAATTTTGAATCGCCTGGTTTGGTTCGCCGATATCAAACATAACCGCCACGATAGCGATGTCTCCGGATTGATTTTTGTGGACCAGCTGCAGCTCCAGCGGATAGGTTTTACCGTTGAGGGTATGTTCGCTCGGGGCATGAAAATCAAATTGTTTTAAATAATAAAGCGTTTCATCAATTTCAATAGAATTAGATGCGTAGCTACTCATCGTTGCTTGCAACGTATGGTTAATGCTCCGAAATCTGGTTGGGCCATCGACGTACTGCATGTTCAGCGCGGGGAGACCGAGTTTACTGGTTGTGGTGGTCTGGATGTCTATGGGGGATTGGTTTATGCCTGTCTGGCACGTTGCATACGCTTTGCTGATTTCTCCCCACCGTGCGGGGCCGTTTTCTTCGGTATATCCCCATGGTACGGCCAGTGTGGTCAGTGGCATCATGCATGCTGCCAGCAAAGTTGTTGTAAAACAGTTGAAACGCATACGTTTACTCAACGAGAATCAATATAAAAAATAACAAAATCAATTGATTATTATATCGCTGAGGAAAGTGTCGGTATGCTGGTCAATTGTCTGAAAATGGCGTGGTCAGATAACCACGCCGGAAGGGATTATTTTTTCTGACCGGTAATGCGACACCACTCTTCTTTCTCGATAACCGGATCGAGCGTAAAGAGATCGGCATAGGCTTCACAGACGCTTTCCGCCTGGCTGGCAAGAATACCAGAAAGCCCCAGCAAACCGCCCTCAACGGGCAGTATGCTGATTAACGGAGCCAGTTCACGTAATGGGCCAGCAAGGATGTTGGCGACCACCACGTCGGCTTTCATCGCCTCTGGCTGGTCTTTCGGCAGATAAAGCTCCAGACGCTCAGAAACACCATTACGCTGGGCGTTATCACGGCTGGCCTGAATCGCTTGCGGGTCGATATCCACGCCAATGGCTTTCGCCGCACCCAGCTTCAGTGCCGCAATGGCAAGAATGCCAGAGCCGCAGCCAAAGTCGATAACCGTTTTGCCGTTAAGATCAAGACCGTCCAGCCATTGCAGGCACAGAGAGGTAGTGGGGTGCGTGCCTGTACCAAACGCCAGACCCGGGTCCAGCATCACGTTGACAGCATTCTCATCCGGGACATCGCGCCAGCTTGGGCAAATCCACAGACGTTCACCAAAGCGCATCGGGTGGAAGTTATCCATCCATTCGCGTTCCCAGTCTTTGTCTTCGAGCTGTTCGATTTTATGCGCGAAGCCTTCACCCAGCAGCGGATGCTGTTCCAGGATAGCAACTACTTCTTTCATGTCGGTTTCTGCATCGAACAAGCCGATAACGTCGGTATCACCCCACAGGCGAGTCTCGCCCGGCAGAGGTTCAAATACCGGCGTATCATGCGTATCCTGGAAAGTAATGGAAACGGAGCCCGCTTCCATCAGCGCATCGCTCAACTCTTCAGCGTTGGCACCGGTCGTGTTCAGTTTCAGTTGGATCCATGGCATGGCAAAACTCTTTATTTATCAGTAGTCAATATGGCGGCTTGCGGGACGGCGGAACCGAAACGGTTGCCTATCAGGAAAGCCAGCAAGCTTATCAGTAACGAGGGCACGATTGGGTGGAAGCCCAGGAACTGAACGTTAAAGGTGGCGAGTAGAGCATAAAGCACGCCGCCGACAATCATCGCGCTCAATGCGCCTGACGCGTTTGCCCGCTCCCAATAGAGGCCCAGCACCAGCGGCCACAGGAAGACGGCTTCCAGCCCGCCAAACGCCAGCAGATTCAGCCAGATAATCATCTCTGGCGGTTTCCAGGCGGCCAGCAACAGTAACGCGCCCAGCAGCAGGGTAATCACTGCCGACATGCGTTTCAGCCGGGTTTCGTTTTCCAGCTGTTCCGGGCGAAGGTTCAGGTACAGATCCTTAATAATCGTAGCGGAGCTTTGCAGCAATTGGGCATTGATCGTCGACATAATCGCAGCCATAGGTGCGGCGAGGAAGATCCCGGCAGCGACCGGCGGCAGGACTTTGACCATCAGCGTAGGGATTACCAGATCCGGTACCGTCAGGTCAGGGATTACCGCCCGTCCCAGGGCGCCCGCCAGATGCATACCAAACATCAGGATCGCCACCACGATGGTGCCGATGATAATGCCGCGGTGTACCGCTTTACTGTCTTTATAAGAGATACAGCGTACCGCCGTATGCGGCAGGCCAATCACGCCAAAGCATACCAGCACCCAGAATGAGGTCATAAACGTGGGTGACAAAATGTCATCAGCGCCCTGCGGCGAAACCAGTTTAGGATCGATAGTCTGCAGGGTTACCACCGCATTGCTGAGGCCACCGGCAGCATGAACAACGCCGACCAGCAAAACAATAGTACCAATCAGCATCACCATGCCCTGCATGGTGTCGTTCAACACGCTGGCGCGAAAGCCGCCGAACGCCGTGTATAACGCGATGCTGACGCCAAAAATCAGCAGACCGGTTTCGTAGGGGATACCCGCTGCGGTTTCCAGCAAACGTGCGCCGCCAATAAACTGTACGGTCATTGCCCCGACAAACGCGACCAACAGGCTGAGGCTCGCCAGCCATACCAGCAGGCGGCTCTGGTAGCGTGCAAATAGCATATCGTTGAGGGTAACCGCATTATAACGGCGTGCCAGAATGGCGAATTTCTTACCAAGAATCCCCAATGAGAGCCATACGGCCGGCAACTGGATCATCGCTAGCAGCACCCATCCCAGTCCGTATTTGTAAGCGGCACCAGGACCGCCAATAAACGAGCTGGCGCTAATGTAGGTTGCCGTTAGCGTCATCGCTAACACGACGCCGCCCATGGAGCGGCTGCCGAGGAAATATTCATTCAGGAAGGTACCGGTCGATCTCTTGCGCATGGCATAAACTGAGAGACCGAAGACCACCAGAAGATAGGCGACCAGCGGAAAAATAACTTCAAGCTGCATCGTCATCCTCCAACGGAATATCGCGATAGATAAACTTCACCATCGCCCAGCACAGCACGATAAAAACCAGCGGCGTTAGCAGGCAGGCCATTTCGAACCAGTGCGGTAAGCCGGTAAAACCCAGCGTTGAATCTGGTAAGTAAGCGGCCACTAACCATGTGACCAGATATAAAAGGGTTAGCCACAGCGCCCAGCGCGCCTCTTTATGGGCCTGAACAAAACGAGCGTCCATTTTTTGTCCCTTGTGGATAAAGAAAGCGGGGATTGTACCTTATGGCACGTGCGGGAGGGGAGAAAAACAAAAGGCCGGAATTTCCGGCCTTTTCGGTTAACGCACGCTTACTTTTCCTGAAGTCCGAGTTTTTTCTCCAGGTAGTGGATATTGGTTCCACCGTGCTGGAAGTGCTCGTCATTCATGATACGGATCTGCAGGTCAACGTTGGTTTTGATACCGTCGATGATCAGTTCCTGCAATGCGTTTTTCATACGGGCGATAGCGACGTCGCGGTTTTCGCCATAGCAGATCAGCTTACCGATCATTGAGTCATAGTACGGAGGTACGGTGTAGCCTGCGTAAATATGAGACTCCCAACGCACACCAAAGCCACCCGGTGCGTGGAAACGCGTGATTTTACCCGGGCTTGGCAGGAAGGTGTTCGGGTCTTCGGCGTTGATACGGCATTCTACCGCATGGCCTTTAACCACAACTTCGTCCTGCTTGATGGACAGCGGTTGACCCGCTGCGATGCGCAGCTGCTCTTTGATCAGATCAACGCCGGTGATCATTTCGGTTACCGGGTGTTCAACCTGAATACGGGTGTTCATCTCAATGAAGTAGAACTCGCCGTTTTCGAACAGGAACTCGAAAGTACCCGCCCCGCGATAGCCGATATCAACACACGCTTTGGCGCAACGCTCGCCGATGTAGCGACGCAGTTCCGGGGTAATGCCCGGCGCTGGTGCTTCTTCGACAACTTTCTGGTGACGACGCTGCATGGAGCAGTCACGTTCTGCCAGATAAATCGCGTTACCCTGACCGTCAGCCAGCACCTGAATTTCAATGTGGCGTGGGTTTTCCAGGTATTTCTCCATGTAGACCATGTCGTTATTGAAAGCGGCTTTTGCTTCCGCTTTGGTCATGGAGATGGATTGTGCCAGTTCGGCATCGCTGCGCACGACGCGCATACCGCGACCGCCGCCGCCGCCGGAGGCTTTGATGATAACCGGGTAGCCGATGCGTTTAGCATGAGCGCGGTTAGCGTCCATGTCATCGCCCAGCGGGCCGTCAGAGCCTGGGACTGTCGGTACGCCCGCTTTCTTCATCGCGGTGATTGCAGACACTTTGTCGCCCATCAGGCGGATGGTGTCGGCTTTCGGGCCGATGAAGATAAAGCCAGAACGCTCTACCTGCTCAGCAAAGTTGGCGTTCTCAGAGAGGAAGCCATAGCCCGGGTGAATTGCCACCGCGCCGGTGATTTCAGCGGCGCTGATGATAGCCGGGATGTTCAGATAGCTTTTTACGGACGGAGCCGGGCCGATACAGACCGTCTCATCCGCCAGCAATACGTGTTTTAAATCGCGATCCGCACTTGAATGCACAGCGACAGTCTTGATGCCCAGTTCTTTACAGGCACGAAGAATACGCAGGGCAATCTCGCCGCGGTTGGCGATAACAATTTTATCCAACATGTTCGCCTCGTTATTCGATGACGACCAGCGGCTCGTCAAATTCTACCGGTTGACCACTTTCTACCAGGATCGCTTTAACTACGCCGGATTTGTCGGCTTCGATCTGGTTCATCATTTTCATGGCTTCAACGATGCACAGGGTATCGCCCGCATTCACTTTCTGTCCGATTTCGATGAACGCTTTAGCATCCGGGCTCGGGGTGCGGTAGAACGTACCAACCATTGGGGAGCGTACGATGTGACCACTGATTTCCGCTGCTGCCGGAGCTTCCATACTTGGAGAGGCAGTTTGTGCGACAGCGTTAGACAGAGCTGGTTGCTGCATCACTGGTGCAGCATAAGCCTGTTGCATCATCGGAAAACTTGCAGCTGGCGCTGCACGGCTGATGCGTACAGATTCTTCGCCTTCAGAAATTTCCAGTTCGGAGATGCCTGATTCTTCAACCAGCTCGATCAGTTTTTTAATCTTACGAATATCCATGAGTGGGTTCCGTACTCTTTGTTTAGTGAGATTGTGACAGGCGTTTTACCGCCGTCTGTATAGCATTTTTATAACAGTGAGTGACAAGATGCCACGCATCTCAGGCGCTGCACTGGGTGCTGCTGCCATTAAGTGAGATTGCCAGACTTGTTAGTCATTGTGCGGCTATCTTCTGCCATTTTCGGGTAAAAGACAAAATATACCTTCAATATGCGATTGTCACCCTTTCAGCGCCTTAAAAACGCTACCGGGGATAGCAAAGTCGCACATTATAACTATTTCGTAGCAATTGGCAGCTAAATACTGGTCTTATCAGGGAAGATAATCAACCGTTAACATGTAAAGAAAATCGGATCGTCCGTGTTTTGCAACGCACTGCACATATCGTGAAACTACCGCCACCACTGGCGAAACTTCTTGTAACGGCACGCTAACAGCACCGCAGCGAGTGCTGCATAAATAATCGGTTGAGGGGAGATAGTTTTTACCGACCACAGATAATGTATGGGTGCCAGGATCGCCACAAGATAGACGAAGTTGTGCAAATACTGCCAGTTTTTACCCAGCTTTCGCTGTGCAGCCTGCGTGGACGTTAAGGTGAGGGCGAATAATATGACCCAACTGACAATGCCCAAGGTTAAATAAGGTCGCGTAATTAATTCCCGCCCTAACAACGCCAGATTATTAATGCCCAGTTCCAGTAACGCGTAGCTGGTTAAATGCAGTGTTGCCCAGGCGAAACACCATAGCCCTAACAGGCGACGTGTGCGTATCAATAATGGCTGTTTAGCGTAGCGCGCGAGTGGAGAGACCAGCAAGGTCGCCAGCAAGAATTTCAGAGCTGTCCTACCGGTAAAGTGCTGGATATCTTTGACCGGATCGGCGCTCAGGCCGCCGTGATTTATCGCCCAAAATAGCCAGATAAACGGCAAAAAACCGGCAAGATGCAGGCAAACTTTCAGCCCGGTAATATACTTTGCGGTCAGTCGCACTTAAAAATTCTCCTGCAAATTGAGTCCGCGATACAGTGACGCAACCTCTTCGGCATAGCCGTTAAACATCAGCGTAGGCTGACGCTGTACGTCCAGAATACCGCCAGCGCCAATAAAACGCTCAGTGGCCTGGGACCAGCGGGGATGATCGACATGCGGATTCACGTTGGCATAAAACCCGTATTCATTGGGCGCGGCCAGATTCCAGGTTGTCGGAGGGCGTTCGCGCGTGAGTTTGATACTCACGATCGACTTAATGCCTTTAAATCCATATTTCCACGGCACAATTAAGCGAATGGGCGCGCCATTTTGTGGCGGAAGGGCCTTACCATAAACCCCCACGGTAAGCAGTGTGAGTGGGTGCATCGCTTCATCCAGGCGCAACCCTTCTACATAGGGATACTTCAGCCCGCCGCCAATAAAGCGATCTTTTTGCCCAGGCATTTCTTCCGGAGCGTACAGCGTTTCGAACGCGACATACTTCGCATTGCTGGTGGGTTCTACCTGCGCCAACAGTTTATGTAACGGAAAACCAATCCACGGCACGACCATTGACCAGGCTTCCACGCAGCGCATGCGGTAAATCCGTTGCTCCAGCGGGAAACGGGTGGTCAAGGTATCGTGATCGAGAGTGAGTGGTTTGGCGACCTCACCACTGATTTTTAATGTCCACGGATCGGTTTTCAGGCTACCTGCGTTGGCTGCCGGATCCGCTTTGTCGAGACCGAATTCATAGAAGTTGTTGTAGCCAGAAACTTTATCCGCTGGGGTTAAAGGAAGCGAATTTTGCCAGGCGGCGGGCTTGCTGAAATCAAGCGGCTTTCCCGCGGGCGCGGGCGGGCGGTCATTACCCTTAAACCAACTCAGAAGGTCAGCCTGCGCAGAGTGGGGTAAAGACAACGCGGCTGCGCTGATCCCTAATGCTTTCAGCACATGGCGACGCTGCATAAAAAAAGCCGACTCGTCAGTGACGTCGGCTTCTGTAAATGGACGTAATTTCTTCATAACAGACTCCCGGCTTACGCGTCATAACTGACAGGGGACGCGTAGTTAATATGGCAGGGAGTCTGTAGATGTGCCGCGAAATTTCGTTAATTAAGTGTAAATTTCTGCGCCAGGGTCTGTTACTTCACCTTCACCAGCGTACGGCCTTGCACCTGGTTATTGATGATGGCATCGGCGAACTTCGGCGCATCCGCCAGCGTAATTTCCGTTGCCGCCTGAGCATAGAAAGATTCCGGCAGATCCTTAACCAGACGCGCCCAGGCTTCTGCACGGCGTGCCGGCGGGGTCATCACCGAGTCCACTCCTTGCAAACGAACGTTACGCAGAATGAATGGCATCACCGTGGTTGGCAGAGCGAAACCGCCCGCCAGGCCACAGGCGGCAACACAGCCGCCGTAGTTCATCTGCGCGAGGACTTTCGCCAGAACTTTGTCGCCAACGGTATCCACCGCGCCAGCCCACAGCTGTTTTTCCAGCGGGCGAGATTCAGCAAATTCATCACGGCCAAGAATACGATTAGCGCCCAGGCTTTTCAGGTAGTCGTGGGTGCTTTCACGACCCGAAACCGCCGCAACCTGATAACCCAGCTTATGCAGTAACGCAACGGCCGTGCTGCCCACGCCTCCGCTGGCACCAGTGACGACAATCTCACCGTCTTGCGGACGAATTCCTGCATCTTCAAGCGCCATGACGCAAAGCATGGCGGTAAAGCCAGCGGTACCGATGACCATGGCTTTACGTCCATCCAGCCCTTTTGGCAGCGCAACCAGCCAGTCGCCTTTCACGCGTGCGCGTTCTGCCAGTCCACCCCAATGATTTTCACCTACGCCCCAACCGGTCAGTAAAACCTCCTGACCCGCATGAAAACGGGGATCTTCGCTTGCACGCACGGTACCAGCGAAATCGATACCAGGAATCATCGGAAAATTACGAATGATTTTTCCCTTGCCGGTGATAGCCAGGGCGTCTTTATAGTTCAGGCTTGACCAGTGGACATCCACCGTTACATCGCCTTCCGGTAGCTGATTTTCGTCGAGGGGTTGAACGGATGCGAGGGTTTTTCCGTCCTGCTGTTCTAAGATCAAAGCCTGCATAACCTGTCCTCAAATCGTATAGTGGATTGGAAAATTAATAATGAAGACTATACTCGCTAATCAAAACATGATGCCGATTCTGCGCAATAAATTGCCAGATATACCTGATTTGGTAGTATGCCCTCACAGTTTGTATAAATTGGCGGATTTTGCGGTCAGTTTTGCATTTTAGAGTCGATTTATCACTTTCAGGCCTGTTTCATAACTGTCGGAGTTAACACAAGGATGCGATTAACGACGAAATTTTCAGCTTTTGTCACGCTGCTTACTGGGTTAACGATCTTCGTGACTCTGATCGGCTGTTCGCTGAGTTTCTACAACGCTATTCAATATAAGTTCACCACGCGCGTTCATGCGGTCGCGACGGCGATTGATACGCATCTGGTCTCCAGAGATGTCGTTGCGTTAACCCCGCAAATCGATGAACTGATGGTTTCTGTTGATATCGTGCGCATCGAACTGTTGCAGGGCGAAAACGTGGTGTATGACCACTCCCGGACCAGCAGCTACCGACCGGCAGGGACAAACAATCTCTACCACGAGATTACCGTACCGTTGGTCAAGCATCCGGGTATGTCATTGCGTCTGGTTTATCAGGATCCGATGGGTAACTATTTCCATTCGCTACTGACCACCGCGCCGCTCACGATAGCCATTGCTTTCATTATTCTGATGCTCTTTTTGTCTGTGCGCTGGCTTCAGCGTCAGCTTTCGGGTCAGGAGCTGCTGGAGATCCGTTCTACGCGTATTCTGAACGGCGAACGTGGACCGAACGTGCGGGGAACGGTCTATGAATGGCCTGCGCGTACCAGCAGTGCGCTCGATATGCTGCTGACTGAAATTCAAAATGCCCGCGAGCAACGCAGCCGCCTGGATACGCTGATTCGTTCCTATGTCGCGCAGGATACAAAAACCGGGCTAAGCAACCGCTTGTTCTTTGATAACCAACTGGCCACGCTGCTGGAAGATCAGGAAAAAGTAGGCTCGCATGGCGTCGTGATGATGGTGCGCCTGCCGGACTTTACGCTGCTGCGCGATAGCTGGGGAATCACCCTCGCGGAAGAACAAATCTCGACGCTGATCAATTTGTTGTCGACTTTTATGACGCGCTATCCGGGCGCGTTGCTGGCGCGCTACCACCGTAGCGATTTTGCTATTCTGCTGCCGCACCGTACGCTGAAAGAGGCGGAAAGTATCGCCGGGCAATTATTAAAAGCGGTAGATGCACTTCCGGCTAATAAAATGATCGATCGTGCCGATATGGTTCATATTGGCATTTGCGTTTGCCGCAGCGGTCAGTCGCCGGAGCAAGTGATGGATCATGCTGAAGCCGCCACCCGGAATTCGGTATTGCAGGGCGGAAATAGCTGGTCGGTCTATGATGACTCGCTGCCGGAAAAAGGTCGGGGCAACGTACGCTGGCGAACGCTGATCGAACAGATGCTCAGCCGGGGCGGGCCAAGAATTTATCAAAAGCCTGCGGTAACGCGCGAAGGCCGGGTGCACCATCGGGAGTTGATGTGCCGTATTTTTGATGGCAACGAAGAGGTCATTTCGGCGGAATATATGCCGATGGTCCTGCAATTTGGTCTGGCAGAAGAATATGACCGTTTGCAGATAAGCCGTCTGATCCTGCTTTTGGGCTACTGGCCGCAGGAAAATCTGGCGATGCAGACAACGGTTGAATCGCTTATTCGTCCACGTTTTCAGCGCTGGCTGCGTGATACGCTGATGCAGTGCGAAAAATCATTACGCAAACGCATAATTATTGAACTTGCTGAGGCAGATGTCTGTCAACATATCAGCCGGTTACAGCCTGTCATCAGATTGATGAATGCGCTGGGCGTGCGTATTGCCGTTACGCAGGCGGGGTTAACGCTGGTGAGCACCAGTTGGATCAAAGAGCTTAACGTTGAGTTATTGAAGCTTCATCCAAGTCTGGTGAGGAACATTGATAAGCGAACGGAAAATCAGCTTCTGGTTCAAAGCCTGGTGGAGGCCTGTTCGGAAACACCCACGCAGGTTTACGCCACGGGCGTACGTTCGCGTAGTGAGTGGCATACGCTGACAGAACGCGGAGTTGCGGGTGGGCAAGGAGATTTTTTTGCCGCATCACAACCACTTGACACTAACGTGAAAAAATATTCGCAAAGATACTCGGTTTAACCTGCCGTTTAATTTGTTTTCACGTAGAATAACGCGCGCTGTGCCTTCTGGGGGTGTGCTTGCCTGCTCGCCAGGTTGTAACAGCAAACATGCAGGTGAATGACCTTTGACAGGTTGCAAACAAAAGCGAGGAGTGCTGCTGATTTATTCAGCCCTGATGGACTCAGGCCGGTTTTGTAACAAAGGAAACGAACTGCACTAATTTTCACCGTAGCAGATGATTTTTGCGCCTTGTCGCTGCTGCGTGTGGTTGGTAAAGTAAGCGGATTTTGTTTTCCGCCCCAGCTTTCAGGATTATCCCTTAGTATGTTGAAAAAATTTCGTGGCATGTTTTCCAATGACCTGTCCATTGACCTGGGTACCGCGAATACCCTTATTTATGTAAAAGGACAAGGCATCGTATTGAATGAGCCTTCTGTTGTGGCCATTCGTCAGGATCGTGCCGGTTCGCCGAAAAGCGTGGCTGCAGTAGGTCATGATGCGAAGCAGATGCTGGGTCGTACGCCGGGCAATATCGCTGCAATTCGCCCAATGAAAGACGGCGTTATTGCTGACTTCTTCGTGACTGAAAAAATGCTCCAGCACTTTATTAAGCAAGTGCACAGCAATAGCTTCATGCGCCCAAGCCCGCGCGTACTGGTGTGTGTACCAGTTGGAGCAACTCAGGTTGAACGCCGTGCGATCCGTGAATCCGCTCAGGGCGCAGGTGCTCGTGAAGTCTTCCTGATCGAAGAGCCGATGGCGGCCGCGATCGGTGCGGGTCTGCCAGTTTCTGAAGCAACCGGTTCAATGGTTGTGGATATCGGTGGTGGTACCACTGAAGTTGCCGTTATCTCCCTGAACGGCGTGGTTTACTCCTCTTCTGTCCGTATTGGCGGCGACCGCTTTGATGAAGCCATCATTAATTATGTTCGTCGTAACTACGGTTCTCTGATCGGTGAAGCGACCGCAGAACGTATTAAACACGAGATCGGTTCCGCTTATCCGGGCGACGAAGTGCGCGAAATCGAAGTTCGCGGTCGTAACCTGGCTGAAGGCGTTCCGCGCGGCTTTACCCTGAACTCTAACGAGATTCTGGAAGCCCTGCAGGAACCACTGACCGGTATCGTGAGCGCAGTAATGGTTGCACTGGAACAGTGCCCGCCGGAACTGGCGTCTGACATCTCCGAACGCGGTATGGTGCTGACCGGTGGCGGTGCGCTGCTGCGTAACCTTGACCGTCTGTTAATGGAAGAAACCGGTATTCCAGTTGTTGTTGCTGAAGATCCGCTGACCTGCGTGGCGCGCGGCGGCGGCAAGGCGCTGGAAATGATCGACATGCACGGCGGCGACCTGTTCAGCGAAGAGTAATCGGATGCAGGTTGGGTAGCCCCCGCGGGTTGCCCTTCCGCTCTGATACGAGAATACGCATAGACTATGAAGCCAATTTTTAGCCGTGGCCCGTCGCTACAGATTCGCCTTATTCTGGCGGTGCTGGTGGCGCTCGGCGTTATTATTGCCGACAGCCGCCTGGGTACGTTTAGTCAAATCCGAACGTACATGGATACCGCCGTCAGTCCTTTCTACTTTATCTCAAATGGTCCTCGTGAATTACTCGACGGCGTGTCGCAAACGCTGGCTTCGCGTGACCAACTCGAACTTGAAAACCGGGCGTTGCGTCAGGAACTGCTGCTGAAAAACAGCGAACTACTGATGCTGGGGCAATACAAACAGGAGAACGCGCGTTTGCGTGAGCTGCTGGGATCGCCATTGCGTCAGGACGAACAAAAGATGGTGACGCAGGTCATCTCAACGGTTAATGACCCTTACAGCGATCAGGTCGTGATCGACAAGGGGAGCGTTAACGGCGTCTACGAAGGCCAGCCGGTTATTAGCGACAAAGGCGTAGTAGGTCAGGTCGTGGCGGTGGCTAAATTGACCAGCCGCGTGCTGCTGATTTGCGATGCGACGCATGCGCTGCCCATTCAGGTACTGCGTAATGATATCCGCGTGATCGCTGCGGGTAACGGCTGCACCGACGATCTTCAGCTCGAACACCTGCCGGCTAACACCGACATTCGCGTTGGCGATGTGCTGGTCACCTCGGGTCTGGGTGGACGTTTCCCTGAAGGTTATCCGGTTGCTGTTGTTTCTTCCGTTAAGCTGGACACTCAGCGCGCATATACCGTGATTCAGGCTCGTCCGACTGCGGGTCTGCAGCGTCTGCGCTATCTGCTGCTGTTGTGGGGTGCCGATCGTAATGGCGCAAACCCGATGACGCCGGAAGAAGTACACCGCGTTGCGAATGAACGTCTGATGCAAATGATGCCGCAAGTTCTGCCTGCACCAGATACCATGGGACCGCCTGCGCCAATGCCAGCACCTGCAACAGGCGTGGCTCCAGCGCCCGCAGATACCACGCCGCCACAACCTGCTCCGCGTAAGCCGGGAGGACAGTAAGTGGCAAGCTATCGTAGCCAGGGACGTTGGGTAATTTGGCTCTCGTTCCTTATTGCACTGTTGCTGCAAGTCATGCCCTGGCCGGATGACATTCTGGTTTTCCGGCCAAACTGGGTGCTGCTCATCTTGTTGTATTGGATCCTGGCACTGCCGCATCGCGTAAATGTGGGCACGGGATTTGTGGTGGGTGCCATACTGGATCTCATCAGCGGCTCCACGCTTGGCGTGCGCGCATTGTCGATGAGTATCATTGCTTATCTGGTCGCGTTGAAATTCCAGCTATTCCGAAACCTCGCGCTCTGGCAACAGGCGCTGGTGGTCATGTTGTTATCACTGGTCGTGGATATTATTGTTTTCTGGGCCGAGTTTTTAGTGATCAACGTCTCTTTCAGACCTGAAGTGTTCTGGAGTAGTGTAGTGAATGGTGTGCTTTGGCCATGGCTATTCTTACTGATGCGTAAAGTCCGTCAGCAGTTTGCGGTGCAATAAGGTTGATATGAATACTCTGTATCTTGCTTCAGGTTCTCCACGTCGTCAGGAGTTGCTCGCTCAGCTTGGTGTTACGTTTGAACGACTGGTCCCAGGGATTGAAGAACAGCGGCACCCGCAGGAAAGCGCGCAGCAGTACGTTTCCCGTCTGGCGCGCGAAAAAGCGCAGGCTGGCGTAGCGCTGGCCCAGCGCGATTTGCCGGTATTGGGTGCGGATACCATCGTTATCCTTAATGGCGAAGTGCTGGAAAAACCTCACGACGCCGACCATGCCGCAGCAATGCTGCGCAAACTGTCGGGCAAAACGCATCAAGTTATGACGGCCGTGGCACTGGCCGATCGCCAGCACAGTCTGGACTGCCTGGTAGTGACGGAAGTGACATTCAGAGCACTAACCGATGAGGACATCGCGGGCTATGTTGCCAGCGGTGAACCAATGGATAAAGCAGGTGCATACGGTATTCAAGGGTTGGGTGGCTGTTTTGTCAGGAAGATAAATGGCAGCTATCACGCCGTAGTCGGCTTACCGCTGGTAGAAACGTATGAGTTGCTGACCAATTTTAACGCACTGCGTGAGAAAAGGGATAAACATGACGGCTGAATTGTTGGTAAACGTAACGCCATCGGAAACTCGGGTGGCTTACATTGATGGTGGTATTCTGCAGGAAATTCATATTGAACGTGAGGCGCGACGCGGAATCGTAGGCAATATCTACAAAGGTCGTGTAAGTCGTGTACTTCCGGGTATGCAGGCGGCTTTTGTAGATATTGGACTGGATAAAGCCGCATTTCTTCACGCTTCTGACATCATGCCGCACACCGAATGCGTGGCGGGTGAAGAACAAAAACAGTTCACCGTACGCGACATCTCTGAACTGGTGCGCCAGGGGCAGGATCTGATGGTGCAGGTGGTAAAAGATCCGTTGGGAACTAAAGGCGCACGCCTGACGACGGACATCACGCTTCCTTCCCGTTATCTCGTCTTTATGCCGGGGGCTTCGCACGTTGGCGTATCCCAACGTATCGAAAGCGAAACCGAACGCGAACGCCTGAAAAAAGTGGTGGCGGATTACTGCGATGAGCAGGGTGGCTTCATCATTCGCACGGCGGCGGAAGGCGTATGTGAAGAGGATCTGGCCTCGGATGCTGCCTACCTGAAGCGCGTCTGGACGAAAGTCATGGAGCGTAAAAAGCGCCCGCAAACGCGCTACCAGATGTACGGTGAATTGGCCCTGGCACAGCGCGTGTTGCGTGACTTTGCCGATGCGCAGCTTGACCGCATCCGCGTCGACTCCCGTCTGACCTATGAGGCGTTACTGGAATTTACGGCGGAATATATCCCCGAGATGACCAGCAAGCTGGAACATTACAGCGGGCGCCAGCCTATTTTTGATCTCTTTGACGTTGAGAATGAAATCCAGCGCGCGCTGGAACGCAAAGTTGAGCTGAAGTCCGGCGGCTATCTGATCATCGATCAAACCGAAGCGATGACCACCGTGGATATCAACACCGGCGCGTTTGTTGGGCATCGTAATCTTGATGACACTATCTTTAATACTAATATTGAAGCAACGCAGGCCATTGCTCGTCAGCTGCGTCTGCGTAACCTCGGCGGTATTATCATTATCGATTTTATCGACATGAATAATGAAGATCACCGTCGCCGGGTGCTGCACTCCCTGGAGCAGGCTCTGAGCAAGGATCGCGTAAAAACCAGCATTAACGGTTTTTCACAGCTGGGCCTGGTGGAGATGACGCGCAAACGCACACGTGAAAGCGTGGAACATGTACTGTGCAACGAGTGTCCGACCTGCCATGGGCGTGGTACGGTGAAAACGGTGGAAACCGTATGCTATGAAATCATGCGCGAAATCGTGCGCGTACACCATGCATATGACTCTGACCGTTTCCTGGTTTATGCCTCTCCGGCAGTGGCTGAAACCCTGAAAGGTGAAGAGTCACATGCGCTGGCGGAAGTTGAGATCTTTGTCGGCAAACAGGTCAAAGTACAAATCGAACCGCTGTATAACCAGGAGCAGTTCGACGTCGTCATGATGTAAATCGTGTAGTGGCACCCGCGCATGTAGGCCGGATAAGGCGCAAGCGCCGTTATCCGGCAATATTCACTCAAGGGGTGTGAGTCATATTTTTTGGTAGACAAGGAGAGGCGCGTGAGGCGATTGCCGGGGATTTTACTGCTCACTGGAGCCGCATTCGTTGTCATCGCAGCGCTGCTGGTCAGTGGACTGCGCCTTGCGTTACCTCATCTTGATAGCTGGCGTCCGGCCATTCTTGGCAAGATTGAATCCGCCACAGGTCTGCCTGTTTCCGCTAGCCAGCTTTCTGCCAGCTGGCAAAATTTCGGTCCTACGCTTGAAGCGCGCAATATCCATGCGCAGCTGAAAGATGGGGGAGAATTTTCGGTAAAACGCGTCACGCTGGCGCTGGATGTCTGGCAAAGTTTGCTACACATGCGCTGGCAGTTTCGCGATCTCACCTTCTGGCAACTGCAGTTGCGCACCAATACGCCTATCCAGCGCAGCGAAGGCGGAGATGGGATTGAAACCGGCCATCTCAGCGATCTCTTCCTGCGTCAGTTTGATCATTTCGATCTACGCGACAGCCATATCAGCTTTATAACCCTCTCAGGTCAACGTGCTGAACTGGCGATCCCCCAGCTTACCTGGTTGAATGGTAAAAATCGGCATCGCGCCGAGGGTCAGGTCAGCCTCTCCAGCCTGACCGGACAGCACGGCATTATGCAGGTGCGTATGGACCTGCGTGATGACGAAGGGCTGTTGAATAACGGTCGAGTTTGGCTGCAGGCAGACGACATCGACGTCAAACCATGGCTGGGCAAATGGATGCAGGATAATGTCGCGCTACAAACCGCGCGTTTTAGCCTGGAAGCATGGATGACGATCAGCAAAGGCGTCGTTTCTGGCGGTGATGTCTGGCTGAAAAAAGGCGGAGCTAGTTGGCTGGGTGAAAATCGTACGCACACGCTCTCCGTCGATAATCTGACGGCGCACATCAGCCGTGAAGAGCCGGGCTGGCAATTCTCTATTCCCGATACGCGTATCACCATGGATGATAAGCCCTGGCCGAGCGGGGCATTAACGCTGGCCTGGATCCCTGAGCAGGAAGTCGGTGGTGAGAATAACAAACGCAGTGATGAGCTACGCATTCGCGCCAGTAATCTGGAACTGGCCGGGTTAGAAGGACTGCGTCCGATGGCGTCCAGGCTATCGCCTGCGCTGGGTGATATCTGGCGGGCCACGCAACCCAGCGGCAAAATAGATGTGCTTGCGCTGGATATCCCGTTACAGGCGACAGAAAAAACCCGCTTCCTGTCCTCGTGGACCGATTTGGCCTGGAAACAGTGGAAGCTGCTGCCGGGGGCAGAACATTTCTCCGGTACGCTTGCGGGCAGCGTTGAAAATGGGGCGCTCACCGCCTCCATGAAACAAGCAAAAATGCCGTATGAAACCGTCTTCCGCGCGCCGTTGGAAATAGAGAACGGCGTGGCGACGCTAAGCTGGCTGAAGAATGATAAAGGCTTCCAGTTAGACGGGCGCAACATTGATGTTAAAGCGAAAGCGGTACATGCGCGCGGTGGTTTTCGCTATCTGCAACCGGCTGATGATGAGCCATGGTTGGGCATTCTGGCCGGTATCAGTACCGACGATGGCTCCCAGGCTTGGCGTTATTTCCCGGAAAACCTGATGGGTAAGGATCTGGTTGACTACCTCAGCGGCGCTATTCAAGGCGGCGAGGCGGATAACGCCACGCTGGTGTATGGCGGTAACCCGAATCTGTTCCCGTATCTGCACAATGAAGGGCAGTTTCAGGTCCTGGTGCCGCTACGCAATGCGAAGTTTGCTTTCCAACCTGACTGGCCTGCGCTAACCGATCTCAATATCGAACTGAACTTCATTAACGATGGCCTGTGGATGAAGACGGATAGCGTCAATCTAGGCGGCGTGAAGGCCAGTAACCTGACGGCTAATATTCCCGACTATGCAAAAGAAAAGCTACTGATTGATGCCGATATCAACGGGCCAGGCAAGGCGGTTGGACCTTATTTTGATGAGACTCCGTTGAAGGATTCTCTCGGTGCCACGCTGGAACAGTTGCAAATTGACGGCGATGTGAATGCTCGCTTACATCTTGATATTCCGCTAGACGGCTCGCTGGTTACCGCCAAAGGCGACGTCAACCTGCGTAATAACAGCTTGTTTATTAAACCACTCGACAGCACGCTGAAGAATTTGAATGGTAAATTCAGCTTTATCAACGGCGATCTGAAGAGCGAGCCGATGACGGCGAACTGGTTTAATCAGCCGCTGAACGTCGACTTCTCCACCACCGAAGGGGCGAAAGCCTATCAGGTAGCCGTGAACCTGCAAGGCGACTGGCAGCCAACCCGCATGGGGATTTTACCGGCGCAGGTCAACGATGCCTTAAGCGGCAGCATGGCGTGGAATGGCAAGGTGGGTATCGATCTTCCGTATCATGCCGGGCCGACTTACGACATTGAGCTAAAGGGTGACCTGAAGAATGTAAGTAGTCACTTACCTGCTCCGCTGAATAAAGCGCCCGGTGAAGCGTTGCCGGTGAATGTTAAGGCCAACGGTAATCTGCGCAGCTTTGAACTGACCGGCAATGCTGGCAGTAAGAACCACTTTAACAGCCGCTGGTTGCTGAATCAGAAACTGACGCTTGACCGCGCTATCTGGACGTCGGAAAGCCGTACTGTGCCCGCGTTACCCGATCAGCAAGGCATTGAGCTTAATCTTCCCCCTATGGATGGCGCGCAATGGCTGGCGTTGTTCCAAAAAGGCGCAGCGGATAACGTTGGCACTAATGCCAACTTCCCACAACGCATCACCGTGCGTACGCCATCGTTATCCCTGGGCGGTCAGCAGTGGAATAATTTGAGTATTGTGTCTGAGCCTGCGAGCAATGGCTCCATTGTGCAGGCGCAGGGTCGTGAAATTAATGCCACGCTGGCGATGCGCAATAATGCGCCATGGCTGGCCAATATTAAGTATCTTTATTACAACCCCAGCGCGGCGAAAGCGTCACCGGGCAACACATCAGCCTCGCCGTTTTCCGCCGTGGACAACTTCAGCTTCCGCGGCTGGCCGGACCTTCAGTTACGCTGTGCCGAGTGCTGGATGTGGGGACAGAAATATGGGCGCATTGATGCCGATGTAGCAATTAAAGGCGACACGCTAACGTTGAGCAACGGTCTGTTGGATACGGGCTTTGCCAGACTGACCACCGATGGCGTGTGGGTGAATGCGCCGGGCAAAGAGCGAACGTCACTGAAGGGTAAACTGAGCGGCAGTAAAATTGACTCCGCTGCCAGTTTCTTTGGCGTATCGACCCCGATTCGTAATTCTTCGTTCAACGTGGAGTATGACCTGCACTGGCGTAACCCGCCATGGGATCCGGACGAAGCTTCGCTGAATGGGATTTTGCGTACCCGGTTGGGCAAAGGTGAGCTTACCGAACTCAGTACCGGGCATGCGGGGCAACTGTTGCGACTGCTGAGCTTTGATGCGTTGCTACGTAAACTGCGTTTTGATTTTAGCGATACCTTCAGTGAAGGTTTCTATTTCGACTCGATTCGCAGCACGGCGTGGATCAAAGATGGTGTGATGCATACCGACGACACGCTGGTGGATGGTCTGGAGGCAGACATTGCGATGAAAGGCTCAGTGAACCTGGTCCGTCGGGAGCTGGATATGGAAGCCATTGTCGCGCCTGAAATTTCTGCCACCGTAGGGGTTGCCGCTGCGTTTGCTGTCAACCCGATTGTCGGTGCGGCGGTGTTTGCTGCCAGTAAGGTTCTGGGACCATTGTGGAGCAAAGTTTCGATTTTGCGTTATCGCATCACCGGTCCGGTCGATAAACCGCAGATTAACGAAGTTCTGCGTCAGCCGCGCAAAGAAAGCCAGCAATGATTTGACGGGGGCAAGTAATTGCCCCAATCTCAGTACATAGTATTGCCGGATGGAGCAGCGCTTATCCGGCCTACAGTAGCCTAACAACGTAGGCCGGATAAGGCATTTTTGCCGCCATCCGGCAGAATTAAATGAGTAACCAAAACGATGAGTCTGAACCTGGTAAGTGAACAATTGCTAGCGGCGAATGGCCTGAAACATCAGGATCTGTTTGCCATTCTGGGCCAACTGGCCGAACGCCGTCTTGACTACGGCGATCTCTATTTTCAGTCGAGCTATCACGAATCCTGGGTTTTAGAAGACCGCATCATTAAAGACGGCTCTTACAATATCGATCAGGGTGTTGGCGTGCGCGCCATCAGCGGCGAAAAAACAGGGTTTGCCTATGCAGACCAGATCAGCCTGCTGGCGCTGGAGCAAAGTGCTCATGCTGCCCGTACTATCGTGCGTGACAGCGGTGACGGCAAAGTAAAAACGCTAGGAGCGGTTGAGCATCAGGCGCTTTACACTTCGGTTGATCCGTTACAGAGCATGAGCCGCGAAGATAAACTGGATATTCTGCGTCGCGTTGATAGCGTGGCCCGTGCCGCCGACAAACGCGTCCAGGAAGTAACCGCCAGCCTGACCGGTGTTTATGAACTGATTCTGGTAGCAGCGACCGACGGTACGTTGGCCGCTGACGTTCGTCCGCTGGTACGCCTGTCCGTAAGCGTACAGGTCGAAGAGGACGGTAAGCGCGAGCGCGGTGCCAGCGGTGGTGGCGGTCGTTTTGGCTATGACTATTTCCTTGGCGACCTTGATGGTGAAGTCCGTGCTGACGCGTGGGCGAAAGAAGCCGTACGCATGGCGTTAGTTAATTTGTCCGCGATAGCAGCGCCTGCTGGTACGCTGCCGGTAGTACTCGGCGCTGGCTGGCCTGGCGTTCTGCTGCATGAAGCGGTCGGTCATGGTCTGGAAGGTGACTTTAACCGCCGTGGTACCTCGGTATTCAGCGGTCACATGGGTGAGCTGGTGGCGTCGGAACTGTGTACCGTTGTGGATGATGGCACAATGGCGGACCGTCGTGGCTCTGTGGCTATTGATGATGAAGGCACACCGGGTCAGTACAACGTGCTGATCGAAAACGGTATTCTGAAAGGCTACATGCAGGACAAACTGAACGCGCGCCTGATGGGCGTCGCGCCAACGGGTAATGGTCGCCGTGAATCTTACGCGCACCTGCCGATGCCACGTATGACCAACACCTACATGCTGCCGGGGAAATCCACGCCGCAGGAAATCATCGAATCCGTTGAATACGGCATTTATGCGCCTAACTTCGGCGGCGGCCAGGTGGATATCACCTCCGGGAAATTTGTGTTCTCGACGTCTGAAGCGTATCTGATTGAAAACGGTAAAGTAACCAAACCGGTGAAAGGCGCGACGCTGATTGGGTCTGGTATCGAAGCGATGCAGCAGATTTCAATGGTAGGTAACGACCTGAAGCTGGATAACGGGGTTGGTGTGTGCGGTAAAGAAGGGCAGAGCCTGCCGGTGGGCGTGGGCCAGCCGACGCTGAAGGTGGATAACCTGACGGTGGGTGGTACTGCATAACATCATGATGTATGCCCGATAAGCACCAGCGCTATCGGGCATCTTTCCGGACGCGGCGTCAACGCCTTATCCGGCCAATACTCTTTTTATTTCTCTTTTCCCCGGCCGTACATCCCCTGAAAAAGCTGCGCTACATCAACAAAATACTCCGTCAGATAGTTAATCACCACCTGGACCTTGAGCGGCAGTTTGTCTTTTTCGGTATATAGCGCATAGACCGGACGCGGATCCGACTGGTAGCGGGGAAGGAGGATCTCCACTTCGCCACGATTGATCTCATTGATCACCCACATCAGCGGCACATAGGCAATGCCCGCACCCGCAGCCAGCCAGCGCACCAATGTCATCGGATCGTTAGTCACAAAACGCCCCTCTGGGATCAGGCGGGTGGAAATTCCTTCCGGAGCGATAAGCTCGAATTCATTATCCGGGCGCACGCTGTATTCCAGCCACGAGTGGTTGCTGAGATCGGCGGGTTTCTCCGGGGCACCAAACTGTGCGAGATAGCTTTTAGCCGCGCAGACTACCATCGGCATGGCACCCAGGCGACGCGAGAACAGACTGGAGTCCTGCAACGCACCGACGCGGATAACCACGTCCAGACCATCGGCGATTAAATCCGGGGCCGGGATGCCTGTTACCAGATTTACCGTCAGACCGGGGTATTCCTTCAGCATGGTCGCGGTCAATCCGGCGAGGACATTTTGTGCCATGGTTGAAGAACAACCAATTCGCAGCGTGCCGATGGGCGTGTTGTTAAAGGCATAAAGCTGCTCGTGAACATCCTGCGCTTCGTGCAGCATTCTCCGGCAGCCCTGGTAGTAAATTTTACCGGCTTCGGTCAGCCCAATGCTGCGTGTACTGCGGTTTAGCAGCTTAACCTGTAGCTCATCTTCCAGTTTGGAGACCGTCTGGCTTATCGATGAAACGCTCATTTGTAGCTGTCTTGCGGCGGCGGTGAAGGAGCCCAGTTCGACGACTTTGGCGAACACCGACATACGTTTTAATCGTTCCATTGTTCACTCTGGCTTAAAAGTGATTTAGATCACATAATATAGATAACAGCATAACAGTTACGTTAATATATTATTATTCAAATAACAGCTATGTCGCTCTCGCCTGGCTCATCCTTGCCCTTCTCTGCGGTGACATACGCTAGAAAATCTATCACCTGCACTCTCTTAAGTTACCAAGGTCAACATGAGTCTGTTTCCCGTTATCGTGGTGTTTGGTTTGTCCTTCCCACCGATTTTTTTCGAATTACTTTTGTCACTGGCGATTTTCTGGCTGGTGCGCCGGATGCTGGTTCCAACCGGCATCTATGATTTTGTCTGGCATCCGGCTCTGTTTAACACCGCGCTGTATTGCTGCCTGTTCTATTTAATAACGCGCCTGTTCGTTTGAGGTTGAAGTGAAAACACTAACAAAAAAACTCTCCCGTACGGCCACGACTCTCGTACTGGTCATTCTGGCCTTCATCGCTATTTTTCGCGCATGGGTGTATTACACCGAGTCGCCATGGACACGTGATGCGCGTTTCAGCGCAGATGTCGTCGCTATTGCGCCGGATGTTGCGGGTCTTATTTCCAACGTTAACGTCCATGATAACCAACTGGTGAAAAAGGATCAGATTCTGTTCACCATCGATCAGCCACGCTATAAGAAAGCCCTTGAGCAGGCCGAAGCTGATGTTTCTTATTATCAGGTTCTGGCCCAGGAAAAACGCCAGGAGGCTGGCCGTCGTAACCGCCTGGGCGTGCAGGCCATGTCTCGTGAAGAGATTGACCAGTCAAACAACGTCCTGCAAACCGTATTACACCAGCTTGCGAAAGCACAAGCGACCCGCGACCTGGCAAAATTAGATCTGGAACGTACCGTCATTCGCGCACCAGCAGACGGTTGGGTCACTAACCTGAACGTTTATAGCGGCGAATTTATTACGCGTGGTTCCACAGCGGTGGCGCTGGTCAAGCAGCATTCTTTCTATGTGCTGGCCTATATGGAGGAAACCAAACTGGAAGGTGTTCGCCCTGGATATCGCGCTGAGATCACCCCGTTGGGCAGTAATAATGTCTTAAAAGGCACCGTTGATAGCGTGGCGGCGGGGGTAACAAATGCCAGCAGTACGCAGGATGCAAAAGGTATGGCGACCATTGATTCAAATCTGGAATGGGTGCGCCTGGCGCAGCGTGTACCGGTACGAATCCGCCTTGATGAGCAGCAGGGAACTCTGTGGCCTGCCGGGACAACGGCTACCGTTGTCATTACCGGTAAGCAGGACCGTGATGCAAGCCAGGAGTCCTTCTTCCGTAAAATGGCGCACCGCCTGCGCGAGTTTGGTTAATCGCGATGGGTATTTTCTCCATTGCCAATCAGCATATCCGCTTTGCGGTAAAACTGGCGTGCGCGATTGTACTGGCGCTGTTCGTTGGTTTTCACTTCCAACTTGAGACTCCGCGTTGGGCGGTGCTGACTGCAGCCATTGTGGCGGCAGGCCCGGCCTTTGCTGCCGGTGGGGAACCCTATTCAGGGGCTATTCGCTATCGCGGCATGCTGCGTATTGTCGGGACATTTATCGGTTGTATTGCCGGACTGATCATTATCATCAGTATGATCCGCGCTCCGTTATTGATGATCCTGGTGTGCTGTATCTGGGCCGGATTTTGTACCTGGATCTCGTCACTGGTGAAGATCGAGAACTCCTATGCCTGGGGGCTTTCGGGCTATACGGCGCTGATCATCGTCATTACCATTCAGGCCGAACCGCTGCTGACGCCGCAATTTGCGCTCGAACGTTGCAGTGAAATTGTGATGGGGATTGTCTGTGCCATTGTGGCCGATCTACTTTTCTCTCCCCGTTCGATAAAACAAGAGATTGATGTTGAGCTGGACAGCCTGCTGGTGGCGCAATATCAACTGATGCAGTTGTGCATTAAGCACGGCGACAGCGAGGTTGTGGATAAAGCCTGGGGCGATTTAGTCCGTCGTACGGCAGCGCTGGAAGGTATGCGCAGTAACCTGAATATGGAGTCTTCACGCTGGGGGCGTGCTAACCGCAGGCTTAAGGCATTGAACACGCTGTCGCTCACGCTCATCACGCAGTCCTGTGAAACCTATCTTATTCAGAACACCCGACCGGAACTGATTACTGATACTTTCCGCGAGTTGTTCGATACGTCGGTTGAAACGGTGCAGGATGTCCATAAACAGTTGAAGCGGATGCGTCGGGTGATTGCCTGGACCGGCGAGCGCGAAACGCCGGTCACCATATACAGCTGGGCAGGTGCGGCGACGCGCTACCTGCTGCTCAAACGTGGTGTGGTGAGTAATACCAAGATTAGCGCTACGGAAGAAGAGATCCTGCAAGGTGAGCCGGTGGTGAAAGTGGAGTCTGCCGAGCGTCATCATGCGATGGTTAACTTCTGGCGTACCACGCTTTCTTGTGTGCTGGGGACCTTATTCTGGCTATGGACCGGATGGACCTCCGGCAGCGGTGCAATGGTGATGATTGCGGTCGTCACCTCGCTGGCAATGCGTTTGCCAAATCCTCGCATGGTGGCGATAGACTTTATCTATGGGACGTTGGCAGCGTTACCGCTCGGAGCGCTCTATTTCCTGGTGATTATCCCTAATACGCAACAAAGTATGCTGTTACTGTGCCTGAGCCTGGCGGTGCTGGGATTCTTTCTGGGGATTGAGGTACAGAAACGACGGCTGGGATCGATGGGGGCGCTGGCCAGCACCATTAATATCATTGTGCTGGATAACCCGATGACCTTCCACTTTAGCCAGTTCCTTGATAGTGCGCTGGGGCAGATTGTTGGCTGCGTGTTGGCGTTTATCGTCATTCTGCTGGTGCGTGATAACTCTCGTGACAGAACAGGCCGCGTATTGCTCAACCAGTTTGTTTCGGCGGCGGTTTCAGCAATGACCACCAATGTAGTCCGTCGTAAAGAAAATCATCTTCCGGCACTTTATCAGCAGCTGTTTTTGCTGATGAACAAGTTTCCCGGCGATCTGGCGAAGTTTCGCCTGGCGCTGACGATGATCATCGCGCACCAGCGCCTGCGTGATGCACCGGTACCGGTAAACGAGGATCTATCCGCATTCCATCGCCAGCTTCGTCGTACTGCCGATCACGTAATTTCAGCAGGAAATGACGACAAGCGCCGACGCTACTTTAGCCAGTTACTGGAGGAGCTCGAGGTCTACCAGGAGAAATTAATTATCTGGCAAGCACCGCCGCAGGTGACCGAGCCGGTAAAACGACTCAGTGGGATGCTGCACAAATACCAGCATGCGCTGGTCAGTAATTAAGAGTTGTAAACCGACGCTAAAAGCGTCGGTTTTTTTATGGCTATACTTAGCTGAAAATGCGAGAGACCCCTGGATATTGGCGGTCTGTAGAGTAGCTGGCGTCGGGATGGTGGCTATAGATGAACATCTATACATTTGATTTTGACGAGATAGAAGATCAGGGCGATTTCTACCGCGAGTTCACGCGCACATTCGGTCTGGCCCGGGAAAAGGTGGTTGATTTGGATTCTCTGTGGGAGGTGGTGATCGGGGAAGTCTTACCGCTGCCGCTGGAGATTGAATTTGTCCATTTACCGGACAAGCTGCGCAGGCGATACGGCGCGTTGATTTTACTGTTCGATGAAGCGGAAGAAGAGCTGGAAGGGCAGTTGCGTTTTAACGTTCGTCACTCAATGTAAGACATAAAAAAGCCCCCGGCAGGCGGGGGCAAGTCGTCGGACTTAGACGACGAGGGTTTATTTGTAGAGTTCTGCAGTAGCGTGCCAGTGAGCACCTTCACGGAGTTCGGTGACGCGATAGCTGCTGGCGCCTGCTTTTTCAGCTTTAGCGGCGATGGCCTGACGCATGTCCATTGGTGAACTACCGATCTGAGAGACGGAGACGCTACCGATGGATTGCAGATTCTGTGCTTCTTGTGAGTTCACCTGAGTAACCGCGGCGCTTGCACCGAAGGAGAGAACAGAAAGAAGGCTTAAGGTTGCAATAGTAGTTTTGATTTTCATGATATTTACCTCGTCGAATTCTTTTATTGGGGGTCTGTGTTTCGTGACCCTCATCACAAAATCAAGTATACACTAATCACCTGATAAATTAATACCACGCTAATTGTTTCATTGGGTTTTGAGTGTTAAGAAAATGATTTTTTATAACTCAATGGAATTAAAAAGAGCATTTCAAACAGCTTATACAAAATAAATTTAATTAAATCATGTAGATGCTTTATTTTGCAAAATGTGCGTTTTAAAGGCTGCACATTCACCATGTGAATGTATTTTGATGGTTAAACGCACCATTTGTTAAATCAATAGCAGTGGAAATGAGAAGGAGGGGGATGAAAAGAGAGTGTTTTCCCCCGCCGCGAGGCGACGGGGAGGCGGTATTACAGTTCTTGTTCGAACAGTTCCAGAATGGCTTCGTACAGATCTTTTACCGTAAAACCCTTAGCTGGGGTGGTGAAGATGGTATCGTCACCGGCAATCGTACCCAGGATACCTTCCGCTTTCCCCAATGAGTCCAGCAGACGTGCAATCAACTGAGCAGCGCCAGGGCTGGTATGAATAACCACGACCGCATCGTTATAGTCGATATCCAGCACCAGATTTTTCAGCGGACTGGAGGTCGTGGGTACGCCCAGTTCCGCCGGAAGGCAGTACACCATTTCCATTTTCGCATTGCGGGTACGCACGGCGCCAAATTTGGTCAGCATGCGTGAAACCTTGGACTGATTGATATTATCAAAGCCCTGATCCTGCAACGCGAGGACGATTTCGCCTTGAGAGCTGAACTTTTCTTCTTTAAGTAGCGCTTTAAACGCCTTTACTAATTCTTCTTGTTTTGCCGAGCTTCGCATAAGTCACCCGTAATATGGCGGTAGAAACAACATTATTGTGCATACAGATGAATTTTTATGCAAACAGTCTGCCTTGTTCAAGGCTGAAATAATGTTATGAAAGAGCGGAATTTTATCAAATTTCGTTATCAAGAAACATGCCTGTGTCACGGCTCGCAAATAAGGTTAAAAGTAAATTAAATGTTATCAAATTGATGTTGTTTTGAGTGGCGGGTAGGGTATATTGTCAGCACCTGTTGGAAAGTTGCTCTACTGTGTGGGTGGTTTTGAATTACGTAACTTAGGTTTTATTTTACGTAAGTTAAATGCATAAAAGCCAAATTTGCGTGACTACGCATTCTTGACGCGTGGTTGTTGTATTCATTGGATTTGTGAATTAAGGTCGCCGCCGCGGAGCAATAGACATTTTGCTTATCAATATAATAAGGAGTTTAGGATGAAAGTTGCAGTCCTCGGCGCTGCTGGTGGTATCGGTCAGGCGCTAGCATTACTGTTAAAAACCCAACTGCCTTCAGGTTCAGAACTCTCCCTGTACGACATCGCTCCAGTAACACCTGGTGTGGCCGTTGATTTGAGCCATATCCCTACTGCTGTGAAAATCAAAGGCTTCAGCGGCGAAGATGCTACCCCTGCACTGGAAGGTGCTGATGTGGTACTGATCTCTGCGGGCGTCGCACGTAAACCGGGTATGGATCGTTCCGACCTGTTCAACGTCAACGCCGGTATCGTGAAGAACCTGGTGCAGCAAGTTGCTAAAACCTGCCCGAAAGCGTGTATCGGTATCATCACCAACCCGGTGAATACTACCGTTGCTATCGCTGCAGAAGTGCTGAAAAAAGCAGGCGTATACGATAAGAACAAACTGTTTGGCGTGACCACGCTGGACATCATCCGCTCCAACACCTTTGTTGCGGAACTGAAAGGCAAACAACCAGGCGACGTTGAAGTTCCGGTTATTGGCGGCCATTCTGGCGTGACCATCCTGCCACTGCTGTCACAAATTCCTGGCGTAAGCTTCACCGAACAAGAAGCAGCTGACCTGACTAAACGTATCCAGAATGCGGGTACTGAAGTTGTGGAAGCCAAAGCCGGTGGCGGTTCTGCAACCCTGTCTATGGGTCAGGCTGCTGCACGTTTCGGCCTGTCCCTGGTTCGCGCATTGAGCGGCGAAAAAGGTGTGGTTGAATGTGCTTACGTTGAAGGCGACGGCCAGTATGCTCGTTTCTTCTCTCAGCCGCTGCTGCTGGGTAAAAACGGCGTAGAAGAGCGTCAGTCTATCGGCAAGCTGAGCGCGTTTGAACAAAGCTCGCTGGAAGGCATGCTGGATACGCTGAAAAAAGATATTACTCTGGGCGAAGAGTTCGTTAAGTAACGCGAAGAAAGGCCTGCGTGTATTTGTAGGCCTGATAAGCGTAGCGCCATCAGGCATTACGTACTAACTCTCTACGATATCGCCTAATAAAAACCGGAGCCAACATGCTCCGGTTTTTTTGTGGTCAGTAGGCCGCCAGACGTGACGTTAATTGGTGGCCGGGTATTCCTGGATCGTTACCTGCAGCGTCAACTGTTTGTCATCACGCATCACGACAACGGAGATAACTGAACCTGGTCGAATCTCTGCCACCTGGTCCATCGTTTCCAGCGCAGACACCGCCGGTTTGTTATTGACCGAGATAATCAGATCGTTAACCTGAATGCCCGCCTGCGCTGCCGGACCATCCGGGGAAACTTCGTTAACCACAATCCCCTGAATTTGATCCATCCCGCCGCCCTGAGCGTGCAGTGGTGCAATTTCGCGACCGCTGATGCCGATGTAGCCACGAATCACGCGCCCGTCACGAATCAGCTTATCCATGATTTTGGTCGCCAACTGAAACGGAATGGCAAAGCCGATCCCTTCCGGGGTTTCGCCATCGTTGCTCTTATCAAATGACAGCGTGTTAATCCCCATCAATTCACCCAGTGAGTTGACCAGCGCACCGCCGGAGTTTCCGTGGTTGATGGAAGCATCTGTTTGCAGGAAGTTTTGCCGTCCTGTCGGGTTCAGGCCAATTCGACCGGTGGCGCTGATAATCCCCTGAGTGATGGTTTGCCCAAGGTTGTACGGGTTACCGATGGCGAGTACCACGTCACCAATGTGCGGCACGCGTTTGTTATTAATTGGGATTGTTGGCAGCCCGCCAGTGGCGTTGATTTTCAGCACCGCAAGGTCGGTTAACGTATCAGACCCCACAAGCAGCGCTTCAAATACGCGGCCGTCCTGCAATGCGACGATGATTTGGTCGGCATCGTTAATGACGTGCTTATTGGTAATGATATAGCCGCGCTGATCCATGATAACGCCTGAGCCGAGCGTGCGGATCTCAAGCTGGTTGTGCGCGGTACTGTTCATACTGCGGTTATAAACGTTCACGACGGCAGGCGCTGCGCGGCGAACCGCCGGGTTATAGCTAGCGGGCGTTTCATCTGCACTGTCGAACTGCGGTGCGGTAAGCGTATTAATTTTTCGCAGAGAGGGCATCGCGGCCAGCAGGATGGCGCCGACGATTAAACCAATCGCGACCGAACGTAAAAGCTTCACAAACATGATGGCGGCGTCATTAATAAAGGGAACGGCAGCAGCATATCACGAGTTTACCGGACATCACACGAGGGGCTGATGTCCGGTTGCATGCGTTATCGCAGGAGCAGGTAAATACTCTCGTTACCGCGCACCACCTGCAGAGCAATGATCGACGGTTTCGCTTCCAGCACTTTTCGCATTTCGGCGATTGAGTTTACGCGATCGCGGTTAACGCCAATGATAACGTCATCTTTATGCAGACCGGCCTGTGCTGCAGGGCTGCTTTTTTCTACGTTATCAATTCTGATGCCTTTGGTGCCGTCTTTTAACTGACCATCGCTGAGCGTGGCCCCTTGCAATGCAGGCGCAATCATCTCTGCGCTGGCGGACGATGATGTGCTGGTATCGAGGGTGACTTCAACCTCCAGCGGTTTACCGTTACGCAGCAGGCCCAGTTTGACCTTGGTCCCAGGTTCAGTTGTCGCAATGCGTGAACGCAGTTCGGCGAAGCTGTTGAGCGGTTTACCGTTGAGGCTGGTAATGACGTCACCAGATTTCACTCCCGCTTTTGCGGAGCCGGAGTTAGGCAGAACCTCACTGACAAACGCGCCACGCTGTACGTCCAGTTTGAACGCTTTGGCGATATCCGAGGTCATTTCGGTGCCTTTGATACCCAACAGACCGCGTTTGATTTCACCAAACTGCATCAGCTGCTGTGCCAGCGTGCGCGCCATGTTGCTCGGGATTGCAAAACCAATCCCGATGCTGCCGCCGCCGGGGGCCAGAATCGCAGTGTTAATACCGATCAGCTCACCGTTCAGGTTGAGCAATGCGCCGCCGGAGTTACCGCGGTTGATAGAGGCGTCAGTCTGAATAAAGTTTTCCAGACCTTCCAGGTTCAACCCACTGCGACCCAAGGCAGATACAATGCCGGAGGTGGCTGTTTGACCCAAACCGAACGGGTTACCCACAGCCACCGCGAAATCACCCACGCGGAGTTTGTCGGAGTCAGCAATGGCAATTTGCGTCAGGTTGCTGGGGTGCTGAATTTGTAGCAGTGCGATATCGCTCTGATCGTCGCTGCCGATAAGCTTAGCGTCGAACTCACGGCCATCATTAAGCTGAACGCTGATTTTTTGCGCCTGATTAATAACGTGGTTATTGGTCAGAACGTAGCCTTTGGCTGCGTCAATAATGACCCCTGAGCCCAGCCCTTCAAAGGGTTGTGACGGTTGATCGGGAAGTTCATCACCAAAAAACTTTTTGAACTCTTCCGGGACTTTCTGCCCCTGAGTGGCGGTACCTTCAACCCTTACGCTCACCACGGCAGGTAACACTTTCTCCAGCATCGGAGCGAGGCTGGGAAGCGCAGCCTGACCGGGAACCTGGCCGGGGATAGACGCTGCGGCCGGGAATGGCGCCGAGAGAGTTAACCCGACACTTAACGCTAATGCACTCAACAGCTGGGTTTGTTTTTTCATGGATCCTGCTCTCGTACCTTGAGTAAACGGAAGATGATTCAAAACAGGTTGATGTTATTGAATTTTCGGTTAGGTCACAATGCGGCTAACGACTAAATAATAGCTGGGACAGGAAGAGAAGCGGAGGGCGCAATTGCTGCGCCCAATAAATTTCTTAACGATGTGCGGTTAGTCGCGCTTTGCGCCGCTACGCAGCAGGCCGGATGCCCCTTCAGAATAGTCACGTGGCATCTGAACCGGCGCCTGATCGTTGCCTGCTTCAGACTCTGCCAGACGGTTACGGAACGGGTTGTTTTCCGGCGACATACCCGGCAGCAGGTTGCTGGAGCTTTTCGCCATGTGCTGGTAAATCTGACGATAATCGTCCGCCATGTTATCCAGCAATTCAGCGCTGCGGGCAAAGTGGCTCACCAGCTCTTCGCGGTACTCTTCCAGCTCAGCTTTATTTTTTTCCAGTTCGTACTGCAATGCCTGCTGTTGGCGTAATTTACGATTACCAAAACGCATGGCTACAGCACCAATAATGATACCGACGACTAACCCAATTAGCGCATATTCCCAGGTCATGAACATCTCCCGTTGTCTTGTGTTTCCGTAGGGTGTTGGCTTTAGGCTCCATGCCTGCGCCTGATTATGCCACTATAACCGCTAATCCCGTAGAAGTGGAATCCCGTGTTTATATCACGTAATGTAGAACGGCCTTTTTTTCGTCAACCGTGAGCGACGGCACATCGATTCTCAAGGAATAACAATAACATCATGCAAAGCTTTTCCCCTACATCGCGTTACCAGCAAGCCCTCAACGACGGCAGTCATCAACCCGACAACGTACAACTCGAAGCCGTGAATCGACTGGAAACAATTTTCCAGGCGCTTACAACGCCAGCACGTCCTGCGCCGCAGGAGAGTGGACTGATGGCGCGTTTTGGTAAGTTGCTGGGCAAGCGTGAGTCACCGATCAACGCGCCGGTGCGTGGTTTATATATGTGGGGCGGAGTTGGGCGCGGAAAAACCTGGCTGATGGATCTGTTCTACCATAGCCTGCCGGGCGAACGTAAACAGCGTTTGCACTTCCACCGTTTTATGCTGCGCGTCCATGAAGAGCTTACTGCTTTACAGGGGCAGAGCGATCCGCTGGAAATCATCGCCGACCGCTTTAAGGCCGAAACGGACGTGCTGTGCTTTGACGAATTTTTTGTTTCCGATATCACCGACGCCATGCTGCTCGGCGGCCTGATGAAAGCGCTGTTTGCCCGCGGTATTACGCTGGTGGCGACCTCCAATATTCCGCCAGATGAGCTATATCGTAACGGTTTGCAACGCTCCCGTTTTCTTCCTGCCATTGATGCCATCAAACAGCATTGTGACATCATGAATGTCGATGCCGGCGTCGATTATCGTCTGCGCACCTTAACGCAGGCGCATTTGTGGTTGTCGCCATTGAATGAGGAAACCCGCCAGCAGATGGATAAACTCTGGCTGGCATTAGCGGGAACCAAAGGTGAACATGCGCCAACGCTGGAGATTAATCATCGTCCGATGCAGACGCTGGCCGTCGAAAACCAAACGCTGGCGGTGTCGTTTACCACGCTCTGCGTTGATGCCCGGAGTCAGCATGACTACATTGCGCTGTCGCGTCTGTTTCACACGGTGCTGTTGTCTGATGTGCCGGTCATGACCCCGCTGATGGAGAGTGAAGCGCGACGCTTTATCGCATTGGTGGATGAGTTCTACGAACGCCACGTCAAGCTGGTGGTCAGTGCGGCATCACCCCTCTATGAAATTTATCAGGGCGAGCGTCTGAAGTTTGAATTTCAGCGTTGTTTGTCGCGTTTGCAGGAGATGCAAAGCGAAGAGTATCTGAAGCGGGAACATTTAGCCGGTTAAACCTGCCGCAAATCACATAAAGGGGTCGATCTTTGACCCTGACTTCTCTATAATCTTGCGACCCCACGTTACGAGAGAGTTTTTTTCCCAAAACTTTCTATGCGCCGGCATAGGCTATTCGAAGGGGTAGGTTTGCTGGACAATGTCGTGTGAACCTCAACTGACAAAACGTTTGGGTGTTCACCAACGTGTAACTTATTTATTTGGGTAAGCTTTTAATGAAAACTTTTACAGCTAAACCAGAAACCGTAAAACGCGACTGGTATGTTGTTGACGCGACCGGTAAAACTCTGGGCCGTCTGGCTTCCGAACTGGCTCTGCGCCTGCGCGGTAAGCACAAAGCGGAATACACTCCGCACGTAGATACCGGTGATTACATCATCGTTCTGAACGCTGACAAAGTTGCTGTAACCGGCAACAAGCGTACTGACAAAGTGTACTATCACCACACCGGCCACATCGGTGGTATCAAACAAGCGACCTTTGAAGAGATGATTGCTCGCCGTCCTGAGCGTGTGCTTGAAATCGCGGTTAAAGGCATGCTGCCAAAAGGCCCGCTGGGTCGTGCTATGTTCCGTAAACTGAAAGTTTACGCTGGCAACGAGCACAACCACGCGGCACAGCAACCGCAAGTTCTTGACATCTAATCGGGATTATAGGCAATGGCTGAAAATCAATACTACGGCACTGGTCGCCGCAAAAGTTCCGCAGCTCGCGTTTTCATCAAACCGGGCAGTGGTAAAATCGTAATCAACCAACGTTCTCTGGAACAGTACTTCGGTCGTGAAACTGCCCGCATGGTAGTTCGTCAGCCGCTGGAACTGGTCGACATGGTTGAGAAACTGGATCTGTACATCACTGTTAAAGGTGGTGGTATCTCTGGTCAGGCTGGTGCGATCCGTCACGGTATCACCCGCGCTCTGATGGAGTACGACGAATCCCTGCGTGGCGAACTGCGTAAAGCTGGCTTCGTTACTCGTGATGCTCGTCAGGTTGAACGTAAGAAAGTCGGTCTGCGTAAAGCACGTCGTCGTCCTCAGTTCTCCAAACGTTAATTGTACTCTGCTTCGGCAGACGACAATTTGCGAAAAAACCCGCTTCGGCGGGTTTTTTTATCGTTATTTATCGCCTCAGATCCACGGTAATCCGCTGATTGCCACCTCTTTTTCCCCATTTCAAGAATCGACTCACCACAAAGGTCACAAAATCTGGTAAACTATCATCCAATTTTCTGCCCAAATGTCCGGTATCGTTCATTTTTTGTTTGTATTTTGAACAGTAATGACTTTCCCGAGTCTGGGTGACATCACTTCTGGCTGGCCACTGAGTGGCTGGTAGCAGTAAAAATTCTGAATATACCTGGAGGTTTTCATGGCTGTCGCTGCCAACAAACGTTCGGTAATGACGCTGTTTTCTGGTCCTACTGACATCTATAGCCATCAGGTCCGCATTGTGCTGGCTGAGAAAGGTGTTAGTTTCGAGATTGAGCATGTGGAGAAGGACAATCCACCTCAGGATCTGATCGACCTCAACCCGAATCAGAGCGTACCGACACTGGTGGATCGTGAGCTGACCCTGTGGGAATCTCGCATCATTATGGAATACCTGGATGAGCGCTTCCCGCATCCGCCGCTGATGCCGGTTTACCCGGTTGCGCGTGGTGAAAGCCGCCTGTACATGCAGCGTATTGAAAAAGACTGGTACACGCTGATGAACGTCATCGTGAACGGTTCTGCATCTGAAGCCGAAGTCGCGCGTAAGCGTCTGCGCGAAGAACTGCTGGCAATCGCGCCAGTATTTGGCCAGAAACCTTACTTCCTGAGCGATGAGTTCAGCCTGGTAGACTGCTACCTGGCGCCGCTGCTGTGGCGTTTACCGCAGCTGGGTATTGAATTCAACGGTGCAGGTTCGAAAGAACTGAAAGGGTACATGACTCGCGTCTTCGAACGTGACTCTTTCCTGGCTTCTCTGACTGAGCCTGAACGTGAAATGCGTCTGGGCCGGGGTTAACCTGTATGGATTTGCCACAGCTAACACCACGCCGTCCGTATCTGCTGCGCGCGTTCTATGAGTGGTTGCTGGACAACCAGCTCACGCCGCATCTGGTGGTGGATGTGACGCTCCAGGACGTGCAGGTTCCAATGGAATATGCGCGTGACGGGCAAATTGTTCTGAATATTGCACCGCGTGCGGTGGGCAACCTGGAACTGGCTAACGATGAAGTGCGCTTTAACGCGCGCTTCGGTGGTGTGCCGCGTCAGGTGTCTGTGCCGTTGGCTGCCGTTCTGGCAATTTATGCACGTGAAAATGGCGCCGGTACGATGTTTGAACCGGAAGCCGCCTACGACGAAGATGTTGCCAGCTTAAATGATGACGACAACGATACGTCTGGTTTTGAGAGTGAAACGGTCATGTCGGTCATTGATGGCGATAAACCTGATAATGGCGACGACAACGATCCGGATGATACTCCGCCACCGCCTCGCGGTGGGCGTCCAGCACTGCGCGTAGTGAAATAAGTAGTGAAATGAAAAACAGGCCCTTTGGGGCCTGTTCTGTTTTCTGGCTTTGGTATCAATAAAACAGCGCGATGGTGGCTACCATATTCACCACAAATCCTACTGCCATCGGGATTGCTGTACGTTTTACCACTTCAAAGGGCGATACGCCGGCAATACCCGATGTCACGACAATTACAGCGGTTATGGGTGACACCGCGCGGGCAAGCGTAGTGGCAAAATGCATCGGCATAATCATTACTACCGCAGGAATATGCAGCCCGGCGGCAATATCCGGAATGAGGCTGGCAAAAGACATAAACGGCGCGTTGCCTGACCCCATGACGATTGCGCAGGCGGCGATGACCACCGCCATGATGATCATCACGCCGATACCGCCAAGACCGGAATGCTCTGCGCCTTTTATTACGGCATCGACTGTCCCGATAGTCGTCAACCCTTTCGCAAAGATTTCACCGGCGACCACCAGGGTGACAACGTTGGCAAACTGTGTCCCCATGCCGTCAAAAAAAGCCTGCACATCATCCATCGTTTCGCGCAAATTATGTTTATGCAGGAATTCAACAAACATAGTCAGCGTCATGCTCATCAACATTACCACCACCAGATTCAACTCTGCTTTCATTAGCCCCATTTGTGCAAGGGCAAGCGAGCCCAGCATCAGGATCAGCGGCATCACCGGCAAAATGGCGTAATAGAGCGGGGGTACGTTTTCCAGCGTCTTTTGTTCCGCAAATCCGTTACTTTCCGGTGCGGCTTTTTTATCAAATTGACGCTGAACGAAAAAATGCGCAATGGCGACGGCGACAATGACACACGACGCGACGGGCAACTGGTATTGAAAGAAATAGGTGGCGATTTTCATGCCCGCGACCTGCGCGGCAAAAATAGAGTTGGTTTCCAGAATGCCCCACTCAATCGACATCGAAGTGGCAATGACCGCAACAGCGGATAAACGGCTTACGCCAAGACTAACCAGCGTTGGGAACAGCGTCACCATCAGCAACATACCTAACCCGGATGCGCTGGTAATGAACTGCGCCATGATCTGACCAATCACATAGGTGGCGGCAAGCACTACATAGGGTGAACGGATTAGCTTGAGCGGGCGACTTAACAGGCTAACCATCGCTCTGCTGGCCCCCATTCTGTCCATATAACGGGCATAACCGCCCACCGCCATGATTGATAACCCCAGTCCGGCCGCGCGGTTGGAGAGCATACGCAAAATTTCATTGTAAATATCGACCAGTAGATAGCCACTGCTTTTGTCGTTAGCGACCAACGCGCCGTAGCCCAGCCAGACGCCGCAGATCATCAGGAAGATCCCGGCGGCGGCCAGCACGACCTGCGGTTTGTAGTTTTTGAGGATCAGGTAACCCATCGTTAATAAAACGATGACAGAGATAATGATGCCGAACATTGTTTCACTCCATGCCAGAGAAGAAGATAAATCCGGTAATAACGCTGTTGTCAAAACGGATGTTATATTTTTCTGGGCATTTTTTATGGAGTGAATATCTTATTTTTAATTCGATGATGTAATTATTTATCGTTATAAAATAGAAGGTTATGATAAATTATCACGTTCATATTCATAATTTTCATGAAGGTGTTTAACTCCATTCAATTAAAATGAGGCAGAAGATACTCGCTTAAAATAATATTGCTGTTACGTATATT
Organism: Citrobacter sp. H12-3-2; assembly: GCF_009649895.1. Lineage (NCBI taxonomy): Bacteria > Pseudomonadati > Pseudomonadota > Gammaproteobacteria > Enterobacterales > Enterobacteriaceae > Citrobacter > Citrobacter sp. H12-3-2. Next base: position 481,605 of record NZ_CP045837.1, read on the forward strand.
ATCAATAGGCCAGCCGGATCAAATCGTCCATCATTTCACCCTGCTTTCGATCCTGTGTTAGGATAAACCCGCTGTTGTTTGTCACCACGACTTAGCTGAATGGACCCTATGAACGCATTTGATTCGCAAGCTGAAGACTCTCCATCCACCATTGGCCGTAGCTTACGCAATCGCCCGTTGGCGCGTAAAAAACTGTCTGAAATGGTTGAAGAAGAACTGGAGCAGATGATTCGTCGTCGGGAATTTGGCGAGGGCGAACAGTTGCCGTCTGAGCGGGAGCTGATGGCCTTCTTTAACGTGGGCCGTCCTTCTGTACGAGAAGCGCTGGCCGCGTTAAAACGCAAAGGTCTGGTACAAATCAACAACGGCGAGCGCGCCCGCGTTTCGCGTCCTTCAGCTGATACCATCATCAGCGAGCTGTCTGGTATGGCGAAAGATTTCCTCGCACATCCCGGTGGCATTGCCCACTTCGAGCAGTTGCGACTGTTCTTTGAATCCAGCCTGGTACGATACGCCGCCGAACATGCGACAGATGAGCAAATCGACAGACTGGCTAAAGCACTGGAGATCAACAGCCAGTCGCTCGATGACAATACGTTGTTCATCCGCTCGGACGTTGATTTTCACCGTGTACTGGCTGAGATCCCGGGCAATCCTATCTTTATGGCTATCCATGTTGCGCTGTTAGATTGGCTGATTGCCGCCCGTCCGACCGTCGCCGATCAAGAGTTGTATGAGCACAACAACGTGAGTTATCAGCAGCATATCGCTATTGTCGACGCAATTCGCCAGCGCGATCCTGAAGAAGCTGACCGCGCACTGCAAGAACATCTCAATAGCGTTTCCGCGACCTGGCACGCCTTCAGCAAAAGTAAAAAATTGCGTAAGTGATCGCGATCCCGACGATCGTTTAAACACAAAATCATTCAAGTTGCATCAAGGCGGCAAGAGAGCGAGTTCCCTGGAGCATAGATAACTATGTGACAGGGGGGAGCGAACGCAGCTAACGCAGAGGCGGCTCGAAGGATGAAGTGTTTAGTGAAGTAGATCGCACTATAAGCGTTCTGTATTGTATTGCTGCTTATTTGATCTGGTATAACAGGTATAAAGGTATGCAGTTAGATAACACTAATCATCGTCAGAGGTCGTTATGGCAAGAGATTTAAAAGGCGTAATGCCAGCGTTGTTAACCCCATTCGATAACCAACAGAGACTGGACATCGAGAGTTTGCGCCGCCTGGTGCGTTTCAACATTGGTCAGGGTGTAGACGGGCTCTATGTCGGTGGCTCAACGGGTGAGGCCTTTGTCCAAAACCGCGTTGAAAGAGAGCAGGTACTGGAAATTGTTGCCGAAGAGGCGAAAGGCAAGGTGACGCTGATCGCCCATGTTGGCACGGTGAGTACTGAAGAGAGCCAACAGCTGGCGAGTGCGGCACATCGTTACGGCTTTGATGCCGTTTCGGCCGTTACACCGTTTTACTATCCGTTCAGCTTTGAAGAACATTGCGATCACTACCGCGCAATTATTGATTCCGCTGATGGTTTACCGATGGTGGTCTATAACATTCCGGCGCTGAGCGGCGTAAAACTGACGCTGGATCAGATCAACACGCTGGTAACGCTGCCAGGCGTTGGCGCACTGAAGCAAACTTCGGGCGATCTCTATCAGATGGAACAGATCCGCCGCGCTCATCCCGATCTGGTGCTTTATAACGGCTATGACGAGATCTTTGCTTCCGGACTGCTTGCGGGCGCAGATGGCGGTATCGGTAGCACTTACAACATCATGGGGTGGCGCTATCAGGGAATTGTGAAAGCGCTCAAAGAAGGTGACATCCGCACGGCGCAAAAGCTGCAAACCGAGTGCAATAAAGTTATCGATCTGCTTATTAAGGTTGGCGTGTTCCGCGGCCTGAAAACGGTACTGCACTATATGGATGTGGTTTCTGTCCCACTGTGCCGTAAACCCTTTGCCCCGGTAGATGAACACTATCTGCCGGAACTGAAAGCGCTGGCAAACCAACTGCTGGCGGAAAAGGCGTAATCACGGGTCGCCGGGGGCGTTTCGCTTGCCCGGCCTGGATTTTCGACCGTAGGCCGGGTAAGGCAAAGCCACCACCCGGCACAACAACAAAAATCGTCGGGAGAGTAAAATGAGTACTTCTACCCAAAGCATCCCGTGGTATCGCCATCTCAATCGGGCACAATGGCGGGCATTTTCCGCCGCCTGGCTGGGATATTTGCTTGATGGTTTCGATTTTGTGTTAATCGCCCTGGTGCTGACAGAAGTGCAGGGCGAATTCGGACTGACGACGGTGCAGGCCGCCAGCCTGATCTCGGCCGCCTTTATCTCCCGTTGGTTTGGCGGGTTAATGCTGGGGGCAATGGGCGACCGTTACGGACGCCGCCTGGCGATGGTCACCAGCATCATTCTGTTCTCCGTAGGGACGCTGGCCTGCGGCTTTGCGCCGGGCTACACCACCATGTTTATCGCCCGCCTGGTTATCGGTATGGGAATGGCCGGTGAGTATGGCTCCAGCGCAACCTATGTTATTGAAAGTTGGCCTAAACACCTGCGAAACAAAGCCAGTGGTTTCCTGATTTCCGGCTTTTCCGTTGGTGCCGTGATCGCCGCCCAGGTCTACAGTCTAGTGGTCCCGGTCTGGGGATGGCGCGCGTTGTTCTTCATCGGCATCCTGCCAATTATCTTCGCCCTCTGGCTACGTAAAAATATTCCGGAAGCGGAAGACTGGAAAGAGAAACACGAAGGCAAAGCGCCAGTGCGCACGATGGTGGACATTCTCTACCGGGGCGAGCATCGGGTAATTAATATTCTGATGACGCTCGCCGCTGCAACCGCGTTGTGGTTCTGCTTTGCTGGCAACCTGCAAAATGCGGCTATCGTGGCGGTCCTGGGACTGATATGCGCCTTTATCTTCATTAGCTTTATGGTGCAAAGCAGCGGGAAACGCTGGCCGACGGGCGTGATGCTGATGGTGGTCGTGCTATTCGCCTTCCTGTACTCGTGGCCGATTCAGGCGCTGTTGCCAACCTATCTGAAAACGGAACTGCTGTACGATCCTTCCACGGTGGCCAGAGTGCTCTTCTTTAGCGGTTTTGGTGCGGCGGTTGGGTGTTGCGTCGGCGGTTTTCTTGGTGACTGGCTGGGCACGCGTAAAGCCTATGTCTGCAGTCTGCTGGCCTCGCAGTTGCTGATTATTCCGGTGTTTGCGATAGGCGGTTCAAACGTCTGGGTACTGGGTTTGCTGCTGTTTTTCCAACAAATGCTCGGCCAGGGGATCTCCGGGATCTTACCAAAACTGATTGGCGGCTATTTCGATACCGATCAGCGTGCGGCGGGACTGGGCTTCACCTATAACGTAGGCGCACTGGGCGGGGCTCTGGCACCGATCATCGGCGCGCTGATTGCCCAACGTCTGGATCTGGGTACCGCGCTGGGATCGCTCTCTTTCGGCCTGACATTTGTAGTGATCCTGCTGATTGGTCTTGATATGCCGTCCCGTGTACAGCGCTGGCTGCGTCCTGAAGCGTTGCGTACGCATGATGCCATTGATGGTCGACCGTTTAGCGGTGCCGTGCCGTTCGGCGGTGACAAAAGCACTATGGTGAAATCCAAAAGTTAATCCAGTTGCCCGGTGCTGAACCGGGCAATAGCCGTAAGGGAAGAATATGTCGTTCTTTGAGCTACAGAGCGCCACCACGATGCATGAGGCGGCGTCATGACCACATTGGCGATTGATATTGGCGGCACCAAATTGGCTGCCGCGCTGATAGACAACAATCTGCAAGTCCGCGAGCGGCGTGAACTGCCGACGCCTGCCAGTAAAACGCCGCAAGCGCTGCGCGCCGCGTTACAAACACTGGTTGCCCCGCTACAGGGGCGTGCTAATCGGGTGGCGATCGCCTCGACGGGGATTATCCGTGAGGGGGCTTTACTGGCGCTGAATCCGCATAACCTCGGCGGATTGATGCATTTTCCGCTGACACAAACGCTGGAACAAATCACCGGCCTGCCGACGCTGGCCGTCAATGACGCACAGGCAGCGGCGTGGGCTGAGTACCATGCGCTTGGTGGTGAGTACCGCGATCTGGTGTTTATTACCGTCTCCACAGGCGTTGGCGGGGGAGTCGTCAGCGGTGGGAAACTGCTGACCGGAGTTGGCGGTTTGGCTGGGCATCTGGGACATACGCTGGCCGATCCGCATGGGCCTGTTTGCGGCTGCGGGCGTGTGGGCTGCGTTGAGGCGATCGCATCCGGTCGTGGAATAGCGGCGGCTGCCGAAGGCGCGCTTGCCGGATGCGACGCCAAAACTATTTTTAGCCGTGCCGGGCAGGGGGATGAGCAGGCAAGCCGGTTGATCCATCGCTCAGCGCGTGCTTTGGCAAGGCTTGTTGCCGATGTGAAGGCCACGACCGATTGTCAGTGCGTGGTCATTGGCGGCAGCGTTGGGCTGGCTGAAGGGTATCTGGCGCTGGTGGAACATTATCTGGCACAAGAGCCTTTGGCCTATCACGTTGAATTGCTGGCGGCGCATTGCCGTCATGACGCTGGATTACTGGGGGCCGCGCTGTTGGTCCAGGGAGAATGATGATGATATCAGATGCGTTGAATTCACTGCCTTCTGCCGGATTACATCCGGTCTTGCAGCAGGCGTTAACGCTTGCCATTGCGGCGAATCCGCAGGAGAAAACGCCTGGGCGCTACACGTTGCAGGGCGAGAATATTTTTATGAATGTCATGCAATTTACAACGCAGAGCCCAGAGCATAAGAAAGCGGAGCTGCATCAGCAGTACATTGATATTCAGATGCTGTTGTCCGGCGAAGAACGGATTCTGTTCGGGATGACCGATTCTGCTCGTCACTGCGAAGAGATGCACATCGAGGATGATTATCAGCTGTGCAGCCAGATTGCCGATGAACAGGCTATGGTACTGAAGCCGGGAAAATTTGTGATTTTTATGCCGGGCGAGCCGCATAAACCGGGTTGTGTGGTGCAGACCCCGATGGACATCAAAAAGGTGGTGATCAAAGTCCGCGCCAGCTTATTACAAGCTTGAGAATGAGAGACTGTGTCGGATGGCAGGGCTAACGCCATCCGACATGGAATGTAACGACTTAGCGCTTAAACGTCACCGTTTCTGGCTGCGTCAGATGCAGTGTGGTTTGGCTTGGGACCGTCTCGGCAATGACTCGACCATGACGAATGGAATAACGGGCAGGCGTCTGGCGACGAACCGCGTCAAACCCATTTTCTGCAGGCAAAATCACCAGATTCGCAGAATTCCCCACGTTCAGACCGTAGTCCTGCAGATGCAGGGTTTTCGCGCTGTGGGTGGTGACCAGGTTCAACCCATCGTTAATTTGTCCGTATCCCATCAGCTGGCACACGTGTAATCCCATATGCAGCACCTGCAGCATATTCGCAGTGCCCAGCGGATACCACGGATCGAAGACGTCATCATGACCGAAGCAGACGTTGATCTCCGCTTCCAGCATCTCTTTGACGCGCGTAACACCACGACGCTTAGGATAAGTGTCAAAGCGCCCTTGCAGGTGAATATTCACCAGTGGATTTGCGACAAAGTTAATGCCGGACATTTTCAACAGGCGGAAAAGACGGGAAGCATACGCGCCGTTGTAGGAATGCATCGCCGTGGTATGGCTGGCGGTCACGCGCTCGCCCATATTGTAGCGATGCGCCAGCGCTGCAACGGTTTCAACAAAGCGGGATTGCTCATCATCGATTTCGTCACAGTGCACGTCGATAAGTTTGTCGTATTTTTGCGCCAGAGCGAAAATCTTATGCAGCGACTCTACGCCATATTCACGCGTGAATTCAAAGTGCGGGATCGCGCCAATGACGTCGGCGCCCAGACGCACGGCTTCCTCCAGGAGCGCTTCACCGTTGGGATAAGAAAGAATGCCTTCTTGCGGGAACGCGACAATCTGTAGCTCTACCCACGGAGCGACTTCTTGCTTCACCTCCAGCATGGCTTTTAGCGCCGTCAACGTTGGGTCGGAAACGTCAACGTGGGTACGGACATACTGGATGCCGTTGGCCATCTGCCACTTCAGGGTCTGCATGGCGCGCGCTTTGACGTCTTCGTGAGTGAGCATTGCCTTACGTTCAGCCCAGCGTTCAATGCCCTCAAACAGCGTACCAGACTGATTCCAGCTCGGCTCGCCCGCGGTTTGTGTAGTGTCCAGATGGATATGTGGCTCAACGAACGGTGGGATAGCCAGACCGCCTTCAGCATCAAGCACTTCACCCTGTGGTAACGTCGCTGCGTCTTGAGGCTCAATACGGCTAAAGCGCCCGTTTTCAATCGTGATTTGCCATAACCCTTCACGTCCCTGTAAACGCGCCTGATGAATGGTGATGTTATTATTCTGCATGGCTGACCTCCGGGGATTTAGCAAGGCTGCGATTGAAAAGTGGATTCAGCAGGATATAGCTGAATACGCCGCCAAGTACGGCATTGACGGGCACGATGCCGGGAATATAGTGACCTGCGGCAATGCCCAGTGCAACGGACAGGATCGCTATCCAGTTTACGGAAATAAATTGCGCTTTGCTGAAGTCGGCATAGCGGCGATGGTTCAGCAGATAGTCGGCGATGATCACCCCGCCAATCGGGGGAATCGCTGCCGACAGAAATGTCAGCCAGCCGACAAAGTTATTGTAAAGCCACAGTGCGCACAGTGTGCCAATAATACCGTTAGCCACTGACAGCGTACGGCTGGAAAGGCCGGTAATATTGGCAAATCCCAGGCCCGATGCGTACAGCGCATTATCGTTGGTGGTCCAGATATTCAGGCCGAGAACGATGATCGCGGGCAGCAGCAGTCCCTGGGCAATCATCACGTCAGAGATATCCGCCTGTCCAACCGCAGCCGCGCCCGCAGCGCCGAAGATGAACATCAAGGAGTTGCCAAGGAAAAACGCCACCATGGCGATCAGCACCGCGCCTTTGGCGTTGCGGCCAAAACGGACGAAGTCAGCGGTTAACGTCCCTGCGCTGACAAACGAGCCGACTACCAGCGCCAGTGCGGTGGAGAAATCCAGCGGCGTTTGTGGCACTATCGCTTTTAAATGCTCCAAACCACCGACATCGCTCACTGCCAGCCAGACGGAGTAGCTGCCAAGTACGACGATGGCAGGCACGGCGATGATAGATAAAACGGTCAGCGCTGAGATGCCAAAAAAGATGGTCAGGGTCATCAACAGACCGGAAACCGCAATCAGGATATTGACGTCAATTCCCGTCGCTTTGCCAACCGGGATAGCAAACATGGCCACACCAACGCCAAACCAGCCTACCTGTGTGCCGCCTAACAGCAGAGAGGGAAGCCATGAACCTTTCACACCAAATGAGTAACGCGCCAGAAGGTGGGTTGAGAGCCCTGTTTTTGCGCCGATAAAACCGAGAAATGCAGTGTAAATACCGAGGAGAAGATTACCGAAGAGAACTGCCAGGAAGAAATCATTATAAGAAAGACCGGTACCGAGTGTGCCACCGGTCCACATACTGGCGGAAAAGAATGTGAGTCCCAACATGACAAATGTTAGTGGAACTACGCCTTTTCGCGCCGCCAGAGGGACGGGGCCCTGGCTATAATTGTTGTCTTGCGACACAACGCCTCCATGAATTTTGCCCAAAAAATCCGCCGCATAATATACAGTTCTCAACGTAAAGCAAACGTTTTCGTCTGATTTTTACATGGTTATTATTCATGATGTTGATCTGTTTGGGGTGTTAAGGTTATTTGCCCTGTTTACTAAACGTGTTGTCAGACTGGCTTAATCGGCAGGTTTGGCGGTATTGCGGCAGGAATTTGGCATCTCACCCACCCGGGCAGATGAGATGCCTTAAGAGGCTGTATTACACTTCCAGGTAGTTCAGGATACCGTCTGCCGCTTTACGACCTTCGGCAATCGCGGTGACTACCAGATCCGAACCGCGCACGATGTCGCCACCGGCGAAGATTTTCGGGTTGCTGGTCTGGAAGGCGTTGTCGCTGCGCTCTGGAGCAATAATGCGGCCCTGAGAATCCAGTTCGACGCTGTGTTTTGCCAGCCACTCCATACTGTGCGGACGGAAGCCAAACGCCAGTACCACCGCATCTGCCGGAACAACGTGTTCGGAACCGGCGACGATCTCCGCACGGCGACGGCCCTTCGCATCCGGTTCACCCATTTCGGTACGCGCCATTTTCACACCGCATACCTTACCGTTGGCGTTCACTTCCACGCCTAAAGGCTGGACGTTGAACTGGAATTCGACGCCTTCTTCACGCGCATTTTTCACTTCGCGTTTGGAACCCGGCATGTTCTCTTCGTCACGACGATAAGCGCAGATGACATGTGCTGCGTTCTGGCGAACCGAGGTCCGCACGCAGTCCATCGCGGTATCGCCACCGCCGAGAACGACGACGCGTTTGCCTTCCATGCTGATGTACGGCTCGTCGCTGCTTTCGCCAAAGCCCATCAACTGTTTGGTATTGGCGATCAGGAACGGCAGGGCATCAAATACACCGGAAGCGTCTTCGTTTTCCAGCCCACCGCGCATCGACTGATAGGTACCTACGCCAAGGAACACGGCGTCATAATCTTTCAGCAGATCGTCAAGCTGTACATCGCGGCCCACTTCCACGTTCAATTTGAACTCAATGCCCATATCGGTGAAGATTTCACGACGGCGGGTCATCACCTCTTTTTCCAGTTTGAAGGCTGGAATACCGAAGGTCAGCAGACCGCCGATTTCCGGGTGGCGGTCAAATACCACCGCCTTCACGCCGTTGCGGGTCAGCACATCAGCACAGGCCAGGCCTGCCGGACCGGCACCGATGATCGCCACGCGCTTGTCGGTTTGACGCACGCCGGTCATATCCGGGCGCCAGCCCATTTCGAATGCTTTATCGTTGATATAGCGCTCGATGTTACCGATAGTCACCGCGCCGAACTCATCGTTCAGCGTACAGGATCCTTCACACAGACGATCCTGCGGGCACACGCGGCCACAGACTTCCGGCAGAGTGTTGGTCTGGTGCGACAGTTCTGCCGCTTCAAAAATACGCCCCTCGTTCGCCAGTTTCAGCCAGTTCGGGATGTAGTTATGCACCGGACACTTCCACTCGCAGTACGGGTTACCGCAGGACAGGCAGCGGTCTGCCTGTGCTTTGGCCTGGCCTTCGGAAAACGGCTCGTAGATCTCGATAAACTCGATCTTACGGATCTTCAGCGGCTTCTTAGGCGGATCAACGCGCTGCAGGTCGATAAATTGGTATACGTTCTGACTCATTGCTGCTACCCCTTACTGCGCCTGCACACGCAGCTCTGCTGCGCTACGACTACGGTGACCCAACAGTGCTTTCACATCACTGGATTTTGGTTTTACCAGCGCGAATTTCGCCGAGAATGCTGGCCAGTTAGCCAGGATCTCTTCGCCATGTGAAGAGCCGGTATGCTGTACGTGCTCGGTAATCAAACCGCGCAGGTGTTCCTCGTGGATAGCCAGCGAGTCCACGTTCAGCACTTCTACCAGTTCCGGGTTCACGCGTTTGCGGAACTCACCGTCTTCGTCGAGCACGTAGGCGAATCCACCCGTCATACCCGCTCCGAAATTGACGCCCGTTTTTCCGAGAATACAGACGATGCCGCCGGTCATATATTCGCAGCCGTTGTCGCCAATACCTTCAACCACGGTGATTGCGCCGGAGTTACGTACTGCAAAGCGCTCACCTGCACGACCCGCGGCAAACAGGCGGCCACCGGTGGCGCCATACAGACAGGTGTTACCAATGATGCTCGCCTCATGGCTACGGAAGGCAGAGCCAACCGGAGGACGCACTGCCAGCAGACCGCCCGCCATACCTTTACCGACATAGTCGTTGGCATCACCGGTCAGATACAACTCCACGCCACCCGCGTTCCACACGCCGAAGCTCTGGCCTGCGGTACCGCTGAAGTGCGCTTTGATTGGGTCAGACGCCAGCCCCTGATCGCCATGCGTTTGCGCGATATAGCCCGACAGCGACGCGCCAACAGAACGGTCGGTGTTGCGGATATCGAACCAGAAGGTTTTGCTCTGGCGCTCGTCGACAAACGGTTTCGCTTGCTGTAACAACTGAGCGTTCAGCACGCCGTTATCAAACGGCGGGTTGTTCTCGGTGCAATGCAGCGCTTTACCCGGATGCGGTTCGGCGGTTTCCAGCAGACGAGACAGTTCCAGTTTCTGTTGCTTGGCGGTAAACCCTTCCAGCTCTTTGAGCAGGTCGGTACGACCAATCAGATCCACCAGACGCTTCACACCCAGTTGCGCCATCAGCTCACGGACTTCGCGGGCGATAAATTCAAAGTAGTTAGTCACTTTGAACGGCAGGCCGTGATAGTGATTCTTACGCAGTTTGTCATCCTGAGTCGCCACGCCGGTTGCGCAGTTGTTCAGGTGGCAAATACGCAGGTATTTACAGCCCAGCGCCACCATTGGACCGGTACCGAAGCCGAAGCTTTCCGCACCCAGAATCGCCGCTTTAATGATATCGACACCGGTTTTCAGACCGCCATCAACCTGCAGACGAATCTTGTGACGCAGACCGTTAGCGACCAGCGCCTGCTGGGTTTCCACCAAACCGAGTTCCCACGGGCAGCCCGCATATTTCACCGAGGAGAGCGGGCTTGCGCCGGTACCGCCATCGTAGCCAGCAATGGTGATCAGGTCCGCATAGGCTTTCGCCACGCCTGTGGCGATGGTGCCAACGCCTGGTTCGGAAACCAGCTTCACGGAGATCATCGCTTTCGGGTTGACCTGTTTGAGGTCGAAAATCAGCTGCGCTAAGTCTTCGATAGAGTAAATATCGTGGTGCGGCGGCGGGGAGATCAGCGTCACGCCCGGTACCGAATAGCGCAGTTTGGCGATGTACGGGGTGACTTTATCACCCGGTAACTGACCGCCTTCGCCAGGTTTCGCGCCCTGAGCGACTTTAATCTGGATGACATCGGCGTTGACCAGATACGCCGGGGTTACGCCAAAGCGACCGGAAGCAACCTGCTTAATGCGCGACACTTTATTGGTGCCATAGCGCGCCGGGTCTTCACCGCCTTCACCGGAGTTCGAGTTGCCGCCGATGCTGTTCATGGCTTCGGCCAGCGCTTCGTGTGCTTCGGGGCTTAATGCGCCGATGGACATAGCTGCGGTATCAAAGCGTTTAAACAGTTCGGTCGCGGGTTCTACTTCGCTAATGCTTACGGCTTCATCGCCAGGCGTAATCGCCAGCAGATCGCGCAGCGTGGCCGCCGGACGCTCATTGACCAGCTTGGCATATTCCTGATAGTCGCTGTACTCGCCGCTTTGTACCGCCTGTTGCAGCGTGCGCACCACGTCCGGGTTGTAGGCATGGTATTCGCCGCCGTGGACGTATTTGAGCAAACCGCCCTGGTTGATAGGTTTACGTGCCAGCCATGCATGTTTGGAGAGGTTCAGCAGATCCTGCTGGAAGTCGCTAAACCCTGCGCCGCTGATGCGGCTGACCACGCCCTGGAAGCACAGCGCCACGACATCATCGTGCAGACCAACGGCTTCAAACAGCTTCGAGCAGCGGTAAGAGGCAATGGTCGAGATGCCCATTTTGGACATGATTTTGTACAGACCTTTGTTGATGCCGTTACGGTAGTTCAGCATCACGGTCCGGTAATCTTTGGCAATCGCCTGAGTGTCGATCAGTCGTCCCAGCGTTTCATACGCGAGATACGGATAAATGGCCGTCGCGCCAAAGCCAAGCAGGACAGCAAAATGGTGCGGGTCGCGGGCACTGGCGGTTTCAACGATGATGTTGGCGTCGCAACGCAGACTTTGTTCTACCAGACGCGTTTGCACTGCGCCTACGGCCATCGGTGCAGGAACCGGCAGGCGGTTTTTCGCGATGTTACGGTCAGAGAGCACCAGCAGCACAGTACCGTTACGCACCATCTGTTCCGCCTTATCGCACAATGCTTTGACGGTCTCTTCGAGCGTGGTTTCGGTCACGTCGAAGGTGATATCCAGGCGGTCGGCGCGGTAATGCTCCTCTTTCATGGTGGTGAGCTGGGTAAAATCGGAGTACAGCAGGATCGGCGATTTAAAGCTCAGGCGGTGTGCCTGACCTTCGGCTTCGCAGAAGACGTTCATCTCACGACCGATGCTGGTGGCCAGCGACATAACGTGCGCTTCACGCAGCGGGTCGATCGGCGGGTTAGTCACCTGCGCGAACTGCTGGCGGAAGTAGTCATAAATGATGCGCGGCTGGCTTGAGAGCACCGCAAACGGGGTATCATCACCCATTGAGCCGACCGCTTCCTGACCGTTTTCACCGAGCACGCGGATCACGGAATCCAGCTCTTCGGCGCTGTAGTTAAACTGTTTCTGATAGCTGGCGAGCGTGTCATCGTCCAGTTCGCGGCTGCCGACCTGATCGTCTGCGAGGTCTTCGAACGGCACCAGACGGCGGACGTTCTTCTCCATCCACTCTTTGTACGGATGACGGCTTTTCAGATCGTCATCGGTTTCGGCGGAGTGCAGAATGCGCCCGCTGCGGGTATCGATAACCATCAGCTCGCCAGGGCCGACGCGACCTTTCTCGACGACTTCATCCGGCTGATAATCCCAGATCCCAACTTCAGAGGCGCAGGTAATCAGCTTGTCTTTGGTGATGACGTAGCGCGCCGGACGCAGGCCGTTACGGTCAAGGTTACAGGCGGCAAAGCGGCCGTCGGACATAACAATGCCCGCCGGGCCATCCCACGGCTCCATGTGCATGGAGTTAAAGTCAAAGAACGCGCGCAGCTCCGGGTCCATATCCGGGTTGTTCTGCCAGGCCGGCGGCACCAGTAAACGCATGGCGCGAATAATGTCCATCCCGCCAGCCAGCAGCAGTTCCAGCATGTTATCCATTGAGCTGGAGTCGGAGCCGGTTTCGTTAACGAACGGTGCGGCGTCGTGCAGGTCAGGGATCAGCGGTGTCTGGAATTTATAGGTACGTGCGCGTGCCCACTGGCGGTTGCCGGTGATGGTGTTGATTTCACCGTTATGCGCCAGGTAGCGGAACGGTTGCGCCAGCGGCCAGCGCGGTACGGTATTGGTGGAGAAGCGCTGGTGGAACAGGCAGATGGCCGATTCCAGACGCAGGTCCGCCAGGTCCAGGTAAAAGCGCGGCAGATCCGCCGGCATACACAGACCTTTATAGATATTGACCAGGTTCGACAAGCTACACACGTAGAAGTCTTTATCGTCCTGGAGGCGTTTTTCGATGCGACGGCGCGCGATGAACAGGCGGCGCTCCATATCACGCGGACGCCAGCCCGCAGGGGCGTTGACAAAAATTTGCTCGATACGAGGCAGGGAGGAGAGGGCGATTTCACCGAGAACACCTTCGTTGGTCGGCACGTCGCGCCAGCCGACAATCGACAGGGTCTCCTGCTGTAATTCTTCTTCGACAATGCGACGAGAAGCCGCAGCCAGTTCAGCGTCTTTATTTAAAAAGATCATGCCGACGGCATAGTTTTTAGCTAAACGCCAGCCGCGCTCTTGCGCCACGATGCGGAAAAAGCGGTCAGGTTTTTGTAACAGCAAACCGCAACCATCGCCGGTTTTACCATCGGCTAGAATTGCGCCACGGTGCTGCATGCGGGCCAGTGCGTGTATGGCGGTACGCACTACCTTGTGGCTAGGTTCGCCTTCTATGTGGGCGATCAGGCCGAAACCACAGTTATCCCTCTCAAGGGATTTATCGTACAACATATCAGTGAACCTCCCCAGGCTCTGCGGGATTCCCATCTGGACCGTTGCGCACGGGCACACCAAGAGCATGGCGACGGGGTTTGCGTGTCATACGCTTACCTCGCATTCGCCCTCTTTATCCTTTTCGCATAGGTCAAACAAGTTTGAGGACTTGCTTCAGAGGGAATCTCAATTACTGCATAAATATGATGAGCAGACTGCTCATCCAGAAAGCTTCCAGCGGATTTCCACGTTATCGGGAATCCACACACAGGTCAAATGGCAATCTTATTTATGCAAAAATGTGCTATAGGGCGATTAACTTTATGAATATGTTGAAATTTAAGGCTTTTTTACATTGATTTAACGCAAGGAGAATGGAGATCGAAGTGTGATCTGTCTCACTGTCAGAAAGGCTGTATATCCCCCGTCCTCCCTTTGTTTATCGCTATGCTTGGCATTTTATGCTGGTTTTTAGAGTTTTGGCGTCTTAAAGATACTGTTTTTATGCTGAGAGTATAAGAAGATAAAAAAAACAGTCGGATATAAGGAAAAGTAATTTCATTTTGAATGAATGAAATTTCGATTATTTTGATTTGTTATGCAATGAATAAAGGCACGCCAGGGCGATTGATCCAGGTCATCGCCGACTGGGGCAAAAAATGGCAGGCTTTGGCCTCTTTTCAAGGCGCGGTCTACCAGATTATGCAGTTACAGAAATTAGTCAATATGTTTGGTGGGGATCTTTCTCGCCGTTATGGGCAAAAGGTTCATAAACTCACGCTTCACGGCGGCTTTAGCTGTCCAAATCGTGATGGCACCATCGGACGTGGCGGGTGTACTTTCTGCAATGTCGCCTCGTTTGCCGATGAAGCACAGCAGCACCATTCTATTGCCGAGCAGCTTGAGCATCAGGCGCATCTGGTCAATCGCGCGAAACGCTATCTGGCCTATTTCCAGGCCTATACCAGCACCTTTGCTGAAGTGCAGGTGCTGCGTTCGATGTATCAGCAGGCTGTTAGCCAGGCCAGTATCGTCGGGTTATGCGTTGGGACGCGCCCCGACTGCGTGCCGGATGCGGTACTCGATCTGCTTTGCGAGTATAAAGACCTCGGCTATGAGGTATGGCTGGAACTCGGTTTGCAAACCGCGCATGACAAAACCCTGCATCGTATTAACCGCGGCCATGATTTTGCCTGCTACCAACGCACTACGCGACTGGCACGCGAGCGTGGGCTGAAAGTGTGCTCGCACCTGATTGTCGGTCTGCCGGGAGAAGGGCAGGCAGAATGCCTGCAAACCATGGAACGTGTAGTGGAGACGGGTGTTGACGGTATTAAGCTGCACCCGCTGCATATTGTGAAAGGCAGTACGATGGCGAAAGCCTGGGAAGCCGGGCGGCTGAACGGAATTGAACTGGACGACTATACGGTTACCGCCGGGGAGATGATCCGTCATACGCCGCCAGAGGTGATTTATCATCGAATTTCCGCCAGCGCGCGTCGCCCAACGCTGTTGGCACCGCTATGGTGTGAAAACCGCTGGACCGGGATGGTCGAACTGGATAAGTACCTTAACAAGTACGGTGTGCAAGGCTCGGCGCTCGGTACGCCATGGGTACAGCCTGAGAACTAACTCTCCGTAGTCATGTAGGCCTGATAAGCGAAGCGCCATCAGGCGGCCCGGCGCACATTGCCTGATGGCGCGTTGCTTATCAGGCCTACGATGGCCTCTCCGCGGTCATTTCACCGATAACCTCCGCATTTCTTGCACAATCTTCAACGTCACGCTGAGAATTGAGTATTATTGTGCCAAGTTGTCGTGAAGGAACCCTCTATGAAGCAAATCCGTATGCTGGCGCAATATTACGTCGACCTGATGATGAAGTTAGGTCTGGTGCGCTTTTCGCTGCTGTTGGCGCTGGCTCTGGTCGTGTTGGCAATTGTGGTGCAGATGGCTGTCACCATGGTGCTGCATGGCCAGGTAGAAAGCATTGATGTCATCCGTTCTATCTTTTTTGGTCTGTTAATTACCCCCTGGGCCGTCTATTTCTTGTCTGTGGTGGTGGAGCAACTTGAGGAGTCCCGGCAACGCCTGTCACGACTGGTACAAAAGCTGGAAGAGATGCGCGAGCGCGATCTCAAGCTCAATGTGCAGCTGAAAGATAATATTGCCCAGCTCAATCAGGAAATTGTTGAGCGTGAAAAAGCCGAAGCAGAGCGCCAGGAAACATTCGAGCAACTGAAGGTTGAAATCAAAGAGCGCGAAGAGGCGCAGATCCAGCTTGAGCAACAGTCTTCCTTTTTACGCTCTTTCCTTGATGCCTCGCCGGATCTGGTTTTTTATCGCAATGAAGATAAGGAGTTTTCCGGCTGTAACCGTGCTATGGAGCTGCTGACTGGCAAAAGCGAAAAGCAGCTGGTGAACTTAAAACCGGCTGACGTTTACTCTCCTGAAGCGGCTGAAAAGGTGATTGAGACCGACGAGAAGGTGTTCCGTCATAATGTTTCGCTCACCTACGAACAGTGGCTGGACTACCCGGACGGGCGCAAAGCCTGCTTTGAAATTCGCAAAGTGCCTTACTATGACCGCGTAGGTAAACGACATGGTCTGATGGGCTTTGGGCGCGATATTACCGAGCGTAAGCGTTATCAGGATGCGCTTGAGCGCGCCAGCCGCGATAAGACCACCTTTATTTCTACCATCAGCCACGAGTTGCGCACCCCGCTTAACGGCATTGTCGGCTTAAGCCGGATCCTGCTGGATACGGATCTGACCGCGGAGCAGGAAAAATACCTGAAAACAATCCACGTCTCTGCTGTGACGCTGGGGAATATTTTCAACGATATTATCGACATGGATAAGATGGAACGACGTAAAGTCCAGCTCGATAACCAGCCAATCGATTTCACCAGCTTTATGGCGGATCTGGAAAACCTCTCTGGCCTACAGGCGCAGCAAAAAGGGCTGCGCTTTGTGCTTGAGCCGACGTTACCGCTGCCGCATAAGGTCATTACCGACGGAACGCGTCTGCGTCAGATCCTGTGGAATCTGATCAGCAACGCCGTGAAGTTTACCCAACAGGGGCAGGTGACCGTGCGGGCGCGCTATGACCAGGGGAATATGCTGCATTTCGAAGTTGAAGATTCTGGCATCGGCATTCCGCAGGATGAGCAGGATAAAATCTTCGCTATGTATTATCAGGTGAAGGACAGCAACGGCGGTAAACCGGCAACGGGGACAGGGATTGGTTTGGCCGTGTCGAAGCGTCTGGCGAAAAACATGGGCGGTGATATTACGGTTTCCAGCCAGGCAGGAAAAGGGTCCATCTTTACGCTAACCGTACATGCCCCTGCGGTAGCGGAAGAGATTGAAGATGCTTTTGAAGACGATGAACTGCCGCTGCCAGCCCTGAATGTGCTGCTGGTAGAAGACATTGAGCTGAACGTTATTGTTGCGCGCTCCGTGCTGGAAAAATTAGGCAACAGCGTGGATGTCGCGATGACCGGGAAAGCCGCGCTGGAAATGTTTACGCCGGGTGAATATGACCTGGTGTTGCTGGATATTCAGCTACCGGATATGACCGGTCTGGATATCTCGCGGGAGCTCACGCAAAAATATGCCCGTGAAGATCTGCCACCGCTGGTTGCACTCACCGCCAACGTACTGAAAGATAAAAAAGAGTATCTGGACGCAGGCATGGACGACGTGCTGAGTAAGCCGCTGTCGGTTCCGGCGCTAACCGCCATGATCAAAAAATACTGGGATACCCGAAACGAAGAGGAGAGCACTGTGACATCTGAAGAAAGCAGTAAATCGCAAGCGCTGTTAGATATTCCTATGTTGGAACAATACCTCGAGCTGGTGGGACCGAAGTTAATTACCGACGGGCTGGCGGTGTTTGAGAAGATGATGCCGGGATATTTGAGCGTGCTGGAGTCCAACCTGACGGCACGGGATAAAAAAGGTGTTGTTGAGGAAGGCCATAAAATTAAAGGCGCAGCAGGTTCAGTGGGGCTGCGTCACTTGCAACAGCTAGGTCAGCAAATCCAGTCGCCGGATCTTCCTGCCTGGGAAGATAACGTTGCTGAATGGATTGAAGAGATGAAGCAGGAGTGGCAGCACGACGTGGCAGTATTAAAAGCCTGGGTGGCGAGTGTGGAAAAAAAATGACCCCGGCTTGACCGGGGTGCGCGAATACTGCGCCAACACCAGGGAAATCGTGGCTGCGCCGTAAATTATTATCATTGTTTACAAGGGCGCAGCCCTAATTTTCAGGCCGCACGCAGTTAAGATAGCAAATCTTAAATAATTTGTTACATGAATCAGTTAAATGTGTGAAGCGTAGCATTTAAATCATAATAACTAATATGTTTCAGCCAGTTGAGAAAGGAGTATTACGATGAAAAAAGTGGGTGTAGTGCTCAGCGGATGCGGCGTGTATGACGGTGCAGAGATCCATGAAACTGTTCTCACGCTTCTGGCCATTGCCCGCAACGGCGCTCAGGCTGTCTGTTTCGCGCCAGATAAACAACAAGCGGATGTGATTAATCATCTGACCGGCGAGCCGATGCTGGAAACTCGCAATGTGCTGATTGAAGCCGCGCGTATCACACGTGGCGATATTCGCCCACTTGCGCAGGCAGTCTCATCGGAACTGGATGCGTTGATCGTGCCGGGTGGGTTTGGGGCGGCCAAAAATCTGAGCAATTTTGCCAGTCAGGGCAGCGAATGCCGGGTTGACAGCGATTTAGCCGCGCTGGCGGTGACCATGCATCAGGCGGGTAAGCCGTTGGGGTTTATGTGCATTGCGCCTGCCATGTTACCAAAAATTTTTGACTTCCCGCTGCGTCTGACCATCGGCACTGATATCGACACGGCAGAGGTGCTGGAAGAGATGGGCGCTGAGCATGTGCCTTGTCCGGTTGATGACATTGTCGTCGATGAAGACAACAAAATCGTCACCACGCCTGCCTATATGCTGGCGCAGGACATCGCTCAGGCTGCGAGTGGCATCGATAAACTGGTATCGCGTGTGCTGGTGCTGACTGAATGAGAAAAGGAGTAACCGCCTTTCTGCGACGTATTTTTCTGCGGGTGGTGGTTGTCCTCGCCGTATTCTGGGGCGGGGGCATCGCACTTTTCAGCGTGATGCCTGTGCCTTTCTCGGCGGTAATGGTCGAGCGACAGCTGGGCGCATGGCTGTCCGGTGATTTCGGCTATGTGGCGCACTCGGACTGGGTGAGTATGGATGAGATCTCACCGTGGATGGGACTGGCGGTGATTGCTGCAGAGGACCAGAAGTTTCCAGACCACTGGGGGTTTGACGTCACCGCCATAGAGAAAGCGCTGGCGCACAATGAACGCAATGAAAACCGCATTCGCGGGGCGTCAACGTTATCGCAACAGACGGCGAAAAACCTCTTTTTGTGGGATGGACGTAGCTGGGTGCGTAAGGGCCTTGAAGCCGGGCTAACGCTGGGTATGGAAACCGTCTGGAGTAAGAAACGTATTCTGACCGTCTATTTGAATATCGCCGAGTTTGGCGATGGGATATTTGGCGTGGAGGCGGCGGCGCAACGGTATTTTCATAAACCGGCCAGTCGGTTGAGCCTGTCTGAAGCGGCCTTGCTGGCGGCAGTATTGCCCAATCCTTTGCGTTTTAAGGCGAATGCGCCTTCTGGTTATGTGCGTAACCGCCAAGCCTGGATTATGCGCCAAATGCGCCAGTTAGGTGGTGAGTCGTTTATGCGGGAAAATAAGCTGTATTAGCGTAGTTATTGCCGGATGCGGCGTAAACGCCTTATCCGGCCTACTGGCTACGTACTGTGTACTCGATTAATCTTCATCAAACCCTGAATTAAACAGGGCAATCACTGCGGCCAGGGCTTCTACTTCCTGTGGTCCCGTGGCTTCGACTTCTATCTGACGCCCTTTGGCTGAATCCAGCATCAGCAGAGCGATAACGCTGTTGGCCTCGGCTTCCGTTCCTTCATCATTACGCAGCAAAACTTCTGCTTCGAAACCCTGCATCAATTCAAACAGTTTCATCGCTGGGCGGGCATGCATGCCCAGCTTATTGGTGATTTCAACGGTTTGCTTCACGGTCATGATTTACGTTTTTCCAGCGTACGATGGCGTGACTGCACGTTTTTACCGCGTGAGCGGAAGTAGTCTGCCAGCTGCTCTGCAATATACACCGAACGGTGTTTCCCGCCGGTACAGCCGATGGCTACGGTAAGGTAGCTACGGTTGTTGGTCTCCAGCATGGGTAACCATAGCTCAAGATAGCTGCGAGTCTGGTAGATAAAATTGTGTACTTCTGTGTGCCTGTCGAGGAATGCGGCGACAGGGCGGTCAAGACCGGTCATTGGGCGCAGCTTCGGATCCCAGTGTGGGTTAGGCAGGAAGCGCACGTCAAAGACGTAATCCGCATCAATCGGGATACCGTGTTTGAAACCAAAGGATTCGAATACCATCGTCAATTCACGTTCACGTTTACCCAGCAGTCGGGTACGTAACATTTCTGCCAGTTCGTGTACGGACATTTCGGAGGTATCAACGATCAGGTCAGCGCGAGAGCGTAGAGGCTCCAGCAAATCGCTTTCCTTATCGATAGCGCTTTCCAGAGACAAGTTCTTGCTGGAGAGCGGGTGTAAACGGCGCGTGTCGCTGTAGCGACGAATCAACGTGTTACGGTCTGCATCAAGGAACAGCAGCTGTGGTGAGAAACCCTCGGGCAGATTATTCATTGCCTGCTCGAAAATTTCCGGGGACTCAGGCATGTTGCGCACATCAATGCTGACGGCCGCAGAAATCTGGCGATCGGCCAGTGTACGAGCCAGATCGGGCAACAGCACTACGGGAAGGTTATCCACGCAGTAAAAACCCATATCTTCCAGCGCACGCAGGGCGACAGATTTACCTGACCCTGAACGGCCGCTGACGATCATCAGTACCATGTACTGTTTCTCCTCACAACGACAAAAAAGGATGCCATTGGGTTGTTATGCTTCATCCTGTCCACCTTCGGTGTCCGTGATGATTTGATACAACTCCTGGTCACTCTGCGCGGCGCGCAGACGACGACAGATGGTTTTATCTGCCAGACGTTTTGCGACCAGTGACAACGTATGCAAATGCGTCTTGGTTTGGTCTGCCGGGACCAGCAGGGCGAAAAGCAGATCGACAGGTTGATTATCAATGGCGTCGAAGGCGATGGGTGTTTCGAGTTGAACAAACACACCAACCGCGCGCATCGTGTCTTCTTCCAGCTTTCCGTGCGGGATAGCAATACCATTACCGATGCCGGTACTGCCCATTTTTTCACGCGTCAGAATGGCTTCAAATACCACCTGAGCAGGCAAGCTAAGCTGTTTTGCCGCAAGTTCGCTGATGATTTCCAGTGCGCGTTTCTTGCTTTGGCAGTGAACGCCTGCGCGTGTACATTCCTGGTTAAGAACAGTGCTCAGTTGTAGAGTCGTATCGTTATTTGTCATAATTTCACCTAAGCGCTAACTGTACAAATGGCCCGTTGTGCTACACAACAGGCCGTCCTGCACCCGCTAACTGCCCGGACAAGTTAGTGCTGTTTCAGTTTATCTTTATGTTTTGTTAACTGCCGAGCCAGTTTATCAATTAAACCGTCAATGGCGGCGTACATATCCTGACCTTCCGCGCTGGCATGAATTTCGCCACCGTTCACATGCAGTGTTGCATCCGAGATATGTGTAACCTTCTCCACTTTCAACACAATATAGACCTGATTAATCCGGTCGAAATATTGTTCGAGCTTGGCAAATTTTGTATTCACAAAATCGCGCAGGGCTTCGGTGATTTCGACGTTGTTTCCAGTGATGTTGAGCTGCATAGTGTCTTCCTTATCGGTTGGGTCACACCAGCTGTTTGCGCTGGTTAGACGGCGGAATGGATAAAGACTCTCGGTACTTCGCAACGGTGCGGCGTGCCACCATGATACCCTGTTCTGACAGCATAGAGGTTAACTTGCTGTCACTCAGCGGTTTCGCGGGGTTTTCCGCAGCAATTAATTTCTTCACCAGCGCACGGATAGCTGTGGATGAGGCTTCACCTCCGCCTTCAGTGTTAACGTGACTGGAAAAGAAATACTTCAATTCAAAAATGCCGCGCGGACTGTGCAGATACTTTTGCGTGGTCACACGGGAAATGGTCGATTCGTGCATCTCGACGGCCTGGGCGATATCCGCCAGCACCATCGGTTTCATAAACTCTTCGCCTTGCTCAAAGAAAGCTTGCTGCTGCTCAACGATGCAGCGGCTGACGCGCAGCAACGTATCATTGCGGCTTTCCAGGCTTTTAATCAGCCACTTCGCATCTTGCAGATTGCTACGAATAAACTGGCTGTCGGCATCGTTGCGCGCGCTATTGCACATGGCGGCGTAGTGCTGGTTAATCTGTAAGCGCGGAATGCTGTCGCCGTTGAGTTCGACCGCCCAGCGATCGTTATGCTTACGCACCAGCACATCCGGAATGACGTACTCCGGCTCGCCGGTCTGGATCGATTGCCCTGGGCGGGGATCAAGCGACTGGATGAGGTTGACGGCTTCTTTCAGCACGTCTTCTTTCAGCCGGGTCACGCGCATCAGGGTGCGGAAGTCATGGTTAGCTAACAGATCGAGGTGATCGCTGATGATCAGACGCGCTTCTTCCAGCCACGGTGTGGCTTTATCAAACTGCGAAAGTTGGATCAGTAAGCAGTCACGGAGATCTTTGGCGGCCACGCCAACGGGATCAAAGCGCTGAACGCGTTTAAGCACGGCTTCGATTTCGTCCATACCGACGTCGTCATCGCCCATGCTTTCGAGAATATCGTCCAGGGTCACGGTGAGATAACCGGTTTCGTCTACCGCATCCACAATGGATGTCGCAATGGCGCGATCGGTATCCGAGAACGGGGTCAGTTCCACTTGCCACATCAGGTAATCCTGTAGTGATTGCGTGGTCTCACCCTGATACACAGGCAGCTCGTCGTCGATGTAATCTCCGCTGGTGCCCGAAGGCGTCCCGGCGGTGTAAATTTCATCCCAACTGGCGTCAAGCGGTAACTCCTCAGGCATCTCTTTTTGTTCGAGTGCATCTGCGGTGTCGAGGGTTTCGCTGTCCTGTTTTTCCTGGGTATCAATTTCGTCGTGAAGATCGGTTTGCTCGAGCAGTGGGTTACTTTCCAGCGCTTGCTGAAGTTCTTGCTGAAGTTCCAGCGTGGACAGCTGCAACAGACGGATAGCCTGTTGTAGCTGAGGCGTCATCGCCAGTTGTTGGCTAAGCCTGAGTTGCAAACCTTGCTTCATGTTCAGAGTTGTTTTCTCCTGCAGTGACGTGAAGTCTTCTACCCTATCAGAGTCTGAAGTCTTCCCCAAGGTATACGCGCTTAACGTGCTCATCCTGCAGTATTTCTGTTGGCGTGCCGTGCGCGATCAGGTGTCCCTGACTTACGATATAGGCGCGCTCACACACTGCCAGCGTTTCGCGGACGTTGTGGTCGGTAATCAGCACGCCAAGGCCGCTGTCGCGAAGGTGTTCGATGATCCGTTTAATATCAATAACAGAAATCGGGTCAACACCGGCAAACGGTTCATCCAGCAGGATAAATTTCGGATTAGCGGCCAGTGCGCGAGCGATCTCCACGCGGCGTCGTTCACCACCGGAGAGCGACTGACCTAAGCTGTCGCGCAGGTGCTCGATGTGGAATTCTTCCATCAGCTCGTTGGCCCGATCTTCCCGCTGCTCGCTGGTCAGATCGTCACGAATTTGCAGTACCGCCATCAGGTTATCAAACACGCTCAGGCGACGGAAAATCGATGCTTCCTGCGGTAAGTAGCCGATGCCGCGACGCGCGCGCGCATGCAGAGGCAGCAGACTGATGTCTTCGTCATCAATGATAATGTTACCCGCATCGCGCGGGACAATGCCGACTACCATGTAAAAGGTTGTTGTCTTGCCTGCACCGTTAGGACCGAGCAGACCGACGATCTCCCCGGAGTTGACGGTCAGACTGACATCTTCAACCACACGACGGCCTTTATAGGCTTTTGCAAGGTTCTTTGCAGTTAATGTTGCCATAACGAATCAGTTACCTTTTTTCTCTGCCGGAGCCTTGTTTTTGTCCTGCAACTGCGACGGAACCAGAACGGTGGTGACGCGTTTGCCTTTATCGCTGAAGGCCTGCATTTTCTGCTCTTTTACCAGATAAGTGATCTTATCGCCCGTGATGTTGCTATCGAGCTGTTCCAGATACGCCTTGCCGGTGAGAACGACAAAGTCTTTCGCCAGTTCATAGTGCATCTGAGAGGCGTGGCCTTTAACCGGTTTACCGTTGTCCTGCATCTGGTAAAACGTCGCTGGATTGCCATAGCCATCAATCACTTCTTTGCCGTCTTCACCGCCAGGACGGGTCACGACGACTTTATCGGCGTTAATTTTGATGGTGCCCTGAGTCACAATCACGTTGCCAGTAAACGTCACCACGTTGCCCTGCATATCCAGGGACTGCTGGTCCGATTCAATGTGAATCGGCTGCTCGGTATCGCCGGTGACGGCAAATGCCGGAATGCTGGCGGCCAGAAGTGAGCTGGCAACTACAAGATTAAGGCTGAGTTTGTTTGTTTTGGATTTCATATGAGGTTCTAACCTTTTCAATCAGCTCGGCGTTCTTGCTGCGTAAGTTGCCGCGCATCTTCAGTCCGCTGGAGTTAAATGTTGTGCCATACAACGTCACCAGATCATCGGAAGTGACGTCTTGTGTCACCAGGTTAATCTGCGCGTTATCGGTCGTAATTCTGCGTAGTTGAGAGTCAGGCACCAGGGCGTTAACCTCAACATGGCCGTACAGATACAGCATCCGATCGTTGGTCAATTTGGCTTTGTCGGCCTTGATCGTCCAGGTCGGTACTTTATCCTTATCAAACGTGGTTAATACTGGTTGAGTAAACCACGAAACCGCTTGTTCCGAATAATATTCAACGTGTTGTGCGATCAAGTGATAGCTCAGCGCGCCTTCCGGACTATACACGACGGTATCAGTATGTTCGCTCTTATAGGTTGGCTCGTTGTTATTGACGACGACCTGAGTGGTGTCATCTTTGTCTGCCAGATTAATACCAATCATCACAAGGACAGCCAGCGACAGTAGAATGATAACCCAACGTCTGGTTTTGCTCATATCGATTGCCCTTTGGCCTCGTCCAGTTTGCCCTGCGCCAGGAGTAATAAATCGCAGACTTCACGCACAGCGCCACGTCCCCCATCAATGTGGGTGACATAATCAGCTCGCGGGATCAGCAAAGGGTGGGCATCTGCCACCGCGACGCTTAATCCCACTTTAGCCATCACCGGCCAGTCGATCAGGTCATCGCCAACGTAGGCGACATTCCCCGGCGCGATCGCCAGTTTGCTAAGGAGATCGCCAAAGGCAACCAGCTTGTCTGACTGCCCCTGATACAGGTGGGTGATCCCCAAAGTGGCACAGCGATCTTCTACAAGTTTAGCCTTTCGTCCGGTAATAATGGCAACCTCAATACCGGAAGTGAGCGCACAGCGAATTCCGTAACCATCACGGACGTTAAAAGCCTTCAGCTCTTCACCGTTGTTGCCCATATAAATCAGACCATCAGACAGTACGCCATCCACATCCAGGATCAGCAAACGGATGTTTTCTGCCCGGGTGATAACGTCTGCGCTGACGGGTCCATAACAGGTCGCAAGCGACGCACCTGCTTTACTCATTTTCGTTATCCTTGAGTTTCTTACACTACACCTGCACGCAGCAGATCATGCATATGTAACACACCGAGTAATTGGTCGCCATCAGCAACCATTACCGAGGTGATATGGCGGGACTGCATTAAGTTCAGGGCATCGACGGCAAGAATACCCGGACGCACGCGAATGCCTCCAGGGGTCATCACATCGGCAATGCCTAACTGGCGTACATCAACGCCCATATCGAAGACACGACGTAAATCGCCATCGGTGAAAATACCGTCAATCTTCATGGCATCATCGCAAATGACGGTCATGCCGAGATTTTTACGCGTGATCTCAATTAAGGCGTCACGCAGGCTGGCGTTTTTGGTCACATGCGGGATCTCGTCGCCCGTATGCATAATATCGTTAACGCGCAGTAAAAGCTTACGACCCAGTGCGCCACCGGGATGAGACAACGCAAAATCTTCCGCGGTAAAGCCGCGCGCTTTTAATAATGCCACCGCTAGGGCATCGCCCATCACCAGTGTTGCTGTCGTACTGCTGGTCGGTGCCAGACCTAACGGACAAGCTTCCTTGGGCACTTTAACACACAGATGCACATCTGCCGCACGCGCCATACTGCTTTCAGGACGACCGGTCATGCAGATAAGCGGTACATGAAGACGTTTTAATACCGGGATCAGCGCCGCTATCTCATTGGATTCACCGGAGTTAGAGATGGCAATGACCACATCCTGCGGCGAGACCATACCCAGATCGCCATGTGCGGCTTCGCCTGGGTGTACAAAAAATGAGGGGGTGCCGGTGCTGGCAAATGTGGCTGCCATTTTCCGCCCGATATGGCCGGATTTCCCCATTCCCATCACCACCACTTTGCCCGGGCAGCTGAATATTTTCTCGCATGCGAGGGTAAAATTTTGGTTGATGTACTGATCAAGCTCCGCCAGGCCTTCACGTTCAATTGCCAGGACTTCCTTGCCTGCTTGCTGAAAGTCAAAACCCGGTTGCAACTCTAAGTGCGACATAATGCGTTTCCAGTTATCCAACGAGAAGTGGCGATAACCAATACAGCATCGCCAGCCATATGATAAAACCGCCGGTCAGCAGCGCACCTGCGCCGCGACCAATCTGGCGCGGACGTCGCCAGCAGAGTAGTGCAAAAATCACGCTCACCAGCAGCATGACGCTATAGTCACGGGTGAAGGCCATCGGGTTGACTTCACCCGGCGTAATCAGCGCCGGTAGCCCGAGGACGATAACGATATTAAAAATGTTTGCGCCGATAATGTTACCGACGGCAATATCATTTTCACCTTTACGCAGACCCGCAATCGCTGTTGCCAGCTCCGGCAGGCTGGTACCAATGGCGACCACTGTCAGCCCGATAGTAAGTTCGCTCATGGCGAAATAGTTCGCCAGTACGGTCGCGTTGTCCACCACCATACGTGTTGCCATTGGCATGATAATCAGCGCAATGCCCAACCACAAAAATGCGACCGGTAATCCGCCTTCGCGCGGCAGCTCAGCTATCTGCTCACGTGTCAGGCTGTCATTGCCTTGTCGCTCGGCCAGACGGGCGATTTTAACAATGAATAGCAGCCATAGCACGGCCAGAAGCAGAAGAAAGAAACCGTCGCTGCGGCTTAACTGCCCGTCATACAGGACGGATGCAGCTAAAATACTTACCAGCAACATTAGCGGTAATTCACGACGCAGAACATCAGAATGCACGGTAAAAGGATGAATCAGCGCCGACAGGCCTAAAATAAGCAGAATGTTGGTGATGTTAGAACCTATAGCGGTCCCGACAGCCAGATCGAGTTGCCCATTCATCGATGCGGCAACGGAGACAATTATCTCGGGTAACGACGTACCCATGCTGACCACGGTCATTCCGATGATAATGGGAGGAATACCGAAGTTTCGACATAAAATGGATGCAGCAAATACCAGACGGTCGGCACCGTAGACCACCAGAAGTAAACCAATTATTAACAGCGCCGTCGCTAAAAGCATCTAAAGTCCTTTCTTCAGGTATACTCGCCGGTCCACTTGAAGGATCTTCTGGAAGCCGTAACGAAGTCTTAATTTTGACTTTATGCGGCTAAAAAGTAAAACAAATGCCAGCTTTCGCTAACCAGGACAGGCAATAATCTGTAAATATGTTGAGTTCATGGCTAAATTGAGCGCCAAACTCTTCGATCAACGAGGCAATAGTAAAGGATGAATCAATGGGGCAGTCTGTGGCGAATCTAGTCGATATGCGCGATGTCAGCTTTTCCCGGGGTGACCGCTGCATCTTTGATAATATTTCCCTGACGGTACCGCGCGGTAAGGTGACGGCGATCATGGGGCCATCAGGCATCGGCAAAACGACGCTGTTGCGTCTGATTGGCGGACAGATCCCCCCGGATAAGGGCGAGATCCTGTTTGACGGTGAGAACGTCCCGGCCATGTCCCGTTCGCGTTTATTTACCGTGCGTAAGCGCATGAGTATGCTGTTTCAGTCTGGTGCGCTATTTACCGACATGAATGTGTTTGACAACGTCGCGTACCCTCTGCGCGAGCATACGACGTTGCCAGCGCCGTTGCTGAAGAGCACGGTGATGATGAAACTCGAGGCCGTCGGCCTGCGGGGTGCGGCCAAATTAATGCCTTCTGAATTATCCGGTGGGATGGCGCGTCGCGCCGCGTTAGCACGTGCTATCGCGCTGGAGCCAGACCTCATCATGTTTGATGAGCCGTTCGTCGGCCAGGATCCCATCACCATGGGCGTTCTGGTGAAGCTAATTTCAGAACTGAACAGCGCGCTGGGCGTCACCTGTGTGGTGGTATCCCATGATGTGCCTGAGGTACTGAGTATTGCGGATTACGCCTATATAATGGCGGACAAAAAAATAGTGGCCTACGGTAGTGCTCAGGCACTACAAGAAAATGCCGATCCGCGCGTACGCCAGTTCCTTGACGGCATTGCCGATGGACCGGTTCCGTTCCGTTACCCGGCGGGCGACTACCACATCGATTTACTCAAAACAGGGAGTTAAGCCACCCATGTTGTTAAATGCGCTGGCATCACTCGGACATCGGGGAATAAAAACCCTCAGGACGTTCGGGCGAGCCGGATTAATGTTGTTCAATGCGGTTGTCGGCAAGCCGGAGTTTCGCAAACATGCGCCGCTGCTGATCCGCCAGCTCTATAATGTCGGTGTCTTATCGATGCTGATCATTATTGTTTCTGGCGTATTCATCGGTATGGTGCTGGGGTTGCAGGGATACCTGGTGCTGACCACCTACAGCGCGGAAACCAGCCTCGGTATGCTGGTGGCACTGTCATTGTTACGTGAGTTGGGACCGGTTGTTGCGGCGCTGCTGTTTGCCGGGCGGGCCGGGTCGGCCTTAACCGCAGAAATTGGCCTGATGCGGGCGACCGAACAGCTTTCCAGTCTGGAGATGATGGCCGTCGATCCACTGCGCCGGGTGATTTCCCCACGTTTTTGGGCTGGCGTCATTTCATTGCCGTTGCTGACGATTATTTTTGTCGCAGTGGGTATCTGGGGTGGTTCACTGGTTGGCGTAAGCTGGAAGGGTATTGATGCAGGCTTCTTCTGGTCGGCTATGCAAAATGCCGTCGACTGGCGTCTGGACCTGGTCAACTGTCTGATTAAGAGCGTGGTGTTCGCCATTACGGTCACCTGGATTGCATTGTTCAATGGTTATGATGCGATCCCGACCTCTGCTGGGATTAGCCGGGCAACGACACGCACCGTTGTGCACGCCTCTCTTGCCGTTCTGGGGCTGGATTTTGTGCTGACCGCACTGATGTTTGGGAATTGAGTTCATGCAAACGAAAAAAAATGAAATTTGGGTCGGGTTATTCCTGTTGGTTGCGCTGCTGGCAGCGCTGTTTGTTTGCCTGAAGGCGGCGAACGTTACCTCAATGCGTACTGAGCCGACTTACACGATTTATGCGACCTTTGATAATATCGGCGGCCTGAGAGAGCGTTCTCCGGTGCGGATTGGCGGAGTGGTAGTTGGACGCGTATCGGACATCTCGTTAGATCCGAAAACGTACCTGCCGCGCGTGACGCTGGAAATCGAATCGCGTTTTAACCATATTCCTGACACCAGTTCTCTGAGCATCCGTACTTCCGGTCTGCTGGGCGAACAGTATCTGGCATTGAATGTGGGTTTTGAAGATCCTGAGCTGGGAACGTCTATCCTCAAAGATGGCGGTACGATTCAGGACACGAAATCCGCGATGGTGCTGGAAGATATGATTGGTCAGTTCCTTTACAACAGCAACAGTAAAGGTGATGACAATAAGAATTCTGGCGATGCGCCAGCCGCAACTGACGGCAATAATGAAGCCACTACGCCTGCGGGCGCAACGAAATAATCTCAGGAGAATCGACGTATGTTTAAACGATTGATGATGGTGGCTATGCTGGTGATTGCCCCGCTTAGCGCAGCAACTGCAGCCGACCAAACGAACCCGTACAAACAGATGAATGAGGCGGCGCAGAAGACATTTGACCGTCTGAAGAATGAACAGCCTAAAATCCGCGCAAACCCAGATTACCTGCGTCAGGTTGTCGATCAGGAACTGTTGCCATACGTGCAGGTTAAATATGCGGGTGCGCTGGTACTGGGGCGCTACTACAAAGATGCGACCCCTGCTCAGCGTGAAGCCTATTTTGCCGCATTCCGTGAATATCTGAAGCAGGCCTACGGCCAGGCTCTGGCGATGTACCATGGCCAGACTTATGAAATTGCACCAGAGCAACCGCTGGGTGATGCGACCATCGTGCCTATCCGCGTAACCATCATCGATCCAAACGGTCGTCCTCCGGTACGTTTGGATTTCCAGTGGCGTAAAAACTCCCAGACCGGTAACTGGCAGGCTTATGACATGATTGCTGAAGGCGTAAGTATGATCACCACCAAACAAAATGAGTGGAGCGACCTGCTGCGTACCAAAGGTATTGATGGCCTGACGGCGCAGCTGAAATCTATTGCTCAGCAGAAAATCACGCTGGAAGAGAAAAAATAATGACGCAGTCACTCACCTGGTCGCGTGAAGGTGACAAGCTGGTGCTGGTGGGGGAGCTGGATCAGGACGTGTTAAACCCATTATGGGATGCGCGAATTGAGGCGATGAAAGGAGTATCCTGCATCGACCTGAACCAGGTATCCCGGGTAGATACCGGCGGTCTGGCGTTACTGTTGCATCTGATTAATCAGGGCAAGCAGCAGGGAAACAGCGTTTCACTCACTGGTGTTAACGATAAAGTGTACACGCTGGCGCAGCTTTACAATCTGCCTGACGACGTCCTTCCGCGTTAATTTTTCCAGGCCGGATAAGGTCTTGTGCCGCTATCCGGCAAAACCCCTGAGGGGGATCTGCCACTAAAGCCTTGTCTGATTTATCAGCGAGGCTTTTTGCTTATTTATGACAGCGCCACTTTGCTCTAAGATGTTGGGCTGTTTTCACTATCTGACGAATGAAGAGCCCATGGAAAATAATGAAATTCAGAGCGTGCTGATGAATGCACTCTCCCTCCAGGAAGTCCACGTTTCTGGCGACGGCAGTCACTTTCAGGTTATTGCCGTGGGTGAGATGTTTGAAGGCATGAGCCGGGTCAAGAAGCAGCAATCGGTCTATGGCCCGTTGATGGAGTACATTGCGGACAACCGCATTCATGCCGTGTCGATTAAGGCGTTTACCCCAGCGGAATGGGCGCGCGATCGCAAACTTAACGGTTTTTGAGCTACGGGTGATGTGCCGGTAGCGAAGATAAATTCTTAACAGAGAACAGAATAATGGATAAATTTCGTGTTCAGGGGCCAACTAAGCTCCAGGGCGAAGTCACAATTTCAGGCGCTAAAAACGCCGCACTGCCGATCCTGTTTGCGGCGCTGCTGGCTGAAGAACCTGTAGAGATCCAAAACGTCCCGAAACTGAAGGACGTTGACACATCAATGAAGCTGCTGAGCCAACTGGGTGCGAAAGTTGAGCGTAATGGTTCTGTGCACATCGATGCGCGTGATGTGAACGTCTTCTGTGCGCCGTACGATCTGGTGAAAACCATGCGTGCATCCATTTGGGCGCTCGGGCCGCTGGTTGCCCGCTTTGGTCAGGGCCAGGTTTCACTTCCGGGCGGCTGCACCATCGGCGCACGTCCGGTTGACCTGCACATTACCGGCCTGGAGCAGTTAGGCGCGACTATTAAGCTGGAAGAAGGCTATGTGAAGGCGTCCGTTGATGGCCGTCTGAAAGGCGCGCATATCGTCATGGACAAAGTGAGCGTCGGCGCGACGGTCACCATCATGTGCGCAGCAACGCTTGCCGAAGGCACTACCATCATCGAAAACGCCGCGCGCGAGCCGGAGATCGTGGATACCGCGAACTTCCTGATTGCGCTGGGCGCGAAGATCACGGGTCAGGGCACTGATCGTATTACCATCGAAGGCGTTGAGCGTCTTGGCGGTGGTGTTTATCGCGTTCTGCCAGATCGTATCGAAACCGGTACCTTCCTGGTGGCGGCGGCAATTTCTCGCGGCAAAATTATCTGCCGTAATGCACAGCCGGACACGCTGGATGCCGTTCTGGCGAAGCTGCGTGATGCGGGTGCGGATATTGAAGTGGGTGATGATTGGATCAGCCTTGATATGCACGGTAAACGTCCGAAAGCGGTCAATGTGCGTACTGCACCGCATCCGGCGTTCCCTACCGACATGCAGGCCCAGTTCACGTTGCTGAACCTGGTAGCTGAAGGGACCGGATTCATCACGGAAACCGTGTTTGAGAACCGCTTTATGCACGTGCCTGAGCTGAGCCGTATGGGTGCTCACGCAGAAATCGAAAGCAATACCGTGATTTGCCACGGCGTGGAAACGCTCTCTGGCGCACAGGTTATGGCGACCGATCTGCGCGCATCTGCAAGCCTGGTGCTGGCAGGGTGTATTGCTGAAGGTACGACGGTAGTCGACCGTATTTATCACATCGATCGCGGCTATGAGCGCATCGAAGATAAACTGCGTGCGCTGGGCGCAAACATTGAGCGCGTGAAAGGCGAGTAATCGTCAACGTCTCTTGTAACCCCCAGTTCAGTTGGCCGGGGGTTACAGCTCAATGTTCATTCCGGATTCTTTTTCTCTCTGCGACTCCTCATCATCCGCGTTCTGTCGATGAACTCATGCGTTTTGGCATCGTGATAGCGTGACGGCCAAATCACCCAGGGGTCAGTTCCCAGTGCCCGGGCGATAATCAACTCACCTTTTGGCCATGGTCTCGTTAACGCATTGGCCAGCGTTGATGAACTCAATCCATTTTTACGTGATTCAGCGGCCATTGAGGTCCCTTTCTTGCGCAGTCCGGCGATGATGTCGGCCGGATGCCAGTCAATCAGCTTGCTTTCCATCAATTCATCTCTCCTTTGGTTAACGGCTTACGGTTTCACGATCGGTTGTGCCGACACTATAACGCCCGAAGAACGAATGTTCTAAAATGTTCATGTAAAGTGTGTGTATATTCAGAATATGCCAAGGTTATGCGTGATTATCTGGAAGGGGTAAATGCTTACAGGAACTTATAAGAAAATCCCGTGCAGTGCACGGGATGAGGGAGGATGCTGTAGGGAATTAACGGTCGCGCTGTACGGCAATATGTGCCAGACCAATCAGCGCTTCTCTCCACGGTGTATCGGGCAGCACCTGCAGCGCAGCGATGGCTTTATCAGCCTCTTCTTCTGCCCGCTGACGGGTCCATTCCAGAGAACCACAGGCATTCATCGCTTCCAGAACCGGTTCCAGAAGGTGACGGCCATTACCTTGCTCAATGGCCTGGCGGATCATTAGCGCTTGTTCTGGGGTGCCATGGCGCATGGCATGCAGCAGTGGCAGCGTTGGTTTACCCTCGTTGAGGTCATCACCGACGTTTTTACCCAGTTGCTCGCCATCTGCGCTGTAATCCAGCAAATCGTCAATTAACTGGAAAGCGGTACCGAGATAACGGCCATAATCTTGCAACCCTTTTTCTTGTTCTTCGCTACAGCCAGCCAGAATACCTGAACATTGGGCTGCCGCTTCAAACAAACGCGCGGTCTTACTGTAGATGACGCGCATATAGTTTTCTTCGGTGATGTCCGGGTCGTTGACGTTCATCAACTGCAAGACTTCACCTTCGGCAATGACGTTGACTGCTTTCGACATGACTTCCAGCACTTTCAACGAGCCAAGGCTGGTCATCATCTGAAATGCACGGGTATAGATAAAATCGCCAACCAGCACGCTGGCCGCATTACCAAACGCCGCATTTGCCGTAGCTTTCCCACGGCGCATGTCTGACTCATCCACAACATCGTCGTGCAGCAGGGTCGCTGTGTGGATAAACTCGATGAGGGCCGCAATCGTAACGTGCGCATTTTCCTGGTAACCAACGGCTCGCGCGGCGAGGACGGCGATCATTGGGCGAATGCGTTTTCCGCCGCCGCTAACGATGTAGTACCCCAGTTGATTGATCAACTGAACGTCGGAATTGAGCTGTTCAAGGATTGTCGCATTGACCCCCGCCATATCTTGCGCGGTTAACTCATTGATTTTTTCTAAATTCATCGCAAAAGCCGGGCTTCTCGCCCCGATTACCTTACTGTGTGGGAAGGTAACGTCGGGTTTAGGGTTATAAATATATGCTGATTGTACTGAAAAAACGCCGTAGATAAACGTTACCGTACGTGTTGTGTTTTTTTTCTTCATGTATTGACGGTAGCACTTGTCAAAGGCTCGCGTTTTGCGTAATATTCGCGCCCTATTGTGAATATTTATAGCGCACTCTGAATCATCAAAAAGGTGTGCGCGGAAGCGGAGTTTTTTATGTACGCGGTTTTCCAAAGTGGTGGTAAACAACACCGAGTAAGCGAAGGTCAGACCGTTCGCCTGGAAAAGCTGGACATCGCAACTGGCGAATCTGTTGAATTCGCAGAAGTTCTGATGATCGCAAACGGTGAAGAAGTCAAAATCGGCGTTCCTTTCGTTGATGGCGGCGTTATCAAAGCTGAAGTCGTTGCTCACGGTCGTGGCGAGAAAGTTAAAATTGTTAAGTTTCGTCGTCGTAAACACTACCGTAAGCAGCAGGGCCATCGTCAGTGGTTCACTGATGTGAAAATCACTGGCATCAGCGCTTAAGTTAAGGGGAGCAGATTAAATGGCACATAAAAAGGCTGGCGGCTCGACTCGTAACGGTCGCGATTCAGAAGCTAAACGTCTGGGCGTAAAACGCTTCGGCGGTGAAACAGTTCTGGCTGGTAGCATCATCGTTCGTCAACGTGGTACTAAATTCCACGCTGGCTCCAACGTTGGTTGCGGCAAAGACCACACTCTGTTTGCTAAAGCAGACGGTAAAGTGAAATTTGAAGTGAAAGGCCCGAAAAACCGTAAATTCATCAGCATCGTTGCTGAATAAGTTTTTCGCGTCCCGGTAACGGATAAAAGCCCCGCAACACGTTGCGGGGCTTTTTACATTCGACGGCCGGTAAATACGCTCGTCGCGCCGTGACAACCCGGAAACGAGCCCTTGCAGGGAATACGGCATGAAGCAGCAGGCAGGCATTGGTATTCTGTTAGCACTCACAACGGCGGTATGTTGGGGCGCTTTGCCAATAGCAATGAAGCAAGTGCTGGAGGTGATGGAGCCTCCTACCGTGGTGTTCTACCGTTTTTTAATGGCAAGCGTTGGCCTTGGCGCTATTCTTGCGGTTAAAAAAAAGCTCCCTCCGTTGCGTATTTTTCGCAAAGCGCGTTGGCTGGTGTTGCTGGCTATCGCAACCGGTGGGCTGTTCGGTAACTTCATTCTGTTTAGTTCATCCTTGCAGTATTTGAGCCCAACGGCTTCGCAGGTTATCGGTCAGCTGTCACCGGTTGGTATGATGATCGCCAGCGTCTTTATCCTGAAAGAAAAGATGCGCGGCACGCAGGTGATTGGCGCCATTATGCTTCTGAGCGGCCTGGTCCTGTTTTTTAATACCAGTCTGATCGAAATTTTTACCCGACTCACCGATTACACCTGGGGCGTTATCTTTGGTGTCGGTGCGGCGATGGTCTGGGTGAGCTATGGGGTCGCGCAAAAGGTGTTATTGCGCCGCCTGGCATCACCGCAGATCCTGTTTTTACTGTACACTTTATGTACGATTGCGTTGTTGCCGCTGGCTAAACCCGGTGTCATCACGCAGCTCAGCGACTGGCAGCTGGCATGCCTGATATTCTGCGGCCTGAATACGCTGGTAGGATATGGCGCTCTCGCGGAAGCGATGGCGCGTTGGCAGGCGGCGCAGGTGAGCGCTCTTATCACGCTCACACCGCTGTTTACGTTGTTATTTTCAGATTTATTATCACTGGCCTGGCCCGATTTCTTCGCCAGACCGATGCTAAACCTATTAGGTTATCTCGGTGCGTTTATCGTGGTTGCGGGCGCGATGTATTCCGCCATTGGTCATCGAATTTGGGGCGGTTTACGTAAGCATGAAACGGTGGTTTCGCAACCCCGCTCAGGCGAATGATTTACGGAGAGTAAAATGAAGTTTGTTGATGAAGCATCGATTCTGGTCGTTGCAGGTGATGGCGGTAATGGTTGCGTCAGCTTCCGCCGCGAAAAGTACATCCCAAAAGGCGGTCCGGACGGTGGTGATGGTGGTGACGGTGGTGACGTTTGGCTGGAAGCCGACGAAAACCTGAACACGCTGATCGATTACCGTTTTGAAAAATCATTCCGTGCGGAACGTGGTCAGAATGGCGCGAGCCGTGATTGCACCGGTAAGCGTGGCAAAGACGTTACCATTAAAGTACCTGTTGGTACGCGTGTTATCGATCAGGGCACGGGCGAAACCATGGGCGACATGACCAAACACGGTCAGCGTCTGATGGTCGCTAAAGGTGGCTGGCACGGTCTGGGCAACACCCGTTTCAAATCCTCGGTTAACCGTACTCCGCGTCAGAAAACAATGGGTACGCCGGGTGATAAGCGCGATCTGATGCTGGAGCTGATGCTGCTGGCGGACGTGGGTATGCTGGGCATGCCAAACGCCGGGAAATCGACGTTTATCCGTGCGGTGTCCGCGGCGAAGCCGAAAGTCGCTGATTATCCGTTTACCACTCTGGTGCCGAGCCTGGGCGTGGTGCGTATGGACAACGAAAAGAGCTTCGTGGTTGCCGACATTCCGGGATTGATTGAAGGCGCGGCTGAAGGCGCAGGCCTGGGCATCCGCTTCCTGAAACACCTGGAACGTTGCCGTGTACTGCTTCACCTCATCGATATCGATCCGATTGATGGCTCTGATCCAGTTGAAAACGCACGTATCATTATTGGCGAACTGGAAAAATACAGTCAGGATCTGGCATCTAAACCGCGCTGGTTAGTGTTCAACAAAATTGATTTGATGGACAAGGCTGAAGCGGAAGAGAAAGCGAAAGCGATCGCCGAAGCGTTGGATTGGGAAGGTAAATATTACCTGATCTCTGCCGCCAGCCAACTGGGCGTGAAAGATCTCTGCTGGGATGTGATGACCTTTATCATCGAGAACCCGATTGTTCAGGCTGAAGAAGCGAAACAGCCAGAGAAAGTTGAGTTCATGTGGGATGATTATCACCGCCAGCAGCTCGCTGAAGTCGAAGACGAAGCGGAAGATGACTGGGATGACGATTGGGACGAAGACGACGAAGAAGGCGTTGAGTTCATCTACAAGCGTTAATCTCGTCGCCGGATGGCGCTAGCGCTTATCCGGCCTACGGACGGCATCATATCGTAGGCCGGATAAGACGCGTTAGCGTCGACATCCGGCAATAATGCACTCAGTTATTCTGATAAATATCCTTGTACAACCGGCTCTCGAAGCGCACCAACGGAATACGGCGATTACGCTGGTCAGCTGGCTCTACCGCATAACCAGATAAATACTGCACGAATGCCATGCGTTGGCCGCTTGCCGTGGTGATGAAACCTGCGAGGTTATAAACCCCCTGCAGCGAGCCTGTCTTCGCCGATACTTTGCCATCCACACCAGCCTGATGCAGACCCGCACGGTATTGCAGAGAGCCGTCGTGGCCCGCCAGCGGCAGCATAGTGATAAAGTTCAGCTCGTTATCGTGTTGAGCGATATATTGCAGCACCTGCATCATGGTCGCTGGGGCAATCAGGTTATGGCGGGAGAGGCCAGAACCGTCGGCAATAATAGTGTTGCCGATATCGACGCCTGCCTGCTGACGCAAAATCTGGCGCACGGCGTCAGAACCCGCCCGCCAGGTGCCCGGCACGTTAAATCGGGCATGACCAATCATACGGAAAACGGTATCGGCAATCATGTTGTCCGATTTTTTTAGCATAATCTTAAGCAGGTCGTGCAGCGGTGCCGACTGCTTACTGGCGACCACCGTTCCTGGTTCGTTGACCAACGTCTGGCGCAGCAGTGTACCGCTGTAGGTGATACCTGCTTGTTTTAGCTCATCTTTGATAATTGCCCCGGCATAGCTGGCACCGTCCTGAATGGCGAACGCCAGCGGCAGCGGATCGGCACGTTGTGGCAGGCATCCAGTCAGCGTATAGCGGTTGAGATCACCGGGAACCACATCCAGTTCACAATATTGCGCTTCCGCAGAACCTCGGGCGAGAGTTCGCACCTGACTGAACATGGTGACCGGGTAATAAGATGCCACGCGAATAAAGGCGAGATCGTTGGGTTTTTGCGCGCTGTAGAGTGAAACCGAGAAACAGTTTCTATCGACAATAGCCGCTGCGGGCGGTGCGCTAAAACACTGCGTCATGTCGTTCCAGGGCCAGCCGGGCGCTTTATCATGACTGGCAAAAATAGAGGTGTCGATCAGGACATTCCCGGCAATTTGCGTCACACCTGATTTTTTCAGGGTTGCCACCATATTGCGAATATCCTGGCGTTTTAGCGTCGGATCGGCACCAAATCGTGCCACTAAGTCACCTTTCAATACGCCACCTTCCACGCTGCCTTTGGTCTCGAGCGTGGTGGTAAAACGAAAGTCAGGCCCGAGCTGAATCAATGCCGCCAGCGCGGTGATTACTTTCTGGGTACTGGCGGGCAGCGCCATCTGCTGGCTATGAAAATCAATAGCGGGTGCAGGTGCGCCAACCTTCTGTACCATAAGGGCGAGGTTGGCCCCGGCAGGGAGCTGATTGATATACTCGTCGACGTTCGCAGCCTGAACGCTGAACGCTATACTGGCAGTCAATCCGATGGTAAATCTGGAAAATCGCATAATCTCGCGCTAACAACCTGGAAACAGGCCGTCATACTACGGCGCAACGCCCCAAAAAGTAAACGATGACCCATAAGGAACTCCAGGGTAAAATGATCATCAAATAGAGAATTGTAGCTGACCTGGGACCTTGAGCCCCGGGTCGGTATTTTTTTGCTTCTGACTCTGGCATGACACACGCCAGGGTGGGCTTAGCAGCCGGGGTGAGAGCAACTACCCCCTACAGGAATGTTCAAGAGGTATAACAAATGCAAGCTATCCCGATGACCTTACGTGGTGCTGAAAAACTGCGCGAAGAGCTGGATTTTCTGAAATCTGTGCGCCGTCCTGAAATTATTGCCGCTATCGCTGAAGCGCGTGAGCACGGTGACCTGAAAGAGAACGCGGAGTATCACGCGGCGCGCGAACAGCAGGGTTTCTGCGAAGGACGCATTAAAGATATCGAAGCTAAACTGTCCAACGCGCAGGTAATCGACGTTACTAAAATGCCGAACAATGGCCGCGTTGTTTTCGGTGCGACGGTTACCGTTCTGAATCTCGATAACGATGAAGAGCAGACCTGGCGTATTGTCGGCGATGATGAAGCCGATTTTAAACAGAACCTGATTTCAGTGAACTCGCCTATCGCTCGTGGCCTGATCGGTAAAGAGCAGGATGACGTCGTAGTTATCAAAACGCCGGGCGGCGAAGTGGAATATGAAGTGACGAAGGTAGAATACCTGTAATTCGCATCTTGGTTAAGATGTTGATACATTGTAAAGAAAGGAAAAAGGCCGCATAGCGGCCTTTTATCAACGAAGAGAGCGTGGCATTTTGCTCTCCTGCTAGCGGAAAACCCCGCGTTTTACACAAACTTCGTGTGCAACTTTGGGATATTCTTAGCGTGGCAGCGAGATTTTACGTTCTTTAGTCGGGCGATACAGTACCAGCGTTTTGCCGATGACCTGTACATTGCAGGCGCCGGTTTCGCGTACGATAGCTTCCACGATCAAGGTTTTAGTATCGCGATCTTCCGAGGCGATTTTCACCTTGATAAGTTCATGGTGCTCTAACGCTTGTTCAATCTCGGCCAGTACCCCTTCGGTCAAACCATTATTGCCAAGCATAACTACAGGCTTGAGCGGATGTGCCAGACCTTTCAGGTGCTGTTTTTGTTTAGTACTCAGATTCATCGTATATTTTTGCTTACGTTGGGATTGAAAACGGGTCATTCTACCGCCATCTCCCATATATCACCAAATAGCTGTGTAGAAATTTACACCATTGGTTACGATGAACTGCCCTTTGGGAATGTGAAATGACAGGTAAAAAGCGTTCTGCCAGCTCGAGTCGCTGGCTTCAGGAACACTTTAGCGATAAATATGTTCAACAGGCGCAGAAAAAGGGGTTACGTTCCCGTGCCTGGTTTAAACTTGATGAAATACAGCAAAGTGACAAAATTTTTAAACCGGGGATGACGATAGTTGATCTCGGTGCTGCACCCGGTGGCTGGTCGCAATATGCAGTTACGCAGATCGGCAACACCGGCCGCATTATCGCTTGCGATCTTTTACCTATGGATCCAATCGTTGGTGTGGACTTCCTTCAGGGCGACTTTCGTGATGAATTAGTCCTGAAAGCGTTACTTGAACGCGTAGGTGACAGTAAAGTACAAGTTGTCATGTCTGATATGGCGCCAAATATGTGTGGAACACCGGCGGTGGATATTCCCCGGGCCATGTATCTGGTAGAGCTGGCGCTTGGAATGGCTCGTGATGTATTAGCGCCAGGTGGTAGTTTTGTAGTGAAGGTGTTCCAGGGCGAAGGCTTCGATGAGTATCTAAGAGAGATTCGCTCCCTGTTTACGAAGGTCAAAGTTCGTAAGCCGGACTCTTCTCGCGCCCGTTCGCGTGAAGTGTATATTGTAGCGACCGGGCGTAAACCATAACCGGCAGATTTCAAACGAAAGTTTGAAAGAAACTGGATATAGAGTATCCTGACGCTGTTTTTAACACAGTTGTAATATGAGGTTAATCCCTTGAGTGACATGGCGAAAAACCTAATTCTCTGGCTGGTCATTGCCGTTGTGCTGATGTCAGTATTCCAGAGCTTTGGGCCCAGCGAGTCTAATGGCCGTAAGGTTGATTACTCTACCTTCCTGCAAGAGGTCAATCAGGACCAGGTTCGTGAAGCGAAGATCAACGGACGTGAGATTAACGTTACCAAGAAAGATAGTAACCGTTACACGACCTACATCCCGGTTAACGATCCGAAGCTGCTTGATAACCTGCTGACCAAAAACGTCAAGGTTGTTGGCGAACCACCTGAAGAGCCGAGCCTGCTGGCTTCTATCTTCATTTCCTGGTTCCCAATGCTGCTGCTGATTGGTGTCTGGATCTTCTTCATGCGTCAGATGCAGGGCGGTGGTGGCAAAGGTGCCATGTCGTTCGGCAAGAGCAAAGCGCGCATGCTAACGGAAGATCAGATCAAAACGACTTTTGCTGATGTTGCGGGTTGTGACGAAGCAAAAGAAGAAGTCGCTGAGCTGGTTGAGTATCTGCGCGAACCGAGCCGTTTCCAGAAACTGGGCGGTAAAATCCCGAAAGGCGTCCTGATGGTTGGTCCTCCGGGTACGGGTAAAACCCTGCTGGCGAAAGCTATCGCAGGTGAAGCGAAGGTTCCATTCTTCACAATTTCCGGTTCTGATTTCGTGGAAATGTTCGTGGGTGTCGGTGCATCTCGTGTGCGTGACATGTTCGAACAAGCCAAGAAAGCGGCACCGTGCATCATCTTCATCGATGAAATCGACGCCGTAGGTCGCCAGCGTGGCGCAGGTCTGGGCGGTGGTCACGATGAACGTGAACAGACGCTGAACCAGATGCTGGTTGAGATGGACGGCTTCGAAGGTAACGAAGGTATTATCGTTATCGCGGCAACTAACCGTCCGGACGTTCTTGACCCTGCGCTGCTGCGTCCAGGCCGTTTCGACCGTCAGGTTGTGGTTGGTCTGCCAGACGTTCGCGGTCGTGAACAGATCCTGAAAGTGCATATGCGTCGCGTACCGCTGTCTCCGGATATCGATGCGGCAATCATTGCACGTGGCACGCCTGGCTTCTCCGGTGCGGACCTCGCGAACCTGGTGAACGAAGCGGCGCTGTTTGCTGCTCGTGGCAACAAGCGCGTAGTGTCGATGGTTGAGTTCGAAAAAGCGAAAGACAAAATCATGATGGGTGCGGAACGTCGCTCCATGGTGATGACGGAAGCGCAGAAAGAATCTACCGCGTATCACGAAGCTGGCCACGCGATTATCGGTCGCCTGGTACCGGAACACGATCCGGTGCACAAAGTAACGATTATCCCGCGCGGTCGTGCGCTGGGTGTGACCTTCTTCCTGCCTGAAGGCGACGCAATCAGCGCCAGCCGTCAGAAACTGGAAAGTCAGATCTCCACACTGTACGGTGGCCGTCTGGCGGAAGAGATCATCTACGGTGCTGAACATGTTTCTACCGGTGCGTCGAACGACATTAAAGTCGCGACTAACCTGGCGCGTAACATGGTTA
The DNA here is from genome assembly GCF_009649895.1 of Citrobacter sp. H12-3-2. Classification (NCBI taxonomy): domain Bacteria; kingdom Pseudomonadati; phylum Pseudomonadota; class Gammaproteobacteria; order Enterobacterales; family Enterobacteriaceae; genus Citrobacter; species Citrobacter sp. H12-3-2. The sequence goes on from NZ_CP045837.1 coordinate 523,938, forward strand.
CTCAGTGGGGCTTCTCCGATAAACTCGGTCCGTTGCTGTACGCTGAAGAAGAAGGCGAGGTGTTCCTGGGACGTTCTGTGGCGAAAGCGAAACACATGTCCGATGAAACCGCTCGCATTATCGATCAGGAAGTTAAGCTGCTGATTGAGCGTAACTATGACCGTGCACGTCGTTTGCTGAACGAAAACATGGACATTCTGCACTCAATGAAAGATGCGCTCATGAAATATGAGACCATCGATGCGCCGCAGATTGACGATCTAATGGCTCGCCGCGACGTACGTCCGCCAGCGGGTTGGGAAGAACCGGGTTCTTCTAACAACAACTCTGGTAGCACCGGTAAGCCGAGTGCACCGCGTCCGGTTGATGAACCGCGTGCGCCGGACTCTGGCACTATGTCAGAGCAACTGGGCGACAAATAAGTTATCGTTGATGATGACCGTGTTTTAATTGAAAACCCTGGGGCTTGCTCCGGGGTTTTTCTTATCTGCATATTCAAGATTTTACCAGGGATAAAACTATGAAACTCTTTGCTCAGGGTTCTTCACTGGATCTCAGCCATCCGCACGTCATGGGGATTTTGAACGTCACGCCAGACTCATTTTCCGATGGTGGAGCGCACAACTCTCTGGTTGAGGCGGTAAAACACGCAAACCTGATGATTAACGCCGGGGCGACTATCATTGATGTGGGCGGTGAGTCCACGCGTCCGGGCGCGGCTGATGTGAGTGTGGAAGAAGAGTTGCAGCGAGTGATCCCAGTGGTCGAGGCGATTGCTCAGCGTTTTGAAGTGTGGATTTCGGTCGATACCTCAAAACCCGAAGTGATTCGCGAATGTGCCAGAGTTGGCGCGCATATCATCAATGATATTCGCTCACTCTCGGAGCCTGGAGCGCTGGAAGCCGCAGCGGAGACCGGATTACCGGTTTGCCTGATGCATATGCAGGGGCAGCCGAAAACCATGCAGGAAGCACCAAAGTATGAGGATGTTTTTGCTGAGGTAAACCGTTACTTTGTTGAGCAAATAGCACGTTGCGAGCGGGCTGGAATCACAAAAGATAAATTGTTGCTCGACCCCGGATTCGGATTCGGTAAAAATCTCACTCACAACTACACATTACTGGCACGTTTGTCTGAGTTTCATCATTTTAATCTGCCATTGCTGGTTGGGATGTCACGAAAATCAATGGTTGGCCAGTTACTGAATGTGGGGCCATCTGAACGCCTGAGCGGTAGCCTTGCGTGCGCGGTGATTGCCGCAATGCAGGGGGCGCAGATCGTTCGTGTCCATGACGTCAAAGAAACCGTAGAAGCGATGCGTGTGGTGGAAGCCACATTGTCTGCAAAGGAAAAAAAACGCTATGAGTAATCGTAAATATTTTGGCACTGATGGGATCCGCGGTCGCGTAGGCGATGCCCCAATTACTCCTGACTTTGTGCTCAAGCTGGGCTGGGCTGCAGGGAAAGTGCTTGCTCGTCATGGTTCACGTAAAATTATTATTGGTAAAGATACGCGTATTTCCGGCTATATGCTGGAGTCTGCGCTGGAAGCGGGCCTGGCTGCCGCCGGACTCTCAGCCTCATTCACAGGGCCAATGCCAACACCCGCCGTTGCGTATCTGACGCGCGCCTTCCGTGCTGAGGCCGGGATTGTTATTTCCGCTTCGCACAACCCGTACTATGACAACGGGATTAAATTCTTCTCTACCGACGGGACTAAACTGCCGGATGCAGTGGAAGAAGCCATTGAAGCCGAGATGGAAAAAGCGATCACCTGCGTGGATTCCGCTGAACTGGGTAAAGCCACGCGTATCGTTGATGCTGCCGGTCGCTATATCGAGTTTTGCAAAGGCACCTTCCCGAACGAACTGAGTCTGAATGAGCTTAAAATTGTGGTGGATTGCGCTAACGGTGCGACGTACCACATTGCGCCAAATGTACTGCGTGAACTGGGTGCAAACGTGATTGCCATTGGCTGTGAGCCAAACGGTGTGAATATCAATGAAGAAGTCGGCGCCACCGACGTCCGTGCCCTGCAGGCGCGCGTGATTGCGGAAAAAGCCGATCTGGGTATTGCGCTGGATGGCGATGGCGACCGCGTCATTATGGTTGATCACGAAGGTAATAAGGTCGATGGCGATCAGATCATGTACATCATCGCCCGTGAAGCCCTGCGTCAGGGTCAGCTGCGCGGTGGCGCGGTAGGTACGCTGATGAGCAACATGGGCCTCGAGCTGGCGCTGAAACAGCTGGGTATTCCGTTTGCCCGTGCAAAAGTTGGCGACCGTTATGTGCTGGAAAAAATGCAGGAAAAAGGCTGGCGTATCGGTGCCGAAAACTCTGGTCATGTGATCCTGCTGGACAAAACCACTACTGGTGACGGTATCGTGGCGGGTCTGCAGGTGCTGGCGGCGATGGTACGCAACCATATGAGCCTGCACGACCTGTGCAGCGGCATGAAAATGTTCCCACAGCTGCTGGTTAACGTACGATACACAGCAGGTAGCGGCGATCCACTGGAACATGAAAATGTGAAAGCGGTGATGGCGGAAGTGGAAGCGGCGCTGGGTAACCGTGGACGCGTCCTGCTGCGTAAGTCTGGTACCGAACCGTTAATTCGTGTGATGGTTGAAGGTGAAGACGAAGCGCAGGTGACTGAATTCGCCCACCGTATTGCCGATGCTGTGAAAGCGGTGTAATTCCGAAGAAAGTGAAAGCCGGAGTCTGAGACTCCGGCTTTTTTTTACTGTACGGCAAGCGGCTGTTTACGTCGGCGCTGCCAGAAGTAACCACCGACCATCAGTAGCACAAGGACTGCCAGCCACGGCAGAACCGCCAGCAGATGCCCAGACCGGGCAAAGGTTAACGCAATCATCAGTAGCCAACCGCCCAGCATCGGAATCGCGGTACGCTTAACAATATCCACAGGCGAGACACCTGCAATCCCTGCGATAGCAATGATTACGCCGGCGATGGGCGATAGCGTACGACCAATACCCGCCGAGATCTGGATAGGCAACATCATGACAGCGATATCGCTACCGATATGACGGCTGATGTCCGGCACCATGGGTGCGAAGGAGAAAAATGCCGCATTCCCGGAGCCCATCAGCGCTGAAATTGCGAAGGTGATCAGGGTCATCAGCAGGATAATAGAGGCGGCGCTGAGGCCAAATTCACCGGAAAGTGACAACAGTGCGTCAACGGCACCAATGGCTTTCAGTCCGGCGGAAAAGACTTCACCGGCGATAATCAGTGTCACGACGGTGGCAAAAACGCTGCCCATGCTGTCGAAAACCTTTTGTACGCCAGCCATCACCTCGCGCGCCTTGCGATGACGGCAGTACTCACAAACCAGCGTAATAGCGAGGCTTATCAGTACGGCGGTATCCAGCGTGATCTTGAGAGAGCTGAATACTAAATCGCTGCACACCAGCATCAATACCAGCGGCAGCATGGGCAGAAACAGCCAGGCGATAGGTGCGTCGGCTTCATCAGTCGCCGTTAATGTCTGCATTTGCTGAGCTGCATTGTCGCCACTTTCCCGACGGTCAAAAAAGCGTTGCACAACAATATGCAGTAGGGCGATGAAAAGAATGACGGGCACAACGATCGGCAACTGATCCTGCACGAAATAGTTCACGACCTCGATGCCTGCGGTTTTGGCGGCGAGAACAGAGTTGCCGGAGCCGGGGCCAAACTCAACCGCACAGGTACTGGCGATAACGGCGGCAACCGCGGCGCGGCTACAGCCAAGACGGGTAAGCAGCGGGTAAAGCGTCGCCATCAGCAGCAGACCCAATCCGGTGGCGCTGCTGATAAACAGCGACAGGAATTGACCCAATAGCAGTGCCAGCCCCAGCAGCAGATATGGCGAGTTCAGCCGTTGCAAAGGACGAGACGTCACCCGAACCAGTACCTGGCTTGCGCCAATGGCTGACATGTAGGTGGCAAAACCACCAATCAGCATAATTTGCAGTCCGAGGCCGCCGAGACGCACGCTCAGGGTATCGCGAATAAACTCAAAGGCGTCAAAGGGGCCAAATCCGGTGCTCTTTTTCACCAGGCCACTGAGTGAGGTCATTCCGCTAAAATGCGCGATAAGCAACAGCACAATCCCGGTCAATAACAGTACCGACTGGGGGTGATATTTTTTGAGGATCAGACGTCCGGCAAAAATGATGGCGATTAGCGCCAGTAGCAATGACATTCTTGCCCCCTTACTCGAAGTTGCCGGTAACCAGGCACTCGCCATCCCGCAGCAACGGTTTACCCGCGGCAAACAGATGGGCCAGCGAGAGGTCATCATTGAGTACACAGATATCGGCACGTTCCCCGGCGCAGAGCACGCCCCCGGAAATACCCAGCGAGCGCGCAACGTTTGCCGTCAGCATCGCGATGGCCTGTGGCACCGGAATCCCGACATCAATCAGGCGAGGAAGCAGGTTAAGATTGCCTGCGACCGGTGCCGCGCTTAAACCTTCAACGATACCCTGAGCGTTAAAGCGCGGAACGCTGCCATTGCCGTCAGAACTGATCGTGATGCGCTCCGCCGGAACCAGTGCTTCGAGTGCGTGGAGAATCGCTTGCTCCTGAGGCATAAAACGACTGCCACCGGACGTAACATCGATATGGCCGCCGCGATGGGCGAAAGCAATCGCCTGTTCGAACAAGGGCTCAGTTCTCGCAACATGCGTCGGTGAAATATGGTGAATCGGAATACCCGCATCACACAGCTCAATAAGTTGCGACATCCCTTCCGGCAGATTCCCCAGGTGCACATGCAGCAAGCCTTTTTTCCCAGCCAGCAGGGAAGCGACGCGAATATCGCTCACTATCCTCAGCAACTCCTGGAAAGAGGGGTAAGAGCCACGGTGATCGGCGAGGGCGATTTTTACACCAAGAATTGCCGGAATGAAGGCCATATCATCGCGGATGGATCGCGTAATGGTTGGGCTGGGAACGGCGTAGGCTCCCGTGTGCATAAACGCGCGTAATCCCTCAAGGTTGAGAGACTGCATTTTAGCGTAGAGATCTTTGGGGGAACGGGAAATGGCATCGGTGCCTAACACGCCAACCACCGTGGTAATACCTGCCTGAATCAGGTCGCGCAGCTTGACGGCGGGCGTCCGACTGGCAAATCCGGCTTCACCACCGCCACCGGTAAGATGAACATGCTGATCGATGATACCAGGGATAACCCATTTACCCCGACAATCGATGACCTCGTTGATGCCATCAAACAATGAAATATCTTTTTCTACCGCCACAATTCGGTCGGCATGAATGAGCAGGGAGCAGAGGCCTAAATCCTCAGGAGAAAAAACACGGGCATTGGTCAATAAAGTAAACATAGCGGTCCTGTCAAACGTCGAGGGTGAGAGTCGGCAGGTGAAACGAAATATTGTTGTTATGATGCCCACCATAAAGCCATTACTATAACTATGACTATTACCGATTTGTTATTGGAGGATGCGGTTATGGCATGGCGGAGAGCACAACGTGGATTGTAAGTGGCTGGAAGATTTTCTGGCCTTGAGCCAGCATGGAAACTACTCTCAGGCCGCGGCGCAGCGGCATATTACTCAACCGGCGTTGAGTCGGCGTATAAAGGCGCTGGAAGAGGTGCTGGGCGTGCCTTTGTTTGACCGGACAACGACCCCTGTCACGCTGACGCGCTATGGTGAACGCTTTGAACCTTATGCCCGGCACGTTCTCAGCACGTTAACAGAGGCACGCCATGAGCTGTCGGCGATGACGCCAGCAACGGATAACACGTTGGTGATGGTCAGCCTGCATACGCTGTCGGTGAATATCCTGCCGGATATGATCAACTACCTGCGACAGAGTGAGCCGCAGTTAAACTTTACGGTAAACGCCAGTATCCAGGGGATAGACAACCACTTCAATGCCCTGATGAACCGGCAAATTGATTTACTGGTAACCTACGATTTACCGTCTGCCCAGCCGGGGCTGGAGATCGCCGGAGGGTTAAAACGTTCACTATGGCGGTATGAGCGATTTATACCGGTTATTTCAGCCCGGTTGGCTGATGCGCTTAATGATCCGCATGCTCCGATTCCGTGGCTATGCTATAGCGACTACACCTTTGTCAGACGTATTATTGAGTCGGCAGAACAACGCGTCCGCCCACGGCTAAAAAAAGTATTTGAGAGTGGTTTAAGCGAAACGATACGAGAAATGGTACTGCGCCATATGGGAATGGCCTGGTTACCTGAATCGATGGTGGCGGAAGAGTTGGTGAAACAGCAAATTATTCACTGCTGGCCAGAAAATACAGACCTGATTTGTGAAATCCCCGTTGTGGTATGGGCGAATCTTGAAGATCAACGTGCCGTTATGCAGAGATGCTGGGAGAAGTTGCTGCGTTTTTGATTGATATGGCGATTTTTTCCGCAGTTGATACAATGCTAACAAATTGCCCTTGCGAAGGTTATTCGCTTTGGTTAGTATTCACACCCGCTTCAGTGGGAAACAGTAAATATTCCCGCTTTAATGGTCGAAGCATTGTACGCGGCAACTCCGCAAGGAACAGGTTGATTATGCACGAAGCTCTTTTAGTAGTTTTCCTTATTGTGGCAATTGGCCTGGTAGGCTTGATCATGCTGCAGCAAGGCAAAGGCGCTGATATGGGAGCCTCTTTTGGCGCAGGCGCTTCTGGTACTCTGTTTGGTTCAAGTGGTTCTGGTAACTTCATGACCCGTATGACAGCTGTATTGGGAACCTTGTTCTTCATCATCAGTCTGGTGCTGGGTAACATGAACAGCAATAAGACCAATAAAGGAAGTGAGTGGGAAAATCTGAGCGCACCGGCGAAAACCGAGCAAACTCAGCCAGCTGCTCCGGCTCAGCCGACCAGCGATATCCCACGCTAAGTATTCTGTACCGAGGTGGTGGAATTGGTAGACACGCTACCTTGAGGTGGTAGTGCCCTAACGGGCTTGTGGGTTCGAGTCCCATCCTCGGTACCAAATTCCAAAAAAAAGACGCTGCAAAGCGTCTTTTTTTTCGTCTGTTATTTGTGGCTATCCTGTAGGTCGGATAAGGCGTTAACGCCGCCATCCGACATTATTACAACGCCTGATGGCGCTACGCTTATCAGGCCTACAGACACCTTATATTTCGCGCATAAAAAAGGCCGCTTGCGCGGCCTTAAGATAGTGAATCTTTACTTCGGCTTATTTTCCAGATTCTCAACCTGCGGCAGGCCGGTTGCGGAAGAGGCTGTCAGTAGGCCAGACTGCGCATAGCCGAACAGCTTCTCGCGGGTATCGGTGATATCCAGATTACGCATGGTCAACTGACCGATACGGTCATCCGGAGAGAATACGGAGTCGCCTTTTTCCATCGTCAGACGTTCTGGTTTGTACGTCAGATTGTCAGACACGGTGTTGAGGATTGAGTAGTCATTACCACGACGCAGTTCCAGCGTGACTTCGCCGGTAATCTGGCTGGCAACCCAACGCTGCAGACCGTCACGCAGCATCAGCGCCTGAGAGTCGAACCAGCGGCCCTGATACAGCAGACGACCCAGCTGGCGACCGTGCGCGTGATACTGCTCGATGGTATCCTCGTTGTGAATACCGGTCAGCAGACGCTCGTAGGCGATATGCAGCAATGCCATCCCCGGGGCTTCATAGATGCCACGGCTTTTCGCTTCAATAATACGGTTTTCAATCTGATCGCTCATACCCAGACCGTGACGGCCGCCGATACGGTTGGCTTCCAGCATCATCTCAACGTCGTCGCTGAAGGTTTTTCCGTTCAGAGCAACCGGATGACCCTGTTCAAAGCGTACGGTCACTTCTTCTGCCGGGATCTTCACGCTCTCATCCCAGAACTTCACGCCCATAATCGGGTTGACGATTTTGACGCTGGAATTCAGGAATTCCAGATCTTTTGCTTCGTGAGTCGCACCGAGCATATTGGAGTCTGTTGAGTACGCTTTCTCAACGGACATTTTGTAGTCGAAACCACAGGCAATCATAAATTCGGACATCTCATGGCGACCGCCGAGTTCATCGATAAAATCGGTATCCAGCCATGGTTTGTAAATCTGCAGTTCGGCGTTGGTCAGCAGACCGTAACGATAGAAACGTTCAATATCGTTACCTTTATAGGTGCTACCGTCGCCCCAGATGTTTACACCATCTTCTTTCATGGCGGCAACCAGCATGGTGCCGGTCACGGCGCGGCCCAACGGGGTGGTATTGAAATAGGTCAGTCCGCCAGTGGTGTTGTGGAATGCACCGCACTGAATGGCAGCGATCCCTTCGGCAACCAGCTGCTTACGGCAATCTACCAGGCGAGCATTCTCAGCACCATATTCCATTGCACGGCGAGGAATGGCGTCATAGTCATCCTCATCCGGCTGGCCCAAATTCGCAGTATATGCATATGGGACAGCCCCTTTTTGTCGCATCCACAGCAGTGCTGCACTGGTGTCCAGGCCGCCGGAAAAAGCGATACCAATACGTTGACCTACCGGGAGATGCTTGAGAATCGTCGTCATAAAATAAAACCCTGCTTGATAGACTGGTGAAGAGGTCGGCTTATTATACTAGTTGCATTTTTATGCAAAATAAATGAGTTTTCATTTAATCATCTTTTCTGGATGACAGGAAGAGTTTAGTGAGAATTTCGTTAAATAACGGCGTGGGCGGCATATTTATCTTGCTGGGCTAGCGCTGGGCAGCATTCATTGATTTGCATAGTCGTAACAAGGTTGACATAACGCATAGTGAATCAATATACTGTGCGCAGATTTTACGTCCCGTCTCGGTACCAAATCCCAGCAGTATTTGCATTTTTTACCCAAAACGAGTAAAATTTGCCACGTTTCAGGCGCGGGGTGGAGCAGCCTGGTAGCTCGTCGGGCTCATAACCCGAAGGTCGTCGGTTCAAATCCGGCCCCCGCAACCACTTTCCCTTAGAGTTCTTTTTCAAATATACTGTGAAGACTTAGGCCTTCGTAGCTGGATTTGAAAAAAATTCTTTCGGAAGGTTCTCCGAACCGCAGGTGCGGTTATAGGGTTCAGTTATCTAAAGCCCCGATTTATCGGGGTTTTTTGTTATCTGACTACAGAATAACTGGGCTTTAGGCCCTTTTTTTATGTCTTGGGGGTGGGCTTGTCCACATTAGAGCAAAAATTAACAGAGATGATTACAGCGCCAGTTGAAGCCCTGGGCTACGAACTGGTCGGCATCGAATTTATTCGTGGTCGCACATCCACACTGCGCATCTATATTGATAGTGAAGATGGCATCAATGTTGATGATTGTGCTGATGTGAGCCATCAGGTAAGCGCCGTGATGGATGTCGAAGACCCAATCACCGTTGCCTATAACCTGGAAGTCTCCTCTCCGGGTCTCGACCGTCCTCTGTTCACAGCTGAACACTACGTGCGTTTCCTGGGTGAAGAAGTCACGCTGGTTCTTCGTATGGCGGTACAAAACCGTCGTAAATGGCAGGGCGTTATCAAAGCGGTGGACGGTGAGATGATCACGGTCACAGTCGAAGGCAAAGATGAAGTGTTCGCGCTGAGTAATATCCAGAAGGCGAACCTGGTTCCCCACTTTTAACAGTCTGGATTGAGGTGAAAAGCCCGCGATGAACAAAGAAATTTTGGCTGTTGTTGAAGCCGTATCCAACGAAAAAGCGCTGCCACGCGAGAAAATTTTTGAAGCGCTGGAAAGTGCGCTGGCTACAGCAACAAAGAAAAAATATGAGCAAGAGATCGACGTTCGCGTAGAAATCGATCGTAAAAGCGGTGATTTCGATACCTTCCGTCGTTGGGTAATCGTAGAAGAAGTTACTCAGCCGACCAAAGAAATTACGCTGGAAGCGGCACGCTTCGAAGACGAAAGTCTGAACGTGGGCGAATATGTTGAAGATCAGATTGAATCTGTCACCTTTGACCGTATCACTACCCAGACCGCGAAGCAGGTTATCGTACAGAAAGTACGTGAAGCTGAACGCGCAATGGTTGTTGATCAGTTCCGCGAACACGAAGGCGAAATCGTCACCGGTGTGGTGAAGAAAGTAAACCGCGACAACATTTCTCTGGATCTGGGCAGCAATGCTGAAGCTGTGATCCTGCGTGAAGACATGCTGCCGCGTGAAAACTTCCGCCCTGGTGACCGTATTCGTGGTGTTCTGTACTCAGTTCGCCCGGAAGCGCGCGGTGCACAGCTGTTCGTAACCCGTTCCAAGCCGGAAATGCTGATTGAGCTGTTCCGCATTGAAGTGCCGGAAATCGGCGAAGAAGTTATCGAAATTAAAGCGGCTGCTCGCGATCCGGGATCGCGCGCGAAAATCGCCGTTAAGACCAACGACAAGCGTATTGATCCGGTCGGCGCCTGTGTTGGTATGCGCGGTGCGCGCGTTCAGGCGGTTTCTACCGAACTGGGCGGCGAGCGTATCGATATCGTCCTGTGGGATGATAACCCGGCGCAGTTCGTGATTAACGCAATGGCGCCAGCAGACGTCGCTTCTATCGTGGTGGATGAAGACAAACACACCATGGATATCGCGGTTGAAGCCGGTAACCTGGCTCAGGCGATTGGACGTAATGGTCAGAACGTCCGCCTGGCTTCACAACTGAGCGGTTGGGAACTCAACGTGATGACCGTTGATGACCTGCAAGCGAAGCATCAGGCTGAAGCACATGCAGCCATCGATACCTTCACCAAATATCTCGATATCGATGAAGATTTCGCGACCGTTCTGGTGGAAGAAGGTTTTGCGACGCTGGAAGAACTGGCCTACGTGCCAATGAAAGAACTGCTGGAAATTGACGGTCTGGATGAACAGACCGTTGAAGCGCTGCGCGAGCGTGCTAAAAACGCACTGACCACTCTGGCACTGGCCCAGGAAGAAAGCCTCGGTGATAACAAACCGGCTGACGATCTGCTGAATCTGGAAGGATTGGATCGTGAGATGGCCTTCAAACTGGCGGCCCGTGGTGTTTGTACGCTGGAAGATCTCGCTGAACAGGGCATTGATGATCTGGCTGATATCGAAGGGTTGACCGACGAAAAAGCCGGTGAGCTGATTATGGCTGCCCGTAATATTTGCTGGTTCGGCGACGAAGCGTAATAAACTGTAGCAGGAAGGAACAGTATGACAGATGTAACCGTAAAAACGCTGGCTGCAGAGATACAGACTTCCGTAGATCGCCTGGTACAGCAATTTGCTGATGCCGGTATCCCGAAGTCTGCTGACGACTCTGTGTCCGCACAAGAGAAACAAACCTTACTGGCGCATTTGAACCGTGAAAACGGCTCAGCGCCGGATAAGTTGACATTGCAGCGTAAAACGCGCAGTACTCTCAATATTCCAGGTACCGGTGGAAAAAGCAAATCGGTACAAATCGAAGTCCGCAAGACACGCACCTTTGTGAAACGCGATCCGCAAGAGGCTGAACGCCTTGCCGCGGAAGAGCAGGCGCAGCGTGAAGCGGAAGAGCAAGCCCGTCGTGAGGCAGAAGAAGCTGCCAAACGCGAGGCGCAACAAAAAGCCGAACGTGAGGCCGCAGAACAAGCTAAGCGTGAAGCCGCTGATAAAGCGAAACGTGAAGCTGCGGAAAAAGACAAAGTGAGCAATCAACAGACCGACGATATGACTAAAACCGCCCAGGCCGAAAAAGCCCGCCGTGAAAATGAAGCCGCAGAACTGAAGCGTAAAGCGGAAGAAGAAGCACGTCGCAAGCTTGAAGAAGAAGCGCGCCGCGTAGCGGAAGAAGCTCGCCGTATGGCGGAAGAAAACGAGAAAAATGGTGTGAATAACGCTGAACCTGTCGAAGACACCAGTGATTATCACGTCACCACCTCTCAGCATGCTCGCCAGGCTGAAGACGAGAACGATCGTGAAGTTGAAGGCGGTCGTGGTCGTACTCGCAGCACTAAAGCAGCGCGTCCTGCGAAGAAAGGTAACAAACACGCTGAATCTAAAGCTGACCGTGAAGAAGCACGTGCAGCGGTTCGCGGCGGTAAAGGCGGTAAGCAGCGTAAAGGTTCCGCTCTGCAGCAGGGCTTCCAGAAGCCAGCTCAGGCCGTTAACCGTGACGTTGTGATCGGCGAAACCATCACCGTTGGCGATCTGGCGAACAAGATGGCGGTCAAAGGCTCTCAGGTCATCAAAGCAATGATGAAACTGGGCGCAATGGCGACCATCAACCAGGTCATCGACCAGGAAACCGCACAGCTGGTTGCCGAAGAGATGGGTCACAAAGTTATCCTGCGTCGTGAAAACGAGCTGGAAGAAGCAGTAATGAGCGACCGTGACACCGGCGCTGCGGCAGAACCGCGCGCACCGGTAGTGACCATCATGGGTCACGTTGACCACGGTAAAACGTCTCTGCTGGACTACATTCGTTCAACGAAAGTGGCCTCTGGCGAAGCGGGCGGCATTACTCAGCACATCGGTGCGTACCACGTTGAAACTGACAACGGTATGATCACCTTCCTGGACACCCCGGGTCACGCCGCGTTTACCTCCATGCGTGCTCGTGGTGCTCAGGCAACGGATATCGTTGTTCTGGTTGTTGCAGCAGACGACGGCGTGATGCCGCAGACTATCGAAGCTATCCAGCACGCGAAAGCGGCAGGTGTGCCGGTAGTTGTTGCAGTCAACAAAATCGATAAACCGGAAGCGGATCCAGATCGCGTTAAAAACGAACTGTCCCAGTACGGCATCATGCCGGAAGAGTGGGGCGGCGAGAGCCAGTTCGTTCACGTTTCTGCGAAAGCGGGTACCGGTATCGACGAACTGCTGGATGCGATCCTGCTGCAGGCCGAAGTTCTGGAACTGAAAGCTGTGCGTAAAGGTATGGCGAGCGGTGCGGTTATCGAATCCTTCCTGGATAAAGGTCGTGGCCCGGTTGCTACAGTCCTGGTTCGCGAAGGTACCCTGAACAAGGGCGATATCGTTCTGTGTGGTTTCGAATACGGCCGCGTTCGTGCGATGCGTAACGAACTGGGTCAGGAAGTACTGGAAGCAGGTCCGTCCATTCCGGTGGAAATCCTCGGTCTGTCCGGTGTTCCGGCTGCGGGTGACGAAGTTACTGTTGTTCGTGACGAGAAGAAAGCGCGTGAAGTTGCACTGTACCGTCAGGGCAAATTCCGTGAAGTTAAACTGGCTCGTCAGCAGAAATCTAAACTTGAGAACATGTTCGCCAACATGACCGAAGGCGAAGTTCACGAAGTGAACATCGTGCTGAAGGCTGACGTACAGGGTTCTGTAGAAGCGATTTCCGACTCTTTACTGAAACTGTCTACCGACGAAGTAAAAGTGAAGATCATCGGTTCTGGCGTAGGTGGTATCACCGAAACCGACGCGACCCTGGCTGCGGCATCCAACGCGATTCTGGTTGGCTTCAACGTACGTGCTGATGCCTCTGCACGTAAAGTTATCGAATCAGAAAGCCTGGATCTGCGTTACTACTCCGTCATCTATCATCTGATCGACGAAGTGAAAGCAGCGATGAGCGGCATGCTGTCTCCGGAACTGAAACAGCAGATCATTGGTCTGGCTGAAGTTCGTGATGTGTTCAAATCACCGAAATTCGGCGCTATCGCAGGCTGTATGGTTACCGAAGGCACGATTAAACGTCACAACCCAATCCGCGTACTGCGCGACAACGTGGTTATCTATGAAGGCGAGCTGGAATCCCTGCGCCGCTTCAAAGATGACGTCAACGAAGTCCGTAACGGTATGGAATGTGGTATCGGCGTTAAGAACTACAACGACGTTCGCGTTGGCGATATGATCGAAGTGTTCGAGATCATCGAGATCAAACGTACAATTGCTTAAGGTTGTTCGGGTGTAGGCCGGATAAGGCGTTTACGCCGACATCCGGCAATGTAATGCCTGATGGCGCTACGCTTATCAGGCCTACAGCCTAATCACCGAATTATTTTCAAAAGGGGCTGAATGCCCCTTTTTTGTCTGGAGAATTTATTATGGCGAAAGAATTTGGTCGCCCGCAGCGTGTCGCGCAGGAGATGCAGAAAGAAATCGCACTCATCCTGCAACGCGAAATCAAAGACCCGCGTGTTGGCATGATGACCACCGTATCGGGTGTTGAGATGTCCCGTGATCTGGCATATGCCAAAGTATTCGTGACTTTCCTCAACGATCAGGACGAAGCTGCCGTGAAAAACGGCATTAAGGCACTGCAGGAAGCCTCTGGTTTTATCCGCTCTCTGCTGGGTAAAGCAATGCGTCTGCGTATCGTGCCTGAGCTGACCTTCTTCTACGACAACTCGTTGGTTGAAGGGATGCGCATGTCCAACCTGGTGACCAGCGTGGTGAAACATGACGATGAGCGTCGTGTGAACCCAGCGGACGACAGCAAGGAGGACTGATGAGTCGTCCTCGTCGTCGTGGTCGCGATATTCATGGTGTCCTGCTGCTGGATAAGCCGCAGGGCATGTCCAGCAATGACGTGCTGCAAAAAGTAAAGCGCATCTACAATGCCAACCGCGCGGGGCATACCGGCGCGTTGGATCCGCTGGCGACAGGCATGCTGCCTATCTGCCTTGGTGAAGCGACAAAGTTTTCACAGTATTTGCTGGATTCTGACAAACGCTATCGCGTGGTTGCCCGTCTGGGCCAGCGTACTGACACTTCCGATGCCGATGGGCAGATCGTGCAGGAGCGTCCGGTAACCTTCACCGCAGAACAACTGGCGAGCGCGCTGGAGACTTTCCGCGGCGATATCGAGCAGATTCCGTCGATGTATTCGGCGCTGAAGTATCAGGGTAAGAAGCTGTACGAATATGCGCGTCAGGGCATTGAAGTGCCGCGTGAAGCGCGCCCGATTACCGTCTATGAGCTGCTGTTTATCCGTCATGAAGGTAACGAACTGGAGCTGGAAGTTCACTGCTCCAAAGGCACCTATATTCGTACCATCGTTGACGATCTCGGTGAGAAGCTGGGCTGCGGCGCGCACGTAACGTATCTGCGTCGTTTGACGGTCAGCAAGTATCCGGTGGATCGTATGGTCACGCTGGAACACCTGCGTGAGCTGGTCGAACAGGCAGAACAGCAGAACATTCCGGCGGCTCAGCTGCTTGATCCTTTGCTGATGCCAATGGACAGTCCGGCATCGGACTATCCTGTTGTTAATTTGCCTTTAACATCGTCGGTTTACTTTAAAAATGGTAATCCGGTACGGACGACAGGCGCCCCGCTGGAAGGGCTGGTACGCGTGACGGAAGGCGATGACGGCAAGTTTATTGGCATGGGGGAGATGGACGATGAAGGTCGTGTCGCCCCCCGCCGCCTGGTGGTTGAGTATCCTGCATAGCGCTCTCTGTCTTGCGATAAAAGGGCGCTGCGAGTAGAATACTGCCGCTTAACGTCGCGTGAATTGTTTAACAATCTGCGTGGCGTATACACAAAATCATTCGAGCTGCATCAAGGCGGCAAGTCTGAGGATCCTCAGGAGCTTACTTAGGTAAGTGACTGAGGTGAGCGGACGCAGCCAACGCAGAGTCAGTTTGAAGGATAAAGTGTATACACTGGGATAGCTGAATTAGAGATCGGCATCCTTTCATTCTTATCACTTTGGAGTTTTAAAATGTCTCTAAGTACTGAAGCTACCGCTAAAATCGTTTCTGAGTTTGGTCGTGATGCAAACGACACCGGTTCTACCGATGTTCAGGTTGCTCTGTTGACTGCACAGATTAACCACCTGCAGGGCCACTTTGCAGAGCACAAAAAAGATCACCACAGCCGTCGTGGTCTGCTGCGCATGGTTTCTCAGCGTCGTAAACTGCTCGACTACCTGAAACGTAAAGATGTTGCACGTTACACCGCGCTGATCGAGCGTCTGGGCCTGCGTCGCTAATTCTTTCGAGTTTCAGAAAGAGGGGGCCTTCATGGCCCCTTTTTTCCAGCAGATGGCAGCAATTCGCTGGAAACTAATGTATTGTTGCTATGAATGATCTTCCGTTGCAGAGGTTCGCGCGGCTAATGAGAGGCTTTACTCATGCTTATGGGTTAGGGTTGTCATTAGTCGCGAGGATGCGCAGAAGATCGGGTATTAACGATGGCGCAAAAATGTGCCGTCAAAAAATAGAGAAAGGATATTATTTTGCTTAATCCGATCGTTCGTAAATTCCAGTACGGTCAGCATACCGTTACGCTGGAAACCGGCATGATGGCGCGTCAGGCGACTGCCGCTGTTATGGTTAGCATGGATGACACCGCGGTATTCGTTACCGTTGTTGGTCAGAAAAAAGCGAAACCAGGCCAGGACTTTTTCCCGCTGACCGTTAACTATCAGGAGCGTACCTACGCTGCTGGCCGTATCCCGGGTAGCTTCTTCCGTCGTGAAGGCCGTCCGAGCGAAGGCGAAACCCTGATCGCGCGTCTGATTGACCGCCCGGTTCGCCCGCTGTTCCCGGAAGGCTTCGTTAACGAAGTTCAGGTTATCGCGACCGTTGTTTCCGTTAACCCGCAGGTTAACCCGGACATCGTGGCAATGATTGGTGCATCTGCTGCGCTGACTCTGTCTGGTATCCCATTCAACGGCCCGATCGGTGCTGCACGTGTTGGTTACATCAATGACCAGTACGTACTGAACCCGACTCAGGACGAACTGAAAGAAAGCAAGCTGGACCTGGTTGTTGCAGGTACTGAAGCAGCTGTACTGATGGTTGAATCCGAAGCTGAACTGCTGAGCGAAGATCAGATGCTGGGCGCTGTTGTGTTCGGTCACGAACAGCAGCAGGTTGTGATTCAGGCGATCAACGAGCTGGCGAAAGAAGCTGGCAAACCGCGTTGGGACTGGCAGCCAGAAGCCGTCAACGAAGCGCTGAACGCACGCGTTGCCGCACTGGCAGAAGCTCGCCTGAGCGATGCTTACCGTATCACTGACAAACAAGAGCGTTATGCTCAGGTTGACGTGATCAAATCTGAAACCATCGCGACTCTGGTGGCTGAAGACGAAACCCTGGACGCTAACGAACTGGGTGAAATCCTGCACGCTATCGAGAAAAACGTTGTTCGTAGCCGCGTACTGGCAGGCGAGCCGCGCATCGATGGCCGTGAAAAAGACATGATCCGTGGCCTGGACGTGCGTACTGGCGTTCTGCCGCGTACCCACGGTTCCGCACTGTTCACCCGTGGCGAAACTCAGGCGCTGGTTACTGCGACCCTGGGCACCACTCGTGATGCGCAGAACCTCGACGAACTGATGGGCGAGCGTACTGACAACTTCCTGTTCCACTACAACTTCCCTCCGTACTGCGTAGGTGAAACCGGTATGGTCGGTTCTCCGAAGCGTCGTGAGATTGGTCACGGCCGTCTGGCGAAGCGTGGCGTACTGGCAGTAATGCCGGAACTGGATAAATTCCCGTACACCGTACGTGTGGTTTCTGAAATCACCGAATCTAACGGTTCTTCTTCCATGGCTTCCGTATGTGGTGCTTCCCTGGCGCTGATGGACGCAGGCGTGCCGATCAAAGCAGCCGTTGCGGGTATCGCGATGGGTCTGGTGAAAGAAGGCGACAACTTTGTTGTTCTGTCTGACATCCTGGGCGACGAAGACCACCTGGGCGATATGGACTTCAAAGTGGCGGGTTCCCGCGACGGTATCTCTGCACTGCAGATGGATATCAAAATTGAAGGTATCACCAAAGAAATCATGCAGGTTGCTCTGAACCAGGCTAAAGGTGCGCGTCTGCACATCCTGGGTGTGATGGAACAAGCGATCAACGCTCCGCGTGGCGATATTTCTCAGTTCGCTCCGCGTATCCACACTATCAAGATCAGCCCGGACAAGATCAAAGACGTTATCGGTAAAGGCGGTTCTGTTATCCGTGCTCTGACCGAAGAAACCGGCACCACCATTGAAATCGAAGATGATGGTACCGTGAAGATTGCTGCGACCGACGGTGAGAAAGCGAAATATGCTATCCGTCGTATCGAAGAGATCACCGCAGAGATCGAAGTAGGCCGTATCTACAATGGTAAAGTGACCCGTATCGTTGACTTTGGCGCATTCGTTGCCATCGGTGGCGGTAAAGAAGGTCTGGTACACATCTCTCAGATCGCTGACAAGCGCGTTGAGAAAGTGACCGACTACCTGCAGATGGGCCAGGAAGTACCGGTCAAAGTTCTGGAAGTTGATCGCCAGGGCCGTGTACGTCTGAGCATTAAAGAAGCAACTGAGCAGTCTCAGCCTGCAGGCGAACCGGAAGCTCCGGCAAGCCAGGGCGAGTAAGGTTGCCATTGCCCTCCGTGAAAGCGGAGGGCCTTTAACCCGGCAGGATGCCTTGTTAGCAACCGGGGAACCTGGACGTTCATTCAATCGTTGTCTTCGGGAGTGGGAAATGAAGCCTTTTTTGCGCTGGTGTTTCGTTGCGACAGCACTCACGCTGGCTGGATGCAGTAATTCCGCCTGGCGAAAGAGTGAAGTCCTCGCAGTACCATTGCAACCGACTTTGCAGCAGGAAGTGATTCTGGCACGTATGGAACAAATTCTTGCCAGTCGGGCTTTAACCGATGACGAACGCGCACAGCTTTTATATGAGCGCGGAGTGTTGTATGATAGTCTCGGTCTGAGGGCATTGGCGCGAAATGATTTTTCACAAGCGCTGGCAATCCGACCAGATATGCCTGAAGTATTCAATTACTTAGGTATATATTTAACGCAGGCAGGCAATTTTGATGCTGCCTATGAAGCGTTTGATTCTGTACTTGAGCTTGATCCAACTTACAACTACGCGCACTTAAATCGCGGTATCGCATTGTATTACGGCGGTCGCGACAAGTTAGCGCAAGATGATCTGCTAGCGTTTTATCAAGACGATCCCAATGATCCTTTCCGTAGTCTGTGGCTTTATCTTGCCGAGCAGAAGCTCGATGAGAAGCAGGCTAAAGAAGCGTTGAAGCAACGCTTTGAGAAATCGGATAAAGAGCAATGGGGATGGAACATTGTCGAGTTCTACCTGGGCAACATTAGCGAAGCAACGCTGATGGAACGCCTGAAGGCGGACGCAACGGATAACACCTCGCTCGCTGAGCATCTCAGTGAAACCAACTTCTATTTAGGTAAGTACTACCTAAGTCTGGGGGATTTGGACAACGCTACGGCATTGTTCAAACTGGCGGTGGCTAACAACGTTCATAACTTTGTTGAGCACCGATACGCATTGTTGGAATTATCGCTCCTGGGCCAGGACCAAGATGACCTGGCAGAATCGGACCAGCAATAGCTGACGTACACATCAGCCCGTAATCTTTTTTGATTGCCATCACCTTCACGGGTGAGGGCGTTGTTGTTCGTTAATACACCTACTTTGAGCCGGTTCACACTTTTCAATGAAAATTGCAGATCAATTTCATGATGAGTTATGTAGACTGGCCGCCATTAATTTTGAGGCACACGTACTACATGGCTGAATTCGAAACCACTTTTGCAGATCTGGGCCTGAAGGCTCCTATCCTTGAAGCCCTTAACGATCTGGGTTACGAAAAACCATCTCCAATCCAGGCAGAGTGCATTCCGCATCTGCTGGGCGGCCGCGATGTTCTGGGTATGGCCCAGACAGGTAGCGGCAAAACCGCAGCGTTCTCTTTACCGCTGCTCAACAATCTTGATCCTGAGCTGAAGGCACCTCAGATTCTGGTGCTGGCACCGACCCGCGAACTGGCGGTTCAGGTAGCAGAAGCCATGACGGATTTCTCTAAACATATGCGCGGCGTGAACGTGGTTGCCCTGTACGGCGGCCAGCGTTATGACGTGCAATTACGTGCCCTGCGTCAGGGGCCACAGATCGTCGTCGGTACGCCGGGTCGTCTGCTGGATCACCTGAAGCGCGGTACTCTGGACCTCTCCAAACTGAGCGGTCTGGTACTGGACGAAGCTGACGAAATGCTGCGTATGGGCTTCATCGAAGACGTTGAAACCATCATGGCACAGATCCCGGAAGGTCATCAGACCGCTCTGTTCTCTGCAACCATGCCGGAAGCGATTCGTCGTATTACCCGCCGCTTTATGAAAGAGCCGCAGGAAGTACGTATTCAGTCCAGCGTAACTACCCGTCCTGACATCAGCCAGAGCTACTGGACTGTGTGGGGCATGCGTAAAAATGAAGCGCTGGTGCGTTTCCTGGAAGCGGAAGACTTTGATGCGGCGATTATCTTCGTACGTACCAAAAATGCGACCCTGGAAGTAGCAGAAGCGCTGGAGCGTAGCGGTTATAGCAGCGCTGCACTGAACGGCGACATGAACCAGTCCCTGCGTGAGCAGACTCTGGAGCGTCTGAAAGATGGCCGTCTGGATATTCTGATTGCAACCGACGTTGCGGCCCGTGGCCTGGACGTTGAGCGTATCAGCCTGGTTGTCAACTACGACATCCCGATGGATTCCGAGTCTTACGTTCACCGTATCGGCCGTACCGGTCGTGCGGGTCGTGCGGGTCGTGCGCTGCTGTTCGTTGAGAACCGCGAGCGTCGTCTGCTGCGTAACATCGAACGCACCATGAAGCTGACTATTCCGGAAGTAGAACTGCCGAACGCAGATCTGCTGGGCAAACGCCGTCTGGAAAAATTCGCTGCTAAAGTACAGCAGCAGCTGGAAAGCAGCGATCTGGATCAGTACCGTGCTCTGCTGGCGAAAATGCAGCCGGAAGAAGAGCTGGATATCGAAACGCTGGCAGCTGCACTGCTGAAAATGGCTCAGGGCGAACGTCCTCTGATCCTGCCGCCAGATGCGCCGATGCGTCCGAAACGCGAATTCCGCGACCGTGATGACCGTGGTCCGCGCGACCGCAACGATCGTGGCCCTCGTGACCGTAATGACCGTGGTGGTGAAGACCGTCCGCGTCGTGAACGTCGTGACGTTGGTGACATGCAGCTGTACCGCATTGAAGTGGGCCGTGATGACGGTGTTGAAGTTCGTCATATCGTTGGTGCGATTGCTAACGAAGGTGATATCAGCAGCCGTTACATCGGTAACATCAAGCTGTTTGCTTCCCACTCCACCATCGAACTGCCGAAAGGTATGCCGGGCGACGTGCTGCAGCACTTTACCCGTACTCGCATCCTGAACAAGCCGATGAACATGCAGCTGGTTGGCGATGCAGTTCCGCACACTGGTGGTGAGCGTCGTGGCGGTGGTCGTTTCAGCGGTGAGCGTCGTGAAGGTGGTCGCGGTGAAGGTCGTAACTTTAGCGGTGAACGTCGTGAAGGCGGTCGTGGCGATGGTCGTCGTTTCAGCGGCGAACGTCGTGAAGGCAACCGTGGTCCGCGTCGTGACGATTCTTCTGCTCCGCGTCGTGATGACTCTGCTGGTCGTCGTCGTTTCGGCGGTGATGCATAAGCCTTTTAGCTTTATAGCTGTAAAGTAAAATATACGGCCCCGATCTCAACAATCGGGGCTTTTTTTATTTCAATTGTACTCGTGTACTGGTACAGTGCAGCACATTGAGATGTAGTCACAATATAAATGACTGGAGAGATGGCTAAATGGCAACACTAACCACCACCCAAACGTCACCTTCGCTGCTCGGCGGCGTGGTGATCATCGGCGGCACCATAATTGGCGCGGGGATGTTTTCTCTGCCAGTGGTCATGTCCGGGGCGTGGTTCTTCTGGTCAATGGCAGCGCTGATCTTCACCTGGTTCTGCATGCTGCACTCCGGGCTGATGATCCTTGAAGCTAACCTCAATTACCGCATTGGCTCCAGTTTCGACACCATCACGAAAGATCTGCTGGGCAAAGGCTGGAACGTGGTGAACGGCATCTCGATTGCTTTCGTTCTCTATATTCTGACCTACGCGTATATCTCGGCGAGCGGTTCGATCCTGCATCACACCTTCTCCGAGATGTCGTTGAACGTTCCGGCGCGTGCGGCAGGTCTTGGCTTTGCGCTGCTGGTGGCGTTTGTGGTGTGGTTAAGTACCAAAGCGGTGAGCCGCATGACGGCAATTGTGCTGGGCGCGAAGGTGATTACCTTTTTCCTGACCTTCGGCAGCTTATTGGGACACGTTCAGCCCACAACGTTGTTTAACGTGGCGGAAAGCAATGCTTCGTATACTCCGTACCTGCTGATGACGCTGCCGTTCTGTCTGGCCTCATTCGGCTATCACGGCAACGTCCCGAGCCTGATGAAGTATTACGGCAAAGATCCGAAGACCATCGTTAAGTGTCTGGTGTACGGCACGCTGCTGGCGCTGGTGCTGTATACCGTGTGGTTGCTGGGGACGATGGGTAACATTCCGCGTCCGGAGTTTATCGGTATTGCGCAGCAGGGCGGTAACATTGATGTGCTGGTACAGGCGCTGAGCGGTGTACTAAACAGCCGCAGTCTGGATCTGCTGCTGGTGGTGTTCTCCAACTTTGCGGTGGCGAGTTCATTCCTCGGCGTTACGCTCGGTCTGTTTGACTATCTGGCGGATCTGTTTGGCTTTGATGATTCGGCAATGGGACGTTTCAAAACGGCATTGCTGACGTTTGTCCCACCAATTATCGGTGGCTTGCTGTGGCCGAACGGTTTTCTGTACGCCATTGGCTATGCAGGACTCGCGGCAACCATCTGGGCCGCCATTGTTCCGGCGCTGCTGGCACGTAAATCCCGCGAGCGTTTCGGTAGCCCGAAATTCCGTGTCTGGGGCGGTAAGCCGATGATTGCGCTGATCCTGGTATTCGGTATCGGCAACGCGGTTATCCATATTCTGTCGAGCGTGAATCTGTTGCCTGTTTATCAGTAACTTTGTTGTGCCGGATGGCGGCTGCGCCTTATCCGGCCTACAGGGTCAAGTAGGCCCGGTAAGCGAAGCGCCACCGGGCAAAACAACGCACTACCCCAATAATTCCTGCTTCACATCCATCGCCAAATCAAACGAATGTAGACGTGCCTGATGATCAAAAATCTGGCCGTTAACCATAATCTCATCAGCCTGGGTTTCACGCAAAATGGCGTCGAGACCATGCCGCACTTTTGCCTTATCACCGACCAGCGACATGCTCAGCGCCTGTTGTACGCCGTACTGCTCAGAAGCGGACCACAGCTGATGCATATTCTCTACCGGCGGCGGTAGCTGGCCGGTTTCGCCACGACGCAGCTTCACAAAGGCCTGCTGCATGGAGGTGAAAAGAAACTCGGCGTCGCGATTGCTGTCGGCGGCAATAATGTTGATGCACACCATCGCATACGGTTTTGCCAGCCGCGCCGAGGGTTTGAATTGGGTGCGATACAAATGCAGCGCCTGATGCAGCATATCCGGGGCAAAGTGCGAGGCGAAGGCAAACGGCAGACCAAGCTGGGCCGCCAGTTGTGCGCTGTACAGGCTGGAGCCTAATAACCAGACCGGGATCTGCTCGCCGTAGCCGGGAACCGGGCGTACATGGGGATTAGGATCGCGGGCGTCGAACCAGTCCACCAGTTCAGCTACATCGCGTGGGAAGTTATCGATATCACCGCTCATATGGCGGCGCAGTGCGCGCATTGTTGGTTGATCGCTGCCCGGTGCGCGACCAAGCCCGAGATCTATTCGTCCCGGATATAGCGTGTTCAGGGTACCGAACTGCTCGGCGATCACCAGCGGCGAATGGTTAGGCAACATCACGCCGCCAGACCCGAGATGCAGCGTGGTGGTATTGGCAGCCAGATAACCAATCAGCACTGAGGTTGCTGCGCTGGCGATGCCGGTCATGTTGTGATGTTCCGCCAGCCAATAGCGGTGGTAACCGCGCTTTTCAGCCAGTTGAGCGAGATCAAGCGAGTGTGTGAAGGCCTCTTTTGCCGAGGATCCTTCAGGGATCGGCGCCAGATCCAGCACCGAGAACGGAATAGTTTTGTCAGTCATAACGGCTCACTTTGTTACCGGTTAATCTTTTAATACTGCATTAAAGATTAGCGAATGTTGTTAACAAAGTGAGCTTTATACGGCGGGCACCGAATATAACATGCCCGATGGCGCTGCGCTTATCGGGCCTACGGGATCGCTATTTGTAGGCCCGATAAGGCATTTATGCCGCATCCGGCTAGGCCTGCAGCTCCAGTCCAGCCAGTCGCTTCCAGTAGCCGTTACAGTCACTGTGGGCGGCAAGCGGTAATGGAGCACTGCCATTTTCATTGGCGCGGAAGGCGTCGAGCATGGCGAATGTTTCAGTGCCTGAAGGGGACAGACGCACAATATCAACTAGCCCCTGCATCGATGTCAGTTCGTTGCCGAGGTTGTAAACATAGCCGCTCATGGTCTGGATCCCGTTGAGGACAAAGACCTGCTGATTCTCCTGCGACAGCACATCGCGCCCGTTCGGATATTTGATGCAGCAGGTTTCACACTCGTCTTTTGGACGGTCTTCAGAGCGCGCGGTAAAGCAGCGGGCAGAGTACGCCAGCGGCAGATGCCCGTAGCTCAGCACCTCAACTTCAAACTGATTGCGAATACCCAGCTCATCACACTGGTTGAGCAGGTTTGCCAGCCAGTCGCGGGAAAGCTCTACCGGCATACACCAGCGCACCATGCCTTGTTTGAGCAGGATACGCAGGGTAACCGCGTTGTAGCAGTTGAGCGCATGGCCGGCGACAAACGGCAGCTTACGCTCGGCGCACATGTTTACTACGCCGAGATCGCTGGCTTCCAGCAGGAAGTCACCGTTTTCGACATAGCGCTTCAGCTCTCCCAGTTCAGAAGAGGCCTGCACCAGCGCCAGTGTTGACAGCACAACCTGTTTACCGCTGCCGGCGAGCGATTTCGCCATATCGAGCCAGTCGCCCACTTTGGTGGCGCGGCGTTTACTGCATACCGCTTCACCAAGATAGATAACGTCGGCCTGGCTTACGGCAGCCTGCTGATAAAAATCTTCCAGCGTTTCTTTCGGCCAGTACCACAGCACCGGCCCTAAGGAATATTTCATTGCTTCTCTCACTGCCATTTACGGTGATACGCGCCAAGCGTGGTCTGTGCGCCTTCGGACATTGAACCGAGCGTTTCCATCCACGCGGCCTGCGGGACGTAGTTTTGCGGGGCGGCCATACAGCGGTCGATCGCCTGACGCCACACTTTCGCAACCTGGCTGACATAGGCCGGGCTGCGCTGACGACCTTCGATTTTCACCGAGGCAATATTGGCAGCCAGCAGTTCTGGCAGCAGCTCCAGCGTGTTCAGGCTGGTGGGTTCTTCCAGCGCATGGTAACGCTCGCCGTCAACCAGATAGCGGCCTTTGCATAGCGTCGGATAACCGGCGTTTTCCCCGTCCTGATAGCGGTCGATCAGCACTTCATTAAGACGGGATTCCAGCCCTTGTTGGGTCTGTTGCCAGCGGACAAAACGGGCAGGCGAGCAGGCACCAACCGTGTTAGGAGACTCACCCGTCAGATAGGACGAAAGATAGCAACGGCCTTCCGCCATAATGCACAGGCTACCGAAGGCGAACACTTCCAGAGGAACTGGCGTGACGCGAGCGAGCTGTTTCACCTGATGAATAGACAGCACGCGCGGCAGCACCACGCGGGCGACGTCAAAATTGCGATGATAGAAATTAATTGCCTCTTCATTGGTTGCAGATGCCTGAACAGAGACATGGCGCTCAATATGCGGGTAGCGCTCTGCGGCATACTCAAGCATGGCGAGGTCGGCAAGGATCAGCGCGTCTGCACCCAGTTGCGCTGCCATATCAACGGCACGTTGCCAGCGCGCGTAACCATCCGGGTGCGCGAAGGTGTTAATCGCAATGTGCAGCTTACGGCGGTGCTGATGGACAAAACTCACCGCTTCCTGCAATTTTTTCTCGGTAAAATTAAGGCCGGCGAAATGACGGGCGTTGGTATCATCTTTCAGCCCGATGTAGACAGCATCAGCGCCGTTCTCGATGGCCGCCTTAAGCGCCGGTAGGTTTCCGGCAGGGCAGAGCAGCTCCATAATTTATCCTGAACGTTGCGCCGTGATGGGCGCAGAAATGTTAACGAATGGGGATTTTAGTTAACCTTGCTGAGACAATTTTTGATTTGAGGCAGTTAAAGTCGTATTGGTGACACCAATAAAGAGGTAACAATTTCGCATCGAATTGTTGATTTATGCCGCTATGTCGTTTATTTGATATGGCAAAATAGCAGGACTATTGAAACAGGGAGTAAAGCTCGTGTTGGATAAACTGCGTTCACGCTTAGTACAATTTGGTCCTTCTCTGATGAGTGTACCAGTTAAACTGACGCCCTTTGCGCTGAAGCGCCAGGTTCTGGAGCAGGTCCTGAGCTGGCAGTTTAGTCAGGCGCTGGCCGATGGGGAGCTGGAGTTTCTCGAAGGTCGCTGGCTGAGCATTCATGTGCGTGACATTGACCTCAAATGGTATACCTCTGTTGAGAACGATAAACTTATCGTCAGCCAGAATGCAGATGCGGATGTGAGTTTTAGCGCCGATGCCAGCGATCTGCTGATGATCGTGGCCCGCAAGCAGGATCCGGATACGCTTTTCTTCCAGCGTCGTCTGGTGATTGAAGGTGATACAGAATTAGGGCTATACGTAAAAAATCTGATGGATGCCATCGAACTGGAGCAGATGCCTAAAGCGTTGCGCGTCATGCTGATGCAGTTGGCGGATTTTGTTGAGGCGGGGATGAAAACGTCGCCAGAAACCAAACAGACCTCGGTAGGTGAGCCATGCTGATTCGAGTTGAAATTCCCATTGATGCCCCTGGTATTGATGCGCTGCTGCGCCGTTCATTTGAGAGCGATGCGGAAGCGAAATTAGTGCACGACCTGCGTGAAGATGGTTTCTTAACGCTGGGTCTGGTTGCTACCGATGACGAAGGTCAGGTAGTGGGTTACGTCGCGTTCAGCCCAGTCGATGTTCAGGGTGAAGATCTGCAATGGGTCGGCATGGCGCCGCTCGCGGTGGATGAAAACTACCGGGGGCAGGGCCTGGCGCGTCAGCTGGTCTATGAAGGACTCGATTCACTGAACGAGTTTGGCTACGCAGCGGTGGTTACGCTGGGGGATCCGGCCCTGTACAGCCGCTTTGGCTTTGAGCTGGCGGCCCATCATGACCTGCGTTGCCGCTGGCCGGGCACCGAAAGCGCGTTCCAGGTTCATCGCCTGGCGGACGATGCGCTGGATGGCGTGACGGGACTTGTGGAATACCACGACCACTTCAATCGCTTTTAAGCTTCCGGGGTTTGCAGGCTGCTTAATAGCGCCTCAAACCCTTCGCCTTCGACAAGGCGCTCTTTCTGCCGCTTGGTGAGCTGTTTAACGCGATACTCTATGCGCAGGGCCAGCGAACGGTCGCCGACCTGCGCCGCAAATGCCAACGTGAGTTCCCCCTTTCCGCGTAGCGCCTTCGCGCCTTTCCCACTTTGATGCTGCTTATAGCGGCGCTGCACATCGGTGGTTATTCCGGTGTATAAGGCGTTGTCTGCGGTACGGATCAGGTACAGATACCAGGGTGTCATTGTTACCATCGACGTGATAATTTTCAGGCCTACAGTATAAAAGAGAACAGAAATGGAAACACTGACTGCGGTGTCTCGCTGGCTGGCAAAACAGCATGTCGTGACCTGGTGCGTACACCATGAAGGTGAATTGTGGTGCGCCAATGCGTTTTACCTGTTTGATGCGCAGAAGATGGTGTTCTATGTGCTGACCGAAGAGAAAACGCGCCATGCGCAGATGTCCGGACCACGAGCGCCGATTGCCGGTACGGTAAACGGTCAGCCTAAAACCGTCGCTCTGATTCGGGGCGTACAGTTTAAAGGGGAAATCCGGCGTCTTGAAGGGCAGGAGAGCGAAGCTGCGCGTAAAGCCTACAACCGCCGTTTCCCCGTCGCCAGAATGCTGCCAGCGCCCGTATGGGAGATTCGACTGGATGAAGTCAAATTCACGGACAACACGCTGGGCTTTGGTAAAAAGATGCATTGGTTACGTGATCTATAGTTAGAACAGTGATTGAAGACCTGGGGAAGATAAGCGATGAGTCAGGTGTTAATAACGGGAGCCACGGGGCTGGTGGGCGGACATTTGCTGCGTATGCTGCTCAATGAACCCCGGGTCAATGCCATCACGGCACCAACGCGTCGACCGCTGGCAGATACGGTTGGTATCTATAACCCCCATGATCCGCAGCTAACCGATGCTCTGGCGCAGGTCACCGATCCAGTCGATATTGTCTTTTGTTGTTTGGGGACTACCCGGCGTGAAGCGGGCAGCAAAGAGGCGTTTATCCATGCTGACTATACGCTGGTGGTAGATACGGCCCTGACGGGACGTAGGTTAGGCGCCCAGCATATGCTGGTGGTGAGTTCGATGGGCGCCAATGCGAATTCACCGTTTTTTTATAATCGGGTGAAAGGTGAAATGGAGCAGGCGCTGATCGCGCAGAATTGGCCACGGCTGACGATTGTCCGGCCTTCAATGCTACTGGGTGATAGGGACAAACAGCGGACGAATGAGATGTTTTTAGCGCCGTTGTTCAGGCTGCTGCCGGGTAACTGGAAGTCGATTGAAGCGCGCGATGTTGCTCGGGCAATGCTGGCAGAAGCGTTGGCACCTGGGCATGAAGGGGTTTCGATCCTGACCTCTTCCGAGCTACGCGAAAGGGCTAAATAAAAAAATGCCGAATGGCGCTGAGGCTTATCCGGCCTACAAACGATTACGTTCTGTAGGCCGGATAAGATGCCATCTACAGGCGTGTTACTTAATAAACGTAAAGGCTGTCGTGACGCGTTTCACGCCGCTTACCCGGCTGGCGATATCCGCCGCTGCCTTCGCTTCACGCTCGGTCACCAGACCTAACAGGAACACTTCCCCGTTCTCAGTCGTTACTTTCACGTTAGAGGATTTCACCTGATCGCTGGTCAGCAACTGGGAACGTACTTTGGTGGTTATCCAGGTATCGTTGGACGCATCGCCCAGACCGATTGGCTGGCCCTGACGGATCTCATTAAAGACCTCAGTCGTACCTTCTACGCCCATCGCAATCTGTTTTGCACGTGCAGACAGTTCGCTATTCGGCGACTGGCCGACCAGCAGCACTTTACCCTGATATGCGCTCACGTTGATTCGTGCTTCTTTCTTGATCTGGGCATCTTTCGACAACGCCGTATTGACGCGTAATTCCAGGGTACTGTCATCAACCTGGGTGCCGACACTACGAGGATCCGTCGCGGCTTTAGTCCCGACAGCTGCAGTTCCAACAACGGCGGCAGCGACACAGCCTTGCAGCAGCAGTGCAGCGATAATCACAGCAAGCGGCGAAAATGCCTTCATGTGTACTCCTTAATCATCCTGGTGAGGGAAAAGCGTGTTATCGATAAGATCGCAAAGGCAGTTGACCGTCAGCATGTGCATTTCCTGAACGCGGGCGCTGTGGTGTGAGGGTATACGGATTTCAACATCCTGTGGCCCCAGTAATCCGGCCAGTTCCCCTCCGTCATACCCGGTCAGCGCGACGATTGTCATGTCGCGTGTCACGGCGGCTTCAACGGCTTTTACGATATCGCGGCTATTACCACGCGTAGAGATTGCCAGCAGAACATCACCTGCATGTCCCAGCGCACGGACTTGTTTTGCATAAACTTCGTCGTGCAGGCGATCGTTGGCAATCGCAGTTAAGACCACATTATCAGTATTTAGTGCAATCGCAGGTAAACTTGGGCGTTCTGTTTCAAAACGATTGATCATGCTGGCAGCAAAATGCTGTGCGTTGGCAGCGGACGTCCCATTACCACAACAGAGAATTTTGTTGCCATTGAGCAGGGACTGAACCAGCGTCATGGCGGCACGGGAGATCGCATCCGGAAGTGCTTCAGCCGCAGCTATCTGAGTTTGAATGCTTTCTGTAAAGCAGACTTTAATTCTATCTAACACGCTAATCCTTAAGAACCAGGCTCTGAATCTTCAACTATGAGCGGTCGTTGAACGCGTCCTTAAACCACTCAACATCATTTCCGGTGAAGGCTAACACATCGAACCGGCAATCCACAGTATCAAAACTCCCATTGTGGCGCGCAAGCCACAAGCGGGCGGTCTGTAATAATTTGTGTTGTTTGCTCCGGGTCACACTCGCCGCCGCACCGCCGAACTGTGCTGAGCGTCGGTAGCGAACCTCAACAAATACGGTGGTGTTGCCTTCACGCATTATCAGGTCGATTTCGCCACCACGTTCACGCACGTTGGCGGCGATAAAATGCAGTCCCTTGCTCAGCAGCCAGTCACGCGCGGTGGATTCCCACGCGTCACCGGTCTGTTTACTCGTTAACTGGCGGGGACGACTTGTCCTTGCTGGTATTTGAGCCATGATAACTTCCTGTTAATCACACAATCCTGCGTTGCGGTTAAGGCCCCGGTATTACCGTTAATTTCGAAACCCTGCACCTGACGCATTTGCGAGAAGTGGTTGGCAAGCGACCAGGCATCGACACCCATGGCATACATACGCGCCAGCGAGTAGTCGTTACGAACCGCGCCAAGCGCCTGCTGCATAAGAGGTGCGTTAGCGCCTGCCAGCATCGGAATTTCGCTGTACTGCAAGCCTTCCATCTCCAGACGGAAATCCGGGCCGGCAGTGCCCTGCGCACTACGAGAGCTGGCGTACAGCGTTGCTCCGCTCTGGCTGCCGTTGCGCATGGCGATCATCGGCTTAATAAATGCAATTTCTTCCGGCGTCGCCAGAATATACACGGCATCAACACGACCGCTGCCGCCGGTGATTTGCGCATCGGTAGGTGCTGCCGGGATGGTCAGACCGCCAATCGTCACGCCGGGTTGGGCTGGCACAGAGGAGGCCACCGGGCTGCCTGTCAGGGAAATCCCCGAGCCGCCGTTGACGCCCATTTTAAGTTCAGCGGTGGAGCCGAACTTCTGCTGCAATACCACGCCGCCACCCAGTTTTTGCCATTCCTGTGCAAAGGCGTTGGCAACGCGATCGCCTAATGAACTCCGTGGAATCAACAACAGCGGCGTCTGTTTTCCCTGATCGCGGATGTGGCGTGCGGCGTCGCGCGCTTCATCTTCTGGCGACAGGGCGAAGTAGCAGACGTTCGGCAGATTTTTCACCGACTCCGGCTGGTTAAGCGCCAGGACGTTCAATGGCGTGTTGCTTTTCATCAGCTCTTCAACATTGTTCTTCAACAGTGGGCCAACCACGATGCTGGCGCCATCCTGCTGAACCTGAGTCAGGATCTGGTTCAGCGGCTGTGATGAAGTGTCGTAGATTTTCAGCTCAGCGGATGGATTCGCCGGTGCGCTGGCGGTTGTTGGCTGAGCGGGTGCTGCGGGCTGCACAGCAGGTGTTTCTGGCTGAGCCGGCGTCTCGTTGGTCAGATCGCTTACTGACGCCTGAGACGGGCTGGCAACGCCGTCAGTCGTTTGCGGCTGTTCTGTAGTGGTCGCGGCAGCTGGAACTGCGGCAGGTGCGACAGCAACAGGGGCTGCGACAGGTTGAGTGCCCATGTTTTTTGCAGCTTCAAAGCCTTGCTGAATAGTACGGCCAAATACCGCGGCCTGACCGTTCAGTGGTAACAGCAGAGCGATTTTGCTGGTGGAGGCAGGCTTAAAGCTCTGCACGTTAACCAACTGTGTTGGTAACAGTTTTGCTCCTGGGTTTTGCGGATAACGTTTCTGCCAGTCCGCAATACCAGCTTTCATCATGTCCGGATCGTTACGGTTATCGAACCAGACGCGCTGGAGATCCAGCCAGCCTTGCAGCACGTTTTCATCAGCATTGATGACCAGCGCTTGCGCTTGCTCCTGGGTCATGGACGACAGCGCCTGCCAGGTGGCGTCCATATTTTTCTGCTTAGCATTCGCGGCCAGCAGCGGTTCCTGCGCGATCAGGGCGCGCAGCAGCGTCAGAGACGGGCGACCCTGGTTGACGTCGATTTGCGCCTGCCAGTAGCGTGCCTGTTGGTTTTGATCGAAATCGGCGGGAGTTAACTTATCCAGCAGGGCCTGTGCGCCAGCGACATCTTTCTGCGCGAGCTTAATCTCGACGGCCAGCAGTGACTGCTCACGCTGCTGGGTATCGCTTAGCTTCTGCGGTAGCTGGTTAAACAGTTCGATAGCCTGCTGGCTCTTGCCTTCTTTCAGCAGTGCACGAATGGCGAGTAATTGCCAGTTGGTCTTGCTATCATCAGAGCTTTGCTGCATTTGTTGCAGATAAAAGCCGGAATCAGCCTGCGCAGTGCCCTGCATATGGGCTGCACTCTGGTCTGGCGCCTGGGTGCCACAGCCTGCGAAAATCAGTGCTGCCAGAATGACTGGTAGCGCGCGTGCGGCTTTCAAACGAGAAAATGTTGAGGGTACCATACTGTATCCAGTGATATTTTTTTACTCAATGCTCAATATTAAATCGGCAATACGGACGACACAATGAAACAACACGAATCGGCGGATAATTCTCAAGGCCAACTCTTTATTGTACCTACTCCTATAGGAAATTTGGCTGATATTACCCAACGAGCGCTCGAAGTTTTACAAGCCGTTGATTTGATTGCCGCTGAAGACACTCGTCATACAGGATTATTGTTACAACACTTCGCGATTAACGCGCGTCTGTTCGCGCTACATGACCACAACGAGCAGCAAAAGGCCGAAACGCTGGTCGCGAAGCTCAAAGAAGGACAAAACATTGCGCTGGTTTCCGATGCCGGAACGCCGCTGATTAACGATCCTGGCTACCATCTGGTGCGTACCTGTCGTGAAGCAGGGATCCGCGTTGTTCCCCTGCCTGGTCCTTGTGCGGCGATTGCTGCCCTGAGCGCTGCAGGCCTGCCTTCAGACCGTTTTTGCTATGAAGGATTTCTGCCTGCCAAATCGAAAGGGCGTCGTGATGCGATGAAAGCCATTGAGGCCGAACCGCGTACGCTTATTTTTTATGAATCTACCCACCGCTTGCTGGATAGCCTGGAAGACATGGTTGCCGTGTGGGGCGAATCCCGTTACGTGGTGCTGGCGCGCGAGCTGACCAAAACCTGGGAAACTATTCACGGTGCACCGGTCGGTGAATTGCTGGCGTGGGTCAAGGAAGATGAAAACCGTCGTAAAGGTGAAATGGTGCTGATTGTCGAAGGGCATAAAGCGCAGGAAGACGACCTTCCTGCCGATGCGCTGCGTACGTTGGCCTTACTGCAGGCAGAACTGCCGCTGAAAAAGGCCGCCGCGCTGGCTGCTGAAATCCATGGCGTGAAAAAGAATGCGTTGTATAAGCACGCGCTGGAACAGCAGGGAGAGTAAGCCCGATTGCTGATGGCCAAACCGACAAGGGTATGGCCATTAGCTAACACAGTGCTTAAGACTGAGCGGCAGTTTCACTGATTAATAAGCGGTTTGCTGACCCGCATACAGTGATTTTGCTACGCACCACTTCTTTCATCGCATCCATACCGACCCGCATGTAATAGCGAGGATCGTTGCCCTGCGGATTCTCCGCAAACCACGCTTTGACCGCATCGGCAAAAGCGATTTTCAGTTCGGTCGCGACGTTAACTTTGCAAACGCCAAGCTCGATCGTGCGGCGGACGTATTCGTCAGGGACATCACTTGCGCCATGCAGCACCAGCGGAACGTCGACTACCTCACGAATTTCACCCAGCCGCTGAAAATCGATTTTGGGCGTTTTGGTGTACAAACCGTGTGCTGTGCCGATGGCAACAGCAAGGCTATCTACGCCAGTACGCTCAACAAACCGTTTAGCTTCTTGTGGATCGGTGAGGAAGGCGCTTTCTGCATCCACACTCATATCATCTTCTACGCCACCGAGGCGACCCAGCTCAGCTTCCACGCTGCAATCTTTGGCATGGCAAAAATCCACAACGGATTTCACCAGCTTCACGTTTTCTTCAAACGGAAAGTGGCTGCCGTCAATCATTGCGCTGCGCACTCCTGCATTCACTTTACGACGAATGTCGTCCAGCGACTCATGGTGATCGAGGTGCAGCGCCAGCGGTATACCGTAGCTGGTGGAATAAGCGCTGCACAGCGCGTAGATCTCTTCC
This sequence comes from Citrobacter sp. H12-3-2, assembly GCF_009649895.1. NCBI lineage: Bacteria > Pseudomonadati > Pseudomonadota > Gammaproteobacteria > Enterobacterales > Enterobacteriaceae > Citrobacter > Citrobacter sp. H12-3-2. The sequence continues at coordinate 557,913 of NZ_CP045837.1, forward strand.
AGCGCGATATGCTTAAAGGTACCCGGCGTTCCAGCCAGGATCACCGGCGATTGCATTTCATAGCACACTTCAAGGATCGCCTGGATCGTCTCGGCGTTATGAATGTTAAAGGCGGGTACGGCATAGCCCTTTTTTTGGGCATCCAGCAGGAGGTATTTCGTGGAAATAATGCTCATAAAACGATCCTTTTAGGCGTTCCAGGGATGAATAACAACGCCCTGTACAACGCGGTTCACAGTGCCGCTGGCAGAAGGCGTATCCGGTGTATTGCCGATATTGATGGATTGCGTCAAAGCAAAAACCTGGGCGTAGATCAGGAAGCAGAACGCCAATTCTATATCGATGAAAGAGCGTGCTGGTGGCAGCAGAATATGTGGGCCTGCTTCAATCACCTCATGGGTTTGTGCGGCAATCGCGACAACCCGCAATGCCTGCCGATCGCGGCGTAACTCTGCCAGCAGATCGAGATCGTATTGACGTGTATACGGATGGCTGGAAACAAAGACCACTACCAGCGTTTCGTTATCAACCAGTGACTTTGGACCGTGACGAAAGCCTGTCGGGGAGTCATAGAATGCGGCCAGTTTGCCTGCAGTCAGCTCCAGGACTTTCAGTGCCGATTCCCGCGCTGCTCCCTGTAATCCACCGCTACCGAGGTAAACGATCCGTTTCCAGGGTTCATTGCCAAATACACCGTCGCTGAAATCGCCCAGCGAAGTCAGAATCGCCTGGCACCGATCGGCCACGTCACGGAAGGTCTGGCTGTTGATTTTCTCTGGGGCAAATACTGCCAGGCAGCTGGCCATCATGGTGGTAATGCTGCTGGTCATCGCGAAGCCACGGTCATGTGTCTCTGCGGGCATTAACAGAGCAAAGGCATTGTCGCTTGCAACTGCGTTTTGATAGAGGCTACCTGCTTCGTTGCAGGTGATCGGCATGTGATAACACTCAGGCACAAACTGATTAGCCAGTTCCACTGCCGCAACGCTTTCAGGGCTGTTACCTGAGCGAGCGAAAGAAATGAGCAGCAGCGGATGTGCGGGATTCAGGTAATCCATCGGATTGGTGACCAGATCGGTGGTCGGCACAGCGCTGATGTTTTTACCGGTATAGCTTGCCAGCCAGGGGGCGATGATGTCGCCAATGAATGCTGATGTTCCAGCCCCGGTCAGTATGATCCGCAGATCGTTTTTGCGCAGTAATGGTGCGAGAAAGCTGTCAATGGCAGATCGAATGTTGTCGATATTCGTAAGGGAACGGATCCAACTGGCAGGTTGTTGACGGATCTCTTCTTCGGTCCAGGTGCCCGTTACCGCGGTAACAGGGGTATAGGTTTCTGGCATAACTTAAGTCCTTAGTCTTGTAAATTCCACATAAGACGCTGGCGAGAATGTCGCTATCTTTCGTTTCGTTTCACTTGTTCATCTTGTCGATTGATTAAAATTTATAGGAAAGAAATCGAAAGAGCAATAATTCAAAATGAAATAAAACGAAATTTGTGATCGTGAGAACGAAAGGTGTGGTTATCTTATTGATCTATAAGAAGTAGGCTTGTTGTAGGATGGTTAGGTATTTACTCAAGCGAAAGGAAAAGAAAGGCCTTGCGATCGAAGACCGCAGGCCAACACGAGACAAAATGAAAGGTCAAAGGGGGAGAGCCTGACCCTGAATCCAGATCTGTTGTAAATGTAGCCCGCTATTGAGCGCGATCGCGTCTGCACGTTTTCCCACTGCTAACGATCCCAGTTGGCGATCGATACCCAACAGACGTGCGGGGTGGAGAGAGGCCATATGAATTGCCTCTTCTGCCGTTATCCCGGTGAGCTCGACCATATTACGTACGGCTGCGTCAACCGAGAGCGTGCTACCAGCCAGGCCACCGGAAGCGGTACGCACAATACCACTGTGCATTTCCACCTCCTCACCGCAGAGTGTATAGCGTCCGTCTGGCATTCCTGCAGCCTGCATGGCATCGGTGATCAGCACCAGCCTGTCTTTGGCGCAACAGCAGCAGAGTTTCATGGCTGCCGGGTGGACATGGTGTCCGTCAGCGATAAGTTCCAGCCAGGCGCGAGGGTCGGTTAACCCTGCGCCAACCATTCCTGGCTCCCGATGATGTAAACCGGTCATACCGTTATAGCAGTGAACCAGTCCGTCAGCGCCGGCGTCAAAGGCTGCGCGGGTTTGTTCCCAGGTAGCTGCACTGTGTCCCAGCATCACCCGTACGTTGCGCTGCTTCAGATGTTCGATGGCCTGCAATGCACCGGTTTTTTCTGGTGCCAGCGCAACGACGCGCAATGTTTGCTGGGAAATCGCAATCAGTTCATCCAGTTCACTGAGTTCCAGTTCTCTGAAAAGCTCAGGCGGGTGCGCCCCTTTGTTCTGCGGCGTAAAGTACGGGCCTTCAAGATAACTGCCCAGCACCTGTGCGCCTGGCCCTCCGGAATGGTAGCGATGGGCGATACGCTCAAGCGCCTTGTGAATATCCGGTAATGGAGCGGTGACGGTAGTGGGTAGCCAGTTGGCTACCCCTTCACGTGCTTTGTGCATCGCCAGTTTGTCGAGTGTGTCCGGTGCTTCATCCATCACATCGGCACCCGCGCCCCCGTGTACGTGGGTATCAATGTATGCCGGACAGAGCAGTTCAGCATCGCGGACCATAACGCCGGAAGGAATTGGCTCTATTGCCGCAATGATACCGTCTTCAATATGCAATTGATGATCGTCCAGCCAACCCTGTTCGGTCAGTAGACGTCTGGCGCGCAGTAGCAGTGTCATATCCCTTCCTCAACGGGCTTTTCCTCACGGCAGCGTCCCAGCTCGTCCACCAGGCTGGTTAAACCCCGGTGCCCGCACTCCAGCGCCTGCAAACGAAACGCTTCGCTGCTCAGGTCGTCGCGTTCCAGCACCATCTCCAGTAGCAGTTGTAGATTGGTACCGGTGATCACTTCAGTACCTTGCCTTTGCATGGCTAGCGTGGAAGCGACGCGAAATGGCGTCCCACCCAACAGGTCGGTCAGAAACACGATGTCTTGCTGCGCATCCAGTTCACCCACCGCCTGCTCAAGTTGTGAGGTGAGCAAGGCAGTGGTTGAGGTTTCCGGAAAGTCGATGGCAATGAACTGAGTCTGCTCACCCAGAATCTGTTTCATCGCTTTTTCCATTCCGCTGGCAAACCCGCCATGACCCGTCAAAATAATACCTAACATCTACAACCCCTTATATTTACAGGAAATGACAGAACTTACCTACGACGCCGAGCACCACGGTAATGGCGATAAGGCGCAGAGGACTCCAGCCACGGCGGACCAGCCAGAACATGGTTAATGTGTAGACCAGCGGTAAAAAAGCAGGCATCAGCTTGTCTATCACGTCTGTTTGCAGTTTCACTACCGCATCGCCAGCAGTGATTTCCAGCGTAGTGCTCAGGCGAACATAGGTCGCTACCAGCGCACCGATCACCGTCATCCCTACGATGGATGCCGCATGTCCAACCTTTTTGGTGTTAGCTTTAATCAGCGGAATGGCAGCAACGCCCATTCGATAAGCATAGTGTGCCAGCCCAAAGCGCAGACCAAGATGAACCACGTTGAACATAACAATAAAGACAACTGCGCCAAGAATAGAGCCTTGCAGCGCCAGACTGGCCCCGATACCGCCGCAAATAGGCAGTAACGTTAACCAGAACATGGCATCGCCGATGCCGCCAAGCGGCGCACCCACGGCAATCTTGGTGCTTTGAATACTGTTCACATCCTGCTTGGAGCGTTCCATCGCCAGGATAATCCCGATAACAAACGTGACCAGGAACGGGTGCGTGTTGAAGAAGCCCATATGGCCTTTCATCGAACGCGCCAGATCGCGCTTATTGGTATGGATCTTTTTCAGAGCAGGTAACAGGCCGTACAGCCATCCTGATGCCTGCATACGTTCGTAGTTAAAAGAGGCCTGCAACAGCATTGAACGCCAGGCAACACGGTTGATATCTTTTTTCGTCAGCTCGGCACCGATATTCTGGTCTTCGTAGACGTTTTCATTGGTGCCGGACAGCAGCGTTTCTTCGGTTTCGGAAACGTTCGGCAGAGCCGTTTGATTAGATGCCATCTTCGAATTCCTCTTTTTGTGCTGCGGGAGCTGTAGGTTCAGGTGATGTACGCAGAAAATCGATCAGCGCCATTGCCAGTGCTGCGGCGGCGATCGCCAGCACAGGGAGTTTGAGCCAGGCTGCTGCTACAAAACCCAGGATGAAGTAGGGGATATAGACGTTTTTCATCATGATTTTCAGCAGTACGGCGAAGCCGATAGCTGGCATGATGCCGCCTGCCACACCCAGTCCGTCAATCAGACGCGTTGGCAGAACATCTATCGCGGTTTTGGCATGTTCCGCGCCAAAGTAAATCGGCAGGAACGCGCATAAAAAGTAGAAGGTCCCCAACGCGAGCAACGCCAGATAGTTGACCCTCTCAATCCCGGCGGTATCGGCATTCGCTGCCATGCGATCGCAGCGAGCCATCACCCCGGACATCACAGAGAACAGGAAGGTAATCCCCATCTGTACTGCTACAGCGAACGGTACCGCCACACCTACGGCAACTTCAGGTTTCACTCCGGTCGTTATGGCAAACGTGGTTCCCACGATAGTGCCGATAATCACGTTTGGCGGTTGAGCTCCCGCTAGTGGGGCAAGACCCATCCACACCAGTTCCAGCGTACCACCTGTTAAAATACCGGTATGCAGATCGCCCAGAATCAGGCCGACCAGCGGCCCGAGAACAACCGGGCGGTGCATGTGCGTTAACCCGTTGAACATATCCAGGCCTGCAATAAAGGCGAGAATACCCAACGCAAAAGCCTGCAACAGACTGATTTCCATTGTGAATCCCTCAGAGAAGTTTATAGAGGTCCTGGGCGGGTTCTGTTGGAACGCCCTGAACGAAGCATTCCACTCCAGCGGCTTTGAGCCCGTTGAATGCCGTAATATCTGCAGCGTCTACAGAAACCGTTTTGGCGATTTGTTGCTTGCCGTTGGCGTAGTGCATATTGCCAACGTTGATACGGTTAACAGGAACACCGCCTTCGACCAGACGGAAGAAATCCGCAGGCGATTTGCAGACCAGCAGAATTTTCTGGCGATCGGCGGCACGGTGAATATTGTCGATCACTTTTTGTAGTGACCAGAAGCGTACGGCGATCCCTTCTGCCAGTACCATTTCCATCAGGTTTTGCTGCACTGGATCTTCAGCCACCTCATCATTAGCGACCAGCACCAGGTTTGCCCCCGCAAACCCGACCCATTGCACACCAACCTGACCGTGAATCAGACGTTCATCAATGCGACTTAATACAATGTTTGGCATGGTATTTTTCTCTTTTTTGTTATGCGTTACGATCTGGAGCACCCAGGCAGGCGCAGTGATATTGCTGCAGTATGTCCTGAATATGGTTAATGATGAGTTCTCGCGGCGTGGCGCTGAGATCTCCCTCGCGCACTTTTACGTACTGCAAGGGTAAATACTGGCTAATCAGCGGTAGTGGAATGGGGTCGTCCGCCAGGTTACGTACCAGACGTTCAAATGCTTCATCAATCTGGCTGTCCGGCCAGTAGTAACGAACCCGATCAGAGTAGCTGTATCCACGGGCCAGACGGCGTGCATTGCCATCACCGTGATAATGGCTCTGCCAGTACTCTGGTCTATCAAGCATTACGCTTTCCAGCACATGTCGCAGGCCTGAGCTGGCTTTTGCAGGCAGCAATTCTTCTTCAATGGCAGCTAACGAAAACAGCGCTTCGCGCAGGGCGAAGGTAAGCGCGGGTCCCACTTTCAGAATAGCGAAGTGGTCTATCACCAGTTGGCGCAAGGACTGTGGCGTTTGGTAATCGGTAGAATGCGCTTCAAAAACCAGCGTGTCGTAGTCTTCCACCATTTTGCTGAGTGCCACGGCTTTCTGCGGTTGATAATCAATGATGTGCGTGTGGTCGAATTCAACGCCAGGTTGCACGACCAGGGCGATAATACGTGCCCATATACCTTCCAGCCCGCGCTTTTCAAAGGCGTGATAGTGGGCCTGCAGCGTTGCACGTGCGGCATCTGGCGTTGTTACCGCCAGTTCGGTTAACGCTTCGTGTGCGCCACCAGGAACCGGAACTTCTGTGCCAATCACATAGACCAGGTCAGACTCGCCAAAATGTGCCATACAGGTTTCTTCGGCGACTTTGGCCAGGCGTGCGGCGCGCTCAGCGACGATTTCATCCGTCAGTGGAACCGGGTCGTTGGCACAAGACATGCTGCAATCGAGGTGGATTTTTTTAAAGCCTGCGGCGACATAGCTCTTGATCAGATCGTCAGCATTGGCCATTGCCTGTTCCGCAGGCAGATTTTGCCAGCGGTTTGGTCCGAGATGGTCTCCGCCGAGAATCAGCATATCCTGAGAAAAATCAAGCGAGTCGGCTAATCGGCAGACAAAACTGCGAAAATCGGCTGGCGTCATACCTGTATAGCCGCCAAACTGGTCAACCTGATTAGAGGTTGCTTCGATCAACAGCGGTGTATGGCTTGCATGGGCGTAGCGTATTGCGGCTTCCAGTACGATTGGATGCGCGGAACAAACGGCATAAATCCCGTTTGCCTTCCCCCGTTTATGCTGCTCGACCATTTTAGTTAGATGTTTCACTTTCCTCTCCAGGTCAGATTACTGCGACATCAATCTTTCGTTTTGTTTCATTTAATACTGCATCATGGTGTTATAAAAATAAAACGAAAGATAATAGTTTTCCGATCTGTTTCACAAAAGAAACACAATGAAAGGTTTCAGCGTAAGTTCGTCCGGCTCTTCCCTGCTTGCGGGGCTTGCATTCGCGCAAAAGAAAGGCGTTAATAGACAAAACGAAATAAAACGAAAGGTTCAACTAAAGGATTTCTTATGAGTAACACCGAGTCCTCTGCAGACAAGCGCGTTATTGGCACCAGCGAAAGACGTGAGCAGATCATCCAGCGGTTACGGCAGCAGGGAAGCGTTCAGGTTAACGATCTCTCCTTATTTTTTGGCGTCTCCACGGTCACTATTCGCAACGACCTCGCTTTTCTGGAAAAGCAGGGGATTGCGGTACGTGCCTATGGCGGAGCGCTGATTTGCGAAAGCAATGCACCTGTTGTGGAGCCTTCTGTTGAAGATAAGAGTTCACTTAATACGGCAGTAAAACGCAGTATTGCCAGAGCCGCCGCAGAGTTGATTCAACCGGGACACCGCGTGATCCTTGACTCCGGTACCACGACCTATGAAATTGCCCGCCTGATGCGCCAGCATACTAATGTCATTGCTATGACCAACGGTATGAATGTCGCCAATGCGCTACTGGAAGCCGAAGGGGTTGAGCTGCTGATGACCGGCGGTCATTTGCGTCGTCAGTCACAATCGTTTTATGGCGATCAGGCTGAGCAGTCGCTACAAAATTATCACTTCGACATGCTGTTTCTTGGCGTTGATGCTATTGATTTAGAGCGTGGTGTTAGCACGCACAACGAAGATGAAGCGCGTCTCAACCGTCGGATGTGTGAAGTGGCTGAACGTATTATTGTTGTTACCGACTCGACGAAGTTTAACCGCTCCAGCCTGCATAAGATCATTGATACCCAGAGGATCCATACCATCATTGTTGATGAAGGTATCCCAGAGGAAAGTTTGCAGGAACTACGCCGCAGCGGTGTTGAAGTGATCATTGTTGAGTAGTCCCGCTCTAAAATTCAAAAATGTGATCCCATTCAATTAAACAAAAACAAACCATAAGCGAGCTTTTTTAGTAGCTCGCTTTCGTTTTTTGCATGCTTCCCGTCTCTTTCTCACATCTTACCCGTTTTGAGTCTTTTCATTTTTTCGGTTTTCTTCGTTTCGGTTTGCTAAAACGAAAGAAAATAGTCAGTTTTGGTTAAATTAAACGCTGAGTCTGTGCGCACAAATTCACCTTATTGCTTCTGATGTAATATATTCAAAAGAAAACGAAAGTGCTAAAGCGCTAAAACAAAACAACATGAATATTTGATGGAGCAATAGAAATGCTGGATAACTTAAGACGTCGCGAGCAAATAATTGATCTGCTGTGCGATCAGGGTAGCGTTCGTGTCGAGCCACTGAGCGTCCATTTTGGTGTGTCATCGGTCACGATCCGCAACGACTTACGTTATCTGGAGCAGAAAGGATGCGTCATGCGCTCCTACGGCGGTGCGGTTCTCAATCAGCACTTCGCCCTTGACCGGCCTTTGCAGGATAAGGACCGGCTGAATCGCGATGTGAAAACGCGTATTGCCGAAAAAGCAGCCAGCTTTGTGAAAGATGGTGACACGTTAATCCTCGATTCCGGTTCGACCACCACGCTCATTCCTCCAATGTTAAAGAATCGCCGCGATCTGGTGGTGATGACCAATGCGCTCAACATTGCGTGGGAACTGGCGAATTTTGAGCGCGTAGACGTCATGATCCTGGGAGGGAATGTCAGGCAAAGCGTCTATTCATTGTATGGCCCTTCAGCAGAACACCAGCTCAGACAATACCGGTTTGATAAGCTTTTTTTGGGCGTTGATGGATTCTGCCTGGAAGCAGGGATAACCACGCCACATCCGGGAGAAGCGCATCTGAATCAGGTAATGTGTGAGGTTGCACAGGAGGTCACGGTAGTCGCTGACTCCAGCAAGTTTGGCCGCAAAAGTTTCTGTATGATTAGCGAAATCAGCGGGATTGACCGGGTGATTACCGACAGCGGTATCCCTGAAAATTATCACCGGACGTTAATCCAGCTTGGGGTGGATGTGGTGATTGCGGATGAATAACTGAAATTGCTGGCGAGATTTTCTCGCCAGCAGTGTTTTAGTGGGTCAGCGTACCCTGTTCAACCAGCAGCAATGCGGCACCGCGAACCCCGCTGGATGCACCATGGATGGCCGGGAATACGCGGGCAGGCTCTAATCCCGGGAACAAGTAACGTGACATGGCCTGCGGCAGTAACGTATAAATTTCCTCGATGTTGGAAACTCCACCGCCGAGAACAAAAGCATCGACATCCAGAATCAACTGCAATTGCGCCAGCGTACAACCCAACATATCAATCCATGCTTCTATGGTAGTAACGGCGCTGGCATTGCCATGACGATAATGCTCCAGCAGGGTCTCCATTTTGAGTTGTTCTCCACTGAAGTGTTTGTGGAGCCACAGTAAACCAGGACCGGATTGATAGCGTTCCAGACACCCTTGTAAGCCACAGCCGCACTTCAACTCCGGCAAGTGATAACGACGCATAAACGTTGCCGGAAGCGGTAAATGGCCGAACTCACTGGCCATTCGGTTGCGACCCCGATACAACTGACCGTCAATGACTAACCCTCCACCCATGCCGGTGCCAATAATGGCACCAAAAATTCGGGAGAACTGGCGAGCCTGCTGGGTATGGGCTTCCGAGAGTGCAAAACAGCAGCAGTCATTGTCCAGTTCAACCGAACGATTGAGGCGGTGGGCCAGATCGTTCATCACCTGGCGTCCTGTGAGGCAAGGCACGTTAGATGACAGTAATTTTCCGGTATGTCTGTCCATAAGACCGGGCATGCCGATGCCAATTTTTCCTTGCGTTCCAGTCGCCCAGTCGGCGGTATCAATAAGTGAAGTAAAGGTCGAAAGAAAGAGTTCATAATCCTGCACTGGCGTGGCGACGCGCTTACGCCAGCAAACCTGCATTTCCTTATCAAAAGCGACAATTTCAGTTTTGGTTCCACCAATATCAACACCGTAAAACATGCCTCATCTCCTCCGGCTTCACAGCGTAACCAGACAGTTTTCCTTGCGAGCGCGCTCTGCGGCAAAGACCATTAAGTGACTTTCCAGTGATTCATCCGGGCCAGAAAGGATCATATTTTGATCGTTGGCCATCACTGCGTGGATGAAGCGATCCATCAGGTAGTAATCGCCACCACCATGCCCCCCCATCTGGGTTTGTGTGCCAGCGGCGATCTCCTCGATCTGATGCACTGTTTCTTTGTCTGTCAGGAAATCAAACACCCGGATCTGCTCGCCATCGCCTTCCAGATAACCTCTGGTACCAAACAGGCGCGTTTTTCGATCTTCCATTTTGGTAAACGCGGTCATGGTAAAGGTCACTGTCTGCTGGTGGGCAAAACGTAAGTTAACAACCTGATGATCCACCACATCATTATCACAACGATAAACGCAACGACCATAAGGCCCATCGCGCAGCGCCTGGCGAACATTCTCTTCGCTAGGATCTGCAGTCAGCACCCGACGGAAGTGTGGAGTGCATTTGTGGTTTTCACCCAGATAAATTTTGCAGGCAGACCAGGGACAGGTTGATTCAACCTGACAATCAAGGCAGCGGTCGGCGGCACCAGCAGGCTGATTCTCTTTCACAAAGTGACTCAGGCTACCAAATGATCCTACGTCCTGGCAGTTGTCGCTCATGATGTAGCGGATCCAGTCCAAATCATGACAGGATTTCTGTAACAACATAAATGACGATTCTGCTTCATTGCGCCAGTTACCACGTACAAACGAGTGCGCCTGATGCCAGTAACCTACGGGTTCGAGATGCTGCATGCTGACAATATCGCCAATTACGCCATCATCAAGCAGTGATTTCAGCTTTTGCGTATAGCGGGTGTAACGCAGGACGTGCGCGACGGCCAGTAATACGTTGTTGCGTTTGACCGCATCAATAATGATCCGGCAATCTTCTGGCGTAGGGGCGAGCGGTTTTTCCAGCAGAATGTGATAGCCGAGATTAGCAAACGCCACGGCAGGATCTTTGTGCATATTATCCTGCGTGCAAATAAGTACCACATCGGCCATTTTGGGTTGGGCCGCAGCTTCTTGCCAGTCGCAAAACACGTTATTTGGGTCAATCTTATGCTGTGCGACAAACTGCTGGCGGTATGCCTCTCTGGGCTCGGCAACGCCTACCACCTGCATTCTGTCTGGATGTTCAAGCGCATAGCGAGAATATATTTCTCCGCGCGCACCAGCCCCTACCACTAATACGGTCACTTTATTCGCACACATATAAACCTCTCATTTTTCACTTAGCCTGAATAACGGTCAGGCCAAATTTTCTTCATGTTTTTTATCAAACAAAAAGGCGGCATCCAGATTAAATTTCACTTTGATAGATTCACCGGGAAGTGGGGTCCAGTCGGGTGAGGAGTTAATACGTAAGATCATATGTTGCTCACCAATATCAAAATGCAGAAGGTCTTCGTTGCCCATCCTTTCTACGTTGGTAATGTGCGCATCGAACGCAGAGGCATCATGCTGCGAGGCTAACTGAATGGCCTCTGAGCGGATGCCAAACCAGACGCTGGAGTGCGGATATTGCTCCAGTAGGTTACTCAAGCGCGTATTTAATGGCAGGATTAAATTATCAGCCAGGCGCAGGCCACGAGTGCTGGGGTCAATATCAAGCAGCATAATATTCATTGCCGGATTACCAATAAAACCAGCAACAAATTTGTTCCTGGGGTGATGGTAAATATTCCCTGGGGTATCCACCTGCATAATACGACCGCCATTTAGAACGCAAATCCTGTCTCCCATCGTCATTGCTTCAATCTGATCGTGCGTGACGTACACCATGGTTGCGCTCACGCCTTCGTGACGCAGTTGTCGATGCAGTTCTGTCAGCCGCACGCGCATTGAAACACGCAGTTTTGCATCCAGGTTGGACAGCGGCTCATCAAACAAAAAAACGTCTGGCTTACGCACGATGGCCCTGCCAACGGCTACTCGCTGGCATTGACCGCCTGAAAGCTGACCGGGCTTTTTGTCGAGCAATGTTTCGATTTCCAGCTTGTGTGCAGCTTCCCGGACGCGGATATCAATCTCTTCTTTGCTCATTTTCCCTAACAGACTGAATGCCATATTTTTATAAATCGTCATGTGGGGATAGAGGGCATAATTCTGGAAGACCATGGCAACGCCTCGCTCCTTTGGTAGCAGGTCGTTGACGCACTTCTCTCCGATTGCGATATGGCCATGAGTGATATCTTCCAGACCTGCAATCATGCGTAGCAGCGTTGATTTGGCGCAGCCTGATGGCCCGACAAACACCATGAATTCGCCGTCGTGGATTTCAAGATCAACGCCATGGATCGCCTGAAAGCCATTGGGATAGACTTTGCTTACTGCCTGTAATTGAATACCTGACATAACACTGCCCCTTATCCTTTAATTCCGGCACCAGCGATGCCGCGAATAAAATAGCGCTGGAAGAAGATATAAAGTAACAACATCGGGATAATCGCCAGCAATGCGCCCGCCATTAACATCGGATATTCCACGCCTGAACGGCCAGAAAGTGAGGCTAATCCTACTGGTAATGTCATTTTATCCATGGAGGTGTTGACGATCAGTGGCCACATTAAATTATTCCAGCTCCACAGTCCGTTAATAATGACGCAGGCAATCAGTCCCGGTTTAATTAATGGCAGCATAATTTTGAAGAAAATAGTCAGATGGTTATACCCATCCATAATGGCTGCCTCTTCCAGTTCTTTAGGTACTGACAGAAAAAACTGACGTAATAAAAAGGCGCTATATATGCTGAATAAACCCGGTAGCACCAGTCCAGGAATTGAGTTCAGCAAACCGATTTTTTCAACGGTTAAAAACTGTGGGATTAAAAAGATCTGACCGGGCACCATCAGAATTGAAATACACAGCATAAACAGGACATCTCGTCCTTTGAAACGCAGTCGGGAGAAACCGTACGCTGCCATTGCCGCAATCAGCGTCTGCAAAATGACGATGACCAGCGTGGAGACGATCGAGTTAAAGTAAAAGCTGCCAAAAGGCATTTCATGCAAGATTTTACCGTAAGCCTGAAACCCTGGGTTGGCGGGTAGCAGTATCGGCGGAAAGGCGATGCTTTCTGCCTGGGTTTTAAAAGAGGTGATGATCATCCAGATAAACGGAACCACCGTTACCAGCGTCGCGAGGATCATCAGGCCGTAAATTAGCCATTTTTCACGTTTTGTCATGAACATCGTGGTGCCTCACTGTGCTTTAAGTCGTTTACCAATCCATATTTGCAGCAGCGTCAGGACCATCGTGATAACGAAAATCACCACGGCGATTGCTGAGGCATACCCTTTTTCATGGTAGATAAAGGCGTATTTATAGAAGAGATAGGCGATGGTCATCGTCTGATCGTCCACCATGGATGAACTGCCAAACAGCAGATAAACCACATCGAAAATTTGCAGCGTTTCGATAAAAGAGATCACCAGTACGAAAAACAGTGTTGGGATCATTAGCGGTAAGGTAATAGACCAGAATCCACGCAATTTGCTGATGCCATCCAGCGACATCGCTTCATAAATTTGTTTGGGGATCCCCTGCAATCCAGCGAGCAGAATGATCATCTTCAGCGCAATAGCCGACCAGATGATAACCAACGAGGCGCTCAGGCGGACGACATCGGGATCGGATAACCAACCGATGGCCGGAAGATCGAAAAAAGCCAGGATCTGATTAATTAAGCCGAAGTTTCGGTTCATCAACCACTGCCAGACCATAGCAATGGCCGCAGGCATAGTGACAGCGGGTAGAAATAACAGCGTGCGAAACAACCACTGACCGCGAATCGCCTGATTCAGGCCAATTGCGAGCAGCAATGACAAAACGGTGATTATCGGTACGCAAATAAAAACATAGGCCAGGGTGTTATATATTGCTGAACGAAACTCATCATCGCTGAATAAATTAATATAGTTATCTAAGCTGATCGTCGTCCAGATCTGAAACTCGCCGAGGTCGGTGAAACTATAAAAAACGTTCTGGAAGAATGGAGTAAAGTAAAAAACAATTAACCCCGCCAGTAACGGCATAATCATTATCCATCCCCAGAAGCGTTCTTCTTTTTCCAGCTTGGTCAGGGATTTTTTGTGCACTTCCCTGGCTGGTAATTGTGGGGATGCAGCTTCATCTGAATAGCTCATACAGACTCCGGGATGCTCACTGTGCAACCAAAATATATTGCGTGGGCGAAAGCGAGAGGGAGCATGGCTCCCTCAGGATTATTTCTGCATTTCTCGTTCAACGCGTTTTGCAACACCAGGCATGACTTTTTCTGGGTCAGTACCCGTCCAGACTTTTTTCAAGCCATCATTCAGAATGCTATTCCACTTGGCGGTATTGGAGCCTGCGGTTGGATATTTATGTGAGAAAGCCAATGAATCGATATAGGCTGAAACATCAATACCCTTAAAGCCTTCAGCCCACTCTTTGGCCACTTTTTGGTTAGCGGGGATCACGACTTTTCCCGTAGCCAGCGTCTGCTGCGCATGCTCAGAACTCATGAACTCAATGAACTTCCACGCCGCATCTTTATGCTGACTTTTTGCTGACATGGCAAATGCCAGGCTATGGGATACACCTGCCTGCTCTGCCATTTTAGGCATTGGTACCACGCCGATGTGATCCTTAATAAGCTCATTTTGAGAGAAGGGTAATGCCCACCATGAGCCCGCGTAGACCATGGCCACTCGGTTGGACTGGAAGACATCTGAGGCTTCCATCTCGCCTGGCGGTTGGATTAGTCCCGCGTTCAGCATGCCTTGAACATCGCGATAGACGGCGATGGCTTTGTCATTGGCAACATCCGTTTTGCCCTCAGGCAGGACAATCTTATCGCCAGCCTGTAATAGCAGGTTAAAATAACTGTCCTGTCCGCTGCTGAATTCCATTGCCAGTGGATAAGACTGTTTATCCAGCCCTTTACGCAACTGCGCTGATTTTTGTTTTAAATCGTCCCATGTCCAGTTTTTATCGGGATAGCTCACGCCAGCCTGATCGAACATTTTTTTGTTGTACCAGACGGCAATTGCATCAATATCCCTTGGGATGGCATATTGCTGCGACTGGTATTGATAGGCATCGACTGAACTTTTAACAAAATCATCCAGTTTCGGCGCTGATTTCTCTTTCAGATAATTGCTCAGTGGTTCCAGCATGCCATTTTTAACATATTGCTGGAAATTAGGCATATTCATCCAGAATACATCCGGTGCTACATTTCCACCAACTGCTGAACTTAGCTTGATAAAATATTGGTCATAAGGTGTTAATTCAATTTCGACTTTGATGCCAGGGTTGTTTTTTTCGAATTCATTAACGAGCTGTTGTTCGCCAGGGAGTTGATTACGGTCCCATAACGTGTAGCGTAATTTAACAGGCTTTGCGTCCGATTGGCCTTCAGCACTCGCGACGACAGGAGTTGCCAGTAAACAGGAAATAAGACAGGCCAATGCGACATTATTTTTATTCAGGGTATACATAACTTCCCTCTTTATTCAGGTCAGAATGCTTATGAGGTAAATTACAGGAGCCTATGAATAATCTGTTTTACATCGGAGAAAGTCAAAGCGGTAAAAAATAGGGGATTATCGCATTAAAACAAGGTCGTCTTTCGGTAGGTTTCTCTTTTATCAAAACGAAAATATAACATAAAACAATGGCGATATTATTTCGTTTAATTTCATGTTGTTAGGTTCATTTTGTGGGTTTGAATCGAAAAAAACAGATGTTTAAAAAAACCTCTTAAAATGCGAACGTTATCACTTTATTTGTTGTTACATAGACATAAAAAACGGGGATAAATCCCCGTTTTTTCGTTGGCTTTCGTTTCTATAATCAGGTCACTGGCGCCGGGTTAAACACCGCTAGCTGGTTATGCAGTCCCCACTGGTCCGAGAAGGTTTTCTTACGCCCGCTGGCGACGTCGAGAATAAATTCGAACAGTTTCAGACCCACATCTTCAATGGTTTCTTCTCCGGTGGCGATGGTGCCCGCGTTAATGTCCATCAGGTCAAACCAACGGTTGGCCAGCTCGGTGCGTGTCGCCATTTTAATCACCGGCACGGCCATCAGGCCATACGGCGTACCGCGACCGGTAGTGAACACCTGCACGGTGATCCCGGAAGCGACCTGCTGTGTACCGCAAACAAAATCACTGGCGGGGGTTGCAGCGTAAATCAGGCCACGTTTGGTTGGACGCTGACCCGGCGACAATACTTCGACAATCGCGCTCTTGCCAGACTTGGCAATCGAACCCAGCGCCTTTTCCACCACGTTTGCCAGACCGCCTTTCTTGTTGCCCGGAGAAGGGTTGGCGCTGCGATCCGTTTTGCCCATATCAAGGTAGTTATCGTACCAGGCCATCTCTTCGAGCAGGCGTTTACCTACTTCTTCGTTAATCGCACGTGGGGTCAGAAGGTGGATGGCATCGCGCACTTCGGTTACTTCAGAGAACATTACGGTCGCGCCGCAGCGTACTAACAGGTCGGAGGCATAACCCACCGCCGGGTTGGCCGTCACGCCGGAGAACGCATCGCTACCGCCGCACTGCATGCCGACCACCAGTTCTGAAGCCGGACAGGTTTCACGTTGGCGCTGATTGAGTTTTGCCAGGTGACGTTCGGCCACCTGCAGAATATCGGTGACCATCGATTGAAAGCCGACGTGCTTTTCATCCTGCAGGCTGACGATACTGGCGCTGTCGACCGGAATACTTTTCACGTCGTGCGTGCCTTCCAGCAGCCGCTCTGGCTGCAGTTTTTCGCAACCGAGGCCGATGACCATCACTTCACCGCCAAAATTCGGGTTAAGCGCAATATTGTGAATGGTGCGAATCGGCACGATGGCGGCTGGAGCATTGATCGCCACGCCGCAGCCGTAGAGATGATTGAGCCCCACCACACCGTCGACGTTCGGGTATTTAGGCAGCAGATCGCGCTCAATGATTTTCACCACATAATCCACCACGCCCGCTACGCAGTGCACGCTGGTGGAGATACCGAGTAGATTTTTGGTACCAACGCTACCGTCAGCATTGCGGTAACCTTCAAAGGTATAACCCTCAAGAGGCGGCAGCGGCTCTGGCACTTTAGTTGCCAGCGGCAGCGTCTCCAGCGGCGGGGCTTTGGGCAGCTCAACCATTGATTCATCAATCCAGCTGCCGCGTGGGATATCGCGAACGGCATAGCCTATCACTTCGCCATAACGCACGATTTCGCCATGAACAGGAATATCCAATAGCGCCACTTTATGACCCTGGGGAATATGTTCAATGAGTTCCAGTCCGTCCGGAAAACGCGTTCCGGCTTTCAGACCATTGTCATTGACAATTATCGCCACATTATCTGTTTCGTGAACTTTAATATAAAACGCCGTTGGCGATTCTTGTCTGATTTCGATGTCGGCCATTGTCCAGTATTCTCCAACAAGGTGGTGATAATAGTGTGGATATTTATATTTTGAATCTAATTGTAAGTAATAAAGATTCGGTATCGTGAAATAAGAATGTCAGGAGTTTAACGTGAAGAATGTGACGATGATCACTTAAACTCAGCAAGGCCGCGTTACCAGTGGTAGCAATACGTAAATGTGTGCATTAGCGCCCATGCTTGTGTGCATATGCCCAAAACATTAATTTAATAACGTGTATTTAATGAGCGCTTGCACAATGATTAACGTTGTGCTGATGATTATACTAAATCACGGTTTCATAACGTCTGATAAATTATTATCTATTTTTATTATCGGTAATTTATCACGAGAAATACCCACAAAATAATAATAAAAACCTTTTATGTGCCCGAGGTAAATAGAATGATATTGGATACAGTTGTCGAGAAAAAGAAAGGTACGCACACCCGTTATTTAATATTGCTGATAATATTTATTGTTACAGCCGTTAACTATGCGGACCGTGCGACGCTGTCTATTGCCGGAACTGAAGTGGCGAAAGAGTTACATCTCAGCGCCATCTCAATGGGTTACATTTTCTCCGCCTTCGGCTGGGCTTACCTGTTGATGCAAATCCCCGGAGGCTGGCTGCTGGATAAATTCGGCTCGAAGAAAGTCTACACCTACAGTTTGTTCTTCTGGTCACTGTTTACCTTCCTGCAGGGCTTTGTGGACATGTTCCCGCTGGCCTGGGCGGGTATTTCAATGTTCATCATGCGCTTTATGCTGGGCTTCTCGGAAGCGCCATCCTTCCCGGCTAATGCCCGTATCGTGGCAGCCTGGTTCCCAACGAAAGAGCGCGGCACGGCATCCGCGATTTTTAACTCCGCACAGTATTTCTCCCTGGCGCTGTTTTCCCCGCTGCTCGGCTGGCTGACCTTCGCCTGGGGCTGGGAGCACGTCTTTACCGTGATGGGCGTGATTGGTTTTGTGCTTACCGGACTGTGGGTAAAGTTTATTCATAACCCAACCGATCACCCGCGCATGTCGCAAGAAGAGTTGAAGTTTATCTCTGAAAACGGCGCGGTCGTGGATATGGACCATAAAAAACCGGGCGATGTGAAGTCAGGTGGTCCTAAACTGCATTATATCAAGCAGTTGCTGACAAATCGTATGATGCTTGGTGTGTTCTTTGGCCAGTATTTTATCAACACAATTACCTGGTTTTTTCTCACCTGGTTCCCGATTTACCTGGTTCAGGAAAAAGGTATGTCGATTCTGAAAGTGGGCCTGGTGGCTTCGATTCCGGCACTGTGCGGGTTTTTCGGTGGCGTGCTCGGCGGCGTGTTCTCTGATTATCTGATTAAACGTGGTTTCAGCATTACCCTGGCGCGTAAGCTGCCGATAGTGCTCGGCATGTTGCTCGCATCGACCATTATTCTGTGTAACTACACCGATAATACCGCTCTTGTGGTGGCGCTGATGGCGCTGGCGTTCTTCGGTAAAGGTTTCGGCGCGCTGGGTTGGCCGGTGATTTCCGATACCGCGCCGAAAGAGATTGTCGGTCTGTGCGGTGGGGTATTTAACGTATTTGGCAACGTGGCTTCCATCGTCACCCCGCTGGTGATTGGGTATCTGGTGAGCGAGCTGCACTCATTTAATGCTGCGCTGATGTTTGTAGGGTGCTCGGCGCTGATGGCAATGGTTTGCTACCTGTTTATTGTCGGTGACATTAAACGTATGGAATTGCAGAAATAAACAAAGGTATAGGCGATGAATAACACGATTTTCCCGAATAAGTTTAAAGCGGCCCTCGCGGCGCAACAAATTCAGATTGGCTGCTGGTCTGCATTGGCCAGCCCAATCAGTACCGAAGTTTTAGGCCTGGCAGGTTTTGACTGGCTGGTACTGGATGGCGAACATGCGCCGAATGATATCTCGACGTTTATTCCGCAATTAATGGCGCTGAAAGGCAGCGACAGCGCGGCGGTAGTGCGTGTACCAACCAACGAGCCGGTAATTATCAAGCGTCTGCTGGATATCGGGTTTTACAACTTCCTGATCCCGTTCGTTGAGACGGAAGAAGAAGCGGTTAACGCTGTGGCGTCGACCCGCTATCCGCCGGAAGGTATTCGCGGCGTGTCCGTATCCCATCGCGCCAATATGTTTGGCACCGTACCGGACTACTTTGCGCAGTCGAATAAGAACATCACCATCATCGTGCAGATCGAAAGTCAGCAGGGCGTTGATAACGTTGATGCAATCGCGGCGACAGAAGGCGTTGACGGTGTCTTCGTCGGACCAAGCGATCTGGCTGCGGCGCTAGGTCACCTCGGCAATGCGTCACATCCTGATGTGCAGAAAGCTATCCAGCACATTTTTGCCCGCGCGAAAGCACACGGCAAACCAAGCGGCATTCTGGCCCCGGTAGAGGCGGATGCGCGTCGTTATCTGGAGTGGGGCGCGACGTTTGTTGCCGTTGGCAGCGACCTTGGCGTGTTCCGTTCAGCCACGCAGAAACTGGCTGATTCTTTTAAGAAATAACCACCATCGACAGTAGAGAGAGATAAAGACATGACAATGAAAGTTGGTTTTATTGGCCTCGGTATTATGGGTAAACCAATGAGTAAAAACCTCCTCAAGGCAGGTTACTCGCTGGTGGTTGCTGACCGTAACCCGGAATCCATTGCGGAAGTAATTGCCGCAGGTGCTGAAACTGCCGCCACGGCGAAAGATATCGCTGAGCAGTGTGATGTGATCATCACCATGCTGCCGAACTCTCCGCATGTTAAGGAAGTGGCACTGGGTGAAGGCGGCATTATTGAAGGGGCGAAACCGGGCACAGTGCTTATCGACATGAGCTCCATTGCACCGTTGGCCAGCCGTGAAATTAGCGACGCGCTGAAAGCGAAAGGCGTGGATATGTTGGATGCGCCGGTCAGCGGCGGCGAGCCAAAAGCGATTGACGGCACGTTGTCGGTGATGGTCGGCGGCGATAAAGCGATTTTCGACAAGTACTACGATCTGCTGAAAGCGATGGCAGGCTCCGTGGTGCATACCGGTGAAATTGGTGCGGGTAACGTTACCAAGCTGGCGAATCAGGTGATTGTGGCGCTGAACATTGCCGCGATGTCTGAAGCGCTGACGCTGGCGACCAAAGCGGGTGTGAATCCGGATCTGGTGTATCAGGCGATCCGTGGCGGGCTGGCAGGCAGCACCGTGCTGGATGCGAAAGCGCCGATGGTGATGGATCGCAACTTTAAACCAGGTTTCCGTATTGACCTGCATATCAAAGACCTGGCGAACGCGCTGGATACCTCTCATGGCGTTGGCGCTCAGTTGCCGCTGACTGCAGCAGTCATGGAGATGATGCAGGCGCTACGCGCAGATGGATTGGGTACTGCCGATCACAGTGCGCTCGCATGCTACTACGAAAAACTGGCGAAAGTGGAAGTCACTCGCTAACAAGAAGGGCGCGGATGTGCGCCCTGTATTTCTTGCCTTGCGCGGCACAGTCAGGCTACATAACTATGAAAATCGTAATTGCCCCAGACTCTTATAAAGAAAGCCTTTCTGCCACCGAGGTAGCTCAGGCAATAGAAAAAGGATTTCGGGAAATTTTCCCCGATGCGCAATATGTTTCTGTTCCGGTTGCCGATGGCGGCGAAGGAACGGTTGAAGCCATGATTGCCGCGACGCAAGGGAGTGAACATTCAGCGCAAGTAACGGGGCCGCTGGGCGAAAAAGTGAATGCCTGCTGGGGCATGTCTGGAGATGGTAAAACTGCGTTTATCGAAATGGCGGCAGCCAGCGGTCTGGCGTTGGTGCCTCCTGAAAAGCGCAACCCTTTAGTCACTACGTCACGCGGTACCGGAGAGCTGATTTTGCAGGCGCTGGATAGCGGTGCGCAGAGCATCATTATTGGCATCGGCGGCAGTGCCACCAACGACGGTGGCGCGGGTATGGTGCAGGCGCTGGGGGCAAAACTTTGCGACGCCAACGGGACAGAAATTGGCTATGGTGGTGGAAGCCTGATGAGTCTGAACTCCATCGATATCTCGGGTCTGGATCCGCGCTTAAAAACCTGTTCCATTCGCGTGGCCTGTGATGTGACTAATCCACTCATCGGCGATTCTGGCGCTTCGCGCATTTTTGGCCCGCAGAAAGGGGCGACGGAAGAACGCATTCTCGAACTGGACCGTAATCTGTCTCATTATGCCGACATTATTAAAAAGTCTCTGCGGGTCGATGTGAAAGATGTGCCAGGCTCCGGTGCGGCAGGTGGAATGGGCGCGGCATTAATGGCTTTTTTAGGCGCCGAGCTGCGCAGCGGTATCGAGATTGTGACCCAGGCGCTCAATCTGGAAGAGCATATTCACGACTGTACGCTGGTGGTGACCGGCGAAGGGCGGATCGACAGCCAGAGCATTCACGGCAAAGTGCCGGTAGGCGTGGCGAATGTCGCGAAGAAGTACCACAAGCCGGTTATTGGTATTGGCGGCAGCCTGACGCGCGATGTGGAGGTAGTGCATCAATATGGTATCGATGCGGTATTTAGCGTATTGACCAGCATCAGCACGCTGGAAGAGGCCTTCCGTGGGGCATTTGATAATATTTATCGCGCCTCAAGAAACATCGCTGCCACGTTAGCGATAGGAATGCGCAGTGCGGGGTGACATTGCCCCGCAAACCCTCTATACTGCGCGCCGAAGCTGACCAGACAGTCGCCGCTTCGTCGTCGTCCTCTTCGGGGGAGACGGGCGGAGGGGAGGAAAGTCCGGGCTCCATAGGGCAGGGTGCCAGGTAACGCCTGGGGGGGAAACCCACGACCAGTGCAACAGAGAGCAAACCGCCGATGGCCCACGCAAGTGGGATCAGGTAAGGGTGAAAGGGTGCGGTAAGAGCGCACCGCGCGGCTGGTAACAGTCCGTGGCACGGTAAACTCCACCCGGAGCAAGGCCAAATAGGGGTTCACAAGGTACGGCCCGTACTGAACCCGGGTAGGCTGCTTGAGCCAGTGAGCGATTGCTGGCCTAGATGAATGACTGTCCACGACAGAACCCGGCTTATCGGTCAGCTTCAACTCATTCAAAAACAATACGTTGGTGTGTCTCAGGCCTTAATAGGTGAAAATGTGACACAGACTGTGATACAGACGAGGCACACCAACGGCTGTTCCATCCCGAATATCCTAAAGCGTGGTAACCGTTACAGCCTTCATTTTAGACTGCCTACAGGCGGTTTCTTTCGTGTGTCGCTGGGCTGCGATTCAGCCAGTAGAGCAAGATTTATATCTTCCCGTCTCTCGATGTTCATTTCTTTTGTAAAATCGTCCAAGATGGAGCCAGCCCAACTATTGGATATAGTGCAGAAAATGAAGAAGTTAGAACAAGACGATATTGATCGTTATTTGCTTGAAATTCAGGCAAATTTTTACGCCGCAGCAAAAAAAATTCCCGTAACTGTACGTAACACCCTGCGAGAATCCGGTTCATTGGCTCGTGAAAAACGTAATGCGCGTGATTTTGGATTACTACTTGATGGAACCTTTAAACAAGATGTTGAACCGCTGTCGACAGATTCAGTCATAGAGCAACTTGGTAGCCAGTTTGATCTTACGGGCATGGCGGATGAAGTCGATTATTTGGCCTCAGAGTACGACCTTCTCTTGAGACATTACTGCGATGCACATATAGCCTTTATGGATCAACGATATTCTGATTATCGCCAGATCGTTAACTCTATGCGACCTGACAATTATAACGTTTCCATCTCAGAGGATAAGCCTGAAAAACCATTGCGCTCTAAACTGACCCTATCTGAGGCATGGAAAGGTTTTGTAAAATTTAGGTCGGGCTGGACCCCTAAAATTCGGCAGGGGAATGAAAAATACTATGAAGTGATAGAGGCAGTTTTGGGAGCTGATACTCAAGTTTCTGACATTACTCGACGTGATATTAAAAACCTGCTTGAGGTAGTTGAAGGTTTACCTCGTCAGAATAAGAGGCCTTATAACCGAATGACTATTGAGCAATGTTTGGACTTGGATGAAGTTCCAGAAGCAGACCTGGTTTCACCCAAAACGGTCAAAGATTATCTGAAGTTGTGTCAGGGACTGTTTTCAACCTACCTGACTAAAGAAGAGGATATTCTTGAATCATCACCAACACTTAATGTTCCGTACCAAGCTAAAAGCCTCAGCTATGGTTATTACACCGGAGCAGAAATGCGAAAATTGGTATGTCACTTCGCGACTTTGGATGGTTGGAAAAAATGGGTTTTTTTGCTACTGGCGTATACTGGCGCTCGGCGCTCTGAAATCGCAAAACTGAATGTTTCTGATGTGCGGTTGGACGAAGACAGTCAGAGACATTACATAATGATTGGGGATAGTAAAACTGAGGCAGGGATTCGGCAGGTTCCTATCTCACAACGTTTGATCAATATGGGTTTTTTGGATTATTTGGATAGCAAAAAGGCAGATACTCATTTGTTCCCCGAAATCACTAATACAAGTCAGGTAACGCGGCTTTTTCATGCGATACGTGAACAATTGGGTATTGATTATCTTGATGATTATAAAAATAGACGTATTGTGCATAGCTTACGTCACACTTTCGTAACTGAAATTCAGGCAAAGCACACCCTCACACTTGTTCAGCAAACGATAGGTCACGAACATTCAAACCAAGGACAAACCAAGGTTTACACGGGCAAGATGAAAGTTTCGGATTTGCTTCCAGTCGTTGATAGTGTTGACTGGTTTTAGTGATAGTCATTCTAATTCAATGGGTTTGCTGAGCCGTAGCTAAGCGTTTATCGACAGGGAAGCACAATGTCGGAGTATCGCAAAAACGGAAAAATTGCAGAAGCAAACCTGAAAAATACCGCAGATTTAAATATTCTTTGCACTGCTATTTGTTTTGAGTTATTGTTATTTTGGTTTTCTATATCCCATGTAAACTTTCTTCGAAAAAATTTCATCCATCTTTTTTGCCGTCTGGCTTTGCTTGATGGGGTTTGCACTACCTGTACCCGCTTCGTTTTACGGTGGTCAGATGGTAATAACTTATACGTGTGTGCGTGTACGCGAGGGTTGTTTATATAACTAACTTATGGGGTATTGTGTCAGAAGAAGGATGTGCTCAGTCGATGCTCATACATGCTACGCCTTACACAACCAAAGTTCATACACACGGGCGTTACAGGGTCATCACAGGTGATGTTTTCATTCGTCATGGTTATGCCTACCCGATCAACACCACCGGCCAATCCGGTGTTCGCCTTGATATCCTTACCTCAGTAGCAGAACAGCTTGATGCAATACTATCCATCTACAGCCGGGTTTACTTCTCTCGCTTCGATTTACGCTTACCTGAGAATACCCCAATAGACACAGGCAACAGGTGGGTAAGCGACCTGTTTAAAAAACTACGTGAACGTCTGAAGTCTAAATTAAACCGACCTGTGGGGTTGGCAGAACCGATCCTCAACTTTGCTTATGGCTGGGTACGGGAGCAAGAGAAAGCAAAACAGGTGCATTACCATTGCTGGATTGCCCTCCCGCATCGACAGGTCAGACGCCTTGGGACACCCACAAGTGGCATTGCCGGAAGCATTGTTGAAATCTGGATGGGTCTAACGGGCGGTAAAGCAGCGCTGGTGGAGCTGCCAAAGGCAACGGAAAGATATCCGAATTATTACATTATCGAAAGAAATAAGCCGAAAACGCTCGAGGGGCCTTTTCTGTGGGTATCGTATCTGGCGAAAGAGCGTGGGAAGTATCAGACCGGAAATGGGGATCGGGTACACTCAACATCAAAATTGAGCAATAAAAACCATAATTGCTAAATCCTTCGCGTAACGCTCTCTACGGCCTTCAAATCAGGAGGCAGTACCTTCGCATTACCCACGCCACAAAAAGCGCTCACGATAGCGCTCATTGCGTTTAACAATGCCTTCTCTCATGTATCACGGCTTAACTTTTAAATATAGCACCACATCTCTGTCTTTTCCACGTAGATTTAAGCTGGTGTGCGGCTCCGCTGGATTTACTGTCGCCGGAATATTTCGGATTAATTGACCCGAAAATAGCCATAATTAAGCCTCACGCGCTGGCAGGGCAGCATCTGAATCTGAGTGAAGACAGGTTAAATCTTACTCCTCTTTGATGTTCCAGTTTCGTTTGATAGTCGGGAGACTTAAATTCAATGCTAACGCCGCTTTGGACTGGCTCAGCCCCTTAGCTCTGGCTTCCTGTACACGCTGAAGGGTATCTGACGCAACCGGACGGCCTAACTTCTTCCCTTCCTTCCTGGCTCTTACTAAACCCTCTTTTGTGCGTTCAATGATGCGGGATTTTTCGAACTCTGCAAACGCAGAAAACATTTGCAGCATCAACTTCCCTTCCGCGCTGGAAAGGTTACGCACAGGCAGATCCAGTGAAACAACATCAATCCCTTTATCCACCAGCATCGTAATGGTTTGCTGCACGTCGATGTTGTCCCTTCCCAGGCGGTCCAGTTTCAATACTACAAGCTGATCCCCAGCCTCCAGTTTATGAGTC
Organism: Citrobacter sp. H12-3-2; assembly: GCF_009649895.1. Classification (NCBI taxonomy): domain Bacteria; kingdom Pseudomonadati; phylum Pseudomonadota; class Gammaproteobacteria; order Enterobacterales; family Enterobacteriaceae; genus Citrobacter; species Citrobacter sp. H12-3-2. The sequence continues at coordinate 583,714 of NZ_CP045837.1, forward strand.
ACCATATCAGCAAAGCCTTTGCGCTGCATTGCCTGTACTCCCCCTGACACGGTTTCTGATATCACCCTGCTATCATTCACTGCATAGCCAGCCTGACGAATCGCCATAATCTGGTTTTCTGTTGACTGTTCGCTGGTGGACACACGGCAATATGCAAATGTACGGCTCATAATCGCTCCCCTGATTGGTATCAAAAACGGTATCATAATTAACTAATGGTGTCATAATGTCAATATGCTAATTTAATGACACCAATTTAAGGTAGGGTTTACTGGTGTCATAAAACGTTCGATTGTTGATACTACTCTGATCACCTCCATCGGTGATACCCGTGTGATATTTGCCAAACATCGGGAGCAACTTTTACGAGCGGAGAGAACCTGCTAGGCAGATCTGACAACCTTTTGAAGGTGTTTTGTAGGGTGAACAGCTGCGACAAGGGATGCTGAAAAACATACATGATTGGGGTTAATAGTTGTTCATTTTCTAAAAACAAAGGAAAAACATAAGGTTGTCTCATATAAAAAAAATATAAAGTTTAATCCTGAGCTGTCGATAACTTGAGTAACGCACGAAGGTCCAGCGTAATAAACCAAAAGGAAAATGTTATGGCACAAGTTATCAATACCAACAGCCTGTCGCTGTTGACCCAAAATAACCTGAACAAATCTCAGTCAACTCTGAGCTCTGCTATTGAGCGTCTGTCTTCTGGTCTGCGTATCAACAGCGCTAAAGACGATGCCGCTGGTCAGGCTATTGCTAACCGTTTCAGCTCAAACATCAGAGGCCTGACTCAGGCTTCCCGTAACGCCAACGATGGTATCTCCATTGCACAAACTACAGAAGGTTCCCTGTCTGAAATTAATAATAACCTTCAACGTGTGCGTGAACTCTCAGTTCAGGCTAGCAATGGTACCAACTCTGATTCTGATTTGGAGTCAATTCAAGCGGAAATCAAACAGCGCTTAGACGAAATCGATCGTGTTTCCGGTCAGACCCAGTTCAACGGGGTAAAAGTGTTAGCTTCTGAGCAGACTTTGAAAATTCAGATTGGTGCAAATGATGGTGAAACCATCGATATTAATCTGAAAGAAATCACTTCCAAAACGTTGGGCTTGGATAAATTGGATTTGACGAATCAAGTAAGCAGCAAGGGATTAGATCCTGTGGGGTCGAACATAAAAGATGCAGTATTACCTCAAACGGTACCCGCTACTAAGTTGGCTCTAAAATTCCCAACAGCTACTGCTAACCCAGTAACTAAAGTGCTTAATGATGGTTCACTTGCAGTTCAAGTAGGAAGCGATTACTATTCTGCATCATATGACTCAGCGACAAATACCATCGCGTTCGATTCTAGTAAAGCGGCAATTGTAACCCCAGTTGACGGCAACCAAGATTCTTATGTTGACGCTAATGGTGATATCATTTCGCAGGCTAAGCTTGCAGGTGCTACGCTTAAAGACGGGAACACTACCCCAGCGCCATCGTTTGAAGTCTATCGTAAAGATGATACTGGTGCTTATTTAGTTAAAGTCGGGTCAGATACTTATTCAGGTGCATCAATTGATCTGGCTAACGGTACGGTGACACTTGGTGCTAAAGATGCCACTGCGGTGGCTACTACGGGTTACACTAAGGCAAGCACTAACAATGTCCTTGATGTCCCAGGGAAAACAACTGTAGGTCAAGCTGCAATTGCAGTTGATATGACAGATGTCAATAGCGCACTTAAAGGCAAAAACGAATTGTTGTCGCGCGATGTGAAAGACGACGCAGGGAAAACTACTACTCAGTATTTCATTAAAAATACTGGAGATGATGGAAAGGTATCCTATTATAATGCTACAGCTGATTTGGATGCAGCTTCACCGACCGCTGGTAAAGTTTCAGTGGGGAGCAAAGCGATGGTTGATCCGCTGAGTGCAATTGATGATGCTTTAGCTCAGGTTGATTCTCTTCGTTCTGGTCTGGGTGCGGTGCAGAACCGTTTCGATTCTACCATCACCAACCTGGGCAACACCGTTAACAACCTGTCTTCTGCTCGTAGCCGTATCGAAGATGCTGACTATGCGACTGAAGTATCCAACATGTCCAAAGCGCAGATCTTGCAACAGGCGGGCACATCCGTTCTTGCCCAAGCCAATCAGGTTACTCAGAACGTTCTGTCTCTGCTGCGTTAATACATTAAGTTTTATCAAGCCCCGGCTCCACGGGGCTTTTTTGTTTAGAATACACTTCTGTTTCGTTATAAGGTAGTGTAGACATGAATGATATATCCTATGGCAGGGAGGCCGAAAAATGGCCCCGCGATTATTCTATGCTTGCTCGTAGGGTGCAGTTTCTGCGTTTCCATGATCGCCCTATTAAGCTTGTCAGTTGCAATGGTCAATCAATAATTGGTTATATTTCAAAGTTTAACCAGAAAGAAAATGTGATCTTAGCATCTGATCATGCTAAAGGTAGCAATCGGGTTGAGGTAAGATTGGAGTCTCTTGCATCCCTTGAAGAGTTACCCATCAATGTTAATCTAGTTGCAGAAATTATCACCTCTGATTTGTTCAATATTCAGCAATGTGAACCCACAAAGAAGGATTTTTTTTCCATTTGCAATAAGTGCTTCAAGCAACGTATAGGCATAAAAGTCCATATGCTGGATGGGCGGATTGTAATCGGAGAAACCACAGGGGTAAACGCTTGTCAGGTTGGGCTGACGAAACCCAATGGCAATCACATGCAAATCATGTTCGATTGGGTGAGCAGGATAACATCTTCAGATTATGTCGAGTAAATTGCGAATAGCATGTTCTTGCTGATGTGATAAGTCCAATCTAATCACTATCGGAGTGATACAAGATGAGATACAATTTGTGATACAAGATAACCCCCGGCCCTGTATGTGCCTGACGTATGGATGAAATCTCCTGACTTATCGGTCAGCTTCACTCTTTATAAAACCCCGCTTCGGCGGGGTTTTTGCTTTCTGGGTAAGCCAGATGAATGACTGTCCACGACGCTATGCTCAAAAGAACGCGGCTTATCGGCCAGCTTCACTCTTTATAAAACCCCGCTTCGGCGGGGTTTTTGCTTTCTGGGCAGGTTGCCATGCCTGATGGCGCTGCGCTTATCAGGCCTACTGGGGGAGAGACTGGTTTTGTAGGCCGGATAAGGTGTTTACACCGCCATCCGGCAGAGGTTTTACAGCGAGCATTGAGATTGGTTTTCGAGGATGCAGGCGCTTATTTCCTTCTTATCTAATTTTTATATCCCTATTATTTATGCACCGAATTTCTTTTATCTGAGGGGAATGTGTCGGTGGATATTTCTAATTTTGTGACGACCAACACAAAACGCTGTGCGATACGTTTTTCTCGAGAATAATCGAACGCAATCGATCGCCATCACAAAATTACTTGCTAATAAATCGCACAAAATCAGTGTTAATATAATGTTGCATATGATAATTGTTTGTATTTTTTAGATTGAATTTTAATGAATGCAATGTTTCTTTACAAACAAATGTGGCGAAAAAATGTGATGCATAACGTTATTTAATCGCCATAATCATTAAAATATAATTAAATTTGATAAGTTGTTTATTAAATTTAAGCACCATCTTGCCTGATAATTGTTCTGTAATTGATTGAAATATAGCCTTTCATGGTTTTAAAAAATAGTGGAAAAAATGGGGGTGTTATAGCCATAAAAAATCGTTATCCCCCCATCTTTTTTTGACTAAAGTCAGGATAAAGTGAGATCGGTAATTCATATCTATATGATTATTAAGTGATTTAAATTTTAACGATAGTCTTACAAAATGTAAGTCAAGGGGATTTGTGAGGGGTAGCACATATCCTTGTTCGCTTAATTTGGTACACTTCCTGCCGTCAACAAAGTAATTAACGCAGGTCGATATGAATACTATTACACTCCCTAAAACACAGCACTTAGTGGTCTTTCAGGAAGTCATTAGAAGCGGTTCTATCGGCTCAGCTGCAAAAGAATTAGGTTTAACTCAACCCGCTGTCAGTAAAATCATCAATGATGTAGAGGCTTATTTCGGTATTGAGTTAGTTGTACGTAAAAATACTGGTGTGACATTGACTCAGGCAGGTCAGGTAATGCTCTCATGGTCTGAATCTATTACCCGTGAAATGAAAAACATGGTTGATGAGATGAACAGCATGACGAGCAACGCGGTCGTTGATGTGTCGTTTGGCTTTCCTTCACTGATTGCTTTCACCATCATGTCCGGCATGATTAAAAAATTCAAAGAAGTGTTCCCGAAGGCGCAGGTTTCTATGTATGAAGCTCAGCTCTCCTCCTTCTTACCGGCAATCCGTGACGGACGTCTGGATTTCGCCATCGGTACGCTGAGTGATGAGATGAAACTGCACGATCTGCATGTTGAACCGCTCTTTGAGTCAGACTTTATCCTGGTTGCCAGCAAGTCCCGAACATGCACCGGCATCACCTCGCTGAGCGCGTTGAAAAACGAACAGTGGGTGTTGCCACAAACGAATATGGGGTACTACAGCGAACTTCTTACCACGTTACAGAATAATGGCATCAGCAGTGAAAACATCGTTAAAACAGACTCTGTCGTTACGATTTATAATCTTGTTCTCAATGCTGATTTCTTAACAGTAATTCCCTGCGATATGACCACACCGTTTGGCTCAAACCAGTTTATTACTATCCCGGTAGAAGAAACCTTACCCGTCGCGCGTTATGCCGCCGTGTGGTCGAAAAATTATCGAATTAAAAAAGCAGCATCTATTTTGGTGGAATTAGCCAAAGAGTATTCATCATATAATTGTCGGAGACGAAGGCAATTAATTGAAATTGATTAAAGATTGAATTTGTTTTAACACGAAATAAACGCCATTTGTCTATATCTGACAATGGTTACGGCTATCTATTTACTTTAATACCCAGGTAAGAGGTTCTAATGCACATTACATACGATCTCCCAGTTGCAATTGAAGATATCCTCGAAGCGAAAAAAAGACTTGCGGGGAAAATTTATAAAACGGGAATGCCTCGCTCTAACTATTTTAGTGAACGTTGCAAAGGGGAAATTTTCCTCAAGTTTGAAAACATGCAGCGTACCGGTTCATTTAAAATCCGTGGTGCTTTTAACAAGCTCAGTTCATTAACCGAAGCTGAAAGATGTAAGGGCGTGGTTGCTTGCTCTGCAGGTAACCATGCGCAAGGTGTTTCTCTCTCCTGCGCTATGCTCGGAATCGACGGCAAAGTGGTGATGCCGAAAGGCGCACCGAAGTCTAAAGTAGCGGCAACCTGCGATTATTCCGCAGAAGTTGTACTGCACGGCGACAACTTCAACGACACCATCGCTAAGGTTAGCGAGATTGTGGAAACTGAAGGCCGCATCTTTATTCCACCCTATGATGACCCGAAAGTTATTGCTGGTCAGGGCACTATTGGTCTGGAAATTCTGGAAGACTTGTACGATGTCGATAACGTGATTGTGCCAATTGGCGGTGGTGGACTGATTGCTGGTATTGCGGTGGCAATTAAATCTATTAACCCGACCATTAAAATTATTGGCGTACAGTCTGAAAACGTTCACGGCATGGCGGCTTCTTTCCACGCTGGAGAAATAACCACGCACCGAACGACCGGCACCCTGGCGGATGGTTGTGACGTTTCCCGCCCGGGTACTTTAACGTATGAAATTGTTCGTGAATTGGTGGATGACATTGTCCTGGTCAGCGAAGATGAAATTCGCAACAGCATGGTGGCATTAATTCAGCGAAATAAAGTTGTGACTGAAGGTGCCGGCGCGCTGGCATGCGCAGCATTATTAAGCGGGAAATTAGATAGCTATATCCAGAACAGAAAAACAGTCAGCATTATTTCTGGCGGTAATATCGACCTTTCTCGTGTATCTCAAATTACTGGTTTAGTTGACGCTTAATATACTTCGTTGAGGATAGGATATGAGTACTACTGATAGCATTGTATCCAGCCAGACAAAACAGTCGTCCTGGCGCAAATCGGACACCACCTGGACACTGGGTTTATTTGGTACAGCCATCGGCGCTGGGGTGCTGTTCTTCCCTATCCGCGCAGGTTTTGGCGGACTGATCCCCATTCTGATCATGCTGGTGTTAGCATACCCCATCGCTTTCTATTGCCACCGTGCGCTGGCACGCCTGTGTCTTTCCGGTTCTAACCCTTCCGGTAACATCACAGAAACGGTTGAAGAGCACTTTGGTAAAACGGGCGGCGTGGTTATCACGTTCCTCTACTTCTTTGCGATTTGTCCGCTGCTGTGGATTTATGGCGTCACCATTACCAACACCTTTATGACCTTCTGGGAAAACCAGCTGCAGATGCCAGCGTTAAACCGTGGCTTCGTGGCACTGTTCCTGCTGCTGTTGATGGCATTCGTCATCTGGTTTGGTAAAGATCTGATGGTTAAAGTGATGAGCTACCTGGTATGGCCGTTCATTGCCAGCCTGGTGCTTATTTCTCTGTCCCTGATCCCTTACTGGAACTCTGCGGTTATCGATCAGGTTGATCTCAGCAATATCGCCCTGACTGGCCATGACGGCATCCTGGTTACCGTATGGCTGGGTATTTCCATCATGGTGTTCTCTTTCAACTTCTCGCCAATCGTTTCTTCCTTCGTCGTCTCTAAACGCGAAGAGTATGAGAAAGATTACGGTCGCGAATTCACCGAGCAGAAATGTTCTAAAATCATCTCCCGCGCCAGTATGCTGATGGTTGCGGTAGTAATGTTCTTCGCCTTTAGCTGCCTGTTCACGCTCTCTCCGGCAAACATGGCGGATGCGAAAGCGCAAAACATTCCTGTGCTGTCTTACCTGGCAAACCACTTCGCTTCACTGTCCGGTACGAAGTCCACCTTCGCAACTGTTCTGGAGTACGGTGCTTCAATCATCGCCCTGGTTGCTATCTTCAAATCTTTCTTCGGCCACTATCTGGGCACGCTGGAAGGTCTGAACGGTCTGGTGCTGAAGTTTGGTTATAAAGGCGATAAAACGAAAGTTTCTGCCGGCAAACTTAATACCATCAGCATGATCTTCATCATGGGATCCACCTGGGTTGTGGCTTACGCCAACCCGAACATCCTGGACCTGATTGAAGCAATGGGCGCGCCGATTATTGCCTCTCTGCTCTGCCTGCTGCCGATGTATGCCATCCGTAAAGCGCCATCACTGGCGAAATACCGTGGCCGTCTGGATAACGTGTTTGTTACCGTGATTGGTCTGCTGACCATCCTGAACATCGTCTACAAACTGTTTTAATCCTTAAGCTCAGGATGAGCGGAGTAGTGAAATGAATGAGTTTCCGGTAGTACTGGTTATTAACTGTGGTTCGTCTTCCATTAAATTCTCAGTGCTGGATGCAGCAAACTGTGAAGTTTTAATGGCGGGGATCGCAGACGGTATTAACTCTGAAAATGCGTTCATAGCAATTAATGGGGGAGAGCCAGCTAAGCTGGCTCACCACAGCTACGAAGACGCATTAAAAGCAATTGCCGTTGAACTGGAGAAACGTAATTTAATGGACAGTGTGGCCTTAATTGGCCACCGCATTGCCCACGGCGGAAATATCTTTACCGAATCAGCAATTATTACTGACGAAGTTATCGATAATATTCGTCGGGTATCGCCGCTAGCTCCGTTACATAATTATGCGAACCTGAGTGGGATCGAATCTGCTCAGCACCTTTTCCCAGGCGTGCAGCAGGTGGCGGTATTTGATACCAGCTTCCACCAGACGATGGCTCCTGAAGCCTATCTGTACGGTTTACCGTGGAAATATTATGAGGAGTTGGGCGTTCGTCGTTATGGCTTCCACGGCACGTCGCACCGCTATGTTTCTCAACGGGCGCATGAGCTTCTTGACCTGCAGAGTGGTGACTCCGGTCTGGTTGTGGCGCACCTTGGGAACGGCGCGTCAATCTGTGCGGTACGTAATGGACAGAGCGTTGATACCTCAATGGGCATGACGCCGCTGGAAGGGCTGATGATGGGCACACGCAGCGGCGACGTCGATTTCGGCGCGATGGCGTGGATTGCCAGCGAAACCAACCAGACGCTGAGCGACCTTGAGCGCGTAGTGAATAAAGAGTCCGGTTTACTGGGTATTTCCGGTCTGTCCTCTGACTTACGTACGTTAGAAAAAGCCTGGCACGAAGGACATGAGCGTGCGCAGCTGGCGATTAAAACGTTTGTGCATCGTATTGCACGCCATATCGCCGGACATGCCGCATCGCTGCATCGTCTTGATGGGATTATTTTCACCGGCGGAATTGGTGAGAACTCGGTATTAATTCGTCGTCTGGTTATTGAACATCTCGCCGTTTTAGGGGTGAATATCGACAGCGAAATGAATAGCCTGCCAAATTCCCATGGCGAAAGAATTATCTCTAATAAAGATGCTCGTGTTATTTGTGCGGTTATTCCCACAAATGAAGAGAAAATGATTGCGCGTGATGCCATTGCCTTAGGCAAAATTAATACACCAGTAGAATTTGCATAATTAAATTTCAGCAGAGAGATTATTTTTCATGAAGGTAAATATCGATACCAGCGATATGCTGTATGCCGAAGCCTGGAATGGCTTTAAAGGTACGGACTGGAAAGAAGAAATTAATGTCCGTGATTTTATTCAGCACAACTATACGCCTTATGAAGGGGATGAATCTTTCCTCGCCGAAGCAACGCCTGCGACCACTGCATTGTGGGAAAAAGTCATGGCGGGCATCCGTATTGAAAACTCGACGCACGCGCCGGTTGATTTCGATACCAATATTGCTACCACGATAACCGCGCATGATGCGGGTTATATTGAACAAGAACTGGAAAAAATCGTCGGTCTGCAAACGGATAAGCCGCTCAAGCGTGCTCTGCATCCGTTTGGCGGCATCAACATGATCAAAAGCTCTTTTGATGCTTATGGTCGTGAGATGGATGCTGATTTTGAATACCAGTTTACTGAACTGCGTAAAACCCATAACCAGGGCGTATTCGATGCCTACTCTCCGGATATGCTGCGCTGCCGTAAATCCGGCGTGCTGACCGGTCTGCCGGATGGTTACGGTCGTGGTCGTATCATCGGTGATTACCGCCGCGTCGCGCTGTACGGTATCCGCTATCTGGTGCGTGAGCGTGAACTGCAGTTTGCCGATCTCCAGTCGAACCTGGAGTGGGGCCAGAATCTTGAAGCCACGATTCGTCTGCGCGAAGAGCTGTCTGAACACCGTCGCGCCCTGCTGCAAATGCAGGAAATGGCGGCGAAATACGGCTGCGATATTTCCCGTCCGGCGCGTAATGCGCAGGAAGCGGTGCAGTGGGTGTACTTTGCTTACCTGGCTGCGGTGAAATCTCAGAACGGTGGTGCTATGTCGCTGGGCCGTACCGCATCGTTCCTCGACATCTACATTGAGCGCGATTTCAAAGCGGGAATTTTAAACGAGCAGCAGGCGCAGGAGCTGATCGACCACTTCATTATGAAGATCCGTATGGTGCGCTTCCTGCGTACGCCGGAATTCGACACCCTGTTCTCAGGCGACCCAATCTGGGCGACCGAAGTTATCGGCGGTATGGGACTGGATGGCCGCACGCTGGTGACCAAAAACTCGTTCCGCTACCTGCATACGCTACACACCATGGGCCCGGCACCTGAGCCGAACCTGACGGTGCTGTGGTCTGAGCAGCTACCGATAGCCTTCAAAAAGTACGCCGCCCAGGTGTCTATCATCACTTCGTCTTTGCAGTATGAAAACGACGATCTGATGCGTGCCGACTTTGACAGCGATGACTATGCCATTGCCTGCTGCGTCAGCCCGATGGTTATCGGCAAGCAAATGCAGTTCTTCGGGGCGCGTGCCAACCTCGCCAAAACGTTGCTGTATGCAATCAACGGCGGCGTGGATGAGAAGCTGAAAATCCAGGTCGGGCCGAAAACGGCACCGCTGATGGATGACGTGTTGGACTACGACACGGTGATGGAGAGCCTGGACCACTTTATGGACTGGCTGGCCGTGCAGTACATCAGCGCGTTGAACATCATCCACTACATGCACGACAAGTACAGCTACGAAGCTTCGCTGATGGCGCTGCACGATCGTGATGTCTATCGCACGATGGCCTGTGGTATGGCGGGTCTGTCCGTGGCGGCGGATTCTCTGTCGGCTATCAAATACGCTCGCGTGAAACCGATTCGTGATGAAAATGGTCTGGCAGTTGATTTCGAAATCGAAGGCGACTATCCGCAATACGGTAACAACGACGAGCGCGTAGACAGCATTGCCTGCGACTTGGTTGAACGCTTTATGAAGAAAATTAAGGTGTTGCCAACCTACCGTAACGCGGTGCCGACGCAGTCCATTCTGACCATTACCTCCAACGTGGTGTACGGACAGAAAACCGGTAATACGCCGGACGGACGTCGCGCAGGTACGCCGTTTGCGCCAGGGGCGAACCCGATGCACGGCCGCGATCGTAAAGGTGCGGTGGCGTCGTTAACCTCGGTTGCCAAACTGCCGTTCACCTATGCCAAAGACGGTATCTCGTACACCTTCTCCATTGTGCCGGCAGCGCTGGGCAAAGAGGATGGAGTGCGTAAAACCAACCTGGTCGGTCTGCTGGACGGTTACTTCCACCATGAAGCACATGTGGAAGGCGGGCAGCATCTAAACGTTAACGTTATGAACCGTGAAATGTTGATGGATGCCATTGAGCACCCGGAAAACTATCCGAACCTGACGATCCGCGTGTCTGGTTATGCGGTGCGCTTCAACGCGCTGACCCGCGAACAGCAGCAGGATGTTATTTCACGTACTTTCACCCAGGCGCTCTGACGCCGGAGGGACTATGAGAAAAGTAATTGCAACCGAATGTGCGCCAGGGGCGATTGGGCCTTACGTACAGGGTGTGGATCTGGGCAGCATGGTGTTGACGTCAGGTCAAATCCCGGTGTGTCCACAGACCGGTGAAGTGGCTGAAAACGTGGCCGATCAGGCGCGTCAAAGCCTGGAAAACGTGAAAGCGATCGTCGAGTCCGCAGGTTTGAAAGTGAGCGATATCGTGAAGACGACCGTTTTCGTTTCTGACCTGAACGACTTCGCCACCATTAATCAGGTGTACCAGCAGTTCTTTGATGAGCATAAGGCAATCTACCCCACGCGCAGTTGCGTGCAGGTCGCCCGCTTACCAAAGGATGTGAAACTGGAGATTGAAGCCATCGCCGTACGTGGCGACACGCTGTAATCCCTTGCGGGGCGATCTCAGGATCGCCCCGATCCTTAATGAGTGTGAAACCTGGTCTTCACTGAACGGCAATCCGAGGGTGTGGATATGATTAGCGCATTCGATATTTTTAAGATTGGCATTGGACCTTCCAGCTCCCATACCGTGGGGCCAATGAACGCAGGTAAAAGCTTTATCGATCTGTTGGTCAGCAGCGGGGAACTCCCCAAGGCTACGCATATTGTGGTCGATCTTTATGGATCGCTTTCCCTGACCGGAAAAGGTCATGCGACAGATGTCGCCATCATGATGGGACTGGCCGGTAACAGTCCGCAAAACGTTAATATAGACTCTATCGCTGGTTTTACTCAGGAAGTGGCCCGTACCGGACGTTTACCGGTTGCAGAGGGCACGCATATTGTCGATTTCTCCCCAGACAAAAATATCCTCTTTCACGCCGAAACGCTGCCGCGCCATGAAAATGGCATGCGTATCACCGCATGGAACGGCACCGAGACGCTATTAAGCAAAACCTATTACTCCGTCGGCGGTGGTTTTATCGTTGAAGAGGAGCAATTTGGTCAGGCGCATGATGTTGAAGCACACGTGCCCTACAATTTTCATTCCGCCAGCGAACTGCTGAAACTGTGCGAGCGCAACGGGCTATCCGTTTCCGGTCTGATGATGCAGAACGAACTGGCGATGCGTAGCAAAGAAGAAATCGATGCTGGTTTTGCCGCCATCTGGGACGTCATGCACGCCGGCATTGAGCGTGGCATGAACACCGAAGGCGTCCTGCCGGGTCCATTGAACGTCCCGCGCCGCGCCGTGGCATTACGCCGGTTGCTGGTTTCCAGCGATAACCTGTCCAGCGACCCGATGAACGTTATTGACTGGATCAACATGTTCGCGCTGGCCGTGAGCGAAGAAAACGCCGCCGGATGCCGGGTTGTGACGGCACCGACCAACGGCGCATGTGGAATTATCCCTGCCGTATTGGCCTATTACGACAAGTTCCGCCGTCCGGTGAATGCAAACTCCATTGCCCGTTACTTGCTGGCCGCGGGGGCGATAGGGGCGCTGTATAAGATGAACGCCTCTATTTCTGGTGCCGAAGTCGGCTGTCAGGGTGAAATTGGCGTAGCCTGTTCAATGGCGGCAGCCGGGCTGACCGAGTTGCTCGGCGGTAGCCCGTCGCAGGTTTGTATTGCGGCAGAAATCGCCATGGAGCATAACCTGGGGCTGACCTGCGATCCGGTTGCTGGACAGGTGCAAATACCTTGCATTGAACGTAATGCGATCAACGCGGTAAAAGCCGTCAACGCCGCACGCATGGCGCTACGTCGCACATCTGAGCCACGCGTTTCGCTCGATAAAGTGATCGAGACCATGTATGAAACGGGCAAAGATATGAACGACAAATACCGCGAAACGTCACGCGGTGGTCTGGCGATTAAAGTGGTTTGTACCTGAGATGAAAGGGTGCGTTTGTAGGCCGGATAAGGCGTAAGCACCGCCGCCTCCCTTGCATCCCAGGCTCCCGGCGGGAAAATCGTCGCTGCGCGAGCTATTCGTCTTATTCCGTCTGCCTGTCGGGTCGGGGCCGAGCCTGCATCCATGCAGGCCGTCCCCTCTGCCCGCATCCCTGCGGGCAGTCCCGGTCAGCCGTCAACGCCTCATCGATTTTCAGCCGGACCGGGGTCATCGCTTCAACCCTCTGACTTCCAGTTAAATCTGTTTTGCTGTTTTAACAAAAAACGCAGAAGGTGAGGTGTTAACTGATGAGCATTAGCACTTTGGCGCACATTTTTTTGTTGTGATCTGCTTCAAAAATAGAATTTAAATCCTAAATGTGTATATAAAAGAGAAAATATTTCTTAACTTTTAGAAACTACAGGGGTTTGTTTGTGAAGTTTTTCTCTGATCCTGCGCGTATGATTTCTTCATTACTCCAATAGCTCACCTGCACCTAAGTACTGCGTATCGCATTGATGCAGTACGAAAAAAATATAAAAACCTCTACCTACACATTGAGCGGGAAATTATGGAAACGGCAACGAATAGTAGCGTAATACTCGACGCATCTGCTCCGGCACGTCGGGCGGGAATGACCGAAAGCGAATGGCGTGAAGCCATTAAGTTCGACAGCACGGACACCGGCTGGGTCATTATGAGTATCGGTATGGCAATTGGCGCGGGGATTGTTTTTCTTCCTGTCCAGGTAGGATTGATGGGGCTGTGGGTGTTCTTGCTCTCCTCTATCATCGGCTACCCAGCCATGTACCTGTTCCAGCGTCTGTTTATCAACACGCTGGCTGAGTCCCCAGAGTGTAAAGACTACCCGAGCGTGATCAGCGGCTATCTGGGTAAGAACTGGGGCATCCTGTTAGGTGCGTTGTATTTTGTGATGCTGGTTATCTGGATGTTCGTTTATTCCACCGCCATCACCAATGACAGTGCCTCCTATCTGCACACGTTTGGTGTGACGGAAGGTTTACTGTCCGACAGCCCGTTCTATGGCCTGGTACTGATTTGCATCCTGGTGGCTATCTCGTCACGCGGGGAACAAATGCTGTTTAAAATCTCCACCGGCATGGTAATGACCAAGCTGCTGGTTGTGGCAGCGCTTGGCGTGTCGATGGTAGGGATGTGGCATCTGCATAACGCGGGTTCACTGCCGCCGATGGCGCTGCTGATCAAAAATGCGATCATCACTCTGCCGTTTACGCTGACCTCGATTCTGTTTATTCAGACCTTAAGCCCGATGGTTATCTCATACCGTTCACGCAACAAATCCATCGAAGTAGCGCGCCATAAAGCCCTGCGTGCTATGAACATCGCGTTTGGTATTCTGTTTGTTACCGTCTTTTTCTACGCCGTTTCCTTCACGTTGGCGATGGGCCACGACGAAGCGGTTAAAGCTTATGAGCAGAACATTTCCGCTCTGGCGATTGCCGCGCAATTTATCAATGGTGCGGGTGCTGGCTGGGTGAAAATCGTCAGCGTTATTCTGAACATTTTCGCCGTTATGACCGCTTTCTTCGGTGTCTACTTAGGTTTCCGTGAAGCGACTCAAGGGATCGTGATGAACATTCTGCGCCGCTATATGCCGGCTGAGAAAATCAACGAAACCTTTGTTCAGCGCGGCATTATGATTTTTGCCATCCTGCTGGCCTGGAGCGCAATTGTGCTCAACGCGCCGGTGCTGAGCTTCACCTCTATTTGTAGCCCTATCTTCGGCATGGTGGGTTGTCTGATCCCGGCCTGGCTAGTCTACAAAGTTCCTGCACTGCACAAATACAAAGGCGCTTCCCTGTATCTGATTATTTTCACGGGCCTGCTGTTGTGCGTTTCTCCGTTCCTGGCATTTTCCTGAGATATTTGAGCAAAGGTTGTTGTTATGTTTGAGACTACATTGAATCCATTATGGGATAGTTTTATCCGCGCGGTGCAGGAAGAAGTTAAGCCTGCGTTGGGCTGTACAGAACCTATCTCTCTGGCTCTGGCTGCGGCGGTTGCATCCTCTGAGCTGGACGGCGCGGTTGAACGCATTGACGCGTGGGTCTCACCGAACCTGATGAAAAACGGCATGGGCGTTACCGTGCCGGGTACCGGAATGGTCGGGTTACCTGTCGCGGCGGCGCTGGGTGCGCTGGGGGGAAATGCCCGTGCCGGTTTAGAGGTACTGAAAGATGCGTCACCACAAGCGATCGTCGATGCGAAAGCGATGCTGAGCGCTGGCAAGGTTGCGGTGATGCTGCAGGAGCCTTGCGAGGACATCCTCTTTTCCCGCGCGAAGGTTTACAGCGCTGAAGGATGGGCGTGCGTGACGATTGTGGGCGGTCATACCAACATTGTGCACATCGAGACCAATAAGGGCGTAGTGTTCACCACAGAACAGAATGCTCAGGAAGAGGAACAGGAGTCGCCGCTGGCGGTACTGTCTCACACCTCGCTGGAAGAGATTCTGGCGTTCGTGAACGCGGTACCGTTTGAGTCAATCCGCTTCATTCTCGATGCGGCAAAACTGAACGGTGCGCTGTCTCAGGAAGGGCTGCGCGGTAACTGGGGTTTGCACATCGGAACCACGCTTGAGAAGCAGTGTGCGCGTGGCCTGCTGGCGAACGATCTCTCTACCTCTATTCTGATCCGCACCAGTGCGGCATCGGATGCGCGAATGGGCGGGGCGACGCTGCCGGCCATGAGCAACTCCGGCTCCGGTAATCAGGGCATTACCGCGACTGTTCCGGTGATGGTGGTGGCCGAGCACTTTGGCGCGGATGAGGAGAAAATGGCACGTGCGCTAATGTTGTCTCATCTTAGCGCTATCTACATCCATCATCAGCTTCCGCGTTTGTCTGCACTGTGTGCGGCAACTACGGCGGCGATGGGGGCAGCTGCGGGGATGGCATGGATCGTAGATGGTCGCTACAACACCATCGCGATGGCGATCAGCAGCATGATTGGTGACGTGAGCGGAATGATATGCGATGGCGCTTCAAACAGCTGCGCGATGAAAGTCTCAACCAGTGCTTCCGCGGCGTGGAAAGCGGTACTAATGGCGCTGGATGATACTGCTGTAACCGGCAACGAAGGGATTGTGGCGCATAACGTGGAACAATCTATCGCTAACCTGTGCGCGCTGGCGTGTCGTTCGATGCAGGAAACCGACAAGCAGATTATTGAGATCATGGTCAGTAAGGCACATTAATCTGTAGGCCGGGTAAGCCGTTGGCGCCACCCGGCATAAGTCTAAGCCGCCTGTTCAGGCGGCTTCTTCGTCTTCCAGCCGTAGTTCGGCATCGGCCACAATCGCTTCCAGCTCTGTCAGCATTTCTTCATAGCCGAAGGTAACTGTTTCCTGTTTTTTCGGCTCAACCTGAGGCTGGCGTTTTTTTGATGATTTCTTGCTCAATAGTCGTACTCCATTGTTTTCCCTGACTATACGGGCAAATCTATCAGCAAAGCGCGCAGCGGGGTATCGGCGACTAACGTTATGTTAGTTTCGTCACGAATAAATGCCCCATCGCCACAGGTGAGTGCTTCTTTTTCGGCGCCAGACGTCACCGCATGGAATCTGCCGTGAATCGACTGTAAGTAAGCCCGCGGCCCATGTAACTGAAAACTCAACGATTCACCTTGCTGCAGCTCAACGTGGTGCACCCATACCTGTTGGCGCAGATGCAGGCTGCCTTGTTCACCGTCCGGCGAGGCCAGCAGCTGATGCTTACCGGTGCTCAGCGTGGCTTTCTGTACACAGGCGTTTTCACGCTGTGGGCAGGCGTCCAGCCAGAGCTGCATCCGGGTTAACGGTTTGTCTTTGCTGATATTGTGTTCGCTATAGCTAATCCCGGGCTGTGTCGCGAGCAGCAAAACTTCACCTGCTTTGGCCTTGATATGGTTGCCTTCGCTGTCTCGGTACTCCGCTTCCCCTTCGAGGATCAGATTGACGATATCCACCTTCGGATAGGTCCGTGGCTGGAAAGAGGCTCCCGGTGCCAGAACTTCCTGGTTCAGAACACGCAGCGAGGCATAACCCAGCAGTTTAGGATCAAAATAGTGTCCAAAGGAGAAGGTATAACGGGCCTGCAGCCAGCCGTAGTCTGCTTGCCCGCATTGTTTGGCTGTACGGGTAGTAATCATAGTTCTTGACCTCTCTTTACTTCCTTTTATGTTAAATGGCTAGACGCTGCATTGTTAGCCAGATATTCTGCCCGGTATGTTCAAATTTCCTGAATGAGAACGAGATGGCCAAAGAAAGGGCTTTAACGCTTGAAGCGTTACGCGTCATGGACGCAATAGACAGACGCGGTAGTTTTGCTGCTGCGGCAGACGAACTGGGACGCGTTCCTTCCGCACTTAGCTATACCATGCAGAAGCTGGAGGAAGAGCTGGACGTGGTGCTGTTTGACCGCTCAGGCCACCGCACAAAATTTACTAACGTTGGGCGTATGTTGCTGGAGCGCGGGCGCGTACTGCTGGAAGCTGCGGATAAACTGACTACCGATGCCGAAGCATTGGCTCGCGGTTGGGAAACGCATCTGACTATCGTTACCGAAGCGCTGGTGCCGACGGCGGCGTTTTTCCCGCTGATCGACAGGCTTGCCGGGAAGGCCAATACCCAGCTTTCCGTTATTACCGAAGTTCTGGCCGGGGCGTGGGAGCGTCTTGAGCAGGGGCGGGCGGATATCGTGATTGCGCCGGATATGCATTTTCGCTCATCCTCAGAAATCAACTCGCGCAAGCTGTACTCGCTGATGAACGTCTATGTAGCGGCCCCGGATCATCCCATCCATCAGGAGCCGGAACCGTTATCGGAAGTCACCCGCGTTAAATACCGTGGGATCGCGGTGGCGGATACCGCCCGTGAACGTCCGGTGCTGACGGTTCAACTGCTGGATAAGCAGCCGCGTCTGACGGTGAGTACGATAGAAGATAAACGTCAGGCGCTGTTGGCAGGACTTGGCGTGGCGACGATGCCGTACCCACTGGTGGAAGAGGATATTGCGGCTGGTCGGCTGCGGGTCGTTAGTCCGGAATCGACAAGCGAGATAGATATTATTATGGCCTGGCGTCGTGACAGCATGGGCGAGGCGAAATCCTGGTGTCTGCGGGAAATCCCCAAGCTGTTTGCGGGTAAATAGCCTGACTGTTACGCCGGATGCGGTGCGAAGCACCTTATCCGGCCTGGATGACGGAGTATGTTGTAGGCCTGATAAGCGCAGCGCCATCAGGCATCTACATATGCTACGTCAGGATAACTGTTTGGGATCGGGCCCGAAGCGGTTGCTCCCCTGAGTCCCGTTTTGACAGTTGAAAATGATGATCACCAGCCAGCCTACGATCGGGATCAGCAGCACCAGTAGCCACCAGGCTGAACGATCGGTGTCATGTAAACGCCGGAACTGTACCGCCCACCACGGAATAAAGACCAGAACCCCGTAAATCGTCGTTAATATGCCTTCTCCACCGGCTCGCTCCCAGCCAAACATTCTGTCCAGAATACCCAGCACGAATGTGAAGATGATGTTGACCAGCACAAACATCCAGTATTCTTTACGACGCGCGCGGCCACCAAAACCAAAGTAATTCTTTAATACGTTTAAATACCAATCCATTTTTGCCTCGTTCTGCATTCAATTACTTGTTTTTAAAGTAATCAAATTAAGAATAGCTGTGAATGAAATGATGGTAAATATTTGCAGTGTTAATTATTTGGTCCTCTGATGGGTAATACTTATCAGTGAACGCCTCAGTTTCAGAAAGTATCAACCTGTGTTGGCGGGAGTAATGAATATGCACTCTCAGAGAAAGGGTTCCGTTCACCTTATGTTCATCGCTTCTCTTAAGCATTGGTTCATGTGAACGTGTAAAGGGCGTTCTCCGCCACGCCCTTTACAATCCCGGCTCCCGGCGGGAAAATTGCCACTTCGTGGTTCCCTCCGCTTTTTCCTTCAGGCTTTCGGGCCGGGCGCGATGTAACGTCCCTGTAAAGGGCGCCCTGAACCCGCATCCCTGCGGGTTCTCCCGGCCTTACGGAAACACGTCGGCAATTTTCAGCCGGACCAGCCACGCCTGACCACCGGTATTTTTATTTGAATATGTCTGAACAGCATAAGAGATTTAACTGAAAGTCCGAGAGTTGAAGCGATGACCCATGTCCGGCTGAAAATCGATGAGTCGTTGACGGCTGACCGGGTCTGCCCGCAGGGATGCGGGCAGAGGGGACGGCCTGCAAGGATGCAGGCTCGGCCCCGACCCGACAGGCAGACGGCATAAGACGAATGAATCGCGTAGCGACGATTTTCCCGCCGGGAGCCTGGGTTGCAAGGGAGGCGGCGGTGAGCCTCCCTTGCACGTTCACGGGTAACGGCGTTTCAGAGAAATGACACAGCTGAGGTGAACGGAACCCTGAGCAAAAATCACATGTTCGCCATACATGCTTAACTAATCGGCCTAACCCCAAAGTGGACCCGTGTATATCATGCGAAACGCTCGTCACGCCCATGAGGTTCGTTGAGGTCCTGCCACGGCCCAACAGAAATAATGCCGGTCGGGTTAATGGTTTTGTGGCTACGGAAGTAGTGATTGCGGATATGATCGAAATTGACGGTTTCCGCAATACCCGGCATCTGGTAGATATCACGCAGGAAACCGTACAGGTTCAGATAGTCGCTAATCCGGTGTTTGTCGCACTTGAAGTGGGTGACATACACGGGATCAAAGCGTACCAGCGTGGTCCACAGGCGAATGTCGGCCTCGGTTAGCTGGTCGCCGGTCAGGTAGCGATGTTGCCCAAGGATCTGCTCCAGTCGTGCCAGAGATTGAAAGACGTTATCCACGGCGTCGTCGTAGGCTTCCTGACTGGTGGCAAATCCGGCTTTATACACGCCGTTATTAACGTTGTCATAAATCCAGCCGTTCAGCTCGTCGATTTTGCTTTGCAGGGCAGGGGGATAGTAATCTCCGGCTTTCGCGCCCAGCGCATCAAACGCGGTGTTAAACATGCGGATGATTTCTGCAGATTCGTTGCTGACAATGGTGTGGTTCTTTTTATCCCACAGCACCGGAACGGTGACCCGACCGCTGTAGTGCGGATCGGCGTGTAAATAGAGCTGATAAAGAAATTCGTGTTGATACAGGGTATCGCCGGTTGCCGCCGGGAAGTTATCGTCAAAGGTCCAGCCGTTTTCCAGCATCAGCGGATGCACAACAGAAACGGAAATAAACGGTTCCAGCCCTTTGAGTTTGCGCAAAATCAGCGTGCGATGCGCCCACGGACAGGCCAGAGAAACGTACAGATGATAGCGGTCTTTTTCGGCAGCAAAGCCACCTTCACCGGTCGGGCCAGGCGCGCCATCCGCGGTGAGCCAGTTACGGAAAGCCGATGCAGAACGTTGAAATTTTCCACCGGTTGATTTGGTATCGTACCAGGTGTCATGCCAGACGCCGTCAATCAGTTGTCCCATGATTTTCGCCTCCTCAGATAGCAAAAGCGAGGAGATATCTCCTCGCTTTTTGATGTGTTCAGTATAGTTTGATTACCACTTTTTATTCAGCACGCGGTCAATACTAAATGCGCCTGGACCGGTGATAGCCAGCAGCAGGAAACCGCCTGCGATGGTCAGGTTTTTCATGAACATCAGAGAGTTCACACCTTCCGCAAAGTTGCTGTGGAAGAGGAACGCCGTCAGCAATGTGAAGCCTGCGGTGAACAGCGCGGTTGTACGGGTCAGGAAACCGAACAGAATTGCCAGACCGCCGCCAAACTCAAGCAGAATCACCAGCGGCAGCATAAATCCTGGGACGCCCATGGCTTCCATGTACTGTTGGGTACCCGCATATCCGGTGATTTTTCCCCAACCTGCGGTAATAAACAGGATTGGCATCAGAATGCGCGCTACCAGTACACCAACATCTTCTAATTTCTTCATCATACTCTCCAGGAAACCACTCAGGCGGCTTATTGTGTTTTTTTGTGCATCGACGCTGCAGAGCGCGTCGTTGCTGTCGATGGAGAGAATCATAAACGTGCTTAATGAGAATTGTTAGCAAGGAAAACTGTCAGTATTTTTCAAAATTTTTGAGGTTGGGGGTAAGGAAAGGATTAGCCGCGCAGTTGCTGCTGTCTGATGGTCGATTTCACCAGACGCCAGATACTCCAGACGCTAAAGCCGCGCTTAGCCCAGCGTACCAGCAGATTCGGGTTGCGGATGGTGCGAACCGCCATAATACTGCTCCCGACCAACACCCAGCCACGCAGGTTCAGTAGCGTCTTCCAGCCACGATCGTAGACCTCGGTGGCTTCCAGCCAGTCGCGGCGAGTAGCAGACAGATCCAGCCGTTGCTGCTGGATCTGTCCAAGCAGTTGCGCCTTACGCTTTTGACGTTCGACTTTGCTGCTCATTATGCATCATCCTCCAGGGCTTGCCTGTCATTAGCGAGTTCCTGGCGTGTATGGCGTAGCAGCGTTGTTTTACGTGCTTTACGCAGCGTCCATATCCCGCCAATCAGCGCTAACAGCAACAGCACAACGGTGGTGGCAATCATGGCGTTCAGGCGGTATTGAGGGTCAATAGCCCAGATGATAAGCACCATCAGGCTCATCAGGCCAAACGCAGCGAACAGCATAGTCAGCCCAAGCATCAGCAGGATCTGGATGAGATTGGCTTTTTCCTCTTCCAGCTCAACGACGGCCAGCCGCAGCCGTGTTTCTACGATCTCAACGAGAATCGTCAGGATCCGCTGTCCAATACCCAGTACGCCTTTGCCTGGACCTTGTGCGTGTTGAGAATCAGCCATTGTTAACGGCGCGACAGCAGTACACCAAGCACCACACCGACTGCAGCGCCAATGCCGACGCCTGTCCATGGGTTTTCGCGCACGTAGTTATCGGCTTTAGCCGCGGCCTCACGGGTCTGTTTGGCAATCACATCGCTGGTTTCACTCAGACGATGGCGGCTCTCGCGCAGCGCGTGTTCGGCTTTGCTGCGAATTTTACTCATCTCTTCCTTCGACTTATCGCCAGAGGAGCTAAGTACTTCTTCAAGCGTATCCGCAAGAGATTTCAGCTCAGCGCGCAGGTTTTCCGTAGCATTATCTTTCGACATAGTTTTCTCCAGTTGAGTGGCTAGTTACCGTACTTAGTAATCGCGGGTCTCGAGTTCTTTTAGCTCTTGCTGAGCTTCAGCAAGCTTGTGTTCACGCTTTGCTACCTTATCCGCATCGCCTTTTTGCTTAGCTTCGGCTAAGTCACGTTGACGCTCGGCAATCTCATTTTTCTGCTCGGCGATCTTTTTCTGATGGTTAGCGCGCAGTTTGCTGTCAGTACAGTTTGCTCTGACTTCGCTCAGCGCTTTGTTCAGCCCATTGATACGGCTCTGATTGTTGTGTTTTTCGGCATAGCTAATCTCCCGCTGAATGTCTTGTTCTTTTTCCTGACAGAGGGTGGTGGCGTAGCTGCCGGCACTGAGAGCGAAAAGGCTAATTGCCAAAGCGATGCGGTATTTCATTCTTGAACCTTCCATTGTGATTCGACCTCTTCGTTTAGGGTCGATGCTCCAGAATAATAAAGCGTTGGGTCATAAACCCAGTTTATTAATCATAGGCGCTAAACGGTGAAATCACCAAAGTGAGTGATCTAATTCAGATTCCTGGAAATTAACCAAAACGGTGTGGGGTCTCACGTAAGCGGGATAACCACTGAACCGCCTGATTATTATCATCCTGCTGAGCGATAACGAAACCGTGCGGTAACGTTCGATCCAGTACGACTTTTGCCGCTGCGCTCTGCGCACTGGAATCAAAGGTAATCAGCAGGGCGTCATTTTGCGGAGTGATGCTTTTAAAACGAATGCCGTTGGCATCCAGGTGATGCCAGATAGAGAAGCCATCAGGCATGCTGGCTCCCTGGTTTACGGCGCGAATGGCAAGCGTTGACTCCTGCTGGCGAATGACCGACCAGGTCAGGAGCAACGCGCCGATGAACAACATAAAAGTGGTGGACCAGGCAAGTCGTCGGAGCGTTATGCATGATTTCAGCATAATTTACCCTCGGTTCCCGTATTTCTTTTTCCAAAGAACAACCAGTGAACCTGCCAGACCAAACACCAGTAACACCACAGGAAGCAGCATCAGGCAAGACATCAGCTGATCTTCATATTTGAGAAACACCGGTGTTTTGCCCAGCAGATAGCCCAGCGATGTGAGAATAAGGACCCAAAGCAGTCCGCTCATCCAGTTGAAGAACTGAAAGCGCGCATTGTTCAGGCCGGACAATCCTGCGATGGTCGGCAGTAATGTTCTGACAAACGCGATAAAGCGACCGACCAGCAGCGCAGACAAGCCATGCTTATGGAACAGATGATGCGCACGCTGATGGTAATGTGCAGGAAGATGAGATAACCAGTTTTGCACTGTGCGGGTATTGCCCAACCATCGACCTTGTATATAGCTGAGCCAGCAACCGAGGCTGGCTGCGGTGGTGAGTAGTAGCACCGTTTGCGGAAAACCCATTGCGCCTTTGGCAATAAGTACGCCGACCAGTACCAGCAAACTGTCGCCAGGTAAAAAGGCTGCTGGCAGCAGTCCGTTTTCCAGAAACAAAATGGTAAAGAGTACAAAATAGAGCATGCCAATCATGGAAGGATTGGCCAGCGTTTCAAAATCCTGAGCCCATAAAGCATTTAGTAATTGAGTCAGTAGTTCCATTCAATATTCCTGGAGAATCGGTTGTCGTCATGCCGGTTTTCTGGTTTTTGTAACACCACGATTTTATTAATATTTTTTACATGACTCGCGGTTTGATACAAATTCACGGCCTGAACTATTCCCTGTAAAGTTGTGAAGTTAGCAAGCTCTTAAACACAAAAATTCAAACAGCATCTAATTGTAACAAAGGTCAACGTAGTCCGTTATAGAAATTACGGTTGTTGAACTGTGATTTTGCTTATCGCAATGGAGGGTGGCGAGAGGATTTACACAGGCTGACATTTTATACCTAATGCTTACCAAGTGTCAGAAACAGGCGCGTGGTCGCGCCTGCATTGATAAGATTGTTTATTTTGCGCTGTTAGCCGCTGTATCGAGATGAACGACCGGATTTTCGGTAAATAGATAACGGTCCGCATTGAACTCAAAATCATCGCTGGTTTCGTTAAACAGCATCTGCTTCGTGTTCTCAAGATGCTGCCACATCGCCAGTTTGGCGGCATGAGGATCTTTGCGAATCAGCGCCCGAAGGATCTGGTCATGGTCATCACACCAGTTATCAACCGTGCGCAGGTCGATGTGGTCGTGCAGTTTCTTCCAGTAGGGGTTATGAATGCGCTGAGTCCACATTTTTTCAACAATCGCGGCCAGAGCCGAGTTCTGCGTTGCCAGGGCGACCTGCACATGGAACTGGAGATCCCACTCGGAGTCACGAAAGCTTTTTTCGTTTCGTGATTTCTCCTGAATCTCCATCAGCTTCATGATGTCCTGTTTGGTCACCTGGGTGGCAGCAAACTCGGCAATGTTACTCTCAATGAGCTGACGCGCCTGGAGCAGCTCGAAAGGACCGTAGCTGGCAAATTCCAGGTTTTCATCTGGCGCAACATAATGTCTGGGTTGGTTGGAAATGACGTGGATCCCCGATCCTTTGCGTACCTCAACGTAACCCTCTACCTCGAGCATGATAATTGCTTCACGAACCACGGTACGGCTGACATTTTTTTCATCGGCGATAAAGCGCTCGGCAGGGAGTTTGTCACCCACCAGATAGACGCCTTGCTCAATGCGTTCTTTCAGATCAGCTGCAAGTTGTTGGTACAAACGTCGTGGTTCGGTGATTTCCATATGCGCTCCAGGCATGATACGGCAGACTATATTTGTTATACCACTTTTGCGATTACTGCTCCACTCGCGGCGATAAAAAAGCCGCCAGATGACTGGCGGCTTTGCATTATATACCCTTGATGAAAAGCAGCGGGTTAATTTTGCGGAGCGGGATCGCCAGTCTGTGATCCCGAGTCGACCTCGCTGGCCGATTTGTTTTGCAAGACCGTCCAGATAACGAGTGCGCCGAGCAGGTCGAATACCGCCAGTACGGCGAACAGCGGGCTAAAGCCGATAGTGTCAGCCAGTGCGCCAACAACCAGTGCAAACAGCGTACTGGCAAGCCAGGCGGACATACCGGTCAGACCGTTTGCTGTTGCCACTTCATTACGACCAAATACGTCAGAAGAAAGCGTAATCAGCGCACCGGACAGCGCCTGGTGAGCAAAGCCTCCGACGCACAGCAGGGCGATAGCAATGTACGGGCTGGTGAACAGACCAATCATCCCTGGGCCAATCATCAGCAATGCGCCCATGGTGACGACCATTTTACGTGAAACGATCAGGTTAACGCCGAACCAGCGCTGGAACAGCGGCGGTAAGTAGCCCCCAACGATACAGCCCAGGTCAGCAAACAGCATCGGCATCCAGGCAAACATCGCAATCTCTTTCAGGTTAAAGCCGTAGACTTTAAACATGAACAGCGGGATCCAGGCGTTGAAGGTACCCCAGGCCGGCTCTGCCAGGAAACGCGGCAGCGCGATGCCCCAGAACTGGCGGTTACGCAGGATCTGACCGAGCGACATTTTTTTCGAGGTCGCGTTTTTATGTTGTGATTCCTGACCATTCAGAATGTAATCACGTTCTTCATCAGACAGTTTTTTCTGGTCGCGCGGGTGTTTGTAGAACACAAGCCAGCACATCGCCCAGATGAAGCTCAGCGCACCGGAAATAATGAATGCCATCTGCCAGCTGTGCATGACGATTGCCCAGACGACCAGCGGCGGAGCAATCATCGCACCGATAGAAGAGCCGACGTTAAAGTACCCAACGGCAATTGAACGTTCTTTTGCCGGGAACCACTCAGAACTGGCTTTCAAACCCGCAGGGATCATTGCGGCTTCAGCGGCACCTACCGCGCCACGCGCCAGCGCCAGTCCACCCCAACTGCCAGCCAGTGCGGTCGCGCCACAGAAGACGGCCCACAGAACGGCGAACATCGCGTAACCAACTTTTGTGCCGAGCACATCGAGCACGTAGCCGGCAACGGGTTGCATTACGGTGTAAGCAGCAGAATACGCTGCGATGATATAGGAATACTGTTGAGTGGAGATGTGTAACTCTTCCATCAGAGTTGGCGCAGCTGCCGCCACAGTGTTACGTGTCAGGTAACCCAGCACGGTGCCAAGCGTCACCAGTGCAATCATGTACCAACGTAACCCTTTAATTTTACGCATGTAAAACCTCATCGTTTTGTTATGTCCGCGAACGAGCGGTCATCTTCCAGTTCAGGGCGGAGGATGTTCTTTTACGAGGGGGGACCGAAAAAAAGCCGGTACTCCCCGAACTTTGCCATGTCAATAATTGTGCTAATTCGGTTTCCGTACCGGTCAATCCGATGGTGATACATCGGTAATTTGCATTCCGTCGGCTTATGTATCGCGACGGCCAAAAGATAACTTGTCATACAGCTTTAAAAGGTGAGTGCCATCACAAAAGTGTGAATCTTCGTGTGGTCATTATTTCGATTCAGCAAAGCCAGCACTGGCGCGGCTTGACGCGTGATTTACCTCTTTGAGAGTAATTTTTTTGTTACCATTTGTTGATCTAACTCACGAAAATATCTTCAGTGTATGGAAATTGGTGTGATAACTTTGTCAACATCAAAACATAAGCAATCTGACGCACTCGTTGAGAGGAAGACGATAATGACCCCGTTTATGACTGAAGATTTCCTGCTGGACACCGAATTTGCCCGCCGTCTGTACCATGATTACGCCAAAGACCAGCCGATCTTTGATTACCACTGCCATTTACCACCGCAACAAATCGCTGAAAACTACCGTTTTAATAACCTGTATGACATCTGGCTGAAGGGTGATCACTACAAATGGCGTGCGATGCGTACCAATGGCGTCGCTGAGCGCTTGTGTACCGGCGATGCGTCCGATCGCGAGAAGTTTGACGCATGGGCCGCCACGGTTCCGCACACTATCGGTAACCCGCTGTACCACTGGACCCACCTCGAATTACGTCGCCCGTTTGGTATTACAGGTAAGCTGCTTTCTCCTGCGACTGCTGATGAAATCTGGAACCAGTGCAACGAGCTGCTGGCGCAGGATAAATTCTCCGCGCGCGGCATCATGCAGCAGATGTATGTGAAAATGGTCGGCACTACCGATGACCCGATCGACTCTCTGGAGCACCATGCGGCCGTTGCTAAAGACGGAAGCTTTGATGTGAAAGTGCTGCCGAGCTGGCGTCCGGATAAAGCCTTTAATATTGAGCTGGCGACCTTTAATGACTACATGGCGAAGCTTGGTGAAGTGTCTGACACGGATATCCGCCGCTTCAGCGATCTGCAAGCTGCACTGACCAAACGTCTGGATCACTTCGCGGCTCACGGCTGTAAAGTTTCTGACCACGCGCTGGACGTGGTGCTGTTTGCCGAATCTAACGAATCTGAACTGGATAGCATTCTGGCGCGTCGCCTGGCGGGTGAAACCCTGAGCGAGCATGAAGTTGCCCAGTTTAAAACTGCCGTGCTGGTGTTCCTTGGTGCGGAATATGCTCGTCGCGAATGGGTACAGCAGTACCACATCGGCGCGCTGCGTAATAACAACCTGCGCCAGTTCAAACTGTTGGGCGCGGATGTTGGCTTCGACTCCATCAATGACCGTCCGATGGCTGAAGAACTGTCCAAACTGCTGAGCAAGCAGAACGAACAGAACCTGCTGCCGAAAACCATTCTCTACTGCCTGAACCCGCGTGATAACGAAGTGCTGGGCACCATGATCGGCAACTTCCAGGGCGAAGGTATGCCGGGCAAGATGCAGTTCGGTTCCGGCTGGTGGTTCAACGATCAGAAAGACGGGATGGAACGTCAGATGACGCAGCTGGCCCAGCTCGGCCTGCTGAGCCGTTTCGTCGGCATGCTGACCGATAGCCGTAGCTTCCTGTCATACACGCGCCATGAATACTTCCGTCGGATTCTGTGCCAGATGATTGGCCGTTGGGTTGCTGCAGGTGAAGCACCGGCAGATATCCAGTTGCTGGGTGAAATGGTCAGAAATATTTGCTTTAACAATGCGCGTGATTACTTCGCCATTGAACTGAACTAAGGTCCAGGTGAAGGTATGCAATACATCAAGATCCATGCGCTGGATAACGTCGCGGTAGCGCTCGCTGATTTGGCTGAAGGAACCGAAGTCACCGTTGATGGGCAGGCGGTAACCCTGCGTCAGGCGGTCTCTCGTGGCCATAAATTCGCTTTACGCGATATTGCGAAAGGCGAAAACGTCATTAAATACGGTTTGCCAATTGGCCATACGCTGGTGGACGTTGCGGCGGGTGAGCATATTCATGCTCACAACACGCGCACCAATCTGAGCGACCTGGACACGTATAGCTACCACCCTGATTTTCAGGCGGAAGTTGCACAACCGGCGGATCGCGATGTGCAGATCTACCGTCGTGCCAACGGCGATGTTGGCGTGCGCAACGAACTGTGGATCCTACCGACGGTTGGCTGTGTTAACGCCATGGCGCGCCAGATGCAGAACCGTTTTCTGAAAGAGACTAACGATGCCGAAGGAATCGACGGCGTACATCTCTTCAGCCACACCTACGGCTGTTCACAGCTCGGCGACGACCACATTAACACCCGCACCATGCTGCAAAACATGGTGCGTCACCCGAATGCGGGTGCGGTGCTGGTGGTTGGCCTTGGTTGTGAAAACAACCAGGTTGATGCCTTCCGCGAAACCTTAGGCGAGTACGATCCTGAGCGCGTTCACTTCATGGTCTGCCAACATCAGGAAGACGAAGTGGAAGCGGGGATTGAACATCTTCACCAGTTGTACAACGTGATGCGTAACGATAAGCGTGAGCCAGGTAAACTGGGTGAGCTGAAGTTTGGTCTGGAATGCGGCGGCTCTGACGGCCTGTCCGGTATTACCGCCAACCCGATGCTGGGTCGTTTTTCTGACTACGTGATTGCCAACGGCGGCACCACCGTACTGACCGAAGTACCGGAAATGTTCGGCGCCGAGCAACTGCTGATGGACCACTGCCGCGATGAAGAAACCTTTGGCAAGCTGGTCACCATGGTCAATGACTTCAAGCAGTACTTCATTGCTCACGACCAGCCGATCTACGAGAACCCATCGCCGGGCAACAAAGCGGGCGGTATCACCACGCTGGAAGATAAATCTCTCGGCTGCACGCAAAAAGCAGGCTCCAGCCAGGTGGTGGACGTACTGCGCTACGGCGAACGTCTGAAGACGCATGGTCTGAACCTGCTGAGCGCACCGGGTAACGATGCGGTGGCGACCAGCGCCCTGGCGGGCGCGGGCTGTCATATGGTGCTGTTCAGTACCGGTCGAGGTACACCTTACGGTGGTTTTGTGCCGACGGTGAAAATTGCCACCAACAGCGAGCTGGCGGCGAAGAAAAAGCACTGGATCGATTTTGACGCTGGACAGTTGATCCATGGTAAAGCGATGCCGCAGTTACTGGAAGAATTTGTCGATACCATCGTCGATTTCGCCAACGGCAAGCAAACCTGCAACGAGCGGAATGATTTTAGAGAGTTAGCGATATTTAAAAGCGGCGTAACGTTGTAGTAAATACCTGATGGTACCTGCATGCAGGTCTGCGCAAACCGTAGGCCTGATAAGCGCAGCGCCATCAGGCACAAACCGTTGCCGGATGGCGGCGAACTCGCCTTATCCGGCCTACGAGATAGAATTGGGGTTGCTTGCATGACCGCGTATTGGCTGGCCCAGGGCGTAGGTGTCATCGCCTTTCTGATCGGCATTACCACCTTTTTCAATCGCGATGAGCGCCGGTTCCGGCTGCAACTCGCCGTCTATAGCGCCACCATTGGCGTGCATTTTTTCCTGATGGGCGCCTGGCCTGCAGGCATGAGCGCAGAACTCAACACCATCCGCACACTTGTCTCAATGCATACCCGCAAACTGTGGGTAATGACCCTTTTTATTGTCCTCACCCTGGTTCTCGGGCTGGCGAAATTACAGCATGCGATGGAGCTGTTGCCGATAATTGGCACGCTGGCCAGCACCTGGGCGCTGTTTCGCTGCAAAGGGTTAACCGTGCGCTGCGTCATGTGGTGCGCAACTGCCTGTTGGGTTATCCATAATTTCTGGCTGGGATCGATTGGTGGGACGATGATCGAAGGGAGTTTTCTGGTGATGAACGGCCTGAACATTATTCGCTTCCGGCGGATGCAAAAACGCGGAATTGATCCGTTCAAAATTGAAAAAAGCGTACAAGAAGAGAACCCCTCCGCCTGATGACGGAGGGGCTTAGAGATTATCCGCGCAGGGCGTTATTTGCCAGACGTTCGTCTTCAGCCTGGCAGGCCGCAGCGGTAAACAGGACGTCTGTAGAAGAGTTCAGCGCCGTTTCACAGGAATCCTGCAATACGCCGATGATAAAGCCAACGGCAACAACCTGCATGGCGATGTCATTCGGGATACCGAACATATTACATGCCAGCGGGATCAGTAGCAGAGAACCGCCCGCCACGCCCGATGCACCGCAGGCACACAGTGAAGCCACCACGCTCAGTAACAGCGCCGTCGGTAAATCAACCGGAACACCCAGCGTATTCACCGCCGCCAGCGTCAGTACGGTAATGGTGATCGCCGCGCCCGCCATATTGATGGTGGCGCCCAGCGGGATAGACACCGAATAGGTATCACGATCCAGATTCAGCTTCTCACACAGTGCCATGTTCACCGGAATATTTGCCGCCGAACTGCGGGTAAAGAAGGCATACACGCCACTTTCACGCAGACAGGCCAGCACCAGCGGGTACGGGTTACGGCGAATTTTCCAGAAGACCAGCAGTGGGTTGACCACAAACGCCACCAGCAGCATACAGCCTACCAGTACGGTCAGCAGTTGGGCGTAGCCCCAAAGCGTTGCGAAACCGGTGGTTGCCAGCGTGGAGGAGACCAGGCCGAAGATACCGATCGGTGCGAAACGAATGACCAACTTCACCATAAAGGTGACGGCGTTGGACATATCATTGACCAGATTTTTGGTCGTTTCATTGCCGTGGCGCAGTGCAAAGCCCAGGCCGACAGCCCATACCAGAATACCAATATAGTTGGCGTTCAGCAGAGCATCAATTGGGTTAGAAACCATGCTCATCAGCAGGCTACGCATCACTTCCACAATCCCGGATGGCGGTACGATATCCCCCGCGCTGCTGGAAAGATGCAGTGTTGATGGGAAAGCAAAGCTGAAGACAACGGCGGTTAATGCCGCTGAAAATGTTCCGAGCAGGTAGAGGAACAGAATGGGGCGGATATTGGTTTTTTGCCCGTGCTGGTGGTTGGCGATAGAAGCCATCACCAGCATCAGAACCAGAATTGGCGCGACGGCTTTTAATGCGCCGACGAACAGCGTACCCAGCAAACCAACGGCTTCAGCCGCAGGTTTTGACACCAGTGCCAGTAAAATCCCCAGTACCAAACCGATCAAAATTTGTTTAACCAGGCTCCCTTGCGCCAAACGCGAGAGTAGCCCCGATGAACGTTGCGTAGTCATGTAGTAATCCTTTCATTGTGTTGTTGCCTTACCTTTGTGCGTTCTGTTGACGCATCTTTCAGGATCGGGCAAATGTTTGCATGGCTGAGTATAAGGAAAGAACGCGGTTCGGGAAGCGAAATATCCTGGATTCCGCGTTGAGATCATATTTTATAACTTTAACTTAACATTATTTTGACATGATAAACAAAAAGCCCGACGCACGCAGTGTGCTGTCGGGCTTTTCAGCTAGCAGATGAAACTTACTGTATTTGCTGCTTTTTATCGTGCTGGTGGTTGACCCACGCGTTAACAACCAGCGTCACAAACAGAATGCCAAATACCACGCCTAACGAGATAGCGATCGGGATATGGTAGAAATCGACGATCAGCATCTTAATACCGATAAACACCAAAATGACCGACAAGCCGTACTTCAGCATGGAGAAACGCTCCGCCACGCCCGCCAGCAGGAAGTACATCGCACGCAGACCCAAAATAGCAAACAGGTTCGAGGTCAGCACGATGAACGGGTCGGTGGTCACGGCAAAGATAGCCGGAATACTGTCGACGGCGAAAATCACATCGCTCAGCTCAACCAGAATCAACACCAGCATCAGCGGCGTAACAAACAGCAGGCCGTTTTTACGCACGAAGAATTTTTCATCTTCGATGGTATCGGTCATGCGCAAATGACCGCGCAGCCAGCGTACTAACGGTCTGTCGCCAATACCGGAGGCATCTTCTTTCGCCAGCGCCATCTTCACGCCGGTAAACAACAGGAACGCGCCGAACACGTACAACAGCCACTCAAACTGGGTGATAAGCCAGCTGCCCGCGAAGATCATGATCGTACGCAGCACAATCGCACCCAGCACGCCATACACCAGTACCCGACGCTGCAACGCAGGCGGTACGGAGAAGTAGCTGAACAGCATCAACCAGACAAAGACGTTATCTACCGCCAGCGATTTTTCGATCAAATAGCCGGTCAGGAACGCCAGCGCCTGTGGGTCGGCAACGGCTCGCCCCTGGGTTTCCGCCAGGTACCACCAGAAGGCAGCGTTAAACAGTAACGACAGCGTTACCCAGACGATTGACCAGGCCGCAGCCTGCTTCATTGACATCGTATGCGCGCCACGACGCCCCTGCAACAGCAGGTCGATGGCCAGCATAATTACCACTACGACAGCGAAGCCACCCCATAACAACGGTGTGCCGACAGTATTCATTGTATTTCCCCATGCATAAAAAAAACGGCCAACGCCGAATGACGTTAGCCGCTGCTTTTTATGCATAGACCTTGCCATTCGGCAAGGTCTCACTTACAACAACAAAGGAATACGGTGGCGTATTCCTTTGTTATCGCCCGGTGACCGGATGTGGTTTTTCACACATCGTAATGACGATCAACCGACAACGAAGTTACTCCCCTTTGCGGGTTACAAAATATTACAGGCCATGCTTTCAGTCAATGGCCCGCAACATTCGTTTTACACACCTTTACGCAGTCAGCGATGTTTCCGCTTCGTCTGCCGGGAAAACCACGCCGGTCTGGCGGCGAATCTCCGTTTGCAGTTTGGCGGTGATACGGCTGACGGCCAGTGCCGGGTGATCCACTTCGCCAGATTCAACCAAATGGGCAAAAGCCTCTGCCTCATACAGCATAGTATTGATGTGTTGAGGCGTCGTCAGATCCTGCGTTTTCCCACCGCGTGGCACGAAGCACACCTTTTGGCATTCGGAGATATGCTCGATGACCAGCGATCCCGACTCGCCCTGAATTTCACTGGCTAATACCGAGTCGCTTACTTTTGAGTGCTGGAGCGTAACGCTGAAATC
The DNA here is from genome assembly GCF_009649895.1 of Citrobacter sp. H12-3-2. Taxonomy (NCBI): domain Bacteria; kingdom Pseudomonadati; phylum Pseudomonadota; class Gammaproteobacteria; order Enterobacterales; family Enterobacteriaceae; genus Citrobacter; species Citrobacter sp. H12-3-2. The sequence goes on from NZ_CP045837.1 coordinate 616,893, forward strand.
ACCGTAATTCAGCACTACCACGCCGTGGGCATCCACGCCACTTTCCAGCAGGCTGGCGCTGGCCTGAACGCTCTGCGGTTCGCCCCACAGCGCAACCGCTGAGGCCAGGCAGTAAAAACCGATATCCATAATCGAGCCATTGGAGAACGCCGGATTAAACGTGTTCGGATTTTCACCGTCCAGATAGCGCTGGTAACGCGAGGAGTACTGGCAGTAATTGATAAACGCTTTCCTGATTTTTCCTACTCTGGGTAGTGATTGCTGTAACAGCAGGAAATTAGGCAGGTAGGCGGTTTTAAACGCTTCAAACAGCACGACCCGATTCTCACGCGCGCAGGCGATAGCGGCTTCGGCTTGCGCCAGATTGGAGGCCAGCGGCTTTTCGCAAATAACATGCTTTTTGTGCCGCAAAAACAGCTCGGTCTGTGGAAAGTGCAGGGAGTTTGGACTGGCGATGTAGACGGCGTCGATCGCCTCGCTTTGCGCCATCGCTTCCAGCGAGGTAAACAGATGTTCGACAGGGTAATCGTTGGCGAAGGTCTGCGCCTGCTCAAGGCTACGAGAATAGACTGCGGTTAACTTATATTTGCCGGTTTCATGGGCGGCATCGACAAACTGGCGGGTGATCCAGTTTGTGCCAATTACTGCGAAACGTATCATAAAGGCCTTCAGGCTGCGAAAAGGGATTCTTTCGTCAATTTAGCATGCCCTGAAGACAAAGCCAGTGCGCGACTACGCAGTTTGCTTTAACGATTGTTGCGTTAACCACAGGCGGGTATCGAACTCCAGTTGATGATACTGAGGCTCCATATGACAGCAAAGCTGGTAAAACGCTTTGTCGTGCTCTTTTTCCTTCAGATGCGCCAGTTCATGAACGACGATCATGCGTAAAAAGGGTTCTGGGGCGCTGCGAAACACGGTGGCGACGCGGATCTCCGCTTTGGCTTTGAGCTTACCGCCCTGCACGCGAGAGACGGCGGTATGCAGCCCCAACGCATTATTCAGAACGTGGATCTTACTGTCATACATGACTTTATTCAGCGGCGGGGCGTTACGCAGAAACTGATTTTTCAGATCCTGAGTATATTGCCAGAGCGCTTTGTCGGTCGCGAAGTCATGCGTACCCGGATAGCGCTTCTCCAGCACTGCGCCCAGGCGCTGCTCAGCAATCAGCGTTCTCACTTGAGAAAGCAAATGTTCCGGGTAGCCCTGGAGGTAAGTTAGTTGGTTCATTCATGTCCACGCAAATCATAAAAGTGTATACTCACGCACCCTTTTCAGGGATACGCCGAAATTTTACCATTCAGGAGGGCCGATGAGCCACATAGACAACGGTTTCCGTTCGCTGTCACTTAAACGTTTCCCGGAAACGGATGACGTTAACCCGCTGCTGGCGTGGGAAGCTGCAGATGAATATCTGCTGCAACAGCTGGACGATACCGAGATTAGCGGCCCGGTGCTGATCCTGAATGATACCTTCGGCGCGCTGGGCTGTGCGCTGGCGGAACATACGCCGTACAGCATCGGCGATTCCTATCTCAGCGAGCTTGCCACGCGCGAGAACCTGCGTCACAACGACATTGCCGAGTCGAGCGTCAAGTTCCTCGACAGTACCGCTGACTATCCGCAGGCGCCGGGTGTGGTGCTGATTAAGCTGCCAAAAACCATGGCGCTGCTGGAGCAGCAACTGCGTGCGCTGCGCGAAGTGGTAACGCCAGAAACGCGCATCATCGCCGGGGCAAAAGCGCGTGATGTACATACCTCGACGCTGGAACTGTTTGAAAAAGTGCTGGGTCCAACCACCACGACGCTGGCGTGGAAAAAAGCGCGTTTGATCAACTGTACGTTCAGCAAACCGGAGCTGGCCGCTGCCTCACAAACGCTAAGCTGGAAGCTGGAAGGCACCGACTGGACTATCCATAACCACGCCAACGTCTTCTCCCGTACCGGGCTGGATATCGGCGCGCGCTTTTTTATCGAGCATCTGCCGGAAAACCTCGAAGGGGAGATTGTTGACCTTGGCTGCGGTAACGGCGTCATCGGTATGACGCTGCTGGCGAAAAACCCAGAAGCCAGTGTGGTATTTGTTGATGAATCGCCAATGGCGGTGGCTTCAAGCCGCCTGAACGTGGAAAGTAACATGCCTGAAGCGCTGGATCGCTGCGAGTTTATGATTAACAACGCGCTGTCTGGCGTCGAACCGTTCCGCTTTAACGCTGTGCTGTGCAACCCACCGTTCCACCAGAAGCACGCGCTGACGGATAACATTGCCTGGGAAATGTTCCACCACGCCCGTCGCTGCCTGAAAATCAACGGTGAGCTGTACATTGTGGCTAACCGTCACCTCGACTACTTCCACAAGCTGAAGAAGATTTTCGGCAATTGCGTAACCATCGCCACCAATAATAAATTCGTGGTGCTGAAAGCGGTCAAAACAGGTCGCCGTCGGTAATAGCGGGTGCCGGATGCGGCTAACGCCTTATCCGGCCTACGAAATACATCCTGTTAAATTTCCAGTGCCAGCCTGGTGCCTTGCGCAATAGCGCGTCGGGCATCCAGTTCCATCGCCACATCGCAGCCGCCGATCAGATGCACCGTTTTACCTGCCGCGTGCAGCGGATCGACCAGTTCACGGCGCGGCTCTTGTCCGGCGCAAATCACCACGTTATCCACGTTAAAGATCACCGGTTCGCCGTTCAACACAACGTGTAACCCATCATCATCAATCTTCTGATAGCTGACTGCCGGGATCATTTTCACGCCGCGTGAGAGCAGGGTGGCGCGATGGATCCAGCCCGTCGTTTTACCTAAACCTTGTCCCGGTTTGCTGGCTTTTCGCTGCAGCATCACTATCTGGCGCGGGCTGCGGGATAGGTGCGGACCTTCCGGGCGTAAGCCGCCAGGCTGTTGCAGGCTGGTGTCGATCCCCCATTCCACGCAGAACTCCGCTATGTTCTGGCTGGTGGGTTCACCGGGCTGACTCAGATACATTGCGGTATCGAAACCGATCCCGCCGCAGCCCACGATTGCCACGCGTTTACCCACCGGCGTTTTATCGCGCAGCACGTCGAGATAGCTCAGCACTTTAGGATGATCGATCCCCTCGATCGGCGGCATGCGTGGCTCGATCCCACTGGCAAGGATCACTTCGTCGAAGGTGTGCAGATCGTGTGCGCTGACAAAGTGATTCAGCTTCAGGGTCACGCCAGTCACGTCGATCATCCGGCGGTAGTAGCGCAGGGTTTCATAGAATTCTTCTTTGCCGGGGATCTGTTTGGCGATATTAAACTGCCCGCCAATCTCGCCATGTGCGTCAAACAGCGTCACGTGATGCCCGCGCGCTGCGGCATTAATGGCGAAGGCGAGGCCCGCAGGCCCCGCACCGACAACCGCCAGATTTTTCGGCACAGCTGCCGCAACGATCGGCATTTTGGTTTCATGGCAGGCGCGCGGATTGACCAGGCAAGAGGTGACTTTGCCGACGAAGATCTGATCCAGACAGGCCTGGTTACAGCCGATACAGGTGTTGATCTCATCCGCTCGTCCGGTTTGCGCTTTTGACAGCAGTTCGGCATCGGCGAGGAACGGACGGGCCATCGACACCATATCGGCATCACCACGGGCCAAAATGTCATCGGCGACCTGGGGATCGTTAATGCGGTTGGTGGTGACCAGTGGGATTGTCACATGCCCTTTCAGCTTACGCGTCACCCAACTAAACGCACCGCGCGGTACCGGGGTAGCGATAGTGGGAATACGTGCCTCATGCCAGCCAATACCGGTGTTAATAATGGTGGCCCCCGCGGCTTCTATAGCCTGCGCCAGCTGAACGGTTTCGTCGAAGGTTCCGCCGTTTTCCACCAGATCGAGCATCGACAGGCGGAAGATAATAATAAAGTCATTCCCGGCACGCTGACGTACCGCTCGTACCACCTCAACGGCAAACCGCATGCGGTTGGCATACTCACCGCCCCATTGGTCATCGCGCTGGTTGGTACGCAGTGTCAGGAATTCGTTGATGAGATACCCTTCCGACCCCATCACTTCCACGCCATCGTAGCCCGCTTCCCGCGCCAGCTGTGCGCAGTGGGCAAAATCTTCAATCAACTGCAGCACTTCATCGTGCGTTAATTCATGTGGCGTAAAGCGGTTAATGGGGGCCTGAATAGCAGAAGGCGCCACCAGATGCGGCTGGTAGCTGTAACGTCCGGTATGCAGGATTTGCAGGGCGATTTTGCCGCCTTCATCATGCACAGCATCGGTAATGACGCGATGGTGAGCAAGCTGGCTGGTGTCGTTCAGCATCGCACCGCCTTCCATCCCCACGCCGGAAAGCGCAGGCGCAATACCTCCGCTCACAATTAACGCTACGCCGTGACGAGCGCGCTCGGCGTAGAACGCGGCCAGCCGTTCTGCACCATCGGGATACTCTTCCAGCCCGGTATGCATTGAACCCATCAGCACGCGGTTTTTAAGCGTGGTGAAGCCTAAATCGAGCGGGGCGAACAGCGACGGATAGCTCATAAAGGTGTCCAGTATGTAAAATTATTGTTATGTGGTCGGATGAGTTAATAATTTAGCCGTCGCCGCGTAAAAGGGAAAAGGGGAATTCCGTGATTGTGATGGGATTCAAAAAAGGAGTGGAGCCAGAGGACGAATATGCCGGATATCGGTGCAAGCACCTAATCCGGCCTGTGAAAATGTGTCTTTGTAGGCCGGATAAGCGAAGCGCCATCCGGCGTTATGTCACAGACTACTGTTTTTTAAGAAAATCGTTATACAGCATATAGAGATGCGCCGCGCTCCAGGAGAAATTCGGTGCGCCCTGCTGTGCGCCGGTCAGCGGGTTATAGTTTTCCTGAATCGGACCGTCAGCGGTGAGGCCTTTGGCGTGGCTGAAGAAGGTATCCGCCAGTTTTAACGCGTCATCGCGATAGCCGTAACGCTCCATCCCTTTTAGCCCGAACCAGAACTGATCCACCCAGACGCGCCCGCGCCAGTAGATATCCGCACCAAAAGCCGGGTTGGTCAGCGCCGCCGTGCCAAGCGGGACAAAGGTGTTGAACTCTTTGGGGTCGAGCATCACCTTAACCACCGCGTCCGCATGGGGTTGCGTTGCTGCGCCGTTAAACAGCGGCGACCAGCCTTCCGGCCCTTTGCCACGTTCGACGATCGGTTTACCCGCACAGCCGTTTGCCAGCGGTTGGTCCTCAATACGAACGTCATAATAGAATTTTGTTGTCGGGTCGAACATGCAGGTGTTGATGTAATCTGCGAGTTTTTGCGCCAATTGGCGATAGCGTTGCGCCTCTTGGTGTTTGCCGAGCAGGGTTGCCATCTGCGCCAGATAATGGTTGTCGCTGTACATGTAGCTGGCCTGATCGACTGACTCCTGCAACAGCGAGTAACCCAGCAAATTACCGTCTTTACTGCGATTTTCGGCAAATTTCACCACCCAGTCGCTGCGTTTTCCACCACCCGCGACGTATTTATCCAGTTGATCTTTATCGATAAAACCGAATACAGCCGCATCGTCACGACCGGACTCCCACGAGGCGGCAACCTGCGCTGGGATCTCCAGGCTGTCATACTGACCCTTATCGATCACGGTGGCGTAGTTGTTAAGCCCGGAGAGCGTTTCTTCCTTGTCGCCTTTTTTCACCGTAAACAACATTTCGCCGCGGTCAGTATTGTGGGCTTTATCGCGGGTAGCGCCGTATTCCGGCACGCCGTTGCCGTTGTGATCGCGGTTACGCAGCCACCAGTCGTGATACGCAACCAGCTTTGGATACATCTCTTCGAGCCAGGCCTTGTCTTTGGTGACGTTGTAGACCTCCATCACCGACCAGGCCGCCAGGCTGGGCTTGGTGTTGCGCTCGTTCCAGTTACCGCCGTCGCCGCCGCGTTCCGGGCTGAGATTCCAGGCAATCAGGTCGGGAATGAATCCGGCATCCTGCGGGCGAACCGGATCACCGGGTTTAACCTGCCATGAAAAGACGGCGCGAATATTCTCTTTGGCGATCTCCGGGTTAAAGTGCGCCATAGCGAAGGCCTGCTTCCAGGTGTCCCACGGCCAGGTTTGGTTGCCGGAGAACCAGCGGCCGGTGACCGATGGCGTCACGGTATTGTGTTTTACCGCACCGCCTGGCGAGCGCCAGTTGCCGTTTAGCGTTTCAATAGCTTTTACCGCGACCCGGGTTTGTTCCGTTGTGGCATCCGGGTTGGTTAAGCCTTTTTGCAGATAATCTGCCCAGCGCTTTTGTGATGCAGCAAGATACCAGGCCGGGCGCGCCAGAATATCGCGGATCTGCGGCTGCTCTTTCGCCACATCCTCGGCGGTAAGCAGATGAGACCAGGTGGTGTAAATGGTTGTCGAACCACTGATATGGGCCTTCCCCGTAAAGCGATGACCGTTAACCGTGGTTTTCATAGCGACAGATTTATGCACCTGATACTCCGACTCACCGGAGGTGAGCAGATCCCAGGTTGAGCGCACTTTGCCGAAGGTGACTTTCAGACCGTCGTGCGTGGCGGTGATTTTGCGCTGATAGCCAGGGAATTCGCTATCAATGGTTTTATCCGACAGCGCTTTTCCCTCTTTGGCTTCCAGTTTCTCCAGCAGCTCGCCGTCCCACACCAGATCCAGCGGCGTGTTGCTGGTGATTTTGGTTTCCAGCAGCGAGGTGCGCGGGCTGGCAAAACGCAGCGTCATCTCTATTTGCACATGCTTAGATGACAGCTTTTGCACCAGCGCGCCGGGAATGCTGTAGGCCTCAAGCGCGAAATCGACCTTTTTACCGTGCTGGTACACCGTCAGACGGTCAAAATTATTGGCCATAAAATTGATGTATTCTTCGGTCAGCAAAGCCACGCCTGGAAAGCCGCCCATTGTTGCAGGGCCGTCCGGGAGCAAATGACCGTGCCAGGCGCCAAGATCGAAAAATGGATTAAAGCGCTGGTGGTCGTCGTGATCGTAGTCATGCATGTAGCCCGGCGCACCGGTGCGATTAATGATGTTTTTAAAGTCGTTAGCACTGGCGGCATGTGCGGAGAAGTTCATCAGCAGAATACAGGCCAGCGGCGTGAGAATAGGTTTCATGTTCATGGTATTCCGGTCCTTGTTACCAATAGAAATATTGCATCAGGAAGATTTGGTCGCTCGGGTCGCCGGATGCATTCTGCATATAGAACCGACTGTCGAAGGCGGTAGCGAAACGGCCGCCGCCGTATTCATACCAGATACCGAACTGCATAAAGGAAGTGGTTTCGTCCTCATAGCTATCCGGTCGGTGTTTGGCGTAGCTATAAGCAGTGGAGAGGTAAACGCCTTTTAGCGCTTCATACATTGCGCTGACCATATAGCCGGTTTCGGTGCCGGACACATCCAGCCCGTCGGCGCGGCCCGTGTGGTGCCAGGCGCGGGCGGCGAAGTTGGGCGAAAGGATGCCGGTCAGGAACAGCTGTCCGGTACCATCTGTTATCTCCAGGCCGTTCATCCAGGTTACACCTTCAGTCAGGTCGTACTGGATATAGCCGTTCATCATGGCCGGATAGGTATATTTATCGTCGTAGCGATCGTATTTACCAAAGTGCAGCCAGGCTTTGCTCTCGTCGTGGTGTCCGGCGGGCGTCGCGGTCACGCTATAGCGCAAAGGACCGGTCAGGTTTTGCACCTTAATGGCAGTCATGATGTCACGGGTGTTGGGAATAACGTAGCCCAGGTCTGGAGTGAAATCCCCCCACCATTGCAGGTCATCCAGCGAAGAGTCCTGGCGCAGGCTGAGCATCAGCTCCGTTCCGTCATTGGTACGATAACCGCCGTAAAAGCGGTTGATCCCGCCCTCGAATCCGCCCCAGCTATGGTCAGGAACCCAGGCATTGCCCTGATGGTCGGCCTGTACGGTCCAGCCCTCGCCGTAGATCAGACCAAACCAAGAGCCGTGTTTTATCTCCAGGCCACCTTCTATATAGGTACCATCACTGTATTTATGTTTGTCTTGTCCTTCTAAATCCATATATCCTCCCATGCCCAATTCGCCATAAAAGCGAAATGAGGGGGAAGATATTTCTGGTGTTTTCGTGTCGTCGTGTTCTGCAGGGCGAACTTCTTCTGCACCCAGAGAGGAGACGCAGAAAAAGGGCAGGGCAATAATTGCCCTGCAACAATGGCTAATGTTTTTCATGCTTCGATCCTAAGCAAATAAAATATAATTTTTATTGTTATATACCCGTCATACTTCAAGCTGCATGTGCGTTAGCTACGTTCGTTCACCCCAGTCACATAGTTATCTATGCTCCTGGGAATTCACTCACTTGCCGCCTTCATGCAACTCGAATTATTTTGGTTATAGCCTTGGAGAATATTATTTATTGTTATTATGTTTTAGTCATTAATTGATATCTGAAGCAGGGGCTGCCTCAATAGCTTTTTCTTCTTTGGTTAGCCCTTTGATATATTTACTGTATTTCCACCAGGCAAAACCGAGGAAAATAACAATCCCACCGACGTTATAGAAAATAATGGTCATGATATTGCCGCCGGTTGGGAAGGTAGAGGCAATAAATCCGATGGTGAAAAGAACGATCAGCATCGACACCACAACAATGCCGGTTTTTTGCGAACCCATACGGAAGTCGCGCGGTAAGTGGTCCAGTTTTGCACGCAGATTCAGGTAAGCCAGCATAATAAACAGCGGCGGCAGCATCGAGGCGGCGGCGGTCATGTTGATGATAGTGTTCATTAAATCCTGCACGGTATTGGAGCCGAGCGTCGGGATAATCATCAGCGGGATAACGATCAGGAACTGGATCCACGCTGCGCGGGCCGGAACGCCATTTTCATTCAGTTCGACGGTTTTTTTACCGAAAATACCCGCCGGAATTTCAGAGAAGAAGATCTTCACCGGCGTGGCGGTCCACATCAGCAGAGAGCCGAACATCGCGGTAAAGGAGACCAGGCCGACAAAGCGGTTCACGACCAGTTCCGGCAGGCCGAAATATGCTGCCAGGCCGTGGAATACCTGCACCGAACCACCGGTAAACTTCAGCTCTTTGCTGCTGATGAAGACGTTGATTAGCACCGAGGAGATGGAATAGAGCACGCCGATAAAAATCCCGGCAATGATAATGACCTTCACGAATGATTTGGAGCCGCCCTTGACGTCGTTGACGTAAACCGCCACCGACTCCGCGCCGCCTGCCGCCATAAAAATCCAGGTGGTGATACCGAGGAAGGCCCAGTTAAAATTCGGGATCATTGCGTCTACGGTGATAGGGTCAGCAGGCTGTACGCCGCCAACCAGCGCCGTACCTGCCAGTAAAATATAGGACAGCGTCAGCAGCAGCATCAACGTGGAGGTGACCGAGGTAATCGGCCCTAACATTTTTGCACCATTGGTCGAAACCCAGGTGGAGAAGGCAAACAGCACCATACTTAACACGGTGGTTGCGAACGGTGTCAGAATGTATTCGTAGCCTAAAAAAGCATATGAGGCGTAGGCAATAACGCGGGGCAAAAGCGAGGTAAAAAAGAACAGGTTAACGAACCAGTAGGTGTAGGCAGTAATAAATGCCCAACGTCCACCCAGCGAACTTTTTACCCATGCGTAGACACCGGCTTCGGAGTTTTTATTCAGCGAAACAAATTCGGCGATGATTAAGCAAAACGGAATAAAGTAGAAAATCGTCGCGAGGAAAAACATCGGTGCGGATGCCAGACCAAGCTCAATATTATTGTTGATTACGTTATTAAAACTATAAACCGCGGCAAAGGTGAGTGAAAGTAAGCCGAACTTGCCGATGGTATTACGTTTGGTATCAGACATAGCACATCTCCGATTCCTGATTATTATAGGGTACTGGCGGCGCAACGTCGGCGCCGCCTGTGTTTTTATTTATTATGAAAATAACCATCTTCGATGGTGACTTTGAGTACGACTTTTTTCACTGCGTTATTACAAATAAAACGATAGGCTTCATGGTTGTCACAAATAACCATTTGTCCTTCGTGCACTTCGACGGTTTTTCCACAACCTTTCAGATATTCGCGATCGGTTTCATCGCGATAATATTCAACCACCTGGAGATCCTCTTTGGCGGCATACTCTATTTTTTGCTGCCCTTGCAGGTAGTAATGGATCTCAAAATAACGACGATGACCGGTAAACAGCGCATCGGTCGCGGAGTCTGTCTCCACGCGGTAGCTCAGGGAATCACCGATAGAGTGGGCGACGCCTGGCTGAATATTGTCAATATTTTCAATAGCCTCGACGCAGCGTTGCCATTTCCGACCTGAAGCATAGCGTTGCTGGAACTGCTCTAAGTTGTCGATGATCCTCATTTTGTATTCTCGCTGTGCATATTCGTGGAAAAGAACCCGGTGCCAAAGGCGCGGTTGGCGGTGGTTTGAGCGCCAGATTCGCTGCCGGAAACCGGCAACAACGTGAAGCCGTAGCTGAATGACGTAAACCAGACGCGCCAGGAATCGAGTACTTCACTTCCCCACGAGTTGGAACCTAAGCCCAGCAACTGGTGGTCCAGATTCAGGGTGATGTCATCGCTACGCTGTAGCGCGTTGCAGTGTTGTGCGGCAAAGATATTTTCTGACGTATAGCGCCAGGCGCTCAGGTTGACAGGGCGCTGCGGAACCACCAGCAGACCGTTGCCGTGGCGGTTGGTTAGTGTTGCCCAGCGCACGTCCTGACGATTGCCGTTGTTTTGCGGGAAAGGATAATTTTCGAACATCTCATCCACGCTGCTGCGCCAGATGTCGATGATGTTGGCCTGCTGGCTATCGGCATAGTTTTCACCTGGACCACGTCCGTAATACGCCACCTGGCCCAAATCACCGTTGATGCCCATCGTGAAACCGATGCACGGAATAATGTCCCGGTACTCGCCGTAAGGCTGGCCAGAAAGTTCCACATTCAGCTGACCGTCCGCGGCAATGCGCCAGCGATAGGTGCAGCGCATACCGAAATCGAATACCGGCGGGGCGATAATGGTCTGGCTGGTTATCAGCAGCGCATCATCGGTTTGCTCAAGGGTAAACTCGCGCAGATGCTCCTGCATAATCTGTAAATGATTCGGCTGCCAGAGGCCTTCGAACTCTTGCTTGTGGTTATCAATGGTCGGTTTAAAGAAATTAATCTTCGGCTCGCGGGTAATCAGCTCTTCGCCATTGACGTTCCAGGCGATCGGTTTACCGGTCAGCTTTGAGAAGGTCAGATGGAAGTTATAACCGCGAACGGTGCAGCTCTGGCGGCTGTCTTCCAGCGTCAGAGGGTTGGCGTTTTGCAGGCTAAACGGTACGGCAGCCGCCGTTCTGGCCTTCAGCGGGAACTGATAAGTCGCGATGTGATGCCCTGCTTCGCTGTATGACGTACGGGAATCTTTCGTCACGGTGACGTTAAGGAACGCTTCGCGCGCATCCAGCTCCGGCAGTGCACATTGCAGCAGCGCGTCGCTGTTGGGAGGAACGTCGCGCAGTTTTATCTGCTGAACAGAGAGCGTATCTCCTTCGGCGCGAACCTCAATATGCAAGGTGTAGTCGTCAAGCGTGGTGAACCATAGTTTGTTTTCTACCCGTAGCTCGCCGCGGGCCAGATCCTGTGCGCGCACTTTCACCGGCGCAATTACCTGCTTGTACTCTTTCAGTCCCGGTCCTGGGGTTTGATCGGAATAAATCAGGCCATCAAGGCAGAAGTTGTAGTTGTTCGGATAGTCGCCGTAGTCGCCGCCATATTTGTACCAGACGTTGCCGTCGTCATCTTTAGCCTGAATCCCGTGATCGCACCACTCCCAGACATAGTGCCCCTGAATGCAATCATGCTGATAGAAGACGTTCTGATATTCTGTTAGCCCGCCAGGACCGTTGCCCATGGCGTGAGCATATTCACAGATGATGCGCGGTTTAGGATGCGGATATTCACCAAACTCATTCATCAGCGGCACGCGGGTGTACATGGTGGAGATGATATCCACCACTTCAGCGTCACGATCTTCTTCGTAATGGATCAGACGCGTGTCATCCAGCGCTTTCGCAGCGTGATACATGGCGCGGATGTTACAGCCGTATCCGGATTCGTTACCGAGCGACCAGATGATGATCGAAGGGTGATTTTTCTGCGCATGGACGTGGCGCACGATGCGCTCAACGTAGACATTTTCCCACAGTGGATCGTCGGTGATCCGACTGATATCGCCGATATTGGCGAAGCCGTGAGATTCAACGTCTGTTTCGGCCATCACGAACAGGCCGTAGATATCGCACAATTCATAGAAACGCGGATCGTTCGGGTAATGGGCGGTGCGTACGGAGTTGATGTTGTGCTGCTTCATTAACAGCAGATCTTTTTCAACGCGATCCATACCGACCGCGCGGCCCTTAAGATGATCGTTATCGTGGCGGTTAACGCCATGCAGCATCACGTAGCGGTTATTGATGTAAAACAGACCGTCGCGAACTTTAATATCGCGGAATCCAACGCGCTGTGGCACGACCTCAAGGATGTTGCCGCTGGCATCTTTCAGCGTCATCACCAGATGGTAGAGATACGGCGATTCCGCAGACCACTGCTGCGGCGCGCTAACCTTGAAATGAAAAGCGGTCTGCGTTTGTTTATCCACCTTCAGGGTGTTAATCACACCGCTATGCAGCGCCTTCTCACCGTCAAACAAGGTGTATTCCAGCGACGCTATCGCTGGCGTGGAGGCCAGGTTTTCCAGCGCAATGTCGCAGGAGAGGGTGGCGTCGCGATAGTCATCATCGAACTCGGTGCGAACAGTAAAATCCTGAATGTGGGTCGCCTGTTTGCCGACCAGATAGACGTCGCGGAAAATTCCCGCCGACCACCACATATCCTGGTCTTCAACGTAGGTGGAATCAGCCCATTGCATTACGCGAACGCACAGCAGGTTATCACCGGTCTTCACCACCGCGCTGATATCAAATTCGGCCGTCAGGCGACTGCCTTTGCTGAAGCCAACGTACTGACCATTCACGTAAACTTCGAAGTAGGTTTCTACGCCATCAAACTTAATCAGCGTCTGTTTGCCCTGCCAGCCTTCGCTGAGGGTGAAAATACGCTGATAGGCCCCGGTGGGGTTATTGGTCGGAACGTAGGGGACATCAATCGGGAAAGGAAAACCTTCGTCGGTATACTGCAGCTTGCCGTGTCCTTCCATCTGCCACATGCCGGGGACGGTGATGCTGCCCCAGTCACTCATAAACTGCGACGTAAAGGCTTCCGGCACCTGCAGAGGATGCTCAAAGAACTGAAAATTCCACTGACCGCTTAGCAGCTGAAAGAGACTGCTGGTTTCGCGGGCAAATGAGCGAGCCTGCGCAACGGAGTCGTAAGAGAAAAAATATGCGCGTGGCGCCAGTCGATTTTCGTGGGTGAGCTGAATGTTTTCCCAGCGATTCATAAGGCCTCCCGGTGGAGAAAAATCGGAACCATTCATTGTAATGGTGGGTAAGTGTAATTGATGGTGATTTTAGTAAAAGTTTTACTAAAATATAGCGGGTGAGGTGATTTACTTTAACTGGATCACGAAAATAATTCGGACGCGGAAAAGAATGCATGACAATGCGCGCCCGGCATCAGAAGAAACCGGGCGGGTTAACGGGGGATTTCAGCGGGTGGTGCCGCGCAGTTTCAGCTTGCTGGGAACAAAAACCAGCAGGGGGAGCGCACGCCCGTCACGGGCCTTTTCGAACAGCAGGTTGACGCCCTGACTGCCCATCATTTCCGAATGAATGCGAACGGTGGAAAGCGGAGGAAAGGTGAAACGCGCCGTTGGGATATCATTAACGCTAATCAGCGAAATATCCTGCGGAATATTCAGACCACGCTCGTGGATGGCGCGCAGAACGCCAATGGCAATCGAGTCTGAAGCCACAAACAGGGCGCTGGGATAGTCGGGTTTCGCCAGCATTTCTTTAGCCAGTTCATAGCCTGATGAACTGGAGAAACCGCCGCGATAGATATCCTGTTCAGAAACGACCTGCTGTAGACGACCGTATTCGACAAACGCGGCTTCGCGGATATCGGCCTTGCCTGGCTGGTCTTCGCCACCGATGAAACCAATGCGGGTGACGCCCTGGGCAATGAAGAAGTCGATGCTCTCTTTGCTGATGCGTGCCAGATCGATATCGACGGCGTCATATTCGCTGCCGGATTCATGGAAATCGATAAAGCAGATGTTGTCGGTAAGCGCTGTTGCCGCCTCGCGCAGAGCGGGGGAAGGCTTGCCGACAATAAGAATGCCGGTAATGTGTTTGCTCTCCGGCAGACCACTGTGCTCATAGCAGTTGGTCAGTTCGATCCCGAGTTTCTCACACTGGGTTTCAATCCCATGGCGGATCGCGAGGTAGTAAGGATCGTTGATTTCCAAATCTTGCTGATAGCTGTAGAGCGCCAGAATATGCTGGGGGCCGAGCGCACTAGTCTGGTTCTTTCGGGCGCTGCTGGTTTTGTACTCCAGCTTTTCCGCGATCTCCAGAATGCGATGCTTAGTCTCTTCTTTTACATTCAGCGTGGGGTCATCGTTTAAAACCCGGGACACTGTCGCCAGGGACACGCCAGCTTCGATTGCGATGTCTTTAAGTGTTGCCATGTTTGCCTTTTCCCTGAGTTACCTGCGCATTGTAAATGAAGTGCTTATCTATTCATCTGTTTTCAGTAAAAAAAGCATGATTAATTGACATGCCCGGGGTAAAACTGGGCTTTCAGAGTGTGATGAGTACGTCATTTTCCCGCTTTTGAGAACAATGCCCGGAAAATATTTTGCTAGTATTTAGTAAAATTTTACCAAAGGAGAAAACAATGGATACCGTCGCATTTGCTGATTTTGCCCGAATGGAAATACGTGTTGGAAAAATCGCACAGGTAAAGCGCCATGACAATGCCGATAAGCTGTATATCGTACAGGTAGATGTGGGAGAGCGTACGCTGCAAACCGTAACCAGCCTGGTGCCTTACTACAGTGAAGAGGAGTTGATGGGCAAAACGGTGGTGGTGCTGTGTAATCTGCAAAAGGCCAAAATGCGCGGTGAGACATCAGAGTGCATGCTGCTGTGTGCGGAAACCGACGACGGTAGTGAAAGCGTACTGTTGACGCCAGAACGCCTTATGCCTGCTGGTGTGCGGATTGTTTAAGTTAGGTTAATTGCCGGATGGCGGCTACGCCTTATCCGGCCTACAAAAGAGTGTCTTCTATAGGCCGGGTAAGGTTGTTACATTTGCTCCACGCTCACCCGTAATGCTGCCAGGGCTTTGCGCGTCGATCGCAATACCAGATCGCATTGCTCGATCGTTAACGTCAACGGTGGTTCGATGCGGATCGTCTTTGCATTATTAAGTGTGCCGGCAACCAGCACCCGCTGGCGGAACATCTCACTGGCAAAGTTGTAGCCGATTTCATTATCGACAAACTCAATCGCCATCAGCATTCCCTTACCGCGTACATCATGCACCAGGTCCGGGTATTCCCGCGCAAGCTGGCGGAAACCATCCAGCAACATATCGCCTTTCTGCTCCGCCTGAGCCGGTAAATTTTGCTCCAGCAGGACGTTAATGGTGGCCAGCGCAGCTGCACAAGCGAGCGGGTTGCCGCCAAACGTGGTGGTATGCAGGAAAGGATTGTCGAACAGGACGGAGAACACCTCTTCGGTGGCAATGGTCGCGCCAATTGGCATCACACCGCCGCCCAACGCTTTGGCCAGGCACATAATGTCGGGTTGCACGTTTTCGTGTTCGCAGGCGAACATCTTGCCGGTACGCCCCATGCCGGTTTGCACTTCGTCAAGGATCATCAGCGCGCCAAACTCATCGCAAAGTTTACGAACGGCGGTCAAATAACCTTGCGGCGGCAGGATCACCCCTCCTTCACCCTGGATCGGTTCGAGGATCACAGCTGCGACATCGTCACCGGTCTTTTTACACTCGCTGAGCATGGTGCGCATTGCGTTAATATCGCCAAACGGCACATGACGGAAGCCCGGCAGCAGCGGCATAAAAGGTTTACGGAAGGTGGATTTAGCCGTAGCGGACAGCGCGCCCAGTGATTTACCGTGGAATGCGCCGCTGGTGGCAATAAACGTAAATTTACCGCGCGGCGATTGATATGCTTTCGCCAGCTTCAGGGCGGCTTCAACCGACTCGGTCCCGCTGTTACAGAAAAAACTGTATTTCAGTTTACCGGGTGCCAGTGCGGCGAGGGTTTTTGCCAGCATGGCCCGCAGAGGGTCAAGTAACTCCTGGCTGTGCAGAGGTTGTTTCGCGAGTTGATTCTGTACGGCGGAAACCACGACTGGATTACGGTGCCCCACGTTGAAAATTCCAAAACCACCCAGGCAATCGACGAACTCCTGCCCCTGGGTGTCGACAAGCGTATTCAGGCTTCCCGCTTGCCACTCTACGGCTCCGTAATCCCCGCCTGCAGTTACAGATTTTCGATACTCTAAGAACCCCGGATTGACATGCTCCTTGAAGTACTCAATCACCTCTCGGTTTAACGATTTCATTTCCTCATGATCAAGCGTGCGCTTTTCGATGAGATTCAGTGCGTGTGCGCTGCAGGCCAGGGCCGATGCGCTGGAAGGTAACCTGTTCAAAATATGCTCCCGGAGCTCGCGTATCACATGATACTGAATTAAGTATTGCAGGGATTGCGCCATTCCGGCGCGCTTAGCAAAAATCGGGATAAACACCAGGAAACATCTCATTTACGCAACATTTAATGCCGCGATTTAACATTTGCTGGCATTTTGCCCAAGTAAGGAGCCTGAAAACAGATCGAATAAACGCAAATTTGCGCTAAAAATGGGCAATATTTGCACTGTGACGGTGCGCTGGTAGAAGTGACGTTGAATAGTTACTAGATGAAAGTATTTTAAATCAATGGATTAGAATGCGTACAGATTTTGAGGTTTAATCGCAAATTGCGATCTAAATCAAATTTAACAACTAAAGATAAAAAAATTATCGCCGAAATAACATAAGCCGAAAGAGTTAACAACCAGATAACCTGCACAGGACGCAATCATGTCTTCTCATCCCTACGTTAGTCAGCAAAATACACCGCTGGATGATGATATCACCCTCATGTCTACCACCGATTTACAAAGCTATATCACCCATGCGAACGATACATTTGTCCAGGTCAGTGGCTATCAGCTGAATGAATTGCTCGATAAGCCGCACAATCAGGTTCGTCATCCGGACATGCCAAAAGCGGCGTTTGCGGATATGTGGTACACCCTGAAGCAGGGCGAGCCATGGAGCGGGATTGTGAAAAACCGGCGTAAGAATGGCGATCACTACTGGGTGAGGGCCAATGCGGTGCCGATGGTGCGGGAAGGACGCGTGACCGGGTATATGTCGATTCGTACCCGGGCTACTGACGAGGAAATTGCGGCGGTAGAGCCTTTATATAAAGCGCTGAACGAAGGACGTTGCAACCGACGTATTCATAAAGGGCTGGTGGTACGCAAAGGCTGGCTGGGTAAACTGCCGGCGATGCCGATTCGCTGGCGGGTGCGCAGCGTGATGGCATTCATGTTTGTCCTGCTAGCGGTCGCATTGCAGCAAATGGGCGCCGAATGGCCGTTACTGCTGATGAGCGCATTGGTGATGCTTTTTGGAACGGCTATTTTCGAATGGCAAATTGTGCGTCCTATTGAGAATGTCACCCGTCAGGCGCTGAAAGTGGCGACCGGTGAGCGGAACAGCGTGTCGCATCTTAACCGTAGTGATGAACTGGGCCTGATGCTACGAGCAGTGGGCCAACTTGGATTAATGTGTCGCTGGCTCATTCACGACGTCTCCAGCCAGGTGAGTTGCGTGCGCAGCGACAGCGAAACGCTGGCGAAAGGCAGCGATGATTTAAACAAGCATACGCAGCAGACTGTCGAGAACGTGCAGGAAACGGTGACCACCATGAATCAGATGGCGGCATCGGTGAAACAAAACTCAGAGACCGCCGCCGCGGCCGATAAGCTCTCTATTGCCGCCAGTAGCGCGGCAACGCACGGCGGTGAGGCGATGGATACCGTCATCAAAACCATGGACGATATCGCCAACAGCACCCAGCGGATCGGCACCATTACGACGCTGATTAACGATATTGCCTTCCAGACCAACATTCTGGCTTTGAATGCCGCTGTTGAAGCCGCGCGGGCGGGCGAGCAGGGGAAAGGGTTCGCCGTGGTGGCGGGAGAAGTACGTCATCTTGCTAGCCGTAGCGCCAGTGCAGCCAATGATATTCGCAAGCTGATTGATGCCAGCGCTGACAAGGTGCAGTCCGGATCTGACCAGGTTCACGCCGCAGGACGCACGATGGACGATATTGTGGCGCAGGTGCAAAACGTCACTCAGCTGATTGCCCAAATCAGCCACTCCACGCTGGAACAGTCAGATGGTCTTTCCAGCCTGACCCGCGCGGTGAATGAATTAAGCAACATTACACAGAAAAACGCCGAACTGGTTGAAGAGAGTGCGCAGATTTCCGCGATGGTGAAACATCGCGCGGGTCGTCTGGAAGATGCGGTTACGGTGCTGCATTAATACTAAAAATACAGGCGGAACGTTGGGCATACGGGTTCCGCCTGCTGTGCAGATTAATCCAGCTGAGTAATATCCAGTGCAGCGCGATCGATAATACCGATGATTTTTTTGATCTGCGCATCGCTGGTATCACCATGATTGACGCGTAGATCCAGCACGGCTTTGAAGTTTTCCAGCGCGCGTTTCATCTGTGGATTTTTGCGTAATTCAAAACCCACGCAGCGGGCTTTAATCCGTTCGTGGATATGTTCCAGATGTTCACGGTTCTCATCCAGCCACTGCTGGCCCTGAGTCGTGATCGCAATCTGTTTACGCCCACCTTCCTCGTCGCTGACGGTGATCAGTGCCTGATCCTGCAAGAAATCCAGCGTTGGATAGATAACGCCCGGGCTTGGGGTGTAGTTACCCTGAGTCAGGGTTTCAATCGCTTTAATCAGTTCGTAGCCGTGGCTGGCGTCGCGGGTCAAGATATCCAGAATCACCAGGCGTAATTCGCCGTGGCCAAAGAACCGCTGACGACGACCACCGCCGCCACCACGACCGTGGCGATGTCCGCAACCCTGCTCGTGGTGATGTTCTTTGTTACAACCTTCATGGCGATGTTCTTCACCTTTGCAGCAACCTGCATGGTGCTCGTTGTGGCGGCCTTCATGGTGATGTCCTTCACCCTTGCAGCAGCCTTCGTGTTGGTGCTCTGTGTGCTTACAGCAACCTTCATGATGGTTTTGCATCATCGTCTCCTGATGTTATTTAGATATATCTAATTTATATCTAAAAAATATCAGTTTGCAAGTCTACAAATTATATTCTGTATAACGTGATGATTATTAACTGTTTTTATATGGGTGTGATAGCCGGGTAATCATAATTTAACTATATCAAAAAGTGCTTGCAATATTTTTGATTAGCAATCATTATCATTTAAAAAATCAATTTAGATATATCGTATTATCTTCACAAGGCGAAAAAATGACAAAAAACATCTCACGCTACCCACAGCGCGTTCGCAATGAACTGCGTTTTCGAGAACTTACTGTCCTGCGCGTAGAGCGTATTAGCGCGGGCTTTCAGCGTATTGTACTGGGCGGTGACGCGCTGGACGGTTTTAGCTCACGCGGCTTTGACGACCATACCAAGGTCTTTTTCCCTGAACCGGGCAGCAACTTTGTACCACCTGTCGTCACCGATGAAGGCATTGTCTGGGCGGACGGTGTACGTCCGCTCTCCCGTGACTACACGCCGTTGTATGACGAAGCGCGCCATGAGCTGGCACTGGATTTCTATATTCATGACGGCGGCGTGGCAAGTACGTGGGCGATGAATGCCCGTGAGGGTGACAAGCTGACGATCGGCGGGCCGCGCGGTTCTTTGGTGGTGCCAGAGGATTATGCGTATCAGGTTTACGTGTGTGATGAGTCGGGAATGCCCGCGTTGCGCCGACGCCTGGAGTCGCTCAGCCGTTTGGTGGTACGTCCGAACGTCACGGCGCTGGTTAGCGTGCAGGATGCAGCCTACCAGGACTATTTTGCCCATCTCGACGGATTTACTCTTCAGTGGTTTATCGGCCATAACGAGCAGGCGGTGAATGAACACTTATCGCGGCTAAGCATGCCCACAGACGATTATTTCATCTGGATCACTGGCGAAGGAAAGGTGGTCAAAAACCTGAGTGCTCGTTTTGAAACCGAGGCGTTCGATCAGCAACGGGTTCGTGCAGCGGCTTACTGGCATCAACGCCGTTAATCAGTAATTAGAGGGCGGAACGCCAAACGCCTGGCGGAATGCGTAGCTAAATGCCGCGGTACTTGAATACCCAACGTCGAGTGCCACGGCGGTTACGCTTTTATTTTTCTTCAGCATTAATACCGATTCAAGTATTCGCATTTTTTGCTTCCAGACGCTGAAGGGCAATCCGGTTTCTTTTTTGAAATGACGTGAAAAGGTACGGGCAGACATACCCAAATGCTGCGCCCAGTATTCAACCGAATGCTCCAGTGCGGGGGATTCTTGTATTGTTCGGCAGACTTTGGTTAATTCGCGATCCTGCGGCCAGGGTAATACAAAAGCGACTTCCGGGAGTTGCAGAATAATATCGACCAGCACACTAACCAGCTTGCCCTCTTTTGACTGACTATCATAATGGCCTGAAATTGAATTAGTGGCGTAATGAATAAACTCTCTGGCGAAATCACTGATAGCCACTACTTTGCATTCATTGATGCTCTCTTCAAGAAAACCCGGTTTAATATCCAGATTTTCTAAATATACATCATCTAATGCCCAAACCGCATGCTCCGTATTATTTGGGATCCAGATGCCATAATGCGCCGGGATTATCCAGCACTTACCGGCAACATCAATGCGCATGCTGCCTTTGCGGGCGAAATGAAACTGCATAAAAGAGTGTGAATGCTGCGGTACATGGTGGTTGGCTTCCAGGACATAAGAGCGAAAGAATACGTCCTGCGGCAGTTCGGTCATGGAGTTATCCGGGAAGGAGTTCCACTGTTTTTGCGCGAGAGTTTCCATAAATGAATCGTCAATGCTCCCGATGGTGTGTCCGCTGTTCGATAGATTTTGTCCGCGGATCATAATACATACACTCTTTTTTCCATAATAATCTTGCGTAATAATTTTTAGTCCACTTTTGGTAAATACCATGAACTCGCTTTGTTCAGATGCTGTCATCGTCAATGAAACAAATGATAACTGGACCCGAATGGGAAAAGAGCTGCTTTCGCAAGCGGATATCAGAATTAATGGCTCGCGCGCCTGGGACATTCAACTTCATCATACCGGTTTCTTTAAACGGGTATTGCAACAAGGCTCGTTAGGGCTTGGCGAAAGCTATATGGAAGGCTGGTGGGACTGCGAACGGCTCGATATTCTGTTCTGCAAAATCCTGAAAGCAAAACTCGACCAGCAGATGCCAGGTAATCTGAAAGATATTTTACGCATTGCCAGCGCACGCCTGTTTAATTTGCAGTCACGTAGCCGTGCATGGATCGTCGGTAAAGAACATTATGATATTGGTAACGATCTCTTTGCGCTGATGCTTGATCCGCATATGCAATATTCCTGCGGTTACTGGAAAGACGCGACCACATTAGACGAAGCGCAAAATGCCAAATTAAAAATGATCTGCGAGAAGCTGCAGCTTAAGCCGGGTATGCGTTTACTCGATATCGGTTGTGGATGGGGAGGGTTGGCAGAATATGCGGCGCGTCATTATGGCGTGGCGGTAGAAGGCGTTACCATTTCCAAAGAGCAGCAGAAAATGGCGCAGCAGCGCTGTGAAGGGCTGGACGTTAACATTCTGCTGCAGGATTATCGCGATCTTGATAAACACTACGATCGCATTGTGTCCGTGGGGATGTTTGAACACGTCGGGCCGAAAAACTACGACACCTATTTCAGCATCGCTGACCGTTGTTTAAAACCGGATGGACTGTTCCTGCTGCATACCATTGGCAGCAATAAAAAAGGGATGAGCGTCGATCCGTGGATCAATAAATACATTTTCCCGAACGGTTGCTTACCGTCGATTTCCCATATTGCCGAGGCCAGCGAATCACGGTTTGTGATGGAGGACTGGCATAACTTTGGCAGCGATTACGATAAAACGCTGATGGCCTGGCATGAGCGCTTTAATCAGGCCTGGCCGGAGCTGTCTTCACGTTACTCCGCCACCTTCAGAAGAATGTTTAATTATTATTTATGTGCCTGCGCCGGGGCTTTCCGCGCCAGAGATATTGAGCTTTGGCAGGTGCTGTTTAGCCGCGGCGTAGAGGGCGGGATCCGCGTTTATCGTTAACGCACTGCCGGATGGCGGCGCAAGCGCCTTATCCGGCCTACATAGGTTTGCACTCGCAGGCCTGATAAGCGCAGCGCACCAGGCGTATTTTTGCCGGATGGCGGCGCAAGCGCCTTATCCGGCCTACATAGGTTTGCACTCGTAGGGCTGATAAGCGCAGCGCATCAGGCGTATCTTTGCCGGATGGCGGCGCAAGCGCCTTATCCGGCCTACATAGGTTTGCACTCGCAGGCTTGATAAGCGCAGCGCATCAGGCACTTCTTCGCCGGATGGCGGCGCAAGCGCCTTATCCGGCCTACAAAAGTTTGCACTCGTAGGCCTGATAAGCGCAGCGCATCAGGCATATCTTCGCCGGATGGCGGCGCAAGTGCCTTATCAGGCATTTATGGCTTAGCCCAATTCACTCTCTGCCAGCGCTTTAAATACCATTGCGACGGCATGCGCGCCGGGGTCCATATTTCCGAGCAGGCTTTCACTGCTCAGATACGATGCGCGACCCGCATTGGCTTTGCTCGACAAACAGGTTCGTTCGGCTCCCGCTTGCGCGGCGTCGAAGGCGGCCTGCAGATTTTGCGGCTGCGTGAGCAGCGAAGTCAGAGCCGGTTGCAGCGCATCAATCATGGTGCGATCGCCTTCGTCTGCGCCGCCGTAGAACTTCATCTGCGCCAGTCCCGTATTCAGGGCTTCGGCAACGTTAGCTCCCTGTTCCAGTTTCTGCCCCGCAGCGGTAAAGAAAATAGACATCAGCACACCGCTGGAACCGCCCATCACCACGGTCAGACGTTCGCCAATCAGCGCAAACAGCGTGGCAAGGTTATCCAGCGGCAACTGCTGACGATGCAGCAGACCGGCAATTTCGCGCGCGCCTGCGGCAAAGGTTGAACCGGTATCGCCATCGCCGACTTTGGCATCCAGCGCATTAAGATGGGTCTCCAGATCGGAAAGGGTTGTGGTGACAAGCTCCACAATCCCGGCCACCAGGGCATTTGCCGAAGGCTGGAATTCCACGCGTGCGCTACGCTGAGATGACGGTACACAGCTGATTTCACGCGGTGGGACCGGCGTCGGCCAGTTACTGGTTTCCACCTCTGTGAGCAGCGCTTTTTCGATGCTCTCTTCCAACACGATGGCCGTCAGTGAAAAGCCTTTCATATCCAGCGCGGTAACCAACGAGGCCGGGCCAATCAGCCAGTCGATACGCGGATGCAGCGGGCTGCTGGCCAGTTCGCGGGTAATGATGGCCATTTCGGCAACAGAAACGCCGCCAAGATTGTTAATCATCACCGCCAGACGGCCGGTTTCAGGCAGGGCAGCCAGCAGTTTATCCACCATCAGGTTCACCACCTGCGCACTGTTCTGGGTGTCGATGACCGAGGCGCCTGGTTCGCCGTGAATGCCCATACCCAGCTCCGCGTGGCCCGGATGATGACGCGGGGCGGCGTCGGTTTCTTGCGGCAGATGACAGCTGGAAAGCGCAACGCCCAGACTGAAGGTGTTATTGGCCGCGTATTGCGCTTCACGCAGGACGGTGGCGAGGTTGTAGCCGCGTTCGGCAAAATAGCCCGCGATTTTATGCACCAGGATGGTTCCCGCAATGCCGCGCGGGTGTTTGTTATCCGGCAGGGAGATGTCATCGCCGACAATCAGCATTTCAACGTTGTAACCAAGGCGACGGGCTTTCTCGGCGGCAAGACCGAAATTAAGACGGTCACCGGTGTAATTTTTCACGATCAACAAACAGCCCGCCTCACCGGTTACCGCCTGAATGGCGGTCAGTACCGCATCTACGCTCGGGGAAGCGAACACGTCGCCACAGACTGCGGCGGTTAGCATACCTTTACCGATAAACCCAACGTGCGCGGGTTCGTGCCCTGAACCGCCGCCGGAAATGATCGCCACGTTATTTTTGTTGAGGTCACGACGGACCACGATGCGAATGGCCGGATCGCTTTCCAGACGCGCCAGGTTATTCCACGGGCTGGCGATAATCGTACCGTCGATGACGTCGCTCACGAGATGGGTGCGTTGATTAAAAAAGAATTGAGACATAACGGCTCCTTGAGGTTGAGTGTAAGACAAACCCCCGGAAGCATGGTCATGGTGCGGAGGCGATAGAGAGATTCTGGCGAAGTCAGCGTGGAAAAAAACAACGTTAAAATGAGTTTCATTACGGAACGTTGTTATTGTTTTTTGTTCCGAAATGAAACCTAAAAGAACGGTGAACGACCACAATGCGAGCTCGCTCGACTTTTTCCTCTCGCGATGAATGCAGGTCACACGGTACTGTCAGCTTTTTTTTACCGGTATTTTGGCAAGTGAGTGGGTAAAAGAGAAAGTGAGATTCGTCTGTGCCGGAGATTTGGTGGCAAATGAACGGATCGGGATCGCAAACCTTATATTTTTTATGGTTAAGCGTTCCAATATGGAACATGTGTCGTTTTTATCTGTTTCATATCAGAACAAAAAGACGAAAGATTTTTTTGTGCACGCCTCGCCATACAGTTATTGCATCGCTCCGGTACCTCCCGTTTTCGCCGTCAGCATCAGGCTAAACAGGTTAACGCCAGGGCTCACCATGTAAAAACATGTACTTATTTGAGGATGAAAGGAATGCTAAAAGTTATTCAATCTCCAGCCAAATATCTCCAGGGTCCTGACGCTTCCACCTTGTTTGGTCAATACGCTAAAAATCTGGCGGACAGCTTTTTCGTGATTGCGGATGACTTCGTGATGAAGCTGGCGGGAGAGAAAGTACTCAACGGCCTGCACAGCCACGACATTAGCTGCCATGCGGAACGCTTTAACGGTGAATGTAGCCATGTTGAAATTAATCGCCTGATTGCCATTCTGAAACAGCACGGTTGCCGCGGTGTGGTTGGGATTGGCGGTGGGAAAACGCTGGATACCGCCAAAGCGATTGGCTACTACCAGAAGTTGCCGGTGGTGGTGATCCCGACTATCGCGTCTACCGATGCGCCAACCAGCGCGCTGTCCGTTATCTATACCGAAGCCGGCGAGTTTGAAGAGTATCTGATCTACCCGAAAAACCCGGATATGGTGGTAATGGACACTGCAATCATTGCCAAAGCGCCGGTACGTCTGCTGGTGGCCGGGATGGGCGATGCGCTCTCGACCTGGTTTGAAGCGAAAGCCTGTTATGACGCCAGAGCGACCAGCATGGCGGGCGGACAGTCCACCGTGGCGGCGCTGAGCCTGGCGCGCTTGTGCTATGATACCCTGCTGGCGGAAGGCGAGAAGGCACGCTTTGCCGCGCAGGCCGGCGTGGTGACCGATGCGCTGGAGCGTATTGTCGAAGCTAACACTTACCTCAGCGGCATCGGTTTTGAAAGCAGCGGTCTGGCAGGGGCGCATGCGATCCACAACGGCTTTACGATTCTGGAAGAGTGCCACCATTTGTACCACGGTGAAAAAGTCGCCTTTGGTACGCTGGCGCAACTGGTGCTGCAAAACAGCCCGATGGAAGAGATCGAAACCGTGCTGAATTTCTGTCAGAAAGTAGGCCTGCCGGTAACGTTAGCGGAAATGGGCGTGAAAGAAGACGTTGACGGCAAGATCATGGCCGTAGCAAAAGCGACCTGTGCAGAAGGTGAAACCATCCACAATATGCCGTTCCCGGTAACGCCTGAAAGCGTACATGCCGCTATTTTGACGGCAGACCTGCTGGGACAGCAGTGGCTGGCGCGTTAATCAGTCGTCGGTAGGTTTTTATCCGGCATCTTCTCCCCCTCTGACAGTCTCTGCCGGAGGGGTTGTCTATGGTTAAACAGCGGAAAGGGATATGACGGCGCACACGCATAGCATCGGGAAGGAAGTCTCTTCAGTCATTGCCCAGTCATGGCATCGTTGCAGCAAGTTTATGCAGCGGGAAACCTGGCAGGCGCCGCATCAGGCGCAAGGGCTGACCTTTGAGTCGATTTGTCGTCGCAAGACGGCGTTGCTGACGATTGCTCAGGCTGCGCTGGAAGATGCCTGGGAGTTTATGGACGGCCGCCCGTGCGCGCTGCTGATTCTGGATGAATCAGCCTGTATCCTCAGCCGTTGCGGCGATCCGCAGACGGTGGAACAGTTGGCGGAGCTTGGGTTTCGCGACGGCAGCTACTGTGCGGAAAGCATCATTGGCAGTTGTGCACTTTCTCTGGCAACGATGCCGGGCCAGCCGACAAAAACCTCTGGCGATCAGCATTTTAAACAGGCTCTGCATCCGTGGTCGTTCTGCTCGACGCCTGTCTTCGATAACCATGGTCGACTGTTCGGCTCCATCTCGCTGTGTTGTCTGGTGGAGCATGAGTGCGTTTCTGATTTATCCCTGACGCTGGCGATTGCCAGAGAAGTCGGCAACTCTTTGCTGACCGACAGCCTGCTGGCTGAATCCAACCGCCATCTGAACCAGATGTACGGGCTGCTGGAGAGTATGGATGATGGTGTGATGGCCTGGAACGAACAGGGCGTATTGCAGTTCCTCAATGCGCGTGCGGCGCTGCTTTTGCATCTCGATGCGCAGGCCAGTCAGGGAAAAAACATTCACGATCTGCTCAATCTCCCCATGCTGCTGCGCCGGGCGATCAAACATGCCCGCGGCCTGAATCACGTCGAAGTTACCTTTGAAAGCCAGCATCAGTTTGTTGATGCCGTCATCACCCTGAAACCGATTGTTGAGGAACAGGGCAACAGCTTTATCCTGCTGCTGCATCCGGTGGAGCAAATGCGCCAGCTGATGACCAGCCAGCTTGGCAAGGTGAGCCACACCTTTGAGCAGATGTCGACTGACGATCCGGAAACCCGCCGCTTGATCCACTTTGGACGCCAGGCGGCGAGGGGGAGTTTCCCGATCCTACTGTGCGGGGAAGAGGGCGTTGGTAAGGAGCTGCTGAGTCAGGCCATTCACAACGAAAGCGAGCGCGCCAGCGGGCCGTATATCGCCGTGAACTGTCAGCTGTATGCCAACAGCGTGCTGGGGCAGGATTTTATGGGCAGTGCGCCAACCGACGATGAAAATGGCCGGTTGAGCCGTCTTGAACTGGCGAACGGCGGCACGCTGTTTCTGGAAAAAATTGAATATCTGGCGCCGGAGCTGCAATCCGCGCTGTTACAGGTGATCAAGCAGGGGGTATTAACCCGCCTGGATGCCCGTCGGTTGATTCCGGTGGATGTCAAAGTGATCGCCACCACCACGGTTGATCTCGCCAATCTGGTGGAGCAAAACCGCTTTAGCCGTCAGCTGTATTACGCGCTGCACTCTTTTGAGATAGTGATCCCCCCGCTGCGGGCGCGGCGTAACAGTATTCCCTCGCTGATTTATACGCGGCTGAATAGCCTGAAAAAACGCTTTTCATCCAGTTTGAAGATCGACGACGACGCGCTGGCACAGCTGGTGGCCTATTCGTGGCCGGGCAATGACTTTGAGCTGAACAGCATTATCGAAAACATCGCCATCAGCAGTGATAACGGCCATATTCGGCTGAGCAATCTACCGGATTATCTGTTTGCCGAACGTCCTGGTCTGGAGACGGCGTCTTCACTGCTGCCAGCCAGTCTGACCTTTACCGCCATCGAAAAAGAGGCGATTATCCATGCTGCTCGCGTCACCAGCGGACGCGTACAGGAGATGTCGCAACTGCTGAACATTGGTCGCACTACCTTGTGGCGCAAGATGAAGCAATACGACATTGATGCCAGCCAGTTTAAGCGCAAGCATCTGGACTAGTTTCTTCAATTCTCGCCATCGAGAACAGCGCGTCCGACAGTCGGTTGATGTAACGCCTGGGTTCATCGCGTAACGTCAGCGTTCTGCTCATTGCGATAAGGATCCGCTCCAGTCGGCGCGTCAGAGTTCGCGCAACGTGTAGCTGTGCCGATGGCAGATTTTTCCCCGGAATAACAAACTCTTTGAGCGGGCCGCTTTGCGCCATATTGCGGTCAATAAGCTGCTCCAGCGCCTGAATATCCTCATCGCCAATACGCTGTTGTAAGCGAGCGAGTCCTTTCTCATCGCTGGCGAGTTCCGCACCCAGTACAAACAGCATCTTCTGCATGGCGTGCAGATCCTGGCGTAGTTCAGCCTGGTGCGTGCTGGCATAGCAGACGCCAAGCTGGGAAATCAGTTCATCCACCGTGCCATAGGCCTCAACGCGGATGTCGTCTTTGTCGATACGGCTGCCGCCAAACAGCGCGGTCGTGCCTTTATCGCCGGTTCGGGTGTAGATGCGGTACATTTATTTTATCTCGCTGAAGGGAAGTACTTTAACCAGTTGACCGGCATTGGCACCAAGCGTTCGGATCTGCGCAATTCCGGCGCGGATATGCCCACGGATCAGCGCCCGATCTTCGGGCAACTGGGCGTGGGTTAAAGCAATATCACCCGTGGCGTTAAGACCCAGACCGACACGTAGCGTTGAGCTTTTGGCCGCAAGTTTGCTCAATGCCAGCGCGCAGTCATGCTCGTCGCAACAGATTGCCCGGCAAGGGACGCCTTGCTCTTCCAGTCCCCAGCACAGCTCATCAAGCACGCGAGTATCCAGCCAGCGTGAGTGATAAAACAGATGTACGCCCGGTGATGAAAGTGACATTGCGCCCCCTGCGTTATCAGAATGCCTGACGGAAGATCTCGGCAATTTCTTTCTCGTTCCCTTTGCGCGGGTTAGAGAAGGCGTTGCCGTCCTTCAGCGCCATTTCCGCCATGTACGGGAAATCGGCTTCTTTGACGCCCAGATCGCGCAGATGCTGCGGAATGCCGATGTCAGCGGAGAGACGGGCAATGGCGTGAATGGCCAGTTCGGCGGCATCCATGGTGGAGAGTCCGTCAGTGTTTTCGCCCATAAATTCTGCGATATCGGCAAATTTCTCCGGGTTAGCGATCAGGTTATAGCGCGCCACGTGCGGGAGCAGAACGGCATTCGCCACGCCGTGTGGCATGTCGTACAGACCGCCAAGCTGATGCGCCATTGCGTGAACGTAGCCGAGGTTGGCGTTGTTGAAGGCCATGCCCGCCAGCAGAGAGGCGTAGGCCATGTTCTCGCGAGCTTTCAGGTTGCTGCCCAGCGCTACGGCCTGACGCAAGTTGCGTGCGATCAGGCGAATAGCCTGAATAGCGGCGGCGTCGGTGACCGGGTTGGCATCTTTGGAAATATAAGCTTCTACGGCGTGGGTCAGGGCGTCCATACCGGTCGCGGCGGTCAGCGGAGCGGGTTTGCCGAGCATAAGCAGCGGATCGTTAATGGAGACCGACGGCAGGTTGCGCCAGCTGACAATCACAAACTTCACTTTGGTTTTGGTATTGGTCAGCACGCAGTGGCGGGTGACTTCGCTGGCGGTACCGGCAGTGGTATTCACCGCAACGATAGGCGGCAGCGGGTTGGTCAGGGTTTCAATCCCGGCATAGCTGTAGAGATCGCCTTCGTGAGTTGCCGCGATACCGATGCCTTTACCGCAGTCATGCGGGCTACCGCCGCCAACGGTAACGATGATATCGCAATGCTCTTTGCGAAAGACCTCCAGACCATCGCGCACGTTGGTGTCTTTGGGATTTGGCTCAACGCCGTCAAAAACCACCACGTCAATGCCCGCTTCACGTAAATGGGCGAGGGTTTTATCTACCGCACCGTCTTTAATAGCCCGCAGACCTTTATCAGTAACCAGCAGCGCTTTTTTACCGCCTAACAGTTTGCAGCGTTCGCCGACAACGGAAATAGCATTGGGGCCAAAGAAGTTCACATTTGGCACCAGGTAATCAAACATACGATAGCTCATAATATACCTTCTTAGATTTAAATTATAATTCAGAGAAACAATTCAGTGCGGTTTCTGCTAATAATCTGTCTTGTTCGACAGTGCCGCCGCTAACGCCAACGGCACCAATTAATTTACCGTTTAATATGACAGGTAAGCCGCCTCCGAAAATAACAATGCGCTGTTGGTTAGTAAGCTGCAAACCATATAGCGAAGCGCCAGGTTGTACCGCGTCGGTAATTTCATGGGTACCCTGACGCAGGCAGCAGGCGGTATACGCTTTATTAAGAGAGATATCACAGCTGGTGACAAACGCATCGTCCATGCGTTGCATTAGCAGCGTATTCCCGCCGTGATCCACCACGGAAAAGACCACCGGAACGTTGATCTCAAGCGCTTTAGCCTCAACGGCCTGCGCCATTTTTTTTGCAGCCGCCAGCGTAATGGTGGCAATTTGTTGGCTCTTATTCACAGTCTCTCCTGAAAATGTTGTAGGGCTGAGGTCACGAAATATATCGCGCAACAGCTATTTTTATCATTGGCTTTACCTTATTTTCTCGCCGCACGTTATTAAGTCAATAGGGTGGGTTTTTCATAAAGATTGAATTCATTTCCCTGATTTTGCGTTTATTGATAATGATCATTTAACCTCGTCACAATTCACGATGGATATTCCTGAATTGCGTTTCAATATGGAACGATGCGTTTTTATTAGGTGCCAAATTGGAACGAAATTAATTTTATTTTTTTATTGCTTGGCTCATTTAGAGTTCGGCCATTGCTGATGAAAGGCGAATACCGGGTGTGGTGTCCCCGGCAATATGGCCCGGCGTCCCTATTTTTTTACCTTTTGAGTCAATAAATCATGAGAAGATCAAAACGATTCGAAGTGCTTGCGAAGCGGCCTGTAAATCAGGATGGGCTGATTGGCGAATGGCCTGAAGAGGGGCTGATCGCCATGGAAAGCCCCTACGATCCGACGTCGTCGGTGAAGGTGGAAAATGGTCGTATTGTTGAGCTGGACGGTAAGAGCCGAGCCGAGTTCGACATGATCGACCGTTTCATTGCCGACTATGCGATTAACGTGGCCGAAGCTGAGCGCGCCATGCAGCTCGACGCGCTGGAGATCGCCAGAATGCTGGTGGATATCCACGTCAGTCGGGAAGAGATTATTGCCATTACCACCGCCATCACCCCGGCGAAAGCGGTGGAAGTGATGGCGCAAATGAACGTGGTGGAGATGATGATGGCGCTACAAAAAATGCGCGCCAGACGCACTCCCTCCAACCAGTGCCACGTGACTAACCTGAAAGATAACCCGGTACAGATTGCCGCCGACGCTGCTGAAGCGGGGATCCGCGGCTTTTCCGAGCAGGAAACGACGGTCGGGATCGCCCGCTACGCGCCGTTTAACGCCCTGGCACTGCTGGTGGGTTCCCAGTGCGGTCGCCCCGGTGTGCTGACGCAATGTTCCGTTGAAGAGGCCACGGAGCTGGAGTTGGGCATGCGAGGGCTAACCAGTTATGCCGAAACGGTGTCGGTGTATGGCACAGAATCGGTGTTTACCGACGGTGATGACACGCCGTGGTCCAAAGCGTTTCTCGCCTCGGCTTATGCGTCGCGTGGTCTGAAGATGCGCTACACCTCCGGCACCGGCTCGGAAGCGCTGATGGGCTATTCCGAAAGTAAATCGATGCTTTATCTGGAGTCGCGCTGCATTTTTATCACCAAAGGCGCGGGCGTACAGGGGCTGCAAAACGGCGCGGTCAGCTGTATCGGCATGACCGGCGCAGTGCCGTCAGGGATCCGCGCGGTGCTGGCGGAAAACCTGATTGCCTCAATGCTCGACCTTGAAGTGGCCTCCGCCAATGACCAGACCTTTTCCCACTCCGATATTCGCCGTACTGCCCGCACCCTGATGCAGATGCTGCCGGGTACCGACTTTATTTTCTCCGGTTACAGCGCGGTACCCAACTACGACAACATGTTTGCCGGGTCGAACTTCGACGCTGAAGATTTCGATGATTACAACATTCTGCAACGCGATCTGATGGTTGACGGCGGTCTGCGTCCGGTCACGGAAGAGGAAACCATCGCCATTCGCAATAAGGCCGCACGCGCCATTCAGGCAGTGTTCCGCGAGCTGGGCCTGCCGCTGATTAGCGATGAAGAAGTCGAAGCTGCTACTTATGCTCACGGCAGCAAAGATATGCCTGCGCGTAATGTAGTTGAGGATTTGGCTGCCGTGGAAGAGATGATGAAGCGCAATATCACCGGGCTGGATATCGTCGGCGCGTTGAGTTGCAGCGGCTTCGAAGATATCGCCAGCAATATCCTCAACATGCTGAGGCAGCGTGTTACCGGTGATTACCTGCAAACGTCGGCCATTCTGGATCGCCAGTTCGACGTCGTCAGCGCCGTCAACGACATCAATGATTATCAGGGACCTGGTACCGGCTATCGCATCAGTGCCGAACGCTGGGCGGAAATTAAAAATATTGCGGGCGTGGTTCAGCCCGGCTCGATCGAATAAGGCGGTACACAGTGGAATGCACAACTGAACGTAAGCCGGTTTTCACCTTACAGGTGAGCGAAGGCGAGGCGGCTAACGCGGATGAGCGCGTGGATGAGGTGGTGATTGGCGTCGGCCCGGCCTTTGATAAGTATCAGCATAAAACCTTGATTGATATGCCGCACAACGCGATTTTGAAAGAGCTGGTTGCTGGCATCGAAGAAGAGGGACTGCATGCGCGAGTAGTGAGGATCTTGCGCACCTCGGATGTTTCTTTTATGGCATGGGATGCGGCAAATCTCAGCGGCTCAGGCATTGGGATTGGTATCCAGTCGAAAGGAACCACGGTGATTCATCAGCGCGATCTGCTGCCGCTAAGTAACCTGGAACTGTTTTCTCAGGCTCCGCTGCTGACGCTGGAAACCTATCGTCAGATTGGTAAAAACGCCGCGCGCTATGCACGCAAAGAGTCGCCTTCGCCGGTGCCAGTGGTCAATGACCAGATGGTGCGCCCTAAATTTATGGCCAAGGCCGCGCTGTTTCATATCAAAGAAACCAAACACGTGGTGCAGGATGCTGCGCCTGTCACGTTGCATATTGCACTGGTAAGGGAATGACCATGAACGACAACATCATGACCGCGCAGGATTACCCATTAGCCACCCGCTGCCCGGAGAAAATCCGGACGCCTGGCGGCAAGCCGCTAACCGACATTACCCTTGAGAATGTGCTGGCGGGCCGCGTAGGGCCGCAGGATGTGCGTATTTCTCAGCAAACGCTGGAGTACCAGGCGCAGATTGCCGAGCAGATGCAGCGTCATGCCGTGGCGCGCAATTTTCGTCGTGCGGCAGAACTGATTGCGATCCCGGATGCCCGCATTCTGGAGATCTACAACGCACTGAGGCCGTTTCGTTCTTCGTTCGCCGAGTTGCAGGCCATTGCCGATGAACTGGAACACACCTGGCACGCCACGGTGAACGCCGGGTTTGTCCGCGAATCGGCAGAGGTATACCAGCAGAGAAATAAGCTGCGTAAAGGCAGCCAGTGACGGAGGCAGCATGCCGTTAATTGCAGGGATCGATATCGGCAACGCCACCACTGAAGTGGCGTTGGCGCAGGATGGCCGGTTTATCGGCAGCGGGATTGTCGCCACGACCGGGATGAAAGGCACGCGGGAGAATATCGCCGGGGTGGTCGCGTCCCTGCAGCAGGCGCTGGATAAAACGCCGTGGTCGCTGCAGGACGTGGCAAAAATCTGCATCAACGAGGCCGCACCAGTTATTGGCGATGTGGCGATGGAAACCATCACTGAAACCATCATTACCGAATCAACGATGATTGGCCATAACCCGCAAACGCCCGGCGGCGTTGGCGTGGGCATGGGAACTACCATCGCCGTGGAGAAGTTGGCGGCGTTGAGCGAGGATCGATTTGCCCAGGGTTGGATACCGTTGGTGGGTGAGGAGATGGATTTCCTTGAGGCGGTTTGGTTTATCAATGAAGCGCTGGATCGCGGCGTCAACGTGGTGGCGGCCATCCTGAAAAAAGATGATGGCGTGCTGGTGAATAATCGCCTGCACCGGCCAATACCGGTGGTTGATGAAGTCACTCTGCTGGAGAAGGTGCCGGAAGGCGTGCTGGCGGCGGTGGAAGTGGCGGCCCCGGGACAGGTGGTGCGGGTGCTGTCGAATCCTTACGGTATCGCGACCTTCTTTGCCCTGACCCCTGAGGAAACGCAAACTATTGTCCCCATCGCCAGAGCGCTGATTGGCAACCGTTCCGCCGTGGTGCTGAAAACCCCGCAGGGAGATGTGCGATCAAGAGTGATCCCGGCGGGTAAGATCTTTATCCGTGGTGAAAAGCGTGGCGGTGAAGCCGACGTAGCGCAAGGCGCGCAGGCCATTATGCAGGCGATGAGCGCCTGTGCGCCCGTGTGCGATATTCGTGGGGAAGCTGGTACGCACGCAGGCGGCATGCTGGAGCGGGTGCGTAAGGTGATGGCCTCGCTGACCGGTCATGACATGAACACGGTGCATATTCAGGATCTATTGGCGGTCGATACATTTATTCCGCGCAAGGTGCAGGGCGGCATCGCCGGAGAGTGTTCAATGGAGAACGCCGTGGGCATTGCGGCGATGGTGAAAGCCGATCGCTTACAGATGCAGGCTATCGCCAGCGAGCTAAGCGCCCGGTTAAATACCCCAGTTGAAGTCGGTGGTGTGGAAGCCAACATGGCCGTGGCGGGCGCGTTAACGACGCCCGGATGCGCCGCACCGTTGGCGATCCTCGACTTAGGCGCAGGATCTACCGATGCCGCCGTCATCAATAGCGACGGCGTAGTGAAAGCGGTACATCTGGCCGGCGCGGGGAATATGGTCAGCCTGTTGATTCAAACTGAGCTGGGCTTAAGCGATGCATTTCTGGCGGAGGAAATAAAAAAATACCCGCTGGCAAAAGTGGAGAGCCTGTTCAGCATTCGCCATGAGAACGGCGCGGTGGAGTTTTTCCGCGAACCGCTCAGTCCGTCAGTATTCGCCAAAGTGGTGTACTTGAAAGAGGGCGAGCTGATCCCGGTAGATAACCAGACTTCGCTGGAAAAAATCCGTCTGGTGCGCCGACAGGCTAAAGAGAAGGTTTTTGTGACCAACTGCCTGCGCGCGTTACGCCAGGTGTCACCCGGTGGCTCTATTCGCGATATGACGTTCGTGGTGCTGGTAGGCGGTTCTTCGCTGGATTTTGAAATCCCGCAGATGATCACCGATGCGCTGGCGCATTACGGCGTTGTCGCCGGGCAGGGTAATATTCGAGGTACCGAAGGGCCGCGTAATGCGGTGGCAACTGGGCTGGTTTTAGCCGGAGAAGCAAAAAAATAGCGCAGAAAACAGCCGCGCAAGCGTTTAGCTGCGGGGTAAGTCAAATAAAGGCGATGTTCTCTTTGATATCCCGGCGGAGTTGGGTACATAGTATAAATGTGTCTCTCACGTGGTTAATTTTAAGGATAAGAGCATGCCAACAGCAATTGAGAAAGCATTGGATTTTATTGGTGGTATGAACACTTCGGCGTCAGTACCACATTCAATGGATGAAAGTACCGCTAAGGGAATCTTAAAGTATTTGCATGACTTAGGTGTGCCAGCGAGTCCGGAAGTTGTGATGGCACGGGGTGAGCAAGAGGGATGGAATCCCGAGTTCACGAAAAAAGTGGCCGGATGGGCAGAAAAAGTCGCCTCCGGTAACCGCATCCTTATCAAGAACCCAGAGTATTTTTCAACCTATATGCAGGAGCAGCTCAAAGAGCTAGTGTGAGCTGACTATCGAATTAAACTCTAACGGACGTTTCCATCCCAGGATGGCGGCGTCCAGATAGGGTTGCCATTAACATGCTGTTTTCTGAACAGGTGTATCGCGTAAATAGCTTTAGCCCCCGCCAGCCATGTTCTTCCGTGTACTCATTCAACATATTGATGCAAGCAAGTATTGATTTTTCCAGGACAAACTCTTTTTTGCTACATGCCAATTTCTACGGAATACCCATAAAAAAAGGACCTGCGATTTCTCGCAAGTCCTTGAAATTTGGTGGCCCCTGCTGGACTTGAACCAGCGACCAAGCGATTATGAGTCATAAAATTGGCACGTTTTTAATTGTTCGTTATTGTCTCTGCTTGTGTTTTTAATTGCCTATAATCAATAAGTTCTGAAGTTGTTTTTGTTTCTGATTGGTTCTCTCATTTCCCCATTGTACTATCCTTACCTGACCCATTACCTGACCCAGAATGGGCATTGGGTCAGGTAAGGCTTATTCTCATAAAGGTATCCTCATGGCCGCTAATCTTACCGAGACTGCTATACGTGGATTGAAGACAAAAAGTACGTCGTACTACGTGTGGAGCAACAGTGCTCAGCGTGGTACTGGCAGGCTTGGCGTTAAGGTTCAGCCTTCAGGTAGCAAAGTTTTTTATTTCCGTTACTACGTTGAGAAAGGGAAGAAAGAGAAGTTCATCCAGTTGGGCATCTGGCCTGAGATGAAACTGGTGACGGCCAATGAGCTGGCGAAAAAGTATGGTGCCTGGCTTGTTGAAGGAAAAGAGCCCCAGCAAGAGCTTGAGCAACAGCGCCTGGCCGAACAGCACATCATGCAGATCCATCGTTCTCAAGGATCGTTTGAAGAACTGGTGCATGGCTACGTTAACAAGATGAAGCTCGACAACAAGCGGACCTGGGCCGATGTTCTGAAACGTCTTGAAAAAGAGTGCTACACGGTTATCCCTCGAGAAACCAAAGCCAAGGATGTCACGCCCTTACAGATCAAAACGATCTTGTCTGGCATTATCCAGCGTGATGCGGTGGTCCATGCGAACCGGATTCGTTCCTACCTGATGGCGGCTTTTAACTACGGTCTTAAAGCCGATAACGATCCGATGAATACCAGCGTGGGCATTACTTTCGGGCTTGAAGTTAACCCGGTATCGGCCATACCGAAGCAGTCCTCGGCGGAGAAAGTGGGTGATACATGGTTAACGCTGGCGGAGCTACGTTTTGTCATGGAACAGTTTGCCGAGGCCACCAACGTTGGGCCGTTGATGCAGCATCTTATTCGCTTCTGTGTTTATGCTGGCGGGCAGCGTCCGTTTGAAATGATTGCCAGCCAGTGGAGCGCGATTGACTGGCAGCAAAAGACGTTGCTGGTCATTGCCGATGTATCGAAAAACAAGCGTGAGCACCTGATCCCGCTGACTGAATCGGCACAACAGGAATTAGCCTCAGTGAAAGAACTGACTAAGGAAAGTAACAGTCCCTATATATTCCCGCTATCAACCAACGGTGAGCGCCCGGTGCGTACTGATAGCCTGGCGCGTTCGATCATGTATTTTCGGGCTTTTAATCCTGAGTTTAAAGTTTTCACAGCGCGAGATTTACGTCGCACTTGTAAAACGCTGATGGGGGAGGCGGGGATCAGCAAAGAGATCCGCGACCGTATCCAGAATCACGCTTTGAATGACGTCAGCTCTAAACACTATGATCGTTATGACTACCTGACTGAAAAGCGTAGGGCGCTTGAGATCTGGGAAGACAGGGTCAACAACTATCAGCGGCAGCAGGAAAATAACGTTGTGAACCTGTTTGGGCGGAAGTAGCATTTATCTGGACAAGGCTACCAGGTAAGAACGTTGTGTGGCTGGTGTTCTCTGCGGCATCAAAAAATTGCGATGCCGCCGAGATACTGGCGGAGGGCTATACGAGACTTTCTTTTTTATTTCGGTGACCGCCTGAGCGGTCACGTCTAATAAATGGCAGTATATTGAAGGCGGCACAGGCTCTCGCCTTTAGCACGTAGACACTCCGATTAATATCACGCTAGGTAATACTACTTTTCTGGCAACACGAACCGAACTTCAATGCGACGCTGACGAGCATCTTCCGGTGCAACACCGGGAATAGGCTGCGAGTCACCATATCCGGCAACAATCACTCGGCGTGCAAAAGCCTGAGCAAGATCGCCAACTATAAATTTACGCGCCTCTCTTGCACGCGCTGCCGATAAGGTAAAATTATCGTCATAGACAGTGCAGAAACTTTCAAAGTTAGTCACCGGACGGGTAACTGGAAGATTATCCGTATACCCTTCAATATAAACTTGTCCGCTTCTAAATTCGGTAAGAAATCTGACGACCTGCGTTTCAATCGTCGCCAATGCCTGGCTTGCCTGAGATGCAATGCAGGCGCTGCCGCGATTGAAAACTCCATCACGCAACGTAATTTTTTGCGAGTTGACATCCAGCGCAACTAAGCCTTCATTTGCCGTTCCATCAAGTGTGGTTTTAATACTTCCCAACATTTCCCCTACCCGGGCTCGCTGGGCATTGACTCCCTGTTCCATTTCCTGCTTATGCTTAATATCTGACCATGTTTTCTGTAGTACAGACATCACCAGCAGTAACATAACTACAGCCATTACTCCCGACATCAGGTCGGAGATCGAGACCCACTCATTAGGTTTATCTTTCATGAGTGAGCACCTCAGACTGCATCATTAACGATGTTCATGGTCGATAACGTTTGGTCGATATGTTGTAATGTATTGGCAAGTGGCGTCAGGCTTTTTTCAATTTGCTGAACCAGGTGGTTCCGTTCTGGCGGTGACAGCATTTTACGAATCCCTCCCAGCTCTTCCAGAGAACGGATCAATCTGTCATCGAGCGAAGAAAGTGCAGCAGAGGCATCAGTATTACTCAGCATTTCATCACGTAATGATTCAATGCTGTGCACCAGTTTACCGACACCTGCAGTGACCCTGTCCATTCCCGGCTGAAGAGGGCTCTCTTTCTGCATGAGCTGGAGTTGATTCACCAGCGTTTCAATCGCATCTGCATTTCTTTCACCTGATGTCGTCATCTCCGCATAACGGTTGTTCAGGCTGGCTACTTGCCGATTGCTGCTGGATACCGCTGTTAGTCCGTTAACTATTTGCTCACGCAAATCATCAACCAGTTTTGTCATAGCGATCACTTTTTCATTTAAAGTTTCACTGGTGATCATAAATTCACGCTGCGCATCACGCTGAGTTTTCATCGATTGATCGATGGAAATTCGAACTTCACTCATTGTGGTGCCAACGTTTTGAGAAAGGTCGGTAACTGCACTGGAAATGCCATCTGTTGCATTTGCCATACTGGTGGATATCGATTCCATATTCTGGCTAAAACTTTCGCCCATTTGGGAGATGGTGGAACCAAGATCGGTTTTAACCGTACCTAACATATCGGTAATGCCTGTACGGAAATCACCGATAACCTGTTGCAAATCACCGGCGGAATCCCCCATTTCTTGTGCTGCCGATGACATTTTTTCGGCTGAATGTTGAATGGCAGACAGGTTACTACTGTTGGTATTAATGAAGTGCTG
Source organism: Citrobacter sp. H12-3-2 (assembly GCF_009649895.1). Taxonomy (NCBI): domain Bacteria; kingdom Pseudomonadati; phylum Pseudomonadota; class Gammaproteobacteria; order Enterobacterales; family Enterobacteriaceae; genus Citrobacter; species Citrobacter sp. H12-3-2. The sequence continues at coordinate 656,437 of NZ_CP045837.1, forward strand.
TAACGATTCTCGGGTCGTCGTTAACTCTGTTATCTGTTGTTGCCCTTGCACAGACTGATCTTTGGTACCCTTAACGATATTGTTTTGAATTTCATGCAAGAGGTCTTGCAGTTTTACCAATTGCTCATTTTGGTTAATACGCTGTTGTTCAGCGTTATCACCCTGACCGGCGATCCTCATATATATCGCGGCTACCTCGGCATGGTGTGAATGGTTAACTTGCCGGGAATTTTCGCTTTCCTCGTGAATACTGTTGCATACGTGCTGCAATCCATCGATATGTTGCTGCTGAGTACTACGGGATATATCTGTCAATTGTTCCAGATATGTTTCCTGTATTTTGCGTTGTTGTGCGGCAGCATGGCCCTGCTCAATCAGGGGCTGTAAAAACGACTCCATACCTGAAGAGAACTTGCTCAGCAACTGCCGTGTGGCTTCGCTTTCCACCTGCATTCTGTCGTTCAAACCCTGTAATGCTGCCAGATACTGTAACTGGGTCTCTTTATGTTCAGCGCGCTTTTGCTCTCGTGACTGGTCGAACACTTGCTTCATCTGCTGTGCGCACCAGCGTAAACGCTTCTCGTCATATCCTAACCCAGCAGCACAGGCTTTAAGGATCAGATACGCCATGATCCCCCATGTCGACGTTTTAAATTTCGTCCCCAGCCCTTCCATCATCCCCATCAGATTCGACATGGCGTTATCCATGCCTGCGGAGTTAGCATCAATCAAAATATCCGATGCTTTATTAAGGGCAATTCCCAGACCGAGGAAAGTGCCTAGCAACCCTAAAATTAACAAAATGCCCGGCATGATATCGGCCATTTTTTCTGCTGGACTGGCAACTGCTGCGCTGATTTCGTTGACTGAACCATGATCAACATCGAGATGGTCTGCCCCATTATTCAGTGCATCACCTTGCCATTTTCTGTCCCAAAAGCGCTGATTTGCCTGCCAGAGCAATAAACCAATCGTCAGTAAAACCAAAAAAAGCATTGTGCCGCCAAACAGCATCTGAATGACGTCGAATTCCGGCAATATAAAGGCAAAAAATTCATGAAACGTCATGCTGCCACCTCGACAAGCTTGCTTGCACGTGCGCGGCTGGCTTTTTCAAAGATATTGGCAAAATCGATAATTAAGCTTTGTTGCTCGGTATTAAGTTCTTCCCAACGCTTACCAAACTGAGCACACTCAATAATAATCATCCCAATCGTGCTGCTGTCTTCCATCAAATATTCTTGGTCAGCAAATTCTTCAGGCTCTTTTTCTAGCATTTGCAGAAATCCTTCTGCTGCAAAAACATAATTACGCATTTCATTGGTTCGTTTGCGTTTTGTTTCCATCTCAGCCTGTTGCACTGGTAAACGAGCTTCCAGGTCGTTGAGCATTGGTACTTCATCTTCCTGAAGATCACCAAGGCGCTGGCCAATCTGTAGACGTCGCAGAAGTACTTGTTCTTTCGACAGACCGTCATTCAGCGATTTCCATTCATTTTCCATATCCTGCAGGTTATACCCCCAGGCCATTATCATTTCTTCGAACACGAAGGGGATAAGTTTCTTGCCAAAACGCGCCATCACAACACGATCCAGGCGTTGCGTTGCCTCATCGCTCAACTGAGGGTTAGGTTTTAGCAATTCGTTGCCAGTTTCAATAAGAAACAGGTCGTCATCGGTTATCGTATCAATGTCCTGCGCACGCGTAAGATGCTGCTCAGTATCTTTCAGTAACTTCTGCGAAGCGCGTAACCGCAGATAATGTTCGAAATCGTTGATCTGAATGTTATCCAGGACGTCCTTAATACGCGTTGAGAGTTGGGCATATAAGGTAATCAGGCTCGCCAGATCAACAGCACTCGCTGCTTCCCCGCGCATCTGGTTACGCGCTTCGCGTAAAGCTTGCTCATGCTCACTGGCCTCATCCATTTCTTCAGGTGTAAGAAACAAATCTTTAAGTTGTTTGGCTTTATTAATTGCCCACTCAATGGCCTTGCCAATACGTTTCGCCAGATCACTCTTATCCCATTCGACCAACAGCCCCAACGCTTTATCCAGCGCTTTCAAAGCGCCACCCACCCACGGGAATTGTGGCAACATCTTTTCAGCTAATTTTGCTGCGTTTTGCACGATAGGGCGAATCACATTACTGATAAATGGCTTCACCTTTTCCCAGATGCTCTTTACACTTCCCACAAAGGTCTCAGCTTTCTCTGCCATCCAGGAAACGGTTTTAGCTGCGGTTTCTTTAATACCATTCCATACCCGGCTGGCAGTGCTTGCCAATCCACTTGCTACGCTGCTGCAAAAACTGCCGACACTTGACCAGAAACCCATAATCTTCTCCTGTTGTTTTTATTGGATACCTAATAATTTTTTTGCTGTGTTGACTTCACTGGCTGTACGTCCCGAATGATTGGCTATCGCTTGGTGGGAGGCCAAAACTTGTTCTATCGCACTCCGTAAATGAGCGATGTTAAGTTGTGCAGTCTCTCCGGTGCGTTCTGCTTCCAGCAGCACTTTAGGCAGTGCCAGACGCATACAGGTACGGATCTCTCGTCCTGCCAGTCCTTCGGATAGTTCGCTTGCGGCGGTGAGAAGAGTTTCTCTTTCTTCTGCGAGTGGAATTTCAGCAACCACGAATTTGTTCCAGAGATGGTAACGGGCTGTAAGATCAGGAAGCGTAAATTCAACGTGATAGCCAATACGGCTGCGGAACGCCTCATCATAGTTACGTGCGAAATTAGTCGCGAAAACTACAATGCCGTCAAAACGCTCCAGCTCGATCAGTAACGTAGAGCGCATCGCATTAACTTCATTATCAACGCCTTGTGTGACAGAGGAGAGTCGTTTCCCCAGTAACGTGTCGGCTTCATCGAAAAAGAGCAGCGCTCCGGTTTCCTTAGCCTGCGCAAAAGCAGCCTGGATATTTTTAGCCGTTTCTCCCATAAACTTGCTTTCCAGTTCTGCAATACCAAGAGCAATAAAGGGCATTCGTAACTGTCCAGCCAGTGCCTCGGCGCAAAGCGTTTTCCCGGTGCCGGGAGGGCCATAAAAATTTAGTATCGCCGTCGACCCCATAGGATCAACGACTGAAAAATTCCATTCCTGGTAGATCGTTGTATGAAAACGCAGACGAGCCATGCATTCATCAAGAGAGGAGCGGGTGGTCTGGGATAAGATGACATCTTTATCGAGAGTAAATCTCGGGTCTGTCGGTATATTTTTTTTTCCATTTTCGTCGTCATCTTGTGGAGATAACGGCTGTCTAAACGGTGCTGAATTGTTACTGTGCGCTGACATAAGATCTTCATTCATAGAGAGATGTTTAAGTTCCGTTAAACCAGGGCTGTCTTGTCCCTGAAAAATTATCATATTGATAATCATGTGAAATATAACTTTAGGTGTTATCGGCCTGTGGCTTGGTCACTTGAGTAAAAAAATTTCGGAAAGTGTACTACCGCAGTCAGTGCACAGTCAGCGCTGCTTGTTGCGTTCTGCTGCTAACGAGTAGTTGGCTGTGAAAGTCATCCTTCAGTGGCGTTATTTTTTGAACATATGAGTGCATGAAATCGTCAACTGAATCGCCACAGGTTTAACAGACACCTCAGAGTCATTTAAGATGACTTAAAGAGAGGTGCCCATGAGCGGTAAGCGTTATCCCGAAGAGTTTAAAATTGAAGCGGTAAAACAGGTTGTTGATCGCGGCCATTCTGTTTCCAGCGTGGCAACACGTCTCGGTATCACCACCCATAGTCTTTATGCCTGGATAAAGGCATATGGCCCGGATTCCTCAACCAATAGAGTCCAGTCAGACGCTCAGGCCGAGATCCGACGCCTCCAGAAAGAGCTGAAGCGGGTTACCGACGAACGGGACATATTAAAAAAAGCCGCTGTAGATTCAATTGGTCAACGCAACAGTCATGTGAAAACATGTAGTTGCGGAGGATTGTTGGATGAGACGGACATTTACAGCAAAGGAAAAAACATCTGTTTTTGAACTGTGGAAGAACGGAAAAGGCTTCAGTGAGATAGCTAATATCCTGGGTTCGAAACCAGGAACCATCTTCACGATGTTAAGAGATACTGGCGGCATAAAACCCAATGAGCGCAAGCGAGCTGTTGCTCACCTGACGCTGTCTGAGCGCGAGGAAATACGAGCCGGTCTGTCAGCTAAAATGAGCATTCGAGCCATCGCTACAATGCTGAATCGTAGCCCTTCGACAATCTCACGTGAAGTCCAGCGTAATCGTGGCAGGCGCTATTACAAAGCCGTTGATGCGAATAACCGGGCCAACAGGATGGCTAAAAGACCAAAACCGTGCTTACTGGATCAGAATATGCCGTTGCGAGAGCTTGTTCTGGAAAAGCTTGAGATGAAGTGGTCCCCAGAGCAAATATCAGGATGGTTAAGGCGAGCGAAACCGCGTCAAAAAACACTACGAATATCACCTGAGACAATTTATAAGACGCTTTACTTTCGTAGTCGTGAAGCGCTACACCACCTGAACGTACAGCATCTGCGCCGATCGCACAGCCTCCGTCATGGCAGGCGCCATACTCGCAAAGGTGAAAGAGGCACTATCAACATAGTGAACGGAACGCCAATCCACGAACGTTCCCGGCATATCGATAACAGACGCTCTCTGGGACACTGGGAAGGCGATTTAGTCTCGGGTACAAAAAACTCTCATATAGCCACACTTGTAGACCGAAAATCACGTTATACGATCATCCTGAGACTCAGGGGCAAAGACGCTTTATCAGTGAATCAGGCTCTTACAGATAAATTCCTGAGCCTACCACCTGAACTCCGGCGATCACTGACATGGGACAGAGGAATGGAGCTGGCCAGACATCTGGAATTTACTGACAGCACAGGAGTTAAAGTTTACTTCTGCGATCCTCAGAGCCCCTGGCAGCGGGGAACAAACGAGAACACTAATGGGCTAATCCGACAGTACTTTCCCAAAAAGACATGCCTTGCCCAATATACTCAGCATGAGCTGGATCAGGTTGCAGCTCAGCTAAACAACAGACCGAGAAAGACACTGAAGTTCAAAACACCTAAAGAGATAATTGAAAGGGGTGTTGCGTTGACAGATTGAATCTACAGCGGCGTACTTCGCAAAGCTGTCCGACTGAGGTACGCCTTTATCCGTGACAACACCCATTGCTGGCCTGTCCGACTGCTTTGTCGGGTGCTGGATGTGCATCCGAGTGGTTTTTACGCCTGGCTTCAGCAGCCGGATTCACGGCGGCATCATGCTGACCTGAGGCTGACGGGGCTGATAAAGCAGTTCTGGCTGGAGTCGGGTTGCGTTTATGGTTATCGCAAGATCCACCTCGACCTGCGGGATACCGGACAACAGTGCGGAGTTAACCGTGTCTGGCGACTGATGAAGCGTGCCGGGATAAGGGCTCAGGTCGGGTACCGTAGCCCACGGGCACGTAAGGGTGAAACCAGCATCGTACGCCCAACAGGCTCCAGCGGCAGTTCAACCCGGAAGCACCGGATGAGCGTTGGGTAACGGACATCACCTACATCCGGACTGACGAAGGCTGGCTGTATCTGGCTGTGGTTGTTGACCTGTTCTCGCGCAAAGTTATTGGCTGGTCAATGCAGCCCCGGATGACAAAGGATATTGTCCTGAATGCACTTCTGATGGCCGTGTGGCGACGTAATCCTCAAAAGCAGATGCTGGTTCATTCTGATCAAGGCAGTCAGTACACAAGCTATGAGTAGCAGTCGTTCCTGAAATCACACGGGCTGGAGGGCAGTATGAGCCGTCGCGGTAACTGTCATGACAACGCAGTCGCAGAAAGTTTTTTCCAGCTACTGAAACGTGAACGGATAAAGAAAAAGATCTACGGAACGCGAGAAGAAGCTCGCGGTGATATTTTTGATTACATCGAAATGTTTTATAACAGTAAGCGTCGGCATGGTTCGAGTGATCATATGCCACCAACTGAATACGAAAACCAATATTATCAGCGGCTCGGAAGTGTCTAGATTATCTGTGGCGATTCACACGCTTTAAATGACGTCAGCTCGAAACACTATGACCGCTATGATTATCTGACTGAAAAGCGCAGGGCGCTTGAGATCTGGGAAGATCGGGTTAATAACTATCAACGGCAGCAGGAAAACAACGTTGTTAACTTGTTTGGGCGGAGGTAAAAGCTTGTCAAAATATGAGCTTAATTCAGCGGAAGAACGGTATCAGCCGGGCTCTGGGGACTTGGTGCTGGCTAATAAGCTGGGAATCATTGATGAACAGGAAATGGATACGCTGGAGTCTGGCTTGCTGCTGATGCTGTATGAGCATCTATTTATTGAGAGCCAGCCGCCTGAGGCGCTGGTTTTTGAGCACATCAGCAGGTGGCATCGCCAATGGCTGGGGAATGTGTACGACTGGGCGGGGAGGCTGCGTAATGCCAACCTAACTAAGGATGGCTTTCAGTTTGCGGCTGCCGACAGGATTCCGCTGCTGCTTGATGGCTTCGAGAAGCAGTTTCTTTCTCGGTCTGGTGAACTCAAATCCCTGGCTCGTCTGGAGCTGGTAAGTTATCTGGCTGAATGCCATGTGGAGTTTATTTTGATCCACCCCTTCAGAGAAGGTAACGGGCGTCTGTCGCGGCTACTTTGCGATGTGCTGTCGGTTCTGGCAGGGAAGGGCTTACTTGATTACAGCCTGTGGGATGAGCACAAGGCGTTTTACTTCAAGGCAATACAGGCGGGTGTCTCAGGGAACTACAGCCCTATGATGCAACTGGTGAGCGACATCTTGCCAGATTAACGGGCGAGGCCAACGGCTTTTGCCTGTGCCTGATTGCGTTTAAGCTGCTGCTCAATTTTTTGCACAGGAGCACCGGTTTCTATTGCGGTTGAGCTGGCAACGGCGCGATAGATTTGGGCTTTTGTCACAGGTGTTTTCTTCATGATGCTGTGTTCTCTTAAGTTAATCTGGAAATTTTAGAGGGTAACGGGGCTGCTTGCAAGGCATAGACTGAATGCCACTTTTCAGTTATATAAATCAATATATAAAGCACATATAGCGCAAGCAGCGAAGCTCCACACAGGACGACAAGTCGAATGACATTAAAGCGGCCCGATTTTCACCCTTTGTCAATGGCATCTGAAAAGTGCCATATCATGTCTGAAAATTTACTGAATGATTGGCTTGATCATAAAGTTCCACTCTACATTCGGTTGGATGCTTTGCCATGCCTGATCGTCAGGCACCTTGGTGGAGATCAATTTCTTCTTAAAGATTGGGAGAGGAAAATTAAATCAGGCATGGATTATTATCAGCATGAAAAAATGCCAGAGTTTAAAATAAGGCTGTTTTACCCGGAGAAAAATGCAGAAATTGAATCTCGACTTCTGGAAGGTTACTTGGGGATATGTCGTTATACCTACAATGGGCATGCACATGGTTACTGGCGGGTAAAGGCTACGCCAGTGACTCGTTTTGCGGAAGACCATTACGTGCTAACGGATATGGATACTTTCAGAGAAAATAATAATATTGCAGGTGCGATTACGGTATATGGTAAAGATGATTGGGATTATTTGAGATTTCCAAGTGAAGTTTTTCGAAATAAATCAGAATTGTTTTTTGATGCAAATGAATTGTCACCACAAAGTGTAGAAAGCATGCCCTGCGTGAAAAAAGAAAAACAAACCCGCATTTCTAGGCCAGAAAGAATAGCCCTGTATGTCATGCTGAAAGAGCATTATCTTGATGGTAATGGTGAGGTTAATTTTTCAAAAATGGCGGAGATGCTTACTGTGGCATCCAAAAAATATGGATTCAGTGACTCATTCAGTGATGACACTATCGCTAAGTGGATAAAACGCATTGAGAATGAAAATCAATAGACCCTCTCCCGCTGGTAATAAATCGTCATAATGGCGCTTCGTCCACTTTAAAGATGGAAAAATCATCAATGAGTGGACACGCCAGTTGAATCGAGAAACACAGCAACCGCATTAAGCCCCGCAATAAGCGCTAACACCTTAATAAGGTGTCCGCTGCTGTCATTCAGTTACCCACTTGCGACATGCTGCATCCACTGAAACAAAGGAGGCAGTATGAGTACAACATTTATCACCCCCACCCCGGAAGAACGCCTGAAAATCCTGCGTGATTATGGTGAGCAAGGTGATCGTCTGGTGCGTGAACGAGAGCGCCAGCGTATCACGTCCATTTCCCGCTCTACAGCGTGGAAACTTGAACAGATTGGAAAGTTTCCGCTACGTAAGCCTATTGGCCTGAAATCCTGCGGATGGCTATTAAGTGATCTGCTCTATTGGATCAATGAACGTTAGTTTTAAGGGGGATCATTTTTTTGAGTGACCCGCACAAGTTGCTATTCCGCTATTAATAGCGGAATAGCAACTTGTGCGGGAATTTTTAACCTGAATTGTATTAGAGGTGTTATATGTTTAACGGTCGCCCTTTCCCTGTGCATGTGTTCCCGCAGATCATTAGAAATGCGGTATATGAAGTGGAGCAGCAGACCCAGGCTCCCCAAGCTTTGATTGCCGCATCGGTATTGGGAGTAATTTCGCTTGCCTGCCAGAACCGAATTGATGTGTGCAGATTGAATAATCTGCGCAGCCCTGTATCGCTTTTTTTACTGACACTGGCTGATTCTGGTGAGCGCAAAAGCACTGTGGACAAACTTCTGATGAAGCCAATGTATCAACTGGAAGAAGAATGGTTTAAAAAATATAAACACGATCTAGTTGTCTGGAGGAATGAAGAAACGGTTTTTAATATTGAAAAGAAAGCCCTTATGTCAAAATTGAAATCCGATATTCGCCGTAATAAAGATCACTCCACAACGAATGAACGGCTGAAAGTGCTACTGGCGGTGTCTCCAAAAGCACCGATCCGGTTAAGGCAGATATACAACGATGCCACACCTGCGGCGATAAAAGACTCTCTCTGTGGACGCTGGCGGTCCATCGGGCTTATGTCTGATGAAGCTGGCACCATTTTTAACGGCTACGCGCTGAATGAACTGCCGTTCATCAATAAAATGTGGGATGGCACAATGTTTTCCGTGGAAAGAAAAAGCGAGCCAGATAAATTAATCAAAGATGCCAGAATGACGCTGGGGTTGATGATTCAGCCTGATGTGTTTAAAAAAGGGTATCTGGAACGAAAAGGCGATGCCGCGAAAGGGATCGGATTCTTCGCCCGATGTTTGATATGTCAACCGGGTTCAACACAGGGCAACAGGCAAATTACCAGTCCGGTTGTCTCAAATGAGCATCTGCCGGTATTTCATCAACGGCTGATAGACATTGTTAATGAGAGCATTTCGAGAAATGAGGAAAATGAGCGTCAGTGTCTGCGTTTCTCTCCCGAAGCAGAAAAAAACTGGCTCGAATTTTATAACAAAGTCGAGTCAGAAATGAGGCTGCTTGGCTACCTGTCTGATTTTAAGGATTATGCTTCTAAAATGGCGGAGAATATGGCGAGGCTTGCTGCCTTACTACATTATTTCAGCGGTGATGAGGGCGATATATCTATTGCCGCTGTAAAAGCCGCAGTGGATATAATGGCCTGGTATGTTGAAGAATACATCCTCTTGTTCTCCAAAAAAGAAAAGTTTTCTTTAGATGTTGCGGAAACAGATGAGCTTTACAGCTGGATAAAAAACTATTGTATTCGTTATTGTAAGCCTTTCATCACGAAAAACACCATCCTCCAATATGGCCCTAATAAATTCAGGAATCGTAGTAAAGCAAATGAATTGCTGAGTGCTTTGTTCTCTCAAAATAAAATCCTTGTAGGGAAGAGGGGGAAAACTACATTAATAGCTCTCGCTGGTTTGAACCCCGCAACTTCATTCTAAGTAAATGTTTTAATTCAGGAGTAAAAATGAACCATGAGCCCACCTCAGTTAAGGGTTTATTATCATGATAGGTAATATATATTAAATCCATCACTTACTTCAATATCATAAAACAGGATGCTATATGACATACGATAGTGAATACGGATCACACGTATCCCTATATCGGGATAGAATAAAACAGGTTATTGATGACTCCCTCAACGAACATCCTAACTCAATGATTCTTCGTGTTGATCTGCATGACCCAATTGATACAGAAAATATGGATAATCCATTCTTTCAACCTAGGGTTGACTCTGGTGCTATATCTCGCTTTACCAGTGCGTTAAAAGCAAAGCTTGAACACGATAAGCATATCAAAACTCAACGAAAAGACTGGCCTGAGAGTCGACATTCTACCTTACGTTACGCATGGGTCAGAGAATATACAAAAATTGGGAAGCGGCACTACCATTTGATACTGTGTTTCAATCAGGATGCTTATTATCATTTAGGTGATTACGACTTAAACCGTAACACGTTACGTACAATGATAACGACAGCTTGGTACAGTGCACTTGGCATCCCTATAGATAGCTCGGGGAAGTTAGTTAATTACCCGCCAAATGGCAAATACCTTCTCAATCGTAAAAGGGACAACTTTGAGCAGACCTATAGCGATTTGATGAATAGGGTGGATTACATGACCAAAGTAAGGACTAAAATAGTCGGTGACGGAGACCGTAATTTCGGCTGCAGTCGCGGGTAATTTATTTTTTACAACAATGGCCTTTCTTATGGCTGGAAAGGCCTGATTTGTTTGTATTAAGATATCGGTAATCTTTTGATGGTTGGAAGCCCGTCCTGGTAGACGACCTAGCCTACCGAAGATGTGAGTTATTCAAAAATGTCGCTTTCCCGCGTTCCGTAGACAAACGTACCTAAATCAATGTCGTCTAATACCGAGCGCGCGCCTGATAAACATCTGATCAACGTACCCAATCGATCTACTCCAAATGTCCTGAGTATCCCGAAGATACTGGCTCAACTCATCCACATCAGCCTCGTCGGAAAATTCCAGCAAGTCTACCAGTCGGTGTAACGTCTGAATGGGAATGCCAATCTCTTCTAAGGCATTGACACCTGGTGGTAGATGGAAACTTTCGAACGCCAATTTGACATGTGTGTAATCGACTTTGCTGCGCATACCTCGCTTCAAAGCGTGGTATTTAACTACATCCTCCATCAAGCTGAGCACTTTAGGTAACGTGTAACCGAAAGTATTGGTTATGAGCTTTAAATCATTGTTGAGGGCAATGGAAAGAGTGCGCTTCTCCCCTTCAGAAACCCACTGTCGTGCGTAATCGATCTGATTTTTCAGATATTCCGAATAACTTTCAGCACTTAAATAACCGGCAAGTTTGGCGATCATGACATCCGTGGGATTAACAGGGACCCCATTGCGACTGAACGTATGGGGAACCAGTCTGGCAATGATTTTTGCAAAGGTCTTGAGAAAGTTTGTCGCGGGGGTCCAGTGAAACACCAACGAGGAAAATTCGTTGTCGTCCATCATCTCGAACATACTTTGCAGCATTTCGAACTGCTCGACACGGAAGTACGAATGCTTCTTCACAAGGTCGATGGAAACACGGTCGTTTATGAAAACCTCATCAAAGCGATCCTGTGAAAACTCGGACAAGTGGTCTGGTTGAACGCTGGCTAAGAGGTTGATTGGAGTATCAATGTCCTGAATACCGAGCGGAATATCCACCTCTTGATTGAGGTTGTCTTCCGGGATTTCCTCTAGGCAAAATATTTTGCCTACGAAGTGAACGCCCATGCGCCCGGCGCGCCCTTTGATGTTCCCATGGGTGAATTTGTCAATGCTGCGAGTTCCATCGCGGTTGTCGTAGATTACGACGTTCTTAGCGATAGTGTTGACTCCTTCAATGATCGTGGAGGTGCAGAGTAAAAAGCGCAGTTTTCCAGCATTGAATTGGTCGGCGGTGTATTGCTGCAGTGCCCTCGGTAGCGCGCCAAAATGCAAGCCAATACCGTTTCTAAGTGCGACTGTGTAATCCCAGTCGGCATCGAACTCTTCTCTGACCCAGTCGACATGAGGACTCTCAGTCGGAGTGCCATGCCCAAGCCTGATCAGCTCGCGCGCCACCTGGCCCGCAACAGTTGGTGACTTGCAATAAATGATCGTTGCGTCGACGCATGCGTGCGCGATTTCCCCTAGCGCGTTGAGCTTGGCTTTGTCGTCATTCGCTTTGATGCCGAACGTCTTAACATCTAGCGCGACTGTATTGAAGTCGGTAGAAACGAAAGTATGCGGATACCCAAGTCTTTCGAGACCGCGAATGCTGTTAACGAACGGTCCAGTCAGGTAAAACTGCCTGGAGACCTTAAGCAGTTTGCTCAACGCAATGTTGAGCTCGATGACTCGTTCGTCTTGATGATCAATGTCCCCGCTTTTCAGTTGTCGGAACGCCAACTTGTAAAACTCGTCAATGACGAAGAGGTCAATGTTGACGATGTCGTCACGCTCGTTCACTCGCTCCTGAGTTAACACGTAAACAGCCTGATCGGAATGGCACACTTGGGAACTGTGGTGGATGATCTGATATCGGTCACCGAATCGCTCTTGCAGTCGGCGACGGGTTTCGTCGGCAAGAGCCACTGTCGGAACAACCAGAACAAGCCGTTTCAAGGTTCCCATGCCGAGCAATGAATCGACGATTGCGCTTTTGCCCATGCTTGTAGGTGCGCTCAGCACCACGTTTTGACCGGACTTAAGCAGATCAAATATGTGGAACTGCATTGAGTGGAAAACATAACCATTCGAGAATGGGGTCTGGTATAGCTCAAGCACCCTTAGGTCATCCGGTGTCAGGCCAGTGAACTCCTTTTTGAGATACGGGAACAAACCTGATTTTCTCACCATATTTTTCAAAATTGTGGTGTGCTCGGAAAATAGTTCGCGCGAATCGAGAGCTCGCACGATCAAGTCCCGTCCCAAGTCATACGAAACAGGATTAGACAACAGCTTGTTAACCGCAAACAGATAATTGAAAGATGAGAAGTCCTCACCCTGCAGGCTATGTTTCGCCTGTTCATAGACCTCTGTCATATAACCTCTCTCACCTTCTCATCAACCAATTGGGTTAACCGCTCAAGACTCGGGGCTGGATAAATGAATACGTGGATGCAAAGATTCGCAAACGGCGAATCCTCGATAAGGTCAGCCGCGAATTTTTCGAATAGCGCCGTCGTTTCCTTCTCCAGGTCACCCTCGAACCCCGGCGTTTCTGGCTCGGTAAGCAGATTCGAGTTGTAGCCCACGAACAGAACAAACGTGAAACGATCGAGGTGAGCATCGAAAGGTTGGCTGCCATCAAGAATTTCGTCAATATCGTGGCGAAGCAGGTAGTTATCGTCTTTAATGTCGAGGATCTTTCTGCGTGCTGTATCGATGCAATCCGAAATGTCCTCGTACAACTGATCCCGTATCTCCGGCAATCTGACGGCAATGTCAATATCAGTCACCAACTCGCTGAAGCCAATCCAAAGCTGATCACCTTCTGGATCGCGGCGAACGATATGCACGTTTTCAAGAATTTTTTCGGCCCCTGCTTTTTCCACGTATAGCATGCAAGGGATAGGCTGGCTTTCGTGGTGCTGCCGGATCGTTGCATGCAACAACACTCGCCCCAGGAATTCGCTGACGTCATGGAGCGACTTGAAGACGGAATTCTTTAGTCGTTCTCGCTTTTCAATGAATGTCAGTTTATGAATATCAGACATTTCTTTTGGTCGGAGAAAGACCTCATCCAACCATTGGCAGACGTTATCCGCGATGTGCTTGTAGCGGTATTTCTTAAGCGAGTACTGCTGATGTAGAACCTGGCCTTTACGCTTAGCGCAGACCGAAGCCATAGGCGCTCTAAATGGCGTAAGGATGTGGGGTAAGTCCCGTTTGACGTAGATTTTGCGGCCTGACCGAGATTGGTCATCTTCGACACGCTGCTTGAACCACTCAAGCAGGTCTGGTCGTAAGTAGGACTTGTCATCAGCACTGTGAATGCGTCGAGAATGCTCGCCCTTGCGCGTCACGGTATCAAGGATGCGGCACCAAATGTCTTCGGCGACAGTTTCGGAACTGAGAATGACCCCATGTAGATCTTGGGAGGCCAGCCGTATGTTCTTGATCCCCAGAAGTTCAAGTTCTCTCAGGGATGAAAACACTTCCCATTTAGCCGCATCGATCCAATCTGAAACGCTTATACCTGAGTCTGTTAAATAATTGTTCGTGCGCTTGTTGAGATCATTGATGAGTTCCTGTCTACCTAGCTTATCTAGTCGGGCGTTTGGGCTGATCGTCAAGTACTCAAGGGTTTTGTTGACCTTTTCCTCTGTGACGATGGAGTACCTACGTCCAAGGGCCGGGTCAGGCTCACACTGCATTGATTTGTGCAAAATTGAACTGCAGGGGATCGTCTTTTTATCAGCACCTTTTGAATTCTGAACGATGTCCGAAATGTTCCAACGTGCTTTGCCGGTGCTTTTTACCTGAACGAAGTCGATGTATCCATCAGATACAATGTCGATATCGTCTGTGACCTCGCAGCGAACACTGCGAATAGTCTTGTCACGAAGCATTCTGGTGACATGGTAAGCGGCTACGCAGTCCTGAAATAAGAAACCGTGCTTGGCGGCTACTCCGCCTGAATCGTTCGACTCCATTTAGACATCCGTGACAATTTTGCGAAAACTAGGAAGATGTTATGACACAGTCCAATCGGTTCACTGCATCATCACCAGTGATCTAAATACTTCACAACTATTCTCGGTCGCAGGTATCAAGCTTTTCAGGATTCCATAAATATTGGAATCCTGACGTCTAATTTGGTTGTATAACATACTGTTCCACCTCACGTAAGGTAGACACAGCCCTAATCAGGTTTTTGGTTTTCAAATCGTTCAGAGCTGAGACCGCCAACGGCACTATGGCACCGCCAGCGATTGTAATCACACTTGATATTATAAAACACAGTTGCACGCATTATTTCCTGGTTGGTAGGGTCATATCTCGATGCTCTTTGAGCAATGTCAGCATCGCGTATTCATGGCTTGCTATGTTTTTAAAGCCTTGTCCCTCCGGCCCCCACTCCTCATAGCTCATCATGATTGCTTGTTTTAAGCTCTCTGCTCGCTCTGTTTCGACGTAGAATTTTTTCTTGTCTGCCGGCGAATAATTACTAAGTCTCGAGTTGCTGCTTGGTGAGATCAGGCAGAGGTTACCGAAACGATGGACATCATCCCCCATTTGGTTTGCGCCAGAAGGATCGGTTTGAGGAAAGTAGTGTTCAACCGACGTTCGACTCGGTGAAAACTGGAAGCCGTCAAAATGCTTTTTAATCTCGGGATTATTAAGCCCTTTACCATCAAATGATTGGCCAGCATTAAGATCACGCCACAAACGATAATCGAGCAAATTGAACACAAAGTTCTGCACACCGGTACCGCGGTGCAGAGCCTCTGAATCGAATTGCTCCTTTTCACCACAAATCTCAGCCAAAAACTCATGGCTGAGTTGCTCAAGCTCTCTGAGGTAAGCCGCTCCGTCAACGTTCAGTTGATCCAAAGCCAGAGTATTCAAAATGGCCAGCGAGCGATTGAGCCATCGCTTGTAAACATAGGCAGGGTGGGAGACATGGAACATCGACAAGATCATCGCTAGTTGTTTGTTTACACCAGACAGTTCATCTTGATCGAAAGAGTTGTTGTAGCTGAAGCTCGAATTCCTGTCTCTGGCATAGTACTCAAGTGTCAGCAGGCTCCACTTCTCAGCCTGATCGCGCTTAATGATATAGCGGTCAAACAAGACTCTAAACTTCAGCAAGTTAAAAGCAAACTGGGTGATTTTTTTTCGGTCATTTTTTATGATTTCAAATGCCTGAAGTAGTTTTTTATCGTCCAATGACACGTCATTATCCACTGTCACTTTTAGCACATGCAGTAGGAAGTTGGAGAAATCGATAATCGAATCAAAACGCTGCTCTTTTGCTTTTTCATCGTTGTCATCAGTGTGATGAAAGCGTCGTCTTTCGATAATATCCCGTATAGTCAGCTTTTCGTCTGTATCACGATTAGTTTCTATCGCGCATTTTATCACCTCAAAACTCGCCGGGAATCCTAGCCACTGCTCACCAAATAATGCTTTGCGAGCCTCTGAGCTAAAGCCCAATTGCACATATCGATTCATGTCAGCGCAGGCATCCCATATGGCAGAAAAGCCGTTTCTTGCGGCAGTTTCACCGTTGTAAACTGACATCAATTTCGCTTTCAACACTTCGTGTTTTTCTAGCTGTTCACCTCGGTTATTCATGATCTCAAAGTAGTGGTTGAGATCAGTCTCTGTTGGCACCGGAACCCGCAAAATAGTGACGCGCTGGAGTAGATATCGGCAAAAGTTGTTGGTGTCTATGTTCTCTTTCTCAAAGTAGCGTTCAATAATAGTAAACGCCGCTCGGATTGAGGGTTCTTCAGGATCATTGCTCTGAGCCTGTTGAAACAGGTTATGTAGCGTTCGGGCTGATTTAGGACGGCTGTCAAAGTCGAGATTTAGGTGAAGCGGGGATAAATCTTGTTCGCTGCAGCAAGCAACTTTTTTTAAGTATGCGAGCAAAATCGACAGCGTTGTGTACCTTTGCTGCCCATCAATCGTTTCATAGACTATTACGCCTTGGTGTGCGCTATCAGCGCCATCTCGGACATATACCACCAAGCTGCCCAGATAGTATTTCGGGTCTTCCTGTTGCTCTGCATTTTTAAGGGCTTCAGCAGCATCGGCAATGTCCCGAATAAGCTGTTCAATCTCCTGCGCGCCCCAGGCGTAGTTACGCTGATAAATAGGGATAACATAATGGCTATCAGCGCTGAATAACTGTTCGATGGTCAGCAAGGCTAAATCGTTACTCAGTGGCATGTACTTCTCCCTGCATCTGAGCGATTGAATCTTCTACGGGTTTGGCATTTTGAAAACGAATGTTTATACAACGCGTTGGCTGAAAGCGTAGGAATTGTTGTGGGTGGATCGCTTTATCGAGCACTCTCAATAGTCCTCGGGGCTCACGCGCATAGCCATCAACACTGTCCATGCCGATTTTTTGATATTGCAAGCGCAAGTAGTAACTCCAACAAAAACAGATTGTTGCGGCTTGAATTAATTCTTTATCGCCAAACTTATCGTAATAGGCCATCACTGCACACATAAAGAGATTTTTAATATACATATCCCCTTTGCGTGAACTGCCAGCGTAGCGGGTATGTTTTTTTAAGAAATTGCCAAGCAGTGCGTTGTCACCTTCAAATAGGGTGTGATGCAGGGATTTGTAGTGCTGGATATACTCAAAAAAGCGCTTTCCGTTAATTATTAACTGATTAACCTGAAACGGATAAGTTTTTTTCTGCTTGTCCCACTTCCTGATAGGGTCGTTATTGTAGTGCTCAACTGCAAAATCCAGGGCGAGCAGAGACTGCAGATAGTGGTAATCAGAGGTGGAGAGGTTGACGCCTTTGAACACTTCAAGATTGTGGCGGCTGAACTGCACGCCATAATCGCCATCCAGCCATCGGCGCATGCGGAACAAATACTCGCCCATAATGAGGTGTAGATTAGCGGATTCATCATCCGGACTGACTCCTTGCTCCCACAGGCTAACGTGGTGTAGTCGTTCCGCTTGCTCTGTAGCATCCATCATTTCGCGCAAATGGTATGCCTTTAGTAAGTCATGGGGCGCGAGGGCCTTACCCCTGGCGTTTTGCGAGTCGAAAAACTGAAAGGCTTCGCTCAAATCATCGAGCGTCACTTCGATCAGTTCACACTTGTTACACACGAAGTGAAGTAGTGATTTGCGCTCGTTATCATTTAGTCCCACGAGGCGGTTCTCAATGACTTTGGCATTGTGCTCAAGGTTATTGATGCTAACCCTTGAAGCAAAAGATTGTTCCAACAGGGGCGTTGAAAACTCACCACTCTGATCGAGCACTGAGCAAAGCAAGGTTAAGGTCAGAAGGCGCTGCTGACCATCAACGATATCGAGCTCACCTTCATAAGCAGGTTTTAACTTATCCCGGTGCAACACCACAGTCCCAAGGCGGTAGCTCTGTTTATTTTGGTGGGTTAACACATCATCAATTAGTTGATTGACGTGTTTTTGTTTCCATTTGTAGGGGCGCTGGTATGACGGAATAGCGAGGCGCTGCTCTAGCAGCATCCCGATTTTTTTTACCTGATAGGATACAGTTCCCATGACTACAATGCCTGCTCAACAATCATAACTGTCAGTTGGGGTTGATTTTGCTGGCTGTTTTCCAGATGTATTTTTAGTTTATCGCAGAAGGTCATTAACTCATTTCCTTATTGTGATAGGTGGATCCATGTCCGAGGTGCTGTGCTCACAGACAGGTTATCAGTGCCAATATCCTTCAAACCCCCACGCTTAAATCTGCCCACCCACCCCTTTAAATTTCTCAATGAATGCGACGATTTTCTGGAACACTGACTGCTTTTTCGTTTTATATTGCGGGTTTAACGGGCTGAGTTTTGGTAACGTCTCGTTTAGCTCAGTACCATTATCGGTGGCATACTCTCGTTTCAGGGACGTACGGATATAGCGTTTGGCAGCCTCTTCATTCAGGTTTTCTTCTTTTATTAATGCGTCTGCCTCACGCTGCTGTTCACGCTGAGCAAAAGCGAAGAACGCATCAATAATCCCAGCCTTATCTGACAGTTCATCTAGGTTCGTCTGCTGAATAAAATCAATGACCAGCCCTTCTTTGGCTCGGTTGCCTAGGCTTGAGCGGATAAGACTTCTGACTTCTTCGGTCAACCCGTCTTTGCTCTTGTTCTGTTTGTTATGCTCGAATATCAGACCGAGGATATAGTCCAGGTTAATCTCCTGAGACTTCAACAAATCTACCTCAAACACCACATCATCCCAGTCGGTGGTTGAGTCATCCTTATCATTCGCTGCCTTTTCGCGGCGCTGCCAGTCGCGGATGTCATTGTAGGCTGAACGGTAGTCCTGAAGCTTGCGTTCGGCAGGAAGACGAATAGTCTGTAATTCAGCGAGCTTCTCATCATCGATATAATGCTCGGCCTTGAAGGCTTCGAGTGCCTCCGGGTTGCTGGTATCGACCTTCTGGAGCGCTTTTAACGTGGTAAATTCGTCATAGTTTTGCAGAATGTTTTCCGCTCTCAGATACTCACCAAACAGCTTAACGAAGGACTTTCTCTCTTTCTCGCTGTCAATATTCGCCGGGTCTGGGAACCGTTGCTCCAGCTCTGAGACTACAGTCATAAAACCACGTTTCGCTTCACCGGTGACGATATCGTTAAAGCCTTCCATGTACTCTGTGTAGCTCTTTTCCAGCACCACGTTTTTGGTATTCTTATCACCAAACAGCGTGATAGCATCAATCGTCGCGTGTTCCAGATTACGGAAGGTCACGATATTGCCGAAGGTTTTGGTGGCATCATAAATGCGGTTGGTGCGTGAGAATGCCTGCATCAAGCCGTGATAGCGCAGATTCTTATCCACAAACAGGGTATTCATAGTTGGAGCATCGAAGCCGGTTAAGAACATGCCCACGACAATTAACAGGTCAATATCCTGTTTCTTCACGCGCTGGGCTAAATCACGATAATAGTTCTGGAA
This sequence comes from Citrobacter sp. H12-3-2, assembly GCF_009649895.1. Classification (NCBI taxonomy): domain Bacteria; kingdom Pseudomonadati; phylum Pseudomonadota; class Gammaproteobacteria; order Enterobacterales; family Enterobacteriaceae; genus Citrobacter; species Citrobacter sp. H12-3-2. The sequence goes on from NZ_CP045837.1 coordinate 676,019, forward strand.
GCCATTACTGTCGGTACTGAAATTGGTTTTGAAATGACGGTTATAGTCGTCAATGGCCGCATCAAGAAATTCTTTGGCGCTGCTGTTCATGGCACTGACATCGAAACTTTCATCGGTAATGTCACCGACCGCATTCTGTTCTTCATTCGCAGCGAATGAATAGATGGTCGCTACCCTAAGTGGTTTACGGGTGTCAGTATGATTTTCTGGCCCCTGCTGTAACTGCTTAAAGGCTTCATAATAGGCTTTGGCTGCATCCACACTGCTAACCGCAAACATGGCGTTGAACCCTTTTGCCCCCGGAAAAGTACGATGGGTTTTCTGACGGTAGTTAGCAAGAATATAGCGGGTAATTTCCTCAATACGGCGCGGATGTAGAAAAGCCTGATTGTTTTCAGCTGTCGTGAGTTTCTTGTCGTCGGTTTCGTTTTCAAGCGACTTAAACTGCGGGCGGACATCGTTATAATCCACCTTGAATTTCAGCACTTTCTCATCACGAATCGCATCGGTAATCACGTAAGAATGCAGTTCGCGGCCAAACACGCTGGCGGTGGTTTCAGCGCCCAATGCGTTTTGCGGGAAAATGGGCGTGCCGGTGAAACCAAACTGATAAAAGCGTTTGAATTTCTTTTTCAGGTTCTTCTGGGCCTCACCAAACTGGCTGCGGTGGCACTCATCGAAAATGAAGACGACCTGTTGCTGATAGACCGATAAGTCGGCTTCCGCTTTCATCAGGTTATTCAGCTTCTGAATTGTGGTGACGATAATTTTGTTATCGTCTTTATCCAGATTCCTTTTAAGGCCTGCAGTATTGTCAGAACCATTGACGCTGTCCGGGGAGAAGCGCTGATATTCCTTCATGGTCTGGAAATCGAGGTCTTTACGGTCGACAACAAAGAAGACTTTATCAATGAAGTCCAGTTCGGTCGCCAGACGTGCGGCTTTAAAGCTGGTCAGGGTTTTACCTGAGCCGGTGGTATGCCAGATAAAACCGCCGCTTTCTGGGGTTGACCAGTTTTTGGCTTTATAGGAGCTGTTAATTTTCCATAAAATTCGCTCGGTGGCGGCAATCTGATACGGGCGCATCACCAGCAGCGTCTGGTTGCTGTCAAACACGCTGTAGTCAAACAATACATTGAGCAGGGTATGCTTCTGGAAAAAAGTGGCAGTAAAGTCCTTTAGATCTTTAATCAGCGTGTTATCGGACTTCGCCCAGTTCATGGTGAAGTCGAAACTGTTCTTATCCCGTTTTGTGGTATTGGCAAAGTAGCGGGTATCGGTGCCGTTGGAAATGACAAACAGTTGCAGGTATTTAAACAGTGAGTTGTCACCGTTAAAGCTTTCCTTGCTGTAACGGTGTATCTGGTTAAAGGCTTCACGTATAGCTACGCCGCGTTTTTTCAGCTCGATTTGAACCAGTGGCAGACCATTGACCAGGATGGTGATATCATAACGGTTAGCATGTGAGCCGCTCTGTTCAAACTGCTGAATGACCTGCACTTTGTTGCGCATGAGGTTCTTTTTATCGATCAGGTAGATATTTTCCAGCCGCCCGTCATCGAAGGTGAAATCGCAGATATAGTCGATGTGGATCTTACGGGTCTTATCGAGGCTGCTATCACTCGGGCTGTCCAGGTAGTGCTCCGTGAAACGTCGCCACTCGTTTTCGTTAAACACCACACTATTGAGGCTCTGAAGCTGTTTCCGCACATTGACCAGCATCGCTGTCGGTGATTTAACGGAAAGAAATTCATAGCCCTGATTGCGAAGATCCTGAATCACTTCACGCTCTAAGTCTGACTCGCTCTGGTAGCTATCAACAGACTCCCAGGTTCTGGTGTATTTCTCGAGAACAATGAAGTTATTGGATTCAGCAATGGTGTGGGTTTTGTGAGTCATAGCGCATCCTGTGTGCCGGTTGGTAAAGGCCAGAAGAGGGATTGAGTCGCTTCCGGCACATATAAAAAAGTCAGCATCAGCGGTTAATCAGTTGCTGACGGCTTCAGGCTTTGGGAAACTGAACAGCAGGTCACGATAGTATTCGTACTGTTTCTGACGTAGCTCAATTTCACGTGGGAGGCCTTCGGTGATTGAGCTGGTCAGAGTATCGAATTTATCGAGAATGGCGACGATATTAGCCTGTTCTGCGAGTGATTTTTCAGTGTCATTGGGATATGGAATTGGTATTTTGACTTTTGCAATTCCATCAATTAATAACCTATTGACCTTTCCCCTAGAGACATGTTTCGCCTTATCATCAATGAATGCAGCTGTTTGCATCACATAAGAAATGAACTTTGGGTTCATTGAATGGCGAAGAGCATAACTGTCATCGTGGATGGCTACTTTTTCATTTCCAATCCAAGCCACAGCCTTACCAACATCTTCAACAGTCTCACCCACACCAGCCATTACAACATCACCAGGCATTGCATAGCGTAGTGATTCAGCCATATCGTCTCGGACATGAGAATGGGCATGGGTCGCAAAAACACCGTACCGCGTATATATCTCACCGTAGTGAATAACGCTGATTCCTTCTTCCACATAATCAGCTTTAGTAAAGCGCTTTCCACGAATAAATTCACCAATGTCCCCCAACGGCTTCCACTCAACTTCACCTTGATCAAAACTCAGTAGCTGGTCGCGATAGTAGTTGTACTGTTTTTTACGCATGGTAAGCTCAGCGGTAAGCTCAGCGGTAATTGCGGTAAATTTATCCAAAATCCGGACAATTTCAGACTGGATGGCGAGGGACTTTTCCGGATTGTTCGGGCAGGGGGTTGGGATAGTAATTTTCGCCATATCAGTTGCCGATACGTCTATTACTTTTGTTCCTTTGGAGTACTTTCTTTTCTCGCTTGCAAAAAATCCCGTTTGAGTGTAGTAAGCAAAATATTTCCCAATAATTTCATTATTGGGTTTGAAGATCGTGGAGTGCCCACCAGTAACGGCTTGTTCTTTTCCAAGGTATACCAACGCCTTGCCAACATCTTCAAAATTTTCACTAGTATTAGTAATAACAACATCACCAGGATTTACTTTTTTTAGCTTTTCCGCTGTTTGATGAGAAACAAATGATTTTGTAGTTTCAGTTGATAGTCCGTAAAAAGTATATATTTGACCGTAGTGAATGGCAGGTACTCCCGACTCCGTGAAATCAGATTTAGGTAATCCATTTCCACGTACTAGTTCGCCTAGATCACCCAATGGCAACCATTCAACCTCAACTCCATCCAGCAGTTTTTCCAGATAACTCAACTCGCTCATGCCTGCGCCTCAATGCCTTCAATCTCAGCCACAATCGCATCAATATCTTTACGTAACAGGTCTATTTTGCCGACGGTAGTTTTCAGCTCGGCATTCAGTTCCGCAATATCAACGATTTCTCGGGTGTTTTTGGCTTCCACGTAGCTGCTGACAGATAGGTTGTAGCCATTAGCTGCAACCTTTTCAAAAGGCACCGATGTTGCCAGATAGTCGATATCCATTTTGTTTGCGAACACTCGCATTATCTGCTGGATGTGGCCTAGATTGTCCTCATCATCGTTGTCGGTCAGGATGTTGTTATTGGTTTCTTTTTTAAACAGCTCGCTGGCATCAATAAACTGTATACTGGTATCTGTTTTGTGCTTTGACAGTACCAGAATGTTAACGGCAATAGTGGTGCCAAAGAACAGATTCGGTGCCAGTGAAATCACTGTTTCAACGTAGTTGTTATCGACTAGGTACTGGCGGATTTTTTGCTCCGCACCGCCACGGTAGAAAATACCCGGGAAGCAGACAATCGCCGCACGGCCTTTAGCTGAGAGGTAGTTCAGCGCATGAAGTACAAACGCAAAGTCGGCTTTAGATTTCGGTGCGAGTACGCCTGCCGGAGCAAAACGTTCATCATTAATCAGCGTCGGGTCATCACTGCCAATCCACTTCACCGAATAGGGAGGGTTAGAGACAATTGCATCAAAAGGTTTCTTATCACCGAAATGTGGCTCAGTCAGTGTATTCCCTAGCTTGATGTCAAATTTGTCGTAGTTAATGTTGTGAAGAAACATGTTCATACGCGCTAGGTTAAACGTCGTATGGTTAATCTCCTGACCGAAAAAACCTTCCTCAATGATGTGATCATCAAACTGCTTCTTCGCCTGCAACAGCAGTGAACCCGAGCCTGCAGCCGGGTCATAGATTTTGTTGACGTGGGTCTGACCGTGCATTGCCAGTTGAGCTATCAGCTTAGAGACGTGCTGTGGTGTGAAGAACTCCCCACCAGACTTACCAGCATTCGCCGCGTAGTTAGAAATCAAAAACTCGTACGCATCACCGAACAGGTCAATCTGGTGGTCGTTAAAGTCACCCAGCTTTAAGCCCCCAACACCTTTCAACACAGCAGCTAGGCGGGTATTTTTATCTTTGACTGTGTTACCCAAGCGGTTACTGGTGGTGTCAAAATCAGCAAACAGGCCTTTGATGTCAGCTTCAGACGGATAACCGTAGGCTGAGCTTTCAATAGCGACGAAGATACTATTTAAATCAGCGTTTAGCCTGTCGTTGGTATTCGCTTTAGCGGCAACATTGCAGAACAGCTGGCTCGGGTAGATGAAATAGCCTTTGGTTTTGATGGCATCATCTTTGATGTCATCGGTAATGATGCTGTCATCCAGTGCAGCATAGTGGACGCTAGCATCACCGGCCTCAATGTAGCTGGAAAAATTTTCACTGATAAAGCGATAGAAGAGCGCACCAAGGACGTATTGTTTGAAATCCCAACCATCGACCGACCCCCGAACATCATTGGCAATTGCCCAGATTTGACGGTGTAGTTCTGCACGTTGTTGAAGACTAGTCATTTTTATCCTGTTATTGATTTTTGGTTACGGCTATTGCTGCGATTTTATCGCAATTTGTTCTTATCGACTGTATCTATAATCAAGTTAGATAATGCCTTTTCCCGATAATCGGCTTCGTAGGCTCTACCAATTCCCCACACTTGTGTGCATTAGAAAACTCTTCGGATATATATCATTCTTCTGAACATACCTGATTAACGGCAGAACCTCATGGTCCTGCCGTTTTTGTTTTATTTTTCATAGGAGTAGTGATGAACAATTATGAAGGACTGCAGCCGCTGCAGAACTCACTTTCTGGCTTGCCGCAATGGGTGTCTGAACGCATTCTGCAACAGATAAATCAGTTAACCCACTACGAGCCAGTGATTGGCATTATGGGCAAAACTGGAGCGGGTAAGTCCTCGCTGTGCAATGCCCTGTTTGCCAGTGAGGTATCACCAGTCAGCGATGTGGCGGCCTGTACACGTGAGCCACTGCGCTTTCGCCTGCAAGTTGGCGACCGCCATATGACGCTGGTGGATCTGCCCGGCGTGGGCGAAAGTGGCGCTCGCGATACCGAGTATGCTGCACTGTATCGCGAACAACTCCCCCGGCTCGACCTGGTGCTGTGGCTGATTAAGGCCGATGACCGGGCACTGGCAGTGGATGAACATTTTTATCATCAGGTAATTGGGGAGGCATACCGGCATAAGGTGCTGTTTGTTATCAGCCAGTCGGATAAGGCCGAGCCCACCAGCGGTGGGGGGCCATTGTCCACAGAGCAGAAGCAGAATATCAGCCGCAAAATTTGTCTGCTGCATGAGCTGTTCCAGCCCGTCCATCCGGTGTGTGCCTTATCGGTCCGTCTACAGTGGGGGCTGCGGGTGATGGCCGAGCGAATGATAAAGTGCCTGCCACGTGAGGCCACCAGCCCGGTAGTGTCGCAACTCCAGTCTTCCTTTCGCACGACGATAGTCCAGGAGCAGGCTCGTAGCGATTTTGGTGAAACCGTCGGGGCCGTACTCGATAGCATCAGTGCCTCTCCCCTGATACCCGCACCTGTGCGGGCCGTCATTCAGGCCGTGCGCACCACCGTGGTCTCGGTAGCCCGCGCAGTCTGGGATTTCTTCTTCTGAGTATTTAACCCATCCCTGTTATTTCCCTGACCCTGTCGCCGATGCGACGGAGATTTCTTTTATTTGTTTTCCCATTATGAGGAGTCTGCTTATGACCCGTCTGGCTTCGCGCTTTGGCGCTGCAAATCTTATCCGTCGCGACCGCCCTTTAACCCGTGAAGAGCTGTTTCGCGTGGTGCCCAGTGTATTCAGTGAGGACAAACACGAGTCCCGTAGTGAGCGTTATACCTATATACCCACCATCTCCCTGCTCGACAGCCTGCAGCGCGAAGGCTTCCAGCCGTTCTTTGCCTGTCAGACCCGGGTACGTGACCCGGGTCGTCGTGAACATACGAAACACATGCTGCGCCTTCGTCGGGAGGGGCAGATTACCGGTAAGCAGGTGCCGGAAATCATTTTGCTGAATTCACATGATGGCACCAGTTCGTACCAGATGCTGCCGGGGTTATTCAGAGCAGTATGTCAGAACGGTCTTGTCTGTGGTGAGTCATTTGGCGAGGTGCGGGTGCCGCACAAGGGGGACGTGGTAAGTCAAGTGATTGAAGGCGCGTATGAAGTGCTGGGCATTTTTGACCGTGTGGAGGAGAAGCGGGATGCGATGCAGTCGTTGCTGTTGCCGCCACCGGCGCAGCAGGCACTGGCAAAAGTCGCGCTGACGTACCGCTTTGGTGAAGACCACCAGCCGGTGACTGAATCGCAGATCCTCTCCCCGCGCCGCTGGCAGGATGAGAGTAACGACCTGTGGACCACGTATCAGCGTATTCAGGAGAACCTGATTAAGGGCGGGCTCAGTGGCCGTAATGCCAAAGGGGGACGGTCACATACCCGGGCCGTTCGCGGTATAGACGGGGACGTGAAACTTAACCGGGCACTGTGGGTGATGGCGGAAGCGATGCTCACGCAACTGCGGTGACCGTTTCATGTTGACACGTTGTTAATATCGGACACCACCTGTCCGCATCGCAACGTGCTGGCGGTCCTTACACACCGAGGGATGGCCTGTAACCCCCGCTGCCTCTGGCTTTTGCAGAAATAAAAAATAGTTTCTGTGGTGTCCATACCCTGTCCGCCCCCTTATTTAAAGTAATCACATCATTTTCAGTCAGTTAACTTTCACGGAGAACGTCTCATGACACAGGCAGAACGCCGCCATGACCTGCTGGCTGTCAGACTGTCACTGATAATCAGCCGTCTGGTGGCGGGGGAAACGCTGAGTGTGCGTAAGCTGGCCGCTGAGTTTGGTGTGTCGGTGCGCACGCTGCGGCGTGATTTTCGCGAGCGGCTGATGTATCTGGACCTGGAGTATCAGTCCGGATATTGCCGCTTACGTACTGCTGGCAGTGAAATGCAGATGGTGCCCGACGTGCTTATCTTTGCTCACCGCAGCGGGCTGGCCGGACTTTTTCCAGGCCTTGACCGCCGTCTGGTGAACGCTCTGCTGATGTGCGATGAGTCTCCCTGCGTGATAGCACCCGCCAGTCCGGCTCCTTCGCCATCAGGCGCATTGTCTTTCTGGCGACTGATTCAGGCCATTACCGGGCGCAGGCGGGTGACGCTGATTGCCGAGGGGCAGCGCTGTGAGCGGCTGGCTCCCTGCCGGTTACTTATCCACCAGCAGGCCTGGTATCTGGTGGCTGAGCACGACGGACATATCGCCGTATTCACCCTGGATGAAATCCATCTGGTTCAGCCCTTGCAAGAGACTTTTCGCCGCAACGACAGTCTGTGCAGTCTGGTTGAAGACCCGGTGTTTATTCAGGCCTTACCCCATTTTCGCTTTATCCAGCAGTCACTGCTTGCGTTTGTTCCGGCCAACAGCTCACCAGAATAGCGCAAGCGTTGTTATCAACCCGGCAACAGGGAGGAGCCCTATGCCCGTTATTGCCATTATCGCCATTGTTGTCATCGTCATCATTCTGAACAAAACCGGGGTGTCCGACAGCCTCACGGCCCTGACCCTTGCCACTGTTGCCGCACTGCTGACGGGCGGAGGGGCAGCAGGTGCCGCCAGTGTCGCGCTGACACCGTTCGTCGGCGTGCCGGTGGGTATTTTTGTGGGAATTTATGTCTTTGCCAAAGTGGTTCGTCTGATTTCAGGAAAAAAATAATGAAACGTAAAACACTGCCTCTGCTGGCGCTGGTTGCCACCACTCTGTTTCTCAGCGCATGCGATGACAGAAGTGATGACCTGAAGGCTATCAGCAAATTCAAGGACCTCACCCCGCCGCGCTTCAGTGATGTGGTCAGTCGTCAGGATGATGTCAGCGAAGAATGGTCACAGGTTGACTACTTATCCGGTCCCACCTTGCAGATTTTACGTACCCGCCAGTCGCCCGATGGCTGCGAGGGTGGCAGTTACTACTACCTCGTGGATATGCAGGAAAAAAGCGTCCAGCCACTGATGAATGCGCTGTGTATTGCCGATAACATCAAACTGGAATACCAGGAGGTGACGGACCCGTATACCAAAGAAAGATACTTTGAGTACGCCCATGACGGCAAACTGATGGGTCGACTGCTGATACCCTCAAACCCAGAGAACCACGAATAAAAACAACGATAAAGGAAACAGAAATGATAATACGTTCACTAAGTCGGTTTGTGCTGGTGGGTGTACTGCTCGCGAGCTTTAATGCCTCTGCTATCCCGGGGTTCTGGCAGCAGGGTTACGGTCAGGGCAATACGGAATACAGTGTGACCGAAGCCAGCGGGAGGACGTTTACCATCAACTGCACAGGGAACCCGGACCAGAATGGTTTTTATCAGCATTCAGTCTTTCTTACCCTTGCCGATGACAAGATGGTCAGTTCGCACGATGACGACACTACTATCACAGTAGTGATGAACCACCAGCAATATATTATTCCGTCCAGCCTGGGCTGGCGTAACGGCGATAACGCCTGGTTTGACTTCATCAGCAATATCTCTGAGGCCGGGCAGTTCGACGTCTACGTCAATGACCACAAAGCAGGGAGCTTCACGGTGGACCGGAAGAACGCAGAGAAAGTTCTGTCCACTCTCGGAGACTGCGGTAACGACTGATAGCCGTTCCTCCTTACGCAAACCCACCCCGACAGCCATCAGGCTGCCGGGGTTTTCTTTTATCAGGAGCCCGAAAATGTCCCAATCCGTGTTGCTGCCACCGGGGCCTTTCACCCGGAGACAAGCGCAAGCGGTCACTACCACTTACAGCAATATCACACTCGAAGACGACCAGGGCAGTCACTTCCGCCTGGTGGTTCGTGACGCTGAAAGCCGGATGGTCTGGCGGGCATGGAACTTTGAGCCGAATGCCGGTGAAGGTCTTAACCGCTATATCCGCACCTCAGGCATCCGTACAGACACCTCCACCCGCTGACCGCGAAGCATTTACCCGCAACATTTCACCTCCCCGAACACACTTTATACCCCCATACGCCAGCCATCGCCGCTGGCGTTTTTATTGACGGAGACATACCCATGACAACACAGACGCAGCACGACCTCGCACCCGCTAACCGACCCGAATTTGAACTGACCGTCACGCCGGTCCCCGATGAACAGCGTATCGATTTCTGGCCGCAGCACTTTGGCACCATTCCGCAGTGGATAACCCTGGAGCCGCGTATTTTTGCCTGGATGGCGCGTTTCTGTGCGACCTACAGCGGTGGCATCTGGTCGTTCTACACCCTCAGCAATGGCGGCGCGTTTATGGCCCCTGATGTTGAAGGTGACGATAAATGGCATCTGTTCAACGGCATGAACGGTAATGGTTCGGATATGAGTGCTGAAGCCGCAGGTATTGCTGTCTGCCTGATTGCGTACAGCCATCACGCCTGTCGCACCCAATGCGATGCCATGACTGAACACTATTACCGCCTGCGGGACTACGCCCTGCAGCATCCAGAGGCCCACGCCATTCTGCGTATTATCGACTGACCGAAGGAGCAACAGATGAAACAGCTTTCCTTTTTACCCGGCGAGATGACGCCACAGGACCGGCGTCTCATTCAGCGGGCGCTCAGGGCTCTGGACCGCCACCTGCATGAGCCCGGCGTGGCCTTCACCTCTACCCACGCCGTACGTGAATGGCTGCGACTGCATATGGCCGCGCTTGAGCGGGAAGAGTTCCGGGCGTTGTATCTGGACAACCAGAATCAGTTGATTGCCCATGAAACGCTCTTCACCGGCACGATTAACCGTACCGAGGTGCATCCCCGGGAGGTGGTCAAACGTGCCCTGTATTTCAACGCGACAGCGGTGATACTGGCGCATAACCATCCTTCCGGCGAGACGACGCCCAGCCAGGCTGACAAAGCCCTCACGCAGCGACTGGTTCAGGTACTTCAGCTGGTGGATATCCGCGTCCCTGACCATCTGATTGTCGGCGGCAGGCAAATCTATTCGTTCGCTGAACACGGTCTGTTGTGAGGTATTACATGAAAATTATCAGTAAACGCCGGGCAATGACGATATACCGTCAGCATCCTGAGTCCCGAATCTTTCGTTACTGCACCGGCAAATATCAGTGGCACGGTAGCGTCTGTCATTACACCGGCAGGGACGTTCCGGATATCACCGGAGTCCTCGCGGTATACGCCGAACGCCGCCAGGACCGTAACGGGCCCTATACCTGCCTGATGAGCATCACCCTGAACTGACAATAAAAGGAGAGCCGCCATGACCCACATCATCTGGGGCCTGCAGCGGAATATCACGCCGCGCCTGGGAGCCCGTCTGGTGCAGGAGGGTAACCGACTGCACTACCTGGCTGACCGGGCCAGCATCACCGGTAGATTCAGTGACGCCGAATGCCGGAAGCTGGATGAAACATTCCCGCACTTTATCCGCCAGATGGAATCGATGCTGGCCACCGGTGAAGTCAGCCCCCAACATGCCCACTGCGTCACCCTGTACCACAATGATTTCACCTGCGAAGCCGACACCCTTGGCAGTTGCGGCTATGTATACATCGCCGTCTATCACACTCAACGCTAACGAATTTCACGAGAGCAAATATGAAAACTTTACCTGCAACAACTCAGCGGGCGGTGAAGCCCTGCCTGTCACCCGTGGCTGTCTGGCAAATGTTACTGACACGCCTGCTGGAACAACACTATGGCCTGACGCTAAACGACACGCCGTTCAGTGATGAAACTGTTATTAAGGAACATATTGATGCCGGGATTACCCTGGCCGATGCAGTCAACTTCCTGGTGGAAAAATACGAACTGGTGCGTATCGACAGGAAGGGATTTAGCTGGCAGGAACAATCCCCTTACCTTCGGGCTGTCGATATTCTGCGAGCGCGGCAGGCAACTGGCTTGTTGCAACAATGCCGTAAAAATTCGGTGCGGTGAATATTACAGGCAATGCTACTGACTTTCATCACTATCCGGGAGGGCTTGTAACGAGATGAAGAGGGCAGGGTAGCAATTCCTTACCTGACCCATTACCTGACCCAAATTGCATCCAAAGAAAAAGGAGTTAGACGATTTATCATCTAACTCCTTGTTTTATTTGGTGGCCCCTGCTGGACTTGAACCAGCGACCAAGCGATTATGAGTCGCCTGCTCTAACCACTGAGCTAAGGGGCCGTGGCGGTGGATTATAAAGTAACTCCGCGTTGCAATCCAGACATAAGCGTACGGATGCTGTTTTTATAAACAATGTATTTTCAGTCCGTTATACTGGTTCCTCTGATGTATTGTTCGGAGTAATTATGGTTAAGGACATACTGGCACCGGAGCTGCGGGTGGTGTTTTGCGGCATCAATCCGGGGCTTTCTTCCGCAGGTACAGGATTCCCCTTTGCGCACCCCGCTAATCGCTTCTGGAAAGTTATCCATCAGGCGGGATTTACCGATCGCCAGCTTAAACCTGAAGAGGCACAGCACCTGCTGGACTTTCGCTGCGGCGTGACTAAGTTTGTCGACAGACCAACGGTACAAGCCAATGAAGTGAAGCTACAAGAGATGCGTAGCGGCGGTCGTCTGCTTATTGAGAAAATAGAAGAGTATCAGCCAGCCGCGCTCGCTATCCTTGGGAAGCAGGCATTTGAGCAGGGGCTTAGCCAGCGTGGGGCGCAGTGGGGAAAACAGACGCTGACCATTGGCGCGACGCAGATTTGGGTATTGCCGAATCCCAGCGGATTGAGCCGGATTACACTGGATAAGCTGGTGGAGGCGTATCGCGAGTTGGATGATGCGCTGGTCATGCGCGGGATGTAAAGAAAAACGCCACCTAGCGGTGGCGTTTGAACTTATACGGCGAGATTAATCGTCCAGGAAGCTACGCAGTACTTCAGAGCGGCTCGGGTGGCGCAGTTTACGCAGCGCCTTCGCTTCGATCTGACGGATACGTTCGCGGGTAACGTCGAACTGTTTACCCACTTCTTCCAGCGTGTGGTCGGTGTTCATATCGATACCGAAGCGCATACGCAGAACTTTCGCTTCACGGGCGGTCAGGCCAGCCAGAACATCGTGCGTTGCGGCACGCAGGCTCTCGGTGGTCGCAGAGTCCAGCGGCAGCTCGAGGGTGGTATCCTCGATGAAATCACCCAGATGCGAATCTTCATCGTCGCCGATTGGCGTTTCCATGGAGATAGGTTCTTTAGCGATTTTCAGCACTTTACGGATCTTGTCTTCCGGCATCAGCATGCGCTCAGCCAGTTCTTCTGGCGTCGGCTCGCGGCCCATCTCTTGCAGCATCTGACGGGAGATACGGTTGAGCTTGTTGATAGTCTCAATCATATGTACCGGGATACGGATGGTACGCGCCTGATCCGCGATCGAACGGGTGATCGCCTGACGGATCCACCAGGTTGCATAGGTGGAGAACTTGTAACCACGACGGTATTCAAACTTATCAACCGCTTTCATCAGACCGATGTTACCTTCCTGAATCAGATCCAGGAACTGCAAGCCACGGTTGGTGTATTTTTTAGCGATAGAGATAACCAGACGTAAGTTCGCTTCAACCATCTCTTTTTTCGCACGGCGGGCTTTCGCTTCACCGATGGACATGCGACGGTTGATATCTTTAACCTGCTCGATGGTCAGGCCGGTTTCTTCTTCAATCTGCTGCAGTTTCTGCAGGCCGCGGTGAACGTCATCTGCAACGTCGTGCAGTTTTTCAGACCACGGTTTGTTCATCGCGATTGCCGCGTTGAACCAGGTTTCACTGGTTTCGTTGCCAGTGAACAGGGTGATGAAGTTTTTCTTCGGCATTTTGCACTGCTCAACGCAGAGCTTCATGATCAGACGTTCCTGAGTACGCACGCGGTCCATCATGACGCGCATGCTGTTTACCAGGTAGTCGAACTGCTTCGGCACCAGGCGGAACTGTTTGAACACTTCAGACAGCTTCTGAATTTCTTCCTGTGCGGCAGCATGGCTGCGGCCTTTCGCTTTGATGGTGTCGCGAGTGATTTCGTACTGAGTACGCAGTTCACCGAATTTTTCACGCGCTAACTCAGGGTCGATGCTGTTGTCATCATCGCTGCTGTCGTCGTCGCCATCTTCTTCATCTTCATCTTCATCGTCATCCATCTCTTCCTGAGAGAGTTCAGAACCGACGTGGGTCGCCGTTGGCGCCATGTCTTCTTCCGCATTTGGATCGACAAAGCCAGTGATCAGATCGGAAAGACGTGCTTCTTCAGCTTCTACGCGATCGTACTGCTCAAGCAGGTAGGTGATAGCTTCCGGGTATTCGGCAACGGAGCATTGAACCTGGTTAATCCCGTCTTCGATGCGTTTAGCGATGTCGATTTCGCCTTCGCGGGTTAACAGTTCAACGGTACCCATTTCACGCATGTACATGCGGACCGGGTCAGTCGTACGACCGATTTCGGACTCAACGCTGGACAGAACCTGGGCAGCCGCTTCTTCCGCGTCTTCATCGGTGCTGTTGGAGGTTTCAGCAAGCAGCAGATCATCGGCATCAGGTGCTTCTTCCATCACCTGAATACCCATGTCATTGATCATTTGGATGATGTCTTCGATTTGATCTGAATCGACGATATCTTCCGGCAGATGGTCATTGACCTCGGCATAGGTCAGATAGCCTTGCTCCTTACCACGTTGGACAAGAAGCTTCAGCTGTGACTGCGGGTTTTGCTCCATAAGACGGTATCCACACTTAATTCGTTTGATTGGTGTTGGGCGGTAAAACCGCCAACGGCAAAACGAGGGCATACTTATATTTTGCCGCTGCCTCTCCGTGCGGCTGTCGGGGGCTTCCCGATCGATATTCGGCAGTTAAGCCGTTAAATACTTCATCTTTCACGTTGTCTCTGCGTTAGCTGCGTTCTCTCTTCCTGGTCATGTACTTATGTACACTCCCAGGCGTTCGTTCACTTGCTGCCTTGATACAACGCGAATGATTTTGTCTTTGTTTTGTCTTTCTCTTATTTCTTGGCCAGTTCCTGGTTCAGTGTCCAGAGTTCCCGGCGTTCTTCGCTGCTTAAACCGTGTGTGCGCTCACGAGCTATCAACTCTTCCTGGCGCAGTTCAAGCATCGAATCAAACATATGGTTGAGTGAGTCGGTGAAGGTTTTTTCCGCGATATCTTTATCTGCTATATCGTCCCACATCGACAGTTTTTCAAGGGTCGCAGCATCATTTGTGCCACGGTAGTGTTCTAAAAGTTGCCCGGTGGTCAGACCTGGCTGAGCCAGACAAGTGTTGACCAGTTCTCTGAATAAGCCAAGTCCAGGCAGCTTATTACTATCCAGTGCGCCTAACGGTGGAACCAGCGGGGCGAGGCCCGGGTTCTGTACCAGCAGCCCTATAAGTATACGCATGGTCGTACGTTTTAGCTGTGGAACAGGGCGGGAAGCCCCATTTTCTGCCAGTTTAGGCATTAAACGTTCAAGCTGGCTGTCATCCAGAATGCCGAGCTTGTTCCCCAACTCCTGTCGCAGGTAAATGCGCAACGTTTCGCCTGGTACCTGAGTAATCAGAGGTAATGCCAGCGTACTGAGCTGTGCGCGTCCGTCCGGGGTACTCAAATCCACCTGCGGCAGCAGGCTGTTAAATAAAAACGCGGAGAGCGGCAGCGCCTGCTCCATCCGGGCTTCAAAGGCCTCTTTCCCTTCTTTACGCACCAGCGTATCGGGGTCTTCGCCGTCAGGTAAAAACATGAAGCGTAGCTGGCGTCCGTCTGTCATATAGGGCAGTGCGGTTTCCAGTGCGCGCCATGCTGCGTCGCGTCCGGCACGGTCGCCGTCGTAACAGCAAATTACGTTGTTCGTCGCGCGGAACAACAGTTGGATGTGATCGGCAGTAGTTGACGTCCCTAGGGATGCCACGGCGTAGTTAATGCCGTATTGCGCCAGCGCCACCACATCCATATAGCCTTCTACCACTAACAGGCGCTGTGGATCGGCGTTATCCTGCTGGGCTTCATAAAGGCCATACAACTGGCGGCCTTTATGGAAAATATCGGTTTCCGGGGAGTTCAGATATTTCGGCAGGGCATCGCCCAGCACGCGTCCACCAAAACCAATGACCCGACCACGTTTGTCGCGAATGGGGAACATCACCCGTTCGCGGAAGCGATCGTAACTGCGTCCCTGATCGTTGGTGACCAACATCCCCGCATCGACCAGCGATTTGCGATTCTCAGCATTGCCGCCAAACCGTTTCAGGACGTTGTCCCAGCCGGGGGGCGCAAAACCAATAGCAAAACGGGTGATAACGTCGCTACTTAATCCTCGCTTTTCCAGGTACTGGCGCGCAGGGGTAGCGGCGGGCTGCATCAAAGACTGTTGATAAAAAGTGTTCAGGCCGTCCATCAATTGATAAAGGCTTTGCCGTTGATGGCGCTCTATCTGACTGGGGCCACTGCCTGCTTCATAGGGCACTTCAAGGTTGTGCATTGCGGCCAGTTCTTCGACGGTTTCCACAAACTCGAGCTTGTCGTAGTTCATGAGAAAGTCGACGGCGTTGCCATGCGCGCCACACCCAAAGCAGTGATAAAACTGTTTTTCACCGTTTACGGTGAAAGAGGGGGTTTTTTCGTTATGGAACGGACAGCACGCGTGATAATTTTTGCCCTGCTTTTTCAGCTTTACCCGCGCGTCGATGAGATCGACGATGTCGGTTCTTGCCAGCAGGTCATTGATAAAAACGCGAGGAATTCGTCCAGCCATAAGCCCCTGTTTTTTGATGACTCATATACACAAAATCATTCAGGATGCATCAAGGCGGCAAGGAAGCGAATCCTCAGGAGCGTACAGCAGTACGTGACTGGGGTGAGCGACTGCAGCCAACACTGAGGCAGCTTGAATGATGACGTGTATAAACGAAAATAAGCCGCGCATTCCTTCCGGAAGCACGGCCTTACAACTACAACTCAGTCTGAATTGAGAGCTTTGGCTCTCAATGGATTAGTACAGACGAGTACGGCGTGCGTTTTCGCGAGCCAGTTTCTTCGCGTGACGTTTCACAGCAGAAGCTTTAGCGCGCTTACGTTCGGTAGTCGGTTTTTCATAGAACTCACGACGACGAACTTCCGCCAGAACACCTGCTTTTTCGCATGAACGCTTGAAGCGACGCAGTGCTACGTCGAACGGCTCGTTTTCACGTACTTTAATTACCGGCATGTAACTCTCACCTTTAATAAATTCGGTTTGCCGCTGGCATCAACGCCAGCTTATTTCAAAATGGTGCGGAATTTTACTGCAATTGCTGCTGCTTTGTAAAGCACCGACGCGATTTTGAAAGGGACTTTTATAAGGACAAGGAGTATACACGAGCGAAACTCCTGGGGCGAACAAAGTTTTACATCAACCCGCATTGGTCCTACACTGCGCGGTAATAGAGCGAGGTAAAACAAGTCATGCGTGTACTGGGTATTGAAACATCCTGCGATGAAACCGGCATCGCCATTTACGACGATGAAAAAGGTCTTTTAGCCAACCAATTGTATAGTCAGGTGAAATTACATGCTGACTACGGCGGCGTGGTGCCAGAACTGGCCTCGCGCGATCACGTACGTAAAACCGTACCGTTGATCCAGGCCGCGCTGAAAGAAGCGGGACTGACGGCAAAAGAGATTGATGCGGTAGCGTATACCGCAGGTCCTGGTTTGGTTGGCGCGCTGCTGGTTGGCGCAACCGTAGGACGTTCGCTGGCGTTCGCCTGGGGCGTACCGGCAATTCCTGTGCACCACATGGAAGGGCATCTGCTCGCGCCAATGCTGGAAGATAATCCCCCTGCGTTCCCGTTCGTCGCGCTGCTGGTTTCCGGCGGTCACACGCAGCTGATCAGCGTCACCGGTATCGGTCAGTATGAATTGCTGGGCGAATCGATTGATGATGCTGCCGGTGAAGCGTTCGACAAAACCGCCAAGCTGCTGGGATTGGATTATCCTGGTGGCCCTTTGCTGTCAAAGCTGGCATCACAAGGCGTTGAAAAACGTTTTGTCTTCCCGCGTCCGATGACTGACCGTCCGGGGCTGGATTTCAGCTTCTCAGGTTTGAAAACCTTCGCTGCGAATACCATTCGTAATAACGAAAATGACGATCAGACCCGCGCTGATATCGCCCGTGCGTTTGAAGACGCGGTAGTTGATACGCTGATGATCAAGTGCAAACGCGCGCTGGATCAAACCGGTTTTAAACGTCTGGTGATGGCGGGGGGCGTGAGTGCGAACCGTACGCTGCGCGCAAAACTGGCCGAGATGATGCAAAAACGTCGTGGCGAAGTGTTTTACGCGCGTCCGGAATTTTGTACCGATAACGGGGCGATGATCGCCTACGCGGGCATGGTGCGCTTTAAAGCGGGTGCAACGGCGGATCTTGGCGTGACCGTGCGCCCACGCTGGCCGCTGGCGGAATTACCGGCAGCATAAGTTTTTTTTGCCCGGTGGCGCTGCGTTTACCGGGCTTACAAAACCGTAGACCGGGTCAGGCGAATCCGCCGCCCGGCGATAGCTCTCACTACATCCGCAACATTCCTTTCTCTTCCAGAAACGCGATAATTTTTTCCAGGCCTTCTCCAGATTTTAAATTACTAAACGTCCATGGACGCTCGCCGCGCATGCGCAAAGTATCGCGCTCCATCACCTCCAGCGATGCGCCGACGTAAGGGGCAAGATCGGTTTTATTGATCACCAGAAAATCGGATTTGGTGATCCCCGGACCACCTTTACGCGGGATCTTCTCGCCTTCAGCAACATCGATCACATAGATCGTCAGATCCGCGAGTTCCGGGCTGAAGGTGGCGCTCAGGTTATCGCCGCCGCTTTCCACAAAAATCAGATCCAGATTGCCGAATTTCTCGCTCAGCGCTTCTACGGCGGCCAGATTCATCGACGCATCTTCGCGGATGGCGGTATGCGGGCAGCCACCGGTTTCCACGCCGACGATCCTCTCTGGCTCCAGTGCGCCCGCCTCGGTGAGAATGCGCTGATCTTCTTTGGTGTAGATATCGTTGGTCACCACCGCCAACTGATAGCTGCTGCGCATGGCTTTGCATAACGCTTCCAGCAGCGCCGTTTTGCCGGAGCCAACCGGGCCGCCAACGCCCACACGCAGGGGATGCTTGTAGTTACTCATTTTTTCTCCTCAGGAGCGGAATAATCGGGAATATTGGGTTTCATGCCGGGCAGACGCGATAGCGGCCAACGGCGTTGCGGAGCCGAGGCTGGTGTCAGGACACGTCAGCGCCTGTGCCAAACCCTGCGCATAGCGATCGCAGAGCGCAATAATCAAACGCTGGGCCGCCTGTTGTCCAAAAGGAACCAGCTTGACGCCAGCCATGACAGCGCTCTCAATCCAGCTGTAGCCGAGGCTTAACGCCAGCTCCGTCAGTGGAATTTTCCAGCGCACGCCCAGCCAGGCCATGCCGCAGAGTTGGCTGTCGACAAAGAGGGTGCGCCATTCTCGCGAGCAATCCGACTCCCAGTCGGTGACCAGCCGCGTAAACGCCGCACCCCGACTGCGTTCTTCATCCCGCAGTTCGCGGGTTTCGCGACAGGCCAGCAGGTAAGCGCTCCAGCGGCGTGCTGCGTCGAGATCGTCCAGCTCACAGGCGCGATACAGTCTCGCCAGCAGCGGTAGGTCAACGGTAAAAAAGTTCTGCTCCATCTGCTGGATTTGCCAGGCAGAGAAGTCATCGACGCTTTTCACCCAGCCGATTTCCACCGCCCATTCCAGACCCTGGGACCAGGTAAATGACCCTACCGGGAGCGCGCTGCTGGCGAGCTGCATCAGACGTAGCTGTTGGCTGTTATGCATCAGTGCGCATGACCATGGTGATGCCCGTGTGATTCACTGGCATAAGCGCCTGCTTCAGGTTCAAACGGCAACTGGGCGAATGTCACCTCAAGGTTGAACTGGCGCAGCATGTCGTCCAGCACATGATCGTGATGGTAACGCAGTTCATCAGGCAGGATTTGCAGCGGAACGTGGCGATTACCGAGGTGATAACAGGCTTTGGCGAGCAGGAAAGGATTGGCGCAGCGCACCACGGAAACCGACTCCGGTGCGGCGATCACTTCGATCACTTCGCTGCCATCTTCGGTACTTAGCAGATCGCCACCGCGCAGCAGCAAACCACGCGGTAGCATTAGCCCGGCTTCGCGACCGTCGTTCAGTGCTACCCTGGCGCGACTTTTTACCCGGACATCAATGGGCAGCGTGACGCTTGCAGTAACGCGGTGAGCGTGGTCAAGGCGTTGGGTCAGATAGATCATCGTTACTCCTCAAAACAGAAAATAGCGTTGCGCCATCGGCAAAACATCTGCCGGTTCGCTGGTGATAAGTTCGCCATCAATACGCACCTCGTAAGTCTGAGCATCGACGGTGATATTGGGTTGCAGGCCGTTGTGGATCATGTCGACCTTTTTCACCGTCCGGCAGCCTTTGACGACGGCGATAGCGCTTTGCAGATTGAGCTGCTGCGGGATGTTTTGCGCGTCAGCGGCCTGCGAAATAAAGGTCAGCCGGGTGTGGTGCCGCGCTGCGCCAAGCGCGCCGAACATCATGCGGTAATGCACTGGCTGCGGGGTGGGGATCGAGGCGTTGATATCGCCCATTGGCGCGCAGGCAATCATCCCTCCCTTGACGATCGTCGCCGGTTTTACGCCAAAAAAGGCGGGCGACCACAGCACCAGATCGGCCAGTTTGCCAGGCTCAACGGAGCCGACTTCATGGGCGATACCGTGGGTTAATGCCGGGTTGATGGTGTATTTGGCGACGTAGCGTTTAACGCGCAGGTTGTCGTTGTCACCGGTTTCTTCTGCCAACGGGCCACGCTGAACCTTCATGCGGTGCGCCACCTGCCAGGTACGCAGGATCACTTCGCCCACGCGCCCCATCGCCTGTGAATCGGACGAGGTTAGGGAAAACGCGCCAATGTCATGCAGCACATCTTCGGCAGCGATTGTTTCCCGGCGAATGCGGGATTCGGCAAAGGCCACGTCTTCGGCGATATCCGGATCGAGGTGGTGGCAAACCATCAGCATGTCGAGATGCTCGTCGATGGTGTTGACGGTATAGGGCAGCGTCGGATTCGTGGAGGAGGGCAGAATATTCGGATGCGCGCAGGCGGTGATGATATCCGGCGCATGGCCGCCGCCCGCGCCTTCAGTGTGAAAAGTATGAATGGTGCGATCGCCAATCGCCGCCAGCGTATCTTCAACGAATCCGGACTCGTTGAGCGTATCGCTATGCAGCGCGACCTGGATGTCCATCTCGTCGGCCACAGTCAGCGCGCAGTCGATAGCGGCAGGCGTGGCGCCCCAGTCTTCATGGATTTTCAGGCCAATTGCGCCCGCGCTGATTTGCTCGCGCAGGGCGTCAGGGTTTGAACCATTGCCTTTGCCCAGCAAACCGATGTTAACCGGTAACGTGTCTGCCGCCTGCAGCATGCGCGCGATGAACCAGGGGCCCGGCGTGCAGGTGGTGGCGTGAGTGCCTGCCGCCGGACCGGTGCCGCCGCCGATCATCGTCGTCACGCCAGAAACCAGCGCCTCCTGCGCCTGCTGTGGGCAAATCCAGTGAATATGCGTATCCACGCCGCCCGCGGTGACGATCTTGCCTTCCCCGGCAATGACTTCAGTTCCCACGCCTATCGGGATCGTGACGTTGGGTTGAATATCGGGATTACCTGCTTTGCCGATGGCGAAGATCCTGCCGTTTTTGATGCCGATATCCGCTTTCACGATCCCCCAGTGATCGACGATCAGCGCGTTGGTTATCACCAGATCCACGCATGCATCGGCGCGCATTTGTCCCTGGCCCATGCCGTCGCGGATCACTTTTCCGCCGCCGAATTTGACCTCTTCGCCGTAGGTGGTGAAGTCTTGTTCCACCTCGATCCACAGGTCGGTATCCGCCAGGCGCACTTTATCGCCGGTGGTTGGGCCAAACATGTCGGCGTACGCCTGCCGGGAAATGTCACTCATTATCTGCCTCCAGTGCGCCCATCACTTCGCTGTGAAAACCCACGATCCTTTGTGCACCAGCAACTCGCACCAGTTCGACTTCGCGTTTTTGTCCTGGCTCAAAACGCACCGCAGTGCCCGCAGCAATGTTCAGACGAAAGCCGCGTGCGGCCAGCCTGTCAAAGCGCAGCGCCGGGTTTACTTCGTAAAAGTGATAGTGCGATCCCACCTGGATGGGTCTGTCGCCATGATTTTCCACCACGATCGTGCAGATCTCCCGCCCCTGATTAAGCGCAATAATGCCTTTTGCAATCTGATATTCACCTGGGATCATTGCCGCTCCTTAGACGATCGGGTTGTGGACAGTGACCAGCTTCGATCCGTCCGGAAATGTGGCTTCAACCTGAATATCCGGGATCATCTCCGGTACGCCTTCCATCACCTGATCGCGGCGCAGGACGTGACGCCCGTCTTCCATCAGCGCGGCCACGGTTTGCCCGTCCCGCGCCCCTTCCATGATGAAAGCACTAATTAGCGCCACCGATTCCGGGTAGTTCAGCTTCAGCCCGCGGGCCAGGCGACGTTCCGCCACCAGCGCGGCGGTAAATAGCAACAGCTTGTCTTTTTCTCTGGGGGTCAGTTCCATAAGGGGTCTCTTAGGTTTGCCAGATTCGCGGTAGTACGGGTGCTTTGTGCGTCAGCAGCGGGCGCAGGAATTGCCAGATGTCACGCATAACGCGCACAACGATCAGATTGTCGTTCGCAAGAAAACGGATTGTCAGCAACGAATCGTTAAGCGTTGCCCCGGCGTAATCGCCAAGCGCCGTAAGCCGCTCCCGCGTGCCCTCGAGCATATGTTCGCTGGCCGGATAACACAGCAACGTGCCGACCCAGGGATGATGTGCGACGCCGCTCAGATTCCCCTCCTGCAACTGCAAGCGTTCTATCAGCAGTGGCTGCCCATCTCGCCATACTTCCAGGCGGTTTTGCAGCGTGCCGTAATTGAAGGTCTCCTGCATAACCGGTCGGCCAAGACATAGCAGATCCCAGGCCAGCAGGCGGCTTGCGGATGTCAGATGAAAGACGGTCTGAATAGCGGCGTTGGCGCCGGGAAAGAGGATCGTATCCTGCGGCAACCACTCCAGCGTCGCGTGAGGAGTGAGGGTAAAATGCTGGCGCAGTAATGCCTGCGGTCCACGGCTGCGGTAAAACTTTCCCGCGCCAGGCTGGGTGATTAACGCGTGGCTGTTTTCGTCGAGCGTTACGGCGATATGGAGCTCATCCCCGCCGACGATCCCCGCCGGCGGATGAAGTAAATAGAGATGGCATACGTCCTCTTCCGGGTAAAACGGGCGTTGAACCGTCAATGGACCATGATGACGCGCCGAGGCGAGCACCGTTTTGTGCCCGGTGCAGGTAAAATGCAGATCCAGTTCGGCCTGCCAGCCCCGTGTGAGTGTCTCGTGCGCAACCGTGTCCAGAGCGTTTCCCCTATCAGCATGAGGGTGTTTGCATACAAAAAAGTATGCCTCAGCGCGTCGGGAAATCGATCATATGAGAAGCTTATGGATAAAGGGGCGACAATACGCCGCCCCACCAGGGTTTTACAGTAAAACGAGGGGCATCCAGACCAGACCGGTAATCACCAGTAGCACGAGGAAAATCAGGCCAAAAATAGCACCGAGTCGCCAGTAATCTACCGTTGGTAAATAGCCGCTGCCGTAGTAGATAGGGCTAGGGCCGGTGGCGTACGGGGTCAGAATGCTGCCCAGACCAATAGCGGCGCCGACCATCAGGCAGAAGACCGGTAGCGGGATTTCCGGCATCGCCAGCGCGGCGGCAATCATCATCGGTGCGAGGGCGGAGGTATAGGCTGTGGCGCTGGCAAAGAAGTAACGCAGCAGATAGAACACCACGATCAGTGCTACCATCACCATCATCGGGGAATAACCGCTCAGCCCGTTTGCCAGCAGCTTGCCGAACCAGGTAATAAAACCGGTGTTATTGAGCCCGGTGGCCAGCGTGATCAGCGAGGCCAGCCAGAAAAAGACGTTCCATGCGGCTTTATTGCTGACGATGTCATCCCAGCTAATGATGCGCAGTACCAGCATCAACGCCACCACGCTGTATCCGACCATCGCGGCGTCAATATAATCGCCGCCGAAGATCCACAGCACCAGCGCGCCGACCATCAGCACCAGCATCTTTTTCTCGCGAGCGCAGAGCGGTCCCATCGCTTTTAGTTCAGTATCCGCCCAGCGTGGAACCTGATCGCCGGATTTCAGCTCCGGTGGATATAACACGTACGCCAGCCACGGCACGATCAGCACCAGTAAAATGCTCAGCGGCAGCATGCCTAAGAACCAGTCACCCCAGCTCAGCGCGGTGTGGGATGCGCCTTTCATCAGACCGATCAACAGCAGGTTCGGCGCCATTGCCGTTAAGAAAATGGCGCTGGTAACGCAGTCAGCGACAATGCCCATCCACATGATGTACGAGCCAATAGAGCGTGAACTGTCGCTATTGGGTTGTGAGTTATACAGCGGCGGCAGGTTGCGGATAATCGGGTAGATTATTCCGGCCCCACGGGCGGAGTTGGAAGGTGTGACGGGAGCGAGGATAAGTTCGGAGAACATCACCGCATAGCCGAGAAACAGCGTCCTATGCCCCATCTTTTTCACCAGCATCAGCGCGATTCGCCGACCGAGTCCGGTTTTCTCATAGCCCGTGCCAAACATAAAGGCCGCGAAGATCAGCCAGATGACCGAGTTTGAAAAGCCAGATACCGCCCACGACAACGATTTGGCGGTAAATTTAAAACCGTCCTGCGCGAGTTGCTCCGGGCTGAACAGCAGCCACGGAGAAAGGACGGCGATGATCGAAATGCCAATCATCGCCACTACCGCGCCCGGTACAGGTTCCAGAATAAGCCCGACAATCACACCGGTAAAGACGGCAAAATAGAGCCAGGTGTGGCTCTCAAGACCGGTGGGGACGGGTAGAACAGCAATAATGGCGATGACCACCAGCGGAGCCAGGTATCGCCACCAACCAGCTAAAGGTGCCATTGTTGTATCCCTACGAAAGGGGAGAGGCGTGGCGCCTCTCCGGGAGGGTTATTTGATGTAATGCACGTGCTCGCAGATTTCATCGACGATAGGGTCGCGACGTTCAGCGAACAGCTTTTTGTTTTCAGCGATCAGGTTATTGCCGTGGGTATCGATGGAAACGATCAGCGGGCCGAACTCTTTTACCCGACACACCCACAGGGACTCCGGCATGCCGAGTTCCGTCCAGTGCACCTCTTCGATCTCCTCAACCTGGGTTGCCGCCACGACCGCGCAGCCTGCCGGGAAGATGACGTGCAGCGCTTTAAACTGCTTGCAACTTTCTTCCGTCAGCGGTCCCATGCCGCCCTTGCCGACCACCAGTTTGACGCCAGTCTGTTCGATAAAGTCTTTCTCAAACGCTTCCATACGCATGCTGGTGGTTGGGCCGACGGAAACCATTTCCCATTTTTCACCGTTCTTACGTACGATCGGGCCTGCGTGGAAAATGGCTTTGCCGTTCAGGTCATAAGGAATCGGGCGCTTCAGTTCGATCAGGCGGCGGTGGCAAACGTCACGGCAGGTCACCAGCGTACCGGTCAGGTAAATGACATCGCCAACGCGAATGTCTGCCAGATCTTCGGCTTTGATCGGGGTTGTGAGGATCTTTTTCATAACGCGCTCCGGGTGTGAGACAGGTTTTCGAAGGAGAGGTCAGCATGAACCAACAGCGTGCCGCGACGGTGGGCCCAGCAGCCAGTAGAGACGGCAACGCCGATAGTCGACGGGTGGCGCGCAGCGGATTCGATATGCACACCCATCACCGAGCTATTACCGGTCAATCCTTGCGGACCAATGCCCAGACGGTTAAGTCCTTCTTCCAGACGCAGTTCCAGTTCGGCCGCTTTCGGATTCGGATGACGTGAGCCGATAGGGCGCAGCACCGCTTTACGAGAAAGAACGGCGGCGGTTTCTACGGAGGTGGCAATACCTACGCCCACCAGCACTGGCGGACAGGCGTTGACTGCCAGCGTGGAGATATTTTCAAAAACAAATTTCACCACACCTTCGTAGCCCTCAGAAGGCATTAACACTTTCGAGCGTCCCGGCAGCGTACAGCCGCCACCTGCCATGTAGACTTCGATTTCCGCGTCATCGTTATCAGGGATGATGTCCCAGGTGACCCACGGCACACCGGTACCTGTATTTTTGCCGGTATTCACTTCGTCAAAAATCTCGACCGCGTTATGGCGCAGCGGCGCTTTTACCGTGGCGTCTTCAACGGCCTGCTTCAGAATGCTTTGCAGTTCGCCGAGGAGCGGAAAACGGGAACCGACCTTCACGAAGAACATAATCTCGCCGGTGTCCTGACAGGCTGGGCGGTTCAGGTCGATAGCTTTCTGCATGTTGTCAAACATGGTGTGGTAGATGATTTTACCCATCGGCGAGGTTTCGCCTTCACGCAGCTGTTTTAATTTATCCACGACGTCATCGGGCATGCGGGTAGAAATCATGGCGGTAAAATCAGCGACAATGTTCGTCAGCGTATTTATCGCATTTTGGTTATTTTGATTGCTCATCTTGTTAACTCCAGTTCTTTTATTTATCTGGAAATAAATTCTCCGCCACAAACTACCACTAAAAATGTGGATTAATATTATTTGCCACTGTGAATATCTAATTAACAGTTCGTGAATGATGTCCGGATAAGGCAATAAAAATTGCGCAAAGGCAGGGTTTAAGACGCATGAGAGAATTACACTGCGGTGAACAACATTACGGATAGACCGATCATGCTGAACACGTATCCCCTTGCGAAAGACCTGCAGGTGTTGGTTGAAATTGTGCATAGCGGCAGCTTCAGCGCCGCCGCCGCGACGCTGGGGCAAACGCCGGCGTTTGTGACAAAACGCATTCAGATCCTAGAGTCCACGCTGGGGACGACGCTGCTAAGCCGCTCAGCGCGTGGTGTAGCGCTCACGGAGAGTGGTCAACGTTGCTATGAACATGCGCAGGCGATCCTCGCGGGCTATCAGCATCTGGTCGATGACGTCACGCAACTCAAAACGCGCCCGGCAGGGATGATTCGTATCGGCTGTAGTTTTGGCTTTGGGCGCAGTTATATTGCACCGGCAATTACCGAATTGATGCATAGCTACCCTGAATTACAGGTGCATTTTGAGCTTTACGATCGGCAAATTGATTTGGCGCAGGATAATATCGATTTGGATATTCGTATTAATGACGAGATACCGGATTATTATATTGCGCATTTGTTAACGAAAAACAAAAGAATATTGTGTGCGGCCCCACCGTATTTACAAAAATACGGTGAGCCGATGACGTTACAGGAATTAAGTCGTCATGATTGTCTGGTCACCAAAGAACGCGATATGACTCACGGGGTGTGGGAACTGGACAATGGTCAGGAGAAAAAGTCGGTCAAGGTGGCGGGACATCTTTCCTCTAACAGCGGTGAGATTGTGTTGCAGTGGGCGCTACAGGGAAAAGGGATCATGCTGCGTTCTGAATGGGATGTGCAGCCGTTTCTGGCCAGCGGTGAACTGGTGCGTGTGCTGCCGGACTATGCGCAGAGCGCTAATATCTGGGCGGTTTATCAGGAGCCGCTGTATCGCAGCGTGAAGCTGCGCGTGTGCGTGGAATTTCTGGCGACGTGGTGTCAAAACCGATTAGGCAAACCGGTGGAGGGGTATCACATCCCCCACGCCGGATAAGACGCCGTTGCGTCGCTATCCGACAATAAAATCACTCGGGGTCTCGTTCGCGTTTTTTCTTCAGCTTGGTCCAGATCTTCGGCTCCTGACGACGCCACAGACGCTGAATGTTGTCATGGTGACGAAGCAGAATTAAGCACGACAGCATGGACACGGGGAAAGTGAACTGGGGATTGAACCACCAGACGTAAAAAGGGGCGATCAACGCGCTGACGATAGCGCCTAACGACGAGTAGCCGCTCAACAGGACGGTCAGCAGCCAGGTCCCTGCCATCACGCCAGTTAAGTCCCAACCAATTGGCGCAATCGCGCCAAAAGCGGTGGCAACGCCTTTCCCACCTTTAAAGCCGAAGAACACCGGCCAAATGTGGCCCAGACAGGCGGCGATTGCGATCAATCCCAGCCAGAAGGGGCTGACGCCTAGCGCATAGGCACCCCAGACGGGTAACATACCTTTCAGGACGTCGAAAATCAGTACCGCGACGGCGGCTCCCTTGCCACCGATGCGCAGCACGTTTGTCGCGCCCGGATTCCCAGAGCCGCTGTCGCGCGGGTCCGGCAATCCAGCAAGGCGGCATACCAGAATAGCACTGGAAATTGAGCCACAGAGGTACGCGAAGATAATCATTCCAGGCGCGATTGCACTCATAAGCTGTTCCGTTTTGAAAATGTCGTGTAAAACGCTACTTCTGTGGATAATACGCATATTTCGCCGGAAGTGGTATCCGGGTTAGCCAAAAAGCAGGCAGGTCGTGATGGATATTGTATTTATAGAGCAACTTTCTGTAATCACCACTATTGGTGTTTACGACTGGGAACAAACGATCGAACAACGGTTGGTGTTCGATATCGAAATGGCATGGGATAACCGCAAATCGGCTAAAAGCGATGATGTGGCTGATTGCCTGAGCTATGCTGATATTGCTCAAACGGTTGTTAATCATGTGGAAGGTGGGCGCTTTGCGCTGGTAGAACGGGTTGCGGAAGAGGTGGCGGATCTGCTGCTTAGCCGCTTTAATTCTCCCTGGGTACGGATCAAACTCAGTAAACCTGGCGCGGTAGCCCGTGCGGCGAACGTCGGGGTTATCATTGAGCGTGGCAATAATCTGAAAGAAAATAATTAATTTAATAATTTCTAAAACAAACGGGTATAAAAGGGTCCTTTCGTCGGCTCTTTTTTGCCGTGGTTTCTCTATCTAGGGGTTTATTAATGAGTGATATGCACTCGCTGCTGGTGGCGGCAATTTTGGGTGTGGTCGAAGGATTGACGGAATTTTTACCCGTTTCCAGTACTGGCCATATGATTATTGTTGGCCACTTATTGGGTTTTGAGGGTGACACTGCAAAAACATTTGAAGTGGTGATTCAGCTGGGCTCTATTCTGGCGGTGGTGGTGATGTTCTGGCGACGTCTGTTTGGCTTGATCGGCATTCACTTCGGCAAGGCTCCGCATGAAGGCACTGGCAAAGGTCGGTTGACGCTGGGACATATCCTGTTGGGGATGATTCCAGCCGTGGTACTGGGGCTAATCTTCCACGACACCATCAAATCGCTGTTTAACCCGATCAACGTGATGTATGCGCTGGTGGTGGGTGGTGTACTGCTGATTGCCGCAGAATGCCTGAAGCCGAAAGAACCGCGTGCGCCGGGTCTGGATGATATGACCTATCGCCAGGCGTTTATGATTGGCTGTTTCCAGTGTCTGGCGCTGTGGCCGGGTTTTTCTCGCTCCGGGGCGACGATTTCTGGCGGCATGCTGATGGGCGTGAGTCGTTACGCGGCCTCTGAATTCTCCTTCCTGCTGGCCGTACCGATGATGATGGGCGCGACGGCGCTGGATCTCTACAAGAGCTGGTCTTTCCTCAGCGCATCAGATATCCCGATGTTTGCAGTCGGATTTGTGACGGCGTTTATCGTGGCGCTGGTGGCGATCAAAACCTTCCTGCAACTGATTAAACGCATCTCGTTCATTCCGTTTGCGATTTACCGCTTTATTGTGGCGGCTGCCGTTTACGTCGTGTTCTTCTGATGACTTACCGTGGTGCCGGATGGCGGCGTTCTGCCTTATCCGGCCTACGGGTTATATCCGTTTCGAACCTGTAGATCGGATAAGTACAGCGCATCCGGCAACGCAGTGTCTACGCTTTCGGGCAACGCTGCTCCTTCCAACTGGCTACCGCCGCGATGCGACGCCGGGTCAGTTCTTCACGAATTGCCTGACCTTTGAATCCAGCTTCAACCACGTCTTTCGTTGGCACCGCCTGCGCAACCTGCCAGGCTTCGCGCAACAGTCTGCCTTGCGGATAATCTGCCGCTTCAAAACCGGTTCGCCCACGCACATCAGCCTCGCTGGTGAGGGCGATTTGCTCCACGCGCTGCGGTTTGCGCCAGGCATCGATGGAATCAAACAGCTTAACGATGGTTTTCGGCTGCAGGATCGGGAAGGTATGAATGAGGTCGTGGAACTCGGAAACCAGTTTGGCTAAATCACGGATGTCATTCGGCACGCGCAGGCGCTGGCACAATTGTTCGACAAGCTTAACACCTGCCGGACCGTGGCCGTGATGGCGCGGCCACAGCGCTTTAGGCGTCAATGCCTTGCCAAGATCGTGGCACAGCGTAGCAAAACGCACGTCGACTTCCGGACTTAACATGGCTGCCATCGACAGCGTCATCAGCGTGTGAATGCCGGTGTCGATTTCCGGATGCCACTGCGCGGGGGCTGGAACGCCAAACAAAGCATCCACTTCCGGAAACAGGACGCGCAGTGCGTCGCAGTCGCGCAGGACCTGGAAAAATACCTGTGGGTTACGGGTGGTTAATGCGCCTTCGGTTTCTTTCCACACCCGCTCTGGTGTCAGATGCTCCAGTTCACCAGCGGTGGTCATGTCACGCATCAGCGTCATGGTTTCGTCAGCAATACGAAAACCAAGGTGCGCATAGCGGGCAGCAAAGCGCGCCACGCGCAGCACGCGCAGCGGATCTTCGCTAAAGGCAGATGAAACATGGCGCAGCAGACGGTTTTCCAGATCGTCGCGTCCGTTATACGGGTCGATAATCTCCCCGTCGTCATCGCGGGCGATTGCGTTGATGGTCAGGTCACGACGCTGAAGATCGGCCTCCAGCGTGACATCTGCGGCGGCATAGCAGGTGAACCCGGTATACCCCGAGCCTGACTTACGTTCGGTACGCGCCAGCGCATACTCTTCGCGGGTTTGCGGATGCAGAAACACGGGAAAATCGCGGCCTACCTGCTGGTAGCCCGCGTCGAGCATCTCTTGCGGCGTGGCGCCAACAACAACCCAATCTTTATCTTTAATCGGTAGCCCTAATAACGCATCCCGAACAGCACCACCGACCAGATAAATCTTCACGCCACTTTCCTTTTGAAAACTATGATCCCTTAATCATATGTCAGTGTGGCGGAGAAGGCGATTCAGTTCATCCAGCGATCTTTGCGTTTACGGCTTGGGATCATGTGTGGCAGAACCAGGCCGAGCAGCAGACCAAGACCCAACACGCCGCCACCGTACATAAACCACTGCATGATGATGGTGCGCTGTTTGTCATCAAGCTGAAGGTTGGCTGCGCTGACCTTCTTTTGCGCCACGATAAGCTCGTTTTTCAGCTTCTGGTTTTCTTGTTTCAGCCCGTCGATCACGCTGTCGCTTTGCGCTACCTTTTGCTGCATATCAGCGGTGCGCTGGTTCCACGTGGTATCGATATTATTGAGCTTATCGGTCAAGGTCTTAACCTGGTTTTCCAGGTCGGGAACGCGGGTACGCAGGCTCGGCGTACTGTTCAGCTCTTTCAGTGGGATCCAGGCGGTACGTCCGGTGCTGTCTTTCACCTGGCCGTAGTTAGTGTTGGCATCGGTCTGTAATAGCGTGACTTCCTCGCCGGCGTTAACCGTACCCACGAGGCGATAATTATCTCCCGGACCGCTGCGGACCCAGGTGTTCAGTTCGTCAGAGACATAGCGCTTTTCTTCGGCATGAGAGACTGCAGTGGCGCTAAGTGCGAGTAAAGTTAATCCAATCAGGCGTAATTTTGGCATCAGGCTGTCGTTATTGTCATAGAAAGTGGAACGATAGTAGTGGCATCAGTGTCTCTACGCAAAGCATTCGACATCAATCGGAATCATCTGTGTCCTTTTTGCCACCACTCGAAACTTTTACGCCCGTCAAATTGCTCGTTGCATGGCAATTTGGCGCAAAATACTATCTACTGACCATAAATAACGAACTTAGTTCGCAGTCAGTTTTCTCAACTGTGACATAACCCATAAGTACAAGACCATGGCCCAGGAAATCGAATTAAAATTTATCGTCAATAATGACGCTGTAGATGCGCTACGTGAACGTCTGAATACGCTGGGGGGAGAGCATCATGCGCCCAGCCAGTTGCTGAATATCTACTACGAAACACCGGATGCGTGGTTGCGTGGTCACGATATGGGGCTGCGTATTCGCGGTGAAAATGGTCATTACGAAATGACCATGAAAATTGCCGGACGCGTGACGGGCGGACTGCACCAACGGCCGGAATATAACGTTGCGCTAAACGCGCCTGAGCTGGACCTCACCTTGTTCCCAACGGAAGTCTGGCCTGATGGCGAGCAGCCTGCTGAACTTGCTTCTCAAGTGCAGCCGTTGTTCAGCACCGATTTTTACCGTGAGAAATGGTTGGTTGATGTTGATGGCAGCCGGATTGAAATTGCCCTCGATCTGGGGGAGGTGAAAGCGGGCGAGTTTGCAGAACCTATCTGTGAGCTTGAACTTGAACTGCTAAGCGGCGATACCCGTGCGGTACTGAAGCTGGCAAACCAGCTGGTTTCGCAAACCGGTTTACGCCAGGGTAGCTTGAGCAAAGCAGCGCGCGGTTATCACCTGGCTCAGGGGAATGCGCCGCGCGAACTTAAGCCGACACGCATTTTGAAAGTTCCGGCGAAAGCGAGTATTGAGCAGGGGCTGGAAGCGGCGCTGGAGCTGGCATTATCACAGTGGCAGTACCATGAAGAGCTGTGGGTGCGCGGCGTTAAAGGGGCGAAAGCCGAGGTGCTGGCGGCTATGGGCCTGGTGCGTCACATTCTGATGCTGTTTGGCGGTAATGTGCCGCGAAAAGCGAGCGCTCACTTACGTGATTTGTTGACCCAGTCGGAAGCGATCATTTCGTCGGACGTTTCTGCTGTTTCGGCGGTTTACAGCACGCAAACGGCAATGGCCAAGCTGGCGCTGACCGAATGGCTGGTGACCAAAGGATGGCAGCCGTTCCTTGATGCGAAGGCGCAGGGAAAAATTGCCGACTCCTTTAAGCGTTTCTCTGATACCCATCTTTCACGCCATGCCGCTGAGCTGAAGACCGCTTTTGCGCAGCCGCTGGGCGATCAGTACGCCGATCAGCTTCCTCGTTTGACGCGCAACATTGATAGCATGCTGATGCTGGCGGGATACTACGACGAAAATGTCGCATCAGAATGGATCGCCAACTGGCAGGGTTTGCGCCACGCCATTGCGGCCAACCAATATATTGAAATTGAACACTTCCGTAACGAGGCAATTGCACTGGAACCGTTCTGGCTGCACAGCGGAAAACGATAATCAGGGCCGAGGCCGGGATGCCTGATGGCGCTGCGCTTATCAGGCCTACGCGATGTGTGTAACTGTCATGTAGGCCGGATAAGGCGAAAAGACGCATCCGGCACCATTCAAAGGATAACCCGTAAATGAAGCAGCTCTCTTCACCGTTACAGCAGTACTGGCCGACCGTTGTTGAGCGGCTGTCAGCAGCAATATCTGAGTCCTCGCTTAGCGTTCAGGCGAAGTCAGTACTTACATTCAGCGATTTTGTCCGTGACAGCATTATTGCCCATCCCGAATGGCTGGCTGAGCTGGAAAGCGCTCCACCCCTGGCGGATGAATGGCAACACTATGCCGACTGGTTACAGCAAACATTGGCTGACGTTAGTGATGAAAACACGCTGATGCGTGAGTTACGCCTGTTTCGCCGTCGCATTATGGTGCGTATCGCCTGGGCGCAGACGCTGTCGCTGGTGACCGAAGAGAGTATTTTGCAGCAGCTAAGCCATCTGGCTGAAACGTTGATCGTCGCCGCGCGCGACTGGTTATACGCTGCCTGCTGTCGCGAATGGGGTACGCCCTGTAATCCTGAAGGTGTGGCGCAGCCGCTGCTGATTTTAGGCATGGGGAAACTGGGCGGCGGCGAGCTGAATTTTTCCTCCGATATCGATCTGATTTTTGCCTGGCCGGAGCACGGCAGCACACAGGGCGGGCGCCGCGAGCTGGATAACGCCCAGTTCTTTACCCGTATGGGCCAGCGGCTCATCAAGGTATTAGATCAGCCCACAATGGATGGGTTTGTCTATCGGGTGGATATGCGTTTACGCCCGTTTGGCGACAGCGGTCCGTTGGTACTGAGCTTCTCTGCGCTGGAGGATTATTACCAGGAGCAAGGGCGCGACTGGGAACGCTATGCGATGGTCAAAGCCCGCATTATGGGCGATGCCGACGGCACTTACGTCAGCGAACTTCGTGCCATGCTGCGGCCTTTTGTTTTCCGTCGCTATATTGATTTCAGCGTGATCCAGTCGCTGCGTAACATGAAAGGGATGATTGCCCGAGAAGTGCGCCGCCGTGGCCTGAAAGACAACATCAAGCTGGGGGCGGGCGGTATTCGTGAAATCGAATTTATCGTACAGGTATTCCAGCTGATTCGCGGCGGGCGTGAACCATCGCTGCAATCCCGCTCGCTGTTACCGACGCTGAGTGCCATCAATGCGCTGCACCTGCTGTCTGATACCGATACGGAACAACTGCGAGCAGCCTATCTCTATTTACGCCGCCTGGAAAACCTGCTGCAAAGCATCAATGATGAACAGACCCAAACGCTGCCAGGCGATGAACTGAATCGCGCGCGGCTGGCGTGGGGGATGAACGTTGATGACTGGCAGCAATTAACTGATGTGCTGGCCAATCATATGGACAACGTGCGCCGGGTATTTAACGAGCTGATTGGCGATGACGAAGCTGAAAGCCAGGAAGAGTCGCTCTCAGAACAGTGGCGCGAACTGTGGCAGGACGCCTTACAGGAAGATGACACCACGCCGGTGCTGACGCATCTGGCGGATGACGATCGCCGGCGCGTGCTGTCTCTGATTGCTGATTTCCGCAAAGAGCTGGATAAACGCACCATTGGCCCACGCGGACGCCAGGTGCTGGATCATTTAATGCCGCATCTGCTGAGCGATGTCTGTACGCGTGACGATGCCTCAGTCCCGCTATCGCGCATTACCCCTCTGCTGGTGGGGATTGTTACCCGTACGACCTATCTGGAACTGCTGAGCGAATTCCCCGGGGCGCTGAAGCATCTGATTTCGCTCTGTGCGGCCTCGCCGATGGTCGCCAGCCAGCTGGCGCGGTATCCGCTGTTGCTCGATGAACTGCTGGATCCGAACACCCTGTATCAACCTACCGCGACGGATGCTTACCGTGATGAGCTGCGCCAGTATTTGCTGCGCGTGCCGGAAGATGACGAAGAGCAGCAACTTGAGGCTCTGCGCCAGTTTAAGCAAACGCAGCTACTGCGTATTGCTGCGGCTGATATCGCCGGTACGCTGCCGGTGATGAAGGTGAGCGATCATTTAACCTGGCTGGCGGAAGCTATTATTGATGCGGTAGTCCAGCAGGCGTGGACGCAGATGGTCGCGCGC
The DNA here is from genome assembly GCF_009649895.1 of Citrobacter sp. H12-3-2. Classification (NCBI taxonomy): domain Bacteria; kingdom Pseudomonadati; phylum Pseudomonadota; class Gammaproteobacteria; order Enterobacterales; family Enterobacteriaceae; genus Citrobacter; species Citrobacter sp. H12-3-2. The sequence goes on from NZ_CP045837.1 coordinate 710,860, forward strand.
TACGGTCAACCCACTCATCTTAGCGAACGCGAGGGGCGTGGTTTTGCCGTCGTCGGCTATGGCAAACTGGGCGGTTGGGAGTTGGGTTACAGCTCGGATCTCGATTTGATCTTCCTGCATGACTGTCCGATGGACGTGATGACGGACGGTGAGCGTGAGATTGACGGGCGACAGTTCTATCTGCGTCTGGCGCAGCGCATTATGCACCTCTTTAGTACCCGTACTTCGTCCGGTATTTTGTACGAAGTGGATGCGCGTTTGCGTCCGTCAGGAGCGGCGGGGATGCTGGTGACATCAGCTGACGCTTTTGCCGATTATCAGCGTAACGAAGCCTGGACATGGGAGCATCAGGCTCTGGTGCGTGCTCGCGTAGTGTACGGCGACCCGCAGTTGACCTCTCAGTTTGATGCGATTCGTCGCGATATCATGACCCTCGTCCGTGATGGGAAAACCTTGCAGACCGAGGTGCGCGAAATGCGTGAGAAAATGCGTGCCCATTTGGGTAATAAGCATCGCGATCGTTTTGATATCAAAGCGGATGAAGGCGGCATCACAGATATTGAGTTTATTACGCAGTATCTGGTGCTGCGCTATGCGCATGAAAAACCGAAGCTGACGCGCTGGTCGGATAACGTGCGCATTCTGGAATTACTGGCGCAAAACGACATTATGGACGAGCAGGAAGCGCTGGCGCTTACCCGTGCTTATACGACGTTGCGTGATGAACTTCATCATCTTGCGTTGCAGGAACTTCCAGGCCATGTGGCGCTGGAGCACTTTGACGCTGAACGTACGCTGGTGCGTGACAGCTGGCGGAAGTGGCTGGTTGCCGAGTGAAGTGTGCTATTATCGCGCGCAAATTTTAAGACCCTCAGAGAATCTCTCAGGAGACAGGAATGAAAGTAACGCTGCCAGAGTTTGAACGTGCAGGAGTCATGGTTGTCGGTGATGTGATGCTGGATCGCTACTGGTACGGTCCTACCAGCCGTATTTCACCTGAAGCGCCGGTTCCGGTGGTGAAGGTCGATACCATCGAAGAACGTCCCGGTGGCGCAGCAAACGTGGCGATGAACATTGCCTCTCTGGGAGCGAATTCGCGTCTGGTGGGCCTGACCGGTATTGACGACGCGGCGCGTGCGCTGAGCAAAACGCTGGCGGATGTGAACGTAAAATGCGATTTCGTTTCCGTGCCGACCCATCCGACGATCACCAAACTGCGCGTGCTTTCCCGCAACCAGCAGCTGATTCGCCTGGATTTCGAAGAAGGTTTTGAAGGCGTAGATCCGCAGCCTCTGCACGAGCGTATTAATCAGGCGCTGGGTTCTATCGGCGCTCTGGTGCTCTCCGACTACGCCAAAGGTGCATTGGCAAGCGTGCAGCAGATGATTGCTCTGGCGCGTAAGGCTGGGGTGCCGGTGCTTATCGATCCGAAAGGAACCGATTTTGAACGCTACCGTGGCGCAACGCTGCTGACGCCGAACCTGTCTGAGTTTGAAGCGGTGGCGGGCAAGTGCAAAAGCGAAGATGAACTGGTTGAACGCGGCATGAAAGTGATCGCTGATTTCGACCTTTCCGCACTGCTGATCACGCGCTCCGAGCAGGGGATGACGTTGCTGCAGCCGGGAAAATCGCCGCTGCATATGCCGACGCAGGCGCAGGAAGTGTATGACGTGACCGGTGCAGGCGATACGGTTATCGGCGTGCTGGCGGCGACGCTGGCGGCGGGTAACTCACTGGAAGAGGCGTGCTATTTTGCTAACGCCGCAGCCGGTGTTGTCGTCGGTAAGCTGGGGACCTCTACCGTTTCTCCGATTGAACTGGAAAACGCCGTGCGCGGTCGGGCCGATACTGGCTTTGGCGTGATGAGCGAATCTGAGCTGAAACAGGCCGTTGCCAGCGCCCGCAAGCGCGGCGAGAAAGTGGTAATGACCAACGGCGTGTTCGACATCCTGCATGCGGGCCACGTTTCCTATCTGGCGAATGCGCGCAAGCTGGGCGATCGCCTGATCGTGGCGGTCAACAGCGATGCTTCGACCAAACGTCTGAAAGGTGAAACGCGTCCGGTCAACCCGCTGGAACAGCGTATGATCGTACTGGGCGCGCTGGAATCCGTCGACTGGGTGGTCTCTTTTGAAGAAGATACGCCGCAGCGTCTGATTGCTGGCATTCTGCCGGATCTGCTGGTCAAAGGCGGCGACTATAAGCCGGAACAGATTGCGGGTAGTGAAGAGGTGTGGGCGAACGGCGGTGAAGTGCTGGTGCTGAACTTCGAAGATGGCTGCTCCACGACAAATATCATCAAGAAGATCCAGAAAGACAGCGATAAATAACACCTGAAAAGTTTGCCGGATGGCGGTGTGAACACCTTATCCGGCCTACGTGACGTAACGTTTGTAGGCCGGATAAGACGCTTTCGCGTCGCCATCCGGCTTTTTTTCGCTTTATTCTTCAGCCGCAGCGCCTCTTTCCCTGATATACCCGCCATATTTCATGCCCTCTTAGATTTCATAGGAAACTGTGAACCCGCGCAGTAGTTTTGCGCACAATATGTACAGAATAACTTCGTATCCAGGGAAATACTGAAATTAGAAAAAGCATATGGCCTTAGCAGATATTCAATAACTGGAGGGTATGCTCATGAACAGCAATATGTATTCACTGAACAATTTCGATTTCCTGGCCCGTAGTTTTGCCAGGATGCAGGCTGAGGGCCATCCCATTGATATCCAGGCGATAACCGGGAATATGGATGAAGAACATCGTAGCTGGTTTTGCAAACGCTATGCGCTGTACTGCCAGCAGGCGACGGAAGCCAGGAAGCTAGAACTGGAACACTAACAGAAAAACGGGCCTTGCGGCCCGTTGTCGTTTTTACTCTTGCGGATCAACTGACGGGATCGCGGGGGCAGGCTTAACGTCTGCCGTTTTATCACGTGATTCAAGCTCAGTCAGACGTTGCTCAAGCAGCGCCAGCTTTTCACGCGTGCGCAATAAAACCTGAGTCTGTACATCGAATTCTTCGCGGCTTACCAGATCCAGACGGGTCAGCTGTGTCTGCAGCGTTTGACGAATTTTCTTCTCGACGTCTTCGCCAAACTCGCGGATCCCTTTCGGCATCGACTCGTGAACCTGACGAGCAATCTGCTCAATTTTTTTCGGGTCAATCATTGTGGTTTCCCTGAACTGGTACGTGTTGCTGCCTATTGTAGTGCGAACTGGCACAGGCATAAACCAGAATTGTGTGAAGCTAAGACGAGTAAAGGCGTTGATGAAGGTAATCAATAGCGTTATAGTTAACCCGCTTATTCTCAGGGCGGGGCGAAATTCCCCACCGGCGGTAAATCAACTGATGTTGAAAGCCCGCGAGCGCTTTTTGTTACGGCAAAAAGGTCAGCAGATCCGGTGTAATTCCGGGGCCGACGGTTAGAGTCCGGATGGGAGAGAGTAACGATCCAGTCGGGCATGGACCCGCTCACGTTATTTTTTTGCCGCTTAGACGGTACTCCTAAGACTGCCCTGATTCTGGTAACCATAATTTTAGTGAGGTTTTTTTACCATGAATCAGACGCTACTTTCCTCTTTTGGTACGCCTTTCGAACGTGTTGAACATGCGCTGTCTGCGCTGCGTGAAGGACGCGGTGTAATGGTGCTTGACGACGAAGACCGTGAAAACGAAGGCGATATGATTTTCCCGGCAGAAACCATGACCGTAGAACAGATGGCGCTGACCATCCGTCACGGTAGCGGTATTGTTTGCCTGTGCATCACTGAAGACCGACGCAAACAGCTCGATCTGCCAATGATGGTGGAAAATAATACCAGCGCTTACGGTACCGGTTTTACCGTGACCATTGAAGCCGCAGAAGGCGTAACCACCGGCGTTTCCGCAGCAGACCGTGTTACTACGGTGCGTGCGGCAATTAAGGATGGTGCAAAACCTTCCGATCTTAACCGTCCGGGGCACGTTTTCCCGCTGCGTGCTCAGGCTGGCGGCGTGTTGACCCGCGGTGGTCATACTGAAGCAACCATCGACCTGATGACGCTGGCAGGGTTTAAACCAGCCGGTGTGCTGTGCGAACTGACCAATGATGACGGCACCATGGCCCGTGCGCCAGAGTGCATCGAATTTGCCGGTAAGCATAATATGGCTGTAGTGACTATCGAAGACCTGGTGGCCTACCGTCAGGCGCATGAGCGCAAAGCCAGCTAATTGCTGACTACCGCGACAACCGTGGTAGGGATAAAAAAACCGAAGTCAGTTTTCTGACTTCGGTTTTTTGTTATTGCAACCTGGCTATTTTTTTCTGGTCAGTTTAAGTGCCCAGGCTCCGCTCATTACCAGCAACAGCACTAAACACAAACCAAAAGCGAGCAGGCAGGCCTGCGCCATATTCATAAAATGCCATGGCGGGAGCAGATACCAGCCTTCGGACTGCTGGTACAGATCGACAAACCACTTTTGCATACTGCTAAGCGCCACGCCATCAGGAACGACAGGTGCGTCATAGCCGCAATCTCCAGTGGGCTTAAACCATTCTGGAGCCCAGTTTGCCAGCGGCAAATTGAAAGGGAATGTCGGATCGGTGGAACATCCCTGTACGCCAAAGAGCGAATCCGGGTCCGGGTTATGTACCGCATAATGAATGCCATTAAGTTTGATGGAGAACTTAATGCCCATAATGCTGCCATAAAATGCCGCAATGCAGCCGACCAGTTTTAGAATGAGGTTTTTAGGGTTTATTGCCGCGATCAGCCCACCGAAAACCATCACAAACATGGCAAAGCGGATGTATACACATTGCTCGCAAGGGGCCATGTAGAGATAGATTTGGAAGAACGAGTGTGCCAGAATAATTAACCCACCCATGGCACAAGCCATTAGCAACCACAAAAAGCGTCGCTCCTGCCATCTCACCAGGGTATTAACCGGTGCGGTACATAAGTCTCGCCACAATCCTTTGATAAAATCCATAGCCGGTTCCCTGTTTATTTTGTCGCCAGCTCTCTGACAAGCTCAGCCATGGAATCAATCGATTTGATGCTTTTGGTGTAGATCAGGTACTTACCATTGACGACGTAAGCCGGAACCCCCTGGATTTTGGCAACATCATAAGCCGCTTTCCATTTTTCCAGTGTCTCCTGGACTACGGGTTCTTTTAAGGCGCTCTCGAAGTCTGCTTGACTCATACCTGCAGCGTCCAGTCCTGTTTTGATGAATGAAGCGGGATCTTTACCGTCAGACCAGCGTTCTTTCTTATCGTGGTAGGCAGTGTAGTAAGCAAACTTAGCTTTTTTGAACTGTGATTTGGCATCAAACAATGAAATTCCTGCGGCCTGATCCTTAGCAATCATTACTGCAAATACTTCACTGGCCTGTTTGCCGTATTCTCCTTTGGTCTCGAGATGAAACGGTGTGAAGGCGACGAGATCGGCAACTTTATCTGACACCGGGCCGGTCACGGCTTTATCATATTTGTAGCAGAATGGGCAGGCGTAGCTGAATACTTTGATCAACGTTTTATCAGCATTGGGAATCGGTTTCTCCAGCACCATATAGTCAGTACCTTCAGTAAAAGCCGATGCTGCAAATGGTGATACCAGCGCCGCCGTTAATACCACGCTTTTAAATAATGAAGTAATCCATTTAGATGACATAATTAATCCTTAATCTAACGAAATTATTTAAACAATTGTTGTGGGCGAACCAGTAATGCGCGGTAGTGAGTTTGGTTTGGTTTATCGGAAAGGACATCAATTTCGACTTTGACTTCTTTTGTTTTGTAGTCAATTTCGTTGATTTTGCCGATGGTTGGCTGTCCAACGTCAAATAAATTAATAGAACCACCAAATCCAAACATCGTGTCGCGGTCTTTTTGATATTCAATTACCGACGTGATAGGACTGTAGAAATCATAACCGCGCTCTTTCCCGTATTCCCAAACCTGCTGAACGGTTCCTTTTTTCTCGTCAATTTTATATTCGACGAATCGGGAGTATTTCATTGTTGGTAGAGCCGGTTGTTCGAGTCCACGGCCATCGCCATTGTCAAAGATGGTTAGCGTTCCTTTGCTGGAGAGCCAGGCGGTGTGTTGGGTGTAGGTAAAATCGAAATCAGTATTCTCGCACTTACCGTTTTCATCACACTTCAGCGCGTTGCCCTTATCATCAACCGGTTTTAACAGTTTGCTTGCCAGCGCCTTATTCCAGCCTTTAGACGGTGCCAGGATCCATTTCACCTGTTTATCGCGACCGATTTTGACGACACCCTGATGGCGGGAAGAAAGAATGATGGAGTCATCTTTAGCGTCATAGGCAATGGAGTTGACGTGAGCCCAGTTACGGCCTGCACCAACGCCGAGGGCGTCACCATAGGGGGTATCTGGCTCCAGTTTCGCCTGTTGGCCTGCGTGAGCGAGATCCACGTTGACGCATACCGCGCCTGCGTCCAGCGCACCCAGCAGCGCGTCACGCATCGGGTCGAGAATTTGTGTCAGATCCCATACGTCAACAACACGTCCAGATTTATCGACTTCAATAATCTGGTCGCGGATGGTATGTACGTGAAGGCCATCTTCTTTGCGATAATCGCGTTTACCCACGCGAAGCAGTACGGTGCCGTTCACTGTTTCGACCGACTCATGCGACGCGTCGAGGAATCCCCGAGGCAGCTTATGGTCGGCCAGAATTTGCCCCAGCATATCGAATTCATACCAGTGCTGGCCCTGGACGGCGGTGAAAGTGCCTCGCGGTGTTTCACGAATACCCATCAGGTAGCCGCGCTTGTTGATATCCATGTCATGGCCGTCATAGAAGGTGTCCTGATCCAGCCACCACCGATATTCACCTTCCGTATCGACGACAAAGGTAAAGGGTGCGATATCAAAGGGGAGTGCGCCGCCAGCTGGACCCGCATCCAGGATGCCGGCATTTTTATCTTTTTCGCCATGCCAGTGGAATTCTGCACCCTGCGGGGTAAAGGTGTGGGTATTCACCAGATAAAGACGATCTTCAAAACCCGGTGCTACTTTAATCACTTTTGTTTGCTGCAAATCAGATATTGAGCGGTTATCCATGTAGTGATTTACGATGGCGGAAGTTTGCACCACATAATCATCTTTCATGGCCTTACCGTTTTCTTTATATTCAACGGTTACCTTATTTGCGAACTTTTGATAAAGGCCAAAAATAGGAATGCCATCGTACGTGGCGAGTGACTCTTTGCCGACGGTATAAGTCACCGGAACGCCTTTTTCACCTTTACCATGGACGGTAACTTTAACATCTGAAATAACGTGGCTATCTAATTCAACCAGCGCAGTAAGCGGGGCATTTCCATAAGGGTCAACTACTATTGCGCCCAATTTTCCTGCAGGTTGGGCCGGTTGAAAACCAGCGGCAAGAGAGTTTCCTGCTGCTAATCCAAATGTCAGTGCCAGAGTCCCTGCTAGAAGTGTTTTTCGGTATTGTGTAAACATGGATATATCTCCTTATATTACCTATAAATATAATCTTGCTGAATATATTATGTTTTTACGGTTTTGATAAAATAAAGCAGCATTGCTAATACTACTTTTGTAATGCATTAATTAATATTGATGAAATGTATTATTCTGCAGAAACTAATTTTAATTATTTTTTTTGATAGTATGAGTGAGATATTTTAAGAACAATATTTATTATTGCGTAGTGTGATCTTGTCGACATTGTTTTAATTTTTTATAACGAGTTTGGCTAATAGCTTAGCCGCTGATTTATATGATCGAAATCATATATTTGTTTCTGAAATATGCCACTATATGAGTATGTCAGAATAAGGTTGTGTAAAATTTTAACGTTAAATGTTTAATGATGTTAAATTTTAAGGGTAGAAGAATGTTTATTGCCTGGTATTGGATTGTATTAATTGCACTCGTTGCGGTGGGTTATTATTGCCATATGAAACGTTATTGTCGGGCATTCCGCCAGGACAGAGATGCCTTACTTGAAGCGCGAAACAAACTCTTTCGTCGCTCTGGTGAAGATAACAGCGCGGTTAAGGAACAGGATTAGTCCTTCATATTCTGCTATGGATGAGCGGATGCTGTAAATTTGCAGGGTGGCATCCGCCCTCTGGATTATCCGATTCCCATCGACTGGAGGATGACGAGGCTTAATCCCATCACCGACATTCCACATAACACCCCATAGCTGGGATTATTATTGGGATCGATCTCTTTTGCCAACGGCATCAATTCATCGACGGACAGCGCCACCATAATACCTGCGACAGCCGCCATTATTGCCGCCATCACCACCGGTGATATCAGGCTACCGAGAATTAACCACGCCAGTACGCCGCCCAGTATTTCTGCCATACCTGAAATCCCTGCCCAGAATATCGCCGTACGTTTGGAGCCTGTGGCGGCATAGACGGGACCCGCCACCGCTAATCCTTCAGGAATATTGTGCAATGCAACGGCGAGGGCAATACCAAAGCCCAGCTCAAGGTTGCTACTGGCTGTAACAAACGTCGCAATCCCTTCAGGAAAGTTGTGCAGGCTGATGCCGAGCGTTAATAAAATCGCGGTGCGTTTAATAGAGCCGGGTAGAGGCTGCGTTGTTTTTTGTACCAGATCCTGAGGGTGCGCGTGCGGCAATAGACGGTCCAGGCCAAAGTAGCCCAGTAAGCCAACGATGAACATTCCGTAGCCTAATACCGGCGACATACCTTCAGCGGCCAGCGCAGCAGGTAGCATCTCCATAAGGGAGATCAGTAACATAATCCCGGCGGCGAAGCCTAAAGAAAAGGCGAGAACGCGGTTAGACGGTTTTTGCCCTAACACGCCGAGAAATGCGCCGATAAACGTGGCGGCACCTGCCAGTAAAGTCAGAAGTAAAGGTACTGACATCGACAAATAAAACTCCTTATCAATCTGCTATCCGGGTTGGATCGTCAAAATAACTGATGATCTTCATCATCGTTATCTGAGTTCTTCATCAACCGAATAAGCGTATTGTGGTGGTATCAAAATGACTCCCTCAGTAAGGATATCATCATGTCTTCAACTCGTATGCCAGCATTGTTTTTGGGTCACGGTAGCCCGATGAATGTTCTGGAAGATAACGTTTATACCCGTGCCTGGCAGCAACTGGGGGAAACGTTGCCGCGTCCGAAAGCCATTGTGGTGGTCTCGGCGCACTGGTTCACCCGTGGAACGGGTGTGACTGCGATGGAAGCCCCCAAAACGATCCACGATTTTGGCGGTTTTCCGCAAGCATTATATGACACCCATTACCCGGCTCCCGGCTCGCCTGAACTGGCGCAGCATCTGGTTGACTTGCTTGCTCCAGTGCCTGTGACCCTGGACAAAGAAGCCTGGGGTTTTGACCACGGTTCCTGGGGCGTGCTGATCAAGATGTATCCGAATGCGGACATTCCGATGGTGCAGTTGAGTATCGACAGCACCAAACCCGCGTCATGGCATTTTGAGATGGGCCGTAAGCTGGCGGCGCTGCGTGATGAAGGCATTATGCTGGTGGCCAGTGGTAACGTGGTGCATAACCTGCGCACTGCGCGTTGGCACGGTGAGAACACGCCTTATCCGTGGGCGACTTCATTCAATGACTATGTTAAGGCAAACCTGACATGGCAGGGACCGGTTGAGCAGCACCCATTGGTGAACTATCTCGATCATGAAGGTGGATCGTTGTCGAACCCGACGCCGGATCACTATCTGCCGCTGCTGTATGTACTTGGGGCTTGGGATGGTAAAGAGTCTGTCACTATCCCGGTAGATGGTATTGAGATGGGTAGTTTAAGTATGTTGTCGGTGCAGGTTGGATGATGAATGCCCGATGGCACTGCGCTTATCGGGCATTAAGTTCGCGTCGTAGGCCGGGTAAGGCGAAGCCACCACCCGGCACTTTCAATCATTCGACAAAAATATGCGGATAGAAACGTGACAGATCCTGCGTGATCAACGCGCGGTCTTCACGAATGCCGATCCCAGCTGGTTGATCGTTGATCAGCCAGCTGCCAATCAGCATATAGCTGTCGCCAAACTTCGGTAGCTGATGGAACTGCTGCACGATCATGCCTTCTTCACCGTACGGTCCTTCCACGGATTCGATCGTTTTACCGTTCTCAACGATGGAGACATTAGCCCCCTCGCGCGAGAAGATCGGTTTGACGACGAATTTATCCATCTGCGGATGGTCGTCTTCGGCGAAGTACGCTGGCAGCAGGTTCGGATGGTCCGGGAACATTTCCCATAACAGCGGCAACAGTGCTTTGTTGGAGATAATGCTCTTCCAGGCCGGTTCCAGCCAGCGAACGCCAGCGTCTTCCAGCTTGGTGGAGAACATTTCACGCAGCATGAATTCCCACGGATAGAGCTTGAACAGGTTAGCGATTACCTGATCCTGCATGTCGGTGAACTGACCTTTTTCACCAAGACCAATATCTTCTACATAGAGAAATTCTGTAGCGATCTCAGCTTCGGCAGCGCAATCCTGCAGATACTGGATCGTACCGCGATCTTCTACCGTATCACGACAGCAGGTCAGATGAAGCAGTTGAAAACCATACTGCTCACGCAGCTCGGTGAAACGCTCGATCAGTTTTTCCTGCAGACTGTTGAACTGATCGCTGCCTTCCGGCAGGTTGCCCGCATTGAGCTGATCTTCCAGCCAGATCCACTGGAAAAACGCGGCTTCGTACAGCGAGGTTGGCGTATCGGCGTTGTTTTCTAAAAGCTTGGGTTCACCCGTGCCGTCCCATGCCAGATCGAGACGTGAATAGAGCGACGGTTGCTGTGTCTGCCAGGACTGGCGGACAAAGCCCCAGGTATGCTTCGGAATGCGAAACTTGGTCATCAACTCATCGCTGGCGATGACCTTTTCCACCACCTTGAGGCACATTTGATGCAGCTCTGCGGTGACCTCTTCCAGCTTTTCAACCTGAGCAAGGGTGAGCTTATAGTACGCGTCTTCACACCAGTACGGCTCGCCGTACATAGTGTGAAAATTGAAACCGTATTCGGTGGCTTTGTCGCGCCAGTCCGGGCGCTCAACAATACTGACTCTTTCCATGACGATCAGCCACCCATTGAACGTGTGGTGGTGCCGCTTGCGCTACGCTGCATGGTGCTCTGTTTGGCCACAGACTCACCAAATCCGCCGCGGGTTACGGTAGAGGTGGTGGCTGGTTTCGGTGCCATAGCGGTTTTCGGTACGGTCATGGTGCGACCCGGCGTTGCTGCGCCGTAGTTTTTACCACTGGCATCCGTGTATTTGCCGTAAGCCGGGCTGGCTGGGTTTTTCGAGCTGAACAGCGGTTGCTGAGCGCCCATTCCGCCACCCATCAGTCGACCCATCATGTAGCCTGCCATCAGCGGCATCCAGAAGCTGCCGCTGCTTTGATTCTGCGCCTGAGCCTGGCCTTCACCGGTCGGCGCCATACCCGCTTGCGCAGGAGCCTGCTGGCACTGGCCTTCGCCGAATTCAGCGATACAGTCTTCACGAGTGGCGTATTTTGGCGCGGTACGTTCAGCTTCTTTCAGCGCATTGTTAAACGCGGTAGTACATTCGGCGCTTTTACCCGGATTCGCCGCAGAGCAGTCGTCAGCGTTCTGATAAAGCGAAACCGTTTCGTCGCTCTTTTCACAGCCCGCGAGCATAAACACAGCGGTAACTGCCAGGGCGACAGGAGTCAGATGGCGCGCGCTCCAGCTTTTGCGGAACGAGGCGTGATGTATAGATTTTGTCCGTTTCATTTATGTCTTCCAGTACCCAGTGGTAACTCTGCTCAGAATAGAGGATGACTGGTCGAAATTGAAGCGGTAAGAGGCGAGAATGCGGAAGAAGGGGCGGATCTTTACGTTGTCTTACGTTCAGACGGGGCCGAAGCCCCGTCATCAGCATCAGTTACGGAACGGGTTGTTGCCGGTGCTGCTGGTTGAACGTGCTGCTGTCGGCTGTGCCGCAGGCGTCGCGCTGTTGGACGTATAACCGTCCGCCGCGGCATCTTGCTGCGCGTTTTCCGGCGCGATCGTATCCGGAGTCGTGGATACTGGTTTACCCAGCGTATTGTTCAGTGCCACCAGATCCTGCTCGTTCAGCGTACCGAGCGCAGATTTGACGTTTAACTGGTTGATAAGATAGGTATAACGCGCATTCGCCAGTTGCTGCTTGGCGTTGTACAGCGTGGTGGTGGCATCCAACACATCCACAATGGTACGTGTACCTACGGAATAGCCGGCTTCCATCGCATCCAAAGAACTTTGTGCAGAGACAACCGCTTGTTTGTAAGCGTTAATGCTACTGATAGACGCATTAATGTTGTTGAACGAAGAACGAACGGTCTGCACCACGCTGCGGTGTGCGCTTTCCAGCTGTTCACTCGCGCCAACAAAGTTGTACTGCGCTTGTTTCACCTGCGAGTTAACCATTCCGCCCTGGTACAGCGGCAGCGAGAAGCTCAGACCGATTTTGTTCTGGCCCATGTTGCTGTCGTCATACTGGGAGCTGTTGGTTTTAGACCCGCTGTACGAGGTGTCAGATACCCCGGTAGAGGCGGTCAGGTCCAGAGTCGGTAAATGACCATCCTGCGCCAGACGAATCTGCTCACGTGCCAGATCCTGGCTCAAGCGGGCCTGCAATAACGACAGGTTGCGGTTTTCTGCTTCTTTCAGCAGCGCGTTTACCGCCTGCGGTTTGTTGGTTTTAAAACCATCAACGTTCAGTGAAGCCAGTTCCGGGTAGTAGTTACCGGTTACCTGGCGCAGCTGTTCTACCGCGTTATCCAGATTGTTACGCGCGGTAACTTCGTTCGCCAGTACAGTATCGTATTGTGAGCGGGCGTTTTGTACGTCAGTGATGGCAACCAGGCCAACGTTAAAACGCTGAGTGGTCTGATCTAACTGACGATAGACCGCATCTTTCTGTGCCTGGGTATAAGAAAGCACGTCAATTGCGTTCAGTACGTTAAAATAGGCCGTGGCGGTATTCAGGATCAGCGTTTGCTGATCGGTCTGATAGGTCACGTCCTGAATGCCTGCTGATTTTTCTTGCAGCGTCAGGGCACGCCATTTAGACATGTCAAAAATAGACTGAGTTAACTGCAAAGATGCGCTGGTGGCGTTGGAGTTGACGCCATTTGCATCACGGTAGCCATTGCTGTAGGTGTAATCGGCACCTAAACCCAGTTGCGGCAGTAATGGGCTACGCGCTTCGTTAATTTTTTCGAATGCAGCATCGCGATCGGCGGCGGATTTACGCAATTCCGGGTTGCTCAGGCGTGCTTGCTGATAAACCTGCATCAGGTTTTCTGCCTGGCTCAAAGTACTGAACCCCGACAGGCTCAGGCCGATAAGGATGGGGAGCAATTTCTTCATTTGCATTCCTTGTTGTGAAGCAGTATTTAGCGCTGATCAAATTGTAAAAATATTTGCTGATTCTAGCAGAATCCGCCACTTCAAAAAGTTGGCGTTACGTGCCATACGGCGTTAATTTGCATCAATTTAACACAAGGGCGTTCAAACATCAGTCAAACGACCTTGAAATTCACATTTTAATCACTATTGGTTTCAGGACAGCACAATGAGTAAACCAGACAACTTGCCAATGACTTTCACTAAAAATGATGTAGAAATTATTGCACGAGAAAAGCTATACCGCGGTTTTTTTTCACTGGATCTTTATCGGTTTCGCCATCGCCTGTTTAACGGGGGGATGAGCGGCGAGGTAACGCGCGAAATTTTTGAGCGCGGACACGCGGCAGTCTTGCTACCCTTTGACCCTGAGCGAGATGAAGTTGTGCTGGTCGAGCAGATCCGTATCGCGGCATTTGATACCAGCGAAAGCCCGTGGTTACTGGAAATGGTGGCCGGGATGATCGAAGAGGGCGAAACCGTTGAAGATGTAGCCCGTCGTGAAGCAATGGAAGAGGCCGGGCTGGAAGTTAAACGGACGAAGCCCGTTCTGAGCTATCTGGCAAGCCCGGGTGGCACCAGTGAGCGCCTGTCTATTTTAGTCGGCGAAGTGGACGCCACGACCGCGAGCGGGATCCATGGTCTGGCTGATGAAAACGAAGATATTCGTGTTCATGTGGTAAGCCGGGAACAGGCTTACCAATGGGTTGAAGAGGGGAAAATCGACAACGCAGCGTCTGTCATCGCCTTGCAATGGTTACAGCTGCACTATCAAGAGTTAAAAACTGAGTGGAAAAAATGAAGCGTTACACACCTGACTTCCCTGAAATGATGCGTCTGTGCGAAACCAACTATTCGCAATTGCGCCGCCTGCTGCCACGTAATGATGCAGCCGGTGAAACAGTGAGCTATCAGGTAGCAAACGCACAATATCGGTTAACGATCGTGGAATCGACCCGATACACTACGCTTGTTGCGATCGAACAAACGGCACCGGCCGTCACATACTGGAGCCTGCCTTCATTGACCGTGCGCCTGTATCATGACGCAAGGGTGGCTGAAGTGTGTTCAAGTCAGCAGATCTTTCGCTTCAAAGCGCGGTATGATTATCCAAATAAAAAGTTGCATCAACGCGACGAAAAGCATCAAATTAATCAGTTTTTGGCCGACTGGTTACGGTACTGTTTAGCACATGGAGCGATGGCGATTCCGGTTTATTAGCGTCGTGAAACCTAAGGACACCATTTGGAAAGCCTGTTAACCCTTCCTTTGGCTGGTGAGGCCAGAGTCAGGATCTTACAAATTACAGATACTCACCTGTTTGCCGAAAAGCATGAAACGCTGCTGGGTGTGAACACCTGGGACAGCTATCAATCCGTACTGGATGCAATACATGCAGAGTCGCCTGAGTACGATCTGATCGTCGCGACGGGTGATTTGGCGCAGGATCAATCCGCTGCGGCTTATCAGCATTTTGCTGAGGGCATCGCAAGTTTTCGTGCGCCCTGCGTTTGGCTACCGGGCAATCACGATTTTCAGCCGGCAATGTACAGCGCGCTGCAGGATGCGGGCATTTCCCCGGCCAAACGCATTTTCATTGGCGAACAGTGGCAAATCTTGCTGCTCGACAGCCAGGTGTTCGGCGTTCCCCACGGTGAGTTAAGTGAATTCCAGCTCGAATGGCTGGAACGTAAACTTGCCGATGCGCCAGAGCGTAATACCTTGCTACTACTGCATCATCATCCCCTGCCTGCGGGCTGCAGCTGGCTCGATCAGCACAGTCTGCGAAATGCCGCTGAGCTGGATAACGTGCTGGTGAATTATCCTCGCGCCAAGTATCTATTGTGCGGGCATATTCATCAGGAGCTGGATCTGGACTGGAACGGTCGCCGTCTGCTGGCGACGCCGTCGACCTGCGTGCAGTTTAAACCGCACTGTTCCAACTTCACATTGGATACCATCAGCCCAGGCTGGCGGACGCTGGAGCTTTTTGCCGACGGGACGTTGCAGACTCAGGTACGTCGCCTGCAGGGTAATCGGTTCCACCCTGATACCGCTTCAGAAGGCTACTGATGTCTACGCTTCTCTATCTTCACGGATTTAATAGCTCTCCTCGTTCGGCGAAGGCGTGTTTACTGAAAAACTGGCTGGCGGAACACCACCCGCACGTTGAGATGATCGTGCCGCAGCTACCTCCGTATCCTGCGCAGGCCGCAGAGATGCTGGAATCGATCATTCTTGAACACGGCGGAGAGTCGCTGGGGATTGTCGGTTCCTCTTTAGGCGGCTATTACGCCACCTGGCTGTCGCAATGTTTTATGCTGCCGGCAGTGGTGGTGAACCCTGCCGTACGGCCTTATGAACTGCTGGTCGACTATCTCGGTCAAAACGAGAACCCCTACACGGGGCAGCAATATGTGCTAGAGTCACGCCATATTTACGATCTTAAAGTCATGCAGATTGACCCGCTGGAAGCGCCGGATTTGATCTGGCTGCTCCAACAAACGGGCGATGAAGTGTTGGACTACCGCCAGGCGGTGGCGTATTACGCCTCCTGCCGTCAGACAGTTATTGAGGGCGGAAACCACGCATTCACGGGCTTCGAAGATTATTTCAACCCGATTGTCGATTTCCTTGGACTGCACAGTTTCTGACGATCAATTCGAATTGCTTATTTAAACCATGACGCAAACTTATAACGCTGATGCCATTGAGGTACTCACTGGGCTTGAGCCGGTACGCCGTCGCCCTGGGATGTACACCGATACGACCCGTCCGAACCATCTTGGGCAGGAAGTGATTGATAACAGTGTGGATGAAGCACTGGCGGGCCACGCGAAACGCGTGGACGTGATCTTACATGCCGACCAGTCTCTGGAAGTCATTGATGACGGACGCGGCATGCCGGTAGATATTCACCCTGAAGAAGGCGTTCCGGCGGTTGAGCTGATCCTCTGTCGTCTGCACGCGGGCGGCAAGTTCTCTAACAAGAACTACCAGTTCTCCGGTGGTCTGCACGGTGTGGGTATCTCCGTTGTTAACGCCCTGTCCAAACGTGTGGAAGTGAACGTGCGCCGCGACGGGCAGGTATACAACATCGCGTTTGAGAATGGCGATAAAGTGCAGGATTTACAGGTTGTCGGTACCTGCGGCAAACGCAATACCGGGACCAGCGTGCACTTCTGGCCGGATGAAAGCTTCTTTGACAGCCCGCGTTTTTCTGTTTCGCGCTTAACGCACGTACTGAAAGCAAAAGCGGTACTGTGCCCAGGCGTTGAGATCACTTTTAAGGATGAGGTCAACAACAGCGAACAGCGCTGGTGCTACCAGGACGGTCTGAATGACTATCTGAGCGAAGCGGTGAATGGCCTACTGACGCTGCCGGAAAAACCGTTTATCGGTAATTTCAGCGGTGAGACGGAGACGGTGGACTGGGCGCTGCTCTGGCTGCCGGAAGGCGGCGAGCTGCTGACCGAAAGCTATGTGAACCTGATCCCAACCATGCAGGGCGGTACGCACGTTAACGGTCTGCGTCAGGGACTGCTGGATGCGATGCGCGAGTTCTGCGAATACCGTAACATCCTGCCGCGTGGCGTGAAGCTGTCGGCGGAAGATATCTGGGATCGCTGTGCTTATGTGTTGTCGGTAAAAATGCAGGATCCGCAGTTTGCCGGACAAACCAAAGAGCGCCTCTCTTCGCGTCAGTGTGCGGCATTCGTCTCTGGCGTGGTGAAAGATGCATTCAGTTTGTGGTTGAACCAGAACGTGCAGTCAGCCGAACTGCTGGCTGAGATGGCGATTTCCAGCGCGCAGCGTCGTCTGCGTGCGGCGAAAAAAGTAGTGCGTAAAAAGCTGACCAGCGGTCCGGCGCTGCCGGGTAAACTGGCGGACTGTACCGCACAGGATCTTAATCGCACCGAACTGTTCCTTGTCGAAGGTGACTCGGCGGGCGGATCGGCCAAGCAGGCGCGCGATCGTGAATATCAGGCGATCATGCCGCTGAAAGGTAAGATCCTCAATACCTGGGAAGTCTCTTCCGATGAAGTGCTGGCTTCGCAGGAGGTTCACGATATTTCCGTGGCGATCGGTATCGATCCTGACAGCGACGATCTAAGCCAATTGCGCTACGGCAAGATCTGTATCCTGGCGGATGCGGACTCCGATGGTCTGCACATCGCTACGCTGCTGTGCGCGCTGTTTGTGAAGCACTTCCGCACGCTGGTGAAACACGGTCACGTCTACGTGGCGCTGCCGCCGTTATACCGTATCGACCTCGGTAAAGAGGTCTATTACGCGCTGACGGAAGAAGAGAAAGCGGGCGTACTGGAGCAGTTAAAGCGCAAGAAAGGCAAGCCGAACGTGCAGCGCTTTAAAGGTCTGGGTGAAATGAACCCGATGCAGCTTCGTGAAACTACGCTGGATCCGAACACCCGTCGCCTGGTGCAGCTCATTATCGATGATGAAGACGATCAGCGTACCAACGCAATGATGGATATGCTGCTGGCCAAGAAGCGTTCTGAAGATCGTCGTAACTGGTTGCAGGAGAAAGGCGACCTGGCGGATCTCGAAGGGTAATTGCATGTAGAAAAGCCGGAGACGGGCGTAAAATGCCTTATCCGGCTCTCATCTGACGAAGCGATTTATGCCGGATAGCTAAGCGTCACCCGGCAAATCGACAATCTTAAATGCCCGACTCCAGAATACGAATATTCATGTCCAGCACGTCACCTTTCACGGCTTCGCTGTAGGCTTTCATATGCGGGGTCTGCAAATGCGCTTCAAGATGCGCGATGCTTTCCCACTGCTCAACCATCACGATTGAATCTGGTGCTGTAGTCTGAAAACTCACACCTGCGGCATGATCCACCATCGGCGCATAGCCGTGGCAGCCTTCTTCTTTCAGTACGGTCGGAACGATTTTGGCAAACTGATCCAGTACCGCCTGGCGGTGATGTTGACCTGGACGTGTACGGATTTCTGCAATAACGGTAAGCATGGTTAACTCCTTCTAATTCCAGGTTACCAGTTAACCAAAAATTTCGGTCAGATGCTTGCGATATTCTGCGATATAACGCGGGACGTCCGGCATTTTAATCACGTCATTGGTGATAAAGGTCGGCAGCGCTTCCATTCCCAGGAACTGGTTTGCTTTATGGAACGGGAGATAGACGCCATCAACGCCAACGCCATGGAAGAACTGGTCTTTTTCAGTGAAGGCTTCCATCGGTGCGTTCCAGGTCAGGGACAGCATGTATTTTTTGCCCTGAATCAGCCCGCCGGAGCCGTATTTTTTAGAAGCATCTGAACGTGTGCGGCCGTCGCTGGCGTACAGCGTACCGTGACCTTCGGTAAACACGTCATCGATGTATTTTTTCACGGTCCACGGTGCGCCCATCCACCAGCCAGGCATCTGCCAGATAACCGCATCGGCCCAGACGAAATTCTGCACTTCTGCTTTTACGTCATAATCGCTGTCTGCGCGTACGACTTTAACATCATGCCCGAGGTCGCGCAGGATACCGTCCGCGACCTCGGTCAGGGTGTCATTCAGTTGACCATTAGAATGGCCGAATTTTTTCGCCCCGTTGATAATCAGAATGTTGCTCATTTTGTGTCCTCAAGGAAATACGTTTGAGGACGATTTTACTCCCACCAGCGGTGCGGTGAAATTAGCAAAATGTGCAAAGTCTTTTGCTATATGAGCAACAATAACGCGATTACCAACTGACTTTTGCTTCAAAGCCACCTTCCGGAGCGTTGCCGAACGAGGCTGACATTCCATGCAGTGTTGCGATACGACGGACAATCGACAGACCGAGACCGCTGCCGGTCACGCTTTGTCCCGGTGGACGATAAAAGCGTTCACCGATGTGTGTAAGTACCTCTGGCGCAACGCCAGGACCGTTATCTTTGACGCTGAAGTTACGGGCGTTGAGCGTCACTTCCACAATGCTCCCCTGCGGACTGTAGCGAATGGCATTATCCAGCAGATTTCGTACCATCAGGCTCAGCAAAAGCGGCTGTCCTGTGCGCGTGATATTGTGTGCGTTAATCTGCAAACGTACGTCAATATGCGCCTGCTGGGCCGGGTGGTAGATATCCATCACCGCGGATTGCAGTAGCTCCTCCAGCGAGATTTCTGCCACATCCTGAAGATTATCGAGGGAGTCGAGGCGCGAAAGCGTCAGGAGCTGATCGACCAGTCGCGTGGCGCGTTCAATTCCCGCATGCAGCTGCACCAGCGCTTTTTCCCGCGTTTGCGGGTCGTCGTCTGACAGTTGCACCACTTCGGTTTGCACCTTCAGCGCGGTCAACGGACTGCGCAGTTCGTGAGCGGCGTCAGAGGTAAAGCGCCGTTCGCGGACCATCATAGAGTGGATGCGGGTAAACAGCTGATTAAGCGACTCAACCAGCGGGCGCACTTCGCTTGGCACACCTTTCGGGTCGAGCGGTTCTTCTGACTCCGGGGCGCGCCAGCGCAGAGCTTGCGCCAGTTTTTTTAGCGGCCTGAGTTCGCGACTCAGCATGACCACCAGGATCAGCAACATCAGCGGCAGCGCAACCAGCCACGGGGTTAACTGTGCGGTAAGGATCGAAAGCGCCATATCCTCCCGGTATTCCCACTCCTGGCCCACCACAATGCGATATTTTCCATCAGCGGAATTCAGCCACAGGAAGCGCCAGGAATCGTTGTCGCCCCTGAGTTGGCCGTCGCTAAACCCCTCCCGGCTGTAGCTGTAGGGAATATCCTGGCCATTGTCGCCATCGTGTAGCACCATTTTGCCGTCGGTGGAGTAGATGGCGAACGCCAGTGCGTCGTCATCAATATGGCCATGTTTCAGTTTTTTTGGCGTGCGGGCCATATTGCTTGAGGTGGTGACATCGCTGATATCCAGCGTGCTAAGCCGCTTGGCGAACAGCATCAGCTGCGTATCAAACAGCTCATCGACATTATCGGTAGTCTGCCTCCAGGCCACAAAACTGGATACGGCCCAGGTTGCTGATGCCAGAATCAGAAAAATAAGCGTTAGCCTGACTCGCAGACTGAGGCGTTGTGTGAGTTTCATGCGCCACCCAGGGTATAGCCAATGCCATGCACGGTACGGATAAAGTCGCTGCCGAGCTTACGGCGTAAGTGATGGACGTGGACCTCAACCGCATTGCTGGAGACATTTTCGTCCCAGGTATACAGTTTTTCTTCAATCAGTTTGCGGGGCAGGACGCGACCTTTGTTGCGCATTAGCAGTTCCAGCAGCGCGAACTCTTTAGGTTTGAGTGACAAAGGTTCACCCGCCGCCGTGGCGACCAGCGCGCCGGGATCGAGCGTTACCTGGCCATGGCACAATGTGTTGCTGGCCTGGCCGCTGGCACGACGTACCAGTGCCTCCAGTCTGGCGGCAACTTCGATCAGCGCAAAGGGTTTGCACAGATAGTCATCTGCGCCCAGGCGCAGGCCTTCAACGCGTTCTGCCAGCGCGTCGCGAGCGGTCAGAATCAGCACAGGCTCCTGCTTTCCGTTGGCTCGCCATTCGCGCAAAATGTCCCGTCCGTCTATGCCTGGCAGCGTCAGGTCGAGGATTACCGCATCATAAGGTGCGCTGTAGAGTGCTTCTTTCCCTTGGCGACCTTCGGTAAACCAGTCGATGCTGAAACCCATTTTACTCAGACCTGTTTTCAGGCCATCGCCAATCAACGTGTCATCTTCGATCAGTAAAATACGCATATGTTCATCCCTGCGATAACTCATTTGCAGTCAGTAAACCTGTGGCTACAGTCTCTGTACAGCAAAAAAAGTATCTTTTTTTGCCTTAAGAACTTGTTAAGGATTAATTTATTTAATAGTCGTAAACCAACATGAAAGGGAGACATGACGATGAAAAAATTAGCTGCAATGGTTGCCGTAATGGCACTGTGTTCCGCACCTGTGCTGGCAGCTCAGCAGGGCGGCTTCTCTGGGCCAACGACAACCACCACGCAGAGCCAAAATGGCGGATTTGTCGGCCCTAACGGTAGCAGCACGACGGTAGAAAGTGCCAAATCACTGCGTGATGACACCTGGGTTACCCTGCGCGGGAACATCGTTGAGCGTATTTCCGACGACCTGTACGTGTTTAAAGATGCGACCGGCACGGTTAATGTGGATATCGACCACAAGCGCTGGAACGGCGTAACCGTCACACCGCAGGATGTGGTTGAAATCCAGGGTGAAGTGGATAAAGACTGGAACTCCGTTGAAATCGACGTAAAACAGATTACCAAAGTTGCTAAGTAATCCCCATCAGGGCCGCATTCGCGGCCCTTTTCTTTGTGACTCAACACGCCAGATAGGGTAGTATCTGCGGCAATATTGCCCTTCAATAGAGGGGTACAAAGTTGAGGAACCACGATTAATGAGCGATATGGCAGAGCGCCTGGCGCTGCATGAATTCACGGAAAACGCCTATCTGAACTATTCCATGTACGTCATCATGGACAGGGCGTTGCCGTTTATTGGCGATGGTTTGAAACCCGTTCAGCGTCGCATCGTATACGCGATGTCCGAACTGGGGCTGAATGCCAGCGCCAAATTTAAAAAATCCGCCCGTACCGTCGGTGACGTGCTGGGTAAATACCATCCGCACGGCGACATAGCCTGCTATGAAGCGATGGTGCTGATGGCGCAGCCGTTCTCTTACCGTTACCCGCTGGTTGACGGGCAGGGGAACTGGGGGGCACCGGACGATCCGAAATCCTTCGCGGCGATGCGTTATACCGAATCCCGTCTGTCTAAATATGCGGAAGTCCTGCTGGGCGAACTCGGTCAGGGAACGTCGGACTGGGTGCCAAACTTCGACGGCACCATGCAGGAGCCGAAGATGCTGCCTGCGCGTCTGCCAAATATTCTGCTGAACGGCACGACCGGTATTGCCGTTGGTATGGCAACGGACATTCCGCCACATAACCTGCGTGAAGTGGCAAAAGCAGCGATAACTCTGATTGAGCAGCCGAAAACGACGCTGGATCAGTTGCTGGATATCGTACAAGGGCCGGATTACCCGACCGAAGCGGAGATTATTACTTCGCGCGCGGAAATTCGTAAGATTTACGAAAACGGACGCGGCTCCGTACGTATGCGCGCGGTATGGACGAAAGAAGACGGCGCGGTGGTGATTTCCGCGCTGCCGCATCAGGTTTCCGGGGCAAAAGTGCTGGAGCAGATCGCTGCTCAAATGCGCAATAAAAAGCTGCCGATGGTAGACGACCTGCGCGACGAATCGGATCACGAAAACCCGACCCGTCTGGTGATTGTCCCGCGCTCTAATCGTGTGGATATGGAGCAGGTGATGAACCACCTGTTTGCCACTACCGATCTGGAAAAGAGCTACCGTATCAACCTGAACATGATTGGTCTTGATGGTCGTCCGGCGGTGAAAAACCTGCTGGAGATCCTCACCGAATGGCTGGCGTTCCGCCGCGATACCGTACGTCGCCGCCTGAATTATCGTCTGGAAAAAGTGCTCAAGCGCCTGCACATCCTTGAAGGTTTGCTGGTGGCGTTCCTCAACATTGACGAAGTCATCGAAATTATTCGTCATGAAGATGAACCTAAGCCTGAGCTGATGTCGCGGTTTGGCATTTCTGAAACCCAGGCTGAAGCCATCCTTGAGCTGAAATTGCGCCACCTTGCCAAACTCGAAGAGATGAAAATCCGCGGTGAGCAGGATGAGCTGGCGAAAGAGCGCGATCAGTTGCAGGCCATTCTGGCTTCCGAACGTAAAATGAGTAACCTGCTGAAGAAAGAGCTGCAGGCCGATGCAGATGCCTATGGCGACGATCGTCGCTCTCCGTTGCAGGAACGTGAAGAAGCGAAGGCGATGAGCGAGCACGACATGCTGCCATCTGAGCCGGTTACCATTGTGTTGTCCCAGAGTGGCTGGGTGCGTAGCGCCAAAGGCCACGACATCGATGCGCCAGGATTAAGCTATAAAGCGGGCGACAGCTTTAAGTCGGCAGTGAAGGGTAAGAGCAACCAGCCGGTGGTGTTCGTGGACTCGACCGGACGCAGCTATGCCATCGACCCGATTACGCTGCCGTCGGCGCGCGGTCAGGGTGAACCGCTGACCGGGAAGCTCACGCTGCCGCCAGGCGCGACGGTTGAGCACATGCTGATGGAAGGCGACGATCAGAAACTGCTGATGGCCTCCGATGCGGGCTACGGTTTTGTCTGTACCTTCAATGACCTGGTCGCACGTAACCGTGCGGGTAAGGCATTGATTACGCTGCCAGAAAATGCGCGCGTGATGCAGCCGGTGGTGATTGAAGATGAAACCGACATGCTACTGGCTATTACTCAGGCTGGCCGCATGTTGATGTTCCCGGTGAGCGATTTACCGCAGTTGTCGAAAGGCAAAGGGAACAAGATCATTAATATCCCTTCAGCGGAAGCGGCGAAAGGCGAGGATGGCCTGGCGCAACTTTACGTGCTGCCGCCGCAGAGCACGCTGACCATCCACGTCGGTAAGCGCAAAATCAAACTGCGTCCTGAAGAGTTGCAGAAAGTGACCGGAGAGCGCGGCCGTCGCGGCACGCTAATGCGTGGTCTGCAGCGTATCGACAGCATTGAGATTGACTCGCCTCGACGCGCCAGTCACGGCGACAGCGAAGAATAACGCTACCGTCCGGCTCTCCCTGTTAAAGCCCAGGGAGAGCCAACGTTAAAAATTCCCGTGAAACCGTTGTTTATTCGTGCGTTGCGATTAACAATACGCTTTTCCAGAGAGCCGCCCTTAACAAAGCCCTAACCTGATACCGCGTGATGAATCAGGTGACGTAAAATGCCAGGCTCTTAGGCCTTAGAGGTTGTTATGCTATATATTTTTCGTTTAATCATTACTGTTATTTACTGCATTCTGGTCTGTATTTTCGGTTGCATATACTGTCTGTTCAGCCCACGAAATCCAAAACACGTTGCAACGTTCGGTCATATGTTTGGCCGCCTGGCTCCCCTTTATGGCCTGAAGGTCGAGTGCCGCATGCCGGCAGACGCGCAGAACTATGGTAATGCTATCTATATTTGTAACCATCAGAACAACTATGACATGGTTACCGCTGCGAATATCGTTCAGCCGCCGACGGTGACGGTAGGTAAAAAAAGCCTGCTGTGGATCCCTTTCTTCGGGCAGCTGTACTGGTTAACCGGTAACCTGTTGATTGACAGAAACAACCGCGCTAAAGCGCACAGCACCATTGCTGCCGTGGTGAATCATTTCAAAAAACGCCGCATTTCTATCTGGATGTTCCCGGAAGGAACGCGTAGCCGTGGTCGCGGTCTGCTGCCGTTTAAAACCGGCGCGTTCCATGCAGCGATTGCTGCTGGTGTCCCGGTCATTCCGGTGTGCGTTTCCACAACCTCGAACAAGATAAAACTCAATCGACTCAATAATGGTCTGGCAATTGTCGAGATGTTGCCACCGGTGGATATTAGCCACTTTGGGAAAGATCAGGTTCGTGAACTGGCAGCGCATTGCCGCACGCTGATGGAACAAAAAATCGCAGAACTCGATAAAGAAGTTGCTGAGCGGGAAGCCGCCGGTAAGGTTTAATCCGCGCAATTCGGGTTTTTTACAGGAAATGACTTCCTGCGTGTTAATAGCCAGTTTTTTATGGAGTTTATATGTCATTCAGTCGGCGTCAGTTCATTCAGGCATCGGGGATCGCACTGTGTGCAGGTGCTGTTCCGCTGAAGGCTAATGCTGCCGGTCAGCAACAACCGTTACCCGTGCCTCCGCTGCTGGAGTCCCGCCGGGGGCAGCCGCTATTTATGACGCTGCAACGTGCGCACTGGTCCTTTACGCAAGGCACGCGCGCACCTGTATGGGGAATTAACGGCCGCTATCTGGGACCGACAATCCGTGTCTGGAAAGGGGATGACGTCAAGCTTATCTACAGCAACCGTCTGACTGAAAATGTCTCGATGACTGTCGCCGGGTTGCAGGTACCAGGCCCGCTGATGGGCGGCCCGGCGCGCATGATGTCCCCGAATGCTGACTGGGCGCCGGTGCTACCGATTCGCCAGAATGCCGCCACGTTGTGGTATCACGCTAATACGCCAAATCGTACTGCTCAGCAGGTCTATAACGGTCTTGCCGGGATGTGGCTGGTTGAAGATGAAGTGAGTAAATCACTGTCTATTCCCAACCACTATGGCGTGGATGATTTTCCGGTCATTATCCAGGACAAGCGGCTGGACAACTTTGGCACGCCGGAATACAGCGAGCCCGGCAGCGGTGGCTTTGTCGGTGATACGCTGCTGGTCAATGGGGCGCAAAGCCCGTATGTCGAAGTCTCCCGCGGCTGGGTGCGCTTGCGTTTGCTGAACGCTTCAAACTCGCGTCGTTACCAGCTGCAAATGAGCGATGGCCGTGCGCTGCATGTGATTTCCGGCGATCAGGGTTTTTTACCTGCGCCTGTTTCGGTGAAGCAGCTCTCGTTGGCTCCGGGCGAGCGTCGTGAGATCCTGGTGGATATGACGAACGGTAATGAGGTCTCTATCACCTGTGGTGAGGCGGCCAGTATTGTCGACAGGATCCGCGGGTTCTTTGAGCCTTCCAGTATTCTCATCTCCACGCTGGTGCTGACTCTGCGTCCAACGGGCCTTCTGCCGCTGGTGACCGATAGCCTGCCAATGCGCCTGCTGCCAACGGAAATCCTCAGCGGTTCGCCGATTCGCAGCCGTGATATCAGCCTGGACGACGATCCTGGCATCAACGGTCAGCTGTGGGACGTCAATCGTATGGATATTACTGCCCAGCAGGGCTCCTGGGAGCGCTGGACGGTGCGGGCGGATATGCCCCAGTCCTTCCATATTGAAGGTGTTTCGTTCCTGATCCGTAATGTGAATGGTGCGATGCCGTTCCCGGAAGACAGAGGCTGGAAAGATACTGTCTGGGTTGATGGCCAGGTTGAATTACTGGTTTATTACGGACAGCCTTCCTGGGCCCATTTCCCGTTCTACTTTAATAGC
Organism: Citrobacter sp. H12-3-2; assembly: GCF_009649895.1. Classification (NCBI taxonomy): domain Bacteria; kingdom Pseudomonadati; phylum Pseudomonadota; class Gammaproteobacteria; order Enterobacterales; family Enterobacteriaceae; genus Citrobacter; species Citrobacter sp. H12-3-2. The sequence goes on from NZ_CP045837.1 coordinate 737,272, forward strand.
CAGACGCTGGAAATGGCGGATCGTGGCTCAATCGGACAGATGTTGGTGAACCCGGCGCCGTAATGCGCCGGGGTATTCGTTACGCCCGCCAGAACATGCGCGAGAACAGGATCAGAATGGGGTAAATCTCCAGACGCCCCATGATCATGGCCGCGCACATCAGTAGCTTTGCTTCCTCGTTTAAGGTGCCAAATGTCGTGGCGGTGACGCCAAATCCTAGCCCCATATTGTTGATGCAGGCGGCGACGGTGGCGAAAGAGGAGAAGAGATCGTAGCCCATCAGATTGAGCGCCCAGATAAAAAAGCTGGTGAACAAAACGTAGAGAAAGAAAAAGCTCCATACCGAACGCACCACCCGGTCGCTTACCACGCTATTGCCCACTTTGATATTCAGCAGGGCGCGAGGGTGCGCGAGCTGGTGTAACTCCTGACGGCACTGCTTGAACATAATCAAAAAGCGTAGCACCTTAATCCCCCCGCAGGTCGATCCCACACAACCGCCGAAGAAACTGGCGCTGAGCAGCATGAAGATCGTGTGCGAAGGCCACTGCGCGTAATCCGCCGTCGACAGGCCATTATCTGTCAGCATCGAACTGGCCAGAAAAAAAGCATGCACCAGGCTGTCCGTTAATCCGTACATGCCTGCCCGCCAAACTTGCCAGGTGGCGATCAGAGTGACCACCAACGCAATAAGCAAAAAGAAACGCAATTCGGCATTACGACGAAAGGGTTTGAAGGTACGTTTCACGATAGCAACGTACCAGAGGGTGAAGTTAAACGCAGACAGCAGTGAAAATATCCCGGCGACAAGCTCAATGGCATGGCTGTTATAAAAGCCGATGCTCTCGCTGCGAGTGGAAAATCCGCCGAGAGAGACCGTCGACAGCCCGTGGCATAAGGCGTCGAAAAACGACATCCCGGCAGCCCAGTAGGCCAGAGTACAAATAAGACCCAGAATGACATAGGTCATCCACAGCGTGCGTGCAGTATCAGCAAGTCTTGGCGTGAGGCGTTCTTCTTTAAAAGGGCCCGGCATTTCAGACTGATACAGCTTCATGCCACCAATACCCAGCAGCGGCAATACCGCCACGGCGAGGACGATAACACCCAGACCGCCAATAAAATTGAGCTGAGCCCGATAGTACAGATACGACTTCGGCAAGGCGCTGACGTCATCAATCACCGTTGCGCCTGTAGTGGTAATCCCAGAAACTCCTTCAAACAGGGCATCCGCAAAAGAGAGGTTTAAGCCATCGTCCATCCACATCGGCATCGCGCTGATAAACGAAAACAACAGCCAGAACAGGACGATAATGACGAAACCATCCCGGGTACGCAGTTGAATCCCCGCATGTTTGGTTGCCAACCACGCCCCGCCGCCGAGGGTGAAGAAAGTCATAAACGTGCTGAAAAAAGCGAACAAGCTCCGCTCTTTGTTTAACAAAGCGATGAGCATCGGCGGCAGCATAGAAAAGCTGTAGAGAAGAACCAGAAATCCGCACAGGTGAACAACAACCCGTAACTGGGAAATATGCAGTGAATCGTTGAGTCGCAATGAAAAATCCCCCGCCGAAAAAGAGTTATCTCAGCTGGCTGGCATGGTGTTAATTATGATTGATAAAAATGATCGTCGTAAAATTTAACAATTTATATAACTTTCTACTGGTCTGGTTCAGACTCCACTTCATTTCTTGCCGACATACAGCGTATAATCCTCGGCCTTTGATTATTTTTTTACCATTTTTGGAAGCATTATGAGCGCAATATCCCTGATCCAGCCGGACAGAGACCTTTTCTCCTGGCCGCAGTACTGGGCTGCCTGTTTTGGCCCGGCACCGTTTTTGCCGATGTCACGCGACGAAATGGACCAACTTGGCTGGGATAGCTGCGACATCATTCTGGTTACCGGCGATGCATACGTCGATCATCCCAGCTTTGGCATGGCAATTTGCGGACGTATGCTGGAAGCACAAGGCTTTCGCGTAGGGATTATCGCCCAGCCGGAGTGGAACAACAAAGACGATTTTATGCGTTTGGGTAAACCGAACCTGTTCTTTGGTGTGACCGCAGGCAACATGGACTCGATGATCAACCGTTACACCGCCGATCGCCGACTGCGCCATGACGATGCCTACACACCGGACAACGTTGCGGGCAAACGTCCGGACCGCGCCACGCTGGTCTATACCCAGCGCTGTAAAGAAGCATGGAAAGATGTGCCGGTTATTCTCGGCGGTATTGAGGCCAGCCTGCGCCGTACCGCGCACTATGACTACTGGTCCGATACCGTTCGTCGCTCTGTTCTGGTGGATTCCAAAGCCGACATGCTGATGTTCGGCAACGGCGAACGTCCGCTGGTGGAAGTGGCGCATCGTCTGGCGATGGGCGAAACCATCGATCAGATCCGCGACGTGCGTAACACTGCGATTATGGTTAAAGAAGCGCTGCCGGGCTGGAGTGGGGTGGATTCCACGCGCCTCGACACGCCGGGTAAGATTGACCCGATCCCGCATCCGTATGGTGAAGATCTGCCGTGTGCTGACAACAAGCCGGTCGCACCGAAAAAGCAGGAAGCGAAAGCGGTAACCGTACAGCCGCCGCGCCCGAAACCGTGGGAAAAAACCTACGTGCTGCTGCCGTCCTTCGAAAAAGTGAAGGGCGATAAAGTGCTGTATGCGCATGCGTCGCGTATCCTGCACCACGAAACCAACCCAGGCTGCGCGCGTGCGCTGATGCAAAAGCACGGCGATCGCTACATCTGGATCAACCCGCCAGCCATTCCGCTCTCTACCGAAGAGATGGATAGCGTCTTTGCGCTGCCGTACAAACGCGTGCCGCATCCGGCGTATGGCGACAGCCGCATTCCGGCCTATGAGATGATCCGTTTCTCGATCAACATTATGCGTGGCTGCTTTGGCGGCTGTTCGTTCTGTTCGATCACCGAGCACGAAGGTCGCATCATCCAGAGCCGCTCTGAAGACTCGATCATCAATGAAATCGAAGCCATTCGCGACACCGTTCCAGGTTTTACCGGCGTGATTTCCGACCTCGGCGGCCCAACGGCGAACATGTATATGCTGCGCTGTAAGTCACCGCGCGCGGAGCAGACCTGCCGTCGTCTGTCATGCGTCTACCCGGATATCTGTCCGCATATGGACACCAACCACGAACCGACGATTAACCTTTATCGTCGTGCGCGTGATTTGAAAGGCATTAAAAAGATCCTCATCGCTTCGGGCGTGCGTTATGACATCGCGGTTGAAGACCCGCGCTATATCAAAGAACTGGCGACCCACCACGTTGGCGGCTATCTGAAGATTGCGCCAGAGCATACCGAAGAAGGCCCGCTGTCGAAGATGATGAAGCCGGGGATGGGCAGCTACGATCGCTTTAAGGAATTGTTCGATACCTACTCTAAACAAGCGGGTAAAGAGCAGTACCTGATCCCGTACTTTATTTCCGCGCACCCGGGCACGCGTGATGAAGATATGGTGAATCTGGCGTTGTGGTTGAAGCAACGTCGTTTCCGTCTGGATCAGGTGCAGAACTTCTATCCATCACCGTTGGCGAACTCCACAACCATGTATTACACCGGGAAAAACCCGCTGGGTAAAATTGGTTATAAGAGTGAAGATGTGGTGGTGCCGAAAGGTGATAAGCAGCGTCGTTTGCATAAAGCCCTGCTGCGTTACCACGATCCAGCCAACTGGCCGTTAATCCGCCAGGCGCTGGAAGATATGGGTAAAAAGCATCTGATCGGCGGTCGTCGCGAATGTCTGGTCCCGGCGCCTACGCTGGAAGAGATGCGAGAAGCGCGTCGCCAGAACCGTTATACTCGCCCGGCATTGACCAAGCACACACCGGTGGCGCATCAGCGCCAGACGCCAGCCGCAAACAAAAAACGCGGGAAAGTGGCAGGGCGCTAATCTGCCTTGCCCGGTAAATGCTTATCAGGCCTACGAATAGCACAGTTTTGTAGGCCGGATAAGGTGCTTGAACCACCATCCGGCAGAGAGACTCAGTATTTATGCTTCACGAATTCTGGCCGCTAATGCGGCCAGTTTTGCATCATCCGCCCGTTCATGATCGTGTGACGAAAGATATCCTTCATACTGCTCGAAAAATTTGTTCTGCCGCGCTTCAATCGGTTTCCAGTGGGTTAGATCGCCAGTGCCATGCATGGGGCTTAATTTGCTGTGCACATGGTCTACGCCGAAACCTTCGAAGAACATCCCCGTACGACTGACATCCGGGAAAGCCTTATCCAGTTTCTTAGCCACTTTTTGGGTCGCCAGCATCAGATCAGCCAGTGCCTGCGGCGGCATATCGAAGGCATAGCTGGGATAATGCTTTTTCGGGATCACCACGGTAAAACCGTCGGTGTTCGGGAAAATCGACAGAAAAGCCAGATGATGCTCGTCTTCCCAGACCTTATGGCAGGGTGCTTTACCTTCAACTATTTGACAGAAAATACAGGTCATTCCTTTTCTCCGCAGGTAAGGTGATTCGTCAGGACGCAGTCAGTTTAGTACAGACCCAACACCTTCCACCACATCAGACCCACGGTGATAAACACCGCCTGGTTAAACAAGCTGATGATAAATCCTGTACGCCACCAGACGCCCGTTGGAACGTACCCGGCACCAAACAGGATTGGACCGCGAGCGTGGGTGTACTGGGTGAGCGAGCAGTACAAACTGCTGGTGAAGGCCAGCATTAATGCCGTGGGGGCTGCGGGAATATTCAGATGCAGACCGACACCAAGGAAAACGGCGTACAGCGCGGCAATCTGTGCATTACCGCTGGCAAAAAAGTAGTGGGTATAGAAGTAGGCGGCGTTCAACAGCAGCAGGACGATCACCCAACTGGTACCGTGCATAGTACTGCTCAGGCTATCGCCGATCAGATTGCCAAACCAGGTGGTGAAGCCCAGTTTTTTCAGCTGGTTCGCCATCATCAACAGCGCGGCAAACCAAATCAGTGTGTCCCATGCGCCTTTCTCGCTCTTCACATCTTCCCAGCTCAGAACGCCGCTTAGCAATAAAATGGACAGTCCCACGAACGAAGCAGTGGTGGCGTCGACGCCTAACGTATCGCCAAAAATCCACAGCACCAGCAGCACGCCGACGGTAGCCAGCATCAGCCATTCGCCGCGAGACATACTGCCCATTTCCGCCAGCTCTTTGCGCGCCAGGTTAGGGGCATCCGGCGTGTGTTTAATTTCCGGGCGCACGATCCAGTAGACCAGCAGTGGAACCAGCAGTAAGGACACCAGGCATGGCAGCAGCGCCGCCATAAACCAGCCGCCCCAGGTCAGCGTGACGCCCGCATTGGCCGCCAGCTTCACCGCCAACAGGTTGCCGGTATAGCCGGTCATAAAGAGCGCGGCGGTGACGTCGTTGACGTTGCCAATACAGGTGATAAGAAAGGTACCGATTTTACTGCGGGACTCATCTTCCGGGTTCGAATGGAAACTGCGTGCCAGAGAGTCAGCAATCGGATAGATGACGCCGCCGCAGCGTGCTGTATTACTCGGCATTGCCGGGGAGAGGATCAGATCGGCAAAGGCCAGACCATAGGCGAGTCCCAGCGTGCGCTTGCCGAGCAGACGGATCATCTGCAGCGCAATGCGTCGTCCGAGGCCGGTTTTGATAAACCCGCGGGCAATCATAAAAGCCACGACGATAAGCCAGATAAGTGAACTGTTCAGCTCACTCAGTGCTGTGGTGATAGCGCCGCTGGCGGTTTTATCCCCGGCAGCATAGGCGAGTGCAAAAACCGTAATCCCAATAATGCCGACCGCGCCGATGGGTAAAACTTTTGCCACGATAGAGGCAATAGTCGCGACGAAAATGATTGCCGAATGCCAGGCTGGCGCACTTAGCCCGGAAGGTGGAGTAAGCTGCCACAGTCCGGCAGAAATGAATATTATAAGAATTAATGGGAGCCATTTGACTCCGCTACTTTTTTTCTCAGTCACGTTTACGCACCTATAGATATGGTGAATATATTCATCAAATAAATATATTTATTTAATAATTAACAGGTTATGTTGCGTAATGCTGCTCCAGCGACTGCAAGAAATACATCAATATATGTGTGTGAATTGTTTCCTGATATTTCAAATCAGTAAAGGCCCGACGAGAGTGTCGGGCTGGAGGAAGGGGTTAACCGCCGAACTGATCCGGGTCTGGCCCCAGACGTTTGCCCTGATCGAGTTTCGCGATTTCGCCTAATTCGTCTTTATCCAGGCGGAAGTCCCAGACGTTAAAGTTTTCTGCGATACGCGCAGGGGTGACCGATTTTGGAATCACCACCAGCCCGCTATCCAGATGCCAGCGGATGACAATCTGCGCCGGTGATTTGCCATATTTCTCAGCGAGGTCACGGATGATCTTTTGATCAAAGACGTCTTTGCCGCCCTGCGCCAGCGGGCTCCAGGATTCGGTCTGGATTTTATGCGTTGCGTTCCAGGCGTGCAGTTGGCGTTGTTGCATAAGCGGATGAAGTTCGATCTGGTTAATCACCGGAGGTACGCCGGTTTCATCCATCAACCGCTGGAGATGATTGATCTGAAAGTTGCACACGCCGATGCTCTTAATCAGCCCTTCTTTTTGCAGGTCGATCATGTTTTCCCACGCTTCAACGTAGTGGTCGATCGCCGGAACCGGCCAGTGCATCAGGTACAGATCGAGGTAATCAAGCTGGAGTTTTTCCATGCTTTCGAGCAAGGCTTCCCGGGGGCGTTTTTGGTCATCATTCCACAGCTTGGTGGTGATGAATAACTCGTCCCGTGGTACGCCAGCATCGCGTATTGCTTTGCCGACACCTTCTTCGTTTTTGTACGCCGCAGCGGTATCAATTGAGCGATACCCCACTTCCAGCGCTTTATGAATGGCGGTGATGACTTCTTCGTTGCTTGCCTTCCAGACCCCCAGGCCCAGTTGTGGCATGACGTTACCATCCTGTAGCTTGATAATGGTTGGACCGGTCATAATTCCCCCCCACACTTAATCCTTCAGGCTGCCTCTTTGTTGGCTGCTTGCGTTTACCCCGGTCACGTACTTATGTACGCTCCCGGGGATTCACTTAATTGCCGCCTCGATGCCTCATGAATGATTGGGTGTAAATTGAGTTCACCGGGGCAGCCCCCGGTGAGTTAGGTGTGACTTAAGCCTGGTATAAATACCCAAAAACGAAAGGCGGAGGTTAAAAAACCTTAGCGGGCAGCTTCGTAAATCCGACGGCTGACTTCAAGCGTAATGTCCTGATGTTCGCCCAGTTGCGTACCACCGTGTGCTTCCAGTTTTTCCAGCAATGCCGGGATGGAGCTACCGTCCAGGCCATAGTCAGACAGGCGAGTGGGTACGCCCATTTGTTCGAAGAAAGCGCGGGTAGCGGCAATGGCGGCGTCGATGCGCTGGTCGTCGGAACCTTCGGTGATATTCCAGATACGCTCTGCGTATTGCAGCAGTTTGGCACGCTTGGTATCACGTTTTTCATTCCACAGTGCTGGCAGAACGATGGCCAGCGTTTGAGCATGATCCAGACCGTGCATTGCGGTCAGTTCATGGCCCAGCATATGCGTTGCCCAGTCCTGCGGTACGCCTGCGCCAATCAGGCCGTTCAGCGCCTGGGTTGCCGCCCACATGACGTTCGCACGCACGTTGTAGTTTTCCGGCTCCTGCAAGGCTTTCGGACCTTCTTCTACCAGCGTGAGCAGAATGCCTTCGGCAAAGCGATCCTGAATTTTCCCGTCTACCGGATAAGTCACATACTGTTCCACGGTATGAACAAAAGCATCCACAACGCCGTTTGCAACCTGACGCGGCGGCAGGGTGTAGGTGTAAACCGGATCCAGAACGGCAAACACTGGCTGCACAAACGGGGTCATAAAGGCCAGTTTATCGCCGGTGGTTTTACGCGAAATTACCGCGCCGGAGTTAGATTCAGAGCCGGTTGCAGGCAGGGTTAATACGGATCCCATCGGGATGGCGCTTGTTACGTCGTTGCCATGGGTTTCCAGAATGCGCCATGGATCGATGCCGTCAGCGTACTGTGCAGCTGCCGCGATGAATTTGGTGCCGTCCAGCACTGAACCGCCACCTACCGCCAGCAGAAACGTCACTTTCTCATCACGCACGATTTTTACTGCGTTCATCAGTGTTTCGTAAGACGGGTTTGGCTCGATACCGCCAAACTCCAGCACATCCAGGCCTTTCAGCGCGTCCTGAACCTGTGCCAGGACGCCAGTTTTTTTCACGCTGCCGCCGCCGTAGGTAACCAGTACGCGAGCGTCCTGAGGAATTTGATCGCGCAGCTCAGCAATCGCGCCTTTACCAAACAAAATACGTGTTGGGGTATGGAGATTAAAGTTGTTCATTGCTCGTTCCCTTTGGTGGGTAATAAAAGAGGGCAGGTGAGTGTCTGCCGGATGATGAACATTGTGGTCGCCCGCCGCGTTGCTCTCAATGCTCATTTCTGCCGATGTCTTGCCCATTTCTACAGACTGCTGGAGAAAACGGATAAATCTGCGCATTATGTCAGGGTCGAAAACCGATGATGAAATGGTGCCCCATGAACCGTGATGAGATCTGTCTTCTGCTGACAAATAAAATTAAGCAGCTGAAAAACAATGAAAATAAACTTAACGAATTGCTGCCAGATGTCCGCCTGCTACACGGTACGGAGCCGGCGGCTCGTACACCGGTCATGTATCAGCCAGGCATCATATTTCTCTTTTCGGGACATAAAATTGGTTACATCAATGAGCGCGTATTTCGCTATGACGCCAACGAATACCTGCTGCTAACCGTACCTTTACCCTTTGAATGTGAAACCTATGCGACGCCAGAGGTTCCTCTGGCCGGTATTTATCTGAATGTCGATATCCTGCAATTGCAGGAGCTGCTGATGGACATTGGGGAAGACGAACTGTTCCAGCCCGCCATGGCGGCCAGCGGGATTAACTCTGCAACGCTCTCTGACGAAATTCTCTGCGCTGCTGAGCGCCTGCTGGATGTGATGGAGCGACCGCTGGATGCGCGCATCCTGGGGAAACAGATTATTCGCGAGATCCTCTACCATGTGCTGACCGGACCGCGCGGCGGCGCGTTACTTGCGCTGGTCAGTCGCCAGACGCATTTCAGTTTGATAAGCCGGGTACTGAAGCGGATTGAAACCAAGTACACCGAAAACCTCAATGTAGAACAGCTGGCGGCAGAGGCGAACATGAGCGTGTCGGCGTTTCATCATAATTTTAAAGCGGTGACCAGCACGTCGCCGCTGCAATATCTTAAGAGCTATCGCCTGCATAAAGCACGGATGATGATGGTTCACGATGGGATGAAGGCCAGTGCGGCTGCCATGCGCGTTGGCTATGAGAGCGCATCGCAATTCAGTCGGGAGTTCAAACGTTTCTTTGGCGTAACGCCGGGGGAAGATGCGGCAAGAATTCGTATGATGCAGGGGAGTTGATTTCTTGTAGGCCTTAAAACCGCGCGCCATCAGGCATAATGCCGGGAATTACCCCGGCTACGGATAATACTCAGGCGCTACAGTATTTTTTTTTAATCACCACGAACAATGTTCCCAACAATCCTGCGGTTAACAGGGCAATCGGCAGGATCATTAGAAAGGTCATCACCTGATCTTCATGGCGTTTAACGAACGGGATCATGCTCAGCGCATAGCCGAAACTGGTGACGACGGTGACCCACAGCAGGCCACTCAGCCAGTTAAAAAACTGGAACCGACGGTTAGGAAGCCCTGAAATGCCCGCCATCGTTGGCAGCAAGGTGCGAACAAACGCCAGGAAACGCCCTGCCAGCAGCGCCATCAGACCGTGTTGGTCAAACATGCAGGTCGCGCGCTGATGGTATTTTTCCGGTAATTGCGCCAACCAGCCTTTCACCGTGCGCGTGTTGCCTAGCCAGCGTCCCTGAATATAACTCAGCCAGCAGCCCAGACTGGCTGCGGCCGTCAGAATAGCTATGGTAGGTAAAAAACTCATCACGTCCTGAGCGATCAGCGCTCCTGCCAGTAATAACAGGCTGTCTCCGGGTAAAAAGGAGGCGGGCAGCAGGCCATTTTCTAAAAACAGCGTGGCGAACATGACGAAGTACACCACGCTCACAACGTGCGGATCCGCCAGTGCGGCAAAATCGTGTTGCCAGAGCGCGGAGACAATATCTTGAATGACTACCATGGACTTTCCTGTGGAACAGCATTTATGTGTGGATTGTACTCCTGAATTGCCCGGGATGCCTTGATCCCGGACGCAACAATTGCAGACTTTTCCACCAGAAGTGTCTGCATATATGTCCATCTGTGGCAATTTTACTCGATTCGGGCAAATCCTGCGGCCAAATCGGCAATCAGATCGTCAACATTCTCTAAACCGATATGTAAACGGATGAGCGTTCCGCTGAAATCCACCTCGCCTTGCGGACGGATTGCCGCAATGTGTTCCGGCTGGTTGGCGAGAATCAGCGACTCAAAACCGCCCCAGGAGTAGGCCATACTGAACAGACTGAAGTGATCCAGATACGCAGCAAGCTCCTCATTATTGAGCTTCTTATTCAATACAAAGGAGAACAGGCCGCTGCTGCCGGTAAAATCACGCTTCCAGAATTCATGCCCTTTACTGCCGGGCAGTGCCGGGTGGTTCACGCGGGCGACCTGCGGATGGCTGGCCAGCCACTCGGCGACCTTTAAGCTGCTTTCATGGTGCTGACGCAGGCGAACGCTCAGCGTACGCAGTCCACGGCTGGTCATATAGGCGGTATCGGCGTCCAGCATTTGCCCCATCAGATAGGCATTTTCGCGCAGTTGATCCCAGCAGCGGGCATTAGATACCGCCGTGCCGACCATGCCGTCAGAATGACCAATCAGATATTTGGTGCCTGCCTGAATAGAGATATCAATGCCAAAATCCAACGCTTTGAACAGCACCCCGGCAGCCCAGGTGTTATCAATCATGATGATTGCATCCGGCGCGACGCTTCTGACGGCGGCAACAATAGCTGGAACATCATGCACTTCCATAGTGACAGAGCCGGGAGATTCCAGAAATACGACTTTCGTGTTCGGCTGTATGTGCTTAACGATATCGGCGCCAACCAGCGGATCGAACCAGCCGGTGGACACGCCGAGCTTGCCGAGAATTTTGGTGCAGAAATCCTGACTGGGTTCATAGGCGGTATTGGTCATCAGCACATGATCCCCTTGCTCCACAAAGGCAAGGATGGTGTTGGCAACGGCCGCCGCACCGCAGGGGAACAGCGCGCAACCCGCACCACCTTCCAGTTCGCACATCGCTTCCTGCAGAGAGAAATGCGTCAGGGTTCCGCGACGCCCATAGAAAAGCGCACCGTTCGCCCGGTTGTGCGTGGCCTGTTTTTTGGCCTCTACGGTGTCAAATACCAGCGAAGAAGCGCGCTGGATCACGCTATTTACCGAGCCCAGCGTGTACTTTTTACTGCGTCCTGCGTGAACGAGTTTGGTTTCAAGTTGTTTATCTGCCATGTTGTCTTACCTGTTTTTATACGTCTGGATGTCTAAACTACCATGAATCAAAGATGACGCATCCTGCAGAACGGTCATACAGTAGAAAATAATCTCAAAATGCTTCTGGTGACTTTTTTACTGCGTAAGCGCAAGGAAAAGAAACCAAAGGTGCGGCAATATGTAAATAGTAATGAGAACGACTATCAATTCGACGTCGTTTTGATATGATTACGCTCAGATTTTGTGATTTGCGTCCTGGAGATACAGAGTGGGTAATAATTTGATGCAGACGGATCTTTCCGTCTGGGGTATGTATCAGCACGCCGATATCGTGGTTAAGTGCGTGATGATTGGGCTGATTTTGGCGTCAGTGGTCACCTGGGCTATCTTCTTTAGTAAGAGCCTTGAGTTCTTTACTCAGAAACGCCGCCTTAAGCGTGAACAGCAACTGCTGGCGGAAGCCCGCTCTTTAGATCAGGCAAGTGAAATTGCCGCAGGATTCGATGGCAAAAGCCTGGGCGCACAGTTGATTAACGAAGCGCAGAACGAGCTGGAACTGTCAGAAGGCAGCGACGATAACGAAGGCATTAAAGAGCGTACCGGCTTCCGTCTGGAGCGTCGTGTGGCGGCGGTAGGTCGTCATATGGGCCGCGGTAACGGATACCTGGCCACCATCGGGGCTATCTCTCCATTCGTCGGTCTGTTCGGTACCGTATGGGGCATCATGAATAGCTTCATCGGGATTGCACAAACTCAAACGACCAACCTCGCCGTTGTTGCGCCGGGTATTGCAGAAGCGCTGTTAGCGACCGCAATCGGTCTGGTCGCAGCAATTCCAGCGGTTGTTATCTACAACATTTTCGCACGTCAGATTGGCAGCTATAAAGCGATGCTGGGCGACGTCGCGGCACAGGTGCTGTTGCTGCAAAGTCGCGATCTGGACCTGAATGCAAGCGCGTCCGCGCATCCGGTACGTTCAGCGCAGAAATTACGTGTAGGATAATGTTCCATGGCTATGAGCTTTAATGAAAACCTGGACGATAACGGTGAAATGCATGAAATCAACGTGACGCCGTTTATCGACGTTATGTTGGTTTTATTGATCATCTTTATGGTTGCCGCGCCGTTGGCAACCGTAGATGTGAAGGTGAATCTCCCTGCCTCCACCAGCACGCCGCAGCCGCGTCCGGAAAAACCGGTTTACCTGTCAGTTAAAGCCGATAAGAGTATGTTTATTGGCAACAATCAGGTGACGGATGAAACCATGATTAACGAGCTAAATGCGTTAACTGACGGGAAGAAAGACACCACGATTTTCTTCCGGGCAGATAAAACCGTTGATTATGAGACCATGATGAAGGTGATGGATACGCTGCATCAGGCGGGCTTCCTGAAGATTGGTCTGGTTGGCGAAGAGACTGTGAAAGCGAAGTAATCTTCCTCATTGCCGGGTAATGGTTGCCGCCTTACCCGGCGTGTCTCTCCTGATTCAACTCCCTCGCACACTTGTTCTTATCTGTTCTCATCTAACGCGACCGTGGTTATCCTGGTGGGTTCGTAGTTCCCTTCAGACAGCTTTCGCGTCAGGCGTAAGGTGGCCGTTTCCCGCGCGAGTATATGCTGGTAGGTGCTTTCCAGTCGGGCCATGATTTTGTCCCGCAGTTCTGGTTGCTGCTCCATAATGGCTTCGATCGCGGCACCGTAGATCTCTTCTTTAGCCTGTAGCGAGTAAATTTCACGGCGATTTTGCCATTTCATCCGCACCAGTGCAGCGGGAATAGAGACTATCTCCTGAGCAACGCTTTCCAGTGTCGCGGTTTTATTGGCAATCAACACGGCTAAATTTTGCTTTAAGACAAACTCATCGCTTTTATGGTTATCTAAAGCCAAATAAACATTATTATCCTCAACATCTTTCATTTTATTTCTCTTCCAGAGAATAAAAAATAGGGTCGCTGGTTTCACGGGTAATTAAATTAAGCCAAATTTTGTTGCCCTGTTCATTTATGATGGCTGTTTTTTGAGTCAAAATTTTACTTAATTCTTGTGCATTAATGTCGCCTTCTGCCTGTAGTGAATTGAGCAGGCGAGAGAATGACTCAATTTTTGCTGCACGAAACAGGCGCTCTTTTAAATGGCGGTCGCACTCTTCAAATAGCATATTTCGTGACTGGCCGGTAGCAGCAGAGCTAATCAAAATATCGGATTCGTAATCGCTTAATGTTATCTTCCCCTGAGTCAAATTTTCACTATTATCTGTGGAGGTGGTATTGTCAGGTGAGCTGGATAAGTGAAAACGCGAGGGAACAAGATGCTCGGGAAGCATGTTGAAATATCCTTTGATGCCAATGATATGTTGTTTTAAATAAACCATGCCGCGTTGACAATAGCATGGCGTAATTTTAAAATCAAAAAAAATGGAGCCAGTATATGAACAGTATATTTTATTCTGTTATTACCCTGCTATTGCTGACCTGCGGGGTACTTTTGTTGATGCGCAGTGCAAATAAAAACCGTAATGCAGAAAATGGATACGCTGAAAACCAGCCGGAAATACTGAGTAAAGAAGAGGGTGAAGATCATTTCTCGGTACTGATGAATTCGATTACTCCGGTTTGGTATTGGCGTGTCAATCACGAATATATCGATTTTATCCACTCGACGATCAAACGGATGACAATGGTGGAGCTGAATGAGACGCCAGGGCTATTTGATGCACAGCGGCGTTGCAGCGATCTTAACTCTGCGGTGTATAAATATTACGACAATATTAAAAAACGCTGCCTGAGTGGCGAGAAAGTCCCGCATGCCGATCTGGACGTGCTTAACTTACGTCAGTGCTTCAGGGAGTTCAGCCTGGAAGCCTATCCTGCACTTGTCGCGCTGGTGTGGCCGGAATATCAGCGCCCAGAAATCAAAGCAGAAGAGGTGTGAGGGACTGGCTGGCCCGTATTACGTACCGGGGAGGCTAACGCCGCCACCCGGCACGGTGTTACCTACAGTTATTTGTCAGATGAGGCCTGCCACAGGTTCAGCTTACCGTCCGCGACGTGCTTATCGATCTGCGCCAGTTCTTCGGCGCTGAACGTCAGATTCGCCAGCGCCTGAACGTTTTCTTCCAGTTGCTCCGGTCGACTGGCGCCAATCAATACCGACGTTACCCTGTTGTCTTTTAGCAGCCAGCTTAAGGCCATTTGTGCCATCGACTGTCCACGCTGTTGCGCCATCTCATTAAGCAAGCGCAGGCTGGTAAGGTTTTCTTCCGTCAGCATGTTTTCCGTTAACCCACGAACTTTTTTCCCTTCACGCTGCATGCGTGAACCTTCCGGAATACCGTTAAGGTATTTCCCCGTCAGCAGTCCCTGAGCCAGCGGCGTAAATGCGATGCAGCCCATACCGTTGGATTCCAGCGTATCCAGCAGGCCGCTGCTGTCTACCCAGCGGTTAAGCAGGTTGTAAGACGGCTGATGGATCAGCAATGGAATTTTCCATTCCCGCATCAACTCGGCCATTTTCTGCGTACGTTCCGGAGAATAGGATGAGATGCCGACATACAGCGCTTTACCGCTTTGCACGGCGTGGGCCAGCGCCGAGGCGGTCTCTTCCATTGGCGTATTTTCGTCAACGCGGTGAGAGTAGAAGATATCGACATAGTCGAGACCCATGCGTTTCAGACTCTGGTCGAGGCTGGCGAGCAGGTATTTGCGCGAACCGCCAGAACCGTATGGCCCAGGCCACATGTCATAGCCTGCCTTGGTGGAGATAATCAGTTCATCGCGATAGTATGCAAAATCCTCGCGCAGTAATCGGCCAAAATTCTCTTCTGCGCTGCCTGGTGGCGGCCCATAGTTATTGGCTAAATCAAAATGCGTGATGCCTAAATCAAATGCTTTACGCAACAGGGCGCGCTGTGAATCCAGCGCCTGAACGTGCCCAAAACTGTGCCATAAACCCAGCGATAGCGCGGGTAAACGCAAACCGCTGCGCCCACAGTAGCGATAGAGCATCTGCTCGTAACGTTCAGGATTGGTAAACCAGGCCATGAGATCTCCTTAGTGCAGGTGAATTTCGAAACAACGTTTCTATTCTAGCGGGTTCACGGTGAATATCCCGTTCACCAGGTCACACTGAGATGAAAAACTGGGCAAAAACAGGTCACTGTGCTTTGCTTAAAAAAAACACCAATCAGGAGTGCGACGATGCCGCGTTTGACTGCCAAAGATTTTCCGCAAGAACTGCTCGACTACTATGACTATTACGCGCATGGCAAAATAACGAAACGCGAGTTTCTCAATCTGGCAGCGAAATATGCAGTGGGTGGCATGACGGCGTTGGCTTTATTCAATTTATTGAAACCCAATTATGCCCTCGCAACGCAGGTAGAATTTACCGATCCCGATATTCTGGCGGAATATATTACTTATCCTTCGCCTGAAGGGCATGGTGATGTGCGGGGATATTTAGTTAAACCTGCGAAGGTGACAGGGAAAGTTCCGGCGGTGGTGGTAGTGCATGAGAATCGTGGGCTGAATCCGTATATTGAAGATGTGGCGAGACGGGTGGCGAAGGCGGGCTTTATGGCACTTGCGCCGGATGGATTAAGTTCGGTAGGGGGATATCCTGGCAATGATGATAAAGGTCGGGAATTGCAGCAGCAGGTTGACCCCGTAAAGTTGATGAATGATTTTTTTGCCGCCATTGAATTTATGCAATCTTATTCAGGGACGACGGGAAAGGTAGGTATCACCGGATTTTGCTACGGTGGTGGTGTGTCGAATGCCGCTGCTGTAGCTTTCCCTGAACTGGCCTGCGCGGTGCCTTTTTATGGGCGGCAGGTTCCTGCATCAGATGTCCCCAAAATAAACGCGCCTTTATTACTGCACTATGCGCAATTAGACACACGTATTAATGAGGGATGGCCTGCCTATGAAGCGGCGCTTAAGGCCAATAAGAAAGTCTATGAAGCCTATATCTATCCCGGCGTTAATCATGGCTTTCACAACGATTCGACCCCCCGTTATGATAAAGCTGCCGCTGATTTAGCCTGGGAACGTACTCTTGCGTGGTTTAACAAATATTTGCGATAGAAAACAATAGATTATTTAATGCTTATAACTAATTACCTGAATAATAATGCTACCTAATTTCATTAGCATTCATATTGATATAGTGTGGAGAGAGAGTGGATGTACTTAAGAAAGTAAAAAAATAAAGAACGCATTATATCTTCTCTACTGCCTGCCGATAACAAGGATAAGTATCGCCTGATGGCGAATTCCTCATCAACGGCAAGGAAATTATTATGCGTTTGCTGAAAAACTTCACTATTCGTATTGTCATGTTGGCAATACTGGGACTTTTTTGCCTGCTCTGGTCGGGCGTGGGTTTATTCAGTCTTCATTCGTTATCAAAAATATCTGAAGGCAATGATATTGACCGTCATCTTGTCCATCAGATGACGGTTCTCAGTCAGGGCAACGATCAGTACTTTCGCTTCGTAACGCGCTTAAGTCGCGCCATGGATGTCAAAATGAGTGGCGGAACGCCTGATTTTGCGCCAGCGCAACAGTCCCTGGAGAATATGAGCAAAAAACTCCAGGAGATGAAAACATTATCTCCGGGCCCTATGGACCCTGACGTCGCTAACGCAGTACTGACGAAGTGGCAGGCGCTGCTGGACAACGGCGTGATCCCGCAAATGCAGCTGGCGCAGCAGGGCACGCTTACGGCCTTTGCTGAGCATGCCAGCACTATTACACCTGCGTTGAGCCGTGAATTTGGCGCCAGTGCCGAGCGTTTTAACGCCACGGCAGGTGAGCGACTCGATACCACCCGCGTGATGGTCGATGGCAAAACCTCTATCATCCGGACGCTAATTATCACCGCCGTGATCCTTGGGATTGCCCTCCTTTTCTTTACCGACCGCTACCTTGTTTCCATGATGGTGAAACCGCTGGGACGTATTCGCCAACAGTTCCAGCAGATTGCGCAGGGCGATCTTAGCCATCCCATCGAAGATTTTGGTCGTAACTGTGTGGGTCAACTGGTGCCGTTATTGTGCGCGATGCAGGATAGCCTGCGTGAAGCCGTCAGTACCATCCGTTCAGGTAGTGACAACATCTGGCGAGGGGCGACGGAAATTTCCACCGGGAATAACGATCTCTCCTCACGTACTGAAGAGCAGGCTGCGGCACTGGAAGAGACCGCTGCCAGCATGGAGCAACTGACCGCAACGGTAAAACTGAACGCAGAAAATGCGCGTGAAGCCAGCCTGCTTGCCGATACGGCCACAGAAACGGCAGGCAAAGGGAGCACGCTGGTTTCGGAAGTGGTTGAGACGATGGACGGCATTGCCGCCAGCTCTAAACAGATCGCGGAAATCACGTCAGTTATTAATAGCATTGCTTTCCAGACCAACATTCTGGCGCTGAACGCGGCGGTTGAAGCAGCCAGGGCAGGCGAGCAGGGGCGCGGTTTTGCCGTCGTCGCCGGTGAAGTACGCAACCTTGCCAGTCGCAGCGCCGGGGCGGCGAAAGAGATTGAGACACTGATTGGCGAGTCATCGCGTCGTGTTGATCAGGGCGCTCGTCTGGTTAAAGAAACAGGATTAACCATGGAGGCGATTCTGCGCGGCGCCACCGAAGTGACTGTCATCATGAAGCAAATTGCCTCTGCCTCGGAAGAACAGAATAAGGGTATCTCGCAGGTGAGCGTGGCGATCACGCAGATGGACAGCGTAACGCAACAGAACGCTGCATTGGTAGAACAAGTTTCCGCCGCGGCAGTGGCGCTGGAACGACAAACAGAGGAGCTGCAACGCTCGGTGCAACAGTTCCGCCTTTCCGCTAATGATGTGCAATACGCAGCCAGCCAAACCACTTCCTCTTCAGCAGACAGCAAAACGTCTGCGGCCGCTAAAACGGATGAATGGGTGTCCTTTTAAGCCGTTATAAAAAGTTCGTGATACCTCTGGTCTTTGCTTAAAAAATCGCTATATAATTTATTATATAGCGATTGGAGGTTATGCATGGACAACCATTTTGGTAAAGGCCTGATGGCCGGATTAAACGCCTCAAGTGCGGACAGTGCACGCTCGGTGGCGAATTTTTGTGCGGATTATAAGCGTGGTTTTGTGCTGGGATTTTCACATCGAATGTTTGAAAAAACGGGCGATAGACAGCTCAGCGCGTGGGAAGCGGGGATCCTGACGCGCCGTTATGGGCTGGATAAAGAGATGGTGATGGATTTCTTTAAAGAGAACCAGTCCAGTACAACAATTCGGTTTTTCATGGCTGGCTATCGACTCGAAGCTTGATCCGAAAGGGGTATTATCTTGCTTTAATTAATTACACTATTGACCTACGCCTTCGTTTTGTTGCTCCGCCGAAGTATTATAATGCACATAACCATATAAAAAGTGTGGTAATGGCGCGCCGATCGCAATATGCAACATGCGAATGGTGCAAAATAAAAGCCAGGTCTTCGCAACGGAATAACTATAAAATGACTGGAGATAACTCTCTCATCAATTCGAGCGGCATTAATCGCCGTGATTTCATGAAGCTTTGTGCAGCACTGGCCGCTACCATGGGGCTCAGTAGCAAAGCCGCCGCAGAAATGGCCGAATCAGTTTCTCGTCCTCAGCGCCCACCGGTTATCTGGATTGGTGCTCAGGAGTGTACGGGTTGTACTGAATCGCTGCTTCGCGCGACACACCCTACAGTGGAAAACCTCGTTCTGGAGACAATCTCTCTGGAATACCATGAGGTGCTCTCTGCCGCCTTCGGCCATCAGGTCGAAGAGAACAAACATAACGCTCTGGAGAAGTACAAAGGGCAATATGTTCTGGTAGTAGATGGTTCTATCCCACTGAAAGATAATGGCATTTACTGCATGGTTGCCGGCGAGCCGATCGTGGATCACATCCGCCGGGCCGCAGAAGGCGCAGCCGCTATCATTGCCATCGGCTCTTGCGCCGCGTGGGGTGGTGTTGCTGCCGCTGGCGTTAACCCAACGGGTGCCGTCGGCCTGCAAGAAGTTCTGCCAGGCAAAACCATCATCAACATTCCCGGCTGTCCGCCGAACCCGCATAACTTCCTCGCAACGGTCGCGCATATCATCACTTATGGTAAGCCGCCGAAGCTGGATACCAAAAACCGTCCGACATTCGCCTATGGCCGTTTGATTCACGAACACTGCGAACGTCGCCCGCACTTCGATGCTGGTCGTTTTGCTAAAGAGTTTGGTGATGAAGGCCACCGCGAAGGTTGGTGCCTCTACCATCTGGGCTGTAAAGGACCAGAAACCTACGGCAACTGCTCAACGCTGCAATTCTGCGATGTGGGCGGCGTGTGGCCGGTGGCTATCGGTCACCCTTGCTACGGCTGTAACGAAGAAGGCGTCGGCTTCCATAAAGGTATTCACCAGCTTGCTCACGTGGAAAACCAAACGCCGCGTTCCGAGAAACCTGACGTCAACATGAAAGAAGGCGGCAATGTTTCTGCCGGAGCGATTGGACTGCTGGGTGGCGTAGTAGGACTGGTTGCCGGTGTCAGCGTGATGGCGGTTCGTGAACTGGGGCGTCAGCAGAAGAAAGATAACGCTGACTCACGGGGAGAATAACCGTGAACAGACGTAACTTTATCAAAGCAGCCTCCAGCGGGGCATTGCTGTTGGGCGCAGCGCCGTCCATCAGCCATGCGGCTGCAGAAAACCGTCCGCCGATCCCAGGTTCTCTTGGGATGCTCTATGACTCGACGCTGTGCGTAGGCTGCCAGGCCTGTGTAACCAAGTGTCAGGATATCAACTTCCCGGCGCGTAACCCGGAAGGCGAGCAAACCTGGTCGAACAACGACAAACTGTCGCCGTATACCAATAACATCATTCAGGTGTGGCGTAGCGGAACAGGCGTTAACAAAGACCAGGAAGAAAATGGCTACGCATACATCAAGAAACAGTGCATGCACTGTGTTGATCCGAACTGCGTTTCCGTTTGCCCGGTCTCCGCGCTGAAAAAAGATCCGAAAACCGGCATCGTCCATTATGACAAAGATGTCTGCACGGGCTGTCGTTATTGCATGGTCGCCTGCCCGTACAACGTGCCTAAGTACGACTACAACAACCCGTTTGGTGCACTTCACAAATGTGAACTGTGTAACCAGAAAGGCGTTGAGCGTCTGGACAAAGGTGGTTTACCGGGTTGTGTTGAAGTGTGCCCAGCCGGTGCGGTGATTTTTGGTACGCGTGAAGAGCTGATGGCTGAGGCGAAAAAACGTCTCGCGCTGAAGCCTGGTAGCGAATACCACTATCCGCGTCAGACGGTGAAAGCAGGCGATACCTATCTGCATACGGTACCGAAGTACTACCCGCACCTGTACGGTGAGAAAGAAGGTGGTGGTACGCAGGTTATGGTACTGACGGGTGTTCCTTACGAGGATTTGGATCTGCCGAAGCTGGATGATCTTTCAACTGGTGCGCGTTCCGAACATGTTCAACATTCCCTTTACAAGGGTATGATATTACCCCTGGCTGCGCTGGCGGGCTTAACCGTGCTGGTTCGTCGTAACACGAAAAACGACCATCACGATGGAGGAGACGATCATGAGTCATGATCCTAAACCGCTGGGCGGAAAAATAATCAGCAAACCGGTCATTATTTTTGGGCCGCTTATCGTCCTGTGTATGCTCCTGATCGTGAAACGTCTGGTCTTCGGACTGGGCTCAGTCTCCGATCTGAACGGCGGTTTCCCATGGGGTGTATGGATCGCGTTTGACCTGTTGATTGGTACTGGCTTCGCGTGCGGCGGTTGGGCGCTGGCGTGGGCGGTGTACGTTTTCAACAGAGGACAATACCATCCGTTGGTTCGTCCGGCGCTGCTGGCGAGCCTGTTTGGCTACTCGTTGGGTGGTCTGTCGATCACCATTGACGTCGGTCGTTACTGGAACCTGCCGTATTTCTACATTCCGGGCCACTTCAACGTGAACTCGGTACTGTTCGAAACGGCGGTCTGTATGACCATCTATATCGGCATCATGGCGCTGGAATTTGCTCCGGCTCTGTTTGAACGCTTGGGGTGGAAAGTTTCCCTCAAACGTTTGAATAAAGTGATGTTCTTTATTATTGCCCTCGGCGCGCTGCTGCCAACCATGCACCAGTCTTCAATGGGTTCATTGATGATTTCTGCGGGTTATAAGGTGCATCCGCTATGGCAAGCTTATGAAATGCTGCCGCTTTTCTCGGTATTAACCGCCTTTATTATGGGCTTCTCGATCGTCATCTTTGAAGGCTCGTTGGTACAAGCCGGTCTGAAAGGTAACGGTCCGGACGAGAAAAGTTTGTTCATCAAGCTGACGAATACCATCAGCGTGCTGCTGGCGATTTTCGTCGTCCTGCGCTTTGGCGAACTGATCTATCGCGACAAGCTGTCCTATGCGTTCTCAGGCGATCTTTACTCCCTGATGTTCTGGCTTGAAGTCGTGCTGATGGTCTTCCCGCTGGTGGTGCTGCGTGTCACTAAGCTGCGTAATGACTCGCGCATGCTGTATCTGTCTGCGCTGAGCGCATTGCTGGGTTGTGCAACATGGCGTCTGTCCTATTCGCTGGTGGCGTTCAATCCTGGTGGTGGCTACCACTACTTCCCGACCTGGGAAGAGCTGTTGATTTCTATTGGTTTTGTGGCTATTGAGATTTGTGCATACATCGTACTCATTCGTCTACTGCCGATACTTCCTCCTTTAAAACAAAACGATCAAAATCGTCATGAGGCGAGCAAAGCATGAGCCAGAGAATTACTATTGATCCGGTAACCCGTATTGAGGGTCATTTACGCATCGACTGCGAAATCGAAAATGGCGTGGTATCTAAAGCATGGGCTTCCGGTACCATGTGGCGCGGCATGGAAGAGATCGTGAAAAACCGCGATCCGCGCGATGCCTGGATGATTGTGCAGCGTATCTGTGGCGTTTGTACGACCACTCACGCTATCTCTTCCGTTCGTGCAGCAGAAAGTGCGCTGAATATTGATGTTCCGGTGAACGCACAGTATATCCGTAACATCATTCTGGCCGCGCACACCACGCATGACCACATTGTTCACTTCTATCAGCTGTCTGCGCTGGACTGGGTGGATATCACTTCTGCACTGAAAGCCGACCCAGCGAAAGCGTCTGCCATGCTGAACGGCGTGTCCTCCTGGCACCTGAACAGCGCAGAAGAGTTCACCAAGGTTCAGAACAAGATCAAAGATCTTGTTGCCAGCGGTCAGTTAGGCATTTTTGCTAACGGTTGCTGGGGTCACCCGGCAATGCAGCTGCCGCCGGAAGTGAACCTGATTGCGGTCGCACACTACCTGCAAGCGCTGGAATGCCAGCGTGATGCCAACCGCGTTGTGGCACTGTTGGGCGGTAAAACGCCGCACATCCAGAACCTGGCGGTAGGTGGGGTTGCTAACCCAATTAACCTTGACGGCCTAGGCGTGCTGAACCTTGAACGCCTGATGTACATCAAGTCCTTCATCGATAAGCTGAGCGACTTCGTTGAGCAGGTGTACAAGGTTGATACCGCGGTTATTGCTGCGTTCTATCCTGAGTGGCTGGAACGTGGTCAGGGTGCGGTTAACTACCTGAGTGCGCCGGAATTCCCGACAGACGGTAAAAACGGCAGCTTCCTGTTCCCGGGTGGTTACATCACCGATGCTGATCTGTCGACCTATCGTCCGATCACCTCTCACTCCGATGAGTACCTGATCAAAGGGATTCAGGAGAGTGCGAAACACGCGTGGTACAAAGACGAAGCGCCGCAGGCTCCGTGGGAAGGCACAACGGTTCCTGATTACACCGGTTGGTCAGATGACGGCAAATACTCCTGGGTTAAAGCGCCGACCTTCTACGGCAAAACGGTTGAAGTGGGTCCGCTGGCCAACATGCTGTGTAAACTGGCGGCCAAACGCGAGTCTACCCATGCCAAGCTGAATGAAATCATCGCGATTTACACCAAGCTGACCGGTAAAACTATCGAAGTGTCGCAGTTGCACTCTACGCTGGGCCGTATTATTGGCCGTACCGTTCACTGCTGTGAACTGCAGAACGTTCTGCAGGATCAGTACAACGCGCTGATTGTGAACATCGGTAAAGGCGACCACACCACCTTCGTGAAACCGGATATTCCGGCAACAGGCGAATTCAAAGGTGTTGGTTTCCTCGAAGCGCCACGCGGTATGCTGTCTCACTGGATGGTGATTAAAGACGGCATTATCAGCAACTACCAGGCGGTTGTACCGTCAACCTGGAACTCTGGCCCACGTAACTTTAATGATGAAGTGGGACCGTATGAGCGCTCGCTGGTAGGTACGCCGATTGCCGATCCAAACAAACCGCTGGAAGTGGTTCGTACCATTCACTCCTTCGACCCTTGTATGTCATGTGCGGTGCATGTGGTGGACGTTGACGGGAACGAAGTGGTCTCAGTTAAGGTTCTGTAATGCGGATATTAGTCTTAGGGGTCGGCAATATTTTGCTGACCGACGAAGCCATCGGGGTACGTATCGTTGAGGCATTAGAGCAACGGTACATCCTGCCAGACTTTGTTGATGTTCTGGACGGTGGTACGGCTGGGATGGAGCTTCTCGGCGATATGGCGAACAGAGAGCATCTGATCATTGCTGACGCCATTGTGTCGAAGAAAAACACGCCAGGAACGATGATGGTCCTGCGGGATGAAGAGATCCCAGCGCTGTTTACCAACAAAATCTCACCGCACCAGCTTGGCCTGGCCGACGTATTGTCGGCCCTGCGTTTTACCGGCGAGTTTCCGAAAAAGCTGACCTTAGTCGGCGTTATTCCGGAATCGTTGGAACCGCATATCGGGCTAACGCCAACGGTTGAAGCGATGATTGAACCTGCGCTGGAGCAGGTTCTTGCCGCGCTTCGCGAATCAGGCGTTGAAGCGATCCCTCGGGAGGCGGCTCATGTCTGAGGAGTTTGTCGGTTTTCAGACGGCCCCGAAGACGCAGATTCAGGCAGCGTTTGAAGAGGTTGCCCGGCGTTCGATGCACGATCTCTCTTTCTTGCATCCGAATATGCCGGTATATGTCTCTGATTTTACGCTGTTTGAAGGACAGTGGACGGGGTGTGTTATCACACCCTGGATGCTCAGCGCACTGATTTTCCCCGGACCGGACCAGATCTGGCCGGTGCGTAAAGTCAGTGAAAAAATCGGGTTGCGTCTGCCGTATGGCGAGATGACCTTTACCGTTGGTGAACTGGAGGGCGTATCGCAATACCTTTCCTGTTCACTGATGTCGCCGCTTTCGCACAGTATGTCGGCGCAAGAAGGTGTGCGTCTGACTGACGATTGCGCGCGCATGCTGTTATCGCTGCCGGTGAGCGATCCGAATGCGCCGCAGCTAAATCGCCGTGCGCTGCTGCTGGGTCGTCGGAACTGCGAAAATGCATGAGCTGTCCCTTTGTCAGAGCGCGGTTGAGATTATTCAACAGCAGGCAGAGCAGCACGGTGTCAAACGTGTAACCGGCGTTTGGCTGGAAATCGGAGCGCTCTCGTGCGTTGAAGAGAGCGCCGTCCGTTTCAGTTTCGACATCGTCTGTCAGGGTACGCTGGCGCAAGGGTGTGAGCTACATATTGATTACAAACCAGCCCAGGCATGGTGCTGGGATTGCAGTCAGGTTGTGGAAATCACCCAGCATGATGCGCAGTGTCCACTATGTCAGGGCGATCGTCTGCGGGTTGATGCAGGCGATTCACTGAAAGTGAAAAGTATTGAAGTCGAATAACCCATAGGTTGCTATGGGGCGGAGTCAGATATGTGTATTGGAGTCCCTGGTCAGGTTCTGGCCGTTGGTGAAGATATTCACCAGCTTGCGCAGGTTGAAGTGTGCGGCATCAAACGTGATGTCAATATTGCCCTGATTTGTGAAGGTGATACCGCTGAGCTGGTCGGGCAATGGGTGCTGGTGCACGTAGGGTTCGCCATGAGCATCATTGATGAAGATGAAGCTAAAGCCACGTTAGACGCACTTCGCCGCATGGAGTACGACGTCACCAGCGCGTGACAATCGGTTAGTGCCTGATGGCGATGCGCTTATCAGGCCTACGCCTTCTATGTAGGCCGGATAAGGCATTTATGCCGCCATCCGGCATCTTGCGTTAGCCCTGGCGCTTATCTTCGGTATTGGTGTCGAAGTCGCTGGCGTCATGACGTTCATGAAGCTGCTCGTTCAGCGGCCCGTTAGTGCGGTTTACAATACGACCTCGCTTAACTGCCGGACGCGCGGCAACCTCTTTTGCCCAGCGCTGCACGTGCTTGTAACTTCCTGCATCGAGGAACTCTGCCGCGTCGTACACGTTACCCAGCACCACATTGCCAAACCATGGCCAGACCGCCATATCGGCAATGGTGTATTCATCTCCTGCCACAAACTGATTCTGTGCTAACTGTTTATCCAGCACGTCGAGCAAGCGTTTGGCTTCCATGGTGAAGCGGTTAATAGCGTACTCAATTTTTACCGGCGCATAGTTATAGAAGTGGCCAAAACCACCGCCGAGGAACGGCGCCGCGCCTTGTAGCCAGAACAGCCAGTTCAGCGTTTCGGTACGTTTTGCCAAATCTTGCGGCAGGAAATAACCATATTTTTCCGCCAGATAGAGCAGGATTGCGCCAGATTCGAATACGCGAACCGGTGGGTTTTGCGAGTGGTCACGCAGTGCCGGGATCTTCGAGTTCGGATTCACCTCAACAAAGCCGCTGGAAAACTGATCGCCATCGCCAATGCGAATAATCCAGGCATCATATTCCGCGCCCTTCACACCCTGCGCCAGTAACTCCTCCAGCATAATCGTCACTTTCTGCCCGTTTGGCGTCCCCAACGAATAGAGCTGTAGCGGATGCTTGCCAACCGGCAGCGTCTTCTCGTGGGTGGCGCCGGAAATCGGGCGGTTGATATTGGCGAATGCGCCGCCGTTCGATTTTTCCCACGTCCAGACTTTCGCGGGCTGATAGGTATTGTCTGACATATTGACCTGCCTTCTGAGTGGTTGTGTTGATGCAGTGTAGCAGTTAGGTAGAACTCAATTTAACAGATTGGGACTTTATGTCGCTTTGTGCTGAAAGGGGAAGATAAATCTAACCCGTTCATTGTACCTGGCCCGTACTCCATGAAGAGGAAATCAATGTTGGACGGAAATTGCTACCGTATTCACCATCAAAAATTGGCGGTGAATAAGCTGTAATAATGAAAAATGGTGTTCCAGGAGTAAGCGGTTATCAGGGCCCTGCGGGTGGGTGGGGTGCGGTAAAAGCCGTCACTGCTTCGGTGTTTTCGCAAAAGGCTGTCGCGCGCGACATTATCGCGATGTTCAAAATGAACCAGGTGAAAGGGTTCGATTGTCCGGGCTGTGCGTGGCCGGACCCCGGGCATCGTGCGCCAATGGAGCTGTGCGAAAATGGCGTTAAGGCGGTTTCCTGGGAGACAACCAGTAAGAAAGCGTCACCGGAATTTTTCAGTCGTCACCCGGTTTCCACACTCTGGCACTACAGCGATTATGAACTGGAAAACATTGGTCGTTTGACGCATCCAATGAAATACGATGCAGTGTCAGACACCTGGCAGGCGGTGGATTGGGATATCGCCTTTCGGGAGATCGGCGAGCGTCTGCGCAGCTATGATTCAGCACAACAGGTTGAGTTTTATACCTCCGGCAGAACGTCAAATGAGGCGGCGTTCCTGTATCAGCTGTTTGCCCGCGAATATGGTAGCAGCAACTTTCCTGATTGCTCAAACATGTGCCACGGACCGACCAGCGCAGGGCTAACGCCAGCCATTGGCCTTGGGAAAGGGACCGTTGAACTTGATGATTTTGACCACTGCGATCTGGTGATTTGTATCGGGCATAACCCTGGTACTAACCATCCACGCATGCTGACCACCTTACGCGACGTTGCCAAACGTGGAGCCAAAATTATCTCCATCAACCCGCTGAACGAAAGGGGGCTTGAGCGCTTTAGCTTCCCGCAAAGCGCGAAAGAGATGTTCACCGGTCAGGCGACGGAGCTGAGCAACGACTACTACCAGGTAAAAATGGGCGGAGACGCCTCGTTGCTCAAAGGCATAATGAAGGCGCTGATCGAAATGGACGAAGCGCGGATCCTACTGGATCAGCAGCCGACGCTCGATCATGCGTTTATCGACCAACATACCGCGGGATATGCAGCGCTGTATGACGACTTACGTCAGCATAACTGGGCGGAGCTGGAACAGGACTCGGGTCTGACGCGCAGTCAGATGGAAGATCTGGCGCACAGCTACAGTAAATCCAGCGCCACGATTGTTTGTTATGGTCTGGGCATCACCCAGCATAAAAACGGCACCGAGAACGTCCAGCAGCTGGTAAATCTGTTGCTGCTGAAAGGCAATATGGGTAAGCCGGGGGCGGGGATCTGCCCGTTACGCGGCCATTCTAATGTGCAGGGCGATCGTTCTGTAGGGATCAACGAAGCGGCGTCCGAAGACTTCCTGCAACGACTTGAGAAGCATTTTTCTATCCGCGTTCCGCGCAAGCATGGACGCTCCAGCGTGGAGAGCATTCGGGCCATCGAGCGGGGAGATGCAAAAGCGCTCATCTGCATGGGCGGCAATCTGGCGGTAGCGATGCCCCAGCCGCAGCGTACCTTTGCGGCGATGAAAAACCTGGATCTGCAGGTCCATGTGGCGACCAAACTGAACAGATCGCATCTGCTGCTGGCAAAGCATAACTACCTGCTACCTGCATTAGGCCGAACGGAGCGCGACATGCAGGCGACGGGGATCCAGTCAGTCACCGTCGAAGATTCTATGTCGATGGTTCACGCTTCCTGTGGCGCGCTGAAGCCGGCTTCCCGCTGGCTAAAATCGGAGCCCGCGATTGTGGCGGGCATGGCGCGTGCCACGCTGCCGCATTCTCCGATCAACTGGGAAGCATTTACCGGGGACTACACGTTGATCCGTGACGCCATTGAAGCCGTGATCCCGGCGTTCCACGATTACAACGCACGTATTGCCGAGCCGGGTGGATTTCGTATGGATACACCTGCTTCGCGCCGTGAATGGCGAACGGAGAATGGCAAAGCCAACTTTATCGTCAGCCATCAGCGGGCGGTAGAGCGGGAACATCAGCCTGCTGATGCACTGGTTCTGGCAACGCTGCGTAGCCACGATCAGTACAACACCACGATTTATGGTATGAACGATCGCTATCGTGGCATTACTGGCCGTCGGGATGTGGTGTTTTTAAGCGCCGAAGAAGCGACGAGCCGCGGTCTGAGCCAGGGTGATGTGGTCAACGTTCAGGCGCTGGACGACAACGGTCAGCCCTGCGCGGATCGCATCATGTACGGCTTAACGGTGGTGATTTACAACATGGCGGCTGGCTCAATTGGCGCTTATCTGCCTGAAGCGAATGTCCTGCTTTCGCTGGATGCAGTAGATACAC
This sequence comes from Citrobacter sp. H12-3-2, assembly GCF_009649895.1. Lineage (NCBI taxonomy): Bacteria > Pseudomonadati > Pseudomonadota > Gammaproteobacteria > Enterobacterales > Enterobacteriaceae > Citrobacter > Citrobacter sp. H12-3-2. The sequence continues at coordinate 766,262 of NZ_CP045837.1, forward strand.
AAAGTTTGACTCCGGCGTATAAAAGCATACCGGTCACCCTGACTAAAGCGTAGTTCCTGCTGTGAATTTTTCGCCTCTGAGCGCCAGCCGCTGCGTTGAGGTGTATGATGATGTCGACCTCTGTCCGGTTAGTGTCGCAGAGCAGGCAATCAGAGCGAAAAATTCACGCCAACCTGCTCAGGCTGTATTGTTTTGAGGTAAGGTGCATGAGCAAAGGAACGACCAGTCAGGATGCCCCATTCGGGACATTATTGGGCTATGCCCCAGGTGGCGTAGCAATCTACTCTTCAGATTACAGCTCCCTCGACCCACGGGACTACGACGATGATGCAGCATTTCGCAGCTATATCGACGATGAATACATGGGCCACAAATGGCAGTGCGTAGAGTTCGCACGCCGCTTTCTCTTCCTTAACTATGGCATGGTCTTCACCGATGTGGGTATGGCCTGGGAGATCTTCTCCTTACGCTTCCTGCGCGAAGTAGTGAATGACAACATCCTACCGTTACAGGCATTTCCGAATGGTTCGCCCCGCGCGCCGGTAGCAGGGGCTCTGCTTATCTGGCAAAAAGGCGGTGAATTTAAAGATACCGGGCATGTGGCGGTCGTCACCCAGTTGCTGGAAAACAAAATCCGTATTGCCGAACAGAACGTGCTCCATACGCCGCTGCCTCCCGGACAGCAGTGGACCCGCGAACTGGAGATGGTGGTTGAGAACGGTTGTTACACCCTGCGTGATACCTTTGACGATACGACTATTCTTGGTTGGATGATCCAGACCGATGATACCCGTTTCAGCCTACCGCAGCCGGAGATCGCCAATGACTCGCTAAAAATTGGCGGCGCGCGACTGGAAGATAACGGGCAATTTGACGGTAAATGGCTGAATGAGCAGGATCCGCTGCAAAAAGCCTACGTGCTGGCGAACGGCCATGTGATTAATCAGGACCCGCATCAGTACTTCACCATTACCGAGAGTGCCGAGCAGGAGCTGATTAAAGCCACTAACGAGCTGCACCTGATGTATCTGCACGCGACTGACAAGGTGCTGAAAGACGACAACCTGCTGGCGCTGTTTGATATCCCGAAAATCCTCTGGCCGCGCCTGCGCCTTTCCTGGCAGCGTCGTCGGCATCATATGATTACGGGGCGTATGGATTTCTGTATGGATGAACGTGGACTGAAGGTGTATGAGTACAACGCCGATTCCGCATCGTGCCATACCGAAGCCGGTTTGATTCTCGAAAGATGGGCCGAGCGTGGTTACATAGGGCAGGGACACAACCCGGCTGAAGGGTTGATCAACGAACTGGCAGGGGCCTGGAAGCACAGCCGCGCACGTCCGTTTGTCCACATCATGCAGGATAAGGATATCGAAGAAAACTATCACGCGCAGTTTATGCAGCAGGCGCTGCGTCAGGCCGGGTTTGACAGCAAAATTCTGCGAGGTCTGGATGAACTGTGCTGGGATGATGCCGGTCAGCTGATTGACGGTGACGGCCGTCTGGTGAACTGCGTCTGGAAGACCTGGGCGTGGGAAACCGCAATTGAGCAGGTGCGCGAGGTCAGCGAAACGGAGTACGCCGCGGTGCCAATTCGTACCGGGCATACGAATCAGGAAGTGCGTTTAATCGACGTGCTGCTGCGTCCGGAAGTGCTGGTCTTCGAACCTCTGTGGACGGTTATCCCTGGCAACAAAGCGATTCTGCCGATCCTCTGGCAACTGTTCCCGCACCACCGTTATCTGCTAGATACGGATTTCACTGTTAATGAAGAGCTGGCGCAAACCGGTTATGCGGTGAAACCTATTGCAGGACGTTGTGGCAGCAACATCGATCTGGTGAGTCATCAGGAAGAGCTACTGGATAAAACCAGCGGTAAGTTTGCCGAGCAGAAGAACATTTATCAGCAGCTTTGGTGTCTGCCAAAAGTTGCCGGTAAATATATCCAGGTTTGTACCTTTACCGTAGGTGGTAACTACGGCGGTACCTGCCTGCGCGGTGACGAGTCGCTGGTGATTAAAAAAGAGAGCGATATCGAACCGCTGATTGTGGTGAAGGAATAACAGCGCAACCCCTGTGATGGTGATGTTGCCATCACGGGGTTATTTGATGGGAATAATTTTCGAAATACTCGAAAGCAAGAACCCGCCTTTTGGGCGGGTTCTTTAAATAGTGGTGCCGGACTCGGTGTAGTTCTTTGGGCTAATGAACTGTTTTCAATAAGAATGCTATTTTTTTAGTTTGCCAAGACCATCGGACAGACCACCACAAAACGAACCCTTATCGAATTGCAGGATTAACCTGCTGGTTTAAACACAACCAGATGATGTGAGTTTGGTTACTACTTCTCTCTCTAAATTATTGTGTAAATGCTAAAGTGCTAATCATAAAGTTACTCATTACTTTTATTTTTTGTCCGCGAATTTGTATATTCGTCATATATTATGATGGTGTCATCATAGACCGTTAGTCTTGCGGAATAATCTTTACTATTTTTGTATTTTATTTTCATCGAGAGTAATTTATTTTCAATGTTTGAGCAGTTTCTTTTAATCGAATCCTCTACAAACTGATAAGTCAATTTTTCTTGACGAACATCAAAATCTCTTATCCATCCTTCACAGGAATGAGCGGTTTCAAAAAAAATCCCGCAAGTCTTGCGGCATATCATAAATAACGATATGGTTAACATTTTCTGCAAACAAATAGTTGCAGTGAGAAAATACCATAATGAAATTAATTATAATAAGGAATCTCTTGCGCATAATAATCTCTATATATAATCGTTAAGCAATTTTATTTGTGAAATATTCATCTCGGTTTTGCAATATAATGAAGATATTGGAACCCTATAACCAGAAAGCGCTAACAATACTAAGTGATGAATAGCCGCATTGTTTTTCCCTGTAAATGATAAAATAACGATGAAATTCGGGGAAGGTTATTCTTGCAAGGTGAATGTTAGAATCGTATGCAAGGGTCCCATCTTCATTAAGGCCTCTTCTTCCCTTCATTATTATCGAATATTTCCAGCCTTTTTTGTGCATTGATTTCTTCTTTTTTTAAAGCGATAACACTTTGCTGGTATTTGTCCATAAGGCACCAGTAAATTCTATCTTGTTGTATTAACTGGTCGTATGAGCAATCAGATGTTTCTATAGCGTGTGCGCTGGCAGTGTTATATATAAATAAAATATATAGAATGTTTTTTATGTTCATTGATTAGTATCCTTAAGAATTATTTTTCTCATTCGCAATAATGATAATATATGTGAGTATTATAGTTTGTTGTAATCTCCTTTGTGAGCTAATTTTTAGTCGTAAGTAACTATAATTAAACTTCAGCCTTTGTATTCAATGATGATTCTGTGTTGGCTTGTTATAGTAATATTGACAGACGATTTCTGACAACCTTATTCCCTATTTAACAATTTTACCTTCATAATCATGATAAAGAAAAATAGCATCATCTGTCATAGTCAGAATTGGTAAAGTCTCATGGTTATTAGTATACTTTATCTTCAGTCTACTTTTCCATGAGTCTAAGTTTGAACAGTATTTATGTATGTTTTTTACGGTATCATCCAAAACTGGGTTTTTTGTTATTGAAAAAGATAGGTAAACAATACAATTATCGGTGTATAAACTTAGTTGACGAACTTCTTTGGGGATTTTAGAAGATAAATAATAATACCCGTCTGGGGTATATGTTTTTGAATATTCTGGCTCCTCGCGTGAATATGATGAGTTGCACACAAAAAGTAAAAAGCATAACAGTAAACGGGTCATGGTTATTTTATATCCTCTGTATAATTAGGAATATCAGCATGCATCAATTGTTCGGCTCTTTGTCTGTTTAGTTCAGCCATACAGGAATATATGCGAGTAAAACTCCCCACACCATTTCCCCATGATTCTGCAAACGAGCACTGAGCAAGACGATAACGAATAAACTCTTGATTAGATTTATCCAGTCTGTAAAGTGCAATCGGGATAGCATCATCCAGTGCTGCACTTTTGACTTCAGACCATTTGTTTATACGTAATCTGATATTTTCTTCGGCCTTTCTCAGCGTTATAGTGCTTTCAATGACTTCATTTCTCAGGCAGTCGACAAGTTCCGCCTCTTCTCCTGATTCACAATTGTTCTTACTGAGATAATAAAGATTTTTTGCACTTGCTCTATGGATTGAGGAAATGCAAATTATCAATGTGGCTAATATTAGAAAAATCCGTACAATACTAATCATTGATTTTTATTTCCTGTTGCAGAGGTAAATAATACATATATATAAGACAATTTTTTTGCATACTTAGAATCGCTACCACCATTATAACTACATCCATTAGATCATTTAATGATAGTCACAAAGTTACTCATGGCTTTCATTTTTTATCCACGTCTTTTTATATTCGTCATATATTATGATGGTATCATCATAGACCGTTAGTCTTGCCGAATAATCTTTATTATTTTTGTATTTTATTTTCATCGAGAGTAATTTGTTTTCAATGTTTGAGCAGTCTCTTTTAATCGAATCCTCTACAAACTGATAAGTCAATTTTTCTTGACGAACATCAAAATCTCTTATCCATCCTTCACAGGAATCAGCGGTTTCAAAAAAATTCCGCAAGTCTTGCGGCATATCATAAATAACGATATGGTTAACATTTTCTGCAAATAAATAGTTGCAGTGAAAAAGTACCATAATGAAATTAATTATAATAAGGAATCCCTTGCGCATAATAATCTCTATATATAATCGTTAAGCCATTTTATTTGTGAAATATTCATCTCGGTTTTGCAATATAATGAAGATATTGGAACCCCATAACCTGAAAGCGCTCCAATACTAAGTGATGAATAGCCGCATTGTTTTTCCCTGTAAATGATAAAATAACGATGAAGTTCGGGGAAGGTTATTCTTGCAAGGTGAATGTTAGAATCGTATGCAAGGGTCCCATCTTCATTAAGGCCTCTTTTCTTTCCTTCATTATTATCGAATTTTTCCAGCCTTTTTTGTGCATTAATTTCTTCTTTTTTTAAAGCGATAACACTTTGCTGGTATTTGTCCATAAGGCACCAGTAGACGTCACCCTGTTGTATTTCATTATTACATTTAGCAGGATCGATGTTATGCGCATTGGCTGCACCACATATAAAAAAAGAAATAGATTTTTTTTATGTTCATTGATTATTCCTTGTAAGCGTTATTTTATCTCATCTGCAACAATGAGATCGTATGTGAATCTGATTTTATCCGCATAGGTGTGATCCCCTCTATGACCAGGTTGTGTTTCGCTGTCAATTAATACATATGCTAACGATTAATTGATATCGTTAATTTAGGCGTTTGTTAATATCAACTCTCGCTCTCAACTCTACCGTTTATCAATCAGCTTTCTTGGCAGCCAGCGTTGTGCCCTTATGCACAGATGCCCAGTAGAGATTCCAACGGGATTTCTTGGTGTAGTAATCACTTTAAAATCATTTAGAATGTGTAAACATCATCATTTCCTTCCGTGATAATATATTTTGGCCGTATCATCGGCCATAGAAAGCAGTTTGGTCATTTTTTCATCTTTCTTATATTTTAATTTTATCGTAGTAATGTTTTTTATTAAAAAGGCACATTCTTTATTAATCATATCATGGGATTCTCCCTCTGATAGAGAGTAGCTATTGCCAAGGTAAAGTGATGATATATATATTTCGCATGCACTAGCATGAAAATTTAGCTTTCGAATATCTTCAGGTATTTCTATGGATAAGTAATATAATTCATCACTTTTGTATATGTGTTCTTTATCAAAATCATCCGCTATAGCAGTAATACAATGTAAAAGAAATATACTGAAAATGAAAGTTGTATGTATTATTCGCATTTATTAATCAGTGTCGGTATTGAAATTGGCTATATTCGCATTATTTAACTGTTCTGCACGTTGCCTGTTTAGATATGCTTCACAGGAATAAATTCTTGTAGAACTCTCCATCCCGCCACCCCCTCCCCATATCTGAGCAAACGAGCATTGTGCAAAACGATAACGGATAAAAGTTTCGTTAGACATTTCTAGACGTTTCAATGCAATGTCAACGGATGTATCCAAGCGTTCATCGTTCATCTCATTCCATTTTTTAATGCGCATAGTGATATTTTTTTCTGCCGTTTTTAATTCGACAATGCTTGTCAGTAAATCGTTTTTGTAACAGTCGACAACCTGACTCCCTTCACCACTGGCACAGAGACTATTCAGATAATAGTTAGATGCTGCAGTTGAAATCTCACTATAAAAAATAAAGTAAAATGTTGAAATAGCAATCATGAACTTTCTCATCATCTTTAACTCGGCTTGGTCATAATAATAGAATAAGCATATTTTATCTTCTCTATATACTGAGGATCGCCACCTCCATTATAAGCTAATGCTATTCTCTGTGCATTTATTGGAAGATTCCACCCTGAAATCACTCGTTTTTTTTCTGCTGGAACATATTTTAAAACATCACCATCATGCTGGTGGCGTGGAATGTTATTCATCTCTCTAAGAATCTCTTCTGTTGTATGTTTTTTCTTTATTATATCGTCTAATGTAGATAATTTATTTTTGCGTGAAATAGTTACTGATAATGGGGCAAGACATGGTTTTTTCACTGAGCGTATTCCGGATATCGATAAACTACTCATTAAGTATATTATTGCAGCTCTAAAGTTTATTTCGGGGATTGTTCTTATTTTTGCTTTCTGAAGATTTTTCCATTCTGATACAGGAGGCGTGATTAGTTTTGTCATTTCGTTATCACTATCAATAACCGCGAGTATTCCCGGGTCATTACTAACTCCTATCTGCATGATATTTGAATCCCACTGTTCATCAACGGCCCCTGTTTCAGTCCATGCCATCGCTTTTATCCATCGCCAATCAATTGCCATATAATGTGGCGTGGTTCGCCACAAATGACTGTTCATTTCAGACATCAATTTCCTTATTAACGGATCATATTTGTTCCATTCCGGTGCTCCAGATAAAACAGCAATTCTTCTTGTTTCACACCAATTAAAAAATGTATGATCTTCTTTGTTTTTATTCGTTACAAATTCATTGCGTAGTGTGAATGGAAATCTTTTATTTGCTAATTTATCTTCATCTTTATATTTAAGTAAAGACTTCTCTGTAACAGGAATCCTATGTAACTTTTCTCTGCTGACCATTTGAACCTTCTTTTTATATAGAAAATTAATAAACACGCTCATTCCATAAGCTGTACGCACTGGTCCCGGCAATGCAGTGCTCCCAGTTGATTGATTCATATATAAAAGAAATACTTTCCTGAGGTTGTACTTCGCTGTCAATGATTACATGTGCAATCGAGAAATTAATATCACTAATTCGGGCTTTTTTTAATTCCAGTTTGTAATATTTTTCATTAATGCCAAATCGATTTGTCCGATAAAAATCAAAAGTACAAGTCAATATTTCATTATCGTTAATTGCTTTTCCCAGCAAAGGGGATGATTTATCGACAGGTTTTTTTATCGTAACTGAATGATGATTGACATTTTGATCCCGACTTAATCCATGCGTCAGTTCATATACCATAATATGATCAAGATGCAGTAACTGAGCTTTATTACCGATAGAATCAAGTGAACAGCAACCTGCTGAAATCAATCCTTGCTTTTCACCGTTCAGTGTTAAATAAATTAAATTTGCCATGTTGTTCTCCTCGCGTTAACTATTATTTTCCTGATTTTGCATTAGTTGCCGACTCTGGCACTACATTGCTTTTCAGCAGCAGCCAGCGGCTTAGTACGCCATTCATCTGTTCATTAACTTGTTTTTCCAGCGCTTCCGTATTCCGTCCCTGTGCCCTGGCGTCCTGGTACTGTGTTAGCAGGGATTCCAGCGGCGTTTCCTGATTCAGCAGTCGTTCCGCCTGCCAGGTGACGGTTTTGATATAGGAGAGGGTAAAGCCCTGTTTCTCTGTCTCCCGTTGCATCATCAGGTCGGCAAAGTCACGCAGATTTTGCCGCGCCTGCTGCAAGCCACGCATTTGCGGGCTGCTTTGCGCGCGGGTTTTCAGGATTTCATTCCACTGCGCTGTTGCCTGCTGCTGTTGCAAACTCTCCGGCCAGCGGCTGTCTGCGGTTTGCATCATCTGCATGCCTGTTTCCAGCAGTTGCAGCGGCGAGGTGTCGGGAAGCTGTTGCAGCCGTTGCCCGTAACTGTCCAGTTCAGGCGACGACAGCCAGACTGTTGCCGCGCCCTGTGCTGTATCCCTGACTTGTGAAAGTTGTTGTTGCATCGGGTACACCTGCCACCACCAGAGTGCGGCAGCGGCAGCCGTCGCACAGGCAATACCCGCCATAAAACCTTTACAATTCCGGCCTGGCGTGGCGCTGGCGACCGGTGTGGTGCCGTTGTGGACTTCCACCTTCATTTCCGGCAGGTCGGGCAGGGGAGGAAGGCTTTCCTCCGTGACGGGCTGTGTGCTCTCCGGGGCATAAATCAACGTTCTGACGGTGGTCTGTGACGGAGTACCCACGCTGCTTTTTGGCTGTGGTTCTAGTCGTTTACGCGTGTTCTGCACAAAATAAAGCAGGTTTTCTACGTGCGGCTGGCGTTTCAGTTCTACCTGCTGGAGTTTGTCGCAAATCAACTGCAATGCGCGCTCAGTCCGGTACAGCAACGGCAGGTTAGTGTCTGAAAAGGACAGTTGCTGGCGCAGGATATTACCGGTCCGGGTATTGAGCCAGTCAAGCATCCCGGTACGGGCTGATTCATCCTGCGGCCAGAATTTATCCCAGTCGTGGCTTATCATTGCCGCCAGTAGCTCCACCCCTTCGCAAAATCCGGCCAGCCCGTGTGTACGCGTGCGTGCCAGGGTGTAATAGGTCGCCGTGTGCAGATCCACGCCGTTGGCTTTAAAGATCGCCAGTGCCAGTGATTCCACCAGTTTCCAGTTCAGCTCCGGCTGCGACGGGTGAGAGGATTTATTGATCTCTTCCCGCAGGGCGCTGAATTCCGGCAGGCCGCGAGGATCGCTGCCGGTAACAATAATTTGTGTGAGTATGTCTTGGCTCATTTCAGCCTCCTCAGTACAGGGTATCCGGCAACCGGAACTGGCTGAACAGCCCGCCGGTGAACGGGTTATCTACCGTGTCCGTATGCACCCGGTACACCATTGCGCCGCCGTCCACGTTAAAGCGCACGCTGAATGTGCCATCCTGTACGCCGGTGAGTTGCCCTGCGCCAAACAACCTGAACTGTGCCCACGGTCCGCTGAAACCGATGCTGCGCGGCGTTTTGCCGCCGGTGCCAATCAGCGTCAGCTTGCTTTCATTACCCTCACGCATGTTATTTGGCCAAACCAGATGCGCGGTATAATTGCGGCCCTGGCTGTAGTCCACTAACTGACCGTCAAGGTTGAGTACGCTGCGCCGTTTATTGCCGGAAAGCGATACGGTTTCCACGGCAAACTGAGCGCCAAGGCCGTTTTGCCTGCTGAAGAAGGCATCGCGAATTTCCTGCGCGGCATTCAGTTGCTCCTGGACGTCTTCGCGAATAATCACGTTGTTATCCCCGTCCTCCAGACTCAGGTCGTTTTCTATAAACAGACGCAAATTCTGTTGGTAGAACGTGTCCAGTAAACCATCCGGTTTAAAGAAACGTTCAAAGGCATCCAGCGATGCATCCTGTGACGAACGAGGGTTAAACGGATAGTTGTTGGCGAGCTGCTCGTTAAACGGTTTCACCACGTTGTCACGCCAGTCAATCTCCATGTAATGGACTGCTTCCACCATCACCACATGCCAGGCTTGCTCCGCCAGCTTGCCCACCCAGCGGTTAAGCGGGGCAGGCAGGGTTTTTGCCATCTGTCGGGTGGCGAAGATCGGATCGCTGCTGTTTTGATCAAGCCGTAGCTGCACCGCCTTCAGTGCTGATTTTCCCTGTACCGGTGCGTTCTGGATCGCCAGCAGATAACGGTGCAGTTCCGTCAACTGTTGATAAACTGCCTGCAGAGTGTTTTCTTTGTCTTTCTGTACAGCCAGCGTGCTGTTCTCCGGGGAGAACTCATGCCCCAGGCGGGTCAGTAACTGATACTCCGACTCTGCCATGGCTTCCTGAAGCGCTCTGTCATCCAATTTTTCAGAGAGTACGGCGGGCTGTGTATTGTCGCGCAGTGCCGTCAGTGCCCGCTGGAGTGGCTGATCGCCGCTGATAATTTGCTCCAGTGCGCCGGTCAGTTCAGCGATGGATTCGTAATTGCGCACGTTAAGGTTATCCATCCCGGCGCGCCAGGTGGCGGTGTAGTCGCTGAGATACTGTTCGGTGAGCTGACGCTGGATTTCCGCCCGGTCTGCCTCGCTGTATTTCACACTGTGGGTCAGGTTCAGCACCCAGGAATCCATCGCCGTCAGTTCGACCAGCGCATCGCGCTGTTTGACAAAATAACTTTGCAAGCCGTAACGGGTGAGGAATTGCGGAACAATAAGTTTATTATCATCCCCGGAGGTAAACACCTGATCAAACGTGGCGCCCACCTGGTCACGCAGGTTCAGATCGGCGGGCAGCACGCCGAGGGCACGCGTTTTCAGACTCTGGTAAACACGCTGGTAGACGGGCAGTTTGCTGAGTTCTTTCTGGGCCGCCACCACCGGGCCGTCATAAGGCGTCCAGCGGCTGGTGGCGTCGACGTTGCCTGCCTGACGTTCCGCGTGCCAGTCTGTATGCTGCAGGGCATAGTCCAGATGAGACATAAGCTGCGCCTGGAGATCTCGCTGGCCATGGAACTTATCGCTCCAGCGTTTTGCCATGTACTGCTTCACTACCTCGTTGCTGCGTCCGCTTTTATCCTCCAGCATTCTGATGACGCGCAGTACCGCAAGTTTTTCCTCGCTCTCCGGCGGCGCGGCGTTCATCTCTTTGAGCAGACCATTAAACAGGGCCGGCAGGTAACGCTGCTCCAGCAGTTGCAGGTAGGTCTGCTCCACATACGGGCCGACACGCCTGCCCTGATACAATCCCATATCGGCCAGGCGGCTGCGATCGCCCCAGTCACCGTAGGCCAGCGTGGCGTCACGCACCGGGTTGAGTAACGGCAGTTGCAGGTTGCCATAATCATCCATACCCTGCGGTGGAGGAACCGACATAAAGGCTTTGGCCTGCTCCAGTACGGTGATGCCGGAACGCCAGTTGTTATTGTAATAGTGATGCCAGCCCATAATCAGCAGCAGCGCGGCGATGCCCCCGGTGACGGAAAACACCGATAACCGGCGGCGGGACTGCATCAGCCAGACGCGGCTTTCACCGGCGAGGTTAGGCTCTGCCAGTAAAGTCTGTGGAAACAGGTTGCGGGTAAAATAGGGGGCCGTGTCCACCAAAGGCCAGGCCGTCATCGGGCTATTGCCCAGGCGGAACTGACGGGCGGCAGACTGCATAAAAATATCGTCTATCTGGCCGCGTTGCAGGGAGGAGGTTAAGTACACGCCTCGCAGCATGACGTCCATATTTTCCCCGTCCAGTAATCCGCTCAACAGGGATACCAGCGGTTCACGGCTACCCTGTATCTGACGAACAAAGCTGAACAGGGAACTGCGGGAGCCGGGGGTTAGCAGTCGCTCCGGCAGGGCGTTATTGAGCTGTTCGCTCCAGGTCTGCCAGAATGCATTCAGCTCTGCGCGCCAGTCGTCATTTTCATGAGCATGACGGGTAAAGGTAACGCCAAGAATGGCATCGCGATCGTTCCTGTCCAGAGACTGAAACAGAGCAGCGAAACCGTACAGTAAATCCAGCCGGGTCAGTACCACATACACCGGTAACTGGCAGTGAAGGTGCTGGCGTATATCCTGCAAACGTCCGCGCAGAATTTGCAACAGGTGCTCCCGGCGGCGTTTGTCGGCAGTCAGCAGATCGGGCAGATCCAGCGTCAGTATTAGGCCGTTCAGCGGCTGTCTGGCGCGTTTTTGTACCAGCCAGTCCAGCATAGTTGTCCACAGGCGACGGTGCAGCACATCCGCCTCCTGTTGCTCAAACAGGAGGCCGTCTGCATCAAAAATGACCGCCTGTTTTCCCACATGTGGGATAACATACCGACGCAATTCCACTCCCCGCACGGCCTCCGGGGCGTAAATAATGTCGGATGGAAAACCTTCGCGCAGCAGCGACGTTTTGCCACTTCCGGATGGACCAATAACCATATACCACGGCAGTTGCCACAGGTAGCGACGGTTGTCGAGATGGCGTTGCAGACGCAGCAGCCAGTGGTCGAGATAACGTTGCTGGGCAGTCAGTTCTACAGTCAGCGGATCTTTTTCCTCTTCACGCTGTTGTTTTTGCTGTTTTTCCAGCAGTTGCAGGCGCTTCATTACCCTGACGGTAAGCCATACCAGCGCTGTGAGCGCCCAGGCTGCCGTCGCCAGCCAGCGGTTCGTCAGCGGTTTAAGCCACTGCTCGTCGTAGAACGACCATGACGGGCCTTTCCACCAGATCCATACCAGCAGCACAATCCACGCCAATGCCAGCAGCCAGGCGGCGGAAACCTTAACGCGGGGCATCGCCGATCGGAGGACGGATCGCAGACTGCTGAACAGTCGAGGGGTTGGTAATCTGAACACGGTAACTCCTTGTTACGTTATTATTTTTCTGCCGTGAATTTGTTTTCCAGTTGCTCCAGCAGGGACGGCTCCCAGTCAGCCAGCGTCATACGCAGCCCTGCTTTAAACAACATCCGGTACTGCTGCTGTGCAAGCTGCACCATTCCGGCGTCTTCCATCAGTTGCGCGCCCAGATACTGCCGGAGAAACTGATCGCGCGGATCGCCTTCCGGCAGCTTTTCCAGGTATTGCAGCGCGGCTTCCAGTCCCTTCTCGCTGAAACACTGGTGGACAGCCTCTGTGTCTTCGTCGGTCCGCACAATCGGGGCTGTCTGACTGCCCGGAGACGTCGCCAGCCACTGTTTTGTCTGCTCACTCATAAACGGCGTGCGGTCATTAAACCGCAGGGTGGCAAGTTGCGGCAGGCGGACGAGAAAACGGGCCATTTCATCCCGGATGGCTTCTGCTGCACTGGAGTAACCCAGGCGTTGCGCGGTTTGCGCCGAAAGGTAATGCCCATCGAGCCAGTACGGGGCCAGAAGCAGGCTTTTTTCCACCTGTTGCCAGAGCGCCAGATCGGCATTGCTCAGTCGGGTCTGATAATCGGCGGTCATATCAGCAGGTACCGCCGCCAGCGGCGTTCGCCCGTCGCTTTCTGCCTGGGGTACGGATGTAATGGCCTGCCATAACGCATGGCGACGCAGGCGGTAACCCTGCGGCGAATCCGGCTGGCGCTCACAGAGAATGGCGGAGACTTTCAGCAGTGTTTCGCGCCAGGCCTTATCATCATGACTGTCAATATCGACGGTCGGGATAGCGGGGGCGGACACCGATGGCGATACCGGGGAGGGTAGTGTGGCTGCGGCCGGAGGTGCGCCGACGGATGGCGTGGGTGACGGGGCAGACAGCGCAAGCTTTGCCCCGCGAAATGCCCGGCGATACTGCGACGAGAGATCATCGACGGCCTGCGCCAGTGCCGGGATATTTTGCTCCTGCCAGCGCTGTGCCAGTTTTGCCAGCTCAGCCAGCAGACTGTCGCGTTGCGTGATATCTGCCGATTCTGCGAAGCTCTCTGCACCGGATTCAAATCGTTTCAGTACCTGGGCGGCGAAACGCTGTTTATGAGCTGCATTTTGCGGTGCGGCCTGCGTCCAGTAATGTTCCACATATAACGTCAGTAAACGTAACGCCAGCAGCGGATCACCGGCGTGTTGCAGCGTACGTAATAGGTGGGCCAGCAGGCGAAAATCTTTGCTTTCCGACGCCAGAAGCACTAATCCCCGGCGCTGTATTTCCGGGATATCCAACTGACTGTGCGTCAGTGAGCCAAGTTTAAGCATTTCGCCATCGATATATTCCCAGTCGGGATTATCGTCTTTCATCGCGGAGGCATGTTTATCTTCCGGCAGATTTTCCAGCAGGTGTGAAATCCAGGTATCCGGGTTACGTAAGTCCATTGCCATTTTTATTCCCCCGCCCAGTGGCAGGCGTCACGCAGCGGTGCGATGGTTTTCGCCAGCCCGTCAATGTTAAATGTCAGTTTTCCGGCGGCACTGTCCGTACCGGTGTTGATGGTCAGGGTTTTTGCGCCAAAGAGCTGCTTAATTTCGTCAATACCGGATAGTCCGCGGCTGGACTCCAACAGGACACCGTTCTCACGGATAAACCAATGAGACTGAAAGCGTCCGTGGTCAGTTGTCAGCGTCACAGCGATGTCGTTCTGCGTCATGGAATGGGTCAGCGCCACCTGCATCCGGGTGATGTTGTCCACACAACTGAACATCAGTACCGGGCGTGGCGGGACGTTGCCGATGGCAGGTGTAGTAATAACCACAGTAGGGCGTTCGCCATCGCTCTGCGTCATCAGTAGTGCGGTGGAATTATCCGGGCGCTGTTTCTCCTGGGCGAAAGCCCGTTTCCAGGCTTCACCTTCATAACGGGCCTTTACCAGCGCGCCATTAAAGCTGGGTTGCTCTGGTGCCAGAATATGGTCATAGCAGTCAAGACGCTCCAGTGCAGCAGGCTCCCGGCGACAGTCCAGCATGGCACTGAGCGTCGTCTGTGCGTTGGTTTCCGGCACCACAATCCCCGGCAATACGGCAATCACCTGTTTTGCAGGTGTTTCCGCCTGTACTGCGCGGGGGAATAATCCCGGCAGCAGCATTATGATCATGAGCGTCTGTATTCTGCTCATAGAACGGTTTTGTCCTCTGTTTCTGGTTCCGACTGTGTGTCGGAATCAGTGCTATCCTCCGGTGCATCTTCCACATCAGCGATAAAGGAGCCGTTTGTCACACCCAGCGTGATACGGGCAATGGCGATATTCGCCGCCATTTTCTGCAACAGCAGCAGGGAGAGCGGCGGCAGCATCTCACCGTCGATGACCGACTCCAGCATCCGCGCGCCGTTTTCAGCGCGGGTGACGCGCTGCATTATTTCGTCGGTGACTTCCGGCTCAATTATCACTTCTGCACCGAAGCGGGTACGCAACACGTTCTCCAGCCGCGCCAGTTTCCCGGTGATAATGACGGAGAGTGTTTCACGCGACAGCGGCAGGTATGGCACCACTTCCATGCGTGCCAGTAGCGCAGGTTTGAAGAAGTCTGCCAGTACCGGATACAGCGCGTCGTGCATGGTTTCAGGGTTATCAGCATGTTCGACAATCAACTGATAACCGAGGTTGGAGGTGAGGAAAAAGACGATGTTTTTACAGTCAATCAGACGACCTTCGCCATCTGCCATCTCGCCCTTGTCGAACGCCTGGTAGAACAGGTTAAGCACGTCCGGGTGCGCTTTTTCAACTTCATCAAGCAGCACTACGGAGTAAGGTTTTTGACGAATCGCTTCGGTCAGCACGCCGCCCTCGCCGTAGCCAACATAGCCTGGAGGGGAACCAATCAGGCGGGAAACAGTATGTTTCTCCTGGAATTCGGACATATTGATGGTGGTGAGGTACTGGCGACCGCCATAGAGAAGTTCTGCCAGTTGTAACACGGTTTCCGTTTTACCCACGCCGCTGGGGCCGGCCAGCAGGAATGCACCCAGAGGTCGCCCCGGGCGGCGCAGATCCGCACGCGCTGTCAGCAGGTGCTTATGCAGATGCTTAATCGCCAGATTCTGGCCCTTGATAATGTCACCCAGCCACAGCGGCAAATCGGTGATGACCGACATCTCGTTCTGCGACAGACGGTTAAGTGGTACGCCTGTCCATTCGGCAATCACAGCTGCGATTTGTTTTTTATCGACGTGTGGGGAAACCAGAAGCTGCGTATGGTGCAGAGTATTCAGTTCGGCGGTCAGCGCTGCCAGTCGTTCTGCAGGGCAGCGTTCTGGGACGGTTTCTGGTTGCTTCGTCGCGAATTCATTTGGCGGAACGGGGGTGTTTTCGGCACCAACTTCTTCTGACTGCACATTTTCTTCTTCACTGTTAACGGATTCATCCAGCAGCCCTTTACGCAGCGAGATAATTTCCTGTACCAGCGCCTGCTGCTGGTGCCATGCCGTTTCCAGCTCATCCAATTCGGTCAGCGTTTCGTCATACTGCACCAGTACTTCATTCAACCGCGAGGTATCAGATCGCAGGCCTATGCGGATTTCACGCTCAAGCTGGTAAATTTCTGCTTTGCACTGATGGCTCAGTGTGGTCAACGCTGAAATTTGCCGTGGTGGAGAGGAGAGATTGATCGCAACGCGGGCGCAGGCGGTATCCAGCACATCAATGGCTTTATCCGGTAACTGACGCCCGGAAAGATAACGCTCGCTTAACGTTGCTGCTGCCTGTAAGGCTTCATCATCAATCAGCACGCCGTGGGACTGCTCATACACCACCGACAGGCCGCGCAGAATAATGGTGGCTTCGGCAGCATTGGGTTCGCGTACTTTTACCAGTTGGAAACGACGCGACAGGGCGGCGTCTTTCTCGAAATATTTTTTATATTCGCTCCAGGTGGTGGCGGCGATGGTTTTCAGCTCGCCGCGTGCCAGCGCAGGCTTTAGCAGGTTAGAGATATCCAGCCCGCCCTGCTGGTTGCCCGCCCCAATCAGCGTGTGGGCCTCGTCGATAAACAGAATAACGGGTTTCGGTGACTGAATGACCTCCGCCATCAGCCCCTTAAAGCGCTTCTCAAACTCGCCTTTCACCGATGCGCCTGCCTGTAGTGCACCAAGATCCAGGGTCATAATATCGGTATCGCGCAGCTTGTCCGGTACCTTGCCTGCGACAATGCGCAGCGCCAGTCCTTCGATTAGCGCGCTTTTGCCGACGCCTGCCTCACCGACTACCACCGGATTGTTTTTACGGCGGCGGCAGAGAATATCAATCATCAGGTCAATTTCATTATCGCGGCACAATACTGGATCGAGCCTGCCGTTGCGGGCATCATCGGTCATGTTTCTGGCGTAGCGGGCAAGCAGGCTGTCGCCGGTATCGGTTGCGGCGCTGATGACCTGCCCGTCCGCATTCAGCATAACCGACTCGGCTGACGCCTTCGTCCATCCAGCAAAATCCTGCTGTAGCTGGTCGCGGTTGATGGCGGTGAGCAGTCGGGCGGCGGCGGGCAGTACGTAGCGCAGCGGCGAGTGGAGCAGGGCGAGCAGTAGGACGCCGCCGCGCAACTCTGTCTGCTGCATTTCAGCGGACGCCAACAGCCAGGCCTCTTTCAGCCATTCAACCAGCATGGGGGAAAACGACGGATAGCTATCCACTGAACGGGTGGTGGCGTAATTTTCCACTGTCAGCGCCTGGCGTAAATCATCGGTGCCGATCCCGGCGCGTTCAGTAATGACCCGCAAATCGCTGCGCGGGATAGCCAGCATCTGGAGCAGTACGTGGCTGACAGTGATTTCCGCCGCCTGCTGGCTCATACACTCCGAGGCTGCGGCTTCCAAAGCCTGTTTCGCGAAGGGATTAAGCCGTTTTACCAGTGTGGCCAAATCAATCTGGATCATATGTGTCCTTACCTGGCGAGCAGCCGGTTTAACTGGTGAAGAATGTCCTGCGTCTGGCCGTCCAGGCGCAGCAGATAGAACAGATAAAACAGCGCCAGCACGATGATACCGCCGGACAGAACATGGCGGATGGTCAGTCGTTTAATGAGTTGGTAGCGTCCGCCATGGGCTTTTTTATCCTGGTGCAGCAGTGGAAAGGGCGCATCGCCGCGCAGTTTATGCAGGACGTGATACAGGCGGTGGTATATCTGCTCAAACTCCCCCTGATCCTGAGGCGCGACTTTATAGCGCCCGCGAAAGCCCAGTGAAAAGCAGATATACAAAAACTCCAGCAGATCCTGGTAGCGTTTTGGCTCGCGCATCAGGCGTTCCAGCAGAATAAAGACCTTTTCACCACCCCAGGCTTCATTGTGGAAATGCACCAGTAACGACTGTTTGATCCACTCGTTCTTATTGGACCAGCCGTTACCCAGTGCCGCTTCATCTATAAAAGTACAGAGGATGTAACGAAACGAGATAATCACACCTGGCTCATAGCCCTGTTCCTGGAGTAGCTGCTCCATTGCCTGCACATCCGTCACCACCTGAGTGAACAGGTGTTCAGGCATGGCATGGCTGTTCATCCCCGCAACACGCATTACCATCCCCAGTAGCGGTGTGGCGGCGTCGATCATCGGGTTCAGGCTGTTGCCGCGCAGCGTAAGCTGGTACTGACGGAGGCCTTCGCTTTCGTATTCGGGTAAAGGGGGCAGTGATAGCGCATCCATCGTCTTATCCTCTTATAGCCCACAGTTGCATGTTCAGATCCGGAAACGAACCGGATACATGCAGGGCGACGGCACCGGTAGCCGCCACATCCGCCCAGGCTGGACCGCTCTTGTCCAGTTCGAAATAGCTGAAACCGGCATGGTACGGAAGCTGGCGGGGGGCCACCATCAGCGTATGCAGCGGGATACCGGGGATTTGCACACTGACCATATTGCGAATTTTTTCCGGCGAGGAAATTTTTGACTGCTGGATAAACTGGCGCTGGAGTTGCTGTGTCTCCATTTTCGCCGCCACCGCCAGCACGAAGGTGGCTGACTGCAATAGCGCTGAGTCATGTATGTCAGCCTGCCAGATGCCATCGCGCAGATGCAGCGGCAGGTTAACCGCCCTGGGCGACAGGACGGTATGCAGTGCCCGCTTCACTTCCGGCAACAGTGTTTTGAAGGTTTCTGTCAGGTTGCGGTGATCGTAGACATCCAGCGGGCAGGGCAGGCGGGACGATTCGGTAAATGTCATGAGTTCACCTAGCAGTCCGGCCAGATCGAGATAAAACATTTCCGGATGAAGCTGTGATCTGCGGGCGCGATGGGTGAACCGGGTTTGGTTACGGTTGAGCAGTTGCAGCATCATAAATTCCGCCACGTCCGCAATACCGCTTTGCGCCGGAGAGCCAATACGATTAGCCAGGTCATTAGCCCGGCCGCCAACCGCTTCCTGTACCTCGCGCAAAATTTCACGCAGCCGCGTGCTAACGTAAATGTTCTGGCAGGTGGGGATAAAGCTGTCATCCAGTATCAGGGCGCCGTCAGCGTGCCTGTCTTTGATACGGCACAGTGGTAGCGTGACATATGCGCTCATATCATCAGCCCCGCTCATAATACGAGGCGTTAACTGTCCCAGTGTCAGTGCCCGCGCATCACCATTCTCTGAATGCAGATCCCGGACATCGGCATCGTGCAGTCGGTAACGTCCGATCTGCTGTCCGTAGCTGACTTCGCCTCTCACGTCACTGGCAACGGGTAAGGCCAGATAGATATTACGGCTCTCTTCTTCAGGAAAGCTGTTCGGATGCAGCGGAGCGGGCAGCGAATCCTGGTCCGGAATGGAGAACACCGTGCCGTCCGGCAGGGTACCGGACGCACTGTCGAGCATAATTTTGCCCTGTGCCAGCGACTCATTATTAAGCGAAAGCTCGGTAAATCCCCAGGACAGATCATTAATGGTCCGGAAACGCAGATTATTCACATAATCGTTATATCGTTGCTGCTGCTGGAGGTGGTGCGGACGCATCAGTGTCCCTTCCCGCCACATCACTTTGTTTCGCGTGGTTGCCATCGTTAATCATCCTCTTTTTTCATTTCAATACTGCTCTGTCGGATATGTACCAGCAGGCGGTAGTGGTGTCCTGTCCCTGCCACCGGTTCGATTTGCTTCCATTGCGTGGTCTGGTCGTCGGAGAAATAGGCAATCACGCCGATAAACTGTGTTTTCTCATCCAGCTTCACCGGTTGCAGGGTTTTTATGGTGTCGGGCAGCAGGCTGAAATCCTGATGATCGATATAGTTTTTCCCCAGTGCATCCGGTAACGGCGTACTTGCGAGCTGGTCATAATCCGCAGCCTGTAATTTCGAATCATCACTCAGGTAAACCAGTTGTACGTCCACCGCCGCAGCTTCACCGTCCGCATTGATGTTGGCATCCGGCTCCGTCAGCAACGTAATCGTCACCAGTGACGACTGGTCAGCCAGTTTTCCGACCTGAATATCTGGGTTTTTAATGACCTGGCCGATTTTTTTTGCTGTTTCACAACCACACAAGGCGATGGTTAACAACGCCACCAATACCCAGGCGAGGAAACCACGCCCTGTCATGCTTCCGGCTCCCGCTGTTTTTCACGAAGTACCCGGTCAAAGATCTGGGCATACACTTCGTTAAAAAGCATCTCAAAGCCCTGCTGGCGGCTGGAGGCCAGTTCGTCGTAGTAATCGCAGTACATCTGCCAGGCTCCGGCATCATCCAGCGGATTGCGTAGTTCATGGCTGCGGCGATACTGCACAAAACGGCGCATCAGGCTCTGCGGCGAGAAGGCGTCCAGCAGCACGCGCAGCGATTCCACAATGGCCGCGTGGTTGGCTTCTTCGTGATGGCGGATATTGCGCAGGCTCTCGCTGACGGCGGCAGGTGCGGCGAGATGAACCGGGCTTTTTCCTTCGGCAAACAGCACGTCCAGAGCGGTGGCGTAGTCCATATTCAGGCGCAACGGATTATCTTCCAGCGGGCGCAGATGTTTGTCAGATAGGCTGTTGCGGTGCTGCTGTAGCTCAAGCAGCCCTTTAATCGCCGCCTGCAGTGTCCTCCCGGCTTCTTCCAGAAAATCATCGGCATCTTTCGTGTTATGCACAGTAAGCGATCCTCCTAACCCTCGCAGTAACGGGGTTACAGCGAGATGGCGCTGTGCCGCCTCTGCCGGTGAAATTGCGTCATCATCGCTGTCCTGCGGATAGGCATACATTGATGGCAGATCCATAAACGGTGTGTTGATCCCGCCATGTGTGACCGGATCGGACAACGGAGCGGATGGACGTACAGGCGTGATTGCCGCAAGAGGATTGTCCCTTGTGGTCAGACTTTCGGTCCGCAGCGCCTGCAATGGGTCGGTGGAAAAGCCATTCACAACGGTATCGGCAAGCTGGTGGCGGGACGGCATTCCCGGATATTCCGGTGCGCTGTCAGTGGACAGCAACGTGTCTGACAAAGTGTCGTGGTTAGAAACAATGGTTTCAGGGGTAGCCATCTCTTCGTCGTAATGCCGCATCCCGCCCTGATTCAGATAAACCCGGAGTATCAGATGCCCCGTCTGGATCTCATCGCCCTGGCGTAACTGCACCAGATCCGAGGCTACCGTGACTTTGGCCTGATTCAGCCATAGTGGTGCGGTCAGCTGATGCAGGCAGAATGCGCCATCATGCAGACTGATGCTGAACGCTTTCGCCGGAACATCCTGATGCCTGCCCTGAACCGGCCAGTGGCACTCACTGCTGTGGCCCACATCCCCGCTCTGTGTGAACAGACACCGTGCCGCGCGCCCGCTTTCCAGTTCGCTGCCGTTGACGA
The DNA here is from genome assembly GCF_009649895.1 of Citrobacter sp. H12-3-2. NCBI lineage: Bacteria > Pseudomonadati > Pseudomonadota > Gammaproteobacteria > Enterobacterales > Enterobacteriaceae > Citrobacter > Citrobacter sp. H12-3-2. The sequence goes on from NZ_CP045837.1 coordinate 787,693, forward strand.
CATGCAGTGAAAGCGTTTGTTGTCGCGTTTTTTCTTCCGCCATATCATGCTCCATGATGGTTATATTTTACTCCCTGACCCTGATGGTGACTGAGGGATGTTCTCCCGGTTCGCCGAGAAATGACGTCCAGCCCAGTAGTGCGCTCTTGTTATCGCCCAGCCGCATGGTGCCCACCTGCTCCGGTGCCAGTCCCAGGTGCAAATCCCAGGCAAGTTGATCGCGCAGGACGAAGGAGACAAACATCGCCAGCGGCAGAAAGCTTTCTCCTGATGGCAGGAACGAGAGAAACCGCTTACGACTCAGGTTGTTAATGCTTAACTGAAATTTACCGCTGAGGTCGGGAACACTCGTCCCGAGAACAAAACTGCCCAGCACCGATCGACCGGCCAGTTTTTCGCCATTTTTAATCGTGTAACATCCGAGACTGTTTTGCTGATCCGGCTCTATTTCCACCATCCGTCGCTGCCAGTTTTGCAGTGTCACGTCTGATAAATTTAAATCGAAACAGTGCGCGACCAGCGAGCAGACGATCTCTGGCGAGCGTCCCGGATTCGCCAGTATTCCGGCATAGGCCAGCATTTTGCTGTGATTAACTGGTAGCCTTTCGCGAAGTTGCCGGTGGCCAAGCCCGACCAGGGAATACATCCGTTGCGAGAACACATCCACGCCACCGTTACGGAAAGAGACGTGGTAGCGATACTTACGCCAGGTATGCCAGACGAACTGTGTCAGGCGGTGGCTGAACATATCCAGAAAATCACCAACCGGACTTTGCTCATGTGCGGATTTCCAGGCCAGGTGATCAAGGTAATAACCTGGCAGGGGAGACTGGCTGCCCTGTAACCCCATAAAGGTGGTGGTCATCCGGAACTGCCCGGAGGTCTCCTGCTCTAGCGCGCTGACATCACTTACCGGAAAACCCAGGCTGGCATCAGCCCGGAAATGAATAGTCTCCTGTGACGGAGGGGTATCCAGCGATAATTCCGGTGTTTCTCCCCCCTCTGATGCCAGCCGGTGCAGCAGTTCTGAGAGAGCGAAAAAATTACAGGCGCAGGCTTCCTGAAGAAAACTCTCCCGTAATGCGTTTTGTTCATCCTGTACCGGAGCATCGTCCGGGGTCAGATGAGCGGGTGTTGCCCGGTTCTTTCCGCCCATTTCCATGACTCCTGGCTTTCCGTGTTAACAACGGTCAGCATGTGGAATGAATTGACGCTGGCATACAGCGACAGAAAGTGCGACAAAACTGCACCCAGAAGGTACATCTCTCCTTCACAGACAAACGGTCCCGGATGGATATACAGAGTTGACGCCAGACCACGCACCGGTATCCCGGTAAACAGGCGATCAACGGGTCTGGTGTCCAGCCGTTCAATGGCATCCAGCTTTTGCTGTGACAGGCGAGCCATCTGTGGATGATGAATGGCGTGGCGGTCAAAATTGGCTATGACCTGTTTGAGCGCATCAGCATCCAGCAGTGAGAGATAATTCAGGTTCATGGCGGACAACAGGGACCAGTGCAGGCTGCCGTCTATAACCGGCCAGAGTGGCGGCGTGGGTCGGGTGATATTGCGAAACGATGCCACTGACGCGTTTTTACCTGTTGTACCTGTTATGTCGCCAGGCAGGATCTGTATCGGCAACTCACGGTTGGTGCAGGTCAGCGATACTGAGACCACTTCATTATTAAGCAGCGAGGCATCCGGGTGGCCGCCATCAGCGTGAATAAAAGCAAGGCTATGATCAAAGCCCCGCTGAAACAGCGAGGTCTTTGTCCGGTGCTGCCAGTAGACAACTTCCCGCTTGCGACTGTATTCCATCTGATGACTGAAACTTTCAAATGCAGGCCACTGACGCACAGAAGGTGTTGTAATGGGTTGTCCAAACTCTTTTTTTCTGAATATACCCTGCGTCTGGCTCACCACACTGTTAACCGAAAAAATGTCGTAATGATCCGGATAGTGGCGGCTGGGTATCAGTGGATAATCTGCCCGCTGGTGATCCAGCGTAATCGCTTCGGCATGATGGAAAAAAAGATTAATGGCGGGCGCACAATATAAACGCAGGGAGTCGCAGTGTAACTGGATATCCACGGGTAAAGGGCGCGAAAAACGCAGCCGCAGGGTGAAACGATTCTCCTTCAATCTGTCAAGTAGCGCCGGAATGCCACAGACATCGAAAAAGAGAAAACTGTCGGTGTAGCAGAAAAATTCCTGGAGAATGCGGTAGCCGCTGTGGACATTACCGGGCCAGGGCAGCATGGCATCTTCTGGTTCAAACCCCACAGCTTTCAGCATAAATTCGGGCATCGGGATCGGCTGCTCGCCCGTAAGCAACTCTGCGCCCTGTAAATATTCGCAAAACCACAAATACAGCTGGTAGCGGGTATAGTTATCATCGTTGCCCAGCCAGAAGCGCAGCTTGTTTAGATCCAGAGTGGTGAAATCTGTACCAGGTGCGATGGCAAATGTAATATCAATAATGCCATGGCGGGGCGTACTGCGATCCTCTACCTGATCCAGTTGAACGGGCAGCAGCCAGATATCCCGGCAAAGAGTGAACGTACAGGGCGGGGCTACATCGTGTTCATAGCCGGAATACGCAGACAATACCTGGTTTCCCTGAGTCTCTTTCGAACCGGTTCTGAACTGTTCGTTGCGGGGGATGCATACCGGCACGGAGGTTTTGTCCATATCCGGGCTGTATTCAATCAGCGTCATCGACGGCACCGGGCGCAGATAATTGGGCCACAGCATTTTGATCAAGCCGTGTGTCAGCTCAGGAAACTCATCCTCAATTTTCTGGCGCAGATTGCCGGTCAGAAATGCCACGCCTTCCAGTAGACGCTCGATATCCGGATCGGCTCCTTTTTCAGCCAGAAACCGGGCCAGATGCGGCTTTTCGGTTGCCAGTTGTTTACTTAACTGGCGAAGGTAATTCAGTTCCTGCCTGTAATAACGCTCTTCGAATTCCATTTTACTACTCCACCCGATAATGCTGACTGCCGTCCGGTGCCATATCAAACTCAAGCACATCGTCGATGTCGTTAAATGTCACCCAGGCGGTGATATGGAATGTTATTTCCTGTGGGCTGGCCATAAGGGGAAGCACCGCCCGAACCTCAGAATGTGAGATTCGGGGTTCATAACGCTCAATGCACTGCACGATAGCCTGGCTCATGGCGCTGCGATAATTATCTGCTCCTTCCGGCTCTTCGATGCCGAGCTCCGGGGTGCCCCGACAACTGCCGGAGCGGGTATTCAGGATATTTCGCAGGCTGTGGCGAATGGACTGTCTGAATGCCTCTATATTGCTGTCCCCCCGCCAGTTTCTGGCAGGAGGGTTTTCCAGACGCTCAAACAGCGATCCGGCAGGTCTCTCGTGCTCCGGTATCACTTGTCTAACCGTCCGACTAAAGACAGTTCAAACGACGCACCCATATATTTAAAATGGGGTCTTGCGGAAATTGCCACCTGATACCAGCCTGGTTCGCCGTCCACGTCCAGAACCTCAACTTTAGCGCCACGCAGGGGCTTACGGCTGCGGACGTCAGTGGGCGGATTCTCCTGGTCAGCGACATACTGGCGGACCCAAATATTGAGTTCTCGCTCAAGGTCACTTCTCTCTTTCCACGACCCGAGCTGCTCGCGTTGCAAAACTTTAATGTAGTGTGCGAGGCGGTTGATAATGAACAGGTACGGTAGTTGTGTACCCAGCTTGTAGTTGGTTTCGGCATCTTTGCCCGGAAAATGCTTGGGTTTCTGAACCGAATTGGCGGAGAAAAAGGCGGCGTTATCGCTGCCCTTGCGCATGGTCAGCGTGATGAACCCCTCTTCGGCCAGTTCGAACTCACGGCGGTCGGTGATCAACACCTCTGTTGGGATCTTGGCCTGAATCTGTCCCATTGATTCATATAAATGTACCGGAAGATCTTTTACCGCGCCGCCGCTCTGCGGCCCAATAATATTCGGCGCCCATCTATATTTTGCGAACGAGTCGGCCACATTACTGGCTAGCATCCAGGCGGTATTGCCCCAAAGATAATGCTCGTGGCTGTGGCTGACATCTTCGGCGTAGTTGAAACTTCTGATGGGGTTTTCGGTGGCTGAATAGGGCTGGCGGAGCAGAAAACGCGGTGCGGTCAGCCCCAGGTAGCGAGAGTCTTCGGAATCACGCAGGGCGCGCCATTTTGTGTAAGCAGGGCTTTCAAAGATGGCATAAAGATCTTTGATATTGGGCAGCTCAGTCCATGAATTGAGTCCCATAAATTCCGGAGATATGGAAGAAAGGAACGGCGCATGGGCCATAGCGCCGACGGCGCTGACATAGTTCAGCAGTTTCATGTCTGGCGTGGTATTTTTGAACTCATATGCGCCTAATACCGCCGCGATGGGTTCACCACCAAACTGACCAAATCCGCTGGAATAAACATGCTTGTAGAAGCCTGACTGGGTAATCTCTGGCGCGAACTCGAAATCGTCCAGCAGTTCTTCTTTGGTGACATGCAGGATATTAACCTTAATATTCTCGCGAAAATCAACGCGGTCCACCAGGGCTTTCATTGAACGCCAGAATGACTCCAGTTGCTGAAACTGAGGGGCGTGAATAATAGCATCCATCTGGCGGCTGATTCGGGCGTCAATATCCGCAATCATACTGTCCACGGCCAGTTTATTTACGGGTTCTGCTGGTGAGCTGGATTGCAGAAGGCTGGCAACAAAAGCCGTTACGCCCTGTCGGGCAATATCATAACCGTCAGCACCGGGCTGGATACGGGTTTGTGCCATGATTTCATCAAGCAACGACGGGGCATGGCTTCCCTGTTCAGCGCGGGTGGAAACAAGTTCCTCTTCCTTTAACGACATACTGAAAATCCTTGTGTTGATCTGTATTTCTGGAGTCAGGTTTCACGGTCAGTGGAACACCTTCCGCCAGTGTGGCTTCATCTGCTGATACCCGTTGATATGGATGATTTCATCCATCAAACATCCGAGCCTCTGGTCAGGCGCCGCGATCAATACATCCAGTGTTTCTGTGTTGATATCGCCTGTCTGAGTGATACATAACCGGCTCACTGTCTGCGTTATTGCGTCATCGGTTCTGGTGGTATCTTTCCGCAAGCCCATACCAGGATAATCTCCCTGAAAAACAGAGATTACTGGTTTTCTGCCTGGCTGATCTCCCGCAGTAACTGTTCGCGGGATTCTTCATTTTCCAGCAATGCCTGAAGCTGGGCGCGAAATGCAGGCAAATTACCCAGCGGCCCTTTTAATGCTGTCAGCGCTTCGCGTAGTTCCAGCAATTTGTTCAACTCCGGCACTTGTTTTGCCACACTGTCCGGAGAAAAATCGTTCAGGGATTTGATTTCCAGCGAGACATTCATCTCATCGTCATCTTTTGCGTCGTCCTTCAATGCTGCCGGAACTGCAAAATTCAGGCTAATGGAAGCTTCTGCCATCACTGAATTGAATGAATGCTTGTCGATAGAAACCATCTGGCGTTCATCAAGTGGTGCTGTTTCTTGTGAGTTTCCGGTATCTCCCACTATCAACATATTGAGGGGTAATTCCACCTCAGAAGGCTCGCCGTCAGTTTTTGGAACGTAAGAAATATTAATGCGTTCTTTGGGGGCCACACTGCCGTTATAATCTTTGCTCATAGAGATCATCCATCAGGTTATGTTATGTTTTCTGCATCTCCGTACAGACCATGAAATACCGTGCAATAAAAAACAACTGGCAATCATTATTACGCGAAGAAAATTTTTTGAGAAGCACTTTTTCTAAATGAAATACAGGAGTATCCTTCTGTTGTGGTTATTGTTCAGGTTGTATTGGTTTCGTTAAGAATAAATTAAAAGAAATTTTAGTGATTTTTATTTTTATTTAATTGCATGATTTATATGTGGTTTTTGTTTGGTTTTATATGTATTTAATATATTTTTCATGAATCAATATACCGCAATTATCTTTATGTGACGGGTTGGTTGGTGAATGGTTTTTACCGATTGGAGTAATGGAACAATGATGAATATAATATTTATTCATGAATATGATATTGTCATTATTTTATAGAAATGAATGTTGATATATCACAATAATGGATGTGTGAATATTTAATTCAGTCATCAGGAATATGCTTTTTAGCCTCTGGGTTTACGGTTTAATCTGCCATGTCAAGAGAGTTTAAACTACAGAGTTTTTTATGTGTTAAGCATGTTTTTATCTGCCGGATATCTTTTGGCAGATGTATGTAAGTGTCGTTAATCGTTAACAAGGAGTTTATGAATGCCAACACCGTGTTACATCTCAATTACGGGGCAAACCCAGGGGAATATTACCGCTGGTGCATTTACCGCAGATTCTGTCGGCAATATCTACGTGCAGGGGCACGAGGATGAAATGCTGGTACAGGAATTCCAGCACAACGTGACTGTACCCACCGATCCGCAGTCCGGGCAGCCGAGTGGTCAGCGTTCGCACAAGCCGTTCATTTTTACTGTAGCGCTGAACAAAGCCGTACCACTGCTGTACAACGCGCTGGCCTCCGGCGAAATGCTGCCGAAAACTGAACTGCACTGGTGGCGTACCTCTGTTGAAGGCAAACAGGAGCACTATTTCACCACCCGCCTGACGGACTCGACGATTGTGGATATGAAGTTGCATATGCCGCACTGCCAGGACCCGGCGAAGCGCGAGTTCACGCAATTGCTCGAAGTCTCACTGGCCTACCGCAAAATCGAGTGGGAGCACGTCAAGTCCGGCACCTCTGGTGCTGATGACTGGCGCGCGCCGCTGGAAGCGTAAGGCTGAATCCACAGCACCCCACCCTTACGGGCAGGGTGCTGTTTTTGTTGGGGATCGTAAACAAAAAAGCAGTGTCAGTAAGGGGTTACGTTTTTTACGGGAGATGGCGGACGCCGGAAACTTCGGCGGTAGCGTGCCTGAATAATGCAAGCGTAACACTGTACTGTCATTCGCCGCAGTCCGGCTGGTGGTTTCTTTTCCCTGTTAATTCAGGAGATTATTCATGTCAACAGGATTACGTTTCACACTGGAGGTGGACGGCCTGCCACCGGATGCGCTGGCCGTGGCGTCCTTTCACCTGGAGCAGTCCCTTTCCTCGTTGTTCACCCTCAATATTTCGCTGGTCAGCCAGCAGCTTCTCAGCATTGATTTCTCTCAGGTACTGGAAAAAACAGCCCATCTTAAAATCTGGCAGGGCACGGAGATACAGCGCCGGGTGAACGGTATTGTGACCTGGTTTGAGCAGGGGGAAAACGACGGACATCAGATGCTGTACAGCATGATTGTCCGGCCACCGGTGTGGCGTGCAGCCCTGCGGCAGAACTCCCGTATTTTTCAGAATGAGGACATTAAAAGCATTCTGGGGACGATATTGCAGGAAAACGGGGTGACGGACTGGAGTCCGCTGTTCAGTGAGGCGCATCCGGCACGGGAATTCTGCGTGCAGTACGGTGAAACGGATTATGACTTTCTGGCGCGGATGGCGGCGGAGGAAGGACTGTTCTTCTACGAAGAGCACTCGCCTGACAGCGACGACCAGAGTCTGGTGCTGTGTGACACGGTGCGCTTTCTGCCGGAGGCGTTTGACATCCCGTGGAACCCGAATACCCGGACCGAAGTGAGCACGCCGTGCATCAGCCAGTTCCGCCACAGCGCACAGATACGCCCCTCTTCTGTCATTGGCAAGGACTACACCTTTAAACGCCCCGGCTGGGCGGGCCGCTTTGAGCAGCAGGGGCAGAACCAGGATTATCAGCGTACACAGTATGAAGTGTTTGATTATCCGGGGCGCTTCAAGGACGGCCACGGACAGAACTTCGCCCGCTGGCAGGTGGAGGGCTGGCGCAATAATGCCGAAGAGGCGCAGGGAAAAAGCCGCTCGCCGGCAATATGGCCAGGACGGCGCATTCAGCTGACGGAGCATCCGCAGGCGGGCCTGAACCGGGAATGGCAGGTGGTGAGCAGCGATTTGCAGGGGAAACAACCGCAGGCGGTGGCGGGGCGTTCCGGTTCAGGGACCACCCTTGAGAATGATTTTACGGTGATACCGGCGGACAGGACGTGGCGACCCCGGCCAATGGAAAAGCCGTCAGTGGACGGCCCGCAGTCAGCTACTGTTACCGGCCCTGAGGGGGAGGAAATCTTCTGTGACGAACATGGCCGGGTGCGGGTGAAGTTTAACTGGGACCGGTATAACCCGGCGAACCAGGACAGCTCGTGCTGGATACGGGTGGTGCAGGCGTGGGCGGGACCGGGGTTCGGCAACCTGGCGATACCGCGGGTGGGACAGGAGGTGATAGTGGACTTCCTGAACGGGGACCCTGACCAGCCAATCATCATGGGGCGGACGTACCATGCGGATAACCCGCCGCCGGGCGGTCTGCCGGGGACGAAGACGCAGATGACCATCCGCTCGAAAACCTATAAAGGTAGCGGGTATAACGAGCTGATGTTCGAGGATAAAACAGGTCAGGAACTGTTGTCGATGCATGCGCAGAAGGACATGAAGACGACGGTACTCAACGATCAGGGTACGGCGATCATTCGTAACCAGAGTCTGGTAGTGGGCAATAACCGGCTGAAAGTCGTGACCGCCAACGAAGATGTCAAAATTGACGGGCACCAGCTGCTCAATATTCGGCAGTTTCAGGAAGTGAATGTCAAAACCGATGTGACCTGTTTTAACGGCGGCGACAGGATAATGCAAAGCGCGGGAAATGTGGTCATCGGCTCAGGTTCCATGATCCGGCTGGAATGTGGGGAGAGTGCACTGGAGTTGCATGCCGGGGGCGTGATTAACCTTAAGGGCAAGGCGTTTAACATCGTGGCTGAGGGTAACAGTCTCATTACGACAGGCACAGCTATGCTGGGCCTGAATCCGGAAGAGCCTGCCCCGGCTATTGGCGTTGTCGGTGACAGCCATAAAAAAGACTTAACCAGCATTATACAGGGATTATTCCCCGAAGAGACGGGGGACGGAAAATGAACGCCATTTACCGCATGAATGAAGGACATCTGGCGCTGAGCGGAGAAGACTGGCTTGACTGCACGATGCAGGTTATCCGCAATACCCGCACCCACACCTCACTGGTGATCACCCGCGCAGTTATTGCCGGGGACAGGTCGTTTGATGACGAACTGGCATTCCAGTGGGCACAGGTGGCTGCACAGATCGATAACTATCAACAGACGCCACCCGTCACATTAACGTTGCCTTTATTGCCTGACTGTCCTGCCCGGGAAACGACGGCTACATATCTTCGTGAACCTTATTTTTGTTGCCAGCGCCAGCTGGCCGTACTGATGCCAGAACGGTGGCTGCTGATGCTGACCTGCACCGCACTGAATACCTTTAGCGAAGAGGACGAACGGTTCTGGCTGCAGGTTAAAAATACGCTGGACAGGGACTGAGATCAGACAGAGGACGTTTTGCCATGAGCAATCCGAACGCCGCCCGTCTGGGCGACGACATCATTCATACCAGTATTCTGGCCGATATACTGGGGGGAGCTTTTGAAGCGGCTATTTGCGTTGCTGTTGGGGTCGTCGTGGTTGCTGCTGCAGCCCCTCTTGCCGCCGCGGCGGCAACTGCTGCAGGCGTGTCAGCTGCGACGGTTGCGGCCGCGTCAGCCGCCGCAACAACCTGTACAGCCGCGGGCATTGTCGGAGGGCTGACCGTTTCGTTATCGGGCGCTGCTGAGGTTGTCGGCGATATTGCTCAGGGCGCGGCAAACTTTATCTCCCCCCCGTCACCGCAGGGGAAAATTGCGACAGGCTCTTTAAATGTGCAGACCAATGGTCTGCCTGCCGCCAGAGCTGCGGGGCGTCTGATGACCGCCGCCGAAAATGCCACGCGGGAAAAAATGGAGGCGGAAGAGAAGAAACGGCGGGAAGAAGAGGACGCCCGGATGTCCACAGGGATGAAAGTGCTGAACGGGGTGTCTGCACTGTTCAGCTATGGCAGCGAACTGCTGGGAGAGTTGATTAACCCTGTCGTGGCCGGGCCGTCAGGCGGAGTGGTGGAAGCTGAGCACGATGTGGTGCTATGCGAAAAACACCCACCGAATCCCATACAGTTTATGGCCGAAGGCTCTTCTCAGGTCAGTATCAATGGTCTGCCTGCTGTCCGCACCGGAGACCGGACAACCTGCGGCGGCACCGTTTCTACGGTGGTCTCTCCCAACGTCATCATCGGGGGGAAACCGGTTGTGGTTCGCCCTATTCATAGCGGCAAATCACCCGGCGTGGAAACCGCGCTGCTCGCGCTTTCCGTCCTGACGTGCCGCCCCACTAAGCTACTGAAACAGCTTCCCTGCATGATAATGGGGATGGCGGCGGCAATGCTTGCCAGTAAGATTGGCGAATCTGTGCGGGCACTGTGGAATCCGGTACATGCCGCGACGGGCGCGAAGGTTCTGAGCGGGGAAGAGGACTGTGATTTTGAGCTCCCGGCCCGTTTCCCTCTCATCTGGCAGCGCATCTACAACAGCCGTAACCCGCATGAAGGGCTCTTTGGTCGCGGCTGGCGCACCGCATTTGAAACCCGCGTGGTCAGGGAGGAGGAATACACCTGCTTCCATGATGAAGGGGGACGCGAACTCCGTTTTGTCTGTCCCCCGCCGGGTGAGGCAGGATTCAGTCCCGATGAAGGACTGTTATTTGCGCAGAGCGAACAGGGCATGGTGGTGATTGGTGATCTGGACGGCGCCACCTGGCGGCTCTATCTTCCGCACCCGTCAGCGCCCTCGCAACTGCGCCTGCACCTGCTGTCGGATAATTATGGCAATGGCTTGCGGCTCCATTATGACGAACAGGATCGCCTGCAGGCGATTACCGATACCCAGGAAAGCCTGCGGGTGGTGCTGCATTATCAGGACTTACACTCCCCGCAGCGTCCGACCCGGATCACTGAGCACATGCTCACCCCGGCCCCCCCCGGTGGCGAGCCGGTTCATCGGCTACTGATGTCCTACGACTACACCCCGCAGGGGGAACTGTGCCGTGTGACCGATGCGGATGATGTCTGCCTGCGTGAATTTGATTACACCCCGGATGCCCTGATGGCAGGGCACCGGATGCCCGGCGGGGCCCGTCACCGCTATCAGTGGAAAAAGTTCAGCGACGGCTGGCGGGTGGTGGCCTATGAGTCCAGCGGAGGCGACAGCGCCACGATTGGTTATGACCTGACACAGGGCGTGACCACCGTCACCCATGGCGGTGGCGAAACGCACCGGCATGAATGGGATCATCGCTATCTGGTGGAGAAGTACACCGATGAATCCGGGCAGGTATGGGGCTATGAGTGGAACGAGGACGGGCAGCTTTCGCGTACCGTCGACCCGTTGGGTGCCAGCAGAGCATATCACTATGATAATGCGGGAAACATGATTCTGGAGACCGACCCGCTGGGCCGGGCCGTTTGTACACGCTGGCTTGAAGACCGGGCGCTGCCTGTTCAGGCCAGCGGGCCGGAGGGAAGCGTACACCAGTATTTTTATGATGCGAACTTTGGTCTGCGTGCAGAAATCAATGCACTCGGGCTGTGCTGTTATTACCGTCGTGATGAATGGGGCCAGGTCGTCGAATTCACAGATGAAAAGGGCGGCGTACAACGCTTTAGCTGTAATGAGCGTGGGCAGCTTATCAGCGTTCAGGACTGTTCCGGGAAAACAACGCAGTACCGGTACGATGCGGCTTACCGGCTGGCCGAAGAGGTGGATGCGGCCGGGGAGAGTACCCGCTATGTTTACAGCCCGGCAGGCAGGCTAAGAACGGTTTCCGGTGCCGAGGACTGGACGGCCAGCCTGTCCTGGACGGCACAGGGGCTGCCGGAAAGCTACCGGGTGGGACACAATAATCCGGTGCGCTGGCAGTATGATGCCTGTGGTCGGGTGAGCGTGGTGACTGACCCGCTGGGCCATACCGTGCGGCGTGAATATGACGCGCGCAACCGGCTGACGCGTTTGTATAACGAAAGTGGTGAGCTGTACCGGTTTATCCACGGCATAAATGGGCATCTGACGGAAGAGCGGGGTCTGGATGGTGTTATCACCCGCTACGAATACGATGTCTGTGACCGGGTGGTCAGTAAAACCTGGCGGCCGGCACGCCGGATGCGCTGACGCACCGCTGGCAGTATAACGCAGCCGGGGAAGTGACCGATAAGCAAACGCCGGACGGGCACACGGTCTACCGGTACACGACGGGAGGGACTCTGCAGGCGGCGCTGTTTTATCCGCCGGGAGCAGAGAGTCCTGCACAGCGCGTGCTGCTGGAGCATGACCGGCTCGGCCGGCTGACGGCGGAGGAGAACGACTCTGGCCGGGTGAGCTACAGCCTGGATGAACTGGGTAACCGGACATCCGTTCAGCTGCCGGATGGTCGCAGCCTGAAGACGCTGTATTACGGCAGCGGTCATGCGCTGAGTATCAGCCTGGATGAGCGGCTGATTACGGAATTTACCCGTGACAACCTGCACCGGGAAATTAGTCGAACGCAGGGCGGCCTGACGACACGTACGCGTTATGATCGACTGGGGCGGCAGGCGCGCCGGGAAATCTACCGCAAAGAGAACGGGATGCGGCCGGTGGAGGCGTGGCACTGGCAGTACGACAGCCGTCACAACCTGCTGAGTGAAACGCAAATCAGCGACTACCGCTATCAGGGCTACCATTACGATGACGGTGACCACGTCTGTCGCCACGACACCAGTTTTCGTGGGGTGACGCATCATACGTACGATGCGGCAGGTAACCTGCTGACTGCCCCGCAGGCAGGGCAGTCGCTGACACATAACCGGCAGACGCAGTGCGGTAATGGTGCGTGCAGGTATGATGTTTACGGCCGGATGGTGCAGAAACCGGGCCCGGGTGGCCTGTGGCGCTACGGTTATGACAGTGAACACCGGATGACGGAAGCGGTGCTGGACACGCCGGACGTAACCGGGGCCGGAAATACGCGACACCGGGTGATTTTTACCTACGACCCGTTTGGGCGACGAACAGAAAAGCGCAGCGAGGTGACGGTATCTGCGCCGGATGACGGGCGTGTCACCGGGGCGCAGGAGGTGACAACCTTTGTGTGGGAAGGGTTCCGGCTACTGGCGGAGACCCGCAACGGACAGTCGCTGGTGTACGTGTACGAAGGGGCGGGGAGTTACACGCCGCTGGCGAGGATTTACGGCACCGGCGACAAACAGCGTGTGGACTACTACCGCTGCAGCCATAACGGTATGCCGCAGGCGCTGACGGATGAGGACGGGAAACTGCACTGGCGTCAGGATGTGGATACGTGGGGAGAAACGCGGTCGGAATACGCGGATGAAGAGGGAAGCAGGTGGCGGAAGATATGGGGTGGTGCGCCGGAAGAGAACCTGCGGTTCGCGGGTCAGTATCTGGACAGGGAAACGGGGCTTCACTACAATACGTTCAGGTATTATGCGCCGGATATGGGGCGGTTTATTACGCCGGACCCGATAGGGCTACGTGGGGGAATAAACAACTACGCGTATGTACCTAATCCGCTGATGTGGATTGATCCTCTTGGATTAAGTGGTTGGCAAATAGATGGCGATAAGACTACAGCTATTTTGCAAGGTGGTCCTTTTAAAGAGAAATATTATAAAGATGGAAGAACAGGTTTGTGGTGGTCTAAAGACACTACCGGGCACGGTGGGTCTGCGTACAAAGTATATAGAGAAACATCAACCACTCTAGAATGGATTGCAGATGCTGATGAAAATGGTCAGTTTATGCCTGATAAACATAAAGGGAATACGGGGCGAAGTATCCCTAAAAAAGGTTGTAAAGGAATAAAGTGAGTTAATGACATGATAAAAAATAGCGCAGAATTTGTCTCATTGAGAAATAGTGATATTCCTGATGAGTATAACCGAGCGGCCACAGAAGAGGCTCCTCTTGATGTATGGATGGATCTTATTGAAAATCATCATGATATGAAAGTATGGGTTGCAAGAAACAAATCCATACCAAAAGAAATAATTAATATTTTGTCAAGAGATATAAATCCTATTGTTAGGGATGCTATATCATCGAAATATCCTTTGGATTTTGATATTTATTTGCTGTTATCAAAAGATCCCGATGATGGGATTAGAGTTAGATTAACTTATAATAAAAAATTACCAACATCTATTTTAAAAGAAATGGCTGACAATGATCCTAGTGAATTTGTGAGGAAAGAAGCACGACTGAAATACAAACAGCGAATTAAATAATGATAAACATTTAAATTTTTTGAATGAACACATCATGTGATTTTATTTTCATTTCTGAAATTTACCAAATCAAAAACTGGTTAAGAAATTACCCCTTCCCAGTTTATGAGTAAATTTATCTATGTATGACGACAGACGATGGCACTATGACATTGCAACTTTGATAATTTATATACGAAGTTGACGGTACGATCAGCAAGACGCATAGATTGCGCATCCTGACCCGATAGGGCTGGCGGGTGGTATCAACCTCTATAGTTACGTTCCTAATCCGCTGACATGGATAGATCCTTTAGGGTTAATGCCGTGGGCGTGGGATCCTAATGGAATGGGACACCATTTAATCCCACGCAACAAGGCCAATAGCATCGGTCTGACCGAGCTTGGTACTATGAGAAATACGCCAACATTCTTTCCTGATCCTTATAATTCTGGAATGCATGAAGAATTGCACAGAGCTATTAAAGGTGACATAGGCAAAATTCAAGGGCCGTGGACAGGAACAGCGGATGATTTATTTACTGCTACTAGTCGCAATTTAGATTCTGTCTCTCATATAAGAGGTGATTTAAGAATTCCTTCGACGGGTGAGGTCTTAGCCAGAAATGTAACTCCTAAAGAAGCTCATTCAAAATTATTGGAATGGTACAATAATAAACAAGCGGGTAAGACCTCAGGAGGTAAGTGTGGTTAAAACAATAAAAGTCGATGTTGATTTTAATGGAATAATTATCTTCGATTATCCGGGGATACTAGTACCTTTTGGTGGGAAAATAGAAAATGGGGACAATATTCTCCAGGGATTTACTACCACAGATAAAGGGGATCTTGTTCTTGATGAAGGTATTGCTTTACCTATCATGGGCATTGATGATGGAAGCTATGTTGTTCGGTTATTTTTAAATGAACTCCCTGATAATGAAAATAGGAAAGTTATATTTAGTGATAAATATTTTTACCTTAATGTGACAGGTGATTTATATATTGCCGATATGTCGGTCTTTTGGGAGTGGGAAGATTATACCGGTTGGCATAATGCTGATATTCCTAAAGGAATATATAAAGTCAGCCTAGAAGGGATTCATTTAGAAAAGGATGGTGATACTGTTTATTGCTATGATTTGATTTTAGAAAAAACAAGCAAACTTGGTATAAGAGAAATTGAACCACGTTCAGATTCCAGACTTTATTAAACAAAAAACCGGGAAGGTTATAAAATCTTCCCGGCTTTCTTATTATTTAACCCTCGTTCAGTCCACTAAACCAGCACATCCTTAATCCCCTTAACCACCTGTTTAGCCTGATAAAGTTGTTCGCGCAGCTCCTGCACCTCGTTATTATCCGCCATCAGCACAATACATCCGTCTGAAATCTTCACCGTCACGCCGCGCCCGGTCTCAAATCCCGCCTCTTCGAGCCAGTCGCCCTTAAGGTGCAGGCTGGGACTGCGAGTATATCCGGTGGGGATTTTGGTTTTGCGGTTGGTACGGGAGATGCCGACATAACCGACTTTCATGCGCGCCGTGTTCTGGATGAGTTTATGTGTTTAACTATATGATTTAATAGTAAAATAAATGGTGTTCCGATGGCTTAAATGATCAAGGTGTGGCGGTGGCGTATGGACTACGACGCAATGAGCTTGGTGATTTACATATAAAGCTAACGTTACGATTCATACTCCAGTGAGATTCTCTGTCCTGATCCGATAGGGCTGGCGGGGGGAGTAATCTTGCCCTGCTGCTCCAGCCCGCCAGGGGCAGCAGGTACGTCGGATTCGCTGACGCGCCGCTACAAGTCAATAATGGTAGCCAGGACGGATTACTGGTAACGGTTCACCAGGTCTTTAACCATTGATGCATAGGTTTTTTGCTTAAGCTGCGAAAATTGCCTTTCAGCAGTTGCTTCTGCAGCATTTTTTTTCCCTGGCAGTGGTAGTAGCATTTTATCTTCATAATTGACCGGCGACCAGGTAGCCCATTCACCAGTTGCCACGTCCACTAGAGTGAAACGCACCAGATAACGTAGTGATGTATTGTCGGTTAGTTTTTCATTTTTATAATCTGACCAGAGCATGTTTTTTGTCGCAGCGTCATATTTGCCTGACTGCAATGTATCCTGATAAACGATGATTGCTTTCTGATGACCTTTCGCGGCGACATAACGCAGAGCCTGCATCCAGTTCATGTTTTCTACAACAGCAATATCCTGGCTCTCGTCTTTATTTTTATCTTTATTACAAGTCACGGTCTTTTGCCTGTCCGGGATACCGGAGAAGGTTGCGACGGTATAATATCGACTCATTTCCTGCTGCATGATGGCTTCCGGTGCTCGGCTACCGGACTGTACCAGAATAACAGGCGAACTCAGAGGTACGCGAAATACATTCCCTTCCAGCGCAGCCTGGATGTCCTCTTCGGACACCGCCAGCGTAGTTTCATTGCCAAAAATATCCTTGTCCGTCAGTTTCTGTGCTGAAGCAGTCTTACTTACGCCGTTCTCTGTCCGTGCCCCTGCTTTCTTTGCATCAATAGGAGAGTGTGGCGTGCAGCCAGCTAGCAGAAATACTGCTGTACATAAAAATACTGCTGACCTGGAATTCATATTTGCATCCTCAATGGCGTCAGGTGTTTCCTGCAATTTTTTATCTGAAAACTCAAACTGAATTATACACATGAAATAAAGACCTAAAAAGAGAATTGCTGTTTATTAAAACATTCGGTTAAATAATAATTGATGGTTTTGTATGTATTATTTAAATATATGCAATCCTATTGCAGAGTACAGTTTATCCGTGTGGGGCTGGCTGGCAGTATTATTGGGAGAATTATAACAGTACGAAGAGTTTTTAGGGGGGGGCAATATTCGGGAGTAAAACTATATTATTGCCTTAACACTAATATTGGTTTGTTCTCCTGAATGAATTTAAGCCGGGAATAAATGATGAAAACTCTGGAATATACAACATCAGAGTAAGACAAGAAGCGTCTCCTTCGGATCAGATTTTAAGATTTCGGGTATACAGGTGGGGGGGCGGTGTGTCTCAACGTCCTGGATTCGCCCATGCTCTTGAGTGTTGCCGAGAAAGGTAGATGCCAGCAGCTTACGCGCGACTTCTGCCAATCTAATTTGTGTATAAGAGTAGACGAATTGGAGGTGAGCAGTTGGCAAAGTTCGATGAAGAGTCCGTTTCGCCAAAAGCAAAAAACCCGCCATAGGCGGGTTCTTCTAAATAGTGGTGCCCGGACTCGGAATCGAACCAAGGACACGGGGATTTTCAATCCCCTGCTCTACCGACTGAGCTATCCGGGCAACGAGGCGCATTAAAACCGATTCGCTTCGTTTCGTCAACGAAATTTCTTCAAATCAACGCAGACTGCACAATCTATCACCACATTGTTGCTATCGCACGCATTCTCAGGCAAAAAATGCCGTCCACGCGGCGGAAAGCGGCATTGCCAGCAGAAGGGCAGGAAGCATATTCACAACCGCAAACATTTTGATTCCACAAATACGTAAACCGGTTGCCAACAACAGTAGCCCACCTACGGCGCTGAAATCGGCCATCATGGCTGGTGTCGTCAGGGGCAAAATAAGTGCTGCGCAGGTGGCAAGCGTTAGCTGGATTGCCAGCATTGGTACACAAATTGCCGATACCGCGATACCTAATGAACAGGCAAAAATGATGGCCGTGAAGAAATCAAGAAACGACTTGGCGATTAAAATATTCGGGTCGCCGGTCATCCCTTCATGTATCGCCCCGAAGATCCCGGTACCACTGGCGCAAAATAGCACGATGATGGCCACATAGCTCTGGATGAAGGATTCGTGCGTGGTGTTGGCATCCGACTGGGTGAAAAGCTGCTGCGCTTTGGCAACCGCGGTATTGATCCCTTTTTCCAGATAACAGAACTCGCCAATTAATGCACCGACCAACGTAGCCAGAACCATCACCGGTAGGTTAGCGCACTTGATAACCAGCAAAATACCAATTCCCAAAGAGCACAGTCCGAATATGGAGGTCATGGAGGCACGAATGCGTTCCGGTAAATGCTGACTGAGTAGTGCGCCGAGAACACCACCAAATAAAATAGCGCCAGCATTAATAAAGGGTCCAATTACCACGTTTGCTCCTGCATACCCATTATCGTCTTGATGCTAAAGGCAATTCTCTGGGTAAAATATGTTTTCAGATTGCATTATTATGCCGCGATTGACAGTCGAAATGCTTGTTTATCTGTGAGGTTCGGGCGCGGGATTTTATCTTGCGCCTGAAAGTGAAAGGTGCCATGATTGCGCGAATTTTCTCCTGTCTGAATGGGGCTGCCTGGGATGATATTACTCCCCCTACATCGCATTCAACATCGCCTTTTTGCGCGACGTTTGCCCCTTCCTGCGACTTATCTTTACGCTCCCACCATGCGGTGAGGGCAGCGCACGCTCACTGCAGGATAACAGTAAAATCAGAGGCTATCTGCTTTTACTGATGTCTGGCGGTCGGGGCTGGTAACCAGTTTGACCTGTCATTTCGTGGGCAAAGCAATGTGGCTTTGTCCGGGACTTTTGATTTTCCCGAAACGGGTTATTGCGCTTATGAAATCAATGAAAATTGCCGCCAGTGGAGAACTGGTTTCTCGTCTGTCCAGCCATCGTCAGGTGGTGTCGCTGGACAGTACTGATTTTACTGACGTTGCGGCAGTCGTCATTACCGTTGCGGATAGCCGCAGCGGGATCCTTGCTTTGCTGAAACGCACCGGTTTTCATATACCCGTGTTTCTGTTCGCAGAGTCGGATGTTGATCTGCCGATGGGTGTGAATGCGGTCATTCGCGGTCAGGCGCAGGACTGGCTGGAGCTGGAGTCTGCTGCCTGTCAGTATGAAGAAAATTTGCTGCCGCCGTTCTATGACACATTGACTCAGTATGTCGAGATGGGGAACAGCACATTTGCCTGCCCAGGACATCAACACGGTGAGTTCTTTAAAAAGCATCCCGCGGGGCGCCATTTCTACGAGTTCTTTGGCGAGAATCTGTTTCGCGCGGATATGTGCAACGCCGACGTTAAGCTTGGCGATCTGCTGATTCATGAAGGCTCGGCGAAACATGCGCAGAAATTTGCCGCGAAAGTTTTCCACGCGGATAAAACCTACTTTGTGCTGAACGGGACCTCTGCGGCCAATAAAGTAGTAACCAATGCGCTGCTGACGCGCGGCGATCTGGTGCTGTTTGACCGTAATAACCATAAGTCGAACCACCACGGTGCGCTGATCCAGGCGGGTGCGACGCCGGTGTATCTGGAAGCGGCGCGTAATCCGTTTGGCTTTATTGGCGGTATTGACGAGCACTGCTTTGATGAGGAGTATCTGCGCCAGCAACTTCGCGAGGTTGCGCCGCAAAAGGCCGATCAACCGCGCCCGTTCCGTCTGGCGATCATTCAGCTCGGCACCTATGACGGTACGATCTACAATGCCCGGCAGGTGATCGACAAGATCGGTCATCTGTGTGATTACATCCTGTTTGACTCTGCATGGGTCGGCTACGAACAATTTATTCCGATGATGGCCGATGGGTCACCGCTGCTGTTGGATCTCGATGCTAACGATCCGGGGATCTTTGTCACCCAGTCGGTACACAAACAGCAGGCCGGATTCTCGCAAACCTCGCAGATCCACAAAAAGGATAACCATATTCGCGGTCAGGCGCGGTTCTGCCCGCATAAGCGTCTGAATAATGCATTTATGCTGCATGCTTCTACCAGTCCGTTTTACCCGCTGTTTGCAGCGCTGGACATTAACGCCAAAATCCATGAAGGCGAGAGCGGTCGTCGGCTGTGGGCGGAGTGTGTGACGCTGGGCATTGAGGCCCGTAAAGCGATTATTACCCGCTGTAAGATGATTCAGCCGTTTGTTCCCCCGGTAGTTGATGGCAAACCGTGGGAAAGCTATCCGACGCAGGTGATTGCCAGCGAGCGTCGCTTCTTTAGCTTCGAACCAGGTGCTAAATGGCATGGTTTTTCCGGTTACGCGCGCGACCAGTATTTCGTCGATCCTTGCAAACTGCTGTTAACCACTCCGGGCATTGACGCACAAACCGGGCAATATACCGAGTTTGGTATTCCGGCGACGATTCTGGCGCATTACCTGCGTGAAAACGGCATCGTGCCGGAGAAATGCGACCTTAACTCGATTCTGTTCCTGCTGACCCCGGCAGAAAGCGCAGAGAAACTGGCGCAACTGGTGGCGATGCTGGCGCAGTTTGAGCAGCATATTGAAGACGATACGCCGCTGGCAGATGTGCTGCCCACCATCTTCAATAAGTATCCGGTACGCTATCGGGATTACACCCTGCGTGAACTGTGCCAGGAGATGCACTCACTGTACGTCAGCTTTGATGTGAAAGATCTGCAAAAAGCGATGTTCCGTCAGGAAAGTTTACCTGCCGTGGCGATGAACCCACAGGATGCGAACAGCGCTTTTATCCGTGGTGATGTTGAACTGGTGCGGATTAGTGAAGCAGCTGGCCGCATTGCGGCGGAAGGTGCGCTGCCTTATCCTCCGGGCGTGCTGTGCGTGGTACCGGGCGAAGTATGGGGTGGCGCGGTACAGCAATATTTCCTGGCGCTGGAAGAGGGCGTAAACCTGCTGCCAGGCTTCTCGCCGGAGCTGCAAGGTGTTTACAGTGAAACGGATGCAGACGGTATTAAGCGTCTGTATGGATATGTGGTGAAGTAAGTGCAAAAAAAGCGGGTTACCTTTTGGCAACCCGCTTTTCTATACGTAAACGTTAGTGCGCGATAGTCTGGGTGCCTGCTGGAACGCGTACGTGTTTGTATTTAAACAGCGCAACGAAGGCAAAAGCCAGAACCAGCGAGTAACCTGCGAAGATCAACCACACGGTCTGCCAGTCGGTAATACCGTTCAGCGTATAGTGTTCAACGACTTTACCGCTCACCAGTCCGCCCAGAATACAACCGAAACCGTTGGTCATCATCAGGAACATACCCTGTGCGCTGGCGCGGATTTCAGGGCGTACTTCTTTCTCTACGAACACGGAACCAGAGATGTTGAAGAAGTCGAAGGCGCAGCCGTAAACAATCATCGACAGAACCAGCAGCACGGTACCGAACGGCGTTGGATCGCCGTAGGCAAACAGGCCGAAGCGCAGCATCCACGCCACAATACTGATAAGCATCACGTTCTTAATACCGTAACGGCTTAAGAAGAACGGGATGGTCAGGATAAACAGCGTCTCGGAAATCTGTGAAATCGACATCATCACCGATGCGTGTTCCACGATAAAGCTACCGGAGAACAGTGGGTTGTTATCGAAGCTGTGCAGGAAGGTGTTACCAAACATATTGGTAATCTGCAGCTCTGCGCCCAGCATCATTGAGAAGATGAAGAAAATCGCCATACGCTTGTTTTTAAACAGCGCGAAAGCATCCAGACCGAGCATTGATGTCCAGCTCTGGTTTTTCTGCTGATTGGCAACCGGAATATGCGGCAGCGTCAGGGTGAACAGTACCAGTACCAGGGACAATGTCGCACCGATGTACAGCTGCATATGGCTCAGTTCAAAGCCGGAGAAGCTCACGGCCCACATCGCCAGAATAAAGCCGATGGTGCCCCAGATACGAATTGGCGGGAAGTCGGTAACGATATCCATCCCGGCAGATTGCAGGCGATAGTAGGAGATGGTGTTGATTAGCCCCAGTGTTGGCATATAGGCCAGGGAGTTAAGCAAGATCACAAAGAACATGGCCCCTGGCGTGGTGACTTCGGCTGCGGCAAACAGCGTTCCTGCACCGACCAGGTGGCAAAGGGCGTAAACCCACTTAGCACTGATCCATTTATCGGCCACGATCCCTAACAGCGTTGGCATAAGCACGGCGGCGATCCCCAGCGAGCTATACACCGCGCCAATGGATGCACCATCGAATTTAAGGGTGACAAACATATAGGAGCCGAGGGTAGTGAGCCAACTACCCCATAAGCAGAACTGCAGAAACGAGAGAACTTTCAGCTGCAGCTTAAGATTCATGTTAATTTCCTCACACCGTAATGCGGATGAATGTTTTAAAAGGCACATTTGCCGTGGCTATATGATGTGATTCTATCAATGAGATGCACTCTTTTTTTGTTACCTGTGACAAATATTTGCAAACAATTTCTGATTGCAAAGCAAAAGAGTGATGGAGTTAACATTTTTGGTGCTTCAGGCCCCCGGTTTAGGGGGCTGAAGGGGGATACATTAGCGGCGTCGATAGGATTTTTGTGCGGAATTGACCTTGTAAAGGTATCGGCGTGATTCAGCAGAGGGATGTCGGGTGGTCAGCGTTTGATAAACGTCACCAGGAGACATGCTGTTAATGATATTCGCGGCCTGAATTTTATCGTTCGAGAACACGCGTAGCACGCTGCCCGCGCCGCCGTTATACGCGGTGATTACCGCATAGCGACGTGAGGTCGGATTATCGATACCGCCCAAATAGACATTGTTGAGCATTGCCAGATAGGCCGTACCGGTATCAATGTTGCTGGCCGGGTCAAACAAGAAGCTACGGCTTGGTGTGCCTGAGCGCCCTTGCGAGCGGAACACATCTTTCCCGGCGCTGTGCTGTACCACCTGCATCAGTCCCAGCGCATCGGCATGGCTCACCGCATACGGGTTAAACGAGGATTCGGTTTGCATGATAGCCAGAATCAGCGACTCGTCG
The DNA here is from genome assembly GCF_009649895.1 of Citrobacter sp. H12-3-2. Lineage (NCBI taxonomy): Bacteria > Pseudomonadati > Pseudomonadota > Gammaproteobacteria > Enterobacterales > Enterobacteriaceae > Citrobacter > Citrobacter sp. H12-3-2. Next base: position 810,664 of record NZ_CP045837.1, read on the forward strand.
ACGCCATACTTACGTGAAGCCTGACGCACCATGCCAACGTATTTATGCGCGCGCTTATCAAGGTGGTTCGGCACCAGATTGATCGTCACGCTATAGATGATACGCAGGCCATTGCTGCGGCTTTTAAGTCGTGTTTGCAGCAGGTAGTTGGCAAAGTTGGTGGCACGCCCCTCCCAACGAATGGGCTGGCCGGTATTATCAACCACCTGTCCGTACAGGAATGGCTCTTTGGAAATCTTAATGTCGTCGACATCGGAATAGAGGTCGATAGAACCCGGATCATCGCCCATCAGCAATGTCTTGATAATCGCCCGACGCAGGTGTCCGGCGGGATCTGTCCCGGCAATGGTCTCGACGGTTATTGTACCGTCATCAAAGTTGATGTGGCTGCGGGTTTGATACTGATCGGTATACTTTACGTAGTCCTTCGGACCCGCAATCAGCACTTCCTTAAATCCCCACAAATTCTCAATATTATGGGCAAATTGCCCCATCAGAATATCAAAACCGTTGGTATCCTTGACCCAGGCTTCGTTATAGGAATCGCCTTTTTTGGTCGAACTGGAACAGGAGATGAGCAACGGCGCAATAACGGCAAGCGCGAGAAATTTTTTCATCATTCCGGGAGTGCGTGTTGTGTTTGTTGTTTGCAAGGACCAGATTAAAACGTAGGCCGGATAAGCGCAGCGCCATCCGGCAACGGTTCTTATGACTCTGGCGTATAGCCTTCAATATGCACATCCTTACCTTCAAACAGGAAGTTAATCATCTCCTGTTCCAGTAACTTACGGTGTTCGACGTTCATCATATTGAGTTTTTTCTCGTTAATCAGCATGGTCTGTTTATGCTGCCATTGCGCCCATGCTTCTTTAGAAATCTCGTTATAAATGCGTTTTCCCAGATCGCCCGGGTACAGCTGAAAATCCTGGCCTTCTGCTTCGCGTTGCAGGAAAGTGCAAAAAATCGTTCTGCTCATAAAAAGTCCTCTTTATCGTCCGGTACGTTAAACGTGTGTACCGGCACGTAATTGCTGTAACAAACGCTCCACGGGAGCCGCCAGTCCGACCGACGGCGGTTGCGCTAAGTTATACCAGAGCGCGTTGCCTTCATCCATGCATGAGGTGAATGAAGACACGGGAAGCCACATAGGCACAATATCTAAGTGGAAATGGCTAAAGGTATGGCGAAACGCATTAAGTTGGGTCAGATTATCTGCGTTAATTTGTCGTTGCGCCAGCCAGTTGCGCAGTCCATCTTCGTCGTCAAACTGCGGAAAACAGTATAAACCACCCCACAAGCCGCTGGGCGGTCGCTGTGAGAGCAGCACTTCGTCATCATGCTGCATCAGTAAAAAATAGCCCGTTCGTTCCGGTAACGTCTGTTTGGGCTTTTTACCGGGATACAGCGCCCAACTTGCATTGGCGCTCGCCACACAGCCATTTTCCAACGGACACAGGGAACATTTAGGTTTTGAGCGCGTACAGACCATCGCGCCTAAATCCATCATCGCCTGATTAAAACGCTCAACACCCTGGGCCGGCGTAACTTGCTCGCTCAGCTCCCACAGCTTCTTTTCGACCTCTTTTTTACCCGGCCAGCCGCTTACAGCATAACAGCGAGCCAGCACGCGTTTGACGTTACCGTCGAGAATCGGAAAATGCTGACCCAGAGAGAGAGAAAGGATCGCGCCTGCGGTTGAACGTCCGACGCCAGGTAGGGCGGCTACTTCATCAAAGGTTTGCGGAAATATACCGCTATGCAGCGTCACAACCTGCTGCGCGGCTTTATGCAGATTTCGCGCACGGGCGTAATAACCCAGCCCGGTCCACAAATGCAGAACTTCATCCAGCGGCGCATGGGCTAAATCCGTTACCGTTGGGAAGCGCGCCATAAAGCGCTCAAAATAAGGGATAACGGTCGCAACCTGAGTTTGTTGCAGCATTACCTCAGAGAGCCATACTTTGTAAGGCGTCTTGTCAATTTGCCAGGGCAGCGTTTTCCGCCCGTATTTGTCGTACCAGCTCAAAACCTGAGCCGAAAATTGAGACGCTTGCATGATTACCGTTTCATTATTGCCGGGGGCAAGATTGCAGCACAGCGGCAACGGGGTGTAAACCGGAACTTTCCGCTGCTCACTTTCTTCCTTTACTTGCATCCGGCAACTAACTTTGGATAATGCCCGTTTTCAGAACTCAAACACAGCAGACTAAACTTTTATGAAGAACGACGTCATTTCACCGGAATTTGATGAAAACGGCCGCCCTCTGCGCCGGATTCGTAGTTTTGTTCGTCGCCAGGGGCGACTGACGAAAGGGCAGGAACACGCGCTGGAAAACTACTGGCCGGTGATGGGCGTTGAGTTCAGCGAAGAGCCTGTAGATTTCGCAGAACTGTTTGGCCGTGACGCGCCAGTCACGCTGGAAATCGGTTTTGGTATGGGAGCGTCGCTGGTTGCAATGGCGAAAGCGCGTCCGGAACAGAATTTCCTCGGCATTGAGGTTCACTCACCTGGCGTTGGTGCGTGTCTGGCTTCAGCCCATGAAGAGGGTGTCGAGAACCTGCGCGTCATGTGCCATGATGCCGTTGAAGTCCTGCATAAAATGATTCCTGACAATTCTTTATCTATGGTTCAGCTGTTTTTCCCTGACCCGTGGCATAAAGCACGTCATAATAAACGCCGTATCGTTCAGGTACCGTTTGCTGAGCATATCTTAAGTAAGCTGAAGCTGGGCGGCGTGTTCCATATGGCGACCGACTGGGAAGCGTATGCGGAGCACATGCTTGAAGTGATGTCCTCGATTGACGGGTATAAAAACCAGTCAGAGAGTAACGATTATGTACCGCGCCCGGAATCGCGCCCGGTAACCAAATTTGAACAACGTGGTCATCGTCTTGGCCACGGCGTATGGGACTTAATGTTCGAGAGGGTGAAATAATGGCAAAGAACCGTAGCCGTCGTCTGCGTAAAAAGATGCACATCGAAGAATTCCAGGAAGTAGGATTTTCGGTTGCATGGCGTTTCCCGGAAGGTACATCTGGAGAGCAGGTCGATCAAATCGTTGATGACTTTATCAATGAAGTCATCGAACCGAACAAGCTGGCTTTTGACGGCAGCGGCTATCTGGCCTGGGAAGGTCTGATCTGTCTGCAGGAAATCGGCAAATGCACCGAAGAACACCAGGCAATCGTGCGTAAGTGGCTGGAAGAGCACAAACTCGAAGAAGTGCGTACCAGCGAACTTTTCGATATTTGGTGGGACTAAGTAGCACAGGGTCGGCAAATGCCGGCCCGATTTGTATTGAGGGAAAGATATGATGCGCAAAACGCTGCTGGCGGCAGTCCTAACGTTCACGGCGATGGCCGCACATGCAGATTACCAGTGCAGCGTCACCCCGCGTGACGATGTGATTTTGAGCCCACAAACGGTGCAGGTGAAGGGCGAGAATGGCGACCTGGTTATTACCCAGGCTGGTGATGTCACCTTCAACGGTAAACAGTACAACCTGAACGCCGCACAGCGTGAGCAGGCCAAAGATTATCAGGCGGCGTTGCGTAGCAGCCTGCCGTGGATCGACGAAGGTGCCAGAGCGCGCGTAGAGAAAGGTCGCGTGGCGCTGGACAAAATCATCGCCAAAGAGGTCGGTGAAAGCAGCAACATGCGTGGCCGCTTAACCAAGCTGGATGCGCAATTGAAAGAGCAGATGAACCGCATCATCGAGCATCGAACTGATGGCCTGACTTTCCATTATAAGGCGATTGATCAGGTCCGCGCGGACGGACAACAGCTGGTGAATCAGGCGATGGGCGGCATTTTGCAGGACAGCATCAACGAGATGGGAGCGAAAGCCGTGCTCAAAGGCGGTGGTAATCCACTGCAGGGCGTACTCGGAAGCCTCGGTGGTTTGCAGACCTCAATTCAGAACGAATGGAAGAATCAGGAACAAGACTTCCAGCAGTTTGGCAAAGATGTTTGTTCCCGCGTTGTGACGCTGGAAAACGATCGTAAAACGCTGGTTAGCACTCTGAAATAATCTTCACCTCTTATTAACGGCACAGAAACATTCTGTGCCGTTTTATTTTGTATATTTCTGTTTTTTTGATATCCATCTCTAAGAACGGCAATTTGGTGGAGATATAAATCTGGTTAATTGGAACTCGTCACATTATTCATCTGTAGGATAGACATAATGCTGCAAATTCAAGTAACTGGAGAAATAACATGGAGTTTTTCAAGAAAACGGCACTTGCCGCACTGGTTATGGGTTTCAGCGGCGCGGCGCTTGCACTGCCAAACATCACCATTTTAGCGACCGGTGGGACGATTGCCGGCGGTGGTGATTCCGCGACAAAATCTAACTACACGGCAGGCAAGGTTGGCGTAGAAAATCTGGTTGAGGCCGTACCTCAATTGAAAGATATCGCTGTCGTTAAAGGCGAGCAGGTGGTGAATATCGGCTCCCAGGATATGAATGACGAAGTCTGGTTAACGCTGGCGAAAAAGATTAATACCGAGTGTGATAAAACCGACGGCTTCGTGGTAACACATGGTACGGATACCATGGAAGAAACCGCCTATTTCCTCGACCTGACCGTCAAGTGCAACAAGCCGGTGGTGCTGGTCGGTGCAATGCGTCCGTCTACGGGTATGAGCGCTGATGGCCCGTTCAACTTGTATAACGCGGTAGTAACTGCCGCAGACAAAGCCTCTGCCAACCGCGGAGTGCTGGTGGTGATGAACGACACCGTTATGGATGGTCGTGACGTGACTAAAACCAACACTACCGACGTCGCTACCTTCAAATCCGTTAACTACGGCCCGCTGGGTTACATCCATAACGGTAAAATCGACTACCAGCGTACGCCTGCGCGTAAGCACACCACGTCTACTCCGTTCGATGTGTCTAAGCTGACCGAGCTGCCGAAAGTTGGGATTGTTTATAACTACGCTAACGCCTCCGATCTGCCGGCAAAAGCGCTGGTGGATGCGGGTTACGCTGGGATCGTCAGTGCGGGTGTAGGTAACGGTAACCTGTATAAAACCATTTTCGATACGCTGGCTACCGCCGCGCATAAAGGTACCGTTGTAGTGCGTTCATCCCGTGTACCAACGGGCGCCACTACACAGGATGCAGAAGTTGATGATGCAAAATACGGATTTGTGGCTTCAGGTTCCCTGAACCCGCAAAAAGCACGTGTTCTGCTGCAGCTTGCGCTGACTCAAACCAAGGATCCTAAGCAGATCCAGGAAATGTTTAATCAGTATTAATCGATGAAGGTGGCTGCGCTTACCGCCCTAACCCTGTAGGCCGGATAAGACGCAGCCGCCATCCGGCAATTTGCCTGATGGCGCTACGCTTATCAGGCCTACGCTCACCAGCCATCACTCCGCCAGAAACAGCTCCAGCAGCGAATTCAAGAACAGCTTACCGTGTTGGGTAATCTGCCAGTACTCATCGCATTCACTCAGGTAGCCCTGGGAAATAGCCTCATCGATCTGTCGACGAATAACGTCTTCGGTAAGACCGGTATATTGCGTGAACTCCGCGCGAGGCGCGGCTTCCAGCAGCCGGAAACGGTTCATGAAGAACTCGAACGGCTTATCGGTTTCGGCGACATCGCGCTGGCTTTCGAGATAACGCCCTTGCATATACCCACGCGGATGCCGTGTTTTGGTGGTGCGCAGGATGCGTCCGTCAGGGAATGTGATCTTACCGTGTGCGCCGCAGCCAATGCCAAGATAGTCGCCAAAACGCCAGTAGTTAAGGTTGTGCTGACACTGATAACCCGGTCTGGCGTAGGCTGAGGTTTCGTACTGCTGATATCCCGCGGCGGTCAGTAGCTGGTGGCCTTGCTCAAAAATATCCCACAGCGCGTCATCGTCCGGTAAAACCGGCGGTCGGGAACCGAACAGCGTGTTGGGTTCGATGGTCAACTGATACCAGGAAAGATGCGGTGGGTTGAGCGCGATGGCCTGCTGTAAATCACCCAGCGCCTCTTCCAGCGTCTGATCCGGCAAACCATGCATCAGGTCGAGGTTAAAGCTGCGTAGCCCCAGACCGCTCGCCAGGTGTGCTGCTCGTTTGGCTTCTTCCGGCCCGTGAATACGTCCCAGACGTTCGAGTTTGGCGGAGCTAAAGCTCTGTACGCCAATCGAGATACGGTTGACGCCAGCGCGTTGATAATCCACAAAGCGATCGGCTTCCACCGTCCCGGGATTCGCCTCCATCGTGATTTCTGCATCTTCGGCCAGATTCAGCCGTGCTCGCACGCCGTCGAGCAGCGTTTGCATCGCCGGGCCAGAAAGCAGGCTCGGCGTGCCACCACCGATAAAAATCGTCTTTACTTCACGGCCCTGGGCATGGGCCACCTCAGTATCCAGATCGCTCAGCAGATGCTGCACATAGTCGTCATGAGGGACTTCGCCCTTTAGCGCATGCGAGTTGAAGTCGCAGTACGGGCATTTCTGCACGCACCACGGGATGTGAATATAAAGACTTAGCGGTGGAAGCTTAACCATTACGCAGGGCATCCAGCAACAGCTTCAGCGCCTGTCCGCGGTGAGAAATCGCACTCTTTTCTTCACGGGTCAGCTCAGCCGCGGTTTTCCCTTCAGACGGCACAAAGAAGATCGGGTCGTAGCCAAAACCACCGTTTCCGGCAGGTTCACGGGTAATCACGCCCGGCCAGCTTCCGTGGCAAACAACAGGCGTTGGATCGTCTGCATGGCGCATATACACCAGCACGCAGTGGAACTGCGCCTGGCGCTTGTCATCAGGAATATCCTGCAGGGTGTGAAGCAGTTTTTCCAGGTTCTGCTGATCGGTCGCATCTTCGCCGGAATAGCGGGCTGAATAGATACCCGGCGCGCCGCCAAGGGCATTTACTGCCAGACCTGAGTCATCAGCAATGGCCGGTAAGCCGGTAATTTGCGCGGCATGACGCGCCTTCAGAATGGCGTTCTCAATAAACGTCAGCCCGGTCTCGTCTGCAGAATCAACACCCAGTTCCGTTTGGGCAACAACATCAAGACCGAAATCACTCAGAAGAGAGGCGAGTTCAAGCACTTTACCGGCATTGCCGGTCGCGAGGACAACTTTTTGCATGGGATACCTAATCAGTTAACGCCGCAATTTCGGGCGGGATCTGTTGCGGATGAATGATTTTAACCTGTTTGTGACGTCCAAGCTCGCCCTTCTCAATGACGACCTGGCTTTTTGCCACACGGAACTGTTTACCGAGAAACTTCACCAGATGGCTATTGGCCTGGCCATCAACCGGTGGGGCGGTAATGGCGACTTTAACTTCGTCGCCATGTAAACCCACAATACTGTCACGGCTGGCTTTAGGCTGAATGTAGAGCCGTAAAACCAGACCGTCGTCGCAGGGTGTAACGGCACTCATAGCGCCATCCACAGCCCCGGCAGCAGCATGTTGCCTGTCGCCTGTAACACTTCCGCGATGCCCATGTTAATAACGTAGAGCAGCAGAACCAGAATCATTGGGGAGAAATCGATCCCGCCCATGCCTGGAAGTATGCGACGAATAGGACGCAGCAGCGGATCTGCCAGTTGAATCAGCACGTACTCTACAGGACTGCGGCCCTGGCTGACCCAGCTCATAATTGCCATCACCAGCAGCACCCAGAAAATCAACAGCCCGATAGTCTTCAGGACAATCAGTACGGCGGCGATCCAGATGATCGGCTGGAACGTGACCACCTTAAACAGCACGATTGCTTTGATAAAGCTGAGAACGAGCGCAACTAATGCCGATGCGCTGTCGATCGGCCCCATCGGGGGAATAATGCGGCGTAACGGCCCAATGATGGGCTGAGTGATTTTCACTATAAACTGCGAGAACGGGTTGTAAAAATCGCAGCGAGACCATTGCATCCACACGCGCAGCAGCAGCGCCATGGTATACAGCTCAATTACCGTTGAGAGCAGGAAGGTCAACGTATTCATGGTGTTCCTTAGTTTTCCTTATTTTTTAGTGTAATCACGAGCACCAAAAATGGCAGTGCCAATGCGCACCATCGTGCTACCCGCCGCGATGGCGGCATCCATATCATCAGACATTCCCAGTGAGAGAGTGTCGATGCCTGGGTAGCGTGTTTTCAACCCGGCAAATGCTACCGCCATTTGCTGTGCAACTTCAAACTGCCTTACATAATCTGACTCTGGAGCCGGAATCGCCATCAGACCACGCAGGGTAATGCGCGGCAGTGCAGCGACTTCAGCGGCCAGTGCATCAAGCTCTGCCAGCGGAATTCCTGACTTACTGTTCTCATCGCTGATATTAATTTGGATCAGTACATTGAGCGGCGGCAGTTCCGCCGGGCGCTGTTCGCTCAGACGGGCAGCGATACGCAGACGGTCGATCGTATGGCACCAGTCAAAGTGCTCAGCGACCAGACGACTTTTGTTGGACTGCAGCGGGCCGATAAAGTGCCACTGCAGATCGTTGACGCCTTCTTCCTGGAAGTAGCGGATTTTATCCACCCCTTCCTGCACATAGTTTTCACCGAAGGCATGCTGCCCGGCGGCAATGGCTTCTTCGATGGCGCTCGCAGGTTTGGTTTTGCTGACTGCAAGCAACGTAACTTCTTCTGAAGACCGCCCGCAACGCGTCGCGGCGGCTGAGATTTTGTCCCGGACATGTGCCAGGTTATGCGCGATATCGTTCATTTTCCGAGGATGTTCATATGAATATGGAAGAAATAGTGGCCCTTAGTGTAAAGCATAACGTGTCGGATCTACACCTGTGCAATGCATGGCCTGCGCGCTGGCGCATACGTGGAAAAGTCGAAATCGCACCCTTTACTACGCCTGACGTGGAGAATCTGCTGATGTGCTGGCTCAGTGAGCAACAACTGGTACAGTGGCAGGAACAGGGGCAGATTGATTTTGCTATTGCGCTGGCAGGTTCCCGGCGGCTGCGCGCCAGTGCTTTTGTTCATCAACAGGGAACCTCACTGGCGCTAAGATTGCTCCCGCTTGATTGTCCACGTTTAGACGATCTCCAGACCCCTGACGTCATACCTGAACTGCTGCGCAGTGAAAATGGGTTAATTCTGGTGACAGGCGCTACCGGTAGCGGTAAATCAACGACCCTGGCGGCGATGGTTGAGTACCTTAATCAGCAAGTTGCGGGGCATATTCTGACGCTGGAAGACCCGATTGAATATCGCTACACCAGCCAGCGTTGTCTTATTCAACAACGGGAGGTGGGCGTGCACTGCGCTTCTTTTGCAGCTGGTTTACGCGGCGCGTTGCGTGAAGATCCCGACGTCATTTTGCTGGGCGAGCTACGCGACGTGGAAACCATTCGTCTGGCGTTAACCGCAGCGGAAACTGGGCATCTGGTGCTGGCAACGTTACATACGCGAGGGGCGGCGCAGGCCATCGCGCGGCTGGTGGATACCTTTCCCGCACAGGAGAAAGATCCGGTGCGTAATCAGCTGGCAGACAGCCTGCGGGCGGTACTTTCGCAAAAGCTGGAGGAAGATAAACAGGGAGGGCGCGTGGCGCTATTTGAGCTGCTCGTCAACACGCCAGCCGTGGGCAATTTGATTCGTGAAGGGAAAACGCATCAGCTACCCGGCGTAATTCAAACCGGGCAGCAGACAGGTATGCAGACATTTGCACAAAGCCAGCAGCAGCGTCAGGCGCAGGGGCGGATTTAGTAGCCCTGCTCGAAATAGCTTTCGAGGATGACCACGGCAGAAGCGGAATCTACTTTGCCTTTATTCAACGCCCGATAACCGCCTTGTTCAAACAGGCCAGAGCGGGCTTCGACGGTACTCAAGCGTTCATCGTGCAGCGTTACGGTTACGCCAAAGCGACCGTGAATACGGTTAGCGAACTTACGCGCGCGCGCGGTAAGGGGCTGTTCTGTGCCATCCATGTTGAGTGGTAGGCCGACAATGATTTCATCCGGCTGCCATTCTTTCAGCAGGCGTTCAATCAAACTCCAGTCTGGCGTACCGTCCTGCGCCTTAATGGCGGGCAACGGTCTGGCCGTACCGGTAATGCGCTGACCAACAGCAACACCAATACTTTTCGTACCAAAATCAAAAGAGAGTAATGTTCCGCTCATCAGGCATGTCCCGCCACGCCAGGCATGGTCTGAATATCTATCCCGATAAGCTTCGCCGCATCGCGCCAGCGGTCGGCAATCGGCGTTTTGAATAAGATGTTGAGGTCTGCGGGCGCCGTGAGCCAGGCGTTATCCAGTAACTCTTGTTCCAGTTGACCTTTTTCCCATGATGAATAACCCAGCGCAACCAGCACTTCGGACGGTTGCTCCTGCGTACCCAGGGTTTCTAGTACATCGCGGGAGGTTGTGATGATGGTGTTATCTGAGATGCGAATACTGGAGGCAAAGCGTGACGGTGGAGTGTGGAGAATAAATCCACGGTCTTCCGCCAGCGGGCCGCCGAGCATCACTGGTTTATCCAGACGAATGGCCGGATCGCGTTCTTCTGGGGTAATCTTCAGCTTTTCCAGAATCCCTTCAATTTGTAAGTTTTCCAGAGGCTTATTAACGATAATCCCCATTGCTCCGTTCTCATTATGTTCACAGATGTACACCACGGAACGGCGGAAAATCGGATCCTGGAGAGCAGGCATGGCAATCAGAAAGTGATGCTGTAAATTCATTGTCAGAGGTTCTGTTTCCTGGTTCAAAAAAGCAACAGAGCCCAGTATGTGGGCAAAGCTCGAAGATGTCACCCTCTGAAGATAGCATTGCCGGATGACGGCTTCGCCTAATCCGGCCTGCGGGGTGCAATTCCAGGCCGGATAAGACGCGATGGCGTCGCTATCCGGCAACGTATTTACTTCTGCAAACGCGCCTCAATGGCATCCATCAGCATACCGGTAATCGAAACCGGGAACTCCGCTTCGATTTCACGAATACAGGTTGGGCTGGTAACGTTAATTTCCGTCAGACGATCGCCAATGATATCCAGACCGACAAAAATCAAACCTTTCGCTTTCAGCGTTGGCCCAATGCGACGTGCAATTTCCCAGTCGCTGTCGGTCAAAGGACGCGGCTCGCCACGACCGCCAGCGGCCAGGTTGCCACGGGTTTCGCCGCCCTGCGGAATACGCGCCAGGCAATAAGGAACGGGTTCGCCATCGACCACCAGGACGCGTTTATCGCCATCTTTAATTGCTGGCAGATAGTTCTGCGCCATGCAGTAGCGGGTACCGTGCTCGGTCAGCGTTTCAGCAATGACGCCAAGGTTCGGGTCGCCTTCCTTCACACGGAAAATAGATGCGCCGCCCATGCCGTCCAGCGGTTTGAGAATGATGTCGCTGTGTTTTTGCCAGAAGGCTTTCAGCTGCGCTTTGTTACGCGTGACCAGCGTTTCCGGCGTCAGGTCGGCAAACCATGCGGTGAACAGCTTTTCGTTGCAGTCGCGCAGGCTCTGTGGTTTGTTGACGATTAGCGTCCCTTTTTCTTCTGCACGTTCAAGAATATAGGTTGCGTAGATGAACTCGGTATCAAACGGCGGATCCTTACGCATCAGAATAACGTCCAGGTCTGCCAGCGGGAGATCCTGCTCGCTCTTGAACTCATACCATTTGTCGTAGTTCTGCTCTACGCTCAGGGTACGCGTATGGGCGCGGGCTTCACCGTTGATCAGATAAAGATCGGCCATCTCCATATAATGAATTTCGTAACCGCGACGTTGCGCTTCCAGCAGCATAGCGAAGCTGGAATCTTTCTTGATGTTGATGCTTGCGATGGGATCCATCACGATGCCGAGCTTGATCATTTTCTTCTCCGTTTATGCCTTAGCCCAGATCGCCAAAACGCACCTGTAGCGCAGTAATGGCGGTGAGCGCGGTTGTCTCAGTACGCAGAACGCGAGGTCCTAACAGAATATCAGTAAACTGATAACGTGCGGTCATGGCAATTTCATCTGCCGACAACCCGCCTTCCGGGCCAATCAGCAAGCGGATGCGCTCCACCGGCAGCGGCAGCGTATTGATGCTGGCGCTGGCGCGCGGATGCAGGTTCAGTTTCAGACCTTCGTCCTGTTCCGCGCACCATGCTTCCAAATCCATTGCCGGGCGAATTTCGGGAACCCGGTTTCGACCGCACTGTTCGCAGGCGGCAATGGCGATTTTCTGCCACTGCTGGAGCTTCTTGTTCAGGCGTTCACTGTCCAGTTTAACCCCGCAGCGCTCAGAAAAAAGTGGCGTAATGAGGCTTACACCCAGTTCGATCGATTTCTGGATAGTGAATTCCATTTTTTCACCGCGCGACATCACCTGACCCAGGTGGATGTGCAAGGGCGACTCACGATCGTCGAGTTCAGCGTTAAGTACCTTCACGTCCACGCTTTTTTTACTGGCGTGGGTGATTTCAGCGTCGAATACCTGATTGCTGCCATCAAACAGCTGTAGCGCCTGGCCCGGTCCCATACGCAGCACGCGGCCGATATGGTTGGCTGCATCTTCACACAGTGAAATTTGGCTGCCGGAAGTGATTGGCTCAGGGTGATAAATGCGAGGAATGCGCATAGTTAAACATCCGCGTCATGGCCCTGGGCTACGAAATGCCAGGGCATGGTTAAAAATATTGACGCTAGTGTAGGTTAGCTCTTTTGCGCCTGGCAAGCGCGTTGCACATATGGGTTATGGTTCCCCTGTACCTTTGCAATGCGTTCGTCGCGCTCACACTCCCAGTCGGTGACCGGATATTGCTTATTCCAGGCGTTAAAAAGCTGAGTTTGCTGGCGGGAGAGCGTTAGATCGTACTGGTCGCGCATGTAAAAATAGGTACGAGCAATGGCACCGCGGGCACGGGCCGGCGGCTCGGCAACTTTCTCTTTGAAGTCGACCTTCATGGTGCATTGCCCATACTGACCCTCGCCACCGTTCCACTGGCTGTACATGAAGTTAGCGCGATCGCCATTTACCTCACCCACAGCAGGTTGCAGGTTATGCATGTCGCTTTCCATCTTACGATAGACCGGATCTTTGGCGCAGTTTTTACGCCCTCCGTCCTGCCAGCACTGACGCTGATGACCAAATTGCCAGGCGGGGACAACGTGCTCCCATTCAATTCGACTGGCGCGGTTTTCATTTTTTCGCACTTTATAGCCGCAGGATTCGAGGTCAACGACCCCTTTTTTACCTTGCCAGTTAATTTTACAACCGCAGTAGAAATCGCCCGGCGCATCGGCGTTAACCTTGACGCCTGCTGCTTTTGCCTGAGAAAAACTGTTGATGCCTTCGGCTAAAACCGGGCCTGAAAACGCAGCGGCTAACAGGGCCGCAGCAAAAGAAAAATGACGGTACATCACAAACTCCGTGTCAAAACGAGCCCGCAACGTAGCGAAAGTTATTCCAGTATGCAATCAGTTAGGTCAGAAAAGTTCCTGATAATTCTGAAGATTATTCTGCAACCAGTGGTTCGCCGCAGTGAACACAGCGGTAGGTGGCCTCACCGCGCACAACGCGGTTATGGCGGCGGACGGTCAGTTGGTGCTCCTGACACTTACATCGGTAAGTAAAAGTCTTGCGCTGCACCGATTGCAGTTCAAACTGATGCGTGCGCCGGGCCGGTACGCCCAGAACGCTTTCCATCATCCATTTCCACTCTTTCCCGTGTGGCGGCACGCGCCCAAAGTGCTTCCACACCAGTAAATGCGCCAGTTCATGGGGCACAACTTCGTTAATGAATGCGTCGACGTTTTCCATCAGCAGGACGGGATTAAGGCGAATTTCATAGGTTTGTAGCCACGCAGTGCCCGCGGCGGTGCCGCGCTGTTGGTAAACCAGCTTTGGCTCCGGGTATTGGCGTTCGAGCTTGAGATTGGCCTGGGCGAGTTTTTCCCGCAGGCTACGCATAACGGCTTGCTGGATGGCGATAGGGAGACGGGAGGTTTTCATAACGCCAGAGGATAGTGCGACAGGGAAGGGACTGCAAGAGGAAGGCTTCCTCCGCTGGGGAGGAAGCCTTTGGTGATTAGTCGTGTGCGCCAATTTCGCGCAGTTTACGACCCTTCATCAGGTTACGCTCAATGTGTTCCAGAGAGACGTTTTTAGTTTCAGGGATCAGCCACAGAGTCAGGAAGATGAACAGTACGTTCAGGCCGCCGTAGACCCAGAAGGTGTTGGCGCTGCCCAGTGAGTTCAGCATCGTCAGGAAGGTTGCGCCGACGATCATGTTGGCAATCCAGTTGGTTGCAGTAGAGCAGGTGATGCCGAAATCGCGGCCTTTCAGCGGCTGGATTTCAGAGCACAGTACCCAAATCAGCGGACCGGCGCTCATGGCAAAGCCAACGATAAACATCAGCAGCATCAGTACTGCGAAGTATTGTGCGGATGCCGAGTGAATCCCCACGTGCATCATTGTACCCAGCACGCCCATACCAACGGCCATCACGATAAAGCCAAGGATCAGCGTAGGCTTGCGGCCCCAACGGTCAACCAGGCCAATGGCGATAAAGGTTGCCAGCACGTTGGTCAGACCGACGATAACAGTCCCCCACATCTGCTCGGTGGTGTTGGTGTAGCCCGCCAGCTCAAAGATTTTCGGTGCGTAATACATGATGACGTTCATCCCGGTGAACTGCTGCATCACCTGCAACAGAACGCCAAGGAATACCGCACGACGGAAGTTGCTGTTTTCTTTAAACAGCGCCCAGCCACTCTGCTTTACCTGCAGACTTTCACGGATTTCATCCAGCTCGCGTTTGGCTTCTGCGCTGGTGTCACGCAGACGCAACAGGACGCGTTCGGCATCAACAAAACGACGTTTAGCTGCAAACCAACGTGGGCTGTCCGGCAGGAAGATAACGCCAACCAGCAGCAGCAGGGCAGGGATGATGATTACACCCAGCATCCAGCGCCATGCGCCGCTGTAGCTAAACGCTGTATCGGAAAGATACGCGCCCAAAATACCGATGGTGATCATCAGCTGATACATAGAGATCATGCTGCCACGAATCTTTTCTGGGGCAATTTCAGACAGGTACAGCGGCGCGGTATAAGACGCAACGCCTACAGCCAGGCCGAGCAGCACGCGGGAAACCAGCAGGACTTCAACGTTTGGCGCAGCGGCGGAGAACAGTGAACCCGCAACAAACAAGATCGCACCGATCATCAGGCTTTTTTTGCGTCCCAGTTTGAAGGAGAGCCAACCGCTGCCGACAGCACCTACCGCCGCACCAAACATCATGGAGCTCACCACCCATTCCTGAGTGTGCGGGGTAATTTGAAACTCGTCGGTGATGAACGGTAAAGCACCGGCAATAACACCGATATCCAGGCCAAAAAGTAATCCAGCCAGGGCAGCCAGAAAGCAGACAAAAAATGTCATGGCTTTGTTGGAACGCCCCGTTTTTTTATTGTCAGGCATGATGCCCTCCGGTTGGGTAGCTAGTTTTGTTGATGTTAAGGGTAGGTGAGTACGGGGTAAAAAAATGCGAATCACATCACATTAGTGTAATCGCTTACACTGCCATTCATGCTGGTTATTGGTTAATTCATTGAAAGTTAACATTATTTATTGGGATTAAATAATGTTGGTCGTCTGAATTTAAGACAATGATGAAATATAATGTAACAGTGATGCAAGTATGCTGGCTAAGAGATGTTAATTCAAGGTAGAGGGAAATATGGTGTGATGTAATCGCTTTCATTTTCATTTAAAGCAATAGTAATCAGCGCGGTTTGGTGATGGATGTGGGAGAGGAAATAGGTATAAAAAAAGACCAGCGCGAGGCTGGTCTTCATAAGCGTTAAGTCTGGTTTAAATTACTTCAGACCGGCAGCGTCGCGCAGCAACTGTGCTTTGTCGGTTTTTTCCCATGGGAAATGTTCGCGACCAAAGTGACCGTAAGCAGCGGTTTCTTTGTAAATCGGGTGCAGCAGATCCAGCATCTGAATCAGGCCATACGGGCGCAGGTCGAAGAACTCACGTACCAGCAGGGTCAACTGCTCTGAAGGCACTTTTTCAGTACCGAACGTTTCCACCATGATAGATGTCGGTTCTGCCACGCCGATTGCGTAGGAAACCTGAATCTCACAACGGTCAGCCAGGCCTGCGGCAACGATGTTTTTCGCTACGTAACGGGCTGCATAGGCTGCGGAACGGTCAACTTTAGACGGATCTTTACCAGAGAATGCACCGCCGCCGTGACGCGCCATGCCGCCGTAGGTATCAACGATGATTTTACGACCGGTCAGACCGCAGTCGCCCATCGGGCCGCCGATAACGAAACGACCAGTTGGGTTGATGAAGAATTTGGTCGAAGCGGTCAGCCATTCAGTCGGCAGTACCGGCTTGATGATCTCTTCCATAACGGCTTCTTGCAGCGATTTCTGGTCGATATCTTCAGAGTGCTGAGTAGACAGAACAACCGCATCAATACCGACGATTTTGCCGTCGTCATACTGGAAGGTTACCTGGCTTTTGGCATCCGGACGCAGCCAGGATAAGGTGCCGTTTTTACGCACTTCAGCCTGACGCTGCACCAGACGGTGAGCATAGGTAATAGGTGCTGGCATCAGCACGTCGGTTTCGTTGGTTGCATAACCAAACATCAGGCCCTGGTCGCCTGCGCCCTGTTCCAGCGGATCGGCACGGTCAACACCCTGGTTGATGTCCGGAGACTGTTTACCAATCGCGCTCAGTACCGCGCAAGAGTTGGCGTCAAAGCCCATGTCGGAATGCACATAGCCAATTTCGCGAACCGTGTTACGGGTGATCTCTTCGATATCAACCCATGCGCTGGTGGTGATCTCACCGCCAACTAAAACCATACCGGTTTTGACGTAGGTTTCGCAGGCAACGCGTGCTTTTGGATCCTGTTCCAGTATTGCATCCAGCACAGCATCAGAGATTTGGTCAGCGATTTTGTCAGGATGCCCTTCTGATACGGACTCGGACGTAAAAAGGTGTTTTGCCATATTTAATTTCACCTAAGGAGAATTTGGTTAGCTCAAACTGTCGAGTGGAATAGCCATGTGTAGAAGATTCTACCATGAGTCTGCAGATGACGGACACTGGCAGTCTGAGTGTTAATCGGTATAGATGGATTAACATCTGGACGGCTATTTTAGGACAGTTCTTCGCCTGATTTCCAGCTTTTTTTGATTGAGGTCGCATTGTACTGAAAATGTAACTGGAAATTTTTCCTGACGGTGCTGGCAATGTGCATATTTATCTTTTGCTTTTTGACTTTCTTATCGGTATAAAACGCGGCGCGCGGCTCATATCCGTCATACTTCAAGTTGCATGTGCGTTGGCTTCCTCGCTCGCCCCAGTCACTTACTCATGTAAGCTCCCGGGGACTCTCTGCGTTGCCGCCTTCCCGCAACTCGAATTATTTAGGATAGACAAAAGCACACGACGTTTTCATCGTGTTGCCACTTCCAGCCGGGTTAAAACTTTAGCTTTGGCTTGTGGGTTCGTTCCGTAAGGAGCAACCGTGGAGGTGATACGAGATAATGAACCGTTGTATTCTGCAGAATCTGTCGCACCGTTCTGGTGTACATATGTCCCCCGCAATCTGCATCTCTGCTTTGCATACCTGTCGATGTTATATACACAAAATCATTTATGCTGCGTCGAGGCGGCAAGTGAATGAGTCTCCTGAACGTACGAGTAGTACGTGACTAGGGCAAATGAGCGTAGCCAACAAAGAGGCTGCATGAAGGATGAAGTGTATACCCATCTCGGCGTATCTCAGGACTCAAGAGCCGGTAACGGTCACTAAGAACTGAACAAGGGCGCTCTTGGTAAACAAGAGTTTTCTCGTGGTTTCGCCGAACCGTCAGCATTAAGTTCGGTTACGTGTTTACATTGATATGAAAAAGAAACCGGTCGCACAGTCGGAGCGTCAGCACTATCTGCTGCAAATTCTGCCTGTATTTGGGTTGTTATCGCGTCTTCGGATTGCGATAGTAGTCAACTGTTTTACACTTGTTAATAAAATTGAGGTTCGCTATGTCTGACGACATTTCTTTGGGTTCGCCTTCGTCAGCAGGCGAACACGGTGTACTACGCTCCATGCAGGAGGTTGCAATGAGTTCCCAGGAAGCCAGCAAGATGCTGCGTACTTACAATATTGCCTGGTGGGGTAATAACTACTACGACGTCAATGAACTGGGTCACATTAGCGTGTGCCCGGATCCGGACGTACCCGAAGCGCGCGTTGACCTTGCTGAGTTGGTGAAAGCCCGTGAAGCGCAGGGCCAGCGTTTGCCTGCATTGTTCTGCTTCCCGCAGATCCTGCAACACCGTCTGCGTTCGATTAACGCCGCGTTTAAACGTGCCCGTGAATCTTACGGTTACAACGGTGACTATTTCCTCGTTTACCCGATCAAGGTCAACCAGCACCGCCGCGTGATTGAATCGCTGATCCACTCCGGCGAACCGCTGGGGCTGGAAGCGGGTTCCAAAGCTGAACTGATGGCCGTTCTGGCTCATGCCGGAATGACCCGTAGCGTGATCGTGTGTAACGGTTATAAAGACCGTGAATATATCCGTCTGGCGCTGATTGGCGAGAAGATGGGCCATAAGGTCTATCTGGTCATCGAGAAGATGTCTGAAATTGCAATCGTGCTGGATGAAGCTGAACGCCTGAATGTCGTTCCGCGTCTGGGCGTGCGTGCGCGTCTGGCGTCGCAGGGCTCTGGCAAGTGGCAGTCCTCCGGCGGGGAAAAATCAAAATTCGGCCTGGCGGCAAACCAGGTGCTGCAGCTTGTCGAAATTCTGCGCGAGCGCGGTCGTCTGGACAGCATTCAGTTGCTGCACTTCCACCTTGGCTCGCAGATGGCGAACATTCGTGATATCGCCACCGGCGTACGTGAATCGGCGCGTTTCTACGTTGAGCTGCACAAGCTTGGCGTCAATATCCAGTGCTTCGACGTGGGCGGTGGTCTGGGCGTGGATTACGAAGGTACCCGTTCGCAGTCTGACTGTTCCGTAAACTACGGCCTGAACGAATACGCCAACAACATCATCTGGGCTATTGGCGACGCCTGTGAAGAACACGGTCTGCCGCATCCGACGGTAATCACCGAGTCTGGCCGCGCGGTTACCGCGCACCATACCGTGCTGGTATCTAACATTATCGGCGTTGAGCGTAGCGAACACACAGAAGCAACGCCTCCGGCTGATGATGCGCCGCGTGCTCTGCAAAGTATGTGGGAAACCTGGCAAGAAATGCATGAACCGGGAACTCGCCGTTCGCTGCGTGAATGGCTGCACGACAGCCAGATGGATCTGCACGATATTCACGTTGGTTACTCTTCAGGTACTTTTAGCCTGCAAGAGCGCGCGTGGGCTGAGCAGCTTTATCTGAACATGTGCCATGAAGTGCAGAAACAACTCGACCCGAGCAACCGCGCACATCGCCCGATTATCGACGAGCTGCAGGAGCGTATGGCGGATAAGATTTACGTCAACTTCTCGCTGTTCCAGTCGATGCCGGATGCGTGGGGGATCGATCAGCTGTTCCCGGTAATGCCGCTGGAAGGACTGAATCAGGTACCTGAGCGCCGCGCGGTGCTGTTGGATATCACCTGTGACTCTGATGGCGCTATCGACCACTACGTTGACGGTGATGGCATTGCGACCACCATGCCGATGCCGGAATATGACCCGGAGAACCCGCCGATGCTGGGCTTCTTTATGGTGGGGGCGTACCAGGAGATCCTCGGCAACATGCACAACCTGTTTGGTGATACCGAAGCGGTTGACGTGTTCGTCTTCCCTGACGGCAGCGTAGAAGTTGAGCTGTCCGACGAAGGGGATACCGTGGCGGATATGTTGCAGTACGTGCAGTTGGATCCGAACACCTTGCTGACGCAGTTCCGTGACCAGGTGAAAAACACCGATCTGGATACCGAGCTGCAGCAACAGTTCCTCGAAGAGTTTGAGGCCGGTCTGTACGGTTATACTTATCTGGAAGATGAGTAATGATAAATGCCTGCTGGCGCTACGCTTACCGGGCCTACGAAAGTAGGCCGGATAAAGCGAAGCCGCATTTGTGGCACTTACTTGAATCCGTACAAAATAACGGCGATAATTTGCCGTAAATATGCAGCTACCAAATCAATCCCTTCCTCGTCGGGCTTAACGACGCGGAGGGGATTTTTTTTCTTCGATTTTTAAAGAGGTCAGTACATGAGCACCTTAGGTCATCAATACGACAACTCCCTGGTTTCTAACGCCTTTGGTTTTTTACGTCTGCCGATGAACTTCATGCCATACGACAGCGACGCCGACTGGGTGATCACCGGTGTACCGTTTGATATGGCAACGTCTGGCCGCGCGGGCGGGCGTCATGGTCCGGCGGCGATCCGTCAGGTTTCCACTAATCTGGCGTGGGAGCATAACCGCTTCCCGTGGAACTTCGATATGCGCGAGCGCCTGAACGTGGTGGACTGCGGCGATCTGGTTTATGCCTTCGGTGATGCGCGTGAAATGAGTGAAAAACTGCAGGCTCATGCTGAGAAGCTGCTTTCTGCCGGTAAGCGCATGCTCTCTTTCGGCGGCGACCACTTCGTCACGCTGCCGCTGTTGCGCGCACACGCTAAGCATTTTGGTAAAATGGCGCTGGTGCATTTTGATGCCCACACCGATACCTACGCGAACGGCTGCGAATTCGACCACGGCACCATGTTCTACACTGCGCCGAACGAAGGTCTGATCGATCCGAATCACTCTGTGCAGATTGGTATTCGTACCGAATTCGACAAAGACAACGGCTTTACCGTGCTGGATGCCTGCCAGGTGAACGATCGCAGCGTGGATGACATCATCGCCCAGGTTAAGCAGATCGTCGGCGATATGCCGGTGTACCTGACCTTTGATATCGACTGCCTGGATCCTGCGTTTGCGCCGGGTACCGGTACGCCAGTGATTGGCGGTCTGACTTCCGATCGCGCGATCAAGCTGGTTCGTGGTCTGAAAGATCTGAACATCGTCGGGATGGACGTCGTTGAAGTGGCTCCGGCCTACGATCAGTCTGAGATCACCGCGCTGGCGGCGGCTACGCTGGCTCTGGAAATGCTGTACATCCAGGCAGCGAAAAAAGGCGAGTAAGTTGTTTTGCCGGATGGCGCTAACGCTTATCCGGCCTACAGCTGGTTGATGTTTGTAGGCCGGATAAGGCGTTCACGCCGCATCCGGCACGATTAACGGTTATTTGATCCCGTCTGCGCTCATGCGATCGCGAATATGTTGCGCACGTTCTGCGGATGCCGGGTGATCGTCAAACATTGAGCTTTGACGTCCAGCTTCCAGTTTGGCCAGTTTCTCAAAGCTGGTGGCTAAACCTGCCGGATTGATCCCGCGTTTGCGCAACAAATCATACGAGTAATCATCCGCCTCGGATTCCTGACGCTGGGAGAACTGCGAGTTCACCAGTTTCTCGCCAAGATCGCCCAATTGCGACTGCGACAGGCTGCCGACAATGCCGCCAGCGGATGCCGCCGCTGCACGTACGGCGTTGGTACCCAGCGCAACCTGCATACCTTTTTTCACGTGACCCAGCGCGACGTGGCCCATTTCATGGCCGATCACCGCTTCGACTTCGTTGTCGGTCATCATATCCATCAGGCCGCTGTACACGCGGATACAGCCGTTTGCCATGGCAAAGGCATTCACATCTTTCGCCATATAGACTTTGTAGTTCACCGGCTGGCCGTTAATGTTATCGCCAAGCGCGGCGGCGATTTTGCCAAGACGCGTTGCGTACTCGCTGCTGGCCGGGGCGATAGTAGCCTTGCTGTCCATATCTTTACAGGCCTGATCGCTCAGCGCTTTTACCTGAGCATCGCTCAGACTGTAGGCCTGAAAAGCCTCCGCGCCAGAAGAAAGCAGTCCGTTGGAGTCCATGTTCTGGCAGCCGGTCAATGCCGCAGCCATGCTCGTAGCAAGCAGTAAAGCGCGAATTTTCATTTTTTCTCTTCCGCACAAAGTCAGGATTATTCTAAAAATTACGTCGTTTGCAGGTGAACCGACGCTCGGCCTAAGTATAAAGAAAAGAACAATACGCGGGCGAGAAGATTGCGCAACTTGCGCGCACGATCCAGAGATTTCTGAAGCGGCAAAAGGATGCTCCATGTACATGACACGCGGCTTGGGTTACATTGTTGGCACTTTTTTCCGGCGTAGCCCAAAACGCGCTGTCGTCAAGTCGTTAAGGGCTCAGCCTTCATTATCCGATCTGGAGTCAAAATGTCCTCACGTAAAGAGCTTGCCAATGCTATTCGTGCGCTGAGCATGGACGCAGTACAGAAAGCCAAATCCGGTCACCCGGGTGCCCCGATGGGTATGGCTGACATTGCCGAAGTCCTGTGGCGTGATTTCCTGAACCACAACCCGACTAACCCGTCCTGGGCTGACCGTGACCGCTTCGTGCTGTCCAACGGTCACGGCTCCATGCTGATTTATAGCCTGCTGCACCTCACCGGCTACGATCTGCCGATGTCCGAGCTGCAGAACTTCCGTCAGCTGCACTCCAAAACTCCTGGTCACCCGGAAGTGGGTTACACCGCGGGTGTTGAAACCACTACAGGTCCTCTGGGTCAGGGCATTGCGAATGCAGTGGGTATGGCTATCGCTGAAAAAACGCTGGCGGCGCAGTTTAACCGTCCAGGTCACGACATCGTTGACCACTTCACCTATGCTTTCATGGGCGACGGCTGCATGATGGAAGGTATCTCTCACGAGGTATGTTCCCTGGCTGGTACGCTGAAGCTGGGTAAACTGGTTGCGTTCTACGATGACAACGGCATCTCTATCGATGGCCACGTTGAAGGCTGGTTCACCGATGACACCGCGAAGCGTTTTGAAGCTTACGGCTGGCATGTGGTTCGTGGTGTTGATGGCCACGATGCTGACGCGATTAAGCGCGCAGTAGAAGAAGCACGCGCAGTGACCGACAAACCGTCCCTGCTGATGTGCAAAACCATCATCGGTTTCGGTTCTCCGAACAAAGCGGGTACTCACGACTCTCACGGTGCACCGCTGGGCGATGCAGAAATCGCACTGACCCGTGAACAGCTGGGCTGGAAATACGCGCCGTTCGAAATCCCGTCTGAAATCTACGCGCAGTGGGATGCGAAAGAAGCCGGTCAGGCAAAAGAAGCTGCATGGAACGAGAAGTTCGCTGCTTATGCGAAAGCCTACCCGCAGGAAGCGGCTGAATTCACCCGTCGTATGAAAGGTGAAATGCCGTCTGACTTCGACGCAAAAGCGAACGAGTTCATTGCTAAGCTGCAGGCTAATCCGGCGAAAATCGCCAGCCGTAAAGCTTCTCAGAACGCGATTGAAGCCTTCGGTCCTCTGCTGCCTGAATTCCTCGGCGGCTCCGCTGACCTGGCACCGTCTAACCTGACGCTGTGGTCTGGTTCGAAAGCGATTAACGAAGATACTGCCGGTAACTACATCCATTACGGTGTGCGTGAATTCGGTATGACCGCTATCGCGAACGGTATCTCCCTGCACGGTGGTTTCCTGCCGTACACCTCCACCTTCCTGATGTTTGTGGAATATGCCCGTAACGCGGTGCGTATGGCTGCGCTGATGAAACAGCGTCAGGTCATGGTCTACACCCACGACTCCATCGGTCTGGGCGAAGACGGCCCGACTCACCAGCCGGTAGAGCAGGTTGCTTCTCTGCGTGTGACCCCGAACATGAGCACATGGCGTCCGTGTGACCAGGTTGAATCCGCCGTTGCGTGGAAATACGGTGTTGAGCGTCAGGACGGCCCGACCGCGCTGATCCTCTCCCGCCAGAACCTGGCACAGCAGGAGCGTACCGAAGAGCAACTGGCAAACATCGCTCGCGGTGGTTACGTGCTGAAAGACTGCGACGGTCAGCCGGAACTGATCTTCATCGCTACCGGTTCTGAAGTTGAGCTGGCTGTGGCTGCGTGGGACAAACTGACTGCCGAAGGCGTGAAGGCTCGCGTGGTTTCCATGCCGTCTACCGACGCGTTCGACAAACAGGATGCCGCTTACCGTGAGTCTGTGCTGCCGAAAGCGGTTTCCGCTCGCGTTGCAGTGGAAGCAGGTATCGCTGACTACTGGTTCAAATATGTGGGCCTGAACGGCGCAATCGTCGGTATGACCACCTTTGGTGAGTCTGCTCCGGCAGAGCTGCTGTTTGAAGAGTTCGGCTTCACCGTAGACAACGTTGTCGCGAAAGCTAAAGAACTGCTGTAATTTCGATTACAGGTGAAAACGGGTCGCTCAGGCGGCCCGTTTTTTTTTGCTTTTCCGCAACGCGCCGCGCGTTGCGCAATCGCACGGCGCAGTCTGCTATCCAGAGCGTCTGCGGCATCGTTGAAGGGCTCTGGGACGCGGTCCTCGCGCTGGTGATTAGATGCAGGTTAGGGGGCTTTCTGATTTAAATCAGGGTGTGTAACACGACAACGAAATAATTTTGCTAAAGTTATTCGTCATTCTGGAATATGGAATAAATTTAGCGTTGAAGGGCGTTAAAATGTGACGCAAGTCAGATAACTGTGTTCTGTTGCTGGACAATCATTCCTTTTATTCCGCGTTTCGCTTATTCTAGCTGAAGCGTTTCAGTCGATTAAATGTTCGACAATTAACCAATTAGTCGCAGTTTGCGACAGGTAAGGTTTCCCTGAGCGATTTGCTGCATTACTCTGTCTGCCACATCGTTTCTGAGAAATCCTTGCAGGAGACCTATGACCGTACGCGTAGCGATTAATGGTTTCGGTCGCATCGGACGCAACGTGGTTCGTGCTTTGTATGAATCCGGGCGTCGGGCGGAAATCACCGTGGTGGCAATCAACGAACTTGCGGATGCTGCAGGCATGGCGCATTTGTTGAAATATGACACCAGCCATGGACGTTTTGCCTGGGATGTTCGTCAGGAACGTGACCAGCTCATCGTTGGCGATGACGCTATCCGCATTCTGCATGAGCGAACACTCGATGCACTTCCATGGCGCGAACTGGGTGTCGACATCGTGCTGGATTGTACGGGGGTCTTCGGCAATCGCGAACACGGCGAGGCGCATATTGCCGCTGGTGCAAAAAAAGTGCTCTTTTCACATCCTGGTAGTCACGACATCGACGCAACCGTTGTGTATGGCGTTAATCAGGATCAGCTGCGCGCTGAGCACCGGATCGTTTCCAACGCTTCCTGCACCACGAATTGCATAATACCCGTCATTAAATTGCTGGATGATGCTTACGGCATTGAGTCTGGTACCGTCACCACGATCCACTCCGCGATGCACGATCAGCAGGTTATTGATGCTTATCATCCTGACCTGCGTCGCACGCGAGCGGCCAGCCAGTCGATTATTCCGGTTGATACCAAACTGGCGGCGGGCATCACGCGAATTTTCCCGCAGTTTAACGATCGTTTTGAAGCGATAGCGGTGCGTGTACCGACCATAAATGTGACGGCGATCGACTTAAGCGTGACGGTGAAAAAACCAGTAAAAGCCAGTGAAGTCAACCAGTTGCTGCAAAAAGCAGCACAAGGTGCATTTCATGGTATAGTTGACTATACGGAATTACCGTTGGTCTCTGTAGATTTTAACCACGACCCGCACAGCGCCATCGTTGATGGTACGCAAACGCGTGTGAGTGGCGCTCACCTGATCAAAACGCTGGTCTGGTGTGATAATGAATGGGGCTTTGCTAACCGTATGCTCGACACTACGTTAGCGATGGCTGCTATTGGTTTCAGGCTCGACGCTTGAGCGTCGACAAAACTTTATGAATCAACGAGAGGATTCACCATGTCTGTAATTAAGATGACCGATCTGGATCTGGCTGGTAAACGCGTTTTTATCCGTGCGGACCTGAACGTACCAGTTAAAGAAGGGAAAGTAACCAGCGATGCGCGTATCCGTGCTTCTCTGCCGACCATCGAACTGGCCCTGAAACAGGGTGCGAAAGTGATGGTAACTTCCCACCTGGGTCGTCCTACCGAAGGCGAGTACAACGAAGAATTCTCTCTGCTGCCGGTTGTTAACTACCTGAAAGACAAACTGTCTGCTCCGGTTCGCCTGGTAAAAGATTACCTGGACGGCGTTGAAGTCGCTGCCGGTGAACTGGTGGTTCTGGAAAACGTTCGCTTCAACAAAGGCGAGAAGAAAGACGACGAAGCACTGTCCAAAAAATATGCTGCGCTGTGCGACGTATTCGTAATGGACGCTTTCGGTACAGCTCACCGTGCACAGGCTTCTACCCACGGTATCGGTAAATTCGCTGATGTAGCTTGCGCAGGCCCGCTGCTGGCTGCTGAGCTGGATGCGCTGGGTAAAGCACTGAAAGAACCTGCTCGTCCGATGGTTGCTATCGTTGGCGGTTCTAAAGTTTCCACCAAACTGACCGTTCTGGATTCTCTGTCAAAAATCGCTGACCAGCTGATCGTTGGCGGTGGTATCGCGAACACCTTCGTTGCCGCTCAAGGCCACAACGTGGGTAAATCCCTGTACGAAGCTGACCTGGTTGACGAAGCTAAGCGTCTGCTGACCACTTGCGACATCCCGGTCCCGACTGACGTTCGCGTAGCGACTGAATTCTCTGAAACTGCACCGGCTACTCTGAAGTCCGTTAGCGATGTGAAAGAAGACGAGCAGATCCTGGACATCGGCGACGCTTCTGCACAGCAGCTGGCTGACATCCTGAAAAATGCGAAAACCATTCTGTGGAATGGCCCGGTTGGCGTGTTCGAATTCCCGAACTTCCGCAAAGGTACTGAAATCGTTGCTAACGCTATCGCAGACAGCGAAGCGTTCTCTATCGCAGGCGGCGGTGACACCCTGGCAGCAATCGACCTGTTCGGCATTGCTGACAAAATCTCCTACATCTCCACTGGCGGCGGCGCTTTCCTCGAATTCGTGGAAGGTAAAGTATTGCCAGCAGTAGCGATGCTCGAAGAGCGCGCTAAAAAGTAAGCATTTAATGGGCAGGGAAACCTGCCCAATTATTAGCGCGCTTTAGAGCGCGCGCCCTTTCCAAGGCCGAAGATACAGGATTCGTAATATGTCTAAAATTTTTGATTTCGTAAAACCAGGCGTAATCACTGGTGATGACGTACAGAAAGTTTTCCAGGTAGCTAAAGAAAACAACTTTGCTCTGCCAGCTGTTAACTGCGTGGGTACCGACTCCATCAACGCCGTTCTGGAAACCGCTGCTAAAGTTAAAGCGCCGGTAATCGTACAGTTCTCCAACGGTGGTGCTTCTTTCATCGCGGGTAAAGGCGTGAAGTCTGACGTTCCTCAGGGCGCTGCAATCCTGGGTGCTATCTCTGGCGCGCATCACGTTCACCAGATGGCTGAACACTACGGTGTTCCGGTTATCCTGCACACTGACCACTGCGCGAAGAAACTGCTGCCGTGGATCGACGGTCTGCTGGACGCGGGTGAAAAACACTTCGCAGCAACCGGCAAACCGCTGTTCTCTTCTCACATGATCGACCTGTCTGAAGAGTCTCTGGAAGAGAACATCGAAATCTGCTCCAAATACCTGGCGCGCATGTCCAAAATGGGCATGACCCTGGAAATCGAACTGGGTTGCACCGGTGGCGAAGAAGACGGCGTGGACAACAGCCACATGGACGCTTCTGCACTGTACACCCAGCCGGAAGACGTTGATTACGCATACACCGAGCTGAGCAAAATCAGCCCGCGTTTCACCATCGCAGCTTCCTTCGGTAACGTACACGGCGTTTATAAGCCGGGTAACGTTGTTCTGACCCCGACCATCCTGCGCGACTCTCAGGACTATGTTTCTAAGAAACATAACCTGCCGCACAACAGCCTGAACTTCGTCTTCCACGGCGGTTCCGGTTCTACTGCTCAGGAAATCAAAGACTCCGTAAGCTACGGCGTAGTGAAAATGAACATCGACACCGATACCCAATGGGCTACCTGGGAAGGTGTTCTGAACTACTACAAAGCGAACGAAGCTTACCTGCAGGGCCAGCTGGGCAACCCGAAAGGCGAAGATCAGCCGAACAAGAAATACTACGATCCGCGCGTATGGCTGCGTGCTGGTCAGGCAACCATGATCACCCGTCTGGAACAGGCTTTCAAAGAACTGAACGCGGTTGACGTTCTGTAATTTACGCCGTTCTACGTGACATGAGGCCCGCAAATGCGGGCCTTTTTTATTGCCATTTCAATATGCTGCTGGCAGAGAATTCTGTGATCTGTTTGGCAAAATCCAGGTTTATTGTTTACCCTTGTCAGATTGCCAGTCCCGTTGGGACGGCTTTATTTTTCCCATTTGGGTAAGCAAAAAAGGAATATTGAATGGAAGATTTGAATGTTGTCGACAGCATAAATGGTGCGGGCACCTGGCTGGTCCGCAATCAGGAGCTGCTGTTAAGCTATGCCGTCAACATCGTTGCGGCCATCGCCATTGTCATTATCGGTATGATTGTGGCGCGAATCGTATCAAACACCGTTAACCGCCTGATGGTGGCACGTAAAATTGATGCAACCGTTGCTGACTTCCTCTCCGCACTGGTGCGCTACGGGATTATCGCGTTCACGCTGATTGCCGCTTTGGGTCGCGTTGGGGTACAAACCGCTTCTGTGATTGCCGTTCTCGGTGCCGCAGGTTTAGCCGTTGGTCTGGCGCTGCAAGGTTCGCTGTCCAACCTCGCCGCTGGCGTGCTGCTGGTGATGTTCCGTCCGTTCCGCGCAGGTGAGTATGTAGACCTCGGCGGCGTAGCGGGAACCGTACTCAACGTGCAGATTTTCTCCACGACTATGCGTACCGTAGACGGTAAGATTGTTGTGATCCCAAACGGTAAAATCATTGCCGGGAACATCATTAACTTCTCTCGTGAGCCGGTTCGTCGTAACGAATTTATCATCGGCGTGGCTTACGACTCCGATATCGATCAGGTGAAAAAAATCCTCACCGATATCATTCAGTCTGACGAGCGTATCCTTAAAGATCGTGAAATGACGGTGCGCCTGAATGAGCTGGGCGCTTCCTCGATTAATTTTGTGGTACGCGTCTGGAGCAACAGTAGCGATCTGCAAAGCGTCTACTGGGACGTACTGGAGCGTATTAAACGCGAGTTTGACGCCAACGGTATCAGCTTCCCGTACCCGCAGATGGATGTGAACTTCAAGCGTGTGAAAGAGAGCGCGGCAGAGTAATCGCGTGCCCGGTGGCGCTATCGCTTACCGGGCCCACAGGTTTTGTAGGCCGGATAAGGCGTCAGCCGTCATCCGGCATTTCCCCACCCTTGGTATTAATTCTTCTTATCCCTGATTAAAATTATCCATTTCCGCTAATGTTTTCCCCGCGCTATAGTCTGCTCCTAAGAGAAACAGTTCGGGATGATTAACGTGTTATCGTATTATTTTCAAGGGCTTGCACTTGGTGCGGCTATGATACTTCCGCTCGGTCCGCAAAACGCCTTCGTGATGAATCAGGGGATCCGTCGCCAGTATCACATCATGATTGCTTTACTCTGCGCTATCAGCGACTTAGTGCTGATTTGCGCGGGGATCTTTGGCGGTAGCGCCTTGCTGATGCAGTCACCATGGCTGATGGCGCTTGTCACCTGGGGTGGGGTGGCATTTTTACTCTGGTACGGTTTCGGGGCGTTAAAAACGGCGATGAGCAGTAACCTGGAACTGGCCAGCGCCGAGGTGATGAAGCAGGGACGCTGGAAAATTATCGCTACTATGCTGGCGGTGACATGGCTCAACCCCCATGTTTACCTGGATACCTTTGTGGTGTTGGGGAGTCTGGGAGGCCAACTGGACGTTGAGCCTAAGCGCTGGTTTGCGCTGGGTACCGTCAGCGCTTCGTTCCTGTGGTTCTTCGGCCTGGCATTGCTTGCGGCTTGGCTCGCTCCGCGTTTGCGCACTGCTAAAGCACAGCGGATCATCAATACCCTGGTAGGATTGGTGATGTGGTTTATCGCTTTTCAGTTGGCAAAAGAAGGTGTTGCGCACGTTCATGCGTTGTTCAACTAAGTGTTGTCTGATGGACAACGCAGCGAGATCGGCTAAGCTTGCCTGCATGTGCCCTGAGTTTCGGGGTAATTAATGAAACATGGAGGAACGACCGTGAAGTTCAAAATAATGGCCCTGGCGGCATTAGTCGGATTCAGCGCACTATCGGTACAGGCAAATGAGTTGCCAAATGGACCGCACATCGTGACTTCCGGAACGGCAAGCGTGGATGCGACACCAGACATCGCTACTCTGGCGATTGAAGTGAACGTAGCTGCAAAGGATGCGGCTTCAGCGAAGAAGCAGGCTGATGAGCGCGTGGCGCAATATCTGTCCTTCCTTGAACAGAACCAGATAGCGAAGAAAGATATTAGCGCGGCAAACCTGCGCACCCAGCCGGACTACGACTACCAGAATGGTAAAAGCGTCCTTAAAGGCTATCGTGCGGTACGTACCGTTGAGGTCACGCTGCGTCAGTTGGACAAACTCAACGCGCTGCTCGATGGTGCACTGAAGGCCGGTCTGAATGAGATCCGTTCGGTATCGCTTGGCGTTGCCCAGCCGGATACTTACAAAGATAAAGCGCGTAAAGCAGCAATTGATGATGCTATTCATCAGGCTGAGCAGTTAGCTGCGGGCTTTAACAGCAAACTGGGGCCCGTTTACAGCGTGCGCTACCACGTTTCCAATTATCAACCGAGCCCGATGGTACGGATGATGAAAGCAGATGCAGCGCCTGCGACATCCGCTCAGGAAACCTACGAACAGCCGGTTATTCAGTTTGACGATCAGGTTGATGTGGTCTTCCAGATTGAGCCGACGGCGGGGCAACCAGCAGCAACGCCAGCCAAAACCCAGTAATCATTGCAGACCCGGCTTTCCAGCCGGGTTTTTTCTGTGAGCAACTGTAAAAATGAGACCCTACATCCAGTCTTTTTTTTCGCCGTAATGAGGATAGGCCATAGCGATTTTTAAGGGGACGCTATGGATATTTTTATCTCGAAAAAGATGCGTAATTTCATTCTGCTGGCGCAAACTAATAACATCGCCAGAGCGGCAGAAAAAATACATATGACCGCATCGCCTTTCGGTAAAAGCATTGCCGCACTGGAAGATCAAATCGGCTATACGCTGTTTACCCGCAAAGATAACAACATCAGCCTGAATAAAGCCGGACAAGAGCTGTATCAGAAGCTGTTTCCCGTTTATCAGCGCCTTTCTGCCATTGATAACGAAATCCACAACGCCTCTCGCCGCTCGCGGGAAATCGTCATCGGTATCGACAATACCTACCCAACGATTATTTTTGACCAGTTGATTAGCCTTGGTGATAAGTATGACGGCGTGACGGCTCAGGCCGTTGAATTCAGCGAGAATGGGGTGATTGATAACCTGTTCGATCGCAAACTGGATTTTATTATCTCGCCGCAGCACGTTTCCCCCCGCGTCCAGGAACTGGAGAATCTGGCGATTAGCGAGCTGCCTCCGCTGCGTCTGGGGTTTCTCGTTTCCCGGCGCTACGAAGAAAAACAGCCGCAGGATCTGCTGCGCGAGCTGCCTTGGCTGCAAATGCGCTTCCAGAATCGCGCCAACTTTGAGGCGATGCTGGATGCATACATGCGGCCCTGCGGGATCAACCCGACGATTATCTACCGTCCGTACAGCTTTATGGCCAAGATCAGCGCGGTAGAGCGCGGACAGTTTTTGACGGTGATCCCTCATTTCGCCTGGCGGCTGGTGAACCCGTCGACGCTAAAGTATTTCGATGCGCCCGGCAGCCCCATGTATATGCAGGAGTTTCTCTATTCGCTGAAAAATCATCGCTATACCGCCACCATGCTCCAGCATATTGCTGAAGATCGTGACGGTAGCGCAAGTTAGCCGAGCATCGATCCAGTCTCGAGAAGGTTGCGATGCAGATCGAATGCATGGCTGAGATCGTGATGGATATGCCCGCCGGGCGCTTTCTCCAGATAGCGGTGCAGATAATCCCGATAAAGAGGGTGCGCACAGTTATCGATAATTGTGTGCGCCCGCTGCATCGGAGATAGCCCACGCAGATCGGCAATCCCTTGTTCGGTCACGATCACTTTAACGCTATGTTCGCTGTGGTCGACATGGCTGCACATCGGTACGATGGTGGAGATTTTCCCGCCTTTGGCAATCGACGGCGCCATAAAGATAGACAGGTAGGCGTTGCGCTCGAAATCCCCGCTGCCACCGATGCCATTCATCAGGTTCACCCCCGCAACGTGCGTGGAATTGGCATGGCCGTAGATATCAAACTCCAGACCGACGTTGAGCGCAATAACCCCCAGCCGACGGATGATTTCCGGGTTATTGGAGATCTCCTGCGGGCGTAGCACAATCCGGCTGGCGAAGAAGTCCATGTTGTCGTAAATCTTCTGTAGCGACGGGGCTGAAATGGTCAGGCTGGAGGCGCTGGCACCTGTTATCTTGCCCGTTTCCAGCAGATGCACCACCGACTCTTGCAACACCTCCGAATACATCATAAAGGGCGGGATATCCGGGTTCTCGCCCAGTCGCGCCATTACCGCGTTGTTGATATTGCCCACGCCGCTTTGTAAGGGCAGAAACTCAGCTGGAATACGTTTGTGGGCCATTTCTGCCAGCAAAAAAGTGACTACGTTATCGGCAATTTGCTGGCTGACCGGATTGGTTTTATCCGCCGCATTTCCGGCATCGGGCAGCTCGGTATCCACCACCGCAACCACCTTTTTGGGGTCTATCTGTACGCACTGACTGCCTACGCGATCCATGGTATGAAAAATGGGTACGCTGTTACGCCGCGGCGGCGCACCGGGTATCACGATGTCGGCAAACTCCGCTACGCGCGGATTATGGTAATGATTCAATTCAATGATCACTTTTTTCGCCCGCAGCAGCCAGGTCGGCGCATTACCAATACCGCTGGAAAGCCAAATCCGGCCATCTGGCGCAATGGCGGAGGCTTCAATGACGGCAACATCGATCTCGCCAAAAAAGCCGTAATTAACCATTTGCGCCACTTCACTCAAATGGAGATCGACAAACCTCACCTGGCCCTGATTAATTTTCTCGCGCAGGCCCGATGACGTTTGATAAGGCGCACGCCAGGAAACGGCATCCGCCGCGGATAGAACATCATCAGCGGCGGCGCCAATTGATGCTCCGGTCAGCAGGCGGATCTGAAAAGGCTGCCCGTTCTGATGCCGTTCGCAGGCGCGTTGGGCAATTGCGCTGGGTAACGCTTTGGGTGAACCCGCAGGGGTAAAGCCGCTAAACGCCACCATATCATCGTGCTGGATAATTTCTGCCGCCTGTTCGGCGCTCATCCGTTTCATGGCCGTCTCCTTCCTCGGACGTGATTAATGGCCAACAAAATTTGGTTTACGTTTTTCCATAAACGCGTTCATCCCTTCCTGATAATCCTCGCTGTCGTACACCGCGCGGCGCATGCCCTGAATACGCTCGAACTCATCAGAATTCATGGTGTGCGCTTCACCCAGCACGCGCAGTTCTTCTTTGATGACGGCGATGGCCAGCGGCGCTTTTTCCGAGATGTGGTGCGCCATTTGCAGAGTGAAATCTTCCAGTTCCTCGACGGGCACGACATGGTTAAGGATCCCGACCGCCATGGCGCGTTGAGCGGTGATGGGCGAAGCGGTAAAAATCAGCTCTTTCACGATGTGAAAACCAGCGTCGCGGGTCAGGTTGTGGATGCCCACCAGGTTATACGGCACACCGAGGTTGACCGGGGTCATCGAGAAAGTGGAGGTACTGGCTGCAATGATCAGATCGGAACTCATGATCATCTCAAACGCGCCGCCCCAGACGCTGCCTTCGACCATGGAGATCACCGGCTTCGGGTATTTTTGGATCATACGGGTTATCTGACGCAGCGGATCGTCATAAGAGAGCGGATCGCGACGTCCGGTAGGGAGTTCATGAATATCATGCCCGGCAGAAAACACTTTGGCCCCGCTTGGAGCGCGCAGAATGATGCAGCGAATGTCTGCACGATTGAGATCGCTCAGCGCCTGCATCAGATCGTCAATAAACACTTTACTCAGGGCATTGAGCTTGCGGGCGTAATTGAACTCAATAACCGCGACTTTCTGGATGATGACCACGTTGACGTATTGATAAGACATAATGTTCTCTTTATTGAAAGTAATGATGCTGAATAAATTCGCTGATGTGCCGCAGACCGGTGCGCGGCGAAAGATCATTGTTTTTGACGGCCTGTAGCGTCTGCTGGAAATAGCGGTCGAAATCAGTGCGGGCAAACAGCAGATGCAGGGCTTCTTCTTCAGCCTGCTGGTGTAACCAGTCCACCGCCTGCTGCTGGCGAACTTTTTCCAGTCGGCCGCTGGCGGTCAGGCACGTTTTAAAGTCGCTAATCGCCTGCCAAACCTCCTCGATACCGCGTTTTTCCAGGGCGCTACAGGTCAGAACCCGCGGCTGCCACTCGTCATATTTGCGGCGCAGAATATGCAGGGCGGATTCGTACATATGGCGGGCAATGGCAACGCTGGTATGGTTATCACCGTCGTCCTTATTGATGACGACCAGATCCGCCATTTCCATCAGTCCTTTTTTGATGCCCTGTAAATCGTCGCCACCGCCAGCGATTTGCAGTGAGATAAAGCAATCCACCATGCCTGCGACTTCGGTTTCTGACTGTCCTACGCCGACGGTTTCCACAATCACCACGTCAAAGCCAGCCGCTTCGCACAGCAGCATTAATTCGTGGGCGCGCTGGCTGGCACCGCCTAAATGACCGCTGGAAGGGACCGGTCGAATAAACGCAGATTCGGCGCGGGCCAGCTCCGTCATGCGGGTTTTATCGCCAAGAATGCTGCCGCCGCTGACCGGGCTGCTGGGATCGACGGCGATCACCGCTACCCGTAATCCGTGGTGGATAAGCAGCATGCCGAATGCTTCCAGGAAAGTGCTTTTGCCCGCGCCCGGCGTACCGGTGATCCCCAAGCGCAGGGCGTTACCGGTGAACGGCATAATCGCGTCCAGCAATTGCGTACTCAGCGGCTGGTGGCGCGGATGGTTGCTTTCGACCAGCGTCATCGCCTGGGCGAGCGTAGCCCGTTCACCGAGTCGCAAACGGCGGACGGTATCTTCAAGCGTGGCGGCATTAATCATGATGCTGACTGATACGGGTTAACACATCGCGGACGCTGTCGAGCATTGGCGTGCCGGGGCCATAAATGGCTGCCACGCCATGCTCGTGCAGAAAGGCGTAATCCTGTGGCGGAATAACGCCTCCTGCTACCACGCAGATATCTTCACGCCCCATTTTTTGAGTGCGGTAACCAGTTCCGGGATCAGCGTTTTATGGCCCGCCGCCAGTGACGATGCGCCTATTACATGCACATCGTTTTCTACCGCCAGACGGGCGATCTCTTCCGGAGTGGAGAACATCGGGCTGAGATCGACATCGAAACCGAGATCGGAATAGGCGCTGGCGATTACCTTCGCGCCGCGATCGTGGCCGTCCTGACCCATCTTGGCGATCAGAATACGCGGGCGGCGGCCATTTTCCGCGAGAAATCGTTCGGTTTGCGCAACGATGGTATCGAACTCATCGGCGGATTTGTCTGACTGGTGATAGCTTTGCGCAATCACCCCGGTGACGCAGTGGCTGGGAACCAGATACCGATCAAAAGCGACTTCCAGCGCGTCGGAGATTTCACCGAGCGTGGCGCGAACGCGGGCGGCGTTGACGGCAGCAGCCAGCAGGTTTTCATTATGCTGCGCGGCGTGGGTCAGTGCCGTGAGCGCGGCTTTAACGGCATCGTTGTCGCGGGTGGTGCGGATATGCTGCAGCGAGGCAATCTGCTCGTTGCGCACCTTCACGTTGTCGATCTCCAGTACCGACGTCTCGTCTTCTTTATCCAGCTTGTACTTATTGACGCCGACGATAACGCGCTTACCCTGGTCGATCAGCGACTGTTCACGCGCGGAAGCTTCTTCGATCATCCGTTTAGGGAGCCCGGCTTCGATCGCTTTCGCCATGCCGCCTGCCTCGTCAATCTGTTTGATGATCGTGCGTGCCTGCTTCACAATTTGATCGGTGAGTGACTCGACGTAATACGATCCGGCCAGCGGATCAACGGTGCGGCAGATCTCTGATTCTTCCTGAATGATGATTTGCGTATTACGCGCAATACGGGCGGAGAAATCGGTGGGCAGACCGAGCGCTTCATCAAAGGCGTTGGTATGCAGCGACTGGGTGCCGCCAAGCGTAGCGCCGAGTGCTTCAATAGTGGTTCGTACCACGTTGTTATATGGATCCTGCTCGGTCAGGCTCCAGCCAGACGTCTGGCAGTGGGTACGCAGAGCGAGAGATTTCGGGTTGGTCGCGCCAAAGCTGCTGACCGCTTCACTCCACAAATAGCGCGCCGCGCGCAGCATGGCGACGTTCATAAACAGATCCATGCCGATGCCGAAGAAGAACGACAGGCGCGGGGCGAAATCATCAATTTTCAGTCCGGCGGAGAGTGCAGCTTTGATGTATTCAATACCGTCTGCCAGCGTAAACGCTACCTGCTGCACGCAGTTCGCTCCGGCTTCCCCCATGTGATAGCCGCTGATGCTGATGGTGTTAAAGCGCGGCATGTTGCCAGAGCACCAGGCGATGATGTCGGCGATAATGCGCATGGACGGTTTTGGTGGATAAATGTAGGTGTTGCGGCACAGGTACTCTTTCAGAATATCGTTCTGAATGGTCCCGGTGAGTTGTTCCGGCGTTACGCCTTGTTCTTCTGCAGCGACGATATAAAACGCCAACACAGGTAGAACCGCGCCGTTCATGGTCATCGATACTGACATCTTATCCAGCGGGATCTGGTCGAACAGTATCTTCATATCTTCGACGGTATCGATCGCCACGCCTGCTTTACCGACGTCACCCGCCACGCGTGGGTTGTCAGAGTCATAGCCACGATGGGTGGCAAGGTCAAAGGCGACGGAAAGTCCTTTTTGTCCGGCGGCGAGGTTGCGGCGGTAAAAGGCGTTGGACTCTTTGGCGGTTGAGAAACCGGCGTACTGACGAATGGTCCACGGCTGCGCGGTATACATGGTGGCGCGCGGGCCACGCACGTAAGGCGGCAGCCCGGGAAGGGTGCCCGTGACTTCCAGATTATCGAGGTCTTCTTCGGTGTACAGCGGCTTGATGGCAATCCCTTCCGCCGTCTGTCTTTCCAGCGACTCGACGGTTTTTTCCCGTCGACTGAGTTCTTTATTGGCGAGTGTTTGCCACTCCTGCACGTTTGCCATTTTTTGCTCCGTATTACGCAATAAGTTGAATCTTTGCGAATACGGTGAGCTTTTTCATTTGGCTTGTCGCCAGCAAAAAATAGCCAACAGGGCGTCGTTTTTTGCCGCGTGGCGTGTTTGATTTTGTGATTTATTTCAAAGACGTGGCGGGAATAGCATGAAAATAGGGTAAAAGGCTTGTCGGCCGGATAGGGTGTTACGCCACCATCCGGCACTCTGAGGTTATGAGCGGTTTAATCCTGACGCAGTACGTTGTGACCATAGGCCAGCAGCGCATCGGTGACGTTGCGCATCATGCGACTTTCCGGTGCAAAACGGTGCCAGTACAGCATCCGGCGTTGGAACAGGCCCGGTGTTAAGTCGATAAGCTCGCCGCTTTCCAGTTCTTTCTCAATCTGTAAGTGGGGGATCATGCAGCAGGTGGTTCCCTGGCGCGCCAGTTGAACGAAGGCTTCAGACGAGTTAACGATATGGCACGGCACGCTGCCTGGCGGCAGGTCGAAGTTTTGTTGCAGGAACGCCTGGTGCATATCATCAAGATGGTCAAACGCTACCGCCGGGGCTTTCAGCAGGGCAGAGCGGGTGACGCCGTTAGGGAAATAACGCTCGGCGAAAGGTTTCGAGCCAACAAACAGGTAGTCCAGCGCGCCGAGTTTATCCACCAGACAGCTTGGCAGCGCCTGATGTTGAATACTCACCGCACCGACCACTTCACCACGACGCAGACGTTCCTGAGTTCGGGTTTCATCCTCAACCTGCAGGTTCAGCCGAATCGGCGAATTTGCCAGTACCGGAGCCAGCGCCGGAAGCAACCAGGTCGCCAGACTGTCGGCGTTCACCGCCAGTGAGAGCAGCAGCGGCGTCGAGCCGGTTTGTTCATCACCCAGCCACTCGTCTTCCAGCAGTTCAACCTGACGCAAAAGCGCCAGTAGTTTCTGCCCCTGTTCGGTTGGGCGTGGTGGTACGGTACGCACCAGCAGCGGTTGTCCGAACATATTCTCAAGCTGTTTTATGCGCTGTGAAACCGCGGATTGCGTGATGCACAGCTTTTGCGCCGCGCGCTCAAATCCTCGTTCACGAATAACCGCATCCAGTGCTTGTAGTGTTCTGTAGTCCGGACGTTTCATTGCTTTGACGCACTCCTGAAAATTTTGCTTGTTCTGCACTATGACACAAATTTAGGTTGGGTAAAGACGAAATCCGCCGCTTGCGAGCGGGTGTGGGGACATTTTTCTGCACAATGTTCTATAATGCGCGTGAATTTTCCCACCATATTCACACCACAGGCGAAACGATCATGACGCAGGATGAACTGAAAAAAGCAGTAGGATGGGCGGCACTTCAGTATGTACAGCCCGGTACCATTGTGGGCGTAGGTACAGGTTCAACAGCCGCACACTTTATTGATGCGCTGGGCACAATGAAAGGTCAGATTGAAGGTGCGGTATCCAGTTCGGACGCTTCAACCGAAAAACTCAAAAGCCTCGGTATCCACGTGTTCGATCTTAACGAAGTGGACAGCCTCGGCGTATACGTTGACGGCGCGGATGAAATCAACGGCCACATGCAGATGATCAAGGGCGGCGGCGCTGCGTTGACCCGTGAAAAAATTATTGCTTCCGTGGCGAAGAAATTTATCTGCATTGCCGACGCGTCCAAAGAAGTCGATATTCTCGGTAACTTCCCGCTGCCGGTTGAAGTGATCCCAATGGCGCGCAGCGCTGTGGCTCGCCAGTTGGTGAAGCTGGGCGGTCGTCCTGAATACCGTCAGGGCGTAGTGACGGACAATGGTAACGTGATCCTTGATGTACACGGTCTGGAGATCCTCGATGCCATCGCGATGGAAAACGCCATCAATGCGATTCCGGGCGTGGTAACCGTCGGTCTGTTTGCCAACCGTGGTGCGGATGTTGCGCTGATCGGTACGCCAGACGGCGTGAAAACTATCGTAAAATGATCTGACGGGAGTGTCTTCTCCCGTTAAAAAAATTTTGGCAGGGCAAATTTGGTGACTTGTGTCACGTTTATAATATTGTCCTGCCGATCTCTCCAAAGAAAAAGTTATCGCCAGTATTTTCCTCTGACATTTCTCTCTGAATGACATTTCTTCAGCACGGCGACGCAAACGTTCATATTGCCGCAATATTATTTTTTGATATGTTGAAGAGACGGATGAAAATCCCACACACAACACATCAGTTTGAACAAAAAAAGACAGGGTCGGGGAAATGGCAAAGGTATCACTGGAGAAAGATAAGATTAAATTTCTGCTGGTTGAAGGCGTGCATCAAAAAGCGCTCGAAAGCCTTCGTGCAGCAGGTTATACCAACATCGAGTTTCATAAAGGCGCTCTGGACACTGAACAACTGAAAGAGTCCATCCGTGATGCCCACTTCATTGGCCTGCGATCCCGTACCCATCTGACTGAAGATGTGATTGACGCCGCAGAGAAACTGGTCGCGATTGGCTGCTTCTGTATCGGCACCAACCAGGTTGATCTCAGCGCTGCGGCAAAGCGCGGTATCCCCGTGTTTAACGCACCATTCTCTAACACGCGTTCCGTTGCGGAACTGGTGATTGGCGAACTGCTGCTGCTGCTACGCGGCGTACCCGAAGCTAACGCCAAAGCACACCGCGGCGTGTGGAATAAACTGGCTACCGGCTCGTTTGAAGCGCGTGGCAAAAAACTGGGGATCATCGGTTATGGTCACATTGGTACTCAGCTAGGCATTCTGGCGGAATCGCTGGGGATGCACGTCTATTTCTATGATATTGAAAATAAACTCCCGCTCGGCAACGCCACGCAGGTGCAGCATCTTTCCGACCTGCTCAATATGAGCGACGTGGTCAGTTTGCACGTACCGGAAAATGCCTCCACCAAAAATCTGATGGGCGCGCGTGAGATTGCGTTGATGAAACCAGGCGCGCTGCTGATTAACGCCGCACGCGGCACAGTTGTTGATATTCCTGCGCTGTGCGACGCGTTAGCGACCAAGCACCTGGCAGGGGCAGCAATCGACGTATTCCCAACCGAGCCGGCAACCAACAGCGATCCTTTCACTTCGCCGCTGTGTGATTTCGACAACGTGATCCTGACGCCGCACATTGGTGGTTCAACGCTGGAAGCACAGGAAAACATTGGTCTGGAAGTGGCTGGGAAACTGACCAAGTATTCCGACAACGGCTCTACGCTGTCTGCAGTTAACTTCCCGGAAGTTTCGCTGCCGCTGCACGGCGGTCGTCGTCTGATGCACATTCACGAAAACCGTCCGGGCGTACTGACTGCGCTGAACCAGATTTTTGCCGAGCAGGGCGTCAACATTGCCGCGCAGTATCTGCAGACTTCCGCACAGGTAGGTTACGTGGTTATTGATATTGAAGCGGATGAAGATGTGGCAGAGAAAGCGCTGCTGGCGATGAAAGCCCTTCCGGGAACCATTCGCGCTCGTCTGCTGTACTGATTTCCTCTACATGGGCAGGCGGTTGACCTGCCCATCTTTCCTCTGATTTCCCGGCCTCAAAATCTCTTCCTGTCACGCATACATTCTGTTTTCGAGCCTTGCCGCAATTGGTAAAAAAGCTACCACTCCCAGATTTTGGACGGCGTCACCACCGCAGGCAGCGGGATATCCCATTCTTCGACAGGTAGCTTTTCCACTCGCTGACAATCGTGCGCGTAGCCTACGGGCTGGATCTTATGCTGCTGCCAGTTTTGAAGCGTTCGATCGTAAAATCCACCGCCCATACCCAGGCGTTGCCCGACCTCATCAAATGCCACTAACGGCGTAATCAGTACATCCAGCTGTGAGAGCGGCAATACGTCACGTACATCAAGCCGTGGTTCCTGGATCTTTAAGCGATTGGTTACCAGGTCGCTGTGCGGATGATAGTGCAGGAACAGCAGGTTGCCAGGGCTGAAGGGGTGAAGAACTGGAAGATAGACGCGCTTGCCTGCTCGCCACAGCTGATCTATTAGCGGCTGGGTATCGAGTTCGCCATCGAACGAGAGGAATACCGCCACGGTATGAGCGAGTACAACAGGGGGATAACTGAGCATTCGGGTCGCGGCTTGCTGACCGTATTGTCGTTGCTGTTCGGAAGTAAGCGCGCGACGACGCTGCCGAATCAGTTGACGGATTTCTTGCCGGGATAAAGGAAGTTCAGAAAGTAATGTCATGGCTGTTGCCAGGTAGAAGGGAATCTCCGAGATGCCGCCGCAGGCTGTAACCCTTGAACCCTTGGTTCAAGGTGAATGCGTCGTCACAGTTTTAAGGCTTCTCGGACGGGCCGAGCATGCTCACCAACCGTGGAGCGCCACATTCTTGTGGTATGAAATATCGGCTCAGGGGACTGGCCCGCTTGCAAACATCTCAGAGAAATTTTGTCTTCACGGTCACTCTACCACAGTAAACCGAAAAGTGTTATTCAAAGTTTTGGCCCGTTTTTTCGGTTATGCGACCCTGATCAAGCAACGCCTGTTCGATGGTCTGTTGTAGCATCCGAATACGTTGTTCCATGCTCGCCGCGTACTCACGCGTCTTCGCTTTTTCCTGAGTTAATTCATAGCTGATGTTCAACGCGGCGATGAAAACCAACTGCTCAGTATTTGTGACTCTAGTGCGAACTTTCAGATCTTGCAATCGCTGATTGAGATCGTCCGCAGCCTGATTCAACGCATCCCTTTGTTCAGGCGGGCAATTCACTCGCAGTGAACGGCCAAATATTTGGATATCGACGGGTTGTGCAGACATGCCACCTTCCTGCTGATTGACTGCGCTGCCTTCGTCTCCAGACCGTGGGTCCGCGAAGGGGCGACACTATAGCTACCCTGGTATCAAGATACAAGCCCTTTTCTGGTCCACCAGGGTCCAAAGTGGTAGCATATCATGAATATTCCTCCCTTTGATGACGAATGCTTATGTCTATACAGAACGAAATGCCTGGTTACAACGAAGTTAGCCAGTTTTTGAACCAACAAGGGGCTGGATTAACCCCGGCCGAAATGCACGGCTTGATAAGCGGAATGATTTGTGGCGGAAACAACGACAGCTCATGGCAGCCGCTGCTGCACGACCTGACGAACGAAGGTCTGGCCTTTGGTCATGAGCTGGCTCAGGCGCTGCTGAAAATGCACTCAGCCACCAGTGATGCCCTCGAAGACGACGGCTTCCTTTTTCAGCTTTATCTGCCTGAAGGGGATGACGTCAGCGTGTTTGATCGCGCCGATGCGCTGGCGGGATGGGTAAACCACTTTTTACTGGGCCTTGGCGTCACGCAGCCGAAGCTCGACAAAGTGACCGGCGAAACCGGGGAAGCGATTGACGACCTGCGCAATATCGCTCAATTGGGATATGACGAAGACGAAG
Organism: Citrobacter sp. H12-3-2; assembly: GCF_009649895.1. Lineage (NCBI taxonomy): Bacteria > Pseudomonadati > Pseudomonadota > Gammaproteobacteria > Enterobacterales > Enterobacteriaceae > Citrobacter > Citrobacter sp. H12-3-2. The sequence continues at coordinate 853,283 of NZ_CP045837.1, forward strand.
ATCAGGAAGAGCTGGAAATGTCGCTCGAAGAGATCATCGAATACGTGCGCGTAGCCGCCTTGCTGTGCCATGACACGTTTACGCGTCAGCAGCCGACCGCGCCGGAAGTCCGTAAACCGACTCTGCACTAAGAACGAAACGCAAAGGAGAGTGTGATGAGCGAGATATCTCAGCAAGAATTCCAGCGTCGTCGCCAGGCTTTACTGGCACAAATGCAGCCCGGCAGCGCCGCGCTGATTTTTGCCGCACCGGAAGCGACGCGTAGTGCGGACAGTGAATACCCTTACCGCCAAAGCAGTGATTTCTGGTACTTCACCGGTTTTAACGAACCTGAAGCCGTGCTGGTGCTGATTAAAAGTGATGACACTCATAACCACAGCGTTTTGTTCAATCGGGTTCGCGATCTGACGGCGGAAATCTGGTTTGGCCGCCGTCTGGGCCAGGATGCTGCCCCGGCAAAACTTGGCGTTGACCGGGCGCTGGCCTTCAGTGAAATCAACCAACAGCTGTATTTGCTGCTCAATGGTCTGGACGCGGTATACCACGCCCAGGGCGAGTATGCCTGGGCAGACGAGATTGTGTGCACGGCGCTGGATAAACTGCGCAAAGGCTCCAGACAAAATCTGCACGCGCCTGCCGCGATTATCGACTGGCGTCCGATGGTGCATGAAATGCGCCTGTTCAAATCACCGGAAGAAATTGCGGTCATGCGTCGTGCCGGAGAAATCACCGCACTGGCGCATACCCGCGCGATGGAAAAATGCCGTCCGGGAATGTTTGAATACCAGTTAGAAGGGGAGATTCACCATGAATTTACCCGTCATGGCGCGCGTTATCCGTCCTATAACACGATTGTCGGCAGCGGTGAAAACGGCTGTATCCTGCATTACACCGAAAATGAAAGTGAAATGCGCGATGGCGATTTGGTGCTGATTGACGCTGGATGCGAATACAAAGGCTATGCGGGTGACATTACGCGTACCTTCCCGGTAAACGGTAAATTTACCCCAGCGCAGCGTGAAATCTACGATATCGTACTGGAATCCTTAGAGACCAGCCTGCGTCTGTATCGTCCCGGAACGTCCATTCAGGAAGTCACTGGCGAAGTGGTGCGTATCATGATTACGGGCCTGGTGAAGCTTGGCATTCTGCACGGTGATGTCGATCAGTTGATTACCGAAAATGCGCACCGCCCATTCTTTATGCATGGTCTAAGTCACTGGCTGGGTCTGGATGTGCACGACGTCGGCGTTTATGGTCAGGACCGCTCACGTATTCTTGAGCCGGGAATGGTACTCACCGTCGAACCGGGACTGTATATCGCACCGGATGCCGATGTACCACCGGCCTATCGTGGTATCGGTATTCGTATTGAGGATGACATCCTCATCACCGAGGACGGCAATGAAAACCTGACCGCCAGCGTAGTGAAGAAAGCTGATGACATTGAAGCCTTAATGGCTGCGGCGCGACTGCAATGAGCGTGATTATCGTTGGTGGTGGTATGGTTGGCGCGACGCTGGCGCTGGCCATTTCCCAGCTCAGTCATGGGACTCTGCCGGTTCATCTGATAGAAGCGAGCGAACCTGAAACTGACCGCCATCCCGGGTTTGACGCCCGGGCGATCGCGCTGGCGGCAGGTACCTGCCAACAGCTGGCGCGAATTGGCGTATGGCAGGCGATTGCCGATTGCGCAACGGCCATTAAAACGGTTCACGTCAGCGATCGCGGCCATGCCGGATTTGTGACGCTGGATGCGCAGGAATACCGTATTCCGGCTCTGGGCCAGGTGGTAGAACTGCACGACGTCGGGCTGCGTCTGTTTGCGCTGCTGCGCAAAGCACCGGGCGTCACATTGCACTGCCCCGACCGCGTAGCCAGCGTGTCGCGCACGCAGGAGCACGTTGAAGTGACGCTGGAGAATGGCGAGATGATTACCGGTCGCCTGCTGGTGGCTGCTGACGGCACGCGTTCCGCACTGGCGACTGCCTGCGGTGTTGACTGGCTGCAACAGCCTTATGAGCAACTGGCGGTGATTGCCAACGTCACGACCTCTGTACCGCACGATGGGCGAGCGTTTGAACGCTTCACGCAATATGGCCCGCTGGCAATGCTGCCAATGTCTGACGGTCGCTGCTCGCTGGTGTGGTGCCATCCGCTGGAGCAGCGTGATGAGATCATGGCCTGGTCCGACGAACAGTTTTGCCGTGAACTGCAAACCGCTTTTGGCTGGCGACTGGGACGTATTACCCAGGCTGGTAAACGCAGCGCTTATCCGCTTTCGTTAACTACGGCGCTGAAAGCGATTACCCATCGTACCGTGCTGGTAGGGAACGCCGCCCAGACGCTGCATCCCATTGCCGGGCAAGGTTTCAACCTTGGCCTGCGCGATGTAATGAGCCTTGCTGAGACGTTGACGCAGGCGCAGAACGGCGCGGAAGATGTGGGTGATTATGCGGTGCTGGCACGCTATCAGCAGCGCCGCGAGCGCGATCGCGAGACGACGATTGGTGTGACCAACAATTTAGTGTATTTGTTTGCCAATCACTGGGCCCCGCTGGTTGTTGGGCGCAATGTCGGGTTGATGGCGATGGAATTATTCACCCCTGCGCGCGATGCGCTGGCGGAGCGGACCCTGGGTTGGGTTGCACGATAAATATGACCTGTAGGCCGGATAAGGCAACGCCGACATCCGGCAAGGGTCCCCGCAAAAATGCCTGATGGCGCTGCGCTTATCAGGCCTACGGATTACAGGTTTCGAGGTACAAACAGTGCAAAGTGTTGATGTAGCAATTGTTGGTGGCGGCATGGTGGGGCTGGCGGTTGCCTGCGGCCTGCAGGGCAGTGGGTTGCGCGTTGCTGTATTAGAACAACATGTTCCGCAGCCGTTGGCGGCGGATGCACCTCCTCAGCTTCGCGTTTCGGCCATTAATGCAGCCAGCGAAAAACTGCTTACCCGTCTTGGCGTCTGGTCCGACATTGTTGCCCGTCGCGCTTGCTGCTACCACGGCATGGAAGTCTGGGACAAAGACAGCTTTGGACGCATTGAATTTGATGACCAGAGCATGGGTTACAGCCATTTGGGCCACATCGTTGAAAACTCAGGAATCCATTATGCGTTGTGGCAAAAGGCGCAGCGTTCAGCGGATATTACGCTGATGGCGCCAGCTGAAATACAGCAGGTGGCCTGGGGCGAGAACGAGGCATTTCTGAGCCTCAAAGATGGCGCAATGCTGACGGCGCGTCTGGTCGTCGGTGCCGATGGTGCTAATTCCTGGCTGCGCAATAAAGCGGACATTCCGCTCACCTTCTGGGACTACCGTCATCATGCGCTGGTGGCGACTATCCGTACGCAGGAAGCTCACGGTGCGGTTGCGCGTCAGGCGTTTCATGGCGAGGGGATCCTGGCATTCCTGCCACTCAGCGATCCACACCTGTGTTCTATCGTCTGGTCGCTCTCGCCGCAGGAAGCAGAACGTATGCAGCAGGCAAGCGTTGACGAGTTTAATCAGGCGCTGAATATCGCCTTTGATAATCGTCTGGGGCAGTGCAGCCTTGAAAGCGAACGTCAGGCGTTTCCGCTGACGGGACGTTATGCTCGCCAGTTCGCGGCCCATCGTCTGGCGCTGGTTGGGGATGCGGCGCATACCATCCACCCGCTGGCGGGTCAGGGGGTTAACCTTGGCTTTATGGATGCGGCGGAGCTGATCGATGAACTTAAGCGGCTACAGCGTCAGGGCAAAGATATTGGGCAGTATCTCTATTTACGCCGCTACGAGCGCAGCCGTAAGCACAGCGCAGCGCTGATGCTGGCGGGGATGCAGGGTTTCCGTGAACTGTTTGCAGGCGAGAATCCGGCGAAAAAACTGCTACGCGATATTGGGCTGAAACTGGCCGATACCCTCCCGGGCGTAAAACCACAACTCATCCGTCAGGCGATGGGACTGAACGATCTTCCCGAGTGGTTACGTTAGTGTCCGTAAGGACAATCTTAAGAGTTTGAGACCCGTCACACTTTCCTCTCCCGGCCTTCGCGCCGGGGTGCTTCTCTCATTTGAAATAATCTAATTCCACGCCTTTTTTCGCATTAGTTTTTCTAATATTACGTTTTTTTCATAACGCCATTTTTGACATTTTTTCCACATTTAATGTGGATTGGCGCTGTAATTTTGCGCTTATCTTTGTTTGTTGTTCTGATTGATTGCTATATGTATGGAGTTTTATTCTGTTGGCGATCTGGCTGTTTTTCGCCATAAGCTAATGTGATGGTTAATTTTGACTTATGGTTTAGCGTCTGTTTCGGTGGTAAGTTCAGGACAAAGAGAACGTTTGCGTCGTAGCCCCTGGAGCGGCTGCGGTGCTGGGTTTCGTGGCGAAAATTTCACCGCGAAAGAGTTGGTAGCCCCGCTTATTCAACGAGGAAAAGATGGCTCAACAGACTCCTTTGTACGAACAACACACGCTATGTGGCGCGCGCATGGTCGATTTCCATGGCTGGATGATGCCACTGCATTACGGTTCTCAGCTCGATGAACACCATGCTGTTCGCACCGACGCCGGAATGTTTGATGTGTCGCATATGACCATCGTCGACCTGCGCGGTAGCCGCACCCGGGAGTTCTTGCGTTATCTGCTGGCAAACGACGTTGCGAAGCTAACGAAATCGGGTAAAGCCCTCTACTCCGGGATGCTCAACGCTTCGGGCGGCGTGATAGATGACCTGATTGTCTACTACTTCACTGAAGATTTCTTCCGCCTCGTTGTAAACTCCGCCACCCGCGAAAAAGACCTCTCCTGGATTACCCAACACGCTGAACCTTACGCCATCGACATCACCGTTCGTGACGACCTGTCGCTGATTGCGGTGCAGGGGCCAAATGCGCAGGAAAAAGCAGCCACGTTGTTTACTGACGAACAGCGCCATGCGGTAGAAGGTATGAAGCCGTTCTTTGGCGTTCAGGCGGGTGATTTGTTTATCGCAACCACCGGTTATACCGGCGAAGCAGGCTATGAAATCGCCATGCCGAATGAAAAAGCGGCAGATTTCTGGCGTGCGCTGGTACAGGCTGGTGTCAAACCTTGTGGTCTCGGCGCGCGCGACACCCTGCGTCTGGAAGCGGGTATGAACCTGTACGGTCAGGAGATGGACGAAGGGATTTCTCCGCTGGAAGCCAATATGGGTTGGACCATTGCGTGGGAACCTGCCGACCGCGACTTTATTGGTCGTGAAGCACTGGAAATGCAGCGCGAAAAAGGCCACGAACAGCTGGTCGGGCTGGTGATGACTGAGAAGGGCGTGCTGCGTAATGAACTGCCAGTGCGTTTCACCGATGCTTCTGGCAACCAGCATGAAGGCATTATCACCAGTGGCACATTCTCCCCAACCCTGGGTTACAGCATCGCGTTGGCGCGCGTGCCTGCGGGTATCGGTGAGACTGCGATCGTACAGATCCGTAACCGTGAAATGCCGGTAAAAGTGACTAAACCTGTTTTTGTGCGTAACGGCAAAGCCGTCGCGTAATTCATCCTTTTTTGGAGATTGATTGATGAGCAACGTACCTGCAGAACTGAAATACAGCAAAGAACACGAATGGCTGCGCAAAGAAGCTGACGGCTCTTACACCGTTGGTATCACCGAACACGCTCAGGAGCTGTTAGGTGACATGGTTTTCGTTGACCTGCCAGAAGTTGGCGCCACCGTCAGCGCGGGCGATGATTGCGCCGTTGCGGAGTCCGTAAAAGCGGCATCCGATATCTATGCGCCAGTAGGCGGTGAGATTGTTGCGGTTAACGATGCGCTCAGCGACTCCCCGGAACTGGTCAACAGCGAACCGTATGCGGGCGGCTGGATTTTCAAAATCAAAGCCAGCGATGAAAGCGAAATTGAATCGCTGTTGGATGCCACTGCGTACGAGGCATTACTGGAAGACGAATAAGATTGTGCCGGATGGCACTGCGTTTATCCGGCCTACGGTTTTATGTAGGCCCGGTAAGCGTCAGCGCCACCGGGCAATTGAGTTAGAGACAATCACGATTCACTGCACGTTTCAGGAACCATCGCCCATGACACAGACGTTAAGCCAGCTTGAAAACAGCGGCGCTTTCATTGAACGCCACATCGGACCGGACGCCGCGCAGCAGCAAGAGATGCTGAATGCGGTTGGCGCCGAGTCGTTAAACGCGCTGATCGGCCAGATTGTGCCGAAAGACATTCAGCTCGCAACCCCGCCACAGGTGGGCGAGGCGGCGACCGAATACGCTGCGCTGGCTGAATTAAAAGCCATCGCCGGGCGTAACAAGCGCTTCACGTCCTACATTGGCATGGGCTACACCGCCGTGCAGTTGCCACCGGTTATTCTGCGTAACATGCTGGAAAACCCAGGCTGGTACACCGCATATACGCCGTATCAGCCGGAAGTCTCCCAGGGACGACTGGAAGCTCTGCTGAACTTCCAACAGGTCACACTGGACCTGACGGGCCTGGATATGGCTTCCGCTTCTCTGCTGGATGAAGCCACTGCGGCTGCTGAAGCCATGGCGATGGCCAAACGTGTCAGCAAACTGAAAAATGCCAACCGTTTCTTTGTGGCGGCTGATGTTCACCCGCAAACGCTGGACGTGGTTCGCACCCGTGCAGAGACCTTTGGCTTTGACGTCATTGTTGATGACGCGGCGAAAGCGCTGGATCACCAGGATGTGTTTGGCGTGCTGTTGCAGCAGGTTGGCACTACCGGTGAAGTGCACGACTACAGCAAACTGATTGCCGAGCTGAAATCCCGTAAAGTTGTGGTCAGTGTTGCTGCCGACTTTATGGCGCTGGTACTGCTGACTGCACCGGGCAAACAGGGCGCGGATATTGTTTTCGGCTCTGCGCAACGCTTCGGCGTACCGATGGGTTACGGCGGCCCACACGCGGCATTCTTCGCCGCTAAAGACGAATTCAAACGCTCCATGCCAGGCCGTATTATCGGCGTATCGAAAGATGCGGCGGGCAATACCGCACTGCGCATGGCGATGCAGACTCGCGAGCAGCATATCCGCCGCGAGAAAGCGAACTCCAACATTTGTACCTCGCAGGTTCTGCTGGCCAACATCGCCAGCCTGTATGCCGTTTATCATGGTCCGGTTGGCCTGAAACGTATCGCTAATCGCATCCACCGCCTGACTGATATTCTGGCGGCCGGTTTGCAGCAGAAAGGGCTGAAGCTGCGCCATGCGCACTACTTCGACACTCTGTGTGTTGAAGTGGCCGACAAAGCGGCTGTTCTGGCGCGTGCCGAAGCGGCAGAAATCAACCTGCGTAGCGATATCCATAACGCGGTAGGTATTACGCTCGATGAAACCACCACCCGTGAAAACGTGGTGCAGTTGTTCAATGTTCTGCTGGGCGACAGCCACGGTTTGAATATCGATACGCTGGATAAAGATGTGGCGCTCGACAGCCGTTCCATTCAGGACAGCATGCTGCGTGACGATGCGATCCTCAGCCATCCGGTGTTTAATCGCTATCACAGCGAAACCGAAATGATGCGCTACATGCACTCGCTGGAGCGCAAAGATCTGGCGCTGAACCAGGCAATGATCCCGCTGGGTTCTTGCACCATGAAGCTGAACGCTGCCGCCGAGATGATCCCTATCACCTGGCCGGAATTCGCTGAACTTCACCCGTTCTGCCCGCCAGAGCAGGCAGAAGGTTATCACCAGATGATCGGCCAGCTTTCCGAGTGGCTGGTAAAACTGACCGGTTATGACGCCGTCTGCATGCAGCCGAACTCCGGCGCGCAGGGCGAATATGCGGGTCTGCTGGCGATTCGTCACTATCACGAAAGCCGTAACGAAGGCCATCGCGATATCTGTCTGATCCCGGCTTCTGCCCACGGCACCAACCCGGCATCCGCACAGATGGCGGGGATGCAGGTTGTGGTTGTCGCGTGTGATAAGAACGGCAACATCGACCTGGACGATCTGCGAGCAAAAGCAGAACAATATGCTGCGAATCTCTCCTGCATCATGGTGACCTATCCGTCTACTCACGGCGTGTATGAAGAAACGATCCGTGAAGTGTGCGACGTTGTACACCAGTTTGGCGGCCAGGTTTACCTCGATGGCGCGAACATGAACGCTCAGGTTGGGATCACCACGCCGGGCTTTATCGGCGCAGATGTCTCGCACCTCAACCTGCATAAAACATTCTGCATTCCGCACGGCGGCGGCGGCCCAGGTATGGGACCGATTGGCGTCAAATCACATCTGGCACCGTTTGTACCGGGTCACAGCGTAGTGCAGATTGAAGGAATGCTCACCCGTCAGGGCGCAGTTTCAGCGGCGCCGTTCGGTAGCGCATCCATTCTGCCAATCAGCTGGATGTACATCCGTATGATGGGTGCAGAAGGTCTGAAGCAGGCAAGCCAGGTAGCTATCCTTAACGCTAACTACATTGCCAGCCGTCTGAAAGATGCTTATCCGGTACTGTATACCGGTCGCGATGGTCGCGTGGCGCATGAATGCATTCTCGATATTCGCCCACTGAAAGAAGAGACCGGCATCAGCGAACTGGATATTGCCAAGCGTCTGATCGATTACGGTTTCCATGCGCCGACTATGTCATTCCCGGTCGCGGGTACCCTGATGGTTGAACCGACTGAATCTGAAAGCAAAGTGGAACTTGATCGCTTTATCAATGCGATGCTGGCAATCCGCGCTGAAATCGATCGCGTGAAAGCCGGTGAATGGTCACTGGAAGATAACCCGCTGGTTAACTCACCGCACACGCAAAACGAGCTGGTCGCGGAGTGGAATCACGGTTATAGCCGCGAAATCGCCGTCTTCCCGGCTGGTGTGGCGAACAAATACTGGCCGACCGTGAAACGCCTTGATGATGTTTACGGTGACCGTAACCTGTTCTGCTCCTGCGTGCCGATGAGCGAATATCAGTAACTTTTCCGCGCAGTAAAGCTTTTGTAGGCCGGGTAAGGCGAAGTCGCCTCCCGGCTTTTTCATATCTGGAGGTATCCATGGGAATCGCACTGGTTACTGGCGGCAGTCGCGGCATCGGGCGGGCAACCGCGCTGCAGTTAGCGCAAGAGGGTTACACGGTTGCGGTTAACTTTCATCACAATATCCGTGCGGCAACGGAGGTGGTGAATATTATTGTCGCTGTCGGGGGAAAGGCGTTTGCTCTACGGGCTGATATCAGCGATGAAAGCCAGGTTGTGGCAATGTTTGAATCTATTGACCGCGAAGGTGAACCACTGACTGCGTTAGTGAATAATGCCGGGATTTTGTTTGAACAGAGCACGGTGGAAAGCCTAACCGCCGAAAGAATTAACCGCGTGCTGGCGACCAATGTTACCGGCTATTTTTTGTGTTGTCGGGAAGCGGTAAAGCGGATGTCGTTCAAACACGGAGGGCAAGGCGGGGCGATTGTGAATGTGTCTTCGGCGGCATCGCGGCTTGGTGCGCCATTCGAATATGTTGATTACGCGGCCTCAAAAGGCGCTGTGGACACGCTCACCACCGGCCTTGCGCTGGAGGTTGCAGCGCAAGGGATCCGCGTAAACTGCGTGCGACCTGGTCTTATCTACACTGAAATGCACGCTTCAGGCGGCGAGCCGGGAAGGGTCGATCGCGTGAAATCGATGTTGCCTATGCAGCGCGGAGGACAACCGGAGGAGGTCGCGCAGGCGATTACCTGGCTGCTGAGCGAGAAGGCGTCGTACGTAACGGGCAGTTTTCTGGAACTGGCTGGCGGGAAGTAGGATTTAATCGCCGGATGGCGCTATGCTTATCCGGCCTACGGGAATTTAATCTGTAGGCTGGATAAGGCGTATACGCCGCCATCCGGCAAAAAATCAAAGTTTCTCGCCGTTGCTGGCAATCACCTCTTTGTACCAGTTAAAACTTTTCTTGCGTGAACGCGACATATCGCCGGTGCCGTCGTCGTGTTTGTTCACGTAGATAAAGCCGTAACGTTTGCTGTACTGACCGGTGGTGAACGAGACACAGTCGATGCAGCCCCACGGCGTGTAGCCCATCAGGTCTACGCCATCATAGGTTACCGCTTTCATCATCTCTTCAACGTGGGCGCGCAAATAGTCGATGCGATAGTCGTCGTTGATGCTGCCGTCTTCTTCCACTTTGTCGTAGGCACCAAATCCGTTTTCTACGATAAATAGCGGTTTCTGATAGCGCTCATACAGTTCACATAAGGCGTAACGCAGACCGACCGGATCAATCTGCCAGCCCCAGTCGGACGCTTTTACGTGCGGGTTCGGTACGCTGCCCTCAAAACCAGAAATGGCATCGCCGCTGCCGCCTTCCGCTTTTACCGCGTTGGTCATGTAGTAACTGAATCCGAGATAGTCACAGGTGCCTTCACGCAGGATTTGCTCATCTCCGGCTTCCATTCGGATGTTGAATTCGCGGCGTTCCCACTCGTTCAGTACATATGATGGATAGTAGCCGCGCAGTTGAACGTCGGTGAAAACGTAGCGCTCACGCATCGATTCCTGCGCGAACATCACATCTTCAGGCTTACAGGAGAACGGGTAAAGTGGCACCATCGCCAGCATGCAGCCGACTTTCATTTCCGGGTTGATGCGGCGTGCGGCTTTCACTGCCAGAGCGCTGGCCACGAACTGGTGATGCAGCACCTGGTACATGGTTTCTTCCGGGTTTTCATGCTCGGTATACACCACGCCGGAGCAGCAATAACCAAACAGCGGTGCGCGCCAGTTGCGCTGGTTGTTGATCTCGTTAAAGGTCATCCAGTATTTGACCTTGTGCTTGTAGCGCTCAAAAACGACTTCAGCAAATCGGACAAAGAAATCGACGACTTTACGATTGGTCCAGCTACCGTATTGTTGAACCAGGTGCAGCGGCATTTCAAAGTGGGAAAGGGTGATGACCGGTTCGATGTTGTACTTCAGCAGTTCATCGAACATGTCGTCGTAGAACTTTAGCCCTTCTTCATTCGGCTGGCTTTCATCCCCTTTGGGGAAGATACGCGTCCAGGCGATTGAGGTACGGAAGCATTTGAAGCCCATCTCGGCAAACAGCTTAATGTCTTCTTTGTAATGACCGTAAAAATCGACGGCTTCGTGGTTGGGGTAGTACTTACCGGGCACAACTTCCTGAGTGATTTCTCGCGGAACGCCGTGCGCACCACCGGTCAGTACATCGCAAATACTGGGGCCTTTGCCACCTTTGTTCCAGCCGCCTTCAACCTGGTGCGCCGCAACCGCGCCGCCCCATAAAAAATCTTTTGGTAAGGTAAGTTTTTTCATCTGCGCTCAGTCTCAAATTAATACAATCTGATTTTGAGTCTAACAAAGGAAAGATAAATGTCACGATATAACAAAATAGCGCTAATGTGATTTGTTACATCCAAAAAACAGATTGTTTTTTTACGCTATTCTTTTCGCCAGCTTGCGGCCGAGTGACTCCAGAATATAAATAACAGGGATCTGTGTGGTTATATCGTATACCCCGGCAATGCGCGTCTGTGGAACGTGCCAGGAGAGATTAAAGTCAGCCAATTTGGCCAGCCGCGAATGTTCATTACTGGTGACTGACAGGACCTTACAGTTATGCAGGCTGAACTGGCTGGCAAAACGCAGGATCTCTTCTGTTTCACCGGAAACGGAAAGCACGATCGCCAGCGCGTTTCTGGCCATGTCATTCGTTACCGGGAAATAAGGGTCATCAATGTGATTACTGAATTTTCCAACGTTTGAGAAAAAACGTGCGCCATATTTGGCTAAGGCTCCGGATGTTCCCGCCCCAACGAATATAATACGCTCGGAAGATAATATAATATCAACAGCCTGATCGAGCAGATTATCGAACTCATCGTTATTAACGCCTTTAAAGAAGCTGATAATTTCGCTAGCACCGAAATTAGCCTGTTGCGGTTCATTCTGCTCTAAATATAATTTGAAGCGCACGCGAAATTCTGAGTAACCTTCACACTTAAGCTTGCGGCAAAAGCGCAGTACGGTGGTAGTGGAAACACCCACGGCATCGGCCAGTTCGCGAATGGTCATGTACATGACTTTGTCACGGTTTTTGATGACATAGTTGTAGACCAGCATCTCAAGATTGTTGAGACTGGCGATGGCAGCGTGGGAGAACATACTCACAATGGCAAAACTCACTCATCAGACTTCATCTACAGGGAATAATAACATGCAGCCAAATGACATCACTTTTTTTCAGCGTTTCCAGGATGACATTCTGGCCGGACGCAAGACCATCACTATTCGTGATGAGTCTGAATCACACTTCAAAGCCGGGGACATTTTACGGGTTGGGCGCTTCGAAGATGACGGTTACTTCTGCACGATTGAGGTTGTTGGCACCTCAACCGTCACGCTGGATACGCTGACGGATAAACATGCCCAGCAGGAAAATATGACGCTTGAAGAACTTAAACATGTCATTGCCGAGATTTACCCGGATCAGACGCAATTTTATGTGATTGATTTTAAATGTCTTTGATTTTAATGGTACGCATGTTAGCTGAAATTTAAAAACTAACACCATGATTTTTAATGGTAAATATTTATCTGGTAATTATTTTAGCTAACAGGTGTTCACTGGAACCATTCTCAGTTACGCTAGAGGAGCAATCACGATAGGGTTCGTTTCTCGGGAGTAAGTTATGGTTCAGAAGCCATTAATCGCGCAGGGATATTCGCTGGCAGAGGAAATAGCCAACAGCATCAGTCACGGTATCGGGCTGGTGTTTGGGATTGTCGGACTGGTGTTGTTGCTGGTTCAGGCAGTGGATACCAATGCCAGCGCTATGGCGATTACCAGCTATAGCCTATACGGCGGCAGCATGATCCTGCTGTTCCTCGCCTCAACCTTGTATCACGCGATCCCCCATCAGAGAGCGAAAGTCTGGCTGAAAAAGTTCGACCACTGTGCGATTTATCTGCTGATTGCCGGGACCTACACGCCATTTCTGCTGGTGGGGCTTGATTCGCCGCTGGCACGTGGACTTATGATTGTTATCTGGAGCCTGGCGCTGATCGGTATTTTATTCAAACTGACCATCGCACACCGGTTTAAAATTCTGTCGCTGGTGACTTACCTGACAATGGGCTGGCTTTCGCTGATTGTGGTGTATCAACTGGCGGTGAAGTTGGCGGCGGGAGGCGTGACGTTGCTGGCTGTTGGCGGTGTGGTGTATTCGCTGGGCGTAATTTTCTACGTCTGTAAGCGTATTCCTTATAACCATGCGATCTGGCACGGCTTTGTGCTGGGCGGCAGTGTTTGCCACTTCCTGGCGATCTATCTGTACGTGGGGCAACACGCATAGATTCAGTGCAACCCCGGGGGCGGCGTAAACGCCTCGCCCGGGCTGTATTTTGTTGGCCGGACGAGGCAATGCCGCAATCCGGCGGCCTGTGCCGAATTGCCTAATGGCGCTGCGCTTATCAGGCCGACCAATTACTCTTCGTCTAACGAATATGGCAGCGGTACGATACGCAGCGTTTTTGCGTCGTCACGGACGCGGAACACGCTGTCGGCCTCCATGTCGTTATTCATCACAACCTGCACTAGTACCTGACCATCGGCCAGTTGTACTGCAGCAAGTACGGTACCAGTACGACGCCAGTTCTCGCCCATTTTTAATTCAAGGTCTTCGCCAGCTTCCGGTACTCGACCGGCGGCACCCGCCAAAGTCCACATGGCGCGTTTGTTGGCTCCGCGGAATTTTGCACGAGCCACCATTTCCTGACCGGTGTAGCAGCCTTTTTTAAAGCTGATCCCGCCCAGAGCCTGCAGATTGGTAGCCTGTGGAATAAACTGTGCACTGTTGGCTGTATCAATCACGGGGATACCCGCTTCGATATCCAGCGCCAGCCACTGCTGGCTGTTATTTAACTCAGCTTCGCCACGCAGCTTTTCAACCAAGGTTTCTGCGGTGGTGGCATCAACGATCAGCAGAAAACGTTCGGCAGGGTGTTCGAACCACAATACCGTGGAGGCACCTTCGGTAATGACCTGCTTATCACTGTTCGGTAATTCGCTGAAGATATTGGCCAGCGCTGCACGAGCCTGGAATCCCGCTACGCCCAACAGGACGCGTTCGTCGTCTGGGGCGATCGCCACCTTCGAGAAGACCGCGTATTTTTTCAGCTCAGTGAGCTGCGCATCACGCAGGCTACGGCGCTCAAGCCATGCAAAACCGTCACCCCGGCGGAACAGACGCAGGTTGCTCCACATTTTACCTTTGGCGTCACAATGTGCAGCCAACAGGTGCTGATGCTCGGTCATCTGGCTGACATCCGCCGTGACCTGACCCTGAATATACTTCTCACTGTCGACACCGGTGATGGTGGCGAGCGCCCAGTCATCGAGCGTCATTAGCGTCAGAGGTAAACGCGTTGACGCAAAAGGCTGGCGAGGAGGAAAAGATGTAAAAGCCATAATAATGTCCTGATTTGCTTAACGCAGTGATGATGACTAATGGTAAAAGAGCTATGGCCCATTGCAAGCGGTTTAAACAGGCTATTTGTGCCATATATTGTGCTTTGCGAGGAGACATCCAAAATTGGTGAATCCTTTGGCTTAATAAGGTTTTATTTAGCGAGCGAGCTTCAGTTTACTGATATTCCCGTAAAAAGAGCGGGAAAAACACGTTACAATAGCGGGATACTTCGTTTTCGCGAGACAGGGAGAAGAACATGGATATTAACAACAAAGCACGTATTCATTGGGCATGCCGCCGCGGTATGCGCGAGCTGGACATCTCGATCATGCCGTTTTTTGAACATGAATATGACAGCTTAAGTGACGAAGAAAAACGTATCTTCATCCGTCTGCTAGAATGTGATGATCCAGATTTATTTAACTGGTTGATGAATCATGGGAAACCAGCTGATGAGCAGCTGGAACAGATGGTGCGACTTATCCAGACACGGAATCGGGAACGTGGTCCAGTGGCAATCTGATTTACGCGTATCATGGCGCGCGCAGTGGCTTTCACTGCTAATTCATGGGCTGGTCGCGGTGTTTATTTTATTGATGCCCTGGCCATTGAGCTACACCCCATTATGGCTGGTTTTGCTCTCTCTGGTGGTGTTCGATAGCGTTCGCAGTCAGCGTCGAATCAACGCCTGTCAGGGTGAGATTCGGCTATTGATGGATGGCCGTCTGCGCTGGCAAGGGCAAGAGTGGTCTATCGTTAGCGCCCCCTGGATGGTTAAAACAGGTATGATGCTACGCTTGCGATCTGATGCCGGAAAACGTCAACATTTGTGGCTGGCAGCAGACAGTATGGATGATGCAGAGTGGCGGGATTTACGGCGGTTGATGCTGCAAAAGGCGAAGCAAGGGTAACGCATGACACATGCCTGATGGCGCGCAGCTTGAAGGCCAACAGTTAGGTGCGTCATGCAGGCCGGATAAGGCATTTACGCCGTCATCCGGCAAATCGGTTATCAGGACCAGTGCTCGGCCATTTCCCCAAGAATTTGCTCGCACCAGGCCTGAATGCGTTCATCGCTGAGATCGTACTGGTTCGTCTCATCCAGCGCCAGGCCAACAAACAGCTGTCCATCAGCAATGACGGGTTTATCGCTGGTGAATTCGTAGCCTTCTGTGGGCCAGTAGCCGACAAACTTTACACCTTTGGTGATCAGTTTATCGTGCAGCATACCCAACGCATCCAGGAACCATTCGCCGTATCCCAACTGATCGCCCATACCGTAAAGTGCGACAATCTTGCCTTCCAGGTTGAGGTCGTCCAGTTGCTCCCAGACCGCTTCCCAGTCCTCCTGAATTTCACCGAAATCCCAGGTTGGGATGCCCAAAATGAGCACGTCATATTGCTCCATTAGGGTCGGGGAATCGTCTTTGAGGTTGTGCAGTGTCACCAGTTCGGGACCCAGGATATCGCGGATTTTTTCTGCTGCCATTTCGGTGTAGCAGGTGCTGGAACCGTAAAAAAGACCCATGTTCATGACGTAAACATCTCAATTCTGCTGTAGCGTTGCGGGTAGTGTAACAGAATCGCCGCATTC
Source organism: Citrobacter sp. H12-3-2 (assembly GCF_009649895.1). Taxonomy (NCBI): domain Bacteria; kingdom Pseudomonadati; phylum Pseudomonadota; class Gammaproteobacteria; order Enterobacterales; family Enterobacteriaceae; genus Citrobacter; species Citrobacter sp. H12-3-2. Next base: position 869,317 of record NZ_CP045837.1, read on the forward strand.
TCGGCACAATGAGGCATAATGCATCAAAAATGAGAGTGGAATAAGGGGCGCGAGTGGAACAGGATCTGGCGCGCATCGAGCAGTTTCTTGATGCCCTGTGGCTGGAACGAAATCTGGCGGAAAACACATTAAGTGCGTATCGTCGCGATCTGACCATGCTTGTGGAATGGTTACATCACCGCGGCGCTTCGCTTGCGACCGCGCAAAGTGATGATCTGCAAGCCTTGCTGGCTGAGCGGATGGATGGAGGGTATAAAGCCACTAGTTCCGCACGTTTGCTCAGTGCGACGCGACGTTTTTTTCAGCATCTGTACCGCGAAAAATATCGCGAAGATGACCCCAGCGCCTCGCTTGCATCACCTAAACTTCCGCAGCGCCTGCCTAAAGATCTCAGCGAAGCGCAGGTTGAGCGGCTGCTACAAGCGCCGCTTATTGAGCAACCGCTGGAGCTACGCGACAAAGCCATGCTGGAAGTGCTGTATGCAACAGGCCTGCGCGTGTCTGAACTGGTAGGACTGACGATGAGTGACGTCAGCCTGCGTCAGGGTGTGGTACGGGTGATCGGTAAAGGCAACAAAGAGCGCCTTGTCCCGTTGGGTGAGGAGGCTGTGTACTGGCTGGAAACATACCTGGAGCATGGGCGTCCATGGTTGCTCAACGGCGTATCGATTGATGTGCTGTTTCCTAGTCAGCGGGCGCAACAGATGACCCGTCAGACCTTCTGGCATCGTATCAAACACTATGCTGTGTTGGCGGGAATCGACAGCGAAAAGCTGTCACCGCACGTCCTGCGGCACGCGTTTGCCACGCATCTGCTCAACCATGGCGCAGACCTGCGCGTGGTGCAGATGCTACTGGGGCATAGCGATCTCTCGACAACGCAAATTTATACTCATGTCGCAACGGAGCGCTTGCGGCAACTACATCAACAGCATCACCCGCGAGCGTGAGTGCTGACAGGATAGGATAGGCTATGAAAAAACGTTTTATGATGTTCACCCTGCTGGCGACGGCGTTTTCCGGCATGGTACATGCAGACGACGCGGCAATTCGTCAGTCATTAGCAAAGCTGGGTGTGCAGAGCACCGAGATTCAACCTGCTCCGGTTGCGGGCATGAAAACCGTACTGACCAATAGCGGCGTGCTGTACGTTACCGAAGACGGTAAACATATTATCCAGGGACCGATGTACGACGTGAGCGGCGCAAGTCCGGTGAATGTCACCAACCAACTGCTGATGAAGCATCTGAACGCGCTGGAAAAAGAGATGATCATCTACAAAGCGCCGCAGGAAAAACACGTCATTACCGTTTTCACCGACATCACTTGTGGTTACTGCCACAAGCTGCATGAAGAGATGAAAGATTACAATGCGTTGGGGATCACCGTACGTTATCTGGCCTTCCCACGTCAGGGGCTGGACAGCCAGGCTGAGCAAGACATGAAGTCTATCTGGTGTGCTAAGGACAAAAACAAAGCCTTTGACGACGCGATGACTGGCAAGGGCGTGAAAGCGGCGACCTGTGATGTGGATATCGCTAACCACTATGCGCTGGGCGTACAGTTTGGCGTCAGCGGTACACCGGCGATTGTGCTGAGCAATGGCTATGTCGTACCTGGTTATCAGGGCCCGAAAGAGATGAAAGAATTCCTCGACGCACATGCAAAACAGACCAGCGGTAAATAATTCGCGTGAAACAACAGATACAACTTCGTCGGCGTGAAGCCGACGAGACAGTCGAGCTACCTGCCGACTTACCGCCGCTGCTGCGCCGTTTATACGCCAGTCGCGGTGTACGTAGCGCGCAGGAGCTTGAGCGTAGCGTCAAAGGAATGCTGCCGTGGCAGCATTTAAACGGTGTCGAAAAGGCGGTTGAGATCCTCTACAGCGCCTTTCGTGCGGGAACTCGCATCATCGTTGTTGGCGATTTCGATGCCGATGGCGCGACCAGCACGGCGCTAAGCATCCTGGCGATGCGCGCGTTGGGCTGCAGTAACGTTGACTACCTGGTGCCAAATCGTTTTGAGGACGGTTATGGTTTAAGCCCGGAAGTCGTTGATCAGGCCCATGCCCGTGGTGCTCAGCTGATTGTCACCGTAGACAACGGCATCTCGTCTCACGCGGGTGTCGAACATGCCAGAACGTTGGGGATCCCGGTCGTTGTGACCGATCACCACCTGCCAGGGGATACGCTGCCGGGCGCAGAGGCGATCATCAATCCTAACCTGCACGACTGTGAGTTCCCGTCGAAATCGCTGGCAGGCGTTGGTGTAGCCTTCTATCTGATGCTGGCGCTGCGCACTTTCCTGCGTGACAAAGGCTGGTTTGATGAGCGAGGCATTGCACCGCCGAACCTGGCGGATTTGCTCGATCTGGTTGCGCTTGGCACGGTGGCGGACGTGGTCCCGTTGGATGCCAATAACCGCATTCTGACGTGGCAAGGCTTAAGCCGTATCCGTGCTGGAAAATGCCGCCCTGGTATTAAAGCGCTGCTGGAGATTTCCAATCGCGACCCCCTAAAGCTGGCAGCCAGTGATTTAGGTTTTGCCCTCGGGCCACGGCTGAATGCGGCGGGGCGTCTGGACGATATGTCCGTTGGCGTAGCGCTGTTGCTGTGCGACAACATTGGTGAAGCGCGCGTGCTGGCCAATGAGCTGGATGCACTCAACCAGACGCGCAAAGAGATTGAGCAGGGTATGCAGGCCGAAGCGCTGACCCTGTGTGAAAAGCTGGAACGCAGTAGCGATACGCTTCCGGGCGGCCTGGCAATGTATCATCCCGAGTGGCATCAGGGCGTTGTGGGGATTCTGGCATCGCGTATTAAAGAGCGATTCCATCGCCCGGTGATAGCGTTTGCCCCGGCAGGTGACGGTACTCTCAAAGGCTCCGGGCGTTCGATTCAGGGGCTGCACATGCGCGATGCGCTGGAGCGCCTGGACACCCTTTATCCGGGCATGATCCTCAAGTTTGGCGGTCACGCCATGGCTGCGGGCTTATCGCTTGAAGAGGCGCAGTTTGAGCGTTTCCAGCAGCGTTTTGGCGAACTGGTAACCGAGTGGTTGGATCCCGCCTTACTGCAAGGTGAAGTGGTGTCGGATGGCCCACTGAACGCGTCGGAGATGACCATGGAGGTCGCACAAATGCTGCGTGATGCCGGACCGTGGGGGCAAATGTTCCCGGAACCGCTGTTTGACGGGCATTTCCGTTTGCTCCAGCAGCGTCTGGTCGGTGAGCGTCATCTGAAGGTGATGGTCGAGCCTGTTGGCGGCGGCCCACTGCTGGACGGTATTGCGTTTAACGTCGATACCACCTGCTGGCCGGACAACGGCGTGCGCGAAGTTCAGCTTGCCTACAAACTGGATATTAACGAGTTTCGCGGCAACCGTAGTTTGCAGATTATAATCGACAATATCTGGCCACTTTAGCGTCACTAATCGCTATAAAAAAGGGCGTGGATTAGTTACAATCCCGCTCTTATCACCGCATTTTGACTAGTCCAATAAAAGAAATCAGACAATGTTTGAAATTAATCCGGTAAATAACCGCATTCAGGACCTCACGGAGCGCTCTGACGTTCTTAGGGGGTATCTTTGACTATGATGCCAAGAAAGAGCGTCTGGAAGAAGTAAACGCCGAGCTGGAACAGCCGGACGTATGGAACGAACCCGAACGCGCGCAGGCGCTGGGTAAAGAGCGTTCTTCTCTTGAAGCCATCGTTGATACGCTCGATCAGATGAGCCAGGGCCTGGAAGATGTCTCCGGCCTGCTGGAACTGGCTGTAGAAGCCGACGACGAAGAAACCTTTAACGAAGCCGTAGCAGAACTCGACACGCTGGAAGATAAACTGGCCCAGTTGGAATTCCGTCGTATGTTCTCCGGTGAATATGACAGCGCAGATTGCTATCTCGATATTCAGGCAGGTTCTGGCGGTACGGAAGCGCAGGACTGGGCAAGCATGCTGATGCGCATGTATCTGCGTTGGGCTGAAGCGCGCGGCTTTAAGACTGAAATTATTGAAGAGTCTGAAGGTGAAGTGGCGGGTATTAAATCCGTAACCATCAGAATTGCTGGCGAATATGCGTACGGTTGGCTGCGTACTGAAACCGGCGTACACCGTCTGGTTCGTAAGAGTCCGTTCGACTCCGGCGGACGCCGCCATACGTCGTTCAGTTCTGCGTTTGTTTATCCGGAAGTTGATGATGATATTGATATCGATATCAACCCGGCAGATCTGCGTATTGACGTTTACCGTGCCTCCGGTGCGGGTGGTCAGCACGTTAACCGTACGGAATCTGCGGTGCGTATTACCCACATCCCGACTGGGATTGTGACGCAGTGTCAGAACGACCGTTCCCAGCACAAGAACAAAGACCAGGCCATGAAGCAGATGAAAGCGAAGCTTTATGAACTGGAAATGCAGAAGAAGAATGCCGAGAAACAGGCGATGGAAGACAACAAGTCAGATATCGGCTGGGGTAGCCAGATTCGTTCTTATGTCCTTGATGACTCCCGCATCAAAGATCTGCGTACCGGGGTTGAAACCCGTAACACGCAGGCGGTGCTGGATGGCAGCCTGGATCAATTTATCGAAGCAAGTTTGAAAGCAGGGTTATGAGGAACCAACATGTCTGAACAACACGTACAGGGCGCTGACGCGGTAGCCGACCTTAACAATGAACTGAAAACGCGCCGTGAGAAGCTGGCGAGCCTGCGTGAGCAGGGGATCCCGTTCCCGAACGATTTCCGTCGCGATCATACCTCAGACCAACTGCATGCTGACTTCGACGCGAAAGAAAACGAAGAGCTGGAAGCGCTGAACATTGAGGTATCCGTTGCTGGCCGTATGATGACCCGTCGTATTATGGGTAAAGCATCATTCGTTACGCTGCAGGACGTTGGCGGCCGTATTCAGCTGTACGTTGCTCGCGATGACCTGCCGGAAGGCGTCTATAACGAGCAGTTCAAAAAATGGGATCTGGGCGATATCCTCGGCGCGAAAGGTAAGTTGTTCAAGACCAAGACCGGTGAGTTGTCTATTCACTGCACCGAACTGCGTCTGCTGACCAAAGCGCTGCGCCCGCTGCCGGACAAATTCCACGGTCTGCAGGATCAGGAAGCGCGCTATCGTCAACGTTACCTGGATCTCATCTCTAACGATGAATCCCGCAATACCTTTAAAGTGCGTTCACAGATTATGGCTGGCATCCGTCAGTTCATGGTTGCTCGTGGCTTTATGGAAGTAGAAACCCCGATGATGCAGGTGATCCCTGGCGGTGCGGCAGCGCGTCCGTTTATCACTCATCATAACGCGCTGGATCTGGACATGTACCTGCGTATCGCGCCGGAACTGTACCTCAAGCGTCTGGTGGTTGGCGGCTTCGAACGCGTATTCGAAATTAACCGTAACTTCCGTAACGAAGGCATCTCTGTTCGCCATAACCCAGAGTTCACCATGATGGAACTCTACATGGCTTATGCGGACTACAAAGATCTGATCGAACTGACCGAATCGCTGTTCCGTACGCTGGCGCAGAACGTTCTGGGAACGACTGAAGTGCCTTACGGTGAAGAAGTCTTCGACTTCGGTAAGCCGTTCGAAAAACTGACCATGCGCGAAGCGATTCAGAAATACCGTCCGGAAACCAACATGGCCGATCTGGATAACTTCGACTCTGCAAAAGCGATTGCTGAATCTATCGGCATCAAAGTTGAGAAGAGCTGGGGTCTGGGCCGTATCGTGACCGAGATCTTTGAAGAAGTTGCGGAAGCGCACCTGATTCAACCGACCTTCATTACCGAGTACCCGGCAGAAGTTTCTCCGCTGGCGCGTCGTAATGACGAAAACCCGGAAATCACTGACCGCTTCGAATTCTTCATCGGCGGACGTGAAATCGGTAACGGTTTCAGCGAGCTGAACGATGCGGAAGATCAGGCGCAGCGTTTCCAGGATCAGGTTAACGCTAAAGATGCGGGTGATGACGAAGCAATGTTCTATGACGAAGACTACGTTACCGCTCTGGAACACGGTCTGCCGCCGACTGCGGGTCTGGGCATTGGTATCGACCGTATGGTTATGCTGTTCACCAACAGCCACACTATCCGCGACGTGATCCTGTTCCCGGCGATGCGCCCGGTTAAGTAAGATGTGAAATGCCGGATGGCGGCTGACGCCTTATCCGGCCTACGATTCGTTATGTAGGCCAGATAAGCGTAGCGCCATCAGGCAATAATTTGTTGGCAGTAATTCCGCAACAGCGCACGCGCTTCTTTGTCTGCAACCTGCATTACCATCCACGGGCTAAAAGCCCACGGCGTCGCGTCAATCCCGCTTAAGACATCCTCAAGACTGCTCCACTGGCAATCCATCACTTCATCTGGGTTTAGCTGTAGCGGACTCACGATATGTGCGGCATAAACCGGGCACACTTCGTTTTCCACAATTCCACTCGGGTCTGTAGCGCGATAACGAAAGTCAGCATACACGGGGCTGAGCGAGTCGATGTCTGCACCCAGTTCGAAGCGAGCCCGGCGGACAATAGCGGCTTCGTGGGTTTCACCCAACTGCGGGTGACCACAGACAGAGTTGGTCCAGACGCCAGGCCAGGCTTTTTTGTGCAGCGAGCGGCGGGTGACCAGCAGTTGGCCCAGCTCGTTAAATATCCAGCACGAGAAAGCGGAATGCAGGGGGGTTGTGGCGGTATGCGCCGCATATTTTTCCAGCGTTCCGCAGGGTTGGTCCTGCTCATTCAATAAAATGACATGTTCCTGTCGCATAGCGTCCACCATCAATCTTAAGCATTCATATTATATGCTTAATTAAGTCAGATTGATTAACAGAGGGTGTGAAATGCCAGGGCCGACTGTTCGTTGCGCGATATGATTTGGCATCCGGTTTCTGGCTGCTATGATAAAGCGTCTGAAAATGTTGCGAGGTATTGTTTTGAGTGCAGGACGCCTGAAGAAAAATGGCCTGGGTATCGTGATGTTGCTGTGCGTCGGTCTGCTGTTAGCAGGGTGTTCCGGGAGCAAGTCGTCTGATACAGGAAGTTATTCCGGCTCCGTGTATACCGTGAAGCGGGGGGATACGCTATACCGTATTTCGCGCGCTACCGGGACCAGCGTGAAAGAGATCGCCCGCCTGAATAATATTTCACCGCCCTATACCATTGAAGTAGGGCAAAAACTGAAGGTCAGCGGTGGCGCGAAAACCAGTTCTAACTCTGGCAAAACAACCAAGAAATCCTCAACCAAAACGGCAGCGGTCAGACCGTCTTCGTCCGTACCGCAGTCTTCCTGGCCTCCGGTAGGGCAACGTTGCTGGCTGTGGCCTGCCAGCGGTAAGGTGATCCTGCCTTATTCAACCGCGGACGGCGGCAACAAGGGCATTGATATCTCGGCTGCGCGCGGTACACCGATTTATGCCGCCGGCGCCGGGAAGGTGGTTTACGTCGGTAATCAGCTACGGGGCTATGGTAATCTCATCATGATTAAGCACAGTGAGGACTACATCACTGCGTATGCGCATAATGACACCATGCTGGTGAACAACGGTCAAAACGTGAAGGCCGGGCAGAAAATTGCGACGATGGGCAGCTCGGATGCGACTACGGTGCGGCTGCATTTCCAAATCCGCTACCGGGCGACAGCTATCGATCCGCTGCGTTATTTGCCGCCGCAGGGCAGTAAGCCAAAATGCTGACGGTGATTTAATCGCCAGTCAGTCGGTTAGTCCCTTGCCAAGAAGAGCGTAAGGTTTATAATCCCTTACGCACTTCGATGCGGGCGTAGTTCAATGGTAGAACGAGAGCTTCCCAAGCTCTATACGAGGGTTCGATTCCCTTCGCCCGCTCCAATCTCCTGATAAATCAACAAGTTATGATTTATCAGTTAGTTACGTTGCCCCGCTTTAGCAGGTACAACTTAAACTACCCATTGTTCTACGCCCGCACCTGTCGCGTGATTGGTCTGTGGTACAAGGGAGCATATCATCACGCTGGCGGTGGTTCCAAGTTCTTACCGCGACAGTACAACAACGAACAAAAAGCCGCATACCTGGCATAACTCCCAAAACTTTCAGTGAAGCGCATTTTAGCCCGATGCCCCCATATGCCACACGTCGAGATGATGTTGCAGGGGATAAACAGGTTTATGGTGGTTTTGGTACTTGCACACCACATGCAAGCTCTGCCAGCGGTTCGGCCTCGCTCCTTCGGGTACATGGTCATCCTGATAAACTTCACTGTCTGACATACCCCTGATGTTGTTGCCTAACGGCTCCGCTTGTTGTCTTACCACCAACGGGGCTTATGATGTACTATGCGAAAAAAACAGGGGGGCTTATGTCGGATAGTTATGCTGGTCTTATTGGTACGGTTGTGGGTGCAATCATTACTGGCGGCTTTGCTTGGTTTACTGATTGGCGTAAGAACAGTTCGAAGAATAAAAAAGATTTAGAAGTGTTATCCCTAAAACTGACTTATAAACTAGAGCGTTATGTTGCACTGTGCCTAGAGTGTTCAGAGGATGATGGGCGTGAGTATTATTATGAAGATGAAGGTAGATGTTCTGGTTCGTTGTTCAGAGGTTATAGCATCGAATTTCCAGAATTTAACCTTGGGAAGTTCGAAGACATCGACTGGAAGTTGTTACCTGTGAATTTAATGCATGAAATTTTTACACTTCCCACAAAAGTTAATAATGCGAGGCAACGTTTCGCCAAAGAGTGGAATGAATTTGATGAACATTTAAACGATGATTATCCTACAACAATACGTGCCAAGGAATTGACAGACCTTGCGATTTATTTTTACAACGTTTCTTCTAGCTTACGAACCTTGGCAGGACTCCCGCTCCCTGAAGATTCAATCATCATTGATACACTCAATAAAAATAAAATTAGAAATGATGAAGATTACGATAGGTTATTTATACGAAAGGAATGATCAATGTCTGGAATGTTAGCAAGTACAGCCGCCGCTGTTGGGATTATTGATAAAGCTGTTGGTATCGCGAAGAAGCTCTCTGATGAGAGTGACGAGCTTGATAACGCAACCCTAAAGCTTGAGCTTGCAAACCTCATGACGGAGCTTGCTAGTGTCAAGATGGAAGTTGTCACAACTCAGGTTTTGCTTTTCGAAGCCGAACAGAAGAATAAACAACTTGAAGAACAGCTAAAGGATAAAGAAGCGTTTACCTTTAACGATGGAGTTTATTTCAAAGATGGGGATGATACTGCTTTTTGTGCAACTTGCTTTGAGAAGGATAAGTTGAAAATTCATATGCTACGTTACGAAAAATACTATGATGCAGTTTGGCATAGATGGCACTGTAAAGTATGCAAAAGCGATGTATCAATCAATTGTTAATATATTGTGTAGTAGCGTCTAGTCTTGTTACCCAAGATGGACATAACTAGGTGGTCTGTTTATTTTTCGTTGTCCAAGGTATCGAACGTTTTTGAGAAAGGGCAGGATTGCGAGCGAGTCACCAGCGTAAACAGATAAACGCTGTTTTCGTAAGTGCAAAGCCTCTTCCCGCCCTTTAACTCTTGTTCGTCGGGGTTGCTCATGGTGATTTTTCCTGCTTGAGCCGCCAACGGCAGCAGCATCAGCGCATAAAGTAAAACTTTCTTCATAGTTGCACTCTCAATAATCGATTGCCTGGAATACGTCTTCAACATCCTTATCCATGATCCCACAATACGCTAGCGTGACCGCCTGCGATGAATGCCCGTACAGCTTCGTGAGCGTCGGCAGACTTACCCCACGTTTTATAGCGTGATAACCAAGGTTCTTGCGTGGGCTGTGCGCCGCAATGTGAAGATTGAGCATATCCCCGGCTTCTTTGAATTTGGCTGAGACCGTCACCCGGCTGATCGGTTTTCCTTTGGCCCGGTTGCTGTCCACTTCGAACAGGTATTCCTGACCTGGATTATCAGCACGACGCTGTGCCACCAATTCAAGTGCTTTTGGTGTCAACATAATTGAGCGTGTCTTCCCGGTCTTCTGTTCCTTCAGGTTCAACACGTTCCCTTCGATATGGTTAAAGTCGGCATACCGCAACTTAAGAGCGTCACCAATACGCGCCGCTGTCTGATTCAGGAACACCCACAAATCACCGTAGATAGCGTTGCTGTTATTCTGACGCAGCAGTCTTTCAACCTCTGCGATCTTCTCTTTGTCTCTGACTGGTTCGACTCTCTTCATTGCGTCCCTCTCCGATATTCAATATGTAAGTTAGGATGCAAATATTGATCATAATATGATCATTGTAAAGGGTTTTTTATATGTTAAAGCACCCACTCCCGCGCAGTGAGAAACGAAAGTTGGGGGGCTCTTAAGGTCTCTTCGAGGATGCACACCGTCAGATGGGTTAGGCGGAAAATCACACTCCTCGCTAGTTGTTAAGGATCTTGGCAAAATATCTTGAGTCAGTTCTTTGCACACATAGCGCAGGTGCATAGAACGTGCATAAATGGCGCATAAGACAGCGTATAGACGCTTCTTTGATGTTCACCCACAATACATATTAATAGAATCAATGACTTGCTAAATTACACTTTCACATTGTGTAAGTTAGAGGTGAGTTCTAATACCTGCCAGCAGGCCACTACGTCAGCCTCCAACAGGCGAAATTCTCCCGCCCTAGCAGGTCACGGATACGTACCTTTTCCCACACCAGCGCAAGCAGCCCCACCAATAGCCCCGTATGCTCCACCAGAAGCGCTACAGCGCGTCATCTTCCCCACAATTAAACTGACCTACCGATAATCCACGACCTCCCACAGCGCGATACAGGCGGCTCAATGCGTCCAGAAATAGATGGACTTTCAGAAGGTTGCGAAGAAAATTTATTTTTTGGTATGGAAGGGCGGATCGGTGATTGTGTTTAGCCACACCACGAGTGACAGATCTGCCGAGGCCGTGCCATTACTGGCTTCGTTGTTTACACCACACCATAACGATCTCCACATCCGCAGGTGAGCCAGTGACAACAGGTGGTAGAAATGGCGATTTAAGGAGCATTAAACCTTATTTAACTGGTGTTTAATTTACATGTTTCATAAGGCGATCACAGAATGGTGTCTCAGGTACTTGATGGAAGAATCTTCCGTGGTCACCAGGTGTCTTCTGTCAGAGGGGAGGGTGTTACTACTACGGGGGGGTATACCGGTTATAACAGAAAGGGTTTACCGGTTATTACCGAGAAGGTATACCGGTTATAACAGGGAGGGGTTTACCGGTTATTACCAGTAACAACTAGACCCATACAAGATCCTTACAAAATCTTTGACAAGATCTAAGACCTAAAACCTTAAGGTCAAAGGCAGATTGAACATGCGTTCAATTGTTGGAGTTGTTAGGTGTTATGTAGACAGGCTTCGCCTGTTTACACTATGTGTGGAAGACAAGCGCAAGCGCGTCAGTCCAATGTGAACGACTGCGATGCAGTCAGGAGCTTTAAACGCGACGTAACTCCCCCCTTGGAGGGGCGGCGCACCCCCCTCAGACTTCACAAAGCCGCTACGCGGTGAATCCCCGATTCATCTTGATTGTTGTGACCGTTGATTGACAACGGACTATCAAGACTAGATAACAGGAGGCTCACAGAGCGCATCAGACACGCTACACGGCATTTAAACGGTAGAGGTAACCCATAGGTACTGCCTACGGCTTGGAATCGCTTAGAGCGCGTCATGGGTAATTTGTGTAACCCTCAATTGTTTCCCACCTAAAATAAGAATGCAATACATATAATTAGATATAGCACGAATTGCTAATGACATTTTATGTTGCTTTATGGGATTATGCGGCCCAGCCCAAAATGCTGCTAGCACACTTTTATCCATGATGCAACAAAAAACTTGACAAAAAGTGTGATTTATGACATAATATATTCATACCTTGAGAAAAGGAAACATTAAAACAACATAGGAGATTAGATGACAAAACCAGTCCTGTTCGACTTTTCGAACGCTACCGCCTCAGAGATTGTTTCTGCAATCGACAACAAAATCACTTCTTTAGTAAATCTTCGCAGTTTCAGAACCCGCGTTGGCGGCTCCAAGAAAGCAGACAAACTATACCCTGCAACTCGTGAAGCCATGAATATCATCAAAGGTCTGCGCCAGCAGGCTAAGAATGCAAAAATCATCCAGGATATTCTTAAACCGTTCTCAGCAGAGTTAGCAAAAGGCCGTGATGTTATGGAGATCATCGAACCTGTGCTGTCTGCCTGGCGTGTCTATTACGCCTCTCATGGTATCGGGCTCATGAATGAGCAGGTCCTCCTGCTTAAGATCATTGAGTCTGGCGGCGAACTCGAAGGCATTACCGGAAAACCCATTCCAGAACTGACCACAACCGAATAATCATTCTCTGTATTACTCCGTTGGCAGCAACGCCACCAAACGAAATCGCCGCAAACACGGCTTCTTACTCCTGATCGCCATCCGCGATAGCAGGAGCGATAACTTTTATGCATTCGGAGGGAACTTGAGATGAAACTGACATTTAGCAATTCAACGATGGACGCAATTATGCACGAATGCCGCCGAACCGGGACACCTGTTGCAACGTTCATCAACAGACTCGTGGATGCAGAGGCCGAACGCATCCGAACCAATATGAAGAATCCCATTGAAGGAGAGAACAATGTCCGAGATAGTAGAAACTAAGACCAACTTCGACCAAACCGCCAGCCCGTTAAAAGGTATCAAAAACATTATGACACCTGCCGGGGCAGTGATGCGTGTAACTGATACCGATCTCAAGTGGTTCAATCACTTTTACACCTTCGAGGCGCAGGGCAATAAGTGTTACCAGAGCATTAAAACAATAGCTAAGGAGATGGGCCGAGCCGTCTCAGTAGCACAGGATAGGATCGATAAACTGCAAGAGCTGGGCCTTCTGGAAGTAGGTAAAGAGCCATTCAAGGACGGTTGGCGCAATACGTACACCTGTACGCCTATTGATGTCATCGTGTCCCGCATGACTGACGCGCCAGTGACACCGCAAGATAAGCCGCTGAAAAAATCACAGCTCAATTCCTTGCTGAAGAAGTCCGGACAAGTTGATCCCCGTGCAGTTAACCGTGGGATCAAGGTGATGGCAAAAACTATCGCAAATCGTGATCTCTCTGATGAAGAGGTGATGCAATTTGCTTTTCAGATCGCGACTGAGAAATTAGCCGCGCTTGGGTGGAATATTGAAACACTCATTGAGGAGAGAAATGATCAAGACGAACAGCAACCCGTTACTGATGCCCCTGAGACTGCCGCGCCTGTTGCTGGAGTCGGAGAACCTTTACCTGTTGTGGATGCTGGCAACAATGCTGATTTATCCGGTAGTAATCATTCAGTGATGAATGATCAGCCTGAACAAGGCAGTAATGATAATGGCAGGCCTGCTTGGTTCCGTGCTGCGTTTAAAGGTAATGGTGACTTAGTTCCTGAGGCGAAAGCATGGGCGCGTTTACGAGGTGCAACGTCTGAAGAAGAGGAGAAACATGAGATATGGAGAGCGCTGGAGATTATAAACCCACTCTTGGATAGTCAATCCAAACCAGAACCACAACCATCTGACCCTTCAACAGCCGCTGACGAAGAAGAGGAAGAATCAGAAGATTATCCGTTTTAACATTTGGAGGAATATTGTGTGATGTTGCCAACGGCCTAAGCGCCGAAGAAGAAAACCAGCTTTCTCGCCTTTTCTCCATCCTGGAGAACCCGACATACAAATCCCGGTCTCAACCATCTGATCCGGAAACACAAAGAAAAGCTCGTTTGCTATTAAATCGCGGTTTCTCACCGCATATTGTCGCTAATACCCTAGATCTGCCGTTCGCTGAAGTCTGGCGGCTCGCGCGTCAAAAACAAGCGGTGACCTGGGCGATGATGACACCGACAACCCGGACAGAATTTGTCCGTGAAATGTGGTCACATCGGATGCATCCTGAGCAGATCCGCAAGCGTTGCGATGGTCTGTCATACGTCAGCCTGCGTTATTACCTCCACAACGCAGGGATCACCGATGCTGAAATGTTGGGGTACTTCCCTGACGTGTTCGCGAATATCTGCAAGCTGCCGACGGTGAAGAAGAAGCGAAAGCGCCGCAAAACCTCCTAACCAACCCCTGCCGGGGACTATGACCTTACTTGAATATTTATCTTACCTGCCGTTATCGGTAGCCGTTTTCCTATGGCTGCGTGACGGCCTGGACCTCTACAGGAAACATAATAATGAAAAACGTAAACGACATCCGCGCCGATATTCTCGCGGCAATGCAGGCCGCTGCCGAACCGGAGAGCGGAGAGCTGAATAAAAGCGCCGATCAGGTGTTGGCTGATGCTATCGAGGGATATCTGACCGCTTCGACTGCAACAGCCAGCAAATCAGCCCCGAAAGCTGGCAAGACCCTTAAAGAGAAAGGTATCGCACTCTGCCACCAGGCCCAAGGTTATAGCGCTAATCTGCGTCCGGTAAGTCTCATGATGAAGGCAAGCCTTGATGAGCTAACACCTGAACAACGCGCCGCACTTGAGCGTCTGGGTTACGTTATCAATCAGGGGGAATGATGTCCGGTACAAATAAGATCGTCAGTAGCTTAGTAAACGAAATCTCGTGGATCACAGACGATGCCTCATATCAAAAAGCCAAAAAGAAGATAATTTCGCTTAAGGCTGCTCATGAGAAACCAGCTAAAGCGCTTGAGAAGGCCCAGAAGCGGACCGCTCAGAGTGAGGGCAAAGCGGCCCTTGCAGCAGCCCGCGCTCAGACAGCGAAGCTCCGCCAGGCTGAACAATTGTCAAAACAGCAACAGAAACAAGCTCAGATACAGGCCAAAATGGAGCGGGACGCAATCGCCCACGCCAATAAAATGACCTCATTACAGGCGCGTCAGTTATCTCAGCAGGAACAGGCAGAACGGCAGAATGCCAGACTTGCAGCCATTTCTGCAAAAGTGCAGGCCGCTGCCAGATCACGAGCGATGACGTACAACCCTAACATAGGCGGTCAACATTACGATCCTGATGTTGTAGCCAGGCAGAATGCGGCAATGAATCGCTCACATGGTGCTGTTGCTGCCGACATCGCAGCCACCAAAAGGGCTATGGCCTTAGAAGAAAAGCGCCAGCGTGAGAAAGAGGCCAGTCTTAAACGCCAGAGCACTGCATACGATACTCTGCGCCGTGCCAGTTTAACTATCAGTCATATCGAAGGCGCTAGCCTAGCTGACAAGATGAAAGCTGTGCAGGCAATCAAAGAGGCTACCAAGGGATACTCCGAGCAGCGTTATACGATCTCAGAGATGCGTCACGAACTAGCGGCTGCGACTCTGGAAACCAGACGCCAGGCAAGATTAAACCGCCAGATTCTTAAAGATAAAGCGAAAGCCGATCGAGCAGGGCGGATCAATGCTCAACGTCTGACCCGTGAACGTAGCGAACGTGGTTATGGTGGCCTTGCTGCCACTGGTGTAATTGCAGGTGGTTCCCTGATTGGCTCAATGGGTGTTGCTCGTGTTGGTCAGACCCTTCAGGGAAGCCTTGAGCGTTCTCGCGATGTGAAAAAACTCCAGCAGTACGGGATCAGCAACCTTGAGTTTGCAGCGCTTCAGGATCTATCAATGAGCCGTGTTGGTTACTCACTGAGTGCTGATAAGCTGGCTGACCTCAACAAGGACACAACCGAAAAGGCCGGGGAATTGCTGAACACCGGCTCTTTCAAACGTAACAAGAAAACTGGACAGGTGAATTTCAGCGGCGGTGGCGAGTTCGCAGATATCATCAACAACGTGCTGACCTCTACCAACGGCAACCAGAAGGTAGCACAGAAGGTGATCGGAGAACTGCAAAAGCTGGATTTTCCGACCTTCATCACTTACCTGAAACAGTTGCAGAAAACTTTCAAATGGACGGACAACCAGACCCGGCACCTGGCTGAGGCTGTGAATGATGGTTCGGTCTTCCTCGAAGTGTTCAACGATGAGGGGGAGGGACTTATCCAGCGTATGAATCAACTCGCTTCTGAAGGATGGACCCTATCTGATGCACAGCAGGCCAACCTTGATAAGCTGGCAGCTTTGGGTGCTGAGTACAACCGAGTACAAACCAGCCTTGCGGATCACTTCTCAGCCTCGTTTGTTGAAGGCCTGGGGCAGTACGCTGCCAATACTGACACTCTACGTCAGAATATGACTGGACTGATCCCAATTTCCGATGCCCTCGGCGTTGCCCTTGGTGAGCTAACCACCAACATTCTCTCCTTCGCTGGTCGAGTTGGTGAAGAACTCAAGAAAGGCGCGACACTGCCGGATGCAGTCTACAACACCGTTGTGGATGACTCTGCAAATAGCACCGCCGATTGGATTAAGCAGAAGACAGGCTTTGATCCTCGTAGCATCGGTCAAACGCTTAAGCAGATTTATCCGTGGCTGGATAGTTCAGCACCAAGCAATATCGGCTCAGGCACGGCGTATAACGATCCAGCGCTAGCGTTGAATGTTCCTGGCCTGAACTATCTGACACCCCAGAAACCAACATTCACGGTTCCGACAATTGATAGCATGACGCAGCGACAGCCGATTCCTGTCAGTGTTACCGGGCAAGCGAACATTAATCAGCAGATGGATGTGTTTGTCCATGACGATAAGATCGCAGGGCTGGTTGATACCAAGATAAGGGAAAACAACCAGGCGCAGAATAACCTCATCCTTGGGATTGCGGACTAAAATCATCGTTCCGTCAAAAATGACGTAGTAAATTGGCCCACACGAGAGAGGGCCGTTAAATTCGCCATGTTATTGTTTTTGTTGTTGCAAATGATAATCATTCGTGTTAAAATGATTGCATAGGGTGATGATTTAAATTGTATGTGCGTACAACAGCCGTTGTCATTCCTTCTCCTTACGAAATATAAAGTGCCTGTGTGAACACCGTGCGGGCCTCTTTTGTAATGTGTCGCTTCCAGCCTCTCACTGGACGTTTGCCAACGGGCGGTACATCACAAAAGATTCGCCTTAGGGCGTACAAAGTCTGGGCCTCTGGTCTGGATTTGCCATTAAATCCGGCTCTCCTCCGGTCATCAGCCATGATGCAAACTGGCATTGAGTGCGGCAGCGAAGATATGAGGTCTCCCGCTGCTGTACTCCCTCATTCCTACTGTCAGAAAATAATAACATCATCGTTATTTCTCCTGCCTCCGGGCGAGATCACTCTCGCTTCGGCTTTTTTCTGACAAAAACCAAGCATAAGTTTAAGCGCCTTAACTGGCGTTTTTCTTGCCTGCCGTCTGACGAATATGTCGGATGTACAAACAATATAAAAATCTATGGAGTTAATGATGATTGTATCTTCTGAAGAACGTTCATTCCGGGATGTCGTAATTTACCGTGATGATCCCGTCTTTTCACACAAGACCAAAACCTTTGCCACACTAGCGGTGGATGCGGTTCCCGGAACATTGCTCACCTCCACAGGTGAGGCATACGCCAGCGGTAGCGATCTGCTAATCGCTCTTGATAGCCACAAGGCAGGCTCTAATGTCCCTGTGATTGTGGTTGACCGTGGTTGTGTACTGAATCGAGCCGGATTGATTGGCACCGATGCAACCGCCGTTGCGAATGCTATCGCTCAAATTGAGGCCTCTGGCCTGAATCGTGTTTCTGTTTCTGAATAATAATAACGATAAGGACATCAAAATATGACAATTTCTACCTCTGGCTTCAAAGTCAAATATTTCACTGGTGCTTATAAAGAGAAGTTTGGGGATAATTTCCTGCTTCAGGCGCTGGATATCTTCAAAGATAAAACTTCTCCACTGCCTAAGCTGGAGATCGACGAGCTTCATGAAAATAAGCAGGCCGTTTCTGCTAGTGTTAACCGCTATTCAACGGAAGTTGATTCGACAGAACGCCCACTCGGAAAAAACCGCCTGATTGAAATTCCACATTTTGTAACTGTTGGAACGGTGAGCGCTGCCGACTTCCAGTCACGCCGCCGTATCGCGACTCAGCGTCAGACATTACGGGATGAACTAATTTCTGATGAGGGTATTCGCCAGTATCTGAAATTCCGAGCCACAAAAGAAGAATATCTCGCTCGCGCATTATTCGCTGGACAGGTTTTATCACCGTATACGCAAGACCGCCCCGTTTTGGATTTTGAAGATGAATTCGGTCAGACCGTAGCAACAGCTACCGTAGACGCTACCAAAGCAGGTGATGGTCCGTTAGAGGATCTGGATACCGCTGCAAATAACATGCGTTTTGCTCTTGGTGGTTGGCTAAGTTCAATGCGTGGTGTGGTTGTTCTGTGCTCTCCAGAAGCATACAAGGCGATCAAGTTCCATCCGTCTATGCTGACCCTGATCAATCATGGTGTGCTGCCAGATAGCAATCTGTTTAACGGTAGTGTTAAGGAAAGTCTGCCAGCATTCCAGGCGATGACAATTGACGGGTTGACCTTTGTTAATACTGGTCTGCTGTATCGTGAATTCATTCCGGCTGGAGAGGCCTTCATGGTTCCGGTATTCGGTGCAAACAATCTCGTTGGCAGCGACCTGCAACCCTTCGAAATTTACCACGGGCCAGCATCACGAGATGCGCGTCTAGCGGCAGAGGAAGCTGAGAGTCAATTCTTCCAGTATTCGTGGGAGGACCACCTGCACAATACCACTGTCCAATCCGAGTACGGTCTGCTGCCGATTTGCTATAACCAGTCAATGATTACCCGTCTAACGGTGAATACTGCTGAGGCATAACCAAACGGTTGTTTTCGGGGAGCGATTTGCTCCCCGCCGCATTTATAGATGAAGAGGGGATAGATACCCGTTAGCGGGGTTGCCTCCGGCAAATCTCCAGAGGAGATACACAATAATGAGAATTACAATTTCAGGTGTTGGTGGGCTGCCTTTGGTGGTTTCACATGTCAAGACTCTAGAGGATAACGACCTGATTAATGTCAGTGGGCTATGCAGGGCACTAGGAGATATTCCGCGCTCTTCATTTCTCGATAAGGTCGAGCGACTTGGGCTTGAGGGGGCTATCAAGCATTACCTCAGCGAACAGAGAAAACGAAAACTGAAAACATAAGAGCCGGGTTAATCCCGGCTTTTTTTAGCGTTTTTTATTCGATTGGGAAACAACCGAACCAGCTAAGGTTTTAGTAACCTCGCTTGAACGTGGGTTTTTCAAAGCTGCTGATGCTTTGGCTTCCATGTTCGCGCCAGTCTGATTTTTTGTTCCTGCTTGTGATAGCACCGAACCCGCTAAACTTTTCTGAATCGCAGAGGCGTTTGGGTTGTTTAGAGTCTCTGCTGCCAGATGAGCTACATCTTTCGAGGATTGCTTATCATTGTTCGCCATTTCAACACCTATTCACTAGATGGATTTTTGGATATATTGTATTTTCTATATCAATAAACACAATATGTAGTGGTTATGATAGGGGCGAAGCGGCAAGGTTAGCAATCTCGGAAAAAAGTTTTTACTGGTTTTATGACCAGTGTCAATTGTTTGATAACTGACCGTTTACGAAGCGGCAGAGGAGTCATATAAGTAATGTGCAGGCATAAGCCTGTATCACGAGGAATCAGTAAAATGGCTGATGACAAGACCAAAATCGGTACACCTGACAATGATTTAATAAGTATCAAACAGGATTACGAAAGACGTGATTGGGCTAAAAAGTTTGGCGTTAGTGAGGCTAAGCTTATTCAAGCTGTTCAAGCCGTAGGTCATTCGGCTAAAAAAGTGCAGGCTTGGCTTAAAGACCATTGAAATATGAGCGCCTTACGGGGCGCTTTATTTTTTATTGTCCTTTGGGAGAAAGTTAATGGCTAATAACTTATTTATTACTTACGACCTGATCAAGACCAAAGACTATCCGGCAGTACATAAAGCCATCCAATCATTAGGGGCATGGGCTAAAGTTACAGAGTCTAACTGGTATGTAAACTCAACTTATACCGCCTCGCAAGCTGCGGAAATTGTGCGAAAATCTATGGATGCAGACGATAAATTAATTGTTGTTGATGCAAGCAACAATGTTGCAAGTTGGTTCAACTTGTCGGCAGAGGTTGCTAATTTTATTAAAGAACAATGGCCTAAATAACACTTTAGGGGGCTCGCCCCCTATTTTTCAGTAATTCACCAATTCGACATACTCTGACAATTCCTTCATTCCCGCACCGCGTGAGTACGTTCTGAATGCTTCAGTTTTTGCTTTCTGTTCGGTGTGTCCGGTGATAGCACCGATCCGTTGTTCTGGCACCCCTGCACGGTCTAAGCAGGTGATGAACATTCCCCGTAGGCTGTGGAAACATTGCCGATCTGTAGCTGTTGGCAAAACGCTATCACGCAGCCGGGTGAACTTTTGGCTGTACCACGGACCCCGCTTGCCATCCTTCCTAATGATGTTATTTGACTGAGCCAGAAGGTATTCACCGCTGTTCTGTGCCAGATGCTTATCAACAATCCCTATCAGTAGCGAGTGGATCGGAACATACCGCACCCCCGCGAGTGTTTTTGACTTACTGACGAAGAAACAACGCACACCCTCCATCATGACAATCTCTTCCCGCTTGATGCTGGCGATCTCATCAAGTCGCATTCCAGAGTAAAGCCCGATCAAAATGACATCACGTATAACGTCATCGGCTTCTCTGATAAGGGCTTGCAATTGTTCAGGTTTAAACGGCTGATAGCTCTCTATCGTGCGACGTGCTTCGAGGTTATGACCGTGAAACGGGTTACTGTCGGGGATTGCGTCATATCGACGTTTGGCGAACTCGTACAGACTCCCCAATGAGGTTAACCAGTTTTGCACGGTCTGCGGTGCTGCCTTTTTCTGTTGGTCTTCGATGAAGTCTGTAACCGTTCTGCGTCCTATCTTGTTCAGACTAATATCAACTTTACCGATATTCTGAAGAAAAACTTCTACGGCTCGCGCGGATTTGCTGAGTGTGGAAAATGCCCGACGTTCACTATAAACCGTCATGTATTCATCACGGATGACTGCCAACGTTGGGATAGGGGAGACTGCTACAGGCGTACTCTTGGCCTGTTTGATTGTGGTGTGGAGTGTGGTGATCGCATTCTGGATGCGAATGTCTTCCCGATCAGGATTCAACAGGGCTTTCAGATTGTTGAACTCAATCAACATGTGATTTCTGAAGTGACGAGCCTTAAGGATGTCTTTTGTCCCGGTGGATTTTCGCCAGGCTCGTTTGTTGTCAAACAAGTGACGCATGTACGCAGGTACAAAGACCTGAAAGATCCATACGCCCGAATGACTTTGAAAAAGATACTGATTGTTCTTGATAGTCATGATTTTGATCCTCTAAAATCACGCCATCAGGTACAGCCATATGTACAATGTCGGGATGGAGTAACGAGAGCTTCCCAAGCTCTATACGAGGGTTCGATTCCCTTCGCCCGCTCCAGAATCTCCCCTTGTGGAGCAAGCATTCTAAAATGCTGCTCTGCCAGCATGTTACGCAGTAGTGCTTACTAACATGCTGAGGCGTTCTACCATAGTTCACTACTTTGACACTTGTCACGAATGGTTACTCGGTGAAATGAGAGTTTAGCCAATCGTCGGCGGTGGTTTCAAGTTCTTACCGCGATAGTCCAACAATGAACGCAAAGCCTACACCAGGCAGCGACGGATCGCACTTCTCATAACCTTACAGTGAAGCGCATTTTTTGCCGATGCTCCCACATGCCACACGTCGAGATGACGTTGCAGGGAATAAACAGGTTTTATGGTGGTGATGCTCCGGTAGCTACAGATCCGGCTCTGCCAGCGGTTCGGCCTCGCTCCTTCGGGTACATGGTCATCCTGATAAACTTCACTGTCTGACATACCCTGATGTTGTCGCCTAACGGCTCCGCGCGTTGTCTTACCACCAACGGGCTTATTGGCTGCTATTCCCTTAATTTAAGTATGGTACTATGTAGGGAAAATCTTAAAAGAAGGGTGGTTTATGAGCTGGTCTTCGTTGGTTAGGATAACCATTGGTACATTTCTATTAGCTGGGTTGTCGTTCTCTACATACGCGAAGAACTGCAAGAAAGGTATACCATGCGGTAATTCGTGCATTGCGGTTGGAAAAACGTGCAGGATTGGATCAAGTACCTCTTCTGCGTATAAAAATTATTCTTACTCTTACCCATCATCTTCTCTTCATAGTTCAATCCCTAACTCCTCTTCACATTCCCCTTCAGCGAAGGTTGAGGGAAAAAACACAGCTTCAACTGCGAAAACCTATCTCTGTCAGTACGCTATTGCAGCAGTACAGAATGGTAGAATAGGTGCTTTACGTGTGCTGGGTAGTGCAGAGGTAACGTTGTATGTCGATAGCTTCAAAGCTAACCGTTTAAACGGTACATACCTGCTCTCACCAAAGCTGAAAACTAACGGTAAGTTGATGATGGCAGATGATAAAAGCAAAGTGTATGCCTATGATTCGTCGCTGATGAACTTTGCAATTAGTGACCGCATCGCAAGAAGCACTGAGCAATGGGATAATTGTAAACTGGTTCACAATTAATAAACTCAATTCGTGGGGATGGAATGAAAAAATTACTAATGGCTTTCGTGATTCTAACTTTACCTCTGCTCTCATTCGCTAAGGGTATTGGTTATGGAAATACTAAATGGGACATGAATCCGTCAGAAGTTGTTGCGGCTCAGGGCAATGGCGCACATTTGATCTCACCAGAGAAGTATAAAGATAATTTTGGGAAAGTGCGGATTGATAATGTATCGATCGGTAGCGGTCTTTATACTGTCACATTCCTTTTTAATAGCGCAGATCGTCTTGTACAAACGAATGTAGCCAGTAATGAGAAAAAAAATGAAGGTATCGCTGCGAGTCAATTTGGCACATTGAGTCAATTGTTAACTCAGAAGTATGGGAAACCTGAGTTTTCAGATTCAGATAAAGCAACCTGGAAACTTCCTGAAACTACGGTTGAGTTAAGTAAGATGGTCATTTCTGGGATCATGGCCCAAACAGTTGTTCGTTACATTCCAAACAGTAGGGTGGCAAGCGATACTTCTAATCTTTAAGCCCTTACGCAACGAACGCACCTAACACCATAAATACAAAGGGGGCATCACGCCCCCTCGTATCATTCCTGTAAAGCCCGTAGCCACATCATAAGCAAATGAAGCTGGCTTCCAGTCATTGCTGGTACTTTAACCGCTTGACCTCGTTCTGCGTTGCACAGCGCGAGCGCTAACGCCATAATGCTGCTGTTCTGCATTTCCTTCTCTCCGTTGGGAATGTTGAATACGGCGGGGGCTGGCTTCTTGGTGGTTGGCGGCCCCTGCCACTTGCTGATCAACTGCTCTTCTAAGGTTTGTTGGTAACAGGTGACGCTGTATCGTCGTCCCTGCAAACTTCACTACCTGCGTATAAACGCACACCGTAGCACCACACCAGATAAAGCTGGTGATTAGCTCTTCTTCCTTTTTCAATACTCATCTCCGAGAATTGCACCTAAGAAAAATTCTGTTTGCTCTTCACTGCCTTTGATGCTGTAACACTCGATAGCCTTTCTCACCTCGCTTTCGTCCGTATAACCAGCCAGCCATTCTATCAGGCTTTCTAAATACTCCTCCGCTCTGTTCCAGTCGTGATCCTCTGGTAGCTCCTTGCTTGAATCAGCCATGAAACAGGCTTCAACGTGATCGTAATGAAACAGCAGGGTAAGAATACTTTCTTGTTGCCATTGTTCAGGCGTTTTCAATCCGTAACTGTTAGTCATTTGATACTCACCCATTTACGATCCTCGTTCGGTGTTGCTTGTTGAATTGCATCTTTCAACACCTGTTCAAAGTTCACGCCGTGCTCCTGGCTTCTCTGCCAGATGTCCAAAAATGCTACGGCGAATTTCAATTCTTCTTCGCTCTCAATAGGGCTGAAAGCGGTTGTGTGTTCGTTCATCTCTATAATCTCCATACTCATTACTCCTCTTCAAAGGTCATTGTGTAGCGGCATGTGCGAGGGCAGGCAATAGCGCTAGCGTGAGCACAATTAAGCCTTTCATGTTGATCACCATTCTAAAGAAAACTCCTCTGTTAAATCGTCTTGCACGTCCTGACCATACCCGATGTAATACATAGTTGAGCGCGGATCTGTCTGTCCCAGGAAATGGGCGGTAGTTTCAATAGCCACCCCTGCATCGAACATCACGCGCCCACGGCTTTTACGTGGCGTATGGCATCCCACGTTTGAGAATCCTGCTCTACGTCCCATCTTCCCAAACTCCGCAAACACGGTGTTACGTGTGACGGCGTGGCCTTTGCTGCGTAATGTGGCAGCACTGAAAATGTAATCTGTAGCTACAGGCATCTTAGCTTGTTCTGCCTTGCGTTGTGCCACTACTGACAACATGGACGCTGTAACTTTTGGCCTTACCACGTTCCCTGTTTTCTCCTGCTTCACTTTGAGGTGAGATTGCCCCTCTACGTCTTCATACTTGAGCTTGAGCACGTCAGAGATACGCAAGCCCGATTCATACATAAACACCCACAAGCAATAGAACAGGTTTGTTCTGGTATTGCGTCGTAGCTCTGCTGCCACTGCCTTTACTTCGTCTGCACTCTTTAGCGCCTGGCTAATTCCTTTCATCGTGATTTCTCCTCTTGTTCGTTTCGTTGAAAACATCATTGATCAGAAATTTATCATTTTCAATAGGTTGCACGATGCGTTTATTTAGAAGAGCACAAAATGATCAAAATGTGTGCGCGGTTGTTTGAGTCGCTTAACGGCAAAAAGCCAGGCCCCGATCTGAACTGGTAGAAAATGGCAAATATCAGTAAGCCATTGAAAAATAAGTGGAAATACATTTCACCTCATGATTCATGAAACGGTGGTTGTGTCAAGAGATTTATTTTCGATGGTGGGGTGTTACCCCTGTTTACACGGTGAAGTGATTGAAAAGTGTACTGAGTTAGTTAAATCAACAGGTTACATAATACACTTTGCGAAAGTGTATCGAATCGGGAGGAATTAGCATGACAAATGATAACTACTCACATTTGTAGCGATGAGATCTGAGGAAGTGAGAATTATTCTCAATAATGGCTGTTTTGGCATGGAAAATCGAGTTGTTACATTATAACGATTAAACGAGAAAACTCGTTCAACAAATGTTGCACAGGTGAAAGTGTACATTGTCCACAATGATCGCTGTAAGTCGCACAGCGTAAGACTTCAACAAAGTTAAGTGATTATGAATTATAAGTTGAAAGTTTAACTTAGGCTACATTTACCCTTGATCATTACCTGCCTATTACCGCCGGGTTTACCGTTATTAACCGCTGCTTTAGTCGGATTAATCTTAGGTGTTGTTGCGTGGACGGTACGCAGTGAGCAGGGCGACGATTTACCGTTGGGTGAAGGGCTGAAAGTACCATTTTGTTACTTTCGGCATACATCAAAATGATGGGCATCTGCACCAATGGGTAACTGAAAGTAACGTTTTGGTACTCGAGATCATAACGAAAGTAACGTTTTGGTACTTTTAAAGTAACGAAACGGCACACTATAAGATTAAACAAGACTACTAATTAATAAGACTATCTTTTAATTCTTTTGTCGTTGTCCCTGCTCGGTACTCTCCGGGCAAGTGACCTGTTTCGCCTTTGGTTGGCTCCTCGGTCAGCCCCGTACCGCTCATGGAACAAGCGACAGCATTCTCTGTACCTTCTGGACTCGTGCAAACTTCGTTTCTGACGAACGTCAGGCACGAATGATTATTTGCCATCGGCAAGAGATCGCTTTCGCCGTTGACGAATACCATTGCGCTGTGCGCGGTATGTAACCATGTACCCAACTACACTACGTGTAATCGTCCACATGCCAACTCTACCTAACGACAATTAACCCCTCCTACGTCCTGTTGTCCGTAGTCGTGCTCATTCTCGAAGGTAGAGCAGCAGGGCTAAAGCTCACCGTGCTACGGTTCACTAAGCCTCAATCCAATACCAACACCTACCATCCTGATAACTACCGTTATCCGTCTGTAGTTGTGCTATTGGTTTCGGGAATAAATGCCAGAGGGTGGCCCATGACACACCGGAACGCACAGGAAGCCCGTAGGGCAATTTAAACGGCGCAGGGAGTACCGATGTAGTGCATGTGTATGCAAACCTCTTATAGCGCGATACAGCGCGTTTTATGATGGAAGACAGAGGTTGATCGCAACAGGGAAGGTGTGTTACTATCTGTAATGGGAAAAATTAACACCTACCTGTTGACATTGAAATCATTTCATGTTATAGTAAGTTCTGTCGGGTGATGAAAGCATTCATCCGTCCTCTTCTTAGGCATCCAGCCTGACCCAAACAATCCAGATCACACTGCACTATCAGGCAACGTTAATAACGTTCTTCCTGGATGGTGTTTCCGTGTATCTAACGCAAGGAGAACCAACATTAAGTATTTCAATCCAGAGCTTGTCTTCGATGCTCTGAAAGCAGGTGATAAGACCCGCAAGGCAATGAACAGCCAGAGAGCAGCAGCACAGCGTCAAGGTTACTTAGAACATGCTGAACGATTACGTAAGGGGATCGAACTTTACGATCAGTGGAAAGCTGAACAGGCTGATACGACAACCAACGAATAACCCAGAAGGAGAAACCAGTATGATCGAGAAGAAAACCAAATTACCGCCGTCCACATCGTTAATGATCCCGGATGACACATTCCAGATTCTGTTCAAAGAAGCAAAGCGCCGAAAAATGAGCGTAAGCGCACTTCTTCTTGAGGAATGCCAAAGTCTGGCGGTCAAATACTCGAAGGCTGGCGCGTAATAACTACGTTCCAGCGTTAACCCACCCCCCACGAATGAGAAGCGGAGAAAACCAAATGAAGAGCATTCGTAATTTACTGAGCATACATAGGAGCAAACAACAATGGCAAAAACCCTCGCCCAGATTAAGGCAGATTACCAGTACACAGGCAAAGACGGCGTAACGAGAGATCGCACACTCAACATTCCGCATTACTTCAAAGAAATCCCATTTATCTATTCCCCTCTTCTTGAAAAAGGAAGAGTGAAGTTCAGCGCCAGCATGCAAAAATTGTATTGTTACGTAGCAGACTGGGAGAAATCCGGCGGTGTTTGTTACGAGGAACAAAGCGATCTTGCAAAAGTTTGCAGGTTATCTCGACCAAAGACAAACGACCTGATCGAACAGATGGAATTAATTGGACTCATTACCAGAACCAAAATCGAAGGACGGAGAAATAAGGAATTACGAGCACTCCCGCTAATTGATGCTCACATTACCCCACCAGAAGCGCTAACAGCGCAGCCTGTAGTAGTGTCTGACGAAGTGCCAGCCCCTGAACCAGTTAAGGCCGCAGAGGAACATTTAGTTCCTGATCGGGATGACATTCCATGTGTCTGGGATGACCCTGATTATCAATCAACACCAACGATCCTCATTCAGCAGGACAAGCCAGAGCTTCCCTGGGGCGGTGTAGCTATTTACAAAACGAATGGCGATCCCACTGATGCCGCTGTGGCATGGGGGCTAAAAGAGACAATGGGCGATGAGGAAGCAGCCTACCAACTTCTTTCCAGAGTGGTATCTGAATACACCGGAAGGACAGAAGTATTTACACCGCGAACAACGGCAATCTACGACGATTGCGACCCAATACCATTTTAACCAGGAGGATTATGACCAATCTTTATCTACTGAACGAAGATACAAACTTTCAATTTGGCTGCAATGACGTTTGCAGACGTATTTACAATCACCTTTCCAGCCTACACCGTGAGAATGGAACATTCCGTTCCAGCGTCAAAACCCTGGCTTCCGCCCTGGGCTACTCGGAAAGCGGAATCCGTTACTGGCTGTTCCTGATGCGAGATGCCAAAGTGATCACGCTAACCAGGCGCAGCAATCACTATGATTTTGACGTGAATCACAACGTTGCTTTCATCACCTCGAACCACTAAGACGAGGTGCAATGAGTAAAAAGGAACGGAACACCCTCACCCGTATAGAACGGGAAAATGTCAACCGGATCGGCAAAGCCTCGCAAATACGAACAAAACGCCTTTACGTCAAATCCCTTGAGGAAATCCCTGGGGAGCTTATCGAAACAGTGACAGAAGTTCATTCAACACCGCCCTCTGTGGAAGAGTGGGCCGCGTTAAATGATCTCCTCGAATGTTCAAGCGGCGTTTTTTACCGCCCTCGCAAGCGCAAAGTTTACACCTACGATGATAGCCAACTTCGCCGCTGGCAATGCCTCGGATTCACATCACTACGCCACTACCTAACATACAACGCAATGAACAACACCGTGGCGGGAGTTAGGGGCTTTGATGAACTATTTAACATTGGAGACAGCTATACAGAATGATCACAGAAATAACAGAACAAGAATACTTTCAAGAGCGAATGCAGTACATGCAGGATTTAGTTAAGCAAGCTGAATGGGCTGAACAGGCACAAGATGTTAATAAGGTGGAATACCTCCTCGATGTGCTGGCAACGGAAATAGCGCCGTTTCAAGTGGCGCTGAACATCGTCAAAGCAACAAAGGGACGGCTAACAAATGACTAAGTATGAAATTGATGATGCCCTGGACGAATTCCACGAACAGCTACACATGCCACTTCTTGACGCAGTGAACGCCGTATACAAAGCATGCCCTGAGAACGTGTCTGAAAGCCTTTCTGACGCTGGTAAAATGCTCACCCTTGCAGCGGCAGCACTGGAAGGGATCATCCTCTCTGTGGAGCGTACAGACAGCCTACACGAGGATCAGACACTGGTAGAGGATGTTACACAATTGGCGCTGTCCCTGGCAGCGTGTAAGGATGAACTGAGCGATCTGTTACAAAACCAATCCGCATAATTATTCACTTATAATGAATAAATCGCTTGACTTTGTAACGGAAATGTTGTAGAATAGGACTTATAGGGTATCTATAAACGTATCGAATCACGTTTCTCTCCCTCGTATGTCAATACGACTTGCAAACACTATCCCATAGTGTGAGCACTCCCGAGAATGCCGTTTCCCATAGGCGGCGCTCTCCCCTCAATGTCTTCCCGTAAAGAATGGTTGATGTTCTTTTGACGGTTGTTTTCTTCTTTGTCGTTCCGAAGGATGCGCGGGCGTTTCTGCTTTTTGTCGGGCAGTGGCGACCAATTCCCCGCGCTCTCCTCTCTTTACGGGAAAGCATTGTTGCTTTTTACGCCTTATAACCTCCTTTAGGGATTATAAGCAGTCAGACAAATGTCAAAGTTGTTTCTTTGTTACGTCTGGCATTCTCTTATTATTGTTTCCAGCGATGATAACGAGATTCCACTTTCCCACTTCTGGCCATGACAGAAGGGCTTCTGTTTTGAAGTGGGAGCAATGAAAGGGCGATCTGCCTCTGTTATTCGTAACAGTTGCGCCCTTCATTTTTTAGAAGTCATTGTTTAACATCATAATTATCAAAAATGACCTTAACCAATGCTTTCTAACAAGGGCATTCCTCCTGGGGCTACTTCGGTAGCCCCTCTCTTTACCCTGCATGTAACGCTTTCGTTATAAACATGCAGACATAACGCGAAGGAAACGACAATGTTTCTACTTAATAACAAATCGCGTGTACTCAAGTATAAAAATGATGTGCTTACCGTCAATCCTCAGATGATTGAGATGGTGGCGCAGTATGCTGGTTGTGAAGTGTCCGACGTGATCAAAGCAATGGAAACGTATTTCCCTGACGAATCACCAGAACAAAAGCCAACCATTGACGATTTGATCGCACGCAAAGTAAAGGACTCAACCAAATGATTATTGATCTTGATACGCTGTTCCCACAGCGCCTGTCACTAACGGATCTGGTTAGCTATTCAACTGACCATTTTGCCTCTATCGAGAGCAAGATTTTTGCCTCTCTTCCTGCTGATGTTGAATGCGGCGATGTGGTGGACGCTACAGGCGCTCTCTACACCTCCGGCGCTGATGCCTTTGTGGTGGTCAGTGAATTTGTCACTGCTGGCTCTAATAAGGCTGTCAACGTCCTACGCTCTCCGGCGCGTGGCTCTCTTGTCTGCATCAAATCGGACAACCTCACCGCTGCTGATGGCGCACATGATGCCGCTGTAGCTGCTCTGGCTGCTCAAGGCTTCCAGATGCGCGAATTCTTCACCAGTTAATCAAGGAAGGAAAATAATAACATGGCTATTTTAGGTCAAAACTACGTGGATCTTTCTCCACTGTTCAATCTGAACCCAACACGCAATTATCTGCTTGCCTCGCTGGGGCTGTTCGATGGCGTGGGCGTTTCTTCTCATAAAGTGGCGGTGAGCCGTCTTGTTGAGGATAACCGTTCTCTGCTCAATTCGCCTACTGCAAGGTTCTCCAGCGAACATAACACCACGGCACGGCAGAACGGGAAAGAATGGCTGATCGAGCTTCCGTATTTCCTGCGTGAAGACCAGATCACTCCGGCAGACATTCAGGGCAAGCGCAAGCCTGGCACGGACACACAAGAAACCCTCACCGATTTATTCACGGATTACACTCACAAGCACAGTGTAGCGTTTATGCGTACTCGTGAGAGCTATCTTGCACGTTCTCTGTTCTCCGGTACGGTGAATACGCCGAAAACTGATGATGTGCTGATCGATTTTGGCGAGCTATTCGGCGTAGCGCCGATGAACACCACGCTTGATCTCACTGCTACAGACAACAGCACACTACGTGCAATTGATGACATGGTGAGCCAGATTACCGAAGCGGCACAAAGCCAGGCGGCGGCAGTGGAGCGAATCATTGTCTTTGCTAAGTCCTCGTTCTATAGCGACCTGCGTTTCAGTCCTGCGATGGAAGCGGCTTTCCGCTACGTGTCTCCACTGGATGAAAGCAACGTTGTTTACCAGCGTCGTGACCTCCTGCCAGGTGTAAGCACCTTCTCGATCCCCGGCTCAAATGTAGACGTGATCAAGGTGACAGATCCGCTCCTAATCGCACAGATGGGTGATGCTGATGCTATCGCTATCCCGCAATTTGCGGCTGGTTCCGGTGTTTACCAAAACATCTACGGTGCTCCTTCGAGTTCCTTCCAGCTTCTGGACGCTACCCCAGCAGAAACCTATAGCTGGAGCTATGAAAGCGAACGTGGCGATGTAGTGAACGTGATTTCGGAAAATTCCGCGTTAAGCGTTAACCACGGATTGGGCTTCTCTGTTCACATCAAAGCGGCTTAACAAGCGATAGACGTTAGCTCTTCACGTCTGGAAATAACAGAAGAGCTTTCAATCAGGGATGCAAACTAATCCACAGCGCAATTGTGGCTCTGGTGGTATCCCTTTTTTGTTTCCCCCAGAACAAGAGGAAAAATACAGGTGGAACTCATACTCAAATCAAATCGTGGTTTACACGTTCGACTGAGTGCAGACGATGCAGAAGGACTGCTCAAGGTGAGCCAGCTTTGCGAGCTATTAGAAATTTCTTACACGGGCGTTAGAGCGCGCATCTTCCGTGGTGAGACGGTGGAACAGGCTGTTCATCACTTTTTGGATCAGAAAGGTGGTGGTGATGCTTGAGATTTCTACAAGTGTTATAAAAAATACCGTCACCTTCGTTGTGGACAAGCAGAGTATTGCGGAGGCTAAAAAATCCGCAGATGACCTTCAACGTCATTTTTCTAAGATTAAAGACCCGAAGATTCGTTTTCAGGCTCAAAAGCAACGTAGAACTAAAGCGCGGGAACAAGTGGCTGATGCAAAATCTGCTTTGCCTAAAACGCCCAGTGACTTGAAGCAGCAGCAACGCCAGGCAGAAAAGGCAGGGAAAGCGCAAGCCAGGGAAGCGGCTAAGATTGCCAAACGTAATGAGACAGCCGACCTGAAACGGCGCTCAGCCAACCTCCAAATGAAAGGTATAGCCGGAAAATACGGCGTTAATGCCGCCACACAACACCAGTTTGCTAAATTCGCTCACCAGCAGACTGAATTGTTCCGTAGCGGTCAGATCAGTAGTCAGAAGATGAACTATGAGCTACGCGAGAGAATTGCCCTCATGCGCCGTGAGGCGGCTTTACAGGCTAAAGTGACGGCATCTACTCAGGCACAGGCGGCAGCACTCAAACACGCTAAACGCACGGATTACAAAGGCGCGGCGGCTGGTATCAAAGAGAAGGGGCTGAATGTGATCGGCGGCGGTGCTGGTTTTATTGGTGCTACTGCTGCCCTTGCGGGGGGCGCTGGCATCCTGTCTCGTATCCGTGACAAAGGGAATGAGAATCTGGAACTTGTCCGTATGTCCGAACGTACCAAACTGAATCCTAATGCTGTTAAGGCGATTGTCGCCTGGGGACAGCAACACGGCGTAGACAGTGCCAGCGTGGACAAAATCACTGACGGCTTCGGGAAAGATACGCGCGAGAAAATCAGTGAAACTCTGATGAACAGCCAATTCGATCAGAAGAGTGGTAAATGGAAGGGGGGCAACTCTAACATTGAAGAAATCCTCAACAAGTTTGGTTGGAACAAGTCGCAGCTTTCACAATACGAAGACAACCCTCTGGACTTCCTCCAGGCCAGTGTTAACGAAGGGCAAAGACGCGGATACTCTGACGGTGAACTGTCCCACCTTCTGGAAAACATTTTCGACGATGGCGCTCATTACCTCGATCTCTTCAAGAATAACGGTGAACAATTTATTTCGACTCTGAAAAAGCTGGTTGATAGCGGTCAGACGCTGGACGACGAGCAGATCAAACAAGCCTACGCTTACGGCGATCTGTCCGTTGCAATGGGTAATCTGGTGAATGGTGTTGATAACAGTCTATTCACTGGCTTTATGAAAGGCTTCGCTGACGGTGGCGACGAGCTTGTTAAAAACACGCAAGTTATCACCGAATCGGCTGGAATGCTTGGAGAGGGATTAGGAGATCTGGCTAAACAGGTGACGGGCTTTGTTGGTGAGATTTCCGGCGTAGTGTCTGATCTGAATGAAGGGCTTCGCTCCCGTTTCCCTCAGTGGTTCACTAATAGCGATAAGCCAGCGGCCCAGGCCCTCTACGATGGTGCTGTGGGTGGTTCTGCGAATGCTACAGCGGATTGGATTCAGGATAAGACGGGCTTCAATACTCGTTCAGTGGGGCCAGCTATCATGGATTGGTTGGGCGTTGGTGGCGGTAATGCTGGAACAGCGGCAAATCAATACAGCCTAAATGTTGATTCTCTTCGTGGTTCCGCAATGTCACTCAGCAGCGGCAATGCGCCAGTGTACACGGTGAATCCTACATTCAATCTAAATCTTGAGGCATCCGTACCGCTCACTATCGCCAGCGATAGCTCAAGATTAAGCGATTACATTGATTTCCAGGCGAGAGCTTCTCAAGCCAGCTTTGCTCAGTCGCTAACGCTGCAAATGTCGTCCGGTCAATCGTCTACAGGTGGGTGATACATCAAAGGGGTGATGGTTTCAACACTACAGCAATGAATCCACATTTTTAAAAGGGACAGATTTAATAAGATACCCCTGTAATCCCCAAATCCCCACCTCACGCAGTATTCCCAAATGTTCTCGATTCTCAATCCCTTCGATAATAACTTTGCCGCAGTGTTTTTGAATGGAAGCAATCAGCGGGTAGAAGGTTGGTTTCTGCACCTGCTGATTAAAGAAGCAGCGATCTACTTTTACAACCTCAAAGTATCCTTCCATCAAACTAACTACATTCGCGTTTCCTGCGCCAAGGTCATCGAGCCATAGCCCATTTACACCCTGGCTCAGTGCCTTTAACAAGGGGTTTTTTAATCCTTTATCTAAACCTAGGAAATTCTCAGAAAGCTCAAGTTTGATGAATGGCATCGATTCGAAAGTTTGTCTAAGTATGTAGTCATGACGTATCAGAAAAGCCATTTGCTGATCAATGTTCAGTGTACAAAATAGATTCTTTCGTTCGAACCACTTTTGCATACTGGCAATGTTTCCGCATTGTTCGTATAGGAAAAGCCGTTTCCTATCTAAATCCCAAGATGAAATTACGAACTCAGGATGAAGGGGGCGTCCATCTGGGGAAATGAAGCGAGTGAGAAGCTCAACGCCCAACAACTTTTCGTCAATGCTTACTATAGGTTCAGCAATGAATGTAGTATCCATAACAAACACCTTAAATTTCTACATAGGTTCATTCATAATGTGGTCTTTGTAACAAAAAATCAATAATGGTTTCTGTTATTTAAGTGTGTAACCTACTGAATTGGGTGGGTTTTTTTTGGGTTTTAGTGTTGTGGCTTTGATGCTTTTTGGTTACTATTTAATCTTGCTTTGTTCGTAAAGCAAGAATTAGCGTGTATTATTCATAAACAATAGCTTATTAATCTAATCAATTTGTTTATAAATAAGGGGCTTACGCCCCTTTTTCCGTTTCAGGGAAGATGATCTCTGGATAATCCACCATTTCCACATAGTCGGACAATTCTTTCATGGAACACCCCGCGCTGTATGTCTTGAATGCTTCTGTGGCTGCGGCTTGGGAAGAGTGCCCCGTGATGTAGCCTATACGCTGTTCGGGTACTCCGGCACGGTCAAGACACGTGATAAAATGCCCCCTCAAACTGTGAAAGCATTGGCGATCTGTAGCCATAGGCACTACGCGACGCCGTAAGCGGGTGAATGCCTGGGAATAGAACGGCCCCTTTTTCCCGTCTTTGCGTTCAATCTTGTTAGCCTGTGGTAACAGGTAATCTCCAGTGTTCAAACTCAGATAATAATCCACCATACCGATCAGAAAAGCGTGGATCGGTATGTGCCTAACCCCTGCTTTCGTTTTCGATTTGCTAATGAAGAAAGTCTGTATCCCTTCCACTATAACAACATCTGATTTTTTCAAGCTGGCGATTTCGTCCAGCCTTGCACCAGAGAACAAACCGATCAGAATGACGGCTCGTAGTTCTTCGTCTGCTTCGTTGAGCAGGGTAGATAGTTGATGCCATTCAAACGGCTGGTAGCTCTCAATAGTGCGCCGTGCTTCGAGGTTCATGCCGTGAAACGGATTAAGCGGCGCTATAGCGTCGTAGCGACGTTTGGCAAACTCATAGAGGCTTCCCAGTGACGTTAACCAGTTTTGCAGCGTCTGCCCTGCTACGTCGCGTTTCTGCTGTTCTTCGATGAAATCCGTAACCAGCCGCCGTCCTATCTGATCCAAACTGATATCAACTTTCCCGATACTCTGGAGAAAAACCTCCACGGCTCGCGCCGATTTGCTCAGTGTGGACAGTGAACGCCGATCCCGGTAAGCAGTGGCGTATTCGTCACGTAATAGGCACAGGTGAGGAATAGAACTGGCTCGCTCCTCAATCAGGGGTTTGTTTTTATTCTTGCGGATCTGTGAGTGCAGGGAAGTGATCGCAAGCTGGATGCGCCTGTCCTCTGTATCTGGCTTGAATTGTTCTTTCAGGTTGTTCCACTCTACCAGCATGTGATTGCGGAAGTGTCGAGCCTTGTAAATGTCTCTTGTACCAGTGCTTTTCCGGTAGAGGCGCTTCCCGCCGAACATGTGGCGCATGTAAGCAGGAACGTAGATTTGAAACTGCCAAACGCCGTCCGGTGAAAGATAAAGATACTCCTGGCCCTTGATTGTCATGAGATTGATCCTCTAAAATCTCGCAATCAAGTATCAATAATAGTTACTATGTTGATTCTATGACCGTCGCGTTATGGAAAAATGAAACAGAGTTTCGATTCCCTTCGCCCGCTCCAAACTCAAGTCTCCTGAAGTCTACCAAACTCAATTTTCCCTTGATAAATCAGCAGTTATAGCATTCTATTAGTCTATTGAACTCAATTGTACTCCCCCAGGGTCAAGCTCAATGTGGGGGTATGGATGGGGGTATAATTGTACCCCCTGCTGAGAGGTACCCCCAATGAAGCTGACTGCTCGTCAGGTTGAAACTGCGAAACCCAAAGAGAAGCCCTACAAACTGGCCGATGGTGGTGGGCTTTACCTGCTGGTTAATCCCAACGGTAAAAGATACTGGCGTCTCAAATACCGTTCGTTAGGTAAAGAGAAGCTGCTCGCTATTGGCGTTTATCCCGATGTTTCTTTAGCTGAAGCCCGAAGTAAGCGTGAGGATGCTAAAAGAACATTAGCGGCTGGCAACGATCCCTCTCTTGAACGAAAAATTGAGAAACTTAGTCGTCAACAAGACGCTGAAAACTCGTTTGAGGCTATCACACGGGAGTGGTATCAGCGTCGCTATGACCGCTGGTCTGTCTCCTACCGCGAAGAAATGCTGAGAACCTTTGAGAAAGATGTATTTCCTTATATCGGTCACAGGCCAATCAAAGATATCAAGCCGATGGAGTTGCTTGCAGTTCTTTCAAAAATAGAAGCTCGAGGAGCAACTGAGAAGGTCCGTAAGGTTCGCCAGCGTTGTGGAGAAGTCTGGAAGTATGCCGTTGTGACTGGCAGGGCCGAGTACAATCCAGCACCAGATCTAGCCAGCGCCGTGACTCCTCATGAGAAAGAGCACTATGCTTTTTTAACCCAGGATGAATTGCCAGAGTTTCTTCGGACTCTGAACACCTATGCCGGTAGTGTGCTTGTTAAGATTGCGATGCAATTACTTATTCTGACAGGAGTAAGGCCTGGGGAGTTGAGGCAAGCGGAGTGGCAGGAATTTGATTTTGAGCGGAAGGTTTGGAACGTGCCAGCAGAGCGAATGAAAATGCGCCGACCTCATCTGGTTCCGTTATCAAGCCAGGCAATTGACCTGCTTAATCAGCTTAAACCCATGACTGGAGCAGGAACGTTGCTGTTCCCAGGACGTAATAATCCTAAGAAACCGATGAGTGATATGGCATTAACTGTGTTGGTAAGGCGTATCGGCTATGCCGGGCGCGTTACAGGGCATGGATTCCGCCACACGATGAGTACCATTTTGCATGAGCAGGGATTCAACTCAGCATGGATTGAGTTACAACTGGCTCACGTCGATAAGAACTCAATTCGTGGAACGTATAACCATGCTCAATATCTGGAGGGGAGGAAGGAGATGATGCAGTGGTATGCGGATTATATTGAAGCATCTTTAACTAAGGTTGTATAAGTCTGTAAATAGGGAAAACTAATTTTTAAAGTTTTCCCTAGAAGTACTATCTTTTAACTGTATAAAAAAACAGTATGTAAAACAGTGCATTAGATCACTAAAAGTGATCTTACAAATTTATTTTTTTTGATTTTCGTGATAAACATCGCCTTAAATGGTTTAATTTGCATCCACATCCATCACTGGATGACGATGGAAATTTTTAGCTGTTGTAGGAGAGCAGGGTGGCTAAAAATAAAGCGGCAAACGCCGGGGTTGATGCGTTAACTGGTTTTGAGTTTCAAAGAAACTGTGCATTGTATCTTTTGTTAGATAATTTCAATTCTTTTATCAATAAAGAGTTCTTTATTTGTATCGAACATCACGATGATTTTCTATTTTGTTATAAAACTGATTGCTTAAGTTATATAAACGAGATACATGCCTATCAAGCAAAGAAACTTAGCGGGAAAATATGGACTATCGATTCTAGGTTTTCTGAGATGGTATCTAAAATACTATTGGTGGGCGAAAACTTAAGAAATGATGCTTTTGAAAAAAGTGAAGATTATAAACACCAGCTAACATTTATATCAAATACAGAAATAGAATTAAAATACTCACCGTCAAAGGCTTTAAAAAAAGAAGGTATTACTGAGCAGATATTAAGGATTAATGAGCAAAACTCTATCTGTGCTTATGATGAATTACATAAAAACATTCAGAATAAAATTGAAGAGAAAGTTACAGATATTTGTAATGAAGAATCTTCTGTTTTCCATCGTAAAGAACTAAGTAACCTAAAAATTCAGTGGGTAGATTTTCCAAGAACAGCTGCAAAACAAAAAGAATCGCTTATTGGACTTATGTCTAGAAAGTTTTCTCATATAGCTGACCCGAAAGCAGCCATCGAGGTAATACTTGCTCTTTTTAGAAATGTGGAAACTGTATATAATCAAGGGCAGGAAATATGTCTACTCGATCCAACAAAAAGGGTTGAAGGCGAAGATGTTAAGAAAGTTATGAATATAATTGATTCACAGCAAAAGGCATTCGACTATTGGCGTGACGAAGCACAGCAATTCTCAATGAAATTCAGAATACCACTTAGCATACAGAAAAATCATGAAAACTATATACTTAACTCTTTTGAACTACTCAAGGATATGAGTAATTACGATTATCAAATCATTAAAGACTTTGTTAGAAATAATGATTACACAACTCAATATTTTTCTCTTCAAGACGCATTAACTGCATATGTTGATAATGTTAGAAAATCTCATTCTATAAACCTAGATAATATTGATACATTTTTTGCAGTTCTGTGTTCATACGTTGAGTGCTACGATTAAGGTAAACCATGAAGACAATTATAAAATTTGATAGATTGTTTGTTGTCTCTGAAAGTCATAATTTATATTTCGACCAAAAGTTTTCAAATAAAATAAACATAATAAGTGGGTGTAATACCTCAGGTAAAAGTACTTTAATACAGAGTATTTTATTTACCTTTGGAATTAACGATGTTAAAGATGGCTTGAGCGAAATTATTCGATACAACCCTACGTTCAGATTGGATTTCAGCATCACTAAAGGA
Organism: Citrobacter sp. H12-3-2; assembly: GCF_009649895.1. Lineage (NCBI taxonomy): Bacteria > Pseudomonadati > Pseudomonadota > Gammaproteobacteria > Enterobacterales > Enterobacteriaceae > Citrobacter > Citrobacter sp. H12-3-2. The sequence continues at coordinate 907,992 of NZ_CP045837.1, forward strand.
GGCGTAGATAAAAAATATATAATAGTAAGAGAGCTTGGTAGCATATATTTAAAAGAGGATGGGGGAAATGTTTTTAGTTTTCATGGAATTGACTCTGATGGTCGAGTTGAACATGTGAAGCTTAAGGAGATGTTATCTCAATTATTTGATTTTAACATGCTTTTAGAACAGAAGGGTGAGCTAAAAAAAGCATCGATAGAATGCATGTTCCTGCCTTATTATATTTCTCAATCTGTAGGGTGGGTTTATTTGAGAGAGTCATTCTCTAATCTTGGTTTTTATAAAGACTTTAAAGATACGTATCTTGATTATTATCTTGGCATAGAAAATTCTTTTGATAAAGAATATTTTTATAAATTAACAAAAGAGCGGGCACAACTTCAGTCGAAGATCTCCTCATTGAATAAATATAGCGCCGAGCCTCACTTTGTTGTTTCTAAATTACTGGATGAAGAGTTTGGTGATGAGGCTCAGAAGTATATAGATGGTTATATTAAATTAGTAGCATCATTAGATGAAGAACGTGATGTATATACTGGTTTGTGTAATAAGTTATCCTTAACTAAAAATCATGTCAAGATACTAAGAAGAACTAAAAGAAATATTAAAAACCAAAACTATAACAATATTGATCGTTGTCCTGCATGTACGCAAATACTTCCTTATTCCTTAGAAGGGTTATATGGTTATTATCAAAACATCAATGATACTGATAAACTATCGGAGCAAATAAATAATAAAATACAAAAAATACAGTCTGACATTAATAGTTCACTTGCGAAGATTAAAAAGTTAGAAATTGATATATCTTCAAAGTATTCATATTTTCTTGAGAAAAAATCACAAAATTTATCTGTCAACACATGGATCGATAATAAAGCAAACATACGTCTGTTAGGCAATATTCATGAAGAGATAGAAGAATATACAAAAAGGTCTGATGAAATTAAAGGATTAATTGATGGGATGGGAGAGGAGCAGTCTCTTTTTGTCGAGCGGTTTAACAAAGAAAAAGATTTCAAGGAAATATTTAAAAAATATCTTAATGATATGCAGTTGTTCAATGTAACAGAACCTAGATATACAGAACTTTATAAAATAAATTCATTTCCTTTTCAAGGGGTTGAACTTCATAAAACTGTAATGTCATATCATTTTGCATTAAATTCTTTAATAAGAAAAACAGACAATATACATCGACTTCCATTTATGCTTGACGCAATTCTTAAGGAAGATATCGATGACAGAAATTTTGATCTCATACTGTCGTTTGTGGGAAAAAATCTTCCGACTGATACTCAATCATTTATATCAATGTCTGAGTATGCTGAAGATAACCTCTTGAAAGATGGTAAAGAGATAAGTGCATTCCGAAGAGCCAAGGTTAAAGATATTAAAAATCGATACTTCCCTGATGGTACGAATTTATTCTTTATTGGTGATGGGAAGCATGAGAGAACATTTTTATCAAAACCTTTGGATTTAAACCTCGATATTTTTGTCGATACTTGTCGGCTTACTGAATGATTCCTTTAGTTAATAGCGAACGCACAAGTTTGTGCGTTCGCTATTAATGCTATACATTTGATTTACCATATGTGATCTTGCAAGGAATCTTTCGCCGAGTATCATAGAGCCAGATAGGTAGGGGAACGACTATGATTTTTACAGCATTACAACTCTTCAAAAACCTCTCCGATGAAACCCGTTTGGGCATTGTGTTGCTGCTTAGAGAGATGGGAGAGCTGTGCGTGTGCGACCTTTGTACTGCGCTAGAACAGTCACAGCCCAAGATCTCCCGCCACCTGGCAATGCTCCGGGAAAGTGGTCTATTGCTGGACCGTAAACAGGGCAAGTGGGTTCACTACCGCTTATCCCCGCATATTCCTTCCTGGGCCGCTCAGGTGATTGAGCAGGCCTGGTTAAGCCAACAGGACGACGTACAGGCCATCGCCCGTAAGCTGGCATCGGCAAACTGCTCTGGTAGCGGTAAGACTGTTTGCATCTAAAAAATTTGCCTGAACATATATGATTTTACGAATGTGAGGTATTCAGAATGAAGACGTTAACGGTGTTTGACCCGGCAATGTGCTGCAGTACCGGCGTATGTGGCTCAGATGTCGATCAGGTTCTGGTTGATTTTTCTGCTGATGTGCAGTGGCTGAAAGGACGTGGTGTACAGGTTGAACGTTACAACCTGACGCAGCAGCCCATGAGCTTTGTTCAGAATGAGAAAGCGAAAGCATTCCTCGAAGCATCTGGAGCAGAAGGGCTTCCGTTACTGCTATTGGACGGTGAAACAGTGATGGCAGGGCGATACCCAAAACGCGCTGAGCTGGCTCGCTGGTTCGGTATTCCGCTGGAGAAGGTAGGGTTAGCTCCCACCAGCTGCTGTGGTGGTAATACTTCCTGTTGCTGAATATGTCAGGAGGACATATGAAATTCTTACAGAATATCCCGCCTTACCTGTTTTTTACCGGTAAGGGTGGTGTAGGAAAAACTTCTATTTCCTGCGCGACGGCTATCCGCCTTGCTGAACAGGGTAAGCGAGTTTTGCTGGTCAGTACTGACCCAGCCTCCAATGTCGGTCAGGTGTTCGATCAGGCTATCGGTAATACCATTCGCCCTGTGACAGCAGTTCCTGGGCTTTCTGCTCTGGAGATTGATCCGCAGGAAGCCGCCCAGCAATACCGCGCCAGAATCGTTGAGCCTATCAAAGGTCTTCTGCCTGATGACGTTGTTAACAGTATCAGCGAGCAGCTTTCAGGAGCCTGTACGACTGAGATTGCGGCGTTTGATGAGTTCACCGGCTTATTGACAGACGCTTCCCTGCTGACCCGTTTCGATCACATTATTTTTGATACAGCGCCGACGGGCCACACGATTCGCCTTCTCCAGCTTCCCGGTGCCTGGAGTAGCTTCATTGAAAGTAATCCAGATGGTGCTTCTTGTCTTGGCCCAATGGCCGGACTGGAAAAGCAGCGTGAGCAGTATGCTCATGCGGTAGAGGCGTTATCCGATCCTGAACGTACCCGCCTGGTTCTGGTTGCACGACTGCAAAAATCTACGCTGCAGGAAGTCGCCCGCACCCATGAAGAACTCGCCGCAATTGGCCTGAAAAACCAGTATCTGGTGATTAATGGTGTGCTGCCTAAAGCCGAAGCTGAACATGACGCCCTGGCCGCAGCGACTTGGCAACGTGAGCAGGAGGCACTGGCGAATCTTCCTGCCGGTTTATCTGAGCTACCGACAGATACCCTATTACTACAGCCAGTCAATATGGTTGGTGTTTCAGCATTGAAGGGACTGCTGGATACCCATTCTGAGGCATTACCGCTCCCGGTAACGAACATCCTGTACACGCCTGAAAACTTATCGCTCTCTGGCCTGGTCAATGATATCGCTCGCAGTGAACACGGTTTGATTATGCTGATGGGCAAAGGTGGCGTAGGTAAAACCACGATGGCTGCAGCCATCGCTGTCAGGCTGGCGGATATGGGATTTGATGTCCATCTCACCACCTCAGATCCCGCTGCACATCTCAGTACAACGCTGAATGGCAGCCTCAAGAATCTGCAGGTCAGCCGAATCAACCCTCACGATGAAACTGAACGCTATCGTCAGCATGTTCTTGAGACGAAAGGCAGGGATCTGGATGAGGCCGGGAAACGGCTACTGGAAGAGGATTTACGTTCTCCCTGTACTGAAGAAATTGCTGTGTTTCAGGCCTTTTCCCGGGTGATTCGTGAAGCGGGTAAACGGTTTGTTGTCATGGATACCGCCCCTACGGGACACACGCTGTTACTGCTGGATGCGACCGGGGCTTACCACCGAGAGATTGCCAAAAAAATGGGGAGTAAAGGTCATTTTACTACCCCAATGATGCAGCTTCAGGACCCGGATAGAACCAAAGTTCTGCTTGTTACGCTTCCTGAAACCACACCGGTACTGGAAGCGGCAAACCTGCAGGCTGACCTTGAAAGAGCGGGGATTCATCCGTGGGGCTGGATTATCAATAACAGCCTTTCCATTGCGGATACGCGTTCTCCGTTGCTTTGCCAGCGTGCTCATCAGGAACTGCCTCAGATTGAGGCTGTTAAGAATCAGCACGCTGAGCGCATAGCGCTTGTTCCGGTGATGGCGTCAGAGCCCGCCGGTATTGAAAAGCTCAGAGAGTTGATGAGTTAATTTTTTTGCATATACAGGGCGGCAAAGTCGCCCTGTCAGGAGGTTTTATGTTACTGGCAGGCGCTATTTTTGTCCTGACCATTGTTTTGGTTATCTGGCAGCCTAAGGGATTAGGGATCGGCTGGAGTGCAATGCTGGGCGCGGGACTGGCTCTGATATCTGGCGTTGTGCATGTGGGAGATATTCCGGTGGTGTGGAATATCGTCTGGAACGCGACGGCGACCTTTATTGCCGTAATTATTATCAGCCTGCTGCTCGATGAATCCGGTTTTTTCGAATGGGCAGCGCTGCACGTTTCCCGCTGGGGTAACGGTCATGGCCGTTTACTCTTTACGTATATCGTTCTGCTCGGTGCAGCGGTGGCGGCACTGTTTGCCAATGATGGTGCGGCACTTATTCTGACGCCGATAGTCATCGCCATGCTGCTGGCATTAGGGTTCAGCAAAGGCACCACGCTGGCATTTGTCATGGCCGCCGGATTTATTGCCGATACGGCCAGCCTGCCGCTTATCGTGTCGAACCTGGTTAACATCGTTTCTGCAGACTTCTTTGGTCTGGGCTTCACTGAGTATGCGTCGGTAATGGTGCCGGTGGATATTGCCGCTATTATCGCCACGCTGGTGATGCTGCATCTGTTCTTCCGCAAAGATATTCCACCGACTTACGACCTGGCTCTCCTGAAAGCACCGGCAAAGGCGATTAAAGATCTGGCAACCTTCAGAACCGGCTGGATTGTGTTGATCCTTCTTCTGGTAGGGTTCTTTGTCCTCGAGCCGCTCGGTATTCCAGTTAGCGCGATTGCGGCTGTTGGCGCTGTGATCCTGTTTGTGGTAGCTAAACGAGGCCATGCCATTAACACCGGTAAAGTGCTGCGTGGGGCACCCTGGCAGATCGTTATTTTCTCGCTGGGGATGTATCTGGTGGTCTACGGTCTGCGCAACGCCGGGCTAACCGAATACCTTTCTGGTGTGCTGAATGTACTGGCGGATAAAGGACTCTGGGCTGCGACGCTGGGTACTGGCTTCCTGACGGCTTTCCTGTCTTCCATAATGAACAACATGCCTACCGTGCTGGTTGGCGCTCTCTCTATTGATGGCAGCACCGCAACAGGCGTTATCAAAGAAGCGATGATTTATGCCAACGTGATTGGCTGCGATCTGGGACCTAAAATTACACCTATTGGTAGCCTGGCAACGCTGCTCTGGCTGCATGTCCTTTCACAGAAGAATATGACCATCACCTGGGGATACTATTTCCGCACCGGGATCGTCATGACTCTGCCTGTGCTGTTTGTAACGCTGGCAGCGCTGGCGCTACGTCTCTCTTTCACTTTATAATGAGATACTGATATGAGCAATATCACCATTTATCACAACCCGGCCTGCGGCACGTCGCGTAATACGCTGGAGATGATCCGCAACAGCGGTAATGAACCGACCGTTATTCATTATCTTGAAAATCCACCGTCACGCGATGAACTGGTCAAACTTATCGCAGATATGGGGATTACAGTACGGGCGCTGCTGCGTAAAAACGTCGAGCCTTATGAAGAACTGGGGCTTGCGGAAGATAAGTTTACTGACGATCAGTTAATCGATTTTATGCTTCAGCATCCGATCCTGATTAACCGCCCTATTGTGGTGACACCGTTGGGAACGCGTCTGTGCCGCCCTTCCGAAGTGGTACTGGATATTCTTCCGGATGCGCAAAAAGGCGCATTTGCAAAGGAAGACGGCGAGAAAGTCGTTGATGAAACAGGTAAGCGATTGAAATAAACATAAAGGGGGCAGACGCCCCCTTATTCCTGCCTCAGAGCATAAGATCTGAATCTTCTGGCAGAGTACTATTCCCTTCACCAAGTTTCATTTGCAGCAAAACCGTGTCAAGCCAGCGGCCATGTTTGAAACCAATGTCCTTTAATGTGCCTATTTCAGTAAATCCTGCGCGGATATGAAGCGCTACAGAAGCGACGTTAGCGCTGTCACCCACAACAGCAATCATCTGGCGATAGCCTTCGGACTCGGCCCATTTTAATGCATGATCGAGCAGTGCTTTTCCGACGCCCTGTCGCTGATAAGCCGAATCAATATATATCGAATTTTCGACCGTATACCGATAGGCATGGCGTTCGCGGTAACGGGAAATATAACAGTAGCCGATGACCGTATCGCCATGCAGAGCGACATACCAAGGGAATCCCCGAGACTGAATGCTCCTCAGTCGGTTAAGCATTTCCTGCGTATCCGGAGGTTCGGTTTCGAAGCTACCTGTACCATGCAGAACATGGTGAGCATAGATATTGCGTATCGCGGTAATGTGCTGTTCTTCAGCATTAATAATGTGCATCGTGTTACTCCAGTAATGGTGTTTTACAAACTACCGGAATTCGCGACAGCAGGTTAAGTACTTAAACTTATAACCTGTATAAGCAAAAGTTTGGCTACAGAAGATGGGGCCGCAGCCCCATCTGTTAGCCTGCCATTTTTGCCAGCAGAGCCGTACCTACGGGTTCTTCATTTTGCAGTGCCGCTAATGCAATGCGCTTTGCATACTGCTCTGTAACGTCATTTATCAGCGGCAGTTCGCGACTGGCTCGGGTTACGAGGAACGGTGAGGACGGTTTTGCAGCAGCCAGACTGCTATTAATTACCCATGCCCATGGTTCAATTTCAGCCCGACGCAAATCCTGCTGCAGGTTTGCTGCTTCCAGTACCGGTGTCGTTTCGGCAAGCGTCACGATAATCACCTTCGTCTTTTCCGGGTCCTGCAATTGCATCATTGGCGTCATCACATGGTCATGTGTTTGCCCCATCTGACGCACCATTTCCCGGTGATAGGCTCCTGTTGCATCCAGTAGCAGAAGTGTGTGACCCGTTGGCGCGGTGTCCATAATAACAAAATGATCGTCTGCCTCTTTGATGATCCGCGAGAATGCCTGGAAGACGGCGATCTCTTCAGTACATGGCGAGCGGAGGTCTTCCTCCAGCACCGCCAGCCCTTCCGCATCTAACCCTTTCCCCTGATTTTCCAGTACAAAATGGCGATAACGTTCTGTCTCAACTTTCGGGTCGATACGGCTGACCTGAAGATTTGGCAGCGAGCCATCCAGCGTATAAGACAGATGTGCTGCCGGATCGGACGTGGTCAGATGGACTTTATGGCCGCGTTTTGCCAGAGATACCGCCACCGATGCCGCAACAGTCGTTTTGCCCACACCGCCTTTACCCATCGTCATGACCAGCCCTTTGCCTGTCTGGCTGAGTTCATCTACCAGAGAGGCAAGTTTCGGTAAATCCAAAGTATTCAGCGTGGTAGCAGGGAGCGGCAGCGAGGCTTTGTTCTCCGTAAATAACAGACGCAGGGCTTCCAGACCGACCAGATTAAATGGCTTCAGATACAGCTGCGAGCGGGGAAGGTTCGCCAGGTTCTCTGGCATTGCCTGTAATGCTTTTTCTTCTCGAGCCAGAATACTTTGCGCCAGTGGATCATTTTCACCCGCAAACGGCGGCAGCACGCCATTAATGGCAAGGTGTTGATGCTGCAAACCGATAGCAGAAAGCTCATCGTGCGTATGAGAGACTTCTTTCAGTGTTGAAGCTTGGGCTCGGGCAACCAGAACCAAGCGCGTGAGAGCTGCATCAGACAGCGCCTTAACCGCGTCTGAGTACTGGTGCTGTTGTTTCTGCAGCCCCACCAGCGGCCCGAGGTTAGCGGCGGCATCAGGGTTCGCTTCAAGATAACCGCTCCAGGCCCCCGGCAACTCAAGCATACGGATGGTATGACCGGTTGGCGCAGTATCAAATACGATATGGTCATACTTTTCCCGCAACTCATGGTTGGTAAGAAGACCAGTAAACTCATCAAATGCCGCGATTTCCGTAGTGCATGAACCGGAGAGCTGTTCTTCAATGCTGCTGACCACATCAGCTGGCATCAGCCCGCGAACCGGGTCGAGTACTCGGTCACGATATGCCTGTGCTGCAGCCATCGGATCAACTTCCATTGCGGCAAGATTTTCTACGGTACTGATATCTGTGATTCGGTGGCCGATAGTCTGGCTAAAGACTTGGCCGACATTGGAAGCCGGATCGGTACTCACCAGAAGCGTTCTCTTACCCTGATCGGCCAGCCATACCGCAGTAGCACAGGCCAGGGATGTTTTACCCACGCCACCTTTGCCAGTGAAAAAGATGAACGGGGGAATGTCTTTTAAAAATGGCATATTCATCAGTGATTGCTCCTCTGGAATTAAGGCATACGTGGAATGCTGCAGCAGCGTGGTTGCGTGCTGTCTTCACTCCAGTCCTGACTAAGCGGAATACCTGCCCAACGGGCGATATCTTCACGAGTCGGGAGTTTGCCTGCCATCACGAGTTTGCCGTCGAGCAAGGTGACAGGGAGAGACTCCATCCCTGATGTGTTCAGAAACTCTTTAATGACCGGTGAATTCAGGAACTGCTGCGGGTTATTCGCAAGGCTGTAGCGCTGTATATCAACGCCATTCTTTTTCGCCCATTCGGCGCTGGCGTTCCATTTGACGGCTTCGTCACTGACCACAACGCTACTGGTTGCGCAGCAGCCTGCAGCTTCAAAGATCTCAATTTTTGACATGGAGTGTTTACCTCAGTGTTTAGTCATTTGGCTTTACACTGAAGTAAACGAAGGTGGTGGGGAAAAGATGCGCGATTAATTCATTTTTTTGTGGCAGCAGACGGAAGACGTGTCATCCGCCTCGATCTGACAAAGTTCTGTCATCGTCTCTTTCAGGTGTTTTCTGGCCCGAAGTAGTCGGGATTTAAACGCCGTAAGCGTAATTCCCAGTTCATCGGCCAGGGACTGCTGGGGACGCCGGTTAAGGTCGGACTCTTCAATCAACCACCGCTCATCTTCGGGTAAAGCCTGTAATGTTTCAGGCAGGCATATACCCAGCATTGAGATTGCATCAGGGGATGCGTCTGTTAATAGGGCATCTTCTTCCAGCTCAACAAACTTCCTGGTGGTGCGGTACTCATCAATCAGCAGATTCCTCGCCGCCCGATATAGCCAGGCTCGCGGATTCTCCATCTCGCAGAAACTGTCTGAATGAGCGCGGGCACGCAGGAATAGCTCTTGCAGAAGGTCGGCTGCTTTTTCGCTATCACCTGTCTTCGATGTCAGGAAGCGAGAGAGTTCGGCTTCATGTTGCCGCCAGAACACGCTCATGCAGTTGTTGAATGCCGTTATATCACTCATACCAGCCCTCAGATTTTGCTCTGATTAACCCGCCGGGAAAGTTCTTCTGCTGACTCTTTTCGTTCGCTGTAGCGATCAACGAGATAGGCTGAGTTACCTCGGGTCAGCAGAGTAAATTTCACCAGTTCTTCCATCACATCCACGATCCGGTCGTAATAAGACGACGGCTTCATGCGTCCATCTTCATCAAACTCCTGCCAGGCTTTTGCGACAGAGGACTGATTCGGGATGGTGATCATCCGCATCCAGCGGCCAAGAATGCGCATCTGGTTTACTGCATTGAAAGACTGAGAGCCACCGCAGACCTGCATTACGGCCAGCGTCTTACCCTGCGAAGGGCGAACTGCACCTTCTGATAACGGTATCCAATCAATCTGGGCCTTCATGATGCCGGTCATCGCACCATGGCGTTCAGGGGAACACCACACCATCCCTTCGGACCAACGAACCAGCTCGCGCAGTTCCATGACTTTAGGATGCGAGTCAGGTGCATCATCAGGAAGAGGCAAGCCAGAAGGATTGAAGATCCGCACGTCTGCGCCCATTGCGGTCAGTAACCTTGCCGCTTCTTCCGTTGCCAGTCGGCTATAGGAACGTTCGCGCACAGAGCCGTACAACATGAGGATACGTGGAGGATGGGGAACGGCAGGAACACCGAATCTTGCCTCTGTGATTGAGGTGTCGAACAAACCAGAATCAACATTCTTAAGATCACCTGTCATTTTAGTTCTCCGTCTTCTGGGGCATGGTGAGGCAGTCGTCAGTTCCTGAGCAGCATTCTTCGGTCAGGAAGGCAATCAGAGCCTCAAGGTTTTCATATCGAGCATGGCAAAAGAGCGTTCTGCCCTGACGTTCCTGGCGTACCAGAGAGACTGATATCAGCGATGAGAGATGATGGCTCAGCGTAGAGGCAGGGATGTCGAGCCGCTTCTGCAGTTCGCCAACCGGTAACCCTTTATGTCCGGCTTTAACCAGCTCTCTGTACACGCTCAGTCGTGTAGGATGACCCAGCTCTTTCAGGGTGTCTGCTGCTTTTGAAAGCTCCATTTGCATTTTATTTCTATATTTCCGGAATTGTGGAAATAATAACTTATTTTCCCAGGAAACCATAGTCAACATGCCTGAGAGTCAAACTGGAGAAACGACTTAATCTGCAACGGAGGTTCCAGTGGTCACGATGCTTAACCTGAGTTGAAGGGCTGTTCCACTGCTGGTATCGGCAGAGTTAGCCCTTTGGCAGTAGAGCGATGAGGCTTTACTTAACTGCTCAAGCGCTCTCAAACGCCAGCCACGCCGCTCGGCATCACTACATCATCCAGCCAGGCTATCCCGGCAGACCCTAAGCCGGGTGATGTATAAACTGTATTCCGCCACCTTTACCACGATCGTGTTCTCTGGCTGTTTCATTTTTGATTTCCCTTGTTTGACAGGTATGAGAAATACCCGACAGGAGAGCTGCCGGGTATAAATGGAGTTGTGGATTTGCTGATTCACTGCGGTTGGAGCGACAAGCTTCAAGTGTGCTGGTCCGGTCACGACTGCGAGGACATTATTTGTCGCCGTAATAACGGGGTTTGTACAGGATGCCGAGCCAGTTGCGTAGCCGTAGGATCAGGGGCCTGGCTTACGTGGACGCCCTGCCGCTGAGCGTGGAGGAACGTCATTACAGCCGTATGCACACAAACCTTCTTTTTGTTCTTCCTTAGCCAGATAGCTCAGAACATGACGGATATTGTTAATGCTTTCCGGATCGTTATACCGAACAGGTATATTGATATTTCCAGAATACTGCGGCCGATATTCACATCGGTGCGATACGCCGTCCCGGTGCGTTATTTCCTCCCAAAGTGTATTTGCTGTAAGGGCAAAGGGATAAGAGTGCTGTGTTTTTTGTCTGTCCAGCCAGAATACGACATGCGCATGGTATCTATGTCGTTCAGTCCATTCGACAACCCAGAAATAGCCCACCACACCTTTCTCTTTTGTCATTTTATCCATTAGTTCACGCAAGTCACGTTCAAGTGTTTGGTGATTGAAGCTTGAATACCGGGCACTGTCCTTTTGGTAGAAAAAATCCATACGTAATGCCAAAAGGCATGAGTATCTGTATATCATTTCATCGATGTGTGCATTGAGAAGTGAAGCCAGGAACCAGTCTTCATTAAAAGTTCTATCTGAATTTTTAAGCATGATTATTCCACTGCATATGATGAGAGAGGTCAGTACAAGCACTAATTTAATGATATTTCATGCAAGGCTTTTCTTTAAGCCAATACTGAACTGACACTTAAATTAATTATCACTTTAAAAAGATGATAGTGGTTGTTGAAATATTGTTTACGAGGGGGCTTGAACGGGCTTTGATAGTAAGCGATGAATATAAGAACAAATGAGAGTGAGTATAATTATATTAAAAAACCTAAATTAAATTACGTAACCTTCCTGTGTAAAACACCAACATTAAAGGTTCTAACCTCGAGATGCTTGTATTCTATCCAGCATCCATTTTTCCACTTCGCTTTTTAGCCAGCGTGAGCTACGCCCCAGTTTAATTGGTGCAGGGAACGCATTTTCTGAAATTAATCGGTAGAACCATTTATCGGTCATGTTTGTATAGCCAGTGATGAATGTCATATCAACGAGCTGATCATTCAGTAAAGATGTGGTTGTCTGGGTGCTGGATGATATCGGATGAGTTTTGTTTGTCATGGTAATGCTCCCGCGATTTAGTGTGAGTTCGGGAGAGGGCCAGTTGCCATCGATAGAGTAACGGGCATCCTTCTCATACCATCAGCTGATAAGTAGAAAATTACATCAGCTAGTTCTCACCAGCTAGTAGTGCTGTCAGGACACAACGTGTCCAGCCCTGTACCCTGATAATAAGAACAGAACTGACGTGAGCTACATTCGCGGTGCGCGTGACAATGTAAAACATAGTGAATGCCTGCCACAAATTTATGTATGCTGTACAAGTTTATGAATGTTCATTTTTACCTGGTAAATCGCCGGAACCCCCTTTATTTTAGAGGTTGGCGTCGATTTTACTCTTACAAAAAACTTACAATTTTCGAGCTATTTTCATTCAAAATAAAAACTTGTTTACTTCATAATCGATTCATTATACATACTGTTTATGGTGGATTTTACTACAGGAGGTAACGGTGAGTGATAGTGATAATGAGAATTATTATCCAAAATGGATTGGTAAACTGGGCGCTGAAGAATTAGCAAGGCCAGAAGAACCTCTCCTTGAGGGAGGGAGCCGCTTTACCAGTCCTGAGAGAGAATTTAGTATCGACTCTTGGCCAGAAGGTGAGTCTGCGCAGGCGGCCGAGGATTCTGATATTGAAGTCAGGACAGGAGAACCGATCTCAAGCCCCCCGGTGTCTGAAAGCAGTAATAACGCCACCAGGGGTGATGAAGCTTTTAAGCGTTTAATACAAAATATGCAGGCCGGGGAAAAACGCAATGTTAAAACTAAAAGTCTTCATGGTGAAGATTCTTCATGTCTACAAGACGTCGATTTAAAGTGGTTGAAGGGGGCGGTTAATTCACGTGCTATTTTTTGGTTCTGGGCGTATATACGAAAAGCCTCTGCCCGGGAGCTTTATTTACCTGAAGATACGGCTGTGTTAATTCCGGAATGGGATCAAAGAGAGGAAAACTTATACTCTTTTTTCAGACTATCTGGTAATCCAACGAGTTCAGCTGAAAGAAGCCGGGTAATTATTACCTTCATGAATAAACTGTCTTGTTCCCTCAGTCCATATCAAAGTAAGAAAACATTCGATTATATTCGTAGTATCTGGCTTGTTTTTAATAGTCAGGTTCAAAGCCCCAGATGGTTAAAGAAAAATGATAATGAAGGCATTGAGTGGGCATGGTCGTATTTATCAAAGAAAAAGGATATAAAAAGAAATGTTCTGTCCTGGTTTAAACCCGCAGACCTTAATGAGCGATACATTGGTGTAATGGGCGCGATTGATTGCTGGGCCATCCCGAATAAACTGGATGTGGAAAATTACAGAAAATTTCTGGATGATAAAAGTGCACTCCTGAAAAAAATGAGTGATTCTTTTAAGCAACGAAAAAGAAGGTCTGGAAAACATGATTTGACAATCTCTGCCAAAGCCAGCAAGGAATTATCTGAGTTAGCAGTGGCACTTAATAAAAAAGAGATTAAAGTTATTGAAAAACTTATTCATGATGAGTATCTAAGATATAAAAGCAAGCCTTTTGATTACAAAAATCCATCCTAGACAGGCAACGATAACTCCAAAAAATATAACGCCTACATTACTCATGTGAGTCGCCGGGAGAAAAATTTCCCGGCATAGTTTTTTCACAGGAGTAAATCATGCCTCAAATCCCCGATCCGCAGGATACCAGTGATGTGGTGCGTACCTGCCTCAATCTCTTACCCCGGCAGGCTACTGAACGTATTCTGTCCCGCCTCCAGGAGGCGATTAACTATGAACCCGTGATAGGCATCATGGGCAAAAGTGGTGCGGGCAAGAGTTCATTATGCAACGCGCTTTTTCAGCAACCCGTTTGTCTGACCAGTGATTTGTTAGGCTGCACCCGCGAACCCCAGCGTCTGTTACTCACCGTTGGTGAGCACAGCATGACACTGGTGGATTTACCGGGTGTGGGCGAAACACCGGAATACGACGAGGAATATCTGGCGCTCTATAAGGCGTTGCTGGGAGAGCTGGATTTGATTATTTGGGTACTGCGTGCCGATGACCGTGCCCGGGCAACGGATATCACGACATACAGGGCACTGATGGAAGCCGGTGCTGAACCTTCACGTTTCCTGTTTGTACTCACTCAGGCCGACCGTATTCCACCCCTCAGGGATGGTGAGCCCTGGCAGGCATCACCTTCTTCTGAGCAATGCCTTTCACTAGCTTCAGTCAGTGCGCAGGTTGCCGGTCAGTTGCCGTCCTCTTTCCCGGTCATGGCTGTCTCTGCACATACCGGCTATAACCTGCCCGCCCTAGTGGAGTTGATTGTGCATGCCTTGCCCGTACAGGCCAGCAGTACCGTGTATTGCCAGCTGAAACCAGAGCATCAGACCCCGGACACTGATGCCGCTGTACGGCAGCAGTTTGGTGAGGCAGCGGGTAAGGCTTTTGACACGGTGATTAATCCTGACCACCTGCCTTCTGTCTGGACTGCTCTGTTAAGGAGTATCCGACAAAAGTTAGTGCAACTTGCCACGGCATTATGGGACCGAATATTTGGCTGAAATCTGCCGCTTTACCCCTCAATTACCACATTCAAAAAACAGTATATTGATCTGTAAAAACGATCGATAATAGAATATCGATCGTTTTTATCTATTAAAATATCGATGTATAAGCCCCCTATTGATCGCTTTTACCTATCAAAGCAAAGGGATATTTCTTTCTCAAAAGTGTTCATGAGCACGACGAACAGGGACGTTGACGTGATGGTCAGGATACAAAGATGCATCAGGTTCTGTGTACCGCGTCCCCCGTTGCCGCTTCTGATTCATTAATAAGGTGACATATGAAAATTCAGACCGTGATTGCACTTGTTTTGTCAGCCATTTCGGTTTCTGCTCAGGCGGGTAACTGGGCTGTGAAAAACGGCTGGTGCCAGACGCTGACCGAAAATGGTCAGGCACTGGTGATGCTGAAAAACAACACCATTGGCATCTTTGGTCAGTTGCAGGGCTGCCCCAATGGCCCGCAGGAGCTGATGGGGAGTCGCATCAGTGTAAACGGCAATCTGGTACCCACGTCTCAGTTGTGCAACCAGCAAACAGGATTTAAGGCTGTTGAGGTTGAAGGCGGGCAGGCACCTGCAGCCGCCAGAAAGGCAATTGCTTCGATTGCAGGTCAGGAAACATCGACCCTTCAGGTCTTTGGTGCGCAACTGACATTCACCCGTGGGGACATGATGACGGTCTGCCCGAAATACGTATCTGGCCTTGCTGCCAGTGCCGGGAGTCGAGCGCCGGAGATTAACAAAGGCTCAGTCATGAAAGCGGCCAAAGAAGCATACACGAAAGAGTATGACCGTGACACGGCTGAGGCCGCTGATTTTGGCAGCTACAAAGTGGAGGGAAATACTGTGGTTTATGAGGTCTACAATGCCGGGTATCGTATCTACGATAAGGTGGTGGTGACCGTTGGTGCTGATGGTAAGGCCACCGGTGCCAGGGTTGAATATATGGGGCAATAACGTCTTATCCGCCACGCCATTTTTAATGTTAAAGGCCATGTTCCTTCGGGAGCGTGGCCTTTTCTTTTTATACCGATAAACGCACAAAGGAGTGAATTATGCGATTAGCATCCCGCTTTGGTGCGGTGAACCTTGTTCGCCGTGACCGTCCCTTAACCCGTGATGAACTTGCTCACTATGTTCCCAGCGTGTTCGGGAGTGACAAGCATGAATCTCGTTCAGACAGGTACACCTACATCCCGACCATCACCATCCTCGAAAGCCTGCTGCGTGAAGGCTTTGAGCCGTTCTTTGCCTGCCAGACAAAGGTTCGCGACCAGAGCAAGAGGGAGCACACCAAACACATGCTTCGCCTGCGTCGTGCCGGTCAACTGACCGGCCATCAGGTGCCGGAAATCATTCTACTTAATAGCCATGACGGCTCATCAAGCTACCAGATGCTGCCGGGATTATTTCGCGGCGTCTGTACTAATGGCCTGGTCTGCGGTCAGTCATTCGGAGAAGTGCGGGTACCGCATAAAGGGAATGTTGTTGAGAAGGTGATTGAAGGGGCTTACGAAGTGCTCGGGGTCTTTGACCGGGTGGATGAGAAACGCGATGCAATGCAGTCGCTGGCGTTACCAGCCCCGGCCCGTCACGCGCTGGCGAATGCCGCTCTGAAGTATCGCTTTGGTGAAGACCACCAACCGGTCACGGTATCGCAGTTGCTGACCCCACGTCGCCGGGAGGACTACAGCGATGACCTGTGGACAGTATACCAGCGTGTGCAGGAGAACCTGATGAAAGGTGGATTGTCAGGGCGAACCGCTCAGGGGAAAAGCAGTCGCACTCGTGCTGTTACCGGTATTGATGGCGATGTGAAGCTCAATCGCGCCTTGTGGGTTATGGCAGAAAACATGCTCGAGTTTTTCGGGCGTTAAACAACCGCTCCGGCATAAGGAGATAGTTTAATGAATACACAAAACTTTGAGTTCGCTGAGCAGGCAGCAATTACTGCCTCGGTGGTCCCTGACGAGTTACGCATAGGCTTCTGGCCGCAGCACTTTGGCTCCATCCCACAATGGATAACCCTTGAGCCCCGAATCTTTGGCTGGATGAGCCGTCTGTGTGTCGATTACCACGGTGGTATCTGGAACTTTTCGACGCTCAGCAACGGCGGTGCTTTCATGGCTCCTGAGTCAGAGCACGATAAGACGTGGGCATTGTTCAACAGCATGAACGGCAACGGCGCTGAACTTACTGGCGAAGCGGCAGGGATAGTCGCCTGTCTGATGGCATACAGCCACCACGCCTGTCATACCGAATGTGATGCGATGACTGAGCACTATTATCGCTTACGTGACTTCGCGCTACACCATCCAGAGTGCAGCGCCATTATGCATCTCATCGACTGAGGAATGCCTGAAATGAATACCGAATTATCCCCGCTGTCATCTCAGCCTGAACTCTTTCCGCTGGCGGTTATGACCCGGCATGGTTGTCTGCTCCCAGCGACATCCGGATTGACACCTTATGCCCAACGGACCATCCGCCGGGCTATCAATTTGCTTGATAAATATCTGCGCCGGCCTGGAATAGCCTTTACCTCAAGTACTGCTGCCCGTGACTGGCTTCGGCTACAGCTGGCCAGACAGGAACGGGAACTGTTTATGGTGCTCTATCTCGATAACCAGCACTGTTTACTGGAGAGCGAAACGCTGTTTGCCGGTTCGATTAACCATGTCCAGGTCCATCCCCGTGAGGTGGTGAAATCAGCGCTTCGCTTCAATGCTGCAGCTGTCGTACTGGCGCATAACCATCCATCCGGTGACCCGGAGCCCAGCCAATGCGACCGCAACATTACGGGCAGGCTTAAAGAAGCGCTAGCACTGGTTGATGTGAACACGCTCGATCATCTGGTCATCGGTTCAGAGGGCATTGTGTCGTTCGCAGAGCGAGGCTGGATATGAAAATCATCAGCAAACGCCAGGCAATGACCCTGTACCGGCAACATCCTGGCTCCCGACTGTTTCGCTTCAGTACGAGCAAATATAAATGGTCAGGTAGTATCTGTCATTATGCTGGCCGCGAGGTGGAGGACATACGCGGCGTTCTGGCCGTGTTTGCTGAACGTCGCCAGGACCGCAATGGTCCCTATGTCATTCTTCGAAGCGTTACTCTCAATTAATCCTTCACTTTAATCAGGAACAATAATGAACAATCACTCAGAATCCGGTGCCATACCGGAGAATCCCCCCTGCCAGCAGTGGGGGCTAAAGAGTACGATCACACCCTGTTTTGGAGCACGTCTGGTGCAGGAAGGCGACCGCCTGCATTTTCTCGCTGACCGCGCCGGGTTTAACGGTGCTTTCAGCGACGAGCATGCGTTGCGCCTCGACCAGGCCTTTCCGTTGATACTCAAGCAGCTGGAGCTGATACTCACCAGCGGAGAACTCTCCCCCCGCCATCAGCACTGTGTCACCCTCTATCACAACGGACTCACCTGCGAAGCCGATACGCTTGGTAGTTGTGGCTACGTATACATCGCCATTTATCCCACTCAACGTTAATTACTTTCACGAGAGAAAAAATGAAATTTCTACCTACAACAAATATGCGGGCGGCGAAGCCATGCTTGTCGCCCGTGACTATCTGGCAAATGCTACTTAGTCGTCTGCTGGAACAGCATTATGGCCTGACACTAAACGATACACCTTTCTGTGATGAAACCGTCATACAGGAACATATCGATGCCGGTATCACTCTCGCTAATGCCATTAACTTTCTAGTCGAAAAGTACGAACTGGTTCGTATCGATCGCAGAGGGTTTAGCTGGCAAGAACAAACGCCATATCTCACGATTATTGATATCATGAGGGCCCGTCGCGATCTGGGTTTAATGAATCGTAATTAGTCTGATGCTAACGGTATCGCTGCTTTTGAGTATGCCTGCCATTTGGTATCATCTCGCTTCCTGCTGATTTATCGACAAAGGTAATTGCTTGAATTCAAAGCTTCTGTGCTTTGGGGGTATCTTTGGGGGTATAAGTAAAGTTATAACTTGAAAATTTCATATTTTTCAATTTATTGGAGAGTCTATTCTAATCCCTTCGCCCGCTCCAAGACTCTATCCCTGTAGTTAATCCTTAAAAACGTTAGATAGCGACACCGGAATCCGGTGGTAGCGTGCCGTTACCTTCACCCAGATTACGTTGTAGCAATACCGTGTCGAGCCATAGCCCATGTTTGAAGCCAATGTTTTTCAGTGTGCCGATTTGCGTAAATCCGGCCTGCTGATGGACTTTTAACGATCCCTGATTATTGCTGTCGCCGACGATGGCAATCAGTTGCCGATAACCCTGTGCTTCAGCCCAGCCAATCACATGACGCAGTAAGGCTTTTCCTACACCCTGACGCTGAGCCGTTGGAGCAATATAAATCGAATCCTCAAGGGTATAGCGGTAGGCATAGCGCTCGCGGTAGCGGGTGAGGTAGCAATACCCGATGACCTTATCTTCCTGCAGAGCGACGACCCACGGCAGCCCGAGGCTGCGGATTTTTTCCAGACGAGCAAGCATCTCGTGTGCATCCGGCGGGTCGGTTTCAAAGCTGCCGGTACCGTGAAGAACATGATGTGCATAGATATCGCGTATGGCGGGGATGTGCTTTTCTTCTGCATTAACGATTTTCATTGACCGGCTCCCATTGGCGTCTTTGCCCAGATTACCTGAAAGTCTGAGGGGAAGGTAAGTGCAAAAAATTATGCTTCTATCAGTTGCTTGTAATGCAAATAGGCTTGCATATTGTAAGGGGAAATAATTGATTGTGGTTGATATTGTCAATAGTACGCAAGGTTGGTAAATATATTAACAGGTAGAGTAATACACAATTATTCACGCACGTATTTGATTGAGTTTCCAAATACCAATTATGGTAGGTTTCGAAAAATGATAAATAAAGTTGTTTGATTTCAACGCATTGTTACTGTATCTAATTCTTCTTGCGCCTGTACCCTTATTTTCATTTCATTGGCCCTGTTTGAGCCCTAAAAATTAAGTTATATTTTGTTGTTAGCAGAGAGCCTATTATCAGATTTTTCTCTATTCACCTCTCAAAATAGTTACCATGCAAACAGTTGCGCGGTGTAGCTATGCTAACCAGCAATAGTAAGTATCGTCACATGATGTCACCGGGCAAACTTTGTTTAAACCCAGAATTCAATCCCAAGAGTATTAGGATTATTTAGTCTAAAATACTTTTTTGCCTAAGACTTTTCTTATTGCGTAGCCACGAACTACATGGAGTGATAAAATTCCCGAGTTTATGCCTCCTGTCCAACGATTAGAGGACGCGGTGCGGGTAGTCAATAAGACGAAAGAATTAATTGCTTCATAACCCTATTACGAAATAAGCGGCAGTGCATCTTACATGGTCGGCAACTGTCAGGGATGGCCGTAACTTATTGAAAACGCTTATTTTTACTCTGATGTAAGATATAAGGGCAGATATGTTCAGTATGCGTCGACATGCCAACTTCATTAAACGTTTTAAGTCTGTAAGCTGTTTATTTACGGCAAGCATTCTTTTCCCTATGCAAATCTCTGCTGCGGTATCAGATTATGATGCTTTGGTTATTGAAGCGCGGGGGGGGAATAGTGCGCCACTATTGCGCTACCTTGAGGATCAGGGAAAGAAAAGTGCGCTAACGCCAAATCAGGTTGCCGACTGGCTGCAAGTTTCTGGTTGGGTTGAGAACAACGATAAAACAACCATTCAAATCTGGCAGCGGTATCGTGGGCAGATGGATGTGCCTGCGCGCGGCAAAGTAGCCGCTGCACGTGCGTACCGTAACCAGAAAAACTGGAATGATTCATTGGCGGTGTGGGAAAGCGTTTTACAGGAAGAGCCTGATAACGTGGATGTACGCACCGGCTGGATAATGACGTTGGCGGATGCGCGCTACAATCAGCAAGCCCTTACTGAAGCGAATAAATGGGCGCAGGCGCATCCGGGCGCAGACTCCGACGCACTGCTTGCCTACGTATATCATTCTCAGGGGAAAAACTGGGATGCACTGTTGGTTGCCAGCCAGGCGGATGATGTTGATCCAGGCAACAAAAATGCAAAATCCACGCTGCTATCTGCGCTGTCGGCGAACCGTGTTTCCGGACCCGCTTTAAATATGGCGGAGGTCGTTCCCACGGCTGATCCAGTGAAGCGCCGTCTTGAGCTTGATGCGGCGGCTGAAATGGTACGCTCCTCTTATACGTCCGCACGTAATGAAGAAGAACGTTTTATCGTGGCCGATAAAGCGCTGGCCCGTTATGACCAGTTGCTGGCGGCCTGGAAAGATGAGCCGTCTGCGCAGAATGATGTCCGTCGGGCGAGAATTGACCGTATGGGTGCCCTGTTGGTGCGTAAGCGTACTGCCGAAGTGATTGATGAGTATGAATCCCTTTCTGCAAGCGGCGAAGTACCAAACTATGCAAAACGCTGGGTGGCATCAGCATGGTTAAGCGAACGCCAGCCGGAAAAAACCGAAGCGATGCTGGCGAGCATCTACTACCCGAATGGACCTATCCCGGTGACGCCGCTCAGTCCTGAGGATCAACAAGATCTGTTCTACGCGCACATTGATAATGAAAACTTCGATGCTGCCAAAAAACAAGTCGATGATTTGATCAAAGAGAGTCCGTATCTGCGGCGTATCTATGGCTCGCCAACGCCGCAGCCTAACGATAACTGGCTGCTCGGACAGTCGCTACTGACGCAATATCATATCGCTGCCAATGAACTGCCAGAGGCAGAAAAGCTCGCAGAGCATCTGGCACGAACAGGCTCTGGTAACCAGGGATTGCGCATTTCCTATGCCTCTGTGCTTGAAGCGCGTGGATTGCCGCATGCGGCGGAGAAAGAGCTTAAGCTGGCGGAAGTCATTGAGCCAAGCAACCTGGAGCTGGAACGTCAGCAGGCTTACGTTGCACTGGATCTTCAGGAGTGGAAACAGGCAGATGAACTGACGGATGACGTTATTGCCCGTAGCCCGGATGATGAAGCGACGCTGCGCCTCGCGCGTATTCGTGATGTCCACAAAATGTCGGAAGTGCGTATTAGCGGAACGCAGGGGATCTCGTCCGATAGCCCGGTCAGCGGTAAGAATGACTTCAACATCAACACGGCTATTTACAGTCCGCCGATTAATGACAACTGGCGACTGTTTACCGGATTCAACTTTGCTACTGGTGAATTTGAGGAAGGGAAGGGCATCAGCCGCGATCTGGCGGCGGGTGCAGAATGGACTTCCCGCGATTACTGGGCGGAAATGGAAGTGTCTGGCCGAAATTATGGCGATGGTCAGAAGATTGGCGGGCGTCTATCCGGCTGGCATGACTTTAATGACAACTGGCGCGTTGGTGGGTCGGCCGAGCGCCTCTCTCGCAATACCCCGTTGCGCGCGCTGCGTAGTGGCGTGTATGCCAACGGCGGCGATATGTTTGTTCGCTGGTATCAAAACGAACGACGTGAATATCAACTGTCGTTTGCCGCATCACATTTCTCGGACGGTAACGATCGCATCGAATACGGACTCAGCGGAAAAGAGCGCATGTGGACCACGCCGCGCTTCACGCTGGACTTTACGCCGGGTATCGGCGGGAGCACCAACACCAAAGAAAATGTTCCGTATTACAACCCGAAGAGTGATTTTTCCGTTGTCCCTGGCCTGAGCGCGGAGCAGGTTCTTTACCGCCACTATGATACCGTCTGGACGCAGCAAGGTCTGGCTGGCGTAGGTGGCTACTGGCAGCAAGGTGAAGATGCAGGCGCAATCGTCCAGGTGGGATACGGCCAACGGCTTAAATGGAACAACGTCGTAGATGGCGGGGTGATGCTGATTTGGGATAAACGCCCCTATGACGGTAAACGTGAGCGGAATATCTCCCTCGCTTTCGATTTAAATGTCAGGTTTTAAGGATTGTTCATGCTGAAAAGATGCCTGTGGCTTAGCGCATTAATCGCTGGCTGGTTGATGATTACCGCGTGCAGCAGCGCGCACAATACAACGCCTCGCTATGTTCCTCCCGCAGAGAGAACACCGCTGACGGCGGATCATCCGTGGCCGAAAAATAGCTTTCTGGTGCTCGGCTACCATGATGTGGAGGATGGTGCAGCCGACCAGCGCTACCTCTCTGTGCGTACCAGCGCGTTGAGCGACCAAATGGCCTGGCTGCGTGATAATGGCTATCAGCCGATCAGCGTGCAGCAAATTCTGGACGCCCATGACGGTAAAATTGTACTGCCGGAAAAAGCGGTATTACTCACCTTTGACGACGGATATAGCAGTTTTTATACCCGCGTCTGGCCATTGCTGAAAGCCTACAACTGGCCTGCACTCTGGGCACCAGTAGGCAGTTGGGTTGATGCGCCAGCCAACAAAAAAGTCGATTTTGGCGGCTTAATGACCGCGCGAGACAAATTCGCCACCTGGAAAATGGTCGAAGAAATGGGCAAGTCGCCGTTGGTAGAAGTCGGTGCGCACACCTGGAACTCGCACTTTGGCGCTGAGGCCAACCCGCAGGGGAGTAAAGAGCCCGCAGTGGCGAACCGCCTGTATGATAAGAAAACCGGCACTTACGAAACGGACGAACAGTACACGCGACGTATAAACACGGATATCTCTCTGATCACTAACAAGATCAAAGCGGTGACCGGCAAATCGCCGCGCGCGTGGGTATGGCCTTACGGCGCAGCCAACGGTACAACGTTAAACCTGGCCAAAGAGCATGGCTATAAGATGGCCTTTACGCTTAATGAAGGGTTGGCAAATGCCGCGTTTCTCGATGATATTCCGCGCGTGCTGATTTCTGATAACCCATCCCTTAAGCGCTTTGCCAGTCAGGTCGCTCAGGTCCGTGAACCACAGACGATGCGCGTGATGCATGTCGATCTGGATTACGTGTATGACAAAGACCCTGCTCAGCAGAAGCGAAATATCGATAAGCTGATCCAGCGCGTTTATGACATGCGTATTTCTCATGTCTTCCTGCAGGCGTACGCCGATCCGCAGGGCGACGGGAATATTCGCGAACTCTATTTCCCCAACCGCTGGCTGCCGATGCGTGCCGATCTCTTTAACTATATCTCTTGGCAGTTACAAACGCGGGCAGGGGTGACGGTGTATGCCTGGATGCCGGTTCTGGCTTTCGATCTCGACGCGTCCATTCCACGCGTAACCGCATGGGATCCGAAAACGGGACGCACTGCTATCAATCACGAGAACTATGTTCGTCTCTCGCCCTGGGACAGCGAAGCGCGCAAACGCATCACTGAAATCTATGAAGACCTGGCGAAGCACGCCAGCTTCAAAGGTATTTTGTTCCATGACGATGCTTTCCTGACGGATTTTGAAGATGCGTCACCGGAGGCGTTAGCCGCCTACCGTGCCGCAGGGCTTCCGGGCAGTATCGAGCAAATACGTAATAATCCTCAGGCGTTCGAGCGCTGGACTCGCCTGAAAAGTAAGATGCTGATTGACTTCACCAAACAGCTGACCCGGACGGTGCGTAATATTCGCGGTCCACAGGTGCAAACTGCGCGCAATATTTACGCCATGCCGGTACTGGAGCCTGAAAGTGAAGCCTGGTTTGCACAAAACCTGAATGATTTCCTCAATACCTATGACTGGACGGCGCCGATGGCGATGCCATTCATGGAACAGATCCCGGCCAATGATGCCAACGCATGGCTTGACCGACTGGTGAATGCCGTTGCACAAACCCCTGGGGCGCTGGATAAAACCGTGTTTGAACTGCAGGCACGAGACTGGCGTAAATCCGGGGATCAGGCTGAAATCAGCGGAAAACAAATAGCCGAATGGATGCGCCAGCTGAAATTAAGCGGTGCAGGTAACTACGGCTATTACCCGGATGATTTCATCAGCGACAAACCTGAGATGTCAGAGATTCGCTCGACGTTCTCCTCATACTGGTATCCGCAAAAATGACCGATCGCATTATTGCTTTCCTGATACTTTGCCTGATGTTCAGCCTGCCGTTTGGCGTGGCTGTCATCTTTACAGGTGAAGTGATGTTGAACTTCGTCTTCTTCTGGCCTTTGTTCATGTCTGCTTTGTGGATAAGCGGCGGGGTCTATTTCTGGTTTTACCGTGAACGTCACTGGAAATGGGGAGATGACACGCCACCACCGACCCTGCCGGGGAATCCACTGGTGTCCATTCTGATCCCCTGTTTTAACGAAGGGATCAATGCGCGTGAAACCATTGAGGCAGCACTGGCACAGCGATATAAGAATATCGAAGTGATCGCCATCAACGATGGTTCGACGGATGACACTCACGACGTGCTGGAACAACTGGCAGTGGAATACCCCAGCCTGCGGGTTATTCATCTTGCTGAAAACCAGGGTAAAGCGCTGGCGCTCAAGACCGGTGCAGCCGCTGCGCGCAGTGATTACCTGGTGTGCATTGATGGCGATGCGTTACTGGATCGTGATGCCGTTGCCTATATTGTGGCTCCGCTGATCCAGTTCCCGCGCGTTGGTGCAGTGACGGGGAACCCGCGTATTCGAACCCGCTCTACGTTAATCGGTCGTGTGCAGGTCGGTGAGTTCTCTTCCATTATCGGCTTAATTAAGCGTACTCAGCGAGTCTATGGGCAGATCTTTACCGTTTCCGGCGTAGTTGCGGCGTTTCGTCGTCGCGCGTTGGCCGAGGTCGGTTACTGGAGCCCGGACATGATCACCGAAGATATCGATATCAGCTGGAAGCTGCAATTGCGCCACTGGTCGGTATTCTTTGAGCCGCGCGCACTGTGCTGGATCCTGATGCCTGAAACATTAAAAGGGCTATGGAAGCAGCGTTTGCGCTGGGCGCAGGGTGGTGCAGAGGTGTTTATCGTTAACATGCGTCGCCTGTGGTCGTGGGAGTTCCGCCGCATGTGGCCGCTGTTTCTTGAGTTCTGTTTTTCTACCGCCTGGTCGTTTGCCTATGCGATCAGTATCGTGCTGTTCCTGTTAGGGCTGATGATCCCGATGCCGGACTCGCTGTATGTACAGCATCTGTTCCCGCCAGCCTTTACCGGGCTTATCCTCGGCGTGGTGTGCTTGTTGCAGTTTGCGGTGAGCCTGATGATTGAACGACGCTATGAAAAAGGCATTGGCGCCTCGTTGTTCTGGATTATCTGGTTCCCGGTGGTGTACTGGATGCTAAGCCTGTT
The DNA here is from genome assembly GCF_009649895.1 of Citrobacter sp. H12-3-2. NCBI lineage: Bacteria > Pseudomonadati > Pseudomonadota > Gammaproteobacteria > Enterobacterales > Enterobacteriaceae > Citrobacter > Citrobacter sp. H12-3-2. The sequence continues at coordinate 933,836 of NZ_CP045837.1, forward strand.
CACCACGCTGGTCGCGTTCCCGAAAGTGATGCTCAAACGCAAACGTGGCAGAGCGCGTTGGGTGAGTCCTGATCGCGGTATTGGGAGGATTGAATCATGAACCAGCCACTGATCTTCACGGAGCGGCGTTTGCTGCCGCGCATCATCGATGTGTTGTTGACGGCCATCGCATGGGTTGGATTTATCTATTTGATCTATAAAGGGCTGATCACAGCCCTGGCGCATTCACCGTATATGGGGGTGCGACCCTTTTTCACCACGCTGGATACGGTCACGTTTTATATCCTTGTCGCCCTGGTCAACGGCCTGGTGCTGATTGGCTGGGCGAAGTACAACCAGTTTCGTTTTCGGGTCGAACGCCGCAGTCGCAGACCCGGGCTTGAAGACCATGAGCTGGCAGAAAGTTTGCGTATTACCCGGGAGCTGGTTACGGAACTGAACAAGGCGAGGGTGCTGACGGTCCACCATCATGAGAATGGCGAAATCAGTCATATCGATGTGGACAGGGATATTGCCGATAACCGCCTCCCGCCGCCGACGCCTGCGATGCTGGAGTATTTGCCGCCAGAGCCGCAGCCGTCGATACAGAAAAAGCCTGAATGATATTTCTGCTTTCAGCCGCTTCCTTCAGCCTCGCATAGGTCTATGATTAGACCCAGACAATAAAAAAATGCGAGGCAATGTCGTGGATAAGGAACTACTGGATGCAGGTTACCGGGCCTATACCGGCGAGAAGATTGACGTCTACTTCAACACGGCGATGTGTCAGCATTCGGGCAATTGCGTGCGGGGAAGCGCGAAGCTGTTTAACCTGAAACGTAAACCGTGGATTATTCCGGATGAAGTGGACGTTGCCACGGTCATCAAGGTCATCGATACCTGTCCGAGCGGTGCGCTGAAATATCGCCAAAAATGAGTGAGGGAAGCATGGAAATTCTTGCAGGCCATAACAAGTTTTATGTCAATGATGCTGAGGGCAACCAGGTTGCCGAGATTGTTTTCGTGCCGACGGGCGAGCATCTGAGCATCATTGAACATACCGATGTCGATCCCAGCCTGAAAGGTCAGGGCGTCGGCAAACAGCTGGTGGCGAAAGTGGTAGAGAAGATGCGCGCTGAAAACCGCAAAGTTATTCCGCTGTGCCCGTTTGCCAAACATGAATTTGATAAAACCCGCGAGTACGACGATATCCGCGCCTGATTATCTTATATGCACCGGAAGGTATAACAGCCACCCGGTGCATCACGCCCGATGCAGTAAATCCTGATAAATCCCCGTCAGTATCCCTTGTGGGCCAAACTCTTTTTTAATCCACTGAGTGACACGACCGGTTGCCGAATGCTGGGTTGCCAAAAGCATTCGTGAATCCTGACGTGGGTTGTGGATCTGCCGTGTCACCAGCAATGACTTTTCCATCGCCTCGCGCACCATATAGTCTGGCAGAAAACCGATGCCCTCCCCCAGGATCTGGCACTGGCACTTGGTATTAAAATCGGGAACCAGAATCGACTCTTGACCGTGTAACAGCCAACCGACTTTTTTGTTGATGGTGTGTGCGGTGTCTTCCACCATGATGTTCGGGTACAGGCGCAGTTGGCTCTCAGAGATGGGTTCAGGCATAAACGCCAGCGGATGATCCGGAGCAATCGCGAACGACCAACGGATCGCGCCGATCTCGGTGTAATCAATTCCGCCGCCGTCCAGTAATGTATCGGGCGCGCCAATGGCGATATTGGCCAGGTTATTGATGATCGAATCCCAGACGCCGTTATACACCTCTGTAGTGACGGTTATCTGGCAGGTTGGAAACTGTTTCTTGAGTACCTGCAGCAGCCTCGCCGTATGTTGAGGGGTATACAACAGCTGGTTAATGCAGATGCGCACCCGAGCCTCAATTCCCTGAGCGATGGTATCAATGCTGCGCTTGATGGCGTGGAAATCGTTGAGCAGGTCGGTCGCCTTGCGAAACAGGTAACGCCCGGACTCGGTCAGCTCAATGCTGCGAGTACTGCGGGTAAACAGCACCACGTCGAGACCCATTTCCATGCGCTTAATGGTGTAACTAATTGCCGATGTGGTTAAGCCAAGCTCCTCCGCTGCCTTGCTGAAACTGCTATAGCGGGCAGCCATCGTAAATGCCAGTAGGTTTTCCTCGGTAAATATTGAATTCATCTTTCTCCCCTCCGGCGACAATGCGCATCCGCACCACGATGATTGTTGAATGTATTTGTAATCCTTATACAGAGCAATCAGTTTTGAACAGAATTTAACACTAGTTTTACATTTGATTTGAAGGCAATCACACTTCTGTATTTTAATTGCAGGCCGCTATCCGTGCAGCATACCGCCTGATTTTCCGGACTACTGATTAGTGGCTAAAAGGGCCCCAGCCATAAGGGAAAGATTGCACTACAGCACGTTTTGCTCTCATTGTTAAAATTGATTCAATAATCGATGCGCTAACGATGAATGAAATTTAAGCGGATGTTATTCTCTGCACTCTATTGCTATTCTCAGGTTATCGGATATTTAAAAAGTCTAAAAAACTGCAGGAGAGCGATTATGTCAGAGAAAGAACTCATTACTGAATTTCTGCTGGCGGCAGAGCAGGGCAATGCCGATGGATTAAAATCCTGTCTGGCAAAAAATGTGGATATTAACGCCACCAACCGCCAGGGGCGTACTGCCATTATTATTGCCAGCCTGAATAAACATTATGACTGTGTTTCTTTATTGATTGCTGCGGGTGCCGATATTAATAAACAAGATCAAACTTGTTTTAATCCCTTCCTGATTAGCTGCCTGACTAATGATTTAACGCTGTTGCGTACGGTATTACCGGCTGACCCCGACCTCAATTGCCTGAGCCGTTTTGGCGGCGTTGGTATTACACCTGCCAGCGAAAAAGGTCATGTCGAGATCGTGCGCGAACTACTGCTGCGTACCGATATCAATGTCAACCATACTAATTTTGTTGGCTGGACGCCGCTCCTGGAAGCCATCGTGCTAAATGACGGCGGTGCGAAGCAGCAGGAGATCGTTAAGCTGCTGCTCGACCATGGCGCAAACCCGCACATGACGGATAAATACGGTAAAACCCCGCTGGAACTGGCGCGAGAGAAAGGGTACCACGAAATTGCCGAGCTGCTGATTGCGGCCGGAGCCTGACACAGGAGCGCCATTATCGCTACGCCATCACGGCGATGCGTACGGGCGCTAACCGCAGACAGCGCGTTTCTCACTTTCCGGGGAACGGGACGGGTTGAACAGGTTTTTTCCCACGCGGTAAACCTGTTGATACCCGAACAGCAGCGGCTGCTGACGTTACTGAGTGAAGATTGTGATAACGCACCTAACAGCTGTCGGTTGGCGTTGACGCATTGTGAAGACCTGTTTCACCCCGGTGAGCGGGTCAATTTTAGCGGGTCGGGAATAGTTGTTGGCAATGATAAATGGATAGAAACCGCCGGTTGCCTGCTGTGGCGAATACCACGGTGGACATCTGATGCAGCAAGCCTTGCCGCAGTCGGCTGGCAGCACTGGGAAGAGGTTATCCGCCAACAGCTAAGAAGCGACGACACATTATTTCTGTACCAGGGTGACAATCCGTTTTTTCAGGAAATCACCCGTCAATTACTCAACCGCCGACAAACATTACTGATGGCGTTGCGTACAGGAGAAAATATTACTACGGCGGTCAGCCATTTAATTGGTTTGGGGATAGGGCTGACGCCCTCATCGGATGATTATTTAGTAGGCTTAAGCACCATTTTATTTATTCCCGGACATCCGCTGAGGAAATATCGAGATGATTTTTTAGCAGCATTGCAACGTGCAGGAAATAACACAACGCTACTTAGCAAAATAACGCTAGAGGAAGCATTTAATCAGCGTTATCGGGAAAGCATCGGCCGGCTGCTGAACCAATTTATTACTGAGCAACAACTCGTTTCTACGCAATATATTACTGACATTAAAAATATCGGTTCAAGTTCTGGCTGCGACATGCTGTATGGCATGGCGGATGCCTGCGCCCTGAGCCACAGGTCCGGAGGGAATTATGTCGATCAGGATAGTTGTTAAAAAGAACACGTATTTTGATTCTGTCTCACTGATGTCTATCTCCACGCGCGCAAATAAGCTCGATGGCGTTGAGCAGGCGTTTGTGGCTATGGCGACAGAGATGAATAAGGGCGTGCTGAAGAATCTCGGCCTGCTGACGCCTGAGCTGGAAGAGGCGAAAAGTGGCGATCTGATGATTGTCATTAAAGGCGCCAGCGAGGCGGCGAACGACCAAACGCTGGTGGCGATTGACGATCTGTTTACGCATAAAGAGCAGGGTGGCCAGCATGAAGCGCGCTATGCCACGCTTGCCAGCGCGAAGAAGCATGTTCCTGAGAGCAATCTGGCGGTGATCTCGGTCAATGGCCTGTTTGCCGCGCGTGAAGCGCGCCAGGCGCTGCAAAATAACCTCAATGTGATGCTGTTCTCTGACAACGTCTCTCTTGAGGACGAGCTGGCGCTTAAGCAACTGGCACATGAAAAAGGACTGTTGATGATGGGGCCAGATTGCGGAACCGCCATCATTAACGGCGCGGCGCTGTGTTTTGGCAACGCGGTGCGTCGCGGCAACATCGGAATTATTGGTGCCTCCGGTACCGGCAGCCAGGAGCTGAGCGTACGCATTCACGAATTTGGCGGCGGAATTTCCCAGTTGATTGGCACAGGTGGACGCGATCTTAGCGAAAAGATTGGCGGCCTGATGATGCTTGACGCGATTGGCATGCTGGAGGCCGATCCGCAAACTGAGATCATCGCACTTATCTCCAAACCACCTGCGCCAGCGGTGGCGCGCAAGGTGCTGGAACGTGCGCGCGCCTGTCATAAGCCCGTGGTGGTGTGTTTCCTCGGACGTGAAGCCGCGCCTGCGGATGAAAAAGGCCTGCAGTTTGCCCGCGGTACTAAAGAGGCGGCGTTGAAAGCGGTACTGCTGACCGGCGTGAAAAAAGAGAGTCTGGATCTGCATCCGCTCAACTGGCCGCTGATTGAAGAGGTTCGCGCCCGTCTGACCCCACAGCAAAAGTACATCCGTGGCTTGTTCTGTGGCGGCACGTTGTGCGATGAGGCGATGTTTGCTGCCATGGAAAAACATGCCGAAGTTTACAGCAACATTCATCCGGATCCGGCATTCCGCCTGAAAGATCTCAACCGCAGCGTGGCGCATACCTTCCTCGATTTCGGTGATGACGATTTTACCAATGGCAAACCGCACCCAATGATCGATCCCACCAACCGCATTAGTCGTCTGTTGCAGGAAGCACGCGATCCTGAAGTTGGCGTGATCGTGATGGACTTCGTCCTTGGATTTGGATCGCATGAAGATCCGGTTGGCGTGATGCTCGATGCGATCGTTGAAGCCAAAGCGATCGCCGCCGCAGACGGTCGTCCGCTTGAGATCCTCGGCTATGTGCTGGGAACCGATCTTGATACGCCGTCGCTGGAAAAACAGTGTCAGATGCTGACCGACGCCGGGGTTATCTGGGCGAGCAGTAGCACCAACACCGGATTGCTGGCGCGTGAATTTATCTGTAAAGGGGAGGAAGCCTGATGAGCCAGACACTGTTTAACCAGCCGCTGAACGTGATTAACGTTGGTATCGCAATGTTCAGCGATGACCTGAAAAAGCAGAACGTACCGGTGACCCAGCTCGACTGGACGCCGCCGGGCCAGGGCAACATGCAGGTGGTAGCGGCACTGGACGACATTGCCGATTCACCGCTGGCAGACAAAATCGCGGCCGCTAACCAGCAGGCGCTGGAACGCATTATCCAGTCGCATCCGGTGCTGATTGGCTATGACCAGGCGATCAACGTCGTGCCGGGCATGACCCGTAACACCATCCTGCACGCCGGGCCGCCAATCCGCTGGGAAAAAATGTGCGGCGCAATGAAGGGGGCGGTAACCGGGGCGCTGGTCTTTGAAGGGCTGGCGAAAGATCTGGATGAAGCCGCCGAACTGGCCGCCTCGGGTGAAATCATCTTCTCTCCGTGCCACGAGCATGACTGTGTCGGCTCGATGGCGGGCGTGACATCGGCATCGATGTTTATGCACATCGTCGAGAACAAAACCTATGGCAACCGCGCATATACCAATATGAGCGAGCAGATGGCGAAGATCCTGCGCATGGGCGCGAACGATCAGAGCGTTATCGATCGTTTGAACTGGATGCGCGATGTGCTGGGACCGATGCTGCGCGACGCTATGAAACTGGCGGGCGAAATCGATCTGCGCCTGATGCTGGCGCAGGCATTGCACATGGGTGATGAGTGCCATAACCGCAACAACGCCGGGACGGCGCTGCTGATTCAGGCGCTGACGCCGTGGATTATTCAGACCGGTTATCCGGTTGAGCAGCAACGTGAGGTGTTCGAGTTCGTCCTTAGTAGTGATTACTTCTCCGGACCGACCTGGATGGCGATGTGTAAAGCCGCAATGGACGCTGCACACGGTATTGAATACAGCACCGTGGTGACGACGATGGCGCGCAATGGCGTTGAGTTCGGTCTGCGCATTAGTGGCTTACCGGGCCAGTGGTTTACCGGTCCGGCGCAGCAGGTGATTGGGCCGATGTTTGCGGGCTATAAGCCGGAAGATTCCGGACGTGATATCGGCGATAGCGCGATCACCGAAACCTACGGCATTGGCGGTTTCGCCATGGCGACGGCACCGGCCATCGTAGCGCTGGTGGGCGGTACGGTCGAAGAGGCCGTTGATTTCTCTCGCCAGATGCGTGAAATCACTCTCGGCGAAAACCCCAACGTCACCATTCCGCTGCTTGGTTTTATGGGCGTACCGACTGCTATTGATATTACGCGCGTAGGCAGCACCGGCATTCTGCCGGTGATCAACACCGCTATTGCGCACAAAGACGCGGGGATCGGCATGATCGGCGCCGGAATAGTTCACCCGCCGTTCGCCTGTTTTGAAAAGGCGATCCTCAACTGGCGCGACCGCTACTGCCAATAACAATAACCGGGGCTAACGCGGTTAGCCCCACAGTAGCGAAGCGAAAAACGTTGCTTACCTGCAGGGCCGGGCGATCTCCGCGATCGCAAATGATGCTTAACCTGTTAAGGATATTCCATGAACAGCATAAAACTAGAATGGAAACGTGGTGACTGGGCGGCTTACTTTGGGCTGATGACCAACAACCTGACTAACCTGCTGACAATGATGGGGCTGCTCATTTTTGTCGTCGGGATCCCTACCGAAATTGTCTATGGTCGCATTGCGCCTGCCTTTGGTCTGGCGGTGCTGGTGGCCAGCGTCTGCTACGCCTGGTTTGGCCTGCAGATGGCAAAGCACACCGGGCGTAACGACGTAACGGCGCTGCCGTCCGGACCGAGTGCACCGTCAATCTTCACCGTGACCTTCCTGGTGCTGATGCCGGTTTATCAGCAAACCAAAGATGCCAACTTCGCTATCCAGATAGCCCTGGTGTGGTGCTTTGTCGAAGCGTTGATCTTGGTCGGCGGCTCCTTCCTGGGCGAGACCATCCGCAAGATGATCCCACGTACGGTACTGCTTTCTTGTCTGTCCGGCCTGGGGCTGTTGCTGCTGGCGATGAACCCGATGCTGCAGGCATTCGAAGCGCCGACGGTTTCTTTCATCGTCCTGTTGCTGATCTTCATTAACTGGTTCGGTAAGAAGCCGATTTTTGCCCGTATTCCTACCGGTTTACTGCTGCTGATTGCCGGTACGGCCCTGGCGTGGATCTCCGGTTTACAAAGCCCGGAAGCCATTAAAGCGTCGATGTCTTCCTTTGGCTTCAACCCGCCGGAAATTCATGTCGACAGCTTCCTGCAAGGTTTACCGCACGCACTGCCGTATCTGGCTTCTGCAGTTCCTTTGGGCCTGGCGAACTATATTTTTGACCTTGAGAACATTGAAAGTGCGCACGCGGCGGGCGATGAGTACAACACCCGTAAGGTCATGATGGCGAACGGCTTTGCCTCCATGCTCGGCTGCATGCTGGGTAACCCGTTCCCGGTGACCGTATATGTTGGGCATGCGGGCTGGAAAGCGATGGGCGCCAGCATCGGCTATACCCTCGCTTCAGGCATCACCATGTTCCTGGTCCCGCTGTTTGGGTTGGGCGCGTTTATGCTCGCCATTATTCCGATGACCGCGATAGTGCCGATTCTGGTGTTTATCGGCGTGGTGACCGCCAACCAGGTGGTGCGAGAAACGCCCAAAGTCGAGGTTCCCGTTATCTTCATCTGTCTGTTCCCGTGGATCGCCAACTGGGCATTGACCATCGTCAACAGCGTGATGGGTGCCGCCGGAACTTCCGCGGGGAAACTGGGTAGTGACTTGCTGCACAGCAAAGGTGTCTATTACGACGGACTGGTGCATTTGGGAAGCGGCGCACCGCTGGCCAGCATGCTTTGGGGCTGCGTCGTTATCTTCGCCATTATGAACAAGCCGCTGCGCGGCGCGATTGCCGCAGCCTTTGGCGCACTGTTATCACTGTTTGGCGTGATCCACTCCCCGGCGGTTGGCTTTGCGGAAGGCAGCTCGATGATGTTTGTTGTGGCCTACCTGATGATGAGTGGCATGTTTGTCCTCAAGCATGTTCTTGATAGCCGTGAAGCGGTGACTGCGCCTGAGCAGGAACCGACGAAAACGACCTGAATTGCCTGCAAGCGGAAGATAACACTATGAAAGAACTTGTGGTCGTTGCCATTGGCGGCAACAGCATTATCAAAGATAACGCCAGCCAGTCGATTGAACACCAGGCTGAAGCGGTGAAAGCGGTAGCGGATACGGTGCTGGAGATGCTGGCATCGGACTACAACATTGTGCTGACGCACGGTAACGGGCCACAGGTAGGGCTGGATCTGCGGCGTGCGGAAATCGCGCACGAGCGTGAAGGGCTGCCGCTTACCCCGCTGGCAAACTGCGTTGCCGATACGCAGGGCGGTATCGGTTATCTGATCCAACAGGCGCTGAATAACCGTCTGGCGCGGCGCGGTGAGCAGAGGGCAGTTACGGTGGTCACGCAGGTGGAGGTCGACAAAAACGATCCGGGCTTCGCTAATCCGACCAAGCCCATTGGAGCGTTCTTTAGCGAAGTGCAGCGTGATGAACTGCAGCGGGTCAATCCGGGCTGGCGCTTTGTTGAGGATTCGGGGCGCGGCTACCGTCGGGTAGTCGCCTCTCCACAACCGAAGCGCATTGTCGAGGCGGAGGCGATCAAAACGCTGACCCAGCAAGGCTTTGTGGTTATTGGCGCGGGCGGCGGCGGGATCCCGGTGGTGCGTAGCGATCAAGGGGATTACCAGAGCGTGGACGCGGTGATTGATAAAGATCTCTCCACGGCGCTACTGGCGCAGGAGATCCGCGCCGACATTTTGGTGATCACCACCGGCGTCGAGCAGGTCTGTATTCATTTTGGCAAACCCAACCAGCAGGCGCTGGATACGGTGGATGTCGCAACGATGACCCGCTACATGCAGGAAGGACATTTCCCGCCGGGCAGCATGTTACCCAAGATCGTTGCCAGCCTGGCGTTTCTGGAGCGTGGCGGTAAACGAGTGATCATCACCACGCCGGAATGCCTGCCTGCCGCACTGCGTGGCGAAACGGGCACCCATATTGTCCATTCCTGAGAGGAAACGTGAATGAAGGAAAGTAACAGCCGCCGTGAATTTTTAAGTCAGAGTGGAAAAATGGTGACCGCTGCCGCGCTGTTTGGCGCAGTGGCTCCGGTCGCGTATGCTGCTAATCCTGTCGGGAACACCTGCGGGTCGAAGAGCACAATGACGATTAACGATAAGCACTATTACCTGGATAACGTCCTGCTGGAAGCCGGGTTTGATTACGAAAACTCGGTGGTGGTGCATACCCGTACCGCGCTACAAACCGTTGAAATCCAGGACGGGAAAATTGTTGCGCTGCGCGAGAATAAGCAGCATCCGGATGCGACGCTGCCGCACTATGATGCGGGAGGAAAGCTGATGCTGCCCGCCATGCGCGACATGCACATCCATCTGGATAAAACCTTTTACGGCGGTCCCTGGCGTTCGCTGAACCGTCCGGCTGGCACCACTATTCAGGATATGATCCGCCTGGAACAAAAGCTGCTGCCTGAACTCCAGCCTTACACACAGGAGCGCGCGGAAAAGCTGATCGATCTACTGCAGTCAAAAGGCACCTCGATCGCGCGCAGCCACTGTAATATCGAACCGGTTTCCGGGCTGAAAAATCTCGAAAACCTGCAGGCGGTGCTGGCGCGTCGTCAACCGGGTTTTGCCTGTGAAATCGTGGCATTTCCGCAGCATGGCCTGCTGTTATCAAAATCTGAACCGCTGATGCGCGAAGCGATGCAGGCGGGAGCGCATTACGTCGGCGGTCTGGACCCAACCAGCGTCGATGGGGCGATGGAAAAATCCCTCGACACCATGTTCCAGATTGCGCTGGATTACGATAAAGGCGTAGATATCCATCTGCATGAAACCAGTCCGGCGGGTGTGGCGGCGGTGAATTACATGGTGGAAACGGTGGAGAAAACGCCGCAGCTAAAGGGCAAACTGACCATCAGCCACGCGTTTGCGCTGGCAACGCTGAACGAGCAGCAGGTTGACGCGCTGGCGACCCGTATGGCGGCGCAGCAGATTACAATTGCCTCGACGGTGCCGATTGGCACGCTGCATATGCCGCTCAAACAGCTGCGAGACAAAGGCGTGGAGGTGATTACCGGCACCGACAGCGTGATTGACCACTGGTCGCCGTACGGGCTGGGAGACATGCTGGAGAAGGCGAATCTGTACGCCCAGCTCTATATTCGCCCCAACGAACTGAACCTGTCGCGGGCGTTGTTCCTCGCCACCGGCGATGTGTTGCCGCTTAACGATAAAGGCGAGCGCGTCTGGCCGAAAGCGCAGGATGAAGCCAGCTTTGTGCTGGTGGATGCCTCCTGTTCGGCGGAAGCGGTCGCGCGAATTTCCCCACGCACCGCGACCTTCCATAAAGGGCAACTGGTGTGGGGGAATGTCGCAAGCTAGCCTGGTTTTACGCGCAGCGGCAAGCGCTGCTGCGCTCTCTTAGTGTTAACCGACGATCCCCATATAGCCGTGAATCCCCATATATAAACCGACCATCGCAATGAGCACACTGGAAAAATAGGGGGCTTTGCGTGCCATCGTGTTAAATCCGCTCCAGCGTTTGGCCGCCTGCTGCACGCTGATTGCCGCTCCCACGCCCACCGTTACCAGCGTCAGCGCCAGCCCGAGGCTGAAGCACAGCACCATGGTCGCACCCAGCGTGAAGGCTTTGAGCTGGATGCAAATCAGCAGCACCGTAATGGCGGCTGGGCACGGGATAAGCCCGCCGGTCAGACCGAACAGTAATATTTGGCCGTTGGTGACCTCTTTGCCCGCAAAGCGGCGCTGAATATCGGTGGCATGCGCCCGTTCGTGGGCATCCTGATACTCTTTCGAGCCTTCGGTGAGTCCTGCCAGTGCGGCATGGTCGTGATTATGCTCGTGTTCGTGATGATGATGGTGATGATCGTCATCGTGGTCATGATGATGGTCATCATGATCATGGTGGTGATGATGCTCGTGATTGTGGTCGTGATGCGTCTGGGCCAGCCAGTTCTGCTCTCCCTGCCAGGTTCGCCAGAACATCCAGAATGCGGTCCCGAGAATAATAATCGCCGAGACAAACTGCAGCCAGGGCTCAACGGCCTGGGCAGTAAACGCTTTGCTGATATACATCCCGCCGAGCGCAATCAGCCATACCACGGCGGTATGCGACAGCGTTGCTGCCAGCCCCAGCATCACCGCCTGTTTGATGGTCCCCTTAATGGCAATAATAAAGGCCGCCATCATCGTCTTGGAATGCCCCGGTTCCAGACCGTGCAACACACCCAATAGAATCGCGCTGGGAATGAAAAACCAGGCGTTACCTTGCTGAAGAAGCGTAGAAAACTCACCCATGAGAATGATTCTTAGTTGTTTAATTTCGCCTGATTCTACTCCCCCCCAGTATCAAATACTACCCCCCAGTAGAATGTCGATGGTATTGTCCCTACAGCCAGACGTTAAAAAGGTAAAGTTATGTCACATACGATCCGCGACAAACAAAAGCTGAAAGCCCGAACCAGCAAGATTCAGGGGCAGGTAGCGGCGTTGAAAACCATGCTGGATGAACCGCATGAATGCGCGGCAGTATTGCAGCAAATAGCGGCGATCCGCGGGGCAGTAAATGGATTAATGCGTGAAGTGATTAAAGGTCATCTGACCGAGCACATTGTGCATCAGGGCGATGAAATTAAGCGCGAAGAGGATTTGGATGTGGTCCTGAAAGTGCTGGATTCGTACATCAAATAAGTCAGTTTAACGGCTCATCCACGTTCAATACTGTCCAGTTAAGCATGCAGGGGTGAACATGTTCTTCTTGCTCAGGGTTCCGTTCACCTCAGCAGTGTCATTTATCTGAAGCACAGATACCCGTGAACGTGTAAAGGGCGTTCTTCGCCACGCCCTTTACAATCCCGGCTCCCGGCGGGAAAATTGCCGCTCCGCGGTCCCCTCCGCTTATTCCTCCAGGCTACCGGGTCGGGCGCGAGGAAGCATCCCTGCAAAGCGCGCCCTGAGCCAGCATCCATGCTGGCTCTCCCGGGCTTACGGAAACACGTCGGCAATTTTCAGCCGGACCAGCCCACACCTCACCATCTGCGTTTTTGGTCTGAACAGCAAAACAGATTTAACTGGAAATCAGAGCGTTGAAGCGATGACTCGGGTCCGGCTGAAAATCGATGAGGAGTTGACGTCTGACCGGGGCTGTCCGCAGGGATGCGGACAGAGGGGACGGGCTGCATGGACGCAGGCTCGGCCCCGACCCGACAGGCAGACGGCATAAGACGAATGAATCGCGTAGCGACGATTTTCCCGCCGGGAGCCTGGGTTGCAAGGGAGGCGGCGGTGAGCCTCCCTTGCACGTTCACAGGAATCGGTGCTTCAGAGAAACGATGAACATGAGGTGAACGGAACCCTTCTCTGAGATAGCATGTTCATTACTTCCGCCAACACAGGTTGATACTTTCTGAAATTGAGTCGTTAACTGAACGACATCGCACCCACTTCCAGGAGAATGAGCCGCTAAACAACACGTTCTAGCCAAAAAACATCACAGATACGCACAGCAGACCGACAATCAGGGTGATCAGGTTACCCACTGAACGGTACGGCTTCAGCGCCGGGATCAGATAGGTAGACAATGTTGGCATGATAAACAGAATCATGGCAATCAGCGGGCCGCTTATCGCGTAAATCATTGAAATAGCATTAGGATTAATGCAGCAGATGATAAACGTGATAGCCGAGACCAGCATGATGGACAGAGCGCGGTTAAAGGCCCGGCTTTTCTTCACACCCACCTGATGCAACGACGTTTTTACTACCTCCGTTGCCCCTTCAATCACGCCAAAGTAGGTGCCAAGGAACGATTTTGACATCGCTACGACGGCAACGATGATCCCGGAAATCGACAGCCATGCCGGTGCGTTCGGCATCATCGACAGCGCGGAAAGAATCGTCACGCCTTCATTTTTCGCGTCTTCGATATAGTTTGTCGGAATCGAAAGCAAGCAGCTGAAGACGAAAAACAGTACGCTCAGGCAGATGATAACGTAGGCTACCTTCATGATTTTTTTGCATTTACCCATGGCCTGCTCGCCGTATTTCTCTCGTCTGTCGATGGCGAACGTAGAGATAATTGGCGTATGGCTAAAAGCGAAAACCATCACGGGAATAGATATCCAAACCTGATGAAGCGTGTGCTGATCGAAAGACATCTGGCCGGTGAGTAGCGTTGGCTGCCAGCTTCCGGTCAGGTAGAGCGAAAGGAACAAAAAGTACGCGATGAGGGGGAACACCAAAAAGCCCATGACCCGAATAGTGGCTTGCCGGCCCATCAGAAAAATCAGGTTCAGCACCAGCACCACGCCAAGGCTGACCAACATGCGGATCCGCAGATCGATAGTGATATGTTTTGCCAGCTGTTCAGTGAGTGAATTGGTTATCGCTACGGCGTAGATCAGCACCACCACAAAGAAGGCAATAAAATAGAGGGTGGTGATCAGGCTGCCAATCTTCTTACCGTAGTAGTGGGTAACCGCGCCAGTGATCCCTTCACCAGCCGACGTTTTTGAGGACAGGATAAACTGGCATAGCGCCTTGTGCGGCCAGTAGGTTAAAGGCCAGGCGACGAGTGCGGTGATAAACAATACCACCGCGCCTGCAGAACCCAGCTGTATGGGTAGGAATAGGGTTCCTGCGCCGACGGCAGTCCCATATAGTGCGAAGCTCCAGAGAGTCTCTTCTTTTGACCAAAATTTCGACATTATTTGAACGTATCAACTATAAAATAAACAAAAAGAAGCGCAATTTACCACAAATGGCAGGGGCTGGGGGAGGTGTGAACAAGCGGGCGAGTGAATGGGACAATAGCCGGAACCGAGAAGATTCCGACTATTATTTTAATTATCAGGCAGTAACGCGCTGCTGGCGGCGCTTCATAACGCGCTCGCGTAACGTGTCATAAGCCCAGTTATAGAACATGGTGTACGGCAGGAAGAACAGGAAGAAACCTATTTCCAGCGTGAATGCCTGAACCAGGCTGACGTTCAGCACATACGCCACGATGCTCACCCCGATCACAATAAAACCGCTCTCGAAGCCTAACGCGTGAAATGCTCGCACTTTCGCCGTACGTTTTACCAGGTGCGACGGCCACAAACGGTCAAACAGGGCGTTATAAATGATATTCCAGATCATCGCTGTGGTGGCGAGAAGAATGGTCAGTCCGCCCATTTCCAGTACCGAGCGCTGCATCAACCATGCGGTGGTTGGTGCGAGGATCGCGGTGGCAATGCCTTCAAAGCAGACGGCATGAAAAATACGCTCAACTAACGAGCGGCGTTGGACAGTATCGTGTTGCATAACCTAAAACCTTCTTTGATGCCCGGATAACGGAATGGTGGCAATTTTATCGTTTTATGTGATATCTAAAAGATAGTATCCATCGATAAAGTAGATAGTTCATGCGTTATTCTCCTGAAGCATTAACGGCATTTGTGGAGACCGTTTCCTGCGGTTCATTTTCTGCGGCGGGCCGGCGGTTGCGTAAAAGCCAGTCCACTATCAGTACGGCCATTGCGCATCTGGAAGCCGATCTTGGTTTTGCGCTGTTTGACCGCTCATCCCGCCAGCCAACGCTGACCGAGGAAGGTAAGCGGGTGTTGGGCTATGTGCAGGCTATTCTGACGGCCAGCGAACGTCTCGATGAGGCGGCGATCTCGCTGTCGGGTGAAACTGAGGCGCGTCTGACCTTTGTGCTGTCTGACACGCTGCATCCGGATGTGCTGGAAGAGTTGATGGTGCAGTTTGATCGCAAGTTTCCCCATACCGAGTTTGAATGCCTGATTGGCGAAGATGAAGACGTGATCGATCTGCTGCAAAAAGGACGTGCTCAGGCGGGGTTGATCGAGGCGCGGGAAGATTACCCGACCGACATGGGCGTTACGCGTCTGCCGATGCAAACCTGGATGGGATTATACGTTGCAGCGTCGCATCCGCTCGCGGCTCAAGAAAAACTGCAGTGGGAGCAGCTACACACCTGGCGCGAGCTGCGCTTGAATACCTATCTGGAAAGCGGCACCAACGTGGCGCGCGGCCCCGTCTGGTCTGCTCCTAACTATCTGTTATTGCTAAGTATGGCTGTTCAGGGATTCGGCTGGTGCGCGCTCCCTTGTGCGCTGGTGGAGGAGTTTGCGGCAGAAAAACCACTGGTGCAATTAAAGATGCCTGGCTGGCCAAAGGCTATCTCTATCGATCTGTTGTGGAATAAGAAATCACCGCCTGGTGTGGCAGGAAGCTGGTTGCGTGACCATTTACAGCAGAGTGGCGTTCAGATGACCAATAAGTGATACGAATTTCCTTTGTGATAAAAATCACCGTTTTTAAACAACCTTGATAACTATTTTTAACAATCATCTACTATTGCGATGTTATTTTGCGCTGAGGTAGTGATGAAAGAGGTTGTGATCGTCGGGGCATTAAGGACACCGATTGGCTGCTTCCAGGGGACGCTGGCGCGCCACTCTGCCGTTGAGTTAGGCAGCATGGTGGTCAAGGCGTTACTGGAACGCACGGGCGTGGACGTTCACGCTGTGGATGAAGTGATCCTCGGACAGGTGCTTACCGCAGGTGCCGGGCAGAACCCTGCGCGTCAGTCTGCCATCAATGGTGGGCTACCCAATACCGTTTCCGCCATCACCATTAACGATGTCTGTGGCTCGGGTCTGAAAGCGCTGCATCTGGCGACCCAGGCTATCCAGTGTGGTGAAGCCGACATTGTGATTGCGGGCGGGCAAGAGAATATGAGCCGTGCACCGCATGTCCTTACCGATAGCCGCACTGGCGCACAGCTGGGGAACAGCCAACTGGTCGACAGCCTGGTACATGACGGTCTGTGGGATGCCTTCAACGATTATCACATGGGCGTTACCGCGGAAAACCTGGCGCGAGAATACGGAATCAGCCGCGAATTGCAGGATGCCTACGCGCTGCACTCGCAGCACAAAGCGCGGATGGCAATTGATGCCGGACGCTTTAAAGATGAAATCGTGCCGGTGGTAACACAGCGTAATGGGCAATCGTTCGTGGTGGACACCGACGAACAACCGCGTACCGATGCCAGCGCCGAGGGGCTGGCGCGTCTGGATCCTACCTTTGACAGACTCGGTTCGGTAACGGCGGGTAACGCGTCATCCATCAACGACGGTGCCGCTGCGGTGATGATGATGAGCGAGGCCAAGGCGCAGGAACTTAACTTACCTGTGTTGGCCCGTATTCGCGCCTTTGCCAGCGTCGGAGTCGACCCTGCGCTTATGGGGATTGCGCCAGTGTATGCAACACGCCGCTGCCTTGAGCGCGTGGGCTGGCAACTGGCTGATGTTGATCTTATCGAAGCTAATGAAGCCTTCGCCGCGCAGGCATTATCCGTTGGGAAAATGCTGGAGTGGGATGAACGGCGGGTGAATGTGAACGGCGGGGCCATTGCGCTCGGCCATCCGATTGGCGCATCTGGCTGTCGTATTCTGGTTTCGCTGGTGCATGAAATGGTGAAACGTCGGGCGCACAAGGGTCTGGCAACGCTGTGTATTGGTGGCGGTCAGGGGGTGGCGCTCGCTATCGAACGAGACTAATCCCCGTCATACTTCAAGCTGCATGTGCGTTGGCTTTACTCGCTCACCCCAGTCACGTACTTATGTACGCTCCGGGGAATTCGCTGCGTCGCCGCCTTCCTGCAACTCGAATTATTTAGGGTATATATTTTTCTTCTCGAACAGTTTTCTGCCGTGTTATCTCTTCCTCTATAAAAAAGCCCTCCAACAGGAGGGCAAGGCCAGTTACAGAAACATACACTCTAAACCCTGCCAACATATCAAAACGTTGTTTCATTTCATGTGATTGATAGCGCACTTTGTTAGAAAAGGTGTGTGAATGACGTATGAGCCTGGCTGTATTTTCAATATCTTATCCCTGCCACTAATGATTAACTCTTTTGTGTTTTTATCTATCTAATTGTTTTAAGTGATTTTATTGAAACCATTTTTGCGATTTATATGCGCTAGCGTGATCGCACTTACACTTTTGATAATAAGATGCGGAAAAAGTGAAACATCGTTTTATTTATAATTGAAAACACATTCAGGGAGGGATATCATGAGCGCATAAGATAAAACGGAACAGCGTTTTGCTATTCGTTTAAGCATTCACGGTCAATTTATCACTGGAGGTAAATGTGGACGTAAGACAAAGCATCCATAGTGCGCATGCGAAAACCCTGGACACTCAGGGGCTGCGTAATGAGTTTTTGGTCGAAGAAGTGTTTGTCGCAGATGAATACACCATGGTCTACAGTCACATCGACCGCATCATTGTTGGCGGCATTATGCCAGTGGCCAAAACCGTCTCTGTGGGTGGCGAAGTCGGCAAACAGCTGGGCGTAACCTATTTCCTCGAACGTCGTGAGCTGGGTGTGATCAATATCGGCGGCCCGGGCACGATTACCGTTGACGGCCAGTGCTATGAAATTGGTCATCGCGACGCGCTGTACGTCGGAAAAGGGGCAAAAGAAGTGGTATTCGCCAGTATTGATACGGCGAAACCGGCGAAGTTTTACTACAACTGCGCGCCGGCACACACGACTTACCCAACTAAGAAAGTCACGCCTGCAGACGTTGCGCCAGTGACGCTGGGCGATAACCTCACCAGTAACCGTCGTACCATCAACAAATACTTTGTGCCGGATGTTCTGGAAACCTGCCAGTTGAGCATGGGTCTGACTGAACTGGCACCGGGTAACCTGTGGAACACCATGCCGTGTCATACCCATGAACGTCGTATGGAAGTCTATTTCTACTTCAATATGGAAGAAGATACCTGCGTCTTCCACATGATGGGTCAGCCTCAGGAAACGCGTCATATTGTGATGCACAACGAGCAGGCGGTGATTTCTCCAAGCTGGTCTATTCACTCCGGTGTCGGCACAAAAGCTTATACGTTCATTTGGGGCATGGTCGGCGAAAACCAGGTCTTTGATGATATGGACCATGTTGCAGTAAAAGATCTGCGCTAGTTGCGGGCGACAGCCGTGCCTGCTGCGGCGGGCATTATAAAAAATTAAGGATTTACAATGATTTTGAATGCATTCTCTCTTGAAGGTAAAGTCGCCGTTGTGACCG
This sequence comes from Citrobacter sp. H12-3-2, assembly GCF_009649895.1. NCBI lineage: Bacteria > Pseudomonadati > Pseudomonadota > Gammaproteobacteria > Enterobacterales > Enterobacteriaceae > Citrobacter > Citrobacter sp. H12-3-2. The sequence goes on from NZ_CP045837.1 coordinate 952,653, forward strand.
GTTGTGACACAGGTTTGGGTCAGGGTATGGCGCTGGGCCTGGCTGAAGCGGGCTGCGATATCGTCGGTATCAATATTGTTGAACCGACAGAAACCATCGAACGCGTGACCGCACTGGGCCGCCGTTTTTTAAGCCTGACCGCCGATCTGCGTCAAATCGATGGTATTCCGGCACTGCTGGAGCGCGCAGTGGCAGAATTCGGCCATATTGATATTCTGGTCAACAACGCGGGTCTTATCCGTCGTGACGATGCGATCGACTTCAGCGAAAAAGACTGGGATGACGTGATGAACCTGAACATTAAGAGCGTGTTCTTTATGTCTCAGGCTGCGGCGAAGCATTTTATCGCTCAGGGTAACGGCGGCAAAATTATCAATATCGCCTCTATGCTTTCCTTCCAGGGCGGGATCCGCGTGCCGTCTTACACCGCATCTAAAAGCGGCGTAATGGGTGTTACCCGTCTGATGGCGAACGAGTGGGCAAAACATAACATCAACGTCAACGCGATTGCACCAGGTTACATGGCGACGAATAACACTCAACAGCTGCGTGCTGATGAGCAACGTAGCGCAGAGATCCTCGATCGTATCCCGGCGGGGCGTTGGGGTTTACCGAGCGACCTGATGGGGCCTGTCGTGTTCCTGGCGTCCAGCGCATCTGACTATATCAACGGCTATACCGTTGCAGTAGATGGCGGCTGGCTGGCACGTTAATTCGCTTTCCAGAACCGTTAAACCCTGCCCTCTGGCAGGGTTTTTTTATATTCGGATCATTAAAATCCATATTGTGGTTATAAATTATTCCATATTAAATTTCATACGTATAAATTTATTGTTTTTAATATTCTTTAATATCAACGAATTAAATTTAATTGAGTGATTGTCGGTAAATTTTAAAATTGGAATATCCATCACATAACCATGTGGTGTAGCTATTTAATCCATGTTTTTGCCGTTTCCCGCCTGACGCTTCCTGCAAGGGATCCCTTACTTTCAATGGCATGGTTACTCTGTATCTGGCAGGAAAAAATGGTCTCAATAAATAATGATGCTGCTTTAGCGCCGCGCCCAGTGCGCGATACGCGACGTATGAATATGTTTGTTTCTATCTCTGCGGCTGTCGCAGGGTTGTTATTCGGCCTGGATATTGGCGTGATTGCTGGCGCGTTGCCTTTTATCACCGATCACTTTGTGTTGACCAGCCGCCTGCAGGAGTGGGTGGTAAGCAGCATGATGCTGGGTGCGGCAATTGGTGCGCTGTTTAACGGTTGGTTGTCATTCCGCCTGGGGCGCAAATACAGCCTGATGGCGGGCGCGATCCTTTTCGTCGTCGGATCTCTGGGCTCGGCGTTTGCCTCCAGCGTAGAAATGCTCATTTTTGCCCGCGTGGTGCTGGGCGTAGCGGTGGGGATCGCGTCTTACACCGCACCGCTCTATCTCTCTGAAATGGCCAGCGAAAATGTGCGTGGCAAGATGATCAGTATGTATCAGCTGATGGTGACGCTGGGCATCGTTCTGGCCTTTTTGTCCGATACCGCGTTCAGCTACAGCGGTAACTGGCGCGCTATGCTTGGCGTGCTGGCGCTTCCGGCTGTATTGCTGATTATTCTGGTTGTTTTCTTGCCCAACAGCCCGCGCTGGCTGGCGGAGAAAGGTCGCCACATCGAAGCTGAAGAAGTACTGCGCATGTTGCGCGATACGTCAGAAAAAGCCCGCGATGAGCTGAACGAAATCCGTGAAAGCCTGAAGCTGAAGCAAGGTGGTTGGGCGCTGTTTAAAATTAACCGTAACGTGCGTCGTGCGGTTTTCCTCGGAATGTTACTGCAGGCGATGCAGCAGTTCACCGGAATGAACATCATCATGTATTACGCGCCGCGCATTTTTAAAATGGCGGGTTTTACCACCACAGAGCAGCAGATGATTGCCACGCTGGTAGTTGGCTTAACGTTTATGTTCGCCACCTTTATTGCCGTCTTCACGGTCGACAAAGCAGGACGTAAACCGGCGCTGAAAATTGGTTTCAGCGTAATGGCTATCGGGACGCTGGTGCTTGGTTATTGTCTGATGCAGTTTGATAACGGCACGGCTTCCAGTGGGCTATCCTGGCTGTCAGTTGGCATGACGATGATGTGTATTGCAGGCTATGCGATGAGCGCCGCACCGGTGGTGTGGATCCTGTGTTCGGAAATTCAGCCGCTGAAATGCCGTGATTTTGGTATTACCTGCTCCACCACCACCAACTGGGTGTCGAACATGATCATTGGCGCAACGTTCCTGACGCTGCTCGACAGCATTGGCGCCGCCGGTACGTTCTGGCTCTATACTGCGCTGAACGTCGTGTTTATTGGCATCACGTTCTGGCTGATTCCAGAAACCAAAAACGTCACGCTGGAGCATATCGAACGTAAGCTGATGGCAGGCGAGAAGTTAAGAGATATTGGGGTGTAAGTCAGACAAGCATGCCGGATAGCGGTTCAGCCTTATCCGGCCTGCGAGTGGAGTCTCTTACAGGCCGGGAAAGCGTCAACGCGACCCGGTTTTTTTATTTAGCGCCTTACCCGTGCAGAAAATCTTCGCGAATTGGGGTAAAGGTATCCAGCAGCGTTCCCGGTTTTAAGCAGACGCAGCCATGCATAATGTTGGGCTGTTTATACAGGGTATCGCCCGCCCTAACGATATGCTTTTCTTCGCCGATGGTAAATTCAAACTCACCGGACAACACGTAAGTCAGCTGCTCGTGCGGATGATTGTGCATCGGGCCGATTGCGCCTTGCTCGAAGTTCACCTCAACCGCCATCATGTTACCGTCGTGAGCAAGAATACGCCGGGTAACGCCATTGCCCAGATCGTCAAGCGTGGTCTCTTTATGAAAAATAAACATCCGGCCTTCCTGTAATTAATTAAAACAATGTTTCATTAAAACTATATCAGAAAATTAAAAAAAGAAATGCACGCCAACAGATGTGGAAAGTTGATCACATCTTTGGTTCACTGGAGAGACAACAACGAGTCAGGGGAAATGATGAAAACGATCGGTCTGTTAGGCGGTATGAGCTGGGAATCTACCATTCCTTATTATCGACTCATTAATGAAGGGGTAAAACAGCGTCTGGGTGGTCTGCATTCGGCACAGATTCTGTTGCACAGCGTGGATTTTCACGAGATTGAAGTCTGCCAGTCAAGCGGTGACTGGCAGCGAGCCGGTGAGATCCTCGCGCAGGCCGCCACAGGGCTACAGCAAGCCGGGGCGCAAGGAATTGTTTTGTGTACCAATACCATGCACAAAGTTGCAGAGGCGATTGAAAGCGCCTGTGATGTGCCGTTTCTGCATATTGCTGACGCGACGGGGCGGGCGATACAAAAGCAGCAGATGAACAACGTGGCGCTACTGGGTACGCGTTACACCATGGAGCAGGATTTTTACCGCGGGCGTTTACAGACTGAATTCGGCATTAGCACGTTGATCCCTGAAGCTGATGATCGTCAGAAAATAAACCAGATTATTTTCGATGAGCTGTGTCTCGGTGAATTCAGCGAGGCTTCCCGCGATTATTACCTGGGCGTCATCGACCAACTGGCGAAACAGGGGGCGCAAGGGGTGATCTTTGGCTGTACCGAGATTGGTCTGCTGGTTCCCACCGAGCTAAGCCCACTACCGGTTTTCGACACAGCGGCAATCCATGCGCAAGATGCGGTGGCGTTTATGCTTTCGGCTGTGGATGCAAAATAGCCTCCAGCGGGTCAATAAGCCTCGGTAGATGGGCCTGCAGATGCGCCGTAAAAGCATCAACCAGCGCCGAGGCGGGGCGATGAAGCGGGTGAATCAGGCTGACTGTAAAGGGTACCGAAATACTGAAGCGGCGGATAACGACTCCGCTGCTGGCGTAATCCAGCGCGGTCAGTGGGTTCACCACCGAGATCCCCACGCCTGCCCGTACCATTGCACAAATTGAAGCGGCGCTATGGGTTTCAATCACCATGCGGCGCTTCACCTGGTGCTCATTAAACAGGGTATCCAGTAGCTGACGGTAGCTGTCGGTGCGCGACAGGCTGATGTAGTTTTCTCCCTGAAAATCCTGCGGCGTTAACACCGCTTTCTTAGTCAGCGGATGGCCCTGCGGCAACACGCACACTTCATCCAGCGCCAGCAATTCGGTGCGTTTCGTTCCGGCAGGCGTATGCAGCGTTTCCGTTAACCCCAGATCGTGGCGCTGCGCCGACAGCCACTCTTCCAGCAGCGGTGACTCCTGCGGCACTATCTGAATATTGACTTGTGGATAGCGTGCGAGGAATGGCTGCAGCAGCGGCGGTAAAAAAGACTGTGAGAATACCGGCAGGCAAACAATCGACAATTCGCCCTGGCGAAACTCGCGCAGGCTTTCGGCGGCGCTCACAATTCTGTCCAGGCCATACCACGAACGTTGCACCTCTTCAAACAGACGTAACCCTTGCACGGTTGGGTGCAGTCGGCCACGCGTACGTTCAAACAGCGTTAATCCCAGCACTTTCTCGAATCGGGCCAGTTCCCGGCTGACGGTGGGCTGCGAGGTATGTAGCATGCGCGCGGCTTCTGTCAGATTGCCTGCCGTCATGATGGCGTGAAAAATTTCGATGTGTCGCAGGTTAACGGCGGGCATGGGCAATCCTCAAATGAATCAATCCATATCATTTTTGCATAGACTCACGATAAAACGATATTTTTTATTCTTTTCGGGCTGTGGCGTAATCATAAAAAAGCCAATACCGGAGCACACCATGCCACGCCCACTCAATAGTACTGACACTGACCTGACCGCCGACAACCTGCTGCGCCTGCCTGCCGAATTCGGCTGCCCGGTGTGGGTCTATGATGCGCAGATTATCCGCGGGCAGATTGCCAAATTGAGTCAGTTTGACGTGGTGCGTTTCGCCCAAAAGGCATGTTCGAATATTCATATTTTGCGCCTGATGCGCGAGCAGGGCGTGAAGGTTGATTCAGTCTCGCTTGGCGAAATTGAACGTGCGTTGGCGGCAGGCTTCGTACCGGGGAAAGATGAAATCGTCTTTACCGCCGATATGATTGATGAAGCGACGCTCGCGCGGGTGCATGAATTGCGCATTCCGGTAAATGCCGGGTCGGTGGATATGCTGGAACAACTGGGCCAGGTCTCGCCGGGCCATCGCGTGTGGCTACGCGTAAACCCTGGCTTTGGGCATGGGCACAGTCAGAAAACCAATACCGGCGGCGAAAACAGCAAGCACGGGATCTGGTATAGCGATCTTCCCGCGGCGCTGGAGGTGATTCAGCGCTATAAGCTGAAGCTGGTGGGGATTCATATGCATATCGGCTCCGGCGTGGACTATGCGCATCTGGAGCAGGTGTGCGGTGCGATGGTGCGCCAGGTGGTTGAATTTGGCCAGGATCTGGAGGCGATCTCCGCGGGTGGCGGTTTATCAATCCCGTATCGCGAAGGCGAAGAGGCGATCGATACCGATCACTACTTTGGATTGTGGAACGCTGCGCGTGAACAGATTGCTAAACACTTGGGTCACCCGGTCGCGCTTGAGATAGAGCCGGGTCGTTTTCTGGTCGCGGAAGCTGGCGTGTTAGTGGCGCAGGTACGTAGCGTAAAAGAAATGGGCAGCCGTCACTTTGTGCTGATCGATGCGGGCTTCAACGATCTAATGCGCCCGGCCATGTACGGTAGCTATCACCATATCTCAGCGCTGTCAGGAGATGGTCGCTCTCTGGAGCACACACCGCAACGGGAAACCGTGGTAGCCGGGCCGCTGTGCGAATCTGGCGACGTGTTTACCCAGCAGGAAGGCGGAAATGTGGAAACCCGTCTGTTGCCTGCGGTGGTGCCGGGCGATTATCTGGTGCTGCATGATACCGGGGCGTACGGCGCGTCAATGTCGTCAAACTACAATAGCCGTCCGCTGCTGCCGGAAGTTTTGTTCGATAACGGCGTGGCGCGGCTGATTCGCCGTCGCCAGACCATTGATGAGCTGTTAGCGCTGGAATTAATCTGATTACAGCGTTGTGAAATGCCGGATGGCGCTACGCTTATCCGGCCTACAAGATTAACTGCGCCGCCATCCGGCATTTGATTACTTAAAGTATGGCCCGAGCGTTACTGAGTCACGTAGTACCAGTTTGCCGGTAAACGGTGGGATTGGCTCGACGCTCTCGCCGTTGGCCAGCCGAATAGCCTGGTCGATTGCCGTGGTTATCATGGTATCAATCGGTAGATAAACGGTAGACAGCCCCGGCTCCAGCCATTTGGCGCTGGGCGCATCATCAAAACCAAACAGTGAGACGTCCGTTGGGATCCTTAGCCCGGCTTGATGTAACGCTTTTGATGCGCCTAATGCCATGTCATCGTTACAGGCGAACAGGGCGCTAAATTTTACCCCTTCCTCCAGCAGTTCACGGCAGGCCTCATAGCCTCGCGTCATCGTGGAGTCGCCGTATTTGACCTTATCGGGATCCCAGGGAATACCGTTTTTTTCCAGCGCCTTACGATACCCCATCAGGCGGGATTTACCGGTAGGCGTATGGCCTGGCACAGTGATACAAGCAATATCGCTATGGCCCTGGGAGATCAGGTAATTGACCGCCTGATAGGCCGCGTCTTCCTGTTCAAAGAAAATTGCGCGATCGCGGGCCTGGCTGACATCACGGTTGATGACCAGCAAGGGCATAGCAATGCTGTTCATCAACGACATAATCGCCTTTTCACTCATATAGCGGGTATAGAGAATAATGGCGTCGCACTGCCTGTCCGCCAGCATTTGCACGGCTTCCTGCTCACGCTCTGGTGTGTCGTGGCCGTCGGTGACGATCAACTGCTTGCCGTGAGATTCCGTCTGGCGTGAAGCCTGTTGCAGCAGGCGGCCAAAGTAGAATCCATCAAATGTGGAAACTACCAGACCAATGCTGTTGCTGGTGCGGTTTGCCAAAGAGCGCGCTAAAAAATTAGGCCGATAATCAAGTGCCTGCATGGCCTTAAACACTTTCTGGCGCGTGCTCTCTTTTACCTGACCCGTGCCATTCAGTACGCGCGAAACGGTCGCTTTTGAGACGCCTGCGTGTCGTGAAACGTCCAACATCGTAGTCATAACGCTATCCTGGTTATTCGTTTGACGATGAATTCCCCGGCTCTGTCAGCGTCGAAACGGAATGGCGACGCACCAGAGTTGGGTTAAAAACGTGGGTAATTTCAGGCACGGGACGCTTCTCCGCCAGCGCGAGCGCCAGTTCGGCAGCCTGGGTTGCCATCGTCACGATCGGGTAGCGCACCGTGGTCAGACGCGGGCGCACATAGCGGGAAACCAGCACATCATCAAAACCAATCAGCGAGATTTCTCCCGGCACATCAATGCCGTTATCATTCAATACGCCCATGGCACCAGCCGCCATTGAGTCGTTGTAGCAGGCTACCGCAGTGAAGTTTTTGCCACGGCCAAGTAACTCGGTCATGGCCTGCTCACCGCCGCTTTCATCCGGTTCACCAAACGTTACCAGTCGATCGCTGACAGGAATATTGCTCTCTGCCAGCGCGTCGTAATAGCCTTGCAGACGATCTTCCGCATCTGAAATCGTGTGATTGGAGCACAGATAGCCAATGCGTGTATGGCCCTGCTGAATGAGGTGTCGGGTTGCGAGCCATGCGCCGAAACGGTCATCAAGGGCAACGCAGCGTTGTTCGAATCCCGGCAGAATTCGGTTAATCAATACCATGCCGGGGATTTGCTTCATGAGTGATGCCAGCTCAGCATCCGGGATAATTTTTGCGTGGACAACAAGGGCTGCGCAGCGGTGGCGAATGAGCTGTTCAATCGCCTGTCGTTCCTTCTGTTCGTTATGGTAGCCGTTACCAATCAGTAAAAAATTACCGGTGTTATACGCCACCTGCTCGACAGCTTTAACCATTGCCCCAAAAAATGGATCGGACACATCACCTACCACCAGACCGATGGTTTCAGTGGATTGTTGTGCCAGCGCACGCGCATTGGCGTTGGGGTGGTAGCTGAGTGATTCCATTGCACTCGTTACGGCCAGGCGCGATGCTTCGCTGGCTTTAGGGGAATCATTAATCACTCGAGAAACGGTGGCGACTGATACACCAGCTAGTCGGGCTACATCCTTTATGGTCGCCATGATAGTACCTGTTGTGGGTAAACGCTTACATTCCGTCAGTGTTACGGAAAATGGCTGGCTGTTCAAGCAGATTGCCCGTCAGAACGTCGCAAATGTGAGCGCACACGAGCGAAGTAAGACAGAAAATAGAAAATGCTAATTTTTGCTTACACTTTGCGATGTGCTGTTGCGATTGTTCGCTGGTGAGGGAACTGAGCAGATTGCTAGAGTTGAGATCCCAGAGGTATTGATAGGTGAAATCAACTTTCGGGTTGATCACTAGAATTACACCAGCCTGCGCAGATGCGCAGGTTTTTTTTTACCTTCAGTCTATCTGTAACAGTAACCGATAATTTACACAACTCGTTGCATTTGGGTTCATTCCTTTGCGTTTTCGCACTGGCGTATCTGGCTGCTGACGACCACAATCAAGATCCCAGAGGTATTGATTGGTGAGATTATTCGGTACGCACTTCGTACCTGTCTCTTGCACCAACCTGCGCGGATGCGCAGGTTTTTTTTCGGATTGTATTTACCAGTTACCTGTCGCGCCCATTCCCCAACTCGTATACTCTCCCACCATTGATGTTTATATAATTAATGGCACAGGGAGTTGAGATGCTATTTGGCTTTTTTCGTAATCTGTTTCGCGTGCTTTTCCGCGTTCGCGTCACGGGCGATGTCAGCGCGCTACAGGGAGAACGCGTTCTAATCACTCCCAACCATGTCTCATTTATAGACGGCATCCTGTTGGCGCTCTTTTTACCGATTCGTCCCGTCTTCGCTGTTTACACCTCGATCAGCCAGCAATGGTATATGCGCTGGCTAACTCCGCTGATTGATTTCGTACCGTTAGATCCGACCAAACCGATGTCGATTAAACATCTGGTTCGTCTGGTCGAACAGGGCCGTCCGGTGGTTATTTTCCCGGAAGGACGTATTTCGACCTCCGGCTCGTTAATGAAAATTTATGACGGCGCGGGGTTTGTTGCCGCTAAGTCGGGGGCGACGGTGGTCCCTGTGCGCATTGAAGGCGCGGAGCTTTCCCGCTTTAGCCGCCTGAAAGGTTTGGTTAAACAGCGATTCTTCCCGCGCATCCGCTTACACATCCTACCGCCCACACAACTGCCGATGCCGGAAGCTCCGCGTGCTCGCGATCGCCGCAAAATTGCCGGAGAGATGCTGCATCAAATTATGATGGAAGCACGCATGGCGGTTCGTCCGCGTGAAACGCTATACGAGTCGCTGCTGGCGGCGAAATACCGTTTTGGCGCAGGCAAAAACTGCATTGAAGATGTTAACTTTACCCCGGACAGCTACCGCAAGCTGCTGACAAAGACGCTCTTTGTGGCCCGTATTCTGGAAAAATACAGCGTCGAAGGTGAAAAAATCGGCCTGATGCTGCCAAACGCGGGGATCAGCGCGGCGGTTATTTTTGGCGCCATTGCGCGTCGACGCATTCCGGCCATGATGAACTACACCGCGGGCGTGAAAGGATTAACCAGCGCCATTACTGCGTCTGAAATCAAAACGATCTTCACATCCCGACAGTTTCTCGATAAAGGCAAACTCTGGCATTTACCGGAACAACTCACCCAGGTGCGTTGGGTTTATCTGGAAGACTTAAAAGCTGATGTGACCTTTAGCGATAAGCTGTGGATTTTCTCACATCTGCTGGCACCGCATCTGGCGCAGGTGAAGCAGCAGCCGGAAGACGCTGCGGTGATCCTCTTTACTTCTGGCTCAGAAGGCCATCCGAAAGGTGTGGTTCACAGTCATAAAAGCATTCTGGCGAACGTTGAGCAGATCAAAACGATTGCCGATTTCACCGCCGATGACCGTTTTATGTCGGCGCTGCCGCTGTTCCACTCCTTTGGCCTGACGGTGGGATTATTCACGCCGCTACTGACTGGCGCAGAAGTGTTTCTTTATCCCAGCCCGCTGCATTACCGCATTGTGCCAGAGCTGGTATACGACCGGAACTGCACCGTGTTGTTTGGTACTTCAACGTTCCTCGGCAACTATGCGCGTTTTGCGCATCCGTACGATTTCCACCGCCTGCGCTATGTGGTGGCGGGAGCGGAAAAACTTCAGGACAGCACAAAGCAGCTGTGGCAGGAGAAATTTGGCCTGCGCGTTCTTGAAGGCTATGGCGTGACGGAATGTGCGCCGGTTGTGTCGATTAACGTACCAATGGCGGCAAAATCGGGAACGGTAGGGCGCATCTTGCCTGGTATGGATGCTCGACTGTTGGCCGTTCCGGGAATTGAGGACGGTGGGCGTTTACAGCTGAAAGGTCCTAATATTATGAGCGGCTATTTGCGCGTCGAAAAACCTGGCGTGCTGGAAGTGCCGACAGCAGAGAATGCGCAAGGTGAGATTGAGCGCGGCTGGTATGACACCGGAGACATCGTGCGCTTTGATGAAAACGGCTTTGTACAGATTCAGGGGCGCGCTAAGCGTTTCGCTAAAATTGCCGGAGAGATGGTTTCGCTGGAAATGGTTGAGCAACTGGCGTTGGCGGTATCCGCAGACAAAATGCACGCCACGGCGATCAAGAGTGATGCCAGCAAAGGTGAGGCGCTGGTGCTGTTCACTACCGACAGCGAGCTGACACGTGAAAAACTACAGCAGTATGCGCGGGCGCACGGTGTACCTGAACTCGCCGTACCGCGTGATATTCGCCATCTGAAGCAACTCCCCTTACTCGGCAGCGGTAAGCCGGATTTTGTTACGCTGAAAAGCTGGGTCGATGAGCCGGAAAAACAACATGAGTGAGTCAGTGCACACTAACACTTCAATCTGGTCCAAAGGGATGATGTCCGTTATCGCCGCGCAGTTTCTGTCGGCGTTTGGCGATAATGCGTTGCTGTTTGCTACGCTGGCGTTGCTGAAAGAACAATTCTATCCGGACTGGAGTCAGCCAATCCTGCAAATGGTGTTTGTGGGCGCTTACATTCTGTTTGCTCCCTTTGTGGGACAGGTGGCGGATAGCTTTGCCAAAGGCAGAGTGATGATGTTCGCGAACGCTCTGAAACTGCTGGGCGCGGCGAGTATTTGCTTCGGCATTAATCCGTTTCTTGGGTATACGCTGGTGGGGATCGGCGCGGCGGCATATTCACCGGCCAAGTACGGCATTCTCGGTGAACTGACTACCGGCGACAAACTGGTGAAGGCTAACGGCCTGATGGAAGCCTCCACCATTGCCGCGATTTTGCTCGGTTCTGTCGCCGGCGGCGTTCTGGCCGACTGGCACGTGATTGCCGCGCTTTCTGCCTGTGCCCTGGCCTATGCTGGCGCGGTGGTGGCTAACCTGTATATCCCGAAACTGGCCGCGGCTCGTCCTGGCCAGTCCTGGCATCTGGGGAAAATGACGCGCAGTTTCTTCTGTGCTGCTTCATCGTTGTGGCGCAACGGTGAAACACGCTTCTCGTTGGTGGGAACCAGCCTTTTTTGGGGCGCGGGTGTTACGCTGCGTTTTCTGCTGGTGCTGTGGGTCCCGGTGGCGCTCGGCATCACCGATAACGCCACGCCGACCTACCTCAATGCCATGGTAGCGATCGGGATTGTGGTCGGTGCGGGTGCGGCAGCGAAGCTGGTAACGCTGGAAACCGTTTCGCGCTGTATGCCTGCGGGGATCCTGATTGGCGTCGTGGTGCTGATTTTCTCTCTTCAACATTCGCTGCTTCCGGCCTACGCATTGCTGATGCTTATCGGCGTGTCGGGTGGCTTCTTTGTGGTGCCGCTGAATGCGTTGCTGCAGGAACGGGGTAAGAAAAGCGTCGGCGCGGGTAATGCGATAGCGGTGCAAAACCTGGGCGAAAACAGCGCGATGCTGTTGATGCTCGGTATTTACTCACTGGCGGTGCTGGTGGGGATCCCGGCTGTTGCGATTGGTATTGGATTTGGTGCGCTGTTTGCGCTGGCGATTGCGGCGCTGTGGATTTGGCAGCGCCGCCATTAGTCTGTTGTATGCTGTTGCCGGATGCTCACTTTGTAGGCCTGATAAGCGTAGCGCCATCAGGCGCTAATCGTCACGGTGCAGGATAGGTATACACCTGATGCACCGCTTCAATCTCTGCCAGTACTTCTTCGCTCAACTCCAGATGCAGACTTTCAACGTTGGTTTTTAGCTGCTCCATCGTCGTGGCGCCCAGCAAAGTGCTGGCGACAAACGGCTGACGACGCACGAATGCCAGCGCCATTTGCGCAGGATCCAGATTATGGCGTTTCGCGATATCTACATAGGCCGCAACGGCTTTCTGCGTCTGCTCGCCGCTGTAGCGCGTGAAACGGCTAAACAACGTATTGCGTGCACCGGCAGGTTTCGCGCCGTTCAGGTATTTCCCGGTTAACGTACCGAAGCCCAGGCAAGAGTAAGCCAGCAGCTCAACGCCTTCATACTGGCTCACTTCAGCCAGTCCAACCTCAAAGCTGCGGTTCAGCAGGCTGTAGGGGTTCTGGATGGTGGCGATGCGTGGCAGATCGTGTTTGTCCGCCAGGTGCAGATAGCGCATCACGCCAAACGCGGTTTCATTAGAAACGCCGATGTAGCGAATTTTCCCGGCGCGCTGAAACTCGGCCAGTGCGTCCAGCGTATCGAGAAGGGAAACGACCGGCGCGGAGTCTGTCCAGCTGTAGCCTAACTTACCAAAACAGTTAGTCGGGCGCTGCGGCCAGTGAACCTGATACAGATCCAGATAATCGGTTTTCAGTCTTTTCAGGCTGTCGTGCAGCGCTTCACGGATATTTTTACGGTCAAGCGCCTGATTCGGTCGAATGCCGCTGTCGTTGTTACGTGATGGTCCGCTGACCTTAGACGCAACGATCAGCTTTTCGCGGCTGCCGTGTTTGGCGAGCCAGTTACCTACGTAGGTTTCGGTGAGACCCTGGGTTTCAGGACGCGGCGGTACCGGATACATCTCGGCAACGTCGATCAAATTAATGCCCTGTGCTACGGCATAATCGAGCTGTGCATGTGCGTCGGCTTCGCTGTTTTGTTCACCAAACGTCATTGTGCCCAGCCCCAGTGTACTGACTTCCAGCGAGCTGTGGGGTATACGGTGATATTGCATAGCCGTTTCCTTTTTATAATCACGACATAAGGATTATAAAAATGGCTGAGGGAAGAGAAAAAGGGAAGTAAAATTGTTAAGGCCAGCGCGCTGCTGACCTCAACCATCAGCGTTCAATGATTTGAGACACATCATCGCGGTTAATCTGCATCGCATTGCCCTGCTGGTCGTGATAGCTCACCAGACCAGTATCATCGTCAATTTCTGGTTTTCCATCGGTCAGGATCATTCGACCATCTTTTGTCGCCATAACATAATCGCTGCTGCATCCGGAAACGGCAAAAGCCAGTCCTACGGCGGAAATCAAAACTGCCCATTTTTTCATCTGCTTATCCTCACATGGCCTGCGTCTGACAATAGTTTAGTAATAACGCGAAGTTGTGCAGGGTGAAAGCAGTAAAATCTTAAACTGTGAGAAGGGGTAGGTGTGGCTGGCATTCGCTCCCCTTGCGGGGAGCGATGGATTTCATCAGAGCGGATTTTTTTTATTACGCCACAGGTTCAGGGTCTCTACCGCGATAGAGAAGAACATGGCGAAATAGATATATCCTTTTGGAACGTGGACGTCGAAACTTTCCAGAATCAGCGTAAAACCGACCAGAATCAGAAACGAGAGCGCCAGCATTTTTACCGAAGGGTGGCGATCGACAAACTCACCAATCGGGCGAGCAGCAAACATCATCACGCCTACGGCAATCACCACCGCCGCCATCATGATAAACAGATGATCGGACAAACCAACCGCAGTAATCACGGAATCCAGACTGAAGATAATGTCTAACAACATGATCTGTACAATCGCGCCCAGGAAAGAAGATACGCGGGTTTTTAACCCCTCTTCCTCACCTTCAATGGATTCGTGGATCTCTTTACTGGCTTTCCAGATCAGGAACAATCCCCCCAGCAGAAGGATCAGGTCGCGTGCTGATATCGCCTCTCCAAACAGCTCGAATAACGGGTTTGTCAGCCGCGTTACCCAGGCGATAGAAGCCAGCAGTGCCAGACGCATGATCATCGCCGCCGCCAGCCCAATACGTCGGGCATGATTGCGTTGCGCTGTCGGGAGTTTGGCTACAACCAGAGAAAGGAAAATAATATTGTCGATCCCAAGAACGATCTCCAGCAGCGTCAGCGTACCGAGCGCAAGCCAGGCGTTAGGATCGGTTATCCATGCAAATAACATCGAACAAAGTCCTGCCAAAAAAAAGAAGCGGTAATTATAGGCCCGTAACGCGGCGGGTGAAAGGCCGGACGGTGCCTATTGCGCCTGGAACAAGAAATGTCGCTCAAGCAATGCGCGGGTGAAGTTCTTTTTCAGGTAAAAGCCGCGTGGCAGGGTCAGGATGGGTTCGCCGTTGGCGCCAATGGCCTCGGTAAGCGCGCGGGCGTTGGCGGCTTTAGGACGCAGTTGCAGTACTTCCCCATGGCGAGCGGTGATGCGTTCGACATGTCCTAACACAATCATGTCCATTAACTCTTCCCAGTCCAGACGCAATTGCCGGTCTTCTTCTTCATTCGGGCTCCACAGCAGGGGAGAGCCGACGCGGCGCTCAGCCAGAGGGATGCTGCGTTCGCCTTCTACCGGGATCCACAGAACACGTTTGAGTTTGTGCCGCACATGGCTGGTTTCCCAGGTGACGCCGGTATTGCCGGTTAACGGCGCCACACACACAAAGGTGGTTTCCAGCGGTCTGCCAAGACTGTCCACAGGGATCGTTTTCAGCTCCACGCCCAGCGCCGCAAAATCCTGCTCTGGTTTACTGCCCGCGCTGGCACCGAGCCAGATTTCCAGCAGGACGCCAATCCAGCCTTTATCGCGCTTAAGATCCTTCGGCGTAACGATTCCCGCCATTGCCGCTAATTCTCCTAACGCGTAGCCCGAAAGCTGCCGTGCCTGGCTCAGCAACTGGGCTTCAGATTCAGGGGGAGAAAGTAACGGACGGAGTTCTGGCATCGGGTTAACCCTTAGGTGAAAAAATGAGCAATGATTTTATACCGTGTGGACAGAGTTTATCTTTTTCCACATGCTTTATTCAATTCTATGATTTATATTGGTTTTTAGATTTACGTTCGCAGAGTTGCGCAACAGCGAAGCGGGTTTTCCAATTCTGGTCACTGACAATGAACAGGATCTTACACCATGTTATCCACAGAAAGATGGGATAACTGTGAAAAACCCCCACTACTGTTTCAATTTACAGCCTTGACGTGCGACGAAAATCGAATTTTCACACAAATTGTGCCTAACTTATTGGCATAATCTGTGGATAAAACCAACGCTGGTCGATCTTTCATCAGCGTGAAGATCGTATGCGTGATGCACATCACATTTCTGTGTGTTTATCTGCGTGGATCTGTTTTAACTTTATGAATGTATAAGAGTATTTTTGATATGTGACGAATGTCTTATTCGGACTGTTCTGGGTTTTCCCATAGTAATTCCGTACTTCTTCACAACTATATCCACAGAAAAGGTGAATAAAATCGCCTTGCTTGCCCTTCTTCTGTTTATAACTCGGCCTTTAACTGTGAGTTATTCAATTGTTATTAGAATATCGCACCCTTAACAGAGTGGTTTACCGCCCCTCAGGAGTGTGAAACAATCGTTTGTATATAAGGTTTATGTTGAGGTAGTCCGGTGATTGATGACGATGGCTACCGCCCGAATGTAGGGATAGTAATTTGTAACCGCCAGGGGCAGGTCATGTGGGCCCGGCGATTTGGTCAGCACTCCTGGCAATTCCCACAAGGTGGGATCAATGCAGGAGAGACAGCAGAGCAGGCGATGTACCGGGAACTCTTTGAAGAAGTGGGTCTCAGTCGTAAAGATGTACGGATCCTTGCTTCTACTCGTAACTGGTTGCGTTACAAGTTACCGAAACGTTTGGTGCGTTGGGACACAAAGCCGGTTTGTATCGGCCAGAAACAAAAATGGTTTCTTCTGCAATTGGTCAGCAGCGATGCTGAAATCAATATGCAAACCAGCAGTACACCTGAGTTCGACGGCTGGCGCTGGGTGAGTTACTGGTATCCGGTTCGACAGGTGGTGTCATTTAAACGCGATGTCTATCGCAGGGTGATGAAAGAATTCGCAAGTGTTGTCATGGCGCTTCAGGAGAGCACTCCTAAACCGCAAAGCGCACCTGCGTACAGACGTAAAAGAGGTTAAGCTACGCAAATTATGCTCACCCGCCTGCGCGAAATAGTCGAAAAGGTGGCCAGTGCTCCGCGTCTGAACGAAGCGCTGAATATACTGGTTACCGACATCTGTCTTGCGATGGATACAGAGGTCTGTTCGGTTTATCTGGCCGATCACGATCGACGTTGTTATTACCTCATGGCGACCCGGGGACTAAAAAAACCACGTGGTCGCACTGTCGCACTCGCGTTTGATGAAGGTATCGTTGGCCTGGTTGGCAGGCTGGCGGAACCTATCAACCTCGCCGATGCGCAAAAACATCCCAGCTTCAAATACATTCCTTCGGTAAAAGAAGAGCGTTTTCGTGCATTCTTAGGCGTACCGATCATTCAGCGTCGCCAGCTTTTAGGTGTGCTGGTGGTGCAGCAGCGTGAACTGCGTCAGTACGATGAAAGTGAAGAGTCTTTCCTCGTCACGCTCGCCACGCAAATGGCGGCCATACTTTCGCAGTCGCAGCTAAATGCGCTGTTCGGCCAGTACCGTCAAACGCGCATCCGTGCGCTGCCTGCCGCTCCCGGTGTGGCAATAGCCGAAGGTTGGCAGGATGCGACGCTGCCGTTGATGGAACAGGTCTACCAGGCTTCAACGCTGGATCCTGTGCTTGAACGCGAGCGACTGACCGGTGCGCTGGAAGAGGCGGCGAACGAATTCCGCCGCTACAGCAAGCGTTTTACCGCTGGGGCGCAGAAAGAAACGGCGGCGATCTTTGATCTTTACTCGCACTTGCTTTCCGATACCCGTCTGCGCCGCGAGCTGTTTGCGGAAGTGGATAACGGTTCGGTGGCCGAGTGGGCGGTTAAAACGATCATTGAAAAGTTTGCCGAACAGTTCGCCGCGCTGAGCGATAACTACCTCAAAGAGCGGGCCGGAGATTTACGCGCGCTGGGCCAGCGTCTGCTGTTCCACCTTGACGACTCTATCCAGGGGCCGAATGCCTGGCCGGAACGCTTTGTGCTGGTGGCGGATGAACTTTCAGCAACCACGCTGGCGGAGCTTCCTCAGGACCGGTTAGTTGGCGTGGTTGTCCGGGACGGCGCAGCCAACTCTCATGCGGCAATTATGGTGCGTGCGCTGGGTATCCCTACCGTCATGGGGGCCGATATCCAGCCGTCGGTGCTGCATCGCCGTACGCTGGTGGTGGACGGTTATCGCGGTGAACTGCTGGTCGATCCGGAACCGGTATTAATCCAGGAATACCAGCGTCTTATCAGTGAAGAAATTGAGCTGAGCCGCCTGGCGGAAGACGACGTCAACCAGCCAGCACAGCTGAAAAGCGGCGAGCGCGTGAAGGTGATGCTCAATGCGGGCCTCAGCCCGGAACATGAAGAAAAGCTGGGTAGCCGAATCGACGGCATTGGCCTCTATCGCACCGAAATCCCGTTCATGCTGCAAAGCGGATTTCCTTCGGAAGAAGAACAGGTTGCGCAGTATCAGGGTATGCTGCAAATGTTTAACGACAAGCCGGTGACCCTGCGTACGCTGGATGTCGGCGCCGATAAACAGCTGCCCTACATGCCGATCAGTGAAGAGAACCCGTGCCTTGGCTGGCGAGGGATCCGCATAACGCTCGATCAGCCGGAGATCTTTTTGATCCAGGTTCGCGCTATGCTGCGTGCGAATGCGGCAACCGGAAACTTGAGCATTTTGCTGCCGATGGTAACCAGCATCGATGAAGTGGACGAAGCGCGACGTTTGATTGAACGCGCCGGACGCGAAGTGGAGGAGATGATCGGTTACGAGATCCCGAAACCGCGCATTGGCATCATGCTGGAAGTTCCGTCGATGGTGTTCATGCTGCCGCATCTGACAAACCGGATAGACTTTATCTCGGTCGGAACCAACGACCTTACCCAGTACATACTGGCCGTCGATCGTAACAACACACGGGTAGCCAGCATTTATGACAGCCTGCATCCGGGGATGTTGCGTGCGCTGGCGATGATTGCGCAGGAAGCCGAAAGAAGCGGTATCGATTTGCGCCTGTGTGGTGAAATGGCGGGCGACCCGATGTGCGTGGCTATTCTGATCGGTCTCGGTTTCCGTCATTTGTCGATGAACGGTCGTTCTGTCGCTCGCGTAAAATATCTGCTGCGTCATATCGATTTTGATGAGGCGCAAACGCTGGCGCAGCGCAGCCTGGAGGCACAGATGGCAACAGAAGTACGCCATCAGGTAGCGGCCTTCATGGAGCGTCGTGGCATGGGGGGCTTGATTCGCGGGGGATTGTAGGTCTGACAAGCGTAGCGCTATCAGGTATTACGGGGGATAGAGATTACCTATACAGATCTTTTACATCTTCCCGGCATCCGCTTCTAACCCCTTGTGCTATCATTCGCACCTTTGGAGCGCCTGCATTATGCAGGCGCGCTTATCAATTGCTGTCTGACTTCAGCGAAATAACAAGAACTTGTGGTGACAGATGACCAGTAGCTATCTGCATTTTCCGGATTTCGATCCGGTCATTTTCTCAATCGGACCCGTCGCGCTTCACTGGTACGGCTTAATGTATTTGGTGGGGTTTATTTTCGCGATGTGGCTGGCGACGCGCCGCGCGAATCGTCCGGGCAGTGGCTGGACCAAAAATGAAGTAGAAAACTTACTGTATGCGGGCTTCCTCGGGGTTTTCCTCGGTGGGCGTATTGGTTACGTACTGTTCTATAACTTCCCGTTATTCCTCGATAATCCCCTGTATCTGTTCCGCGTCTGGGACGGCGGTATGTCCTTCCACGGTGGACTTATCGGTGTGATCCTGGTGATGATTATCTTCGCCAAACGCACTAAGCGTTCGTTCTTCCAGGTTTCTGATTTCATTGCCCCGCTGATTCCGTTTGGCCTGGGTGCAGGGCGTCTGGGCAACTTTATCAACGGTGAGCTGTGGGGACGCGTTGACCCGAACTTCAAGTACGCCATGCTGTTCCCGGGCTCCCGTACCGAAGATATTTTACTGCTGCAAACTAACCCGCAATGGCAGTCTATTTTTGATACCTACGGCTCGCTGCCACGCCACGCCTCACAGCTTTATGAGATGGCGTTGGAAGGCGTTGTGCTGTTTATCATTCTGAACTTGTACATTCGCAAACCGCGCCCGATGGGTTCGGTATCCGGTCTGTTCCTGATTGGTTATGGCGCGTTTCGTATTATTGTTGAATTCTTCCGCCAGCCGGATGCGCAGTTTACCGGCACCTGGGTACAGTACATCAGCATGGGGCAGATCCTCTCTATCCCGATGATTGTCGCAGGCATTATTATGATGGTTTGGGCGTACCGCCGCAGCCCACAGCAACACGTTTCCTGAGGAACCATGAAACAGTATTTAGAACTGATGCAAAAAGTGCTGGATGAAGGCACACAGAAAAACGACCGTACCGGAACCGGAACGCTTTCCATTTTTGGTCATCAGATGCGTTTTAATCTGCAGGAAGGGTTCCCGCTGGTTACGACTAAACGCTGCCATTTACGCTCGATCATTCATGAGCTGCTGTGGTTCTTGCAGGGCGATACTAACGTTGCCTACCTGCATGAAAACAACGTCTCAATCTGGGACGAATGGGCGGATGAAAACGGTAATTTAGGCCCGGTTTATGGCAAACAATGGCGCGCTTGGCCTACGCCAGATGGTCGCCATATCGACCAGATCACCACCGTGATAAACCAGCTGAAAAATGATCCGGACTCTCGCCGCATCATCGTTTCAGCATGGAACGTCGGTGAGCTGGATAAAATGGCGCTGGCACCGTGCCATGCGTTCTTCCAGTTCTACGTGGCGGATGGCAAGCTCTCCTGCCAGCTGTATCAGCGTTCGTGCGATGTGTTCCTCGGCCTGCCGTTTAACATTGCCAGCTACGCTTTGCTGGTACACATGATGGCGCAGCAGTGCGATCTGGAAGTGGGTGATTTTGTCTGGACCGGCGGCGACACGCACCTGTACAGCAACCATATGGATCAAACGCATCTGCAGCTTAGCCGTGAACCGCGCGCGCTGCCGAAACTGGTTATCAAACGTAAGCCTGAATCAATCTTTGACTATCGCTTCGAAGACTTCGAAATTGAAGGCTACGATCCGCACCCGGGTATTAAAGCACCGGTAGCTATCTAACCTGTTTCATGCTGTCACAACCGACGCCCATGTGCGTCGGTTTTTTTTGTCTCAAATCGCGTTCTTCGGCGCGGATTCCTGAAATATTGCAACGGCCTGTAACGCGCTAAATATTCCCCATAGCTCGCCGTAGAAACCGAATTTCCCGCTCGTTATTCATTTTCCTCACGCCATACTGGCGACATGAAAAAACAACAAGGTTACACGCTTCTTGAAACCCTGATTGCGATGCTGATTGTCGCGGCGCTTGGTGCATCTGGGCTGTATGGTTGGCAGCGCTGGCAGCAGCAACAGCGGCTGTGGCAGACCGCCTGCCAGGTGCGGGACTACCTGCTGCAACTGCGTGAAGATGCTAACTGGCGTAACCGCGATCACGTGATAAGCGTGATTCGGGATGGCACATCATGGTGTTTTGTCAGCTCTGCGGCTTCGCAAACCACGTGTCGACCCGCTTCGTCTTTGGTTTTTACATCGCCCTGGGACGACGTCGAAATGGCAGAGATAACACCTTCACTGGCCTTTTTTGGACTGCGCAATACGGCATGGGCCGGACATATACGTCTGAAAAATACGGCAGGGGAATGGCGCGTGGTGGTGTCTGGCTGGGGACGAATCAGGCTTTGCGAGCGCGATGAGGCGAGATTATGTCAGTAAATGAACGGGGATTTTCACTGCTGGAGATGCTCATTGCCATGGCGATTAGCAGTATTTTATTGCTTAGCTCAGCACGATTTTTACCGGCGCTACAGCGAGAGATTCTGCGTAACACGCGCCAGTTAGTACTGGAAGATGAAATATGGCAGCGGGTCTACACCGTGGCGAAGCATCTTCAGCGGGCGGGGTATTGCCGGGGAAACTGTGTCGGAGAGGGACTGGTGATATCGGCTAAGGGAGACTGTGTTATTGCCCGCTGGGATGCCAACAGCAATGGCGTTTGGGAAAGCAGTCCCGTGAAAGAGGCTGATTCTATTGGGTTTCGTTTACAGGACAAGGTGTTGGAAACCGTGCGTGGAGCCACCGGCTGCACTGGCAAAGGATGGGACAAAATGACCGATCCGGCCACGATGCAGATTGAGGCATTCCTGGTTGAAAGGCTGAATTTCAGCGGATATTCCCCGCTTCTTACGCTGCGTTTGCGTGGAGTGAGCAATGACCAACCACAAAAAGTTGTTGAAGCGGTCTACAGCGTTACGGGATTCAACCTGTGAACCGTGAGAGAGGCGTATCCTCTCTGGCAATGGTCCTGTTGCTGCTGGTGCTCGGTAGTCTGCTGCTGCAAGGCGTTAGCAGACAGGAGGCCAGTTTTGCTGCGCGTGTGGCTACACAAAGTCAGGCGCTGCAGCGTCAGGCGGTAGTGCAATCCGCGATGGAATGGGGGCGTACGCAGCCCTGGCGCTTACAACCCGCCGTACAGTGTCGGCGCGATCCCACGCAGGATGCCGCGGTTTGCCTGCGTCGGCTTACCAATAATTTTGTTCTGCTTATTGCCCACTATGAAGGGATATCGTTATGGCGTCAGGGAGAGGTTATCGATGGCAATATCAATTTTTCGCCGCATGGCTGGAGCGATTTTTGTCCGCTAAAGGAGCAGACGTTATGCCAGATCCCCTGAACAGACAGCGTGGCTTTAGTCTGCCGGAAGTGATGCTGGCAATGGTACTGATGATCATGATTGTGACCGCGCTGTCAGGATACCAGCGGGTGCTAATGAACAGCTTTATCATCAGAAACCAGTATCAGCAACTCTGGCGCCACGCCTGGCAGCAAACCCAGCTGTACCCGTTTTCATCGCCTGTGAACTGGCAGGTTAACCGAATGCAGACAACGAGAGCGGGATGTGTCAGCATCAACGTTATAATTTCTTCACCCCTCGGCAGGCAGGGTCAGATGACGCGTCTGCATTGCCCGAATCGTCAGTAGTCAGGAGTCGCTATGTTAAGGGTCTACCACTCCAACCGTCTGGATGTGCTGGAAGCGTTAATGGAATTTATCGTTGAGCGCGAGCGGCTGGACGACCCCTTTGAACCTGAGATGATCCTGGTTCAAAGTACCGGTATGGCGCAGTGGCTACAAATGACTCTTGCACAGAAGTTTAGTATTGCCGCCAATATCGATTTTCCGCTGCCCGCGAGTTTTATCTGGGATATGTTTGTGCGCGTGCTGCCGGATATCCCGAAAGAGAGTGCGTTCAGCAAACAGAGTATGAGCTGGAAGTTGATGACGCTGTTGCCACAATTGCTGGATAGCGATGACTTCGCATTGCTACGCCACTATCTGACGGACGATACTGATAAACGTAAGCTTTTTCAGCTTTCCTCGCGCGCGGCTGACCTTTTCGACCAGTATTTAGTCTACCGCCCTGACTGGTTGACCCAGTGGGAAGCGGGGCGACAGGTTGAGGGACTTGGCGAGTCTCAGGCCTG
The DNA here is from genome assembly GCF_009649895.1 of Citrobacter sp. H12-3-2. Classification (NCBI taxonomy): domain Bacteria; kingdom Pseudomonadati; phylum Pseudomonadota; class Gammaproteobacteria; order Enterobacterales; family Enterobacteriaceae; genus Citrobacter; species Citrobacter sp. H12-3-2. The sequence continues at coordinate 975,567 of NZ_CP045837.1, forward strand.
GCAGGCACCGTTGTGGAAAGCGCTGGTGGAATACACCGCGGAATTGGGCCAGCCGCGCTGGCATCGTGCCAATTTATACCAGCGATTTATTCAGACCCTGGAAAATGCGTCTGAATGTCCGCAGGGGCTGCCTTCTCGCGTCTTTATTTGCGGAATTTCGGCGCTACCGCCGGTTTACCTGCAGGCCTTGCAGGCGTTGGGTAAGCACATTGATATTCATCTGCTGTTTACCAACCCTTGTCGCTACTACTGGGGGGATATTAAAGATCCGGCCTGGCTGGCGAAGCTGATGGCACGTCAGCGTCGGCACAGCTTTGAAGAACGGCATCTGCCGCTGTTTCGTGATAATCAGAAAGCCGAAGGATTATTTAACAGCGATGGCGAACAGGATGTGGGCAACCCGATGCTGGCCTCGTGGGGCAAGCTGGGGCGTGATTACATTTATTTGCTTTCGGAGCTGGAAAATAGTCAGGAACTGGATGCGTTTGTCGATATTACGCCTGACAACCTTTTGCATAATATTCAATCAGATATTCTGGAACTTGAAAGTCATGCCGTGGCGGGCGTTACGCTGGAAGAATATTCCCGTAGCGACAATAAACGACGGCTTGAGCTGAACGACACCAGCGTGACTTTTCATGTCTGCCATAGCCCACAGCGCGAGGTGGAAATTCTTCATGACCGGCTGTTGGCCATGCTGGAAGCGGACCCAACGCTGACGCCGCGCGATATTATCGTGATGGTGGCGGACATCGACAGCTACAGCCCATTCATTCAGTCGGTTTTTGGTAGCGCGACAGCCGAGCGTTACCTACCTTATGCAATATCTGACCGTCGGGCACGCCAGTCTCATCCCGTCTTACAGGCCTTTATCAGCCTGCTGTCGCTGCCGGATAGCCGTTTTGTCTCAGAGGATGTCCTGGCGTTACTGGATGTTCCCGTGCTGGCGGCGCGTTTCAACATTGATGAAGAAGGGTTGCGCTATCTTCGCTTATGGGTCAATGAATCCGGGATTCGTTGGGGAATTGACGACGATAACGTGCGTGAACTGGAACTTCCACCTACAGGTCAGCATACTTGGCAATTTGGTTTAACGCGTATGCTGCTCGGCTACGCGATGGAAAGCTCGCAGGGCGAGTGGCAATCGGTATTGCCTTACGATGAGTCCAGCGGCCTGATTGCCGAGCTGGTAGGGCATCTGGCCTCGTTGCTGATGCAGCTTAATCTCTGGCGTAGAGGGTTAGCGCAGGAACGACCGCTGGAAGAGTGGCTACCCGTTTGTCGGGAAATGCTTAATGATTTCTTCATACCGGACGCGGACACCGAAGCTGCAATGACGCTGATTGAACAGCAGTGGCAGGCCATTATTACCGAAGGTTTAGGGGCCGAGTACGGCGATGCTATACCGCTCTCTCTGTTGCGTGATGAGCTAGCCCAGCGCCTTGACCAGGAACGCATCAGCCAGCGCTTCCTGGCGGGGCCCGTTAACATTTGTACGCTGATGCCGATGCGCTCCATTCCGTTCAAAGTGGTGTGCCTGCTGGGTATGAACGATGGGGTTTATCCGCGTCAGCTTGCGCCGCTGGGCTTTGATTTAATGAGCCAAAAACCGATGCGGGGCGATCGCAGTCGTCGAGATGATGACCGCTATCTGTTCCTCGAAGCATTAATTTCGGCACAGCAGACGCTCTACATCAGCTACATTGGCCGCTCTATTCAGGATAACAGCGAGCGCTTCCCGTCGGTGCTGGTGCAAGAACTGATGGACTACATTGGACAAAGCCATTATCTGCCGGGCGATGAATCGTTGACCTGCGATCAAAGCGAGGCAAGGGTAAAAGCGCATATAACCCGTTTGCATACCCGTATGCCCTTTGATGCACAAAACTATTTGCCGGGCGAACAGCAAAGCTATGCCCGGGAATGGCTGCCTGCAGCGAGTCTGTCAGGAAAAGCGCACACGGATTTTGTGCAGCCTCTGCCCTTTGAAATGCCAGAAACGCTAACGCTGGAAACGCTGCAGCGATTTTGGGCACATCCGGTACGCGCCTTTTTCCAGATGCGTTTAAGGGTCAACTTCCGCTCTGAAGAGAGTGAGATCCCGGATACGGAACCTTTCACTCTTGAAGGGTTAACCCGCTACCAGCTTAATCAGCAATTGCTTAATACGCTGGTTGAAGAGAACGATGCTGAACGACTGTTCCGCCGTTTTCGTGCGGCGGGCGCGCTACCCTATGGGCCGTTTGGCGAAATTCTGTGGGATACGCAGCGTCAGGAAATGCAGTCGCTGGCTGAACGCATTATCGCCTGTCGTCAGCCCTGTCAGAGCATGGAAATCGATCTTAACTGTCACGGCGTGCAAATCACCGGTTGGCTGCCGCAGGTGCAAGAGGACGGTTTGTTGCGCTGGCGCCCATCTTTGATAAGCATTGTGCAGGGTGTGCAACTTTGGCTGGAACATCTTGTCTATTGTGCCAGTGGCGGTAGGGGAGAGAGCCGATTGTTCCTGCGTAAAGACGGAGAATGGCGTTTTCCGCCGCTGGATGCAGAACAGGCGTTGCTGTACCTGTCGCAACTCATTGAGGGGTATCGGGAAGGCATGTCGTCACCGTTGCTGGTATTGCCCGAAAGCGGCGGTGCATGGATAAAAACCTGTTATGACGCCGCAAATGATGCCATGTTAGATGACGATGCAACGTTGCAAAAAGCGCGCAGTAAGTTTCTGCAAGCCTATGAAGGCAACATGATGGTACGTGGCGAAGGTGATGATATCTGGTATCAGCGTCTTTGGCGTCAACTGGATGCTGATACGCAGGAGGCTATTGTTTTACAGTCTCAGCGCTACCTGTTACCGATTTTTCGCTTTAATCAGTCATGATGATTGTATAAAAATTGCGCAATTCGATGGCTTCCACTATGATGCGCATTCTGTCACGGACTGATTCTTACAAAGAGAAGATGCTGGCTCGTTCAGCACATAGTCTTGCCCTGTTCAGATCATGTATTTATGCGTGGTTTGTAGTGAACAGGTGAATTCGTTAATGATGAGGTTTGTGAATGCCCCGCAGCACCTGGTTCAGCGCATTACTGTTGTTCGTCGCCCTTTGGGTTCCCGTAAGTCAGGCAGATACCGGTTGGCAGCCTTTAGCTGAAACCATCCGTAAAAGCGATAAAGACACCCGTCAGTATCAGGCCGTGCGCCTTGATAACGGCATGGTTGTGCTGCTGGTATCCGATCCTCAGGCCGTGAAATCCCTTTCTGCACTAGTAGTCCCCGTGGGCTCGCTGGAAGATCCGGACGATCATCAGGGGCTGGCGCACTATCTCGAACACATGTGTCTGATGGGCTCGAAAAAATACCCACAGCCAGACAGCCTGGCTGAGTTCCTGAAAATGCACGGCGGTAGCCACAATGCCAGCACTGCGCCTTATCGTACGGCCTTCTATCTTGAAGTCGAAAACGACGCGCTGGTGGGGGCGGTGGATCGCCTGGCGGATGCTATTGCCGATCCATTGCTGGATAAAAAATATGCCGACCGCGAGCGTAACGCGGTTAACTCCGAGCTGACGCTGGCGCGTACCCGAGACGGGATGCGTATGGCGCAGGTGAGCGCTGAGACGATCAACCCGGCGCACCCAGGTTCGCGTTTCTCTGGCGGGAATCTTGAGACATTAAGCGATAAACCGGGCAACCCGGTGCTGCAAGCATTACAAAAATTTCATGAAAAGTACTACTCTGCGAACCTGATGAAGACGGTGATTTATAGCAATAAACCGCTGCCAGAGCTGGCGCGGATAGCGGCTGACACCTTTGGGCGCGTACCGAACAGGAATATCGCAAAGCCTGAGATTACCGTCCCGGTCGTCACTGATGCGCAAAAGGGCATCATCATCCACTATGTTCCGGCAATGCCGCGTAAAGTATTGCGCGTCGAGTTTCGTATCGATAACAACAGCGCGCAGTTCCGCAGTAAAACCGATGAACTGGTGACCTACCTGATTGGCAATCGTAGCCCGGGCACGTTGTCTGACTGGCTGCAAAAGCAGGGCCTGGTTGAAGGTATTCGCGCAGACTCCGATCCGGTGGTCAACGGGAACAGCGGCGTATTAGCCATTTCCGCGACGTTAACCGACAAGGGGCTGGCGAACCGCGATGAAGTTGTCGCGGCAATCTTTAGCTACCTCAATTTGTTACGCGAGAAAGGTGTCGATAAACGCTATTTTGACGAGCTGGCGCACGTGCTGGATCTCGATTTCCGTTATCCCTCCATCACCCGTGATATGGACTACGTGGAATGGCTGGCTGATACCATGATCCGCGTTCCCGTCGAGCATACGCTGGATGCGGTGAATATTGCTGACCAGTACGATGCGAAAGCCGTTGAGCAACGTCTGGCAATGATGACGCCGCAGAATGCGCGTATCTGGTATATCAGCGCGAAAGAGCCACATAATAAAACCGCTTATTTTGTCGATGCGCCTTACCAGGTGGATAAAATCAGCGACAAAACCTTTGCCGACTGGCAGCAAAAAGCGCAGGGCATTGCGCTGTCGTTACCGGAGTTGAACCCCTACATTCCGGATGATTTCACGCTGATTAAGACGGATAAAAAATACGCTCACCCAGAGCTGATTGTTGATGAGCCGGATTTACGCGTGGTGTATGCCCCGAGCCAGTATTTTGCCAGCGAGCCGAAGGCTGACGTCAGCGTGATCCTGCGTAACCCGAAAGCCATGGACAGCGCCCGCAACCAGGTCTTATTCGCCCTGAACGATTACCTGGCAGGGATTGCGCTCGATCAGTTAAGTAACCAGGCATCGGTAGGTGGAATTGGTTTCTCTACCAACGCTAACAATGGGTTGATGCTTAACGCCAACGGCTACACCCAACGTTTGCCGCAGCTTTTTCAGGCGCTGCTGAGTGGCTATTTCAGCTATACCTCAACGGACGAACAGCTGGAACAGGCGAAATCCTGGTATGCCCAGATGATGGATTCCGCAGAAAAGGGTAAAGCTTACGATCAGGCTATTATGCCGGTGCAGATGCTTTCTCAGGTGCCGTACTTCTCCCGCGACGAGCGCCGTAAGCTGCTGCCTTCCATCACCCTGAAAGAGGTGATGACCTACCGCGACGCTTTAAAAACCGGTGCGCGACCTGAATTCCTGGTCATTGGCAATATGAGCGAAGCTCAGACGACGAGCATGGCGCGGGATATCCAAAAACAGCTTGGTGCGAACGGGTCACAATGGTGTCGCAACAAAGATGTGGTTGTGGACAAGAAGCAGTCCGTCATCTTTGAAAAAGCAGGCAGCAGTACGGATTCAGCGCTGGCGGCGGTATTTGTGCCAACCGGATACGATGAATACGCCAGTTCAGCATACAGCGCCATGTTAGGTCAGATTGTTCAGCCGTGGTTCTACAATCAGCTGCGTACTGAAGAACAGTTAGGCTACGCCGTATTTGCTTTCCCGATGAGTGTTGGCCGTCAGTGGGGAATGGGGTTCCTGCTGCAAAGCAGTGATAAGCAGCCGTCTTACCTCTGGGAGCGTTATAAAGCGTTCTTCCCGACGGCGGAAGCGAAGCTGCGGGCGATGAAACCTGAAGAGTTCGCGCAAATTCAGCAGGCGATTATTGCGCAAATGCTGCAGGCGCCGCAAACGCTGGGGGCAGAAGCCTCACAGTTAAGCAAAGATTTTGATCGCGGCAATATGCGCTTCGATTCACGTGATAAAATAGTGGCTCAGATTAAACTGCTGACGCCGCAAAAACTTGCCGACTTCTTCCATCAGGCGGTGGTTGAGCCGCAAGGCATGGCGATATTGTCACAGGTTTCCGGCAGTCAGAATGGGAAAGCAGAATATGTGCACCCGGAAGGCTGGAAAGTGTGGCAGACCGTCAGCGCGTTGCAGCAAACCTTACCCCTGATGAGTGATAAGAATGAATGATGCCGCTGAGTCCCTTGATCCACTGCGCTTGCCTCTGACGGGCGAGCGCCTGATTGAAGCCTCTGCGGGCACCGGTAAAACCTTTACCATCGCCGCCCTATATTTACGTTTACTGCTTGGACTGGGCGGCTCTGCCGCCTTTCCTCGTCCTCTGACCGTCGAAGAACTGCTGGTGGTCACCTTCACCGAGGCGGCTACCGAAGAGTTGCGCGGTCGAATTCGTAGCAATATTCATGAACTGCGAATTGCCTGCCTGCGTGAAACCACCGACAACCCGCTATATGCCCGTTTGTTAGATGAAATTGCCGATAAAAAACAGGCCGCGCAGTGGCTGCTATTGGCTGAAAGACAGATGGATGAAGCGGCGGTGTTTACCATCCACGGCTTTTGTCAGCGTATGCTCAGTCTTAATGCCTTTGAGTCAGGCATGCTGTTCGAACAGCAGCTGATAGAAGATGAATCGCTGCTGCGCTATCAGGCCTGCGCGGACTTCTGGCGTCGGCACTGCTACCCGCTGCCCCGCGACATTGCGCAGGTGGTTTTTGAAACGTGGAAAGGACCGCAAGCGCTGCTGAGAGATATCGATCGCTATCTGCAGGGGGAAGCGCCGGTTATCAAGGCGCCACCGTCTGATGACGAAACGCTGGCCTCCCGGCATGAACAAATTCTCGCACGCATTAACCAGATCAAGCAGCAATGGTGTGATTCTGTTGATGAGCTGGATGGCCTGATGGAAGCCTCCGGAATTGACCGACGTAAATTTAATCGCGGTAATCAGGGCAAGTGGATCGAAAAGATCAGCGCGTGGGCGCAGGAAGAAACACAAAGTTACCAGCTTCCTGACGCGCTGGAGAAATTCTCACAGCGTTTTCTGGAAGAGCGAACCAAAGCGGGCGGGATAACCCCTCAGCACCCGCTGTTTGTCGCTATTGATGAACTGCTTAGCGAACCGTTAACTCTCCGCGATCTGGTGATCACCCGGGCGCTGGCGGAGATCCGCTCGGCAGTTGCCGAGGAAAAACGTCGCCGCGGCGAGCTGGGTTTTGACGATATGCTCAGCCGTCTGGATGCGGCGTTGCGCAGTGAAAGCGGCGATGCGCTGGCGACGGCTATTCGTACTCGTTTCCCGGTCGCCATGATCGATGAATTCCAGGATACCGATCCGCAGCAGTACCGTATTTTTCGTCGGATCTGGCAGCATCAGCCGGATACCGCACTGCTGCTAATTGGTGATCCGAAACAGGCAATTTACGCGTTTCGCGGCGCGGATATCTTCACCTATATGAAGGCGCGCAGCGAAGTCAGCGCACACTATACGCTTGATACCAACTGGCGTTCGGCCCCCGGCATGGTCAATAGCGTGAATACGCTTTTCAGCCAGATGGACGACGCCTTTATGTTCCGCGAAATCCCTTTCAGCCCGGTAAAATCCGCAGAAAAAAACCAGGCGTTACGGTTTGTTTTGCACGGCGAAACGCAGCCAGCTATGAGTATGTGGCTGATGGAAGGAGAAAGTTGCGGCGTAGGCGATTATCAGAGCTACATGGCCCAGGTGTGCGCCACACAAATTCGCGACTGGCTTAAGGCCGGGCATTCTGGCGCAGCGCAACTGGTCAGTGGCAAAGCATCCAGCCCGGTACGCGCGTCAGATATCAGCGTACTGGTGCGAAGCCGCCAGGAGGCGGCGCTGGTCCGTGATGCGCTGACGCAACTGGCCATTCCCTCTGTCTACCTCTCCAACCGTGACAGCGTATTTGAAACACTGGAAGCGCAGGAGTTGCTATGGGTGCTGCAGGCGGTGATGACGCCGGAACGTGAGAACACGTTGCGTAGCGCGCTGGCGACCTCAATGATGGGGCTGAATGCGCAGGATATTGAAGCGTTAAATACCGACGAGAATGCTTGGGATGCGGTGGTCGAAGAATTCGACGGCTATCGTCAGATCTGGCATAAACGCGGCGTGATGCCGATGCTACGTGCGCTGATGACGGCTCGACAGATTGCAGAGAACCTGCTGGCGACGGCGGGAGGCGAACGTCGACTGACCGACATTTTACATATCAGCGAACTGTTGCAGGAAGCGGGCTCGCAGCTGGAAAGCGAGCATGCGCTGGTGCGCTGGTTGTCCCAGCATATTCTTGAACCCGACAGCAACGCGTCCAGCCAGCAGCTCAGGCTTGAAAGCGACAAGCATCTGGTCAAAATCGTCACCATCCATAAATCGAAAGGGCTGGAGTATCCGCTGGTCTGGCTGCCGTTTATCACCAATTTCCGCGTTCAGGATCAGGCTTTCTACCACGATCGTAGCTCTTTTGAAGCCGTGCTGGATCTCAGCGATGCTGAGGAGAGCGTTGAGCTAGCCGAAGCAGAGCGTCTGGCGGAAGATCTGCGTTTGCTGTATGTCGCGCTAACCCGTTCGGTATGGCATTGCAGCCTTGGCGTTGCGCCGTTGGTACGACGTCGGGGCGATAAAAAAGGGGATACCGATGTGCATCAGAGTGCCCTTGGTCGCCTGTTGCAAAAAGGTGAGCCGATGGATGCCGTGGGTCTGCGTAGCGCGATTGAAGCGCTTTGCAGCAATGATATTGCTTGCCAGACACCCGCGCAGCCTGACGGTGAACCCTGGCAGGTTGCGCAGGCTGTTAGCAGCGAACTGAGTGCTAAAATACTGCAGCGTAAGCCCGGCGATAGCTGGCGCGTGACCAGTTATTCCGGTCTGCAACAGCGTGGACAGGGTATCGCGCAGGATCTGATCCCACGACTGGATATCGATGCCACAGGCGTCGGCGAGGTTATTGAAGAGTCAGGGCTTACACCGCATCAGTTTCCGCGCGGCGCTTCGCCGGGTACATTCTTGCATAGCCTGTTTGAAGACCTCGATTTTACGCAACCGGTGGATCCGCATTGGGTCGAGGAGCAACTGGCGTTGGGCGGTTATGACGCACACTGGACGCCGGTTTTGACCGAATGGCTGGACGCCATTTTGCAGGCGCCTCTCAACGAGACTGGCGTGAGTTTGAGCCAGCTATCCGCGCGTGAAAAACAGGTGGAGATGGAGTTTTATCTGCCGATTTCGCAGCCGTTGATGGCCAACCAGCTTGATGCGTTAATTCGCCAATACGATCCGCTCTCGGCGGGGTGCCCTGCGTTGGACTTTATGCAGGTTCGCGGCATGCTGAAAGGCTTTATTGACCTGGTATTTCGCCACCAGGGGCGTTATTACCTGCTCGATTACAAATCGAACTGGCTGGGTGAAGACAGCTCCGCCTATACGCAGCAGGCAATGGCCTCTGCCATGCAGGCGCATCGCTACGACCTTCAATACCAACTTTATACCCTCGCGCTGCATCGCTACTTACGCCATCGCATTGCTGATTACGATTATGAACGCCATTTTGGCGGCGTTATCTATCTCTTCCTGCGCGGCGTTGACAGTGAAAATCCGCAGCAGGGAATTTACGCGACCCGACCTGACGGAGAGTTGATTGCGTTGATGGACGAGATGTTTGCCGGTGCGGTGCAGGAGACGATGCTATGACAATCCAGAAACGATTTCTGGAGGCTGTTGAGCAAAAACAGCTCCGGCCTCTGGATGCTCAGTTCGCGCTGGCGGTTGCCGGAAATAACAACCCTGCCGTTGCGCTGGCTGCGGCGTTGCTCAGTCGTGAAGCGGGAGAAGGGCACGTCTGCTTACCGCTTTCACGGTTATCTCTGAGCGAGGACGCGCATCCTCTGTTAAGCGCCTGGCTCGCTGAAACGGGCGAGCCAGAAGACTGGGCGGAATGTCTGCTGGCTTCCAGTGCGGTAAGCCGTGGCGAGCAACCCACGCCGCTGGTGCTGTACGGCGATCGCTTGTATCTGAACCGGATGTGGCACAACGAACGTACGGTGGCTCGCTTTTTCAGTGAAGTGAACCACGCCATTGAAGTGGATGAACAACGGCTGACCCACACGCTGGCGGCGCTGTTTCCGCCATCGGAGGGGGTTAACTGGCAAAAAGTAGCCGCTGCTGTTGCGCTCACCCGCCGGATATCGGTGATCTCCGGCGGACCGGGGACGGGAAAAACGACAACGGTCGCAAGGCTGCTGGCGGCGTTGATTCAAATGGCCGACGGTGAGCGCTGTCGTATTCGACTGGCGGCGCCAACGGGAAAAGCGGCTGCGCGCCTGACCGCCTCACTGGGAGCGGCGTTACGAGAGCTACCGCTAACCGATGAGCAAAAGAAACGCATCCCCGATGACGCCAGTACGCTGCATCGATTATTAGGCGCTCAGCCTGGCAGTCAGCGCCTGCGTCATCATGCGGGAAACCCGTTGCATTTGGATGTGCTGGTGGTGGATGAAGCCTCGATGATTGATTTGCCGATGATGTCGCGCCTTATCGATGCGCTGCCGCCGCACGGACGGGTGATTTTTCTGGGCGATCGCGACCAGCTCGCTTCCGTCGAAGCGGGGGCCGTGCTGGGGGATATCTGTGCTTTCGTCGGTGACGGGTTTACCCCGGAACGCGCCCGCCAGCTCAGTCGCCTGACCGGGAGTGCTATTCCTGCCGGTTCGGGAATTCAGGCAGCAGCGTTGCGCGACAGTCTGTGCCTGCTGCAAAAAAGCTACCGTTTCGGCAGCGATTCCGGAATCGGTCAGTTGGCTGCGGCGATTAATCGCGGCGACAAAACTGCGATAAAAACGGTGTTCCAGCAGGGATTTAGCGACATCGAAAAACGCACGCTACACAGCAGCGAGGATTATGCCGCGATGCTGGATGAGGCGCTGGCGGGATATGGGCACTACCTGGATTTGTTGCACGAGGGTGCGGAGCCGGGGGCTGTCATTCAGGCCTTCAATGAGTATCAACTGCTATGCGCCCTGCGGGAAGGTCCGTTTGGCGTTAGTGGTTTGAATGAACGCATTGAGCAGGTGATGGCGCAAAAACGTAAAATTCATCGTTCGACGCATAGCCGCTGGTATGAGGGAAGGCCGGTGATGATCGCGCGCAATGACAGTTCGCTGGGATTATTTAACGGTGATATCGGCATTGCCCTTGACCGTGGACAGGGCCTGAGGGTGTGGTTTGCGTTGCCGGATGGTTCTATCAAATCGGTGCAGCCCAGCCGCTTGCCTGAACATGAAACCACCTGGGCGATGACGGTGCACAAATCGCAGGGATCTGAGTTTGACCACGCGGCGTTGATTTTACCCAGCCAGCATTCACCCGTGGTTACCCGCGAGCTGGTCTATACCGCCGTTACCCGCGCGCGCCGCCGCCTGTCGCTGTATGCCGATGAGCGGATATTGAGCCGCGCCATTGCCACCCGCACTGAACGCCGCAGCGGACTGTCAGCATTATTTAATGACGGCATGATGTAGATGTAGGCCGGATAAGCGTCAGCGCCATCCGGCCTAAAAAAGATGTGCCAGCGATGTAAGCCGGATAAGGCTGTTATGCTGCATCCGGCAACGACTCTTACCCCAAATCCGCCATCAGCACTTTTGACCGCCGCTGATAGTTGTACATCTCTTTCTTGCTTTCCGGCAGCAGGTCGATATCCACTGGCGTGAAGCCGCGCTCCTGGAACCAGTGGATGCTGCGTGTGGTTAACACAAACAGCTTGCTCAACCCCATTTGCCGGGCCTGCGCGGCGATTCGTTCCAGCAACACTTCCCCGCGTGACGAGCTACGGTAGTCCGGATGCACTGCTACACACGCCATTTCGCCAATCCTCTCTTCCGGGAAAGGGTACAGAGCGGCACAGGCGATGGTCAGGTTATCACGCTGAATAATCGTGAATTTGTCGATCTCCATTTCCAACTGCTCGCGCGAGCGGCGCACCAGAATACCTTGCTGCTCCAGCGGGCGGATAAGCTCCAGAATCCCGCCGATATCGTTAATGGTAGCGCGACGGATCTGCTCGGCGCTTTCCATTACGATCTGCGTACCGATCCCGTCGCGGGAGAACAGTTCCTGCAGCAATGCACCATCTTCCTGATAACTGATCAGGTGACAGCGACGTACGCCACTGCGACAGGCCTTCACTGCCCCACGCAGGAAGCGCACCGTGCCGGAGCTGTAATCGCCTTTCTCTTCCTGCAACTCAACGCGAGCCTGAGCTTCGTTAGGAAACAGCTCGGAAATAATATCGCCGTCATCGTTGGTGACCCCCTGAGAGGAGCAAAAGCCGATCATTTTCTCGGCCTTCAGTTTGATAGCCAACTGCGTGGCGACCTCTTCTGACGTCAGGTTAAAGCTCTCACCGGTGACGGAAACGGCAACCGGGCCCATCAGCACAATTGCGCCGCTGTCTAACTGGCGGTGAATGGCATCTTCATCAATACGACGAATACGCCCGCTATGGCAGTAATCTACGCCGTCATCAACGCCCAGCGGCTGAGAGATAATAAAATTACCGCTGACCACATTGATGTGAGCACCCTGCAATGGCGTATTATTCAGGCTCATCGACAGGCGGGCGGTAATATCAAGCTGAAGTAAACCCGCAGCCTGTTTGACCAGCTCCAGCGTTTTAGCGTCGGTAACGCGCGTATTTTTGTGGTACACCGGCTCATGATGATGCGCCGCAAGATTGGCATCAATCTGCGGTCGTGCGCCATAGACCACGACCAGGCGGATGCCGAGGCTATGAAGAAGACCAATGTCATTGACGATACTGGAAAAATTTTCATGCTCGATGGCTTCGCCGCCTAGCATAATGACAAACGTTTTTCCCCGATGGGTATTGATATAGGGAACAGAATGGCGGAATCCCTGTACCAGTTCGGTTCTACGCTCCTTCACCACGGCACACCCTCATTGCATGATTATTCGTAATTTGTGTATTTTTATTCTGTTTTTGCGCTGTGCGCAAGCGTAATTTTTACCCATGCCGAAGATTTTTCTCAGTAATGCCGTGAATATAAAAAGAATGTTTACCCTTTTATAGATGACAGATTATGCGTCATTCGCTAAAGTTTCCGGTCAATTCGGACGTTTTACGTATTACCTCTAAAAAAGATTTCTTTTGCTCGGGAGAAGCATGTCGGGATCCAATTCAGCAATCAGTCGCCGCCGTTTATTGAAAGGTGCGGGTGCTATGTGGCTTTTGAGCGTCAGCCAGGTGGGTCTGGCGGCCGTGAGTCAGGTCGTTGCCGTACGTATCTGGCCTGCGTCCAGCTACACTCGCGTCACGGTAGAATCTAACCGTCTGCTGAAATACAAACAGTTTGCCCTGAGTAATCCTGAGCGTGTGGTTGTGGATATTGAAGACGTTAATTTGAACTCGGTGCTCAAGGGCATTGGGACGCAGATTCGTCCTGACGATCCGTATATTAAGTCGGCGCGCGTTGGTCAGTTTGATCCAAAGACCGTGCGGATGGTGTTCGAGCTGAAACAGAATGTGAAGCCGCAACTTTTTGCGCTGGCTCCGGTGGCAGGCTTTAAAGAACGTCTGGTGATGGATCTCTATCCCGCGAATGCCCAGGACGTTCAGGATCCGCTGCTGGCATTGCTGGAAGATTACAACAAGGGCGATCTGGATAAACAGGTGCCACCTGCACAAAGTGGCCCGCAGCCGGGTAAAGCGGGGCGCGATCGTCCCATTGTCATTATGCTCGATCCAGGCCACGGCGGAGAAGACTCCGGTGCGGTGGGGAAATACAAGACGCGTGAAAAGGATGTGGTGCTGCAGATTGCCCGCCGCCTGCGAGCCCTCATAGAGAAAGAGGGCAACATGAAGGTCTTTATGACACGAAATGAAGATATCTTCATTCCGCTTAAAGTCCGCGTGGCGAAAGCGCAGAAGCAGCGTGCTGACCTGTTTGTCTCTATTCATGCCGATGCCTTTACCAGTCGACAACCCAGCGGTTCGTCGGTGTTTGCGCTCTCGACCAAAGGCGCGACAAGTACCGCCGCGAAATATCTGGCGCAGACCCAGAACGCCTCGGATCTCATTGGTGGCGTCAGTAAGAGCGGTGACCGCTACGTCGACCACACCATGTTCGACATGGTGCAGTCGCTGACCATCGCCGACAGCCTGAAGTTTGGTAAAGCGGTATTGAGTAAGCTTGGCAAAATCAACAATCTGCACAAGAACCAGGTTGAACAGGCCGGGTTTGCGGTGCTAAAAGCGCCGGATATCCCGTCTATTCTGGTCGAAACGGCTTTTATCAGTAACGTTGAGGAAGAGCGCAAACTCAAAACGGCGACCTTCCAGCAGGAAGTTGCAGAGTCGATTCTGGCAGGGATTAAAGCCTACTTTGCCGATGGGGCGACGCTGGCGAGAAGGGGATAACAAAAAAGCGCTGAAAAGCGCTTTTTTTATGGGCGACAGAAACAAAAAAACACCCGTTAAGGTGTTTAATGTGTTGGTTGCGGGGGCCGGATTTGAACCGACGACCTTCGGGTTATGAGCCCGACGAGCTACCAGGCTGCTCCACCCCGCGTCACCGTACTGCTTATATTTTATCAAATTTGATTGGTTGCGGGGGCCAGATTTGAACTGACGACCTTCGGGTTATGAGCCCGACGAGCTACCAGGCTGCTCCACCCCGCGTCCGTCTTTTTGCTTCGTATTTCAAACCACATCAGCGTTGGCTTTCCTCGTTCACCTCAGTCACTTACTGGAGTAAGCTCCTAAGGATTCACTGCGTCGCCGCCTTGCTGTGATTCGAACTACTTTGCAAAAATCTTACATCAAATTTTAATTGGTTGCGGGGGCCAGATTTGAACTGACGACCTTCGGGTTATGAGCCCGACGAGCTACCAGGCTGCTCCACCCCGCGTCCGTGGATGCGCACTATACTCTGCTCGCATTTTCATGCAACCCTTTTTTCACCTTGATCACGTTTTTAGGGTGAAAATGAACAAAAACAACGCATTCTGGATTATTTTTTGCTCAAAATTTGCGTTCGGGTATGTATACGCATTTCATTAGGTTCGGGGGTTTGTTATCTTCGTCTCGCATTCAGGCAACATAAGACGAGAACAATGAAAGGACGTTGGGCAAAATATCTTCTGGCGGGAGCTGTAGTCGCGATGCTCGCCGCGTGTTCCTCAAAACCCACCGATCGTGGGCAGCAGTATAAAGACGGGAAATTTACCCAGCCTTTCTCACTGGTGAACCAGCCTGATGCGGTTGGCGCGCCAATCAATGCCGGTGATTTCGCCGAGCAGGTTAATCAAATTCGCAGCGCTTCGCCACGTTTGTACGGCAACCAGAGCGACGTCTACAACGCTATCCAGCAATGGTTACGTGCGGGCGGTGATACGCGCAGTATGCGCCAGTTTGGTATTGATGCCTGGCAAATGGAAGGGGCGGACAACTACGGTAACGTCCAGTTTACTGGTTACTACACACCGGTTATCCAGGCGCGCCATACGCGCCAGGGCGAGTTTCAGTATCCTATCTATCGCATGCCGCCAAAACGTGGGCGCTTACCCTCTCGTGCCGAGATCTACGCGGGCGCACTAAGCGACAATTATATTCTGGCATACAGTAACTCCCTGATGGATAACTTCATTATGGATGTTCAGGGCAGTGGTTACATCGATTTTGGCGATGGCAGCCCGCTCAACTTCTTTAGCTATGCCGGGAAAAACGGCCACGCCTATCGCAGTATCGGTAAAGTGCTTATCGACCGTGGCGAAGTGAAAAAAGAAGATATGTCGATGCAGGCTATTCGCCACTGGGGTGAAACGCACAGCGAAGCCGAAGTGCGTGAGCTGCTGGAGCAGAACCCATCGTTTGTCTTCTTTAAACCGCAATCTTTTGCTCCGGTGAAAGGGGCCAGCGCGGTGCCGCTGATTGGCCGCGCGTCCGTAGCTTCTGACCGTAGTATCATTCCTGCGGGCACAACGTTACTGGCGGAAGTCCCGTTACTGGACAATAACGGCAAGTTTACCGGTCAGTACGAACTGCGCCTGATGGTGGCGTTAGATGTGGGTGGGGCTATTAAAGGGCAACACTTCGACATCTATCAGGGTATTGGCGCTGACGCCGGACACCGTGCCGGGTGGTATAATCACTACGGTCGCGTATGGGTACTAAAAACAGCGCCGGGTGCGGGTAACGTGTTCAGCGGTTAATTGCCGGATGGCACTTCGCTTATCAAGCCTACATTATTGAGTAGGCCTGGTAAGGCGTAGCCGACATCAGGCAGTCAGACTGCTCGGTATTAATGAATTTGAGGTTCTATGTCTGTGGTTATTAGCGATGCCTGGCGCCAACGTTTTGGCGGTACGGCACGTCTGTATGGCGAAAATGCGTTGCAGCTGTTTGCCCAATCGCACGTTTGCGTGGTTGGGATTGGCGGAGTAGGGTCATGGGCGGCGGAAGCGCTGGCGCGAACCGGTATTGGCGCTATCACACTCATTGATATGGATGATGTGTGCGTCACCAATACAAACCGCCAGATCCATGCGCTGCGTGATAACGTCGGTCTGGCAAAAGCTGAAGTGATGGCGGAGCGTATCCGACAGATTAACCCGGAGTGCCGGGTGAACGTGGTCGATGATTTTGTTACCCCAGATAACGTTGCTGAATATATGAATGCGGGATTTTCGTACGTCATCGATGCGATTGATAGCGTGCGCCCAAAAGCGGCACTGATTGCGTACTGTCGGCGCAACAAAATTCCGCTGGTGACCACCGGTGGTGCGGGCGGACAGATCGATCCTACCCAGATTCAGGTCGTTGATTTGGCAAAAACCATCCAGGATCCGCTGGCGGCCAAGCTACGTGAGCGGCTGAAAAGCGATTTTGGCGTGGTGAAAAACAGCAAAGGCAAGCTGGGCGTGGACTGCGTGTTCTCGACCGAAGCGCTGGTTTACCCGCAGGCGGATGGCTCGGTATGTGCGATGAAAGCGACGGCGGAAGGGCCGAAGCGTATGGATTGCGCGTCCGGGTTTGGCGCGGCCACCATGGTGACAGCCACCTTTGGCTTTGTTGCTGTCTCCCATGCGCTGAAGAAGATGATGGCGAAGGCCGCGCGTCAGGCCTGATTGTGTCGGATGTTGCTGTGCTTATCCGACCTACAGTTCGTGCAGTGTTGTAGGCCGGATAAGACGTATCTGCGTCGTCATCCGGCTTTCTGGGCCGCCTCGAGAATCGCCTCGTTCAGAGCATGTAGTCCCTGGCTACGCGAGGCGCTGAGCTGAGCGCGTAAACCCAGTTCGTCAAATAACGCCATCGGAGAACGCGCCAGTAACTCGGCTGCCGTTTTACCTTCGACCGCGGTGAGTAATACCGCCAACAGTCCACGTACTATTCGACCTTCGCTGTCGCCGAAGAAATGCAGAGTGCCATTCTCATGAAGAGTATGCCCCAGCCAGACGCGGTTTTCGCAGCCCGCAATTTCTTTGGCCTGCGCCTTTAGCGCATCCGGGAGTGCCGGCAACTGCTTACCCAGCAGAATCAGCTGGCGATATTTATCTTCCCACTGAGTAAGCGGGATAAAGGTATTGCGTAACGTCTCTTCGGTTACGGTTGTGCCAAACGGGTGTCCGGCGAACTGAGGGCTTGTCATTAATCCACCAATATTTCCAGCGCGCGGTCGACGGCTGCGACCAACGCATCCACATCGCTTTGGGTATTATAAGGGGCAAATGAGGCGCGTAGTGTTCCGGATACGCCAAGTTCCGCCAGCAGCGGTTGTGCGCAGTGTTGCCCCGCGCGCAGCGCAATGCCATATTCGGCCAATAGAGTGACCATATCGCTGTGATGAACACCCGCGAAATCAAAGGCTAACAGACTGGAGTCCTGGCAGCGGAAGGAACGAAAGCCAGGGCGTTTCGCCAGGGCATCTTCTGCCAGCGTCGCCAGACCCCGGCTCCAGTTTTCGGCCTGCGCAACGTCGACGTCCGCCAGCCATTCGAGCGCCGCGCTTAGCCCGATAACGCCTGCAACGTTAGGCGTACCGGCTTCCAGCTTCCATGGTGCGGGCTGAGTGGTGAAACCGTCAAAACTGACTTCGCTAATCATCTTACCGCCCCCAAGCCAGGGAGACATGGCTTCCAGCAGTTCCGGCTTACCGTACAGCACGCCAATACCGGTGGGGCCATATAGCTTGTGGCCTGAAAACGCATAGAAATCAATATCCAACTGCTGTACATCGGCAGGGTAATGCACAATCCCCTGGGCACCATCAACCATCACCACCATGCCAGCCGCATGGGCGAGCGTAATGGCGCGGGCCAGATCCGGGCAGCCACCGGTGACGTTCGACATTTGCCCGAGCGCCAGAATGCGGCTGCGCGGGGTGATGAGCTGCGTGAGGATCTCAACGTCTGGCAACAAATGGGGGTTGAGTGGGAGTTTGACGACCTTAGCCCCCGTTTGCTCCGCGACCATCAGCCAGGGAACGAGGTTGGCGTGATGTTCCGCTGCGCTAACGATAATCTCATCACCCGGTTGAAGGCGTGGACGCGCATAGCTTTGGGCAACCATGTTGATCGCTTCCGTTGTGCCGCGGGTCCAGACGATGGTTTTGTCATCCGACGCATTAATCAGGTGTGCGACTTTTTCCCGCGCGGCTTCATAGCGTGCGGTCAGACGCTGGGCTTCAGCAAACTGGCTGCGATGGACGTTCCCGGCACTCAGGCTATAAAACTGATGGGTAGCTTCAATGACCGCCTGTGGCTTCAGCGCCGTAGCAGCACTGTCGAGATAGACGCCAGCATCGTTGAGTGCGGGAAATTGTGCGCGAAACTGCGCGGGGTTAAAAGCGTTCATGGTATTCCTCAGTTCAGTAAACCGATCGTGGCGCAAAAAGGGCATTGATACAAGGGTTGTGCTAACCATCGGAATACTCTGGATATCCTGGCAAAGCCCGTTCAGTGTCTTATGCTAAATAGCGTTAGGCGAACAATTTTGCCTGTTACGGAGTATGTTTTTAATAGCATAAATCGCTTTAAGGAGAAGAAGATGAAAAAGACTGCCGCCATTATTTCTGCCTGTATGCTGACTTTTGCCCTGAGCGCCTGTTCTGGCTCGAATTACGTGATGCACACCAATGATGGTCGATCAATCGTAGCTGATGGTAAACCACAGACCGATAATGAGACGGGGATGATTTCGTATAAAGACGCTAACGGCAACAAACAGCAGATTAACCGCACTGACGTGAAAGAGATGGTAGAACTGGAGCAATAATAGCCGGTCGGCCATCGACGAAACGTGGACAAAAAAAAGCACCGCAATTTGGCGGTGCTACATTAATCACTATGGACAGACAGGGTAAATGTACAGGAAGTGAAAAAGGGTAGCTTTGCTACCATGGTCTGAATCGCAGACCAATTGCAAACACAACAACACAACATCACAACCGTAAGCCAAAAGCCCACCAGAACACGCATTCCGATAAAACTTTTCGTTCCGGCTTCAGGAAGTGCCGCCACTATAGGTATTTGCTGGTAGAACCTCAACGGACAATTTATAATGGCTCAGATAAAAAAAACTAATAGGTTACAGCCTGTTAGCTAATTGTTAAATTCATTTAACATCAAAGCCTAAAAGTCATGTCAAAACGATTACCACCCTTAAATGCGTTACGTGTTTTTGATGCTGCAGCGCGTCATTTAAGCTTTACTCGCGCAGCAGAAGAGCTTTTTGTGACGCAGGCCGCAGTAAGTCACCAAATCAAGTCACTTGAGGATTTTTTGGGGCTAAAACTGTTTCGTCGACGCAATCGATCTTTGCTGTTAACGGAAGAAGGTCAAAGCTACTTTCTCGACATTAAAGAGATTTTTTCGCAATTAACCGACGCGACGCGTAAACTTCAGGCACGCAGTGCAAAAGGTGCGCTTACCGTTAGTTTATTGCCCAGTTTTGCGATCCAATGGCTGGTGCCCAGACTCTCTAGCTTTAACTCAGCTTATCCGGGAATCGATGTCAGGATCCAGGCGGTGGACCGTCAGGAAGACAAACTGGCTGATGATGTTGATGTGGCGATTTTCTACGGACGCGGCAACTGGCCGGGTCTGCGCGTTGAAAAATTGTACGCAGAATATTTATTGCCGGTCTGCTCTCCGCTGTTGCTTACCGGTGATAAACCGCTAAAGACACCGGACGACCTGGCAAAACACACTTTATTGCATGATGCGTCGCGACGAGACTGGCAAGCCTATACGCGCCAGCTTGGCCTGAATCATATCAACGTGCAGCAGGGACCTATCTTCAGCCATAGCGCCATGGTGCTACAGGCTGCAATCCATGGACAGGGGATCGCGCTGGCTAACAACGTCATGGCGCAGTCCGAAATTGAAGCCGGACGACTGGTCTGTCCGTTTAACGATGTTCTGGTCAGCAAAAACGCATTTTATCTGGTTTGTCATGACAGTCAGGCAGAACTGGGTAAAATAGCCGCCTTCCGTCAGTGGATTCTGGCGAAAGCGGCCACGGAACAAGAAAAATTCCGCTTTCGTTATGAACAATAATTTACGTAGGGTATTCAAATGACCAGCCGTTTTATGCTGATTTTTGCCGCCGTAAGTGGCTTTATCTTTGTGGCGTTGGGCGCCTTTGGGTCACATGTTCTGAGCAAAACCCTCGGTGTTGTTGAAATGGGGTGGATTCAGACCGGCCTTGAGTATCAGGCGTTTCATACGCTGGCTATCTTTGGCCTGGCCGTCGCCATGCAACGGCGCATTAGTATTTGGTTTTACTGGAGTAGCGTGTTTCTGGCATTAGGTACAGTGCTGTTTAGCGGCAGCCTGTATTGTCTCGCGCTCTCTCATTTACGCCTGTGGGCGTTTGTTACCCCTGTCGGCGGCTTCAGCTTCCTCGTAGGCTGGGCGCTGATGTTAGTGGGCGCTATTCGATTGAAACGTAAGGGCGTTAGCCATGAATAAGGTTGTATTGTTGTGTCGCCCAGGTTTTGAAAAAGAGTGCGCCGCAGAAATTACGGATAAAGCAGGACGCCGGGAAATCTTCGGTTTTGCCCGCGTGAAAGACAATGCGGGTTACGTCATCTTCGAATGCTATCAGCAGGACGATGCTGAAAAGTTAGTGAAAGAGCTGCCGTTTAGTTCGCTGATTTTTGCTCGTCAAATGTTTGTGGTGGGCGAGCTGCTGCAATACTTACCGCCGGAAGATCGTATTACACCGATCGTTGGCATGTTGCAGGGCGTGGTGGAAAAGGGTGGCGATCTGCGAGTAGAAGTTGCCGACACCAATGAAAGCAAAGAGCTGGTTAAATTTTGCCGTAAATTTACCGTACCGTTGCGTGCAGCGCTGCGCGAAGCGGGCGTACTGGCAAAGTATGAAACGCCAAAGCGTCCGGTGGTTCACGTCTTCTTTATCGCCCCTGGCTGTTGTTATACCGGTTATTCCTGGCCTGACAATAACTCACCGTTTTACATGGGGATTCCGCGTCTGAAGTTTCCAGCCGATGCGCCGAGCCGTTCAACGCTCAAGCTGGAAGAAGCGCTGCACGTGTTTATCCCTGCCGATGAATGGGATGAGCGTCTGGCGAACGGAATGTATGCGGTGGATTTAGGCGCCTGCCCTGGCGGATGGACCTATCAACTGGTTAAACGCAATATGTGGGTTTACTCCGTGGATAACGGTCCGATGGCGCAAAGCCTGATGGATACCGGGCAGGTCACCTGGCTACGTGAAGACGGATTTAAGTACCGTCCGAATCGCAACAACATTTCGTGGATGGTCTGTGACATGGTGGAGAAGCCGGCGAAGGTTGCCGCGCTGATGGCACAATGGCTGGTCAACGGCTGGTGTCGTGAGACGATCTTCAACCTCAAGCTGCCGATGAAAAAACGCTACGAAGAGGTATCACAGAACCTGGCTTACATTCAGGCCCAGCTTGATGAACATGGTGTAAATGCCCAGATTCAGGCGCGTCAGCTGTATCATGACCGTGAAGAAGTAACCGTTCACGTACGTCGTCTGTGGGCTGCCGTCGGCGGTCGTCGCGACGAGCGATAAGGCTACAACCCAGGCCGGATGGCGGCATAATTGCCCTATTCGGCCTGGATTGCTTCAATCAGCTGTGTATCTGAAACAATATGCGTCACATCATCCAGATGCCCAATTCTGGCCTCTCCCGAACGATTAAATTTACTTTTATCGATCAGTAATAAAGACTGCGATGCACGCTTAAGCAGAATGGATTTGAAGTCTGCGTTGGTTGCATTTGAGTCCCAGAGCGCACCGTCGCTGTCGATCCCTTCGCAGGAAAAAATAAACAGGTCAATCTCGAGTGGTTTTAGCTGCGAGATAAGCGAGGGATTAACGTAGCAACCGTATTTGCGCTCAAGGCGACCGCCGGAGCTGATAAGCTGAATGTGTTCACGCTTAGCCAATTCCTGGCAGATGGGCTGGCTGTTGGTAAAAACGTGAATGTTGGTGTCCGGTAACTGTCGCGCCAGATACCAGCAGGTAGAGCTGGCGTCTAAGGCAATCACCATACCTTCTTCGATCCATGCCAACGCTTCACGGGCAATATCCGCTTTGTGTGCATAGTGGCTTTTGAGTCGAATATGAAATGGGTCACCGCTGTCCTGATTTTCCCGGTGAATAACTTTGGCCCGACCGTGGTTGCGTAACACTTTTCCCTGGGTCTGTAACTCGCTGAGATCGCGGCGGATGGTCTCTTTGCTGACGTTAAGCTGCAAAGCCAGGGCTTCGGTTGTCAGGCTTTTGTGGTTAGTAAGCAGATCTACGATTGCCTGCTGGCGCGCCGCTTTCATGTTCTGATCCTCATCTAATGATGAATGCCCGTACCTGACGGGCATTCTGACCAGAGATTACGGCGTTACCCCTTTTTTTAAAAGAATATTCCCGTACTTTGCCCGCTCTCCTGTGATAACGATCGCAAACGCCTTTTGTGCTCGTTCGTAAAAGGCATAGCGGTCAATACGCGTGATGTCCGGGCAGGGGGTCTGTAATGAAAGCGCCTGACGATAGCGAGTCTCAACGTCAGGATCGAGAGTGTCGCCTTCAACCGCAGCCATCATCACCAGCGGTGGGGCGTAGCTGTCCAGTTCAAATAGCGGAATAAGCGCCCGCAGTAGATCGCTGACCAGCAGACCGTCAGCGCGGATGACCTGCGGCCCCATGCTGTTGGCCGGGAAGTGGGCATCGGAAAAGATAATCTCATCGCCGTGTCCCATTTCGGCCAGCACTTTCAGTAAGTCGGGGGAAATTAAGGGAGATATCGTTTTAAGCATGTTACTCGACTCCTGTGAGTTCGGATTCGGT
Source organism: Citrobacter sp. H12-3-2 (assembly GCF_009649895.1). NCBI lineage: Bacteria > Pseudomonadati > Pseudomonadota > Gammaproteobacteria > Enterobacterales > Enterobacteriaceae > Citrobacter > Citrobacter sp. H12-3-2. The sequence continues at coordinate 998,717 of NZ_CP045837.1, forward strand.
TTGCGGATAGAAGTAACGGTACTGATAGCGCACCTGTTCGCGCGCCTGCTCCGGGGAGGTAAATTCCCCGATGCCTGACCAGGCAAACATTGCGGCGCCTGCCACGGTGGTTTCGGCATCATCCAGCACTTTGACAGGGATCCCGAGAACGTTCGCTTTGATTTGGTTCCACAAGATGTTGCGGCTGCCCCCGCCAACTAATAGCAGTTCAGTGGCCTGGAAATGGCCGATTTTTTCCAGCGTTTGCAGATTCCGCTGCAGCTGTTCTGTCAGTCCTTCCAGCGCGGCGCGATAAAAGTGCCCACGGGTAGTATTGAGGGTAACCCCTTGCCAGCCCGCATTCTGACAGGCCAGCAGGTCGCAGTGCATCTTCACCCCTTCGGCACCAGCGGGAATATCCCGAGCTTCATCAATCAACGTTTGCCAGGGCGTGTCCGCGGTCCATAACAGCTTACGAACCCATTCAAGCACACCGGAGGCCAGCCACTGCATACCGGGATTGTTAAGCCCAGCCTGACTATCCAGCTCACAGGTGGAGCCCGCATAATGACTGAGCAGGGAGGTATTTACCTGCGCACTGCGTACCATCAGAATTTCCCATGTGCCGGAAGAGAGCACCGGTTCATCCTGTTGGGCTCCTGCGCCAAATAGCGCAAACTGTGTGTCGTGTCCGGCAGAGATGACTGGAATACCCTCTGGAAGTCCGAGCTGGCTGGCGGCCTCGCGTTGCAGTACCCCAATTTGTTCGCCTGCTTCAACCAGGCGCGGAAACAGGCGACGCGGTATGCCTGTTGCCTGCAAAATGTCCTGGCTGAAATCACGTTGCTGGATATCCAGCATCTGGCTGGTTCCCGCCATGGTGATGTCAGTTGTGAACTCGCCGGTTAAACGTTGGTTGATAAGCGACGAGATAAACAGCCAGGCGTGCGCCTGTTCCAGTAATTGCGGGTGGTTCTCTTTCAGCCACACCAGTTTGTACAGCGTATTGAAGCTAAACGCCCCAACGCCGGAGATTTCCTGCAGTTGCTGCGGTGACATGTAGCGATGGATATTCTCCATTACCGCTGCGGTACGTGGGCATTTCCAACTGATCACCGGGTACAGTTGTTTGCCGTTCTTATCCACCAGCGCGCCATCCACGCCGAAGGTGGTGACGGCGATCCCGCGAATTTGGCAGGCGGCCAATTGTGAGGAAAGCCGCTGACAGCAGTCGGCAAAGCGCTGCAGAATGGCCTCCAGCGACCATTGGTGCCAGGCACTGTTTTCTGCGGCGATGTCACTGGCGTTCGGGGTCGCTGCGCGGGCGACAATCTTTCCCTGTCGGTCAACGGCAATGGCCCGTACGTTGGTCGCGCCACAGTCGAGAACCAGAATAACCTCTTGTTTCATAATTGCTCCTGGGAGATTACCTATTGCCGGATGGCGGCTTCGCCTTATCCGGCCTACAAAACCGTGTGCTTCGTAGGCCGCGCCGCCATCAGGCAATCGCTCGATGTTTAACGCTTATACAGCGGACCGTAGTTCTGACAAGCGCGGTAATCCTGACCTTCCGTATCCATACCGTGGGCGGCCCAGGAGGAAGGACGATAAATTTTCTCGTCTTCCACGTTGTGCATGCACACCGGGATACGCAGCATGGCAGCCAGAGTGATAAAGTCTGCACCTACGTGACCAATCGTCAGCACCCCGTGGTTAGCGCCCCAGTTAGCCATGACGGAATAGACGTCGCTGAACGGGCCCTTGCCGGTTAAGCGCGGAGCAAACCAGGTGGTTGGCCATGTGGAGTTGGTACGCGCATCAAGCTGGTCGTGCATATCTTTCGGCAACTCCACGCTCCAGCCTTCCGCGATTTGTAGCACCGGCCCCAACCCTTTGATGATGTTGATACGGCTCATGGTGAACGGCACACCGCCTTCAGTCAGGAAGCGAGATGAGTAACCGCCCCCGCGGAAGTATTCGTGAATAGCCGGGCACCATTCGGTTGCCGCCAGGCATTCATCCGCCTCTTTCTGCGAGATTTCCCAGTGTGGTTTCATGGTCGGTTTACCTTCGCTGTCGCGCTGTTTGCAGGAACCGTCCAGTGCCGCAGAACCGGAGTTAATCAAGTGAATGATGCCGTGCTCAGCAAGGCCGGTCAGCGGTTTACCCGTCACGCGTTCAACCGCCTCTGGCGACCAGTAGGTGCGCACATCGGCAAAGACCTGGGCCGTGCCGGTGAGTTGATGGCCGAACAGCATCGCCACGCCGTTCAGGCTGTCGTTTTCGGTTGCGACAACGAACGGTTCACGAACGCCATTCCAGTCAAAGGAACTGTTGAGCAACGCTTCGGCGGTATCGCCATTTGGGTATTGATCGGTCCAGTGACGTTGCCCCTGGAAGCCCGCGGCGATCGCGTTATAGCCCAGGGATTCTTCGACCAGACCTTTGTCTGCCAGCTTTTTGTTACCCTGCATCATGTCGCGAATGCACATAGCCATCAGCAGGCTTTCTTTCAGCACTGCGCGGCTTTGTTCAGCGTTACGCTTATATTGCTGCGCGTTCTGATCTTCGCCGTAGCGGAAGTTTTTGTCCGCCCACGCCAGCGCCATTTCCAGCTCGGTTTCATCATAGATTTTCTGGTCAATGCGACGACGCAGCTCGGTCATATCAACCGCCTGCACCTTCATACCCAGCCAGGATTCAAAGAAGTTATGGTCGACGATAGAACCGGCGATGCCCATTGATACACCACCGACAGACAGGTAGCTTTTCCCTTTCATACTGGCGACCGCTAAGCCGGCACGGGCAAAGCGCAGCAGTTTTTCTTCAACATCGGCAGGGATAGATGTGTCGTCTGCATCCTGTACGTCATGACCATAGATGGAGAAGGCAGGAAGGCCTTTTTGGCTGTGAGCTGCCAGTGCGGCGGCCAGGTAAACCGCTCCCGGACGTTCCGTGCCGTTGAAGCCCCAGATCGCTTTCGGGCGCATCGGATCCATGTCGATGGTTTCACTGCCGTAGCACCAACATGGGGTAACGGTAATCGTCACGCCAACATTCTGGCTGCTGAATTTTTCTTCACAGGCTGCGGATTCCGCCATGCCGGCGATACAGGTATCGGCAATCACACATTCAATTTGTGCGCCGCAGGCATGACGAAGTTTTTCAGTGATAAGCGCTGCGGTAGCTTTAGCCATATTCATGGTTTGCTCTTCGAGCGACTCACGTACACCCATACGACGTCCGTCAATAACCGGGCGAATACCAATTTTTGGTAAGCTGATTTTTTTCATCACAGATTCCTCACGTTATTCGGATAAATATTCAGTTGGCTGCCGTTTGTGAACGGAAGCGGGCAAAAATAAAGATGATGGCGAAGCAAAGCGCCGGGACCAGTTCAGCGGTCGGGATATTGCCAGCGGCATCGCTGACAAAGCCCATCACCGGGGTCACAATGCCGCCGCCAATGATGGTCATGACGATAAAAGACGAGCCGTATTTGGTGTCTTGTCCCAGATTTTTGATCCCCAGAGAAAAAATGGTTGGGTACTGAATCGACATAAATGCGCTGCACAACGTCAGGGCCAGCAGGCCGATCTGGCCACCGGTGAAGGCGGAAATCAGGCACAGAATCATGGCAAGCAGGGCATATGCGGCCAGCACTTTATGCGGCGCAAAGCGACTGATAAGCCAGGTGCCGGAGAAACGACCGATAAAGAAGCACACCATGGTGCCGGTCAGGTAGTTGGCGGCGAAACCTGGCGTCATGCCTGGGATCTCTTCGATTGCGTAGCGAATCAGGTAGCTCCAGCAGGCAGTTTGTGCACCGACGTAGCAGAACTGCGCCAGTACCGCCCAACGCCAGTGGCGAATGCGCACCAGGCGGGAAAGGGACGCGGAGAATGAACTCTGAGCGTTGTCACTGTGATCGTCACTTTGCAGGGTCGGAAACTTGGTAAACATGATCAGCAGGGCGACCAGCAAAACGACCGCGACGATGATCATATAAGGGGTTTGAACCGATAACACTAGGCTGTGCTTGTAGGCGCTTAGCTGTTCTGGCGCCATCTTATCGAGTACGTCTTGAGATTGATGTGGCACATTAGACAAAATAAGACTTTGCCCAAAAACAACCGCAATAATGGCACCAAATGAGTTAAAAGTTTGCGCGAGATTTAATCGGAAGTGACCGCCGCTTTCTGGGCCCAGTACGGTTACAAAGGGGTTGGCAGCCGTTTCCAGACAACCTAAGCCCGCCGCAATAATAAATAGGCCAATCAGGAATAAGGTGTAATTCATTACCTCAGCCGCTGGCCAGAATAATGCTGCACCGATGGCATATAAAAATAATCCGGTAATAATGCCTGCTTTATAACTAAGTTTTTTCATCAGAATCCCGGCTGGGATTGGAATGACGAAATAACCAAAATAAAAAGCAGATTGAATCAGACCAGCCTGAAAGTTTGTTAATGTAAAAGCTTGCTGAAATTGTGGTAATAAAATGTCATTAAGATTATTGGCAACCGCCCAAAGAAAAAACAGTGAACAGAGTAACGCGAAGGGAATGACATAATTTTTTGTCTGCCCCCGCTCTACCGCATGAAAACTTTGTGTTTGTATTGATGTGTTTCCCATAGCATCCTCATCAGTTCATAAGCATGTTCAACAGCTTAAGAGTACGATTGGTGATTTTTACCAACCTGCTAATCCAGGTGAGTTCCGGTAACCTGCCAGATAAAATTGGCCTTCATGAATGAACTCATGAATTCATTTTCAAATAAAAACCGGCCATTAATATGATGGTGGTCACATTTATGCTCAGGGTGTGGGTTTATGTGATTATCATCACTTTAATTTCTTAAAAACAATGACCGTTTGAGAAAAATAAATTAAAAAGCCACAGGGATAATGCCCGAATTAATTAGTTAAGTGGAAAACGGGCAATGGTAACAATTTATTCGCAAATGACCGTTTTACAATGGTTTTATTAAGAACGGACATTTTGCAATTGTAATATTATGCCTGCATGTTTTTATTCAGCGTTATTAGTTGATGAACATCACAAAATCCAGTGCTAAAAATTCCCTTCTCTTTATTCAGCATGATGATAGTTAGCAAATACCCGCTTAAATCAACAGAGCGTCGAGGTATTAGCAATGTTCTGTTGTCGCATTTTGACTCACTGAGAGAGGTAAGTAATGGAACGAAATACGCTGGCACGGCAGATTATCAATACCTGCCTGGAAATGACCCGTCTGGGGTTGAATCAGGGGACTGCGGGTAATGTAAGTGTGCGTTACCAGGACGGGATGTTAATTACCCCGACGGGTATTCCGTATGACAAACTCACCGAATCCCACATAGTGTATATCAACGCTGAGGGGCAGCACGAGGAAGGGAAATTACCTTCCAGCGAGTGGCGGTTCCATATGGCCGCTTATCAGACGCGTCCCGATGCTCAGGCGGTGGTCCATAATCATGCCGTGCATTGTACTGCTGTTTCTATTCTCAATCGGCCAATCCCGGCAATCCATTACATGATTGCGGCGGCTGGCGGTAACTCAATTCCCTGTGCGCCATATGCGACGTTTGGTACGCGTGAGCTTTCCGAGCACGTTGCGGTAGCGCTGAAAAACCGAAAAGCAACGCTGTTGCAGCATCATGGGCTGATCGCCTGCGAGGAAAATCTGGAAAAAGCCCTGTGGTTAGCGCATGAAGTGGAAGTGCTGGCGCAGCTTTATCTCAGCACGCTGGCGATTACCGATCCGGTTCCGGTACTGGACGATGAGGCTATCGCTATTGTGCTGGAAAAATTCAAAACATATGGATTGCGTATTGAGGAATAGGAGATAAAACGATGGCGAACAGAATGATTCTGAACGAAACGGCATGGTTTGGCCGGGGAGCTGTTGGCGCATTAACCGATGAAGTTATTCGTCGTGGTTATCGCAAGGCATTGATTGTGACTGATAAAAATCTGGTGCAGTGCGGCATTGTTGAGAAGGTGACTTCCCGAATGGATGCTGCAGGTCTGGCATGGGAAATCTATTCAGGCGTTATTCCTAATCCAACCATTGCGGTAGTGCAGGAAGGATTGAGTGTCTTTCAGCAAAGCAGCGCAGACTATCTGGTCGCCATTGGCGGTGGCTCCCCGCAGGATACCTGTAAAGCGATTGGCATTATTAACAATAACCCGGAGTTTGCGGATGTACGCAGCCTTGAAGGGTTATCGCCGACACGCTTCCCGAGCGTGCCAGTTATGGCTATACCAACCACTGCGGGAACGGCGGCGGAAGTGACCATTAACTACGTGATCACTGACGAAGAGAATCGGCGTAAGTTTGTTTGTGTCGATCCACATGACATCCCGCAGGTGGCGTTCATTGATGCTGACATGATGGACGGCATGCCTGCTGCATTAAAAGCGGCTACTGGCGTAGATGCACTGACTCATGCCATTGAAGGCTACATCACGCGGGCTGCGTGGGCGCTTACCGATGCGCTGCACATTAAAGCCATCGAAATTATTGCTGGGTCATTACGCGGTTCCGTTGCGGGCGACAGCCAGGCGGGGGAAGCGATGGCTCTGGGCCAGTACGTTGCCGGGATGGGTTTCTCCAACGTAGGTCTGGGATTAGTGCATGGCATGGCACACCCGTTAGGCGCGTTCTACAACACGCCGCACGGCGTCGCGAATGCCATTTTGCTGCCACACGTGATGCATTATAACGCCGAATTCACCGGGGAAAAATTCCGCGATATCGCCCGGGTAATGGGGGTTAAGGTTGAAGGACTGACGCTGGCAGAGGCACGCAAAGCGGCGGTGGATGCCGTCTTCGCCCTTAATCGCGATGTAGGTATCCCACTGCATCTACGTGATGTTGGCGTCCGTAAAGAGGATATTCCTGCGCTGGCGCAAGCCGCATTTGACGATGTTTGTACCGGGGGAAATCCGCGTGAAGCGAGCCTTGGGGATATCGTTGAGCTGTACCATACCGCCTGGTAATCACCTGGCGCTTATCCGGCCTATAGGGTTGTACAATAAGTAGGCCGGATAAGCGCAGCGCCATCCGGAAATAAGACTACCGCGCCAGTCGTAGCTGCTGTAGGTTTCCGTCGATATGTAAGTCTGTTTGCAGCCGCGCGATATCGCGGCACAAAAATGCCATCTCCCGATGTTCTTCGAGTTTCTTACGCCATTTCTCCGGTACGTCATCCAGATGTTCATACAGCGCTTCCAGCGTTGGAAACTGTGCCAGCAGTTGTGTGGCACTTTTAGGACCAATACCGGCAACCCCCGGTATTTTAGAACTGCTGATCCCGGCCAGTCCCCAGTAATCTGGCAGCTGTTGCGGCAGTACGCCGAACTCTTTCTCGATAAACGGCGCATCCAGCCAGCGTTTCTGGAAATAATCGCGAATTCGCAGCGTTGGGGAGAGTAGCTGACAGTAGCCTTTATCGGTTGAGATGATAGTCGCCTGATGTCCCGCCTGGCTAACTTTCACCGCCAGAGTGGCGGCTAAATCATCGGCTTCATTCCCGCTGGATACCCAGCAGCAGACGCCGCGCTGTTCAAAAGCGGCGCGTAAGGCGGGCATTTCCTGGTGTAAATCGTCAGGCATCGGCGGGCGACCGGCTTTGTAGTCAGGTAACCGTTGGTGACGCCAGCCGCTGTTACGCGCTTCGTCATCAAATACCGCCACGGCGTGCGTGGGCTGACTGTGCACAATCAGCTGATCGAGCGCGTGCTGGCATGTCTCCACGCAGGGGGAGCCCTGTACGGCGTGAATACGGCGGATGAGATTCAGTGCATCAACAATGAGCAGGTGGACGGCCACGGTGTTCTCCCTAACAAATTAGTCTGTAGGGTAACATTCACGACGAGTGGAGACGAGCATTGCGAAAGAGCGCTATCCGTAAGCCTGATAAGCGAAGCGCCATCAGGCAATAAAAGCCGGATGCGGCGAGCGCCTTATCCGGCCTACAGATACGAAAATGTGCTGAGAATTAATCGCAGGTGACAATCTTCATCGCCAGACCACCACGAGAGGTTTCGCGGTATTTGGCGTTCATGTCTTTACCAGTTTCGTACATGGTCTCGATAACTTTATCGAGGCACACGCGTGGTTCACTGGTACGGCGCAGCGCCATACGTGCAGCGTTCACCGCTTTAACCGAAGCAATGGCATTACGCTCAATGCACGGTACCTGAACCTGGCCGGCAACCGGGTCGCAGGTCAGACCCAGGTTGTGTTCCATGCCGATTTCTGCCGCGATGCACACCTGCATTGGGCTACCACCCAGCAGTTCAGCCAGACCAGCCGCTGCCATGGAGCAGGCGACGCCAACTTCACCCTGACAGCCGACTTCGGCACCAGAGATAGAGGCGTTCATCTTGTACAGTGAACCAATGGCGCTCGCGACCAGCATGTAGCGTGCCAGCGAGTTAGCGTTCACTTCACGGATAAACTTGTCGTAATACGCCAGTACGGCAGGAACAATCCCGCATGCACCGTTGGTTGGTGCAGTCACCACGCGTCCACCGGCTGCGTTTTCTTCGTTCACGGCCAGCGCGAACATGTTGATCCAGTCAACAACCGCCATCGGGTCGGTGGTGGTTTTGTCGCTGCTGACCAGCATGCGACGCAGCGCAGCAGCACGACGCGGAACGCGCAGTTTGCCCGGCAATACACCTTCGGTAGTGATGCCGCGTTCAATCCCGCTACGCATCACTTCCCAGACGTTAGCAAAGTGCTGTTCCAGTTCTTCTTTGCTGTGCAGCGCCAGTTCGTTTTGCATCATCAGACCGGAAAGTGACAGGCCGGTTTCCTGGCAATGACGTTGCAAATCAGCTGCGGATTTATACGGATATGGCACGTTTACCGGAGAGTTGTTCGGTAAACCAAAATGTTCTTCATCAACGATGAACCCACCGCCAATGGAATAGTAAGTCTGGCTGTAAATAGCCTTTTCGCCCGCCAGTGCGGTAATGCGCATCCCATTTTCGTGCAGGGACAGATTGTCCGCATGGAAATTCATGCACTTGTCGACCGGGAACTCGACCTCATGTTGACCGTCTGCCAGCAGCAAACGCCCATGAGTATTCACATCCTGGATAAAGGACGGAATGGCATCAATGTCTACGGTATCCGGCAGATTACCCGCCAGGCCCATAATAATCGCGATGTCGGTATGGTGACCTTTCCCCGTCAGAGATAAAGAGCCATAGACATCAACCACTACGCGGGTTACGTCAGTGAGAATTCCGCGTGCAATCAGGTCATCCGTGAATTGTTTGCCTGCTTTCATCGGGCCAACAGTGTGGGAGCTGGAAGGGCCAATGCCGATTTTGAAAATATCGAATACGCTAATCATGAGGCGTCCATTGTGTATCGAGGTGCGCCGCCCCGAGGAGCGGCGCAGGGGAATTAACTGAACAGAGAGTAGAAAATAGCGGAGATAGCGATCAGGCCCATAATCACAACGAAGACGTTGCTGATATGGCCGCTGTACTTACGCATTGTCGGTACTTTCTGAATGGCATACATCGGCATCAGGAACAGAATCATCGCGATGATTGGGCCACCCAGGGTCTCAATCATGCCGAGGATGCTTGGGTTCAGCGTCGCCACAATCCAGGTGGTTACCAGCATGAACAGCGCAGTGATTTTGTTCAGTTTGTTGATTTCGATGGATTTGCCTTTGCCACGCAGAGACTTAATCACCATACCATTGAAGCCTTCACGTGCGCCCAGGTAGTGGCCCAGGAAGGATTTGGTGATAGCGATAATCGCGATGATCGGTGCCATCCAGGCAATAATCGGCGCGTTAAAGTGGTTCGCCAGGTAAGACAGAATCGAGATGTTCTGCTCTTTCGCTGCTGCCAGGTCCGCCGGAGTCAGGCTGAACACGCAGCTGAAGACGAAGAACATAACGGTCAGTACCATCATGATGTGAGCGAATGCCAGAATCTTGGAGCATTTTTTCTCTGCTTCATCACCGTACTCTTCACGCTTCGCCACGGCGAAGGAGGAGATGATCGGGGAGTGGTTGAAGGAGAACACCATTACCGGAATTGCCAGCCACAGGGTCAACAGCAGGCCGTTGCCGGTGGTTGCCGCAGAGTCAAAAGACATGGTTTCCAGAATCGCACCGCTCCACTGAGGGATCAGGTACAGCGCCAGCAGCATCAGAGCCGCAACGAACGGGAATACCAGGATGCTCATCGCCTTAACGATCATCTGCTCACCGAAGCGCACGATGGTCATCATGCCGACAATCAGGATCAGTGACAGGATTGCGCGCGGCGGCGGCGTAATCGCCAGCTGGTGGGTCAGGAAGCTTTCAACCGTGTTGGTGATTGCTACGCTGTAAACCAACAGAATCGGGTAGATAGCGAAGAAGTAGAGCAGGGTAATCAGTTTACCTGCACCAACACCAAAGTGTTCTTCTACTACTTCGGTGATGTCTTCACCCGGATTTTTACCGGACAGCACAAAGCGAGTCAGGCCGCGGTGTGCAAAGAAGGTCATTGGGAAGGCAAGGATCGCCATGATGATCAGCGGGATCATACCGCCTACGCCTGCGTTAATCGGCAGGAACAATACACCCGCCCCAATCGCCGTGCCGTAAAGGCCCAGCATCCACATGGTGTCTGTTTTGCGCCATGCGCTGCGGGTCTGGCCCGTAACGATAGTGCTGGTTTGAGTGTTTTCCATCTATTTCTCCTGGAGGAAGCTTAAAAAGTCGGGTTTGGGGTCAATCCAATGAGAAAGTACCCGACTGTAAATCGAAATTCGTTGAGCGATTTTTATATAATTTTTCGCCGTAATAATTTTCGGGCGGAAAGATACATTTTAGTAATGAATGTATCAGTGATCGGGATCCCAAATGCAATAATCCACCTTTTATGTGGATAAATTTGGGCCATTAATCTGTTAAAAAATAGTCAAAGCGAATTTACGGGCGCGAAGGCTAACATTAACGACATATCTCATGAAAGCGAAGGCGCGAAGATAGGCGTGTTCAGCTGTAAAAACTGTTGTTTTTAGATGATTTCGGCGACTAATAATAATTTTCTAAGATAAATCACGGTTGGTTTTTCAAGGTAATCGTTTGCGTAGCGCGCTGTTTTTTATGAATCATCACTGGTATTTATATGATTGTCGGAGCTATGTGACTGGTATCACTAAAAAAAGCCGGGAGGCAAGTGCGCCAAACCCGGCTTTGATATGGACAAAACTGTCACCGCTATAGCGCTGCTAGCGGGTGTTGAAGGTTAGGCGCAGATCTCGTAACAAGGGATATACGCAGTGCCCGGTAACTTCATACGATGTTGTGCAACAAAGCCCTGCAGGAGATCGTCCATGCGGCGCATCATTTCGCGGTCACCGTGGATTTTGTACGGGCCAAACTCTTCGATGGCGCGAATGCCGACCTCCTTCACGTTACCGGCCACAATACCCGAGAATGCACGACGTAAATCGGCGGCCAATACTTCAACGGGTTGATCCGGGTACAGCTTCAGGTTGGCCATGTTTTCATGAGACGGCTCGAACGGCATCTGCAGATCGGGCGCGATACGAATCGACCAGTTAAAGCTGTAAGCATCTCCTGTGTCGCGACGGTTTTCTTTCACCAGCGGCATCGCTTTTTTCATCAGACGCGCCACTTCGGCCGCATCGTCAATGATAATGCGATAGTGGCGACGCGCATCTTCCCCTAGCGTGTGCACGATAAATTCGTCCAGCACGCGGAAGTAATCCGCACTCTCTTTTGGTCCGGTCAGGATCAGCGGTAGAACCTGATCTTTGTTGGCCGGATTCATCAGGATCCCCAGCAGATACAGCAGCTCTTCTGCTGTCCCTACGCCACCCGGGAAGATGATAATACCGTGGGCGATACGCACGAACGCTTCCAGACGTTTTTCAATGTCCGGCATGATGATCAGTTCGTTTACCAGCGGGTTAGGCGGTTCAGCGGCGATGATTGACGGTTCGGTCATGCCAATAAAGCGGCTGTCTTTGTATCGCTGCTGGGCGTGGCCGACCGCAGCGCCTTTCATTGGCGCTTCCATCGCCCCCGGACCGCAGCCGGTACAGATGTTCAGTTCGCGCAGACCCAGTTGGGTGCCGACGCGACGGGCATACAGGTACTCATTTTCGTTGATTGAGTGACCGCCCCAGCAGACGACCATGTTCGGCGCTTCACCGACGTGCAGCGCCCGGGCATTACGCAGGATCGAGAATACGAGGTTGGTAATATGCACCGAGCTTTCGAGATCCAGATGCTGAAAACGACCGGCGTTATGGATCTGTCCATTGACGAACAGAATGTCGCGCAGCACGGCAAACAGGTTAGCCTGTAGCGCACGAATAATGCGTCCATCAACAAACGCATCTTCAGGTGGGTTGATCAGTTCCAGCTTCACGCCCCGTTCGCGGCGCAGTACGTTAATATCGAAACTTTCAAAGCGGGACAGCAGTTCTTTACTGTTGTCGGTCAAACTGCCGGAGTTCAGAACGGCAAGCGAACAGTTACGAAACAGTTGATACAGGTCGCTGCTGGCCGTGCGTTTAAGCATATCGACTTCCAGCTGCGACAACATGTCCATTGAGCCAAGCGGGCTAATATGTGTAATCAAGTAAACTCCTTATGGGACGCAACACGTCATTCCCTATTGATTACAATAGCCCTGGCTTATGACCTTTCACAACCTTGTGCGCGGAATCCGACACGCAAAATTGAGAAAAAAGATTACTGACGTACCAGACGACCGGTTGCCGGAGTGAAATCGGTGTTGGTGCGCCATGGGTTAATGTCCAGACCGCCACGTCGCGTGTAGCGTGCGTAGACGCTCAGTTTCTCTGGCTGGCAGAAGCGCAGAATGTCATTGAAAATACGTTCCACGCACTGCTCATGAAATTCATTATGGTGGCGGAAGGAGACCAGATAACGCAGCAGCTTCTCTCTGTCGATTTTCCGTCCACGATACTGAATTTGTATGGAGCCCCAGTCAGGCTGATGGGTAATCAGACAGTTGGATTTCAGTAGATGGCTGACCAGCGTCTCTTCGACTGCCTTTTCACCGCTCACGGCATTTTCCAGATACGCAGTGCTGAACTGATAGTTGTCGATGACGATATCCTGATTGTCGATACAGGTCCCATTAAAGTGGGCTATCGGCTGCCCTTCCAGTTCGTCAAGGCGGTACAGCGCCACGCTGACATCGCCCTGAGCGCAGGCGCGCAGATCGTTTTCCAGCGTCTGGCGTACCGCGTCCCAGGAATCAAAACGCGTCTGGTTAAAACTGTTCAGGTACAGCTTAAAGCTTTTCGATTCAATAAGATTTACGCTGGTGTAATCCAGCTCCACATGACCGACCGCAACCTGCGGTAAGCCGTTGGCATTCAGCCACGACAGTTCATATAGCGTCCAGATATCCGCACCGTGAAAAGGCAAGTTATCGGCCTTTAAATCCAGCGGGTCGCGATTCAGGCTGCGCGGAACGCCCTGCAACAGACTTGCATCGTAATTGTCTCGGTAATCCGTTGATTTACCGAGTGTCAGGCCGTTAAGCGCCTGATGATTTTCATAAGAGGACATGTTTCACCGTCATAAACCAGATACACTATGCGACAAGTGTATCCTGGCTTTTGTGAAGAGAGAAATCAGTGGACGAATTGACAGCGCAGGCGTTGATAGCCTTTACGACGCGTTATTGCGACGCATGGCATGAAAAAAACAACAGTTGGCCGCTCAGCGAAGAGCTGTATGGCGTACCTTCTCCGTGTATCATTTCTTCCACAGACGATGCGGTATTTTGGCAGCCTCAACCTTTTGTCGGCGAAAATAATCTCAATGCGGTTGAACGGGCCTTTGATATTGTGGTACAACCTGCCGTTCACGCTTTTTACACCACCCAGTTTGCTGGTGATATGCACGCGCAGTTTGCGGATGAAAAGCTCACGCTGCTGCAAACCTGGAGTGAAGATGACTTCAGGCGCGTTCAGGAAAACCTGATTGGTCATCTGGTAACGCAAAAGCGCCTCAAGCTATCACCTACGCTTTTTATTGCCACACAAGATAATGAGCTTGACGTCATTTCGGTGTGCAATCTGTCCGGTGAAGTGTGCAAAGAAACGCTGGGAACCCGTAAACGAACGGTGCTGGCGGCCTCACTTGCGGAATTCCTCACTCAACTTAAGCCAGTTCTGTAATCCAGTTTGCCCTGAATCTTGTGAGAGATCTCTTACAAACCCTGTAGGACATTGCCAGGTGATAAGTAAAGACTTAATGAATTGATAAAATAATAATTTATTATTATTCAATTGGTTAGTGTTTTATTGTCAACTTTCATACGAAAATAATCGTAAGGGTAAGCCTGTAAGCATCTTGTAAGACAAAGCGAAACAGGCGATTCTATATCTGTCGACAAGGAGTCGCACAACGAAGAGAACATCAGGATGATGGCTCTTCGCCAGGACACACCAGGACGGTGTTGCAAGGACAGGCTTCAGGACGAAGCAAAGAGGAAGACGCTGGATGCGTTAAAGGACACCTCCAGGATGGAGAATGAGAGCCGGTCAGGATGTTCGGCGGGTCTGGATGGCCAGGATACTTCAGGATGAAGTTTTCACATCGGGGTGATGTGAGCAGGATGCAAAAGTTCAGGATGAACACGGTCGCAAGACCACAGGAAAAGTTGTCAAGGATGAGCAGGGAGCACTAAAAGTAGCTGGAATGCTGCGAAACGAACCGGGAGCACTGTTTTTACAGTGCTCCCTTTTTTTATTTCCCTTCACTAGTGCTATTCTTCGCGCCAGATTTTTTCATCATTGAGGTTAATTTCATGACGACTCATGACCGTGTGCGCCAGCAGTTACACGCACTTGAAGCGCTACTGCGTGAACATCATCACTGGCGGATGGATGAGCCAGCAGAGCATCTGTTTACCAGTACGCAGCCTTTTTGTATGGATACCATGGAACCGGTCGAGTGGCTGCAGTGGGTGTTGATTCCCCGCATGCATACGTTGATTGATAACGCGCAGCCGCTTCCGCAGGCTTTTGCCGTCGCACCGTATTACGAAATGGCGCTGGCAGCCGCTCACCCGCAACGCGACATTCTTCTGGCGGCATTGCAGGAGCTGGATGCGCTGTTTACAAGTGATAACGCCTGATGCTGGAAATTCTTTATCAGGACGAATGGCTGGTCGCCGTCAATAAACCTTCGGGCTGGTTGGTTCACCGCAGTTGGCTCGACCGGGATGAGAAAGTGGTGGTGATGCAAACGGTGCGCGACCAGATTGGTCAGCACGTATTTACCGCCCATCGACTCGACAGACCAACCTCCGGCGTGCTGCTGATGGGACTGTCCAGCGAAGCCGGGCGTTTGCTGTCCCAGCAGTTTGAACATCATCAAATTCAGAAACGCTATCATGCGATTGTGCGTGGCTGGCTGATGGATGATGCCGTGCTGGATTACCCGCTGGTCGAAGAGCTGGATAAGATTGCCGATAAGTTTGCTCGCGATGATAAAGGCCCGCAGCCTGCTGTCACTCATTATCGTGGCCTGGCAACGGTAGAAATGCCGGTAGCGACCGGGCGTTATCCAACTACCCGTTACGGGCTGGTGGAGCTGGACCCTAAAACCGGTCGCAAGCACCAGCTCAGACGCCATCTGGCGCACTTGCGCCATCCGATTATCGGCGACAGCAAGCACGGTGATTTGCGGCAAAATCGCAGCGCCGCAGAGCATTTTGGTTGTCAGCGATTAATGCTGCATGCCAGCCAGCTTGCGCTGACCCATCCTTTCACCGGCGAACCGCTGGTTATTCGCGCCGGGCTGGATGACGTCTGGATGCAGGCGTTATCACAGTTTGGCTGGCGTGGACTTCTCCCTGAGAATGAAAGGGTTGAGTTCAGCGGGCTGTCAGGTCAGGATGAGCAGATAGATTCTTAAGTCCCAGGAGATTACGGTTATGGCGGAAATTGGAATTTTTGTCGGCACGATGTACGGAAACGCGCTGCTGGTTGCCGAAGAGGCCGAAGCTATTTTGACGGCGCAGGGTCATAAAGCTACGGTGTTCGAAGATCCGGAACTTAGCGACTGGCAGGCATATCAGGATAAATATGTACTGGTGGTGACTTCCACGACCGGGCAGGGCGATCTGCCGGATAGCATCGTGCCGCTGTTTCAGGGGATCAAAGATAATCTCGGTTTCCAGCCAAATCTGCATTACGGGGTAATTGGGCTGGGCGACAGTAGCTACGTTAATTTCTGCAATGGCGGCAAGCAGTTCGATGCGCTGTTGCAGGAACAAAGCGCCCACCGTGTAGGAGAAATGCTGCTGATTGATGCCAGCGAGCATCCTGAACCGGAAAGCGAATCCAATCCCTGGGTAGAAAACTGGGGAACCTTGCTTAAATAACTCCCTCGCTCGTACGGGCATGTAACCCTCCTTTGAACCGCAAGCCGGGCCAGGCGAAGCCGCCACCCGGCAATAAAACCCCAATTACGTGAACTAACTTCCACTACTTTGGGCTTATGCCCCAAACAACTTCTCACTGCCTCCCTAATGTTGTGTTCATGCACGGTGAGGGCAAGTGGCACTCCTTCATATACTTTTCCCGTCAGTTCCCGGAATGGCAGCGAGTCAGAATAAAACGGCCCTGAGCTGTACCAACACTGCCACACACTAACCTCTCATTCTGATCACCCTACAGGTGCTGTACAGAATGAACTGGCGAAAGCCAGGATTCAGGAGTGCAACAATGAGTTCATTAAGTCAGGCGGCGAGCAGCGCGGAAAAACGCACTAACGCTCGCTACTGGATAGTGGTGATGCTGTTTATCGTCACATCCTTCAACTACGGCGATCGCGCCACCTTATCCATTGCCGGTTCGGAGATGGCCAAAGACATTGGTCTGGATGCGGTAGGGATGGGGTATGTATTCTCCGCTTTCTCATGGGCCTATGTTATCGGCCAGATCCCCGGCGGCTGGTTGCTCGACCGCTTTGGTTCAAAACGCGTTTATTTCTGGTCCATCTTTATTTGGTCCATGTTTACCCTGTTGCAGGGTTTTGTCGATATCTTCAGTGGTTTCGGCATTATCGTTGCGCTGTTTACTCTGCGTTTCCTCGTCGGTTTAGCTGAAGCGCCCTCCTTCCCCGGCAACAGTCGTATTGTGGCGGCGTGGTTCCCGGCACAGGAAAGGGGCACGGCGGTCGCTATCTTTAACTCTGCGCAATACTTTGCCACCGTTATCTTCGCGCCAATCATGGGTTGGCTGACCCACGAAGTGGGCTGGTCGCATGTGTTCTTTTTTATGGGCGGCCTCGGGATCATTATCAGCTTCGTCTGGCTGAAGGTGATTCATGAACCTAACCAGCATCCAGGCGTAAACCAAAAAGAGCTGGATTACATTGCCGAAGGTGGGGCGCTGATCAACATGGATCAGGCGGCAGCCAAAACAAAAGTGCCGTTTAGCGTGAAGTGGGGGCAAATCAAACAGCTGCTGGGTTCACGGATGATGATCGGGATTTACATCGGCCAATACTGCATTAACGCGCTGACCTACTTCTTTATCACCTGGTTCCCGGTTTATCTGGTGCAGGCTCGCGGTATGTCGATTTTGAAAGCTGGCTTTGTTGCTTCGGTTCCGGCCATTTGCGGATTCGCCGGCGGCGTGCTCGGCGGCATTATTTCCGACTGGCTGATGCGCCGTACCGGTTCGCTGAATATCGCCCGTAAAACGCCAATCGTACTCGGTATGCTGCTGTCGATGGTGATGGTGTTCTGTAACTACGTCAATGTGGAGTGGATGATCATCGGCTTTATGGCGCTGGCCTTCTTCGGCAAAGGTATCGGTGCGCTGGGATGGGCAGTGATGGCTGATACCGCACCTAAAGAGATCAGCGGTCTGAGCGGCGGTTTGTTCAACATGTTTGGCAACATCTCCGGCATCGTCACGCCAATTGCTATCGGCTACATCGTCGGGACTACCGGCTCGTTTAACGGCGCGTTGATTTACGTCGGGGTACATGCGCTGATTGCGGTGGTGAGCTATCTGGTGCTGGTGGGCGATATTAAACGTATCGAACTGAAACCTGTCGCAGGACAATGATGATGACAACACAATCGAGTCCCGTTATTACCGATATGAAGGTCATCCCGGTGGCCGGTCATGACAGCATGCTGCTCAATATTGGCGGCGCGCATAACGCATACTTTACTCGTAATATCGTGGTGCTCACCGATAATGCCGGAAACACCGGTGTCGGTGAAGCGCCTGGTGGTGAAGTGATTTATCAGACGCTGGTGGATGCGATTCCGCAGGTGTTGGGCCAGGAAGTGGCGCGCCTGAATAAGGTGGTGCAGCAGGTGCATAAGGGCAACCAGGCCGCTGATTTTGACACCTTTGGCAAAGGCGCCTGGACCTTTGAACTACGGGTCAATGCGGTAGCGGCGCTGGAGGCCGCATTGCTCGACCTGCTGGGTAAGGCGCTGAACGTGCCGGTTTGTGAACTGTTAGGGCCGGGCAAGCAGCGCGATGCGGTCACCGTACTCGGTTATCTGTTCTACGTGGGCGATCGCACAAAGACCGATTTACCGTATCTGGAAAGCACGTCGGGAAACCATGAGTGGTATCACCTGCGTCATCAGCAAGCGATGAACAGTGAGGCAGTGGTACGTCTGGCTCAGGCTTCGCAGGATCGCTACGGCTTTAAAGATTTCAAACTCAAAGGTGGTGTACTGCCTGGTGAGCAGGAAATCGACACCGCTCGTGCGCTGAAAAAATGCTTCCCGGATGCGCGTATTACGGTTGATCCCAACGGTGCCTGGCTGCTGGATGAAGCCATCTCCCTGTGTAAAGGGCTGAACGATGTTCTGACCTACGCCGAAGATCCATGCGGCGCTGAACAGGGTTTTTCTGGCCGTGAAGTGATGGCCGAGTTCCGCCGTGCAACCGGTCTGCCGGTAGCAACGAACATGATAGCTACCAACTGGCGTGAAATGGGCCATGCGGTGATGCTGAATTCAGTAGATATTCCGCTGGCCGATCCGCACTTCTGGACCCTTTCTGGCGCGGTACGCGTGGCACAGTTATGCGATGACTGGGGCCTGACCTGGGGCTGCCATTCTAACAATCATTTTGATATTTCGCTGGCGATGTTTACCCACGTCGGTGCGGCTGCACCGGGTAATCCAACGGCTATTGATACCCACTGGATCTGGCAGGAGGGCGATTGCCGCCTGACCAAAAATCCGCTGGAGATTAAAAACGGAAAAATTGCGGTACCCGATGCGCCCGGTCTGGGCGTGGAACTGGACTGGGATCAGGTACAGAAAGCGCATGAAACCTATAAGGCGCTGCCCGGCGGCGCGCGTAATGACGCAGGCCCAATGCAGTATCTGATCCCCGGATGGACTTTTGACCGTAAACGTCCCGTTTTCGGCCGCCACTAATTTTGAATAAGGACTTAATTATGAGCGCACAATTTTCTACCCCATTGGTTACCTCTATGCAGGTTATTCCGGTTGCGGGTCATGACAGCATGTTGATGAACCTGAGCGGCGCACATGCTCCGTTCTTCACGCGCAATATTGTGATTATTAAAGATAACTCCGGTCATACCGGCGTGGGTGAAATTCCCGGCGGCGAAAAAATCCGCAAAACGCTGGAAGATGCGATCCCGTTGGTGGTAGGCAAAACGTTAGGCGAATATAAAAATGTGCTGAATGCAGTACGCAATACTTTTGCCGATCGTGATGCGGGCGGTCGCGGTTTGCAGACCTTCGATTTACGTACCACTATTCATGTGGTTACTGGGATCGAAGCGGCCATGTTGGATCTGTTAGGTCAGCATTTGGGCGTAAACGTCGCCTCTTTGCTGGGGGATGGCCAGCAGCGTAGCGAAGTTGAAATGTTGGGTTATCTGTTCTTCGTGGGTAACCGTAAGGCAACGCCGCTGCCGTATCAGAGTCAGCCGGATGAGAAATGCGACTGGTATCGTCTGCGTCATGAAGAAGCGATGACCCCGGATGCGGTAGTGCGCCTGGCGGAAGCCGCGTATGAGAAGTATGGTTTCAACGACTTTAAACTGAAAGGCGGCGTGCTGGCCGGGGAAGAGGAAGCAGAATCTATCGTTGCGCTGGCGAAGCGTTTCCCGCAGGCCCGCGTCACGCTGGATCCGAACGGCGCGTGGTCGCTAAATGAAGCGATTAAAATCGGCAAGTATCTGAAGGGTTCTCTGGCCTATGCGGAAGATCCGTGCGGTGCCGAGCAGGGCTTCTCTGGTCGTGAAGTGATGGCGGAGTTCCGCCGCGCCACCGGTCTGCCGACCGCCACCAACATGATCGCCACCGACTGGCGTCAGATGGGGCATACGCTGTCGTTGCAGTCTGTGGATATCCCACTGGCGGACCCGCACTTCTGGACCATGCAGGGTTCTGTCCGTGTGGCGCAGATGTGCCATGAGTTCGGGCTGACCTGGGGATCGCACTCTAACAACCACTTTGATATTTCGCTGGCGATGTTTACGTGTGTTGCGGCGGCGGCTCCAGGAAAAATTACCGCTATCGACACCCACTGGATCTGGCAGGAAGGCAACCAGCGCTTGACCAAAGAGCCGTTTGAAATCAAAGGCGGCATGGTGCAGGTTCCGGCAAAACCGGGTCTGGGCGTGGAGCTGGATATGGATCAGGTCATGAAAGCGCATGAGCTGTACCAGCAACATGGACTGGGTGCGCGTGATGATGCGATGGGTATGCAGTATCTTATCCCGAACTGGACGTTTGATAATAAGCGTCCGTGCATGGTTCGCTAAGTGATCCAGGACCGCTCCTATAGAGTGAGCGGTTTTGCTCCTGGTGTATGCTTAACATAATCAACATGCGTAAGGATGCTTTATGAAAATAGTAATCGCACCCGATTCCTATAAGGAAAGTTTGAGTGCGCTTGGGGTGGCAACGGCTATAGAGCTGGGGTTTCGTGAGATCTGGCCCGATGCGGATTACGTGAAGATTCCGGTTGCAGATGGCGGTGAAGGAACGGTCGAAGCGATGGTTGCCGCAACGCAAGGTCACCTTGTGCATGTTGATGTTACCGGCCCTTTGGGCAACACAATTCAGGCATTTTATGGTTTATCTGGTGATGAGCGCTCGGCGTTTATCGAAATGGCGGCCGCCAGCGGACTGGAACAGGTTCCTGTGGGGTTACGCGATCCGCTGAAAACGACATCCTGGGGAACCGGGGAGTTAATTCGTCATGCGCTGGACGCTGGCGTTGAGCATATCATCATTGGGATTGGCGGTAGCGCCACCAATGATGGCGGTGCCGGGATGGTGCAAGCGCTGGGAGCAAAACTGCTGGATGCGCAAAATAACGAAATTGCGCAAGGCGGAATCGGTCTGGAATCTCTGTCCCAGATTGATATTTCTCAGTTAGACAGCCGTCTTGCCGGGTGCCTTATAGAAGTGGCTTGCGATGTGACCAACCCGTTGACTGGAAAAGAGGGCGCATCTGCGGTTTTTGGTCCGCAAAAAGGGGCGACGCCGGAGATGATTACCCGCCTGGATCGGGCGCTCACGCACTATGCGCGACTTATTGCCCGCGATCTGGACGTCAACGTGCTGGATCTGGCCGGTGGTGGTGCGGCGGGTGGTATGGGGGCGGCGCTGTATGCGTTTTGCGGCGCACAGTTACGCTGCGGTATTGAGATAGTGACCGATGCGTTACACCTTGATGCCTGCGTTGCGGATGCGGATTTAGTGGTCACAGGTGAAGGGCGCATTGATAGTCAGACCATTCACGGTAAGGTTCCGGTTGGCGTGGCGAAGGTCGCAAAGCGTTACAACAAGCCGGTTATCGGTATCGCAGGTAGCCTGACGGCCGATGTCGGTGTGGTCCACGAGCATGGGCTGGATGCGGTTTTCAGTGTCATCTATACCATCTGTACCCTGGATGAGGCGCTGAAGAACGCGAGCGACAACGTACGAATGACGGCGCGAAACGTAGCCGCAACGCTTAAAGCAGGGCAGCAATTACGCTGAGTTGTAGGTCGTATAAGGCGTTTACGCCGCATTCGGCGATGTGCCCGATGCGCGACGCTTATCGGGCCTACGGTAAACAGCGAAACCTGTAGACCGGATAAGGCGTTTACGCCGCATCCGGCGAATATCACCCCAATATCCGTTTCGCTTCGCGCGCAACGTTGTCCATTTCATCCAGAAGCTCTAAAAATTCAGGTTCCAGCTCTTCTTCTTTGGTTCCACTGCGTAGCTGTTGTTCAATGAGCTGACACAGGTTTTTCATGCGGGGGACACCACTATAACCGCAACTACCGTGCAGCTTGTGAATCATATCCACCAGCCCTTCGGGGTTCTCTCCGACCAGTTGCTCTTCGATTTTGTTACGCACCTCAGGCAGAAAATCGATCAGCATTTGCAGCATATCCCGCGCCAAATCGTTCTTACCCGCGGCTTGCCTTAATGCCAGTTGCCAGTCGAGCGTCGTGTTCGGATTGACGACCGGCTCAAGAGGTTCTGCGGTGAGTGCCCGCAGCGATGTGCTTGCGCCCGGTTTGTAACGTAACAGCAGATTATGCAGCTTATCTTCCTCGATAGGCTTCGCCAGGTAATCGTTCATCCCGGCGCTGAGCAGCTTCTCTTTCTGCCCGGCCATGGCGTGTGCGGTGACCGCAATGACCGGTGTCTGCTGTTGATGAGGAAGCTGGTGGATCAGTTCGCAGGCACGAATACCGTCCATGTCTGGCATCTGAATATCCATCAGGATCAGGTCAAACGGCATTTGTCTGGCGCGATCCACCGCCTGATGCCCGCTGTCACAGAGCACGACGTGCTGGACCTTATCTTCCAGCAATGCGCCAATCAGCTTGAGGTTCGCCGGGTTGTCGTCTACCGCCATAACAGTCATCGCAATTTTGCTTTCATCTATCAGCAGCGGATCCGCGCTGTGGTTCAGCTGACAATACTCTGTCAGCGCGGGCAGTAAGCGGGTTGAGGTGAGAGGTTTCAACAGACACGCCGCCGCGCCGCCCTGTTTCAATTTCTCAGCATTAATTTGTGCATGACAAGGCAAGGCTAGCAACAGGAAGTCGGTCATCGCTGCTGCGCTTGCCAGCCGCTCATGCTGCATGGTGAGTGGTTCGCGCAAAGTGACCGGAATGCCCAGCAACAGAATGTCGTAGTGCTCCGCTGGCAACCCGGAGAACGAAGGGCTGTAAATCACCTCCAGCGGTGTTTCACTCAAGATATCTAACGTGCATTGTGCGGCGGTGGCGTTAGGTTCGACGTAGGCCAATCGTTTACCGGCAAGGCATCGGGTTGTCGAACGATCAATAAGCACGTTAGGGTTGAGATCGAGGCTGATATGGAACCAGAACGTGGAACCCCGATTAGGTTGGCTGTGGAAGGAGATATCCCCACCCATTTCGTTGACCAGTTTTTGCGTAATGACCAGACCTAGCCCGGTTCCGCCATGACGCCGGGAAATACTGGCATCCGCCTGACGGAAAGCCTGGAACAGACGGGATTGATCGCGCTCAGGAATACCGATCCCGGTATCGCGGATTTGTACTTCAATTTGCACTTTCGTGTTACTAAGGGCTCGCTTCTCGACCAGAATGTCGATGTTGCCGCCTTCGGTAAATTTGATGGCGTTGCCGACCAGATTGGTGATCACCTGCTGTAAACGCAGCGGGTCACCGATGACGTTGTCCGGTACGTCATTCTTAATATTCAGCGTCAGCTCAAGCCCTTTATCATGGGATGAATGCGCTAACAGCGTAACGACGTCATCCAGCGTGCTGCGCAGCGGGAACGGAATGCTTTCCAGAATCAGCTTGCCCGCCTCAAGTTTGGAGAAGTCGAGTACATCATTGATGATGGCCAGCAGATTGTTAGCCGAGCGTTCAATGGTATTCAGGTGATCGCGCTGTGTGGTGTTGAGTTCGGTTTTTAGTGTCAGACGGGTGAAGCCAATCACGCCATTCAGCGGTGTTCGCAGCTCGTGGGACATGTTTGCCAGAAACTCAGACTTAATACGTGCCGCTTCCTGGGCGCGTTTCTTCGCCAGATCCAGCTCGACGTTCTGGATTTCCATCTGCTCCAGCGTTTCGCGCAGGTCAGAGGTGGCCTGATCGATGTTGTGCTGCATCTCTTCATGGTAGGCTGCGAGAGACATAGCCATCGAGTTGATGCCATTTTTGAGCATATCCAGCTCGCCCAGCATGAAACCTTCCACGCGGCTGTCGAGCTGTCCTCTACGTATTCGGTCAACGGTATTCACCATATTGCGAATCGGGCCGGTCACGTCGCGCATTAGACGCCAGCCGAAAATTAACGCAATACCAATACAAAACAGCATCATTACGCTGGAGATAAAGATCTCTTTGTACTGCTGCAATCGTACGGACTTAAGGTCCAGCTCAAGCGCCACATACCCCAGCATATTTTTGGTGTTTTTGGCGTCGCTTACGGCGGATTCATCCGGTGAATAGCTTTCCGATATAATAGGGGTTCGCAGGATCATGATATCCCCGTGCCGGGTGACGCTCAGCTTCCGGGGAAACGGTGAACCTGTCGCCAACTGCATTTCAGACGGATCGAGATGAAAATTAGAGGTGACGAATAGTCGGTTATTTTCGTCATAAACAGAAATTGCCCGCACGATATCGGAATGGCGACGATGCAGCACGCTGATAAGCTGGCCGATGGATTCCCTGTTTTGCAGGTTCATGCCATATTCGCTGGAGACCGCGAGTGGTTCAATGATGCTGGCACCAGCATCTTCCAGTTGACGCTGCAAGTCGTTATAGCGATGCACAACAAAAAAGATACTGAGCAACAAACCTATCAGGACGGTCGGGGCCAGGATCAGAATCATCATGCGTGCGCGCAGGCTGTAGTTGGTCATGGAGTTCCGTTATGGGACAATTAGGGTCACACTGTTAAATAGAGAAATATCTCGTCGATGGCGCAATTCTACTCTGCAAAACGACGCGTGACGACGCGTCAGATCATAACCGTTACCGTCAATGACCTCGATCCTTTTGGTCAGGGCGTCGCTCGCCATAACGGAAAGGCGTTGTTTATACCGGAATTGCTACCCCAGGAAAGCGCCGAGGTGGTGATTACCGAAGATAAAAAACAGTTTGCCCGCGCGCAAGTAAAACGACGTTTAAACGACAGCCCACAGCGTGAAGTGCCACGTTGCCCGCATTTTGGCGTGTGCGGCGGTTGCCAGCAGCAGCATGCCAGCATCTCATTGCAGCAGCGTAGCAAAAGCGCGGCGTTGTCGCGTTTAATGAAATGTGAGGTGTCGGATGTTATAGCAGATGCCCCGTGGGGCTATCGTCGTCGCGCGCGTTTGAGTCTGAACTATCGGCCAAAAGAACAAAAATTGCAGATGGGGTTTCGCAAATCCGGTTCCAGCGACATTATCGATGTCAAACAATGCCCTATTTTGGTGCCCCAGCTTGAGGCGTTATTGCCCCATCTCAGAGCGTGTCTGGAAAGTCTGCAAGGGTTACGCCATCTTGGCCATGTCGAACTGGTGCAGGCGGGAAGCGGAACCCTGATGATTTTGCGCCACACGGCGCCATTGAGTGCTGCGGATAAAGAAAAACTGGAATGCTTTTCGCATTCTCAGGGGCTGTCTTTGTTTCTGGCCCCGCAAAGCGAGATACTGGAATCAATATCAGAAGAATCGCCCTGGTATGATTCAAATGGACTACGGTTAACCTTCAGCCCGCGCGATTTTATTCAGGTCAATGAAGGGGTAAACCAACAAATGGTCGCCCGTGCGCTGGAATGGCTCGATGTGCAACCTGAAGATCGTGTACTCGATCTGTTCTGTGGCATGGGAAATTTTACCCTACCGCTGGCAACTCGGGCAGCAAGCGTGGTTGGCGTAGAAGGTGTTCCTGCGTTGGTGGAAAAAGGCCGAGAAAACGCGCTGAATAACGGATTACACAATGTGACATTCTTTCATGAAAACCTTGAGGAAGATGTTACCCGACAGCCGTGGGCGAAAAACGGATTCGACAAAGTATTGCTTGATCCTGCGCGTGCGGGGGCTGCAGGTGTGATGCAACATATTATAAAATTAGAACCTATACGCGTTGTTTATGTATCCTGTAACCCAGCAACGCTGGCTCGTGACAGCGATGCTTTGCTCAACGCTGGATACGCCATACGGCGACTGGCGATGCTCGATATGTTTCCGCACACTGGACACCTGGAATCAATGGTCCTGTTTGAGCGTTTGTAATGAATTTTGTACCCATTGGATTTCGGGTTGTAATGCAGCATGAAAGACAATGGGTAGGGCTTGTCGACTTCGACAGGCCTGGCCCCTTAAGGAGAGGACAATGGTTGCGGTAAGAAGTGCACATATAAATAAAGCTGGTGAGTTTGATCCAAAGAAATGGATCGCGAGTCTGGGGATCTCCAGCCAGCAGTCGTGTGAACGCTTAGCCGAAACCTGGGCGTACTGCCTCCAGCAGACACAGGGGCATCCGGATGCGGATCTGCTGCTGTGGCGTGGCGTGGAGATGGTAGAAATTCTCTCTATGTTGAGCATGGATATCGACACGCTGCGTGCCGCAATGCTGTTCCCTCTGGCTGATGCCAACGTGGTCAGTGAAGACATCCTGCGCGAGAGCGTGGGCAAATCCATTGTTCATCTTATCCACGGTGTGCGTGATATGGCGGCAATACGCCAGCTTAAAGCCACGCATACCGATTCAGTTTCTTCCGAGCAGGTCGATAACGTCCGTCGCATGCTGCTGGCAATGGTGGATGACTTCCGCTGTGTGGTCATCAAGCTGGCAGAGCGGATTGCCCATCTGCGTGAAGTGAAAGATGCGCCGGAAGATGAACGCGTTCTGGCGGCAAAAGAGTGCACCAATATCTATGCACCGCTGGCCAACCGTTTGGGAATCGGGCAATTAAAATGGGAGCTGGAAGATTATTGCTTCCGTTATCTGCACCCGGCTGAATACAAACGCATAGCCAAGCTGCTGCATGAACGTCGTATCGACAGGGAACATTACATTGATGAGTTCGTCGGTCATTTGCGCTCAGAGATGAAAACGGAAGGCGTCAAAGCCGAAGTGTATGGACGTCCGAAGCATATCTACAGCATCTGGCGCAAAATGCAGAAAAAGCAGTTGGCCTTCGATGAACTGTTCGATGTACGCGCAGTGCGTATCGTGGCAGAGCGTTTACAGGACTGCTATGCCGCACTCGGGATAGTACATACTCACTATCGCCATCTGCCGGATGAGTTCGATGATTACGTTGCTAATCCGAAACCCAATGGCTACCAGTCAATCCATACGGTTGTACTGGGGCCGGGCGGGAAAACCATCGAAATTCAGATCCGTACCAAACAGATGCACGAAGATGCCGAACTGGGCGTCGCGGCGCACTGGAAGTACAAAGAGGGCACCGCTTCAGGCGCGGCGCGTTCTGGTCATGAAGATCGCATTGCGTGGCTGCGTAAGCTGATTGCCTGGCAGGAAGAGATGGCGGATTCCGGTGAAATGCTGGATGAAGTCCGTAGCCAGGTCTTTGATGACCGCGTGTACGTCTTTACGCCAAAAGGCGACGTTGTAGACTTACCTGCGGGCTCCACGCCGCTCGATTTTGCTTACCACATTCATAGCGATGTGGGGCATCGATGCATTGGCGCGAAAATTGGCGGGCGCATCGTACCGTTTACCTACCAGCTGCAGATGGGCGATCAAATTGAAATTATCACCCAGAAACAGCCAAACCCAAGCCGCGACTGGCTGAATCCTAACCTTGGCTACGTAACCACCAGTCGTGGGCGTTCGAAGATCCACGCCTGGTTCCGTAAACAGGACCGCGACAAAAACATCCTTGCTGGTCGCCAGATCCTCGACGATGAGCTGGCGCATTTAGGTATCAGCCTGAAAGAGGCGGAAAAACACCTGCTGCCGCGCTACAGCTTCAATGAGCTGGACGAGTTGCTGGCGGCGATTGGCGGAGGAGACATCCGCCTCAACCAAATGGTGAACTTCCTGCAGGCGCAGTTTAATAAGCCCAGTGCTGCCGAACAGGATGCCGCCGCGCTGAAACAGCTTCAGCAGAAAACGCAGGCACCGCAGAGTCGTCGTAAAGACGACGGTCGTGTGGTGGTGGAAGGGGTAGGTAACCTGATGCACCACATCGCCCGCTGCTGCCAGCCGATTCCAGGCGATGAGATTGTCGGGTTTATTACCCAGGGACGCGGTATTTCCGTGCACCGGGCGGATTGTGAACAGCTGGCTGAGCTGCGCTCCCATGCGCCGGAACGTATTGTTGATGCGGTCTGGGGCGAAAGCTACTCGGCAGGATATTCGCTGGTGGTTCGAGTCCAGGCCAACGATCGCAGCGGCTTGTTACGTGATATCACCACGATTCTCGCCAACGAGAAGGTGAACGTGCTGGGAGTTGCCAGCCGAAGTGATACCAAACAACAGCTGGCCACCATCGATATGACCATCGAAATTTATAACCTGCAGGTGCTCGGGCGCGTGCTCGGCAAGCTGAACCAGGTACCGGATGTGATCGACGCACGTCGCTTGCACGGTAATTAATGATTTTGTAGGCCGGATAACCTTGTAGGCCTGATAAGACGCGTTAGCGTTGCCATCAGGCATTGCTATGTTGCCGGATGTCGGCTATCGCCTTATCCGGTCTACTGTATTGAAATTTCAGGATATCCCAATGAATCAAATCGACCGACTGCTCGGTATTATGCAGCGCCTGCGCGACCCGGAAAACGGCTGTCCGTGGGACAAAGAGCAGACATTCTCCACTATTGCCCCTTACACCCTCGAAGAAACCTATGAAGTGCTGGACGCGATTGCGCGTGAAGACTTTGACGATCTGCGCGGAGAGCTGGGCGACCTGCTGTTCCAGGTGGTGTTTTACGCCCAGATGGCGCAGGAAGAAGGACGCTTCAACTTTGATGATATTTGTGCTGCGATTAGCGATAAGCTTGAACGCCGTCATCCACATGTTTTTGCTGATGTTTCTGCCAGTAACAGTACTGAGGTTTTGACCCGTTGGGAAAAAATCAAAAGTGAAGAACGCGCCCAGAAGGCACAGCATTCCGCACTCGACGATATTCCCCGCAGTTTACCGGCATTAATGCGCGCCCAAAAAATCCAGAAACGCTGCTCAAATGTTGGCTTCGACTGGAAAACGTTAGGACCGGTTGTCGACAAGGTTTACGAAGAGATCGACGAAGTCATGTTTGAGGCTAAGCAGGCTGTTGTCGACCAGGCTAAACTGGAGGAGGAAATGGGCGATCTGCTGTTTGCTACGGTTAATATGGCCCGGCATTTAGGCACTAAAGCAGAGACCGCATTGCAGAAAGCGAACGAGAAGTTTGAGCGGCGTTTTCGTGAAGTTGAGCGAATTGTGGCTTCGCGCGGTTTGGAAATGACTGGTGTTGATCTGGAAACTATGGAAGAAGTCTGGCAACAGGTAAAACGGCAGGAAATTGATCTCTAAGGGATTTCGTCGGTCAAGGGCGATTTGTGTGATTTTTTAAATAACAAGCGCTTGATTTACGTCAAAAACATTTACCCAAAAGGGGCTATTTTCTCTTCCCGTTATGTTGATGAAACACCTTGTATACTGCCTCTTCGAGTTATTCGAGTCGCAACAAGGCGGCGACTGAAAGAATCCCAGGAACATAGAAATGCTATGTGACTGGGGTGAGTGAAGGAAGCCAACACCGGTGCGGCTTGAAGAACGAAGGAGAGGGGATAATGAAAGTTTGTGGCGCTCGCCATGTTCGGGTATACTACTTTCCCGTCTTGGTAATTCCATCGTTTCACCCTAACTTCTCAGGTCCAGCATGACAACGAACTATATTTTTGTGACCGGCGGGGTCGTATCCTCTCTGGGAAAAGGCATTGCCGCAGCCTCCCTGGCAGCCATTCTTGAAGCCCGTGGCCTCAATGTAACCATGATGAAACTGGATCCGTACATCAACGTCGATCCAGGTACTATGAGCCCAATCCAACACGGGGAAGTGTTCGTTACCGAAGACGGCGCTGAAACCGACCTGGACCTGGGTCACTATGAGCGTTTCATTCGTACCAAAATGAGCCGCCGCAACAACTTCACTACGGGTCGTATCTACTCCGACGTTCTGCGTAAAGAGCGCCGTGGCGACTACCTGGGCGCAACAGTTCAGGTTATCCCGCACATCACGAATGCCATTAAAGAGCGCGTTCTGGAAGGCGGTGAAGGTCATGATGTTGTTCTGGTCGAAATCGGCGGAACCGTTGGGGATATCGAATCTCTGCCGTTCCTTGAAGCGATTCGCCAGATGGCCGTAGAAATTGGCCGTGAGCACACGCTGTTTATGCATCTGACGCTGGTTCCGTACATGGCGGCGGCTGGTGAAGTCAAAACTAAACCGACTCAGCACTCTGTAAAAGAGCTGCTTTCTATCGGTATTCAGCCAGATATCCTGATTTGCCGCTCCGATCGCGCAGTTCCGGCTAATGAACGTGCAAAAATTGCATTGTTCTGTAACGTTCCGGAAAAAGCGGTGATTTCTCTGAAAGATGTCGATTCCATCTATAAAATCCCGGGCCTGTTGAAATCTCAGGGCCTTGACGATTATATTTGTAAACGATTCAGCTTGAACTGTCCGGAAGCTAATCTGTCAGAATGGGAACAGGTTATCTACGAAGAAGCGAATCCGGCAGGCGAAGTGACTATCGGTATGGTCGGCAAGTACATTGAACTGCCGGATGCCTATAAGTCAGTTATCGAAGCGCTGAAGCACGGTGGTCTGAAGAATCGTGTCACCGTCAACATCAAGCTGATCGATTCGCAAGATGTCGAAACGCGTGGCGTTGAGATCCTGAAAGGTCTTGATGCAATCCTGATCCCAGGCGGCTTCGGCTACCGTGGTGTTGAAGGTAAAATCGCGACGGCGCGCTTTGCGCGTGAGAACAATATTCCTTATCTGGGCATTTGCCTGGGTATGCAGGTTGCGTTGATTGAGTTTGCACGTAACGTAGTGGGTATGGATAACGCCAACTCCACGGAATTTGTGCCAGACTGTAAGTACCCGGTGGTGGCCCTGATTACCGAATGGCGCGATGAAGACGGCAACGTCGAAATCCGTACCGAGAAGAGCGATCTGGGTGGCACAATGCGCCTTGGCGCGCAGCAGTGTCAGTTGAGCGACGATAGCCTGGTTCGTCAACTGTACGGCGCGCCGACAATTGTTGAACGCCATCGCCACCGTTACGAAGTCAACAATATGCTGTTGAAACAGATTGAAGCTGCGGGTCTGCGTATTGCAGGCCGTTCCGGTGATGATCAGTTGGTCGAGATCATTGAGGTACCGAATCATCCGTGGTTCGTGGCCTGTCAGTTCCACCCGGAATTTACTTCCACGCCACGTGATGGGCACCCGCTGTTTGCCGGCTTTGTGAAAGCCGCCAGTGAACATCAGAAGCGTCAGGCGAAGTAAGAAGTAAATAAGTTAGAACGGCAATGCACCCATTAGGGTGCATTGTTTGTCTGGAGTTTTAGTTTAACTTGTACTGAGGAAAATCTAATGTCCAAAATCGTTAAAATCATCGGTCGTGAAATCATCGACTCCCGTGGTAACCCGACTGTTGAAGCCGAAGTACACCTGGAAGGTGGTTTCGTTGGTATGGCAGCAGCTCCGTCAGGTGCTTCTACTGGTTCCCGCGAAGCACTGGAACTGCGCGATGGCGACAAATCCCGTTTCATGGGTAAAGGCGTACTGAAAGCTGTTGCAGCTGTTAACGGCCCAATTGCTCAGGCTCTGCTGGGTAAAGATGCTAAAGATCAGGCTGGCATCGACAAGATCATGATCGATCTGGACGGTACTGAAAACAAATCCAACTTCGGTGCAAACGCCATCCTGGCTGTGTCCCTGGCGAACGCCAAAGCAGCAGCAGCAGCAAAAGGCCTGCCGCTGTATGCACACATCGCTGAACTGAACGGTACTCCGGGTAAATACTCCATGCCGGTTCCGATGATGAACATCATCAACGGTGGTGAGCACGCTGACAACAACGTCGACATCCAGGAATTCATGATTCAGCCGGTTGGCGCTAAGACTCTGAAAGAAGCCGTTCGTATGGGTTCTGAAGTGTTCCACAACCTGGCTAAGGTTCTGAAAGCTAAAGGTATGAACACTGCAGTTGGTGACGAAGGTGGCTACGCGCCGAACCTGGGTTCCAACGCTGAAGCTCTGGCTGTAATCGCTGAAGCGGTTAAAGCAGCTGGCTACGAGCTGGGCAAAGACATCACCCTGGCGATGGACTGTGCAGCTTCTGAATTCTACAAAGACGGTAAATACGTTCTGGCTGGCGAAGGCAACAAAGCATTCACCTCCGAAGAATTCACTCACTTCCTGGAAGAACTGACCAAACAGTACCCGATCGTGTCCATCGAAGATGGTCTGGACGAGTCTGACTGGGACGGTTTCGCATACCAGACTAAAGTACTGGGCGACAAAATCCAGCTGGTTGGTGACGATCTGTTCGTAACTAACACCAAGATCCTGAAAGAAGGCATCGAAAAAGGCATCGTTAACTCCATCCTGATCAAATTCAACCAGATCGGTTCTCTGACCGAAACTCTGGCTGCGATCAAAATGGCGAAAGACGCTGGCTACACCGCTGTCATCTCTCACCGCTCTGGCGAAACTGAAGACGCTACCATCGCTGACCTGGCTGTTGGTACCGCTGCAGGCCAGATCAAAACTGGTTCTATGAGCCGTTCTGACCGCGTTGCTAAGTACAACCAGCTGATTCGTATCGAAGAAGCTCTGGGTGAACAAGCACCGTACAACGGTCGTAAAGAGATCAAAGGTCAGGCGTAATCCTGTTCTTTAACTCTTAACGTAAAAACCCGCTGCGGCGGGTTTTTTTATGCTCTTAAAGCAGTAGAGGAAGGGTCGCGCTGGCGGTTTGCTGGCTCACATTACTGTACTTTTCATCCAGAGCAATCAGCGACGTAGTCAGTAGTTCTACCAACAGCATCACTCCCACCTTGGCGTTTAGCGCGCCAGCACTCAACGGACCTTCTGGTTTGGCTGCGACCAGTTGAATATCACTCAGCGAAGCCAACGGGCTGCGCGGCGTATTACTTAACGCCAGTACGCGCACGCCTTGCTTACGCGCCAGTTTAACGACATGCAGTAGATCGCGCGTCGAACCTGAACTGGAAATCGCTACCACCAGCGTGTCTTTGTTAAGCGTTGCGGCGTTCATGGCTGCACGATGCATGTCACTGAACAATTGTGCAGGTTTGCCGAGGCGCAGGAGTTTGTAATGTAAATACTCACCCAGAATAGCGCTGGCCGCTACGCCATAAATCTGTACCGACTGGGCCTGATGCAGCGCCAAAGCGGCGGATTCCAGTAATGTCCTGTCGAGTAATTTTGCTGTGTCCTGTAGCGCTTGTACGGATTCATTGACCACATTGTCAATCTCATCTCCGCTGTGCTCTACCGGCTGTCCTTGCTGGAGATCGAGTGCCAGCGCCATTTTGAATTCGTTATAACCCTTACACCCTAGTGCGCGGCACAGACGTGTGACGCTCGCCTCGCTGGTGTCGCTTTCACGCGCCAGTTCGGTAATCGTCAGGTAGACAACTTTTGCCGGATCGCTGAGCACAAACTCTCCCAGCTTCTGCTGTGTTCGGCTATATCCGTCAACGCCCTGGCGCAATCTCAGCAGCAGGTTTTCATTTTCTGACATGCAAAATCCTTAATGCGTTTCTCTGTTGATAGTGTGGCGGAAAGCAGGGGAGAGATGCCAGTCATTTTAAAAAAGTATGATCGGCTTCCTGGATTTTGATGAAAATTTTCATTATTAATATTAAATATGGTAAAAATTTTCATCATTAATCGGAGAGATGAAAAAATGATGCAAATGTTTAGCGGCGCTTCATCGGGCGCATGGTTCGAAAAGGCACAGCGGTTCGGCAAATCGTTCATGCTGCCGATTGCGGTACTGCCCGCTGCGGGGCTGTTGTTAGGGATTGGCGGCGCGCTGTCGAATCCAAACACATTGACTGCTTATCCGTTTTTGGACGTTGACTGGTTACAGGCAATCTTCACGATCATGACCAGCGCAGGTTCTATTGTGTTTGCCAACCTGTCGGTGCTCTTTGCGGTGGGTGTTGCAGTAGGACTGGCTAAAACGGATAAAGGCACCGCTGGGCTTGCGGCATTGCTGGCATTTCTGGTGATGAACGCCACCATCAACGCTTTATTGACGCTCAACGGAACGCTGGCACACGAGAATCCCGGTGCCGTAGGCCAGGGGATGACGCTGGGTATTCAGACACTGGAAACGGGTGTGTTCGGTGGGGTGGTGATTGGGCTTGTCACCTGCGCGCTGCATAGCCGTTTCAATAAAGTCTCATTACCTCAGTTCCTTGGTTTCTTCAGCGGTTCGCGCTTTGTACCGATTATTAGCTCCCTTGCCGCGATTGTCGTGGGTGCGGTCATGACGGTGGTTTGGCCGCATTTCCAGAAACTCATTTTTGGACTGGGAGGTCTGGTGGATGCGACAGGCTATCTGGGGACGCTGTTGTACGGCTTCATCCTGCGTATGCTTGGCCCACTGGGGTTACACCATATCTTCTATTTGCCGTTCTGGACGACGGCGCTTGGCGGTAGTGAAATCGTCAACGGCCAGTTAGTTGAAGGTACGCAGCGTATTTTCTTCGCGCAACTTGCCGATCCGAATACGCAGCAGTTCTATGCGGGCACCTCGCGCTTTATGTCAGGGCGCTTCATCACCATGATGTTTGGCCTGCTTGGCGCATGTCTGGCGATGTACCACACCGCCAAGCCTGAGAACAGAAAACTTGTTGCTGGTCTGCTGTTGTCAGCGGCCCTGACCTCTTTCCTGACAGGGATCACTGAGCCTATCGAGTTCTCATTCCTGTTTGTCGCACCCGTGTTATACGTCATTCACGCCTTCTTCGATGGTCTGGCGTTTATGATCGCGCATATTTTACATATCACCATCGGGCAAACCTTTTCGGGTGGGCTTATCGATTTCCTCCTCTTCGGCGTGCTACAGGGGGAAGCTAAAACCAACTGGATGTACGTCCCCATGGTGGGGATCCCGTGGTTCTTCCTTTACTACTTCACCTTCCGCTATTTGATTAACCGCTTTAACTGGTTGACGCCTGGTCGTGAAAACGCAGCACCGACTGAATCCGGCCTGCCGCAAAGTGAGCGTGCTGCGGCCGTAATTACTGGGCTGGGAGGCAAAGAGAATCTGGAAGAGGTGGACTGTTGCGCCACACGTCTACGCGTGACGGTGAAAGAGAGCAGCAAGGTCGATGAAGCGGCGCTGAAAGCGACCGGGGCCCGTGGCGTAATTATTCGCGGCAACGGGGTTCAGGTGATTTATGGCCCGCATGTCACCATCATTAAAAACGAAGTCGAAGAGATCTTATCGTAATGAAAACTGTACTGGATTCCCTGAAAGGTCAATTAATTGTCTCCTGTCAGGCGCTGGAAAATGAGCCCCTGCACAGCCCGTTTATTATGTCACGTATGGCGCTGGCGGCAGCGCAGGGCGGTGCGGTAGGTATTCGTGCAAACAGCGTGGTGGACATTCGCGCGATCAAAGAGAGCGTCTCCCTGCCGGTGATTGGGATTATCAAGCGTGATTATCCGGGTAGCGATGTGTTTATCACGGCCACTTTGCAGGAAGTCGATGAACTGATGACCGTTGAGCCGGAAATTATTGCTCTGGATGCGACAGCGCGCCCGCGCCCCGGTGGGCAAA
Source organism: Citrobacter sp. H12-3-2 (assembly GCF_009649895.1). Taxonomy (NCBI): domain Bacteria; kingdom Pseudomonadati; phylum Pseudomonadota; class Gammaproteobacteria; order Enterobacterales; family Enterobacteriaceae; genus Citrobacter; species Citrobacter sp. H12-3-2. The sequence continues at coordinate 1,034,555 of NZ_CP045837.1, forward strand.
CGCTGGAAGAACTGGTCACGCAGATCCGTGCTCGCTATCCGTCCGTACTGCTGATGGCGGATATTGCCACCGTAGACGAAGCGGTGACCGCTGAGCGCCTGGGTTTTGACTGCGTGGGCACTACGCTCTACGGCTATACCGCTGACACTGCCGGGCATGTGCTGGCGGAAAACGACTGCGGTTTTTTACGTGATGTGTTGGCTGCGGTCAGTGTACCGGTTGTGGCGGAAGGGAACGTTGATACCCCTGAACGTGCTGCACGATGCCTGGCATTAGGCGCCCATACCGTGGTGGTTGGTGGGGCTATCACGCGCCCGCAGCAGATAACGGCACGCTTTGTCGCAGCGATCGCCTCGTAAAGCATCGATGGGGCATGATACTTTGGCGGGGATCTGCGATAATTATCGTTTATCCCCATATTGAGAGCGCTATGCAGTACCCGATTAACGAGATGTTCCAGACCCTGCAAGGTGAGGGTTACTTTACCGGCGTCCCCGCCATTTTTATTCGTTTACAGGGATGCCCGGTTGGCTGTGCCTGGTGCGATACCAAACACACCTGGGATAAGCTTGAGGATCGGGAAGTCTCCCTGTACAGCATCCTGGCCAAGACCAAAGAAAGCGATAAATGGGGTGCTGCGAGCAGCGAAGATCTGCTGGCGGTCATTTCGCGTCAGGGCTATACCGCCCGTCACGTGGTGATCACCGGTGGCGAGCCCTGCATTCATGACCTGATGTCGCTGACTGACCTGCTGGAAAAGAACGGCTTTAGCTGCCAGATTGAGACCAGCGGCACGCACGAAGTACGCTGTACGCCGAATACCTGGGTGACCGTATCGCCGAAGGTGAATATGCGCGGTGGCTATGATGTGCTGTCACAGGCGCTGGAGCGCGCGAATGAAATCAAGCATCCGGTTGGCCGTGTCCGCGATATTGAAGCGCTGGATGAACTGCTGGCGACGTTGAGTGACGACAAACCGCGAATCATCGCCTTACAGCCAATCAGCCAGAAAGAAGATGCGACGCGTTTGTGCATTGATACCTGTATTGCGCGTAACTGGCGTCTGTCGATGCAGACCCATAAGTATCTGAATATTGCCTGATAACTGTGCCGGGGGCGTTTCGCTTACCCGGCCAGAGTTTGTTGCTCGTTGCAGGCCGGATAAGACGCATTGCCATCCGGCAAGCCTATAATCACTCGCTGCGGTATACGCAGCCCGCTGTGCAGGTCTCTTTCACCATTACGGCACTCAGCAGAGGGACCACAGGTTTAACCTGATCCCAAATCCATTTGGCCAGCACTTCGCTGGTTGGATTTTCTAAGCCAGGAATATCGTTCAAATAGTAGTGATCGAGTCTGTCGTAAGTCGGCTTAAACGCGGCTTTTAACTCAGCAAAATCCATGATCCAACCGGTATGCGGATCGACTTCACCGGTAATTTCAAGACGCACCATAAATGAGTGACCATGCAGGCGGCCACACTTATGCCCTTCCGGTACATGCGGCAGGTGGTGAGCGGCTTCGAAGGTGAAATCTTTAAACAAGGTGGTGGACATTTTTTACTCTCAAGAATGCGAAAAACCGCGGTAGGGTACCGTAAAGAGCAAATTTTATCATTATTTATACACGTCATTCTTTAAGCTGCTTCTTTGTTGGCTGCCTTTGCTCGCCCCAGTCACTTACTCATGTAAGCTCCTGGGGACTTGCTCAGTTGCCGCCTCGATGCATCTTAAATTATTTAGTGTATAAAAGGATGCTCAGTACTAAAGCTACGTATTCATACGATCAATATTAGTTAATTATTTATATATCAAATGCTTATATAATCTGTTTTGCAGTTAATAACTATAACTAAAACAGGTTAGTCCATTTGGTTATTTGTTATTTCCATCCCTTCTTTAATTGTTACTATCCCCGCCGTTAACCTTATCTTCAGTTTGGGTTTTATTGCTGAAATCCGCTTTGCTTACTGGAACATGACAACGCATGACGACACAGGCCCCACCTTCCGCTTTGCTACCGCTAAACCCGGAGCAACTGGCACGCCTTCAGGCGGCCACTACCGATTTCACTCCCGCACAGCTTGCGTGGGTTTCTGGCTATTTTTGGGGCGTGCTGAATCAGCAGCCTGGCAGCAACGCGGTGGCGCCTGCGCCTGTCGCTGAAATGCCTGGCATTACGCTTATCTCCGCCTCGCAAACCGGTAATGCGCGCCGTGTGGCGGAAGCCCTGCGCGATGATCTGATCGCCGCGAAGCTCAACGTCACTCTCATCAACGCTGGCGACTATAAATTCAAACAAATCGCCAATGAAAAACTGCTGATCGTGGTGGCGTCGACGCAAGGGGAAGGTGAACCGGCGGAAGAAGCCGTGGCGTTGCATAAATTCCTGTTCTCGAAAAAAGCGCCGAAGCTTGATAACACCGCTTTTGCTGTGTTTGGTCTTGGCGATACCTCTTATGAGTTTTTCTGCCAGGCAGGAAAAGACTTCGATGCGAAACTGGCTGAGCTGGGTGGTGAACGTCTGCTCGATCGTGTAGATGCCGACGTCGAATACCAGGCCGCCGCCGCGCAGTGGCGTGCTCGCCTTGTTGATGTTCTGAAAGCGCGTGCGCCTGCTGCACCGTCTGTGCAAGTTGCCGCGAGCGGTGCAGTAAATGAAGTACACACCAGCCCATACACCAAAGAAGCGCCACTGACGGCGTCCCTTGCGGTGAATCAGAAAATTACCGGCCGCGACTCTGAAAAAGACGTGCGCCATATTGAAATTGATTTAGGCGATTCCGGCCTGCGTTATCAGCCGGGCGATGCGCTGGGCGTCTGGTATCAGAATGACCCGGCTCTGGTTAAAGAACTGGTTGAACTGCTGTGGCTGAAAGGTGATGAGCCGGTCACGGTTGAAGGCAAAACCCTGTCGCTCGCTGAAGCGTTGCAGTGGCATTTCGAGCTGACGGTTAACACCGGCAATATCGTAGAGAACTATGCCACCTTAACCCGCAGCGAAACTTTGCTGCCGTTAGTGGGTGACAAAGCACAGTTGCAGCATTACGCCGCAACCACGCCCATCGTCGATATGGTGCGCTTCTCTCCGGCACAACTGGATGCTCAGGCGTTAGTTGAACTGCTGCGTCCGCTGACGCCGCGTTTGTACTCCATTGCCTCTTCCCAGGCGGAAGTGGAAAGGGAAGTGCACGTCACCGTGGGCGTGGTGCGTTATGAGATAGAAGGTCGCGCCCGTGCTGGTGGTGCTTCCAGTTTCCTCGCCGACCGCGTGGAAGAAGAAGGTGAAGTTCGCGTGTTCATTGAACACAACGACAACTTCCGTCTGCCTGCGAACCCACAGACGCCGGTAATTATGATTGGACCGGGTACGGGGATTGCGCCGTTCCGTGCATTCATGCAGCAACGTGCGGCTGACGGAGCCGAAGGCAAAAACTGGCTGTTTTTTGGTAACCCACACTTTACCGAAGATTTCCTGTATCAGGTGGAATGGCAGCGTTACGTCAAAGAGGGCGTACTGAGCCGTATCGATCTCGCCTGGTCCCGCGATCAAAAAGAAAAAGTCTACGTACAAGATAAACTGCGCCAACAGGGCGCGGAACTGTGGCGCTGGATTAACGACGGTGCGCACATTTATGTCTGTGGCGACGCCAATCGCATGGCGAAAGACGTTGAGCAGGCGTTGTTGGAAGTGATTGCCGAATTCGGTGGTATGGATATCGAAGCGGCGGATGAATTTTTAAGTGAGCTGCGCATTGAGCGCCGTTATCAGCGAGATGTCTACTAATGAGCGAAAAACATCCAGGACCATTGGTGGTCGAAGGCAAACTGTCCGACGCTGAGCGTATGAAGCTGGAAAGCAACTATCTGCGCGGTACCATTGCCGAAGATTTAAACGACGGCCTGACCGGCGGGTTTAAAGGCGACAACTTCCTGCTGATCCGTTTTCACGGTATGTACCAGCAGGACGACCGCGATATCCGCGCCGAACGTGCCGAGCAAAAGCTGGAGCCGCGTCACGCTATGCTGCTGCGCTGTCGTCTGCCGGGTGGGGTGATCACCACCAAACAGTGGCAGGCGATCGACAAGTTCGCCCATGACAACACCATATACGGCAGCATTCGTCTGACCAACCGTCAGACCGTCCAGTTTCACGGCATTCTGAAGAAGAATGTTAAGCCGGTACACCAGATGCTGCATTCAGTCGGGCTTGACGCTCTGGCGACCGCCAACGACATGAACCGTAACGTGCTGTGCACCTCCAACCCGTATGAATCTGAGCTGCACGCCGAAGCCTACGAGTGGGCGAAAAAGATCTCCGAACATCTGCTGCCGCGTACCCGCGCCTATGCAGAGATCTGGCTGGATCAGGAAAAAGTCGCGACCACCGACGAAGAGCCGATCCTCGGTCAAACCTATCTGCCGCGTAAGTTTAAAACCACGGTCGTGATCCCACCGCAGAACGACATCGATCTGCACGCCAACGACATGAACTTCGTGGCGATTGCGGAAAACGGCAAGCTGGTGGGCTTTAACCTGCTGGTGGGCGGCGGTCTGTCCATCGAGCACGGTAACAAGAAAACCTACGCCCGCACAGCAAGCGAATTCGGCTATCTGCCGCTTGAGCATACGCTGGCGGTCGCGGAAGCGGTGGTGACGACTCAGCGCGACTGGGGTAACCGTACCGATCGTAAAAACGCCAAAACCAAATACACGCTGGAACGCGTAGGCGTTGAGACCTTTAAAGCTGAAGTTGAGCGCCGGGCGGGGATCAAGTTTGAGCCGATCCGTCCGTACGAGTTTACCGGTCGCGGCGATCGTATCGGCTGGGTGAAAGGGATCGACAATAAATGGCATCTGACGTTGTTTATTGAAAACGGCCGTATCCTCGATTATCCGGGCCGACCGCTGAAAACCGGTCTGCTTGAGATCGCGAAGATCCACAAAGGTGAGTTCCGCATTACCGCGAACCAGAACCTGATCATTGCCGGTGTTCCTGAGAGTGAAAAGGCGAAGATCGAGAAGATTGCGCAGAAGAGTGGCTTAATGAACGCAGTCACTCCGCAGCGTGAAAACTCGATGGCCTGCGTCTCGTTCCCGACCTGTCCGCTGGCGATGGCGGAAGCCGAGCGCTTCCTGCCAACGTTTATCGACAACATCGACACGCTGATGGCGAAGCACAGCCTGAGTGATGAAAACATTGTCATGCGTGTGACCGGCTGCCCGAACGGTTGTGGTCGTGCGATGCTGGCGGAAGTTGGTCTGGTGGGTAAAGCACCCGGGCGTTACAACCTCCATTTAGGGGGCAACCGTATCGGAACTCGCATTCCCCGGATGTTTAAAGAGAACATCACCGAGCCGGAAATTCTGGCATCGCTGGATGAACTGATTGGGCGCTGGGCGAAAGAGCGCGAAGCGGGTGAAGGCTTCGGTGACTTTACGGTGCGTGCGGGCATTATTCGCCCGGTGCTCGATCCCGCCCGGGATTTCTGGGAATAATGTGAAATTGACTTATCGGGTCTGCTGAATCGGTAGGCCTGATAAGCGCAGCGCCATCAGGCAAGGCAAACAGTGAGGAACTTATGTCCAAACTCGATCTCAACGCGTTGAACGAACTGCCGAAAGTTGAACGCGTTATGGCGTTGGCACAAACCAACGACCAACTGGAAAAATTGAGCGCCGAGGATCGCGTAGCGTGGGCGCTGGAAAACCTGCCTGGTGAATATGTACTGTCATCAAGTTTTGGTATCCAGGCGGCAGTGAGCCTGCATTTGGTAAATCAGATTCGCCCGGATATCCCGGTGATCCTCACCGATACTGGCTATTTGTTCCCGGAAACCTATCAGTTCATTGATGAGTTAACGGACAAGCTTAAGCTTAATCTGCAAGTCTACCGGGCAAAGGAAAGTGCGGCCTGGCAGGAAGCACGCTACGGCAAACTGTGGGAGCAGGGCGTTGAAGGCATTGAAAAATACAATGACATCAACAAAGTCGAGCCGATGAACCGGGCGCTGCAGGAGCTGAACGCGCAAACCTGGTTTGCCGGTCTGCGTCGAGAGCAATCGGGCAGTCGTGCGCATTTGCCGGTGCTGGCTATCCAGCGCGGCGTGTTTAAAGTTCTGCCGATCATCGACTGGGATAACCGTACGGTTTACCAGTATCTGCAAAAACACGGTTTGAAATACCATCCGTTGTGGGATCAGGGCTATCTGTCGGTAGGCGATACCCACACCACCCGCAAATGGGAGCCGGGTATGGCGGAAGAAGAGACGCGTTTCTTCGGATTGAAGCGCGAGTGCGGACTGCACGAAGGGTAACAGGAAAGGGGGCCGGTAAGATTTACATCCTACCGGATCCCTTCTTCAGGATTTACCCGCTTTTGCCAGTTCTTTTACCAGCGGCAGCATAATGCGTACCACGTCGCGGCTACGGTGCTCTATCCGGCCTGGTAACGCTTTATCGATATGCTGTTGGTTATCCAGTCGCACGTCGTGCCAGCTGTTGCCTGCCGGGAAAGAGGCGCTTTTGGCGCGCTGCTGATAGCCATCTTTCTTGCCCAGGTTCCAGTTGGTCGCTTCAACTGAAAGAACGGCAATCCCCGCGTTGTCGAAGACCTCTGCATCGTTACAACATCCAGTGCCTTTCGGATAGTCTTTGTTCAGACCTGGATTGGTGCTGGCAACGATACCGCGGCTGTGCGCGATAGCCAGTGCCCGGTCGCGCGTCAGTTTTCGCACCGCTTCCGGGGTTTTCTTACCGCTATTGAAATAGAGCTTATCGCCGACGATCAGGTTATCGAGGTTGATAACCAGCAGCGTGTTTTTCTTCTCGGCGGCGCTCATTCGCTTCAGGATGTTCTCCGCGCCCAGTTTGCCTTCTTCCTCGCCGCTGGTGGCGATAAATCGAATACCGTACTGTGTCGGCACGTTTTTGAGTTTTTCCGCCAGTTCCAGCATTACGCCAACACCTGCGGCGTTGTCATCGATACCTTGCAGGGTTAATCCACCCAGATTGGCATCGGAGTCGGCGTCGCTTTGTGCGGCGTAGGTGTCGAGGTGCGCCATAATAATAATCTGCTGCGGCGCTTTGCCTTCATGTGCAGCAATAACGGTGCTTCCCGTTACGTTATGCCAGTTTTTACGGTTATCTTTGGCGGTATAAACATAACGGCTATTAAACGTTCGAATATCGCTGCTATAACCCATCTGCTGAAATTGTTGACGTATATAATCAGCAGACAACATTTCTGCTGGAGATCCCGTCACGCGGCCTGGGAAAAACGTTGCGATATATCGAGCCTGGGTATTTGCGATATCTCCGGGCTTCGAAGATGTTGCCTGTGCGGGAAGGATGAAGCACGCGCCGAGCGCCAGGGCGGTAGTCAGGTGGCGCAATGCGGAAAACATAGTGAGTCCTTAAATACCAAGCAGAAATTTTCAGCCGCTAGTATGAAACCGTGATCGAGGTAAAACAATTTCATTTGCTCTTAAATGCCCGAATTCCGGTAGCTTAAGCACTTTTTGATATTTGCTTTTCCGGATCGTTATTCCTTTGAGGAACTACTCATTCCAATTCGTAATTTCATTCGCCCCCTTGCCCTCCCTATAGTCAGGTTATCTGAGCATCGTTAGCAAAATAACGGCATTACATAGGAACGGTTATGGATCAAAAACGACTTACCCACCTGCGGCAACTGGAAGCGGAAAGCATCCATATCATTCGTGAGGTGGCCGCCGAGTTTTCTAATCCGGTGATGATGTATTCCATCGGCAAAGATTCCAGCGTAATGCTGCATCTGGCGCGTAAAGCGTTTTATCCGGGCACGCTGCCGTTCCCATTGCTGCACGTTGATACCGGCTGGAAATTCAGCGAAATGTACGAGTTTCGTGACCGCACGGCGAAAGCCTACGGCTGCGAACTGCTGGTGCATAAAAACCCGGAAGGGGTGGCGATGGGCATCAACCCGTTTGTCCACGGTAGCGCCAAGCATACCGACATTATGAAAACTGAAGGGCTGAAGCAGGCACTGAATAAATACGGTTTCGATGCCGCGTTTGGCGGTGCTCGTCGTGACGAAGAGAAATCGCGTGCCAAAGAGCGTATTTACTCTTTCCGCGATCGTTTTCATCGCTGGGATCCTAAAAATCAGCGCCCGGAGCTGTGGCACAACTACAACGGGCAGATTAACAAAGGCGAAAGTATTCGCGTCTTCCCGCTCTCTAACTGGACTGAACAGGATATCTGGCAGTACATCTGGCTGGAAAATATCGACATCGTGCCGCTGTATCTGGCGGCGGAGCGTCCGGTGCTGGAACGCGACGGCATGCTGATGATGATTGATGACGACAGAATCGATCTGCAACCCGGTGAAGTGATTAAAAAACGCATGGTGCGTTTCCGTACGCTCGGTTGCTGGCCGCTGACAGGCGCGGTGGAGTCGAATGCGCAGACGCTGCCGGAAATTATCGAAGAGATGCTGGTTTCAACCACCAGTGAACGTCAGGGCCGCGTGATTGACCGCGACCAGGCGGGCTCCATGGAGCTGAAGAAACGTCAGGGGTATTTCTAAGGAGCCGCCATGAACACGACACTTGCACAACAAATTGCTAATGAAGGCGGCGTTGAAGCCTGGATGGTTGCCCAGCAACACAAAAGTCTGCTGCGCTTTTTAACCTGCGGTAGCGTGGATGATGGGAAAAGTACCCTGATTGGCCGCCTGCTGCACGACACGCGTCAGATTTATGAAGACCAGCTTTCATCGCTGCACAATGACAGTAAACGTCACGGCACTCAGGGCGAAAAGCTTGATCTGGCGTTATTGGTTGACGGCTTGCAGGCCGAGCGTGAGCAGGGCATCACCATCGACGTGGCGTATCGTTATTTCTCTACCGAGAAGCGTAAATTTATTATTGCGGACACTCCCGGGCATGAGCAGTACACCCGTAACATGGCGACCGGTGCGTCGACCTGCGACCTGGCGATCCTACTGATCGATGCGCGTAAAGGCGTGCTGGATCAGACTCGTCGTCATAGCTTTATCTCCACGTTGCTTGGGATCAAACACCTGGTAGTGGCGATCAACAAAATGGATCTGGTGGACTTTAGCGAAGAGACATTTAACCGCATTCGCGAAGACTATCTTACTTTTGCTGAACAACTGCCGGGCAACCTGGATATCCGGTTTGTGCCGCTCTCTGCGCTGGAAGGCGATAACGTGGCTTCGCAAAGCGCCAGTATGCCGTGGTACAGCGGTCCGACGCTGCTGGAAGTGCTGGAGACCGTTGAGATCCAGCGCATTGTTGATACTCAGCCGATGCGCTTCCCGGTGCAGTATGTGAACCGACCGAATCTGGATTTCCGTGGTTATGCCGGAACGCTGGCCTCCGGTAGCGTGAAGGTCGGACTGCGCGTCAAAGTGCTGCCGTCCGGCGTTGAGTCGAGCGTGGCGCGGATCGTAACCTTTGATGGCGATTTACAGGAAGCGCATGCGGGTGAAGCGATCACCCTGGTGCTGAAAGATGAGATCGATATTAGCCGGGGCGACCTGTTACTTGATGCCGGTGAAACGCTGCCGACAGTACAAAGCGCAGCTGTTGATGTGGTGTGGATGGCGGAACAACCGTTGTCGCCAGGGCAGAGCTACGACATAAAAGTCGCGGGCAAGAAGACCCGCGCACGCGTAGATAGCGTGCAGTATCAGGTCGATATTAATAACCTGACCCAACGTGACGTTGAAGCGCTACCGCTGAACGGTATCGGTCTGGTTAATCTGACTTTTGATGAGCCGCTGGTGCTGGATACCTATCAGCAGAATCCGGTTACGGGCGGGCTGATTATCATTGACCGCCTGACCAACGTTACCGTTGGCGCGGGACTGGTGCGTGAGCCAATCGTCCAGGAGCTTGCCACAGCTTCTCAGTTCAGCGCGTTTGAGCTGGAGCTTAATGCACTGGTGCGTCGCCACTTCCCACACTGGGGTGCGCGCGATCTGCTGGGAGGAAAATAATGGCGCTGCATGACGAAAACGTCGTCTGGCATGCCCATCCTGTTACACCGCAACAGCGGGAACAACGCCACGGTCATCGTGGTGTTGTGCTGTGGTTTACCGGGCTGTCAGGTTCCGGTAAATCCACGGTAGCAGGGGCTCTGGAAGAGGCGCTGCATAAGCTAGGGGTGAGCACCTATCTGCTGGATGGCGATAACGTGCGTCACGGTCTGTGCAGCGATCTTGGGTTTAGCGATGCCGATCGTAAGGAGAATATTCGTCGGGTTGGTGAAGTGGCTAACCTGATGGTAGACGCCGGCCTGGTGGTGTTGACTGCGTTTATCTCTCCACATCGCGCCGAGCGAAAAATGGTTCGCGAGCGCGTGGGCCAAGGGCGTTTTATTGAGGTTTTTGTCGATACGCCATTAGCAACGTGCGAAGCACGCGATCCAAAAGGGCTGTATAAAAAAGCGCGATCGGGGGAGTTGCGCAATTTCACCGGAATTGACTCGGTTTACGAAGCGCCTGAATCGCCAGAGATTCATCTTGATGGTGAACAATTGGTAACAAATTTGGTTCCTCAATTATTAGACCTGCTGAGGCAGGAAGATATTATCAGATCCTGAGACACCCGAGCTTGCATGCCCGGTCAGTCACGGTCACAGGATTAGATATGCGTAACAGCCATAACATTACTATTACAGAGTCAGATACCTTCGCTGCCGACGACGAAACTACCTGGTCACTCCCAGGAGCCGTGGTCGGTTTTGTCGCGTGGTTGCTGGCGCTGGGATTCCCATGTCTGATGTATGGCCCTAACACACTGTTTTTCTTCCTCTATACCTGGCCCTTTTTCCTCGCGTTGTTGCCCGTGGCGATTGTCGCGGGTATTGCCCTGCATTCGCTATTGAAGGGGCGGTTGCTGCTGAGTATTACCTGTACCCTGCTGGTGGTTGGCGCAATGTTTGGCGCACTGTTCCTGTGGCTACTGGGTTAGGCATACGTCCTTTCACGCGATCGCCGCTGTTGTTCACTGTCTGGCCATAATTCAAACCGTAACCAACAATGAGATTATGTTCTCCTTACATGGGGTATACGTAACAACGGGCAAATGTGGTACATTTGCCCGCGTTGTCGCGGCATTCCCGTCCGTTGATGTAAAGTTGTCAGCGGAGTTTATGGGATGTTGATGCCGTTTTTCAGGGGGCAGGATGGGTAAACTTACGTTGCTGTTGCTGGCTTTATTAGTCTGGCTACAGTATTCGCTGTGGTTCGGTAAGAACGGCATACATGACTATAGTCGCGTCAACGATGATGTTGCGGCGCAGCAAGCTACAAACGCGAAACTGAAAGCGCGTAACGATCAGCTTTTTGCCGAAATTGACGATCTCAATGGCGGGCAAGAGGCTATCGAAGAGCGCGCGCGTAACGAACTCAGTATGACTAAGCCAGGCGAAACCTTTTATCGTCTGGTGCCTGACGCGTCTAAACGCGCTCAGACTGCAGGGCAAAACAATCGATAAACCGTCCAGGGATTTAACATGGCAGCCACTTTAATGGACGTTTGCGCCGTGGTGCCGGCTGCCGGGTTTGGCCGCCGAATGCAAACAGAGTGTCCTAAGCAGTACCTCTCTATTGGCAATAAAACCATTCTCGAACACTCGGTTGATGCGCTGCTGGCTCATCCCCGGGTGACGCGAGTCGTCATCGCTATTAGCCCAGGCGACAGTCGCTTTGCCCAACTTCCACTCGCAGCGCACCCGCAAATTACCGTGGTGGATGGTGGCAACGAGCGTGCCGATTCTGTCCTTGCTGGTTTGCAAGCCGCAGGTGAGGCCAGTTGGGTACTGGTGCATGATGCCGCGCGTCCGTGCCTGCATCAGGAAGATTTATCTCGTTTGCTGGCAATAAGTGAAACCAGCCGCATCGGTGGGATCCTTGCCGCGCCGGTGCGCGACACGATGAAACGCGCGGAGCCGGGCCGAACAGACATCGCCCATACGGTCGATCGCACCGATTTATGGCATGCGTTGACGCCGCAGTTTTTCCCTCGCGAGCTGTTGCATGACTGTCTGACCCGTGCGCTAAACGAAGGCGCAACCATTACGGACGAAGCCTCGGCGCTTGAATATTGCGGTTTTCATCCGCTGCTGGTCGAAGGACGCGCTGACAACATTAAAGTCACCCGCCCGGAAGACCTGGCGCTGGCGGAATTTTATCTGACCCGAACTATCTAGATACATCATTCTTCAGGCTGCCTGGAGGATGTTGTGTATATCAGGAGAAGGCATAATGCGAATTGGACACGGTTTCGACGTACACGCTTTTGGCGGAGTTGGCCCAATTATCATTGGTGGTGTGCGCATCCCGTATGAAAAAGGATTGCTGGCGCATTCTGATGGCGACGTGGCGTTACACGCGTTAACCGATGCACTGCTGGGCGCGGCTGCGCTGGGGGATATCGGTAAACTCTTCCCGGACACCGACCCGGCCTTTAAAGGTGCAGATAGTCGTGAATTATTGCGAGAAGCCTGGCGGCGTATTCAGGCCAAAGGCTATACGCTTGGTAATGTGGATGTGACGATTATTGCTCAGGCGCCGAAGATGCTGCCGCACATTCCGCAAATGCGCGTGTTTATTGCCGAAGATCTCGGCTGCCATATGGATGATGTTAACGTGAAAGCGACCACCACGGAAAAACTCGGTTTTACCGGGCGTGGGGAAGGGATTGCCTGTGAAGCGGTGGCGTTACTCATTAAGGCAACGAAATGACTGCGTTTGAAGATCTGACGTATCTCCATGGCAAACCACAAGGCCATGGCGTTCTGAAAGCGAATCCGGAAGACTTTGTCGTCGTCGAAGATTTAGGCTTCGAACCGGATGGCGAAGGCGAGCACATTTTGGTGCGTATCCTGAAAAACGGCTGTAATACCCGTTTTGTGGCTGACGCGCTGGCGAAGTTCCTGAAAATTCACGCCCGTGAAGTGAGCTTTGCTGGCCAGAAAGACAAGCATGCAGTCACGGAACAGTGGCTGTGCGCGCGCGTGCCGGGCAATGCAATGCCTGATTTAAGCAAATTTGAACTCGAAGGCTGTAAAGTGCTGGAGTACGCGCGCCACAAGCGTAAGCTGCGTTTAGGGGCGCTGAAAGATAACGAATTTACGCTGGTGCTGCGTGAAGTGAGCCAGCGAAATGACGTTGAAGCGCGTTTGCAGGCGATTAGCGAGCGCGGCGTACCGAACTATTTTGGCGCTCAGCGTTTTGGTATTGGCGGCAGCAACCTGCAAGGGGCGCTGCGCTGGGCGCAAAGCGATGCGCCGGTGCGCGATCGCAATAAGCGCAGTTTTTGGTTGTCGGCGGCCCGTAGCGCGTTGTTTAATCAGATAGTCAGTGAACGCTTGAAAAAAACAGACTTTAATCAAGTTGTTGACGGCGATGCGCTACAATTGTCGGGACGCGGAAGTTGGTTTGTCGCCACGCAGGAAGAACAGACCGAATTACAGCGTCGCGTCGATGATAAAGAATTGATGATTACAGCGGCATTACCGGGCAGCGGTGAGTGGGGAACTCAGCGCGACGCGCTGGCGTTTGAAGAAGCCGCTATTGCTGATGAAACCGCGCTGCAATCGCTGTTGTTGCGCGAGAAAGTCGACGCATCGCGTCGTGCTATGTTGCTGTATCCACAACAATTAAGCTGGAACTGGTGGGATGACGTAACCGTTGAGTTACGTTTCTGGCTACCGGCAGGTAGCTTCGCCACCAGTGTTGTAAGGGAACTTATTAACACAATGGGTGATTATGCGTATATTGCTGAGTAACGATGATGGGGTCCACGCACCCGGTATACAAACGCTGGCGAAAGCGCTGCGTGAGTTTGCTGACGTACAGGTGGTTGCCCCGGATCGTAACCGCAGTGGCGCGTCTAACTCGCTGACGCTGGAATCCTCACTTCGCACGTTCACCTATGAAAACGGTGATATCGCCGTACAAATGGGTACACCTACCGATTGCGTCTATCTGGGCGTGAACGCATTAATGCGTCCGCGTCCGGACATTGTCGTGTCTGGTATTAACGCAGGTCCTAATCTGGGCGATGATGTTATCTATTCCGGTACCGTTGCGGCGGCGATGGAAGGTCGTCACCTGGGCTTTCCTGCGCTGGCGGTCTCACTTGATGGGCATAAACACTACGATACTGCTGCCGCAGTAACCTGCCGTATCTTACGGGCGCTGAGTCGCGAACCGCTGCGCACCGGGCGCATTTTGAATATCAACGTGCCGGATTTACCGCTGGATCAGATTAAAGGTATCCGCGTCACCCGCTGCGGTAGCCGCCATCCTGCGGATCAGGTGATCCCACAGCAGGATCCGCGCGGTAATACGCTGTACTGGATCGGGCCGCCGGGCGAAAAGTGCGACGCCGGACCGGATACTGATTTTGCCGCCGTCGATGAAGGCTATGTTTCCATTACGCCGCTGCATGTCGATTTAACCGCATATGGCGCGCATGAAGTTGTTTCTGACTGGTTAGACAGCGTGGGAGCCGACACGCAATGGTAAGCAGACGCGTACACACTCTTCTTGAACAATTACGTGCGCAGGGCATCAGAGATGAGCTTGTTCTCGATGCACTTGCCGCCGTGCCGCGTGAAAAATTCATTGATGAGGCGTTTGAACATAAGGCCTGGGACAATATTGCTCTGCCGATTGGTCAGGGGCAGACGATTTCGCAGCCCTATATGGTTGCGCGGATGACCGAGCTGCTTGAGTTAACGCCGCAGTCCCGGGTGCTGGAAATTGGTACCGGCTCTGGCTACCAAACGGCGATTCTGGCGCACTTGGTGCATCATGTGTGCTCTGTTGAGCGCATTAAAGGTTTGCAGTGGCAGGCGCGTCGTCGACTTAAACAGCTTGATTTACATAATGTTTCTACCCGTCATGGTGATGGATGGCAGGGCTGGCAAGCGCGAGCCCCGTTTGACGCTATCATTGTTACGGCAGCGCCGCCTGAGATCCCAACTGCGCTAATGATGCAGTTGGATGAAGGCGGCATTCTCGTCTTACCCGTGGGCGACGAGCACCAGTTTCTGAAACGGGTGCGTCGTCGGGGAGGCGAATTTATTATCGATACCGTGGAGGCCGTACGTTTCGTTCCCTTAGTAAAAGGGGAGCTTGCGTAGATACAGGCAATGAATACCTGGAGTTTTCCTGGATATTCTGGAATTAGTAAGCGTATCGTGGTCACGTTTCCAGTGCCCAGTCCGATGCCTTGCACGGTGATTACGTCACTGGTTTTAACCAAATTTTCCTGGGGGATAAATGAGCGCGGGAAGCCACAAATTTACCGTCCGCCGCATTGCGGCATTGTCACTGGTTTCATTATGGCTGGCAGGTTGTTCAAATACCTCGAATCCACCTGCACCGGTCAGTTCCGTTGATGGCGGTGCATCAACGAACACCAATTCCGGCATGCTGATTACGCCTCCACCAAAAATGGGCTCGACGTCGACAGTACAGCAAACGCCACAGATCCAGCCGGTGCAGCGTCAGACCACACAGTCAACACAGATCCAGCCTGTTGCGGAACAGCCTGTGCAGATGGAAAACGGTCGTATTGTGTACAACCGTAAGTATGGGAACATTCCGAAAGGTAGCTATACGGGCGGCAGTACCTATACTGTTAAGAAAGGCGATACTCTTTTCTATATCGCCTGGATTACCGGGAACGATTTCCGTGATCTCGCACAACGCAATAACGTTCCGGCCCCGTATGGCCTGAATGTCGGTCAAACTCTGCAAGTGGGCAACGCGTCGGGTACACCGATTACTGGTGGTAATGCTATTACCCAGGCGGATGCAGCACAGCAAGGAGTTGTGACCAACCCTGCACAAAATTCCACCGTTGCTGTTGCTTCGAAACCAACAATTACGTATTCTGAGGATTCAGGTGAACAAAGTGCTAATAAAATGTTGCCGAACAACAAGCCTGCTGGGACCGTTGTCACAGCGCCTGTAACGGCTCCAGCAGTTAGCGCAACCGAATCAACTGCAAGCTCAACGTCAACCAGCTCGCCAATCTCTACCTGGCGCTGGCCGACTGACGGCAAAGTAATCGAAAACTTCGCGGCTACTGAAGGTGGCAATAAAGGGATCGATATTGCAGGCAGTAAAGGACAGGCTATTGTCGCGACCGCAGATGGACGCGTCGTATATGCCGGTAACGCACTGCGCGGTTACGGTAATCTTATTATCATCAAACATAACGATGATTACCTGAGTGCCTACGCCCATAACGATACAATGCTGGTCCGGGAACAACAAGAAATCAAGGCGGGGCAGAAAATAGCTACCATGGGTAGCACCGGAACCAGTTCAACACGCTTGCATTTTGAAATTCGTTACAAGGGGAAATCCGTAAACCCGCTGCGCTATTTACCGCAGCGATAATTCGGCGGAACCAGGCTTTCACGTGCTAGTTCCGTTAGGGATCACGGGTAGGAGCCACCTTTATGAGTCAGAATACGCTGAAAGTTCATGATTTAAATGAAGATGCGGAATTTGATGAGAACGGAGTAGAGGCTTTTGATGAAAAAGCCTTGAGTGAAGAGGAACCCAGTGATAACGACCTGGCTGAAGAAGAGCTGTTATCGCAGGGGGCCACACAGCGTGTGTTGGACGCGACTCAGCTTTACCTTGGTGAGATTGGTTATTCACCACTGTTAACAGCCGAAGAAGAAGTTTATTTTGCGCGTCGCGCACTGCGTGGGGATGTCGCTTCTCGCCGTCGCATGATTGAAAGTAACCTGCGTCTGGTGGTGAAAATTGCTCGTCGTTATGGCAATCGTGGTCTGGCATTGCTGGACCTGATTGAAGAGGGCAATTTGGGACTGATCCGTGCCGTCGAGAAGTTTGACCCGGAACGCGGGTTCCGCTTCTCAACATACGCAACTTGGTGGATCCGCCAGACGATCGAACGGGCGATTATGAACCAAACCCGTACGATCCGACTGCCGATCCACATTGTAAAAGAGCTGAACGTCTATCTGCGTACCGCGCGTGAGTTGTCGCATAAACTGGACCACGAACCGAGCGCAGAAGAGATTGCTGAACAACTGGATAAACCGGTTGATGACGTCAGCCGTATGCTCCGACTCAACGAGCGTATTACCTCGGTAGACACCCCGCTGGGTGGCGATTCCGAAAAAGCGTTGCTGGATATTCTGGCCGATGAAAAGGAAAACGGCCCGGAAGACACCACGCAAGACGATGATATGAAACAGAGCATCGTCAAATGGCTGTTCGAACTGAACGCCAAACAGCGTGAAGTGCTGGCACGTCGTTTTGGTCTGCTGGGGTACGAAGCTGCGACACTGGAAGATGTGGGCCGTGAAATTGGTCTCACCCGTGAACGTGTTCGCCAGATTCAGGTTGAAGGTCTGCGTCGTCTGCGTGAAATCCTGCAGACTCAGGGACTGAATATCGAAGCGCTATTCCGCGAGTAAGCACAAGTTCTATCAAGAAAGGCCAGTCTCATTGGGACTGGCCTTTTTCTATGTTTGTTGCCTGATGGCACTGCGTTTATCAGGCCTACGGGGAGCAGGACTTTGTAGGCCGGATAAGACATTTATGTCGCCATCCGGCAGATTAGTTCATCATCTTACGCACCAGACGTGTGAACTGCTCGCGTTCTTCTTCGCTAAGTCTGCCCAGAAACTCATCATCCACACTATCGCCTAACGGAGTTGCGCTGGCCAGTAATGCTTCTCCTTGCGCGGTCAAATAAACAAACCGTCGACGCTTATCTGCCGGGTCATGTTCACGCCTGACCAGCTCCCGTTTTTCCATTCGGCTCAGCATTTCCGCAAGGGTTGCCTTGGTACAGACTGCGGCTTCGGTCAGGGCGACCTGCTCAATGCCGGGACGTTCAGCAATGGCGCGCATCACCGCATACTGTGGTTTGGTCAGGTCCGGTAATTCATGTTGCCAGCGGGACGTATGCTGCTGGAAGAGCTGACGTAAAAGGTGAAATGCTTTATTTCGTAACGGCATGAGCGCTCCGGAATTCCTGTCAGTCTCTATCATAGCGGGTTACGCATCTTTTTTTAACAATTGCGGCTTTAGCGATCTGTGCTCGATGACCTTGCCCGAAATGTTATGTGAGAGTATTTTAACCAAAATGTTCGTACACGAACAAAAATTGAGAGGCTAAATGAGACTGATTGTCGGAATGACCGGGGCAACCGGCGCGCCACTTGGTGTGTCGCTATTGCAGGCGCTGCGAGAAATGCCCGAGGTGGAAACCCATCTGGTGCTGTCAAAGTGGGCCAAAACCACTATTGAACTGGAAACGCCGTACAGCGTCCGTGATGTGTCTGCGTTGGCCGATTATTGCCACAACCCGGCGGACCAGTCGGCAACCATCTCCTCTGGATCGTTTCGTACTGACGGCATGATCATTATCCCCTGCAGTATGAAAACCCTGGCCGGTATTCGTGCAGGCTACGCGGAAGGGCTGGTGGGGCGCGCTGCTGATGTGGTGCTGAAAGAAGGGCGCAAGCTGGTTCTGGTTCCGCGTGAAATGCCGCTTAGCACGATTCATCTGGAAAACATGCTCGCACTTTCCCGCATGGGCGTGGCGATGGTCCCGCCGATGCCCGCGTATTACAACCACCCGCAAACGGTCGATGACATTACGCAGCATATCGTTGCGCGTGTGCTCGATCAGTTTGGTCTGGGACATCCCAACGCCCGTCGCTGGCAGGGTTTACGGCAGGCGCAGAATTTTTCACAGGAGAATGAATAATGGCATTTGATGATTTGCGCAGCTTTTTACAGGCGCTGGACGACCAGGGACAATTGCTGAAAATCAGTGAAGAAGTCAACGCTGAGCCGGATCTGGCTGCGGCAGCCAATGCGACCGGACGCATTGGTGACGGTGCGCCAGCGCTGTGGTTTGACAATATTCGTGGTTTTACCGATGCCCGCGTGGCGATGAACACTATTGGTTCGTGGCAGAATCATGCCATCTCTTTAGGCCTGCCGCCAAATACTCCGGTGAAAAAACAGATTGATGAGTTTATTCGCCGTTGGGATAAATTTCCGGTTACGCCGGAGCGTCGCGCCAATCCGGCGTGGGCTGAAAACTGTGTTGATGGTGATGAGATCAACCTGTTTGATATTCTGCCGCTGTTTCGCCTGAACGATGGCGACGGCGGTTTCTATCTTGATAAAGCCTGCGTGGTGTCGCGCGATCCGCTGGATCCGGACAACTTTGGCAAACAGAACGTCGGCATTTATCGTATGGAGGTGAAGGGCAAACGCAAGCTTGGCCTACAGCCAGTGCCGATGCACGATATCGCGCTGCACCTGCATAAAGCCGAAGAGCGCGGTGAAGATCTGCCGATTGCCATCACGCTGGGTAACGATCCGATCATTACCCTGATGGGGGCCACGCCGCTGAAGTACGATCAGTCGGAATACGAAATGGCGGGAGCGCTGCGTGAAAGTCCGTATCCGATCGCTACCGCGCCGCTCACCGGCTTTGACGTGCCATGGGGTTCAGAAGTGATCCTCGAAGGGGTCATTGAAGGTCGTAAGCGTGAAATCGAAGGGCCGTTTGGCGAGTTTACCGGGCACTATTCCGGTGGACGTAATATGACGGTCGTGCGTATCGATAAAGTCTCTTATCGCACCAAACCTATTTTTGAATCGCTGTATCTGGGGATGCCGTGGACGGAGATTGACTACCTGATGGGTCCGGCAACCTGCGTACCGCTGTATCAACAGTTGAAAGCCGAATTCCCGGAGGTGCAGGCGGTGAATGCCATGTATACCCACGGTTTGCTGGCGATTATCTCCACCAAAAAACGCTACGGCGGCTTTGCCCGCGCGGTGGGGCTGCGCGCAATGACGACGCCGCATGGCCTGGGTTACGTGAAAATGGTGATTATGGTTGATGAGGATGTTGATCCGTTCAACCTGCCGCAGGTGATGTGGGCGCTGTCTTCGAAGGTCAATCCGGCGGGCGATCTGGTGCAATTGCCGAATATGTCGGTGCTGGAGCTTGATCCGGGTTCCAGTCCGGCGGGGATTACCGACAAGTTAATTATTGATGCGACCACGCCGGTTGCGCCGGATAACCGTGGGCACTATAGCCAGCCGGTATGTGATTTACCGGAAACGAAAGCCTGGGCAGAAAAACTGACCGCCATGCTGGCTAACCGTAAATAAGGAGTAGCAGATGATTTGTCCACGTTGTGCCGATGAACATATTGAAGTGATGGCAAACTCGCCGGTAAAAGGAGTCTGGACGGTATATCAGTGCCAGCATTGTCTATACACCTGGCGTGATACTGAGCCGCTACGCCGTACCAGCCGCGAGCACTACCCGCAAGCGTTTCGCATGACGCAGAAGGATATTGATGACGCACCGATGGTGCCGAGTATTCCACCGCTGCTGGCAGAAGATAAGCGCTAATACAACTCGCCGGGTGCGGCTTTGCCTTACCCGGCCTACATATAGCGATATTTTGAAGGCCCGATAAGCGTATCACTATCGGGCATTACGGCGTTACACCAGACTCTTCAACCGGTAGATCCACTCCAGCGCCTGGCGAGGCGTTAGCGAATCCGGGTCGAGATTTTCCAGTGCTTCAACGGCGGGCGACGTTTCTTCCGGAGCTGACAGGAGCGACATCTGTGTGCCGTCGACCTGAGTTGCAGCAACATTCGGCGCGATGCTTTCCAGTTCGCGCAGTTTTTGCCGCGCGCGTTTAATAACCTCTTTTGGTACACCTGCCAGGGCAGCTACCGCCAGACCATAGCTCTTGCTCGCCGCACCATCCTGTACGCTGTGCATGAAGGCGATGGTATCGCCGTGCTCTAACGCATCAAGATGCACATTTGCTACGCCTTCCATTTTCTCCGGTAACTGAGTCAGTTCGAAGTAGTGGGTGGCAAACAACGTTAATGCTTTGATTTTATTGGCCAGATTTTCCGCGCACGCCCACGCCAGCGACAGGCCGTCGTAGGTGGAGGTGCCGCGTCCAATCTCATCCATCAGCACCAGGCTGTTCTCGGTGGCGTTATGCAGAATGTTGGCGGTTTCGGTCATTTCTACCATGAAGGTGGAACGACCGGAGGCCAGATCATCCGCCGCGCCCACGCGGGTAAAGATGCGGTCGATAGGCCCGATCTCCACTTTCTGCGCCGGAACGTAGCTGCCTATGTAGGCCAGCAGCGCAATTAACGCAGTCTGGCGCATATAGGTACTTTTACCCCCCATGTTCGGGCCGGTGATAATCAGCATCCGTCGCTGAGGCGAGAGGTTAAGTGGGTTGGCGATAAACGGCTCGGTCAGCACCTGTTCAACCACCGGATGACGTCCCTCGGTAATACGAATACCAGGCTTGTCGGTGAAGGTCGGGCAGGTGTAATTCAGGGTATAAGCGCGTTCCGCAAGGTTGACCAGTACGTCCAGCTCTGCCAGCGCACTGGCGCTTTGTTGCAAATCAGCCAGGTGCGGCAGCAGCATGTCGAACAGCTCATCGTACAGCTGTTTTTCCAGCGCCAGCGCTTTGCCTTTTGATGTCAGAACTTTGTCTTCGTACTCTTTCAGCTCCGGAATAATGTAGCGTTCGGCGTTTTTCAGCGTCTGGCGACGCACATAGTTAATCGGCGCCAGATGACTTTGCCCGCGACTGATCTGAATGTAGTAGCCGTGAACGGCGTTAAACCCAACCTTCAGCGTATCAAGGCCGGTGCGCTCGCGCTCACGGATTTCCAGTCTGTCCAGATAGTCAGTTGCGCCATCAGCCAGCGCTCGCCACTCGTCCAGTTCTTCGTTATAGCCGGGGGCGATGACGCCACCGTCGCGAACCAGCACAGGTGGAGCTTCCACTACGGCACGTTCCAGCAGTTCACGCAGCTCAGCAAACTCACCCATTTTCTCGCGCAGCATCTGTACGGGAGCACTGTCTACGCTTTCCAGTTGTGCGCGCAGTTCCGGTAATTGCTGGAATGCATGACGCATACGGGCCAGATCGCGCGGGCGCGCGGTACGCAGGGCCAGACGTGCAAGGATACGTTCAAGATCGCCGACCTGACGCAGCACGGGTTGCAATTCACCGGTGGAATCCTGTAGCGCGCCGATGGTCTGTTGGCGCTCAGTGAGGACTCTGGTGTCACGGACCGGCATATGCAGCCAGCGTTTGAGCATACGGCTGCCCATCGGCGTCACGGTGCAGTCGAGTACTGAAGCCAGCGTGTTTTCAACACCGCCCGCCAGGTTCTGGGTAATTTCCAGATTGCGGCGCGTGGCGGCATCCATAATGATGCTGTCCTGCTGACGTTCCATGGTGATGGAACGAATATGCGGCAGCGAGGTACGCTGGGTATCTTTTACGTATTGCAGCAGGCAGCCTGCCGCGCATAATCCACGCGGGGCGTTTTCCACGCCAAAGCCAATCAGATCCCGTGTGCCAAACTGCAGGTTTAGCTGCTGGCGAGCGGTATCGATTTCAAATTCCCATAGTGGACGACGACGTAATCCGCGACGTCCCTCAATCAGTGAAGTTTCAGCGAAATCTTCGGCATACAGCAGTTCAGCTGGATTGGTGCGCTGCAATTCTGCGGCCATGGTCTCGCGGTCGGCGGGTTCGCTAACACGAAAACGCCCGGAGCTGATATCCAGCGTGGCGTAACCATAACCTTTACTGTCCTGCCAGATAGCGGCCAGCAGGTTGTCCTGGCGTTCCTGTAACAGCGCTTCATCACTGATGGTGCCTGGCGTGACGATACGCACCACTTTGCGCTCGACCGGACCTTTGCTGGTCGCCGGATCGCCAATCTGTTCACAAATAGCGACGGATTCACCCTGGTTGACCAGCTTGGCGAGGTAGTTTTCTACCGCATGGTGAGGAATGCCCGCCATCGGGATTGGCTCGCCCGCAGACGCGCCGCGTTTGGTCAGGGAGATATCAAGCAGCTGAGACGCACGTTTCGCATCGTCATAAAACAGTTCGTAAAAGTCGCCCATGCGGTAAAACAACAGTATCTCCGGGTGCTGGGCTTTCAGCTTGAGATACTGCTGCATCATTGGGGTGTGGTTCGTGAAGTCCGTATCAAGTGACTCTTTCATATCGCTTTTGCTCTTTTTTTAATCTTTTTGGGGACCTGGGCAGTCTCACGTGAGCCCCTGGAAACTCACATAAACCCACAAATTTGTCATTCGAAAGCCGCCTGATGGGCAGTAACGACGAGCGTTGGCTCGACCTGAATGGTCTATCTTATCACCGACAACGACTGAGATTCATCCGTAGGTTTTGCCGCCAGAACGCTTATTGATTATTCATTTTCCGGCAAAGCATAATTCTGGCAGTACAGATAGGGGATCCCCTCTTTGGTAATCAGGTATGTCGCGCTGTTCAGTGCAAAAAAATCGACGTTGGATACGCTGGTGTTGGTCAGGAAAAAATCGGGGAGGAGTTCCTGAATAAGGCTGGCGGGAGCCGTTTCTCGATTGGAAATTTGGATTTTCTGTGAAATCCAAACCGGGCTTGAGCCGTAGCTGGATTGTGTAAAAAGTACCATGCGTTGCACGGTTTGCTCATTATTTTCGGCATCTTTGATAATACCATCAATATTCACAATACCTTTACTGCCCCCGGTTTTAATATCAATAATCCCTCGGAACGAGCTTGTATTGCGTACAATTTCGATGGCAGAGCGGCAGGTGAGATCATGTAACTCGCCATTGTTCTTACTGTACCGATAGACGACAGTAAGAATAAGCGCAGCAAAACAAAGCAGCAGGATAATACCTGTCTGGATGCGGGACGTTCGGGGATATAAGTTCATTAGCTATCATACCGTGGGTAATATACCGACTGACAGGCATTTTCTTGCCTGGCTTTTATCGGTGAGCGACACACCAGTACGGACAGTTTCTTAGACTCAGGATAGGTCGTGATATAGATAAATTTATGGCTCTGACACAGTCCTGGGTTTTTGTCGATAAACGCGGTATGCCGGGAGAAATTACTTGCATCGTTATTGAAATAATACTGACAGCCAGTGGGTGCTTTATCCGCAGTGATATAGCCGGAGAAATAATCATCGCTGGCTTGCCACGGATATAATATAAGCACACAAATTATCAGGGTAAGTGCCAACATTACTGTTTCTGCAGCCGTTATCAAAGGTTGACGCGGTGTGTCAGCCAAAAATTCCTCAATGGTGGCATCTGGCGCTAAGGATTCTTCAGCAGAAGCAGAGTTCTCCTCCGGTGTTTCAATGACCTGAATATCAAACTCTTCTTGAATGATCAGCCCTTTGCGGGGGATCGTTGTGATCAGCGGTTGTTCAAGCTCCAGCTGCAGTAAGCTTTTACGCAACGAGAGAATGCTTTGATAAAAGGCGTTGAAACTCACCTGCCGGTGATTTTTACCCCAACCGAATTCCAGCAATTCGTTTTGAGAAACCACTTGCCCGCGATGTTGAATAAGTAATAAAAGACATAGCGACGCTGAGTGTTTGAGTTTTATCCGCTGATTGGGGTGATCTACCCGCGCCAGACATTGTGTGGCTGGCGTAAATATTATTCTATTTTCAATCAGATAACTGACATTGCCAGTCTCAGACATATTGTCTCTACTCTTGATGATGCGTCTGGTGGTTGTTTAGTCATGATACCACTGAGCCTATAAAGACCACCAGCATGGACCTGATTCCACAGCGAGAACCGCTAAGTGTTGCAAATTGGTATCATGATATAACAAGAATGATAACTTTTTAATGAAAATAAAACCCATTAAAATCAATTGATTGTGTCTTTTTAGCTACTTTGTAAAGAACAGAAAGATGAAAAAATGTCGACAAAGATGATTGCCATTAATTCTTTATGGACAGCGCCATATACTGCATGGCACCACCACGCGAAAACAGCATGAACCTTAACGCGTCAATGGCACCAGGGAATGCCGGTGGTAGATGTAGATGGGAATAAATGTCAGCTTGTTTGCGAGCTGACATTTATTTTTAGTGCCGAGTAAATTTAACTATCTTTTTGACTAAGCCATAATTTGCGGTAGAGAGTCCCATGTTCCAGAAAGAAATTGAAAATGCTGTAGTGCTCGTTGGCGATGAAATGAAGAAGTCGGATAATGCCTGGCTGTCGTTACGTAAAAAACGTCAGCGTATTGATTTGAAGACCGATGGACATATCTTATTTCTGGAGAAAGGGACTGTCTCTGTTTATCGTGTGGAAAACGATTTAGTCACGGTGAGTATTTCTGCACCTGCTATTCTCGGCCTGCCACAAATGCGTACGGAAGTGGCTGGTCACTATTTACGTTGTGATACCGATTGTGAAATGTGGGCGATGAGCGTACAAAATGCCGATCACCTGTTTACGACCAAAAACTTATGGAAGCAGGCGTTTGATATCTTAACGCATCATCTTCAACGTTATTTTCAGCGTGAGGCGTTGCAGTCGCACCGCACTATACGTGAGCAGATTATTGAACACGTGAAATATATCTGGTCGATGGAACCAGAGGTTCGCGAGAAAACATCCGTGTATACTTTTATTTTGACCCGTAACCATATTTCACGTAGTGCCATCCATAAGGTGTTACAGGAGCTGGTTAATGACGGGAAAATCACCCTGAATCGTGGAAAGCTCTCTTTTTGCACGCCGTTATAAATTCATGCGCTCCCCGGCAAAGTGTAAGGGAGCGCATCCGATCAACGTTCTCTGAGTGCTTCCGCGCGTGCGCGAATAATCGGTTTTAACAGGTAGCTCAGAATCGTTTTCTTGCCGGTGAGAATATCGACGCTCGCCACCATGCCGGGAATGATCAGCATCGGATGCTCTTTTGTTCCCAGGTAATTTTTATCCGTCTGCAAACGCACAATATAAAAGCTTCGCCCCTGCTTATCGGTAACGGTGTCCGGGCTTATCTGCACTACTTCGCCTTGCAGACCGCCATAGATGGTGTAATCGTAAGCGGTAAATTTCACCATCGCATGTTGACCCGGATGGAGGAAGGCGATATCGCGCGGCTGGATTTTGGCTTCGATTAACAGTTTGTCATCCAGCGGAACGATTTCCACCAGATCGCTGCCCGGTTGAATGACGCCGCCGATAGTATTCACCATCACCTGCTGGACGATACCCCGCACCGGTGAGGTGACCATGGTACGGTTCACCCGATCCTCCAGTGCTTTAACGCTTGCTTGGGTTTTACTCAGATTGGTGCGAGCTTCATTGAGTTGGGCCAGCGCATCGCTCTGGAAACGGCCACGGCTTTCACCGATTTTATTCTCAATCTCTTTAATTTCTGACGTAGCCTTGGGCAGCGACAGGCTAATAGAATTGAGCTGCCCGGCGGTTTCCACTTCGGTACGACGCAGTCGCAACAGTTCGACTTTTGAAATGGCGCCTGAAGCGAGCAGCGGCTCGGACATTTTGATTTCCTGACGGATTAACCCGAGGCTGTGCTTAAACTGATCCTCCTTTGACTCAAAGTCGCGCAGTTCCTGTTTTTTCTGCACCAGCTGTTCTTCGAGCCCGGAAATTTCGTTGTGAAATTGTTCCCGGCGGCTGTTGTACAGCTCGGTTTCTCCTCGGGCGACATCCGGTGCCTGGCTGGCTATCTCGTGTGAAATCACAAAGTCCCGGTTTTCAACTTCCGCCGTCAGGCGTTCTACCTTGGCGCGCAGACCGAGTTTGTCGGCTTCAGTTTCACCCACGTTGGAGGCGAAGCGCGTGTCATCTAGGTGCAGTAGTGGAGTTCCGGCGTTAACGATTTGCCCTTCATGCACGTACAGCTCGGTGACAATTCCCCCTTCCAGGTTCTGGATTTTTTGCAGTTTTGATGAAGGGATCGCTTTGCCTTCACCGCGTGTCACTTCATCAATTTTTGCAAAACCAGCCCAGATGAAGGACAGCGCCACCAGCGCGAGGATCACCCACAACGTCAGTCGTATCACTCTTGGGGCGTCATCAATTATGGCCTGACTGACCTCATTAATACTGTCGGTTTGATTTTCATCACGACCGCGAAAATAGTGCTGCATATAGCTGCGGGCACGAGTCAGGAGATCAGCGAGACGCATTAATTTGCCCCTTTTTCAACGCATCCATCACTACCCCTTTCGGACCGTCTGCGATGATGCGACCTTTATCAACAATAATCAGACGGTCAACCAGCGACAGCATGGAAGCGCGGTGCGTGACCAGTAATAACGTTTTTCCCGCAATACAGGGGGCCAGCGCGTGTTTGATCTTCTCTTCGCTGGTGTTGTCCATCGAACTGGTGGGTTCATCCAGTAGCAGGAGAGGGGGATCAAGCAACAGTGCGCGCGCGAGCGCCACCGCCTGCCGTTGCCCACCGGAAAGCTGGGAGCCGCGTTCGCCGACCTGCAGGTTATAGCCGTCGGGATGCAGGCGTGCGAATTCGTTGACGCCAGCCAGTTCTGCCGCTCGCAGCATGGTTTCGTCATCGACATAGCGCGCTCCGCACAGCAGGTTATCGCGCAGCGTGCCGTTGAATAGCTGGATGTCCTGTGGCACGTAGCCGATGCTGTGGCGCAGATCGTTCACATCCAGTTGACGAGAGTCGATACCATCGATCAGCAGGTTCCCGGCGCTCGGCTGGTATAAATTGACGATTAGTTTACTCAACGAACTTTTACCGGAACCGCTGCGCCCGATAATGCCGATGCGCTCACCGGGCTGAATGGTCAGGTTAATTTTGTGCAGCGACAGGTTTTGTTGCTCCGGATAGCTGAAATCCACATCGCGAAATTCAATACTGCCCTGTAACTGTTCACGCTTGAGCGGGTTTTCATCCGCACGGCGCTCCTGCGTCAGCGACATCATTTTCTCAGTGTTTTTGATGGTCAGTTTCGCCTGCTGATAGCGGGCGATAAGGCCAGTGAGCTGACCCAGCGGCATCAAGGCGCGACCATTGAGCATGTAGCAGGCGATCAAGCCACCCATACTCAGTTTGCCGTCGATAATCATGTACACCCCGACGATGATCATCACCACGCCTGAAATTTGCTGGAACCAGCCGGTAAGGTTGCTGGCCAGGCTGGATAAGGTTTTCACCCGCAGTTCGAGACGGCTCAGGCTGCCCAGCGTTTGTTCCCACTGGAACTGGCGTTCGCTTTGGGCATTATTCACTTTGATGGCATCCAGACTGCTCAGGGTTTCAATCAGTAGCGCCTGACGTTCGCTGGCGAGGCTCATGGTTTTTGCCACAGCAGCGTTGACCGGCTTTTGTAGTGCCCAACTGCACAATAGGGCAATCGGTAATGTCAGTACCGGGATCCATGCCAGCGCGCCGCCGATAATGCCAATAACAATCAGCAGTAACAGGGTGAAGGGCAAATCGATAATTGTCGTCAAAGTGAGGGATGAGAGGAAATCACGCAGTGACTGAAACTCGTGAATGTTTTGTGCAAAGCTGCCCACGCGTGCCGGGCGCTCTTTCATCTCCATACCGACAATGCGCTCAAACAGGGTCGAAGAGATGATGAGATCGCTTTTCTTACCTGCAATATCAAGGCAGATACCGCGCAGCATTTTTAAAATCAGATCAAAGACAAAAGCCAGGCAGATGCCGACTGCCAGCACCCATAGTGTGACCGTTGCCT
This sequence comes from Citrobacter sp. H12-3-2, assembly GCF_009649895.1. Classification (NCBI taxonomy): domain Bacteria; kingdom Pseudomonadati; phylum Pseudomonadota; class Gammaproteobacteria; order Enterobacterales; family Enterobacteriaceae; genus Citrobacter; species Citrobacter sp. H12-3-2. Next base: position 1,063,202 of record NZ_CP045837.1, read on the forward strand.
GGTTTGGCACGACGCGGTCATACACATTCATGGTAAAGAGCGGTGTGCCGAGCGCAATCAGGTTGATTAACAGACTGGCCAATACCGCATCCATATACAGAAAACGTGACAGCTTCAGCGTGTCTTTAAACCAGGATTTGGTACGCGGCAGAAAGGCCTCTGCCTGCAAATCGAATTCGTGGCGCGGATGCGCAAAAATGACTTTGCCCGCATAGTTTTGCTCAAGCGTGGCGGCATCAACGCAAATTTCCCCACCTTCGCTTTCGCTGGGCATAAAGCGGGCGCTACCGTCATCGTTCCAGGCCAACAACACCCCGGTTCCCCCTGCGTTCAATAACAAGACAGCAGGCAGAGACATTGCCGGAATTTTATCGAGCGTGCGCGTGACGACTCGCGCCTTTAAACCAGCCCTTGCCGCCGCGCGTGGAAATATATTTAGCGTGAGCCGATCGTTTTCTAATGGCAGGCCACTGCTTAATGTTGAACGACTCGCCGGTTTACCGTGCAGAGAACACAGAATCAGTAAGCTATCTAATAACGGGTCGTCATTATGGCTACGTGGGTCGTGATGTTGAGAATTAGGGTTAGCGTAATTCTCAGGGACGTCATTTAATAATTCGGCTTGTGCACTCATTTTCGCAACCATTCTGACCGTGCACGGTTAAATAATAGCAAGCTAATTATAAGCGTGCAGGTCAGAGATTTATTGGGGATTAATAATTATTAATGAAGTTCCGGTAAGCTATTTTCTTCTGCTGAATCTACCGGTTGCCCCGATGGCGGAGGTGTAATTTTTAGAATATTCATTAATTCCCCGGTGCGTTCGCTAATACGATAGCCACTGGTCATGGCCAGATAACGTAATTCAACAAGACGGCGTTTAGAGGAGAACACTTCATTTTCACTATCGAGTAAATCCAGCAGCGTGCGCTCGCCAAGACTAAATTGATCCTGATAAGCCGTGCGCACTTTGACGCTGCGGTCGGCATATTCTTCCGCCGAAGGAAGCTGGGCGCGTGCGTTTTGCAGTGCGGTCCAGGCCAGGCGTAGCTCCTGATTCAGCTGGCGCAGTGTGTTATTACGTACATCCTGAGCCTGCTTGTGCAGATAAGCGCGGGAGTTCATGTTGGCTTTGTCGCTGCCGCCCTGGTACAGGTTGTAGTGCAGTTTTACCATCGCTTCCCACTCTTCGGTGTGTGCGCTGGTGGTATCGGTGTTGTTGCTAATCCCGCGGGAAAGCTCAACGTCCACACGTGGATAGAAGGTTGATTTCGACGCTTCATACTGCTGGTGCGCAGCTTCGATATCCGCATTGGCAGACTTCAGTAATGGATTATTTTTTTCCATCCGACTTTTGGCATCTTCCAGCGAGGTTGGCAACTGAGAGTCAATGCTCTCTGGCTGGCTTAAGCCCTGCGGATCCATGCCCGTCACGCTGACAAAGGTGGTTTTCGCATCTTCAAGGTTAGTCTGCTCGGTCAGCAGGTTGTTTCGCGCCTGCGCCAGACGCGCTTCGGCCTGCATAAAATCCCCGGAGCGCCCAACGCCCTGATCGGTACGCAGTTTTATCTGGTCATAAATGCGCTCGTGGTTCGCCAGATCGTCTTCAGCAAGGCGCACAAATTCTTCGCGTTGCAGCACGTCGAAATAGGCCTGAATCACCGCATAAGCGGTGCTTTCGCTGGTGTTCATCACGCTGTAAGCGCGTGAGTCTACGGTCGCTTTTTGGCGCGCCACTTCGCTGTTGGTCGCAAAGCCGTTAAACACATTTTGCTCGAGGCTGATAGTCGCCTCGTTAGGTGATTGAGTCAGACCGTTATTGCGTCCTGCAGCGCGGGTAGTTGCATCATCAACATTTTTGCGCCCGGCCTCGGCATTTAAATTCAGTGATGGCAAATAGCCACCTTGTGCCGCACGCAGATCTTGCTCCGAGGAATAACGGCTATTTATTGCAGCATTAACTTCAGGATGATTCGCTAATGCATCTTTAACGGTATTTTGTAAGTCTTCTGCGTTTACTGTATTTATTGAAAAACATGAAAGCAGAAAAACTAAAAACTTCTTCATGACATGAATGCCCTATATCTCACGGTTATGACATCCAGGTGTCGTCGCTATCATCCATTTTTACAAACACGTTATATTAATTAACAAATATGAATTATCTTAATTGATGGCTGTAATCAGCTATTCAGCGACATGTTTTGTCACATCGTGTTTTATTTTTGGTTATTTTTTATTATATTCATTTGCCAGTCAAGTCTCATGTAATTGCATTCTATAAAATGTGTTTTTTTCTACATTGAGATATTAATGTTTACATTAATTGAATGTGATATTTGTTCGTTAATGTATTAACGAGTTTATAAAAATAATGATGGTAATTAAGTGAGGTTACGGTGAGCAAATTACTCGGTGTGATCAAAGCAATTATTGGACAGGTTTACGTAGTTGATGCCAATGGTGCACAACGACTGGTTCATGAAGGCGACAGGGTATATAGCGGTGAAGAAATTGTGACCGGTGCCAGCGGCGCGGTAAGTATCTCTTTACCAGACGGAAAAACGCTGGATATAGGCCGTAATAGCCATTGGGGTGAGCACGGGCTACAGGTTAGCCATCATCCGGAAAGTAGTGCTCAGGATATTGCCGCCGCACAAAAGGCCATTGCCGATGGCGCTGACCCGACGCAGGTGCTGGAAGCCACCGCGGCGGGTAATGAAGCACCGGCAACATTAGAAGGTGGCGGCGGGGGGCACACTCTGGTTCAGCTTGAATTGACCGGGCAGGTGGTTGATCCGACAGCAGGTTTTAACACTAAAGGTCTGGGAAGCCCGAACTGGGATATCAATCTGCCGATAGGGGGAGTTACCGCAGGTTCCGCGAGTGTTTTCCCGCCTGAGGTACAAATTACCGAGTTTGCCGGCAACGACGGTTTCATTAACAAAAGCGAATTCCATCAGACCCATTTAAGCGGCACCAGTAATCAAAATCACATCACACTCACCTTCACCGATAGCCAAAAAAACACATTCACCGTTACTGTTCCAGTGAGCAACGGGCACTGGAATATTGATACCGATCTGGGGGGACTGGTCCCGGGAAATGTAACAGTGGTGGCAATAGCCACCGATGTGACGGGACGAACGGCAGAAAGTTTTGATCATGCGCTGATTGATATTACCGGACCACACATCGACATTACCGTTGATAACGTCACGCCGGATAACCTCATTAACTACGAAGAGTCGCGTCAACCGCAAACCCTGATCCTCGGGTCGGTCGGCGGCGATACTAAACCCGGCGATATCGTTACTTTATTGGTTGATGGTAAAGAATATACCGGTGTTGTTACCGACCCCGGAAATGGGACTCTGACTTATACCATCCCGGTACTGACCCAGGGGTTACTGCATGACCCGAACATTCACGCCACATTAACTTCTACTGACGACGCAGGAAACACCACCATTGTTTCCACGGATCATCACGTCAATAACGACCTGTATGCGCAAAATGCCGTGACCATTGAAACGGTGGCGAATGATGATGTCGTCAACGCTAATGAGTTTCGTATGCCGACCATTATTTCTGGCATTGCCAGCGGTGATGCGAAAGCGGGTGATCCGGTCACGTTGACCATTCAGGGCAAAGCGTTTCACGGCACGGTTTTCGACGATCATGGCCAGCTACGCTATGAAATCGTTGTGCCTTCCGCAACCCTCAAAGAGGGGGCTAACGATGTACAGGTGACGCTGGTAAGCCATGACGCGGTGGGCAATGAAGCCACTGCCGTGACGCACCGCACCGTGGTGCTGGACACCCAGGCACATAACGCCCTCACGATTGATGATGTCACGACAGATAACACCCTGAATCGTGCTGAGCTGTATATGCGTAACCAGGTGATTTCCGGAACCGTCAGCGGGGAAGACGCGAAAGCGGGTGATCCGGTACAACTGGAGCTTAACGGCCATCAGTACAATGGTCAGGTGATCGATCTCGGTAACAATACGCTGGGCTACCGTATTGCGGTTAACGCTTCCGACTTTGCCAATAACAGCATTCCGGTTGATGGTAACGTGGAAATGAAGGTCACGGTTACCTCTCACGATGCGGCGGGCAACCTGGCGATCGCCACCGATACCCACAGCGTACACATTGATAATCTTGCGACCAATCAGGTCAACATTGACGCGGTGGCGACGGATGATGTGGTCAACGCGATTGAACACCGCATGATCACGCTGATTAGCGGTGTGGCAGGCGGTGATGCCAAAGTGGGGGATGCCGTTACCGTCAGTGTACAGGGGCAGAGTTTTACCGGAACGGTGGTCGATGATAACGGCGAACTGCGCTACGAAGTGGCAGTGCCGGTCGGCACGCTGAAGGAAGGTAAAAATGCGGTGGTGGTGACGCTGGTCAGCCACGATGCGGTGGGTAACGAAGTGACCGCGCTGGCGCACCGTACCGTGGTGCTGGACACTAAAGCGCATAACACCGTCAATATTCATGATGTCACTGCCGACAACACCCTGAATTTCACGGAGCTGTCGGCGGCGAAGCAGACGATTACCGGAAACGTGCGCGGGGAAGACGCGAAAGCGGGCGACCCGGTGCAGGTGGAGATTAACGGCCACCGGTATCACGGCCAGGTGATTGATACCGGGAAAAATACCCTCGGTTATCGCATCGAGGTGGATTCTGCGGCGTTCTCTGACAACGTCGGTCATGTGCTGAAAGAGGCGACGGTCCATGTCAGCGTCACCTCCCACGATGCGGCGGGCAACCTAGCGATTGCCACCAGCAGCCACGACGTGCATCTCGACAACTTCGCGGAAAACACGGTACATATCGACACCGTCGCGAACGACAATGTGGTCAACGCCATTGAAAACCGCATGACCACGCTGATAAGCGGCGTGGCAGGCGGCGATGCCAAAGCGGGCGATGCTGTGACCGTCAGCGTGCGGGGGCAGAATTTTACCGGAACGGTGGTCGATAATAACGGCGAACTGCGCTACGAAGTGGCGGTGCCGGTCGGCACGCTGAAGGAAGGTAAAAATGCGGTGGTGGTGACGCTGGTCAGCCACGATGCGGTGGGTAATGAAGTGACCGCGCTGGCGCACCGTACCGTGGTGCTGGACACTAAAGCACATAACACCGTCAATATTCATGATGTCACTGCCGACAACACCCTGAACTTTACTGAGCTGTCGGCGGCGAAGCAGGTGATTACCGGAAACGTGCGCGGGGAAGACGCGAAAGCGGGCGACCCGGTGCTGGTAGAGATTAACGGCTACCAGTATCACGGCCAGGTGATTGATACCGGGAAAAATACCCTCGGTTATCGCATCGAGGTGGATTCTGCGGCGTTCTCTGACAACGTCGGTCATGTGCTGAAAGAGGCGACGGTCCATGTCAGCGTCACCTCCCACGATGCGGCGGGCAATCTGGCGATTGCCACCAGCGACCACGACGTGCATATCGACAACTTTGCGGTAAACCAGGTGCATATTGATACCGTCGCGGGTGATGACCTTATTAATATTAAGGAGTTTTCCGCGAACGGCGGCTTTACGCAGATCGCCGGTACCGTAACCGGCGTGGATGCGAAGGTGGGGGATGCGGTTACCCTGGCACTGAAGGGCGGCGAGGTGATTCACAGTGTGGTTATCGCGCTGGCGGGCGGTGGACTGGGCTATAGCATCCCGGTAAATAGCCATAAGCTGGTAACTCATCCGGAATTTACGGTTTCTGTTACCTCTACGGATCCGGCAGGGAACAGCGTCACGCATTCTGAAACCAAAACCATCAGCGCCGATCTGTATACACAGTCGTATATCACCATTGATGACGTGACGGCTGATAACTTTATCAACATCAAGGAATCGACGGACAATCACGGCAAGACCACCATCAGTGGCACGGTGAGCGGAGATGCAAAAGAGCATGACACCGTTCAGCTGGTGATTAATGGTCAACACTATTCGGGGGAAGTGGAGAAGCTGGCGAACGGCAATCTGGTCTACCATATCCCGGTGGATACCCAGAACCTGGTCAACAACCCGGTGATTCATGCCAGCATCCATACCACGGACGAGCATGGCAACGAAATGACGGCGGTGACGAAACACCACGTTGGGCTGGATCTGGACGCCAGCGCCTCTATCGGCATCGATACCGTCGCAAGTGATGACATTATCAGTAAAGCCGAGTCCAACCTGCATAAGACGATCATCACGGGGCCGGTTGGCGGCGATGCGCAGAAAGACGATGTTGTCACCTTAACCTTCAATGGCAAAACCTATAGCGGCAAGGTCTTTGAACTGCCTGACCATTCGCTGGGTTACAGCATTGAAGTCAGCACCGATAATCTGAAAGATGGCAGCGACCAGAAGGTCCATGTCTCCATTTCAACCGTCGATGAACACGGTAACCCGTCAACGGTAACGCACGACCATATGGTGCATATCGATCTGCACGCGGAAGCGAGCATTACGATTGATAAGGTGACCGCCGATAACACCCTGAACCATAGCGAACTGAATATGGCTCAGCAACTCATCACCGGCACCGTCGATGGTGATGCGAAGCTTCACGACGTTGTCAGCCTTGAGATCAATGGCCACACGTTTACGGGTGAAGTCATTACGCTGAATAACGGTCAACTGGGCTACCAAATCCCGGTCGACTCGTCGGCGTTCAGCAACAACCAGGGCCACCAGGATAAAAACGTCAACATCAGGGCGACGGTTGTCTCGCATGATGCGGTAGGCAACGAAGTGACGGCGATCAGCAACCACAGCGTGCATATCGACAACTTTGCGGTAAACCAGGTGCATATTGATACCGTCGCGGGTGATGACGTTATTAATATCAAGGAGTTTTCCGCCAACGGCGGTATCACGCAAATTACCGGTACCGTTACCGGCGCGGATGCGAAAGTGGGGGATGCGGTTACTCTGGCGCTGAAGGGCGGCGAGGTGATTCACAGTGTGGTTATCCCGCTGACAGGCGGCGGGCTGGGCTTTAGCTTCCCGGTCAATACTCATATGCTGATGACCCACCCGCAAATTACCGTTTCCGTAACTTCCTCGGATGCGGCGCATAATAGTGTCACCAGTCAGAATACCCTGACCATTAGCAACGATATGTACACGCAATCGCATATCACCATTGATGGTGTGACGGATGATAACTTCATCAACATCAAGGAATCGACGGACAATAACGGCAAGACCACCATCAGCGGCTCGGTGAGCGGCGATGCAAAAGAGCACGATATCGTTGAGCTGGTGATTAATGGCCAACATTATTCGGGGGAAGTGGAGAAGCTGGCAAACGGTGGCCTCGGCTACCATATCCCGGTGGATACCCAGAACCTGGTCAACGACCCGGTGATTCATGCCAGCATTCATACCACGGACGATCATGATAACGAAACCACGGCAACTGCGGAGTGTACCGTGGGGCTGGATCTGAACGCCAGCGCCTCTATCGGCATCGATACCGTCGCAAGTGATGACATTATCAGCAAAGCTGAGTCTCAGTTGCACAAGACGACGATTACAGGGGCAGTCGGCGGCGATGCGCAGAAAGACGATGTTGTCACCTTAACCTTCAATGGCAAAACCTATAGCGGCAAGGTCTTTGAACTGCCTGACCATTCGCTGGGTTACAGCATTGAAGTCAGCACCGATAATCTGAAAGATGGCAGCGACCAGAAGGTCCATGTATCCATTTCAACCGTCGATGAACACGGTAACCCGTCAACGGTAACGCACGACCATATGGTGCATATCGATCTGCACGCTGAGGCGAGCATTACGATTGATAAGGTCACCGCTGATAACGTACTGAACCATAGTGAACTGAATATGGCTCAGCAAATCATCACCGGCACCGTCGGCGGTGATGCGAAAGTTCACGATGCTGTCAGCCTTGAGATTAATGGCCACACGTTTACAGGTGAAGTCATCACGCTGATTAACGGTAAACTGGGCTATCAAATCCCGGTCGACTCGTCGGCGTTCAGCGATAATCAGGGTGACCAGGATAAAGATGTGACATTCAGAGCCACAGTCGTCTCGCATGATGCCGTAGGTAATGAGGTCATCAAACACACTGACCATAAAGTTCATATTGATAACCATGCGGTGGCGGCGATCACCATCGATACCGTGGCGGGCGACGATATGATTAACGGCGCCGAGTCCGTTAAGCCGACTACCGAGGTGATGGGCACTGTTTCCGGCGATGTGGATGTCGGCTTTAAAGTTGAGGTTATCGTCAACGGTAAAACCTACGAAACCACCGTTCAGCACCTGCCTGAGCATAACGGCGCGCTGGGCTATAAATTGGATGTTCAGAGTAGCGATCTCGTCGCCAACCCACATATTACTGCGCATGTGGTGGGTAAGGATGTTGCTGGCAACACCCAGGATGGTCTGATGGGTATAAATTTGCAGGTTGACCTCCTGGCGGAGGCGACCCTGACTATCGATCCTGTTACCGGCGACAATATGGTCAACGGCGATGAATCCCGCCAGCCGTTCACCTATGTGACCGGCAGAGTCGGCGGCGATGTGCACGCCAATGATACCGTTTACCTTACCGTGAATGGTCATACCCTGACCGGGAAAGTCAGCGATCAGGGCGGTCATCTCGGGTATAGCATCAAAGTCAGTACCGCCGATCTGCTGTCCGATCCGCATTTAACGGCCACCGTTAGCACCACCGATGTTGCGGGCAACCCGGCGACGGCCAATGCTGAGACCACGGTGGTGATCGATACCCGCATCGACGCGACGATTACAATCGACGACGTTACGCCAGACAACACGCTGAATTATGACGAGCAGCATCAGACCACTACGGTTGTGAGCGGCACCGTGACCGGCGAAGTTCAAAAAGGCGACCCGCTGGTCATGACCATCAACGGCGTCACTTATAAAGGTTCGGTGGACGATATCAATGGCCATCTGGGCTACTGTATTATCGTCAATACCGCCGATCTGGTCGCCAACCCGCATATTGAAGTCACCATGGACGTTACCGATGCGGCGAAGAACCATGCGCACGTGGTGGCGCACCATGACGTTAATCTGGACGACCGGGCTTTTGCTGCGATCACCATCGATCGCGTGACGGGTGATAACGTTCTGAACGGTACTGAACTGCAGGCACCGAAAACGATCATCAGCGGCACGGTGGGCGGCGACGCGCACAAGGGAAATATCGTTCACTTGGTAATTGACGGCAATACGGTTGATGCGACGGTGGTCGAACTGCCGAAGCTGGGGACGCTGGGCTATAGCATCGAGGTTGATACCCAGTGGCTGAAAAACGATCCAAATATTACGGCGACGATTACCACCCATGATGCCGCAGGAAATACCGCGACGGCGGATGCGACAAGCACGGTGAATATTGACGATCGCGCCGAGGCTATCGTCCATATTGACCCGCTGGTGACGGATCATAATGATGATGTTATCAGCTACAAAGATGCGCATAACCCGCTGACCACCGTGACCGGTACCGTGGGTGGCGATGTACGAGTGGGGGATCTGGTTGAACTGACCATCAACCATCAGACCTACTATGCCCTAGTGCAGGATGGCAGCAACGGTCAGCACGTGTTTAGCACTCAGGTTTCAACGCTCGATCTGCTGATGGATCCGAATATCCATGCCGAGGTGACGGCAAAGGATGCGGCTGGCAACGTTGCGTACGGGTATGATGATAGGCCGGTGGAGATTGATACCGTTGCTCAGATTGGCATCACTATTGACTCAGCTAAAAACTGGGTTCCGCAAGACCTTGCTGCTGGAGCCAGACCTGATTATGTGACGGTTGTGGGACATGTTGATCATGATGCGCAATTCGGCGATCTTATCCATATTGACGTAGGTCATGGAAACAGATTGGACACCACTGTTATCACCTTACCGGATGGGAAGCTGGGATACACACTGAACATTAGCACTGATTATTGGGATGATGACGGCAATATTACTGTAACTGTCATTGGCCACGACAATCATGGCAATGTCGCTATGGCGGTGGCACATCAATATTATGACCTACCTTGGGTAGCACAAATTCCTGTTGCTGGCGGTAGCAGTTTTAATACCAATTTGCCGCCAATCACTACATCTACAACCGGCACAGGAACCTCGCTACCACAGAAACCGCATGTCCACCTCACCGTCGATCCGGTGACGGGCGATGATGTAATCAACCAAGTTGAAGAGGGTAAATCCACTACGCCGATTCGTGGTCTGATAACTGGGGATGTAAGCGTCAATGATACGGTTATTGTCACCATTAACGGCAATCAATACCCTGGCAAAATGATCGCGATTCCTGGCCTGCCGGGTGAATTAGGCTATCAGGTTGATGTTCCTACCGACGTACTTAAGGCGCACCCGACGTTCGAAGTGTCCGTCTCCGTGCATAATTCTGCGGGCGATGACACGGCGGCGGTAACGAAGACTATCACCGTCGACACCGATAACCCAGTCCACATCACCATGGACAATGTCGCCGGTGATGACGTTATCAATGGTTCGGAAGCGAAAAGCGGCACAACAACGATCAGCGGTACGGTCAGCGGCGAAGGCATCCATGACGGTAGCGTAGTCTCGCTGCAGGTGAATGGTAATACTTTAACCGCTGTGGTACATGCAGGCACCACGGGATGGGTCTGGTCGCAGGATGTCAGCATCAACGATCTGCGTAACAACCCGGACATTACCGCGTCGGTAAGCGCTACCGATGCTGCCGGAAACACTGGTACTGACTCGACGTCGAAGCACGTTGAGGTCGATCTCAACGCTGATGCGGGCGTTACGATTGATAACATCACAACTGATAACGTACTGAACTCGCAAGAAGTTGGACAAGCAAAGACCACGGTGAGTGGTTCCGTTTCCGGCGATGTTAAACCCGGTGAAAACGTGACCTTGACGGTCAATGGTCATGATTACAATGCCGTTATTAATGCAAGTAATCACTACACAGTTGATGTAAATACGTCAGACCTGGTGGCTGACCATACCATCGACGCTAAAGTGACCGGCCACGACAAGGCTGGCAACGTTCAGGACACCAGTATCATCAAAGCGTTTTCTGTCGATACCACGGCATCGGCAGCGGTAACGGTTAATACCGTGGGCGGTGACGACGTTATCAATGCCGCTGAGATTCAGGCTGGCAAGGTTGAAGTCAGCGGTACCGTGGATGGTGACGTACACAAAAACGACAAGGTCTATATCACCGTTAATGGCAACCAGGTTGAGGCCACTGTCATTGAGCTGCCGCATATGAACGGGCAGTTGGGGTATAAAGCATTCGTGAGTACCACGGATCTTCAGACCGATCCGACTATTCATGTCAGCGTGACGGGTCATGATACGGCAGGCAATATCCAGACTGCGACGTATGACAAAATCGTGATAATTGACGAGCGCGTGGATGCGACGATTGTACTGGACACCGTCTCCAACGATGACGTGCTGAATAACGTTGAAGCCGGGAAGCCGACCACCACTATCACCGGTTCTGTGACCGGCGACGTTGAGGTTGGCGATTTGGTCACCGTCACCGTCAATGGCAAGGATCTGACGGCGAAAGTCACCGACAATGGCGGCCATAAGGTGTTCCACGTTGAAGCCAGTACGGTTGATTTGGTTCACAACCAGCATATTACCGCCCATGTCGTCGCCCATGACGATGCCGGTAACCGCCAGCAGATTGATACCGATAAGACGATCCTCATCGACCGCGTGGCTTCAGGTACCGTCGACATTGACAGCGTCACGGCGGATAACGTCCTCAACCACCAGGAGCTGTCGGGGCAGAAGGTGACCATCACCGGCCATGTCGGCGGTGACGCGCAGCTTTATGATCCGGTTACCTTGACCATCGGCGGGCATAAGTATCAAGGGAGCGTCATCACCCTGAGCGGCGGCGGTCTGGGCTATCAGATTGACGTGGATTCGGCGGTTCTACGTAGTGATGCGCACAAGGTTATTGACGTTGAGCTTACCGGCCATGACGCACCGGGGAACCCGTTCACCGCAAAATCGACACATACCTATTCCGTTGATGAGCAGGCCAACGGTGCAATTACCATTAATGACCATATCGCAGGCGACAACGTCGTTAACCTGAATGAATCGAAGTCAGACACGGTGATTAAATTTACGGTTTCCGGCGACACGCACCCGACCGATGTCGTTGATGTCAGTATCAATGGCAACAACATGAAGGCTACGCTGGTGCCAGGCTCTTCGACGGTTTATCAGGTTGCGGTTCCGGGAACGTATCTGAATGAGGGCGATAATAAGATTGAGGTGAAAACGACGTTACACGATGACGCAGGGAATACGTTAGATGTGCACGATCAGAAAAACGTGGTGCTGGATACTCATGCCGATGGTGCGATTACTATCAATGACGGCATCGCAGCAGATAACGTCGTTAACCTGAAAGAATCGCAGTCAGACACAGTGATTCGCTTTACGGTCTCTGGGGATACCCATTCTACCGATGTTGTTGAAGTGAATATCAACGGTCACCTTATGAAGGCTACGCTGGCACCTGGATCATCAACGGTTTATCAGGTTGCTGTCCAGAGCGCATATCTGAAGGAAGGTATCAATGATATTGATGTGAAAACGACGTTACACGACGACGCGGGTAATACAATCGATGTGAGCGATCACAAAACCATCGTCCTTGATACACACGCTGACGCCAGTATCGTGGTAGATAAGATCGCCGGTGATAACCACATCTCGCGTGCCGAATCACACGATACCTTCACGCATATTACCGGCAGCGTGAGCGGTGATGTGAATGATGGCGATCATATTAAAGCGCTGGTAAATGGTCATCAGTACGATGCCATTCTTCATCAGGGCATTAATGGGTTGACCTATGACATTGAGGCCGATACCTCCGCATTCCGTGCCGGTCATAACCGCGTGAACGTATTGGTCGAGGCGCATGATAACCACGGTAATATTACGCCTTATAGCCAAACGCTGAACGTGACGATGGACGATCCTGCACCAGTGAAAGGGCATACGGTGGATAAAGGGAATCATGCTGCGATACAGCATGCGCTGCATAACCTGTTCGACGATAACGCATTATCTCTGTCTTATGCACCAGCAGCGACCGGACACGGTCAGGCGACAGCGGTGCTCAGTGCTGACGATAAGGCGAAGGGCGTGCTCGAAAAAGTCGATCTCAGCGATCTGGCGCGTGAACTGCATGAAGGCGTGGATATTGCGAAGTACATTCAAAGCGGCGGCGATCATCACCTGATCGCCAGTCCGGCGAAAGTGGCGCATGGCATTGATATTGCGCTGTCTACTCCGGCAAGCGGCGATCTGCATTCTCCGACCTACTCGTTGGATCACCTGATTGCTAAACCCGATCAAAACCACACTCACTAACGATTGCCTGCTGCCCTGTGTGAACAGGGCAGCAGCATCGTGCAAAATGAAAAGGCACTGATATGAATTCTGATTCATCTGCTGCAAACGTGCAGGCAGAAGGCGTGGCAAAAAGTCCTGAAAATGACAATCAGCAGGCTTTAGCGATGCTGCAAAAAAGCGACCTGGAGATGGTTCGCGTGCTCGACGACCTGATTAACCTGTTGATTCGTAAAGGCGTGATTGCCATTACCGATCTTCCACCGATGGCGCAGGTTAAATTAATGAATCGCGCAAACGCGCGCCAGGAACTTGGCGGGTTAGAACAACTGCTTGGCAACGATGAACGTATATTTTAGCTGATGCAGGCAGTTTGTAGGCCGGATAAGCGCAGCGCCATCCGGCTATACAAAGGCGTATCAAGACGCCAGTTTTATCACAATGGCGCGGGCTCACCTAATAATTGCCCCATTGCACCATCAATCCCTAATTCTTGCAGCACCATAAGCTCACCTTTCGTTTCAACACGTTCAGCAATGAGCGGCAAATCAATACTGCGCGTGGCACTGCACAATACTTCAATAAATAACCGTTTATCGTTTTCTTCATTAATATTGCGGATATAGCTGCTGTCGATTTTCAGATAAGCCAGTCCCCACTGCGACAGATGACCAATCATATCGAAACGGCTGCCGAAGTGTTGCAGACCCAGCGAGCAGCGATGCTGACCGACGGTTTTAACAAATGCCGCCATCTGATGGGGACCGGGTAACTGATTTTCATCCAGTTCCAGAATCAACTGACTGGCTAATTTCGGTGAATAGCGCAGCGGGGTGAGTAGCTCAGCAGTGGCGGCCGCACTGGCGACAGAACTGCCGGAGATACTCAACGCCAATTTTCCGGGCGCGGTTTTCAACTGGTTCAATGTCAGTTTCAGCATCACTTTATCGAGGCGATGACTCCAGCCAAAGCGGTGGATCCAGGGCAGGAACCGTCCCGCGGTAATGGCGTTACCCTGCTCATCAATAATGCGCGACAGCACCTTGTAATGCAGGATTTTGTCCGGCTGACGGCAATCGACTACCGGCTGATAAACCAGCTGGAACTGCTGATTTTCCAGTGCATGCTCCAGACGCACAAACCACAAATGCTGATCTTCTGTAGCTGCAGGTATTTCGGTGGTAGGAACGACCTGATGGTTGGTGTGTGTTTCCGCTTCAACCAGCAGGCGATCGGCCTGGATCAGCAATGACTGGGCATTTTCTCCGGCGCTGAATGGCACCATGCTGGTATAGGCCACCGGCTGTTGGTCTGACATTCCAGTAGCGTAAAAGGCCGTGAGTTTCTGAGACAATGAATTACACAGCTCCAGCATTTCTCCGTGCGTCACGCCAGGGCAGAGTAGGGCGAATTCACCGCCGCGAATGCGGGCGAGCGTGCTGTCGAGAGGGGCATACTTTTCTCTGTGCGCGTTCAGCAGGTTGGCGATGTTGAGCAACAGCTTATCAGTATGCGGTCCGCCAAAGCGCTGATTCAGGCCACCTAAATCCTGAACGCGAACCAGCATCAGATATCCCGGTGCGGTATCGGCATCACTCAGTCGCGCCTCAAGCTGCATATCGAAAGCCCGGCGATTGGCAATTCCGGTTTGGCTGTCGAGATAAGCTTCATTATGCAGGTGCTCGCTATAGATAGCTTGTTCTTCAAATAACGATTTAAGCTTCGCGGCCATTAAATTCATGGCGCCTACAACGCGGCGTAATTCCGGCGTTTTGGGTAACTCGTGGAGCGTCAGAAACTCGCGACGAGTAATAGCTTCGGATTGTTTTGCCATGTAATTGAGTGGGCGCAGCAGTTTGCGCAGCAGCAGAATACCGGCGATTAAGCAGGCGAGGCTACAGGACAGCATCCACAGCAGGTTGCCTAAGGTATTGTCCCACAGACGCTGCACGGCAAAGATAGGATCGCTGGTCACTTCCACGCGAGCTGCCTGCTGCCAGCCGCGCATAATCGTTGCTTCACCGGTTTGCGGGGTGACATCCACCAGATCGACGAACCAACCGGGAACGTCGGGAATTGTCGCTACCGCGCTACGCTCAAGCATTATTTTGCCGTTTGCCAGATCGACGATGCGGATTTTTTTGTAGTAACCGCTATCGAAAATGGAGCTGACCATCAGCTCGATCATTGCCGGGTCGTTGACGTTGGGCGTCAGCGAAACGCCTAGCGCCGTTGCGGCATCCTGGGCATGTGAAAGGAGTTGGTTATTGGACTGATTGCGAGAACTCTCCAGCGTCACAATAAAATTGCCGCTGAACACAACCATCATAAAGAGAGAGATTGCCAGAAGTAACTGTTTAAAAAGAGACACGGGCGATTCCTATTTATCCATCGGGAAGCCTTCTTCCCGCATTTTGGTGAAAACTTGCTGCCAGCGAGAAAGCCTCTTGCTGTCCCCAACGCGTTTATTGTTTTGATTGCCGGGAAGCCAAAGGCCAGTGTTGTTAAAGGAGTAGACGGGTAATAAGTCCATGCGCTGCGTAGCAGGCGAAATGGTGCTGGTCAGGCTGTCGAGCACCAGAGGAATCGCCCCAGGGGTGGCGTACCAGGTGAGCACCATATGCGCGCGGTTTAAACGCAGGGCTTTAACATAGGTGATGCGAAGTTTGTCTTCTGATACTCCCAACTGGCGGAGGGTGAAATATTTGGCGATTGCGTAGTCTTCACAATCCGCCTCACCTTTGCGCAGCGACTCGATAGGGGTCGCCCAGTAATCGACGTTATGCCAGACATCAATATCTTCGGTATAGCGGATCTTCTCGTTAAAGAATTGGTTTACAGCGCGTAATTGCGTTTGCTCGTCAGCATTACGCAACTGGAGCAGAAGCTGTTGCCAGGCGCGGATCCGTTGCTGTGCTTCTGGTGTTGCCGGGCCATATAGCGCATCGGACTTTTGTTGAATATTGGCAAAATCCCAGGCCGCGCGTAGCGAATGGACTGACAGCAATAGCAGCAGCGCCCCGGGGATTTTCCATAGGCGTAGCAGGCGGTGGCGTAAGCAGCGGCGGATAATGTTCAATGGCTATGCTGGCAACTGCCCGGTGACGGGTTTTTCAGCTTTTCGCAGGACCAGGGGGACAACCACTTTTTACGTAATTGCACGTTGGCCGGCGAGGCAAAAAAATCTTTCAGCGTACTGTCAACAAACGTCACAAACTGCTGATCGTTTTTCCTCATCATAATGGCATAGTGCATATCATTACCGATGCTCTCAGAAGAGACGCTGAACAGTTCAGGTTGCTCGCTATGATTAATCAGCGGCCAGGCCAGAATGTCATCGACAAAGAAAGCGGCGGATTCATTATGCGCCATTTTCTCAAATGCGCCGTTTATAGTGGTGGTGGTAATCGTTGAAATATTAAGGTGTTGCTCTCTATTGGCTTTATTAAATTCCAGCAAATCTTTAGAGCTACCGGTCAGACTTACCGTGCGTCCTTTTAGATCGGCAATTGAATTTATATTATTTTTACGCAAAGAGATGATGCGCATTTTCGCGGTGTAGTAGTTGAGCGAAAATGAAACGCTGGAGGTCCGCTCCGGTGCGTTAGTATTTACACCACAGTCCATATCTATTTTCCGTGTGTTTAATGCGGAGAAGCGTTCTGCAAAATTCACGGGAATATAATGAATGGTTAAGCTGTTGAGCTTCAAATACTGGCGCAACTTATCGGCAATCATGTTACATACCGCGATGGTATAACCCGTGACTTTGCCATTGTGGTCAGTAAAAGAAAACGGTGGCAGCTGGCGATAACCCACGTTGAGCACGCTGCTGTTCTGAATATGATCGAGCGTCGCGGCGTTCTGCTGCGCCATCAGCGCGGGGGTGATACCGATGCCTGCCAGTAAAAACAGCCATTGCACTATGCGGTTCACCCTTGTCATCTCACGATTAATTATATTTTTCATAATCAAAACTGATCTTCTTTTTAGCAGACGTTAATGCTTTCAGGTTATCTGACATGGGAATGTTTAAATTAATGGCTTTCGGCGGGATCGGTGACTGAAACCATTTATTGTACAGCGCAGTAAATTCGTTGCTGGCCATCAGCGAGGAGAGAGTGTCATCAACAAATTCTTTAAATTCTTTATCGTGTAACGGGAGTAACAAGCCGGCCGGTAGCGGGGCGCTGAGCGCAATGTCGGAAAGTTTATAGTCTCCAGGATTAGGCGTTTGCGCGATCATCCCTTTGAGTAAAACCGTACTGGAGATCAGTGCAGAATACTCACCATTCTTCAGTTCATTGAAGGCGGTAATGTTGTTGGTATCGAGTTGAATATTAATATCCAGGTCATTGGCGGCATTCACTTTTTGCAGTTGCTCAACGTAAATCGTGCCGCTTTTTACCAGTACGCTATGTCCGGAAAGCTCTGCCAGATTGTCGTTGCTTTCATTTTTACGCATGACGAAGCGGGTGCTTGAAAAATAAAACGGCAGCGAGAATTCGCTAATGCTGTGGCGACTTTTCGAATAGAAGGCCGGGATACACATGATGTCTGCCATGTGATTTTTAATCAGGACAAACTGCGATGCCGAGTTAGCTTTTACCCACTCGACCTTCAGGTTTTTAAGCTGAAGTTTTGTCTTGAGCGCGCTGACGATACTGTTGCAAATATCAATGGAATAGCCGGCAGGTACGTTGCCATTCTGCCAGGAGAAAGGAAACGCATCATCCTGATAACCAAGGGTAATGCTTTTCTTGCTGGCGATTTGCTCCAGCGTGTGCAACGGCAGGGCTGAGCCTGCTAAGCATGGCGTTGCTGAAACAATTAACAGGGCAAAAATCGTCAGCATGCGCTTTACCGGGCGAAAGAAGTCAGACATTGCACAGTCCTTCTTCAATGACCTCTTTGGCAAATGCGGAAAGCACTTCACGCTCGCGCAGCGGATAGCTAAAGAAATAGCCCTGAACATTCTGGCACTCAATGTCGCGCAGAATGTCACGCTGCTGCGCGGTTTCTACCCCTTCAGCGGTGACCGACATATTGTACTTATGGGCAAACTGAATCAGCATCACAATCAAATACTGACTGGCATTATCTTGCTGGAGCTTATCGACCAGCGTGCGCGCTATCTTGATGCGAGTGAAAGGATAGATCAGCAGATAATCCAGTGCCGCGTAGCCGGTGCCTAAATCATCCATCGCGATTTCAATGCCCAGAGAGCGAATCTCTTGCAGCACGGGTAAGGCAATCGACTTATCCAGCTTTTCGGATTCGGTAATTTCTATTTCAAGACGTTCGGCTGAAAGCTGACTGATGCGTAACGCATCTTTGATAACGTCAACCAGTCCTGGGCTGTGCAGTTGGTAGGCCGATATATTGACGGCTACCCTGATACGCTCCGGCCATTTGGCAGCGGCTTCACAGGACTGACGAATAATCCATTCGCCCAAACGGACAATCAGACCGGAGTTCTCGGCGATGTTGATAAAATAATCAGGGTAAATCAGACCCTTGGTGGGATGATTCCAGCGTATCAGCGATTCGTAGCCATATACGCTTTCATCTTCCAGATTGATGATTGGCTGGTAATGAAGCTCGAATTCCTTGTTATCAATACCATCGATGATTTCCTGATTAATAAACAGGCTGTGGGTATGCTTCATCACCATGCCGTCTTCGAAGAAATGGAAGCAACCCCGGCCATGATGTTTTGAGGCGTACATGGCAAGGTCGGCATTGATCATCAACGTCGAGGTATTATTGCCCTGATACGGCGCGGTGGTGATACCGATACTGCAGCTGATGGAAAAAGTATGCGTGCTCCAGGTAAACGGGGTGCTCAGCGCACGAATAATCCGCTTCGCCAGCCGATTCGCTTCTTTGATGGCGTTATCGCTGACATGTTGCAGAATGGCGAATTCATCACCGCCCAGACGCGCTGCGATATCGTTAGGTCCCAGCAAGAGTTGTAGGCGCTGGGCAACGCTGATTAACAGCTCATCGCCCGCTTTATGACCAAAGGTGTCGTTTACTGGTTTGAAGTTGTCGAGGTCAATCAACAGCAGGTTAAATGGTTTTTCGTCCTGATGGATTTCACTGACGCGTTTATCTAACGCCTGGCCAAACGAAACGCGGTTGGGCAATCCGGTCAGTGAATCATGATGGGCCATATGCTCCATCTTTTGCGACATTTCATGCATTCGTTGCAGATAGCCGCGTTCTTTCATGGCGACGCGCAATTTTTCAATCGCCCCGGCCAGATGTCCAATCTCATCGTCCTGATCAAGATAGGGCGTTATACAGTCCGTCTCTTCATGGGCGATGCGTGTAAGGGAGTTAATCAGCAGCGGAACCGGACGGAATAAACGGCGCATAAACATCGTGACCAGTGCCAGCGTTACCAGCAAAATCAGGACAAAAATGATACTGCTTTTTTTCAGCATCGCATCGTAGGTGGCGTAGAGATCGCTTTTTTTACCAATGCTGCTTATCAGGCTACCGAGGATCTCACCTGAAGGCGTCAAAATAGGAACGGCGCTGATAAAGCACTCTTCGCCATTAATTTGGGCGAAGCCAACATAGTAGTTACCCAGCACATCGCGCGGCAGACGACCGGGGAAAGAGATGATCCCATCACCTTCCTCTGACTTGTTGTTGATGCCAACAAACCCTTTCTCCGGCGTATACAGAAACAACCAGGTGGGGCTATGGGTCTGTACTGATGCCAGTGCCAGAACGTCAACCGGGTTATAACCGGTTTGCATAATAGAGTCGGTGTCACCAATCTGTCTGTCGGAGACAATGCGGGATATCTGCCCTGCATCGCTGGTTTCGACCGAAACGGTGGTATACACGTTGCGGATGATGTAGGTCATAATCTGTGCATTCGCTTCAGCCCGCTGTACCCACTGCTGATAAGAAAAGTTATCTATCAGGCTCCAGTTGGTAAACGCGCCAGCACTAAACGCAATAACGATACCCGCCAGCAAGAATTGCGTTATTTTGCCAGTGATTGAATGTTGCCACCCTTTTATTGCTTTAAGGGAAAACAGAGACTTTGCCACGGATTATGTTAATTCCTGAAAAGATTGTTCGGTGCTAAAATTAATTTCTGTTATTACTTGATGGAATATTATTGTTGCAAATAAGTAGATGAAAGATGTGAAACGTAATGACGTAACAAATAACTAACATTGAACCATGGTGAGTAATGACAAAAATAACGGTATGCGAATATAGATAACGCTGCTCTTTTCGTCAATAGGCAAAAGTGTACATAAAAATACATTTTCTGAATGCCCCTTTCAGGATATTAATGTTGACATTCATGGTGCTTGAAAAGATTTTTTATACGTACTGGTTGGAGGTGTTGGGAAACTGACAGCGGCTTTTTTGTTTTTTGCGGAACATCAATGAATTAGCGGTTTTTTGGACAGGCGTTTTAGTGATTTAATCCCCACAGGATGTCCATTTTTGTCTATAAATGGGTATTTATTTCCTGATTTGATATGAATAATATGCTCTCTTCATTATAGAACCTTATTTTATTTTCTCAGTGCGCGGTCAATGTTGACAATTTTGCTATGGTTCATCGGCTGACCCAAAAGGATTTGTTTGTGACATTCGAGTCTGGATTAAAGTCCTATTGGTATAGTGCATAGCGGATAAATTGATTTGGACGCAATAATAAATTCAAACACGATAAAAAACATTCGGGAATGGTGCCTGCCACTTGTCTTACCTGGCCTTTTTTACCCGCTGGCACAATATCTTAACGGTTATAGCATTCTCAATAATACTATTTTAACAGTTTACGATCTCAAGCTAGCCGTATTTTCTGCCGCATTGGTCTTGTTTGGTTTTCGGGTGTTGCCGGGGTTTCTTCTGTTCCTGACGGTCATGTTTGTGGTCGGTCCGCAAAATGAACGGGTAGATGCGTTGTGCCTGATCATCGCGTCGACCTTAAGTTATGCCGCGTACCGCAAATTCACCGGCAGACGCAGCTGCGTTAGCTTTGGTCGCATCAAAATTAGCTTTAATCGTCTGCTCTGGCTTTGTGGCTACAACGTCCTGCTGTATCTGGTGTTCAGCAAACTCTTTGCAATGTTTGTCGCCCACGGACAACGCCCCGATGTGGATAACATTCCGGCGTTGAGTCTGGGCATGCTGGTACGTATTCAGGGGATCATCAACGGTTGCCTGACGGGGATCCCTTTATTTTACAAGATTTACCGCATCATTCGTCGACCGTCTTTCCTGCTGACCTTTCTGCGGGCCATTGCCGAACAGTGTAAAGGCAATATCGGTGTCTACGGCGTTATATCCTGGTGCATCTTGCTGTTTTTTCTGATGTTCTTCTTAACATCACCGGATAATTTGGATGTTTTTTTCTCTATCTATAGCCTGATTCTGTTATTTCCGTTGATGTTGTGGGGAGCAATCAAGATTGGCCACTTGTTCACAATGCTGGTGTGGACGATCGTATTAATCATCTTAGGCAAACATAACGACAGCTATATCGCCAGCGATGTTAACTTCATGCTGCATCAGGCGCTGGTTTCGACGTTGATCTTTGTCTTTTCACTCACCATTGTGATCATGGGGGTACTGGCAAAATTTACCCGTCAGCGCTTTAACCAGGCGCTGCTGTTGGGGCTGACTGACCCGATGACAGGCATGGCAAATTTACGGGCGCTGAAGACGGAGCTATTTACCACTGAACGCGCGACCGTATGTCTGATACAGATCCCCGAGCTGGAGCTTTTTTCGCGTCGCTATGGTTTTCATTTCCGCGCCCGCTACCAGAAGATCCTTGCTGAGCATTTGCGCAGACATCTGGTGAAAAGCGAGAAAGTCTATTACCACGCGGGTTATGATCTGCTCATCCGGCTGGAAAATGGCACCTGGGAGCGGCTATGCGATCTGTATCAGGCCGCCAACAGTTTTCGTCTCTTTTACAACAACCATCGGTTGGGTTTTCGCAGTGGTTTGGGCTATTGCCTGATTAACGATCTGAGTGATGATATTTATCAGCTGGTGGGGAAACTGGGCATGGTGGCGGGTTTATCTCTCACCAACGGCAGGCCGGAAAACCTTGAGGCGCAGCATAGCCGGATCCTTGGCAACCACATTGTTGATAAAACGGAAATTCGCACTGCGCTGCAAAATGCGCTGGATAACAATGCGTTTGTCCTGATGGCACAGCCAATAGTCAGTACCCACGGTGAAGCGCCGTATCATGAAATATTGATCCGTATGCTTAACGAACGGGGAGAATTTATTCCACCGAACAGTTTCCTGCCGGTTGCTCATGATGCGGGGCTGGCACCGGATATCGATCTCTGGGTTATCGAAAACACCCTCAAATTTATGCGTAGCCACCCGCAGCGTTGTTTTTCTATTAACCTGGCACCAGTAACGGTGTGTCGTTCAAATATTGTCATGAAGATCACCCAACTCCTGCACGACTACGCGGTGGAGCCACAGCGGATTATTTTTGAAATAACGGAAGCAGATACGTTATCAGACAAAGAACAAACCGTGGAAACGCTACGTTTAATACGTCAGCTGGGATGTCGGGTGGCAATTGATGACTTTGGCACCGGGTTTGCGAGTCATGCGCGCTTGATGAATATCGAAGCAGATATCCTGAAAATAGATGGCTCTTTTATTCGACGGATCACCGAAAGTGAAATTAGTTACTACATCGTTGAGTCATTCTGCCGCGTTGCTGAAATGAAAAAAATGCAGGTGGTCGCTGAATTTGTCGAGAATGCCACTATTCAGGCCTGTCTGGAAAAAATGAATGTGGGCTGGTTACAGGGATATCACATTGGCAAACCTACGCCGCTGTTCACGCTCGAATCACAGGGCGCTAGCTCCTGATGACCAAAAAAAGAGTAATTTCTTCTCAGGTAGAGAATAAAAATCATGAGTGACATTATTAAAGTAAAAAATCGAACGGCGAATACCACCAGTGAGGGACCGCGCGCTCGACTATTGTCCTGGCTGCACAACATCCATCCCGGTGTGGCGATGAAGCTCGGTATGATTTTGGTTGTTTGTATCGCAACGTTGCTGATTAGCGCCTCTTTTATATTATCGTCGTATCTTTCCAGAGAATTGCAGGTCAATGCGCTGGAGATGATTAAAACCAACACGCGGATATTCCACAACAGTATTTCTAACGAGTTTCAGCGTGTGACTCGCGATGCAGAACATTACAGCAATGTTTATATTAATAATTATCAAAACGTTGCCAATAAACCGCTGCGTTATATGGACTCTACTGAATTAAAAGCGGTGCTGAGCAACCCGAACACCAACGCGCACTTCACCGAATTAACCAGCGTATTTGCCAGTACGTTTATTCTGCAAGGCGAGCAATTTGTACGTGTCAGCAGTACGTTACTGGCGAGTTCAGGCAATACGGCAACAGCAACAGCGCTAGGGCATGATAATCCTGCGTTGCCGCTGCTTTTGAAAAATAAACCCTTTTCCGGTGTGGTCACACTGTTCGGTAAACAGTTTATTAGTCACTACGAACCGATTGCCGACAAATATGGTCAGGTCGTGGGGGCCGTCGCGGTGGGTTTCGACGTCAAACAGAGTTTGCAACCGATCATTCAGCGTTTGTTGAATGTGCATATTGGTAAAGATGGCTACGCCTATGTGCTGGATGCCGGATTTGAACCTGGTCGTATGTTGGTCCACCCCTCGTTGAGCAACCAGCAGGCAATTAATATTACCGATGCCAATGGTTTTAAGCTGTTTGCCGACATGCTCGAACACAAGAATGGCATCACTTACTACAACTGGGTGAGCGGTTATGGCGCATTGCCGAAGACCAAAGTTGCCGTTTATGAATACGTTGAAGGGATAAACTGGATAATCGCCACCACCAACTATGTTGATGATGTCGCCAAGAGCAGCAATCTGGTGCGTAACGGTCTGCTGCTGTTTACCGCGCTGCTGCTGCCCATCATTTTACTGCTGATTGCTGTGGCCAGCCGTTTCCTGATTTCCCGGCGCTTAAACCGTGTCCTGGGGATTGCACAAACCATTGCCGAAGGCGACTTAACGGTGGATGTTCAGGTCGATCACCACGATGAGATCGGCGAACTGCTGAGTGCGGTGGAGATGATGCGTCAGCGTCTGCACTCGTTGGTAGGCGGTATGGTTTCTCATGCAAATTCGGTACATCAGGCATCTTTGCATATTACCGAAGCGGTCGATGGGCAGGCATCAACCAGCGTGGAAACCTCATCTTCAGTGGCTGAAATTACCTCCACCATGGAAGAGCTGTCTGCCTCATCGACACAGATAGCCGAACACTCACGGGCGGTTGTGGATATTGCCAACCAGACGCTCGAGGATTGCAATAAAGGCTCCGAGTCGATGTCGCAATTGCTGATGCGTATGACGGATATTGATACCGACAATCAGCAAAATATGCGTGAAATCATGATGCTCGGTAATAAGTCGACGGAAATCAGTCGCGTGATGGTGATCATTAACAGCGTCGCGGATCAGACGAAACTTATCGCTTTTAACGCAGCGCTCGAAGCTGCCAGCGCCGGGGAAGCCGGTAAGCGTTTCTCGGTTGTGGCGGCTGAAATCCGCCGTCTGGCGGATTCTGTGACGGAGTCGACGGTTGAAATTGAAAATAAGATCAGCGAGATCCAAAACGCGATTAATCGCCTGGTGCTGAACGCGGAAAAAGGCGGTGAGAGCATTAAAGCGGGCGCAATAGCCTGTAAAGTCAGTGCTGAACATCTGAACGATATCGTTGTTACGGCTGAGCAAACTTCGACGGCGGCGCTGCAAATATCGCTATCAACACAGCAACAGAAAACGGCGAGTAATCAGGTGGTCATGGCGCTGCGTGAGATCGTTGTTGCCAGTAACTATACCTCGCAATCTATCAAAGACATTCTGGTTGTCAGTCAGGATATGACACAACTGTCGAAAGCGCTGAAAGAGGCTTCGTCCTCATTCACACTGACGGAAACAGATGCATGAATAGCAGCAACATTCGGGTGCTGATCCTCGACCTGGGCAGCGCATCGCGTAATGAGCTGGTCAGGCAACTGGAGGATCACCCGCACATTAAGGTGGTGGGGCAAGCAGCCCATCGCAGACAGGCGATCCGACTGTTGCAACAGCTGATGCCGGACCTGCTGATTCTGACGCTGGATATTTCGAGCGCCGATAACGTCGAGATCGTGGAAACGATCATGGCAACCAGCGCAATCCCGATCCTTGTCATGAGATTTTATCCAGAGAATCAATGGGATGATGACTACATTTCCCGTGGTGCGTTGGCGGTGTTGCACCATAGCAGTGATTCACCACTCTCAACGGATGCCTTGCATCGTAAAGTAGAATTACTGGTCGGTGTGAAAGTCATTCGACATATCAAGGGATTACGCTATCCAAGCGAACCAGTAATCCCCACTGTACGACCAATGATGGACGTTGCAAAGACGCCGCAGGACTGGCCCTTTGTGCTGGCGATTGCCTGTTCGACGGGCGGGCCGCAGGCGCTAAGTAAGCTGTTACAGGATCTGCCCGGTACGTTTCCGTGCCCGGTGCTTATTGCCCAACATATTGCCGATGGCTTCGCGAAAAATATGGTGCATTGGCTGGATAGCGTGACCGATCTGAAGGTGCGACTGGCGCAGGAGGACGATCGGGTGGAAGCGGGGTATGTGTATATATTGCCGCCGGAGCAGCACCTGATCGTCAAAAGCAACCAGCGTTTAGCGGCGATCCCAAGACAGGAAAGCGACGTTTACCATCCCAGTTGCAACCTGTTGCTGGAGTCGGTGGCTGAGGTGTTTCGCGAAAAAGCCGTCGGACTGATTATGACCGGCATGGGCAGCGATGGCTGCCGCGGCATTGAGCTTATTGTCCGCCGTGGCGGAACAACGCTGGCGCAGGACGAAGAAAGTTCGGTGGTATTCGGTATGAATAAGAACGCGATCGACAAGCAACTAATACACCGCACGATCCCTCTGGATGGTCTTGCTGCGGTACTGCTTTCGATGGCTTGCCACGGGCATGTTGAGAGTAAATTGCCATGATCCCTAATCTTCCTGACTATGCGCGCCTGATCAAAGAACGGGTCGGTTTGCACTTCGATAACGCCATGGAAGCATTGCTGAAAACGGCGCTGGGTCGGCGAATGGCCGAGCGAAAAATCAATGATTACTATGAATACTATGAACAACTGCGTAGCTCGCAGAATGAGTTTGATAGTTTCATCACGCTGATTACGATTAACGAAACCTATTTTTTCCGTGAAAGCGATACGCTGGATTTAATCTGCGATAAATGGATCCCGCGTCTGTTGCAACAGCGCAGCGGCCCGGTGCGTATTCTGAGTGCCGGATGCTCTTCCGGAGAGGAAGCCTACTCGTTGGCGATCAAGCTGCATGAGAAATACCTCGGCTGGATGGCTCAGCGCATTGAAATTTACGGCTGTGATATTGACCCGGCAATCCTGGCAAAAGCCCGCAACGCCTGCTATTCAAGCTACTCGTTTCGCGGCGTCGACCCGAGTATTCAGCAACGCTACTTTACCCGCTCGGGAAACCTCTACCGGCTGCATGATGAGATCCGTGAGAAGGTCTCCTTCCATCGCACCAACATTATAAAAGAACAGTTACTGCCGGAAGTGGACATCATTTTGCTGCGCAATGTGTCCATCTATTTTGATACGCCAACGCGTCGCGAGCTGCACGGTAATTTGCTGAAGATGTTGCAACCGCAGGGAGCCTTATTTTTTGGCAATGCGGAAACGCTGGCTAACAATTTCGACATTCTGAAGCTGGAGCAGGAAGAGGGGATTTTCTATTTTTGCCACCATCGTGAAGCGGCAAGGGTTGTGCCTGTCCCCAGAGTTGCGGTGCGCATTCCGCAGCCGAGAGCGGTAGTTGAACAGGTTCCTCTGGTGCCCACGGCGCAGCAGAGTAATGACTGGCTGAAGAAAGCACGCGCCAGTCTCGATGAAAAATGTTTTTCTGAAGCTGAAAAGTGTATCGCCTGTGTATTACGCGACGATCCCCGTAATCAGGATGCGCTTTTGATCCAGGGCGTTATTGCCCTCGAACAGCGTGAGTTTTCTCAAACAGCCGGAAACGCACAGCAGATCCTCGCCCAGGATGAGTGGTCGGCAGAGGCCAAAATGCTGCTCGGCCTGGCGATGATGTGGCAACACCAGACCCAGCAGGCCATCGCCTGGTTCAAACAGGTGGTTTATCAGGAACCTGGCTACTGGCCTGCACACTATTATCTGGCTGAAATGTACCGGCAAAGCGAGTTATACCAGCCTGCTCAACGGACTTATCGTGTGGTGATGCAGTTACTGAACGACGAGATAAACAATCCGTCCTCGGTTTGTCGTCTGCGTTTGCCAATGGTATTTCCTGGCAATACGTTTCGTTTCTTGTGTGAACATCAACTGGCGCAATTCGCCCACCAAAGTGGCTAATAAGAGCGATTATGGCTATCGATCTGAAAAAATTCGTTCTGCGCTTTATTGATGAAGGGAGAGGTCATTTGCAGACGATCAGCGAAGGGGCTTTTCTCCTCTCCGCTGATGAGCATACCGACGCCTGGATAGGTGAGATGTTTCGCGCTGCGCATACCCTGAAAGGGGGGGCGCGGATGCTGAAGCTGCAAAGTATTGCCGATGTCACGCATCATCTTGAAGATGTATTGAGTGAACTGCGTGACAACAAACTGACGCCGGACAGGGCGCTGGGCAATCTGATCCATGAGTCTGTGGAGTATCTTTCTGGTCAGCTTACCCAGCTTTTTGTCAGCGAAGGGGATAATCAGTTGCCACCGGCGGATGCCGGGCTGTGCGAACGCCTTGCCCGCGCCAGTCGGGGAGAGGATATCACGCTGGCTGTCGAAACTGCCGGAGCAACAGAAAAACCGTTAGTCCCAGCGCCTACGACACCTTCCAGCATGGATGCCGGTATTAAGCAGGCGGATTTCGTTCGGGTAAAGCTGAACAAGCTCGATGGACTGATCGACATTCTGGGGGAGGTGCTCGCCGGACATGATCGCCTGGAACAGCAGATACAAAACCTGAGTCAACTGGTACCACGGTTACCGGGATTGAGTGCTGAACAGCTTCGCCAGCAGATCCACGACTTTAGCGCCCAGTTAAAAGAAAGCGTTCAGCTCCAGCATTTGCAGATGTTTGAACTGTACGATGTGGCGGCGCGGATCCGTATGCTGCCACTTTCAACATTGTTTGAACCCATTTCGCTGCAGGTCAGCGAACTGGCTTCCACACTGAACAAGCAGGTGGTGTGCCGCTTTGTTGGCGGAGAAGTGGAAATCGACCGCCAGCTCATTGATCGGCTTTCGGAGTCGCTGACGCATCTACTGCGTAATGCCGTCGATCACGGGATTGGTGAGATCGACGAACGTCTGGCGCTCGGTAAATCCACTCGCGGCACGATTACCATCACTACTCAGCAGGACGGCAGCGGGATACTACTGCGTATCGAAGATGATGGCCGTGGTCTGAACTATGAGGCCATCAGCGCGAAGGCGGTCAGTAAAGGTCTTGTTCCCGCTTTAATGGTCGGGCAGCTCTCCGAGCAAGAATGTAATGAGCTGATTTTTCATCCCGGCTTTTCGACCAGCAAGATAGTCTCCGAGCTTTCTGGTCGCGGCGTTGGTCTTGATGTGGTGCGCAAAACGGTGGTGACCGACCTGCAAGGCGATTTGCAGGTTTATAGCCGTCCGGGAGTCGGAACCAGCTTTAACCTGCGGTTGCCTGTTTCGTTAACCATGATGCGGATTTTGCAATTTGAAGAGCAGGGGTACCTTTTTGGACTGGCTGCGCAGTATGTGGTTGAGGTGGTGGAATGCACGCCACAGGGGATCAGCGATATCGCCGGACGTCCTGCCATTATCTTGCATAACGAGTTTATCCCGGTGGTTTGCGTAGGCAGCTTACTGGGCATTCATGAACGCCAGAGCAGCTTTTCAACGCCCGGACAGCGATTAATCGTGGTGCAGAACCAGTACAGCAAAATGGCGCTGCAAGTGGATAAGCTCCTCGATGAACGCAAGATGATGATCAAACCGTTACCGAAGCATATGCAACAGCAGTCGCTGGTCTCCGGGATGGTACAAACACCGGAAAACCAACTGGTCAGCATCCTGCACGTTCCTGCGCTGATGGCGATGGCGCAACAATCACGGCAAACCAGTACACCAGCGCCCGCCACGAGCGTAACGCAGGATGCCTGGCATGTGCTGGTGGTTGATGACTCACTGAATACCCGTGAGATAGAAAAGAACGTGCTGGAAGCGCACGGCTATCAGGTGACTCTGGCAGAAGACGGGCTGTCGGGGCTGCAAAAAGCGAAACTGACCCAGTTTGATGCCGTACTGACGGATGTCGAAATGCCGTTTATGGATGGTTTCACCTTCACCAAATCGTTGCGTGGGGAGAAAAACTACCAGCATACGCCAATCATCATCGTGACGTCCCGCGCGAAGGAAGAGGACCGGCGACGGGGGATTCAGGTGGGCGCGGATGCCTACATCGCCAAGGGCGATTTCGAGCAGGACAGTTTGATAAAAACATTAAAAATGCTTTTGTGCTGATGGCGCAAAATCGAGAGAGAAAATGCGAATTTTATTAGTTGATGATGATCTTTTTGCGGCTGAACTGGCATCCATATTTTTGCAAATGGACGGCTACGATGTGGTGATTGTGGAAAGCGCGATTTCCGCCCTGGCGTGCCTGGACTCGGATAACAACATCGACCTGGTGATTAGCGATCTGCATATGCCAGAGATCAGTGGGTTGGATTTGCTGGCGCTGTTACGCGCTCAGGATTGGGCTAAGCCTTTTATTTTACTGAGTGCCAATGAAGTAACGGGCAGCGACGCTCTGTACGACCGTTGGGTGAAAAAAGATGAAAACCTCGCGGAAAATCTGGGGGCTGCTGTCAATGCGCTACTGCAACCATCTGCGATTAACTGAATAAGCCTACGTGTTTGATGAAACAAGAAAATAAGCATATAGCGATGGCGGCAGCGCAGGAAAAAATAGCGCGTTTACGGCAGGGGTTTCTACGCCGAATTCCCGACATGCTGGCACAAGCGGAAAGATTACTCGTTCAACTGGTCGCAGAGCCTAGCGAAGCCTGTCGCAAACAGCTACATATCCTGCTGCACAGTATTCACGGTTCGGCAGGGTCCTTTGGCTTTAGCCCGCTGGCGAATGCCTCAGCAGAAGGTGAGCGTTTACTAACAGAACCGGAAACAGAGCAAAGCACATTGCATTACGATGAGCTGCGGCGAATCATCAGGTGGTTGTACACCCTGACTCAGGAGCAGCTCAATCTTGAACATCGTATCAGCGATACGGAGTTCACATTACCGATCGCCGCACAGCGCCCGGAAGAGGGATATGTTCGGCGGGCCAGTAAGCCTATCTACCTGTGTGATGATGATATTGACCAGGTCGAGCTTCTCGCGACCCAACTGCGCTGTTTTGGTTTTACCTGCCATGTGTTCGCGAACACGCAGGATTTCACTCAGGCCGTATTGTCGCAACCGCCTGCCGTGGTGATTATGGATGTTAGCTTTCCGGACAACGCCTACGGTGGACCGCTGGCAATGTCGGATTTGAAACAAAAAGTGGGCAAACCTTTCCCTGTGCTGTTTCTCTCGTGTCATAGCGATTTCAATGCCCGCGTCAACGCCATCAAATCTGGCTGTGATGGCTACTACGTAAAACCTGCCTCTATCACCGATTTAGTCCAGGAACTTCATCGCCTGACTCAACCGTCGCTGAAAAAGCCTTACCAGGTATTGTTGATCGATGACGAACCCGCGGTGGCGGAATACAACGCGGAGATGCTGCGCTTGGCGGGCATGGAAGTGCATGTGCTGGAAAAACCTCACTATCTACTGCATGTACTGAATGCGCAGCCGATCGATCTGGTGTTGATGGATTATCACATGCCGGAGTTCAGCGGTGAGGAACTGACAAAACTGATTCGCCAAATACCGCAGCATATTGGCCTGCCTATCGCCTATCTCTCCAGCGAGACCAACAAGCATGCGCAGTTGGGAGCAATGAGCATCGGCGCGGAGGATTTTATCCTCAAACAGAGCGACCCTGAGGAGCTGATCCGCGCCGTATCGATTCGCGCGGAAAGAATGCGCGTCCTGCGTGCCCGCATGTCGCAGGACAGTCTGAGCGGGTTATATAACCACTCAACGACCACCCATTTTCTCAAAAGCGCGATTGCCGAGTCGAACTACAGCGGCAACCCATTTTGTATGGTAATGGTGGACCTGGATCGCTTCAAAAGCGTTAACGATACCTACGGTCATGCGGTCGGTGACCAGGTAATTGTCGGTATTTCGCAGTTGTTCTCCCATCGCTTACGCAGCACCGATATCGTTGGCCGTTATGGTGGTGAAGAGTTTGTCATCATTATGCCCAACACCAGCAGTGACAAGGCTGCGCGCGTGGTCGAACGATTGCGCAGGGATTACGAGCAGGTCACGTTTTCCGTTAACGACGCCAGTTTTCACAGTACCTTCAGCGCGGGCATTGCCCAGTGGCAGTTTGGCGATCGGATTGAAACGCTGCGCGAGCGTGCCGATCAGGCGCTGTATGCCGCGAAGCAAAATGGCCGTAACACTTTCTGCATTGCCGAGTAAAAGGAGTCAATATGAGCCAACAGCTGGAGCAGATTCTTGCGCTGAACCATGGTGAAAAGCCGGAGTGTGAAAACGTTGATGAACCCCAGCGTACGCTGGTGTTATTTCAACTGGCGGGTAAAAATTTTGCCTTCTATGGGGCGCAAATTAAAGAGATCCTTGCAGAGCGCCCGATCTCCTGGGTTCCCTGTTGCGCGCCAATGCTTGAAGGGGTCATCAACTATCGTGGACGGGTGGAATCGGTAATGAGACTGGACAGCCTGATCGATAAACCTACCGTCAATTCGGCAGGTAAGCGCACTATTTTGATTGGATGCGCTGAGAAAATGCAAAGTGGGATCCTGATAGATAAACTGATTGATGTGTTGGAAGTCGCCGAAAGCCAGATTCATTTGCCAGGAGATTCGTTGCCCCCGGCGTTACAAAGCATCGCTGTGGGGGTGGTTAACGTGATAGAAACCTGGTACACGCTGCTCGATCTGAATCTGGTCTTTGAGCGTTATCAGGAGACCAGCGGTTATGACGGCACCCACTAATCTGGCGGCGGTACGTATTACTTTGGGAGCGCTAACGTTGTATATACCGGCAAACCAGGTTGGTGTGTGTTCGTTAGTGACTCAGGTTGTGCCTGAAATCCCTCGATTTAGCCAGTGGCTGGGGATTGCGGATGAGCCGCAGGAGGGATGGCATTTGCATTTACGCGTCCCGGACAGTGGCGTTGAAACCGGCTGGTACCTATGGGGACAACTTGAGAATGTGATGCTCTCCGGCGACATTATTTTTGCCGTACCTCCGCTTCTGGCGCGTAACTGTCATCTGCCTGCGCTTCGTGCCCTGGTGGGACGTGAGGCGTTTAGCCCGCTATTAAGCTGGCGCTGACACGCTGCGGGAGCTTTAACGGTCCCGCAGCATGAGAAGGCTGGGAGTGCTAAATCCCGTTACTGGATATAAGCATCAACAGCCCGACTGACCAGCTTAGTCATAAAGTTGTCAATCTTATCAATGGTCTGCTTGTCCTGAAGATCGTAGGTTTTTGCTACGTCATCCAGGTTTTCATAACCGACCCAAACTCGCCCGATCTTATCCTGCCATACGGAGACACGTAACGGCAGATCCAGCGCGACACCCTGTTTATCCTGCATCAGTTTTGTGCCGACTTTAGGGTTACCAAATACCAGGACTTTCGTTGGCCTGAGGTTCATTCCCGCGCCCTCGGCATTTTTCTCGTGATCAATTTCGGTGAATACCGGAACGCCTTCGCTTTTCAGAATGGCTTTCAGTCGGGAGACCGTCTCATCGACTGAGAATTTACTTTCCTGGTTTTTGATCTTCTCTGAATTTAACCCAGAACCCAGCCCGATTTTATAGGCTTCAGCGATATCACGAGCCACCTGAGTCATGTCTACGCCTTCTTTATTGGTCAGCATTGTCACGCAAACCAGTTCATCACCGGCGGTAAAGCGGCTCAGATAGGCACTAAAGCCACCTGTGGTTCCTTTGATTTCCAGAAAACCAGGATGGTGGGTAAATTCCCAGCCGGCCATGGCAGGCACGACTTTGCCATTTTTCAGTTTTGCCGGGCTATAGATAATGTCGCGCAGCTTTTTGTCTTTAACTAGCGTGCTGCCGGCAAGACCGATATCCCACTTACTGATGTCTTCCGCTGATGACCACAGACCACCGTAGGCGAACAGATTATCAGTGGCGATCGCGCTAACAGGCGCCAGTTTGTCACCCGCTGCGACGTAACCTGTTGCAGGCTCAACAGGGTTGATCCAGTCAATTTCTGACTTAAATTTCGAATGCTGATTATGTTGCTTATCAGGCGTCGGGCGATCAAGGAATGCTTTTGTTGGCATGTCTTTTGCGAACATGGTGCTTTGCAGACCTAACGGCGCAATTTGGTATTTGTTGACGAAGTCAACGTAACTCATTCCGCTGACTTTCTCGATAGCCATACCTAACAGGATAAAGTCAGTTGCGCTGGAGTTGATATCCGTGCCGTTTTTAAATTCGAGCGGTTTATCTTTAACAAGATCCACAAGCTGCGCAGGTGTATATTTTTGCTCTTGTTTATAGCCGAAAGATCTGAAATCAGGGATCCCGGATGAGTGCTGCATTAATTCCAGAATCGTAATGTTATGCCAGCTTTCCGGCAGGCCAGGCAAATAAACACTCACAGGAGTATTAAGATCCAATTTGCCTTGCTCTACCAGTTGCATTACTGCGACTGCAGTAAAAGCTTGCGTGATAGGGCCAATTCCCCACATGGTTTTGGTGGAAGCAAGCTCATCATTGGCAGCCGTTGCCAGACCGTATCCCGCTGAGCGCGGAATATAAGGTGCCTGAACAATCGCCATGGATAAACCCGGCAGATTATTTTTCGCCATTACTTCGGCAATGATCTGATCGATATATTTGCCGTTGACCTTTAATTGTGGATCACCACGGTTAACTAAGTAAGTAGTCTCATTTGTATTGGCAGCGGCCAACACCTGAGTAGCTGAAACTGACATGGAAAGTAAA
This sequence comes from Citrobacter sp. H12-3-2, assembly GCF_009649895.1. Classification (NCBI taxonomy): domain Bacteria; kingdom Pseudomonadati; phylum Pseudomonadota; class Gammaproteobacteria; order Enterobacterales; family Enterobacteriaceae; genus Citrobacter; species Citrobacter sp. H12-3-2. The sequence continues at coordinate 1,097,899 of NZ_CP045837.1, forward strand.
ATACATGCCGAAATAACCTTAAACTTAAGATTCATGGAAAAGTTCCGCGCTTAATGAATTTTATTTTGATGGCTAATGGATGAGCGATGTAGTACATACAATTACCCTCGGTAACCGTACTCATAGCTATTACTTAGCTGCTGCCTTTACCTTTTCAACCGTGGTGTCGGTGTCCCATAAATCATTGGAAATGATGCGGTAGTTGGTTAGAGCGGCGAGATAACCGTCACCTTCCGGAATGCGCGGACCCGCTGTCGCATCTTTAACGACGACAACTTCAAAACCTTGCTCAATCAATTCACGCATATGGGATTCAATACACAGATTGGCAGCCATACCGGCGAGAATGACCTGTGAGACACCGCGTTTTCTTAATTGCAGTACCAGGTCGTTGGTTTCTGGTCCGAAAATCTTATGCGGTGAGGCAATGACCGTTTCGCCATCATAAATATATGGCTTAAACTGAGGTAAAAAGTCTGCGCCAGAATTTTCAAAATTCTCCATCGTCAGTGGACCTTTACGATTGAACATTCCAGTGCCGTGCATAAATGTTTCTCCCGGTGCGGTAGATTGCCATTTATAGTCGTGCGGAAAGTAATAATGTGGAGAAATAAAAACAGGCATTTGTGCTTCTTTTGCCATTTTGAACAACGTCTCGAGATTTTCTACAGTATTATTTTCAATAATGCTGTCTTTAAAAACCTCCCAGCCAATACCCTGAGGACTTAAAAAATCGATCTGTGGATCGACTACCACCAACGCAGCTTCCTTATTATTAAGTGTTATACCTTTGCGTGGTAAGCCATAGGCCTCTGGTTCAGAATAGATTTCTGACATTCTCATCTTGCTCATAAAATTTACCTGTATTTTTATCTAATGTGATAGTGACTATCTGATTATTAAATAGCGCTGGTAAATATGGCATGGTTTCAGAACGGGGCATTTGTTCAGGACGCTGGGAATATTGTCATTACGTATTCTAATAACGATAGTGGGCATATCACTGCCCACTCCGTTAGAGGTCGTATTGCTGGCGTCGCCGTTCTAAACGACGGTCGCGCAGGGTGGAATAAATAAAGGTCATCACAAACAGTAGTGAAAATAGTACGACGATGGTGGGGGCCGGTGCACTGTCGATGAAAAAAGACAGGTACACGCCCATAAACGAGGTAACGACCGACATAATCACCGCCAGCCACAAGGCGTGGGAAAATTTCCGCGTCATTAAAATCGCAATGGCGCCAGGCGCAATCAGTAAGGAGATCGACAAAATAATCCCTACTGATTTTAGCGTGGCGACAATCGTCAGGGCGATCATGCACAGCAGGCCGTAATGTAGCAGTGCAGTGTTAAGCCCACTGGCCTTTGCCTGATGCGGGTCGAACGCATGCAGCAGCAGATCTTTCCACTTAAGCCCAATAATAAGTGCTATCCCAAGCGTAATAACCGCGGTTTGTATGATGTCGCTGAACGATACGCCCAGCATATCGCCGAACAGAATATGATCGAGATGGACCTCTGACTGGATAGAGACGTACAGCACCAGCCCTGCGCCAAACATGCCGGAAAAGACGATTCCCATCAGGGTATCGCGTTTGATGCGGCTGTTATCGTCGAGATAACCCGTCGCCACCGCACAGAACAGCCCGGCGATAAATGCGCCAATTGCCAGTGGGATGCCCGCAATCCACGCCAGTACAATTCCCGGGAAAACCGCGTGGCTCATTGCATCGCCCATCAGCGCCCAGCCTTTGAGTACTAAAAATACAGACAGCAGCGCGCAGGGCACGGCGACAATGGTGGAGATGACCAGCGCATTGACCATAAAACCAAACTGAAAGGGTTCCAGCAGCGTTGTTAAGATCATACTGACTCCTTGTTCACCAGACGGGCGCGGCGGCGATTCGCCAGCAGACCGTGTTTTGGCGCGAAGACAAATGCCAGCAGGAACAGCAGCGTTTGCAGAACGACAATAATTCCGCCGGTTGCACCGTCCAGCCAGTAGCTCAGCCAGGCGCCGAAAAAGCTGGTCAGGCTGCCAATAGCTACGGCGATAGTGAGCAGGCGTGGAAAACGATCGGTCAGCAGCCAGGCCGTTGCACCGGGCGTAACCACCAGGCAAATCACCAGAAATGCGCCGACGGTTTGCAGCGCGGCGACCGTGGAAACGGAGAGCAGCGTAAAAAATAACAGCTTCAACCGGCCCGGATTCAGACCGATAGAGTGCGCGTGGTTTTCATCAAAAAAAACCACCATCAGATCTTTCCACTTCAAAAACAGGATGGTTAGCGAAATAACCCCGATGATGGCCAGTTGCAGAATATCTTCTGGCGCAATCGCCAGCACGTTGCCGAGAATAATGGTCTGAATATTCACCGACATCGGATTGAGCGACACCATAAACAGCCCGATACCGAAAAAAGACGAAAAAATCAGTCCGATAATCGCATCTTCCTTCAGGCGCGAACGTTGATTAAGAAACAGCATACTGCCCGCCGCCAGTCCGCCGGAAAGGAATGCGCCAAGCGCGAAGGGAAGCCCTAACATATAAGCGCCTGCCACGCCCGGCACGATAGAGTGCGACAGCGCATCGCCAATCAGCGACCAGCCTTTGAGCATCAGATAGCAGGAGAGAAACGCACACAGGCCGCCGACCATTGCCGAGACCCACATGGCGTTGAGCATGTACTGGTAGCCAAACGGCTCCGTTAGCCAGTTCATGGTTATTCCCCCTCGTTTGCCGTGCGTCGCGAAATAAACGGGCGTTCATCATCGGTAATTACGTGCTGTTCACCGCCGCTCAGCGCAACGTGACGCAGTACACCGCTGAATGCCAGTTCGAGATTCTCGGGGGTAAAGGTGGTTTCGGTGGGTCCACTTGCCAGCACCGTGCCCTTAATCATCACCGTGTAATCACAAAACTCGGTGACGGATCCCAAATTATGGGTAGAGACCAGCATGGTTCGACCCTCATCACGCAGTTCACGCAGCAGGTCGATGATCCGGGCCTCGGTTTTTACATCCACGCCGGTAAAGGGTTCATCCAGTAAAATAACCTGTCCGTCCTGTGCAATGGCCCTTGCCAGAAAAACACGCTTTTTCTGCCCACCGGACAGTTCACCTATCTGACGATGGCGATAATCCAGCATATCAACTCGCGCCAGCGCCGCATCTACGCAGGCGTGGTCAATTTGTTTTGGTCGACGCAGCCAGCCCATATGGCCAAAGCGTCCCATCATCACCACATCTTCCACCAGTACCGGAAACGACCAGTCCACCTCTTCTGACTGGGGGACATAGGCGATCAGATTCTGTTTGAGCGCCTTATTTACCGGCTGTTGCAGAATTGAGATTTCCCCCTGCGCCAGGCGGACAAAACCCATCAGCGCTTTAAAAAGCGTTGATTTTCCCGAACCGTTTACGCCGACCAGCGCGGCAATTGAGCCGCCCGGAACCTGAAAAGTGGCGTCCCGCAATGCGGTATGACCGTTGCGATACGTCACCGTAACCTGATTTACGGTAATCGCAGAGTGACTCATGGTTGGCTCTCCAGACCCTTGTTGATGCCGTTAACAATGGTTTGCGTGGTGACGCGCAGTAAATCCAGATAGGTCGGTACCGGACCGTCGGCTGCACTGAGCGAATCGACATACAGCACGCCGCCGTAATGTGCGCCAGACTCACGGGCAACCTGACGCGCTGGTTTGTCGGACACGGTGCTTTCGCTAAATACCGTCGGGATATGATGCTCTCTGATGGCATCGATAACCTTGCGTACCTGCTTGGGCGTACCCTGCTGATCGGCATTGATCGGCCACAGATACAGCTCCTTGAGATTGTTATCACGAGCTAAATAAGAGAATGCGCCTTCGCTGGTGACCAGCCAGCGTTTATCAGCAGGGAGCTTTGCCAGTTCTGTATGCAGTGGCGCCAGGGTCTGCTGGATTTTCGCTTTATAATTCTGCGCATTATTCTGGTAGGTTGCGGCATTGTCCGGATCATATTTGATCAGCGCATCGCGAATGTTATCCACGTAGATCAGCGCGTTCTCTGCTGACATCCAGGCATGCGGGTTTGGTTTACCGTTGTACGGCCCTTCGCTGATGCCCATTGGCTGCACGCCGTTTGAGACCATCACTTCAGGTACGCCGGACAAATTTTGGTAGAAGCGGGCAAACCATAGTTCGAGGTTTAGACCGTTGGAGAGAATAAGCTGTGCACCTTGCGCCCGTTTAATATCGCCTGGGGTTGGTTGATATTCGTGAATTTCAGCACCCGGTTTGGTGATAGAACTAACGTCCGCCGCGTCACCTGCTACATTGCTTGCCATATCGGCAATCACCGTAAAGGTGGTTACCACTTTGAATTTTTCTTTCGCCCAGGCAGGTGACAGCGTCAGCGCTGTTAACACGCTGGCAAGGAGAAATGACTTCAGATGGGGCAGATGCGGCATAGTATCCCTCGCAACAAAGTGGTTAATTTATCATCGAATATAGCCTTTGCTATGTTATATAGCACATGGCATAAACAAATGAAAATAATTCTTATTTGCGTAGGGTGCTAAGGATGTATCACCTTCAAGTAATAGTTCTGTGCTTAGTTAAGGTGTATTATTTATGCAACTTAATTGTGGAGGCATCATGTCCGGCAAACGCATTGCACGTGAAAAAATGACGATCCAGAGAATGATTTCGCTCTACGAGAGCCAGTGCCCGCAGGCTTCAGACGAGCCGGGGCATTACGATGCGTTATTTGCCTATGCGCAAAAGCGCCTCGACAAGTGCGTATTTGGTGAGGAAAAACCGGCCTGTAAACAGTGTCCTGTGCACTGTTATCAACCTGCTAAACGCGAAGAGATGAAGCAAATTATGCGTTGGGCTGGGCCGAGAATGCTCTGGCGTCACCCGATTCTGACCGTACGTCACCTGATTGATGACAAACGTCCAGTGCCGGAGTTACCCGAGAAGTACCAGCGGAAAAAATAAGGTCGCTGTGCGCCGGATGGCGGCTGCGCCTTATCTGGCCTACGAGAATAAGTGCATCTGTCGCGTAGGCCCGATGCGCATTGCGCCATCGGGCAACTTAGCCATGTGGTGATGAATGGCGACTACGCTTTGGTGGCAATCAGAATAGCTGAGGCTTTGATCAGCGCAACAACACGGCTTCCCTGACTCAGTTTCATCTCTTGCTGACTTTCGTTGGTGACGACGGCAACAATCTCGAAGCCTGCGTCAGTTTTGATATGTACCGTGGCGTTGACTGCGCCTTCTGTGACCTGGGAAACACTGCCAGCAAACTGGTTGCGGGCAGAGAACTTCAGACCACAGTCTTCAGTTGCCAGCGTCACCCATGGCGCTTTAATCAGGGCAATTGCTTCTTTCCCTTTCGCCAGACCCAGCGCCTGCTGGCTGCTATGGGTTACAATCGCGACCAGTTTTGCGCCGCCAGCCAGCGTCAGTTCAACTTCATCATTCACTGCGCCCGTAGCGACTGCGCTCACCGTACCGGTTAATTGATTACGTGCTGATACCGCCATACTGCCTCCTTTCGTTGAGATATCACCCAGTATAGCCACACTGGCTAAACCAGTGCATCCTTATCAATGCCTAATCGCTTCATGCGTGAGAGTAACGTTGTACGTTTCAGCCCCAGCCTTTGTGCCGCGCCTTTGGGACCGGCAACCACCCCGTTGGTTTCTTTCAGTACGCGCATAATCAACTGGTATTCATCTTCACCGTCCTGTGCGACTTCGGTTGCCACCGGAGGCGTGGACGGCGTCAAAGGGGCAATATCCGGAAGGGACAGTTGCAGTACGTTGCCCCGGGTAAGCAGAACCGCACGTTCTACCACGTTTTCCAGCTCACGCACGTTACCCGGCCATTCCATACAGCTCAGCGTGCGCAGAGCCTCGGCGGGAATACTGTCGATATTGCGTCCCATCCGACGAGCAATTTTGAAGGTGAAGGCTTTTACCAGCAGCGGAATATCTTCCGGGCGCTCACGCAGCGGCGGCAGATGGATCGGGAAGACGTTCAGCCGGTAATATAGATCGTTACGAAATTCGCGATCGGCAACCATCTTCTTCAGATCGCGGTTGGTAGCGGCGATCAAGCGCACGTCGGTCTGGATCAGCTTATTACTGCCCAGACGTTCAAATTCCTGCTCTTGCAGAACCCGCAGTAGCTTAGGCTGAAGCTCCAGCGGCATATCGCCAACTTCATCGAGGAACAGCGAACTTTTATCTGCCAGCTCGAAACGACCAATCCGCTGCGTGCTGGCACCGGTAAACGCGCCACGCTCATGACCAAACAGATCGCTTTCCAGTAATCCGGCAGGCATTGCCGCGCAGTTCATCTTCACCATCCGACGGGCGTTACGTCCGCTCAGGTTGTGAATGGCTCGTGCGATCAGCTCTTTACCTGTTCCGGTCTCACCCAGAATCAAGACGGTGCTGTCGCTTTGCGCCACCATTTCGACCTGCTTGAGTACGCTGTACATCGCTTCGCTGCGACCAATGATTTCGCCGAACTCACTCTCTACGTTGTTGAGTTGTTCAGTCAACGCCAGGTTTTCATCGACCAGACGTTCCTTCAGGCGGTGGATCTCCTGATAGGCGAGGGCGTTATCCACGGCAATAGCCACGCGCTCGGCAATCTGGCGCAATAGCTTGAGGTTGGCGGTAGTGAATACTTTCTCTTCGCACTGTGCCAGCTTGAGTACGCCGAGCATAGTATTGCCGGACATCAGCGGTAGCAGACACAGGGTTTGTAGCTGGTTGCCCCAGGTTTCGAACAGCATCCGTTCGTAAGGGGCAAGGATGTCACGTTCGCTCAGGTTGATCAGCAGCATCTCTTTGCTTTTGAAGACCCGTTCAGAGAGCGTTCCCGCTTCGTCCACTTCACTTTGTTCGTGTGCCGGATGATGTTCATCCAGATAGTGAGTGGAATAGATACTGAGTTTATTTTTGCGATCGCTGCGTAACACGATGCTGATGGCATCGATGTCGAAGTAGTGGTGGATCTCTTTGGCGACTTCGCTGACCAGCTCATCAATATCCAGTCGGGAGAGCACGGCATTGGTGATGGCGACCAGGATGCGAAAGTTGTCACGCTCACGACACAGCAGATCGTAATCGACGTTGTTGCTGACTCTGCTTTGAATTTGTTCAGCAACGACGCCGACTATCTGAGTGAAGGTCTGTAGACGGTTATATTCTTTTTCACTCCACGGACGGTCTTCGTTACGGATGAATTCGCAACCGCCAAAGATGCGCCCATCTGCCGCCAGTGGCAGCAGGCAGTAGTGGCCAAATTCAGAATACAGTCCACCTGAAGCCAATTGTGGCCATGTTTCCGTAAACTCATGATAGTTGCAGTGCAACGCATCAGGGCGAGACAAAATACGGCGTACCGGACCATGTGCCAGCACCGTTTCGTCTTCATAATCGATGGGTTTACCATTTTCACGCGTTGCAAAATAACGCGCACGTTGCGTTTGTGCCTGCCATAAGACAATAGCCGCGCAGTCGGCCAGCGCTGAACGCTTGACTAGCTGCGAAAGCGCCTCGCTAAGAGACGGGAGATCGGGCTGCTGTAATAATGTACGAGTAATATCGAACAGGCCTTGCTGTCCGAGGTCACTCATCGGTGTATACGACATATTGCTTTTCCAGGGAAAGCACCGCAGAACGGTGCGAAAACGGTAAATGAATTATAGGTATAAGTCGTAAATTATTGCCGGATGGCTGACCGCAAACTCGCTGGTCACGCAATCCGTAGGCCTGATAAGCAAAGCGCCATCAGGCGTTATGCAGCGTTAATGCCGGATAGTGACGCAAATGCGTCTTATCCGGCCTACAGCATGCTGCCAACCGGCTGCTAGCATATACGAGGTAATGGTTCGGCGTGTGGTAAATCGAGGGTTCGTTTCACGCCGTAGAGTCCGGCAAGACGAACACCTTTGCGTTCAACCACTTCACCAATCATTGCAGCATCGCACCCTAACGGATGCGCGCGCAGCGCGGCAAGTACGGTTTCAGCGGCCTGGCGTTCAACGGCAATCACCAGTTTGCCTTCGTTAGCAAAGTTGAGCGCATCCAGACCCAGCAGCTCGCAAACGCCACGCACCGCAGGCTTCACGGGCAGGGCCGCTTCAGACAGCTCAATACCAAATCCACATGATGCGGCAAACTCATGCGTCACCGCATTCACGCCGCCACGGGTGGCGTCACGCAGCGCCTTCACGCCAGGAATATCACGCAGCGTCTGGATAAGAGGTGTTAACACCGCGCAGTCGCTGACCAGTTCGCCATCCAGACCCAATTGCTCGCGTAGGTTAAGGATAGTTGCGCCGTGATCGCCAAGCGAACCACTGACCAGCAGCACATCACCCACGCCGAGAGTCTGTGCACCCCAGTGAATGTTGGCGGGAATTGCCCCCATTCCGGCAGTGTTAATGAACAGTTTGTCTGCTGCACCACGCTGCACGACTTTGGTATCGCCAGTCACGATGGCGATGCCTGCTTCGCGCGCGGTTGCTGCCATGCTGTTAACAACGGTTTTCAGTGTCTCCATCGGCAGACCCTCTTCGAGGATAAAACCGCAGGAGAGGTAGCGTGGAATAGCTCCGCTGACCGCCACGTCGTTAGCCGTACCACAGATGGCCAGCTTGCCGATATTGCCGCCGGGGAAGAACAACGGATCGATAACGTAGCTGTCAGTTGAAAACGCCAGACGGTCGCCTTCTGCCACCAGTTGTGCCAGTTCCAGACGCGCTTGATCTTCTTGTTCCGCCAGCCACGGATTCGCGAAAGCCTCCATAAACAGACTGTTGATCAACTGCTGCATAGCCTGACCGCCGCTACCGTGGGCGAGTTGTACGCTGCTCATGCTTCACACTCCTGCTGACGATACTGATACCAGGCGGCACATGCGCCTTCTGAGGAGACCATCAGGGCGCCAAACGCGGTCTCCGGGTTACACGTTTTGCCAAATAACGGGCACTGATGTGGTTTACATCTGCCCGTCAGCACTTCCCCACAACGCGCGCGCGGATCGTCATACACCTGCTGCGGCGCTGGCTGGAAATGTGCTTCGGCATCAAAGCGATGATAGTCCGGCGTCAGGTGAACGCCAGAGGATTCGATAACGCCCAGACCGCGCCATTCGCTGTCACCATTGACGCAGAACACCTCGGCAATGGCCTGTTGTGCTAACGCGTTACCGGCATCCGGTACCACGCGGCGGTACTGGTTTTCTACCTGGCTTTGGGCTGCAATTTTCTGCTCAATTAACATCACTACGCCTTGCAGGAGATCAAGCGGTTCGAAACCGGCGACCACCAGCGGGCGATGGAAATCTGAAGCAATGAAGTTGTAGGCGTCGGTGCCAATCACCATGCTGACGTGGCCCGGCGCTAAAAAGGCGTCGATACCGTTGTCCGGCTGTTCCAGCAGGCTGCGCAGCGTAGGGATAAGCGTGATGTGCTGGCAGAAAAAGTAAAAGTTCTGCACGTCACGCTGCTTTGCCTGTTGCAGGGTGATAGCGGTCGTTGGCATTGTGGTTTCAAAACCCAGGCCAAAGAACACCACTTTACGTGTTGGGTTTTCCTGCGCCAGCTTCAGTGCATCCATCGGTGAGTAGACGATGCGGATATCCGCACCACGCGCCTTGGCTTGCAGTAGGGAGCCTTGCTTACCCGGGACGCGCATAGCGTCGCCAAAGGTGCAGAAAATTACTTCTGGATGGCTGGCAATTTCTACACAGCTGTCGATTCTGCCCATCGGCAGAACGCAAACCGGGCAACCCGGACCATGAATAAACTCCACGTTTTCCGGTAGCAACTGGTCGAGCCCGAATTTGAAGATAGCGTGGGTATGACCACCACAAACTTCCATGATTCGCAGCGGGCGTTCAGCCGTGTAGGAGAGGTGGGCGGCACGTTCGCACAGGTGCTCTATCAACTGCATCACCTGTTCTGGTGCGCGGTATTCGTCAACAAAACGCATTTATTTTTCCTCGCCGTACAGCAACGCGCCGACATCCGGCTCAACGTCAAACATGTTTTGTAGCGCGTCGAGCGTATCGCGCGCTTCAGCTTCATTAATGATGCTCATGGCAAAACCGACGTGGACCAGTACCCACTGGCCGAGGCGCGGTTGACCATGTTCATCACAGCTACCGACCAGCGTCAGGTCGACGTCGCGCTGAATACCGCAAACGTCGACTTTGGCCTGGTTGCCATCAATGGTGCGGATTTGACCCGGAACACCTATGCACATCGCTGCGTCTCCAGCCAGGAGAGCCATTGATCCATCCCTTCACCACTGGTGGCGGAAATTAGGATAATCTCAATCCCCGGGTTCACTTCCCGGGCGCTGGCGATGCATTTTTCAACGTCAAAATTGAGGTACGGCAATAGATCCACTTTGTTGAGCAGCATCAGCGATGCGGCGGCAAACATATGCGGGTATTTCAGCGGTTTGTCTTCACCTTCGGTTACTGAAAGCACGGCCACTTTATGGCGCTCGCCGAGGTCGAAGCTGGCCGGGCAGACCAGGTTGCCGACGTTTTCAATGAACAGAATACCGTTATCGTCAAGCGGCAAACGCGGCGCGGCGTCAGCAATCATTTGTGCGTCAAGGTGGCAACCTTTACCGGTGTTGACCTGAATGGCGGGTGTGCCTGTGGCGCGAATACGGGCGGCATCGTTCACCGTCTGCTGGTCACCTTCAATAACGGCGCACGGCACGCTATCTTTCAGCTTCATCAGCGTTTCGGTCAGCAGGGTAGTTTTACCAGAGCCCGGGCTTGAAACAAGGTTCAGCACCAGATGCTGACGGGCCGCAAAGCGGGCACGGTTGCGCTCGGCGAGGCGGTTGTTTTTGTCCAGTACGTCAATTTCCACTTCCAGCATACGGCGTTGGCTCATACCTGGTGCGTGGGTTCCGGCCTCACCGTGACCGTAGTGCAAATCGCCTTCTTCAGTCTGGCTCGGTGTGAAATTTGAGGTCTTCACACCGGTAATATTCAGCGCCGGACGAGCCGCCGGGGCAAATGGCGCGCTGCGAAACGCCGAGTGGGGATTATGCTCATCACCCTCTATATATAGGTTGCCTTCAGCGCAACCACATGTCGTACACATCGCTCACTCCTGATCTTTTTACTTGCGATACATCTGTTGCCGGATGGCTGCGTTGCCTTATCCGGCCTACAAACGAGCTGTTTCTGTAGGCTGGATAAGACGCTTAAGCGTCGCCATCCGGCGCTGGAGTTTCATCTATTTCAATACGTCGAATCTGTAAGCCGTCATCGGCCACAATTCTCAGCATATCGCTGTTGCATTGCGGGCATCGGCGCACGCGTTGCGTCAGTAACGTGACGTATTGCTGACAAGATTCGCACCAACATTCGGCTTCTTGTTCTTCGAGGTGGAGTTTACAACCTTCTGCAAGGGTCCCGCGGCATACCAGATCAAAACAAAAGGAGAGAGCGCTGGTTTCTACGCAAGAAAATGCGCCAATTTTGAGCCAGACCCCAGTTACTCGCTTAGCACCGTGTTGCGTGGCCTGTTGTTCAATCAATTCCAGTGCCCGTTGGCAGAGGGTTATTTCGTGCATACCGCCTCCTGTGAAGTTGACGTATTAAAAGCAATAAGCATGCCAGGTTGATTTTTTTCATTCGTGACAATGACGACGATGACGAAATGACATGTCGTCACCCGCCTTTGGTTTTTTATCTATATGAAAATTAAGTAATTTAATTTTGGCATGAAATGTGCTTAAGGCTGTTCATCTCTGCTAAACGGGTAACCTGACATGACTATTTGGGAAATAAGCGAAAAAGCCGATTACATCGCTGAACGGCATCGTCGCCTACAGGACCAGTGGCGTATTTACTGCAACTCGCTGGTTCAGGGGATCACCCTGTCAAAAGCGCGTTTGCATCATGCGATGAGCTGCGCACCGGACAAGGATCTCTGCTTCGTCCTTTTTGAACACTTCACTATCTACGTCACGCTGGCGGACGGCTTTAACAGCCATACCATCGAATACTACGTCGAAACGAAAGACGGTGATGATAAGCAGCTGATTGCACAGGCAGAATTGACTATCGACGGTAAGGTCGATGAGCGTATTAGCAACCGCGATCGCGAGCAGGTGCTGGAGCACTATCTCGAAAAAATCGCCACCGTCTACGACAGCCTGTACACCGCGGTTGAGAACAATATGCCGGTGAATTTAAGCCAGCTGGTTGAGGGACACAGCCCGGCTTAAGCCTCGGGTGCTGCCCACTTTGTCATGGTGCGGTCTACATACTGCGTCACGACGTTTTAGGGAATGGGCATGTCGAAAAATGTCGAAATGACATTTGGTAGACATGTTTTCGTCAAAAATGACTATCACCTGAGGAATGCCTGGTGAATCGTTTTGTAATTGCTGACTCCACTCTTTGTATTGGCTGCCACACCTGTGAAGCCGCCTGCTCAGAGACACATCGCCAGCATGGCCTGCAGTCAATGCCGCGCCTGAAAGTGATGTTAAATGAAAAAGAATCCGCGCCGCAGCTTTGCCACCAGTGTGAAGATGCGCCTTGCGCCACCGTGTGTCCGGTTAATGCCATTAACCGCGTTGATGGCGCCGTACAGCTGAACGAAAGCCTGTGCGTAAGCTGCAAACTGTGCGGGATCGCTTGTCCGTTTGGCGCGATAGAGTTTTCCGGTAGCCGTCCGCTACACATTCCGGCAAACGCCAATACGCCAAAAGCGCCTCCGGCTCCGCCAGCGCCTGCTCGCGTGAGTTCGCTGTTGGACTGGGTTCCTGGCGTTCGTGCCATCGCGGTGAAATGCGATCTGTGTAGTTTTGACGAGCAAGGTCCTGCCTGCGTGCGCATGTGTCCGACCAAAGCCCTGCATCTGGTGAGCAACATGGATATCGCCCGCGCCAGCAAACGTAAGCGAGAGCTGACTTTCAATACCGATTTCGGCGATCTCACCTTGTTTCAGCAGGCTCAGAGTGGGGATGCAAAATGAGCGCAATTTCACTGATTAACAGCGGCGTAGCCTGGTTTACAGCGGCTGCGGTTCTGGCATTTCTGTTTTCATTTCATAAATCGCTGAGCGGATGGATTGCTGGGGTTGGCGGTGCAGTCGGCAGCCTGTGTACGGCAGCCGCGGGTTTTACCGTTCTGACTAATGCGCTGGCAGTGAGCGGCGTGATGCCGTTTATTGGTCACAGTCTGCAAATTACTCCGCTGAATGCTATCTGGCTGATTACACTGGGCCTGTGCGGCCTGTTTGTCAGCCTGTACAACATTGACTGGCATCGTCATCCTCAGGTGAAAGCTAACGGCCTGCTGGTGAATCTGCTGATGGCCGCGGCGGTATGTGCGGTGGTTGCCAGCAACCTCGGTACGCTGGTGGTGATGGCGGAAATTATGGCGCTGTGTGCCGTGTTCCTCACCGGATGCAGTAAAGAAGGCAAACTGTGGTTTGCGCTGGGGCGTATTGGTACGCTGCTGCTGGCGGTCGCCTGCTACCTGGTGTGGCAACGTTACGGCACTCTGGAGCTGCGTCTGCTAGACCTGCGCACCCAGGAGCTGCCGCTCGGGTCTGACATCTGGCTGCTGGGCGTGGCAGGTTTTGGCCTGCTGGCCGGGATTATTCCGCTGCACGGTTGGGTGCCACAGGCACACGCCAATGCCAGCGCACCGGCTGCGGCGCTGTTCTCTACCGTCGTCATGAAGGTTGGTCTGCTGGGTATTCTCTCCCTGTCGCTGCTGGGCGGTAACGCGCCGCTGTGGTGGGGGATTACGCTGCTGGTGCTGGGCATGATCACCGCGTTTGTTGGTGGTCTGTATGCGCTGATGGAACACAATATCCAGCGCCTGCTGGCGTACCACACGCTGGAAAACATCGGCATTATTCTGCTGGGTCTGGGCGCTGGCGTGACCGGAATCTCCCTGAATCAACCTGCGCTGATCGCGCTGGGTTTGACCGGCGGTCTGTACCACCTGGTAAACCACAGCCTGTTCAAAAGTGTTCTGTTCCTGGGTGCAGGCAGCATCTGGTTCCGTACCGGTCATCGTGATATCGAAAAACTGGGCGGTATCGGTAAACGTATGCCGGTTATCTCGCTGGCGATGCTGGTTGGTCTGATGGCGATGGCCGCACTGCCGCCGCTGAACGGTTTTGCCGGTGAGTGGGTTATCTACCAATCCTTCTTTAAGCTTGGCAACAGCGGCGCGTTTGTCGGTAGCCTGTTAGGACCGTTGCTGGCGGTAGGGCTGGCAATTACCGGCGCGCTGGCGGTGATGTGTATGGCGAAAGTCTATGGCGTTACGTTCCTTGGCGCACCGCGCACGAAGGAAGCTGAAAATGCCTGCTGCGCGCCAATCCTGATGGGAGTGAGCGTCGTCGCGCTGGCTATCTGCTGCGTGATTGGCGGCGTTGCTGCGCCGTGGCTGCTGCCGATGATCTCCTCTGCCGTTCCGCTGCCTTTGGAAACCGCGAACACCACCGTTTCTCAGCCAATGATCACGCTGCTGCTGATCGCGTGTCCGCTGCTGCCGTTCATCATCATGGCCATTTTCAAAGGCAACCGTCTGCCGTCGCGTTCACGCGGTGCGGCATGGGTGTGTGGTTACGATCACGAGCAGTCAATGGTGATTACCGCGCACGGTTTTGCCATGCCGGTGAAAGAAGCCTTTGCCCCGGTACTCAAACTGCGTAAATGGCTGAACCCGGTATCACTGGTTCCGGGCTGGCAGAATGCGGCTGCACCGGTGCTGTTCCGTCGCCTGGCGCTGATTGAGCTGGCGGTGCTGGTGGTGATTGTGGTTTCACGAGGAGCCTGAGAATGAGTGTTTTATATCCGTTAATTCAGGCGCTGGTGCTGTTTGCCGTTGCGCCGCTGCTGTCCGGTGTTACCCGCGTGGCGCGTGCGCGTTTGCACAATCGCCGCGGTCCGGGCGTTTTGCAGGAATACCGCGACATTATCAAACTGCTGGGCCGTCAGAGCATTGCGCCTGCGGATTCCAGCTGGGTTTTCCGCCTGACGCCGTTTGTGATGGTGGGCGTGATGCTGACTATCGCCACTGCGTTGCCGGTATTGACCGTTGGCTCGCCGCTGCCACAACTGGGCGATCTGATCACCTTAATTTACCTGTTCGCCATCGCCCGTTTCTTCTTCTCTATCGCGGGACTGGATACCGGTAGCCCGTTTACCGCCATTGGCGCCAGCCGTGAAGCGATGCTCGGCGTGCTGGTTGAACCTATCCTGCTGCTGGGGCTGTGGGTAGCGGCACAGGTTGCGGGTTCAACCCATATCAGCAATATCGCCGATACCATTTACCACTGGCCTGCTGCGCGCAGCATTCCGCTGATTCTGGCACTGTGCGCCTGTGCTTTCGCCACCTTTATCGAAATGGGCAAACTGCCGTTCGATCTGGCGGAAGCAGAGCAGGAGCTGCAGGAAGGTCCATTGACCGAATACAGCGGCAGCGGTTTTGCCGTGCTGAAGTGGGGCATTAGCCTCAAACAGCTGGTCGTTCTGCAAATGTTCGTTGGCGTGTTCCTGCCGTGGGGACAGATGGAAACCTTCACCGCCGGTGGACTGCTGCTGGCGCTGGTGATTGCCGTCGTCAAGCTGGTCCTCGGCGTGCTGGTTATCGCCCTGTTCGAAAACAGCATGGCGCGTCTGCGTTTTTGCGCCACTTCACGCGTGACCTGGGCCGGTTTTGGGTTTGCGTTTTTAGCGTTCGTCTCCTTGCTGGTGGCGTGATTTAAGAGAGTTTGAGCATGTCTGAAGAAAAATTAGGTCAACAATATCTCGCTGCGCTGCACCAGGCCTTTCCGGGCGTGGTGCTGGATGAAGCCTGGCAGACCAAAGATCAGCTGACGATCACCGTCAAGGTGAACTACCTGCCGGAAGTGGTGGAGTTCCTGTACTACAAACAGGGCGGCTGGTTATCCGTGCTGTTTGGTAACGACGAACGTCAGCTGTGCGGTCATTACGCCGTTTATTACGTAATGTCGATGGAGCAGGGCACCAAGTGCTGGATAACCGTCCGCGTTGAAGTCGATGCCAATAAACTGGAGTTCCCGTCCGTCACGCCGCGCGTTCCAGCAGCGGTCTGGGGCGAGCGTGAAGTGCGCGACATGTACGGTTTGATCCCGGTTGGTTTACCGGATGAGCGCCGTCTGGTGTTACCGGATGACTGGCCGGACGAACTCTATCCGCTGCGTAAAGACAGCATGGATTATCGTCAGCGCCCGGCGCCGACTACCGATGCTGAAACCTACGAGTTCATCAACGAACTGGGCGACAAGAAAAATAACGTGGTGCCGATTGGCCCGTTGCACGTCACCTCCGATGAACCCGGTCACTTCCGCCTGTTTGTTGACGGTGAGAACATCATCGATGCCGATTACCGTCTGTTCTATGTCCACCGCGGCATGGAGAAACTGGCGGAAACCCGCATGGGTTACAACGAAGTGACGTTCCTGTCGGATCGCGTGTGCGGCATCTGCGGCTTTGCGCATAGCACCGCTTATACCACCTCCGTTGAGAATGCGATGGGCATCGTGGTGCCGGAACGTGCGCAGATGATCCGCGCCATTCTGCTGGAAGTTGAGCGTCTGCACTCGCACCTGCTCAACCTCGGGCTGGCCTGTCACTTCACCGGTTTTGACTCCGGCTTTATGCAGTTCTTCCGCGTACGTGAAACGTCGATGAAGATGGCGGAGATCCTCACTGGGGCACGTAAAACCTACGGTCTGAACCTGATCGGCGGTATCCGTCGTGATCTGCTGAAAGAAGATATGATCCAGACCCGTCAACTGGCGCAGCAGATGCGTCGTGACGTGCAGGAATTGGTCGATATGCTGCTCAGCACGCCGAACATGGAACAGCGTACCGTTGGTATTGGTCGTCTTGATCCGGAAATTGCCCGTGACTTCAGTAACGTCGGCCCGATGGTTCGCGCCAGCGGCCACGCGCGTGACACCCGCGCCGATCACCCGTTTGTCGGCTATGGTCTGCTGCCGATGGAAGTTCACAGCGAGCAGGGCTGCGACGTTATTTCTCGCCTGAAAGTCCGTATTAATGAAGTCTACACCGCGCTGAATATGATCGACTTTGGTCTGGATAACCTGCCGGGCGGCCCGCTGATGGTGGAAGGCTTTACCTATATTCCTCACCGTTTCGCACTGGGCTTTGCTGAAGCGCCGCGTGGAGATGACATCCACTGGAGCATGACCGGCGACAACCAGAAACTGTATCGCTGGCGCTGCCGTGCGGCGACTTACGCCAACTGGCCGACGCTGCGCTACATGCTGCGTGGCAATACCGTTTCCGATGCCCCGCTGATTATCGGTAGCCTCGATCCTTGCTACTCCTGTACTGACCGTATGACCGTGGTCGATGTGCGTAAGAAGAAGAGCAAAGTCGTGCCGTACAAAGAACTTGAGCGCTACAGCATCGAGCGTAAAAACTCGCCGCTGAAATAAGGAATCGCCATGTTTACCTTTATCAAAAAAGTCATCAAAACCGGGGCACCGACGTCGTCGTATCCGCTCGAGCCGATTGCGGTCGATAAAAACTTCCGTGGCAAACCGGAACATAATCCGCAGCAGTGCATCGGCTGTGCGGCCTGTGTGAATGCGTGCCCGTCGAACGCGTTAACGGTAGAAACCGATCTGGTCACCAATGAGCTGGCGTGGCAGTTCAACCTTGGGCGCTGCATTTTCTGCGCCCGCTGCGAAGAAGTCTGCCCGACAGCGGCAATCAAGCTGTCGCAGGAGTATGAGCTGGCGGTGTGGAAGAAAGATGATTTCCTGCAGCAGTCTCGTTTTGCGCTGTGCAATTGCCGCGTATGTAACCGTCCGTTTGCGGTGCAAAAAGAGATTGATTACGCCATTGCGCTGCTTAAGCACAACGGTGATACCCGCGCGGAAAACCACCGTGAAAGCTTTGAGACCTGCCCGGACTGTAAGCGCCAGAAATGCCTGGTGCCGTCTGACCGTATTGAACTGACTCGCCATATGAAAGAGGCCAGCTGATGAGCAATTTATTAGGCCCACGTGACGCCAACGGTATTCCGGTACCGATGACGGTGGATGAATCCATTGCCAGCATGAAAGCGTCGCTGCTGAAAAGCATCAAGCGTTCAGCGTACGTTTACCGCGTGGACTGCGGCGGCTGCAACGGTTGCGAAATCGAAATCTTTGCTACGCTTTCTCCGCTGTTTGATGCCGAACGTTTTGGCATCAAAGTCGTCCCGTCACCGCGCCATGCGGATATTCTGCTGTTTACCGGCGCGGTAACCCGTGCCATGCGCTCTCCGGCGCTGCGTGCCTGGCAGTCTGCGCCAGATCCGAAAATTTGTATCTCTTACGGTGCCTGCGGTAACAGCGGCGGTATCTTCCACGACTTATACTGCGTATGGGGCGGCACGGACAAAATCGTACCGGTGGACGTGTATATTCCAGGTTGTCCGCCGACGCCTGCGGCAACGCTGTATGGTTTTGCCATGGCGCTGGGTCTGCTGGAGCAAAAAATTCACGCGCGTGCGCCGGGTGAACTGGACGAACAGCCGGCGGAAATTCTGCATCCGGACATGGTTCAGCCGCTGCGTGTGAAGGTGGACCGCGAAGCACGCCGTCTGGCGGGATACCGCTACGGCCGCCAGATTGCTGATGACTATATGACGCAGTTAGGGCAGGGCGAGCATCAGGTGGCGCGCTGGCTGGAAGCGGAAAACGATCCGCGTCTGACCGAGATCGTCACGCATCTTAATCATGTTGTCGAAGAGGCGCGTATCCGATGAGTGAAACGGTGGTGTTCAGTCAACTGAGCCGTAAGTTTATTGATGAGAACGATGCGACGCCCGCTGAGGCGCAGCAGGTTGTCTATTACAGCCTGGCGATTGGTCACCACCTAGGGATCATCGATTGCCTGGAAGCGGCGTTAACTTGTCCATGGGACGAATATCTGGCATGGATTGCTACCCTTGCTGAGGGAAGCGAAGCCCGCCGGAAAATGGAAGGCGTGCCGAAATACGGCGAGATCGTTATCGATTTCAACCATGTACAAATGCTGGCGCGCGCGTTCGATGATGCGCGTGCCGTGCAGACCCCGCAGCAGCAGGAGTGGAGCAAGCTGATGCTTAGCATGCTGCACGACATACACCAGGAAAGCGCCATCTATCTGATGGTGAGGAGACACCGTGACTGACGTTTTATTATGTGTGGGTAACAGCATGATGGGCGATGACGGCGCGGGCCCGCTGCTGGCTGAAATGTGTGCTGCAAATCCTCAAGGCAACTGGGTTGTCATCGACGGCGGTAGCGCGCCGGAGAACGATATTGTCGCCATTCGTGAACTGCGTCCGCAACGTTTGTTGATTGTTGATGCCACCGATATGGGGCTGAACCCCGGTGAAATCCGCATTATCGATCCTGATGACATTGCCGAGATGTTCATGATGACCACCCACAACATGCCGCTGAACTACCTGGTAGATCAGCTGAAAGACGATGTTGGTGAGGTGATTTTCCTCGGCATTCAACCGGACATCGTCGGTTTTTACTACCCGATGACACAGCCGATCAAAGATGCGGTTGATACCGTCTATCAGCGATTAGCCGGTTGGGAAGGACACGGTGGATTCTCCGAGCTGGAAGCACCAGAAGAGTAAACTGTATCAGTGCCGGATGTGAACGACATCCGGCCTGTTTTCCCAGTGTATCCTCGTCATTCAATTGCCTGCTCAATAATTAGTTTCCCCTGCATCACTGATACATTCACTGCCGTACCGGTCGGAAATCCAGCTTGTTCCAGCCAGTCGCCGTTCAGCGTGAGTGAGGCGTGACGACTGATTCGTCGCGTATAACCCGTTTTTGGATCTTCATGGCGTTTTCTGACATAGCTGACTTTCAAGCGACGTATTGGTTTGGTGATTGCCACCGCTGTTTTGCCCTTTTTATCAAACATGCACGCTTCCTTGTGGTGAACGGCCAGGATTAAAAACTACTGAATAAAATGCCAGTAAAAAAGGGGGAGGGCAAACCTGAAACTGGAAGGACGATTCCAAATCCGGAATGTAATAAATGAAATGAAAATATGTACTTCTGCCGGAAGGCTGTAACCCCCTCCGGCAGATCCGTCATGCCAGATCGGCACCGTTACTGGCGATGACTTTTTTGTACCACCAGAATGATTTCTTGCGTGTACGTGCCAGCGTGCCGTTGCCCGCGTCATCGCGGTCCACATATACAAAACCGTAGCGTTTGCTCATCTCACCGGTTGAGGCTGAAACCAGATCGATACAGCCCCAGGTGGTGTAACCCATCAGCGGCACGCCATCTTCAATCGCGTCTGCCATGGCGCGAATATGTTCGCGTAAATAGCTGATGCGATAGTCGTCATTGATCTCACCGTTGGCATCAATTTCATCTTTCGCTCCCAGCCCGTTTTCCACCAGAAACAGCGGTTTCTGGTAGCGGTCATACATCATATTCATGGTGATGCGCAGGCCGAGCGGATCGATTCCCCAGCCCCATTCACTGGCGGCAATGTACGGATTACGCAGCGACTTCACCACGTTGGCAGCGCTGGTATTGCCCGAGTTCATTTCAGCGGAGGCGCAGCGCGATGCGTAATAGCTGAAAGAGACGAAATCGACGGTGTTTTTCAGGATGTCGTCGTCTTCCGGGGCTTTTTCGATTACCACGCCTTTTTCGCGAAACACGCGGGCAGAGTAAGCCGGGTAGGCCCCGCGCGCCTGCACATCAATGAAGAACAGGTTTTCACGGTCTTTTTCCAGTGCGGTCCACACATCTTCCGGCTTACACGAGTAAGGATAAAAATTACCGCCAGCCAGCATACAACCGACCTGGTTTTGCGGATTAATTTCATGGGCTATTTTAGTCGCCAGGGCGCTGGCTATCAGTTCGTGGTGAGCGGACTGATATTTCACCTGATCCTGATTTTCACCTTCTTCAAATACCAGCCCGGCACCAGAAAAGGGACTGTGCAGCATAATGTTGATTTCGTTGAACGTCAGCCAGTACTTCACCAGACCGTCAAAGGCCTCGAAGCAGGTACGGGCGTAGCGGGTAAAGAACTCCACCATTTTGCGGTTACGCCAGGAGCCGTACTCGGTGACCAGATGCATAGGCACATCGAAGTGACACAGCGTGACTAATGGCTCAATACCGTATTTTTTACACTCGGCAAACACGGCCCGATAAAACGCAATTCCGTCTTCATTCGGCGT
Source organism: Citrobacter sp. H12-3-2 (assembly GCF_009649895.1). Taxonomy (NCBI): domain Bacteria; kingdom Pseudomonadati; phylum Pseudomonadota; class Gammaproteobacteria; order Enterobacterales; family Enterobacteriaceae; genus Citrobacter; species Citrobacter sp. H12-3-2. The sequence goes on from NZ_CP045837.1 coordinate 1,119,174, forward strand.
CAGCTCGTCGCCGTTAGGGTAGAGGCGGCTCCAGGCAATGGAAGTACGAAAAACCGTAAACCCCATTTCCGCCATTAGCGCGATATCTTCTTTATAGCGATGATAAAAGTCGATCGCCTGATGGCTGGGATAAAATTCGTCATCCCGCAGCGTAAAGCGCTTTTCCTGACCCAGTTTGACGGGCATGCGGTGTGTGCCGTGGGGGATCATATCGACGGTAGTCAGCCCTTTGCCGCCTTCCCGGTATGCCCCTTCAGACTGGTTGGCGGCCAGTGCGCCGCCCCATAAAAATCCTTGCGGAAAAACAGACATAATTAACCTCAGTTCGTACCAGTCAAATGCTGGCCCCATTGATATTGCCCGGTTGTGTGGCCTGGTTTTTTCTGGCCTGCGCGGCTGCATCTTCGACAGGAATATCTTCAAAGCCGAGAATCAGCGTTAGTACAAAAGAAAGCACTACCGCCAGCGCCATCACGCCAAATACCCAAACGATGGTCATCGGATTGGCCGGATCGAAAAACTGGACGCTGGTGAACAGACCTGGAGCCGCCATGGAGTGGCTTGCAAGCCCGGCCATTCCAGCAACAGCACCGCAGATAAAACCGCTGATAAGGCTCGCAATCAGCGGACGTTTCAGGCGGATTGCCACGCCATACAGCGCGGGTTCGGAAATGCCCGCCATGATGGCTGAGGCGGCGGCCGCTAACGCCGTCTGGCGTAGCTCCGGGTTTTTGGTTTTCCATGCCACTGCCAGCGATGAACCACCTAACGACAAGTTGGCACCGATTTCCGACGGCATCACCATGCCTTCTTTTCCGGTTTCGGCAATTGTCTGAATAATGGTTGGTGTAAAGACACGGTGCATACCGGTCATTACCAGCAGCGGCCACAGCGCGCCCATAATGGCCACTGACAGCCAGCCGAGATAGCCGTGGATGGTATAGACCAGCGCTGAAATCGCGCTACCGATCCAGATACCGATCGGGCCAATGATGACGATGGCGAGCGGGGCGGCGATCAGCACGATCAGCATCGGTTTGAGGAAGTTTTTGGTCACCGCCGGAGTTATACGATCGACCCAACGTTCGATGTATGACAAGCACCAGGTCATGACCAGCGCCGGGATCACCGTGTAGGTGTATTTCACCGCCGTCACTGGGATCAGGGCAAACTCAACGTGCTCACCCTGCGCGGCCTTCGCCATCAGGTCGATAAAGCTGGGATGCACCAGTACGCCCGCGATGGCGATAGCCAGCGACATGTTGGTTTTGAATTTGATAGCGGCCGACGCGGCGACCATCAGCGGCAGGAAGAAGAATGCACCGTCGCCAATGACGGTCAGAATGGTGAGCGTGGACGATCCTTTCACCAGCACGCCGGTCATTTCCAGAACCATCGCCAGCAGCTTGAGCATTGATCCGCCGATAATCGCCGGGATCAACGGCGACATTGTGCCGATCAGCGCATCAAGGATCCCCGCGCCAATCCGCTTCAGCGTCAGTCGGGGTTTGATTTGCGGCTCAGCAGGCTGCATGTTGGCAGGCAACAGGCTGACCACTTCACGATACGCCTGCGAAACGGTGTTGCCGATAATCACCTGGCACTGGTTCTCGTTGCGCACCACGCCCAGCACGCCAGTGAGGGTTTTCAGCGTCGCGCTGTCGACCTGCGAGTCATCTTTGATAACGAAACGCAAACGGGTCATACAATGGGTCACTGCTGTGATGTTGTCGACGCCTCCCAGAGCCGTCACAACGGAGCGCGCCAGCGCTGCATAATTCTTGGACATCGGATTTAATCCTGTTTTATCAGTAGAGTACGTTATTTTTTATCCGTTTACGTGGATCGCTTTTCTGGGTTGATGAAACGCAGATAGGAAACCGGTTCCACAAAATCATGTTTAAATTGTATTAACTGATCAAGATTTAATTTTGATCAATTTTTGTAATTGTGACCCCGATCACCAGATGTCAGCGTCTGCGATTTAGCAGCAAGGACAGCGGCAAAACGGTGCAGTACACTGCGTCACATTGAGAGAAAAGGGATGAGTAATATGACCACGATGCTGGAGGTGGCGAAGCGTGCCGGAGTGTCGAAAGCGACGGTTTCCCGGGTGCTTTCCGGAAACGGCTATGTCAGCCAGGAAACCAAAGACCGCGTGTTTCAGGCCATTGAAGAGAGTGGTTACCGCCCAAATTTGCTGGCGCGCAGTCTCGCGGCGAAAACCACGCAGACACTGGGTCTGGTGGTAACAAACACCCTTTATCACGGCGTCTATTTCAGCGAACTGCTGTTTCATACCGCGCGGATGGCGGAAGATAAAGGGCGCCAGCTGTTACTGGCTGACGGTAAGCATAGCGCTGAGGAAGAGCGCCAGGCGATCCAGTACCTGCTCGACCTGCGCTGTGACGCGATTATGATATATCCGCGTTTTCTCAGCGTGGATGAGATAGATGACATCATCGATGCCCACAGCCAGCCGATTATGGTGCTTAATCGACGCCTGCGGAAAAACAGTAGCCACAGCGTATGGTGCGATCAAAAGCAGACCAGCTTTAACGCCGTTACTCAGCTCATTGCCACCGGGCATAAAGAGATTGGTTTTATTACCGGCTCGATGGATTCGCCAACCGGCGTGGAGCGACTTTCAGGCTATAAAGACGCGCTGGCACATCATGGGATCGCGCTAAATAATGATCTGATTGTTAAAGGGAAATGGACGCCAGCCTGCGGCGCAGCGGGTGTGGATACTTTGCTTTCGCGCAAGGTCAATTTTACCGCATTGGTGGCCAGCAATGACGATATGGCGATCGGCGCGATGAAGCAGTTGCACGAGCATGGTGTGAGCGTTCCCGCACAGGTGTCGGTGATTGGCTTTGATGATATCGCCCTCGCGCCATACACTATTCCGGCGCTTTCCAGCGTTAAAATTCCGGTAACAGAAATGATTCAGGAAACGATTGGGCGCCTGATCTTTATGTTAGGTGACGGGGCGTTTACGCCGTCAAAGACCTTCACCGGTGAACTCATTGCGCGCGACTCAGTTGCGCCGCCCGTTTCGCGCTGACAGCTGTCATTTGTCATCGTCACTAGTGACGATGACACGCCCTTCTTGCGTTCTTCAGAATAAAATCCCTTTAAAAACAGCAAATTAAATTCTGGCACGATTTGTGTATGCTTCGGCAGATATTCTGTCATTGCTGGAGAAATTGATGAACCGTTTCATCATTGCAGACGCCAATAAATGCATTGGTTGCCGTACCTGTGAAGTGGCCTGCGTGGTATCCCATCAGGATAACCAGGACTGCGCATCGCTGACCCCTGAAACCTTTTTACCCCGCATTCACGTCATCAAAGGCGTTAATGTCTCCACGGCGACGCTGTGCCGCCAGTGCGAAGACGCGCCGTGCGCTAACGTCTGTCCGAACGGTGCGATCAGCCGTGATAAAGGTTTTGTTCATGTAATGCAGGAACGTTGCATTGGCTGTAAAACCTGCGTTGTGGCTTGTCCTTACGGCGCAATGGAAGTGGTCGTGCGTCCGGTCGTGCGTAACAGCGGCGCAGGTCTGAACGTCCGCGCAGAAAAAGCTGAAGCCAATAAGTGCGACCTGTGCCACCATCGTGAGGCCGGTCCTGCCTGTATGGAAGTGTGCCCGACTCACGCGCTGATATATGTGGATCGCAATAAGCTTGAGCAACTGAGCGCGGAAAAACGTCGTCGCGCCGCGCTGGATTCCACCGCATCTTTGCTGTTCTGATATCTGAAAATCCGCGTAAAATACGGTAGTACTTATGCCGGATGGCGGCTTTGCCTTATCCGGCCTACTGTTCGTATCCACGTAGGCCTGATAAGCGTAGCGCCATCAGGCAAACCGGGATAGATGACTGCGGGAACGACTTAATGACAATAAACAACCACTCCGGCGTACAGCTGCGTATTCGCGGCAAAGTACAGGGCGTCGGATTTCGCCCCTACGTCTGGCAACTGGCGCAGCGCTTACAACTGCATGGCGATGTGTGTAACGACGGTGACGGTGTGGTTGTGCGCTTACAGGAAGATCCGGCGGAGTTTATTGCGCAGTTGCATCAACACTGCCCACCGCTGGCGCGCATTGACAGCGTTGAGAGTGAACCATTCGCCTGGACGCAGCAGCCTGCCGATTTCTCGATTCGTCAAAGTGCTGGCGGTACGATGAATACGCAAATCGTTCCGGACGCCGCGACCTGTCCCGAATGCCTTGTTGAAATGAACACCCCCGGCGAACGTCGTTACCGATACCCCTTTATCAACTGCACCCACTGTGGTCCGCGTTTTACGATTATCCGCGCGATGCCCTACGATCGTCCGTTTACCGTAATGGCGTCATTCCCACTCTGCGCGCAATGTGACAAAGAGTATCGCGATCCGTACGACCGTCGATTCCACGCCCAGCCAGTGGCTTGTCCGGCATGCGGCCCTCATCTGGAGTGGTTCTGTGCGGGTGAGCGAGCGGAGAAAGAAGTGGCGCTGCAGGCGGCGGTATCGCGGCTGAAAGCAGGCGGTATTGTGGCGGTTAAAGGCATTGGTGGGTTTCATCTGGTGTGCGATGCGCGAAATGATAACGCCGTAGCGCTACTCAGGCTGCGCAAACACCGTCCGACGAAACCTCTGGCAGTGATGCTGCCCTCTGATGAGGGATTGCCTGAACCCGCTCGTCGTTTGCTGACTACCCCTGCTGCGCCGATCGTGCTGGTGCAGAAACGCTATGTCGCTGCATTGAGCGAGGGTATTGCGCCAGGGTTAACGGAGGTTGGCGTCATGCTGCCAGCGAATCCGTTACAGCATTTACTCTTACAAGAGATGAATTGTCCGCTGGTGATGACCTCTGGCAACCTCAGCGGCAGGCCTCCGGCCATTACCAACGCCCAGGCGCTGGAAGATTTACACGACATTGCCGACGGTTTCCTGCTGCATAATCGCGAAATTGTGCAGCGGATGGATGACTCCGTGGTGCGTGACAGTGGGGAAATGCTGCGTCGTTCCCGGGGTTATGTGCCGGATGCGGTTGCACTACCACCAGGATTTCGCGACGTGCCGCCGATGCTGTGCTTAGGCGCGGATCTGAAAAATACTTTCTGTCTGGTCCGTGGTGAACAGGCGGTTATCAGCCAGCATTTGGGCGATCTCAGCGATGACGGCATTCAGCAACAGTGGCGTGATGCGCTACGCCTGATCCAGAACATTTATGACTTTACGCCGCAGCGTATCGTGCATGATGCACACCCTGGCTATGTTTCCAGCCAATGGGCCAGTGAAATGGAGCTGCCAACTGAAACGGTGCTGCATCACCATGCGCATGCCGCTGCGTGTCTTGCGGAGCACGGCTGGCCGCTCAATGGCGATGATGTGATTGCCCTGACGCTAGACGGTATCGGTATGGGGGAAAACGGCGCGCTGTGGGGTGGAGAGTGTTTGCGGGTTAACTATCGTGAATGCGAATACCTTGGCGGCTTACCGGCGGTAGCGCTGGCGGGCGGCGATCTGGCGGCAAAACAGCCGTGGCGTAATCTGCTCGCGCAGTGCCTGCGTTTTGTTCCTGACTGGCAGCGTTATCCGGAAACATCGGTGCTGCAACATCAAAACTGGAACGTGCTGGCGCGCGCTATTGAACGGGGAATTAACGCTCCGCTGGCGTCATCGTGCGGACGACTGTTTGATGCCGTTGCCGCCGCGTTGCAATGTGCACCGGAATCATTGAGTTATGAAGGTGAAGCGGCCTGTGCGCTTGAGGCGATGGCATCGCAATGTGATGGCGTTGATCACCCAGTCACGGTGCCGCTTGATGACAATCAGCTGGACTTAGCAGTTTTTTGGCAGCAATGGCTGAACTGGCAGGCCAAACCAGCAGAAAGGGCGTGGGCGTTTCACGACGCGCTGGCGCGTGGGTTTGCCACTCTGATGCGAATGCAGGCCGAAGCGCGCGGGATTAAGACGTTAGTATTTAGCGGTGGCGTGATGCATAACCGCTTATTGTCGGCCCGTCTGGCGTTTTATCTGCGTGATTTTACCTTACTGTTCCCGCAGCGTTTACCGGCGGGCGACGGCGGGTTGTCATTGGGGCAGGGCGTGATTGCCGCGGCGCGAGCGTTGGCGCAAAAATAAAAAAAGCCCCGGGACTGGCGGGGCAAGAAAAACATGTCGGGGCATACCGACAAGTGGCAACGCACATCCATGTGCGTGAGGTTAATAAATCAGTAGCAGCGTTGCCGGGCAAAGTCGCAGGCCGGATAAGACGCGAAGCGGCACCATCCGGCATCCCAGACTTACACAGGCAACGTTTTCAGCAGCGCAAAGGCCTCTTTCATGCGGTCTTCACTGACGACAAACGCACACAGCTGGCCTTCGTCGTTCATCCCTCTGGCGACCATCCCCTGCGCTTCGGCGGCGATGTGCCAGTTTAGATCCCGGCGCTGGGTTTCCCCGGCCAAATGCAGAGGCAGTTCTGGCGTTTTGACTTTTACCAGCATGGCTGGCAGTTTCAATGGCGCATTGCCGCCGAGCAGGTTTTTCGCCAGATACATGGCGCTCAGCTGAATCGGCTGCAGGAACGGGAGCACCTGACCGTTAATCTCCGCACAGTCGCCGAGAGCATAAATGTCCGGGTGGCTGGTTTGCAGGTAGCTATCGACGCAGACGCCACGATTGATGTTCAATCCGGCACGACGCGCCAGTGCGGTCTCCGGGCGTAAGCCGGTGGCGGCGATCACCGCATCGACTTCTACGCTGCGGCTACGATCGAGCGTGGCACGAATACCTGACGCCGTTTTCTCCAGCCCCTGAAGCTGTGATTTCAACAGCAGGTGTACGCCCATATCGGTCAGACGATGCTGTAAGCGACTGCTGACTTCCGGCGGCATCAGCGAAGCTAGAATGCTGGCGGCGTTGTCGATAAGCGTTACCGCTTTACCGGCACGACAGAAATCCATCGCCAGTTCACTGCCAATCAAGCCGCCGCCGACAATCAGTACCCGCTGGGCATCACGCAGCTGCGTTTCACAAGCGCGATACTCTTGTTGGCTGTTCAACGTGAGCATTAACTCACGTCCGGTAACCGGCGGTACAAAGGCTGAAGCGCCCGTCGCCAGCACCAGTTTGTCGTACTGCCACTGCTGATCCTGGCTTTTCACTACGTGGGCATCAGCATCGATGTCGGTTACCCAGGTGTGCGGGAACAGGCGCAAATTAAACTGTTCGGCAAACTCCCCCGCCGACTGGCGGGTGAGGTCGTCTGCACGCTGTGACTGACTGATAACATGGCTGAGATCGGGCTTGTTGTACTCATCCATGCTGTCCGCAGCAATCAGGGTCAGCGGGACATTTGCATCCTGCTTACGGATATTTTTGACTAACTGGCGGGCGGCGAAGCCCGAACCAATAATGACAATTCCGCGGCTCATTTTGCCTCCGTTGCCAGGACGTCGAAGACGTCTTTACCTAATGAACATTCCGGGCACAGGAAGTTATCCGGCACGTCGCTCCACGGTGTTCCCGGCGCGACATCCTGCAGCGGTTCACCTTTTGCCGGGTCGTAAATCCACTGGCACACGCTGCACTGCATGCTAGGTCCAAGATCGGCGGCAGCCGCAGCGGCGCAAGCGCATTCTTCTTCTTTGGATGCGGCTTTCACGGTTGTTTCCGGCAGTGGCGCAAGCGCCCACTGACGCGCGATTTCACGGCCGTGCTGGCGGCATAGTTCCAGTGCATCCAGGTCCGGACGCCATTTCGCCTTCAGGCTCAGCGACATTTCGAAACCAGCATCCTGCAAACGCGTAGACAAACGGTCTACTGCGCCGCCGCTCCAGCCGTGTGAGCCAAAGGCGCTGGCGCGTTTGTTACGAAAACGCAGGCCGGTCATCTCTTCCACCAAACCGGCGATTTTTGGCATCATCACGTTGTTCATCGTCGAAGTACCGACCAGCACGCCTTTAGAGCGGAAGACGTTAGTCAGAACTTCGTTCTTATCGCTACGGGCGACGTTAAAGATTTTCACTGCCACGTTCGGGTCAACTTCGTTGATGCCCTGGGCTATGGCGTCCGCCATCATGCGGGTGTTGTTGGACATGGTGTCGTAGAAAATGGTGATGCGGTCTTCCTGATAATCCGCCGCCCATTTCAGATACATTTCCACGATTTGCGTCGGGTTGTCGCGCCATACCACGCCGTGGGAAGTAGCAATCATATCGACAGGCAGGTTGAAGCCGAGTATCTCAGTAATTTTCGGTGTAACCAGACGGCTGAACGGCGTCAGAATGTTGGCGTAGTAACGCTGGCACTGTTCGAACAGTTCGGTCTGGTCAACTTCGTCGTTAAACAGACGTTCGTCGCAGTAGTGCTGGCCGAAGGCGTCATTACTGAACAGCACCGCGTCGCCGGTCATGTAGGTCATCATGCTGTCAGGCCAGTGCAGCATTGGCGTTTCAACGAAGATCAGCTGTTTGCCGTTACCAATGTCCAGTGAATCACCGGTTTTCACCACGTTAAAGTTCCACTCCGGGTGATGGTGATGCCCGTTGATGGAGTCAATGGCGTTGGCTGTGCAGTAAATCGGCGTGTCCGGGATGCAGGACATCAGCTCAGTCAGCGCCCCTGCATGGTCTTCTTCCGCGTGGTTAATGATGATGTAGTCGATATCCGCGAGGTCAATTTCACTGCGCAGGTTCTGCACGAATTCACGGCTAAACTTGTGGTCTACTGTATCGATCAGGACATTTTTTTCTTCACGGATGAGATAGCTGTTGTAGCTGCTGCCGCGCAGCGTTTTGTATTCAGTCCCGTGGAAATCACGAACTTCCCAGTCACGTTGGCCAACCCAATGAATGTTATTTTTAACCAGAATAGACATAGCAACCTCAGTAATTAATTCAGCGTTTTTCTAAAAAAGATGTTTTGCTTATTGCAGGTTGCGTGCCAACTTTTTATTTTATTGATTTTAATGGTTTTATTGTTTTCTGCTTATTAGGTGGTAGTCAAAATGACTATTAATTTTATTGTCAATATGACAATATGAATTGTCAAAATGACAATGAGGTAGTCATGAGCTTTTCCGTAGACGTGCTGGCGGGCATCGCCATTGAATTACAAAGCGGTATTGGACATCAGGATCGTTTTCAACGTCTGATAACCACTTTGCGTCAGGTGCTGGAGTGCGACGCGTCGGCACTGCTGCGCTACGAGTCGCGACAGTTTATTCCGCTGGCGATCGATGGGCTGGCGCAGGATGTTCTCGGCAGACGCTTTACTCTGGAAGGGCATCCGCGTCTGGAGGCGATTGCCCGCGCCGGAGACGTGGTTCGTTTCCCTGCCGACAGCGATTTGCCAGACCCATATGATGGTCTGATTCCGGGGCAGGAGAGTCTGAAGGTGCATGCCTGTATTGGGCTGCCGTTGTTCGCCGGTCAAAATTTGATTGGTGCGTTAACTCTGGATGGCATGGAGCCCGATCAGTTCGATGTTTTCAGCGATGAGGAGCTTAGGCTGATTGCCGCGCTGGCGGCGGGTGCGCTGAGCAATGCGCTGCTGATTGAACAACTGGAAAGCCAGAATATGCTGCCAGGTTCGTCAACCAACTTTGAGCAGGTGACGGAAACCCAGATGATTGGCCTTTCGCCCAATATGATGCAGCTGAAAAAAGAAATTGAGATTGTGGCGGGGTCCGATCTCAACGTGCTGATAAGCGGCGAAACAGGGACCGGGAAGGAGCTGGTGGCTAAAGCTATCCATGAAGGTTCGCCGCGCGCGGTGAATCCACTGGTGTATCTGAACTGTGCAGCGTTGCCGGAAACCGTAGCCGAAAGTGAGCTGTTTGGTCACGTAAAAGGCGCGTTTACCGGGGCTATCAGCAATCGTAGCGGTAAGTTTGAAATGGCCGACAATGGGACGCTGTTTCTCGACGAGATAGGCGAACTCTCGCTGGCGCTACAGGCTAAGCTGCTACGCGTATTGCAGTACGGCGATATTCAGCGCGTGGGTGACGATCGCAGCCTACGCGTGGATGTGCGGGTGCTGGCGGCGACGAACCGTGATTTACGCGAAGAGGTGCTGGCCGGGAATTTCCGCGCGGATTTGTTCCACCGTCTGAGCGTCTTCCCCCTTTCTGTACCGCCTCTTCGTGAGCGCGGCGAAGATGTGGTGCTGCTGGCCGGCTATTTTTGCGAGCAATGCCGACTGCGGCTGGGTCTTTCCCGCGTGGTGCTAAGCCCCGGCGCGCGTAGCCATCTGCTGAATTACGGCTGGCCCGGAAACGTGCGCGAGCTGGAACATGCCATTCACCGGGCGGTTGTTCTGGCCAGGGCTACCAGGGCAGGGGATGAAGTGGTGCTGGAGACGCAGCATTTTGCCTTGCAGGATGAAGGTCCGGCTCCGCAGGTGGCGGAAGTTGTTGCGGAGATCCCGCAACATCACAATCTGCGTGAAGCAACAGAGTCGTTCCAGCGGGAGATGATCCGCCGGGCACTGGCGCAAAATAATCACAGTTGGGCGGCAAGCGCGCGGACGCTGGAAACAGACGTCGCCAACCTGCACCGGCTGGCGAAACGTCTGGGTCTGAAGGATTAGATAATACCGGCCTGATAGAAATCCTGCAGGTTGATAGCACCGGTGAGTTTACCGTTTTCATCGACAACCGGTGCGGCAGTGATTTTACGCTTCATCAGGATCTCTTTGGCGTCAATCGCGCGGCTCTGCGCCTGTAGCGTAATGCCATTCTGAGTCATAGCTTCGCTAACCTGGGTGGTGAGCGCTCCGCCGCCAACCAGCCAGCGGCGCAGGTCACCGTCGGTAAAGACCCCTTTCACCAGTGACTGGTCGTCGCAGACCGCGACCAGGCCAAGACCCGTGCGGCTGAGTTCCAGCATCGCGTCCATCACGCTGGTGGTGAGCTTCACCTGAGGTATGGCATCGTCGCGGCGCATCAGATGATGCACTTTATTCAACAGACGAGCGCCCAGCGCACCTGCCGGATGTGAGCGGGCAAAATCTTCTTCGTTAAAGCCGCGCGCTTGCATCACGGCGATCGCCAGCGCGTCGCCCATCATCAACGTATTTACGGTGCTGGACGTCGGTGCCAGGCGCATCGGACAGGCTTCGCGCTCAACGGAAATATCCAGCACGGCTTTGGCGGCCAGACCCAACGGTGAGGTCGGTTTTCCGGTCATTGCCAGCAGTGCGACGGATTTGTCTTCCAGGCGTGGGATGATGAGATCCAGCTCTTTCGCACCGCCGGAGTAGGAGATAAACAGCATGACATCACGGCTTTCGATCATCCCTAAGTCGCCGTGCAGCGCTTCCGCCGGATGCACAAAAAAGGCGGGCGTGCCGGTACTGGCGAGGGTCGCAGCAATTTTTTTGCCAATATGACCTGATTTACCAATACCGGAGACAATGACTTTGCCTTCACAGTGGATAATCGTATTGGCGGCGCGGACAAAATCATCGCCCAGGCGTTCTGGCAGTCGGCTGGCTTCCTGTAGTTCCAGCATTAACGTCTGACGGCCCGCGTTCAGTAGTGCATCACTCATTGGTTTCTCCGGTTATGATCACTTCAATCCCTTTTGCTTCCAGCGCCTGACGAAACGCAGGGTCGATGCCCGCATCGGTAATCAGCTTGTCGACGCTTTCCAGACTGCATACAACATTAGGGCTTTTGCGCCCAAATTTTGACGAGTCAGCCATCAGAATCACTTCGCGAGCGGCATTGCACATCGCTTTACTGACGCTAAACACCTCATTAAAGGTGGTCACGCCGGCATTGAGGTCAATGCCGTCGGTGCCCATGAAGAGTTTATCAAAGCTGAACTGCTCAAAGGCGTTTTCTGCCAGCTGACCGTGAAATGACGCAGATTTTTTGCGAAAGGTCCCGCCGGGCATCAGGATAGTTTGCTCGTTGTCCAGCTCCGAAAGGGCGTTAACAATGTGCAGACTGTTGGTCATGACGGTGATGTTGCTAAAGCGCGTGAGCATCGGCACCATCTGCAGTACGGTGCTACCCGCATCCAGAATAATAGAGTCGCCATCGTGTATAAAACGGACGGCGGCTTCGGCAATCTGCTCTTTTTTATGCGTATTGATTAGCGTTTTGTGATCGATTGGCGGGTCGGATTCGTCTTTATTTAATACCACACCGCCGTAGGTACGAATGACGGTTCCGGCATTTTCCAGAATGACCAGGTCTTTGCGAATGGTCGTGCCGGTCGTGTCAAAGTAGTGGGCCAGTTCTTCAACCGAGCATTTGCCCTGCTTTTGCAGATGCTCCAGTATGGCAGCCTGACGCTGACGAGGTTTCATAGGCGTGATTACCCTGACTTAATAAGTTGCAAAATGATAATTTCGCAAGCTATTAGCATTCACAACGAAATTACCCATGTTTCAGTTTAAGCGCCAATGATAGTGCATTCTGTGATAACGGATCATGGGGAAAGATCACATCAGGCTGTAAATCATCAAGATGTTTGCCCATTATCGTGGCAATTTTGCTAGGTCGGGCGAATACCGTAAGACCTTTCATAAATAACGTGTCGGTCACCCGTTGCTGCTCATCCAGCGCAATGGCTACCACCACGCGCGGTTTAAAACGCCCACCGGAGCGACCAACACCAACCCGACCTTGCTGGCAGAGTTGATCAAACGCCCGGTTAAAGCGGGATATTTGCCAGCCACCAAGCGCCAGTTGCAGGCACCAGGCGATAGCGGCGACGGTAATCAGTGCGGAAACCATTATGTACTCCTTTGATTTTGCCGGATAAGCGCAGCCGCCATCCGGCAATTCAACATTAAAACATCACCTGACCGCCGGTCACGTTGATGGACTGCCCGGTGCAGTAAGAGGCTTTTGGACTGGCGTAAAACAGCAGCATGTTCAGTACGTCCTGATAATCGCAGCCGCGTTTAAGCGGAACCTTATCAATGTAGTACTGCTCCACCTCATCTGGCTTAAGGCCCAGCTTGGTCGCATATTGCGGTAATAACGACTGAAACATTGGTGATTTCAGCAGGTTGCCGAGCATCAGCGAATGTACGGTGATCCCATACTCCGCCAGATCCAGTGCCAGCGACTGGGTTAAGCCCACGCCACCAAATTTTGCCGCGCTGTAGCCTGAATTGTGTTTGCTGCCCACTTTCCCTGATTTTGAGTTGATCTGGATAATGCGTCCCTGCACGCCATCGCGGATCATCAGGCGTGAAAATTCACGAGCACAGAGGAAGTAGCCGACCAGATTGACCTGCAGCGAGCGGTCGAAATCCCCAAGCTGAAAGTCGCTGATAAACGCGGCTTTAGCGATACCCGCACTGTAAACCAGCAGATCGACGCGACCGAATATTTCATCTACTCCGCGCGACAGCGCCAGCACGCTCTGTTCGCTGGTGGCATCTGCGCCAAAACCGTACGCGGTACCTTCGCCAAACTCGGCGTTAATTTCTTGCGCGACGTTGGCAGCTTTATCGCTTTGAATATCCACCACCGCGACGCGGTATCCTTCTGTCGCAAGCCCACGGCAAAGGAATGCCCCCAGGGTCTGGCCTCCACCAATGACAACGGCAACCTGATTCATTTTTATCTCCTTCAATCTTAAGCAACAAACTTCAAAATACAGCCCGGGGTGATACCGTCCGGGACGGGGCCCGCAACGTGTACAGTGCCGGGGAATTCCGCTTCGCTCTGCCCGTCAAAGCGCAGGGTGATATGCCCGAGTTCACGTAAGTTTTGTTCCGCCACGCTGCCCACGGCGGTGACCGGGTAGTGGTGCTGGCCCAGTTCAAACTGGATCCCTGCTTGTAAAGAGCCGTTCAGGTCCCCGTGGCAATGGATGAAACAAAACTCTTCGATATCCGCTGGCGCGCCTTCACGAAAGGTAATCAGCATCTGGTCGCACAGTGCATCCGGGGCGCTCTGGCCGATACGGGTAATGGTGGTTTGATAAATTACGGTCATTTTTGAGTGCCCCTTATTGGTAAATAAAGCCAGAAACAAACCAGGCGATGAGAACGGTAGGTGCGCCGGTCAGAAAACGGCTCACCAGTACGGATGGCACGCCGACGCGGACAGTGTCCTGACGCGCTTCGGCCAGCGACAACCCAACTGGAATAAAGTCACATGCAGCCTGGGCGTTAATGGCGAACAGGGCAGGTAGCGCCAGATGCGGAGGAATGTTCCCCAGACCAATCTGTACACCGATCAGCACGCCGATAACCTGGGCGATAACCGCACCGGGGCCGAGGAAAGGCGACAGCAGCGGGAAAGAGCAGATCAGCGCCAGAGTAACCAGTCCCAACGGATGGCTGGCCAGCGGCGCAAGTCCATGGGCAATCCAGTCTCCCAGACCCGAAGCCATAATGATGCCGATCAGTGCCGAGACGAACGCCATAAATGGCAGAATAGTTTTCAGGACGGTATCGATGGTGTCACGTCCGGACTGGAACAGAACCGCAACGGCTGAACCCATGCCCATTCCCACTTTTGCCAACAGGCCGTCGCTTTGTTCGGTAATCTTTTTACTGGTGTCGTAATCGCGACCGATAGTGCTGCTTGCAGGTTGCGGCGCAGCGGATGCCTCGCCGACAATCGTGATGTTTTCTTCTTTCACGCCAGAGACATAGATATCTTCGACAATGTACTGAGCCAGCGGGCCGGATTTACCCGTAGCGTGAATATTCACCGTCGGTATACGGCGTTTGGGATAGATCCCACAGCGCAGCGTGCCGCCGCAGTCGATGATCGCCACACCAATTTCGTTCTCCGGCGGCTCGCCTTCTTTGAAGCCATCAACTGCCTGCCAACCGGTCAGGCTTGCTATCCTGTCGACTATTGCGGGGCGAGTTCCTGCGGTGATATAGACAATTTTCTTGCCCGGAATGGCATCCAGTTCAAGGGGGCCACCCCAGCCGCCGGTGCCTTTTTCAATACGAATACGTGTCATGATGTTGCTCCCGCCAGATGCACCTTCTGCTCAAGTTGAATGCCCATTTTTTTCTCGAAGATAGTGGTGGTGAAATCGGTCACCCAGCCGCGGAAGAAGTTAGTCACCAAACCGACCAGCAGGTAGCTCACCGCCAGTGGGCCAAGCGGAAGCCCCAGCGTGGTCAGGCCGCTGGCGATCCCCAGATAGACAAACAGTTCGCCGGGGTTGATGTGCGGGAATAAGCCGTTCATTGAATGGCAACTGTAAGAGGCGGCGGCGTAGTAGCTGGGCTTGTATTTTTCTGGCATAAAGCGACCCAGACTCAGCGTCATCGGGTTACAAAATACAAATGTGCCGATGCACGGCAGTAGCAAATAGCGGGACAGTGGATTTCCGGCGCAGCGCTGAGCAAAACGTTCAATACGTTGCTGGCCGATAAAGTTAATCAGCGCATTCATGATGACCAGCAGGCTAATCAGCAGGGGAAGAATACCGGTCACCATACCGGTAAACACTTCTCCGCCTTTCTGGAACAGCCCGATAAACCACTCAGCACCGAGTGTGATGGTGTCGATCATTATTCTCTCCTGTAGGGATTTTAGTTATCTTGCCAAACGGTGGCTAATTTTAATCAGATTGAAAGATATAAAAGTGTTATTTTGATCTCAAAATGAAAGATAAATATTTTAATTTGAAAGTTATTGCGTGAAGGCTCGCAAATGTGAAGGTCAGAGATGAAAGGGGGTGTAAATTCTGTGAAGGAGAGCGACTACCGCTTCCTTGTATGGCGGAGGATGCTTTACCATACTTCTCCCAGGCTGAATTTGTTTAATGGATGTCTCATGTTCAAGCGTCGTTATGTAGCGTTACTCCCCCTTTTCGTACTGCTCGCTGCCTGTAGCAGCAAACCTAAACCTTCAGAGACTCAAACGACTTCGGGTGCGCCATCCGGCGGCTTCCTGCTTGAGCCACAGCACAACGTCATGCAAACGGGCGGTGATTTTGCCAATAATCCGAACGCGCAGCAGTTCATCGAAAAAATGGTGAACAAGCACGGCTTTGACCGCCAGCAGCTGCAGGAGATCTTGTCGCAGGCCAAGCGTCTGGACTCGGTATTGCGTTTGATGGACCGCCAGGCACCGACGACTCAACCGCCAGCCGGTCCTAACGGCGCATGGCTGCGCTACCGCAAACAGTTCATCACGCCTGACAACGTGCAAAATGGCGTAGCCTTCTGGAATCAATATGAAGATGCTCTGAACCGTGCGTGGCAGGTCTATGGTGTTCCGCCGGAAATTATCGTTGGCATTATCGGCGTTGAAACGCGTTGGGGCCGCGTGATGGGTAAAACGCGGATTCTGGATGCGCTGGCGACGCTGTCGTTTAACTATCCTCGTCGTGCGGAATACTTCTCTGGTGAACTGGAAACCTTCCTGCTGATGGCGCGAGATGAAAGCGACGATCCGCTCGATTTGAAAGGTTCTTTCGCCGGCGCGATGGGCTACGGCCAGTTTATGCCGTCTTCCTATAAGCAATATGCCGTTGATTTCAATGGCGATGGCCACATTAACCTGTGGGATCCGGTTGATGCCATCGGTAGCGTGGCGAATTACTTCAAGGGCCACGGCTGGGTGAAAGGCGATACGGTCGCGGTGCCGGCAAATGGTCAGGCACCTGGGCTGGCGAACGGCTTTAAAACCCAGTACAGCATTTCTCAGCTTGCTGCGGCGGGTCTGACGCCACAGCAGTCGTTGGGTAATCATCAGCAGGCCAGCCTGCTGCGCCTGGATATTGGTACCGGCTATCAGTACTGGTATGGATTGCCGAACTTCTACACCATCACCCGCTACAACCACAGTACCCACTACGCGATGGCCGTGTGGCAGTTGGGTCAGGCGGTCGCGCTGGCGCGCGTGCAGTAATCGCTCCACCGGCCTACAGGAAGAAATCTCTTGTAGGCCGGATAAGATGCCCTGACATCGTCATCCGGCAGGTCTTATTTATGCAACGGAGCAATTTTTGGAATCCCCCTCGTAAAACGTTCTCTCCATCCCCACATTGGTTATGAAAGTGCTATCTTGTCCGGCATATTTTTTAACTGACAGAGGCTGAAATGACCGACAGTGAACTGATGCAGTTAAGTGAGCAGGTTGGCCTGGCGCTGAAAGCGCGTGGGGCGACCGTTACGACGGCGGAGTCCTGCACCGGCGGCTGGGTGGCCAAAGCGATTACGGATATTGCCGGAAGCTCCGCCTGGTTTGAACGCGGGTTTGTGACCTACAGCAACGAAGCCAAAGCACAGATGATTGGCGTGCGCGAAGAGACGCTGGCCCAGCATGGGGCGGTGAGCGAGCCTGTGGTGGTGGAGATGGCGATTGGCGCGCTAAAAGCTGCCCGCGCGCATTTCGCGGTCTCGATCAGCGGTATTGCCGGGCCGGATGGCGGCAGTGAAGAAAAGCCCGTGGGTACCGTATGGTTCGCCTTTGCCAGCGCGAGCGGCGAGGGGATTACGCGTCGGGAATGCTTCAGCGGCGATCGCGACGCGGTACGTCGACAGGCGACCGTCTACGCGTTACAAACCCTGTGGCAACAATTTCTACAAAATACTTGATACTGTATGAGCATACAGTATAATTGCCTCAACAGAACATTATCTATCACGTTTCGCGGTTTAACCCGAAAGCGGCATGACAGGAGTAATTAATGGCTATCGACGAAAACAAACAGAAAGCGTTGGCTGCAGCGCTGGGTCAGATCGAAAAGCAATTCGGTAAAGGCTCCATCATGCGCCTGGGTGAAGACCGCTCCATGGATGTGGAAACTATCTCCACCGGTTCGCTTTCTCTGGATATCGCATTGGGCGCGGGCGGTTTGCCAATGGGCCGTATCGTCGAAATCTACGGGCCTGAATCCTCCGGTAAAACAACGCTGACCCTGCAGGTTATTGCCGCTGCACAGCGTGAAGGTAAAACCTGTGCATTTATCGATGCGGAACACGCGCTGGATCCGGTCTATGCCCGTAAGCTTGGCGTTGATATCGACAACCTGCTGTGTTCTCAGCCGGATACCGGTGAACAAGCGCTGGAAATCTGTGATGCGCTGGCGCGCTCCGGTGCGGTTGACGTTATCGTTGTCGACTCCGTTGCCGCATTGACGCCGAAGGCAGAAATCGAAGGTGAGATTGGCGACTCTCACATGGGCCTTGCGGCGCGTATGATGAGCCAGGCGATGCGTAAGCTGGCCGGTAACCTGAAGCAGTCCAACACGCTGCTGATTTTCATCAACCAGATCCGTATGAAGATTGGCGTTATGTTTGGTAACCCGGAAACCACCACCGGTGGTAACGCCCTGAAATTCTATGCGTCTGTTCGTCTGGATATCCGTCGTATTGGCGCGGTGAAAGAAGGCGACAATGTGGTCGGCAGCGAAACCCGCGTTAAGGTTGTGAAAAACAAAATTGCAGCGCCGTTCAAACAGGCTGAATTCCAGATCCTTTATGGTGAAGGCATCAACTTCTACGGCGAACTGGTTGACCTGGGCGTGAAAGAGAAGCTGATTGAAAAAGCCGGTGCATGGTACAGCTACAACGGTGAGAAAATCGGTCAGGGTAAGGCGAATGCGACCAACTGGCTGAAAGAAAACCCGGCAACTGCGAAAGAAATTGAGAAGAAATTACGTGAGTTACTGCTCAATAACCAGGATTCAACGCCTGATTTCTCCGTTGATGACAGCGGCGAAGACGTAAAAGAAACGAACGAAGATTTCTGATAATCTGTTTTGAATCGCATGTTGTGAATCACATATAGTAAAGGGCTGCATATCATGCAGCCCTTTTTCATTTCTGAAGGCTTACTATGACAGAAGCAACTTCCCGCCGTTCCGCTTATTCCCGACTGCTTGACCGCGCCGTACGCATTCTGGCGATGCGCGACCACAGCGAGCAGGAACTGCGGCGCAAGCTGGCCGCTCCGGTGATGGGGAAAAATGGACCAGAAGAAATTGATGCCACGCCGGAGGATTACGACAAGGTCATCGCCTGGTGTATTGAAAGTCGTTATCTGGATGATGATCGTTTCGTGCAGCAGTTTATCGCCAGCCGTAGCCGCAAAGGTTATGGACCAGCCCGAGTGCGCCAGGAATTAAACCAAAAAGGGATCGCACGTGAAGCTATCGAGCGGGCCATGCGTGAGTGCGAAATTGACTGGGCAGTGCTTGCACGCGAGCAGGCCATTCGTAAGTACGGTGAACCTTTACCTGTCGATTTTTCAGATAAGATAAAGGTCCAGCGTTTTTTGCTCTATCGCGGCTATCTGATGGAAGATATTCAGGCAATATGGCGAAATTTTGACGATTGACCGCATACGGGATTTTACTTCCCAGTAAAGAAAACTTATCTTATTCCCACTTTTCGATTGCCAGAGGCGCAGTTTGCGTGCCGATGCTGGTAATGACATTTCGTTAGCTTGATTTCTTCAGGATAATTATGAGCAAGAGCACCGCTGAGATCCGTCAGGCGTTTCTCGATTTTTTCCATAGTAAAGGACACCAGGTAGTTGCCAGCAGCTCCCTGGTACCGAACAATGACCCTACTTTGTTGTTTACCAACGCCGGGATGAACCAGTTCAAGGATGTTTTCCTTGGCCTCGACAAGCGTAATTATTCCCGCGCAACCACCTCGCAGCGTTGTGTACGTGCGGGCGGTAAGCACAATGACCTGGAAAACGTCGGTTACACTGCACGTCACCACACTTTCTTCGAAATGCTGGGCAACTTCAGCTTCGGCGATTACTTCAAACACGACGCTATTCAATATGCATGGGAACTGCTGACCGGTGAAAACTGGTTTGCCCTGCCAAAAGAGCGTCTGTGGGTAACCGTCTATGAAACTGACGATGAAGCCTATGAAATCTGGGAAAAAGAAGTCGGTATTCCGCGCGAACGTATCATCCGTATCGGTGATAACAAAGGTGCGGCTTATGCTTCAGACAACTTCTGGCAGATGGGTGATACCGGTCCTTGCGGTCCATGTACCGAAATTTTCTACGACCACGGCGACCATATCTGGGGTGGACCTCCGGGAAGCGCAGAAGAAGATGGGGATCGCTACATTGAGATCTGGAACATCGTCTTCATGCAGTTCAACCGTCAGGCTGACGGCACCATGGAACCGCTGCCGAAACCGTCCGTGGATACCGGTATGGGTCTGGAGCGTATTGCGGCCGTGCTGCAACACGTTAACTCCAACTATGAAATCGACCTGTTCCGCTCACTGATTGAATCCGTGGCGAAAGTCACTGGCGCAACCGATCTGAGCAACAAGTCTCTGCGCGTTATCGCCGACCATATCCGTTCCTGTGCATTCCTGATTGCCGATGGCGTTGTGCCGTCGAATGAAAACCGTGGCTATGTGCTGCGCCGTATCATTCGTCGCGCGGTACGTCATGGCAACATGCTGGGCGCGAAGGATACCTTCTTCTACAAGCTGGTTGGTCCGTTGGTGGACGTCATGGGCTCTGCAGGTGAAGAACTGAAGCGTCAGCAGGCTATGGTTGAACAGGTTCTGAAAACCGAAGAAGAGCAGTTTGCGCGTACTCTGGAGCGTGGTCTGGCGCTGCTGGACGAAGAACTGGCAAAACTGTCTGGCGATACGCTGGATGGCGAAACCGCATTCCGTCTGTATGACACCTACGGTTTCCCGGTTGACCTGACGGCAGACGTTTGTCGCGAGCGTAACATTAAGGTTGATGAAGCGGGCTTTGAAGCTGCAATGGAAGAACAGCGCCGTCGTGCGCGTGAAGCCAGCGGCTTCGGCGCAGACTACAATGCGATGATTCGCGTTGATGGCGCCTCTGAATTTAAAGGCTACGAGCACCTGGAACTGAACGGCAAAGTGACCGCGCTGTTTGTTGATGGTAAAGCGGTAGACGCAATTAACGCAGGTCAGGATGCCGTTGTCGTACTGGATCAGACGCCGTTCTATGCGGAATCTGGTGGTCAGGTTGGCGACAAGGGTGAGCTGAAAGGCGCAGGCTTCGCGTTTGCCGTTAGCGACACGCAGAAATATGGCCAGGCTATCGGTCACATCGGCAAGCTGTCTGCGGGTTCTCTGAAAATTGGTGATGCGGTACAGGCTGATGTGGATGAAGCCCGTCGTGCGCGTATTCGTTTGAACCACTCCGCAACGCATCTGATGCACGCAGCGCTGCGCCAGGTTCTGGGCACACATGTGGCACAGAAAGGCTCGTTGGTTAACGATAAACTGCTGCGCTTCGACTTCTCTCATACCGAAGCGATGAAGCCTGCTGAAATCCGTGCCGTTGAAGATCTGGTGAACGCGCAAATCCGTCGCAACTTGCCGATTGAAACGAACATCATGGATCTCGAAGCGGCAAAAGCCAAAGGCGCAATGGCACTGTTTGGCGAGAAATATGACGACCATGTGCGCGTTCTGAGCATGGGTGATTTCTCTACCGAACTGTGTGGCGGTACTCACGCCAGCCGTACGGGTGATATCGGTCTGTTCCGCATTGTGTCCGAGTCAGGTACTGCGGCAGGCGTTCGTCGTATTGAAGCCGTAACCGGTGAAGGTGCTATCCAAACCGTGCATGCTGAGAGCGATCGCTTAAGCGATGTTGCGCAGCTGCTGAAAGGCGATAGCCAGAATATCGGTGACAAAGTTCGTTCCGTGCTGGAGCGTACACGTCAACTGGAAAAAGAATTGCAGCAATTGAAGGAACAGGCTGCGGCGCAGGAGAGTGCAAATCTTTCCAGCAAAGCGGTTGATATCAACGGCGTGAAGCTGCTGGTCAGCGAACTCGCGGACGTTGAGCCGAAAATGTTGCGTACCATGGTTGATGATCTGAAAAATCAACTGGGGTCTACCGTTATCGTTCTGGCAACGGTAGTGGAAGGTAAGGTTTCTCTGATTGCGGGTGTGTCTAAGGACGTGACAGATCGCGTGAAAGCAGGGGAACTGGTTGGAATGGTCGCTCAGCAGGTCGGCGGTAAGGGTGGCGGTCGTCCGGACATGGCGCAAGCCGGTGGTACGGATGCAGCGGCTCTGCCTGCAGCGTTAGCCAGTGTGAAAGGCTGGGTCAGCGCAAAACTGTAATAATTATAAGCGTAAGTCGACGCTGCGGACTTCAATCCGCAGCGTTTGAATCAACGCTATCGACAACGATAAAGTCAGGTTGAAGTTGTGTATATCGGCTAAACTTAGGTTTAACAGAATGTGATGCCGTGACTGCTTACACTTAGGTGTTTGTCATCGCTTACTTTTTGGCGTTATATGATGGATAATGCCGGGATACAGAGAGACCCGACTCTTTTAATCTTTCAAGGAGCAAAGAATGCTGATTCTGACTCGTCGAGTTGGTGAGACCCTCATGATAGGCGATGAGGTCACCGTGACAGTTTTAGGGGTGAAGGGCAACCAGGTGCGCATTGGCGTAAACGCCCCGAAAGAAGTTTCTGTCCATCGTGAAGAGATCTACCAGCGTATCCAGGCTGAAAAATCCCAGCAGTCCAGTTACTAAGGTTTTCGCGTCTCACCTTTCTGGTGAGGCGCAACCTGATTGAGTTACTCTTTTTCTTCTCTTCTCTTCTCTTCTCTTCTCTTCTCTTTTCTTCTTCGTCTTCCCCATTTTTTCGATTCCACTGCGCGTAATGCCTTTTCCTGCGAAGTTTCCGTTTGTTCACTCCTTCAGGAAATTGCCAATTTATCTGTTGATAAAACACTCTTTTTGCCGTTTTTGCAGACTAATTGCGCGTGAAATGTGCAAACGATAAAAGCTCTGGAAAAATTGTTTGACTTATAAGTCCCAGAAAGTAATATGTGCGCCACGCAGCGACGATGAGCAGAAACAAGTTCTTCGAAGCACTCGCAAGAGGCGTGTTGGTGAGGTGGCCGAGAGGCTGAAGGCGCTCCCCTGCTAAGGGAGTATGCGGTCAAAAGCTGCATCCGGGGTTCGAATCCCCGCCTCACCGCCATTTGCATCCGTAGCTCAGCTGGATAGAGTACTCGGCTACGAACCGAGCGGTCGGAGGTTCGAATCCTCCCGGATGCACCATATTACTTGATAGCGCTTTAGCAGCGACATCAAATCTGCAGTAAAGTAAGTTTCCCTGATGCATCCGTAGCTCAGCTGGATAGAGTACTCGGCTACGAACCGAGCGGTCGGAGGTTCGAATCCTCCCGGATGCACCATCTTCTCCGAGGCAACAGCAAAACTGTTGTTTCATGGTCTGCGAGATAATCGCGAGCACCAGGGAGGATAACGTTGCTTTAGCAACGGCCCGCAGGGCGAGGCGCAGCCGAGTAATCCTCCCGGATGCACCATCTCTTACTTGATATCGCTTATCACGATATCAATATCGGCAGTAAAGCAAGTTTTCCGATGCATCCGTAGCTCAGCTGGATAGAGTACTCGGCTACGAACCGAGCGGTCGGAGGTTCGAATCCTCCCGGATGCACCATATTCTCCGAGATAACAGCGAAACTGTTGTTTCATGGTCTGAGAGATAATCGCGAGCACCAGGGAGGATAACGTTGCTTCAGCAACGGCCCGCAGGGCGAGGCGCAACCGAGTAATCCTCCCGGATGCACTATCTTCTTCGCAGTATCAGTAGTAATCAGCAATTCCCGATGCATCCGTAGCTCAGCTGGATAGAGTACTCGGCTACGAACCGAGCGGTCGGAGGTTCGAATCCTCCCGGATGCACCATCTTGTCCCTCCCTCTAAATCATTTCCACATACTCTCTGAACACCCCTCAATTCGCTGTCAGCGACAAAATCAATCAATTACGATAAAATAACGTCTGGTCACTCGGCTTGTGAGAAGACGATGTACGAACGTTATGCGGGTTTGATTTTTGATATGGATGGTACCATCCTGGATACCGAGCCTACGCATCGTAAGGCGTGGCATGAGGTATTGGGGCATTATGGACTACGGTTTGATGAACATGCCATGGTCGCTCTCAATGGTTCCCCAACGTGGCGTATTGCGCAATCGGTAATTGAATTAAACCATGCCGATCTTGATCCTCATGCACTGGCACGTGAAAAAACTGACAAGGTGAGAAGCATGCTGCTGGATAGCGTCCAGCCTTTACCGTTGGTTGATGTCGTGAAAGCCTGGCATGGTCGTCGTCCTATGTCGGTAGGTACGGGTAGTGAAAGCGCAATTGCAGAAGCGCTGCTCGCTCACCTTGGTCTGCGTCGCTATTTTGATGCTGTAGTCGCAGCCGATCACGTACAACACCATAAACCGGCTCCTGATACGTTTTTGCTTTGTGCCGAACGTATGGGGGTTGTTCCGGCTCGTTGCATCGTGTTTGAAGATGCCGATTTTGGAATACAGGCGGCGCATGCCGCGGGAATGGATGCCGTGGATGTCCGGTTATTGTGAGTGATGGACTGTCGCTCCTGTCACTGTTTGCCAGCAGTTTTCTCAGTGCCACGCTATTACCCGGCAATTCTGAAGTTGTTCTGGTTGCTTTGTTGGTTTCCGGGGTCAGTCATCCCTGGGTCTTAGTCTTAACAGCAACAATGGGTAATAGCCTTGGAGGGTTAACTAACGTTATCCTTGGGCGTTTCTTTCCATTGCGTAAAACATCGCGCTGGCAAGAAAAAGCCACTGGCTGGCTGCGGCGCTATGGCGCTGTCACACTATTATTAAGCTGGATGCCGGTTGTGGGGGATTTGCTGTGCCTGTTAGCCGGGTGGATGCGCATCTCGTGGGGCCCAGTTCTCTTTTTCTTATGCCTTGGCAAGGCGCTGCGCTATGTTGTTGTCGCAGCGGTTACGACACAAGGCATTATGTGGTGGCACTAATTGTGTTGTGGGATAGCCTTCAGGGTAACCAATACCATTATGCTAATTAAAACGATTTTGACAGGCGGGAGGTCAATTTGATCCCGGACGTATCACAGGCGCTGGCCTGGCTGGAAAACCATCCTCAGGCGTTAAAGGGGATTCAACGTGGTCTGGAGCGCGAAACGCTGCGTGTTAATGCAGATGGGTCATTAGCAACGACAGGCCATCCTGAGGTGTTAGGCTCAGCGCTAACGCATAAGTGGATAACCACTGACTTTGCCGAAGCATTGCTGGAGTTCATTACTCCACCCGGTGATGACATTGAGAAAATGCTCACGTTCATGCGCGACTTACATCGTTATACCGCCAGAAACCTTGGCGACGAGCGTATGTGGCCGTTGAGCATGCCTTGCTATATTGCCGAAGGTCAGGATATCGAACTGGCGCAGTATGGTACGTCGAATACCGGTCGCCTGAAGACGCTGTACCGTGAAGGCCTCAAAAACCGCTATGGCGCGTTGATGCAGACAATCTCGGGCGTACACTACAACTTCTCGCTGCCTATGGCTTTCTGGCAGGCGAAATGCGGTGTAACCGAAGGTGAGGATGCTAAAGAGAAGATCTCCGCGGGCTACTTCCGTCTGATCCGCAACTACTACCGTTTTGGTTGGGTGATCCCGTATTTGTTTGGTGCCTCTCCGGCCATTTGTTCCTCATTCCTGCAAGGAAAACCGACAACTCTGCCGTTTGAAAAAACCGACTGTGGGATGTATTACCTGCCGTACGCAACGTCGCTGCGTCTGAGTGATTTGGGCTATACCAATAAGTCGCAAAGCAATCTCGGAATTACGTTTAACGATTTGCATGAGTATGTGGCAGGATTAAAGCGCGCGATTAAGACGCCTTCCGAGGAGTACGCGGCGATCGGTCTGGAGAAAGACGGTAAGCGTCTGCAAATCAACAGCAACGTTCTGCAGATTGAAAATGAGCTGTATGCGCCTATTCGCCCGAAACGCGTCACTCGTCGTGGAGAAACGCCATCAGATGCGCTTCTGCGTGGCGGTATCGAGTACATCGAAGTACGCTCGCTGGATATCAACCCGTTCTCGCCTATCGGCGTGGACGAGCAGCAGGTGCGCTTCCTCGATCTGTTTATGGTCTGGTGTGCGCTGGCTGATGCCCCGGAAATGAGCAGCGATGAATTGCTGTGTACGCGTAAAAACTGGAATCGCGTGATTCTCGAAGGGCGTAAGCCTGGGCTGACGTTAGGTATTGGCTGTGAAACAGCCCAGTTCCCGCTGCCGAAGGTTGGGAAAGATTTGTTCCGCGATCTGAAACGAGTGGCACAAACGCTGGACAGCATCGATGGGGGAGAGGAGTATCAGAAGGTCTGTGATGAACTGGTTGCCTGTTTTGACAATCCTGAACTGACTTTCTCTGCCCGGATCCTACGGTCTATGATTGATGAAGGCATTGGCGGCACGGGCAAAGCGTTGGGTGAGGCTTACCGAAATCTGCTGCGTGAAGAGCCGTTAGAAATAGTGCAGGAAGCTGAATTTATTGCTGAAACCGAGGCTTCAAAGCGTCGTCAGCAGGAGATCGAAGCGGCTGATACTGAGCCGTTTAGCGTGTGGCTGGAAAAGCACGCTTGATACAAAAGAAAAAGGCCACTCGGGAGTGGCCAAAATTTCATCTCTGAAAACAGGGATGATGATAACAAATGCGCGTCTTTCATATACTCAGACTCGCCCCGGAACAAAGAGTTCAGATTATTTTTAAAAAATTTATCGGAGGTGGCTAAATGCCGTTGTTAGATAGTTTTACTGTCGATCACACCCGGATGGAAGCTCCCGCGGTCCGGGTTGCAAAAACGATGAACACCCCGCATGGCGACGCAATCACCGTGTTTGATCTGCGTTTCTGCATTCCGAACAAAGAAGTGATGCCTGAGAAAGGTATCCATACGCTGGAACACCTGTTTGCAGGTTTTATGCGTAACCACCTTAACGGTAACGGCGTTGAGATTATCGATATCTCTCCGATGGGATGCCGTACCGGCTTCTACATGAGCCTGATTGGTACGCCGGACGAACAGCGCGTAGCCGACGCGTGGAAAGCGGCAATGGCGGACGTGCTGAAAGTACAGGATCAGAACCAGATCCCGGAGCTGAACGTTTACCAGTGCGGTACGTATCAGATGCACTCTCTTAGCGAAGCACAGGATATCGCGCGTCATATTCTGGAGCGTGATGTACGCGTGAACAGCAATGAAGAGCTGGCGCTACCGAAAGAGAAACTGCAGGAACTGCATATTTAGTCTTATTGATTAGCTGTTCCAGTATTTAAATTAACCCCGGTTTATGTCCGGGGTTTTTTATTGCTTAATATAATGTGCGTTTATTATATTTGCGGCGAGAATACATTTTAATTTAAGTGATGCCTGACCTGTTAAATAATAAAATGTGATCTGGTAAACAGAAAGAGGTGGATAAATAATGATGCCAGAGTGTATTGATCACATAAACTAAAAAACATAAATAATTAATAGAAAAACATAATGGAATGCGCCAGATATCCGGGTAATAACAAGACTCTTTTAATAGCCGGTAGATAGGGTTTTTATCAAATCTTATCTGGTATACATTAAACTTTAGGGATGAAAATGAAGGCTAAATATTTAGCGCTGATGATCGGTGCTTGCTTTTCTCATAACCTTTGGGCAGCAAATAATATCACTATTGAGCAGCGTCTGGCTGAACTGGAGCAACGTGTTGTTAATGCCGAAAAACGGGCATCCGATGCTGAGGCGCAAATTCGCTCGCTGAAGCAGCAGCAGGTCGCTGCTACGCCGACGGTGAATGTCCAGTCTGCCGAGCCGATTGCAGCAGGTGAAACTCCGCCTAAGCTGACATTATCCGGCTTCAGCGATATTAAGTTCTATGGCGATGTCGAATTTAATATGGATGCGGCAAGCCGTTCCGGTAGCCTGACATCGACGAGAACGTCAGCGAATAAAGATTGGGCACCAGGAACCAATGAACGCTGGGATATTAACGGACGCCTGTTGCTGGGTTTTGATGGCTACCAGCGGCGGGACAACGGTAATTTTGCAGGGTTCTCGGTACAGCCTCTGGCGGACCTGACCGGAAAAATGAACCTCGATGATGCCGTTTTCTTCTTTGGTCGTGAGAATGACTGGAAAATTAAGGTTGGTCGTTTCGAAGCCTACGATATGTTCCCGCTGAATCAGGATACGTTTGTTGAATATTCGGGGAATACAGCGAACGATCTCTACAGTGACGGTTACGGCTATATCTATATGATGAAAGAAGGACGGGGACGTAGCGACAGCGGGGGGAACTTCCTGCTGAGCAAAACCATCGACAACTGGTATTTCGAAGTTAACACATTGCTGGAAAATGGCAGTATGTTATATACCGAGAAGCAGTACCACGGAATGGATTTAACCAACGATAAAAACGTGGCTTACGTCCGTCCGGTTATCGCCTGGCAAAACGGGCGTTTTTCAACGGCGATAGCGATGGAAAGTAACGTCGTTAACAACGCCTACGGCTATTACCAAAATGGGACGTGGATCGATCAGTCAGATCGTACGGGCTATGGTTTTACCATGACCTGGAATGGTCAAAAAACGGACCCGGAAGATGGCGCCGTGATTAACCTGAATACCGCCTATATGGATGCGACCGATGAGACAGATTTTACTGCTGGGGTGAATGCGTTGTGGCATCGATTTGAACTGGGTTATATCTATGCGCATAACAAAATCGAAGCTTTCAATGCTACCAATATCGATGCCGTTTGTGAGGACGATTGCTGGATCACCGATCCCGGCAATTATGACATTCACACTATTCATGCCTCATATTTATTCCCCAATGTGATGGATATGAAAAACTTTAACATCTACCTCGGTGCCTATGCTTCATGGGTAGAGGCCAATCCGAATAATGGTGATAACAGCGAAGATGCGCGTTACGGCGGGCGTCTGAGATTCAAATATTACTTCTGATTGTAGGTCTAATAAAAAAGGGATCCGCAGATCCCTTTTATCAGATAGTTAGTGTGCGCCACCGCCGCCGCCGCCCGCACCGAAGGGCGGTTTGGCGAACCACACCAGGCCAAGCAGGACCAGGAAGATCCCCGCCGACATCCAGAAGATTTCGTTAGCGGAAATAATCAGCCCCTGATTGGTGATCTGCTGAGCTATCCAACCTGAAGCCTGCTGGTGCGTCATCCCTAAATCTTGCAGCTTATCGTACATAGCCTGTGCATTTGGGTTGTAGGGGTTAACAGATTCCGTTAGCTGCGCATGATGCAGCGACTCGCGGTTTGTCCACATTGTCGTCGTAATCGATGTGCCAATGGAACCTGCCAGCGTTCGCGTAAAGTTCGACAAGCTGGATGCCGCCGCCAGACGCTCGGGCGGCAAGCCGGACAACGTAATGGTGGTTAGCGGCATAAAGAAGCAGGCTACCGCGAACCCCTGAATAAACTGCGGCCAGGCCGATGCGCCAAAGTCCATACCCGGCTCGAACGTCCACGCACGCCAGTAGAAACAGACGGCGTACATAATAAAACTGAACGTTACCAGCCGACGCATATCCAGCTTATGCGCGAAGCGGCCGATAATCGGAGACAGGATCACCGGAATCACCCCAACCGGCGCTGACGCCAGACCAGCCCAGGTTGCCGTATAGCCGTATACCTCCTGCAACAGCTGCGGCAGCAGTACGATTGCGCCGAAGTAGAGCATATAGGCCAGGCTGATACACAGGCAGCCGATGGTAAAGTTGCGCGACTTAAACAGCGAGAGATCGACAATGGGGTGCTCGTCGGTAAGCTCCCAGACGATCAGGAAGCTGATAGCGACAACGGCGACCACCGTCAGGATGATAATCTCCTGCGAGGCGAACCAGTCCAGCTCTTTGCCGCGGTCGAGCATAATCTGCAAACTGCCGATACCGATGACCAGCAGTGCCAGACCAATGGCGTCAATGCGCCGCTGCTCGGTTTTGGTTTCCCGACCGCGCAGGGTTTGCAGTGTCATCAATACCACCACAGCCCCGATTGGCACGTTGATAAAAAATATCCAGCCCCAGTGATAGTTGTCGCTGATATAGCCCCCAAGAATAGGACCACATATCGGGGCAACAATCACCGTCATCGACCATAGCGCGAGGGCGATGGAACGCTTGGCGGGTGGATAGTTATTCAGCAACAGGCTCTGTGACAGCGGAATTAATGGACCGGCGACAATACCCTGGATTACGCGGAAGAAAATCAACATGTTCAGGCTGGTGGACATCCCGCATGCCCATGACGCAATGACGAAGGCGATAGTTGACCACATAAAGAGTCTTACTTCGCCAAAGCGTTTTGCCAGCCAGCCGGTGATCGGAATAGAGATAGCGTTCGCCACCCCGAATGAGGTGATCACCCAGGTCCCCTGGCTCAGTGAAGAGCCGAGGTTCCCGGCGATAGTGGGGATCGCCACGTTAGCAATGGTGGAGTCCAGCACCTGCATGAATGTCGCCAGGGACAGCGCGATCGTCATAATGACGAGCTGCGCGCCTTCCAGCGGTTTTTGCTGTTGCATCACACGCACCTTTGAATTAACCCGCGTTGGCCCGCACGATCTCTTCGATCATCTTATTGACCGGAGCAAGGTTGATTTCACGTGCATTACTTTCTGATACCGGCGTGGTACGAACCTGGCTTGCCAGAATTTGTCCGTCACGATTTGAGGTATCTACCGTAACCAGCGTAGACAAACCAATACGTAATGGATGCTGTGCCAGTTGCTGCGCATCCAGTTCGATACGTACCGGCAGACGCTGGACGACTTTGATCCAGTTGCCGGTTGCGTTCTGCGCTGGCAGCAGGGAGAAAGCGCTGCCCGTACCCATATCGAGACCGACAACTTTACCGGTATATTTTACGTCATCGCCGTATATATCGCTGATAACGGTCGCCGGTTGGCCGATACGCATGTGCGCGAGCTGTGTTTCTTTGAAGTTGGCATCTACCCACAGGTTAGTGGCCGGAACAACCGCCATCAGCGGCGTGGTTGGGCTAATTTGCGCACCAGGCTGTACGGCGCGACGGGATACATAACCGGTCATTGGGCTGACAATTCTGGTACGTTCCAGCGCCAGCCAGGCATTGCGCACTTCGGTGGCAGCCTGTTGCACAGCGGGTTGATCTTCCAGCTTGCTACCCAGAATCATCGCCTGGTTAGCATTATATTGTTGGATCGCGACATCAAGCTGGGCCTGAGCGCTGGCGACGGCATCACGAGCGTGTTGCAGCTCTTCACGGCCAATCAGGTTGGCATTGCCCAGCGGAACTCGGCGATTAAAGTCGCTTTGTGCCTGCGCCAGTGCGGTTTTTTGCACTTCAATGCTTGCCTGTAACTGCTTGCTGTTGATCATCAACTGGTGCGTCTGACGCACGCTGGAAGCCAGCGCAGTTTTGGCTTTTTCAAATGCCTGCTTTGCGTCTGTCTGGTCGAGGGTGACCAGCACATCGCCTTGTTTTACAAAGTCAGTGTTATCAGCCCAGACTTTCGTCACGCTGCCTGATACCTGAGCCATGATTTGAACCTGGTTCCCTGCCACGTACGCATCGTCTGTCTCTTCGACATGACGAAGTACTAAAAACCAATAAATCCCATATGCCACGGCAATGATAATAAAGAGCAAGGTCAGAAGGAGCAGCATACTTTTACGTTTGCCATTCTTCTTGACCGGTTGCTGCGGGGTTTGAGTCTCCGCATTTGCGCTCATGTTGTTCTCCACGATCTTATTTTTTTCACATCGGCTGAGCCGACCTGTTTATCAGACAGGCCAGCAGTATGCGTGCTGGCCTGTCGGTTTTTTCATTTATAAATCTGGATTTCTGAGCGAGTCGGCGCGTTAGCGCAGCGCTTCTAACACCGCGCCATCCTGCTCCATCTGATCAAGACGGGTCAGAAGTTTACGGGTAATTTGCTCAAGCTGATCTTTTTCGGTGGTGCTAAGAGACGACCAGAGCTGATGCAGGCAGTTATGCTGAGGCGGTAACACCTCTTGCAAAAAAGCATGGCCTTTCTCGGTCAATTGCAGATGCAGACAGCGGCGATCGTTATCGCTTTCACGACGTTCGATCCAGCCACGTTTTTCTAACTCATCCGCAATGCGGGTGGCGTTAGTGCGTGACGAGCCAAGCGCGCAACTCAGTTCAGAAGGCTGAATACTGTGGTTTTCCTGAGACTCCAGCGTAATCAACGCCATAAACAATGTCTCGTTAATCCCTTGAGCTTTCAGCATCTTATTGCGGTTTTCCAGCAACTTACCCTGCATGTGCATACAGAGGCGAGTCAGAAGCACTTCCTGATAAGGGAACTCTTCGTAGCGGCTGGCGCGAAATTTTAGCATTTGTTCAATGGGCGTAAACGAACTATCCATTTGGGTATAACCTCATTAATTTCAGCCGATATAGTAACGACAGTGACAAATAAAGTAAATGTATTATTTCTTTAAAATGATTGTTTTTATCTATAAGCCAACAAGCATTTTCCAGGCTAATCCATAGCCCAGAGCACTCAGTAACGTTGGAATGATGATGCTGCGGGTCTTATAGAAGCTTGCGCCCAGTATGACAAACCCCACCAGCGTAGGCACGAACCGACGAGCGTCGTGCATAACTTCTGGTGCGGTAGACACCACCAGCAGGGCGCAAATAGATGCAATGCCAATAGTGTCGAGTAGTATGCCCGTCGCGCCGCGCTTCGTCGGGCGAACATTGCCTACCCCAAGACGGAGTGGCAAATAGCGAAAACAGTAATTAACGCAGCCGACCAACAGGCCAAGTAGCAGAACCTCATAGCTCATCAGGACCTCCCTGCCAAAATGACTGGATGAGCGCCGTCAGGCATCCGCAGACAATACCTGCAAGGATAGCGGCAGGTATGGAAAACAGCATGACGCCAGCCAGCGCCCCGGCCAGGGAGGCAGTCACGCAGAGCGCTTGTTTACGTTGGAATGACGCGAGCAGGAAGCTCATAAACAGCGCCGGGAGCATGAATCCCAGTGCCGCTTCAACCGCCGGGTAATCCTTGAGTAAACCACTGCCGGAAAACGCGCCGATCACCGTACCAAACACCCAGGAGGCCCAGGAGCACAGTGCGATGCCGATCATCCAGTTTTCACTCCAGCGCCGATTATCCCGGACCAGTTTTGCCGTTGCAGCGGCAAAGACTTCATCGGTAAGGCCAAAAGCCCACAGTGCACTTTTGGGTTTACTCAGTCGCTGGGCTATTCGACTGCGCAGGGAAGGGCCGTACAAAACATGACGGACATCCATGGCCATGACGGTAAGGGCGGCGACCCACAGCGAACTGCCCGCAGCGAGCATGGTGGTAATGACAAACTGGCTGGCTCCCGCATAGATAATGCAGGAGAAAAAGACGCTTTCAACCGGCGTAAAGCCAAGGCGAGTGGCATTGAGACCAAATGCAAAAGCGACCGGAATATAGCTGATGACTATTGGCAGGCTGTCTTTGAATCCTTCCGTTAACGTTGCCGAACAGGATTCAGACTGGGGTACAGGGCTTTCCATAGGGTTATAGGTTTCATTACCGAAATTAATATAACTTGGCTCAATGAGTTATAACCTTAGCAGACTGATGGGCTCCTTAACACCCTGTGGAGCCCAATCAGCGGTAAACATGCACTATACGCTTAATTTACGGCTTCCTGACGGTGAAAACCTCGCCACCAGACCACCAGGTTGAGTACGGCAACGGTCGTACCCGCCAGACAAACGCCAGCCCAACCAGCATGCTGCCAGGCGGAGGCTGAAATTAGCGAACCTGCCGCTCCGCCAATAAAATAGCTGGTCATGTATCCGGCGGTCAGGCGATTACGCGCATCCGGATGAATGCGATAGATAACCGTCTGGTTGGTGATGTGTACTCCCTGAACGGTGAGGTCCAACACCAGAATACCGATAATCAGCATGGGGACGGAAGCGTGCCCAAGCCAAATAGCAAGCCAGGAGAGCAGCAGTAATAGCAGCCCCATGGTTGTGGTCAGGTGGGATTTACCTTTATCGGCAAAACCGCCCGCCGGACGTGCGCCTAATGCCCCTGCGGCACCCGCCAGACCGAACAGACCAATCATTCCTTCCGAATAGTTAAACGGCGGCGCGGCGAGCAAAAACGCCATCGAGGTCCACAGGATACTGAAATTGGCA
Source organism: Citrobacter sp. H12-3-2 (assembly GCF_009649895.1). Classification (NCBI taxonomy): domain Bacteria; kingdom Pseudomonadati; phylum Pseudomonadota; class Gammaproteobacteria; order Enterobacterales; family Enterobacteriaceae; genus Citrobacter; species Citrobacter sp. H12-3-2. Next base: position 1,153,184 of record NZ_CP045837.1, read on the forward strand.
AAAGTCAGGCAGCCCAGCATCGCGCGGGTACGCAGCAATTTATCGTGAATAAACAGGCTGAATACCGAGCCTAACAGCTGAGGATAGTTAAGATGAGTATCGGATTTCATCTTCGGCAGGCCGCGCCACAGCGCAACCGCCATCAGCGCCATTAATACTGATGCGACCCAAAATACGGTGCGCCAGCCGCCAAGATTCGCCAGCAATCCCGCCACGGTGCGCGCCAGCAGAATACCCAGCAGCAGGCCGCTCATAATCGTGCCGACAACCTTCCCGCGCTTATCCGGTGTGGCAAGCGTTGCCGCCAGCGGAACCAAAATCTGTGCCACTACCGAGAACAACCCGGTCAGAGCGGTGCCGAGAATCAGCATACCCAGCGACTGGCTGCTGGCGGTGATCAGCATGCCGCCAGCCGCGAGCAACGTCATGGAGACAATCAGCATCCGACGTTCAAACATATCGCCGAGCGGCACTAAGAACAGCAGGCCGGCAGCGTAGCCGAGCTGGGCCGCAGTGACGATAAACCCTGCAGTACTGGCAGATAGCGAAAAGTTGCGCGCGATGGTGTCGAGCAGCGGCTGCGCATAATAGTTACTGGCGACGGCGAGGCCGGTGGCGATAGACATTAACAGGATCAGCGAAGGGCTAAGTCCCTGAGTGGTTTTCGTCATGGTTTTCAACTGAATAATGGGTTGCAGAAAACAATCATAACGGAAGTGATTAACTGTTGCTGATTTGTTGAGTGATGGATTGTGCGATTGGGGGAGGGAGGATAGGCCGGATTAGGCGCATCGCACCAACATCCGGCATTTATGCGGTTACTGGCCTGATGGCGCTACACTCATCAGGCCTGCGAGTGGGTTATTTCTGCGCGGCCAGCGCTTCGTTCACCCAGCCGTCAAACTGCTGCTGGTGGGCTTTGATCCAGCCGTCAACGTGACCCTGTACGTCGGCTTCAGACGCTTTCCCGTCGTGCATCATTGCGTTCTGCGCGTTGATATCCGCCAGCGGCAGCTTCATGATGGCAAACAGTTTCGCCGCAGCCGGGTTTTTCTCTGCCCAGGCTTTATTGGCGACAATATGCATAGTGTTCACTGGGAAGCCGTAGTTGGCGCCGTTTGGCAGTTTGGTATCAATATCTTTCTGCTCGCCTGGCAGGGAAGAGAACGGCACCTGCAGCCAGACCACATCTTTACCAGGTTTCATTACGTCGCTCACCCAGTACGGTGTCCAGGTGTAGTAAAGAATGGGTTTACCTTCTTTGAAGCGGGTAATGGTGTCGGCCATCATCGCCGCATAGTTACCGTGGCTGACCTCGACGGTTTTTTCCAGATCGAAAGCTTTGTTCTGGTGGTTGATTACTGCTTCACAGCCCCAGCCCGGTGAACAGCCCATCATATCGGCTTTTCCGTCACCGTTGGTGTCAAAGATTTTGGCGATCTTCGGATCTTTTAACTGGGCGATATTGGTGATTTTATACTGCTCAGCGGTTTTCTTGTCGATCAGATAACCCTGTGCGGCACCCGTAACGAATACCCCCTCGCGATAAAACTTTTTGTCTCCGCCCGCAGCGGCGTACATATCATCATGCAGCGGCTGCCAGTTCACGGCGGTAAAAGTTGCATCGCCAGAGGCAATGGAGGTATAGCCGACGTTGTAGTCAACTTCGCTGGTTTTGTTAACGGTGTAACCCAGTTTCTCCAGCGCACGGGCGACTAACTGCGTCTGGAAGGATTCTTCAGAGATAGTGCTCTGGATTGGCTGTACGGTGATGCCTTTGCCCGGCAGGTCGGCAGCGAAAGTGCTGGTGGAGACAAGGGTGGCAAACGCTGTGGCAATAATTACTTTCTGTCGCATCGTTGTTCCTTATTACACTTCATCCTTCAAGCTGCCTCTTTGTTGGCTGCACTCATGCACCCCAGTCACGTACTACTTGTACGCTCCTGGGGATACATTCGTTTGCCGCCGCGATGCAACTTGAATGATTTTGTGTAAGTTAATGAATTGTAGGCCCGGTAAGCACAGCGCCACCGGGCAACGGGTGAATTACTTCGTGAAAGGGCGAGTGATAAGCCCAACGGGACCGGTGGTGTACCAGCGACGGTTGCCACGACTACGCGAGTCGCGACCGACGGCCTGCGTCAGGCGGTCGAGAATGATAGCGAGGATCACAATCCCAACCCCGCCGACGGTGGCAAGCCCCATATCCAGACGACCGATTCCGCGCAGAACCATCTGACCCAGTCCGCCGACGGCAATCATCGACGCGATGACGACCATTGAGAGTGCCAGCATCAGCGTCTGGTTAACCCCAGCCATAATGGTGGGCATTGCCAGCGGGAGCTGCACTTTAAACAGCATCTGACGCGGGCTGGCGCCAAACGAGCGCGAGGCTTCAATCAGATCGGCTGGCACCTGGTTAATCCCCAGAATAGTCAGACGCACGATTGGAGGCAGGGCGAAGATAATCGTCACCACTACGCCCGGGACGTTACCAATACCGAACAGCATGACAATCGGCACCAGATAGACAAACGCGGGTGTGGTTTGCATGGCGTCCAGCAGCGGGCGAACAATTTTTGCTGCCCGTGGACTGCGCGCCAACCAGATCCCCATCGGCAGACCGATCACCACGCAGAACAGCAGCGCGGTCAACACCAGCGCCAGGGTTATCATGGCCTGCGACCACGCGCCGATGGCACCGATGGCAATTAAGGAAATCAGCGTAGCAACGCCCATCCCCACGCCGGAAATCTGCCAGGCAATCAGCGCGAACAGGATAATCGCCACGGGCGCTGGCATACCCAACAGCAGCTGTTGAAAGCCGTTGAGAATGTAATCCACCGGGACACGAATGCCCTGGAAGACCGGACGGAAATGGGTAACGACCCAGTCGATCCCCTCTGTGACCCAACTGTCAAGCGGGATCAGCGTTTTATGGAACGGATCCATAATATTGAAATGCTCTGGTGCCGGCGCGGGTGCGCTGGTCAGCCAGTCCGCGCCACCACCGTCAGTGGGTGCGCCTGATGGCGTACTCCAGGCATCAGCATTTTGTGCGGCACAGTCGGCCGCTGGTGTGGTGTCCCACGGATTAGTTTGATCAGCCATTGTTTACCCCCTCACGATCTAAAGCCTGTAACAGCATGCGTTTTGAAATGACGCCCACATACTGCTGTTCCTCATCTACAACCGGCACCGCGCACGGGGCCTGACCGACATGAGAAAGCAACTCGCTGAGAGGGGTTTGTGCATCTACGGCTAACGGCTCATCGATCAATGCCGCTTCAATACCTTGCGCCTGACTTAACGCTGTTTTTAATGAGTCGATAGAGACAACGCCAACGAATTTATTGCCGCGTTCGATCACGTAACCATATTCGCGATCTTTGTCCTGCAATAATTGCAGCGCAGAACGTGGACCCACACCGGGGTTTTTACGAATCAAACCTTCGGGACTACGGCGTGAAATATCTTTCGCGCTAAAGACCTGGCTAATATCGACGCCACGGAAGAAGGTGCGTACATAATCATTGGCCGGATTATTCAGGATTTCATCTGGCGTGCCGACCTGGACCACTTCACCGTTTTGCATAATGGCAATTCTGTCGCCAATGCGCATGGCTTCGTCGAGGTCATGCGATATAAAGACCACGGTGCGTTGATGCTTCGCCTGTAGTTTTACCAGTTCATCCTGCATCTCAGTACGAATTAATGGATCGAGGGCTGAGAAGGCCTCATCCATTAATAAGATGTCAGGGTTAATGGCTAATGCGCGGGCGAGGCCTACACGCTGGCGCATCCCCCCGGAAAGTTCATCCGGGTAGCCGTGAGCATAATTCTCCAGACCAACCTGGCGCAGCGCATCTAACGCTTTTTCACGACGTTCATCCGCACCTACGCCGGCTAATTCCATGCCGAATGCCGTATTGTCGAGAACCGTCATGTGCGGCATCAGGGCAAAGGACTGGAACACCATCGCAATCTTTTTTCTGCGCACCTCGCGAAGCTCAGCATCGGATATCCGGGCGATGTCTACGCCGTCAATCAATACCTGTCCGCGGGTGGGTTCAATCAGGCGATTGAGAAGGCGTACCATTGTGGATTTACCCGAACCGGATAATCCCATGATGACAAATATCTCGCCTTCTTCAATGGCCAGACTGGCGTTCTTAACGCCAAGCGATAGCCCCGTTTTATCCAGAATCTGCTCTTTTGAAAGTCCTTTTTCAATATATTTGAAGGCTCTCTGGGGATGCTCTCCAAATATCTTATAGAGATTTTTAACTTCTAATTTAATTGCCATGCAATAGAATGATTCCTGTTATTTGTTTATATCGATATATTACCTGATGGAAATAGTGACCTTTTTCTACCCTAACATACTGAGAATCTGAGACAACCCTGAATTTGGTTGTGGCATGAATATTGCCAAAGGCCAAGTGGCGGGACTTCCCGTGATATAAGGGCTGAGCGCGAATGTGAACGGGTTAATATTTTTTGTAAATGGCAATGAAAAATCGCCTGAATTGCTGGAATGCAGGCGAATAATGCGGCTGATATTGAGTGTAGATCACACAATTATATTTGCACGACAAAAGTGTGATCCTGTTAAAATATTTCCGCGAAAAATGTACGGTATTTCCCGTGAAAATGAGTGCTAGAAATTCCAGTCGTCATCTTCGGTTTCGACCGCTTTTCCCATCACATAAGATGAGCCGGAACCCGAGAAGAAATCGTGGTTTTCATCAGCGTTGGGCGACAGCGCGGCAAGGATTGTCGGGTTAACCTCCGCCATTTCAGGCGGAAATAGCGCCTCATATCCCAAATTCATTAATGCCTTATTGGCGTTGTAACAAAGGAAGGCTTTGACGTCATCCACCCAGCCGGTTTCTGCATACAACTCTTCCGTATAACGCGCTTCGTTATCATACAATTTCATCAGCAGGTCAAAGGCAAAATTCTTTAACTCCTCGCGTGCGGATTCGGAAATATGCTCCAGACTTTTTTGATATTTATAACCAATGTAATATCCATGAACCGCTTCATCACGAATGATCAGACGAATGAGATCAGCGGTATTGGTCAGTTTACCGCGGCTGGAGAAATACATCGGTAACCAGAAGCCAGAATAGAAGAGGAAGGATTCCAGAAACACGCTGGCTATTTTTTTCTTCAACGGTTCGTCGCTGGCGTAATGTGTCAAAACGATCTGCGCTTTGCGCTGGAGTGGGGTATTTTCTTCACTCCAGGCGTAGGCTGCATCCACGTCTTTGGTCTGGCAAAGGGTGGAGAATATTGAGCTGTATGAACGGGCGTGCACCGCCTCCATAAAGCTGATATTCGACAGCACCGCCTCTTCATGCGGCGTTAACGAATCAGCCATTAACGCTGGTGCTCCGGCAACATTCTGAATGGTGTCGAGCAGCGTCAGCCCGGTAAAAACTCGGATGGTTAACTTCTGTTCGGCAGTGTTCAACGTTTGCCAGGCCGGAATGTCATTGGAGAGCGGGACCTTTTCCGGGAGCCAGAAGTTACTGGTCAGACGGTTCCATACCTCAAGATCTTTATCATCTTCAATCTTGTTCCAGTTGATGGCGCTCACGCGGGATAATGTCATTTTCTCCTCCTTAAAGCGCGCATGACACGCAGCCTTCTATTTCGGTGCCTTCCAGCGCCAGCTGGCGTAGTCGGATGTAGTACAGGGATTTGATGCCCTTACGCCAGGCGTAAATCTGCGCTTTATTGATATCGCGCGTGGTGGCGGTATCGGGGAAAAAGAGCGTCAGTGAAAGCCCCTGATCGACATGGCGCGTTGCTTCTGCGTAGGTATCAATGATTTTTTGTGGACCAATCTCGTAGGCATCCTGATACAAGGCCAAATTCTCATTGGTCATAAACGGGGCAGGGTAGTAAACGCGCCCGGTTTTGCCCTCTTTGCGAATCTCCACTTTCGACACGATCGGGTGAATACTTGACGTGGCATGATTGATGTAGGAGATAGAACCGGTGGGGGGAACCGCCTGTAAATTCTGGTTATAAATGCCGTAGCGCATCACATCTTCACGCAGCTGTGACCACATCTCGCGCGTCGGCAGCGTAATGCCGCTGGCGGCAAACAGCGTGCGAACCTTGTCGGTTTTTGGCTGCCAGTCGCCCTGCAGATACTGGTTAAAATATTCGCCGCTGGCGTAGCGCGACTGTTTGAATCCGGCAAAGGTTTGACCGCGCTCGCGGGCGATCTTCATTGACGTATTCAGCGCATGCCAGGTGATGGTATAGAAATAGAGATTGGTAAAATCCAGCCCTTCCGGCGAACCGTAGGCGATCCCTTCCCGCGCCAGATACCCGTGCAGATTCATCTGCCCAAGACCAATCGCGTGCGACGCGCTGTTTCCGGCCTCAATCGAGGGCACGCTGCGGATATGGCTCATGTCCGAAACGGCGGTTAAGCCACGAACCGCCGTTTCCACGGTACGACCAAAATCGGGTGAATCCATGGTATGGGCAATGTTCAACGAGCCGAGATTGCAGGAAATATCGTGCCCGGTCTGCGCGTAATTGAGATTTTCATCGTAGGTGGAGGCACTGTTAACCTGCAAAATCTCCGAGCACAGGTTGCTCATATTGATCCGACCGGCAATCGGATTGGCGCGATTCACCGTATCTTCAAACATGATGTAAGGATAGCCAGACTCAAACTGGATCTCGGCCAGCCGCTGGAAGAAATCGCGGGCGTTAATGAATTTTTTGCGCACACGTTCGTCGGCAACCAGTTCGTCATAGCGTTCACTGACGGCGATATCGCCGAACGGTTTGCCGTAAATCCGTTCCACGTCATACGGTGAGAACAGCGCCATTCGGGCATTTTCTTTCGCCAGTTGAAAGGTAACATCCGGGATCACCACGCCAAGCGAGAGCGTTTTGATACGGATTTTCTCGTCGGCGTTTTCGCGCTTGGTATCGAGAAAACGTAAAATATCCGGATGGTGTGCGTGCAGGTACACTGCGCCCGCACCCTGACGCGCGCAGAGTTGATTGGCATAAGAAAACGCATCTTCCAGCATTTTCATGACCGGGATTACGCCGGAGGACTGATTCTCAATGCGCTTTATGGGCGCTCCTGCCTCGCGCAGGTTGGAGAGTAAAAATGCCACGCCGCCGCCGCGTTTGGAGAGCTGAAGTGCGGAGTTGACCGCCCGACCAATAGACTCCATGTTGTCTTCAATACGCAACAGGAAGCAGGAGACCAGCTCACCGCGTTGCTGTTTGCCGCAGTTTAAAAAGGTTGGTGTGGCGGGCTGAAAGCGCCCGGAGAGCATTTCATCGGTCAGCTGTATCGCGAGCGTTTCATCGCCCTGCGCCAGCGTGAGCGCCACCATCGTGACCCGATCCTCAAAGTCTTCGAGATAGCGCTTACCGTCGAACGTTTTCAGCGTAAAGCTGGTGTAGAACTTCCATGCGCCGAGGAACGTCTGGAAACGGAATCCGCTGGCGTGGGCGTGATCGAATAGCTTCAGCACGAACGCGCGATCGTAGCGGGCTAACACGCTGGCATCGTAATAGCCTTCATCCACCAACGTTTCCAGGCGCTCCTGCTGGCTGGCAAACGCCACCGAGTTTGGGCGGACGTGGGCGGCAAAGAAGGCCTCCACGGCCTGATGGTCTTTGTCGAACTGAATGCGCCCGGCTTTATCGTACAGATTCAGCATGGCGTTCAGGGCGTGATAATCCAGCGTTGGCTGCATTACACGTTCTGCGGTTGTCGTTGCCAAAATTCGCTCACTCCTTTTCGAACGTTGTCGATATCGCTTTGGGTGCCCATCAGCTCAAAGCGATAGAGCCACGGCACGCCGCATTTTTGTGAGATGACATCACCCGCGCGACCGTAGGCGTCACCGAAATTACGATTGCCGGAGGCGATCACTCCACGGATTAACGCCCGGTTGTGCGTATCGTTTAAAAAGCGGATCACCTGTCTTGGGACCGCGCCAGCAGTGCCGCCGCCGCCGTAGGACGGCACGATTAATATGTAAGGTTCGTCTACCCGGATCCGCTCGCGTTCGTTAAGCGGAATGCGGATGGCTGGCAGCCCCAGACGCTGCATAAAGCGGTGCGTATTTTCGGAGCTGCTGGAGAAGTAGACGAGCTGACTCATGCGCTGGCCACACGGTGTTCCGGATGCAGACGGTTGATCATGTCCGGGCGAAACCCTGACCAACTGGTTTCACCCGCGACCACGACCGGTAGCTGGCGAAACCCTTGATCGCGCAGGCTATCAGCCAAATCGGGTTGTGAATCGACGTTTACCATCTCAAAGTCAAAACCACGGCTTTCCATTGCCCGTTTGGTGGCGTGGCACTGAACACAGTTATTGCGAGTGTAAATAATAATGCGCATGATTCGTATTTCCATTTAAAAATAAAGGATCGGCGCGATAGAGGGCGTCCGGTTGTGTGTGTCCTGATAGGAGAGATACTAGATGTAGTTTTAAAAAGATTCAACCATACAAGATATGGGAATTTTAGATTGATGATGAGCGGGGTGATGAGCGTGGCGGGGGAAGTGGTATGTACCATCGCAGGTTGCCGGATGGCGACGCGTCGCGTCTAATCCGGCCTACAGGAAAATACATCCTGGGCCGGATAAGGCATTTATGCCGCCATCCGGCAGCGCAAAATCACATGCGCATCCCCACCGCCAGGCGGTTGAAGCAGTTCATCAGGCTAATGGCAAATGTCAGGTCGCTAATTTCTTTCGCGCTGAAATGGTCGAGCAGTGGCAGATAAACGTCATCTTCGGCGTGAGTAGTGGCAATCTGGGTGACCGATTCGGCCCACGCCAGCGCCGCACGTTCCTGCTCGTTGAAGTGGTGACTCACCCGCCAGCCTGCCAGTGCGTCCAGTTTGGCCTGAGCAACACCGGATTTGCGCAGTGCTTTACTGTGCATTTCCAGACAAAAGGCGCAGCCGTTGATTTGCGAGACCCGCAGGTAAATCAGTTCCGTCAACGTAGGTTCCAGCGCGCAGTTTTCCAGCGCTTGGCTTGCCTGAACCAGAGCGTTATAGATTTCGGGACTGAGTTCGTAATAGGGCTGGCGTAACATTGTCATGGTATTTCTCCTCGTTTGGATGACCCGCAATGTAGCACTATAATGGACTGCAACAGAGAGCCATATTGTTGCCAAAAAAGCAGACCATAAATGCCACGTTATCAGCAAATCGCCCGTCAGTTAAAAAACGCAATTGAGAAAGGTGAACTCAAGCCCGGTACCAGATTGCCCTCCAGCCGGACCTGGGCCCAGGAGCTGGGAGTATCACGCTCGACGGTGGAAAATGCCTATGCCGAGCTGGTGGCGCAGGGCTGGCTCGCGCGGCGTGGACAGGCAGGAACGTTTGTCAGTGAGCAACTGCGACCAGAAAGGGCGCCTGCATCGCCTGCCATCTTCGCCGGAGAAAATCCCAGACCGCAACCTTTTCAGATGGGATTACCCGCACTCGATCTTTTTCCGCGTGAAGTCTGGGCACGGGTGATGGGACGGCGTTTACGCACCCAAACGCGTTTTGATCTGGCGGTGGGCGATGTATGTGGTGAACGGGTGTTACGCCAGGCAATTGTTGATTATCTGCGCGTTTCACGCAGCATTGAATGCCAGCCAGAGCAGATTTTTATCACTTCAGGCTATGCGGCATCAATGACGTTAATCCTGCGCGCTCTGGCGCATCCCGGTGAGGGAATGTGGGTCGAAGATCCCGGTTTTCCGCTGATCCGGCCCGTGGTGGCTCAAGAACGCATTGAATTGATGCCGGTAGCGGTGGATGCCGATGGTCTGGATGTCAGCGCCGGGATCCTCGACTACCCGCAGGCGCGTTTTGTACTGCTCACTCCCGCACATCAAAGCCCTCTGGGGGTAGCACTGTCTTTGGACCGTCGCCATCAGTTGCTGGAGTGGGCGACTCGCGCGCAGGCATGGGTAATCGAAGATGACTATGACAGTGAATTTCGTTACCACGGTAAGCCGTTGCCGCCGCTAAAAAGTCTGGATGCGCCTCAGCGGGTGATTTATGCCGGAACGTTCAGCAAATCGATGTTTCCGGCTTTGCGTACGGCATGGCTGGTGGTGCCCTTAACCCAGGTTGAACGCTTTCGCCAGCAAGCGGCGCTAACGGCCTGTAGCGTCCCGGTTCTATGGCAGCAAACGCTGGCGGATTTTATGCGAGACGGCCACTTCTGGCGACACTTAAAACGTATGCGACAGCATTATGCCGAACGACGACAATGGATGGAAAACGCCCTGACCGAACAAGGATTTAGCGTCATTCCTCAGGAAGGTGGGATTCAACTGGTGATGAGTGTAGACGGAGATGATATTGCGCTGGTGCGCAAAGCGAATCAGGCCGGGTTAGCGGTTCAGGCGCTAAGCCGCTGGCGAATAACGTCAGAAGGAAAGGGGGGAATATTGCTGTCATTTACCAATATCAGCTCGGCGGAAATGGCGCAACAGGCGGCCTACCAACTGCGGTTGGCGCTGACATAAATCTGTACGGTTCTTAAGATATTCGTCTCATCGTGTTCACTCGTTTATGGACTTTTCTGAAAGCGTTGCTAATGCTGAATCAGGTAAGGTAAGCCCGCAGTAAAAGATAACGAGGAAAATAATATGTATTTACGACCTGATGAGGTGGCGCGCGTACTTGAAAAAGTGGGCTTTACCGTTGATGTAGTGACGCAGAAAACGTACGGCTATCGGCGTGGCGAAAATTATGTGTATGTTAATCGTGAAGCTCGCATGGGACGTACCGCATTAATTATCCATCCCACGTTGAAAGAGCGTAGCTCTTCGCTGGCGGAACCGGCAACTGATATTAAAACTTGCGATCATTACCAGCAATTCCCGCTGTATTTAGCCGGAGAGACTCATGAGCATTATGGTATTCCGCACGGCTTTAGCTCGCGTATTGCGCTTGAACGTTATCTGAGCGGGCTGTTTGGCGACGTTAATTCTAACTAATAACGCGACTGGCAGTGCCAGTCGCGAAGAAGCGTGTCAGGCTTTAGCCTGATGATAGCTGCTGACCTTAAACAAGCGGCGGCAATAATCAAGAAAGTAGCCATAGACAGCGCCCATCAGCATTGACACCACGATGTTCGAACTTACTGCAGCCGTAATCTGATGCCAGTCTGCGCCAACCGTCAGCAGAATAATCACATACACCGGCGACTGGAAGGTGACATAAGCCAGCACATCCGCCAGATTTTTTGCCCATCCTGCCTGCGTGGCTTTACGGGCCGCGCGCATGAACAAATCACGATACATGCCGTATGGCCACGCGATCAGTATGTTGACAGGGATAGCGACTAATCTGGAATACAGCGACTGTTCGAAGCTCATTCCAGAAAGGAATATTTCGATCAACATGTTCACGACAGAACAATAAACAACCATCGCGAACGTGTCTGCTACTGCATGACGCAAGCGTGACTGCGGAGAGAACATGTTAATGCTCCTTGTAAAAAGGGGAAAAAAGGTTTTGAATACCTTAACTGCTAGTGATTTGTCTTGCTGCTTTCGCGTTTTAATAGGATATCTGCCTGGATAATAACTAGCAACTAGCTGAAAATTTTTATTTATTGTCTTTTTGTCGATAAAATGCTCTGTAATGGTTCGTTTTTTGTTCGTTTTGGTGTTTTCGTTGCTGTGTTAATTAAAGTCTTTTTAGATCAAAGAGTTATTGTTGCTTGTTTTTCTGAATTTTTTGCGCTCCTTTTCTGAATGTTGACTGATGTGCAATAGGTATACTCGTTGGTTCCACGAGATGCTGTGGCTTGTTTCTTAAGTGACGCGCTGAGATACCTTGCAGGTATATTCAAAGCTGCAATCAGGGTAATAGAATATATTGTCTGGGCGATAGCAGAATGGATGCTATAAATATCAGAGTTGGCTATTTGTTTAATGATAAACGAATAAATTAGACTGGAAATATAATAATTGGTTGCATACAATATTTAGCGTAATACCGTTTTTATGTTTTACGTTAAAGAGGTTTTGTTAATATGAGTTCAATGTTAAAAAACTTAAATAATATCCGCTCGCTGCGTGCAATGGCTCGTGAATTTTCCGTTGATGTACTGGAAGATATGCTTGAAAAATTCAGAGTAGTGACCAAAGAACGGCGCGATGAAGAAGAACAGCTACAGCGCCAACGTGCAGAACAGCAGGCAAAAATTAATGCCTTGCTGGCGCAGATGCAGGCAGACGGGATCAGCCCGGAGGAGCTGCTGAGCATAACACCTGCGACGGCACGTTCAGTTAAAAAACGCCAACCGCGCCCGGCGAAATATCGTTTTATCGATCTCAATGGTGAAACGAAAACATGGACCGGACAAGGTCGCACACCGAAGCCAATTGCCCAGGCGCTGGCTGCCGGTAAATCTCTTGATGACTTTTTGATCTAATTGCGAAGGCGGTGAGGAGATCCTCACCGCTTATTTTCAGCAAACGCCGAAATCACCCTCTTCGGTATATCGCGTGACATCAGCTGCTTTCAGCGTGAATTTATCACCGCTTTCATTACTGGCTTGTACCGCCACAATTTGATCGTCATTGACTTCAACAACCTTCAGTTTTGGACCGCCCATACGCGGTTGAACCAGATCGCCAGGTTTAAACATATTGTTGCGCTCCTTTATTTATCATTTATCGCAGAACTCACCATAGATCACGTCAACCGGCGGGTACAGCGCTGTTTCAATGATTACCGCTTAATGAGTACGTCGGTTCCAGGGCATGATGTCCAGTAATCGCGCCATACCGCAAAAGCCGGTTACGCCAGCGAGTATCAGCCCGGCGCCCACAAAACCGCTCAGCAGGAAGAAGGCGCTGCTAACGCTATAGCCCAGAATAACGCCGAGTAGGGCAAGGCTGCCTGCGGCTATCTGCACCTGACGCATCAGCGGTAACGGTTGTGAACTGTCTTTCGCCACCGGCAACCCTGCGGCTTTCCAGCCGTCAATTCCACCTTCCAGCAACCAGACCTGCGCGGGTGCGGCGATGGCGCTCAGTTTTGTTGCCGCATTTTGTGTACGTTTGCCTGACTGGCAGTGAAAAATCACCTGCTCGGCGCGTAAATTCGCTGGCAGCGATCCCTGCTCAAGCGCGGGTAATGGCGCCAGATGTGCCTCAGGAATATGCTCGTGCAGATACTCGTCAGCATCGCGGATATCAATCAGTTTTGCACCCTGCGCGACCAGTGTCTGCGCCTCGCGTGGGGAAATCGTCCCAATAGTCATGATGGCTCCTTATGGGCAATACAGTGTTTTTAATGTGGCGATCAGCGAATTCACGGCCGTATTTTTAATGGAGTAGAGGATGCGCTGGGCATCGCGCTGGCTTTCTATCAGACCTTCTTCACGCATACGCGCCAGATGCTGGGATGTGGCGGAAGGACTAAGGCCGGTAACACGGGCTAACTCACCCGCGCTGGTACCGGGTGAACCACAGAGCATGCACAAAATCAGCAACCGTTTCGGGTTACTCATCGCTTTTAGCAGGGCGGCAGCCTGTTCAGCGCTGGCCTGGAGTTGTTCAAGTTCAGTCATATGTATTTAAGCATTATCTAAATTAAGTGTATTCTAAAATAAGTAACCAACGTACGCCAGCGTAAAGAGCGTAAAGGAGGGTAAAACAGCCGCGGAATACTGGCAGAGTTGGGTAGAATGGCTACTCTTAGAGATAAAATCTCTTTTTAAACAATGATTAATTTTTGCTTGTAGGGAGTGTGCATGGGTTTCTGGAGAATCGTTTTTACTATTATTCTGCCCCCGCTTGGCGTGCTGCTGGGGAAGGGATTCGGCTGGGCATTTATCCTCAATATCGTTCTGACGCTGCTGGGCTACATTCCTGGTTTGATCCATGCCTTCTGGATACAGACGCGTAATTAATTCCTTTCAACTACGGCGCTTTGGCGCCGTTTTCTTTGTGCCCCTTTCTCCTCTGCTACACTTTTGGGTGTTGATTGTTAATTACCGAGGTGGATATGGGACTCTTCAATTTTGTAAAAGATGCAGGTGAAAAACTGTGGGATGCGGTCACTGGAAACCATGACACAGCCGATCTGGCAAAAAAAGTGCAGGAACACCTGAACAAAACCGGCATCCCTGATGCGGATAAAGTGGACGTGCAAATTAACGAAGGCAAAGCCACTGTTTCTGGTGATGGATTAAGTCAGGAAGCAAAAGAAAAAATTCTGATCGCGATTGGTAATATCTCTGGTATCGCCAGCGTAGATGATCAGGTTAAAACCTCTGCGCCCGCGAGCGAAAGCCAGTTTTATACCGTGAAATCTGGGGATACCCTGAGCGCTATTGCCAAACAGGTTTACGGTAATGCCAACCTATATAACCAGATATTTGAAGCGAATAAACCAATGCTAAAAAGCCCGGATAAAATCTATCCTGGGCAGGTTTTACGTATTCCGGAACAGTAATGTTATTCAGGCTTATTGCGTCAGTAATTTACCGGACATAGCCTGTTGAATAATCGGAATCGGCGTCAGCAAGTGCTGGCGCATTAATTCGCTGGCGCGCGCGGCATCACGTGCCAGAATCGCTTCAATCAGCGTCTTGTGCTGATCGTGTTTGTCTTCCAGCATTTCAACCGACAGCACCGTTTTACGTAGCCAGATAAACCGGTAGCGCGCCGCCAAAGAGAACAGCCGTTCGCGCATTTGCAGCAGATATTGTGAACCACAGCCAGCGACAATCGCCGAGTGAAATGCCTGATGGCGCTGATCCCACTCGTCGAGCATCTGTTCGCTGGCATCAATGGCTTCAAGCTTACTGAGCATATGCGCGCGCGCCAGAATTTCAGCTTCCCAGGCGTCGTCGCCGCGTTCAATGGCCAGCGCGACCAGCATGGCTTCCATATTGGCGCGGGCATCGAAAATATCGAGCAGCTCCTGCTCTGACATCGGGGCGACACGATACCCTTTCTGATTAACCACTGTCACTAACCGCTCGGCAACTAACTGCGAAAGCGCTTCGCGCAGCGGTCCCACGCCTAGCTCATAGCGTGAGGTTAGCAGACTCATACGCAGTTTTTCATCAGGCTGATACACACCGCGGATGATGTCGTTCTTCAGCCAGCGGTATCCATCAATGGCCGTCGGTTGGGGAATGGCGGTCATGGTCATACTCCTGAAAGGATTTCCCGGCCTGCGCCGGGAACAGGTTTAATGCGTATTTTGCAATGGTGCTTTTTGCCACGATAGCAGTTTTTTCCAGCGTGACATAATGGGCACGGTGCAAATAATTCCTATGGCTAACAACCCGGTAGAGATAACTTCCAGCTGTTGGGCCGGGCGAAACAGCATGACCACCAGCACAAAGATAATAAACGCGATGACCAGCCAGGTAAGCCACGGATAGAGCCACATTTTCAGTTTAATTTCACCGCCTCGCGCCAGCAGGATTTTGCGCATCCGCAGTTGAGAAACGGCAATGACCAGATACACCAGCAGCGCGATGGCACCGGAGCTGTCGATCAGGAATTTAAACACCTTGGCCGGGGCGTAATAGTTGACGATGACGGTGAGGAACGCAGCACCTGTCGACAGTAATACCGCTACATAAGGTGTTTTGCTGCGGTTCGTTTTACCCATAAAGGCGGGGGCATCGCCACGGCGGCTCAGGGAGTAGAGCATACGCGATGACGTATACAGTGCGGAGTTAAGACAGCTGGTCACTGACAGTAAAATGACGCAGTCCATGATCAATTTCGCGTGCGGGATATGCAGTAGCTCCAGCACCGAGCGATAAGAACCGACTTCTTTCAGGCCCGGCATGTTCCACGGGATCAGCGCCACCACCACAAAAATAGAGCACAGATAGAAGATAGAGATACGCCAGATAACCGAGTTGGTGGCGCGAACGATATGTTTATCCGGGGTATCGGATTCGGCGGCGGCGATGGTAACTATCTCTGCGCCCATAAAGGAGAACATGGTGATTAACATCGCGCTGATCACGGCGCCAAAACCGTTGGGCATAAAGCCGCCCTGATCCCACAGGCGTGAAACTCCGCTAACCTCGGCATAAGGGTAGAAACCGCTAATCGCCGCCGCACCGAGGGTAATAAACGCCAGAATGGCAACCACTTTGCACAGCGCCAGCCAGAACTCGAACTCACCGTAATTTTTGACGCTCAGCAAATTACTGCCGGTTAACGCCAGCGTGATAACCAGAGAAAACAGCCAGATAGGAATACCTGGTACCCAGGAGTGCAGAATGATGGCGGCGATATTCGCTTCCAGAGGGATAACTAACACCCAGAACCACCAGTACAGCCAGCCGATGGTATAACCTGCCCACGGGCCAATGGCCTTATCGGCGTAAGTGGAAAAAGAACCGGTATCCGGGGTGGCAACGGCCATTTCGGCCAGCATGCGCATAATCATCACCACCAGCAATCCGGCGAACAGATAGGCTAATAATACTGCGGGACCGGCTTCTGCAATCGCCACACTTGAACCGACGAACAGACTTGCGCCGATTACCCCGGCAATAGACAGCATGGTGACGTGGCGTGATTTCAGCCCGCCCCCTAAATCATGTGATTGTGACACTTGCCCCATCTTTAAACCTCGTTATTGTTATTGACGTCGCTTCCTGCACCTTACCCGTAGGCCCGGTAAGCGTAGCGCCACCGGGCATCACAACATTGCCGGATGGCAGCGCTTGCGCTTTATCCGGCCTACAATTTCCCGTTTTTATTCGGGGGTTTAACCTTGCTTTGCCTCGGCAAAACATTGGGCGATAATGTCCAGCCCCTGGCGGATTTGCGCATCTTCAATAGTCAGCGGGACAAGAATGCGCAGCACGTTGTAGTAAGGTCCGCAGGAAAGCAGGATCAGTCCTTTCTCGCGTGCACGCGCCACCACTTCCGCAGTCAGTTTGGCGTCTGGTTTCGTGTGGTCGCCGTTTTCGAACAGTTCGATAGCAATCATCGCGCCCAGCCCGCGTACGTCGCCAATCTCGCGATGGGTTTCCGCGATAGCCAGCAGGCCTTCGCGCAGGGTTTGTCCCAGCTCGTTGGCTTTTTGCAACAGATTTTCCTGCTCGAAAATGTTCAGTACCGCCAGCGCGGCGGCGCAGGCAATTGGGTTACCGGCATAGGTACCGCCAAGACCGCCCGGTGGGATTGCGTCCATGACTTCGGCGCGTCCGGTCACGCCCGCCAGCGGGAAGCCTCCGGCGATGGATTTGGCGAAGGTGGTGAGATCGGGCGCAACGCCCATCTGCTCCATGGCAAACAGCGTACCGGTACGGCCCGCACCGCTCTGTACTTCATCGGCAATCAGCATGATCCCGTGTTCGTCACAAATGGCGCGCAGTCGTTGCATAAAGGAAGGAGATGCCGCGTAAAAGCCGCCTTCACCCTGAACCGGTTCAATCACGATGGCGGCGACGTCTTCTGGCGCGGCATCGTTTTTGAAAATGCGGTGAATGCTGGCGATAGCATCATCTTCACTGATGCCGTGCAGCGGGCAAGGATAAAGCGCGCGATACACGTGGCCTGGCATCAGCCCCATTCCGGCGGAGTACGGATTGACTTTCCCGGTCAGTGACAGGGTGTAGTGGGTACGACCGTGGTAAGCGCCGCTAAAGGCGATAGTCCCCGTACGCTTGGTGGCGGCGCGGGCGATTTTCACCGCGTTTTCTACCGCTTCAGAACCGGTGGTCACCAGCAGGGTTTTCTTGGCGAAATCACCCGGCACTTTCTTGTTCATGATTTCACACAGCTCCAGGTACGGCTCATAGGCCAGCACCTGGAAACAGGTATGAGACAGCTTTTTCAACTGCGCTTCTACCGCAGAGACGATCTGCGGGTGCAGGTGACCGGTGTTCAGCACCGCAATACCGCCAGCAAAGTCGAGGAATTCACGGCCTTCAACGTCCCAGACCCGACAGTTTTCTGCCCGCTCGGCAAAAATAGGGTGGATCTGTCCTACGCCACGGGGAACGGCGTTGCTGCGACGTTGCATGAGTTCTTTGTTGGTGCTCATCAGGTGTTCTCCAGTATTTGTTTTATTAAAGGCCGATGCACATATATTTGATTTCTAAGTAGTCTTCGATGCCGTATTTCGATCCTTCACGGCCAAGACCGGAGGCTTTTATCCCCCCAAACGGGGCGACTTCGTTGGAGATAATGCCGGTGTTAATCCCGACGATGCCGTACTCCAGCGCTTCGCCAACGCGGAAGACGCGGCTTAAATCACGGGCGTAGAAATAGGCGGCCAGACCAAACTCGGTGTCGTTGGCCTGAGCGATGACGTCAGCTTCGTCTTTAAAACGAAACAGCGGAGCCAGCGGGCCGAAGGTTTCTTCTTTGGCGACCTTCGCGTTATCAGGCACATCTACCAGAATGGTGGGCTGGAAGAAGTTACCGCCGAGCGCATGAGGTTTACCGCCCGCGATAATGCGTGCGCCTTTATCCAGAGCGTCGGCGATGTGTTCCTGCACTTTGGCAACCGCTTTCTCGTCGATCAGCGGCCCGGTGGTGACGTCAGGTTGCAGACCATCGCCGAGATGCAGCTTGCTTACCGCCTGCTGGAGTTTTTCGGCAAAACGCTCATACACGCCGTCCTGCACGTACAGGCGATTGGCGCAGACGCAGGTTTGCCCGGCGTTACGGAACTTCGATGCCAGCGCACCTTCCACGGCTTTATCGAGATCGGCATCGTCAAAGACGATAAATGGCGCATTGCCGCCCAGCTCCAGCGATACCTTTTTGATGTCTTTGGCGCACTGCTGCATTAACTGACGGCCGATTTCGGTCGAGCCGGTAAATGACAGCTTGCGTACCAGCGGGTTGCCTGTTAGCTCGTTGCCGACCGCGCTCGCAGAACCAGTCACCACGCTGAAAACGCCAGCCGGGATCCCGGCGCGATTAGCCAGTTCCGCCAGCGCCAGTGCGGAGTAAGGGGTCTGGCTGGCGGGTTTAAGCACCATCGTACAGCCTGCTGCCAGCGCCGGACCGGCTTTACGGGTGATCATCGCTGAGGGGAAGTTCCACGGCGTAATCGCGGCGGTAACGCCGATCGGCTGCTTAATGACGATCAGACGCTTATCGGCCTGATGGCCAGGGAGCGTATCGCCATAGATGCGTTTGCCCTCTTCGGCAAACCACTCAATAAATGAGGCGGCATAGGTGATTTCGCCTTTGGCCTCCGCCAGCGGTTTACCCTGTTCCAGGGTCATCAGGCGGGAGAGATCGTCCTGATGCTCAATCATCAGGTTGAACCAGCGGCGCAGGATATTGGCTCGCTCTTTGGCGGTCAGCGCACGCCAGGCCGGCAGGGCGCGGTTAGCGGCGTTAATCGCTTCGCGGGTTTCATCTGCCCCCATTTTAGGTACGCTACCCAATTGCTGACCGTTGGCGGGATTGGTCACCGCGATGGTCTCGCCGCTGTTGGCGTCACGCCAGTTGCCGTCGATCAGTGCCTGCTGGCGAAATAAGGTTGGATCGTTAAGTTGCATGATTGCTTCCTGTCTTAATCGGTTTAACGGGTAAATGCGGCGTGTAATGTCTCCACGCTACGTGCCGCACGCAGCGTGCGTCCGGGGTTACTCTGGTTCTCCAGCAGCGCATGAACTTTGCTGACAATATGTGCGCCGATAGGGATCGCCGACGTTGCTGCCGGAGAAGGGGCGTTACAGGTGTGAATTGAGCGTGGCGTGGTGACAAACAGAAAATCGTCGATAAGCTTGCCATCAGGTGATACCGCCTGTGCCCGTACGCCCGCAGGCCACGGCTGCAGATCCTTAAGCGTCAGGCTCGGGCAGTACTTTTGTACCAGCCGCAGATAACCGCTTTTGCACAGCGAATTCTTCATTTCGCCAAGCCCTGAGCGTAGGTTGTTTTGCAGCACGCGGCGAATACCAGAAGAGCCGAGGATCTCCAGCGTATCGCTGAGCGAGAAGTCACGTTTACGGTAGCCTTCACGTTTAAATGCCAGTACCGCGTTGGGGCCGACGGTGACGCTGCCGTCAATCATCCGGGTCAGATGAACGCCGAGAAACGGCATCGCCGGGTCGGGGATGGGGTAGATCAAATGGTTAACTATCTGATTATGTTCTGGCGCCAGGCGGAAATATTCGCCCCGGAACGGACAGATGATGAAGCCAGGTTCAACGCCGAGCATTTTTACCAGTCGGTCCGCCATCAGGCCAGAACAGCTAATCAGCGTCGCGCCTTCATATTCCTGGCCCTGACGGGTACGGACAATCACGCCCGCAGCATGCTCTTTCAGCGCGCTGACCTCGGCGTTGTAAATAATCTCACCGCCTTTAGCCTGGAAAATCTTCGCCATCGCGGCGGTGACTTCGCGATAGCTGACAATCCCGCTCGACGGGACAAAAATGCCGCCCAGTCCGGTGATATTGGGTTCACGCTCGCGAAGTTCCTGCGCATTCAGCCATTCGCGCTCCAGACCGTTAGCGGCGGTGCGATCCCAAAGCGCGCGCATGCGCTCCATTTCCAGAGCGGAGGTGGCAACCAGCATTTTTCCGCAGACGTCGTAGCGGATGCCGTTTTGGTCGCAAAAGGCTTTTGTGGCGCGATTTCCGGCCAGGCAAAATTGTGCCTTCAGGCTGCCGGGGGTGTAATAGACCCCGGCATGAATGACGCCGCTGTTGTGGCCCGTCTGGTGGCAGGCCGGGCTGGACTCTTTTTCCAGTAGCGCGATTTTGGCGTCCGGATAGATATCAATCAGCTGCATGGCGGTCGACATGCCGATAATGCCGCCGCCAATAATCACAAAATCATACATCCGCTTTTCCTTCGCGCTTACTGATGGGTCTGGTAGTGGTTGGTCGCGTACGCAAAATAACCACGCTGGCGCATCAGTTCGCGGCGCAAGTCCGGATGCGAAGTGAAACGATCGCGCCCGTGCAGCCAGAACAGGTTGTTGATCAGCAGGAATTTACCTACTGAAACCGGAACGGAAATAATGTTCTTGCTGGTTTCCAGCGCATCGGACAGGTCGCTCAGCCAGACGCCTTCTTCATAGTCTTTTGGCTGGACGAACTGGTCGATGTAGCGCATTACCGGGCGGCCCTGCTGGTCAACGTCAAATACCGGATGGAACACTTCCTGACTGACGTTTTTGCTTGGCGGTGCGGCAAAGCGCATGGCGCGACGTGCCAGAGGATGGGTAAAGTACTGCTCCAGATGCTCCCAGTCGTCGAGGTGCAGCAGCAGCGAGTTACCGCCGGTCATGTTCTGCTCGTCGATCTTCATCATCAGCACGTAATCGGTGATTTCTTCGAGGTAGGTTCCGTCGTTGTGCAATTCCATTACTCGGTGAGGCTGGCGCAGATAGCTGTCTGAGTTATCGACGTTTTTCACCACAAAACGTGCGTAATATTGACCGCTCATCGCATCAAAATTAGAGCGTCCGATGAGGTGCGCTACCGCCGTTGCCAGCTTGACCATCTCTTCCGCCTGCGCCACGTCGTCTACGCCAACGGCATTGATTAGCAGTGCGCCTTCGGCACGATCGAGCAGGGTTTTCAGCAGCAGGGGCTGTAACTGATTGCCGCACAGGTCGTCGAGGATCTTGCCCACTTTGAAGCGCAAGAAGGATTTGTATTCCAGCGCCTGAACCGGCCACTGCGCGACGGCCTGCAGAAATTGCTCAGTGGTCTCAGCAGAAAAAGTCAGCTCCAGCAGGCGTGGGGATTGGGCTGACGGTTTCAGCGTGAAACCGCTGTAGTGCTGGGCTGGATCTTCAGCGTTCGGTTTTACGGCAGTCAGTGCGTTCATCAAATCGTTCCTCTCAGTAGATTGTCAGGGAGATATGGCGCAGCTCGTTTCGTAGCCATAAATTAAAAATATCTACATTTTTGAAAAACGCGCACAGAATGAGCTTGTTTGTTTATTATTTGTGATCAAAAACAACAAATATTTAACATTATGAAGGGTGTGGGTTAATGCGAGGGAAAAGATAAAGTATTTTAAAACAGTGGGTTAATCACGCTGCCGTTGGTGATGTGTCAGCGGCAGCGGCAAAGTCAGTAACCAACTTTATAAATACGCCCGGTTTGGATGCCTTCCACACTGCGGCGGTAGGCGTTGGCGACGGCGGTGGCGGGCACGCTTTCAAAGCCCGGGAAGAAACTGTCGTAAGCTTCGGCGGACTCACTCAGCACGGTCGGACTTATCAGGTTAATGCGTTGACCATGGCCTAGTTCACAGGCCGCGGCGCGAACAAACCCTTCCAGCCCGGCATTGATCGTTGCGGCGTTTGTCCCCTGGGCGATGGGCTCGTGGGCGATAATGCCGCTAATTAACGTTATCGATCCGCCATCATTCAGGAAATGCTGCCCGGTTAATGCCAGGCGTATCTGGCCTAATAGTTTATCCTGAAGCCCCTGATTAAAGTCCTGGTCGGTCATTGTCGACAGCGGCCCAAAGAACAGATTACCGGTGGCGGAAACGATCGCATCTACCCGACCGACTTTTTCAAACAAGGCCTTGACACTCTCCTGCGAGGTGATATCGACCTGGTAATCACCCTGAGTGCGACCCACGCGGACCACCTCATGTTTACGGCTCAATGCTTGCGTAACTGCGCGACCCACTGTACCACTGGCACCAATAATGACGATTTTCATAACCACCTCCGCAATAGTGTGAGCCGCTATTCTTTAATGAAAATGAAATCAGATAAACTGGCTAAAAGTTAGATGATTACTAACCAGGGGTTTGTAATATGGATAAACTGCGCGGCATGGAAACGTTTGTCGCCGTGGTGGAGAGTGGGAGCTTTACTTCTGCGGCGACGAGGCTCGAGATGTCTGCGGTGATGGTGGGAAAATATATCACCCAACTGGAAGCGCAGCTCGGCACGCGTTTGCTGGAGCGCAATACGCGCCGCCAGAGTCTGACCGATGCCGGACGCGTCTATTTTGAAGAAGCCCGTCGCGTGCTGGAGCAGGTATCGATAGCCGAACGTTCGGTAGAGCGTCTGCGGCTGGCACCTGCGGGGACGCTGCGCATTAGCGCGCCCACTTCTTTTGGCGCTTGCGTGATCTCGCCGCTGGCCGCTGCGTTTTTACAGACCTGGCCAGAGGTGCGTATTGAACTGGATCTCACCAACCGGATGGTTGATCTGGTGAATGAAGGTGTCGATCTGGCGATCCGCATTGGCGATATCCATCAGACTGACGTGGTGGCGAAATACCTGTGTCCCTACCGTATGGCAATTTGTGCTTCGCCAGATTATCTTGCTCGTCATGGCACCCCCCGGACGCCCGCGGATCTGGTGGATCATCTGTGCCTGTCCCATACCGTGTGGACGGCTCGCAACGAGTGGATACTGCCTGGCGTGACGGGGGAGGTCAGATGGAAGCGCGATGCGATCCTGCGCTGTAACGATGGTCATGGCCTGCGTATGGCGGCAGTAGCGGGGGCTGGGCTGTTATTACAACCTGAGGTGCTGCTGGCGCAAGAACTGGCTACGGGGAAATTGATTCGGATCCTGGAAGGGTTTACGCCGCAGCCGCGGCCAATTCATTTGCTGTGGCGACAGGATTTGCGTCCTTTGCCTAAGCTGACACGGTTTGTTGAACATGTGCTGGAAGGAACGCAGGGGCTGCGCGGAAAATAAAAATGCCGGATGGCGTTGCACTTATCCGGCCTACAACCGAGCCAAATTGTAGGCCGGATAGGGCGCAATAGCGCCGCCATCCGGCATATTATTAACCGATATCCACCTGCGGTTTGCTGTTGCGTTTACGGATCATGCGCAGCACCGGCGGGACCACGATAACCAGTACCGCCATCACCAGCAGCACTTTCGCCACGCCGCTGGCCCACAGAATATCCATACTGCCGTTACTGATAGACAACGCCCGGCGCAGGTTCTGCTCCAGCATTTCCCCGAGAACGAAGCCCAGAATCAATGGCGACATTGGGAAGTGCATTTTACGCAGGATGTAGCCCAGCACGCCGAGGGCGACCATCAATACCAAATCGAAGGTGGTGCTGTGAACGGCGTACACGCCAACCGCGGAAACTGCCGCGATAGCCGGTACCAAAAACCACAGCGGGATGGTCAGCATGCGGGTAAACAGACCGATCAGCGGAATGTTCATCACCAGCAGCATTACGTTAGCAATCAGCAGCGCCGCAATCAGCCCCCAAACGATATCCGGCTGCTCGGTAAACATGGCTGGCCCCGGGGTGATGTTGTACAGCGTCAGCGCGCCCATCATCACCGCCGTGGTACCGGAGCCCGGCACGCCGAGCGTCAGCATCGGAATAAAAGAGCCGCAGGCCGAGGCGTTATTGGCGGCTTCTGGCGCCGCTACGCCACGAATATCCCCCTTGCCAAAGCTGTCGCTGTTGCCGCTGAGCTTTTTCTCGGTCATGTAGGTGATGGCACTGGCAATGGTGGCGCCAGCGCCAGGCAGAACGCCGACGAAAAAGCCAATCACTGATGAACGCAGGGTGGCCCCTACGCACTGTGCACCTTCTTTGGCGTTGAACAACATGCGGCCCGTTTTACGCACCAGCGTCTGGCCACTGCTGGTATGTTCCAGCATTAACAATATTTCAGAGACAGAGAACAGCCCAATCACCACCACGATAAACTGCACACCGTCAGAGAGATGGACACTGTCAAAAGTAAAGCGATAAACCCCGGTGTTGGCGTCTACGCCGACGGTCGCAAGTCCGAGACCGATAAGCGCTGCCAGAAATGATTTCAGCGGATTTTGCGCCATCATGCTGCCGAGACAGGCAATGGCGAAAACCATTAAGGCAAAGTATTCCGCCGGACCGAAGGCCAGCGACCATTGGGCTAACGCCGGGGCAAACAGAATGATGCCCCCGATGGCGATAAGCGAACCAAAGAAAGAGCTGACCGCCGAGATAGAGAGCGCCACGCCGCCGCGTCCTTGCTGCGCCATCGGGTAACCATCCAGCGCGGTCATAATCGCCGCCGCATCGCCAGGAACATTCAGCAGGATGGAGGAGATGCGCCCGCCATATTCACAGCCAATGTAGACCGTAGCCAGCAGGATCAGCGCGGATTCTGCGGGCAGATGCAGCGCAAAGGCCAACGGCAGCAGAATCGCCACGCCGTTGATCGGCCCAAGGCCAGGCAACAAACCCACAATGGTGCCGACAAAACAGCCTATCAAGGCGATGACCAGGTTTTCCGGCGTCATTGCCACCGCGAAACCCTGAGAAAGATAAATCCAGGTATCCATCGTTTCTCCGTTAACCCAGCCAGGCGCCGAGTGGTAAGGTGACGTCAAGCAGTCGGTCGAAGGCAAACCACAGCAGAATGCCTAGCACCGCGCCGGAAATTCCTGCAGCCGGGATGGTTGCGCCGAACAGCATGCCAATCACCACGGTGAGAATGGCGGTGGCGATGGGAAAACCGAGCCACTCAAAACCCCAGGCGTACATCAACAGAACAATCACCATCGTCAGCAGCTTTTGCAGCACGTGGCGACGGGGCCAACTGATGGTGTCCGGATGGCGCAACAGCAGCGCCACGGCGCAGACCAGCATCAGACTGATAATGCCAAGCGGGAAGGGACGCGGGCCAACCGGCTCATAGCTGTATTCGCTGCTGATTTGCCAGGCTACGAACAGCCCGGCTATGCAGAGCAACAGCCAGATACCTGCGAAAATACGATCGCTCATCATCTTTGCCTCTGCGTTTACTTCGCCAGACCGAAGGCTTTCGCCTGCTCACGATAATCCGTGACCTGCTTTTTCACGTAGTCGTCGAGCTGTTTGCCGCTCATGTTGAACTCAAACAGACCGCGCAGATCGCGCTGCTTTTTAAACTCATCGGTCTGCTGGAGTTTGTTAAAGGCATCAACCCACCACTGGTATTCGGCATCGCTGACTTTTGGTCCAACGTAGAAGCCACGAATGATCGGCCACACCAGGTCATAACCCTGCTCTTTAGCGGTTGGTACGTTGGCTAACTGGCCCGGCAGGCGTTCATCAGAGAACACTGCGAGCACGCGGATTTTGTCGCCGCTGAGGTAAGGCACCATCTCACTGAGATCGCCGGAAACCACCTGTACGTGATTTCCCATCAATGCGGTAACCGGTTCGCCACCGCCTTCAAAGGCCACGTAGCGCATCTTGTGCGGATCGACATTGGCTTTTTGCGCCAGCAACGCCGACTTCATCCAGTCCTGGCTACCGATAGAGGCGCCAGCACCAATGACCACGCTGTTGGGATCTTTTTCCATGGCTGTCAGCAGATCTTTCAGCGTCTTCCATGGCGCGTCCTGACGTACGGCAATCATGCCGTAATCGGTACCCACACTGGCCAGCCAGCGGACATCATCCACGCCGTAGCGACCAAACTTGCCCTGTGACAGATTCAGCAAGGAGCCGCCGGAGAAGGCCACCACGGTGCCTGCTTCAGCCGGGCGTTGGGCAACAATCGCGTTATAGGCCACAGCGCCAACGCCGCCGGGCATGTAGGTCACGCGCATCGGTTTTTCGATAGCGCCGGTTTCCATCAAACTCACCTGAATCAGCTTACAGGTGAGATCGAAACCACCGCCGGGTTTAGCAGGGGCGATACATTCAGTGCGCGACGGCGCTTGTTCCGCCAGTACAGAGGTACTCATCAGTAAAATGCTTGCAGTAAGGGTACGAAATAGCTGTTTTTTCATTGTTTATCCTCACACCGGAAAACCGGATTTTCAGGTACGGAAGAAGATTTTTGTGATTATGTGAGCCGATGTGTAGCAGTTCGGTTGCGTGATTGTTAAAACATTAACCTTTCAATTCCCTTTCAATGCGGCAGAAACTTTACAGGATGTGATATGCGTCTCTTATTAGCGGAAGATAACCGTGAGTTAGCTCACTGGCTGGAGAAAGCGCTGGTGCAAAACGGTTTTGCCGTTGACTGCGTGTTTGATGGCCTGGCAGCCGACCATCTTTTACATAGCGAAACGTATGCGCTGGCGGTGCTGGACATCAATATGCCCGGTCTGGATGGCCTGGAAGTCGTTCAGCGGCTGCGCAAGCGCGGGCAGACGCTTCCTGTCCTGCTGCTGACGGCGCGTAGCGCGGTGGCCGATAGGGTGAAAGGGTTGAACGTCGGAGCCGATGATTATCTGGCAAAGCCGTTTGAAATCGAGGAACTGGATGCCCGGCTGCGGGCCTTGCTGCGTCGCAGTGCGGGACAGGTGCAAGGCATACAGCAACTGGGGGAGCTGGCGTTTCACGATGAAGGCTATTTTCTGTTGCAGGGGCAGCCGTTGGCGCTCACGCCACGTGAACAGGCGCTGTTAACGGTGCTGATGTACCGTCGGTTGCGACCGGTTTCACGTCAGCAGTTGTTTGAGCAGGTCTTCAGCCTGAGTGATGAGGTTAGTCCTGAAAGCATTGAGCTGTATATCCATCGCTTACGTAAAAAGCTACAGGGAAGCGATGTGCGTATTGCTACGCTGCGTGGTCTGGGCTATGTGCTGGAGCGTAGCGATGAAGTGGGTTAAACCCCAATCGTTGTACCTGCAACTGCTGATGTTTCTGGGCCTGCCGCTAATGTTGCTGTGGGGCCTGTCGGCATTTAACAGCTATGTCAGTGCGCTACAGGCGGCGACCCAGGCGTATGACCGGACACTACTCTCATCCGCCAGGACCGTCTCCGAGCGGCTGGTGGTGCGCAATAAACAGCTGGAAGTGAACGTGCCATGGGTGGTGCTGGACAGCTTTGAACTGAATATGAACGACCGACTGTATTACAAAGTGGTTGATCCGGCGGGGAAGGTTATCTCTGGTTATGACGATTTACCGGCGATGCCGCCTGCCACCTCGCGCACGCGTCTTTACCCGGCGCTGGCATGGTTTTATCACACCGAATATCGCGGTGAGGCAATCCGCGTGGCACGTCTTCTGCAGCCCGTCAATGAAGGCGGTATTGTCGGCATGGCGGAGATTTATGTTGCCGAAACGCTGCAATCGCGGCGTTATCTGGCGCGACAGCTGCTGTTTTCCTCGTGGGTTTCGCAAGGGCTGCTGGTACTACTGACTCTGGTGCTGGTTGGCTGGCTGCTGCGCCGGGTGCTACGCCCGATGCGCCAGCTGTCATCGCTGATGGTGCGTCGTGAGCCAGGCCTGCTGACGCCGCTGCCGGAGCTGCTGCCATGGTCGGAAACCCGTCTGCTGATTGTGGCTTTCAACCGTTATCTGGACCGACTTCGCGGTCTGATCTCTCGTCAGGAGCGCTTCAGCGCGGATGCTTCCCATCAGCTCAAAACGCCGTTGGCGGTACTGAAAACTCAGGCATCGGTGGCTCTCGCCAGCGCCGAACCGCGGCAATGGTATGAGAGTTTACAAGCCATGAGTAGCACACTCGATAATACCATTCAACTGACGGAGAGGCTGTTGCAGTTGTCTGCGGTGAAGCGTAAGGAGCAGGGGGAAAGGCATTTCTCGCCGGTTAATCTGTATGAGGTGGTGCAAACCAGCTGTTTTACCCGACTGGCGCAGTCGCGTAGTAAAGGGATCGATCTGGGCTATGAAGGGGAACAGGACGCGGTGTGGGTCGAGGGAGATGAAGTGCTGCTTGGCGAGCTGTGTGGGAATCTGCTGGATAACGCACTGAAATACACGCCGTCGCAGGGGATGGTGACCGCCCGACTTCAACGAGAAGGAGAGGCCGTGGTGCTGGTGGTCGAAGATAGCGGGCCGGGCATAGATGAGCAGATGGTTCATCAGGCTCTGCTACCGTTTCATCGTCTCGATAACGTAGGCAATGTCCCAGGCGCCGGGATCGGCCTGGCGCTGGTCAATGATATTGCTCGTCTGCATCGCACGCATCCTCAGCTAACGCGTAGTGAGACATTAGGTGGGCTGAGGGTTCGGGTACGCTTTTTAAGCGTTACCGTATGAGATATTCATGGTTATGATATTTGTTGTTTAATTATAATAAAAAGTAATTAATTGTATTGCTAATATCATTTGAAATGTTGTCGTAAGGCAGCTGTTTTTTATTTTAATTACGGTATTAAACAGCAACTCTAAGGTGATTCAACGTCACTGAAACAATACTTTTGTGCAATTTATCATACATAAAACACTTTTTCATAGACCATGAAATGTTATCTGTCAATAGCAGCAATGTTGTTAAAGGTTATCTTTTTTGTTTGGTTGACTGAAACCACTCTTGATTCAATGATGATTAAAATCATATAGATACGGATTTGTTTGAGAGTCCTGTCACAGTAGTTGACATTGTTTTTTACATTTACTGACAGAGTGCCATTGTGTTTTTTAGACTTGTGATATAATTAGTAACATAAATGATAAAAAATAATTAAAGATCAATAAATAATGGGATGAGCTATGCTTAAAAAATCGCTAAAGATTAGCAGCCATGGCTATCCAGTTTTTTTAAAACTGGTCGATTTCATTGTTATCAATGTGACGTTAATTTTTAGCGCCCATCTGCTGGGTTTGGTGCCATTTAACACCATTGCCATCTTGAGTCTTCTCTTCTCGATCTTTTTTTTGTTGTTTGCTGAATACACCAAAATGTATCAGCAAAAGATTAAATCGATTGGATTGAGAAATCAAAAGCGATTGGTTTTCTGTACGCTGCTGGCTATTTTTTTTAACGAACTGGTCAGTATGGCGGTGGCAGAGCCTGAATCTCTCGGCTACTTAGACAGATTGCCGTCGCCTTTTTATTCAGCCATTATTTACTGGTACTTAATTCCAATACCTTTTCTGTATTGTATTCGCTATTTCATTTTCAAATATTCAACGAAGAAGAGTATACGCGTGGCGATTATTGGTCTGACCGACAATGGTCTGGCTGCAGAAACCGCGCTAATGAGTGAATACGCCAATATCACATTAGATCTGGCCTTTTATGATGAGCGTGCCTTATCTCGCTGTGGCGAGGTCGTTGATAAGGTTAAAAGCCCCTTTCGTGGTCCGGTGATCAATTTGGTCGAGGAAGCCAAGAAGGGAAACATAGATGAAATCTATATTGCTTTACCGATGGTTGCTTTACATCGCATTCGTCACTTTTTGGCCATGATGTCAGACACCACCGTAGATACCTATATTGTCCCTGACTTTTATACCTACAGTAACAACATGTCCAAGTTACGCTCCATCCACAACCTGCAAACTATCGGTATCTTTAGTTCACCGTTCGAAGGGGCGGGCTCGTTTATTAAGCGGGCGGAAGATTTGGTTCTAGGCAGCATCATTATGGTGATGATTTCCTCCCTGATGCTGGCTATTGCCATTGGTATCAAACTCACGTCCCGTGGGCCGGTTTTTTTCAAACAGGACCGCTATGGCTTGAGTGGGCAAAAAATTAAGGTCTGGAAGTTTCGTTCTATGCGCGTCATGGAGAATTCCGATACGGTTATTCAGGCCACTAAAAACGATCCGCGGGTAACCAAATTCGGGAGCTTTTTGCGCCGTACTTCGCTGGATGAACTTCCGCAATTTATTAACGTTTTGCAGGGAAGTATGTCGATTGTCGGTCCCAGACCTCATGCGGTTACGCATAATGAGCAGTACCGCAAACAGGTCGAAAATTACATGATTCGCCATAAAGTTAAGCCAGGGATCACTGGGCTTGCGCAGATCAACGGGTTCCGCGGGGAAATCGATGCGCTTTATAAGATGGAAAAAAGGGTTCAGTACGATATTGAGTACATTCAAAACTGGTCGTTATGGCTGGATATAAAAATTATTATTAAAACTATTTTCAAAGGATTTGTCGGTAAGAATGCATACTAAATTACTCGTTATTACCGGAATCGTGATATCGCAGTCCGCATGGGCTGATTTAACACCGAAATCACACATTGGCTTTGCGGGGATAGACTTCCAGGGCAAGGTCGCTGTGGACTATGGTTATAATGATAACGTGTCTTATCAGCCACATAGCAGCGATGCTATCGGTTCCTCGTTTCAGAGTGCGGCGCCCGTTTTGAGTATGATTGGAGAGCGTGGTCAGGATAAGTATTTGCTGATGTACTCCGGGGATTATCGTAACTACTCAAGCGATTCTGCTGATAACTACAACGATCATTTTTTCCGTTTTAACGGTGCCTGGCGTTATGGACTCAAGCATGGCTTAACCCTCAATCTGGAGGATTCGCTTGGGCATGAATCCCGCGGTCGTGACATCACCGAGGGTTTTCTACCGAGTCAGTTCGAGCAGTATGGGATTAAATCTCCGCTGACGACGAATTTTATCAATAGTGAATTACGCTACAGCTACGGTGCACCTGATGGTCGCGGCAAAGCGGAACTGGCGTTGTTATACAAAAAACTGACTTTCGGTAACACCTCTGATGTTCGGGACAGCAGTGAGGACTTCTACAATTATATTCAGGAACAGGAATGGCATGAAAATAGCCTGATAGCGGAAGTTTTTGACCAATACTCATCCAGAACGCGCTTTCGCTATAGCTTTATTACTAACCAGCGTCACTATGATAACAACTCAGAAAAAGACACTAATGAGTATTATTTGCTGTATGGCCTGAAGTCGCAGTTGACGGGGAAAACCAATGTCGACATGAATATTTCATGGCTGTATAAAACATTTGAAAACAACGCAAACTCGCATGATTTTAATGGTCTAAACTGGGACATAAAAGCGGAGTGGAAGCCGTTACAACAGTCTGTTTTCACGGTCCACTCTGCGCAAAGCATTAAAGACCCATCGGAAGTTGGGGGATATATTTTAGTGACCCAGTATGGCCTTTCTTACCAGCATTTCTGGTTAGGTACTCGTTTTTCTACTTTATTGGACTACTCATTCACTTCGGAAGACTATAAAAAACAGAACAAGGATCGGCATGATAAAGATGGCGTGTTTAGCGTCACCATGAGCTATGACTACACACCGTCGGTTAATTTTGAGATTAAATATCAGATAGATACATTAAATTCGAATAAGGATACTGACTCGTTTTATATCGGTCCCAACGACAATAAGGAAGTCATTAGAACGTTGGGTTATGATAATTCTATGATTATGCTTAAAGCTAAGGTTCAGATCTAAAATGAAAATAATAGAACTGTGCGCGGTTTTGCTATTCAGTATCCTGTTGGTCGGATGCACAGCGTCCAGCCCGCGATTAATGGACGATCCTGCTACTGTTCAGCAGGATTACCGACTTGGGGCGGGGGATACGGTCAATATCGCTGTTCATGGTCAACCCGATATGACGATGCGGTTTATTTTGGATAAGAGCGGTGAAATTAATTTCCCGTTTGTTGGTGCTCTTAAATTACAAGATAAAACCGTTGATCAAGTGACTAAAGAATTAACTCAACGCCTGACCGGAGATTATTTTACATCTCCAATGGTGACGGTGAGTATTGCCGAGTTCCGCAAATACTATGTTTCAGGTGAGGTAAAAAGTCCAAATGGCTTCGCCTATGAGCCAGGGCTTACCGTCGAGAAATCTATTGCGCAGGCGGGTGGATTTACAGATCGTGCTGACCGAAAAGATATCAACATTCGCCTGTCAGGGAGCAATCAGCTGCTTGAGAATGTCGATTTAACGCACTCTGTTCATCCTGGGGATGTCGTGATTATTGGCATGGGGTTCTTCTGACGATGAAACTATCAATAGTGGAAAACGGCAAAAAACGAGAAAGCAGTGTCGAATTCTCCCGCTTTGCCAAAGAGCTGAAAAAGAACGCCTGGAAAATCGCGCTGGCCGGTATCGTTGCCGGGGTCGTCGCGTATCCGTTAATCAGCATGATGTCTTCAAAGTATGTTTCAACGGCGACGGTGCTGATTAAGGCGCAGGCTGATAACGTTTCTCCGTTTCCACAGGTTGATGGTTTCGATTCAACGCGCAGTGGTTACTACGAAACACAATATGCGTTGATGCATTCACGTATTGTGCTGGAGCAAGCCGTACGTGATATGAAGCTGGATGAAAACCCGGAGTTTACCGGGGAAAAAGCCGGTGCCCAGGGGGCTGATAGCAATGAAAGTCGGCAACTGAGAATGGAGCAAGCGCTGAAAACGCTGGCGAAAAATCTGAATGTCATCGGTATTCGCACGACGAACCTGGCTTCCATTACCTATGAATCTACTTCGCCTCAGGTAGCGGCTGACATTGCCAACGGCGTCGCGCAGGCTTTCATCAACTATACGGTGGAGCAGAAACGTCTGAAGGTGGAGAAAGCTCGCGAACTGAATTTTGAAAAAATGGAAGAGATTCAGAAGTCGATAGCTAAGCAAAAAGACGAGATGGACAGCTATCTGAAAAATGCCGGGCTGCTGACCTTCCGCGGTATCGATGGTTTTGAAACCGAGCAGTTAAGTATCGTAACTAATCGCCTGGCCGATGCGACCCAGCGTCGGGTTGCCGCTGAATCCGTCTATAACGAGGTGAACGGGGGAGGTAAGTCCCTTGAGAGCGTTATCTCGCTGCCTTCGGTCTCTAACCACGCTCAGATCCAGGATTTGCGCATTGCGTTGATTCAGGCGCAACGAACGTTGTCCGAACAGCGTAAAGTCTATGGGCCAAAAAATCCCGCCATTTTAAAAGCAGAAGCCGATGTTCAGTCGATCCAAAGCCAGACCGGGCGGGTATTGGGCGAGCTGAAAGTCGGTTTACGTCAGCAATATCTGGCGGCGCTGGCGGACGAAAAAAACTATCAACAACAGGTGATTGAGCAGAAAGAGATCTTCCAGAAAATGGCGTCAAAACGGGATGCCTGGAACAGTCAAAAGCTGTCGTTAGATAAAATGGAAGACCTGTATAAATCGCTTTATCAACGTACTCAGGAGCTGTCGCTGTCCGGCGTGAATGCCGATGCGGTGTTATACGACCCTGCGGTACCCGCGTTAAAACCGGCGAAACCGAATAAATCTTTATTGTTGCTGATGGTGGTCATGCTGGTGGTGGTGTTCAGCATCATGTATTTCATTGTCAAAGCGGCAATGGATAACTCAATCGGTACCCTCAGTCGCATGAAAAAACGGCTCAATGTTGTTCCGTTGGGTGAAATTCGTCGTTTTAGCGGAACCTCAGGGCGCGCACAGGTGCGGGATATGATCATGAAGAACCCGCTTAATGCCGATATTGTGCACGGTATCCGTACCCGGATTATGCTGGATAATCGACCTTTACAGACGCTCGCTGTGGCGTCGGCGGAGCACGGCGATGGGCGTTCTTTGTTGGCGAATCTGTTAGCGAACTCTTTTAGTTTCGACCAGAAAACACTGCTTATTGATGCAGATTTCTTTAACACTGGTGGGCTCACATCCGAGCTGGCGTCAGCTACATCCGCAGGCTTAGCGGAACTGCTGCGCGGGGAGACAGAGCTTGAACAGGCGAGGATCAAACTCAGTGATAACCTCGACTTTATTCCACACGGCAAGAACACCATCTCATCTTTACTGATGCTGTCGTCGGAGCATGTTGAACTCTTAATGCGCGAGTTGAAATCGCATTATCAGCGCATCATTATTGATGTTGCTGCCGTGAATCAGAGCCAGGATGTTCAACTGATCAAACGTGCCGTCGATGGCGTTGTTTTCATTGTGAAAGCCGGGGCGGGGTCCGCGGGACAAATCGCCAACGCGCTGGATAAGATCGAGGAAAATAACGGCGTGGTGATTGGTGCGGTGCTCAATGCAGTTGAAGAAAAGGATCTTGAGACACAAGAGGGTCTGCGTTCACTGAACTTCAGTACCGATCAACTGATGGCAACGCCAGGCCGCGTATGAGTCTACTGAAGAGCGCTTCCACAATAGCCGGTTCATCAGTCATCTCGCAGTTGATTGGTGCACTGTCTATTTGGTTGATTTCACACAAGTACGATATGGCTGAAGTGGGGCTTTATGCGCTCAACTACAGTATCGCCGTGGTGGGCGCTCAGGTGTGTACCTTTGCATCACAGCTGTTAATTCCTAAACAGCAGGATGACGAACTGGTGCAGAATGTCGTGTTTTGCCTGATCCAAAGCACGATCATTGCCTTACCGTACGCTGTGCTGACCGCGTGGCTGTTTCACCAGAACATTCTGTTTCTCTATTTGCTGACGCTGGCAACGGCGTGGGTTTTAATCTCGGAAAACCTGTCGCTACGCACGGCCAACTTTCGTTTTCTGATTTTCCAGCGTATTTCTGTCTCTGTGGTGGTATTACTTTCGGTTCTGGTTACGCACCATGTACAACTATTTTATTGGTCGTGGGCCTGCACGACGATGGTGCTGACCATAAGCTGTATTTTGCATTCGTTTGATATTCGTTCGGTGGCGGCCAGACATCTGCGGCCCACCAGTAATTGGCATTTTTTCAAACAGAATATTCATCACATTACCAAAGTGGGCAGCGCGGAAGTGCTGGCGATGGCCAGCAGCAATTTGCCTATTATGCTGATTAACTTTTGGTTCTCGGCGCTGACGGCGGGTTATTTTTCCGTGGTTAGCCGCTTTTGCCTGGCTCCGGTGGTGATCATCGGGAATGCGGTGCGCAATACTATTTTTTCCAAATGGTCTATCGACTTCAGAAATAATACCTTTAACTATCAGGAGTATACCAAGGTACGTATGCTATTGCTGGTACTAGGGGTTATCTGTACCCTTGGGGTTTTTATTTTCTATCCGATTGTGATGCGCCTCGGTTTTAGCGAAGACTGGATAAACTCCATTGAGACGTCACGCTACATGTTGCCCTATTTATTCCCGGCGCTGGCGATAAGCCCTCTGACGGTGATAGAGCTTATTTTTGGTTCCCATCGCTATTTTCTGCGTATCCAACTGGAACAGCTGGCGATTGTACTCTTCGCTTTTGTTGTGACGCCCTATTTTTATAAAGATTATGCAACGTCGGTCATCTTGTTTTCTTCACTGACATTTATTCGCTACGCCTTCATTTATCTGAAAATGAATAAGCGAGCCAATCTCCTGAAAGACAAGCCGGTGATACTATGACGCTGAATACCGGATACTATTTACAGGTTTATACCTTTGTCACGCTGATCCTGTGTGGCCTGGTGCAATACTTTACCGGCATGCAGTCAGTGCTGTGGATACCTTTTTTCCTGACCCTGTTGATGGTGGGATTATTGGTGATGCAGACGCGTGATGGCTCCTTACATCTGGATGCCCAGGAGACGATTGTCCTGGCGTTGTACTTTTCGTTTCTGGTGCTGGCTGGAGCATCGACGCTGATTCAGGGCGGGATCACAGTCGCGATTGTGGCATTTAAAAACGAAATTGCGCTGTCGCTGGTGATGATCTGTTTGCTGCTGGGCTTTTGCCGGGAATCACAGATTTACCGCGCAACGCGCTATCTGTATTGGGTGTTTTACGCGCAGATTCCGGTAATGATTTATCAGGTTTTACTGGTCGTTCCCCAGCGCGTTGCGGTGCGCGGCGAAGATGAGAAATGGGACTCCGTGGTTGGCACGTTTGGCGGTGACCCAATGGGGGGCGGGAATACTGCCGCAATGGGCTTGTTTTGCCTGTTAATTATGTTGTTAAAAGTCTCCGAATATAAGCATGGGCTCACCACGTTCAAGTCCATGGCGCTGCATATTGTTCTCGGTATCGGGTTATGCATCATTGGTGAAGTGAAGTTTGTCATCCTGCTATCGCCTATATTCCTGGCGTGGGTGTGGCTTTCACCGAGCTACGTCAAAGACGTTAGTAAGGTCAATCTGAAGACGTTGTTGGTTATTGTGGCGGGAATGCTGTTGCTTATTAGCCTGTCGATTGTGATCCTCGCGTACTATTATTCTACGGCGTTCGGCGGCGATCCGTCGAAAAGCTCGTTAAGTATTTTTATCGACTCCTTAAGCTATATCTTTGATCCGAACTATATTATGTCTACCGGTGAATTAGGGCGCTTTACGACGTTCCTGTTCTGGTTGAAAAATAACGATCTGTGGGGGCTTTCAGGAACGTTATTTGGCTACGGTCTCAATGCAACTAACAGTGGTAGTACGGTGTCGCCGGGCTTTTTGAATATTATCTACAACTTAATTCTCGACTCGACTTCCCTGAGTATGCTGCTGTGGGAAGTTGGGGTGATCGGCACGTTACTCTTTATTAGCTTATTCATTTATATCCTGAAAGTTTGTCAGCCAAAGCCATTACTGACGCTTGAACAACTGGACCAGCAGGATCTCCAGTTATTGAGCTTTGCACCGGCGTTTAACGCTTTTGCGATTGGTTGCTTAATTAGCTTACCTTATAGCCAGATACTGATGATTACACCGATGTTACAATTCCTGTTCTATTTATCACTAGGATCAAGTTTAGTGATTCGTCGAACCGTCCTTCGCTGCGTAGGGTAATTGTATGGACCAAAAACCGTTTATTTCAGTGAGTATTAAAACACTCAATGAATCTAAATGTATTGAGAGGACGATTGACAGTATCCGTAAGCAGCTTATTGATTATCCACACAAAATTATTGTGGCAGATAGCCTGTCAACGGATAACACCCAACAGCTTGCGATCGATAAAGGGGTGACCGTAGTGTCCTTAACTGACCCTGGCGATCGCTGCTGTGGCGTCGGGCACCAGTTAGGTTATCTATATAGTGAAGGGGAATATCTGTTGTTGATGGACGGCGACATGGAGCTGGAGGAGGGCTTTGTGGATCAGGCCGTCGCGTTTTTGCAGGCCGAACCAGAATATGCAGGCGTTGCCGGAACCGTTGAAATGGATGATGCCGTAAACTATGAATTTAAATCGCGTAAGCAACGCATTAATAAAATCTATCCACTCGGGGATAGCGATCATCTGGGTGGCGGTGGGCTGTATCGTCGGTCGGCAATTGAAAAAATTGGTTATCTGACTAACCGTAATTTGCACGCGTATGAAGAGGCTGAACTGGGCCTGCGTTTAATCGAAGCAGGCTATAAACTGCGGCGTCTGGATATTCCTTACTTCAGCCATACGTCACATACGCTGCCGACGTTTAAGATGCTGGCGCGGCGCTGGACCAGCGGTTATTACCAGGCGCCAGGTGAGCTTTTGCGTTGTAGTTGGGGGAAACCCTGGTTTTCCCAGTCATTCAACATCGTGAAGAATGAGGCGGTATTTGCGCTCTACCTTATTCTCTTATTTGTGGCGCTGCTCAGTTTAAATATCAATGTGTTTGCCGTTGCACTTCTACCATTACTGGCGTTTGCTTTGTTGAAGATTGTACAAAACCGCTCATTAACAGATGGGCTGCAAAGCGTTATTAATTTAATCGTACGCTCAGCGGGGCTGATCAAAGGTATTTTTTATCCGGTACGCGATCCGCTGACTCCGCCTAACAGTAAAATCATTCATGAATAACCGGGGCAGGCGCCATGAAAGTATTATTGGTTAACAAGTTTTTTTTCATCAAAGGCGGCGCAGAAACAGTTTATTTTCAAGAGCGCGATAAGCTGAAACAGGCCGGAGTGCAGGTTATTGATTTCTCTATGCTTCATGAGAATAATTTCCCCTCGGACTATACGGATTATTTCGTCAGTAATGTGGACTACCACAAAGCGAGCAATCTGCTGGGTGGTATCAAAACGGCGGTTAACTTTATTCATAATTCGCAGGCCTGCAAAAAAATGCTGGCGCTATTAGAAAAAGAGCGCCCGGATATCGTCCACTTTCACAACATCTACCATCAGTTAACACCGGCGTTGATTAAAGTTGCGCGCAATTTTGGCTGCAAAACGGTGCTGACTGCGCATGACTATAAGATTGTGTGCCCTGCGTATTCCATGCTGCGCGACGGCAAAGTGTGTGATTCCTGTATTACCGGAACGGTTTTCAATGCCTTCAGGTATCGTTGTCAGGAAGGTTCAGCCTCAAAAAGTTTACTGCTCTCCCTGGAGGCAACCTGGCAGTACATTGCACAAAACTATCAGGCACTGGATGTGATTGTTTCACCAAGCGTTTTTTTACGCGGTGTTTTGCTGCGCACGCTGCCAAATTCGCGCATTGATGTCATCGTCAATGGCGTTGATGGCAGCCGTCCCCTGGCCGAAGTAAGCGATGAAGGCTATATGCTGTACTTCGGCCGTCTGAGCCGTGAAAAGGGCGTGGCAACGTTGTTGGCAGCGCATAAAAAAATGCGGAACAGCGCGCCGCTGAAAGTTGTGGGGCACGGTCCGTTGCATGATGAATTAGCCGCCAAATATCCGGATGTTGAGTTTTTAGGTTATGTGCAACAAGGGGAGGCGCTCGATAAGCTTATTAAGCATGCGCGAGCGGTGATCCTGCCTTCAGAATGCTATGAAAACTGTTCTATGGCGATATTAGAAGCGATGTCCTTAGGCAAACCGGTTATCGGGTCGCGCATCGGCGGTATACCGGAACAAATTCGTGACGGTGTCGAAGGGATTTTATTCGAACCGGGTAATGTGCATGAGTTAGCCAATGCGATGGACGCTCTGGCCGACTCGCCTGAGAAGGCGAGGAATATGGGCTTACATGGTCGTGCGCGGTTGAGTGAAAAATATGCGCTGAGTAAACATATGGATACCCTACAGGCGCTGTATAAAGAACTGCTGAGCAGGCCATAGTATGAGTAAAAAAATAACGGTTTTTGGAACGCGTGGTATTCCCGATGTATTGGGCGGTGTGGAGACACACTGTCAGAATCTTTATCCTGCCATTAAACAGCAGTTCGACGTGGATATTTGCGTAATCGCTCGCTCGCCATATGTAAATTACAAACGATCGGTATATAAAAAAGTCGAAACCTACGCGCTGTGGGCACCCAAAAAGCGCTCGCTGGAAGCTATTGTCCATTCCGTTTTAGCGGCGTTTAGGACACGTATCGACCATTCAGATATTGTGCATGTCCATGCTATCGGCCCTGGCCTTGTGATCCCATTATTACGCGTGTTAGGGAAGAAGGTGGTTTTTACCCACCACGGGCCCGATTACGATCGCCAGAAATGGGGATTTGTAGCCAAAAAAATATTGTTGCTGGGTGAGCGTTGGGCGGTGAGATATGCCAACGAGGTGATTGTGATTTCTGACGTTATTAATCAACTGATCCAGAAAAAACACGGTCGCTATGATGCGCATTTAATTCACAATGGCGTGAATGAGCCGCGGTTATTATCACAGCTCACCATCGACAGTACGCTCTCCCGCTTTGGGCTGCAGCCGAAAAACTACCTCGTGGTGGTTGGGCGGTTTGTGGAAGAAAAAGGGATGCATGATGCCATCGCCGCTTATCAACACAGTGGTTTGACCATGCCGTTAGTGTTAATTGGCGATGCGGATCATCCGACCGAATACAGCGTGCGCCTCAAAAAGCTTGCTGCCGACACGCCAGGTGTTGTGATGACTGGTTTTTTACGTGGTGACGAACTTCAGGCGGTGTTTTCGCAGGCTAAATTGTTTGTGATGCCCTCATACCATGAAGGATTGCCCATTGCGCTGCTGGAGGCAATGTCATTTTCTCTTCCGGCCGTCGTCAGTGATATTCCGGCTAACCTTGAAGTTCAACTGCCCGCCGAGGCCTATTTTAAGGTGGGAGATGTGGCGGGTTTGGCTGAAAAATTAGGCCAAGGGGCAACAGCAAATAGCGTGGACTATGGTGTATATTTGCAAAACTACAATTGGCATGAAATCGCCAAAAAGACGGTTAACGTCTACCACTCCATTGATAAAGATATAGGTTAATTTTGACCAGTCCTCAAAATCGTCCTCCTGCCATCGAACGGTTTTACGCTCACCTTGATGAGCGGATAGCGGAGGAATTGACCCCTGAACAAAAAGAAGGGGTGGAAAAAGCGCTCCTTGCTACAACCCTGACTTCGCGGCATCAGATCGATATTCGCAGAAGCTTTCCTTTTTTCAGTAAGCGTTATTATCTGGTTTTTTTATTTGGCAGAGATTTACGCCGCCAGCATCGCCAGGAATCAACCCTGTCGAGAATGCTGCTCACTTTTTTGCTGCTGATTGCCGTGCTATTTGTCACCTGCTGCATATTGCTGACGCTGTATATGATCAAATCCGCGTTAGGTATTGATGTGTTCCAAAATTTTCACGTAGGTATCTGGGACTGGTGGTTAAGCCTGAAAGACCGCTAGCGTTAACAAATTGGT
Source organism: Citrobacter sp. H12-3-2 (assembly GCF_009649895.1). Lineage (NCBI taxonomy): Bacteria > Pseudomonadati > Pseudomonadota > Gammaproteobacteria > Enterobacterales > Enterobacteriaceae > Citrobacter > Citrobacter sp. H12-3-2. Next base: position 1,194,293 of record NZ_CP045837.1, read on the forward strand.
GGAGGACGTCATTGCGATGAAGCGTAAATGGGTTTGTGCGTTGTTGAGCATGTTTTTCCCGCTGACGGTTATGGCCGCATTGACGACCGTCACCCCCAAAGCATTGACGGGCCCGTTAACCAATCCGGGGATTGGCGTGGCAAGTTTTCATCAGGGATACGGTGAAACGCTGGGGCTGGCGGACTATCCCAATACCGGATTTGAATACGAGCGTTTTTACTGGCGGGATCTGGAGCCAGTCGAAGGCCAGTACAATTTTGCGTTGGTGGATGATGCCTTCAAATACGCGGCGGCACATCGCCCTGCGATGAATGTCGGGCTACGATTTATGGCTCTGGCAGAGCCGGAAAGCGGTTCGCAAATTCCTGACTGGCTAATTAAAAAAGGCGTGAAAGGAACCTGGACGCCGGATAAAAAGACATTTGCCCCGGATTTAGACGATCCTCTGTTTATTCAATACAGCCAGCGTCTGTTGAACGCATTTGGTAAGCGCTACGATGGTAATGAGAATCTCGCGTTTGTTGATATTGGCATGGTGGGATCGTGGGGAGAATGGCATAACAGCAACTTCCCGAACCTGAAGCCATTACTGGAGCGATACACCACGGCGCAACTGGATCGCTACGTCGCGATGCACTTTTCTGCTTTCCCTGTGACACCCAAAATAATGTTGATAAGCGGCGGTCAAAGTCTGGCGAATGCGGTGGCGCGTGGGGCTGGGTGGCGTGCGGACTGTTGGGGGGACCTGCGCGTATTTTCGGACACCTGGAACCATATGGCTGATGATTACCCGCAGCGATTGCTGGCTGCGCAGCAGAGTTATTCAGGGTTCAACGACGTCTGGAAACGTGCGCCGGTGAGTCTGGAGATCTGCTCGTATATGCAGGACTGGAAGAACACCTTTCACTATACACGTGCTGAAGTGCAGGGGATTTTTGACTGGGCGGTCAAGCAGCACGCCAGTACCATTAACCTGAAATCGAGAACGATACCCAGCGACTATCGACCGATTGTCGACAATGCGCTGACCAAATTGGGCTATCGATTTCGCCTTGCGTCCCTGAGCCATGAGTCCGTGTGGGACAACGGACAAACGCTGACATTAAACAGTACCTGGTACAATGAGGGTATCGCACCGATTTATCTGCCATACATGCTGGCATTCCGGGTCGTAGACAGCGCCAATAAGGTGGTAGCACAGGGGAATTCCGCGGAGGATATTCGCCGCTGGCTCCCCGGTAAGTATCAGGTCAGTTATGCGTTATCTATGCCAGGCCGACTGGCGAAAGGGCAATACGCGATTGAGGTTGCGATGCTGGATAAGTCGGGTGCGGCGAGAATTAACTTTGCCAATGAAGGGAAACAGAGCAGCGGCTGGTACCGGGTGTCAACAATAACGGTACGCTAGTCAGACACAGCAGCGAGCCTGACGGTCAGGCTCGCTGCTGAGAACATTAAATTTGATACCCATTCGGGTTATTTTTTTGCCAGTTCCAGGTGTCACGCATCATTTCATCAAGGTTGTAGATGGCCTTCCAACCTAGCTCTTTGTATGCCAGCGATGGGTCAGACCAACATTCGGCAATATCTCCGGGTCTTCTGGCGACAAACTGATAGTTTATTTTTGTCTGCGCCGCTTTTTCAAACGCCTCAATCAGATTAATCACGGAATAACCAACACCGGTACCGAGATTAATCACTTTGTAAGCCGCGCCTTTGTTCTGGCAATCCAGCGCGGCTAAATGACCGGTCGCCAGATCCATGACGTGAATATAATCACGCACACCGGTACCATCAGGGGTTGGATAATCATTACCGTACACCGACACGGTTTCCAGCTTACCAATCGCGACCTGGGAGATATACGGAACCAGGTTATTAGGGATACCGTTAGGATCTTCACCAATCCGACCCGATGGATGGGCGCCAACCGGGTTGAAATAGCGCAGGCAGGTAATGCGAAAATCCGGCTGTGCACGTGAGAAATCGGCCAGAATTTGTTCGACCATCAACTTAGAGGTGCCGTACGGATTAGTGGTGCCGCCCGTAGGTGATTGCTCGCTCAGCGGCACGCTTTCTGGATTACCATATACCGTGGCAGATGAGCTAAAAATGAAACGATTAACGCCTGCAGCCAGCATTTCATCCAGCAAAACCAGCGTACCGGTGACGTTGTTTTCATAGTAGGCGAGGGGCTCTTTTATCGACTCTGAAACCGATTTGAGTCCCGCAAAATGAATGACATCGGTGATGTTATGGTCGGCGAAAATGTTTTTTAATGCCTGCCTGTCGAGAACATCGGCGATATAGACAATGGGCTCTCTTCCGGTGAGTTCCGCGACCCTGTCCAGCGAGATTCTGCTGGCGTTCGCCAGATTATCGATGACTACGACATCATCGCCTCTTTCCAGTAGCGTTAACACAGTATGTGAACCAATATAACCTGCACCACCAGTGACAAGAATTGCCATACAGACTCCAGATAAACGGGGATTGATTCACGCCAGTACCATAGAGAACGCGTTATTGGTTACGTTTGGTAAGGTAATAGTTGCGATACCTCACCATGCATTTATAAGATATTTTTTTAAGTATAGATAAAAAGCTGAATTTGTTTATTTTTGTATCATAAACAATATAGTTATTTGAGAAGTTCAGCGTGTGGACGCCGTCACTGTGGTTGATCGACGAATTGATTTGTTCGATCAGAGCTTCAGCAAAATTAGCGTCATTCAGCGTCACTAATTCTTTGATATAGATTGATTTTCCATAAGTTTCAGGTGTGCACTCCTGAGTAAGGAAGTACATTTTATTTTCGACCTGATAGGAGGCACCTGCACCTCGATGATGAGGATTGCTCACCTTCAATGAGGGGGTAATTCGCTGCCATTGTCCATAAATATGATCTGCTGAATGAATAATTATTTCGTTATCCATCGTGGTGGACAACAGATAACAGGTTTCATTAATTGAGATAAATACGTTGTCGGTTAATTTGGTATCAGAGATTAAAACTTTAACTTGCTTCCAGCGTGCAGGGAACTCAATTGACTGAAACAGTATTACCTCTTTTCTTTCTGAAGACTCGGGGATCATGAACAGTTGATCGTTGATATGTATCAGATAAGGGAATGACAAATGACACTTTAAGTCGTCAAAGCCTTCAAGCCTAATATCTTCAAGTTCAACCAGTTCACGGTCTAGAACGCGACATCGTAGCGTGCCTTTTGAGTTGCGGAAGCTAAGAGCTTCATAGAAAACATACAGTTTATCGTCTTTTTCAATCAGAAAAGGATCGGCCTGAAATGTATATTTCTTTTTTAACTGCTGCGCAGTGGATTTGCTTAATATCTCCAGAGTGTTGTCGGGGAATGAGTGTGTACCATTATCCTTAATAAGCATGATGTCCCACGACTCATGATAAAATAACTTATCCATTATTCTTTTTATTTTTGTTTGCATCTGCACCTGCTCCTTTTTATCGCCTGCACCATGTATGAACAGCTGTTTGCGACTCAGTGAATGAGCCTGTCGCAATGTTGTATAAATGTGCGAAAACCGATGTGGAACACCAGTGGCTACTTTAAAACTAGTCGCGAGCCCGTTTTTTGTCCACTAACAGAAATAGGGAGAGGAGATGTCCAGAGCATCCTTGCTCCAGTGGGGGAATTACTCGAAATGCACCTGCGGGTTATCTGCAAGGGAAACGTAGGTTTTGCTGTTTTTATCCAGGGTACGGATTTCACCGCTTTCGATGTCATACACCCAACCGTGCAGACGAAGCGCATTATTGCGCAGCCCAACCGCGACACAAGGATGCGTTTTAATGTTGTTAAGCTGTGCGATAACGTTTTCTTCCACCATGGCGTTAACTTTATCGATTGGGTTATCCCAGGTTTTTTTATCGACCACGGCTTTCGCGGCATCGGCATAGTGCAGCCAGTGAGCGACAGCGGGCATTGGATCCAGGGGCTGGCTATCGGCAATGGCTTTCATCGCGCCACAATTAGAGTGGCCGCAGATGACGATATCCGTTACGCCAAGTGCGACAACCGCGTATTCGATGGTTGCGGATACACCACCCGGTTCCGGACCAAATGACGGTACGATATTACCGGCGTTGCGGATAACGAAAAGCTGTCCTGGATCTTGCTGAGTAACGAGTTCTGGTACCAGGCGGCTATCGGAACAGGAGATGAAAAGTGCCTTAGGATTCTGGCTGGATGCCAGGCTGCGGAAGAGTTCCTTGCGTTGAGGGAAAATCTCTTTTTGGAAGTTGAGGAAGCCCTCGATGATATGTTGCATAGCAGTGTCTCTTGTCTCTGTTTAAGCAGGTTATGATGAAGATCACACTTTCCAGTTTAACACCAGCCGACAGAAGGGAAAGACTTTATAGCAGTTCAGCAACATCTTTGGATAATTTTGCCCCACCGTGGCAGGGCAAATCGTGTGATGTACGCTATGCGTTCTGCCATTTCTGGTATGCCGCTTTTAGCCTGTTCATCGCGTCTACCAGTACCGGGCGCGGGCAGCCAACGTTGAGTCTCATGTGCGCCTCTCCACCGGGACCGTATTGCGCCCCAGGTGACAGGCCAAGCCTGGCGTCATGCACAAAAAAAGCGCTTAGCTGCTCATCGCTGAGATCCATTTTTTCCGCATTCAGAAATAACAGATACGACGCGCCGCCATACACTATTGAGATCAAAGGACAGTGCTTTTCAATTTCACTTTTCACAAACGCTACATTGTCGGCCAGATAGGCCAATAATTTCTGGTGCCAGTCGGCGCAATGGGTAAAAGCGCTATAAATGGCCGCCTGCTGCAATGAATGCGTCTCGGCAAGGTAGCAGTTATCCAGAAAGTGGTAGAACTGATGGCGTAATTCATCATTCTTAATAATGGCGATTCCGCCCTGGATCGCCGCCGTATTGAAGGTCTTGCTGATGGAAGTAAGCACGATTGACCGACTATCTGGTGCTTCATCAACAGTAAAAAACGGCAAATGGCGCTTTCCTGGCAGGGTTAAATCACTATGCACTTCATCAGACAGAATGATGACGCCTGCCTGCTGGCAATAGTGGCTTATTTTTTCCAACGTTTCCCGCGACCACACCATTCCACCTGGATTATGCGGTGAAGGGAACAAAAACATTTTGCACTGCTTGAGTTTCTCGCTGAAATCATGCCAGTCAAATTCATAGTGCCCGTTTTTCTCAATGAGGCGCGTCTGAATCAAATTCCTACCGCTGGTGTTTACCAGATTAGGATAGGGATCATAGATTGGCGTACAGGTTAAAATATTATCGCCTGGACGGGTAAGCGCCATTAAAGAGAGTACGATAGTTTTTATAACACCGGGAATAAAATGTAACCAGTGTGCCTTGATATCGGCATCATACTGTTGTGCATACCAATGAATAACAGATTCTTTCCATTGTGGATAATCCAGGTTATAGCCTTGCACAGGCTGTGACACCACCGAACGCAGCGTGCTCATGATTGGCTCTGGTGTCGCAAAATCCATATCTGCAATCCACAGCGGTAATACATCGGTGGTACCGTACATCTGTTGTAATTGCCCGTATTTGCGACAATTAACATCCCTTGTGACAATATCATCAAACAAAGACATTGTTGACTCCTGGAAAGTCTCTGAAAATAGTGTAAGCAACGCAAAAGCGAAGAATGTTATGTATATCTAATGGATATGTTTAATTTACCCTGGTGATAGCGAATATTTAGCTATTTAGTCGTTTATGATTTTTGCTCAACCATATTCTCAGTGGCTTCATTGGGCTCATATTTAGCAATGCCAATACCGGTTGCCGCCCACAGTAGGGCAAAGATGACACCGCTGTAACAGAGGATTGCCCAGGGCAAGTAATCAAGCGTGGCAACGCCCAGCATAGTGGCGCAATAAACGCCTGAGGCAGACCAGGGGATAATCGGTTCGACAACGGTTCCGGCATCTTCAGTGGTTCGCGAGAGGTTTTTTGCCGCAAGACCTCGTTTTTTGTACTCCTCTTTAAAGGCATCACCGCACAGCAGCAACGGTAAGGTTCCATTTGCCGTGCAGGCACAGATGGTAAATGTCGTCACAATCGTGGTAGCCACCAGGCGGAATGTGGATTTAACGCCTTTTGTCAGCGCGTTTATCACGGTGTGCAGAGAGCCTGTCGCACTCATTGCCCCGGCAAAGCTGAAGGCGCTGAAAACGGTAACGAAGCTGCTAAACATTGAAATAGCGCCGCCTCGCTCCAGTAAGCGGGAAACATCGGAAGACAGTGTCGGCAGATTATCTCCGGTAAGCATTGCGAGCTTAAAGCCACTGACCACGGATTCGCCGACAGAGGATGCCGTAAATTGCTGAAAGACTAACGCTAAAATCATTGAGACTATCGTAGATAAAAAGAGCATCGGAATGGGCGGTCTTTTTGACAGTGAGCCATATAAAACGATGATCGGCGGGAGTAGCAGCAGAATATTAAAGTGATAAATCTGACCAATAGAATTCATCAAGTTGGTAATGTTTTCTGGCGCGCTGGACGAAGCATCAATGCCCATGCCCATATAGCTGTAAACGACGCAGCAAATAATAAAACCCGGGCCGGTAGTCCACAGCAGGTGGCCGATATGCGAGTACAGGTTTACCCCGGCAGCCAGTGCAGCCATGTTGGTTGAATCAGAAACCGGTGAGAGCTTATCACCAAACCAGCAGCCTGAAACAATGGCACCAGCGGCAATGGGCAGCGAGACATTCAGACCAATCGCTACGCCAATCATGGCAATACCAACGGTCCCGATAGAACCCCAGGAGGTACCGGTGCATACTGAGATTAGTGCCCCCAGCATAAATGCCGAAATATAGAAATACTGCGGGTTAATCCACTTCAAACCATAATAAATCATCATTGGAATAGTGCCTGACACCATCCATGCGCCAATTAAGAAACCGATACTGGCGACGATTAATATGACCGGCAGCGCTTCAGATATTTTATTGCAAATAGATTGTAGAATGTCATCCCACGTGTAGCCGTGAGCGATGGCGATAAACGAGGCGGCTGCCGTTCCCATCAGGATCATGGGTTCAGCACGAATATTGAAGATAAAATATCCGATGCTAATCCCGCCCAGCATGACTACCATGGGTAAAACTGACCAAAAGAAAGACAATGGCTTTCTGTTGTTGGCGGTACAGTTATTTAATTCCATAATTTCATCCCAATCATTAATGGTTGAACACGTCAAATAAATACCTGCTACAGGTCACTCATGTCTGAGCAACATAGTTGCCAGAGCTCATGGCTGAACCCTATTTTATTAACTGCTGCAGATTATCTTTTTTGACCTGCTATTCTGGTGCTTATATTTTAGTAGTAAGGTAAAGAAAGTTTGGTGAATAAATTACCCCTCGGCATAAGGTGAATGATGTCGGCGTTGTTGACTCAATTTGCGATACTGCTGTGGTGGCATGCCGACGTATTTATGGAACGAGCTGTAAAATCGACTGCTGGAGCGAAAACCTGCAATTGTAGCGATATCCAGAATTGTTTTATCCGTATCGCTGAGTAAAGCCCGCACATGGTTGATGCGCATCGCGGTAATATACTGTTTCATCGTCAGTTGCATCACCCGGTGAAAAATACCCATCGCATAATTGGGATTGAGCTTAACGTGTTCGGCAATAGCATCAACCGTAAGCTGTTTGTCGCAGTTGGCGGCAATAAACTCCAGCATCTGGCTGACGTAAAACTGTGAATGCCGTGAAATACTGTTTTTCTGGGTGCGCGACGTTTTGTTACCCAGTACTGGCCGCCAGCCAGCGAGGCTAAAGCGCTTGAGCATTAGCGCGATTTCATCAATGGCTAACTGGCGAATTTGTTCGTTATCGCTATTGAGTTCATTCTGCCAACGCTGTACTTCAAACGCGCTCAGCTGCTGTGAAGCCAACGAAGTAATCACCATCCCGTGGGTCACGTGATTAATCAGCTCCCTGTCCAGCGGCCAGGATAAAAACAGATGCATCGGTAAGTTGAAGATGGCCATCTGTTTACAGTGTCCGGCATCCGTGAGTTGATGGGGAGTACAGGCCCAGAACAAGGTGATAAAACCCTGTTTGCTCTTCACCACTTCGTCATTAAAGAGATACTCCACATCACCATCAAATGGCACGTTCACCTCAACCTGGCCATGCCAGTGGCTGTAGGTCATGGCCAGCGGCGCCCGCAGTTCGACATCCATACGCTGATACTCGGAATAGAGCGCCAGCGGACTTCGCGACTTTTTCTCATAGCTGCGACACATATGGGGGTCGAGCGGCAGCTGCGGGGTACTTTTTGCCATTATGGTTGGGTTCCTGGATAGTGATTCCGGCCATGGGGTAACGCCAAAGCATGAACATAGCTTAACCGAAAAAAAACGTCGTTTTCTCTCCATTTTCGCGAAGTTATTCCCAAAAACTCAGATCCTGTGCCTGTCGCTTGCCGATCTGAGATAGCGGGAATGGCGAGCTGTAATCTCAAAAACGCTCAATCTGGGGAGCCCATGGCAAAGCAACATCGTTTATTTGCCCATAAATCGGAGTTGAAGCGATAGCCAGTATTCAGCGAATACCGTACATTTTTATTTGTATCCACAGCTTAAGGAATCATCATGTCCAGGCTTCGAACTTTAGCCGCGGCGGTAGTTGCCGTTGCTGCGATGACGATGTGTGCCACTCCTGTGTTGGCTAACCCCGGCAATGGCAACGGAAATGGTAATAGTGGCAATCATGGTAATAGCGGGAACAAGGGGAATAGTGGTCATAGCCAGAAAGGACACGCGGACCAAAAAAATAACGCACAATCTGAACAGCGTAAAAATTATGGTAAGCCGGACCATGTCGATAGTGACATCAGTTATAACGTGGCCAGGCAGTATGCCGTCAGATACGGTCTAACGGGCTATAAGTCACTGCCTCCAGGTATTGCCAAAAATCTGGCGCGAGGAAAACCGCTTCCTCCGGGGATCGCCAGGAAGAGCGTTCCGCCATCAATGTTGAATCAACTTCCGTATTACCCGGGCTATGAATGGCAGGTTATTGGCGATAATCTGGTGCTGATTGCACTGAGCACGGCGATTGTCACTGCTGTTATTAATGGTGTGTTTGATTAAGGTTCAACGCCATGTCCAGACGAAAGGCCATGTTATTAACATGGCCTTTTTGTTGTGCATTATTCACTAAGGATCACCTGCATAATCAAAGAATTATATTTTGCACATTTCCCAGTTAATATCTGATAGTTCCGACACGGATCACAATCGCAGTTAAATGAGTTGGCTTGCCGTTGGAGCATCTCCATTATGTGCCTTTTCTTAACAAGGATTACGTTTTATGAACATTCGGCCTCTCCTCGCCTTCACTTTTATCGGAATATTGTGGGGTGCGGGATCTTCACAGGGACAAGCAAAAGAGTGGAATAAAGAACCTGTGGCTGTTTTACAGCAGGGTGCTGAGGCGGGGGATGCGCAGGCGCAGTTTGTGCTTGCAACCGTGTACTTAAAAGGGAAAGAGGTAGAGCAGAATTTCAGTAAAGGCAGCGAGTGGCTGACCAAATCGGCTGAGCAGGGTAATGCGAGTGCCCAGCATCTGCTTGCACTGATGTACTACGAGGGCAAAGGCGGCCTGAAAGATGACAAGAAAGCGGCCGAATGGTTTAGCAAAGCGGCGGCCCAGGGGAATGTCGATGCCCAATACTATCTCGGTGTGCTGTATTTCGAAGGTAAGGGCGTGCAGCAGAATGACAAGAAAGCTGTTGAATGGCTGACACGTGCGGCTGAGCAGGGCAATCTCGATGCGCGTTATCTGCTCGCCTTAGTCTACTTTGATGGTGAGGGCGCGCGCTGGTATGACGGTAAGGTCATTGAGTGGTTTGACAACGAAGTCGGAAAAGGCAATAAGCAGGCCGTCGAGTGGTTAAGCATTGCTGCCGAGCGCGGAAACTATCATGCCATTGAGTGGCTCCATCGTGCGGTTGAGAAGGGCAATCCTGACGCAAAGCGTTTCCTTGAAAGTAAGGCGTCGCTATTAGAGGGCTACAACACCGTTAAGTCATTGAGTAAAGCGGCTGAACGAGGGGATGCCAAAGCGCAGGGATTACTGGGCAGAAAGTACTTTGAAGGTGATGGTGTCGGTCTGGATACTGACAAAGCTTTCGCGCTGTTTAAACAGTCCGCCAGCAAAGGGGACGCGCTGGGCCAGAGCATGCTCGGCGCGATGTATTACCTTGGCGAGGGGGTTGGCGTGGCTCAGGACCACAAAAAAGCGTTTGAGCTGTTTAATCAGGCTGCTCTTCAAGGGGATATGCTGGCCCAGGGCATGCTTGGCATGATGTACGCAAAAGGAGAGGGAACGGTCCAGGACAGTAAAAAAGCGGTGGAGTGGCTGGATAAAGCCGCGGCCCAGGGAGATGCAGGCTCGCAGAAAGATCTTGGCTTGATGTATTTAGAAGGTAATGGCGTCGCTCAGGATGATAAAAAAGCCGCTGAGTGGTTTGAACAGGCCGCAAGAAAGGGAAATGCGGAAGCTCAGGGGATGCTGGGAACCATGTACCTTGAAGGCAAAGGGGTAACTCAGGATTATGCTCAGGCGTATATCTGGAGTGCGGTGGCCTTTGCTAATGGGAATTCTGATGCACAAAATGGACTGGATATCGCGCAGAAGAACCTGAATCCGACAGCCCTGAAAGAAGCTGACGACAAGGCCAGACGCTATTTCGAGCAGCATCGAAATCAATCGGCCCTGTAACGCACTCGGTTGCACAGTATGGTTTTACGTGAGCCTCTTCGTTAAGAGGGGGAGGCTCACAAACCGTACAGTTTTATTTTTCTATAGAGCGTGGCAATGCTGATCCCCAGTTCTGTCGCGGCTTGTTTTTTCCCCTCAACGCTTGAGCCGAATCGCTGGATGACGTTTTCGATAGCTTCCCTTTCCGCCTGTTTTCCTTTGCTGGCAAGCTGACGGGGTTGCGCGGTCATCGTCGTTTTCCTACCGTCAGCGGCGCTGAGCAGGTAAGGGGGAAGATGGCTGGCGTTGATCCCGGCGGCTTCTCCGCGCATCACAAAAATGTATTCGATCACGTTGCGTAATTCACGAATGTTGCCCGGCCAGTGCCAGGCATAAAGGCGGTTAATAACGTCATCAGGCAGTTTTTGCGGTGGTCGCTGGTAACTGACCGAGAACTCATCGGCAAAATACTGTGCGAGGACCGCGATATCAGCCCGGCGTTCACGCAGGGAAGGAAGTACCAGAGGGACCACGTTTAGGCGATAGAAAAGATCTTCGCGAAACTGATTATTCTCCACCATCGCATTAATGTTTTTGTTGGTCGCGGCAATAATGCGCACATCAATATTGATGGTGTTATTAGAGCCAACGCGGGTGATCGCCTTTTCCTGCAAGACCCTGAGCAGCTTGGCCTGCAGGTGCAACGGCATATCGCCAATCTCATCCAGAAACAGGCTGCCGCCGTTGGCCAGTTCAAATTTTCCCATTCGTCCTTTGGGATCGGCCCCGCTGAATGCGCCACGAACATAACCAAACAGTTCGCTTTCCAGCAGTTGTTCGGGGATAGCCGCGCAGTTGATTGTCACGAAAGGCGCGGCTTTACGTGGACTGCTTTGGTGAATGGCAAAAGCCACGACCTCCTTCCCCGAACCACTTTCCCCGGTGATGAGCACGCTGGCGTAACTGTTGGCGATTTTACCGATGGTGCTTCTGAGTTGCTCCATTGAGGGTGAGTGACCAATCAGTCGCACCTGCATGTCGGACTCATAAGGGGATGGAGTAAGGTTACTCAGGTAGTCGTGTGCATCACGAAAGATAACCATGGTTAAGCGATCGTTATCCTGTGAGGAGAGCGAAATTTGTTTGCACAGTACATGATGTTTCTGACCTTCAAGCGTCAGCCACGCTTCTTCATCGCCATACAGGCTATCCCCGGTTGTTTCAATGGTCAGTGGTAATCCCTGAACCTCACGGTTGAGGATGCGATCGGCTGAATGATTGGCATGCCAGATAAGCCCCTTGCCATCAATCGCCACCACGCCGCGGTCCATAGCATCGATCAGACGCCGAAATGCGCCAAGCGTTTCCTGCGCGCGTAAACGCTCCAGGCATTCAAAGACCTTACTGGAGATCATTACGGCGATTTGCTCAATAAAGGTGACAAATTTATCAATCTGGCTCAGTAACGTGTCACGCTGTGCCTGGGTTGAGCAAATAATCCCGATCACGCCAATCACGCGATTATTGAGAAAAATTGGTGCGTTCAAATCCAGCATTTCAGAACAGTAGTGGTGTTTTTCACATAACTGACACAACGGATGCTCGCCGGGATTTTTGATCAGTACCGTTTCTCGCACCTGCAATACGTGACGATAGATGTAGCCATTTTTGGCCACGTTCTCATTGAGCATATGCCGGTATTTCCCGGTACCCGCGATGCGCATTAAAGATTCATCAATGATTTCAACGTCCGTGCCCGTTATGCCAGAAATAGCATCGGCATAATTGCATATATCATCCTGAATATTGCTGAGTACTGAAATCATGGTACTTCTCCGGCAGTGTGTCGCATTTCTCAAGGAAAATGATAAATAGGCGAAGCAATGCAAAAATGATTTGCGAAAAATCAATCTATCACGCTGTTTTTGGATGTTTTTCTTATTTTATCTTCAGCGATCACACTATTTATCAATAATGAGAATTTATCAAAATGAGGCGATAAACTGACGCAGTGATATTTTTTGGTGTCAATTTTTATTTCTATTTAATTTATTGAAATTAAAGCCTTTATTAAAATATTCATAAGAATTTACTCGGTTAATAAAAAGCTGGTAAGCATTTTGCTCTATTGCCAATACCGATAACGGAAATATCTCTGTATTGCACCGATTACAGGGAATGAAATACCAGGACAATGAGGTTTTATGATGCAGGAAAACTTATCATTTTTTATTAACCAGACACCGTTTACCGAACATCCGAACGCGCCGTTGGCACCGTTTAGCCGCCAGGAACTGGTAAAAGCGTTGAATTTTCATCGGTCTATTCCGGGTTACGCGCCGACGCCGCTGTATACGCTACCGGCGCTTTCACAAAAACTGGGCGTAAAAAATATCTACCTCAAAGATGAATCTCAGCGTTTTGGCCTGAAAGCCTTTAAAGCGCTGGGTGGCTCCTATGCGATGGCGTGCCATATCGCTGAATTAGTTGGTAAGGATATCAGCGAACTGCCGTTTGACGTGATGACCAGCGAAGAGGTACGCCACGATCTGCAAACCGTCACGTTTGCCACCACTACTGATGGCAACCACGGTCGCGGCGTGGCATGGATGGCGCGCCAACTGAAGCAAAACGCCGTGGTGTATATGCCGAAGGGCTCTTCGCAGCAACGTCTGACCTCTATTCGTAACGAAGGCGCTACCGCTGAGATCGTCGATATGAACTATGACGATGCGGTTCGTATGACCGCAGAACAGGCCGAAAAGTATGGCTGGATTGTGGTGCAGGATACCGCGTGGGAAGGATACGAAAAGATCCCGCAGTGGATTATGCAGGGCTACGGCACGCTAATGCTGGAGGCGATAGATCAGCTGCATCAGGTTGCGCCGACGCACATTTTTGTGCAGGCAGGCGTCGGCTCGTTTGCCGGAATGGTTCAGGGAATGGTGACGGCAGCCTGGGGGGAGAATCGCCCGAAAGTGATCGTCGCCGAAGCGTTAATTGCCGATTGCCTCTACCGCTCAGCCCGTTCGAAAGAGGGAGATGCCATTGCGGTGGGCGGTGATTTACAAACCGTGATGGCCGGTCTCGCCTGCGGTGAGGCGAACAGTATCGGCTGGAAACTGCTGCGCGATTATGCCAACGCATTTGCCTCCTGTCCTGATGAAGTTGCAGCGTTGGGCATGCGCATGTTGGGCAACCCGCTGGCAGGCGATCCACAGATTATTTCGGGTGAGTCAGGTGCGGTTACTACCGGTCTGCTGACGCTGCTGATGACCTCGCCTGAACTGGCGCAAACGCGTGAGCAACTGGGGCTGGATGCGCACTCTCGTGTGTTGTTAGTCAGCACCGAAGGGGATACCGACCCGCAACAATATCTGGATATTGTCTGGGGCGGTCAGTACCCGGGCATCAACAAATAATTCCCTGATTGAGAGATATAACGGAGAAACCCATGTTATCTGCAAACCGCATTGAAGAAGTCATTAAAAACTGTCAGGCGCTGATCCAACAAAAAAGTTATTCCGGTCAGGAAGGGGAAGTGGTTAATGCCATAAAAACAATGATGCAGCATTACCAATTCGATGACATCCACGTTGATAAGTACGGCAACATTGTTGGCGGCATTGTCGGCACCCAGCCGGGGAAAACGCTGGTTCTCGATGGACATATCGATACCGTGCCGGTGAACGAAGAGAAGTGGTCCCGCAATCCATACGGCGGCGATATTGAAGATGGCAAAATTTATGGTCGCGGCACAACAGACATGAAAGGCGCCGTGGCGGCGATGATCTCCGCCGTGGGCTTTTTCGGTCAGGACAATCAGCGAAATTTTGCCGGGAAAATCTACGTTGCGTGCATTGTGCACGAAGAGTGTTTTGAAGGTATTGCTGCCCGCCTGGTCAGCGAGCGCTATAAGCCAGACTACGTAATCATCGGTGAAGCTTCCGAGTTAAACCTGAAAATTGGTCAGCGTGGTCGCGCTGAGATTGTGGTCGAAACCTTTGGTAAGCCCGCGCACTCCGCTAACCCACAGACGGGGATTAACGCGGTGTACAAAATGGCGCAATTGATCGACAAAATTCGTACGATCATGCCGCCAACGCATCCGGTTCTGGGGCCTGGCATTCTGGAACTGACCGACATTAAATCTTCGCCGTACCCGGGAGCCTCGGTGGTACCGGATTACTGTCGCGCAACCTACGATCGCCGTTTGCTGGTGGGTGAAACCAAAGAAAGCGTGATTGCTCCGTTGGAAAATGCGCTTGCCGAACTTATTGCTCAGGATCCGCAGTTTAAGGCCCGAGTGTCCTACGCGGTGGGTCAGGAGTCTTGCTATACCGGCGCCACGATTGAGGGAGAGCGTTTCTTCCCTGGCTGGGTGTACGACGAGTCAGACGAATTCGTGCAGGCAGCGTTGGCGGGCGTTCGCGAGGCTGGCTTTAATCCAACCATTACGCAGTACTCATTTTGTACCAACGGTAGCCACTATGCGGGCGAAGCGGGAATCAAAACCATCGGCTTCGGTCCTTCACGAGAAAACCTGGCACACACCATTGACGAGTATATCGAGATCGATCAGTTAACCGGCTCGGCCAGCGGCTATTACAGCATCATCCAGACACTCTATCGCCAATAAAAATAAAGATAACCACCTCTTACCTTACAGGCGGTGTCGCTCAGCAGCACCGCCATGGAGAATAACGATGAAAACCATTTTCAAAAACGGAAATGTAATCGATGGGACGGGCAGTGAAGGCAGAATTGCCGATGTGATGGTTGATGAAGGACGTATTGTCGAAATCGGTCAAATTGAGGTTGGCATCAATGAACAGGTAATTGATGCAACAGGAAAAATTATTTGCCCTGGCTTTATTGATACCCATACGCACTCTGACCTGTCGGCCATTATTAACCCCGCGCTGTCGGCAAAAATTCGTCAGGGTATCACCACCGAACTGTTGGGCCAGGATGGCGTCGCCTTAGCACCGCTACCTGAAGAATATATTCCAGCCTGGCGTAAAAATATCGCCGGGCTGGACGGTGACACCGACAAAATTGACTGGAAGTATAAAAATACAGACGGTTATCTCAATCTGCTGGCATCACGTCATCCGGCGACAAACCTCGCGTATTTAGTTCCTCATGGCAACGTGCGCATGGAAGCGATGGGTCTGGATGGGCGTCCTTCGACCCGTGAAGATGTGGCGAAGATGTGTGAAGTCCTTGAGCGAGAGCTAAAGGCTGGGGCATTTGGACTTTCCACAGGACTTATCTATATGCCTTGCGCCTTTGGTGATACTGCCGAAATGATTGAACTGTGTAAGGTCACGGCGAAATATGACGGGATCTTTGTGGTGCATCAGCGCAGTGAAGCTGACGATATTATCAACTCAACCCAGGAACTGATTGATATCGCCAAAGCCACTGGCGTCTGGCTACATATTTCGCATATGAAGGTTTGCGGCAAGAAAAACTGGGGGCTGATCGACCAGATGCTGGGCATGCTGGAACAGGCGCAGGAAGAGGGAATTCGTATCTCTTTCGACCAGTATCCGTATGTGGCGGGCAGTACGATGCTTGGCGTGATCCTGCCGCCCTGGGTTCACTCCGGCGGTACGGACAAATTACTTGAGCGTCTCGCCTCGCCCGAACTGCGCGCCAAAATGATTGATGATATTCAGCAGGGTATTCCTGGCTGGGATAACTTTATCGATTTTGCCGGCTTGGACCAGATTTTTGTCACCAGCGTGAAAACGGCAAAAAATCAGGATGCTGTCGGTTTGAACCTCGTCCAGTTGGGCGAGCTGCGCGGAAAAGATCCGTACAACGCCACCTTCGATCTGCTCTTTGAAGAGGAAAACGCCGTGGGGATGGTCGACTTCTACGGTACCGAAGAGCACGTGATTAAGTTTCTCTGTCGACCTGAGCAAAACGTCTGTACCGACGGCTTAATGGGGGCTGGCAAACCGCACCCGCGCGTGTTTGGCGCATTCCCTCGCGTACTCGGTAAATATGTCCGTGAAGAGGGATGTCTGAGCTGGGAAGCGGCAATCCGCAAGATGACGGGGAAACCTGCTGAAGTATTGGGTTTGCAGGATCGCGGACTGCTGAAGGTGGGTTATGCAGCGGATATTGTGATGTTCGATCCGAACACAATTACGGATAAAGGCACTTTTGTGGAACCCAATCAGTACCCGGAAGGGATTGAAATTGTCATGGTTAATGGGCGCATTGCCTTAATCAATGGCACGGAAAGTTATGCCTGTAGCGGTACGGTTATTAGAAAACAATATTAATAAATAACGCTAAACACGCATGGATCTATCGCGACTATTTATGGCCGCGGTAGATCACTACACCCTAAGGACATCACAATGAACCTACAAACGTCTTTACCTTCAGGTAAACCCAAGACCTGGAAAGCAAGATATACCGTCCTGACCCTGATCTGGCTGGCGTGGCTGCTCTCTTTTCTCGACAGAATGGTGATGAGCGTTTCGCTCCCTTATATTGGCAAAGATTTAAATCTTGATACGACTCAACAAGGTTTAATTATTAGCGCCTTTTTTATTGGTTATGCTGCGTTTCAAATTCCCGGTGGATTACTGGCGGATAAATTTGGCTCGCGCAAAATCATGGCCATTGGTATTGCATGGTGGTCTGTGTTCACCAGCTTAACCGGCGCTGTGCTGACGCTGCCGCTGATGTTAGCAGTACGATTCTTCTTTGGTATCGGTGAGGGATGTTTCCCGTCGGCCTCATGGAAGATGATATCAACCTATTTCCCGTCGAAAGAGCGTGGTCGCGCCACGGCGATTCAGTCAACGGTTAACACCTTAGGCCCAGCGCTGGCGGTAGTTGTGGCGGCAAGTATCATCGGGGCATTTGGCTGGCACATGGTTTTTATCGTGCTGGGTATTCCCGGTCTGTTTATCGCGGCAGGTATCTACTTATTTACACGTGACAACCCGAAAGATCACCCTGCCATTACGCAGCAAGACCTGGCTGAGCTGGCTGCTGACGATCAGGGGAGCCTGCAAAACACCAGTGCTATCGCGTTTAAAGACGTACTCAAAATGCCGGTGCTCTGGCAAATGGCCAGCATCTGGTTTTTGTTTGATATCACCTTCTGGGGTTTTTCAACCTGGCTACCAAGCTATCTGATTACCGTACGAGAGTTTTCTCTGGCAAAGACCGGTGTCATGGCATCCATTCCCTTCCTGTTCGGGGCAGGCGGAACATTATTAGGCGGTTATTGCTCAGACAAATTCAAACCCCAGCGTAAAACGCTGTATGTTGTAACCTCTGTTATTGCCGCGGGATTCCTGTATCTGACTTTCAGCGTGAGCAGTGCAGATATGGCGGTGGTTTATCAGTGTGTCTCAGCCCTGTTCATGTTCTTTGCCATGGCGACGTTCTGGGGCATTCTGATGGATACGATCCCGAGCAACATCATGGGGCGGGCATCCGGTATTGTTAACTTTGGCGGCCAGATGGCGGGGGTTGTATCAGCGCCTATCATCGGCTGGCTTATCCAAAGTAGTGGCGGAAGCTATAACAGCGCCTTTATCTTTATGATTGCTGCACTGTTGTGCTCAGCTGTCGTTACGCTGACAGTCAAAAGCTCGCACGCAGTGGGAGCGTTGCCCAGTAAAGCCTGATTAATGTCTCTCTTGTGGCTCTGTTGTTCCAGAGCCACATTAAGGATGACGGAAATAAGTGATTAAGAGCCTATCCCATTAGGCTCTTAGTGGAAACTCAGGAATCGGTTTGATAGAAATGCAGAGGATCTTTTAATCGTTTTCTCTAAGGAAAACAGTATAGGATTTTGTAAACTACAAAAATGAGATGTTTTGTTATCTCTTTTATCTATAACAGGAAAGGGGTAAAAAACCTTATTTTTAGGGAAGCATTCTGTATAAATGCTCATATGGTTTAATACTTCGCTGTTCAATGGTTTGGCCTTGTTACATATCTCGTTGGCGAATGCGCTGCATTTGCTGCAATTACAACGATATGCAGAATATTCAGTCGAGGTGAGGGAATCATTATTGCCAATATTAAATCCTAGCTTTCCTCGCCGGATATAAGCATCCATTATTCCACTGGCTTCATATTTTAGCAGTAATCCCTCCCGTTCACTCCGCGTTAAAGATGGCGATAATATATAACTCAGCAACAAGGTGGTTCTTTCATTTATGGATGGATATAGATTTAACTTGTTGATCTGTTTCGTCTTAATGATGAAATAGGACGCGATGACAAAGCCAAGGCATCGAGCGGTACTCATCTGCTCTATAGCCATCGCCTCTCTTTATTTATCGGGATTCTTATACGCAATGAACGCGATAATCGTTGACGATCACCCATTGGCTCGCATTGCCATCCGCAACTTACTCGATACCAATGGTATCGCTGTGACCACCGAACTCGACAGTGGAGATCAAGTGGTTCAAACCGTTGAAAAAACCAAACCGGAGCTGTTGATTATCGATGTGGATATTCCGGGTATCAGTGGCATCGAAGTGCTGGAGCAGCTGAGAAAGCGGCACTATGCTGGTGTAATCATTATCATTTCAGCCAAAAATGAATTTTTTTACGGCAAACGTAGCGCCGAATACGGTGCTAACGGATTTGTGAGTAAAAAAGAAGGTATGAATAATATTCTTGCCGCAATTGAAGCAGCAAAAAATGGCTATAGCTATTTTCCCTTTTCCCTTGAGCACTTTACTGGTTCATCCGTCAGCGAGCAGGATAAGCTTGATACGTTGTCGAACCAGGAAATGAGAGTATTGCGTTATATCCTTAATGGCATGGATTACAGCACAATTGCCAGCAAAATGAATATCAGTAATAAAACGGTAAGTACCTATAAAAGCCGGTTGATGGAAAAATTAGATTGTTCATCATTAATGGAAATTTATGATTATGCGCAGAGAAATAAAATAGGATAGAGTAATGCTGGAACGCTTTTTTATTTTTTTGATGGTCATCTTTACCATCGGGTTGTCTACGGGTGTAAGCTCAGCTCGGCAAGTTGAGCTAAAAAGTAACTATAATACCTCAGTGCAAAATATCGGCTTGAACAGGGAAGAAACAAACTGGTTAGCGCATAAAAAAACCTTGGTTGTTGGCACCTGGTTACCGGAAGTCTCCCCCATTGTTTATCAAAATAGCGGTGAATATTATCGGGGTGTCAACGCGGATTACCTTGCGTTAATGCAAAAGAACCTCAATCTAAAAATCATTATAAAGCAGTATGATAATGAGCAAGAGGCGCTGGCCGCGCTCGCCAATAACGATGTTGATACGCTGATAACCCAACTGTCCCGACGCCAGGATGTTGGCGGGAATTTGTTGCGTACTTCGGCATTGTTGACCACGTGGCCGACGCTTGTAACATCGCTAAAAAACACTCTGCTGCCGCTGACCACGAACCATCAGGTTAGCGTCGCGTGTGTGCGGGATTGCCCTTTTCTCGATGTTATCCAGGGGGCTTTTCCTGAGGCTAAAGTCTCATTTTATGACGATGAGTATCAGGCTATGGCGTCGGTAGTGAATGGCGATAACCAATATTATATTGGTAACAATATCACCAGCAGTCATTGTATCTCTCGATACTTCTCACAATCACTGGTTATTACGCACTACTTTGATAAGCAAGAACAATATAATTATTTTGTCGTTAACGAAGATCAGCCTGTATTAAGAAATATTCTTGATGGTTTCATTACGTCAATCAGTAATGAAATTCATATGCAAGTCATGCAGAACTGGCTGAACCGCGGCAACCTTGCCTATCTGAATGCGCCTATTCCTTTCACCGATCAGGAAAAAGCGTGGTTGAAGAAAAAGCATGTTATCCGCATTTTAATCAACCCAGATTACTCGCCCTATACGCTGGTCGATCGCAGTGGTGAGTTACGCGGTATTATTGGTGATTTGCTGAATATTATTCATCTGCAAACGGGGCTCGATTTTGAACCCATTTTAGCTAGCTCCAAAAGTGAGCAGACAAAGCAAATAAGCGGCGAACAGTGGGATATGTATCCCACTATCACGCTAACTCATCAAAACCCGAGCAACTCGGCCTTTAGCGATCCGCTGATGAATGTGGCATTTGTGATGATCACTTCCCGTGAGGAAACCGCCGAATCGCTACTGGAGAAGCCGATACGCATTGCTTTGCCTGCCGGGCATGTGCTGGAAAGCGAGCTGAAGCAACGCTATCCGCAGGCCACCTGGGTGAATGCGGATACTGGCAGTGTTGCGATGGCCATGGTCAAGGAGGGCAGCGTTGATGCGGCAATCGCTACCGAATTGTCGGCAAGATTTATGGTCGATCATTACTACCAGAAAAATATGCACTTTTTTAGGCTTCCAGATATGCCTGGTGCGTCGGTAAGTTTTGCAATCTCTCCCCGCGAGCCGATGTTGAAGTCTGTTATGGATAAAGCGCTACAGGCCATACCGCCACGTGAAATTTTGCAGATGACGGAGAGGTGGTCGAAAATTTCCAATACGCAGGTCGATTTCTGGAGTCGATATAGCAAACAGTTCTATCAACTGGGGATATTCGCGCTGCTGCTGATAGCAATTAGCCTGATCTGGGGGATCTCACTCTCCCGTGAGGTAAATAAAAGGAAACAATCGCAGCGGCTACTGGAAGAGCAGCTTCATCTCAAAGAAGCATTATCTCAAGAACTGGAAAACGAAAAGAATAAAGCGATTGAAGCAACCAAGGCCAAAAGTCGCTTTCTGGCGAGTATGAGCCATGAATTACGTACTCCGGTAAGTTCGATTGTTGGCTTTGTGGAATTACTGTCGAGTTCAGAACTCAGCCCGGCACAGCGAAAAGAGGCGATTGCCCTTACCGGGGCGACGGCCCAGTCATTGCTTGGACTGATCGGTAAGATTCTGGATGTGGATAAGATTGAGTCTGGTAAATACCAGGTTGTTCCTCAATGGACGGATCTCTCGCAGCTCATTGAATTGCAGTGTCACTCTTTCGATGCCTTAGCCAGACAGAAAGGCATTACGCTTGCCTGCGTTAGCCAGTTGCCGGCGAACGAGCGGGTATTTGTCGATCAGCAGGCTTTGCGGCAAATTCTCACCAACCTGGTGGGTAATGCGTTGAAGTTTACCGAGCAGGGCAGCATTCATGTAACGGCCCGTTTGACGCCTGACGGGGAGAATCACGGTACCCTGACCATCGCCATTAGCGACACCGGTTGCGGGATTAGTGAAGATGAGCAGGCGGGGCTGTTTCAGCGTTACGCTCAGGGGCGCTGTGGGCGTCAACAAACCGGTTCTGGACTGGGGTTATTTATCTGCAAAGAACTGGTGACGTTGATGGGTGGGACGCTGGAGTTGATGAGCGTCCCGTTGCAAGGAACCACGTTTACCATAACGCTGCCGGTTGAAACGGCTCGTCAGTCGATTGTATCGGATGGCGATGCGCCCGGTACTCTGTTACCGCTTCCGTGTCTGTCTATTTTGATAGCTGACGATAATCCAACCAATCGCCTGCTGCTCAAGCGACAGTTGAATGCCATTGGCTACAGCGTGGATGAAGCGTGTGATGGGGAGGAAGCAGAAGCCAAACTGGCGAAGAAATCGTACGATCTGCTGATAACTGATGTAAATATGCCGAAAAAAGACGGGTTTGATCTCGCGGCTTCGCTACGTCGTCAACAGCCGAATTTACAAATATGGGGACTGACGGCCAGCGCACTTCCACAGTCACGCGATCGATGCCTGCAAAATGGTATGAACTTGTGCCTGTTCAAGCCTGTGTCGATTCAGACACTGACCCATGAATTGAGTAAAATCGAAACCGGTTATGCGTCTCCTTGTACAATCCGGCATTTGAAATTCAATGTGTTGACGGAAAATACCGGCGGCGATCGCGCACTGATGAACGAGATTCTCGAGACATTTCGCGAGGCAACGCTGAATGATATACAAGCGGCTGAGAAAGCCGTTCTGCAAGATGAACCTCAGCTGTTTTTGCGAGCCCTTCACCGGTTGCATGGCTCGGCGCAAATTCTGGGTATCACTGCGCTACAGAACCTGTGCGAACCTTTCGAATCCAGACGACATGACGATCTTTCTCTGTCAGAACGCGAGGAGGCATTGCAGAAAATTATTGCTGTTATGCGGGAAATTGAGATTGAGATAGACAGTCTGATTAGCCATTAATCCCCCTGATCGGGTAGCTGTAGCTGCCCGATCAGGAGAGAAAGTCCTGGTTCAACACTCCGTAGTGCTGAGTACTACTGGCCTGCGCCGATCATCTCGCTATCGACCACAATGCCATCTTCAGCGCCTTTTAACACAAGGTTTGCTTCATAGTATTTACCGGAAGTCAGCAGTTTTTGCGCGCTGGCAACGGCTTTACGAGTCTGATTCAGAGGCATCAGGTATTGGGTCTGAAGCACGCTGATACCAGCCAGTTGCAGAGTATCCACTGCACCTTTCCAGTCGCCTTTGGCCATTTTGCCATTCGCTGTTTTGATAGCGGATTCTTTGGCCGGAGTCGCAATATAGTCTTCTGACAGCGCGACCGTAGCGTTAATAACCACGTACTGATCGTCAATCATCTTGGCTTTAGGCGCAGCTTTTACAAATTTCGCCCAATCTTTGCTGTCGCCTGCCAGCAGGGAAGCCGCGTCATCGGTTAATTTTTTAGCGCTGTCAGGCTGTCCATGAAACAGGGCCAGACGAGCAAGCTGAATATCACGCATCGCATTTGCGCCTTGCACTGCGACCTGCATAACATCGGCTGCTTCTTTTTGTACATTTGCGGTAGCAGCTTGCGCCGGAGTGGTTGTGGTAGCAGTAGCAGCCATCACTGGTGCTGAACCCATCATGGTTGCAAGCACACCCGCAAGAATAATCTTTTTCATTACTTTCTCCTGAATAAATTTGGTATATGTCACCAAACGCAATAAGCATATTAAATAATGTTAAAGAGAGGAATCAGAGCCAAGATAGAATAATGACCGTTTAATCCTACAAGTGTCAGATGTCTGACATGTGTAGGAATATACGCATAGCGACATTCTCTTGTTCTTATATACGCTTCCTTAGTGGAAGTCTTATTATTCCACTGTAAGTAACATATGTTGAGTGAGTAATAATTCTTGTGTCAACAGGTTACATTGCGTTTATATATAACGGAGGATGTATGTTTGTTTTTAATCAGCGTAGCCTGAGAGCGTTTAATGAAAAAACACTCGTTCATTATAAAAAGCACGCGACGATTATGGCGGTGTTGATGTTGATTTGTGGCATCTGCTGCTTGATTTATCCGATTGCTGCAGGTGTTTATTTAAGCTATGCAACCGGTTTTATGTTCCTGGTATGTGGTTTCTATTCTATTTATAGCCTGTTTAGTTCAGGTAAAAAGCAATTGAAAGCCAAATTTACCTATGCCTTTTTTGCTATCGCGTGGTTACTGCTGGGTTACTGTTTCCTCGTGAATCCTGTGATAGGCATGAATTCACTGGCAATGGTATTTTGCTGCCTGTTTATTCTGGGGGGGATTTTTCGTATCGCCTCTGGGGTCAAACTGTTCCGTAGTCCGGGTTATGGATGGAACATTTTTATTGGTATTTTTGACCTGCTTATTGCCGGCGTATGGCTGAATATGGATCCCGACAGATCGTATGTATTTACCTCAATTTTTATTGGTGTCGAGATGATCTTTAGTTCTTTAGCTTTTATCAGTCTGCGTAGAAATGCGACGCTGGTTAAAACTGATAAGCTCGCCGATAAAAATTAATGCTAACTCTGGAGCGCATAGTGAATATTAAAATGATGGTTTCTGCGGCTATTCTTGTGACCTCTGTTATGGCACCAATGACCCGTGCTTTGGCTACTCAGGCAACGGAAGCTGCGCCACAAGATATGACCTGTAAAGAATTTGTTGATATGAGTCAGCAATACAAGACGGCAATTGCCTTTGTGATTGTTAATAAAAATTCTGACTTTAAAGGCGATGATTATGTTCCCCTGCATGAGGTGGAAACGGAAGCTGTACCGAAAATGGTTAAAATGTGCCATCAGCATCCGAATACAAAACTGGGTGAACTGGCTGTAAATCTGAAAGGTTCCGGTCTGCACTATTGATTAACCGTTTTGATAGCCTGGCTTTAGTTAGAATTGACAACCTCTGTTCCTACCCTCAGTCGTTCCTTATAAAAAATCCGCGTAATGCTTACCCTGCTATCCACGAGAAACTCGCTGGATAGCCGTGCCCGCTAATAACCGTAGACCTGACAAACGAAGCCCCATCCCTGGGAATTTAATAATCTAAACCCAGGGATAGGGCAGGGGATCAACGTCGAGCTTTAAATCGCGCTAACGTATTTTCAACGAGGACAAAGAACACTGGAACAAAATAGATTGCCAGTACCGTCGCGGCCAGCATCCCACCGATAACCCCCGTACCGACGGCATTTTGCGCACCAGAGCCCGCGCCGTTGCTTATTGCCAGTGGAATAACCCCCAGGATGAAGGCCAGTGAGGTCATCAGAATTGGACGTAAGCGCATTTGCGCGGCTTCCACCGCAGCCTCAAGCGGCGTTTTCCCTTCTTTCTGCATAATCTCGACGGCAAACTCGACGATCAGAATGGCGTTTTTAGCCGACAGCCCCATGGTGGTGAGCAGGCCGACCTGGAAATAAACATCATTGCTCAGGCCACGCAGATCGGTAGCCAGTAAAGCGCCGACCACCCCGATTGGCACAACCAGCATCACCGAGAACGGGATCGACCAGCTTTCATACAGTGCCGCCAGCGCCAGAAACACGACGATCAGCGAAATGCCGTACAGCATTGGTGCCTGGTTTGTGGATAGCGCCTCCTGATAAGACAGACCGGTCCAGGCATAGCCGACGCCTGCGGGCAGTTTATTAATCAGCGATGCCATAAATTTCATCGCATCACCGCTGCTTTTCCCTTCAACCGGCTGGCCCAGAATTTCCATTGCGGGTTGACCGTTGTAGCGTTCAAGGCGAGGAGAACCGTAGGTCCACTCGGTGGATGAGTAGGCGGAGAGCGGCGTCATGGAACCGGAGGCGTTACGTACGTACCAGTGGTTGATATTGTCCGGCAACATACGGAACGGCGTATCGGCCTGGACATACACTTTTTTTACGCGCCCCTGGTTCAGGAAATCATTGACATAGCGACTACCAAACGCGGTGGAGATGGTCTGATTAATATCCGATAACGCAACGCCCATAGCTTCAGCCTTTTTGGCGTTGACGTGAATGCGGAACATCGGTGTATCTTCCAGACCGTTCGGACGCACCCCGTCGACCTCACCGGAGGACTGGTTGGCCAAAGCCAGAAGCTGGTTGCGCGCCTGCATCATTTTTTCATGCCCAAGATTACCGTTATCCAGCAGCTCCATATCAAACCCTGATGCGGTGCCCAATTCTGCGACCGCCGGTAAATTGAACGGATAAACGACGGCATTATTAATGGTGCTTAAAGCCATCATTGCCCGGCGAATGATGGCGGTAACCGAGTTTTCTTCGCCAACACGTTCTGACCAGGGCTTCAGGCTGATAAACGCCAGACCGTTGTTTTGTCCCTGGCCGCTGAAACCAAATCCGCCGACGGTGAAAACAGAAGCAACGTTTTTCTGCTCTTTCGTCAGGTAGTAGTCGGTTATTTCCCCGAGCACTTTACTGGTGTTCACCATCGTTGAACCCGAAGGCAATTGTGCCGTGGTCATGAATACCCCCTGATCTTCTTCAGGCAGAAACGAGGTCGGAGTGCGTAAAAACAGCATAATCATGCCCGCGCCAATGACTAAATAGACGACCATATAACGGCCTGTGCGACGTAGCAGTCTACGGGTGCTGTCCGTGTAGTGCTGAGTGCATTTCTCCATGAAGTGATTGAAACGGGTAAACAGAAAATGTGTGTTTTCCTTTTCTCCTTCGTGGGATTTCAACAACATAGCGCAAAGTGCAGGTGTCAGGCTCATTGCCACAAATACCGACAGCAGCATGGAGGAGATTAAGGTGATGGAAAACTGACGGAAAATTTCACCCGTTGCCCCGCTCATAAACGCCATCGGCATAAATACGGCGGATAACACGACGGCAATACCAACCAGCGCCCTCTGGAGCTGGCCCATTGCTTTATGCGTTGCCGCTTTTGGAGACAAGTGCTCTTCAGCAATAATACGTTCTACGTTCTCAACCACCACGATGGCATCATCGACCAACAGCCCTATCGCCAGCACCATGCCAAACATCGTGAGCGTGTTAATTGAAAAACCGGCGACGTCGAGTATTGCAAAGGTTCCGAGGATAACCACCGGAACGGCGATAGTGGGGATAAGCGTCGCACGGAAACTCTGCAAAAACAGATACATGACGAGGAATACCAGAATGATTGCCTCGATCAAAGTATGAAAAACACCCTGAATCGAAATCTCGATAAACGGCGTGGTGTCATAGGGATAAACGGTTTTCATACTGGCCGGAAACCAGGCCGATAATCTGTTCAGCTCTTGTTTGACCGCCTGGGACGTTGCCAGGGCATTGGCACCAGCGGCAAGTTTAATCGCAATCCCGGCGGCGGGTTTGCCGTTGTAACGTGCAACCGTTGCATAATTTTCCGCACCCAGCTCAATGCGCGCGACATCGCGCAGCAGAACCTGAGAACCATCTTGCTGAACTTTAAGGAAGATCTTGCCAAATTCATCGGTCGTTTGCAGACGCGTCTGGACGATTATCGACGCATTTAACTGCTGATCGGCTGACTGAGGCATACCCCCCAACTGCCCGCCAGATATCTGATTATTCTGCACTTTGAGCTGGGTAATGACGTCCTCGGGAGTGAGGTTATACTTGTCGAGCTTTTGTGGATCCAACCAGATGCGCATGGCGTATTGCGAACCGAATAACTGTACGCTCCCCACCCCGGCAGTGCGGCTTAGCGGATCTTTAATGTTCGAGGCTACATAGTCGGCAATATCATATTGGCTCAGGCTGTTATTATCAGAGATAAAACCGGCAACCATTAAGATATTGCTGCTGGATTTATCAACGCTGATCCCTTGCTGTTGTACTTCCTGTGGCAAGGAAGGCATCGCCAGCTGCAGTTTATTCTGTACCTGAACCTGCGCAATATCGGGTGACGTACCCGTTTTGAAGGTCAGGATAATCGAGGCATTACCTGCCGCATCGCTGGTGGATGACATATACATCAGGCCATCAAGACCATTCATATTCTGTTCAATCACCTGGGTGACGGAGTCTTCAACGGTCTTTGCGTCAGCCCCTGGGTAGGCAGCGCTGATGGTAATGGTTGGGGGCGCAATTTGTGGATATTGGGCGACAGGCAGGTTCATTATCGCGATACCGCCCGTAAACATCATGATAATAGCGAGCACCCAGGCGAAAACCGGGCGCTCAATAAAAAAGTTGGCCATGAAGAAAGTGTCCTTAATGCCTGAAATATTACTGTTCAGCTACCGTGTCAGGTGTGTTCAGTTTTGAAGGGAGGACCCGGGCTTTGATTCCCGGACGAATTCTTTGTAATCCGGACACAATGACCCGATCGCCAGGATGTAATCCCGCGGTCACTAACCATTGATTACCAACGGCCTTCACTGCGTTTATTTCACGCAGTTGCACTACGTTTTCCTGGTCAAGGATCAGCGCGGTGGCTTTTCCTTGCTCGTTATGCGTAATTCCTTGCTGGGGGACCATCAACACGTTTTGTTGACTACCTTCATCCAGCAACGCCGTGACATACATACCGGGTAAAATTTCACCTTCAGGATTGGGAAATACGGCGCGCAGGGTTACCGAACCGGTGGTCTCATCAACAGCGGGATCGGAAAACTCAAGCGTACCGGTATGGCGATAGGGCTTGCCGTTTTCCAGCATTAGCTCAACCGGAATTTTGCATTGTTGCTGGGCGATTTGGCCGTTGGCTTTCTCTTCTTTCAGGCGTAAGAAGTCCTGTACTGACTGGGTTAAATCAACATAAATCGGATCTAATCTCTGAACGGTGACCAGCGCGTTTTCCTGATTGGCAGTAACCAGGGCACCCACGGTCACGGAAGATTTGCCGCTAATGCCATCAATGGGCGAGGTAACATTGGCGTATCGAAGATTGATGGTGGCTTGTTCAAGATCCGCTTTAGCGACGGCAACATTGGCTTGCGCTTCATTAAGCTGTGAACGCGTCGTGTCATAGTCCTGGCGGCTGACGTAATTAGATTTTATTAACGCTGACTGCCGATTGAGTGTCAGACGAACATTATTGGCGGTAGCCTGTGCCTTTGCCAACGCGCCTTTGGCTGAGTCCAGTCGTGCCTGCAGCGGGGCAGGATCAATTTGATACAGTGATTC
The DNA here is from genome assembly GCF_009649895.1 of Citrobacter sp. H12-3-2. NCBI lineage: Bacteria > Pseudomonadati > Pseudomonadota > Gammaproteobacteria > Enterobacterales > Enterobacteriaceae > Citrobacter > Citrobacter sp. H12-3-2. The sequence goes on from NZ_CP045837.1 coordinate 1,223,450, forward strand.
TCCTTTGCTGACTTTATCGCCTTCAACAAAGTTGCGTTTTATGATGATCCCTCCAACCTGAGGACGGATTTCGGCGATCTCGAACGCGAGCGCGCGACCCGGAAGTTCACTTTTAATATTTACTGAGGAGGGCGCTAAGGTAACAACGCCGACCTCGGGCTCCATGGCGGTTTTTACTGCAGGTTTATTATCGCAGGCGGTGATGATGACGCTGCTAAAGAATAATGGTATCAACAGTAAGTATTTTCTGTTCATAGTAATCCCTGAATAATGTGTAAACACAAATGTTCTTTTATTGCATGCAGGGTGGGGGAGTTGTCGGTAAATAACAAAAGATGGTCAGGCATGAGAAGGGTAAAGCCCATTTCTTCGCTAACAAATTAGCGGTTAAAAATTATATGTAACAGGAAGAATGCATGTTAAGCGAAGGATCTCATGAAGCAGGATGGCGCAATAAGATAAACGCGGGGTGATGAGAAGGGTTGTTTGCCAACACCTGACTCCGGAATATAGTCGCGCCATCTTACCTCTGGGATTATTTCACTAGCTCCGGAGTTACCTGAGTGACTGTATTGGCGTAGTAAGGCGCTCCCCACATCGGCTCAGGCCAGAATGCGCCGTAACCATAATCCCACATGTTATAGGTGGTGTTGACAGACTCAGTTAAATGCCAAACCTGGATTCCTTGTAAATCAACTTTAACAAAGTTGTACGGGACTTTGTTGATGAATCCTGACTCATCTCCTTGAATTGTTCCCAAAATGGTCACGAAATGGTTTCTGTAGTTTACCGGATCGAGGAAACCTTTCTGCTGGGCAAGAATACGTCCCTGATAGCTCGCGTCTATTTGTGGCTTAGCAGAGTCGTTCAGTGGCAAAACGGCGATTTCCAGCAACGTATCATTTTTGGTGTTAATCACATTGATGACTTTACCACCAAAGCGAGCCTGTTGACCGGTATATAAACCGGGCTGGTTATGCACGGAGATAAAGTTTTTTTGGATATCGGGTTGATTATTACCTTTGATATTCTCAGGAATGGAAGCACATGATGCCAGGGTGAAAGCAAGGGCAATAATCATCAACCCTTTTGTATTTTTCATTTTACTTTCCTGCTTAAAAAAGACAGGTCTATAGTAAACCTTTGCGTATTATTGTCAGCATGCGCATTGTTGATTATCTAATATTAATATAATTGTAGCTTATGGTAATAACGGATTGTATTTTATCTGGTCGCTGAATGAGGGCGATATTTTCAACGACCATAAAAGTAACGGCTGGCATCACGGTTTCACGTCACGCTGGCGGGAATGTAATAAAGCGGATCGTCAATTTTTGCAGTGCTCATCACCCGACAGAATGACCGTTTTCATTACTCCCGTCACCCAGACGGTAAGCCAGCGCCACCACTAGCGACTGCACCAGGCACAGCGTCGCAGACTGGGATCGAAACGCGTCAACCTGCGCCTCTTTCACCACAAAGCAGAGATCGCTGAACGTGGCCAGCGGGCTTATCTGGCTGTCGGTAATCACGATCTGGCGCGCGCCGGCATTGGCCGCAGTTTCGCTGACCATCAGCGTTTCTTCCGCATAAGGCGAGAAGCTAATCGACACCACGATATCCTGCGCTTTGATGCGGTTAATCTGCTCGCGCAGCATTCCGCCCATTCCGTCGAGCAAAATAGGGCGACATTCAAGATGGCTCAGCGCGTAGGTAAGATAGGCTGCTACGCTAAACGAACGACGCAGACCTGCAATGTAAATGGTGTCGGCTTCTGCCAGCAATTGTACGGCGCGTTCCAGCATTTCAGGTTCGGCACGGGCTGCCAGCTGCTGGAGCGCCTGGGTATTCGAACGGGCGAACTCCTGCAGGATATCGAGCGGGGTTTCCGGTACGGCTTCGCTTTCCATCTCACGGAACATGCGCGCGCGGTCGCTGTAACTGGCGGTTTCCTCTACCAGGTTCATACGAAACAGCTGTTTCATTTCGTTGAAGCCGGTGAAGTCAAAAGCATTGGCGAAGCGGATAAGCGTTGAGGGTGGCACTCCGGCACGTTCAGCAATGACGGCAACCGTATCAAAGGCCACGCTATTGGTATTATCCAGCACATAGCGGGACACCTGCTGCAGCCTCTTACTCAGGCTATCGTAGCGATCGCGGATTTGCTGCTGCAGCTCGTTCAGGCTGGTTGCTGTTGTCATTTTACCTCCTGGTACATAGTTTTATGATTCTAAACGCAAAACCGCGTCTTTGAAATGTCACTCATTCATCTGGCTGTAAAAACGAAACAAAAGCTTCAGGCTTGTCGTCCGCTGAAACGTTATGCCAGTGCACGCTAATCATGCGATTCCGCTTGTTAACATAAAAACCTATCCTTGATCACATTAATCATTATTTGTTTTATTTCAACTTAAAATGGAATGTTTGTTTCATATATAGTACACAGATAACAGTGTTCAGGTAACAGTCACGTATCAACAGCGAGAGGTTAAGGATGGAGACAGTAGCGAATTTTATCCACGGCGAATGTGTCACCGGTTCAGGCCAGCGCGTTCAGGCAATCTTCAACCCGGCCACCGGCGAGCAGATCCGCCAGGTGGTGATGAGTACGACACAGGAAACCGAGCAGGCCATTGCGGCAGCGCACGACGCATTCCCCGGTTGGGCGCGCCATTCTCCGTTAAAACGTGCGCGAGTGATGTTCCGCTTTAAGGCGCTGTTGGAAGAAAACATGGAGAGGCTGGCTCGCATCATCAGCGAAGAGCATGGCAAGGTATTCTCTGACGCAGTTGGTGAGCTGACCCGCGGCCTGGAAGTGGTGGAGTTTGCCTGTGGCATCCCACATCTGCAAAAGGGCGAACACTCAGCCAACGTAGGGACCGGCGTCGATAGCCATTCGCTGATGCAACCGCTCGGGGTTTGCGTCGGGATCACGCCGTTTAACTTTCCGGCAATGGTACCGATGTGGATGTTCCCCATCGCGCTGGCAACCGGGAATACCTTCGTGCTGAAACCCTCAGAAAAAGACCCTTCTCTCGCCCTGGCTCTGGCCAAACTACTGCAAGACGCCGGATTGCCGGACGGCGTGTTCAACGTCGTGCAGGGGGACAAAGAGTCCGTTGACGTGCTGTTAACTGACCCGCGTGTGCAGGCCGTGAGCTTTGTCGGCTCTACGCCGATTGCGGAATACATTTATCAGACGGCATCGGCCCACGGTAAGCGTTGCCAGGCGTTAGGTGGCGCTAAAAATCACTGCATTTTAATGCCGGATGCCGACATGGATATGGCGACCAACGCCATTATGGGGGCCGCTTACGGCGCGGCGGGTGAACGCTGCATGGCGCTTTCGGTCGTGCTGGCGGTAGGGGACAAAACGGCAGACGAGCTGTGCTCGAGACTGGAAAAACAGATTGCGGCGCTGCGTGTCGGGCCTGGTCTTGACCAGACACCGGAAAATGAAATGGGGCCGCTTATCTCCTCTGTACATCGTAATAAAGTGCTCGGTTATATCGACAGTGGGGAATCGCAGGGGGCCAGCCTGCGCGTGGATGGTCGACGTTTTAGCGTTAAAGGCCATGAGCAGGGTTATTTTGTCGGGCCGACCCTGTTTGATAACGTCACGCCGGAGATGACCATCTATAAAGAAGAGATTTTTGGACCGGTGCTTTCTGTGGTGCGCGTAGCAGATTACAGCAGCGCGGTGGAACTGATTAACCGTCATGAATATGGTAATGGCACGGCAATTTTCACACGTGACGGCGGCTGTGCGCGTCGCTTCTGCGAAGAAGTGCAGGCGGGCATGGTGGGCGTAAACGTTCCAATTCCGGTGCCGATGGCGTTCCACAGTTTTGGCGGCTGGAAGCGGTCTATTTTTGGTGCGCTGAACGTTCATGGTAACGATGGCGTGCGCTTCTACACCCGGATGAAAACCGTCACCGCACGCTGGCCGGAGATGCTGCAGGACACAGGGGCCGCGTTCTCCATGCCAACGCTGGGCTGACAGGAGGGTTTATGCAAACCGAACGTATGACCATGGCTCAGGCGCTGGTCAAATTCCTTAATCAACAATATATCTGTGTCGATGGCGTGGAAACGCCCTTTGTCGAGGGCGTCGCCACCATCTTTGGTCACGGTAACGTGCTTGGCATTGGCCAGGCGCTGGAGCAGGCACCCGGTCATTTGCAGGTGATGCAGGGATGTAATGAGCAGGGAATTGCGCACATGGCGACCGGATTCGCCAAACAGCATCGGCGCCAGCGTATTTTTGCCGTGACGTCATCTGTTGGGCCGGGAGCGGCAAACATGGTGACCGCAGCGGCAACCGCGACGGCGAATCGTATTCCGCTGCTGCTGTTGCCTGGCGATGTCTACGCCAGTCGTCAGCCGGACCCGGTATTGCAGCAAATTGAGCAATACCATGACCTTGGCATCAGTACCAACGACTGCTTCCGCCCGGTCTCGCGTTACTGGGACCGGATTAACCGCCCGGAGCAGTTAATGAGCGCGATGCTAAACGCGATGCGAACGCTTACTGACCCCGCAGATACTGGTGCCGTAACTATTTGCCTGCCACAGGATGTGCAGGGGGAAGCCTGGGACTATCCGCAGAGCTTCTTTGCGCGCCGCGTTCATTTGATCGAACGTCGACCACCCGACCCGCAGCGTCTGGCGATGGCGCGGGCGCTGATTGCCCGCAAACGCCGTCCGCTGGTGGTATGCGGCGGCGGGGTACGATATTCCGGCGCGCATGAGGCGTTTCGTACGTTTGTTGAAACGCTGCAACTGCCGTTTGCCGAAACTCAGGCCGGAAAGGGAGCGCTGGTTAGTGACCACCCACTTAACCTCGGAGGCATTGGGGTAACTGGAGGGATGGCAGCGAATCAGCTCGCACCGCAAGCCGATCTGGTGATCGGCATTGGTACGCGCCTCACCGACTTTACCACCGGTTCGAAAGCGCTGTTTTCTCATCCGGAGGTTGAGTTCCTGCTGCTTAACGTGGCGGAGTTTGACGCACTGAAGCTTGATGCCACTGCGCTTATCGCCGACGCCCGTACCGGGCTTACGGCATTAACTGAAACACTGAAAGACTACCGCAGCGATTGGGGGAAGGAGGTCGCGCAGGCGCAAGAGGCCTGGCGCGATGAGTGCCAACGTTTATGGGAGCGCGACTGGCGTCCCGATGACGAACCCGAAGTGGCTGGGCATCTTGACGCTCAGCTGGCGGAATATGGCGACACGCTAAACACCCGGTTGACCCAGACGAAGGTGCTGGGGCTTATCAATCAGCACATTGAAGATAACGCTATCGTCGTAGGGGCCGCCGGATCGCTGCCTGGCGATTTACAGCGTATCTGGCGGGTCAAAACCCCGGACAGCTATCACCTGGAATACGGTTACTCCTGTATGGGCTATGAGATTGCGGCTGCTATTGGAGCCAGGCTGGCGAAGCCGCAGCAGCCGGTATATGCCATGGTGGGGGATGGCTCGTACATGATGCTGCATTCCGAGCTACAAACCGCCGTCCAGGAGGGGATAAAAGTCACTATCCTGCTGTTTGATAACGCCAGCTTCGGGTGTATTAACAACCTGCAGATGGGGCATGGGATGGGGAGCTTCGGTACGGAAAACCGTCACCGTAATCCGCAAACCGGACGGTTGGATGGGCCATTGGTGAAGGTCGATTTTGCTAAAAACGCGGAAAGCTACGGCTGTCGGGCATGGCGTGTACATGACGAGCAAAGCCTACTGGCGGCGCTGGAAGCCTCGCGTGCGCATTCGGGACCTGTGCTGCTGGATATCAAAGTCCTGCCGAAAACCATGACCCACGACTATGCCTCCTGGTGGCGCACTGGCGATGCGCAGGTGGCAGAATCTCCGTCGGTGCGAAAAGCGGCTGAGCAGACGTTTGAGCAGGTGAAAAACGCACGTCAGTACTAAACGATTAATGTCGGATGGCGCCGCGCTTATCCGGCCTACAGCGGATTCTACCCCAGGCCGGATAAGTCGTTAGCGCTGTCATCCGGTAACCTGCGACAACGAAATTTTCATTTCATTTTTCCTTTCTCTTCATCCATCGCCTCCTTCCTGAACGGAAGGGGGCCAATTCCTGCATCTTCCCTGTTGTTATGTTGTGATATTGATAACAGATTTTATCTCGATCATCTCAAAAGTGTTAACTTGAACCCAAAAACATAATTTTCACTATTTATAAAAATGAAATAAATGTTTTATTTAAAGGGTCGTTAGTTCATCGCATTCACCAACACCGGGAGCCGTTATGTTTAACATTGCTTTACTGGGCGCTGGCCGAATTGGCCAGGTACATGCAGCTAACATTGCCAGTCACAGTGCCACTACCCTCTGGTCCGTCGTCGACCCGAATCAGGAATTTGCCACCCGTCTTGCCACACAGTACCAGGCTCGTTTGCAAAGCCTGGATGAGGCGATGACGGACCCTAACGTTCACGCCGTGCTGATTGCCTCCGCGACCGATACCCATGCGGATCTGATTGAAATGGCCGCCCGCCACGGCAAAGCCATCTTCTGTGAAAAGCCGGTCCACCTGGATCTGGCCCGTGTACGCGACTGCCTGAAAGTGGTCAAAGAGTACGACGTACCGTTGTTTATCGGTTTCAACCGCCGCTTCGATCCACAGTTTCGCCGTGTGAAAACTGACGCACTGGCCGGGCGTATCGGAAAGCCGGAATCGCTGCTGATCATCTCCCGCGACCCGTCGCCGCCGCCTGCGGAATACGTGCGTGTGTCCGGCGGTATGTTCCGTGATATGACCATCCACGATTTTGATATGGCGCGCTTTATTATGGGCGAGGAGCCGGTTTCGGTGTATGCCCAGGGCAGCAATCTGGTGGATCCGGCGATTGGCGAAGCGGGCGATATCGATACCGCGTTCATCGTACTGAAATATGCCTCCGGTGCGATGGCGACCATCGTCAACAGCCGCCGTTCTTCTTACGGATACGATCAGCGCCTTGAGCTGCACGGCTCTGAAGGGCTGCTGTGCGCGGGCAACATTCTCGAAAATCAGGTGCAGCACTACGCGAAGACCGGCTGCACCAGCGCGTTACCTGAACATTTCTTCCTGCAGCGTTATAAATCGGCCTATGCCGCGGAATGGGAACACTTTGTTGCGGTACTGCGCGGCGAAGCGGTCCCTGATTGCAGCGGGGACGATGGCGAGCGTGCGCTGTATCTGGCGGATAAAGCGCTGGAGTCACTGCATAGCCAACGTGAAGTTCTCCTCTGATTGTCACCACAACCTACCCTACACAGAGAGACATAATAATGAAAAAACTGATCTTAGCTGTCCTCATCGCCATGACATCCGGGGCAGCCATTGCTGAAAATGAGCAAATTGTTTTCAGCACGCCAAACCTGGCGATGCCATTTGAAGTTCACATGCAGCGCACGGCGGTGAAAGCCGCAAAAGAGATGGGCGTGAATTTACAGGTCCTGGACGGGCAGGGTAGCTCGCCAAAACAGGTCGCTGACCTGGAAAACGCCATAACTCGTGGCGCACAGGGCTTTATTGTTTCACCGAACGATGTCAACGCGGTGTCCAGCGCGGTAGATGAAATTCAGGATGCGAAACTGCCCGTTGTTACCCTCGACCGCTCCGTTGACAGCCAGAAAAAAGTGCCGCACTTCGGCGCGAACAACTACAAGGGCGGTCAGGCGATTGGCGACTTTGTCAAAACCAAATTCCCTGACGGGGCAGACATTATTCTGCTGACCGGCCAGCCAGGCTCCTCCTCCAACATTGAACGTACTAAAGGCATTCGCGACAGCCTGAAGGCGGGTGGTGAAAAGTACAAGATCGTTGCCGATCAGACCGGTAACTGGATGCGTTCTGAAGGGATGCGCATTGTCGAAAGCGTTCTGCCTTCGTTGCCGAAGCGTCCGCAGGTGATCCTCTCCGCTAACGACGATATGGCCTTGGGCGCGATTGAAGCGTTACAGGGACAAGGACTGAAACCGGGTGAAGTTCTGGTCACGGGCTTCGATGCCGTGCCGGAAGCACTGGCGCGTGTGCGCGACGGCTGGCTGGCAGTGACGGCGGATCAGCGTCCTGGCTTTGCGGTGAAAACGGCCATGAGCCAGTTGGTGAATAACGTCCGTGAGAAGACTGCGATCACCGGGGCTGACTACCCGCCAACGCTTATCACCAAAGAGAACCTGCAGCAGGCCGAGCGTATTAACGAAGCCGGTAACTGATTTATACACGTCATCCTTCAAGCTGCCTCTGTGTTGGCTGCATCTGCTCACCCCAGTCACTTACTTGAGTAAGCTCCTGGGGATTCTCAGACTTGCCGCCTTGATGCAACTTGAATGATTTTGTGTATATCTGGAGCCGCCGTTACGGCGGCTCACTCTAAAGGAGGAGCAGACCGATGTCGCAACCCTTACTGAAAGTGACCGACCTGGCGAAAAGCTTTTCCGGCGTTTGGGCGCTGAGCAGCGCACAGCTGACCGTCGGAGCAGGCGAAATTCATGCGCTGTTAGGTGAGAACGGTGCCGGAAAATCGACCCTGCTGAAAGCGCTGGCGGGCGCGCAGCCGCAAACACGCGGGGATATTTGGTTCAACGGCGAAACATTGCCGGTAGAAGACTCTCCGGTTGAGCGGCAGAACAAGGGCATTATCACGATTTATCAGGAATTTAATCTGCTGCCCAATATGACCGTCGCCGAGAATATGTTTCTCGATCGCGAACCGCGCAAACGCAATCTGATTGTTGACGAAAAGGCGGTAAATCAGGAAGCGCAGGTGATTCTGGATTACCTGCAACTGAACGTTGCGCCAACCACGGCCGTGGCCCGACTGAGCGTGGCGCAGCAGCAAATGGTGGAAATTGCGCGAGCGCTGACGCTGAACGCAAAGCTGATCATTATGGATGAACCTTCCGCCGCGCTGAGCGACAGCGAAGTAGAAAGCCTACACCGTGTGGTGCGGGAACTTAAAGGGCGTGGCGTGAGCATTATCTACGTCACCCATCGCCTGCATGAAGTTTTTCAACTCTGCGACCAGTTCACTGTTTTCCAGGATGGACGATTCACCGGGAATGGCGCGGTTGCACAGACCACCGTAGAACAGCTGATCCGCCTGATGGTGGGGCGCGATGTGGCCTTTAATCGCCGTCCGGCCAGCGAAACTCACCATGAAGATAAACCTGTGCGTCTGGCGGTGAAGGGGCTTAGCCGCGAAAAACCGCCGCTGGATCCGCATGGTATCGCGCTGCACGACATTAGCTTCCACGTGCATGCTGGCGAAGTGTTAGGCATTGCCGGACTGGTGGGTGCCGGGCGCACCGAAGTGGCCCGCTGCCTGTTTGGCGCCGACGGTTTTACTTCCGGCAGCTTTGAACTTGATGGCGTGCCATATCAGCCGCGCGATCCGCTGTTTGCGCTGGATCAGGGGCTGGCGCTGGTACCGGAAGATCGTAAAAAAGAGGGCGCGGTGCTTGGGCTGTCGATCCGCGACAACCTGTCGCTCTCCAGCCTCTCGTCACTGCTGCACTGGCGCTGGTTCGTGAATACCCGCAAAGAGGATGCCCTGATCGAGTCATACCGCCAGGCGCTGCAGATCAAAATGGTCAACAGCGCGCAGGAGGTGCGCAAGCTCTCCGGCGGGAACCAGCAGAAAGTAATCCTCGCGCGCTGCATGGCGCTTAATCCTCGGGTGTTGATCGTGGATGAACCAACGCGCGGCATCGATGTTGGCACCAAATCAGAAGTCCATCAGGTGCTGTTTGATATGGCGAAAAAGGGCGTGGCGGTGATCGTGATCTCCTCCGATCTGCCGGAAGTCATGGCGGTTTCCGATCGGATCATCACGTTGAGTGAAGGCCGGGTGACTGGCGAGATCCACGGTGACGACGCTAATGAAGAGCGGCTAATGACGATGATGGCCATCAACCACAACGCCCTGAATGCGGCATAACGGAGTGATTCATGACGCAGATTATTTCTAAAACGCAGGTTCCTGCCAAACGCGGCGGACGTCTTGATCCCATTGCCTTTTTTGAGCGCTTTGGGGTACTGATTTTCATGATCCTGCTGCTGATTTTCTTTCAGTTGCAGAACAGCAATTTTCTTTCTGAACGCAATATTTTCAACATTCTGACCGAAGTCTCCATCTACGGGATCATGGCGGTGGGGATGACGTTTGTCATTCTGACCGCCGGGATCGATCTGTCGGTGGGCTCCATCCTGGCGGTCTGCGCCATGACCGCCGCGTATGTGATTAAGGGCGACAACTTCACCACCGTCGACCCGAACGCCTGGGGCGGCATGAGCTGGCTGATTGGCCTTGGTATCTGTATGGCGATGGGCACCGCGATTGGTTTTCTGCATGGCCTCGGCGTGACCCGCCTGCGTCTGCCGCCGTTTATCGTCACCCTCGGCGGGATGACGATCTGGCGCGGCCTGACGCTGGTGATTAACGACGGCGCACCAATTGCCGGTTTCGACGCGGGATACCGCTGGTGGGGACGCGGCGAACTGCTTGGTATCTCCATTCCAATCTGGATATTCGCGCTGGTGGCGGTAGGCGGTTATCTGGCGCTACATAAAACCCGCTGGGGGCGCTTCGTGTACGCCATCGGCGGCAACCCGGAGGCGGCGCGTCTGGCAGGGGTTAACGTGAAGCGCGTGCTGGTGAGCGTCTACGTGTTAATTGGCTGTCTGGCAGGGCTGGCGGGCTTCATTCTCAGCGCGCGGTTGGGCAGTGCAGAAGCGGTCGCCGGGATCTCGTTTGAGCTGCGCGTTATCGCCTCGGTGGTCATTGGCGGTACCTCACTGATGGGCGGCTACGGGCGTATTGGCGGCACCATTATCGGCTCGATCATCATGGGCATCCTGATTAACGGTCTGGTGCTGATGAACGTCTCGGCTTACTACCAACAAATTATTACCGGCTTAATTATCGTTCTGGCGGTGGCGTTCGATACCTACGCCAAGAGCCGTCGCGGCGCATTGTGAGGATCATGATGAAAGAAGTTCGTATTGGATTGATTGGCACCGGGTATATCGGCAAGGCGCATGCTATCGCCTATGCCCAGGCCCCGACGGTGTTTAACCTGCGCGGCAAGCTGGTGCGCGAAATGGTGGCGGAAGTCTCTCCAGAGCTTGCCGCCGAGCGGGCGCAGGCGTTTGGCTTCAATCGCTCAACCGGAGACTGGCGTGCGCTGGTGGCTGACCCGGCCATTGATGTCGTGGATATCTGTTCTCCTAATCATCTACACAAAGAGATGGCGCTGGAAGCGATTCGCCATGGCAAGCATGTGTACTCAGAAAAGCCGTTGGCGCTGAATGCCCACGACGCACGTGAAATGGTTGAGGCTGCACAGCGGGCAGGAGTGAAAACGCTGGTGGGGTTCAACTATATGAAGAACCCGACGGCGCAGCTGGCGAAAGAGATCATTGAGCGCGGAGAAATTGGTGAGGTGATCCATTTCTACGGCACCCACAACGAAGACTACATGGCCGATCCGCTTGCGCCGATCCACTGGCATTGCTTTAAAGAGACCGCCGGACTTGGTGCGCTTGGCGATCTGGCGGCGCATATCGTCAATATGGCGCAGTACCTGGTTGGGGATATTCATCAGGTCTGCGGCGACCTGAAGATCGTGGTGCCACAGCGTCCGGCGAAAGTCGGTTCCTCGCAAATGGTGACGGTAGAGAACGAAGATCAGGCCCACGCGATGGTGCGCTTTGCAGGCGGTGCGCAAGGGGTGATTGAAACCTCGCGCGTTGCCTGTGGCCGCAAGATGGGGTTGTCGTATGTGATTACCGGGACCAAAGGAACCATCAGTTTTACTCAGGAGCGTATGGCTGAGCTGAAGCTCTATCTGCATGACGATCCGGTCAACCGCCAGGGGTTTCGCACTTTACTGGTTGGCCCGGCGCACCCGGACTACGGCGCGTTTTGCATGGGAGCCGGGCATGGTATCGGCTTTAACGACCAGAAAACAGTAGAAGTACGTGACCTGGTGGACGGCATTGCCGCCGATGCACCGATGTGGCCGGACTTTGAAGAGGGCTGGAAGGTTTCGCGCGTGCTTGACGCTATCGCACTCTCGCACCAGGAAGGCCGCTGGCTGAACGTGAACGACATTGTCTGAAGAGGTATCAACGTGGAAAAGCAGTTTGATGTGATATGCATGGGCCGCGTGGCGGTTGACCTCTACAGTCAGCAGATTGGCGCACGCCTGGAAGATGTGTCGAGCTTTGCCAAATATCTTGGTGGTTCGTCCGGCAACGTGGCTTACGGCACGGCACGCCAGGGGCTGCGCTCCTCAATGCTGGCGCGGGTTGGCGACGAACATATGGGGCGTTTCCTGCGTGAAGAATTAAACCAGGTAGGCTGCGATACCAGCCATCTGATCACTGATAAAGACCGCCTGACGGCGCTGGTGCTACTCGGCATTAAAGACCGGGACACCTTCCCACTGATTTTTTACCGTGATAACTGCGCGGATATGGCGATTACCGCCAGCGATGTTGATGAACAGTACATCGCTTCTGCTCGTTGTCTTGCCATCACCGGGACGCATCTTTCTCATCCGCAAACCCGCGAGGCGGTGTTGACGGCGCTCGCTTACGCCCGGCGTCACGGCGTGCGTACGGCGCTGGATATCGACTATCGCCCGGTGCTGTGGGGGCTTACTTCCTTAGGCGACGGCGAAACACGCTTTATCGCCGCCGATCAGGTCACCCGCCAGTTGCAGGAGGTGCTGCATCTTTTTGATGTAATTGTCGGCACTGAGGAGGAATTTCATATCGCGGGCGGCAGTACCGATACGCTGCAGGCGCTGTCGCAGGTTCGCGGCGTGAGTCACGCGACGCTGGTCTGCAAGCGCGGTGCGCTTGGCAGTTCGGTGTATACCGACGCGATCCCGGCCCGGCTGGACGATGGCCTGACGGTCACCGGCGTGCGCGTAGAGGTGCTGAACGTGCTGGGGGCGGGGGATGCGTTTATGTCTGGCCTGCTGCGCGGCTATCTTAACGATGAGGGGTGGGAGCAGGCGTGCCGCTATGCAAATGCCTGCGGCGCACTGGTGGTATCACGTCACGGCTGTGCGCCGGCGATGCCGAGTAAAGTTGAGCTTGATGATTATCTTTCTCGCGCTGCAGAGGTTCCGCGTCCGGATCTCGATCTGCATCTCAACCATTTGCATCGCGTGACGACTCGCCGCCGCACATGGCCGGAACTGTGCGTGATGGCCTTCGATCACCGTAGCCAACTGGAAGATATGGCGTTGCAGTGCGGCGCGTCTTTGAAGCGTATTCCGGCATTGAAACAGCTTATTTTGCAGGCCAGTCGTGAAGCGGCCAACAGCGCCGGGCTGGAGGGCAAGGCCGGGCTGCTGTGCGATGGTACGTTTGGTCAGGATGCGCTGAATGCGATAACCGGAGAGGGCTGGTGGATAGGTCGCCCTATCGAACTGCCGGGGTCGCGCCCGCTGGAGATGGAACACGGCAATATAGGCTCGCAGCTCATTAGTTGGCCGCAGGAACATGTGGTGAAGTGTCTGGTCTTTTTCCATCCGGAAGATGCCCACGCGTTGCGTCTGGAACAAGAACAAAAAATCGCTGAGGTGTACCGCGCCTGTTGCCAGTCCGGTCATGAGCTGCTGCTGGAGGTGATTTTACCGGCCAGTATGCCGCGCAGTGATGAACTGTATTTGCGCGCCATTTCCCGTTTCTACAACTTAGGGATCTACCCCGACTGGTGGAAACTCCCACCGCTGACTTCTGCTGGCTGGACGGCGTTGAGTGACATTATCGAGCGGCGCGATCCGCACTGCCGTGGCGTGGTGATCCTGGGCCTGGACGCTCCGGCAGAGCAACTGCGTGCTGATTTTAAAGCGGCTGCGGGTCATGGGGTGGTGAAAGGTTTTGCCGTGGGACGCACGCTGTTCGGCGACGCTTCCCGCGCGTGGTTGAAACACGATATTGACGATGCGCAGCTGGTGGCGCGCATTAAAGATAACTACCTGCAGCTTATCGCCTGGTGGCGCGAGCGCGGACAAGCATAATTCAGGAGAAGATGATGACGGTACAATTAGGTATTAATCCACTGACATGGACGAATGACGATCTTCCTTCACTGGGCGCTGAGACGTCGCTTGATACGTGTCTGAGCGAGGGCAAAGAGGCTGGATTTGCTGGTTTCGAACTGGGCAACAAATTCCCGCGTGAGGCGCGACTGCTCGGCCCCATTTTGCAGCGCCACGACCTGCAACTGGTTTCCGGCTGGTACTCCGGACGTCTGCTGGAACGCAGCGTGGAGGAGGAGATTGCCGCTGTGCAATCGCACCTGACGTTACTGCGCGAACTGGGAGCGAAGGTGCTGGTCTTTGCCGAAGTCAGTGGCTGCATTCACGGCGAGCAGCAGACGCCGGTACATCTGCGTCCGCGCTTCCCGCAAGAGCGCTGGCAAGAGTACGGTGAAAAACTCACCGAGTTTGCGCGCTACACCCAGCAGCAGGGGGTACAGATTGCCTATCACCACCACATGGGAACGGTGATTGAATCTGCTGAAGATGTGGATAATCTGATGACGAATACCGGTGATGAAGTTGGCTTGTTGCTCGACACCGGGCATTTGACCTTTGCGGGTGCCGATCCGTTGGCTGTGGCGCAGCGCTGGGCATCACGTATCAACCATGTTCACTGCAAAGACGTACGTGCCGACGTGCTGGCGGATGTCAAAAACCGCAAAACCAGCTTCCTTGATGCGGTGCTGAGCGGCGTCTTTACCGTGCCGGGAGATGGCTGCGTTGACTATCCGCCAATCATGGCATTGCTGAAGGCGAACCAGTATCAGGGGTGGCTGGTGGTGGAGGCGGAGCAGGATCCAGCCATCGCGCATCCGCTGACGTATGCGCGTCTGGGCTATAACAACCTTAGCCGTCTGGCGCGGGATGCCGGGCTTATCTGAGGAGGTGATATGTCACGTTTATTATCACGCTGGCAGCAGCCGGACGAGCAAGGGTGTACGCAGTCAGTAACGCCGGAAAGCGCCGGTTGGGGATATGTTGGCTTTAGAGCGTATGAACTGGAGGAAGGGCAGCAGCTTACGCTGCCCGCCGTCAGCGAAGAACGTTGTCTGGTATTGGTTGCCGGACGCGCGACCGTCACCACGCCGGGCGCAACTTTTACGGATATCGGTGAGCGGATGAGCCCGTTTGAACGCATCAAACCGTGGGCGGTTTATGTCACTGCTGGTGAAACCATACAGGTTCAGGCGGTGACCAGACTGGAGCTGGCGGTCTGCGCTGCACCGGGGAAAGGCACGCACCCAACACGGCTGATCGCACCTAAGGATATCGACGGGGAAGCGCGCGGCAAAGGTCACAACCAGCGCTACGTGCACAACATCTTACCGGAAGATAAACCCGCAGATAGCCTGCTGGTG
Source organism: Citrobacter sp. H12-3-2 (assembly GCF_009649895.1). NCBI lineage: Bacteria > Pseudomonadati > Pseudomonadota > Gammaproteobacteria > Enterobacterales > Enterobacteriaceae > Citrobacter > Citrobacter sp. H12-3-2. Next base: position 1,238,887 of record NZ_CP045837.1, read on the forward strand.
GTGGAGGTGTGGACCAACGAAGGTTGTACCAGTTCTTACCCAAGCCATAAGCATGACACCGATAATCCCCCGCAGGAAACCTATCTGGAGGAGACTTACTACCATCGCCTCAACCCGCCGCAGGGATTCTGTATGCAACGGGTGTACACCGACGACCGGTCGCTTGACGAGTGTATGGCAGTCTATAACCGCGACGTGGTGATGGTGCCGAAAGGGTATCACCCGGTGGCAACCCTGGCGGGATATGACAGTTACTACCTTAACGTGATGGCCGGCCCGGTTCGCAAATGGATGTTTACCTGGGAAGATGAACATGCGTGGATTAACAGGGATTATCCGGTTGATAAGTAAGGTCATGAATGGCTTTGTTAAAAGTGAGTCGTTTTTTTCCCTCCTTTTGATGAGTAAAAGGGGGAGGAATGGGATGACGGTTGGCGCTATTTAAGTGCTCATTATTCTCATAGCTCGCCTGGCCATGAGAATAATGCAAGCGTCGATATATTTGAGGTTATGGCAGTAGCCGGGGTGCTCTCGAAAACACCCCGGCTATCTTTTGTTTATATCCCGATCAGGAATTTGGTTGATGGTTCTCAACTACCCAGACGGTGAGTACTTTTTCCAATGTTTTATCTCCCGTCGTCGCCTTCGCTCTCACCCAACTTACACCGGCCGTATCCGTTCTCAGTTCAGAGTAAGCATTCCCTAACTTAAAGTTGGTTTTATCCGGCGTCATCGTAAAGGTTCCGCTGCCGGGTTTGGCTTTGCTGCCTGCGCTAAATTCGACACTGCCGTTTAACGGGTTACCGAATTTATCCTGCAACCGGGCCATAAAGCCTACCGGCTCAAGGTTGGCAACGGCATAGCCAGGATCCTGCTCCAGAGTGAGTACTGGATTCTGGGCATCGGCATTCAGCGTTAGCGAAGCATTTGCCGAGACATTGCTACCGTGTTCAGCCAATGTGGCGGTCAGCGTGTAACGACCCGCCTTATTACCGTGGACATTTACAGTCGCAGTACCGGAACCATTGGTGGTGACAAGCGTATTGTCAATCACCAGAGGATCGCGTGGCGATGGGCCTGTAGCCGTAATTTTCAGCTTACGGTTGCTGACGCTGTTCCCTGATGTATCGGTCAGATGCAGGGTAAACGCCACGTTATCCACATCACTGACTACGGCGGATGTCGTTGACGGTTCGATCGTCAACGCGGCATTTTGCAGATCCGATACCACCTCAATCGCCTTACTCGCCGTAACGCGTTTACCCTCTTTGATGAAGGTTGCCTGCAATTGATAGTGCCCGGCTTCTGCGGCAATAAAGGTTGTTGATGCCATTCCTTTCTCATCCAATGTCAGTTCGGACTGGCCCAGTTTTAATCCACTGGTAGGGGAACTGGTCAGGTGCACGTCACCACTAAATGGGTTGTTTTCACCGTCGACAACCTGTACCTGAATTTCATGTGCCGCTGATGCGTTTGCCACAATGCTCTCAGACGGTGCGGTCAAATTCAGCACTGCGCTGTTAATATCAGGTACGAATTCCAGGTCAACGCTTGAGGACTCAACGCTGTGCTGCCCATCTGTAACCCTGGCATTAACGGTGTAATGACCTGCCTTAACCGTAGTTAACGTTACCGTCGCGTAACCGTCTTTATTGGTGGTGATTTTCTCCGGGTACACGAGCCCTTGTGGCGTTACGATAAGCTCCACTTTCTGTCCTTCAACCGACGCGGCGGTATTGTTGAGCATGATTTCAAGCGTGGCACCATCGCGACCGTTTGCTGCAATATTGGTGATTGCGCCATTGTCTTTGGCCGTCAGAGACAATGTTGCCCCCTCCATTGCAGAGGCAAATGTTACGCTTAGCGATGAGCTGATGTTCCCCGCGCTTAGTGTAATATCATAAGTTCCCGGAGTTGAACTGGTCAGTGAGAATCTTGCTTCACCTTTGGCATCGGTCTTCACAACGTTCTCCCCATTCGCGATCTTAACCTGTGGCGGTAACGCCAGGGTGACCGTGTATCCGGACAGCGGGTTCCCATAACGGTCGGTCAGGGTAACGACCGCGACATTACTCTGTTTGCCATCCGCCAGCGCATTGTCCCTGGTCAGGTTAAAAGCCTGCACCACCGGTTGCGTTTTGTCGGCAATCCAGTTGGCTTGTTTTTCCAGCCCAGAGAAATCATGTTTTTGTGACGTCACACCAATGCGTGTCGCCTGAGCCAGTTCAGACGTTGCCTTAGCGCTGTACACGCCGTCTTTCTCTTCTACGGCAGTAAAACGGACTTCGCCGCTGGCTGAAACTGCATAAAAACGTAAGCTGTCGTCGCCGGTGATGGCATTCCCGTCTTTATCTTTTGCTTCTAACGCCAGGCTAATCGGATGTCCAACGACCTGCTCCATGGGCATTACCGTGAATGTCGATTTTGCCGCCTCTGCGGAAACCGCTTTTAGTGTCACCGTCAGGGTTTCTGTTTTACCCAGGACTTTAGCGGTTATGCGTGCCGTCCCCGCCGTTAAACCCGGCGTCAGCGTGGCGGTATACACCCCGGAGCGGGTTTCCTGCACTTCACCAAGCTTTGGAGCCTGTGCCGAACGCTCACGATTTCTCTGTGCGTCAGGTGTAAACGCTAAAGACAACTCAATGTCATGTGCAAGTCCTGTTAACGGATTACCATTGGTATCTTTAAGCACCAGCGTAACCGGATGCTGTGACTTCCCGTCAGCAGCGATGATCGGTTGCTGCTCGCCGTTCAATGTAAAATCCATTGTGCCGACAGAGGCTGAACTCCCCGTCACCGTCACGTTCATCACCGCATAGTTAGAGACATTTCCTTTAACATCTCGCGCCGTTGCACCGATTTGCCAATGATTAGTGCCGCCTGGTGTATAAGCGGGTAACGTCAGTTGCCATGATGTGCCGCTACCGGAAATGCGTCCGCCAGCGGCGGTAAATGCGCTATCGTTCCACTCTACCGACTGAATGCCCCAGTGGGATTTATCCAGCGAAATAGTCACCGGAATAACGGCGCCACCTTCCCCCTGTACGCTTTCAGGCAGGCGGATTTTCAGAACCGATTTTTTGCGGTATTCCAGAACAATATTGTTATTTCGTTCGACAAAATCGTAGCGTCCGTGCTGAACTTCGCGCATTAACGCAACATTGTCGCTGTCCAACTGCTTCGCCAGCGGGATGCCGGGGCGATAGTTAATCTCTATGCCGAAGCGTGAATCATGAGTATTGCTCCGCCCCTGCTTGTGTTCAGCGGAAAGCGTAACTAGCGGAACCGGCGTATAGCTGATCCCGCCTGTAAAGGCGTACGGATTTTCCTGAAGTTGTTCGCTGCCGAAGAGGCCGACATTCTTACCGTAATACTTTTCATATTTAAGCGATGCGCCCAGTTGCGGATACGATGGCAACCAACCTTGGGTATAGATATCCCAGCCATCCGCCGGACGTTCCTGATAATCATCCAGATCGTGGGAATCCTTCCATTTTGATAATCTTAAATAAGCATTTGCGCCTGCGCGTAAATAATCTTGCCAATACTCAACGCCTGCACCCATACGTGCGTGATGACGACTTAAATCGTAGTCATAAAATAAGTTTGCGCCCAGCATTGAATTATCCGCCGTGAAATAGCGATAACCCATACCGATATTAGTTTGGGTTCTGTCATCGGTACGGTGAAGCGATGTCTGGCTAAATAAAACATGCTGCTTTGTATCAATCCACGGATAAAGGAAATCGAACGCCGAATCTTTTAACGAGAAAGCGTCATCGACGTTGAGTTGAATACGCGCATTACCGTACTTCTGTAGCCACTCTACCACCTCCTTCGTTGCCTGTGCTGAGACGGTATTGGCAGCAAAACTGCCCGCATGGCCGTTTTCAATACTTCTGCCAGCCTGCGCGGCGAGAGAAGACAGGCCGCGCAGTTCTTGCTGTTCTGCGGCGGCCTGCGATGCCTTAACGGCTGACGCATGGCTGATGGTTGGCGTGAAGCTAAGAAGGGCAGGATACAGAGCCTGCAAAGCGATTGTTGACCATGCGACAACCTTATTAACGGGGCCTGTTGCCCCATTGCTCCGCGAAATTTTCTTATTTGACATTTGTAACTCCAATATCAATTAAAAAAATCAAAGGTTATTCCATGTACTGAACGGGATGCGTAATATATGTATTTAGTAGGAAAATTCAAGAGTTGTTCATGGAGAAGTTAACTGGATATTTTTACACTATGCGGCGTTGTGGGCTGTCTAACGATGTCGAACGTTTAAATGATGAATGTATTTAAAAAATACGTTTCTTTTTATCGTGACGATTTTAAGCTTGTAGGAATATTATTTAACCATGGTCGTTCACTGTTAAATAAAAAGAGTTATCAGGAAATTAATCTGCCTGTTCGTATTCAGCTATCATCACGTTCTCCGGATCTAAGTCTGGAACGTGTCAACACTTTCAGGACGGGGCAAAGAGCATAAAAAAGCCCGCATAAGCGGGCTTTTATGTCACTCGGGAGCCGCGGCTCCTTTGCGTATCTTTTTTGTCTCCTCACCGTCTGGTCGGTGTCCTGCTGAGATTGCTAACTTCCTGTTATTGCTAGTGCTGTCCTGGCACTATCCAATCATGAGCTGGCGGAGTCTGAATAGTTCCCATAACTATCTGTTATAAATCAATTTTAACCAATTCAACTTTCATTGGTATACCTAAGCGTATACCAATGGTGATTTGTTGCAGCGCTTCCTGTGGTTAAGTAAACCTGTTTTTGAATAGATCACATCAAGAAAAAAAACTTTTTTTTAGAAAAACTGTTCACACTGTTCACTAATGGTTTTTGTTTATAATATTCATTAAGTTATGCGGTGAATGGTTGGTGAACAGTGAACACTTTACTGTTCACTTTTGCCATTTTGCAGGTAAAAAAAGACCGGCGATTGCCGGTCAGGGTAGGTTATTTCGCTATGGGTTCATCACATTTCGGCAGCCAGTCGGCGTTGCTTTCCTCTCTTAGCGCGAGATTGGTTTGTATGCCCTGATTTTTTCGGCGCTTCTCATAACTCAGCCCGTACTCTTTCAACATGGCTGGCAATCCCTTACCGAACATGGTGAGGCTGAGTGTATTCCTGTAGCCGTGGGCTTCCATATACGCCAGATAGGCATGATACAGATACAGGCGCGGCTGACGCGGAATGATGTTGGCATTGCCAATATACATCCCCTCAGGCTCCGGCAGGGCCTCCAGATAGCCGCAAAAATCAAATGTCGGGTCGGCATCGCGCTTGATGCTGAGAGCCTCGTCGGAGTTCTGCTGTGACTGGAGCAGTGCGCGCGCGGTGATCGGGTCGCTGAACTTCTGCATTAACTGGCGTACAATCACGGCCAGCTCACGGGCGATTTTGTTTTTAAGCTGCGGGTCGCGTTCCTCCGGGGCAATCTGCTCCGGGAAATGAATAATCACCCGGCGACGGGAGACGCCGCCGCTGCGGTCGGTGAAGCGCATCGGGTTATTGTTCACGGCCAGAATCACCGCCGGAATATGCGTTGAGTACGGATTCTGGTATTTCGGGTCAACCGAGACCGCATCGCCGCCGGTGATGGCCTTAAGCCCTGCACCGTCACCGCTCCATTTTTCCTGGTCAGGCAGACGTATCAGCGAGAAGCCAATCAGGGAGGCACGCTTGCGCGGGTCTTCCAGTGTGTCGATATCGGCTGACGTGGCGTTATCTTCCCCGGCGAGCAGGGTCGCGATTTCGGCGAGAATACTTTTGCCGCTCCCGCCGGGACCGGTGACTTCGAGAAAGAGCTGCCAGTCGTAACGGTTCGCCAGCACCATAAACAACGCAGCCAGAATCACGTCGCGTTTTTGTGGATTTTTACCGGCCGCACGGTCGAGCCAGCGCCAGAAGTTCGGCGCGTGAGTCTCCAGCGTTTCTCCGTCCACCGGCGGGGTGAAATCCACGTCGCACAACGTACGCAGCCAGTGCGATTTACTGTGCGGGCTGAACAGGCCACTTTGGGTATCGAGTACCCCGTTGCGAAAGCCAATCAGACGGCGCGCCGGTGTATCCTGCTGCGGAATAATCAGTTTCAGGGTCTCCACCACCGAGGCAATTTTCCCTGACGAGAACGGGGCGCGTAAGCGCTGGAATAAATCAGCCACATTCCGTGAAAAAGTGGCGGCAGGGATATTTTTCCAGATGCCGTTTTCATAGCGGGACAGGAGCTGGCCGTTCGCATCCACAGCCAGCGCTTCGCCGTAATGCTCATGCACCCGCAAGGCCTTGTCGCTGGCGCTCATGGCGGTAAATTCCGCCTCGCTCATGGTATCAAACGGACTTTGCGCCGGTGGCCGGATAGCGTCATAAATAGTCTTGCGCGTGGCTTCCTCGCCGTACTGCATAAACGCATCATTCCAGTCACCGAACACCGGCGGCAGGGCAACAATGCCCTCACAGGCATCTGCGGCCGCAGCGGCTTTACTCTGGCCGTCGCCGTTAAGGTCACGGTCGGCAGCGAGCACAATCTGACAGGCCGGATATTTCTGACGGGCAAGGCTCGCCAGAGAAAGGAGGTTCACGGAGGACAGCGCCACCATGACGGTTTCCCCGGTCAGATGATGCACGGTGAGCGCGGTCGCATAGCCCTCCGCTATCCACAGACGTTTTCCTGCCTGTTTCTGCCCCTCGATGATATGGCATGTACCTTTTACCGCTCCGCCTTTCAGGGTGCGTTTGAGACCGTCAGAATTAATAAGCTGAAGGTTAATCAGTGCGCCGGTATCGTCATACAGCGGGACAACCACATCCCCGGCGCGGAACGTCACGCCGCCGGTTTTATGCATGGCGGTGAGCGTCAGACATTCCAGAGCGGGGAAGCCCTTTCGGGTGAGGTAGGCGTTGCCGGTGGCCGGTCGGGTTTTCTCCATCAGTTTCGCGGCCAGCTCGGCCGCCGCTTTGCGGTCGGCATCGGTTTCAGCCTCTGCGGCCGCAATCACCTCCGGGGCAACCGGCGGCAGGTTGCCGGTGACAGCATTCACCTTTTGGGCGGCCTCTGATGCGGTTACGCCGAACACTTTCTCTACCAGCTTAAGCCCGTCACCCGCGCCGCACTGGTTACAGAACCACGTCCCGCGCCCCTCTTTGTCGTCAAAGCGGAAACGGTCAGAGCCGCCGCACACCGGACAGGACTGATGGCGGTTTTTAATCACCTTCACACCCAGTGCCGAGAGAATGTTCGGCCAGTGGCCGCACGCCTGTTTTACGGTTTCCGTTACATTCATTTTCATTGTTATTTTCTCCCTCAGTGCAGTACCGGTGCGGTGATATGACGGGCGCAGAGTTCATCCATTACGGCGAGCCCAAGAAAGGACAGCGACGGCGCGGCTTTGAGTGGTCCGGCTTCCATTAAATCTTCCAGCAGGGCACAGGCAATCTGGCGGCCTTTTTCCTCGCCGTGCTGGCGCAGGTAGAAGCCCTCCAGCTCGGCGGCAATGGCGCTTTCCAGTGTGTCGAGGGTGAGGTGCGGGTAGCGGTGCTGACGTTCGCACAGGGTCAGCCAGGCACAGGCCACGGCGCGACGATACAGCGCGGCGCGTAATACGGGTGGTAATGGCTTTTTCATACGTTACCCTCCCCGGTCAGCCACTGCTGATTGCAGCGTTCGACAACGCCATCGAGCTGGGCGGTCATGAGGTAAATCACGGAGGTGAGCTGTAAGTGCTGCGCCGGGTCACGACGAACGGTGGCGCAGTCCTGTACCTGCATCAGGTCGCCGACGAGCTGGCCGACATTGCGCATATGCTCCAGACATTCGAGGTCACGGGCGGTAATGGTGGTGTGTCTCATGCGCGCACCTCCGCAACCGGAAGACGGCCAGCAAACGAGAGGACGTAATCGCGAACGAGGGAACGACGTGCGGCGTGTTCATCATCGGCAACGGTGCGAAGCATACAGATACGGGGTTTACGGTCTGCGCGACGAACAGCGGCAAACACAAAGACAAACTGCGGGTGTGACTGGGTGAGGGTAGTAGCCATGATGGCAGCCTCCTTGAAGTAGTTTGAAAAACTACCACCGGAAACGCCAATTTCACTGGTGGCAGCCCGAACGGGGTTGGCGTAACCGGCCTTCAAGGAAACCGGCCAGCCCGAAGGCTGCCCCGCCCGGACTACCATTATCAGAAAAGGACTCTGGTGCACGAATAAACACCACAGCCCTGAAAATGGGTGTGCCTGAGCAACGACATAAAAAAACACGCATGGCGCGTGTCGTGTCGCCTTGAAGTTATTCGGAACGCCAATTCCGGCTGCCGATTTTGCGACAGCGGGAAAACTATACCTGGAAATGGTGAAAAGAAGCAAGCCAGAAAAAGGGGCTGTTTGCTGAACGGTCATCATCATGCGTCATAGCCCCGGTTGCGTTCGGCAATGCGATCTGCCATCCATGCGGTGATTTCAGACTGCGCCCACGCCACGTTTTTCCCACCGAGGGAGATTTGTTTCGGGAAAGCTTCCCGGCTTATGAGGTCGTAAATGGTCGAGCGGGACAGGCCGCACAGATGCATCACTTCGGGCAGACGGATAAAGCGCTCGTGAACGGCATCAGAGACCGGCATCAGCGGCGCGGCAGGGGCAGAAGACGGGGAAGAAAAAGCAGTGTGCATCGGGCTACCTCACAAAGTCCATACAGTGCCGGTCGTGTCCGTCCGGCTTCGGGTAGCTCTCTATTTTGTGAATATTTTCCCTCAGGGCAACAAGTCTTTTTATAGCTCCTTGCCACACAACAGAGCGATTTTTGAACAATGGCAAACGCTGGCAAACAGATGCAAATCAATGCATTACATTGCAGTAATTTTAAGTACTTTCACTTATATATTTCCTCATAATTAATCGGAAAAAAAACTAAATCCGGCAACCTAGGTAAAAAGCAAAAGGTGAACAGTAGTGAACAGTCGGTGAACAGTTATACCCTCAACTGTTCACCCTTTATCTTTCTGTATTACTTATCTTTTTCTTTTCAGTGAACAGTAGTGAATAGTTATAAGTAAAAAAACAAACGGTGAGTAAGGTTTTCCTGAGACCTTTCTCTGGCCAGCCGGGTTTTAAGGTCTGTTTGTGCCATTTTTGCCACAACGGCAATGAATCGTGTTGTTGTGTCCGGCGCGGCAGAATCTCCTCAGATTGAAACGAAGAGGAGACCCGACATGACTCAGACCGCTGTTATTCCCGACTACCTTAAACCCGCAATAGAAAGTCTTGAGACGGCCAGAGAAGCGCATCTCACCAGTGCCCGACGCATGGATGAAACCACGGCGGCCATCAGCCAGGTGAAAGCACAAAAAAAGGAACTGGAGCAGGAAAATGACAATGATTGCGGTGCATGGCGCACCGCCTTTCGTGCCGGTGGTGCTGTCATTACTGACGAGCTGAAACAACGCCATCTGGCACGCGTGGCACGGCGGGAACTGGCGCAGGAATGTGACAATATGGCTGAGGTTCTGTCTTTTGAACTGGACAGCCTTAAAGGAGTGTGTGGCCGGACGGCCAGAGCGTATCGTCAGGCACATCACAGCGTCCTCAGCCAGTACGCAGAGCATGAGCTAAATGCTGCCCTGCGTGATACCTGTAGCGCGCTGGTCAGGGCAATGAAACTTAACATACTGGTTCTGAATAACCCGCTTGCCAATACCACCGGGCATCAGGGATATATCCAGCCAGAGCAGGCCGTTATGCAGCAGGTGAAAGCGTGGCTTGAACAAGCCGTGAAAGGCTGCAATATCCGTCTGTCCGATGAACCGGTGCTGTTTAAAACAGGGCTCTCATCCTCCACGCTGCCACATATGGAGCATGATGTTGCGGTCACGCCCGGCCAGCGTCAGGTATGGTTTGAGAAAATGAAAAAACGTGAGTCTGACCTTAAGGCTCGGGGGTTACTGTCATGATGCGCTGCCCTTTCTGCCGCACAGCGGCACACGTTCGCACCAGCCGCTATATGTCTGAAAGCGTCAAAGAGAGTTACCTGCAGTGCCAGAATGTACACTGCTCGGCGACATTTAAAACGCATGAGTCGATTTTTGAAGTGATACGCTCGCCGGTCGTCGATGAGAAACCCGCGCCGGTGCCGACAGCCCCCGTGGCACCCCGTCGGGTAAAAGGCTGCTACAGCTCGCCGTTCCGCCATTAATCAGGAGAGACAACCCGTGACCACTCTGACATTACAGCAGGCTTTTGAAGCCTGCCAGACGAACAAAACCGCGTGGCTGAACCGTAAAACCGAACTGGCCGCCGCAGAGCAGGAATATCAGGAATTATTGCTGGGTGATAATGCATCAGGTTCCCGCAGATTACAGTCGCTGCGTGACCTGATTGACGTAAAAAAATGGGAGGTTAATCAGGCTGCCGGTCGCTACATCTTCTCGCATGAGGAAGTGCAGCGCATCAGCATCCGTAACCGGCTGCATGATTTTATGCAGCAGAACGGCGCAGAGCTGACCGCCGCACTGGCACCGGAGCTAATGGGGATTAAAAACCAGCCCGCGATGATAAAAAATCGCGCGATTGACCGTTCAGTCTCTTACCTGAGAGAAGCTCTTTCCGTCTGGCTGACCGCTGGAAATGACATTAATTATTCTGCACAGGACAGCGATATTTTAACAGCTATCGGATACAGGCCTGACGCACCTTCGCGGGATGATAATCGTGAAAAATTCACCCCTGCACAGAACATGATTTACGCCCGTCGACGCGCCGGACTGGCCGCGCAGTAGTCTGTCAAAAAATCCCTGTAAATCCCGTCATTTTTCCCGAATTTAGCCATGCATCCCTAAGGTGCATGGTTTTGCATGCGTTTTCCCGACCCGGCACTCCCTGCCAGCGCCAGTTGCGGCGCGGCCTGAGGCCACCTTTGCACCTGCATTAAAAGCGGTCCCTTCAGCGGGCAGGCGTGGCGGGGAGAGCATTGCGCGCGGAGTAACATAAAGTTTTTATAAAGCTTTCTATCTATAGCTAATAACACTCTCTAATGCAGATTGGATGGTGAGTATATAATGAAGTACTCCCACAATGTTATTTATGCTGTGAAGCAGTACTATTACTGCTAGCGTTCCGATATACATTTGGCTGAAACTTAGCCAGGATCCTCATAGGAGAACCCTAGCTGTAATGGAATGCTACTTTCGTAATACTCTAATTTCTTCCTTTCTTTTTATGAACTTAACAAAATAGTTGAAAATGAATATAACAACCCCCATTCCAAATATCACTTTTAAAACATCTATTAAAGAGGTGTTAAAATAAGATAGTTTGCTGTTTAAAGTGGATATGGGCTTTAAATTCATGATCTTAGTGTTGAGGGCTAGTTTATCCGCAGTGCCAAAGATTTTAATTTTGTTATTTTTGGTGACAAATCCAACAAGGTTATTTCCGGTTGCATATAGGAGATCGGAGTCAGAAACATCTATCTTCTTATTGTTAACCTTTAGTTCTTCAAGCCCGATCAAATTAATGTGTTTTAGGTAGCCATTACTAATGTCCGAAAGAGGGGCTTTACTATCCTTTGTTTTCGTGAAATCACCGTTTTCTATATTAATTGTCAATAGTGGGTCGTTCGATAAAGTGAGATGACCTTTAGGAATGAATCTAAAAGCAATTGATGCAACACCAGTAATGTTATTTTTAGTAGGGATTCTATTATCGGGTGTAACTATTTGACGACATTTTAATTCTTTTTTATTCATTATATTGTACTGTTGTACTGTATTTGTGATTGAATTTTCTTGCTTGTTGATGGTTATTTTGTATTCTGTTTTTTCTAAAAATGATTTTTCATCAAATGGTGCTATGTTAACCATTAACGTAAATGGCAAATAAGTACTTTTAAATTTAGCTGAACCATTTTCAATTTGACTTCTTATTTTGTCTTTGTTGCTATAGTTGACTTCTTTTGAGTTTTGAATTGATGTTGAAAGTTTTTCTCCCTTGATGAAATAGATCACTGGTCTGTCAGATGAAAACTCTAATGTTTTTACATCAGTTAATTTCACTGGTTTTTGTTTGTACTTATTGAGCGATGTTGAGTTTAAAATACAATCAGAGAATAGATAAGCTTCGACATCATAACTTTGATCGCCAGACCTCCATGTAAAATTGTTATTTAAATAGGACTGTACGGTTATCTCATCATTTATCGTTTTTGAGGCAGTGAGGAAACCAAAACCCTCATCATCCGCAGTATGTATCGAACCTAATAATTTGTCATTGAAAAGCGCATCTATATGAACAGGACTTCTTTCATAAATTAGATATAAAAACCCATAAATCATAAAGCTAAGTACGAAGGCGGAGGATAGTGGAATGATCGTAGCAATACCAATGCTAGCTTTGGTATTTTTCAATAAATAATTAACACTCGCAAGGTTTAATAAAATGAATAGGGAAAGAAAAAATCCACCAAAACTATTAAATATCAAATTTTCAATGGCATAAGGAATTAAACTTATATTTTCCTTTGCTAAGGCGACGTCAAATACTGTAATAGTAAATGCTGCCGCCAGCCAAGTGGTAATAAGTATTTTAATCCTTTGTTTGAATGACAGTGAAAATATGAAAATAATCATCGACATAGTGAGGTAATAAATGTCAGGTTTATTACTAATAATCTTTGTGAAATCCTCAACTTCAGTAAAGCAGTTTTCACATGAATAAATTCCGAATGAGCTTATATAGCCTTGAGCAAGAGCGCCAAAAATTAATAGTAAATAAATTGAATATGAAAAACTCAGAAAAAGAAAAGTGAAATTCAACCAGTTAATAGATGTCAGTGTATTTTTAATGTGGTGATTTATATTATTTTTCATTTGTAATTTTTCCCTTCAACATAGTCACCCCACCATTGCATAAGCTCAATTCTTTTATTTAAATAGGTAGTTCGGTTGTAAGCCCTTCTAACCTCATTTTTATCAGAATGAGCAAGGCTAGCCTCAATAACGTCTGCATTAAATCCAGCTTCATTTAATGCAGTACTGGCAATTGACCTAAGACCATGAGCAACTAACTTACCACCGTAGCCTATTCTTTTTAAAGCCGCATTTGCAGTTTGGCTATTCATTGGCTGTTTTGGATCATTCCTGCTAGGAAAAACATGTTCACGGTGAGCACTGATTGGCTTCATCACTTCCAGAATCTCTAATGCCTGAGGAGATAAAGGGACAATGTGCTCTCGCTTAGCCTTCATCCGTTCGGCTGGAATCGTCCAGAGCTTTGAGTCGAGATCGATCTCTGCCCAACGAGCACCGGAGGCCTCAGAAGGGCGCACAAGCGTCAGGAGCTGCCATTCAATGAGACAGCGAGTCGAAACAGACAGATTTGACATGACCAAAGAACGCATCAGCTTCGGTAATTCTTCTGGCCTCAGTGTCGGCATGTTTTGCTTTTTGGGCTTCTCAAAGGCCATCCCTACACCGGATGCTGGATTGGCATCAATCAGGCCAGTGTTTACGGCATAAATCATTATCTCGTTTATGCGCTGCACCAGTCGACGAACAGTCTCAAGCGCTCCACGAGCCTTGATTGGCTCAAGGGCTTCAACCAAAGTTCGGGCTTTAATTTGCTGAACGGGGATCTCACCAATGGCAGGGAATACATCTTTCTCCAGTGAGCGCCAAATGTCTTTTGCGTAATCAGGGGTAACGCTTTTGCTTTTGAGCTGGAACCAGTTAGCGGCGACCGTTGAAAAAATACTGTCCAGAGCGATTTGCTGCTGTTCCTCTGCAACTTCGGCCTGAATTTGTGGGTCAATTCCGTTGGCTAACAAGGCAAGGTAATCCGCTCTTAACCCTCGGGCGTCAGCAAGTGAAAGAGCGGGGAAAGCACCTAGCCCCATCATTGTCCGCTGTTTTGTCGCCGGACGTTGATAACGGAAGCGCCAGAGCTTTTTCCCGCTGGTTTTCACTATCAGGAAAAGGCCATCGCCATCATGCAGCGTTAGATCCTTCTCTAACGCTTTAGCGCGCAGAACTTCGGTGTTGGTCAGGGGGCGTGTTGTCCGTGCCACTGTGGCCGCTCCTTCATGAATTGGTATACGCTTTTAGGTATACATCCTACCGTATACCTAAACGTATACCAATAATCACCGGATTTAGCCGGATGTTCTCGGACAATGACAGACACAAAAAAGCCCGCAGGGCTTGTGCCATGCGGGCTTTCTGTACTTCACCGGACGTATCCGGATCATGATTTGGTGGAGCTGGCGGGAGTTGAACCCGCGTCCGAAATTCCTACATCCTCGGCACTACATGCTTAGTCAGTCTTTACATTCGCCTGGCACCTGCGGACAGACACGCCACTACCAGACTAGCCTGATTAGTTTTAACGCTTCAACCCCAGGCAGGGCCTCCACGCGATCTCTTTTGGGTTTGACCTCTCTTTGATCCCCGTCTTAAGAGCGGAAGCTAGGGAGAGAGGGCTCAGAGCAGGTTATTAAGCTGCTAAAGCGTAGTTTTCGTCGTTTGCGACTATTTTTTTGCGGCTTTTTACGAGGCCAACCGCCCCTCGGCATGCACCTTGGGTTTCGCGAATCCCGTCGAATCCAGAATCAGCCCCAATGTGTTAGAGCAAGTATAACAGACTTGTGACACGCGTGACCAGCCCCCGCAACCCCTAATCCTCAAGGATTTAGCGCTCGCGCAGCGCTTCTTTTGCGCGATTAAACGGTTTGATTAAATTGTCGACGCTGGCCTGTGCGTAATTGAGTAATCGCAGGACGTTGTTTTAAGATTTGGATGATACGGTAAAAAATGAGCTAAATTGCGGGGGAATAACTAAAAATAAGAACCAGTCTCAGGATGAGAGACTGGTCACAGGAGAATAGCGTTTAGCGACCAGCATTTTTCATAATACGCGCTTTATCTAACTGCCATTCGCGTTCTTTCACATCGGAGCGCTTGTCGTGTTGTTTCTTACCTTTCGCGACGCCAATTTTCACTTTGCACCAGGCATTTTTCCAGTACAGTGAAAGCGCAACAACAGTATAACCGTCACGATTCATTCGACCATACAGGGAGTCGAGCTCACGTTGGTTTAACAACAGCTTACGGGTACGGGTGGGATCACATACCACATGCGTTGAGGCAACAGCCATTGGCGTGAAGTTGGCGCCAAACAGGAACGCTTCGCCGTCTTTAAGGATGACGTAGCTGTCGCCGATGTTAGCTTTACCCGCCCGCAGGGATTTGACTTCCCAACCTTGCAGAGCGAGTCCTGCTTCGAACTCTTCTTCAATAAAGTATTCGTGTCGTGCGCGCTTGTTAAGCGCGATTGTGGCTGAGCCAGGTTTGTGTGCTTTTTTCTTCGTCATAATGCCGCTCAGTATAGGTAATCTGGAATCGAAAAACACCCCATTTCATCCAGCGGGGCGCAAGGCGCTATCTTAGCACGAGTTAGGCTATAGCGTTTTTTTTAGCGGGGGATAAATGGTATTATTTGTGTGATTGATATTGATGGAAATTGTTATGCCTCAGATTAGCCGGACCGCTTTAGTACCTTACAGTGCGGAACAGATGTATCAGCTAGTGAATGATGTTAAATCCTATCCCCAGTTTTTACCGGGATGCACCGGTAGCCGTGTGCTGGAGTCGACTCCGGGACAGATGACCGCGGCGGTGGATGTCTCGAAAGCAGGGATTAGCAAAACGTTCACCACGCGCAATCAATTGACCAGTAACCAGAGCATCCTGATGCATCTGGTCGACGGACCGTTCAAAAAACTCATTGGCGGATGGAAGTTTACGCCACTGAGTCATGAAGCGTGCCGCATTGAATTTCATCTCGATTTTGAGTTTACCAATAAGTTAATCGAGCTGGCTTTTGGTCGTATCTTTAAAGAGCTGGCTTCAAACATGGTGCAGGCCTTCACGGTTCGCGCGAAAGAGGTTTACAGTGTCAGCGTCAGCTAAAATTGTCGTTGAAGTGGCGTATGCGCTACCCGAGAAACAGTATCTACAGCGTGTGACGCTGCAACAGGGCGCTACGGTGGAAGAGGCTATCCGCGCTTCCGGGCTGCTGGAATTGCGTACCGATATCGATCTCAGCAAAAATAAAGTGGGCATTTACAGCCGTCCGGTAAAGCTTGCTGATGTTCTCCAGGACGGTGATAGGGTGGAAATTTACCGGCCACTGATTGCCGATCCGAAAGAGCTGCGCAGACAGCGAGCAGAGAAATCCGCTAAAAAATAGCAGACAATAAAAAAGGTGCTCATTGAGCACCTTTTTTTGATCTGTTAATCCTACTTGTTGTCGGTCAAAGCAGGTTTGTTATCAATGTTCGTCAAAATGCCGCTGCTGTTAAAGGTCAGCGTCAGTGTTTGCTGGGTTACGCCTTCATGACCAGGTTGCTGACGGAACACATAAAACCAGGTGTTAGTGCCAAAAGGATCGGACATCATTGGTGTACCCAGAGCATAAGCAACCTGCTGTTGCGTCATACCCGTGCGCACTTTGGCGACATCGGTAGGTGTCAGATAATTTCCCTGGTTGATGTCAGGGCGGTAAACCACTCGCTCCAGAGTGGAACAGCCTGCAGTCAACATCAGTAGTACTGCTGCAGCAGCAGTCAGCGTTTTACAGCGCATAGTGATTTGATTCCTTTTCGGGCCCGAGCAGTACGCGGCTCATATGTAATATGCCGATGATAATAGACCTTTCACCACTTTAAAACCTTTTGCTGTCGGGTCGGTCGGCGATTTTATGTTGAACTCAGACCTTAACAAGGTAAAAAAGTTTATGCCGCCAGCAGTTCTTTTGCATTTGCGAGGGTATTGCGCGTCACTTCGCTACCGCCAAGCAGGCGGGCTAATTCCTGCAGGCGAGCGCGTTTATCAAGCGGCTGCATGTGTGTTTCGGTCATCGCGCCATCCGTTTCTTTGCAGACGTAGAAGTGTTGATGACCACAGCCAGCAACCTGCGGCAAGTGAGTAACGCACATTACCTGAGTTGACTCGCCCAACTGACGCAGCATTTTTCCCACTACCGCAGCAGTCGGGCCGCTGATACCGACATCCACTTCATCGAAAATCAGCGCCGGTGTTTCCATTTTGCGTGCGGTAATAACCTGAATAGCCAGCGCAATGCGCGACAGTTCACCACCTGAAGCCACTTTCGCAATCGGCTGCAACGGCTGGCCTGGGTTAGTGGTCACTTTAAACTCTACGCGATCGGCACCGTCTGCGCTCAAATGATGTTCCTCAAATTTCACATCAATGCAAAAGACACCGTGCGGCATTGAGAGAGTATGCATGCTCTCTGTAATCAGTTGTCCCAGCTCCTGAGCATAATGCTGGCGCTGTTTGTGCAGCATTTTTGCCGTTTCCAGAGCCAGCTGGTGGTGATTGTTCACCGCCAGGGTTAAGGTTTCGAGCGAGTCGGCCTGATCGTCTAACTGCTGTTGTTCATCCAGCAATGACTGATAGAACTGTGGCAGCGCTTCAGGGGCAACATGATGCTTGCGGGCCAATGAGATTTGTTTGGAAATACGCTGTTCAAGTTCGAACAAACGGTTAGGGTCCAAATCCAGACGATCGCAATAGTGGCGCAGCTCGTCGCTGGCTTCGCTGAGTTGAATCGTGGCCTCTTCCAGCATATCCAGGATACCGGAAAGTTTGCCGTCCATGCCTGCCAGTTCAGTGACCAGCTGCTTTGCAGTGTACAGCTGGCTTTGCAGGTTGATGTCTTCGCCATCCGCCAGGATAGCCAGCGCCTGTTGGCTGGTGGTGAGCAATTGCCCGCTGTTAGCCAGACGTTTGTACTCTTCATCAATTTGCTCAAATTCACCCGGCTGCGGGTTGAATTCGTTCAGTTCTTTTAACTGGTATTGCAACAGTTCCGCCCGGGCTGCGCGTTCCTGACTCTGTTGTTGATGATGCGCCAGGTCACGGCAGCTTTGGTGCCACAGCTGGTAGCGCGCAGCCATTTCCTGAGTCAGGGGCGCTTCATTGGCGTAACCATCCAGCAGAGACTTTTGGTGTTCTGATTTTGTCAGGAGCTGATGCGCATGCTGACCGTGGATTTGAATAAGCAACTGGCCCAGCTCGCGCAGCTGTGACAACGGTACGGCAGTGCCGTTAATGAAGCCGCGTGAACGTCCATCGCTGCTGATAACACGACGCAGCAAACATTCACGGCCTTCCTCAAGCTGGTTTTCTTCCAGCCAGCGCAGAGCCGCGGGGGTGTCTTTTAAGGCGAATCGCGCGCAGAGGTCGGCTCGCGTAGCGCCTGCACGTACCATGTCGGCGTCTGCGCGTCCGCCCAGGCACAAACCGAGAGCATCAATGGCAATGGACTTACCCGCACCGGTTTCACCGGTAATAACGGTCATTCCGTTCTGGAAATCGATCTCAAGTTCACGAACGATAGCAAAATTGCTGATGGTCAGTTGTGCCAACATAGCTGTTTTCCTGTATGAAAAACCATGACTGTAATTACATACAGTATAAACTGGTTTTTTATACAGTAAAGAGGTTGGCGTTAAATTAAAATAATTTTTTTGACCAGCCTAGTTTAGTGCTTAATGTGTTGAAATAGCTGTAATCTTTTGGGTGTATCAGGTTCAGATGATAATCACAGCGGCGAATTAATACGTCTTCACCTTCCTGTATAGGCAGGGCGATCTGGCTGTCGCAACTGATTTCCAGATCGTTACGGCGATGAGAGAAGCGCAGGCGAATGGTGCTGCTACTGTTGATCACCAGCGGTCGTGCGGAAAGTGTATGCGGGAACATCGGGACCAGCGTAATAGCATCCAGCGAAGGCGTCAGGATCGGACCTCCGGCAGAGAGCGAGTAGGCGGTAGAGCCGGTCGGTGTGGAAATAATCAAGCCGTCCGAACGCTGGGAGAAGGCAAAAATTTCATCGATATAGACTTCAAATTCAATCATGTGCGCCACTTTTCCGGGGTGCAGCACAACTTCATTGATCGCAGTGCTAATACGCTTTTGGCAATCCTGTTGGCACACCTGGGCTTCAAGTAAAAAGCGCTTTTCGCTGATGTAGTGGCCTTCCAGCACGTCAGCTAACTGTTGGTGGGCATTGTCTGGGTCAAGGTCGGTCAGAAAACCAAGATTACCGCGGTTAATGCCAATAACCTTGATGTCATAACGTGCCAGGGTGCGTGCGGCGCCCAGCATATTGCCGTCGCCGCCGACTACTACGGCGAGGTCTGCCTGCTGGCCAATCTCTGCGAGCGTACCGGTTTTCACATTTTTCAGCTGCAGCTCGTGGGCGATTTGTTGCTCAACGATAACCTCATAACCTTTGGCGCACAGCCAACGGTAGAGCATTTCATGTGTGGTCAGTGCAGTGGGGTGACGTGGATGCCCCACAATGCCAATACACTTGAAATGTTTGTTCATTTTCTCGAGGTCCTTGTAACGAAGATTAGTGACAATGTGAGTACTTCCCTTGAATCCCTGAATCTGATCCCCATAATAAGCCAAGTTAGCGAGATGAATGCGAAAAAAACGCGGAGAAATTCATGAGTAGTAAAGAACAGAAAACGCCTGAGGGGCAAGCCCCGGAAGAAATTATCATGGATCAGCACGAAGAAGTTGAGGCGGTTGAACCAGACGCTTCTGCTGAGCAGGTGGATCCGCGCGATGAAAAAATTGCGAATCTGGAAGCTCAGCTTGCTGAAGCCGAAACGCGCGAGCGCGACAGCGTGTTGCGTATCAAAGCGGAAATGGAAAACCTGCGTCGTCGTACCGAACTGGACGTAGAAAAAGCGCATAAGTTTGCACTGGAAAAATTCGTCAACGAACTGCTGCCGGTGCTGGATAGCCTGGACCGTGCGCTGGAAGTTGCGGACAAAGACAATGACGCTATGGCGGCTATGGTCGAAGGTATTGAGCTGACTCGTAAGTCAATGCTGGATGTTGTGGCGAAGTTCGGCGTACAGGTAGTTGCGGATATCGACGTGCCGATGGACCCGAACGTGCACCAGGCGATTGCAATGGTAGAGTCTGACGACGTTGCTGCCGGTAATGTGCTGATGGTTATGCAGAAAGGCTATACCCTGAACGGACGTACCATCCGTGCGGCGATGGTCTCTGTGGCGAAAGCCAAAGGCTAATCAGCCTCAGACCGGGTAATGCTGATGCGCTACCCGGTCTGGATTACTCTCACTGGTCCGATACGCTTTCCCGCAGCGGTTTGACGGGCAACACCTGCACCTGTTTAATCATATTATCCTGCACGTCGAGAATATCGATATCGTACTGCCCAATACGCACACGTGTGCCAGCAACCGGGATCTCTTCCAGCGCTTCAAGAATAATACCGTTCACGGTACGAGCGTCATCTTCCGGCAGGTGCCAGTTAAACGCCTTATTGATTTCACGAACGTTGGCGCTACCGTCAATGATCACCGAACCGTCATTCTGCGGCGTGACTTCTTCGGCAAGCGTCGGTGACATTGAGGTCGTGAAGTCACCAACAATCTCTTCCAGAATATCCTCGACCGTAACCAGTCCTTGAATATCGCCATATTCATTAACGACCAGGCCCACTTTCTTCTTATTGCGCTGAAACTTAATGAGCTGGGTGCTGAGTGGTGTGCCTTCCGGAACGTAATAAATTTCGTCGGCGGCGCGTAACATGGTCTCTTTGGTGAACTCTTTTTTCTCGGCCATCAATCGCCAGGCTTCACGTACGCGCAGCATACTGATGGCATCGTCGAGCGAGTCGCGATACAGCACAATACGACCGTGCGGGGAGTGCGAAAGCTGACGCACGATTGATTTCCAGTCATCGTTAATATCAATGCCGATGATTTCATTACGCGGGATCATGATGTCATCGACGCTGACTTTTTCCAGGTCCAGCACTGACAACAGCATATCCTGGTTACGGCGTGAGATTTGCGAGCGCGATTCATTCACCAGCGTTCGCAGTTCATCTTTACTCAGCGAACCGCTCACTACGATATCCGTTTTGATGCCCATCATGCGCATCAGAAGCCGAGTAATGGTGTTGAGTAGCCATACTAACGGCATCATCAGAATCTGCAGCGGAGCCAGCAGGACGCTGCTCGGATAGGCAACTTTTTCCGGATATAGCGCGGCAATCGTCTTTGGCAGCACTTCGGCAAAAACCAGTACAACAAACGTCAGTACCCCGGTGGCAATGGCGACGCCAGCATCGCCATACAGGCGCATACCGACAATGGTGCCGAGTGCGGAGGCCAGAATATTCACCAGATTATTACCGATGAGCACCAGGCTTATCAGGCGATCCGGCTTGCGAAGTAACTTTTCAACGCGTTTTGCCTGGCGATTTCCCTGTTTGGCCCGATGGCGTAGGCGGTAGCGATTCAGGGTCATCATTCCGGTTTCAGAACCGGAAAAATAGGCGGAAATGACCACCATGATGAGGAGCGTGATAATGAGCGTGGTGGTGGAGATGTGTTCCACGTAGGGTTCCTTAAAGATTTAACTCACGAACTGCTGCAGGATACGGCTGCCGAAATAGGCCAGCGTCAGAATGCCAGCGCCTGCGACGTTAAACCATACGACGCGACGTCCGCGCCAACCTTCATGGTAATGCCCCCACAACAGAACGATATAGACAAACCATGCCACGATAGAGAGAACGGCTTTATCAATGTTCTCGGTACTGAACAGGTTATGCATGTAAAACAGGCCAGTGCACAGGGTGAGCGTCAGCAGAACCACGCCAATTTGGGTGATATGAAACATCTTCCGCTCAATACTCATCAGTGGTGGCATCTCATTGCTGAAGGCCAGTTTTTTGTTTTTCAGTTGGTAATCGATCCATGCCAACTGTAGCGCGTAGAGCGCGGCGATAATCAGCGTGGCGTAAGCGAACAGTGATAGCCCGATGTGAATCATCATGCCTGGCGTAGCTTCGAGATGGGTGATGAACTCGTTAGGCATAAACGTGGCGAAGGCCAGGTTTATCAGCGCAAAGGCGTAGACAATGGGCAGCAATAGCCAGCCACGATTGCGGGACGCGACGATGGTCATTACCGTACAGATCATCAGGCTTACCAGCGAGCCGACGTTCAACAGACTCAGGTTTTGTCCGCTTTCACCGCCGGGTAGGATACGCGCTTCCAGGGCGATAGCATGGCTTACCAGCGCAACGACCGCAGAGAGAATAGCCATACGCCGCCAGCCGCTGTTTTTTTGCAGCAGAGCGGGAATAATCAGCGCGAGGCTGACTGAGTAGGCGACAAGGGCGAGCAGAGCAAAAACGGGCATATAGGTGTCGACAGTTGGCCAGTGATAAAGAAAAGCAGTATAGCGTTACGTGACCGCTGCTCCAACCGTTGCATAACAACAAAGGCGGCTTCATGTTATACTGCGACAAATTTCTGTTGATGTGTCGCTGTCGCGACCGACCGTTTCCACCCCAGGCGAGAGACAATGTTTGATAATTTAACCGATCGTTTGTCGCGCACGCTGCGCAATATCAGTGGCCGTGGACGCCTTACTGAAGACAACGTTAAAGAGACGCTGCGCGAAGTGCGCATGGCGCTGCTGGAGGCTGACGTAGCGCTGCCGGTAGTGCGTGAGTTTATCAATCGCGTAAAAGAGAAAGCGGTTGGTCATGAAGTTAACAAAAGCCTGACGCCGGGTCAGGAGTTCGTCAAGATTGTCCGTAACGAACTGGTTGCGGCAATGGGCGAAGAAAACCAGACCCTGAATCTGGCTGCACAGCCGCCAGCCGTGGTGCTGATGGCGGGCCTGCAGGGTGCGGGTAAAACGACCAGCGTCGGTAAGTTGGGTAAATTCCTGCGCGAGAAGCACAAGAAGAAAGTGCTGGTGGTCTCTGCGGACGTTTATCGCCCGGCGGCGATCAAACAGCTGGAAACGCTGGCCGAGCAGGTCGGTGTCGACTTCTTCCCGTCGGATGTCGGCCAGAAGCCGGTCGATATCGTTAACGCCGCGCTGAAAGAAGCCAAACTCAAATTCTACGACGTGCTGCTGGTGGATACCGCCGGTCGTCTGCACGTTGACGAAGCGATGATGGACGAAATCAAACAGGTCCACGCTTCTATCAAGCCGGTAGAAACGCTGTTTGTGGTCGACGCCATGACCGGTCAGGATGCCGCGAATACCGCAAAAGCCTTTAACGAAGCGCTGCCGTTAACCGGCGTAGTGCTGACAAAAGTTGATGGTGATGCCCGTGGCGGTGCGGCGCTCTCTATTCGTCATATTACCGGTAAGCCGATTAAATTCCTCGGCGTCGGCGAGAAAACCGAAGCACTGGAGCCGTTCCATCCGGACAGGATTGCTTCGCGCATTCTCGGCATGGGTGACGTGCTGTCGCTGATCGAAGATATCGAAAGCAAGGTTGACCGTGCGCAGGCAGAAAAATTAGCCAGCAAGCTGAAAAAAGGCGATGGCTTCGATCTCAACGATTTCCTTGAACAGCTCAACCAGATGAAAAACATGGGCGGTATGGCAAGCCTGATGGGCAAGCTGCCGGGCATGGGTCAGATACCTGACAATGTGAAATCGCAGATGGACGATAAAGTGCTGGTGCGTATGGAAGCCATCATCAACTCGATGACGATGAAAGAACGGGCTAAGCCGGAAATTATTAAAGGTTCCCGTAAACGCCGTATCGCTGCCGGTTGCGGTATGCAGGTACAGGACGTAAACCGCCTTCTGAAACAGTTCGACGACATGCAGCGCATGATGAAGAAAATGAAGAAGGGCGGAATGGCGAAGATGATGCGTGGTATGAAGGGGATGATGCCCCCAGGATTCCCAGGCCGCTAATCGGCCTGGCTTGTTTGCCATTTCGGCACCGGGGTGTGCTCGCCATCCTCACGTACTGCGTGTACGCTCCGGTGGCTGCGCGCACGCCGGCACCGAACTGACGGCACCGCCAGCGGCCTTTTATAGCAGAGTTATCAACTGCTGATTGCATTTTCCCCAGAAATCAGTAAAATTTTCGGGCTTTTAATATGACACCCGGGCTCCGTTCCTCGATGGGGCCTGGGTGTTTTATTCACACAAGAGGATGTTATGGTTACTATTCGTTTAGCTCGTCACGGCGCTAAAAAGCGTCCGTTCTACCAGGTTGTTGTTACCGACAGCCGTAATGCACGCAACGGTCGCTTCATCGAGCGCGTTGGCTTCTTTAACCCAATCGCTAGCGAAAAAGAAGAAGGCACTCGCCTGGATCTGGATCGCATCGCTCACTGGGTTGGCCAGGGCGCGACTATTTCTGATCGCGTAGCTACGCTGATCAAAGCAGCAAACAAAGCAGCTTAATCTGTCACGGTGGTCATGATGAGCAAGCAACTCGCCGCACAGGCTCCTGTGGAACCCATCGTTTTGGGGAAAATGGGGTCTTCTTACGGTATCCGTGGTTGGCTCAGAGTGTTTTCTTCCACTGAAGACGCCGAAAGCATTTTTGACTATCAGCCCTGGTTTATCCAGAAGGCGGGTCAGTGGCAGCAAGTACAGCTGGAAAGCTGGAAGCACCACAATCAGGATCTGATCATCAAGCTGAAAGGCGTTGACGATCGTGATTCGGCGAATCTACTGACTAATTGCGAAATTGTCGTGGATTCCTCGCAGTTGCCAGCGCTGGAAGATGGTTCCTACTACTGGAAAGACCTTATGGGCTGCCAGGTAGTGACTACTGAAGGCTACGATCTCGGTAAAGTCGTCGATATGATGGAAACCGGTTCGAATGACGTCATCGTCATCAAGGCAAACCTGAAAGATGCGTTTGGTATCAAGGAACGTCTTGTGCCGTTCCTCGATGGGCAGGTTATCAAGAAAGTCGATCTCGCTACTCGTACTATCGAAGTAGATTGGGATCCTGGTTTTTAAACCACCGGATAAACGGTAAAAGTCGGCGTTATGGGGATTGGCTTGTGTTTATAGGTATCGTTAGCCTGTTTCCAGAAATGTTCCGCGCAATTACCGATTACGGGGTAACTGGCCGGGCAGTAAAAAATGGCCTGCTGAACATCCAGAGCTGGAGTCCTCGTGACTTTACTCATGACCGGCACCGTACCGTGGACGATCGTCCTTACGGCGGCGGACCGGGGATGTTAATGATGGTGCAACCTTTACGGGACGCCATTCATGCAGCAAAAGCTGCGGCTGGTGAAGGCGCAAAGGTGATTTATCTGTCACCTCAGGGACGCAAGCTTGATCAAGCGGGCGTCAGCGAACTGGCCACGAATCAAAAGCTGATTCTGGTATGTGGTCGCTATGAAGGAATAGATGAGCGCGTGATTCAAACCGAAATTGACGAAGAATGGTCAATCGGCGATTACGTACTCAGCGGTGGTGAGTTACCGGCAATGACGCTGATCGACTCCGTGTCCCGGTTTATTCCGGGAGTTCTGGGTCATGAGGCTTCGGCAATCGAAGATTCGTTTGCTGATGGGTTGCTGGATTGCCCGCACTATACCCGACCTGAAGTGTTAGAGCAGATGGAAGTACCGGCGGTGTTACTGTCGGGGAACCACGCTGAGATACGTCGCTGGCGTTTGAAGCAGTCGCTGGGCCGGACCTGGCTTAGAAGACCTGAACTTCTGGAAAACCTGGCTCTGACTGAAGAGCAAGCAAGGTTGCTGGCGGAGTTCAAAAAGGAACACGCACAACAGCAACATAAACATGATGGGCAGGCGTAAGCCCCCAATATCAGTTTACCCAGGATAAGAGATTAAATTATGAGCAACATTATTAAGCAACTTGAACAAGAACAGATGAAGCAGGACGTACCTTCCTTCCGTCCGGGTGATACCGTGGAAGTGAAAGTATGGGTTGTTGAAGGTTCCAAAAAACGTCTGCAGGCATTCGAGGGCGTGGTTATCGCTATTCGTAACCGCGGTCTGCACTCTGCATTCACTGTTCGTAAAATTTCCAACGGCGAAGGCGTTGAGCGTGTCTTCCAGACTCACTCTCCGGTAGTTGACAGCATTGCTGTTAAACGTCGTGGTGCTGTTCGTAAAGCTAAACTGTACTACCTGCGTGAGCGCACTGGTAAGTCTGCTCGTATCAAAGAGCGTCTTAACTAAGATTCGCGCAAGCGACATCCTGTTAGAAAAGGGCTGGCCGAAAGGCTGGCCCTTTTTTTATCCAGACGTTTACTCTTTTGTTCTTTATGGCAATGGAAGGACTGCGCGGCGCGCAGCCAGTTGGGGGATGATTATGGTGTCGTGATCACGACCGCCACGCGGCGGTTTTCAGCGCGACCTTTTGATGTCTGGTTGCTGGCAATGGGATATTTCTTCCCGAGTCCCTGAGTAGTCAGGTTGGTGCGGGGAATATTAGCGCCCTGCGCCCAGGCATCGGCAACGACATTAGCGCGTTTGAGTGACAGAGCTTCGTTATAGCTGTCTTCACCGTAGTTATCAGTATGACCATCCAGGCGAGCATGATTTAGCCCGGTAGCTGCCAGTTTGGATGCCATTTCCTTGATCTGTTTTTCACTTTCAGGACGGAGTTTATAGTCATTTTTGTCAAACAGGATAGTGTCAGACAGGCCGAGAGACCAGTCTCCTGATGCTTCAGTAAATCCGTATGATTTCATGGCTGCAATTTGCTCTGGGGTAAATTTTCCCTGAGGTGCCTGACAGCCAGCCAGAATCAGTAAAAGCAGAAGAAACGGGGATAATAAACGTTTTAGCATGTGTGTAATTCCTTATTTTTTAATAATGCGTTCAGAACGCAAATGTTTAGCCTGATACATATTTTGATCGGCAAGTTCTTGTAATTTTTCGGCAGAGGCATGTTCCCACGTCAGCGCAAACCCAATGCTGAGCGTCATGCTTGCCAGATGACCATTATGCAGGTCAAAAGGTCGGTTAAACTCTTGTGACAGTGCCGCGCAGATCCGCTGAACCTCATATTCAGAATGAACGCTGTACAGCACCATAGCGAACTCATCGCCGCCAAGTCTGTATGGGTAATGGCGACTCCCCCCAAACTCGGATAACCTTTTTGCGACTTCAATCAGGACCCGATCCCCCGCTGCGTGGCCCCAGGTATCATTAATAAATTTAAAATTGTCGCCATCAAGGAATAACAATGCCGAGCTGCTGTGGGCGGCATCATCATTCATTAAGGCATTAATGCTGCTGCGAAATGCGGCGCGATTTGCCAGACCCGTCAGAGGATCATGTAGTGCAGTACGCAACAGCTGAGCGTTTTTTGCCTGCAGTTTAAGTTGCCACTCCTCCATCTCGTCCAGCAGACTATTAAAGTCCAGGGCAAAGAGATGAAACTCTTCAATGCGTTCCTCTGATACGCGCCGTGAAAAGTTACGGTTGGTACGAACATCATGTACCACCTCGGTAATGTTTTGCAGTGCATCCACAACGCCATTGTGTAAATAGCGAGTGAGCATTAATGCAATACCGGATGCCAACAGAATGCACCCGGTAAGGACGGCCAGCGACAAATAGATGAAATGACTGATAACGCTATCGCGCGCAGTCAATCGTACTTCGCCGATGACGTTGCCATTATGCAAAATCGGCTGAGTGACCGGTTGTGGGAACAGCCAGTGGCTGATCATCCCGCTGATCTTTTCAGTGGTATCCTGCGCGTTATAGCGCCAGGTGGCGATCACCTTCTGGTTTTTATTACGAACTTCTGCAACGGAAAATTGCCCCTGCTGACCCAGTGCCGCCAGCGTTTCAGTTGCTGCAACACTATCAGAAAAGACTAATGCAGCTTCGAGCGTACGGGTCATGGTAGCGGCAGTCAGATCCAGATTCTTTTGCGCATACTGTCTTAATGCCAGCACGGAAGAAATGCTGAGCAGCAGCCAGATCAGCATCATGGTTACCAGAACGCTGATTATGCTGATACGCCGTAATGTTCGCTTAAACGTCGGGCGTGCTATGGGAGAATGGCCCTTATCCATGCTTATTATTCCGTGCAAGCATCAATACGTCTGGACTGACCCTTACGCCGCTGCGTGAAAGGGAATCCATATTTACGGAAAATCTCACATCTTCGTCTTTAATTATGAGGCAAAAGGCGCTGCCAATAACGCATTCAGGGTTCTGTTCAGCAATTAATAACAATGCCTTAGTCGGATATTTATTCTTTAATTCCACCTGATAAGTAGGGGATTCTTTTCCAAAATAAAAACCGTCACACTGCGAAACTAATATTTCTTGTTCCGTACGGATGATGACGGGAAGATAGGGTAATGCGCCTGCACTGGTATCTTTCAGGACACTGGAAAAACGCGATGAAGAGAAAATACACAGTTTTGGGGGCCCGGAAAGTGCAGGCCAGCGTGTATAACTGACGATGCCGGAAACCATAGCGCGTACCGATTTTGCTTCTTCCGTAACGCTTTGGGCATACAGCGGTAATCCGGTCAGGAGCAGTGCCAGTAGAAGTATGAGTCGGTAAGAATAGCTCATGAATAGTTACCTACCAGCGTTTGCTGTAAAACGTCGAAATACATTCAAGATTGTTTGCAACAAAATAACATTATTTTCCTAAGCCGTCATTATTCCTGGGATAATGCTATTGGTGATTTAAGTTAAATCTTAATGGTTTATAAAATATAAACCATTGTTTAATTTAACCTTATCGAGGCAGCGCCCTCGTTTGCCCCTTGCTGCCAGGCGCTGTGTAACTGGTCAACATTTTCGACAGTATCGCAACTGGGCGGAAAAGTTTTCCCGGTCAGGCCTCTGGCATAAACAAAATCCTGCTGGCAGGTTTTACGTTGCCCCTCGGCGTAACCCTTAAGGTATTCCGTACGATCGACGTCGGGGTCATTGTAGTTGTCGGCAAGCGTTTCATTATCTTTAACGGCATAACCCGAAATGGCATCTTGTATCCCGGCGTCGTACCAGTCGGTACCAGTCCAGGTAGGGGCATGGGTGTAGGGGTCTATCTGACATCCGCTAAGAAGTAATAGAAACAAGATGCTGATGAGTTGCTTCATTGCCTGTGCTCCTTCGTTTTTTTAAGCATAGTGGATCTGAAAACTCGGTGGTGTAAATTTAAATGTACATTCATAAGGGCTGTTTTTGCCTTAAAATAACACCATGTAAATTAAAATTTACGGATTGTGGATTGAAATCTTTACCTGTTGTGATATCGTTATTTCCTCCTCGCTGAGGATCAACTATCGCAAACGAGCTAAACAGGATCACCATCATGCAAAAAGACGCGCTGAACAACGTACATATTACCGACGAACAGGTTCTGATGACTCCGGAGCAGCTGAAAGCTGAATTTCCGCTGAGCCAGGAGCAAGAGGCGCAAATCGCCCAGTCGCGTAAAACCATCTCAGATATTATCTCCGGTCGCGATCCGCGCCTGCTGGTCGTATGTGGCCCATGCTCCATTCATGATCCTGAAATGGCGATTGAGTATGCTCGTCGATTTAAAGCCCTTGCCGCAGAGGTCAGCGATAGCCTCTACCTGGTGATGCGCGTCTATTTTGAAAAACCCCGTACCACTGTCGGCTGGAAAGGGTTAATTAACGATCCTCATATGGATGGCTCTTTTGATGTTGAAGCAGGTCTGAAAATTGCGCGTCAGCTGCTGCTTGAACTGGTAAATATGGGACTGCCGCTGGCAACTGAAGCGCTGGATCCAAATAGCCCGCAATACCTGGGCGATCTGTTTAGCTGGTCCGCAATCGGTGCCCGTACTACGGAATCGCAGACTCACCGTGAAATGGCTTCCGGTCTTTCGATGCCGGTTGGCTTTAAGAATGGTACCGACGGTAGCCTGGCGACCGCCATTAACGCCATGCGCGCGGCCGCGCAGTCGCACCGCTTTGTCGGTATTAACCAGGCCGGGCAGGTTGCACTGCTGCAAACACAGGGGAATCCGGACGGTCACGTGATCTTGCGCGGAGGTAAAGCGCCGAACTACAGCCCGGCAGATGTCGCCCAGTGCGAAAAAGAGATGGGGCAGGCGGGACTACGACCTTCTCTGATGGTAGATTGCAGTCATGGTAATTCCAATAAAGATTACCGCCGTCAGCCTGCCGTGGCTGAATCCGTGATTGCACAAATCAAAGATGGCAATCGCTCGATCATTGGCTTGATGATTGAAAGTAATATTCACGAAGGCAACCAGTCTTCCGAACAGCCGCGCAGCGAAATGAAATACGGCGTATCCGTAACTGACGCCTGCATTAGCTGGGAAATGACGGATGCGCTGCTGCGTGAAATTAGCCAGGATTTAAACGGCCAGCTGTCGGCGCGTGTAGCATAAGAGGTTGGTTATGGTTGCTGAATTGACCGCATTACGCGATCAAATTGATGAAGTCGATAAGGCGCTGCTGGATTTACTGGCACGCCGCCTGGAGCTGGTTGCCGAAGTAGGTGAAGTAAAAAGCCGCTTTGGGCTGCCGATCTACGTGCCGGAACGGGAAGCCTCTATGCTGGCCTCTCGCCGGGCGGAAGCGGAAGCCCTGGGTGTGCCGCCGGACCTGATTGAAGATGTGCTACGCCGCGTTATGCGTGAGTCCTACTCCAGTGAGAACGACAAAGGGTTTAAAACGCTTTGTCCTTCTCTGCGGCCGGTGGTGATTGTCGGCGGCGGCGGTCAGATGGGGCGTCTGTTCGAAAAAATGCTCACCCTGTCAGGTTACCAGGTGCGGATCCTGGAACAGCAGGACTGGGATCGCGCGCCGGAGATCGTCTCTGATGCCGGCATGGTGATCGTCAGCGTGCCGATCCACGTCACCGAGCAGGTGATCGCCAAACTACCGCGTCTGCCGTCTGACTGCATTCTGGTGGATCTGGCTTCGGTGAAAAATGGTCCTTTACAGGCGATGCTGGCTGCACATGATGGCCCGGTGGTGGGGTTACACCCAATGTTTGGTCCGGACAGCGGCAGTCTGGCCAAGCAGGTCGTCGTTTGGTGTGACGGACGTCAGCCGGAAGCTTATCAGTGGTTTCTGGAACAGATTCAGGTATGGGGTGCGCGACTGCATCGGATCAGCGCCGTTGAACATGACCAGAACATGGCGTTTATTCAGGCACTGCGTCACTTTGCGACCTTTGCTTACGGTCTGCATTTAGCGGAAGAGAACGTTCAACTGGAGCAGCTGCTGGCGCTCTCTTCGCCGATTTACCGCCTTGAACTGGCGATGGTTGGCCGTCTGTTTGCCCAGGATCCGCAGCTCTATGCCGATATTATTATGTCGTCTGAGAGCAACCTTGCGCTGATTAAACGCTACTACCAACGTTTTGGCGAGGCGATCGGTTTACTGGAGCAGGGCGATAAGCAAGCGTTTATCGACAGTTTCCGTAAGGTGGAGCATTGGTTTGGCGATTATGCGAAACGCTTCCAGAGTGAAAGCCGTACTTTGTTACGCCAGGCGAATGACAGCCGTCCTTAATTAAGATGCCGGATGGCGGGTTCGCCTTATCCGGCCTTCAAAAATCGTATGAACCTTAGGCCGGATAAGCGTAGCGCCATCCGGCATTGTCAAACGTTAGCTCGGATCGACTGGCACCACGTTCTCACTTGGATAGCATCCCAGTACTTTCATCGAACGCGTAATCTCACCCAGCTCTTTCAATGCTTTTTGCATCTGGGGCGATTCCAGGTTGGCCTGGATATCAAGATAAAACATCTCTTCCCACGGATTGCCGTGAATCGGGCGTGACTCCAGTTTAGTCATAATCAGATTATGGTTACGCAGCACCAGCAGCGCCTCAACCAGCGCACCGGCTTGTTGCCCCGTCGCCATCAACAGGGTTGTTTTTGCCGGAACCTGATCGGAAACATTAATTGCTTTGCGTGCCAGCACCACGAAGCGGGTGATGTTTTGCGACTGGTTAGCCTCAATATGCTCGAGAACCTGTAATCCATACAGTACGCCTCCGGCTTCGCTCCCCAGGGCCGCCACGCGCGGTGAGTTAGCCTGCGCAACTTTTTCCATCGCCGCAGAGGTGCTTTCAGTGTACTCAATCTTCCAGTGCGGGTAGCGATTCAGGAATTTGCTGCACTGCTGGAACGGCTGCGGATGGCTATATACCGTTTCAATAGTCTCAAGATCCGTCGTGCCAGACACCAGTACACAGTGGTCTATCGTAATGGTCATCTCGCCAACGATAGACAGGCTGGTGTGCTGCAGCAGGTCGTAAACGTCGTTAATCCCACCGGAGCTGGTGTTTTCAATCGGTACCACAGCATAGTCAGCCTGTCCGGTTTCGACCTGATTAAAGATATCGGCAAATTTTGCGCAGCCGCTTTCAATAAATTGTTCAAAATGGCGGGCAGCGTACTGACGTGCGGCGAGATGGGAATATGACCCTTTTGGCCCAAGGAAGGCCACGCGCGCGGAGTGTGGGTTAATTTTGTTCAGGTGCTGCTGGAGCAGTGCCTGTTGAGTCAGGACGGAGTCTTCGATTATGAGCTGGAACAGGCGAGTAATGTAGTGAGCATCAAGATGATGTGCTTTGCCAAGCTGAATGAGTCGGTCCAAAAGGTCACGTTCACGGTCGATATCACGAACCGGACGATGCGAAAGCAGTTTGGCTTTACCAACTTCTACGGCCAGTCCACGTCGCTCAGCCAGCAGGGCCAGTAATTTTTCATCCAGCATGCTGATCTTATCGCGCAGCGCCAGCAATGGGTTTTCCGATGTCATAGTGTTGCCTTTCTTGTTATCAATAAAAAAGGCCTCCCGTTGTGGGAGGCCTTATTGTTCGTCTTCGCATTCTTTATCACACGACGAAACGCCTCCCATTCAGGGGAAGGTAAAAAAGAATGCGAAGAAGAACGGGACAAGTTTCATGTAATTTTCCTTTGGCTACGTCAGTAAAGTACCCGTACTGTTTTCACCCTGTCAACAAAAAACGCGCCCGAAGGCGCGTTGGCGATACACTCAATGTAAGGGACTACTCTTCTTCTGCTTCGACGAAGTTGGCGTCTTTGACTGAAGTTGTTGCACGACGGGCTTCGCCTTTGTGCTGCACTTTATTGAGCTGCCGTTCCAGCTTGTTGATCAAATCGTTAATTGCTGTGTACATATCCTCGTGTTTTGCGCTGGCGACCAGATGTCCGTTCGGTGTATTGATGGTGGCATCAGCAATGAAACCCTGTGGCTCCTTAGACAGAATGATATGTGGATTAATCAGATGAGTTTGCCATTTTTCTAGTTTGGCGAGACGGTCTGCGACATGCTGGCGAATTGCCGGAGTAATTTCCATTTGTTTACTGGTAATGTTCATTGTCATAAATTTTACCTCTTGTCTTTCCCGTCTTGGTGATTCCAGCATACCGTTCCTAATGTCAAAATGTGTGATCCGAATCACATTATTTTGTCGCTTTTTGTCAAGAAAACCTTTTTGTGAGGCACCGCAGGAACAGGCGATTTTTTACTTGAGGAATACCTGAAAGCAGGCCATATTTGATGGGATGCGTCGAAGCTAAACCGCTTCAGTTGTGGCGTTAACGGATAAAAAAACGGCAGCCCTTGGGCTGCCGTTTTGCATTCTGAGGCAAATCAGGTATTGCTGCTGTTGGCGGCAATGATTTTCGCGACTTTTTCAGCCTGCGCATTCATCTGCATCTGGCGATAAGCGTTTTCCATCAACGGCAGGGCATTACGTGTTGCCTGAGTATCCGGGTAGTCGCGCAGCATGCCTTCCACACGGTTTACCACGGCAACCCATGCGCCGCGGGCAGTGTAGTATTCTGCAACGGAGTATTCATACTTCGCCAGGCGGTCTTTCAGGAACACCAGACGTTTGGTGGCGTCAGTGGTGTACTGGCTATTCGGATACCCACGCACCAGTTTGGAAAAGTCATTAAACGCAGCTCGGGCATGTTGCGGATCGCGATCGCTACGATCAACACCAAAGAATCCTTGCAGTGCGCTATCATCCAACGCCATATTGGTCAGGCCACGCATATACATGACATAATCAATGTTAGGGTGTGTCGGGTTAAGACGAATAAAACGATCGATGGCAGCCTGAGCAAGTGGCAGATCGGCGTTTTTGTAGTAGGCGTAGATGAGATCTAATTGCACCTGCTGAGAATACGGTCCAAATGGATAACGGTTATCCAACGCTTCCAATTGCGTTATTGCCTGTTTCCAGTTACCGTCCTGCAGCTTTTGCTGAGCAGTCGCGTAGATTTCATTTGGCGGATTATCGGGCACCTCTTCCTTTGAACCAGAGCAACCCGCCAAAAACAGGCTCAACGTGGCTGCTGCCACCAGATATTTCATGCGCGTCATGACGTTTTGACTTTCCTCAAAATGTTTTACGGGAGATTCTCTGTTCCTGCTCCCGGTTAAGACCAGCTACAATAGCACACTATATTAAACGGCAAAGCCGTAAAACCCAACGTTAAACGAAGAAGCAGTTTATGGCACAACGAGTAGAACTCACCGCAACAGTCTCCGAAAATCAGCTCGGTCAACGCTTAGATCAGGCTTTGGCCGAATTGTTCCCTGATTATTCGCGATCGCGCATAAAAGAATGGATCCTCGACCAGCGCGTACTGGTAAATGACCAACTTTGCGATAAACCGAAAGAAAAAGTGTTGGGTGGAGAGCGTGTCTCCATCAATGCGGAAATTGATGAAGAGGTTCGTTTTGAACCTCAGGATATCCCACTGGATATCGTTTATGAAGATGACGACATTCTTGTCATCAACAAACCCCGTGACCTTGTAGTGCATCCGGGCGCCGGGAATCCCGATGGTACGGTATTGAATGCGTTACTGCATTACTACCCGCCAATCGCGGATGTTCCTCGTGCAGGTATCGTGCACCGTCTGGATAAAGACACGACCGGATTAATGGTGGTGGCAAAAACGGTTCCGGCGCAAACACGTTTGGTGGAGTCGTTGCAGCTGCGCGAAATTACCCGTGAGTACGAAGCCGTGGCAATTGGTCACATGACTGCTGGCGGAACCGTTGAGGAACCGATTAGCCGTCACCCGACCAAGCGTACGCACATGGCGGTACACCCAATGGGGAAACCGGCGGTAACGCACTATCGCATTATGGAACACTTCCGTGTGCACACGCGTCTGCGGTTGCGTCTGGAAACCGGACGTACGCACCAGATCCGCGTGCACATGGCACATATCACTCATCCGCTGGTGGGCGATCAGGTTTACGGCGGTCGTCCACGTCCACCGAAAGGCGCTTCTGACGAATTTATCTCCGTACTGCGTAAGTTCGACCGTCAAGCGCTGCACGCGACCATGCTGCGTTTGTATCACCCGATTTCCGGTATCGAAATGGAATGGCATGCGCCGATCCCACAAGATATGGTGCAGTTGATTGAAGTGATGCGCGCTGATTTCGAAGAACATAAGGATGATATTGCCTGGCTATGAGTAAGCTAATTGTCCCGCAGTGGCCGATACCGCAAGGTGTCGCGGCGTGTAGTTCTACCCGTATTGGCGGAGTTAGTATGCCGCCTTACGATTCGCTGAATCTGGGCGCCCATTGCGGCGATAACCCGGAACATGTTGAAGAGAACCGCAAACGACTGTTTGCTGCGGGCAATCTGCCGTCAAAGCCAGTCTGGCTGGAGCAGGTCCACGGTAAGGATGTCCTGAAACTGACCGGCGAGCCTTACGCCTGCAAACGCGCAGATGCGTCGTACACCAACACGCCGGGTACCGTGTGTGCGGTGATGACCGCTGATTGTTTGCCGGTGTTGTTATGCAACCGTGCCGGAACCGAAGTTGCTGCGGCCCATGCGGGGTGGCGCGGATTATGCGCCGGCGTGCTGGAAGAGACGGTGGCGTGTTTTACCGACAAACCTGAAAACATTATTGCCTGGCTAGGCCCGGCGATAGGTCCAAACGCGTTTGAAGTTGGACCAGAAGTCCGCGAGGCGTTCATGACGAAAGATCCGCAAGCGGACCTCGCATTTGTACCGCGTGGCGACAAGTATCTGGCGGATATCTACCAGCTTGCGCGCCAGCGTCTGTCCAGTGTCGGGGTAGAGAACATCCACGGCGGCGACCGTTGCACCTTCAGCGAAAGTGAGACGTTCTTCTCTTATCGTCGCGACAATACCACGGGTCGTATGGCAAGTTTTATTTGGCTGATATAACCTAAAGAATCAAGACGATCCGGTACGTGTAATTTTCTTTTCACATAATTCAGGTCATTCACCTTGAATAATTGAGGGATGACCTCATTTAATCTCCAGTAGCAATTTTGACCTGTTATGGGAGGAGTTATGCGTCTGGATCGTCTTACTAATAAATTCCAGCTTGCTCTTGCCGATGCCCAGTCACTCGCATTGGGGCACGACAATCAATTCATCGAACCACTTCATCTAATGAGCGCCTTGCTGAATCAGGAAGGGGGATCGGTACGTCCTTTATTAACATCTGCTGGCATTAATGCTGGCCAGTTACGTACAGCCATTGACCAGGCGTTGAGCCGTTTGCCACAGGTAGAAGGTACCGGTGGCGATGTGCAGCCTTCTCAGGAACTGGTGCGTGTACTGAATCTTTGCGACAAGCTGGCGCAAAAACGTGGGGACAACTTTATTTCGTCAGAACTGTTCGTTCTGGCGGCGCTTGAGTCACGCGGTACGCTGACCGACTTATTAAAATCAGCAGGCGCGACGACCGCCAATATCACTCAGGCAATTGAACAAATGCGTGGAGGTGAAAGCGTGAATGACCAGGGGGCTGAAGACCAACGTCAGGCCTTGAAAAAATATACCGTCGATCTGACCGAACGTGCCGAACAGGGCAAACTCGATCCGGTCATCGGCCGTGATGAAGAAATTCGCCGTACCATTCAGGTGCTGCAACGTCGTACTAAAAATAACCCGGTGTTAATCGGTGAACCCGGTGTCGGTAAAACCGCCATCGTTGAAGGGCTGGCCCAACGCATCATCAATGGTGAAGTGCCGGAAGGCTTAAAAGGCCGTCGTGTACTGGCGCTGGATATGGGCGCGCTGGTTGCTGGGGCCAAATATCGTGGTGAGTTCGAAGAACGTTTAAAAGGTGTGCTGAACGATCTCTCGAAACAGGAAGGCAACGTCATTCTGTTTATCGACGAATTGCATACCATGGTTGGGGCGGGTAAAGCCGATGGCGCAATGGACGCCGGGAACATGCTGAAACCAGCACTGGCTCGCGGGGAACTGCACTGCGTAGGCGCAACAACGCTTGATGAATATCGCCAGTACATCGAAAAAGATGCGGCGCTGGAACGTCGTTTCCAGAAAGTGTTTGTGGCTGAACCTTCAGTGGAAGACACCATCGCAATCTTGCGTGGCCTGAAAGAACGTTATGAACTGCACCATCATGTGCAGATTACTGACCCGGCGATTGTTGCGGCTGCTACGCTGTCTCATCGCTATATTGCCGATCGTCAGTTGCCGGATAAAGCTATCGACCTTATTGACGAAGCGGCATCCAGCATTCGTATGCAGATTGACTCCAAGCCGGAGGAACTCGACAGACTCGACCGCCGTATTATCCAGCTCAAACTGGAACAGCAGGCATTAATGAAAGAGTCTGATGAGGCAAGTAAAAAACGTCTCGATATGCTCAACGAAGAGCTGGACGACAAAGAACGCCAGTATTCTGAGTTAGAGGAAGAGTGGAAAGCTGAAAAAGCTTCCCTCTCGGGAACGCAAACTATCAAGGCTGAGCTGGAGCAGGCAAAAATCGCCATCGAACAGGCGCGCCGCGTTGGCGACCTGGCGCGGATGTCTGAACTGCAGTACGGCAAAATTCCTGAACTGGAAAAACAACTGGAAGCAGCCACCCAGTCTGAAGGCAAAACCATGCGTCTGCTGCGTAATAAAGTTACGGATGCAGAAATTGCTGAGGTGCTGGCGCGCTGGACCGGGATCCCAGTTGCTCGCATGCTGGAAGGCGAACGAGAAAAACTGTTGCGTATGGAGCAGGAGCTGCACAGCCGCGTGATTGGTCAGAACGAAGCGGTGGAAGCCGTTTCTAACGCCATCCGTCGTAGCCGTGCGGGCTTGTCCGATCCGAATCGTCCGATTGGTTCATTCCTGTTCCTTGGTCCAACTGGTGTCGGTAAAACCGAACTGTGCAAAGCGCTGGCAAACTTTATGTTCGACAGTGACGATGCAATGGTGCGTATCGATATGTCCGAGTTTATGGAGAAACACTCGGTGTCTCGTCTGGTTGGGGCACCTCCGGGATATGTCGGTTATGAAGAGGGTGGTTACCTGACGGAAGCAGTACGTCGTCGTCCCTACTCTGTCATCTTGTTGGATGAAGTGGAGAAAGCACACCCGGATGTGTTCAACATTCTGCTGCAGGTGCTTGATGATGGTCGTTTGACTGACGGACAGGGGAGAACGGTCGACTTCCGTAATACGGTTGTCATCATGACCTCGAACCTGGGGTCCGATCTGATCCAGGAACGCTTCGGCGAGTTGGATTACGGTCACATGAAAGATATGGTGCTGGGCGTCGTGAGCCACAACTTCCGCCCGGAATTCATCAACCGTATAGATGAGGTTGTTGTATTCCATCCGCTGGGTGAGCAGCACATTGCTTCTATTGCTCAGATCCAGTTGCAGCGTCTGTACAAACGTCTGGAAGAGCGTGGCTATGAAATCCATATTTCTGACGAGGCGCTTAAACTGCTGAGCGCAAATGGTTACGATCCGGTGTATGGCGCGCGTCCATTGAAACGTGCTATCCAGCAGCAGATCGAAAACCCGCTGGCGCAGCAAATTCTGTCTGGTGAACTGATTCCGGGCAAAACGATTCGTCTGGAAGTGAATGACGATCGCATAGTGGCAGTGCAGTAAGTCACAAAACAACAATAAACGGGCCCTGCGGGGCTCGTTTTTGTATAAAATCCAGGCATAAATGAACGTATCGATTGAAAAGTAATCGCTTGATAAGTTTTTTATATTTTTAACTTGTCAGCCTGAAATAACTCCCTATAATGCGCCTCCACTGACACGGAACAACGGATTACAAGCCGCCGGGTCAGCGGGGTTCCACTAAGAACTCCGGCGAAGAAAGCGAAATTAAATGCTTGACTTCGTAGCGGGATGGCGTAATATGCACACCCCGCGCCGCTGAGAAAAAGCGAAGCGGCACTGCTCTTTAACAATTTATCAGACAATCTGTGTGGGCACTCGAAGATACGGATTCTTAACGTCGCAAGACGAAAAATGAATACCAAGTCTCAACGAGTGAACACGTAATTCATTACGAAGTTTAATTCATTGAGCATCAAACTTTTAAATTGAAGAGTTTGATCATGGCTCAGATTGAACGCTGGCGGCAGGCCTAACACATGCAAGTCGAACGGTAGCACAGAGGAGCTTGCTCCTTGGGTGACGAGTGGCGGACGGGTGAGTAATGTCTGGGAAACTGCCCGATGGAGGGGGATAACTACTGGAAACGGTAGCTAATACCGCATAACGTCGCAAGACCAAAGAGGGGGACCTTCGGGCCTCTTGCCATCGGATGTGCCCAGATGGGATTAGCTAGTAGGTGGGGTAACGGCTCACCTAGGCGACGATCCCTAGCTGGTCTGAGAGGATGACCAGCCACACTGGAACTGAGACACGGTCCAGACTCCTACGGGAGGCAGCAGTGGGGAATATTGCACAATGGGCGCAAGCCTGATGCAGCCATGCCGCGTGTATGAAGAAGGCCTTCGGGTTGTAAAGTACTTTCAGCGAGGAGGAAGGTGTTGTGGTTAATAACCGCAGCAATTGACGTTACTCGCAGAAGAAGCACCGGCTAACTCCGTGCCAGCAGCCGCGGTAATACGGAGGGTGCAAGCGTTAATCGGAATTACTGGGCGTAAAGCGCACGCAGGCGGTCTGTCAAGTCGGATGTGAAATCCCCGGGCTCAACCTGGGAACTGCATCCGAAACTGGCAGGCTAGAGTCTTGTAGAGGGGGGTAGAATTCCAGGTGTAGCGGTGAAATGCGTAGAGATCTGGAGGAATACCGGTGGCGAAGGCGGCCCCCTGGACAAAGACTGACGCTCAGGTGCGAAAGCGTGGGGAGCAAACAGGATTAGATACCCTGGTAGTCCACGCCGTAAACGATGTCGACTTGGAGGTTGTGCCCTTGAGGCGTGGCTTCCGGAGCTAACGCGTTAAGTCGACCGCCTGGGGAGTACGGCCGCAAGGTTAAAACTCAAATGAATTGACGGGGGCCCGCACAAGCGGTGGAGCATGTGGTTTAATTCGATGCAACGCGAAGAACCTTACCTACTCTTGACATCCAGAGAACTTAGCAGAGATGCTTTGGTGCCTTCGGGAACTCTGAGACAGGTGCTGCATGGCTGTCGTCAGCTCGTGTTGTGAAATGTTGGGTTAAGTCCCGCAACGAGCGCAACCCTTATCCTTTGTTGCCAGCGGTTCGGCCGGGAACTCAAAGGAGACTGCCAGTGATAAACTGGAGGAAGGTGGGGATGACGTCAAGTCATCATGGCCCTTACGAGTAGGGCTACACACGTGCTACAATGGCATATACAAAGAGAAGCGACCTCGCGAGAGCAAGCGGACCTCATAAAGTATGTCGTAGTCCGGATTGGAGTCTGCAACTCGACTCCATGAAGTCGGAATCGCTAGTAATCGTGGATCAGAATGCCACGGTGAATACGTTCCCGGGCCTTGTACACACCGCCCGTCACACCATGGGAGTGGGTTGCAAAAGAAGTAGGTAGCTTAACCTTCGGGAGGGCGCTTACCACTTTGTGATTCATGACTGGGGTGAAGTCGTAACAAGGTAACCGTAGGGGAACCTGCGGTTGGATCACCTCCTTACCTTAAAGAAACGTTCTTTGTAGTGCTCACACAGATTGTCTGATGAAAAGTAAATAGCAAGGCGTCTTGCGATTGAGACTTCAGTGTCCCCTTCGTCTAGAGGCCCAGGACACCGCCCTTTCACGGCGGTAACAGGGGTTCGAATCCCCTAGGGGACGCCACTTGCTGGTATGTGTGAGTGAAAGTCGCCGACCGAAGTATCTCAAAACTGACTTACAAGTCACGTTTGAGATATTTGCTCTTTAAAAATCTGGATCAAGCTGAAAATTGAAACGACACACTGTTTCATTTCTCCGTAATAAGAAATGAAAAGCGGTGTGTTCGAGTCTCTCAAATTTTTGCAAGTCGATGATGAATCGAAAGAAACATCTTCGGGTTGTGAGGTTAAGCGACTAAGCGTACACGGTGGATGCCCTGGCAGTCAGAGGCGATG
This sequence comes from Citrobacter sp. H12-3-2, assembly GCF_009649895.1. Lineage (NCBI taxonomy): Bacteria > Pseudomonadati > Pseudomonadota > Gammaproteobacteria > Enterobacterales > Enterobacteriaceae > Citrobacter > Citrobacter sp. H12-3-2. Next base: position 1,280,072 of record NZ_CP045837.1, read on the forward strand.
AAGGACGTGCTAATCTGCGATAAGCGTCGGTAAGGTGATATGAACCGTTATAACCGGCGATTTCCGAATGGGGAAACCCAGTGTGATTCGTCACACTATCATTACGTGAATACATAGCGTAATGAAGCGAACCGGGGGAACTGAAACATCTAAGTACCCCGAGGAAAAGAAATCAACCGAGATTCCCCCAGTAGCGGCGAGCGAACGGGGAGCAGCCCAGAGTCTGAATCAGCATGTGTGTTAGTGGAAGCGTCTGGAAAGTCGCACGATACAGGGTGAAAGTCCCGTACACAAAAGTGCATGTGTTGTGAACTCGAAGAGTAGGGCGGGACACGTGGTATCCTGTCTGAATATGGGGGGACCATCCTCCAAGGCTAAATACTCCTGACTGACCGATAGTGAACCAGTACCGTGAGGGAAAGGCGAAAAGAACCCCGGCGAGGGGAGTGAAAAAGAACCTGAAACCGTGTACGTACAAGCAGTGGGAGCACCCTTTGGGGTGTGACTGCGTACCTTTTGTATAATGGGTCAGCGACTTATATTCTGTAGCAAGGTTAACCGAATAGGGGAGCCGAAGGGAAACCGAGTCTTAACTGGGCGTTAAGTTGCAGGGTATAGACCCGAAACCCGGTGATCTAGCCATGGGCAGGTTGAAGGTTGGGTAACACTAACTGGAGGACCGAACCGACTAATGTTGAAAAATTAGCGGATGACTTGTGGCTGGGGGTGAAAGGCCAATCAAACCGGGAGATAGCTGGTTCTCCCCGAAAGCTATTTAGGTAGCGCCTCGTGAACTCATCTTCGGGGGTAGAGCACTGTTTCGGCTAGGGGGTCATCCCGACTTACCAACCCGATGCAAACTGCGAATACCGAAGAATGTTATCACGGGAGACACACGGCGGGTGCTAACGTCCGTCGTGAAGAGGGAAACAACCCAGACCGCCAGCTAAGGTCCCAAAGTCATGGTTAAGTGGGAAACGATGTGGGAAGGCACAGACAGCCAGGATGTTGGCTTAGAAGCAGCCATCATTTAAAGAAAGCGTAATAGCTCACTGGTCGAGTCGGCCTGCGCGGAAGATGTAACGGGGCTAAACCATGCACCGAAGCTGCGGCAGCGACACTATGTGTTGTTGGGTAGGGGAGCGTTCTGTAAGCCGTTGAAGGTGTATCGTGAGGTATGCTGGAGGTATCAGAAGTGCGAATGCTGACATAAGTAACGATAATGCGGGTGAAAAACCCGCACGCCGGAAGACCAAGGGTTCCTGTCCAACGTTAATCGGGGCAGGGTGAGTCGACCCCTAAGGCGAGGCCGAAAGGCGTAGTCGATGGGAAACAGGTTAATATTCCTGTACTTGGTGTTACTGCGAAGGGGGGACGGAGAAGGCTATGTTAGCCGGGCGACGGTTGTCCCGGTTTAAGCATGTAGGCGGAGGTTCCAGGTAAATCCGGTACCTTATTAACGCTGAGGTGTGATGACGAGGCACTACGGTGCTGAAGTAACAAATGCCCTGCTTCCAGGAAAAGCCTCTAAGCATCAGGTAACACGAAATCGTACCCCAAACCGACACAGGTGGTCAGGTAGAGAATACCAAGGCGCTTGAGAGAACTCGGGTGAAGGAACTAGGCAAAATGGTGCCGTAACTTCGGGAGAAGGCACGCTGATATGTAGGTGAAGTGGTTTACCCATGGAGCTGAAATCAGTCGAAGATACCAGCTGGCTGCAACTGTTTATTAAAAACACAGCACTGTGCAAACACGAAAGTGGACGTATACGGTGTGACGCCTGCCCGGTGCCGGAAGGTTAATTGATGGGGTTATCCGTAAGGAGAAGCTCTTGATCGAAGCCCCGGTAAACGGCGGCCGTAACTATAACGGTCCTAAGGTAGCGAAATTCCTTGTCGGGTAAGTTCCGACCTGCACGAATGGCGTAATGATGGCCAGGCTGTCTCCACCCGAGACTCAGTGAAATTGAACTCGCTGTGAAGATGCAGTGTACCCGCGGCAAGACGGAAAGACCCCGTGAACCTTTACTATAGCTTGACACTGAACACTGGTCCTTGATGTGTAGGATAGGTGGGAGGCTTTGAAGTGTGGACGCCAGTCTGCATGGAGCCATCCTTGAAATACCACCCTTTAATGGCTGGTGTTCTAACGTAGACCCGTAATCCGGGTTGCGGACAGTGTCTGGTGGGTAGTTTGACTGGGGCGGTCTCCTCCTAAAGAGTAACGGAGGAGCACGAAGGTTAGCTAATCCTGGTCGGACATCAGGAGGTTAGTGCAAAGGCATAAGCTAGCTTGACTGCGAGAGTGACGGCTCGAGCAGGTGCGAAAGCAGGTCTTAGTGATCCGGTGGTTCTGAATGGAAGGGCCATCGCTCAACGGATAAAAGGTACTCCGGGGATAACAGGCTGATACCGCCCAAGAGTTCATATCGACGGCGGTGTTTGGCACCTCGATGTCGGCTCATCACATCCTGGGGCTGAAGTAGGTCCCAAGGGTATGGCTGTTCGCCATTTAAAGTGGTACGCGAGCTGGGTTTAGAACGTCGTGAGACAGTTCGGTCCCTATCTGCCGTGGGCGCTGGAGAATTGAGGGGGGCTGCTCCTAGTACGAGAGGACCGGAGTGGACGCATCACTGGTGTTCGGGTTGTCATGCCAATGGCATTGCCCGGTAGCTAAATGCGGAAGAGATAAGTGCTGAAAGCATCTAAGCACGAAACTTGCCCCGAGATGAGTTCTCCCTGACTCCCTGAGAGTCCTGAAGGAACGTTGAAGACGACGACGTTGATAGGTCGGGTGTGTAAGTGTAGCGATACATTGAGCTAACCGATACTAATGAACCGTGAGGCTTAACCTTACAACGCCGAAGATGTTTTGGCGAAGAGACAGACACAAGATTCAGCTTGATTACAGATTAGATTGACATGCAAAAGCGTGTTGATAAACAGAATTTGCCTGGCGGCTGTAGCGCGGTGGTCCCACCTGACCCCATGCCGAACTCAGAAGTGAAACGCCGTAGCGCCGATGGTAGTGTGGGGTCTCCCCATGCGAGAGTAGGGAACTGCCAGGCATCAAATAAAAGCGAAAGGCTCAGTCGAAAGACTGGGCCTTTTGTTTTATCTGTTGTCTGTCGGTGAGTGCTCTCCTTAGGAGGACAAATCCGCCGGGAGCGGATTTGAACGTTGCGCAGCAACGGCCCGGAGGGTGGCGGGCAGGACGCCCGCCATAAACTGCCAGGCATTAATTTAGTGAAGAAGCCCATCCTGACGGATGGGCTTTTTTGCGTCTGTGCGGGATGAAAACCGCCGGATGCGGCGTGCCGCCTTATCCGGCCTGCAGAGGCAGGGCTGAATGTATTTTGTAGGCCTGATAAGCACAGCGCATCAGGCAACGCGGCGGTACATTGCCGGATGCGGCGTGCCGCCTTATCCGGCCTACAGGGGCTGGGCTGAACGTATTTTGTAGGCCTGATAAGCGCAGCGCATCAGGCAACGCGGCGGTACATTGCCGGATGCGGCGTGCCGCCTTATCCGGCCTACAGGGGCTGGGCTGAATGTATTTTGTAGGCCTGATAAGCGCATCGCATCAGGCAACACGGTGGTACATTGCCGGATGCGGCGTGCCGCCTTATCCGGCCAACAAAAGCACACTGTCTCGATCTACTACACGGATCTCTCCCTCGAACATATCTGAATCCTTTCTCTGCTAATTAAAATCGTGATCTTTACCGCACAATAAGATATAACAATTATATAACATTCTATTCACTAAAAAACACACAACCATCATTGATAAATTCACGCGATCGTTGGCAGGGGTACAATTCTAATGGCTGATAGTAGTGTAACTGAGAACGGGGCGCTGGCAGACGGCGATACCCGTCGTCGTATATGGGCGATTGTCGGAGCATCATCAGGGAATCTGGTCGAATGGTTTGATTTCTATATCTATTCATTCTGCTCTCTTTATTTTGCTCATATCTTTTTTCCATCAGGAAATACCACCACACAACTCTTACAAACCGCTGGCGTTTTTGCCGCTGGCTTCTTGATGCGACCAATTGGAGGCTGGCTGTTTGGCCGTATCGCGGATAAGCACGGGCGTAAAAAGTCCATGTTGCTGTCCGTTTGTATGATGTGCATGGGATCGTTGGTGATCGCTTGTCTACCGGGATATGAAACTATCGGTACCTGGGCCCCAGCGCTATTACTGCTGGCAAGGCTATTCCAGGGGTTATCTGTCGGTGGTGAATACGGAACCAGCGCGACCTATATGAGTGAAGTCGCCGTTGAAGGTAAGAAAGGTTTTTATGCTTCATTCCAGTACGTAACGTTAATCGGCGGACAGTTACTGGCATTACTGGTTGTGGTCATATTACAGCACACGTTAGAAGACTCTGCGCTCAGAGAGTGGGGTTGGCGTATTCCATTTGCGTTGGGCGCCGTGCTGGCTATTGTTGCGCTATGGCTGCGTCGCCAACTGGATGAAACCTCGAAACAGGATGTTCGCGCGCTGAAAGAAGCGGGTTCCCTGAAAGGTCTGTGGCGTAATCGCAAAGCTTTTGTCATGGTGCTTGGTTTTACCGCCGCGGGTTCGTTGTGTTTTTACACATTCACAACCTATATGCAGAAGTACCTGGTTAACACAGCCGGTATGCATGCCAACGTAGCCAGCGGGATTATGACGGCGGCACTGTGTGTGTTCATGCTGGTACAACCGTTGTTTGGCGCCTTATCTGATAAAATTGGCCGGCGTACTTCAATGCTGTGTTTTGGCGCGTTGGCCGTGATTTTCACCGTTCCCATTCTGACAGCATTGCAAAGCGTAACATCCCCGTATATGGCGTTTGCTCTGGTGATGTGTGCTCTGTTAATCGTCAGTTTCTATACGTCAATTAGCGGTATTCTGAAGGCCGAAATGTTCCCGGCACAGGTACGCGCTCTTGGGGTCGGCTTATCTTATGCGGTGGCCAATGCGCTGTTTGGCGGTTCAGCCGAATATGTCGCGTTGTCCCTGAAGTCTGTCGGTATGGAAACGACATTCTTCTGGTACGTCACTGCGCTGGCAGTAGTTGCGTTTTTAGTATCGCTAATGCTGCATGGGAAAGGGAAAGGTCTGCGCCTCTAGTAATGTGCCAGTTGCCAGACCGCATAGCCGGTAGATGCGCCTGCAACATCCCAGGCGAAGTCCTTCCAGCTCCAGCCGCTCCCTGCGGGACGGCTGTCCCATAGCTCTTTTGACGCGCCCAGGCCGACTGAGAACATCAGGCCGATAGCCGCACTGCGATCGCGGCTGTTGCCCTGATGTTGGGCATATTCATTGCCGGCTGCGGCAAGCATGGCGGAGGCGATGAAGTGTTGAGCTTTGTCTTGCCCGCTCCACTGGTCGTTAGCCATATGGCTGCAGCCCGAAATGGCAAGGATACTGGTAAGAATGAACAGGCGCACCGTTGCCTCCATATGAAAAACCCCGTCACTGGACGGGGTCTTGATTACAGAATACGGCTAATTAATCTGTCGATACGAATACGGCGTAGTCGACGGATGAGCTTACGCACTTTGACCGGATAGTCAGCAATGCTTTGCAGGTCGCGATAGTGCTTAACGACGGTAGTATGCGTACGGATAAGCTCCAGCTCTTTATCGCGCTGAGGGGTGAGCTCTTGCTTAGGATCGTGGATAAGGATGGCGTTTTCCAGATCCAGACGCCAGGCACGAGGGTTAAGGTTGTTGCCGGTGAGCAGCATCCATTTATCATCAACCCACATACCTTTCAGATGATAGGTGTTGTCATCATCTTTCCATAGGCGTACGACCAGCTGGTCGGTATTCACGTAATACTGCAATCTGCTCAAGAAACGGCGCAGATTGATTTCATACAGATAAGGCAGCGCACCGATGATCTTGAATGGCTCATCTTCCGGGATGAAAAAGTCGTTGGCGGTTTTATCACCGACAATGATTTCGACCTTTTTCCCTTCACGCAGCAGTTGAATGATATTGCGCACCAGTATGGCGGGAAGGTTGAAATAAGGGGTACAGATTGTAAGCTTGTGCTCCGCGCAGGGCATAAGATGGAAAATGGTCTTATTTAACAGACTGGATTTCCCAAGGCCCACCAGAGGCGTAACCGAAAGCTGTTCGTTATCAGCATCACCCTGAAAATGGAATGACGCATCGCGCAGTTCCTGACGGTACAGGCGGATGTCGTTTTTAATTTCTGGGCTTTTAGGGCGGTTGATATCATCAAGACGGTTAACGCCGCGACCGTTCATCAGGTTTTGCGTCACCCAATCGAACATGATATCGGCCATTTGCGCGTTGCGAATCAACTGATAACGGTCATAGCGATATTTATCATGCTGATGCAGGTAAACATCGTTCAGACTGGCCCCGCTGTACAGGACGCTGTCATCAATGATAAAGCCTTTGAAATGCAGGACGCCAAGCGCTTCGCGGGTGTTAATCGGAACGCCATAGACAGGAATATCGATACCAGGGTTTTCTTGCGCCATTCGGCAATACCAGTCAGCATTGGTATTGGATGCCGCAGCACCAATACGACCGCGCTGGGCTCGGTGCCAGTCGACAAGCACCCGGACATCCAGTTCAGGACGCTGCCGTTTTGCCGCATAGAGAGCGTCAAGTATGCCTTTACCACCGTCATCCTGTTCCAGGTACAGCGCAATAATGCAGATCCGTCGCGTCGCGCTGGCTATTTTTTCCAGCAGAGTCTCCCTGAAATTAGCGGGAGCATAAAAGAAATCTACATCATCAACTGACTGAGAAATCTTGGGTAGTTGGGCAAGGTGTTGTTGATGTTTATTACGCTTAAATTTTGACAACATCACAGTGCATTTCTTCTCTGTTCATTGAAGGGTCCTCTGTGCTATGCAGACGACATAAGCGGGCAATGATACCACCAGTACCCATTAATGTGGTCAACATTTCCAGTACCTTACTCACGATTCCTCACATTGGGCCAGATTAAGCGTTAGCCCAACAATTCCCTCTTCGAGCTGGACGTCAACAACAAACCCGAGTTTTCGGGCCAGGGCGACCATCCCACGATTGTTCGGCATCGTAATACCATTCAAACGTATAAGTCCGTGATCTCGAGTATAGGCAATTAATTTTTCCATCAATCGGCGACCCAGTCCAAGCCCTTTGAGATCGGAACGAACCAGTACGGCAAACTCAGCGTCTACGTTATCAGGATCCGAGATTGCTCGCGTTACGCCGAGGATCTCTTCGTGATTATCTTTACAACGCACCGCAACAAAGGCCATTTCCCGATCGTAGTCGATCTGCGTCATATTGGCTAAATCTTCGTGGGTAAATTCGTTGATCTCACTGAAATAGCGATAATAAAGATCTTCTTTTGTCACCTGAGAAATGAACTGCTGAAGATGAGGTTCATCCTCCGGCAAAATGGGGCGGAACAGACAGCGCTCGCCGTTCTTCAACTCCACCCACTCTTCAAGCTGATGAGGGTAGGGACGTACAGCCAGTCTGCTTTCGTTATCTCCCGTGAAAGGGGCAATATCCAGCGTAACGTCCAGCGCGGTAAATTCTCCGGCCGAGGCCAGCAGCGGATGAATATCCAGACGCTGAATTTCCGGGCAATCGACGATCAGGTTGGAGACCTGCACCAGAAGTTGGCTCAACCCGGCGATATCCAAAGGGCGCAGTGCGCTGCGCGCGCGGATCTTTTTATTTTTGATCCCCTGGATCACCAGATAACGCGCCAGATTCATGTTCAATGGCGGCAATGCCACCACGGCTTGCTCTTCCGGTCGCCACTCAACACCACCTTCACCCAGCATAATCAACGGGCCAAATACCGGGTCGTGTTCAACGACAACGCGAAGCTCCTGAGCGCCGGCGCGATTCGCCATACTTTGCACTAATAAGCCGTGAATGCGTGCCTGCGGCCAGGCCATTTTTACCCGATCGAAAATTGCATTGGCGGCCTGCTGCACTTCAGTGGCTGTACGCAGGTAGAGCATCACCCCCTGAACTTCTGATTTATGCGGAATATCAGGAGAACGCAGCTTGAGCGCCACCGGGTAGCCGATTTGCTCCGCGATGTGTACGGCTTCCGCGCTGTCGCTGGCGATCCACGTTGGCAGCGTGTGTAAGCCATAAGCCTGTAAAATCGGCTGCACTTCATGGGTATCAAGCGATGTCGCTCCTTCAGCAATCGCCCGCTGTAACAGATTATGCGCTTCGGCGGTGTTGGAGGTCAGGCTGTCAGGCAGCGCAGGCGTTTCTCGTAGCTGCTTCTGGTTTCGCCGATACTCCACCATATGCATAAATGCGGTGATGGTACCTTCCGGCGTGCGGTAGGTGGGCAGTCCGGCTTCGCTAAACAGTCTGCGGGCTTCCTGAGAGGAAAACTCTCCGCACCAGTTGGTCAGCAACGAGACGAATTTTCCTCGGGGGTGATGCTTTACCGCTTCAATCAATGCCAGTGCGCTTTCGGTTCCGGGAGCGGCTGCGCTGGGTGAATGAATCACCATCAGCGCGTCGAAATCTTGGCTGGCGAGCAAAATATCCAGCGTCTTAACGTAGTGTTCGCTGCTGGCGTCATCACGCAGATCCAGCGGGTTGGCGATATCAACATGTTCAGGCAATGCATCGCGTAATTTCTGGCAGGTGTCTTCACTCAACGTCGCCAACTTGCCATTTTTTGACCACAGTTCATCTAATGCCAGTGCGGCAGGCGCGGCCCCATTGCTGATGATCATCAGCCTGTCGCCACGTAGTGGACGCATGTGGCTCAGGGTTTCGACCGCCGAAAACAGCTCGTGAGTGTCTTGCACGCGTAATAAACCGGCACGCTGAATAGCGGCATCCCACGCAGGATCCATCCCGGCGCTGGTATGCAGTAAACGCTGCGCCGCTGGACTACGACCGCTCTTAATCACCAAAATAGGTTTATTGCGCGAGGCGCTGCGGGCGGCGGAAACAAAGCGTCGGGCATCACTTAAATGCTCGAGATACAGCAATATCGCGCTGGTTTTGCTGTCGCGCGCCAGGTAATCCAGCAGCTCATCAACGTCGATATCCAGGCTATCACCCAGCGCGATAAAGTAAGAAAAGCCCATTTCTCTCTGCTGTGCCCAGTCGAGTATGGTATTGGATACGGCAGCGGATTGAGAGATAAAAGCCAGCTTGCCGCGCTTAATCGGGACGGGGGAAAAGCTGGCGTTAAGCCCTTGCCAGGGCGCGAGAAGTCCCAGGCTGTTGGGGCCCAGCAAACGTATGTTGTAGCGTGATGCGCAGGCCAGCAGCTCTGCGTGCTGCGCCGCGGGAGCTGAGAGAATAATGCAGGTTTTACAGCCTTTCTCGCCAAGCGCTTCGAGTAACGCCAGGTTACGGCTGGCATTGGTGCACAACACGGCGAGATCCGGGCTAAAGGGCAGGCTGTTGATATTGGGCCATGCCAGTACGCCCAGCACCGCTTTCCATGCGGGCGTCACCGGTAAAACAGGTCCATTGAAACCGCCGGCAAGCAGGTTACGCATCATCAGGTAACCCGCGCGATTAGGCTTCATTGACGCCCCAATCACCGCAATGGATTTCGGTCGCAGTAGTGCTTCCAGACCACGCTGACTCATATCGGCTTCCTTAATGACACCAGTGACCGAATGATTTTAAACGTTTTCTGATGAATCTGCTGTGACGCTTCCCTGATGTTGAGTTTTTCCTGCCAGGTAGCGGGTTTTAAAGCGAGTGAAATGATCGCTTAACCCTTCTGCGGCTTGCGTATCTCCCGCCAGATCCAACAAGGCGATGGCCACTTCAGCAGTGCAATATTGCCCTTCAGCGTGAACGCCACGCAGGTGGTAAGCAGAAAGGCGTGATAAATCAACGGAGATCACCGGTAGGTTATCGAGGTACGGGCTTTTGCGGAACATTTTACGCGCCTCAGGCCAGGTACCGTCGAGCATGATAAACAATGGTGGCTTACCGGCTGGTGGCGTGAAAATCACTTCACGCTCTTCACCCGCATAGGAGGCCGGGAATACAACCATCGGCTGGTAATCCGGATTTTTCACCAGTTCCAGCAGCGCCTGCGGCGGCTCGGTGCGTGACCACTGAAAAGCCGTGGTATCGGGCAGAATATCAGCAATCAAACGCCCCGTGTTGCTGGGCTTCATCGGCTCGGTATCAAACATCACCAGACAAAAGCGACTTTTTGCCTCAGAGGGTGCCAGCGTTGCGCACAAGCAGAGTTTCTGCGGCAGCAGGCAGCGCTGACAGCGGCGAACGCGATTACCTCGGGCAAGGAAAGGACGCGTGGCGCGCGCGAGGCGCTCAGCGCGTAACTGAAGAACAGCGTTATCGGTCATGGGGAAACACGTTGAAAAACGCTATTGTCGCAGAGGTGAAAACGGGGCACAAGATGCGCCCCGTAGAGATTATAATGATTCGTTAAGCCAGCTATCAAATGGGGCTTTTGGTACAGCGCCGTTAAGCATGTCGACGATTTCCCCTTTTTTGAAAATCATAATGGTCGGAATGCTGCGGATACCGAAACGGGCGCTGAGTTCACGCTCGGCTTCCGTATTCACTTTAACAAAACGCACTTTACCGCTACGCTCTTCCGCGACATCTTCAAAAATCGGGGCGAAGTTACGACATGGACCACACCAGGGGGCCCAAAAGTCAACGACCACCGGGAGATCGTCTTTTAACAGTTTATCCAGTGTCTCACCGGTCGCATTGATCACCTCCCCATCAAACAGGTCGTGACCACAGCGTCCGCATTTAGCCGCTTCCTGGACACGATCGTCGGGGATGCGGTTGATAGCCTGGCAGCTGGTACAAACGGTATTCATAACTAACCTCTGGATGAGTGGAGTGGACTTCACGGCAGGAACGCCAGTATGTTTCTATTATGTTACATATTATCGGGGAGTCTGTTCTAAACAACAATGCGTTTTATTCAATGAGTACAATAGTCCTTAGCTTTTAAATGAAATAATGGCTAACGACGTGCACATCGGGTAATCTGCGCGCTTCGCGCAGAGCAGGTGGAGAAAAACATGAGCGACGAACTGAAGAACAAAAACGGCAAGGTCAAAGTGATGTACGTCCGCAGTGACGATGACTCGGATAAACGCACCCAAAATCCACGTACTGGCAAAGGCGGCGGTCGCCCCGGTACTTCCCGAGCCGAAGGCGGTCGTCGCCCTGCCCGTGATGACCGAAAGGGTCCGAACAGCGAACGCGGTCGTGAACGTGGTCGTGACCGCGATGTAGAACGTGACCGCAGACGTGAAGATTCACCGTGGCGTACCGTGTCCCGCGCACCGAATGATGACGCAGCGGATAAAGCCGATCACGGCGGTATTAGCGGTAAGAGCTTTATCGATCCTGAAGTATTACGCCGTCAGCGTGCGGAAGAAACCCGCGTTTACGGTGAGAATGCCTGTCAGGCTCTGTTCCAGAGTCGTCCGGACGCCATCGTCCGCGCCTGGTTTGTTCAGAGCGTAACCCCGCGCTTTAAAGAAGCATTACGCTGGATGGCGGCAAACCGAAAAGCCTATCACGTGGTTGACGAAGCCGAGCTGGCGAAAGCCTCTGGCACAGAACACCACGGTGGCGTCTGTTTCCTGATCAAAAAACGTAACGGTACTACCGTTAAGCAGTGGGTCGGTCAGGCAGGGGCGCAGGATTGTGTGCTGGCACTGGAAGATATCGCTAACCCGCATAACCTGGGCGGCATGATGCGTAGCTGCGCGCACTTCGGTGTGAAAGGCGTAGTGGTTCAGGATGCGGCGCTGCTGGAATCAGGTGCGGCCATCCGTACCGCTGAAGGTGGTGCAGAGCACGTTCAGCCGATTACCGGCGACAGCATTGTTGATGTGCTGGACGACTTCCGCCAGGCGGGTTACACGGTTGTGATGACCTCAAGCGCGAAAGGCAAACCGCTGTTTACTACCACGCTGCCGGAAAAAATGGTGCTGGTATTAGGGCGTGAGCGTGAAGCTCTGCCAGAAGCAGCATGCTCAGCCGACGATTTGTGCATAGCGATTGACGGCACTGGCAAGGTAGAAACGCTAAACGTTTCTGTGGCAACAGGCGTGCTGCTCGCGGAGTGGTGGCGTCAGAACAAAGCCTGATAATAAAAATGCCAGCGAATCGCTGGCATTTTTTTACTCGCTTTCTGCGGGTAATACCGGCATCCAGTCAATTGGCTTTTCACCTCGTTGTTCCAGCCATTCATTCGCCAGTACAAAGTGATTGCAGCCAAAGAAACCGCGATGCGCAGAGAGCGGTGATGGGTGGGGCGCTTTCAACACATGGTGACGCTGCGTATCAATAATCGCGCCTTTCTTCTGTGCGTGAGAACCCCAGAGCAGGAAAACTACGCCTTCCCGATGTTGGTTAATCAGACTGATGACTTTATCGGTAAATGTTTCCCACCCAAGGCTGGCGTGAGAATGTGCCTGTCCGGCGCGAACGGTGAGTACGGTGTTGAGTAACAGTACCCCCTGGCGTGCCCAGCTTTCCAGATATCCGTGCGTTGGGCGCGTGAAGCCTGGAATCGTTGCCTCCAGCTCTTTGTACATATTCAGCAACGAGGGTGGAGTGGCAATGCCGGGGCGAACAGAGAACGCGAGACCGTGTGCCTGGCCTGGACCGTGGTAAGGATCCTGACCCAGGATGACGACTTTCACATCACCAAGCTCGGTAAAGCGAAAAGCGTTAAACACATCTTTTTGCGGCGGATAAATTGTCATTCCCGATTGACGCTCGCCGGCAACAGTATGCAGTGTGTTAACAAAATAAGGCTGCTGTTTCTCTTCAGCCAGCACATCGTGCCAGGTTAATTCGGTGGCCATCTCGCTCTCCTGCGAATTTTCAATCCCCCTAGCTTAACTGCTTCTTTCGACGTCGCAAAATTCTGTACGTTACTCAATGGTCTACCCCTTAAAGATAGTTGAAAATTTATGTAAAAAGTTTATCTGCACACATGGCGTAAGTTGATGTAAAACAATAAAATCCACCTATCACCACTTTTCATGTGTGGTTTTTATTGATTTAAATCAAAGATTCAAGGGTGTGTGAGGGGTATATATACACTCAAGCAACAATGGTTTTACCAATTGGCCGGATGACGGCCAACCGAGATCAAATAATTTTGCCGGGGAGGCATCAAATGATTACAGGTATCCAGATTACTAAAGCTGCAAACGACGACCTGCTGAACTCTTTCTGGCTGCTGGACAGCGAAAAAGGCGAAGCACGCTGCATCGTTGCGAAAGCAGGTTTCAATGCTGATGAAGTCGTTGCAGTCAGCAAACTGGGCGAAATCGAATACCGTGAAGTACCGGTAGACGTACAGCCGGAAGTCCGCGTGGAAGGTGGTCAGCACCTGAACGTGAACGTTCTGCGTCGCGAAACGCTGGAAGATGCAGTTAAGCATCCGGAAAAATATCCGCAGCTGACCATCCGTGTTTCTGGTTATGCAGTGCGTTTCAACTCTCTGACCCCAGAACAGCAGCGCGACGTTATTGCTCGTACCTTTACTGAGAGCCTGTAAGGCTCACGGGGAATAACCCCGTTTAATAGAGAATCAAAAAGCGGAAGATGCCAGTGCGTCTTCCGCTTTTTTGCATCTGTTAGTAAAAGATCCTCACCGCGCAATACACCAAAAGCAGCGCCAGAATGATATTCAACTGTCGACCGTAATGGCGAAAAACGCGCTGAAAAAGATGGCCCGCCAGCGCCCAGCAGGCATTCCCGAAGGTGCCGATCAGCGCTAACAGAATACTCACCCCAATCAGCCAGTGGGCGTCCTGAGTGTACGGTAATACGAACGTGGATAACGCGGTAATGCCGTACAAAATGATTTTCACGTTAACAAACTGCAAGCCAAAACTTGCCCAGAAGCTAATCGGCTCTGACTGCAATCTATCGTTCGAGGTCGGGCTGGTGGCGATCTTCAGCGCCAGCCACAGGATATAAGCGGCCCCAGCCCAACTAAGCCAATGGATGATGGCTGGATCCATGACCGCCAGTGAAAATGAAATCCCGGCGCACATCATCATGACGATTAAAAAGCCCAGACTCATTCCGGCCAGTACGCGTGTACTCTGACGAAAACCGTGTGACGTCGCGGCGCTGAGCGCAAGGATGTTGTTTGGTCCGGGGGTTAGCGCGGTAATCAATGTATAGGTCCAGAATGCACTTAAAAGCGTGGGGGTCACTTGTTATCTCCTCTGTTTTGGTAGACAGTGCCCGAGGCAAAACATTAAAAAAAATGAATGTTTTTGCATTCTGAATTCGATATTTTCGATGGGTTGGTGCGGATGGATTTACGTCGGTTTATTACGCTAAAAACGGTGGTGGAAGAGGGTTCATTTCTGCGGGCATCACAAAAACTGTGCTGTACGCAATCAACGGTTACCTTTCATATTCAACAGCTTGAGCAAGAGCTTTCGGTGCAGTTGTTTGAAAAAATTGGTCGCCGGATGTGTCTCACCAGTGAGGGAAAACGGCTGATGCCGCATATCCATGACCTGACGCGCGTGATGGCATCGATTCGACAGTCGGCACATCAGGATGCGCAGCCGAGCGGCGATCTACGTGTCGCAACAGGCGAAACGCTGCTGGCGTATAAAATGCCGCAGGTTCTACAGCGATTTAAACAACGTGCGCCCCATGTGCGGCTGTCTTTACAGTCGCTCAACTGTTATGTCATTCGCGATGCATTGCTCAGTGATGATGTTGATCTGGGGGTCTTTTATCGGGTGGGTAATGACGATGCCCTGGAGTTGATGCCGCTTGGCGATCAGTCACTGGCATTAGTTGCTTCGCCACTGCTTCAGCACGTTGATTTTACTCAGCATAACCAGCACATTCCCTGCAGTTTTATCATTAATGAGCAGCAATGTATTTTCAGACAACGCTTCGAGGGGCTACTGCGTAAACGACAGATTACGCTGGAAAATACCATTGAGTTATGGAGCATTGAAAGCATTAAGCAGTGCGTATCGGCAAATCTTGGGATCAGCTTTTTGCCGCATTTTGCCGTCGAGAAAGAGTTACGTTCAGGGGAGTTGATTGAATTACCGTTCAGTGAACAACCTGAGTTAATTACGGCATTGTGTGGTTATCATGCCGGAAAAGTCGTTAGCCCGGCGATGCGGGTGTTTCTTGAGTGCATTGAAGAGAGTTTTGCATCACGTGAAAAAATGCCGGGCTAAATGGCCCGGCATTCGGTTTACTCTTTGTCGGACTGCTGGGTAGCAGCGCCGCTCGGCTTACGACGTTTGCCGATATTTTTGGCGTCGCGGTGACGTTTTTTCACCCGCGGCTTCTCTTTCTCTTTCGCCTTTTTCTCAGCGCGCTTCGCCAGCACTTTCTTGGATGGCTTACCGTTAGATTTCTCACTTGGCGCGCGCGTGGTTGGACGCAGTTCGTCAATGACGCGAGCTTTCAGCGGTTCGTCAATATAGCGGCTCGCTTTGCCGAGCAGCAGGTGGTCGTGCGCTTCAACCAAAGAGATCGCAGTGCCTTTACGGCCAGCACGACCGGTACGGCCAATACGGTGCAAATAGGCATCGCCACTGCGCGGCATGTCGAAGTTAAACACGTGGCTGACGTCAGGAATATCGATCCCGCGAGCGGCAACGTCGGTTGCTACCAGCACGTTCACACGACCATCGGTCAGGCGTTTGATCGCTTCGTTACGTTTGTTCTGCACCATCTCGCCTTCGAGATAGCAGTTATTAATGCCCGCCTGGCGCAGCCAGCCTGCCAGTTCGTGCACACGCTCACGTTTGCGTACGAAGACAATCGAGCGAGTCGCTTCCGGCTGTTTTAACAGGTGGATCAGCATGGCAGTTTTGTGCTCGATGTCATCGGCACGGTAGTAAAACTGATGGATCTTCTTGCGTTCGCGGGTGGACGGATCCGCTGAGACTTCGACCGGGTCTTCCAACAGACGCTCGGCAAAATCTTTAATCGCATCGCCTTCCAGCGTGGCGGAAAACAGCATGGTTTGCTTACGCCAGCGTGTTTCACCGGCGATATGCTCGATGTCCTGGGCAAAGCCCATGTCCAGCATACGGTCTGCTTCATCGAGAATTAGCGTTTCAACCGCATGGCAGTCGAAGTTTTCTTCTTTAATGTATTGCAGCAGACGACCCGTGGTGGCGACCACGATGTCCTGGTTTTCGCTAAAGACTTCCATGTGGTTCATGTAAGCCACGCCGCCGGTAATCGTAGCGATATCCAGATGCGTATTCTTCGCCAGTTCACGAGCGTGTTCGGCAACCTGCATCGCCAGTTCGCGCGTTGGCGTCAGGATTAAAATGCGCGGCGGACCAGATTTCTTGCGCGGGAAGTCGAGCAGGTGCTGCAACGCTGGCAGCAAATATGCCGCCGTTTTACCGGTGCCTGTCGGCGCAGAACCGAGTACATCACGGCCATCGAGCGCAGGCGGAATGGCGGCAGCCTGAATGGCGGTCGGGCGAGTGAAACCTTTTTCCTGGAGGGCATCCAGAAGGCTTTCATCGAGTTCAAGTTCGGAAAAAGTCGTTACAGTCATGTTCTACCTCTGAGTGGGGCGCTGATTATAGACGTTACGGCTGCAATCTTCATCTGTTTGTATGGATATACCTTCTCAGGTATTGTTTTTATCCTATGTTATCGTTTTTTTTCCAGGAAGGTTGTTCTTCATGCCCCAGTCTACATCCGTACTGAGACGTAATGGATTTACTTTTAAGCAGTTTTTTGTGGCACACGATCGCTGTGCAATGAAAGTCGGAACAGACGGCATTTTATTGGGGGCCTGGGCCCCCGTTGCGGGCGTAAAGCGGATCCTGGATATTGGTACCGGGAGCGGCCTATTGGCGCTGATGTTGGCCCAGCGCACGGATGAAAACGTCATCATTGACGCCGTGGAGCTTGATGTCGATGCCGCGCAGCAGGCGCAGGAGAACATCGCGCAATCTCCGTGGATGCATCGCGTGAGTGTTCATACAGAAGATGCGCAGCAGTGGATACCGCGTCAGACCGTGCGTTTTGATTTGATAATCAGCAACCCTCCCTATTATGAACAGGGCGTGGAATGTGCAACACCGCAGCGCGAGCAGGCGCGCTATACCACCACGCTCGATCACCAGATGTTGCTTACGCTGGCGGCGGACAGCATTACGGAAGAAGGTTTTTTTTGTGTCGTGCTGCCGGAACAGATTGGGAACGCGTTTACCCAGCAGGCATTAAGTATGGGCTGGCATCTGCGATTACGTACGGATGTAGCAGAAACGGAAGCCCGACTACCGCATCGGGTATTGCTGGCATTCTCCCCGCAGGCCGGGGAGTGCTTTAGCGACAGGCTGGTGATTCGTGGGCCAGACCAACGTTACTCTGAAGGTTACACGGCGCTGACCCAGGCGTTTTACCTGTTTATGTGATGACTTAGCGGCGAGAGAATGGACGGGCCGGCTTCTGGAAGCTGCTCTGGGTAATCCAACGTGTAGTGCAGGCCCCGACTCTCTTTGCGCATCATTGCGCAGCGGACAATCAGCTCGGCAACCTGCACCAGGTTACGCAGTTCCAGCAAATTGTTCGACACGCGGAAATGGGCGTAATACTCGTCGATTTCCTGTTGCAGCATGGTGATACGGCGCAGAGCGCGCTCCAGGCGCTTGGTCGTACGCACAATACCGACGTAATCCCACATAAACAGCCGCAGCTCATGCCAGTTATGCTGGATAACAACCAACTCATCCGGGTTTTCTACCCGGCTTTCATCCCAGCCCGGGAGCGTGCTAACGCCGCGAGCATAAGGCATGCGCCTGTCGATATCTTCAGCCGCGGACCAGCCATAAACCAGACACTCCAGCAATGAGTTCGATGCCATCCGGTTGGCGCCATGCAGGCCGGTGTAACTCACTTCGCCGATCGCATACAGCCCGTCGACATCGGTACGGCCAAAGTCATCCACCATCACACCGCCGCAGGTATAGTGCGCGGCAGGTACGATGGGAACTGGCTCTTTGGTTAAATCAATGCCCAGTCCCAGCAACTTTTCATAAATCATCGGGAAATGCTGACGAACAAATTCTTCCGGCTTATGGCTGATATCGAGGAACATGCAATCTGCACCAAGGCGCTTCATTTCATGATCAATGGCGCGGGCGACAATATCGCGGGGAGCCAGTTCGCCACGTTCGTCAAAATCGGGCATAAAGCGTGAACCGTCCGGGCGCTTCAGGTGCGCGCCTTCGCCGCGCAGCGCTTCGGTCAGCAGAAAATTGCGCGCCTGCGGATGATACAGCGCTGTCGGGTGAAACTGGTTAAACTCCAGGTTGGCGACGCGGCATCCTGCGCGCCAGGCCATTGCAATCCCGTCACCCGAGGAAATATCCGGATTGGTGGTGTATTGATACACCTTTGATGCGCCGCCGGTGGCCAACACTACCGACTTCGCATGGCAGGTTTCGACGGCTTCTTTATTACGATTCCAGATCCATGCGCCGACTACCCGACGCGTTCCTGGCAGACCGATTTTATCGGAGACAATCAGGTCGACGGCGTTGCTACGCTCAAGAACCCGGATATTGGGGTGATTTTGTGCCTGGCTGACGAGGGTGGTTTCGACTTCTTTGCCGGTAGCATCCGCAGCGTGCAGGATGCGTCGATGGCTGTGACCGCCTTCACGGGTCAGGTGATAGCTCTCTTCGCCGTTAGGCTGAACCTGTGTATCGAATAAGACGCCCTGATCGATAAGCCATTGAACGCAGGTGCGAGCATTGCTGGCGACAAATTCAACCGCATGGCGATCGCACAGCCCGGCCCCGGCAATCAGCGTATCTTCAACGTGGGAGTCGATACTGTCGGTTTCATCGAAAACCGCGGCAATACCCCCCTGGGCATAAAATGTCGAGCCTTCGCTGACCGGCCCTTTGCTCAGGACAATAACCTGATGTTTTTCAGCCAGGCGCAGCGCCAGTGAGAGTCCGGCAGCCCCGCTGCCAATGATCAGCACGTCACAGGATAATTCAGGAATCGTATTCATGATGTTTGTTTAATTTACTAAACAGTGTTTGGTCACCATAGCACCACATTGCGCGATACTGCACGTTTTATTTTTAAATGTGTTGCAATGACTAAACATGAAGGAAAAGCATGATGAGGGCGAAATAGGCAAAAATATTTTGTGAAGCAGGCCGTTAGCATCAGATTATGTGATGAAATAAAGTGCCCGTTGGGTTACTCTGCAAGCGGTGAAATGGGCATTTCTGTACAGATAGTGCGTTGATCGGGTTATGTAGACTTATAATGAGAGATAAGACCTGTCTACAACATGACAAACAAAAAACAATGCGTAACGGAACTTTACGAAACTTGAGCACTCTAAGCATTTGCTTGCTCATAGTGAAGCTGATGGAGTGGCGTTTCGAAAGCGCGTGGAAATTTGGTTTGGGGAGACTTTACCTCGGATGAGCGAGCAGTTAACGGACCAGGTCCTGGTAGAACGGGTCCAGAAGGGAGATCAGAAAGCCTTTAACCTACTGGTAGTGCGCTATCAGCATAAGGTGGCGAGTCTGGTTTCTCGCTATGTACCGTCGGGTGATGTACCCGATGTAGTACAAGAAGCATTTATCAAAGCCTATCGTGCGCTGGACTCGTTCCGGGGAGATAGTGCTTTTTATACCTGGCTGTATCGTATTGCAGTCAATACAGCGAAGAATTACCTGGTCGCTCAGGGGCGTCGTCCACCTTCCAGTGATATTGATGCGATTGAAGCAGAAAATTACGAAAGTGGCGGTGCGCTGAAAGAAATTTCGAACCCTGAGAACTTAATGTTGTCAGAAGAACTGAGACAGATAGTTTTCCGAACTATTGAGTCCCTCCCGGAAGATTTACGCATGGCAATAACCTTGCGGGAGCTGGATGGCCTGAGCTATGAAGAGATAGCCGCTATCATGGATTGTCCGGTAGGTACGGTGCGTTCACGTATCTTCCGAGCGAGGGAAGCTATTGATAATAAAGTTCAACCGCTTATCAGGCGTTGACGATAGCGGGATACTGGAAAAGGTATTAGGCATGCAGAAAGAGAAACTTTCCGCTTTAATGGATGGCGAAACGCTGGATACTGAGTTACTCAAAGAGCTAACTCACGACCCGGAAATGCAAAAAACCTGGGAGAGTTATCACCTGATTCGCGATTCCATGCGAGGTGATACCGCCGACGTTCTCCATTTCGATATTTCCGCCCGCGTAATGGCCGCCATCCAGGATGAGCCAGTACGCCAGACGGCGCCATTGATTCCTGAGGCCCAGCCAGCACCGCACCAGTGGCAGAAAATGCCATTCTGGAAGAAAATGCGTCCGTGGGCCGCGCAGCTTACCCAAATGGGTGTGGCCGCGTGCGTATCACTTGCAGTTATCGTTGGCGTCCAGCACTATAATGGGCAATCTGAAACGTCCCAGCAGCCCGAAACACCGGTATTTAATACATTACCGATGATGGGTAAAGCCAGTCCGGTAAGCCTGGGTGTACCTTCTGACGCGACGGCCAGCGGCGGTCAACAACAGCAGGTACAGGAGCAGCGTCGTCGTATTAATGCCATGTTGCAGGATTACGAATTGCAACGTCGACTGCACTCTGAACAGCTTCAGTTTGAGCAGGCCCAAACACAGCAAGCCGCTGTGCAGGTGCCAGGAATTCAAACTTTAGGAACGCAATCGCAGTAATGAAGCAACTTTGGTTTGCCATGTCACTTGTGGCTGGTAGCCTGTTCTTCTCTGTAAACGCCTCGGCCAATCCTGCGTCCGGGGCTTTGTTGCAGCAGATGAATCTGGCCAGCCAGTCGCTAACCTATGAGCTGTCATTTGTCAGCATTAATAAGCAGGGTGTTGAATCCCTACGTTATCGTCATGCCCGCCAGGATAACCGTCCACTCGCGCAACTATTACAAATGGATGGACCGCGCCGGGAAGTTGTGCAACGCGGCAACGAAATTAGCTATTTTGAGCCTGGTCTCGAACCGTTCACGCTGAACGGCGATTATATCGTTGACTCTCTGCCATCCCTGATTTACACCGATTTCAAACGCCTTGCTCCCTACTATGATTTTATCTCAGTAGGCCGCACCCGTATTGCCGATCGGCTCTGTGAAGTGATCCGCGTTGTGGCGCGTGACGGCACCCGTTACAGCTATATCGTTTGGATGGACACGGAGACCAAACTGCCAATGCGTGTCGATCTCCTCGATCGTGATGGCGAAACGCTGGAACAGTTCCGTGTGATCTCCTTTACCGTGAATAACGGTGTTAGCGACAGCATGCAGACGTTAGCAAAAGCGAATTTACCACCGTTGCTGTCGGTTCCTGCAGGCGAGAAAACCAACTTCAACTGGAGTCCGTCGTGGTTGCCACAAGGTTTCAGTGAGGTCTCAAGCAGTCGACGTCCGCTGCCGACGATGGATAACATGCCGATTGAATCACGCCTTTATTCTGATGGCCTGTTTAGTTTCTCCGTGAACGTAAACCGTGCGACGCAGAACAGCGCCGATCAACTGCTGCGTACTGGCCGCAGAACGGTCAGCACCAGCGTGCGTGATAACGCGGAAATTACGATTGTGGGCGAGCTTCCACCACAAACGGCGAAGCGTATCGCGGACAATATCAAGTTCAGGGCAGCACAATGATTAAAGAGTGGGCGACGGTCGTCTCCTGGCAAAATGGTCTGGCGACGGTCAGCTGTGATGTTAAAGCATCATGTAGCAGCTGTGCTTCCCGGGCCGGATGCGGGAGCCGCGTACTGAACAAACTGGGACCACAGACCACACACACTATCGTGGTGCCCTGCGACGAACCCTTGACCCCTGGTCAAAAAGTTGAACTGGGCATTGCCGAAGGTAGCCTGCTGGGTTCGGCGATGCTGGTCTACATGTCTCCGTTGGCGGGACTGTTTCTTTTCGCGGCGCTGTTCCAGGTGCTGTTTGGTTCCGATCTTGCGGCATTAAGCGGCGCAGTGCTGGGGGGGGTGGGCGGATTCCTGATTGCTCGTGGATACTCTCGTAAGCTTGCTGAGCGCGAAGCCTGGCAGCCGGTCATTCTGAACGTTGCTCTCCCACCCGATCTTATTCGCGTCGAAACCCAGCAGTGATATCTTTGCCTGATGGCGTTGCGCTTATCAGGTCTACAGCGTGCTCAGATGCAGGCGTAGGCCGGATAAGGCGTTTATGCCGCCATCCGGCAAAAGTTTCACCGACTTTGCAAGGTTGTTTCCAGTTCCCGCTATCCTTGCTCTATGAACGTTTCCTCGCCTCAGCGTTGTAGTGTAGAATGCGGCGTTTCACTTAAACAGACGTTAAGCTCAGATCAGCGACTTCTCAGAGCCTGCTCCGGCGGGCGTAAGGCACAATAATTACACTATATGAAGAACATACGTAACTTTTCAATCATAGCTCACATCGACCACGGTAAATCGACGCTGTCTGACCGTATTATCCAGATCTGCGGTGGCCTGTCTGACCGTGAAATGGAAGCGCAGGTTCTCGACTCGATGGATCTTGAGCGTGAGCGCGGTATTACTATCAAAGCGCAGAGCGTGACGCTCGATTTCAAAGCATCTGATGGTGAAACCTATCAGCTTAACTTTATCGACACCCCGGGCCACGTTGACTTCTCGTATGAAGTTTCCCGCTCGCTTGCTGCCTGTGAAGGCGCATTGCTGGTTGTTGATGCCGGACAGGGCGTAGAAGCGCAGACCCTGGCTAACTGCTATACCGCCATGGAAATGGATCTGGAAGTAGTACCGGTACTGAATAAAATTGACCTGCCAGCCGCCGATCCTGAACGCGTAGCGGAAGAGATCGAAGATATCGTCGGTATCGATGCGACAGATGCCGTTCGCTGCTCGGCGAAAACCGGCGTTGGCGTCACTGACGTTCTTGAACGTCTGGTACGCGACATTCCGCCGCCGGAAGGCGATCCGGAAGGCCCATTGCAGGCGCTGATCATCGACTCCTGGTTCGATAACTATCTTGGCGTGGTGTCACTGGTGCGTATTAAAAACGGCACCATGCGTAAAGGCGACAAAATTAAAGTAATGAGCACCGGTCAGGTCTATAACGCTGACCGTCTGGGCATCTTCACGCCAAAACAGGTTGACCGTACCGAGCTGAAATGCGGCGAGGTAGGTTGGTTGGTTTGTGCGATTAAAGACATCCTCGGCGCACCGGTTGGCGATACCCTGACGCAGGCGCGTAACCCGGCAGACAAACCGCTGCCAGGCTTTAAAAAAGTGAAGCCGCAGGTTTACGCCGGTCTGTTCCCGGTGAGCTCTGACGACTATGAAAACTTCCGTGACGCGCTTGGCAAACTGAGCCTGAACGACGCCTCCCTGTTCTACGAACCGGAAAGCTCTACCGCGCTGGGCTTCGGCTTCCGTTGTGGCTTCCTTGGTCTGCTGCACATGGAGATCATTCAGGAACGTCTGGAGCGTGAATACGATCTGGATCTGATCACCACCGCGCCGACCGTAGTCTACGAAGTCGAAACCACGGCGAAAGAGACTATCTACGTCGATAGCCCGTCCAAGCTGCCGCCGCTGAACAACATCTACGAACTGCGTGAGCCGATCGCTGAGTGTCACATGCTGCTGCCGCAGGCTTACCTTGGCAACGTCATCACCCTGTGTATCGAGAAGCGTGGCGTCCAGACCAACATGGTTTACCACGGTAACCAGGTGGCGCTGACGTATGAGATTCCAATGGCGGAAGTCGTACTCGATTTCTTCGACCGTCTGAAGTCGACCTCTCGCGGCTACGCGTCGCTGGACTATAACTTCAAACGCTTCCAGGCGTCTGACATGGTGCGTGTTGATGTCCTTATCAACAACGAACGTGTCGATGCGCTGGCGCTGATTACCCACCGCGACAACTCCCAGAGCCGTGGCCGTGAACTGGTTGAGAAGATGAAAGATCTGATCCCTCGTCAGCAGTTTGATATCGCGATCCAGGCGGCCATTGGTACGCACATCATCGCGCGTTCAACGGTTAAGCAGCTGCGTAAAAACGTTCTGGCGAAATGCTACGGTGGCGATATCAGCCGTAAGAAAAAGCTGCTGCAAAAACAGAAAGAGGGTAAAAAGCGCATGAAGCAGATCGGTAACGTCGAACTGCCGCAGGAAGCGTTCCTCGCCATTCTGCATGTCGGTAAAGACAGCAAATAATCTTAAGGAGTTGGCATGGCGAACATGTTTGCCCTGATTCTGGTGATTGCCACACTGGTGACGGGCATTTTATGGTGCGTAGATAAATTCATCTTCGCGCCAAAGCGCCGGGAGCGTCAGGCAGCAGCGCAAGCTGCTGCAGGTGATTCACTGGATAAAGCTACGCTGAAAAAAGTGGCACCTAAGCCAGGCTGGCTGGAAACCGGGGCGTCCGTTTTCCCGGTACTGGCGATTGTGCTGGTGGTGCGTTCATTTATCTATGAACCATTCCAGATCCCGTCAGGTTCGATGATGCCGACGCTGCTTATCGGTGACTTTATCCTGGTGGAGAAATTCGCCTACGGGATTAAAGATCCGATTTACCAGAAAACGTTGATCGAAACCGGTCATCCGAAACGCGGTGATATCGTGGTGTTTAAATACCCGGAAGATCCGCGTCTGGACTACATTAAACGTGCTGTCGGTTTACCGGGAGACAAAGTAACGTACGATCCAGTGGCGAAAGAGGTGACTATTCAGCCTGGATGCCGTTCCGGTCAGGCGTGTGAAAACGCGCTGCCGGTAACGTACTCTGATGTTCAGCCAAGTGATTTTGTACAGACCTTTGCTCGTCGTAACGGCGGTGAAGCGACCAGCGGCTTCTTTGAAGTTCCGCTGAACGAAACGAAAGAGAACGGTATTCGCCTCTCTGAGCGTAAAGAAACGCTGGGTGAGGTTACGCACCGCATTCTGACCGTGCCGATTGCGCAGGATCAGGTGGGGATGTATTACCGTCAACCTGGTCAGCCGTTGGCAACATGGATCGTTCCGCCGGGACACTACTTCATGATGGGTGATAACCGTGATAACAGCGCGGACAGCCGTTACTGGGGATTTGTACCGGAAGCGAATCTGGTTGGTAAAGCGACCGCTATCTGGATGAGTTTCGATAAGCAAGAAGGTGAATGGCCGACCGGTGTGCGTTTAAGCCGTATTGGTGGCATTCACTAATCACCGATAATCGTTCACGTTGTCGTCATTACGACGGCAGCGTGAATTATTTCTCGGATAAATTCCCGCAGACTAACGACATCCCTTGTCGTTGTGTATAGAATATTCCCCCGAAGTTTTAGGTTGGCACCGACAGGTTGCCACGGCACACGAAACAGCGTTGGTTTGTATATAAATGCATGCAGGCGAAGCCAGATGGCTCAGCGAAGTGCGTATATCAGGTCTGTTTCGTGTGCTGAATTGTTGACGCATTCATTTATTGGTATCGCATGAACCCCATCGTAATTAATCGGCTTCAACGGAAGCTGGGCTACACTTTTAATCATCAGGAGCTGTTGCAGCAGGCATTAACTCACCGGAGCGCCAGCAGCAAACATAACGAGCGTTTAGAATTTTTAGGCGACTCTATTTTGAGCTTTGTTATCGCTAATGCGCTGTATCACCGTTTCCCGCGTGTGGATGAAGGCGATATGAGCCGCATGCGCGCGACGCTGGTTCGCGGCAATACGCTGGCTGAATTAGCCCGTGAGTTTGACCTCGGTGAATGTTTACGTTTGGGGCCAGGTGAGCTGAAAAGCGGCGGCTTCCGTCGTGAATCAATCCTGGCGGATACCGTTGAAGCTTTGATCGGCGGCGTCTTCCTCGACAGCGATATTCAAACCGTTGAGCAATTGATCCTGAACTGGTATCAAACTCGTCTGGATGAAATTAGCCCAGGCGACAAACAAAAAGATCCGAAAACGCGCCTGCAGGAATATTTGCAGGGCCGCCACCTGCCTCTGCCGTCTTATTTGGTGGTACAGGTCCGTGGTGAAGCACACGATCAAGAATTTACTATCCACTGCCAGGTCAGCGGCCTGAGTGAACCGGTGGTTGGCACAGGTTCGAGCCGTCGTAAGGCTGAGCAGGCTGCCGCCGAACAGGCGTTGAAAAAACTGGAGCTGGAATGAGCGAAGAGAAAACCTACTGCGGATTTATTGCTATCGTCGGTCGCCCGAACGTCGGCAAATCCACCCTGTTGAATAATCTGCTTGGGCAGAAGATTTCTATTACCTCACGTAAGGCTCAGACAACACGTCACCGTATTGTTGGCATCCATACCGAAGGCGCGTATCAGGCGATTTATGTTGATACCCCGGGTCTGCATATGGAAGAAAAACGGGCTATTAACCGCTTGATGAACAAAGCGGCGAGCAGCTCGATCGGTGATGTTGAACTGGTTATTTTCGTTGTCGAAGGCACCCGCTGGACGCCGGACGACGAAATGGTGCTCAACAAGCTGCGTGATGGCAAAGCCCCGGTTATTCTGGCCGTCAACAAAGTCGACAACGTTCAGGAAAAAGCCGATCTGCTGCCGCACCTGCAGTTCCTGGCAAGCCAGATGAACTTCCTTGATATCGTACCGATTTCTGCCGAAACCGGCTTGAATGTCGATACCGTTGCGGGCATCGTGGGTAAGCATTTGCCGGAAGCTATTCATCACTTCCCGGAAGATTACATCACCGACCGTTCTCAGCGCTTTATGGCCTCTGAAATCATCCGTGAAAAGCTGATGCGTTTTCTGGGTGCTGAACTGCCGTACTCCGTTACCGTGGAGATTGAGCGTTTTATCTCTAACGAGCGCGGTGGCTACGACATCAACGGTCTGATCCTCGTTGAACGTGAAGGGCAGAAGAAGATGGTTATTGGCAACAAAGGGGCCAAGATTAAAACCATCGGCATCGAAGCGCGTAAAGACATGCAGGAGATGTTCGAAGCGCCCGTTCACCTCGAACTGTGGGTGAAAGTGAAATCCGGCTGGGCCGATGACGAACGCGCGCTGCGTAGCCTCGGTTACGGCGACGACGTCTAAACACATCTTCTGAAACACGGCGAGTATATGGAAGGATGGCAACGCGCTTTTGTCCTGCATAGTCGCCCCTGGAGCGAAACCAGTCTCGTGCTGGACGTCTTCACGGAAGAGTCGGGTCGCGTGCGCCTTGTGGCTAAAGGCGCACGTTCCAAACGCTCCAATCTTAAAGGCGCACTCCAGCCTTTTACCCCGTTGTTGCTTCGCTTTGGTGGACGTGGCGAGGTCAAAACCTTGCGCAGCGCCGAAGCCGTTTCTCTGGCACTCCCCCTTAGCGGAATCACGCTGTACAGCGGCTTGTATATTAACGAGCTTATCTCGCGCGTACTCGAATACGAAACCCGTTTTTCTGCACTATTTTTCGATTACCTGAACTGCATTCAGGCGCTGGCTGGCGCCACGGGTTCGCCAGAACCTGCATTGCGTCGCTTTGAGCTGGCCTTACTTGGTCATCTGGGGTATGGCGTCGATTTTACCCACTGTGCGGGCAGCGGCGAGCCGGTAGACGACACCATGACCTATCGCTACAGGGAAGAAAAAGGGTTTATCGCAAGCGTAGTGATTGATAACGCCACCTTTACCGGACGCCATCTGAAAGCACTCGAATCGCGGGAATTTCCGGATGCTGATACGCTTCGCGCCGCGAAACGCTTTACCCGCATGGCGTTAAAGCCGTATCTTGGTGGTAAGCCCTTAAAGAGCCGCGAATTATTCCGGCAGTTTATGCCGAAGCGAAAATAAAAAACGAGGATTGTCATGGCCGAATTACTGTTAGGCGTCAACATTGACCACATTGCCACTTTACGTAATGCACGCGGTACCGCATATCCGGACCCGGTTCAGGCAGCGTTTATCGTTGAACAGGCGGGCGCGGACGGTATTACCGTACACCTGCGTGAAGACCGTCGTCATATCACCGACCGTGACGTACGTATTTTGCGCCAGACGCTGGATACGCGCATGAATCTGGAAATGGCAGTCACCGAAGAGATGCTGTCGATTGCCGTTGAGACTAAGCCGCATTTTTGCTGCCTGGTGCCGGAAAAACGTCAGGAAGTTACCACTGAAGGTGGGCTGGACGTCGCCGGTCAGCGTGACAAGATGCGCGATGCCTGCAAACGGCTGGCGGACGCAGGCATTCTGGTTTCGCTGTTTATCGATGCCGATGAAGATCAGATTAAGGCCGCTGCGGAAGTTGGCGCACCGTTTATTGAGATTCACACCGGCTGTTACGCCGATGCGAAAACCGACGCAGAACAGGCCAGCGAACTGGCGCGTATCGCCAAAGCGGCAACCTATGCTGCAAGTCTTGGCCTGAAGGTGAATGCGGGTCACGGTCTGACGTATCACAACGTTAAAGCTATCGCGCGGATCCCGGAAATGCACGAGCTGAACATTGGCCATGCCATTATTGGACGTGCGGTGATGAGCGGCCTGAAAGAGGCCGTAGTCGAAATGAAGCGCCTGATGCTGGAAGCGCGTGGCTAATGGCGATTCTGGGATTAGGTACGGATATCGTGGAGATTGCCCGCATCGAAGCGGTGATCTCCCGTTCCGGCGACCGCCTGGCAAGACGTGTGCTCAGCGACAACGAATGGGCAATCTGGGAAACGCATCAGCAGCCGGTGCGTTTTCTGGCGAAGCGTTTTGCAGTCAAAGAGGCGGCAGCAAAAGCCTTTGGCACGGGTATTCGCAATGGGCTGGCGTTTAATCAGTTTGAAGTCTTTAACGACGAACTCGGTAAGCCGCGTCTGCGATTATGGGGAGAGGCGTTAAAACTGGCGGAAAAACTCGGCGTTGCGCACATGCATGTGACGCTGGCCGATGAGCGTCACTACGCCTGCGCCACGGTGATTATCGAAAGTTAGATTCAGGACGATGCCGGATGGCGACGCGTAGCGTCTTATCCGGCCTACGGGTTATGCGTTTGTTGCAGGGGCAGGGTAGGGACTTCATCGCCAGATGGCGACGTGGCTAAAGTTTATCGGCGTGGTGCATCAGCACAAACTTATCCCACAGCTGCTCTTCTGTTTCGACATGCGCCGGATCTTTCAAAATAGTATTGGGGATCGGGCACACCTTCTGGCAGGTTGGCGTGTCGTAATGGCCTACGCATTCCGTACACTTGTCGCTGTTAATCTCGTAAATGCTATCACCCATCGAAATCGCCTCATTCGGGCATTCGGGCTCGCACATATCGCAATTGATACACTTTTTAGTGATTAACAGGGCCATCAGGAAACTCTCAAAACATCACAAATCGGGCGGGCATTATACGCGCATTCTTTGCTCAGACCAGTTTTTTTACCAGAGCCTCACTGTGGCGAATACGTTCCGGGGCATGCTCCAGATCCTGCTGCACCAGCGCCATAAACAGTAAATCGGTGAGCATCATTTGCGCATGGGTGGAGGAAATCGCTGCGCTGCGCGTGGCCTGCTCCTCGGCAATGGTGTACAGACAATGACTTGCCCGTTGCTGCAGTGCGTTCGGTGTAAATCCGGTGATGGCGAGGATTTTCGCGCCGGTGCGCAACGTTTCATCCGCAGCCAGGTTGAGCTCGCGACGCTCTCCGGTATACGAAATGGCCAGCAGTAGATCGTTGGGCGAAAGCGCCTGCACCGTCGCCAGTAGGGCGTGCATATCGCGTTCCACCACCGCGTTAAAACCAATCTTCAGCAGCTTCCAGGCAAAATTCTGCGCTACCAGACCCGATGCGCCAATCCCTGTCACGATAATGCGGCGGGCTGAACGCAGCATCGTGACGCTCTCCATCAGTTTCTCTTCGCTGTTGACGTCCAGCGTCGCATGCATCGCCGCCACGTTCTCCTTAATCAGTTTCTCGCCTACCATTCGCATCGGGTCGTCACCGCGAATCTGATTATGTACCGGAATGGAATGGGGGTTGGGATTGCTGGCCAATGCTTCGCTAATCGCCAGTTTGAGTGCCGGGAATCCTTTAAAGCCCATCTTTTGCGCGAATTTCACCACGCTGGACTGGCTGACGCCCGCTTCAAAGGCCAGCTGTTGTGAACTGAGATGACGCGCAGTATCCGGCTGAGCAAGAAGATAATCCGCAAGTTTTTTATCGCTTTGCGCGAGATCCGGATAACGCTGACGAATGCGAATTAAACAGTTCATGCTTTCTCCTGGCGAAAATGTGATGGCGATTACAAAACAAAATATCACTCGCCTTAGTGAATATAATATTCCATTATGACAGAATATTATGAATTAAAAATTCCTAAGGAACAAAAAATGAATCTCGGTGCGTTAGTTTCAGAAACCCGTAATCCTCAGACCATGGATCTGGATGCGCTCTCCACTCTGGAGTTGGTTCATCGTTTTAATCAACAGGATACGCTGGTAGCTGAAGCAGTAAAAGCAACTCTTCCTGAAGTTGCGCGCGCGGTTGATGCGGCAGCTGACGCGCTAAAAGCCGGTGGACGCATTATTTACATGGGAGCAGGTACCAGCGGGCGTCTTGGGGTGCTGGACGCGTCTGAATGCCCACCGACCTTCGGCGTCCCACACGGTCTGGTGGTTGGGCTGATTGCCGGGGGACCGGGCGCTTTGCTGAAGGCAGTAGAAGGCGCAGAAGATAACCCGCAGCTAGGCGAAGACGATCTGCGTGGGCTCAATCTTACCGCACAGGATCTGGTGGTGGGGCTGGCAGCTTCTGGTCGCACGCCGTATGTAATTGGCGGGTTGAAATATGCGCGTTCGGTGGGCTGTACAACGGCGGCTATTTCTTGCAATCCGGATTCCCCTATCGCGCATGAAGCGGATATTGCTATTTCTCCGGTAGTGGGGCCTGAGGCGCTGACCGGGTCAACACGACTGAAATCCGGCACCGCGCAAAAGCTGGTGCTCAATATGATCTCCACCGGCGCGATGGTGAAATTTGGCAAGGTGTACCAGAACCTGATGGTGGATATGCAGGCAACCAACGTCAAACTGGTCGATCGGGCGTGCCGTATGGTGGTTGAAGCCACCGGTATTGCGCGGGCTCAAGCTGAAACGCTGCTGAAGCAGACGGATTATGATGTTAAGCCAGCTATTTTAATGGCGCTCACCGGCCTGGATGCCGCTGCCGCCCGCGAAAAGCTTGCCGCTCACCAGGGTTTTTTACGCGCGGCGTTAGAACACTAAGAGGTGTATATGGATAAGACGGCGTTGCTGGCCAGCGACATCCTGCTGGGCGTTGGCGGAGAGAACAATATTCTGCGTCTGGAAAACTGTATGACCCGTGTCAGGGTGGAAGTTCAGGATGACGGGCAGATCGATATTCCCCGCCTCAGGCAACTGCCCGGCGTTAGCGGCTACGTGAAGCAGGGCGCACAGCACCAGATTATTGTCGGCCCCGGTAAAGCTGCCAAAGTGGTGGATGCCATGCGTTCCCTGATTGCCGATGGCGGCGAGCGAGCAGGTGCCAATGATATTGAGCGCACCAAGTCAGAGGCCAAAGCGAAGTACAAAGCGCCGATGAGCGATGCGCTGCGCAAGCTGGCGAACGTCTTTATCCCTCTTATTCCGGCGTTTATCGCCTCCGGTTTGATTACCGGCATTATTAACATCCTTAAGCGCCCGGATATCGTGGGGGATTTTGCGACCCACTATCCAAATATGCTGGGGTTGATGGGCATATTTGGCAGCGCCGTGTTTGCCATTATGAATATTCTGGTCGGGGTGAATACCGCCAAAGTTTTCGGTGGCTCCCTGGCAATGGGCGGGGTGATGGCGGGGATCCTTTCCAGCCCTCAGCTGGCGCAAATTACCCTGTTTGGCGAAGCGTTGCAGCCGGGGCGCGGTGGGGTTATTGCGGTATTGCTGGTGGTTGCGCTGATGTGCTGGATCGAACGTAAATTCCGCACGCTGTTGCCGGAATCACTGGAGCTTATCCTTAACCCGCTGCTAACCACCATCATTACCGGCGTAATCGCGATTGTGGCGCTGCAACCGCTTGGCGGATGGATTTCTGAATCTATCGCTCACGGCGCATCATGGGCTATCGATCGCGGCGGTTTTCTGGTCGGTGCCGTGCTGGCAGGTACCTTTCTGCCGTTGGTGCTCACCGGACTTCATCAGGGATTGGTGCCCATCCACGTTGAGCTGGTTCAGGCACACGGTTATAACGCGCTTTTTCCGATCCTGGCGATGGCGGGCGTTGGGCAAATAGGTGCTGCGATCGCGGTTCTGATGAAAACTCGTAATGCGCGGCTAAAGAAAGTGATCAAAGGGGCGCTACCGGTCGGACTACTGGGGATTGGCGAGCCGCTGATTTTTGGCGTAACGCTGCCGTTGGGTAAGCCGTTTATCGGTGCCTGTCTTGGCGGCGCGGTAGGTGGGGCGCTGATTAGCTACTGGAAGGTGGCGACGGTCATCACCTTTGGCATCTCCGGATTACCGCTGGCACTGACGATTGTTGCCGGAAAAGTGATGTTCTATCTGTTAGGCTATCTGGTAGCAGTTATCGCCGGGTTCCTGTTTACCTGGCTATTGGGATTCACTGATCCAGAGGAATAAAGTTTGACCAATCACCAGCGCCGCGTTGTCTTTTTTGATTTGGATGGCACGTTACACCAGCAGGATATGTTCGGTAGTTTTATTCGTTATCTGCTGCGTCGCCAGCCGCTGAACGCGTTGCTTGTGCTGCCTTTGTTACCGGTGATTGCGCTGGCGTTGCTGATAAAAGGACGTGCCGCCCGCTGGCCAATGAGCCTGCTGTTATGGGGATGCACTTTTGGCCGCAGCGAGGCGCGTCTGAAAGCGCATCAGGCCGACTTTGTGCGCTGGTTTCGCCGTAACGTGACGGCGTTTCCGCTCGTGCAGCAGCGGCTGACAACCTACCTGTTAAGCTCTGACGCTGATATCTGGCTTATTACCGGCTCTCCGCAGTCACTGGTCGAGCAGGTTTACTTTGATACTCCATGGCTACCGCGAGTCAATCTGATTGCCAGCAAAATGGCGCGGGGATACGGCGGTTGGGTACTGACTTTGCGCTGTCTGGGCCATGAGAAAGTGACACAACTGGAACGCCACATTGGCGCGCCGCTACAGCTTTATAGTGGCTATAGTGACAGTAATCAGGACAATCCGCTGCTCTCTTTTTGCCAGCATCGCTGGCGCGTCACGCCGCGCGGAGAGCTTCAGCAACTCGAATAGCTAACGCACATGCAATTTGAAGTATGACGTGTATAATGCGCCCGCTTTGATTACTGGAGTTACCCCTTTGTCAGATGTTGAATTTAGCCACGAATACTGGATGCGTCATGCTTTAACGCTGGCTAAGCGCGCCTGGGATGAGCGTGAAGTCCCGGTGGGTGCGGTATTGGTACATAACAACCGAGTGATTGGCGAAGGCTGGAACCGCCCGATTGGACATCATGATCCGACTGCCCACGCTGAGATTATGGCGCTGCGTCAGGGCGGCCTGGTGCTGCAGAACTACCGTCTGTTAGATGCCACGCTGTATGTCACTCTGGAGCCGTGCGTGATGTGCGCTGGCGCGATGGTGCACAGCCGTATCGGTCGGGTCGTTTTTGGCGCGCGCGATGCGAAAACGGGCGCTGCCGGGTCATTAATGGATGTACTGCATCACCCTGGAATGAATCATCGGGTTGAAGTGACAGAGGGGGTACTGCGGGATGAATGTGCCACGTTGCTCAGTGATTTCTTCCGCATGCGCCGGCAGGAAATCAAAGCCCTGAAAAAATCCGCTAATCAGTAACTCTCAGCCTGACGGCAGTGCGCTTATCAGGCGTACAAGACTACTTCTCCTCTTTTTTATGCGGTGAAAACAGCAGGGAAGGGGAGTGCGTCAGGTAGTTTGACGACGTTTGAGACAGAAACGCCGAAAGCGGGAATTTCTCTTTACCTAATAGTTCTGCGGGCGTCACCGTCGGGTAATCCTGCGCCAGTTGCTGCGTTTCTAGCGCCTGTTTTTCTTTCTCTTGCAGATATCCCACCAGGCTAATTTGGTACTTACGGATATTTTCCACATAGGCGTAAGCTTCGTGGCCGCGCGCATAGCCATAGGTCAACTTGTTATAATACGGTTTTTGGCTGAGAAGCGGTAATCGCTGTTTTACGTCGGACCAACTGTTCGGATTGCCTTTGGTTTTCACCGTCAGCGCCCGCGCATCCAGCATGTGCGCATAACCCATGTTATAGGCTGCAAGGGCAAACCAGATGCGTTCTCCTTCGGGGACGGTATCCGGTACTTTACTCATCATATCCTGCAAGTATCGCGCCCCGCCGCTGATACTCTGTTCGGCATCGGTACGGTCGGTCAGCCCGAGACTCTGAGCGGTATTTTTAGTCAACATCATCAGCCCGCGTACGCCGGTTGGAGAGGTGGCCTGCGCGTCCCAGTGTGATTCCTGATATGAGATAGCGGCCAGCAGTCGCCAGTCTATCTCTTGCGCATATTTCTCAAACAGCGGCTTGAGGTCCGGCAACACGCTGTCTACGGCGCGTAAAAAGGAGCGGGTATCGACATAGTCAAAATCATCGCCATGTCCGAGATATTTCTCTTCCAGCCGTGCCAGAGAACCGTCTTCATTCATGGTGTTGAAGAAATCCAGTAGGGCGGCAGACAGCGTGTTGTCATCGTCCAGCCGACTAAACCATGTCACCGGTTGTTCGTCAGAGACGTCGAGCGCTACGGCCAGCTCAGGATGCACGCGTTGATATAAGCTGATGGCAACAGAATCGGCAATGGTGTAATCCAGCTTTCCGGCGATTACATCATCAAGCAGTTCGGTGGTGCCCTTTTTGTCATCGACTTTCCAGCTCAGATCGGGAAATTTTTTCTCTTTTAGCTGCTGGAGGTCATTAACCACCACGTGCCCCGGGGCGATAGTCAGTTGGTTTTCGTTCACGGTGGCAAGCGTGCGCGGGCGGTATTGCCCAACCCGGTACACCAGCTGTTGTGAAACCGAATAATAGGTCGGGCCTGGCTGGTAATTTTTCACCCGCTCGCTGTTATAGACCAGACCTGCGGCTAACAGGTCGGCATTGCCGTTATCCAGGTCGTCAAAAAGCTGGCTGATGTTCTGGCGTACGGTAACTTTTAACTTCACGCCTAAGTAGTCGGCAAATTCCTGGGCCAGTTCATAATCCAGGCCGAATTTTTTGCCGTTGAGGGTCGCGTAAGTTAATGGCGAATCAATGGTACTGACGCGCAGCTCTCCCCGCGACTGAATGGCGGCGATACGATTTTCGGCTTTACCGAACCAGGGGATAGATGGCCAAAGGGCCGCTGCCAACAACAGCGTCAATATGCCGATGAACAGATAATTAATCTTTAATTTTTTCAATTAGTTAATTCTCTGAACCGTACGTTGTCTCTGTCTGCTGTGGTGTTGATTAAGAAGTGAAGTCGTCATTAATGAACGGCATTTTGCTTAAACTTGCGTCAGTTGGCAACTTATTCAGAAATCTGACCGCATTTGATGATAAGTGACGGTCGTGATTTTATTTCGACGCAAACGGTTTCGTCGGCGCGGTAGATTCTTTATAATGACGCCCGTTTCCCCCACTTGGGCACACCGAAAGCTTAGAAGACGAGAGACTTATGATGGAAATTCTGCGTGGTTCACCTGCACTGTCTGCATTCCGTATTAACAAACTGCTGGCACGTTTTCAGGCTGCCAACCTCCAGGTCCACAACATTTACGCCGAGTACGTCCATTTTGCCGATCTGAATGCACCGTTAAATGAAGATGAGCACGCGCAGCTTGCACGCCTGCTGAAATATGGTCCTGCTCTGCAAAGCCACGCCCCGGAAGGCAAACTGCTGCTGGTTACGCCTCGCCCTGGCACCATCTCCCCGTGGTCTTCTAAAGCGACTGATATTGCCCACAACTGCGGCCTGCACCAGATTAGCCGCCTGGAACGTGGCATTGCCTGGTATGTAGAAGCCTCCACGCTGACCGCTGAGCAATGGCAGATGGTGGCCGACGAACTGCACGATCGCATGATGGAAACGGTTTTCTCTTCGCTGAACGATGCCGAAAAACTGTTTGCCCATCACCAACCGGCGCCGGTCTCCAGCGTTGATCTACTGGGTGAGGGGCGTCAGGCGCTGATCGACGCTAACCTGCGTCTGGGTCTGGCGCTGGCGGAAGACGAAATTGACTATCTGCAGGATGCGTTCACCAAACTGGGACGTAACCCGAACGATATTGAACTATACATGTTTGCGCAGGCCAACTCTGAGCACTGCCGCCACAAGATTTTTAACGCCGACTGGGTTATCGATGGTAAACAGCAGCCGAAGTCGCTGTTCAAGATGATCAAGAATACCTTCGAAACCACGCCGGACCACGTGCTGTCTGCCTATAAAGACAACGCTGCGGTAATGGAAGGCTCTGAAGTGGGCCGCTATTTTGCCGACCACAAAACCGGCCGCTACGATTTCCATCAGGAACCAGCCCACATCCTGATGAAGGTTGAAACTCACAACCACCCGACGGCTATCTCTCCGTGGCCAGGTGCTGCAACCGGCTCCGGTGGCGAAATCCGCGACGAGGGCGCAACAGGTCGCGGTGCAAAACCGAAAGCCGGGCTGGTGGGTTTCTCCGTTTCCAACCTGCGTATTCCTGGCTTTGAACAGCCGTGGGAAGAAGACTTCGGTAAGCCGGACCGTATTGTTACCGCGCTTGATATCATGACCGAAGGCCCGCTGGGCGGCGCGGCGTTTAACAACGAATTTGGTCGTCCGGCGCTGACCGGCTACTTCCGTACCTATGAAGAAAAGGTCAACAGCCACAACGGCGAAGAGCTGCGCGGTTACCATAAACCGATCATGCTGGCAGGCGGGATCGGTAACATCCGTGCCGATCACGTGCAGAAGGGCGAGATCGTCGTTGGCGCTAAGCTTATCGTCCTCGGCGGCCCGGCGATGAACATTGGCCTTGGCGGTGGGGCAGCCTCCTCTATGGCTTCCGGCCAGTCTGATGCAGATCTTGATTTCGCTTCCGTACAGCGTGACAACCCGGAAATGGAACGTCGTTGCCAGGAAGTTATCGACCGTTGCTGGCAGATGGGTGATGCGAACCCGATTCTGTTTATCCATGACGTTGGTGCGGGTGGACTGTCTAACGCTATGCCGGAGCTGGTAAGCGATGGTGGTCGCGGTGGTAAGTTCCAGCTGCGCGATATCCTCAGCGACGAGCCGGGTATGAGCCCGCTGGAAATCTGGTGTAACGAATCCCAGGAACGCTACGTGCTGGCGGTTGCTGCCGATCAATTACCGCTGTTTGACGAACTGTGTAAGCGCGAGCGCGCGCCGTATGCGGTGATTGGTGAAGCTACCGAAGAACAGCATCTGACCTTGAGCGACAGCCACTTCGACAACCAGCCGATCGACATGCCGCTCGATGTGCTGCTGGGTAAAACACCGAAAATGACCCGCGATGTGCAGACGCTGAAAGCCAAAGGCGATGCCCTGAATCGTGGTGAAATCTCGATTGCAGATGCGGTTAACCGCGTGCTGCATCTGCCGACTGTCGCGGAGAAAACGTTCCTCGTGACCATCGGTGACCGTACCGTTACCGGCATGGTGGCGCGTGACCAGATGGTTGGTCCGTGGCAGATCCCGGTCGCCAACTGCGCGGTCACAACCGCAAGCCTCGATAGCTACTACGGCGAAGCAATGTCTATCGGCGAACGCGCGCCGGTTGCGCTACTGGATTTCTCTGCCTCTGCGCGTCTGGCGGTCGGTGAAGCGCTGACCAACATTGCGGCAACGCAGATTGGCGACATCAAACGTATTAAGCTGTCGGCAAACTGGATGGCGGCTGCGGGTCACCCTGGTGAAGATGCTGGCCTGTACGAAGCAGTAAAAGCCGTCGGGGAAGAGCTATGCCCGGCGCTCGGCCTGACCATTCCAGTGGGCAAAGACTCTATGTCGATGAAAACCCGCTGGCAGGAAGGTAACGAGCAGCGTGAAATGACCTCGCCACTGTCGCTGGTGATTACCGCCTTTGCCCGCGTGGAAGATGTGCGCCACACCATTACCCCGCAGCTGTCTACTGAAGACAACGCCCTGCTGCTGATTGACCTCGGTCTTGGTCACAATGCGCTGGGCGCTACGTCGCTGGCGCAGGTTTACCGTCAACTGGGCGATAAGCCTGCCGACGTGCGTAACGTTGAGCAACTGAAAGGCTTCTACGATGCGATTCAGGCGCTGGTCGCTGCGCGTAAGCTGCTGGCCTATCATGACCGTTCTGACGGCGGTCTGCTGGTTACGCTGGCGGAAATGGCCTTCGCCGGTCACTGCGGTATTGACGCTGATATCCACTCTCTGGGTGAAGATCGTCTGGCGGCGCTGTTTAACGAAGAACTGGGTGCGGTGATTCAGGTTCGTGCTGCTGAACGTGAGGCGGTGGAAGCGATTCTGGCTGCCCACGGCCTGGCAGACTGCGTACACTTCCTCGGTAAAGCCGTTGAAGGTGACCGCTTCAACCTGACCGCTAACGGCCAGCCGGTGTTTAGCGAAAGCCGTACAACCCTGCGTATGTGGTGGGCGGAAACCACCTGGCAGATGCAGCGTCTGCGTGACAATCCGGAATGCGCCGATCAAGAACACGACGCTAAAACCAACGATGCGGACCCTGGTCTCAACGTTAAACTGTCGTTTGATATCAACGAAGATGTTGCCGCTCCGTACATCGCCACCGGTGCGCGTCCCAAAGTGGCCGTACTGCGCGAGCAGGGCGTGAACTCCCACGTTGAAATGGCAGCAGCCTTCCACCGTGCGGGTTTCGACGCCATCGATGTGCACATGAGTGACCTGCTGGGCGGACGTATCGGCCTGGGTAACTTCCAGGCGCTGGTGGCCTGCGGCGGCTTCTCTTACGGCGATGTGCTTGGCGCTGGTGAAGGTTGGGCGAAGTCGATTCTGTTCAACAACCGCGTCCGTGATGAGTTCGAAACCTTCTTCCATCGCCCGCAAACGCTGGCACTCGGCGTGTGTAACGGTTGTCAGATGATGTCTAACCTGCGTGAGCTGATCCCAGGAAGCGACCTGTGGCCGCGCTTTGTGCGTAACCACTCCGACCGCTTTGAAGCCCGCTTCAGTCTGGTCGAAGTGACGCAAAGCCCATCCTTACTGCTTGCCGATATGGTGGGTTCGATGATGCCGATTGCCGTTTCTCACGGTGAAGGTCGTGTGGAAGTGCGTGACGGTGCGCATCTGGCTCAGCTTGAGAGCAAAGGTCTGGTGGCGCTGCGCTACGTTGATAACTTCGGTAAGGTGACCGAGACCTATCCGGCTAACCCGAACGGTTCGCCGAACGGTATTACTGCAGTGACCACTGAAAATGGTCGCGTCACCATTATGATGCCGCACCCGGAACGTGTGTTCCGTACCGTGAGCAACTCCTGGCACCCGGAAAACTGGGGCGAGGATAGCCCGTGGATGCGTATTTTCCGCAACGCGCGTAAACAGCTCGGTTAATTCGCTCAATAGTCATCAAGCCCCTCTTCGCGAGGGGCTTTTTTTTGTCTGCCGGATGAAACCCGCCTGATGACGCTACGCTTATCAGGCCTACAGGGAAAATGCGGTTGTAGGCCGGATAAGGCGTTCACGCCGCCATCCGGCAATAAACTCAGCGCTTGCACCTAAAAGTAAAGTGTCGGGAAATGCCGACATGGACAGGGTTGTGGTGTCGTCAAAAAGAGACGTTTAATTATTTGATTTAATAGGGATTTGTTTTTAAGTGCTGCAAGTGTTGCTGATTGGCGACAGAGAGAACAAAAAACAGCCAGAATTGTTATTTGTGAAAATAATAATATTTTTCATACTTATCATTGTGTTAATAAAGTGTTTTGAATATTGGCACAGATGCTGCATAATATTAACCAGTGGCTCATTCACCTTCTTATGTCAGCCCCTTCGGGACGTGCTACATAAACTTCGAATGACGCACAACAAGGTGCCTGCCGTCCAACATCTGATATTAGCATTGCTCATATCAACCTCCGGGCGAAACGTCGAGTTAGGCACCGCCTTATTCCACAACAAAGCCGGGTTAATCCCGGCTTTGTTGTATCTGGCGTTCCCCTCAGTTAGCATCAATCTATTCCTGTCCATTGAGAGTAACGCCTTGAAGCGCTGGTCAGTTTTTCCCCGATCTTTACGTCAATTGGTGACGTTGGCCTTCTTGCTTATCCTGCTGCCGTTGTTAGTTCTGGCCTGGCAGGCATGGCAAAGTCTGAATGCCCTGAGCGCGCAGGCTGCGCTGACAAACCGCACCACGCTGATTGATGCCAGACGCAGCGAGGCGATGACCAACGTCGCGCTGGAGATGGAGCGCAGCTATCGGCAATACTGCGTGCTTGATGACCCAACATTGGCCAGGGTCTACCAAAGCCAGCGTAAACGCTACAGCGACATGCTGGATGCGCATGCGGGGGTGTTGCCGGATATCAAGCTCTACCAGGCGTTGCGTCAGGATCTTAACGATCTCGCGCAGTTGCAGTGTAAAAACAGTGGTCCTGACAGTGTGTCGGCTGCACGGCTGGAAGCGTTCGCCAATGCCAATACCGAGATGGTGCAAGCGACGCGTACCGTGGTCTTTTCTCGTGGGCAGCAGTTACAGCAGGAAATAGCCGAACGCGGGCAGTTTTTTGGCTGGCAGGCACTGGTGCTGTTTCTCGTCAGCCTGGCGATGGTCTTGCTGTTTACCCGCATGATTATCGGTCCGGTGAAGGGTATTGAACGGATGATCAACTGTCTGGGGGAAGGGCGCTCGCTGGGGGATAGCGTATTATTTACCGGGCCACGGGAATTGAGATCCGTGGGGCAGCGTATCATCTGGTTAAGCGAACGCCTCTCCTGGCTTGAGTCGCAACGGCATCAGTTTTTACGCCATCTTTCCCATGAGCTGAAAACACCGCTGGCGAGCATGCGCGAAGGTACCGAATTGTTGGCCGATCAGGTGGTTGGCCCGTTAACACCGGAGCAAAAAGAGGTGGTCGGTATTCTGGATGACAGCAGCCGTAACCTGCAAAAGCTGATTGAACAACTCCTCGATTACAACCGCAAGCTGGCTGATGACGAGGTGGAACTTGAAAGTGTGGAAATCGCGCCGCTGGTGGAAAGCGTTGTTTCTGCGCATAGCCTGCCCGCTCGCGCCAAAATGATACATACTGATGTTGCGCTTGCGGTGAAAACCTGCCTGGCAGAACCGATGCTGTTGATGAGCGTGCTGGACAATCTTTATTCCAATGCGGTGCACTATGGTGCTGAATCCGGTAACATTTGGATCCGCAGCAGTTTGCATGGCTCAACGGTATACATCGATGTAATGAATACCGGCACACCGATTCCAGAAGCAGAACAGACCATGATCTTCGAGCCTTTTTTCCAGGGGAGTCATCAGCGAAAAGGGGCGGTAAAAGGAAGCGGGTTGGGGCTAAGCATTGCCAGAGATTGTATCCGCCGTATGCGGGGCAAGCTGTATCTGGTTGATGACCATGCGCAAAACGTTTGTTTTCGCATAGAACTGCCGCCAGCTGCTGCGAAAAATCACTAAAATAAACCTAAGTCTGGTGAGTATGCCATACGTTGTTGTCCGAATGCTTAAACGACATTTTCTTCGTCGCGTCATCCTCGCAAGCCTGCCGTGCCTGGCGCTGGTTGGTTGTGTCCCGAACGCGGTGAATCATATTATCGGCGATCCCTCGCAGGAGAAAATTCCGCCTAATCAACTGGCGGACTACCTTGCAACCGACTGTACGGATATCTGGTCGCTGTCTGGCCAGTCTACAGAAACCAATCCGTTGTACTGGCTGCGGGCGATGGATTGTGCCAATCGCCTGATGCCGGTGCAGGCGCGTAGTGAAGCCAGCACCCTGATGACAGATACCTGGCAGGGCGCATTCAGGCGTGGGATCCTGCTCGATAACGCCAACATTACGCCGCCTGAAAGGCGGGAGGCTGTTACGCGCCTCGATGCGTTAAGCCCGCAAATTCCGCCGCAGGTACGCCCGCTGTATCAGGTATGGCGCAGTAGCCAAACGTTGCAGTTGCAGCTTGCCGAAGAGCGTATGCGCTACAGTAAACTCCAGCAGGCGTCCGACAGCGATCTCGATACGCTGCGCCAACAGCAACAGCATTTGCAGTCCCA
This sequence comes from Citrobacter sp. H12-3-2, assembly GCF_009649895.1. Classification (NCBI taxonomy): domain Bacteria; kingdom Pseudomonadati; phylum Pseudomonadota; class Gammaproteobacteria; order Enterobacterales; family Enterobacteriaceae; genus Citrobacter; species Citrobacter sp. H12-3-2. The sequence goes on from NZ_CP045837.1 coordinate 1,322,262, forward strand.
GCTCGATCTCACGACCCGCAAGCTGGAGAATCTGACCGATATTGAGCGCCAGCTTTCCACGCGCAAACCTGGCGGTAACTACAATCCTGATGCGCTGCACGGGAACGATAAACTCACTACGCCTGATAACGAAGAAGGCACAGCGCCGTCTGCCGATGAGGTTACGCCATGATAAGCCGTAAGCCCGCGCATCTGCTGCTGGTGGATGACGATCCGGGACTGTTGAAATTACTTGGAATGCGACTGACCAGCGAAGGCTACAGCGTCGTGACCGCGGAAAGTGGGCAGGAAGGGTTACGGGTGCTGAACCGTGAAAAAGTGGATCTGGTTATTAGCGATCTGCGCATGGATGAAATGGACGGCATGCAGCTGTTTACTGAAATCCAGAAAGTACAGCCTGGGATGCCGGTGATTATCCTAACCGCTCACGGCTCCATCCCGGACGCTGTTGCGGCGACCCAGCAAGGGGTGTTCAGTTTCCTCACTAAACCAGTCGACAAGGACGCGTTATATCACGCGATTGACGGGGCGCTGGAACAGTCTGCGCCCGCCACCGATGACAGCTGGCGCGAATCTATCGTTACCCGCAGCCCGCTGATGCTACGCCTGCTGGAACAGGCGCGGATGGTGGCGCAATCGGACGTTAGCGTTTTGATTAACGGCCAAAGCGGAACCGGGAAAGAAGTTTTCGCTCAGGCTATTCACAACGCCAGCCCACGCAGCCAAAAACCTTTCATTGCCATTAACTGCGGCGCGTTGCCGGAACAACTGCTGGAATCAGAACTGTTTGGTCATGCGCGCGGTGCTTTTACCGGTGCGGTGAGCAATCGTGAAGGGCTGTTTCAGGCCGCAGAAGGCGGCACGCTGTTTCTCGATGAGATTGGCGATATGCCTGCGCCGTTACAGGTGAAACTGCTGCGCGTATTGCAGGAACGAAAAGTCAGACCGTTGGGCAGTAACCGCGATATCGACATTGATGTGCGGATCGTTTCTGCGACCCACCGCGATTTACCCAAAGCGATGGCACGGGGCGAATTTCGCGAGGATTTGTACTATCGCCTCAATGTGGTGAGCCTGAAGATCCCTGCGCTGGCCGAGCGTACGGAAGATATTCCGCTGCTGGCGAACCATCTGCTGCGCCAGTCTGCTGAACGGCACAAACCGTTCGTACGCGCCTTTTCAACCGATGCCATGAAGCGGTTAATGACCGCTAGCTGGCCGGGCAACGTGCGTCAGCTGGTCAACGTAATTGAGCAGTGCGTGGCGTTGACCTCTTCGCCGGTGATCAGCGACGCGCTGGTGGAGCAGGCGCTGGAAGGGGAAAACACCGCGCTGCCGACCTTTGTTGAGGCGCGTAACCAGTTTGAGCTCAACTATCTGCGTAAGCTGCTGCAAATCACCAAGGGCAATGTGACCCACGCGGCAAGAATGGCGGGGCGCAACCGCACCGAATTCTATAAATTGCTTTCTCGGCACGAGCTGGATGCAAACGATTTCAAAGAATAAATCTGCGGATTATGTTAGCTTTATTCGATCAAAAGACAGGCGACCTTTTCAAGGAATAGCATGAAAAAGATTGATGCGATTATTAAACCCTTCAAGCTGGACGACGTCCGCGAAGCGCTGGCAGAAGTCGGCATTACCGGTATGACTGTGACAGAAGTGAAAGGTTTTGGCCGTCAGAAAGGCCATACCGAGCTGTACCGTGGTGCGGAATATATGGTGGATTTTCTGCCGAAGGTAAAAATTGAAATTGTGGTTACCGACGACATCGTCGATACCTGCGTCGACACCATTATCCGTACTGCCCAGACCGGCAAGATCGGTGACGGTAAGATTTTTGTCTTCGACGTGGCACGCGTTATTCGTATTCGTACCGGTGAAGAAGACGACGCGGCAATCTAAGCCGCGCCGTTAATTTGTAGGCCTGATAAGCGTAGCGCATCAGGCAGAGTGATTGCCGGATGGCGGCGTAAACGCCTTATCCGGCCTACTTGCGTAACACATTACAAGACTTTGTGCGGGCCAAAGCACTCGTAATGAATGTTCTCGTTTTTCACGCCCAGACCGACCAGCTGCTTCGCGGCGAACTGCATGAAACCAACCGGACCGCACAGATAAAACTGCATCGCCGGATCGCTGATTGCGCTTTCCAGTTTGTTCAAATCCATCAGACCTACGCTATCAAAGGCACCTTTCGCACGATCGGCTTCGGTTGGCTCACGATACCAGGTGTGTGCGCTAAAGCGTGGCAGCGTTTTGCCGAGTTCATTAACTTCATCAGCGAAGGCATGCACGTCACCATTTTCTGCCGCATGGAACCAGTTAACCTGCGCCGTATGCTGCGCTTTTGCCAGCGTATCCAGCATCGCCAGCATTGGGGTTTGTCCCACGCCCGCGGAGATCAGAGATACCGGGGTGTCGGTCGCAACGTCCATAAAGAAATCGCCCGCAGGTGCGGCCAGGCGAACAACGTCGCCAACATTCGCATGGTTGTGCAGCCAGGTTGAAACCTGACCACCGTCCTCACGCTTAACCGCAATACGGTAGCCTTTGCCATCGGGTTTACGGGTCAGTGAGTACTGACGAATTTCCTGATGCGGGAAACCTTCCGGCTTTAACCAGACGCCCAGATATTGCCCCGGATGATATTCAGCTACTGCGCCACCGTCGACAGGTTCAAATTCAAAGCTGGTGATAAGTGCACTGCGTGGGGTTTTTGCCACGATGCGGAAAGGACGGGTACCTTCCCAGCCGCCATTTTTATTGGCATTTTCGCTGTAGATTTGCGCTTCACGGTTGATGAAAACGTTCGCCAGCACACCGTATGCTTTGCCCCACGCATCCAGAACTTCCTGGCCTGGGCTGAACATTTCGTCCAGCGTTGCCAGTAAATGGCCACCCACGATGTTGTACTGCTCGGGTTTAATCTGGAAGCTGGTATGCTTCTGTGCGATTTTCTCAACAGCCGGCAACAGTGCCGCCAGGTTTTCGATATTGCTGGCATACGCGGCAATAGCGTTAAACAGCGCTTCACGCTGATCGCCATTACGCTGATTACTCATGTTGAAGATTTCTTTCAGCTCTGGGTTATGCGTAAACATGCGGTCGTAGAAATGGGCGGTCAGCTTCGGGCCTGTTTCAACCAGCAGGGGAATGGTGGCTTTCACTGTAGCGATGGTTTGTGCGTCAAGCATACGGTCTTCCTTTATCTGAGACTTTAATGATGTATGTCAAATGCATCTTATAAAAAATACCCCTGCATTGTAAATGGTTCTTTGTAACTTTGCGTTGTAAAGGTTACATCGTGAAAAATCTGCATCACAAACCTGAAAAGAAATCCGTTGAAATTCAGCAGACCTTTGTTCTCCAAAGCCTTGCGTACCTTGAAGGTAATCGTTTGCGTAAAATCCTTTGTCAAGACCTGTTATCGAAGAATGATTCGGTTATACTGTTCGCCGTTGTCCTACGGACCGCCTTTTAAGGCCGAAAATTTTATTGTTAGCTGAGTCAGGAGATGCGGATGTTAAAGCGTGAAATGAACATTGCCGATTATGATGCCGAACTGTGGCAGGCTATGGAGCAGGAAAAAGTACGTCAGGAAGAGCACATCGAACTGATCGCCTCCGAAAACTACACCAGCCCGCGTGTTATGCAGGCGCAGGGTTCTCAGCTGACCAACAAATATGCTGAAGGTTATCCGGGCAAGCGCTACTACGGCGGTTGCGAGTACGTTGATATCGTTGAGCAACTGGCTATCGATCGCGCAAAAGAGCTGTTTGGCGCTGACTACGCTAACGTACAACCGCACTCCGGCTCTCAGGCTAACTTTGCTGTTTACACCGCTCTGCTGCAACCGGGCGATACCGTTCTGGGTATGAACCTGGCACAAGGCGGCCACCTGACTCACGGCTCCCCGGTTAACTTCTCCGGCAAACTGTACAACATCATCCCTTACGGTATTGATGAGTCCGGCAAAATTGACTACGAAGACATGGCGAAGCAGGCCAAAGAGCACAAACCGAAGATGATCATCGGTGGCTTCTCTGCTTACTCCGGCGTTGTTGACTGGGCAAAAATGCGCGAAATCGCCGACAGCATCGGTGCATATCTGTTCGTCGATATGGCGCACGTTGCAGGTCTGATTGCCGCAGGCGTTTATCCGAACCCGGTTCCACACGCACACGTTGTGACCACCACCACCCACAAAACCCTGGCGGGTCCACGCGGTGGCCTGATCCTGGCGAAAGGCGGTGACGAAGAGCTGTACAAAAAACTGAACTCCGCTGTGTTCCCAAGCGCGCAGGGCGGCCCGCTGATGCACGTGATCGCGGCGAAAGCTGTGGCGCTGAAAGAAGCGATGGAGCCTGAGTTCAAGGTTTACCAACAGCAGGTTGCCAAAAACGCCAAAGCGATGGTGGAAGTGTTCCTGAACCGTGGCTACAAAGTGGTTTCTGGCGGTACTGAAAACCACCTGTTCCTGCTGGATCTGGTTGATAAAAACCTGACCGGTAAAGAAGCTGACGCCGCGCTGGGCCGTGCTAATATCACCGTTAACAAAAACAGCGTACCGAACGATCCGAAGAGCCCGTTTGTGACTTCCGGTATCCGTATCGGTTCTCCGGCTGTGACTCGCCGTGGCTTTAAAGAAGCTGAAGTGAAAGAGCTGGCTGGCTGGATGTGTGACGTTCTGGACAACATCAATGACGAAGCTGTTATCGAGCGCGTCAAAGGTAAAGTGCTGGATATCTGTGCACGTTTCCCGGTTTACGCGTAAGTCATACGGATTGCCTGATGGTGGTGTAAACACCTTTTCTGGCCTACAGGTAACTCACATGTAGGCCAGATAAAACGAAGTGCCATCCGGCAGTTATATTGACTTAAGCAAGATTGTTTCATCGATTAAAGCCGCCACTGGCGGCTTTTTCTTTGCCTGAATCCATTTTCTCAATAAACGTATTTCTCGGCCCTGATTCAACGTTACTGCCCCAACAATCACGCCATCCTGTAGGTTAAACCATATTGCTCTCTGCGCATCTGAATTGCCGCGTATGAGCCAGCTGTCTCCCTGCATTTCGCCAATAAACTGCAAATTATCGCGATATTGATCGGTCCAGAACCAGCCCGGCGTTGCTGCTGGCTGCGGTTGATTGAGCATCGCGGCGGCGGCAACCTGTGCCTGAAAATTGGCGTTTTCCCAGCTTTCCACGCGTACTAACGAACCGTCAGCCAGGCGCGTTATCGCTACGTCACCGGCGGCGAAAATCGCGGGATCGGAGGTGGTGCAGGCGGCATCAACGATAATGCCGTTCACTGTCTCCAGCCCCGCTTCGCGGGCCAGCATATCGTTCGCCACGATACCGATGCCATAGATCACCGCATCAGCGGTGAGAGTTTCGCCGTTTTGTAGCCTGAGCGAGAGAGACTCTCCCGCTTCGGCATGCTCAATAGCGCTGTTAAGCAATACCCGCACACCCGCAAGTTGGTGGCGGGCTAGCAGGTAGTCGCGCACCGGAGCAGGCGCGTTGCGGCCCATGACCGTTGGCGCCAGCTCCACCACCGTCACCTGACAGCCGCGTTGAGTCGCGCTGGCCGCCAGTTCCAGACCAATGGTGCCCGCACCGACAATGACAATCGACTTGCCCGGCAATAAATTGTCGCGCAGGCGCTCGGCATCGCCCGCGTGGCGTAGGGTGAAGCAACGATCGCCCAGCTTATCCAGTTGCGGAAGGGGGCGTGCCGCAGCGCCCGTCGCAATCAGTAGCCGATCCCATGGATAACTCTGCCCATTAGCCAGCACCAACTGATGCGTTTGGCGGCCGAGCGTCTGCACAGTAACCCCCAGATGCAGCTGTACGTTGTGTTCCCGCCACCAGTCAGCGGGGAGTATCGGCTGAAGTTGCGGATTGTCGTCCAGTAGCATCGCTTTGGAGAGCGGTGGGCGTTCATAGGGTAGATGCTGCTCATCGGAAAACAGGTGTAATTCGCCGTCAAAACCTTGTTGGCGCAGTGCAGCGGTAGCCATAGCCGCCGCCTGACCGCCGCCGACGATAGCAATAGTTTTTGGGTTCATAACGCCTCCTCAGAGATCCAGTCCGGCGGCGACGTGACGAATACCGCGAATACCCAGACCGGCGTCGGCATTGATCATCACGCCGCTCAATGTGCGGTTGTTGCGCTTTGACGCCAGCATCACATACGGGCCGGTAAAATCCGCAGGCTCCGGGAAAAATTGTAGTGGCAAAATAGCGGCGATTTTTTCCGGCGTCAGCGACTGCATAATCGATGTATCGTTTTGTCCCAGCGCCTGCGGGCCGCGTAGATCTGTCGCCATACCGCATGGACCGACACCGTTAACACGAATCTTTGGTGCCAGCTCGTATGCCAGCTGGCGAATCAGCCCGGTAGCCGCATGTTTGCTGGCGGTATACAGCGGGCCGCCGCCGCCGGGATACCACGACGCATTGGACAGGGTAAAGATGATGCTGCCTTCGCTGGCGATAAGTGCTGGGGCACAGGCTTTCGCGCCCAGCAGATAGCCCAGCACGTTGACGTTAAACAGCTCATGAAAGCCGCTCTCCAGCGCATCCGCAGGCGTATTGACCAACGAGGCGTTGTGATCCCATATCCCCGCATTTCCGATAAAACAGTCCAGCGTACCGTAATGCGTCAGGATTTGAGCTACCGCGCGCTGATAGTCGGCGTAGAAGGTGACGTTGCCTTCGATTGCCAGCACATGTTTGCCAAAGCGCTGACGCAGGCTGGCAACTTTAGCTGGCGACAGCTCCAGCGTGGCGACCCGCGCACCTTCTTCGATGAAACGCTCGACCAGTGCCAGACCAAGACCGGAGCCGCCGCCGGTGATAAAGACCACGTTATCGCGTAAATCGCTCATCTTGCGTCCTCTGGAATATCAACAAACACATCGCTACCGTCTACATATACCGCGTAGGTGGTGAGCGCGTCGGTGGCGGGTAGACACAACGCCTTGCCGGTTTTCAGGCAAAAACTGGCGGCATGCAGCGGGCATTCCACCGTAGCGTCGTCTTCCAGATAGCCTTCCGACATCGAGGCGTTACCGTGGCTACAGCGATCGTTAATGGCATAGAACTCGCCGCCAACGTTGAACAGCGCGATGACGGGCGAGGTATCAAGCCGGAGCGCTTCACCCTCCGGCAAATCCCCTACGGGGCAGGCATAAACACGACTCATCAGAACAGTACACTCAGGTTATGGGAGGTGATCACCGCTTGATCCAGCACGATCTCACGCTCCAGTAAGCGCCACTCATCGCCCGGCAAACGGCGCACTTTGTCTATGCGCATGCCGACGTAAAAGGTTTCATCGCGCTCTTTTTGCGCGCGATACAGCAGATAATTAAGGCGCACGGCAAAGACGTCGGGAACCCCAGTTTCACTGACCTGGCAGTTGCTGATCAGGTGCCGGGTACGCGACGGTGGCTCTTCCGCCCAGGCCATGCCTGTTTCCAGCCGCGCGATACGACGTTCGAGCTGGTCCTTGTTGTCGTTGAAAATCCAGGTGGTCGGCGGCTGCACGCCTTTACGACGATCGCGCGTCTGGGCATTGACCGTCGTACGCATGGTGTAGCGAATGTCTTCATCCAGTTGTGCCAGCCAGTCACGAAACTTCCAGTCATCCAGCAGGCTGGCTTCATGGTAGAGAAACTGTGTAATGCGGTGGTGTAGTTCCTGAGAAACTAAGGTGCTCATTTCATCACCTCCTGCTGGTAAGCGGCGGTTTTTTCCTGCACTTCCTGCCAGCTTTCGCTGCTGAGTAAATCGGCCCAGCGCTGATACATGCCGCGCGCGGCGGTTTCCGAAAAGATGTAGTTGGTGATCCCCGGAATGCCGTCTTCACGACGTTTCTCCTGGCCAAGCCCCATTTCCAGACACAACTTGGTGTTGCGTGCGCGGTGACCCTTCAGCAGTTTTTGAATTTCACACCAGTTTTCCGAGTCGTCCTGCTCCAGGAATCCGGCGGGGCCAAAGGCGCGCGTGGCGCTGTTTTCAAACGCGGCTTTCACTTCATCAGAGGCGGCTTTATCGGTAATACAGAATGCCCATACTTCAACTTGATCCGGTCCGCGCGGATGCCAGACCCTTAAGGTGGCAGTACCGTTGAGCCAGGAAAGCGTTGGGAAAATGTTGTTGTGACCGGCCAGACGCAGGGCGCGAACTTTACCCAGACGCTGCTCGGCTTCCGCGTAGGTGTCGCGGTAATAGCTGGAGACTTCGCCGTCGACCCAGACGTTGGCATCGGGATTTTCGGTAAAGAAAAATCCGCTACCGTGGCCATCCTGACCGAACTGTAGCGCGTCTTTGGCGGTTTCCCACACCGGGCGGGCGGTTTGTCCGTCGCCCAGGCGTTTGTCGCTGCCGTCGTCTTTTGCCCCCAGCACCTGCACGGCCGAGGCATGGCTGAACAGCGCGTGATACTGGTCGCTGGCAAACTGTTCGGCGGGGAATTTCCAGTTACAATCGATGGTCCACTTTTGTACGCCACCGACGATTTCGGTGCCGCCTTCACGACGATCCAGCACACCGTCGAGATACCAGGCGATGTCGCCGAGATAATCGCGCAACGCAGGCGCGGAGGTATCCCAGTTGCCGAAAATCAGTCCCTTGTAGCTCTCTACGCCAGGAACTTCGTTCAGCCCCCAGTGCGATTTGCACAGCCCTTGCGGGTAGGCGCGCGGTTCCAGCGGAACGTCGATCAGCTCGCCGTTAATGCCGTACGACCAGCCGTGATACGGGCAGGTGAAGGCGCGGGTATTGCCGCAGTCGGCGTAGCTGACGCGCATTGCGCGGTGGCGACACTGGTTGAGAAACGCTTTGATGCTGCCGTCTTTCTGGCGAACCACCACAACTGCATCCTCGCCCATGTAGGTGTTAAAAAAATCACCGGGTTTGGGGATTTGGCTTTCGTGGGCTAGAAATAACCAGCAGCGTCCGAAGATGCGTTCCAGCTCCAGTTGGTAAATTTCAGGGTCGGTATAAATTCGTGGGGTTACGCGACCGTTTTGCGTGTCGATCAGTTGGTAGATGTCTAAATTTGAGGGTGTGGTCATATTTTTTAATCCTGAAAGCTAAGATGTATTGACCTTCTTTTTTTGTACCCTAAGGATGTTGCTGATTAGTTATCAATCTGTGAAATAGTAAATTTCTACCAGTTGAGACATTTTTTCGATAACAAGGAGAAGGGCATGGAACTGAGGCACTTACGCTATTTCGTAGCGGTGGCGCAGGCGCTGAATTTCACCCGAGCGGCAGAAAAGCTGCATACCTCTCAGCCGTCGTTAAGCAGCCAGATCCGCGATCTGGAAACGTGCGTGGGCGTTCCGTTGCTGGTGCGGGATAAACGAAAAGTTGCGCTGACGGCGGCGGGAGAGTGCTTTTTACAAGATGCGCAGGCGATCCTCGAACAGGCGGAAAACGCCAAAGCTCGTGCCCGTAAAACGGTGCAGGAAGATAATCATTTCGCCATCGGTTTTGTCCCTTCCGCAGAGGTAAATCTGCTGCCGAAGGTGCTGCCTTTGTTTCGTTTAAAACAGCCTGATACGCACATTGAGCTGGTGAGTCTGATCACCACCGAACAGGAAGAGAAGATCCTGAGTGGAGAGCTGGATGTGGGCTTAATGCGCCACCCGGTGTACAGCCCGGATCTCGATTATCTGGAGCTGATTCATGAGCCGTTAGTCGTGGTTTTACCGGTGAATCATCCGTTAGCTAATGAGCAAGCAATCTCCGCAGAACAACTACACGGCGTGAATTTTGTCAGCACCGATCCGGCCTACTCTGGCGCGTTAGCGATGATTGTCAAAAACTGGTTTCAGCAGCAAAAAAGCCAGCCCAACATTGTGCAGGTGGCAACCAACATTCTGGTGACCATGAACCTGGTCGGCATGGGGCTGGGGGTGACTTTGATACCCGGTTATATGAATAATTTTAATACCGGACAGGTGGTTTTCCGCCCTATTGTTGGCGATGTTCCGACCATTGCGCTGTTGATGGCGTGGAAAAAAGGCGAGCTAAAGCCCGCCCTGCAGCATTTTATCGAACTGGCTCAGCGCCAGCCGATGTTGTGAGCCATTATTTCACGAGAACGGTGATGGTCGCGGTACCGCTAAATTTCCCCGGTGCGGGCGTGCCGCCGAGCATATTAATCGGCCAGGCTTCCAGGTTGATTACTCCCTTGCCGGAAGGATCGATATTGATCAATCCATTTGTGAACGGGACATTGACATGGGTGCCGTCGATACGGGCCATTCTCACACCGATGTCCGGGACATTATTGGCTTCCTGGCGGCGGGCGACTAACGTGTACTGCTCAATCACATCATCAGCATCAATCCTCATTTCCATGCTATTTTTGATGGTTGAGGTATCACCGCAGTCATAGTGAATGTCAAAATTGACCGGTGTATAGCCGTCCGGCATCTGGTCCTTGGTGGTGAAACGGTTGGCGTTGATAAAACCGAGATCGACCTGAATCACGTCGCCCTGGTTGATTTTACAATCCTGGGGCACGGTGATGCTCCCCTGGATGCGCAGTTCGGCGATATCTTCCATGCTGCTCACCGATGGTGGGGTGGCCGAACTGGTCCATCCGGCCTGTACTGAGCCGACCAGGGTGTCTGGAATTACCAGTTCCCCCAGGAAGGGTTTGGTGACGTACAGCGTAAAACGGGTGCTCGCGCCAATGTTTACCGGCGCGGCGCGGATCTCCGCTGGGTCAGCCGTGCACACGCTACCTTTGCTGCTGCTGGGGCTGTAAGAGCCACTTTCCTGGATAGGTTTAGTGTTCTGCGGCGTGACCGCCGTCTTCCCGGGAATGTCATCAACTTCAGTTTTAATATCCAGATTATCATTTAACTGGTAAAAGCCGCTGAGTTTACCGTTTTTAGATAGCGCGCTGGTGACCGTATAGTACAACGCCACTTTGCTACCCGCGCTACAGCTGCAATCGATTTGATAAGCATTGCCTGAGAGCGGCGTTGGCAGTTCCAGCGAGGTTCCCGTGACGTTCTGTGCTTGCGTCCAGTCGCTGGCTATATTGACGTTAAAGCTTCCCGTCGCGGAGCAGGCCCCGGTCACCGCGTAGACCGGGGTGATAGATAGCGCCAGTAGCGCGGCGGTAATCCCATTTTTCATCCACGGACTCTTTATTGACATAGCGAGTTCCCATTTTGTATTGCGGTGTTGCGAGCAGCATCTTCCGGCAGGCTGAAGGTAAACTGGCATTGTTGATCTGGCTGATTACCCCAGCGCACGGACCAGATCTGCGGCTGGCTGTTTACACCAGTGATATACAGCACGCCACCTTCATCGACGATGCTCTGCTGCGTCTGACTGCTGGCGATGGCGCCGAAGGGCAGTGCTTTTCCGCGCGCATCGGTGAGTTTCAGCAGTACGCGGTAGCCGGTCTGGGCAATAAAGTGTGCCGTTACGGCGGCACCGCGATTAGGCACTACGGTGCGCACCGTTTCGGTGACGTCGACGTTATCCGGCATCATTGTGGTATCGAGAGAGATGGCGTTTTCCTGATACGCGGTCAGATAGGGGATCACGGCATAGCCAAAATAGTCGGTGGCGATGCCGGGGTAATTTTTCACCCGGATCCCTGCCGCGCCGTTGGCGTCAATCAGCGCAAAGGCATTGCCCAGTGACTGCGACAGGGTCACGCCGTGACGATGGGCGACAATACCGCCAGAGAGGCCGTAGCTCAGTTGGCGGTTATCGCTGCTGTAGTCGTAACCGGCATTCACGGTGCCGTAGGCAGAACGGTAGCTGCCGTACAGACTGCTGCTGCCCGGATCGCCGCCTTCGCTTTGCCGTTGTTTCAGGTTATAGGTCAGCCGACAGTCTTCCAGCAGCGAGCCATTGATGCCCACTTCGTGCTGAGTAGCGCGATCGCGCTGGTCGGTGGTGCGCCAGGTTGCCTGCGCATGCGACAGCCAGCGATCCAACGGCACGCTCAGGCTGAGCGACAGCGTACGGTCGTTGTCGCTGTCATGTGAGTCGGTAAACTGGCCGCTGAGGTTATAGCTCACGCCCCACAGATTGCCGTTCAGGCCAATGGACAGATTTTTATCCTGCTGCTCGCGATCCCAGTACTCCTGCTGCGAGCCAGAGGCGTAGAAACTGATACCAGAAAACAACGTCTGGCTGACAGTGAACTGAGCTTCATCGCGCAGGTGATCGCCGCCGTTGATACCCTTCTGGTTGGCGTCGGAGAAGTTGAAATAACCGCTGCTGGTGTAGCGGTAGTAGCTTAGCGACACGCTAGTGCCGCTTTCCGGTAGGTCTTTGATGTACTGGGTGCGCCAGCTGTAGCCATGATAGCTTTCATCGTTATCAAGCTGAGTGTCCGCACGGCTGACGTCCATCGATACTGCCCCCAGAACGCCAAGCGTAGAGCCGAGGCCCAGCGCCAGCGCTCGGTAGTCCTGCGAGGCGTTCAGGCCGCCGTAAAGCGTGAACGCGTTGTTCAGACCATAGCTGGCGGTGCTTTCAAGGAACTCCGGCTCGTGGCTGTCCTGCGAGCTGGCAGCGCGAAAGCGCCCCGCGGTGACGCTGTATTTTAGATAACCCGGTCTTTGCATCTGCGGCAGCGCGGAGAACGGCTGGACGAAATGACGTATGCTGCCGTCGGCTTCTTCGATAGTGACGTCTAAGTCGCCGCTGAACGCCGAAGGGTAGAGATCGTTGATTTCAAAAGCCCCAGCCGGAACGTTGCTTTGATACAGGGTGTAGCCGTTTTGCCGTACCGTCACGATAGCGCTGGAGTTGGCGATGCCGCGAATGGTCGGCGCAAAGCCGCGCTGGCTGTTGGGCAGCATGGTTTCATCAGAGTACAGCCGCACGCCGGTAAACTGATAGCTGGAGAACACCGTGCCTTCGGTGGCGCTCTCGCCTATCACCAACTGCGATTTCAGGCTTTTGATATCCCGTTGTAGCCAGCTATTAATGCTATCCCAACGCGTGTCATTATCGCTGTGCGCCCAGGTCGAGTAATTGCGCAGTCGCCAGGGGCCGATGTTGGCACCATTTTGCATATTCAGATACTGACGCCGATCGCTGTCGTTGTCGTACTGGTTTTGCGAACCGCTAAAGTTGTAGTTGGTGAACAAAACCGGCATCCCGTCGTCCCAGCGTGCAGGATCTACATAGCCGCGGGCGTCACGGTAAAGGGCAATCTGCGGCACGCTGAGATTCAGTCGGCTGTGGTTGATATCAAACTGTGAGATGCTGCCGGGAATCGCCTGCGTCAGGTCGGCTACTATCGTGGCGTTGTCCTGCTCCGCCAACTGTGGATAGTTGTCGATTTTAAAGCCCAGCTCACGCAGTTGCCCGAGGGTGAACTGAGGAATCAACTGGTGGTCTTTACCCGCGACAAACGGCAGCCTACGCTGACCGGTTTTCTTGTTGTTAATATAAATATCAACAATATATTCGCCGGGAAGCTGGGCGTTATTCTGCGAAAATACCGCCAGATCCACCGCCTGCTGGCCGCTTTTCTCCGTTTCCAGAAGGGTTGGGTCAAAGTAGAAGTCACCGGCCCAGGCATGGCCGGAGGCCAGGCATCCGCTGGCGATTGCGCAGTGCAACCAGAAGGCAAGTGGCTTCACGGTTGATAAATTCGGCGTTCTTTGCGTCATATCGCTTGTCATTCCCTGAGAGCTATCATCGTGAGGCGTGGCTTATTGCAGTGTCTGGGTTTCTGTTTTGGTGGTACCGCCATAGTCGTTGATCGCGGCCCACCGCACCGTTTTCCCTGCGGCTGCGGGGACCGCCAGCCGTTTATGCTCGCCGGGAGCGATGTAATCGATTTTATTCGTGAGATCGGTTTTCCCTAACGCAAGACCGGCGAATACGACGTGATAAGCCGATGGGTTATATATATCTAACTCATTATTGCTATATTTATATTCAAGAGATTTATAAGCATCGTACGGCTTGCCGACTAAATTTGTCGGGCGATAAAATAGTTTTATTCGTGTTTTAAATACCAGCGTTAGCGTATTATTATTCGCATCGGTGGTTTGGCTTTTGGCAGGAATAGCGCGCACATTAATAAAGAACAACGATTCTTTATCGTTAGCAATGTTTTCAGATGATTTTATAATTCGTAATGATGAATCGTTATCAGCATCGAGGCGAAAAAGCGGCGGTGTAATAATAAAGGGGCCTCGTGCGGTTCCCTGTGCATTGTCGACCCACGACTGCAATAAATAAGGCAGACCTTCACTGTGGTTAGCCACCGGCAGCGCGGCCTCTTTTTTCCCGGCATCGTAGATGACACGGGTTCTCTGTAGCACAATACCGCCAGCGAGGCTTTGGCTGACCCAACTGCCCAGCACCAATGCCAAAGCGAGCGCGGTGTTTTTTTTCATCGCTGTTATCCTTAACCTGATGTCAAAAAACGTCTCTTTCCATCCCAGCGGGAAGAAGGGATGGAAAGAGACGGTATACGGGATTAGCGGTAGTCGATGGTGACGTCAACGCTGGCGTTGGCTTCGCCTGGGGAGATCTCTTTAGGATCAACAGTGGAGACGTAATAGGCTTGTAGCCCTACGATAGTGGTGCCATCGGCTTCCGGGGCAAAGCTGATTTTTGAATCAGCCGCGGGCAGCTTATTCAGCACCATCGTTGCGTTGTCGCTGGCTCTTGCGATACGGATGCCCACGCCGGTTGCGGCGGTATCCATGCTGCTAACGGCGACCAGATCGTCGTGATCGGCTACAGTGCCGCCAGCGCGCGTTTCCAGCCACAGCTGGAACGAGTTGTCCGTTGTGCCATCAACGTGCTCCCACGGGGAGGCTGGGCAGTTTTCCAACGGAATATTAACCGGAATCGCCGGGCTGGTATCACCGACAGTTTTAAACTGTGCGGCGGCGTAATGACCCAGTTCCACGTTGATGACGTCACCATCGGCGAATTCACAGGTGCTGGTTAGAATTTCACCCGTAAATTCAATTTTACCGTCCGTCGCCCATGCGCTTCCCGCAGAAAGCGCCAGCAAGCTAACCGCTATAGATTTTGCAATTTTGTTCATTAAAGTCCCTCTTATTTGATTAACCTGTTAGCAATTAAATTAATGAAAAGACAAAGATCAAAATTAATTGCTGGGCAATGGTATTCGATATGCGCTGGCAGTCATATTAATAAGTGAGATTTTCAGATTATATTTATTAAAAATGAACGGGCTAACTGCTATTACATTTAAATAATTTTAAATTAGTACGGAGTCAAAATATTGCAATCACGAATATTGGCTGCTAAATGATATACTTGTGATGATATTAAGGATTTTGGTATTCAGCTGAGTATTTTTCGCAAAATCCATTCAATTCCTTGCATTACTGTTTATTCATCCCATCATGTTCCCTGCTGCAAAATCATACAGATGTAAACGATTGCGGATGCGGATGACCAATCGTGTTGGTTAAAGGTGATGTTTGTCACAATTATTTCGTAAATGTGAACGGTAGTACTCTTCAGAATGTGGTTTGAGTCATTAGACTAGGGCTTCCAAAACGGGAGGACCCATGGCTTTGCATTCCACGCGCTGGCTGGCGCTCGGTTATTTCACCTACTTCTTTAGCTACGGTATCTTTCTGCCTTTCTGGAGCGTTTGGCTCGAAGGGTTAGGGCTGACGCCGGAAACCATCGGTTTACTGCTAGGCGCGGGGCTGATTGCCCGTTTTCTCGGTAGTTTGCTGATTGCGCCGCGTGTGAGCGATCCCTCTCGGCTGATCTCAGCGTTACGTATTCTGGCCCTGTTGACGCTGGTGTTTGCGCTGGCCTTCTGGGCGGGAACCAACGTGGCGTGGCTGATGGTGGTGATGGTCGGCTTCAACCTGTTTTTCTCACCGCTGGTACCGCTGACCGATGCGCTGGCCAACACCTGGCAGAAACAGATAACCATGGATTACGGTCGGGTGCGACTGTGGGGATCCGTGGCTTTTGTGATCGGCTCCGCGCTAACCGGCAAACTGGTGAGCCTGTTTGACTATCGGGTGATCCTGGTCCTGCTATCGCTTGGCGTCGCCTCGATGCTGCTGGGCATGATGATTCGCCCGAGCGTGCAGCCAGCGGGTGAAAACCGTCAGCAGGAGAGTGCGGGATGGCCCGCCTGGCGCGCGCTGATAACCCAGAGCTGGCGTTTTCTTGCTTGCGTGAGTCTGCTACAGGGGGCGCATGCTGCGTATTATGGTTTCAGCGCCATCTATTGGCAGTCTGCCGGATATTCCGCTTCGGCGGTGGGCTATTTATGGTCACTAGGTGTGGTGGCGGAGGTGATTATTTTCGCACTTAGCCACAAGCTGTTCCGTCGCTTCAGCGCCCGCGATCTGCTGCTGCTTTCCGCCGTTTGCGGGGTGGTGCGTTGGGGATTGATGGGCTGGAGCACCGAGCTGCCGTGGCTGATCGTGGTGCAAATCCTCCATTGCGGAACCTTTACCGTCTGCCACCTGGCGGCAATGCGTTATATCGCGGCACGCCAGGGGAGCGAAGTTATTCGTTTGCAGGCGGTGTATTCCGCGATAGCGATGGGCGGCAGTATCGCCATCATGACCGTATTCGCGGGCTATCTGTACCAGAATCTGGGCAGCGGCGTGTTCTGGGTGATGGCGCTGGTGGCGCTCCCGGCAATCGTTCTGCGCCCGAAGGTGGTCGCGCAGCCTGCAACGTTATGATTCGAGGATTTTGCGGATCTGCTGCTGCTGATGCGGCGTAAGCGCCAGATCCGCATGAATCAACGGGGGTGAAAATAGCGGTAACGGCGTGGTGTACGGCGTAATAATCAGCGTTACGCCGCGCGGGGCACCCTCTTTTTGAAAGTCCTGCATCGGCATATGTTTTACGTTGAGCGGCAGCAGCGTCAGTTCGCGCAGCTGTTGCTCTATATGTACTTCAAGTTGTTCGTTACTACCGGTCAGCAGGATAATCTGCTTTTCGTGTAAATCCTTCTCCTGCATCAGCCAGGCGCCGAAAATAACGGCCACCAGCCCGATCTCTTCTTCGGAAAATTGCACATCGTATTCGGCCTCGAAGCCGTGAATTGCCTCGCGGGTAGTACGAACCAGCCGGGGATAAAGGCGGCTGAACTCCTCCGGCAGCGTGTTATCAATGCCGATGGCAAACACGCTGCGGTTCAGTGCCTGAGCCAGGTGGATATACAACTGGTCATTCAGCCCTTGCTCATCGCTGAAGCGCACATTGCCATACTCGCGAAAACGCAGCACCAGCCGCGCAATAGCAAGGCGCAGGCGGCGATCCTGCTGGTGATTATCGCGAATCGGGTCGGGGATACGAAGCATTGAGAACAGCAACGCCATAAACAGCGATTCGCCCAGCGGTGCACTCTGCATGACGTGGCGCTGCCAGTGACGGCCAATTTCCTCGGCGAGCGGATATTCCGCGCAGGATTGCGCCCAGCGTTGCTGGAGTGGGTTAAACTCCGGGGTGATCCCCGCGTGGTGCTGTAGCAGGCAGTACTGTAAATACAGGCGCAGGAACTGGATGTCACGACACTCAAACGGTTTCTGCAAGCGCCGGGAACACAGATTAATGAGCGCGTGCAGATTGGTGTCGTCATACAGCGTACGTGCGATCCCCCGTTGTTTAAGTTCTGCTTTTAACGCCGGGGTAAACTGCTGGGCGATAAAGGCAGGGCAAATCCGCAGGCCACGGCGCAGCCACTGCAACAGACACAGACGTTGATTTAGCGGGGTTCCTTCGATCGTATAGCCACCATTCTGCGCGGTGGCTATCGCGAGCCGGTGATAGCGCTGGATTTCGAGTCCTGCGCCAATAATATCTTCCTGAACCGTGGCATCATCGACACCGTTGAGGCTGCTGAAGGTTTGTGTAGTAGCGATTTGCCCCGGCAGGAAAAGCGTCAGCAGCACCTGGCAACGGCGCTGGGGAGCGGAAAGTACAGATGGTGGGGCAAGCGTTGACATCATCTGTAGATTCTCCCGTGAGTATGTTTGATAAGAATAGCTAAAGTTTGCTCATAGATTTTGAGAATGGAATGCTTTCCACCAGGAATGCTGGAGAGCGTCACAGAATTTTTAACGTGCGGAACAGATAGCGGTAGTGGAACGCAGCGCGTTAATCCGCTTTTTCACTGTTTTATCTTTTGTTTAGATATAAATAAACCGGCAGGTTGCGCAATGACGTACTGTTAATGCTCCTGTATCAACATATGTTGGCGGAGCATAATGAATATGTTTTCTCCGAGAAAAGGTTCCGTTCACCTTATGTTCATCGCTTCTCTGTACACTGAACGGCAGTGAACGTGTTAAGGGTGCTATCGCCGCACCCTTAACAATCCCGGCTCCCGGCGGGAAAATTGCCGCTCCGCGGTTCCCTCAGCTTATTCCTCCAGGCTACAGGGCCGGGCGCGATGTAACGTCCCTGTAAAGCGCGCCCTGAGCCAGCATCCATGCTGGCTCTCCCGGCCTTACGGAAACACGTCGGCAATTTTCAGCCGGACCAGCTCACACCCCACCTTCTGCGTTTTTTGTTAAAACAGCAAAACAGATTTAACTGGAAGTCAGAGCGTTGAAGCGATGACCCCGGTCCGGCTGAAAATCGATGAGGCGTTGACGGCTGACCGGGTCTGCCCGCAGGGATGCGGGCAGAGAGGACGGCCTGCATGGATGCAGGCTCGGCCCCGACCCGACAGGCAGACGGAATAAGACGAATAGCTCGCGCAGCGACGATTTTCCCGCCGGGAGCCTGGGATGCAAGGGAGGCGGCGGTGAGCCTCCCTTGCACGTTCACGGGTATAGCGATATCAGAGAAGCGATGCACATAAGGTGAACGGAAACTTATTCAGAGTAAAACGTTCTCCCTACATGTTTAACTGACCGCCATTACACCTGCAAATAGGTGGGTAACAAGAGCGCTGTCTGGCGTTACTTACCACGGCTCAGTGTTAATCCCACATCACCACCTGGATGCACAGACAACAGCGTCTCTTTTGAGTAACCGCTTTCGCTCATCAGGCAGGCGCAGGCGGCGTCAAAGATAGCCAGCACCAGTAAAATTGAGGTGGTGGCCAACATGTTCAGCGGGTCGGCCTCACGCTGGACGCCGGTGGAAATCACCAGTCTCGACGCTTTAGCAATGGCTGAATCGGCGTTTTCAGTCACGCTCAGAATCGGCACATTTCGCGCATTTAGTCCGGGCAGCAGCCGGGTGAGTTCGTCCGAATTCCCCCCACGCGACAGCATAATCACCAGGTCGTTGGCGCGTAAAAAACCGAGATCGCCATGCGCCGCGTCCGTCGCGTTGAGGTAAATCGCCGGACGTTCCACGCACGCAAGCATATGCGCCACTTTACGCGCCGCAATGCCGGAGGTGCCGACGCCGGTGACGACGATTTTCCCCCGACAGCCGCGCAGCTCCGCCATCAGCGACTGCCAGAGCGGTTCAGTCAGATGCTGCCCCAGACCCGCCAGGGCATCGCTATAGAGCTGAAATACGCCGGTGGCCTGAGACCAGGAGTCGCTCATGCGTCCTCCTGCATCAACTGGCGGTATTTCATATGATCCTGATACATCTCGTGGAATACCCGATATTTGCGATCGTAGTACTGCTTAATACGATTTGTTTGCGGGGTAACCGTTTTACCAATCCGGCTCATCGCCGACATCGCTTCCGGGAAGGTTTCGAAAACGCCCGCGGCGATAGTTCCCATCATGGCGCCACCCAGCAGCATGGCTTCGCTCTCTTCAGGCAGCAGCATCGCGCAGCCGGTGGCGTTGGCATGTTCCTGAACGAAGATTGGGTTTTTCGTCCCGCCGCCGCTGGCCATTATCGTATCGATGGTGTAGCCGCTTTGATTCATCGTTTCAATGATATGGCGGGTTCCCAGCGCAATAGCCTGGATGGTCGCAAGGTACTGTAGCGCCATATCTTCCGGCGTACGTGACAGTTTCAGTCCGGTGATTGCGCCCGTAAGCGTTGGGTTAGCGCGCGGCGAGCGGTTGCCGTGGAAATAGGGCAGGATGTGCATATCGCGGGTTAAAAATGCGATATCTTCCGGCTCACCGGCCATTTTACGCAACAGCGCATTCAGCACTTCGTAAATGGTCTGCCCCTGAGATTTAGCTTGCGCCAGCAGGGTTTCGTAGCAAGGATGCGACTGAATAACGTGGTCGATTAACGCCCCGGTTGCCGACTGTCCTCCTTCGTTGAGCCAGTATTCTGGCAGCACGGCTGAGTAGTAAGGACCCCAGACGCCGCCGATAAAACGCGGCTCTTTGGAAATCGCCATGTGTCCAGTGGAAGTGCCGCCAATCAGCGCGATTCGACGGTCAAAATCCGCCACCTCGCCGGAAACACCGCTTGCCCCGAGCGTGCCGAGGGTACCGGCGTGGGCATCGATGATCGAGACGCTGACAGCGGTCCCCGGAATCAGCCCCATTTCGCTGGCGGCGCGCGCGGATAGCCCGTGACCGAGCGGTTCGCCCATGGTTTTCACGTAGCGACCAATTTTGGCAGCATCATGCTCCAGCAAATCTTCCAGCCCAATCTGGCGGAAATAGCTGGCATCCCATTTGTCTTCATGGCCCATATAGGTCCATTTACACACCGTCGAACACAATGAGCGCGTGTCATCGCCCGTTGCGCGCCAGGTCAGGAAATCGGGCAGGTCAAAGTAGTATCCCGCATTGGCCCAGGTGTTGGGCATATGTTGCTTCAGCCATAGCAGTTTTGGCGTCTGCATTTCCGGGGAGATAATGCCGCCAACGTAGTCCAGCACCCGATGATGCAGGGCGTTGATGCGCTCGGCCTGAGTAATGGCGCGGTGATCCATCCACACAATGATGTTCTGTTCGCTGCGCCCGGACGGGCTGATGGTCAGCGGTTTACCTTCTTTGTCCAGCACCACCAGTGAACAGGTCGCGTCAAAGCCCAGACCTTTCACCTGGATAGGGTTGATATCCGACTGGTTAATCGCATCGCGAACCGCGTTACACACCGCCTGCCAGATGTTATCGGAAGACTGCTCAACAAAATCGGCCTGCGGGCGGTAAATCTCGATGGCCCGACTGGCCTGACCGACCATTCTGCCGTTGAGATCAAACACGCCAGCACGGGCGCTTCCGGTTCCGACATCCACACCAATAAAGTAACTTGCCATAATTTTTTCTCCTGAAATCAGGCTTTACGATTCTGTAATGCGATAAAGAGGATCAGCACCGCGCCCCACAGCGCCATCGTCAGATAGCTGCTGACCCCCAGCAAGTTAAGGCCGCTTTCCAGCATTTGCAGCACAATCAGTGCCAGCACCAGGCCGATAATGCGCCCGAAGCCGCCATCCGGGTTGATACCGCCGAGGACGGAGGCAAGGATGGTGACCAGCAGGTAGGATTCACCGTATCCGGCTTTAGCTGAGTTGAATTTCGCCATCATCAAAATGGCGGCGACCCAGCCGAGCAGGGCAGAAATCACGTACACCGAAATTTGTACCCGTACGGTATTTACGCCGCTGTAGCGGGTAGCCTGTTCATTGGAACCAACGAGATACAGGCTACGCCCAAGCGTGGTGTGTTCCAGCAGTACCCACAGCAGGATTGCCACCAGGAAAAAGAGCAGTAGCGCCACCGGAATACCGGCAATCGTGGCGTTACCAAGGTACTGAATGGCGGTCGGGAAACCGGAAATCACCGTCCCGTTGGAAAGCAGAATATTCAG
This sequence comes from Citrobacter sp. H12-3-2, assembly GCF_009649895.1. NCBI lineage: Bacteria > Pseudomonadati > Pseudomonadota > Gammaproteobacteria > Enterobacterales > Enterobacteriaceae > Citrobacter > Citrobacter sp. H12-3-2. The sequence goes on from NZ_CP045837.1 coordinate 1,343,996, forward strand.
CCCGGAGATAAGCGTCATCGTGCCGAGCGTGGCGAGAATAGGCGAGACCCCGACCCAGGCAATCAGCGCACCGTTGAGCGTGCCGATAGCCACCGCCACGGCAGCGCCTGCCAGCAGCGCCAGCACCAGAAACAGCGGGTTATCCGGATGGGTGACGATAATCGCCGCCATCACCAGCGAGCATGCGTTCGCCCCGGCAATAATCGACAGGTTAATGCCGCCGGTCAGCATGGTCATGCCCATCCCGAGGGCCAGCATGCCGAGGATTGGTAGCTGTGAGCCAATCGACTGGAAGTTAGCGACGCTGAAAAAACGGCTGCCAAGCAGGGCCGAGAAGACCAGGGCGACGACCACAATAATCACGCATTGCAGACGAATGATGGCATCACCGGGTAAAAATCTGGCGATTGTTTTCATCTCAAAGCTCCCTTGCCAGTTTGCGTTTTTCGTTCCAGGCCGTGGCGCTAATGCTGACCAGGATAATGGCGCCGCTGAACACGGTGTGCCAGTAAGAGGAGACGCTAAGCAGCGTCAGGCCATTTTGTAAGAAGGCCAGCAGAACCACGCCGAGCAGGGTTCCGGTCAACGTACCGCGCCCGCCGCTCATGCTGGTTCCGCCGAGTACTACCGCCGCCAGCACCGTCAGCTCAAAGCCGAGCAGCGAATTGGGCGCAACTGACTGGGTGATTTGCGCCTGAACCACGGCGGCAACGCCTGCCAGAATGCCCATGTAGCCATAGACGTAAAAATGCAGCTTCAGCAGATTCAGCCCCAGGCGCGAGGCCGCGTCGCGGTTGCCGCCCATGGCGTAAACCTGACGGCCAAGACGGGTATAGTTCATCAGCACGGCGGTAAAAATGATCACCGCCGCCAGGCACAGCAGGGGGAGGGTCAAACCGTAGTCGTAGCCATCCGCCGCGGTGAATGAGAACCAGTTAATGCCGTTCATAAACCAGTCCGGGAAGCCGTACAGCCAGGTGCCTTTGGTGGCGTAAACCAGCAGACCGTAGTAGACGTTCAGCGTGGCGATGGTAATGATGATTGCCGGAACGCGTAGCCAATAGACCAGAAAACCGTTGATCAGCCCAAGCAGCAGGCCTACCGCAATAGCGATGATTAACGCCAGCGCGAAGTTGCCGCCGTGACCGATAACCCAACTGGCCATTGCATACTGGGCTATCGCGGTCATCGCCGGAAATGAGATGTCGATCCCACCGGAAATCAGCACCACAAACAGCCCACAGGCCAGGATGCCGAGAATCGCGTAGCTGGTGGCCACATCCGTCAGGTTCCCCAAAGACAAGAACTCGTCGGTGCTGATGCTCAGCCCAACGGCAAGGGCTACAACCAGCAGGCCCAGCCAGAACTCATGTTGCCCGATTAAACGGGAGAGATGCATCTTATTCATTGATTACCTCGACCACTTCAGCAATCTCCTCTTCACGGCATTGATGAGGATTAAATTCCGCCACCAGCTTGCCGCGACGCATTACCAGCACACGGTGGCTGTTGTAATACGCTTCCGGGATTTCATCGCAAATCATCAGCACCGCCATACCTTGTTCAGCCAAATCGCGGGCTATCTGGTAAATACCCTCTTTGTTGGCGATATCCACGCCGACGGTAGGCGAGTCGAGGATCAGGATGCGGGGATTGGTCGCCACCCATTTGGCAATGGCGATACGCTGGGCATTACCGCCGGAAAGGGTTTTGACCGGCAGGTGCGGATCGGACACTTTGATATTCAGTTCGCGGATTAAATCGGCGACCAACTTTTGCGCTTTACGATGATCGAGCAGACCGCTACCGGTGTGCAGTTGATCAAACACCGTGACGATGGTGTTGTCGTAGATCGACTGCTCCATGATCAGCCCCTGCGTCAGGCGATCTTCTGAGACATAGCCGATCCCGTGTTGGATGGCGTCATGGTTATTGCGCAGAGTAACCGGCTGACCGTTAATGCGAATCTCGCCGCTTTCCGGGTGCGTCATACCAAACAGGCTCAGACAAAGCTCGGTGCGCCCGGCACCCAGAAGACCAACAATGGAGACGATCTCGCCGCCGTGCAGCGACAGATTGATGTTCTGGTATTTACCTCTGCGGCTGAGATTGCGCAGCTCAAGCAGCGGCTCTTGCTCAATAGCAGGTCTTTCCGGCAATGGGCTGTAGTGGAAGCGTTGTCCGGTCATCAGGAAGGCCAGTTCGTGACTGTCGAGTTCGCTGGCAGGGTATGTACCCACCAGTTTGCCGTCGCGCATTACGCTGATGCGGTCAGCCACTTCCATCACCTCATCCAGACGATGGCTGACAAACACGACGCAAATTCCGGCCGCTTTCAGTTCATTAACTACCCGCAGCAGGCCATTAACCTCCTGGCGGGTTAGCGAGGCGGTGGGCTCGTCCATAATCACCAGACGCGCATCGGCGGCAATCGCCCGGCAAATGGCGACCAGCTGTCGATCAGCAATTGAGAGTTTTTCAACTTTTTTATCGGGATCGATATTCACCCCAATACGTTTCATGGCTGCCAGCGCCTGCTGCTTCATGGCGCCGCGACGCACCCAGATATCGCCACCCGGCAGATAGCGGTTGACCGCGATATTTTCTGCGACGCTAAAGTTGGGGAACAACGACAGGTCCTGATAAATAACCTGAATGCCATAATGGGAAGAGAGCTGCGGCGTCAGATGATGGAACAATTTTCCGTCGAGTAAAATCTGCGCGCCTTTTTCCGGATGATAAACCCCGGAGATCACTTTAATAATGGTACTTTTACCACAGCCGTTTTGACCCGCCAGACAGTGAACTTCGCCTTTTCTCAGCGTCAGATTCACGTTATCCAGCGCCAGCACGCCCGGGAATTGTTTGCTGATATTCTCAAGAGTGATAAATGCGGTGGTGTCTGCCATGGACAATACCCCTGCGCGCGTCCGGGGGGACGCTGAGTGTTAGTTTGGTTGATAGCGCCGACCAGGCGGTCGGCGTTAAGGTTCCCTGGTGTTGGCTAAAGCCTTAGAAACCAAGTGATTGTGCGTTGTCTTTGGTGACTTCGAGGATCTTGTTAAAGCGGATCACTTTCTTCTCCGTGTCGATATCGGCTTTCCCTAAACCATCGATACTCAGATCGGCGTTCACTTCTTTGCCCTGCAACAGCTGATCGGCAACGGTGACCAGCGCGTAGCCCGCGTCTTTTGGATCCCACAGCAGCGCTTTTTTGATATCACCGCGCATCAGGTAAGGTGCTGCCTGCGCTGGCATAGCGATCCCGACGACGGCGATCTTATCTTTGGCGCGTTTTTTCTGCACAGCCTGACCCGCACCGATTGGACCCAGCGAGCCGAAGCCGATAATGCCCTTCATCTGCGGGTAGGTTTTCATCAGATCCAGCGTTGTGGCGTAGGATTTATCGATACTTTCCGCGACCGGCAGACGTGAAGTGACTTCGAACATTTCCGGATATTTTTCTTTCTGGTACTTAATCGCATAATCCGCCCACGCGTTATGCAGTGGGACCGTCAGCGAACCAACATAGATGGCATATCCGCCTTTGCCGCCCATATTTTTCGCTAACTCATCGACGTTAGCCTGTGCGTATTTTTCACTATCGATGGTTTCGATATCCCACTGGCCAATTTGCTCATCCGGGGATTCGTGCGTCAGCACCACGATGCCTTTATCGCGCGCTTTTTTCAGTACCGGCTCAAGGACCTTGGCATCATTCGGCACCACGATGATCGCATTAACGTTTTTGGCGATCAGATCCTCAATCACTTTCACCTGCTGCGCCGGGTCCGGCGTTGAAGGTCCGGTCTGGTAAGCATTCACATCCAGTTTTTTTGCTGCTTCATTTACGCCGGTTTCCATCCGGTTAAACCATGGGATCCCGGTGACTTTGGCAACCACAGCAATTTCATATTTTTCCGCCGCAAAGGACGTGCCGGACAACATGCATGCAGAAACCAGGGTTGCACTGAGTAATGCGAGTTTGAATTTCATAGTTGTACCTTTCGTAGGGGGCAGGACATGTCACGGCGTGAAGTTAACAATGAATGGAAGAGGGAATGAATCATAAGTTTGGTAAATGTGATATGCCCCCATTATTGTGAATTTATAGAAATAAAATGGTTAATAATTAGTTAAATTTGCATAGTTTTACATTCAGGTTTTCAAATTAAGTGTTAATTAAATATTAAAATGAAACTATTAATTAACATTTTGTTATCATTTGACTTAAGTTTTGACGCCTAAAAGGTGTTTGGGGGGAATTTCCCGAAGAAGAAATTATCGAAATTGAGAACTGAATCGATACCGGAAAAGGGTACTCAATATTTTTTCGTTCAATGGTATCCTCAGCACACTTTCGCCAAACCCGGCATCATTATTTGTGGCGGTGTAGATTTTCATCGTGGAGAACTCATGCAAGGCGTTAAACGTATCATTATCACGTTGTTTCTCGCTGTCCTGTCCTTTGGCGCAGGCGCGCATCCCCACAGCTTTATCCATCTGAAAACTGAGATAGTGAGCGAGAATGACCAGTTCGTCGCGCTGAAAATGCGCTGGACGATGGATGAAATTACCTCGGCGGATCTACTTTACGATGCGGGAAATGCCAAACCTGGTGATGAGATCTGGAAGAAACTGGCGGCGGAAGTGATGGCCAACGTTCTCGGGCAGCACTATTTCACCGAAGTGTGGCACGACGGGAAAAAGGTAAAGTTTAAAAACAGGCCGACGGAATATGGCATGGCGCGGGAGGAACACCAGGCAGTGCTGACGTTCGTTTTGCCGCTGGCCGAAGCTCAGCCGCTGAGTGGTCAAAAATATACCATTTCAACCTTCGACCCGACCTACTACGTTGATATGAGCTATGACAAAGATAGCGACGCCAGGCTGGGGCAGTCCATAAGCCAAAAATGCCGGATTTCAGTACATACGCCGACGCCGAATGAACAAACGTTGAGCTTTGCGCAGTCGCTGGATAAAGAAGACGCACCGCCGGAGGATATGGAGTTGGGTAAACAGTTTGCACAGACGGTAACGCTGCAATGTCAGTAGTTTATCAACAACGCGCAGCCAGACGTCGCTGGCTGACGCTATGGCCGCTGGCTGTCTTTTTGCTGTTGGCGGCAGGCGGCATACTGTGGCTATGGCAGGCCTGGCCGCAGGTGATGATGAAAAGTGTCGTCTGGCAGCGCGACGTTAACCAACAGATGAGCGGGTTGCTGAAAGCAGTTGCCGCCAGGCCGGCCCAGGCCGGGGGATCGCTGCTGCTGTTTAGTTTTCTCTACGGCGTTCTGCATGCGCTGGGGCCGGGACATGGAAAAGTCGTCATTACCACCTGGCTGGCAACGCACCCCTCGAAGCTGAAGTCGAGTATTGGCCTGACGCTAGCCTCATCTTTATTACAGGGGCTGGTCGCCATCGGACTGGTGGTTGTGGTGCTTACCATCTTGCAGTTGCCCGCACGACAGCTACATATGAGTAGTTTCTGGCTGGAGAAAGGGAGTTATGCTCTGGTTGGCGTGTTGGGCGTTTTATTGTGCGTCCGTGCGCTGAAGAAATTGCGCCAGCTGCTGCGCCGCCCAAAATTCACTGCCTTCACGCCGCATCATGTGCATCACGAGGGTTGCGGCTGCGGGCATCAGCATTTGCCCGATCCTGAACAGCTGCAAAGTGGTGATGACTGGCGTGCCCGGTTGATGATCGTGCTGTCTATGGGGATGCGCCCGTGCTCGGGGGCCATCATGGTTTTACTGTTCAGCAAAGTGGTTGGCGTGTTTAGCTGGGGGATGGCGTCGGCGCTGGCGATGGCGGCAGGAACCTCTTTGACGATTACGTCACTGGCTCTGTTGGTACACAGTTTCCGCTCGCTGGCGGTGAAACTTAGCGGGCATAAAGCGCCGGTATTGTGGCGACAGATTGGCTGGACGACGCTGGCATTAGCCGGTGGTGCGGTGCTGATCGCTGCTGCGGTAGTGATGTGGATGAGTGCGGTGCCGGTAGGGCGAGGGATAAGACCGTTTTAGCACTGTTGTAGGATGAATGCCTGATGGCGCTTCGCTTATCAGGCCTACGGGGAACTTCCCTGGTAGGCCGGATAAGGCGCTAGCCGCCATCCGGCATCAACGATTAGCGCTTCAGCGCATCGCTCAGTTCGTCACGCATGTTAGCCAGCATGGCTTTCACTACGCGCGGGTTACCTGCAACGATGTTGCCGGTCGCCATGTAGTTATGACCACCGGTAAAGTCGCAAACCAGTGCGCCAGCTTCACGGGCAATCAGCTCACCTGCGGCGAAATCCCACGGGCGCAGGCCAATTTCGAAATAACCGTCAACGCGGGCTGCGGCAACGTAGGCCAGATCCAGCGCAGCAGAACCGGTGCGGCGGAAGTCCGCGCATTCGGTAAACATGTTGCCCAGAATTTTCATGTAAGAAGCGGCGTGCTGTTTGGCTTTGAACGGGAAACCGGTGGCGATGATGGTGCCATCCAGATCGCGGGCGGTGCTGCCACGCAGACGGTAGCCGTTCAGCTGTGCGCCCTGGCCACGGGTTGCGGTGAACAGTTCGTTACGCATTGGATCGTAAACAACGGCGACTTCAGTACGGCCTTTGATGCGTACTGCGATGGATACCGCGAAGTGCGGCAGACGTTTTACGAAGTTGGTGGTGCCATCCAGTGGATCGATAACCCATTGAACATCCAAATCTTCACCAACATGTTCACCGCTTTCTTCGGTGATGATGGTGTGCTGTGGGTAAGATTTGCGAATCGTTTCGATAATAATCGCTTCGGCGGCTTTATCGACGTTAGTCACGAAATCATTGCTGCCTTTCTGGCTGGTTTCTACAGAGTCTGGGGTTTCGTAGTGTTTGGCAATTACATTACCCGCCTTGCGCGCTGCGCGCACGGCGATGGTCAGCATCGGATGCATCGGTCTCTCTCACTGGATGTTAAAGAACGGGAAAACGGCGCAGAGTATAGCAGCGAGTTCGGAATATGTCTTCGTTTTATGATAATATGCCCGAATAATCTTTAGCCGAAGAAATACAATGCTGCAAAATATTCGAATCGTGCTGGTGGAAACCTCTCACACTGGCAACATGGGCTCTGTAGCCCGCGCAATGAAAACCATGGGTTTAACCAATCTGTGGCTGGTAAATCCACTGGTTAAACCGGACTCCCAGGCAATCGCCCTGGCAGCGGGAGCCAGTGATGTGATCGGCAGTGCGCAGATCGTCGATACGCTCGATGAAGCGCTGGCGGGCTGTAGCCTGGTGGTAGGCACCAGTGCGCGTTCCCGCACGCTGCCGTGGCCGATGCTGGATCCGCGTGAATGCGGTTTAAAAAGTGTCTCTGAAGCGACGAACTCGCCGGTGGCGCTGGTCTTTGGTCGTGAACGTGTTGGTCTGACCAACGAAGAACTGCAAAAGTGCCATTATCACGTCGCCATTGCTGCGAACCCGGAATACAGTTCGCTCAACCTGGCGATGGCAGTGCAGGTCATCTCTTATGAGGTGCGCATGGCCTGGCTGGCGACGCAGGAAAGCGACAAGACCGTAGATTACGAAGAAGCAGAGTATCCGCTGGTCGATGATTTAGAGCGTTTTTACGGTCATCTGGAGCAAACGCTGCTGTCGACCGGGTTTATCCGCGAAGGGCACCCGGGGCAGGTGATGAATAAACTGCGTCGTTTGTTTACGCGCGCGCGTCCAGAGAGCCAGGAGCTGAACATCCTGCGCGGGATTTTAGCTTCAATCGAGCAGCAGAATAAAAGCAAGTAACTGTACTAATGCCGGATGCGCTTCGCTTATCCGGCCTACAGGCCGCACGATTCGTAGGCCAGATAAGCGAAGCGCATCCGGCAAGTGAAAATGGCACTGAAGGTTAAATACCTGACTAAATTAGTCAAGTAAATAGTTGACTGATTTAGTCGGGAATGTCAGACTTGCCCCTGCTATGCAATACCCCCATTTTACAATAAAAAACCCCGGGCAGGGGCGAGTTTGAGGCTAAGTAAGACATGAGACTGACATCAAAAGGGCGTTATGCCGTGACCGCAATGTTGGACGTTGCGCTCAACTCCGAAACGGGCCCGGTACCGTTGGCTGATATTTCTGAACGTCAGGGAATTTCCCTGTCATATCTGGAGCAGCTGTTTTCCCGTTTGCGTAAAAACGGTCTGGTTTCCAGCGTACGTGGACCAGGCGGCGGGTATCTGCTGGGTAAAGATGCCGGCAGCATCGCAGTAGGTGAAGTGATTAGCGCTGTTGACGAGTCTGTAGATGCGACCCGTTGCCAGGGCAAAGGCGGTTGTCAGGGCGGCGATAAATGCCTGACCCACGCGCTGTGGCGCGATCTGAGCGATCGTCTGACCGGTTTCCTCAACAACATTACGTTGGGCGAACTGGTAAATAATCAGGAAGTCCTGGATGTGTCTGGTCGCCAGCATACCCATGACGCTCCACGCACTAATCGTGCTCAAGACGCGATCGACGTTAAGTTACGCGCATAATAAAAGTATTTTAGAATCAGGCCGGGGTGCTACACACTCCGTTAACTCGGTCGTACATCCAGCCGGTTGCCTGATTCCTTGCATTGAAGCGATGTACGGAGTTTATAGAGCAATGAAATTACCGATCTATCTCGACTACTCCGCAACCACGCCGGTGGACCCGCGTGTTGCCGAGAAAATGATGCAGTGTCTGACCCTGGACGGAAACTTTGGTAACCCAGCGTCTCGTTCACACCGTTTCGGCTGGCAGGCTGAAGAGGCGGTAGATATCGCCCGTAACCAGATTGCCGACCTCGTGGGCGCTGACCCGCGTGAAATCGTATTTACTTCCGGTGCGACTGAATCCGATAACCTGGCGATTAAAGGTGCAGCCAACTTTTATCAGAAAAAAGGCAAGCACATCATCACCAGCAAAACCGAACACAAAGCCGTGCTGGATACCTGTCGTCAGTTGGAGCGCGAAGGGTTCGAAGTTACCTACCTCGCCCCGCAGCGTAACGGCATTATCGACCTGAAAGAACTTGAAGCGGCAATGCGTGACGACACCATTCTCGTGTCCATCATGCACGTGAACAACGAAATCGGCGTGGTGCAGGATATCGCGACTATCGGCGAAATGTGCCGTGCTCGCGGCATCATCTATCACGTTGATGCGACCCAGAGCGTGGGCAAACTGCCTATCGATCTGAGCCAACTGAAAGTTGACCTGATGTCCTTCTCCGGCCACAAAATCTATGGTCCGAAAGGTATCGGCGCGCTGTACGTTCGTCGTAAACCGCGTATTCGTATTGAAGCGCAGATGCACGGCGGCGGTCACGAGCGCGGTATGCGTTCCGGTACGCTGCCTGTGCACCAGATCGTCGGCATGGGTGAAGCATACCGTATCGCTAAAGAAGAGATGGAAACCGAGATGGCGCGCCTGCGCAGTCTGCGTAACCGTCTGTGGAACGGCGTGAAAGATATGGAAGAGGTGTACCTCAACGGTGACCTCGAGCAGGGCGCACCGAACATTCTCAACGTCAGCTTCAACTTTGTTGAAGGCGAGTCGCTGATTATGGCGCTGAAAGACCTGGCTGTATCCTCCGGTTCTGCATGTACTTCTGCAAGCCTGGAGCCATCCTATGTGCTGCGCGCGCTGGGGATGACCGACGAGCTGGCACACAGCTCAATTCGTTTCTCTTTAGGTCGTTTCACTACCGAAGAAGAGATTGACTACGCCATCAATCTGGTTCGCAACTCCATCGGCCGCCTGCGCGACCTTTCTCCGCTGTGGGAAATGTTCAAACAGGGCGTGGATCTGAACAGCATTGAATGGTCACATCACTAATCGGTACCGATAAGGAGAATTCAGCATGGCTTACAGCGAAAAAGTAATCGATCATTACGAGAATCCACGTAACGTGGGCTCTTTTGACAACAGCGACGAGAACGTGGGCAGCGGCATGGTGGGTGCACCGGCCTGTGGCGACGTGATGAAGTTGCAGATCAAAGTCAACAATGAGGGTATCATTGAAGACGCGCGTTTCAAGACTTACGGCTGCGGTTCCGCTATTGCTTCCAGCTCTCTGGTTACCGAATGGGTAAAAGGGAAATCTCTGGACGAAGCACAGGCGATTAAAAACACCGATATCGCCGACGAGCTTGAACTGCCACCGGTGAAAATTCACTGCTCTATTCTGGCTGAAGACGCGATTAAAGCCGCGATTGCGGATTACAAAAGCAAACGTGAAGCAAAATAATTAAGAGTTGAGGTTTTATTATGTCGATTACCTTAAGCGACAGTGCAGCAGCGCGTGTAAATACCTTCCTGGCAAACCGCGGTAAAGGGTTTGGTCTGCGTCTGGGCGTGAGAACCTCCGGCTGCTCAGGTATGGCCTATGTACTGGAATTTGTTGACGAGCCGGCGGCTGAAGATACCGTGTTTGAAGACAAAGGCGTAAAAGTCGTGATCGACGGTAAGAGCCTGCAATTCCTCGACGGTACGCAGTTAGACTTCGTCAAAGAAGGTCTGAACGAAGGGTTTAAGTTCACTAACCCGAACGTGAAAGACGAATGTGGATGCGGCGAAAGCTTCCACGTGTAACGCGCTTACTGATAACCCCACCGTGGTCGCCTGCGCGTGGGGTTTGTTTTACCTGACTCTCTGGTTTTGCCTCATCGAACAACAGAGAATCGATGCCCTGAGAATGTTATGGACTACTTCACCCTCTTTGGCTTACCGGCCCGTTATCAGCTCGATACTCAGGCGCTGAGCCTACGTTTTCAGGATCTACAACGTCAGTATCATCCTGATAAATTCGCCAGCGGTTCCCAGGCGGAACAACTTGCTGCGGTTTCGCAGTCCGCCACTATCAACCAGGCCTGGCAAACGCTGCGTCATCCTTTGATGCGCGCCGAATACTTATTGTCTTTACACGGTTTTGATATCCGCAGCGAGCAGCACACGGTGCGCGATACCGCGTTCCTGATGGAGCAACTTGAGCTGCGTGAAGAGCTGGACGAGATTGAACAGGCAAAAGACAGTCAACGTTTAGATGCGTTTATGAAACGCGTCAGCGAAATGTATAACGTTCGCCATCAACTGATGGTGGAACAGCTGGATAGCGAGACGTGGGACGCAGCGGCAGATACCGTGCGTAAGCTGCGTTTTCTCGATAAACTGCGAAGCAGTGCAGAACAACTCGAAGAAAAACTGCTCGATTTTTAATTTCCGGAAGCGAAAATGGCCTTATTACAAATTAGTGAGCCTGGTTTGAGCGCCGCGCCGCACCAGCGTCGTCTGGCGGTAGGTATCGATTTAGGCACCACCAACTCCCTGGTTGCTACCGTACGCAGCGGCCAGGCCGAAACGCTGGCAGACCATGAAGGTCGCCACCTGTTGCCGTCAGTGGTTCACTATCAGCAGCAGGGCTACTCTGTCGGTTACGATGCCCGCGCCAATGCAGCGTTGGATACGGCAAACACCGTTAGCTCGGTAAAACGCATGATGGGCCGCTCTCTGGCGGATATCCAGGCGCGTTACCCGCATCTGCCATATACGTTCCAGGCGAGCGAAAACGGTCTGCCGATGATTGAAACCGCTGCCGGTTTGCTTAATCCGGTGCGCGTCTCCGCTGATATTCTGAAAGCGCTGGCCGCGCGGGCTACCGAATCGCTGTCCGGCGAACTGGACGGCGTGGTAATCACCGTTCCGGCTTACTTTGACGATGCACAGCGTCAGGGGACCAAAGACGCCGCGCGTCTGGCGGGCCTGCACGTATTGCGTCTGCTGAACGAACCGACCGCAGCGGCGATCGCGTATGGTCTGGACTCCGGTCAGGAAGGCGTGATCGCAGTCTACGATCTTGGCGGCGGTACTTTTGATATTTCTATTCTGCGCCTGAGCCGTGGCGTGTTTGAAGTGCTGGCGACCGGCGGTGATTCCGCGCTCGGCGGCGACGATTTTGACCATCTGCTGGCCGATTACATTCGCGAGCAGGCGGGCGTGGCCGATCGCAGCGATAACCGCGTACAGCGCGAACTGCTGGATGCCGCGATTGCAGCGAAAATCGCGCTTAGCGACGCTGATTCTGTAACGGTTAACGTGGCTGGATGGCAGGGTGAAATCACCCGTGAAACCTTTAATGAACTCATTTCCGCACTGGTCAAGCGTACGCTGCTGGCCTGCCGTCGCGCGCTGAAAGATGCGGGCGTGGAGCCGCAAGATGTGCTGGAAGTGGTGATGGTTGGCGGTTCAACGCGCGTGCCTCTGGTACGTGAACGCGTCGGTGAATTTTTTGGCCGTACGCCGCTGACCTCTATTGACCCGGACAAAGTGGTCGCTATCGGTGCGGCAATCCAGGCGGATATTCTGGTCGGAAATAAACCGGACAGCGAAATGCTGCTGCTGGACGTTATCCCGCTGTCTCTGGGACTGGAAACCATGGGCGGTCTGGTGGAGAAAGTGATCCCGCGTAACACCACTATCCCAGTGGCGCGTGCGCAGGACTTTACCACCTTTAAAGATGGCCAAACCGCGATGTCCATTCACGTGATGCAGGGCGAGCGTGAGCTGGTGCAGGACTGCCGTTCACTGGCGCGTTTTGCGCTGCGCGGCATCCCGGCATTGCCAGCAGGCGGTGCGCACATCCGCGTGACCTTCCAGGTGGATGCCGATGGGCTGCTGAGCGTCACCGCCATGGAGAAATCCACAGGCGTTGAGTCCTCAATCCAGGTTAAACCGTCCTACGGTCTGACCGACAGTGAAATCGCCTCCATGATTCAGGATTCGATGAGTTTTGCCGAGCAGGACGTTAAAGCCCGTATGCTGGCAGAACAGAAAGTCGAAGCGGCACGCGTACTGGAGAGTTTATCCGGTGCGCTGAACGCTGATGCCGCGCTGTTAAGCGCCGCAGAACGTCAGGCTATCGACACCGCCGCCGCGCACTTGAGCGAGGTTGCACAGGGTGACGATGTTGACGCGATAGAACAAGCCATTAAAAACGTAGACAAACAAACCCAGGAATTCGCCGCTCGCCGCATGGACAAATCCGTCCGTAGCGCGCTGAAAGGCCATTCCGTGGACGAGGTTTAATATGCCAAAGATTGTTATTTTGCCTCATCAGGATCTCTGTCCCGATGGCGCAGTTCTGGAAGCTGAGACCGGCGAAACCATTCTCGACGTTGCCCTGCGTAACGGGATCGAGATTGAACACGCCTGTGAAAAATCCTGTGCCTGCACTACCTGCCACTGCATCGTGCGTGAAGGTTTTGATTCTTTGCCGGAAAGCACAGAAGAAGAAGACGACATGCTGGATAAAGCCTGGGGACTGGAGCCGGAGAGCCGTTTAAGCTGTCAGGCGCGGGTAACCGAGGACGATTTAGTGGTCGAAATCCCACGTTACACAATCAATCATGCGCGTGAGCATTAACAGAGGGTAGTATGGGACTGAAGTGGACCGATAGCCGCGAAATCGGCGAGGCGCTGTATGACGCTTTCCCCGATCTCGATCCCAAGACCGTTCGTTTCACCGATCTGCACCAGTGGATCTGTGACCTGGAAGAGTTCGATGATGATCCTCAGGCATCGAACGAAAAAATCCTTGAGGCCATTTTGCTGGTCTGGCTGGACGAAGCCGAATAAGTCAACGGGCTGCCCACGGGTGGCCCGTTTTCCTGTATGCGCGAAAATAAGGATAAATAAAATGACAGAAGCCATGAAAATTACGCTTTCCACGCAACCCGCCGATGCCCGCTGGGGTGAAAAGGCGACATACAGCATTAATAATGACGGCATTACCCTGCACCTGAACGGAAAAGATGACCTCGGCCTTATCCAGCGTGCTGCGCGTAAAATCGACGGCCTGGGTATTAAACACGTTAAACTGGACGGTGAAGGCTGGGATACCGAACGTAGCTGGGCGTTCTGGCAGGGCTACAAGGGACCAAAAGGCACCCGCAAAGTTGAGTGGGCCGCTCTGGACGAAGCGCAGCGCAAAGAGCTGGATAGCCGTCTGAAGATTATTGACTGGGTGCGCGATACTATTAACGCCCCGGCAGAAGAGCTGGGTCCGGAACAGCTGGCGCAGCGCGCTGTTGATCTGCTGTGCTCCGTCGCGTGCGATAACGTCTCTTACCGCATCACCAAAGGTGAAGATCTGCGCGAGCAGAACTACATGGGTCTGCATACCGTGGGTCGCGGCTCTGAACGTCCTCCAGTGCTGTTGGCGCTGGACTACAACCCAACAGGCGATAAAGAAGCCCCGGTTTATGCCTGCCTGGTTGGTAAGGGAATTACTTTTGATTCCGGTGGTTACAGCATCAAGCAAAGCGCATTTATGGACTCAATGAAGTCCGACATGGGCGGTGCGGCAACGGTCACCGGTGCGTTGGCATTTGCCATCACCCGTGGTCTGAACAAGCGCGTGAAGCTGTATCTGTGCTGCGCGGATAATCTGATTAGCGGCAACGCCTTTAAGCTCGGCGACATTATTCACTATCGCAACGGTAAAAAAGTTGAAGTGATGAATACCGATGCCGAAGGACGTCTGGTGCTGGCCGATGGCCTGATCGATGCCAGTGCGCAGAAACCGGAACTGATCATTGATGCTGCCACGCTGACCGGCGCGGCGAAAACCGCGCTGGGCAACGATTACCACGCGCTGTTTAGCTTTGATGATCAGCTGGCTGCTCGCCTGCTGGCAAGTGCGGCGCAAGAAAACGAATCGTTCTGGCGTCTGCCGCTGGCAGAGTTTCACCGTAGCCAGTTGCCGTCGAACTTTGCCGAACTGAATAACACCGGTAGCGCGGCTTACCCGGCTGGCGCAAGCACCGCGGCGGGCTTCCTGTCCCATTTCGTGGAAAACTACCAGCAGGGCTGGCTGCATATCGACTGCTCTGCAACCTATCGCAAAGCGCCGGTTGAGCAGTGGTCTGCGGGCGCAACCGGTCTGGGTGTGCGCACGATTGCGAATCTGCTGACCGCATAATTTATTACTGTATTGCCGGATGGCGCTACGCTTATCCGGCCTACATGTATTCATCCAATTTGTGATACTTATGTCCGAAACAAAAAACGAATTAGAAACATTGCTGGAACAAGCGGCAACAGAGCCTGCGCATCGTCCGGCATTTTTCCGTACTTTACTGGAATCCACAGTCTGGGTGCCGGGTACTGCCGCAGAAGGCGAGGCGGTGGTTGAAGACAGCGCTCTCGACCTGCAGCACTGGGAAAAAGAAGACGGCACGACCGTGATCCCGTTCTTCACTTCTCTGGAAGCCCTGCAGCAGGCGGTGGAAGATGAGCAAGCATTTGTCGTTATGCCGGTGCGTACGTTGTTTGAAATGACGCTCGGCGAAACGCTCTTTCTCAACGCGAAACTGCCGACCGGCAAAGAATTTATGCCGCGTGAAATCAGCCTGCTGATGGGGGAAGAGGGGAATCCGCTCAGCACCCAGGAAGTACTGGAAGGCGGTGAATCGCTGATCCTCTCTGAAGTCGCTGAACCTCCGGCGCAGATGATTGACTCGCTGACTACGCTGTTTAAAACCATTAAGCCGGTAAAACGCGCGTTTCTCTGCTCAATCAAAGAAAGCG
The DNA here is from genome assembly GCF_009649895.1 of Citrobacter sp. H12-3-2. NCBI lineage: Bacteria > Pseudomonadati > Pseudomonadota > Gammaproteobacteria > Enterobacterales > Enterobacteriaceae > Citrobacter > Citrobacter sp. H12-3-2. Next base: position 1,359,585 of record NZ_CP045837.1, read on the forward strand.
CGGAAGCCCAGCCGAATCTGCTGATTGGTATTGAAGCGGAAGGGGATATTGAAGAGATCATCCACGCTGCTGGCAGCGTCGCGACCGATACGCTGCCGGGCGATGAACCTATTGATATCTGCCAGGTGAAGAAGGGTGAGAAGGGCGTGAGCCACTTTATCACTGAGCATATCGCACCGTTCTACGAACGCCGCTGGGGCGGTTTCCTGCGCGACTTTAAACAGAACCGGATTATCTAAATTGTAGGCCGGATAAGCGAAGCGCTATCCGGCTTTTCCAGCTTTATAATTGCGGTTCTACCGGTAAATCGTTGCGCGCTCCCCATTCGCTCCATGCGCCGTCATACAATGCGACGTCAGAAACGCCCAGCGTGGCAAGTGCCAGCACGACGACGGCAGCCGTTACGCCGGAGCCGCAGCTGGCGATAATAGGGCGGTCAAAGCTCACGCCGTGGCTGAAGAAAATAGCATCCAGCTCATCGGTGGTTTTCAGTTCGCCGTCACGAACCAGTTCTGTCCACGGTACGTTAAGCGCACCCGGCACATGACCACGTTTCAGACCAGGACGCGGCTCGTCAACTTCGCCATTAAAACGCGCAGCCGGACGGGCATCGACGATCTGCGCCGTTTTTTCATGACTGGCCAGCAGTACATCGGTAACGCGCACAACTGCGTCAGGCGTAAAGGCCACGTTAAATTCACCTTCAGGTAAATCCTCATCGCCTTCCTTGAGCATTAACTCATCGCGCTTCCAGCCTGCCAGACCGCCCGCCAGAATGGAGACATTTTCGACGCCAAATGTCCGCAGCATCCACCATGCGCGTGGCGCGGAAAACAGATTACCGTCATCGTAGATAACCAGATGCTTATCCTGATCAACGCCCAGCTCGCGCATCGCAACGGCAAAGGCTTCGGGGCGTGGCATCATATGCGGTAGCGGTGAGGTATGATCGGAAAGCGCTTCAATATCAAAAAAGACTGCGCCAGGAATATGGCCCGCACGATACTCCTCGCCAACATCGCGATCTTCCTGTCCTGGAGGTGCCATCCGGGCATCAAGAATTTGTATTTCCGGGTCGTCAATGTGTTCGGCAAGCCAGTCGGCAGCGACAAAGAAGGCGGTGGTCATAGGCATCTCCATTTTTACCAGGTTTTGGCAAATTGTCGGATGTTTACCGTAAAGCGACAAGTAAAACAGGCTGATTTGTCAGGTGAATCCACATTAATCACTTAAATTAAGACAACGTTGTTCAGTTACTGACTTCCACAGCCGGAAATCTGACGCATAATAGTTGTTCTACGTAGCTAACGGGCCACTACGGCCAGGGATGAAAAATGAAACATTTACGCGTAGCGGCCTGCATGCTGATGCTGGCACTGGTCGGGTGCGATAATAATAACGAAAAATCACCGACGGCTGCGAAACCTGATGCGCCTGCGGCACAGACTGCGCCAGCAAAAGATAAAGCTCAATTACAAAAGCTGATGCAGCAAAGCCAGGGCAAGTCGCTGACGCTGCTGGATGCCTCAGAGGTCCAGCTCGACGGTGCGGCAACGCTCGTTTTGACCTTCTCCATTCCCCTCGATCCAGAACAAGATTTTTCCCGCGTCGTGCACGTTGTTGATAAAAAAAGCGGCAAAGTGGATGGTGCCTGGGAGCTGGCGCCAAATCTGAAAGAGCTGCGCTTACGCCATCTGGAACCTAACCGGGAACTGGTGGTGACCATTGAGCGTGATTTGCTGGCGCTGAATAAAGCGACGTTCGCTATTGATTATGAAAAAAACATTACCACCCGCGATGTACAGCCAAGCGTTGGGTTTGCCAGTCGCGGCTCGTTGTTGCCGGGAAAAGTAATTGAAGGCCTGCCGGTAATGGCCCTCAACGTTAACAGCGTGGATGTGAACTTCTTTCGTGTGAAGTCTGAATCGCTCGGCGCATTTGTCAGCCAGTGGGAATACCGCAATTCGTTGACGAACTGGGAATCTGACAATTTACTGAAAATGGCGGAACTGGTGTATACCGGACGCTTTGACCTCAATCCTGCGCGTAACACCCGTGAGAAGCTGCTGCTGCCGCTGAGCGATATCAAGCCGTTGCAGCAAGCAGGTGTTTACATCGCGGTGATGAATCAGGCTGGACAATACAACTACAGTAATGCCGCTACGCTGTTCACGCTCAGCGATATTGGTGTGTCTGCGCACCGTTACCATAATCAACTTGATGTCTTTACGCAGAGTCTGGAAAACGGCGCTGCGCAGCAGGGTATAGAGGTCACCTTACTCAACGAAAAAGGACAGACGTTGGCGCAGGCTACCAGCGACGCGCAGGGTCATGTCAAACTGGAGACTGATAAAGACGCGGCTTTATTGCTGGCCCGCAAAGACGGGCAAACCACGCTGCTGGATCTGAAACTCCCGGCGTTGGATCTGGCTGAATTTGATATTGCCGGTGCACCGGGATACAGCAAACAGTTCTTTATGTTTGGTCCCCGTGACCTCTATCGTCCTGGCGAAACGGTGATCCTCAACGGATTACTGCGTGACAGCGACGGCAAAACGTTGCCCGACCAGCCGGTGAAGCTGGAGGTCGTGAAGCCCGACGGGCAAGTGTTACGTTCGGTGGTTAGCCAGCCGGAGAACGGTCTGTACCGTTTTAGCTGGCCGCTGGACACCAACGCGCCAACCGGTATGTGGCATATTCGTGCTAATACGGGCGACAACCAGTCACGTATGTGGGATTTCCACGTCGAAGATTTTATGCCTGAGCGGATGGCGCTCAATCTCTCCGCTAATAAGATTCCGGTAGCTCCAGCTGATGAAGTGAAGTTCTCGGTAGTGGGCTACTACCTGTACGGCGCGCCTGCTAACGGCAATGCTCTGCAAGGGCAGCTTTTCCTGCGCCCGCTGCGCGAAGCGGTGCAGGCATTGCCGGGGTTCCAGTTTGGTAATATTGCCGAAGAAAACCTGTCCCGCAGCCTCGATGAAGTTCAGCTTACGCTGGATGAACACGGTCGCGGCGAAGTGACCACCAACAGCCAATGGCAGGAGACGCATTCCCCGTTACAGGTGATCCTGCAAGCCAGCCTGCTGGAGTCAGGTGGCCGCCCGGTGACGCGTCGGGCTGAACAAGCCATCTGGCCTGCGGACACGCTGCCGGGTATTCGTCCGCAGTTTGCGGCAAAAGCCGTCTATGACTACCGCACTGATACCACTGTGAATCAGCCTATCGTTGATGAAAACAGCAACGCCGCTTTCGACATTGTTTATGCCGATGCGCAGGGCGAGAAAAAAGCGGTGTCCGGTTTGCAGGTGCGTTTGATCCGCGAGCGCCGGGATTATTACTGGAACTGGTCTGAAGGCGAGGGCTGGCAATCACAGTTCGATCAAAAGGATCTGGTTGAAGGTGAGCAGACTCTGGATCTTAAGGCCGATGAAACCGGTAAAGTCAGCTTCCCGGTTGAGTGGGGTGCCTATCGTCTGGAAGTTAAAGCCCCGAATGATGCGGTGAGCAGCGTACGCTTCTGGGCAGGTTATAGCTGGCAGGATAACAGCGACGGCAGTGGCGCTGTGCGTCCCGATCGCGTGACTCTGAAACTGGACAAACCCAGCTATCGCCCTGGCGATACCATGAAGCTGCACGTTGCCGCTCCTGCTGCTGGCAAAGGTTATGCGATGGTGGAATCCAGCGAAGGCCCGCTGTGGTGGCAAGAAATAGACGTACCGGCGGATGGTCTCGATATCTCCATCCCGATTGATAAAACCTGGAATCGCCACGATTTGTATCTCAGTGCGCTGGTGGTTCGTCCTGGCGACAAGTCCCGTTCGGCCACGCCAAAACGGGCGGTTGGTTTACTGCATTTGCCGTTAGGTGATGAAAACCGTCGTCTGGCGCTGGCGCTGGAAAACCCGGCGAAAATACGTCCAAACCAGTCGTTGACCGTCAAGATTAAAGCCAGCGTCAAAAATGGCGACATACCAAAACAGGTCAACGTGCTGGTCTCTGCCGTTGATAGCGGGGTGTTGAACATTACCGATTACGCCACGCCAGATCCGTGGCAGGCATTTTTCGGACAAAAACGCTATGGCGCGGATATTTATGATATTTACGGCCAGGTGATCGAAGGGCAAGGGCGGCTGGCGGCGCTGCGTTTTGGTGGTGATGGCGATGAATTAAAACGCGGCGGTAAGCCCCCGGTCAATCACGTCAATATCGTGGCGCAACAGGCGCTGCCGGTCACGCTCAACGAGCAGGGCGAAGGTACGGTGACGCTACCGATTGGTGATTTCAACGGTGAGCTACGGGTAATGGCACAGGCCTGGACGGCGGATGACTTTGGCAGCAGTGAAAGCAAGGTGATTGTTGCCGCGCCGGTAATTGCTGAACTGAATATGCCGCGTTTTCTGGCGGGAGGCGATACCTCGCGACTGACGCTGGACGTGACTAACCTGACTGACAAACCGCAAACGCTGAATATTAAGCTCGCGGCTAGCGGTTTACTGGAGCTGATGGGACAAGATCCTGCTCCATTGAATCTGGCACCAGGCGTACGGACTACGTTGTTTATTCCGGTGCGTGCGCGGGAGGGGTTTGGCGATGGCGAAATTCAGGCAGAAATTAGCGGTCTGACTTTACCGGGTGAAACGCTGCCAGTTCAGCATAAACAGTGGAAGATTGGCGTGCGTCCGGCGTTCCCGGCGCAAACCGTTAATAACGGTGTCGCACTTCAACCGGGCGCAACCTGGCAGCTTCCGGGCGAAGAACTGACCAATTTTTCCCCTGCAACGATGCAGGGACAACTGCTGTTCAGCGGTAAGCCGCCGCTAAATCTGGCGCGTTATATCCGCGAACTGAAGGCTTACCCTTACGGCTGCCTGGAGCAAACGGCGAGCGGGTTGTTCCCATCCTTATACACCAATGCTGCGCAATTGAAGGCGTTAGGTATTGTGGGCGACAGCGATGAAAAACGCCGCGCGGCAGTCGATATTGGGATTTCTCGTTTAGTGCAGATGCAGCGTGATAACGGTGGTTTCGCGCTGTGGGATAAAAACGGATCAGAAGAGTACTGGCTGACTGCGTATGTCATGGATTTCCTCGTCCGTGCGAACGAACAAGGCTACAGCGTCCCGGTTGAGGTGATTAACCGTGGCAACGAGCGGCTGCTGCGCTATTTGCAGGATCCAGGAATGTTGTCGATTCGCTATACCGACGACTCTTCAGCAAGCCGATTTGCCGTACAAGCCTACGCCGCGTTGGTTCTGGCTCGTCAGCAAAAAGCCCCGCTTGGCGCACTGCGTGAAATCTGGGAGCGACGCGCTCAGGCGGCTTCTGGTTTACCGCTGTTGCAACTGGGGATCGCGCTGAAAAATATGGGCGATGCTAACCGCAGTGAACAGGCGTTGACGCTGGCGCTGAATACGCCGCGCCGCGATACGCAACAGTGGATGGCGGATTACGGCAGTGCGTTACGGGATAACGCGTTGATGATGGCCTTGCTCGAAGAGAACAAGCTCAAACCTGACGTGCAAAATACGCTGCTGAACACGTTGTCAGAACAGGCCTTTGGGCAGCGCTGGCTCTCGACTCAGGAAAATAATGCGTTGTTCCTTGCCGCCCGTACGTTACAAGACTTGCCAGGCACATGGCAGGCGCAAACGTCACTCTCGGAGCAACCGTTAGCCGGGGAGAAATCACAGACGCGTAATCTGGATGCCGATGCGCTGTCTACGCTGAGCGTCACCAATACCGGTAATCAACCGCTGTGGCTGCGTCTGGATGTGAGCGGTTATCCGCAAACCTCACCGACGCCTGCCAGCAACGTTCTGCATATTGAGCGTCAAATCCTGGGGCTCGACGGAAACAGTAAATCGCTGGATTCTCTGCGCAGCGGCGAGCTGGTGCTGGTCTGGCTGGAGGTGAAAGCCAGCCAGAACGTGCCGGATGCGCTGGTGGTTGACTTACTGCCAGCAGGACTGGAACTGGAAAACCAGAATCTGGCCAACGGCAGTGCCAGCCTGCAGGATAGCGGTAGCGAAGTGGCGAATCTGCTTAATCAGATGCAGCAGGCAGATATCCAGCACGTTGAGTTCCGTGACGATCGCTTTGTCGCTGCGGTGGCGGTCAATGAAGGACAACCGGTTACGCTGGTGTATCTGGCGCGAGCGGTAACGCCGGGGACCTACCAGGTTCCCGTCCCACAGGTGGAATCAATGTATGTTCCGCAGTGGCGCGCGACCGGTGCGACAGAGGGACTTTTGATTGTCAGACCGTAAATGATGCGCGGGTTGGGTAAACGCGGCTGCTGGCTCTGGTTGGCAGCCGTTGCGCTATTGATTGTGGCGGCAGTTTGGGCGGCAGATAAAATCTGGCCGCTGCCCTTGCACGAAGTCGATCCGGCACGGGTCGTGGTGGCACATGATGGTACGCCACTCTGGCGCTTTGCCGATGCCGAAGGTATCTGGCGGTATCCGGTAACGATTGATGAGGTGTCGCCCCTCTACCTTGAGGCGCTAATTAACTATGAAGACCGCTGGTTCTGGAAGCATCCCGGCGTCAATCCGTTTTCAGTACTGCGCGCAGCATGGCAGGACCTCTCCTCTGGGCGTGTGGTTTCGGGCGGCAGTACGCTTACCATGCAGGTCGCACGATTACTCGATCCCCATCCGCGAACCTTCGGCGGCAAGTTTCGCCAGCTCTGGCGCGCATTGCAGCTGGAATGGCATCTCTCCAAACGCGACATCCTGACACTGTATCTCAACCGTGCGCCGTTTGGCGGTACGCTGCAGGGCGTCGGGGCGGCAAGCTGGGCATATCTTGGTAATTCACCCGCGCAATTGAGTTACTCCGATGCCGCGCTGCTGGCTGTTTTGCCACAGGCACCGAGTCGCCTGCGTCCGGATCGCTGGCCTGACCGTGCTGAAGCGGCGCGTAATAAAGTGCTCGAACGTATGGCGAGCCAGGGTATTTGGCCTGCCAGACAGGTACAGGAGTCGCGTGAAGAGCCAGTCTGGCTGTCGCCCCGGCAAATGCCGCAGTTAGCGCCGTTATTCTCGCGCATGATGCTGGGAAAAAGCCGGAGCGATAAAATCGTGACTACCCTTGATGCCGGATTGCAGCGTCAACTGGAAGAGCTGGCGCAGAACTGGAAGGGGCGCTTACCTGCACGCAGTTCGCTGGCAATGATTGTGGTCGATCACACCGATATGAGCGTGCGTGGTTGGGTGGGGTCGGTAGATATGAATGACGACTCCCGCTTTGGTCATGTGGATATGGTGAATGCTATCCGTTCGCCTGGCTCGGTATTGAAGCCGTTTATCTATGGACTGGCGCTGGATGACGGACTCATTCATCCCGCTTCGTTGTTGCAGGATGTCCCGCGGCGAACCGGAGATTATCGACCGGGGAATTTTGACAGCGGTTTTCATGGCCCGGTGAGCATGAGCGAAGCGCTGGTAAGGTCGTTGAATTTACCCGCCGTACAGGTGCTCGAAGCCTATGGTCCGAAGCGCTTTGCCGCATCGTTACGTAACGTCGGCTTACCGCTGTATCTGCCTGCAGGGGCTGCGCCGAATCTGTCGCTGATTTTAGGTGGCGCGGGGGCAAGGCTGGAAGATATGGCCGCAGCGTACAGCGCCTTTGCCCGTAAGGGAAAAGCGGGAAAACTGCGTCTGCAGCCGGGTGACCCACTGCTTGAACGTCCGTTGATGTCGGCGGGCGCGGCGTGGATTATTCGCCGTATTATGGCCGACGAAGCGCAACCGCTGCCGGATAACGCACTGAGCAGAGTGGTTCCGCTGGCGTGGAAAACGGGCACCAGCTATGGCTATCGCGATGCCTGGGCGATTGGCGTTAACGCCCGTTATGTGATCGGTATCTGGACTGGCAGACCAGACGGAACGCCGGTGGTGGGCCAGTTTGGATTTGCCAGCGCCGTGCCGCTGCTCAATCAGGTCAACAATCTTTTGCTCTCTCGCGGGACAAATCAGCCGGAAGATCCACGTCCTGATTCCGTGAGTCGCGGCGTGGTGTGCTGGCCGGGCGGGCAATCCCTTGCCCCAGGAGACAGCAACTGCCGTCGCCGTCTGGCAACCTGGTTACTGGATGGCAGTCAGCCGCCAACGTTATTATTGCCCGAGCAGGAAGGGGTTAATGGCATTCGTTTTCCTGTCTGGCTGGATGATGAAGGCAAACGTGTGGCGGCGGATTGCCCGCAGGCGCACGAGCAAACATTAATCGTCTGGCCGTTGCCGCTGGAGCCATGGCTACCGGAATCAGAACGCCGTGGGGCGAGATTACCGCCAGTTTCTGCCACGTGTCCGCCGCTGGGACAAGACGCTTCGCAGCCATTGCAGTTGACAGGTATTCGTGATGGCGCGATTGTGAAGCGTTTACCCGGTTCTGCTCAAGCCTCATTGCCGGTGCAAACCAGTGGTGGGAGCGGTGAACGCTGGTGGTTTCTTAACGGTGAAAGGCTGGAAGAACGAGGACGTCATCTTACGCTACGGCTGGCGACTAAAGGGGATTATCAACTGCTGGTGATGGATGACGCTGGTCAGGTAGCGACGGTGAGATTTTCGATGCAGTAGACCAGTTGGTGACTGTTTGTTGCTAAAATTCATCTTATTTTAAAGAAATGTTACCTTCATCAATAGTCAATTGCCGGGATGCTCTTTATAATCCGCGCCAGGTCGTACATCTATATAGACAACAACAGAACACATTACAGAGGTTATCATGGCTATTGAACGTACTTTTTCCATCATCAAACCAAACGCGGTGGCAAAAAACGTTATTGGGAGCATCTTTGCGCGCTTTGAAGCAGCAGGGTTCAAAATTGTCGGCACTAAAATGCTGCACCTGACCGTTGAGCAGGCACGTGGCTTCTATGCTGAGCACGATGGCAAACCGTTCTTTGACGGTCTGGTTGAATTCATGACTTCCGGTCCGATCGTTGTTTCTGTTCTGGAAAGCGAAAATGCCGTACAGCGTCATCGCGATCTGCTGGGCGCAACCAACCCGGCGAATGCGCTGGCCGGTACTCTGCGTGCAGACTATGCTGACAGCTTCACCGAGAACGGTACTCACGGTTCCGACTCCGTTGAGTCAGCGGCGCGCGAAATCGCCTATTTCTTTGGTGAAGGTGAGGTTTGCCCGCGCACTCGCTGATAAGCTCGTGGGGTAGGCCGGATAAGCATTTGCGCATCCGGCACTGTTTTGCCTGATGGCGACGCTGATGCGTCTTATCAGGCCTACGATCTTCCTTTACATATTATTTTCGCTAATGCTTCGTGCAAACGTGGCATCCCTGCGCCAGACTTTGTACAATGCAACGCCCCGGAAGAGCAGATCGCTTGCCGGGGCGTTTCTTTTTAACCCTCCACGGGCCACAACGTGTAACAACGAGGCCGGAAAAAATTATGTCTGAATTAGTTAACACCTCTGAAGTCGTCATTCCTGCGGTTCCAAATAAAAATGGAAAAATTAACCTGCTGGATCTGAACCGTCAGCAAATGCGCGAATTCTTCAAAGAGATGGGCGAAAAACCGTTTCGTGCCGATCAGGTCATGAAGTGGATGTACCACTATTGCAGCGACAACTTTGATGACATGACTGACATCAACAAGGTGCTGCGTAACAAGCTGAAAGAAGTGGCTGAAATTCGCGCCCCGGAAGTGGTGGAAGAGCAGCGTTCTTCTGACGGTACGATCAAATGGGCTATCGCGGTTGGCGATCAGCGCGTTGAAACGGTGTATATCCCGGAAGACGATCGTGCGACCCTGTGTGTTTCTTCACAGGTCGGGTGCGCATTAGAGTGTAAATTCTGCTCTACGGCGCAACAGGGCTTTAACCGTAACCTACGGGTATCGGAGATCATTGGTCAGGTCTGGCGCGCGGCGAAGATCGTCGGTGCGGTGAAGGCTACGGGCGTGCGTCCTATTACCAACGTGGTGATGATGGGGATGGGCGAGCCGCTGCTCAACCTGACCAACGTGGTTCCGGCGATGGAAATCATGCTCGATGACTTCGGTTTTGGGCTGTCCAAGCGTCGCGTCACGCTCTCCACCTCAGGTGTTGTCCCTGCGCTGGATAAGCTGGGTGATATGATTGACGTCGCGCTGGCGATTTCTCTGCATGCGCCGAACGATGAAATTCGTGACGAAATTGTACCTATCAACAAAAAGTACAATATCGAAACATTCCTTGGCGCGGTTCGTCGTTATCTGGAGAAGTCCAACGCTAACCAGGGTCGTGTAACCATTGAGTATGTGATGTTAGATCACATCAATGATGGCACTGAACACGCGCATCAGCTGGCAGAACTGCTGAAAGATACGCCGTGTAAGATCAACCTGATCCCGTGGAACCCGTTCCCGGGCGCGCCGTATGGCCGTAGTTCTAACAGCCGTATCGATCGTTTCTCCAAAGTGTTGATGAGCTATGGTTTCACTACCATCGTGCGTAAAACACGTGGTGATGACATCGATGCAGCCTGCGGTCAGCTGGCGGGCGACGTTATCGACCGTACCAAGCGTACTCTGCGTAAGCGCATGCAGGGCGACGCTATCGAGATTAAGACCGTTTGATGTTGGCGCACTACGGTATAATTCCTGTACCGTAGTGCAACGTAAGCCATATGAGGTTTTTTGTTGTCGTCGTCAGGTCAATAATAACGGTGCGTTTTTGTCGACTTTAAGGCAGTATGTAACGGCGTAACAAGTGTTTAGCCCTCAGGTTTACGCCGTTTTGTCATTGATAGTCTGACCGTTTTATACTGTCTGACGAAGGTTAACTGACCAGATGTTTCGCGGTGTGGGTGAGCATTGTGGCTCGCCGGCATCAGAACCCAAATTTACGCAGCTGTAGCGAATGAATACTGAAGCCACGCACGACAAAAATGAAACACTATCCACCGGCGTTCGTCTGCGCAATGCCCGTGAACAACTCGGATTCAGCCAGCAGGCAGTCGCGGAGCGACTTTGCCTGAAGGTCTCCACGGTACGCGATATTGAAGAGGATAAGGCGCCAGCCGATCTTGCTTCAACATTCCTGCGCGGGTATATCCGTTCTTATGCGCGTCTGGTGCATATTCCTGAAGAAGAACTGTTGCCAGGGCTGGAAAAACAGGCTCCGATTCGACCAGCTAAGGTCGCACCGATGCAGAGCTTCTCGCTCGGTAAGCGTCGTAAGAAACGTGACGGCTGGTTAATGACCTTTACCTGGCTGGTACTGTTTGTCGTTGTCGGACTGACTGGTGCCTGGTGGTGGCAGAACCATAAAGCGCAGCAGGAAGAGATCACCACTATGGCCGATCAATCCTCTGCTGAGCTGAATGCCGGTAAAGAGGGTGCGCAGAACGTACCGTTAGATACCAGCGCAGCAGCAGGGCAGGATACCCCTCCGGCTCCTGACGATGGTGCGGTAGCGGACGCAGCGCCAACGCCAGACGTTGCTGCGACCCCGGCACCCGCCGCTGATGCGCAACAGAACGCCGTTGTTGCCCCATCTCAGGCTAACATCGATACCGCAACCGCAGCGCCAACAGCGCCAGCTACAGCGGCTCCTCTGCCGACCGATCAGGCAGGTGTGACTACACCTGCAGCCGATCCTAACGCGCTGGTGATGAACTTTACCGCCGATTGCTGGCTGGAAGTAACCGATGCGACCGGTAAAAAACTGTTCAGCGGGATGCAGCGTAAAGACGGCAATCTAAACCTGACCGGTCAAGCGCCGTACAAACTGAAAATTGGCGCCCCGGCGGCAGTGCAGATTCAGTTCCAGGGTAAACCTGTCGATCTGAGTCGTTTTATCAGAACTAACCAGGTTGCGCGTCTGACCGTTAATGCCGAACAATCACCGGCTCAGTAACAGACGGCAATGCGGGAGATTTTTTAATGCATAACCAGGCTCCAATTCAACGTAGAAAATCGACACGCATTTACGTTGGGAACGTGCCGATCGGCGATGGTGCGCCCATCGCCGTACAGTCTATGACTAATACGCGTACCACGGATGTGGAAGCGACGGTTAATCAGATTAAAGCGCTGGAACGCGTAGGCGCAGACATTGTTCGTGTCTCTGTACCGACAATGGATGCCGCAGAAGCGTTCAAGCTTATCAAACAGCAGGTTAACGTCCCGCTGGTTGCCGATATTCACTTCGACTATCGTATCGCGCTGAAGGTAGCGGAATACGGTGTTGATTGCCTGCGTATTAACCCAGGTAATATCGGCAGTGAAGAGCGTATTCGCATGGTGGTGGATTGCGCTCGTGATAAAAATATTCCTATCCGTATCGGCGTCAACGCCGGATCGCTGGAAAAAGATCTGCAGGAAAAATACGGTGAACCGACGCCGCAGGCGCTGCTGGAATCCGCTATGCGCCACGTGGATCACCTCGATCGTCTGAACTTCGATCAATTCAAAGTCAGTGTTAAAGCGTCTGACGTTTTCCTCGCCGTAGAATCCTATCGCCTGCTGGCGAAACAGATCGATCAACCGCTGCATCTGGGGATCACCGAAGCCGGTGGCCTGCGTAGTGGTTCGGTGAAGTCCGCGATCGGCCTTGGCCTGCTGTTATCTGAAGGGATCGGCGATACGCTGCGTGTTTCTCTGGCAGCCGATCCGGTGGAAGAGATCAAAGTGGGTTTCGATATCCTGAAATCGCTGCGCATTCGCGCGCGCGGGATCAACTTCATCGCTTGCCCAACCTGTTCGCGTCAGGAGTTTGACGTTATTGGTACGGTTAACGCGCTGGAGCAACGCCTGGAAGATATCATTACGCCAATGGACGTTTCGATCATCGGTTGCGTGGTAAACGGTCCTGGTGAAGCGCTGGTTTCTACGCTGGGCGTGACGGGCGGTAACAAGAAAAGCGGCCTGTATGAAGACGGCGTGCGTAAGGACAGACTCGATAACGACGATATGATTACGCAGCTTGAAGCCCGCATCCGCGCTAAAGCGAGTATTCTGGACGAAGCGCGTCGTATCGACGTGCAGCAGCTTGAAAAATAACAACGTGATGGGAAGCGGCGTGCTTCCCGTGTATGATTGAACCCGCATGGCGCCCGCATTGTTCGGGTTAGCGCTGAGGGTTCATTTTTATATTCATAAAGAGAATAAACGTGGCAAAAAACATTCAAGCCATTCGCGGCATGAACGATTATCTGCCTGGCGAAACCGCCATCTGGCAGCGCATTGAAGGCACTCTCAAAAACGTGCTCGGTAGCTACGGTTACAGTGAAATCCGCTTGCCGATTGTAGAGCAGACCCCGTTATTCAAACGCGCGATCGGTGAAGTCACCGACGTGGTTGAAAAAGAGATGTATACCTTTGAGGACCGTAATGGCGACAGCCTGACATTGCGTCCTGAAGGGACTGCGGGCTGCGTACGCGCCGGCATCGAACATGGTCTCCTGTACAATCAGGAACAGCGTCTGTGGTATATCGGGCCGATGTTCCGCCACGAACGTCCGCAGAAAGGACGCTATCGTCAATTCCATCAGTTGGGTGTCGAAGTATTTGGCCTGCAAGGCCCGGACATCGATGCGGAGCTGATTATGCTGACCGCTCGCTGGTGGCGCGCGCTGGGTATTTCTCAGCATGTTAGCCTTGAGCTGAACTCAATCGGTTCGCTTGAAGCCCGCGCTAACTACCGTGATGCGTTGGTCGCCTACCTGGAACTGCATAAAGAGAAACTGGACGAAGACTGCAAGCGTCGTATGTACACCAATCCGCTGCGCGTTCTCGACTCCAAAAACCCGGAAGTACAGGCGCTGCTCAACGACGCGCCTGCACTGGGCGACTATCTTGATGACGACTCTCGCGAGCACTTCGCGGGCTTGTGCAAACTGCTGGAATCCGCAGGCATTGCCTACACCGTCAATCAGCGTCTGGTTCGTGGTCTTGATTACTACAACCGCACCGTATTTGAGTGGGTCACCAGCAGCCTTGGCTCTCAGGGCACCGTGTGTGCCGGTGGTCGTTACGACGGTCTGGTAGAGCAACTTGGCGGTCGTGCAACGCCAGCCGTGGGCTTTGCTATGGGGCTGGAACGACTTGTTTTGTTAGTTCAGGCAGTTAATCCGGAATTTAACGCAGATCCTGTTGTCGATATATACCTGGTTGCTTCAGGGGCGAACACGCAGTCGGCGGCAATGACGCTTGCAGAACGTCTGCGCGATGAAGTTCCTGGTGTGAAACTGATGACAAACCACGGTGGCGGCAACTTTAAGAAACAGTTTGCCCGTGCCGATAAGTGGGGCGCCCGCGTTGCACTGGTACTGGGCGAGTCCGAAGTGGCTGACGGTACTGTTGTAGTGAAGGATTTGCGCTCTGGTGAGCAAACGGCAGTAGCGCAGGATAGCGTTGCCGCGCATTTGCGCACTTTACTGGGCTAAGGAGAAGGACAGCGTGGAAATTTACGAGAACGAACACGACCAGGTTGATGCGGTAAAACGCTTCTTTGCTGAAAACGGCAAGGCGCTGGCTGTTGGGATCATTTTAGGGGTTGGCGCGCTGGTTGGTTGGCGTTACTGGACCAGCCATCAGACGGAGTCCGCACGCTCTGCTTCTTTGGCATATCAAAATACGGTGACTGCGGTTAGCGCGGGTAAACCGGACAGCATTCCTGCCGCTGAGAAATTTGCTGCAGAGAATAAAAATACCTACGGCGCGCTAGCTTCACTGGAACTTGCGCAGCAGTTTGTTGACCAAAATGAACTTGAGAAAGCCGCAAGTCAGCTGCAACAGGGCTTGGCTGCGACCAGCGATGAAAATCTCAAAGCGGTGATTAACCTGCGTCTGGCTCGTGTTCAGGTTCAGCTTAAACAGGCTGATACCGCGCTGAAAACACTCGACACCATTAAAGGTGAAGGGTGGACGGCCATTGTTGCCGATCTGCGCGGTGAAGCGTTGCTGAGCAAAGGCGACAAACAAGGTGCGCGTAGCGCATGGGAAGCGGGTGTGAAAAGCGATGCCTCTCCTGCTCTGAGCGAAATGATGCAGATGAAAATCAATAATTTGTCCATCTGAGAGGGACCCGATGCAATTGCGTAAATTACTTCTGCCAGGGCTGCTTTCCGTTACCCTATTGAGCGGCTGTTCACTGTTTAGTGGCGAAGAAGATGTCGTTAAGATGTCCCCATTACCGGTGGTTGAAAACCAGTTTACTCCATCTACGGAATGGAGCACCTCCGTAGGTAACGGTATTGGTGATTTCTATTCCAATCTTCACCCTGCGCTGGCGGATAACGTTGTCTATGCAGCCGATCGCGCCGGTGTCGTTAAGGCGTTGAATGCGGACGACGGCAAAGAAGTCTGGTCTGTTAATCTGGGTGAGAAAGACGGCTGGTTCTCCCGTGCATCTGCACAGCTTTCTGGCGGTGTAACCGTGTCCGGCGGACATGTTTACATTGGCAGCGAAAAAGCACAGGTTTATGCGTTGAATACCAGCGACGGTACCACCGCGTGGCAGACGAAAGTTGCCGGTGAAGCGCTGTCTCGTCCTGTTGTGAGCGATGGCGTAGTTTTGATCCACACCAGCAACGGCCAGTTGCAGGCATTAAACGAAGCTGATGGCGCCATCAAATGGACCGTTAACCTCGACATGCCTTCCCTGTCTCTGCGTGGTGAATCCGCTCCGGCAACCGCCTTTGGCGCAGCTATTGTCGGCGGTGATAACGGTCGCGTGAGCGCCGTGCTGATGCAGCAAGGCCAGATGATTTGGCAGCAGCGTATCTCTCAGGCGACAGGCCCAACGGAAATCGATCGTCTGAGCGACGTTGATACCACGCCGGTTATCGTCAATGGCGTTGTTTACGCGCTGGCTTATAATGGTAACCTGACGGCGCTGGATCTGCGCAGCGGTCAGATTATGTGGAAACGCGAACTGGGCTCGGTGAATGATTTCATCGTCGACGGTAACCGTATCTACCTGGTTGACCAGAATGACCGCGTACTGGCGCTGACCACCGATGGCGGCGTGACGCTGTGGACGCAAAGCGATCTGCTGCACCGTCTGCTGACGTCCCCGGTATTGTATAATGGCAATCTGGTCGTCGGTGATAGCGAAGGCTACCTGCACTGGATTAACGTTGACGATGGTCGTTTTGTTGCCCAGCAGAAAGTCGACAGCTCAGGTTTCCTGACCGAGCCGGTCTCTGCTGATGGTAAACTGCTGATCCAGGCGAAAGACGGTACGCTGTACTCCATTACGCGTTAATCGTCCCGGCCGCTCGCTTTGAAAAACGGCTCCTGGTGCAGGGGCCGTTTTACTGTTTTTAACAACGGGGCAAAAAATGTGCCCGTTGTCTGATGATTTTTTAAATGAGGCTTTAAACATGGTACCTGTGGTCGCGCTTGTCGGGCGCCCTAACGTTGGCAAATCCACGTTATTTAACCGTCTAACTCGCACCCGAGATGCGCTGGTTGCGGATTTCCCGGGTCTGACTCGTGACCGTAAGTACGGTCGTGCGGAAATTGAAGGCCGTGAGTTTATCTGCATTGATACCGGCGGTATTGATGGCACCGAAGACGGTGTTGAAACCCGTATGGCGGAACAGTCGCTGTTGGCTATCGAAGAAGCAGACGTTGTGCTGTTCATGGTGGATGCGCGTGCTGGCCTGATGCCAGCGGATGAAGCTATTGCTAAACACCTGCGTTCGCGCCAGAAACCGACGTTCCTGGTCGCCAACAAAACTGACGGACTCGATCCTGACCAGGCGGTTGTTGATTTCTACTCATTGGGTCTGGGTGAAATTTATCCGATTGCGGCGTCCCATGGTCGTGGTGTTCTCAGCCTGCTGGAGCATGTTCTGCTGCCGTGGATGGATGACGTTGCTCCTCAGGAAGAAGTGGATGAAGACGCAGAATACTGGGCGCAGCTTGAAGCCAAAGAAAACGGCGAAGAAGAGCCTGAAGACGATTTCAACCCGCAGGATTTGCCGATTAAACTGGCAATCGTCGGCCGTCCGAACGTAGGTAAGTCCACGCTTACTAACCGTATTCTCGGCGAAGACCGCGTGGTGGTTTACGACATGCCGGGAACCACGCGTGACAGTATTTATATTCCGATGCAGCGCGATGAACGCGAATATGTGCTCATCGATACCGCGGGTGTGCGTAAGCGCGGCAAAATTACCGAAGCGGTAGAAAAATTCTCAGTAATCAAAACGCTGCAGGCAATTGAAGATGCCAACGTGGTGATGCTGGTGATTGACGCGCGTGAAGGGATTTCCGATCAGGACCTGTCGCTGCTGGGCTTTATTCTCAATAGTGGGCGCTCACTTGTTATCGTTGTGAACAAGTGGGATGGCCTGACGCAGGAAGTAAAAGAGCAGGTCAAAGAGACGCTGGACTTCCGTCTGGGCTTTATTGATTTTGCGCGCGTACACTTTATCTCAGCTCTGCACGGTAGCGGCGTGGGTAACCTGTTTGAATCGGTCCGTGAAGCATACGATAGCTCTACACGTCGCGTGAGCACCGCGATGCTGACGCGCATCATGACCATGGCAGTAGAAGATCATCAGCCGCCGCTGGTGCGTGGTCGTCGTGTGAAGCTGAAATATGCCCATGCCGGTGGTTATAACCCGCCAATCGTGGTGATTCACGGCAACCAGGTCAAAGACCTGCCGGATTCCTACAAGCGCTATCTGATGAACTATTTCCGCAAGTCTTTGGACGTGATGGGGACGCCGATCCGTATTCAGTTCAAAGAAGGGGAAAACCCGTTTGCGAATAAACGTAATACACTGACGCCGACCCAGATGCGTAAACGTAAACGTTTGATTAAGCACATTAAAAAAAGCAAATAATCGTTGCTGATGTTGATAAAAACCCGCGCTTGTCGCGGGTTTTTTTTCGTCTGCCATTGCTGATCTCCCCCTGTGTAAAGTCAATCACTATTCGTTTTTTGCCAAGTTTAAATCTAAGAAAGTAGACATTTGTCGAGTTTTCATCTTAAAGTCCGGGGGCTGGTACTAGACAAAACTAGCCTTAGGTTATCAAATGGTTAAATAACTTTTCGCCGCATGTAAAAAATCGGTCAGATACGTAACTGGCTGGCGTACATCGCGGTGTTTACACGCACGACGACATAACTTTCGGGAGAATTATGCAATCCTCTGTTAATCAAAAAGAAAGCCGAACTTTCTTCGGTCATCCTTATCCGCTCGGCTCGCTGTTTTTCACAGAGATGTGGGAGCGCTTCTCGTTTTACGGCATTCGCCCGTTACTGATCCTGTTTATGGCTGCTACCGTTTATGACGGCGGCATGGGGCTGGCGCGTGAAAATGCCTCGGCGATTGTGGGTATCTTTGCCGGTACGATGTATCTCGCCGCGCTGCCAGGTGGCTGGCTGGCGGATAACTGGCTCGGCCAACAGAAAGCGGTGTGGTACGGTTCCATTTTGATTGCGCTCGGTCACTTGTCGATCGCGCTCTCGGCCATTATGGGGAACAACCTGTTCTTTATCGGCCTGATGTTTATCGTGCTCGGTTCCGGTCTGTTTAAAACCTGTATCTCAGTGATGGTTGGCACGCTGTATAAAAAAGGCGATGCGCGTCGCGACGGCGGTTTCTCGCTGTTCTATATGGGCATCAATATGGGGTCGTTTATCGCGCCGCTGATCTCCGGCTGGCTGATTAAATCCCACGGTTGGCACTGGGGCTTTGGCATCGGTGGTATCGGGATGCTGGTGGCGTTGATCATCTTCCGCGTGTTTGCCGTTCCATCGATGAAACGTTATGACAGCGAAGTGGGTCTGGACTCAACCTGGAACAGCCCGGTAGTGAAACGTAACGGTGTGGGCGCGTGGCTGCTGGCGCTGGCCGTCGGCGTAGCTGTTATCGTTACGCTGATTGCGCAGGGCGTGATTGTGATAAATCCGGTCGCGGTTGCCAGTATGCTGGTGTATGTGATTGCCGCCTCCGTCGCGCTTTATTTTATCTACCTGTTTGTCTTTGCTGGTCTGAACCGCAAAGAGCGCGCCAGACTGCTGGTCTGCTTTATCCTGCTGGTTTCCGCCGCGTTCTTTTGGTCTGCGTTTGAGCAGAAGCCAACCTCGTTCAACCTGTTCGCTAATGACTACACTAACCGTATGATCGGCGATTTTGAAATCCCGGCGGTCTGGTTCCAGTCGATAAACGCACTGTTTATCATTCTGTTGGCACCGGTATTCAGCTGGGCATGGCCGAAACTGGCGAGCATGAACATTCGCCCGAGCAGCATCACCAAGTTCGTTATCGGTATTCTCTGTGCCGCTGCAGGCTTTGGTCTGATGATGCTGGCAGCGCAAAACGTTCTCAGTAACGGTGGCGCAGGCGTCTCCCCATTCTGGCTGGTGGGCAGTATCCTGATGCTGACGCTTGGTGAGTTGTGCCTGAGCCCGATCGGTCTGGCGACCATGACGCTGCTGGCTCCGGAAAGAATGCGCGGGCAGATGATGGGCCTGTGGTTCTGCGCCAGTGCGCTGGGTAACCTGGCCGCAGGTCTGATTGGTGGTCATGTTAAGGCCGACCAACTGGATATGCTGCCGGATCTCTTCGCTCGCTGCTCGATTGCGTTGCTTATCTGCGCCGCGGTACTGATCGTCCTCATTGTGCCGATCCGTCGCATGCTGGAGAATACGCAAACTAAACCGGCTACTAGCGCCTGATAACACCTCGATTGTGCCGGGGCAGACGTGATGTCCCGGCCAATTCATTTACGAGGTGAGAACATGCTGTTAGGGTTTGTTGGGCTTGGCGCAGTCGTTGAAACGGCATACTTGCCCGCATTGCGTAAACTTTACGGTGATTCCCTGTGCTGTGTGGGATTTGACCTGCAACCCGCAAAACAGCCCGCTGGTGTGACACGCTGTGCATCGCTCGCTGAACTTCTTGCAACACCGCTTGATACCCTGTTTATCACCACCGCATCCCTGCATCATCTCGATGTGCTTGAACAGGCGCTGGCCGCTCCCATCGCACGAATCGTGGTTGAAAAACCGATTGTTGCCACGCTTTCCCAAATTAAAAAACTGAAAACACTGCTGGAGCAACCCGACGCTGCCGACCGTGTGCTGGCGCTCGACCACTGGATGGCGCGCAATGGCGCAATGCAGCTGGCATTGGGAAAACTCGGTGCGCAGTGGCAGGGCGATAACCCACAACAGGCACTTGTCTCTCACTTTTCAGACGTTGTTAAAATTGACGGTTTTTTGCAGGAGCCGAGCGGATATAACGCTACAGGAGAGCCGATCGCGCTCAACTTTGCCACTGGTGAGCCAGATACGCGTGAGCTTCGCCACCCGGACGGTGTGATTCTGGACATTGGCACACACGTACTGGCCATGCTGCGTGAAACAGTGCGTTACCTGGGCGGTAATGACAGCATGACCCTGCAGGTGAAGAGCGCTAAAGACCGTCTGGGACGTAACATCATCCAGGGTGACCTGACCACGGCTGAAGGAGAGGCGCATCTGCAAGGACTGATTAGCGGTGTACCGTTGGATATCTGGCTGAATAAATACGCGGGGCCTGCTGGCGGACAAAAAGGTCTGCGCCTTTATCTGCGTGATGGGCGTATCATCAGCTACGACCGACGGGGTGCCGACGATGTGCTCGAATTGATTGACGGTGATGTTGTGCAACGCTGGTGTCTGCCTGGTACGATTTATGCCCATTGTCTGGCGGAACATATTCTGGGGACGCAAAGTCTGTTTGAACGCAGCCCGCAGGAGGTGAGCCGCACGACGCAGCGCAGGCTGGATGAGGTAGAACGATTACTGATCCTACAGCAACAGTTGCGTGGTTCACACTAAGCGTATCATGGTAAAATTAGCGCAGAATTGAACGCCATTTAAAGGAGTCACCATGTCGATGACCTGCCCGGATTGTCATGCAGAACTGGAACCACAAAACGGTGTGGCACACTGTGAAAACTGTAAAAAAGATATTCCGTTAGAAGCCCGCTGCCCGGAGTGCCATCAGCCACTCCAGGTGTTAAAAGCCTGCGGCGCGGTGGATTACTTCTGTCAGAATGGTCATGGTCTGATTTCGAAGAAACGTGTGGAGTTTGTGCCGGTTTAATCTGGCTTTTTCTTACGCGTTTTCTTTGCCGTCGTTACGCCTTTCACTTCGCTCTCTACCCAGCCGTCTGACAGGCGGGTAGTGAGCACATCACCGGTTTTTACCTGTTTGGTCTGCTTCAGCACTTTGCCGTCGGTCGCGGTAGTGACGCTATAGCCGCGAGCGAGCGTCGAGAGAGGACTCACCGCTTCAAGATGCGTCACCACATTACCGAAGCGTTCTCGCTGTGCACTTAAACGTGCGCGGATATTCTCTGCCAGACGGTACTCCAGTTGCTGAATACGGGTTTGCGCCCGATAAATGCGCGGCTGTGGGTTTTGCTGGCTCAGGCGTTGACTTACGCGCTGTTGGCGCTGATTGGCCTGCTTAATCTTATTCTCAAGAGCGAAATTCATCCGCTGACGCAGCCGCTCCAGCACGGTCTGCTGACGGGCCAGACGCAGTTGCGGATGTTGCTGTTGCAAACGGTGATGAAGCTGGGTAAAGCGACGAGTACGGTTGGCGATGTAGTAGTCCATCGCCATCTCCAGACGCTGCTGGCCATGCTGAATTTGACGCAGTAGTTCCAGTTGATTGCGGCTGACAATTTCCGCCGCTGCCGATGGCGTAGGCGCCCGTAAATCTGCAATAAAATCGGCAATAGTGACATCTGTTTCGTGGCCGACGGCGCTTACCACCGGGATGCGGCTGGCAAAGATTGCCCGTGCTACGCGTTCGTCGTTAAAACTCCACAAATCTTCCAGAGAACCGCCGCCGCGCCCGACGATAAGCACATCACACTCGCCCCGCGCGTTCGCCAGCTCAATGGCGCGAACGATCTGTCCTGGCGCATCGTCGCCCTGGACCGCGGTCGGGTAGATAATAACGGGCAGGGATGGGTCACGACGCTCCAGCACGTGGAGAATGTCGTGCAGCGCAGCCCCGGTTTTCGAGGTAATGACCCCAACGCAGTGAGCCGGAGAGGGTAGTGATTTTTTGAACTGCTGATCGAATAGCCCTTCAGCATGCAGTTTGGCTTTGAGTTGCTCATATTTTTGCTGCAACAAGCCTTCGCCAGCTGGCTGCATGCTCTCAACAATTATCTGGTAGTCGCCACGCGGTTCGTACAACGTAATGTTAGCGCGTACCAGGACCTGCTGACCGTGCTGTGGGCGGAACGTTACCCGTCGATTGCTGTTGCGAAACATCGCGCAGCGTACCTGGGCTGTGTCATCTTTGAGCGTGAAATACCAGTGACCGGAGGACGGCTGAGTGAAATTCGAGATTTCACCGCTGATCCAAACTTGTCCCATTTCCTGCTCAAGCAGCAAACGAACCGTCTGATTTAGGCGGCTTACGGTAAAAATTGAGGTGGTCTGAGAGGATAACATGTGAGCGGGATCAAATTCTAAATCAGCAAGTTATTCAGTCGAAAGTAACATGCTCACAGAGGAGCGCAAGGTTTTTTTGCAAAAAAGTGTGGATGCAATCGGTTACGCTCTGTATAATGCCGCGGCAATATTTAATAACCTCCCAGGTGAGATATTGCCCATGCTACGTATCGCAAAAGAAGCCCTGACGTTTGACGACGTCCTCCTCGTTCCCGCTCATTCTACCGTTCTGCCGAATACTGCTGACCTCAGCACCCAGTTGACGAAAACCATTCGCCTGAACATTCCTATGCTCTCCGCAGCAATGGACACCGTGACGGAAGCGCGCCTGGCAATTGCCCTGGCCCAGGAAGGCGGCATCGGTTTTATCCACAAAAACATGTCCATCGAGCGCCAGGCTGAAGAAGTTCGCCGCGTGAAGAAACACGAATCTGGCGTGGTAACTGACCCACAGACCGTACTACCAACCACTACTCTGCGCGAAGTGAAAGAACTGACCGAGCGTAACGGCTTTGCTGGCTACCCGGTAGTGACTGAAGATAACGAACTGGTCGGCATCATCACCGGCCGTGACGTGCGTTTTGTGACTGACCTGAACCAGCCGGTTAGCGTATATATGACGCCAAAAGAGCGTCTGGTGACCGTTCGTGAAGGCGAAGCGCGCGATGTCGTTTTTGCCAAAATGCACGAAAAACGCGTTGAGAAAGCGCTGGTTGTTGATGACAGCTTCCACCTGCTCGGCATGATCACCGTAAAAGATTTCCAGAAAGCAGAACGTAAACCTAACGCCTGTAAAGACGAGCATGGTCGTCTGCGCGTTGGTGCAGCGGTAGGTGCTGGCGCAGGTAACGAAGAGCGTGTAGACGCGCTGGTTGCCGCTGGCGTAGACGTTCTGCTGATTGACTCCTCTCACGGCCACTCTGAAGGCGTTCTGCAGCGTATCCGTGAAACTCGCGCTAAATATCCTGACCTGCAGATCATCGGCGGTAACGTTGCTACGGGCGCAGGTGCTCGCGCGCTTGCTGAAGCTGGCTGCAGCGCAGTTAAAGTGGGTATCGGCCCTGGCTCCATCTGTACTACCCGTATCGTGACCGGCGTCGGTGTTCCGCAGATCACTGCCGTTTCTGATGCCGTTGAAGCGCTGGAAGGCACCGGTATTCCGGTTATCGCCGACGGCGGTATTCGTTTCTCCGGCGACATCGCTAAAGCGATTGCTGCTGGTGCTGCCGCAGTGATGGTTGGCTCCATGCTGGCGGGTACTGAAGAATCCCCGGGCGAAATCGAACTGTACCAGGGCCGTTCTTACAAATCTTACCGCGGTATGGGTTCTCTGGGCGCGATGTCCAAAGGGTCTTCTGACCGTTACTTCCAGAGCGATAACGCTGCTGACAAACTGGTCCCGGAAGGTATCGAAGGTCGCGTTGCCTATAAAGGTCGCCTGAAAGAGATCATTCACCAGCAGATGGGCGGCCTGCGCTCCTGTATGGGTCTGACCGGCTGTGGTACTATCGACGCGCTGCGAACGAAAGCAGAGTTTGTACGCATCAGCGGTGCGGGTATTCAGGAAAGTCACGTTCACGATGTGACCATCACCAAAGAGTCCCCTAACTACCGCATGGGCTCCTGATAAGTTTCCGCGCCCGGCTATATGCCGGGCGAATTTGTTTCACTTGCCTCGGAATTAGCGTCAATGACAGACAATATTCATAAACATCGCATTCTCATCCTCGATTTCGGCTCGCAGTACACTCAGCTGGTTGCACGTCGCGTACGTGAACTGGGCGTCTACTGTGAACTGTGGGCATGGGATGTTACGGAAGCACAAATTCGCGAATTCAACCCAAGCGGTATCATTCTTTCCGGTGGTCCGGAAAGTACCACCGAAGAAAACAGTCCGCGTGCGCCGGAATACGTTTTCAATGCGGGCGTGCCGGTGTTCGGCGTGTGCTACGGCATGCAGACCATGGCAATGCAGCTCGGTGGTCATGTTGAAGGTTCTAACGAACGTGAATTCGGCTATGCGCAGGTTGAAGTTCAGACCGACAGCGCGCTTGTCCGTGGTATTGAAGACTCCCTGACCGCAGACGGCAAACCGCTGCTGGACGTGTGGATGAGCCACGGCGACAAAGTGACCGCCATTCCGGAAGGTTTCGTGACCGTTGCCAGCACCGACAGCTGCCCGTTCGCTATCATGGCGCACGAAGAAAAACGCTTCTACGGCGTGCAGTTCCACCCGGAAGTTACCCACACCCGTCAGGGCATGCGCATGCTGGAGCGTTTTGTGCGCGACATCTGCCAGTGTGAAGCGCTGTGGACGCCGGCAAAAATTATCGATGACGCCGTTGCCCGCATTCGTGAGCAGGTTGGCAATGATAAAGTTATCCTCGGTCTGTCCGGCGGCGTTGACTCCTCCGTCACCGCGATGCTGCTGCACCGTGCAATCGGCAAAAACCTGACCTGCGTGTTCGTTGACAATGGTCTGCTGCGTCTCAACGAAGCTCAGCAGGTGATGGATATGTTCGGCGACCACTTTGGGCTGAACATCGTTCACGTGGAAGGCGAGCAGCGTTTCCTGGACGCGCTGAAAGGCGAGAACGACCCAGAAGCTAAACGTAAAATCATTGGCCGCGTATTCGTGGAAGTATTCGATGAAGAAGCGCTGAAGCTGGAAGACGTGAAGTGGCTGGCGCAGGGCACCATCTACCCGGACGTGATCGAATCCGCGGCATCTGCCACCGGTAAAGCGCACGTTATCAAATCTCACCACAACGTGGGCGGTTTGCCGAAAGAGATGAAGATGGGTCTGGTTGAGCCGCTGCGTGAGCTGTTCAAAGACGAAGTGCGTAAGATTGGTCTGGAGCTGGGCCTGCCGTACGACATGCTGTACCGTCACCCGTTCCCGGGACCGGGTCTGGGCGTGCGTGTGCTTGGCGAAGTGAAGAAAGAGTACTGCGACCTGCTGCGCCGCGCGGATGCTATCTTCATTGAAGAGCTGCACAAAGCTGACCTGTACAACAAGGTAAGCCAGGCGTTCACCGTGTTCCTGCCAGTTCGTTCCGTTGGTGTGATGGGCGATGGCCGCAAGTACGACTGGGTTGTTTCCCTGCGTGCGGTCGAAACCATCGACTTTATGACCGCGCACTGGGCACACCTGCCGTATGACTTCTTAGGCCGCGTCTCTAACCGCATTATCAACGAAGTGAACGGTATTTCCCGCGTGGTGTACGACATCAGCGGTAAGCCGCCAGCTACCATTGAGTGGGAATGATATCCCTTTCCGTTAGCGGTTTTTTGAACCGGTAATATGCAAAAAACCCTCTGTTTATAGAGGGTTTTTTATTGCACGCATTTCAGAAAATACTTCAGCAAATACTTCAGGCGCATGTTCTGTAGGAAAGTACGCTAATCGACCAGTTGCAGCTGGGGCTGCTGCTGAGGTGTGACATTCTGAATACGCACATCCATCTGTGGATAGGGTAGGTCGATGTGGTTGGCGTCCAGCGCCTCTTTAATGTTTTCCAGCAGATCGTAATAGGTATTCCAGTATTCGATATTGGGCACCCATACGCGCACGTAAAAATTCAACGCTGAAGCGCCCAGTTCGCCCAGACGAACGGTTACCCCACGTTGCTTATCGATGCGGCTGTCCTGCTCGATAATGTGATTAATAACTTGCTTAACCTCTGCAATCCGACTCTGATAACCCACACCAATCACCAGATCGATACGACGAAAAGGGTGACGGGAATAGTTAATGATGTTGTCAGCGATGATCTTACCGTTTGGAATCACCACTTCTTTGCTGTCTGCGGTTAGCAGGGTGGTGGAGAAAATGTGCACCTTTTCTACTGTTCCGGTGACTGCACCAATCTGCACTACTTCTCCGGCGCGAAAAGGCCGCAGGGAAACCAACAGCACGCCAGCGGCAAAGTTGGAAAGCGAGCTTTGTAACGCGAGGCCAATGGCTAGTCCGGCGGCACCGATGACGGCAATAATGGAGGATGTTTCAATACCGATGCGACCTAATGCGGCGACGACGGAAAAGGCGAGGGTAATGTAACGTACCAGCGCGGTGAAGAACTGAATGATCGTTCTGTCGACTTTACGTTTAAGCAGTAACTTTTCCAGCCCACGAGAGAGCAGACGAGCGATAAATTTACCGATAAACAATAAGATCACGGCGGCAACGATATTCCAGCCGAATTGAATGACAGCATCGCTGTGCCCGGCGATCCACTCAAGGCCGCTTCTTATTTTCGGGAATAATAAAGAACCACTCATGGTATTACCCTGTAGAATTTAAAAATGATAACAATTCAAATAACTATTTAATTTTCATGCGAAATATAAATGCTTGCGTCAGTGATATTTGCTGGTGATATTAATTAGCGTTTATTTGAGCACTGTTTGTCTTTTTATGTCCGCTAAACCGGAACGTAAAAATCAGCGCGAATGGTGCGGTGAAGTGGGATGAAAAGATTGTGCATTTGTGCGAAAAATACGGCCGATTATCTGATAATTAAGCGAGAGAGGGGGGATGTGTGTAAAGTTTCATCACTCAAATCCCTTACCGGATGGTTAAATGTCAGGCGATTAGCCATCCGGTAAGGAATCTTAATGCTGGGGGTATCACAGGCGCGAGCGATCAATGTTCGTCGGTTTGTGCAGGAGCTGTCTGTTGCGGCTGAGTGGTCTGCTGAGATTCTTTTTTGTCCTGGTGGTGATGCCACGCACCAATGGCGGAGTAGACGAAGCGTCCGAAGAAGAAGAGAAAGCTGATAAGCAGTACGATCCGGATCATGCGACTGTTAAATCGGTGTCGTTTGCGTAGGCTGGTAACCTGGCTCACAAAAGGTTCCTTGTAGTGTACCCAACTGAGGGCGATACTCACATTAAGGCACACTGTGAGGGAATGGTCAATTCTTCCTTATGTAAAATTGCTTCAGTTGTTTTATCTTCTTATGTTATGGAAATTAATATTATTATTTGCATGAATAATGTATTAACGATAAAAAATAATGAAAAGAGTAATAATTGATGAATGAGGGGGATGTTTTTTGATATGTATCAAGCATCACACTTTGCTGATAACTAAAATCGATGAATCATTGTGATGTATTTTACTTTATCGTTTTAAGGTCAGGTGGGATGCCTGTCTGAATACCCCCTACAGGATGTGTGGGATTCTACTGAGCATCTATGAAACTCAATAAAAATTATATTGGTATTAGAGATAGATGGTGGGCATTACCTCTCATCTTACCTTCTTTGTTGTTGCCTATATTGAGCACTGCCACCACCTATGCCCATATTAGTACGGGGACCGTAATTCTTTTCTACCTGCCGTTAGCGCTGATGATTAGCCTGATGCTTTTTTTTGGCTGGGCGGCATTGCCAGGTATTATCATTTCCATTATCTGGTACAAATATCCGCAGGTCGGGTTATTTGAAACACTTTCAATAATTTCGCACTTTATAGTTACAATCGTGCTTAGCTGGGGAGGATATAAAGTATTTTCTCCCCGACGAAACAACGTTTCCCACGGCGACTCTCATCTGTTGTTTCAGCGTATGTTCTGGCAGGTCTTCTGCCCGGCAACGCTGTTTCTGATACTCTTCCAGTTTGCTGCATTTGTGGGTGTTTATGAAAGCAAATCCGGCATGGTGTGCGTTATGCCCTTCAATACAGGCACATTGATCAACTATCAGTCCATACTCGCGGGGAATCTTGTAGGTGTGCCGCTGTGTTATTTCATCATTCGAACAATTCGCAACCCCTTGCACCTGAGAGGCTATTTTTCTCAGTTAAAGCAGCAGTTTGATACCAAAGTGACTAAAACAGAGTTTGCGGTCTGGTTGATTATATTGACTGTGCTAATGGCAATGTTGTGTATGCCGCTCAATGAACAAAGCTCAATATTCAGCACGAATTATACACTGTCACTGTTACTGCCTGTCATGCTGTGGGGGGCAATGCGTTACGGTTATAAATTTATTTCGTTGATATGGGCGGTCGTACTTATTACCGCAATTCATTATTATCAGCGCTATATGCCCTGGTATTCGGGTTATGATACGCAGCTTGCCATTACCTCATCAAGTTATCTGGTTTTTTCCTTCATCGTGAATTTCATTGCTGTCCTGGCAACGCGTCAACGTTTTGTTACCCGGCGCAACCATCGCCTGGCCTTCTTTGACCCTATGGTGCATATTCCGAATTTGCGCGCTTTGAACCGGGATTTGAAAAACGCGCCATGGTCAGTGCTTTGCTTTTTGGGTGTTCCGGGCATGGAGCTGCTGGTGAAAAATTACGGCATTATGCTGCGTATCCAGTACAAGCAAAAACTGGCTCAGTGGATAACACCGTTGCTTGAACAGGATGAGCATGTCTATCAATTGTCAGGTAATGATTTAATCCTGCGTTTTAACACTGAGCTACACCAGGAACGCATTGAAGCACTGGACAGGCATATCAAGCAGTTTCGTTTTGTCTGGGACGGAATGCCTTTGCAACCGCAGGTTGGGATCAGCTTTTGCTATGTCCGTTCTCCTGTTAACCATATCTATTTGTTGCTGGGAGAGTTAAGTACCATTGCCGAATTATCGCTGGCAACCAATTCACCAGAGAATTTGCAGCGGCGTGGTGTGATGCACCTGCAACGCGACCTGAAAGATAAAGTTGCGATGATGAACCGTATTCAGCAGGCGCTGGAGAACAATCGCTTTTTCCTGAAGGCGCAGCCGATTTTTGGCGTGCGTGGCGACGTTTATCACGAAATCCTCCTGCGGCTTGAGGGGGATGACGGTGAAACTATTGCCCCTGATAACTTCTTGCCGGTAGCCCATGAGTTTGGTTTGTCATCCCGTATCGATCTGTGGGTGATTGAAAATACGTTGAAATTTATGGCGCAGAATCGGGAAAAAATGCCCGCCCACCGGTTTGCTATCAACTTATCACCTACCTCAGTATGTCGCGCGCGACTTCCTAATGACATCAATCAGTTACTGAATAAGTACAAGGTTGAAGCATGGCAACTTATCTTTGAAGTGACGGAAAGCAATGCCTTGACCAATGCGGAACAGGCACAGGCAACGTTGCTGCAGCTGCAATCACTGGGCTGTCAGATTGCGATTGATGATTTTGGTACTGGGTATGCCAGCTATGCGCGGCTGAAAAATGTGAATGCCGATATCCTGAAAATTGACGGTAGCTTTATTCGCAATATTGTTTCGAACAGCCTCGACTACCAAATCGTGGCCTCTATTTGCCATCTTGCGCGGATGAAAAGAATGCTGGTGGTTGCGGAGTACGTCGAAAGCGAAGAAATACGCAGTGCGGTGATTTCGCTGGGGATTGATTACATGCAGGGGTATCTGATTGGTGAGCCACTGCCGTTGAGTGAAACTCTGGAAAAGCAGGTGCCAGATGAACTGACACCTGCTGAGATCTTATGCGGCGATATCGGGTGAGCTCTCTTCTTCAATTTTGAGTCGCCAGCCTGTTACGGCTTCCCAGTATTGCTGCTCTTTCTCCAGATCGAGCAGCACCAGCGCATTTTGGCTAAACCAGTCATGCGGGAAGCGTAAGGTCCAGTGGCTGTCGTCGGTAATCAGGGTCAAAGTCGGCGGTGTGGTGGTCGCCTGACGCTGATTATTCAACAGCACGCCCAGGCGCAGCAGCTGAATTAACGGCAGAAACTGTTTCTTCTTAAACAGCGTAAAGCGGGGCAAGTCGTCGAGCTTAATCGCTTTGCGATGATAACGAACTAATGTTGCCATCATCAGCTGTTGTTCCTGATTGAAACCAGGTAGATCGCTGTTTTGTAAGATATATGCAGAGTGGCGATGCAGACCGCTGTGGTTGATGTTCAGCCCAACCTCATGCAGCATTGCTGCCCAACGCAGTAACGCTTCCAGTTGGGGATTGGCCAGCTTTGGCTGCTGCGTATGCCACTGGTCGTACATTTGCATCGTCGTTTCCAGCACGCGCCGGGCCTGTTCGCTGTCAATGTTGTACTGGTTCGCCAGGCTGCTGGCGGTACGGCTGCGAACGTCCTGGTGGCGAAAACGGCCTTCCATCTCGTACAGCACGCCTTCACGTAACGCACCATCAGAAAGGCGAAGTTCGCGAATAGCTAACGCGTCAAAAACGCCGCACAGAATCGCGAGTCCGGGTACAAACACTGCTTTTCTTTCTTCTGACAACCCCGGCAAGCTGAGCGCATCAAATGACGCGTGCTTCAACACTTCAGATGTCAGCTTGTCCAGACGTTCGGGGGTGATAAAACCGTCTTTTTCACCCATCTCCAGCAGCACTTCATGGGCTGCTTTAATGGTGCCCGATGCGCCCAGCGCAACGTTCCAGCCCTGAATGCGAAACTGCCAGGTTAAGGTTTCGAGCTTTTGCGCAGCCGCCATGCGGGCACGCTGGAAGTTTTCGCGGTTAATTACACCGCGCGGGAAATACATCTGGGCAAAGCTGACGCAACCCATACGGCGGCTTTCGACCAGTTTAGGCTCGAAATCTTCTCCGATCACCAGTTCTGTTGAGCCGCCGCCGATATCGATAACCAGCTTGCGACCTTTTTCCGGCTGCGTATGTTCAACGCCCATAAAGATCAATCGGGCTTCTTCGTTGCCGGAAATAATCTCAATTGGGTAGGGGATGACTTTTTCCGCTCGCTTGAGAAAATCAGTCGCATTCAGTGCCTGACGCAAAGTATGGGTTCCCACGATACATACGCTTGATGGAGGAAACCCCTGCAAACGTTCGGCGAACAGTGATAAACAGCTTAGCCCGCGCTCCATGGCCTCTTCGCTCAGCTTGTTATCTTCGCCGAGGCCATCCGCCAGATGTACGCGTTGTTTCAGTCGCCCAATAATTTGCATTGCGCCATCAACCACGCGGGCAATGACCATATGGAAACTGTTTGAACCAAGGTCGACCGCAGCAAATTCCTGCGGTCGTGGAGTCTTGTCGTGTATTGGCATATCTTTAGTCAGGTTGCTCGAGTGATTTGATGTAATCGTAAATCGCCAATTGTGACTGAACCTTACGGCGGTTTCCGCGCGGTACGTAGCGATTACTCAGTTCTTTATCAATAAAGCGGGCTTTCACCGTGTCGCTGAACAGGATATCGATAATATCCAGCACGCGTTGCTTAAGGCGCGGGTCAAGAAGCGGTGTGGCAACTTCGATACGATAGTCGATGTTTCTTGTCATCCAGTCAGCGGAGGAGAGATACACCTGCTTGTCACCTCCGTTCTCGAAGATATAGACCCGGTCATGTTCAAGATAGCGATCAACGATGCTGATAACGCGAATATTGTCGCTGATACCTTCCAGATTCGGAATCAAAGAACACATACCACGAATCAACAAATTGACCGGCACACCAGAGCTTGAGGCCGCATAGAGGCGGTCAACCAGACCTTTATCGACCAGGTTATTCAGTTTTAGTGTAATGCCGGAAGGCAGTCCTTGCTGCGCGTTGGCGATTTCTTTGTCGATCATCGCGTACAGCAGACGGCGTGAGTTCTGCGGGGAAACCAGCAGATAATCGAACGTCACCGGGCGATACGGGTTCTCGATGAAGTTAAACACCCGACGCACTTCGTTGGTAATGCGCGAATCGGCAGTTAGCAACGAGTAGTCGGTATAAAGGCGTGCCGTTTTTTCGTTGAAGTTCCCCGTCCCGATATGCGCATAGCGCACGACTTCATCACCTTCTTTACGCGAGATAAGGAACAGTTTGGCGTGAATTTTCAGGCCTGGCGCGGAGAAGATGACGTGAACGCCTGCTTCGGTAAGACGCTTGGCCCAATGGATGTTGGCTTCTTCATCGAAGCGGGCCTGCAATTCCACCACCACGGTGACTTTCTTACCGTTGTGCGCGGCATGGATCATTGAATCTATGATGCGTGAATCTTTTGCCACACGGTAGATGTTGATCTTTATAGCCAGCACGCTCGGGTCGAAAGAGGCCTGGCGCAGCAGTTCAAGAACGTGCTCAAAGGTGTGATAGGGGTAATACAGCAGCACGTCGCGTTCGCGAACGGCGTCAAAGCCGTTACGAAACTTCTCGTTGTCGAACCAGATATGGCGCAGACGCGGCAGCGGTTTGTTCACCAGGTTAGCTTTGCCAACGTTAGGGAAGTTAATAAAGTCTTTGAAGTTATGGTAACGCCCGCCGGGAACAATCGAGTCGTAGCGAGAAATCGTCAGTTTTTCACGCAGTACTTCGACCAGTGCATTGGGCATGTCACGCTGATAGACAAAACGTACAGGTTCTGCGGTCAGACGCTGTTTCAGGCTGGATGACATCAGCTCCATCAGGCTCGATTCCATCTCGTGCACCAAATCGTATTCGGCGTCACGGGTCATTTTCATCGAATAGGCGTTCAGTGCGTCGTAGTCAAAGAACCCTTTGAAAATGTCGTCAAGGCAGTAACGTAAGATGTTGTCCAGCAGGATCATCGGTTTGCGACGGCGCGGGGTTTCCGGCGGCAGATTCACAAAACGAGGAACCTTGTCGGAAGGAATTTCCAGCAGCGCGTAGCGGATCGTATCGCCACGGATAATTTCTACCGCCAGATAGGTGTAGTCATCTTTCAAAAACTGGACTAAATCCGTCTCGCGGTTAATCAGGATCGGCGTGATGTGCTGGCGAAGATATTGCTTAAAGTAATGACGCAACCAGCTTTGCTGATTGACCGACAACTGGCGTTCGTTGATTAAGAAAATCTGATTGCGCGCCATTTCCAACAGCAACTCGTTGTACAGGCCGTCAAATTCCTGATCGGCTTTTAATACGCGGGCCTGGATTTTGCCTAACAAATGGCGGGAGTGAGAGTTTGAACCCTGTTCTTCGCTAATAATGATTCGGCGCTTCAGTTCGGCAAAACGAACCTTATAAAACTCGTCGAGATTATTGGAATAGATACCTAAGAAACGCATCCGTTCGATCAACGGGTTTGACTTATCAGCAGCTTCCTGGAGTACACGTTCGTTGAACGCTAACCAGCTGAGTTCTTTCTCGATGTATAGCTTTTCCTGACCCATTACCACTTTTACTCCGTTTCATTCACGGGACACTACCGATTTATTATGGCGAGCATTGCTCTCAGATGTCCAACTGTGCCAGAAAAATATGACAATAAACCGTCTGATAGCAAAGAGAAAGGGGGAGCGTAGATGAATACCGGTGGTATTAACCGGAAAAGGTAGTTATGCCTGTAAGCCGGATGGTGACATTCGGCTTACAGGTTGGTTTTTTTATTATTCGTCGGCGGCGTAGCCTTGTGGAGGCAAACGAACGCCATCCAGCCATGCAGCGTTATCACGCATCTTCAGGCGACCATCGATAAACCAGCTTACCACCAGCGGGTAAATGGTATGTTCCTGAGCCTGAACCCGTGCCGTGACGTCATCTTCGCTGTCGCCTTCAAATACTGGAACTTTGGCCTGGAGAATGACCGGTCCGCCGTCCAACTCATCCGTCACGAAATGGACTGAGGTACCATGTTCTTCATCGCCGTTTTCCAGTACCTGGCGGTGCGTATGCAGGCCGGGATACTTCGGCAATAAAGACGGGTGGATATTCAGCAATCGTTCAGCATAGTGAGCGACAAACGCCGGGCTGAGGATACGCATATAACCGGCCAGCACCACGACATCGGGTGCATAGGCGTCAATCTCTTGTATCAGTTGGCGGTCGAATGCTTCGCGACTGGCAAACTGGGCGGCTTCCAGCGAGTGTGCCGGAATATTCGCTTCGCGTGCGCGCTCAAGGCCGAACGCATCGGCCTTGTTACTGAATACTGCACGTATGGTGCCATTGATTTTTTTCTGTTCGCAGGCGTCGATTATCGCCTGCAAATTACTTCCGTTGCCGGAAATGAGCACCACAATGTTTTTCATTCAATGACCACACGCTGTTCGGAATCAGAAGCTTTGATGATACCGATTTTCCATGCGTTTTCACCTTTCTCATTGAGCAAAGCAAGGGCTTTGTCCACTTCCGGAGCTGGCAGGGCGATAACCATACCTACACCGCAGTTAAAGGTGCGATACATCTCATGCTGGCTGACGTTACCCGCCGTTTGCAGCCAGTTGAAGACGGCTGGCCACTGCCATGAAGATTCGTCGATCACTGCCTGCGTGTTGTCTGGCAGAACGCGTGGAATATTTTCCCAGAAGCCGCCGCCGGTCAGGTGGGCAATGGCGTGCACATCAACCTTCTCGATCAGTTCCAGAATGGATTTCACGTAAATGCGGGTAGGGGCCAGTAAGTGATCGGCCAGCGGCTTGCCTTCAAGCTCGGTGGTTTCTGGGTCACAACCGCTGACTTCTACAATTTTACGCACCAGAGAGTAGCCGTTGGAGTGCGGGCCGCTGGAGCCGAGTGCAATCAGTACGTCACCGTCAGCCACTTTTGAACCGTCGATAATCTCTGATTTTTCGACGACGCCAACGCAGAAACCTGCCACGTCGTAATCTTCGCCGTGGTACATCCCCGGCATTTCAGCTGTTTCCCCACCGACCAGCGCACAGCCGGACTGCAGGCAGCCTTCGGCAATCCCGTTAATGACGCTGGCTGCGGTGTCCACATCCAGTTTGCCGGTTGCATAGTAGTCGAGGAAGAACAGCGGCTCAGCGCCCTGAACCACGAGGTCGTTGACGCACATTGCGACGAGGTCAATGCCGATAGTGTCGTGGCGTTTCAGATCCATCGCCAGACGCAGTTTTGTACCAACGCCATCAGTGCCGGAAACCAGTACCGGTTCACGATATTTTTGCGGCAATGCGCACAGCGCACCGAAGCCACCCAGACCACCCATAACTTCCGGACGACGAGTTTTCTTTACTACGCCTTTGATTCGATCAACCAGAGCATTACCTGCATCAATATCAACACCGGCATCTTTGTAGCTAAGAGAGGTTTTATCGGTCACTGCCTGCTTCCCCACATGTTTACTTGCAGTAAAAGTTAAATTCGGCGCAATTCTAACAGGGAAAGCAAACGTTTGCGAGCCTGCTCTGCATCAAGTTTTATCTGCTGGTTTTTTCAGCATTTTACAATCATTTATCTATTTGTTTGAGCTGCGCCACGAAAATGAAACCGGGGACAGTCTTGTGCTTGAATCCTGTTAGCCGAATGCACAGTATCGTACTGAAACCGGTTTCTGTTTTCTGTTGCGGACCTCATCAACAGCGTTTTGCGCAGAGTCATCACGATAGGGGAAGGGTATGTCAGGATTTAAAGCAGATTTCATGTGGGGTGGTGCTGTCGCTGCTCATCAACTGGAAGGTGGCTGGCAGGAGGGCGGAAAAGGCGTCAGCGTTGCCGATGTCATGACCGCGGGAGCGCATGGTGTGGCGCGTGAAATTACCGACGGTGTGATTGCCGGTAAAAATTACCCTAACCATGAGGCCATCGATTTTTATCATCGCTATAAAGACGACATAAAGCTGTTTGCCGAAATGGGGTTTAAATGTTTTCGCACCTCTATTGCCTGGACACGTATTTTCCCCTTAGGCGATGAAGAACAACCCAATGAGGCTGGCCTACAGTTCTATGATGACCTGTTTGACGAATGCCTGAAATACGGCATTGAGCCGGTGATTACGCTGTCGCATTTTGAGATGCCTTACCATCTGGTGACGGAGTACGGCGGCTGGCGCAACCGCAAGCTTATCGATTTCTTTGTCCGTTTTGCCAGGGTGGTATTCACTCGTTACCAGCACAAAGTGAAGTACTGGATGACGTTTAATGAGATTAACAACCAGGCAAATTATCACGAAGATTTCGCGCCCTTTACTAACTCAGGTCTGAAATACCAGCCTGGCGAAGACCGCGAGCCGGTCATGTACCAGGCGGCGCACTATGAGCTGGTGGCAAGCGCGCTGGCGGTAAAGGTCGCGCGTGAGATTAACCCGGAATTACAAATAGGGTGCATGATTGCCATGTGTCCTATCTATCCGCTGACCTGCGCGCCAGACGATATGATGATGGCGATGAATGCCATGCACCGGCGTTACTGGTTTACTGACGTCCATGTGCGCGGCAAATACCCGCGGCATCTTCTCAACTACTTTGCCCGTCGTGGCTTTGAACTGGATATCACCGAGGAAGACCGTCAGGCGCTGGCCAAGGGCTGCGTTGATTACATCGGCTTTAGCTATTATATGTCTTTCGCGACCCAGGCAACGGCGGACAACCCACAGCTGGATTACGACGAGTCGAAAAGCCTGGTTTCCAACCCGTACGTGCAGAAATCGGACTGGGGCTGGCAGATTGATCCGGTTGGCCTACGTTATTCACTGAACTGGTTCTGGGATCATTATCAACTGCCACTATTTATTGTGGAGAATGGATTTGGCGCCATTGATGTGCGCGAGGACGATGGTACAGTTAACGACCAGTACCGTATCGACTACCTTGCCGCCCACATACGTGAGATGAAAAAAGCGGTGGTGGAAGATGGCGTGGATCTGATGGGATATACCCCGTGGGGCTGCATTGATTTAGTCTCTGCCGGGACAGGGGAGATGAAAAAACGCTACGGGTTTATCTATGTCGATAAAAATAATGACGGTAGCGGGACATTAACGCGCTCACCTAAAAAATCTTTTTCGTGGTATCAAAAAGTCATCCAGACCAATGCTGAATATCTTTAAAATTCATTGCATTGACAGCAAGCCCCGCCATCAGTGCGGGGCTTGTTTTATACTCATCATTCAGACGCAAATAACTTTGGTTGATCCATATCAAGCGTATGCAGTGTTGCGCCAGAGAGGAAAAGCGGTATAATCCGGCGATTTTTTTTGTGGTTGCCATTCGTCTGAGGAAAGGAGAAGAGTATGAAGATCGTGGAAGTCAAACACCCACTCGTCAAACACAAGCTGGGACTGATGCGTGAAAACGACATCAGCACTAAACGCTTTCGTGAACTCGCCTCGGAAGTTGGCAGTCTGCTGACTTATGAAGCAACCGCTGGTCTGGAAACCGAAAAGGTGACCATTGAAGGCTGGAACGGTCCAGTTGAAGTTGACCAAATCAAAGGCAAAAAAATCACCGTTGTGCCTATCCTGCGTGCGGGTCTGGGCATGATGGAAGGCGTTCTGGAAAACGTTCCGAGCGCGCGTATCAGCGTTGTTGGTATGTACCGTAACGAAGAGACGCTGGAGCCGGTTCCGTATTTCCAGAAGCTGGTTTCTAACATCGATGAGCGTATGGCGCTGATCGTTGACCCAATGCTGGCAACCGGCGGCTCTGTTATCGCCACTATCGATCTGCTGAAAAATGCAGGCTGCACTAGCATTAAAGTGCTGGTCCTGGTTGCGGCACCGGAAGGTATCGCGGCACTGGAAAAAGCGCACCCGGATGTGGAGCTGTACACCGCCTCCATCGATCAGGGACTGAACGAGCACGGATACATTATTCCGGGGCTCGGCGATGCCGGCGATAAGATTTTTGGTACTAAGTAAACGAATAAGTGAAAAGAAGCCGACTTTAAGAGTCGGCTTTTTTTTGAATAAAACAACCCAATGGCTAATAACAAACAACACTCAGAGGAAAACACTATGACGCGCCGTGCTATCGGGGTGAGTGAAAGACCGCCGCTTTTACAGACAATCCCGCTTAGTTTGCAGCACCTGTTCGCCATGTTTGGCGCAACGGTACTGGTGCCAGTCCTGTTCCACATCAACCCGGCTACCGTTCTGCTGTTTAACGGCATTGGTACGTTGCTGTATCTCTTTATTTGTAAGGGTAAAATTCCCGCATATCTGGGTTCAAGCTTTGCATTTATTTCCCCGGTACTGCTGCTGCTGCCGTTAGGGTATGAAGTGGCGCTGGGCGGTTTCATTATGTGTGGCGTCCTGTTCTGCCTGGTTTCTTTCATTGTTAAGAAGGCAGGAACCGGCTGGCTGGATGTCATGTTCCCGCCTGCGGCGATGGGCGCAATCGTTGCCGTCATCGGTCTGGAGCTGGCTGGCGTTGCTGCGGGTATGGCGGGGTTACTGCCTGCTGAAGGGCAATTACCGGATTCAAAAACCATCATCATTTCTATGGTGACGCTGGCGGTAACGGTCTTTGGTTCCGTATTGTTCCGCGGTTTTATGGCGATTATCCCGATTCTGATCGGGGTGCTGGCCGGTTATGCGCTCTCCTTCGTGATGGGCGTTGTGGACACTACGCCGATTGCGCAGGCCCACTGGTTCGCGCTGCCGACGTTCTACACGCCGCGTTTTGAATGGGTTGCCATTCTGACCATCCTGCCAGCGGCGCTGGTGGTCATCGCTGAACACGTCGGGCACCTGGTGGTAACGGCGAATATCGTGAAAAAAGATTTGATTCGCGATCCTGGCCTGCATCGTTCTATGTTTGCCAACGGTCTGTCTACGGTAATCTCTGGTTTCTTCGGCTCTACGCCGAACACCACGTACGGCGAAAATATCGGCGTAATGGCGATTACCCGCGTTTACAGTACCTGGGTTATCGGCGGTGCGGCAATTTTCGCCATTCTGCTCTCCTGCGTGGGTAAACTGGCGGCGGCGATCCAAATTATCCCACTGCCGGTTATGGGCGGCGTATCACTGCTGCTGTACGGTGTGATTGGTGCTTCTGGTATTCGCGTACTGATCGAGTCGAAGGTTGACTATAACAAGGCGCAGAACCTGATCCTGACCTCGGTTATTTTGATCATCGGCGTAAGTGGCGCGAAAGTTCACATCGGTGCCGCAGAGCTGAAAGGCATGGCGCTGGCGACCATCGTTGGTGTCTGTCTGAGCCTGATTTTCAAAGTTATCAGCCTGCTGCGTCCGGAAGAAGTCGTGCTTGACGCGAAAGATGCAGACAGTCCGCAACAGTAAATCTCTGACCGGGCGGCAGCGCTGCCCGGTTCTATCGCGACGTATTTCTGTGTTAAACTCGACGCGATTTTATGAAATCCTGGGTTGAGGTATCTCTGAACACACCGGCACAGCTCTCTTTGCCACTTTATCTTCCTGACGACGAAACTTTCGCAAGTTTCTGGCCGGGGGATAACTCCTCTTTACTGGCTGCACTGCAAAACGTGCTGCGTCAGGAACATAGCGGGTATATTTATCTCTGGTCGCGTGAAGGCGCTGGCCGTAGTCATTTGCTGCATGCAGCCTGTGCAGAACTCTCCGCGCGCGGCGATGCGGTAGGCTACGTGCCGCTCGACAAACGCACCTGGTTCGTCCCCGAGGTGCTCGACGGGATGGAGCATTTATCGCTGGTTTGCATTGATAACATCGAATGTGTGGCCGGTGATTCGCTGTGGGAAATGGCGATCTTTGATCTCTACAACCGTATCCTGGAGTCGGGGAAAACGCGTTTGCTGATCACCGGCGATCGTCCGCCAAGACAGCTGAATCTGGGGTTGCCGGATCTCGCCTCACGCCTGGACTGGGGGCAAATCTACAAGCTACAACCGCTTTCCGATGAAGATAAGCTGCAGGCGTTGCAATTACGCGCCAGACTTCGTGGATTTGAACTGCCGGAAGATGTGGGACGTTTTCTGCTAAAGCGTCTGGATCGTGAAATGCGAACGCTGTTTATGACGTTGGATCAGTTAGATCATGCGTCGATCACCGCCCAGCGTAAGCTGACCATTCCGTTCGTAAAAGAAATTCTGAAGCTGTAAGCGCCGCAGCCGAGAAGACTGCGGCAGGTTGCAGGTTAACCGACGATTTCCAGTACCTGCTCAGGCGGGCGTCCAATTCGAGCCTGACCTTTGGCAACCACAATCGGGCGCTCCATCAGTTTCGGGTTTTCCACCATTGCCTGAATCAGCGCATCTTCACTCAGATTTTTGTCCGCCAGGTTAAGCGATTTATAGAGATCCTCTTTCTGGCGCATCAGTTCACGCGCGCTGACCATACCGAGCATTTGCAGCAGTTCGCGCAGGGTTGCTGCGTCAGCCGGCGTTTCCAGATACAACACCACTTCCGGGTCCACGCCGTTGGACTTCAGTAATTCCAGCGTTTCACGGCTCTTGGAGCAGCGTGGGTTATGGTAGATTTTAATCGCGTCTGACATGACTTCTCCTTGCATAACAATACTGCCGGATGGCGGCCAAAAGACCTTATCCGGCCTACATATTGCGTCTGACGTAGGCCGGATAAGACGCTACAGCGTCGCCATCCGGCAAAGGTTCGATAATTACATCTTCGTGTACGGTTTAAAGCGTTCTTGCAGCTGGCGTAGCTGGTCAATACGGGCATCGTATCTGGCCTGCTGCTGGCTACCCAGTTTCACCTGAGAGCTTGCGCTGCTGAGCATCGAAATAGCCTGATCCAGACGTCCCGCGAGGGCATACCCCTCCGCGCGCGCCGCCAGCTCCTGATCGCGGTTGCTCAGGTTGGCTTCCGTTTGCGCTAACAGATCCCAGCCGTTAGGGTCATCTTTATGGTTAAACGTATAGCGATTCAGGATGGTCGCCGCCTCTTTGGCTTGTCCACCCTGTAAATAGGCATTCGCCAGGTTGAGCTGCAGAACCGGGTTAGTGCGCAGGTCGCGGGCGTTTTTCAGGCGGTTAATGGCATCACTGGTTTTCTTCTGGCCGAGATCGATATCCGTTGCCAGGTCGAGATACCAGGCATTGTTAGGATCTGCCGCCAGCAGCGGTTGCAGCGCTTTACGCGCCTCGTCGTATTTACTGGCTTCCATCGCCTGCAATGCCCGGCCATACTGCGCCGCACGTTGCTCACGTACGTTGCCTTTCGACCAGCTACTCAGCAGGTCATCGGTCAACTGGTTACGACCAGAGTTGTACATGCCTAAGGTTCGTGCCTTAGCCAGATAAAAATCTTCTGACGACTGGACGACCACCGGGCGCATCTGGTTGGCGCGGTTACGGGCATCAGACAGACGGCTTTCCGGCAGGGGGTGAGTCAGCAAAATTTCCGGCGGACGCGAAGAGTAACGAGCCTGGTCGAGCAGTTTTTCCAGGAACGTTGGCATGGCCTGGGGATCGAATCCCGAGCGTTGCAGCACCTGAATACCGATGCGGTCTGCTTCCTGTTCGTTTTGCTGCGTAAAGCTGATCATTCCCTGACGTGTACCCGCCAGCGTACCGGTCAGCGCCGCCATACCCGCCTGCGGGCTGGCCATTGCTAATAAAATTGAACCTAATGCGCCAACCCACGTTAGCGGTGCGCTGCGTTTCTGATCTTCCATGGCACGCGCCAGGTGACGCTGTGTAACGTGGGAAATTTCGTGCGCCATAACCGATGCCAGCTGGCTTTCGTTGTCGGAATAGCGGAATAGTGCGGAGTGCAGGACAACGTTGCCGCCAAAGAAAGCAAAGGCGTTGATTTCATCGTTGTTAATCAAAAAGAAGGTGAAGGGCGTTTTTACCGAGTCGGCGTGCGAGACCAGACGCATCCCCAGCGCATTAATGTATTGGGTGAGCAATGGATCGTTAATTAATGGCGCACTGCCGCGCAGTTGGCGTACGTAATAATCGCCCATCTGCATTTCCTGTCCTATGGAAAGCGTACTGCCTGCCGACGTTCCCATATCAGGCAGGGTGTCCGCAGTATCAGCAAATGCGGGCGCAACCTGACCGATAGTCAGTGCGGCAATGAGGGTAGCAACCAGGTTTTTTTTCAACTGCCTGAACATAACCTCTGTCCTGTATTCTTTTTTGAGATAGCCATTTGACCGATGCTGTGAAGTATCGTTCACACTCCGCAAGCTTACGGAGTGTAACTGCGAAACCTGACGATGAACACCCAGGAAAAATGTCTTTTCACTTTGCGTAATCAGCCATAAAAAGCGAAGTCTTTTTTGTGACATTTCGATACAATTCGGGATCGCAATCCCGCTATTGGGTTCATGGAAGGGTTTTATGCTCGAAATGTTGATGCAATGGTATCGTCGCCGCTTTAGCGACCCCGAAGCCATCGCCCTGCTGATTATTCTTGTTGCCGGTTTTGGCATCCTGTTTTTCTTTAGCGGTCTTTTGGCGCCGCTGCTGGTCGCCATTGTGCTGGCGTACCTGCTTGAATGGCCGACAGTGCGGCTGGAACATATTGGGTGTTCACGGCGTTGGGCGACATCGATTGTGCTGGTGGTATTTGTCGGTATTTTACTGCTGATGGCCTTTGTGGTGATGCCTGTTGCGTGGCAGCAGGGAATTTACCTGATCCGCGACATGCCCGGCATGCTCAATAAATTGTCTGATTTTGCCGCCACCTTGCCACGACGTTACCCGGCGCTGATGGATGCGGGCATCATTGATGCGATGGCGGAAAATATGCGCTCACGAATGCTCACCATGGGGGATTCAGTGGTGAAATATTCGTTAGCCTCCCTGGTCGGATTACTCACGCTGGCGGTTTATCTGGTGCTTGTCCCGTTGATGGTGTTCTTCCTGATCAAAGATAAAGGCCAGATGCTGAACGCCGTGCGCCGGGTGCTACCGCGTAACCGCGGGCTGGCGGGGCAGGTATGGAAAGAGATGAATCAGCAAATCACCAACTATATCCGCGGGAAGGTGCTGGAAATGGTGGTGGTCGGCGTAGCAACCTGGCTCGGCTTCCTGCTGTTTGGTCTCAACTATTCGCTGCTGCTGGCGGTGTTGGTCGGGTTCTCGGTGCTGATCCCGTATATCGGCGCTTTTGTGGTGACGATTCCGGTGGTTGGCGTGGCGCTGTTCCAGTTCGGGCTTGGCACCGAGTT
Source organism: Citrobacter sp. H12-3-2 (assembly GCF_009649895.1). Lineage (NCBI taxonomy): Bacteria > Pseudomonadati > Pseudomonadota > Gammaproteobacteria > Enterobacterales > Enterobacteriaceae > Citrobacter > Citrobacter sp. H12-3-2. Next base: position 1,402,730 of record NZ_CP045837.1, read on the forward strand.
CTGGAGCTGTTTTGCCGTGTACCTGATAATCCAGGCACTGGACGGCAATTTGCTGGTTCCCGTGCTGTTCTCCGAGGCGGTCAATCTGCATCCACTGGTGATTATTCTCTCCGTGGTGATTTTCGGCGGTTTGTGGGGATTCTGGGGCGTATTCTTTGCGATTCCTCTGGCGACGTTAATCAAAGCGGTAATGCATGCCTGGCCGGATGGTCAGGTCGTTGACGAACCCTAATCTGCAAGATCCGGCGATATCATGTCGCCGGATCTGAACTTGTCTGACCTCTATCCACACTTTCTGAATAATCTCTTCTGCTGTCGTTTTTCTCCGCGTTTGTATTTAACTTGACCATCGTGATGTCTTTTAGTCACACAAGGATTAAGGCCAACAGGAGAACAAAATGGGTCACAGCACACACACGCAGCAAAAGGTGGGATGGGGCGGTTATCTCGCTTTTTTTATTACGATTATTCTTTTTTCCGGCATGTTTGCGAAAAGTACCGAATGGTGGCGGGTCTTTGACTTCACCGTCCTCAACGGTGCGTTTGGGCAGATTAATGCTGCGGGCGACACGGCGGTCTCTTTTCGTGGCACTGGGGGGATGGGGGCAAAAGACGGCTTCTTATTCGCGCTTGAACTGGCGCCTTCCGTCATTCTTTCGCTCGGGATTATTTCCGTCACCGAAGGGTTGGGTGGGTTGCGCGCGGCACAACAGCTGATGACGCCGGTCCTGCGTCCGTTACTGGGCATTCCGGGTATTTGTTCGCTGGCGTTGATTGCGAATTTGCAAAATACCGATGCCGCGGCAGGGATGACCAAAGAAATGGCGGAAGAGGGCATTATCACAGAGCAGGAACGCGCTATTTTTGCCTGCTGGCAAACCAGCGGCAGCGCGTGCATTACCAACTATTTTTCTTCTGGCGCAGCGCTGTTTACGATGGTGACTGTTCCGGTGATTACGCCGCTGGCTGTGATCCTTGTCTTCAAATTTGTGGGCGCGAACCTGTTGCGTGTATGGATCGCGCAGCTGGAAAATCGCCGTATGCAGCAGGAGGCGTGAGATGACAACACAGGTACGTAAAAACGTCATGGATATGTTTATCGATGGCGCACGGCGCGGGTTTACCATTGCAACAACCAGTCTGTTGCCTAACGTGGTGATGGCGTTTGTGATTATTCAGGCGCTGAAGGTGACAGGGCTGCTCGAGGTTGTCGGGCGGGTATGCGAGCCGGTAATGGCGCTGTGGGGGCTGCCAGGGGAATCTGCCACTGTGCTGCTGGCAGCGGTGATGAGTATGGGAGGCGGTGTCGGCGTGTGCGCCAGCCTGGTTGTCGCCGGTACGCTTTCGGGACATGATGCCACGGTGTTGTTACCGGCTATCTACCTGATGGGCAATCCGGTGCAAAATGTGGGCCGTTGTCTGGGGACCGCGGGGGTTCATCCTCGTTATTATCCGCTAATTATTGCGGTATGCGTCATTAATGCGCTGCTCTCTATTTGGGTTATGCAGGTTATTGCCTGACAAGGAAGGTTATGAACTTTTCAATTCTTGATTTGACGTTGTTCCAGCAGGGACACGTGTATGCGCCGGAAGATTTAGGGCGACAGGATATACTGGTCTCCGGCAGCAAAATTGTTGCCATCGCCCCGTCAATTTCTCCTGAAGACTTTCCCGGTTGCGAGTGTATCAATCTTGACGGCGCGATTGTGTGCCCAGGATTTATCGATCAACACGTCCATCTTATTGGCGGCGGTGGGGAAGCGGGGCCGCATACCCGCACGCCGGAAGTGCGCTTGTCACGGCTGGTTGAAGCTGGTGTCACGTCGGTGGTGGGTTTGCTGGGTACCGATGGCATTACCCGTCACCCTGAATCGCTGCTGGCAAAAACCCGCGCGCTGGAGTTTGAAGGTATCAGCGCCTGGATGCTGACCGGGGCGTACTCTCTGCCTTCCCCGACTATCACCGGCAGCATCGATCGCGACGTGGCGCTGATCGATAAAGTGATTGGCGTGAAGTGTGCGGTTTCGGACCATCGTTCTTCAGCCCCGGATACTTCGGCGCTGGCAAATATGGCGGCGCAGTCGCGTGTCGGCGGATTGTTGGGGCGCAAACCAGGGATCAGCGTTTTCCATATGGGCGATAGCCCGCGCATGCTGGAACCGTTGTACCAGATCCTCGACTGCTGCGATGTGCCGATTACTAAACTGTTGCCGACACACGTTAACCGTGCGGAACCGTTGTTCCAGGCGGCGCTGGAGTATGCCCGTAAAGGCGGTTATATCGACATTACCAGCAGCATTGATGAGCCCGTCGACCCGGCCACGGCTATCGCCACGGCGCTGCGCCAGAACGTGCCGCTGTCGCGCATTACCCTTAGCTCAGATGGCAACGGCAGCCAGCCGGAATTTGATGAGCTTGGCAATCTCACCGGCATCGGTGTCGCGGGGTTTGAATCACTGGCTGAGACGGTGCGCCAGTTGGTGAAGGTTCATGCCATACCGCTGGAACAGGCGCTGTGTCCGCTGACGCGTACGGTCGCAGAATTTTTGGCACTGGAGCATAAAGGGCGTCTGGCGGTGGGATGCGATGCGGACATTCTGGTGCTCAACGACGCGCTGGAAGTTCATCACCTGTGGGCGAAGGGAAAAGCCGTAGTCAGGGAGCAGAAAGCGTGTGTGAAAGGGACGTTTGAGTAACCGGGCGGTCATCTGCCGGATGTCGACGCTAACGCGTCTTATCCGGCCTACGTGCGTGCATTTGTAGGCCGGATAAGGCGTTCACGCCGCCATCCGGCATTTCACGGTCAGGCGTTCTCTTTCAGCCAATTCATTACCACGTCGTGGTGGTTGCTGGTTTTGAAGTCATCAAACACATGCTCAATTTTCCCTTCGGCATCAATCAGGAAGCTGATGCGGTGGATGCCATCGTAGGTTTTGCCCATAAATGACTTCTCACCCCAGACACCGAACTGCTCGCAAACCTGATGATCTTCATCGGACAGGAGCGTGAAATTCAGGACTTCTTTCTCCGCGAATCGGGAAAGCTTCTCTGGTTTGTCGGTGCTGATCCCCAGCACTTCAACACCCGCTTTTTTTAACTCATCCATGTTATCGCGCAGGCCGCAGGCCTGTACGGTACAGCCGGGTGTCATGGCTTTCGGGTAAAAATAAACCAGAACACGCTGTCCCTGGAAGTCGGTTAAATTTACTTGTTCTCCGTCTTGATCCGGCAAGCTAAATTTCGGTGCGATATCACCGGCTTTCAGTGGGTTCATTACTTAACTCCATCCTGTTCATCATGCTGTGAGTAATTGACGACGTTAATACTGCCTTGCGCATTGAGTTCTGTACAGAGTGCTTTAAACGCATCTTCAATATTTGCCGAATCATGTGACGCAGGACTATGTGCGGTAATTTGAATAAACAACTGCGCCGCCTTTCCATTCTCAGCCGGTTGCGTGCGTGAAACCAGTTCCGCAATATTCATTTGGTGGCTGTCAAACAGAGCGGTGAAGCGTTCAATCAAATGGGGAGAATCAGGGACATCGACCTGCACCCATACCGTAGCAGGCATTGCCGGACGGGGGCGCGCGGTCGTGCGCTTCATCACAATGAGTAAATCCAGCTCTGCGCCTTTTAATGGCAGGGTTGATTCAATCAGGGTGATGGCATTCCAGGTGCCCGACAGCAACATGATAAACGTGAACTCATCACCCAGCATGGCCAGTCGGCTGTCTTCGATATTACAGCCGCAACTGCTGACATGACGCGTGATGGTGTTCACAATTCCTGGGCGATCGGCACCCAGCGCAGTAATGACCAGATAGTGTTGCGATGACGATGTCAAACCTGTTCTTCCTTTGAGCGGTGAGGTAATCATAAGGAAAGCATAAAAAAAACATGCATACAACAATCAGAACGGCTCTGGTCGCTTGCTTTTATTGTCGTACCAAACGTACCATTGAGACACTTGTTTGCACAGAGGATGGCCCATGTTCACGGGAAGTATTGTCGCGCTTGTTACGCCGATGGATGAGAAAGGTAAAGTCTGCCGGTCGAGCCTGAAAAAACTGATTGATTATCATGTCGCCAGCGGCACCTCGGCGATCGTTTCTGTTGGCACCACCGGTGAGTCCGCCACCCTGAGTCATGATGAACATGGCGATGTGGTGATGATGACGCTGGAACTGGCTGACGGGCGTATTCCGGTGATTGCCGGAACCGGCGCCAATGCGACCGCGGAAGCCATTAGTCTGACGCAGCGTTTCAACGACAGCGGTATTGTCGGCTGCCTGACGGTGACGCCTTACTACAACCGCCCAACCCAGGAAGGTTTGTTCCAGCATTTCAAAGCCATCGCAGAGCATACTGACCTGCCGCAAATTCTGTATAATGTGCCGTCCCGTACTGGCTGCGATATGCTGCCGGAAACCGTGGGTCGTCTGGCGAAAGTTAAAAATATTATCGCTATTAAAGAGGCCACGGGGAACTTAAGTCGCGTTCACCAGATCAAAGAGCTGGTTTCGGACGACTTTATTCTGCTCAGCGGTGATGACGCGACCGGACTGGATTTTATGCAGCTCGGTGGTCATGGCGTGATTTCCGTAACGTCTAACGTTGCGGCACGTGATATGGCTGAAATGTGCAAACTGGCGGCAGCCGGGCAATTTGCCGAGGCGCGGGTGATTAACCAGCGTCTGATGCCGTTACACAACAAACTATTTGTCGAACCCAATCCTATCCCCGTGAAATGGGCGTGTAAGGAGTTGGGACTTGTGGCGACCGATACGCTACGTCTGCCGATGACGCCAATCACGGACAATGCTCGTGAAATCGTCAAAGCGGCGCTTAAGCATGCCGGTTTGCTGTAAAGTTTAGGGAGATTTGATGGCTTACTCAGTACAAAAGTCGCGCCTGGCCAAGGTTGCGGGTGTTTCGCTTGTTATGTTGCTCGCGGCCTGTAGCTCTGACTCGCGCTATAAGCGCCAGGTGAGCGGTGATGAATCCTATCTGGAGGCCGCACCGCTTGCTGAGCTTCATGCTCCAGCTGGGATGATTTTGCCGGTTATGTCGGGCGACTATAATATCCCGGTAACCAACGGCAGTGGTGCCGTGGGTAAAGCGCTGGATATTCGTCCACCGGCTCAGCCGTTAGCATTAGTCACCGGTGCTCGCACACAGATCGCGGGTGATACGTCGACATTACTGGTGGAAAACGGTCGTGGCAACACACTGTGGCCGCAGGTCGTTAGCGTCATTCAGTCTAAAAACTACACGATCACCAAACGTGATGATGCCAGCCAGACGTTGACCACCGACTGGGTTGACTGGAACCGTCTGGATGAAGACGAGCAGTACCGTGGACGTTATCAAATCTCGGTTAAACCGCAGGGCTATCAGCAAGCGGTAACGGTGAAACTGGTTAACCTCGAGCAGGCGGGTAAACCCGTAGCCGATGCGGCATCAATGCAGCGTTACAGCGCTGAGATGATGAACGTTATCTCTGCTGGTCTGGATAAGAACGCCACCGACGCCGCGAATGCCGCGCAGAACCGCTCTGCAGCCACCATGGATGTTCAGAGCGCCGCCGATGACACCGGTTTACCAATGCTGGTTGTACGTGGACCGTTCAACGTGGTGTGGCAGCGTCTGCCGGCAGCGCTTGAGAAAGTGGGGATGAAGGTAACCGACAGCACCCGTTCTCAGGGCAGCATCGCGGTGACCTACAAACCACTGTCCGATAGCAACTGGCAGGAGTTGGGCGCAAGCGATCCGGGTCTGGTATCCGGCGACTATAAACTGCAGGTCGGTGATTTAGACAACCGCAGCAGCTTGCAGTTTATCGATCCGAAGGGGCATACCCTGACGCAAAGCCAGAACGACGCGCTGGTCGCCGTCTTCCAGGCAGCGTTCAGTAAGTAAAAATAAAGGGCTGGATAACTCCAGCCCTTTTTTTCTGATATGATACGCAAACGTGTGCGTCGGCAGAAAAACGCAATATTTATCGTTAATTCACACCCAGGAGTAATAAAGATGCAAAAGCAAGCTGAGTTGTATCGTGGTAAAGCGAAGACCGTATACAGCACGGAAAACCCGGACCTGTTGGTGCTCGAATTCCGCAATGATACGTCAGCAGGGGATGGCGCGCGCATTGAACAGTTTGACCGTAAAGGCATGGTGAACAACAAATTCAACCATTTCATTATGACTAAACTGCAAGAAGCGGGTATTCCTACCCAGATGGAGCGACTGCTTTCTGATACCGAATGTCTGGTGAAAAAACTGGAGATGGTACCGGTTGAATGTGTGGTACGTAACCGCGCGGCAGGCTCTCTGGTTAAGCGTTTAGGCGTTGAGGAAGGTATTGAACTGAATCCGCCGCTGTTTGATCTGTTCCTGAAAAACGATGCTATGCACGATCCAATGATTAACGATTCCTATTGCGAAACTTTTGGTTGGGTGAGCAAAGAGAATCTGGCACGTATGAAAGAGCTGACCTACAAAGCTAACGACGTGCTGAAAAAGATGTTTGATGATGCTGGTCTGATTCTGGTCGACTTCAAACTTGAGTTTGGTTTGTATAAAGGTGAAGTGGTTCTGGGTGATGAATTCTCACCGGATGGTAGCCGCCTGTGGGACAAAGAAACGCTGGATAAAATGGACAAAGATCGCTTCCGCCAGAGTCTGGGCGGCCTGATCGAAGCCTATGAAGCCGTCGCGCATCGCCTGGGTGTGAAGTTAGACTAATCTTCCCCTGAGCCGGCGATCGCTCTCCGGCTCATTAACCCCACCTGATTTGATTACTATTTCTTATGGTAATCCTGTTCCGAACCGCCTACGATCATCATCATAATGAATAAAAAGTTGAGGTGATTATGCGCTGGCAAGGGCGTCGTGAAAGTGACAACGTGGAAGACAGACGAAACAGCTCTGGCGGCCCCTCTATGGGTGGGCCTGGTTTTCGTCTGCCCAGTGGTAAAGGCGGCATCATCCTGCTGATTGTGGTGCTGGTGGCGGGTTACTATGGCGTGGATCTCACCGGGCTAATGACTGGCCAGCCGGTCTCCCAACAGCAATCATCACGCTCCATCAGCCCAAACGATGATGAAGCGGCAAAATTTACCTCGGTGATTCTGGCTACAACAGAAGACACCTGGGGACAGCAGTTTGAAAAAATGGGCCGCACCTACCAACAGCCGAAGCTGGTGATGTACCGGGGCGCGACGCGTACCGGCTGCGGCGCGGGTCAGTCCGTGATGGGACCGTTTTATTGCCCGGCAGATGGTACGGTTTACATCGACCTTTCATTCTATGACGACATGAAAAACAAGCTGGGCGCTGATGGTGATTTTGCTCAGGGCTATGTTATCGCCCATGAAGTGGGTCACCACGTGCAGAAACTGCTGGGCATTGAACCTAAAGTTCGTCAGATGCAGCAGAATGCCTCACAGGCAGAAGTGAACCGTCTTTCCGTTCGAATGGAACTGCAGGCAGACTGCTTTGCCGGTGTCTGGGGCCACAGCATGCAGCAGCAGGGCGTACTGGAGTCTGGTGACCTGGAAGAGGCACTGAACGCCGCACAGGCCATTGGTGACGATCGTCTGCAACAGCAGGGACAAGGACGCGTCGTGCCGGACAGCTTTACTCACGGAACCTCTGAACAGCGTTTTACCTGGTTCAAACGCGGCTTTGACAGCGGCGATCCGGGGCAATGTAATACTTTTGGTAAAGGTATTTAAGATACTGAGGCAGGGATGTCCGATAACACGGCGCTGAGCGCGTTAACCGAACAAATGACCCACGAAGGGATCCGTCGTCTGCTGATTATCAGCGGCGAGGATAACTGGTGTCAGGAACAGGCATTAGCGCTACGTAGCACGTTACCCGGCGACTGGCTGTGGGTAGGGGAGCAAGCCCCTACCGAGCCGTGCTGTACGCCGCAGGCGCTAAAAACATTATTAGGGCGCGAGTTTCGTCATGCGATTTTTGACGCAGGGCAAGGTTTTGACGCTGCGGCGTTTGCCGCCTTAAGCGGCACACTGCTTGCTGGCAGTTGGCTGGTTTTGCTGACCCCACCCTGGAATTCCTGGCACACGCATCCGGACGCGGATTCACTACGCTGGAGCGATTGTGCTGAACCTATCCCTACACCGCACTTTATTGAACACGTCAAACGGGTGATTTCCCGCGATAGACAGGCTCTGCACTGGCAACAGCATCAGCCGGTTGCCTGTCCGCATTTTCCTGCTCGCGCAGCCTGGCATGCGGCAACCGGCGAACCCCAGCCAGAACAGGCGATGATATTAAATCATTTGCTGGCTATGCCTCCCGGTGTGGTTGCGGTGACGGCCGCACGGGGTCGGGGCAAGTCCGCTCTGGCAGGGCAACTCATAGCGCGGATTAACGGCACTGCGATTGTGACAGCGCCTGCCAAAGCGGCAACCGATGTGCTGGCGCAATTTGCCGGAGAGCGTTACCGTTTTATGGCCCCGGATGCGCTGTTAAGCAGTTCTGCAATCGCAGACTGGCTAATTGTGGATGAAGCCGCCGCGATCCCCGCGCCGCTGCTGCACCAACTGGTGGCGCGTTTTCCTCGTACGCTGTTAACCACTACAGTACAAGGCTACGAGGGTACGGGGAGAGGCTTCTTGCTGAAATTCTGTGCTCGCTTCCCCAATCTTCAACGCTATGAGTTGCAGCAACCGGTACGCTGGGCGCAGGGATGTCCGCTGGAGCAAATCGTCAGCGATGCGCTGGTGTTTGATGATGAAACGTTCACGCATGCCCCATTGGGGGAGCTTCACTTCTCGGCATTTGAGCAACAGTCCTGGCATGCTAACCCGGCGCTGCCGTTAGCGGTATACCAGCTGCTTTCCGGAGCGCATTATCGCACCTCGCCATTGGACCTGCGGCGAATGATGGACGCGCCTGGTCAGCATTTTCTTCAGGCATCAACCGCTGACTCCGTAGCGGGAGCCGTCTGGTTGGTCGATGAAGGGGGACTATCCGCGGAATTAAGCCAGGCCGTCTGGGCCGGATATCGTCGACCGAGAGGGAATCTGGTTGCGCAGTCGCTGGCGGCGCACGGTGGTGACCCGTTGGCGGCGACGCTCGTCGGGAGACGGGTCAGTCGAATTGCGGTTCATCCTGCGCGCCAAAGAGAAGGTATTGGGCAACAGCTGATTATGCTGGCCTACCGCTATTCCACATCGTGTGACTATCTGTCGGTCAGTTTTGGGTATACGGCTGAACTATGGCGTTTCTGGCAACGTTGCGGTTTTGTGCTGGCGCGAATGGGAAATCATCGGGAAGCCAGCAGCGGCTGTTATACCGCCATGGCGTTACTTCCCATTAGCGAAGCGGGGAAACGCCTTACCGAGCGGGAGCACCAGCATTTGCGCCGTGATGCGGAAATCCTTGCTCGATGGAACGGTGAGAGCATTCCGCTGGTCCCGCTGAAAGAGACTACGCTTAATGAGGATGACTGGGCTGAGCTGGCCGGGTTTGCCTTCGCGCATCGGCCATTATTGACGTCGCTAGGCTGTCTGAGTCGTCTGCTTGAGCACAGTGAGTTACCTCTTCCGGCCTTGCGCGGACGCATCCAGGCTAAACGTAGCGACGCCGAATTGTGCCAACAGCTCAAGATTTCTGGTCGTAAAGCGTTGCTGGTCATTCAGCGCGCCGAAGCGGCGCAGGCATTAAATCAGCTGGATGCAGAGCGTGAACAGCGGCTACATAATCGCATTATGCAATGGCAATTTTTTCACTAACTTCTTCAATTTCCTGGCATGGTCATTGCGGTTAAGTGGCGTAGAATGATTTTCATCAGTTAAGGAGATCGCCATGAAACATGACCATTTTGTTGTTCAAAGTCCCGATAAACCCGCTCAACAGCTACTGCTGCTGTTTCATGGCGTCGGCGATAACCCGGTTGCCATGGGCGAAATCGGCTCCTGGTTTGCGCCGCTGTTTCCGGATGCGCTAATCGTTAGCATTGGTGGAGCAGAGCCTTACGGAACGACGTCCGGACGTCAGTGGTTTTCGGTGCAGGGCGTAACAGAAGAGAATCGTCAGGCACGCGTTGACGCCATAATGCCGGTGTTTATCGAAACCGTGCGCTACTGGCAGAAGCACAGCGGCGTTTCGCCGCAGGCAACCGCGCTGATTGGTTTTTCTCAAGGTTCAATTATGTCACTTGAGAGCATCAAAGCTGAGCCGGGGCTGGCGTCGCGGGTTATCGCCTTCAATGGCCGCTATGCCACCTTGCCAGAGGCTGCAACCACCGCGACGACGGTGCATTTGATTCACGGTGGTGAAGACCGGGTAATTGAGTTATCTCATGCCGTTGCCGCGCAGGAAGCGTTAATTCGCGCCGGTGGGGATGTGACGCTGGATATCGTTGAAAATCTGGGGCACGCCATTGATGAACGCAGCATGCAGTTTGCGCTCGATCATCTGCGTTTTACCGTACCGAAGCACTACTTTGATGAAGCGCTGAGCGGCAGTAAGCCTCACGATGATGATGTGATTGCCATGATCTGATTGATCACCGTAGGCCGGATAAAACGCGAAGCGTTGCCATCCGGCACGTAATGCCCGGTGGCGCTAACGCTTACCGGGCCTACGGGACTTATCGGCCTACTAATTATTTCTTCGGTTGGTCCTTATTCGGCCAATCGTCGTCGTCATCCCATTTATCGTTAAAGTCACGATGCGGGGGAAGCTCCGGCTTGTTGGCAAGAAATTTCTTGTGATCGACGCGCTTGAGATCTTTAATCACGTTCAGCAGCACGCCTACCAGAAACACCAACACCAGAATCCACCAATATTTTGCCAGCCAGTCCATGCTCATTTCCTCTTACAGGAACACTCATCAGGCGACGAGTTGCTCCATGATACGTTGATACATACGGGCAAGCAGCTGCAGGTCGGCGGCATTAACACATTCATTAATTTTATGAATAGTGGCGTTGACCGGCCCAAGTTCTACTACCTGCGCCCCCATGCGGGCAATAAAACGCCCGTCGGACGTCCCGCCTGTAGTCAGTAACTGCGGTTTAATCTCATTATAGTGCTCAATGGCGTTCACCACTGCATCCACCAGTTTACCGCGTTCGGTCAGGAACGGCTGACCGGAAAGCCACCAGTCGACGGTATAACGCAGCTGATGTTTCTCCAGCAGCGCGTGAACCCGTGCTTTAATCATCTCATCGGTCAGCTCAGTGCTGAAACGGAAGTTGAACTGGATAAACAGTTCTCCAGGGATAACGTTGTTGCTGCCGGTTCCAGCCTGGATATTGGCAATCTGCATGCTGGTCGCCGGGAAGAATTCGTTACCCTGATCCCACTCGATCGCCACCAGTTCGTTGAGCATGGGGGCCGCGCGGTGTACCGGGTTATCTGCCAGATGCGGATAGGCTACGTGGCCCTGCACGCCATGAATGGTCAGGTTGCAGGTCAGTGAACCACGACGTCCATTTTTCACCACGTCGCCAACGATTTCCGTGCTGGATGGCTCACCCACCAGGCAATAATCCAGTCGTTCATTACGCGCCATCAGCGCTTCAACCACCTTCACGGTGCCGTTTTTGGCGCTGGCTTCTTCGTCAGACGTTATCAAAAAGGCCAGACGACCCTGATGGTTTGGATGCTGGGCGACAAAACGTTCTGCGGCCACGACCATCGCCGCCAGTGAACCCTTCATATCGGCAGCGCCACGCCCGAACAACATGCCATCGCGAATGGTCGGTTCGAACGGTGGATTGATCCAGCGATCGACATCGCCGGCAGGCACTACGTCGGTGTGACCGGCAAATGCCAGGGTCTCACCTTTACCGCGCCATGCCCAAAAATTCTGTGTGTCACCAAAGTCCATTCGCTCAACGGTAAAACCTACCGCGCGCAGGCGTTCAATCATTAACGCCTGGCACCCGGCATCATCCGGGCTCAGGGAAGGACGGCGAATAAGCTGCTGTGTCAGCTCAATGACCGGGCACGACATAGACTACACCTCATTAAAAAACAGAGTATAACTGGATTCACTGAAACCAAGCAGCATAGGCTTACCCGGCGCGCAGAGCAATGGGCGTTTGATAATTGCTGGCATTTCAATCATCAACGCGGCGGCGGAAGCCGCATCGGTGATTTGACTGCGCGTGGATTCATCGAGTTTACGCCAGGTGGTTCCACGTGTATTGAGCAGCGCCTCCCAACCTAATTCGCTGATAAAGGACTGTAATAGCGTGTTGTCCAGACCGTCGACGCGATAATCATGAAAGCGGTAGTCAATACCTTGAGCCTCCAACCAGCGTCTGGCTTTTTTTATCGTGTCGCAATTCTTAATGCCGTAAAGGGTGATCATTTGAATCCTTATTGACGTAATTTGAATATTTATTCTTATATTCTGTGGCAATGAATAATACATATTGTCATTCAATCGTTATAGAAAAATATAACATTGTTGAACAACAGTGAATAATGATTCCTGAAAGCTCCAAAAAATACCGTATAACTAAAAATCAGAATCTGCCTGTTTGCATCAGCCTGTTTTTCCATCAGAATTGCAAAAGTAGTAGATGATGTATGAATATTTCAAAATATTGCAGTAAGTCACATAAAATTTATGGGTATAGCGCATAGTGATCACATAAACCCCAAACACTGGAGGAATCAATCGCAACCATCGGTTAAATTGCCTTCTTTTAATGATGATGATTTCGTAGAATGCCCATAATAATAAGAGAGGTTGTTATGATTGAACGTGAACTGGGGAACTGGAAAGACTTTATCGAAGTGATGCTTCGTAAATAATTTTCTGGAAGAAATTCATATCCTGTAAAGGATAAAAAAAGGCGACTCAACGTAAGTCGCCTTTTTTGTGTCCGATTATTCTGGGCGTGGCTTCAATGGGAAGCGTCTGCGCACCAGCACAAAGAACAGGGGAACGAAGTAAATCGCCAGGATAGTGGCTGAAATCATCCCGCCCATTACGCCTGTCCCCACCGCATGTTGACCGCCAGAACCAGCGCCACTGCTGATGGTCATCGGCAGCACCCCGAAGATAAACGCCAGTGACGTCATCAGAATTGGGCGTAAACGTTGGCGACAAGCATGGAGCGTGGCGTCGAGCAGATCGTGTCCTTTCTCGTTCATCTCATTGGCGAATTCAACAATCAATATTGCGTTCTTCGCCGATAGCCCGATAACGGTAAGTAACCCGACCTGGAAATAAACATCGTTTTCCAGGCCGCGCATCCAGGTCGCCAGTAGCGCGCCAATAACCCCCAACGGCACGACCAGCATGACGGAGAAGGGTACCGACCAGCTTTCGTACAGTGCCGCCAGACACAGGAACACGACCAGCAAAGAAATGGCGTACAGGGCAGGGGCCTGAGAGCCCGATAGCCGTTCCTGATAAGACATCGCAGTCCATTCGAGGCCAAACCCTGTCGGCAACTGGCGCACCAGCGATTCCATCACGTCCATTGCCGTACCGGTACTGACGCCGGGCGCAGCTTCGCCGACAATCTCGACTGCGGAGTAGCCGTTATAGCGTTCCAGACGTGGAGAACCCGTTTCCCAGCGTGAAGTCGCAAAGGCCGAGAAAGGCACCATGCCACCGTTGTTATTGCGGACGTACCACAAGTTAATGTCGTCCGGGAGCATGCGATATTTTGCTGCCGCCTGCACGTAAACCTTCTTCACGCGGCCCCGGTCCATAAAGTCATTGACGTAGCTGGAACCCCAGGCCGTTTGCAATGTGTCGTTGATGTCGTCGATGGAAACGCCCAGCGCCTGGGCTTTGCGCTGATCGATATCAATTTGCAACTGTGGGCTGTCGTCCAGACCGTTATGACGAACGCGGGTCAGGGATGTGTCTTTCCCGGCCAGCTCAATGAGTTTGTCGCGCGCGGCCATTAACGCATCATGGCCCGCACCGGCGTGATCCTGCAGCTCCATATCGAAACCGGCAGAGCTTCCGAGGCCGCTGATAGCCGGAGGGCTGCTGGCGAAGACGCGGGCTTCTTTAATCTTATTAAAGGCTTTGGTCGCACGTTCGATGATGGCGAAAGAGGTTCCGGTAGTGGTGTCGCGCTCATCCCAGTCTTTTAAGCGGACAAACATACGTGCCACGTTTTGACCGTTCCCGCCAGGGCCAGAACCGACCGTGGAAAAGACTGACATAATGTTGTCTTTCTCATGGGTGAAGTAATACTTCTCCACTTCCTCAACCACTTTCAATGTTTGCTGCTGTGTGGAGCCGCTGGGCAGCTGTACCGAGGTGGTAAACATGCCGCGGTCTTCCAGCGGCAGGAAGGAGGTTGGCAGGCGCAGGAACAGGAAAACCATTCCACCGAGCAGCAGGCCGTAGATCAGTATCCAGCGCAGGCTGCGGTGCAGAATTCTGGCAACGCCTTTTTCGTAGCGCTCGGCGTTGCGATTAAACATCCGGTTAAACCAGCCGAAGAAACCGGTTTGTCCGTGATGCTCGCCTTTATGCAGCGGTTTGAGCAGGGTGGCGCACAGAGCGGGGGTCAGGATCATCGCCACCAGAACAGACAGTACCATGGCGGAGACGATAGTAATCGAGAACTGTCGGTAAATAGCCCCGGTAGTGCCGCCGAAGAAGGCCATCGGGATAAACACCGCTGACAGCACCATGGCGATACCGACCAGCGCACCCTGGATTTGTCCCATCGATTTCCGCGTGGCTTCCCGCGGTGAGAGTCCTTCCTCACTCATAATACGCTCGACGTTTTCCACTACCACAATGGCGTCATCGACCAGCAGGCCGATCGCCAGCACCATCGCAAACATCGTCAAGGTGTTAACGCTATAGCCAAAGGCGTAAAGCACGGAGAAGGTACCCATCAGGACGACGGGAACGGCGATGGTGGGAATCAGCGTGGCGCGGAAGTTTTGCAGGAACAGGTACATCACGAGGAATACCAGTGCAATAGCTTCCAGCAGGGTTTTTACCACGTCGATGATTGAGGCTTTGACAAAGGAGGTGGTTTCATAAGCCACCTTATATTCCAGCCCATGCGGAAAATATTGTGACAGCTCGTTCAAACGGTTAATGACCAGCGTTGCTGTCGCCATTTCATTGGCGCCGGAGGCCAGCTTCACGCCCAGACCGGAGGCGGGATTACCATTAAAGCGGCTGAGATAATCATACTTTTCAGCCCCCATTTCGACCGTCGCCACGTCGCCCAGTTTAACTTCCGAACCATCCTGGTTAACGCGCAGAGTAATATCGCGGAATTGATCCGGAGTCTGCAGTAACGACTGGGCGTTGATCGTCGCGTTCAGCGCCTGCTTGTCCACCGAAGGCGTACCGCCAAGTTGTCCAACGGCAATCTGCGCATTCTGTGACTCGATAGCGTCGGTCACATCTTTAGCGGTCATCTGGAAACTGTTCAGTTTGGCCGGGTCAAGCCAGATACGCATGGAGTACTGTGAGCCGTAAGCGTCAATATCTCCTACGCCGTTAATACGGCTGAGTGGATCCTGAATGTTACTGGCGACGTAGTCGGCGATGTCCTGCTTATCCATTGAGCCATCGGTGGAGACAAAGGCGATAGTCAGAATATTGGTGTCCCCGGTCTTACGCACCGTGACCCCCTGATCCTGTACCGCCTGCGGCAGTTTACGCATTGCCGATTGCAGCTGGTTTTGCACCTGCTGGACGGCCTCGTCAGGATCGGTTCCGGCAACGAAGCTCAACGTAACCGTAGCCTGACCTGTCCCGCTGCTCTGCGATGACATGTACATCAGGTTATCGAGACCGGTCATGTTCTGCTCGATAACCTGGGTGACGGTGTTTTCCAGAGTCTGAGCCGAAGCGCCAGGATAGTTGGCGGTGACCCGCACGTTTGGCGGTGCCAGATCGGGATATTGCTCAACGGGCAGTGAAAAAATAGCCAGGGCTCCTGTCAGGCACAACAGGATAGCTAACACCCAGGCAAAAATGGGGCGATCGATGAAAAAATTCGCCATTAAAAGAGGACCTCGTGTTTCTGCGTATCGTTATGGGTATGGCTTGCTTCACTTTAGCGGCAAGGTACGGGTCAAACGTGGAGAAAAAAAGAAGATAATGTAAATTATCATGCCCGTTTACAGCATACCTTTCGTGCCAACGCCGTCAGGCCTGGATCCAGACCCGACGGCGCTTTGCGGTTCTTTACGTTAGCTCACTGTCTGATTCAGCCGAACGGAAACTGATGCTCACCAACGTTCCCCCTCCGGAAGGTTGAGAGAAGGTCAACGTGCCGCTCAGTCTTTCCGCCCGCTCACGCATAATATTGAGTCCATAGTGCCCTGCAGGCTCATGCGGCTCGCCAATGCCGATGCCGTTATCGCGGATATAAACCGTGTGGTTGCCGTCCGGAGCCGTTACGCAGCTGACGGCAATTTCGCTCGCACTGGCATGCTTAATGGCGTTCAGCACCGCTTCGCGGATGATCTGCAACAGGTGCACCTGCATTTGCGCATCCAACGCCAGCGTGGGTAACCGACAGTCGAGTGTGAGTTTAGCTGAGGTTTGATTTTGCAGCGTTTCCAGCATTTCATGCAGGGCGGAGGGTAAGTCTGCCTGCTGTAAGGTCAGACGGAAGGTGGTGAGCAGTTCGCGTAGCTGACGGTAGGCATCGTTCAGCGCCTGGGAGAAATCCGCCATAATGCTTTGCGCCGGGGCGTTATCCTCCGGGATTGAACGTTTAAGCAACGTGAGCTGAATGCGTAAATAAGAGAGCACCTGCGCCAGCGAGTCGTGCAGCTCGCGTGCAATCGTCGCTCGCTCCTCCATTAACAACAGCTGCTGAAAATGTTTTTGCGCCTGGTTGAAGTACAACCCGCGTCCCAGCATCGAGGAGACGCTGTTGAGCAGCGGAGTAGAAGCATTGACGTTTGGACTTTGCCAGTGCAGTTCGCCGTAGACGGTTTCCTGCATGGTGACAGGCAGGATTTGCATTGGCAGCTCGAGGCTTTTAGTCCCTTCGCTAATCCGCCAGTTATCACCGACGGTGAGTTCAAGGAAATACGCGGCGTCATGTTCGCGGACGATCTGTAAAATATGGCGGAAGCAGTGCACGTCAATCTGGCTGGTATTTAATGCCTGGGAGCACTGATACAACACCTCCAGACGGCGATTGGCTTCGTGGAGATCGTGAGTTTTCTCGGCCACAGACGCTTCCAGCGAGCGGTACAGTTTGTGTAATTCACTCGACATTTGGCTAAACGTTTTGCCCAGCAACCCCAGTTCATTGGGCAAACCGGTATCCAGCGTTGGGATATCAAACTGACCGTGTTCAATTTGCTGACTGGCCATCACCAGTTTATTCAGCGGACGCACCACCTGCTGACGAATGCGCCGCAGGGTAAAGAAGACGAGGGTGAATATGCCGATCCCGCCCGCCAGCGAGATGCCAAATACCAGCATTACTTTACGCTCGGCATAATGCTGCAACGCCAGCACGAAGAGATCGATTTGATCGACGTAGTTGTTGATGTTGGCCTGGTACCATTTTAAATCGCCGTCGATCAGGCGGGCGTTCATTTCCAGCCAGTTAGCATGCAGACGTCCATAGCGGCTTTTTACCGCTTGTGGCACATACCACGCGTTCAGATTCTGTAATGCTGGCGAGTTTAGCGCCTGCTGGAAAAGCTGGCGGTGGGCGTTAAGCTGCGGGCTCTGGCTTTGTAGATCGTAACCCAGACGGTAGCTTTGCATGCGCAATGAGCCAGCAACGTTGATGGCTTCGGCATCTCGCAAGCTGCTGGTCAGCGTGAGCAGCGCAATACCCGTTGAGAGAATCGACAGCATCACTATGTAGAAAAAAGCTTTAGCCAGACTGGCCGAGACCGGACGCTTTACCGTCACTTGTGCATCCTCACACAATACACATCGCGCCTGAAAACAGCGTGAACGATGCGGTGTATTTGATAAATGTTAATAAAACGCCATGAAACTGGATGGTAACTGAAACACAATTTCATATGCGATGAAATAAATTGATCTGCCACAGGTTCTGGATAAATAGTTGTGCTTCCTGGGCAAATGAACATTGCCGCTTCCTTCCGTGTCGGTTAATAACACTCTTATAAAGAATAAGGTTTTTGCAACCAAAAAAGAAGGAAGCCATGAATCGTTTTATTATGGTCAATAGCCAGCAGTGCCTGGGATGCCATGCCTGTGAGGTCGCCTGCGTCATGGCTCACAATGGCGAACAGCATGTCCTGAGCCAACGGCATTTTCAGCCCCGAATTACCGTCATTAAGCATCAGCAGCAGCGCAGCGCGGTGACCTGCCACCACTGCGAAGATGCACCCTGCGCCAGAAGTTGCCCAAACGGGGCAATTAGCCATGATAACGACAGCGTTCAGGTGAACCCGCAAAAGTGTATTGGCTGTAAATCGTGCGTTGTAGCCTGTCCTTTCGGCACGATGCAGATCGTACTCACTCCCGTCGCCAAAGGGAAGGTGAAAGCTACCGCGCACAAATGCGATCTGTGCCAGGGGCGTGAACAGGGACCCGCCTGCGTAGAGAACTGTCCGGCGCAGGCGTTACAGCTGGTGACGGAAAATTCGCTTACCGGTCTGTCAAAAGCGCGCAGGCTGCGTACCGCAAGTATGGAAAGCCAGCCATGGCATGCCAGCACTACCGATTTTGTTCCACATGTCATCACTAAACGTGAGCAAATGCAGGCGACGCCTGCGCGCGGGGAGCCGGATAAACTGGCGATTGAGGCCCGGAAAACCAGCTTTGAAGAGATCTATCTGCCGTTTCGTACGGCGCAGGCGGAGCGCGAAGCCTCTCGCTGCCTGAAATGCGGCGACCACAGTATTTGCGAATGGACCTGTCCACTGCATAACCACATTCCGCAGTGGATTGAACTGGTCAAAGCCGGGAATATCGACGCGGCGGTTGAGCTTTCTCACCAGACCAACTGCCTGCCGGAGGTGACCGGACGCGTATGCCCGCAGGATCGACTCTGCGAAGGGGCATGTACGGTGCGTAGCGAGCATGGCGCAGTTACCATCGGTAATATTGAGCGTTACATCTCCGATCGGGCGCTGAGTAAAGGATGGCGACCGGACTTAAGCCATGTGCAGAAAGTGGACAAGCGTGTTGCCATCATCGGTGCGGGTCCGGCGGGTCTGGCCTGTGCGGATGTGCTGGCGCGCAGCGGCGTCAGCGCCACCGTTTACGATCGCCATCCTGAAATAGGCGGTTTGCTGACGTTCGGTATTCCGGCCTTCAAGCTGGACAAATCGCTGCTGGCGCGTCGCCGTGAAATCTTCAGCGCCATGGGCATTCATTTTGAACTTAACTGTGAAGTGGGTAAGGATGTCGCGCTTGAAAAGCTGCTGGAGGATTACGATGCCGTGTTCGTGGGCGTAGGAACCTATCGTTCCATGAAGGCGGACCTGCCAAATGAAGACGCGCCAGGCGTGTATGATGCGCTGCCGTTCCTGATTGCCAACACCAAGCAGGTGATGGGGCTGGAGGAACTGCCTGAAGAACCGTTTATCGACACCGCCGGACTAAACGTGGTTGTGCTGGGCGGAGGCGATACGGCAATGGACTGTGTGCGAACCGCCCTGCGTCATGGCGCAAGCCAGGTGACCTGCGCCTATCGTCGTGATGAAGCCAACATGCCCGGCTCGAAAAAAGAGGTGAAGAACGCCCGGGAAGAGGGGGCAAATTTCGAGTTTAACGTTCAGCCGGTTGAGCTGGTGTTGCATGCCGATGGGCGAGTCAGCGGTGTGCGTTTCTTACGTACTCAACTTGGCGAACCTGATGCGCAGGGCCGTCGCCGCCCGGTTCCCATTGCCGGGAGTGAGTTTGTGATGCCCGCAGATGCGGTGATTATGGCGTTTGGTTTTCACCCACACGGCATGCCGTGGCTGGAGTCGCATGGCGTTAAGGTCGATAACTGGGGGCGCATTGCCGCCGATGTTGAAAGTGCATACCGTTATCAAACCAGTAACCCAAAAATCTTTGCTGGTGGTGACGCGGTACGCGGTGCAGACCTGGTGGTGACGGCTATGGCGGAAGGGCGGCACGCCGCCCAGGGGATCGTCGACTGGCTGGGCGTAAAATCAGTCAAATCTCATTAATCGGCGAGTAGGCCGGATAAAACGCGTTAGCGTTGCCATCCGGCAATGTGCCGCATGCATGCCTGATGGCGCTTTGCTTATCAGGCCTACATTGTTCCAAGACAAACCCGGTTTCACGGCGTAGTATTATTTTTCACTTCTTGCTGTGGAGCCGGTATGTCGCAAAAAATTACCCTCATCAAAGATAAAGTCCTTTCCGATAACTACTTCGTCCTGCGCAATATCACTTATGACCTGACCCGTAAGAATGGAGAGGTGATCCGTCACAAACGTGAGGTTTACGATCGTGGCAACGGCGCCACAATTCTGCTGTATAACCCGGAGAAGAAAACGGTGGTGCTCATCCGCCAGTTTCGCGTTGCGACATGGGTCAACGGTAACGAAGACGGTCAACTGATTGAAACCTGCGCCGGGCTGCTGGATAACGACGAACCGGAAGCATGTATTCGAAAAGAGGCGATTGAAGAGACCGGCTTTGAAGTGGGTGAAGTACGTAAACTGTTTGAGCTATACATGTCGCCGGGCGGTGTGACGGAAATAATCCACTTCTTCATCGCGCAATACCGTGACAGTCAGCGGACAAACGCGGGTGGCGGCGTGGAAGATGAAGATATTGAAGTTCTGGAACTGCCGTTCACACAGGCGCTGGAAATGATCAAAACGGGTGAGATCCGTGACGGTAAAACGGTGCTATTGCTGAACTATTTGCAGTCATCGCATCTCATGGACTAATGCGCGGGATTTATATTTCTTTACAAATTTACGGCCAATCCGACGATTCTTATTGAGCCACATCAGTCGCGCAAGGAAGATACCGCTTAGGCTGTGTGTTTTGACTTCGGGGTTGTACCGTCCATGCGCTATCGCGTTATTCTCCTTTTCCTGCTCGGGTTGCTACCCGCCCGATTGCTGTGGGCTGCGCCCGCGCAACAGGCATTTTCTGACTGGCAGGTAACGTGTAATAACCAAAATTTTTGCGTGGCGCGTAATACCGGAGAGCACCACGGCCTGGTCATGACCTTGAGCCGCAGCGCCGGGGCACATACCGACGCCGTGTTGCGTATTGAGCTGGGCGGGCTGGAATCGTCCAGCGTCAAAGAGAGCGATATTGCGCCGCGTCTGCTGTTGGATGGTGCGCCACTCTCGCTGAGCGGCGAGCACTGGCGCATAACTCCCTGGCAGCTGACGACCGATGATCCCGCCACCATCAGCGCATTTTTACAAACCGTACAGGACGCGAAGGCGATTACCCTGCAAAAAGGTGCGCAAAACCTTTCGCTGGTCGGGCTAAAAGCCGCATTGTTGTTTATCGACGCCCAGCAAAAACGGGTGGGGAGCGAAACCGCATGGATTGAAAAAGGTGACGAGCCTCCGCTCAGCGTACCTCCGGCCCCCGCGCTGAAAGGTGTAGCGGTCATTAATCCAACGCCAACGCCTCTCACGCAGCAGGAGCGCAGTGAACTGCTGGACTATGGTAACTGGCGGATCAACGGTATTCGCTGCTCTATCGATCCGCTGCGTCGCGAGATGCGCGTCACGGCCCTAACGGATGATAAAGCGCTGCTGATGATTGGCTGTGAGGCCGGGGCGTATAACACCATCGATCTGGCGTGGGTGGTTTCACGTACGACTCCGTTGACTTCACGCGCGGTACGGTTAAGCCTGCCGTTTAAAACGGATGCAGAAAGTCGCGATATGGAGCTGACCAACGCTACGTTTGACGAGAAGTCGCGGGAGCTGGTCACCCTCGCTAAAGGACGAGGGTTGGCAGATTGCGGTATCCAGACCCGCTGGCGCTACGACGGTCAACGTTTTCGCCTGGTGCGCTATGCCCAGGAGCCAAGCTGCGATAACTGGCATGGGCCAGATGCCTGGCCCACACTGTGGATCACGCGTTAAGCACCTTGTGCGCTTTGTCGACGATGTTATCTACCGTAAAGCCGAAGAACGGGAACAATTTGTCCGCTGGAGCCGACTCTCCATAACCCGTCATCCCAACAATTGCCCCTTTCAGCCCGACATATTTGTACCAGTAGTCAGCAATTCCTGCTTCTACCGCCACGCGAGCGCTGACGTTTGCTGGCAGGACCGATTCCCGGTACGCCTCATCCTGGGCGTCGAAGATATCGGTTGAGGGCAGAGAAACCACTCGCACGTTACGACCTTCTCCGGTCAGTTTTTCCGCTGCCAGCAGCGTGATTTCCATTTCTGAACCGGTAGCAATCAAAATAACATCCGGCTTACCGCCGCCATCCTTCAGCACATAGCCGCCGCGGGCAATTTGCTGCACCTGCTCAGGCGTGCGCTCAACCTGTGCCAGATTCTGCCGCGAGAGGATCAGCGCCGTTGGCCCGTCATGACGTTCGACTGCCAGCTTCCAGCCTACCGCCGCCTCAACCTGATCGCACGGTCGCCAGGTACTGAAATTAGGCGTCAGGCGCAGGCTGGCGAGCTGTTCAACGGCCTGGTGCGTAGGACCATCTTCCCCCAGGCCAATCGAGTCGTGGGTATAAACCATGATTTGTCGGGCTTTCATCAGCGCCGCCATACGCGCGGCATTTCGGGCATATTCGACAAACATCAGGAACGTAGCGGTGTACGGTACGAAGCCCCCGTGATGGGCGATACCGTTGGCAATCGCGGTCATGCCAAATTCCCGCACGCCGTAGTGGATGTAGTTTCCTGCATGATCCTCTTTAAGAGAGGAAGAGCCTTTCCAGATGGTCAGGTTGCTGGGGGCCAAATCCGCCGAACCGCCAAGCAGCTCTGGCAGTATAGGCCCGTAGGCGTTAAGGGTATTTTGCGAGGCCTTACGGGTGGCGATTTTGGCCGGATTGGCCTGCAGCTCGGTAATATATTTCTGGGTTGTTTCTTCCCACTTTTCCGGCAGCCCACCGCTCATCCGGCGAGTAAACTCTGCCGCCAGTTCCGGGTAGGCTTGTTGGTAAGCTGCGAATTTCTCCTTCCAGCCCTGTTGCGCTTTTTCGCCTTTCTCGCGTGCGTCCCACGCCCGGTAAATCTCTTTGGGGATCTCAAAAGCAGGATGATGCCACCCCAGCTTCTGCCGGGTCAGTGCCACCTCTTCTTCGCCCAGCGCAGCGCCGTGCGCTTCCTCTTTCCCTGCTTTATTTGGTGAGCCAAAACCAATCACCGTGCGGCAGATAATCAGCGATGGTTTATCGGTAACAGCCTGCGCTTCCTGAATGGCTTTTTTCACCGCCTCTGGGTCATGACCGTCAATGTCGTGTACCACATGCCAGTGATAAGCCTCAAAGCGTTTTGCAGTATCGTCGGTAAACCAGCCGTCGGTTTCACCATCAATCGAGATGCCGTTGTGATCGTAGAAGCCAATGAGTTTGCCAAGCCCCAGCGTGCCCGCCAGCGAACAAGCCTCGTGTGAAATACCCTCCATCAGACAGCCGTCGCCCATAAAGACCCAGGTAAAGTGGTTAACAATCTCATGGTCCGGCTGGTTAAACTGCGCTGCCAGCGTACGCTCGGCAATGGCCATGCCGACGGCGTTGGCTAAACCCTGACCCAGCGGTCCTGTCGTGGTTTCCACGCCCGGCGTGTAGCCAATTTCCGGGTGCCCTGGCGTCTTCGAATGGAGCTGACGGAAGTTCTTTAATTCTTCGATTGGCAGGTCGTAACCGGAAAGATGCAACAGGCTGTAAAGCAGCATTGAAGCGTGGCCGTTGGACAGAATAAACCGGTCACGATCGTACCAGGTGGGATCGGTCGGGTTATGGCGTAGAAAATCGTTCCACAGAACTTCGGCGATATCGGCCATCCCCATTGGTGCTCCAGGGTGGCCGGAGTTAGCTTTTTGGACGGCATCCATACTTAGCGCACGAATGGCATTGGCAAGCTCTTTACGGGTCATAGGAAATACTCCTTGAAAAGTAAAGTGTTAGATGCGTGTTGTGATTCACACTTTTGGGAAAATTGCGGGCGTTGTCAGCAAAAAGCATAGCAGACAGGCATGGTATTGCTGGATTAAGCAGGTAACATGGTTGTTATAAATTGATAACAAATTCTTTCTTTGAATGGTGAGAGTTTGGGGACCTTCAAAGTTTGTACCGTTGACTGAGGTGATAATGTGCGGCTCAGTAGAATGGTTACCCGCGCCACTTTTTTGATAGATACGTGAAAGGAACAACAAGATGGATGACCAGTTAAAACAAAGCGCCCTCGATTTCCACGAATTTCCGGTACCCGGTAAAATCCAGGTTTCTCCGACCAAGCCTCTGGCAACGCAGCGCGACCTGGCGCTGGCCTACTCCCCGGGCGTGGCTGCACCGTGTCTTGAAATTGAAAAGGACCCGCTGGCAGCCTACAAATACACCGCGCGCGGCAACCTGGTTGCGGTTATTTCCAACGGCACAGCGGTGCTGGGTCTCGGCAACATTGGCGCGTTGGCCGGCAAACCGGTGATGGAAGGTAAAGGCGTTCTGTTTAAGAAATTCGCCGGGATCGACGTGTTCGACATTGAAGTCGATGAACTCGATCCGGATAAGTTTATCAATGTGGTTGCGGCCCTGGAGCCCACGTTTGGCGGTATCAACCTCGAAGATATTAAAGCGCCGGAGTGCTTCTACATTGAGCAAAAACTGCGCGAGCGCATGAATATTCCGGTCTTCCACGATGATCAGCACGGTACGGCAATCATCAGTACAGCCGCTATTCTGAACGGTCTGCGGGTGGTTGAGAAAAATATCTCTGACGTGCGCATGGTGGTGTCTGGTGCAGGTGCGGCGGCGATTGCCTGTATGAACCTGCTGGTAGCGCTGGGTATGCAGAAACACAATATTGTGGTCTGTGACTCCAAAGGTGTGATTTACAAAGACCGCGAACCGAACATGGCGGAAACCAAAGCGGCTTACGCGGTGGTGGATGACGGTAAGCGTACGCTGGATGATGTCATTGACGGCGCAGATATTTTCCTCGGCTGCTCGGGCCCGAAAGTGCTGACGCAGGAAATGGTTAAGAAGATGGCGCGTGCGCCAATGATTCTGGCACTCGCCAACCCGGAGCCGGAAATCCTGCCGCCGCTGGCAAAAGAGGTGCGTTCCGACGCCATCATCTGTACCGGTCGTTCAGACTACCCGAACCAGGTTAACAACGTCCTGTGCTTCCCGTTCATCTTCCGCGGTGCGCTGGACGTTGGTGCGACGGCCATCAACGAAGAGATGAAACTGGCGGCGGTGCACGCCATTGCTGAGCTGGCGCATGCCGAGCAGAGTGAAGTGGTGGCCTCTGCTTATGGCGATCAGGACCTGAGCTTCGGCCCGGAATACATCATTCCGAAACCGTTCGACCCGCGTCTGATCGTCAAAATCGCCCCTGCTGTGGCGAAAGCGGCGATGGACTCCGGCGTGGCAACGCGTCCGATTGCCGACTTTGACGCTTACATCGATAAGCTGACTGAATTCGTCTACAAAACCAACCTGTTCATGAAGCCGATTTTCTCCCTGGCACGCAAAGCGCCGAAGCGCGTGGTGCTGACCGAAGGGGAAGAAGCGCGCGTACTGCACGCTACCCAGGAGCTGATCACGTTAGGGCTGGCAAAACCGATCCTGATCGGTCGTCCGAGCGTGATCGAGATGCGCATCCAGAAACTGGGTCTGCAGATCAAAGCGGGCGTCGATTTTGAAATCGTCAACAATGAGTCCGATCCGCGCTTTAAAGAGTACTGGAGCGAGTACTACCAGATTATGAAGCGTCGTGGGATTACCCAGGAGCAGGCGCAGCGTGCGGTGATCGCCAACACTACGGTGATCGGCGCAATCATGGTACAGCGCGGCGAAGCGGATGCGATGATCTGCGGTACGATTGGCGACTACCATGAGCACTTCAGCGTGGTGAAAGAGGTATTTGGTCATCGCGACGGCGTGCATACTGCCGGGGCGATGAACGCCTTGCTGCTGCCAAGCGGTAACACCTTTATCGCCGATACCTACGTCAACGACGATCCTACGCCTGAGCAACTGGCGGAAATCGCCGTGATGGCGGCAGAGACCGTGCGTCGCTTTGGTATCGAACCGAAGGTGGCGTTGCTGTCGCACTCCAACTTTGGTTCCTCTAACTGTCCGTCGGCCAGCAAAATGCGCGACGCGCTGGAGCTGATTAAGGCGCGCGCGCCAGAGTTGATGATTGACGGCGAAATGCACGGCGACGCCGCGCTGGTGGAAAGCATCCGTAATGACCGCATGCCGGACAGTCCGTTGAAAGGCTCAGCGAATATTCTGGTGATGCCGAATATGGAAGCTGCCCGTATTAGTTACAACTTACTACGCGTTTCCAGTTCTGAAGGCGTAACGGTTGGCCCGGTGCTGATGGGGGTTGCGAAACCGGTTCACGTATTAACGCCGATCGCCTCTGTTCGTCGTATCGTTAATATGGTGGCGCTGGCGGTTGTAGAAGCCCAAACGCAGCCGCTGTAATTTCACTTTAATTTATTTCCGGCGCGGGTTTCTCCCGCGCCTTTTTATTTTCCCTTTCTTAGTGATCTACTTCACCTTTTAAACCTGGTTGCCGAATTTTGTTATTTACTCTGACAAAAAATTGCCACGATGAGGGCAGTTTTAGCGGAGGCGGTGAGCAATGGAAAAAGAACGCATTATTCAGGAATTTGTGCCGGGGAAACAGGTCACGCTGGCGCATCTCATTGCGCACCCCGGCGAGGAATTAGCGAAAAAGATCGGCGTACCCGAAGCGGGCGCTATCGGCATCATGACGCTGACGCCAGGCGAAACCGCGATGATTGCCGGTGACTTAGCCATGAAGGCGGCGGATGTACATATCGGTTTTCTCGATAGATTCAGCGGCGCACTGGTGATCTACGGTTCGGTAGGCGCAGTAGAAGAAGCGTTATTACAGACGGTAAGTGGTCTGGGTCGATTATTAAATTTCACTTTGTGCAACCTGACAAAAAGTTAATCAGAGGCGGCGATGAAACGTATTGCATTTGTCGGTACGGTGGGGGCGGGGAAAACAACGCTCTTTAATGCGCTACAGGGGAATTATTCCCTCGCCAGAAAAACACAGGCCGTGGAGTTTAATGAAAATGGCGATATCGATACGCCAGGGGAATATTTTAGCCATCCGCGCTGGTATCACGCCTTAATTACCACGCTGCAGGATGTCGATACGTTGATTTATATACACGCGGCAAATGATAAAGAAAGTCGCTTACCTGCCGGGCTGTTGGATATCGGCGCCAGTAAACGACAAATCGCCGTTATCAGTAAAACGGACATGCCGGATGCCGACGTCGCCGCAACGCGACAACTACTTCGCGGGATGGGGTTTCAGGAGCCGATTTTTGAGCTCAATAGCCATGACCCGCGCAGCGTGCAGCACCTGGTGGATTATCTGACTGAGCTCAGCCAAAAGGAGGAAAGGGCAGGTGAAAAAACTCATCACAGCTAACGATATTCGTGCGGCCCACGCACGCGGCGAACAGGAAATGTCGGTTGTTCTGCGCGCCAGCATCATCACCCCGGAGGCGCGCGAAGTTGCGGAGCTGCTGGGCGTTACCATCAGTGAATGCGATGAATCCGCGCCAACTGCTGCTGTACCGGCGGCGGTTGATGATGGCAAAACGGAAAGCCAGCGCATTCGCGAAACCATCATTGCGCAGTTACCGGAAGGGCTGTTTACCGAAAGCCTGGTCGCCCAGCTGATGGACAAAGTTATGAAGGAGAAGCAGTCGCTGGAGCAGGGCGGAATGCAGCCGAGTTTTAGCTCGGTAACCGGCAAAGGCGGCGTCAAAGTCATCGACGGCAGCAGCGTGAAGTTTGGTCGTTTTGACGGCGCGCAGCCGCACTGCGTGGGCTTAACCGATCTGGTGACCGACCAGGACGGTAGCAGCATGGCCGCCGGGTTCATGCAGTGGGATAACGCTTTTTTCCCATGGACGCTGAACTACGACGAAATCGACATGATTCTGGAAGGCGAGCTGCACGTTCGCCACGAAGGCGAAACCATGATTGCAAAAGCCGGGGACGTCATGTTTATCCCGAAAGGTTCCAGCATCGAATTTGGTACGCCATCGACGGTGAAGTTTCTGTATGTGGCCTGGCCTGCGAACTGGCAGTCCTGCTAAGGCGGATGTATGAAGGATTTCATTACCGAAGCATGGCTCAGAGCGAATCATACGCTCAGCGAAGGGGCTGAAATTCATCTCCCCGCTGACGCTCGCCTGACGCCGTCTGCCCGGGAATTACTGGAAAGCCGACATCTGCGTATTAAGTTTATCGACGAGCAGGGCAGCCTGTTTATTGATGACGAAGAACAGCAGCCGCAGCCGGTGCATGGATTAACCAGCAGCGATACGCATCCACAGGCCAGCTGCGAACTGTGCCATCAACCGGTGGCGAAGAAACCGGACACCCTGACGCATCTGACGGCGGACAAGATGGTCGCCAAAAGTGACCCTCGGCTGGGATTTCGCGCCGCGCTGGACAGCACCATCGCCCTGGCTGTGTGGTTGCAGATTGAGATGGCAGAACCGTGGCAGCCGTGGCTGGCGGATATCCGCTCGCGCCTGGGCAATATTATGCGCGCTGACGCCATGGATGAGCCGCTGGCAGCACAAGCTGTCGTGGGTTTAAGTGACGAAGATTTACACCGTCTTTCGCATCAACCGCTGCGCTATCTGGACCACGACCATCTGGTGCCTGAAGCCAGCCACGGACGTGATTGCGCGCTGCTTAATCTGCTGCGTACCAAAGTCCGTGAAACGGAGACGGTGGCGGCCCAGGTGTTCATCACTCGCAGTTTTGAGGTTATGCGACCGGACATTATGCAGGCGCTCAACCGCCTTTCCAGTACGGTCTACGTGATGATGATTCTGAGCGTTGCGAAGCATCCGCTGACGGTTAACCAAATTCAACAGCGACTGGGGGAGAAGCAATGATCATTGAACGTGCTCGTCAACTCGCCCAACGCTCACCGGCACGGGTGGTGTTCCCGGATGCGCTGGATGTCCGGGTGCTGAAGGCGGCGAATTACCTGCATCAGCACGGTCTGGCACATCCCATTCTCGTCGCCAGCCCGTTTGCGCTGCGCCAGTTTGCCCTCAGCCATCGGGTGGCAATGGATGGCATTCAGGTTATCGATCCGCAAAGCAATCAGCCAATGCGCGAAGAGTTTGCGCTGCGCTGGCTGGCCCGCGCGGGAGATAAAACGCCTGCGGATGCGCTGGAAAAACTCAACGATCCGCTGATGTTCGCCGCTGCAATGGTCAGCGCGGGTAAAGCTGACGTCTGTATTGCGGGCAATCTCTCATCAACAGCGAACGTGCTGCGTGCCGGATTACGCATTATCGGGCTACAGCCTGGCTGTAAAACGCTGTCGTCAATTTTCCTGATGCTGCCGCAGTACCTTGGTCCGTCATTAGGTTTTGCCGATTGCAGCGTCGTGCCGCAGCCCACCGCCGCACAGTTGGCGGATATTGCAATTGCCAGCGCGCAGACATGGCAGGTGATCACTGGTGAAGAGCCGCGCGTCGCCATGCTGTCGTTTTCAAGCAATGGCAGTGCTCGCCATCCTAACGTCGCTAACGTGCAGCAGGCGACCGAGATCGTTCGTGAGCGTGCCCCGCAGCTTACCGTGGACGGAGAACTGCAATTTGATGCCGCCTTTGTTCCGGATGTCGCAGCGCAAAAAGCGCCCGCCAGTCCGTTAAAGGGCAATGCCAATGTGATGGTCTTCCCATCGCTGGAGGCAGGCAATATTGGCTACAAAATCGCTCAGCGTCTGGGAGGGTATCGCGCAGTAGGTCCGTTGATTCAAGGGCTTGCCGCACCGCTTCATGATCTCTCTCGTGGCTGTAGCGTACAGGAAATTATCGAACTGGCGTTGGTGGCAGCAGTGCCGCGCCAGACTGACATGAGTCGTGAAAACGCCTCGCACACACTGGTTGTATAAGGTCCCGTTCTGGACCCCCTTTGACTTAAGAGGAAAGCATAATGGAAGCATTAGGAATGATTGAAACCCGGGGCCTGGTTGCACTGATTGAGGCTTCTGACGCAATGGTTAAAGCGGCACGCGTGAAACTGGTTGGCGTGAAGCAGATCGGTGGCGGTCTGGTCACTGCCATGGTCCGTGGCGACGTAGCGGCATGTAAAGCTGCAACGGACGCAGGTGCTGCGGCTGCACAGCGTATTGGCGAGCTGGTTTCAGTACACGTGATCCCACGTCCGCACGGCGATCTGGAAGAAGTGTTCCCGATCAGCTTTAAAGGCGACAGCAACGACATGTAAGTCGTCCATGTGACGCCACAGACTTCATTGCTGGCGTCACCCTCTCTCCTTTTCACATTACCTTCTGCGGAGGGTAGGGGGAGGTTTTACCTGAAATATGCCACGGAGGCGCGTATGAAACTGGCAATCGTTACAGGACAAATTGTTTGTACCGTACGCCATCAGGGGCTCGCGCACGACAAGTTGCTGATGGTGGAAATGATTGACGCCCAGGGAAATCCCGACGGGCAATGTGCTGTTGCTATCGACAGCATCGGGGCGGGAACCGGAGAGTGGGTGCTGCTGGTCAGCGGAAGCTCCGCCCGTCAGGCGCACCGGAATGAATCATCGCCTGTCGATCTGTGCGTGATTGGCATTGTCGATGAAGTGGTGACAGGTGGTCAGGTGATCTTCCATAAATAAGGCAGAAAATCATGAATCAACAGGATATTGAACAGGTCGTGAAAGCGGTACTGCTGAAAATGAAAGACAGCAGCCAACCCGTCAGTGCCGTTCAAGAAATGGGCGTTTTTGCCTCCCTGGATGACGCAGTGGCGGCAGCAAAACTGGCCCAACAGGGGTTGAAAAGCGTCGCCATGCGCCAACTGGCTATCACGGCCCTACGTGAGGCGGGCGAAAAGCACGCCAGAGAATTAGCGGAACTTGCCGTCACTGAAACCGGCATGGGACGCGTCGAAGATAAATTTGCCAAAAACGTGGCGCAGGCGCGCGGCACGCCGGGTGTGGAATGCCTGTCTCCACAGGTTCTGACCGGCGATAACGGTCTGACGCTGATTGAAAACGCACCGTGGGGCGTGGTGGCCTCGGTAACTCCATCCACCAACCCGGCCGCGACCGTCATTAACAACGCCATCAGCCTGATTGCCGCTGGTAACAGCGTGGTCTTCGCACCGCATCCGGCGGCGAAAAAAGTCTCTCAGCGCGCTATCACTCTGCTTAATCAGGCGGTAGTTGCCGCAGGCGGTCCGGCAAACCTGTTGGTCACCGTTGCCAACCCGGATATCGAGACTGCCCAGCGTCTGTTCAAGTACCCAGGTATCGGCCTGCTGGTAGTGACCGGTGGTGAAGCCGTAGTAGACGCCGCGCGTAAGCACACCAACAAACGTCTGATTGCCGCTGGTGCGGGTAATCCGCCAGTGGTGGTTGATGAAACGGCTGACCTGGCACGTGCGGCGCAGTCGATAGTCAAAGGTGCATCGTTTGATAACAACATCATCTGCGCCGACGAAAAAGTGCTGATCGTGGTCGATAGCGTCGCTGATGAACTGATGCGTCTGATGGAAAGCCAGCATGCGGTGAAACTGACCGCGGCTCAGGCCGAACAGCTGCAGCCGGTGCTGCTGAAAAATATCGATGAGCGCGGTAAAGGCACAGTCAGTCGTGACTGGGTCGGGCGCGATGCCGGAAAAATCGCTGCGGCGATTGGTCTGAACGTACCGGAGCAAACCCGTCTGTTATTCGTCGAAACCTCCGCGACGCATCCGTTTGCCGTTACCGAACTGATGATGCCGGTGCTGCCGGTCGTGCGAGTTGCCAACGTCGATGAAGCCATTGAACTGGCGGTCAAGCTGGAAGGCGGCTGCCACCATACGGCGGCGATGCACTCACGCAATATCGAAAATATGAACCGTATGGCAAACGCCATTGATACCAGCATCTTCGTTAAGAACGGACCGTGCATTGCCGGTCTTGGACTGGGCGGTGAAGGCTGGACCACGATGACTATTACCACACCAACCGGGGAAGGGGTGACCAGTGCGCGTACGTTTGTGCGTCTGCGTCGCTGTGTGTTGGTAGACGCCTTCAGAATTGTATAAGGAGTAAATGAGATGGCGCACGACGAACAACGTTGGTTGACACCCAGACTGCTAAAAGCGGCAACGCTATGTAATCAGGCGCCCGCAAAGAGCGATTCACCGCTGTGGTTGGGCATTGATTTGGGAACGTGTGATGTGGTGTCGATGGTTGTGGACAGTGACGGACAGCCGGTCGCGGTTTGCCTGGACTGGGCCGATGTCGTGCGCGATGGCATCGTTTGGGATTTCTTTGGTGCGGTGACCATCGTTCGTCGCCATCTCGATACGCTCGAACAACAACTGGGTTGCCGTTTTACCCATGCGGCAACCTCGTTTCCACCGGGAACTGACCCACGCATCTCTATTAACGTGCTGGAGTCTGCCGGGCTTGAAGTGAGCCATGTCCTCGACGAACCAACCGCGGTGGCGGATCTGTTGCAGCTTGATAACGCCGGCGTGGTGGATATTGGTGGTGGCACTACCGGGATTGCGATTGTTAAACAGGGCAAAGTGACTTACTCCGCTGATGAAGCGACTGGCGGGCACCATATCTCTCTGACGCTGGCCGGGAACCGTCGTATCCAGTTGGAAGAAGCCGAGCAGTACAAGCGCAGCAATGGCAAAGAAATCTGGCCGGTGGTGAAGCCTGTCTACGAAAAGATGGCGGAAATCGTGGCGCACCATATTGCCGGACAGGGTGTCGCTGATTTGTGGCTGGCGGGTGGCTCCTGTATGCAGCCAGGCGTTGATGAACTGTTCCGTAAGCGTTTCCCGGAACTGCAGGTGCATTTACCCCAGCACAGCCTGTTTATGACTCCGCTGGCGATTGCAAACAGCGGAAAAGAAAAAGCGGAAGGAATCTATGCAAGCTGAATTGCAGACCGCGCTCTTTCAGGCATTCGATACCCTGAATCTGCAACGCGTAAAAACGTTTAGCGTTCCCCCGGTTACGTTATGTGGACTGGGAGCGCTTAGTACCTGCGGACAGGAAGCACAAACGCGCGGACTGACGCATATGTTCGTCATGGTTGACAGCTTTCTGCATCAGGCGGGGATGACCGCCGCACTGGAGCGCAGCCTGGCGATGAAAGGTGTGGCAATGACGCTGTGGCCATGTCCGGTAGGTGAACCGTGCATTACGGACGTCTGCGCGGCAGTCGCGCAACTGCGTGAATCAAAGTGCGACGGTGTCGTGGCTTTCGGCGGCGGTTCCGTGCTGGATGCCGCCAAGGCAGTGGCGTTGCTGGTGACCAATCCTACCCAGACGCTGGCTGACATGGACGAGCGTAGCGTGTTACGCCCGCGTCTGCCGCTGATTGCCGTACCGACTACCGCCGGAACGGGCTCAGAAACCACGAACGTCACGGTGATTATCGACGCCGCGACCGGACTCAAAAAAGTACTGGCCCACGCAACCCTGATGCCGGATGTGGCGATCCTTGACGCCGCATTGACGGAAGGTGTGCCTGCGCACGTAACGGCGATGACCGGGATTGATGCACTGACGCACGCCGTTGAAGCGTATAGCGCACTGAACGCGACGCCGTTTACCGACAGCCTGGCGATTGGTGCGATAGCGATGATCGGTAAATCGCTGCCGAAGGCCGTCGGCTACGGTCAGGATCTGGCGGCGCGCGAAAGCATGCTGCTGGCTTCCTGTATGGCCGGGATGGCGTTTTCCAGCGCTGGGCTTGGCCTGTGCCATGCGATGGCGCACCAGCCGGGGGCGACGTTGCACATTCCACACGGACAGGCTAACGCCATGCTGCTTCCCACGGTAATGGGGTTCAACCGCATGGTGTGTCGTGAGCGCTTTAGCCATATCGGACGCGCGTTAACCAACAAGAAATCGGACGATCGTGATGCTATCAACGCGGTCAGCGAGTTGATTAGCGAAGTGGGCCAGACCAAACGACTCTCTGACGTTGGGGCAAAGCCCGAGCAGTACAGCGCATGGGCTCACGCCGCGCTGGAGGATATTTGTATTCGCAGTAACCCACGCACCGCCACGCAGGCACAGATCATCGACCTGTACGCGGCTGCCGGGTAATGCCTGTAGGCCGGATAAGGTGCTCGCACCACCATCCGGCAATAACACGGCGTTAATGCCGGAGGCGACGTAAACGTCTTATCCGGCCTACAAATCACAAATGACAGGGAGTAGGGGCTATGGGAATTAACGAAATCATCATGTACATCATGATGTTCTTTATGCTGATTGCCGCCGTGGACAGGATCCTGTCGCAGTTCGGCGGTTCGGCACGCTTCCTCGGTAAGTTCGGTAAGAGTATTGAGGGATCGGGCGGCCAGTTTGAAGAAGGTTTTATGGCGATGGGCGCGCTGGGTCTGGCGATGGTCGGTATGACCGCGCTGGCACCGGTTCTGGCGCATGTGCTCGGGCCAGTAATTATTCCGCTGTATGAAATGCTGGGCGCGAACCCGTCGATGTTTGCCGGAACGCTGCTGGCGTGCGATATGGGCGGCTTCTTCCTTGCGAAAGAACTGGCGGGCGGCGACGTTGCGGCGTGGCTGTACTCTGGCCTGATCCTCGGGGCGATGATGGGGCCGACGCTGGTCTTCTCCATTCCGGTTGCGCTGGGGATTATTGAACCGTCTGACCGTCGTTATCTGGCGCTGGGCGTGCTGGCGGGTATTGTCACCATTCCGATTGGTTGTATTGCGGGCGGTTTGATTGCGATGTACTCCGGCGTCGAAATCAACGGACAGCCGGTGGAATTCACCTTCGCGCTGATCCTGATGAATATGATCCCGGTGCTGATCGTGGCCGTGCTGGTGGCGCTGGGACTGAAATTCATCCCGGAAAAAATGATCAACGGCTTCCAGATCTTCGCGAAATTCCTGGTGGCGCTGATCACCATCGGCCTGGCAGCAGCAGTGGTCAAATTCCTGCTCGGCTGGGAGCTAATCCCAGGTCTTGATCCTATCTTCATGGCTCCGGGCGACAAGCCGGGTGAAGTGATGCGCGCCATCGAAGTTATCGGTTCTATTTCCTGCGTACTGCTCGGTGCGTACCCAATGGTACTGCTGCTGACCCGCTGGTTTGAAAAACCGCTGATGAGCGTCGGCAACCTGTTAAAAATCAATAATATTGCTGCTGCCGGTATGGTTGCGAC
Organism: Citrobacter sp. H12-3-2; assembly: GCF_009649895.1. Classification (NCBI taxonomy): domain Bacteria; kingdom Pseudomonadati; phylum Pseudomonadota; class Gammaproteobacteria; order Enterobacterales; family Enterobacteriaceae; genus Citrobacter; species Citrobacter sp. H12-3-2. The sequence goes on from NZ_CP045837.1 coordinate 1,438,048, forward strand.
GCTGGCGAACAACATCCCAATGTTCGGCATGATGAAGAATATGGATACCCGCGGCAAAGTGATCAACTGCGCCTTTGCGGTCTCCGCGGCCTTTGCACTGGGTGACCACTTAGGCTTCGCCGCTGCCAACATGAACGCGATGATCTTCCCGATGATTGTCGGCAAGTTGATTGGCGGCGTGACGGCGATTGGTGTGGCTATGCTGTTGGTACCGAAAGATGAAGATGTGCCAGCAGAAGTAGAAACCAACCCGGAGGCGCAATCGTGAATACTCGCCAGCTATTGAGCGTCGGTATCGATATCGGCACCACTACCACTCAGGTGATTTTCTCGCGCCTTGAGTTAGTCAACCGTGCGGCAGTGTCGCAGGTGCCGCGCTACGAATTCATCAAACGCGAAATTAGCTGGCAAAGCCCGGTGTTCTTTACCCCCGTTGATAAGCAGGGCGGGTTGAAAGAGGCCGAACTTAAGGCGCTGATCCTCGCCCAGTATCAGGCGGCGGGTATTGCACCTGAGACTGTCGATTCCGGCGCGATCATCATCACCGGAGAAAGTGCCAAAACCCGTAATGCGCGTCCGGCGGTGATGGCGCTCTCTCAGTCGCTGGGGGATTTTGTGGTGGCCAGCGCCGGACCGCATCTGGAATCGGTGATTGCCGGTCACGGTGCGGGGGCACAAACCCTGTCCGAGCAGAAGTTGTGCCGCGTACTGAATATCGACATCGGTGGCGGCACGTCGAACTACGTTCTGTTTGATGCCGGAAAGGTCAGCGGTTCGGCTTGCCTCAACGTCGGCGGGCGACTGCTGGAAACGGACGGCCAGGGGCGAGTAGTACATGCGCATCAGCCGGGGCAGATGATTGTTGATGACGTATTTGGTCCGGGCACCGACGCCCGAACCCTCAATGCGGCGCAGCTTGTTCAGGTAGCCCGACGGATGGCGGCGCTGATTGTGGAGGTGATTGACGGCACGTTATCACCGCTGGCGCAGGCGCTGATGCAAACCGGCCTGTTACCGGCGGGCGTGAAACCGGAAGTGATTACGTTGTCCGGCGGGGTGGGCGAGTGCTACCGCAACCAACCAGCCGATCCGTTCTGTTTTTCCGACATTGGCCCGCTGTTAGCAACGGCACTGCATGAACATCCGCGCCTGCGTGAGATGAACGTGCAGTTCCCGGCGCAAACCGTGCGCGCCACGGTGATTGGCGCCGGTGCGCATACGCTGTCGCTTTCGGGCAGCACCATCTGGCTGGAAGGCGTGGCGCTTCCGCTGCGCAATCTGCCGGTGGCGATTCCGGTTAATGAGGCTGATTTGGTGGCCGCCTGGCAACAGGCGCTAATGCAGCTCGATCTGGACCCGCAAACGGACGCCTACGTGCTGGCGCTGCCCGGTTCGCTGCCGGTGCGCTATGCCGCGCTGTTAACGGTGATTGATGCGCTGCTGGCCTTTGTCGCGCGCTATCCGAATCCGCATCCCCTGTTGGTGGTAGCCGAGCAGGATTTTGGTAAGGCCCTGGGCATGCTGTTACGCCCACAGTTACAGCAACACCCGCTGGCAGTCATCGATGAGGTGGTTGTCCGGGCGGGGGACTATATCGACATTGGTACGCCTCTTTTTGGCGGATCGGTTGTGCCGGTGACGGTGAAATCACTCGCATTTCCTTCCTGAGGGAACGACTTATGAAACTAAAGACCACATTGTTCGGCAATGTTTATCAGTTTAAGGATGTTAAAGAGGTGCTGGCAAAAGCCAACGAACTGCGTTCGGGGGATGTGCTGGCAGGAGTGGCCGCAACCAGTTCGCAGGAGCGCGTGGCGGCCAAGCAGGTACTGTCGGAAATGACGGTGGCGGATATCCGCAATAACCCGGTGATTTCCTATGAAGAGGACTGTGTTACTCGTCTGATTCAGGATGACGTCAACGAGACGGCCTATAACCGTATCAAAAACTGGAGTATCAGCGAGCTGCGCGAGTACGTGCTGAGCGATGAAACCTCCGTTGATGACATTGCGTTTACGCGCAAAGGGTTAACGTCGGAAGTGGTCGCTGCGGTAGCAAAAATCTGCTCTAACGCGGACCTGATCTACGGCGGTAAGAAAATGCCGGTGATCAAAAAGGCCAATACCACCATCGGTCTGCCGGGCACCTTCAGCTGCCGTTTGCAGCCGAACGACACCCGTGATGACGTGCAGAGTATTGCCGCACAAATCTACGAAGGGCTGTCCTTCGGAGCGGGCGATGCGGTGATTGGTGTTAACCCGGTAACGGATGACGTGGAAAACTTAAGCCGCGTACTGGATACCGTGTACGGCGTTATCGACAAATTCAACATCCCGACCCAGGGCTGCGTACTGGCACACGTGACTACCCAGATCGAAGCGATTCGTCGCGGCGCGCCGGGCGGGCTGATTTTCCAGAGTATCTGCGGTAGCGAAAAAGGCTTAAAAGAGTTTGGCGTTGAACTGGCCATGCTGGATGAAGCGCGCGCAGTGGGCGCTGAGTTCAACCGTATCGCCGGGGAAAACTGCCTGTACTTCGAAACCGGGCAAGGGTCTGCGCTTTCCGCGGGCGCGAACTTCGGTGCCGATCAGGTGACGATGGAAGCGCGTAACTACGGGCTGGCACGTCACTACGATCCGTTCCTGGTGAACACCGTGGTGGGCTTTATCGGGCCAGAGTATCTCTACAACGACCGTCAGATTATTCGCGCGGGTCTGGAAGATCACTTTATGGGCAAGCTGAGCGGCATCTCGATGGGCTGCGACTGCTGCTACACCAACCATGCTGATGCTGACCAGAACCTTAACGAAAACCTGATGATTCTGCTCGCCACCGCTGGCTGCAACTACATCATGGGCATGCCGCTCGGTGACGACATCATGCTCAACTATCAGACCACCGCCTTCCATGACACCGCGACCGTGCGTCAGCTGCTGAACCTGCGTCCGTCGCCGGAGTTTGAACGCTGGCTGGAAACTATGGGCATTATGGCAAACGGTCGCCTGACCAAACGGGCGGGCGATCCGTCACTGTTCTTCTGATGACGCGGGGATGACACACGATGGATCAAAAACAGATTGAAGAAATTGTACGCAGCGTAATGGCGTCAATGGGTGAGTCTCAACCGCAGGCTCAAGAACCGTCAGCGCCAGCAAAATGCAGCACCACGCAGTGCGCCGCGCCGACCGGTGAAAGCTGCGCGATGGACTTAGGCTCAGCCGAAGCCAAAGCATGGATTGGCGTTGAGAATCCGCACCGTGCAGAGGTGTTGACTGAACTTCGTCGTAGCACCGCTGCGCGTGTATGTACCGGTCGTGCCGGTCCTCGTCCGCGTACCCAGGCGCTGCTGCGTTTCCTGGCTGACCACTCGCGTTCGAAAGATACGGTATTGAAAGAAGTGCCGGAAGAGTGGGTAAAAGCCCAGGGGCTGCTGGAAGTGCGCTCGGAAATCAGCGACAAAAACCTGTATCTGACGCGTCCGGATATGGGGCGTCGTCTGAGTGCGGAAGCCATTGAAGCACTGAAATCACAGTGTGTAATGAATCCGGATGTGCAGGTGATTATTTCTGATGGCCTGTCTACCGACGCGATTACCGCTAACTATGAAGAGATCCTGCCGCCGCTGTTGTCGGGCTTAAAACAGGCCGGATTGAAGGTTGGGACGCCGTTCTTTGTTCGCTATGGGCGCGTGAAAATCGAAGATCAGATCGGCGAACTGCTGGGTGCAAAAGCGGTGATCCTGCTGGTTGGTGAACGTCCGGGCCTCGGCCAGTCGGAAAGTCTTTCTTGCTACGCCGTCTATTCGCCGCGTGTGGCGACCACCGTTGAGGCTGACCGTACCTGTATCTCGAACATTCACCAGGGCGGTACGCCACCAGTTGAAGCGGCGGCGGTGATTGTGGATTTGGCCAAGCGCATGCTGGAGCAAAAAGCATCCGGCATCAATATGACCCGTTAAGGAGGCATCATGCCAGCATTAGATTTAATTAGACCTTCAGTCACCGCAATGCGTGTGATTGCCTCGGTAAATGACGGTTTTGCCCGCGAACTTAAATTACCGCCACATATACGTAGCCTCGGACTCATCACAGCAGATTCTGATGACGTGGCGTATATTGCCGCAGACGAAGCGACAAAACAGGCAATGGTCGAAGTGGTTTATGGCCGCTCGCTGTATGCCGGTGCGGCGCACAGTCCCTCTCCAACATCGGGCGAAGTGCTGATTATGCTCGGTGGACCAAACCCGGCCGAAGTTCGCGCGGGTCTGGACGCGATGGTGGCCAATATTGAAAGCGGTGCGGCATTCCAGTGGGCGAATGACGCAGAAGATACCGCCTTCCTGGCGCATGTGGTTTCGCGTACCGGTTCGTATCTCTCCGCAACCGCGGGATGCCGACTGGGCGATCCGATGGCGTATCTGGTAGCACCGCCGCTGGAAGCGACATTTGGTATTGATGCCGCGCTGAAATCTGCCGATGTACAACTGGTGACCTATGTACCACCGCCGTCAGAAACTAACTATTCAGCCGCGTTTTTGACCGGTAGCCAGGCCGCTTGTAAAGCCGCATGTAACGCCTTTGCCGATGCCGTTCTGGATATTGCCCGTAATCCAATCCAGCGCGCGTAAGAGAGGTAGTGATGATCAATGCACTGGGATTACTGGAAGTGGATGGCATGGTGGCTGCCGTGGACGCGGCCGATGCCATGCTGAAAGCCGCGAACGTGCGTCTGCTTAGCCACGAAGTGCTCGATCCTGGTCGACTGACGCTGGTGGTGGAAGGCGATCTGGCGGCATGCCGCGCAGCGCTGGATGCTGGCAGTGCAGCCGCAGCGCGTACGGGCCGTGTTATCAGCCGTAAGGAAATAGGCCGGCCGGACGATGACACCCAGTGGCTGATCGGCGGTTTTAAACGCCAGCCGAAGAAACCTGAACAGAAGCCAGAAGCGAAAACAGAAGCGAAACCAGAGAAGACACAGGACGCCTCAGTGACGTCTGAATCCTCTGCCCAACTTCTGACGCTGTTAGCATCGGTCCGTCAAGGAATGACGGCAGGGGAAGTGGCGGCCCACTTTGGCTGGTCACTTGATGAAGCCAGAAATGCGCTGGAACAGCTCTTTTCTGATGGAGCGTTGCGTAAACGCAGTAGTCGCTACCGCTTAAAAAATTAACCTGTCGGAGGGCCGGGGGCTTCGTTGAAGCTTCCGGCTTAAAAGATCATGAAAAAGAACCGTACTGCAAACTTGCACCATCTTTATCATGAAGTATTACCCGAAGACGTTAAACTGACGCCGAAAGTGGAAGTGGACAACGTTCACCAACGGCGAACAACGGATGTGTATGAGCACGCGCTGACGATTACCGCCTGGCAGCAGATCTACGACCAGCTGCATCCGGGAAAATTTCATGGCGAGTTCACGGAAATCCTGCTCGATGATATTCAGGTGTTCCGTGAATACACCGGACTGGCGCTGCGTCAGTCGTGCCTTGTCTGGCCAAACTCATTTTGGTTTGGCATTCCGGCCACGCGCGGCGAGCAGGGATTTATTGGTACCCAGTGTTTGGGTAGCGCTGAAATTGCCACCCGCCCAGGCGGGACGGAGTTTGAACTGAGTACGCCGGATGATTACACCATTTTGGGTGTCGTCATTTCGGAAGAGGCCATTGCTCGTCAGGCCAACTTCCTGCATAACCCGGAAAGGGTGCTACATATGCTGCGCAATCAGTCGGCGCTGGAAGTTAAAGAACAACACAAAGCCGCGCTATGGGGCTTTGTGCAGCAGGCGCTGGCGACGTTTAGTGAGAATCCTGAAAACCTTCACCAACCCGCGGTGCGTAAAGTGTTAGGGGATAACCTGCTGCTGGCGATGGGCACCATGCTGGAAGAAGCGCAGCCGATTATGACTGCGGAAAGCATCAGCCATCAGAGCTATCGTCGCTTGCTGTCACGTGCGCGCGAATACGTGCTGGAAAATATGTCAGAGCCGCTGACCGTGCTCGACTTATGCAATCAGCTGCACGTTAGCCGCCGGACGTTGCAAAACGCCTTTCACGCGATCCTCGGTATTGGCCCGAATGCCTGGTTGAAACGTATTCGCCTGAACGCCGTGCGCCGTGAGTTGATAAGCCCATGGTCGCAGAGTGCGACGGTGAAAGACGCCGCCATGCAGTGGGGATTCTGGCATTTAGGGCAGTTTGCCACCGACTACCAGCAGTTGTTTGCGGAGAAACCGTCGTTGACGCTGCATCAGCGTATGCGCCAGTGGGCATGATGAGATTATTGTGCCGGATGCGACGCTAACGCGTCTTATCCGGCCTACGGGTTTGCCTTTGTTGTAGGCCGGATAAGCGTAGCGCCATCAGGCAATTACACCCAGTCGCGGACCTGAATAAACTCGCTAAGGGCAGCTTCCGGGCTGTTCGCTTCCGGCTGCCAGTCATACTCCCAGCGTACCAGCGGCGGCATCGACATCAGAATCGACTCCGTGCGTCCGCCGGTTTGCAAACCGAACAACGTGCCGCGATCCCACACCAGATTAAATTCCACATAGCGCCCACGACGATAAAGCTGAAAATTACGCTCGCGCTCGCCCCAGCTCATCATTTTGCGGCGTTCGACGATGGGCAGATACGCCTCGGTGTAACCTTGACCTACTGCCTGCATAAAAGCGAAGCAGTGGTCGAAATCAGGGGTATTCAAATCATCGAAAAACAGCCCGCCAATGCCGCGCTGCTCGTTGCGGTGCTTGAGGAAGAAGTAGTCATCGCACCACTTTTTGTAACGTGGATAAACGTCATCGCCAAACGGCTGGCACAGATCCCGCGCCGTGCGATGCCAGTGAACCGCATCCTCATCAAAGCCGTAGTAGGGCGTTAAGTCAAAGCCGCCGCCAAACCACCACACGGGATCGGCCCCCGGTTTTTCCGCGATAAAAAACCGTACGTTGGCATGGCTGGTTGGAATGTAGGGATTCTGCGGGTGCACCACCAACGAGACGCCCATCGCTTCAAAGCTGCGCCCGGCAAGCTCCGGGCGATGCGCGGTAGCCGAGGCCGGCATTGCATCGCCGTGGACGTGGGAGAAGTTGACGCCTGCTTGCTCGAAAATACCGCCGTTACGCAACACCCGACTGCGCCCGCCGCCGCCCGCTTCGCGTTGCCAGTTATCCTCAACAAATTCGCTGCCGTCTACGGTGGATAACTGCTGACAAATCTCATCCTGCAGGCTGAGCAGGAACTGTTTTACGCGCTGTGCATCGGGCTTCATGGTTAACGTTTCTTCGAGTGTGCTTTCTGGTTATCAAACCAGTGGAAATAGCTGATGATGCCATTGGCGATAGCGGTGGCGATTTTCTGACGAAACGCCGCCGTACCCAGCAATCGTTCTTCTTCCGGGTTGGTGATGAACGAGGTTTCGACCAGGACCGACGGAATCGAAGGTGATTTTAGCACCACGAAGGCGGCCTGTTCCGTGCTGCGACTGTGCAGACGGTGTACCGGCTTGATCTTCTTAAGAATATGCGAGCCTAACGTCAGGCTGTTTTTTATGGTGTCAGTTTGCACCAGATCGAACAGCACCTGCTGCAACAAATGATCTTTGTCAGTGGCCTTCTTTCCGGCGACTTCATCGGCCCGGTTTTCACGATCGGACAGATATTTCGCCATGGCGCTACTGGCACCGCGATTGGATAAGGCAAAGACCGAAGCACCCGCAGCGCTCGGATTGGTAAAACCGTCGGCGTGGATCGACATGAACAGATCGGCACCATGTTTGTGGGCGATCTCGACGCGATCGTAGAGCGGAATAAACGTATCGCCGGAGCGGGTCAGGCGTGCATCAATCCCCTGGTTACGTAGGATCGAGCGCACGTTTTTGGCAATAGCCAACACAACGTGCTTTTCTTTCGAGCCGTTGCGACCAATTGCGCCGGTATCAATCCCTCCGTGCCCCGGATCAAGGACAACAACGCGCTTAGCACCGGATTTTTTCGCTTTCGGTTTGCTGTGTCCATTGCTGGTCTTTAGCGCTTCTTCTTTAGCGATGGCTTGTGACATGCCTGACAGCGTCAGGGCGGCCAGCCCGGCTTTCAGCACCTGGCGGCGCGATGTGAGTGTTTTTAGTGGTTTAAAAGTGCTCATACGGCCTGAGTTGTAAAAAAAAGGTTCTAAACGTTATATCGTATCGCGTAGTCCGTTGCGACGGATCGAGATAAGAATTGTTTTACTTTTCATTTCAATACGTGACAATTCCGTATTATGCCATTTTTTCCGCCGCTTCGCGTCAGATATTGGCTAAATCAGCCGTTCGCGCCATAATCGCTTTTTAACGTCCTGAAAAGGTACCCAATACCATGGAAATACGCGTTTTTCGCCAGGAAGATTTCGAAGAGGTGATCACCCTCTGGGAGCGTTGTGATTTGCTGCGTCCATGGAACGACCCTGAAATGGACATCGAACGTAAAGTCAATCATGACGTCAGCTTGTTCCTCGTTGCTGAAGTGAACGGCGAGGTGGTCGGCACGGTGATGGGCGGATACGACGGGCATCGCGGTTCCGCCTATTACCTGGGCGTGCATCCTGAGTTTCGCGGTCGCGGCATCGCCAATGCGCTGCTCAACCGGCTGGAGAAAAAGCTCATTGCCCGCGGTTGTCCGAAGATTCAAATCATGGTGCGTGACGATAACGACGTCGTACAGGGCATGTATGAACGTTTGGGCTATGAACATGCGGATGTACTCAATCTGGGCAAGCGTTTGATCGAAGATGAAGAGTACTGAGTTTCATCCGGCCGACTATGATGGTCATGGGCGTCTGCGCCTGCCTTTTCTCTTCTGGTGCGTCCTGCTGTTGCAGGCACGCACCTGGGTTTTGTTTGTGATTGCCGGTTCTTCCCGTGAGCAGGGCAACACCTTACTGAATCTGTTTTATCCCGATCATGACGCATTCTGGCTGGGGTTGCTTCCCGGCGTTCCCGCCGTGTTGGCGTTTTTACTCAGCGGGCGACGCTTTGCGTTTCCGGTGATCTGGCGCTGGCTGCGAGGATTATTGATTCTCGCTCAACTGGTGCTGCTGTGCTGGCAGCCGGTGATGTGGCTGGCAGGCGATCCGCTCAACGGCGTCGGGCTGGCGCTGCTGGTGGCGGATATCGTCGCGCTGATCTGGCTGTTAACCAATCAACGTCTGCGTGCCTGTTTTTCCCTTGAGAAAGAATAACGGCACTTTTTGGGGAAACCGGACTCCAAGCACCGTTGATAAATAAGGAAGGAAGTGAAATGAAATCACTGCGTTTGACTTTATGCGCGATGCCGCTGCTACTGGCCGGGTGTTCAACGTTGTCCTCGGTGAACTGGTCTGCCGCCAATCCGTGGAACTGGTTTGGTTCTTCAACGCAGGTCACAGAGCAGGGCGTCGGAGCGTTAACAGGCGCTACGCCGCTGGATGAAAAAGCCATTGCTGATGCGCTGGACGGCGATTACCGCCTGCGTAGCGGAATGAAGACCGATAACGGTAATGTGGTGCGCTTCTATGAAGCGATGAAAGACGACAAGCTGGCGATAGTCATCAACGGCAGCCAGGGAACCATCAGTCGTATTGATGTATTAGATCACGATATTTCGTCAGCCGCGGGTGTCGAAATCGGTACACCGTTTAGCGACCTTTACACTAAAGCTTTCGGTAATTGCCAAAAAGCAACCGGAGATGACAGCGCGGGCGTTGAGTGTAAAGCTGAAGGAAGTCAACATATTAGCTATATTTTTTCCGGTGAATGGAGCGGGCCTGAGGATATAATGCCGTCTGACGACACGCTGAAAGCGTGGAAAGTAAGCAAAATTATCTGGCGGCGTTAATTTGCGTCTGAACAAATCGGCTTGTTAAAAAAACAGGTAGAATAGCGCCCATCAATGCCACGATGTCGTGGCATCTTTTTTTCAGGAGGAACAATGTCTCAGGTTCAGAGTGGCATTTTGCCAGAACATTGCCGTGCGGCGATTTGGATTGAAGCCAATGTTAAAGGCGACGTTGATGCCCTGCGTGCGGCCAGCAAAACCTTCGCCGATAAGCTGGCGACCTTTGAAGCTAAGTTCCCGGATGCGCATCTGGGCGCGGTTGTCGCTTTTGGCAACAACACCTGGCGTGCATTGAGCGGCGGCGTCGGTGCTGAAGAGTTAAAAGACTTTATCCCTTACGGTAAAGGTCTGGCACCAGCAACCCAATATGACGTGTTGATCCATATTCTCTCTTTGCGTCATGACGTGAATTTCTCCGTTGCGCAGGCGGCAATGGAAGCATTTGGCGACTGTATTGAAGTTAAAGAAGAAATCCACGGTTTCCGTTGGGTCGAAGAGCGCGATCTCAGCGGCTTTGTTGACGGTACGGAAAACCCGGCAGGCGAAGAAACGCGCCGTGAAGTTGCCGTTATCAAAGATGGTGTGGATGCCGGTGGCAGCTATGTGTTTGTGCAGCGTTGGGAACATAACCTGAAGCAGCTTAATCGCATGAGCATCCATGACCAGGAAATGATGATTGGTCGCACCAAGGAAGCCAACGAAGAGATCGACGGTGATGACCGTCCGGTCACCTCTCACCTGAGCCGTGTTGACCTCAAAGAAGACGGTAAAGGGCTGAAAATTGTGCGCCAGAGCCTGCCATACGGTACTGCCAGCGGCACGCATGGTCTCTATTTCTGCGCCTACTGCGCTCGTCTGTACAACATTGAACAACAATTGCTGAGCATGTTTGGTGACACTGACGGTAAGCGTGATGCGATGCTGCGCTTCACCAAACCGGTAACCGGCGGCTATTACTATGCACCGTCGCTGGACCGTTTAATGGCGCTGTAATGGTGAGCTAATCCTGTTATCGGCCACGAAATAGACATCCCCGCATCGTCGGGGATTTTTTTTACCTGAGATTAACCTGATTTAGTGAGCTATTCCTCAGCACTAATTTGTTATTGCTGTATCTTCTGCGTGAATGAAGTGAAGGCTTCATATTCAAAAGGAGAATATTGAAATGGGAAAACTCACGGGCAAAACAGCATTGATTACGGGCGCATCTCAGGGTATTGGCGAGGGTATCGCCAGAACGTTTGCCCGCCATGGTGCGAACTTAATCCTGCTGGATATCTCCGATGAGATTGAAAAACTGGCGGATGAGTTGGCTGGGCGAGGGCACCGTTGCACAGCTGTTCACGCTGACGTCAGAGATTTTGCGTCGGTCAAGGAAGCGGTGACGCGCGCGAAGCAGATTGAAGGCAAAATCGATATTCTGGTGAACAATGCCGGCGTATGCCGCCTCGGCAATTTCCTTGATATGAGCGATGAAGATCGCGATTTCCACATTGATATCAACATTAAAGGCGTCTGGAACGTGACGAAAGCCGTTCTGCCGGAGATGATTGCGCGCAAAGATGGGCGCATCGTGATGATGTCATCGGTGACCGGCGATATGGTTGCTGACCCGGGCGAAACGGCCTACGCGCTGTCGAAAGCCGCGATCATCGGTTTGACCAAATCCCTGGCGGTAGAATATGCGCAGTCCGGCATTCGCGTGAACGCCATTTGCCCTGGCTACGTTCGTACGCCGATGGCGGAAAGCATTGCGCGTCAGTCTAACCCGGAAGATCCTGAATCCGTTTTAGTCGAAATGGCGAAAGCGATCCCGATGCGTCGTCTGGCCTGCCCGCTTGAGGTCGGTGAACTGGCGGCGTTCCTGGCATCGGATGAGTCCAGTTATTTAACTGGCACGCAAAACGTGATTGATGGCGGCAGCACTTTGCCTGAAAGCGTAAGCGTCGGCGTCTGATTGATGCCGGTCTCCTCCCCATGTGCTGGGGAGGAGGTACCCCTTATTCTCTTTTCAACTTTCAAATCATCAAACGGTATATAAAACCGTTACTCCTTTAGCACTGGTTATAAATATGATGACCATAAGAAAGTCATTTAATTTATAAGGGTGCGCAATGGCCGTTAACTTACTGAAAAAAAGAACACTGACGCTGGCAGCCATGCTGTTGCTGGTGGGGCAGGCGCAGGCAACGGAACTGCTGAACAGTTCATACGATGTTTCCCGCGAGCTGTTTGCCGCCCTTAATCCGCCGTTTGAACAGCAATGGGCGAAGGATAACGGCGGCGACAAACTGACGATTAAACAATCTCATGCCGGGTCATCAAAACAGGCGTTGGCGATTTTGCAGGGGCTGAAAGCTGACGTCGTGACCTATAACCAGGTGACCGACGTGCAGATCCTGCATGACAAAGGCAAGCTGATCCCTGCCGACTGGCAAAGCCGCCTGCCGAATAACAGTTCGCCATTCTATTCCACCATGGCGTTTTTGGTGCGTAAGGGCAACCCGAAGAATATCCACGAATGGAACGATCTGGTTCGCCCGGACGTGAAGCTGATTTTCCCGAACCCGAAAACCTCCGGTAACGCACGCTATACCTATCTGGCTGCGTGGGGCGCGGCAGATAAAGCGGACGGTGGGGATAAAGCTAAAACCGAACAGTTCATGACCCAGTTTCTGAAAAACGTGGAAGTATTTGATACCGGCGGTCGTGGTGCAACTACCACCTTCGTGGAGCGCGGTCTGGGCGACGTACTGATTACCTTTGAATCGGAAGTGAACAATATCCGTAAACAGTACGAAGACCAGGGCTTCGAAGTGGTGGTGCCGAAGGTCAACATTCTGGCGGAGTTCCCGGTGGCCTGGGTAGATAAAAATGTGCAGGCCAACGGTACTGAAAAAGCGGCGAAAGCTTACCTGAACTGGCTGTACAGCCCGCAGGCGCAAACCATCATTACCGATTTCTACTACCGCGTGAATAACCCGCAGGTAATGGACAAGCTGAAAGATAAATTCCCGCAGACCGAATTGTTCCGTGTGGAAGATAAGTTTGGCTCGTGGCCTGAAGTGATGAAAACGCACTTTGTCAGCGGCGGTGAGCTGGACAAACTGCTGGCGGCGGGGCGTAAGTAAATGTTTGCTGTTTCTTCCCGACGCGTGCTGCCCGGGTTCACTTTGAGCCTGGGCACCAGCTTACTGTTTGTCTGCCTGATATTGCTGCTGCCGCTGAGCGCGCTGGTGATGCAACTGGCGCAAATGAGCTGGGCGCAATACTGGGATGTGATTACCAATCCGCAGGTGGTGGCGGCTTATAAAGTGACGCTGCTGTCGGCGTTTGTGGCGTCGATTTTTAACGGCGTGTTCGGTTTGCTGATGGCGTGGATCTTAACCCGCTATCGCTTTCCGGGCCGTACGCTGCTGGATGCGCTGATGGACCTGCCGTTCGCACTGCCTACGGCGGTGGCAGGTCTGACGCTGGCGTCACTGTTTTCGGTTAATGGCTTCTACGGCGAGTGGCTGGCGAAGCTGGATATCAAGGTGACCTACACCTGGCTCGGTATCGCGGTAGCGATGGCCTTTACCAGCATTCCGTTTGTGGTGCGTACCGTGCAACCGGTACTGGAAGAGTTAGGCCCGGAATATGAAGAAGCAGCTGAAACGCTCGGTGCTACGCGCTGGAAAAGTTTCCGTAAAGTAGTGCTGCCGGAGCTGTCTCCTGCGCTGGTGGCGGGCGTTGCGCTGTCGTTTACCCGCAGCCTCGGTGAGTTTGGCGCGGTTATTTTTATCGCCGGAAACATCGCATGGAAAACGGAAGTGACCTCGCTGATGATTTTTGTTCGCTTGCAGGAGTTTGACTACCCGGCCGCCAGCGCGATTGCTTCTGTGATCCTCGGGGCTTCGTTGTTGCTGCTGTTTTCAATTAACACTCTGCAAAGTCGCTTTGGTCGACGTGTGGTAGGTCACTGATGGCAGACATTACCCAATTGAAACGCTATGGCGCACCCCGCATCAACTGGGGGAAATGGTTTCTGATCGGCACGGGCATGCTGGTCTCCGCGTTTATTTTGCTGGTGCCGATGATTTACATCTTCGTGCAGGCGTTCAGCAAGGGATTAATGCCGGTATTACAGAACCTGGCGGATCCGGACATGCTGCATGCCATCTGGCTGACGGTGCTGATTGCGCTGATTGCGGTCCCGGTGAACCTGGTGTTTGGTGTGTTGCTGGCCTGGCTGGTGACCCGTTTTAACTTCCCAGGACGCCAACTACTACTGACGTTACTGGATATTCCATTTGCTGTCTCGCCGGTAGTCGCCGGTCTGGTCTATCTGCTGTTTTACGGCTCTAACGGCCCGCTTGGTGGGTGGCTGGATGAGCATAACCTGCAAATTATGTTTGCCTGGCCGGGGATGGTGCTGGTGACAGTGTTCGTGACCTGTCCGTTTGTGGTGCGTGAGCTGGTGCCGGTGATGTTAAGCCAGGGCAGCAATGAAGATGAAGCGGCTGTGTTGCTGGGTGCATCCGGCTGGCAGATGTTCCGCCGCGTTACGCTGCCGAATATCCGTTGGGCATTGCTGTACGGTGTGGTGTTGACCAACGCCCGTGCGATTGGTGAGTTTGGCGCGGTGTCAGTGGTTTCCGGCTCGATTCGCGGCGAAACCTTATCGCTGCCGCTACAGATTGAATTACTGGAGCAGGACTACAACACGGTCGGCTCCTTTACCGCCGCGGCGCTATTAACGCTGATGGCGATTATTACCCTGTTTTTGAAGAGCATGTTGCAATGGCGTCTGGAGAACCAGGAAAAACGCGCGCAGCAGGAGGAAAATCATGAGCATTGAGATTGCCAATATTAAGAAGTCTTTTGGTCGCACCCAGGTGCTGAACGATATCTCGCTGGATATTCCTTCAGGTCAGATGGTCGCGCTGCTGGGGCCATCCGGCTCGGGCAAAACCACGCTGCTGCGCATTATTGCCGGGCTGGAGCATCAGTCCAGCGGGCATATCCGTTTTCACGGTACCGACGTCAGCCGATTGCACGCCCGCGACCGTAAGGTGGGGTTCGTGTTCCAGCACTATGCGCTGTTTCGTCATATGACCGTTTTCGACAATATCGCGTTTGGTCTGACGGTCCTGCCACGGCGTGAGCGCCCGAATGCGGCGGCCATCAAAGCAAAAGTGACCAAACTGCTGGAAATGGTTCAACTGGCTCATCTGGCGGACCGTTTCCCGGCACAGCTCTCCGGCGGGCAAAAACAGCGCGTGGCGTTGGCGCGTGCGCTGGCGGTAGAGCCGCAGATCCTGCTGCTCGACGAACCGTTTGGCGCGCTTGATGCGCAGGTGCGCAAAGAGCTGCGTCGATGGCTGCGCCAGTTGCATGAAGAGTTGAAATTTACCAGCGTGTTTGTTACCCACGATCAGGAAGAAGCAACGGAAGTCGCAGACCGCGTAGTGGTGATGAGTCAGGGTCATATCGAACAGGCTGATGCGCCGGATCAGGTATGGCGCGAACCGGCTACTCGTTTCGTCCTGGAATTTATGGGTGAGGTTAACCGCCTGCAGGGGACGATTCGTGGCGGCCAATTCCATGTGGGCGCACACCGCTGGCCGCTGGGTTATACGCCTGGCTACCAGGGACCGGTGGATCTGTTCCTGCGCCCGTGGGAAGTGGACGTGAGCCGTCGTACCAGCCTGGATTCGCCGTTGCCGGTACAAGTGCTGGAAGCCAGCCCGAAAGGACACTACACCCAATTAGTTGTGCAACCCCTGGGGTGGTATAACGAACCGTTGACGGTAGTCATGCAGGGCGATGATTCCCCTGGCCGCGGCGAACGTCTGTTTGTCGGGTTGCAAAATGCGCGCCTGTATAACGGCGACCAGCGTATTGAAACGCGGGAAGAGGAACTTGCCCTGGCGCAAAGCGCCTGATAGGTTAATTCGTATAGTTATCATCCGGTGGCGCTGCGCTTACCGGGCTTACCAGGTGCAGCATGACCTGTAGGCCGGGTAAGTACAGCGCCACCCGGCATTTTTATTGAGCTGAAAACGTGAACACATTAGAACAAACAATTGGCAATACGCCTCTGGTGAAATTACAACGTCTGGCGCCGGATAACGGTAGTGAAATTTGGGTCAAGCTGGAAGGCAATAATCCCGCAGGTTCGGTGAAAGACCGCGCCGCGTTGTCGATGATCGTCGAAGCGGAAAAACGCGGAGAAATTAAGCCAGGCGACGTGCTGATTGAGGCGACCAGCGGTAATACCGGAATTGCGCTGGCAATGATCGCCGCGCTGAAGGGCTATCGCATGAAGCTGCTGATGCCAGACAACATGAGCCAGGAGCGCCGTGCGGCGATGCGCGCCTATGGTGCCGAGCTGATTCTGGTCACCAAAGAGCAGGGGATGGAAGGCGCGCGCGATTTAGCCCTTGAGATGGCGCAGCGTGGAGAAGGCAAGCTGCTGGATCAGTTTAATAATCCGGATAACCCGTACGCGCATTACACTACCACCGGACCGGAAATCTGGCAGCAGACGTCAGGTCGTATTACCCACTTTGTCTCCAGTATGGGAACGACAGGCACCATTACCGGTGTGTCGCGTTTTCTGCGTGAGCAAGAAAAAGCGGTCACTATCGTTGGCCTGCAGCCGGAAGAGGGCAGTAGTATTCCGGGAATTCGCCGCTGGCCTGCGGAATATATGCCGGGCATTTTTAACGCCTCGCTGGTGGATGAGGTGCTGGATATTCATCAGAACGATGCGGAAAACACCATGCGTGAACTGGCCGTTCGCGAAGGGATTTTCTGTGGTGTCAGTTCTGGTGGCGCGGTAGCGGGGGCGTTACGTGTGGCGCGCGCGACCCCGGGAGCGGTGGTGGTGGCGATTATCTGCGATCGCGGCGATCGCTACCTTTCAACCGGCGTGTTTGGCGAAGAGCACTTTAACCAGGGATTAGGGATTTAGTTTTCAGGCCTGATAATCATAGCACTATCAGGCAAACGTACGGCACGAGCGCCGGATGACGACGTAAAGCGTCTTATCCGGCCTGGCATAATCAATCGTTACGTTTTTCCACAAGCTTATCAAGGAATTGCCACAGTTTCTCATTCATCTGCTGATAATCCCATGCTCGCATCTCTTCAACGGAACGGATGAAACGCTTGCCTTTAGCTTCCGCCAGTTCTTGTTCGGAGTGTTGAATAAGCCCTTCTATAGCATCAGCCGTAAACTCCATATGGCACTGAAAACCATAAACAAAATTACCGTATTGCACGATTTGTCGTGGGCAGCCCTCGCTAGCAGCAAGAATGGTCGCCTGGTCGGTTAATCCTGGCATGTCGTTGTGCCAGTGACCGACGGTAAGCGGTGAGCCGAAATGGCTGAACAGCGGGTGCTGTTGACCGGCTTCGGTCAGAACGATGGGGTAGTGACCAATCTCTTTTTCCGGACTCTGGCACACCTTCGCACCCAGCGCTTCGCCGATTAACTGTGAACCCAGGCAGATCCCCACCACAATTTTACGTGCCGCAATCGCCTGGTTGATCAGATGCTGCTCGGCCTGAGAATCAAAGTACGGGCACTCTGCCAGCGTGGTTCGTGGTGACTGCGGACCGCCAAACACCACCAACATATCGAAATCATCGGCGTTTGCAGGAACCGCTTCTCCGGCATAAACGCGCGACCAACTGACGCTATAGCCGCGTGATTCGGCCCACGGCAGATACGCGCCAGCAGATTCGAAAGACTCATGAATAACAAAATGAACTCGCACTTTTTCTCTCCTGTTAGCGTTTTAGCGCCTGATGAATATCAGCCGCCAGCTTATCAATGTCGCTGTCAGTTAAGGTTGACAGCGTAATACGCAGGCCGTGGGCAGGCGTGTTGACGCCGAACACTTCGCCTTCCCGAACCAGCCAGCCGGACTTTGCCAGCGCAAAAGCGATCTCCTGACTGTGATCTGCCAGCGGTAACCACAGATTCAGACCGTCACCGACGGGCAGTTCAATGCCATGTTGGCGCAGAGCCGTATTCAGCTTTTGCTGCTGGACGGCGTAAAACTGCTGCGTTTGTGCCAGTGTGTGTTGATATGTCTCGTCACTCAGGCACGCGCAGGCTAAATCCTGCAGCAGATGGCTGACCCACTGACTACCGGAGTTGAGCCGTAAACGCAGTTTCCCGGATGTGAGCGGATCGCTGGCCACAATGGCCAGGCGTAAATCCGGACCTAACGTTTTTGACATCGAACGGACAATCGCCCAGTGCGTGGTTTCCTTCGCAATCACCGGATACCAGCGGCAAGCAGATAGCAGCGCAAAGTGGTCGTCGACGATCGCCAGCACCTGCGGGTAGCGGGCCAGGATCTCCTGCAATTGCGCCGCGCGTGAAGCGCTCAGGCTGCATCCTGTCGGGTTATGCGCGCGCGGTGTCAGAATCACTGCCCGCGCGCCTTTCTGTAGCGCGAGTTCCAGTTGGTCCGGCAGCATGCCTTCGTGGTCAACATTGGCCGGACTGGCGGAGAAACCAGCATAACGCAGCATGTTGATGCTGCTCAAAAAGCATGGATCTTCTACGACAACGCTATCACCAGGCAGTAAATGGGCGCACAGTAGCCGTTCGATAGCATCAATGGCGCCGCTGGTGATATCAATTTCCCCCTTGCCGGGCATTGCATTTTGCATCCATTGTGATGCCCATACCTTAAGCCCTGGTGACACAGCGGCATCGCCGTACAAACGCGGATTCTTATTTATCTTCGCGAAATAACTACTCAGGTCAGGAAGACGCGAGGGCGCTGGATTACCGCCGGAAAGATCGATAAGCGGGGTATCCGGATTACCACCTTCCAGCGCAACAGGGGCAGTAATCCCCTTAATCACCGTGCCGTTGCGTCCCAGGCTCTGCGCCAACCCGGAGGTGACCAGGCGTTTGTAAGCCGCCGCGACAGTATTGCGGTTCACGTTTAATGCCGTTGCCAGTTCCCGCACTGGCGGCAACGTTTCGCCTGCTGCCAGCGTGCCTGTAGTGACATGTTGACGGATACTGTCAAAAATTTCGTTAGCGGTTTTTCCGTCGATCATTATTGACCTATGACAAAATGAATTTTAGCATATGACGATAATAGTGAGGCGTAGGCCCGCTGTCCAGCGAGAGGAGAAATTTATGGAGCAGGAGAGTGATATCCAGTCAGTGCTCTTTGACGACACGAATCGGGCATTACAGACCGATATCGTCGCCGTCCAGTCACAGGTGGTGTATGGCAGCGTAGGTAACAGCATCGCCGTCCCGGCCATTAAAGCGCAGGGGTTACGCGTGACGGCAGTACCCACGGTGCTGTTCAGTAATACCCCGCATTATGAAACCTTTTACGGCGGCGTTATTCCGTCTGACTGGTTTAGCGGCTATCTCCGCGCCTTAAGCGAGCGTGATGCCTTGCGTGAGCTAAAGGCGGTGACAACAGGATACATGGGCAGCGCGGAGCAAATCGCCTTGCTGGCACAGTGGCTGGAAACCGTTCGGGCCACGCATCCGGACCTATGCATTTTGGTCGACCCCGTGATAGGCGATACGGATAGCGGCATGTATGTGAAAGCCGAAATCCCGGAAGCTTATCGTCAGCACCTGCTGCCGTTGGCACAGGGGCTGACGCCGAACGTGTTCGAGCTGCAAATGCTGAGCGGAAAGCCGTGTCGAACGCTTGATGAAGCCATTACGGCGGCACAATCACTACTCACTGACACCCTGAAATGGGTGGTGATTACCAGCGCGCCGGGGGATACCGAAGAGATTATTAACGTTGCGGTGGTGACGGCTGAAACGGTTGAAGTGTTAGCCCATCCGCGAGTGAAAACGGATCTGAAGGGGACTGGCGATCTGTTTTGTGCAGAGCTGGTGAGCGGCCTTGTACTGGGGAAAGCGCTGACGACCGCGACGCACGACGCCGCGCAGCGGGTGCTGGACGTGATGACGTGGACGCACCTGTGCGGTTGTGATGAATTAATTCTGCCACCGGCAGGGGAGGCGCGATGAAGAGTTACCGGCTGGTAGTTCGCCAGAATGGGCGTATGGTTGGACATTTTGACACCAACGGGGCAGCAGCGCTGGAAGATATCTGTGTAGCGCGGGCCATGTTTGGTATTGCGGGTGGCTACGATTGTGAATTGTTAGTGGCAGACTCGGAGCGACGGATGCTGGAAAGCGGGCCGGAAGGGATGAAGATTCTGATGCGCGAGGCGTGTTACCGACCGGTCACCTCACAGATTTAATGCCGGATGGCGACGAGAACGTCTTATCCGGCCTACGTTACGGAGTTTGCTGTAGGCCGGATAAGCGTAGCGCCATCCGGCAGGGTTTTGATATCCATCAGATAAAAAAAATGGCGCCTGATGGCGCCATCTTTCTCTGCAAAAAGAATTACTTCTTGATGCGGATAACCGGAGTCTCACCCACTGTCACGCTACCGGACAGTTTGATCAGCTCTTTGATTTCGTCCATGTTGGAGATAACAACCGGAGTCAGGGTAGACTTGGCTTTTTCTTCCAGCAGCGGCAGATCGAATTCAATAACCGGGTCGCCCACTTTCACGCGCTGACCTTCTTCAGCGATGCGTTTGAAGCCTTCGCCTTTCAGTTCAACGGTATCAATACCGAAGTGAACAAACAGCTCAATGCCGCTGTCGGATTCGATAGAGAAAGCGTGGTTGGTTTCAAAGATTTTGCCGATGGTGCCATCAACAGGGGCAACCATTTTGTTACCGGTTGGTTTGATAGCAATGCCATCACCAACGATTTTTTCAGCAAAAACTACATCCGGCACGTCTTCGATGTTGACGATCTCGCCAGAGAGCGGAGCAACGATCTCAATAGTTCCGGTGTCTTTCTTATCATCAGAAACCAGAGATTTCAGTTTATCGAACAAACCCATGATCTTCTCCTAAGCAGTAAATTGGGCCGCATCTCGTGGATTAGCAGATTGTTTTTTCTTCAATGAACTTGTTAACCAGCGTCATTAACTCGTCCGTTGTCGGTTGAGCAAGAGCCTGCTCTGCTAACACCTTCGCATCTTCGAAGTTCGTGTTACGGATAATCTTCTTAATGCGCGGGATAGAAATGGCGCTCATAGAGAATTCGTCCAGACCCATCCCCAGCAACAGAAGTGTAGCACGTTCGTCGCCTGCAAGCTCACCACACATGCCAGTCCATTTGCCTTCAGCATGAGAAGCATCAATAACTTGCTTGATCAGCGTCAGCACAGATGGCGACATCGGTTGGTAAAGGTGTGAAATCATATCATTACCACGGTCAACTGCCAGGGTGTACTGCGTTAAATCATTGGTGCCGATACTAAAGAAATCAACTTCTTTGGCTAAATGACGCGCAATTGTTGCCGCAGCTGGTGTTTCCACCATCACGCCAATCTCAATGCTCTCGTCAAATGCTTTACCTTCGTCGCGCAGTTCCTGTTTGTAGATTTCGATCTCTTTGCGCAGTGCACGCACTTCTTCAACAGAGATGATCATTGGGAACATGATACGCAGTTTGCCGAAAGCAGAGGCGCGCAGGATAGCGCGAACCTGGTCACGCAGGATCTCTTTACGATCCATGGCGATACGCACGGCACGCCAGCCCAGGAACGGGTTCTCTTCTTTCGGGAAGTTCATGTACGGCAGTTCTTTATCGCCGCCGATGTCCATGGTACGGACGATGACCGCCTGAGAGCCACAGGCTTCAGCAACGGCTTTATACGCAGCAAACTGTTCTTCTTCAGTTGGCAGCGATTCACGGTCCATGAACAGGAATTCGGTGCGGTACAGACCCACACCTTCAGCGCCGTTACGCTCGGCGCCTTCAACGTCACGAACGGTACCGATGTTGGCGCAAACTTCAACCTGGTGACCGTCCAGCGTGATAGCCGGCAGATCTTTCAGCTTAGCGAGTTCCGCTTTCTCGGTTGCAACCTGCTCCTGAACGGCACGCAGTTGCTCAATAACGTCGTTGGTCGGATTGACGTAAACCTGATTGTTTACGGCATCCAGAATCAGATAGTCGTCGTTTTTCACCTGAGAGGTGACGCTACCCGTACCTACGATGGCAGGCAGTTCCAGAGAACGCGCCATGATAGAGGTATGAGAGGTACGTCCGCCCGCATCAGTGATGAAACCCAGCACCTTGTTCAGGTTCAGCTGTGCGGTTTCTGACGGGGTCAGGTCTGCGGCAACCAAGATAACTTCGTCCTGGATAGCGCTCAGATCAATAATTGCCAGACCCAGAATGTTACGCAGCAGGCGTTTACCGATGTCACGTACGTCAGCCGCACGTTCTTTCAGGTATTCATCATCCAGCTCTTCCAGGGCTGTGGCCTGACCTTCGATAACTTCATGCGCAGCTGCATCAGCCGTCATGTGCTTATCTTTAATCAGGGCTATGATTTCCTGCTCCAGCTCCTCATCTTCGAGCAGCATGATATGCCCTTCAAAGATGGCTTCTTTTTCTTCACCGAACGTTTCACCAGCTTTGGTTTTGATCGCTTCCAGTTGCGCAGATGCCTTGGCACGACCGCTCAGAAAACGTTCAACTTCCTGATCAACCTTGTCGGCAGAAATTTTTTTCCGGTCAATGACGATCTCGTCTTCTTTCAGCAGCAGTGCTTTGCCGAAAGCGATACCCGGGGATGCTAAAATGCCTGAAATCATAACCCTACCTTACTTGTGACTGATATTTAAAAGAACTCGTTGAACTTACTCGAGTTCAGCCATCAGTTTAACCAGATGCTCAACTGCTTTCTGCTCGTCTTCACCTTCTGCGGACAGGGTGACAACGGTACCCTGAGTCAGGCCCAGAGTCTGCAGTTTAAACAGGCTTTTGGCGCTAGCGCTTTTGCCGTTGGAAGTCACAGTAATTTCAGAAGTAAAGCCTTTTGCTTCTTTAACAAACTGAGCAGCAGGGCGAGTATGCAGACCGTTCGGAGCGGTAATGGTAACTTCTTGCTGGAACATTATATTTCCCCAACTTATAGGTTTAGTGTTGTGGAACTAAAGTCTAGCCTGGCGGCTCAACTTTAGCCTGTATTGTTAGCATCGGCGTAAACTGGACGCGACACAAAAGGAGTTCGGTGCAATCCGTTGCTGGCAACTTCTTGCCGCTGACGTTTCGTTCGTCATTAAACATTATGCCGCGAAAGGAAGAGTTGAACCAAATCATAAAATCGATTCAGCTAGCGCTTTTCCTGTAACGATTAATTTCGCGCATCAAAATAATTAGTTTGGTTAAATACCAGTTCCGGCGGGCTGAATCAATGCCAGGCGAGTTGAAACTTTGAAGCAGGCCACAAAAAAGCACCCAAAAGGGTGCTTTTTTACGCGTTTTTAACATGCTGGCACTACTGTTGCAGTTCTTTCTCTGTAAAGAGATCGGCAAACAGTGCAGTGCTCAGATAACGCTCACCCGATGACGGTAGAATAACCACTATATTCTTATTGGTAAAGGTTTCATCTTCCTGGAGCTTAAGCGCGGCAGCAACCGCAGCACCGGAAGAGATCCCAGCCAGAATACCTTCTTCTTCCATCAGACGACGCGCAGTAGAAATAGCTTCATCATTAGTGATGGCAACGACTTTATCGATAAGCTTCAGATCAAGGTTACCCGGAATGAAGCCTGCTCCAATGCCCTGAATTTTATGCGGGCCTGGTTTGAGTTCTTCACCTGCCAGCGCCTGGGCGATAACCGGGGAGTCGGTAGGTTCAACCGCGACGGTGATCAGATCGGTTTTGCCTTTAGTGCCTTTAATGTAACGGGTCACACCAGTCAACGTACCGCCAGTACCGACGCCGGAAATAAAGACATCAACCTGGCCATCGGTATCTTCCCAGATTTCCGGGCCGGTGGTTTTTTCGTGGATTTCCGGGTTTGCCGGGTTGCTGAACTGCTGCAGCAGCAGGAATTTTTCCGGATCGCTGGCCACAATTTCTTCCGCTTTCTGAATCGCGCCCTTCATACCTTTTGCGCCTTCGGTCAGCACCAGGTTTGCGCCCAGCGCTTTTAAGAGCTTGCGGCGCTCAATGCTCATGGTTTCAGGCATGGTCAGAGTCAGTTTGTAACCGCGAGCTGCGGCAACGTAGGCCAGCGCAATCCCTGTGTTGCCGCTGGTTGGTTCGACCAGCTCTACACCCGGTTTCAGTACACCACGTTTTTCGGCATCCCAAATCATGTTGGCACCGATACGGCATTTGACGCTAAAGCTTGGGTTGCGTGATTCCACCTTCGCCAGAATGCGTCCGTTACCGATACGGTTCAGTCGAACCAGCGGCGTATGACCGATAGTCAGCGAGTTGTCTTCAAAAATCTTACTCATGGCCTGTCCTTAACTGTATGAAATTGGGATACCGCTTCAGCATACCTGTTGAGAAAGTATGGGGAAGTAAGGAATTCGTATATCTATATGCCACCAGGAAATAATGCGTTGCAGTATGGAATAAGAGCGGGCATAAGCCAGCCCGCTTTTACACATTTTTGCATTACTTCCATAACGCGTGCTTAGCACGATAGCAGTCTACCCACATCGCCGTGGCACCACAAACCGCGACCGGCATGATGAACAGATTGAGCACCGGAATCATGGTGAACAGGCTGGTCAATGCGCCAAATTGCATATTGGTGACCTTGCGTGTGCGCAGCGCGACGCGCATCTCCTTAAAAGGCACCTTATGGTTATCAAACGGATAATCGCAGTACTGAATGGCCAGCATCCACGCGCTGAACAGGAACCACAGCACCGGGGCGACGGTCTGACCAATACCCGGAATGAAATAGAGGATCAGCAACACGACGGCGCGCGGGAGATACCACGCCAGCTTTTGCCATTCACGTTTCATAATACGGGGAACATCTTTCATGATGCCGAGAACGCCGGTGTCAGGCGGTGTTGCGCCCGTTAAGCGTGCTTCCAGCTGTTCTGCCAGCAGACCGTTAAACGGCGCGGCAATCCAGTTGGCTATGGTGGAAAACAGGTAGCCGAACACCAGTAGTACGGAGATAGTGACAATCGGCCACAGCAAGTAGCTGAGCCACTGAAGCCAGTCAGGGACGTGACTCATCAGCGCGGGGATCCAGCTATCGAGTTGTGTGAATAGCCACCAGAATGCGCCGCCCATCAGCAGGATATTCACCAGCAAAGGCAGGATGACAAAGCGACGAATGCCCGGTTGGGTGATGAGCTTCCATCCCTGTGAAAAGTAATAAAGGCCGCTGCGAGGTACGACTGCAGATGATGAAACCATGGTCAGGACATACTCCTTGTTATATAAGCTCTGGTAAACTTTGCGTATCTTACCGGGTTGTTGAGCGTTAAGCTGTTCAGAAATGTTCGAAAAAACAGCAAAAAGCACAATTTTGTTCATCTTTATGCCGTGAAAGCCAAGAGTGCACTTGCACTTGGCGTAATCGACAAATACTCTTAGTGAGTAAATGTTTGCCGTGGTGGCAAGGTGTTAGAACAACAGAGAATATAATGATGCAGGATTTGCGTCTGATATTAATCATTGTTGGCGCGATCGCCATAATCGCTTTACTGGTACATGGTTTTTGGACTAGCCGTAAAGAGCGGTCTTCTATATTCCGCGATCGCCCACTGAAACGCATGAAGTCTAAACGTGAAGACGAGGATTCGTTCGACGACAACGTCGAGGAAGACGAATGCGTGGGCGAAGTTCGCGTTCATCGTGTGAATCATGCTCCCGGTAACGCGCAGGAACATGGTGTTCCTCCTCAGTCGCCGCAACACCAGTACCAGCCGCCTTATGCGTCTGCTCAGCCGCGTCAACCCGCGCCGCAGCCGGTGCAGCATCAGCCTGTTCAGCAACAACCTGTGCAGCAGCCGATGCAGCATCAGCCCGTTGCTCCGCAGGTTCAGCAGCCCGTGCAGCAAGCACCGCAACCTGCGCCGCAGGCTTTCCAGCCCGCAGAGCCTGCCGTTGAACATCAACCGCAGCCTGAGCCGGTAGTTGAAGAAGCGCCTGTTGCTGAAAAACCGCAGCGTAAAGAAGCGGTCATTATTATGAACGTTGCGGCGCATCACGGTAGTGAGCTCAACGGTGAAGTGCTGCTCAACAGCATTCAGCAAGCCGGTTTTAAATTTGGCGATATGAATATTTTCCATCGTCATTTGAGCCCGGATGGCAGCGGTCCTTCGCTGTTCAGCCTTGCCAATATGGTTAACCCAGGAACGTTTGACCCCGAAATGACGGGTGATTTCAGCACCCCTGGCGTGACTATTTTTATGCAGGTTCCGTCCTACGGTGACGAGCTGCAAAACTTTAAGCTGATGCTGCAGTCCGCGCAGCACATTGCCGATGAAGTGGGTGGTGTGGTGCTCGACGATCAACGTCGCATGATGACGCCGCAGAAACTGCGCGAGTATCAGGACCGCATCCGCGAAGTTAAAGAATCTCGCGCCTGATTTTCCTCTGGCGTGACATCTCCTTGCTAAACCCCCGCCTGTCGGGGGTTTTTTATCATTGATGGTGCGATATGGAATCAATCGAACAACAACTGACAGAACTGCGAACCACGCTTCGCCATCATGAGTATCTCTACCATGTGATGGATGCGCCGGAAATTCCCGATGCGGAATATGATCGCCTGATGCGTGAACTGCGCGAGCTGGAAGCGCAGCATCCGGAACTTATCACCCCCGACTCGCCAACCCAACGTGTTGGCGCCGCCCCGTTAGCAGCGTTCAGCCAGATTCGCCATGAAGTGCCAATGCTGTCGCTGGATAACGTGTTTGATGAAGAGAGTTTTCTCGCCTTCAACAAGCGCGTGCAGGACAGACTAAAGAGTACGGATAAACTAACCTGGTGCTGCGAACTGAAGCTGGACGGGCTGGCGGTCAGTATCCTGTATGAAAACGGTGTGCTGGTCAGTGCCGCAACGCGTGGTGATGGTACTACGGGTGAGGATATTACCTCGAACGTGCGCACCATCCGTGCGATCCCGTTAAAACTGCGAGGCGATAACATTCCGACGCGTCTGGAAGTGCGCGGTGAAGTGTTCCTGCCGCAGGCCGGATTTGAAAAAATTAACGAAGAGGCCCGCCGCACTGGCAACAAAGTGTTTGCTAACCCGCGTAACGCAGCGGCCGGGTCATTGCGCCAGCTCGATCCGCGTATCACAGCGAAGCGACCGCTTACTTTCTTCTGCTATGGCGTTGGTGTGCTGGAAGGTGGTGTGCTGCCTGATACCCACCTGGGCCGTCTGCTGCAATTTAAAGAGTGGGGATTGCCGGTGAGCGACAGAGTTACGCTTTGCGACTCTCCGGAGGAAGTACTTGCTTACTATCACAAGGTTGAAGAAGACCGACCGACGCTGGGATTCGATATCGACGGTGTGGTGATCAAAGTCAACTCTATGGTGTTGCAGGAACAACTGGGTTTTGTTGCCCGCGCGCCGCGCTGGGCGGTGGCCTTTAAGTTCCCGGCGCAAGAGCAGATGACCTTCGTACGTGATGTTGAGTTTCAGGTTGGACGTACCGGGGCGATTACACCTGTCGCCCGCCTTGAGCCAGTTCAGGTTGCCGGGGTGTTGGTCAGTAACGCCACCTTGCACAATGCGGATGAAATTGAGCGTCTTGGTTTGCGTATTGGCGATAAAGTCGTCATTCGCCGTGCGGGCGATGTCATCCCGCAGGTAGTGAATGTCGTGCTTTCCGAGCGCCCGGACGATACGCGTGAAATTGAGTTTCCCACACACTGTCCGGTATGCAACTCAGACGTTGAGCGTGTGGAAGGCGAAGCGGTTACTCGCTGTACTGGTGGTTTAATCTGCGGAGCGCAGCGTAAGGAATCGCTGAAACACTTCGTTTCCCGCCGTGCGCTGGACGTTGACGGCATGGGCGACAAAATTATCGATCAACTGGTCGAGAAGGAGTATGTCCACACACCAGCGGATCTCTTCACACTGACCGCAGGTAAGCTGACCGGTCTTGATCGTATGGGGCCGAAATCGGCACAAAACGTGGTGAATGCGCTGGAAAAAGCGAAAGAAACAACGTTTGCCCGTTTCCTCTATGCGCTGGGTATTCGCGAAGTCGGCGAAGCTACGGCGGCTGGTCTGGCGGCGCATTTTGGCACCCTTGAGGCGCTGGAAGCGGCTTCCATTGAAGAGCTGCAAAAAGTGCCGGATGTCGGCATTGTGGTAGCGACCCACGTGTTTAATTTCTTTGCTGAAGAGAGTAACCGCGAGGTGATCGTCCAACTGCTGGCGCAGGGGATTCACTGGCCGGCGCCGGTGGTCATCAACGCTGAAGAAATCGACAGCCCCTTCGCGGGTAAAACGGTAGTGCTGACCGGGAGCCTGAGCCTGATGTCACGCGATGACGCCAAAGCGCGACTGACCGAGTTGGGTGCAAAAGTGGCCGGCAGCGTATCGAAGAAAACCGACCTGGTGATTGCCGGTGAAGCGGCGGGTTCGAAGCTGGCAAAAGCGCAGGAACTGGGTATTGCCGTGATCGATGAAGCTGAAATGATCCGCTTACTGGGTGCCTGAGATGGAAAAAGAGCAGCTGGTTGAAATCGCCAATACCGTGATGCCCTTTGGCAAATATAAAGGGCGTCGGCTGATTGATGTACCGGAAGAGTATCTGCTGTGGTTTGCCCGTAAAGATGAATTCCCGCCGGGCAAGCTCGGCGAGCTGATGCAAATCACGCTGCTGATTAAAACTGAAGGGCTGACGCAACTGGTGCAGCCCCTGAAGCGCCCGCGCTAAGCCTTTGCGGCGCGGCTTTTCTGCTGCGCCTGCAATGCGTCCGTTTGTTGCTTGTAGCGACGTGCCAGCACGGCACACACCATCAACTGAATTTGATGGAAGATCATCAACGGCAGCACCATCATTCCTATCACTGACGTCGGGAACAGAATATTTGCCATTGGGATCCCATTCGCCAGGCTCTTTTTCGATCCGCAAAAGACAATGGTGATCTCATCGGCTTTGTTGAAGCCGCATTTCCGCGCAACAAAGACGTTGATGCCAATCACGATTGCCAGCAATACGATGCTGACCACCACGATAAACAGCAGTGAGCCAATCCCCACTTTGTGCCAGATCCCGTTAACCACGGCTTCACTGAAGGCGGAGTATACCACCAGCAAGATGGAGGATTGGTCCGTTTTGGCGATCCATTTTTTATGTCGGGACACCCAGTTACCAATCCACGGACGTGAAAGATGTCCCAGTACGAACGGCAGCAGCAGCTGCAGCATGATTTTCCCCACCTGCTCCAGACTGCCTTCTGCGCCATGCATATTCATTACCAGGCCAACCAGTAACGGCGAGAGAAAAATACCCAGCAGGCTGGAGGCCGAAGCGGAACACACGGCGGCAGCAACGTTACCCCCCGCCAGCGACGTAAAAGCGATTGCCGACTGCACCGTGGCCGGCAAAATACACAGGTACAGGAAACCGGTGTACAGCATCGGGTCAACATTTACCGGTGCCCACCAGGCGAACAGAACGCCCAGCACCGGGAAAACAACAAACGTGCTGCACATCACCCACAGATGTAAACGCCAGTGACTACCGCCGGCAATAATGGCTTCACGTGAAAGCTTCGCCCCGTGCATAAAAAACAGTAGGGCAATGGCAGCGGTGGTTAAGCCTTCAAAGAAAGGTACAAAGCCACCCTCGGCCGGGAAAAAGGACGCCAGTAAAACGACCGTAATCAACGTTATCGTGAACGGATCAAGGATACGAAAAAGTTTCATAAAAGCTCCTGAAATTCGGTAGGAACATTTTGCGTTTTTCTGTTTGAGAAATAAAATTGATTTATTGCATCCATATATGAATCGAATAGATGAATTACTCTCTGCGTCAGCTCCGTATCTTTGTTACCGTCGCTCAGGCCAAAAGCTTTAGCCGGGCGGGGGATATCATTGGCTTAAGCCAGTCTGCGGTCAGCCACAGCGTTAAAGAGCTGGAAGGGCAGACGGGTGTGCGGTTGTTAGATAGAACAACGCGGGAAGTGGTGCTGACAGAAGCAGGGCACCAGTTGGCGGCGCGGCTGGAACGTATTCTGGATGAACTGCACAGCACGCTGCGTGAAGCAGGCCAGGTGGGAACGCAGTTAACCGGAACGGTGCGCGTTGCCGCCAGCCAGACAATATCTGCTCACCTTATTCCACAGTGTATTGCCCAGAGTAATCAGCTTTATCCAGCAATCGATTTTGTGCTGCACGATCGTCCGCAACAGTGGGTGCTGGAGAGTATTCGTCAGGGCGAGGTGGATTTTGGCATTGTGATAGATCCAGGTGCTGTGACCGATCTACAGTGTGAAGCGGTGTTATCCGAACCGTTCCTGCTGTTGTGTCGAGAGGATCATCCGCTAGCCCAACGCGAATGGGTAAATTGGCAGGATTTATATCATGAGCGCCTGGTATTACAGGATTACGCTTCCGGCAGTCGACCGTTGATCGATGCGGCACTGGCTCACTTTTCCATTGAGGCCAATATCGTTCAGGAGATAGGTCACCCTGCCACGCTTTTCCCGATGGTTGAGGCGGGGATTGGTATCAGCGTGCTGCCTGCGCTGGCGCTTCCTCTGCCACAGGGCAGCCATTTGCAGGTTAAACGCCTGACGCCGGTTGTGGAACGACAATTGATGCTGGCACGACGTAAAAATCGTTCTTTATCGACTGCGGCCCAGGCGCTGTGGGACGTAGTACGGATGCAGGCCAGTGAATTAACCGCCGGTCGGGCACGGGATCCTTTGTACCAGCTTTAACGATATGGCTGGTGTTTGTCATGTCGTTAAGTTTGGCTTTCAGTATCGATGAACTGATCGTTAACTTTTATATTTTTACCCGGCACCGGACTACCTCTTTATATTTATAAATTCTCCTGCGATATTCTTAGGCAATTGCTTAGCTTGCGGATTTGTAAGGCTATTTTAAATTATTACTTTTTTTCTTGACCTTCCACTTGCTGGAAGGTTGATACTCTTTATACGCAAGTACGGATAGCAGTATCTAATACAATGATGTATAGCGATTGATTAATGAAATGACTAAGCAATTTATACAGTAACTCGTTATAGGTAGAATTAACACGATCCCAATGGAGTAATATTAGTGACATGTTAAATAATCCTACAATAGCTGGTTGCTGAAACTAATCCGGTAAATATATTTAACTAATGGGGTATTGGCGGCGATGATAAGAAAAAATAAAATTTTAATTGCAATGCAAATTAGTATGCTGGCATGGTCTGGTTATACGTTTGCAGCAGACAGAGTATATGTAGCAAATGAAGGTGCAGATTCAGTTAATGTACTTGATGCTGCGTCTTTAAAGACTGTAGATAAAGTACATGTTGGTAAAATGCCGCATAACGTTCAGGTGTCACCAGACAATAAAACAGTTTGGGTAACCAACCTTGGTGCTAACGGGACACATTCATCAGGCTCTGAACATATGGATATGAGTAAAGATGCCCATTCTGAGAAAATGGATATGGGCAAAGATTCTCATGCAGGCAAAAAGGAACATGGCGAAGTTTGGGTTATTAATGCCGAAAATGATACGGTTATTGCAAAACTTCCGGTTGGCGCACACCCTGCGCATGTTGTCGTCACCCCTGATGGGAAAATGGCATATATCTCAAATAGTGCAGATAACACTATCAGCGTGATTGATGCAGAACATTTGAAAAATTTAACGACAGTTAATGTAGGTAAATTCCCTCATGGCCTCAGAGTGAGTCCTGACGGTAAAGAAGTTTATATCGCGAATATGAAAGGGGGCTCGGTATCCGTTGTCGATACAGCCAGTAATAAAGAAGTCGCGCAGATCCCATTAGGTAAAATGCCAGCCCAGGTAGGTTTCTCACCGGACGGAAAACGGGTGTTTGTTTCCCTGTCTGGTGAAGACGCTGTAGCGGTGATTGATACAGCAACGCGTAAAGTTGTGAAGAAAATTAATGTTGGTACCGTACCAATCCAGCTGTTTGGCACTCCGGATGGTAAAAGCATGCTGGTAACCAATCAGGGCTCGAAGAGCAAGCCGGGTAACACAATAAACATGATTGATATCGCAAGCCTTACGGTAGCGAAAACCATCACTACTGGCGATGGGGCCCATGGCGTGGTTGTCGATAAAAATGGCAAGTATGCTTACGTAACTAACTCATTTGCAAACTCTGTTTCGATGATTGACATTAATGAGCGTAAGGTAGTGAACACGCTCCCGGTAGACAACAACCCAAATGGTATCAGCTGGGGCTCTGTCGAAGTGACGCCTAAATAACTTTGCTAGCATTTATCAATACCCGTCATTCGCTGGCGGGTATTTTCATGAATATTCTATAAATAAAGGAACGACAGATGAGAAAGCCGGAGCGGACAAAAACGCTGCCTAGTAAGTTCAATTTTGATGATACTGTAAACAGACTCGTCAGCGTATTGAATGCTAAAAATATTCGTATTTTTGTGCAGGTTGATCAACAGCAAGCGGCAACGGAAGCAGGTCTTGCTCTGCGACCGACGATGTTATTTCTGTTTGGTAACCCAAAGGGTGGTACTCCTGCCATGCAAGCAAATCCTCATGCGGCAATAGAGTTACCCCTAAGGGTGGTTATTTGGCAGGATGATAATGGTGATACCCATATAGATTATCAGGATGCAAGTACTGTTCTGGAGTTTGATTATGGTGTTGCACATAATATTGTTGCTCCAGTTAGCATCCTGGCAACCCTTCTTAACGAAGTGGCTGGTAATTAATTGCAAATAACACTAAATGCCTCGTGGATATTTAGTGTTATTTTTCTGCGTTTATTATGCAAGTATTTAACCCGCTATAATAAACCTATTGAATAATACATATGATGTTCATTACTCTTCAATGTTTGTCAATTCGTCTATTTTATAAATAGAAGAGTTTTTGTTTGCAATATTATGTGAAGAGTATATCTTGACGCTCAAATATTAATATGAAAGTTATGAGGATAGTTATGAAAAAGACATTAGTCACATCATTGGCCGCTTCTTTGTGTTTTCTCAGTCTGTCTGCCTTTGCTGCTACAGAAATCTCGCAACAAGAAGCCAATAGTTTAAAGCATGTCAAGTCAATCACCGTAACGGAAAATACGGTGAATCAATGTATGCACAAAATTTCGAAAATGGCAGATAAAGAAGGTGCTGATTTCTTTGTCATTAAGAACTTCTCTTCTATAGGCAATGGTTCTCAGGCTGTAGTGACCAGCGAACTCTATAAGAAGTAAACAGCAGTTTCCCCCATTTTAATTATTGATTAGCGAAAGTGCGTTGTTGTACCTGCTTTCGCTTATTAATAATCAACAAATGTTAGTCAGTCATTTGCAAGGCGGGCTTTGTCAGCCCACTCGTCTGACGAATTCCTGATGTGTTGGTACTCCTTGCCATTTCTGGCAGAAAAAAAATGTGAGTTCAGGCCGATTTAGCACATGCCATCTATACCGATTTACTATCGGTTATCGGGATAAACGGTATTGGTAATCGATTGCGTAGTCTCGCTATAACAATGCGGTACGCTACGTTATTTCGATTACTCAGTATTAAGGACATCTCATGAGCCACTCTCTTTTCTCGCAAAATCCCTGGTATAGCGCTGATATCATTCGTGGTTACAAACCGGATTTTACGCCGCGCGTAGCCTTTATCCTCGGCTCAGGCCTGGGGGCGTTGGCGGATCAAATTGAGGATGCGGTTGCCATCTCTTACGAGAAACTACCAGGGTTCCCGGTGAGTACCGTACACGGTCATGCTGGTGAACTGGTGTTGGGAAATCTGGCGGGAATTCCGGTGGCCTGTATGAAAGGACGTGGACATTTCTATGAAGGTCGCGGTATGACGGTGATGACGGATGCCATTCGTACGCTGAAGCTGCTGGGCTGTGAGCTGCTGTTTTGCACCAATGCTGCAGGCTCTTTGCGTCCCGAAGTCGGACCGGGTAGCCTCGTTGCGCTTAGCGATCACATCAATACGATGCCGGGTACGCCGATGGTAGGGCCAAACGATGAGCGTTTTGGCGAGCGATTCTTTTCACTGGCGAATGCCTATGATGCTGACTACCGTGCGATCCTGCAAACTGTTGCCGCTGAGGAAGGATTCCCGCTGAGTGAAGGGGTTTTTGTCTCTTATCCGGGGCCGAACTTTGAAACCGCGGCAGAAATCCGCATGATGCAAATTATCGGTGGTGACGTGGTGGGGATGTCGGTGGTGCCTGAAGTTATCTCTGCGCGCCACTGCGGTTTGAAAGTGGTTGCGGTGGCGGCCATCACCAACCTGGCGGAAGGTCTGGGTGATGTTAAATTATCTCACGCGCAGACGCTGGCTGCGGCGGAACTCTCCCGGCAGAATTTCATCAATTTGATCTGCGGATTCTTGCGCAAACTGGCCTGAATAACTAAAAAATGACCCCGCTTGCGGGGTCTTACTTTATGGCAAGGAACGGAAAAATGGGTATCGCATCTCGCTTAAAGCTCATGTCGTTTTTGCAATATTTCATCTGGGGAAGCTGGTTGGTAACCCTGGGTTCCTACATGATTAATACCCTGGATTTTACCGGCGCGAACGTCGGTATGATTTACAGTTCGAAAGGGCTGGCGGCGATTATCATGCCGGGCATTATGGGCATCATTGCCGATAAATGGCTACGCGCCGAGCGCGCCTATATGCTTTGTCATCTGGTGTGTGCGGGCGTGTTGCTATATGCCACAACCGTTACCGATCCGCAGACCATGTTTTGGGTGATGCTGGTTAACGCAATGGCGTATATGCCGACGATTGCGTTATCGAATAGCGTCTCATACTCGTGCCTGGCGCAATCAGGTCAGGATCCGGTCACCGCGTTCCCGCCAATTCGTGTGTTTGGCACCATAGGTTTTATTGTGGCGATGTGGACAGTCAGTTTGATGGGACTGGAACTGAGCAGCGCGCAGTTGTATATCGCTTCAGGCGCATCGCTGCTGCTGGCTCTGTATGCACTTACGTTGCCGAAAATCCCGGTTGCTGAGAAGAAAGCAAACACCACGCTTGCCAGCAAGCTCGGTCTGGACGCCTTTGTTCTGTTTAAAAAACCGCAGATGGCAATCTTCTTTTTGTTTGCGATGATGCTGGGGGCGGTGTTGCAAATCACCAACGTCTTTGGCAATCCGTTCCTGCATGATTTTGCCCGTAACCCGGAATTTGCCGACAGCTTTGTGGTGAAGTACCCCTCCATATTGCTTTCCGTTTCACAGATGGCGGAGGTGGGCTTTATTCTCACTATTCCGTACTTCCTTAAACGCTTTGGCATTAAAACGGTGATGCTGATGAGCATGCTGGCATGGACGCTGCGCTTTGGCTTCTTTGCCTTTGGTGATCCGTCGCCGTTTGGTTTTGTGCTGCTGCTGATGTCGATGATCGTCTACGGCTGTGCGTTTGATTTCTTCAATATCTCGGGATCGGTATTTGTCGAGCAGGAGGTTAGCTCTAACATTCGCGCCAGCGCGCAGGGGCTGTTTATGACGATGGTAAACGGCGTTGGCGCGTGGGTGGGATCAATTCTGAGTGGTATGGCGGTGGACTATTTTTCTGTCGATGGCGTCAAGGATTGGCAAACTATCTGGCTGGTGTTTGCCGCGTATGCGCTGGCTCTGGCGGTTATTTTTGCATTGTTCTTTAAATACAGGCATGAGCCTGAACGACTGGCACAGAAATCACCGGCACATTAATACTCCATTGGCGGCGGGTTCTGATACCCGCCGTTTCATTTTCTGCGAGGCAATGTGGTAACTTTGCGCATTATCCTTATTTCAGGAGCGCATTATCCATGGAACGCACGCACCGCATCGATCTGAAGTTACTGCGTTATTTTCTTGCTGTCGCAGAAGAACTGCATTTTGGACGTGCTGCTGCTCGCCTGAATATGTCGCAACCGCCGCTCAGTACCCATATTAAAGAGCTGGAGCAACAGCTCGGCACTTTGCTATTTATCCGTCATTCCCGCAGCGTAGCGTTAACTCACGCGGGAAAGATATTGATGGAAGAGTCGCGCCGACTGTTATCCAGTGCTAATCAGGCGCTGGCGAGAGTGGAGCAAATTGGTCGTGGTGAGGCAGGGCGAATTGAGCTTGGCGTTATCGGTACAGCGATGTGGGGAAAAATGCGTCCGGTGATGCGGCGTTTTATGAAGGATAATCCCAATGTTGAGGTGCTGTTTCGCGAGAACATGCCCGTGATGCAGATGACAATGCTGGAACGGCGTGAACTGGATGCGGGAATTTGGCGGATGGCTACGGAGCTTTCTCCCGGGTTTACCAGTTTGCGTTTGCATGAGTCCTCTTTTCTGGTTGCCATGCCGGAAGAACATCCTCTTACTGCCTGTGAGTCCATACCGCTGGAGGCGTTGAGAAATGAATATTTTGTCACAATGCCTTCCATTCATACTGACTGGGCATTTTTGCAGCGAGTTTGCCTGAGTGCTGGATTTTCCCCGATGATTATTCGTGAGGTGAGGGAGCCGCAAACGGTGCTGGCGATGATCAGCATGGGGATTGGTATTACGTTAATTGCTGACAGCTATGCGCAGATGAATTGGCCTGGCGTGGTATTTCGACCGTTAGAGGAACGTATTCCGGCGGATTTGTATATTGTGTATGACCAACTGCAGGCGACACCCGCGCTGGAGAAACTGGTAGCGGCATTGACGATGTGATGTCTGTGCCGGATGGCGACTGACGTCTTATCCGGCCTGCGCGTGTAGTGTTGTCTGTGCCGGATGGCGACTGACGTCTTATCCGGCCTGCGCGTGTTGTGTTGTCTGTGTCGGATGGCGACTGACGTCTTATCCGGCCTGCGCGTGTAGTGTTGTCTGTGCCGGATGGCGACTGACGTCTTATCCGGCCTGCGCGTGTAGTGTTGTCTGTGCCGGATGGCGACTGACGTCTTATCCGGCCTACGCGTGTTGTGTTGTCTGCGCCGGATGGCGACTGACGTCTTATCCGGCCTACGTGTGTAGTGTTGTCTGTGCCGGATGGTGGCTGACGTCTTATCCGGCCTACGTGTGCGGTATTGTCTGTAGGCCTGATAAGCGTAGCGCATCAGGCGATGCAGGTTCGAATCTTATAAATCGCAGATAGCAAAAAGGCGCCTTTAGGGCGCCTTTTTACATTGGTGGGTCGTGCAGGATTCGAACCTGCGACCAATTGATTAAAAGTCAACTGCTCTACCAACTGAGCTAACGACCCGAAGTGGTGGGTGATGACGGGATCGAACCGCCGACCCCCTCCTTGTAAGGGAGGTGCTCTCCCAGCTGAGCTAATCACCCACTTCGGTACTTCAATTTTATTGTAAGAAATCCAGCTGGCGAGAAAGTGGTGGGTGATGACGGGATCGAACCGCCGACCCCCTCCTTGTAAGGGAGGTGCTCTCCCAGCTGAGCTAATCACCCACTTCTCAATTTCTTACTCTACACGGCGGAGACTACATAAAGTAGTTGGTGGGTGATGACGGGTTCGAACCGCCGACCCCCTCCTTGTAAGGGAGGTGCTCTCCCAGCTGAGCTAATCACCCCCGCTGTGTGGAGTCGCATTATAGGGAGAGTTGAAAATGAGTCAACGCATTTTCTAAAGAATTTGTTCGTTCGTCGTAAATTTAAACAAAACGATCGCAAATCAATCCATGCAGCATGATTTGTATACGAAAATGGCAAAGCGTGATGTTCCAACCTGAACAACATTGAGGAATCAGACCACAGTGATAGAATACGAGCCTAATAATCTTTCCAGGATTTGCCGGTTGTCGGCATCTTTATAAACGTAAGGCCATTTCATGAAAATCAAAACTCGCTTCGCGCCAAGCCCGACAGGTTACCTGCACGTCGGTGGTGCGCGTACTGCTCTATATTCCTGGCTTTTTGCACGTAACCATGACGGTGAGTTTGTGCTGCGTATTGAAGACACCGATCTCGAACGCTCCACTCCGGAAGCTATTGAAGCCATTATGGATGGCATGAACTGGCTGAATCTGGAATGGGATGAAGGCCCGTACTTCCAGACCAAACGTTTTGATCGCTACAACGCCGTGATTGATGAGATGCTGGAAGCCGGTACCGCGTATAAATGCTACTGCTCCAAAGAGCGTCTGGACGCACTGCGCGAAGAGCAGATGGCAAACGGTGAGAAGCCGCGTTACGACGGTCGCTGCCGCCACGGTCATGAACATCATGCTGCTGATGAACCCTGCGTGG
The DNA here is from genome assembly GCF_009649895.1 of Citrobacter sp. H12-3-2. Taxonomy (NCBI): domain Bacteria; kingdom Pseudomonadati; phylum Pseudomonadota; class Gammaproteobacteria; order Enterobacterales; family Enterobacteriaceae; genus Citrobacter; species Citrobacter sp. H12-3-2. The sequence goes on from NZ_CP045837.1 coordinate 1,476,137, forward strand.
TGCGTTTTGCCAACCCGCAGGAAGGATCCGTTATTTTTGACGACCAGATCCGTGGGCCGATCGAATTCAGCAACCAGGAGCTGGACGATCTGATCATCCGCCGTACCGACGGTTCCCCGACCTACAACTTCTGTGTTGTGGTCGACGACTGGGATATGGAAATCACCCACGTTATTCGTGGTGAAGACCATATCAACAACACTCCGCGTCAGATTAACATCCTGAAAGCGCTGAATGCGCCGGTGCCGGTTTATGCACACGTGTCGATGATCAACGGCGACGACGGTAAAAAACTCTCTAAACGTCACGGTGCGGTCAGCGTTATGCAGTATCGCGACGACGGTTACCTGCCGGAAGCGCTGCTGAACTATCTGGTGCGTCTGGGCTGGTCCAGCGGCGATCAGGAAATCTTCACCCGTGAAGAGATGATCAAACTGTTCTCCCTTGGTGCGGTGAGCAAGTCTGCCAGTGCGTTCAACACCGAAAAACTGCAGTGGCTGAACCATCACTACATTAATTCGCTGGCACCTGAATATGTGGCAACGCATCTGCAATGGCACATTGAGCAGGAAAATATCGATACTCGCGTCGGCCCGCAGCTGTCTGAGCTGGTTAAACTGCTGGGTGAGCGCTGCAAAACGCTGAAAGAGATGGCGCAGAGCTGCCGCTACTTCTACGAAGACTTTGCTGAGTTCGACGCGGATGCAGCTAAGAAACACCTGCGTCCGGTAGCGCGTCAGCCGCTGGAAGTGGTTCGCGATAAGCTGGCTGCTATCAGCGAGTGGACGGCAGAAAACGTGCACCACGCGATTCAGGCAACCGCTGATGAGCTGGAAGTGGGTATGGGTAAAGTTGGGATGCCGCTGCGCGTAGCCGTAACCGGCGCGGGTCAGTCTCCGGCGTTAGACGTCACGGTGCATGCGATTGGTAAATCCCGCAGCATTGAGCGTATTAATAAAGCGCTGGCGTTTATTGCTGAGCGTGAAAGCCAGCAGTAAGACCGGTTGAGCGATGAAACAACGGCAGGAGCGCATCCTGCCGTTTTTTTTGCCTGTTATTCAGACTCATCAATACCCAGACGGGTAAGGAAAGTGCGAATACCTTCGCGCGAAATATACATTGCCAGCTTTTCTTGTTCCGTTGGGGACATGTTGTCCAGTGCGCTGATTATCTGGCGACAGGCGTGGCTACGCACCACGTGGGTATATTCTGCCAGCGGTTCCTCAGCCTGATAAATTTCAGGGACTTTGCGAAAAGCCGGAATATTGAGCAGAAACGTACGGACGCTGGAGTCGATATGGATCAGCCTTGCACGACCCCCTTTAACGCCGGGAAACTTTTCGGTGGTCCAGTTTTGTTCTCTGATCCAACGATTGACGGTTTGTTTGGCAACCCCGAGACATTCCGCCAGTTCTTCGGTCGTCATTTTGCTGCGTAATTTTTTCATATTATTTGTTGTCGCGGATCCCTAAGCGTTGTAACAAACCCGTAATGCCTTCACGCAGGATCAGTGACGTAAACATTTTTTGTTCTGACGGAGTCATCTCTTTGGCGAGCCTAATCAGTAGAGCTTCGATAGAGGTATCGCCGGATAACGATAAATTATCTGATAAACCTTCGGCTGAACGCTCAGCACTGCGAATGTATTCACGAACTTGTTCGGTGACGTGAACCAGACGCGCTTTACCGCCCTGTACGCCTGGTTTTGGTGATGTAGCCCAACCCTCCTTGCGCACCCATTTATTGATGGTCTGTCGGCTGTATCCGGTCAGATTAGCAAGTTCTTCTGGCGTCATCCGTTCCTTGAACATAACGATTCCCTGAATAGTCGTGGGGTTAATTAGTGGCTCATTTTATAGCACCATTTTAGTAGAAACCGTGACGCGTTTAACTACTGAATGCGAGTTGTTACGCAATGTTCTTCATTTGACTGCTTTTTCAGCGATTGAATTCTATGAGTTAATTTTGCCGTTGACACACGCGAAGGGAATTCATATGATGCCGCCCGTCAACTCGACAAGCTTTACGTAATGGGGCTATAGCTCAGCTGGGAGAGCGCTTGCATGGCATGCAAGAGGTCAGCGGTTCGATCCCGCTTAGCTCCACCAAATTTAATCCCAATAAATTTGGTACGTACGTAATAGCATCGTGGGGCTATAGCTCAGCTGGGAGAGCGCTTGCATGGCATGCAAGAGGTCAGCGGTTCGATCCCGCTTAGCTCCACCAAAATTTAAACCCTCGCTGAAAAGCGGGGGTTTTTTGTTTCTGTTTCCACCCTGTATCTCTTCGGTTTGCTGAATAGCAGGCATAAAAAAACCGGGGAGAAGAATCTCCCCGGTCTTATCAATACGATGTTGTCTTACGCTTACAGCACCAGTGCTGCGATAGATGCAGACAGTACGCTCACCAGCGTAGAGCCGTACACCAGCTTCAGACCGAAGCGGGAAACCACGTTACCTTGCTCTTCGTTCAGACCTTTAATCGCACCGGCGATAATACCGATGGAAGAGAAGTTAGCGAAGGAGACCAGGAACACGGACAGGATACCTTCTGCACGCGGAGAGAGCGTGGCGGCAATTTTCTGCAGATCCATCATCGCAACGAATTCGTTGGAAACCAGTTTGGTTGCCATGATACTGCCCACCTGCAGCGCTTCGCTGGACGGCACACCCATTACCCATGCAACCGGGTAGAAGATGTAGCCCAGGATGCCCTGGAAGGAGATGCTGTAACCAAACCAGCCGGTCACGGTGGCGAACAGGGCGTTCAGGGCTGCGATCAGTGCGATGAAACCAATCAGCATTGCCGCAACGATAATTGCCACTTTGAAACCTGCCAGGATGTATTCACCCAGCATTTCGAAGAAGCTCTGGCCTTCGTGCAGGTTAGACATCTGAATGTTTTCTTCGCTGGCATCAACGGTGTACGGGTTGATCAGCGACAGCACGATAAAGGTGCTGAACATGTTCAGAACCAGCGCCGCAACCACGTACTTCGGTTCCAGCATGGTCATGTACGCGCCGACGATAGACATGGAAACGGTCGACATCGCCGTTGCAGCCATGGTGTACATACGGTTGCGAGACATTTTGCCGAGAATATCTTTATAGGCGATAAAGTTCTCGGACTGACCCAGGATCAGGGAGCTGACGGCGTTGAAGGATTCCAGCTTGCCCATACCGTTCACTTTGGATAACAGGAAACCAATCGCGCGGATGATAACCGGCAGAACGCGGATATGCTGCAAAATACCGATCAGGGCGGAAATGAAGACGATTGGGCACAGCACTTTCAGGAAGAAGAATGCCAGGCCTTTGTCGTTCATGCTGCCGAAGACAAAGTTTGTCCCTTCATTAGCGAATCCGAGGAGTTTTTCAAACATCTCGGAGAAGCCTCTCACGAAGCCCAGACCGACATCAGAGTTCAGGAAGAACCATGCCAGTAACACTTCAATAACAAGCAATTGAATAACATAACGAATGCGGATTTTTTTACGGTCACTGCTTACCAGCAGTGCGAGTACCGCAACCACGGCAAGGGCCAGGACGAAATGAAGAACGCGGTCCATATTTGCTCCAAATATGAGGCAGGTTTAGTTTTCGTGCACATTCTATGTAACAACCATAAAGAAAACGAGATCAAACACACACTATAATAAGGACCTGTGACGAGATTCAAAATTAGTGATCGGTGATACACTTCTGTTATGTTTAGTATGGAAGTGAAAAGTTATGTCATTGTGCTAATCTCATAACAATAATTAAACATCTCACCGGTATTTTCAGAATCCTTATCGATCCATAGACAAACGCTATCAGAGAAATCAACTTCACCCATTAAAATGAATTTGATAATCATTCTCAATAGGCGTAGCTTGAAACATAGCAAAGGCTATGTTTCTGAGGCACTAAAATGACTAACGATCGCGTTGAGAGTAGCAGTGGACGGGCAGCGCGCAAGTTGAAGCTCGCATTAATGGGACCTGCGTTCATCGCGGCGATCGGCTACATCGATCCGGGCAACTTCGCCACCAACATCCAGGCAGGGGCCAGCTTTGGCTATAAACTGTTGTGGGTGGTGGTCTGGGCAAATCTGATGGCGATGCTGATTCAGGTGCTGTCGGCAAAGCTGGGTATTGCCACGGGTAAAAACCTGGCGGAGCAAATTCGCGATCACTATCCTCGTCCGGTGGTGTGGTTCTACTGGGTGCAGGCCGAAATTATCGCCATGGCGACAGACCTTGCTGAATTCATTGGTGCCGCGATTGGTTTCAAATTGATCCTCGGCGTGTCGTTATTGCAGGGGGCCGTGCTCACCGGTATCGCGACTTTTTTGATTCTGATGTTGCAGCGCCGTGGGCAAAAACCGCTGGAAAAAGTGATTGGCGGCTTGCTGCTGTTTGTGGCTGCGGCTTACATTGTGGAACTGATCTTTTCCCAGCCGAACTTCGCGCAACTTAGCAAGGGAATGGTTATCCCGAGCCTGCCTAATTCTGAAGCGGTGTTCCTGGCGGCTGGCGTGCTCGGCGCGACTATCATGCCACACGTCATTTATCTGCACTCTTCCTTAACTCAGCATCTGCACGGCGGAACACGTCAACAGCGCTATGCGGCCACGAAATGGGATGTGGCAATCGCCATGACGATTGCTGGATTTGTCAATCTTGCGATGATGGCGACGGCTGCCGCTGCATTTCACTTTAGCGGGCATACCGGTATTGCCGATCTCGATCAAGCGTATCTGACACTTGAACCGCTGTTGAGTCACGCTGCGGCGACGGTATTCGGTTTAAGCCTGGTGGCTGCGGGACTTTCTTCTACCGTGGTCGGTACGTTGGCCGGGCAGGTGGTGATGCAAGGGTTTATCCGCTTTCACATTCCGCTTTGGGTACGCCGTACCGTCACCATGATGCCATCATTTATTGTGATTTTGATGGGACTGGATCCGACGCGTATTCTGGTGATGAGCCAGGTATTGCTCAGTTTTGGTATTGCACTGGCGCTGGTGCCGCTGTTGATCTTCACTAGCAACAGTCAGCTGATGGGCGATTTGGTGAATACCCGTTGGGTAAAACAGGTAGGTTGGGTGATTGTTGTGCTGGTGGTGGCGCTCAATATCTGGCTGTTGGTAGGAACCGCACTCGGTTTGTAAAAACAAAAGGGCCCGTTGGCCCTTTTGTTACATTAATGATGATGTTTGTGGCCACGCCCGCGACCGCGGTGGTCGTCACGATCGTTCCAGCCTTCACGATAACCACGCTCATAAGCTTTGCGTTTGTCCCAGCCACGATGGTAGCCATTGTCATGACGCCACCAGCGATTTTTGCGCCACTCATAGTTATGGTGCCAGTAATCCCGGTCGCGCCAGCGGCCGCCATCCCAGTAGTTACCGTAGTTATCGCGATCGCCAATTTGTAATTTTATTGATGGCAGCAGGGTGATTTCGCCAGCGTTCGCGGCCAGCGGTGTAAAAGCCAATAAGACTGCCGCCAGAATCAGTGACCTGAACATGTTTTCTCTCCTTCACGATCGAGCCGTAGCCGGCCTGTTAACGTAATATTACGGGGCAGTAAAGCCCCGTTTCATCGCCTTAACTCTTAAATCGCAAGTGAGAGCACTTTTTGTTAATAAATGTGTCTTTATTTCAATCAACTCAGGATAGCATCAATCTCCGCGCACTCTTCAGACGTAAAGTGACGGTTTGCCAGCATACCGACAGCGTCTTCAATCTGCGCCGTTTTACTCGCGCCAATCAGCACGGACGTGACTTTGTCATCCCGTAACACCCATGCTAGCGCCATTTGGGAAAGCTTTTGCCCGCGTCGTTCTGCCAGCACATTCAGCGCCCGCACTTTTTCCAGTTTTTGTGGAGTGATCTGGTCCGGATTCAGAAAGCGACTGGTGCTTGCCGCACGAGAATCCGCAGGAATGCCGTTCAGATAGCGGTCGGTTAACTGTCCGCCAGCCAGCGGTGAGAAGGCGATACTGCCGACACCTTTTTCCTGTAATAGCGACAGCAAGCCGCCTTCGACCCAACGTTCAAACATGGAATATTTGGGCTGGTGAATAAGGCATGGCGTACCTAAATCGTCGAGTATTTCAATCGCCTGCCTGGCAAGATCTGCCGGATAGTTAGACAACCCGACGTACAGCGCTTTGCCCTGACGGACGATGTGATCCAGCGCGCGCATGGTTTCTCTGAGCGGTGTTCCAGGGTCGGGGCGATGGTGGTAGAAGATATCGACATACTCCAGCCCCAGACGCTTCAGGCTTTGATCGAGACTGGCAATCAGATATTTGCGTGAACCCCAGTCACCGTAGGGACCTTCCCACATGGTGTAGCCCGCTTTTGTGGAGATAATAAGCTCATCTCGCCACGGTAAAAAATCTTCCTGCAGGATCCGACCAAAATTCCGTTCTGCCGAACCCGGCGGTGGACCATAGTTATTTGCCAGATCAAAATGGTTAATCCCCAGATCGAATGCGCGCTGTAACAATGCGCGACTGTTCTCGACCTGTGTGGTATCGCCAAAATTGTGCCACAAACCCAGAGAGACAATCGGGAGCTTAAGGCCGCTCTGACCGCAGCGGCAGTACTCCATTGTCTGATAACGATTTTCATCTGCGTGATAAACCATGTCACCCCCCTTCCACAATGCGTGTGCCTTTCAGTGTATACGGTTACACTGTCGATTCTTCAATGAATTTTTACCGCCAAAACTGTAAATCCTGCTTTCCACCCCTTCACAGTGACTTTCCTGGACAGTCATCACAGTTCTTCGATACTCAACATGAGGTTACCGTCAGAAGGATAGCTGTCATGCAAACCCCGTATTCCGTTGCTGATTATCTGCTGGACAGGCTGGCAGGCTGTGGCGTCGGCCATCTCTTTGGTGTGCCGGGCGATTATAATTTGCAGTTTCTTGACCACGTGATTGAACATCCCAACGTATGTTGGGTCGGGTGTGCGAATGAATTGAATGCGGCTTATGCGGCAGATGGCTATGCCCGGGTATCCGGGGTTGGGGCGCTGCTCACCACGTTTGGTGTGGGGGAGTTAAGCGCAATTAACGGTATCGCGGGTAGCTTCGCGGAATATGTTCCTGTTTTGCATATTGTCGGCGCACCCTGTCGCGGCGCGCAGCGTCGCGGAGAGTTGATGCATCACACTTTGGGTGACGGTGACTTTCAGCATTTTTACCGTATGCAGCAGGCGGTGACGACGGCCAGCGCGGTGCTGAATGAACAAAATGCCTGCTATGAGATTGACCGTGTGTTGCGAATGATGCTCAGCGAGCGCAGGCCGGGCTATCTGATGCTACCTGCTGATGTGGCTAAACAGCCTGCTACGCCACCGAATGATATTATGAGTGTTCCTCTGAGCGAGCCGGAAAACAGCGTGATAGAGGCGTTTCGCTACCATGCCCGTGAACGATTGCTGGACAGCCCACGCGTAGCGTTGCTGGCCGACTTCCTCGCGCTGCGTTTTGGTCTGCAGCCGGTTTTACAGCGCTGGATGGCAGAAACGCCGATGGCTCATGCCACGTTGTTGATGGGCAAAGGACTGTTTGATGAGCGTCACCCGGCGTTTGTTGGCACGTACAGCGCTGGAGCCAGCAGCGATTATGTACGTCAGGCGATAGAAGATGCCGATACGATAATGTGTGTCGGCACACAATTTGTCGACACCCTGACAGCTGGGTTTACACAACAGCTACCGCTGGATCGCACCATTGACGTTCAGCCCCATGCGTCACGAATTGGATCCCACTGGTTTAACATCCCGATGGAGCAAGCGGTCACCACATTACGCGAGCTGTGCCTGGAAATGTCGTTTTCTCTACCGCCAGAACGTCCGCCAATTAGGCGTGTTCAGGTTGAGAAGGGCCCACTGACGCAGGAAAACTTCTGGCACACGGTACAGCAGTTTCTGAAGCCTGATGACATTATCCTCGTCGATCAGGGAACCGCCGCCTTTGGCGCGGCTGCGCTCTCACTACCTTGCGGGGCGGAAGTACTGGTTCAACCGTTGTGGGGATCTATCGGCTACGCGCTCCCGGCGGCATTCGGCGCGCAAACGGCCTGTCCGGACCGTCGGGTGATCCTGATTATTGGCGATGGCGCGGCGCAGCTCACCATTCAGGAGCTGGGCTCCATGCTCAGAGACGGGCAATCGCCGGTTATTTTACTGCTCAACAATGACGGTTATACCGTGGAGCGGGCCATACACGGGGCAAATCAGCGCTATAACGACATCGCCGCCTGGAGCTGGACGTCGGTGCCGCAGGCGTTTAGTCGTGAATGTCAGGCCGAATGTTGGCGGGTGAAGCAGGCGGTACAGCTGGAAGAGGTGCTGGCCCGGTTGTCCCATCCGCAACGACTGTCGTTAATTGAGGTGGTGCTACCGAAAGCCGATCTTCCTGAATTATTGCGCACGGTGACCCGTGCGCTGGAATCTCGCAACGGCGGATAGCTATTTATCAGGGCGCTCAGCGACCATCATCGGTTTGCCCGCCAGCAACAGCCAGGCGGGTAGCATGACGATGCACAGCAGCGGCAGCAGGGTGGAATCTGGCACCACCACTGCTGCCATAAACAGGCTCAGCCAGGCGTCACGGGTGACGACCAGCACCAGCCCGAGAATAGAGCAAGAAACCGTGATGGCAGCCGGCACCGCTTCAACATGGGCGTGCAGCATCAGGCCAAGCGCGACGCCAACGAATACCGCCGGGAAGATTCGTCCGCCGCGAAAACCACTCGCCGCTGCAACCACTAATGCCGTTAGTTTGATCACGGCGAGCATGAAATAATCTGATGTCCCCAGCGTTTGGCTAAACGCCATCTGCTGCATTTCGTCCAGTCCCTTAAACAAGGTAAGCGGCCCGCCGATAACACCCAAAATGCCAAGGATAAAACCGCCTGCCCCGAGGATCAGCACCGGGTGTTTTAATCGATGCATTAAATGGTGCAAACGCGGCAGACACCAGACGGCAACCATCCCAGCGGCAATGGCGATGGCAGCAACAACCGCGCCGCTGAGGATATCGATCAAGTGCATCTGCGTGTAGTGCGCGATGGGTAGTGAAAAATGGGGGTGAAAAAACAGGCTGGTGGTTAGCGAACCCGCGGCGGCGGCCATTAACGGTGCAAACAGGCGATCCCACAAGGGCACATCGTTTGAGCTATTCAGCGTTTGCGAAAATATCAGCGCGGCGGCAACGGGGGTACCAAATAGCGCGCCGATGGTACCGGCAGAGGCGAGAATGGTCCAGTCCAGCTTTGCAATGCGCGGAAACATGCGGCTACCAAGTGCCACTGCCAGAGCGATATTTACGGTCATGATGGGGTGTTCCGGACCCAGACTGACGCCACCCGCGAGGCCGAGGATTAGTGCTGCCAGCAGGCCCGGTATTGCTGACGTTGGCACCGGCATACCAATTAACGGTTCACAGGCCGGATCCGGGCCTGCGTGGCCATGGCTGTAACGGATTACTAACCCGACCATGATCCCCGTGAGTGTCAGCATACCGATAATCCAGACCGGAGAGTCCTGGGCTATACCGATGCTAACAGGCAGACGTTCCCACAAAAACTGCTGTAAAACGGAAGCCACTTTCATCACAACGATCAACACCAGGCTGGACGCTATGCCAATGATTAGCGCTGGGGTTGATAGCAAGAGCATCGTTCTGGCTCGCGGATGGAGCATTTTCTATTCCTTAAAACAGAGTCATAGACATAGTTTGCACAGCCTGTCTGACGACATCGCTGCAAATGGTGCTGAAACGATAAAGTAATTGTGTGATCTGGATCGATTTTCCACGGGCATCAGCCTTCAGACCGTTGTTGTTATGTCCCCATGAATTTACAGTGTGGCAAAGATTTATTCTGACTTTAGCGGAGCAGTGGAAGAATGACAAAATATGCTTTAGTAGGGGATGTTGGCGGCACCAACGCGCGTCTTGCTCTGTGCGATATTGCCAGCGGCGAGATTTCGCAGGCAAAAACCTATTCCGGGTTGGATTTTCCAAGTCTGGAGGCGGTTGTGCGCGTGTACCTGGATGAGCATAGCGTTAGCGTTGAAGATGGTTGTATTGCCATTGCCTGTCCGATAACCGGCGACTGGGTGGCAATGACCAACCATACCTGGGCGTTCTCTATTGCTGAGATGAAAAAAAACCTGGGCTTCAGCCATCTGGAAATCATCAATGATTTCACCGCTGTGTCGATGGCGATCCCGATGCTGAAAAAAGAGCATTTAATCCAGTTTGGTGGTGCGGAACCTGTTGAAGGTAAACCTATTGCTGTTTATGGCGCAGGAACCGGGCTCGGCGTGGCGCATCTGGTCCACGTGGATAAACGCTGGGTAAGCCTCCCTGGTGAAGGCGGCCACGTGGATTTTGCGCCTAACAGCGAGGAAGAGGGAATTATCCTTGAGGTTCTGCGCGCGGAAATAGGTCACGTGTCCGCAGAACGCGTGCTGTCTGGTCCGGGACTGGTGAATCTGTATCGCGCGATCGTCAAATCTGACGGACGCCTGCCGGAAAATCTGCAGCCGAAGGATATCACCGCACGGGCGCTGGAAGATTCCTGCATTGACTGTCGTCGTGCGCTGTCGCTGTTCTGCGTCATCATGGGACGTTTTGGTGGCGATCTGGCGTTAACGCTGGGCACATTTGGCGGTGTGTACATCGCCGGCGGTATTGTGCCGCGCTTCCTTGACTTCTTTAAAGCGTCGGGCTTCCGCGGTGGTTTTGAAGATAAAGGCCGTTTTAAAGCCTACGTGCAGGATATTCCGGTGTATCTGATCGTGCACGATAATCCTGGACTACTTGGCGCTGGTGCGCATTTACGTCAGACGCTGGGCCAAATTTTGTAAGGTCAGGGCCGGATGGCGCTCAGCGCTTCTCCGGCCTTGTCGTTCTGGCTGTTCATATTTTCTAAAATTATCTTGATCATCTGTTGTTCAAATAAATCGGCATGCAGGTATCTTGTGTTTTTATATTTTTTATCGGTATCCAGATAGGGTTGATGCAAACAACATTCTGGCGGCGTGCATGAGATCAGGGTGTTAATAAGGTCAATTGGTTTAGGGTATTCTATAAATAGCGGGCCATGGCGATAGTTATGTTTATTTTGCCATTCCGCCAGATCGTCCATAAAACACTCTGCGGTTGGTTTCGGCATCGCGCTGGCTTTATCTTTGCCCAACACAATATAAGCCAGGTTGTATAACCCGTGCGCGTATGGCCAGAACATTTTATGGAGCTTAGTGAGCCCTGGTTCTCTCAATGCGGACACGCTTTTACAATATAAATCGAGTTGCGTGCCTGCTTCTGTCACATCCTCATCCAGGAGCGCCATCAGATAGCGGAGGATGAACATATCGCTTACTGTTTGCTTCATGGTCAGTACCTTTTGCGCTCTTTTTCTGGCATCCACTGCAAAGTCTGCACGTTTGTACCACACCGCCATCATTAAATTCGTCATGGCCAGGTTAACAGGGTGACCGTTATCACTCATACCCAATTTTTCAGGCAATAAGAGTGGTACTCGGTCAAATAAACCCGCGGCAAGAATCTCTAGTGTCGTCCATACATTAATACTGTGATCGCAGCCTGAGTCCACACCCTGCGTCACATGTTTAATCATCGCAGACTGTCGCAGGGATAAGTGTAGAGATTCCATATCATTTGACTGTATCGCGGTTTTATATCCTAATAACTCCGGGCTGCGCTTCATGCGCAGCATAAAAAGCCATGAACTCAGCTGTTGTTGCAGTGAATAATCCAGATGGCATTGTTCATGAATATCCAGGCACTCAGCTAAATAATCGTCCGTACTTATCCATATCAGGGCATTTTTTTCCGCTTCTTTTGCGTATTCGCGTAGATATGTACGTTGATATTTTTCGCTCAGCTTCGCCATGATATCACCTGTAAAAAATAGAGTGACGACCAATATACTACAAACTTAGTTCCGCTATCCCGTTCGTCGCGGAAACAACTGAAAGCGTGCGCTGTACTCTCCATTCGTCACGCTTTTTCAGCACTATAAATGCATTAATTGTCTGAATTCTTTCACTTTGCTCCGACTAACCGGGATTTCAAATTCCAGATCCTTTAAACGCAGAATATAAGTGTTGTTAAACCAGGGTTCGATCTCGCGGATTTTATTCAGATTTACGCAGAACGAGCGGTGGCAGCGGAAGAAATGCGAAGCCGGCAGTTTGCTGCAAAATTCGCTGATGTTCATCGGCATGACGTATGATTCTCGTCGCGTATAGACGAACGTCATCTTTTCATGCGCTTCAGCGTAGTAGATGTCGTTGATTGGGGTCACGATGATCCGCTCATCTTTGATCAAGTTGATCGTATCGTTTTCGCGGGCCACCGGACTTACAGGGGACGTTCCCGTTTGCTGTTGCTGCCAGGCGGCTTCCAGCTTTTGCAGCATACTGACAATGCGTGATTCCTGGTACGGCTTCAGAATGTAGTCAAAAGCTTCCAGTTCGAAGGCTTCAACGGCATGCTCTTTCCACGCGGTAATAAACACAATAAAGGGTTTATGTGCGAACTGGCTGATATTTTGTGCCAGCAATACGCCGTCCAGCGAGGGAATATTAATATCCAGAAAAATGGCGTCAACGCGGTTGTGCTGGAGATATTTCAGCACGTCCAGACCATCGTCAAACGTGCCGACAATCTCCATCTGGCTGTGCTCTTTTATCAGCCAGCTCAGTTCCTGTTGGGCCAGGAATTCATCTTCAACAATGATGACTTTCACGACTTCACTCCTGGTTAAAGCAATAATGTAGTTGGCGCGGCTGCGGGCGAGTGCACATTAGGTACATAAAAGGCAATCTCTGTGCCTGGCTCCAGACGGCGGATATGTAATCCCTCACCGTAGAGCAGCTTAACGCGATGGTGCACATTCAACAGACCAATTTTATTGCCCGGCATTTCATTGGACTCGACCCGTTCAATCACTTTTGGGTCGATACCATGACCCGTGTCTCGTACGGCAATCCGTACCCGGTTGCCGCACTCCGCAACGCTGATAGTGACCACACCTTTCCCTTTGCAGGGCTGGATCCCATGGACGATAGCGTTCTCGACCAACGGCTGAATCAGCAGGCTGGGAATAAAACAGCTTACCTCTTCATCGATATCATAAATAACGGTCAGCTTGTCGCCAAAGCGGGCCTGTTCGATGGTGATGTAATCCTTGATTTGATACAGCTCTTTCTTGATGTCGATCTGCTCATCGTCTTTTAATTCAATATTATAGCGAAGATAGCGCGACAAATTAAAAATGAGCTGACGTGCGGTGTCCGGGTTAAGGCGTACCGACGATGAAATCGCGTTCAGGGCATTAAACAGAAAATGGGGATTTATTTTGCTTTGCAGCGCGCGTAGCTCTGCCTTATTTGCCATTTCTCGTAGTTGCTCTGCGCGGGAGACTTCAAGCTGGGTGGAGATGATTTGCGACAGACCGATCGCCATTTCCTGTAACGAGGAAGTGATTTGATGAGCGTGACAGTAGTAGATCTTCAGCGTGCCGGTCACGACGCCTTTCTCCCAAAGCGGGATCACCAGCATAGAGTGGATTTCCGGGGTGCGATGCGCTTCATCATTGTTTTTTATGATTATTTTACCGTGATTTATGGCTTCTTGCGTGGTAGGGCTGACGAAGTCATCGTTATCGCGGTAGTTGATCTCTCCGACGCCAACATAGGCCAGAACGTGCTGAGTATTGGTGATTGCAACCGCGTCAGCGTGGATATCGTGGCGAATAATTTCGCACACCTGACGTAACGACTCGCTGTTGACCTGGCGAAAGAGCGGCAGCGTTTTGTTGGCGATATCCAGCGCCAGCTTGGCCTGTTTTGCAGCGCTGGCTTCTTTCTCACCTTCAACGCTTTGTACCAGCATCACGATAAAACCAATACAGACGCTGCCGAGGATCATTGGAATACCGATTTTTGAGACAATATCCAGCCCCAGTTCGGTGGTGGGTGCCCAGGCGACGACCAGTATCATGGTCAGTGATTCGCACAGCATTCCGCCTAAAATACCCGCGCGCCAGTGCTGCGCTTTGGGGATCTTACGGTTGATCCACCCGGCAATGCAGCCAGCCAGAATGCTGGTAATAAAGCAGGGTAGGGCAGTTACGCCGCCAATATCGATCAGGTAACGGTGGGTGCCTGCGATCAGTCCCGTAATAATGCCAACCCATGGACCGAACAGGATCCCTCCTGACATGACCGCGATAATACGCACATTGACCAGAGAACCTTCTACCGGTACGCCTGACCAGGTACTGAACAGGGCAAACATGGAGAAAATCGCGGTAACGGCGAGCAGCTCTTTTGGGGAGTGGGCTGACTTGTGCAACAGTTCGCGAAACAGGCGGATACGAATCAGGAAAAACAGACAGAACAGCATCAGTGCTGCCCGGTCAAATACCGCCAGCAGCATATTGAATATTTCGTGCACGGGTGACTCTTGCGCAAGGGTTAAACCACTATGATAGGTAACCTGAGGCAGGATGACCAGCATCCCCGCAGTTCAGAGCTAATGGGGAAAAACCATAATATTAAAAGGGGATTGTTGCATGATTGTTGTATTTACAATACCTGTCCTGTGAGTGCTGCGTTCAAGGTAATGTATTTAACAACAAAATGTTAAATGATGGTAATTTTAAGCGAGTTGTGAAAATGAATATTTCCTCATTTTACTCAGCTGTTCCTCTTTTTCGTCAGGAAAAAATATTTTGTTTTGCCTCTCGACAGAAGGAAATTATTCAGGCTATTTTCTAAACGTGCCACCATCGTGGCAGCGTCGCTCGGACGGTCCGGGCGCTAACGTTAATCTGAGGATATTATGGCTGACTCCCGCCCTGAACGTCGCTTTACGCGTATTGATCGCCTTCCCCCGTACGTTTTTAACATCACCGCTGAACTGAAGATGGCTGCGCGTCGGCGCGGCGAAGATATTATCGATTTCAGTATGGGGAACCCGGATGGGGCCACGCCTCCTCACATTGTCGAAAAACTGTGTACCGTGGCGCAGCGCCCGGATACTCACGGTTACTCCACCTCACGCGGCATTCCGCGTTTGCGTCGGGCGATTTCCCGCTGGTACCAGGAACGCTATGATGTTGAGATCGATCCTGAATCTGAAGCCATTGTGACCATCGGTTCCAAAGAGGGGCTGGCGCACCTGATGCTGGCAACGCTCGATCACGGTGATACGGTCCTCGTGCCCAACCCAAGTTATCCCATCCATATCTATGGCGCGGTGATTGCCGGCGCGCAGGTGCGTTCAGTGCCGCTGGTTGAGGGTGTCGACTTCTTTAATGAGCTGGAACGCGCAATACGCGAAAGTTACCCGAAGCCGAAGATGATGATCTTAGGTTTCCCATCCAACCCGACCGCGCAGTGCGTCGAGCTGGAATTCTTTGAGAAAGTGGTGGCCCTGGCTAAACGCTATGACGTGTTGGTGGTTCACGACCTGGCCTACGCTGATATTGTTTATGACGGCTGGAAGGCGCCATCGATTATGCAGGTACCCGGCGCTCGCGACGTCGCTGTTGAATTTTTCACCCTGTCGAAAAGCTACAACATGGCGGGATGGCGTATCGGGTTTATGGTGGGCAACAAAACGCTAGTGAACGCGCTGGCGCGAATCAAGAGCTATCACGATTACGGGACCTTTACGCCACTGCAGGTTGCGGCAATTGCCGCGCTGGAAGGCGATCAGCAATGTGTGCGGGATATCGCTGAGCAATATAAACGTCGTCGCGATGTGCTGGTCAAAGGACTGCATGAAGCAGGCTGGATGGTCGAGATGCCAAAGGCCTCAATGTACGTTTGGGCGAAAATTCCAGAGCAATACGCCGGGATGGGGTCACTTGAGTTTGCCAAGAAGCTGCTGAACGAAGCGAAGGTATGCGTTTCGCCAGGGATTGGGTTTGGTGATTATGGTGATACGCATGTGCGATTTGCGTTGATTGAAAACCGTGACCGTACCCGCCAGGCTATTCGCGGCATCAAGGCGATGTTTCGCGCAGATGGCCTGTTACCGACCAGTGCAAAATCGACTTCTGAAAGTACCGACTGACAGAATGTTCCCCCAAAATGCAAAACAGGAGCCTGATGGCTCCTGTTTTTTTGCTGCGTCTTTTAATTTAGATCATCAGGGCGAAAGTACCGGCCCAAACGATGACCATAAAAGAAATGCCCATAAAGAAATATTTCACTTTTCATCTCTCCGCGTACCTGAGGTACGTCTAAATGAACATATGCTTACCTGACAGAGAGCTGATGCACTCGCGAACGAAAGGGAGAATACCCCTCATTTGCTTGGCTGCATCACCTCAGAATTCTGAGCTTTAATGCTCCAGACGGCGCTAATGTACGCCTAAAAATGAGGAGAGACAAGAGGCATTTTTTTATTTAATTTTAATAACTTACAACTGTCGTGATTCGGCGACAGTTTAATTTCTGCCGGTAATAAATTGCTATTGAGCGACGGAATGGTTACTCGGAGAATTCTCATATCGCCATGATGTTAATGCGGTTAATTTTTCGCGGAATGAGATAATGAAAAGGTTAAAAATGACCAGATTAATGATGTTAGCACTCGTTTTTACGCCACTGACGTCGATGGCGGCCTCACCGTTGGCGTTTAATTTCAGCTGCGCAAGTATTGGTGGTGTGAATAGTGATGGCAAAGGCAATGTTTGGATTGATGGCTCGAAGGCGACGGTGAAGGCATTCAATGAAAATTACTGGGAAGCCAAAAGCGGCAACAATACGGTTTCTATTTCTCGTAAAGATGACGGAAATCCGGACGTTTCCTGGAGTGGGCCGAATCGAAAGCACGGGGTATGCCTGCCTGAAGATAATATTGACTTTTCTGGGGCCAAAAAATCGACCAGCACTGGACCCTCTTTTTCCTGCGCTGCGGTTGCAAAGGGCAGTATCGAAGAGATTATCTGCCAGAGTCCTTCGCTCTCAGAAATGGATTTAGCGTTAGACGGGGCCTACAAGCAGGCGCTGGTTAAATCGAGCAATAACCCGACGCTGAAAGCAGAGCAGCGCGGTTGGGTGAAAGGGCGTAACGAGTGCTGGAAGGAACAGGATAAATCAGCCTGCATCGCCCGCAACTACAACGAGCGAATGGCTGAACTGCACAGCAAATGGGGCGTTAAGTAATTCAACCGTAGAAAAAAAGAAAGGCCTTACGGCCTTTCTTTTTAGATATACAACGAAGCTTCACCCATCGGGCGAGTTTTGAAGCGACGGTGGATCCAGAGATACTGCTCGGGTGCACGCATGATCTCTTTTTCGATAATTTTGTTCATATACGCCGCAGCCTGGCTTTCATCTGCCGGGTAACCTTCCATTTCTGGGGTGATGAACAGGCGGTAACCGGTGTTATCTGCTTTTCTCACCATGGTTACGGTCAGCATTGCTGCGCCCGATAATCGTGATAGCACATAGGTACCGTTGGTGGTCGCCACGTCTTTGACTGCGAAGAAGGGGGCGAATGAACTCCCTTTACGACCATAGTCCTGATCGGGGGCAAACCACACTGCCTCGCCTTTTTTCAGGGCGCCGACAATACCACGCAGATTATTTCTGCCGATCATCGCCTTGTTGGAGCGCATACGACCGCGGGTTTGGATCCACTCCATCAACTTATTATTGTGCGGGCGATAGGTTGCCATCATTGGCTGGCAAAGCCCCATTACGCGACCACCCAACTCGAGCGACATAAAGTGTACGCCAACGACCATCACGCCACGATTTTGCATCTGAGCGCGCTTCAGGTTGTCCAGCCCTTCTACATCAAACCATTTGCGCACCCGACGGTCCGGCCAGAACCAGGCCATACCTGTTTCAAGCAGCCCCATGCCGAGCGAACGGAAATTCTCATCGACCAGTTTGTCTCTTTCTTCCTGTGACAGATTTGGGAAACAGAGTTCGAGATTTTTACGTGCAATAGATTCACGGCGTTTTAAAAATGGACGAGCCAGCGTTCCTGTACGGGTACCAAGAAAACACAATACGGGATAGGGAAGCTGTACCAGTAACCAGAGCACACCAACACCAAACCATGTGAGCCAGTAGCGCGGATGCAAAAACGCGCGTGAAAATTTACATTGGGGGAACATAAGCACCTGTTGTTGATACGAAATAGATGTATCGCGAAGATTCTTTGCCTGTCGCTTTACACTCTGCACTGATCGTTAGGCCGCCATGAACGACATTGGTTCCTGTAAAGAGTGTAAAACTGAGTCAGGACAAAACCACGAGGGGGCATGAATGATCGGACGCACAATGTACACCCGAAAATTAATGTCAGCCAGAAATAATTACTCAAGATTCGTAAATGTTTTTAGGGCGATTAAGGGCAAAATTTCGCCTATATATAATTCGTTGTTTTTATGATGATTAAATAAACGACGGAGAAACAGTGTAATAGTAAGCGGTCGAATAATTTTTGTGAATAAAATGTTGCTCAAATTGCATGCAGATAGGAATTGTCTTAGAATATAAAGTTAAGGGAGTGTAAGGACTTACGTTAAGTTTACGGCAGACAGGAGGTATCGCTATGCTCTATTTCTGGACCTTTCTCATACTGAGCATTCTGTGCGTCAGTTGCTATATCTGGCAGGTTATAGGCGCTGCGGCGTCAATTAGCGCTTTTCTCGGCATGGCCATCCTTACGGCATTAATTTACGTTTTTACTATGCGGCTGACCAATGGTAACGAAATGGTAACTGGATTATTCCTGTTTCTTGCTCCGACATGTGGTTTGATCATTCGCTTTATGGTCGCGGATGGTAAGCAATAATTTGCAATGTTACGTTTAGCAATAAATTATCACTTTGAGTTATTTATTATTTATCTGAGTTTATCGAAGTGCCAGCATCGCTGGCACTTTTTTGTGAGACCGAAATGAATTACCGGGCATCCGCCAACTGGAGTGATGCTTCCTCTTGCTGAGCATTTTTTCGCTGTTGCTCAAGTTCCAGCGCACCGCGATGAGAGAGGTAGCAGAACAGGATGCAGCAAACAATACCCCCCATCAGCAGATAGAAGCCGCCGTGCCACCCCATTTTGTCGACCATTACGCCAAACAGACTGGTGCCCAGCGATGCGCCAAAAATGTAGCTCATAAATCCGCGCAGCCCTACTGCAGAACCTACTGCGAAGCTGGGGACGATTTCCATCGTCTGAACAGAAGCGAGGAACTGTGGAACATAGATCAGGCAACCCACAATGGCGGCAAAAATAGTGACCATCAGCAGGGATTCACTTTTCCAGTAGCCGATCAAACAGACGAAAATCAGCGCCATACAAATCATGGCCAGCGGCATGCGACGGCCTTTAAACAGTTTATCGGTAAGCCAGCCCGCCAGTAATGTGGAAGGGATTGCCGCCCATTCAAAAAACAGAAAAGCGATGCTCATTTGCTCTTTCGAGAAATGTTTTTCGGTTAACAGATAAATAGGCAACCAGCTAATCATGCCAAAACGCACCATATAGACGAAGACATCTACCAGTGAAACATACCATGCATTCTTATTACGCAGCACATAGGTGCAGAAGATCTGGATGGCACTCATATTTTCTGGCGCCTGGTCAGTGTGTCGGGAATTTAATACTACTTTTTCTTCCGGCATCATTTGTTCCAGAGCCGGTAAGCCTTCCTGGCGCGGTGAACCTTTCCCCAGAATCAGCACAATAAAAGCAAACAGTACGGCAACACCGGCCGGGACAATATAGCTGGCACTTTGCCAGTGCTCGCTCCCTAAAATGGCAAAGGCGGCACCAACAATCGGAGCGACAATACCACCGCCAACGTTGTGAGAAATATTCCAGAATGCGCCGACGCGTCCACGTTCTTTACGCGGAAACCAGTTGGCGATGGTAATAAATGAAGGACCAACGCCCATTCCCTGAAACAAACCGTTGAAAACGACCAGAGCGGCAAAAATCCAGAATCCGGTACTGAATCCTAAACCGACGTTTACGATGGCGCACAGAACCAGGCCGCATGCCATAAAGACCTTAGGGCTGGCCTTGTCTGCCAGACTACTCATAATGCCTTTACTGATCCCATAGGCAATAAGCATGCAGCTGCTGAGTAGACCAATTTGCGTGGCACTGAGATCCAGATGTTCTTTTAGGTACGGTGTTGATAGCGTGAAGTTATTACGCACAATATAGTACGCAAGATAGCCAAGAAATACGCTGAGTAATGCCTGAATGCGGTATCGGCCATAAGTTTCCTGGACTTTCTCCGCCGGGACTTTATTTGCCGCTGGCCCTGCCTTAAATATGGATAACATATCATCACCTAAATTTATATTGATGTGAATATCAGGATTTTTCGCAGTGAAGAGTGAAATAGACGGCAGAGAAACTCAAGTTGATGAAATGAGTCACTATTGACACAATTTGTGGATTACGTGGCTGATTTTGACTCTTTTTAAATAATGGCTTTTCAATTCTATTCTTTTACGAACGCTTTTATCATCGGCGTGTGCGGATATTAACAAATTCAGACTGCGTTTTCGGGTATTCTTTACCGATGTCGTCACTTTCCGTTTGGTTATTCTACGAATAACCTTATTCTTCCCCCAGTCGGTGATAAACGGGTAAGTTTTGTCTCAATATTATTTTTTGCATATGTTGGTATTTATGAACGGGATCACAAACAGACTTTTGGGCCGGGGGCGTTGTTGGGCGTTCTCGCTCTGTTTTATGTCGTTGCCGGTGAGTTGCCTGGCGCAGGGTAAAGAGCTGGTAATGGCGACAACCTTCTCCCCTGGGGCAACGGCCTGGATTATTCAGCGTTGGCAGACTGAACCGGGGTCGGTGATGATTCGCACGTTAAACCGGACCAGCAGTTCGTTGGAGCAACTGCTGGATACCGCGAATGCGGAAAATGTTGATCTGATTTTGACCTCATCCCCTATGCTGTTGCAGCATCTGCAGGAGCATCAGAAGTTGGCGCCTTTCGAAAATGCGTTGCCGGAAAGCCAGCGGCTGGTGCCAGACTCTATCCGTTCGACCTCCGTGGCAGTGGCGATATCTGGTTTTGGTCTGTTGATTAATCGTTCTGCGCTGGTGGCACGGCATCTGTCGCCTCCTGCCGACTGGGGGGATTTAACGCTGCCCAAATATCAGAACGCGCTGTTGATGAGTAGCCCATCGCGTTCGGATACCAACCATCTGATGGTTGAGTCATTGCTACAGCAAAAAGGGTGGGAAGAGGGGTGGGCGACGCTGCTGGCGAGTGCTGGAAATCTGGTGACGATTTCATCACGCAGTTTTGGCGTAGCCGACAAAATTAAGAGTGGCCTGGGCGTGGCGGGGCCGGTCATTGATAATTATGCCAACCTGTTGCTTAACGATCCTCACCTGGCTTTTACCTATTTTCCGCGCTCGGCGGTATCGCCAACCTATGTTGCTGTTCTCAAGAACAGCCAGCACCCCAATGAAGCGCGTCGTTTTATCCGCTATTTGTTAAGCCCGGAGGGACAGCGGATCCTTGCTGATGCGAATACGGGGAAATATCCGGTAACGCAGCTCGCATCTGATAATCCCCGCGCTGCTCAGCAGGCTATTTTACTGAACCAGCCTCCGCTTAATTATCGGCTGATCCTTAAGCGACAACAGTTAGTCCAGCGGATGTTTGATACCGCCATCAGTTTCCGTCTTGCGCAACTGAAGGATGCATGGCGGGCACTATACAGTGCGGAAGCACGCCTGAAACGCCCGCTACCCGAAATCAGAGCCTTACTGACCAGCGTTCCGATAGATGCCAAAAGTAGTGAAGATGAAGCCTGGCTTGCGCAGTTTGATAATAAAAGCGTTGCCGAACAGCAGATGATGGAGTGGCAGCTCTGGTTTCTTAAAAACCAGCGTCAGGCGATAT
Organism: Citrobacter sp. H12-3-2; assembly: GCF_009649895.1. NCBI lineage: Bacteria > Pseudomonadati > Pseudomonadota > Gammaproteobacteria > Enterobacterales > Enterobacteriaceae > Citrobacter > Citrobacter sp. H12-3-2. Next base: position 1,498,095 of record NZ_CP045837.1, read on the forward strand.
CAAAACTGGAAGAATTAAAATGAAAGGTGGATCGATACTGCAACGCCTTCGCCAACTCAGCATCAGCAGCAGCCTGCGGGGAGCCTTTCTAACGGGCGCATTACTGACGTTGAGCGTAAGCTGCGTCAGTTTGTACTCCTGGCATGAGCAGAGCTCGCAGATACGCTATTCGCTTGATGATTACTTCCCGCGCGTGCATTCCGCTTTCTTGATTGAAGGAAATCTTAACCTGGTTGTGGACCAGCTAAATGAATTCCTGCTGGCTCCCAATACGACGGTTAGGCTGCAACTGCGCAATCAGATAATCTCGCATCTGGATAAAATCGAAGTGCTGAGCAGGGGGTTGCAACCAGCAGAACAGCAGCAGCTGGCGGTGATTTTGCAGGATAGCCGGGCGCTGATGGCGGAACTGGACCGGGTGCTCTACAACATGTTCCTTGTACGCGAAAAAGTGAGCGAGCTTTCCGCGCGCATTGATTGGCTACATGATGATTTTACTACTGAGCTGAATTCACTGGTGCAGGATTTTACCTGGCAGCAGGGGACGTTGCTGGATCAAATCGAGGCCAAAAATGGTGATGCGGCGCTGTATCTCAAACGTGCCCGAGAGGTGCAAAACGAGCAGCAGCAGGTCTACACCCTGGCAAGAATTGAAAACCAGATCGTTGATGATTTACGCGACAGGCTCAATGAACTGAAATCGGGTAGCGACGATGGCATGCTGGTGGAGAATCACATCCGCTACCTGGAAAATCTGAAGAAAACGGCGGATGAAAATATCCGCACCCTCGATGACTGGCCCAGCACTATCACACTGCGACAAACTATCGATGAGCTGCTGGAAATCGGGATGATGAAAAATAAAATGCCCGATACGATGCGCGATTATGTCGCAGCGCAAAAAGCTCTGGTTGATGCCAGCCATGCCAGAGAGGCTACGCTTGGGCGCTTTCGAACACTACTGGAAGCGCAACTGGGGAGTAGCCATCAGCAAATGCAGACGTTTAACCAGCGGCTGGAACAAATTGTTCGCGTCAGCGGTGGACTTATCCTGCTGGCGACGCTGCTGGCGCTACTTCTCGCCTGGGGGCTTAACCACTACTTCATTCGCTCGCGTCTGGTGAAGCGTTTTACTGCGCTCAACCAGGCCGTGGTGCAAATTGGTCTTGGCAGAACGGATGCCTCTATCCCGGTATATGGACGCGATGAACTGGGGCGTATCGCAGGCTTACTGCGTCATACCCTGGGCCAGTTGAGCGCGCAAAAAAATCAGCTGGAGCAGGAAGTGACCGAGCGCAAGGAGATTGAATCCGATCTTCGTGCAACGCAAGATGAGCTGATCCAGACGGCAAAACTGGCGGTGGTCGGCCAGACTATGACCACGCTGGCGCACGAGATTAATCAACCGCTGAATGCGCTGTCGATGTACCTGTTTACGGCAGGGAGGGCAATCGAACAGGGGCAACCCGCTCAGGCCAGAAGCACATTAACCAAAGCGGAAGGGCTGATTACTCGCATCGATGCCATTATCCGTTCACTGCGTCAGTTTGCTCGCCGGGCCGAACCTGGCACGCCTCTGCATCCGGTCGATCTCCGACAAATGTTCAACGCTGCCTGGGAACTGTTGGCCATGCGACACAAGCCACAGCAGGGTACGCTGACGCTCCCAGACCGGGGCGTGTGGGTGGCTGGTGATGAAGTGCGTATCCAGCAGGTGCTGGTAAACGTCCTGGCAAATGCGCTGGATGCCTGTCCGGTTGCGGCGAAAATAGAGGCTCACTGGCAAACCGAAGGCAGCCGGTTGTGCGTATTTATCAGCGATAACGGCCCCGGTTGGCCTGGAGCATTATTACCATCACTGTTAAAACCGTTTACCACCAGTAAGGATGTTGGCCTCGGTATTGGCTTATCGATTTGTGTATCGTTAATGATGCAAATGAACGGCGAACTGCGCCTGGCGTCGACCCCGGGGCGCAATGCCTGCGTCGTTCTGCAATTTAATCTGACGGATGTAAACGATGTTGAGTGATGAATATTCTGTTCTGCTTATTGATGATGATGCCGATGTTCTTGACGCTTACACCTTGTTGCTTGAACAGGAGGGATATCATGTATTCGCATGCAGTAACCCTTTTGATGCCCGAAATTGGCTGCAGGCCGACTGGCCAGGGATTGTCCTGAGCGACGTGTGTATGCCTGGCTGTAATGGAATCGACCTGATGACGTTGTTTCATCAGGATGACAATCAGCTTCCGATCCTGTTGATCACCGGACATGGCGATGTCCCGATGGCGGTGGACGCGGTGAAGAAAGGTGCGTGGGATTTTCTGCAAAAACCGGTTGATCCAGGCAAACTGCTGGTGTTGGTAGAGGATGCGTTGCGTCAGAGAAAATCTGTGATTGCACGTCGTCACTATTGCCAGCAAAAGCTCCAGGTTGAACTGGTCGGCTACAGTGGCTGGGTTAATCAGTACCGCCAGCGCTTACGGCAACTGGCTGAAACGGATATTGCCGTCTGGTTTTATGGCGAGCCGGGAACGGGGCGTATGACCGGAGCCCGTTATTTGCATCAGCTTGGGCGCAGCGCTGAAGGACCTTTTATCCGCGGGGAATTGACGTTAGAGAATGCGGGGCAACTCAATGACCTTATTGCCCAGGCGCAAGGGGGAACGCTGGTCCTGAGCCATATTGAGTGCCTGACGCGCGAACAGCAGCACCAGCTGGTGCATTTGCAAAGCCAGGAGCGGCGTCCGTTTCGCTTAATTGGCATTGGCGCCACTTCGTTGGTGGAACTGGCGGCAACCAACCAGATTGTGGCTGAACTTTATTACTGTTTTGCGATGACGCAAATCGCTTGTCAGCCGTTGTCTCAGCGCCCGGATGATATTGAGCCGCTGTTTCGCCATTATCTGCAGAAAGCCTGTCTGCGCCTGAACCATCCGGTGCCCGAGGTTGACGGGGAATTACTAAAAGGAATGCGGCGTCGCGTGTGGCTAAGCAATGTTCGAGAGCTGGCCAATGCCGCCGAGCTTTTTGCCGTTGGGTTATTGCCACTGGCTGAAACCGCGAATCCACAGCTACATTTGCCCGAACCGACACCGCTCGATCGTCGTGTCGACGAGTACGAGCGACAGATCATTACCGAAGCGCTTAATATTCATCAGGGACGTATTAATGAAGTGGCGGAGTATTTACAAATTCCGCGTAAGAAACTGTATTTGCGCATGAGAAAATACGGACTGAGCAAGGAACACTATAAGTTTTAGCAGATGGCGTGGGGGAAGAAGAGCGGTTGACGGTATTTCGGTGACGGCGCTAGCGTTCACCGAAATACGCGACGGAACTCTGGGTGATTATCGGGGTGTTTTTCTTACCACATCAAATCGTCAGGAATGACAAAATCAGCATACGGATCGTCTTCGTCCTTCGCTTCCTGGCTCAGTTCGCAATTGAGAACAATATAGCTTACATCGCGCTGGGCAATCTTGTCGGCGACAATAGCCGGGATAATGGCGTATTCGCTCTCGCTGCTGCTTTCAGCCGTCAGGCGGGCAATGGCCAGACGGCCCTTGATCAACTGAGACTGGGTTACTTTATCAACATAAACTTTTTTGATCAGGTTATTGTCGGTAAAGTTGTAACCAATATCGCCACGGGAAATGGTGATTTTGTTCATTTCAATCAGTTGCTTGATCTGCGCTTTGTATTCTTTAGACAATGCGGCCTGCTTCTGCTGTTCGCTGAGCTGCTTATCACGCTCGATCTGTGCTTTTTTATTTTCTTCAACCGCTTCTCTGGCTTCACGAGCCTGAACGCGCGATTTTTTCGCCGTTCTCTGCACTTTCGCCATTTTTTTGCTGCTGACCAGACCCGCTTTAAGCATCTGTTCTTGTAGGGTAAGTTTTGTCATTGTCGCTTCTAATCCAAAAAATCGTTGTAAGGATTATAACCTTAACGTTCGGCGGGACGCCAGAATGATGGCCGCGCCATGGCTGTTATCTCGGGCTGCTGTCACTGTCATGTGCTTCTCTCTCTATCTGAATCAGTTGATGATTACCTGATTCTTTAATAAAAAATAATATGCCAAATAAGTTAGCAAAATGGAGCATAGATTCGCATGTGTTAATTATTTAGAGTTTTATTCTAATTGAAGTAATTAAATAGAGTTATCTTGGCAAAAATTTAATCTAAAAAACAAACAGTTGCCCATTGTTCAAATTTAAAGAGCCGCTTCTTTACGCCGATAACCATAATGAATATATGGATAATGGAGGGAAGTGGCATGTGGTGGGTTTATCGAATGCCGATGAAAATGAAGTTAATAATTGCGCTACAACCATTATTACTGGCGTTATGTTGGTTTGCTGGTTCAGGAATATTAACGCGCATTGAGACAGAACGGCAGATGGAGAATATTGCCCAACTGACAGCGCTCGCACGCAGTGCCGGAAATGTAGTGCATGAATTGCAAAAAGAACGCGGCATGAGTGTCGGGTTTCTGGGGGCTGAAGGGAAGACGTTCAAAGATGAGTTAAACGCACAGCGGACTTTGACCGATCGCGAGATCGAGATATTTGTGCGGTCACTGTCCGATACTGCCTTACCGGAAGGGGATGTCGCCACTTCTGTCGCTGCGTTTAAGAAAAATATTCTTTCGCTCGCTACCATCCGCGAAAACGTCACGCAGTTGGGGCTTCCGGCTTCAGATGTGGTTAAGTTTTATACCAACGTCATTGCTGATGTGCTGAATTTTGTGGGTAGATTGGGGCAGTTGACGGATTCTGGTGAGATGGCAAACGCATTCGCCGCCTACTACAACCTGCTGAATTTGAAAGAACAGGCGGGTATTGAACGGGCGCTGTTATCAAATATCTTTTCCTCCGGTCATTTCGCCGACGGACAGTTACATCAACTCAGTGATGTCGTCAGTAAACAGAACGTTTGGTTGGCAGAATCGTTACGCCTGAGTTCACCGGAACAGGCGGCCATGTTGAAAAGCCGCTTACAGTCAGCAGAAGCGTCAAAAGCCCTCTCATTTCGCGAGATCGCGTTTAACCATGTCGAGAACGGTGGATTTGGTGTCGATCCTACGGTCTGGTTTAAAGTACAAACCCAGCGTATTGAAGTGATGCGGCAGATAGAAAATGTGACGGCGAATCGTCTCTTGGCGAATGCAGAAAAACTCGCGCAGGATGCACGAAAAAACTGGCAAATATATATGGCTGTTAGCCTGTTAGCGCTCCTGGCATCATTGACGTTCGCTGGGGCCATCGCAATCAATATGCACCGTCAGTTTAGTGACACGCTACGCAAGATTGCGGGTATGAATGGCGATCTGACTCAACGTCTGGCGACCCCGGGCAAAGATGAGCTTTCCTCACTTAATCGTGCCTATAACACGATGCTGGAAAGTATTCAGCATATCGTACAGGAGATTAAGCAAGGCTCCGTGGTTTTGTCCGATGCCAGTAGCAGTATTACGGCGGGAAATCAGGATCTGGCTCAACGTACAGATGAACAGGCTGCATCAATAGTAGAAGCTGTGGCCAGCATGGAGCAGCTATCAACTGCGATTACGCAAACGGCGGATAATGCCCGCGAAGCTGAGCATCTGACAATCAGACTGGAAAAAGAGGTCCGACAGGCCAGTAACGTTGCCAGTGCGGCGAACCAGAGCATGGGGGATATTCGCGCTTCCAGTGAGAAAATCTCGAATATTGTGACCTCGATTGATGATATTTCGTTTCAGACTAACTTACTGGCGCTGAATGCGGCAGTGGAAGCTGCACGTGCTGGAGAGATGGGCAGGGGGTTTGCTGTCGTAGCCAGTGAAGTGAGAAATCTTTCGCAGCGTTGCGCCAAAGAGGCTAACCAAATCCGTGAGTTGGTCGCGCAGAATATGGTCAAAATTAGTGAGGGTGTTGAGCGGGTTACTGCATCTGCTACCGCGCTGGAAGCCGCGGCGGATAATACCACCAGTATGAAGCAATATATTGCGGATATCGCTCATGTGGCGACGGAGCAGTCGCAAGGGGTAACCCAGATAAACCTGGCATTGCGACCGATGGAGCAGGTTACACAGCAAAATGCGGCGTTGGTATCACAGGCTGCGAGCGACAGCCAGCGGCTGGACAATCTGTCGGCAACCATGAAGGATCTGGTTAACCGTTTTGTTGTCTGACGTGACGCCCTTTAACCGACCCGGACAACATACCGGGTCGGTTAAGTCTCATCGCCTTATTGTAAGTTGCATACTGTTAACGCTGGCTCAGAACAACTTTTCGCTGAGCACATAATATGACTACTGACAGCTTAAAATCCAATTGTCTTGTCATGAGTTTTCGGGATTTAAGTTCTTTCATCGTAACACCGCGAATATGACCTTCATCTATCAGTTTCTTTATCTCCGCAGTGCTGAGTAAAAGCTGTCGCTTCAATATCGATAGCACATTAATCTGAAAAGAATGGGAAAGTCTGATGCTGACGGTGACGTTCTGGCCGCTATTGATGCTGACCTGCCACTGTTCCTGAATACGAAAATCAGGTTTACCTGCAAGCTCAGCATTATTCCGGTTCAGGGTCGCTTTATCATTGGCAAAATAGTGAACTGTACTGGCATCGTTAGTGATAAATCGATGATACAGCTCGCGATTGATTTTGCTGACGTGAAGCCGTGAAAACAGCGAGATGTTCCATGTGTATTCGCAGTGGATGCATTTATAAATGCTCCAGATATCGAGCACTTTCTTTTGCGAATTGACTCTGAATGCTCCGGAAGGTGCGAATTCGCGTTTTACATTACATGATGGACAACGCTTAGCTATGCGCTGGTACCCGACAGGGGTGACAGTCCATGTGACTTTCATACCGTACCTTTTTTAACCCAAATAAATTCGGATCCGTTTTGAACGAACCATCGTTTTTATGTGAGAAAAATATTTTTAAATATTTTTCAGTGGGTTAAGAAAAGATTTCTAACACAGTGACCCTTTCTGCCAACAAATGAATCTCGCGAGATTATCAGTGTGGATACACTCAAGTATATGAGTTCAATCAATATTTATTATGTTGCCCGGAGGGAGTGCAACTTATAGCGTCGGTCATCCTGGTAATTTCTTCCTGCAGGTATTAGAGGGGAGGTTGTTGAAAAGAGAAAGGGACTGACGTGAGTCACAGAGCATCCCCGCCTTTATGGCGGGGAAACATCATTAACGATAAATGGCTACAACAGGTTTTCCGTCATTACCTATGGTTCCCCGGTACATCCCTTCAGAGTTGAAGGACATGGTGTAATTACCTGCTTTATCAAGCACAATAACCCCACCGCTGCCATTCAGCGCCTTAACTTCATCCAGGGCATTCTGTGCTGCGTCCTTTAAAGGGATATTGCGGTATTTCACTTGGGCTGCAATGTTATAAGCGGTAAGCGTGCGGATAAACATTTCTCCTGAACCGGTTGCGGATACCGCCACGGTTTCATTGTCGGCATAATTACCTGCGCCAATGATAGGTGAATCTCCTACTCGTCCGTAACGTTTGTTGGTCATTCCGCCTGTAGACGTTCCGGCAGCCAGATTACCTTCTTTATCCAGTGCAACAGCACCGACAGTGCCATATTTATAGTCATACATCATCGGATCAGCAAACAGAGCTGCGCTCTTTCCGTCGTGATCCAGGAGCACTTTTTCTTTTTTGATTGCATTCTGTAATTGCTGCCAGCGAAAATCAGTTTTGAAATAAGCCGGATCAACGATTGCGAGTCCCTGTTCTTTTGCAAAGGTATCCGCGCCTGTCGAGACCATGAGAACATGTGGACTTTGCGTCATAACGGCATACGCCGCATTAATTGGGTTTTTAACAGTGGTTACACCGGCAACGGCACCGGCTTTTCGGCTTTTCCCGTCCATAATGGACGCATCCAGTTCATTGCGGCCATCGTGGGTAAAAACGGCGCCTTTACCTGCGTTGAAGAGAGGGGAATCCTCCATAACATTAATCGCTTTCTGAACGGCTTCCAGGCTGCTACCGCCTTTATTCAGAACGGCATAGCCAGCATTCAGAGCTTCAGTGAGTTTTTCTGTATACTGCTTTTCTTGTTCTGGTGTGATGGTATCTTTTGTAATAGTACCGGCACCACCATGGATCACCAGCCGTATCGGCGATTGCGTGTCTCCCCATGCGGGAGTAGTTAGTAAGGTACATAGGGTCAAGGTAGAGATACAGGTCTTGATTCTGATCATATGAATAAATTCCTTTTTTCTAGGCGATGAATCATTTCGGACAATATCACCGGTAATTTTTATTATTACCGGTATTAATCAGCCTGCTTGGGAGAAGTTTCCCTGATGAGCTGGCTAAAAATTAATCATAGCTATATTTCAATAGTCATAATTCATGTGAATTGATTTTAGTCATAAAATATTTTTAATGATTGATTTACCAAATAATGAAGCGTTTCCGCAGAAGCTTCTCTCATTCCACTGACAATACCTGCAGACTTCCGGTTGCAGCCTGTCGCTGGTAAAGTGAGCAACCGATACCTAGATGTGGCCAGAAGGGAATTCAGTGTGACCGAGCGTATTGATTATCAGGCTGAAAAATACAGTTTTACTGAGGCGAGAGAGTGTTCCCGTCTTACCGGCCAGTGGGCTGATGTTATTGCTGAATGCCGGGAAATGAAGGCGGGGCCCCAAGAACGTCTGCGTATTGCTGTCAACAACGGGTAAAAAGTGATCCACTTACCGTCACCACCAACGGTTTAATATTGATCCACCTTGTTTACTCAGGATTAGCTTCCGCTATAACCCCGGCCTTTCGTTTCTGCTTCAGTCGATAGCTCTCTCCTTTTATCTGAACTACGTGTGAGTGATGTAAGATCCGATCCAGCATCGCCGATGTCAGGGCCGCATCACCTGCGAACGTCTGGTCCCACTGCCCGAACGGCAGGTTGGAGGTCAGGATCATCGCGCTCTTTTCATAACGTTTGGCGATGACCTGGAAGAACAGCTTGGCTTCCTCCTGACTGAACGGCAGATAGCCTATTTCATCGATGATAAGTAGCTTTGGGGCCATTACACCGCGATTGAGTGTCGCTTTGTAACGACCCTGCCGCTGCGAAGTGGATAGCTGTAGCAGCAGGTCCGCTGCTGTTGTGAAGCGAACCTTGATGCCTGCCCGTACTGCTTCGTACCCCATGGCTATCGCCAGATGCGTTTTTCCCACGCCCGATGGACCCAGTAACACGATGTTCTCGTTACGCTCGATGAAGCTCAGGGATCGCAGCGACTGGATTTGCTTCTGGGGCGCGCCGGTGGCGAAGGTGAAGTCGTACTCCTCGAACGTCTTCACCGCCGGGAAGGCTGCCATCCGTGTGTACATCGCCTGTTTACGCTGATGTCGGGCCAGTTTCTCCTCATGTAACAGGTGCTCCAGGAAGTCCATGTAGCTCCATTCCTGATCCACCGCCTGTTGTGACAGCGCCGGCGCAGCGCCGATAAGACTGTCCAGCTGCAGCTGTTCGGCAAGCACCATCAGCCGTTGATGTTGTAGTTCGACCATCATGCGGCTCCTCTGCAGAACGTGTCATAGATGGAGAGCGGATGATGCAACGGCTGCCTGTCGAAGGTCATCAGGCTTTCATCAACCTGCACGTCATACTGTTTTTTCTCCGGAGGCAGTGCCAGCATGGATTGCTGTTCCTCCACCCAGCGATCACAGGGGCGGGTCTGGATAGTTTCATGCTTACGTTGATTGGCCACATCGTACAGCCAGCGCAGGCCGTAACGGTTTGCGGTTTCAACATCGACGGTGATCTCCATCGGACGCAGGCGCGTCATTAACGGGATGTAGAAGCTGTTTCGGGTGTACTGCACCATCCGCTCCACCTTGCCTTTAGTCTGCGCCCTGAAGGGGCGGCATAGGCGGGGAGAGAAGCCCATCTCTTTGCCGAACTGCCACAGGGAAGGATGGAACCGGTGCTGCCCGGTCTGATATGCATCACGCTGCAGTACCACCGTTTTCATATTGTCGTACAGGACTTCCTGCGGTACACCGCCGAAGAAGCTGAACGCATTGCGGTGACAGGCTTCCAGCGTGTCGTAGCGCATGTTGTCAGTGAACTCGATGTAAAGCATTCTGCTGTACCCCAGAACAGCGACGAACACATGCAGAGGCGACTTGCCGTTTCGCATAGTTCCCCAGTCAACCTGCATTTGCCGCCCGGGCTCAGTTTCGAAGCGAACGACCGGTTCTGCCTGTACGGGGACGATCTGCGAGCGGATGGACTCCCGCAGGATAGTAAGCCCTCCACTATAGCCTAGCTCCATGATTTCCCGAGCAATAACGGTCGCCGGAATTTTGTAGGGATGCGCATCGCCGATCCGCTTAGAGATGTAATCACGGTATTCATCGTGCAGTGATGGTGATGCCGGACGTGGTGAATACTGCGGCTTTTCAGATTTGGCTTTCAGGTGGCGACGGACAGTATTGCGCGAAATACCCAGCTCCCTGGCAATGGCCCGGATGCTCATTCCCCGCTTGTGCAGGACTTTAATTTCCATACGAATCTCAAAAGTGATCATAAGCTCCCCTGTATTCAGAGGAGCAGATTAGCCCCTGGATCAGTTTTCAACCGCTGGGGTGGATCAGTTTTGCACCGTTGGTAACATTATCGCGATGAATTGGCTACGGGTAATGTTGATTTGAAACAATTAAGCAATCTGCGCAGTCAATTCAGACAGGATGTAAAAGGGGAACGAGTTTTTATGCCAAATCGCTCTGATGCTGCTATTCAGCGCGTATACAGAGCTATGACGGGTGATATTGATAATTCAATAGGACAAAACCTTGGGAATGACACTCTGCGAAGATATAAGCAAGCTAATGCAGTCTACGCAGATGAAGCCAGCAAACTGCAGAATACACGCCTCAAGAATGTGATCATGAAAGGTGATTTAACGCCTGAAGTGGTCAACAACATGCTTTTCAGCAAGAATAAATCAGAGGTACAAAATCTGTACCGGTCAGTCGGCCAGGTTGGACGAGCCCAAATGCGTAACGGCATCATCGGAAAGGCTATGGAGAAATCAGGCGGCTCTCCTGATCAGTTCCTGCGCCAGGTAAATATGATGTCAAACCAGACTGGAATCGCTTTTAAAGGACGTGATGCTGCTTATCTGAAAGGACTAAAGAACTATCTTGAGTCAACAAAACGGGCAGGGCAAGCAGGCGTAACAACACCAACAGGTCAGCAGACAATCCCATTCATCTTAGGTATCGGTTCTGCAACAAACCCGGCGCTCGTTGGGGTCGGTGGTGGTTATGGATTACTGGCGAGAATGTATGAGAGTGAACCGGCGCGGAATGCGATGCTTCGTCTGGCTAACACGCCACGTGGTTCTACCGCGTTTGAGAAAGCGTTAGCTGAAGTTGAGCGGGCTGTTAACTCTGTTGCTCAGGGTTCTAAGTCTGAATCATTAAGCGAATAACAGCTTACCGACGACAATTCCGCAAAGTAACAAAGCGAAGTTAAGCAAGTCACGTTCCATAAATCCTCCTGATTTTTAATTAATCATAACCCAACTATAACGCAACGCTGCGTAAGTTTTAGCTTGTGCGGCTTTGCTTCGCCCGGAGCATAGTAAATGTCAGACATCACAGCCAATGTCGTAGTAAGCATGCCATCTCAGTTGTTCACTATGCCGCGATCATTCAAGGCAGTGGCAAATGGTAAAATTTATATCGGTCAGATTGATACCGATCCGGTAAATCCTGCGAATCAGATTCAGGCCTACCTTGAAAATGAAGATGGTACCCATGTTCCTGTATCGCAGCCACTTATCATTAACGCTGGCGGGTATCCGGTTCACAACGGACAGATTGCCAAGTTCGTAACTGTGCAAGGTCATTCTATGTCTGTTTATGATGCGTATGGCAATCAGCAGTTCTATTTTCCCAATGTGCTGAAGTATGACCCTGATCAGTTCAAGATTCTAATAGAAGGAGATGATGGCTATAAATACATACCAAGTCTCAAAAAAATAAAATCAGAAATACCAGCAGAATATTTTCGAACAATATCTAGTGATGACCAGTCAACACTTCAGAATGCTATTGATTATGCAACGTCTAAAGGATGGTCAGTATTTTTTGAAACTGATAAAGTATATAGAGTTAGATCTGTCAATGTTTCTTGCATGTTGCGTGGATTCTCTTTCATTGAAAGGATTGAAGGAACATCAGAAATATTGATAAATATGATTAGTGGAGGTGGATTAAAAGATGTAACTATAGATGGAATGATAACATCAGGAAATGATACTGTTGGAAATATTGTTTGCCAAGGGTTAATTTCTGTTTGATTTAAGAATATAAAATCAATTAATGCCGGTGGGCATAACATAACAATTAGAGACACTCCTGAAAATGGAGGAAATACAATTAAAGATTGTTATATTTCAGGAACGCGTGTTGGATATGGTATTTATCTTAGGAATGCGCGTGGTGAATTAATTAAAAATACAAAGATAACAAAATGTGCTTGTGATGGTCTTGTGTTATCAAATTCATCATTTACTGAATCTCCTGTTGAAATTGTTGGCGTAGAATCATTTGATAATGGTGGGAATGGCATAACGACACAGTTTATAACAACATCAACAACGCCTTCCGGGGATCAAGTAAAGATTACTAGATGTAGATCTCATGATAATGGTCAGAACGGTATTGTATGCCAGACATCTCACTCAATAGTTTCTGGCAATCAAAGTTATAGAAATGGTTCGACAACTTCACATCAGGGAATGTTATTCAATGGTGAGTATATAACATCGTCAAGTAATATTTCATATAAAAACTCAGGTTACGGTTTTGATTTTGGTGATTGTAGAAATTCTGTGAGTATAGGTGATATATCGCATAATAATGGATGGCTTGGTTTTGAAATAAATGCTTGTGAGGATTTTTCTCTTTCAGGTTTCTCTTCATATTCTAATTTGAAAGACAAATCACCAGCAGATATGCAGGCTGAAATATTAATACACAAAGGTAATGGTGGATATCCATTTGCTGGGTTAAGTAAGGGGATAGTCGTATCTAGTGGAACTATAAAAGGAGGTGGTGGCGGGCAAAAATATGCCATAGAAATTGATGAGAATAGTTATGATGTTGTTGTTACTGGCGTTAGTTGTGCTAATGTTGGGATAGATGATGATATATTCACAAAATCAAGAAAAGTCATAATTAGAAATAATGTAACGAGATGGGATCCACTTAACGATGCTAGGGTATCGTCAAGTGGGGCTGCATTAAATATCCCATCCACAGGGGAAAGTATCCAGATAAGTGGTGCCGCAGATGTTAATAATGTTTTTATCAAGAATGGCGGGGCATATGTAAGAGATAGAATTGTAAAATTAATAGCAGATCAAACTAACAATCTAATTCTTGAGCCAGGAGGTAATATAAACATCTCATCAGCCGTAGTTGTACCTGCTGGATCAGTGGCTACAATATGGGGGAAAGGGGATGGTAAATGGTATGTTTTATAGCCCCTTATGGGGCTTTAACTCCTATAAATTCGCATCCGTAATACTCTTTTAGATGAGTGGTGTTCCTGTAAAACCACTCATCTCTGTTATTCACGTAACGGTAGTCTGAGTTGTTTTTAATTAAATTTATTTTAATCCCGGTTTTGCAATCATTTGTATTTAACAACGAGTTGATGTATTCAGATCTTTTTGATATTTGCTCATTATATAATTTATTTTCATTATACGTTTCATATCCAACAGACAGTGACATGATCGCTATAACAATGCAAATAAATACCGAAACTTTATGATTTTTAATATTGCATATTGCACATGCGATAAAAGAAACCATTACACACCAGGAGAACATGAAAGATCTGGCTTCGGTATATGGCGATGCTAACATCGAGCCAGAAACTAGTATGGAGGATATAATCATCAACCAGTGCTCTGGTTTAATTAATCTGTTTTTTATAAGATAAATAACTGCTGCAATGCTAAAGTAAAATAACATCCAAGATGTACTAAAAAACACATTGATAACATCAAGCGCCCTTTCTGGCAATCTATAAATAAAACTTTCTCCGTGGTGATACCACTGATTATACATGTGTGACCTGTATCGAGTCGATGGAGCAAGCATAAGAGTAGCCCACCCAAAAAACGTAAATAAAGGTATTAAAGATAGTCTAGAAAATAACTTACGCATTAAAATAAGTACTGATATCATAAAAAATATAGTGGCGACTGGAACATTTTCAAACGATAAACCAGTTAAAAAACCAAGAACTGGAGCCACAAAAAAATATTTACTGTCTCTTAGTTTAAGCAGCCTGTTTGTATTCATGAAGTAATTACAAACAAAAAGAGTAATTATCATTGGTATTGTATACCCAGCTACAACGGTTCTCCAAAAAAAAAGCTCCATACCGGGCCATAAAGAAAACATGCATAACAAAGCAACTGAGAATTTATAAAAATCAACATCATCACTAAATAGCTTCAATATGATATAAGGAAGACCTAAAAATGATAATGAAGCCACGAAAATGAAAAATACATCAGGCATGCTCAAGGCGTATATTGCAAACTGCTCCCCCAGCCTGGCATTCCATGTCGTTATCTGATTGGCTGATTTGGAAAAAGCCCATGCCAATCTTTCAATTATACCTTGGTTGGTGAAGTGTTTAGATAAACCGAAATCTTCACCTTGTAATGGGGAATTTATGAATGTTATAAAAAATATAAAAAAAACTATAACAGCAGAGTAATTAAATACCTTTTGTGAAAACTTCATTTTTTACCCTTAATAATATACCGAGGCCTTTTTTTTGTCTCTATATAAATTCTACCTATATATTCACCAAGTACACCAATCCCAATCAACTGAATACCGCCAAGGAACAGAATAGAAACAAGAAGTGATGGATACCCGCGAACAGCATTACCGAATACAATCGTGTTGAAAATCATCCATGTACCGTAAAGGAATGCGCAACCAGCAACTAAAATGCCAACATAAGTCCATACTCGTAGAGGGAATGTAGAAAAACTCGTAATGCCTTCAAGTGCTAGATTCCAGAGTTTCCACCCATTAAATTTAGTGTCACCGGCTACACGTTCGGCACGGGCATATTCAACTACGTCAGTGCGACCACCAACCCAGCTCAGCACGCCCTTCATGAACAGGTTGCGCTCAGGCATGAGTTTGATGTTTTCAACAACCTCGCGAGACATGAGCCGAAAGTCGCCAACGTTTTCTTCTATTTTGGGGTTGCTAATTTTGTTATGCAGCTTATAGAACCACTCTGCCGTTTTGCGTTTCAGTCTTCCATCAGTGGAGCGGTCTGTTCTTTTCGCCAGTACCATATCCGCGCCAGCTTTCCACTTGGCGATGAGGTTAGGGATGACCTCGATAGGGTCTTGCAGATCAACATCGATTGGAATAATCGCTTCGCCGGTAGCGTTGTCGAGACCAGCAAACAGAGCCGGTTCCTTGCCGAAGTTTCTCGTGAATGATAGCGGAACGACCAACTTATCGGACACAGCCAAAGCATTGATTATAGCTTCAGTTGAGTCGCTGCTTCCGTCATTAATGAATACTATCTCAACGTCGTGCTCTTTTAATTCCTCAAACTCGCGTACCTTTTTATAGAATATAGGTATCGTGGCCTCTTCATTAAAGACCGGAACGACTAAAGAAATTTTCATTTCGCATCCCTAAAGACAATGAATTTTGAATAGATAAATCCGCATATCAGACTGATGGCAGAGAATGCGATTAGCGTGACGATGGGTGCCATTCCTGATTTATCAGCAGCCCAGCCAACAATTGCGCTCAGTGTTCCCATAAAGCCAACATACAGCATGTAGCGCATAGTTGTTGTTGATGCCTTGAAGGTGAATTTTGCATTAGCAAAGAAACTGAACGACACAGCTACAACGAATCCTGCAAAGTTACCGAGAGCCTGCCCCGTATGAAGTGCGTAAATGCAAACGGCGAACACTACCCAATGAATGAGTGTGTTGATAACGCCTATTGATGTGTACCTGGCGAATAGCTTTAACATTATAAAAATCAGTGAATTCTTAGAGGCCGAAAGTTTAGCATTTGAAAGTGGATCGATCGACCTGTGATGTTGGTAGGTGAGACAAAAACGGGACACACAAAGCTTTGCATCGGTTTGCAAGACTTTGCGCTGCTTTCCTATGATACCTTTTCATCAAGCCAGTCAGCCCACCACTGCATCATCTCCCGGCGAGTATCGAGATAGGCGGCGTGGTTGTATACGGACCGGGTTCCTCCGCTGACGTGTGCCAGTTGCATTTCTATGGCATCACTGTTCCAGTGCTTCTCGTTCAGTACGGTACTGAACTGGTGCCTGAATCCGTGACCGCTTGTCTGTCCTTCATAGCCAATGCTACGAATCACCTCAAGAACAGCGTTCTCGCTGATTGGCTTCTTCCTGTCGTTTCTTCCAGGAAAGCAAAGCGAATACTGGCCAGTTATGTGCTGCAATACTTTGAATAGCTCAACGACCTGATCTGACATAGGGACGATGTGAAGCTTCCTGCCTTTCATTACCGACGGGTCGATACTGATAATCCTGTTTTCATAATCTATTCCTGACCATACCAGCGATCTCATTTCGACGGTTCTCATAACTGTATAATGCAATACCTGAGTTGCTATCTTCATTACTATCCAGCCGCCGTACGCGTTCAGAGCCCGCTGGAATTCATGTATGCGATGCATGGGAAGGAAAGGGTAGTTGTTCTTACGGTATCCTTTCATGGCTCCAGCAAGGTCTGGAGATGGATTGTATTTAGCCCTGCCGGTTACTATCGCATAACTGAATACCTCACCACATCTGCGTCTCGCTTTATCTGCGCGTTCCATTGCTCCCCTATCCTCGAACAGCCGGATGACCTTCAGCAGAGTCATTGGCTCGACTTCTTCCATGCGTAAATGGCCGATGATCGGGAGTATGTCATCCGTGAACATGCTCATCATCTCGTCAGCATATCCTTTCGACCACACTTTTGATTTATGGGCATGCCATTCATGGAAAATGTCACCGAACGAATCGGCTACAGCCTCTTTCTCTTTCTTCTTAATGGCTTGCTTTTGCTCTGCCGGATCAACACCGGTCAGCAACTTCATTTTTGCTTCTGACTGTTTTGAACGGGCCTCTGTAAGAGATATTTGAGGGTATGGCCCGATAACAAGAGTCTTTTCTTTACCATCTAACCGGTACCGCATGCGCCACACCTTTTTCCCGGAAGGGGGAACGAACAGGAATAGACCTCCTGCATCTGCCAGGCGATATGATTTTTCCGCAGGCTTTGCTGCGTCTATTTGCTTTACCGTAAGCATGTGGGCATAAATCCATGGTCATTTTTCAATATGCCCGCAAAAGTTTGGCGTAGTCAATTCATGTTGAGTAATGTGCGGTAACGTCAGAATGTTTGTGTGACTGTGATATCAAGGGTTTTGGTAATGGGAGGAAATGGCGGGTAACGAAGAAATGGTGTCCCCTGCAGGAATCGAACCTGCAACTAGCCCTTAGGAGGGGCTCGTTATATCCATTTAACTAAGGGGACGAAGCGGCACGAGTATAGCGTTTTTTACTCACAACGGTAAGTCTCAAGCCGCCCGACTGCTCAAACAGTCACCATTCAGGCCTGTTTTTTCTGGTTTTTCTGTGTTTGCTCATCACGCTTTGCTTGCAACCGGGCTTCTTCCTTGCGTTTGTTGCTCATATCATTGCGGATCTGCGCATGGCTCATCAGTGCGAAAATAAACGTTCCGCCACAGATATTCCCGGCGAGCGTTGGTAGCGCAAAGGGCCAGAAAAAATCACTCCAGTGCAGCGTGCCATTAAAGACCAAATAGAGAATTTCCACCGAGCCGACGACGATATGTGTGGTATCACCGAGGGCAATCAGCCAGGTCATCAGAATAATGACCACAATTTTTGCCGCTCCGGCGGCGGGAAACATCCACACCATGGTGGCAATTAACCAGCCGGAAATGATGGCGTTGGAAAACATCTCCACAGGAGTGTTTTTCATCACATCCATGCCGATTTTGACAAAAGCATCGCGGGTCTCTTCATCAAAAATCGGCATATGTTCAAACGCCCATGCTGCAACCCCGGTGCCAATAATATTACCCAGCAGAACCACGCTCCACAGGCGCATCAACAGGCCAAAATTGCCGAGGGTAGGGTTTTGCATCACCGGCAGTACAGCGGTGACGGTATTTTCGGTAAAGAGTTGCTGGCGGGCCATAATGACAATAATAAAGCCGAAGGTATAACCGAGGTTCTCGAGTAAAAATCCCCCTGGCACACCTTCCAGCTGTACGTGAAAAATCCCTTTTGCCAGTAGCGAGGCGCCCATCGACAGTCCTGCTGCGATGGCTGACCACAGTAGCGCCATCGCGTCACGCTCCATCTCTTTCTCCCCATCCTGGCGAATATGTTCATGGATTGCCATGGCGCGGGAGGGGAGTCTGTCCTCATCAAGCTCTATCTTTTTTCCTGTTAGCTTTTCATCGCTTTCCACCTCGAGTTCGTCGCTGTGTCGATCAATCTTATCTTTCTTGATGTCATTCATGGCCGAATCCTGAATAAGCACGTATTGCTAAAGCGTAGCGGCTTTTGTCTGAAAATCAGCGGGAGAAAGTCTGAGATAGCAAAAATAGTAACGTTTGTTTTTATCGGGTTAGTTAGAATAGAACCGCCGCGGAGTGCGCATTACCAGGCTATGATCAAATCAGTAAGACAGGGTATATAGACATCATTTGACGTGCTGTTACAATCGCTCACATCTAAACAGGCGGATACGTCATCGTTCCGTCATGGATGGCAATCAGCGATAGCCATAAAACACAGGGAGACACTTATGAAGCTTCGCCTGTCGGCGCTTGCGCTGGGAACCACACTTTTGGTGGGGTGTGCGAGCTCCGGTACTGAACAGCAGGGGCGTTCGGACCCATTTGAAGGGTTCAACCGCACCATGTACAACTTCAACTTTAATGTTTTAGATCCATACGTTGTTAGACCCGTAGCTGTTGCCTGGCGTGACTATGTTCCGCAGCCGGCGCGTAATGGTTTAAGCAACTTTACGGGGAACCTTGAAGAGCCGGCCGTCATGGTCAACTATTTCCTGCAAGGCGATCCTTATCAGGGGATGGTGCACTTTACCCGTTTCTTCCTGAATACCCTGTTAGGTATGGGCGGCTTTATCGATGTGGCAGGTATGGCTAATCCGAAGTTGCAGCGCGTTGAACCACACCGCTTTGGCAGTACGTTAGGCCACTATGATGTTGGTTACGGGCCGTATATGCAGCTTCCGTTCTACGGTAGTTTCACGCTGCGTGATGACGGCGGCGATATGGTCGATACGCTGTATCCGGTACTGTCCTGGCTGACCTGGCCGTTGTCGATAGGCAAATGGACGGTTGAAGGGATTGAAACTCGTGCGCAATTGCTCGACTCTGATGGTCTGCTGCGTCAGTCTTCCGATCCTTACATCATGGTGCGTGAAGCTTACTTCCAGCGTCATGACTTTATTGCGAACGGCGGGAAACTCAAACCAGAAGAAAACCCGAACGCGAAAGATATTCAGGATGATTTAAAAGAGATCGATTCTGAGTAAGGAATTGGGCAAATAAAAAGGTGAGCTAAAAAGCTCACCTTTTTTACGTCTGAAGAAAATCAGAATGCGTAGTTGAAGTTGGTACCAAACAGCCAGGCTTTACCTTCAGACTCGAAAGTATAATACGGGCCTTCTTTGACGGTCACGTTCTGCCCGTGCATGTAAGATACGCCAACGTCAATAGACGCATCTTCGTTAAAGGCATAAGTGGTACCCGCGCTCAGCCACAAGCGGTCCTGATCTGGTATGGAAATGGAGCGTTTGTCCGCTGGAACCGGGCTATCGTCATAGGCGATACCGGTACGGAACGTCCAGTTTTTATCCATATAGTAGGTTGTACCCAACGCCAGACGGTAAGAATCCCGGAAACCTTCTTCTTTATAGAACAGGGTTTGTCCGTTAGTACCGGTCGCTTTTAACTCCTGGAACTGGCTCCAACTGGTATAAGCGATGCTGTAGTGAATAGCCCACTGCGGAGCTACGCGGTTGTAACCCGACAGTTCCCACATTTCTGGCAAGTTAAGCGTCAGTGCACCAGGAACTGTGTTGTTATTGGTTCCCCATGGGAATGTCACGCCAGCACCCGGAGCTCCATTGACCAGGCTACTCAGGCCGCTCTTATAATCGCCATCGAAGTCAATTTTAACTTCGGAACGGTACGTAAAGCCCCAGCGGTTATTTTTATCCAGCTCATACAAAATACCCGCATTCCAGCCGTAACCCCATTCATCGCCTTCCATGCTAGCAATTTTAGGGCTGACTTTCGGTAATGCAGCGGTCATCTCACCAGAATAACGTTCAATTTTTGCATCAGCATAAACGGCGTTAAAACCGAGACCGAAGCTCCAGCTGTCATTCAGACGGTAGGCACCGCTCAGGTTGAGGTTGACCGTTTTAAGGTCAGTCTTCCCACCATATTCACCAACGATATAACTGTCATTAAATTCGGTCGCCAAACCATAGTTTGAGGTGACAGAAGCACCCCAGCCAAACTGTTCGTTGATAGGCATCACGAAGTGAGCGTTGGGAACCCACGCCGTAGGGGCGATGTTATCTGCGTCGGTGCTACGTCCGGTGAACGGCGATTTACCGGAAATATTAACGTCTGGATCGATATACACCGCACCTGCTGAGAAAGTAGGGCGATCAAACATCATAATCAATGCCGGGTTACGACTGGCGTTACCTGCATCATCTGCAATTGCGCCTTCACCCGAATATGCCCGGCCAAGGCCAGAGGAAGAAAATTCGTTTAACTGAAAGCCTGCAGACCAGGCCTGTGTGGAGATAATTGCCACTGCGACTGCGAGAGCAGACTTTGTAAACAGGGTTTTCTGGCTCATGACCATAACCTCATAGATTTATTTTTATACAAACAATGTTACATGCCGTAACAGGAGCGCGAAGTGTAGGGTCTGAGGTACGACTTAGAAATCAGACCAGTGGCGTGAGTATAGGTCGGACCAGCTGGAATGTTGCAAGTATGTTTATAAATATTTTCAAATTTGATCAGAGAAACGCGATCCAGCTGGCAAAATTGCGGGGGTGCGCACTCACCTGTTTGGGCGATTTTTGTTTTAGATCATTTTTAAGTGTGATTTCGGTCACTTATCGCATTTCATACAATTAACGACTGGAGAGGCGAATAATGGGAGCGTAAAATATCCCTATCGTTTATCTGGCACCTCAGGTGCGAATACAGAGGAAATCTACAATGAGTAAATGCAGTGCTGATGAAACCCCGGTTTGCTGCTGTATGGATGTTGGCACCATCATGGACAACTCCGATTGCACCGCGTCCTACAGCCGTGTGTTCGCGAACCGCGCAGAGGCAGAAGAAACGCTGGCCGCTCTGACCGAAAAGGCGCGTGGCGTGGAATCTGAGCCTTGCCAAATCACCTCGACCTTTACTGAAGAGTCAGAAGGTGTGCGTCTGGATATCGACTTTGTTTTTGCCTGTGAAGCTGAAACGTTGATCTTCCAGCTGGGCCTGCGTTAATCCCCCTCTGTAAAAGCCCTTGCTATCAGATAGCAAGGGCTTTTTCGTAACTGTCAGTGATTATTCACTGTGTCTTAGCTCCCACTTTCTTTTCTCTCCGCTTGGCTAAATGTAAAAAATTGGTTAAGACTATGATCAGGTCAGACCACTTATTTTATTTTTTTACAGGGGAGTGTTATGAGTCAGGCTTTACCGCTGGTTACCCGCCAGGGCGACCGTATTGCCATTGTAAGTGGGTTGCGTACGCCATTTGCTCGTCAGGCTACCGCGTTTCATGGCATTCCCGCCGTTGATTTAGGAAAAATGGTCGTCGGTGAGCTGCTGGCGCGCAGCGAAATACCTGCTGATGTGATTGAGCAACTGGTTTTTGGTCAGGTAGTGCAAATGCCTGAAGCGCCAAATATTGCTCGTGAAATCGTGCTGGGAACCGGCATGAATGTGCATACGGATGCCTATAGCGTAAGCCGAGCCTGCGCGACCAGTTTTCAGGCAGTGGCGAATGTCGCGGAAAGCCTGATGGCGGGGTCTATTCGTGCGGGAATTGCGGGTGGTGCGGACTCCTCGTCAGTCTTGCCTATTGGCGTTAGTAAAAAGCTGGCGCGGGTGCTGGTGGATGTCAATAAGGCCCGGACTACCGGTCAACGCCTTAAACTCTTTTCCCGACTGCGTTTACGTGACCTGATGCCTGTGCCGCCAGCCGTCGCTGAGTATTCCACCGGTTTGCGTATGGGGGATACGGCTGAGCAAATGGCCAAAACCTATGGTATTACCCGAGAACAGCAGGACGCTCTGGCGCACCGCTCTCATCAGCGTGCCGCTCAGGCGTGGGCTGAAGGAAAGCTGGCAGATGAGGTAATGACTACCTACGCGCCACCGTTTAAAGATCCTTTTTCAGAAGATAACAATATTCGCGGTAACTCTACGCTGGCCGATTACGCCAAACTACGTCCGGCGTTTGACCGCAAGCACGGCACTGTCACTGCAGCAAACAGTACCCCGCTGACGGACGGTGCAGCCGCCGTGATCATGATGACGGAGTCGCGTGCGAAAGAGTTGGGGCTGGTGCCGCTGGGATACCTGCGTAGTTTTGCTTTTACCGCCATCGATGTCTGGCAGGACATGCTGCTGGGACCTGCGTGGTCAACGCCGCTTGCCCTGGAGAGAGCGGGTCTGACGATGGCAGATTTAACCCTGATCGACATGCATGAAGCTTTTGCCGCTCAAACGCTGGCGAATATTCAGTTGCTGGGTAGCGAACGTTTTGCCCGCGACGTGCTGGGCAGAGCACATGCCACTGGCGAAGTTGATGACAGTAAATTTAACGTGCTGGGTGGATCGATTGCCTATGGACACCCCTTCGCCGCCACCGGTGCGCGCATGATTACCCAAACCCTCCATGAGTTACGACGTCGTGGCGGTGGTTTTGGTTTAGTGACCGCCTGTGCAGCTGGTGGTTTGGGTGCAGCCATGGTTCTGGAGGCGGAATAATGGAAATGGCATCGGCTTTTACACTAAACGTACGTCTGGATAACGTTGCTGTTGTCACCATTGATGTGCCCGGAGAGAAAATGAACACCCTGAAAGCGGAGTTTGCTTCTCAGGTACGGGCCATTCTGAAACAAATCCGCGATAACAAAGCATTGCGCGGCGTGGTGTTTATTTCGGCTAAACCCGATAACTTCATTGCCGGGGCGGATATCAACATGATTGGTAGCTGTCGCAGCGCGCAGGAAGCCGAAACGTTGGCCCGTCAGGGGCAGCAGATGATGGCTGAAATCAATGCCTTGCCGATCCCGGTTATCGCCGCGATTCATGGCGCATGCCTCGGCGGTGGCCTGGAGATGGCGCTGGCGTGCCACAACCGTATTTGTACCGATGATGTTAAAACCGTACTGGGTTTACCGGAAGTACAACTTGGCTTGTTGCCCGGCTCCGGTGGTACGCAGCGGCTGCCGCGCTTGATTGGCGTAAGTACCGCACTGGATATGATCCTCACCGGAAAACAATTACGCGCAAAACAGGCGCTGAAAGTTGGTTTAGTGGATGAAGTTGTACCGCATTCCATTTTGCTGGAAGCAGCCGTTGAACTGGCTAAAAAGGACAGTTCTGCGCATCGAACACTGCCCGTGAGAGAGCGAGTGCTGGCGGGGCCGCTGGGGCGGGCGCTGTTGTTCCGCATGGCCAGTAAAAAGACGGCGCAAAAAACGCAAGGTAACTACCCTGCAACAGAACGTATCCTTGAGGTCATCGAAACCGGGCTAGCGCAAGGCAGCAGTAGCGGTTACGACGCTGAGGCCCGCGCGTTTGGTGAACTGGTGATGACATCCCAGTCTCAGGCGCTACGGCACATCTTTTTTGCCAACACCGATGTGAAAAAAGATCCCGGAAGTGATGCGAAACCTGGCCCGCTAAACAGCGTAGGTATTTTGGGCGGCGGTCTGATGGGCGGCGGTATTGCCTACGTGACGGCCTGTAAAGGCGGCTTGCCTGTGCGCATCAAAGATATAAACGCTAAGGGAATCAACCACGCGCTGAAGTACAGCTGGGATCAGCTTGAAACGAAGGTTCGCCGCCGTCATATCAAAGCCAGCGAACGCGATAAACAGCTGGCGCTGATTTCGGGATCAATCGACTACCGTGGCTTTGCGCATCGCGATCTAATTATTGAAGCCGTGTTTGAAGATCTGTCGCTAAAACAACGGATGGTGGCAGAAGTTGAGCAAAATTGCGCACCTCATACCATTTTTGCTTCTAACACCTCATCTTTGCCCATTGGCGATATTGCTGCGAACGCTGCAAGGCCCGAACAAGTGATTGGTTTACACTTTTTTAGTCCGGTGGAAAAAATGCCGTTGGTCGAAGTGATCCCGCATGCCACGACCTCTGAGCAGACAATTGCAACTACCGTTAAGTTAGCGAAAAAACAGGGCAAAACGCCGATAGTGGTGAGAGATAAGGCCGGCTTTTACGTTAACCGCATTTTAGCGCCTTATATTAACGAAGCGATTCGCATGTTGACCGAAGGTGAGCGGGTCGAAACCATAGACGCCGCGCTGGTTAAGTTTGGTTTTCCAGTTGGGCCAATCCAACTTTTGGATGAGGTCGGAATTGATACGGGCACTAAAATTATACCAGTGCTTGAGGCTGCATATGGAGAACGTTTTAGCGCGCCTGCAAATGTTGTTGCTTCAATTTTGAATGACGATCGCAAAGGTAGAAAAAATGGTCGGGGTTTCTATCTTTATGCTGCGAAAGGGCGTAAAAGCAAAAAACAGGTCGACCCTGCAATTTATACGCTTATTGGCGTCCAGGGTCAGGGCCGACTTACCGCCGCGCAGATAGCAGAGCGGTGCGTTATGTTAATGCTCAATGAAGCAGCCCGTTGTTTCGACGAGAAGATAGTCCGCAGCGTACGTGATGGCGACATCGGCGCTGTATTTGGTATTGGTTTTCCGCCATTCCTCGGCGGCCCGTTCCGGTATATGGATTCTCTCGGCGCGGGTGAAGTGGTTGCGGTTCTGCAACGGCTGACCACGCAGTACGGCTCGCGGTTTACACCGTGTGAGCAGTTATTGCAGATGGCGGAACGCAGTGAAAGATTCTGGAATATTGGGGAAACTGACCTGAATTCATGAGGTCAAAGGTAGGATGAATCCGCACTGAATGTATGGGTCGCGCTCAAAATGTAAACAGAGATTGACTATACTTACGCCGTTAAGGTAAAAAACAGCGTTTCATTCGGTGAATGGATAAGGCACAATGCCGGCCACCATATCGTTACCACAGCCAATAGGGGCTGTGAATAAAGGTAGTGGTGATTCTGGTTAACAAAAGCGGTGCAATATGCAAGTTTTTATCATGCGTCACGGCGACGCGGCCCTCGATGCCGCCAGTGATTCGGTTCGTCCCTTAACCTCCTGTGGTTGTGACGAATCTCGCCTGATGGCGAACTGGCTGAAAGGTCAAAAAGTGGATATCGAACGTGTTCTGGTGAGCCCGTTCCTACGAGCCGAACAAACGCTGGATGTGGTGGGGGAGTGTATGAACCTGCCAACCGGTGTTGATGTTTTGCCGGAGCTGACTCCCTGCGGCGATGTCGGTCTGGTCAGCGCCTATTTACAGGCTCTGGCCAATGAAGGTATCGCCACGGCACTGGTTATCTCTCACTTGCCTTTAGTGGGATATCTGGTGTCTGAGCTTTGCCCAGGTGAAACACCGCCGATGTTTACCACATCAGCGATTGCCAGCGTTACGCTTGATGAGAGCGGGAAGGGTACTTTTAACTGGCAGATGAGCCCGTGTAACCTGAAAATGGCAAAAGCGATTTAAACAGGCCGGATAAGGCGCAGCCGCCACCCGGAAAATCAAAGAGCCGCAAATGCGGCTCTTTTTGTTTTTTTGCATCACGGAAGTTCGGGCGGTAGCCACTCTTCCACTTCAATCAGCACCAGCAGCGCGGCGTCGCCACCGTACTCTTTCGGTGCCTGATGAAAGGCCATTACGTGCGGATGCTGGGCCAGCCAGAGCGGCGTCTGCTGTTTCAGAATATGTTTTCCGTGGCCATGCATCACGCAGGCGCAAAATACATGCTCACGGCGACAGGCGGCAATCAGCGCGCCTAACTCTTGTTTGGCCTGTTGCTGGGTCAGCCCATGCAGATCGAGAAACAGCTCCGGAGAGTAATCGCCACGGCGCATTTTCTTCAGTTCGAAATGGCTGACGTCGGCGCGCAGGTATCTTACCGGACCGTCCGTATTCAGCAGCGGCTGAAACTCATCCGAGAAATAGTGGCTGGCATCAGCCTGCTCCTGTAGCAGTCTTTTAACCGGAACCTCGGCAATTTTTTTACGTGGAGGTCGGTGAACGATGGTGTCCTGTTTAATTTTACGCGTGCCGGTCATCAGCTGGCGAAACAGCGTCTGATCCTCCTCGCTGAGCGATGTTTTCTTTTTCATTCGAGAGTCTCAACTTTTATTTTCCGTTAGTTTAACCCGACTCGGCGGGCATCCGATCGCTTAAAACGCAATTTTCGCGTTCAGGCCCCGTGTGAATGCTGATTTATCGCCGTCTTCGTGGCAAACTAGCCGCCGAAATTAATACGAGCATGCCCTGGAGGAATACGTGGATAAAATTTTCGTCGATGAAGCAGTGAGTGAACTGCATACCATTCAGGACATGTTGCGTTGGGCGGTCAGCCGTTTTAGCGCGGCGAACATCTGGTATGGCCATGGCACGGATAACCCATGGGACGAGGCCGTACAACTGGTGCTGCCGTCACTTTATTTGCCGTTGGATATTCCAGAAGATATGCGTACCGCGCGTCTGACCTCCAGCGAGCGTCATCGTATTGTTGAACGCGTGATTCGCCGCGTCAACGAGCGCATTCCGGTTGCTTATCTGACCAACAAAGCCTGGTTCTGCGGGCATGAATTTTATGTTGATGAACGCGTGCTGGTTCCACGTTCACCGATTGGCGAGCTTATCAATAACCGCTTTGCGGGCCTTATTAATGAGCAACCGCAGCATATCCTCGATATGTGTACTGGCAGCGGCTGTATTGCCATTGCCTGCGCGTATGCTTTCCCGGAAGCCGAAGTCGATGCGGTGGATATTTCCACTGACGCGCTGGCGGTGACCGAACACAACATTGAAGAGCACGGCCTGATCCATCACGTAACGCCGATCCGCTCCGATCTGTTCCGCGATCTGCTGAAAGTCCAGTATGACCTGATTGTGACCAACCCGCCGTATGTCGATGCGGAAGATATGTCCGATCTGCCAAACGAATATCGCCACGAACCTGAGCTGGGTCTGGCGTCCGGCAGCGATGGGCTGAAACTGACCCGCCGCATTCTGGGGAACGCCCCGGACTACCTGTCAGATAACGGTATTCTGATTTGTGAAGTCGGAAACAGCATGGTACATCTGATAGAGCAATATCCGGATGTACCGTTCACCTGGCTTGAGTTCGACAACGGCGGTGACGGCGTATTCATGCTGACCAAAGAGCAGTTAGTTGCTGCTCGCGAGCACTTCAGCATTTATAAAGTCTAATTACACGCGCACATACACAACACGCATAACGGAGCCGTGATGGCAGGAAACACAATTGGGCAACTCTTTCGCGTAACCACTTTCGGCGAATCACACGGGCTGGCGCTCGGTTGTATTGTCGATGGTGTTCCGCCGGGCATTTCTCTGACAGAAGCTGACCTGCAGCACGATCTCGACAGACGCCGTCCGGGCACATCGCGCTACACTACGCAGCGTCGTGAGCCGGATCAGGTGAAAATCCTCTCCGGGGTGTTCGAGGGCGTTACCACAGGCACCAGCATTGGCCTGCTGATCGAAAATACCGATCAGCGTTCACAGGATTATGGCGCGATTAAGGACGTTTTTCGTCCGGGACACGCCGACTATACCTATGAGCAAAAATATGGCCTGCGCGACTACCGTGGCGGCGGACGTTCATCCGCACGTGAAACGGCGATGCGCGTGGCGGCCGGAGCGATTGCCAAAAAATATCTGGCGGAAAAATTCGGTGTTGAGATCCGCGGCTGCCTGACGCAGATGGGTGATATTCCGCTGGAGATCAAAGACTGGTCCCAGGTGGAACTTAACCCGTTCTTTTGCCCGGACCCGGATAAACTCGAAGCGCTGGACGAACTGATGCGCGGGCTGAAGAAAGAAGGGGACTCAATCGGAGCGAAGGTGACCGTTGTTGCACGCGGTGTACCTGCGGGTCTCGGCGAACCTGTATTCGACCGCCTGGATGCCGACATCGCCCATGCGCTGATGAGCATTAACGCCGTTAAGGGCGTTGAGATTGGCGATGGATTTGACGTTGTTGCGCTGCGCGGCAGTCAGAACCGTGACGAAATCACCAAAGAAGGTTTCCAGAGTAACCATGCGGGCGGCATTCTGGGCGGGATCAGCAGCGGGCAGCAAATCATTGCTCATATGGCGCTGAAACCGACGTCCAGTATTACCGTTCCTGGACGCACTATTAACCGCTTTGGAGAAGAAGTCGAAATGATCACTAAAGGTCGCCACGATCCGTGCGTAGGGATCCGCGCCGTACCGATCGCCGAGGCGATGCTGGCGATCGTATTGATGGATCACCTGCTGCGTCAGCGGGCGCAAAATGCGGACGTGAAGACCGATATTCCACGCTGGTAAGAGATGAAAAAAACGGCACTTGCGGCGCTGGCTCTGTTTGCCAGTACCGCCTGTCTGGCGGCGACGCCCTGGCAGAAAATTACCCATCCGGTTGCGGGCAGCGCGCAGTCTATTGGCGCGTTTTCCAATGGCTGTATTGTTGGCGCAGATACGCTGCCTGTCCAGTCAGAACACTATCAGGTGATGCGCACCGATCAGCGTCGTTACTTTGGCCATCCGGATCTGGTGAGGTTTATCCAGCGTCTGAGTTATCAGGCCAATAGTCAGGGACTGGGCACGGTGTTAATCGGCGATATGGGTATGCCGGCCGGTGGGCGATTCAATGGCGGTCACGCCAGCCACCAGACGGGACTGGATGTGGATATTTTCCTGCAACTGCCGAAAACGCGCTGGACCCAGTCGCAACTGCTGCGGCCGCAGGCGTTAGATCTGGTCTCACAGGATGGTAAACGTGTTGTGCCGTCACTGTGGAAACCGGAGATTTTCAGCCTGATCAGGCTGGCTGCAAAAGATAATGAAGTAACGCGTATTTTCGTGAATCCGGCGATTAAGCAACAACTTTGTCTGGATGCAGGGACCGACAGGGACTGGTTGCGTAAAGTGCGGCCGTGGTTCCAGCATCGTGCGCATATGCACGTGCGGTTACGTTGCCCTGCCGACAGCCTTGAGTGCGAAGATCAACCGTTACCGCCACCGGGTGACGGCTGTGGCGCAGAGCTGCAAAGCTGGTTCGAACCTCCAAAACCTGGAACCACCAAGCCTGAGAAGAAGACACCGCCGCCGTTGCCGCCTTCCTGCCAGGCGCTACTGGACGAGCATGTACTCTAATGGATCATTTTGCCTCTCTGTTTATGGTGTCGCCACTGCTGTTAGGTGTGCTTTTTTTTGTGGCGATGCTGGCAGGTTTTATTGATTCTCTGGCCGGAGGTGGTGGTCTACTCACCATCCCGGCATTGATGGCGGCCGGGATGCCACCTGCGCAAGCGCTGGCAACCAATAAGCTGCAAGCCTGCGGGGGATCTATCTCTTCCTCCCTCTATTTTATTCGTCGGGGTGTGGTTAATCTGGCGGATCAGAAGCTCAATATCTTCATGACCTTTATCGGCTCAATGAGTGGTGCGCTGTTGGTTCAGCACGTGCAGTCAGATGTTCTGCGCCAGATCCTGCCAGTATTGGTTATCTGTATTGGCCTTTACTTTCTGTTGATGCCGAAAATCGGGGAAGAGGACCGACAGCGCCGACTGCACGGTTTGCCTTTCGCGCTGGTGGCCGGGGGCTGCGTCGGCTTTTACGATGGCTTTTTTGGTCCGGCGGCAGGGTCATTCTACGCGCTGGCCTTTGTCATGCTGTGCGGATACAACCTGGCGAAATCGACGGCCCACGCCAAAGTATTAAATGCCACATCGAATATCGGTGGGTTGTTGCTGTTTGCCCTCGGCGGCAAAGTGATTTGGGCGACAGGTTTTGTGATGCTCATTGGCCAGTTTATTGGCGCACGGATGGGCTCTCGACTGGTACTCAGCAAAGGACAAAAACTCATTCGGCCAATGATCGTTATTGTCTCCGCCGTGATGAGCGCCAAGCTACTTTATGATAATCATGGACAGGAGATTCTCCACTGGCTGGGGATGAACTAATGAATAATACGCATCACTACGAACAGTTAATTGAGATTTTTAACGGCTGCTTTGCCGATGAATTTAATACCCGTCTGATTAAAGGCGACGACGAACCGATCTATCTTCCAGCGGATGCGGAATTACCGTATCACCGTATCGTTTTTGCGCATGGTTATTACGCCAGTGCGTTACACGAAATTTCACACTGGTGCATCGCCGGTAAAGCCCGTCGTGAACTGGTCGATTTCGGTTACTGGTACTGCCCGGACGGACGCGACGCGAAGACACAATGCCAGTTTGAAGATGTGGAAGTGAAGCCGCAGGCGTTTGACTGGTTGTTTTGCATGGCGGCGGGCTACCCGTTTAACGTCAGTTGCGACAATCTGGAAGGGGACTTTGAACCGGATCGCGTGGTATTCCAGCGCCGTGTTCATGCTCAGGTGATGGAGTACCTGGAAAAGGGGATCCCTGAACGTCCGGCGCGTTTCATTAACGCGTTACAGAATTATTATCACACGCCTGAACTTACGGCGGAACAATTCCCGTGGCCCGAAGCGCTCAACTGAAGCCGCTGCCACGTTTACAATGAGGAAATAAGATGATCGCGGAGTTTGAATCACGCATTCTGGCATTAATCGACGATATGGTAGAGCACGCCAGCGATGATGAGTTGTTTGCCAGTGGCTATTTGCGTGGGCACCTGACGCTGGCTGTGGCTGAGCTGGATGCTGGCGAGGACCATTCCGCTGAGGCATTGTACGCCAATGTGACCAGCAGCCTGGAAAAAGCCATCAGCGCAGGCGAACTCTCGCCGCGTGACCAGGCGTTAGTGAAAGAGATGTGGGACACACTGTTCCAGAAGGCAACGCAATAATAATTGCAGTGGATTGTGCCGGATGGCGACGCGAAGGCGTCTTATCCGGCCTACGCGGACGGGGGTTGTAGGCCGGATAAGCGTAGCGCCATCAGGCAATGGCGAGATGGTATCTTATTTCACCGCTTTACCCTTCAATAACTTCCTCACCCACAGACGATTCGGATTCAGCGCTGCCAGCGTGCTGGCATCCATGGGTATAGGTTCATCGCTCATTTGCGATGCCAGAATTTCTGCACACAGCGGGGCAGTACACAGTCCGCGCGAGCCCAGTGCACCTAACATAAATAAATCGGAATACACCGGGGCGTTTACGGCGTGCTCTTTGTCTTCGGCAAGAGTGGCATACTGGCTGAGCGTGGCGTCATAATCCGCGACGTTGCCGACCATTGGCATGTGATCGCGCGTGGCACAGCGCACTCCACAACGGGCGGCATTGCCACTAACGTCTACTTCTTTTGCCCATGCGGCATTCGGGAAACAATCTATTAAGCGCTGACGGTTTTGCTGCTGATCGTCCGCACGATACACCGTTTCTTCACTTCCGCGATGATAGCTGGCGCCAATGCAGTGCTGCTGGTTTTGCGGGTTGTGCGGCGTGAGGTAGCCGTCATAGCACAGCACCTGACGCAGCGCTGAAAGCGAAGGCGTGGTAGGAATGTGACTCACCTGACCGCCTACGGAGTAGACCGGTAGCGACTGCGTCTGCTCAACGCCGTTAATGCGATGCCCGTTAGCCAGAACCACCGCAGCGTGAGTGGCGGTTTCGCCACTGGCAAACGTCAATTGCCAGTGTTCTGTCTGCCGAGACAGCGAGGCCAGCGTATGTTGATACCGGGTGCGTAATCCCAGCGTTGCGGCGTAGTCGAATACGGCGGCGGTTAATTGTGCCGGACACAGCCATCCTCCGGCAGGGTACTGAATCCCGCCGCATCCGGTTTCTACGCCGGTCGTTTGTAAAACCTGCTCTGCGTTAACGCTGACGGCGAGCGCATCAGGCAATTCAAGGGACAGCATTTGGTCGATTTTTTGCTGGCTTTTTTCATCCCACGCCAGTTGCGTCACACCGCACCAGTCATGCGCGAACTCAACGGGGAGGGCGTCATACAGTCGACGAGCGAAGGTAAACGCGGTGGGGAAAAAGAGATTAATGGCCGCGTCATGCTTGCTGAGTAGCGGATAAAGCGCGCCCTGGCGATTGCCGGATGCCCCCCCGGCTGGATTATCGTCGGCGCAATAGAGTGTGACCTGCCAGCCGCGACGCAGTAACGCCAACGACAGCAATGCGCTGGCAATCCCCCCACCAATAATGGCGGCTTCGCGTTTATCTGTTCCGGAACGTGCAAACCAGGGAGCCGATGAAGGGAGCGTCAGCGTCTGTTCCATTACGCCACAGAGCATTTCGCGTTTGCGACCAAAGCCTTTGCATTTTTGCATCGTAAACCCGGCTTCCTGCAATCCCCGACGCACAAAGCCCGCTGAGGTGAAGGTCGCCAGCGTACCGCCCGGACGAGCCAGACGGGCCATTGCGTTAAACAGCGTTGGCGTCCACATATCCGGATTTTTTGCCGGTGCGAAACCGTCCAGAAACCAGGCGTCCACTTTTTGATTCAGGGAGTCATCGAGCTTACTGGTCAGTTCGTTAATATCGCCAAACCACAGATCCAGCGTGACGCGTCCTTCATCAAGGAGCAGGCGATGGCATCCCGCCAGTGGCAGCGGCCATTGCTCTTGCAGCGCCGTGGCCCATGGGGCAAGTTCTGGCCAGTGCTGATGAGCTAAGGTGAGATCTTCACGCGTTAGCGGATATTTTTCAAAACTGATGAAATGTAATCTTTCCAGGGTAGCTTCAGGATGGGTATCGCGAAAATCGGTAAATGCCTGCCAGAGCGTCAGGAAGTTAAGTCCGGTGCCAAACCCGCTTTCTGCCACCACGAAGAGGGGACGTGAATGCGCAGGGAATCGCTGGGCGAGATGATTCCCGCCGAGAAAGACGTAACGTGTCTCTTCCAGCCCGTTATCATTAGAAAAATAGACATCGTCAAAATCTCGGGAAACAGGTGTACCCTCAGCGTTGAATTCAAGGTTTGCAGGTTGTATAGCGTATTGTTTCACGTAAGTTACTCGTCTGGCAGGCTGTGCCCCGATCTTAGCGATGAGTGCCTGGCTGCGCAAATTTCCACATTAAATGGCTGATCGGACTTGTTCGGCGTACAAGTGTACGCTATTGTGCCACTCGAAACTTTAAAATAGTGCGACTTACAGAGGTATTGAATGAAACGTGCAGTGATTACTGGCTTGGGCATCGTTTCCAGCATCGGTAATAACCAGCAGGAAGTCCTGGCATCTCTGCGTGAAGGACGTTCAGGGATCACTTTCTCTCAGGAGCTGAAGGACTCCGGCATGCGTAGCCACGTTTGGGGCAACGTAAAACTGGATACCACTGGCCTCATTGACCGCAAAGTAGTGCGCTTTATGAGCGACGCATCCATCTATGCATTCCTTTCTATGGAACAGGCAGTGGCTGATGCCGGCCTTGCAGCAGAAGATTACCAGAACAACCCGCGCGTTGGCCTGATTGCAGGTTCCGGCGGCGGCTCCCCGCGTTTTCAGGTGTTCGGTGCTGACGCAATGCGTAGCCCGCGTGGTCTGAAAGCGGTTGGCCCGTATGTGGTCACCAAAGCGATGGCGTCCGGCGTTTCTGCCTGCCTCGCAACGCCGTTCAAAATCCACGGCGTAAACTACTCTATCAGCTCTGCCTGTGCGACATCTGCGCACTGTATCGGTAACGCGGTAGAACAAATTCAGCTGGGCAAACAGGACATCGTTTTTGCAGGCGGCGGCGAAGAGCTGTGCTGGGAAATGGCGTGTGAATTCGACGCCATGGGCGCGCTGTCTACCAAATACAACGACGATCCGTCCAAAGCTTCCCGTACCTATGACGCAAACCGCGATGGTTTCGTTATTGCAGGCGGCGGCGGTATGGTCGTGGTTGAAGAGCTGGAACACGCGCTGGCACGTGGCGCGCATATCTACGCGGAAATCGTCGGTTACGGCGCAACGTCCGATGGCGCAGACATGGTTGCTCCGTCTGGCGAAGGCGCAGTACGTTGCATGCAAATGGCGATGCACGGTGTAGACACCCCGATCGACTACCTGAACTCTCACGGTACCTCTACCCCGGTAGGCGACGTGAAAGAGCTGGGGGCAATTCGTGAAGTGTTTGGCGACAACAGCCCGGCAATCTCTGCGACTAAAGCCATGACCGGCCACTCCCTGGGCGCAGCTGGCGTACAGGAAGCTATCTACTCTCTGCTGATGCTGGAACACGGCTTTATCGCGCCGAGCATCAACATTGAAGAGCTGGATGAGCAGGCGGCAGGTCTGAACATCGTGACTAAACCGACCGAGCAGGCGCTGACTACTGTGATGTCCAACAGCTTCGGCTTTGGCGGCACTAACGCAACTCTGGTTATGCGTAAGCTGAAAGCATAAGACAGTGTGCCGGATCTTATATCCGGCTCATGCTGTACAGTAAAGGGAGCCGTCAGGCTCCCTTTTTTATATCGTTGACAATCGATCGGGTTTACAGGCAGACTCCAGCTTCAACATTATCCTCTTGATAATGCGTAAGCGTTTAACGTTATCCAACGCACCTTAATCCTGATAGTCAGGTAGAGGGGGCGTGGACATTCCTCGCCTTACTCTGCATTTTGGAGTAACGCATGACAGCTGTAACCCAACAAGAAAAAACACCTTCGGCGAACTTTTCGCTGTTTCGTATCGCTTTTGCAGTTTTCCTGACCTATATGACGGTCGGTCTCCCTTTGCCCGTGATTCCTCTGTTTGTGCATCAGGAACTGGGCTATGGCAATACCATGGTCGGTATCGCCGTAGGCGTACAGTTTCTGGCAACGGTATTAACGCGCGGCTACGCCGGGCGCTTAGCCGATCAATATGGTGCTAAACGCTCGGCGCTACAGGGGATGTTTGCCTGTGGGCTGGCGGGCGCGGCGTGGCTTTTAGCCGCGCTATTACCTGTTTCTGTCCCTGTAAAATTTGCGTTGTTAATCGTCGGGCGTTTGATCCTCGGTTTTGGCGAAAGCCAACTGCTCACCGGTACGCTGACCTGGGGGTTGGGGCTGGTCGGTCCAACACGCTCCGGTAAGGTGATGTCGTGGAACGGAATGGCGATTTACGGCGCGCTGGCCGCCGGTGCACCGTTGGGCCTGTTGATCCACAGCCACTTTGGCTTCGCGGCGCTGGCGGGAACGACGATGGTATTACCGCTGCTGGCATGGGCATTCAACGGCACCGTGCGCAAAGTGCCTGCGCATGCAGGAGAACGTCCTTCGTTATGGAGCGTAGTCGGGCTTATCTGGAAACCGGGCCTGGGCCTGGCGCTGCAGGGCGTTGGCTTTGCGGTGATCGGTACCTTTATTTCACTCTATTTTGTCAGCAACGGCTGGACGATGGCGGGGTTCACCCTGACTGCGTTTGGCGGGGCATTTGTGCTGATGCGCATTCTGTTTGGCTGGATGCCGGACCGTTTTGGCGGCGTGAAGGTCGCCGTTGTCTCTTTGCTGGTGGAAACTGCGGGGCTGATTCTGCTGTGGCAGGCCCCATCGGCCTGGATTGCGCTGCTCGGGGCGGCATTAACCGGGGCCGGGTGTTCGCTTATCTTCCCGGCATTGGGCGTCGAGGTGGTGAAGCGAGTGCCCGCGCAGGTTCGTGGTACGGCGCTGGGCGGTTACGCCGCGTTTCAGGATATCTCCTACGGTATAAGCGGTCCGGTAGCCGGGGTGCTGGCCACCGCGTACGGTTATCCCTCAGTGTTCCTTGCCGGGGCGATATCCGCCGTGGTGGGGATTATTGTAACGTTGCTTACGCTGCGTAAAGGTTAAGCGACCAGCCAGAAAATGGCTAACGCAATCATCAACGCAACAAACAGCAGTCCCGGTCGTGCCGACAGAGATTTAACCGTTTCAATCATCGGCGCGAACGGGCTGTAAATGGGCTGCAGATGACGCGGATCGCTGAGCTCACGTTCTCGTTCCACGCGACGCAGGAAAATTTGATTGAGCAAGTCCTGCACCTGCACCGTGGTCAGAATCGATTGTGGTTGGATCTGATACGTCTGCTGCGCGTATTCTTTTATCGCTGTCAGCTCATTCGGCTCTAATGGCAGCTTCAGCGCCGCCTGGAGCGTTTGTAGCGTTGGTGCGCTTTGCAGGCTGAGCGTCTGGCGCGCCTGCAGCCAGGTGACCAGGTGCGTAAACTGTTTGGCAGGGATCAGCTCACCGCTTTTTACGCCAGACAACTCCAGCATCGACTGCCAGATCATCTTCCCGGATTCTCCCGTGGCCGCCGCCAGTTTGGTAACTAACTGGTTCAGCGTATTGTGCTCTGCGGGGAGCAACGGGCGATCGGTAGCCGGGCGCTGCTGCGGCTGCGGTATCGACAGCTGTCCTTGTTGCAGTAGCGTGAGCACGTTCTTCAACTGCTCAGGCGTGAGCTGGCTGAGCGCCGTTTGCCCATACTGCTGACGGATAAAATCACTAACCGCCTGGCGATTATTTCCCTGGCTCAGTAATTCAGTGAGCTGCGAAAGCACCTGACGATTAACATGATTTTGCTGAGCAACCCCCAGTCGTTGGTTAAGGTTTTGCTCAGCGGCAGGAAAGTGACGTGACTGCAGTGGCGTATCACTTTTGACGCCCAGATCGTGCTTCATTCCGGCCCACACCTCAGCGCTTTGCTGCTGGGTGAGTGAAATCAAACGGGTAATTAGCCGTTCCAGCACAGTACGTTGTTGCGTGGATAACGGTTGTTCACCCGCAGCGGAAGGGGCATTTTGGCCTTCGCCGGGAGGGCGTGCGGGCGTACCTGAAATGGGCTGCATCATCTCTGTTCCTTAAATCTGTGCTGACCAGGTCTCGCAGTATGCCTGGCGGCGAGATTATGGCACACTTGCCCGGTTAACTCTCGTTCTCAAACAGGTGCGAAAGACGTGAAAATCCTCGTTGATGAAAATATGCCCTATGCCCGCGAACTGTTCAGTCGTTTGGGGGAGGTCAAAGCGGTTCCCGGTCGTCCGATTCCCGTTGCTGAACTGGATGATGCGGATGCTTTAATGGTGCGCTCGGTGACGAAAGTAAATGAATCACTGCTTGGCGGAAAACCGGTTAAATTTGTCGGTACGGCAACCGCTGGCACAGACCATGTGGATGACGCCTGGCTTGCGCAGGCGGGGATCGGTTTTTCCGCCGCGCCCGGTTGTAACGCAATAGCGGTCGTAGAATATGTTTTTTCAGCGTTACTGATGCTGGCGGAGCGCGACGGGTTTGCGTTACGCGCTCGCACCGTAGGCATTGTGGGTGTGGGTAACGTGGGCGGGCGTTTGCAGACGCGTCTGGAAGCGCTGGGGATCCGCACGCTGCTGTGCGATCCACCGCGAGCCGATCGCGGTGACGAAGGCAATTTCTGCTCGCTGGATGAACTGGTTGAGCAAGCCGATGTGCTGACTTTCCATACCCCACTGTTTAAAGACGGGCCGTACAAAACGCTGCACATGGCGGATGACGCGCTGATTAGCCGGTTGAAGCCGGGCACTATTTTGATCAACGCCTGCCGTGGGCCGGTCATCGACAATACGGCATTGCTGAACCGATTGAATGCCGGTCAGTCGCTGAGCGTTGTGCTGGATGTCTGGGAAGGAGAGCCGGATCTCAATGTGGCGTTGCTGGAGAAA
This sequence comes from Citrobacter sp. H12-3-2, assembly GCF_009649895.1. Classification (NCBI taxonomy): domain Bacteria; kingdom Pseudomonadati; phylum Pseudomonadota; class Gammaproteobacteria; order Enterobacterales; family Enterobacteriaceae; genus Citrobacter; species Citrobacter sp. H12-3-2. Next base: position 1,536,211 of record NZ_CP045837.1, read on the forward strand.
GCCGATATCGGCACGGCGCACATTGCCGGGTATACCCTCGAAGGAAAAGCGCGTGGCACCACGCAGGTCTTTGAGGCCTATAGTAAGTTTATTGGTCACGAGCAGCACGTTGCGCTCAGTACCCTGTTACCCGCGCCGGAATTTGGTCGTATCACCCTGCACGGCCCGTTAGATCAGCCAACGCTGAAAAGGCTGGTGCATTTAGTGTATGATGTGCGCCGCGATGATGCGCCGCTGCGTAAAGTCGCTGGAATTCCGGGTGAGTTTGATAAACTGCGTAAAAATTACCTTGAGCGTCGTGAATGGTCGTCTTTATATGTGATGTGTGACGACGCAACGGCTGCTGCCTTATTGTGTAAGCTGGGTTTTAACGCTGTTCATCATCCGGCACATTAATGTCTTCTTAATGCTCCCTGTCGAATAATGCGACAGGGACGCTTACGTATTTCTTGGAGTAAATCACCATGTCTGAAGGCTGGAATATTGCCATTCTGGGCGCAACGGGCGCCGTAGGCGAAGCCCTGCTCGATACGCTGGCTGAACGCCAGTTCCCGGTCGGTGAAATTTATGCGCTGGCGCGTAATGAAAGCGCCGGTGAACATCTGCGTTTTAACGGTAAATCGGTCATAGTACAGGACGTTGCAGACTTTGACTGGACGCAGGCACAGTTGGCATTTTTTGTTGCGGGCGCTGAAGCCACCGCCGCATGGGTAGAAGAAGCCACTAATGCGGGTTGCCTGGTGATCGACAGCAGCGGTCTGTTCGCGCTTGAGCCAGACGTTCCGCTGGTGGTTCCGGACGTTAACCCGTTCGTGCTGGCGGATTACCGTAACCGCAATGTGATTGCAGTGCCTAACAGTCTGACCAGCCAACTGCTGTCTGCGCTGAAACCGTTGATTGATGACGGTGGGCTTTCGCGTATTACGGTGACCAATATTATCTCAGCTTCCGCTCATGGCAAAAAAGCGGTGGATGCGCTGGCCGGACAGAGTGCAAAACTGCTTAACGGCATCCCGATTGACGAAGATGATTTCTTTGGCCGTCAGTCGGCATTCAACATGCTGCCGCTGCTGCCCGATCGTGAAGGTAGCGTGCGTGAAGAACGTCGTATCGTTGATGAAGTGCGCAAAATTATGCAGGATGATGGTCTGCTCATCTCTGCCAGCATCGTGCAGTCCCCGGTATTTTATGGCCACGCGCAGATGGTTAATTTTGAGGCCCTGCGCCCGTTGGCGGCGGAAGAAGCGCGCGATGCGTTTTCACGCGGTGAAGACGTGGTGTTGTCGGAAGAGACCGATTTCCCGACCCAGGTTGGCGATGCATCGGGCACGCCGCACCTTTCTATTGGCTGCGTGCATAATGATTACGGTATGCCAGAGCAGGTTCAGTTCTGGTCTGTGGCGGACAACGTACGCTTTGGCGGCGCGTTAATGGCGGTGAAAATTGCGGAAAAACTGGTGCAGGAGTACCTGTACTAATGTCTGACCAGCAACAGCCGTCAACCCATAAAATTGCGCTGGGCATTGAGTATGACGGCAGCAAATATTATGGCTGGCAGCGCCAGAACGAAGTGCGTAGCGTTCAGGAAAAACTGGAAAAAGCGCTCTCTCAGGTGGCGAATGAACGCATCAATGTTTTTTGTGCAGGACGCACGGATGCGGGCGTTCATGGCACTGGGCAGGTCGTGCATTTTGAAACCACTGCCCAGCGTAAAGATGCGGCCTGGACACTGGGGGTAAATGCGAATTTACCTGGTGACATCGCCGTGCGCTGGGTTAAAGCTGTACCCGATGATTTTCATGCCCGATTTAGCGCCACGGCTCGCCGTTATCGCTACATCATCTACAATCATCGGTTGCGCCCTGCTGTTTTGGGTAAAGGGGTAACCCATTACTATGAACCGCTGGACGCTGAGCGTATGCATCGTGCGGCCCAGTGTCTGATTGGCGAAAATGATTTTACCTCGTTTCGAGCGGTGCAGTGTCAGTCGCGCACGCCGTGGCGAAACGTGATGCACATTAACGTCGAACGTTTCGGTGCATATGTGGTGGTGGATATTAAAGCGAATGCCTTTGTACATCATATGGTCAGGAATATTGTCGGCAGCCTGATGGAAGTTGGCGCCAACAACCAGCCGGAGAGCTGGATAGCAGAACTGTTAGCGGCAAAGGACAGAACGCTGGCAGCGGCAACGGCGAAAGCGGAAGGACTGTATCTGGTTGCGGTAGATTACCCGGACCGGTTCGACCTGCCAAAACCGCCTATGGGCCCGCTATTTCTGGCGGACTAATTTGAGTCGTATAAAGGCAAAACTATGGACCTGATTTACTTTCTTATCGATTTTATCCTGCACATTGATGTGCACCTGGCGGAGCTGGTTGCGGAATACGGTATCTGGGTATACGCCATTCTGTTTCTGATCCTGTTCTGTGAAACCGGGCTGGTGGTGACACCATTCCTGCCAGGGGATTCGCTGTTGTTTGTTGCGGGTGCGCTTTCTGCGCTGCCAACCAACGATCTTAATGTTCATCTGATGGTGGCACTGATGATTGTGGCGGCGATTGTGGGCGATGCGGTGAACTACACGATTGGCCGATTGTTCGGGGAAAAACTTTTCAGTAACCCGAACTCCAAAATTTTCCGCCGCAGCTACCTGGATAAAACCCATGCGTTCTACGAGCGTCATGGCGGTAAGACGATTATCCTGGCGCGTTTCGTGCCTATCGTGCGTACATTTGCGCCGTTTGTTGCCGGTATGGGACATATGTCCTACCGTCACTTTGCGATGTATAACGTCGTAGGTGCATTGCTGTGGGTATTGTTGTTCACCTACGCAGGCTACCTGTTCGGCGATTTGCCGATCGTCCAGGAAAACCTGAAATTATTGATTGTGGCGATTATCGTCCTTTCCGTATTGCCGGGGGTGATTGAAGTAATTCGCCATAAGCGTGCTGCGTCACGGGCTGCAAAATAGAAAGTAACTCAGCGGTTCGACCACTTTTTTATCCAAAGTTTCGGGCTGTTATGTTTTAATGTGCAACATTCATGGTCTGTTAGGGGCAAAAATGGCATTATGCGCCCCTTATAACAAAGCTGACTAGGGTTCAGGCAGAAAGGTCACCAATGAGCTGGATTGAACGAATTAAAAGCAACATTACTCCCACCCGCAAGGCAAGCATTCCTGAAGGGGTGTGGACCAAGTGTGATAGCTGCGGTCAGGTTTTATACCGTGCTGAGCTGGAACGTAATCTTGAGGTCTGTCCGAAGTGTGACCATCATATGCGCATGTCGGCGCGCAATCGCCTGCATAGCCTGTTAGATGAAGGTTCTCTTGTGGAACTGGGTAGCGAGCTTGAGCCGAAAGACGTGCTGAAGTTTCGTGACTCCAAAAAATACAAAGACAGACTGGCTTCTGCGCAGAAAGAAACTGGCGAGAAAGATGCGCTGGTGGTGATGAAAGGCACACTTCACGGTATGCCGGTCGTTGCTGCGGCATTCGAGTTCGCGTTTATGGGCGGCTCCATGGGCTCTGTGGTCGGCGCGCGTTTTGTCCGTGCCGTTGAGCAGGCGCTGGAAGACAACTGTCCGCTGATCTGCTTCTCCGCTTCTGGCGGGGCGCGTATGCAGGAAGCGCTGATGTCTTTGATGCAGATGGCGAAAACCTCTGCTGCGCTGGCGAAAATGCAGGAACGCGGTTTACCGTATATTTCTGTACTGACCGACCCAACAATGGGTGGTGTTTCCGCAAGCTTCGCGATGCTGGGCGATCTCAACATTGCAGAACCGAAAGCACTGATCGGCTTCGCTGGTCCGCGTGTTATCGAGCAAACCGTACGTGAGAAACTGCCGCCGGGATTCCAGCGCAGCGAGTTCCTGATTGAAAAGGGCGCTATCGATATGATCGTCCGCCGTCCGGAAATGCGCCTGAAACTGGCAAGCATCCTGGCGAAGCTGATGAATCTTCCCGCGCCGAATCCGGATGAGCCGCGTGAAGGCGAAGTGGTACCTCCGGTTCCCGATCAGGAACCAGAGGCCTGATAGTTTACGCTATGGGTTTCGGGTTGCAGGCAGGCGACAAGAGTGTTAATCCCGATGAACTTACACCGTTAAGTGATTCGGGAGTGCGAGTACAGCCAACACATCTGCAACGTGGAAAACGACGTGTAAAAAAGGGCAGGCCGGTTGGCGCTGCCCTTTTGCTTTTCTCAACGTAAAGAATCTACAGGCATCATGGACAATAAACGTATCCCTCAAGCCGCGTCGCCCCTGGCGTCGTGGCTTTCTTATCTTGAAAACCTGCACAGTAAAACCATCGATCTGGGCCTTGAACGCGTCAGCCAGGTGGCGCGTAAACTGGGTGTGTTGAAACCTGCGCCATTTGTTTTTACGGTGGCAGGAACCAATGGGAAAGGCACAACCTGTCGTACGCTGGAATCTGTGCTGACTGCGGCAGGCTATAAAGTTGGGGTGTACAGTTCGCCTCATCTGGTGCGCTACACGGAACGCGTACGTGTGCAGGGGCGTGAACTGCCGGAATCAGCTCATACCGCCTCGTTTGCTGAGATTGAAGACGCACGTGGTGACATTTCCCTGACTTACTTTGAATACGGTACGTTATCGGCACTCTGGCTGTTTAAACAGGCCCAACTGGATGTTGTTATTCTGGAAGTGGGGTTAGGCGGCCGCCTTGACGCCACCAATATCGTCGATGCCGATGTCGCAGTAGTCACCAGTATTGCGCTTGACCATACTGACTGGCTGGGCCCGGATCGCGAAAGTATTGGTCGTGAGAAGGCAGGGATTTTCCGCGCAGAGAAACCGGCCATCGTCGGCGAACCGGAAATGCCTTACACCATCGCGGATGTCGCTCAGGAGTGCGGGGCGATTTTGCAACGTTGCGGTGTGGACTGGCGCTATGCGGTCACGGAGAACGACTGGTCGTTTACTGATGCTCATGGAACGCTGGCGCACCTGCCGTTGCCGCAGGTGCCACAACCTAATGCTGCAACCGCACTGGCCGCACTGCGCGCAAGCGGCCTTAACGTCAGCGAGCAGGCCATTCGTGACGGTATCGAACAAGCGATTTTACCGGGACGCTTCCAGATTGTGAGCGAGTCACCGCGGGTGATTTTTGATGTTGCCCATAACCCGCATGCGGCGGAGTATCTGACCGGACGTCTGAAAAAGTTAGTGAAAAGCGGGCGTGTACTTGCGGTTATCGGTATGCTACATGATAAAGATATTGCAGGTACGTTGGCCTGGCTGAAAAGTGTGGTTGACGACTGGTACTGTGCGCCCCTGGAAGGGCCGCGTGGTGCAACGGCAGAACAGCTGCTGGAGCACCTGGGCAAAGGCAACGCTTATGACAGCGTGGCGCAGGCATGGGCTGCGGCACTTGCTGAGGCGAAGCCAGAAGATACCGTGTTGGTGTGTGGATCGTTTCACACTGTCGCACATGTCATGGAAGTAATAGACGTGGGGAGAAGCGGTGGCGAGTAAGTTTCAGAACCGATTAGTCGGCACAATTGTGCTGGTCGCGCTCGGGGTGATTGTGCTTCCCGGGCTGCTTGACGGCCAGAAAAAGCATTATCAGGATGAATTTGCAGCGATCCCACTGGTACCTAAACCCGGCGATCGCGATGAACCAGACATGATGCCAGCAGCAACGCAGGCGCTGCCGACTCAGCCGCCGGAAGGGGCGGCAGAAGAGGTGCGTGCGGGTGATGCTGCCGCGCCATCGTTGGATCCATCACGTTTGACGACGGCAAACAGTGCGGAGTTAGATCCTGTCCCTGCGCCTGTGGAACCACCGAAACCTAAACCGAAGCCGCAGCCTGTTGCTGTCGCCCCGACGCCAATGCCGGCACCGACTCCAGCGCCGAAACCGGCCGCTGAGGAAGCGCCAGCCCCAACCGGCAAAGCGTACGTTGTACAGCTCGGTGCATTGAAAAACGCGGATAAGGTCAATGAGATCGTGGGTAAACTTCGTGGCGCGGGCTTCCGGGTATATACTTCCCCGTCAACGCCGGTGCAGGGTAAAATAACCCGCATTCTCGTAGGACCTGACGCCTCCAAAGATAAGCTGAAGAACTCGCTGGGCGAGCTGCAGAAGATCTCTGGTTTGAGCGGGGTGGTGATGGGGTATACCCCTAACTAAGGGATTGCGTTACGTTGCTCTGATGTAGGCCGGACAAGGTGTTTACACCGCCATCCGGCAGTGCCCGAAGAGGCATAAAATCGTATGGCGTTGAAGATTTTTTCAGCGCCATTTTTATTTACGCGTGGAAAGGAAATCCCTACGCAAACGTTTTCTTTTTCTGTTAGAATGCGCCCCGAACAGGACGACAGGGCGTAAAATCGTGGGACACATATGGTCTGGATTGATTACGCCATTATCGCGGTGATTGGTTTTTCCTGTCTGGTTAGCCTGATCCGTGGCTTTGTTCGTGAAGCATTATCGTTGGTGACTTGGGGTTGTGCTTTCTTTGTCGCCAGCCATTACTACACTTACCTGTCTGTCTGGTTTACGGGCTTTGAAGACGAACTGGTTCGAAATGGGATTGCTATCGCGATACTGTTCATCGCGACACTTATCGTCGGCGCTATCGTTAACTTTGTGATAGGCCAACTGGTAGAGAAAACAGGACTGTCGGGTACCGATAGGGTGTTGGGGATCTGCTTCGGTGCTTTGCGTGGAGCGTTGATCGTCGCCGCCATACTGTTCTTTCTCGATACCTTTACCGGTCTGTCGAAAAGTGAAGACTGGGGTAAGTCACAGCTGATTCCGCAGTTCAGTTTCATCATCAGATGGTTCTTTGACTATCTGCAAAGCTCGTCAAGTTTCTTGCCCAAAGTATAAACTTTGGGTCGTTGCTGAACGAGGAAAAGACGTATGTGCGGTATTGTCGGTATCGCCGGTGTTATGCCGGTAAACCAGTCGATTTATGACGCGTTAACGGTGCTCCAGCATCGTGGTCAGGATGCTGCGGGCATCATCACCATTGATGCCAACAACTGCTTCCGCTTGCGTAAAGCAAACGGAATGGTGAGCGATATTTTTGAAGCGCGCCATATGCAGCGTTTGCAGGGCAATATGGGCATCGGTCATGTGCGTTACCCAACGGCTGGCAGCTCCAGCGCCTCCGAAGCTCAACCTTTTTACGTCAACTCACCGTATGGCATTACGCTTGCCCACAATGGCAACCTGACCAACGCGCATGAGTTGCGTAAAAAGCTGTTTGAAGAAAAGCGCCGCCACATCAATACCACTTCAGATTCTGAAATTCTGCTGAATATTTTCGCCAGCGAGCTGGATAACTTCCGCCATTACCCGCTGGAAGCCGACAATATTTTTGCTGCCATTGCGGCAACCAACCGCCAGATTCGCGGCGCCTATGCCTGCGTGGCGATGATTATCGGTCACGGTATGGTTGCCTTCCGCGACCCTAACGGTATCCGTCCGCTGGTGATGGGCAAACGCGATATTGGCGATGGCCGTACCGAGTACATGGTGGCGTCTGAGAGCGTAGCGCTGGATACGCTGGGCTTTGAATTCCTGCGCGACGTAGCACCTGGCGAAGCGGTGTACATCACCGAAAAAGGCCAGCTGTTTACCCGTCAGTGTGCCGATAACCCGGTGAGCAATCCATGTCTGTTTGAATACGTTTACTTCGCACGTCCTGACTCCTTTATCGACAAGATTTCCGTCTACAGCGCCCGTGTGAATATGGGGACTAAGCTTGGCGAAAAAATTGCCCGTGAGTGGGAAGATCTGGACATCGACGTAGTAATCCCAATCCCGGAAACCTCCTGTGATATCGCGCTGGAAATTGCTCGTATTCTCGGTAAGCCGTACCGCCAGGGGTTTGTGAAAAACCGCTATGTGGGCCGTACCTTTATCATGCCGGGCCAGCAGTTGCGTCGTAAATCTGTGCGCCGTAAGCTGAACGCTAACCGTGCGGAATTCCGTGATAAAAACGTGCTGCTGGTGGATGACTCCATCGTGCGTGGCACCACTTCTGAGCAGATTATCGAGATGGCGCGTGAAGCTGGCGCGAAGAAGGTGTATCTGGCCTCTGCCGCCCCGGAAATTCGCTTCCCGAACGTTTATGGCATCGATATGCCTACGGCGACGGAGCTGATTGCGCATGGTCGTGAAGTGGACGAGATTCGCCAGATAATCGGCGCAGATGGCCTGATCTTCCAGGATCTGAACGATCTGATTGAAGCTGTCCGTGCTGAGAACCCGGATATTCAGCAGTTTGAATGTTCAGTGTTTAACGGCGTGTACGTTACCAAAGACGTCGACCAGCAATATCTCGATTTCCTCGACTCCCTGCGTAATGACGATGCCAAAGCGGTGTTGCGTCAGAACGAAGCGGAAAACCTTGAGATGCACAACGAAGGTTAATGTTTGCTCGCAAGCAAGGGCGCAACCTGCGCCCTTGCTTGCAACTCACCGTAATTTCCTGCAAAGTCGGCCCTGAGCAAGTAAGGGCGATTACACATGAAACGACTCATCATTGGTATTTCTGGTGCAAGCGGGGCAATTTACGGCGTGCGCCTGTTGCAGGTATTGCGTGACGTCACTGATGTGGAAACCCACCTGGTGATGAGTGCCGCTGCCCGGCAGACGCTGGCGCTGGAAACGGACCTCTCTGTGCGCGACGTGCAGGCGCTGGCAAATGTGAATCATGATAGCCGTGATATCGCCGCCAGTATCTCCTCCGGCTCTTTTCAGACCGCCGGAATGGTTATTCTGCCTTGTTCAATCAAAACGCTTTCTGGCATCGTCCACAGTTACACCGATGGGTTGCTTACCCGTGCGGCAGATGTGGTGTTGAAAGAACGTCGTCCGCTGGTGCTGTGTGTACGCGAAACGCCGCTGCATCTGGGGCATTTGCGATTGATGACGCAGGCGGCAGAAATTGGGGCGGTAATTATGCCACCTGTCCCGGCGTTTTATCATCGTCCGCAAACGCTCGATGATGTGATTAATCAAACGGTTAATCGCGTGCTTGACCAGTTTGATATTACCCTTCCGCAGGACCTGTTCACCCGCTGGCAAGGGGCGTAAGCCGTTCCATCAGCGTGCAAAGAATCATCCGTTGCCCTGTTTCAGGGCAATTTTGTAACCGCGATCATATCCTCAACATTTAATTCGTTAAAACTCAACGAAACGCTGCGGTTCAACCGCCAGACCTGCTATCTTCAAAATCAGGACATTATTGCAACGTTTTATTAACATATTTAACGTCGAATATCCTCATCGACGTGAAAATGGCATAAGACATGCATGAAAAAGTCTGCAAACACACAACACAACGTAAAACATAATAAAATTACGCCACTTGAGGGTTATGTATGAAGAAGACGGTTCTTGCTTTGTCTTTGCTGGTAGGACTCTCCGCCACCGCGGCCAGCTACGCAGCACTTCCGCAGACGGTTCGTATTGGTACAGATACAACGTACGCTCCTTTTTCCTCTAAAGATGCCAAAGGCGACTTTGTCGGCTTCGATATCGATCTGGGAAATGAGATGTGTAAGCGCATGCAGATCAAATGCACCTGGGTTGCCAGTGACTTTGATGCGCTGATCCCATCGCTGAAAGCGAAAAAAATTGATGCCATCATCTCCTCGCTTTCTATCACCGAAAAGCGTCAGCAAGAGATTGCGTTCTCAGACAAACTTTACGCTGCAGACTCACGTCTGATCGCCGCGAAAGGCTCCCCAATTCAGCCGACTCTGGATTCCCTCAAAGGTAAACACGTTGGCGTCCTGCAAGGCTCTACTCAGGAAGCCTATGCCAATGACAACTGGCGCAGCAAAGGCGTTGACGTGGTGGCCTATGCGAACCAGGACCTCATCTATTCTGACCTGACGGCAGGCCGTCTGGACGCGGCATTGCAAGATGAAGTCGCGGCCAGCGAAGGCTTCCTGAAGCAGCCTGCTGGTAAGGATTACGCTTTTGCCGGTCCGTCGGTGAAAGATAAAAAATACTTTGGTGACGGAACCGGGATTGGCTTGCGCAAAGATGATGCAGAGCTGAAAGCCGCTTTCGACAAAGCGCTGGGCGAACTGCGTAAAGACGGCACCTACGACAAAATGGCGAGCAAATATTTTAATTTTAATGTCTACGGCGATTAATACAGCGGCGTGGGGAATTGACTGCACCATTGCGGGTAACCATTTCGGTGCATAATAAATTCAGTGCACTGTTTTGGTGCTTTTATCGCTGACTTAATAAGCATGAGTGCATACTTAAGCGCTTTTCATGCAAATAAATACCGCCGACAGGGTAGAATGCTTTGCCTTGTCGGCCTGATTAATGGCACGATAACTGCACCTGGTCCTGTAAAGATCCCCTATAAAAGACAGTCTGTTGAGGATAGTTATGAAAAAACTGGTGTTGTCTCTTTCTCTGGTTCTGGCTTTCTCCAGTGCTACCGCAGCATTTGCAGCCATTCCGCAAAAAATTCGTATCGGTACCGATCCTACTTATGCGCCGTTCGAATCGAAGAATGCGCAGGGTGAATTAGTCGGTTTTGATATCGATCTGGCTAAAGAGCTGTGCAAACGTATCAATACGCAATGTACCTTCGTGGAAAACCCGCTGGACGCGCTGATCCCTTCGCTAAAAGCGAAGAAAATCGATGCCATCATGTCCTCGCTTTCCATTACTGAAAAACGTCAGCAGGAAATCGCATTTACTGACAAGCTTTATGCAGCCGATTCGCGTCTGGTTGTCGCTAAAGATTCTGCTATTCAGCCGACCATTGAGTCGCTGAAAGGCAAACGTGTTGGTGTGCTGCAGGGCACTACCCAGGAAACGTTCGGCAACGAACACTGGGCACCAAAAGGTATTGAGATTGTCTCTTATCAGGGGCAGGACAATATCTATTCTGACCTGACTGCCGGGCGTATTGACGCCGCGTTCCAGGATGAAGTTGCGGCCAGCGAAGGCTTCCTGAAACAGCCAGTCGGTAAAGATTACAAATTCGGCGGCCCGTCTGTGAAAGACGAGAAGTTGTTCGGCGTGGGTACCGGTATGGGGCTGCGCAAAGACGATAATGAACTGCGCGAAGCGCTGAATAAAGCCTTTGCCGAAATGCGAGCTGACGGTACTTACGAGAAGCTGGCGAAAAAGTACTTCGATTTTGATGTTTACGGCGGTTAATTACCGCAGGTGCTGATAAAGCCCGTAGATTTTTGACGCGTTGAATTTATGCCCGATGGCACCGCGCTTATCCGGCCTACGGTGATTTTGTAGGCCGGATAAGGCAAGGCCGCCATCCGGCATTTAACGGTTAGTCTGAAATCAAAAGAGGCTTACTACTCCACCACACACGACAGGACAGGCAGCATGTTGTATGGCTTTTCAGGTGTTATTTTACAGGGCGCAATTGTTACGCTGGAGCTGGCACTCAGCTCGGTGGTACTGGCGGTTCTGATAGGTCTTGTCGGCGCAGCAGCAAAGCTGTCGCAAAGCCGGGCAATGGGACTTATTTTCGAAGGGTACACAACGCTAATCCGCGGCGTGCCCGATCTGGTCTTAATGCTGCTCATCTTCTACGGATTACAAATCGCGCTGAATACCATTACCGATGCCATCGGTATCGGCCAGATTGATATTGATCCGATGGTTGCGGGCATTATCACCCTTGGATTCATCTACGGCGCCTACTTTACCGAAACTTTTCGCGGTGCGTTTATGGCTGTACCAAAAGGCCATATTGAAGCCGCGACGGCGTTTGGCTTTACCAGCTCACAAATATTTCGTCGCATTATGTTCCCGGCGATGATGCGTTATGCCTTACCGGGAATCGGCAATAACTGGCAGGTTATTCTTAAGGCTACGGCGCTGGTATCGTTGCTTGGACTTGAAGACGTGGTGAAAGCGACTCAGCTTGCCGGGAAGAGTACCTGGGAGCCGTTCTATTTTGCCGTCGTGTGCGGGGTCATCTATCTGGTGTTTACCACTGTTTCTAATGGTGTGCTGCTGTACCTTGAGCGCCGCTATTCCGTGGGTGTGAAGAGGGCTGACCTGTGATCGAGATTATTCAGGAATACTGGAAGTCCCTGCTGTGGACCGACGGATATCGCTATACTGGCGTCGCTATCACCCTGTGGCTTTTGATTTCGTCAGTAGTGATGGGCGGAATACTGGCACTCTTTTTGGCGATTGGTCGCGTTTCCAGTAATAAATTTATCCAGTTTCCCATCTGGCTGTTCACCTATATTTTTCGTGGGACGCCGCTGTACGTTCAGCTACTGGTGTTTTATTCCGGGATGTATACGCTGGAGATAGTTAAAGGCACGGACTTCCTCAACGCGTTTTTCCGCAGCGGGCTGAATTGCACCGTGCTGGCGCTGACGCTGAATACCTGCGCCTATACCACGGAGATTTTCGCCGGGGCTATTCGTTCCGTGCCTCACGGTGAGATTGAGGCTGCGCGCGCATACGGTTTCTCGTCATTCAAACTGTATCGCTGCATTATTTTACCTTCCGCGCTGCGTATTGCGCTGCCGGCATACAGCAATGAAGTCATTTTAATGCTGCACTCCACGGCGCTGGCATTTACTGCAACGGTACCTGATTTGTTGAAAATCGCTCGCGATATCAACTCGGCAACATATCAGCCGTTTACCGCCTTCGGTATTGCCGCTGTGCTGTATTTGATTATTTCGTATGTCCTGATCAGTCTGTTCCGTAAAGCGGAAAAACGCTGGTTGCAGCATGTATCCTCTAAATGATTCGAGTAACACGATGTCTGAAAATAAATTAAACGTTATCGATTTACATAAGCACTACGGCGAACATGAAGTGCTGAAAGGGGTATCGCTGCAGGCCAACGCGGGTGATGTTATCAGCATTATTGGCTCGTCAGGTTCCGGTAAAAGTACCTTCCTGCGCTGCATTAACTTTCTTGAGAAACCGAGTGCCGGGTCGATTGTCGTCAGCGGTCAGAACATTGGTCTGGTGCGCGACAAAGACGGCCAGTTGAAAGTTGCGGACAAAAATCAGCTACGCCTGCTGCGTACGCGTCTGACGATGGTCTTTCAGCACTTTAATCTGTGGAGCCACATGACAGTGCTGGAAAACGTCATGGAAGCGCCGATTCAGGTGTTGGGGCTGAGCAAGCAGGAAGCTCGCGACCGTGCGGTGAAGTATCTGGCTAAAGTGGGCATTGATGAGCGCGCACAGGGCAAATATCCGGTGCACCTGTCCGGTGGTCAGCAGCAGCGTGTTTCCATTGCCCGTGCACTGGCGATGGAACCGGAAGTGTTATTGTTTGATGAACCTACGTCAGCGCTTGATCCTGAGCTGGTGGGTGAAGTGCTGCGCATTATGCAACAGCTGGCTGAAGAGGGGAAAACCATGGTGGTGGTGACCCACGAAATGGGGTTTGCCCGTCATGTTTCCACGCACGTGATTTTCCTGCATCAGGGGAAAATTGAGGAAGAGGGTGACCCGGAGCAGGTATTTGGTAATCCGCAAAGCCCGCGTTTGCAGCAGTTTCTTAAAGGATCGCTGAAATAAGTCAACAGCCCGGAGGCGTTACGCTTTCCGGGCTTACAATTTTAGCGCGTCGCGCTCCAGCCGAAACACCCAGTCGTCGTAGGCGATGCCGTCAATCTCATACGCCTTTTCCAGTACCTGCGTACGTACAAAGCCTGTCTTTTCCAGAATACGGATTGAACCCTTGTTATCCGCCAGCGCGTATGCGTTTATCGCCGTCACACCTGCATGCTCGAAGGCATACTGGCACACCGCGCGCACGGCTTCGCTGGCAATACCTTTCCCCTGAGCCTGTGGCATGATGGCGTAGCCGAGGTCGGCTTCCTGCGGGTAAAGATGGCTGATTTGCAGACCAATATCGCCAAGTGGCGTCGGGCTGTTATGTTCGCGGATGACGAAAGTGTGCTGTGCGGCCAGACGTCTGGCGAATAACAGCCGCGTATCTTTCGCCGGGGCGATGTTGCCCATATAGCGCATGACTTCAGGACATTCACGGAGTTTCTGGAAAAATGACCAGTCAGAAAATTGAAACAAAGAGAGGGTAAGTCGGGGAGTCGATATTATCGCCATAACGTCGCCATTGCGGAAATCTGGTCTATAACCTTACCACCACAACGGCGACTGTGAATAGTGCATAGGGATTATCGGATGACATCCGCCAGCGCTTCTTCTAAATCGTACCAGCGAAACGTAAAACCGGAAGCTTCCAGGCGTTTGGGCAATGCGCGTTGTCCACCAAGGACCAGTACTGACGATTCCCCCATCAGCAGTCGCATAGCGGTGGCGGGAACGCGCAGAATTGCAGGGCGGTTCAGAGCGTGACCCAGCGCGTGGGCAAACTGCTCATTGTGCACCGGGTATGGCGAAACCATATTGAAGGGACCACGTAGATCGTTATTCAGCAGCCAGATAATTCCGTTGACCATATCATCAACATGGATCCAGGCCATATACTGGCGTCCGTTACCGATCGGGCCGCCTAAGCCAAGACGAAACGGCGGGACCATTTTTGCCAGAATGCCGCCTGCTGAGGCCAGTACCACGCCGGTACGCAGCATACACACGCGGGTTTTGTCGCTTTGCGCAGTGCTGGCAATTTGCTCCCAGCGGGCGCACAGCTTGTGGGTAAATTCGTTATGCGGTGGCTCTTCTTCCGTAACCACAACTTCGCCCAAATCGCCGTAGTAACCGGTAGCGGAACCGGAGATTAACACTGAGGGCGGCGTCTCGCTCGCATTGATTAAATCGACCAGTTTCTGCGTAATGCCCCAACGGCTCTGGCACAAGCGTTCCTTTTGCTGTGCGCTCCAGCGCTTATCTGCAATAGGCTCTCCGGCAAGGTTAATCACGGCATCAATATTATTGAGATGTTGCCGCTCTTCCAGTCCTTTCCATAACGTGACCCGAGAGTCGAGAATCTGACGAGCCTTATCAGGGGTACGTGTCACTACGATTATCTGATGCCCCAGTTCCAGCAGGCAGGGGATCAGATGACGTCCAATCAGGCCAGTACCGCCGGTAATCAGAATCTGCATGTCGCCTCCCGGGTTACGTTTTAGCGCTGCCAGCTCAGCGTCATTGATACTGAGTCGGCGTAACGCAATGCGTGAAGTTTATCTATCTCGACTTCAGCATAAGTGACCCAGTGATGTTCGCGTGCGATATCGAGCACATCTTGAGTTAATTTTTCTAACAATGAGAAGCGGTTACCCTCCACGTGGGCAATGATGCTTTTGGTTATAGTGCGGTAATTCAGCGCGTCGTTGATATCTTCGCTGGTACGCGCTTTGTCTGCCGGATAGTGAATGGCAATGTTGATGACGATATCCTGTCGGTTAAGGATCTCCTCTTCTTTAATGCCGATAAAGGTGCGCAGACGAAGGTTTTTTATACGAATAATGGCGTCAGGTTGTGACATTGCAGGTTTCCTCCATGTATGAACCTCTGCATGATACACGAGAACCGAATTGCGTCACCGCTTCTCACTCAGTGCTTGCTGCATGGCGCGTTCCGTGGCGGGACGCGTACGGATGCGTTCGTGCCAGTTATTGACCGCCGGGTAATTGTCGAGGTCGATGCGCTGACGCTGATGGGCGTGGATCCACGGCCAGCAGGCAATGTCAGCAATGCTGTAGTGATCGCCTCCCAGCCAGGGTGATGTTTCCAGACGTTTATTCATCACGTTGTACAGGCGCTGGGTTTCAACCTGGTATCTTTCAATAGCGTAAGGGATCGTTTGCGGAGCGTAATGACTGAAATGATGATTCTGCCCCAGCATGGGACCCAGACCGCTGACCTGCCAGAACAGCCACTGCAGTGTGGTGTGGCGTTCGCGTAATTCACCGCTAAGCAGCTTACCGCTCTTCTCCGCCAGATAGAGTAAAATTTCTCCGGACTCAAACAAGCTGATGGGCCTTCCGCCATCTTCCGGCGCATGATCGATAATGGCCGGGATTTTATTGTTCGGCGAGATCAGCAGAAAATCGGGGCGAAACTGGCTACCTTTGCTGATATCGACATGAATCAGACGATATTGCAGCTGTGCCTCTTCAAGAAACAGCGTGATTTTGTGACCGTTTGGCGATGGCGTGTAATAGAGATCGATCATTTTCAGCATCCGTTTTGTCATGAACCGGGTCATTACAAGTATAGAGCCTGTTGGCGTGCGTGAGTTTTCATCAAGTGACAGCGAGAGAAAGACTCTATATTTTGAAAGCAAGCCAATACACTTCAGAGGACATTATGAGCAAATCTGCAATTACGCTGTGGTCAGATGCCAATTTTTTCTCCCCTTACGTGCTGTCTGTTTATGTTGCTCTGCAAGAGAAAGGGCTACCTTTTACGCTGAAAACCGTTGATCTCAATAGTGGTGAACACTTGCATCCTTCATGGCAAGGTTACGCCTTGACGCGCCGCGTACCGGTTCTTGAGATCGATGGTTTTGAACTGAGCGAATCATCAGCGATTACAGAATTCCTGGAAGAGAGCTTTGCACCGCCACAGTGGGAGCGTATCTACCCACACGATGTACAAAAGCGCGCTCGGGCGCGCCAGGTTCAGGCGTGGATCCGCAGCGATTTAATGCCTATCCGTGAGGAACGATCAACAGATGTCGTTTTTGCTGGCGTGAAGAAAGGACCGTTAAGCGAAGCGGGAAAAGCCAGTGCGGAAAAACTGTTCGCTACTGCGAGCAGTTTACTGAGCCACGGTAAGCAGAATTTATTTGGCGAATGGTGTATCGCTGACTGTGATTTAGCGCTAATGCTTAATCGCCTGGTCCTTAACGGCGATGAGGTTCCAGAAGCGCTTGCGGAATACGCCACCTTCCAGTGGCAGCGCGCTTCAGTACAGCGTTTTATCGCGCTTTCAGCGAAGCGTTCCTGCTGAAAAACGGGCCGTAATCCAGTATCATTACAAGGTAATTTTCAGCGAGGAGTGAGTGATGAAACTGATGTTCGCATCGGACATTCATGGTTCGTTGCCAGCCACGGAACGCGTACTCGAGCGGTTTGCTGCAAGCGGCGCGCAATGGCTGGTGATATTGGGTGATGTTTTAAACCACGGGCCGCGTAATGCGCTTCCAGAAGGCTATGCACCTGCGCAGGTTGCTGAACGGCTGAATGAGCTGGCATCGCGAATTATTGCGGTGCGTGGTAATTGCGACAGCGAAGTGGATCAGATGCTCCTGCATTTTCCGATGACTGCGCCGTGGCAGCAAATTCTGACAGAAAACCAGCGACTCTTTTTGACGCACGGACATCTTTTTGGCCCGCAAAATTTGCCGGCGCTCAATGCGGGCGATGTTCTGGTTTATGGGCATACTCATCTGCCGGTTGCTGAGCGGCGCGAGGGTATCTATCATTTCAATCCCGGCTCGGTAAGCATCCCGAAAGGGGGCTTTGCGGCAAGTTACGGGATTCTGGATGATAATGTTCTCAGCGTAATGGCACTCAATGATCAAAGTGTTATTGCACAGGTCGAGATTAATCCGTAATTTACCCCACAAACATAAACGCGCCGTAAGAGCGCCAGAAAAAAGAAGGTTTCCTGATGGTGGAACAGCGTCGTTTGGCAAGTACTGAATGGGTGGATATTGTGAATGAAGACAATGAAGTCATTGCACAGTCCAGCCGGGAACAAATGCGGGCGCAACGCTTACGCCATCGTGCAACGTATATCGTTGTGCATGATGGTATGGGCAAAATTCTGGTTCAACGCCGCACTGAGACAAAAGATTTTTTGCCCGGCATGCTGGATGCCACCGCAGGCGGTGTGGTTCAGGCTGACGAGCAGATGCTGGAATCAGCGCGTCGTGAAGCAGAAGAGGAACTGGGGATTGCGGGCGTGCCGTTTGCCGAGCATGGTCAGTTTTACTTTGAAGACCAGAACTGTCGCGTATGGGGTGGGTTGTTTAGCTGCGTTTCCCACGGACCGTTTGCGCTTCAGGAAGATGAGGTCAGTGAAGTTTGCTGGTTGACGCCGGAAGAAATTACCGCGCGCTGCGACGAATTTACACCGGACTCCCTGAAAGCCCTGGCGCTGTGGATGACCCGCAACGCCAAGAATGAAGGGGCGAAAGCCGAAAAGCAGGAAGAAGCTGAGTAAACTCTGTTCATCCGGCCTACTGCGTCGAGAAATCGAGTAGGCCGGACGCACACTTTTTAATGGTAACCCATCATCTGCGCGCCAATCACCACCACGCTGGACATAATAAACAGCAGTCCCAACAGCGTAGCACCTACCTTCAGCCAGTTACGAAAATCCACCCGACAAACGCCTAACGTAGCCATCAGAGATGCTGACGTCGGATAGATAATATGACTGAATCCGTCGCCAAACTGGAAGGCCAGGACTGTGACCTGACGGTTTACGCCAACCAGATCGCCCAGCGGTGCCAGTAGCGGCATGGTTAACGCAGCCTGACCAGAGCCGGAAGTGACGAAGAAATTAAAAACTGCCTGGAACAACAGCATAAACCACGCCGCGATGGCGTTATCCAGCCCGCTGATGCCATTGGCAATGCTGTGCAGCAGAGTGTTTAACACGCTGGCTTCACCCGCCTCTCCATTACCGACCAGCAGTAAAATGCCTTTGGCAAAACCAACCAGCAGGGCAGGGGCAATCATCATTCGTGCGCCCTCAGTGAATGAGGAGGCCATGATGTTGACCGTCATGCCGTTGAGCCGAAACACGACGCCGATAATGCCAATCACCAGACCCATCGTGAAGAACTGACTGGCGATCTCAGGAATAAACCACGCGTTGACGATAACGCCCCAGACAACCCAAATCATCACCGCGGTCAGCACCAGTAGCACTAACCAGTCGCCCAGCGTGAAGCGTCGTTCCACGACCTCGTCCTGCTGCTCGCGAAAGAAGCGGTCGGATTCATGTACCCGGGACAAAAGCGGATTCTTTTTGATACGCGCCGCATAGGCCAGCGTGAAGGTCAGCCCGATTAGTGTAGCGATCACCCAGACCACGATGCGTAGCCCGGAACCAGAGAGCACCGGTACCCCCGCAATACCTTGCGCGACCACCACGCAAAATGGGTTCATCCATGAGCTGGCGAAACCAATCTGAGTCGCGATATAGGTAACCAGCACGGTGGTGATACTGTCGTAACCTAGCCGTACCATCAAAGGCGCGATGATAATGGCAAAGGCAACAGCCTCTTCCCCCATGCCAAACACCGCACCGCCTAAGGAGAAGAGAATAAACAGCACTGGGATAAACAGGACCTCGTTGCCCCGCGTATGGCGAATGAGCGCCAGGATGCCGTTATCAATGGTGCCGGTACGCATAACGATGCCGAATGCGCCGCCAATGACCAGCATAAACATAATGATGCCGACAGCAGTGCCGAATTTCGAGCCGGAGGTTAATCCTTCAAACGGGAAATTCATCAGGCCTGGGCGTTCATCTCCGGTGGTGAATAACTGCACCCGGTGATACTGCTCTTCACCTGCGTCGTTGGTCAGAATACGAAAGGAATGGGGGTCAACCACCTTACGGGTTTTGGTTTGTCCATCAACCTGATACTGAACTTCCTGGCTGTCGAACATCCCGACGGGAACAACCCATGTTGCCAGACTGGTTAAAATGGCGACGAAAAAAATAATCACCAGCGTGTCGGGCATCGCCCATTTTTTAGCTGGCTGTGATTCTGTTACTGCTGACATGAAAGACTATCCCTGTTGCAACGCAAAAGAGAGTAAGTATGCGAACAGAAGAATAGTTATTCATTGATGCAGCGCATCCAGGCAAATGTTTCAGATTATGCCAAAGGGGAAAAAGACATAAAAAAACCGGAAATATCAGCTATTTCCGGTTTGATAAGCAGATGTGTTGCCGGATAAAAGATCCGGCACACTCGGCAGATTACTGCTGCTGGGAAGACTGGATCGCGGTCAGTGCGATGGTGTAGACGATATCGTCTACCAGCGCGCCACGAGACAGGTCGTTCACCGGCTTGCGCATACCCTGCAGCATTGGCCCGATGGAGATCAGGTCGGCAGAACGCTGTACCGCTTTGTAAGTGGTGTTACCGGTGTTCAGATCCGGGAAGATGAACACGGTAGCGCGACCTGCAACCGGAGAGTTCGGCGCTTTGGATTTCGCTACGTCAGCCATAACGGCGGCGTCGTACTGCAGCGGACCGTCGATCATCAGGTCAGGACGTTTTTCCTGTGCCAGACGGGTTGCTTCGCGAACTTTCTCTACGTCACTACCTGCACCAGAAGTACCGGTGGAGTAGGAGAGCATCGCTACGCGCGGTTCGATACCGAAGGCAATTGCGGAATCAGCGGACTGAATCGCGATTTCTGCCAGCTGCTCTGCAGTCGGATCCGGGTTGATCGCGCAGTCGCCGTAAACGTAAACCTGATCCGGCAGCAGCATGAAGAACACGGAAGACACCAGAGAGCTACCCGGTGCAGTTTTGATCAGCTGCAGCGGCGGACGGATGGTGTTCGCGGTGGTGTGTACTGCACCAGAAACCAGACCGTCAACATCGTCCTGTTCCAGCATCAGGGTACCGAGAACCACGTTGTCTTCCAGCTGTTCGCGGGCAACGGTTTCGGTCATACCTTTGTTTTTACGCAGTTCGACCAGGCGAGCAACGTAGCTTTCGCGAACCACATCTGGATCAACGATTTCTACGCCAGCGCCCAGTTCAACGCCCTGAGAGGCTGCAACGCGGGTGATCTCATCCGGGTTACCCAGCAGTACGCAGGTTGCGATACCACGTTCAGCACAGATGGCTGCCGCTTTAACGGTACGCGGTTCGTCGCCTTCCGGCAGAACAACGCGTTTGCCCGCTTTGCGCGCCAGCTCGGTCAACTGATAACGGAACGCTGGCGGAGACAAACGACGGCTACGCTCAGAGGTTGCAGTCAGGGATTCAATCCAGTCAGCGTTGATGTAGTTAGCAACGTATTCCTGAACTTTCTCAATGCGCTCGTGATCGTCAACCGGAACTTCCAGGTTGAAGCTCTGCAGGCTCAGAGAGGTCTGCCAGGTGTTGGTGTTTACCATGAATACCGGCAGGCCGGTTTCAAATGCACGTTCGCACAGTTTAGTGATGCGCGCGTCCATTTCGTAGCCGCCAGTCAGCAGCAGGGCACCGATTTCCACGCCGTTCATGGCCGCCAGGCATGCTGCAACCAGCACGTCAGGACGATCTGCGGAAGTTACCAGCAGGGAGCCTGCGCGGAAGTGTTCCAGCATATGTGGAATGCTGCGTGCGCAGAACGTCACAGACTTCACGCGACGGGTGTTGATATCGCCTTCGTTAACGATGGTGGCGTTCAGGTGACGCGCCATATCGATTGCACGAGTAGCGATCAGATCGAAGCTCCATGGCACCGCGCCCAGAACCGGCAGCGGACTGGATTCTTGCAGTTTAGCCGGATCAACTTTGATCACTTTCGCTTTGGAAGAGTCGTCGAAAATCTCGGACAGATCCGGGCGAGTACGGCCCTGCTCATCAACCGGTGCGTTCAGTTTGTTAACGATTACGCCGGTGATGTTGGTGTTTTTCGCGCCGCCGAAGCTGCTGCGAGTCAGTTCAATACGCTCGTTCAGCTGTTCCGGGGTGTCGGTACCCTGAGACATAACGAAGACGATTTCCGCGTTCAGCGTTTTCGCGATTTCGTAGTTCAGAGACTGCGCGAACTGATGTTTACGGGTTGGGACCAGGCCTTCAACCAGTACGACTTCAGCGTCTTTGGTGTTCGCGTGGTAGTTCGCGATGATCTCTTCCATCAGCACATCTTTCTGATTGCTGGACAGCAGAGATTCAACGTGGCTCATCTTCAGCGGCTCAGCGGCTGGCAGAGAAGAGTTAGCACGGACGATGCTGGTAGTCTGGTCTGGCGCATCGCCACCGGCACGCGGTTGAGCAATCGGCTTAAAGACGCTCAGACGAACGCCTTTGCGTTCCATTGCGC
Organism: Citrobacter sp. H12-3-2; assembly: GCF_009649895.1. NCBI lineage: Bacteria > Pseudomonadati > Pseudomonadota > Gammaproteobacteria > Enterobacterales > Enterobacteriaceae > Citrobacter > Citrobacter sp. H12-3-2. Next base: position 1,558,180 of record NZ_CP045837.1, read on the forward strand.
GGATCACGCCAAGGCTGACGCTGGTCAGGCCGACGCTGGTTCCGGTAGGGATCAGCATAATAATACGGGACACGGTTTATCCTCTTTCGTTACCGCCAATTTAGACGGGTTACAAAACAGCACCGCCAGCTAGGCTGGCGGTGTGAAATCAGGCAGTCAGGCGGCTCGCGTCTTGCGCGATAACCAGTTCTTCGTTGGTTGGGATAACCAGCGCAGGACGGGTACCTTCTTTGTTGATGAAACCAGATTTGCCGAAACGTGCGGCCAGGTTACGTTCGTGGTCAACTTCAAAGCCCAGAACGCCCAGTTTGCCCAGAGACAGTTCACGAACCATCGCTGCGTTTTCACCGATACCACCGGTGAAGACAACTGCATCCAGACGACCATCCATCAGCGCAGTGTAAGAACCGATGTATTTCGCCAGACGGTGGCAGTAAACGTCCATTGCACGTTTAGCGTCTTCTTTAGTAGCGTAGTTATCTTCAACATAACGGCAGTCGCTGGTGACTTCGGTCAGACCCAGCAGGCCGGACTCTTTGGTCAGCATTTTGTTGATCTGGTCAACGCTCATGCCCAGGGTATCGTGCAGGTGGAAGATGATCGCCGGGTCGATGTCACCGGAACGCGTACCCATCACCAGACCTTCCAGCGGGGTCAGACCCATGGAGGTATCAACACATTTACCGTTACGGATAGCAGATACAGAACCGCCATTGCCCAGGTGGCAAGTGATGATGTTCAGCTCTTCAACCGGTTTGTTCAGCACTTTTGCCGCTTCCTGAGTGACGAAGAAGTGGCTGGTACCGTGCGCGCCGTAACGACGAACGCCGTGTTCTTTGTACAGGCTGTACGGCAGAGCATAGAGGTAAGACTCTTCCGGCATAGTCTGATGGAACGCGGTGTCGAATACAGCCACGTTTTTGTCTTTCAGATTAGGGAAGGATTTCAGCGCTTCTGCGATACCGATCAGGTGAGCCGGGTTATGCAGTGGTGCGAAAGAGGCAGAATCTTTGATGCCCTGAATAACGGAATCATCGATAACCACGGAGCTGGTGTACTTCTCGCCGCCGTGTACGATACGGTGACCAATAGCGGTCAATTGCGCAGACAATTCTGGTTTTTGTGCCAGAATAGTGTTAACGATAAAGTTCAGCGCTTCACTGTGAGCGGCGCCTGCACCTAAAGCCGCTTCTTGTTTACCGCCGTCCATTTTCCACTTGATACGTGCTTCTGGGAGATGGAAACATTCGGCTAAACCAGAGAGGTATTCTTCACCGTTTACTGCATCGATGATGGCAAATTTCAGTGAGGAGCTACCGCAGTTCAGAACCAGTACTAACTTACTCGACATGGAAGTACCTATTTATGATACGTGGCTAAAAAAACGTCAGGGAGTCATAGAGCGTAGCGCATGATGACACCGACGTTTATGATTAACATCATGCGCCATAGTCTTTTTGGGCACGATGGAATAAATACCTTTGAGTCTATGTCATTTTGCGTATTTTTCAGGCAATGGCATAATGTATGCCAATTTGACGACTCAATGATTTTGGACTACAGGCCTTACAGGCCGGCACAGGATACCTGAATGTGGGTATCAAAGACAAAATGTTTTGAACGATGTCCCTTGTAGTTGTTGTTTTGCACAAATTTTTTAATTTTTATATGTGAAGTTGAGGTAACCGCCATGTCGACACCGGATAATCGCTCCGTCAATTTTTTTAGCTTGTTTCGCCGGGGGCAGCACTATGCAAAGACGTGGCCAATGGAAAAGCGCCTTGCGCCCGTGTTTGTTGAGAACCGCGTGATCCGCATGACGCGTTACGCGATTCGTTTTATGCCGCCTATCGCCGTCTTCACCTTATGTTGGCAAATTGCGTTAGGGGGGCAGTTGGGCCCGGCCGTGGCGACTGCGCTGTTTGCGCTTAGCCTGCCGATGCAGGGGATGTGGTGGCTGGGAAAACGTTCTGTAACGCCGCTGCCGCCTTCAATTCTCAATTGGTTCTATGAAGTCCGGGGTAAATTGCAAGAAGCTGGGCAGGCGCTCTCTCCGGTAGAAGGAAAGCCGGATTACCAGGCGCTGGCTGACACGCTTAAGCGCGCCTTCAAACAACTGGATAAAACTTTCCTTGATGATTTGTAATTGACCCCTGATTACGCATATAAAAGAAGGCACAAGATGCCTTCTTTTTTTTCATCGCAGTAGTAGTGATACAGGAGTCCCAAATGGAAATGACCAACGCTCAACGTCTGATTTTGTCGAATCAGTACAAAATGATGACTATGCTCGATCCAACTAACGCCGAGCGTTATCGTCGTTTGCAGACGATTATTGAACGCGGTTACGGCTTGCAGATGCGTGAGCTGGATCGTGAGTTTGGTGAACTGACGGAAGAAACCTGTCGTACGATTATCGATATTATGGAGATGTATCACGCATTACATGTGTCCTGGACTAATCTTAAGGATGCGCAGGCTATTGATGAGCGTCGCGTGACCTTCCTCGGTTTTGACGCCGCAACGGAAGCCCGTTTCCTCGGGTACGTTCGTTTTATGGTCAATGTGGAAGGTCGTTACACCCACTTTGATGCGGGTACGCATGGCTTCAACGCCCAGACCCCAATGTGGGAAAAATATCAGCGTATGCTGAATGTTTGGCACTCTTGCCCGCGTCAGTATCACCTGAGCGCGAATGAAATTAACCAAATCATTAATGCCTGAGGGGGCGAGCGTGCAGTGCAAAGGTTTTCTGTTTGATCTGGATGGAACGTTGGTCGATTCCTTACCCGCAGTAGAGCGTGCGTGGTGCAACTGGGCCGATCGCTTCGGCCTCGATCACGCCGAGGTACTCGGCTTTATTCATGGTAAGCAGGCCATTACCTCCCTGCGACACTTTATGGTGGGCAAGTCTGAGGCAGAGATCGCCGCGGAATTTACCCGTCTGGAGCAGATCGAAGCGACGGAAACCGCCGGGATCACCGCGCTGCCGGGGGCAGTTGATTTACTCAACCATCTCAATAAAGCAGGTATTCCATGGGCGATTGTGACCTCCGGTTCTATGCCAGTCGCACGTGCGCGTCATCGTGTTGCCGGGCTTCCTGCTCCTGAAGTGTTTGTCACCGCCGAGCGGGTAAAAAGAGGGAAACCAGAGCCAGACGCGTATCTGTTAGGTGCTCAGCTTCTGGGCCTGGCACCGCAGGAATGTGCAGTCGTGGAAGATGCCCCCGCCGGGGTGCTCTCAGGACTGGCTGCTGGGTGTCATGTCATCGCGGTTAACGCGCCAGCGGATACGCCGCGTCTGGACGAAGTTGATTTTTCGCTGACCAGTCTGGAACATATTTCTGTGACCAAACAACCCAACGGAAATGTGGTCGTTATAAGAAATACCTGATCATGATTTAGCCCCAGATTGTTGGGGCTTTTTTATGGCAGAATCAGTCCATCCCTCTCATTTAACAAGGATATGTTGTGAACGGTGAATTGATATGGGTTCTCTCATTGCTGGCGATTGCCGTCGTCTTGTTTGCAACTGGCAGAGTGCGTATGGACGCGGTCGCTTTGCTGGTCATTATTGCCTTTGTTCTGAGTGGAACATTGAGCATCACAGAGGCTTTTTCCGGGTTCAGCGATCCTAACGTTATTTTGATAGCGGCTTTATTCATTATCGGCGACGGCCTGGTGCGTACCGGCGTGGCGACGGTAATGGGTGCCTGGCTGGTGAAGGTCGCTGGCAGCAGTGAAGTCAAAATGCTGGTGTTGCTGATGATAACCGTAGCCGGACTCGGTGCCTTCATGAGTTCGACCGGTGTGGTCGCCATCTTTATTCCGGTTGTCTTAAGCGTTTCTATGCGCATGCAAATCTCCCCCTCACGGCTGATGATGCCGTTGAGCTTTGCCGGATTAATAAGCGGCATGATGACGCTGGTGGCAACGCCGCCGAATCTGGTCGTCAACAGTGAATTGTTACGTGAAGGACTTAACGGTTTTAGCTTTTTTAGCGTAACCCCACTGGGACTGGTGGTGTTGGTACTCGGCATAATTTATATGCTGGTGATGCGTTTTATGCTGAAAGGTGAAGACTCCGGGCAGCCGGGAGACGGCTGGAAGCGCCGGACCTTTCGCGATCTGATCAAAGAGTATCGCCTGACAGGGCGTGCCCGTCGCCTGGCGATTCGCCCGGGTTCTCCCATGATTGGCCAACGTCTGGATGACCTGAAATTGCGTGAACGCTACGGGGCAAACGTGATTGGTGTTGAACGCTGGCGGCGTTTTCGCCGCGTGATTGTCGATGTTAACGGGGTTTCTGAGTTCCGTGCCCGTGACGTGTTGCTGATTGATATGTCAGCGGCCGACGTTGACCTGCGTGAATTTTGCAGCGAGCAACTGCTGGAACCGATGGTGCTGCGCGGTGAATACTTCTCCGAGCAGGCGCTTGACGTGGGTATGGCCGAGATTTCATTAATCCCTGAATCGGAATTGATCGGCAAAACGGTACGGGAAATCGCTTTTCGTACGCGTTATGGCCTGAATGTCGTCGGACTGAAGCGTGATGGTACGGCACTGGCCGGAGCGGTGGTGGATGAACCACTGCTGATGGGCGATATCATTCTGGTGGTGGGCAACTGGAAACTCATCACTTTGTTGGGGCAAAAAGGGCGCGATTTCGTGGTGCTGAATATGCCCGTGGAAGTCAGTGAAGCTTCTCCGGCGCACAGCCAGGCGCCGCATGCGATTTTCTGTCTGGTGCTGATGGTCGCGTTAATGCTCACCGATGAAATCCCTAATACGGTTGCCGCGATTATCGCCTGTTTGCTGATGGGAAAATTCCGCTGCATCGATGCCGAAAGCGCCTATAAAGCCATTCACTGGCCAAGTATTATTTTGATTGTCGGAATGATGCCCTTTGCGCTGGCATTACAGAAAACGGGCGGTGTTGATCTGGTGGTTAAAGGGCTAATGGACGTTGGTGGAGGGTACGGCCCGTATATGATGCTGGGCTGCCTGTTCGTGCTGTGCGCGACCATTGGGTTATTTATCTCTAACACTGCGACGGCGGTACTGATGGCGCCGATTGCGCTGGCGGCAGCAAAGTCGATGGGCGTTTCGCCGTATCCTTTTGCGATGGTGATTGCGATGGCGGCTTCCGCAGCCTTTATGACGCCAGTTTCTTCACCGGTAAACACACTGGTACTCGGGCCGGGTAACTATAGCTTTAGCGATTTCGTAAAAATTGGCGTGCCGTTTACCATCATTGTGATGGTGGTGTGCGTGGTGATGATCCCGATGCTGTTTCCGTTTTGATTTTTATGTGCCGGATGGCGGCTAACGCCTCATCCGGCCTACAAAGGCAATGTCGCCGCAAACTTACAATGGAGAATCCTGACTGATTTCATCTAATGAGAGGTGAAAACTCGGGACGAATACGTCCATAAAGTAGTCCATCTCTTCGCTGCGTCGTGACTCCAGCGTTTTTTCCAGACGTGTTTTCGCCAGCAAAAATTCGTTGTTACCGGCAGAGAGTTCTTCCAGGCACTTCAGATACGCGCACAGGGCATCTGCCTGTTTAACAATCGACTTCTCTTCTTCACTTAAGGCATGTTCATCAATGAGCGGCGCAAAAATATCGCGCAGCTCATCGGGAACCATATCGACCAGTTTTTGTTGGGCAATTTTCTCTATCGCTTTATATTCCTGAGCAATCTGAGAGTTGAAATATTTCACTGGGGTAGGGAGATCGCCGGTTAACACCTCTGACGCATCGTGATACATCGCCAGTAGGGCAATACGCTCAGCATTAACCTGACCACCAAATTTACGGTTTTTAATTGCGGCCAGCGCATGGGCAACCATGGCAACCTGCAGACTGTGTTCGGACACGTTTTCGGTGCGCACGTTGCGCATCAGCGGCCAGCGATTAATGAGTTTCAGACGGGAGAGGTGGGCAAAAAAGTGGCTCTGCTTCATAACGACCCTTACTCAGTGACTTCAGTAACGGTATTTTGCGCAGAGAGTGCTACCGGATGCAAACCCGGCAGCACTTTGCGTGGTTACAGCTGGCGATACCCTGACAGGAAACGCTCAAATTTACTCAGCGACATTTCGATATCGTCAATACGCGGTAGCGTGACGATGCGGAAATGATCCGGCCACGGCCAGTTGAATGCCGTCCCCTGGACCAGCAGTACTTTTTCCTGCAACAGGAAGTCGAGTACCATTTTCTGGTCGTCATGAATATTGAAGCGTTTAGCATCAATTTTCGGGAACATATACAGCGCACCGCGCGGTTTTACGCAAGAGACGCCGGGGATGTCATTAAGCAGTTCCCAGGCGCGGTTACGTTGCTCATACAGACGCCCGCCTGGCATGATGAATTCGCTGATACTCTGATATCCACCCAGTGCGGTCTGAATGGCATGTTGTGCCGGAACGTTGGCACACAGGCGCATAGAAGCCAGCATCTCAAGGCCTTCGATATACCCTTTGGCATGTTTCTTCGGTCCGTTCAGTACCATCCAGCCCTGGCGGAAACCGGCAACACGATAGGTTTTTGACAGGCCGTTAAAGGTAATAGTCAGCAGGTCAGGGGCCATTGCCGCAATCGAGTGGTGCTCGGCGTCATCGTAAAGAATTTTGTCGTAAATCTCGTCCGCAAAGATGATGAGATTGTTTTGGCGGGCAATCTCAACAATCTCCATCAGCAGCTCTTTAGAATACACCGCGCCAGTAGGGTTGTTTGGGTTGATGATGACGATCCCACGGGTACGCGGCGTAATTTTGGCGCGGATATCATCCAGGTCCGGGAACCAGTCTGACGATTCGTCACACAGGTAGTGCACGGCATTACCACCAGAGAGCGAAACCGCCGCCGTCCACAGTGGATAATCAGGTGCGGGAACCAGCATTTCGTCCCCACTGTTTAGCAATGCCTGCATGGCCTGCACAATCAATTCAGATACGCCGTTACCGATATAGATATCTTCCACGGTTACGTCGCGCATCCCACGGGCCTGGTAATGCTGCATGATTGCTTTGCGGGCTGAATAAAGGCCTTTGGAATCGCAATATCCTTGCGCAGTTGGCAAATTGCGGATTACATCCACCAAAATTTCATCTGGCGCTTCAAACCCGAAAGGCGCAGGGTTGCCGATGTTCAGTTTCAGAACTTTGTTGCCTTCTTCTTCCAGGCGCTTTGCTTCCTTCAGAACCGGGCCGCGAATGTCATAACAGACGTTTTCTAATTTGCTGGATTTTTCAATGGGGGACATGAACGTTGACCTTTTTAGCTGTGAATGCCACTCCCTGCCGTGGAAGTCAGCCCAGCACAATGTACTCCCACGACGGTTAGTTTTGAAGGGTCTTTAGTAGAAGATTTTGGAAAGCAGGAGGGGTGTAATTCACTGTCAATAACTAAATAATGTGATTTTTGTAGAGTAATAGTCTGGGTTGTTGTGTTTTTTGTGGTTTATGTTTTGCTTTGTTAGTGTGGGTGTGGTGATTTGTCTGGTCAAAAAAAGTTAGGCCTGTAAAGAAAAAGGTAGCCGAGATCTCAGCTGAATGGCGTAATTCGAAAATACTGAGGTTTTGCCTGCGAAATCTGTTATCGGTCTGATCCCTGCGTGATGCGGTGTGAATCCATTGTTAAGCATAATTAATGAATTGAGGGATTCTTAATTAATTATTATTTATTATTTAAACGACATCAAATTGAGTGGGCCAATAATACGAAAACCGTTGCACTGACATAACACCAATTTGCCCGGAATTATTCGCGATAACACTTATAAATATAGTGGTTTTAGGTTAAGATAACTCCTATGAAATGGTGTGTAGTACGAATTTTACGATAATTCAAATGTTTGTTGGTTGTTCCTAACATCCTGAAAAGTTAGTTTTTAATGTGTAAATTATTGTTCGTTAACTATTTTTTAAATTTACAAAATTTACATGTTTCCCATTAGTCAGAATCATCCAGCAGCTAAAAATACGGCTCTTTCTCGTTGCTATATTCCGATGAATATCACGGGTATTAAAATAGCTCAGAAAGAGAATTGTTTCGTTTGTTAAACCAAATACATCCTTATTTTCACTTGGTTACACTAAGCGAAACTGAAGGGAGGCACATTACAAATGGAGTTGTTTGATTCTGAATGCACAGCATTAACCCGGTATGACCCGCGAGTAAGTGAAAAACTATGATAAATGCAAATCGTCCGATAATTAACCTCGACCTCGATCTGCTGAGAACCTTTGTTGCTGTTGCCGACCTGAATACCTTCGCGGCTGCGGCAGCTGCGGTATGTCGAACTCAGTCTGCGGTATGTCGAACTCAGTCTGCGGTAAGTCAGCAAATGCAGCGTCTTGAACAACTTGTGGGGAAAGAGTTGTTCGCGCGCCATGGACGCAACAAACTGCTGACCGAGCATGGTATCCAGCTGTTGGGTTACGCCAGGAAAATACTGCGATTTAATGATGAGGCATGCTCATCATTGATGTTTAACAATCTTCAGGGGGTGTTAACTATCGGTGCTTCTGATGAATCCGCCGATACCATACTCCCTTTTCTACTTAACCGTATAAGTTCGGTTTATCCGAAACTTGCACTGGATGTCAGAGTGAAACGCAACGCCTACATGGTGGAGATGCTTAAGTCGCAAGAAGTGGATTTAGTGGTCACCACTAACCGACCTGGCGATTTTGAGTGCCTGAATTTGCGAACTTCACCGACGCACTGGTATTGCGCAGCCGAATATATCCTGCAAAAAGGGGAACCGGTGCCGTTAGTTCTGCTGGACGATCCCAGCCCGTTTCGCGATATCGTGCTGGCGACGTTGAATGCCGCACAGATCCCGTGGCGTTTGGCTTATGTCGCTTCAACATTGCCTGCGGTCCGCGCGGCGGTAAAAGCAGGGCTGGGCGTTACTGCCCGTCCTGTCGAAATGATGAGCCCGGATTTACGCGTACTGGGTGCGGCGGACGGATTGCCACCTCTGCCTGATACCGAGTATCTGCTGTGCAGCGATCCGGCCACGCAAAATGAATTAGCTCAGGTTATCTTTAAGTCGATGCAGACATATCAAAATCCTTGGCAATACAATCAGTTTACCCCTGAAGGGGGAGATGACTCGCTGATTGTTGAAGGCGACTTTGAGTAAAGCGACACAAAAAAACGTTTTAAAATGTAAGTGTAAAAAAGAGCCACTGATGATGAAAAAACATCCAGCGGCTCTTTTTTTATGCAAATATTACTGCTTTCTGTTCATTCATATACTAAAACTTAACAAAATCAGCAGGTAAAAAAACAGACTGACAATAGGATGAAAAATAATCAGCTGAGTTGCTAAATGTTTCCATGTTAAAAAACTAGAGAAATTGTTGCTGTTTTTTATGGTGAATTAACAAAAACGTGTCACAGATCAAGAAAATACTCCCATTTAGGGGGAGGCATCTGGGTGAATTACTGTCAAAATAGACGTGTATTATCTTTTTTACTTCACTACGGACACGATTCAACAACATTAAAAATGACCGATGATGCAATCGAAATGGGTCTAAAGAGCACTTTATGTTAATGAAGTTGAAACAGTGTAAAATAATGTGAGGAAACTTTTGTTAAAGTTGACAAAAGGTTATAGAAAGGAGTAAAAAACCCCATCAATTAGCTGTATAAAATGATTTTTCACAGTGATTGTAAGGTTTTTTTTATTCCTCCCCATGAATCGATGTGGCGTTCATCTGCCGAAAAGAGCAGAGAATTTGGCGCTACTTTTGATGAGTAAGCAATGAGTATGTCAACATCCACTGAAATCATCGCTCATCACTGGGCATTCGCTATCTTTCTTATCGTTGCCATTGGTCTGTGCTGCCTGATGCTCGTCGGCGGCTGGTTTTTAGGGGGTCGCGCACGCGCGAGATCTAAAAACGTGCCGTTTGAATCAGGTATCGACTCGGTCGGCACCGCCCGCCTGCGCCTGTCTGCCAAGTTTTATCTGGTAGCCATGTTCTTCGTTATCTTCGACGTTGAAGCGCTGTATCTGTTCGCATGGTCAACTTCTATCCGTGAAAGCGGTTGGATTGGCTTTGTGGAAGCTGCAATTTTTATTTTTGTGTTACTGGCAGGTCTGGTTTATCTGGTGCGTATTGGCGCGCTGGACTGGACGCCCGCGCGTTCACGCCGCGAGCGTATGAACCCGGAAACGAACAGTATCGCTAATCGTCAACGCTAACCGCGAGGCATTAAGATGGATTATACGCTCACCCGCATAGATCCTAACGGTGAGAACGACCGTTACCCCCTGCAAAAACAGGAGATCGTAACCGACCCCCTGGAACAAGAAGTTAACAAAAACGTGTTCATGGGCAAACTGCATGACATGGTTAACTGGGGCCGTAAAAACTCAATTTGGCCATATAACTTTGGCCTTTCCTGCTGCTACGTTGAGATGGTGACCTCGTTTACCGCCGTGCACGATGTGGCCCGTTTTGGTGCGGAAGTACTGCGTGCATCGCCGCGTCAGGCTGACCTGATGGTCGTAGCCGGAACCTGCTTTACCAAAATGGCGCCAGTTATTCAGCGCCTCTACGATCAGATGCTGGAACCGAAATGGGTTATTTCCATGGGCGCATGCGCCAACTCCGGCGGTATGTACGACATCTATTCTGTGGTGCAGGGCGTTGATAAATTTATTCCGGTCGATGTGTACATCCCGGGATGTCCGCCGCGCCCAGAAGCGTATATGCAGGCTCTGATGCTGCTGCAAGATTCCATTGGCAAAGAACGCCGTCCGCTCTCCTGGGTGGTTGGCGATCAGGGCGTTTATCGCGCCAATATGCAGTCAGAACGCGAGCGTAAACGCGGCGAACGTATTGCTGTAACGAATCTTCGTACACCAGACGAGATTTAATTTGCGCCTGTCGGCAGCAGCACTTCCTTCGCTTATCACTACATAAATAGCGCGAAGCACTGCCGACCACCACGGACCATTTGCAATGGTGAACAATATGACCGACTTAACCGCGCAAGACGCCGTATGGCAAACACGGGATCACCTTGATGACCCGGTCATTGGCGAACTGCGCAACCGTTTTGGGCCGGATGCCTTTACCGTTCAGGCGACTCGCACCGGGGTACCCGTTGTTTGGGTCAAGCGTGAACAATTACTGGAAGTTGGCGATTTCTTAAAGAGACTGCCGAAACCTTACGTCATGCTGTTTGACTTACACGGCATGGACGAACGTCTGCGTACGCACCGCGAAGGGTTACCTGCCGCGGATTTTTCCGTTTTCTATCACCTGATCTCCATTGAACGCAATCGCGATATCATGCTCAAGGTGGCTTTGTCTGAAAACGATCTGCGCGTACCGACTTTCACCAAACTGTTTCCGAACGCCAACTGGTATGAGCGTGAAACCTGGGAAATGTTTGGCATCGATATCGAAGGTCACCCGCACCTGACGCGTCTGTTGATGCCGCATACCTGGGAAGGTCATCCGCTGCGTAAAGACTACCCGGCGCGTGCGACCGAATTCGATCCGTTTGAGCTGACTAAAGCCAAACAGGATCTGGAAATGGAAGCGCTGACCTTCAAACCAGAAGATTGGGGTATGAAGCGTAGCACCGAAAACGAAGACTTCATGTTCCTCAACCTCGGTCCTAACCACCCGTCTTCTCACGGTGCTTTCCGTATTGTGCTGCAGCTTGATGGCGAAGAAATCGTCGACTGCGTACCTGACATCGGCTACCACCACCGTGGCGCTGAAAAGATGGGTGAACGTCAGTCCTGGCACAGCTACATTCCGTACACCGACCGTATTGAGTACCTCGGCGGCTGCGTAAACGAAATGCCTTACGTTCTGGCCGTTGAGAAGCTGGCTGGTATCACCACGCCGGATCGCGTCAACGTGATTCGCGTGATGTTGTCCGAACTGTTCCGTATCAACAGCCACCTGCTGTACATCTCCACGTTCATTCAGGACGTCGGCGCGATGACCCCGGTATTCTTCGCCTTTACCGACCGTCAGAAAATCTATGACGTGGTGGAAGCGATCACCGGTTTCCGTATGCACCCGGCCTGGTTCCGTATCGGCGGTGTGGCACACGATCTGCCGCGCGGTTGGGACAAGCTGCTGCGTGACTTCCTTGACTGGATGCCAAAACGTCTGGATTCTTACGAGAAAGCCGCACTGCGTAACACCATCCTGAAAGGCCGTTCGCAGGGCGTTGCCGCTTACGGTAAGAAAGAAGCGCTGGACTGGGGTTGTACTGGTGCTGCGCTGCGCGCGACCGGTATTGATTTCGACGTGCGTAAAGCGCGTCCGTACTCTGGCTACGAAAACTTTGACTTTGAAGTCCCGGTTGGCGGCGGCGTTTCTGACTGCTATACCCGCGTGATGCTGAAAGTTGAAGAGCTGCGCCAGAGTCTGCGCATCCTTGAGCAGTGCCTCAATAACATGCCGGAAGGCCCGTTCAAAGCGGATCACCCGCTGACGACGCCGCCGCCGAAAGAGCGCACGCTGCAACATATCGAAACCCTTATCACCCACTTCCTGCAGGTTTCGTGGGGTCCGGTTATGCCGGCAAACGAGTCCTTCCAGATGGTGGAAGCGACCAAGGGTATCAACAGTTACTACCTGACCAGCGATGGCAGCACCATGAGTTACCGTACCCGTATCCGTACCCCGAGCTATGCGCACCTGCAGCAGATCCCGGTAGCGGTACGTGGCAGCCTGGTGTCCGACTTAATCGTCCATCTGGGTAGTATCGATTTTGTTATGTCAGATGTGGACCGCTAATTATGCACGAGAATCAACAACCACAAACCGAGGCTTTTGAGCTGAGTGCGGCTGAGCGTGAAGCGATTGAACACGAGAAGCACCACTACGAAGACCCGCGTGCGGCGTCCATTGAAGCGCTGAAAATCGTTCAGAAACAGCGTGGCTGGGTGCCGGATGGGGCGATCTATGCGATCGCTGATGTGCTGGGTATTCCGGCAAGCGACGTAGAAGGTGTTGCTACGTTTTATAGCCAGATCTTCCGCCAGCCGGTAGGTCGCCACGTGATCCGCTATTGCGACAGCGTGGTGTGCCATATCAACGGCTACCAGGGGATCCAGGCCGCGCTTGAGAAAAAACTCAACATCAAGCCGGGGCAGACGACCTTTGATGGTCGCTTTACGCTGCTGCCGACCTGTTGCCTGGGGAACTGCGATAAAGGGCCAAACATGATGATCGATGAAGATACTCATGCTCACCTGACCCCGGAAGGCATTCCCGAACTACTGGAGCGGTATAAATGAAAGACATTATCCGTACTCCCGAAACCCATCCGCTGACCTGGCGTCTGCGTGATGACAAACAGCCGGTCTGGCTGGACGAATACCGTAGCAAGAACGGCTACGAAGGTGCGCGTAAGGCCCTGACCGGGCTGTCACCGGACGAAATCGTTAATCAGGTAAAAGACGCTGGCCTGAAAGGGCGCGGCGGCGCGGGCTTTTCCACCGGTCTGAAGTGGAGCCTGATGCCGAAAGACGAATCCATGAACATCCGTTACCTGCTGTGTAACGCCGATGAAATGGAGCCGGGCACCTATAAAGACCGTCTGCTGATGGAACAGCTGCCGCACCTGCTGGTGGAAGGCATGCTGATTTCCGCGTTTGCGCTGAAAGCGTACCGTGGTTACATCTTCCTGCGCGGTGAATATATCGAAGCAGCCGTGCATCTGCGTCGCGCGATCGCCGAAGCGACCGAAGCCGGTCTGCTTGGCAAAAACATCATGGGCACCGGTTTCGACTTCGAACTGTTTGTCCACACTGGGGCAGGGCGTTACATCTGCGGTGAAGAAACCGCGCTGATCAACTCCCTCGAAGGTCGCCGTGCTAACCCACGTTCCAAGCCGCCGTTCCCGGCAAGCTCTGGCGCATGGGGCAAACCGACCTGCGTAAACAACGTCGAAACCCTGTGTAACGTACCGGCTATCCTCGCGAACGGCGTGGAGTGGTACCAGAACATTTCGAAGAGCAAAGATGCGGGCACCAAGCTGATGGGCTTCTCTGGTCGCGTGAAGAATCCTGGCCTGTGGGAACTGCCTTTCGGTACTACCGCGCGTGAGATCCTCGAAGATTACGCGGGTGGCATGCGCGATGGACTGAAGTTCAAAGCCTGGCAGCCAGGCGGCGCAGGGACTGACTTCCTGACCGAAGCACACCTCGATCTGCCGATGGAATTCGAAAGCATTGGTAAAGCAGGTAGCCGTCTGGGCACCGCGCTGGCCATGGCTGTCGATCACGAGATTGGCATGGTTCCTTTGGTGCGTAACCTCGAAGAGTTCTTTGCCCGCGAGTCTTGCGGCTGGTGTACGCCGTGCCGTGACGGTCTGCCGTGGAGTGTGAAAATTCTGCGCGCGCTGGAGCGTGGCGAAGGCCAGCCAGGGGATATCGAGACACTTGAGCAATTGTGTCGTTTCCTCGGCCCGGGTAAAACCTTCTGTGCACACGCACCGGGCGCAGTGGAACCGCTGCAGAGCGCCATTAAATATTTCCGCGAAGAATTCGAAGCTGGCATCAAGCAGTCCTTCAGCAATACCCATCAGATTGGTGGTATTCAGCCGAACCTGTTGAAAGAGCGCTGGTGATTACAGGGTTAGCCCTGTGTCGCGATAAGAAATTCGATTAACGCTCGGTTACGACCGAGCCAACTGGAAGCATGCTGACTATGGCTACGATTCATGTAGACGGCAAAGAATATGAGGTCAACGGAGCGGACAACCTGCTGGAAGCTTGTCTGTCTCTCGGCCTTGATATTCCGTACTTTTGCTGGCACCCGGCGCTGGGAAGCGTCGGTGCTTGCCGCCAGTGTGCGGTGAAGCAATATCAAAACGCGGAAGACACGCGTGGTCGCCTGGTGATGTCTTGTATGACACCGGCCACCGAAGGCACCTTTATTTCTATTGATGACGAAGAAGCGAAACAGTTCCGCGAAAGCGTCGTGGAGTGGTTGATGACTAACCACCCGCACGACTGTCCGGTCTGTGAAGAGGGCGGCAACTGCCACCTGCAGGATATGACCGTCATGACCGGTCACAGCTTCCGTCGCTACCGCTTCACGAAGCGTACTCACCGTAACCAGGACCTGGGGCCGTTCATCTCTCACGAAATGAACCGCTGCATCGCCTGCTATCGCTGCGTACGTTACTACAAAGATTACGCCGATGGCGCGGATCTGGGTGTCTATGGCGCACATGACAACGTCTACTTCGGTCGCCCGGAAGACGGTACGCTCGAAAGCGAGTTCTCTGGTAACCTGGTAGAAATTTGCCCGACCGGCGTCTTCACTGATAAAACGCACTCCGAGCGTTATAACCGTAAATGGGACATGCAGTTTGCGCCGAGCATCTGCCAGCAGTGTTCCATCGGCTGTAACACCAGCCCGGGCGAACGCTACGGTGAACTGCGTCGTATCGAAAACCGTTATAACGGTACCGTTAACCACTACTTCCTCTGCGACCGTGGTCGTTTTGGCTATGGTTACGTGAACCTGAAAGACCGTCCGCGTCAGCCAGTACAGCGTCGTGGCGATGACCTGATCACGCTCAACGCCGAGCAGGCGATGCAGGGCGCGGCAGATATTCTGCGTCAGTCGAAGAAAGTAATTGGTATCGGCTCCCCGCGCGCCAGCGTTGAAAGTAACTTCGCGCTGCGTGAACTGGTGGGTGCGGATAACTTCTATACCGGTATCGCCCAGGGCGAGCAGGAACGTCTGCAACTGGCACTGAGCGTGCTGCGTGACGGCGGGATTCATACTCCGGCACTGCGCGAAATCGAATCTTATGATGCGGTTCTGGTGCTGGGCGAAGATGTCACCCAGACCGGCGCACGCGTTGCGCTGGCAGTGCGTCAGGCGGTGAAAGGTAAAGCGCGTGAAATGGCGGCGGCACAGAAAGTGGCTGACTGGCAGATCGCAGCAATCCTTAACATCGGCCAGCGTGCTAAGCACCCGCTGTTCGTTACCAACGTCGATAACACCCGTCTGGATGACATCGCCGCATGGACCTATCGTGCACCGGTTGAAGATCAGGCGCGTTTAGGTTTCGCTATCGCTCATGCGCTGGATAACAACGCTCCGGCGGTTGACGGTATCGACCGTGACCTGCAAAACAAAATTGACGTTATCGTTCAGGCACTGGCCGGGGCGAAGAAACCACTGATTATTTCCGGCACCAACGCCGGTAGCGCCGAAGTGATTCAGGCGGCTGCCAACGTGGCGAAGGCGCTGAAAGGCCGTGGCGCAGACGTCGGCATCACCATGATTGCTCGCTCTGTTAACAGCATGGGCCTGGGTATGATTGGCGGTGGTTCCCTTGACGATGCGCTGACCGAGCTGGAAACAGGTCGTGCTGACGCCGTTGTGGTGCTGGAGAATGACCTGCATCGCCATGCTTCAGCAACGCGTGTGAACGCAGCGCTGGCGAAAGCGCCGCTGGTACTGGTCATTGACCATCAGCGTACGGCAATTATGGAAAACGCCCATCTGGTGCTTTCCGCCGCAAGCTTCGCCGAAAGCGATGGTACGGTGATTAACAACGAAGGCCGCGCTCAGCGTTTCTTCCAGGTCTACGACCCGTCCTACTACGACAGTAACACCGTGATGCTGGAAAGCTGGCGCTGGCTGCACTCGCTGCACAGCACCGTGCAGAGCCGCGAAGTGGACTGGACGCAGCTCGACCACGTTATCGACGCGGTCGTTGAGCAGCTGCCGCAACTGGCGGGTATCAAAGATGCCGCGCCGGACGCAAGCTTCCGTATCCGTGGACAGAAATTGGCTCGTGAACCGCACCGCTACAGCGGTCGTACCGCAATGCGCGCCAACATCAGCGTACACGAACCGCGCCAGCCGCAGGACAAAGACACAATGTTCGCCTTCTCTATGGAAGGGAACAACCAACCGTCTGCGCCGCGTTCACAAATTCCGTTTGCCTGGGCTCCGGGCTGGAACTCCCCACAGGCGTGGAACAAGTTCCAGGATGAAGTGGGCGGTAAACTGCGTCATGGCGATCCGGGCGTGCGTCTGATCGAAGCTTCTGCAGATGGTATGGATTACTTCACTACCGTTCCGGCGAGCTTCCAGGCTCAGGATGGGCAGTGGCGTATCGCGCCGTACTACCATCTGTTCGGCAGCGACGAAATGTCCCAGCGTGCGCCGGTCTTCCAGACCCGTATGCCGCAGCCGTACATCAAACTCAACCCGGCTGATGCCGCGAAGTTGGGTGTTAATGCCGGTACGCGCGTTTCTTTCAGCTACGATGGCAACACGGTTACGCTGCCGGTTGAAATCGCTGAAGGATTAACGGCAGGGCAGGTTGGTTTGCCGATGGGTATGCCTGGCATCGCGCCGGTTCTGGCAGGTGCGCGTCTTGAGGATCTGCAGGAGGCACAACAATGAGTTGGATTACACCCGATCTGATTGAGATCCTGCTGAGCATTCTCAAAGCGGTCGTGATCCTGCTGGTGGTGGTCACCTGCGGGGCATTCATGAGCTTTGGCGAACGTCGTCTGCTGGGTCTGTTCCAGAACCGTTACGGACCGAACCGTGTTGGCTGGGGCGGTTCGCTCCAGCTGGTTGCGGACATGATCAAGATGTTCTTTAAAGAAGACTGGATCCCGAAATTCTCGGATCGCGTCATCTTTACCCTGGCACCGATGATCGCCTTCACCTCGCTGCTGCTGGCTTTCGCCATCGTGCCGGTGAGTCCGAACTGGGTGGTTGCTGACCTGAACATCGGGATCCTGTTCTTCCTGATGATGGCGGGCCTCGCGGTATACGCGGTGCTGTTCGCCGGCTGGTCCAGTAACAACAAATACTCCCTGCTCGGTGCGATGCGTGCGTCTGCGCAGACGCTGAGTTACGAAGTGTTCCTCGGGCTTTCCCTGATGGGCGTGGTGGCGCAGGCCGGTTCATTTAACATGACCGACATCGTCAACAACCAGGCTGATATCTGGAACGTTATTCCGCAGTTCTTTGGTTTTGTCACCTTTGCCATCGCGGGCGTGGCAGTGTGCCACCGTCACCCGTTTGACCAGCCAGAAGCCGAGCAGGAACTGGCCGACGGTTACCACATTGAATATTCCGGTATGAAATTCGGTTTGTTCTTCGTGGGTGAATACATCGGTATCGTCACCATTTCTGCACTGATGGTTACCCTGTTCTTCGGTGGCTGGCATGGCCCGTTCTTACCGCCATTCGTCTGGTTCGCGCTGAAAACCGCGTTCTTCATGATGATGTTCATTTTGATTCGTGCGTCGTTACCGCGTCCTCGTTATGACCAGGTAATGTCCTTCGGCTGGAAAGTCTGTCTGCCGCTGACGCTCGTCAACTTGCTGGTAACGGCGGCTGTCATTCTCTGGCAGGCGCAATAAGGGACACAAAGACCATGACCTTAAAAGAATTGTTCGTAGGTTTCGGCACCCAGGTACGCAGTATCTGGATGATCGGCCTGCATGCGTTCGCGAAACGCGAAACGCAGATGTATCCGGAAGAGCCGGTCTATCTACCGCCCCGTTTTCGTGGTCGTATCGTTCTGACTCGTGATCCAGACGGTGAAGAGCGCTGCGTTGCCTGTAACCTGTGTGCGGTAGCGTGTCCGGTAGGCTGTATTTCTCTGCAAAAAGCAGAGACCAAAGACGGCCGCTGGTATCCGGAGTTTTTCCGCATTAACTTCTCACGCTGCATTTTCTGCGGCCTGTGCGAAGAAGCCTGTCCGACTACGGCTATTCAGCTGACTCCAGATTTCGAGCTGGGTGAGTACAAGCGCCAGGACCTGGTTTACGAGAAAGAGGATCTGCTGATCTCCGGTCCGGGCAAATACCCGGAATATAACTTCTACCGGATGGCAGGTATGGCAATCGACGGCAAAGATAAGGGCGAAGCAGAGAACGAAGCTAAGCCTATCGACGTCAAGAGCCTGTTACCGTAAGGAGAGGGGCAATGGAGTTCGCTTTTTATATCTGTGGCCTGATAGCCATTCTCGCAACCTTGCGGGTGATCACCCACACCAATCCGGTACACGCGTTGCTGTACCTGATTATTTCGCTGCTGGCGATTTCTGGGGTGTTCTTCTCGTTAGGCGCTTACTTCGCCGGTGCGCTGGAAATTATCGTCTACGCGGGCGCCATCATGGTGCTGTTCGTGTTCGTGGTGATGATGCTCAACCTTGGTGGTTCTGAAATTGAACAGGAACGTCAGTGGCTGAAACCGCAGGTGTGGATTGGTCCGGCGATTCTGTCAGCTATTATGCTGGTGGTTATTGTTTACGCCATTCTGGGCGTTAACGATCAGGGCATCGACGGCACGCCAATTAGCGCGAAAGCAGTCGGTATTTCCCTGTTCGGACCGTATGTACTGGCGGTTGAACTGGCTTCGATGCTGCTGCTGGCGGGTCTGGTTGTGGCCTTCCACGTGGGGCGCGAAGAGCGTTCAGGTGAAGTGCTGAGCAATCGCACCGATGACCGCGCGAAAAGAAAAACGGAGGAGCACGCATGATCCCCTTACAACATGGACTGATCCTCGCTGCGATCTTATTCGTGCTGGGCTTAACCGGTCTGGTTATCCGCCGCAATCTGCTGTTTATGCTGATCGGGCTGGAAATCATGATTAACGCCTCCGCGTTGGCCTTTGTGGTCGCAGGAAGCTACTGGGGCCAGACCGATGGTCAGGTGATGTATATTCTCGCCATCAGCCTTGCGGCTGCCGAAGCGAGCATTGGGCTTGCGCTGTTGCTGCAACTTCATCGCCGTCGCCAGAACCTGAACATCGATTCAGTAAGTGAGATGCGTGGATGAACATGCTTGCCTTAACCATTATTCTGCCATTTATTGGCTTTGTATTACTGGCGTTTTCTCGTGGTCGTTGGTCAGAAAATCTGTCCGCTACCGTGGGTGTCGGGTCGATCGGTCTGGCTGCGCTGGTTACTGCGTTTGTTGGCGTTGATTTCTTTGCCAATGGCCAGCAGGCTTACAGCCAGCCGCTGTGGACGTGGATGTCAGTCGGTGACTTCAACATCGGTTTTAACCTGGTGCTGGACGGCCTGTCGCTGACCATGCTCTCCGTGGTGACCGGCGTTGGTTTCCTGATCCACATGTTCGCCTCCTGGTATATGCGCGGAGAAGAGGGCTATTCTCGTTTCTTCGCCTACACCAACCTGTTTATCGCCAGCATGGTGGTTCTGGTGCTGGCGGATAACCTGCTGCTGATGTACCTCGGCTGGGAAGGCGTGGGTCTGTGCTCCTATCTGCTGATTGGTTTCTACTACACCGATCCGAAGAATGGCGCTGCGGCAATGAAAGCCTTCGTGGTAACCCGCGTTGGTGACGTATTCCTGGCGTTCGCGCTGTTCATCCTCTACAACGAGCTGGGCACGCTGAACTTCCGCGAAATGGTGGAACTGGCGCCTGCGCACTTTGCAGACGGTAACAACATGCTGATGTGGGCAACCCTGATGCTGTTGGGCGGTGCGGTCGGTAAATCTGCACAGCTGCCGTTGCAGACCTGGCTTGCTGATGCGATGGCCGGCCCGACGCCTGTCTCCGCATTGATCCACGCCGCGACGATGGTTACCGCTGGTGTCTACCTGATAGCCCGTACGCACGGCCTGTTCCTGATGACGCCTGAAATCCTGCACCTGGTGGGGATTATCGGTGCGATCACTCTGGTGCTGGCGGGTTTTGCTGCGCTGGTACAGACCGACATCAAACGCGTTCTTGCGTACTCCACCATGAGCCAGATTGGTTATATGTTCCTGGCTCTCGGCGTACAGGCGTGGGATGCGGCGATTTTCCACCTGATGACGCACGCCTTCTTTAAAGCGCTGCTGTTCCTGGCATCCGGCTCGGTTATCCTGGCTTGCCACCACGAACAGAACATCTTCAAGATGGGCGGTCTGCGTAAGTCAATTCCGCTGGTGTATCTCTGCTTCCTGATCGGTGGCGCGGCGCTGTCGGCTCTGCCGCTGATTACCGCTGGCTTCTTCAGTAAGGATGAGATTCTGGCCGGTGCAATGGCGAATGGTCATATTAATCTGATGGTTGCAGGTCTGGTCGGTGCATTCATGACCTCTCTGTACACCTTCCGTATGATTTTCATCGTGTTCCACGGTAAAGAACAAATTCACGCCCACGCAGGGAAGGGGATTACCCATCATCTGCCGCTGATTGTGCTGATGATCCTGTCCACCTTCGTTGGCGCGCTGATTGTGCCGCCGCTGCAGGGTGTACTGCCTGCGACGACCGAGCTTGAGCATGGTCGCGTTATGACGCTGGAAATTACCTCCGGTATCGTAGCGATTGCGGGCATCCTGATCGCAGCATGGCTGTGGCTGGGTAAACGCACGCTGGTGACGTCGATTGCGAACAGTGCGCCGGGCCGCCTGCTGGGTACCTGGTGGTATAACGCCTGGGGCTTCGATTGGCTGTACGACAAAGTGTTCGTCAAGCCGTTCCTGGGTGTTGCCTGGTTGCTGAAACGCGATCCGCTCAACTCAATGATGAACATTCCGGCGATCCTTTCCCGCTTTGCAGGTAAAGGCCTGCTGTTGAGCGAGAACGGTTATCTGCGCTGGTATGTTGCATCAATGAGCATCGGCGCCGTCGTTGTGCTGGCACTGTTGATGGTACTGCGTTGAGTTTGTTGGCTGGATGAACGATTGCCGGATGGCGCTGCGCTTATCCGGCCTACAAACCCAAAAATAATTTTTAGAATTCGTTGAAAATCTGTTCCTGATGTACAGGCGTCATCGGCGAAGTCAGACCGGAGACCGCCAGCGCAGAGCAACCGGAGCGTACTGAAGTACGTGAGGATTGCGAGCACTGCCGGGATTTGGGCTGACGAGTGAGATAGCCTGAGCAGGAGTAAATATAAGGGACATACTTAGCTATGTTATTACCCTGGTTGATATTAATTCCCTTTATCGGTGGCTTCCTGTGCTGGCAGACCGAACGCTTTGGCGTGAAGGTGCCGCGCTGGATTGCGCTGATTACCATGGGATTGACGCTGGCGCTTGGCCTGCAACTGTGGTTGCAGGGCGGCTATTCACTGACGCAATCCGCTGGCATTCCGCAGTGGCAGTCTGAATTTGTCCTGCCGTGGATCCCACGTTTTGGCATCTCTATTCATCTGGCTATCGACGGTCTGTCGCTGCTGATGGTAGTGCTGACCGGTCTGCTCGGTGTTCTGGCGGTACTTTGCTCCTGGAATGAAATCGAAAAATACCAGGGCTTCTTCCATCTGAACCTGATGTGGATCTTAGGTGGCGTGATCGGCGTGTTCCTTGCCATCGACATGTTCCTGTTCTTCTTCTTCTGGGAAATGATGCTGGTGCCGATGTACTTCCTGATCGCGTTGTGGGGGCATAAAGCCTCTGACGGTAAAACGCGTATCACGGCGGCGACCAAGTTCTTCATTTATACCCAGGCGAGTGGTCTGGTGATGTTGATTGCCATCCTGGCGCTGGTGTTTGTGCACTATAAAGCGACCGGTGTGTGGACCTTCAACTATGAAGAGCTGCTGAATACCCCGATGTCCCACGGTGTGG
This sequence comes from Citrobacter sp. H12-3-2, assembly GCF_009649895.1. Classification (NCBI taxonomy): domain Bacteria; kingdom Pseudomonadati; phylum Pseudomonadota; class Gammaproteobacteria; order Enterobacterales; family Enterobacteriaceae; genus Citrobacter; species Citrobacter sp. H12-3-2. The sequence goes on from NZ_CP045837.1 coordinate 1,580,759, forward strand.
AATATCTGCTGATGCTGGGCTTCTTCATTGCCTTCGCGGTGAAAATGCCGGTAGTTCCGCTGCACGGCTGGTTGCCGGATGCGCACTCCCAGGCGCCGACCGCAGGTTCCGTTGACCTGGCGGGGATCTTGCTGAAAACCGCGGCTTACGGTCTGTTGCGCTTCTCTCTGCCGCTGTTCCCGAACGCGTCGGCTGAGTTTGCACCTATCGCAATGTGGCTGGGCGTTATCGGTATCTTCTACGGCGCGTGGATGGCCTTTAATCAGTACGATATCAAACGTCTGATCGCTTACACCTCCGTATCGCACATGGGCTTCGTACTGATTGCTATCTACACCGGCAGCCAGCTGGCGTACCAGGGTGCTGTTATCCAGATGATTGCGCACGGTCTGTCCGCAGCCGGTCTGTTCATTCTGTGTGGTCAGCTGTACGAACGTCTGCACACGCGTGATATGCGTATGATGGGCGGCCTGTGGGGCAAAATGAAATGGTTGCCTGCGCTGTCGATGTTCTTCGCAGTGTGTACGCTGGGTATGCCGGGTACAGGTAATTTCGTTGGCGAATTTATGATTCTGTTCGGCAGCTACCAGGTGGTTCCGGTCATTACCGTGATCTCGACCTTTGGTCTGGTGTTTGCCTCTGTTTACTCGCTGGCGATGCTGCATCGCGCTTACTTCGGTAAAGCGAAGAGCCAGATTGCCAGTGTTGAACTGCCAGGGATGTCGCTGCGTGAGCTGTTTATCATCCTGTTGCTGGTCGTGCTTCTGGTACTGCTTGGCTTCTATCCGCAGCCGATTCTGGATACCTCGCATTCTGCGATGAGCAACATCCAGCAGTGGTTTGTTAATTCCGTTACTACTACAAGGCCGTAAATCGCCATGACAATAACTCCACAACACCTGATTGCGCTGCTACCGCTGCTGATCGTCGGCTTGACGGTGGTGGTTGTGATGCTCTCCATTGCGTGGCGACGCAATCACTTCCTCAATGCCACGCTGTCGGTCATTGGGCTTAACGCCGCGCTGGTTTCGCTCTGGTTTGTTGGCCAGGCGGGCGCCATGGACGTCACCCCGCTGATGCGGGTTGACGGTTTCGCCATGCTCTACACCGGGCTGGTGCTGCTGGCGAGTCTTGCCACCTGTACCTTCGCTTACCCGTGGCTGGAAGGCTACGATGACAACCGGGAAGAGTTCTACCTGTTGGTGCTGATTGCCGCACTTGGCGGTATTCTGCTGGCTAACGCTAACCATCTGGCGGCGCTGTTCCTTGGTATTGAGCTGATCTCTCTGCCGCTGTTTGGTCTGGTTGGCTATGCCTTCCGTCAGAAACGTTCGCTGGAAGCCAGTATCAAATACACCATTCTGTCTGCCGCAGCGTCTTCCTTCCTGCTGTTCGGTATGGCGCTGGTGTACGCGCAGTCTGGTAATCTGTCGTTTGTTGCACTCGGTAAGAGCCTCGGCGACGGCATGCTGCACGAACCGCTGCTGCTGGCGGGCTTCGGTCTGATGATTGTTGGCCTCGGCTTTAAACTCTCGCTGGTTCCGTTCCACCTGTGGACGCCAGACGTATACCAGGGCGCTCCTGCTCCGGTTTCCACCTTCCTGGCGACGGCGAGCAAAATCGCTATCTTCGGCGTGGTGATGCGTCTGTTCCTGTACGCACCGGTAGGAGATAGCGAAGCGGTACGTATCGTACTGGGCGTGATTGCCTTTGCTTCCATCATCTTCGGTAACCTGATGGCGCTGAGCCAGACCAATATTAAACGTCTGCTCGGTTACTCTTCTATCTCTCACCTCGGCTACCTGCTGGTGGCGCTTATTGCTCTGCAGAGCGGCGAGATGTCGATGGAAGCGGTTGGCGTTTACCTGGCCGGTTACCTGTTCAGCAGCCTCGGCGCGTTCGGTGTGGTCAGCCTGATGTCCAGCCCGTACCGCGGCCCGGATGCGGACTCTCTGTTCTCCTACCGTGGTCTGTTCTGGCATCGTCCGATCCTCGCGGCAGTGATGACGGTGATGATGCTGTCTCTGGCAGGTATCCCGATGACGCTGGGCTTTATCGGTAAGTTCTATGTACTGGCCGTCGGTGTGCAGGCTAACCTGTGGTGGCTGGTTGCCGCCGTGGTGGTCGGTTCCGCGATTGGTTTGTACTACTACCTGCGCGTTGCCGTGAGCCTGTACCTGAGCGCACCGCAGCAGCTGAACCGTGATGCGCCGTCTAACTGGCAGTACAGCGCGGGCGGTATCGTAGTGCTGATTTCTGCCCTGCTGGTACTGGTGCTGGGTATTTACCCGCAACCGCTGATCAGCATTGTGCAGTTAGCGACTCCGCTGATGTAAACGAAATGCAGAAACGAAAAAACCCGCCTTGGCGGGTTTTTTTATGCGTGAAATACGGTCAGTTTAATAGCTGACGGCTCACCAGCGGACCGCTGATGCCTTTCGCTGTGCGATCCATCACTTCCTGGATCACTGAAGAAAGCTCATTGACTTCGAATTTGGCCACATAGCCATCCGCTTTTACACGGCGAACGTGATCTTCGTTCGCGCTACCGGAAAGCGAAGAGTGGATAACGACCGGGATTTTCTTCAGACGTTCGTCGGTTTTTATCTTACGGGTAAGCGTAAAACCGTCCATCTCCGGCATTTCGAGATCGGTGAGAACCAGAGCGATCTTCTCACTGACAGGCTTGCCCTCCGCCTGCGCTTCTGCGGAAAGCTGCTGTATTTTTTCCCACGCATCCTGACCTGTTACATGCATCAGATGCGGGATCTCCATGGCGTTAAGACCTTTTTCCAGCATGGCGCGGGCCACTTTGGAATCATCAGCCACAATCGCCACCGCACCCGGCGTGATGTTGAATTTATTGGTTTTCAGATCGGTTGCGCGCAGGTCGTGGTTCGCCGGTACGATGTCGTACAGGATCTGCTCAACGTCGAGCACCAGCGCCAGGTTGTTGGTCTCTTTGTTGTCGTCCAGGCAAGCGATACTGGTGATATAGCGACCATTAACGGCTTTCTCGGCGGTATGCACCTGTTGCCAGTCCAGGCGCATAATGTTTTCCACTGACTCCACAGCAAACGCCTGGACGCTGCGGGCATATTCTGTGATCAACAGGATGTTGAGTCCGGTCTCTGGCTTACAGCCCGCGACGGCGGGCAGGTCAATCACCGGGATCACCTGATCGCGAATATTAACCATACCCAGTAACGGGGCCTTCATACCCGCCGGACGCGTAAAGGTCGGCATCGGCACGATTTCACGCAGTTTGAATACGTTGATGCCAAACAGCTCTGATTTCTGCTCCTCAACAGATTTGCCGAGGCGAAACAGCAGCAGTTCAAAACGGTTAGACAGGGTTAGGTTTGTCCTGTCATCAATATCTTTCTGGAAATTGTTCATCCTGTCCTCAGTGTGAAAGCCAGCCTTTCCACTGTTATCGGCACTGAGGCGGAAAAATAGAGCGTTAAACGGTGAAAATGGCGAAATCGTGAGCCAGTTCCGTGTCTGGAAATATTGCTTTGCACTCTGCGAGTAATCGCTGACAGCCTTTTTCATCGTAGCGTGAGCTAACGTGGGTCATTATCAGACGTCCCACTCCGGCATCCAACGCCAGCTGTGCGGCTTGTCGGGTTGAGCTGTGCCCACGACTGTTTGCTTTTTCCTCCATTGAAGCGTCCAGCGTGGTTTCGTGTACCATGACATCTACACCTCGAGCCAGTTCAATGGCGGACGCGCAGGGTCCTGTGTCACCGAAAATAGCGACTGATTTTCCCCTGGTGGCCGGGGCGAGGAAGTCGGCACCGTGGATCGTACGTCCATCTTCCAGCACGATGGTTTTCCCAGCTTTCAAATCCTGAAACCACGGGCCCGCTTTTACACCTGCTGCCTTCAGGGCATTGGCGTCAAGCGCACCGGGTTTGTCGTGCTCTTGAATGCGAAAACCGTAGCATTCCAGCGGATGCGCCAGCGGGTAAGCCGTTACTTTTCGCAAGCCGTCATCCACAATCTCACCCGGGGTGATTTCTACAATATCCAGCGGATAATCGGTCCAGGAGCCGCTCAGACGCAATGCGGTTTCGGTAAACTCTCGCAACCCTTTTGGCCCGTAGAGCGTCAGAGGCTGGACATTGCCGGCCATTGAGCGACTGCACAGTAGCCCCGGTAAACCAAACAGGTGATCGCCGTGCAGATGGCTGATAAAAATACGATCGAGTTTTCCTGGATTGAAAGGCGTGGTGAGCATCTGATGCTGCGTCCCTTCGCCGCAATCAAAAAGCCACAGCCCCGCCTGAGTCGGGTGTTGCAGATTCAGTAAAATTGCCGTTACATTGCGTGAGCGCGTGGGGACTCCCGCAGACGTGCCTAAAAATAGTAATTCCATCTTTGCGTTACACTTTTCGCCATCAATAAGGCAGGGTGTTCAGGTTATCACAACATAGGGGCAGACAATGATTCACTGGCAAGATCTCCACCATGCAAAGCTGAGTACCCAACAACTGTACGCACTACTTCAGCTACGATGCGCGGTGTTTGTAGTTGAGCAACAGTGTCCGTACCAGGATGTGGATGGCGATGACCTGGCTGGAGAGAATCGGCATATTCTGGGCTGGCATAACGATGAGCTGGTGGCGTATGCGAGGATTCTGAAAAGCGATGACGAGCTGGAGCCGGTAGTGATTGGTCGGGTGATTGTAAGCGAAGCGCTGCGTGGTGAAAAACTGGGGCAACAGCTAATGGCCCAGACGCTGGCATCCTGCGCGCAACACTGGCCACACAAGGCGTTGTATCTGGGCGCGCAGGCGCATCTGCAATCATTCTATGCACGCTTTGGCTTTGTTCCGGTGACGGATATCTATGACGAAGATGGTATTCCACACGTCGGAATGGCGCGGGAAGCACATCAGGCGTAAACAGGCGCAATCAGTCCAGGTTGTCTATAGTTAGCGGGTACGTCAATAGAAAGGGAGAATATAATGTCTTTTCATTCTTATGAATCACGTATCGATGATGATCTGGAATTATTAAGTGAAACGCTGGAAGAGGTGCTGCGTTCTTCTGGCGACCCAGCAGATCAAAAATACCTTGAGTTAAAAGCGCGGGCAGAGCGGGCGTTAGAAGAGGTGAGAAATCGCGTCAGCCATGCTTCTGATAGCTACTATTACCGTGCGAAAAAAGCCGTTTGTCGGGCGGATGACTATGTGCACGAAAAACCCTGGCGCGGAATCGGCGTTGGCGCCACAGTCGGTTTAGTGATGGGATTATTGTTAGCGCGGCGATAAATTCCGTTCTGTCATCGCATTTGTACGTACTCCCTAACTGGGGGTACTGCTTTTTCTGCTCAGTACCCCGTATAATGAGAGGTTTTTAACAGGGAGAGGTCCGCGTGCATTCAATCACTACTGCGCTGGAAAGTCTGATGCGTCATTTATCGCAAGAGATGCCAGCAGCACCTGGAATTCGTATTTACGATATACCTTTCCCACTGAATGATGCGTTTGACGCTTTAGGATGGCTGGCCAGTCAACCCGTCTGGCCCCAGTTTTACTGGCAGCAGCGTAACGGCGATGAAGAAGCCGCCGTATTAGGGGCCGTCGCCGCATTTTCCTCGCTGGAATCAGCCCAGCAATTTTTACATCAGCATGATAATCATCCCGACCTGCGCATCTGGGGCCTGAATGCCTTTGAGCCTCAGCGTGGCAATTTACTGCTGCCGCGGCTGGAGTGGCGACGTTGCGCCGGAGTGGCGAGCTTACGCTTACATCTCTATAGCGACGTGTCGCTACGTGAAGACGCTGCACAAGCGATCGCCTTCATCTCATCGCTTGCTCCCGTAAAACCGCTCCCTGCATTGCGTTTGAATTTGACGGGAGAACAGCACTGGCCGGAGAAAGCTGGCTGGATAGACCTGATAAAACTCGCCACTCAAACGATCGCAGGAGAAGACCTCGATAAGGTCGTGCTGGCGCGGGCGACCGACTTACAGTTTTCTCAGTCGGTTAATGCCGCTGCCGTGATGGCTTCCAGCCGTCGCTTAAATCTGAACTGCTACCATTTCTTTATGGCATTCTCCGCCGACACCGCTTTTCTTGGCTCTTCTCCTGAACGTCTGTATCGACGACGTGATACGGCGCTGCGCACCGAGGCGCTGGCCGGAACCGTGGCCAATCACCCTGAGGATCATCGGGCCTGGCAATTGGGCGACTGGCTAATGAAAGATGATAAAAACCAGCGCGAGAATATGCTGGTGGTCGAAGATATTTGCCAGCGTCTGCAAGGCTGTACGCAAACTCTCGATGTGCTGCCACCGCAGGTGCTCAGGCTGCGTAAAGTGCAGCACCTGCGCCGTTGCATCTGGACGGAACTGAATCAGGCCGACGATATGCTTTGCCTGATGCAGCTTCAGCCCACGGCGGCAGTTGCCGGTATTCCGCGTGAGCTGGCGCGTGAATTCATCCAACAAAATGAACCCTTTGAACGCGAGTGGTATGCCGGTTCAGCGGGTTATCTTTCTTTGCGCCAAAGCGAGTTTTGTGTGTCATTGCGTTCGGCGAAAATTAGCGCAAACGTGGTACGCCTGTATGCCGGGGCAGGGATTGTACGTGGCTCAGATCCTGAGCAGGAATGGCAAGAAATAGACAATAAAGCGGCAGGGTTACGTACTTTATTACAGATGGAAGGATAGTGATTTCGTGTATATTTCCGATTCATATCAAAAATCCATTTATTCGATTCTCTATACTGTGTCGCAATATTGATACCGGACAATCTCATGTCAGTAAGCGCATTTAACCGACGCTGGGCGGCGGTCATTCTGGAAGCACTCACTCGCCACGGCGTCAGGCATGTCTGCATTGCCCCTGGCTCTCGTTCTACACCATTGACGCTGGCGGCAGCGGAAAACCCCGCATTCATCCACCACACCCATTTTGACGAGCGCGGTCTTGGGCATCTGGCTTTAGGTCTGGCAAAAGTCAGCCGTCAACCTGTCGCCGTGATTGTGACGTCCGGTACCGCGGTGGCGAATTTATATCCCGCGTTGATTGAAGCGGGCCTGACCGGTGAAAAACTGATTTTACTTACCGCTGACAGACCGCCAGAGCTTATCGACTGTGGCGCGAACCAGGCGATTCGTCAGGCCGGAATGTTTGCCTCGCATCCATCGCAAACGCTCTCTTTACCGCGTCCAACTCAGGACATTCCGGCAAGCTGGCTGGTGTCCACGATTGATAATGCGTTAGCTGCACTGCATAGCGGGGCGGTTCATATCAATTGCCCGTTTGCGGAACCGCTGTATGGCGATATGGACGAAACGGGGATTGCCTGGCAGCAGCGCCTCGGCGACTGGTGGCAGGATGATAAACCCTGGCTGCGAGAAGCGCGTCGGCTGGAAAGCGACAAACAACGCGACTGGTTTTTCTGGCGACAAAAACGCGGCGTAGTCATTGCGGGCCGCATGAGCGCGGAAGAAGGTAAGAAGGTTGCGCAGTGGGCGCAGACGTTAGGCTGGCCGCTGATTGGCGATGTTCTGTCGCAAACCGGACAACCGCTGCCGTGTGCCGACCTGTGGCTGGGAAATGCGAAAGCTGTAGCTGAATTGCAGCAGGCGCAGATTGTGGTGCAGCTTGGTAGCAGCCTGACTGGAAAACGTCTGCTGCAATGGCAGGCCAGCTGCGATCCGCAGGAATACTGGATTGTCGATAATATCGAAGGCCGCCTCGATCCGGCCCATCATCGCGGCCGCAGGTTGGTGGCGAAAGTTGGCGACTGGCTGGAGCTACATCCGGCGGAGAAACGTCAGCCCTGGTGTATGGAGATCCCTCGTCTGGCGCAACAGGCCTGGCAGGCGGTAGAAGCCCGTCGTGAGGCGTTTGGTGAAGCGCAATTAGCCCACCGTATCCGTGACTACTTGCCGGAGCAGGGGCAGCTGTTCGTGGGTAACAGTCTGGTGGTACGCCTGATTGATGCGCTGTCGCAGCTTCCGGCTGGTTACCCGGTCTATAGCAACCGTGGCGCGAGCGGTATTGACGGCCTGCTGTCAACGGCAGCTGGTGTACAGCGTGCCAGCGCGAAATCGACGCTGGCGATTGTTGGCGATTTATCTGCATTGTATGACCTGAATGCGCTGGCGTTATTGCGCCAGGTTTCTGCACCGTTTGTCCTGATAGTGGTCAATAATAACGGCGGGCAGATTTTTTCCCTGCTGCCGACACCAGCCAGCGAACGCGAACGGTTCTATCTGATGCCGCAGAACGTACATTTCGAGCATGCTGCCGCCATGTTTAACCTTAAATACCAGCGCCCGGAAAACTGGGAGCAGCTGGAGAGCGCGTTGACTAACGCGTGGCGTACACCTGCGGCCACGGTGATTGAGCTGGTGGTGAACGAAACTGACGGGGCGCAAACCTTGCAGCAATTGCTGGCGCAGGTAAGTCACCTATGATCCTGCATGCGCAGGCGAAAGAGGGCCAAACGGGATTTCCCTGGCTGGTTTTCCTGCACGGTTTCTCTGGCGATTGCCAGGAATGGCAGACGGTCGGCGAAGCGTTTCAGGATTATTCGCGGCTATACATCGACCTGCCGGGACACGGTGGCTCCGCTGACATCAGCGTGAGCGGGTTCGGTGATGTCAGCGTTTTGCTGCGTAATACTCTACTTAGTTACAACATACTTAACTACTGGCTGGTGGGATACTCTCTTGGCGGCAGAGTCGCGATGATGGCGGCCAGTCAGGAGATGCCAGGGCTTTGTGGTCTGGTGGTTGAAGGCGGACATCCCGGCTTGCAAAGCGAGGAAGCGCGCGTGCAACGCCGTCTCTCGGATGGCCGCTGGGCTGCGCGTTTTCGCGCAGAGCCGCTACGTGAGGTGTTTAATGACTGGTATCAACAGCCCGTTTTTTCCTCGCTGAACGCGGCACAAAGAGAGGCGCTGGTCGCTCTGCGTAGCCAGAATAATGGGCAAACGCTGGCGGCAATGCTGGAGGCCACCTCGCTTGCCGTACAGCCTGATTTACGTGCGCAACTCACGACGCGCACATTTCCGTTTTATTATTTATGTGGTGAACGTGACGATAAATTCCGCGCTCTGGCGGCGGAAATATTAGTACCAAACCATGTGATTCGTAATGCCGGACACAACGCGCATCGGGACAACCCCGCGGGCGTAGTGGATTGTCTGGCTCAGATTCTGCGTCGCTGACTATAGGACATTTTATGATCTATCCTGATGAAACAATGCTTTACGCACCGGTAGAATGGCACGATTGCTCTGAAGGCTATACCGACATTCTTTACGAGAAATCCACCGACGGTATTGCAAAAATCACCATTAATCGTCCACAGGTACGCAATGCCTTCCGTCCGGTCACCGTGAAAGAGATGATCCAGGCGCTGGCGGATGCCCGCTATGATGACAACATCGGCGTAATTATTCTGACCGGTGCTGGCGACAAAGCGTTCTGCGCAGGCGGCGATCAGAAAGTGCGTGGTGACTACGGCGGATACCAGGATGACTCCGGTGTGCATCACCTGAACGTACTGGACTTCCAGCGCCAGATTCGTACCTGTCCGAAACCGGTAGTAGCGATGGTTGCAGGTTTCTCCATTGGCGGTGGCCATGTGCTGCACATGATGTGTGACCTGACCATTGCAGCTGAAAACGCCATCTTTGGTCAGACCGGCCCGAAAGTCGGTTCTTTCGACGGCGGTTGGGGCGCTTCCTACATGGCGCGCATCGTCGGTCAGAAAAAAGCGCGTGAAATCTGGTTCCTGTGCCGTCAGTACGATGCGAAACAGGCGCTGGATATGGGTCTGGTCAACACCGTGGTTCCGCTGGCGGATCTGGAAAAAGAGACCGTACGCTGGTGCCGTGAAATGCTGCAAAACAGCCCAATGGCGCTGCGCTGCCTGAAAGCCGCACTGAACGCCGACTGTGATGGTCAGGCTGGTCTGCAGGAGCTGGCAGGTAACGCCACTATGCTGTTCTACATGACGGAAGAAGGTCAGGAAGGCCGTAACGCCTTTAACCAAAAACGTCAGCCTGATTTCAGCAAATTCAAACGGAATCCGTAATGCGTAGCGCGCAGGTATACCGCTGGCAGATCCCCATGGACGCGGGGGTGATTCTGCGCGACAGGCGGTTAAAAACGCGTGACGGGCTGTACGTTTGTCTTTGTGACGGCGAGCGCGAAGGGTGGGGAGAAATTTCCCCACTGCCGGGCTTCAGTCAGGAAAGCTGGGAAGAGGCACAAACCGAGTTGCTGGCCTGGGTGAAAGGCTGGTTGCAAGGGGATGACTCCTTACCGCAACTGCCTTCGGTCGCCTTTGGCGTAAGCTGTGCGCTGGCCGAACTGGCTGGCGTATTGCCACAGGACGCGGACTATCGTGCTGCGCCGCTGTGCACGGGCGATCCTGACGATCTGGTGCTACAACTGGCGGATATGCCGGGCGAAAAAGTGGCGAAGATCAAGGTCGGTCTGTATGAAGCGGTCCGCGACGGCATGGTAGCCAATCTGCTGCTTGAGGCGATCCCGGAGCTGCATTTGCGACTTGACGCCAACCGGGCCTGGACGCCGTTGAAAGCACAGCAGTTCGCGAAATACGTTAATCCGGAATATCGTGGACGCATTGCCTTCCTCGAAGAGCCGTGCAAAACCCGCGATGATTCTCGTGCCTTCGCGCGTGAAACCGGCATTGCCATCGCCTGGGATGAAAGTCTGCGTGAAGCGGATTTCACCTTCGAGGCCGAAGAGGGCGTCAGGGCCGTGGTTATCAAACCTACGCTGACTGGCAGTCTCGATAAAGTCCGTGAACAGGTGGCTGCGGCGCATGCGCTTGGTCTTACTGCCGTTATCAGTTCGTCAATCGAGTCGAGTCTGGGCTTAACCCAGCTGGCGAGAATTGCCGCCTGGTTAACGCCGCAGACCATTCCGGGTCTGGATACTCTGAGTCTGATGCAGTGCCAGCAGGTACGCACCTGGCCGGGTAGCACGTTGCCGTGTATCGACGTTGATGCGCTGGAACGTCTGCTATGACCCAGCAGGAAATGCCCGATAGCGTGAGCTTATCGGGCCTGGTGCAGTTCAGTGACTGGCCTTGGCGTCACTGGCAACAGGTTCGTGCGAAGGCGCTAGCCTTACGCCTCAACGATGAGGTATTAAGCTGGAGCGATCTCTGCACACGTGTAGATCATCTGGCCTGCGGTTTTGCTGCTCAGGGCGTGGAAGAGGGCGATGGTGTTCTGCTTCGCGCCTGGAATCATCCGCGCGCTTTGCTGGCCTGGCTCGCGCTGCTGCAATGTGGGGCGCGGGTTTTACCTGTGAACCCACAGTTGCCTCAGCCGCTGCTTGATGCGCTGATCCCGGACTTAACGCTACGTTTTGCGCTGGATCTGGAGGCCGCTATCGCACTTCCGGAACTCAGTCCGTTACAGATGCGGTCGTTACCAGGCGATCGCGCCGCGGCCTGGTTGCCTGAACGTTTGAGCACGATGACGTTAACTTCAGGTTCTACCGGATTGCCGAAAGCGGCGGTTCACACCTGTCAGGCGCATCTGGCAAGCGCGCAGGGGGTGCTGTCATTAATGCCGTTTGGCGCTGAAGATGACTGGCTGCTTTCATTGCCGCTGTTTCATGTTTCCGGCCAGGGGATTTTATGGCGCTGGTTGTTTGCCGGGGCGCGAATGACCGTGCGCGACAAGCAGCCGCTGGAGCAAATGCTGGCTGGATGTACCCACGCTTCACTGGTGCCCACGCAGCTGTGGCGCTTGCTGGTCAACAACACGTCGGTCACGCTCAAAGCGGTACTGCTGGGCGGCGCGGCTATTCCTGTTGAGTTGACGGAGCAGGCGCACGAGCAGGGGATTCGCTGTTGGTGCGGTTACGGATTAACGGAATTCGCTTCTACGGTCTGTGCGAAAGAGGCGGATGGTCTGGCAGATGTGGGTTCCCCTCTGGTAGGCAGAGAAGTCAGAATCGTTGATGATGAAGTCTGGTTACGGGCTGCCAGCATGGCGCAAGGTTACTGGCGTAACGGACAGCTTATTCCTTTAGTGAACGCGGAAGGCTGGTTTGCAACCCGCGATCGCGGCGTGCTAAAGGACGGCAAGTTAACGATTGTCGGTCGTATGGATAATCTGTTTTTTAGCGGCGGGGAAGGTATACAGCCGGAAGAAGTGGAACGCGTGATTGCAGCGCATCCGCAGGTTCTGCAGGCCTTTATTGTACCAATTGAAGACAAAGAGTTTGGCCATCGCCCGGTGGCGGTCATTGAGTATGACGCTAATGCTGGAGAAACTAATCTGGCTGAGTGGGTAAACGATAAGCTGGCCCGCTTTCAACAACCGGTATGTTGGCTGACATTGCCGCCCGAGCTCAAAGCAGGAGGAATTAAAATTTCGCGCCGTGCGTTGTCGGATTGGGTAAGCGCTTCATCGTTAACATTAAGAAAACATTAATTACATTTCTCATTTCTGTGATTCCGCAGCTATTGTCCTTTTGTTTATGAGCTAATGTGTAACCTATTGTGAAATTTATTAACAATAGGTGCGCTATGGAATGGCATGTGAAGAAGACCTGCTGTCACAAAAAAGCAGGGAGGCTCTATATCGTACTTTGCGATAGCGGTGGTTCGCTCAAGATGCTTGCCCAGGCGCAATCATCTGAGCGGATTAAGCCCGGCGATCTCCTTTCACCGCTGAAGGATGCACAGTATTGTATTAACCGCGATAAATCCCGTGTCATTAAGGTAATTGATGCCAGACAGTACATCTGTGATGAATGGGAACGTCTGTTACGACTGTCTGAAGATAAGTAATCTCAGGGCTGGTGTTTGCGTGAAGGCAGAAAAATCGTCATTAGCCCTGCCATGATGCACAGTACCCCTGCCAGCGCTTTCACTGAAAATGTTCCCTGCCAGCCGGGCAGGATCATTGAGGCAACCCACACCAGCACATAGCTCAGGCTGAGTAGGGCATAGGCTTTGCTCAGCGCGAGTTGGTGTAGGGCTTTATGCCAACAAATCACTGACAGTAAATACCCTGTCAATCCGGCATATAAAGCAAACGCTCCGATACTGACAGAGAATACGGCAGAGATGAACGCCAGCGGCTGCAGCATTGGCGGCAGATTATCCATCGCAAAGCCAAGGCTCAACTGGGCAGCAGAGGTGATAATAACGCTACATAATCCCCAAAATATGCCCATTACACTGCGCTCCCAAGAATAAATATGCCGGTAATGATTAGCCCAACGCCCAGCCAGTGGCGTGTGGTGACGGGTTCGCGCCAGATTTTCCAGGCCGCGAGAGTAACCCAGACAAAGTTAAGGCTCAGCATGGGATAGGCAATACCGACAGGAATGTTTTGTAAAACCGCCAGCCATAGCAGCATGGCCAGACCGAGGCTCGCCAGAGCAAGCCCAATCCATTGCGTAATGTAGCGTTTTCGCGCACGAACAGACACCGGTCGGGTCGCCTGCTTCTGGCATAGCTGGCCGCAGACGCTGAGCAGGCTGGCGAGGACTAAGGCTATCCAGATCATTTGGGCCGATACTGAATCAGGACCAGACGCCCCTGATTATCAATGTAGTCAGCGGGAGGGATGGCAAGCTGATTAATATCTTCATCCTTACCGACAGAGAGCACGAGCGTAATGTTTCCTTGTTGACGATGTTGTGCTAACCAGTCGGCAAAGCCTTCCCGGCTGACGAAGCGGCCTTGAGCATCTGGGTAGCTGAGGCCGTATTTTAACTCGCCCGTTTGTCCGTACATCATGATGTCGTCGCGCTTCAGGCTCCAGGCCAGTCCCGCAGCGACGCCAACGCTGTCGGTGAGAATATAACGGCTCGGCTCTAGCGATTCTTTGGTCATCTCGACAAAAAACTGCGGCTGTTTAGATTCCATCACCCGGTCAGGAATGGAGAAGCCAAATAACAGCGCCAGCCCTAATGGGCATAGTGCTGCGAATTTCCAGTTCTTCTCGCGGTTATTTAGCGTATACCAGCCAAAAATCGTCCAGATGATAAAGATGCCCCAGGCACAAAAAACCTTATACGTTTCGATATGCGACCAGACCGGCGTCTTCAATGGTCCCAGCGTGGAAACAATAAACGTAGCGACGATGCCGACGACACCAAATAGCACGTTGATCCAGCCATTGATGCGCAGGGATGCTGAGTCTTTTTCCGCAGCCTGCAGGCCGAAGCGCGCCGTTAATATCGCCAGCGGCGCGAAGCAGGAAAGAATATAGGTCGGCAGTTTTCCTTTCGCGATGCTGAAAAACAGAATTGGCATAATAATCCAGCTTAACAGGTACAGAGCACTGCGCGGAACATCCCGCTCACGCCAGCCCGTACGCAGCGCGCCGGGAAGCAGACCGAGCCACGGTAATGTGCCTGCCACAAATATCGGGATGTAGTACCAGATAGGAGCCTTATGCTGGGCATCATCCTGCGCAAAGCGCTGAATATGTTCAACCCAGAAGAAGTAATGCCAGAAATCCGGCTCGCGTTGTGCAATCGCTATACCCCACGGTAGTACGATCGCGATGCAGCCGATCACCGCCAGCAGACCGTAGAGAATGAGGTCTTTCCAACGCTTTTGAGCAAAAACCCATGGTAATACGCTAAGCACAGGGACGGCGAGTGCCAGAAAACCTTTGGTCATTACACCCATACCGCAGGTCAGCCCAAGCAACAAAAAAGCGATGATTTTGCGTGTTCTGGTGGTGGCCTGCATGCCTTCCCAAAAACAGCACATGCCCGCCATCAGCCAAAGCGCTATGATGGGATCAAGTACCGCGTAGGTGCCGATGCTGTAAACCGAAAAAAACGTTAAAAAGATAGCGGAGGAGAGTACGGCGGTACGCTTATCATGCCACAGTAGCATGGCAAGCCAGGCTACCAGTAATGCGGTCAACAAAGTGGCAAAAATAGCCCCCGCTCTGACACCAAAATTGTTTGCGCCAAACAGCCATTGTCCGATGCTGTTCAACCAGTATCCGGCAATTGGTTTTTCAAAATAACGCAGCCCTAAAAAGTGTGGAACGATCCAGTCACCAGAGTTGAGCATTTCCCGGCTGATTTCAGCATAGCGCGTTTCATCAGGCTGCCAGAGCATACGGCTGTTGATAGGTAAAATAAAATACAGTGCGATTAAAGCGATAAATGCCAGAGTGTAGCGGGCAGCAGGTTTCATGGTGTCACACTCACCGGTTGTTGGCAGCCGAGCCATCCCTCTCTGCCGGGTATTTTTCCACGTACTATCTGTCCTAACGGCAGCGTACTGATGTCGTCAGGTAACAGCTCGCCAAGCGGGCAGAATGTCATCCCCATGTCCGCGGCGCGAGTAAGCAGCTCGTCAAAGTTCTGATGAAAGGCGATGCCTTCAACTTCCGCATGAATGGTGTACACCGGTGTTCCTCTGCTCATCTGGATGTGGGAGAGAATATAGGAGTTGAAGTCCACCGCCTGGACCTCCTGACCAACCACTTCATCCCATGTTGGTAGGGTGACGGGAATTTGTGGCGTCCCCGTTTTCCCGGATTCCAGCACCGGACGAAATAACGACGTTCCTCGACAGTCACTGTTATAGCGCAGATGGAATGCTTCTTTGGCATGGACGACACGGTTGTCGGCACGCCATCCGGCAACGGCAGAGCAGGTGACTGGCTGACCGATGATGGCTTCAAGTGCGGTGATACCTTGCGAAATATCATCAATCAGCTGTTTGTCATTCCAGTTTCCGCTTCGCGCCTGCCAGGCGTGATGATCCCAGGCATGCAAACCGGTTTCATGAATCTGGGCGGTTTGTGCAATGATTGCCGCGTTGGCCTGGCCGATCTCTTTTCCCGGCCATGCGGTTCCAGCCAATAAAATATCCCATCCGTAGAGCGATGCTGCGTTTGAACGCAGCATTTTCCACAGAAATTGCGGCTTCACAAGACGCCAGAGATGGCGTCCCATGTTGTCAGGCCCAACGCTAAAGAAAAAACTTGCCCGAACGTTATGTCGGTTTAATGTCTCCAGCAGGCGGGGCACGCCTTCGCGCGTCCCCCTGAATGTATCGACATCAATGCGCAAGCCTACTTTGGTCATGATGTGTGTTCCGTGATATCCACACTGCGTAAGAAGAAGTCCAGCGTCTCTTCTACCGTTTCCTGCATCTCAATGGTCGGTTCCCAGTTCAGGCAGCGTTTTGCATTGCGAATGTTAGGCTTACGATGCTCAACGTCTTGATAACCTTTACCGTAGTAGCTGCTGCTTTCGACGTCACGGAAACCGGCAAACGGAGGGAAGTGGTTACGCAACGGATGTTTTTCAAAGCAGGAAAGCAGCATTTCTGCCAGTTCCTGAATACTTGCTTCGTTCTGTGGATTACCGATGTTGATAATCTCACCGTCACAGCGGCCGCCTTCGTTTTCAATGATGCGGTACAGGGCTTCGATACCATCGCGAATGTCGGTAAAGCAGCGTTTTTGCTTACCGCCTTCAATCAGCTTGATCGGTGAACCTTCCACGAGGTTGAGGATCAGCTGTGTAATGGCGCGTGAGCTGCCGATACGCGCGGCGTTAAGGCTGTCCAGACGCGGTCCCATCCAGTTAAACGGGCGGAACAGGGTGAAGCGCAATCCCTCTTTTTCGCCGTATGCCCAGATAACACGGTCCAGCAGCTGCTTGGATACGGAGTAGATCCAGCGTGGTTTATTGACCGGACCGACGATCAGATTTGAACTGTCTTCATCAAAGACTTTGTCGGTACACATGCCGTAGACTTCGGAGGTTGACGGGAAAATGATGCGCTTGCGGTATTTCACGCAGTAACGAATGATTTTCAGGTTCTCTTCAAAATCGAGCTCAAATACGCGCAGCGGGTTGCGGGTATATTCGATAGGCGTTGCGATCGCTACCAGCGGCAGCACAACGTCGCATTTTTTCACATGATATTCAATCCATTCGGAGTGAATGCTGATATCACCTTCGACGAAATGGAATCGCGGATGTTGCAGGAAACGCCCAATGGCGTCGCTGCCAATATCGAGTCCATACACTTCGTAATTATCTTCTTGCAGCAGGCGCTCGGTCAGATGGTTACCAATGAAGCCGTTAACGCCGAGGATCAGTACGCGAGTACGGCGTTTGCTGGTGGTCACTGACTGGCTGTTCAGGCGAGAACCTGGCACCAGACCCAGAACTTGCGCCAGTTGTGAACCCTGCATTGCAATACCATCGCCAGCTTGTCCGGTAATAATCTCCAGTGCGCCATCGGCACAGGCGATAAGTAAAGGAGACACGGAGATGACGGTACCCGGCTGGGCCGCAATGTCGTTTGTGCAAACGTGCGATGACCAGACGGTGAACTTTTGCGTGCCAACATAGCTAAATGCGCCCGGCCACGGATCGCTGACGGCACGGACCTGGTTATGTAACTCCGCGGCAGGTTTGTTCCAGTCGAGGAAGCTATCTTCCGGCGTACGGCGACCAAAACAAGTAGCATCTGCATCCTGTTGAGGGAATTCGGAGTAACTTCCCGCGTTGATGGCCGGCAGTGTCTGCTCCAGCAGGTGACGCGCAGCCTGGCACAATTTATGGTGCAGCGTTAACGCCACATCATCCGGTGAAATAGCAACGCGCTGCTGGGCAACTATGGCACCAGCATCCGCGCGTTTGACCATGCGGTGAAGTGTGACGCCCGTTTCGGTTTCACCATTGACCAATACCCAGTTCAATGGCGCGCGACCACGGTATTTCGGCAGCAGCGAGCCGTGCAGATTAAATGCACCCTTAGGGGCAAGACTGAGGATCTCATCACTCAGTAAATGGCGATAGTAGAACGAGAAGATAACATCGGGTGCCAGTTGGCTAATGCGCTCAATCCACAGGGGATGATTAACCTCGTCTGGGGCGTAAACCGGAATACCGGCGCTGGCCGCGAGGCGGGAAACAGATCCAAAAAACGCTTTTTCACCCGGGTTGTCGGTGTGCGTAAAAATGGCAGCGATTTCATAACCTGCATCCAACAAGGCCTGGACACCCTGACATCCCATATCGTGATAGGCAAATACGACGGCTTTCATGCGCGGTTTTCCTCGGTTGACTGCGTAGTTTGTGGGCGGATAACGTGTTGAACAAAATAGCGGGGGCGGGCGCGGACATCGTTATAGATTCGACCGATATATTCGCCGAGTAAACCCATGCCAATAAACTGTGCGCCGATAAAGGTAAACAGGACGGCAAACAGCATGAATACCCCCTCCGCTGCCCACTGTGGGCCGAGCGTCAGGCGCAGAACAACAAGCAGGACTGATAAGGTAAAGCCCGTGGCGGCGATCACGCTGCCCAGCAGGCTCAACATGCGAAGCGGTGTTGTGGTAAGGCAAGTCACCAGGTCATACATCAGGTTGATCAGACGCATGAAGCTGTATTTGGAGTCACCAAATTCACGCTCTGCATGATGTACCGGGATCTCCGTGGCGCGACGGGCAAAAATGTTGGCCAGAATAGGGATAAAGGTGCTGCGCTCCTGGCAATGCAGCATGGCATCGACGATGTGACGGCGATAGGCGCGTAGCATGCAGCCGTAGTCGCCCATTGCTTTACCGGTGGTTCGTTGGATCAGATGGTTGATCATTCGTGAGGCGGTCTTACGAAATACGCTATCCTGACGGTTCTGGCGTACCGTGCCTACCACATCGAAACCCTCATCTGCAGTGGCGACCAACCGAGGGATCTCCTCCGGCGGGTTTTGCAAATCGGCATCCAGCGTGATGATCAAGTCTCCGGTGACATGGCTGAAACCGGCCATAATCGCCGAGTGCTGTCCGTAATTACGATTCAGTAAAATAGAGACAATATGGCTGTTCGGTGCCTGAGAGGCGTCCATCATCAACTGAGCGGAACGGTCGCTGCTGCCGTCGTCGATGAGCAGAATTTCATAGTCTTTGCCCAATTTTTCGCAGGCGGCGCTGGTGCGTCTGATTAACTCTGGCAGGCTTTCCTGTTCATTAAAAACGGGAATAACAACCGAGACTTTTTTAATCGGTGTGGCTTCAAACATGCTCATTGTCCTGCTATCTCGCGAAGCGCCGTAATGACCCGCTGAGTGTCATCATCGGTCATGTCAGGGAATAACGGCAGCGAGCAGATGCGCGCGCTGTTCCATTCAGTATTTGGGAGCGAAAGGGTAGTGAAGCGTTCGCGATAATATTTTTGCGTATGGGCCGCACGAAAATGCAGACCGGTGCCGATATCTTTGGTCTTCAGCGTTTCCATCAGGGCATCTCTGCTCAACCCGCAGCGCGTTTCATCAACACGAATGATGAATAAGTGCCAGGCATGAACGTGCGACCACTGCGGTAGGCTCAGCGGCTGTAATGGCATATCGGCCAGCGCTTTTTGATAGTGCTGGGCAATTTGCGCCCGGCGTGAGTTCAGTTGCTCCAGCTTATTGAGCTGTACCAGCGCAATAGCGGCGTTAATATCCGTCAGGTTGTATTTGTATCCAGGTGCAAGCACTTCGGCTTGTGGTGCCCGGCCGTAGGTTTGTCGATCAAAAGCATCAACGCCCAGACCGTGAAACTTCAGGCTGCGAAGCCGCTGAGCGAGCTGGCTGTCGTCGGTAACGATCAGTCCACCTTCCGCACAGGTGATATTTTTAATAGCGTGAAACGAGAAGATTGCCGTGCCGCGAGCACCGACATGACGGCCCTTATACAATGTCCCTACGGCATGGGCTGCGTCTTCTATTACCGGGATTCCATAACGCTCGCCAATGGCATAAATTGCGTCGAGGTCGGCGGGGGCGCCAGCATAATGTACTGGAACAATGGCTTTGGTTCGTGGGGTAATAGCGGCTTCAATTTGCTCAGGTGTCACCATAAGCGTATCGCGGTCGACGTCGATCATGACGGGCGATGCACCCAGCAGCACAATCATGTTGAGGGTAGAAACCCACGTCATCGACGGCGTTATGACCTCGTCGCCTGCACCAATGCCCAGCGCCATCAGCGTAATGTGCATTCCTGCAGTGGCGGAGCAAACGGCGACGGCATGCTTATTCCCCGTGAGTTGGCAAAAAGCCTCTTCCAACTGTTGATTTTTCGGGCCGGTGGTTATCCATCCAGAGTCCAGAACCGCCTTCACTGCGGCAAGTTCTTCAGCGCCCATGGCCGGGCGAGAGAAAGGCAAAAAGTCAGACATCATTATTCCTTCAAGCCATTTAACGCCACCGAAGTTTTATTTTTAGTGATAAACAGGGGCGTCGTTAATTATTTCATCAGGCTACAAAGGTTAATGGCTGAAGGTTAATTTATCCTTAAGAGTTTAAGGTTTGAGAGAGGCAAGAAAATAGCGACATTCTCTCTATATACATTTGATAGTAAATAACTTTTATGGGGATTATGTTGTCTTGGCGACACTGCTGCTTACTGTAGACAGGTGGCTGCAATGCCGCTATTAAGAGGGGAATATTCATGTCGCTATTATAATGATAACTTAAAGTAACCCCTTCAAGGTCAACGTCTTACGTGTGGCGATATTTAAATCGTAGGCACTGAGATCTTCTGGTTTAACCCAGGCGAATGCCTGGAACTCTTCGTTAATCTTCACTTCACGATTTGCCGCGACACAATCGAAGATAAGATAAATCATGTAAATCTCTTCCTGACTGCCATCAGCATAGGTTTTAGTGCGAATATCATCACTGAAGGTCCAGGGGGTAATTTCTGATAACACCAGTTGTTCGCCCAGCTCTTCCCTCACTTCACGGCGCAGAGCTTCTTCAATACGTTCACCTGGTTCAACACCGCCGCCAGAAAGCGCCCACTGGCCGGGAAACACACCGCGGTCATCAGCCATTTTGCAGAGTAAATAACAGCCATCGTTTTGAATTAATGGGCATACAATCGTTCTTTGGCGCATCATTCGAGTCCTTGTTGGGGAAGTAGAGAAAATTCCGTCATGCACGCATCTTACCTTTTGCTGGCGGCAGAAAAAATGTTTCATCGGTGATTAAGAGCGCTTTGGCAGGGAAAACAGGATGTTTGTTGAAAATGACGTTCTGGGACGTCCAACTGTGTAATTGGCACAAG
Source organism: Citrobacter sp. H12-3-2 (assembly GCF_009649895.1). NCBI lineage: Bacteria > Pseudomonadati > Pseudomonadota > Gammaproteobacteria > Enterobacterales > Enterobacteriaceae > Citrobacter > Citrobacter sp. H12-3-2. Next base: position 1,601,837 of record NZ_CP045837.1, read on the forward strand.
AATTTAACCTTAAATTAATCTTGTGAGTAGTATTTAGTTACAATATGTCATTGCATCGCTTTTTTAGCTCATTGATTCCTCGCCATCTGACAGTACAATTCATCGGTTTTGGGGCTATGTTTTGATTCTTGCTGGAAAGGATAGAAAATGAAAAAAAGTTTACTGTTGGGTTTTGCCGGAATGCTGTTTGTTTCCGCGTCGGCGAACGCGATTAGCATTAATGGTCAGGCTGGCGAAGATTACACCAACCTTGGATTTGGTATAGGTACTGAGACCACCGGTCTGGCTGTCAGTGGTAACTGGATGCATAACGATGATGACGGTGATGTTGCCGGGCTGGGCCTTGGTCTGAATATCCCACTGGGGCCGCTGATGGCGACCGTTGGTGGTAAAGGTGTTTATACCAATCCAAACGATGGCGATGAAGGTTATGCTGCTGCTGTCGGTGGTGGTTTACAATGGCCAATTGGCGATAGCTTCCGTCTGTTTGGTGAGTATTATTACTCTCCTGATTCACTTTCCAGCGGTATCGACAGCTATGAAGAAGCGAATGCCGGTGCGCGTCTGACCATTATGCGTCCGCTGAGCATCGAAGCCGGTTATCGTTACCTGAACCTTGCAGGCAAAGACGGCAACCGTGATAACGCAATTGCTGATGGCCCGTACGTTGGGGTTAACGCCAGCTTCTAACATTTCTGGCGCGGCGTTCAGTCGCGCCTTCCCCTCTTCATGCGTTATAGTGTTTTCATCATAAAAGCTGGAGAACACGATGTTAAACGTGGAGATGCTATCCACAGGGGATGAAGTGTTGCACGGACAAATCGTCGACACCAATGCCGCCTGGCTGGCCGATTTTTTCTTTAATCAGGGTTTACCGCTAACACGCCGCAACACGGTAGGTGACAATCTTAACGATTTGGTCGCCGTTTTGCGTGAGCGTAGCGAGCACGCCGATGTACTGATCGTTAATGGCGGTCTGGGACCTACCAGCGATGATTTGAGCGCGCTGGCAGCGGCAACGGCAAAAGGCGAAGGGTTGGTGCTGCATGAAGCATGGCTGGCCGAGATGGAGCGATATTTCCGCGATCGTGGCCGCGTGATGGCGCCAAGCAACCGCAAACAGGCTGAACTTCCGGCCAGCGCTGAGTTTATCAATAATCCGGTGGGTACCGCGTGCGGGTTCGCCCTGAAGCTTAACCGCTGCCTGATGTTCTTTACACCGGGTGTACCGTCAGAATTCAAAGTCATGGTGGAGCATGAGATCCTGCCTCGTTTGCGTGAGCGTTTCTCTTTGGCTCAGCCCCCGTTATGCCTGCGATTAACCACCTTTGGCCGTTCTGAAAGCGACCTGGCGCAGAGCCTGGATCCGCTCCCGTTGCCTCCGGGAGTAACAATGGGTTATCGCTCCTCAATGCCGATTATTGAGCTGAAGCTGACCGGGCCGGATTCCCAACGGGAAGCGATGCTGGCGCTGTGGCCAGAAGTTAAGCGGGTTGCCGGGCAGAATATGATTTTTGAAGGTACGGAAGGCTTACCCGCGCAAATCGCCCGCACGTTGCAAGAACGGCAATTCAGCCTGACGCTGAGCGAACAATTCACCGGTGGTCTGGTGGCATTGCAGCTTTCTCGTGCGAATGCGCCACTGTTGGCGAGTGAAGTGGTTCCGCCTCAGGAAGAAACGCTGGCGCAAACGGCGCATTGGATAACTGAGCGACGCAGCAAGCATTATGCTGGATTAGCACTCGCTATATCGGCTTTCGAAAACGAACATATTAACTTTGCCCTGGCCACGGCTGATGGGACACACGCCTTGCGCGTACGGCTGAATGCAAATCGCTACAGCCTGGCGATTCGTCAGGAAGTGTGCGCGATGATGGCGCTAAATATGCTGCGCCGCTGGCTAAACGACCAGGATGTTGCCAGCGAACACGGCTGGATTGAAGTGGTTGAATCGTTGACAATTTAATCACAGATTGGGAAGGCTAAATACCTTCCCAATCTGGCTCATGCGGTGGTATCGCCAGGCAATAGCCCGGTAATTAACTGAACTAAATCACGATCAATACCTTGTTCCAGCATTATGTGAGCGATACGTAAGGCTTCTTCTTGCATACCTTTTTGCACCCCTTGCTGTATCCCTTCTTGCAGTCCATTTTGGTGGCCTTCCTGCCTGAGCCTCTCTGCAATTGTCATCAGCTTCTCCTTGTGATGGGGGGATCGTTCGGCAACTTCGCGGATAAACTCGCTGACGCGAGAAACGTCGCCGTACCGTATCAGGTAATTAAATAGCGTTTGTAGCTGGCTGTCATTAGCAGTGCTTGTAACTAATAGCGAGACCAGTCGATCCACTAACCCCATTAAGTCACGATCGCGGATATGTTTTTGCATCAATTCAAGCAGCGCAACCCTGCGATGCTGCGCAATTTCATCGTCAGGTATTACGGTAATGTCGACCAGCGGAAAAGCCTCAGAATACAGTTGTCGCGCCAGTTGCGGATTATCAAATTCATCCAGCCAGTTGAGCGACCAGGGATAGGGACTTTGTTGACCGTGATAAAATAGCATGGGGATCACCAGCGGCAGCGTTTTATTCCCGGCATCAAGATGATGCTGCATCGCCGCGGTGGCATAACGCATCAGGCGAAATGCCATATGCGGTACCGCGGTACTCTGATGTTCAATAACACAATAAATATAGCCCTGACCTTCGCGGGTTTTTAGTGACCACACTACGTCGGAGTAGTATGCGCGGAGATCTTGTTCGATAAAACTGGTGGACTCCAGCTTCAGCGTTTGTAAATCACATATCTCACGTAATGCGATAGGAAGGTGTATCTCCAGAAAATCCCGAGCCATCTCAGGGTAAGACATTATCTTTTTAAAAACGGCATCATGCGGTGTAGATGTAGTGGATTTAGCCATGGTAGTCCGTCACCAGAAAGAGAAGATGGCGTGACGGTATCCACTTTTAATATGCGCTGCATGCGGGAAATGGGTTCTTTGCGTGGGTGAACCAGAGATAAGTACGTCCGACTGCAACGTATTCAATTAAGCGGAACGGGCTACGCAAAAATGCCCGGTAGCAAACACCACCGGGCAACAGAGTTAACCCAACGCTTTGGCAAGCAGGGTGATAGGATGTTCGCAGCTTTTGCTTGTAGACATCTCAATCTGCCATTTACAGGTTTCGCAGTCGGTGACGACGATATCAGCGCCGCTTTCTTCAATTTGGCGGAATAACGGTGCGCCAATAGACTGTGAAGTCGGATAGTTTTCCTTTTTAAAGCCGTAAGTCCCGGCAATCCCGCAACACTGAGAATCCAGCACCGTCAGCTCCAGCCCTGGAATTTGTCGCAGTAGCTCCAGCGTATAGAGCGTCCAGCCCATTTTCTCCATGTGACATGGCGTGTGATAGACCACCTTCAGCGGCAGCGTTTTCAGCGGCAGCGTTTTACCTTCATCCAGCTTGCGCCATAGCCAGCGGGTTGCCAGTTCAATGTGTTCACGCAGGCCTGAGTTGTCGACATCCAGCACTTCCGGATATTCATCACGTAGCGCAAAGGTACAGGTTGATGAGGTGGCGATCACCGGAATGCCTTTGCCATCAATTGCCTCCCTGAGCGAGGCCACGTTGCTGACAGCCTGCTTACGCGCTTTATCGGTAAAACCGTTGGCAATCAGCGGTACGCCGCAGCATTTCTCTTTACTCAGCAGTTGCACACCAGTACCCATTGCATTCAACACCTTGATCAGGTCTTTGCCGAGCTGGGGATGGTTGTAATTCACAAAACAGCCGTGGAAAAAGGCGACCTGATCCTGGTATTGCGCCTGCTGTGCGGCAACGCTGCGATACCAGCGGCGGAAGGTGCCAAAGGAGTACTTCGGCAGCGTACGGCGATGATCGATTTTTAACGCGTAATCCAGCAGTTGACGCACCGGTTTTAATGAGGTGGCGGTATTCACTATAGGGGCGAAGGGGGTGGATACGCTGCCCATTAAATCGGTATGACTTAAGACAAAGTTACGCAACGATGGGCGCGTCGTGTCGTATTTGGCGCGCGCGCGCTGGATGATATCGCCGATTTTCACGTCTGACGGACAGGCCACTTCGCAGCGTTTACAGTTGATGCAGTATTTCAGCGCGTCGTCATATAGCGCGCCATCTTTCAGGCGCAGGCGTTCACCGTCCGGGCCGGCCTGCTTAGGGCCCGGGTAGCTCGGATTGACGCGGCTTACCGGGCAGGCGGTGGTGCACACCGTACATTTGATACAACTTTCAAAACGTGTGTCGCTCATTGCTGTCCTCCTGCACGTTTCGCAATATGATGCGCGGCATGTAAGGCGCTAACTGCGCACACGCCGCCTCCGCAACCCTGGGAGATAGGGTCGAATCCGCCGAGGACGGAACCAATGGCATACATGTTCTCTATCGTTTTTCCCGCCAGTGATGGGCGTAATGCGGAATCGGTAGTCACGCCAAACTGTTGCCACGGTTGTGGATCGAAAACATCACGCTGATACCACTCGGCGCGGGTAGCTGTTTGCTGTACATCCAGTCCCAGGATTGGTTCGTAGATTGCCTCACGCGTGGCGACCAGCCCGCTGCTGAAGAAACTGCCGCTGGCGAGCACGGCGAAACGTGGCCGCAAGGGGATATCGGCATGATTTCGGGTCCAGATTTCGCTGACCACGCCATCCTGACAGGTGATTTTTTTCACTTCATCACCCGGCATCCACACACCGCCCTGGCGCACAAACTGGCGCTGTAATTTGTTGTGCAAACGCATGCCCAGTACCGAAGGTGGTAGGGTCGGTAACAGTGTCAGCGAGCAGGGGAGGCGCTCGTTAAGCCACTGCCAGAGCCGCTCATCGGCCAGACCAAAGCATGCCGGCATGATTATCATGTCGCAGGTTTTTGCCATTGGCAGCAATGCGTCATAGAGCAGCGACCATTTATCTTCGTTATCCAGCAGGCGCGCAATATTAACGGCACGAAACTCGGTTGGGTTATCACGCAGGACATCCAGCTCCGGTAGCTCGATTTCTGCCGTCTCGACGCTGAGATTGCGTTGGCGTAATGACGCCGCGGCGAGATGCGCCTGAAAATCCAGTAACCCGCTAATCCCTACAACGCAGATACGCTGCGCGGACAGCGGCCAGACCGGCACTTCCGGGGAACTTAACCAGGTTGAGCGCAGGGTGCCCAGCGGGGTAACACGTTGATGTGCCTGATGCACTTTGCCCTGCAAATGCGTTCCGCATTCTTCCAGTAAATTTTGCGCCTGTTGGGCCAGTTCCAGAACGTTCTGCGTTCCGATGGTGCTATACGGATGTGCGGGTGCCTGAGTGCGCAGCGCATTCAAACCCGCTTCTATATCCGTCACCGGCTGACCATCGGGTAAGCTGCTGAGCAAATCCAGTGAGCCGGAGGAAAAATGCAGGGCGCTTTGGCCGCGGGTAACAATCGTGCAGCGCAGTCCGCTTTTTTGCAGTTGCAGGCCACATAGCAGTCCGGCGAGGCCGCCGCCGATAATGACGGTATCAAATTTCATCCTGGTGCTCCTTTTCCAGACCACACAACCCTTGATAAACCCAGCGCGTGAATTCGCTTTCGCGCAGCGCATCTCCCCAGGCGATAGGCTGCACGCCTTTCCAGCGTTCGTTGAGGAAGTCGGAAAGCTGGGTAATGGACTGCGCTGCGGTAGTGACATTGAAACGTTGCAGCAAACCTGCGGCGCGACAGGCACACAATTCGCCCTGGCAGGTCCCCATTCCAACACGGGTACGGCGACGCAAATCGAGCAGGCTGTTGACGGTTAAATTCTCGACGGCGTATTGCACTTCGCCTGCGGTGACTGCTTCGCATTCACAGACCAGACTGCGGTGCTGGCGGCCTTCGCTAAGCCACGCAGGGGTGCGATCGCCGTGACGGTAGACCGCCGAGCCGCGTAGTGGCGCTGGCAATGAGATCACGCGTTTAAGCGTATGCTCGGTAGATTCCTGTGAGCCAGGCAGCGTGGTGTCTGCCGTTGTGCAAGGCTGGGTATTGCCCAGCTTACGGCAAACGGCATCGGTGGCCCATTCCGCCATCAGGCGGTAGGTCATCAGTTTGCCGCCGGTAATGGTGATAAACCCTTCCAGTCCGTCACGTTCAGCGTGATCGAACAGTACAATCCCACGGCTGACGTTACGACCGCTTGGGTCGTCGTCGCTGGCCACCAGCGGGCGTACGCCGGAGTAGGCGCGTAAAATGCGCGTTTTCGCCATAATCGGCGCCAACTTCTCGCCTTCACGCAGCAGAATATCGACCTCTTCTGCGGTGACGCGGTTGCTGTCGATATCGTCGTAATCAATGTGCTGTGAGGTGGTACCGATCAGTGAAATAGTATCGCCAGGCACCAGAATATCGGCGTCAGAGGGCTTACGGCAGCGGTTAATGACATGCTGGTTAATGCGATGATCCATAATCAGCAACGAACCTTTGGCCGGGAACATACGGATGCTCAGATCGGCATATTCCGCAATGCGTTGACCCCAGATCCCAGCGGCGTTGACGACAACCGGTGCATGCAGGGACTGCATTTCGCCTGTCAGATGATTGCGCACGTTAACGCCGCAAACCGTTGCGCCTTCGCGGATCAGTCCCGTCACTTCATGCGCCGTTAAGATAACCGCGCCATGCTCACGCGCATCCAGCATGTTAGCTGCTGTTAAGCGGAAAGGATCGACCGTGCCGTCTGGTACTTTTACTGCACCAATCAGCTGTGGATTCACAGAAGGTTCGATAATACGTGCCTGCTGAGGGTCAATCGCTTCTGCGCGAATCCCTGCCTCTTCACAGGCGCGAATAAAGGTGGCCTGGAAGGAAAGCTCATCCTCCGGCAGAGTAATAAACAGACCGTCCGTTGGCTCAACGCAATGACGGGCGATACGTTTCAGAATTTGGTTTTCGCTGATGCACTCACGGGCAGATTCAGCGTCGGTGACGGCGTAGCGTGCACCGCTGTGCAGCAGGCCGTGGTTGCGTCCGGTCGCACCTGTGGCGATATCGTGGCGTTCCACTAAGATGACGCGCAACCCGCGCAGCGCACAGTCACGTGCGATCCCTGCACCTGTTGCTCCTCCACCAATGATAATCACGTCACTTGTTTGCGAGTCGCGAGTTTTCATTGTTTTTCCTCACAGTTCGTTTTTTATCATTTAGCCACATAAAAAACATGGATTGTTTGATTTCGCGCATAATCGCTCATTATTCGAAAATGAAACGTGATTTCGTGCGCCTTTATGAACATTTGTCATAAATCTGTAACAATATGTGCTGCGTTTCACATTTTTGTTATGTATCTTTCCTTAACATCGCGGCCACACTGGGAGCGGTAGGGTAGTAATGACGAACTGCAGTGTTTACTTCGAATGAAAGACGGCCACGGAGGCTACACTATGTTGAGCATTTTTAAACCAGCGTCACACACGGCGCGTTTACCTGCAGCGGAGATCGACCCGACAGATCGTCGATTACGTTGGCAGATTTTTCTGGGGATTTTCTTTGGTTATGCCGCGTACTATCTGGTACGTAAGAACTTTGCCCTTGCGATGCCGTATCTGGTTGAACAAGGTTTCTCGCGTGGCGATCTGGGTTTTGCGTTGTCCGGTATCTCCATTGCTTACGGATTTTCGAAATTCATCATGGGGTCCATTTCGGATCGCTCGAATCCGCGCGTTTTCCTGCCAGCCGGTCTGATACTGGCCGCCGCTGTGATGTTGTTCATGGGCTTTGTGCCGTGGGCGACATCGAGCATTGCTATTATGTTTGTGCTGCTGTTCCTCTGCGGATGGTTCCAGGGGATGGGCTGGCCGCCGTGTGGCCGTACCATGGTGCACTGGTGGTCGCAGAAAGAGCGTGGAGGCATTGTTTCCGTCTGGAACTGTGCGCATAACGTGGGTGGCGGTCTGCCTCCGCTGTTGTTCCTGCTGGGTATGGCCTGGTTCAATGACTGGAAAGCGGCGCTGTATATGCCTGCTTTCGGTGCGATCGTCGTCGCGCTGATTGCTTTTGCCCTGATGCGTGATACACCGCAGTCCTGTGGTCTGCCGCCTATCGAAGAGTATAAGAACGACTATCCGGACGATTACACCGAGAAAGCGGAAGAAGAGCTGACTGCGAAGCAGATCTTCATGCAGTACGTACTGCCGAACAAACTGTTGTGGTACATCGCTATCGCCAACGTGTTTGTTTATCTGCTGCGCTACGGCATCCTGGACTGGTCACCAACTTACCTGAAAGAAGTGAAGCATTTCGCACTGGACAAATCATCCTGGGCCTACTTCCTGTATGAGTATGCGGGTATTCCAGGCACGCTGCTGTGCGGCTGGATGTCGGATAAAGTCTTCCGTGGTAACCGTGGCGCGACCGGCGTGTTCTTTATGACGCTGGTAACTATTGCGACCATCGTTTACTGGATGAACCCGGCAGGCAACCCGAACGTGGATATGGCTTGTATGATCATCATCGGCTTCCTGATCTACGGTCCGGTAATGTTGATTGGTCTGCACGCGCTGGAACTGGCACCGAAAAAAGCGGCGGGAACGGCGGCTGGCTTTACCGGTCTGTTCGGTTATCTCGGCGGTTCTGTGGCCGCGAGCGCCATTGTTGGCTACACCGTTGACTTCTTCGGTTGGGACGGCGGCTTTATGGTAATGATTGGCGGTAGCGTGCTGGCGGTTATTCTGCTGGTAGTCGTCATGATTGGCGAAAAACGCCATCACGAAGAGATGGAACTGAAGCGTAACGGGGGCTAATAGATGAAAACCACATTGAAAAGTCTCAGCGTGGCGCTGATGCTCGCAGGTATGGTAGTCAGCAGTGCAGCTGTTGCCGCAGATAAAATCGTGATTGCGCATCGTGGCGCCAGCGGTTATCTGCCGGAGCATACGCTGCCAGCAAAGGCGATGGCCTATGCCCAGGGGGCGGATTATCTGGAGCAGGATTTGGTTATGACCAAGGATGACCATCTGGTCGTCCTGCATGACCACTATCTTGACCGCGTCACCGATGTTGCCGAGCGTTTCCCGGATCGGGCGCGTAAAGACGGGCGTTACTACGCTATCGACTTTACGCTGGATGAAATTAAATCGCTGAAATTTACCGAAGGCTTCGATATCGAAAATGGCAAAAAGGTCCAGACCTACCCAGGGCGCTTCCCGATGGGTAAATCTGATTTCCGCGTGCACACGTTCGAAGAAGAGATTGAGTTTGTTCAGGGATTAAATCATTCCACCGGTAAAAACATCGGTATTTACCCGGAAATGAAAGCGCCGTGGTTCCATCACCAGGAAGGGAAGGACATTGCGGCTAAGACGCTGGAAGTGCTGAAAAAGTACGGGTATACCGACAAGAACGACAAGGTCTATCTACAGTGTTTTGATGTTGCAGAGTTGAAGCGCATTAAAAATGAACTGGAACCGAAGATGGGGATGGATCTCAATCTGGTACAGTTGATTGCGTACACCGACTGGAATGAAACTCAGGAGAAAAAGCCGGACGGTAGTTGGGTTAATTACAACTACGACTGGATGTTTAAGCCGGGTGCCATGAAGCAGGTTGCGCAGTATGCGGACGGCATTGGGCCGGACTACCACATGCTGATTGATGAGAAGTCGAAGAAGGGCAATATCTCGTTAACTGGCATGGTGCAGGACGCACATCAGAATAAGATGGTGGTGCATCCTTATACCGTTCGCGCCGATCAACTGCCGGATTACACCACTGACGTAAACCAGCTGTATGACATTCTTTATAACAAGGCGGACGTTGACGGGCTGTTCACCGACTTCCCCGACAAAGCAGTGAAATTCTTGAATAAAGAGTGATGGCGTAAGGCCTGTGATGCACCTCCGGTCACAGGCCTAAATGGATGAAACGTTTTAACTGCTAGATAAGGCCGTCTGCTGTCAACGTTTCCATACATGCCTGCAGGAGAAATAAAGGGCTGCCGTCCACCGGCGGCTCTTTTGCCAGTAAGGATATCTGTCGATAGAACGTCGGTTCCAGCGCGACTGAGCGTACTTTCCCACCAACCGCCTTCAGCGTTAATTCCGGTAATAACGCTATACCCAGCCCCTGACGAATAAAGCTCATCGCGGTATCCGGATGGTTAAACTCGTATTTAATGACCGGTTCAATTCCCTTCTCTTTAAATAGCGTCATGATGCTTAATTCATAGCGACCTTTGCTGATAATGAGCGGTTCTCCAACCAGTTGTTCCACTGAAATTGTGCTATTGGCCGCCAGCGGATGGCTTTCAGGAACTACAACGGTAAATTTGTCGCGATACACCGGTACGCAGTACATGCCATTTACCGGGAAATGCACAAATCCCGCATCGATGTCCCCACTGCGCAGGGAATCAACGATTGCCGTGCTGTTTTCCTCATAAGGGATAATTTTGATATGCGGGTGGTGCTGCTCGAAGTGGTGGATGATACCGGGCAAAATACAGGCACAGGCGCTGGGAAAGCAGCCGATTCGCAGGGCTCTGGCCGGGTTTTGTCGCTCTTGCTCGGCAATCTCTTTCACCGCGTTGGTTTCAGACACGATCGTCCGCAGGTGTGAAACGATCCGACTCCCGGCCGGACTAAGTTGAATGTCTTTGCGGCGTTCGCGGATAATAATATCAACCCCTAGCTCTTCCTCTAGCGCTGAAATTGCCTGGCTAACGGCGGATTGGGTCATGTACAGCCGCTTGCTGGCTTCGGTAAAACCACCGTACTCAAGTACGGCAAGCAGGGCGTGGATCTGGGTTAATGTCATTAGCTCCCTCTAATCAACAATATTAAAACGATTAATTTCTCTAATATAATGGACCTGTTTATACTTGCGGTCTACCGTAAAATCACACTTCGACGCACCTGTCCGTAGTTCAGTTGAGCTGAGCGTTGCCTGCGTGCGCCGTCTGGACAGGTTGTCGAATATGAAAGAAAAACTGTGGACGAAAGATTTTTGGGCAATAACGATAATCAGCTTTATTATATTTTTTGTTTTTTATGTCCTGCTCACGCTGTTACCGATCTATATTTCGGATCGACTGCATGCCACTCCAGATAAGGCCGGATTATTAGTCACCTTCTTTTTGGGGGCCGCCATTGTTGTGCGCCCGTTTGCGGGACAATGGGTAGGAAAATATTCGAATAAAACAATTCTGGTGCTCTCTTCTCTGGCCTTTTTGGTGGTCACTGCGCTGTATCCTGTTTGCCACTCAATTGAATCACTGCTGTTGATTCGGGTGCTTCATGGTGTAACGTTTGGCGTTATTACCACGGTAAAAGGAACGATTTCCGCGCGGTTGATACCGGCCTCCCGACGTGGGGAGGGCATCAGTTTTTTCTCGTTAGCCATGGGACTGGCAATGGTTGTGGGGCCGTGGGTAGGGCTGAACATGGCACGCTGGGAAGCTTTTACCACTGCATTCTGGCTGTGTAGCGCGGTTGCCGTACTGGGTATTATCCTGTCATTGATTGTCGCCGTACCGCCGGTTATCCGTCATGCTGACGGCTCAAAACCGAAGCTGGGATTTGCTGCTATGTTTGATCGCGCCGCACTGCCTTTCGCGATGGTGACGTTTTTCATGACCTTTTCCTACGCGGGCGTTTCCGCTTTTCTCGCACTGTATGCGCGCGAGCTCGATCTGATGGCCGCCGCCAGTAATTTCCTGTTGTGTTACGCCATTTGCCTGATGATCTGTCGAACCTTTACCGGCAATGTTTGTGATAAAAAAGGGCCGAAATACGTGGTCTATCCGTGTTTGCTGGCTTTCACCGTCGGGCTGGTGGCGCTTGGCTATACTAACGGCAGCATTATGATGATTATTTCCGGTGGATTAATTGGCATCGGTTATGGTTCGGTCACACCCGTATTTCAGGCACAAATTATTAGTTCGGTGGAACCCCATAAAATTGGTATCGCCAATTCGCTGTTTTTCAATGCGATGGATGCGGGAATGGCAATCGGCGCGTTTATCATGGGGATGATGGTCGAGGGTGTGGGATATCGGGCGATTTATCTGGTGGGGGCGCTGCTGGTGGTACTGGCCGGGGCGCTGTATATCATGCAGATGAAAAAACGCGGAGACGTGGTACTGGTCTCCGCGCATGAAGTTCACTAAACACTACAGCTCTATTTCAATATCGCCTTTTGCCCGGCAACAGCACGGCAATATTTCACCGGGCTGAATGAAGGCCAGCGGTTCTGCAATCCAGTCAACCTGTCCCGCCACCAGGCGGGTACGGCAGGAGCCGCAGTAGCCTTCACGACACTGATATTCGACTTCAACATCGTGCGACTCGAGCGCGGCAAGCAGGGAAGGGTGTTCATCCTGGCACAGCAACTGCGTGCCAGAGATGCGCAGAGTCACGCGGCCCATCAGAGCTGGAAGTTACTCAGATCGTCAGTATCGACTTCGGCATCGATCTGGCCGACCAGATAAGAGCTGACTTCCACTTCCTGCGGCGCAACCTGGACGTTGTCAGACACCAGCCAGGTATTGATCCAAGGGATCGGGTTAGAACGTGTCTGGAATGGCAGATCGAGTCCAACAGCCTGCATACGGATGTTGGTGATGTACTCAACGTACTGGCACAGAATGTCTTTGTTCAGGCCAATCATTGAGCCATCACGGAACAGATAATCTGCCCACTCTTTTTCCTGCAGCGCGGCCTGTACGAACAGGTCGTAGCACTCTTGTTTGCACTCTTCGGCAATTTCCGCCATCTCCGGATCGTCCACGCCGCTGCGCAGCAGGTTCAGCATATGCTGAGTACCGGTCAGGTGCAGGGCTTCGTCGCGGGCGATCAGACGAATAATTTTCGCGTTGCCTTCCATCAGTTCACGTTCGGCGAAGGCGAAAGAGCAGGCGAAGCTGACATAAAAGCGGATCGCTTCCAGCGCGTTCACGCTCATCAGGCACAGATACAGCTTCTTCTTCAGCTCACGCAGGTTTACGACAACCGTTTTACCATTAACGGTATGCGTACCTTCACCGAGCAAATGCCAGTAGCTGGTCATCTCGATCAATTCGTCGTAGTAGCTGGAGATGCCTTCTGCGCGTTTCTGGATTTGCTCGTTGGTGACGATATCGTCAAACACCACCGCCGGATCGTTAACAATATTACGGATGATGTGGGTGTAAGAGCGGGAGTGGATCGTTTCAGAAAACGCCCACGTTTCCACCCAGGTTTCCAGTTCAGGGATCGAGATTAACGGCAGCAGCGCGACGTTAGGACTACGTCCCTGAATGGAGTCCAGCAGCGTCTGATACTTCAGGTTGCTGATGAAGATATGTTTTTCATGTTCCGGCAATGCCTGGAAGTCGATACGATCGCGAGAAACATCGACTTCTTCCGGACGCCAGAAGAAAGAGAGCTGCTTTTCGATCAGTTTTTCAAAGATGTCATATTTTTGCTGATCGTAGCGGGCGACGTTCACCGGCTGGCCGAAGAACATCGGTTCCAGAAGCTGATCATTTTTCGTCTGTGAAAAAGTGGTGTATGCCATTGATGTGAATCCTGTCTGGAATGTACTGCCGGATGCGCTTTGCTTATCCGGCCTACAATACCGCGAATTAATTTGTAGGCCGGGTTAGCGTTACGCCACCCGGCAAAAGATTAAATCTTACATGCGCCGCTTTCGCAGCCATCGTCCTGAATGGACGGTACCAGATCGTCCTGAGAGTCTTCCGCACCGTCACGGGTGTTCTGATAATACAGCGTTTTGACACCAAATTTGTAGGCGGTGAGCAGGTCTTTCAGCAACTGCTGCATCGGTACTTTTCCGGACGGGAAGCGCGACGGATCGTAGTTGGTGTTGGCGGAAATCGACTGATCGATAAATTTCTGCATGATGCCTACCAGCTGCAGATAGCCGTCGTTGTTTGGCATTTCCCACAGCAGTTCGTATGCGTCGTGCAGGTGTTCGTAGTCCGGCACGACCTGACGCAGAATCCCATCTTTCGACGCTTTGATGCTCACGTAACCGCGTGGTGGTTCAATACCGTTGGTGGCGTTGGAGATCTGTGAAGAGGTCTCGGACGGCATCAGGGCTGACAGCGTGGAGTTACGCAGGCCGTAAGTCTTGATAGATTCACGCAGCTGTTCCCAGTCCATATGCAGCGGTTCGTTAGCGATAGCATCAAGATCTTTTTTATAGGTATCAATCGGCAGAATACCTTTCGCATAGGTGGTTTCGTTAAACCATGGGCATGCGCCTTGCTCTTTTGCCAGCTCGTTAGAAGCCTTCAACAGGTAATATTGAATCGCTTCAAAGGTTTTGTGAGTCAGGTTATTGGCGCTGCCGTCAGAGTAGCGTTTACCGTTTTTCGCCAGCCAGTAAGCGTAGTTGATCACGCCAATACCCAGCGTACGACGACCCATCGCACCGCGCTTGGCGGCCGGAATCGGATAATCCTGGTAATCGAGCAGCGCATCCAGCGCACGTACAGCCAGTACAGCCAGCTCTTCCAGTTCGTCCAGGCTTTCGATAGCGCCCAGGTTAAATGCGGACAGCGTACACAGTGCAATTTCGCCGTTTTCATCGTTAACGTCGGTCAGCGGTTTGGTCGGCAGGGCAATTTCCAGGCACAGGTTGGACTGGCGTACCGGCGCGACAACCGGATCAAACGGGCTATGGGTGTTGCAGTGGTCAACGTTCTGAATGTAGATACGACCGGTCGAGGCACGTTCCTGCATCATCAGTGAGAACAGCTCAACTGCTTTCACGCGCTGTTTGCGGATGCTGTCGTCGTTTTCATATTGGGTGTACAGACGCTCGAACTCATCCTGATCGGCGAAGAACGCGTCATACAGACCCGGGACGTCAGACGGGCTAAACAGGGTGATGTCACCGCCTTTCAGCAGGCGGGTGTACATCAGCTTGTTGATCTGTACGCCGTAGTCCATGTGACGAACGCGGTTACCTTCGACGCCACGGTTGTTTTTCAGGACCAGCAGGCTTTCAACTTCCAGGTGCCACATTGGGTAGAACAGCGTGGCTGCACCACCGCGTACGCCACCTTGAGAGCAGGATTTCACCGCAGTCTGGAAATGCTTGTAGAACGGAATACAGCCGGTGTGGAACGCTTCACCGCCGCGAATCGGGCTACCCAGCGCACGGATGCGACCAGCGTTAATGCCGATACCGGCACGCTGAGAAACGTATTTCACAATTGCGCTGGAGGTTGCGTTGATGGAGTCCAGGCTGTCGCCGCACTCGATTAGTACGCAGGAGCTGAACTGACGCGTTGGGGTACGCACGCCGGACATAATTGGCGTCGGCAGCGAGATTTTGAACGTAGAAACGGCGTCGTAGAAACGTTTTACATATTGCAGACGTGTTTCACGCGGATAGTTAGAGAACAGGCAAGCCGCTACCAGAATGTAGAGGAACTGTGCGCTTTCATAGATCTCACCGGTAACACGGTTTTGCACCAAATATTTACCTTCCAACTGCTTCACCGCAGCGTAGGAGAAGGTCATATCACGGTCGTGTACGATGAACGAGTCCATCTGCTTGAACTCTTCTTCCGTGTAGTCTTCCAGCAGATGATTGTCGTATTTGCCCATTTCAACCATTTTCACGACATGGTCGAACAGCTTTGGCGGTTCAAACTCACCGTACGCTTTTTTACGCAGGTGGAAAATCGCCAGACGGGCAGCCAGATACTGATAATCCGGCGCTTCGCGGGAGATCAGGTCGGCGGCTGCTTTGATGATTGTTTCATGGATGTCGGAGGTCTTGATTCCGTCATAAAACTGAATGTGGGAGCGCAGCTCGACCTGAGAAATCGATACGTTATTCAGTCCTTCTGCCGCCCAATCCAGAACTCGGTGGATTTTGTCGAGATTGATGCGCTCTGTACTACCATCACGCTTTGTCACCAGCAGACTCTGATTCATGTGGTTTTTTACCTGTCCGTGAAAGAAAAAATATCCCCCATATTATCCACAGAGTCATGTTGTGACTAAGTCTGTGGATAAATACTATATGTAGGGGTTGTTTGATAAAATAGACGCTATATGGTGAGTATTCTAGTAGGGATTCTTTTCAGCACAAGAGTTGATTTTGAGGTTAAATTGAGGTTGCAAAAGGGTGATAATCGCTAAGTGCGCGTCTTATAAGGCCTGGCGGGGATGTCAATAATTGAGAAAAAAAATAGAAAATTTGATCGAGTGCTGATTTCTTCATCTAAGGCAAGGAAAGTTCTTATGATCTGGCACAGGATTTGTAGGCCTGATAAGCGAAACGTCATCAGGCATGGTTCCAGTAAGCATGCCGGATGGCGGCGTTGCACGCTTTATCCGGCCTACAGGAGCGGTTAATCAACCTTGGCGGTGGTATGTACCATATAGTTCACATCAACGCCCGGGCCAAGTTTGAAGGTGTTGGTGATGGGGTTGTAATGCAGGCCGGTCATATGGCGCTCTTTCAGTACGGTCTGGTCAACCCACTCTAATAATTCAGCAGGCTTAATAAATTTTTTCACATCGTGCGTGCCTTTCGGCACCATGCGCAGAATATATTCCGCTCCGACCACCGCCATCAGCCAGGATTTGCCGTTGCGGTTAAGCGTGGAGAAAAATACTTCGCCACCCGGTTTGACCAGCCTGGCGCAAGCTCTGACCACTGACTGTGGGTCTGGCACGTGCTCCAGCATTTCCATACAGGTGACAACGTCATACTGATGTGCATGCTTTTCCGCATGCTCTTCGACGGTTTCTTGTACGTACTCTACCTGGATACCGCTTTCCAGTGCATGCAGTTTTGCTACCTGCAGCGGTTCAAAACCCATGTCCAGTCCGGTGACGGTAGCACCTTCGCGCGCCATGCTCTCCGCCAGAATACCGCCGCCGCATCCGACGTCGAGTACCTTTTTACCAAACAGGCCGCCTGAGCGCTCAGTAATATAGCCCAGACGCAGTGGGTTAATGCGGTGCAGCGGCTTAAATTCACCCTCAAGATCCCACCAGCGTGACGCGACTGCTTCAAACTTGGCAATTTCTTCATGGTCAACGTTGTGAGCTACCGGAGGTTTTTCGGCATTCATTGGGGCTTCTACTCCTAAATTTGCGATGCAAATGAGTATATCAGCCTGACGGGATGAATAAAGCCTCTGTCAGGGGGAATCCATTTACCTGAATCTGCACGGATGTGTTATAATTTGCGACCTTTGAATCCGGGATACAGTAGAGGGATAGCGGTTAGATGAGCGACCTTGCGAGAGAAATTACACCGGTCAACATTGAGGAAGAGCTGAAGAGCTCCTATCTGGATTATGCGATGTCGGTCATTGTTGGCCGTGCGCTGCCGGACGTCCGAGATGGCCTGAAACCGGTTCACCGTCGCGTACTTTACGCCATGAACGTATTGGGCAACGACTGGAATAAAGCCTATAAAAAATCTGCCCGTGTCGTTGGTGACGTAATCGGTAAATACCACCCTCATGGTGATATCGCCGTTTACGACACCATTGTTCGTATGGCGCAGCCATTCTCCTTGCGCTACATGCTGGTAGATGGTCAGGGTAACTTTGGTTCTGTCGATGGCGACTCCGCAGCGGCGATGCGTTATACGGAAATCCGTATGTCGAAAATCGCCCATGAGCTGATGGCTGACCTGGAAAAAGAAACGGTTGATTTCGTCGACAACTATGACGGCACCGAACAAATTCCTGACGTCATGCCGACCAAAATTCCTAACCTGCTGGTGAACGGTTCGTCCGGTATCGCGGTAGGTATGGCGACCAACATTCCGCCGCACAACCTGACCGAAGTGATCAACGGCTGTCTGGCATATATTGACGATGAAGACATCAGCATTGAAGGGCTGATGGAACATATTCCGGGTCCGGACTTCCCGACTGCCGCGATCATCAACGGTCGTCGTGGTATCGAAGAAGCCTACCGTACCGGTCGTGGCAAAGTGTACATTCGCGCACGCGCGGAAGTCGAAGCGGATGCCAAAACGGGTCGTGAAACCATCATCGTTCACGAAATTCCGTATCAGGTAAACAAAGCGCGCCTGATTGAGAAAATCGCCGAGCTGGTAAAAGACAAACGCGTTGAAGGCATCAGCGCGCTGCGTGACGAGTCTGACAAAGACGGTATGCGCATCGTGATTGAAGTGAAACGTGATGCGGTCGGGGAAGTGGTTCTGAACAACCTCTATTCCCAGACCCAACTGCAGGTTTCCTTCGGTATCAACATGGTTGCATTGCACCATGGCCAGCCGAAGATCATGAACCTGAAAGATATTATTGCCGCGTTTGTACGTCACCGCCGTGAAGTCGTAACCCGTCGTACTATCTTTGAACTGCGTAAAGCCCGCGACCGTGCGCACATCCTTGAAGCGCTGGCGATTGCGCTGGCGAACATCGATCCGATCATCGAACTGATCCGCCGCGCGCCGACCCCGGCTGAAGCGAAAGCTGCGCTGGTTGCGCGTTCGTGGGAACTGGGCAACGTTTCCGCCATGCTGGAGCGTGCCGGTGATGACGCCGCGCGTCCTGAATGGCTGGAGCCGGAATTTGGTGTGCGTGACGGTCAGTACTATCTGACTGAACAGCAAGCCCAGGCTATTCTGGATCTGCGTTTGCAGAAACTGACCGGCCTTGAGCACGAAAAACTGCTCGACGAATACAAAGAGCTGCTGGAACAGATCGCTGAACTGCTGCACATTCTGGGCAGCGCCGATCGTCTGATGGAAGTTATCCGTGAAGAGATGGAGCTGATTCGTGAACAGTTCGGTGACGCTCGTCGTACCGAAATCACCGCGAACAGCGCTGACATCAACATCGAAGATCTGATTAGCCAGGAAGATGTAGTCGTAACCTTGTCTCATCAGGGTTACGTGAAATATCAGCCGTTAACCGATTACGAAGCGCAGCGTCGTGGCGGTAAAGGTAAATCAGCGGCACGCATTAAAGAAGAAGACTTTATTGACCGCCTGCTGGTGGCCAACACCCATGACACGATCCTCTGCTTCTCCAGCCGTGGTCGTTTGTACTGGATGAAGGTCTATCAGTTGCCGGAAGCAAGCCGTGGCGCACGTGGACGTCCTATCGTCAACCTGTTGCCGCTGGAAGCTAACGAACGTATTACCGCAATTCTGCCAGTACGTGAGTACGAAGAGGGCGTGAACGTCTTTATGGCAACCGCCAGCGGTACCGTGAAGAAAACGGCGCTGACCGAGTTCAGCCGTCCGCGTTCTGCCGGTATTATTGCGGTTAACCTGAACGAAGGCGACGAACTGATTGGTGTAGATCTGACATCCGGCAGTGACGAAGTCATGTTGTTCTCTGCGGCAGGTAAAGTGGTGCGCTTTAAAGAAGATGCTGTCCGTGCAATGGGTCGTACCGCGACCGGTGTACGCGGTATCAAGCTGGCGGAAAAAGATAGCGTGGTATCGCTGATCGTTCCGCGCGGTGAAGGTGCGATCCTGACCGTTACTCAGAACGGTTACGGTAAACGTACGGCGGCGGAAGAGTATCCGACCAAGTCTCGTGCGACCCAGGGCGTTATCTCCATCAAGGTTACCGAGCGCAACGGTTCCGTTGTTGGCGCAGTGCAGGTTGAAGATACCGACCAGATCATGATGATCACCGACGCAGGTACGTTGGTACGTACTCGCGTGTCGGAAATCAGCGTGGTAGGGCGTAATACCCAGGGTGTGATCCTTATCCGTACTGCGGAAGATGAAAACGTCGTGGGTCTGCAACGCGTTGCTGAACCGGTTGATGATGAAGAGCTCGATTCCATCGACGGAAGTGCAGCTGAAGGTGACGAGGATATCGCACCTGAAGCGGAAAGCGATGATGATGCAGCAGCGGATGACGCTGACGAGTAATTAAACATTGTAATACTGTGCACAAGGGAGGCTTTGCCTCCCTTTTTTACGTCCTGAATAATCCCTTACCCATCAGCTCATTATCTTTTTCTAACCGTCTACCCGCTTCTTGTATAAAAATACAAAAATAAATGAATAATTATAACTCTGTGAGAGTGCTCACTGTTTGTTCACTCTTTTACCGCTAACTTTTCTCTGCCCAATAAAAGATTTTTTAACATCCGCTATGAACAGGAGACCTGCAAACTATTTAAGAAAAAGCACCTGAAGTGTGAAAGAAAAATGCGTTGGCTGCCTCAGTCTGTCAGTTCATCTCTGACGGATGAATATACTTTTACCTCGGCGTTGGGAGTTAACTATGATAGTTGAAATTGCGGAAGGCTTTATCCATCTTTTTCAGAGTGCAGGGAAGATATTCTCTGGGATGATCGTCAGTACCATTCCGATGTTGATAACATTAATTCTGACGGTTAATTTCATTATGAAGTTAATAGGTCAACAGCGAATGGAAAAAGTCGCGACTCTGATGGGGAAATCAAAAATATTAACATACGGAATATTGCCCAGTTTTGCCTGGTTCTTCCTTAGCAGCCCCGGCGCGCTGACAATGGGTAAGTTCCTGCCTGAACGGTGTAAGCCCGCTTATCAGGATGCACTGGGCAGTACCGTACATCCACTGACCTCGCTGTTTCCCCACATCGTACCATCGGAACTCTTTATCTGGCTGGGAGTGGCGGCGGGGATTACCCGACTCGACCTTCCTGTTGCCGACTTGGCATTGCGTTATATCGCTGCAGGTATTCTGCTTGGATTTATCCGCGGTTTTCTTACCGAATATATCTTCACAAGGTTGGAAAAACGCGAACTTAATCAGGAATAAGGAAAGACAATGAAAGTGCTATTTTCGGCTGATGTCGTAAAAGCTGGAAAGAAAGTAGAAGAAGGGCTGCTTAATGGCATGCTCATAACGTTTAACGATCGCGCCCCGGAAGATTATCTCGATTATGTGCTGGTTATAAAGAATATTGTTTTTGATAGCGCACCGTTACAAAAAACAGCGAACTATGTTTTACAGATTAATAACCAGATATGGAATATCACCTGCTGGGGAGATGCTGCGTGGCAAAATCTATGTGAGCTGGGTCATATTACAGTGGTATTTGACGGGGCAGAAAAGCCAATTGCCTATGGTTCATTACACGTTAAAAGCGGTTTCTCGCCTTCCGTTAATGAATTAACGGGCCCATTGACAATAATGAGGAAAACCAATGAAAACCGTGCTGATTAAAAAAGGTCATTCAGGAATTGGCGATGACATGTATTTATCTCGCGATACCAGCAAAGTAATCTTGTCGCTCACCGGGAAAAGCATTGACCCTATTGCAAAAAAACTGGGTAAAATGCTCGAGATGCCGGTGGTTAACGGCTTTGATGCAATGCCAGATGATAAGAAAATCCTCTGCGTGGTGATCAACTGCGGTGGTTCATTGCGCTGCGGCATCTACCCGCAAAAAAGAATCAAGACCATCAACATCCTCCCTACCGGCGCGATGGGACCGCTGGCGAAGTATATCACTGAGGATATCTATATTTCTGATGTCAGCAGCGAATCGCTATCGTTGATTGAAACGCTTAACCAACCGGTCAATGCACACGAAGAGGTTAATCTTGCTGAACCTTTGCCCGCAGGTGATGCTTCGGCGGTTGTCAGCCGCCAGGTTGACACAAAACCACGCGGTTCAGCAACCAACACTGCGCTGGAGTTGTTGACCCGATTTGCTACGAGTATCGGTAATTTTGTCAGCCTGCTGTATACCTCTGCGCGTGAGTCGGTTGAGCTGTGCATTAAAAACGTTATCCCGTTTATGGCTTTTATCTCTGTGTTAATTGCTTTGGTGCAGGAAACGGCAATTGGTCAGTGGACCGGGAATGCGCTATCACCGCTTGCCGGGTCGTTAACTGGCTTGTTTGTCATCGCGATTATCTGCGGCTTACCGTTTATCTCACCCATTCTGGCTCCTGGCGCGGCCATAGCACAGGTTGTGGGTGTGTTGGTGGGAACATTAATCGGTAGCGGAGTGGTTTCTCCACTGATGGCGTTGCCGGCACTGTTCGCGATAAATGTTCAGGTAGGGGCCGATTTTATTCCTGTCGGGCTTTCCATGCAGGAGGCGAAAGAGAAGACCATTCGTCTTGGCGTTCCTGCCTTCCTGTTATCACGAATGATTACCGCTCCTCTGGCGGTGGCTATCGGCTATCTGTTTTCTTTTGGTTTGTTTAACTGAGGAATCATGTAATGAATAAAATCAATGCCGCGGTGGTTGGCGCGGGAATTTATGGCAAACACCATATCAATGCTTACCACTATAATCCGTGGGTGAATCTGGTCGGGTTTTGCGAAATCAACCCGGACATTCGGGCCAGCGTAGCTCAGGAGTTTCATATTCCCGGCTTTGCATCGCTGGCAGAACTGTTTGCCGCTACGCAAGTTGATCTGGTATCGATAGCCACCCCGGATCCTTTCCACTTTGATGCAACAATTGAGTCCATTACCGCTGGAAAACATGTGCTGATTGAAAAGCCGATGGCAACAACGTCGGCGGAATGTCGGGAGATTATCCGTTGCGCTACAGAGTATGGGGTGAAAATTGGTGTTGATTACCACAAGCGTTGGGACGGAATGGCGCAACATATTCATCATGAGCTATTGAAGCCTGAAACCGGTCAGGTACTACGTGGCTATATGAGCATGGATGACATCATCGATGTGCCAAAAAACTGGTTATCGTGGGCGAATGAAAGCTCACCCGTCCATTTTCTCGGCACTCACTGTTTCGATTTAATTCGATACTATATGAACGGTGCCAACGCAGTGAGCGTCTATGCGATAGGGCAGAAAAAGAAACTGGTTGCTGAAGGTATCGACTCCTGGGACACCATTCAGTCTTTTGTTACGTTTGAAAATGGTGCGCAATGGACGGTGGAGGTGGGATGGTGTCTGCCCTCTACGTTCCCCAAAGCAAATGATGGTCGTAGTTTTGTTATTACTGAAAATAACTATTATCGAGCAGATGCGCAGTTGCGCGGCTATGAAATGTTTACACCACAACGTAGCGCGACACCAAATTATAACTTTATCAATTATGTTAATAACAAGGCCAGCGGATACGGAATTCAGCCAATACATGATTTTGTGGAGCATATATTATTTGATACACCTTATCTGGCAACAGCAGAAGACGGCTTACAGGCTACGTTAATTTGCGAGGCAGTACATCATTCACTATCAACAGGAAATATTGTGCACTTGTAATTAATCTTTTTTTTACGTCTCATAAGTATTTTTTTTGACTTTAATTTCTATGATTAAAGTAGGGTGTCTTATTCCCCCCAACCCTGCCAATGATCATCGCTTATGGGGCGTCTTTTCATTATTCATATTCAGATAACAATATTGCAGGGCATGAAAGAAAAGCGTATGCAGTGACATTTTCAATGCGGCAAAACTCAGAGGACTGACGCTGGATTGAGGAGTGTACAGGGTCACATCGGCAAGCGATGTGCCGCTCTGGTGGCAGGCGACAGCCAGCGAGGCAGCCTCATGCTCGCGAATCAATGTAATCAACTGGTTATCCGGTTCATCTTTGGGACCCGGTAGCAAGATTACGGAATCACAATCTGTCAGGCTGTTGGCTAACAGCGAATCGGCATTTTGATACTCAACGGGAATACAGACCTTACCAATATCACTGTAGTCCTGAATGATATTACTGAGTAAAGAGCCTAGTTCCCGGGAGTGACAAAAATAAAGGTTGCGGCTGGAGCTGATAATTTCAAAGAAAGTATTAATTGCTGCTGGGTTATTATTGTTGATAAATTCACTGAGAATAACATTGTTCTTTGTTGCCTGTGCTGGAAGCAGCACTGCAGGTTCACTGCGTAGACATTTAATTAAATCATATTTAAAAGAAGTAAAACCGGTATAACCGAGCGCTTGAGCAAAACGAACAATAGAAGGTTGGCTGGTCTGAGTCTTTTTTGAAATTGCTGTCGATGTCAGTTTTTCTGCGCCTGATAATGTAGCCAGAATGTAACGACTAATAGTTTGTTCCGTGTGTGAGCCAGTTTTCACCAGTAACTGAAGTTGTTCGATAATGTTCATTGAGGTCCCTCGGTTTTGTTTATTATGACATATACACTTTTTCCTTCAAGTTACCTCTGTGTTGCCTGGCGAGTGGTTAACGTGAAGAGGATTGACGGCGCTTCCCCCGCATAACGTTGAGCAGGGCAAGCAGCAAAGCGTTTTTTCTCATTTTCAGATAAGACTGCTGAACGGCCTGTGATTTCTACGCTATAAACATGTGGAATTATCGACACAATGACCATTTGGTTGTGTAAATATTGCGGGGTTAAGACAAGGGTTTCAGAGCGGTGTATCATATTCCCGTAAAGAGAGGGCATTGCGACGCCGGACATTTACCGCTACCTTAACCACACTCTATTAATGCCCTGAGGCGGAGCTTCGCCCCTTTGAAATACCTTGCTTCCGTTCATTCAACCCTAAAAGTTTCACGCTACCTGTTCAGAGCGTTGGCGCTCGTTATCTGGTGTCTGATTGCGTTCGCCTCCGTGTTCTACATTGTGAATGCGCTGCATCAGCGAGAGTCT
Organism: Citrobacter sp. H12-3-2; assembly: GCF_009649895.1. Lineage (NCBI taxonomy): Bacteria > Pseudomonadati > Pseudomonadota > Gammaproteobacteria > Enterobacterales > Enterobacteriaceae > Citrobacter > Citrobacter sp. H12-3-2. The sequence continues at coordinate 1,626,396 of NZ_CP045837.1, forward strand.
GAGATCCATCAGGAGCTTAATCTCAGCTCCGATCAGGCCCAGCGCTACATTCAGCGCACATCTGATGTCATTAAAGAGCTGAAATATATTGCCGAAAATCGCTTAACGGCGGAAAACGGCGTGATGTCGCTGCGGGCGCGAGATGATAAAACCGTCGTGCCAAATTTTGAGCCGCTGTTTGCCGACTCCGACTGTTCTGTCATGGGCAACGCCTGGCGAGGCTCTCTGGAATCACTAGCCTGGTTTATGCGCTACTGGCGCGACAACTTTTCCGCCGCCTATGATTTAAATCGAGTGTTCCTGATCGGCAGCGACAACCTCTGTATGGCCAATTTCGGCTTGCGTGATATGCCTGTCGAACGTGACGAGGCCCTGAAGGCGTTGCATGAGCGCATTATTAAGTATCGCAATGCTACGCAAGACGAAAACGGCAACAACTTGTTCTGGATCAGCCAGGGGCCGCGTCCGGGAGTAGGGTATTTCTATGCGCTGACGCCGGTTTACCTCGCCAATCGCCTCCAGGCGCTGTTGGGCGTAGAGCAGCCTATTCGTATGGAGAATTTCTTCACGCCGGGCAGTTTACCGATGGGCGTGACCATCCTCGACGAAAATGGGCATGCGCTGATTTCGCTCACTGGCCCTGAAGGGAATATTAAGGCTGAGCCCCACTGGATGCAGGAACGTTCCTGGTTTGGTTACACGCCGGGTTTCCGCGAGCTGGTATTGAAGAAGAATCTGCCTCCGTCCTCCCTGAGCATCGTCTATTCCGTTCCGGTCGATCTGGTGCTGGAGCGGATCCGCATGATGATCCTGAACGCTATCTTGTTGAACGTGCTGGTTGGCGCGGCATTGTTTATGCTCACGCGCATGTATGAACGGCGCATTTTTATTCCAGCGGAAAGCGATGCTCAGCGGCTGGAAGAACATGAGCAGTTTAACCGTAAAATCGTAGCTTCTGCGCCGGTGGGTATTTGTATTCTGCGCACGATGGATGGGATTAACATCCTGAGTAACGAACTGGCGCACACCTATCTGAATATGCTGACGCATGAAGACCGTCAGCGGTTAACGCAAATTATTTGCGGCCAACAGGTCAATTTTGTTGATGTGCTAACCAGCAACAATACCAATCTGCAAATCAGCTTTGTGCACTCGCGCTATCGCAATGAAAATGTGGCAATTTGTGTCCTGGTTGATGTCAGTGCGCGCGTTAAAATGGAAGAGTCGTTGCAGGAGATGGCGCAGGCGGCGGAACAGGCCAGCCAGTCCAAATCGATGTTCCTTGCGACGGTGAGCCATGAGCTACGTACACCGTTGTATGGCATTATCGGAAACCTTGATTTGTTGCAAACCAAAGAGTTACCGAGTGGGGTGGATCGTCTGGTAACGGCGATGAATAACTCTTCCAGCCTGCTGCTGAAAATTATCAGCGATATTCTCGACTTCTCAAAAATTGAATCTGAACAGCTGAAGATTGAGCCGCGAGAGTTTTCACCGCGTGAAGTCATGAACCATATTACGGCTAACTATTTGCCGCTGGTGGTCCGCAAGCAGTTGGGGTTGTACTGCTTTATCGACCCGGATGTGCCCGTGGCGCTGAATGGCGATCCGATGCGTTTACAACAGGTGATTTCTAATCTGCTGAGTAACGCAATCAAGTTTACCGATACCGGTTGTATTGTGCTGCACGTGCAGTGCAGCGGCGACTACCTGAGCATTCGAGTGCGTGATACCGGTGTAGGGATCCCTGCCAAAGAGGTGGTTCGGTTGTTCGATCCTTTCTTCCAGGTGGGGACTGGCGTACAGCGTAATTTCCAGGGAACGGGACTCGGTTTGGCGATTTGTGAAAAACTGATCAGCATGATGGATGGGGATATTTCCGTCGATTCCGAGCCGGGAATGGGGAGTCAGTTTACGCTGCGTATTCCGCTTTATGGCGCACAGTATCCGTTGAAAAAGGGTGTAGAAGGATTGGCTGGCACGCGTTGCTGGCTGGCAGTACGCAATGCGTCACTGTACCAATTTCTCGAATCCAGCCTGACGCGTAACGGGATGACGGTGCTGCGATATGAGGGACAACAGCCCGATGCGGATGACCTGCTGGTGGCCGACGATGTGCTGGAACAGGCCTGGCAGGGACGGGCAGCGGTAATTTTCTGCCGCCGCCATATTGGCATTCCGCTGGAAAGAGAGCCTGGAGAATGGGTACACAGTGTGGCGTCACCGCACGAACTGCCTGCGCTGTTGGCGCATATCTACAGTGTAGAGCTGGGGAGTGAAGATCTCTCCACGGCGTTGCCAGCCCCGGATAAAGCCGGTGCGACGAACGATGACATGATGATCCTGGTTGTTGACGATCACCCTATCAACCGGCGCTTACTGGCCGATCAGCTGGGATCGTTGGGATATCAGTGTAAAACGGCGAATGACGGTGTGGATGCGCTCAACGTACTCAGCAAAAACCATATCGATATCGTGCTGAGTGACGTCAACATGCCAAATATGGATGGTTATCGCCTGACGCAGCGTATCCGCCAGCTAGGGTTAACGCTGCCTGTTGTGGGGGTAACGGCAAACGCGCTTGCCGAAGAGAAGCAGCGTTGTCTGGAATCAGGTATGGATAGCTGTCTGTCCAAGCCGGTGACCTTAGACGTATTGAAGCAAACGCTGGCGGTATATGCGGAAAGAGTGAGAAAAACGCGGGGATAGGGGATAAAAGAGCCGGATGGCGGCGTTAGTCTTATCCGGCCTACGAAAAGTGCACGATGCTGTGTGTTCGTAGGCCTGATAAACGCAGCGCCATCAGGCATTTTGACGTGATAAAGAATTATTCTTTGTCTGACGGACTCAGCGTCACGGAGGAGAGGTAATTCAGCAGTGCGATATCGTTTTCCACACCGAGCTTCATCATTGCCGATTTTTTCTGGCTGCTGATGGTTTTAATGCTGCGGTTGAGCTTTTTAGCGATTTCAGTAACCAGGAAACCTTCGGCAAACAAGCGCAGAACTTCACTCTCTTTCGGTGACAGACGTTTGTCGCCATAGCCGCTGGCGCTGATTTTCTCCAGCAGACGAGACACGCTTTCCGGGGTAAATTTCTTACCTTTCTGCAGCGCGGCCAGCGCTTTTGGCAGGTCGGTTGGCGCGCCTTGTTTCAGTACGATCCCTTCAATATCGAGATCCAGTACCGCGCTCAGGATAGCCGGATTGTTGTTCATGGTCAGAACGATAATCGACAGGCTCGGGAAATGACGCTTGATATATTTAATTAACGTGATCCCATCACCGTATTTATCTCCCGGCATGGAGAGGTCGGTAATCAACACATGCGCATCCAACTTAGGCAAATTGTTGATCAGTGCAGTGGAGTCTTCAAATTCGCCGACAACATTTACCCACTCGATTTGCTCAAGTGATTTACGAATACCGAACAGTACAATCGGGTGGTCATCGGCAATAATTACGTTCATAGTGTTCATGTATTGGGCTACCTTGCTACAGCAAGCTCTTGACGTAAACGTCAATGTCGCTGATGTATTTTTCTATACCTGGAGCATCTTTCTCTTGAATAAGATGTTCCAGCGCTTCACATAACTGCTTGCCGGGTACCAGATTAAGCATGGCAAACACGCCTTTCAGGCGATGGGCCGTTTGGGCTAATGCAGCGAAATCGCTGATAGCCGCCTCAGTATACAACCTCTTAACATCATCCGGTACTGTGTCTACAAAGAGTGCGTAGTAACCACTGGCATGAAGTTCGGCGTTTTCATCTCCGCCGAGGGGGAGTTCCTGGAACTCTTCTTGTGCCAGCTGCTCTTCAATCAGCTCAAGGACAGCTTCCTGCATAGCATTGCTCATATTAAAGTTGACGCGCAGTTGGCCTGGGCCAATTTTCCGTACGCCAGACTCATCATCGCTTAAAAGTAGGCCTGAGGCAGTAAGATTAGACGGATTATCCGTTAAAAAGAGATCATATTCTTGACTATTCAACCGTTCATCGGGCGTGATGCAGGTTGCCCCCCAGTTTTCCAGCTGACGTAATACAATGCTACGTACGTCATTTGAGGTGACATCAACCATTACGCAGACGTCATCCAACAGGCGCTCTTCACTATCAGCATGTTGATCGTGCAGCGGCATTTTAACATGGACGATGTAACGTGTTCCAAGTTCTTCCCGTGCTTTAATATTCAGGTGTCCGCCAAGCTTGCGGGATAACTGATCGCACAGCCAGAACGTCAGCGGGTTGGCTTTGCCATACCGATCGCCCTGCGTGTCATTAATGAATGGGAAATGGAGATTATCAACTTCATTTAATGTGACGCCTTCCCCGGTATCCAGAATGCGGAAGGTCAGGCGTTCGGCTTCTGACTCATCCTGGTCGACTTCCAGCGTGATTTTACCAATCTGCGTGGTGGTTACCGCATATTGGATCAACAGCAGCAAAATACGGCGCAAGGCATCGCGATCGCCACGGCGTTCGTCATGGGCGCTTAAGTGATTTTTAATCAGCAGCTGCAGCCCTTTACGCTTAATGGCCGGCAGAACCTCCGGAACCACGTCGTCAATTAATGCCTGCACGGAAAACAGTGTGGATTCACCTTTCCAGGCATCGTTCTCCAGCAGGTTGGCTAGCTGGATTTCGTCCACCATGCGCACCAGAACGTCGGCCTGATTGGCCAGTTTCTGGCTGTCTGGTGTATTGAGCGCGGCGGCATTAGCAGCCAGCGTTTTCGCGGGGTCTTTCAGCGCGCTGCCAATATTCTGCATAAAGGCCGCGCGGGCCTGCTGGTTTTTCTCATACAGCCGCTGTGCTTGTTTCAGTTTCTTATTGACCAGCACCTCGCGGTCCTGGTCACGAATGATAAAGATCTGCGTTCTCGGGGAGATCTGGCTGCGAAACAGTCTGATCTCATACAGTTCATTATTGATGGTGGCCTGAATCACTCCCTGATGCTGCTCTGCCATATTGGTAATGTTTTGCAGATTTAAATGCGGCAGCAGGTGGTCGGCAATTTTATTGCTGATAACCGTGCGGTTTGCTTCCTGATCGTGTACCAGTAATCCCAGCGGCAGAAGGGAAACAATCTCTTCATTGATTGCGCGCAGAACACGCAGCTCATTATTTGCCGCAAGGTTTGGCGCCACTTCAGTCGAACGGGCAGGGAGGTGGCGAAAGGTGGTATAACCAAACAGCGCCAGGGCCAGTAACGCAATGTTCAGCAAAAGCGGTAGCAGAATGCTTTGCAATGTGTCGAGCAGCAATGAGCCAAACGGAACCTGCCACACCAACCGCATATCCGTTGAGTTTAGCGCCGAAGAGATCTCAATTTTACTGTTGTTGAAATTAATGCTGACGCTGTCAGGCGACTCTTTTTCATTCAGGTGCTCGGTCGTTGAGGTGGCATCAGGTTCCAGATGGAAACTGTCCAACGGCATCCCGGGAGGGATCAAGTCATTAATCGGCAGGTCAAAGGCGACAACCGTTGCCAGATGTCCTGGCTGATTAAAGGTCGTGCGTAGCGTGAAGTAATGCCCGTTTTGCCAGGCCAGACGTCGCAGTGAAGAGAAGCTTTCACGCTCATCCAGCGCATTAGCCTGTTGCAGCATTTCAGCGCGTCGGGAATCGACAATATTCCCAATCGTCGATTCTTTAAAACCGGAGGTAAGATCTTTCAGTGGTAACGTTGAGATTAGGATCAGGCTGTTATCCTGACCATTCAGGTAATACATTGACCATGGGACATTCTCCGCGCCCCACAGCGTATCCAGATACGTTGAAATGCGCTGGGTCATTTCCAGTGTAGAACTGTCATGCGAGCCGAAAATCAGCGCTTCAGTCTTTCTGCGGGGTTTCTCAAGATAATAGATATCTTGTTTCAGACGCGTTTCCTGTAGCCCATCTGCGCCTGGCGAACTGGTTGTAGCGGCAATATTGTCATAGATTTGCCAGGTCACGTATCGCCAGGTATCGACCCTTTTATGAATGGCATGGGTAATATCGACAATCTGATAACTCTTATCCTTTAGCCAGGTGTTGACGGCGCTCTGGACCATAACACCCATCATCACCAACAGCACAACGATCAGTAATAAGAAGAAACGGGTAATACTTCCTGGTAACAGGGAGAATCGGGTGGAAACCGTTGTGTCAGACTGACTCATTCGTGTTTATGACCTGTTAAACGACGCGAAAGATGAAAGGGCAGTATAAAGGGTAATGTATGAATTACCACACTTACACTGCGCCGCCTGGCCTGCATTCTTTGCGCCTGATTTTGTTGCAGTCATGGCGGTGCAAAGGTGTACAGTGGATAAAGGTGGGTACAAATATTCGTACGGAATGTATACATTTAGCATTAAATAACAAGAAATTATTTATCAAACTTATATCTGATCGTGACGCCCGAGATAGTTAATAGTTGTTATAGTTTTTCATCGGTAGCACAGAAAGGTAAGCTTTGTGTAAAGAAGGGTAAAAAAAAACCGAACGCTGAGCATTCGGCTGAAATAGGGGTAAACAGACATTCATAAATGAATGACGGTAATAAATAAAGTTAATGATGATAGCGGGTCTATTTTAGTTGCGAGTGAAGATTTTGTTTTGTCATTCAGTGCTATAAGATATTTTTGTACAATACATTGATTTTAAAGAGAATTGAAATTATTCTTGATTATTTGTGCTTATTTCGACTGTTTTTTGATTTTAAAAAAGTTCCCTTGTATTAACATTTAGAAACATCTATGCCGATAAATGAAACACCTTAAAAGTTTTAGTATCATATTCGTGTTGGATTATTCTGTGTTTTTGCGGAGAATGAAGTTGCCGACTGGTTAATGACCTTAATCAGTATGCAGTGGCATAAAAAAGCAATAAAGGCATATAACAGAGGGTTAATAACATGAAAGTTAAAGTACTGTCCCTCCTGGTACCAGCACTGCTGGTAGCAGGCGCAGCGAATGCGGCTGAAATTTATAACAAAGACGGCAACAAATTAGATCTGTACGGTAAAGTCGACGGTCTGCACTATTTCTCCGACAACAAAGGTGATGATGGTGACAAGACTTACATGCGTATCGGCTTCAAAGGCGAAACTCAGGTTAACGACCAACTGACCGGTTACGGCCAGTGGGAATACCAGATTCAGGGTAATGCGGCTGAAAGTGAAAACAACGCCTGGACGCGTGTGGCGTTTGCGGGTCTGAAATTCGCTGACGTAGGTTCTTTCGACTACGGTCGTAACTACGGCGTAGTTTACGACGTAACGTCCTGGACCGACGTCCTGCCAGAATTCGGCGGCGATACTTACGGTGCTGACAACTTCATGCAGCAGCGTGGTAACGGCTTCGCGACCTACCGTAACACCGACTTCTTCGGTTTGGTTGATGGCCTGAACTTTGCCATTCAGTATCAGGGTAAAAACGGTAGCGTAAGCGGCGAAGACGAGAACGGCAGAACGTTCACTGGCGTGACCAACAACGGTCGTGACGCGCTGCGTCAAAACGGCGACGGCGTTGGCGGATCTATCACTTATGATATCGGTGAAGGCTTCGCACTGGGTACTGCTGTCACCAGCTCCAAACGTACTGACGAGCAGAACCGTTTGAACTTCGGTACTGGCGACCGTGCTGAAACCTACACTGGTGGTCTGAAATACGACGCGAACAACGTGTACCTGGCAGCACAGTACACCCAGACCTACAACGCAACGCGTGCGGGCTCCCTGGGCTGGGCTAACAAAGCACAGAACTTCGAAGCCGTTGCTCAGTACCAGTTCGACTTCGGTCTGCGTCCGTCCGTGGCTTACCTGCAGTCCAAAGGTAAAGACCTGGGCCGCGGCTATGGCGACGAAGATATCCTGAAATATGTTGATGTTGGCGCGACCTACTACTTCAACAAAAACATGTCCACCTATGTTGATTACAAAATCAACCTGCTGGATGACAACCAGTTCACTCGTGATGCTGGCATCAGCACCGATGACATCGTAGCACTGGGTCTGGTTTACCAGTTCTAATCTACATTATGTCTATCAAAGGCCCTGCGGGGCCTTTTTTAATGCCGTTTTTTCGCCGTACAAACAACGATTTTTGGTGTACTCTTGCGCCCGTTCGCATGAGGATAATTACGTATGGAAATGAATTTTTATCGCGCAGCACTGCTGGCTGTGACGATCTTTTTTGTCGGGTGCGATGAGGCCCCGAAACCTGCTCAGACCACAATTCCTGCCACGGTTCTGGAAGGTAAAACGATGGGCACTTTCTGGCGGGTCAGTGTGGTAGGCGTAGATGCCAAACGCGCCAGGGAACTGCAGGCCAAGATCCAGACTCAGCTTGATGCTGATGATCAACTGCTCTCCACCTATAAAAACGATTCTGCGTTAATGCGCTTTAACCTGTCGAAAAGCCTGTCGCCGTGGCCGGTTAACGACGCCATGGCGGATATCGTGACTTCGGCGCTACGCATTGGTGCAAAAACCGATGGGGCCATGGATATCACCGTGGGGCCGTTAGTCAACCTGTGGGGCTTTGGCCCGGATCAGCAGCCGTTGCATATTCCCACCCAAGCGCAAATTGACGCTGCAAAAGCGCAAACCGGGCTTTCTCATCTGAAAGTTGTGAATGAAGCGCATCAGAACTACCTGCAAAAAGACTTGCCGGATCTGTATGTTGATCTCTCGACCGTTGGTGAAGGGTACGCCGCCGATCATCTGGCTCGATTGATGGAGCAAGAGGGGATCGCCCGTTATCTGGTTTCCGTTGGTGGTGCGCTGAACAGCAGGGGAATGAATGCTGAAGGGCATCCGTGGCGAGTGGCAATCCAGAAACCCACCGATCGCGAAAACGCGGTGCAGGCGATTGTCGACATTAACGGGCACGGCATTAGCACCTCCGGCAGCTACCGGAACTATTATGAGCTGGACGGTAAGCGCCTTTCCCATGTTATCGATCCACAAACCGGTCGCCCGATCGAACATAATCTGGTGTCCGTAACGGTGATTGCGCCAACGGCGCTGGAAGCCGATGGCTGGGATACCGGATTGATGGTGCTCGGCCCGGAAAAGGCCAAAGAAGTCGTGCGTCGTGAAGGGCTGGCGGTCTATATGATTGTGAAAGAGGGTGAGGGGTTTAAAACCTGGATGTCGCCGCAGTTTAATAGCTTTCTGGTCAGCGAAAAAAATTAAAAAGCAAGATTGCGGGTTTTTATGCCCGACGATGGGGACACACTGAGGCTAAGCGCTATGCTTAACAAAGGAGTCCGAAATGAAAAATCGTTTACGCATCACTGACGATGACCGTTGGCAGTCCGTTGTGGATCGCGACGTTGACGCCGACGGCCAGTTTGTTTTTGCCGTCCAGACCACCGGTATTTTCTGCCGTCCGTCCTGTCGGGCAAAACATGCGCTGCGCAAAAATGTCCGTTTTTTCGCCGATGCCCAGCAGGCACAGGATGCCGGGTTTCGCCCCTGTAAGCGCTGTCAGCCGGATAAAGACAGCGCGCAACAGCATCGGCTGGATAAAATTGCCCGCGCCTGTCAGTTGTTGGAGCAAGAGTCACCACTTACGTTGGACGAGCTGGCACAGCAGGTGGCAATGAGCCCGTATCACTTGCATCGTCTGTTCAAAGCCACGACGGGCATGACCCCGAAAGTGTGGCAACAATCATGGCGTGCTCGCCGTCTGCGCGATGCCCTGGCGAAAGGTGTTCCGGTTACACAGGCGATTCTCAACGCCGGATTCCCCGACAGCAGCAGCTACTACCGCAAAGCCGATCAAGCATTAGGCATGACGGCAAAGCAATTTCGTAAAGGTGGCGACAACGTTTCTGTACGCTATACCCTCGCAGATTGCGCTCTGGGCCGTTGTCTGGTGGCGGAAAGCGAGCGGGGTATCTGCGCGATCTTGCTTGGCGATGATGACGCTACGTTGGTTGCGGATCTTCATGCGCTGTTTCCCGCCGCGCAGGATGTTCCTGCAGATGCCAATTTTCAGCAGCGCGTGCGTGAAGTGATCGTTGCGATCAACTCGCGTGACGCGTCGCTATCGCTACCCCTGGATATTCGAGGCACCGCATTTCAGCAGCAGGTGTGGCAGGCGCTGCGCGCAATTCCGTGCGGCGAAACAGTGAGTTACCAACAGTTGGCCAGCGCCATCGGCAAACCGAAGGCGGTGCGCGCGGTGGCCAGTGCCTGTGGGGCCAACAAACTGGCGATTGTTATCCCGTGTCACCGGGTGATCCGTGGCGATGGCGCACTTTCGGGCTACCGATGGGGTATTGCGCGCAAGGCGCAGTTACTGCAACGGGAAACTACTGGCGAGGAAACATAATGCTCGATCTCTTTGCGGATGCTAAACCCTGGCAGGAACCGCTGGCGTCAGGTGCGGTTATTCTGCGACGTTTCGCTTTTGACTCCGCGCCCACTTTACTTCAGGCAATAGCGGCTGTCGCCAGACAGTCGCCGTTTCGCCAGATGGTGACGCCCGGCGGCTATACAATGTCGGTGGCGATGACCAACTGCGGCCATCTGGGCTGGACGACGGATCAGCATGGCTATCTTTATTCTCCGTTTGATCCACTCACCGGCACGCACTGGCCGCCGCTGCCGGATGCGTTCGCTGATCTGTGCCAACAGGCGGCGACGGCGGCGGGATATGCTGATTTTCAACCCGATGCCTGCCTGATTAACCGCTACACGCCAGGGGCAAAACTGTCCTTACATCAGGATAAAGACGAGCCCGACCTGCGGGCGCCGATTGTCTCTGTATCGCTGGGGCTACCAGCCATCTTTCAATTTGGCGGATTGCACCGTAATGACCCTTTAAAGCGTTTGCTGCTGGAACATGGCGATGTCGTGGTGTGGGGCGGTAATTCGCGGCTGTTTTATCATGGGATCCAGCCGCTTAAAACAGGGTATCACCCATTAACCGGAGACTGTCGTTACAACCTGACGTTTCGTCTGGCTGGTAAAAAAGAATAAAAATAAGAATTATTATTGCTGTCGACGAAGAGATGTTTAAACTGCGGGCTGTTATTACTTGTCCGGGTTGTTAGCATGGAACTTTTACTTCTTGTCTGGCGGCAGTATCGCTGGCCATTTATCAGCGTGATGGCGCTCAGCCTCGCCAGCGCCGCGTTGGGGATTGGGCTGATTGCGTTTATCAACCAGCGCTTGATCGAAACGGTCGACACCACGCTGATGGTGCTACCGGAGTTTCTTGGCCTGCTGCTGTTGTTGATGGTTGTCACCCTCGGTTCTCAGCTGGCGTTGACCACGCTGGGTCACCACTTTGTCTACCGCCTGCGTAGCGAATTTATCAAACGAATTCTGGATACTCACGTCGAGCGTATTGAACAGCTTGGCAGCGCCTCGTTGCTGGCCGGTTTAACCAGTGATATCCGCAACATCACCATCGCCTTTGTTCGTCTGCCTGAGCTGGTGCAGGGGATTATCCTGACCATAGGATCGGCGGCGTATCTGGCGATGCTGTCGACCAAAATGCTACTGGTAACGGCAATCTGGATGGCAATCACCATCTGGGGCGGATTTGTGCTGGTGGCGCGGGTGTATAAACACATGGCCACCTTGCGCGAAACTGAAGACAAGTTGTACAACGATTATCAGACGGTGCTGGAAGGGCGCAAAGAGCTGACGCTTAACCGCGAGCGCGCCGAGCATATCTTTAATCAGATGTACGTCCCGGATGCCAAAGAGTATCGCCACCACATTATCCGTGCCGATACCTTCCACCTGAGCGCGGTTAACTGGTCGAACATTATGATGCTGGGTGCCATTGGCCTGGTGTTCTGGATGGCTAACAGTCTGGGATGGGCTGATACCGCCGTGGCAGCGACCTATTCTCTGACGCTGTTATTCCTGCGAACACCGTTGCTCTCTGCCGTTGGTGCGCTGCCGACGCTGCTTACCGCGCAGGTGGCGTTCAACAAGCTGAATAAATTCGCACTGGCACCTTTTAAGGCCGAATTCCCACGCCCAACCGCGTTTCCCAACTGGCAAACGCTGGAGCTGCGCAACGTGGTTTTTCACTATCAGGATAATGCGTTTTCCGTAGGGCCGGTGAATCTGACGATTCATCGCGGTGAACTGATCTTTCTGATTGGCGGTAACGGTAGCGGGAAATCTACGCTGGCGATGTTACTGACCGGTCTGTACCAGCCGCAGTCAGGCGAAATATTGCTTGATGGTAAGACCGTTGCCGTTGAAAAACCAGAAGACTACCGCAAGCTATTCTCCGCCGTGTTTACCGACGTCTGGCTGTTCGACAAACTGCTGGGGCCGGAAGGTAAAGAGGCTAATCCGCAACTGGTCGCGAAGTGGCTGGAACATCTGAAGATGGGTCATAAGCTGGAGCTGAGCGATGGTCGTATCCTCAATCTGAAGCTGTCGAAAGGGCAGAAGAAACGCGTGGCGCTGCTGCTGGCCCTGGCGGAGGAGCGCGACATCATTCTGCTGGATGAATGGGCTGCCGATCAGGATCCCCATTTCCGCCGGGAGTTCTATCAGGTGCTATTGCCTTTGATGCAGGAAATGGGGAAAACCATTTTCGCCATCAGCCACGACGATCACTATTTTATTCACGCCGATCGTCTACTGGAAATGCGTAACGGACAGTTGAGTGAACTGTTGGGCGATGAACGTGACGCCGCCTCGCGCGACGCGGTGGCTCGCACAGCCTGATCCTTCAGTGCCGCCGGTTTTTTAGCCACCCGGCGGCACTGTTTATTGTTATTTACATAAATCGGCATCATGATTAATGATATTTCATATCATGGATTTATGATTAATGTCCGTAATAAACAAAAACAGCGCCAGACTGCGTGATGAAGAGCGTGCGCGCCTCATCTGGCTGCTGACCACTGATAAAGCCATTATATCAACGCTGTTGGGCAAGCTTACCCTGGCTGAGCAATATGACGTCGGTACGTTAGCCGACGATATTGCTGAGGTAGGGGCGCTGGTGGCCCACCTGCCACCGCCTGACCTCGCCGATACCCTTGAAGCTTTGCCCTCTGAAGAGCGCCACGCCCTGTGGCGACTGGTCGAAAATGAAAAGCGCGGTAACGTCTTGCTTGAGGCGTCTGAAAACGTCTGGGACGACCTGATCGATGAGATGAGCGACCGCGAGCTGCTGGATGCGCTGCAATATCTCGATATCGATGAACAGATTTACCTGGTGCAGCATTTGCCTCGTAACCTTACCGGTCGTCTGCTGGCGACGTTACCGGCAGAGGAGAGGACGCGCGTCCGCCAGGTGCTGCACTACGAGAAAAATAGCGTCGGCGCGATCATGGAGTTCGAGGTCATCACTGTGCGTCCGGACGTGACGCTGGAAGTGGTGCAACGCTATCTGCGGCGGCTGGGGAAAATGCCGGAGAACACCGATAAACTTTTCGTGACCGATCGCAATAAAATGCTGGTTGGCGAACTGACGCTAACCTGCATTTTACTCAATGATGTGCAGCGAAAAGTCAGCGAGGTGATGGAAGATGACCCGCTCACCTTTTCTCCTGAAGATATCGCCGAAAACGCTGCACGTACCTTCGAACGCGACAACCTGGTCAGCGCCGCGGTGGTTGACCCTTCCGGTAAACTGATGGGCCGTTTAACCATCGATGAGATTGTCGACGTTGTCTATGAAGAAACCGACACCGATCTGCGTCGAATGGGGGGCTTAAGCGCCGAAGAGGACGTGTTTGCGCCTGTTACCAAAGCGGTAAAAACCCGCTGGGCGTGGTTGGCCGTTAACCTCTGTACCGCCTTTATCGCCTCGCGGGTGATCGACGGTTTTGAACATACGATTTCGCAACTGGTGGCGCTGGCCTCGTTGATGCCGATTGTGGCGGGTATCGGCGGCAATACCGGGAATCAAACTATCACTATGATCGTCCGCGCGCTGGCGCTGCAAAATATTCAGCCGGGGAACCTGACGTTTCTCATCCTGCGCGAGATGGGCGTGGCGCTAATCAACGGCCTCGTGTGGGGCGGGATTATGGGGGGCATTACTTGGTGGCTGTACGATGATATGGCGCTCGGTGGTGTGATGACTCTGGCGATGATGCTCAATCTGCTGATGGCGGCGTTGATGGGGGTTATCATTCCGATGACGATGGTGAAGCTCGGGCGCGACCCGGCGGTCGGCTCGAGCGTCATGATAACCGCTATCACTGATACTGGTGGTTTCTTTATTTTTCTCGGTCTGGCAACGCTGTTTCTGATGTAGTCGCCCGTTTGCGTCTGACGATACGCGGTAGAATAAGCATCGTCATCACCCCGGCAACCACGCCAATCGCCAGGTTGCCGGTAGAAACCGTGGCAGCGACGGTCACCAGCATCACCAGCGTTTCAGTGACGGGCAGTTTCGTCAGCGTGGCGGGCTGGATGCTGTGCCAACTGAAGGTTTTTACCGCCACAATCACCATAATACCTGCCAGCACCGACATGGGTATTTCTGCCATCACTTCGCTTAACCCTGTGACTAACAGGAGTAATACCAGTCCGGCGGCAACCGTCGAGACGCGGCTGCGTCCTTTGCCCATCTCGACGTTAACGATGGTTTGACCAATCATCGCGCACCCGGCGATGCCGCCATAAAATCCGGCCAGAATATTGGCTATCCCCAGCCCGGCACTCTCGCGATTTTTATTCGACGGCGTAACCGTCAGGTCATCCACCAGACGGGCGGTTAACAGCGACTCCATCAAACCAACAAAAGCGATACTTAGCGCGCAGGGCCAGATAATCGCCAGCGTTTGCAGGTTGAGCGGAACCAACAACTGGGTGAAACCCGGCAGGCCGCCGCTCATTGAACCTTCATCACCGACGGTCGGTAACAGTTGCCCGCTGGTGACAGTGAACACGGTTAGCAGCACGATGGCGATAAGCGGTGCGGGAATTGCTTTAATAAACCGCGGAACCCACAGCACAATCAGCAGCGTCAGGACAAACAGCCCCCAGATGAGCGGGCTTTTGCCCCAGAAATGCGGGACCTGGGCAAAGAAAATCAATATACCCAGCGCGTTAACAAAGCCGGTCATCACGGCCGTAGGGATGAATCGCATCAGACGTGCCATTCCCAATACACCAAACAGGATCTGAATCATCCCGGCCAGCACCACTGCAGGAAGGATGTATTGCACGCCGTGTTGATGCACCATCGGACCAATCACCAGCGCGACCGATCCTGCAGCGGCGGTAACCATTGCAGGACGACCGCCTAAAAAAGACATCGCCAGGCACAGTACGACGGAGGCGATCAGACTGACTTTAGGATCAACGCCTGCGATCACGGAAAACGAGATTACTTCCGGGATCAGCGCCAGGGCGGTTACCACACCGGCCAGCGTTTCGCGCACCAGCAGACGGGGTTGGCGGAGCACGGCACGGGTCGTGTGTTCCGAGACTGTGGCAGAGGAATGTTGAGTTGCAGACATAGTTACACTCAGGTCAAAAATGGCCTAATACAGCAGACCGACAGGCATCCGTGCGGTGAATAGCAAAGCGCAGCATAGTACCCGTCAGATGGACCGGTTTCCAGAAATGATTGTCAATAACCGCATAAACTATCAACGTATTAATAACATTTTTAAAAATTAAATATAATTTATAAACTTTATTTAATTATTTTTACTTAAGTGTTACCGTTGGTGCCGCTCGATTTTCACCTGCATTAAAAGCAAAAAAGCGATACTAAAAGTAAGGCATTAACATTATGAAAAAAGTGACTGCCATGCTCTTCACCATGGCCGTTGGGCTGAATGTTGTCTCGATGGCGGCAAAAGCGAAAGCGGCGGAAGAGCAGGAAACGGATGTACTGTTGATTGGCGGCGGCATCATGAGCGCCACGCTGGGAACCTATTTACAGGAGCTGGAGCCGCAATGGTCAATGACCATGGTTGAGCGACTGGATGGTGTAGCGCAGGAAAGCTCAAACGGCTGGAATAACGCCGGAACCGGCCACTCCGCACTGATGGAGCTGAACTACACGCCTAAAAAGGCCGACGGTAGCATCAGCATTGAAAAGGCAGTCGAAATTAACGAAGCCTTCCAGATTTCCCGCCAGTTTTGGGCCTATCAGGTCAATAATGGCGTAATGCATGAACCACGCTCGTTTATCACCACCGTTCCGCACATGAGTTTTGTCTGGGGTGACGAGAACGTGAACTTCCTGCGTGCCCGTTACACCGCACTGCAGCAGAGCACGCTGTTCCGTGGTATGCGCTATTCAGAAGACCACGCGCAGATCAAAGAGTGGGCGCCGCTGGTCATGGAAGGTCGCGATCCGCAGCAGAAAGTCGCGGCAACGCGTACCGAGATTGGTACTGACGTGAACTACGGCGAAATCACCCGCCAACTGATTACCTCATTGCAGAAAAAGCCCAACTTTGCGCTGCAGTTGAGCACCGAAGTGCGTGGCTTTAAGCGTAATGCCGATAATAGCTGGACGGTCACGGTCGCCGATCTGAAAAATAACGAAGCGGAACACGATATCAAGGCGAAATTTGTCTTTATCGGTGCCGGTGGCGCTGCGCTGAAGCTGTTGCAGGAAACCGACATTCCGGAAGCGAAAGGCTATGCCGGATTCCCGGTGGGCGGGCAGTTCCTGGTTGCAGAAAATCCGGATGTGGTCAATCGCCACCTGGCGAAAGTGTACGGTCAGGCCTCCGTTGGCGCGCCGCCGATGTCTGTACCGCATATCGATACCCGTATCCTTGATGGCAAGCGCGTTGTGCTGTTTGGGCCATTCGCGACATTCTCCACCAAGTTCCTGAAGAATGGTTCATTGTGGGATCTGCTCAGCTCGACCACCACCTCAAACTTTATGCCGATGGTCAACGTGGGTCTGGATAACTTCGATCTGGTGAAATATCTGGTGAGCCAGGTGATGCTCAGCGACGACGACCGTTTTGCTGCGCTGCAAGAGTACTATCCGCAGGCGAAAAAAGAAGACTGGCGTTTATGGCAGGCGGGCCAGCGTGTGCAGATCATCAAAAGCGATGCGGAGAAGGGCGGCGTGCTGCGTCTGGGCACTGAAGTCGTCAGCGATAAAGAAGGCACGATTGCTGCGCTGCTGGGAGCTTCTCCGGGCGCATCAACCGCGGCACCGATCATGCTGCATCTGATGGAAAAAGTGTTTAAAGATAAAGTAGCCAGCCCCGAGTGGCAGGCGAAACTGAAAACCATTATTCCGTCTTATGGCACTAAGCTGAACGGTAACGTTGAGGCTACGGAACAAGAGCTGCAGTACACCAGTGAGGTTCTGGGTCTGAAATATGACAAGCCGCAGGTTGCTGATGAAGCACCGAAACCACAGCTGAAACCTCAGGCACAACCGCAGCCTGAACAGAAAGCCGTCGCGGATATCGCGCTGTAAAATAAAATGCCG
Organism: Citrobacter sp. H12-3-2; assembly: GCF_009649895.1. Taxonomy (NCBI): domain Bacteria; kingdom Pseudomonadati; phylum Pseudomonadota; class Gammaproteobacteria; order Enterobacterales; family Enterobacteriaceae; genus Citrobacter; species Citrobacter sp. H12-3-2. Next base: position 1,643,798 of record NZ_CP045837.1, read on the forward strand.
GATGGCGCTGTGCTTATCCGGCATTGTTTATGCGCCTGTAGGCCGGATAAGGCGGTACGCCGCCATCCGGCACATTCTCACTTAGCGCGTGACTGCGTCCTGAATTTTGTCTTCCGCTTTCCAGATACGGTATTTAACGTCCACGTTTTCCGGGGTGTAGACCACAATCGGCAGCTTGCTGTTGTAACGCAACATGCCGTCATCACCCAGATGCGCAGTAATGAATTTCTTCTCTTTCTTACCGTCCGGGCAGGCCATCATGGTTGAAACCGGAGACGTAACTTTGTCAAAGACATAGTAGTCATATCCCCAACCTTCCAGCGTTTTGCTGTCCAGTTCTCCGCCCAGGCGGTGTTGGTTACAGTCAACTTCCAGCGTTTGTCCGATCAGCAGTTCTACTTTCAGAGTAGATTCATCTTTCTCAGGGGTAAGCTGGATAACCTGGCGCTTCATACCCTTTTCCGCCTTGGGATAAGGGGCGACTTTTTCCAGCGGCTGAGCGGCGGTTTCGTTACTGGCAGCCCATGCAGAGGTGCTGGCAAAGGCGGCGAAAAGTACGGCAGGGACAATTGTCTTCATCTTATTGTTCACAGTGTTTCCTTTCTTCTGTCTTATGAACGAGTCTGTAGCAGGTTAACATATTTGGATAATCTATTAATCTGTATTTACTTATATTTAAAGTGTATTAGGTAGAGTTTTGTTGCCATGGTAGCGATATATACTAGGAATTATCCTAATATTGAGATCTTTATCTTTTTGAATAATTCGTTATATACATGGTTATATAACTCATTGAAATGTGAGCAAAAGCGCATTTTTTCCCGCCAACTCAACACTCCTTTGATCCGGCAACAGCATTTACCCCAATTGGGGTATGCACCTCTAACACATCCTGAAATATCTTACGGCTAAAAATAACTACTCATAAATAGTGCAGTTTTTTATGTCGTTCAACCCGCCGAGGGAGGGCGTCATTATGGAAGGACAATGTCATGGTTGATTTATCCCGTCGAGGTATGTTGACAGGCAGTTGGCGAAACGCCAGCGCAGGGATCCGTCCGCCGTGGAGCAAGGAAGACTCTCACTTTCTGGCCCATTGCCTCCGTTGTGACGCCTGCATCCAGGCGTGCGAAACCGACATCCTGCAGCGAGGCCAGGGTGGTTACCCGAGCGTAAATTTCAAACACGGCGAGTGCAGCTTTTGCTATGCCTGCGCAGAAGCCTGTCCCGAATCACTTTTTCTTCCGCGCCACACCAGGGCATGGGATCTGAATTTTACGATTGGAGAAAACTGTCTCGCACATCAGTCCGTTGAATGTCACCGCTGTCAGGATAGCTGTGAGCCCATGGCAATAACCTTTCGTCCCACGCTGTCCGGCATTTATCAGCCGCAGCTCGACAATCAGGACTGTAACGGATGTGGCGCCTGTGTCGCTATCTGCCCGGTATCAGCCATTAACGCGGAGTACAACCATGGACAATAACTGGCAGGTCTGCAGCCTGGTCGTTCAGGCCAAAAGCCAGCATATCAACGATATCGCCACGCAGTTGCGTTCCTTTCCCGGTTGCGAAGTTGCACTCAGCGATGTGGAAAGTGGTCAGTTGATTGTGGTGGTGGAAGCTGAGCAAAGTGAAACGCTAATGAAAACAATTGAGTCAGTACGCAACGTTGCGGGCGTACTGGCGGTGTCGCTGGTTTATCACCAGCAGGATGAGCAAGGTGAGGAAACACCATGAAACTCAGTCGTCGTAGCTTTATGAAAGCTAACGCCGTTGCGGCCGCTGCGGCGGCTGCCGGGTTAAGCGTGCCGGGCGTTGCCCGCGCGGTAGTCGGTCAGCAAGAAGCCATCAAATGGGACAAAGCCCCGTGCCGTTTTTGCGGGACGGGCTGTGGCGTATTGGTCGGAACGCAGCAGGGGCGTGTTGTGGCATGCCAGGGCGATCCGGATGCGCCGGTTAACCGTGGGCTTAACTGCATCAAAGGTTACTTCCTGCCGAAAATCATGTACGGAAAAGACCGTTTAACGCAGCCGATGCTGCGCATGAAAGACGGCAAGTATCACAAAGAAGGCGAGTTCACCCCGATTAGCTGGGACCAGGCCTTTGACGTGATGGAAGAGAAATTCAAAACGTCGATGAAAGAGAAAGGCCCGGAGTCTATCGGTATGTTCGGCTCTGGCCAGTGGACGATTTGGGAAGGTTATGCCGCTGCCAAATTGTTTAAAGCGGGTTTCCGTTCCAATAACATCGACCCGAACGCACGTCACTGCATGGCCTCAGCGGTAGTCGGCTTTATGCGTACCTTCGGTATGGATGAACCGATGGGCTGCTATGACGATATCGAACATGCCGATGCCTTCGTCTTGTGGGGCGCGAATATGGCGGAGATGCACCCGATCCTGTGGTCGCGCATCACCAACCGTCGTCTGTCCGATCCTAACGTGAACGTCGCGGTTCTCTCCACCTTCCAGCACCGCAGCTTTGAGCTGGCGGATAACGGTATGGTCTTCACGCCGCAAACCGATCTGGTGATCCTCAACTACATCGCGAACTACATCATTCAAAACAATGCGATTAACCAGGATTTCTTTAGCAAGCACGTTAACCTGCGTAAAGGCGTGACGGACATCGGCTACGGTCTGCGTCCAACCCATCCGCTGGAAAAAGCGGCGAAAAACCCGGGATCCGATGCTTCTGAACCGATGAGCTTTGAGGATTACAAAGCCTTCGTTGCTGAGTACACGCTGGATAAAACCGCCGAAATGACCGGCGTACCGAAAGATCAGCTGGAACAGCTGGCGCAGCTGTATGCCGATCCGAAGAAAAAAGTCATCTCCTACTGGACGATGGGCTTTAACCAGCACACCCGCGGCGTGTGGGCCAACAACCTGGTCTATAACCTGCACTTGCTGACTGGCAAAATCTCCCAGCCAGGCTGCGGCCCGTTCTCTCTGACCGGCCAGCCTTCAGCCTGCGGCACCGCGCGTGAAGTCGGTACGTTCTCCCACCGTCTGCCTGCGGACATGGTGGTAACGAACGAAAAACACCGCGATATCTGTGAGAAGCACTGGAATATTCCGTCAGGGACCATTCCGGCAAAAGTTGGTCTGCACGCCGTGGCGCAAGACCGCGCGCTGAAAGATGGCAAGCTCAATGTCTACTGGGCGATGTGTACTAACAACATGCAGGCCGGTCCGAACATCAACGAAGAGCGTATGCCGGGCTGGCGTGATCCGCGTAACTTCATCATTGTCTCCGATCCGTACCCGACGATCAGCGCCCTGTCGGCTGACCTGATCCTGCCGACCGCAATGTGGGTAGAGAAAGAAGGCGCCTACGGGAACGCGGAACGCCGTACACAGTTCTGGCGTCAGCAAATTAAAGCGCCGGGCGAATCGAAATCGGATCTGTGGCAACTGGTGCAGTTCTCTCGTCGCTTCAAAACAGAAGAAGTATGGCCGGAAGAGCTGCTGGCACAAAAACCGGAACTGCGCGGTAAAACGCTGTATGACGTGCTGTTTGCTACGCCAGCAGTAACGAAATTCCCAGTGACTGAACTGGCTGAAGATCAACTGAACGATGAATCCCGCGAGCTGGGCTTCTATCTGCAAAAAGGCTTGTTCGAAGAGTACGCCTGGTTTGGCCGCGGTCATGGGCACGATCTTGCGCCATTTGACGATTACCACAAAGCGCGCGGTTTACGCTGGCCGGTCGTTGAGGGTAAAGAGACCCAGTGGCGCTACAGCGAAGGCAACGACCCTTACGTGAAAGCAGGTGAAAGCTACAAGTTCTACGGTAAACCGGACGGTAAAGCGGTTATCTTCGCGCTGCCATTTGAGCCTGCTGCTGAAGCGCCGGATAAAGAATATGACCTGTGGCTATCTACCGGACGTGTGCTGGAACACTGGCATACCGGCAGTATGACGCGTCGTGTGCCTGAACTACACCGTGCATTCCCGGAAGCCGTGCTGTTTATCCACCCGCTGGATGCAAAAGCACGCGATCTGCGCCGTGGCGATAAGGTCAAAGTGATTTCCCGTCGTGGCGAAGTGATTTCGATTGTTGAAACACGCGGTCGTAACCGTCCGCCGCAGGGGCTGGTGTACATGCCGTTCTTCGATGCCGCACAGCTGGTGAATAACCTGACGCTGGATGCGACGGATCCGCTCTCCAAAGAGACGGATTTCAAGAAGTGCGCCGTGAAACTGGCGAAGGTGTAACGCGTTATGTCCCGGTCAGCAAAACCCCAAAATGGCCGCCGCCGCTTTCTGCGCGATATGGTTCGCGCAGCGGGCGGGCTGGCCGTCGTTGGCGTGGCGCTGGGGTTGCAACAACAAACCGCACGCGCAACCGGCGTGCGGTTGCGCCCGCCAGGTGCACTGAGCGAGGAGGCATTCGCCAGCGCCTGCGTACGTTGCGGTCAGTGCGTTCAGGCATGTCCCTATGACACGCTGAAGCTGGCAACGCTGGCCTCCGGGCTGGCGGCCGGTACGCCATATTTTGTCGCCCGTGATATTCCTTGCGAAATGTGTGAGGACATTCCGTGTGCCAAAGTCTGCCCGAGCGGCGCGTTGGACAGGGAAATTGAATCCATTGACGATTCGCGTATGGGGCTGGCGGTACTGCTGGATCACGAAAACTGCCTCAACTATCAGGGATTACGCTGCGACGTTTGCTATCGCGAGTGCCCGAAAATTGATGAGGCGATCACCCTGGAGCTGGACCGCAATATGCGTACCGGCAAGCATGCGCGGTTTATTCCGACCGTGCACAGCGATGCCTGTACCGGCTGTGGGAAATGCGAAAAAGTCTGCGTACTGGAACAGCCAGCAATAAAAGTGCTGCCGCTGTCGCTGGCGAAAGGGGAGTTAGGACACCATTACCGCTTCGGTTGGCTGGAGGGGAACAATGGCAAATCGTAAACGTGATGCCGGGCGTGAAGCGCAGGCAAAAAAAGGATGGTGGAAGAGTCATCGCTGGCTGCTGCTGCGTCGTTTGAGTCAATTTCTGATACTGGCGATGTTCCTCAGCGGCCCGTGGCTTGGCGTGTGGATCCTGCATGGCAACTACAGTAGCAGCCTGTTGCTGGACGCTATCCCGTTCACCGATCCGCTGATTACTCTGCAAAGCCTGGCCAGCGGGCATTTGCCGGCGACGGTGGCGTTAACGGGGGCGGCCATCATCACGGTGCTGTATGCCCTGGCCGGTAAGCGACTGTTTTGCAGTTGGGTTTGTCCCATGAACCCGGTTACCGATTTAGCCAGTTGGTTGCGCAGAAGGTTTGACCTGAATCAGTCCGCAACCCTGCCGCGCCATATACGGTACGTCCTGCTGGTGGTTATCCTGGTCGGTTCCGCCCTGACCGGTACGCTGTTGTGGGAGTGGATAAATCCAGTCTCTCTGCTTGGACGGAGCCTGGTAATGGGATTCGGTAGCGGAGCGCTGCTGATCCTCGCGCTGTTTTTATTTGATTTACTGGTCGTTGAGCATGGCTGGTGCGGGCATCTTTGCCCACTGGGTGCGCTGTATAGCGTGGTGGGAAGCAAAGGGGCATTAACCGTTTCGGCAAAAGAACGTAACAGATGTAACCGCTGTATGGATTGTTTTCATGTTTGCCCGGAACCGCATGTGCTACGTGCGCCGGTGCTGGATGAGCAAAGTCCGGTGCAGGTAACCAGCCGCGATTGCATGGCCTGCGGTCGCTGCGTGGATGTCTGTTCTGAGGATGTTTTTACAATAACAACACGATGGAGTTCGGGAGCGAAATCATGAAAAGCCATGACCTGATTAAGACGCTGTGTCAATGGACGGCCCTGCTTGCCCTGGTCGTCAGTGGGGCCGTTTGGGCTGCAAATGGAGTGGATCTGAGCCAGTCACCGGAAGTCTCAGGAACACAGGAAGGGGCGATTCGCATGCCGAAAGAGCAAGAGCGCATGCCGCTGAACTATGTGAATCAGCCGCCGATGGTTCCGCATAGCGTTGAAGGGTATCAGGTGACGACTAACACTAACCGCTGCCTGCAATGCCACGGTGTGGAAAGCTATCGCACTACCGGTGCGCCGCGCATCAGTCCGACGCACTTTATGGACAGCGACGGCAAGGTATTGGCTGAAGTTGCGCCGCGTCGTTATTTCTGCCTGCAATGTCACGTTCCGCAGGCTGACGCCGCGCCGATTGTTGAAAATACCTTCACCCCCTCGAAAGGTTACGGGAAATAAGAGGTCATTATGGAAAATTCTAACCGTAAACCAGGCTGGATTAAGCGCGTCTGGCAATGGTGGCGTCGCCCCAGCCGTCTGGCGCTCGGCACGCTGTTGTTAATCGGCTTTGTGGGCGGCATTATTTTCTGGGGCGGCTTTAATACCGGTATGGAAAAGGCCAATACAGAAGAGTTCTGCATTAGCTGTCACGAAATGCGCAATACGGTATACCAGGAATACATGGAAACCGTACACTACAACAACCGCAGTGGTGTGCGAGCGACTTGCCCTGATTGCCACGTCCCGCATGAGTGGGGCCCGAAAATGATTCGTAAGATCAAGGCCAGTAAAGAGCTGTACGCGAAAGCACTGGGGCTGATAGATACACCGCAGAAATTTGAAGACCATCGTCTGACGATGGCGCAAAATGAGTGGCGGCGTATGAAAGATAATAATTCGCAAGAGTGCCGAAACTGTCACAACTTCGAGTTTATGGATTTAACCGCCCAGAAAGGCGTTGCGGCCAAAATGCACGACCAGGCCGTGAAAGACGGGCAAACCTGTATTGACTGTCATAAAGGGATAGCGCACAAACTGCCTGATATGCGCGAAGTCAAACCGGGCTTTTAACAGGATGTAGATAACCAGGTATGCTTGAAGCCAGAGAATTACTTTGCGAGCGAGATGACAGAATACTGTTCAGCAATCTGTCATTTCGCGTCAACGCAGGGGAATGGGTACAAATTACCGGCAGCAACGGCGCAGGGAAAACCACTCTGCTGCGGTTGCTTACCGGGCTGGCGCGTCCCGATGCAGGGGAGGTTTGCTGGCAAGAGCAGCCGCTGCATCACGTGCGGGACAGCTACCATCAGCAACTGCTGTGGATCGGACATCAGCCGGGGATAAAAACCCGGCTTTCGGCGTTGGAGAACCTGCGTTTCTTTCATCATGACGGTGACATTGCACAGTGTCTGGCTGCGCTGGCGCAGGCGGGACTTGCCGGATATGAAGATATTCCGGTGAACCAGCTCTCCGCCGGACAACAGCGGCGCGTGGCGCTGGCCCGTTTGTGGCTGACCCGCGCCCGGCTGTGGATCCTCGATGAACCCTTTACCGCCATTGATGTGAACGGCGTTGAGCGACTGACTCAGCGTATGGCGCAGCATACGGAGCAGGGCGGTATTGTTATTCTCACCACCCACCAACCGCTCAATGTCGAAACCGATAAAGTGCGACGTATTGCGCTGACCAGCGAGAGGGCAACGCAATGATGTGGCGAATCTTCCGTTTAGAACTGCGAGTTGCGTTTCGTCATAGTGCGGAAATCGCCAATCCTTTATGGTTCTTCCTGATTGTTATTACGCTGTTCCCCCTGAGCATTGGGCCGGAACCGCAGCTACTGGCACGCATTGCGCCGGGCATCATTTGGGTTGCGGCGCTGCTGGCGTCATTGCTGGCGCTGGAACGCCTGTTTCGTGATGATCTGCAGGACGGCAGCCTTGAGCAACTGATGCTGCTGCCGTTACCGCTACCGGCCGTAGTGCTGGCGAAAGTGATGGCGCACTGGGTCGTGACCGGCCTGCCGCTGTTGATTCTCTCGCCGCTAGTGGCGCTGCTGCTGGGCATGGATATGTACAGCTGGAAAATTATGGCGCTGACGTTGTTACTCGGAACGCCGACGCTGGGCTTCCTCGGTGCGCCGGGTGTGGGGCTGACGGTGGGCTTAAAGCGCGGCGGCGTGTTGTTAAGCGTGCTGGTGCTCCCGCTCACCATACCCTTACTGATTTTTGCAACCGCCGCGATGGATGCGGCTTCTATGCACTTACCGGTTGAAGGGTACATGGCAATTCTGGGCGCGTTGCTGGTCGGCAGCGCCACGTTAAGCCCGTTTGCCACAGCTGCGGCGTTACGGATAAGCGTGCAGTAACGAGAATTAGATGTGTAGGCCGGGCAAGGTGCTCTGGCACAACGGATTTTAATTTATGGAGTCTGGTGACTGAACTATGTGGAAAACACTTCATCAATTGGCGATGCCCCCTCGGCTCTATCAGATCTGTGGCTGGTTTATCCCGTGGCTGGCGATTGCCAGCGCGGTGGTACTGATAACGGGATGGGTCTGGGGCTTTGGTTTTGCGCCTGCGGACTATCAGCAGGGGCAGAGCTATCGCATTATTTATCTGCACGTTCCGGCGGCAATCTGGTCGATGGGCATTTATGCCTCGATGGCTGTTGCCGCGTTTATCGGCCTGGTCTGGCAGATGAAAATGGCCAATCTGGCGCTGGCTGCGATGGCACCGATTGGTGCAGTGTTTACCTTTATTGCGCTGGTGACCGGCTCCGCATGGGGCAAACCGATGTGGGGAACCTGGTGGGTCTGGGATGCCCGACTCACCTCTGAACTGGTGCTGCTGTTTCTCTACGTGGGCGCCATTGCGCTGTGGCATGCCTTTGACGACCGCCGTCTGGCAGGTCGTGCCGCCGGTATTCTGGTGCTGATTGGCGTGGTCAACTTACCGATTATCCACTACTCGGTTGAGTGGTGGAATACGCTGCATCAGGGTTCTACCCGCATGCAGCAAAGCATCGATCCGGCGATGCGTACGCCGCTGCGTCTGGCGATCGTCGGCTACCTGTTACTGTTTGTCACGCTGGCGCTGATGCGCATGCGTAACCTGATTTTGATGATGGAAAAACGCCGCCCGTGGGTGAGCGAACTGATCTTAAAAAGAGGCCGCCAATGACCCCTGCATTTGCATCATGGAGTGATTTTTTCGCGATGGGCGGCTACGCTTTGTATGTCTGGCTTGCCGTAGCGATGAGCGTTATCCCGCTGGTGGTGCTGGTACTGCATTCCGCGTTACAACATCGCGCAATTTTACGCGGTGTGGCGCAGCAGCGGGCGAGAGAAGCGCGTATGCGTGCGGCGCAAGTGCAACGGGAGGCGGCGTGAATATTCGACGTAAAAATCGGTTATGGATAGCCTGTGCGGTACTGGCGGGTCTGGCGTTGACCATTACGCTGGTGCTTTATGCGCTGCGTTCTAATATTGACCTGTTCTATACGCCGGGAGAGATACTCTACGGTAAGCGCGAAACGCAGCAGATGCCCGAAGTCGGTCAGCGCCTGCGCGTGGGCGGAATGGTGATGCCCGGTAGCGTAAAGCGCGATCCGCAGTCGTTGAAGGTGAATTTCAGTATCTATGACGCCGAAGGTGTGGTGGATGTCACCTACGAAGGCATTCTGCCGGATCTGTTCCGCGAAGGGCAGGGTGTCGTTGTTCAGGGCGAACTGGACGAAGGAAATCATGTGCAGGCCAAAGAGGTTCTTGCCAAACATGATGAGAATTACACCCCGCCGGAAGTCGAAAAAGCGATGCAGGAAAACCATCGTCGCCCGGAAAGTGTTTATAAGGATAAAACGTCATGATGCCTGAAATTGGCAATGCGCTGTTGTGCCTTGCGCTCGGCGTGGCGTTACTACTGTCGGTCTATCCGCTGTGGGGCGTAGCGCGCGGCGACGTGCGAATGATGGCCTCCGCGCGGCCTTTTGCCTGGGTTCTGTTTATCTGCGTGATGGGGGCGTTCCTGATTCTGGTCAACGCCTTCGTGGTTAATGACTTTACCGTCACCTACGTTGCCAGCAACTCCAATACCCAGCTTCCGGTCTGGTATCGGGTGGCAGCAACCTGGGGGGCTCATGAAGGCTCGCTGTTGCTATGGGTGCTGCTGATGAGCGGCTGGACGTTCGCCGTTGCGGCGTTCAGCCAGCGAATGCCGCTGGACATCGTTGCTCGCGTGCTGGCGGTGATGGGGATGGTAAGCGTTGGCTTTCTGCTGTTTATTCTGTTTACCTCCAACCCGTTTGCCCGTACGTTGCCCAACTTCCCTATTGAAGGGCGCGACCTGAACCCGCTGTTGCAGGATCCGGGACTGATTTTCCATCCGCCGTTGCTGTACATGGGGTATGTCGGCTTCTCCGTGGCCTTCGCGTTTGCGATTGCCGCGCTGATGAGCGGACGACTGGACAGTACTTTCGCCCGTTTTTCGCGTCCGTGGACGCTGGCGGCGTGGGTGTTCCTGACGCTGGGTATTGTGCTCGGTTCGGCCTGGGCCTATTACGAGCTGGGCTGGGGCGGTTGGTGGTTCTGGGATCCGGTTGAGAACGCCTCGTTTATGCCATGGCTGGTGGGAACGGCGCTGATGCACTCGCTGTCGGTAACCGAACAGCGTGCCAGCTTTAAAGCCTGGACGCTGCTGCTGTCAATCTGCGCATTCTCGCTTTGCCTGTTAGGTACTTTCCTGGTGCGCTCCGGCGTGTTGGTATCGGTGCATGCCTTCGCCTCCGATCCGTCACGCGGGATGTTTATTCTGGCCTTTATGGTATTGGTGATTGGCGGCTCCCTGCTGCTGTTTGCGGTGCGCGGTCACAAGGTCCGTTCACGGGTAAACAACGCGCTGTGGTCGCGTGAATCTCTGCTGTTGGGCAACAACGTTCTGCTGATTGCCGCCATGCTGGTGGTGCTCTTGGGCACGCTGCTGCCGCTGGTGCACAAACAGCTGGGTCTGGGCAGCATTTCGATTGGCGAACCGTTCTTCAACACCATGTTTACCTGGCTGATGGCGCCGTTCGCGCTGTTGCTGGGAATTGGGCCATTAGTGCGCTGGGGCCGTGACCGACCGCGTAAACTGAAAACGTTACTGATTATCGCGTTTGTCACCACGCTTGTTCTGTCGCTGCTGCTACCGTGGCTGTTTGAGGATCGCATTGCCGCTATGACGGTGGTAGGGCTGGCGATGGCATGCTGGATATTCGTGCTGGCGATGTCCGAAGCATTCCTGCGTGTTTCCCGCGGAACGAAATTAACACCAAGCTATTGGGGCATGGTGTCGGGCCACGTTGGGCTGGCGATTACTATTGTCGGTATTGCCTTCAGCCAGAACTACAGCGTTGAACGCGATGTGCGCATGAAAGCAGGTGATAGCGTCAGTATCCATAACTATCAGTTCACGTTCCGCGAAGTGAAAGATATTACCGGACCTAACTACCGGGGCGGTGTCGCCATTATTGGCGTTACCCGAGATGGTAAACCGGAAGCCACGCTGCATGCGGAAAAACGCTTCTATAACAGCACCAGTTCGATGATGACCGAAGCGGCAATTGACGGCGGATTCACGCGCGATCTGTACGCCGCGCTGGGTGAAGAACTGGATAACGGCGCATGGGCTGTGCGTCTGTACTACAAACCGTTTATTCGCTGGATTTGGGCCGGAGGATTGCTGATGGCGCTGGGCGGATTGTTCTGCCTGTTTGATCCACGCTATCGTCAGCGCACGCATCCTCGCGCCGCGGTGCAAAAAAATGCGTCGGAGGCTGTATGAAGCGCAACGCACTGTTAATTCCGTTTATTATTTTTCTGATCATTGCGGCGGCGCTGCTGTGGCAGCTGGCGCGTAACGCTCAGGGAGACGATCCCACGAATCTGGAATCGGCGCTGATCGGCAAACCCGTTCCGACATTCCGCCTGGAGTCGCTGGAGAATCCGGGTCAGCATTATCAGGCCGATGTGCTGACCCAGGGCAAACCGGTACTGCTGAACGTCTGGGCGACCTGGTGCCCGACCTGTCGCGCCGAACATCAGTATCTGAACCAGCTGTCTGCACAAGGCGTGCGGGTGGTGGGTCTGAACTATAAAGACGATCGTCAGAAAGCCATTGTCTGGCTGAAAGAGCTGGGCAATCCTTACTCATTAAGCCTGTTTGACGGCGACGGTATGCTCGGTCTGGATCTTGGCGTGTACGGCGCGCCGGAAACGTTCCTGATCGACGGTAAAGGTATTATTCGCTATCGCCATGCCGGTGATTTGAATGCCAGGGTGTGGGAGAGCGAGATCAAACCGTTGTGGGATAAGTACAGTAAGGAGGCTGCGCAATGAGATTTTTACTGGGCCTGCTGATGCTGGTTATCTCGGGATCTGCGCTGGCGACCATCGATGTGATGCAGTTTAAGGATGAAGCGCAGGAACAGCAGTTCCGTCAGCTTACCGAACAGCTGCGCTGTCCTAAATGTCAGAACAACAGTATCGCCGATTCTAACTCGATGATTGCCACTGACCTGCGCCAGAAAGTGTACGAACTGATGCAGGAAGGAAAAAGTCAGAAAGAGATTGTCGACTACATGGTGGCGCGCTACGGCAACTTCGTCACCTACGATCCACCGTTGACGCCGCTTACAGTGCTTTTGTGGGTGATGCCGGTGGTAGCGATTGGTTTGGGCGGCTGGATTATTTTTGCCCGTACTCGCCGACGCGTCCGGGTGAAGCTGGAAGAGTTTCCTGACGACGTTATCCCGGATGGCAAACGCGGTGGATTTGGGTTGTTTGTACCCGGCATCGTGGTGGCGCTGATCGTTGGCGCGGTGAGCTATTATGAAACCGGCAGCTATAAGCAGGTTCAGGTCTGGCAGCAGGCCACCGCTCAGGCTCCGGCGCTGCTGGAACGCGCGTTGGATCCGAAAGCTGACCCGCTCAATGAAGAGGATATGACACGTCTGGCGCTGGGGCTGCGTACGCGTTTACAAGCCGATCCTACAAACGTTGAAGGTTGGATCATGCTTGGGCGTATTGGCATGGTACTCGGTAACGCCAGTACGGCCACTGAAGCCTATGCCAATGCCTATCGACTGGATCCTAAAAACAGCGATGCGGCGCTGGGTTATGCGGAAGCACTGACCCGTTCATCCGATCCTGACGATAACCGCCGGGGAGGGGAGCTGTTACGCCAGCTGGTGCGCGGCGAGCATGCCAACGTGCGGGTTCTCAGCATGTACGCGTTTAACGCTTTTGAACAGCAGCGCTTTGGTGAGGCGGTTGCGGCGTGGGAGATGATGCTGAAATTATTACCGGCCAATGATACCCGTCGGGCGGTGATAGAACGCAGCATTAAGCAGGCGATGGAGCAGCTAACGCCGCAGGAGAAGTAAGAGTCCAGATTACCCGAAGGCATGCTGCTTTCGGGCCTGTGCGAGCTTTGTAGGCCGGATAAGACGCTGTTGCGTCGCCATCCGGCATCTCATTGATTACTGCATGCCGCGTGTTTGCAAAAACAGGATGGTGGCAGCAACGCGAGAACGCACGTTGAGTTTGCGCAGCAGGTTACGAATATGCACCTTCACCGTCTGTTCAGAAATATTCAGCACTGATGCAATCTGTTTGTTCGACAGTCCCTGAGCAAGTTCATGCAATACATCCAGCTCGCGTTCGGTGAGAATGCTGAATGGATCTTCCTGCGCACCAAACAGGTCACGTTCGCGCAGATATTCGCTAACGCGAGCGCTAAACGCTTTACCACCTTTGGCACCGTTACGAATGGCTTCCAGCAAGACTTCAGGATCGCTATCTTTCAGTAAATAACCATCCGCGCCGGCATCAATTAAGGCGTACACATCGCTGGCGGCATCCGATACGGTAAGAATAATAATTTGCGCGGTGACGCCGTCCCGACGCAGCGCATTCAGGGTGTCCAGCCCGCTCATACCTTTCATATTGAGATCCAGCAGGATCACATCAAGGTCCAGACGGTTTGCCAGATCGATAGCACTTGCGCCGTCGCCAGCTTCAGCGACTACGTCAAATGCGGGATCCAGTTGCAATAATTGACTAATTCCCCGCCGCATGAGCGGGTGGTCGTCGACAATCAGCACCCGAAAAGGCGTTACTTCAGGCATACTATTCTCCTGAGCTTTTATTAGTATCATTATTGTTTTCAGCGCATCAATCGTCCAGATTCATCGCGCTGATGAGAGGATGAATTTTACCCCAATTTGTGCATGGGTAAGTAGTAAAACCTGTGCTGAAGGCTGCTGTAAAACTCAGGAATGCGGAATCGCAGACATAAAAAAACCAACCACAAGGGTTGGTTTTTTTAGGGATTTTTGGTCGGCACGAGAGGATTTGAACCTCCGACCCCCGACACCCCATGACGGTGCGCTACCAGGCTGCGCTACGTGCCGACGCTATGGCTGCTAATACTACTGCTTTCCGCTACGAATGCAAGAGGATGCCTCACTAACTGATTTATAATTAATCAGTTAGCAATAAATCGTTTCTCATCCGTCAGAACCTGTAGCAGCAGGCTGAGCTGCGGTTTCTGATCTTTTATTTTCTCGCCACGTAAATCATAGGTCTGATAATTTCCGTTGTTGTTCAGCACCAGCGTCATCTCTGGCGTAGTCACTGCCATCGTGCTGCCGTCAGCGGCGGTCACCCAGTAATGGCGACGTGTAGCATTGAACAAATCCTGCCCCTGCGAGTATTCGTTAGCCGGCGTGCTGACATGCAGCAGGCGCTGCATCAGCGTCGTCATCAGGTCTGTATGATCGGTCAGGCTATTGATACGCTGGGCAGGTGTTCCCGGCCAGTGAATCACCAGAGGAACCTGCAGATGACCGCGCGACCAGGCAAAGTTGTTCTCTTCCTGAGTCAGCGGCACACCGCGGCCAGCGGTAATAATCACCACCGTGTTGTCCAGTTTACCCGAGTCGCGCAGGGCGCTAAGTACACGGTTAATATTGGCATCCACATCCTGAGCGGCGCTGGCGTAGCGTTTGGCAAAGTTCTTCTGGTTGCTGTCATCAAGGTTTGTCCCGTTAAAGGAGACCCAGGAGAACCAGCGATTATCTTCCTGCGCGTAGCGTCCCAGCCAGTTAATCCATTGGCTTGCGGTTTGTTCGTCTGATTGCGTTTGCACGCTCGGCATGGAGAAATCTGACAGTAGCGCCTGACGATAAAGCGGGCTGGTAAAGCCATCCGAGGAGAATAGCCCTAGCTGATAACCCTGCTGGTTCAGTGCAGAGATCAGCGCCGCAGGCGTTCGGGTCGACAAAATGCCGTCCATGTAGCTTGGTGATACGCCATAGAACAGGCCAAAGATCCCGTTATCCGTGGTGTTGCCTGAGCTCATATGACGTGTAAAGGAGATGTTCTGCCCGGCAAACTCAGCCAGCGCAGGCATCTGTTTTTCAAAGCGTGAGTAGTTCAGGCCGTCTACGGTGATCAGCAGAACGTTCTGGCCAGTCCCCATATCGCGATAGTGCAGTTCGCTGAGCGGGTACTGCACGGAAACCGCTTCCGGATTGCCCTGTTCGATCAGGCGACGCTGATACTCTTGCGCATCCAGCAGGCCATGTTTTTCCAGAAACTTACGCGCCGTCATCGGGTAAGAGAGTGGCAGGTTTGCGCGCTGCATGGTAATCGGGCGATAGAAATTGGCATCTGCCCAGATATACACCACATGCGAGGCGATAAAAGAAACGAAGAAGAATGCCGCTAACGGTTTGGCGAAATGGCGACGACGCGTCAGGCTGCGCAGCTTTTGCCAGCTCCAGGTCGCAAACAACATTTCTATTAACAGGATAACCGGCACGCTGATAAACAACAGTTGCCAGTCACGCGCCGCTTCATTCTGGTCAGGGTTAATGACCAGTTCCCAGACGATCGGGTTGAGGTGCAGGTGGAAGCGGGTGAAAACTTCGCTGTCGATTAACAACAGCGTCATGCCAGCCGTCGCCAGAATAGCTGATAAGAATCGCATCAGCCTCTGGGACATGACGATAAACGTCAGGGGAAACAGGATTAGCAGATAGGTGGCAAACACCAGAAAGCTAAAATGCCCGACAACGCTCAGGTAGGAATATACACGACCTGCAAGGGTTGTCGGCCAGTCGGCGACAAACAGGTAACGGCTACCGAGAACCATGGCCAACAGAATGTTGAACAAGGCAAACCAGTGCCCCCAGCTAACCATCTGGGATACTTTCTCACGGTAGCGCTGACGATGAGTTACCATAAACTATTGTTCGTTTCCCCGGAGCAGGCTCTTAATGCGCTTGGTCGTCGTTTACCGAAGACTGCAATGCGCGGGCAAAAGAGTTGGCAATCGCCTGGCGCTGGGCCGGTGCGATGCTTGTATTGATAAGGTTAGTCACCATATTTCCCAGTACCATCAGGGAAAGGTCGGTCGGCGCCTTATGTTTTTCCAGTACGTTGAGCATCTCATTCAGCAGTTGTTCAACGTGTTCGTCACTATAGCGGGAAATTTGTGGCATAAATCGAAATCAGTCTGTTCATGAAAGGGCAACATATTACCGTACAGACAGTTTTTTTTCTGCTTTTTTATCTTCTATTGCGTCACTGCCCTGCAGGTGGTTGAATACCGCCCGGTCTAAAAGGAGAGTTTATCATGAGTCTGGATATCAACCAGATTGCCCTGCACCAGCTTATCAAACGTGACGAGCAGAACCTTGAGCTGGTCTTGCGCGATTCATTACTGGAACCGACAGCGACGGTTGTCGATATGATGGCTGAGCTGCATCGGGTGTATAGCGCCAAGAATAAAGCCTATGGCCTGTTTAGCGAAGAGAGTGAACTGGCGCAAACGCTGCGTTTACAGCGTCAGGGCGAAGAGGATTTTCTGGCATTTAGTCGTGCCGCGACCGGACGCTTGCGGGACGAGCTGGCGAAATATCCTTTTGCCGACGGCGGTATTGTCCTGTTCTGCCATTACCGCTATCTGGCGGTAGAGTATCTGCTGGTCGCCGTGCTGAACAATTTAAGCAGCATGCGCGTCAATGAAAATCTGGATATCAATCCGACGCACTATCTGGATATCAATCATGCGGACATCGTGGCGCGTATTGATTTAACCGAGTGGGAAACCAATCCGGAGTCCACGCGTTATCTGACGTTCCTGAAAGGGCGGGTAGGGCGCAAAGTCGCCGATTTCTTTATGGATTTCCTCGGTGCCAGCGAAGGTTTGAACGCCAAAGCACAAAACCGTGGTCTGCTGCAGGCGGTCGATGACTTTACTGCCGAGGCGCAACTCGATAAAGCCGAACGCCAGAATGTACGTCAGCAGGTGTACAGCTACTGTAACGAGCAGTTGCAGGCAGGTGAAGAGATCGAGCTAGAGTCGCTGTCTAAAGAGCTTTCCGGCGTCAGTGAAGTTAGCTTCAGCGAATTTACCGCTGATAAAGGCTACGAGCTGGAAGAGAGCTTCCCTGCGGATCGCAGTACGCTGCGTCAGTTAACCAAATTTGCCGGCAGCGGCGGTGGGTTAACCATTAACTTCGACGCTATGTTACTGGGTGAACGTATTTTCTGGGATCCGGCGACGGACACCTTGACCATCAAAGGTACGCCGCCGAACCTGCGCGACCAGCTGCAGCGCCGCACGTCTGGCGGGAAATAAAACCGTGTGCCGGGTGAGAGCGTTAACGCCTTATCCGGTCGAAGAGAACCATCAGTATCGATGACAAAACCCCATAAAAAAACCCCGCCTTGGCGGGGTTTTTCTTCAACTTGTTTGCGATTACGCGCGAACGAAGTCGATGTGGGACAGCTTCGGCTTGAACGGGTGACGCTGTACAGCCTGAGCTTTAACTTTAACTTCTTTACCGTCAACAACGATGGTCAGAACTTCGCTGTAGAATTCAGCTTTAGCTTGCATGTTCATAACTGCATCGTGATCCAGTTCGATAGCAATCGGGGCTTCTGCGCCACCGTAGATGATTGCCGGGAACTTGTTAGCGGCACGCAGGCGGCGGCTCGCACCCTTACCCTGCTCTTTACGTACTTCAGCGTTGATAGTAAACATTTAAATCTCTCTTTAATAATTCCTGCTACAGGCGACCCAGCAACAGGTAAGTGATCTGCTTTGCGTATGCAAAAGCGGGCGAGATTCTATACTCAAACGGCTGGTACATCAATCAAAAGTACGATTAACCGCGTAATTCATGTGCCCGACGAAAGCGTCCTTCATAATCGAAGACCTTTTCACGGACCTGCCAGTACTGACCTTTCATGCGCGCCACCACGAAATCAGGATGCCGTAACAACGCCTGCTGATTGAGGATATCGGCGGCGGTTATCCAGCGTAAGGGTATACCGGGTGTTCGGGTGTGCGGGCGAATAAACAGTTGTTCGAAGGCCGTACGCTGCGCGGGAGTGTGCAGGCGAAAGCGTTCGCTGACGTCAGCGCCATCTTCATCGTAATAGGTGATTTTCAGCCATTCGCCTTTATCATCCTGCCCGTTTTGTAACACCATACCACTACAGCGCAGGACCAGCGCATCTTTGAGCCTGAGCGCGGCTTTCAGCATGTCATCCGGGTCAACCAGCACCGTGTCGCACTCCCGACAACGGCGGGCAGCAATGTCATTTTCCGCGTTGCACTGTGGACAGTTTTTAAAACGGAAACGAAAATCGCACTGTTCGCGATGGCCGTCATCATCTTCAAACCATCCCTGGCAGCGGCGGCCAAAATGTTCAATCAGCGTGCCGTCTGCCGTGGTTTTGCCCCAGAAGGTGTTTGCAAATCCGCAGGCAGGACAGAACACCTGTACCGGAACGTTGTCGCTTTTCCCTTTCGGAGCACCCACTTCCGGTGCGTACAGATCGTGCGGGTTGCCGGCATAATCGAGGATCAGACAGTCGGTTTTACCCGGTGCAAGGCGCAACCCGCGACCGACAATTTGTTGGTAAAGGCTAACTGACTCCGTCGGGCGCAGAATGGCGATAAGGTCAACGTGCGGGGCATCAAAGCCGGTGGTCAGGACCGACACATTCACCAGATAGCGAAAGCGCTGGGCTTTGAACTCTTCAATCAGCACGTCGCGCTCAGCGCCTGGCGTATCCCCAGTGATTAGCGCGGCGTCGTCAGCGGGCAGCAGGCCCAGAATTTCTTTGGCGTGCTCAACGGTGGCGGCGAAAATCATCACCCCTTTGCGGGTTTGGGCAAACTCGACAATTTGGCTGATGATATGCGGCGTTATTCGTTGCTGCTTTTTCAGCTCCTGATTCAGATCCGCTTCGCTAAACAGGCCGTTACTCTGCGCCTGCAGGCGACTAAAGTCATACTGCACGACCGGCATGTCGAGGCGTTCTGGCGGCGTCAGGTAGCCGTGTTTAATCATGTAGCGCAGCGGTAATTCATAAATGCAGTCGCGAAACAGCGCTTTTTCATCGCCGCGCACCATACCATGATAATGAAAATGATAAATCCAGCCCTTGCCCAAACGAAAAGGTGTGGCGGTAAGCCCGAGCAGACGTAAGTGGGGATTTACTTTAGTCAGGTGAGTGAGGATTTGCTGATACTGACTCTCTTCATCATCGCCAATACGATGACATTCATCGACGATCAGCAGGGAGAATTCACCCTGAAAGGCGTCCAGATTACGCGCTACCGACTGTACGCTGCCAAAGACTACTTTCCCGTGGCTCTCTTTACGCTTCAGGCCTGCGGCAAAAATATCGGCTTCCAGCCCCAGCGCACAATATTTGGCATGGTTTTGTGCGACCAGTTCTTTGACGTGCGCCAGTACCAGTACGCGACCACGTGCCACGCGGGCCAGTTCAGCAATCACCAGACTTTTGCCCGCGCCGGTTGGCAGGACGATAACCGCCGGGGTGCGGTGGTGGCGAAAATGGTTGAGCGTGGCGTCCACGGCTTCTTTTTGGTACGGGCGAAGAGTAAAAATCATGAGCTCATTAAGGTAAACAGCAACAATGTATAGTATGCCATGAATCATTTCCCTTGAGGGATGGTGTAACACCGCTATACTGGGCGGATAATAGTCCCACTTTTCGGGCGTAAACCCGCTTCTCGTATTTTTACAGGCAAAAATCACACTCATGCGACTTGATAAATTTATCGCTCAGCAACTCGGCGTCAGCCGCGCTATTGCCGGGCGTGAGATCCGTGCTAACCGCGTTACTGTCGACGGTGAAATCGTTAAAAACAGTGCCTTTAAGCTGCTACCAGAACACGACGTCGAATATGACGGTAATTCCCTGGTTCAACAAAATGGCCCGCGCTATTTTATGTTGAATAAGCCTCAGGGTTATGTTTGCTCAACGGATGACCCGGATCATCCGACGGTGCTTTATTTCCTTGATGAACCGGTTGCCTACAAATTGCATGCGGCAGGGCGTCTGGATATCGACACCACCGGACTGGTACTGATGACCGATGACGGACAGTGGTCGCATCGTATCACCTCTCCTCGTCACCATTGTGAGAAAACCTATCTGGTGACGCTGGAGTCGCCAGTGGCAGACGATACCGCCGAGCAGTTTGCCCATGGCGTACAGTTGCATAATGAAAAAGACCTGACCAAACCGGCTGTTCTGGAGGTCATTACGCCAACTCAGGTGCGATTGACCATCAGCGAAGGGCGTTATCATCAGGTAAAACGTATGTTTGCCGCGGTGGGTAACCACGTTGTGGAACTGCACCGTGAACGAATTGGTGACATCAGGCTTGATGACGATCTGGAGCCGGGTGAATACCGTCCATTGACCGAAGAAGAAATCGCCAGCGTTAACTTAACCCCGCGTTAATTTCAGGAGCTAAATGTGACCACCCGGCAGAACTCGTCAATTGCCATAGTCTTTATCCTTGGCTTGTTAGCCATGCTGATGCCGTTGTCGATTGATATGTATCTTCCGGCGCTACCTGTTATCTCAGAACAGTTTGGTGTGCCTGCGGGTAGCGCGCAGATGACCCTCAGTACCTATATTCTGGGGTTTGCAGTGGGGCAGTTGCTCTATGGCCCAATGGCTGACAGCATTGGGCGCAAGCCGGTGATTCTGGGCGGAACGCTGGTGTTTGCGGCGGCGGCAGTGGCCTGCGCACTGGCGCAAACTATTGATCAACTGATCGTGATGCGTTTCTTCCACGGTCTGGCTGCCGCGGCGGCGAGCGTGGTTATCAACGCCCTGATGCGCGATATCTATCCGAAGGAAGAGTTCTCACGCATGATGTCATTCGTCATGCTGGTCACGACAATTGCGCCCTTGTTGGCACCTATCGTGGGTGGTTGGGTGCTGGTATGGCTTAGCTGGCACTATATCTTTTGGATCCTCGCCATGGCGGCTGTTCTGGCGTCGGTGATGATCTTTACGCTGATCAAAGAGACCCTGCCTGTAGAGCGTCGCCAGCCGTTTCGCCTGCGTACCACTATTGGCAACTTTGCCTCGCTGTTTCGTCATAAACGAGTGCTGAGCTATATGCTGGCCAGCGGGTTCAGCTTTGCCGGGATGTTCTCGTTTCTGAGCGCCGGACCCTTTGTTTACATTGAGATCAACCACGTTTCACCGCAGCATTTCGGTTATTACTTCGCACTGAACATCGTATTCCTGTTCGTGATGACTATCATCAACAGTCGCTTTGTGCGTCGGGTTGGGGCATTGAATATGTTCCGTACCGGTCTGTGGATCCAGTTCGTGATGGCGGGATGGATGGTCTTTAGCGCACTGTTTGGGCTGGGGTTCTGGGCTCTGGTCGTTGGCGTTGCGGCGTTTGTTGGCTGTGTATCGATGGTGTCATCAAACGCCATGGCGGTTATTCTGGATGAATTTCCGCATATGGCGGGAACGGCGTCATCGCTGGCTGGGACATTCCGCTTTGGCATTGGCGCCATTGTCGGGGCCCTGTTGTCTCTGGCGACCTTTAACTCGGCCTGGCCAATGATATGGTCGATCGCATTTTGCGCTACCTGCTCAATTCTCTTCTATCTTTACGCCAGTCGCGCTCAAAAACGGTGATCTATTACACAACCTGGGGACCATAAGGTCTCCAGAGTTGATGTACATCAACCGCAAATCTATCATTTTCCCCGCTTATGTTTATTTTATGTAAAATCAATTTATGTAAAAAGTCACATCATTGTAGTTAAAAAGGTTGAGTTAGATCGCAGAAACGAGTACATATAGCCCGGAAATATGCCAGAACCGTTGAATAAATTTAATTACTGGGTTCTGTAAGCAGCATAAGTACTGGATGTAAACGTTTACCAACTGTCTAAAGACGTATTGTCAATGATGTGTTAATATTGATGTAAAATAATTGTGAAGTGATTGTGCTTCCAGGGAAAGAAAGTGATGACATTACAACTCTCAATCGTTCATCGTCTGCCGCAGAGCTATCGTTGGTCGGTGGGTTTCGCAGGTTCGAAAGTTGAACCGATTCCGCAAAACGGTCAGAGTAATGAGAACAGCCTGGTGGCACTCAAATTGCTCAGTCCTGATGGTGACAGCGCGTGGTCAGTCATGCATAAGCTCAGCCAGGCCCTCAGTGATATCGAGGTTCCTTGTTCCGTACTGGAATGTGAAGGAGAGCCGTGCCTGTTTGTGAATCGCCAGGACGAATTTGCCGCGACCTGCAGACTGAAAAACTTCGGCGTGGCTATCGCAGAACCGTTTTCAAACAACAATCCTTTTTGAGCGTCAGCTTAGCGCGAGCAGCTGACGCGTATAGGCCTGCTGTGGTGCGTTAAAGACGTGCTCGCATTGCCCTTGCTCCACGACCTCTCCCTGACGTAGCACAATAACCTGATGGCATAATGCGCGTACTACGTGCAAATCATGGCTGATAAAAATATAAGCCAGCCGATGCTTTTCCTGTAAGGATTTTAACAACGTCAGGATTTGCGCCTGTACGGTCCTGTCGAGCGACGATGTTGGTTCATCCAGAATGATCAGGGAAGGTTTGAGAATCAATGCTCTCGCAATAGCAATGCGTTGGCGTTGTCCGCCGGAAAACTCCGCAGGATAACGATGTCGCGTTTCTCTATCCAATCCCACTTCCGCCATTACCGCTTTCACCTGTGCCTCGCGTTGTTCGGCTGACAGGGTAGGCTGATGAACGCGCAACCCCTCCTCGATAATCTGTAGCACGCTCAGGCGTGGGTTCAGCGAGGAGTTGGGATCCTGAAATACCACCTGAATACGGTGACGGACCGGCAACAGCTGGCGTCGATTTAAGGTATGCAGTGCCAGACCATCGAACACAATGCTTCCCTGCGAGGTGATTAACCGCAGAAGCGCCAGTCCGGTAGTGCTTTTTCCGGAGCCTGACTCTCCAACCAGCCCCAGCGTTTCACCGGGCCGGAGGGAAAAACTGACGTCGTTAACGACGACGTTGTGGTCCACCACGCGTTTCAGGATACCTTTGCGGATAGGAAAGGCGACGCGGAGTTTTTCCACTTCCAGCAACGGAGCTTGCCCGACAGGCAAAGGTACCGGGTCGCCGGAAGGTTCGCTGTTTAACAATTTCTTCGTGTAGGGATGCGTTGGCGCAGTGAGCAACTGTGCTGCTCTATTTTGCTCAACGCACTGGCCGTTTTGCATGACCGCCACGGTATCGGCCAGTTTTTTCACAATACTCAGGTTGTGGGTGATGAACAGTAATCCCATGTTCAGCTCGCGCTGTAGTTCCCTCAGCAATTGCAGGATCTGTGCCTGAACGGAAACGTCCAGCGCGGTAGTCGGTTCATCAGCAATAAGCAGCTCAGGTCGTGTCAGCAGTGCCATGGCGATCATCACACGCTGGCGTTCACCGCCGGACAGTTGGTGTGGGTAATCTGCGAGACGTTTGGCCGCCTGACGGATGCCAACGCGATCCAGGCAGGTCAGGATTTCTGCCCGCGCCGCTTCCCGACGCATTCCCCTATGCAGCGACAGCACTTCATAAAGCTGTTTTTCCAGATTGTGGAGCGGGTTCAGTGACACCATCGGCTCCTGGAAAATCATGGCGATTTTATTCCCCCGTACGCCGCGAAGCGTCTGCTCGTTGGCGTGAAGTAATGATTCACCATGAAAACGGATGTCCCCGGAAGGGTAAACTACCGGAGGGGACGGTAACAACCGTAGGATAGAAAGCGCGGTCACGCTTTTCCCCGATCCAGACTCGCCCACCAGCGCTAGCGTTTGTCCGGCATCAACCCGTAGTGAGAGGGCATTGACTACGGTGCGCACGGTCTCTTGTTGACGAAAACCTACCGATAAATTCTCAATGGCTAACAGAGGTTGTGTCATTTTAAATCGCCTTGTTGGGATCAAACGCATCGCGTACCGCTTCACCAATAAAGATCAGTAGCGATAGTAGCAGGGCAACGGAGATGAACGCGGTGATGCCAAGCCACGGTGCCTGCAGGTTGTTTTTACCCTGTAACAGGAGTTCTCCCAGTGATGGCGAGCCAAGCGGTAAACCGAACCCAAGAAAATCCAGTGAGGTCAGGGTGGTTATCGAGGCGCATAAAATAAACGGTAAAAAAGTCAGGGCCGCGACCATCGCGTTAGGCAGCATATGACGCAGAATAATATTGCGATCGCTTACGCCTAGCGCTTGAGCGGCTCGAATGTAATCAAAGTTTCGGGTACGTAAAAATTCCGCGCGCACCACGCCAACCAGGCTCATCCAGCCAAACAGCACGGTAATGCCCAGCAGCCACCAGAAGTTAGGCTGGACCACGCTCGACAATAGGATGATGAGAAACAGCGTTGGCATTCCTGACCAAACTTCAATGAATCGTTGCCCCCACAGGTCCACCTTGCCGCCATAATAGCCCTGAATTGCGCCAGCCATAATGCCCATCACGCTCGAACAGAGGGTGAGCATTAGACCAAACAAGACAGAAATACGTGTGCCGTAGAGGATGCGCGCCAGTACATCACCGCCGTTGGCGTCTGTTCCCAGCCAGTTTTGTGCGGAAGGCGGGGAAGGGAAGGGCTTATCGGTGGCAAAGTTAATGCTGGTGGCCCCAAAGCGTATTGGTGCCCACAGGATCCAGCCCTGGTTTTCCAGGCGCTGTTGTAGCCACGGGTCCTGATAATCAGCCTGAGTCGCCAGCGGTCCGCCGAAGTCGCTTTCACTGTAGTTTTTGAACAGGGGGAAATACCAGCTATTGTCGTAGCGCACCAGTAGCGGCTTATCATTGGCAATCAGTTCTGAACACAGGCTAAGACCGAACAGCACCAGAAAAATCCACAGCGACCAGTAGCCGCGACGATTGTGGCGAAAGCGCGCCCAGCGGGCCTGATTGACGGGGCTTAATCGCGACATTAGCGTCCCTCAAAATCAATACGAGGATCGACCAGCGTATAGCTGATGTCGCTGAGGATATTCAGCAGCAGACCGATCAGGGTGAAGATATAAAGCGTGCCAAACATTACCGGGTAGTCGCGTGATACGGTGGATTCATAACCCAGCAATCCCAGGCCGTTAAGTGAGAACATCACTTCAATCAGCAGTGAGCCGGTAAAAAACATGCTGATAAACGTTGCCGGGAAGCCGGCGATCACCAGCAACATGGCATTGCGAAACACATGTTTCCACAGAATATTTTTCTCGCTGACCCCTTTAGCGCGTGCGGTGACGACATATTGTTTGCGCACCTCATCCAGAAATGAGTTCTTGGTCAGCATAGTCAGTGCGGCAAACCCACCAACCACCGTCGCCAGCACCGGCAGGGTAATATGCCAAAGGTAGTCGGTTACTTTCTGATACCAGGGCAGGGAGTCAAAATTGGCGGAAACCAGCCCGCGAAGCGGGAACAGGTCGTAGTAGCTTCCCCCGGCAAAAAAGACGATCAGCAAAATGGCAAACAGAAAGGCCGGTATGGCATAGCCGATAATAATAAATGCGCTGCTCCAGACATCAAACCGGCTGCCGTTATGCACCGCTTTGCGGATCCCAAGAGGTATCGACACCAGATAGATGATGAGCGTACTCCACAGCCCCAGCGTGACGGAAACAGGCAGGCTGTCTTTGATAAGCGTCAGCACCGAGGCGCTACGAAACAGGCTGTCACCGAAATCGAAACGAATGTAATCCCAGAGCATTTTGAAGTAACGCTCATGAATGGGCTTATCGAACCCATAGCGGCGAGTGATTTCGGCGATCACTTCCGGGTCAAGACCCCGTCCGCCTCGATAATTACTGTCGCTGATGTTACCAACGCCGGTTTGCGCGTGGCTGGCACGAACGCCTTCGCTACCCGCGCCGGGTAATGCCCCGCTTTGCCCGAACTCAATGGCGGCGACGGCCTGTTCAACCGGGCCGCCTGGGGCAATTTGCACGATAAAAAAGTTGATGGTGATGATGGCCCAAAGCGTTGGGATCACCAGCAGTAGACGTCGAATCAGATACGCGCCCATTTATTCTCCCTGTCGTCTGGCTGCGGGCAGTTTCGCCGCTTTGTTGACGTCATACCACCAGTTGTCGAGGCCAATGGTGTAAATTGGGCGAATAGCAGGATGCGAAAATTTATCCCACCAGGCGATGCGATCCTCTGCCATAAACCACATCGGCAACATGTAGTAGTTCCAGGTTAATACCCTGTCCAGTGCCCGGCCCAGTGGGATCAATTTGGCTTTATCACCTTGTGCCGCGATAATTTGGTCGATCAGTTTATCAATCACCGGGCTTTGTACGCCGGGGGCGTTGTAGCTGGAATCAATATATTGAGAGGCCCACAGAATTTGCAGGTCCGAACTCGGCCACGGCATCGCGCGATACAACCTCGGCATCATGTCATAGTCGCGACTGCGCAGGCGGTTCGTGATTTGTGAGTTATCCACCTGGCGGATATTCATGGTAATACCTAAGCGCTGCAGGTTGTGCTGGAACGGCAGCACCCACTGACTGTTGCTGCCCGCCGGGAGCAACAGTTCAAAGCTCAGAGGTTTACCGCTGGCGCTGTTTACGCGCTGCTGACCCTTTAGTACCCACCCGGCCTGCTCCAGTAAGGTATCGGCTTTCAACAGGTTGTCGCGATCGTAGCCATCGCCTTTTGATTTTGGCGGCTGATAGATTTGGCTAAAGACCTCAGGGGGGAGATCTTTTTTCAAGGGCGCGAGTATCACCAGTTCATCAGCGTCGGGGTATTTTGTCGCGGCATATTCGGTATTCTGAAAATAGCTGTTGGTCCGGCTCCAGGCATTATAGAACAGCGCTTTATTCATCCATTCAAAATCAAAGGCCAGCGTGATGGCTTCCCGTACCCGTCGGTCGCTGAATACCGGACGCTGAATATTAAATGCCAGCCAGCGGGTATCCTGCGCGGACTCGTTTTTTTGTTCATCTTTGATGATGTAGTGATTCGCGAAATTTTTCCCGGTATAACGCGTCGCCCAGTTTTTGGCATCATTTTCAAGACGCAGATCAAACGCACCGGCCTTAAACGCTTCAAAGGCGACGTTATCATCCAGATAGTAGTCGTAGCGGATGGTATCAAAGTTCCAGCGTCCACGATTGACGGGCAGATTAGCGGCCCAATAATCTTTGACGCGCGAATAGACAATATACTGGCCCATCTTCCATTTCGTAATGCGATAAGGGCCGCTGGCGAGCGGCGGCGATGATAAGGGATCGCTGAGCTTATGATCTTTCCAGTACTTCTCTGGCATCACGGGTAATGAAAACAGGCTGAGCATGTCCTCTTTACCCGGTTTGGCTAATTCAATGCGTACGGTTAATGGCGCGATGGCTTTTACCGTTGTTCCCTTGTAGACCAGACGAAACTGCGGCACGCCTTCAGTCATAAATTTGTGGAAGGTGAATGCGACGTCGCGGGCGGTAATGGGTGAGCCATCGTGAAAACGCGCTCGTGGATTAATGGCAATTTCTACCCAGGAATAGTCGTCAGCATAGCGTGCGCTGTCGGCAATGAGCGGGTAATAGCTACCAGGTTCATCGTCAGAGGTCGTAAACAACGTATCGTAAAGCGTTTCGGTACGTGCACCAGGGTTACCGCGCATCGCATAGCGGTTAAAGTTGTCAAACGTGCCAATGGCGGACAGGGTGATTTGACCCCCTTTAGGGGCTGCGGGATTTACATAATCGAAGTGATTAAAGTTAAATGCGTACTTCGGTTCACCCAGTACGGCAAAAGCATAGCTTTCTTTGATGGATTGCGCCTGGGCGCTAAACCCGATGAGGGTAATAAACAGAAACAGTACGCGAGGGATCATATAAAAGCGATTTCCTTTTCCTGCCACAACCCGACGGGCATCATGCCTGAAAGATAAGGGATGTAGCGGCGAGTGAGAGTATATGAATCGCATACTGCGATCACCACGTCGGCTTATTGGGCTGTGCCATCCAACGCACAAAATCAGCAAGCTTTAATGGTCGGCTAATCCAGTATCCCTGGAAAAAATGCACCCCACGATCGCGCAGCCAACGGGCTTGCTCAGGAGTTTCTACCCCTTCCGCAACCGTCAGCATATTAAGACGTTTAGAAAGTGTCAACACGGCGTCCAGAACCGGAGAGGTCAGGGTTTCCGTCCCGATGGCGTTAATAAATCCGCGATCGATTTTCAGGTAGTCAACGGTAAAGCGTTCCAGATAAATAAGCGCGCTATGGCCGGTGCCAAAATCATCAATCGCAATTTCAAAACCTGCGGAATGTAGCCATTCAAATAGCTTTGTGGCCTCGTGCTGATTGAGCATATCTCGTTCAGTGATTTCCAGCACTATCTGAAAATAGTTTGCGGGAAGTGAAGCGTGCAGGTGCCGGATGTCGTCTTTAAATGTCTCGCCATGCAGATGCGATGGCGCGATATTGATCCCCAATTTTGCGCCAGCGGGTAACACTTTTTGTAGCGCCGGGGCATCCTGGGCGATCAACTTAAAGAGATGCTGAGTCAGCGGGACGATCATTTTCTGTGATTCAGCGTAATGAATAAAGGCATCCGGTGGGATCTCGCCCGTTGTTGGGTGATTCCAACGTAACAGGACCTCGACGCCTTTCACTTCCAGCGTTTGCATCTCTACGACGGGCTGGTACACCACATAAAACTGGTTATGCTTGATGGCGTTGAGGATATCTTTGCCTGGGCGTAAACGGATGCTGTAGATGTAGTACCAGAGGAGAAGGGCGGCAATAATCCCGGCCATACATCCCAACAAAATAGAATACCAGACGTCGGTATAGCTCCACTCTTGTGCGTATAAGCGAATTTTAAGCGGGATCCCTTCAAGAGTGGCCTGCCGCCAGGAGGTATGAGGAAGAGCGGAGACATCGATGATTCGCGATGAGAATGTCGAAATTGCGGTATTACCGACGATAATCGCAATACCGTCAAAATCATCCTGCCGGGCGGTATAGAGCAGATAAGGTGCCAGATTGATATTCAGTGAGGTAAATACGCCGCTATCGTTGAACGACGCGTTTCGGTGCCAAATCATGATCGCTGGTTTGTCCGGCATCATGGGCGTACCGGGAAGTAATTCCACATCAATATTTCTGCTGATATCGAGGTTTGGTATCAAATCCAAAATCGGAGTGAACATGGAACCTGTCGCGGAAGAGCAGAAAGCGATGCCGTCTTTTACCAGCAAGAAAGCGCGAACGTTCAGGCTAAATGCTGCACTGGAGGTCAGCTTAGCGCCGACTTGTTGGCAACTGTTGGCAACCAGCGGCTGAAGGGCATCGGTGGTGGTTTTGAGGTCGGTGAAGTAGCTGCTGACGTAATTCTGGATATCGGCAAGGAGCGTGTCGTACTTAACTTCTCGTTTATGCCAGGTGACGAAAAACTGCAGGGTACTCACGAGTATTGCGACGATAAGCCCCGTTAACATACAGGAAAGCAGGATTTTCCGACCGGATGAAGAAGAGCGTCTGAACATAGATCCTTATTTTACCTGATTTAACCGCTTACTCTGTATGAATATAACCTGAAATGACTCATGTTGTGAGATTTTTCTTAGTCGCAGGGTGAAACAAAAAAGCACCGCCGAAGCAGTGCTTTTGGAATGTCTCATCAGGATAGCCAAGGGATAGCTGCCAAACGAAACTAACTGCGGCTCAGAACCCGGCGAGCTTCGTTGTAACGTTTTTTCCAGTAAGGCTCGTTCATGCTGGAAATGATAACGCCACTGCTGGTCGAGGCATGTACAAACTGGTTGTTACCGATATAAATACCGACGTGACGGCCAGTAGAACCAGCACGGAACAGAACCAGATCGCCTGTGCGCAGATTAGTGCGCGAAACGGATTTTCCCGTTTCCTGTTGTTCATAGGTTGAGCGCGGAAGCTCTAAACCAAATTGCTCGCGGAATGTACGCTGCACGAAGCTTGAGCAATCAATACCTTTTTTGGTGCTGCCGCCAAGGCGGTAACGCACGCCTTTCCAGTCAGCATACTGGTCCATAATACGTGATTTAACATCGATATTACGTACCATATTTTCAAATTCATCCTGAGAGGCTTGCAGTGAAGAGTTATCTCCATTGCCCACAGCATGCGTCTCAGAATGCATATTCTTGGCGGTGTTCGTTGTGCTACATGCAGAAAGCAGAACCGCAACTGCTATCGCGGGTATGCCCCGCAAGATATATCTCAAAATCGGTTGAGATTTGACCATTTTGTTTGTTTTCCCTTGAAGTCCTTAACGATAAATATCGTTATAAAAAATGCCAAACGTGACGAGACTAATTACCATCGCACGATGAGACAATTCCTTAAGGTCAAATCTGTGGCAGAACGCACAAATTTATTCTGAAAGGGAATAATTATCCCGCGAGGCAAAACGAGTTCGAGATTACCCGATCGTTCCGGTCAATGCGAGTGATTTTACGTGATTTCTTATAAGAAAAATTGATACAGAAAGTGAATAAACGGCATTGTCTAAATTAAGAACAATCAGGGTAAAAAATACGCAACCTACTCATTTTAAACATGAATAAGATGACAGGAGAATGACAATCAGAATGATGAAATATTGCCCGGCATCATCAGGGAATCAGAAGTATCCCTGATGATGTTAATTACTCTGCGTTATTTGTTTAAAAATTGTTTGTTTTTGCCGGGTAGATAATTCACGAACAGAGTGACTAATCGGTCGCTTAATGGCGTCATTAGCCACCAGGGAAGGCCAATCAAGACCACCGTCATGGAACCAACCACGATATCAGTGAGCCAATGAGCGCCAATCATTATGCGCGGGAAGGCAAAAACCACAGCAATAATAAGGCCGATTATTCCTGCGACTTTTCCGAAATAACGCAGCATAAATGCGGAAAAAATAAGCAGCATCATGCCGTGATCGCCAGGAAAACTGTCTTTCGACGCATCTTTGGTCGGAATATGTAGCAGTTCGCTGACGCGATAAATATTATCCAGCATAAGCGTGGGGCTGGCGCGTTTAACGGGAATAAGCGCCTGGCCCAGCTGATTTAATACCACTGCAGTGAGCAGCATAACCAAACCAATTGCCACAATGCGTCGGCGACCTTCCAACGTCTCTTTGAGCCAAAAGTGCAGCATCAATGCGCCCATAGCCAGCAATGAGCAGCCATCAAATGCCCGATTATTGGTAATAGCAACAACCCATAAGAACAGCGGGCTTTCCACCAGTTTATGATTAAAGAAGCGGAAAACGCCCGTATCGAGTGAAGACCAGAACCCATGCCCGGCTGGAATATACCAGGACAGAAACAGTGCCAGACCAGCAATATTAAGCAGGAGGATTAAAGGGTATCGGGTTTTCATCGTCGTTTACCATTGCTAAAAACGAAGGCAACCTTACGCGCTAGCGTCTAAACGAAGTCTCAACAACGCGCTCTGTAACGCATTCCAGTCAGTCTCGGTATCGGCGATGAGTTCAATACGGCTATCCGGTGGCGCGACGTTTTGCGTCTCTATATGCCAGTCGTCTCCCTGGCGGTTAATGCGTACCAGTCCTTCTTTAATACGCATTACCCCCTTCACGCGTCCAACAGGAGCAAGACGCGACCATTCCAGCAGACCGATGGTATCGAACACCGTATCGGCGTCAAAAATCCAACCGCAGGCCTGATGGCCCTGACCGCTGTTCAGGCTACGACGCCAGCGCTGCTGTGCGGGTAAGCTCAACGCTGCCAGCCCCTTTTTGTTGGCATGGCTATGGGCGTGCTCCGCGCTTGCAGGAAGCTCCGCCAGGTTTAGTCGGGGTAAATCCAGTAGCTGTCCGTCAATTTGCCCATGGTCGGCATGAACCAACTGTCGATTACCGCCGTAGTGTTGCCACCAGCTTTGCAGGGCGTTTTCGCTTTCCGTCGTGGCACGGTCGGTTTTGTTGGCAACAATGATATCAGCGGCGGCCAGCTGATCGCGGAAATTGTCATTGGCGACGCTTTTCTCATCCAGTAACAGGCGAGGATCAAGGATACAGAGGGTTGCGCGCAGATCGATCCACGGCTCATAAACCGGTGCGGTGAGTAAATCCAGAATCTGTTTGGGATGCCCGAGGCCTGTGGGTTCAATCAGCAGGCGGTCGGGTTTTCCCTGACGCAGCAGCGTATTGAGGCCAACCTGCATTGGCAGACCGTTAACACAGCACATACAGCCGCCGGGGATCTCTTTTAGCAGCGCACCGCTGTCGGCCAGCAACGCGCCATCAATGCCAACTTCACCAAACTCATTAACCAGCACGGCCCACTTCTCAGCAGGATCTTTGTTTGCCAATAAATGAAGAATAGAGGTGGTTTTGCCACTGCCGAGAAAACCGGTGATGAGATTGGTTTTAGTCACATTTACTCCAGAATCATAAATTACCGTAATGGCATTTAACAATCCTGGCGAAAAACAGGGAAAAAGAGAAGGGGTGAGAGGACGAAGAGGCGCTTCGTCCTGCTTAATGGCAGAAATCGTTAACTTTTTAACGTCTCAATGACAGCCTGATGCGCACCGTATTGGGCAATGCGTTGCCAGGCCTGCTGAATGGCCGCGACAAACTGCGGATTCTGTACGAGATCGGTGGCGAAAATCTCGCGCAGCGAAAGCAGGGCGTTGACGCGTTCTGACTCTGTGCTCTGTTTAACCAGAGCGGCAATTTTTTCACTCAACGGGTCACGAACATCAATAGCGGTGCCTGAATCATCCACGCCGCTCACATAACGCATCCAGCCTGCGACGCCGAGCGCCAGCAGTGGCCACTCACTTTGGCGGGCTAAATGTACGCGGATCCCTTCCAACATGCGCTGGGGTAATTTCTGGCTACCGTCCATCGCGATTTGCCAGGTTTTATGTTTCAACGCTGGGTTGGCAAAACGCTCCAACAGGCTTAGGGCATACTGGTCTAAATCCACATCGGTAATTTGCAGCGTAGGTGCCTGTTCGTTGAGCATCAGGCGGTAAGCGGCTTCACGAAATGCGCTGTCCTGCATACAGTCGCTGATGTGCTGGAACCCGGCCAGATAGCCGAGATAAGCGAGAAACGAATGACTGCCGTTCAGCATCCGCAGTTTCATTTGTTCCCACGGCAACACATTTTCGACCATCTGGACGCCCGCCGTTTCCCATTGTGGGCGGCCACACACAAAATTATCTTCAATCACCCACTGGATAAACGGTTCGCAGCTGATTGCGCAAGGATCGGCAACCCCCAGCTCGCGGGCAATTTCGGCCAGTGACTCTTCAGTGGCGGCAGGGACAATGCGGTCGACCATGGTGCCTGGGAAACTGACATGCTCCTGAATCCAGGTTGCCAGTTCTGGTGAACGTTTCTCCGCCATTCCAAGGACGGCGTTTTTTACCACATGACCATTGTCCGGGATGTTATCGCAAGAGAGGACGGTAAACGGCTGTAGCCCGCGTTCACGTCGGCGGTGTAGGGCTTCAACAATAATTCCGGGGGCAGAGTGCGGTTCAGTCGGTGTTTGCAGATCGTGAGCAATACGTGGATTACTGAGGTCTAACGAACCTGTCGCCGGATCGATGCAGTAGCCTTTTTCTGTGATGGTTAGCGAGACAATAGCCACCTGAGGTTCGCAGAATTTTTCGATAATAGCCGCCAGCGAATCCAGCCTGGCGTTGAGACATTCGTTGACGGCGCCGATAACAATTGGCTGGTTGCCGGTGGCCCCTTTTTCCAGCACGGTAAATAAATGATCCTGTTCGCGCAGTTGGCTCATCAGTCGATCGCCGCTGAACAGACTGATCTCACAAATACCCCAGTCTCCACCCTGCGCATTCAGCACCCTGTCGGTTAGTAACGCCTGATGGGCGCGGTGAAAAGCACCGAAACCAAAATGCACAATCCGCGTTTTTAATTGCTGGCGGTCGTATTGCGGCATCATGACATTTTCCGCCAGTGGCGCTGAGGCAATAGTTTTCATTTAATACACCTGATTAACCATAAATTAACAATGGCAGTATAAAGTTATATGACAACAAATTGAATTGGTGTGCCTCATTTATCCGGGGAATGTGAGCTTGATCAACCAATCATCGGCAATGTGTTGATCAGTTGACGGATGCCTGTATGGTAGTCGTCATTAAGATGATTTGATTTGGTATAACAACTTGTGAGGTGAAACAATGGAACAAACCTGGCGTTGGTACGGACCTAACGATCCGGTATCGCTTGATGATGTGCGTCAGGCTGGCGCAACGGGTGTTGTGACCGCCTTGCACCATATTCCTAACGGTGAAGTGTGGCCGGTAGAAGAAATTCAGCAGCGTCAGGCCATTCTGGCTGAAAAAGGGCTGACCTGGTCGGTAGTGGAAAGTATCCCTGTCCACGAAGATATCAAAACGCGTTCAGGTCAATATCAAACGTGGATTGCCAACTATCAGCAGAGTATCCGTAATCTGGCGACCTGTGGTATCGATACGGTGTGCTATAACTTCATGCCGATCCTCGACTGGACGCGTACCGACCTCGAATATCAACTGCCGGATGGTTCCAAAGCGCTGCGTTTTGACCAGATTGCTTTTGCGGCCTTCGAACTTCACATTCTGCAACGCCCGGGATCTGAAGCGGATTATACCGCCGAAGAACAACGCCAGGCGCTGGACTACTTCAATGCTATGAGTGATGCAGAAATTGA
This sequence comes from Citrobacter sp. H12-3-2, assembly GCF_009649895.1. Classification (NCBI taxonomy): domain Bacteria; kingdom Pseudomonadati; phylum Pseudomonadota; class Gammaproteobacteria; order Enterobacterales; family Enterobacteriaceae; genus Citrobacter; species Citrobacter sp. H12-3-2. The sequence continues at coordinate 1,678,647 of NZ_CP045837.1, forward strand.
AAAGCTGACCCGCAATATCATTGCTGGTCTGCCTGGTGCAGAAGAGGGCTATACGCTGGATCAGTTCCGTGCGCGTCTCGCTGAATACGACGGCATCAGCAAGGACGATCTGCGCGATAATATGGCGGTATTCCTGCGGGCGATTGTGCCAGTGGCAGAAGAAGTCGGCGTACGTCTGGCCGTGCATCCTGACGATCCGCCGCGCCCGATCCTCGGCCTGCCGCGTATCGTTTCGACTATCGAAGATATGCAGTGGCTGAAAGAAACGGTCGATAGCATTAATAATGGTTTCACCATGTGCACCGGTTCTTACGGCGTGCGCGCTGATAACGATCTGGTGAAAATGATCGAAACCTTTGGCGATCGAATCCACTTCACGCACCTGCGCTCAACCTGTCGTGAAGATAACCCGAAAACCTTCCATGAAGGTGCGCACCTGCAGGGCGATGTGGATATGGTATCGGTGGTGGCTGCCATTTTGAGCGAAGAGCAGCGGCGTAAAAAAGCGGGCGACCTGCGTCCTATCCCGATGCGTCCGGATCATGGACACCAGATGCTTGACGATCTGCACAAGAAAACCAACCCGGGCTACTCTGCGATTGGCCGCCTGAAAGGCCTGGCAGAAGTCCGTGGCGTTGAGCTGGCGCTGAAACAAACGCAGTTCCGCGATCTGCTGTAAGTCTAACAACAGGGATTGCGCGACAGGCGCGATCCCTGTTTTTCATCAAGGCTGAGCGAGCGCCTGCTCCAGCACTGTCAGCACTTTATTGATCTGCTGTATCTGCAATCCACCAAACCCAAAAAACATAACAGCATCGCTGTTCTCTTTGCGCCATGCGGCTTCTGATCCATTTTCTATATCCGGCAGAGTGTCGAAACGGATCCCGGCCAACAGGCAGCATTGTTGCAACCTGGTGATGAATTCAGCGTGTCTGGCAATGCGTAACGAGAGGTGCAGACCTGCCGTTGCGCCAGCGATTTTCCCTTCGGGAAACAGAGTGGAAAGGCCATCGCGTAACAGGGTGAGGCGCGTCGCATAGCTGCAGGCCAGCTTGCTGATATGCGTATAAAACACCTGATTTTGCATCAGTTCGGCCAAAAATTGCTGCAACAACCACTGGCTGCCGTTGTTATTGAGCGCTTTCATATTCTGTACCGCCGGAAGCAGTTCATCAGGGCAAATAAGATAGCCAAGCCGTGCGCCTGGCCCCAGCGTTTTAGAAAATGTCCCCAAGTAGATAACCCGGTTGTGATAATCCATGGCTTTCAGCGCGGGAAGGGGATTTTCCCCATAGGTAAAAACGGCATCGTAATCATCTTCAATGATGTAAGCGCCGACGCGTTGCGCCCACGTTAATAATGACTGACGGCGCTCCAGTGAAAGCACGCTTCCCATCGGATACTGATGCGCTGGAGTAACATAACAAAGCTGGGTTTCATACTCGGGTAAATTATCTGTTTGCAGCCCGTGGTTATCTACGGCAATTGACGTAATGTCTGCACCGTAATAATTAAAAAGATGCCATGCGCCAGAATAACAAGGGGATTCGGTCACAATATGGCACTTTTTTTGCTGACTGACGGCATGATGAATAATAAATATTTGGCTGAGCAGTGATAATCCTTCCTGAATCCCGTTGGTAATGATGATGTTCTCTGCTCGGGTATTAATTCCGCGGGATAAATTAAGGTATCTGACCAATTGCTCACGCAGTGAAAATAATCCATTTGGTGAATGATATCGGGTAAATAATTGTTCTTTAAGTATGCTTGGAGCATTATTCCATTTCCGCCAGCTTGACCAGGGAAATGCGTTGGGATCGGGGACACCCATCCGACAGTAGCACTCTCGTCCTGGCTCGGCGTAAACATCGGTTGAGACTCCGGCAGCTTTAGGTTTTGTGGGCGGAGAACCCTGGGTAACGGGCACATGCGTTGGTGTTATACGTACAGGCGTGGTGAATATCACTTCATAGCCAATGCCGTGTCGGCTCTTGATTAACCCTGCAGCCATAAGCTTATCATAGGCCATCACTACCGTTATTTTGGCTACGTTCAATACCTGAGCCTGCTCGCGAATAGAGGGAAGCTTATCGCCACAAAGCAAATCTCCCCGCTGAATAGCCTGGAAATAAAATTGGAAAATTTGTAATTGCAGCGGAGTGCGGAGTTCTCTATTGAGCGTTAATGTAAGCATGAGTAATTCCTTATTAATATATGGCCACTATATTACGAATTTCTCGTTTTTACTATTTGATACACCTCATGGAGTAGCGGCTGTTCCTATAGCTTGCTATCGCTGTCTCTATTTTTGATTTTTATTATCCCTTAGCGTGTCGCTATTAAAAAATGGAGGCAAGCATGTCGTGGATAAGAAAGAACGCATTGTGGTGCGTATTGGCTGGGGCGGTGGCAATGGCCCTGGCTATTTGGGGAACGTGGCAAGGCGTTCATTACACCAGTACCACCGAATTTTGTTTATCGTGTCACTCGATGCGCACGGCTGGAGAGGAATATAAAACCAGCGTGCATTTTCGTAACGCATCTGGCGTGCGGGCTGAGTGTAAGGATTGTCATATCCCCCCGGGCGTTGTTCCAACGCTTATTCGTAAAACTGAAGCCTTAAACGACCTCTATCACACCTTTATTTCTCCTTCTATCGATACTCCTGAAAAGTTTGCTGCCAAACGCCCGGAGCTGGCCCAGCGGGAGTGGGCACGCATGAGCGCGAATAATTCAGCGGCGTGTAAATCCTGCCATAGCTATGAGGCAATGGATCATGGCAAGCAATCGGCAAACGCGGCGGCGCAAATGACTGCAGCGGCAGCAAAAGACAGTAACTGTATCGATTGTCACAAAGGAATAGCCCATCACAAACCCGATATGAGCAGCGGTTTTCGCGATCGCTATAAGCAGCTACAGCGTCAAGGAGATACGCCAACGGATGCGACCACACTGTTTTCATTAAGCGAAAAATCACTGGCGGCAACGGCAGGGAGTCCGGTCGGGAAGGCGCTGTTATTTCCTGCTACCGAAGTCAAGGTGCTGAAAAAAGAAGGCAGTAACGTGCAGCTCGAAATCACGGGCTGGCGAGAAAGCAAAGGGCGTGGACGGGTGATCACCCAGTATATGGGGAAACGCGTTTTCTCCGCCGTTCTCGATGAGCCCCTGATGGCGAACGTAAAAGTGCTACACACCCAGGTCGATCCTGACTCACATCAGGAATGGCAGCAGGTGAGCGTCACCGCCTGGACCACCGATCAGGACTTTATCAACACGCTTGCGCCAATCTGGGAATACTCAGATCAAATGCTGCAATCCACCTGTAGCGCCTGTCATAGCACTCCTCCTACAACCCGATATACCGCTAACGGCTGGATCGCCGGACTGAAAGCCATGTCGACCTATTACCGGCTTAATCCGGTGGAGGAACGTACGTTGTTGAAATACCTCCAGACCCACGCCAGCGATGTGTCTGAAACCAACAAAAAGTAAGGATAATGTATGGATATTCATGACTTTAATCCGTCCCGCCGCCGTTTTCTCAACGGAATGCTGGCGGTGGGGGCTGCCAGCGCACTGGCGCCTAATCCGCTGATATCAAAAGTGTGGGCGGCGGGGGAAAATCCCGAGCAGTGGATCCAATCTGGTTCGCACTATGGCGCTTTTGAAGCCAAAGTGGTCAACGGTGAGTGGACCGAAACCCGTCCGTTCAAACATGACAAATACCCCTGCGATATGCTGAACGCGGTGCGTGAAGTGGTCTACAACCCGTCGCGGGTACGCTACCCGATGGTGCGTCTGGACTGGCTGCGTAAGCGTGAGAAGTCAGATCGCAGTCAGCGCGGAGATAACCGTTTTGTTCGGGTCAGTTGGGATCAGGCGCTGGATCTGTTTTACGAAGAGCTGGAGAGGGTGCAAAAAACCTATGGCTCATCAGGCGTATTTACCGGGCTTGCCGACTGGCAAATGGTGGGCAAATACCATAAAGCGGGCGGGGCGATGGATCGGGGACTTGGCCTGCATGGTAGCTATGTGACAACCGTCGGCGACTATTCTGCGGCAGCGGCACAAGTCATTTTACCGCATGTGATTGGTTCGCTGGAAGTTTATGAGCAGCAGACGTCGCTTCCGCTGGTGATTCAAAACAGCAATACCATCGTGCTGTGGGGCTGCGATCCGATCAAGAACCTGCAGATCGAGTTTTTGGTTCCCGATCACGATGCGTTTGGCTACTGGCAGCAGATTAAAGAGGCGGTAGCGCAGGGTAAGATGCGCGTTATCAGTGTTGATCCGGTGCGTAGCAAGTCGCAAAACTATCTTGGCTGCGAGCAGTTGGCGTTGCGGCCACAAACCGATGTCGCGTTAATGCTGGCGCTGGCGCATACCTTGTACGAAGAAAAACTGTACGACACGGCGTTTATTACCGATTACACCGTCGGCTTTGAGCAGTTTTTGCCGTATCTGCTGGGCGAAACCGATAAACAGCCGAAAAATGCCGAATGGGCGGCAGAAATCTGTGGCCTGACGGCAGAGCAGATCCGAGACTTCGCCCGTCTGTTGGTGAAAGGCCGGACACAGTTTATGGGCGGTTGGTGCGTACAACGCATGCACCATGGTGAGCAGTATCCGTGGATGCTGGTGGTGCTGGCCAGCATGGTCGGTCAAATTGGTTTGCCCGGCGGCGGGGTAGGATTTGGCTGGCACTACAACGGCGGTGGTACGGTAACATCCGCCGGGCCTGTGCTCTCTGGGCTGGGAGGGATCACGAATCCTCCGCAGGCAAAGTACAACGCGGATTTTCGCGGCGTATCGGAGCATATCCCCACTTCGCGTATCGTTGACTGCCTGCTTGAGCCGGGCAAAAAGGTTGCCTTTAACGGCGAAACGTTAACCTGGCCTGACATCAAAATGGCGATCTATAGCGCGGCAAATCCATTTCATGCGCAGCAGGACAGGAATCGCATGATCGACGCGTGGAAGAAACTGGAAACCGTGGTGGTGTTGGATCACCAATGGACCGCGTCGTGCCGTTTTGCCGATATCGTCCTGCCCGTTACCACCCGCTTTGAACGTAACGATATTGAGCAGTTCGGTACGCATTCGAATAAAGGGCTGATGGCGTTGCATCAGATCGTCAAACCGCAATATGAAGCGCGACATGATTTTGATGTATTTGCCGGGCTGTGTAAGCGCTTTGACAAGGAAGCGGTGTACCGTGAAAACCGTGATGAAATGCAGTGGATACAGGCGCTTTATGAAGAAGGCGTGAAGATGGGGGCATCGCTCGGCGTCTCATTACCGGATTTCACAACGTTCTGGCAAGGTGACGGATATATTGAATATCCGCCGGGTCAGCCGTGGGTACGTCACGGTGAGTTTCGCGACCAGCCAGACCTGAATCCGCTGGGAACGCCGTCAGGTCTGATTGAAATCTACAGTAAAACCATCGCGGGCTTCGCCTACGAGGATTGTCCGGGGCATCCGGTGTGGATGGAACCCTTTGAGCGTACCCATAGTGGCAAAAAAGATAAATATCCACTGCATCTGCAATCCTGCCATCCGGATAAACGTCTGCATTCCCAACTGTGCTCTAGCGAGGTGTTTCGCAACACCTATGCGGTTGCCGGAAGAGAACCGCTTTATATCAGTGAACAGGATGCCACCGCTCGTGGCTTAAAAGCCGGTGATATCGCCCGCGTCTTCAACGCTCGTGGTCAGGTACTGGCTGGCGTAGTTGTCAGCCCGGATTTTTCCCCTGGCGTGGTCCGTATTCATGAAGGTGCATGGTACTCCCCGCAGGAAGGGGGGAAAGCCGGGACATTATGCACTTATGGCGACCCGAACGTGCTGAGCGCGGATATCGGTACTTCACAGCTGGCCCAGGGGCCTTCAGCGCATACCGTGCTGGTGGAGGTCGAGCGTTATCAGCAGAAAGCCCCGCAGGTGACGGCTTTCGGTGGTCCGCAGATTGTGAAAGAGGAGGGGACCAGTGCAGCATAAGCAAATTCATCAGCAGCGGGCAGCTGTGTACCAGTGGTTTTCGCAACTGTTATTTCGTGAGCTGGATGAAAAACAGCTCGCCAGTCTGGATAACGGCGATAGCCAGGCTTGGATTGCCTCACTGGCGGCGGTTCCTGGAGTGTCTGCCGAGGTTAAACGTTTTGAGCGCAGCCTGGGCCGGGTTTTGCGGCGCGACTCCCGACAGCTGGAGCTGGCAGCAGACTTTGCCTCGCTGTTTCTGCTGGCCCCGCCGGCTAGTGTTTCTCCCTATGCAGGGCACTATCCACACACGACAGCGGCAGAAGAACGTCGGCAAATGAATGTGCTGCTGATTGAGCAAGGTCTGGCAGCGCGAGAGAATGAACCCTCCGATCATATTGCTGTGCAGTTGGCATTAATGGCGAGGATGGTTGCTAAAGAGGAGAGGCTATCGGCGCAATATTACTTTTTGCATCATCATATTCTGTGCTGGGCACCGTTATTTCGCGACGCTTGTCTGGTGCGGGATAACGAGGGGTTTTATCCTCAGGCGGTGAATCTGATAGTGCGTTTTATGCAAGAGGATGAACAGTATCTGGAGTCATTGCTGATGGATGATTTTTATTTCAGCAGCCAGCGCTGAAAATGAAAAAAGGGACAGCCTGCGTTGTAATGCCAGTCAGTTAAGCATTATGGAGCATATTTTATTGCGGCATAGGGTTCCGTTCACCTCAGCGGAGTCATTTCTCTGAAGCGCAGATACCCGTGAACGTGCAAGGGAGGCTCACCGCCGCCTCCCTTGCACGTTCACAGGCAGTATCGTTTCAGAGAAGTGATATCACTAAAGTGAACGGAACATTTTGCCAGAGACAACATGTCATTATCTTTGGTTCACCTGTAACGACAGGAGCTTAATCTGCACGGCCCATATAGCGACGTTCTTCGATATGAATACGGATTTTTTCACCCGCACTCAGATACTCAGGAACCTGGATCACCAGACCGGTGCTCAGGGTTGCTGGCTTGTTGCGCGCACTCGCTGAAGCACCTTTAATCCCCGGTGAGGTTTCAACGATTTCCAGGTCTACGGTCTGCGGCAGTTCAAGCGCCAGTAGCTGGCCATCCCAGGTCAGGACCTGCATGTCCGGCATCCCGCCTTCCGGCATGAACAGCAGCTCTTCTTCAATCTGGTCTTTGGTGAAGGTATACGGGGTATAGTCTTCTTTATCCATAAAGATGTATTCGTTGCCATCGACGTAGGAGAAATCAACGCCACGACGGCTCAGAGTGACGGTATCCACGATATCGTCACCTTTGAAGCGCTCTTCAACTTTCAGACCGGTACGCACATCAGAAAAACGCATTTTGTACAGCGTGGCAGCACCACGTGCAGACGGTGATTGAATATCGATATCTTTTACAATCAGCAGTTTGCCATTGTAGTTCAGTACCATACCTTTTTTAATTTCGTTCGCTCTTGGCATCGAAAAAATCCTGTAGTGGGGAGTGTCTAAAATATCGCGTAAAACTACTCGCGCCGGGGCATTCAGGCAAGCGGAATTCATGCTTTTGCTGGTGCAAAAAAGGTGGTACTGTGCCCTTCCCGCACAATCCGATGGTTTACGATAAAGAGAGTACTGTATGGAATGCCGTCCGGATTGTGGTGCATGCTGCACCGCGCCTTCAATCTCCAGTCCCATCCCCGGTATGCCTGATGGCAAGCCCGCTAATACGCCCTGCGTTCAGTTGGATGAATCCCTGCGTTGCAAAATTTTTGCGTCGCCGCTACGACCAAAGGTGTGCGGCGGTTTACAGCCCAGTGCGGAAATGTGCGGGCGGACGACGCACCAGGCCATGGTTTATCTCATCGAGCTTGAAGCGCTAACCGCGCCTTAAACGTCCTTGATGCGCGCCAGGCACGCGACGGTGGCGACGATCATCACCAGCGCAAACCAGAACACCGCGTGATAGTTCCAAATTTCAGCGGCAATCCCTGCCAGCGATCCGGCAATAATCCAGCCCACGCGAATGGTATTCGTATAGAGGGTGGTGGCTGAACCTGCCTGTCCCGGCATCAGGTCCTGGAAATAGAGCATACCAATCCCGCCGAGAATACCGATGTAAATCGCGTTCAGCAGCTGTAAGCCAAGCAATATCGCCGGAGAGTGAGCCAGCAGCATACCGGCATAAAAGAAGAATCCGGCAACGACGGCAATTCTCATCAACAGACGTTTACCCAGACGCTTTGCAAAATAGCCAGCAATCAGCATGGTTGGGATTTCCAGTCCGGCTGCGGTGCCCATCATGATGCCAGCCAGTTTTTCTGGCAGATGCAGTTCGTTGATGATAAACAGCGGCATATTAATGATATAGAGACTATTGGTTCCCCACATTAATGTGCAGATAACAAACAGCAGCAACGTGTCGCGTCGATTGCGGCGCGGGGCCTCAACTGCGCCTGTCGCGAGAGGCACGTTTTTACTCATTGAGGGTAAAAACAGCCAGACCATTACGCCGCAGACAACAAACGCCACCGCCGCGCTGAGATACATCACCGTAAAGCTGAATCCCATGGCCAGCGCGTAGGCCAGCGGCGGGCCAATTACCCAGGCCAGCGAAACCTGTGCGCGTAATATTGAGCTGAACATGACGGCTTCCCGACCTGTGCGGTCGGCGTGTTCACGGGCGAGAGCAAACATTTGCGGGTTGGCGGTCGATCCAAAGCTGCTGAGGAATACCCCGACAAAAAGCAAGATAAAATAATTACGGTTCCATGCGAACAGCACGCAGGCCAGCATCCCCAGCACGCAGCAAAACACAATCAGGTTCTTGCGATCGCCTTTTCTATCTGAACGTCCGGCCAGAAACTGACTTACCAGAATACCGATCACAGCGCTACCGGTAAAAAAGAACCCGACCATGCCGGGACGGGCGTGGACTTCATCCGTCAGAAAAAGGCTGAGCGTTGGCGTCTGCAACGCACCGGCGATACCCGTCAGAAATGCGACAAGCAGGAACGCCGAAGACGTTAAATCAAACGCCTTGGGTGTGGCGGCTACGGGGGTGTTATGCATGTTTTGATATCAATGATGTGAAGAGACGCGGAGTTTACGCCGCTTGTCAGAAAATAAACAGGGAGCCAAATCAAAATCGGCATCAAAAATCAAAATAGCATTTCAGTCAAAGAATGCTGTTTGCTGACGTTGCTGAATCTGACAAGCTGACGGCGTTTTTGCGTCAGCATTTATTACTCCTTCGCAGAGAAAATGTGCGTTATCTCTAAATTCAGCAAGTAATTTGTCAACTTTACTTGTGTGCTGAAGAAAAAAGAGCAAGACTTCTTGAAACGTTTCAGCGTCATCTTGCCTTAACTGATGGAGTCGGGTGGCGCCTTTTTTCTCATGTTGGCTGAATCGTTTCAATTCAGCGGGAGAGGAGAATCATGTTCCAGTTATCTGTTCAGGATATTCACCCGGGCGAACAGGCCGGGAATAAAGAAGAGGCTATTCGCCAGGTTGCCGCTGCCTTAGTGCAGGCGGGTAACGTCGCGGAAGGCTACGTCGATGGCATGCTGGCGCGCGAACAACAGACGTCCACGTTCCTCGGCAACGGTATTGCGATTCCTCACGGTACGACGGACACGCGCGATCAGGTACTGAAAACCGGTGTGCAGGTATTTCAGTTTCCGCAAGGCGTGACCTGGGGCGAAGGGCAGGTTGCTTATGTGGCAATTGGTATCGCCGCAAGCTCTGATGAACACCTCGGTTTACTGCGTCAGCTGACACACGTGCTGAGCGATGACTCCGTCGCTGAACAGCTGAAATCTGCGACCACGGCGGAAGAACTGCGTGCGCTGCTGATGGGTGAAAAGCAAAGTGAACAGCTGAAGCTTGATAACGAAACGCTGTCGCTGGATGTCGTGGCCAACTCGCTGGTGACGCTGCAGGCACTCAACGCGGCGCGGCTGAAAGAAGTCGGTGCGGTTGACGCCACCTTTGTAGCCAGAGCAATCAATGAGCAGCCGATGAATCTTGGTCAGGGGATCTGGCTGAATGACTGTGCTGAAGGTAACGTGCGTAGCGCCGTTGCGGTCAGCCGTGCAGCAACAGCGTTCGATGTACAAGGTGAAGCGGCAGCCCTGCTGGTGACCGTCGCCATGAATGACGATCAACCGGTTGCGGTGCTGAAGCGCCTTGGCGATCTGCTGCTGAATAATAAAGCTGACCGTTTGTTGAAAGCTGATGCGGCAACGGTGCTGGCGCTGCTGACCAGCGATGACGCCTTAACTGATGATGTACTGAGCGCCGAATTTATTGTGCGCAATGAGCATGGTTTACATGCCCGCCCGGGCACCATGCTGGTGAATACGATTAAACAATTTAACAGTGAAATTACCGTGACAAATCTTGATGGAACCGGCAAGCCGGCGAATGGACGCAGTCTGATGAAAGTTGTGGCGTTAGGCGTGAAGAAAGGACATCACCTGCGCTTTACTGCACAGGGTGAAGATGCTGAACAGGCGCTGAAGGCGATTGGCGAAGCCATCGCGGCAGGTCTTGGGGAGGGCGCGTAATGAGCAGACGTGTTGCTACTATCACCCTTAACCCGGCCTACGACCTGGTGGGCTTCTGCCCGGAAATTGAACGCGGTGAAGTGAACCTGGTTAAAACCACCGGTCTGCATGCGGCAGGGAAAGGGATCAACGTCGCTAAGGTTTTGAAGGATTTAGGTATCGATGTCACTGTGGGCGGCTTCCTGGGTAAAGACAACCAGGATGGTTTTCAGCAGTTGTTCAGCGAGCTGGGCATTGCCAACCGTTTTCAGGTCGTGCAGGGCCGTACCCGTATTAACGTCAAGCTGACCGAAAAAGACGGTGAAGTATCTGACTTTAACTTCTCTGGTTTTGAAGTTACCCCGGCTGACTGGGAACGCTTTGTGAATGATTCGCTGAGCTGGCTGGGCCAGTTCGACATGGTGTGCGTCAGCGGCAGTTTGCCAACCGGCGTGAGCCCGGAAGCCTTCACCGACTGGATGACGCGCCTGCGTAGTCAGTGTCCTTGCATTATCTTTGATAGTAGTCGTGAAGCGTTGGTAGCAGGTCTGAAAGCGGCACCATGGCTGGTGAAGCCAAACCGTCGCGAACTGGAAATCTGGGCCGGCCGTAAGCTGCCGGAAATGAAAGATGTGATTGAAGCGGCGCATGCGCTGCGTGAACAGGGGATCGCTCATGTGGTGATTTCACTCGGCGCGGAAGGTGCGCTGTGGGTTAACGCCTCAGGTGAGTGGATTGCTAAACCGCCGTCAGTTGAGGTGGTCAGCACCGTCGGCGCGGGTGATTCAATGGTTGGCGGTCTGATTTACGGTCTGCTGATGCGTGAGTCCAGCGAACATACCCTGCGTCTGGCGACGGCTGTTGCCGCCCTGGCGGTAAGCCAAAGTAATGTAGGCATTACCGATCGTCCTCAGTTGGCCGCAATGATGGCGCGTGTCGACTTAAAACCGTTTAACTGACAGCAGGAGAGGCATAATGAAAACGCTGCTGATTATTGACGCTAATCTCGGCCAGGCTCGCGCTTACATGGCGAAAACCCTGCTTGGAGCGGCGGCACAGAAAGCACATCTGGAAATTATTGATAATCCGAATGATGCCGAACTGGCAATTGTTCTGGGCGATACGCTTCCTGCCGACAGTTCGCTGAACGGCAAAAAAGTCTGGCTGGGCGACATTGGTCGTGCGGTTGCGCATCCTGAACTCTTCCTCAGCGAAGCTAAAGGCCATGCAAAACCCTACAGCGCCCCGGTTGCAACAGCACCTGTGGCCAGCAGTGGTCCAAAACGCGTGGTGGCGGTGACGGCGTGTCCGACCGGTGTTGCTCATACGTTTATGGCCGCTGAAGCGATTGAAACAGAAGCGAAAAAACGTGGCTGGTGGGTGAAGGTTGAAACCCGAGGTTCTGTTGGTGCAGGTAATGCCATTACGCCGGAAGAAGTGGCTCAGGCTGATCTGGTGATTGTGGCAGCTGACATTGAAGTTGATCTGGCGAAGTTTGCCGGCAAACCGATGTACCGCACCTCTACCGGTCTTGCGTTGAAGAAAACCAAGCAGGAGCTGGACAAAGCGCTGGAAGAAGCAACACCGTACCAGCCAACCGGTAAAGCGCAGACTTCAGCAACCGAAAGTAAGAAAGAGAGCGCGGGGGCGTATCGTCACCTGCTGACGGGCGTTTCTTACATGCTGCCGATGGTGGTTGCTGGCGGTCTGTGTATTGCACTCTCGTTCGCTTTTGGTATCGAAGCGTTTAAAGAGCAGGGGACGCTGGCGGCGGCGCTGATGCAGATTGGCGGTGGTTCAGCCTTCGCGCTGATGGTGCCGGTACTGGCAGGTTATATCGCGTTTTCCATCGCTGATCGTCCGGGTCTGACGCCGGGTCTTATCGGCGGTATGCTGGCGGTAAGCACCGGTTCCGGCTTTATTGGCGGGATTATTGCTGGTTTCCTTGCCGGTTATGTGGCGAAGCTTATCAGCACGAAGCTGAAACTCCCACAGAGTATGGAAGCGCTGAAACCGATCCTGATCATTCCGCTGTTCTCAAGCCTGGTGGTTGGTCTGGCCATGATTTACCTGATCGGCAAACCGGTGGCGGGTATTCTGGAAGGTTTGACTCACTGGCTGCAAACCATGGGTACGGCCAATGCGGTGCTGCTTGGCGCGATTCTTGGCGGCATGATGTGTACCGACATGGGTGGTCCGGTTAACAAGGCGGCGTATGCTTTCGGTGTGGGTCTGCTGAGTACGCAAACTTATGCGCCTATGGCAGCCATCATGGCTGCGGGTATGGTACCTCCGCTGGCTCTGGGTCTGGCAACTCTGGTTGCGCGTCGTAAGTTCGACAAAGCGCAGCAGGAAGGCGGTAAAGCTGCTCTGGTACTGGGCCTGTGCTTTATCACCGAAGGGGCAATCCCGTTCGCTGCCCGTGACCCAATGCGCGTTCTGCCTTGCTGTATCGTTGGTGGTGCGATTACCGGGGCTATCTCGATGGCGGTGGGTGCGAAGCTGATGGCACCACACGGCGGGCTGTTTGTCCTGTTAATCCCAGGCGCAATCACGCCGGTGTTAGGATACCTGCTGGCAATTATTGCCGGTACGCTGGTAGCCGGTCTCTCCTACGCGGTGCTGAAGCGCCCGGAAGCTGAGGTTGTGGCAAAGGCGGCCTGATTTAACGTCAATACCAGGGGCAGAGAATTCTCTGCCCCTTTTTTTATGCATTTACCTATACCGTTGCAGCATCGCCACAATAATCCATCCAGCCTTAATAAAACGGGTCAGGCAATCATTGGCGCAATGATAAAACCAAAGGCAACGCCAGCAATGATCCCACCCAGTCCTGGCAGCATAAACGGATGGTTTAAGACATACTTGCCCACGCGCGTTGTCCCTGTGGTGTCGAACTCCATTGCCGCCAGAGAAGTCGGGTATGTTGGTAGAACAAACACCCCGGTTACCGCCACATAGGAGGCCAGAATTGCCCATGTAGGCACGCCGAGCGCAACGGCCAGAGGGATGATCAGCGGCGTGGTGGCGCCTTGCGAGTAGAGAAGCGCGCAGGTACCAAACAGCACCAGTGCCAACAGCATGGGATAAGCCCGTAGAATATCGCCTGCGATATCCTTAATCTCCGCTAAGTGGGCATCAATGAAGGTCGTTCCCAGTGTAACAATCCCGAGAATGACCGCCAGTGAACTCATCCCTGATCGAAACGTGGATGTCAGGACAATAGCATCGGTTGAAGTTTTGCATAACACCACCATCAGGCAAGCGGCAGCCAACATACAGATAATGATGATATCCCGGGTATTCATTGGGTTGCCTGCATCGAATCCAGGGCGTAGCTGCGGGCAGGCGGCAAGAATAACGATGACGACCGTTGCCAGCATAAACAGGGCGACTGAGAGTTTGGCACCCGGCGTAGTGCTGTTTTGCCCTTCATATTTACGCACTAATCCTTTTTGCAGGCGTTCCAGATAGACTTCATCATCCTGTAGCTCGCATCCCTGACGTGAGGCGATAAAAGCGGCGACCATCGCGGCGACAAACGAAGCTGGCAGACATACCGCCATGACCTGAATAAAAGTGATACCGTTGCCTTCCATAATGGTCAGCATAGCCGCCATTGCGGCACTGATCGGCGAACCGGATATCGCCACCTGAGAGGCGACTACGGATCCGGCGAGCGTACGAGAAGGGCGGATACCGGACTCTTTGGCGACTTCGGCAATCACTGGCAGGGTAGAAAATACAATGAACCCTGTTCCGGCCATAATGGTCATCGACCAGGTGATAATCGGTGCAATAATATTGATATATTTAGGGTTACGCCGCATGAAATTACCGGCAACGCGAACCAGATAATCCATACCTCCTGCGGCCTGTAGCGCCGATGCTGCCACGACAACTGTCATAATAATGAGGATAACGTCAACGGGTGGCGAGCCAATTTGCAGATCAAATCCCAACGTTAAAATAGCCAGCCCCAGACCACCGCATAAACCGATACCTATTCCGCCGAGGCGGATACCAAAAAATATTGCACCCAACACGACGATAATTTCTAACCAAACCATAATGGCCTCCGCCAGAGAATAATTTGTTATTAAAATAAGTGGTTGTTTAATGCTTTATTAATCTGGTGACGGCTGTTATTGCGCCAGAAGATGATGTTTGCCAACTCGTTTTTCGTACCATTTAATACCGGCGCGAACTAATGATCCGGTTGAGTCAATATATTTATCTGGAGACTTTCTGACTGCTTCGGCAAGAATGACGGGGACTTCAGTACATCCCAGTACAATGATTTGTGCGCCGCGTGAGAAGAGCACTTCAGCCTGTTCATTCATCAGCGTTTGTGCCCGCTTAAGGTCGCCGGCTTTTAAGCAATAAATACTTTCCATGACCTTTTCCTGACCGGATGAATCAGGACTGATGCAGGTTAAACCAAGAGATTCTATGCCTTTTTGGTAGAGTCCCATGTAAAGGGTGGCGTTAGTAGCAAGTAAACCGATACGTGATTTTCCGCAGTTTTTGACCTCATTCATGGTTGTTTCAACGATACTGAGTAACTCTGTATGACAGCACTCTTTTAATTCATTAAACCAAAAGTGGGCGGTATTACAGGGGATCACAATACACTCCGCACCAGCATCTTCCAGTTTGTGCATATAATCACGCATTGCCGGAAGTGGGGAATGACCATGATGCATTAACGCATCAGTTCGGTCTGGAATATCAGGGATGGATGAAATAATTAATGGGATATGTTCCTGATCGCGTTGTGCTGCGGTAAAGGTGACGAATTTATTAAAAAGATCGACGGTTGCAGCAGGCCCCATACCACCAAGTACGCCAATTAAACCTTTCACGATATATACCTCTAATTTACCGATATTTAATATTCAGAGCTGGTGTCTATCTGGTGCTTATGTTTAACAGCAGAGTGTCGTGAGGAGAAATGCAATAATGTTTGGTTCAATGCAAAAAACGCATGAGTGTGATGTCTTTTACCACCTCAGCAGGCCGGTAATCAGCCAGAGGCCCGACATTACGCGGTGGATGAGCGGTCGTGGTCGATGGGTAAAGAAACATGTTAATGTCAAAAACGAAGGTATTATGCAAAAAACGAATCACCAGATGCTGATGTTGAATATCATCACCGGGAATATTCAGGCATGATGCTTAAGACTAATCGACATATTTAAACATCCGCGTGATAGGCATGAAAAATATCGAGACAAAATGGTTATATGATTTTCTGACGCTGGAAGCGTGTCGTCATTTTTCTCAGGCCGCAGAGGAGCGCAACCTATCCCAACCGGCATTTAGTCGGCGGATCAAGGCGCTCGAATCCGCTGTTGGGGTGCTGCTGTTTGACCGTACGACAAGTCCACTGCAGCTGACGGAGGAGGGTAAGTTATTCCATTCGCAGACCCGTAGCCTGCTACAACAGCTGGAATGCAATTTAGATGAGTTAAGCGGTCACAACCTGCTTGGCGTTCCCAATATCAAAATAGCGGCGGCACATTCTCTGTCGCTGACGATGTTGCCCAGATTAGTACATTCAATGTCGGCATGGGGCGAAGAATTTGTTTACCACGTCGAAGCGATTGACGTAGTCCAGGCGGTGAATACGCTGCGCGAGGGGAAAAGTGATTTTATTATCTCCTTTCGCGATGAAGACTTAATGCAGTCACCGTTCTGCGGCTTGAAGGTTTTTGAGTCTGAGCTCTATCCCGTCTGTGCTGCGGATGCACAGGGTAAGGCGTTGTTTGATATCTATCAGCCGCAGGTGCCGATTCTGAACTATACCAGCACTTCCTACATGGGAAGATTGGTTAACCGTCACCTGGCGGAGGTGGGCAGTATTTCAGCGCGTACGCTGTTTATGTCTTCGATGAGTGAGCTATTGAAGAATATGGCATTGGATGGTCATGGTATCGCCTGGCTGCCAGCGTGGACGATCGTGAACGAACTACGGGATAAGCGCCTGGTTTGTCTGGACACGCCGGAGTTGATGGTGCCAATTCAGGCCTATATTTACCGAATGGATACCCGTTTGAATAAAACGGCTGAGCATTTCTGGCGGATTTTGTACAACCATATGCCAGAGGATCTGGTTACGCTCACTTGATACGCGCCAGCTTGTCTGGCGCGCGGGGATCGTTACGCCACTGCTTTTTCTGTTTGCTGGGCTTTCAGCCAGGCGATCTCTTCGGCCCATATATCCGGATTAATGGTTTCCAGTACCAGCGGAATACCGTCAAAACGATTATCCTGCATAATCCAACGGAAGGCATCATGGCCAATATTGCCTTCACCCAGGCTGTGATGACGGTCAACGCGACTACCAAACACGCTCTTGGCGTCGTTCAGGTGCATACCGCGTAGATACTTGAAACCGACAATGCGTTCAAATTCCGCAAACGTCTTTTCGCACTCTTCTGCGGAACGCAAATCGTAACCCGCCGCGAAAGCGTGGCAGGTATCAATACAAACGCCAACACGGGACTTATCTTCGACGCCGTCGATAATGGCGGCCAGGTGCTCAAACTTGAATCCCAGATTACTACCTTGTCCGGCGGTATTTTCGATAACTGCCGTAACGCCCTGGGTCTGAGCGAGGACGATGTTGATGGATTCGGCAATGCGCGCCAGGCATTCATCTTCCGGGATCTGCATCAAATGGCTGCCGGGGTGAAAGTTCAGCAGGGATAAGCCCAGCAGTTCACAGCGCTGCATTTCATCAAGAAACGCATCACGTGATTTTTCCAGCGCATCGCTGACCGGGTGACCGAGGTTAATCAGATAACTGTCGTGAGGCAGTATTTGTGCGGAGGTGTAGTGGTACTTCTCGCAGGCAGATTTGAAATCATCAATGATTTCGGTGGTTAGCGGCGCAGCACGCCACTGGCGCTGATTCTTGGTGAACAGGGCGAATGCGGTCGCTTCGATTTCTGCGGCTCGAATAGCGGCGTTAGCCAGACCGCCAGCGGCGCTTACGTGCGCTCCGATGTATTTCATAAATTTAACCCGCCATACTCAAATACAAAAAGGGAGAGTATAGCGGGTTAATGGAGGTGAGTCGTGATCGTTTATGCCATCAGGGCGTGGACAGCGACGTTAATCGCACCACCACCGACAATCAGCCAGACAAACAGCAGCAGGGCCATCAGTAACGGTTTGGCACCGGCTTTTTTCAGTGCGCTAACGTGAGTGGTTAACCCCAGTGCAGCCATTGCCATTGCCAGCAAAATGGTGTCCAGCGTTACCAGCATGTTCACAACCGACTGCGGCAGCAGGTGGAACGAGTTAAAAATCGCGACCACAATGAACAGGATGGCAAACCATGGAATAGTGATTTTGCTTTTCTCACCGCCCGTAGCCGGAGACAACTGTTTAACGCGTGCGGCCAGGAGGATGAGGAACGGTGCCAGCATCATGACACGCAGCATTTTAGCAATAACCGCGGCGTTTTCCGCATCCGGGTTAATGGCGTGCCCGGCAGCCACTACCTGTGCTACTTCATGCATGGTGGAACCAATGTAAATGCCGTAGGTTTCTGGGCTAAACCAGTGTGCCAGCAGCGGATACATTGCCGGATACAGGAAGATAGCGATGGTACCGAAGATCACCACGGTGGCGACAGCGACGGTTACCTTACTGGCTTCCGCTTTCACTACCGGCTCGGTTGCCAGCACGGCGGCGGCACCACAAATGCTGCTCCCCGCACCAATCAGCCAACTGGTGTGGCGGTCCAGACCAAACACTTTCTGCCCCAGGAAGCAGGCAATCATAAAGGTACTGCTCAGCGTTAACACATCAATCACGATACCGCTGACGCCGACGTCAGCAATTTGCGCGAAGGTGAGGCGGAAGCCGTAGAGGATGATCCCCAGACGTAATAAATGTTGTTTAGCAAACAGCACGCCGCCGTCACAGCTTTTCCAGATGTGCGGATAGACGGTGTTGCCGAGGACCATCCCCAACAAGATTGCTAAGGTGAGGGCGCTGAACCCGGCACCTGCGACGGCGGGAATGGATCCACCCCATAAGGCGACCCCAGTGATAACTGCACTTAGGGCAAGCCCCGGAATAAAATGCCACGCTGTACGACGATGAGTCTGCAAGGTGAGTTCTGTCATATCCTTCTCCTTTATCTGGGTAAAAGAGTACGGCGAAGTGGTTTAAAAATAAAATTGATTATATATTTATAATTAATCTATATAAGTGGTATACCCGTCATACTTCAAGTTGCATGTGCGTTGGCTGCGCTCGTTCACCCCAGTCACGTACTTAAGTACGCTCCCGGGGATTAATGAGGGACATCCATGTCCCTCACCAGAGGCCAGCCTTTGGCTGGTCAAATTCGTTCCTGACGAATTTGTCTCTCTCTTGCCGCCTTCCTGCAACTCGAATTATTTAGGGTATAAGTAACGGATATCCGGTGGAAAACGACTATGCATATCACCTTGCGGCAACTTGAAGTGTTTGCTGAGGTACTAAAAAGCGGTTCAACGACCCAGGCGTCTGTCATGCTGGCATTGTCGCAATCGGCGGTGAGTGCGGCACTTACCGATCTGGAAGGGCAACTCGGCGTGCAACTGTTTGACCGCGTCGGCAAACGGCTAGTGGTCAACGAGCACGGGCGTTTGCTCTACCCGCGAGCGTTGGCGTTACTTGAGCAAACGACCGAAATCGAACAGCTTTTTCGCGAAGATAATGGTGCCATTCGGGTCTATGCCAGTAGCACCATTGGTAACTATATCTTGCCTGCTATGATCGCCCGCTATCGGCAGGATTTTCCTGATTTGCCGCTCGAGCTGAGCGTGGGTAACAGTCAGGATGTGATCAATGCGGTGCTGGATTTTAGGGTAGATATCGGGCTGATCGAAGGGCCGTGTCACAGTACTGAAATTATCTCTGAACCGTGGCTGGAAGACGAGCTGGTGGTGTTTGCTGCACCGTCGTCACCGCTCACAAAGGGGCCTGTTACGCTGGAACAGCTGGCGGCTTCGCCGTGGATCCTGCGTGAGCGAGGATCCGGTACGCGTGAACTGGTGGATTACCTGCTGTTGTCTCATCTGCCGAGATTTCAGATGGCAATGGAGTTGGGTAACTCAGAGGCCATTAAGCATGCGGTACGCCATGGTCTCGGGATCAGCTGCTTGTCGCGTCGGGTCATTGCGGAGCAGCTGCAGGCGGGAACGCTGAGCGAAGTTCCCGTGCCGCTGCCGCGTTTAGTCCGCACTCTCTGGCGCGTGCATCACAGGCAAAAACACATCTCCAATGCCATTACGCGATTTTTGCATTACAGCGACCAGGTCGAGCTGGGCGAATAGGGCGCTTACAGTCGTAAGGTCATCTCTTTATAGAACGGCGGTTATATCTTAACCGCTGTGCGCCGCAAATTTTCTGCTTTACTTATAATCCGCGGCCAGTCATGAAGGTCTCTTATAACAGCGTATTTGTGCCGGAAGAATGCCATTTCGTCTGCTACAATCGCGCCTCATTTTTTGGATGGATAGCATTTTCACATGGTTTCCGAAACTAAAACCACAGAAGCGCCCACGCTACGTCGTGAACTGAAGGCGCGTCACCTGACGATGATTGCCATTGGAGGCTCCATCGGTACAGGTCTTTTCGTTGCATCTGGTGCAACTATTTCTGCAGCGGGTCCAGGCGGCGCGTTGTTCTCTTATATTCTGATCGGTCTGATGGTGTACTTCCTGATGACCAGCCTCGGTGAACTGGCTGCCTATATGCCGGTTTCCGGCTCGTTTTCCACCTACGGTCAGAACTACGTAGAAGAGGGCTTTGGCTTCGCGCTGGGCTGGAACTACTGGTACAACTGGGCGGTAACGATTGCCGTTGACCTGGTGGCCGCACAGCTGGTGATGAGCTGGTGGTTCCCGGACACGCCGGGCTGGATCTGGAGTGCGCTGTTCCTCGGCGTTATCTTCCTGCTGAACTACATTTCCGTTCGCGGATTTGGTGAAGCGGAATATTGGTTCTCGCTGATCAAAGTTACCACCGTCATTATCTTCATCGTGGTCGGTGTGATGATGATTTTCGGTATCTTCAAAGGCGCTCAGCCGGTGGGCTGGAGCAACTGGACGACCGGTGATGCACCGTTTGCCGGTGGTTTTGCTGCGATGATTGGCGTGGCGATGATAGTCGGCTTCTCCTTCCAGGGGACAGAGCTTATCGGTATCGCGGCTGGCGAATCTGAAGATCCTGAAAAGAACATTCCACGTGCGGTACGTCAGGTATTCTGGCGAATCCTGCTGTTCTATGTGTTCGCGATTTTGATTATCAGCCTGATCATTCCGTACACCGATCCAAGCCTGCTGCGTAACGATGTAAAAGACATCAGCGTTAGCCCGTTCACGCTGGTATTCCAGCATGCGGGTCTGCTGTCTGCGGCAGCGGTGATGAACGCAGTTATCCTGACGGCGGTGCTGTCGGCAGGTAACTCCGGGATGTACGCCTCCACGCGTATGCTTTATACCCTGGCATGTGACGGTAAAGCACCGCGTATTTTCGGTAAACTGTCTCGTGGCGGCGTACCGCGTAACGCGCTGTATGCGACCACCGTGGTGGCGGGGCTGTGCTTCCTGACTTCAATGTTTGGCAACCAGACCGTGTATCTGTGGCTGCTGAATACTTCCGGGATGACGGGCTTTATCGCCTGGCTGGGGATTGCTATTAGCCACTATCGCTTCCGTCGCGGTTATGTGCTGCAGGGTCACGATGTGAAGGATCTGCCGTACCGTTCTGGCTTCTTCCCGCTGGGTCCGATCTTCGCCTTTGTGCTGTGCCTGATTATCACCCTGGGTCAGAACTACGAAGCGTTCCTGAAAGACAGCATTGACTGGGGCGGCGTGATGGCTACCTATATCGGTATCCCGCTGTTCCTGATTATCTGGTTTGGCTATAAGCTGACCAAAGGAACCCGTTTTGTTCGCTACAGCGAAATGAAATTCCCGGGGCGCGTGAAGAAATAATTCTTACCAGCTACGGCAGAAAAAACAAAACCCCGGCATGATGAGTGCCGGGGTTTTTTATTGCGCCAGACTTAGAAGCTGTAAGTCATGCCAACCGTGTAACGACGTCCATCAAGAACGGTGTCGTAGGTATCGTAATCGATTTGTTTATCCAGCACGTTATACACGCCAGCGGTCATCAACAGATCCTTGGTTGCATAGTAACGTAAACCAACATCGACCTGAGTATAGGACGGCGTGCCCTGTGCCATTGAGGTACGGCTCAGGTATTCAGACGTTTTCCCGCGCAGATTCAGACGGCTCCAGAAACCGAGATCCTGCGTAGCCTGCCAGTCCAGCGTCGTGTTAAACATATGCTTCGGCATTTTGTTCAACGGCTGGCCGGAGAACTGACCGCTTTTCTGCTCAGATTCCGTGTAGGTGTAGTTCGCGGTCCAGTTGACGTCGGAGGTTATTTTCCAGCCGAAGGTGGATTCTACGCCGCGCATATTGGCTTTATCGACGTTAACGCGATCGCTGACGAAGTCATAATGGGTGCCGCCGATGGTGCAGGCCGGATCGGAACTGCTGTTACAACGGCGAACTTCGGTGATTTTGTTTTTAAAGTCGGTATTGAACAACGTAACGCCTGCGTTGAGGTCGTTGCCGTTATCCCACAGTAAACCGATCTCTTCGCTGAGGCTTTTCTCCGGTTTCAGGTCCGGGTTGCCGACAATGATTCCGTTCAGACGGCCGCCGCCGGTGACCTGTCCCCAACTGGCAGAAGACTGGCGCAGATCCGGTGCGCGATAGCCCGCGGAAACGCCGCCTTTTAAGGTCCACTGATCGCTCAGATGCCATACGCCATAGCCGCGTGGCGTCCAGTTGTCACCGTAGTTTTCATCCTTATCCATACGCAGACCGCCGGTCAGCGTGAAGGTATCGGTTACGGCCCATTCATCTTCAGCAAACAGCGCCCAGCTCCAGCGGGTCAGTTTGTTCAGTCCATCAGCAGCTTGCAGCTGGTTGCCGTTATCGCGTAGTTTTTCATAACGGTATTGCCCGCCCAACGTCAGGGTGTGCGCCCCAAGGAATACCTGGTTCTGGTTATTGAAAATCGTGTTGTAGGACTTCATCTGGCGACCGGGGTTGTCGGTCTCTTCCTGCTGGACATAGCTGGTGGAGTTGAAGTCGTCGTAATAACCGCTGTGGGTTATTGAGTACGTGGTGTGCACATACTTGTTTTCGCTTTTACTGTTGGGCTTACAGCTTCCGTTACGGCAGTTTTCCTCTGCCATGGATTTGCCTGGCGTACTGTCGCGATCCTGCAATTCACGTGCGTAATCGAAATCGATGTCGTTTTTATCATCTGGCGTAAAGTTCAGGGTTAATCCCCCGCTACGCATACGCTGTTCATTGTAGCCATTTACGATTTCATCTTCTGCGCGGTGGGAGAATAATCCGGTCACCTTCGCGCCAAGTAATCCGTCAATCAGTGGTCCAGACGCATAGGCGTTGGTCTGGTAAATATCGCCGGAGTCTCTGTCTTCCTGGAAAGTGGCATCGCCGTGCAAAGAGCCGGTCCAGGCTTTAGTATTCGACACTTTTTTGGTGATGACGTTAATGACGCCGCCCATCGCATCGGAGCCGTAAAGCGACGACATCGGGCCGCGGATTACCTCGATACGCTCGATGGATTCCAGCGGCGGCAGCCAACCTTGCTCAATACCTGAGTTGTCGCTGTTAGGACGTGTACCGCGGGTGCTGATGCGTTTACCGTTGACCAGGAAGAGTGTGTATTGCGAAGCCATACCGCGAATACTGATATCGCTACTGCTCCCCCCGCCAGTGACGACGACGCCAGGGACATCTTTTAGCGCATCGGTGACATCTCGATAGGCTTTGTCCTCAATCTGCTGCTTGGTAATAACAGATATTGAAGCCGGGGCATCCTGAATTTTCTGCTCGAAACCGGTAGCGGTAACGACCACGGTGTCTTGTTCAGCGCCATGGCCGAGTGATGGGAGGCAGGCGACGCATACTGCGGCAGCTACAGCCTTAACGTGAGGTATAGTCATTTGTATCATTCCATTTAAATGAATCAAACTGCGCGTCATGTGAAAGGCCATGACAATTGTATGTATTTGTCTTTTAAGGACTCTTTTCAGTAAAGAAGCGGGGGGATTGTACAAAAGTATGAATATTTGTAAACACAAATGATAATAGAAATCATTTGTGTTTGATATGATTTGGAGTGAAATGCTTTTTTAATCAATAAGATAGTGGGGGAAGAAAAAAGGAGAAAAAGTGAAGGAATGATGGAGAAATGAAGAGGGCTTCCGCCCTCAACTCAGGAATTACTTCAGCAAATACTGGGCGTGGAAGCGCAGGTGATCCTCAATAAACGACGCAATGAAGTAATAGCTGTGGTCGTAACCAGGCTGGATGCGTAGCGTCATTGGCCATGCGGTCTGACGGGCAGTTTCGGCCAGTACCGCGGGCTGCAACTGATCGGCAAGAAACTGATCGCTGTCTCCCTGATCGATTAGCGTCGGGATCGCGTCTGCGGGTTTGCTGGCCAGCATTAACGCGCAGCTATCCCACTCTGCCCACTGTGTTTTATCTTCGCCCAGATAAGCGCTAAAAGCCTTCTCACCCCACGGAACGCGACAAGGGTTTACGATCGGCGCAAAGGCGGAAACGCTGGTGTATCTCCCGGGATTTTTCAGCGCCATAATCAATGCGCCGTGGCCGCCCATGGAGTGTCCGCTGATGGCGCAGCGATCGCTGACGTTAAACTGCGACTGAATCAGTGCCGGAAGCTCATCACGCAAATAGTCATACATACGAAAATGCGTTGCCCACGGCTGCTGGGTGGCATTGAGGTAAAATCCGGCCCCTTGACCTAAATCGTAGCCATCATCGTTGGCAACCTGCTCGCCGCGCGGGCTGGTGTCCGGCATCACGAGAACAATACCCAGCTCAGCTGCAATGCGCTGCGCGCCTGCTTTGGTAGTGAAGTTTTCATCATTACAGGTCAGGCCCGACAGCCAGTACAGCACCGGAGGCGCGGCGTTATCACGGGGTGGTGGAAGAAAAATACTGAAGGTCATGGCGCAATTTAACGTGGCGGAGTCGTGACGCCAGCGTTGCTGCCAGCCTTCAAAACAGCGGTGCTCTTCAAGCATTTCCATGCGTGGCTCCTTGTTGTGTTGAACCTGAATGTGTTTGCGAACTCATCATAATACAGATTATTCATAGCACTGTGAGTAACTTTCACTTCCGCATTGAGCAAACATACTTCATCATCTATATAACTTTACATTAACACTCGACGTCACCGGGCTGAACGACAAGTGAAATCAGCAACGCTGAAAGGCTGTGCCAATTTCAATAATTATCACGGTGAATACTGGATTATGTGCGCCGCCTCACGCACAATGTTCTGGCTGTGACACAGCCTAAAAACTTTGCCCCATGCAGGGCAGAGGCGCCCCACCTGCAGGAGAAGAAGAAATGTCATCACTCAGTAAAGAAGCGGCACTGGTTCATGAAGCGCTGGTTGCGCGTGGTCTCGAAACCCCGCTGCGCCCGCCCGTGCAAGAGATGGATAACGAAACACGCAAACGTCTTATCTCTGGCCATATGACCGAGATTATGCAATTGCTCAATCTCGATTTGAGCGATGACAGTCTGATGGAAACTCCGCATCGCATTGCGAAAATGTATGTCGATGAGATTTTCTCCGGCCTCGATTACGCCAACTTCCCGAAAATCACCGTCATTGAAAACAAAATGAAGGTGGACGAGATGGTCACGGTTCGCGATATCACGCTGACCAGCACCTGCGAACACCACTTTGTCACTATCGATGGCAAAGCGACGGTGGCGTATATTCCGAAAGATTCGGTCATTGGTCTGTCGAAGATTAACCGCATTGTGCAGTTCTTTGCGCAGCGTCCGCAGGTACAGGAACGTCTGACCCAGCAAATTCTCACCGCGCTGCAAACGCTGCTCGGGACGAATAATGTGGCGGTATCGATTGATGCGGTGCATTACTGTGTGAAAGCGCGCGGCATTCGCGATGCGACTAGTGCGACCACCACCACTTCTCTTGGCGGATTGTTTAAGTCCAGCCAGAACACGCGTCAGGAATTTCTGCGCGCAGTACGTCATCACAACTGATTAGGACAGGAACCATGGAGCGTAATGTCACGCTGGATTTTATTCGTGGCGTTGCCATTCTTGGTATCCTGCTTCTCAATATTAGCGCCTTTGGCTTGCCGAAGGCGGCATATCTCAACCCCGCCTGGTATGGCGACATTACCTTATCTGACGCCTGGACCTGGGCGCTGCTCGATCTCTTCGCGCAGGTAAAATTCCTCACGCTGTTTGCTCTGCTGTTTGGTGCTGGTCTGCAAATGCTGCTCCCGCGTGGTAAACGCTGGATCCAGTCGCGGCTTACGTTGCTGGTGCTGTTGGGATTTATTCACGGTTTACTCTTCTGGGATGGCGATATCCTGCTGGCATATGGCTTGATCGGCCTGATTTGCTGGCGGCTGATCCGGGATGCGCCGTCGGTGAAAAGCTTGTTTAACACCGGCGTGGTGCTTTATTTGGCGGGCGTTGGTGTATTGCTGCTGTTGGGTGTGATCTCCGGGAGCGAAACCAGCCGGGCCTGGACGCCGGATGCTTCAGCGCTGCTGTATGAAAAATACTGGAAAGTGAACGGCGGAATGGAAGCAATCAGCAATCGCGTGGATATGATGTCCAATAGCTTGCTGGCGTTAGGCGCGCAATATGGCTGGCAACTGGCGGGGATGATGCTGCTCGGCGCGGCATTAATGCGTAGCGGCTGGCTAAAAGGGCAGTACAGTTTGCAGCATTATCGACGCACTGGCGTTTTGCTGGTTATTATCGGCATGGCGATTAACCTGCCTGCTATCATCGCTCAGTGGCATCTGGACTGGGCCTACCGCTGGTGTGCCTTCCTGTTACAAGCCCCGCGAGAGCTGGGGGCGCCTTTGCAAACCATTGGTTATGCTGCGCTGATGTTTGGTTTCTGGCCGCAGCTTAGTCGCTTCAAATGGGTCATTGCTATCGCCTGTGTGGGGCGCATGGCATTAACCAACTATCTGTTACAAACCTTAATCTGCACCACGTTGTTTTATCAGGCCGGTTTATTTATGAAATTTGACCGGCTGGAGCTGCTGTTTTTCGTCATCCCGGTCTGGGCGATTAACTTACTTTTCTCTGTCATATGGCTGCGTTTTTACCGCCAGGGCCCGGTGGAATGGCTGTGGCGTCAATTAACCCTGCGTGCTGCGGGGACATCATTACCGCGAACATCCAGATAACGATCTGGATCACATTCATTAACAAAATGGATGTAAGCGCTTTCATTCCTGTGACATCACTCACGCAGTCCGTTTCATTGTGCTGACAAAATACCCAGCCTGGGGTGTCTGCGGGCAGCCGCAATCTAAAACAGGGCAGTGAATATGGTAACCATTCGTGATGTGGCACGGCAGTCTGGCGTTTCTGTAGCGACCGTTTCCCGCGTACTGAACAACAGTGCGCTGGTGAGTCCCGATACGCGTGAAGCGGTAATGAAGGCAGTCACTCAGCTTGGCTATCGACCTAATGCCAACGCACAAGCACTGGCGACGCAGGTAAGCGACACGATTGGCGTTGTCGTCATGGATGTATCAGATGCGTTTTTTGGCGCGCTGGTAAAAGCCGTGGATATGGTTGCCCAGCAGCATCAGAAGTATGTCCTGATTGGCAACAGCTACCATGAGGCGGAAAAAGAACGTCATGCCATTGAGGTGTTGATTCGCCAACGTTGTAACGCGCTGATTGTACACTCTAAAGCACTGAGCGATCGGGAACTGGCCGAGTTTATGGATCAAATCCCCGGCATGGTACTGATCAACCGCCTTGTTCCTGGCTACGCCCACCGTTGCGTCTGCCTGGATAACATCAGCGGTGCCAAAATGGCTACCCGAATGCTGCTAAATAATGGTCATCAACGCATCGGTTATCTGGCATCAAGCCACCGTATTGAAGATGACGCCATGCGCAAAGAAGGGTGGTTAACTGCCCTGAAAGAGCAGGGGATTGTTGCGGCAGAAAGCTGGGTCGGCACTGGTTCGCCCGATATGCAGGGCGGAGAGTCCGCGATGGTGGAATTGCTGGGGCGTAACTTACAACTGACGGCGGTCTTTGCTTACAACGACAATATGGCAGCCGGCGCGCTGACTGCGCTAAAAGATAACGGCATCGCTATTCCATTACACCTTTCTATCATTGGCTTCGATGATATTCCCATCGCGCGTTACACCGATCCGCAGCTAACCACTGTGCGCTATCCCATTGCCTCAATGGCAAAAATGGCGACGGAGCTTGCGCTACAGGGTGCGGCTGGCACGTTGGATCTGCAGGCGTCGCATTGTTTTATGCCAACGCTGGTGCGTCGTCATTCAGTCGCGCTGCGGCAGAATGCGGCACCGATCACTAACTCATAACGTTGCGCGATGTAACCGCTTTCAATATGTGAGTAAATTCACAGTATATTAACAATGCGATAGCTATGATGACACTGTTTGTTGCGCTGTAACTACTATGTAACGGTGAATAATCACTTTCATCGAGGTATAGGTGCCTTAAACAAAAATTAAAGCCTGTTTTTGGAGCGTTGCCAGACACGGAAGAAATATTTTTTAAAAGTGAGCTTCGGCGTTCAGTAACACTTCAGTAACGTTCTGCCTGCCGAGCATTTATCTCAAGTACTACCCTGCATAATAAAACCGGAGATACCATGAATAAGAAGGTGTTGACCCTGTCTGCTGTAATGGCAAGCATGTTATTCGGCGCGGCTGCGCACGCTGCTGATACCCGCATTGGTGTGACTATCTATAAGTATGACGATAACTTTATGTCTGTAGTACGTAAGGCTATTGAAAAAGATGCCAAAGCGGCACCAGATGTACAGCTGCTGATGAACGACTCGCAGAACGACCAGTCCAAACAAAACGATCAGATCGACGTGCTGCTGGCAAAAGGCGTTAAAGCACTGGCGATTAACCTGGTTGACCCGGCAGCTGCTGGCACGGTCATTGAAAAAGCACGCGGACAGAACGTACCGATCGTATTCTTCAATAAAGAACCTTCTCGTAAAGCGCTGGACAGCTATGACAAAGCGTATTACGTCGGTACCGACTCTAAAGAGTCCGGCATTATTCAGGGTGATTTGATTGCCAAACACTGGGCAGCTAACCCGAACTGGGACCTGAACAAAGACGGCAAAATTCAGTTTGTTCTGCTGAAAGGCGAACCGGGACACCCGGATGCTGAAGCACGTACCACTTACGTGATTAAAGAGCTGAACGACAAAGGCATTAAAACTGAGCAGCTGCAGTTAGATACTGCAATGTGGGATACCGCTCAGGCGAAAGATAAGATGGATGCGTGGATGTCTGGTCCAAACGCGAACAAAATTGAAGTGGTTATCGCTAACAACGATGCGATGGCAATGGGTGCAGTTGAAGCGCTGAAAGCGCACAACAAAACCAGCGTACCAGTATTTGGTGTGGATGCGCTGCCTGAAGCGCTGGCTCTGGTGAAATCTGGCGCCATGGCCGGTACCGTGCTGAACGATGCCAACAACCAGGCGAAAGCCACCTTCGATCTGGCGAAAAACCTGGCTGACGGTAAAGGTGCGGCAGATGGCACTAACTGGAAAATTGAGAACAAGATTGTTCGCGTTCCGTACGTAGGTGTCGATAAAGATAATCTGGCAGAGTTCACCAACAAATAAATACTCCGTATGTGGGCGCAATTTCATTGCGCCCTTAATAACGCACTCTGCAAGGCCAACAAGGTATAATTATGGTCAGCACACATACTCAGTCGTCAGGCGAATACTTGTTGGAAATGACCGGCATCAACAAGTCCTTCCCCGGCGTTAAGGCGCTTGATAATGTCAATTTAAAAGTCCGCCCGCATTCTATTCACGCCCTCATGGGAGAGAATGGCGCGGGGAAATCAACATTATTGAAATGTCTTTTCGGCATCTATCAAAAAGATTCCGGCAGTATTTTATTTCAGGGTAAAGAAATCGATTTTCATTCTGCTAAAGAAGCGCTTGAAAATGGTATTTCGATGGTACACCAGGAATTAAACCTGGTATTACAACGTTCTGTAATGGACAACATGTGGCTGGGACGCTATCCCACCAAAGGCATGTTTGTCGATCAGGAAAAAATGTACCGCGATACCAAAGCGATATTTGATGAACTGGATATTGATATCGATCCGCGTGCGCGTGTCGGCACATTATCAGTTTCACAAATGCAGATGATTGAAATTGCGAAAGCATTCTCCTATGACGCCAAAATCGTCATCATGGATGAGCCAACTTCATCGTTAACCGAAAAAGAAGTTAACCATCTGTTCACCATCATCCGTAAGCTGAAAGAGCGTGGATGCGGTATTGTTTATATCTCTCACAAAATGGAAGAAATCTTCCAGCTGTGCGATGAAATTACCGTTCTGCGCGATGGCCAGTGGATTGCGACCCAGCCGCTGGAAGGGCTGGATATGGATAAGATCATCGCCATGATGGTCGGACGTTCACTGAACCAACGTTTTCCGGATAAAGAAAACAAACCTGGTGAAGTCATTCTGCAAGTGCGTAACCTGACCTCGCTGCGCCAGCCGTCGATTCGTGATATCTCGTTTGATTTGCACAAAGGGGAGATTCTTGGGATTGCAGGTCTGGTAGGCGCAAAACGCACGGATATCGTTGAAACGCTTTTTGGTATTCGTGAGAAATCATCAGGTACGATTACGCTACACGGCAAAAAAATTAATAACCACAGTGCAAATGAAGCCATCAACCATGGTTTTGCACTGGTCACGGAAGAGCGCCGTTCAACCGGTATTTATGCGTATCTGGACATTGGTTTTAACTCGTTAATTTCCAATATCCAAAACTATAAAAACAAAGTTGGTCTGTTGGATAATTCCCGCATGAAGAGTGATACCCAGTGGGTAATTGACTCCATGAGGGTAAAAACACCGGGTCATCGTACGCAAATCGGTTCACTTTCTGGTGGTAATCAGCAAAAAGTGGTTATTGGTCGTTGGTTATTAACGCAGCCAGAAATTCTGATGCTGGATGAACCGACGCGTGGAATCGATGTTGGTGCGAAATTTGAAATTTATCAGTTGATTGCCGAACTCGCGAAAAAGGATAAGGGGATTATTATTATTTCCTCTGAAATGCCGGAGCTGCTGGGTATTACCGATCGTATTCTGGTGATGAGCAATGGTCTCGTTGCTGGAATTGTTGACACTAAAACAACAACGCAAAACGAAATCCTCCGTCTTGCGTCTTTGCACCTTTAAGATTAGGGGCTCCTCATGAGTGCGTTAAATAAGAAAAGTTTTCTTACTTACCTGAAAGAAGGCGGAATTTACGTTGTTCTTTTGGTTTTGCTGGCGATTATTATTTTCCAGGATCCCACTTTCTTAAGCTTACTGAACCTGAGTAATATTCTCACGCAATCCTCGGTGCGTATTATTATCGCATTGGGTGTGGCTGGACTGATTGTTACCCAAGGGACCGACCTGTCGGCGGGGCGTCAGGTTGGCCTGGCGGCAGTGGTGGCGGCAACTCTGTTGCAGTCGATGGAGAATGCCAACAAGGTGTTCCCGGAAATGGCGACGATGCCGATCATTGTAGTGGTGCTGATTGTCTGCGTGATTGGCGCCATTATCGGTCTGGTGAACGGTATTATCATTGCTTATCTGAACGTAACGCCGTTTATTACCACACTGGGTACGATGATTATCGTTTACGGGATCAACTCCCTGTACTACGACTTCGTCGGTGCATCGCCAATTTCTGGCTTTGACAGTGGATTCTCAACCTTTGCGCAGGGCTTTATTGCACTGGGCAGTTTCCGACTCTCCTACATCACTTTCTATGCGCTGATTGCGGTGGCTTTTGTGTGGGTGCTGTGGAACAAGACCCGCTTCGGTAAAAACATTTTCGCCATCGGCGGAAACCCGGAAGCTGCGAAAGTGTCCGGTGTAAACGTTGCGCTGAACCTGCTGATTATCTATGCGTTGTCTGGCGTGTTCTATGCCTTCGGTGGTTTGCTGGAAGCAGGGCGTATCGGCTCAGCGACCAACAACCTCGGCTTTATGTATGAGCTGGATGCGATTGCGGCGTGCGTGGTTGGCGGCGTGTCGTTCAGCGGCGGGGTAGGTACCGTGTTTGGCGTAGTGACCGGTGTGATTATCTTCACCGTCATCAACTACGGTTTGACCTACATCGGCGTGAACCCGTACTGGCAGTATATTATCAAAGGCGGCATTATCATCTTCGCGGTCGCGCTGGACTCACTGAAGTACGCGCGTAAGAAGTAATCTGGGAAGAGAAAAATAAAACCGGTGCAGAGGCATTCTGCATCGGTTTTTTTATTTGATAAAGAGTAACCAGATACCAGTGAACAGTGCACCAATGGCCATACCGAAATAAACGATGATATAGCTCCAGTAAGTGCTGGGTTCTTTAGCGCGAGAAATGATCATTGGCGTCTGCGAACCTTTCACGGTTTTCTCGACGATACCGGAACGCAGTCCCTTCAGGCCTTCTCTGCACGTCCAGAGAACAATCATCAGTACGCCAATAACGATAAAGATCGTTTTTCCTTCCATGCTTATTTTCCTTGTTTCTTTTGTAATTCGAGTAATTGTTCAGGCGTGACCGCCGGATACCCCTGCGCATCGTCCGGTACCTGATGCATGGTAGGGATGGGCACCAGTGGGCCTAAAAAACGAGGCTCACGTTTGAAAATGTAGAGATCGGCGAGTGCGCCAAAACGGGCACCAAATTCACGTACCCGCACGGTGAGCATATCTTTTGGCGAAGGCACCGCATAGCACTGAGCCTGAATACCCATATGCAGCGCAATAAACAAGGCGCGCTCACAGTGGAATCGTTGAGTAATAATGATGAAATCGTTGGTATCGAATACTTTACGCGTACGCACGATGGAGTCGAGCGTGCGGAACCCGGCGTAATCAAGCACGATGTCAGCGGGATCAACGCCTGCGGCAATCAGATCCTTACGCATCGTCATGGGTTCGTTGTAGCTTTGCTGGGCATTGTCGCCGCTTAACAGCAGATAGTTTACCTTCCCGCTGTTATAGGCGTTCAATGCGCCCTGAATGCGGTAGCGGTAATACTGATTGATGACGCCGGTGCGGTAATACTTCGCCGTGCCCAGAACCACACCGACCTGGCGGTAGGGTAAATCCTGCAGTTCGTCGTAAATGTAGGGAGCAGTCTTCCAGCTCATCCAGCGATCGAGTCCAAGCACAGTCAAAAGCAGCAAGCCTAACAGGACTAACAGGCTGTAAAACACGCGCTTTAACATGCAGAAAACTCGTTATTTGGATGGAATTTCAATCAGGCTACTGTACCGGAAGACGTAGCGCAAGAAACAGCAGTCTGATTGAGGGGATTTTAGGCATTCTGCATAGTGCCGGATGGCGGTGTAAACACCTTATCCGGCCTACGAACTGGCGTTATTGAGTCGATTAACCCAGGAGAACGCGCTCAATATTATTGCAGCCCAGTGCTTTCAGCGTGGCGGAGGTCGCATCCCACTGAATCAACGGCGCGTCGGCTTTTTCAGCCAGCACGGCGCGTTGGATATCTGGATAATCATAACCGTTCAGATTCAACAGGTTTAACGCGCCCTGCAGCGGTGGCAGGGTCGGGTTAAAGGCGGCATTTTCAGCATAGCTGCCGCTAAAAATACGGCCATCTTTACACTCCAGCGCCATGCCGCTTGGGGATTTGCTGTACGGCATATGACATCTGTTGGCAGCAGTGATTGCCGCTTGGGTCAACGCATCGCCCTGCAGCGCGAAGCCGTGATCCTGCTCGTCCATCAGCAGCGTTTTAATCTCCAGATCTTTCGGGCCGAAGGCATCTGGCAGGTAATCACGCAGCACGTGTGGCGCACGTCCCGGCAGATGAATCCGTAAATCCAGTCCGCTGTTCAGTTCGTTCATAAACTGGCGACAGTGGCCGCACGGCGTGTAGTTGACGGTGATGGCGGCGAGCCCTTTTTCACCGCGCAGCCAGGCATGGCTGATAGCGCTTTGCTCGGCATGAACAGTTTGCTGCATGGTCGCGCCCAGGAACTCCATGTTCCCACCGAAGTACCAGTTGCCGCTGATGCCGCGAGAAATTGCCCCAACGTTGAAGTTGGACAGCGGAGTACGTGCGCAGGCCGCAGCCAGCGGCAGCAGAGCGAATGCCAGCGCGTCTTCGTCCAGTCCCGATTCGCGTTTTAGCAAAGAGACCTGCTCAGCAGTCAGCATGGCGGGGAAATGTGCATCCGCCAGAACAGGGGCCAGGGCTGATTGCAAGTTATCCGCGAGTTGGGCAAAAGCAGTTTGAAAACGTGGATGCATGGCGATGCCTCATAACAATGTAATGGAATCGTAGTTTACGGGCCTGTTATGGCTTTATATGTGATCCAAATCTCATTGTGTATGCAACTTATGAAACTTAAATGAAAAATGTGCAACGCATCGCAAATAAATAGCTAAAAAATGAAGATTAACCCACCACTGCCAGAATAATCGGGAACAGGAACGGGGCAACCAGTGAGGTAATAATGCCGCAGATGACCAGCGCCAGTGAGCTAAACGCACCTTCCTGATAGTCCAGTTCCGCACAGCGTGCGGTGCCCAGGGCGTGCGACGCGGTGCCCATTGCCAGCCCACGAGCGGCCTTAGTGCGGATACGCATGGCATTGAGTAACGTATGACCAAATACCGCCCCGAGAATGCCGACAAAAATGACGCATACGGCGCTGATCGCCGGAATGCCGCCAATACTGCCTCCCACGGCCATAGCGATAGGCGTGGTGACCGATTTTGGCATGATAGACGCGGCAATTTGCGGCGATGCGCCCATCAACAAGGCGATTGTTGTACCTGTTACCATCGCCACAACGCTCCCGGCAAAACAGATAGCAATGATTGATTTCCAGCGGGCGCGAATCTGGTGCAACTGTTCGTATAACGGATAGGCCAGCGCGACCACGGCAGGTTGCAGCAAATCGTTCAGCACTTCGCTGCCTTTGAAATAGTGATCGTAGGGAATACCTGTCAGCAGCAGAATGGGAATAATCACCACCATGGCAACAAGCAGCGGATTCAGCAAAGGCATTTTAAAGCGAGCTGCCAGCTTACGTGCGCCAAAAAATACCGCCAGCGTAAGAGGTAACGACCACCAGATATACGACATCATTTTTTTGCTTTAGCCTCTTTTTGCCCAACGATTTTGCGCTCACCGTGCACAATGTGCGAGCTCCAGCT
Organism: Citrobacter sp. H12-3-2; assembly: GCF_009649895.1. NCBI lineage: Bacteria > Pseudomonadati > Pseudomonadota > Gammaproteobacteria > Enterobacterales > Enterobacteriaceae > Citrobacter > Citrobacter sp. H12-3-2. The sequence continues at coordinate 1,713,573 of NZ_CP045837.1, forward strand.
CACCACCAGGAAAACGACCAGCGTACTGATGGTACAAGACACCACCACCGGACCAAATTGCGCGCGCAGCAGGTCAAAGTACTGCATGATCCCCACGCCAATCGGGACAAACAACAGGGCCATATAGCGAATCAGCACGTAGCAGCCGGGGTTAACCCATTTTGCCGGTAACACCTGCAAAGCCAGTAAGACAAACAGAATCAGCATGCCGATAATGCTGCCCGGAATGGTGATAGGGAGTAGCGATGCAAGAAAAATACCTGCATAGAGGCAGGCATAAATCAGGACGAATGCGCGCAAATATTGCCAGATAACGTTCAGTGCTTTGCTCATAGTTGAAACCCTTGACGAGACTGATTCATCATACAATTAAACTTAAAAACGTGCTACCGATCACATCATGAATTCTAAGCATAGAGGAAATAGATATCTGGAACATCGGGCGATGGCCCTAACTCTCCGCGCTAAACTTGTGCCAGGTAGAACAGAAAACGATTCAGGGCGGTAGTAGGCGTTTCGTTGTTGCGCCAGAATACGCCGACGCTGCCTTTTTGTTCAATCTTCGGCAGATTCAGGATAGCCAGTTGTCCCTGGGCGGCATACCGTTGTGCCAGCCGTAGAGAAAGAATAGAGATCATGTCGCTACTTTGCAGCAGGTTGGTACTGACGTTGATTGATGCCGATTCAATGATGTTTTCCGGCAACATTACGCCGTTATCAACCAGCGCGTTATCAATGCTTATCCGGATAGGGGTTCCTGTCGGCCAGACAATCCAGCGCCAGTTAGCCAGATCGTGCCAGGTGAGCAGGGGATATTTTGCTAAGGGATGGTCGGGGCGGGCGACGAAACAGACCGGCTCGGTATACAGCACTTGATAATTGAGCGGCAACTGAAGCGCCCGACCGCCGACGCGACCGACGACGACATCCACCGAACCCGCGAGCAGATCGTGCAGCAGCGGGGTCATCACTTTCTCTTCAATATTAAGATGCAGGGTTGGCAGTTCTGTGAGCAAACCCAGTATTGCCTGTGAAACACAGTCGGTCGCTACCGGCGAGCAGCCAATCTTCAGACTCCCTACAAGGCCGCCTTGCTTAAAACGGGCGATTTCATACTGCGAACGCTCCATATCATTGATCAGGCGTTGGGCATGTTGCAGTAGCAACTTGCCGCCTTCGGAAGGACGCAAGCCTTTACTGTGACGTTCAAAGAGCGTGATGCCAATCTCATCTTCGAGCTGTGATAACCATTTCGACAACGCGGGCTGGGTGATATTCATCATCCGGGCGACGTGCGTCAGATTTCCCTGTTCGCCCAGCGCGATAAGCGTTTGCAGGTGTTGCAACTTCAGTTTCTGCGCCCAGTTTGCCATTTGCTATAACCTCCAGGTTATGCCTCTGCATGAAAAGCCATTGTACATTTCATCTCCAAACATACAAAGTCGCAACATACCTAAAACAAAACAGACATCTACTCTACCTGCACTGAGGCATTCACTATGACTCAACAACGTGATCTACAAGCACTGATCGATTCCGCCCCCGTCGGTAAGACCCAGTGGCGCGTTATCATCTGCTGTTTTCTGGTTGTCATGCTCGACGGATTTGATACCGCGGCGATTGGTTTTATCGCACCCGATATTCGCACTCACTGGCAGCTGACTGCTGGCGATCTGGCACCGCTGTTTGGCGCTGGTCTGCTGGGGCTGACCGCTGGCGCGCTGCTCTGTGGCCCGCTGTCCGACCGTTTTGGCCGCAAACGAGTGATAGAACTCTGCGTGGCGCTGTTCGGCGCGCTAAGTCTAATTTCGGCTTTTTCACCCGATCTGCAAACGCTGGTTATTTTGCGCTTTCTTACCGGCTTAGGGCTGGGCGGGGCAATGCCGAATACCATTACTATGACTTCGGAATACCTGCCCGCGCGTCGGCGTGGCGCACTGGTCACCATGATGTTCTGTGGCTTTACTCTGGGATCGGCAATGGGCGGTATCGTCAGCGCACAGCTGGTGCCGGTGATTGGTTGGCACGGCATTCTGGTGCTGGGAGGCGTTCTGCCGCTAATGCTGTTTGTTGCTCTGCTGTTTGCGCTACCGGAATCCCCGCGCTGGCAGGTTCGTCGTCAACTGCCGCAAAACGTGATTGCCAGAACCGTTAGCGCCATCACCCGGGAATGTTATGACAATACCCATTTTTATCTCAACGAAGGTGCCGCGATAGCTAAAGGCAGCATTCGCCAGCTGTTCGTTGGGCGACAGCTGCCTATTACTCTGATGCTATGGGTAGTGTTCTTTATGAGCCTGCTGATTATTTATCTGCTCTCCAGCTGGATGCCAACGCTGCTTAACCATCGTGGAATTGATCTGCAGCATGCCTCCTGGGTAACTGCCGCCTTCCAGATTGGAGGAACGCTGGGGGCACTGGCGCTGGGCGTGCTGATGGACAAATACAATCCTTTCCGCGTGCTGGCCGTGAGTTATGCGCTGGGCGCAGTGTGCATCGTCATGATTGGCCTGAGCGAAAACGGTCTGTGGCTGATGGCACTGGCTATTTTTGGCACCGGCATCGGCATCAGCGGTTCTCAGGTTGGTCTTAATGCGTTAACCGCCACGCTTTATCCGACACAAAGCCGGGCGACGGGCGTCAGCTGGTCTAATGCAGTGGGGCGCTGCGGCGCGATTGTCGGCTCGCTTTCCGGCGGGGTGATGATGGCGATGAATTTCTCATTCGATAACCTGTTTTTCATTATTGCCGTCCCGGCGGCCATCAGCGCGGTAATGCTTACGCTGCTGACGGTTGTTATCCGCCAGTCGGCCTCTGCCTCAAATACTCTGCCACGCGCAGGTGTTGTGAATGAATAAGGAGAATCCCTATGTCTGAACTGAATCAGGACGTTAAGAACAGCCGTCAGCAGTTTTACCAGCATATTTCCGGGCAGAATCTGACCCCGCTGTGGGAGTCGCTGCACCGCCTGGTGCCGCCAACACCGAACGCACATTGCGCGCCTGCGTACTGGAACTATCAGGAGATCCGCCCGTTGCTGTTGGAAAGTGGCGATCTGATTGGCGCGAAAGAGGCGATTCGCCGCGTGCTGGTGCTGGAAAACCCAATGCTGCGTGGACAGTCTTCAATCACCCCAACGCTGTACGCGGGATTGCAGTTAATTATGCCGGGTGAGGTTGCGCCGAGTCATCGTCATAATCAGTCTGCGCTGCGCTTTATTGTCGAAGGGAAAGGGGCATTTACCGCTGTGGACGGTGAGCGCACCCAGATGCATGAAGGCGATTTTATTCTGACGCCGCAGTGGCGCTGGCACGATCACGGCAACCCGGGCAGTGAACCGGTGGTGTGGCTGGACGGTTTGGATCTGCCGTTGGTGAACCTGCTGGGCTGCGGCTTTGCGGAAGACTACCCGGAAGATCAGCAGCCGGTCACGCGCAAGGAAGGGGATTACTTACCGCGCTACGCGGCCAATATGCTGCCGCTGCGTCATCAGAAGGGTAACTCATCGCCCATTTTTAACTATCGCTACGATCGCAGCCGTGAAGCACTGCATGACCTGACCCGCATGGGCGACGCCGATGAGTGGGACGGTTACAAGATGCGTTACGTCAACCCGGTAACCGGCGGTTATCCCATGCCTTCGATGGGAACCTTCCTGCAACTGTTGCCGCAGGGCTTTTCCTCACGAATGGCGCGTACCACCGACAGCACTATCTACCACGTGGTGGAAGGAAGTGGGCAGGTCACCATTGGTAACGAGACCTTCAACTTTTCGCCAAAAGATATCTTTGTGGTGCCAACCTGGCACGGCGTGTCGTTCCAGACCCACGAAGATACCGTCTTATTCAGTTTTTCGGACAGACCGGTTCAGGAAGCACTGGGGTTGTTCCGCGAAGCACGCTATTAATTTGGGAGAGAGAAAATGACGCAATACGTATTTGAACCACAAGCGCCTGTTACCGTTCCGGTTGTTGGCTGTGATGAACAATTTCCTGTGCGCCGTGTTTACTGCGTGGGCCGTAACTATGCCGCTCATGCCCGTGAAATGGGCTTTGATCCGGATCGCGAACCACCGTTCTTTTTCTGTAAACCTGCCGATGCGGTAGTCCCGGTGGCGGCTGGTCAGATCCTCGAACTGCCGTACCCATCGCAAACCGATAACTATCACTATGAGATAGAGCTGGTGGTGGCGATTGGCAAAAAGGGCAGCGATATTCCGCTGGAAAAAGCGCACGAATATATCTGGGGCTATGCCACCGGTCTGGATATGACCCGCCGTGATCGGCAGATGGAGATGCGCCAGATGGGGCGTCCGTGGGAAATTGGCAAAGCGTTTGATCTCTCCGCGCCCATCGCACCGCTGCATAAAGCCAGCGAAAGTGTGGATGTTAACAATGCGCCAATCTGGTTGCAGGTCAACGGCGACGATCATCAGCGTAGCGATATTCGCCACCTCATCTGGTCTGTGAATGAAACCATCAGCTATCTGTCTGGTTTCTTCGAACTGCAGCCGGGCGATCTGATCTACACCGGTACCCCAGAAGGCGTGGGGGCGGTAGTGAAAGGGGATGTGATCACCGGAAACGTAGACGGTTTAACCCCCATCGCCGTGAAGATTGTCTGAGGTGGATGATGAAGCTGTACAGTTTCTTTAATAGCTCGGCGTCATATCGGGTGCGCATTGCGCTGGCGCTGAAGGGGCTGGATTACCAGACGGTGGGCGTCAACATTCGCATCGGTCAGCAGAACGAACTGGCCTACCGACGGATGAACCCGGTGGGACTGGTGCCGACTCTGGTGACCGATGACGGAGAATCACTTGGGCAGTCGCTGGCAATAATTGACTGGCTGGATGGCCACTTTCCGCAAACGCCACTGCTGCCTGCCGACTTCCCGGTGCGCAGTAAGGTGCTGGAAATTGTCTATGCCATCGCCTGTGATATCCACCCGGTGAATAACATGCGGGTACTGCGCTACCTGAGCGAAGAGTTAAAGGTCAGTGAAGAAGATAAAAAACGCTGGTATGCACATTGGATCCAGCAAGGGTTAAGCGCGGTGGAACAGATGCTGCGCCAGAGTCATTCGGGGAAGTTCTGCGTGGGTGATGCGCCGACGCTGGCGGATTGCTGTCTGATCCCACAGTGGGCGAACGCGTTACGTATGGGGTGCGATCTGAGCGGATATCCGCGCTGTAAGGCGGTATATGATGCCTGTACTCAGCTTCCGGCGTTTATCGCCGCCGCGCCCGAGAATCAACAAGATAAAATTCCAGCCTGATAAGGAGAACGACAATGGCTAAAGTGACACGCGCAATTATCGTGGGTGGCGGGATTGGCGGCGCGGCGACCGCGCTATCGCTGGCCCGTCAGGGCATTAAAGTGATGTTGCTGGAGAAAGCGCACGAGATTGGTGAAATTGGCGCGGGTATTCAGCTCGGGCCGAATGCATTCTCTGCTCTGGACAGCCTTGGCGTGGGAGAAGTCGCCCGTCAGCGTGCCGTTTTTACCGACCACATCACGATGATGGATGCGGTAAACGCAAAAGAGGTGGTCCGCATTGAAACCGGCCAGGCGTTCCGCGATCACTTTGGCGGTCCTTATGCGGTTATCCATCGGGTTGATATTCACGCCAGCGTTTGGGAAGCGGCGCTGGTGCATCCTAACGTTGAGTATCGCACTTCAACTAACGTGGTTGATATTCGCCAGACAGATAATGACGTCACGGTATTTGATGAGCACGGCAACAGCTGGACGGCGGATATTTTGGTGGGCTGTGACGGTGTAAAATCGGTCGTTCGTCAGTCTCTGATTGGCGATGCGCCACGGGTTACCGGACACGTGGTCTATCGTGCCGTGATTGATTGCGATGATATGCCGGAGGATTTACGCATTAACGCACCGGTGCTGTGGGCCGGACCACACTGTCACCTGGTGCACTATCCGCTGCGCGGCGGTAAGCAATATAACTTGGTGGTGACCTTCCACAGTCGTCAGCAGGAAGAGTGGGGCGTGAAAGATGGCAGCAAAGAGGAAGTGCTCTCCTATTTTGCGGGTATTCATCCGCGCCCGCGCCAGATGCTTGATAAACCGACGTCATGGCGGCGCTGGTCCACCGCCGACCGCGAGCCGGTAGAAAAATGGGGAACCGACCGCATCACGCTGGTGGGGGATGCCGCGCACCCGGTGGCGCAATATATGGCGCAGGGTGCCTGTATGGCGTTGGAAGACGCGGTAACGCTCGGTAAAGCGCTACAGCAGAGTGATGGCGATGCGGCTGATGCCTTTGCGCTGTATGAGTCGGTGCGTATTCCGCGTACCGCACGCATCGTCTGGTCAACGCGTGAAATGGGCCGTGTCTACCACGCCGCAGGCGTCGAGCGGCAGGTGCGTAATCTGCTGTGGAAAGACAAATCGCAGGCGGAGTTTTATCGCGGTATGGAATGGCTGTACGGTTGGAAAAAAGATAACTGCCTGTTGCCGCGCTGAGCCTCTTTAATCTCCCGAACGGAGGCGCTACCATAGCGCCTCTTTTTTTGCGGGTGACGATATGCGTGTTTTACTGGCGCCGATGGAAGGCGTGCTCGACTCACTGGTGCGCGAGCTGCTGACTGAAGTGAATGATTACGATCTGTGCATCACCGAGTTTGTGCGCGTGGTGGATCAGCTCCTGCCGGCAAAAGTATTTCATCGACTCTGCCCGGAACTCCATAACAACAGCCGGACGCCATCCGGCACGTTGGTTCGCATTCAGCTGTTAGGACAGTATCCGCAGTGGCTGGCGGAGAATGCCGCGCGCGCGGTAGAACTGGGCTCATACGGTGTCGATCTAAACTGTGGCTGTCCATCGAAGCTGGTGAACGGTAGCGGCGGTGGCGCAACGCTATTGAAAGATCCTGAGCTTATCTACCGGGGCGCAAAAGCTATGCGCGAGGCGGTCCCGGCTCATCTTCCGGTGACGGTGAAAGTTCGTCTGGGCTGGGACAACAGCGACCGGCAGTTTGAAATTGCCGATGCCGTCCAGCAGGCTGGTGCCAGCGAACTGGCGGTGCATGGCCGAACCAAAGAGCAGGGCTACAAGGCGGAACATATCAACTGGCAGGCGATTGGCGAGATCCGTCAGCGACTAACCATTCCGGTTATCGCGAATGGTGAAATCTGGGACTGGCAGAGCGCCCAGGATTGTATGGCCATCAGCGGATGCGATGCGGTGATGATCGGACGTGGCGCATTAAATATTCCGAACCTGAGCCGCGTGGTGAAATACAACGAGCCGCGTATGCCGTGGCCTGAAGTCGTGACGCTGTTGCAAAAATATACCCGCCTTGAAAAGCAGGGGGACACCGGGCTGTATCATGTAGCGCGGATTAAGCAGTGGTTAGGGTATTTGCGCAAAGAATATTCAGAGGCAACAGAACTGTTTCAGGAAATTCGTGCGTTAAATAATTCGCCGGATATCGCACGTGCGATTCAGGCTATCGAGATTACTGCCTGATCTCAGTTCCAGTAGGCCGGATAAGGCGTTTACGCCGCCATCCGGCATCAGAGAGAATAATAGCCTGAGATTTCTGCTATCAGGCCTGGGCGAAATGACGACATCAGAAAATCATCTTAAACACGCCTGTTACCACCAATAGCCCAATCAGAAAAATAATCAGAATTACCCACAGCAGAATTTTCATTAACTTTCCTTTTTTTGGTAAGTTCAGATTGAGTATAGGAAAGTATCAATCATTCTGCCTGGAGGCGTTGTTATGCTGGTTTACGTGCGCTGAGCAGAAACACCATCGGCCGCTCTTTTTCTTCATCTAAAGCCGGGTTTTCAGCAATCTGTTGCGCGGACGGCCCCCATTCATCGACACAAACGATCTCGAATCCGGCGGCAATCAGCGCATTAATCCAGGTCGCCAGCTTACGGTGCTGTTTTTTGACGCCTTCAGCAAACCAGTTACTGATGCGCTCACCTTCCTGCTGATAATGATTAACCGGCCAGGACAGCTGCCCAGTTTTATCTTTTATCCAACCCTGATTAAGCGGTGCGGTATAAATTGGATGCTCGGCAGAGAAAACTAACATACCGCCTGGTGTTAATGACTGGTAAATGGTTACGAATAATCGTTCTATATCGTGCAAATAGTGCAGGGCAAGCGAGCTATAAACCAGGTCAAAAGAATTTGGAGACAGGGTTAGCGTTTCGAGATCTTCACGCTGATAAACGATGCCATTACCCTGCGTCATACTGTGTGCCTGGGTTAACATTTTTTGTGAAATATCCAGTCCCATTACGCTGGCTGCCTGATTATCGCGCGCGTAGCGGCAAAACCAACCATATCCACAGCCCAAATCAAGAATGTTTTTGCCTTGAAGAGAGGGGAGCATCGCTTGTATTGTCGGCCATTCTGGCGCGCCGTCGAGTCCTTTCACCGAACGATCCAGCGTGGCATATCCGGCAAAGAACTCAGGATCGTCATAGATATTCTGTGACATAACATCTCCATCCATTAATTATTAAAATTATTTAATCTATATTATTCACGAGGTGTATATTTTTCTGATTATATATTTTTATTGCCAAAGATGTATTGCCACGCGTAACTAAAAAAGCAACAGCGACAAGTCGTAATCTCTGCACATCTTTTCTTACCTGTATATCTCCATGAATCGTAATTCTGTGTTTGTCACGACGGCATTGTTGCCGCTTTTTGTTCTGATGTCTGGCTGCGCGCCGATGCATGATGACCGCCAGTCTCTGTCACAGCAGACGCCTGCCGCAAATGTCGATACCACATTGCCTGCCGCGTTAAAAAATGGCTGGCCGGACAGCCAGTGGTGGAAGGCATATCACGACCCCCAGCTTAATGCGTTGATTGACAGCACCTTGCGAAATTCTCCTGATATGCAGGTCGCGGAACAGCGCATTCAACTGGCGGAGGCGCAGGCTAAGGCCGTGGAAGCGCAAGATGGCCCGGAGATCGACTTCTCCGCAGACGTTGAGCGTCAGAGAATGTCAGCTGAGGGGCTGATGGGACCTTTCGCCATAACTGATCCCGCAGCAGGAACCACGGGGCCGTGGTACACCAATGGAACCTTTGGTTTAACCGCCGGCTGGAATCTGGATCTGTGGGGTAAGAATCGGGCCGAAGTGACTGCGCGCATTGGAGCCGTTAAGGCGCGTGAGGCTGAGCGCGAGCAAACCCGGCAGCTGCTGGCGAGCGGTGTCTCCCGTCTTTACTGGGAATGGCAGACGCAGGCCGCACTGAAAACCGTGCTGACGCAAATCGAAAGCGAGCAGCAAAATGTGATTACCGTCGATCGTCAACTGTATCAAAACGGCCTCACTTCTTCGGTGGAAGGTGTTGAAACCGATATCGATTCCAGCAAAACAGAGCAGCAGCTGAATGATGTCAGCGGTAAAATGAAGGTGATTGAGGCGCGCCTAAGCGCGTTGAGCAACTCGCAGTCCGTTGCCCTGAAGCTCCATTCGACCAAACTGCCCGTGGTTGAAAGTCAGCTTCCGTCCCAGCTAGGTTATTCGCTGCTGGCCCGTCGACCAGATTTGCAGGCAGCACACTGGTACATTGAGTCATCGCTGAGCAGTATTGATGCGGCGAAAGCGGCGTTTTATCCCGATGTAAATCTGATGGCATTTTTACAACAGGATGCGTTACATCTGAGTGACCTGTTCCGCCATTCCGCGCAGCAAATGGGCGTAACCGCCGGGTTGACGCTGCCTATCTTTGACAGTGGCAGACTGAATGCGAATCTCGATATTACGAAAGCGCAAAGTAATCTGACGGTGGCGAATTACAACAAAGCTGTGGTGGATGCGGTGAATGACGTGGCACGTGCGGCATCGCAGGTAGAAACACTGGCGCAGAAAAATCAGCATCAGCAGCAGATTGAACATGACGCTCAGCGCGTAGTGGGGCTGGCGCAGGCGCGCTTTAATGCGGGTATTATTGCGGGCTCCAGGGTTAGCGAGGCAAAGATCCCGGCATTACGTGAACAGTGCAACGGTCTGATTTTACAAGGCCAGTGGCTGGATGCCTCAATCCAATTGACCAGCGCGCTGGGCGGCGGTTATCACGCATCCTGATTGTTCGGCCCGCCGGTGTTCCGCTGTCGGGCCATCTTCATTGCGCTTTACGCGTGCTTCGGCGTTTCATCCACCAGCGGACGCCCGCGACTATCCCGATAACCAGCACCAGCCAGATGCCATGCTTGATATGCTGGTCGAGGCTGTGCAGCCACGGCGCGATCACTTCACCACCGACGTAGCCGAGGGTGGTAAATAGCAATGCCCAGACAAACGCGCCAAGAATATTCAGCGGTAAAAATATCTTCGGCGGCAGGTGACTGGCGCCAATCAGTAAGGGACCAATAACGCGAAAGCCGTACATAAAGCGCGTACCGACCACAAACAGGTAAGGACGCCGTTGGATCATTTTCTGCGCATAATGAATTTTCGCCTGATGGCGCGAGAAACGACGCAGAATTTTGCCGCCAAAACGACGTCCGAGTAAATAGAGCAACTGATCGCCAATCATCCCACCTAGTGCGACCGAGAGTACCACCAGCGGGAATTTCAGGACTCCCTGATGCGCCACGACGCCGCCTAACAGGGTAATGGTTTCACCTTCCGCCAGGCTGCCGATGATTAACGCAGCATAGCCGTACTGCGCAACATAATGCGTTATATCCATACGTTGTATGACCTCCACGGTAATAGCATACACCCTATGAATACTTGATGCCGGAAAAGACGCATAGTAGCGCTTAACGTCGTTCAGTTCCCTAATGCCTGATGGCGCTTCGCTTATCAGGCCTACGGCTTACTAACTGACATTCGCCGTAGCGATCCGGTATTTTCTCTGTGTACATAAAATAATCAAAAGCTGAATTATACTTGAAGTGTTGAGGTCCGGAGCTGACAAGAAGGGGGCGGTATGAACCATGTCTGGGGGCTGTTTTCCCATCCCGATCGTGAAATGCACGTGATCAACAGCGAAAACGAAAGTGTTTCGCATCACTATACCCACCATGTACTGCTGATGGCGGCAATCCCGGTTGTTTGCGCATTTATCGGTACCACGCAAATCGGCTGGAATTTTGGCGATGGCAATATCCTGAAGTTATCTCTGTTGACCGGATTTGCGATGGCAATTCTGTTTTACGGGGTGATGCTGGCAGGCGTCGCCGTCATGGGCCGGGTTATCTGGTGGATGGCACGTAATTACCCGCAGCGCCCGTCGCTGGCGCATTGCATGGTCTTTGCAGGGTATGTCGCGACGCCGCTGTTTTTAAGCGGATTGGTCGCACTTTATCCGCTGGTCTGGCTGTGCGCATTGGTGGGGACCATTGCGTTGTTTTACACCGGTTATTTACTCTATCTCGGCATTCCGACGTTCCTGAATATCTCTAAAGAGGAAGGCCTGAGCTTTTCCAGTTCGACGCTGGCGATCGGTGTGCTGGTACTGGAAGTTCTGCTGGCGATTACGGTAATCCTGTGGGGTTACGGCTATCGGTTATTCTGACGGATAAACCTGTCTGCGCTGCGTTGTTGACGTAAAAGTCAGCAACGCAGCATTTCGAGACGATTCTCCTGTGGCGGCAAACCTGCCGGATCGCTATGATGCCTGAGCTAGCTTGAGATAATACTTAGTCTCTGGCGGTGTGCGTTGTGACGTGCGTGAACCATTATCAGAAATCTCATCATGCTGAAATTCCGAGTTTCATTATTAAGCCTTGCCCTGGTGCTGGCCGTTCCTTTTGCACCCCAAGCCGTGGCTAAAACGGCAACTACCGCAGCAGCTTCTCAGCCTGAGATAGCGTCCGGTAGCGCGATGATTGTTGATCTGAATACCAACAAAGTTATCTATTCGAACCACCCGGACCTTGTGCGTCCGATTGCGTCGATTACCAAATTAATGACCGCGATGGTGGTGCTTGATGCACGACTGCCGTTGGATGAGAAGCTGAAAGTTGATATCAGCCAGACGCCGGAAATGAAAGGCATCTACTCTCGTGTGCGACTGAACAGTGAAATTAGCCGTAAAGACATGCTGCTGCTGGCGCTGATGTCATCAGAAAACCGTGCGGCGGCGAGCCTGGCGCATCATTACCCTGGCGGTTATAACGCGTTTATTAAGGCCATGAATGCCAAAGCGAAAGCGCTCGGCATGACTCAGACTCGCTTTGTGGAACCAACCGGCTTATCGATTCATAACGTCTCGACCGCCCGTGATTTAACCAAGCTGCTGATCGCCAGCAAGCAGTATCCGCTGATTGGCCAGTTAAGCACCACGCGTGAAGATATGGCGACCTTTGCCAACCCGGCTTATACGCTGCCATTCCGTAACACTAACCATCTGGTATACCGCGATAACTGGAATATTCAGTTAACCAAAACCGGGTTTACCAATGCGGCAGGCCACTGTCTGGTGATGCGCACCGTGATCAATAACAAACCGGTGGCGCTGGTGGTGATGGATGCGTTCGGTAAATATACCCACTTTGCCGATGCCAGCCGTTTACGTACCTGGATCGAAACGGGCAAGGTGATGCCGGTTCCGGCAGCGGCGCTGAGCTATAAAAAGCAAAAAGCGGCGCAGATGGCAGCGGCGGGTTCAGCGACGAGCGAGCAAACTGCACAGAACGATTAAATAAGACACCTCATCCGGCATACACATAGCTAATGTAGCGGTAGGCCGGGCAAGCGAAGCGCCCCCGGCAACATGCCCGGTGGCGCTTATCTTTTTCTGGTTTACGACTCTTTCCAGAACTTTTGCTTACTCGTTTTACCAATCCCCGGATTCATACTGTTGGTGGGGTCATTCTCGCGGTAAAAACGGGTTAAGGTTTCCGGTGCTTTATACAGATGTCCGACGTTATGCTCTGCCGGATACTGTGCTCCGCGCTCGTGCAGAAGCTCCAGCATCTGCTCTTTCAGCGCATGCGCATCCACGCCTTTTTTCACGATGTAATCCTGATGGAAGACGTAGCACATAAAGTGGCCGTAATAGAGTTTGTGCACCAGTTGGCTGTCGATCTCTGCAGGCAGATGCTCGTACCATTCGGTGTCGTTACGGCGCAGCGCGATATCCAGCGCCAGAATATCTTCCACTTCATCGGCATGTACGGCCTGATAACGAATCGCCGCGCCAGCCGCCGCAAAGCGATGCAAAAACGCCTTGCTGCCTTCTTCCGGCGTACATGCAAAGAAGTCGCCTTCAGCGGTTTCGAAAAACTCGCTTAGCCAGTTTTGCGCTTCAGCCACGCCACCACCGGCCATTTTTAACAGCAGGTGATGTTCGTACTTATCGCGCCAGCTTTTCATGCGCGCGGGTAAGTGGCTGGGGAACAAATGGCCAAATTTCTGCATTGCCCGATCGGTGAAATGTGGACGGAAAATTTTCACTTTTTCCAGCATCGCATCGGTGCGACCTTTCAGGGTGAAGAAGAACGGCATTTTGTCGGTGCCGAGCTTGTCGATCATCAGAAACGTATCTTTGCCGTATTGCTCAGCGATGTCATAAATATCGCGGTGCATATATTCACCGGCGACCGGCAGATGCTCAAATTTTGCCAAAATATGACGGCGGATCTCCGTCAGCACCTCTGGCTGGTTGGTACCGATGTAAAAGACCTGCTGGTTTTTTTCGGCTTCGAAGGTGTCCAGACGCACCGCAAAAACCGCGAGCTTGCCTGCACAACCGGATGATTCAAACAACCGATCCGGGTCGGCGTTATAGCGAGCGGGCGTGTCCGCCTCAATATCTCTGACGCGGGTAACGTAGTCGTGATCGTGTGCATGACGTCCATCGTGGCGCACATCGTCATCTTTGATACGCTCGTCATCAAGTTTGCTAAGGATCTGTTCTGGGGTCTGGCCCAGTTCGATACCCAGATGGTTAACCAGCTGTAATTTACCCTGCTCGTCAATACGCGCAAACAGCGACATCTCCGTGTATGCCGGACCGCGCTGAACCAGCGAGCCGCCGGAGTTGTTACAAATACCGCCAATCACTGAAGCGCCGATACAGGAAGATCCGATCACCGAATGCGGCTCACGGCCAAACGGTTTGAGCGCTTTTTCCAGTGAATAAAGCGTGGTGCCGGGATAGGCCAGCACCTGTTCGCCTTTGCCGATGACGTGCAGCTTATCAAGGCGCAGGGTGCTGATAATGACAATCTCGCGGTCGTAATCATTACCGCTCGGCGTAGAGCCTTCGGTCAGGCCAGTGTTGGCGGCCTGCATCAGGATAATTTTATCTGCGGCGACGCAAGCGTTGAGGACGCGCCACAGTTCTAAAAGCGAGCCAGGGAACACCACGGCGAGTGCATCGCCCTGACCGGAACGGAATCCCTTGCGATAGCGGGCGGTTTTAGCAGGGTCTGTGAGCAGGTGTGAATGACCTACCAGACGGGTCAGTTCATTCAGAAAAGCTTTATTATCTGTTGTAATGGAAGACATTCTCCACTCCTTGTGGTGGGACTCAATATCAGAAACAAGCATAGCGCTTTGTATGACAATACGCTTTCTCATTCACATTGTCTCTGGGTTGTCTTCCACTGAGTCGCGTTGGTTTCGAAAATTAGGAGAATAACCTTAGCTTTCTTTATCGCTCCCGTTTAGTCTTACGGCAAACTGCGGTTTTTGTTATATTTTCGCTGCCTCGTCGGGAAAAAATAAAGAGAGAATCAACATGAAATGGCTATGTTCTGTAGGTGTCGCGGTGAGTCTGGCGTTGCAACCAGCGCTGGCGGACACGCTGTTTGGTAACCATCCTCTGACGCCAGAAGCGCGGGATGCATTCGTTACCGATTTACTTAAACAGATGACCGTGGATGAGAAAATTGGGCAACTACGCTTGATAAGCGTAGGGCCTGATAACCCGAAAGAAGCCATCCGCGAGATGATCAAAGACGGGCAGGTTGGGGCAATTTTTAACACCGTCACGCGCCAGGATATCCGCAAAATGCAGGATCAGGTGATGGAGCTCAGTCGCCTGAAAATTCCTCTCTTTTTTGCCTACGACGTATTGCACGGCCAGCGTACCGTGTTCCCGATAAGTCTCGGCCTGGCGTCCTCTTTTAATCTCGATGCGGTCAGAACCGTTGGCCGTATTTCCGCGTATGAAGCTGCCGATGATGGTCTGAATATGACCTGGGCGCCAATGGTCGATGTCTCTCGCGATCCGCGCTGGGGCCGTGCTTCAGAAGGTTTTGGTGAAGACACGTATTTAACGGCTACGATGGGTAAAACCATGGTGGAAGCGATGCAGGGGAAAAGCCCGGCGGATCGCTATTCGGTGATGACCAGCGTCAAGCACTTCGCCGCCTATGGCGCGGTTGAAGGTGGCAAGGAATATAACACCGTCGATATGAGCCCACAGCGTCTGTTCAACGACTATATGCCGCCGTATAAAGCCGGGCTGGATGCCGGTAGCGGTGCGGTGATGGTGGGTCTTAATTCGCTAAACGGTACGCCTGCAACCTCAGACGCCTGGCTGTTAAAAGACGTGCTGCGTGATGAGTGGGGCTTTAAGGGGATTACCGTTTCCGATCACGGCGCGATTAAGGAACTGATTAAGCACGGTACCGCCTCCGATCCTGAAGATGCGGTGCGTGTGGCGATCAAGTCCGGCATCAACATGAGTATGAGTGATGAGTATTACAGCAAATATCTGCCGGGCTTGATTAAATCCGGCAAAGTGACGATGGCGGAGCTGGACGACGCCGCGCGCCACGTGCTGAACGTGAAATATGATATGGGGCTGTTTAACGATCCGTACAGCCATCTGGGAGCCAAAGAATCTGACCCACAGGACACCAACGCAGAAAGCCGTTTGCATCGCAAAGAGGCGCGTGAAGTGGCGCGCGAAAGCCTGGTGCTGCTGAAAAACCGTCTGGAAACGTTGCCGCTGAAAAAATCCGCCACAGTGGCGGTTGTCGGTCCGCTGGCCGACAGCAAGCGTGATGTGATGGGCAGTTGGTCCGCCGCCGGTGTTGCCGATCAGTCGGTAACGGTGCTGACGGGGATTAAAAATGCCGTCGGCGAACAGGGCAAAGTGCTGTACGCCAAAGGGGCGAATATCACCAACGACAAAGGCATTGTCGATTTCCTCAACCTGTATGAAGAAGCGGTAAAGGTTGACCCGCGTTCGCCGCAGGCGATGATCAATGAAGCCGTTAACGCCGCGAAGCAATCTGATGTGGTTGTCGCGGTAGTCGGTGAAGCGCAGGGCATGGCGCATGAAGCCTCCAGCCGCACCGATATCACCATTCCACAAAGTCAGCGTGACCTGATTGCCGCGCTGAAAGCCACGGGTAAACCGTTGGTTCTGGTGTTGATGAACGGTCGTCCGCTGGCGCTGGTGAAGGAAGATCAACAAGCCGATGCGATCCTCGAAACCTGGTTTGCCGGTACGGAGGGCGGTAACGCCATCGCCGATGTGCTGTTTGGTGATTACAATCCGTCAGGCAAGCTGCCGATGTCTTTCCCGCGCTCTGTTGGACAGATCCCGGTCTATTACAGCCATCTCAATACCGGTCGTCCGTATAACGCCGATAAGCCGAACAAGTACACCTCGCGCTACTTTGATGAAGCCAATGGTCCGTTGTATCCCTTTGGTTATGGCCTGAGCTACACCACGTTTACGGTTTCTGATGTGAAGCTCTCTTCTCCGACGATGAGGCGTGACGGAACCGTGACGGCCAGCGTGCAGGTGACCAACACCGGCAAGCGCGAAGGTGCAACGGTGATTCAGATGTATTTACAGGATGTGACCGCCTCCATGAGTCGTCCGGTAAAACAGCTGAAAGGTTTTGAAAAAGTGAATCTTAAGCCAGGTGAAACTCAGACCGTCAGCTTCCCGATTGATATTGAAGCGCTCAAATTCTGGAACCAGCAGATGAAATACGATGCAGAACCTGGCAAATTTAACGTTTTCATCGGCGTGGATTCCGCCAGAGTGAAGCAGGGCGAATTTGAACTGCTGTAATAGATGAATAAAGTCATGCAGCATGCCTGATGGCTCTACGCTTATCAGGCTGACAAAGTCGTATCATCCGGCAAATTCATATTGGGTTTGCCGGATTTTTTTATTTTATTATCGCCTTACCGCTAATAACTCTCAGCGTTACCACCCAATTGCCAGGTTAAGGCTTGATTTTTCGACTATGCTTTTTCCTCAAGTCTCTGAAAAGGGCCGCAAAAGGATGAGGAGTACAGCATGATAATCTCAAAAGTATCGGTGGGTTCGCTGGTGCTGTTAGCCGCGATAAGCCTACCCTTACAGGCCGCGTCACCCGTCACGGTTGGTTCAAAAATAGATACCGAAGGGGCGCTGCTCGGCAACATTATTTTGCAGGTGCTCGAAAGCCATGGCGTGAAAACCGTCAATAAAGTACAGCTGGGTACCACTCCAGTAGTGCGTGGGGCAATCACCTCCGGTGAGCTGGATATTTATCCGGAATATACCGGTAATGGCGCATTCTTTTTTAAAGATGAAAATGATCCCGCGTGGAAAAATGCGCAGGCCGGTTTCGAGAAAGTGAAAAAGCTGGATGCAGAGCAAAATAAGCTGGTCTGGCTAACACCTGCACCCGCCAATAATACCTGGACCATTGCGGTACGCCAGGATGTCGCGCAAAAGAACAAGCTTGAGTCCCTTGCTGATTTAGGCCGCTACCTAAAAGACGGGGGAACGTTCAAACTTGCTGCCTCTGCTGAATTTATCGAACGGGCTGACGCGTTGCCTGCGTTTGAAAAAGCCTATGATTTCAAACTGAATCAAAATCAGCTGTTGTCGTTGGCAGGAGGAGATACCGCGGTGACGATTAAAGCAGCGGCGCAGCAGACTTCTGGAGTCAATGCGGCGATGGCTTATGGCACCGATGGCCCGGTTGCGGCGCTCGGTCTGCAAACTTTAAGCGATCCAAAAGGTGTCCAGCCCATTTATGCGCCAGCACCCGTCGTACGTGAATCGGTGCTGAAAGACTACCCGCAAATGGGAGAATGGCTACAACCGGTTTTTGCCAGCCTGGATGAAAAAACGTTGCAGCAGCTGAATGCCAGTATTGCCGTGGAGGGGCTGGATGCGAAAAAAGTTGCAGCAGACTACCTGAAGCAAAAAGGATGGATGAAGTAACGGAGTTTGCAGCAGGTGGGTGTTTTGTCAAAGATTTCAGTTAATCGGGTGCTGTTGTTACTGGTACTTCTTACCTTCGCGGCGGCAGCGCTGCCTTTCATTAGCTATGCGCCTAATCGCCTGGTCTCCGGTGAGGGGCGCCAACTCTGGGATATCCGGCCCGACATGGCGTGGGGATTGGCAGTAGCCTGTTCGCTGCTGTTTCTTCTGTGCTTTGTACCGGGAAAGCCCGGCAATATATTGACGCTTGTTATTAGCCAGTTGCTGGTTATTGCAGCGCTGGTAACCGCAGGAACAACGGCAACGTATCTGGCCCAGACGGGAAGTCCACTGGCCAGAACCAGCCTGGGCAGCGGGTTCTGGTTGGGGCTAGGACTACTGTTGCTGGCCGCCAGTGACGCCATTCGTCGCATAACCGAGCTGGCATCATGGCGTTGGCTGTTGCACGCGCAAATGTTTATTTTTCCGCTGGTGCTTTTGTTCTCCGGCATGTTTAACGATCTATCCCTGCTTAAAGAATATGCCAACCGTCAGGATGTCTTCAACGACGCCCTGGCGCAGCATCTGACAATTCTGTTCGCTACCGTGGTGCCCGCGCTGCTTATTGGTGTGCCGTTGGGCATCTGGTGTGCTTTCTCTGTCTCCCGTCAGGGGCCGGTTTTTGCGGTACTGAATATCATCCAAACCATTCCCTCAGTCGCGCTGTTTGGCCTGTTAATTGCGCCCCTTGCCGGGTTGGTGAAGCACTTTCCTTTGTTGGGTTCGCTCGGCGTCGCCGGAACCGGCCTGACGCCTGCGCTTATTGCGTTAGTGCTGTATGCGCTGTTACCGCTGGTACGTGGCGTTGTGGCTGGCTTGAATCAGGTGCCGCAGGATGTACTGGAAAGCGCCCGAGCGATGGGGATGAACACTTTCCAGCGGTTTGTCTCGGTGCAGTTCCCGCTGGCATTGCCAGTCTTCTTGCGCAGTTTACGGGTAGTGATGGTGCAAACGGTGGGAATGGCGGTGATTGCTGCACTGATTGGCGCAGGGGGATTTGGCGCGCTGGTCTTTCAGGGATTGCTCAGTAGCGCCGTCGATTTAGTGTTGCTGGGCGTGATCCCGGTTGTGGTACTGGCGGTATTGATTGATGCGCTGTTTGATTTAGGGCTCGCGATGCTAGAGGTATCGAATAATGATTGAATTTCGCCATGTCAGTAAAACCTATGGCCAGCAAAAAGCCGTTGACGACCTTAATCTGCGGTTGGGGGAGGGCAGCTTTTCGGTGTTAATTGGCACGTCAGGTTCCGGGAAATCCACCACGCTGAAAATGATCAATCGGCTGGTTGAACATGACAGCGGACAGATTCGCTTTGCCGGGGAAGAGATCCGCAGCCTACCGGTACTGGAGTTAAGGCGGCGCATGGGATACGCGATTCAGTCTATTGGCTTGTTTCCCCACTGGACCGTCGCGCAGAACATCGCCACGGTGCCGCAGCTACAAAAGTGGTCGCATTCACGTATTGATGACCGAACAGACGAACTGATGGCGCTGCTGGGTCTTGAGGAAAGTTTGCGCCATCGTTACCCGCATCAGCTGTCTGGCGGGCAACAGCAGCGGGTCGGAGTGGCGCGTGCCCTGGCGGCAGATCCGCAGGTACTGCTGATGGATGAGCCTTTTGGCGCGCTGGATCCGGTCACCCGCGGTGCGCTGCAGCAGGAGATGACGCGTATTCATCGTCTGCTCGGGCGTACCATTGTGCTGGTGACGCATGATATCGACGAGGCGCTAAGGCTGGCGGAGCATCTGGTTCTGATGGATGCAGGAAAGGTAGTGCAGCAAGGCACGCCGCTGTCGATGCTGACAGCACCGGCGAACGAATTCGTGCAAACATTCTTTGGCCGTAGTGAACTGGGCGTACGTCTGTTGTCGCTTCGCACGGTAGGGGATTTTATCCGTCGCGGTGAACACACAGCCGGTGAACCGTTGGTAGATGAAATGACGCTGCGTGATGCGTTGTCGGTGTTCGTAGCGCGCGGTTGCGACGTCTTGCCGGTCGTGACCCCGCAGGGGTTGTCCTGCGGGACGCTTCATTTTCGTGATTTGCTTTCGGAGATGCCGACCCGTGAAACGTCTTGCTGATCCGTTGTTATGGCTTATTGTCCTGTTTCTGGTCCTGTTAGTTGGGTTGCCTCATAGTCAGGCCTTATTCAGTGCGCTATTTCCGGCACTACCGCGTCCCGTGTATCAGCAGGAAAGTTTTGCGGCGCTGGCACTGAGCCATTTTGGCCTGGTGGGGATTTCGAGCCTGATTGCCGTACTTATTGGCACCGGGGCCGGTATAGCGGTAACCCGGCCCTGGGGCGCGGAATTCCGGCCGATGGTGGAAACCATCGCCGCCGTGGGGCAGACCTTTCCGCCAGTTGCTGTGCTGGCGATAGCTGTACCGGTGATGGGATTTGGTCCTGAACCGGCAATTATCGCGTTGATCCTGTATGGCGTATTACCGATCTTGCAGGCAACGCTGGCGGGACTCGGCGGAATTTCACCCAGCGTGATGGATATTGCCAGCGGAATGGGCATGAGTCAGGGGCAGCGGCTGCGTAAAGTCGAGTTGCCGCTGGCGGCCCCGGTGATTCTGGCCGGGATTCGCACGTCGGTGATTATTAATATCGGCACCGCAACCATCGCCTCAACCGTTGGGGCAAACACGCTGGGTACGCCGATTATTATCGGGCTGAGTGGGTTCAATACCGCCTATGTGATTCAGGGAGCGCTGCTGGTCGCGCTGGCGGCGGTAATTGTTGACCGCGGGTTTGAGAAATTAGCGAGGCATCTTACCCGGCACGTAAAATAAAAGTATAGCCTGCCAGCATGACACCGCCGATACCGCCGATGGCCATCAGCAGGAAGAGGGTAATGACACCGATTTTAGCTGCGCTCATTATGCACTCCTTATGTGAATCCAAGCATTGTACACGTTTGTTAATAGAATATTAAGAGCCTGGATCATTAGGCGTTATTGGCGCAGACAGTTTGAACACGGCCAGCGCGGAAGAACCGGAGCGTACACGTAGTACGTGAGGATTCTGAGCACTGCCCAGGTTCGAAATGGCAAGCAAAATAGCCCTAATGGGCCAGGCTCTAAATACCGAGTGGATAAATATCGTGACCCAACGCGCGCCATTCGTTCAGCTGTTGCTGCTGAGCGGGCGTTTGGTTCTCGCCGCACCAGACAAGCAAGGTGCGACCTTCAAACAGCTCCGGTCGCAGTTGGTTCAGCGAATGGGCAAGGACGTCAATGCGCCATCCCTGCTGGCTGGCGACCCAACCTTCCAGCCATAAACGGGTCGTATCATGAATGTTCCAGCCAACCACCAGAGCATCTTTCCCCTGTTTCTTACGCGCTGAGGCCAGACAAATCGCGATATAGTTGATCAGTACGCCGTCGAGGATCCCCAGTAACGCCTGCAGGATCGGCTGTTGGCATTGCAGACGTCGGCGTAACGGAATGAACAAATGGGTGTTGAGCGTTTGTGCGGGATAATCCTGGCCGCGCTCTTTGATCCACAGTCTGAGGCTATGCAGATTATTACTTTGCAAATAGCTCAACAGCGTCTCTTGTTGTTCACGCCAATCGTTATGCACATCAATGCTCTCATTGCTGAGCAACATTTTAACCTTGCTGACCTGGACACCGTTGTTTATCCAGCGTTTTATCTCGCGGATCCGGTCGATATCCGCATCGTTAAACAGGCGATGCCCGCCGTCTGTCCGCTGCGGTTTAAGTAATCCGTAACGCCTCTGCCACGCGCGTAAAGTGACAGGGTTGATATCACAAAGCAAAGCCACTTCACCTATTGTGTAAAGCGCCATCGTCGTCTCACTCTTGCTCGCGAGGTCCCAGTTTTACTTTAGACGCTCTTTTGCGAACCAGGTAGTTTTGTCTGTTTTTTGATCTATGAATGGGTGATTTTGTAACCATGCTCGCGCTTTCGAGTGATCGTTCTCACAAATTCGTCTTTTTTTGCAACACTTCAAAGAAAGTTACACGCAGCCCATGTATGTTACGCGCTTTTAAGTGATGTGTGGTTGGCGGGTATGTACGAGTTTAATCTGGTGTTGCTGCTGCTTCAGCAGATGTGTGTGTTCCTCGTTATCGCGTGGCTCATGAGCAAAACGCGTTTGTTTATCCCGCTGATGCAGGTGACTATCCGACTCCCGCACAAACTGCTTTGCTATGTTACTTTTTCCATTTTCTGCATTTTAGGCACCTATTTCGGGCTGCACATTGATGACTCCATTGCTAACACTCGCGCTATTGGCGCGGTGATGGGCGGGCTGCTTGGCGGCCCGGTGGTTGGCGGTTTAGTTGGTCTTACCGGCGGTTTGCATCGTTATTCGATGGGGGGGATGACTGCGCTTAGCTGCATGATCTCGACCATTGTGGAAGGGTTGCTCGGCGGGCTGGTGCACAGCGTGCTTACCCGTCGTGGTCGTACCGATAAAGTCTTTAGTCCGCTGACCGCGGGAGCGATTACCTTTGTTGCCGAACTGGTGCAGATGCTGATCATCTTATTAATTGCGCGTCCGTTCGATGATGCGTTTCGGTTGGTCAGCAATATTGCCGCGCCGATGATGGTGACCAATACCGTGGGCGCCGCCTTATTTATGCGTATTTTGCTCGATAAACGGGCGATGTTTGAAAAATATACCTCCGCTTTTTCCGCCACAGCACTCAAAGTTGCCGCCTCAACGGAAGGTATTTTGCGCCAGGGATTCAACGAGGTTAACAGCATGAAGGTTGCTCAGGTGCTGTATGAAGAGTTGGATATCGGTGCGGTGGCGATTACCGACCGTGAGAAACTGCTGGCATTTACCGGTATTGGTGACGATCACCATCTACCCGGAAAACCTATTTCATCGTCATATACCCAACGCGCGATTGAAACCGGAGAGGTGGTGTATGCCGATGGGAATGAAGTTCCTTACCGTTGCTCTTTGCACCCGCAATGCAAATTAGGCTCGACGCTGGTGATCCCCCTGCGAGGTGAAAACCAGCGGGTAATGGGGACCATCAAACTTTATGAGGCCAAAAACCGCCTCTTTAGTTCGATCAACCGTACGCTGGGGGAAGGGATCGCCCAACTGCTTTCGGCGCAAATTCTGGCCGGGCAGTATGAGCGGCAAAAAGCGATGCTCACGCAGTCGGAAATAAAACTCCTGCACGCCCAGGTCAATCCCCATTTTCTGTTTAATGCTCTCAACACCATCAAAGCTGTGATCCGACGCGATAGCGAGCAGGCCAGCCAACTGGTGCAGTATCTGTCGACGTTCTTTCGTAAAAATTTAAAACGCCCGTCGGAAATTGTGACGCTGGCAGATGAAATTGAACACGTTAATGCTTATCTGCAAATTGAAAAGGCACGATTCCAGTCGCGTCTTCAGGTGACCTTGACGGTGCCAGAAGAACTTTCGCATCAGCAATTACCCGCCTTTACTCTGCAACCCATCGTGGAGAATGCCATTAAACACGGTACTTCTCAGTTACTGGATACCGGTGAAGTATCGATTACCGCCCATCGCGAAGGGCAATATCTGATGCTGGATATCGAAGACAATGCCGGGCTGTATCAGCCAACCTCAGAAGCCAGTGGACTGGGTATGAATCTGGTCGATAAACGACTGCGCGAGCGGTTTGGCGATGATTTTGGCATCAGCGTAGCGTGTGAACCTGACCGCTTTACCCGAATCACTTTACGACTTCCTCTGGAGGAACTGGCATGATCAAAGTGCTGATTGTCGATGACGAACCGTTAGCCCGGGAGAATCTGCGGATCCTGTTGCAAGAGCAAAGCGACATCGAGATTGTCGGTGAATGTTCGAATGCGGTGGAAGCCATTGGCGCGGTGCATAAATTGCGTCCGGATGTTCTGTTCCTTGATATTCAGATGCCGCGAATCAGCGGCCTGGAAATGGTTGGCATGCTTGATCCCGAGCATCGTCCGTACATTGTTTTTCTGACCGCCTTTGATGAGTATGCGGTGAAAGCCTTCGAAGAACATGCGTTTGATTATCTGCTCAAGCCGATTGAAGAAGCACGGCTGGAAAAAACGCTAATCCGTTTGCGTCAGGAGCGTACCAAGCAGGATGTATCACTGCTGCCAGAAAATCAGCAGGCGCTGAAGTTTATTCCGTGCAGCGGCCATAGCCGGATTTATTTGCTGCAAATGGATGATGTGGCGTTTATCAGCAGTCGCATGAGTGGTGTGTATGTGACGAGCAGCGATGGTAAAGAAGGCTTCACTGAGTTGACGCTCAGGACGCTGGAGAGCCGTACTCCTCTGCTGCGTTGTCATCGGCAATATCTGGTAAATATGGCGCAATTGCAGGAGATCCGTCTGGAAGACAACGGTCAGGCGGAACTGATTTTGCGTAACGGACTGACCGTTCCGGTGAGTCGTCGTTATCTTAAAAGTCTAAAAGAGGCGATTGGACTGTAAAACTGATACACTGCGCGCCATTGCATCACCGACAGTTGAAGGCTCTATGCTAAGTAACGATATTCTTCGTAGCCTGCGCTACACCCTGAAAGCGAACAATAACGACATGGTGCGTATTCTTGCGCTTGCTGACATGGAATCCACCTCCGCAGGTTTCGATACCTGGATGACAAAAGAAGATGAGGCTGGGTTTGTTCGTTGCCCGGATATCATTCTCTCCGGTTTTTTAAACGGCCTGATTTATCATCTGCGTGGTAAAGATGATTCTGCACCGGAACTGGCGCTGGAGCGTCGTGTTAATAACAATACGGTGCTGAAAAAGCTGCGTATCGCCTTTTCGCTGAAAACCGACGATATTCTGGCTATTATGACCGAGCAGAAATTCCGTGTGTCGATGCCGGAAATTACCGCCATGATGCGTGCCCCTGATCATAAGAACTATCGCGAATGCGGCGATCAGTTCCTGCGTTATTTTCTGCGTGGTTTGACATCACGGGTACATAACGCGAAACCATAAAGAAAAAATGGGCGACACCGATTAACATCGGGTCGCCGATGGTTTACTTCACTTCTTTAAAACCCGCCGATTCCATTACCGTTTGCATTTGCTTCATGCTGATGTTTTTATCGGCGTTTTCAGAGAGTTTCATCCCTGAAATGGCCTGCAACGCTTTTATATCAACTTTTTCCATATCGATAGTGACATTTTCTTGCGCGTAGGTATCTGAATAGGTGAGTTTTTCTTCTATGCCAGTAATGTTTTGATATTTGGCGCTTAATGCGTCGAATACTTTTGCTGCTTCCTCTTTATTGCTGGCACCGACTGACGCATAGCTAATTTTACTTTCGGAGATTTGCTTCAGGACCTTATCACCTTTATAGGTGTAAGAGACGGTGATATCAGAACCATTAATGTTGGCATTGAATGTTTTTTTCTCTTCTTTATCACCACATCCCGCCAGGGAAAAAACCACAATCGATGCCACGGCGAGAGAAAATAATTTTTGTAACGCTTTCATGTAAAACTCCATTTCATGAATATCGGATGTTAAATAATAACGTCCACGAATCTGGTGAGCCCGGACTACCTTGATACCAGAGCAGTATAGAATAAATCTAATATTAACAACGAAGCAGTCCGAAAATGGAGCAGGGGTTAAGATTAGAGGAAGCACTTGCGTAGCAAAAAAAAGCGCTGCGGTTGCAGCGCTTGAGATGTTTGATTTACTTCACCTGTTGGCCTGGTTTTGCACCTTCGTCCGGGCTTAACAGGAAGATATCTTTCCCGCCAGGACCTGCGGCCATCACCATCCCTTCGGAAATGCCGAAGCGCATCTTACGTGGTGCCAGGTTGGCAACCATAATGGTCTGGCGGCCAATCAGGACCTGCGGATCTGGATACGCAGAACGAATACCAGAGAAGACGTTACGTTTCTCACCACCGAGATCCAGCGTCAGACGCAACAGTTTGTCGGAACCTTCCACGAATTCGGCGTTTTCAATCAGCGCTACACGCAGGTCAACTTTGGCAAAATCGTCAAAGGTGATGGTTTCCTGAATCGGGTCATCAGCCAGCGGGCCGGTAACCGGTGCAGCAGCTGCTTTCACTTCTTCTTTCGACGCCTCAACCAGCGCTTCAACTTGTTTCATGTCGATGCGATTGTACAGCGCTTTAAAGGTGTTGACCTTGTGGCCGAGCAGTGGCTGCTCAATGGCATCCCAGCTCAGTTCGCTGTTCAGGAAAGCTTCAACACGTTCAGCAAGCGTTGGCAGAACCGGTTTCAGGTAGGTCATCAGCACGCGGAACAGGTTGATACCCATGGAGCAGATCGCCTGCAGGTCGGCATCGCGGCCTTCCTGTTTAGCTACGACCCACGGTGCCTGTTCGTCAACGTAGCGGTTTGCCACGTCGGCCAGCGCCATGATTTCACGGATAGCTTTACCAAATTCACGGCTTTCCCATGCTTCGCCAATCACCACTGCGGCGTCGGTGAAGGTTTTATACAGCGCCGGGTCGGCCAGTTCATTCGCCAGAACGCCGTCAAAACGCTTAGCAATAAAGCCGGCGTTACGGGATGCCAGGTTGACTACTTTGTTGACGATATCGGCGTTAACGCGCTGGACAAAGTCTTCCAGGTTCAGGTCGATGTCATCAATACGTGAAGAAAGCTTCGCGGTGTAGTAGTAGCGCAAGCTGTCGGCATCGAAGTGCTTCAGCCAGGTGCTGGCCTTAATGAAGGTGCCGCGAGATTTGGACATCTTCGCGCCGTTCACCGTCACATAACCGTGTACAAACAGGTTGGTCGGCTTACGGAAGTTGCTGCCTTCCAGCATGGCAGGCCAGAACAGGCTGTGGAAGTAAACGATATCCTTACCGATGAAGTGATACAGCTCGGCGTCAGAATCTTTCTTCCAGTACTCGTCAAAACTGGTGGTGTCACCGCGCTTATCGCACAGGTTTTTGAATGAACCCATATAGCCAATTGGCGCGTCCAGCCAGACATAGAAGTACTTGCCAGGCGCATTCGGGATTTCAAAACCGAAGTACGGGGAATCGCGAGAGATATCCCACTGTTGCAGGCCGGATTCGAACCATTCCTGCATTTTGTTGGCGACCTGCTCCTGTAACGCGCCGCTGCGCGTCCACGCCTGCAGCATTTCGCTGAATGACGGCAGATCAAAGAAGAAGTGTTCGGAGTCACGCATCACCGGCGTTGCGCCAGACACGACGGATTTCGGCTCGATAAGTTCGGTCGGGCTGTAGGTTGCGCCGCAGACTTCACAGTTATCGCCGTACTGATCCGGAGACTTACATTTCGGGCAGGTGCCTTTAACGAAACGGTCCGGCAGGAACATGCCTTTTTCCGGATCGTAAAGCTGGGAGATTGTACGGTTCTTAATAAAACCGTTCTCTTTCAGGCGAGTATAAATCAGCTCAGACAACTCACGGTTCTCTTCGCTGTGCGTCGAGTGGTAGTTGTCATAGCTGATGTCAAAACCTGCAAAATCAGTCTGATGCTCCTGACTCATTTCACCGATCATCTGCTCTGGCGTGATCCCAAGCTGCTGTGCTTTCAGCATGATTGGCGTACCGTGTGCGTCGTCCGCGCAGATGAAGTTAACCTGGTGGCCGCGCATTCGCTGGTAACGGACCCAGACATCAGCCTGGATGTGCTCCAGCATATGGCCGAGGTGGATTGAGCCGTTGGCGTACGGCAGCGCGCACGTTACCAGAATTTTCTTCGCGACTTGAGTCATAGTGGGCAATTACTTCTTTTGTAGTGAAAAGGGCTTTGATAGTACCAAAATGGTAATTACTGCGCCAAGCGATAAGGGCATTTATCCGTAAATGAATAATTGTTGCGGTTGGAGTAAACTACCTGGTGACTATTGTATATTCAGAACAACAAAAAGGAGTCGGGATGAACGCACAATCCCAGGCCAAATCACCAGAGACCCTGCGCGCCATGGTTGCCGGGACGCTGGCGAATTTTCAGCATTCAACCCTGAAGCATAATCTGACGACGCTTAAAGCGTTGCACCACGTCGCCTGGATGGATGACACGTTGCACGTTGAGCTGGTCATGCCGTTTGTCTGGCATAGCGCGTTTGAGGAATTAAAAGAGCAATGTAGCGCCGATCTGCTGCGTATTACCGGTGCGAAAGCGATCGACTGGAAACTGTCGCATAACATCGCGACGTTGAAGCGTGTGAAAAACCAGCCGGGTATTAATGGTGTGAAAAACATCATCGCCGTCAGTTCAGGTAAAGGTGGCGTGGGTAAATCCTCTACCGCCGTGAACCTGGCGCTGGCGCTGGCTGCAGAAGGGGCGAAGGTAGGGATTCTGGACGCCGATATTTATGGTCCGTCTATTCCGACAATGCTTGGCGCGGAAAACCAGCGTCCAACCTCGCCAGATGGTACCCACATGGCACCGATCATGTCTCATGGTCTGGCAACGAACTCCATTGGTTATCTGGTCACTGACGATAACGCGATGGTATGGCGCGGCCCGATGGCCAGCAAAGCGCTGCTGCAGATGTTGCAGGAAACCTTATGGCCGGATCTTGATTATCTGGTACTGGATATGCCGCCGGGCACCGGTGACATCCAGCTGACGCTGGCGCAGAACATTCCGGTAACGGGCGCGGTTGTTGTCACTACGCCGCAGGACATCGCGCTGATCGATGCGAAAAAGGGCATCGTGATGTTCGAAAAAGTCGAAGTGCCGGTACTGGGTATTGTTGAGAATATGAGTATGCATATTTGCAGCAACTGCGGTCACCATGAACCGATCTTCGGTACCGGTGGGGCACAGAAGTTGGCCGAGCAGTATCACACTCAACTGCTGGGACAGATGCCGCTGCATATTTCTCTGCGTGAGGACCTCGATCGTGGTACGCCGACGGTGATTAGCCGTCCTGATAGCGAATTTACTGCTATTTACCGCGATCTGGCAGGACGAGTGGCTGCGCAGCTCTACTGGCAGGGAGAGGTTATTCCGGGCGAAATTGCCTTCCGCGCGGTGTAATTTATAGCGTTACAGATATTCACCGCATCAATGTATTATTGATACGGTGAATATATTAAATTTAAAAATCTTACGATATTGTTCATTCTGCGTTTATAATTCATGCCTTTTTCCGAATAAATCACCTCGATGCATCATTATAATTGATCAAATCTATCTCATTAATCTACAATTTCAATTGGTTCAAATAGGGGAGTTAACTGATAATACTCAGTGCAGGCGGCTTGTACGCTGTTTCCCACCCATTACAGGAATAATGAACACAATGAAGAAAAGTTTATTCTTGGGAGTTATTACTCTGGCTTATGGAATGAGTTTGCAGGCTTTGGCTTCTGATACAATCGATGGGAAGTTAACAATCATCGGGCATGTTGTTGAGTCCACCTGCCATATCGATATGACAGGTGGTGAGCCTCAAAATGATTGCCAGGCAGATGCGGCTCGATTGACGGTTGGAAGCGACAAACCAAACTACCGGGGTGTCAATACGCAACGTGTGATGTTACCGGGTGATACGACACGGCAAATAGTGCTCAATACCTACGATTAATGACCTCAGAATGAATCTTGTCAAACGGCAGTTTTACCCAGCGTAATACTGCCGCCTCTTTAATTTTCCCTTCTATTACATTTACTTTCCGTTATTTATTATTATAGTGAATTACTTAAATAAGTATTATCTTATGCTTAAATAATGCTTAGTGAAATTTGCGTTAAATCAAATAAAACATCATTTCACATTGCGTCAAAATTATTCTCGTGACATTTTGATTTCGAAGTTGTTAAAAGGATGTGTTTATTAAAATTAATAAGGAATGACCTATGAAAAGATCCATTATTTCTTTGGCGATGTTACCATTTTTATCTGTCGGTATGGCGCATGCTGCTGAAATTACTGATGAGGGACAGTTAATCATTCAAGCGACAGTAGAAGGGTCATCTTGTCATTTTAATTCCAATGGTGGTGACTCTGCAATTATTGACATGGGTACAATTTCAACTTCTGATGTGTATAAAATTGGTATCGGCGCTGTTAGCAGTACAAAAGTGTGGAATACCGATGCAGATTCAATTGAAATTATTTGTCCGTCTACGGTAGAGTTGAAAAATATTACCTTTTCACCAACTAAATTCTCGGAATATCCGGGATTATTACAGGATGATGGTGGCGATACTACCGGCGTAGGGTTCGCTGTTGATTTTTATAACACCGCCACGAGTTTCGTTAATATCAACGAGAACGACCAGGTTGTGGATGTTAGCGGGTTGAAAGGTGAGTCCATTGGAAATGAAGGTGTCAAGTACACCTTGAAATTTGATGCGCGATGGGCGCGACTGGCTCAGGTTGTTAAAGCTGGCGATGTAAAATCTACGATAAAATTTACTGTTGAAACTGATTAATTCTAAATGGCTATATTGTCGGGATGACTCGACAATATAGCGCTATCAATAAGGTAGTGTATTATGAAACGGATTTTACTTTCAGGCCTGATAGCACTGACGCTCCCGGCACACGCTGATATCGTGATTTATGGCACCCGTGTTATTTATCCGGCTGATCAAAAAGAAATTGTCGTTCAGTTGATGAATGAGAGTACCAGGGCATCACTGGTACAATCCTGGATTGATGATGGCGATACTACATTACCTCCGGAAAAAATAGATGTACCATTTTTGCTGACTCCGCCGGTTATCCGTGTTAAAGGTAATTCAGGTCAGCAAATAAAAATCAAAAAAATCGCCAATAACTTACCAAATGATAAAGAAAGTCTTTTTTATTTTAATGTGCTGGATATACCCCCAAATACAAATAATCAAGATGGGAAGAATACGCTAAAATTTGCCATGCAGAACAGATTAAAAATGCTGTACCGACCTAAGGGTATTGAGTCGGTCACACAAAATAGCATTAAAAAGTTAAGTTTTTCTCGCGGCAATGGCGGGTTAAATTTAAATAATGCTACTGCGAACTGGATTACCATCCCCAAGATTGAAGCGAACAAAGTTCAGTTAAATGGTAAAACTATTTTATTGCCACCATTATCCAGTCAACTTCTCCAACTGAGAAACAATGGCAGCAATCAGTATGTTGTGACTATTATTGATGATCGCGGTAATTATGTTAGCGATACGATCAGAGTTAAATAATATGAGGTGTGGCCATGTTAAGGATAACTCCACTTGCTTCCGCGATATTTTTTCTGTTGTTCTCGGGTCAACTATTTGCTGAAGAAGAAACATTTGATACCCATTTTATGATGGGGGGATTAAAGGGTGAAAAGGTCAGTGACTTTAGATTTGATGGTGAAAAACCGATTTCCGGAACCTATGATCTAGATATTTATCTTAACAACCAATGGCGTGGGAAATATGAATTGAATGTCAAAGATGAACCTGATGACACGTGTTTGACGTGGGATCTCGTTCATCGTCTTGGGATTAAGTCTGAAGGGATTAAAGTCGATAAAGATGCACAATGTGTACCTATAAAAACTGCACTTCAGGGGGGAGGGGCGACTTTTGATGTGAGCCGATTTCGCCTTGATCTCAATGTCCCGCAGGCTTTCGTCAATGAACTTGAATACGGTTACGTCGAGCCTGAAAACTGGGAACGGGGGATTAATGCGCTGTATACGTCCTATTATGTGAGCCAATACTATAGCGATTATAAAGACTCCGGTAACAGTAAAAATACTTTTGCTCGTTTTAATAGCGGATTGAATTTATTAGGTTGGCAACTACATTCTGATGCCAGTTACAATAAGACTGATGATAGTAATGGTGAGTGGAAGAGTAATACTCTCTATTTGGAGCGCGGGATCCCGGAAATTTTGGGCACATTGCGCGCGGGCGATATGTACACATCATCAGATATTTTTGATACCGTGCGGTTTCGCGGGGTACGCTTATATCGTGATATGCAGATGCTCCCGAACTCAAAACAGAATTTTACGCCGTTAGTTCAAGGGATTGCACAAAGTAATGCCCTTGTCACTATTGAACAAAATGGTTTTGTTGTCTATCAAAAAGAGGTACCGCCGGGCCCCTTCTCAATTGCCGATTTGCAGTTAGCAGGCGGTGGGTCGGACCTCGACGTTAGCGTGAAAGAAGCGGATGGTACCGTTACGACCTATCTGGTTCCTTATTCGTCTGTACCCAATATGTTGCAGCCTGGTGTGTCAAAGTATGATTTTGTCGCGGGTCGCAGCCATATTGAAGGTGCCAGCAACCAAAGTGATTTCGTTCAGGCCAGTTATCAGTATGGCTTTAATAATCTATTAACGCTGTATGGCGGCACAATGCTAGGGGATAACTATAATGCCTTTACGCTGGGAACAGGCTGGAATACGCGCATTGGCGCTGTTTCTTTTGACGCCACGCAGTCACATAGTAAACAGGATAATGGTGACGTTTTTGATGGCCAGAGTTACCAGGTTGCGTGGAATAAATATCTTACGCAGACAGGGACGCGATTTGGTTTAGCGGCATACCGATATTCTTCTCGTGACTATCGTACATTTAACGATCACGTATGGGCGAATAATAAAAACAGTTATCATCGTGATGAAAATGATGTCTACGATATTGCTGATTATTATCAGTATGATTTCGGTCGTAAAAACAGTTTTACAGCCAACATCAATCAATCGCTTCCTGAGGGGTGGGGATCCGTATCATTAAGCACATTATGGCGTGACTACTGGGGACGTAGCGGTAGTAATAAAGATTATCAACTGAGCTACACCAATAGTTGGCAACGGATTAGCTATACGCTTTCTGCTAGCCAAACCTACGATGAAGATCATAATGAAGATAAACGTTTCAACATCTTTATCTCCATACCCTTTAACTGGGGAGATGGTATATCCACGCCACGGCGACAGGTATATCTCTCTAACTCGACCACATTTGATGATGATGGTTTTGCATCAAATAATACCGGTATTAGTGGGATCGCAGGCGATCGCGATCAATTTAACTATGGTGTAAACCTGAGCCATCAACGACAAGACAGCGAAACCAGCGCAGGGGCAAATGTGACGTGGCGTGCTCCTGTTGCAACGGTTAACGGTAGTTATAGTCAATCCACAAAATATAAACAAAGCAGTGGCAGTATCTCCGGTGGGATTGTGGCATGGGCTGGCGGTATAAACCTGGCAAACCACCTTTCTGAGACTTTCGCCATCGTAGACGCCCCCGGACTTGAAGGCGCTTATATCAATGGGCAGAAATATCGGGAGACAAACAGTAAAGGTACGGTGGTATATGATGGTATGAGTGCGTACCGTGAGAATATGCTGACACTGGATGTCTCTAATACCAATAGCGAAACAGAATTACAGGGTAACCGTAAAAGTGTTGCTCCATATCGTGGGGCAGTGGTCAAAGCGCAATTTGATACCGACCAGCGTAAACCCTGGTACTTTAAAGCATTGCGCTCGGATGGATCACCATTAACCTTTGGTTATGAGGTCGAAAGCGAACAGGGCGAAAACATTGGTCTGGTTGGGCAAGGCAGTATGTTGTTTATTCGTACTAATGACGTGCCTGCAAAAATCAAAGTTG
Organism: Citrobacter sp. H12-3-2; assembly: GCF_009649895.1. Classification (NCBI taxonomy): domain Bacteria; kingdom Pseudomonadati; phylum Pseudomonadota; class Gammaproteobacteria; order Enterobacterales; family Enterobacteriaceae; genus Citrobacter; species Citrobacter sp. H12-3-2. The sequence goes on from NZ_CP045837.1 coordinate 1,747,302, forward strand.
CCATTGATAAACAACAAGGACGTTACTGCACAATCTCCTTCAATCAGGAAATTGATGCCAGTAAGACATACTCATGCCAGTAAAAGGATAATGATGATGAGATGGATACTGTTAACGGTATTAACATTATGCTCTTTTTGGGCACAGGCTGATAAATGTGATTTTGTTCCTCCACCAAATATTACGGGAGCATATTCTTTCACCCCAGATGCGATGTCCGGTGTACTTGATGGTGGTGTTTTTGCTTCTGGCCAGGATGGCACTGTTGTACTGGACTGTAAGTCACAGGAGAAGGCATGGTTGAAGGCCGCAATGGCCATCTTGCATAGCAGTGAATATGCTTTTAAGGTAGGCAGTAAATATTACATTGTTTCCTTTTCTGTGAGTTATCAAGCAAAGGATATTGTTGCAAATAAAGCAAAGTATACATTGTCAGATTTTTTTGATATGGCGGGTTTAGTTCTGAACTATTCAATTGTTGAGGCCCCAGACCGCGGGGCCGCAACGATCATCGCCCCTGGTGCGACGATCCCTCTCGTTACTGAGTTGAGCCTTGAATACTGTCAGGGAAATGAGAATAACTGTAGTTCAAAAAAATTAAATTATAATTTAAATGTCACGATTATGGTCGATATCACAACCTGCTATTTTGGTAATCAGGAAATTGATCTGGGAAGGATAAATATTAATGATCTTGATAAGAAAAAATTTGAGCTTCACCCGGTAATATTCACCTGTCAGGCCAGTGGGGCTGGGAATCTGAAGTTTACGCCTGATAATCTGTTATTTTATTTTGAACCGATGAGTCCATTGGCGGAGGATTCAATGACCCTGACCAACGATTATGGTACTGCGGCGAATAGCGCAGGGTCGGTAGGATTTCAGTTATCAATGGACGGTTCAACGAGTATTGGTTATGGCAGAAGTAACCTGTATCGATCTGGCGATGTGAAAGCGAATATAGTACCAATCAATATTTACGCCCGCACCAGAACGTATGCAGGGAAAGTCACTGCGGGAGAAACAATGAGTCGGGTAAAGGTCGTTATTGACTATAATTAAAAAGTAAGTAAAGCAAGAAATTTACGCACCCAACTATACTGGGTGCGTTTTTTTACCGATGATAAAAAATCTCGCCGTCGTAGGCTTTAATGATCTTAGCATCGGCATCGTTGACCAGCACATACGCGCCACCCATATAGGTCCAGTGGGTGCCTGCTGTCGGTGCGGGCAGGTTGCGCAGATTCCACTGTTTAATGGTGTATTCTTCGGTGAGATACAGTGGTGGAACCTTGTCACCGGGTTTGAAATGGGTGAAGTCAGCAATAAAGCTGCTCAGTTCATACTTATCGATACCGGTGGGGGCAGCTGTTGCAGCTGGTGCGGCCCAGACGACGCTGCTTGCAAGCAGAAGTGCACCCAGCAACATTTTATTCTTCATACCCATCCTCTCTACCTCTTCGGGTCATCAAAATCAGTCATGTATCATTCCTGGCATACCGGATGTCTGACAAGCACTATTTTGTGATCACTCCAGTCATTTCGTAAAAAGTGTAAATGAAAGTACAGAATTGCAGCAACCTTGACCAGTAGTTTCACTGCGGGAGTGGGGAGTGCGCCAATTTACATCGTTAAGCACAGACAGTATCCTGTTGCTGAAACCAACATATTACATTTGCGTTTCAACGACTCGGGGTGCCCTTCCTGGTGAAGGCTGAGAAATACCCGTACCACCTGATCTGGGGGATGTCATAGCCAGTATTGGCGGCATCCTTCGTCCTAATGCACCCAAAAAAACACCCATCTTTGATTACAACCGGTAAACGCACTTTTTTGCACCAGCTCATTGAAAAGTAGATTGGAAACGTTAGCCTATTGCAACAGATACAGTGATGAGAGCACGTCAGTATGATGAGCTTATAGCTAGAATCCTTTCAGGCTTCTAGGTGCTGTTCTTGAGGTTTTATTAGCGCGTTATCGTGTTGTATTTTTATACAAAGGTGCACAATGTTAAAGGTAATTAAGAAAGGGCAAGGAATTAATAAAACTGAAAAAAGATTAATTGAGCTAGCGAACAATGCTTTCATAGGTCTATGGTCTTACCCTAATGTTTATAGTGACGAAGGATATTCAAAAAATAAATCAGGGAAAGAAGTCTGTGATTTATTGGTGGTATTTGAAAATAATGTAATAATATTCTCTGATAAAGATATTAAGTTCCATGAAGGAATTGATGTTTCTGTCGCATGGAAGAGATGGTTCAAAAGATCTGTGACTGAATCCGCAACTCAATTATATGGTGCGGAAAAGTTTTTGAAAGAAACTAAAGGGCGTCTTTTTTTGGACAAGGAATGTAAACATCCTTTTCCGATAGAAATTGAAAAAAACATGCGTTTTTTTCTTGTTGCAGTAACAAGTAATAGTACAGCGCCAGCATCCAAATATTTTGGACGTATCGCCGAGGGAAGTTCAGGCACGTTTATGAACATTTTCCTTTCTGACGTGAAGGAAACTCTAGAGTTACCTTTCTCTGTGGGTGATATTAATCCAAATAAAACATTCGTTCATGTGCTAGACGAAGTATCCCTACAACTTTTACTTACCGAATTGGATACGATTTCTGACTTTGTTGCTTACTTAAAAGAGAAAGAACGTGTAGTTCGTTCTGGATATCTTGGATTAAGCCCTGGAGAGGATGATACTTTGGGGGCTTACTTGAGTGGGCATGGTGAAATTGTCGATGATAAAATAGTTCCAGATAATACATTTGTTCAAATTGCAGAACATGAATGGGAAGGGTTGAAGAAATCTTCTAAGTATAATTACTATAAGGCATTGAAAAAAGGCAGTGTTTTTTGGGATGAAACTATTCAGCGTTTTTCCGATTCAATTCTTAATGCTACTGTAGGTTTGGGAATGGAAAACGATTTTCTAAGCCATGAGGAAACAGTAAGACAACTAGCATCAGAAAGTAGAAGATCGAGATACTATTTGTCCCATGCTTTTTTGGATAAGTTTAAACAAGTACCAACAAATAGAAGAAGTTCTAGAATTGTTCAGTCAATTGATGAGGAAGGGAAGTTTTATATATTTCTGTTCTTCCCGAAAGATGAGTTTTTGTCATATGAAAAATACAGAAAGGAGCGCTTTTCCTGTATTCAAATGTATGCATTGGCAGCAAAATATAAATATAATGAAATAAAAAAACTAATAATTATTGCAACAGAAAGTAAAGATTCTGATGGACGATCAGAAGATGTCGTCTATTGCAAGTTCGATAAGCCATTAACAAAAGAAGAGCGAGTGTTAGCTAAAATCGCTATGAAGGATTATAATGTGCTTACTGATTTCATTCCTAAGCCAATAGATTCTTTTCAGATATCACCTATAGTTAATAATGAGAAAAAAATAGGAAGAAATGATCCTTGCTATTGTGGGTCTGGTAAAAAATTTAAAAAATGTCATGGGTAGATGCAACCAATAATCTAATCAGATTTTTAGTAGGAAGCCCGCTTAAAGCGGGCTTTCGTCGTTAATGGTTTGCGAATGACTGTTCACGCCGTTAATACGTGGTGCATGTTTCCGCGCCGGTGCCGTCTGTGTGGCATCGCTTCGTGATCTTGCCGTATTTGCCAGTGCATACCGTGTCGCCCGCCGAGTTAATCCGGCAACGTTCTGTTGTTTCAGCGAACGCGGATACCGTGAACACTGCCAGGACTACCGCTAAAAATAAACGTGCCATATTAAAAGCCCTCCGCTTTGCTTATTGCTTCACTACACCACGCATCCCAACGTTGCCAACCGTCGACAACTGCGGCGCTCTGCATATCGATGCGTAACTTCTGGTACGTGGTCGATGTTGTATCGGCGTTCTGCGGCGTATGCGCCAGCATCAGATCGACAGTTTCACGGTCTAACTTACATTCAGTGCGCAGCAATTCAGCCCACGACCGGCGCAGGTCGTGCACGGTGCACGGTACGACTACCGGTTCGCCGTTCTCGTCTTCGTAACTTGCCATCACGTTCAACCGGTTTAATACCAGGTTCGGTGTTGTCGCGCCGACTTCCCATAAGCGCCCGATCTCGTTGGTGGAACGCGCCAGCACCGCACACAGGTTACTAAGGATCGGCACTTCCTGCGGCTTGCCGTTCTTCGTGCGCTTGCCAGGGATGACCCAAATGTCGCCGCGCAGTTCCTGCCGTGCCATCTCCGTGGCTTCACGCTTACGCCGACCTGTCAGCATAATGACCCGCAGCGCGTTACCGGCATCGTTGTCGGGTAGCTGGTTGAACAGTTCGCGGAATTGTCCCGCCGTTAAGGTGGCCTTTCGTGGTTCCGTCTTCGGCGGTAATTGGTTCTTATCGATGCTGGCCTTCAGCGTTTGCGGTACTGCGATCGGCTCGTCTTGTTCGTTGGCTATACCGTGTTTGAAGCCGTAAGCGAACATGCGCGGGATAAAGCGCGCACCACGGCTTAAGGCATTGGCCTGAACTTTGCCATCACGCTCAATCATACCGGCGCGCACGTTATTAACGATTTCCACAATGCGCCGGTAGTTCATTTCGACCGCTACCAGGTTGCCGCATACCGGCGACCAGTGCTTACGCCATAGGCGGGAAAGGTCGACCGCTGCGCCTGGCGTCCCTTCGGCGTCGATCCACTTGTTGAACAGCGTGTCCATTGTCCACCGTGGGCGCTCGTCAGCCGGTTTTACTTCGTTGCGTAGCACTTGTGCCACTAGTTCGCCGTAAAGCTCGCAGGCGGTCGCATAGGCCGTTTTTGAGTTGCCTACGGTATGACGCTTGCCGCCGTGCCTGAAAAACCACGTTAGCACTTCGCTACCGGCTGGCGTGATGCGTTTAAGCAGGTGCAGCCCGCCAGCGGGCGCGATGGTTTTCACTGGCTGCGTGACGGACTTTTTACCTTCAGGGATCCGCAGTCGTGCGACGTCGCGGTCGTTTTTAATCATGGCACTGTACCCCGCAGAGCAGTTGGCATACAGGGAAGGGCGTTTGCTTGTAATGGACGACATCCAGCGCAGGCGGTAAAGTATCGATCAGTTTCACAGATGCTTACCTCATTTGTGAGATTAGAAGACGCCGTTACTGTTGACGCAGTAGCGGCGTTTTTGCGTTTAAGTGGCAACCACTTAATAAACGTGTAATGAGTATATGATGCACATCTACAAAGCATCAATGATGTAGATGCATTGAACAGTCATAATTAAACTGTAAGCACTAAAAAACCCGCTGATGCGGGCTGGATTACTGGCGGGACCGGTCGCGAATTATTGTGGGGCCGGCGTTCCATATCCGCCGATGATCATTGCGTCGCTATCCTCGTGGAATTGCAGCACCACGGCGACACCTGCGCGCACCATATCGGCGATCACGACTGCGCTTGCACCTGCCCGGACAAGCTCGCCGAGTGTGGCGGGACCAGTGTTAAGGCGTGCGGCGATTTGTTCGACGTTCATTTGTGATACCCCGTTTTTTCACCTGACATCGCGAGTAGCGCCGACCGGTGACGCTGGATGGGCTTCGGTACGTTCGGATCGTCCGCTTTCATAACTTTGCCGGTGGATTTACCCGCGTCTACCTTCGAACCTGCGCGGGTCTTTGTGGCGTTGTCGCTTTGCGCACCTGGTTTACCGATGCCCTCTGGTACTGTTCCAGTTTGCGTCGACACAATGTTGATTTGACGGAAGACCAGATCCACGACCAGCGCATCGCCGTTCTCCGCGCTGCGCACGATAGAAACGTCCGCAAGCCCCATGTTTTCGTAGACTTCGTAACGCGTCGTCACGGTTACAGGGATCTTAAGTTCCGACAGCGCCTTCAGTTGGTTGTATGCGTCCTGCGTGCGCTTGCGTCCGTTTAAAAAGCGGTCGGTAAAGTTGACCAGTTCGTCAACCAGGCCGCTGATCGGCGTGTTACTGATAAAGCCGGTTAACGTCAGTTCGCGCGGGTTCGGCTTAATGTTGTCGCTGATGTTGACGCTTTCTTCGACAGGAAATTCAGTAATAGTGTTCGACCAGTGATGCTGTTCGTTGTCCACACAGTCAAACGTCATGGAAGCAAGGTTCGTCCCATCGATACGGAACACGGTGTCGGACGTGTCGTTAAACAGGAAATTAACGGGCGACCACTTACGATCCCCCAGGTATTGCGTTAAGTCAGCCATAAGCGATTGTCACTTTATTGGTGAAAGAAAAAGCCGCCTTAATTGGCGGCTTCGTTGGTGTTTGTTGCAGCGGCTGCGGCGCGCTGCCGTTCTTCTCGCCGTTTCATTGCAAGGCGAATAGTGCGGGCGATCTCTGCGCGGCTGCGGCGGTAAATGTAGCGTCGTGCTGTCATGGTGGTTAGTCTCCGTGTGACTGTTTAAGCGCGGGTTAGGCGTTGCAATGCTTCGGCTAACATCATTTTTTCGACGCCGTCGACGTAGCTGTCTTCCTCTTCGTCGCTGGCGAAGTTACGGCATCCGACCTTCTCAATGAATAAATCATTCATGCGGTCGTCCAGCTTGTCGGCATCCATTGCCAGGGCTTCATGTACGCCGTTAGCCAGCAAAATGATCAGGTGGCGGCGGGCGCGTAGTTCGTTTTCGTTGACCATATTCAGCACCTTAAGCCAGTTTGTTTTTGTCGGCATATGCAGCGACCCATCCGTCTACTTCGTCGGTGCGCACTTCGGGATGGTGCTGCGCTATATAGCCAGCGAAGGCCATCTCGACGTGGGTGACACTTGCGCCGGTGTATTTATGCGGCTGGCCTGCGCTGTTCAGGATGTGGCGTTTCACTTCTACGCTGTTCTTTTGCATCAGTTTGATTCCTTCTGTTTCAGTTCAATGTGACTCAGGCCGATCAGTTCGCCGTATTCATTACGCGGCATACCGGCGCTTACTTTGATGCCTCGCCGTTCTGAAGCGCGGCGAAACTCTTTAATCAGGGCATCGGGTGCGTTGCAAAGGCGGAATTTTTGACCCTCTGCGACTTTATCCGCGAACCAGCGCGCCAGTTGTGCGCAGGCTGGCGAACGTCCAGGAGGCGGCAAGACGGAACAGTCAACGATGCTGCGGATCTCGATCTCCGTTTCGTTGCTGCTGCCTGCGTCCAGTGTTACGACAGTTACGGTTTTTTTGGGTGTAATCATTGGTTGGATTCCGGCGGATTGAGCGACCCTACTCACGCATCGGGGTGCGCTTTCGGGTCAAGGGTGTTTCATGATCAACGTTGACGAGAATCAACAAGGGACAAGTTACGGACAATTTAAGGACAAGTAAAGACAAAAAATCGATCAATATCAATAACTTAAATCCCGTAACATGGTAAGCGGTCGCCGCTTGAAGCGACGTGTGACGCGGCGGCGTTGACTTCGTGTGGTAAAACACTGCGGCGTAATTCTTTCGAAATAATATCGATCAGGAACGGCAGGGCATCCGCCATTGGTTCGCGTTCGCCGTCGTGATAAACCACCGTCAGGCGTTTTCCGGTGCCTTCAGCGGTTATGATCGTGCGTAGGACGTCCGCCACGGTGCGATCGGCGGTGTCGGTGCGTGGTTGTACAGGTAAACCGCGTAAAGGCGCTACGGCGTGTTTGTTGCCGCCTGCGCCGGATTCGCTACGCCCTTTCACGATCTGCCGTTTTCCGGTTGTCTTGCGGCCTTCTACCGCTTCCCACGTTGCATCGGCCTGTACGCCCGCCTGACGGTACGCGGCAGGATCCGCCGGTGTTTCATCCATGTCAGCCATTGAAGCCCGTACGCGGGCGCGCAGGGCGTCTAATTGCCGATGACGCGCCGCAGCCGCTGCGCGTTCTTCGCGTTCCTGCCTGGTTAGTCCGTTGTGCGTTTTGATTGAGTGCGGTTGGTTGGTGTTAATGATCATGCGCCGGTGTCCTCCTTGTGCTGGCGGACGACCATTTCGCCGAATGACCAGGATGGCGCGTCGAACTCTTCCGCGTCAGCTTTCTGGAGCTGCATAAATTCACGCTTCAGGTCGTGATCTGCATATCCGGCGATCATGACTTCCCACGGCAGGAAGAACGCTTCCCAATCGCGGCCTAACACGTCGACCGGATCGCCGATATAGATTTTAAATTCGCGCAACGCTTCGACGAACTGCGGATGCGTGTTCCATGTTGGCTTACCGCTGGCAAGATCCCGCTCCGCGTTCGCCGCTGCCAGGCGTTGACGGACTTTCTTAAGGCGTGCTGCTGTCGTTCCTGTTCTCATTTGCTTAACGCCTCCAGCGCGCGTCGTTCCGCTTCGGCGGCGCGAATATCGGAAAGGCGCTGCACGCAATCAAGCGCGAATTTAATGCTGTCCGGGTTAGCGCCGGTGAATAACTGCTCGACAAGGCGTTCCGTCAGACCGTCCAGATCGCTTAAGTCGACCGCGTCCATGTTGATTGGATCGATCGACGGCTTCGGCATATGCGACAGCAATGCTTTAAACACGGTTTCCGCCTTCGCGCTGGATGCCCGCTTGCCGATATCTTTAAGCAGGCCGGAAGCGTCCAGCGGCGCATCGGGGTGTTCTGCGTTGTGGTCGGCGACCCATAGCCGGATCATGCGGTCGAAGTTCATGCGACCCGCCGGTCTGCCCGCCGGATTACCCGACTGGCCTTTCTGGAATTGAGTTTTAGCCCGACCTTTAGCGGTTGACTGTTTAACAGGTTGTTTCGGCGCGCGTGGCATCGTTGTGAGTCCTTTTTTGCAGTGGTTTACGCCGTCAAGCGTACGATGGCCATCGCGGATGCCTGAAATTTGTATTTGACCTGTTAATGACCTGTTCGACCTGTTCGAAAAAGCGGAACAGGTGATTCCGGTTTTTACGGTGCCGAAGTGATGTATAGGGGAAAGTGGTTGTCACTATTTGTGGTTGTCGCTTATGTTTAAAACTACTGAATTAAATCACAGTGGTTTAGCGGTTCATACCATCTGAACCGCAAACACTAACGCGCTACGCTTGTTCAACCCTTCAGACGAGTAATAACGAGTTTTACACGTCCTCAGTGTTTTTGTGGTTCACTTTGTGATTCACACGTTTTATAGGTATGAGTCACAAAGTTACGAAGCCAGTAATAGCGCGGCTCGTAACGGTTCACACCGTATGGGTCGCAAATGTGCTTACAACGTCGATCGACATCCCAATCACCAATAAAAAAACCACCCCTTAAGGTGGTTTTATTAGTTGGTGTACTGCTTGTTGTGTTTGTAGCGGTTCAGACGTGTTTTACTATACGTGTGAACCGCAAAATGGGTCGCAAAACTACAATGGCCCGTATCTGTTAGGTTTTCGGCCTTCCGCTTTCTCAACGCACGCTATCGAACCGTCTTTTAGCAAGGTTTCAATATAGCGTTGTGCTGAACTTTTAGAGATCCCGAATGCCTCGCGAACATCAGCAACGCAGACCGGCGACGGCGCATTTAAAACAAACTCTTTCGCGGCTGCTATGTCGTCGCGTCTCTGTTCCTGCTTTACGGCGTTTGCGGACAATGCGCCCTGTTTCACCTCGAATGCTTCGAACAATCCAGGAAAGAATGTTCTGGCGTGCGTACGCGGACCAGTCGCGAACGTGGCGCGCTTCTGATCGTTGATAGCGGTGTTTTTTGCTCCTGACGGTATCGAGTCGGCAAACCATTTTTCATGACGTCTGACAGCTTCGTCGGCATCATCGTCGTCCATGATTTTTACTTCGACCATCTGAATGCCGTAGGGTGTACCCTTCGGCATACCATTTCCGCGTCGTTTTGTGGCGATCAGATTCAACTGATCAGGTTTCGACTTGTCCGGAACGGTCAGACAGAAAGCGGACGTGATCCCGGCTTCCAGTGCACCTCCGCCTGCCATTGCTTCGCCGTTGGCTTTCGTCGTGTGATGCAGGCTGAACGCCGCACCGTTCATGCGGTGTGCGATACGCTGAAGGGCGTTAGCGATAACGGTCATATTGTCGTTGTCGTTCTCTTTCAGCGGCTGACCCGCACGGGTGGATAGCTGCGCCGCTTTACGCTGCGTGTCGATGACAATGAAACACGGCTCGCCGTTGGTTATTTTCAACATTGCGTTGCACCAGGTGTCGATTTCGGCGTCGTTGCCCAGGTCGGGCAAAACGTTTGTCTGGTGGATCATCTGATACCAGCCTGGACGCGACGTGTGGTATCTTGCGGACGCCGTAAGCATGTCGTCGATGCTGTTGAACTCAAGGTCGGCGTAAATTACGTGACTGCGCAACGTGCGCATATGCCCGAACAGGCTCATGCCGTTAGCCACACAGAAAGCCATGTGTACAGCTAACGTGGTTTTCCCGACGTTCGGCGCTGCGTAAATGGTGCCGTAGTCGCCGATGTCGACCATCCCTTCAATCAACGGCTGGCCCTGATGACGTGCTGCTTTGATAAAACGCGGGTCGGCTTGCTCCGTTGAACAGTCTTTTTTGGACTGTATAACTTTAAAGCCCCATCGATCTGCGGTGGCTTCTACGTCGATCACGTCTTCGCCGAAAAAGTCGACGATGAAGTCTTCCGGAACAACGAAGGGTTGTAGATTACCGTTGTCATCTCCGCCGCTGTTAACTAAACGGATGTCTACCCCCGGCGTTTCCAGGCGCTTTAAAATCTCTTTCCAGATCTTCCAGGCGTCGAAATCGTTCGTTTTTGTGTGCGGGATAGCGATAAGTGCGCGATCCTCACCTTCTAACCACGCAGCCGACGCTCCCAGCGCGTCCACTCGCGATTTTAACGCTTCCACCGTATCGGGGCGGCCTGTCGCAGTGAAAACCTCGTAAAGAGCGATTGAGGGTGTAGCAGGCGTGGGTAAAAGTTCGTCACCTGCCTGGATAAACTCAGCCACGTACGCCAGCCCGTCGACGCATTGTTCGCTGACGTCGCACGCTCCACGTTTACGCCATAGCCCGAACGTGAACCGGTCGGCGCTGCGTGTGCGGGGTTTTTCGGCGATTTCTGCCGCCGACGTACGGCCTTTACGGGATTCTGTATTCGTAGTAGTCTTATCAATAGCGGTTGTCATTTATTGACCCTCCGCCGACAGGTTATAACTTGTTCTGCAATATGACCGGTCATATAATTAATCTCGTTGATCGCGTGATTGATACCAATTAAAAAAGCTCGTCTGGCAGGACGGGCTTTTTTATTTCCCTTGTGATTCATGCTGCACGGCCTCTTTCCTGTTTTTGGTTCGCCATCTCACTGCGCGCCAGCGCCCAGGCATCGATCGCGACATCCAGCCAATGCGGGCGTGATGGAGTGAGTTGAACAGGTTTAGGGAATGTCGGATCAGTCTTGATAATGTAATCGACGTTGGTTCTACCTACCCCGATACGATGTGCGACTTCAGTTTTATTTAAAAACACGTTAGTTACCTCTATGAGCATATTTACGTGTTTTTAGTATGGGCATCGCATTTCACTAAGGCAATAACTTTTTCATTTAAATCAATATGTTACGGGATGCCTATTATCTCTTTTTCTAACCAATTCTGGTACTTAGCGATCGCATCAGTAACCATTTTTTGTAGTGTTTCAGGTTGATATGTGGTCGCGATAGCGCTCGCTTGGCTCTTTGCACCTTTGACGTGGTTTAAAATTAAATCCGCCTCAATAAACGTTAACCCGCTCCCTGGTTCGTTCAGTTCATCGCTAGCCGACAATTGCGAAGCAGTGCGACGCAAATCATGTACCGTCATTTCGGCGTTACCGCAGGCCGCGCGCATTTCCGGCAAGCGGTGATTAATCGCCGACGAACTGATTCCGAAAATAAAACCACCGTCAACGCATCTGCGTGCCGCTTCGAATATCTCTTCCATTGCTGGACTGATCGGCACGTTGAGCGGAAAACCTGTTTTAGTACGTGAACCAGGGATCCGCCATAAGCCCGCATCCTCGTCGACTTCCTCCCATCGCCCACCGACAACTTCACCTTTACGCAATGGTGCACAGATAAGCATACGTGCAGCCAGATGCGCAGGTCTGGTTTCGTCTTCGCACAAATACCGCCATAACGCGCGAAGCTGGTCTTTTTCCAGATAGTTCGTGCGCGGCTGTCGCGACCGTTCAAGCTCGGTGTTATTTTTGCCTAACAGTTTTTGCAGCGTCATAAGCGTTTCAAACGCTTCTATATCGAACTGGCTTTCCAGGTAGTGACGCAGTGCTAACAGAATGTCGCGCAGTTTTTTAGCGCTGTTTACGCTGTGCTTTTCGGCGACGGTACGGATAAGACTGTGAGCACTGGCGCGCGTGAAGTTTTCGATCGTGGTTTCGCCGTAAGCCGACAAGCGGTTACAATACTTTTGCCAGGTACAAACGTATGTTTTAACCGTTGAGTCAGCAGGCGCAAAAGCAGGATTATTAATATAAGCGCGGAACAGGGCGTTAAGGTCGTGCGGAACAGTGATCGCTTCTGTCCTTGCGTCAATACCGCGCGTCATGTTGGTCATGATTTCCCGATGGCGCTCCTGTGCAGCCGCAAGCGTCCAGGACGTGCGCGGGCCAATTGATATGTCCTTACCATCTCGGCGGGTGATATAGCTGCCAGTGACGCCGCCGGAAGAAGTACGACGTAAAACCAGCGAAAGACCCGTCAACGCGCCGTTTAGTACAGAGATCCGCATTACATTTTTATCGGCGGGTAGTGTTAGTGCGTCAACCTGGGATTGTTTAGTGATTTTCTTTGGTGCTTTCATTTCAATTACCCAATTTTTGAGAATGTACCCATTTAAGCACCCAGATAAATGCACGTAAATATGTTTTTAAAAGTTTATAAGTGCCTGTGTATCCCGTAACAGATGCGGTTTATCACATGGCGTACAACCTGATCTGGATAATGCCAGCGTAGGGAAGTCTGACACTGCTCGTGTCCCTTCTTCGCGCGGGCAGGAGCTGAACCATGCAGCCTGACCTGCACAGCCGCGCGCTCGCGGCTCACACTTTGCACCAATTTAGAATCTTATCCCCGCTCACACACTGTATGACCAATGAGGTCGTGCAAAGCTTTACTGCCAATACATTACTGGCGCTGGGCGCATCGCCTGCGATGGTTATCGAGCCTGAAGAAGCCAGCCGATTCGCCGCCATTGCCAGTGCGTTGCTGGTTAATGTCGGCACCTTAACTCGGGAACGGGCCGCGGCGATGCGTGCCGCAGTTGAGCATGCTCAGAATGCTAAAACCCCGTGGACGCTCGATCCCGTTGCCGTAGGCGCGCTTGAGTTTCGCCGCCGCTTCTGCCTGGAATTATTGTCACTACAGCCTGCTGCTATTCGTGGCAACGCTTCGGAAATACTTGCTCTGGCCGGCATGAACGGTGGGGGACGCGGCGTGGATACAACCGATACGGCTGTCGCTGCGCTTCCGGCAGCGCAGGCGCTGGCTCGTCAGATTGGGACCATTGTCGTGGTGACCGGCGAAGTGGATTACGTCACCGATGGTCAGCGTACCGTTTGCGTGGACGGTGGTGACCCGTTGATGACTCGCGTGGTGGGCACCGGATGTGCTCTTTCAGCGGTTGTTGCGGCCAGTTGCGCTTTAGGTGGTGACCGACTTGATAACGTCGCCTCCGCCTGTAGCTGGATGAAACAGGCCGGGCAAATAGCCACACAACAATCAAACGGACCGGGCAGCTTTGTCCCGGCATTTCTCGACGCCCTCTATAACCTGAACGCCCAGGAGCAAGCATGAAACGGATCAACGCATTAACGATCGCCGGAACCGATCCAAGCGGTGGCGCGGGTATTCAGGCTGATTTAAAAACCTTCTCGGCGCTGGGCGCTTACGGCTGTTCCGTTATCACGGCGTTGGTGGCACAAAATACGCGTGGGGTGCAGTCGGTGTATCGCATTGAACCTGATTTTGTCGCCGCGCAGTTGGACTCTGTGTTCAATGATGTGCGTATTGATACGACTAAAATCGGTATGCTGGCTGAGACGGACATTGTCGAAGCTGTCGCCGAACGTTTACGTCGCCATCGGGTACAAAATGTGGTGCTGGACACGGTGATGTTGGCGAAAAGCGGCGATCCGTTGCTGTCGCCCTCGGCGGTAGAAACGTTGCGTACCCGTTTGTTGCCGCAGGTTTCGATTATCACCCCTAATTTACCCGAAGCTGCTGCACTGCTCGGGGCATCGCATGCGCAAACTGAGCAGGAGATGTTAGAGCAGGGAAGGGCGCTACGGGCGCTGGGCTGCGAGGCAGTGTTGATGAAGGGCGGTCATCTGGATGATGCGCAAAGCCCCGACTGGCTCTTTACGCGCGATGGTGAGCAGCGTTTTACCGCACCAAGGGTGATGACCAAAAACACCCATGGCACCGGTTGTACGCTATCGGCGGCGTTGGCAGCCCTGCGTCCGCGCCATAACAGCTGGGCCGATACCGTACAGGAAGCCAAACTGTGGCTTTCAGCGGCGCTGGCACAGGCCGACACGCTGGAAGTTGGCGAAGGAATCGGTCCGGTGCATCATTTCCACGCGTGGTGGTAATGGGTATACTGGCTGCAGAAACGGCGGCCAGGAAAAAGATAAATGGAACAAGCGCATACCCAGCTTATCGCACAACTGAATGAACGTATTTCAGCGGCGGATAACACGCCGCTGTATATGAAATTTGCGCAGACGGTGAAGAATGCTGTGCGCAGTGGGATCCTGGAGCACGGCAATATCCTGCCCGGCGAGCGCGACCTCAGCCAGTTGACCGGCGTTTCTCGGATTACGGTACGTAAGGCGATGCAGGCCCTGGAAGAAGAAGGTGTAGTAACACGTGCCCGCGGTTACGGAACGCAAATTAACAATATCTTCGAGTATTCGCTTAAAGAAGCGCGCGGTTTTTCTCAGCAGGTGGTGTTGCGCGGTAAAAAACCGGATACGTTGTGGGTTAACAAAAGAATTGTGCCTTGCCCGGAAGAGGTGGCACAGCAGTTGGCTGTTGTCGCAGGGAGTGATGTTTTCCTGCTCAAACGCATTCGTTACGTTGACGAAGACGCAGTCTCTATTGAAGAGTCCTGGGTACCCGCACATCTAATTCATGACGTGGATGCCATCGGTGTTTCGCTGTATGACTATTTTCGTAGCCAGCATATTTTCCCGCAGCGTACGCGCTCACGTGTTAGCGCCAGAATGCCTGACGCAGAGTTCCAGGCGCACATTCAAATGGATAGCAAAGTGCCGGTACTGGTGATCAAGCAGGTAGCGCTTGACCAGCAGCAACGGCCTATTGAATACAGCATCAGTTACTGTCGTAGCGATCTATACGTTTTTGTGTGCGAGGAGTAGCTCCTCGCGTGACGGGGCGCAATCGCCGCCGCGATGCCCAACTACCCAGGACGCCACCGCGTTACCTAACAGCACTGAGTCGGCTAGCGTCCAGCCAGATGCCAGCCCAGCCAGCATGCCGCCAGCGTGGCTGTCACCTGCGCCGATAGTATCAACGACCGCCGTTGCAAATGCCGGTACGCAGCCAGATGTCTGTGCGCTGAAATACCATGCGCCGTCTTTATCGTGACGCACGACCACCGGTGCGGTGAAACGCTGCACCCATTCTGCGCCAAAACCTTCCACATCCTGACTTAATGCAAACCGCTCGGCAGCAATTTCCGCCTCCTGACGATTAAGTGACACCAGCGGACGACAGGCCATAATTCTTGCCAGTAAGGGCTCGGGAATGTCGCCGATGCGCGGGCCAAAATCGATAAACGGTGTCACCTCATCCAGGCCTTCCAGCCACTGCACCAGCAATTCACCGCACGGGGACGCTAGCTGATAACCCGACAGATACACCAGGCTATGACGCGGGATATCCAGCTGTGCCAGCCAGGCGGCATTCCACTGATTCTCAACGCCGCTAAAAGACATAAAGGTACGCTCGCCATCCGGCTCCACCAGCGCCAGACACCAACCGTTATCGCCTTCGGCATTGTCGATCCGGCTGTGCAGTCCCTCTTTTGTCATCCGGTTGCGGATAATGTCGGCCCACACTCCCTGACCCAGTGGTAGAGCATTGCAGGCATCGATACCTAAACGCTTAAGCGTGACGGCGATATTGAGTGCACAGCCGCCAACGTTAACACCTTGCTGCTTGAGCTCTATGTCACAGCCGCGCCAGGGGAGGGCATACGCATCGGCAATGACATCAATCACCGCCGCACCCACCACCGTTACTGGCCGCTGTGTACGTAACTGCGAGAGAAGTTGTTGCAGATGCGTGTTGCTCATAGCGCCTCCCGCTGCTCGCGCAGTCGCATTAACCCGTTGGCGTAGTGGGTAAAGTCCAGCTGATTCACCGCGTCCAACTCCTGCTTCAATGCTGGGTTGATCGCGCTCACGCCGTGTAATGCACCACAAATGGCGGTTGCCATCGCCCCGATGGTGTCGGTATCGCCGCCGAGGTTAGCGCACAAAATGGCGCAGCGGTTAGGATCGGTCTGTGCCAGCTCAACCATAGCGATAGCGCAAGGAACGGACTCAATGGTGCTGGTTCCTGCCCCCACAACCTGATACAACTGCTCGCTGGCGGACTCGATGCCATCGGCGTTACGGACGATTTTCAGCGCCAGTTCAAGGCGTGCACAAAGCGATGCGCTAAAGGTGGTGATTCGTTTTTGCTGCGCATGCAGGGCAATGGCAGGTAGCGCGTCGACAATCTCTGACCATTTTCCTCCGTCGATGGCGCGCGATACCGCCCACGCGACGACAACGGCACCCGCGATAGCCAGATCCGATTTATGCGTTGGGCTGGAGGCCAGTGCCACATCATCGATAAAGGCATCAAGATCGCGGGCGGGCAGCAGGCATCCCAGCGGGGAAACGCGCATTGCCGCGCCATTGGTCACGCCGTTGTTTTCAAGTTCGGCGACCGGTTTACCGTCACGAATAGCTTTCAACGCAATTTTCGAGGTCGGGCCGAGCACGTTTTTATTAAAGGCATCAAACTGCTCGGCCCAGGCCAGAATATTGCGACCAATAACGTCTGGCACAATTTCGCCGTCGCACTCAAGCAGGGCATCTGCCAGACATAGTGCCATGGACGTGTCATCAGTGAACTCCGCCTGGTTAAAATAGCAGGCGGCATTATTTTCCGCAGGGCCGGGCAAAAAACGGTCGATCCAACCGAAGTGTGCTTTTACCCGGGTTCTTGGCCACAGTTCCGACGGCATGCCCATCGCATCCCCTAACGCCTGCCCATAAAGAGCACCGAGAATACGTTCTGCTTTCATTTTACTTCCCCTTGTTTCAACGCTACATCGCGATCGTCCACCTTAATGGCGGTGATTTCTTTGTCTGATTCGCGAAAGAAAATCATAAACATCACGGCAATGACGGCAATCATGACCGCGCCAAATCCCCACATGCCAGCCCAGTTAAAGGTGAGACCATTAACCGGTTCCTGATAAGCAAACATTTTTTCCATCATTACGCCGCCCAGACGGTAACCGAGCAGGCTGCCGAACCCCTGACAGCAGAGGGTGATAAGCCCTTGCGCTGCGGTGCGCATGTGGACCGGCGCTTTTTTATCGACATAGATGTAAGCCGTGACGTAATAGAAGTCGTAACTGACGCCGTGCAGCAGAATGCCGAGAAACAGCAGGGCGTAAGTGAAATATTCTTCCGCACCGCCGTAAACGAAAAATCCGTAGCGGATCGCCGCAGTAATAAGACCAAGCAACAATACCTTTTTAATACCAAAACGTTTGGTGAAAAACGGTAGCGCCAGCATGAAGAAGATTTCTGAGAACTGGCCCAGTGTCATCCAGCCGGTGGCGTTTTTCATACCGACTTCTGTCAGGTAACCGTTGGCAAAGATGTAATAGAACGCCAGTGGCATCGCAAACAGGAAAGAGCAAAAGAAGAAGACGAGGAAGTTCTTATCGCGCAGCAGGATCAGCGCATCCAGACCCAGCATAACTTTGAAATCCATTTTGCCGGTACTTTTTGGCGGCGTATCCGGTAAAAAGAAGGCAAAAACGCCTAACAATGCCGAGCTTCCGGCAGTGATAAGCAGGGGAATATTGGTCGGTGAGATGTCGTTATAGCCAAGCATTTGCGGTAAGAAACCGCAGGCCAAACCGGAGGCAATCCAGCCAATGGTGCCCATCACGCGGATGCGCGGGAAATCACGTTCAACATCCGGTACGTTGGCAAAAGCAATACTGTTGGTCAGCGCAATCGTCGGCATATAGGTCAACGAATAGGCCAGTAACAGAGGGAAGAATCCGCTAAAGGTGGTTTGCTGGGCGGCGAAGTACATCAGAATAGCGCCGACGAACATCAACACCGCCAGCACTTTTTGCGCGGAGAAAAAGCGGTCAGTGATTGAACCGACCAGAATGGGCGACAGGATCGCCGCAATGGCGGTGCAGGCGTAGGACCAGCCGATCTCTCCGGCACTAAAGCCACTTTTACTCAGCCACAGCCACAGCGGTACAAACCAGGCGCCCCAGATAAACCACTCTACAAACATCATGAACGACAGCTTAACTGTAGTTTTCATCTTTAAATCCTTCATGACAGGTAAGGTACGCACTGATAGTACCATTCAATAATACCTTTAAAATACCTTTGAGATTAAACTTTGACCGTCTTAACATTATTTTTTCCTGAATCGAGCCAGCAGAAGTTGCTGAAAAGTGCGCTAAAGATGGAAAAAAAGCGCAGTCGGTACCAGGCTTAATGCTGCCCGCAAAAAGGCGGGTCAGGACAATCCATATTCCGGTTTTAAACCGGAACTTACGGGAGCATAGCTATGACTGATATTGCGCAGTTGCTTGGCAAAGATGCCGACAGCCTTTTACAGCATCGTTGTATGACCATTCCTTCTGACCAACTTTACCTGCCTGGACATGATTATGTCGATCGTGTAATGGTGGATAACAATCGTCCGCCTGCCGTGCTGCGTAATATGCAGACGCTGTATAACACGGGGCGACTTGCCGGGACAGGGTATCTGTCGATCCTACCGGTGGATCAGGGGGTAGAGCATTCTGCTGGGGCTTCGTTTGCCGCTAACCCGCTGTACTTTGATCCGAAGAATATTGTGGAGTTGGCTATCGAAGCAGGGTGCAACTGCGTGGCATCGACTTACGGTGTGCTGGCTTCTGTCTCCCGCCGCTACGCGCACCGTATCCCGTTCCTCGTTAAAATTAACCACAACGAAACGCTCAGCTATCCGAATACCTTTGACCAGACGCTGTATGCCAGCGTAGAGCAGGCGTTCAATATGGGTGCGGTTGCGGTAGGGGCAACTATCTATTTCGGTTCTGAGGAATCTCGCCGCCAGATTGAAGAGATTTCAGCAGCGTTTGAGCGCGCCCATGAGTTGGGTATGGTTACCGTGCTGTGGGCGTATCTGCGTAACTCCGCGTTTAAAAAAGATGGTGTGGATTACCATGTTTCCGCCGATCTTACCGGGCAGGCTAACCATCTGGCTGCCACTATCGGAGCGGATATCGTTAAGCAGAAAATGGCGGAAAATAACGGCGGGTATAAAGCGGTTAATTTTGGCTACACCGACGATCGCGTCTATACCAAGTTGACCAGCGAGAATCCAATTGACCTGGTGCGTTACCAACTGGCGAACTGTTATATGGGGCGCGCCGGGTTAATTAACTCTGGCGGGGCGGCCGGCGGCGACACCGATCTGAGCGATGCAGTACGTACGGCGGTTATTAACAAACGTGCGGGTGGTATGGGGCTGATTCTGGGGCGTAAAGCGTTCAAGAAAACCATGGCCGACGGCGTTAAGTTGATTAACGCCGTACAGGACGTTTATCT
Organism: Citrobacter sp. H12-3-2; assembly: GCF_009649895.1. Lineage (NCBI taxonomy): Bacteria > Pseudomonadati > Pseudomonadota > Gammaproteobacteria > Enterobacterales > Enterobacteriaceae > Citrobacter > Citrobacter sp. H12-3-2. The sequence goes on from NZ_CP045837.1 coordinate 1,767,074, forward strand.
GGACAGCAAAGTTACTATTGCCTGATCCCTCGGATTGTTGTTGGGTTAGCGCAATAGCGGACAACCTGGCGGCAGTCTGCAACGTAGCGCAGCGGGCAGGATTTCAATATGAAACTCTTGTCCGCTGAGTGGTTCACCATCGAGATTAAAGGTAATTTCGTGTGGGGCGCGGATATCAAACCACGACGATGCGCCCTCGATAATGTTAGGGTTGTCTTCGGATTGCGTTAACGCCGAAAGCAGTCCTGGCAGTAGTTCCTCGCCGGTAAAAATGCGCAGTTGCAGCAGGCCGTCGTTGATCAGCGCCGTAGGGCAAAGCTGTTGCCCACCACCGGCCTGGCGACCGTTACCGATACCAATCACCAGCGCTTTACCCTGCCAGTGAAAATCCTCCCCACGAATGTCACAGATGTCGGGCTTGAGCGTATCCATGCGCATTAATCCGTGAATAAAATACGATACACCGCCCAGTGCGGCCTTGAGTTTTTCCGGCGTTTCGGTGGTGATGCGCGTGCCAAATCCCCCGGTCGCCATGTTGATAAAACAGGTTTTATCGTTGACCTGCACCATATCGATCGCAGTCGCATTTGCAGCGATAGCCAGCTTTAACGCCTTATCAAGGTCGTCGGGTATACCAACGCTGGTGGCAAAGTCATTCGCCGTTCCCAACGGTAAAATACCCAGCGCTGGAATATTGCCACCCTGCGACTGAATCAGCGCTGTCGAAACTTCGTTGATGGTGCCGTCACCGCCGCCGGCTATCACCGTAGCAACGCCTAGATGACGAGCTTCATCAACGTAGCGTTGGGCATCGCCTTTTTCCCAGGTCACGCGAACATGGATTTCCACGCCTTCATCGCGAAGCTTCGCAATGGCATCACGCAGGGGGAGATTATCAGCACTTTTTCCATTGAGGATCAGTAAACTGGCAGGGAACGCTATCATCCGTTTGCCTCACTTTTTTTCGTTTTAACAAGTGTATGCCAGGAAAGCGTTTATGGCGTAAGAACTGACTGAAAGCGCAGGCGAAGAGATAAAAAAAGCCGCAGAGCGCGGCTTTTCAGATTGGGCAGACGTTACTGCGGGAACCACTGATCGCTGATTTTCTGGTACGTGCCGTCAGCTTTGATTGCCGCCAGCGCGCTGTTCAGTTTTTCCAGCAGGGCTTTGTTATCCGGGCGAACCGCGATGCCAAGGCCAGTACCGAAGTATTGCGGATCGGTTACTTTGTCAGTGGCTACACCTAACTGCGGGTTGGTTTTCAGCCATTCGTTAACCACAGCGGTATCGCCAAATACGCCATCAATACGGCCATTTTTCAGGTCGATAATCGCATTCTGATAGCTATCGTAGGCCACGGTTTTCACTTCAGGATGTTTGTCCTGCAGGTATTTCTGGTGCGTGGTGCCGTTTTCCATACCGATGCGTTTTCCTTTCAGATCGGCAAAGGTTTTATAGGTATCTTTTTTGGCAATAACCAGCGCGGAGTTAGCATAGTAAGGCTGAGTGAACGCAACCTGTTTGCTACGCTCGGGCGTGATATCCATTCCGGAAATCACTGCATCATATTTTTTGAATTTCAGCGCGGGGATCAGGCTGTCGAAAGCATGATTGGTAAAAGTACATTCCGCCTGCATTTGTTTGCACAGCGCCGTTGCCAGGTCGATGTCAAAACCGACAATTTTGTTGCTCGCGTCCAGTGATTCAAATGGCGGATATGTGGCTGATACACCGAAACTAATTTTATCAGCAGCTGAGGCGCCAGCGGCGAAAGTAGCAAGTAATGCGGCCAGTACTAACTTTTTCATGGTGGAACTCCCGTCTGTCAATCTTATGATTATTACCGTGTCTGCGGCGTGGAGTAACAATGCCATTTTATGAATTTGTATGCAATAAAAATGATTAAATATTTTTTATAGTATAAAAAAAGACGGACAATTTAGGTTGTTGTCCGTCTTCATTATTTTGCTTTATGCATATTTGCCGGATGGCGGTGCTAGCACCTTATCCGGCCTACAAAAGGTGCATGAACCGTAGGCCTGATAAGCGTAGCGCCATCAGGCATATGCTTAATTCCGGTGTTCAAACGCCAGCGCTTTACGTTCGATTAAGCGCATCATCAGCGTCAGCAAACCGTTGACGATCAGATAAATCACACCTGCCGCACCGAAGACCATAACGTCATAAGTACGACCGTACAGCAGCTGGCTATAACCCATGACTTCCATCAGCGTGATAGTGTAAGCCAGTGAGGTACTTTTAAATACCAGCACCACTTCGTTGGAATACGAGGAGAGGGCGCGTTTAAAGGCGTACGGCAACAGAATCGCCAGCGTATCCTTTTTGCTCATCCCTAACGCTCCGCAGGACTGCCACTGGCCTTCCGGGATTGCACGGATAGCGCCGTAAAACAGTTGCGTAGTGTAGGCCGCACTGTTTAACGACAGCGCAATTAAGGCGCATAACCAGGGTTCAGAGAGCAGATGCCACAGTACCGGATATTCTTGCAATGCCGGAAACTGTCCTGGTCCGTAGTAGATCAGGAAGATTTGCACCAGCAGCGGTGTACCGGTAAACAGCGTGATATAAGCGCGAACCAGCCACACCAGCACCGGCGTTTTCAGCGTCAGGATGACGGTGAAGATCAGCGCCAGCACCAGAGCAACCACGATGGAGGCGACCGTCAGCGTCAGGCTGGTATGCAGCCCTTTCAACAATTCAGGTAAATACTCAAGCATCAGCCTGGTCTCCGCTCAAAACGTGTCGCGCGCAGGTCAATGCGTTTGAGAATGTACTGACTCACCAGCGTAATCACCAGATAAATAGCGGCCGCCACAATGTACCAGGTAAATGGCTCCTGGGTGCGGGTGGCAATACTCTTCGTTTGCAGCATCAGATCGTTCACGCTGATAAGGCTGACCAGCGCGGTATCTTTCAGCAACACCAGCCACTGGTTACCCAGTCCCGGTAAGGCATGACGCCACATCTGCGGCATCACCAGACGAAAGAAGATCGCGGCTTTAGACAAACCCAACGCCTGACCTGATTCCCATTGTCCGAGTGGCACGGCCTTCAGCGCGCCACGCAGCGTTTGTGATGCGTAAGCGGCGTACAGTAATGACAGTGCAATGACACCGCACAGGAACGGGCTGACGTCGAAGTTTTCGATCTGCATCTGAACCGGGATTTGTACAAACCCGAGATTGATCGTAAAGCCATCGGCCAGCGTCAGCAGCAGCTGTGAGGAGCCGAAATAGATAAACAGAACCACCAGAATTTCTGGCAGACCGCGCAGGATGGTGACCAGGGCCGAGCCCGCCCATGCCACCGGGCGCCATTTTACTGACTCCCAGACGGCAAAAAACATGGCGAGCGCAAGGCCAATGATCAGCGCACAAACGGCAAGGCCGACGGTCATCCCGGCGGCGCTTGCTAAAGGAAAAAATTCATTCATCAAATATTACTTCTGGAACCATTTGTTGTAGATGGTCTCGTAAGTCCCATCTTTCTTCACTTTTTCCAGCGCAGCATTAAATTTCTGCTGCAGCTCGGTATTGCCCTGGCGCACAGCAATGCCCAGACCGGTACCGAAGTAATCTTTATCCGTCACTTTGTCACCAACCGCGGCAAGCTTAGGATTGTCTTTCAGCCATTCGGTTACTACTGCGGTATCACCAAAGACGCCGTCAATACGACCATTTTGCAGATCGAGTTTGGCATTCTGGTAGCTGTCATACGGCACAGTGGTCACTTCCGGATGTTTATCCATGATGAATTTCTGGTGCGTGGTACCGTTTTGAACGCCGACTTTTTTACCTTTCAGCTGGTCGATGCTGGTGTATTTACCCTGCTGGCCCACAAACAGCGCAGAGTTGTCGTAGTAAGGGGTGGTGAACAGCACCTGTTTTTCACGCTCAGGCGTGATGTCCATACCGGCCATCACCGCGTCAAAACGACGGAACTTCAGGCTCGGAATCAGGCTGTCGAAGGCCTGATTGGTGAAGGTACAAGTAGCGTCAATCTCTTTACACAGCGCGTTTGCCAGATCAACGTCAAAACCTACGATCTTGTTATTCGCATCGATAGATTCAAACGGAGGATAAGACGCTTCGGTGGCGAAACGAATGGTTTGGGCTGCGGTAGCGGAAAGACTAAAACCTGCGATTAGCGCGGCAATCAGAACTTTTTTCATTGTATTGTCCCGAATCTTAGTGAGAAAGATAGTTTTTAAACGCTTCGGTTTGCGGGTTGGCAAAGCAGCTCGCATCCCCAAACTCGACGATATGACCGTTTTCCATATACACCACACGGCTGGCCGTTTTACGTGCAACTTCCACTTCGTGGGTGACGATCACCTGAGTAATGTTGGTTTCCGCCAGTTCGCGAATGATGCTGACGATTTGGGCGGTAATTTCCGGGTCAAGCGCGGCGGTCGGTTCATCAAACAGTAGCACCTGCGGCTCCATCATCAATGCGCGGGCAATGGCTACACGCTGTTGCTGGCCACCGGAAAGATGTAATGGGTAACGATCGCTGTAAGGCTTGAGGCGCAGACGTTCCAGCAGTTTCTCGGCGCGCGCCATCGCTTGCTCTTTTGTCAGGCCCAGTACGCGGCAGGGTGCTTCAATCAGATTCTGCACAACCGTGAGATGCGGCCAGAGATTATATTGCTGAAAGACCATGCCCACGTTCTGACGCAGATCCCGAATGGCTTTATCTGACGGGGTCTTCGTGAAGTCGAAACGGTTGCCTGCAATAGAGAGCGTGCCCGAGCGCGGCATCTCAAGCAGGTTGAGTACGCGCAGCAGCGAGCTTTTCCCGGCTCCACTTGGGCCAAGTAACACCAGTGTTTCACCCTGAGGGCAATCCAGCGTGATATCGAACAGCGCCTGATGTGCGCCGTAGAAGCAGTTAATGCCGTTTAATTGAATACTCATTGACACTCGATACTGGCAGTCTGATAGCTATTGAAGCCGCAGATACTACCTTTGACAGAATAGTTATGCAATATTTATGCGTTAAAAGTTAAATGCAAACCGCATTCTTCTCTAAACATAGCACAAAATAGCGAGGTCACCAGTGGGCAAGAATAAATGTCGGCATTCTATGCAGAATGCCAGACAATTTATGGGGGTTATGATTTAAGCGGGTGAATGGGGCGGTTAGCGGTTTTCGACAGACTGGCGCAACGTCCCGGCTGGCGCGTGTACGCTGCCGCCCAGATAGCGTACATCATCAACGACCCAGCACTGACCTTCACGGATCATCAGCACTTCATCACGCCAGCTTTGGTCACCTTGTTTCAGCTCTACGCGCAGTGGAATGTTGCGTGCATCACTATTCGGAATAGTCGATGCGCTGGCGACACTGGCGCTGTCTGGTAACGTAGCGCGACTGGAGAACGGATCGCTGTTAAACAGGTCGCGGTGTGCATTATCACGGCTGGCATCGGTCAGCAGTTTAGCCAGATTGTCGCTCAGGTACGGACGAAGGGCGGTAATGTCATTGTTTCGATGCTGAATACGGTAATCATAGAATTGTTGAGCCACGCTGTCTGGCCCACCTTCTATGCATGAACCACTACGCGTGCCGTTATCTTTATAGACCGGCGTCACGGTCGTACAGGCGCTGAGAAGTAGTGCACATGGAACCAGCAGAGAGAGTTTCGAATAGCGCATAATGATTTCCTTATAAGCTTCCTACTAATTGTGTTCTACGATGAACAATTCGGTCTCACTAAAGATTGTATGATCGATTAACACATTGTTTTTGCTAAAGCAAATTCGCGGACACCCGACCTGAAGCATGTTGGTGGCGCTCGTTGCCAGCTTCAGCTTTAGTATATCAACCTGCAACGGGGCGTTGGCGGCCATTCATGCTTCTTATACTGTATAGACCATCTGAGCATTTGCATGTTCCATTTGCCGCGCTTTACGCCTGGCTAAACAAAACTCATGCCGTGTTGTTGGCTATAAGGGACTCCGGATGGCTAAAATAAGAGTTGCTTAATCTCGGTGCCCGTGCGTTAATGATCCGGTCGGTTTGAATAACAGACGATATACAAAGTAGTTTACTCAAGCAGTTCTCATTTTCAGGTGTAATCCGTTTATCCCCTCTTTGAGTCTCTTCATTAAGCACTACGAAGTTTTTGTCATAAAAACCAAGCTTGCCGAAAGGCTCAAATTAAGGAATAAATATATGTCTACTAAAATGACTGGTTTAGTTAAATGGTTCAATCCTGAAAAAGGTTTTGGCTTCATTACGCCTGCAGATGGCAGCAAAGATGTCTTTGTCCATTTCTCAGCGATTCAAAGTAATGAGTTTAAGACGCTGAATGAAAACCAGAAAGTCGAATTCGGTGTGGAGCAGGGACCTAAAGGTCCATCCGCAATTAATGTTGTGGCGCTTTGAGGTAACTATTATTACTAATCATATTCACTTTCGCTGTCCATGTTGCCATGGTTCCCAATACAGAACATCAAGCTTTGATGTTACTGAAGGAAATCCATTCGGGGCAAAATGTATTTTTTGTAAATCAAAAATGATTACATTTGATAACGTAGCAATGTACATTCAGTCCGGCCAGGCGCCATTAGATTTTAGAAAATAATAACTTCAGGCCCCCAAACATCTGGGGGCTTTTTTATTTCTGGCGGCATGCCAGTCAAATAAAAATAAAAAACGCACCACCTGAAACCGCTACACATCAACAAGGATAGCAGTTTTATTTGGCGGGCTTTCCTTTGAGTGTCATAGTGTATTGGTTTGATAATGCTTTTGAGGTCGTGCTCTTAGCGCAAAAAGGAGATTAATGATGCAGTTTTCGACAACCCCTACGCTGGAAGGACAGAGCATCGTGGAGTACTGCGGTGTTGTTACCGGTGAAGCCATTTTAGGCGCGAATATCTTCCGCGATTTTTTTGCCGGTATTCGCGATATTGTCGGCGGTCGCTCCGGCGCGTATGAAAAAGAGCTGCGTAAAGCGCGTGAAATTGCTTTTCAGGAGCTGGGCGAACAGGCGAAAGCGCTGGGTGCTGATGCGGTGGTCGGTATCGATATCGATTACGAAACCGTAGGCAAAGACGGTAGCATGCTGATGGTGAGCGTCAGCGGTACCGCGGTGAAAACTCGCCGATGAAACGTCTGTTGTGTCTGCTGGCATTTACGCTGTTGCTGGTGGGATGTGCTGGCGAAAAAGGGATTGTCGACAAAGACGGGTATCAGTTAGATACCCGCCGTCAGGCCCAGGCTGCTTATCCACGCATTAAAGTACTGGTTATCCATTACACGGCCGATGATTTTGACTCTTCCCTGGCTACGCTGACCGATAAAAACGTCAGTTCACACTATTTGATCCCCGCAGTGCCGCCGCTTTACCATGGTAAACCACGTATCTGGCAACTGGTGCCGGAAAAAGATCTGGCCTGGCATGCGGGGATTAGCTTCTGGCGCGGCGCTACGCGTATTAACGATACCTCAATTGGTATTGAGCTGGAAAACCGCGGCTGGCAAAAATCAGCGGGCAGCAAGTATTTTGCGCCGTTTGAGCCCGCGCAGATTCAGGCGTTAATCCCATTGGCGAAAGATATCATCGCCCGCTACGACATAAAACCGCAAAACGTGGTTGCTCATGCAGACATTGCGCCGCAGCGTAAGGACGATCCCGGTCCGCTGTTTCCGTGGCAAGCACTGGCCGCTCAGGGCATTGGCGCATGGCCGGATGCTCAGCGTGTGGCATTTTATCTCGCCGGACGAGCGCCCCATACGCCGGTAGAAACCGCGTCATTGCTCGATCTGCTGTCACGCTATGGCTATGAGGTAAAACCCGAGATGACGCCGCGTGAACAGCAGCGGGTGATTATGGCGTTCCAGATGCACTTCCGCCCGACATTGTGGAATGGCGTGGCGGATGCGGAAACGCAGGCGATTGCCGAAGCGTTACTGGAGAAATACGGGCAGGGTTAACGCAGACACCAATGCCTGATGGCGCTTCGCTTATCAGGCCTACGGTTAATTTGGCAGGTTTTTGTGGCGCCACCCTGCAATGGCTATCAGCCTAACGCGGCAGCTTACCGTGGTCGCGCAGCCAGGCCGCGGTACGCTCAATCCCTTCATCCAGCGTCACAACGGGCTGATAACCTAACTCTTCCTGGGCGCGGCTGGTATCCAGCGTAAAGTCAAAATTTAGCTTCGAAACGCCGTAATGCGTAAGCTTTGGCTCTTTCGCCGATTTATTGCCTAAGCGCTCCATGCTGCGGGCAATCATGTCCAGCATCGGGTAGGGCACAGAGCGGATACGGCAATCAATATTCAGCTCGTCGATAAGTTTCTGCACAATACTGCGCAGGGTGCGATGTTCACCATTGGTTATATTGTACGCGCGACCCGACGGCAGCTTATCGCAGGCTTCCTGACTCGCCAGCCACATCGCGTGAACTGCGTTCTCGTAATAGGTCATATCCACCAGCGCACTCCCGCCATGCGGCAACAGGATGCTGCCGTAGTGGTACATCATATGGGCGAGGCGGGGAATAAAGACTTTATCGTGAGGTCCGAACAAGCTTTGTGGGCGCAAGACGGTAAAGCGAGTCTGCGGGTTGGCCTGGGCGAGCAGCGCAATCACCTCTTCACCAGCCGCTTTGCTGCGGGCGAATTCGTTGGCGAAGCGATGGGGACGGAAGTCTTCTTTGATATCGCGATGATGGTGATAATCAAAATACAGCGACGGAGAGGAGATATGAATAAAGTTACGTACACCCCAGGCTACGGCCCACTCGCCCAGACGGCGGGTAGCACGAACGTTGGCCAGATCAAAAGCTTCCTGAGTTCCCCATGGAGAGGTGAAACTGGAGCAGTGCCACAGCGTGTCAATGCCGGCCAGCATCACTTTTGCCTGCGAAGAAACCAGCTCGGTCAAATCCGCATGCACAAACTCTGCGCCCATTTTCTCCAGCAGCTTGCCCATCGCTTCGTTGCGACCGGTGGCTCTGACGCTGACGCCTTTGCTGCATAAAAACTCAACCGCGTTTCGGCCCAAGCCGCTGGTGGCTCCGGTAACCAGTACCTTCATATCAATCCACTGTGTTTAAAAAACGTCGTGCGCATTCTTCCGTGAATTACGCCTGTATGCAATGGGAAACATGAAAGAATACAGGCTCTTTTTATCATTAGTCTGTGATTTGTTCTGCAAGTTTGGCTATACGCTTCGCCATCCCCCTGAAAATGAACAGGTGGGCGGGGATCATCAACAGCCAGTAGAAGAGGCCAGGCATACCGTGCGGATGCCACCACGCGCGTACATCAATGCATCGGTGGTCACCTTTATCTTCCAGTGTGAAGCTCAGGCGACCCAGTCCCGGCGCTTTCATCCCAAACAGCAGCGTCAGCTGTTTCTCCGGCTCAACGATGATGACTTTCCAGCTATCAACGGTGTCGCCAACTTGCAATAGTGGGTGTTCGGGGCGACCTTTTGCCAGCTTATGGCCGACCAGCAGGTCCAACGCCGCGCGCGTCTTCCATAGAATATTGCCAAAGAAATAGCCTTCTTTGCCGCCGAGTCGATTCACAACCTGCCACAGCGCTTTTGTGCTGGCAGAGGTTTCAACGCTAAAGCCAGCTTGTTTGGCGAAATAGCCATATTCTGGACGCCAGCGGGCAAACGCCTGTGCGTCGTAACCCCAGTCGCTGGAGTTGACCAGCTTCTCTTCTTCCTTCAACGTGCTGCGCACGGCGTCATCAAAGGCAATCAGTTTTTGTGGGATCAGCGCACGTAATTCGGTGTCATCGGCCAGCAGGTCGTGTTTTAAGCCCTGGATCAGCGCTTTGGCCGTGGTTGGCGGCACTGACGTAATGACGTTCAAAAACCAGACCGAAATCCAGCGGGTAGGGAAGGGGATGGGGATGAGCAGGCGATGTTTACCGCTGACCGCCATAAAATGCTCGAACTGTTCCTGATAGCTCAACACCTGCGGCCCGGCGGCTTCGAGGACGCGGTGATGTGGTGTGGGATTTTCCAACAATGCCACCAGATAGTACATTAAATTCTCCAGCGCGATAGGCGTGGTACGCGAGCGTACCCAGCGTGGAGGGGTGAGAACCGGTAGGTTGTAAACCATATCGCGCATGACTTCAAAAGCAGCGGAACCAGCCCCCACGATAATGCCCGCGCGCAATTCCGTCATTGGCACGCCTGACTCGCGCAGGGTGTCTGCGGTTATCTGTCGCGCACGCAGATGATCGGATTGTTCATGCCGGGGAGCCTGCAATGAGCTCAGGAAAATAAGCTGTTTAACTGGCGTATTACGCAGCGCATCGCGCACGTTCATCGCCACCTGACGTTCGTGGGCAATAAAATCACCGCCTTCGCCCATACCATGAACCAGATAATAAACCGTATCAACACCCGTCAGCAGCGGGGTGAGGTTATCTGGCCAATTCAAATCGACCTTGTGGCAACTGACATTGGCCAGTTGCTGCTTTTCCAGCCGTTCAATGCGACGTGCCGCAGCCAACACCTGGTGCCCTTGCTGACTGAGCGCCTGTACCAAATGCTGACCAATGTAGCCACTGGCGCCAAGAACCAAAATCCGTTGCGGCACGCCCATCTCCTTATTGGGTTAAAAAAGCGCGCCAGTGGGCGACGACTTCAGCAAGTTGTTCACGTGATACGTCCAGGTGCATCACCAGGCGCACAATCGGGGAGGCGTTAATCAGCACACCTTGCGCTTTCATATACTCGCCCAGCGCGGCAGCGTGCTCTTCGCCAACGCGAACAAAAAGCATATTGGTGTCGTGGCGCATGACGTCTGCGCCTGCTTCGCGCAGCTGTTCCGCCATCCAGGCGGCGTTGTCATGATCTTCCTGCAAACGCGCCACGTTATTTTTCAACGCATACAGTCCGGCTGCAGCCAGAATCCCAGCCTGACGCATTCCGCCGCCGGTCATTTTGCGCCAGCGAATAGCGCGTTTGATGTACTCGTGGCTGCCGACCAACAGTGAGCCTACCGGCGTCCCCAAACCTTTGGAGAGACAAATGGTGAACGAGTCGCAGTATTGCGTGATCTCTTTCAGCTCACAGCCGTAGGCGACGATGGCGTTAAAAATACGTGCGCCGTCGACGTGCAGGGCAAGATTACGCTCACGGGTGAATTCCCAGGCGTCTTTCAGATACTCGCGCGGCAGCACTTTGCCGTTGTGGGTATTTTCCAGGCTGAGCAAGCGGGTGCGGGCAAAATGGATATCGTCCACTTTGATTTTTGCAGCTACTTTGTCCAGAGGCAGGGAACCATCCGGTGCGGCGTCGATAGGTTGCGGTTGAATGCTACCGAGCACCGCTGCGCCACCTGCTTCGTAGAGATAGTTATGCGCGCCCTGGCCGGCAATGTACTCTTCGCCACGCTGACAATGGCTGAGCAGCGCCACCAGGTTAGCCTGAGTACCGGTAGGTAAGAAAATAGCGGCTTCTTTACCAGAAAGCTCTGCGGCGTATTGCTGGAGGGCGTTAACGGTAGGGTCGTCTCCATACACGTCATCCCCGACCGGGGCTGCCATCATCTCTTCCAGCATGGCGCGACTCGGCCGGGTGACGGTATCACTGCGTAAATCAATCATGGTGTCTCCTTATTACACTTCATCCTTCAGGCTGCCTCGGCGTTGGCCGCACCCTTAAACCCCAGTCACATAGTATACCTATGCTCCTGGGGATTTTCGGGCTAGCCGCCTTGATGCATCATGAATGATTTTGTGTGTGATTTAATAAGGATGTTTTACCTGAGCCAGTTCGTTTTCGCCAGTTCGATCACTTCATCACCGCGTCCACTGATGATTGCACGCAGCATATACAGGCTAAAACCTTTGGCCTGTTCGAGTTTGATCTGCGGCGGGATCGCCAGCTCTTCTTTCGCCACGACCACATCGACCAGCACCGGGCCGTCAATCGACATCGCCCTTTGTAGCGCTTCATCAACCTCTGAGGATTTTTCCACGCGAATGCCTGTAATGCCGCAGGCTTCGGCAATCCGCGCGAAGTTGGTGTCGTGCAGTTCAGTGCCATCGGTCAGATAACCGCCCGCTTTCATCTCCATTGCGACAAATCCCAGTACGCTGTTGTTGAAGACAATAATCTTCACCGGCAGCTTCATCTGGACAACCGACAGAAAGTCTCCCATCAGCATGCTAAAGCCGCCGTCACCGCACATTGCTACAACCTGGCGTCCTGGTTCTGTGGCTTGTGCGCCGAGTGCCTGCGGCATGGCATTCGCCATCGACCCGTGGTTAAACGATCCGAGCAGACGACGTTTGCCGTTCATTTTCAGATAGCGTGCTGCCCACACCGTTGGCGTACCAACGTCGCAGGTAAAGATGGCATCGTCAGCGGCAAAGTGGCTGATCTGTTGCGCTAGATACTGCGGGTGAATGGCTTTATCGCTGGGTTTGGCTAAATCATCCAGCCCTTTGCGCGCCTCGCGATAGTGCTCCAGCGCTTTGTCCAGGAATTGCCGCTCGGTTTTCTCTTCCACCAGAGGCAGTAGGGCACGGAGAGTGGATTTAATATCGCCTACCAGCGCCATATCCACTTTACTGTGCGCGCCAATGCTTGCCGGATTGATATCAATCTGAATAATTTTGGCGTCGGTGGGGTAGAACGGGCGATAGGGGAACTGGGTGCCAAGCAGGATCAGCGTGTCGGCATTCATCATGGTATGGAAGCCGGATGAAAAGCCAATCAGCCCGGTCATACCCACATCATAGGGGTTATCGTACTCAACATGCTCTTTACCACGCAGGGCGTGAACAATCGGCGCTTTAATTTTAGCCGCAAACTCAACCAGCTCTTTATGCGCACCGGCGCAGCCACTACCGCACATCAGGGCGATATTGCTGGAGTAGCGCAGCAGTTGCGCCAGTTTTCTCAGCTCTTCTTCTTGTGGAGTCACCACCGGGAGCGGCGCATGATACCAGTGCGTGGTGGCGCTTTCAGGTGCAGGTTTTAGCGCCACGTCACCGGGTAAAACCACCACGGAAACGCCACGGTTGAGCACCGCCTTACGCATGGCAATTGCCAGCACCTGTGGGATCTGTTCTGGGCTGGAAACCAGCTCGCAATAGTGGCTACATTCGCGGAACAACTCTTGCGGGTGGGTCTCCTGAAAATAACCGCTGCCTATTTCACTGGAGGGAATATGCGCGGCGATTGCCAGTACCGGGACGTGGTTACGGTGACAATCAAACAGCCCGTTGATCAGGTGCAGGTTGCCTGGCCCGCACGAGCCTGCGCAGACGGCCAGTTCGCCCGTCAACTGCGCTTCAGCGCCCGCAGCGAAGGCTGCAACCTCTTCATGACGGGTTGGCATCCAGTCAATTGTTCCCATACGATTCAGGCTGTCACTCAGACCATTAAGTGAGTCACCCGTTACACCCCAAATGCGTTTTACGCCAGCCTGTTCGAGTGTTTTAGCAATAAAAGCGGCAACCGTTTGTTTCATGGTTTTCCTTCTCCTCTAATGTGATACCGGTTACAAGTTTAGATGAAGATAATAGTTATGCTTCTCATTTCCCCCTTATTTCCGGCAGGTTTCATTTAACCTGCATTAAGCGTAGTTTGTTTTGGACATGGTGAAACAAGGAATAAATTCAAATGGTTATAAAACTATTAAATTCAGTTAACCGAGTACTGACTCACGAAGATTTTGGCAAGTTATTGTTACGCTTTGCCGTCGGTGGGCTGATGCTGTTTCATGGGCTGCATAAACTCTTTGCGGGTATTGATGGCATCAGCGGTATGTTGATAGCGAAAGGTTTCCCAGGCTTTATTGCGTATGGAGTTCTGTTGGGAGAGGTCGTGGCACCGTGCCTGATTATTCTTGGCATCCTGACGCGTCCGGCGGCGTTGGGGCTGGCGTTTACGATGGTTGTGGCATGGCTGATGGTCGGGATGGGCGAAACCTGGACACTGGATAAAACCGGTGCATGGGCGATTGAAAGTCTGGTTTATTTCTTCATCGGCGCGCTGGCCGTGGCGTTTTTGGGGGCGGGGCGTTACTCCGTTGCCGGGAATTCTGCCTGGCGATAGTTACCATCTGAGAGTCTATACCGAGGCGGGAAAGCGTAGCATTGCTCCGCCTCGTCGTTCAATTTGTCGCTACTCTATGTCGTCACTGTTCCATAGTTTGTGCCGACGTCTCAGCGCTCGCTGCGTCAATGCCCTTGCCATCGCGGCGCCTATTTCAGCGCTGACCACCAGTCCCTGAATAAACGGACGATCGTGCATCAACCACGGCAGCCCGCCAAAAGCGATGCGATTGCGGGCGTTTTCCGGCGCTTGCAGCGTGTAATCTTCGCCGATATCCGGGATCTCATCGCCACAGGCCAGCAGTTGATCGCGTAGCGTTGGGAACGGGATATCTTTGCTCTGCAATGCCCGTTGTCCTCGGGCGTCAATAAACACATCAAATTCGCTGCGCTGACCGTGGTGGGAAATTACCGTCATTTCCTGTTCATTCATACGCTCATAATCTGTGCCAAGCGCGAGGATCTCAATCAGCCCGGCTTCGTGCAGCGCCAGCAGTCGGCGAACTGACTCTGACGGGATTGCCGCATAGTTATCAATAAATACCCGCGCCAGTCCGCACCTGAAACGTTTTTCGTCGCGGGTATCAAGATGAGGGACTATCTCCTCGATAACCTCGTGCAGGCGCAGCAAGGTATAGCGCCAGGCGACGGTATGTTGTTTTTGCTTGTTGCGCTCAACTTCTACCAGGTTACGTCTCGCCCAGTCAAAAGGGTCATGTCTGAGCCTGTCGGCGAAATAGACTTCGGGGAACGTGTCGGCGTTAAGCGTCGCAAGCGCCACCTGTTGGCACCAGCCTGGCGCTGCGTCTTGCAGTTGTTGCGCCATAAGCTGAAAGATGCGGTCCAGTAATCCGTTTTGTCCATAGGCAATGGCATCTTCAATTGCTTCTGGCGTCGCGATATTCAGCGATTCATACGGAAGGGGGCAGTAAAAATCCGCTTCAGGCAGTACCCCGCTGCGCGACATCAGGGTCAGCTTCAGGTTTTGACTGTCGGATTTAGGTGTGAATTGCAGTGAATGGTCGGTATTGGTAGTGAAGGTGCCATGCTGACTGGCCACAGCCATCGCGGCGTCGATAGCGCTTAGCGAGGTGCCCAGAATCCCTACCCGGCAAGCACCAATCCGCGCGTCCATCAGACCGGTCCACGGACTGGGGAAAAACTTGCGCGCCTGAGCATCCGTTTCAGGCCACAGATGACCAGTGGCGATAGCGGCGAAATCCACCTCAACGGGCTGCGACGCGTGGTTGATCCACAAAGAAACCCCATTCTGGGTCGCTTGCAGGTCGGTGACTTCGCTTGATTCATGTACGCGAATCGTGAAACCGGCTTGTTGCGCTTTCTCGACAATGGCTAAGAAACGATCGCGATAATAGTCGCCGAGGATCACGCGGGGCAAAAATTGCCGCTCATGCAAAGACGCGCGTTCAATCTGAAACTGGGCCAGATAGTCATCACTTTGATTCTGAAGCCATGTCAGATAGTTGATATAAATCGGTGGAATCTCAATGCTGGCTATATTTGCCAGCATGTGGTCTGCGTTGTTATCGCTATTGTAAGGCATGCCAACGCCCGCCTCTTCAGCTTGCTCGTAAAGCTCTATTTCCAGCGGTTCACCGCGCTCAACCAGGGCATGAAACGTATAAATCCCGGTGGGACCGACGCCGACAATGGCCACTTTTTTCATGGGGATCCTTGTAGAAAGTTCGACGTGGTAGTCAGGGATTATGTTTAATCTGCGCAGGGTAAGTGTGGTCGATAATTTGCGGGGAGAGTGAAAACATCAGAATTTTGCAACGCCTGACAGCATAAAAAAAGGCCACCCGGTACAGCCAGGCAGCCTATTGCACATCAGATACCGGCCAATTACGCCAGCACTAAATCACCCTGCGGATGACAGGAACAAGCCAGCACATAACCTTCAGCGATTTCTGCGTCGGTCAGCGTCATGGTGCTGCTGACCGTGTAGTTACCGTCAACCACTTTGGTTTTGCAGCAGCCGCAAACGCCTGCACGGCATGCGGCGACAACCGGAACCTTGTTGCTTTCCAGCGCTTCCAGCAGCGTACTGCCCACCGGCGCGTAGAACTCTTTCGCCGGCTGTAGCTTGGTAAACTTCAGGCCACTGGTGGCGGCTTCGGCAACAGGTGTGAAGAACTGCTCTTTAAAGAAGCGCGTCACACCCAGCGCTTTGACTTCTTTCTCGACCAGATCCATATACGGTGCCGGGCCACAGGTCATCACGGTACGCGAGGTCAGATCCGGTACGCTTTTCAGCAGTTCAGTCGTCAGTCGGCCGGAAACAAAACCTTCTGTGGCATTGTTTTCAGCAACTAATGTCACCGGATATTCGCGCCACTCGTCGGCAAAAATGACATCTTGCGGCGAGCGAACGTTAAAGATTACCTGTACATCCGCTTGTGGGCGGTACTTTGCCAACCAGCGACGCATTGACATGATTGGCGTGACACCACAGCCGGCGGCCAGCATCAGGAACTTGTCTTCCGCTTTATCTTCACAGGTGAACTCACCCATTGCATCCGACAGCCAGATATAGTCGCCGCGCTTCACGTCGCGGGTTAGCCACTGTGAACCTGCGCCATCGTCAATCCGGCGGATGGTCAACGTGATGTACTCGCTAACGCCCGGCGTTGAAGAAATGGTGTAAGCACGCAGCGTATCCGCTGAATTACGTACGCTGACCAGTGCATACTGCCCGGCGCGGTAAGGATAATAATCGTGGCATAGCAACGAAATTGTCCATACATCCGGCGTTTCCTGATGGATGTGGTGAACCTGCATCCGCCATGGGCACTGATGAGTTGGCATTGTCATTCTTTACTCCTTACGCGCTCAGCAGTTGCTTCATGTCTTCTTCAACGGTGGTCACGGAACGCAGACCAAATTTCTCGTTGAGAACTGCCAGCAAATCCGGTGTGAAGAAACCAGGTGCAGTCGGGCCAGTGACAATGTTTTTCACGCCCAGAGACAGCAGGGTCAGCAGAATAACAATCGCTTTCTGTTCGAACCAGGAGAGCACCAGAGACAGTGGCAGATCGTTCACGCCACAGCCCAGTTTCTCAGCCAGGGTTACCGCCAGGATGATGGCAGAGTAAGCATCGTTACACTGACCAGCATCCACCAGACGCGGCAGGCCTTCGATATCGCCGAACTCCAGTTTGTTGAAGCGGTATTTACCGCAAGCAAGGGTCAGGATCAGGCAGTCATCCGGCACGCTGGTGGCGAAGTCGGTGAAGTAGTTACGTTCACCACGTGCACCGTCACAACCGCCAACCAGGAAGATGTGACGCAGTTTTTCGCGGCTCACCAGGTCGATCAGGGTATCAGCAGCGCCCAGCAGGGTCTGACGACCGAAACCTACGGTGATCAGGTGCGGGATTTCGCTGTACGGGAAGCCAGCCATCTGCTGTGCCTGAGCGATAACCGGACCGAAGTTGTCGCCTTCGAGGTGGCTCACACCCGGCCAACCGACGATGCTACGGGTCCAGATACGGTCGTCGTACGCGCCAACGGTCGGGTCGATGATGCAGTTAGAGGTCATGACGATCGGACCTGGGAAGCGGGCAAACTCTACCTGCTGGTTCTGCCAGCCGCTGCCGTAGTTACCGATCAGGTGCTTGAACTTACGCAGTTCCGGGTAGCCGTGCGCCGGCAGCATTTCACCGTGGGTATAAACGTTAACACCAGTACCTTCGGTCTGCTCCAGCAGGTTGTACAGATCTTTCAGGTCGTGACCGGAGATCAGGATGCACTTACCTTCGGTTGCTTTTACGTTGACCTGAGTCGGGGTTGGGTGACCGTATTTGGTGGTTTCACCGGCGTCCAGAATGCTCATCACTTTGAAGTTCATCTGGCCGATTTCCATTGAACACTCCAGCAGAGCGTTCATATCGGCAGGCCAGGTACCCAGCCATGCCATGATTTTGTGGTACTGAGCGTAGATTTCGTTGTCGTACTGACCGAGAACGTGCGCGTGCTCCATGTAAGCTGCCGCACCTTTCAGGCCGTACAGACACAGCAGACGCAGGCCGAGAATGTTCTCGCCAATGGCTGCTTTGTCTTTGTTCGGGGTAAATTCAGCGGCCTGACGTTGCAGGTCGCCCAGATCGTCGCTGACTAGTTGCAGATCGGCCATCGGGTTGGTGACCGCTGCGTTCGCGTCGATGTTCAGGCATTGCGCTTTCAGGGCGTCGCGCATGGCGATAGCTTCACGGGCATAGCCAACAATACGCGGGGAATCGAAGTTAACGTTAGTCAGCGTGGAGAAGAATGCACGCGGAGCAAAGTTATCAACCTCATGGTCGATGATGCCGTATTCACGTGCTTTAACAGCCCATGCAGACAGACCTTGTAGGGAAGCAATCAGCAGATCCTGCAAATCGGAGGTTTCAGCCGTTTTACCGCACATACCCTGCGCGTAAGAGCAGCCGTTTCCTGCCGGAGTACGGATGGTTTGTTCACATTGCACACAAAACATGGTCACACCTTTTAAAGTTATATTTAATATACATGTTTAAGATTATGCCTGTACGCGAAGGGATAAAAGGGATTTCTGCTACTACTTGCAGGGAGATTGATTTAGCGCAATTTTGGCGGTAGCTGACTACCGCCAGAGAGGTATTTGTCCCGGCGTCAGGCGGAGAAAAACGCCATTAGCAGAGGCACTAACAGACTCAGAATAAAGCCGTGGACGATGGCTGCCGGGACCATTTCCAGACCGCCGCTGCGTTGTAAAACGGGCAGGGTGAAATCCATTGATGTCGCGCCGCATAATCCCAGCGCGGTAGAGCGGCTGCGGCCCACCATTCCTGGAATCAACATGATGGCGATCAGCTCACGGGCCAGGTCGTTAAAGAAGGCGGCACTACCAATTACGGGCCCGAACGATTCGGTTAACAGAATACCGGATAGGGAATACCAGCCAAAACCTGATGCCATAGCCAGCGCGGTTTTCAGCGGTAGACCGAGGATCAAGGCATTGATAACCCCCGCCAGCATCGAACTGGCGACGACGACGACGGCCACGATCATCCCCCGACGGTTCAACACAATTTGCTTTAAGGTCATGCCGCTGTTGCGCAGTTGAATCCCCACCAGGAACAGTAAAAAGATTAACGTATATTCGCTGGCTTCGGTGGCATGCTGCAGAATGGGAAGCCCAGTGAGGCCGAGCAGGAAACCGATGACGACGACGCCGCAAAGCTGAAGCGACTCAAGCGCCATTGCAATTCGCGAGGGGAGCTTTTCTTGCTTGTGGTTGTGTCTCCAGGGCAGCGAACGCTCCAGCCAGAACAGCGCCGCAATATTACACAGTATAATGACCGTCACGCTGACCGCAGAATAATGAAGAATGGCTAACAGGTTGCTGGCGAGATTATCCAGAAACGCCAGGCTAATACCCATAAAAAAGAGAATAAGGTAGACGATCCAGCTTAACAGGCGATTGATAAGTTGTAATGCAGTCCTGTGCCGGAGCGGAATAAGGTAGCCCACAATAAGGGGAACCAGAATGATTAACAGCCCTGAAAACATGAAAACCAGATCCTTGCTGAGAAGTAAGACGAAATGCGTCACTATAACCTAAATAATTCAAGTTGCAGGAAGGCGGCAAGGGAGTGAATCCCCGGGAGCGTACATAAGTACGTGACTGGGGGGAGCGAGCGCAGTCAACACATCTGCAACTTGAAGTATAACGGGTATACACACTACTCAATGCAAAGAGGGGAGTAAAGTTGCAAATAAAAGGAAATATAGAGAGGAAAAAAAGGCCTGACTTTCGCCAGGCCTTTTTGTTAGCGATTAATCGCGTTTTTCCAGCAGGGTGCGGTAAATAAGACCGCCGAGAACCCCACCGATAATCGGCATGACCCAGAAGAACCACAATTGTTGCAATGCCCAGCCGCCCTGGAAAATGGCTACTGCGGTACTACGCGCCGGGTTTACGGAGGTGTTGGTGACCGGAATACTGATCAAGTGAATCAGTGTTAACGCCAGACCAATTGCGATAGGTGCAAAACCTGCCGGAGCATGTTTATCGGTCGCGCCGTGGATCACTAATAAGAAACCTGCGGTCAGAATAATTTCAATGACGACGGCAGAAAGCATAGAATAACCGCCTGGTGAATGTTCACCAAAGCCGTTCGAAGCAAAACCACTGGCCGTTGCATCAAAACCTGCTTTACCGCTGGCAATAAGATACAGTGCCGCAGCTGCAACAATACCGCCCACAACCTGAGCAATAACGTAACCAATAACATCTTTTGCCGGGAAACGACCGCCAGCCCATAAACCGAAGGTTACCGCCGGGTTAAAATGCCCACCTGAAATATGACCCACAGCGAATGCCATGGTTAATACTGTCAGGCCGAATGCCAGCGCGACACCGGCAAATCCAATTCCCAATTCCGGGAATGCGGCTGCCAGCACTGCACTACCGCACCCACCAAAAACGAGCCAAAACGTACCGAAGAATTCAGCTGCTAATTTCCTGAACATAACCACCTCAATTAAAAGTTCCGGGTTCGTGTTCCTTACCCGGTAATTCATCGCTAAAAGGGACGATGATGAAAGAGCGGGTATTTTAGAAAAAAATATCATCCCTTCGCCAGTTAAATTGATGAAAAAATTTGATTTAAGGCAATATGTTGCGATTCCTTTTTGAATCTTGGGTGAATGAAGCATAGTTCAATTAGCGAAAGGACGATGATTAAGTTCTGAAATTATATTCAGGAGAAAACATAAGAAGAATATTCTTGTTTTTTTTGCTTTTGCGATTCACGCCAGATTGATATCGGGTGTCCTGAGCGCTCGCTTGCCGTTATACTCCTGATAACTTGAAGGAAAAAGTTAGCATTTCCGGAGGCTATATGATTCTCGAACGCGTTGAGATTGTTGGATTTCGTGGTATTAACCGTCTGTCGTTGATGCTGGAGCAGAGCAACGTGCTGATTGGGGAGAACGCGTGGGGTAAATCCAGTCTGCTGGATGCCTTGACCCTGCTGCTGTCGCCGGAGTCAGACTTGTATCATTTTGTCCGCGAGGATTTCTGGTTCCCGCCGGGTGATATACAGGGCCGGGAACACCACCTGCACATTATCCTGACGTTTCGTGAATCCCAACCTGGTCGTCACCGGGTGCGTCGCTATCGTCCTCTGGAAGCCAGCTGGACGCCGTGCCAGGATGGCTATCACCGCATTTTTTATCGCCTGGAAGGCGAGTGTGCGGATGACGGTAGCGTTCTGACCTTGCGCAGTTTTCTTGACGGCGACGGCCATCCATTACCTCTCGATGACATTAACGATCAGGCGCGCCACCTTGTGCGTCTGATGCCGGTACTGCGTCTGCGCGACGCGCGATTCATGCGACGGATCCGCAACGGTACCGTGCCGGACTCGGCGGATGTCGAAGTCACCGCCCGCCAACTGGATTTTCTGGCGCGTGAGCTGGCTACCCGGCCGCAAAACCTGACTGACGGGCAGATCCGCCAGGGGTTATCGGCCATGGTTCAGTTGTTGGAGCACTATTTTTCCGAGCAGGGGGCTGGCCAGTCCCGCTACCGTCTGATGCGCCGTCGCTCCAATAACGAACAACGAAGCTGGCGCTATCTGGACATTATTAACCGCATGATTGATAAACCCGGCGGACGTACGCACCGGGTTATTCTGTTGGGCCTGTTTTCGACCTTGTTGCAGGCCAAAGGCACGCTAAGGCTCGATAAAGACGCCCGACCTTTACTGCTGGTGGAAGATCCGGAAACGCGTTTACATCCCATCATGCTGTCGGTGGCCTGGCACTTGTTGAATTTACTGCCTCTGCAGCGAGTGGCGACCACCAACTCCGGTGAGCTGCTGTCCCTTACGCCTGTTGAGCATGTTGTTCGTCTGGTACGTGAATCATCCCGCGTCGCTGCCTGGCGGCTGGGGCCGGGTGGGATCAGTGCAGAAGATGGTCGGCGAATCGCATTTCATATTCGTTTTAATCGTGCGTCATCGTTGTTTGCCCGCTGCTGGCTGCTGGTGGAAGGTGAAACGGAAACCTGGGTTATTAACGAACTGGCCCGCCAGTGCGGACATCACTTTGATGCAGAAGGGATTAAAGTCATTGAATTTGCCCAGTCCGGTCTTAAGCCGCTGGTTAAATTCGCCCGCCGGATGGGGATAGAGTGGCATGTGCTGGTCGATGGCGATGAAGCCGGGAAAAAGTACGCGGCCACGGTACGTAGCTTATTGAATGACGACAGAGAGGAAGAGCGTGAGCATTTGACCATGCTCCCCGCGCTGGATATGGAACACTTTATGTATCGCCAGGGATTTGCTGACGTCTTTCACCGGGTGGCGCAAATCCCTGAGAATGTGCCTATGAATATGCGCAAAATAATCTCCAAGGCGATACATCGTTCGTCAAAACCGGATTTGGCCATTGAGGTGGCGATGGAAGCCGGGCGGCGGGGTGTTGATGCGGTGCCAACGCTGCTGCGAAAAATGTTTTCCCGCGTGCTGTGGCTGGCACGCGGCAGAGCGGATTAGTGGCGAAACATCGACGACAGCTGCGAATGGATTCTGTCCAGTAGCTGATAGCGGCGGCGGTATTCTGCGCGTTTTTTGCTCGCAATATCCGCCTCGCTTTTTCGCGCCAGCGTGCGCGGAATATGATAGTACCCGTTGCTGTCGCACTCACCGCCAACCGACTCCCAAAAAGCGTTGTAGTCAGAATGGATCACCTTGTTTTTATCGTGGTAGCGTTGACTGCGAAAGATATGCTGTTCATTACTTACAGCCATAACTTTTTCAATATTCAACTGTTCGGCTAAACGGCAAATGGTTTCCATCACAATACGTTTTGGGAAAATTCCATGGCAGGACTTCGTCGCTTTTTGGATTGCTTCGTGCGGTAGTTGCGCATTGCCCTGCACACCGCCAATAAATAATGTCCTTTTCCCATTATATTCGCAGAACGTAAACGTCATTTTAGTTAGCACGTCTCCGCCACCATTGCGCACCTGAATGGTGGCTTCACCCTCTTTATCCAGTACCGGAAACATCATCATGGTGATGGTAAATATATCGCCGTCTTTACCTTCAGTTTGCGCCAGATGTAAGCCGTCATTGCTTAATAAGGCGTTAAATTCAGCGGGTAAGAATGCGTGGCGGATAAAATGGTAATGAAAACGCACCGCATCTAAACGCATTTTGCGGGAGAAGTTTGCCGCAAGATAAGGACGGTGCAAACGAACCGGCAGTCGGGGTTGACGGGCGAGCAGGGGGCCAAGATCCGGCCATTGGGCCAGTTCAGTCATCCATTCCTGAGTGAGGCGGGGTATCAATAATGAACGCCAGATAAACTTACGACGAAAGCTCCGTTTATCCCAGCAATGTGCGGGCCGTAAATGACCGCTGCTCAGGCTGAAAAAAAGGCCAAAACGCGTGACTGGTTTGGTGGAAAGAAAAGTGCTTTCAGTTAGCTGGCTCATAATATAAATCCGATTGATACCTTTGTACTAATTTCAGCACAGCGGATCTTAACCATTCATCAATAACTCTGTTATTCTTGCGCTTTTCAACGGCGATTTATTTAACGTTGATGTTTAGCACTCCACTCTGGTGGGCGTATTGGGGGAATTGGGACATTTATGAAGCTCAAGGGAAAAATCAAAAAACGCTATTTTCTGTTCGCCGTCATCCTTATTGTGGCGGCAATTGCACTTTGGCGAACGCTTAATGCGCCTTTACCTCAGTATCAAACATTAATTGTTCGTCCTGGCGATCTGCAGCAAAGCGTGCTGGCGACCGGTAAGCTGGATGCGCTGCGTAAAGTTGACGTCGGGGCGCAGGTCAGCGGGCAGTTAAAAACGCTGTCGGTCGCGATTGGCGATAAAGTGAAAAAAGATCAGTTGCTCGGTGTTATCGATCCTGAACAGGCGCAAAACCAAATCAAAGAGGTTGAAGCGACGCTAATGGAATTGCGCGCCCAGCGTTTACAAGCCGAAGCTGAGTGGAAGCTGGCGCGGGTCACTCTCTCCCGCCAACAACAGCTGGCGAAAACTCAGGCCGTTTCACAGCAGGATCTCGACACGGCGGCCACCGAAATGGCGGTCAAACAGGCGCAAATTGGCACAATTGACGCGCAAATTAAGCGTAATCAGGCCTCTCTCGATACGGCGAAAACCAACCTTGATTACACCCGCATCGTTGCGCCAATGGCTGGCGAAGTAACACAAATTACTACCCTGCAGGGGCAAACCGTTATTGCCGCCCAGCAAGCACCTAACATTCTGACCCTGGCGGATATGAGCACCATGCTGGTGAAAGCGCAGGTTTCTGAGGCTGATGTAATTCACCTGCATCCGGGGCAAAAGGCCTGGTTTACCGTGCTGGGCGATCCGCAGACGCGCTACGAAGGTAAGCTCAAAGATGTTCTCCCGACGCCAGAGAAAGTGAATGATGCGATTTTCTACTATGCCCGCTTCGAAGTTCCCAACCCGAAAGGGATCCTGCGCCTGGATATGACCGCGCAGGTCCATATCCAGCTCACTGATGTCAAAAATGTCCTGACGATCCCGCTGTCGGCGCTGGGCGATCCTATCGGCAATAATCGTTATAACGTCAGGTTGCTGCGTAACGGCGAAACCCGCGAACGTGAAGTGGTTATCGGCGCGCGTAATGACACCGATGTGGAGATCGTGAAAGGGCTGGAAGAGGGGGATGAAGTCATTACCGGTGAGGGCAACGCTGGAGCTGCAAAATGACAGCATTGCTTGAGCTGAGCCATATCCGCCGCAGCTATCCGTCAGGCGAAGGCCAGGTTGAGGTGTTGAAGGACGTATCCTTGAGCATTCAGGCCGGGGAAATGGTGTCGATTGTCGGGGCGTCGGGTTCGGGTAAATCGACGCTGATGAACATTCTCGGCTGTCTGGATAAGCCAACCAGCGGTACGTATCGCGTTGCCGGACGTGATGTCTCTACGCTGGATAGCGATGCGCTAGCGCAACTGCGTCGTGAGCATTTTGGTTTTATCTTCCAGCGCTATCACCTGCTGTCGCATTTAACCGCCGCACAAAACGTTGAGGTACCGGCGGTCTACGCGGGCACTGAACGTAAGCAGCGCCTGGCGCGTGCGCAGGAATTACTCCAGCGGCTGGGGTTGGGTGACCGGGTTGACTATCAACCTTCCCAGCTTTCCGGTGGTCAGCAGCAGCGGGTCAGTATCGCGCGTGCGCTGATGAACGGGGGGCAGGTTATTCTTGCCGACGAACCCACCGGTGCACTGGATAGCCATTCCGGCGAAGAGGTGATGGCGATTTTGCATCAGCTGCGCGATCGCGGGCATACGGTAATTATCGTTACTCACGACAGCCAGGTCGCCGCGCAGGCCGAACGGGTCATTGAAATTCGTGACGGCGAGATTGTGCGCAATCCACCGCCACAGAAACCCTCTGGCGGACGCGATATCGCGGAGCCAACGGTGAAAACGGCATCCGGCTGGAGCCAGTTTGTCAGCGGTTTTCGTGAAGCGCTTACCATGGCCTGGCTGGCAATGGCCGCGAATAAGATGCGTACGCTACTGACCATGCTTGGGATCATTATCGGTATTGCTTCGGTGGTATCGATCGTGGTGGTAGGCGATGCGGCTAAACAACTGGTACTGGCAGATATTCGCGCTATTGGTACTAACACCATTGATATCTATCCAGGCAAAGACTTCGGCGACGACGATCCGCAATATCAACAGGCGTTGAAGTATGACGATTTGACGGCGCTACAGAAGCAGCCCTGGGTCAGTTCAGTAACGCCTGCGGTGTCGAAGAACCTGCGGTTACGCTATGGCAATATCGACGTTGCTGCCAGTGCTAATGGCGTTAGCGGCGACTATTTCAACGTCTATGGCATGACATTTAGCGAAGGGACCACCTTTAACGCCGAGCAACTGGCGGGGCGCGCTCAGGTGGTGGTGCTCGACAGCAATACCCGTCGTCAGTTGTTCCCCAATAAAGCGAAAGTTGTTGGCGAAGTCGTGCTGGTGGGGAATATGCCTGCCACGGTGATTGGTGTTGCAGAAGAGAAACAGTCGATGTTTGGCAGTAGCAAGATCCTGCGAGTCTGGCTGCCTTATAGCACTATGTCCGGGCGCATTATGGGACAGTCGTGGCTGAACTCGATCACCGTGCGAGTGAAGGATGGTTTTGACAGTGCCCAGGCCGAACAGCAACTGACCCGACTGTTGACGTTGCGCCACGGTAAGAAGGATTTCTTCACCTGGAATATGGACGGCATCTTGAAAACCGCCGAAAAGACCACACGTACATTACAACTCTTCCTGACGCTGGTGGCGGTGATTTCGCTGGTGGTCGGTGGGATTGGCGTGATGAATATTATGCTGGTTTCGGTAACCGAACGAACGCGTGAGATTGGCATTCGTATGGCGGTTGGCGCTCGCGCCAGTGACGTGCTGCAACAGTTCTTAATTGAAGCAGTGTTGGTGTGTCTGGTTGGCGGCGCGTTGGGCATTAGCCTGTCGATGCTGATCGCTTTTACGCTACAGCTATTTCTGCCGGGCTGGGAAATTGGATTCTCACCCGTCGCGCTGTTGACGGCGTTTCTGTGTTCGACTGCAACCGGTGTGTTGTTTGGCTGGCTACCGGCGCGGAATGCGGCACGTCTGGATCCGGTAGATGCTCTGGCGCGGGAATAATGCCACAGAGATAAAAATGCCAGCCGCAAGGGCTGGCATTTTGACTGCGGGATGTACACAATGAGACAGAAGAGCTATGCGACAGCTTCTGCTTCAATGACAGGCACGATGACACTGGCATGATTGCCTTTTGGCCCCTGGTGGACATCAAACTGGACAGACTGTCCGGCTTTTAGCGTTCTGTAACCATCCATCTGAATGGTGGAGTAATGGGCGAAAATATCTTCGCCGCCGCCTTCGGGGCAAATGAAACCAAACCCTTTGGCGTTGTTGAACCACTTAACAGTACCCGTTTCCATACTTCGACATCCTTCGTAAATCTTATATAAGTAAGATGGAATGAACCGGTGGCGGAGTGGGGGCTGTTCAAAACCTCGCCAACTCTCGAGACTACAATTTAGAGAAATCAGGCGGGGCGTCAAGCGCCATGCAGACGGAATAGGGTAAAAATGCATCAAAATTTGAAGCAGTTAACGCTATTGTCGGTTATGTGACAGATGTCGCGGATGGCACTAATAGATGATAGTTATCTAATACTTGAGGTAGATTGATTGTGCGCATAGGCTGCTTGTCAGCGGCAAGATTTTCTGCCGGAAACCGTAACTGAAGATGACGACTGACAATGGGTAAGACGAACGACTGGCTGGATTTCGATCTGCTGGCGGAAGACAAATTGCGCGACGCGCTAAAACCGCCATCTATGTATAAAGTGATATTAGTCAATGATGATTACACTCCGATGGAGTTTGTTATTGACGTGTTACAAAAATTCTTTTCTTATGATGTAGAACGTGCAACGCAACTGATGCTTGCAGTTCACTATCAAGGCAAAGCTATCTGCGGTGTGTTCACTGCCGAAGTGGCTGAAACCAAAGTAGCGATGGTGAACAAATATGCGAGGGAGAACGAGCATCCGTTGCTGTGTACGCTGGAAAAAGCCTGAATGCAGGCATAAACATTGGGGGAGGTGCCTATGCTCAATCAAGAACTGGAACTCAGTTTAAACATGGCTTTCGCCAGAGCGCGCGAGCACCGACATGAGTTTATGACCGTCGAGCACTTGTTACTGGCGTTGCTCAGTAACCCATCGGCCCGCGAAGCGCTGGAAGCGTGTTCTGTGGATCTGGTGGCGCTCCGTCAGGAACTCGAAGCCTTCATTGAACAGACCACACCTGTATTGCCTGCCAGTGAGGAAGAACGCGACACGCAGCCAACGTTGAGTTTTCAGCGTGTACTGCAACGCGCGGTCTTTCATGTTCAGTCCTCCGGGCGTAATGAAGTTACCGGCGCAAATGTGCTGGTCGCTATCTTCAGCGAGCAGGAATCTCAGGCGGCTTATCTGCTGCGTAAGCATGAAGTGAGCCGCCTTGATGTGGTGAATTTTATTTCTCATGGCACGCGCAAAGACGAACCCAGTCAGTCTTCTGACTCTGGGAATCAGCCAAATAACGAAGAGCAAGCTGGCGGGGAGGACCGTATGGAAAACTTCACGACTAACCTTAACCAGCTTGCCCGAGTGGGCGGAATTGATCCGCTCATTGGCCGGGACAAAGAGCTGGAGCGCGCCATTCAGGTACTGTGCCGTCGCAGAAAAAATAACCCGTTGCTGGTGGGAGAGTCTGGTGTCGGTAAAACCGCCATTGCTGAAGGCCTCGCCTGGCGTATCGTCCAGGGTGATGTGCCTGAAATCATGGCTGATTGCACCCTTTACTCCCTGGATATCGGCTCGCTGTTGGCTGGCACCAAATATCGCGGTGATTTTGAGAAACGCTTTAAGGCGCTGCTGAAACAGCTGGAACAGGATACTAACAGTATTCTGTTTATCGATGAGATCCACACCATTATCGGTGCGGGTGCGGCATCGGGCGGCCAGGTGGATGCGGCTAACCTGATCAAGCCGCTGCTCTCCAGCGGTAAGATCCGTGTGATAGGGTCCACAACCTATCAGGAATTCAGCAATATCTTTGAAAAGGACCGTGCGTTAGCGCGCCGTTTCCAGAAAATTGATGTCACTGAGCCATCGGTAGAAGAGACCGTACAGATAATCAACGGTCTGAAGCCAAAATACGAAGCGCACCATGATGTCCGCTATACCGCCAAAGCGGTGCGTGCAGCGGTCGAACTGGCGGTGAAATACATTAACGATCGTCATCTGCCGGATAAAGCGATCGACGTGATCGATGAGGCGGGCGCGCGTGCGCGTCTGATGCCGGTCAGCAAGCGCAAGAAAACCGTCAACGTGGCGGATATCGAGTCCGTTGTGGCCCGCATTGCGCGGATCCCGGAGAAGAGCGTTTCGCAGAGCGATCGCGACACGCTGAAAAACCTGGGCAACCGTCTGAAAATGCTGGTATTCGGACAGGATAAAGCCATTGAGGCGCTGACTGAAGCGATCAAAATGAGCCGTGCCGGTCTGGGACACGAGCATAAACCGGTTGGTTCGTTCTTGTTTGCCGGACCAACTGGCGTCGGTAAGACCGAAGTCACGGTGCAGTTGTCCAAAGCACTCGGCATTGAACTGCTGCGTTTTGATATGTCCGAATATATGGAACGCCACACCGTCAGCCGCCTGATTGGTGCGCCTCCGGGGTATGTCGGTTTCGATCAGGGCGGTTTGCTGACCGATGCTGTTATTAAGCATCCGCATGCGGTACTGCTGCTGGATGAAATCGAAAAAGCGCACCCGGATGTCTTTAACCTGCTGCTGCAGGTGATGGATAACGGTACGCTGACCGACAATAACGGGCGTAAAGCGGATTTCCGCAACGTGGTGCTGGTCATGACCACCAATGCTGGTGTGCGTGAAACTGAGCGTAAATCGATTGGGTTGATTCATCAGGACAACAGTACTGATGCAATGGGCGAAATCAAAAAAGTGTTTACGCCGGAATTCCGTAACCGTCTCGACAACATTATCTGGTTTGATCATCTCTCTACCGAGGTGATTCATCAGGTTGTTGATAAGTTTATCGTCGAGCTTCAGGTACAGCTGGATCAGAAAGGTGTCTCTCTGGAAGTGAGCCAGGAAGCACGTGACTGGCTGGCAGAGAAAGGCTACGACCGCGCAATGGGCGCACGTCCAATGACGCGTGTGGTCCAGGATAACCTGAAAAAACCATTGGCTAACGAACTGCTGTTCGGTTCGCTGGTGGATGGTGGCCAGGTGACCGTTGCGCTGGATAAAGAGAAAAATGAGCTGACCTATGGTTTCCAGAGTGCGCAAAAGCACAAGCCAGAAGCTGCACATTAATCTTTAATCACCTAATCAGCCGGGCGTAATGCCCGGTTTTTTTTCGCCTGATAATCGTGATTTGAAATGGGATATTCGGGGGAGTTTAAACGGCAGGCAAAAAATAAGCCTGCGTAAGGGAGATTACGCAGGCTAAGGAGGTGGTTCCTGGTACAGCTAGCATTTATGGGTTATGTTTTTCAGCGGAGGGGATAATACCCTTAATGAACGCAACGGTATGTGATCGATTTCTAAGAATCTTCCGAACGCTGAAAAATAACCGTAATGAACTACTTAGCATGCGGGTTGCGCGTGGACTCACCGGTAAAATTACGCATCAACAATGCATAATTCAGATCGATATCCTCTGGTACTGGCATCCACACGGTGTAACCATCGCCCGGCGCAACCGGCATGGCTTCGCCTTTCGCGTTTTCCATCTGCTCGAGGGTAAAGTTGATGTTGCCTTGTGGGGTCATCAGCTCCAGGCTGTCGCCGACGGTGAATTT
The DNA here is from genome assembly GCF_009649895.1 of Citrobacter sp. H12-3-2. NCBI lineage: Bacteria > Pseudomonadati > Pseudomonadota > Gammaproteobacteria > Enterobacterales > Enterobacteriaceae > Citrobacter > Citrobacter sp. H12-3-2. Next base: position 1,797,590 of record NZ_CP045837.1, read on the forward strand.
GTTTTTCACCAGTACGGCGGCCAGTTCACCTTTACGTTCGCCGGTAAACTCGCCGACAAACTGCTGACGCTCGGAAACAGAGAAGCCGTATTCGTAGTTCTGATAGTCGTCATGCGTATGGCGGCGCAGGAACCCTTCGGTGTAACCACGATGCGCCAGACCTTCCAGCGTTTCGAGCAGTTGCGGGTCGAACGGTTTACCGGCTGCGGCATCATCAATGGCTTTACGATAGACCTGCGCGGTACGTGCACAGTAATAGTATGACTTGGTGCGGCCTTCGATCTTCAGGGAATGCACGCCCATCTGCGTCAGGCGTTCAACGTGGGCTATGGCACGCAAATCCTTTGAGTTCATGATGTAAGTGCCATGTTCGTCTTCGAACGCGGTCATATACTCACCCGGACGCTGGGCTTCTTCAATCATAAAGACTTTGTCTGTCGGTGCGCCGATACCCAGCGTAGGCTCAACGTTTTGTACCGGGATAGGCTCGTACTTATGTACGATATTGCCCACCACGTCTTCTTTGCCTTCCTGCACGTTGTATTCCCAGCGGCAGGCATTGGTGCAGGTACCCTGGTTAGGGTCACGCTTGTTGATATAGCCAGAAAGCAGGCAACGGCCGGAGTAGGCCATACACAGCGCGCCGTGAACGAAGATCTCAAGCTCCATATCCGGCACCTGGGTGCGGATCTCTTCGATTTCTTCCAGCGACAGCTCGCGGGAGAGGATCACGCGGGTCAGCCCCATCTGCTTCCAGAATTTCACCGTCGCCCAGTTTACGGCGTTAGCCTGTACTGAAAGGTGAATGTCCATGTCAGGGAAGTTTTCGCGCACCAGCATAATCAGACCAGGGTCTGACATGATCAGTGCATCCGGTCCCATTTCCACCACCGGTTTCAGATCACGAATGAAGGTCTTCAGCTTGGCATTGTGTGGGGCAATGTTAACCACCACATAGAATTTTTTACCCAGTTCATGGGCTTCATTAATGCCGAGCTGCAGGTTTTCGTGGTTGAATTCGTTGTTGCGTACGCGCAGTGAGTAACGCGGTTGGCCCGCATACACAGCGTCTGCGCCATAGGCGAAAGCGTAACGCATGTTTTTCAGCGTTCCCGCCGGGGAAAGGAGTTCCGGTTTAAACATAATTTTCTCGTTCTGATGACAGGTCAGACTCGCCTCACTCAATGAGGCGGTTAGGGGAGTGCCCCCATATTAAGGACGGGCATTGTAGCGCTGCGAGGAAGTCAGGTAAAGAAAAACGCCGGGCGACAGCGTTGTGTTACCCAGCTGGGCGAGTAATTATCAGGTCTTATCTTTTATCGTCTGACTGACACCATTGGTCTTAACTGAAGCAATACCGGTCTCGCGTGACTGTTCATTCGCATACAGTTGACTGCTACCAATAATCTGGTGGTTTGCAGCTTTCAGGTTGAAATGTAATTTGCCATTAGACGCTGTTTTTTTCTCATAACGCTCATCCAGAGGGCTGTTAGCCTGGACAGATGCGATCCCTTTTTCTGCAGCGCCTTTTGTAGTGTAAAGCTCACTGGTAAGGATTATTTCCCCGTTCCCAGCTTTAAGAACAAAGCGGTACTGATCATCGCTACTCTTACTTAATTCAAACCAACCAGCCATATGAACTCCTTGATTAAAAGTTTTATATCAAACAGTTATTGACGACAGTATTGTCAGAAAGAGTATGAGCGATATTTGGAGAGTTGCTAGTTACCAGGGCTCACGGAGCAGCGGAGCCCTGAAGTGCAGGAGAGTTTAAGCAATTCGGCAGGCGTCGGCTTCCCAGCGATACCCCACGCCATAGACCGCGCGGATAAACGACTGCTCGGCATCCAGCGACTCCAGCTTGCGTCGCAGGTTCTTAATATGGCTGTCGATGGTGCGGTCGGTAACGACGCGGTAATCGTCATAGAGATGATTGAGCAACTGTTCACGGGAGAACACTTTACCCGGCTCATGTGACAACGTTTTAAGTAAGCGGAATTCGGCGGGCGTTAAATCGAGCATCTTCCCACGCCAGGAGGCCTGAAAACGGCCTTCATCGACGATAAGCGGGCTGTCTGCATCCATTTGTTGCAGTTCGCGCTGCGGTTTGCAACGACGCAGGATCGTTTTTACGCGCGCGACAACTTCGCGCGGGCTGTAAGGTTTACAAATATAATCATCAGCACCGATCTCCAGCCCCAGCAGGCGATCAATCTCTTCGATTTTAGCGGTTACCATCATGATGGGGACTTCTGAGAAGCGGCGAATTTCCCGACACAGAGTCAGACCGTCGGTACCGGGCAGCATCAGATCCAACAAGATCAGATCGGGCGGCGTTTGGCGCACGTAAGGCAGAACCAGGTCGCCGTGGTTGATCAGCGTAGGGGCATAGCTCGCTGCCCGCAGGTAGTCGATCAGCAGTTGCCCCAGCTTAGGCTCATCTTCCACGATCAGAATACGCGGTGTGTTTTCATCAATGGGTAACTCAGTCATACATCTCTCTGTAAATCGCGTTCCAGCGGTAACTCTACTGTAATGCTAACCCCACCAAAAGGCGAATGGGCGGCACGAATCAGACCATTATGCGCTTGTACGATATTGACGCAAATCGCCAGCCCCAACCCGGAACCTCCGCTGGCGCGGTTGCGCGAGCCTTCGGTGCGATAAAATCGTTCAAACAGCTTCTGTAACTGCTCGTCACTTACGCCGGGAGCGGAATCTGCGAAGGTTAATAACACCATGCGTTCGCGTTGTTCGGCGCTGATATGCAACCCGCCACCGCTATCGGTGTAGCGCAGACTGTTTTCCAGCAGGTTGTTGAACAGCTGCATCAGACGATCCCTGTCACCAAATACCGTCATGCTGTCGGGGAGCGAAAGCTGTATGGTCAATCCACGGCTGGCGAAGCGTTCACGAAATGCGCCGCTTGCCACTTCCAATAGGGGGATGAGGTCCAGCGATGTTTTCTGGTAAGCCAGCGCGCCTTCATCTGACATGGAGAGCTGATGAAGGTCGTCAACCAGTTTGGTGAGCGTACCGACTTCAGCCTGCAACGAGGCAACGGAGTCAGGGGTAAACTGGCGTACGCCATCCTGAATGGCCTCCAGTTCACCGCGCAACACCGCCAACGGCGTACGCAGTTCGTGAGAAATATCGGCCATAAAGTCACGACGCATCTGCTGGTTTTTTTCCAGTGTACTGGCGAGCTGGTTGAAGTCCTGCGCCAGCTTGCCCAGCTCATCCGTACTGGTTGGCGTAACGCGAGTGGTGAAATCGCCCGCCGCCAGTTTGTGCGTGCCTTCCACCAACCGCTTAACCGGGGCCAGCAGGCTGCGCGCCAGCGTAAACGTCGCCAGCGCTGCCAGGATCGTGGAGAGCGCAACGATAAGCCAACTGGATCGTCTTTGCTGCATGTCGAAATTGATATCCGTATTCCGCGTTAAGCGTTCCACAGGAGAGGCAATCACGGCGCCCACTTCGCTACTGTTAACGCGTATGGGATGGCGCATGCCGTCGCGAGGAACTGGGCCGCGCGGGCCGACCAGCACACGGGCGTTTTGGTCGACAACCCAAAACTGTGTACGCCAGCCGTGCGGCGGCATGCCTGGACCCGGTTTATCATCGTCGTTGTCGTGTTCAAAAGAGCGCAGGATCTGGAAAACAAAACGATCGTTATTGCGTAAGAATCGCCAGTTGCCGTGCTGCTCGTACTGCTCGCTTAATGCGTCGCTGAGCATTTGCAGCCGCTGCTCGTTGCCGTGCTTGATATAGTCAATAAAACCACGTTCGAAGCTAATGCGTACGGCCCAGTGCATGCTGATCAGCAACACAATGCAGGTGGCGAAAATCGCCAGAAACAGTTTGCCGGTGATACCGGGCCGCCAGAACTTCATCAGGTGCTCCTTTTGCGCCGTGAAATCACCGCGTTGGTTTGCGTGTCGTTCGGCACGCGGGCAAAAATAATGGCGGGCAGCGCAATAATGAAGGCGATGCACAGCCAGGTATACATAAAGACGGTATGCGTACTTCCGCTGTCGATGGCGATATGCTGTTGGCCGAACATGCCCAGCAGCAGGCCTGCGATGGTCACACCAATACTCATCGATAGCTGCATGATCATCGACAGCAGGCTGTTACCGCTGCTGGCCAGATCGTCAGGCAGATCTTTTAACGTAAGTGTGTTCATGGATGAAAAACGCGTTGAGTTGACCATTCCCTGTAAAAACAGCACGAAGGGCAGGGCGTAATACCAGCCCAGCAGTGCCGTGGTCATTAGCAACAGACTGACCAGCGACAGGCCAAGCGTAGTGGTAATCAGTACACGACGGTAACCAAAGCGGTTAACGACCTGCACCACAATGCGCTTCATGCCCATACTGCCCAGCACCATCGGGATCATCATCAGCCCGGCATGAACAGGTGAAAAACCGAGGCCAATCTGTAAAAACACCGGAGTCATAAACGGCAACATGCCGCTGCCGATGCGTCCGGCAAAACTGCCGAACAGACCTAGCGAGAAGGTTGGTGTGCGAAACAGATTCAGGCTGAATAGCGCACGCGGATTACGATGGGCGTGTTTCAGATACAGCGCAATAGCCAATACCCCGCAGATAACCAGCGCCGCCAGCGTGATACTGGAGAGGCCGGTTCCTTTGCTGCCATCGAGCGCCAGCGTCAGTACCGCCATGCCGACCGCCAGCATCGCGAACCCTGAGAGGTCGAAACGTCGGGTTTGCATGGTGTAGTTGGGCATCAGCATTAACGTCGCTATCGCGCCGACAATGCCTACCGGAATGTTAATCAAAAATATCCAGTGCCAGGAGGCGTATTCAACCAGAATTCCGCCTAACGCCGGGCCCAGAAGCGGGCCGATTTGACCGGGTAAAGTGACAAACGTCATCGCCGCCATATATTGCTCACGCGGGACGATTTTCATCACCGTTAGCCTGCCGACCGGCACCATCATCGCACCGCCAACGCCTTGTAAGACGCGCGCCATCACCAGCTCGTTGAGGGTGCTCGACCCGGCACAAAACAGCGAGCCTAGCGTAAACAGGATGATGGCGGTGAAGAAGATATTACGCACGCCAACTTTGTCCGCCAGCCATCCACTGGCGGGCAGCATCACGGCAACAGTTAAAACATATGACACAATGACCATATGCATGTGTAACGGGCTTTCCCCGAGGCTTGCCGCCATCGAGGGAAGCGCGGTGTTAACGATGGTGGTATCCAGCGACTGCATAAAAAAGCCAAATGCCACAATCCAAAGTTGCCAGCGGGTGCTGTCGGGAAGTTCTGTCATAACTCTGCTACCGGTTTGCTGTTTTTACGCGAAAAACGCAGACGCAGACGGTCGAAAAAGAGATAGACCACGGGCGTGGTGTACAGCGTCAGGAGCTGGCTCACGACCAGCCCACCGACAATGGTTATCCCCAAGGGCTGACGCAGTTCAGAGCCATCTCCTGCGGATAACACCAACGGCAACGCGCCAAACAACGCCGCCAGCGTGGTCATCATTATTGGGCGAAAGCGCAACAAGCAGGCCTGGAAAATAGCTTCTTCCGGCTGTAGCTTGCCGTTTCTCTGCGCTTCCAGCGCAAAATCGACCATCATGATGGCGTTTTTCTTCACAATGCCAATTAATAGCATGATCCCTATCAGGGCGATTAGGCTGAACGGGGCATTGAACAGTTCCAGCGCCAGCAACGCCCCGACGCCAGCCGAAGGTAGCGTGGAGAGGATGGTCAGCGGATGGACATAGCTTTCATACAGCATACCCAGCACGATATAGACCGTGGCGATGGCGGCGATAATCAGGATCACCTGCGAATTCATGGTGTCCTGAAATACCTGTGCGGTACCGGCAAAGCTACCGCGAACCGTGGAAGGGACGCCGAGCTGGGTCATGGTTCTGTTGATGGCCTCTGTCGCTTCTGACAGTGAAGAACCTGTCGGCAGGTTAAACGACACGGTTGAGGCGGCAGACAAACCCTGATGGTTTACAGATAGCGGCGCATTCGCTGGTTGCCATTTAGCAAAGTACGATAACGGGATCGCTTTACCGTCATTGTTGATGACGAACATTTTGTCCAGTGCGCTGATGTCCTGGGTGTAACGTCGATCGACCTCCATCACCACTTTGTACTGGTTCATCGGCTGATAGATGGTAGAGATCTGTCGTTGTCCGAAAGCATTATTCAACAGGCTGTTGGCGGCTGCCACGTCGATCCCCAGACGAGACATAGTGTCGCGATCGTAAATCAGATTCATCTCCGCGCCATTGTCCTGCTGATCGGAGTTGACGTCTGCCAGTTGGGGCAGGGCGGCAAGCGCCTTACGGATCTTCGGTTCCCACTCACGCAGCGCCGCGAGATCGTCGGACAGCAATGTGTATTGATAGCTGGCGTTGGCCTGGCGTCCACCAACGCGAATATCTTGCACCGCCATTAAAAACAGATTCGCACCTGGCTCTTTTGAAAGCGCGACGCGCAGGCGGTCGATCACCTGTTGAGCGGTTTCACGGCGTTCATCGCGTGGCTTGAGGGTAATAAACATCATCCCGCTGTTGACCCGCGAACCACCGGTAAAACCGGTGACGTTATTCACCGCCGGGTCGTCGCGGATGATCTTCATAAAATCCTGAAGTTTGCCGCGCATGGCCTGGAAAGAAATGCTCTGGTCGGCCTGGATCCCACCCATCAATACGCCGGTATCCTGCTCCGGGAAGAATGTTTTGGGGATGGAAATATAAAGCCAGATATTCAGCGCGATGGTGCCAAGCAACACCACGCCTACCAGCCGCGTATGGCGTAGCACCCATTTAAGCGAGGTGCCGTAACTCTGTTGCAGCGCCACCAGCACACGACCAAAACCCCGCTTGCGAGACTGTTCGCGCGGGGTGCTGGATTTGAGCATCCAGCCGCACATCATTGGCGTTAATGTCAGCGACACCAGCAGCGAGATACCGATAGCAACCGACAGCGTGACGGCAAATTCGCGCAGCAAGCGCCCAGGCAATCCGCCCATTAACAGCAGTGGCAGGAACACCGCCACCAGCGACAGACTCATCGAGAGCACGGTGAATCCCACTTCGCGCGTACCCTGCAACGCCGCCTGGAGCGGCTTCATTCCTGCTTCCAGGTGGCGGGCAATATTTTCCAGCACCACGATGGCGTCATCGACGACAAATCCCGTGGCAATGGTTAACGCCATCAACGACAGGTTGTTCAGGCTGAATCCACACAGATACATGGCGGCAAAGGTACCGATCAACGAGACCGGAACCGCTACCGCGGGGATCAGCGTCGCGCGCCCGGAGCGCAGGAAAATAAAGACCACCAGGATAACCAGCGCAACGGAGATAATCAGCGTCTGTTCGACTTCTTCCAGCGAGGCGCGAATAGTCGGCGAGCGGTCCTGGGCTATTTGCAGATCGATAGCGGCCGGGACCAGCGTTTGTAGCTCCGGCAATTTGGCGCGAATGCTGTCTACCGTCTGAATAATATTGGCTTCCGGTAGCTTGCGGATCATCAGCAGAATGGCCGGTTTGGCATTGGTCATCCCCGCGTTGCGTACGTCCTGCACCGAGTCGGTTACAGACGCAACGTCGCCCAGTCGTACCGCCGCGCCGTTATTGTAGTGGATGATAATCGGCTGGTATTCGGCGGCGGTTTTCAGCTCATCGTTGGTTTGGACCTGCCAGCGGTGGGTATCATTCTCGATAGCGCCCTGCGGCTTACGCACGTTGGCGTTGTCAATTGCGCTACGTACGTCGTCCAGCGACACGCCCTGGTTAAACAGCGCTTGAGGATTAAGCCCTACACGCACGGCAGGAAGAGAGCTGCCTCCAACGTCCACGTCGCCCACGCCGTCGATCTGTGCGATGGTCTGCGCCAGTTGTGTTGATGCGAAATCGTACAATTCACCTTGCGAGTACGTGTCCGATGTTAGCGTCAGGATCATGATTGGCGCATCGGAAGGGTTGGCTTTGCGATACGTTGGTCGGCTCGGCATCCCGCTGGGTAGCAGACTTTGCGCGGCGTTAATTGCGGCCTGAACGTCCCGCGCCGCGCCATTGATGTCACGGTCGAATTTGAATTCGAGAATAATACGCGTACTGCCAAGTGAACTGCTCGAAGTCATTTCGTTCACGCCCGCAATGCGCCCCAGCGAGCGCTCCAGCGGAGTTGCGACCGAGGACGCCATCGTTTCGGGTGAGGCACCCGGTAACGATGCGCTGACCATGATCACAGGAAAATCCACCTGCGGTAGCGGAGCGACCGGCAGTAGACGAAATCCGAGTATGCCGCATAGGGTGATGGCCACCGAAATAAGAATGGTCGCCACCGGACGATGAATGAAAAGCGCGAAAAATTTCATTTACGCTTCCTCTTCCTGACGCGGGAAGCGGCTTTTCACATACAGCGACAGACGGTCAAACAGCAGATAAATCACCGGGGTGGTAAACAGGGTTAATACCTGACTCACCAGCAGCCCACCGACCATGCCAATACCTAATGGGCGGCGTAATTCGGCACCCACGCCGGTACTTAACATCAGTGGCAACGCGCCGAGCAGTGCCGCCAGTGTAGTCATCAGGATCGGGCGAAAACGCAGCAGACAGGCCTGGAAAATGGCATCGCGTGGTGACATTCCCTGTTCGCGCTCCGCGGCAAGGGCAAAGTCGATCATCATGATGGCGTTTTTCTTGACGATACCGATGAGCAAAATAATGCCGATAATCGCGATGACGTCCAGTTCGCTCCCGGCAATCATTAATGCCAGGAGCGCCCCGACGCCCGCCGTCGGCAACGTGGAGAGAATAGTAATTGGGTGAATAAAGCTCTCATACAGCACACCCAGTACGATATACATCGCGACAACCGCAGCCACAATCAACCAGATGGTATTTCCCAGCGCAGCCTGGAAGGCGAGCGTGCTGCCCTGGAACTGGGTGGTAATATTTGCGGGCAAGTTAAGCGTTTTTTCGGTATCCAGAATGGCCTGTACCGCATCACCCAGCGACCACTCGTCTGGCACGTTGAACGAGATGGTGGTGACCGGGAACTGATCGAGGTGGTTAATCGACAGCGGGGCAAAACGCTGTTCAACACTGGCGATCGCGCTGAGCGGTACTATGCCGCCGTCGCTACTGGTCAGACGAATTGTATCCAGTGCCGCAAGCCCTGGCGTATTGTTGGTGTCATGTTCTAACACCACGCGATACTGATTTGCCTGGGTGTAGATGGTTGAAATCAGTCGCTGGCCGAAGGCGTTGTACAGGGCGTTGTCGACATCTGACATGCTGATGCCCAAACGGCTGGCGCTGTCACGATTGACGTTCACATATGCTACCAGCCCTTTGTCCTGCCAGTCGCTACTGACATCGGACAGTTGCGGTAGCTGATTTAGTTTTGCTATCAGTTGTGGAACCCAGGTGCTGAGGGCATCAAGGGATGTCGCTTGCAGCGTGAACTGATATTGCGTCCGGCTGACCTGAGTATCAATCGTCAGATCCTGAGTGGGCTGAAGATAAAGGTCAACGCCGGGAACTCTGTCAACCGCATCCTGTAGGCGTGCAATCACTTTCTGCACCCGATCGTCGCGTTCATCCAGCGGCTTAAGGTTGATTTGTAAGCGCGCGCTGTTCAATGCCGTATTAGTGCCGTCCACACCGACAAAAGCGGTCAGGCTTTCTACCGCCGGATCTTTCAGGATGACATCTGAAACCTGACGCTGGCGCTGAGCCATGCTGGCAAACGAGCTGGACTGCGGTGCCTGCAGCGTGCCCTGGATGATGCCGTTATCCTGGATCGGGAAGAAGCCTTTTGGAATAAAGACCCACAGCATGACGCTTAGCGCCAGCGTACCAAGCGCCACGCTGAGCGTCAGCCACGGATGGTTGAGTACCTTTGCCAGCCAGTGACCGTACGCGGCGATAATGCGATCAAACATCCGTTCCGAGGCGCGCGAGAAGCGGTTCTGTTTACGTAACGATGCCTGACTGAGCATGCGGGCGCACATCATCGGCGTGAGGGTGAGCGACACTACCGCAGAAATCAGGATCGCCACGGCCAGCGTTACGGCAAACTCGCGGAACAATCGCCCGACAATATCGCCCATAAACAACAGTGGGAGCAGCACGGCGATCAGCGAAAAAGTCAGAGAGATGATGGTAAAACCAATCTCGCCCGCACCTTTCAGGGCGGCGGTCAGCGGTTTTTCGCCTTTTTCGATATAACGTGAAATGTTCTCAATCACCACGATAGCGTCATCCACCACAAAACCTGTCGCGATGGTTAGCGCCATGAGGGTCAGGTTGTTGATGGAGAAATCAAGAAATACCATCACCGCGAAAGTACCGATTAACGACAACGGTACGGCGACTGCAGGAATAATAGTTGCCGGAATATTGCGCAAAAACAGGTAGATAATCATGACTACCAGCGCAATCGCCAGCATCAATTCAAATTGGGTATCCGCTACGGACGCACGAATATTGGTTGTACGATCGGAAAGTACGTTGACCTTAACCGATTTGGGCAGGCTCTCGGTGAGCTGCGGCAGCATCTGGCGGATACTGTCTGCCGTGGAGATGATGTTTGCGCCAGGTTGGCGCTGAACATTCATTACTATAGCTTGTTGCTTATTGGCCCATGCGCCCAGCCAGCTGTTTTCGGCCCCTTGCTCAACGGTGGCGACATCGCCCAGACGAACCGGTGCCCCGTTTTTATAGGCAACAATGAGCTGACGATATTCGTCTGCGGACTGCATCTGGTCGTTGGCTGAAAGGGTAACGGCACGCGTTGGACCATCAAGACTCCCTTTTGCCGAATTGACGTTGGCACCGGTAATGGCCGTACGGATGGTTTCGCTGGTCAGACCGAGTGCGGCAATGGCCTGAGCGTTAAGCTTCACGCGGACCGCCGGACGTTGCCCACCGGAAAGTGTTACCAGGCCCACGCCGGATACCTGAGAGATTTTCTGCGCGACGCGGGTTTCGACCATATCTTCCACCTGCGTCATCGGCATGGCGCTGGATGTGACCGCCAGCGTCATGATCGGTGGATCTGCCGGGTTTACCTTGCTGTAGACCGGAGGGTTAGGGAGATCGCTGGGTAATAAATTGGTGGCGGCGTTAATCGCGGCCTGAACTTCCTGCTCGGCAACATCCAACGGGAGCGTCAGTTGAAACTGTAACGTAACGACCGATGCGCCACCGGAGCTTTGTGATGACATCTGTTTTAAGCCAGACATCTGTCCAAACTGACGTTCAAGCGGTGCGGTGACCGCCGAGGTCATGACGTCCGGGCTGGCGCCAGGGTAGAGCGTAACGACCTGAATCGTGGGGTAATCCACTTCAGGTAAGGCGGCGATTGGCAGGAAGCGATAACCGATAATTCCGGCAAGCAAAATCGCGACCATCAGCAGCGTGGTGGCGACGGGGCGCAGAATAAACAGGCGCGATGGTCCGCCTGTGTTGTCCGGAGGTAACACCTGCATCAGGAGTTAGCTCCTTTTTTGCCGTATCCGCGTGGCGCTGTTTTCTCGTCCTGAACAGAGGCGTCGTGCGCCTCAACGACTTCGACTTTTGCGCCTTCCGTCAGACGGTCAATCCCGTCGGTCACGACCCGATCGCCCGCAGAAAGCCCGGCGGCAATCACCACTTTTTGGCTATCCTGAATACCCGGTTTAACCAGGTGTTTGCTCACTTTATTGTCGCTATTCAGTACCCAGACAAAATGGCCTTCGTTACCCATTTGCAGGGCGGCAGTTGGGATCACAACGGCATTTTGTTGTGTGTCGACCAGCATGCGGGCGTTAACGAACTGGTTAGGGAATAAGGCATCATCCTGATTGTTAAAACGAGCCTTTACTTTGATTGTTCCGGTGGTGGCATCAATCTGATTGTCGAGACTGAGCAGGACGCCTTCGCTCAGCTTTTGCGAATTGGTTCGGTCCCAGGCTTCGACCTTCAGCTGGCTCCCCGATTTTTGTGCCTGCAACACGGTAGCAATGTCGTTTTCAGGCAACGTAAATATCAGGTCGATGGGATGCGTTTGCGTAATGACGACGATTCCGGTGGTATCGCCGCTGGATATTTGGTTACCGACATCGACCTGTTTCAGGCCGACACGACCATCGACAGGTGCGGTTATCCGGCTCCAGTCGAGCTGCAACTGAGCGCTGGCGACGCTGGCTTCATCTGCTTTGATTGTGCCTAACGTCTCATTGACCAGCGCTTGCTGTGCGTCCAGCTCCTGGCGGGAGACCAGATTGGTTTTAACCAACTGTTGATAGCGGGCAAGATCGCGACGGGCATTCGCCAGCGTGGCTTTATCTTTTGCCAGTTGTCCCTGCGCCTGAGCCAGAGCAACTTTGAACTGGCTGGGATCTATCTCTGCCAGCAGGTCGCCGGCTTTTACCTGTTGTCCTTCCTCAAAGTGTAAGGCGATGAGTTGACCATCCACCCGACTACGCACCGTGGCGGTATTTGCGGCAGTAACGGTCCCCAGCCCTGTCAGGTAACGTGGCACGGCTTCCTCGGTGGCGGTGGCAGCCTGCACGGGAGCCAACGGTCCGGAGCGCATTCCACGCCGTCCTGACCCCGCAGTGTGCTGCGCGGGTTTGGTTGCGCCCGGTGCGGTTCCCTGGGATGCGCTGCGGCTTTGCCAGAACCAGATGGCGGCGACGGCGGCCACGACGATCACGATTGCTATCACCCAGCGGGATTTATTACTGCCTTTCATTGTTATGAGTTTCTCATCCTGAAACGATTCGCGGAATGATACTAGTTTAGCCAGTGAACAAGGGAGAAAAATGGAGGAATTATGAAACACTGTCGGGATTCGTCTGAATGCTGACGCGGCTTTGCGAGGCGTTACGCAACAATCGGTGGTGAAGATAGCGAATACGCAATTGTGCGATAGAGTGCTGACAAGGCAAAAAGGAGGAAAGCCAGAGATTTCAGCAGGACGCTGGAACGGGAAAGCCCCTCCCGAGGAAGGGGCCAAAATAAGGAAAGGGTTATGATGAAGCAGGTCATCATACTGGTGATACTCTTAGTCATTAGCTTCGCGGCTTACTAAGACACCAGGGGGAGGGGAAACCCTCCCTAACCCTCACTCCTGAAAATAAGCCACAGCAAGGATGATGTCAATACGCGCACTTTTCAGCATGCGAGCGGCTTAGCGGAAAACAACGTCAGCCCAGCGGGCCAGTCCGGCGGTGACAGAACCGAAGTCATCGCCACCCGCGATAGGGATCCCGGGAAGCTGCTGGGCGAGGGCTTTTTTAATCAGCGGCGAACGCGCGCTGCCGCCGGTCAGATAAATCACGTCCGGTTTTTCCTGTGCGTTGTCCAGCGCCAGTTGGACCTGCTCCAGAATACGCGCCAGGGGCTGATTGAGCGCAGCTTCCAGTCCGTGTTGATTGATATCGGTTGCCAGCGTGTCGCTGATAAACGGTATCGCCGCCGTTACAATGGTCTGGTCGGAAAGTGCGATTTTGCTCTCTTCTGCACTGCGCACCAGGCGATAGCTCAGACGCTCGCGCCAGACTTTAAGCAGCAGAGCGACTTTATCGGCTTCTCTTGCGTCGCGGACAAGATCGTTGAGCAATCTACCGTTGGCGCTGCTGTAGAAATCACTTTGCGCGGGAACGTCGTTGATTGCGACCGCGTTCCACCAGGGGAGAATCGGTAAGGCGATACCTTTTTCAGTCTCACCGCCCATACCCAGCAGTGGCATCAGGTGTTTAAACGCCAGCGCGATATCCAGATCGTTCCCGCCTACGCGGCAGCCACTGTGTCCCAGCAGGCTGTTTTCGCGATCGGCACGCTGATGCCATTGCGGCCCCATCAGCAGCAGTGAACAGTCAGTCGTACCCCCGCCGATATCCACCACCAACACGCGTTTTTCTTCCTGCAGCGTCGCTTCGTAATCCAGTCCCGCCGCTACCGGCTCGTACTGGAAGACGACATCCTGAAAACCGGCGCGTTTGGCCGCACGTTCAAGAATACCCTGCGCCTGGGTGTTGGCGTCATCGCCACCTAATCCCTGGAAGTTGATGGGCCGACCAATCACGGCCTGAGTGATAGCTTCCGGCAGTTGGCTTTGCGCCTGGTTGCGAATGTGCAGCATCATTGCACAGACCAGATCTTCAAACAGCGCAACCTGCTGCGGCTTCAGACCGCTGGCGCCCAAAAATGATTTTGGCGATTTAACGAAGTACACCTCTTCCGGGTCTTCAATATACTGACCCAGCGATGCCAGACCGAACTGTACGCTGTTGGCGTTAACGTCGATGTCTTCTTCGCGGTTGTAGCGCATCGCACGGCGAAGCAGCGCCTGCGTTTCATCGTCCGTAGTTGGGATGTCATGATGGCGATACAGCCACTCGCTAACCGCTTCGCGCGTTGGTGCGCACAGCATTGAGGGTAGCAGCGTGCTGTTATTTTCCATTTTGAGCAGGTGGGGCTGCCCGTCACGCATAACGGCCACTGAACAGTTTGCCGTACCGTAGTCAAAACCAATAAACACCGTAAAAATCCCCATGCCAGTGAAGAAGGGGCGTGACTTTAACGAATAGTTGACGCCCCGACAACTGGAATATGAAAGCAAGGCATACTGATTGAATACCGTTTATCCTGTAGGTTTGCGTAAAAAGGAAAACTGAATGTTCACGCTGAGCTGGCAACCACCTTATGACTGGCCCTGGATGCTGGGGTTTCTTGCCGCCCGTGCGGTTGAAGGTGTCGAAACCGTAGAGGAACTGAGCTATGTCAGAAGCCTGTGCGTAGGGGGGCATCGTGGTCTGGTGCGCGTTGTCCCGGATCTGCACGCCAACGTGCTACACGTGACGTTGAGCACAGGGTTACAGCCGGTCGCCTCCGAGTGTCTGGCAAAAATAACGCGCTTGTTCGATCTTGGCTGTTGCCCGCAGCAAATTATCGCCGCGCTGGGCAGCCTCGGTGCAGCGCGTCCGGGACTGCGTTTGCCGGGCAGTGTCGATGCTTTTGAACAAGGAGTACGAGCGATTTTAGGGCAGTTAGTCAGCGTGGCTATGGCGGCGAAACTGACGGCGAAAGTGGCGCATGCTTACGGGGAAGCGCTGGAGGATGCGCCCGAGTATGTGTGTTTTCCTACGCCGGAAGCGCTTGCCAATGCCGATCCGCTGCACCTGAAAGCGTTAGGAATGCCGCTCAAACGCGCCGAAGCGTTGATTCACCTGGCTCATGCAACCCTTGAAGGAACGATCGCGACAACAGCCCCTGCCGATATCGAACAAGGCGTTAAGCAGCTACAAACGTTTCCCGGGATAGGGCGCTGGACCGCCAACTATTTCGCGCTACGTGGTTGGCAGGCGAAAGATGTTTTTCTGCCGGATGACTATCTGATTAAGCAGCGTTTTCCCGGCATGACACCGGCCCAGATCCGACGGTATGCAGAGCGCTGGAAACCCTGGCGCTCCTATGCGCTGTTACATATTTGGTATACGGATGGCTGGCAACCGTCAGTTGATGGCGAAATTACTGGTATTCAGTAGCAGATCCAGCGGTTGGGCATCGGCAATAATATCGCCATAAATCATATCAACACCGATGCCAGAAAGCGTATCCATGATGAGTGGCAACTGCACCGGACCGGCGATAGTTTTTATGTCCAGGCGCTGGGCATGACCCTGAATAATGGACACCCACATTTCGTCGATCAGGTTGCCGGGAGCGCTGGCACTTAGCTCGCTGTCGAGCAACAGGTAATCGACAATGCGATATTTCAGGTTGTCAAAGAGCTCTAAATCGCGACCAACCTGACTTAATACAATTCGACAACCGTACTGACGCAGTCGATGCAGGGCGGATATAGCCTGCGTTGGGTTGGTTTTGAAGACGCTTGCCGGAACGGTCAGATGCAGCAATCGCGGCGGTAGTGGACTGCGTTGCAAGTGCTCCAGCAGCTCATCGATAAGTTCTGTGTTGAGCAGGCCGACGGCGGAAAGGGGCAGGGCAATACTGAGGCCCTTACTGGCTACTGCTTGGGCAGAGTTCTGGAAGAACTCGCTAAATACCCGACGGTCAAGCGCCTTGCTTAACGCGGGATCGACCAGCCCGGCGCGGAAGGCTTGCTCCTCAATGACTTCACCCTCAGCGGTGCCTAAGCGAAGCGAAATAATCCAGAAGCTAAACGTCTCCGGTATACGCGGGGAAGCCACACCTCTGGCGATCATCAGCATTGGGTTGTGCATAATGGTGTGTCTTTGTTCATCCAATGTCAGTTGACTACGCGCGGCATGGGCCTGGCTTTGCTGAGGTTCATAAACGCAGACGCGTCCACGGCCGCTGTTTTTCGCCGCGTAGCAGGCGATATCGGCCTGAGACATCACATCGGTCGCGACATGGTTTTTCTCATCAATGAGCGTAATCCCTGCGCTGGCGCCAATACGGTGTAAGCGGCCTTCCCACATGAAGTGGTAATCATTAATGGCGCTGATGACGCGACCTGAAATAAAGCGGGCGCTTTCGATATTACAATCCGGTAGCAACAGACCAAACTCGTCGCCGCCCAGGCGTGCCAGCATATCGCTGGATCGCAACATGCTGAGCATAAGCGCTGAGAGTTCACGCAGCAGGGCATCTCCAGCGGCATGACCCGCGCTGTCGTTCACCGCTTTAAAACGATCCAGGTCGATAAAAACCAGCACATGACGCTGGTGCGTGTCGTGTACCGAATGCAGCAATTGTTTTAGATGGTTTTCGAAGCTGACCCGGTTTGCCAACTGGGTCAGGTCATCATGCGAGGCGCTGTAGCTAAGCTGGCGGAGCATCTTCCGCGACTCTGTGACGTCCTGAATAACCAACACCGAGCCAATGCTGCCGCCGTCGAGGGTGCTGAGGGGCGTGATGCTATACTGAATGTCATAACTGTTGCCGTTACGACAATGCAGGACCACTTCCTGTTCGATTGCCGTACGTGACATGTCAGCACTGTAGATATTTTCCATCAGCGGACCGTTCTCGCCAAAAGTAATATGTAGTACCGTCAATAGCGGAATGCCGATGGCACTGTCCTGCTGCCAGCCGCTCAGTTTCTCAGCGACCGGATTCATAAAGGTCACGTTCATATCGACATCAATACAAATCACCGCTTCGCCGATTGAATCCAGCGTAATGTGAAGGCGCTCTTTTTCCTGATACAGCGCTTCGTTAAGCTGCTTGACTTCGGTCATATCCATATTGATACCAAGTAAGCGTTCAACTTCACCGTCTTTATTCAGTACCCGGTTGGCCAACGAGCGGATATGGCGTATGCCATCTTTTACCGCGATACGAAACTCCAGTTTGAACGGAGCCCGTGCGGCCAGTGAATCACGAATTACATTTTCGGCGTACTCACGATCTTCGGGTACAACGCACTCATACCAGACTTGCCAACTGGGCTTGATATGCGCAGGAACTTCGTAGAGATCGAACATCCGTTTATCCCAGCTGATCACGTCAGGCTGGAGTTCCCATTCCCAGATCCCAATCCCCCCTGCTTCATTGGCGAGGGTAATGCGCTCCATTAACCGTTTGTTAATCCACTCGGTATGCTTCAGGTCGTTAATGTCCTCAACCTGCGCGATAAAATAGAGTGGGGTATTGTCGCTATGACGCACCAACGAAACGGCCAGCAACGCCCAGACGACGTCGCCCGAACGGGTGTAATAGCGTTTTTCCATGGAATAGCTATTAATCTCTCCGCGTGCCAGCATGTTCAACTGTTCAATGTCGTTGTTCAAATCTTCCGGCCAGGTTAATTGCTGGAAGGTCAGTGAACGTAACTCCTCCTGGCTATAGCCCAGAAACTGACACAAGGCTTTATTGGCCTGTAACCATTGCCCCTCGGTACCGACTAACGCCATGCCAATCGCGGAATATTCCATGGCGTTGCGAAAGCGTGACTCGCTTTCTGAAATGTGCTTGCGTTCGGCTCGAAACGCGTACATCACCATGGTCATCATATTAGCGGGCAACAGGATCATCAAAAACGGCAACCAGGGGATGTCCGTCATCATGTTCGGTTTCGGGGTGTAAAGCAGCGAAGGGTCGGCAGCCAGCATCAGCGAAACCATCATCACGGTGCTGAGGAATATTAAAAACGCCTCCATACGCGGCAGACGGACAGCGCTCCACATCAGCAGGACAATAACGCAGGTAAATGGCCATGGAATGTACATCATGGACAGCCAACTGAGCGTTAAGGTCACCAGCAGGGTAATCAGGGTCTCAAGCAATAATCGCGGGTCGCGATGGCGCAACAGGTAATGTGGTTTAAACAGTAAACCTAACGGCACCAACGCCAGTGCGCCAATGGATTCTGACAGTACCCAAATGAGAAAGGTATTTAACGACGTGTCCTTCGGCAGCAACAACCACATCAAAATGCCGCCCAACAGTGGCGGAACAACCGCGCTACCAAATGCCAGGCGCGCCCAGTCATTCAAATTTTGTAAGGGATTGTACCAGGGCAGCAGTTTACGCAATAACATTGCGCCAACAACAGCCTCAATAATGTTAATGACCGTATAGGAGAAATTAAGCGACTGTCCGGGGAAAAAAAGTAAAGAGGCGCCGATGCTACCGAATGAGCAAGCCAGCGCGATCCCAGGCCACATCTTTCCCGCGTGACGGTAAAAAGCCACCATCATGATAGAGGTTGGAAACCACAGAGGGGCAAGCTGTGCGCCGTAACGTGATAGTTCCAGCGAAAACAACGTAAAGATGAAAGCCACCAGACCTAAACTGGCCAGGCGCAGTAGAGGATGGGGTAAGGTAACTAAAACATGTTGGGATTGTTTACTCATTACCACTCTACCCAAATAGCCGTTGTCGCCCAGCAGAGATGCCGGACGCATCACATTTAATCTGGGATTATGCTAGTACAAACAATTTACAATTTATACGCCAGCTGCTCATAAATTAACACTCCCAAGCTATTAATTCCTAAGGCAGGTGAATAAATATAGCGGCTGTTCTAAATCTGACCATTTTAATTTGCGACAGGGACAGTATTGGTGCAGCCTGGGGTGGCATCGCGCCGCTGAAATCCCTATAATTGCCGCGTTTGGCGTTTCGGCGCCGCCCTTCCTTACATCCAGGTTAATCAGGTCGCTAAATTTATGACTGATCAGTCCCATCAGTGCGTCATTATCGGCATTGCCGGCGCATCGGCTTCCGGCAAGAGCCTTATTGCCAGTACTCTTTATCGCGAATTGCGTGAACAAGTCGGTGACGAACATATTGGCGTTATTCCCGAAGACAGCTATTACAAAGATCAAAGCCATCTGTCGATGGAAGAACGCGTAAAAACCAACTACGACCATCCGAACGCGATGGACCACAGCCTGCTATTTCAACATCTGCAAACGCTGAAGCGCGGCTCTGCCATTGAGCTGCCGGTTTATAGCTATGTTGAGCACACGCGTACGCCAGACACTATTCATATCGAACCGAAGAAAGTCATTATCCTGGAAGGCATTTTGCTGCTGACGGATGCGCGTTTGCGCGATGAGATGAACTTTTCTATTTTTGTTGATACGCCGCTGGATATTTGTCTGATGCGCCGTATCAAGCGGGATGTGAATGAACGTGGTCGTTCAATGGATTCGGTGATGGCGCAATACCAGAAAACCGTCCGTCCAATGTTCCTGCAATTTATTGAGCCTTCAAAGCAATACGCCGACATCATTGTGCCGCGCGGGGGTAAAAACCGCATCGCCATCGATATTCTGAAGGCTAAAATCAGTCAGTTCTTTGAATAAGTTCAGCGAATTGTGTACCGTTCAGTGATAACCTGGTTCACCCTTAACGCACCTGGCATTAAGGGTTTGAAGCACGAAAGGAGAAAGTGCCATGCGTTTATGTGACCGAGATATTGAAGCCTGGTTGGATGAAGGTCGCCTGTCGATCACTCCACGCCCTCCTGTCGAGCGAATCAATGGCGCCACGGTAGATGTGCGTCTTGGCAACAAATTCCGTACGTTCCGCGGTCATACGGCGGCGTATATCGATTTGAGCGGACCGAAAGATGAAGTCAGCGCCGCGCTGGATCGCGTGATGAGTGATGAAATCGTCCTCAAGGACGGCGAGGCATTCTTCTTGCATCCGGGTGAGCTTGCGCTGGCAGTAACATTCGAATCCGTGACGTTGCCTTCCGATCTCGTCGGTTGGTTAGATGGCCGTTCATCTCTGGCGCGTCTGGGACTGATGGTACACGTCACCGCACACCGTATCGATCCGGGCTGGTCTGGCTGTATTGTACTGGAGTTTTACAACTCCGGAAAATTACCGCTGGCTCTGCGTCCGGGCATGCCAATTGGCGCGCTAAGTTTCGAACCGCTTTCCGGTCCGGCAGCGCGACCATACAACCGTCGTCAGGATGCGAAGTATCGCGACCAGCAGGGCGCCGTTGCCAGCCGGATCGATAAAGACTGAGTGTTTTTCAGTCCATTGGGGATAGCATGAGACGATTTCTGACGACGCTGATGATTCTTCTGGTCGTGCTGGTGGCTGGCTTTTCTGCGTTAGTACTGTTGGTGAATCCGAATGATTTCCGCGCGTATATGGTCAAGCAGGTTGCCGCACGTAGTGGGTATCAGCTGCAGTTGGATGGGCCCCTGCGTTGGCACGTATGGCCGCAACTGAGTATCCTCTCAGGGCGAGTGGTGTTAACGGCTGAAGGTGCCAGCGAACCTCTGGTTCGTGCCGACAATATGCGTCTTGACGTTGCGTTATGGCCGCTGTTGAGCCACCAGCTCAGCGTGAAGCAGGTGATGCTCAAAGGCGCAGTGATTCAACTGACCCCGCAAACTGAGGCGGTACGCGGCAAAGATGCACCTGTTGCCCCAAAAGACAATATGTTGCCCGATCTGGCGGAAGACAAAGGATGGTCGTTTGATATCGCCCGTTTGCGCGTTGCCGACAGTGTTCTGGTATTCCAGCATGAAGACGATGAACAAGTTACCGTTCGTGATATTCGTCTGGAGATGGAACAAGATAGCCAGCACCGCGGCACGTTTGATTTTTCCGGGCGTGTGAACCGCGATCAGCGCGATCTCGCGTTATCCTTTAACGGTACGGTCGATGCCTCCGATTATCCGCACAACTTATCTGCGAATATCGAGCAGTTAAGCTGGCAATTGCAGGGGGCCGATTTGCCGCCGCAGGGGATCAACGGTCAGGGACATCTTCAGGCGCAATGGCTGGAAGAGAAAAAACAGCTTTCGTTTAGCCAGATAAATTTGACCGCCAATGACTCTTCGTTCTCCGGGCAAGCGCACGTATCCTTGTTGGAAAAACCGGAATGGGCCGTCGACCTGAAATTTGGTCAGCTCAATCTGGATAACCTGCTCGTACAGCATGACGCAGCGGCGACAGCAAAAGGTGACGTTCAGCAAGGTCAGAGTCAGTCAACGCTGGCGCGCCCCGTCATTGCTTCCCAGGTTGATGCCGTTTCGTATCAGGGACTCAAGGGTTTTTCGGCAGACATCGCTTTGCAGGCTGACAAAGTGCTGTGGCGGAAAATGGCGTTTGAGAATGTTTCGGCAAAAATAGACAACCAGTTCGGCTTACTGAACATTGCGCAGTTGCAGGGAAAAAGTGATGGCGGGCTGATCTCACTGCCCGGCACGCTGGATGCCAGAAAGGGAGAACCGCGAGCGGTCTTTCATCCGCGCCTGGAAGGTGTGGAAATTGGCACGATTCTGAAGGCCTTTGATTACCCCATCGCACTCACCGGCAAGCTGTCGCTGGCGGGAGATTTTTCCGGCTCAGATATTGATGCCCAGGCGTTTCGCCATAGCTGGCAAGGGCAGGCCCATGTCGAAATGAACGATACGCGAATGGAAGGGATGAACTTCCAGCAGATGATTCAACAGGCTGTAGAACGCAGCGGTGGGGATGTTAAATCTCAGCAAAACCTCGATAACGTGACCCGCTTGGATCATTTTGTAACCGATATGACGCTGGATAACGGTGAGGTGACGCTGGATAACATGGCAGGGGAGTCCGCGATGTTGGCGCTAACCGGCAAAGGAACGTTAGATCTGGTGAAGCAGAATTGCGACACGCTGTTTAACATTCGCGTGCTGGGCGGTTGGGATGGCGAAAGTAAGTTGATTAGTTTCCTGAAGGCCACCCCGGTTCCTCTCAGGGTCTATGGCCAGTGGCAATCACTGAACTACAGTCTGCAAGTTGATCAGCTTTTGCGTAAGCATCTGCAGGATGAAGCAAAACGTCGTCTGAATGACTGGGCAGATCGCAATAAAGATTCCCGAAACGGCAAAGATGTTAAAAAGTTGCTGGATAAGCTCTGATTCATATTGCCGGATGGTGGCTAATGCCCCATCCGGCTCGTGACTTACACCTCGTAATCCATCTCTTCTTCACTGTGTAGCGGTATCAGCTGGACCTTTTGCACGCGATGATTTTCCACCTGCAGGGTTTTTAGCCGATAGTCGCCAACCTGGACTTCCTCCCCGGTTTTCGGGATGCGCTGCAAATACTCCATTAACAGTCCGGCAATGGTGTGATACTCACGCTTATCGTCTAACGGGATAGGCACGTACTGCACCAGGTCTTCCAGTGGCATATGTCCGTTAGCGGTCCACGAACCATCGGCGTTTTTCTGAATATCATGACGGGCGTCGATTTCCTCTACCTCGTTTGGCAGATTGCCGGCGATGGTTTCCATCACATCACTCAGCGTCACAATCCCTTCGACGGAACCAAATTCATCGGCTACAAACGCGAAATGCGTCCGGGCATTACGGAACTGCTCAAGCGCCGGAAGCAGCGGCAAGGTCTCCGGGAACACCAGCGGCTGGCGAATCAAGACGCGCAGGTCGAGCGGTTCGCCGCGCAGAGACTGTTGCAGTAAATCGATGACATGCACCACGCCCAACAGTTCCTCCTGCTCGTCTTCGCCAGTGACCACCAGACGCGTATGCTGGTTTTTTTCCAGTAAGGCGCGGATTTCTGCTTCGGGCGCATTGAGGTCGATATGTTCAATATCATGGCGCGAGGTCATGATACTGCTGACGGTACGCTGATTGAAGTTCAGCACACGTTCAATCATCCGCCGCTCCTGTGGCGCAAAAATCTGACCTTCATGATGATCCGCCAGCATCGCTGCGGTTTCGGCATCCAGTTCGGCATCTTCTTTTTGCCCGCTCAGCAGCCGCATTACCGCCTCGGCGGTGCGCTGGCGCAGAGTATGGTTGGCTGAGAGGAAGCGACGACGGTTAAAGATAGCCAACTGGTTCAATGCTTCGATCATGACAGAGAAGCCGATGGCCGCGTACAGGTAACCTTTCGGGATATGGAAACCAAACCCTTCGGCCACCAGACTGAAACCAATCATCAGCAGGAAGCTCAGACACAGAATAACAATAGTTGGATGGCTGTTAACAAAGCGCGTCAGCGACTTGCTGGCCAGCAACATCAGGCTGATGGCAATAATGACTGCCGCCATCATCACCGCCAGGTGATCGACCATGCCAACAGCGGTAATGACGGAATCCAGAGAGAAGATGGCGTCCAGCACCACGATCTGCGCGACCACACCCCAGAACTTAGCGCCTTTACGCTGGGTGGGGTTATCGCTGTCTTTCCCTTCCAGCCGTTCGTTGAGCTCCATAGTGGCTTTAAACAGTAGGAAGAAACCACCGAACAGCATGATCAGATCGCGGGCGCTGAAGCTGAGATCGCGAATGCTGAACAGCGGCGTGGTCAGCGTTACCAGCCAGGATATTGATGCCAGCAGCAGCAGGCGCATAACCATTGCCAGCAGTAGCCCTGTAATACGCGCCTTATCCCGCTGGGCAGGAGGTAGTTTCTCCGCGAGGATGGCAATAAAAACAAGATTATCAATGCCAAGAACAAGTTCGATCACGATTAACGTGACCAGTCCGGCCCAGATTGACGGATCGGCAATCCATTCCATAGTAAATGCTATACCCATAGTTGTATGACAATTGTCACAATTCGATCATGGGTAAAACTGGCGAAAAATGCAATGGCGAGAAGGGATTTCTCTGTCGGTTATATCAGAACTGATGCAGGATAATAGCCTTAATGTAACTACAGGAAATGATTTTATTAATCTAAATATATTTAGGAAATATCGCAGGTGGAATATTTCTATATCAATATTGTCAATATCAATAAAATCCTAAAAATATATAAAACCGACGCTTAATATTAATCTTAAAAGCCAGGTGTCGGCGGTTTGTTATCTTGCCTGATATTCGCATAGCTGCAACAATTCTTGCGGTAATAATCAAAAGATAAATATTTCCTCATCAATCAGTGGCGCCACTCCCGATTCGTTAACGCTGTAAATGTGATGAAAATAAAGGAGAGGATAAAAATTTAAATTAATCAGTGCATTGGTAGCTAGTGAAGCCAGGGGCGGTAGCGTGTCTGGTCGCCTGAAACAAGCCTAAATTATTCTGTCAAGAGACCGTAGATGAATTCATTTTTTTTAGGACTGATGCCAGTTAAATTCCATTTCAATTAACGGCAAGGTAAATACGTACAGGCGAAGTCGCTATTTAGATTGCATGTGATAAATACTCTGCCAAAGTGATAAATAATCAATGATGAAATCCAAACTTAAATTGATGCCAGTATTGGTATCGGTGATCTTGATAAACGGTTGTACCGTGCTTCCGGGCAGCAATATGTCTACGATGGGCAAAGATGTGATTAAACAGCAGGACGCTGATTTTGATATCGATCGCATGGTGAATGTTTATCCACTCACGCCACGGCTGGTCGAACAATTACGTCCTCGACCAAATGTTGCCCAGCCAAATATGTCGCTGGACCAGGAGATTTCCGGATATCAGTACCGGGTCGGCCCGGGGGATGTCCTGAATGTGACCGTCTGGGACCATCCTGAACTCACCACGCCAGCTGGGCAGTACCGTAGCTCAAGCGATACCGGCAACTGGGTGCAGCCTGATGGCACCATGTTTTACCCCTACATCGGCAAAGTCAGCGTGGTAGGGAAAACGTTGGCAGAGATTCGTAGTGATATTACCGGGCGCTTAGCGAAGTACATTGCTGACCCGCAGGTGGACGTTAATATCGCCGCTTTCCGCTCGCAGAAGGCCTATGTCTCCGGGCAGGTGAACAAATCCGGCCAGCAGGCCATCACCAACGTGCCGCTTACCGTTCTTGATGCCATTAACGCCGCAGGCGGTCTCACCGAGGCAGCAGACTGGCGCAACGTTGTGCTGACTCATAAAGGGCAGGAGCAACGTATTTCACTGCAAGCGCTGATGCAAAATGGCGACCTGAGCCAGAATCGCCTGCTCTATCCTGGCGACATTCTGTTTGTTCCGCGTAATGACGATCTGAAAGTCTTCGTAATGGGGGAAGTGAAAAAACAGAGCACCCTCAAAATGGACTTCAGCGGCATGACGCTCACCGAAGCGCTGGGCAATGCCGAAGGTATCGACCTGACCACCTCCAACGCCAGCGGCATTTTCGTTATTCGACCATTGAAAGGCGAGGGCGGGAACAACGGCAAGATCGCCAATATCTATCAGCTTGATATGTCCGATGCGACGTCGCTGGTGATGGCAACATCATTCCGACTCCAGCCATACGATGTGGTGTACGTCACTACCGCGCCGGTTGCTCGCTGGAACCGTTTGATCAATCAGTTGCTGCCGACTATTAGCGGTGTTCGCTATATGACGGACACGGCCAGCGACCTTCACAACTGGTAATCATCATGTTTAACAAAATCTTAGTTGTCTGTGTGGGGAACATTTGTCGTTCCCCGACGGCAGAGCGCTTGTTAAGGCAATTTCATCCGGCGTTAACGGTCTCTTCAGCCGGTCTTGGGGCGCTGGTGGGGAAAGGCGCGGATCCGTGTGCTATTAGCGTGGCGCAGGCGCACAACCTGTCACTGGATAATCATTGTGCCCGGCAGATCTCGGGACGAATGTGCCGGGAGTATGACCTGATCCTGACCATGGAAAAGCGCCATATCTCTGCCCTGTGTGAAATGGTGCCGGAGATGCGCGGCAAAGTGATGCTTTTTGGGCACTGGGACAGCGAGCGCGAAATTCCCGATCCGTATCGTAAAAGCCGTGATGCGTTTGACGCGGTGTACGCATTACTTGAACGGTCTGCCCGCCAATGGGCTCAGGCACTGAACGCAGAGCAGGGAAAACAATGACAGAAAAAGTTAAACAGTCTGCTGCGCCGGTAACGGGCAATGATGAAATCGATATTGGTCGTCTGGTTGCAACGGTGGTGGAAGCCCGCTGGTGGGTATTAGGCATTACCACGGCTTTTGCATTGTGTGCCGCGGTCTACACGCTGTTCGCCACACCCATCTACAGTGCGGACGCGCTGGTGCAAATTGAGCAAAATACCGGAAATTCACTGGTGCAGGATATTGGCTCGGCGTTGTCGAACAAACCGCCGGCCTCGGAAGCGGAAATTCAGCTCATCCAGTCGCGTCTGGTATTAGGGAAAACGGTAGACGATCTTAACCTCGATATCGCCGTTACCAAAGATACATTCCCTATTTTTGGCGCGGGCTGGGACCGGCTGATGGGCCGCCAGAACGAAACGGTTAATGTGACCACCTTCACGCTGCCAAAGGCAATGAATGAACAGACCTTCACGCTCAATGTGCTGAATGACAAAAGCTATCAACTGGTGAGTGACGGGGGTTTTAGTGCCCGGGGGCAAGTCGGCAAGGTGTTGGAACACGATGGCGTGACGATGCTGGTTGAGGCGATTCATGCCAGCCCGGAGAGCCAATTTACCGTCAGCAAATTCTCCACGCTGGGCATGATAAACACCCTGCAAAATAACCTGATGGTGACGGAAACGGGCAAAGACACCGGCGTATTGAGCCTGACGTTTACCGGCGAAGACCGCGAGCAAATCCGCCAGATCCTCGACAGTATTACCCGCAACTATCTGCAACAAAACGTGGAACGTAAATCCGAAGAGGCCGCCAAAAGTCTGGCGTTTCTGGCAAAGCAACTGCCTGAGGTACGTAACCGGCTTGACGTTGCTGAAAACAAGTTGAACGCCTTTCGTCAGGATAAAGACTCCGTGGATTTGCCGCTGGAAGCCAAAGCGGTGCTGGATTCGATGGTGAATATCGATGCGCAACTGAATGAACTGACCTTTAAAGAAGCGGAGATTTCCAAGCTTTTCACCAAAGCGCATCCGGCGTACCGCACGCTGCTGGAAAAACGCCAGGCGCTGGAAGATGAGAAAAGTAAGCTGAACGGGCGCGTAACGGCGATGCCGAAAACGCAGCAGGAAATTGTTCGTCTGACGCGTGATGTGGAGTCCGGTCAGCAGGTCTATATGCAGTTGCTGAACAAGCAACAGGAACTGAAGATTACCGAGGCCAGTACGGTTGGCGATGTGCGCATTGTCGATCCCGCGATTGCCCAGCCTGGCGTGCTGAAGCCGAAAACGGCGCTGATTATTCTCGGCAGTATCATTCTCGGTTTGATGCTTTCCGTGGTGGGCGTACTGCTGCGTTCTCTGTTTAATCGCGGTATTGAAAGCCCGCAGGCGCTGGAAGAGCATGGTATCAGCGTGTATGCCAGTATTCCGTTGTCTGAATGGCAAAAAGCGCGTGATAACGTTCAGACCATTAAAGGTGTGAAACGCTACAAGCAAAGCCAGCTGTTGGCCGTGGGTAATCCAACGGATCTCGCCATAGAAGCGGTACGTAGCCTGCGTACCAGTCTGCACTTTGCCATGATGCAGGCGCGTAACAACGTATTGATGCTGACCGGCGTCAGCCCGTCGATTGGTAAAACGTTTGTATGCGCCAACCTGGCGGCAGTCATCAGCCAGACCAACAAACGCGTGCTGTTGATCGACTGCGATATGCGCAAAGGCTATACCCACGAACTGCTGGGGACCAATAACGTCAACGGCCTGTCTGAGATCCTGATTGGCAAGGGGGATATCTCATCCAGCGCCAAACCGACATCGATTCCGCATTTTGATCTGATCCCTCGCGGTCAAATCCCTCCCAATCCTTCCGAGCTGTTGATGAGCGAGCGTTTTGGCGAACTGATTGCCTGGGCCAGCTCGCACTATGACCTGGTGTTGATTGACACCCCACCAATTCTGGCGGTGACCGACGCGGCGATTGTTGGCCGTCATGTCGGCACCACGCTGATGGTGGCGCGTTATGCGGTCAACACGCTGAAAGAGGTGGAAACCAGCCTGAGTCGCTTCGAGCAAAACGGCATTCAGGTGAAAGGGGTGATCCTCAACTCGATCTTCCGCCGTGCCAGCGGGTATCAGGATTACGGCTACTACGAATACGAATACACGTCGGATGCGAAATAAATCACCAACCCTGCCGGATGCGGCGAAAACGCCTTATCCGGCCTACAAAAGCGTATCTATCCGGAAACGAAAATGACGACAGAAAACCCGCTAATTTCAATTTATATGCCAACCTGGAACCGCCAGCAGCTGGCCATTCGGGCGATTAAATCGGTGTTGCGCCAGGACTATCCTCACTGGGAGATGATCATTGTGGATGATTGCTCTTCCTCATATGAGCAGTTGCAGCAGTTTGTTGAGGAACTCAACGATCCGCGCGTGTCGTATACGCATAATTCCACCAACTCTGGGGCCTGCGCGGTGCGTAATCAGGCCATTATGCAGGCCAACGGGCAATACATTACGGGGATTGATGATGATGATGAATGGACGCCGAACCGCCTGAGCGTGTTCCTGCAGTATCGGCATCAACTGGTCACACGGGCGTTTCTGTATGCCAATGACTATGTCTGTGAGGGCGAAGTGTATTCGCAGCCGACCAGTCTGCCGCTCTATCCGAAGTCCGTTTATTCACGCCGCAGGTTTTATAAGCGCAACATCATCGGTAATCAGGTATTTACCTGGGCATGGCGGTTTAAAGCATGCCTGTTCGATACCACGCTGAAAGCGGCGCAGGATTACGACATCTTCCTGCGCATGGTGGTGGCGTATGGCAAACCGTGGAAGGTCAAAGAGGCGACGCAGATCCTGCATGTGAATCACGGCGAGATGCGTATTACCTCATCGCCGAATAAATTCTCCGGCTACTTTCAGTTTTACCGCAAGCACAAAGGCAAATTTGACCGGGCCAGCAAGAAATATCAGCTGTTTACCCTCTATCAGATCCGCAACAAACGGATGAACTGGCGCACGCTGCTGACGCTGCTTTCTGTTCGCAACAGTAAGCGTCTGGCCGACGGACTGCGAGGACGCTAATTATGCTGGAAGATTTACGCGCGAACGGCTGGAGTCTGCGCCCCTGCTGCATGGTGGCGGCCTATCGGATTGCCCATTTTTGCTCCGTCTGGCGTAAAAAAAATATCATAAACAACCTGTGGGCTGCCCCGGTGCTGGTGATGTATCGCCTTATCACTGAATGCCTGTTTGGCTATGAAATTCAGGCCGCAGCATCTATCGGCCGCCGTTTCACCATCCATCATGGCTATGGCGTAGTGATCAATAAAAACGTGGTGGCGGGGGATGATTTTACCCTACGCCACGGCGTCACTATCGGCAATCTTGGTGCCAACGATCCATCTTGTCCGGTCATCGGTAACGGCGTTGAGTTGGGGGCCAATGTCACTCTGCTCGGCGACGTTGCTATTGGCGATAACGTGACGATTGGCGCCGGGAGCGTTGTGGTGGATAGCGTTCCGGAGAATACGCTGGTGGTGGGCGAGAAGGCACGGGTGAAGGTAATAAAATGAAGATATTACAGTTTAATGTGCGACTCGCAGAAGGTGGGGCGGCAGGCGTGGCGTTAGATTTGCATCTTCGCGCGCTGGAGAAAGGGTTGTCGTCGCGATTTGTCTATGGCTATGGCAAAGGTGGTAAAAAAAGCGCCAGTCATGCGAATTACCCGCAGGTTATCAAATATACGCCGCGCCTGACGTCGGCGGCGAATATTGCGCTATTTCGTTTCGCGAACCGCGACATGTTTGGCAATCTCAACAAGTTATATCGTGAAGTTACCCGCACCTGCGGCCCGCTGGTACTGCATTTTCACGTGTTGCACAGCTACTGGTTGAACCTGGAAGAGGTGGTGACCTTTTGCCAAAAAGTGAAGGCGCATAAACCGGATATCACCTTCGTCTGGACGCTGCACGATCACTGGAGCGTGACCGGGCGCTGTGCCTTTACCGATGGCTGCGAAGGCTGGAAAACGGGCTGTCAGAAATGCCCAACGCTCAGCAACTATCCGCCGGTAAAAGTCGATAAAGCCCATCAGCAGTTGCCCGGTAAGCGGCAGATGTTTCGCGCCATGCTGGCGCTGGGTTGCCAGTTTATCTCGCCCAGTCAACATGTGGCCGACGCATTCAACAGCCTGTATGGTGTGGGACGCTGCCGCATTATCAATAATGGCATTGATGTGGCAACTGAAGCCATTCTTGCCGAACTACCCGCGATGCCTGCGGAGAGCGGTCGGCCGAAAATTGCCGTGGTGGCTCATGACCTGCGCTATGACGGCAAAACCAGTCAACAACTGGTGCGAGCGATTACCGCGCTTGAGGACAAAATTGAGCTGCATACCTTCGGCAAATTTTCGCCATTTGCGGGAGATAACGTCATCAACCACGGTTTTGAGAGCGACAAGCGCGCGTTGATGAGTGCGCTTAACCGGATGGATGGACTGGTGTTCAGCTCCCGTGTCGATAACTACCCGCTGATTCTGTGTGAAGCGCTTTCCATCGGCGTACCGGTAATTGCCACGCACAGCGATGCCGCGCAGGAAGTGCTGGCCAAATCAGGCGGCAAAACGTTCAGCGAAGCGGACGTATTGCAGCTGGTGCAGCTGAAAAAATCAGACATTGCGCAGGCGGTATTTGACACGTCCCTTACCGCGTTCAGTCAACGCAGTCGGGTGGCATACAGTGGGCAACAGATGCTGGAGGAATATGTCTCGTTCTATCAGAATCTGTAGCTATCTGGTGCTACCGCTGCTTTATCTGCTGGTTAACGTCAAACTCGCCCAGCTTGGCGAGAGCTTCCCGATAACTATCGTCACCTTCTTACCCGTTCTGCTGTTGCTGTTTGTCGAGCGCATCAATATCAAAAAATTAATGATCGCACTGGGGGTAGGGGGCGGGCTGACGGCGTTTAACTACCTGTTCGGTCAATCACTGGATGCCAGTAAGTACGTAACGTCAGCGATGCTGTTTGTTTATACCGTGGTGATCATTGGCATGGTGTGGAGTATTCGCTTCAAAACCATTTCACCGCATAACTACGCTAAGATCTTGCGGTTTTTCTGGCTGGTAGTGGGACTGGTGGTGGGGTTAGCTGCGGTTGAAATGGCGCAGATAATTCTCAGCGGCGGCAGCAGTTTAATGGAAGTTATTTCGAAATATCTTATTTACAGTAACAGCTATGTTCTGAACTTTATTAAGTTTGGTGGGAAACGTACCACTGCGCTCTATTTCGAACCGGCATTCTTCGCTCTGGCGTTAATCTCAATTTGGCTCAGTATCAAACAGTTTGGTATCAAAACACCTAAGTCCGATGCTATGATTCTGGCAGGGATAATATTATCAGGATCGTTTTCAGGAGTAATGACGTTTATTTTGTTTTATCTCCTGGAGTGGGCGTTCCAGTACCTGAATAAGGATGCGATAAAAAAGAAGCTACCGCTGGCGATAATCTCATTAAGCGTGTTTTTAGTTGGGGTGATATTTGCTTTTCCGTACATCGCAACGCGGCTTGGTGATTTAGGGACTGAAGGTTCGTCATCGTATTATCGTATCGTAGGGCCATTAGTGATGGTCGGTTATTCGTTACTGAACGTTGATGGCGTAGTGAGATTTGGCTCACTTTATGAATACGTTGCGTCATTCGGAATTTTTAACAGTGCAGATGTCGGTAAAACAATAGACAATGGTTTGTATCTGCTGATTATTTATTTTTCATGGTTCGCGGTGATATTAGCCCTGTGGTACATGGGGAAGGTCATGAAAATGATGATCAATGCGTTTGGCGATAATCAGAATTATCGGGTGCAGCTTTATCTTTTTACACCGTTGTCACTGTTTTTTACAGGTTCAGTATTTAGTCCGGAATACGCATTTTTAATTGTGTGTCCGTTTATATTGCGCAAGGCGCTGAATATCGCGAGGTAACTCACATGCTGCTCAGTATCATTACCGTCGCCTTTCGCAATCTGGAAGGGATCGTCAAAACTCACGCATCGCTGGCACATCTGGCGCAAGCGGGTAATATCAGTTTTGAGTGGATTGTTGTTGATGGCGGCTCCTCGGATGGTACGTCGGCGTTTCTTGAAGGGCTTAGTGGGGAACACCGGTTACGGTTTGTCAGCGAGCCGGATAACGGCATCTATGATGCGATGAACAAAGGCATCGCGATGGCGCGCGGGCGGTTTGCACTGTTCCTCAACTCCGGGGATATTCTGCATGCGGATGCGGCACATTTTATCCGCCAGCTAAAAATGCAGAGCGACCAAACCATGGTCATTGGCGATGCGTTGCTGGATTTCGGCAATGGCAACAAAATTAAGCGCCGGGCAAAACCAGGTTGGTATATTTATCACAGCCTGCCCGCCAGTCATCAGGCGATATTCTTTCCGCTCTCAGGGCTGAATGTCTGGCATTATGATTTGCAATATAAAATATCGTCTGATTACGCGTTGGCAGCCCAATTATACAAGTCCGGTTACGCTTTTAAAAAGCTGAGCGGGTTGGTATCGGAGTTTTCTATGGGCGGAGTGTCAACGACGAATAATCTGGAATTGTGTCGGGATGCAAAAAAAGTACAGCGCCAGATATTACACATGCCAGGTTTTTGGACCGGTTTGTCAGAATATTTACGTCTGCGCACAACCGGCAAAACAAAAACCTTATATGGGAAAACGTAAGGGCATATTATGCAGGACTTAAGCGGATTTAAAGTGCCTGGAGGTTTTCGCGGTGGTGGTGCTATTAAAGTGCAATTATGGTGGGCGGTGCAAGCAACATTATTTCGCTGGTCACCACAGATCATGTATCGCTGGCGTGCATTTTTATTACGAATGTTTGGCGCAAAAATAGGAAAAAACGTAGTCATTCGGCCTTCAGTAAAAATTACTTATCCGTGGAAATTAACCCTGGGAGATTATGCCTGGGTGGGTGACGACGCGGTTTTATATACGTTAGGTGATATTACGATTGGCGCCCATGCGGTTATTTCGCAAAAAAGTTATTTATGCACCGGGAGTCATGATTATGCCAGTCAACATTTTGATATTAACGCCACGCCGATTGTGGTTGGCGCTAAATGCTGGCTGGCGACAGATGTCTTTGTCGCGCCTGGCGTGACGATTGGCGATGGCACCGTCGTTGGAGCACGAAGCAGCGTATTTAAATCGCTGCCAGCAAATGTCATTTGTCGGGGAAATCCCGCAGTAGTCACGCGCGAACGCGTCGAGAAAGTTACTCCCTGAGGGGATCACTGAAGAGGTTATAACATGTCAAAAGTCGCTCTCATTACTGGCGTAACCGGGCAGGATGGTTCTTACCTGGCAGAACTCCTGCTGGAAAAAGGGTACGAAGTACACGGTATTAAGCGTCGCGCTTCATCATTCAACACCGAACGTGTGGACCACATCTACCAGGATCCGCATTCAGGCAATCCCAAATTCCATCTGCACTATGGTGATTTGACGGATTCATCCAACCTGACCCGTATTTTAAAAGAGGTCCAACCGGATGAGGTCTATAACCTGGGCGCCATGAGTCACGTCGCGGTGTCGTTTGATTCACCGGAATACACCGCAGATGTTGATGCGATCGGCACCTTGCGTTTGCTGGAGGCGATCCGCTTCCTTGGTCTGGAAAAAAAGACCCGTTTTTATCAGGCGTCCACCTCTGAGCTGTACGGTCTGGTACAGGAAATCCCGCAGAAAGAGAGCACGCCGTTCTATCCGCGTTCACCGTATGCCGTTGCCAAGCTGTACGCCTACTGGATCACCGTCAACTACCGTGAATCCTACGGGATGTATGCCTGTAACGGCATTCTGTTCAACCACGAATCTCCGCGCCGCGGCGAAACCTTTGTCACTCGCAAAATTACCCGGGCGATCGCCAACATCGCTCAGGGGCTGGAGTCTTGCCTGTACCTGGGCAACATGGATTCACTGCGCGACTGGGGGCATGCCAAAGATTACGTCAGGATGCAGTGGATGATGCTGCAGCAGGATAAGCCGGAAGATTTCGTGATTGCCACCGGCGTGCAGTTTTCCGTGCGCCAATTCGTGGAAATGGCGGCCGCTCAGCTGGGGATTAAATTGCGCTTTGAAGGCGAGGGCGTGAATGAGAAAGGCATCGTGGTTTCTGTGACCGGACACGATGCGCCGGGGGTGAAACCCGGGGATGTCATGATTGCCGTTGACCCGCGCTACTTCCGTCCGGCTGAGGTGGAAACGCTGCTGGGCGATCCGGCCAAAGCACATGAAAAACTGGGCTGGAAACCGGAAATCACACTGCGCCAGATGATCTCGGAAATGGTTGCCAACGATCTTGATGCGGCGAAGAAACATTCCCTGCTCAAGTCGCACGGTTACGAGGTCGCCATCGCGCTGGAGTACTGAGGATGAAGACACAACGTATTTTTGTGGCGGGCCATCGCGGGATGGTGGGGGCCGCCATCGTCAGACAACTGGCTCAGCGAGATAACGTAGAACTGGTGCTGCGTACCCGCGACCAGCTTAATCTGCTGGACGCCGGTGCGGTGCAGGCGTTCTTTGCCGCTGAACGTATTGACCAGGTTTATCTGGCGGCGGCAAAAGTGGGGGGGATTGTGGCGAACAATACTTATCCTGCTGATTTTATTTATGAAAATATGATGATTGAGAGCAACATTATTCATGCAGCGCATCTGCATAACGTGAATAAACTGTTGTTCCTCGGGTCATCCTGTATTTATCCCAAGCAAGCTACCCAGCCAATCGCCGAAAGTGAACTCTTGCAGGGGGCACTTGAACCGACCAATGAGCCGTATGCGATTGCCAAAATTGCCGGTATCAAGCTGTGCGAATCGTATAACCGACAGTATGGCCGTGATTATCGCTCGGTGATGCCGACCAATCTGTACGGGCCGCATGACAACTTTCATCCGAGCAATTCGCATGTGATCCCGGCGCTGCTGCGCCGCTTTCACGAAGCCTGCGAGCAAAATGCGCCGGATGTGGTGGTGTGGGGAAGCGGGACGCCAATGCGTGAATTTCTGCATGTCGACGATATGGCTGCGGCCAGTATCCACGTGATGGAGCTGGCTCAGGAAGTGTTGCAGGAATATACCCAACCAATGCTGTCGCATATCAACGTGGGCACCGGTGTGGACTGCACCATCCGTGAACTGGCCCAGACTATCGCGCAGGCCGTGGGTTACAAGGGGCGCGTGGTGTTTGACGCCAGCAAACCGGACGGCACGCCGCGCAAATTGCTCGATGTTACGCGTCTGCATCAGTTGGGCTGGTATCACGAGATATCTCTGGAAGCGGGGCTTGCCAGTACATATCAGTGGTTCCTTGAAAACCAGCACCGTTACCGGGGGTAAGCATGTTTTTACGTCATGAGGATTTTGCCACCGTTGTACGTTCAACTCCGCTGATTTCCATCGATTTGATCGTGGAAAACGCCCAGGGCGAATTTTTGCTTGGCAAGCGCCTCAATCGTCCGGCGCAGGGGTACTGGTTCGTGCCCGGCGGTCGGGTGCAAAAAGATGAACCGCTGCGCGCGGCCTTTGAGCGGCTGACTGACGCTGAGCTGGGGTTACGTTTACCGCTGTCCGCTGCAGAGTTTTACGGGGTCTGGCAGCACTTCTATGACGACAACTTTTCCGGGGAAGATTTCTCAACGCATTACATCGTGCTGGGATTTCGTCTGCGGGTGTCGGAAAACGACCTGCAACTGCCTGACGTTCAACATGACGCGTACCGCTGGCTGGCAATTGAAGAGATTCTGACCAGTGACCACGTGCACGACAACAGCCGGGCTTACTTCTGTGAGAAGAGTCAGGCCGGAGTACCCGGGCTATGAAGATCCTTGTGTATGGCATCAACTATTCGCCGGAGTTGACCGGTATCGGTAAATACACCGGTGAAATGGTGGAGTGGATGGCGCAACAGGGGCATGACGTACGGGTGATCACTGCGCCGCCTTATTATCCGCAGTGGAAGGTCAACGGTCGCTATTCATCCTGGCGCTATCGTCGTGAAGAGGGCGATGCCATCGTCTGGCGTTGTCCGCTGTATGTGCCTGAGCAGCCTTCTACGCTCAAGCGCTTGCTGCATCTAGGCAGTTTCGCCCTGAGCAGTTTCTTCCCGCTGCTGGCGCAGCGTCGCTGGAAGCCGGATCGCATCATTGGGGTAGTGCCGACGCTGTTTTGTACGCCGGGCATGCGCCTGCTGGCGAAGCTGTCCGGGGCGCGCACGCTGCTGCATATTCAGGATTACGAAGTCGATGCCATGCTGGGGCTTGGCATGGCGGGCAAAGGCAAGCGTGGCGCGGTGGCAAAACTGGCCAGCGCCTTTGAGCGCAGTGGGCTGTTGAATATGGACCATATTTCGACCATTTCTCGCTCAATGATGAATAAAGCGCAGGAGAAGGGCGTTGATGCACAGAAGGTCATTTTCTTTCCGAACTGGTCAGAAGTAGCACGTTTTCGTGACGTGAACGATGCCGATGCTCTGGCGTTGCGCCAGCAACTGGGCTTGCCTGATGATAAAAAAATCATTCTCTACTCAGGCAATATCGGTGAAAAGCAAGGGCTGGAGAGTGTGATCGACGCAGCGGCCCTGTTGAGCGAACAGCCCTGGCTGTTTGTGATTGTCGGGCAGGGCGGAGGTAAAGCACGGCTGGAGAGTATGTCTGGCGAACGCGGCCTGAACAATGTGATCTTCTTTCCGCTGCAATCTTATGATGCGCTGCCTGCGCTGCTCAAGATGGCGGACTGTCATCTGGTTGTACAAAAGCGCGGTGCGGCGGATGCCGTATTGCCCTCCAAACTGACCAATATCCTCGCCGTTGGCGGTAACGCTGTGATTACCGCCGAACCTGAGACCGAGTTGGGTCAGCTGTGTGACGCTCACCCAGGCATCGCGGTGTGTGTCGAGCCTGAATCAGTGAGTGCGCTGGTTGGCGGGATTCAACAGGCGTTAACCATGCCAAAGATTAACACGGTGGCACGTGAGTATGCCGAACGCACGTTGGATAAAGAAAACGTGCTGAGCCAATTTATTGCAGATATTCGGGGTACATGATGAGTCAAAACAAACTCTTTCCGGTGGTGATGGCCGGTGGCTCGGGTAGCCGTTTATGGCCTCTGTCCCGCGTACTATATCCAAAGCAGTTTCTGTGCCTGAAAGGCGATCTCACCATGCTGCAGACAACGATCTGTCGTCTGAACGGCGTGGAGTGCGAAAGCCCGGTGGTTATCTGTAATGAACAACACCGTTTCATCGTAGCGGAACAGCTACGACAACTGCACAAGCTGACTGAGAATATTATTCTCGAACCCGCCGGGCGCAATACTGCACCGGCGATAGCGCTGGCCGCGCTGGCGGCAAAACGTCAAAGTCCGGGGGAAGATCCGCTGCTGTTGGTATTGGCGGCCGATCACATGATTGCCGATGAAGAGGCATTTCGAGAGGCGGTTCGTAATGCAATGCCCTATGCCAGCGCGGGTAAGCTGGTGACGTTTGGCATCGTGCCGGACCAGCCGGAGACCGGCTATGGCTATATACGTCGCGGCGAGGTTTCGCCATCCAATACCGACGCCGTGGCTTTTGAGGTGGCGCAGTTTGTTGAAAAGCCCAATCTGGAAACCGCGCAGGCTTACGCGGCGAGCGGCGACTATTACTGGAACAGCGGCATGTTTCTGTTCCGGGCCGGGCGTTATCTGGAAGAACTGAAAAAATATCGCCCCGACATTCTTGAGGCCTGCGAAAACGCCATGAGTACGGTTGATCCCGATCTCGATTTTATCCGCGTTGATGAACAGGCGTTTCTCGCCTGCCCGGAAGAGTCTGTGGACTATGCGGTAATGGAACGTACGGCCGATGCGGTGGTGATGCCCATGAACGCAGGCTGGAGCGATGTTGGCTCCTGGTCATCGCTGTGGGAAATCAGCGCCCATACCGCTGAAGGTAATGTGCATCATGGTGACGTCATTAGCCATAAAACGGAAAACAGCTACGTGTATGCCGAATCTGGCCTGGTGACGACCGTCGGGGTGAAGGA
The DNA here is from genome assembly GCF_009649895.1 of Citrobacter sp. H12-3-2. Lineage (NCBI taxonomy): Bacteria > Pseudomonadati > Pseudomonadota > Gammaproteobacteria > Enterobacterales > Enterobacteriaceae > Citrobacter > Citrobacter sp. H12-3-2. The sequence goes on from NZ_CP045837.1 coordinate 1,835,909, forward strand.
TCTGGTGGTGGTGCAGACCAAAGATGCGGTGCTGATCGCCGATCGCAACGCGGTGCAGGACGTCAAAAAAGTGGTGGAGCAAATTAAAGCTGACGGACGACATGAACACCATATTCACCGTGAAGTTTACCGTCCATGGGGCAAGTACGACTCTATTGATGCCGGAGACCGTTACCAGGTGAAGCGGATTACCGTTAAACCCGGTGAGGGATTGTCCGTGCAGATGCATCATCACCGGGCTGAACACTGGGTTGTGGTGGCTGGTACCGCGAAGGTGACAATCAATGACGACATCAAACTGCTCGCTGAAAACGAGTCTGTCTATATTCCGCTGGGGGCGACCCATTGTCTGGAGAACCCGGGGAAAATCCCGCTCGATCTGATTGAAGTGCGCTCCGGATCTTACCTCGATGAGGATGATGTGGTGCGGTTTGCGGACAGATACGGGCGTACCTGATGCCGGATGCGCTGCGCTTATCCAGCCTACAACACCGTAGGCCCGATAAGCGAAGCGCGCCGGAAAATGCATTTAACACTCATTAAAAGGCTCATTAAGAGTCAGGGCCTCCTGTTGCCTGAAGAAGGGTAAATCATGACGAAATTAACCTGTTTCAAAGCCTACGATATTCGCGGCAGGCTGGGCGAAGAGCTGAATGAAGATATCGCGTGGCGCATTGGCCGCGCTTACGGCGAGTACCTGAAGCCAAAAACGATTGTCCTCGGCGGTGACGTGCGCCTGACCAGCGAGACGCTAAAGCTGGCGCTGGCGAAAGGACTGCAGGATGCGGGCGTGGATGTGCTGGATATTGGCATGTCGGGCACCGAAGAGATTTACTTCGCCACCTTCCACCTGGGCATTGATGGCGGTATTGAAGTCACCGCCAGCCATAATCCGATGGATTACAACGGCATGAAGCTGGTGCGGGAAGGGGCACGGCCCATCAGCGGTGATACCGGTCTGCGCGACGTGCAGCGCCTGGCGGAAGCCAATGACTTCCCGGCGATTGATGAGACAAAACGTGGCCGCTACCAGCGCATTACTACCCGTGATGCCTACATTGACCACCTGCTGGGTTACATCAATCCCGCCAACCTGAAACCGATGAAGCTGGTGCTCAACTCCGGCAACGGCGCGGCAGGTCCGGTGGTTGACGCCATTGAAGTCCGTTTCAAGGCGCTGGGCGTGCCGGTCGAGTTCATCAAAATTCACAACACGCCGGATGGCAACTTCCCCAACGGTATTCCCAATCCTCTGCTGCCGGAATGCCGGGCCGACACGCGCCATGCAGTGATTGAACACGGCGCGGATATGGGGATTGCCTTCGACGGTGATTTTGACCGCTGCTTCCTGTTCGATGAAAAAGGTCAGTTCATTGAGGGTTACTACATTGTCGGCCTGCTGGCGGAAGCGTTTCTGGAGAAGAATCCGGGGGCGAAAATTATCCACGACCCACGCCTGTCCTGGAACACCGTGGATGTGGTGACGGCGGCAGGCGGTAAACCGGTGATGTCAAAAACCGGGCACGCGTTTATCAAAGAGCGGATGCGCCACGAAGATGCCATTTATGGTGGCGAAATGAGCGCGCACCACTATTTCCGCGATTTTGCCTATTGCGACAGCGGAATGATCCCGTGGCTGCTGGTGGCGGAGCTGCTGTGTCTGAAAGGACAGTCGCTGGGCGAGCTGGTCCGCGACCGGATGGTGGCCTATCCGGCGAGCGGAGAAATAAACAGTACGCTGGCAGAGCCGACGGCAGCGATTGCGCGCGTGGAGCAGCATTTTTCCCGTGAGGCGTTGTCGGTGGACAGAACGGACGGTATCAGCATGTCGTTTGTCGACTGGCGCTTCAATTTACGCTCATCCAATACCGAACCGGTGGTGCGCCTGAACGTGGAATCGCGCGGAGATATTCCGTTGATGGAAGCGCGAACGCGCACTCTTCTGGCGTTACTGAATCAGTAATGCTGGTGCTTCCTTTGCCCGATTCTGGGCAAAGGGTGACTAACAGGAACCACGATGACACATCTAAAGAAGCGCGAACGCGCCAAAACCAATGCGTCGTTAATTTCGATGGTGCAACGCTTTTCAGATATCACCATCATGTTTGGCGGGTTGTGGGTAATCTGCGAATTAAGCGGTTTGCCTTTCCTGTACATGCACCTGCTGGTGGCGTTGATCACGCTGGTCGTTTTTCAGATGCTCGGTGGCATAACGGATTTTTATCGCTCCTGGCGCGGTGTCAAAATTTCCACTGAGCTGGTGCTGTTGCTGCAAAACTGGACGCTGAGCCTGATTTTTTGCGCAGGTCTGATCGCCTTTAATAACGATTTTGATAACCGTCTCGCCGTCTGGCTGGCGTGGTATCTGCTATCCAGCGTTGGCCTGGTGTTGTGCCGTTCGTTTATTCGCTACGGCGCGGGATGGCTGCGTAATCGCGGGTATAACACGCGCCGGGTGGCGGTGGCAGGGGACCTGCCCGCCGGACAAATGCTATTGGACAGCTTTCGCCATGAACCGTGGCTGGGGTTTGAAGTGGCGGGGGTCTATCACGATCCTATCCCTGGAAAAAACTCCCGTGACTGGGCCGGTAATCTGCAACAGCTGGTGGACGACGCCAAAGCCTCACGTATTCATAACGTTTATATCGCCATGTCGATGAGCGATGGCGCCAGCGTCAAAAAACTGGTTCGCGCGCTGGCCGACACTACCTGCTCAGTGATCCTTATTCCTGATGTCTTTACATTCAACATTCTGCATTCACGGATTGAAGAGATGAACGGCGTTCCGGTGGTGCCGCTGTATGACACGCCGCTCTCGGGGATCAATCGCCTGTTGAAACGCGCGGAAGATATCGTGCTGGCTTCGCTGATCCTGCTGCTTATTTCTCCGGTGCTGTGTGGCATAGCGCTACTGGTAAAACTGACCTCCAAAGGACCGGTGATTTTCCGCCAGACCCGTTATGGCATGGACGGAAAACCGATCAAAGTCTGGAAATTTCGCTCGATGAAAGTGATGGAAAACGACGCGGTTGTGACGCAGGCGACGCAAAACGATCCGCGCGTTACCCCTGTGGGGAATTTCCTGCGCCGAACGTCGCTCGATGAACTGCCGCAGTTTATTAACGTGCTGACCGGGGGCATGTCTATTGTCGGGCCACGCCCGCATGCGGTAGCGCATAACGAACAGTACCGCCAGCTTATCGAGGGGTACATGTTACGCCATAAGGTGAAACCGGGTATTACCGGCTGGGCGCAAATCAACGGCTGGCGCGGTGAAACCGATACGCTGGAAAAAATGGAAAAACGTGTGGAGTTTGACCTCGAATACATTCGCGAGTGGAGCGTGTGGTTCGATATCAAAATTGTTTTTCTGACGGTATTCAAAGGCTTTGTCAACAAAGCGGCGTATTAACATGAGCTTACGAGAAAAAACGCTGAACGGCGCAAAGTGGTCGGCGATTGCCACGGTGATCATCATTGGTCTGGGTCTTATCCAGATGACCGTACTGGCACGGATTATTGATAACCACCAGTTCGGGTTGTTAACCGTGGCGCTGGTGATCATCGCGCTGGCCGATACGTTGTCTGACTTTGGTATTGCCAACTCAATTATTCAGCGCAAAGAGATTGGCTATCTTGAACTGACCACGCTGTACTGGCTCAACGTGGGGCTGGGTATCGTGGTATGCGTAGCGATGTTTTTGCTGAGCGAGACGATTGCCAGCGTACTTAATAACCCAGAACTGGCACCGCTCATCAAAACGTTATCGCTGGCGTTTGTGGTGATACCGCACGGGCAGCAGTTTCGTGCGCTGATGCAAAAAGAGCTGGCCTTCAACAAAATTGGCATGATTGAAACCAGTTCGGTACTGGCCGGTTTTACCTTTACCGTAGTCAGCGCCCATTTCTGGCCGCTCGCACTGACGGCCATTCTCGGGTACCTGGTAAACAGTACGCTACGTACGCTGCTGTTCGGCTATTTTGGTCGCCGGATTTACCGTCCGGGGCTGCATTTTTCGCTGGCATCCGTTTCGTCGAATCTGCGTTTTGGTGCGTGGCTGACGGCAGACAGCATCATCAATTACATCAATACCAACCTTTCCACGCTGGTTTTAGCCCGCACGTTGGGAGCTGGCGTGGCGGGCGGATTCAATCTCGCCTGGAATGTGGCGGTTGTCCCCCCGATCAAACTGAACCCGATTATCACCCGCGTGCTGTTTCCGGCGTTTGCCAAAATCCAGGACGACAGTGAAAAGCTGCGAGTGAATTTTTACAAGCTGCTGTCGGTGGTTGGGATTTTCAACTTCCCGGCGCTGCTGGGACTGATGGTGGTGTCGAATAACGTGGTGCCGCTGGTATTCGGTGAGAAGTGGAACGGCATTATCCCCATCCTGCAACTGCTGTGCATTGTTGGGCTGCTGCGCTCGGTGGGGAATCCAATCGGTTCACTGCTGATGGCGAAAGCGCGGGTCGATATCAGCTTTAAATTCAATGTGTTCAAAACCTTTCTGTTTATTCCCGCCATTTTCATCGGTGGACATCTGGCCGGGGCAATTGGCGTGACGCTGGGCTTTTTGCTGGTCCAGGTGATTAACACAGTCCTCAGCTATTTCGTGATGATTAAACCTGTTCTTGGCCCCAGCTACCGCCAGTACATGCTCAGTCTTTGGCTGCCGTTGTATCTCTCCTTGCCAACCCTTGTGGTGAGCTATGCGCTGGGCGTAATGCTGCATGGGCAACTGTCGTTGGGCGTGTTGTTGGGGAGCCAGATAGCGGCAGGGGCACTGGCGTTTGCGCTAATGATGGTGCTGTCGCGTCATCCGCTGGTGGTGGAAATAAAACGCCAGCTCTGTCGCAGTGAAAAAATGAAAACCTTGCTCCGTGCAGGATAAGAACAACGCTTTAAGAGGTCATAATGAAACTATTAATTTTGGGCAACCATACCTGCGGGAACCGAGGGGATAGCGCGATCCTGCGCGGTTTGCTGGATGCCATTAACGCGTTGCGTCCTGAGACTGAAGTGGATGTTATGAGCCGCTACCCGGTGAGCTCTTCGTGGTTGCTGAACCGCCCGGTTATGGGCGATCCGCTGTATTCGCAGATGAAGCAACACAACAACGCAGCGGGTGTTATGGGGCGCGTGAAGAAGGTGCTGCGTCGTCGCTATCAGCACCAGGTACTGCTCTCGCGTGTTACCGACTCCGGTAATCTGCGCAATATAGCTATCGCACAGGGCTTTACCGATTTTGTTCGTTTGTTGTCGCGCTATGACGCCATCATCCAGGTCGGCGGATCGTTCTTTGTCGATCTGTATGGTGTGCCGCAGTTTGAACATGCGTTGTGTTCGTTTATGGCGAAAAAACCGTTGTACATGATTGGTCACAGCGTGGGGCCATTCCAGGATGAGCAGTTTAATCAACTGGCGAACTACGTGTTTGGCCACTGTAATGCATTGATTTTACGTGAATCCGTCAGTCTGGATCTGATGAAACGCAGCGCAATTACCACGGATAAAGTCGAAACAGGCGTGGATACGGCCTGGCTTGTCGACAATCATCATGAGGATTTTGAGCCAGGTTATGCGGTACAGCACTGGTTAGACATGGCGGCTAAACAGAAGACAGTTGCCATTACATTGCGCGAGCTGGCTCCTTTTGATAAGCGTCTGGGGACAACGCAGCAGGCCTATGAGCAAGCCTTTGCCGGCGTGGTGAACCGCATCCTTGATGAAGGTTACCAGGTGATAGCGCTGTCAACCTGCACTGGTATTGATAGTTACAACAAAGATGATCGCATGGTGGCGTTAAACCTGCGCCAGTATGTTAACGATTCGTCCCGATATCACGTGGTGATGGATGAACTTAACGATCTGGAGATGGGGAAGATTCTGGGGGCATGCGATCTGACGGTGGGTACTCGGTTGCACTCGGCCATCATCTCGATGAATTTTATGACGCCGGCCATCGCCATTAACTACGAGCATAAATCGGCAGGGATCATGCAACAGTTGGGGTTGCCGGAGATGGCTGTCGATATTCGTCATCTGCTCGATGGCAGTCTGGAAGGAAAGGTCGCCGATACCCTCGGACAGTTACCTGATCTGAACATACGACTTGGGGACGCTGTGACACGCGAACGCGAACGCGGGGTACGCATGGTGCAGTCGGTTTTAACGCGTATTGAGGGGGAAAAATGAAGATTGGTTTTTTCCTGCTTAAATTTCCGCTCTCTTCTGAGACCTTTGTACTCAATCAGATAACCGCATTTATTGATATGGGCTACGACGTGGAGATTGTCGCTTTGCAGAAGGGCGATCTTGAAAATACGCATGCCTCATTTAATACCTACCGTCTGGGGGAAAAAACGCGCTGGTTGCTGAATGAACCGGAAAGCAAACTGGCGAAGCTGAAATATAGGGCGGCGGCGGCTCTGCACGGTCTCACCCGCGCAGCGACCTGGAAAGCGCTTAATGTTGCACACTATGGCGACGAGGCACGCAATCTGATTTTGGCGGCCATTTGCGGTGGGAATCCGCGGGCGTTTGAAGCGGATGTCTTTATTGCTCATTTTGGGCCAGCAGGCGTAACGGCCGCTAAGCTGCGTGAGCTTGGGATGATCCGCGGAAAAATCGCCACGGTATTTCACGGCGTCGATGTTTCGCATCGGGATGTGCTTACCCGCTATACCCCTGAGTATCAGCAGCTGTTTCAACGTGGAGATTTGATGTTACCCATCAGCAATCTCTGGGCCGGACGTTTAAAAAACATGGGATGCCCGCCGCAAAAAATCGCGGTTTCGCGTATGGGTATCGACATGACGCGTTTTACCCCTCGCCAACTGAAAGCACAAGCTGCACCGCTGGAAATTATCTCTGTCGCCCGGTTAACCGAGAAAAAAGGACTGCACGTCGCCATCGAAGCTTGTCGTCAGTTAAAAGAGCAGGGCGTCTCATTTCGTTATCGCATCCTGGGTATCGGCCCTTGGGAGCGACGTTTACGCACACTGATCGAGCAATATCAACTCGATGACGTGATTGAGATGCCCGGCTTTAAGCCCAGCCATCAGGTAAAGGAGATGCTTGAACAGGCGGATGTATTTTTACTGCCGTCGATTACCGGAAGAGACGGCGATATGGAGGGGATCCCGGTGGCGCTGATGGAGGCGATGGCGGTAGGTATCCCGGTAATTTCTACCGTTCACAGCGGGATCCCTGAGCTGGTCGAGTCGGGCAAGTCTGGCTGGCTGGCACCGGAAAACGATGCGCAGGCACTGGCAGAGAGATTAGCGGCATTTAGCCTACTCGACAGTGAGCAGGTACAACCGATTGTGCAGTGCGCGCGCGAAAAAATTGAAACTGAATTTAATCAGTTAGCGATCAATAAACAGTTAGCCAGTCTGCTGCAAACGATGTAAATCGAGGTTGTATGTCAGAGAACAAACTCTCACGCCGTACTTTTCTGACGGCAGGCTCTGCGCTTGTCGTACTGCATTCTCCCGTTGTCCGGGCGCTTGAATCATCGGACAGTGTTAACATTCAGGATTACAACCCAAAGGATTGGGTCGCTTCTTTCCGGCAGGCGTTCAAAGAAGGACAAACGGTAGTCGTACCAAATGGACTTGAATGTAAGGATCTCAATACCGCTATCCTTATTCCTCCTGGCAAAACGCTACACCTGCAAGGCAGAATCAGCGGCAATGGCCGTGGTCGCTTTGTTCTGCAGGATGGATGTAAGGTAGTGGGTGAGCAGAGGGGGAGCCTGAGGAATGTTACCCTCGATGTGCGCGGTTCTGACTGTGTGATAAAAGGGATTGCCATGAGTGGTTTTGGCCCAGTGACGCAAATGTATATCGGCGGCAAAACACCAAGGCTGATGCGCAATCTGGTTATCGATGATATTACCGTCACGCGCGCCAACTATGGGATCCTGCGTCAGGGCTTTCATAACCGGATGGATGGCGTAAAGATTACAAACTGCCGTTTTAGCGATCTACAGGGAGATGCCATTGAGTGGAATGTGGCGATCAACGACAGCAACATCCTCATTTCTGACCATGTCATTGAACGTATCAACTGTACCAATGGCAACGTGAATTGGGGCATCGGCATCGGACTGGCGGGCAGTACCTATGACAATACCTATCCCGATGAGCTGGCGGTAAAAAACTTTGTGGTGGCGAATATCACCGGCACCGACTGTCGACAGTTAGTCCATGTAGAGAACGGTAAACATTTTATCATTCGTAATATCACCGCACGAAATATTACCCCAGATTTTAGTAAGAAAGCAGGTATTGATAATGCGACGGTCGCTATTTATGGCTGTGATAATTTCGTGATTGATAATATCAATATGGAAAATAGCGCAGGTATGCTCATTGGCTACGGTGTTATTAAAGGACGATATTTATCCATCCCGCAGAACTTTAAGTTAAATAATATCCATCTGGATAACACGAAACTTGAATATAAATTACGCGGCATTCAGATCTCATCAGGTAATGCAACGTCGTTCGTGGCCATTACCAACGTTGAGATGAAACGAGCCACGCTTGAGTTGCACAACCAACCGCAGCATCTTTTTTTACGTAACATCAGAGTGATGCAGCAATCCGCAACAGGACCCGCGCTCAAGATGCAATTCGATCTACGCCAGGATGTGCGCGGCAAGTTTATGGCTAAGCAGGACACCTTGCTATCACTGGCGAATATCCATGCGGTAAACGAAAGCGGGCAAAGTTCAGTTGACATTGACCGGGTAAGCCATCAGGTGGTGAATGTCGAAGCGGTGAATTTTCGACTGCCGGGGCAGGGAAGGTAACCCCACTATAATCTTACTGGATATCATTGGCTAAAAGATTATAATCACTCAATTACTGTTAAAGCTGGGGCTGGGCAGCATTGACTACTCAGGGAAGACGCTCATCTTTATCATATGTTTCTTGTGTTACGAACAGACAAAGTGATTTATGAACGATAAAGTTTTGCTCATCGGTGCCTCCGGATTCGTGGGGACCAGACTCCTGGAGACGGCTGTTGCGGATTTTGATATCAAGAATCTGGATAAACAGCAGAGTCATTTCTATCCGCAAATCACGCAAATCGGCGATGTTCGCGACCAACAAGTTCTGGATCAGGCGCTTTCAGGCTATGACACAGTCGTGTTGTTAGCGGCTGAACACCGTGATGATGTCAGTCCTACTTCACTATACTATGATGTGAATGTTCAGGGGACGCGCAATGTATTGGCCGCTATGGAGAAAAATGATGTTAAGAACATCATTTTCACCAGTTCTGTTGCGGTCTATGGTCTGAACAAAACCAACCCTGATGAAAATCATCCTCACGATCCCTTCAACCACTACGGTAAAAGCAAGTGGCAAGCGGAAGAGGTTCTTCGTGAATGGCATGCTAAAGCGCCTGATGAGCGTTCGCTGACTATCATTCGTCCAACTGTTATCTTTGGCGAACGCAACCGCGGCAACGTTTATAATCTGCTGAAGCAGATTGCTGGCGGTAAGTTTATGATGGTTGGGGCGGGTGCCAATTATAAATCAATGGCTTATGTGGGTAATATTGTTGAGTTTATCAAGTATAAACTGAAGAATGTGACTGCTGGTTATGAGGTTTATAATTACGTTGATAAACCTGATCTGAATATGAACCAACTGGTTACCGAAGTTGAACAGAGCTTAAGTAAAAAAATCCCCTCAGCACACTTACCTTACGCTTTAGGCATGTTAGGTGGCTATTGCTTTGATATTTTGGGTAAAGTGACCGGCAAAAAATATGCTGTCAGCTCTGTGCGCGTGAAGAAGTTCTGTGCCACCACACAGTTTGATGCAACGAAAGTCCACTCATCCGGTTTTGTTGCTCCTTACACATTGTCTCAGGGACTGGATCGCACTTTAAAATACGAATTTTTGCACGATAAGAAAGATGACATTACGTTTGTCTCTGAGTGACTGTTGTTTGTTGAGTGCCTGGGGCTTAGTTAACTTCGATTTTTCGCAAATGCTATAAAACTGACGAGATTAGTTCGTTTCCGAGGAATCCGAGTTCACCTCGGTGCTGGTGAAGTGTAGAGTTTGCATTCGGTTTACCTTAACCTGGCTATTTCGTGTTGAGGATGGAGCCAGCAATACTGGCTAACGTACGGCTAAAGTCTATACTTTATCAGCCGTTTGGAGGTAGGAGAGAGAATGACTAATTTGAAAGCAGTTATCCCGGTAGCGGGCCTGGGGATGCACATGTTGCCTGCTACGAAGGCAATCCCTAAAGAGATGCTGCCGATCGTAGACAAGCCGATGATTCAATACATTGTCGACGAGATTGTAGCTGCCGGTATCAAAGAAATCGTTCTGGTGACTCATGCGTCGAAGAACGCAGTTGAGAATCACTTCGACACCTCTTACGAACTCGAATCACTCCTTGAGCAGCGTGTTAAGCGCCAGCTCTTAGCTGAAGTGCAGTCTATCTGTCCTCCGGGCGTGACTATCATGAACGTCCGTCAGGCTCAGTTGCTGGGTCTGGGTCATTCCATCCTTTGTGCTCGTCCTATCATTGGTGATAACCCGTTTGTCGTGGTATTACCTGACGTTGTTCTGGATACCGCAAGTGCGGATCCGCTGCGCTACAACCTCGCTGCTATGGTTGCTCGTTTTAATGAAACCGGGCGCAGTCAGGTGCTGGCTAAGCGTATGGAGGGCGATCTGTCTGAATACTCTGTTATTCAAACCAAAGAGGCTTTGGACAACGAAGGCAAAGTCAGCCGTATCGTTGAGTTCATTGAAAAACCCGATCAGCCACAAACGCTTGATTCCGATCTGATGGCCGTAGGGCGCTATGTGCTGTCTGCTGATATCTGGGCTGAGTTGGAAAAAACTGCTCCAGGTGCCTGGGGACGTATTCAGCTGACTGATGCTATTGCAGAGTTGGCTAAAAAACAGTCTGTTGATGCCATGCTGATGACCGGCGACAGCTACGACTGTGGTAAAAAGATGGGCTATATGCAGGCGTTCGTTAAGTATGGTCTACGTAATCTGAAAGAAGGGCCGAAATTTCGTAAGGGTATTGAGAAATTGCTGAGCGAATAGCTTTCAGGTCTTTGTAATATTATTTAGTAAAAAAGCGGCAGCTAACATCCCAGAGTCTATGCGTTATGCATCGGAATGTTTCTGTCGCTTTTTATATGAAAAGTAAATAATTACAATAGGTTAGCCCGCTCGGTTTAATCTGTTTTTTGTTGGATTTTTCCTTGTTTCTGGATGCATTTGGTAAGACAATTAGCGTTTGAGTTTTAGAACGCTGGGCGATAACTGGCGGGGCTGGTTACACCACTATCATTAAGTAGTGCTCTGGTTGCTGCAAGGCCAGGGGCGGTAGCATGGGTAATACCCAGATATGTGAATTGTTTTCCAGCATGTTAATAGTAGTCATATAAACGATATTCGGAATTAAAACGTGAAAATACTAGTTACTGGTGGAGCGGGTTTCATTGGATCTGCAGTAGTTCGTCATATTATTAAAAATACTCAGGATACCGTTGTTAATGTCGATAAACTTACCTACGCTGGTAACCTGGAGTCCCTTGCCGAAGTCAGCGAAAATAATCGCTACTATTTTGAACACGCGGATATCTGTGATAAAGCGGCAATGGAGCGTATTTTTGCCACTCATCAACCGGATGCGGTGATGCATCTGGCAGCTGAAAGTCATGTTGACCGCTCTATTACAGGGCCAGCAGCGTTTATCGAAACGAATATCGTCGGTACCTATGTACTGCTGGAAGCTGCTCGTGGCTACTGGAACGGGCTGGATGCAGATAAAAAAAAGGCATTTCGTTTCCATCATATTTCCACAGATGAAGTATACGGCGACCTGCCACACCCAGATGAAGTGGCTGCCGGTAATGTGTTGCCTCTGTTCACTGAAAAGACAGCCTATGCGCCGAGTAGCCCATATTCTGCTTCAAAGGCCTCAAGCGATCATCTGGTTCGCGCATGGTTGCGCACCTATGGCTTCCCAACAATTGTCACCAACTGTTCCAATAACTACGGGCCATATCACTTCCCTGAAAAACTAATCCCGCTGGTGATTCTGAATGCGCTGGAAGGTAAAGCATTGCCAATTTATGGCAAAGGCGACCAGATTCGCGACTGGCTTTATGTCGAAGATCACGCCCGAGCGTTGTACACCATAGTGACCCAGGGGATTGTAGGTGAAACATACAATATCGGTGGTCATAACGAGAAGAAAAACCTGGACGTTGTCCATACTATCTGCGATTTGTTGGATGAAATTGTGCCTAAAGAGGGCTCTTACCGCGAGCAAATCACATATGTAGCGGATAGACCTGGGCACGATCGCCGCTATGCGATTGATGCGGCAAAAATCAGCGATGAACTGGGATGGAAGCCGCTGGAGACCTTCGAGAGCGGGATCCGTAAGACTGTTGAGTGGTATCTGTCGAATACGCAGTGGGTTGAAAATGTGAAAAGCGGCGCCTACAAGACGTGGATCGAACAGAATTACGGAGAACGCCAGTAATGAATATTCTGCTGTTTGGTAAAACGGGCCAGGTGGGTTGGGAATTGCAACGTGCACTAGCCCCGCTGGGGAACCTGATTGCGTTAGATGTACATTCAACTGATTATTGTGGTGACTTTAGTAATCCACAGGGCGTGGAAGACACCGTGCGTCGTATTCGGCCTGACGTTGTCGTCAATGCAGCTGCCCATACAGCAGTAGATAAGGCTGAGTCTGAAATAGAATTTGCCCGGTTGCTGAATACGACCAGCGTGGAGGCAATTGCCAAAGCTGCCGCAGAAATCGGGGCGTGGGTGGTGCATTACTCCACGGATTATGTTTTTCCTGGCACCGGTGAAACACCATGGCGCGAAACGGACGCTACAGCGCCGCTTAATGTCTACGGTGAAACCAAACTAGCGGGTGAAAGAGCGCTACAGGAACATTGTCCAACACACCTTATTTTCCGTACGAGCTGGGTTTATGCCGGTAAAGGCAATAATTTTGCGAAAACGATGCTGAAACTGGCAAAAGAACGTGCGGAGCTTTCGGTGATTAACGACCAGTTCGGTGCGCCAACTGGGGCTGAACTTCTCGCTGACTGTACGGCGCATGCTATCCGTGTTGCGATGAACAAACCCGACGTGGCTGGACTCTACCACCTGGTCGCGGGTGGAACCACTACCTGGTATGACTATGCTGCACTGGTGTTCGATGAAGCCCGTAAGGCAGGAATTGAACTGGCATTGACCCAGTTAAATGCGGTGCCGACCAGTGCGTATCCTACACCCGCACGCCGCCCAACAAATTCTCGCCTGAATACTGATAAATTCCAGAATAACTTTGATCTGGTATTACCGCAGTGGGACGTTGGTGTAAAACGTATGCTGAATGAGTTGTTCACGACAACGGCGATTTGAACTTTTTTAATGTCCGTGAGAGGGCATTTTGTACACAAAGAGATGATGAAATGAAAACGCGTAAAGGGATTATTTTAGCTGGTGGCTCAGGTACTCGTCTTTATCCTGTCACTATGGCCGTAAGCAAGCAATTGTTGCCGATCTATGATAAACCAATGATCTATTATCCGCTTTCTACGCTAATGCTGGCAGGGATTCGTGACATCTTGATTATTAGTACTCCTCAGGATACCCCACGATTTGAACAGTTATTGGGTGACGGTAGCCAGTGGGGACTAAATTTACAATATAAAGTACAACCGACGCCGGATGGCCTAGCACAGGCATTTATTATTGGTGAAGAGTTTATCGGTAATGATGATTGTGCTCTAGTTCTGGGTGACAACATTTTTTACGGACATGACTTACCAAAATTAATGGATACTGCCGTAAATAAAGAAAACGGTGCAACAGTATTTGCCTATCATGTCAACGATCCTGAACGTTACGGTGTAGTTGAGTTCGATAAAAGTGGTACAGCAGTTAGCCTTGAAGAAAAACCGCTCGAGCCGAAAAGTAATTATGCTGTAACTGGGCTGTATTTCTACGATAACGATGTTGTTGAAATGGCAAAGAACTTAAAACCTTCTGCACGTGGTGAGTTTGAAATTACCGACATTAACCGAATTTATATGGAACAGGGAAGGTTATCTGTTGCAATGATGGGGCGTGGTTATGCATGGCTTGATACAGGTACACATCAAAGTCTAATCGAAGCAAGTAATTTTATAGCAACGATAGAAGAACGTCAGGGCCTAAAAGTATCTTGCCCAGAAGAGATAGCTTATAGACAGGGGTTTATTGGTGCAGCTGATATAGTGCGATTAGCTGAACCGCTTAGCAAAAATGCGTATGGAAAATATTTAATAAGTATGATTAAAGGTCTATAACAATGAATATTGTAAAAACGTCCATAGATGATTTAATGATCCTGGAGCCAAGGGTCTTTGGTGATGAACGAGGTTTTTTTCTTGAAAGTTATAATAAAAAAATATTTGACCGTGCGATAGGATGTTCAACTAATTTCGTACAAGATAATCATTCTTGCTCTCAACAAGGAGTTCTTCGTGGTCTTCACTTGCAAAAATCTCCGCATGGGCAAGGGAAATTAGTTCGTTGTATTAAAGGCGAGGTATTCGATGTTGCTGTGGATTTAAGGATGAATTCGAAAACTTTTGGTAAGTGGGTTGGTGTTTATTTAAATGAAGACAATAAAAAACAATTTTGGATCCCTAATGGTTTTGCTCATGGCTTTTACGTTGTAAGTGATAGTGCAGAATTTGTTTATAAAACAACAGATTACTATGCTCCTTCACATGAATTAAGCCTTGCTTGGGATGATAGTGATATCAATATTAAATGGCCTATTTTAGATGGTAAGGTTTTATTATCAGAGAAAGATAGGTTGGGTATTAGACTAAGTGAAATACGGAAGTATCTTTGAGATAAATCATGTTGTATTTGTATAACATATATCTATAATGCTTTATAGTTTGATACGGCTATGAAAAAAAATATTCTCTATTTATTCTTTATCCAAGCAACAAATTATTTATTTCCTTTAATTACATTGCCGTATCTTATCCGTGTTTTGGGGAGTGAGTCTTTTGGGATTTATGCGATAGTTTTAGCCATAATTCAATATATAAATATCATTGTCGATTTTGGTTTTAACTTTACGTCCACTCGACTAATTTCAATTAACAGCAATAATAAAGATAAGATCAATATTATCTACTCAGCCACAATGATACTGAAGATAATTATATTCATGATTTGTCTTGTCGGAATATTCTGTTATTTCCTATTTGCTAGGGAAATGAAATATTTAAATTATATTATAATTGGCTTGGTAGGGGTTGTTGGTAATATTCTTTTGCCAGTTTGGCTCTTCCAAGGTATTGGGAGAATGGATAAAATAGCGCTGTGCTCAACTTGTGCCAAATTTATATCATTAATAACAGTATTTGCGACTGTGAAATCGGAAAACGATATTGCATTTGCTATAGCGAGTTACTCGATAGGATTGCTGTTATCTGGAATTATATCTATATATATAATATTTTGTAATAAATATGTGAAATTAGTTAAAGTTGAAACTGATTTTATCGTTGGACTTTGCAAAAATAGCTTTGATATGTTTATCTCAAATATAACTATTAGCTTATATACAACTTTCAATACAATACTTGCGGGAATAATGGGCGGGCCAACCATTGCAGGATATTTTTCTGCAGCGGATAAATTGCGGATGGCGGTGCAAGGTTTATTATCACCGTTGCAACAAGCTATTTTTCCAAAGGTAAGTCAATTAGTTCATGATGATTATAGCTTAGATAGTATTTTAAAGTCATATGGCTTCAAAATGATGTTTTTTGGGCTTTTCCTATCAATTGGTACGGCGCTAATAGGTGTCCCTTTTTCACGTATTTATTTTGGTTCAAGTAATGATGTTTCTTCTAATATATTGTTGATTTTATCTCCATTGCCATTTATTGTTGCCGTTGGTGTTGTTTTTGGACAATGGTGGTTGATTGCTAAAAATTTAACAAAAATAATTAGAGCCATCTATCTTTCTGCTAGTTTTATACATATAGCCATTGCATATTCATTAATGTACTTTATCCCCGGCTACGGTGTTGCAATTTCAGTTGTAATTACTGAATTATCTATATCGATATTATTGGTGTTGTTCGCGTTAAAGCATAAAATAGTATAATTTTAGGATGAGGAAAAAAATTGAAAGTTATAGCTTTTTATTTACCCCAGTATCATATAATTCCTGAAAATGATGAGTGGTGGGGTAAAGGTTTCACAGAATGGACGAATGTTAAAAAAGCAAAACCTTTATTTAAAGGACATTCTCAACCAAGGGTGCCTTTAAATCGTCATTATTATAATTTACTCAACAAAGAAACATTAATTTGGCAGGCGGATTTGGCAAATAATTATGGTATTGATGCGATGTGTTTTTATCATTATTGGTTTGCAGGAAGGCTGTTATTAGAAAAACCTGCGGAAATTTTGCTTGCAAATAAAGATATTGATATGCAGTTTTTATTTTCTTGGGCAAACGAGCCTTGGACAAGAACTTGGGATGGAAGCCATAAAGATATTTTAATGGCTCAGGAATATGGTACAGTCGAGGATTGGGAAAAACATTTCAATTATCTCAGGCCTTTTTTTGAAGATCCGCGCTATCTTAAGCACAATGGGAAACCAATATTTATATTATATCGTTCGGCAGGGTTTGATGAATGTGATCAATGGATTGCATGCTGGCGTCGTTTAGCTAAAAACACTTCATTTAAAGATATTCATTTCGTAAATAGCCATACTTCGTTCATTAATGATACAAGGAAGCTAGATTTTAATGCTAATTTATATTTTGAACCAATGTGTACAGTGGGGCATGACTTAGGGGGGTATAATAAAAAATTTAAAAAAATAGTTGCTCGTGCTAAAAGATTTTTGAATACCATAATTGGTACAAAATTTGTAGAAAACAAATTAAATTATGATTTTGTGTGGCGTAAAATATTAGCAAAAGATATAAATGAAATTCAATATCCTGGCGCATTTGTCGATTGGGATAATAGTGCACGAAAAAATACTCGTGCTCTTGTGATGACAGGGGCATCTCCTGAAAAATTTTCATTTTATTTTGAAAAAATATATAACAAAGGAAGTATAAGTGGTTGTCCCTATATTTTTATAAATGCATGGAATGAGTGGGCTGAAGGAACATATCTAGAGCCAGATGAAAAAAATAAATATTCGTATCTTGAATCTATACATGCGATAACTAAAAAAAATAAAATATCAAGATCCTCTTTATAAACTAAATAATGGGAAAGGAGTTTCTTTTGTATACTCTGAGGCCAATAAAACTATATCTAATTCTTTATGTGTTGGTTTTGCTATTGCTTTGGATCTTTCAGTCTAGTATTAATTATGAGATTGGCATAGGTTTCATATTTATAACTTTATTAAATATTTTGTTTTGTTTTTCTCTTTACTCTTTCCCATTGTCTAAATTAAATACATATTTATCACCTCCGAAGTATAGTATATTACATAAGTTAGTTAAACTAATGTTAACTATTAACTTTTTCATAATTTTATACTTAATCTCTAATTATATAGATGTTTTAAAAACTGGTGTTGCTATTTCAGTTTATCGAAGTAGTTTATTTGGCGATAAATCTATAAAAGACTATTATGGTGCTTTTGCAGCATATCTTTTTTTCTATTGTACGATTATACCTATTTTTGGCATAAGTTATGGAGTGTTTAGAAAAATTGTTTTCAGTGATAAAAAAATATTAATCATTTCTCTTATTCTTCTAACGCTAAAAGAGGTTATACTTGTTTCAAGATTTTATCTATTCCCCACTTTTTTGACAATGCTATTGCTTCTATATTGCTTCGATATAAAAATGACAAGAAAACGTGTGGTGTTTTATATCCTTCTTTTATTTACTCCGATAGTACTTGCGTTTGTGCTTAAAAGTAATGGTTCTTTAGATACAGCATTTACTAATGCTAGAAATTATCTTATTGTTGGCTATTCCTTATTTTCAAATTCAATTGATACTGGTTTAGTGGATAAATTGATGGAGCTTGGGAGTCCTTATGCTTTTTTAGGGATTTTTAGTTCTTTCTTTTATGATAAAATTGATTTTTTTGATAAGATTCAGGAATTTATATATCTTGGTGATGCGGGTTATTTTAATGCTTTCTATACCTCACTATTACTTCCTTACTTGTATGGTGGTTTTTTGGGCTCAGTTATATGCACTATTTTATTTGGTTTATTAATTTCTTATAACTTGTATAGGCTAACAATAAGAGTTTCTTTTTATAATTTTAATGCTCTATTTTCATTGTTGCTGCTGTTTTTTAGTTATCAATTTACTCCAGTGCAATTGACTTTTTTTTGGGATTATTTTTATCTTTCCTTATTGGTTCAGTTAACTAGGTTTTTATTTATGAAAAAAATAAACATATTTGGGGGCGATTGTGGGAAAAAAAGCAACAATAATAGTGTTGTATAATCCAGATATAAATGGTTTGCTACATAATGTTAATATAATATCAGGTATTGTTGATTATATTATAATTATAGACAATACACCGTCAGAAATAACAAGACAGAAAGTGAAAGATAGCATTTTTGAAAGTTGTGTAAATAATGAAACTATTTTTTATTCTGGGTGTGATAATATCGGATTGTCAAGGGCATATAATGAAGGGGTGGAAATAATAAATAAAAAATGTGATGGAGTTGAAGCTGTCTTATTTTTAGATCAAGATAGTGATGTTTCTCATGAAACATTAGAAAACTTATGGCAGTCTTATGATTTTTTAATTAAAAACTATAATTTGGGAATGGTTGGTGCTTGTCCTGTTAGGGTTGATGGTCTAGCATATCGATATAGTGTAAAAAAAAGCTCACTCAATCTTCCAACAAATTTACGCGAAGTAAATAGAGTGATTAGTAGCTTTTCTATCGTTCCTTTAAATGTTCTCAATAAATTAAATGGTTTTTATGATGACTTTTTTATTGATCATATAGATAATGATTTTAGTAGGCGATGTATAAAAAATAATATGATTGTTGTTATAGATGTTAATACTAAATTCATCCAGCGTATAGGAGAGAGCTCTCTAACTCTTTTTGGTAAACATATTTCACCAGTGTCTTCTCCATTTAGACATTACTATCAAGCAAGGAATATTATCTTAAGTGCAAGGCGATGTGGCGATAAATTCGTATCAACTATACCATATCTAGTCAAGCGAGCGGTTGTAATAAATCTTCAAGGCATATTTAAAGGGCAATTTTGGGTCAGGAATAAGTATTTTATCCTTGGGCTTTATCATGGGATAATTAATAAATCAGGTAAGTTAAAATGAACGTTTGCTATATAATTACAAAAGCCAATGAAATTGGCGGAGCACAAATACATGTTAGAGATCTTGCTAATCGTCTTAAAATTGAGAAAAATAACGTATCCGTTATTGTAGGCGAAAAAGGTGCTCTGGTCGACGAGTTGAATAAAATTAATGTTCCTGTTTATATAGTTGATGATCTTGTAAGAGAAATTACGTTACCAAAAGATGTTAAAGCCATTTTTAAAATACGTTCTATTCTCAAGAAAATCAAGCCGGATATAATTTCTCTCCACTCATCAAAAGCAGGGATTGTTGGTCGCTTAGCTGCGATTGGCCTTGGCATTCCCGTTATTTTTACTGCTCATGGTTGGTCATTTGCTAATGGGGTTGGTAAAAAACGCCAAATTATATATTGCTTGATCGAGAGAATGTTGTCATGCCTAGCAAGGAAAATAATTACTGTATCACAACAAGATAAAGATTTAGCTATAAAATACAAAGTGAGCAATGATGTGTCTCAGATTGTAATCCATAATGGAATGCCTGAAGTTAACTTTTCTTCCTTTAAAACAAGGGCTACAAATGATGAATTGATAAAGTTAATTTCGATTGCAAGGTTTTCTGAACAAAAAGATCATAAATCATTGTTTCTAGCACTCAGTAACCTTACTAACTATAAATGGCGTCTGACTTTAGTGGGTAAAGGTCCATTGATGTCTCACTATGAAAACTTCAGTAAATCTTTGGGTATTTATGACAGAATAGATTTTCTCGGTGAAAGAAATGACGTAGCTAATTTACTGGCATCTAGTGATGTTTTTTTATTAATTTCGAATTGGGAAGGGTTCCCTCGTAGTATTTTGGAAGCAATGAGAGGAGGACTACCTGTTATTGCTTCAGAGGTCGGTGGTGTCAATGAATCGGTTGAAAATGGTAAAACAGGTTTTCTAGTGCCAAAAGGCGACGTCGAAACGTTAACAAATGCACTTATAAAAGTTCTAACGGATGAAAGCCTAAGGCATTACCTAGGCGTTAATGGTAGAGAATCATTTTTACGGAAGTACACTTTTGATATAATGTATAATAAAACAAT
Organism: Citrobacter sp. H12-3-2; assembly: GCF_009649895.1. Classification (NCBI taxonomy): domain Bacteria; kingdom Pseudomonadati; phylum Pseudomonadota; class Gammaproteobacteria; order Enterobacterales; family Enterobacteriaceae; genus Citrobacter; species Citrobacter sp. H12-3-2. The sequence continues at coordinate 1,856,385 of NZ_CP045837.1, forward strand.
CTCAGTGTATAGGTCATTACTTTAAGTCACTAGGTTGATCTCCATTGTGGCTATTTGGGTAATCTTCTACTTGAAGTTGTATCAATTAATACGGTTTATGAGTTAACATCTAGCGCCTAGTATAGCCGCGTCCATGCGCGGTGACCACACCTGACAGGAGTATGTAATGTCCAAGCAACAGATCGGCGTCGTCGGTATGGCAGTGATGGGGCGCAACCTGGCGCTCAACATCGAAAGCCGTGGTTATACCGTCTCCATCTTCAACCGTTCCCGCGAGAAAACTGAAGAAGTTGTTGCCGAGAACCCAGGTAAGAAACTGGTTCCCTATTACACGGTGAAAGAGTTCGTCGAGTCTCTTGAAACCCCACGTCGTATCCTGTTAATGGTGAAAGCAGGGGCGGGAACTGATGCTGCTATCGATTCCCTGAAGCCGTATCTAGATAAAGGCGACATCATCATTGATGGTGGTAACACCTTCTTCCAGGACACTATCCGTCGTAACCGTGAACTATCCGCGGAAGGCTTTAACTTCATCGGTACCGGCGTGTCCGGCGGTGAAGAAGGTGCCCTGAAAGGCCCATCTATCATGCCTGGTGGCCAGAAAGAAGCGTATGAGCTGGTTGCGCCTATCCTGACCAAGATTGCCGCTGTTGCGGAAGATGGCGAACCGTGCGTAACCTACATCGGTGCTGACGGTGCGGGTCATTATGTGAAGATGGTACATAACGGGATCGAATATGGCGATATGCAACTGATTGCTGAAGCCTATTCCCTGTTGAAAGGCGGCCTGAACCTGTCTAACGAAGAGCTGGCTGCCACCTTCACCGAGTGGAATGAAGGCGAGCTGAGCAGCTACCTGATCGACATCACTAAAGACATCTTCACCAAAAAAGATGAAGACGGTAAATACCTTGTTGATGTGATCCTGGACGAAGCGGCGAACAAAGGTACTGGTAAATGGACCAGCCAGAGTTCTCTGGATCTGGGCGAACCGCTGTCGTTGATCACCGAATCCGTATTCGCTCGCTATATCTCTTCTCTGAAAGACCAGCGCGTTGCGGCATCTAAAGTACTGTCCGGCCCGCAGGCTCAACTGGCTGGCGATAAAGCCGAGTTCGTTGAGAAAGTACGTCGCGCGCTGTACCTGGGAAAAATCGTCTCCTACGCGCAGGGCTTCTCTCAACTGCGTGCTGCGTCTAACGAATACAACTGGGATCTGAATTACGGTGAAATCGCCAAGATTTTCCGTGCAGGCTGCATCATTCGTGCGCAGTTCCTGCAGAAAATCACTGATGCTTATGCTGAAAACCAAGGTATCGCGAACCTGCTGCTGGCTCCGTACTTCAAGAATATCGCTGACGATTATCAGCAAGCGCTGCGTGATGTAGTGGCTTACGCTGTGCAGAACGGTATTCCAGTACCGACATTCTCTGCCGCTGTGGCGTACTACGACAGTTACCGTGCTGAAGTGTTGCCGGCTAACTTAATCCAGGCCCAGCGTGACTACTTCGGTGCGCATACGTATAAGCGCACAGATAAAGAAGGCGTGTTCCATACGGAATGGCTGGATTAATCTGATTTAACCCAAGCGAAAGTGCAAGCCCGGAGCACTCCTCCGGGCTTTTTTATGGGCAAAAAAAACATTCGGTCAAGTCTGGTAGGCATAGCTGCACTAAATCGCGATATAATGTGTTCACACTGATCCAATACGATAACGTTGGGTTTAACGATGGTGATTTTTTCACTCTTTAATGCTTAACCAAAAGAAGTCAGAGCTAATGAAAATAACTATTTCAGGAACAGGTTATGTGGGACTCTCAAATGGCATTTTGATTGCCCAAAATCACGAAGTGGTCGCGCTGGACATAGTGCAGTCTAAAGTGGATATGCTTAACAGGAAGCAATCACCAATTGCTGACAAAGAAATAGAAGAGTATCTATCAACGAAAGATCTTAATTTTCGAGCAACAACCGACAAGCAAGCTGCTTACAAAAATGCCGATTATGTCATTATAGCTACTCCGACTGATTACGATCCTAAAACCAACTATTTTAATACCTCCAGCGTGGAATCAGTCATCCGTGATGTGTTGGAAGTGAATCCACAGGCAGTGATGATTATTAAATCAACCATCCCGGTTGGTTTTACCCAGTCAATTAAAGAACGTTTGGGCACAGATAATATCATTTTCTCGCCGGAGTTCTTACGAGAAGGCAAAGCGCTTTATGACAACCTTCATCCATCACGTATTGTTATTGGCGAGTGTTCTGAACGAGCCAAACGATTTGCAGCGTTATTGCAGGAAGGTGCAGTAAAACAAAATATTCCAACTTTATTTACAGATTCGACTGAAGCCGAAGCGATAAAACTTTTTGCTAATACTTATCTAGCTATGCGAGTAGCATACTTTAACGAGCTGGACAGCTATGCTGAAAGCTTAGGTCTAAATGCTCGACAAATCATTGAGGGTGTTTGCCTGGATCCACGTATTGGCAACCATTATAATAATCCTTCATTCGGCTATGGCGGATATTGCTTGCCAAAAGATACCAAGCAGTTGCTGGCGAACTATCAGTCAGTGCCTAATAATCTCATCTCCGCAATTGTAGATGCTAACCGTACGCGTAAAGATTTTATTGCAGACTCAATCTTGGCACGAAAACCTAAAGTAGTTGGCGTGTACCGTTTAATCATGAAAAGTGGTTCTGATAATTTCCGGGCATCATCGATCCAGGGTATCATGAAGCGAATTAAAGCCAAGGGTGTGCCCGTTATTATCTATGAACCGGTCATGGAAGAGGATGAATTTTTCCATTCCCGAGTTGTGCGTGATCTTAATGCGTTCAAAAATGAAGCGGATATTATTATTTCTAACCGCATGACGTCAGAATTAGCTGATGTTGCCCATAAAGTGTATACCCGCGATTTGTTTGGTAGTGATTAATCTCGTCTCCATAAAAAAGGCCTTATATAAGGCCTTTTTTATTCTAATCAGGCCAGTAATCAAACTTTGTAGAAATCACGGTACCAGTCAACAAAGTTCTTCACCCCATCTTTTACCGTGGTTTCAGGTTTGAAACCAATTACCTCATACAGCGCTTGAGTGTCTGCGCTGGTTTCCAGCACATCACCTGGCTGTAGTGGTAGCATGTTTTTCTTCGCTTCAATACCCAGAGCATCTTCCAGAGCCTGGATATAGTCCATTAGCTCAACCGGTGAACTATTGCCGATATTGTAGACGCGATAGGGCGCAATGCTGGCTGCTGGCGTACCTGTTTCAACGGTCCACTGGCTGTCTGCGTGTGGAATGACATCCTGCAGGCGAATGATTGCTTCTGCGATATCATCAATATAGGTAAAGTCACGCTTCATTTTGCCATAGTTATAGACGTCAATACTTTTCCCTTCCAGCATCGCTTTGGTGAACTTGAACAGCGCCATATCAGGACGACCCCAAGGACCGTACACGGTAAAGAAACGCAATCCGGTTGTGGGCAATCCGTACAAATGGGAATAAGTATGGGCCATCAGTTCGTTGGCTTTTTTGGTTGCCGCATACAGAGATACGGGGTGATCGACGGAATCATCCGTAGAGAAAGGCATTTTACGATTCAGGCCGTAAACTGAACTGGATGAGGCATAGAGTAAATGCTGAATTTTATTATGGCGACACCCTTCCAGTATGTTCAGAAAGCCTGTGAGATTTGAGTCTGCATAGGCATGCGGGTTTTCGAGTGAATAACGTACGCCAGCCTGTGCTGCGAGATGAATCACACGTTCAAAATGTCCGGATGCGAAAAGTTCACTCATACCCTCGCGGTCGGCTAAATCAATTTTATGAAACTGGAAACCAGGCTGTGCCAGTAATTCCAGACGAGCCTGCTTAAGGCTAACATCATAGTACTCGTTCAGATTATCAATACCGACTACTTGATGGCCAGCCTCAAGGAGGCGTTTGCTAACGTGGAAGCCGATGAAGCCAGCGGCACCAGTAACTAAATAATTCATTCTAATTCCTCTGTTCGGCTAAAGGATAGCCAAGCACCATCAGATGCTACTAAAAGCGAAATGATACCGCCAGATAGCGAAAAAGCTAATCGTTATCTTTTTTACGCTTACCAATTTTACTGGTCAAACTGAAAACATTCACGATGTGAATTCAATAAAATGAATTGTAAAGTATAACGATTAGCGGGGATGAAATCTGATTATTGATGGTTTTTTGCACATGAAGATGTTCTTTGAGTATTGACACTCTTATTTAATCGTATCGATTTTCAGTAGTGATTGAAATACCAATCAAAATCCCTCAAATAATTTGATTTTTTTATCATTAATCCTATGGCATTGCCTCAGTTTATAGCTAAACTAATTCCAGTTTAAGTCTTTCCTTATCTAGGGTTTCTATGTCTGTAAGTGATAACAACATGTCCGGACGCAGTCACGATCCGGAACAGATTGATCTGATTGATTTACTGGTACACTTGTGGCGTGGGAAAGTAACAATCGTTATCGCGATTGTTATTGCCATAGTGCTTGCTGTGGGCTATCTGGCAGTTGCTAAGGAGAAATGGACCTCAACAGCCATTATTACTCAACCGGATGTTGGTCAGATAGCCACATATAACAACGCCCTCAATGTGTTGTATGGTGTCAGCGCTCCCAAGGTTACTGAACTGCAGACAAACGTGGTTGGTCGTTTCAGTACCTCTTTCTCTGCATTGGCTGAAACGCTTGATAATCAGGAAGAACCACAGAAACTGTCAATTGAGCAGTCTGTTAAAGGTCAACCGCTGCCGTTGGCGGTTTCTTATGTGGGTAGCTCACCAGAAGACGCTCAGCGCCAGCTCGCCGAATACATTCAACAAACAGATGAAAAGGTTGCTAAAGAGCTGGAGCTTGACCTGGTTGATAATATCAAGTTGCAAACAACCACGTTGCAAGACTCTCTGAAAACTCAGGAAGTGGTCGCGCAGGAGCAAAAAGATCTGCGAATTAAACAAATTCAGGAAGCGCTGCGTTATGCAGAGCAGGCCGGGGTGACTAAGCCGCAAATTCAGCAGACGCAGGATGTGACACAGGACAGTATGTTCCTGTTGGGTAGTGATGCCCTGAAGTCCATGATTGAGCACGAATCTACACGCCCTTTGATATTGTCTGATAACTACTTCCAGACCAAACAAAAGCTGTTGGATATCGAAAGTCTTAAGCTTGAAGGGGCTGAGTTACACGCCTACCGCTATGTGATGAAACCAACGTTACCGATTCGTCGTGACAGCCCGAAAAAAGCGATAACCCTCGTGCTGGCGGTTCTGCTCGGTGGGATGATTGGTGCCGGTGTGGTGCTGGGGCGAAATGCTCTGCGTGGTTACAAAGCCAAAGCTGAGTAAGTTTGAACCTGACAACAAAAAACCGGGCAGCGCCCGGTTTTTTTACGTCTGCAACTTACTGATGACGCTTACGTAAATTCTCAATCACCACCGTCAGGTCGAGGTCCTGGTCCTGCAGCAGCACCAGCAGGTGATACATGAGATCAGAAGCTTCATTTGTCAGCTCAAAACGATCGTTCACCGTCGCGGCCAGCGCGGTTTCTACGCCTTCTTCACCCACTTTCTGTGCGATGCGTTTGGTGCCGCTGGCATAGAGTTTCGCGGTGTAGGAGCTAGCTGGGTCAGCGGTTTTACGTTCGGCCAGCAGTTGCTCAAGCTGATACAGGAACAGCCACTGGTGGCTGGCGTCACCAAAGCAGCTTGAGGTGCCTTTATGGCAGGTTGGGCCAATCGGATTAACCAGAACGAGCAGAGTGTCGTTGTCGCAGTCAGGCGCAATGCTCACCACATTCAGGAAGTGACCGGAGGTCTCTCCTTTGGTCCACAGGCGCTGCCTGGTCCGTGAGAAAAAGGTCACTTTGCCGCTTTCGATCGTTTTATCCAGCGCCTCCGGGTTCATATAACCCAGCATCAGCACCTCACCGGAAACCGCATGCTGCACGATGACTGGCATCAGTCCGTCGGTTTTTTCCCAGTCCAGCTCGCGGCATTGTTGCTTCGTTAACATATCCTGATCTCCACGCCCTGTGTTGCCAGGTACGCTTTTAATTCGCCAATATTGATAATTTGTTTGTGGAAGACGGAGGCGGCAAGCGCGCCGTCCACGTCGGCGTCCCGGAAAGCTTCCAGGAAATGTTCCATGGTGCCCGCACCGCCGGAGGCAATCAGCGGAACGTGGCAAACATCACGCACTTTTTTCAGTTGCTCCAGGTCATAACCGTTACGTACGCCGTCCTGGTTCATCATGTTCAGGACGATTTCGCCCGCGCCGCGTTTTTGGACCTCCTGCACCCAGTCCAGTGTTTCCCACTGAGTGACGCGGGTACGGCTTTCATCTCCGGTATACTGATTTACATGATATTTGCCGGTTTCGGCGTCATACCAGGTATCAATGCCCACCACGATGCACTGCACGCCAAAGCGATCAGCCAGACGGGTGATAAGTTCCGGTTCGGCCAGCGCCGGGGAGTTGATGGAGATTTTATCCGCCCCAAAGGAGAGAATGCGCGCTGCATCGTCGATGGATTTAATGCCGCCGGCTACGCAGAACGGAATATCGATCACTTCCGCCACGCGTGATACCCAGCTTTTATCCACTACGCGTCCATCGCTGGAAGCGGTGATATCGTAGAACACCAGTTCATCTGCGCCTTCATCGGCATAGCGTTTTGCCAGCGGGACAATGTCGCCAATAATCTCGTGATTACGGAACTGGACGCCTTTTACCACCTGCCCATCACGGACGTCCAGACAAGGAATTATGCGTTTTGCCAGCATTGAATGGCCTCCTCAACGGTGAACTTTCCTTCCAGCAGGGCTCGTCCGACGATCACGCCGCGAACTCCGGTCCCGCGTAGGGCCGCTACGTCCTCGATTCCGCCAATGCCGCCAGATGACTGAAACGCCACCTGCGGGTATTTGGCGCATACTTCTTCATACAGCGCGACGTTTGAGCCTGCCAGCGTACCGTCGCGGGAGATATCGGTGCACAGCACGTGTTTCAGGCCGACGGGTAAATAGGTCTCAACCAGTTCTTCCAGTGAAACCCCGGAATCTTCCTGCCAGCCACTGACCGCAACCTGTTTATTGCCGTGCTCGTCAATACGAACGTCCAGCGCCAGCACCAGTGCGTCGGCACCAAAACGGGCAAACCAGCTTTTGACTATCTCGGGGGATTTTACCGCCGTCGAACCCACCACCACGCGCGCCACACCTGCGTCAAGAAGCGCCGCCACGTCTGCTTCCGTACGCACGCCGCCGCCAACCTGAACCGGAACATTGACGCCAGCGACCAGCGTTTTGATCAGCGGGATCTGGCGCTGCGCCGGATCTTTCGCGCCGGTTAAATCTACCAGGTGCAACACTTCAGCACCCTGGGCGGCATAATCCTGCAAACGGGGGAGAGGATCGTTGCCGTAATCACGTTGCTTAGCGTAATCGCCCTGATGAAGACGCACCACCGTGCCGTCGATTAAATCTAATGCCGGAATAATCATTACATCTCCAGAAAGTTTTTCAGCAACTGTGCCCCAGCCGCGCCCGAACGTTCCGGGTGAAACTGTACGCCAAAGAAATTGTCCTTTTGTACTGCCGCGGTAAACGGTTCGCCGTAATTGCACTGGGCGATGGTCCACGGGTTTACCGGCATAGCGTAGCTGTGTACAAAGTAGAAATAGGCGCCATCTTCAATGCCCTGGAACAGACGATTTCCCGCCTGCGGATAGACGCGATTCCAGCCCATATGCGGCAGCGGCAGACCGAAATCGGTCATCTTCGGGACATCCTGCTCAATAATGCCCAGCAGGGAGACACCGTTACTCTCTTCGCTGCGGCGGCCCAGCAGTTGCATACCTAAACAGATCCCCAGTACCGGTTGCGTGCAGGCTTTAATCAGTTCAATCAGTTCGCGCTCGTGCAACTGGTCCATAGCCGCCTGCGCGGTGCCGACGCCCGGCAGAAACAGTTTATCGGCGCGCAGCACTAGGTCCGGGTCACGGCTGACAACCGGGTCGTATCCGTGGCGTGCGACGGCTGATTTTACCGAGTGCAGGTTGGCGCAGCCGGTGTCCAGAATCACCACGTTCATTACAGCACTCCTTTTGAAGAGGGCAGCGTGTCGCCTTCTACACGAATCGCCTGACGCAGCGTACGGCCAAAGGCTTTAAACAGGCTCTCCACACGGTGGTGGTCATTTTTGCCTTTGGTTTTCAGGTGCAAGGTGACGCCCATAGTGTAAGAGAGTGAACGGAAGAAGTGTTCGATCATCTCCGTGCTCAGATCGCCAACGCGCTGGTAGGTAAACTCCGCGCGGTACTCCAGGTGTGGACGGCCGGAGATATCCAGCGCGCAACGTGCCAGACACTCATCCATCGGCAGCACAAAACCAAAACGGTTGATGCCGCGTTTATCGCCTAACGCCAGCTTTAAGGCTTCGCCCAGCGCCAGACCGGTATCTTCAACGGTGTGGTGATCGTCTATATACAGATCGCCCTTGACGGCAATCTCCATGCGAAAACCGCCGTGGGTGGCGATTTGATCCAGCATGTGGTCAAAGAAGCCAACGCCGGTATTGATTTTGCTGCGGCCTTCGCGGTCCAGCCAGACTTTGACGTCAATCTGCGTTTCTTTAGTATTACGCTCAACGTGTGCGTAGCGGTCACGTTTGGTCAACTGCTCGCCGATCATCGCCCAGTTCAGGGTATCGCGATGGTAACGCAATCCGCTAATGCCCATGTTTTCAGCGAGCTGAATATCGGTCGCCCGATCGCCAATGACGTAGCTGTTCGCCATATCCATGGCCTGTTCAACCAGATACTGTTCAACCAGCTTCACTTTTGGCTTACGGCAATCGCACTCGTCTGCTGGCAGGTGCGGGCAAATCAGTACCTCATCAAACGTCACGCCCTGAGAGGTGAAAATTTGCATCATCAGGTTATGCGGACCGTCAAAATCAGCCTGCGGGAAACTCTGGGTTCCGAGTCCATCCTGGTTAGTGATCATAACCAGCTTAAAACCTGCTTTTTGCAGTTTCAGCAAAACGGGAACAACTTCCGGCTCGAAGGCGAGTTTGTCAAAGCGATCGACCTGAAAGTCACTTGGCGGTTCGGAAATCAGGGTTCCATCACGGTCAATAAAAAGATACTTCTGGCTCATACTTGCTCCGCACGTAAGGCGTCAATGACGCGCTGGCTCTCTTCACGGGTTCCGACAGTAATTCGCAGGCAGCCGCTTAACGAAGGTTGTTTATTCTGATCTCGTAAGATAATGCCCTGATCCCACAAAGATTTAAATACGCTACTTGATGCGGTGAAGCGCGCCAGAACATAGTTAGTTTCAGAATCGAATACCTGCTCTACACAGCGAATTGTTTTCAGGTTATCTACCAGATACTGACGCTCTTCCAGGATCTGCTCTACGCGTTTACGCATGGCGGAAATCCCTTGCGGCGTCAGCGCCTGGGCGGCGATATCTGCCACCGGCGTAGAGAGTGGGTAAGGGGCAATCACTTTTAACAGCAGATTGATAACCTCTTCATTCGCCAGCGTAAACCCGCAGCGTAAACCGGCGAGCGCAAACGCTTTGGACAACGTGCGTAATATCACCAGATGCGGATACTCAGACAGCCAGCCTGCCAGCGTGGCCTGTGGGCAAAACTCGATATACGCTTCATCGGCAACCACGATAGCTTTACCCTGCGTCATGTCGAGCAGCGAACGCAGATCCTGTGGCTTGATCAGTTGGCCGGTTGGGTTGTTCGGGCTGCATACGTAAACAACTTTCACGCCATCAAGCTTGTCCGCGATGCCTTGCAAATCAAGTTGCCAGCTATCAAGGGTTGGAACGGTGCGGCACTCAACACCAATCGTTTCGGCGCTGACGCTGTACATGCCGTAAGTTGGCGGGCAGTACAGAATCGCATCTTTACCGGGTTCGCAAAACGCGCGCACGAGCAGTTCGATCCCTTCATCTGCGCCGCGGCTGACCAGCACCTGCTCCGGCTTGACGCCAGCATACTGCGCGTAATTCTCAATCACAGCTTTCGGCTGGCATTCAGGGTAGCGGTTCAGCGTTTGCTGACTGAGCTGGAACTCAACGGCGGTTGGGTACTCATTCGCGTTGAGCCAGACATCGCCGTTACCGCCGAGACGACGGGCAGACTGATAGGGCGTTAATTCGCGAACATTCTTACGGGCTAAATCAGTGACGCTGAGAAAGTTGTCAGTGCTCATGCTTGCTCCTTCAGGGCGTTAACGCGCAGGGTGACGGCATTTTTGTGGGCAGTCAGTCGTTCAGCAGCGGCCAGTGTTTCAATGGTTGAGGCCAGGGCAGAGAAACCTTGTGGGGTTAATTCCTGTACGGTCATCCGTTTCTGGAAATCAGCCAGCCCAAGGCTTGAGCAGGTCGCGGTATAGCCGTAGGTCGGAAGAACGTGGTTGGTGCCAGAAGCATAGTCGCCTGCGGATTCCGGCGACCAGTCCCCGAGGAACACCGAACCGGCGCTGGTGATCTCATCAACCAGTTCACGCGCGTTGCGGGTCTGAATAATCAGGTGTTCCGGACCGTAGGCGTTAGATATTTCAACGCACTGCGCCAGATCTTTCGCCACGATTAAGCGGCTGGCGGAGAGCGCCTGACGTGCGGTCTCAGCGCGGGAAAGCTCAGCGAGCTGGCGTTCAACGGCTTTGGCAACGCCTTCGGCAAGCGTAGCGTCTGGCGTCAGGAGAATAACCTGCGAGTCGGGGCCGTGTTCTGCCTGAGAAAGCAGGTCAGAGGCAACAAAGTCCGGCGTCGCACCGCTGTCGGCGATAACCAGCACTTCGGACGGGCCAGCAGGCATGTCGATGGCCGCGCCGTCAAGACGCTGGCTGACCTGGCGTTTGGCTTCGGTCACATATGCATTGCCTGGCCCGAAGATTTTATCGACCTTAGGAATAGATTCGGTGCCCAGCGCCAGCGCGGCAATAGCCTGCGCGCCGCCTACATTAAACACCTCTTTTACGCCACACAGCTGCGCGGCGTAGAGGATTTCATCTGCAATCGGCGGCGGTGAGCACAGCACCACTTTTTTGCAACCGGCGATGCGCGCCGGGGTCGCCAGCATTAATACGGTGGAAAACAGCGGCGCCGAACCTCCAGGAATATACAGGCCCACGGAAGCGATAGGGCGGGTAACCTGCTGGCAACGCACGCCTGGCTGGGTCTCGATATCCACCGGTGGCAGGATCTGCGCGGTGTGGAAAGTATCAATATTACGCACCGCCGCCTGCATGGCTTGTTTCAGTTCGTCGCTCAGGCGACTGCTGGCTTGCTGGATTTCTTCCTCGGTCACGCGCAGCGCGCCAACCTCGGTTTTATCGAACTTTGCGCTGTATTCACGCAGCGCCCGGTCGCCGTTATTTTTGACGTTCTCAAGGATCTCAGCCACTGTGCGGCTGATGCTTTCAGAGGCGGAAATTGCCGGGCGCATCAACAGTTCGCGCTGCTGCTCAGGGCTATAGCTATTCCAGTCAATCAGGGTATTGAAGCTCATGGTCGTTACTCCATCATCGGGTGTTGCCGGATGGCGGCGCTGCCTTATCCGGCCAACAAGACCCGTAATATCAATGATTGTGACAATTCTTGTAGGCCTGATAAGCGAAGCGCCATCAGGCATCAGATCACTCCATCATCTTCTCAATCGGCAACACCAGAATTGAGCTGGCACCGAGCGCTTTCAGTTTTTCCATTGTTTCCCAGAACAGGGTTTCGCTGCTGACCATGTGCATGGCAACACGCTGCTGGTCGCCCGCCAGAGGCAGAATGGTAGGGCGCTCAGCGCCGGGCAGCAGGGCGATGACCTCGTCCAGACGCTCGCTCGGCGCGTGCATCATGATGTATTTGGATTCACGGGCCTGAATAACCCCCTGGATACGGGTTAGCAGTTTGTCGATCAGTTGTTGCTTGGCTTCGGCCATTTCGCCGTCGCGCTGAATCAGACAGGCTTTAGAGCGGTAGATCACTTCTACTTCGCGCAGACCGTTGGCTTCAAGCGTTGCGCCGGTGGACACCAGATCGCAAATCGCATCAGCCAGACCCGCACGGGGAGCAACTTCTACAGAACCGTTTAACAGACAAGATTTAAACGAAACTCCTTTCTGATCGAGATAACGTTTGAGCAGGTGTGGGTAAGAGGTCGCGATACGTTTACCGTTCAGCGCTGCCGGGCCATCCCAGGCTTCATCAACCGGGGTAGCCAGCGAGAGACGGCAGCCGCCGAAGTCCAGACGGCGCAGGGTAAAATAGCGAGGGTCTTCACCCTGTGCCCGGCGGTTGAGCAGTTCCTCTTCCAGAACGTTTTCCCCGATGATGCCGAGGTCAACGACACCGTCCATCACCAGACCCGGGATATCGTCATCACGCACACGCAGAATATCGATCGGCATGTTCTCCGCCATCGCAATCAGGCGCTGGGTGTGAAGATTAATTTTAATGCCGCAACGGGCCAGTAATTCGCGTGAATCATCGCTTAAGCGGCCTGATTTCTGCATAGCTATGCGTAAACGGGTGTTGTCTAACATTCTTTATTCCTCGTTATCCTGTCTGAATCAGTTTGGGTCACGCACAAAAAAAAGCCCCCGGAAGAAATCTTCCGGGGGCTTTCTCATACGCTCATGCACCGCTGGAAGATTTAAACGTCTCCCAGCACACATCGCCTGAAAGACTAGTCAGGATGATGGTGATGATGGTGTTTGAATTGAGCGCGTGTCATAAATTTTCTCGATGAATGTTTATTCATTTGATGTCTTTTAACCTAAACCACTTTAGCTACGGAAAGCAAGGGCTTTTTTTGATCATTAATTCATTTCATATTGATACTATGAATTGTCAGCCACCGTGGGCTGGCGTAGCCTTGCGTTATAGGCCAAAAGTCAGGAGAGAAGGCATGAAAAAGGTCGCAATTGTCGGGTTAGGTTGGTTAGGCATGCCGTTAGCCATGTCGCTGGCGGCGAGAGGCTGGCAGGTTACCGGCAGCAAAACCACATTGGATGGGGTGGAAGCGGCCCGCATGAGCGGTATTGAGAGTTATTCGCTGCGCCTGGAACCTGAACTGGTCTGTGAGGCTGACGATCTCGATGCACTGATGGACGCCGATGCGCTGGTTATTACGCTGCCTGCGCGTCGTAGCGGTCCTGGGGAAGCATTTTACTTGCAGGCAATGCAGGAGCTGGTCGACAGCGCGCTGGCGTATCGGATCCCACGAATTATTTTTACCAGTTCGACGTCAGTCTATGGTGACGTTCAAGGCACAGTGAAAGAGGGGACGCCGCGTAATCCGGTCACGGCGAGCGGTCGTGTCCTGAAAGAACTTGAAGACTGGTTGCACAATTTGCCAGGCACGTCGGTGGATATTTTGCGTCTGGCCGGGTTGGTCGGTCCGGGAAGACATCCTGGTCGCTTCTTTGCCGGCAAGACGGCACCAGACGGACATCATGGCGTCAATCTGGTGCATCTGGACGATGTGGTTTCTGCCATCACGTTACTGCTGCAAGCGCCTAAAGGGGGACACATCTATAATATATGTGCGCCTATGCATCCGGCGCGTAACGTGTTCTATCCGCAGATGGCCCGCCAGTTGGGGATGGAGCCGCCGGAATTTCGCGGCGGTACGGATAACGGTAAAGGTAAAGTCATTGATGGCAACCGTATTTGTAATGAGCTTGGGTTTGAGTACCAGTATCCTGACCCGCTGGTGATGCCGATGGAGTGACAATCCAGCAGAGTGCCGCTGTATACCGCCAGGGGGCGAGTATGAAACCACTGCTGGACGTTCTTATCATCCTCGATGCATTAGAAAAAGAGGGCAGTTTCGCGGCGGCGTCGGCAAAATTGTTTAAGACGCCGTCTGCGCTTAGCTACACCGTCCATAAGCTGGAAAGCGATCTTAATATTCAGCTACTCGATCGCAGCGGACACCGGGCTAAGTTCACCCGCACCGGGCAGATGCTGCTGGAAAAGGGGCGGGAGGTGCTGCACACCGTTCGCGAACTTGAAAAGCAGGCGATTAAACTTCACGAAGGCTGGGAGAATGAACTGGTTATTGGCGTAGATGATACGTTTCCCTTTTCACTGCTGGCCCCACTCATCGAGTCTTTCTATCAACACCACAGCGTGACGCGCCTGAAATTTATCAATGGCGTGCTGGGCGGCTCCTGGGATGCCCTCACTCAGGGCCGGGCGGATATTATCGTTGGCGCCATGCATGAACCCCCTGCAGCGAGTGAATTTGGCTTTGCACGGCTCGGGGTTTTGGAACAGGTGTTTGTGGTTGCGCCGCATCACCCGCTGGCGCAGGAACAGGAACCGTTAAATCGTCGTACCATTCGCCGTTTTCGCGCCATTGTGGTGGGCGACAATGCGCAGCATGCCAACGTCTCAGGTTCCCAGGTGCTGGACGATCAAGAAGCCATTACCGTTTTTGACTTCAAAACCAAGCTGGAACTGCAAATCAGCGGTCTGGGATGTGGCTATATTCCGCGCTACCTGGCGCAGCGATTTCTGGAGAGCGGCGCACTGATTGAGAAAAAAGTGGTCGCGCAAATTGTCTTTGAACCCGTGTGGATAGGCTGGAATGAACAGACCGCCGGGTTGGCCAGTGCCTGGTGGCGGGATGAAATTTTAGCAAATAGTGCTATTGCGGGGGTGTATGTTAAAACGGCTGCTGACAAATCAATCAGTTAAGAAAAAATATTCTTTTGTGGTCGCTTCAATCTCTTGTTATTTCTCCCCAATTTAGGGCAAAATACGCCGCTTGCAAAAAATGATATTAACCGACGTTTTAATACGCGTCGGTTATTTTTTTGCATCAAACCAATCATTCATAAAAGAGGCCGGGCTTCGTACCGGATAGATACTTACTTAAAAATCGACAGTTGTTGTCGCTGAGGATTAACAAAAAATGGGGCAATTTTTTGCTTACGCGACGGTTTTCGCCGTAATGGGGGATAACCATGTCGCATAACGCTACTCCAAACACCTCTCGCGTGGAATTACGTAAAACGCTTACGCTGGTTCCGGTTGTCATGATGGGCCTTGCCTATATGCAGCCGATGACGCTGTTCGATACATTCGGTATCGTATCAGGAATGACCGATGGTCACGTCCCGACAGCTTACGCCTTTGCACTGATCGCCATCCTCTTTACCGCACTGAGCTACGGTAAACTGGTGCGTCGCTATCCGTCTGCAGGCTCTGCCTACACTTACGCCCAGAAATCCATTAGCCCGACCGTTGGCTTTATGGTGGGTTGGTCATCACTGCTGGACTACCTGTTCGCTCCGATGATCAACATTCTGTTGGCAAAAATTTATTTTGAAGCCCTGGTGCCGTCGATACCGTCATGGATATTCGTGGTGGCGCTGGTGGCCTTTATGACCGCCTTCAACCTGCGCAGCCTTAAATCCGTTGCGAATTTCAACACCGTAATCGTGTTGTTGCAGGTGGTGTTGATTGCAGTGATCCTCGGCATGGTCGTTTATGGCGTGTTCGAAGGGGAAGGTGCTGGTACATTGGCGAGCAGCCGTCCGTTCTGGTCAGGTGATGCACACGTGATCCCGATGATCACGGGCGCGACCATCCTGTGCTTCTCGTTCACCGGTTTTGACGGTATCAGCAACCTGTCAGAAGAAACCAAAGACGCTGAGCGCGTGATCCCGCGTGCGATTTTCCTGACTGCGCTGATTGGTGGCCTGATCTTTATCGTCTCCACCTATCTGTTGCAGCTGTACTTCCCGGATATCTCGCGCTTCAAAGATCCAGACGCTTCACAGCCGGAAATCATGCTGTACGTCGCCGGTAAGTTCTTCCAGGTTGGCGCGCTGATTTTCTCTACCATTACCGTACTGGCGTCCGGTATGGCGGCGCATGCTGGCGTAGCGCGTCTGATGTACGTGATGGGGCGTGACGGCGTGTTCCCGAAAAGTTTCTTCGGTTATGTACACCCGAAATGGCGTACTCCGTCTATGAACATCATTCTGGTTGGTGCGATTGCTCTGCTGGCAATCAACTTCGACCTGGTGATGGCGACGGCGCTGATTAACTTTGGTGCGCTGGTGGCGTTTACCTTCGTTAACCTGTCGGTGATCTCCCAGTTCTGGATCCGTGAGAAGCGTAACAAGACGCTGAAAGACCACTTCCAGTATCTGTTCCTGCCGATGTGCGGTGCGCTGACCGTTGGTGCGCTGTGGGTGAATCTGGAAGAGAGCTCAATGGTTCTGGGTCTGATCTGGGCCGGTATCGGTCTGATTTACCTGGCTTGTGTGACCAAAAGCTTCCGCAACCCGGTACCGCAGTACGACGAAGATGTCGCGTAATAGCAGCATTTAACTAAAAAAAACGGAGACATGTTCTCCGTTTTTTTATACGTGGGATTTATACAATCTCTTCGGCATACTGCCAGAGTGATTTCAGCAGCATCAACTTTTCTTTGTTATCCGCATATTGCTGGCTCAATAACTGCAGTTCATTGGCGTAATTTTGCAAAAACTCCGGTGTGAATACCTGGCGGCGATGGTCCAGCCAGTGTTGCTGTTCTGCTTCGTCCAGCGTTCCCGGGAAGTTACGTGCACGGTAATTAAACAACAGTTTTTCAATGCGCTTATCGACAAAGGAGATATCCAGCGCCGGTAAATTGCGTGGTTCGGTTTCCAGAACGATTTTCATCGCCGCACGGTCAGCATCGCTGAAAAAGCCGTTATAAAGTTGGGCATCTACGTTATCTGATGGTGTAAAGGGTTCCGCATCGGCAAAGATCGCGACCACTTTGTCTCGTATCTGCGGATTTTCGCGCAGAACTTTGAGATTATCCAGACAGTGCTGGCGGTTAATGCCAAGACGGTCGGCATCTTCCGGACGCAGGGTATTAGCCTGTGCCAGTACCGGGCATTTGTTGATGTGCACCAGTTTAACCGGTACGGCCGGGTTATCACCCAGATCCGCTTTAGACGTGTAAAGCCGCTCGCGCAGGGCGTCACTGTCGAGTTCGAGCAGCGGCGAAATATCACCGGCTAAGTCGACCATAATAACCGCGTTACGATTCTCCGGATGCCACGCCAACGGCGCTACCCAACTGGTGTTTCCGCGCCATGCGCCGAACATACCAGAGACATGGACCAGCGGTTTCATTTGCGGGACATCAATCAGCGCGGCCAGCTTGTGCTTATTACGATGGCTGTAGAGGTAATCAAACAGACGCGGCTGGCGCGACTTCACTAATTGCGCCATTGCGATTGTGGCGTATACGTCCGCCATCGCATCGTGAGCGTTGGT
Organism: Citrobacter sp. H12-3-2; assembly: GCF_009649895.1. Taxonomy (NCBI): domain Bacteria; kingdom Pseudomonadati; phylum Pseudomonadota; class Gammaproteobacteria; order Enterobacterales; family Enterobacteriaceae; genus Citrobacter; species Citrobacter sp. H12-3-2. The sequence continues at coordinate 1,873,740 of NZ_CP045837.1, forward strand.
ATGCTCAATACCGTTGGCTTTGGTCAAATGCTCCAGGCGGAAGCTGGGTAAGCCGTCGTCGTTTTCCGGCCAGTTAATGCCTTCAGGGCGCAGGGCATAGCAGGCGCGCATCACATCCAGCAGATCCCAGCGCGAATTATCGTTCTGCCAGCTCCAGGCATAGGGATCGTAGAAATTGCGATACAGGATGTTGCGCGTCACCTCATCATCGAAGCGCACGTTGTTATAACCCAGGATACAGGTTTTCGGCACGGTGAACAGGGCGTGGATGCGTGCAGCAAAAGCGGCTTCATTTTCTCCCTTTTCACGTGCTTCCTGCGGTGTGATACCTGTAATCAACACCGCCTCAGGCTGCGGCAGATAATCGTCCGCGGGTTTGCAATAAAAGACTTCTGGTTCACCGATGATGTTGAAATTATTATCTGTGCGTATAGCCGCAAATTGCGCGGGTCTGTCCAGCGCCGGATGGGTACCAAAGGTCTCGTAATCGTGGAAGAGAAAACCAGGTTGCTGCTTGCCGTCATTCATTGTTCAGTTATGTCCGGGATCAATTTAGCGCTGGTTCAAGAATACCAAAAAATAGCGAGATAATCAGCTATGGCATTATCGAAGCTGGATTGTGTACGCAATAAAATTGAGATAAACAGGACATTAATGGAATTAATTAATAAATTCCGCACTGTTAAAATAAATTACGGAAATAAAACATCTTGAAGTTGCGGGGTTGTAAATAATCTAACTGATAACCATTATTGTTATTTTCCTCTTCTTAGTTGTGTTCTGGAAACTTTAAAAATCTTTTATAAACAATGGGTTTTTATTTATGTCAATTCGCTGTCATGCATTGTAATGAAATGTGATTGATGTAAAAAATAAATAATCCAAACGCCATATAATTATTGGATATATCTAATAACAGGAGGTTATATGAGCATTAGTCGGCGTAATTTTTTGCGAGGAGTGGGTATAGGCTGTTCAGCCTGTGCGATAGGCAGTTTCCCGCCTGGGGCACTGGCGCGAAATTCTCCAGAGAGCATCAAAGGGAAAACATCCCTGACGCCAAGTTTGTGCGAGATGTGTTCTTTTCGCTGTCCAATTCAGGCTCAGGTGATTAATAATAAAACGGTTTTTATTCAGGGAAACCCTAATGCGCCACAGCAGGGGACACGTGTCTGCGCTCGCGGCGGCAGCGGCGTTAGCCTGGTCAACGACCCTCATCGCATTGTTAAACCCATGAAACGCACAGGACCTCGCGGGAGCGGTGACTGGCAGGTGATTAGCTGGGAACAGGCGTATAAAGAAATTGCCGAAAAAATGACGGCAATAAAAACGCAATATGGTCCCCAGGGAGTCGTCTTCTCGTCTAAATCTGGCTCGCTGTCTGGCCATTTATTTCACCTCGCGACAGCTTTCGGGTCACCGAATACCTTTACTCATGCATCAACGTGTCCTGCCGGCAAAGCCATTGCCGCTAAAGTTATGATGGGTGGCGATTTAGCCATGGATATCGCCAATACCCGTTATATGGTCTCTTTTGGCCATAACCTCTATGAAGGGATCGAGGTTGCTGATACGCATGAGCTGATGACCGCGCAGGAGAAGGGGGCGAAGATGGTCAGTTTCGATCCCCGTCTGTCCGTATTCTCCAGCAAGGCGGATGAATGGCATGCGCTCAAGCCGGGCGGCGATTTACCGGTGCTGATGGCCATGTGTCACGTCATGATCAATGAAAATCTGTATGACGCGGACTTCGTTGCGCGCTACACCACGGGGTTTGAGCAACTGGCAGAAGCGGTACAAGAGACCACGCCGGAATGGGCGCAGCAGCTCGCGGATGTGCCTGCTGATGTCATTGTTCGGGTCACCCGCGAAATGGCCGCCTGCGCGCCTCATGCCATCGTCAGTCCGGGCCATCGCGCGACGTTTTCGCAAGAAGAAATTGATATGCGGCGCATGATTTTTACCCTCAATGTGCTGCTTGGCAATATTGAGCGTGAAGGCGGTTTGTATCAGAAAAAAGCGGCGGCAACTTACAATAAGCTGGCTGGAGAGAAGGTCGCTCCGGTGCTGGCAAAACCCGATGTCAAATTACCCAAGCCAACGGCGCAGCGTATCGATCTGGTAGCCCCGCAGTTTAAGTACATCGCGGCGGGCGGTGGTGTGGTGCAAAGCATCATTGATGCTGTGTTAAACCAGACGCCTTATCCGGTGAAGGGATGGATTATGTCCCGACACAACCCTTTCCAAACCGTAACCTGTCGACCAGATCTGGTCAAAACCGTTGAACAGCTCGACCTTGTGGTCAGTTGTGATGTCTACCTAAGCGAAAGCGCGGCGTATGCCGACTACCTTTTGCCTGAATGTACTTATCTTGAGCGCGATGAAGAAGTTTCAGACATGTCGGGTCTGAATCCAGCCTATGCCCTGCGTCAGCAGGTAGTAGAACCTATTGGTGATGCGCGTCCGAGCTGGCAAATCTGGAAAGAGCTGGCCGTGCAGTTAGGCCTTGGCCAATTCTACCCATGGCAGGATATGCAAACGCGTCAGTTATACCAGCTTAATGGCGATCATGCGCTATCTGCTGAATTGCGTCAGAAAGGGTATCGGGAGTGGGGTGTTCCGTTGCTGCTGCGTGAACCTGAAGCGGTGCGTCAGTTTGTGGAACGCTATCCGGGCGCGGTGGCGGTTGACAGCGACGGTACCTATGGCGAGCAACTGCGCTTTAAATCTCCGTCAGGAAAAATCGAACTCTATTCCGAAGAGCTGGAAACGCTCCTGCCTGGATACGGTATTCCGCGCGCGCGCAATTTTGCGCTTAAAGGCGACAGTGAACTCTATTTTATCCAGGGAAAAGTGGCGGTTCATACCAACGGTGCGACGCAATACGTGCCACTGCTTAGCGAGTTGATGTGGGATAACGCGGTGTGGATCCACCCGCAAACGGCCCGTGAAAAAGGCATCAAAAGCGGTGATGACATCTGGCTGGAAAATGCGACCGGCAAGGAAAAAGGCAAAGCGCTGGTCACCGCCGGAATTCGGCCCGATACGCTGTTTGTTTATATGGGATTTGGCGCCAAGGCGGGAGCCAAAACCGCAGCGACAACGCACGGTATCCATTGCGGTAATTTGCTTCCGCATGTTACCAGTCCGGTTTCCGGTACGGTGGTCCACACCGCTGGCGTTACGCTTCGTCGGGCATGAGAAAGGAGAACATCATGAATCAATCTACAAACCCTTATGTCATGCTGCATGACGAGAAACGCTGTATCGGCTGTCAGGCATGTACGGTTGCCTGCAAAGTTCTGAATGATGTGCCAGAGGGATTTAGCCGTCTACAGGTGCAGATCCGTTCACCCGAACATGAACCCGAGGTGCTGTCCCACTTCCAGTTTGTTCGCGTTTCCTGTCAGCATTGTGAAGATGCGCCGTGTGTCAGCGTCTGTCCGACTGGTGCGTCATTTCGCGACGAAAATGGCATTGTGCAAGTGGATAAGTCTCGCTGTATTGGCTGTGACTACTGCGTTGCTGCTTGTCCGTTCCATGTCCGTTATCTCAATCCGCAAACGGGAATTGCCGACAAATGTAACTTCTGTGCAGATACCCGACTCGAGAGCGGTCAATCGCCCGCCTGCGTTTCCGTTTGTCCGACGGATGCGCTGAAATTTGGTCGTCGTGACGACCCGGAAATTCAGCACTGGATAAATCAAAAAGAGGTTTATCGCCAGCAGGATACGCGTAGCGGTCCGGTGAGTGTTTATCGGCGTAAAGAGATCCATCAGGAGGGTAAAGTATGAATTCTATCTGGGGAGCAGAGCTTAACTATGCGCCGGACTACTGGCCGCTGTGGCTCATTTATGCAGGCGTTGTTATTGTGCTGATGATTGCGGGCCTGGTTATGCACGCGCTGTTACGTCGGATGCTGGCACCCAAAACAGCAACCGGAGAAGAACATCGGGATTACCTTTATTCTCTGGCTGTCCGCCGCTGGCACTGGGGTAATGCGCTGCTTTTTATCCTGCTTTTGCTGAGTGGCCTGTTTGGTCACTTCTCTGTCGGACCGGTGGCATTGATGGTGCAGGTACATACCTGGTGCGGTTTCGCCTTGTTGGCCTTCTGGGTTGGTTTTGTGCTAATCAACGCAACCAGCGGCAACGGTTGTCATTACCGGGTGAAGTTTAACGGGTTGATATCACGCTGCTTGTTGCAAACGCGCTTTTATCTGTATGGCATCATGAAGGGTGAACCACACCCGTTTGCCGCAACGGCAGAGAGTAAATTTAACCCGCTACAACAGCTGGCTTATCTGGCCATCATGTATGCGCTGATTCCGCTGCTAATCATCACCGGGTTGTTATGCCTCTACCCGCAGGTGGTAGGGGCTGGGCCTTTGATGCTGGTGCTGCATATGGTGTTGGCGATTGTCGGCTTACTGTTCATCTGTGCACATATTTACCTGTGCACGCTGGGTGACACACCGGGGCAAATTTTCCGCAGCATGATAGATGGCTATCATCGTCATCGCAGCCATCACGCAGAGACAGCACCGCGCAAAGGGTAACGTCAGACGCGGTCGATATCTGAAATCCTTTCCTTACAGCAAGAAAATGTGCCTTATGTCACATTTTCTTGCAATTTATCCATGTTTGTTCGCCAGAACTTCCGTAAAAAGAACGGCTATTTCTCCATTTCCTGAGGACATGCTGTTGAAACGCCGTTTGTTTATTGCCGCTTCACTATTTGCGATGAGTTTTTCGCCTGCGTACGCGACCGACGTCGCCAGTTTCGCTCCACAGCCTCCGGCAATTAATGCCGGTGCGTGGGTATTAATGGATTACACCACGGGCCAAATCCTGACAGCCGGAAATGAACACCAGCAGCGCAACCCTGCCAGCCTGACCAAGCTGATGACCGGCTATGTTGTTGATCGCGCAATCGACAGCAAGCGTATTAGTCCGACAGATATTGTCACCGTAGGGCGCGATGCCTGGGCGAAAGATAATCCGGTATTCGTCGGTTCATCCTTAATGTTCCTGAAAGAAGGTGATCGCGTTTCTGTGCGCGACCTGAGTCGCGGGCTAATTGTTGATTCCGGTAATGATGCCTGCGTGGCGCTGGCGGATTACATCGCCGGAGGGCAGCCGCAGTTTGTCGCGATGATGAACAACTATGTGCAAAAGCTGAACCTGCGGGACACGCATTTTGAAACGGTACATGGTCTGGATGCGCCAGGTCAGCACAGCTCAGCATACGATCTGGCCGTGCTGTCGAGAGCTATCATCCATGGAGAGCCGGATTTCTACCATATGTACAGTGAAAAAAGCCTTACCTGGAACGGAATCACGCAGCAAAACCGTAACGGTTTGTTGTGGGATAAAACTATGAACGTCGATGGTCTGAAGACAGGACATACCTCCGGCGCTGGATTCAACCTGATTGCTTCTGCCGTTGATGGGCAGCGCCGCCTGATTGCAGTTGTGATGGGGGCGGAGAGTGCGAAAGGGCGTGAAGACCAGGCGCGAAAACTGCTGCAATGGGGACAACAGAACTTCGATACTGTGCAGGTATTACGTAGCGGTAAGCAGGTTGGTATTGAACGGATCTGGTACGGCGATAAAGAAAAAATTAGCCTTGGCACAGAGCAGGATTTCTGGATGGCCCTGCCTAAAGCCGAAGTCGCTAATATCAAGGCAAAATATGTTCTTGATAAGAAAGAACTGGTTGCCCCCATTGCTGCCCATCAACGTGTGGGGGAAATTGAACTCTACGATCGGGATAAACTGGTGGCGCACTGGCCTCTGGTTACGCTGGAGTCTGTCAACGAAGGCGGCGTCTTCTCGCGTTTGAGCGATTACTTCCACCACAAGGCGTAGTTTTTCCTAATGTGCCTGACTGGCAAGAGTGCGAATCTGCTCACATAATAATCACTGATTCCTTGTGGCCGTCATACCTAAAAATTACACTGTATATAAATACAGTGTAATAACGGAGGTTATATGGAGTACGAGATAAAGCAGGTTGAGAAACGCATAATTGCCGGTTTCCATATGGTTGGACCGTGGGAACAAACGGTAAAGCAGGGTTTCGAGCAGTTAATGATGTGGGTCGACGGTAAGCAGATCGTACCGCTGGAATGGATAGCCGTTTATTACGACAATCCTGACGTTGTTCCGGCGGAAAAACTGCGTTGTGATACCGTGGTGTCTGTGCCTGAAGGTTTTGAGATCCCAGAAAACAGCGAAGGGGTGATCCAGACCGAACTGGCGGGGGGCGACTATGCTATCGCCGTTGCGCGCGTTGAAAATCATGACTTCGCGACGCCGTGGTATCAGTTCTTTGAGCGCCTGCTGCAGGATTCGACGTATGCGATAGCCGCTAAACCTTGCTTTGAAGTTTATATGAACAATGGCATGGAGGACGGCTACTGGGACATTGAAATGTACGTGCCGGTACAGTCGAAGTAACTGTTTTTGGTGTAAATCAGGATGAATGTCCTGGTCATCAGGGTGATGTTTTCACTCAAAAAACAGGTACAATTCTGTTCTTTGCAATTCCCTGACGGAGTGCATGAGTGCGTGCAGATAAGTCACTGAGTCCTTTTGAAATTCGTTTGTATCGTCATTATCGTGTGGTGCATGGTGTTCGCATTGCGCTGGCGTTTCTTTTTACTTTTCTGTTGGTTCGCCTGTTGAACATTCCTGAAGGTACATGGCCTCTGATTACGTTGGTGGTAATTATGGGGCCTATTTCCTTTTGGGGGAACGTTGTCCCCAGAGCGTTTGAGCGTATTGGCGGGACAATTCTGGGTTCGGTACTTGGGCTGGTGGCCCTGCGTCTGGAACTCTTTTCACTTCCGCTAATGCTGATATGGTGCGCGGTAGCGATGTTTCTCTGCGGCTGGCTGGCACTGGGTAAAAAGCCGTATCAGGCGTTGCTGATTGGTATAACGCTTGCGGTCGTTGTGGGCGCCCCCGCTGGTGATATGAACACAGCGTTATGGCGCGGCGGCGATGTTATTCTGGGTTCATTACTGGCTATGCTGTTTACCGGTATCTGGCCGCAGCGGGCATTTATACACTGGCGAATTCAGTTGGCGCATTGCGTAACGGGGTACAATCGGGTGTATCAGGCTGCGCTATCTCCCAACCTGCTGGAGCAACCGCGACTGGAGAAGCATTTACAACAGCTTTTAAGTGATGTTGTCAAAATGCGTGGGCTCATCGTTCCTGCCAGCAAAGAAACCCGCATTCAAAAATCAATCTTTGAAGCTATTCAGACGGTTAATCGTAACCTGGTCTGCATGCTTGAGCTGCAAATCAATGCGCTCTGGGCCAGCCGTACAAGCCACTTTGTTATGTTGAATGCGCATACTTTGCGTGAAACACAGCTCAGGACACAACAGGCGCTACTGACGATAACCCACGCATTGTATGAAGGTAATCCACAACCGGTGCTTGCCAATACGGAAAAACTCAATGACACCGTGGTGGAGTTACGTCAGCTTATTGCTGAGCATAAGGGCGATAATGTCGCTGAAACGCCCATTCACGGCTACGTTTGGCTAAATATGGAAATGGCGCGACAGCTGGAGTTGCTCTCTCATTTGATCTGTCGCGCGCTGCGCAAATAAAGAGCAGATGAGGGGATTGGTTCTACTGCTGCTTCGATTCAGCAACGATTAGAGGTATGATACTGAAAAAGGCTAAAACCATTGGTAACTGCAATGGCTTTACCCTCGATAATTCAGGTTTCAACCATGCATGGTCGATGCAGATGCAACTTGAAGTATGGCGGGCATGAAAGTAATGTTGACCCACTTTAGCCGTTGTTTTAACGAATCCGAATCTCACATTATCAGGGGTGTAAAAATGGAAACTACCAAGCCTTCTTTCCAGGACGTGCTGGAATTTGTTCGTCTGTTCCGTCGTAAAAACAAACTGCAACGTGAAATCCAGGACGTTGAGAAAAAGATCCGTGACAACCAGAAACGTGTTCTGCTGCTGGACAACCTGAGCGACTACATCAAGCCTGGAATGAGCGTGGAAGCGATTCAGGGCATTATCGCCAGCATGAAAAGCGATTATGAAGATCGTGTTGATGATTACATCATCAAAAACGCTGAGATCTCTAAAGAGCGCCGCGACATCTCTAAAAAGCTGAAAGCGATGGGCGAAGTGAAAAACGGCGAAGCGAAAGCCGAGTAACGATTTTATGCTTGTCCGGGTCGCTGCTTAGCGGCGGCCCTTATTGCAGTTCGACCCCGCCAGTTACCATCCGCAACAAATGCTGTTCCGGCCAGTGTTCCGTCAATTTTTTCTGCGTCAGCATCCATTTAATGTAGTCCACATCATGACGCTTTCTGTCGAGCATCAGACCGACTACGCTGCCACTGTGCGCAACGTTGACACCGTATAAATCACATTCTTCTACCAGCGCTAAAAGTGAATCAAAATTTGGTTTAGGTAACAGCAACTGGCTGGCGATCGCGCTCAGCGTGGCGGCTTCACCCATCCGATAAGGATTTTGACTGATACAGGCTTCCTGTACCTTTTCCCATGCGCGTTTCAGCGCTGGAGCGCCTGCCAGTAACCCTGACTGGCGTGGAGTACGGTGATAATCAGCAGTAAGCAAGGTTTCCGGGCTTTCGAGAACCAGCAGATCGAGTTGAGGCTGGGCTTCACAGGCAATTTGCGTGGAGGCGTCGTTGTGATCGAACAGCGTAAGCTGGCGGAAAACGGTGCTGTCGGTAGGTTCCAGCGAAACGCAAAGCTGCGCCAGAGTGGATTCGTCTAGCTGATGACCCAGATACTGCGCCGTGGCGATTGCCGTGGCGGCGATATCCGCTGTGCTGCTGGCCATCCCTTTAGCGACAGGAATGGTTGACTGGACATCAATTCGAATATCCTGACTCATTTGTGCCGGGTATTGCCAGTGCAGCAATAACCTCTCAACCATCGCCCGCGAAAGTGGACGTTCATCTGTCAGCGGTGAACCTGAAGTGACCTCAACGGTGCTATACCATTCAACCGGGCAGGAGACCAATTTCTCACTGCCCAGAATCCAGCCCTGGATAAGTTCTCCGCACGATGCGGGACATTGCGCAACAGCCACGTCTTCACCTATGTGATCAGAAATCTTCGGCGCATAGTGTCATGGCGATCGCGCTATTACCATGATTTGCCGCAATTTGCGGTGCGGCAGTATTATGCAGGAATGCCCAATGTCACAGTTTCAGATATCGCTAAACGCATAACGTCTTGCGCAATCATCAGCTCTTCATTGGTATTAATCACCGCCACTTTGACCATCGCATTTTCCGTCTGAATGAAGGTGGCATTACGCTGATTTTTTTCCTCATCAACGGCCAGCCCCAGGAAATTCAGATTACGACAAATCGCAGCGCGCGCCCGTGCGGAGTTTTCGCCAATACCACCGGTAAACACCAGGGCATCCAGACCGCCCATCTGCATAATATAGCTACCAATGGTGGCACGAATGCGCTCAGCAAAAAGCGTCAACGCCAGCGCCGCCTGGTGATTGCCCGTATCTGCGGCATGTTCAACGTCGCGGTAGTCAGGTGAGATGCCAGAAACACCGAGCAATCCGGACTCATTGTTGAGCAATTGGTTGAGCTGCTGCGGTGTTTTGCCTTCTCGCAGGGCAATCCACGGTAAAATGGATGGATCGATATCGCCACTTCGCGTGCCCATCATCACGCCAGACTGCGGCGTAAAGCCCATTGACGTATTCACCGATTGTCCGCCTTTGATGGCGCAGATGCTGCTGCCGTTGCCCAGATGACAACAAACAACGCGCAGGGCGCTGAGTGGTACACCCAGTTTTTCAGCAAGCTGTGAGCTAACGTATTTGTGGCTGGTACCATGAAAACCATAGCGACGAATACCCAACTCTGAATAGTAACGCCAGGGCAGGGGATAGATGAAAGAAGGCTCATCAAGCGTTTGATGAAAGGCAGTGTCGAACACCGCAACGGCTGGCGTTTTGGGCAATAGCTGGCGGAATACCGCGATCCCCAACGCATTTACCGGGTTATGCAGAGGGGCCAGTTCCGCGAGTCGCTCGATTTCTGCGAGCGTTTCATCAGTTACCAGCGCAGAGTCTTTAAAGGATTCCCCGCCGTGCGCGACGCGATGGCCCACGCCGTCGATCTCTTCCAGACTGCTGATAATGTGGTGGTTGAGCAGTTTTTCCAGGAGCAACGTTACGGCTTCACGGTGATCGGCTACGGGCAAAGTCTCCTGCCATTTCTGCGCTGGTGTTTTTAGGGTGACCTGCGCATCAGACAAACCGATACGTTCAATCAACCCCTGACAGATCATTTCACCCTGCGGCATCGCCAGTAGTTGAAATTTAAGCGAGGAACTACCTGCATTAATGGCCATTATTTTGTGAGACATGAAGGTTCCTTTGCATTCAGAAAAATGAACATCTCATCGACCCCAGTATTCTCCAGCGCGCTGGTGACAAATACTTTTTGCGCGCCAGCCTGAACTAACCAACTCTCCACAAGAGAAATACGCTGCGGGTTGGCTAAATCGGCTTTGGTAACGAGGCCAATAACGGGTCGGTTCATTGGTCCGGTAAAACCGGGAGAAAATGGTGACCACGGCGCGTCAGCATTGAGTACCAGCGCAATAATGTCTGCTTCACAGGCGCTGGCCAGCAGCGCGCTGTACAGGCAGCGGTTCTCAAGATATTCACCCGGTGTGTCTATTGTCGTAGGAGACCAGACTATGGCCTGAGTTTTCTGGTAGTGAAGCGCTTCTCCCCGCATGCACTGTGTGAGCGATGTTTTACCGCACTGGCTGGGGCCAATTAGCATGATACGTTTCATGAGATTACGTCCGAGTGATGGGGCACGCGGTAAAACGCATCATTTCGCCCAGCGTTCGGGTTACCTGTTTCAGCGCGTACTCAACGGCGGAAACATCACCCGTCAGAACCACCGCACCGGTAAACCTGTCGAGAAAACCAATCTCTACCGCCCCGGATTTCGTGGCGATATCACAGGCGATGATTGAGGCTTCGCTGGGGGTAATGGTCAGAATACCGATTGCGGAAACCGCATCTGGTAATCCCAGCTTCTTGAACAAATCTTTACCTGGATTAGCAATAAGATGCGCCAGCGTGACCTGTTTGCCTGGTACATATTCCTGAATCATTCGATCCGTGGTGGGTTGTCTTTCCATTATCCCTCCACCATTTGTCGCCACATGCTTTCATGCGGGCGAGGTATGACCGAGCGGTAAACCAGCAGGCCTTTTTCACCCGCACTTTCACTGGCAACCGTCACTGCGTTATTCACATCGGATACATCGCCAGCAACGACCATGTAGCACTTGCCGCCAATACCAAATGCCATATGGACACGTACCAGCGTGACGTTGGAGGCTTTAACCGCCCGGTCGGCGGCGCAGATGCAGGCAGCAACGCTCCATGTTTCGACAATACCAACAGCCTGACGCTTATCCACGCTGTTTAGTCCGCTGATTGCGGGGAGTACGCTGGCATGAATGTTGGGGAGTACCAGACTGTCAACGAGCATATCGCCAGCAAGAGATGTTCCAGTGGCAATCGCCTGTTGTACGGCACCTACGTCACCACCGAGCATGAGTAGAAATTTTCCCGGGCAGATGGTCTTGCTGACCAGTAAATTCACATTCGCGCTTTTTAACATGGCATCACCAGCTTCCATCCCTTTGGCAATGCTGGTGAGTTCTAAAATCCCTATAGCCTGAGACATGATTAACCTCTAATTACCGTGATAGATTGCTCAGTGATTTCGCTGACAATACCGTCAATGCTGGCGTGAACAGGCGCGCCTAATGCACCGGACGGCACATCGGCAACGCATTGACCGCGAACAACGCGTTCGCCTTGTTCTACACATGGGATGGCGCTGGCACCAATATGCTGGCGTAACAACAGCGTCGTTTTATCTGTGGAATAATCAGTCTCAGCCAGTGGCGCATCGTGATACCAGTCGCTAAGACCCAGTTTGGTAATAAGGCGCTTAACCGGGATCAACCGGTATTTCGCCATTTCATCCTCAGGATTTAGCGGCCCTTCATAACGATGGTTGAGCGCCCGCAGCTCGCGTTTCAGCATACGGTTGATGCGCATCGGTGAAATCCCAACCGGGCAGGCTACGCTTTCACACACGTTGCATTCTGAACAGGTCAGGGCCGTGAGCAGCAGCTGCGGTGTGGCCGCCTGCTGATAATTAACCGCACGAACCAACAGGTGCGGGGATAATTCATGGCCGATCAAATGCCTTGGGCACAAATCCGTACACAAACGGCACTGCTCGCAAACGGTTTTTGCTACAGAAAGCACGGTGCGTTCATCCTGCATCCGCCGCTGAATCAACGCATGAGACTTAGGCAAAACCAGCAGGCCCCCGGTGGTCTTGCTTACGGGGGTATCCAGTGAAGTAATCAGGCCGCCCATCATCGGACCTCCGTTAATAAAACCGGGATCGTCAACGGTTGCACCACCGGCCAGCGCCAGAACGTCACGTAAAGACATTCCGATAGGGACAGTGAGTGTGATGGGACTGGCGACTGCGCCGTTAACGGTCAGGGTGCGACGCGTAACGGGGTACTGCTGCTCAACTGCTCTGGCGATGTTGAGCACGGTCTGGACGTTATTGACCACCACACCGACGCTAACCGGCAGCGCGGCAGGCGGAACTCTCCGACCTGTTGCCATCCAGATGGTCAGAACCTCGTCACCAGCCGGGTAGACATCAGGCAAAATATGTAAGCGGATCCCGGCAGGCAGAAGGGGCGTTAATGCATTGATAGCCTTCTGGTATTTCTCTTTGAGCGCAATAATCCCGGCACTGGCTCCGGTCGCCGTCATGGCATATTGAACGCCGCGGATAAGTCGCTCAGCCTGGACGGCCATCAACTGCTGGTCAACTTTCAGCATTGGCTCACATTCAGCCGCATTGACCAGAAAGGTATCGACCTGCGCCTGTAATTTTACGTGAGCAGGAAAGCCTGCGCCTCCGGCTCCGACAACACCCGCTGCGCGAACGCGTTCGCGAATGGTCTGCGCATCATAAAGCGTGGACTCTGCCGTCATGGCCGTCTTCATAATAATTCCTCAAGCAGTTCCTGCATGGCACTGGCATCAGCAACACGAGGATTGGTTTGCAGCGTGACGTCAGCCAGCGCGGCCTGAACCATCAATGGGATACGTTGTGACCAGGCTTGCTTTCCGTCTTTAAGCGCGTCAACAAAAGAAGGCAACGCACACTGTTTTTTCAGTAGCTCAATATGATGAATGAGCGCATTCAATGCCGCTGTATCGTTCGCGTTATCCGGGCATAGGTGGCAGGCTTTAGCAAAACGGGCATAGCGCTTCGCAGCTCGCGGATCGCGGGCATTAAAATGAATGACATGGGTCAGCAGCAGCGCATTGGCAAGTCCATGCGGCAGATGAAACTGACCACCCAACTGATGGGCAATCGCATGATTTATCCCCAGTCCAGCCTGACTAAATGCCATTCCCGCGAGCGTTGATGCATTGTGCATTTTCCCCCTGGTTGCCAGACAGTCGCCTTTGCTGACGGCGACAGGCAGGTACTGGAAGACGATTTGAGCCGCTTTTTCAGCCAGTGCGTCTGTGAAGTCGCTGGCCTTCGTGGACACGTAAGCCTCCAGTGCATGCGTTAACACGTCCATGCCGGTATTCGCGGTGATGGCAGGTGGTACGCTGACGACCAACGTTGGATCAAGGATGGCCATGTCCGGGTAAAGCGCATTATTGAATAATGGATATTTAATGCCTTTATCCGGATCGCTAATCACGCAGGCACTGGTTACCTCGGAGCCTGTGCCGCTGGTGGTGGGAATTGCGACACAGGTTTCAATTTCAATACCGAACTGTCGGCTGAACCAGACGATGGCTTTTGCAGCGTCCAGTGCTGAGCCGCCACCAAAACCCATCACGACGTCTGGTTGCAGGGACTGCATTTGTGCAATCCCTTGAACTACCGTGCCGATGGTGGGATCGGGGGTGATATCGCTGAAAATGCTGATGCGGTTATCCGCTGGCAGAGCGTTGCGCAGCTTTTCAATCAGGGGAGAACGTGCGAGAAAACCATCGCAGATAATCCAGATATGCTTATTCGTGAAACGCTTGAGTACATCCAGACTTCCCTGGCCGCTGTACAATCGAGTTTGCAGTGAAAAGCTATTCATAACGGCCCCATTAGCGAATAGAAAAACCGTTTGTCAGCACGCAACGACGAGAGCGTGCGAAAGTGCGCGCAGATGTTGTTCCTTCACCGGTTGGCGTCGCAATAGTGAAGGTTGTAAAACCTTCACCACCAACGCCGATCCCGGCGTAAGAGGGGCCATTTTTCACAAAGATGGAGGTCTGAAGCGTGCGCGCGGCAAGGTTCAAACGTGACACATTTTGCGAATGCATAATGGCGGTGTGATGCAATCCCTCTTCAACTTTCAGGGCCAACGTTAATGCACTGTCAAAATCGCTCACCGTTACGACGGGGAGCATTGGCATCAATTGCTCGCTGGTAACCCACGGGTCGTCAGCCTTGACGATGCCTGTCAGTAGTCGAGGTGCTTTTGCCGGAACCGGTATTCCTGCTGCTTCCAGTAAGGTTGCCGGGCTTTTACCCACCAGTTTTTTATTGGCTATGCCTTCTGGTAGACAGACAGCACGCAGTTTGTCTACCTCTACGCTATTGAGAAGCATCGCACCAAAAGACTGCATCTGTTGAACCAGTCGTTCGGCAACGGCATCAACAACAATCAGGCTCTTCTCAGCAATGCAGGGGAGGTTGTAATCAAAGGATGCGCCATTGATGATATCTTCCGCCGCCTTAACCAGGTCGGCCGTTTCATCAACAATGCAGGGTGGATTTCCTGCGCCTGCGCCGATGACTTTTTTCCCGCTTTTCATGCCCATAGCAACAATGCCAGGGCCACCGGTAATCGCCAGAACTGCGATTTTAGGGTGCGCCATCATCTGCTGGGTAGCCTCAAAAGTGGGTTCTGTGACCGTGACGACAAGATTACGAATTCCGCAGCAACGGAAAGCAATATCTTCGATCATGGCAATCAGCTTGAGTGAAACCTTTTTAGCACCCGGATGCGGACTGAAGTAAACGCTATTCCCTGCCGCCAGCATGCTGATGCTGTTGTTAATAATGGTCTCTGTCGGGTTTGTACTGGGGGCGACAGAACCAATCACGCCAAACGGTGAATACTCGAATAACACCATGCCGCCGTCACCGGTTAACGCCGTGGTGGTGAGATCTTCGATACCCGGAGTGTTGTCCAGCGCGGCTTTATTTTTAAGGAACTTATCCTCTTTGTTACCCATCCCCGTTTCGGCAGCGCTCTCAGCGGCCAGTGAAGCAAGATGAGGCGTCAGTTCTTCGCGTAGGGCGTTTATGATGGCGCTGCGGGTTTTCAATGGACATTGCTGGTAACGCAGAAAAGCCTGATGCGCTGCATCGATAGCTTCGCCAACGGACGGAAAAATACCGTTACCCTGAACTTCTGCTTTTGCCGGGGCGAGTTGCTCACTCAAAATGTTACGAATAAGGGTTTCAAGTTCTGAAGTATTCATTGATGTGTTCTCACGTTAATCGCCGCAATGGCCGTTTCTGCAATGTCCATATCCTGTTCAACGCTTCCTCCGCTGATGCCAAGACCCCCGAGGAGTAAACCCTCACGCCATAATGCGTACCCGCCACCGAAGGTGACGACTTTTCCCTGCATATGGCTTTCCAGACCGTAAAGCACAGCGCCGGGTTGCACTGCCGATGTCAGCTCATGTGTGGCGGTTTTCATCGCCACGGCAGTCCAGGCTTTTTTGGGTGCCAGTTCGCTACTCACGAGTAATGCGTCAGGCATGCGCCAGACCACCGTTTGGGTCCCGTTGGCATCAACAATGCTAATGACGACCGGAACCTGAAGTTCTTCTGCTCTCGTCACCGCAGCGCGAGTGAGTTGGTGGAGCTCCTGAAAAGACAGAGACATAGTCGGCTCCTTTATGGCTGGTGCTTGAACGGCAGCGAGATAGCGCTCAGCCACTTTCTGAATGATGTCGTTTTGATGGGCGTCATGATCTTCTGCTCGTGCAAGCGCATATAAGCAGTCGGACAGGCGATTGATATAACGCATCAGCACGTGTCTGACGGAGATCTCGGTGGAGAGCTCGACCAGTCGTCTCTCTGCGCGGCGTGCCAGCGTACGGGCAAAGTGCAGTCGGCTGGCGGCTTCGCTGCGGCCAGGTAGAATAAAGCTGCGCAGGGGCGGTACTCTTCCCATTGCGGTATCGATGGCAGCTTCCAGTGCCGCAATTTCTTCCGAGCTGATGTAGCGCTGCTCTGGCGTTGGTTCTTCGCTTTCGCTTGCCAGTTCGGCGCTGAACCAAAAAAGCTGCAGCTGGATATTCTCAAGTAACTGCCGGTGCTGCGGGTTTTTCGCTGCACAAATGCACAGACTTAGCGCCGCATTCAGTTCGTCCAGCGTACCGTAGGCTTCCACGCGTGGATGCGTTTTGCTCACGCGCTGTCCGGTAAAGAGGGCTGTTGTTCCGGCATCACCAGTGCGGGTATAAATCGCCATAATTCCTCCTAACGAGAAAGCGTGTCGACAATGCCGACGATAGCCAGATCGATGGCCTCATTAGGGCCAGAAAAAACGTGTCTGGCGCTGGATCCGCTGCTGAGTAATACCAGTTCGCCGGTCCCTGCGCCGACAGAATCAACAGCGACTTCATCTCCACTCACAGGGGATGCAGGAAGCTCTCCGTCAGCACTTACCCGACGTACCAGCAACAGTTTTTTTCCCACCAGTGATGGGGATTTTTGCGTGGAAACCACAACGCCTGTAACCCGGGCCAGATGCATAGCTCACTCCTGCTTAATTAGTTGGACATTTCGCAGACTGACTGCTTCCTGAGCCAGAGCCGTCACGACACACCGACGGCGCAACACCAGTACGCCATCCCTTAATTGGGCGACGTCGGCATAGCTGAGAAGCTTCTCAGGATGCAAAAAGATGATTCGTCCCCGTTCGTCATTGAACTCCAGCGGCAGACGTGCGAGTTTTTTCACGGGGATTGCGGGTAACAATCGGTGTTGTAGTGAAATTTTCACGCGGACTCCGCATGCCAGCGCGTCGTGAATCTTTCCCACCGACATGTTGGCTGGGCAGCCTTCGGCAATTTGTTCCAGTAATGGCAGATCCACTTGCTGGAGATGGAGCGACGAGTACTGGCAGCATACTGTCCGTGAATCGATTTCCCGTAACTGCGCGACGCTAAGAGTGAGCGTGCTTTCCGCGCGTTTTTTTAATCGGGAAACAACCTCCTCGATAATGCGTTGCAGCAGTTCGTTGTTCATCGTGAGGTCACCAGTGTGGCGAATGTCTGGGGATTATCAGCGCCTGCAGCATTGGCTTCGTCTGTATCGATATGCATTTCGAGGCGCATATCCGGCGAAACGCGTACGGCGACGTTATCGAAAATCAGTCGACGTTCATCGCCATTAATGGCGACCGAAACTTTATCGCCATGGGAAACCCGCAGAATCAGAGCATCGAGCGGAGACATATGGATATGCCGTTGGGCGACGATCACCCCAGATGCTAAGTCCAGTTCAGCAAATGGGCTGACGAGACGAACACCGGGTGTGCCCTGAATATTGCCCGACATCCGCAGCGGAGCAGCAATTCCCAACGTGCGGGCGTCGGTACGAGAAATTTCGACCTGGCTGGTACTGCGCAGCGGGCCGAGTAAACGCACATTTTTTAACTGACCTTTTGGCCCCACCAGCGTGACAGTCTGCTCTGCTGCATATTGTCCTGGCTGCAGCAGCCCTTTTTTCTCACTAATGGGGTGATTGGGAAACAAGCGACCGTAATCTTCAGCGCACAGATGAATATGACGATTAGAGATCCCCAGCGGAATCGGGCGCTCGCGCATTTCATCCAGAACCTTAGCGACAGTGGTCTCCAGTTGCTGTTTATCCATTACGCTTCACCTCGTTTGCCAGAGTGAAGACAAAGTGTGCGCGGCTCACCTTTTTGGCGAGGGCAGGCAGGATCAAGACACAAATTGCAGCTAATCAACTCTGCATCTTGCGGGGCTTCGGGTACATCATGGTCTACAAATATCTCTTCATGCGGTACGGCTGGTATGGGTTCGGGCGTTGGCTCAGGCTCCAGGACAACGCTATGCGACAGGATCCCGTCCCCGGGTCTGGAAATGACTTTGTGAGCCACCAGTCCATCTCGCTGGTCAGCGAAACTGACACCGGTGGAAATGGCCGCCTGGACGGAGGCCACATCCCCGATTATCTTGATCACCGTCCAGCCTGAGCCGTTGGTTTTTTCGAGGCCCACCAGCGTGATGGAGGCGGCTTTCGCCATGACGTCCGCGCAACTGATGGCTAATGCCAGACCACTAACTTCAAGTAATCCCAGTGATTGCTTCACGCTGTGCTCCTTGGTTGCAACGACTTATGCGGATTTAGGTAAAATGGCTTCAACGTCGCTGTGCGGACGCGGGATAACATGGCAGGATTTCACCTCACCAACGGCGCTTGCGGCTGCGCTTCCAGCATCTACGGCTGCTTTCACCGCGCCGACATCACCGCGAACCATAACGGTGATAAGGCCAGAGCCGATTTTTTCGTAACCAACCAACTGCACGTTTGCGGATTTCACCATGGCATCAGCGGCTTCAATAGCGCCGACAAGCCCTTTTGTTTCAACCAGTCCCAGTGCGTTATTCATACTGCTTTTCTCCTGTGGGTTATGAGTGGCATTCCCGGAACGGAATGCCTTTAACCAGCCGCGCAGCGTTGTTACCAATGCTGCGGCGATCGTGGCTATTTTGTTGATATGTCAGCGTAAAAAGTGGTGCTGACGTGGGTAAGTTTTTGTAATGCACGACCAGTTTTTCGCGGCTACAGCCAATACCGACCAGCAATGGAGACTGGCAGGCGGCCAACCATGCGTTGTGGATAACGTCAGTTGAGCCACTCTCCTGAATCACAAAGGGGATCCCTTCTTCTTCAATACCCAGCAGTACGTCATTCCAGACGTCAGCACAGTCAGCACTGGTGAAGATAACGATGGCTGGGGTGGTGAGATTACTTTCCATGAGCGAATGCCTTATGCCAGGAGAGAATCAGTCCTGTCGCAACCGCATTGCGTGGACCTTCGGTACCACGAATGTTGCCGCGCCCGGCAACCAGTCGATAATGCGCCAGAGCATCGGTGACCAGCTGTGGAACTTCAAAATCCAGAGATGAGCCGCCAACCAGCACCACAAAGGGAATATCCCGAATGTTCCCGGTCGGACTGACCTGACGTAGCGCTCTGAGTGCGTTAGTAACGAAAACGCGCTCCTTAGCGCTGCGGCGAATGGCCCGTACTTTCTCCAGCGCCAGTTCACCAGGCAGTGGCACCAGTTCATCGGGTTTCACTACGCACACGCGCGCAAAAACCGTTGGTGGGAGAGGCGTAGGGAAGAACTGAACACTGCCGTCTTCGTGGCGAAGGTGGAACAAGCTCTCAACTTTCGCCAACGGATACTTTTTAATCTCTTCAGCGAGATAACGGTCATCCAGGCCCAGTTCACGGGCAATGATCATCGTGACCATATCGCCTGCGCCTGCCAGGTGCGTGGCAATAATTTCGCCCTTAGGATTGATGATAGAAGCGTCGGTTGAACCCGCGCCGAGATCCAGAATAGCCAGTGGTCGTGTTGTGCCCGGAGTTGTTAAGGCTCCCAGAATGGCAGCTTCGGCTTCGGCCCCGCCAACCTGGACATCAATGTTGAGCTTTTGCGTGATCTCCTGGGCAATCATCGCCATTTGCAGGCGGTCTGATTTCACCATGGAGGCTATGCCGACAGCCTGTTCCAGCGAGAACTCACCGGCAAGTCCACCCGTCACGCTAACGGGTACCGAGGTATCGACCGCCAGCAGATCCTGAATAAAAATTTCATGACTGGGTTTGTTGGTTAATTCAGCCATCGTCTGGCGCACATGCTCCAGCATGCCGCCAATATTGGTGCCAGCTTCTCCGGTCACGTTATCCAGTTTTGGGCATTCACCAACCGCTTTCATAATCGCTTCGGCGCCCGCGGCAACGTCAACCCGTACGGTACGACCCTGAGACTGTAGCTCCAGATTTCCGGCAGGAATCGCTCGCGCTTTCACATCACCTGACGGCGTTTTCACCACCACGGCTGAACGGTTGCCGATCAGCGCCCGTGCCATCGGAACAATGTTTTTAGTCTCATCGGCATTGAGGCTAAAGACAGTTGCAATGCCGTAGGGGTTAGAAAGGGTTTCAATGACCTTTCCTGGTACAGCGACCTCAATGGCAGCCAGCATCCCCAACGGGATACGGTCGATATGAAGGACTTCATCGACGATGGGCAGGGGGTGAGTCAGACGATTGCTGACCAACACGCCATCGTCCTGCTGCAAAATAACGCCAGTCAACTGGTATCCAGCACGGACGGAGGCATTAATCATCGTAGCAACATCGGCGAAATCAAATGCCGATGACACCACCAGAATATAGGGCGTATCCGCCGGGCGACTGAGAAGGTCTTCCGGCGTAATAGTGACGCCCACGCCTAACCCGACGCCGCCCGGTGTTTTAGGGTTATGGCCGATCATGGTGGATTCAGTGATGATGGTTTCGGTTATTGTTTCCATCGCCACGTCGCCAATGACCGGGGTGGCTTCGTTAATACGGATGAGCGAAATATCGCTGACATTGATACTGGCGTTTTTTGCCGCCAGCGTAAGGGCCTCCTGAATGCCAAACACATTACGTAATGTGCCCTTAATTCCGGTGGTTTCTGCCAGCGCGCTGCCGGTGATGCTCAGCACGCCAGACTCATCCAGAGTAGCCAGAGCGACCTCCGTTGATGAGTTGCCTATGTCAATGCCAGCTATATATCGCATGATCCTTTCCCTGAGTTAGTCGTCGCCTTTGAGTTTTTTACGCTCAACGTACAGCGCTGCCGCTTCACGAACGAAAGCTGCACAGATTTTTGCCTGATAACGATTTTCGAGATCGTCGGCGATAGCCATCAGCTCATCTTTTGTTGAGCGGTACGGGCGCAGCGCGTTGTAGATCTCAAGAATGCGATCGTCAGGAACAGCGGTTAGCTCGGCTGCGCGCTCGAAGTTCATCGCCAGCCTGTCACGTCCGGCATCTTTGGCGATTTCCGCCTGCAGGCGCAGTGTTTCAGGGGTGATGCGCATGTCCTGCGCGGTCACTTTGTTGCTCAGAACATTTTCAAGCGTGAAGTCGTCCAGCGTTTTGTTGGTCGCAGTTTTTACCCACTCAGGATGTTTATTCGCGAGAGGGTAATCCGTGACTTTCGCGGTATGTGCTGATGAACTCGCCGCGGGCGGAGTCGCAGACTCGCCTTGCAGGCTGTTCATCCGGCTCAACACATCCCGAACCATCGATTCAATTGCGTCGGTATTCATGGAGGTATCCTTTATCAAAGCGCCACGCGCAGTTCCTGCGGGTTTTTGCCTGTCACAACGTATTTGGTCTCTTTAATGTGCAGAATGGCCGATTTCGCCTGGTACTTAGGACGGGCCATCTGGTCATTCAGAGTAGGGACCGGTTGCGGAGATTCACGCTTGGCATAACGCGCGGCGTTTTTACCGATCTGACGATAGGTTTCCAGCGTCAGAAGCGGTGCCTGAGGGAACAGCTCCAGGTTTGAAAGCGGCGGTAACCCCTGCTGGTGGATAACCGTGGTACCTTTTGACTGGATGCCGATAGAGATCCCGGAACCGCTCAGACGGTTCCCCTCAACGGCGACAAACGCCACATCGGAGGATTTAAAGCAGCGGATAACGCGCGCTTTAATGCCTTCTTCTTCAATACCGGCAATCACTTCGCGCAAGATATTCTTATGCGGGATACCTACGATATTGACGGTTTGCGAGAGCCCGAACGCCGGCCCTACGGCAATAATCACTTCATCCTGTTGCTGGCCTTGTTTGGCTTCACCAATCTCGGTCAGAAAGCTGTCTCCCTGTGTCGCCGCAGCCTGAGGTGCGCTTGCCGCTGTAGATGCGCGGAAAGAGACGGGTTTGTCGCTGGTCTGCATTTCAGACAACACATCTTCAATTATCTGGCGCAGTAGTTTTTCATTAATTTCCATTTTTCACCCCTTAGCCAAGCTCGTTGGGATCAAGTGCGCCAGGGATGTTTTTGATTTCTTCCCAGCGTTCGCCCTGCAGGCGATAACCTGTTGCCGGACCGGCATAGTCGTTAACATCATTGACGGCGGATAGCACCTGTCCGTCGCCAACGATAATGGCGGAGGTATGCAGGTAATCCCCGGTTAACTTGGCTTTCTGGATATTGAGCATGTCCTGAGCGACATCGGTAAATCCGCCCTGAGCAAGGGCTTTCACCACTTCCAGACCGTTACGGTTTTTATTGATGATCTCTTGTGCAAACTTGATGTCTTCAACGATGTTACGTTCCGGCATATCTTTCGAACCGTGGGCGTAGGTCGCAGCTTCCACTTCTTCATCAGTGATTGGTGGTAATCCCATCCCGGCAAAGACGGCCTGCAGCGCACGTGCCGCTTTGTTACGAATGGCGATAACGTCTTCTTCGCGAACCGGGCGCAGACCGCCGTCTACTTTCAGGTCGCGCTGAAGAACGTTGTAGTCGTCAAAATCTTCAGCATCCTCGTTCGAACCCGCAAACATGTTGTCGTAGTTCGGCACCGCGGAATAACCAGAAGAAATGAAGTCAGTACCCGGCAGGAACTGCATCAGCAGACGCGCAGTACGACGCATATCCGAGTGGGTAAAGGTTTGGTCGTTGCTGGAGGCGCATTCCAG
This sequence comes from Citrobacter sp. H12-3-2, assembly GCF_009649895.1. Classification (NCBI taxonomy): domain Bacteria; kingdom Pseudomonadati; phylum Pseudomonadota; class Gammaproteobacteria; order Enterobacterales; family Enterobacteriaceae; genus Citrobacter; species Citrobacter sp. H12-3-2. Next base: position 1,896,649 of record NZ_CP045837.1, read on the forward strand.
ATCCAGAGAGGAACAAATCAGGTTTTCAGCCAACACTGCACGAATGCCTGACGGCACGGCGGAAGGGACACCGATGCAGCTTACTGAACCGTTTTGCAGGCCCTGTACGCCCGCAGCTTTGGTGATGTAAATGCAGCGGGCTTCCAGATAAAGCATTGATTTGCCTTCGGCGTAACCCATCTGAACTTCTGAGCCAGAGCCGGAGGTAAAGCGCATTTTCAGACCACGGGATGCGTAGGACGAGGCGAGGAAGCCTTTCGACCATGGCGTGTCATCGCCGTCGGTAAAGACGGGTTCAGTACCATAGACGGAGATGGTTTCCGCGTAGCAGGTGTGGCCTAGCATGCCGAGTTTAAGTTCGGTAGCTTCTTCCAGCGAGCACTGGGTTAATACGCCCGGGCGTCCAACCTGTGAGCCGACTAACAGCGCAATGGCGTTAAATGGCGCATAACGTGCAACGGCAACGGTTGTTTCCTGTTCGTCAAACCCGCGCCATGCGCCTTCAGCGGCATCAGCGGCAATCTGCACCGGGTTATCTTTGACGTTAGTGACGTGCGCTTGTTGAGATGGTGTACGACGAGCACGCATTTTCTGCATCGCCATCATCATCTCAACGACGTTCATATGGGACACTACTTCGACAATTTTTGCCGGCGTCATTGCGGTGGTCAGCGGCACAATGTCTTTGCGCTTCACGTTAGGGTCGCAAAGCATATTGGCCAGTTTGACCGAGTCCATCGCCATGACCTCTTCAGCGCGCGCCAGGTTAATGCCATAGCGGGCAATGAAATGGTCGATTAAGTCAAATTCACTGGCGGATTTACCGTCCAGTTCAGTGACTGTACCGTTGACGATTTTAATCGACGGTTTGGGGTCGTTCGGGCTTTCCATCGCAATGAAGCCTTCTTCGATCCACTCCTTAACGAAACCATCCTGATTCACAGGGCGCTTCGCCAGTGCTTCAAATCTTTTCGATCTCATGAATCAGCCTCACTGATATCAGATGTAGGACGGACGATCGTTTTTCGGCTCTGAGCCGAGGGTCCCGAGTACGGTTTTACCGATTTCACGGGCGGAGATAACGGCCTGACGAACAGCGCCAGAGTCACCCGAAATAACCAGAATGGCTTCGTTACTGAAGCTGGTGCCATGGGCAGGGGAGCTGTAGGCCACAACTTCCACGTTGGCGGATTTCAGGGCCGTATCGGCCATCAGGACACCAACGGATGCTGGCGCGCCGACGATAACGCCACAGGCACGGCCAATCGGTGCGCCAAAGGCTTTTTCCAGCGCGTAGCTGGCGCGTGCGGTGTACTGCATTTCGATGTGACCGGCTTCGTTGGCATAAACATCGCCAAAGGTGCGATCCAGTTCTTTCAGTGCGACTTCAATGCCGCGTTTCACGTCGGAAACATCGTTGCCGCCAAGAATAATCAGCGAACCATGACCTGCGCCGCCTTTGGTATCACGTGGTAACTCAATACTGACGACTTCAGTATTGGTGGCTTTTACCGCTTCATCGGCGGCCATGATGTGCGGACCTGCGCCAGTACGGGCGCCAAGGATGCCAATGGAGCGATACCGTTTTTCAAGTTTCATTGCGTCCAGTAGGGCGCTGTCTACGTTGGCGATTACCAGACCGACGGTGTCGCCAATCGCGGTACCGACAAACTCCGTTAAACTGCAGCTTTTCTCTGCCATAGCCGTTTCTCGTGTTGGAGGATTATTTTCAGGGATAGCCTGCTGTTCCGGCGTTGCCACGCGAGCAATCACCTGCGCCATGATCTGTTCAACCAGCTCATTGCTGCTCATTAGCTAATTCCCTTCGGTAAGATTTTTTCTACATCGGTATGCGGGCGTGGGATGACGTGTACGGCTTTCACTTCTCCCACATTACGGGCTGCGGCGGCACCTGCATCTGTTGCTGCTTTGACTGCGCCGACATCGCCACGGACAATGACTGTTACCAGTCCCGAACCAATTTTTTCGTAGCCGACCAGCATTACATTGGCTGACTTCACCATTGCATCTGCGGCCTCTATGGCTGCAGTTAAGCCTTTGGTTTCTACCATTCCTAACGCTTCTTGTTGCATAAAGACCTCGCCTGGGTTGTCCCGATTTTCATGACTATAAAAAGAAGCGAGGAAAAAGAATGGCTGAGTTGAAAGTAAGAGTGAAAAAATAGTGGGGTTATGGTGAGATAAAATTGCCATGTGCCATCATAACAATTTGTTTTTGTTGGTTATTTTTAGTTTGGGTAATGTGACTATTTGGTTGTGTTAATTCCATATTTACACTTTTCCGAGTGACAGTTTAAATATCATTTGCTATGCGAGAAAAATGAAATTGTGATGATCGTTTGAAAATGGAATTCTGCTGTTCGCAATATTTTATTATTTTGAAAATGTACTTTTAATAGGGTAAATCCTCGTTTTACTGCCTGCTTTAATAAAGGTGATAGCAAGAATTTGCTATCACAACACGATTTTTAAGGGCATGTCGCTTGCAGATTGCCAACAATTTGCCGATACAGATTTTTATAGTAAGCCTTGAAGTAATCTTCCTGCCAGCAAGGAGTCCGCTGGTAAAGACACGAACTCTGCTTAGAAGGTGTCACAATGAACGATTCACTAAGAGCGCAATGTATTGCTGAGTTTTTAGGTACCGGACTATTTTTGTTTTTTGGTATTGGGTGCCTGAGCGCCCTGAAGGTCGCGGGTGCCAGTTTGGGATTGTGGGAGATCTGCATCATATGGGGCTTGGGGATCTCGCTTGCAGTTTACCTGACAGCCGGGATTTCTGGGGCCCATCTCAACCCCGCTATTACCATCGCACTTTGGTTGTTTGCCTGTTTTCCGGGTCGTAAGGTACTACCTTATTCTGTCGCTCAGATAGCGGGGGCCTTTGGTGGCGCTATGCTGGCCTATTTGTTGTACGGCAGCTTATTTATTGAGTATGAATCAGCCCATCAAATGGTACGCGGTAGTCTGGAAAGCCTGCAACTTGCCAGCATTTTTAGTACGTATCCTGCCGCCGCACTGAGTGTCTGGCAGGCCGCACTGGTCGAAGTGGTGATTACCTCCATTCTGATGGGGATGATTATGGCGCTAACGGATGACGGTAACGGTGTTCCCAAAGGCCCGTTAGCACCACTGCTGATTGGTATTCTGGTTGCTGTTATTGGCGCATCAACCGGTCCACTTACCGGTTTTGCGATGAACCCGGCACGTGATTTTGGTCCTAAATTGTTTGCCTGGATGGCCGGGTGGGGTGATGTTGCGATGACCGGGGGGCGCGATATCCCTTATTTCATCGTGCCGATTGTGGCACCCATCATCGGCGCCTGTGCGGGCGCAGCAATTTATCGTTATTTTATTGGCAAAAATTTACCGTGTAATTCGTGTAAGTTGGAGGAAAACGAGAGCTAGCTTCACGAAAGATGTTTATTATTGAAAGGTAAAAACTGTTTTCGTGATCCGGTTTCCTGAACGGCTTAAAAAGTCTCCCAACAATGGGAGACTTTTGTTATGTTCAATGCTGACTTTCATCAGAGCGCTGGATTGCGAGATGAAAATGAATGTGTGAATAATATGTTTTATTTATAACAATAAATTAACTGAGAGGTTTTATCATGATTTCTGCGAGTGCCCTGAACTCAGAACTCATTAATAAAATCGCACAGGATTTTGCACAGGCCACCAGTCTGGCTGTTGTGGTTGTCAATATTCACGGTGATGAAATTTCTGAGCTTTTTAATTTCACTCCTTTTTGCCAGTTGATGCGCCAGCATCCTCAGCATAGTACGCGTTGTCGTATGAGCGACCGCTGTGGAGGGTTGGAAGCCTCTAAATCCGATCAACCCTGCATTTATCGCTGCCATGCCGGGCTTACCGATTTCTCAATTCCGCTGGTCATCGCGGGACACCTGGTAGGGTTCGTGCTTTGTGGACAAGTACGCTTAAGTAACGATGTAGGCCTCGTTGATATTCTGAACGTCGATGACCGCTGGCAAGCCGATCCAGAGCTGGTAAACGAGTTCCGTAATGTACCTGAAATGGACTATTCTCGCGTCATTGCTTCAGCGGATTTACTCAAGCTCATCGTCGAAAATTGCCTTAAGAAACAACTTAATTTTGTTGTTATCAAAGATAACCCGCAGCAGTCAGAGCCGGTACGCGCTAACCGTAGTACCAACCCTCATGACAGTAAAATGAAAAAAGCCCTGCGCTATATTGATGCACATTTATCAGACGATCTACGTCTGGAAGATGTTGCCTCTCATGTTTTCCTTAGCCCGTACTATTTCAGCAAATTGTTCAAAAAATATCAGGGTATTGGTTTTAACGCATGGGTAAACCAGCAAAGAATGGCCAGTGCCAAAGAGCTGCTTTGTCACAGTGACTGGAGCATAGCCAGCATTGCGCGTAATTTAGGCTTTTCGCAAACAAGTTATTTTTGCAAAGTTTTCCGCCAGACCTATCAGGTTACGCCGCAGGCATTTCGCCAGCAAATAAATGTCATTTCACGTGGTGAATCCGCTTAAATAGCAATATTTTGCTATTGCCGATTTTTGATATAGGGCGCTATGTTAGTCATTATAAAATGAAATGTGACAACAGCAGTCAATAAATTGTCATAGCGCAACAAAATAATGGTATTAGAGGGATAAACTGCACCAGTTTTTATTTTTGTGATGAGATACAGTGTCTGTGTGAATGACTTTCTTTATTCTTAGCTGATACTTTCATTCAAAAAGTGAACGTATGAATAAGTGGGTTAAGGCCAGAAAATTGGCTGAATGAACTCGGAAAGATATTAAATTGAATTATTGTCATGAGGTCGTGAATTTACCTCATAACAGAGAGCTTAATTAACCAGGCTCTTGAACTGACAGGTTTGCCACATTTGTGGTAGGGAAGGGGGTGAGAATCCCCCGCAGCCCCCGCTGCTGTGATGCTGACGACCCCGTATGGACCACTGATCGCAAGATTGGGAAGGACGGGTGAGGATGACGCTAAGCCAGAAGACCTGCCTGTCAGTGACTACCAACAACTTCGGTGGGAAGTGGGTGGTTCAGATGCATACAGTCGAGAGACTGGGTATCTCTACACCCCTACCACCCTGAACAGGATCAGGGTATGGCGGCCAATTTTCACGCATTTGTTCTTGCAGGTACCGGAAGCGGCTGTGGTAAAACCACGGTGACGCTGGGCTTGTTGAGCTTGTTGAAAAAACGCGGTTTGCGCGTCCAGCCTTGCAAAGTAGGTCCTGATTACCTTGATACCGGCTGGCATACAGCGGTATGCGGTACCGCTTCCCGCAATCTTGATAGCTTCATGCTTCCCGTCCCCACGCTGAACGCTCTATTCAACGAGCAGATGCAACATGCGGATATCGCCGTTATTGAAGGTGTGATGGGGCTGTATGACGGCTATGGTACCGATCCAAACTACTGCAGCACCGCCGCGATGGCTAAACAGTTAGGCTGTTCGGTCATCTTACTGGTTGATGGCAAAGCCGTTTCCACTTCAATCGCCGCCACGGTAATGGGTTTTCAGCATTTTGATTCCACCCTGAACATCGCCGGGGTTATTGTTAATCGGGTTAACAGCGAAACGCATTACCAGTTACTGAAAGTCGCAATCGAACGATACTGCGATGTACCCGTCTTGGGCTACGTACCCCGTATGGAGGGTGTTGCCCTTCCCGAACGTCATCTGGGTTTAGTAACCGCACGTGAGTCGGTTATCAATCAGCAACCGTGGCAGGCTTTTGCCGCGACGCTGGAGCAAACCCTTGATATCGACGCGCTTCTGACATTAAGCCAGTCAACCAATCTTCCTGCTGGCGAATGGCCCGCGCTTCCTGCCGCAGACGCCGGAGCAGGGCTAACGGTTGCCATTGCCGATGACGAAGCCTTCAACTTCTACTACCCGGATAACATTACGCTGCTGGAACGTACGGGACTAAATATTGTTCGTTTTAGCCCGTTGCACGACACCTGTTTACCGGACTGTCAGATGATCTGGTTAGGTGGCGGATATCCTGAGCTACACGCTGCGGCGCTGGCTCGCAATGTCTCGATGCTGAATCAACTGCGAGAGGCTCATCAACGTGGCGTCGCGATTTATGCAGAGTGCGGCGGGCTGATGTATCTCGGCAGTTCGCTTGAGGACAGCAACGGCGATATCTGGCCGATGGCGGATATCATTCCCGGCCACAGCAAAATGGGGAAACGTCTGACCCGATTTGGCTACTGCGAAGCGCAGGCCGCGCAGCAAACATTGTTAGCTGCAGAAGGCGAAGTGCTGCGCGGGCATGAATTCCACTATTCCGATTTTACCCCTGAAACGCCAGCGGTGATGAACTGTCGCAAAGTGCGCGATGGTAAAACGCTGCAAGCCTGGTCCGGCGGCTGGCAGGTCGGAAACACCTTTGCCAGCTATCTACACGTTCATTTTGCTCAACGTCCGCAGATGCTTAACCATTGGCTGGCAGCCGCGAGGAGTGCGCTATGACGATCCTTGCATGGTGTGTTGCCTGGCTGCTTGATTTTATCATCGGCGATCCGCAGAACTGGCCACATCCGGTGCGCTGGATTGGCAATCTGATTTCTGCCGTGCAGCGAGTTATTCGGCGTTATTGCCATAGCGACCGTGCGCTGCGCATCGGCGGCGCGGTGATGTGGGTTGTGGTGGTTGGTCTGACCTGGGCTGTGTCCTGGGGCGTGCTGGCACTGGCAGAATCTATTCATCCCTGGTTGGGGTGGGTGGTAGAGGTATGGATGATCTTTACCGTGCTGGCCGGACGCTGCCTGGCAAAGGCCGCGCAGGATGTCGAACGTCCGCTACGGGCCGGTGACCTTGCTGTGAGTCGGGAAAAATTGTCATGGATTGTGGGGCGTGATACCTCACAGCTGCAACCGCAGCAGATCAATCGCGCGGTGGTGGAAACCGTGGCTGAAAACACCGTAGACGGCATTATCGCGCCGTTGTTCTTTCTCCTCCTCGGCGGTGCGCCCCTGGCGATGGCCTACAAAGCGGTAAACACCCTTGACTCCATGGTGGGTTACAAACATGAAAAATACCGCGCTATTGGTATGGTCAGCGCGCGTCTGGACGATGTCGCGAACTTTATTCCTGCAAGACTGAGCTGGCTGCTGCTGGGCGTGGCGGCATTTTTATGCCGTAAAGACGGCTCGCGAGCTTTACAGATTGGCTGGCGCGATCGCTACAACCACAGCAGCCCAAACTGTGCGTGGTCAGAGGCATCTGTAGCCGGGGCATTAGGCATTCGGCTGGGTGGTCCTAATGACTACTTTGGCGAGCGCGTTGAGAAACCGTGGATCGGTGATGCTCAACGCGACATTTCGGTAGACGACATTTCCCATACGATTCGACTGATGTGGGTGGCATCGACGCTGGCACTGGCGCTGTTTATTGCGCTGCGGTGGCTGTGGGTCGGTGTAGCCTGAGGACAACATAATGCAATACATCCAGCAACCCCAGGCGATTGAAGCCAAAAGTTTCGACATTATTGGCGAGATCATCCGTGAAACCCGTCCGGACTATCAGTTTGCCAGTCCGTTACATGAAGCCATTATCAAGCGGGTTATTCACACGACGGCAGATTTCGACTGGCTGGACATTCTGTGGTTTTCCAGTGATGTGCTGGAGCAGTTTTGTGCGGCGCTTAGCCGTTCGAGCGTGATTTACACCGATACCACGATGGCGCTTTCCGGGATCAATAAAACGCTGCTGGCAAAATTCGGCGGTGAATGCCGCTGCTACATCAGCGACCCGCGGGTTGTGCGTACGGCAAAAGAGCAGGGTATTACCCGGTCCATGGCGGCAGTCGACATTGCGGTGAAGGAAGAGGGGGAAAAGCTGTTTGTCTTTGGCAACGCGCCGACTGCGCTGTTCCGCCTGCTTGAGCATGATGTTGCCGTCAGCGGTGTGGTGGGTGTACCGGTCGGGTTCGTTGGTGCTGAAGAGTCGAAAGATGCCCTGACCCAAAGCAATTTGCCCGCCATTGCAGCGTTAGGCCGCAAAGGGGGAAGCAATGTCGCCGCCGCTATCGTCAACGCCATGCTTTATCACATGCAGGGGGCGCGATGAGCGAGGCCTTCGATACACCGGTGTGGCACAACGGTAAAGCGCTGCGTAAAGGATATACCACGGGATCGTGCGCCACGGCGGCGGCAAAAGTTGCCGCGTTGATGGTATTGCGCCAACACCTCATCCATCAGGTTTCCATCGTGACGCCTTCCGGGGTGACGCTGTGCCTGAACGTGGAGTCACCGCATATCGAAGGGCAGCAGGCAATAGCGGCCATCCGCAAAGACGGTGGAGATGATGTGGACGCCACTCACGGCATGCTGATTTTTGCCCGTGTGACGTTAGACGATAGTGGCGTGATTGCCTTACAGGGCGGTGAAGGGGTCGGTACGGTAACCCGCAAGGGGATTGGCCTGCCGGTGGGCAGTTCGGCGATTAACCGTACACCTCGCCAGACCATTGAATCAGCTGTCCGCGAAGCGATTGGCCCAAATCGTGGGGCGCAGATTGAAATCTTCGCGCCAGAAGGCGAAGAACGGGCGCAAAAAACCTACAACTCTCGCCTTGGCATTCTTGGCGGCATTTCGATTATCGGCACCACGGGTATTGTCACGCCGATGTCAGAAGAGAGCTGGAAGCGTTCGCTGTCGCTTGAGCTGGAAATTAAGCGGGCGGCAGGGCTGGAGCGTGTTGTACTGGTGCCGGGAAACCACGGCGAGCGTTTTGTGCGCGAGCAGATGGGTATCGACACCCAGGTTGTGGTTACCATGAGCAACTTTGTTGGTTACATGATTGAAGAAGCTGTACGTCTGGGGTTCCGGCAAATCGTACTGGTGGGGCACCCCGGTAAGCTCGTCAAAATCGCGGCGGGGATCTTCCATACCCATAGCCATATTGCCGATGCCCGCATGGAAACGCTGGTGGCCCACCTCGCGCTACTTGGCGCACCGCTGGAACTGCTGACGTTGGTCAGCGAGTGCGATACCACCGAAGCGGCGATGGAACATATCGACGCGTACGGTTTCCAGCACATTTATGACCATCTGGCTCAGCGCATTTGTATGCGTGTCCTGCAAACATTGCGCTTTACCAAAAATCCCCCGACCTGCGATGCCATCATGTTTTCTTTTGATAATCAGGTTCTTGGAAGTAATCGTCCGGTCGCAGAGATTGCTGAGGAGATGCAATGTTAACCGTTGTAGGGATGGGCCCCGCCGGTTTGCATTTGATGACGCCTGCGGCACGTGAAGCGGTCGCGGCGGCGGATGTTCTGGTCGGTGGAAAGCGGCATTTGCAGCAATTCCCGGATTTTACCGGTGAACAGTTTGCTCTTGGCGCCAATATCCCGGAACTCCTGAGCTGGATTAGCGCACACCAGGAGAAGCACGTTGTGGTACTGGCGTCTGGCGACCCCCTGTTTTACGGCATCGGGACGCGCATGGTGGCGCATTTTGGTATTGAGAATGTGCGGATTATTCCCGGCATTAGTGCGGTGCAGTACCTGTGCGCGCAGTCCGGTATTGATATGAACGATATGTGGCTGACCAGTAGCCATGGCCGCAGCGTCTGTTTTGATGAGCTGGCGCGACATAACAAGGTGGCGATGGTGACTGATGCGCTGTGTGGCCCGCGTGAAATCGCGCAGCAGCTCATTGCCCGAGGCAAGGGGCATCGCTGGATGGTGATTGGCGAAAACCTGGCGATGGAAAACGAACAGATCCATTTCCTGCCTGTGCGTGAAGTTAACGCTGACTATGACATGAATGCAGTGGTGATCCTTGATGAAAGATGAGCTGTTTCTGCGTGGAGAGAAAGTGCCGATGACCAAAGAAGCGGTACGCGCACTTGCCCTCTCAAAACTTGAATTACACCGCGCCAGTCACCTGATTGATATTGGTGCCGGAACCGGCAGCGTGTCGATAGAAGCCGCGATGCAATATCCCGGATTACGTGTAACGGCCATCGAACGTAACCCGGCGGCACTCAGGTTGCTGGATGAAAACCGCCAGCATTTTGCCTGCGCAAATATCGATATTTTTCCCGGCGTTGCTCCCATGACTATCGCGGAAAAAGCCGATGCCATTTTTATGGGCGGCAGCGGCGGCCATCTGACCGAACTGATTGACTGGTCGATGCGCCAATTGCATCCCGCAGGGCGTTTGGTGATGACGTTTATCCTCCAGGAAAACCTCAACACCGCGCTGGCACATCTGGATCATCTTGGCGTACAGGGAGTGGATTGCCTGCAGCTACAGGTTTCCTCGCTTACCACGCTTGGCAATGGTCACTATTTTAAACCGAATAACCCCGTATTTGTTATCGCCTGTCAGAAGGAAGGAAACCATGTCTGAGATTTTTGATCCCCGTAGCGTGTGGTTTGTTGGCGCAGGTCCTGGCGATCGCGAGCTGATTACCCTCAAAGGTTACCGGTTGCTGCAGCAGGCGCAGGTTGTTATCTACGCCGGATCGCTGATTAACACTGAATTGCTGGAGTATTGCCCTGCCGGTGCTGAATGTCACGACAGTGCCGAACTGCATCTGGAGCAGATCCTTGATCTGATGGAGGCCGGAGTGAAAGCGGGCAAGACCGTTGTGCGCCTGCAAACCGGTGATGTCTCGTTGTACGGTTCCGTACGCGAGCAGGGTGAGGAGCTGACCAAACGCGGGATTGACTGGCAGGTGGTGCCCGGCGTCAGCGCGTTCCTCGGCGCGGCGGCGGAGCTGGGCGTGGAGTACACCGTACCTGAAGTTTCACAGAGCCTGATCATTACGCGCCTGGAAGGCCGCACCCCGGTACCAGAGCGTGAACAGCTGGAGTCTTTTGCCAGCCACCAGACATCAATGGCGATTTATCTTTCCGTCCAGCGCATTCATCGGGTGGCTGAGCGTCTGATTGAAGGCGGCTATCCGGCGACCACGCCCGTGGCGGTGATCTATAAAGCGACCTGGCCGGAAAGCCAGACCGTGCGCGGGACCCTGGCGGATATTGGCGACAAGGTTCGCGATGCGGGCATCCGTAAAACGGCCCTTATTCTGGTCGGTAATTTCCTGGGCTCGGAGTATCACTACTCCAAACTCTATGCGGCGGACTTTAGCCATGAATACCGTAAAGCCTGAGTCAATTGCGCTTTTTTGCCTGACTCCTGGCGGCGTTGTGCTGGCGAAACGTCTGGCAGCCATGCTGCCGGTTACCTGTTTTACCAGTGAAAAGCTGCTGGAGGAGGGGTTTATTCCCTTTGAAAACGGCTTTGCGAATACCGCCCGCGAAGCGTTTACGAATTACTCGGCGCTGATTTTTATCGGTGCGACCGGTATTGCGGTGCGCGTACTGGCCCCGCTGGTCAACGACAAGTTTTGCGATCCGGCGGTGGTGGTCATTGATGAACGTGCCCAGCATGTCATCAGCCTGCTCTCCGGCCACGCGGGCGGTGCCAATGCGTTGGCGCGTTATCTGGCGGGCATGTTGGGCGCTGACCCGGTTATCACTACCGCGACGGATGTGAACGATATGGCGGCACTGGATACGCTGGCATTTCAACTGAATGCCCGGATGAGTGATTTCCGTTCGGCGGTGAAGATCGTGAACCAGATGCTGGTCAGCAATAAGCGGGTTGGTTTGTGGTGGGATGACGAACTGACGCAGGATGTCAGCCATTGCGACCGGCGCGGGTTTATCACGGTTACCGATCTCAACCAGCTCCCTGAACTGGATGCGTTGGTGTGCATCACCTTACGCACCAATTTACCTGACCTGCCTGTTCCGCACTGGAAGTTGGTGCCACAGCGGGTTGTGGCCGGAATTGGCTGTCGCCGTGATACGCCGTTCCCTCTGCTGGCTGCGCTGCTTGCCCGGCAACTTGAAGCTCAACAGCTCGATCCGTTGGCGCTAAAAGCGATTGGCAGCATCTCGCTGAAAAAAGATGAACAGGGACTTATCCAACTGGCTTCGTGCTGCCGCGTTCCTTTCGAAACCTTTACCGCTGACGCGCTGCGTGAGCATGAGCACCGTTTTCCAGCCTCATCGTTTGTTCGCAAAACGGTGGGTACAGGAAGCGTTTCCGGTCCTGCAGCCTGGCTGTTGAGCCACGGAAAACTGTTAGGCGAGACCCTGCGAGAACAGGGCGTCACTATCACTTTGGGAGTTTCACACTGATGTTAAGCGTAATTGGAATTGGCCCTGGCTCGCAGGCAATGATGACCATGGAAGCCGTTGAAGCACTGCAGGCAGCGGAAATCATCGTTGGCTATAAAACCTACACCCATCTGGTAAAAGCGTTCACGGGTGACAAGCAGGTGATCAAAACCGGAATGTGCAAAGAGATTGAACGCTGCCAGGCGGCGATCGAACTGGCACAGGCGGGTCACAACGTGGCGCTGATCAGTAGCGGTGACGCGGGGATTTACGGTATGGCCGGGCTGGTGCTCGAACTGGTCAGCAAGCAAAAGCTGGATGTTGAGGTCAGGCTAATACCTGGCATGACCGCTAGTATTGCCGCGGCCTCTTTGCTGGGCGCGCCGCTGATGCACGACTTCTGCCACATCAGCTTAAGCGATCTGTTAACGCCATGGCCGGTTATCGAAAAACGCATCGTTGCCGCCGGTGAGGCAGACTTTGTTATCTGTTTCTACAACCCGCGCAGTCGGGGTCGCGAAGGTCATCTGGCGCGCGCATTTGAGCTGCTTTCCGCCAGCAAAAGCGCGCAAACGCCGGTTGGTATTGTGAAGTCTGCCGGACGTAAAAAGCAGGAAAAATGGTTAACCACGCTCGGTGAAATGGATTTCGAACCGGTTGATATGACCAGCCTTGTGATCGTGGGTAACAAAACAACCTATGTTCAGGACGGCCTGATGATCACGCCACGAGGTTATGTGCTGTGAATTACGGTGATGTGCTGGTCATGGGCGGTACGAGCGATGCGCGCATGCTGTGCCAGCAACTGGATGCGGCAAACGTGGCCTATACCCTGTCAGTTGCAACCCCAACAGGGAAACAACTGGCGGGAGATATCAAAGGCCAGGTGCGCTGCGGGCGTCTGGAGCGCGAACAAATGATTGCCTGGCTACAGGAAAATCGGACGCGCTGGGTGATTGATGCCTCGCATCCGTACGCCGAGGTGGTGAGCCGCAACATCATGAGCGCCTGCGAAGCGGCGGGCGTACTGCTGAGCCGCTACCAGCGCCCTGAGCAGTTGAGTGGTTTAACTCACCCGCACCTGTATACCGTACAAAGCATTCCGCAAGCCTGCGAGGTGGCGCGACGCTTCGGCGATCGTGTGCTGCTGACGACCGGCAGTAAAGATCTGGCTATCTGGCGCGAAGGGTTGCCTGAAAAAACGCTGCTGGCGCGCGTTCTGCCTGTTCCTGAGGTCATTCAGCAATGCGCGGATCTGGGATTTGGCGTCGGTGAAATCTTCGCACTGTGCGGACCGTTTAGCGCCGAGTTCAACGCTGCGTTTTATCGCCAGTGCCAGGCTGATGTGGTGATCACCAAAGCATCTGGCGCTGAAGGTGGTTATCAGGAAAAGGTTCAACCCTGTCTGGATGCCGGAATCCCCTGCATCGTGATTACACGTCCGGCACCGTTGGTGACGGGAGAAGAGTTACTGGAAAGTCAGGCCGCCTTTGGGGCGCGTTTAACGCGCTGGCTGGCCACTGCTTAAGGAGTTTGAGATGAAAAAGGCGCTTCTGGTGGTCAGTTTTGGCACCAGCTATCACGACACCTGCGAGAAAAATATTGTGGCCTGTGAGCGCGATCTTGCAGCTAGCTGCCCTGACCGCGACCTGTTCCGGGCGTTTACCTCCGGGATGATAATCCGCAAGCTGAAGCAGCGCGACGGCATTGAAATCGACACGCCGCTGCAGGCGCTGCAAAAACTGGCGGAGCAGGGGTATCAGGATGTGGCTATTCAGTCGCTGCACATTATTAATGGTGACGAATACGAAAAAATTGTCCGCGAAGTGCAAAGTATGCGTCCGCTGTTTTCACGCCTGACGCTCGGCGTACCGCTGCTGAGCAGCCATGAAGATTACGCACAGTTGATGCTGGCGCTGCAACAGCAGATGCCGGCGCTTGGCGAAAGTGAAAAAGTGGTCTTTATGGGACACGGCGCCAGCCACCATGCTTTTGCCGCCTATGCCTGTCTCGACCACATGATGACGGCGCAGCGCTTTCCGGCGCGGGTTGGGGCGGTGGAAAGCTATCCGGAAGTGGATGTGCTGATTGAAAGTTTATCTCAGGAAGGGGTGACGGCGGTGCATCTGATGCCGCTGATGTTAGTCGCTGGCGACCATGCCATCAACGATATGGCCTCCGACGAAGATGATTCCTGGAAAACGTTGTTCAATGCAGCAGGGATACCGGCTACGCCGTGGCTTAGTGGTCTGGGTGAGAACCCAGCGGTTCGCGCCATGTTCGCGGCACATTTACAGCAGGCGCTTAATGTGGCGCTGGAGGAAGCAGCATGAGCGGAAAACTGTATGCACTGAGCACCGGGCCAGGTGCTTCCGACTTGATTACCGTGCGTGCCGCACGCACGCTGGGCGCGCTGGATATTCTCTATGCGCCTGCCGGGCGTAAAGGCGGTGACAGTCTGGCATTGTCGATTGTACGTGAGTATATCGGTGAACAGACCGAAGTCCGCTGCTGCCATTTTCCTATGAGTGCCGATAGCGCTGAAAAAGAGGCCGTCTGGGATGAGGTTGCTGCCGCGCTGGTTCAGGAAGTCGAGGCCGGTAAGCAGGTGGGGTTTATCACTCTCGGCGATGCGATGCTGTTCAGCACCTGGGTCTTTTTACTTCAGCGTATTGGCTGTCCTGACTGGTTGGAAATCGTTCCGGGCGTGACCTCTTTCGCCGCGATTGCCGCGCGCTCCAAAACGCCGCTCGCTATGGAGCAGCAGTCACTGGCGGTGGTCTCCTGTACCGCGCCGGAAGTGGAAATCCAGCAAGCGTTAAAACAGCATGACAGTCTGGTGTTGATGAAAGTGTACGGTCGTTTTGCACGTATCAAAGCGCTGCTACAACAAGAAGGTTTGTTGGACTGTGCATTAATGATGTCTGAAGCCACTCTGCCAGGTGAACAGTGCTGGCGTCATCTCGATGAGGTGAGCGACGATCAGCCGCTGCCTTATTTCTCGACCATTCTGGTCAATAAACAGTGGGAGTATGCACAATGAAGCTTGAACAACAGCTAAAACAGCTGTCTTTCAGCGGGTTGGCTGCGGCGCTATTACTGATGATTGTTCCTGAACAAGCGTTCGCCATGCACATTATGGAAGGTTTCTTGCCGCCGATGTGGGCGCTGGCCTGGTGGCTGCTGTTTTTACCCTGCCTGTGGTACGGACTGGTACGTCTGCGCCAAATCGTGCAGGAGGATAACCACCAGAAGGTTTTGCTGGCCCTGTGTGGCGCTTTTATTTTTGTGCTGTCGGCGCTGAAAATTCCTTCCGTTACCGGAAGCTGCTCACATCCTACCGGTGTAGGCCTGGCGGTTATCCTGTTTGGACCGGGCGTGGTAGCCATCCTTGGGGCGATTGTCCTGCTGTTCCAGGCTCTGCTGCTGGCACACGGTGGTTTAACGACGCTCGGTGCGAACGGCATGTCGATGGCGGTAATTGGCCCGGTAGTGGGTTACATGGTGTGGAAAATGGCCTGCCGCGCAGGGCTGCGTCGTGATGTCTGCGTCTTCCTGTGTGCGATGCTGGCGGATCTCGTCACCTATTTCGTGACTTCTGTACAGCTGGGCGTTGCGTTCCCGGATCCCTCTGCTGGCGCTACCGGCTCAATCATTAAGTTCATGGGGATTTTCTGCCTGACGCAGATCCCAATTGCGATTGCGGAAGGGTTACTTACCGTGCTGATTTACGATCAGCTAACCAAACGCCAGTTGATAACCGCACAAGGGCATTAACGATGAAAAAGACGCTGATTATATTGGGCATGGTAGTGGCGCTGGTGATCCTGCCGTTCTTTATCAACCACGGTGGGGAGTACGGCGGTTCAGATGGTGAGGCGGAAAGCCAGATTCAGGCTATTGCCCCGCATTATGAGCCCTGGTTCCAGCCGTTGTATGAACCCGCAAGCGGTGAAATTGAAAGTCTGCTGTTTACGCTCCAGGGATCGCTTGGCGCAGCTGTGATTTTCTATATCCTGGGTTACACCAAGGGCAGGCAACGCCGTGATGACCGGGCTTGACAGGCTTAGCTATCAAAGCCGTTGGGTTCATGTCTCGCCGGTGCGGAAATTTCTGCTCTGGCTGGTGATGATGATTCTGGCGTTTACTCTGCCCCCATTGGGGCAGGGTATTGAGCTTTTACTTATTGCCGCGCTGAGCTGCTGGCTGCTGCGTATTTCCTTCTGGCGCTGGTGCCGTTGGATGGCATTGCCATTTGGTTTTCTCACGGTTGGCGTGGTGACCATTTTGTTTAGCATCAGCCGCGATCCACAGACGCTGTTGGCCAGCATACCTGTGGGAAGTTACTGGTTGGGGATCAGCGCACCAGGTGTGGTAACCGCCAATGAAACCTTCTGGCGCAGCCTTGCCGCGCTGGCGGCAACTTTCTGGCTGGTGCTGAATCTGCCGTTTCCGCAATTAATTATCTTACTCAAACGCGCGCACGTTCCTCGCCTGCTAACTGAGCAGATCCTGCTGACCTGGCGGTTTATTTTTATCCTGTTAGACGAGGCGCTGGCTATACACCGCGCACAAACGCTGCGTTTTGGTTATCGTAGCTTGCCGTTGGGCTACCGCTCTCTGGCAATGCTGGTGGGATTGCTGTTTACCCGCGTGTTGATCCGCTACCAGCAAATGACCACCACACTGGATATCAAACTGTATCAGGGTGATTTTCACCTGTAAGGAAAAGTATGCTTGCCACCTCAGCGCTTTGGTTTCGCTATCAGGATGACCCGATCCTCAAAGGGCTAACGCTGGATTTTTCGACGCATGCCGTCACCGGACTGGTAGGCGCTAATGGCTGCGGGAAATCCACGCTGTTTATGAACCTGAGTGGCTTATTGCGCCCACAGCAAGGCGCGGTGATGTGGCAGGGCAAACCGCTGGATTACAGCAAGCGCGGCCTGCTGGCGCTGCGTCAACAGGTGGCAACGGTATTTCAGGACCCCGATCAGCAAATCTTTTATACGGATATCGACAGCGATATCGCCTTTAGCCTGCGCAATCTTGGGGTGGATGAAGCTGAAATCGCTCGCCGCGTGGAAGATGCGCTTACGCTGGTCGACGCCCAGCATTTTCGCCATCAGCCCATTCAGTGTTTAAGCCATGGGCAAAAAAAACGCGTAGCGATTGCCGGGGCGTTGGTGTTGCAGGCGCAGTATCTGCTGCTGGATGAACCTACTGCGGGCCTCGACCCGTCAGGCCGCACGCAGATGATTGAGATAATCAAACGCATCGTTGCGCAAGGAAACCACGTCGTAATTTCCAGCCATGATATCGATCTTATCTATGAAGTCAGCGATGCGGTGTACGTTTTACGCCGGGGCGAAGTGCTCACGCACGGTACGCCAGGCGACGTTTTCGCCCGTACGGATCTTATTGAACAAGCGGGATTAACTCAGCCCTGGCTGGTGAAGCTGCATACAGAGTTGGGCTTCCCGCTGTGTAAAACAGAGGCTGAATTTTTTAGCTGTATGCGAGAGAACGCACTGAAGGAGGCGTCATGACGCAGGCAATAATGTTGCAGGGAACGGCATCTGATGTGGGTAAAAGCGTATTGGTCGCCGGGCTGTGTCGTATTTTTTATCAGGATGGACTGCATACCGCGCCGTTCAAATCGCAGAACATGGCGCTGAACTCTGGCATTACGCCAGAGGGAAAAGAAATGGGCCGCGCGCAAATTTTTCAGGCCGAAGCCGCAGGCATTACGCCAGATGTGCGTATGAACCCGGTGCTGCTTAAACCGACCAGCGATCGAAAAGCGCAGGTAGTGCTGATGGGTAAAGTGGCAACCGATATGGATGCGGTGAGTTACCACGAGTACAAGCCACGTCTGCGGGAACAGATCCTGTCAGTTTATAACAGCCTGGCGCAGGAGTTTGATGTGCTGGTGCTGGAAGGTGCGGGGAGCCCGGCAGAGATTAACCTGCGCGATCGCGATATCGTCAATATGGGTATGGCAGAGATGGCGCAGTGCCCTGTCGTTTTGGTGGCGGATATCGATCGTGGCGGGGTGTTCGCCTCCATTTACGGCACGCTGGCGCTGTTGCACGATCACGAACGCGCGCGGGTAAAAGGGGTGATCATCAACAAGTTTCGCGGTGATGTGACGCTACTGCACTCCGGTATCGAGCAAATTGAAGCGCTGACCGGTGTTCCGGTACTGGGCGTGATGCCATGGCTGGATGTTGATCTGGAAGATGAAGACGGCGTTGCGCTGCAAAAGGGCAAGTATTTGCGCACTGACAAACGCGATATCGATATCGCCGTAGTTCAAATACCGCACATTTCTAACTTTACTGATTTCAATGCGCTTGCTGCTCAGCCGGACGTGCGCGTGCGCTATGTTCGCCAGCCTGAAGAGCTGGCGGGGGCCGATCTGGTGATTTTGCCGGGTAGCAAAAACACCCTTGGCGATCTGGTGTGGCTGCGTGAAAGCGGGATGGCGCATGGCGTCGTGCAATTACATCGTAATAACGTACCGGTGGTTGGGATTTGTGGCGGCTATCAAATGCTCGGCGACACCATCATTGATGAAGTAGAGTCGGGCCTCGGTACGCTGCCGGGTCTGGGCTTACTCAATACAGTCACCCATTTTGCCCAGCACAAAACCACGACCCTGGTTGAGGGACAAATGTCTTCATCGCTGCCTGACTGGCTGGCGGGCACGGCGGGGTTATCCGTTCGCGGTTATGAAATTCATATGGGCGAAACAGCATTAACCGATGAATGCCGGTCGGTGATGACGTTGCACAAAGACGGCGGCAACGTTGTTGACGGCGCGGTCACTCCGGATGGCCTGGCGTTCGGCACCTATCTTCACGGTCTTTTCGACAGCGATGATTTCACCCGTGCGTTGGTCAATGGCCTGCGAGAACGTAAAGGGTTAGCTCCGCTGGATTCCACCTTCCATTACGCGCAATATAAATCGCAGCAGTTTGATCTGCTGGCGGATGCGATGCGGCAACACATCGATATTGAAAAAATTTATACCATCATGCAGCAACACCGGGAGCCAGTATGATGATTCTGGTTACTGGCGGCGCGCGAAGCGGTAAGAGTCGGCATGCGGAAGCGCTGATCGCTGATTCCCCAAACGTTTTGTATATCGCGACTTCGCAGATTTTTGATGAGGAGATGGCTGCGCGAATTCAGCATCATCGCGATGGACGTCCTGCGCACTGGCGGACAGCCGAACGTTGGCAACATCTTGATGAACTGATCACGGACACGAACGATCCTCAGGAAGCTATTCTGCTGGAATGCATCACCACGATGGTGACCAACTTGCTGTTTGCGCTGGGCGGTGAAAGCGATCCGGACAGCTGGGATTACGCGGCGATGGAGCAGTCTATCGAAGGTGAAATCCGTTCGCTGATCGCAGCCTGTCAACGCTGCCCGGCAAAGATCGTGTTGGTCACTAACGAAGTGGGAATGGGGATTGTGCCGGAGAACCGTCTGGCGCGGCATTTTCGTGATATTGCAGGACGCGTGAACCAGCGACTGGCGGCGGCGGCGGATGAGGTCTGGCTGGTGGTATCAGGAATTGGAGTCAAAATTAAATGAGTAAGTTGTTCTGGGCAATGCTCTCTTTTATCAGTCGCTTGCCCGTTCCTGCTCGCTGGTCGCAAGGACTGGATTTCGAGCACTATTCCCGCGGTATTGTAATGTTTCCCCTGATTGGCGTCGTGTTGGGAGGGCTGACGGGGCTGGTCTTTATGGCGCTCCAGCCCTGGTGCGGTATTCCGTTGGCGGCCCTTTTTGCGGTGTTGACACTGGCATTGCTGACCGGGGGATTTCATCTGGATGGTCTGGCGGATGCCTGTGATGGCATTTTTTCGGCGCGCCGACGCGAGCGGATGCTGGAAATCATGCGCGACAGTCGTCTGGGCACCCACGGTGGGCTGGCGTTAATTTTCGTTTTACTGGCGAAGGTGCTGGTGGTGAGTGAACTGGCTTTGCGTGGCACGCCAATGCTGGCCGCGCTGGCAGCGGCATGTGTCGCCGGGCGAGGAACGGCGGTGTTGCTGATGTATCGGCATCGCTATGCCCGCGAAGAAGGGCTGGGCAACGTTTTTATTGGCAAAGTCACCGGGCGTCAAACCTGCGTTACGTTGGGATTAGCGGCGATCCTTGCCGCCGTGCTACTTCCTGGCATGCGCGGCGTGGCAGCGCTGGTTGTCACAATAGTGGCGATTTTTATTCTTGGGCAGTTATTAAAACGCACGTTGGGTGGGCAAACCGGCGATACGCTGGGCGCTGCCATTGAACTTGGCGAGTTGATTTTCTTGCTGGCTCTGCTCTGAGTCAGCCCACATACTGGAACCCTTATGCAGACTTTAACCTCTTTACTCCGCACGATCCCATCACCCGACAGTGCCGCGATGCTGCGTGCACAGCAGCATATTGACGGCTTGCTTAAGCCGCCGGGAAGTTTAGGGCGACTCGAATCTCTCGCCGTACAATTGGCCGGGATGCCTGGCCTGAAGGGTGTGCCGCATGTGAACGGCAAAGCGATGCTGGTGATGTGCGCCGATCACGGCGTGTGGGATGAAGGGGTTGCCGTTTCGCCTAAAATTGTCACGGCTATACAGGCTGCCAATATGACGCGTGGAACGACCGGCGTCTGCGTCCTGGCCGCTCAGGCTGGGGCGAAGGTTCATGTGATAGATGTTGGGATTGATGCTGAACCTATTCCCGGTGTGGTAAATATGCGTGTGGCACGCGGCTGCGGCAATATAGCCGAAGGCCCGGCAATGAGCCGTTCGCAGGCCGAGGAGCTGTTGCTGGAAGTCATCCGCTATACCCATGAACTGGCAAAAGACGGTGTAACGCTGTTTGGCGTCGGGGAGCTTGGTATGGCAAATACTACACCTGCGGCGGCCATTGTCAGCGTGCTGACCGGCAGTGATGCTGAGGAAGTCGTGGGTATTGGCGCTAACCTTCCTCTTTCTCGGGTGGGGAATAAGGTAGACGTTGTGCGCCGGGCAATTGCCGTCAATCAACCGGATCGCCATGACGGTGTCGATGTGCTGGCTAAGGTTGGCGGGTTTGATCTTGTCGGTATGGCGGGGGTGATGCTTGGGGCGGCCTCCTGTGGTCTGCCGGTCGTGCTGGACGGTTTTCTTTCGTATTCTGCTGCTCTGGCGGCCAGCCAGATTGCACCACAAATTAAACCCTACTTAATTCCGTCACACTTCTCCGCTGAGAAGGGCGCCCGCACCGCGCTGGCGCATCTTGAATTGGATCCTTATCTGAATATGGGGATGCGTTTGGGCGAAGGTAGCGGGGCCGCGCTGGCGATGCCGATTATTGAAGCTGCCTGTGCGATGTACAAAAATATGGGGCAGCTCGCCGCCAGTAACATCGTGCTTCCAGATGGTAAGGAAGCGTAGTTACCGCTCAACCTGAACCTCGCCTGATGGCGAGGTTTTTTTATGCGCAAATATGTCGTAACCCACTAAAACAGATAATAAAAGCTATACTTAACGGATATCTGTTGCGACGAAGGAAAGGAAAAAGATGCGTCGTGTAAAACTGCTTTGTTCACTCATTATGCTGCTTGCGAGTCAGGGAGCGCAGGCGGTGAGTTATCCGCTGCCGCCAGAGGGGAGTCGCCTGGTGGGTAGCACTTTGACTATTACGGTTCCACAAGGAAACACCAAGCCGCTGGAGGCATTTGCCGCTCAGTACGGGCAGGGGTTGAGCAATATGCTTGAAGCCAATCCGGGCGTCGATGTTTTTCTGCCTAAATCGGGTTCAACGCTGGTTGTGCCACAGCAACTGATACTTCCGGATACCGTGCGTGAGGGGATTGTCATCAACGTCGCCGAGATGCGGCTTTACTATTATCCTGCTGGCAGCAATACGGTTGAGGTTTTACCCATTGGCATTGGTCAGGCGGGTAGAGAAACGCCGCGTAACTGGGTGACAGCGGTAGAACGTAAGCAGGAAGCACCAAGCTGGACGCCGACGCCAAATACCCGACGTGAATACGCCGCTCGCGGTGAAAGCTTGCCGGCTTTTGTGCCTGCTGGGCCAGAAAATCCGATGGGCCTGTATGCAATTTATATTGGCAGGCTTTATGCCATTCACGGGACAAATGCCAATTTCGGTATTGGTCTGCGGGTAAGCCAGGGGTGCATCCGTTTGCGGAATGACGACATCAAGTACCTGTTTGATACGGTGCCTGTAGGGACGCGTGTACAATTAATTGACCGACCGGTGAAATACAGCGAAGAGCCGGACGGTAGTCGCTGGGTGGAAGTACATGAGCCGCTGTCACGAAACCGTTCGGAATACGAGTCTGACAGAAAGGTGCCTTTGCCAGTCACTCCCGCTTTGCGCACCTTTATCAGCGGGAATGACGTGGATGTGAGCCGCGGGAGCCAGGCGTTGGAAAGACGTTCCGGTATGCCGGTGAACATCAGCCTGGTACAGAAGCATTATTAATTTTCAGGGCGACCCTGTTTACCTTCAGTTCGGATGGGTCGCTTTTTTAATTTGATACTGCCCCATTTTTACCACGCCAATATGGTCAGCCATTAGCTGGGCTTCGTGTTCACTGTGGGTAACCAACAGCGCCGTTTGCCCGGCGGCGCGCAAAATATCCCGTACCTCGTTGCCAAGACGCTCACGCGTGCGCTTATCCAGGCTGGAGAAGGGTTCATCGAGCAACAGGATTTCCGGATGTGGCGCCAACGCGCGAGCAAGGGCGATACGCTGTTGTTGCCCGCCGGAAAGCTCATGCGGATATCGGTTGGCATGGCTGTGTAACTCCACCATTTTCAACAGCTCAGTCACTCTGGCCTGTTGTTCCTCACGCGGCATGCGACGCAACCCAAAGGCCACATTTTGCTGCGCGGTCAGATGGGGGAATAACGCATATTCCTGGAAGACCATGCCGACATGACGTTTTTCCGGTGGCAGATGAACGCCGGGACCGGCAACACGTCGCTGTGACACATAGATCTCTCCGTTTTGCAGGCGTTCAAATCCGGCTACTGCGCGTAGCACCGTGGTTTTTCCGCAGCCTGAAGCGCCCAGCAGACAGGCAATTTCACCTTTACGTACCGACATTGAAAATCCGCTCAGTACCGATTGCTGGCTGTTGCCATAAGCAACGTGTACATCCTGGAGTCGTAATGCAATTTCTGACATTGTTGCTCTCTTAACCACGGCGAGTCATTTGGTGACGCACCAACAAAATAACCGGTAGCGTGCCAGCTAAAACAATCATTAGCGCGGCGATAGCACCTTCTTCATAGGTTCCACGTGCGGCTTCCGCATACAGCAACGTTGCCAGCGTTTCAAAATTGACCGGGCGCAAAAGCAACGTTGTTGGCAGCTCTTTCATGGCATCAGCAAAAACCAGCAGGGCACTGCTGACTAACGCCGGGCGCAGCAGGGGAAAATGGACTCGTGCAAACGTCCCCGCACCATTCTCACCCAACAGACGAGACGCCTGTTCCAGCGAAGGTGGAATGCGGCCCAGACCAGAATCCAGCGCGCCAATGGCAATCGCCTGGAATCGCATGGCACAACAAATTACCAGCAGGATCCCGGCGGACATCAGCGGCAGGCCGCGAACATCCAGTAAATCTGCCAGCCAGCGGTCGACAGCCATGGCGGGGGGTAAAAAGCCAATCGCCAGAATTGTGCCGGGAACCGCATAGCCTAAAGAGGCCAGACGCATCACGCCGCGACGAAATCCCGGCATGGCGTTGTCTGCGGCGCTATGACGCGCGCTCCAGGCCACCAGCATACTGACGCAAACCACCACTAGCGTAGTTCCCGCTGCCAGCGATAGCGTATTTTGCAATGCTGACAGTAACGAAGAGGAAAGGGGGTTCTCATCGCCTATGCGTTTGGCGCTTTCCCACATTAAAAACAGTACCGGAGCCAGAAAACCCAGCACAACCGGCAGTGAAATAACGCCACCGAGCAGCCAACCACGCCAGCCATGCACGCGCGTTGGTTGAACTTCCCGTAGGCTGCGGCTGCTGAATCCTTGTTTTCTGCGACCATAAAATTCCAGCGTCAGAATAAGGAATATAAACATCAGCATCATGCAGGCAATTTGTGCCGCGGCAGATAAATCAGACCGTGAGATCCATGTGGTGTACACGGTAACGGTTAACGTCTGTACACCGAGGAACTCCGATGCGCCAATATCGTTGAGCGTTTCCAGCAGTGCCAGACTGATCCCAACGGCCAACGCCGGACGAGCCATGGGCAAAGCAACACGAAAGAAGGTTCCGGTTGCGCTGCATCCCAGCGTGCGTGCGGCTTCCAGTAAATGAGCCGGTTGGCTAATAAACATGGCGCGGGTTGTCAGATACACGTATGGGTACAGCACTAATCCGAGCAGGATGATTGCGCCGGAAAGTGAGCGTAAATCTGGCAGCCGGAACTGTCTTGGGCTGTCAAAACCCAATAAAAAACGGATAAAGGTTTGCAGAGGGCCAATCGGATGCAGCAGATCGAGCCACGCAAAGGCCACTATGTAGGTCGGCATCGCCAGCGGCAACAGTAACGCCCAGCTAAGAATTTTACGTCCAGGAAAATCCCATGCCGTTACCGCCCATGCGCTGCCTACGCCAATCACGCCGACCATCACCGCGACACCGGCTAATAACAGCACGGTATTTTTTAGTGCGGCAGGCAGTACATACGTCAGGAGATTATCCCAGTGAGATAAATCGGCCTGGGTAGCCTGCCAAATCAGCGCAACGATCGGTGTCAGAACGCCAAGCGCTACGCACAGCGCGCCAAGATGTAGCGGCGTTAATAATGACTGCGGCCCGGAAACCAGGCCGCGTAACGTCGGAAACTGCAGAGGTTTATTGATCGAATCCAACTTTATCTACCAGCAGACTAGCTTGTTTACGATATTTAACGATTTCGGTTAACGGCGTTTTATCGACGTCGATTTCACCAATAGTTGCACTGATAACCGGATCAAGCGTCACGCCTTTCAGTACCGGGTATTCGAAGTTCGCTTTCGCATACTGCTGCTGGGCAGGTGCGGAAACAAGATATTCCATCAGCTTAACGGCATCGGCTTTATTTGGTGCATAGCGGGCTACAGCTGCGCCACTGATGTTGACGTGTGTACCGCCATTTTCAAAGGTGGGTTTAACGACTTTAATCGCATCGCCCCACTGACGCGCATCACTGCCTTCTTTGGCGTTTTTCATATGGCCGACGTAATAGGAGTTGGCGAGACCAATATCGCAAATGCCGCCGAGAATATCGCGAGCTACATCGCGGTCGCCACCGGTAGCTTTACGCGCCAGGTTAGCTTTCACGCCGCGCAGCCATTCTTCGGTCTTTGCTTCACCGTGATGAGCAATCATTGCGGCGATCAGCGCTGTGTTATACGGGTGCTGTCCGGAACGAATACAGACTTTACCTTTGTACTCAGGGCTGGCGAGTTGTTCGTAATGCCAGTTATCGATTGGCAGTGACTTCTCGGCATACAGCACGCGGGCACGCATCGACAGCGCAAACCACTGATTATCTGCACCGCGCAGATTAGCCGGAATAGCGGTTTTCAGTGCTTCTGACTCTACTGGCTGAGTTACACCCGCTTCCACTAAATCAATGAGGTTACCGGCATCAACGGTCATCAGCAGGTCAGCAGGTGAATTTTTACCTTCAGCTTTAACGCGCTCAAGCATACCGTCCTTGATATAGACCGTACTGACTTTGATGCCGCTGGTTTTGGTCCAGCTATCAAGCAAAGGCTGGATCAGACCCGGTTCACGGGTGGTATAGAGCGTTAACGTATCCTGAGCGAAAGCCGGTAGGCTAACAGAGAAGACCAGGGCAGAGGCAAGGGTGATACGGCGCAGTCCGGCGCGAGGCAGAGAATTCATCGTTTATATCCCAGAGTAATTGGAACGTACAGTGAACCGAGCGGGGGGCTCGTTCCTTTGGCCCGCGTACAATAAATGATAATCACTAGCACTTACAATAATTGCAAAGTTTAAACGATTTACATTTACATAACTTTAATCAACGTTGTGATGCGGCATGTAACAGCGGTGCAGAGCAGGCAGGGGGCTTATGAGAGGGATTTTATAGCGACCTGAAAAGCAAAAAGCCTGCTTAGTTTCCTAAGCAGGCTTCTTAAATATGGCTCCTCTGACTGGACTCGAACCAGTGACATACGGATTAACAGTCCGCCGTTCTACCGACTGAACTACAGAGGAATCGTTTGAACGAGGCGCATATTACTGACCTCACCATGAGGTGTCAACAGTAAAATTAGCGCGTCATTTCAATTGGTTAATTAATCTTCAAATTCAGCGTTAATGCACATTTGGTGAGCGACAATGGCCACCTTAGCGGGTATCGCGTAACCGCTCCATGGGGTTCTGGCGGTAAAACTGAATGAAACGTTGCCATAATGCCGGAAAACGTGGTGCAAATAATTCAGGGGCACTGAAGAAATACTCCGATAGAACGGCAAAGCATTCGGCAGGATCGGTCGCTGCGTAGGCATCTATACTGCACGCGGTTTCACCGACCAGATCAATTTCATCCTGAATGTTATTCATTGCAGCATGCAGGTCGTGCTCCCAACTGGCAATATCTCGCAGAGGGATCGCCGGAATACCGCTGGCGCGGTCGCCATTACGCATATCAAGCTTATGTGCCACTTCATGGATGATCAGATTGAAGCCGGAGGCATCAAAAGAATCCTGAATGTCGAGCCAGTTGAGGATTATTGGACCTTGCTGCCAGCTCTGCCCGGACTGTACAACACGTTGATTATGTACCAGCCCAATATCGTCTTCCCATTCATCGTCCACGACAAACGGGGCAGGGTAGATGAGAACTTCATGAAACCCGTCGAGCCACTCGATCCCCAATTCCAGAACAGGCAAACAGAAAAGCAGCGCAATGCGCGCACTTTTTAGTGGATCCAGCTCAAACCCCTGAAGCGCTACCAATCTTTTTTGCTGTAAAAAGCGCTCGGCCAGGGCAATAAGCCTGGCTTGTTCTTGCTCGGTGAGATTCACCAGAAGAGGAATAGCCAGGGCGTCGTCCCACGGCCAGTCGTCACTCCGGGTTGTTTCTTGCTCTTTCCAGGGCCACTTAATCATCGTTTTGCTCGCAAACTCGTCACTTGAACGAAATTGACGGAACGGGGTCTGTTAAAATGCCAAATTACCTGGCATCATGGCAACCGCCAAAACGGAGAGATGCCAGAGCGGCTGAATGGACCGGTCTCGAAAACCGGAGTAGGGGCAACTCTACCGGGGGTTCAAATCCCCCTCTCTCCGCCACTATTCAAGCACTTGCACGCCTCGCTTTCAACGACAGTTCTCATGGATGTTTTTTTCTTTGAGTATCCTCACAAGTTTATCGTTGTAATGCCCGTGTGATAAAAAAATACGTTTCGTATAAATAAAAAGCCCGCTTCATATGAAGCGGGCTTGCTTGTTTTTGCGTCAATTAGAATTGGTAGACTAAACCAACGGCAACGATGTCGTCAGTTGCGATACCATTGCTTTCATAGAAGCTGTCGTCTTCATCCAGCAGGTTGATTTTATAATCGACATAGGTGGACATGTTTTTGTTGAAGTAGTAAGTCACACCCACATCAACATATTTGACCAGGTCTTTGTCGACATAACGCCAGTTACCACGACTGACTTCCTGACCACCTAAATCGCTACCTTTAGATTGCAGGTAAGCGACGGAAGGGCGCAGACCGAAGTCGAACTGATACTGTGCAACAACTTCAAAGTTCTGCGTTTTGTTGGCAATACCGCCTTTCGCGGAGCCATCATCATTTTTTCCGCTACCGTATGATGTCATGTTACGGGTTTCTGCGTACATAGCAGCCAGGTACACGTTGTTCGCGTCATACTTCGCACCAACAGTCCATGCATCTGCTGTTTCACCGCCTGCATAGCTGTTGCGATGATTAATTCCATCTTGATAGCCTTTAGCAACCTGGTTATTTGAACGGTCAGAGCTGGAGTATGCTGCCCCGAGGCTTAAACCGAAGTCGAAATCATAGGAGGTTGACAGGCCGAAACCGTCGCCGTTCTCTCTAGACAATTTACGGTTCTCACCGTTACCAGTACCTTCGCCTGCTCCTGCACTTTCATTATTACCTTGGTATTGCAGGGCGAAGTTCAGGCCATCAACCTGACCAAAGAAACCTTTATTACGGTAGGTGGCTACGCCGTTGGTACGACCGGTCATATACACGTCGGTCTGGGTGTAGGTGTCACCGCCAAATTCTGGCAGCATATCGGTCCAGGCTTCTACGTCGTAGACCACGCCGTAGTTACGACCGTAGTCGAAGGTACCGTTCTCACCAAAGCCTAAGCCGGCAAAGGCCAGACGAGTCCAGGAATTTGCGCCTTCACCTTCGGTACCGTTGGCCTGAATGTTATATTCCCACTGACCGTAACCGGTCAGCATCTCGTTGATCTGTGTTTCACCCTTGAAACCTACACGCGCATAGGTCTGATCGCCATCGTTGCCCGCATCGTCAGAGAAATAACGCAGACCGTCGACTTTACCGTACAGATCCAGTTTATTGCCGTTCTTATTATAGATTTCAGCCGCATTTGCTGCGCCTGCAGCTAATAAAGCAGGGAGAAGCAGTGCCAATACTTTTCTTTTCATTATGTATTCCCTTTGCATGATAATTAAAATGAATATGTAGTACTATCCGAGTGACTACATTTGGATACTATCTATGAAGTTCATTTAATTTAAAATATAACATGTAACAAATGTATTTAAAATATTTCAAAATGTTTCTATTGCATCTTTATATAATTATGCGTGTGTGTTAATTACATTGGTATTCGCCATGTGAATTGTTTTTAATCAGTTAGTTATATGTGTTTATCTATTTATTTGTTATGTGTATTTTATTTGTTTTAGATGTTTGTTTTTAATATTCATATAAATTATTTTTCGATATTGGCATGGTGGGCTTTATAAATTCATGTGGATTTTATTTTTAGTGCAATAATAAAAGATGATTATGTAATGGGGCGGGCAGTGGTCTGCAATGAAAATTGTTGCTAAGGTGATTTTCTTTCTACAAAGGGAGATAGCATGAAACTGCACGACTGGCAGTCGCGATTTGAAGCCTGGTTAGCTGATAACCATTCTGGACAAGATGCTGCACATGACATCTTTCACTTTCGACGTGTGTGGATAACGGCGCAAAAGCTGAGTACAGATGCAACCGTAGACTGGCTGGTGGTGTTGACCGCGTGCTACTTCCACGATCTCGTCAGTCTGCCAAAGAACCATCCTGAGCGTCATTGTTCGTCGGTACTGGCAGCCAAGGAAACATGTCGTGTTTTGATGCGCGATTTTCCGGATTTTCCACAACAGCGGTTATCGGCAGTGTGTCATGCCATTGAGGCGCACAGTTTTAGCGCAAAAATCGCGCCAGAAACCCTTGAAGCGAAAATCGTGCAGGATGCAGACCGGCTTGAGGCGCTGGGTGCAATTGGTTTAGCGCGCGTATTTGCCGTTTCAGGGGCGTTAGGGGTTGCGCTGTTCGATGCGGAAGATCCGTTTGCCCGAAAGCGTAGCCTTGACGATAAACAGTACGCGCTCGATCACTTCCAGACCAAGTTATTGACGTTGCCGTTGACGATGCAAACAGAACAAGGGAGGCATTTGGCACAACATAATGCGGATTTTTTACTGACGTATATGGCGAAGCTGAGTGCGGAGTTAAAAGGAGAATACGAAATGCTGGATCTTGAGGCGATTCAACCCTTTAAAGCGCGCTAGTCGTCAATACGGCTGAAACGTCAACCGTGCTAATTTATGTTAATCTGTCGGTTATCCATTTCTGCCGGTTAAATGTATGCAGGATAATTTTTCAGTAGCAGGCTCCATGAACCCGATGACAGATGAAAACGAGACCGACGTGCAGGTGATGTTGGCCAAGTTGCTTGAAATATATGACGTGAAAACGCTGGTTGCTCATCTGAATGGCGTTGGCGAGAACCGCTGGAGCCCGGCCATTTTTAAACGAGTGGTTGCTAATGAAACATGGCATCGCCTCAGCGACCGCGAGCTCATTCATCTGAATACTTTGTTACCGAAACCACCTGCGCATCATCCGCATTATGCCTTTCGCTTTATCGATCTTTTTGCTGGCATTGGCGGTATTCGTCGCGGCTTTGAAGCGATTGGCGGGCAGTGCGTGTTTACCAGTGAGTGGAACAAGCATGCGGTGCGCACCTATAAAGCGAACAACTACTGCGATCCGCTCCAGCACAACTTTAATGAAGATATTCGTGATATCACACTCAGCCATCACGATGGGGTGAGTGACCAGCAGGCGGCAGAACATATTCGCCAGCATGTTCCTGAACATGACGTGCTGTTAGCCGGATTCCCTTGTCAGCCATTTTCTCTGGCTGGTGTATCAAAGAAAAACGCGTTAGGGCGGGCCCATGGTTTCGCCTGTGATACGCAAGGCACACTTTTTTTTGATGTAGTGCGCATTATCGATGCGCGTCGGCCAGCCATATTTGTGCTCGAAAACGTCAAAAACCTGAAGAGTCACGATCAGGGCAAAACGTTTCGCATCATTATGCAAACGCTGGACGAGCTGGGTTATGACGTAGCGGATGCGGCGGATAACGGTCCGGACGATCCGAAAATCATCGATGGGCAACATTTTTTGCCTCAGCATCGCGAACGTATCGTGCTTGTCGGCTTCCGACGCGATCTGAATTTGAAATCAGACTTCACGCTGCGGGATATTGTCACGCGTTATCCGCCGCGGCGTACCACGCTGGCAGAACTGCTTGAGCCGACCGTCGATGCGAAATATGTACTGACGCCGGTGCTGTGGAAATACCTCTATCGCTATGCGAAAAAGCATCAGGCGCGGGGCAATGGATTTGGCTATGGCATGGTGTATCCCGGTAACCCTGATTGCGTAACGCGCACGTTATCTGCGCGTTATTATAAGGATGGGGCGGAGATCCTGATTGACCGTGGTTGGGATATGGCGCTGGGTGAGAAAGATTTTGACGATCCGCAGAATCAGCGCCACCGCCCACGCAGACTTACGCCCAGAGAGTGCGCGCGTCTAATGGGGTTTGAATCTCCGCAGGGCTATCAGTTCAGGATCCCCGTGTCGGATACCCAGGCTTATCGCCAGTTTGGTAATTCGGTGGTCGTTCCGGCATTTGCGGCGGTGGCCAGGCTGCTGGAGCCGAAAATCAGGCAGGCAGTTGCTATTCGCGAGAAAGAGAATCAGCGTGGCAGACGTTCACGATAAAGCAACACGCAGTAAAAATATGCGGGCGATAGCTACCCGCGATACCGCAATTGAAAAACGCCTTGCCAGCGTGCTGACAGAGCAGGGGGTAACGTTTCGTGTGCAGGATGCGACGTTACCCGGTCGCCCCGATTTTGTGGTGGATGATTATCATTGTGTGATTTTTACTCACGGCTGTTTCTGGCACCACCACGATTGCTATTTGTTTAAAGTCCCCGCGACACGAACGGAATTCTGGCTGGAAAAAATAGGCAAAAATGTCCAGCGCGATGCGCGGGATTGTGAAAAGTTGCAGGTTCTGGGCTGGCGCGTACTGATTGTCTGGGAGTGTGCCCTGCGCGGTCGCGAAAAGCTGGACGATGAAGCGTTATCTGAACGTGTCATCGAGTGGATCTGCGGCGGTGGTGACACCGCGCAGATCGACACTCTCGGTATTCATTTACTGTAACGTTTTTTCCGACGGGGTAGCAACGGCATCCGCTTTAACAGGGAACAGGTATTTCCCCAACGTTACCAGTACCACAGCAAACACGATCACGCCGAGCGCCAGCCATTCGATAGGGGCCAGTCTTTCTCCCCCCAGACCGGTACCTAACAGCACGGCAACAACCGGATTGACGTAGGCATAGCTGGTGGCTAGCGCCGGGCTGACATTGCGGATCAGGAACATATACGCATTAATGGCAATAATGGAGCCAAACAGGGCCAGGTAAGCCACCGCCATAAAGCCTGAGAATGTTGGCATGGTGGTCAGTTTTTCCCCTGAGAGTAGCGATGCGCACATCAGCACAATACCGGCGGCTAACATTTCAATGGCTCCGGCCATCATGCCAACGGGTAGCGTAATGCGTGAACCGTACACCGAGCCAAACGCCCAGCTTATTGAAGCGATCAGGATTAAAATAGCGCCCCACGGATTGCCACTTAAATTGCCTCCGCTGTTTAGCATGATGATCCCTGCTAGCCCAATCGCTATCCCCAACCATTCCAGCTTGCGCGTTTTGATGCCAAAAAAGTGACTAAAACACAGCGTAAATAACGGGACGGTGGCGACCACCACGGCGGCAATACCGGAAGGGACATTTTGGTGTTCTGCGACGGTGACCAGCCCATTACCTACAGCCAGCAGCAGGATACCAATTAACGCGGCGTTCAGGATTAGGCGTAAGGGGGGCAGCTTGTGCCCGCGAATAAGTAAGAAACTTGTTAATAAAATGCCCGCGGAGAGAAAACGTACGGCTGCCATCATTAATGGCGGCCAGCTTTCAACGCCAATACGAATAACGAAGTACGTGGAACCCCAAATGATGTACAGCGCGAATAGCGCACTGAAAAGCGGTAACAATTGCCTGAAACGCATAATCCCTCACGGTGGAAATAAAAAGGTACAACATAGTAAACGTCAAAACTATCTTGCTGGCGAGATTTATAATTACGTGTTGATGTTAAAAACTTGTTGACCAGAAAGGTCAGTTTCAGCATGGCGTGTTTTACTTCATACTTATGACTGCAAAAAAATAATATTGAGGGTGAAAATTTTGGCAGGAAGTAGCTTACTGACCTTACTCGATGATATCGCCACGCTGCTGGATGATATCTCAGTGATGGGAAAACTGGCCGCGAAAAAAACCGCGGGCGTGCTGGGGGATGATCTGTCGCTTAATGCGCAGCAGGTGTCGGGCGTGCGGGCGAACCGCGAACTCCCGGTGGTCTGGAGCGTGGCGAAAGGATCGTTTGTAAACAAAGTTATTCTGGTGCCGTTGGCGCTATTGATAAGCGCATTTATTCCCTGGGCGATCACCCCCTTATTAATGGTAGGCGGGGCGTTTCTCTGTTTTGAAGGTGTGGAAAAGGTTCTGCATACCCTGGAGGCGCGTAAGCACAAAGAAAGCCCGGAAGAGCGTCAGCAGCGTCTGGCTGCTCTGGCCGCACAGGATCCACTCACCTTTGAGAAAGATAAAATCAAAGGGGCAATACGTACCGACTTCATTTTGTCTGCTGAGATTGTCGCGATTACGCTGGGTATTGTAGCGGACGCACCCTTGCTGAATCAGGTGTTGGTGCTATCAGGTATCGCGTTAGTGGTGACCGTGGGCGTGTATGGCCTGGTGGGGATTATCGTTAAGCTTGATGATATCGGCTACTGGCTGGCAGAAAAGCGCAGCCTGCTTGCCCAGTCGCTGGGCAAAGGGTTGCTGGTGGTTGCCCCCTGGCTTATGAAAACACTTTCTGTGGTCGGCACACTGGCGATGTTTTTAGTGGGAGGCGGCATTGTGGTACACGGAATATCGCCGCTGCATCATGCGATTGAACATTTTGCTCAGCAGCAAAGTACATTGATTTCGCTAATGCTTCCGACCCTGCTTAACCTGGTGCTCGGCTTTATCATCGGTGGGATTGTCGTTCTGCTGGTAAAAGCGGTCGCCAGAGTGCGCGGGATTTCGCACTAATTGTTACAGGACTGATTACGCAAAACGCCTCCTTGTCATCTAAGGTGTAAAGGTTTCTCTTGATACAGGAGGCAGGTATGGTCTTTTCTGTCAGTGAGGAAGTCACCTCTAAAGAGGGTGGCCCACGTATGATCGTTACCGGGTATGCCAGCGGAATGGTGGAGTGTCGCTGGTACGACGGCTTTGGCGTTAAACGGGAAGCATTCCGTGAAGATGAACTGGTGGTGCCTGGCGAGCGAAGACAGCTCTCCCAGGATGCCTGAACATTTGGCTCGACCGTAACCTGGTGATCTCTCACCCATTAGTTATATTTATCATTCCGGTGAGAATTATTTACTTGTCAGGCAAAAAAATTGCAGATAAGGTTTGGTTCACATCAGATTTTCTGGTGTAACGAATTTACAAGTGCTTCTTGCATAAGCAAGCTTGATCCCGACCCGGTAAGGGCCGGGATTTTTTTCGCCCTCAGTCAGCGATTGATCTCCGACACGCTAAAATCATGGATATCAAGCTCGAACGCATCGGCCAGTTCATGCCATGTATGGTAATCACGCCCGTCAACGCTGACGCGCTCCGGGTCATCTTGGCTGCGATGAATTTCACTCTCGCAGATTTCGTTGATTGCCTTTAGCAGCGCGTCGACATCGACGCTGACTTCACGTTTGGCCGTATCGCTGTACTCTTTCGCGGTTTTCATCCTCATACCTCTCAACCGTTAAGGATACCGGGGGAGCGTACCCAAACATCAGATACGCACAACTTAAGTATAGACCGTCGATAAAACCCGCAATCGCGCGTGCACAGCGCTGCCAGAAAAAGGAATTTGTTCTACACTGGCACAAAGCCACAGGAGGAAAACTATGAAGGTGAATGATCGGGTCACAGTCAAAACGGACGGCGGTCCTCGTCGACCGGGCGTGGTACTGGCAATCGAAGAGTTTAGTGAAGGCACCATGTACCTGGTTTCGCTGGAAGACTACCCGCTCGGTATCTGGTTCTTTAATGAATCAGGTCATCAGGATGGTATCTTTGTGGAAAAAGTGGATTGAGATGAGTTTCGCTGTTTGATTCTGACTGGTGGAGTCGCCACCAGTCAGAACGTCTTAGCGCATATTCACAAAGATACCATTGGTGACGTTATCCGTAAGCCTTACAACGTGATAGATAACTTGCTTATTATGCGTTTTAATCTTTCGTTTTATATTCCCCTTATGGGATGACACCGTCTTGGCTTTGATATTCATTTGATCTGATATCTGTATTGTTCCCTGACCCTCCATCCACATACGCAGCATGCTGGATTCGGTTCGACTTAATGATAATGTCGGCAGATTCACATCAATAGCAATATCTACTTCCTTTTTCAGAATATCGCCAAGTAGTTTATCCAGTGAGTCAGGTTTAATCGACTTAGAACTAATCAATAAATTTTTTCTGACGAGTAGATATTCATCAAAATGCACGTTGGCAATTGCCATAAACACAATAAATAATGTGCTGGGATGCTGATTAATGATTTGCTTTATTTGCTGGCTATTAGCAGGATCGTGGATAAAGCAGTCCTCATTAATAAACACCACAGCGGGTTGTTGAGAGACACAGGCGAGACTGAGTTCATCAACGTTGGAAATGTTGTTGATTTCCCTTTTTTTCACTCCCCGACTTACCAGATATCCGGTTAACCCTAGTCGGGTGTAACTGCATAAATCCATAATAATCGTTGACATGGCATACCCTCACTCAATGCGTAACGATAATTCCCCTTACCTGATTATTTCATCACAACTAAACGGAATAATAACGACCCAAGATGACGCTTTCGCTGTTTTTCAGGTGAATTTACTATCCCGTAAAGTTGCGTATAATTTGCCAGGAAACATCTTAAAGTAAAGTGAATGTTGCGTTATGTGAGTGAGGCAAAAACAAATAAGCCGCGACAGAGATATCCTGGTGGATGTTGTCACTTTTTAAATTTAGGACAATCCTTAGTAAAACAGGATAAAAAATAAGGGTTATTATTTTCCAGGCATTTCGCTGACGATATCGGCCAGTAAATTAAAAATCTCACTGAATAATCGTTCGCAGAATGGCGCAATTAATGGCATTAGCGCCGCCATTAGTGAAATACCTACGGTCAGAGTGAGAGGAAAGCCGATGACGAAAACCGACAGCTGTGGTGCCATGCGATTTAACAAACCAAGTGCAAGGTTCAGCGTGAGCAGCAGCGTCATTACCGGCAGGGCCAGCATTAGTCCGTTGAGGAAAATCAGGCTACCTGCCCGTGCCAGCGCGAGAAACGCATTGCTGTTCACCGGATTGCCGCCGATGGGCAGAGTATGAAAAGTATCTACCAGCAGCGAAATCAGCCATAAATGGCCGTTAAAGGTGAGGAACAGCAGCATGGCGAGCATGTCGATCAGTCGTGCCAGAACCGGCATATTCAGACGGCTACCGGGATCGAAGAACGTCGCGAAGGAAAGGCCCATTTGCAGGCCAATTAATTCCCCGGCGGTACGTACTGCGGCAAACGCAAACTGCATGGTGAAGCCTAATGCGATACCGATCAGGATTTGTTGCATTGCCTGCCAAAGCGCGCCAACAGAAAAGATGGGGACGTCAACGGCGGGAATCGATGGGGCGATAACGACGGTAATCATCAACCCCAGCCCCAGCTTTACCCGTTTGGGGATGGCTCGTTCACTGAGGATGGGGGCCGTTGAGATGAGCGCCAGTATGCGCAACAAAGGCCAGAAGTATAAATTCAGCCAGTGGAGCCACTCAACGCTGGACACCTGCAACATAACGTTGTCTACCCGATGATATAGGGGATATTGCTGAACAGCGTACGCACGTAGTCGAGCAGCAGGTTAAGCATCCACGGGCCAGCAACAATGATGGCAATAAACACCGCGACAATTTTGGGGATGAAGGACAGCGTCATTTCGTTAATCTGGGTCGCCGCCTGCAGAATACTGATGATAAGACCCGTGATGAGAGCGACCAACAGCAAAGGCGCGGCAAGGGCCAGAGCGACTTTCATCGCCTCTGTGCCCATCATCATGACCGATTCAGGAGTCATTTCGCGCCTCTAACTGTAAAAGCTTTGTGCCAGCGAGCCGACAAGTAGCTGCCAACCGTCTACCAACACAAACAGCATCAGCTTGAACGGCAACGCGATTGTGGCGGGCGGGACCATCATCATCCCGAGCGCCATCAACACGCTGGCGATCACCAGGTCGATAATCAGAAACGGAATAAAAATGGTAAAGCCTATCTGGAATGCTGTTTTCAGCTCACTGGTGACATAAGCGGGCAGCAAAATTCGCATCGGCACGGCTTCTGGTCCCTGTAACGGACCGCTATTTGCTAAGCGCGCGAAGAGTGCCAGATCGGCTTCACGGGTCTGGCGCAACATAAACCCACGCAGCGGCTGGGCGCCTTTCTCCATGGCTTCCTGCATGGAGATCTTCTCTTCGCTGAACGGTTGGTATGCGTCAACGTAGATTTTATCGATCACCGGCGACATGATGAAAAAGGTCAAAAAGAGCGCCAGGCCCAGGAGCACCTGGTTAGGTGGTGCTGAGGGGGTACCCAGCGCATTTCGCAGTAGACCAAAAACGATGATGATGCGGGTGAAGCTGGTCATCATCAGCAAAATTGCAGGCAGGAACGTCAGCGAGGTGATGAACACCAGCGTCTGCACGGGCAACGTCCAGTTTTGTCCGCCGCCCGGCAACGGCTGACTGACCAGACCCGGGAGTTGGGCGAGGGCAACGGGGCTGAAAAGCCACAAGCCTGCCAGCGTAAGGGATAACAAACGGCGCATCAGGATCTCCCAGGACGCTTCAGCAAACTCTTCATCATGGCCTGGAAATCCGCAGGGGAGGCCGTTTTTTCTTCTGCATCGGCAGGTGCCGGGGGCAGGGTGTGCAGGACGTTAATCTGCGAGGCTGTGACGCCCAGTACCAGACGGGCATCTTCGACCTCGACAATCACCACGCGCTCACGTGGACCCAGTGAGGTACTGGTCGTGACTTTCAGCCCGCGCGTACCGGCACTTTTGGGGGCAAACCCCAGACGTTTAATGACCCAGGCCGCCGCCAGGATCAAGACGATGATCCCGAGCAGCGCGCCGCTTACCTGCACCAGCGGTGAGCCGGGAACGGCGGCGGGTTGAGAAATGGTAGCCTGGGTATTCATGATTAACGGCTCAGGCGGCGCATACGTTCAGACGGAGTGATAATGTCAGTGATACGCACACCGTATTTATCCGCAACTACGACGACTTCGCCCTGGGCAATCAGATAACCGTTGATCAGAATATCCAGCGGTTCGCCTGCCAGACCATCCAGTGCGACAACCGAACCCTGCGTCAGACGCAGCAGCTCTTTGATGGTCATGCGGGTACGGCCTAGTTCGACGGTCAGCTTGACCGGAATGTCCATGATCAGGTCGATGTCCTGCAAAGCACCGCTGACGTCGCCGCCACCTAACTGCTGGAATACCGCATCGGCCGCACTTTTGGTGGGCGTGGTTTTTTGCTCGTTTAACGCGTCAGCCCACAGATCGTCCAATGCGCCAGTGTTCTCATCGGACGGATTATTCATATCACTCATTTGGGCTGTTCCTCATTCAGCGAATTCAAAATCGGGTTTATCAGATGTTCTACGCGTAACGCATACTGACCGTTTACGGTGCCATACTGGCTGGTCAGCACAGGCACGCCGTCCACATGAGCAATAATGCGGTCGGGTTTTTCAATCGGCAGTACATCGCCGGGTTTCAGTTTTAAAATCTGGGATAGCCGCAGCGGAATGTCGGCAAAGTTTGCCACCAGCTCCAGCTCAGAATGCTGAACCTGACGCACCAGATTATTGCGCCAGTTCTGATCTTCATTACGTGAGTTTTCCAGCGGCGGATTCACCAACAGCTCACGCAACGGTTCAATCATGCTGAATGGCAGACAGATGTTAAATTCACCGGTCAGGTTGCCAATTTCAACGTGGAACGGGGTATTCACCACGATGTCGTTCGGAGAGGTAGTGATATTGGTAAATTTCACCTGCATCTCCGAACGGACGTATTCCACTTCCAGCGGGTTGATGGCCTTCCACGCGTCGCTGTAGCTTTCCAGCGCCAGCTTCAACATGCGGTTGATAACGCGCTGTTCCGTGTGCGTAAATTCGCGGCCTTCGACTTTCGTCGGGAAACGACCGTCACCGCCAAACAGGTTGTCTACGGCGATAAATACCAGACTCGGTGAGAACACCACCAGACCCGTACCGCGCAGCGGCTTCAGGTGGATTAAGTTCAGGTTGGTCGGAACCGGTAAGTTGCGCGCAAATTCATGGTATGGCTGGATACGGATCGCACCCACGGTAATATCCGGGCTACGGCGCAACAGGTTAAATAACCCCATACGGAACTGGCGCGCAAAGCGTTCGTTAATGATCTCCAACGCCTGTAAACGCTCACGTACCACGCGACGCTGAGTGTTGGGATCATAAGGACGAATATCGCTTTCTTTTGCGATACCTGAAATGGGTTCGTCTTTGGTTTCGCTATCGCCGTTGAGCAATGCGTCGATTTCAGCCTGAGAAAGAATACTGTCGCCCATGTCTTTACCGCAGAATAAAAGCTGTATAAAGAACGTCGGTGACAACCTGTTTCGGCTGCCCAACAACGAGCGGAGTCGCCAGCGTCTCTTTGATGGCGGTAATCAGCTGTTGCTTACCTTCCTCGGTGGCGAGTGTGGCTGCATTCTGACGAGAGAACAGCAGCAGCAAGCGGCTGCGCACTTCCGGCAGATATTCGTTAAGACGTGAACGTGTCGCCTCATCTTTCATGCGCAGCGTGATACCGATATACAGCACACGATCTGCATCACCCAGATTGACGGTAAAGGTATCCAACGCAAAGAATACCGGGGCTGGCGGTGGAGGCGGTTCCGCTTTGACGCTGGCGGACGGCTGCTGCTGCATGCGCCAGTAGCTATAACCCGCAGTTGCGCAGGCGGCGAGGGTAATTAATACCAGCAGAGGGATCCAAATAGCGCGTTTACTTTTTTTGTTAATCGCGGAGTCAGTCATCAGATACGGGCTTCCTGTTTCGGTACAGCTTATGGGCTGATTATCCCGTGTCCTGTCCACGACAAAGCGTGGAAAAGACGCGGATAATCATGCTACCTCTGGCGTTAGGCGAAGATGTCTACTGCGCCATCGCCGCGGGCAGCGGCTTGCAGCGAGGCTGGGGTTGCCAGTATTGCGTCATCTTCAGCGGCAAAAATGTCTTGTCCTTGAGCGCGACCAGCCTGCTGTTGCTGCCCGGAAGACTGCTGATGGCCAGCGAAGCTTTCACTGCTGATGTTGCTTTGCCCCAGTTGAATGCCGCTTTCAGCCAACTGCGTACGCAGCATCGGTAATGCGGCTTCCAGTGCGGCGCGCACGTGACTGTGCGGTGATACCATTTGCAACTGTGCGAGGTTGTCGTCCAGCTTGAGGGAAATATGTACCTGACCCAGGTCCTGCGGATGCAGACGCAGCTCTGCGCTTTGCTGGCCCTGGCGCGTGAACAATGTGACGTGCTGGCTCAGCGATTGCTGCCATTCATGGCTACCTAACGGAGCGCTTAACACTGGCGCGGCCGTCGGTAACGGTTGTGCGTGTGTTTGTGGACCACTTAGCGGGGCCGCAGTCATGCCAATGCTGGTCGGTGACGGGGTGCTGTCGATTTCAGCTCTGGCGTTCGCCGCCGCCGTCAGCGGGGTTAGTGCTGTATTGTTTGCCTGATTAGCACCACCGCCAGCAAGTGTGACATCCGCTTTGCCTTTTTTGGCATCACCCGGCAGCAATTCGTCTGCATTATCAGTCGTCGCGCCGTGTACCGCGCCACGTGACAACACCGAAAGCGTGGCATCAACCGGGGCTGGTGCGCTGTCGACGGCAGGCGTAGCCAGCGGTTGTCCTGGCAGCATGGCGAACAACGCACTCAGGTTGGCGAGATCGTCATCACTCAGCGTAGTGTTTTTTTCGTCCTGCTGAGCGACTTTGCCCAGCGTCGTCAGGGCATTAGCTTTCAGTGAAGGTGTGAGAGCAGACAACAGTTGCTGAGCGTCTGTCATGTCGGCAAGAGAAGCCTCGGTTTGTAGCTCCTGTTGCGCCAACAGATCGGTTAATTTGACCGACTGTGCGGTATCGCCATTTTTTTGCAGTAACCCTTTTTGCAGCTTACTGCTGGCCGCCTGTAAGTCGGCAAGCGACAGCGGAGCGTCTTTACCCTGCGCGTCGCCCGCACCTAATGCGCCAGCCAGCAGCGCTAAAAAATCTTCGGGTGAATCTACCGCTTTGCCTGACTGAAGACCTGCGGTTACGTCGGTGTCGGTGGTAATCAGTTGGGGTAAAGTAATCATTCGGGTTTCCTCATAGCTGCGCGCTGAGCAAATTCATCCATTTTTTTCTGATCCAGACGGTTTTCGGCCAGTAACGCCGCCGAGGTTTGTCTGTCCTGCAACGTCTGCCACGCCTGTAATCGTTGTTTTTTGTCGCGCCAACTGTTCAAAGCCATGTCCACTTTTTGCGTCCACTGATTGAGCTGTTGGCGGTGTTGCTCAATCGCTTTTTCCAGCGTCTGAATGAATTGCTGGTAGTTAATCCAGCGATTGCTGGTAATACCCTGGCCCATATCGGTATTCAGATTGTTGCGATACTCATGCTGATAATCGATCAGCATTTTTAACTGTTCTTCCGCCTGCTGACAGCCACGACGCATCTCTCCTAATAAGACAGCGGCGTCATCTACCTCTTTTTCAGCCAGGTCTTTCAGTGTTGCTAACGCACCATGTTGTGCCATGACCTATGCTCTCCTGCTTAATCACACACCAGGGAAAATCAGTTCTAAAGCTTGTAGAGAATCTTCCCAGTCAGCCCGTTCAAAGATGCCTTGCTGTAAAAACGCTTCCAGCTGTGGCCATAAGGCGATGGCTTTATCCAGCATTGGATCGCTGCCTTTGGCATACGCCCCCACGCTAACCAGATCGCGGTTACGCTGGAAGCTGGACAGCAACTGTTTAAAGTTGCGCACCCGTGCGTAATGTTTTTCACTAATGAGCGCGGTCATGGCGCGGCTGATCGAGGCTTCAATATCGATGGCCGGATAGTGACCCGCCTCGGCCAGATGACGTGACAGCACAATGTGGCCGTCCAGAATTGCGCGCGCGGAATCGGCAATCGGGTCCTGCTGGTCGTCACCCTCGGTCAGTACCGTATAAAACGCGGTGACTGAACCGCCGCCGTGAATACCGTTCCCGGCACGTTCAACCAGCGCCGGTAATTTGGCGAATACTGACGGCGGATAACCTTTAGTCGCCGGCGGCTCGCCGATCGCCAGGGCTATCTCACGTTGCGCCATCGCATAGCGGGTGAGGGAATCCATAATCAGCAATACGTGCTGTCCGCGATCGCGGAAATCTTCGGCGATGCGCGTGGCGTAGGCCGCGCCTTGCATACGTAACAGCGGCGAGACGTCCGCCGGAGCGGCAATCACTACCGAGCGTGCGCGACCGTCAGCGCCGAGAATATTTTCAATAAAATCTTTAACTTCGCGGCCACGCTCGCCAATCAGGCCCACGACGATGACGTCGGCCTGGGTATAACGCGCCATCATGCCGAGCAGGACGCTTTTACCGACGCCGGAACCTGCGAAAAGCCCCATACGCTGGCCGCGGCCTACGGTTAACAACGCGTTGATGGGGCGTACACCGGTATCCAGAACGTGTTCAATTGCGGTACGTTGCAGCGGGTTAAACGGTGGTGTAATCAGCGCGCCGGTTTCGGTGGTATCCGGGGCGGGCAGTCCGTCGAGCGGTTTGCCGCTGCCGTCCAGCACACGCCCCAGCAGAGCAGGGCCAAGCGGTAATTGCTTCCCGCTTTGCAGACCTTCTCCGGCAATGTTCTTCGCGTACACGCGCGCCCCGGGCAGAACGCCTTCGACCTCTTCGAGCGGCATCAGAAACAGACGTTGACCGTTAAAGCCTACGACTTCGCTTTCAACTTCCTGGGTTTCGTTGCCATCCTGGCGTTCAATGACGCAGGTGGCACCCAGCGGCAGCTGTAACCCCGTGGCTTCCAGCACCAGCCCGGTGGCGCGGGTCAGGCGACCGTAACGACGCACCGCAGGCAGCAGCGACATTTTCTCTTCGAAGTTGTCCAGCGTATTGAGCCAGCGAGTCAGGCGAGTGGTCATTACACGACTCCCGGCGCTGCCAGACGGCAGAGTTCTTGCCAGCGTGTGGCGACGCTGGCATCCAGATCGCCTTCGTCGGCTGAGACTTTACAACCACCGTGATGCAGCGTGGGATCGCCGCGCAGCCGCCAGCCGTGCAGGCTGAGAGTGGCACCGAGCATCTCCTCCACACGCTGGAGATCGTCCGGATGTACGCGTAGCTGCGGTTTACCGCTAAACAGCGGTTCCTGTTGCAATAACTGTTGGATCTGCTTAATCAGCGCAGCGTTATCCACGATAGGCGTCTGACCAATCACCTGACGCGCCGCCTCCAGCGCCATTTGCATCAGGCGCGAGGCAATGACGCTGTCCAGTGCGTCCAGCGTATTCTGAAACTCGCTCACCAGCTGCTGCATACGGGCATGGATCGGCGCATGCTGTGCTCGCGCCTGGTTCTGGCCTTGCTCCAGCCCCTGGCTCAGACCTTCCTGATAACCTTGTTCATGACCCTTTTGTCGACCTTCCGCCAGCCCCGCGTTATACCCTTGCTCATGGGCCTGCATTTGCAGCTGTGCGAGCTGTTGTTCAAGCTGTTGCTCTGCGGAAAGCTCGGGTTCTTCCGTCTCTTCGGACAGCGGCGTTTCGCTGTGGTCGGCCAGCACGAACTCTGCCATCGGTGGGGCGAGATCGTCCGGAGTCCAGACTTTCCACGGCAGTTCGTTAGACATAGGTATCCTCGCCGCTGCC
Organism: Citrobacter sp. H12-3-2; assembly: GCF_009649895.1. Lineage (NCBI taxonomy): Bacteria > Pseudomonadati > Pseudomonadota > Gammaproteobacteria > Enterobacterales > Enterobacteriaceae > Citrobacter > Citrobacter sp. H12-3-2. Next base: position 1,940,590 of record NZ_CP045837.1, read on the forward strand.
GATCACCATCTCGCCGGTTTCCGCCAGACGACGCACAATAAGCAGAATCGCTTTCTGTTCGTTTTCCACCTGCGACAAGCGCACCGGACCGCGGTTGGCAAGGTCGTCGCGCAGAATATCGGCAGCACGTTGCGACATGTTGCGCAGGAACTTCTCGCGTAGCGGCTGTTCGGCACCTTTCAGCGCAATCAGCAGCGATTCGGAATCCACTTCCTGCAGCAGGCGCTGGATACTGCGATCGTCGACGTCCACCAGGTTTTCGAACAGGAACATTTCGTCGATAATTTTCTGCGCCAGTTCGCCGTCGAACTCGCGTACGGCGGTGATAACCGCTTCTTCCTGCTGGGTTTTCATCAGGTTGATAATTTCTGCCGCCGTTCTCACGCCGCCCATTTTGCTGCGCTTGAGGTTCTGGCCATCGAGCAGACCGTTCAGTACCTCGGTCAGTTCTGCCAGTGCGGCAGGCTGCACGCCGCCGAAGGTGGCGATACGCAGCATCACGTCGTGACGTAAACGCTCGTCGAACAGCGCCAGAATATCGGCGGCCTGGCCCCGTTTGAGGTGCACCAGAATGGTGGCGATAATCTGCGGATGCTCGTCGCGGATAAGGTCGGCGGCGCTTTGCGGCTCCATAAAGTTGAGCGTTTCAATGCCGCTGGTGGTATCGCGGGTTTCCAGAATATCTTCCAGCAGGCTGGAGGCGCGTTCCTCGCCCAGCGCTTTCACCAGCACGGAGCGCAGATATTCGTTGGCGTTGATATTCAGCGCGGCAAACTGTTCTGCTTCTTGCTCAAACTCGGCCAGCACTTCCGTCAACTGTTTGTTGGAGATCTGGCGTACGTTCGCCATCGCTGTACTCAGCGCCTGAACTTCGCGCGTGGAAAGGTGTTTAAACACCTCTGCCGCGCGATCTTCGCCAATGGTCATCAGCAGGATGACGCTTTTATCGGTACCGGTAAGGGCATTACTCATGATCGTTACTCATCCACTGGCGAATGACCAGCGCCACGACGCGCGGATCGTTATCTGACATTTCACGAATACGCTGGCTCATCACTTCTGCACCCAGACGCTGATTCGTACGACGCTGCTGGGTCTGTTCGTCTTTGCTGAGGCGAACTTCTACCGCTTCTTCGGTTTCCTGACGAATACGCGTTTGTTCTTGTACCGCTTTTGCTTCTTCGCTGCGGCGAACCAACTGCGGACGAACAGCCTTACGCCACAGGATCCAGGCAACAAGCAGAACCAGTAACCAACGGCCTGCGGTCATCAACTGATCAATAAAGAACGGCTGTTTCCAGAACGGCAGCTCGCCCATGGAATCGTCGGTCGCCGTGAACGGAGAGTTCACCACGTTCAGGGTATCGCCACGTTTGTCGGAGAAGCCCATCGCTTCGCGGGTCAGATCCTCAATCTGTTTCATCTGATCGGCGGTTAGCGGCAGCGGTTTGCCGTCCGGCAACGTTTTATAGTTGACCACCACTGCAACCGAGAGACGCTGCACATCCCCGACGTTCATTTTGGTGTGGCGAATGGTACGGTCGACTTCATAGTTGCTGGTTTCATTGCGCTGCGTACTGCGTGGACCGGCATTATTGCTGTTATTTGCCGTCTGCGTGGTTTGCGCATTTTGCTGATTAGCTGGAGGGTTGGCGATTGGCGCGGTATTCGCCGGTGCTGGCTGATTAGACAATGCGCCCGGTACGCCGCCTGGCGCTCCGCTTCCGATCTGCTCGCTGACGTTTAACTGGCGTGAACGCAGCACGGCCTGGGAATCATCACCGTTTGGACGGTACTGTTCTTCGGTTTGCTCTTTATTAGCAAAATCCAGCTGCGCGGTGACCTGTGCATGTACGTTACCGTTGCCGACAATCGGCGACAGGATCGATTCGATACGACGTTGAACGCGGCCTTCGACATCGCTGGCGTATTTCAGCTGCGCATCGTTAAGATCGCGGCTGCTGGTGTTCGACTGAGTTAACAGATGACCCGCCTGGTCGACCAGCGTAACGTTGCCCGGCGGTAACCCGGCGACAGCGCTGGAAACCAGATGCGTAACTGCACTGATCTGACCCTCATCCAGTGCGCGACCCGGTTCAAGATTCACGGTCACGGAGGCTGAAGGCGCTTTTTGCTCACGCACAAACAGCGACGGTTTCGGCATTGCCAGATGCACGCGGGCGCGTTTTACCGGTCCCAGCGTTTCAATGGTACGGGCTAATTCACCTTCCAGCGCACGCTGGTAGTTGACCTGCTCGCTAAACTGGCTGATACCAAACTTTTCCTGATCCAACAGTTCAAAACCAACGGCGCCGCCTTTCGGCAGGCCTTGCTGCGCCAGACGTAAGCGCAGTTCGTGGACTTTATCGGCAGGAACTTCGATAGCACCGCTTCCCTCAGTAAAACGATAGGGAACGTTCATCTGCGTCAGTTGGGTGACAATCGCGCCACCATCCTGATCGGAAAGATTGCTGAACAGCGTGCGATAGTCAGGCGCTTTGGCCCACAGGACCATCGCCACGATGATAGCGACGGCAGCGGCTCCCGCCACAATCAAAGGAATTCTGGGATTCGCGCGCAGGCGGTTTAACCACTCGAGAGGTTTAAGCTGGGTTGCAGTCGATGCTGTCGCACTCATCTCGCACCTCGTGGCTTATCGTGGACGGCGTTTTTTGCAAAGTGGAACAAGACTCACTCCCGGGTCAGCAAACTCGAAAAATTGACGGTCTCATTATTTGCGTTTTCGAATTTTTCTATGCGTTAAAAACCGTGGTTTTTTATCGTTATTTAACGCCTTTATCTTATTGACTAACTGGTAATCTCAGCTACGTAAAAAATCATCCAGGGGATCAGAATGTCGGCAATACAGGGGATTGAAGGGGTCATCAGCCAGTTACAGGCCACGGCGATGTCAGCAAAAACGCAGGATATGCAGCCACAACCGACCGTGAGTTTTGCCGGACAACTGCATGCGGCGTTAGACAGGATCAGCGATGTGCAAACCGCGTCCCGTACCCAGGCTGAGAAATTTACCCTGGGTGAGCCGGGTATTGCGTTAAATGATGTGATGACCGATATGCAAAAAGCGTCGGTATCGATGCAGATGGGTATTCAGGTGCGTAACAAACTGATGTCGGCGTATCAGGAAGTCATGTCGATGCAGGTGTAGGGACAACGTGCAGAGAATGTTTGCCGGATAAGCGCAGCGCTATCCGGCAACCAGTTACTTCTGAATCAAATAGCGGATCGTTGGACCATCCTGCTGAATATCCAGCACCGTATAGCCGTGATTACGCGCATCCAGTGGAATATTGTTGATTGACTGCGGGCAATCGCTCACCACTTCCAGAATTTCACCTTTCTTCAATTGCGGCATCGCTTCCAGCGTGGCTACAGCCGGGTACGGACACGGTTCGCCGACCATATCGAGGCGATAATCAGGCACGATATTTTTCATACAGACTCCTTGGCAGGCGTCAGCCCTGCGCGACGGAAGAAACGTTTTTCCCAGCCGATAATGAGCATCAGCGCGGCAAACAACAGCAGATAGGTCACCAGCAGACCGCCAAGCGGGCCGAAGGTGTTGAGCAGATTCACTTTGTCCCAGTTAGTGGCAAGCGCGGGAGCAAAATCATCCCAGTAGTAGGCCAGAATGGTCGAGCCAATAACGTTGCCCAGACCAACCCACCAGTAATGCACCTGGCCTTCAACGGCGCGATACATCCAGCCGGTTTCACATCCGCCCGCTAAAACGATGCCAAAGCCGAACAGCAAGCCGCCAATCACCGCATTCGGACCCGCCCACATGATTTTAGGCTCGACGCCCAGTTGCACATAGCTAAAGATACCGATGGCGCTGACCGCCATCCCGAAGATGATCGCTTTTGCCATATGGGTGCGACCGGAAATCCACAGGTCGCGGAAGGCGGAGGTGAAGCAGATTTGCGCCCGTTCAATCAGCAGTCCGAACCCAACACCGAACAGCATCGCCAGACCGAGCTTGGGTTTATCCATCGCCGTGAGCAGCGCCCAGCCGATCATGGCGATAAACACCAGCATGCCCAGGCGGAAACGGCGACGGGCCTGATCCGGCTTTTGCGTTAACGGCGAAGCGGCGGAGACTTTCTGCATTTTGACCGGAATACGGAACATCGGCAGCAGGGTAAAGCGTGCGCCAAACCATGAGCCAATGGCCGTGGCCAGCGCAAAAAACCAGGCGTGTAGTGAGAACTGCGGAATGCCGGTGAAGAATGCGGCCAGGTTACAGCCCATTGCCAGCCGTGCGCCGAATCCGGCGATTGCCCCGCCGGCTATCGCCTGCATAATGCGCACTCGACTGCGCGGCATGCGTAACTTGACGTTGTTGGCCCACAGTGCGGCAGCAAAACAGCCGCCGAACATACCGAGGATCATCATGCCGTCGATGCGGGTCAGGGGCGAGCCTTCGAGATGTATCAGCTTGTAGTATCCCCACTCTTCGGCGTGCACACCAAACAGTTGCAGGATTTGACCACCCCAGCGGGTGAATTCACCGGTAACGGCCCAGAAGGTTCCCGTAATGCCGAAATAGTAAGTAGAGAGAATACCCGCTGCGATGACCGCAGGGGCGGGGGCCCAAAATTTAATTAACCAGGCCTGTTTGAAGTGTTGCCATGACATGCGTTGTGCCTCTGAACTCAGAAGGTATGTAACAAGAAGTGTGGATACTACACCGTTCAGAATTTTTGACTATGAGTAATAAGAGGTAACACCGTCTGGATCAATCTTTCTCAACGCTGCCGAAAGGCTGGCGACATCAGGCCTTTAATGCCACAATCCCATTTTCTTCGCATGCAGGATGAATGATGAAAAAATTAGCAATCGTTGGTGTATTTCTGGCGCTTACCGGATGCGCCGAAGTAGAAAATTATAACGACGTGGTGAAAACGCCAGCGCCAGCCGGTCTGGAAGGATACTGGCAGTCAAAAGGTCCGCAACGCAGTCTGGTGAGTCCGGAAGCGATTGCCAGCCTGGTGATAACGAAAGAGGGCGATACACTGGATTGTCGCCAGTGGCAGCGGGTCATTGCCCTGCCGGGGAAATTGACGATGATTTCCGGCGATCTCACCAACGTGACGGTGAAACGCGAGCTGTACGAGATCGAGCGTGAAGGCAATACGCTGGAATATGACGGTATGACGCTGCAACGGGTGGATCGCCCGACGCAGGAATGTGCTGACGCGTTAAAGAAAACGCCGCTGGCAACACCGCTGCCATAAGCCGTACGCCCCGGTAGCCATCGGTCACCGGGGTTGAGCTTTACAACACGTCTTCAATCACCCACACGCTGACGCTCCCGCCGTTACAGAAAAACGTCGCTTCGCCGTTTTCATCGGTGACCACGCTTTCTTCACGATTTCCCAGATAGTCCCGCCAGGTTTTATTGCCATAATTGGCGCCGAGATTGATGGTCTTTTCTCCGTCATCGCCGTTAGACAACACCACCACACAGCCGGGATCCTCATCCGTACCGCTGCGGCTAAAAGCGATACAGTTAGGATGATCGAAAAAGAGCGTCTGTACCCCATGCGCGAAGCGCTGGCGTGCGAGGATCAGTTCATCAAGTTGTTCAATGATCGGCATGTCGATAGGATAGGTTTCGCCATCGCCGCCGGTGTCTTCGTAATGCGCTCCGTAGAGGTCAGGGTAAAACACCGACGGTACGCCGTTTTCGCGTAACAGGATTAGCGCATAGGCCAGCGGCTTAAACCACGGTTCGACGGGGGCTTCGAGTGCCTGCAATGGCTGGGTGTCGTGATTGGCCACCAGCGTGACGGCATGAAAAGGATCGGCCTCCACCAGAGTGTCGGTGAAAATCTGGCTCATGTCGTAATCGCGGCCCTGACGGGAGGCCTCGTGGAATTTCATCTGCAAAGGGGCGTCGAACAGCATGGTTTTCCCCTCCACCTGATTAATGTAGGTTTGCAGCTTATCGACTTCATGGGACCAGTATTCCGCCACAATAAACAGCGGCTTGGGAGCAACCTCCTGCACGTGCTCAATCCACTCTTTGTAAAACCATGCCGGAATATGTTTCACGGCATCTAAACGAAAACCGTCACACTGGGTTTGCTCCATTACCCAACGCGCCCAGTATTTGAGCTCCTCAGTCACCGCGTGATTGCGAAAATCGATGTTTTCGCCCATCAGATAATCAAAATTTCCCAACTCATCATCAACCTGATCGTTCCAGCCTTCGCCGGTGTAGTCGTTAACGATTTTAAAAATGCCGTCTTCGGTTGGGTTCTCGATATGGTCAATGCCGCTGAAGCATTTAAAATCCCAAATGAATTGCGAGTACTGGCCTGCGCGGGCAGGGAAGGTATAGCGCGTCCAGCCCTCACATTCGATAATCTCATCATCTATTTGCGTGCGATCCTCGGCGTTAACGCGCTGGACGCGGATCTTTTCTTTCTCATCAGCGCCCATTTTGTGGTTAACCACCACGTCCAGCAGTACGGCAATATCATTGTGCTTAAGTGCGTCAATCGCCGCCAGCAGCTGGTTTTTATCACCGTATTTGGTGGCGACGGTTCCCTTTTGGTCGAATTCGCCCAAGTCAAACAGATCGTAGGAGTCATAGCCAACGGAATAGCCGCCGGACGCGCCTTTATAGGCGGGGGGCAGCCATACCATATTGATGCCGATATCATTGAGTCCGCCTGCGCGTTCGGCAAGCTCGGGCCAGAGTTGACCGCCATCAGGGTAATACCAGTGGAAGTACTGCAATAACGTGGGATTTTTCATCTTCCGTGCTCCAGAAGTCGTTTGGCCGACCTCTGGAGTATGGAAGATAATTCAGACGAGACGGGAAATTATTGTGGCGAGGTGGGGGCGTCGGGTACCAACAGCATGCCGGAAAGACGACCATAAGCGTTATTCAGCGTCTTCTGGCGCGTCGACTGGCCAATGAGGTTACTGAGCTCATCCAGGCGCTGCTGCAACAACGTTTTGAGTAATTGTTCGTTATCCAGCGTTTGCTTAATATACCCGGCAACTAAGTCCTGAATACTTCGCGTAATGCCCGGTGGAGTTTGCTCTTCCATGACCACTTCAATACTTTGCAGATAGGTAACTTCCTGTTCCAGTAAAAGGTCCCATTCACCGCGCTGCGCCAGTTCCAGCAGCGAGTGACTGAGTAGCGCGATGCGCTGCCAACGGTTGATAAACTCCACGGCTGAGGTCATTAACGAGACTCCTGGGACGACGCTTTCGGTGAGATCTGTTTCCAGGCATCTGCAATGTTGCCGAGTAACCCTTCGACTTCTTCAATGGCCTGACAATCATTACGCAAGTTAGCTTGCAGTAAACGGCGGATCATATAGTCATACAGCGAAGACAGGTTGGTGGCGATTTCACCGCCAGTTTCCTGATCCAGGCCTGCTTTCAGGCCATTGTCGATAATGTTAATGGCTTTGCTTAAGGCCTCGCCTTTGGCGACGATATCACCCTGTTGCATAAACAGGCGAGCGCGCACGAGGGCGCTGTTCGCGCCATCAAACAACATTTCAATCAGCTGATGCGGATTAGCGCTCATCACGCCACTCTCTATGCTGACCTGTGCATAGGCATTGGTACCGCTCGCGGTATACATACTTACCTCGTGTTATCAGGAATTACTCATCGCCGTAAATTGCTGGCTCAGATAGTTGCTGGTGTTGTTGAGCTTGCTCATCATGGTGTCTAACTGCGTAAACTGTGCCGTGTAACGCGCCACCGTATCTTCAATACTGGCGCTGACCGACAGATACTGCTTAGTCAGTTTTTTCAGTGTGGCGTTAATACTGTCTTGCGCATTGTCGATAATGCCGTCATCAGCCAAATAGCTTTTTACTTCGGTGGCAATTTTGGTGGTGATACCGGTTTCTTTACCATCGCCAACTAACAGTTCACGCACGGAGGCTGTATTTTCGTTCAGGACTTTTTTCAGCTTATCATCGTCAATTTTTAGCTTGCCGGTTGCGCCGTCCTGCTTAATGCCAATTTCATTTAATGTTTTAAAAGCGCCATCACTGGCACCGTTAGCAAATTGTGCACGAATTCCACTTTGAATCGTACGAACAACACTGTCACCAAGCAGCGCTCCGTTATTTTTGTCTTGCGCTTCAGCACCCGGATCAACTTCTTTATATTTAGTCAGCGTATTAAAGGTGTCGATAAGGGAATTATATGAATCGACCCAGCCTTTAATGGCTTCGGTTGCTTTGTCGTTATTCTTTGTTACCGTGACCCGAACATCAGTGACTTTTTTGGTCAGATCGAGCACTACGCCCTGAGGGGCATCGGTAATTTTATTACTGGAACGTTCAATATCGATACCGTTTACGGTTAACTTCGCATTTTGAGCGTTAACCTGTTCCTTCATATTCCCGGTGCCGGTTTCGCTGTCATACGCCAGCAGGTCATTTAGCTTACTGTCTCCCTCAACGGAGATAGTCATTTTATTGGCTTCGCCTTCACTGGCAGTCAGTACTAATTGGTAGTCGCCATCTTTAACCTTAACGATGCTGGCCGAAATTCCGCTATCGGCATCGTTTATCGCTTTGCTGATCTCATCCAGTGAGGTCTGGTCTTTATTCAGCTTAATTTCCAGTGGCTCTTTACGGCCGTCTTGCGCAATTTTTATGGTGCGTGTTTCTGCTGAACTATCACCCAGCGCGTCTTTTGTTGAAGCAATTGTAGTCGGTGAGTTGGTTCTTAAAGATTGCGCTTGTGCCAGTTGGGTGACGCTAATGGTATAGATACCCGGTGCCGCTCCAGCTTCGGTGGTCACTTTCAGATCTTCGCTGCTGCTGGTAACGGTCGTGCTTTTGAACAGATCGGCCTTATTTAACGCTGTGTTCGCAGTCTGAAATTTTTCCAGTGCACTTTTTAATGTGCCGTAGGCGGTCAGACGCGCGGTATTGTCGCTTTGTTGTTGAGTTATTGGGTTTAAGCGTTTTTTTTCCGCGATTGTCAGGTTGTTCAGCAACGTATCCAGCGGCAGATTTGACCCGACGCCAAGAGAAGTAAATGAAGCCATGCCTAATTCCTTTTGATTGCAAACAGTAGTTAAGCGGGTTATCGGCAATCTGCGCGCAAAGTTTAATGATAGTTTTGTAAAAATAATGCGCAGAATAGTGGGGCATATTGCGGGTATTTCTGAGGCTAAGAAAAAAGAGAGCGGAAAGTAAAAATTTTCTAAAGTTCGAATTTAAGGTGCCGATACATGGGTTACGGTGAGAAACCGTGGGCAACAGCCCAATAACATCAAGTTGTAATTGATAAGGAAAAGATCATGGCACAAGTCATCAATACAAACAGCCTGTCGCTGTTGACCCAGAACAACCTGAACAAATCTCAGTCTTCCCTGAGTTCCGCTATCGAGCGTCTGTCTTCCGGTCTGCGTATCAACAGCGCGAAAGACGATGCTGCTGGTCAGGCGATCGCTAACCGTTTCACTGCCAACGTTAAAGGCCTGACCCAGGCTTCCCGTAACGCCAACGACGGTATCTCGGTGGCACAGACCACTGAAGGCTCTCTGAACGAAATTAACAACAACCTGCAGCGTATTCGTGAACTGTCTGTACAGGCGACTAACGGTACTAACTCTGATAGTGATCTGACTTCTATTCAATCTGAAATCCAGCAACGCCTGAGTGAAATCGATCGTGTATCTGGCCAAACACAGTTCAACGGCGTAAAAGTACTTGCCTCCAACCAAGATATGACAATCCAGGTTGGTGCCAATGATGGTGAAACAATCACTATTAAACTGCAGGAAATTAATTCTGATACACTTGGTTTATCAGGGTTTGGTATCAAGAAGGCTGAAGCTTTAGACGCTACTGAAGTAACAACCATTCCTGGGGCAGACGTGTCCTTGGATAAAGCTTCTACAATAACTACTGTTCCAAATAACGGAGCCATTGATGGCGATGAAGTTTACACGGACACCAGCGGACAGTTATATGTCAAGGTAAAAGACACTAATGATGGTGCCACTCCTCCGGTTGCTACCACAGCTAAGGATGGTTACTATACAGCGTCAGCAGATAAAGATGGCAAACTAACAATAACAGGAACAGACGTCTCTAGCGTTGATCCGGCTGATTTGAAAGAAACGACAACGGCGAAAGTTGACATTTCTGTTACCCCGCCGACAGGATATAAGCTTAATAAGCTAACAGACGCAAATGGTAAAGATACTGGTGCATATGCATTGGTTAATGCTGATGGGAAACGCTTTGCTGCTAATGTGGACAAAGATGGCAATGCTACTCTTAAAACCGTTAGCTATAAAGATGCTGACGGCAAAGCCGCAACAAGTAATATTGAGTTGGGTGGCTTAGACGGTAAAACTGAAGTTGTCACTATTGGTAGCGGCGTTGACGCAAAGACATATTCAGCTGTTGATCTGAAGGATAAAAATCTCAAGACCGATAGTTTGACTTCGCTTTCAACAAGTAAAACTAATGACCCATTGGCTGCCCTAGACAAGGCCCTCTCTCAGGTTGATGCTTTACGGTCTAACTTGGGGGCAATCCAGAACCGTTTCGATTCTGCTATCACCAATCTGGGTAACACCGTAAACAACCTGTCTTCTGCTCGTAGCCGTATCGAAGATGCTGACTACGCGACCGAAGTGTCCAACATGTCTCGTGCTCAGATCCTGCAACAGGCAGGTACTTCTGTATTGGCACAGGCCAACCAGGTTCCGCAGAACGTTCTGTCTCTGCTGCGTTAATTTACGCTTATCGCGCAAACCCCGCTCCGGCGGGGTTTTTTATATTTAGCTTTACCCGTAACCCCCAAATAACCCCTCATTTCACCCACTATTCACCCGATTAAAACTCCTGCAGAAACGGATAATCATGCCGATAACTCATTTAACGCAGGGCTGTTTATCGTGAATTCACTGTATACCGCTGAAGGTGTAATGGATAAACACTCGCTGTGGCAGCGTTATGTACCGTTGGTGCGTCACGAAGCATTGCGCCTTCAGGTGCGTTTGCCGGCGAGCGTAGAACTGGATGACCTGCTACAAGCGGGCGGCATCGGGTTATTGAATGCCGTTGACCGATATGACGCTTTGCAAGGAACGGCATTTACCACTTACGCAGTGCAGCGTATTCGTGGAGCAATGCTGGACGAACTACGTAGCCGGGATTGGGTGCCGCGTAGCGTTCGGCGCAATGCTCGCGAAGTGGCACAGGCGATGGGACAACTGGAGCAGGAATTAGGGCGCAACGCGACGGAAACCGAAGTGGCGGAGCGTCTGGCTATTCCTGTGCAAGAGTATCGTCAGATGTTGCTCGATACCAATAACAGCCAACTCTTCTCTTATGACGAGTGGCGGGAAGAGCATGGCGATAGTATTGAGCTGGTGACGGAAGAACATCAGCAGGAAAACCCGTTACAACAGCTTCTTGAGGGTAACCTCCGCCAGCGCGTGATGGACGCGATCGAGGCGTTGCCGGAGCGCGAAAAGCTGGTGTTAACGCTGTACTACCAGGAAGAGCTGAATCTGAAAGAGATTGGCGCGGTACTGGAAGTCGGGGAATCACGGGTCAGCCAGTTGCACAGTCAGGCCATCAAACGTCTACGCACCAAGCTGGGTAAGCTATAGGGGTACATCATTACCCCTGAACAATGCCGCATTACGAATTGACTACCAGGAGTTCTCATGACGGTGCAGCAATCAAAAAGACGGCCTCTAAGCCGCTACCTCAAAGATTTCAAACACAGCCAGACGCATTGCGCCCATTGCTTTAAGTTGCTCGACCGGATCACGCTGGTTCGTCGTGGGCAAATTGTGAATAAAATCGCCATCGCCCGACTGGACACTTTGTTGGATGAAGCCGAGTGGGAACAGGAGAAAAAAGAGTGGGTGGCACTGTGTCGTTTTTGCGGTGATTTGCATTGCAAAGAGCAGAGCGAATTTTTCGATATCATTGGTTTTAAACAGTTTTTATTTGAGCAGACCGAAATGAGTCACGGCACGGTACGTGAATACGTTGTCCGCCTGCGTCGCCTCGGAAATCACCTGACCGAACAAAATATCTCTCATGACCTGCTGCAGGAAGGGTTCCTCGACGAAAACCTTGCCCCGTGGCTGCCGGAAACCAGCACCAACAATTACCGCATCGCCTTACGTAAGTATGAGCAGTTCAAAGCCCATACGCATATAGGGCATATGCAGAAATCCTCCTGGACAGCCAGTTCTGATATATATTAAAAACGAATAAGGTGTAACAGAGTTGTGTTTGTGGATCACGACAAACGCTCTACACTACAGTCATATACACGTCATCCTTCAAGCTGTCTCTGCGTTGGCTGCGCTCATTCACCCCAGTCACTTACTTTAGTAAGCTCCTGGGGATTCACTCGCTTGCCGCCTTGATACAACTCGAATGATTTTGTGAATAAATAGCAGTCACTAATGACAATATTCGGGGTAACTATGAAATTAGCACTTTTGGGACGTCAGGCTCTGATGGGTGTAATGGCTGTTGCACTTGTCGCCGGAATGAGCGTAAAAACTTATGCAGATGAAGGTCTGTTAAATAAAGTTAAAGAGCGCGGCACGCTGCTGGTGGGCCTGGAAGGGACCTATCCCCCGTTTAGTTTTCAGGGTGACGACGGCAAGCTGACCGGTTTCGAAGTGGAGTTCGCTGAGGAACTGGCCAAGCACCTTGGGGTGAAAGCTAATCTGAAGCCGACCAAGTGGGACGGTATGCTGGCCTCTCTTGATTCCAAGCGCATTGACGTGGTCATCAACCAGGTGACCATCTCTGACGAACGTAAGAAAAAATACGATTTCTCTACCCCGTATACGGTTTCTGGTATTCAGGCGCTGGTGAAGAAAGGTAATGAAGGCGTTATTAAGACCGCTGCCGATCTGAAAGGTAAAAAAGTCGGCGTTGGCCTGGGCACCAACTATGAAGAGTGGCTGCGCCAGAACGTGCAGGGCGTGGATATTCGTACCTATGATGATGACCCGACCAAATACCAGGATCTGCGTGTAGGCCGTATCGACGCCATTCTGGTTGACCGTCTGGCGGCGCTGGATCTGGTCAAGAAAACCAAGGATACGCTGGCTGTGACCGGTGAAGCATTCTCCCGCCAGGAGTCCGGCGTGGCGCTGCGCAAAGGCAATGAAGATCTGCTGAAAGCGGTTGATGCGGCCATTGCTGAAATGCAGAAAGACGGTACGCTGAAAGCTCTGTCTGAAAAATGGTTTGGAGCGGATGTGACGAAATAATCGGCATCCGATGAAAAAAGGCGCCTTTAACAGCGCCTTTTTTTATTTCATTGCGCCTGAACGTGCATAATAAAAAGAACATCACAACAACGAATACCGGAGGCTGTATGCCGCTGCATAACTTAACGCGCTTTCCACGTCTGGAATTTATTGGCGCGCCAACGCCGCTCGAATATCTTCCACGCTTCTCCGACTATCTCGGGCGCGATATTTTCATCAAACGCGATGACGTCACGCCGATGGCTATGGGCGGCAATAAGCTGCGTAAGCTGGAATTCCTGGCCGCAGACGCACTTCGTGAAGGTGCTGATACGCTGATAACCGCGGGTGCCATCCAGTCTAACCATGTTCGCCAGACGGCGGCGGTAGCGGCTAAGCTTGGCCTGCACTGCGTGGCGCTGTTGGAAAATCCGATTGGCACTACTGCGGAAAACTATCTCACCAACGGTAACCGTCTGCTGCTGGACCTGTTTAATACGCAGATCGAAATGTGCGATGCGCTGACCGACCCGAATGCGCAGCTTCAGGAACTGGCGACGCGCATTGAAGCACAGGGCTTTCGCCCGTATGTGATCCCTGTTGGCGGTTCTAACGTCCTGGGCGCATTGGGTTATGTGGAAAGCGCGCTGGAAATTGCCCAGCAGTGTGAAGGGGCCGTTGCGCTTTCTTCCGTTGTGGTGGCATCGGGCAGCGCGGGAACGCACGCCGGGCTGGCCGTGGGCCTGGAACAACTGATGCCAGACGTCGAGCTGATCGGCGTGACCGTCTCGCGCAGCGTCGCCGATCAAAAGCCCAAAGTTGTAACGTTGCAGCAGGATATTGCCCGTGAACTGGAACTGACGGCCTCAGCGGATATCCTGTTATGGGATGATTATTATGCGCCGGGCTACGGTACGCCAAACGAAGAAGGCATGGAGGCGGTAAAACTGCTGGCGCGCCTGGAAGGCATTTTGTTGGATCCGGTGTATACCGGTAAGGCGATGGCAGGTTTGATTGACGGCATCAGCCAGAAGCGCTTCAAAGACGAAGGCCCAATCCTCTTTATTCATACCGGTGGGGCACCTGCACTGTTTGCCTACCATCCTCACGTGTAACAACCAGGTCGAAAAACGCTAATGCATGAAAGTATCCAACTGGTAATTGATTCTCTGCCGTATCTGCTCAAAGGCGCGGTTTTTACGCTGCAACTGAGTATCGGCGGGATGTTTTTTGGCCTCGTGCTGGGGTTTATCCTGGCGCTGATGCGTTTGTCGCCGCTGTTGCCTGTGCGCTGGCTGGCGCGTTTTTATATCTCTATTTTTCGCGGAACACCGCTGATTGCCCAGCTGTTCATGATCTATTACGGTCTGCCGCAGTTTGGTATTGAGCTTGATCCCATCCCGGCGGCGATGATTGGCTTGTCGCTGAATACAGCGGCCTACGCTGCGGAAACCCTGCGTGCGGCAATATCTTCCATCGATAAAGGGCAGTGGGAGGCAGGCGCCAGTATTGGTATGACGCGCTGGCAGACTATGCGCCGGGCAATCCTGCCGCAGGCTGCGCGCGTTGCGTTGCCGCCGCTGAGCAACAGCTTTATTAGCCTGGTGAAGGACACCTCTCTGGCCGCCACTATCCAGGTACCGGAACTGTTCCGTCAGGCGCAGCTGATTACCTCGCGTACGCTGGAAGTCTTTACGATGTATCTGGCGGCCTCGTTGATTTACTGGGTGATGGCGACGGTGCTTTCTGCGCTGCAAAACTATTTTGAAGAACAACTGAACCGCCAGGAGAGAGAGCCGAAATGAGTGCTATCGAAGTCAGAAACCTGGTCAAAAAATTTCATGGGCAAACGGTGCTGCATGGGATCGATCTTGACGTCAAACCTGGTGAAGTAGTCGCGATTATCGGGCCGAGCGGATCGGGCAAAACCACGCTGCTGCGTAGCATTAATTTGCTGGAGCAACCGGAGGCGGGCACCATTAAAGTGGGTGAGATTACTATTGATACCGCGCGTTCGTTGACCCAGCAAAAAGGGCTAATTCGTCAGTTACGTCAGCACGTCGGTTTTGTGTTTCAGAACTTTAATTTGTTCCCACATCGAACGGTGCTGGAAAACATTATTGAAGGGCCGGTGATAGTCAAAGGTGAACCAAAAGCTGAAGCGACTGCTCGTGCGCGTGAGCTGCTGGCGAAAGTCGGGCTGGCGGGCAAAGAAACCAGCTATCCGCGGCGTTTATCGGGTGGACAGCAGCAGCGCGTAGCGATTGCCCGAGCGCTGGCGATGCGACCTGAGGTTATTCTTTTTGATGAACCGACCTCTGCGCTTGATCCTGAACTGGTTGGTGAGGTACTTAATACCATCCGCCAACTGGCGCAGGAAAAACGCACCATGGTAATTGTGACGCATGAAATGAGCTTTGCTCGCGATGTTGCCGATAGAGCGATATTTATGGATCAAGGACGGATAGTCGAGCAGGGACCCGCAAAATCCTTATTCACGCATCCGCAGCAGCCGCGTACCCGCCAGTTTCTTGAGAAGTTTTTGATGCAATAAATAGTGCATATAGCACTCGTCGGAATTGTTTCTGGCGAGTGCTGTTCGCATAACTATTTATAATTATTGCTTTATTATTAATGCTTGAATCTGTTACTTCCTTCCACTGTTGAGTAATACTCAAGTAATTCTTCATTTGTCCGATAATTTGCATATATAATACATTTATGTGTTAGCTTGTTTCATATGTTTGGATGATTATCAATCTCAGGGGCATTACCACTTAGTATGCAGGATCATGATTTCTTCACCTGGCGACGGAGTATGCTGTTACGCTTTCAGGAAATGGCGACGGCAGAGGATGTCTATACGGAATTACAACAACAGACGCAGCACTTAGAGTTCGATTTTTACGCGCTCTGTGTTCGTCATCCGGTACCTTTTACCCGACCTAAAACGTCTCTTCATACGACCTATCCCAAAGCATGGGTGGCGCATTATCAGTCCGAAAATTATTTCGCCATTGATCCGGTGCTGAAACCTGAAAACTTCAGTCAGGGGCATTTACCCTGGAACGATACTCTGTTTCGCGATGCGCAACCTTTGTGGGACGCCGCACGCAATCACGGTTTACGCAAAGGGATGACGCAATGCTTAATGTTGCCTAATCGGGCGTTGGGTTTTTTATCGGTATCGCGTGCAAGTATTCGTAACAGTCGCCTTGCGAGCGATGAAGTGGAGCTCAGGATGCAGCTTCTGGTGCGGGAAAGTCTGTCTGTACTGACGCGGCTGGAAGATGACATGGTTATGGCGCCAGAAATGCGCTTTAGCAAGCGGGAAAAGGAAATATTGAAATGGACGGCGGAGGGGAAGACCTCTTCAGAGATAGCCATCATTCTGTCTATTTCTGAAAATACTGTAAACTTCCACCAGAAGAATATGCAAAAGAAATTCAATGCACCAAACAAAACGCAGATAGCCTGTTATGCCGCGGCAACCGGGCTTATCTGAGTAAATTATCGTTCTGAGTGTCAGACGCAAAACCGGCTGAGAGCATTGCTATCAGCCGGTTTCTTTTTACTGGCGGTAAGCTTGTTTAATTTGCTTAACCGTGTTGGAAAATACCGCCGCCTGTGATTGATCTTCAATCAGCGCGAGCTGTTTTTCCATTTTAAGAATCACGCGGCCTGCATCGGCTTGACCCATTGCCTGCAGCATCAGCGTTAACATGGCTTTCAGGCAGGTGACTTCATTGGCCAGTTCCTGGTTATTCTCAGCAGTGGAAAAGTCAGGCGTACTCATTTATTTTCCTCGTTATGTTTCAATGAAAAAGTGCGATGTCAAATCTTAAGGCGGCGGAGTATACCATAAGCGAGGCTAAAAATATCTGTGGTTGTTTTTTGCGCGGACCAATGTTGTGGACATTAAAATAAACAACATGTTGCAGTGCATATATTTTCTCCACATGTTGTTTATTTCGAGTATTTTCCTCGTTAATTATTGTTACAACTTTGACTGCCTATTTTGCATTCAGCGGGGGAATATGAATTTTTTGTCACTATTCTGAAACAGCTATGCAGATATAACCGTGGCAGAAGGCTGTCAGGACTGAAAGTTTCCACTCGTCGTACAATCTAATTTCCAAAAACGAGAGCAAAATCGAAAGTCGGGCGTTTTTTACATTTCAAAGTTGAGATAAAACCCGTTAACATAGGGCCGATTAACTATCGGTAGCGTTATCCCTATTCTGGAGATATTCCTTTGATCAACGTTTTTCTTGTTGATGACCACGAACTGGTGCGCGCAGGGATACGACGCATTCTGGAAGATATAAAAGGCATAAAAGTTGTCGGCGAAGCGTGCTGCGGTGAAGATGCGGTAAAATGGTGCCGCTCAAATTCCGTTGACGTTGTGCTGATGGATATGAATATGCCCGGTATTGGCGGTCTGGAAGCAACCCGCAAAATTGCGCGTTCCACGGCAGACATTAAAGTGATCATGCTGACGGTACACACCGAAAACCCATTACCTGCAAAAGTTATGCAGGCAGGGGCCGCAGGGTATCTCAGCAAAGGCGCCGCCCCCCAGGAAGTAGTGAGTGCGATTCGTTCGGTTTTTTCCGGGCAGCGTTATATTGCCTCCGATATCGCTCAGCAAATGGCGCTCAGCCAGATTGAGCCTGAGAAAACGGAAACCCCGTTTGCCAGTTTGTCTGAACGCGAGTTGCAGATTATGCTGATGATCACCAAAGGTCAGAAGGTCAATGAGATCTCAGAACAGCTGAATCTTAGTCCTAAAACGGTGAACAGCTATCGCTATCGAATGTTCAGTAAATTAAACATTCATGGCGATGTAGAGCTGACTCACCTGGCAATTCGCCATGGCCTGTGCAATGCGGAGACATTAACAAGCCAGTGACCGATCAGTTTGATGCCAAAGCGTTCCTGAAAACCGTGACCAGTCAGCCCGGTGTCTATCGTATGTATGATACCGCCGGGACGGTTATCTATGTCGGGAAAGCGAAAGACCTGAAAAAAAGGCTTTCCAGCTACTTCCGTAGTAATCTTGCGTCACGCAAGACCGAAGCGCTGGTCGCGCAAATCCAGCAGATTGATGTCACGGTAACGCACACTGAAACCGAAGCGTTATTGCTTGAGCACAACTACATCAAGTTGTATCAGCCGCGCTATAACGTATTGCTGCGCGATGATAAATCCTACCCTTTTATATTCCTTAGCGGCGATACCCACCCGCGTCTGGCGATGCATCGCGGGGCAAAGCATGCCAAAGGCGAGTACTTTGGACCGTTCCCTAACGGTTATGCGGTGCGTGAAACGCTGGCGCTGTTGCAGAAAATATTCCCTATCCGTCAGTGCGAAAACAGCGTTTATCGCAACCGTTCTCGACCTTGTCTGCAATATCAGATTGGCCGCTGTCTCGGTCCGTGTGTCGCGGGTCTGGTGAGTGAGGAAGAGTATGCTCAGCAGGTCGAGTATGTTCGTCTGTTCCTGTCCGGAAAAGACGATCAGGTATTAACGCAGCTGATCGCCCGCATGGAAAAGGCCAGCCAAAATCTCGAGTTTGAAGAGGCTGCGCGCATTCGTGACCAAATTCAGGCCGTACGTCGCGTGACAGAAAAACAGTTTGTCTCTAATACCGGAGACGATCTGGACGTCATTGGCGTGGCGTTTGACGCAGGTATGGCCTGTGTGCATGTTCTGTTTATTCGCCAGGGTAAAGTGCTGGGCAGCCGCAGCTATTTCCCGAAAGTACCCGGTGGCACGGAACTCGGCGAGGTCGTCGAAACCTTTGTCGGGCAGTTTTATCTGCAGGGGAGCCAGATGCGTACCTTACCCGGGGAGATCCTGCTCGATTTTAATCTTAGCGATAAAACCCTGCTGGCAGACTCTCTGTCTGAACTGGCCGGCAGGAAGATTAACGTGCAGACGAAACCGCGAGGAGATCGCGCACGTTATCTCAAGCTGGCGCGGACCAACGCGGCAGTGGCGCTCACCACAAAACTTTCTCAGCAGTCGACGATTACGCAACGTCTGACGGCGCTGGCATCGGTATTGAAGTTACCTGCGGTGAAGCGTATGGAATGCTTCGACATCAGCCATACGATGGGTGAACAGACGGTAGCTTCCTGCGTGGTCTTTGATGCCAATGGCCCGCTGCGCGCAGAGTATCGCCGCTACAACATTACCGGCATTACGCCGGGTGATGATTATGCGGCGATGAATCAGGTTTTGCGTCGGCGTTATGGTAAGGCGATTGAAGAAAGTAAGATTCCGGACGTCATATTGATCGACGGCGGTAAAGGTCAGTTAGGGCAGGCGAAAGCCGTTTTTGCTGAGCTGGATGTTCCCTGGGACAAACAGCACCCACTCTTGCTGGGGGTGGCAAAAGGGGCCGATCGTAAAGCAGGCCTGGAAACGCTGTTCTTTGAGCCGGAAGGTGAGGGCTTTAGCCTGCCGCCGGATTCGCCTGCATTGCACGTTATCCAGCATATCCGCGATGAATCTCACGATCATGCGATTAGCGGGCATCGTAAAAAGCGGGCGAAAGTGAAAAGCACCAGCACGCTTGAGACCATCGAAGGTGTCGGGCCAAAGCGTCGCCAGATGTTGTTGAAATATATGGGAGGTTTGCAAGGCCTTCGTAACGCAAGTATCGAAGAAATTGCAAAAGTGCCGGGTATTTCGCAAGCTCTGGCAGAAAAGATCTTCTACTCGTTGAAACATTAGGCCCTCTGTAGCAACATAGGGGTAATTTCACTGACAACAGATAGTTATCCGTCATATGCAATTTAATATCCCTACGTTGCTCACGCTGTTTCGCGTCATCCTGATCCCATTCTTTGTATTGGCTTTTTACCTGCCATTCACCTGGGCTCCCTTTGTTTGTGCGCTGATCTTCTGTATCGCAGCGGTCACTGACTGGTTTGACGGTTTTCTGGCGCGCCGCTGGAACCAAAGCACGCGTTTTGGCGCCTTCCTCGATCCGGTCGCTGATAAAGTGCTGGTGGCAATCGCGATGGTCCTGGTGACAGAGCATTACCACAGCTGGTGGGTGACGCTTCCTGCCGCAACAATGATTGCGCGTGAAATTATCATCTCTGCACTGCGTGAATGGATGGCCGAACTGGGTAAACGCAGCAGCGTAGCCGTATCCTGGATCGGTAAAGTGAAAACCACTTCGCAAATGGCTGCACTGGCCTGGCTGCTGTGGCGTCCAAATATCTGGGTAGAGTATGCTGGGATCGCACTTTTCTTCGTCGCCGCGATACTGACTTTGTGGTCAATGTTCCAGTATTTGAGCGCTGCACGTGGAGATTTGCTTGATCAGTGATCGTTTCGACGCAAATTTCAGCAAACGATCGTCAGTGGTGAAAAATATCGTTGACTCATTGCGTCAGGTAAGTAGAATGCAACGCATCGAACGGCGGCACTGATTGCCAGACGATAACAAAATCAAGTGATTAACAAAGTTACTTGGTGATGCGGGAATAGCTCAGTTGGTAGAGCACGACCTTGCCAAGGTCGGGGTCGCGAGTTCGAGTCTCGTTTCCCGCTCCAAATTTAAGACATCGGCAATAGCGGATGTCGGCTGTAAAGCCAGAAGATTTCGGCGCGTTAGCAAAGCGGTTATGTAGCGGATTGCAAATCCGTCTAGTCCGGTTCGACTCCGGAACGCGCCTCCAATTTCTTCCCGAGCCCGGATGGTGGAATCGGTAGACACAAGGGATTTAAAATCCCTCGGCGTTCGCGCTGTGTGGGTTCAAGTCCCACTCCGGGTACCATGGGAAAGAACAGAATAATCAAAGCAATAAGCAGTGTCGTGAAACCACCTACGGGTGGTTTTTTTGTGCCTGACGTTTACCTGTCACATCAGCCGTCCCTGGCACCCGTATTCCTGTATATCAATGATTATCTTAATGTTGTTAGTTTCAATGTGCGCGTAACTCAGAGAGCGAGCGCTAGTTAAAAGCCTCTCAGATCGTCAACGGGCATGTTCAGTGCGTCTACATCAACAATACGTTGCAACGTCAGTTCGAGAACATTGGTATTGTTGTCGAAACTGCCGTGTGAAGGATCAATCCAGACGTTCGGACCTGTGGGCACCTTGTTCATATCAATCACATTCGTACGTGCGCTCTTATCTAACCCAGCCTCACTAGCAGCACGGCGCCAATTGCGAAGTGCTTCGCCTGTGCTCGACGAACCGTCCCAGCCGCTGTAGTTTTTGTCGCGTACGTTGTCCATTCCCAGTAGTGGTGTACGCTGATCGCCGTCCAGGGCATTTGAAACGAAGTACAGCAACGACTTACGATAAATTTTCGCTACATTGTCGTCCCTCTCATTGCGATCGGAGAGAATGTGCAGATACATACGTTTCATTAAAGAAGCATGCGGTGCATAGTGGCGGTTGGCAAATTGCACTGTGCATGCGGGTGCATAGAGATGCACTGATTTAAGTTGCTCGCCCAGACCGCGTGCCGACAACAGGTCGACGAAATAGCCGAGGATGATACTGCCTGCCGAGTGGCCGATGATATGGATCTCAAGTGCGTTGCCCCAGCTCGCAGCTAGCGTTTGTAGTGCTGTCACCAGCAGGTCGCCTGCGCGGCCTGAGACACAGCTAAACTCTGCATTTTCCTTCATCTCGCTCCAGATAGGTTTGGCAAATGGCCTACCTATTGTTTGCTCAAGCAGCATGTCGGAGCCATCGGTTAACGCCTCACGAATGCCTCCTGCTCGTGACGGTTCTCGATGGAAGTGGTCGGAAAAGATGTCGCCAATGGATTCCAGAATCCCCGTTTTCCACACAAGGAATAATGGGTAGCAGTCGTTGCCGATGAAGTAGCGGCCCATCGCTCGCGCCCGTTCAATAGAACCGGCCTCGTCGTTGAGTCCTCCGTGTGCATAGATCACCAGACGCTTGGTTTCGGTGGTATGTGTCCGGAACCAGCGATCGGGTAATACACACCCTTGATACATCAATGTGCGCGTCATTTCGTCTTGTGTAAGGTAGCGAGTCACGCGTCCATTGTTGCCTATTACGATACTGTGTTCGTAAGCGGTTGCTTCATCCCACCACTGCTCTTTATTGGCTGTTCCTGCCAACGTGGCGTAAGACGGTTTGCCAATGGTGAGTTGCCCTTGCATCACACCCGGTACGCCCAACGCAGCGACCCAGGCATCCATCGCATTGGTCAGCCAGTCGGCATAACTCAACACCGCAAAACCACCACAACCCCAGCTATTTCCCCATGAGTTTTGGATAATAAAGCCATCGCGGTTGAATCCCACCAGAGCAAAGGCATGTCCATCGGTTTTTGAGGGTTTGCCATTGAAGGCGATAATGGAAAGTGAGGTATGCCCCGTGATTGTTTTTTTCACTTCCGGAACAGCCTGCCAGCCCTCGTGCGTGAAGGCGGAAACGTAGATCGCACCAACTTCATGGATCGCGGCTTGCATGTCGGTGATACTTTTGATGTCTATGCGATAGTAGACACCCAGTGTCGTATTCGCTGATCGTTCGGCATAGCCATACTTTGGCGGCACATCTTCCTGCGCCTGATAGGGCCAGTCAGACTCCAGACACACGCCGTGGTGAAACCAGCCCTTGAGCGCGCCACGGCAGCTTGAGCCCTCGTAATCCTCACCTGCGTATTCGTCGTATCGCCGGGCAAAATTGTAAAGCATGCGGGGGCTCACTGAATCGAGCGTCGATGGAAAACCGGCTTTACGCCAGCGGAGATAATTCACGACGCATGCGAGGCCAAAGCCCGTGCAGGCTCCTTCCTGGCCCTGATCGAGGATCAATTTTGCCTTCGTGTAAACTGTCAACCGTGTTGCAATGTCCTCATCGCTTGGGAACAGGTCGGGTAAGCTTACCGGGGGCGGTGTATAGGTTCGATCGCGCAGATCGACCGGATCCTTTGAAGCATTGAGCACGGGCCCCGAGTCGAGTACGGATAAGGGAATTGCCGCTGTGGCGCTCTTTTGCTTACCCGCTTTTGAAGGCTCGCTACTTGTCATAATCTTCCCGGCTTTTCCGGTGTTTAGCATGGCGGTTGGTGTGGCTGCGGCAAGCGTGAACACGCTTTTGAAACGATCCAATCCGTGGGAGCCGCCATTCACCAGTCGACGTGCCTTCCTGTAGTCCGGTGGAGTGGCTGCGAGTGCGGTCATTAACTCTTTTTTGCGATCGGCGAGGAACATAGCCAATAATACGGCTGCCACTTCAGGTGCATTGGCGAGGTCAGGGAAAGCGGCAATGTCCACGCCGATGCGGGGAGCGTATTCTTCGTAATTTGCGCGCCCGGTGAGTTGCACGAAACCGCGACCACGAAATCTGGCACCATCCCCCGGTTTAGTATTGCCGAGATCTTCACCTATTTTGGTACCTGCGTCGTAGGCGCTGAATGCCGGTAAACCCGGTATTGTGTTGAACTGAGAAGGGTATTCGGCAATCGGCACGAAACCTTCTGTCTCCGCGCGTATGGTACCCAGTGCAGCGAGAACCAACGGGAACGCCGTGAGCCCCTCACTGACCAGTGCTGCCGCAACATACGGCAGATATCGCAATACGTTGGATGGTTTGGTGGCTGGGAATAACTTCTGCACATCGTCTGCGCGCAGACCGATGGTGGGGAGAGTTATCAAACCTTGCAGGCTCTGGCAATAGGGACCAACAATGCCATCGGCAAGGACACCGATATTCGACTGCCAGTGACGTACTGCTGCCACGAGTGCCTCATCGAACTGGTCATTTTTTGTCTGTAGATCGAACATTTTTGCATCCGGCCCCAATGTAGCAGCCAGACACTTGCGGAGTTGAACAACTTCCTGGCCGGATGAACCCTGCAACAGCAATTTAACCATGATTTTCCCCTCGAAAGACGAGTGCTTACGTTGATATCAACGTCCAGGAACAGGGTGTTGATATGGACAGGAGTGCAGCGCATCACTTTCAGCCAAATGGCGTTAAATGATGCCTTCAATCGACGCTGGTCCAGACTTCAAGAACGCCCGGTGAAACTCTGGCGGTATAACCATCGACAAAGGCAACACCCAGCATATTGAAACCTTCCTATTTTAAGTGACGATTTTCCAGGGTTGTTGAAACGTCTATTACCCCCTGTCGTGTGAGAGCTCCGGCGAATTGAACAAATACTATATTGCGCGGATCCGGAGGAGACGCGTTATGACTATCGCTTATTTTTATTATTTTGATATCTAAAAGACGTCTGAAAGGTAAGTGTGCTGTATGGTTTATTGTTTTAATATCAGCCGTATTTATTATGGATTAACCTGACGTTGTATTTAGATGTTGGTGTTTACTGATTATTTGAAAATATAAAAAGTGATGTGACTAGGCTCATGCCTATAAGCACATAACATTAAAGTCTATCGCGCAGGTGCGGTCGCCAATACGGCCCCTGGTATTGGCGGTAATTGCATCGAATGTGCGAAAGCGACCCAGTTGGCACAAACGCGACCACTACATTAGTGTTATCTGCGAATAGGGGTGTTTGTCATGAATCCACCGCGGGCAGGATTATTCATAAATCCATTACGTGCAGGGTTGCCGATGAAGCCATCGCGGGCAGGATTTCCGCCGCGCATTCCAACGTTATCAATGATGATG
The DNA here is from genome assembly GCF_009649895.1 of Citrobacter sp. H12-3-2. Lineage (NCBI taxonomy): Bacteria > Pseudomonadati > Pseudomonadota > Gammaproteobacteria > Enterobacterales > Enterobacteriaceae > Citrobacter > Citrobacter sp. H12-3-2. Next base: position 1,965,501 of record NZ_CP045837.1, read on the forward strand.
GGATCAACAATGATAAATTGAGGACCAAAGGGATGGATTTTCCTGTTTTGCGCGTTGAGCGTAAAACCAATGTCTCCCCCGAAGCTGTTTAAACCATTACCAGCAATCACGGCAATCCGTAATTCATGCTCTCTGTCGCCCTGGTGCTGCAGGGCGCTGGCTGCGGCGTAAGGGGAGTTCATCAGCAGTAGAACAAAGGCGATGGATAACGACGCCCATAGCCGTCTCATGATTAACCCTCATTTTAAGTATGGTTACTAAAGTATAGCTTTTTGCTGGAGTGGAATTCGTCTGGGGGATATAAAAAAGCACTAAGCTGACTGATGAGATTGAATGAAGGTTCCAGTTTGCTGGCCTCTAAAGGTAGGAGACGATTGCTAGCATAAGCTTTTAAGCAAAGCGAAAGGGCGACTAATCCGATAGGCTATAATTTACGCTTGTGTGTGCACCACTACAGGTTTACGCAAACTGCCGAATTTAATGGAATATCCTCTCGAAGCGCAACTGCGAAGGACTGTATAAATAAGAACTATAATAAAAACAGTCAACAGGTGATTACTTCTGTTTGCAGACAGTGCTGATTCAGGGGGCTGCTATGAACATTTCATCTTTTCCGATAGTCATGTTCGCAGCATTGCTTACCCTTAGTGGTGCAGCATATTCGGTGGAAAAAGAGGATATCTTTTCGCAGAATGCCAGGGCTACGGATCCCATCGCATTTTCTCAACAGTCATTTAATAACCTGATGTCTTATCAGGTTATGATGCGCTCCTCATCGCCATCCGATGAAAGCAAAATTATTCGCTATAGCTTTCAAAAGCCTGGGTATGTCCGGATGGATTTTACCCAACCGCATTCAGGTGCGGTGCTTATCTTTAATCCCGTCAGCGGTAAAGTGACGTTATGGCCATTTGGTGCGGGTACGTTGCCCATTTTGCACCTGTCACCTACTAATTCATTGATCCAGGATGAGCGCGGTCATCGGGTGGATCGCTCTGATATCGGCGTGTTGTTGGGCAATATTCGTCATCTGCAACGCGAAGGGATAACAACCACAGTTGGTAATGAAAACCTTGCAGGACGGGCGACGACGCGCGTATCTGTGGTTGGGCCAGGAACAATGGCGGTTGATGGTGTTCACCGCTATGACGTCTGGCTGGATAATTATCACGGACTCCCTGCCAAAGTGATCAGCTATGCGCCAGATGGGCAGCGATTAGAAACCGTGCTTCTGGATGCTATGGTCATTAACATCCGTTTTCCCGCCAATTTCTTCTCGCCTTGAGGGAGTCTGTATTATGGCTAACTATCGGTTTTCCACCGTCTGGCGGGTTGAGGCTTCAATTCAGGAGGTATGGGATGTTTTTTCTCATCCCGATCAGTGGCCAGAATGGTGGGAAAGTCTGGAACGCATTGTTGAGATTAAAAAAGGTGATACACAGGGCATTGGGGCGCTGCATCGTTATACCTGGAAAGGAGCGCTTCCTTATCGCTTAACCTTTGACATCAACGTGTTGAATATTCTGCCCTGCTCGCTGCTTGAGGGGCAAGCCAGCGGGGCGGTTGAAGGGCGAGGCGTGTGGTCTTTTTCTGCCAGTGGCGCAGAAACTATCGTCAGATATGACTGGAATGTGCGTACCACGATCCGCTGGATGAATTACCTGGCTCCGCTGGCGGCACCCGTTTTTCGCTGGAATCACGATATGGTTATGCGCGAAGGGGCAAGAGGGTTAGCCCGCAAACTGGCAACGAATGTCTATATTTTCTGAACTCGCCCTCACTGCTGTACTTTTTGCCTGCCTATGGCTTACTATCTGTCGCGCAGTTTCTCATTTCATTCACAGTTAACAGGTCTGTTATTGATGAATAACCTCCATCGGCTCACCTTTTTATGTCAGCGTCTGTCTGCTGTGATGATCGCACACGGTTTTTACCTTCTTAGCCGTAGCTCAACTCTTACAACATGGACAGACAGCAATGCAACGTCGACAATTTCTCAAAAATAGCGTTCTCCTTTCCGCCGCCGGTTTAGTCGGTCCTGCGTTCATTAGCCAGACGGTTCATGCCGCTGAGCCATCCGTTGCACCAGTCGCGCGTCGGCGCTTTGTGTTATCCCAGACGTATAAACTTAACCCTCCTAAGGGGTCGAACGGCGTGGTAAAACTGTGGATCCCGCTTCCGGTAGATACCGCGTTTCAACAAATGACGGCGCTTACCTTTAGCGGAAACTACAAGCAGGCGTACGTTACCACTAATAATACTTATGGCGCGAAAACGCTGTTCGCCACCTGGCCTGACTCGCAGGGCGAACTGTTGATTAACGTTGATATCGACATTGAAACCGCCGACTGGGAGCCGCTGAAGCAGGACGCGCTGAAAACCTGGCAAGCGCCGGAGCAGATTATTTATCCGCTGGATGTAAAACCGTACCTGCTGCCGACGACACATACCCCAGTTGATGGGCTTGTTCTGGAAACTGCGCGTAAAATCACCGGTAATGAGCAGGATCCGCTGAAAAAAGCGCGCCTGATTTACGAATGGGTGAGTAGCCATATGGAGCGCGATAACGACGTCATTGGCTGCGGCACGGGGGATGTGGCGGAGATCTTAAAAAGCGGTAAGCTCAAAGGAAAATGCACCGACATGAGCTCCGTTTTTGTGGCTCTGGCGCGGGCCAGCGGCATTCCGGCGCGCGAACTGTTTGGCATCCGTCTGGGCAAAGCCAATAAGCTCGAACGTTACTCGAAAAGCGCTTTTGGCAAAGCAGACAGTGCAGGCGTCGCCGATGTGAGCGGCGGACAACATTGCCGCGCCGAATTCTATCTGGCCGGTTACGGCTGGTTACCGTGCGATCCTGCTGATGTGACCAAAATGCGTCTGGCAGAGAAAAAGTCGCATCAGGACGCCGATGTCCAGGCGGTAAACACTTACCTGTTTGGTAACTGGGAAATGAACTGGGTTGGATTTAACTACGGGCGTGATTTCGAGCTGTACCCAGCAACGGAACAGGGAGCCATGAACAACTTTGGCTATCCTTACGCTGAAGTCGATGGTGACCCGATCAATTTCTACGATCCTAAAGCGTTCTCCTACAGCTATGTCGCCACAGAACAACGCTAAAGGGGCGGGGCTCACCCTGTTGACGGCCGCTGCGGCTGCTGTCACCGCGGGCTTATGCTGCGTTGGACCGCTGCTCTATCTGTTGTTTGGTATTTCGGCGGCGAGCTTTGCTGTTTTCACCCAGTTTGAGTTTTTGCGAATTCCCCTGATGCTGGTGTCATTGGGCTTATTACTGCGCGTCTTCTGGCGGCTCTATTTTTCCAGGCGGCTGTGGTGCTCCGGATGGTTAACGTTGAAGCAAGCGCGCGTTCTCTACTGGTGCGCGCTGGCGTTGATTTTGCCGGTGCTATTTTATCCAACGCTCGTTGCCTGGTTTTATGAGGTATTTGAATGAAAATCTTCACATTAGTTGCATGCTTGTTGCTGCCGCTGTGGGCTCAGGCGGCCAATCAAAAAGTGGTGCTGGATATACAAAATATGACCTGCTCGCTGTGCGTTATTTCGGTCAATCAGGTGCTACGTGAAACCGATGGTGTGATTAAAGCAAAATCCTCCCTAAAAACCCGACAAGCAGAAGCGATTGTGCCAGAAGGTTTCCCAACCGATACGTTACTTAACGCGGTAGCGAAAATGGGCTATACCGCAACGCTCAACCGTATTGAACAACAGTAAACCACCTACGGGTGGTTTTATTGTGTTTTCCCGGTATGATGCCCGGCGGCTTAGTGTTCTCTTTTGTGCGTTAACTTCCGGAATTCCCCTCGTTTCCTGTTAACCTGAACAGGCGGCAGCTATATGTCGCATATGCCCATTTTTATCTGTTATCCCTCCAGCCATGTAGGATGATCACAGGCAAGATTTTTTGACTAAGGAAAAGCGTTATGAAAACGGGACCATTAAACGAGAGCGAACTGGAATGGCTGGATGATGTACTGACTAAGTACAATACAGACAAGGCTATTCTGGATGTGTCAGAACTGGATGGTTTGCTGACGGCGGTGCTGAGTTCACCGTATGAAATTGAACCAGAGCAGTGGCTGGTCGCAATTTGGGGCGGCGCGCAGTATGTCCCTCGCTGGTCCTCCGAAAAAGAAATGACGCGTTTCATGAACCTGGCGTTTCAACATATGGCGGATACGGCCGATCGTCTGGATGAATATCCTGAGCAGTTTGAGCCGTTATTTGGTTTGCGTGAAATTGACGAGCATGAACTGACCATCGTTGAAGAGTGGTGCTTTGGTTATATGCGCGGCGTCGCACTGTCAGACTGGTCCGCGTTACCGGACACGTTAAAACCAGCACTTGAAGCTATTGCGCTGCACGGCACGGAAGAGAACTTTGCGGTGGTTGAGAAACTAACGCCGGAAGCGTTTGAAGAGAGCGTCGATGCCATCCGCCTGGCAGCGCTGGACCTGCATGCTTACTGGATGGCGCATCCTCAGGAAACGCCGGTCAAAGTACCGGTGAAAGTGGATGCCAAAGTAGGGCGCAATGACCCTTGTCCGTGTGGCAGCGGCAAGAAATATAAGCAGTGCTGTTTGCATTAACAGAAAGGGGCGAAAGCCCCTTTGTTTTAACCCACTTCTGGTAGTAATCCTGCTGCAATAGAAAACTGTACTGCTATCACCACAATGCCGCACAAAAATACCAGCGCCAGCGCCGGAGCACCGCCTGCTACGCGGTAGTTGGCCTGCGGATTATGTTTTCTGCTCTGCCAGGCCAGCATCGAGGGAATGAGCAGCGCCAGAACCGCCAGGGCAACGCCTGCATACCCTAATGCCATGACAAAACCACGCGGATAGAACAGCGCGAATGCCAGCGGCGGCAGGAAGGTCACCACGCCAGTTTGCATTCTTCCCGCTACGGTATTGCGGCGCTGGAAGAGGTCGGCCAGGTAGTCAAATAATCCCAATGCAACGCCGAGGAAAGAGGTTGCCAGTGCGAGGTCAGCAAACAGATGCACCGCCAGTTCGACGTGCGGCGAAGCCACGACTTCACGCAATGCCTGCAATAAGCCGTTTAAGCCTGCGTGATTAGCTAAAAGCCCCATGAATGTTGTCGAGTTAATGCTACCAAGCGTCGCCAGTTGCCAGAAGATATAGGCGACCAGAGGAATAGCGCTACCCGTAATAAACACCCAACGCAGTTTACGGATGTTACCGTTCATATAGCTGACGATACTGGGAACACTGCCGTGAAAACCGAACGAGGTGAAGATGACCGGGATTGCGGAGAGCGCCAACCCCTGTTGCAGCGGCAGCGTAAGCAGGTTCACTTTATGAATATGCGGCATTAACAGAGCCAGCATCACCACCAGGAAGATTATCTTGGCACTGAATAGCAGACGGTTGAACAGATCGACCAGCGAGGTCCCAACACAAACCACGCCACCGGCAACAAAGGTGAACAGCAGTACGCCTGTTGTCGGGGATATATTTGTTCCGGTCCAGTCGCTGATGCTGGAGGCCAGCAGTTCACCTGCACCACTGATGTACGCCGCCGTCAGGGCATACATTAAAAACATCATGCTAAAGCCCGTTACCCATTGTCCGTAACGACCAAGATAACGTTTTGCCAGCGTACCCAGCCCGGTGTCTGCCGGGACATGTTGATACACTTCAAGCAGCAGCAGCGCGGTGTAGCACATCAACGCCCAAAGACTGACTAACAATACCAGCGTGACGCTAAACCCCACGCCTGCCGCAGCCAGCGGCATTGCCAACATACCGGCACCAATCGTGGTTCCCGCCACGATAAAAATACTACCCAGGGTTCTGTTTTTCACGCTTTCCTCTGTCCCAGAGATAATCAATGGTTATATCTGCGGCGCAGATTAAGGCAAAACGCTATTTTCGTCAAATCACCGTTACAATGACTGTACATTAATGTTTACGATGTTTTGGCCATTAAGATGTATAACAAATGACATTTATCTGCTGATAAACCTGCGTTAGCGCAAAGCGACGATGTGCGGTTCACATTAGGCTACGGACTTTATTAAGGAGGTAATATGGAATCTATTCACGGTCACGAAGTGCTTAACATGATGATTGAATCTGGTGAGCAGTATTCAAATGCCAGCCTTGAAGCGGCGATTACGGCACGTTTCGGCGAGCAGGCGCGTTTTCACACTTGTTCTGCGGCGGATATGACGGCAGGCGAGTTGGTGGCGTTTTTAGCGGCGAAGGGAAAGTTTATTGCAAAAGAAGACGGCTTCTCTACGCACGAAAGCAAGATCTGCCGTCACTGATTTCAAGGGGTAATGATGGCGGGTTGCCTTCATTACCCTAAAATATTAATTCTGTGTATCAAGCGTAGCCAGTTCTTTGTCGATGAAATAAAGACCTTCGCCGCTTTTTCCTGCCAGCGACAGCTTATCAATAACAGATTTAAATAATTTCTCTTCTTCATGCTGCTCGGCAACATACCATTGCAGGAAATTAAAGGTTGGATAATCCTGGTGGGTCATTGCCGCGTGTGCCAGCTCATTAATTTTCTGGGTAATCAGCTGCTCGTGTTCGTAAGTAACACGGAACAGTTCATCCAGAGAAACATATTCAGCAAAGGGTGAAGAAACGGTATTAATACGCGGCAAGCTGCCGGTATCGGTCAGGTAGTCGAACAGACGCTGCATGTGCGTCATCTCTTCCTGGGCGTGACGGCGCAAAAACGCGGCAGCACCTTCGAAGCTGTGATAGCTGCACCACGCGCTCATCTGTTGGTAGAGCAGAGATGAATATAATTCAAGATTCATTTGCTCATTCAGTTGGTCGATCATTTCTGTTTTCAGCATGGTTCTGCTCCACAAACGTTATTATATATTGACGTGGCGCCACTATAATTTGTTATTTAATTATTTGCAAAAGGTAAAATAATAAATTTATTTATTAAAAATGCGAATGGGAATAAAACGCATTAACGATATTAAACGGAGGATATAAATAATAAAGTGGTAAAAGACCAGCAAAAATGAGCTGGTCGGAAATATTAATAATTGAAAGAAGGCGATTGGGGCACCGCGACACCATGACACTGCCAGGCGAGTGTAATTTTGGTATTTAAGCACAGAGAGCCTGCATACACGCTACAGGTTGACACCGGCTGACCAAACGCTTCTGCGCTGGCATAGCCCAGGCGCTGACACTCTTTGGTGGCTGTCCCTTGGGTAACGTAGTCATCGGTACGTGCTGTTTGTAACATGGCCTGATTATAAGTCAGGCGAACCACACCAGTGATGGCGCTGGCTTCGCTGACCTGTGCCTGTTTTGTAATTGTGCATCCTGTCAGCATGAGCGGCAAAAGCGCTAGGATAAAGGTCTTCATGAGATCGCTCTGAAAGTTCGAAGATACACTATCATGGCATACAGAGACCCTCATCAATGGCTTGAATAGCCCGAAGATCACCTGCGATTAATCACAACGAGGTCATTTGTTTGAGGTAATTCTGAACTGTTCAGACAGGAATGTGAGCGTAACTTTGTTTTTTAAAACTAAATTTCATTAAATTTGAAAGTACGATTGCAAAATAGTAATGTGGCTGAATGTTATGACTTTCAACGGGCTACCGCAGCGCATTCAGGAGAGTACAGAATGAAAATTGCATTGATGATGGAAAACAGCCAGGCAAGCAAAAACGCCATCATCCATAACGAGCTTAAGGCCGTTGCGGATGAGAAAGGTTTTCCGGTCTATAACGTTGGGATGAGCGACGAAAATGATCATCATCTGACCTACATCCATTTAGGCATTATGGCCAGCATCCTGCTTAATTCCAAAGCTGTAGACTTTGTTGTTACAGGTTGCGGTACGGGCCAGGGGGCAATGATGTCACTGAATATCCATCCGGGTGTGGTGTGTGGTTATTGCCTTGATCCTGCAGATGCGTTCTTGTTCTCTCAGATCAACAACGGCAACGCGCTTTCTCTGGCATTCGCCAAAGGTTTTGGCTGGGGTGCTGAGCTGAATGTGCGCTATATGTTTGAAAAAGCGTTCACCGGGCGTAACGGTGAAGGCTACCCACCGGAGCGTAAAGAGCCGCAGGTGCGTAACGCCGGTATTCTGAATCAGGTGAAAGCGGCTGTGGTAAAAGAAAATTATCTGGACACGCTGCGCGCGATCGATCCTGAACTGGTGAAAACCGCTGTATCAGGCCCGCGCTTCCAGCAGTGCTTCTTTGAAAACTGCCAGGACAAAGCAATCGAAGCGTTTGTACGCGAGGTGATTGGCTAAATCCTGTTGGCCCGGAGGTGTTCACCCTCCGGGCTACCTGTTCCTGTTCGATACTGCGCTTCCTGCATCACGGGTGAGCCGCAGCGTATCCACCATACCTACCAGACAAATAATGGCAATAGCGACAAAGGCCAGCCGGAAACTGATCCCCGGAATATTGCCCAATGCCAGCCTTTCGCTGACCACATCACCAATGCGGATGCCAATAGCGGCTAAAGAAATGCCCAATCCCACTGCTAATTGTGTCGCCGTACTGAACAGCGTATTAGCGTAGCTCATTTGTGCAGCGGGGACGTCCGCGAAGGCAAGCGTGCTGACGCCGGTAAACTGAATTGAGCGGAACACACCGCCCAGATACAACACCAGCAAAATAACCCACACGGGGGTCTGCGGCGTAATTAATGCACAGGCCAGCAACGCCAGAACGTTAAGCGCACCGTTAATCAACAGCAGTTTCTTAAAGCCCAGCCAGCGTATCAACGGTGTGGTGGCAGGTTTAATTGTCAGATTGCCGACAAATACCGCCAGTACCAGCGAACCCGCGTGAAAAGCGTTCATGCCAAAACCTACCTGAAACATTAACGGCAGCAGAAACGGCACGGCGCTGATAGAGGCACGAAACAGCGATCCGCCATACATGGTGACGCGAAAAGTAGGGACGTTCATGGCATCAAGGCGAATCATTGGCCAGGCGGTGCGACGAAAATGATGCAGGGCAAACAGAAAGGTCAATGTTCCTAGCGCCAAAAGTCCGGCGGTCAGCCAGCCCTGAGGCTGTTGGGTTCCCAGTAACTCCATGGCATACACCAGGCTCACCATCGCAACAGAGGTTGCGATAAATCCCGTTATATCAAATGGGCGGCGCTCGTCGTCATGAATATCCGGGATAAAACGTAGCGCCAGCGCAATCGCCAGTATTCCGAGCGGTACATTAATGAAGAAGATCCAGCGCCAGTTGGCATAGCTGGTAATGAATCCGCCAAGGGGAGGGCCAATGATGGGCGCGACTAAAGCGGGCCAGGTCAGGGTCGCAATAGCGGTGATCAACTGATGTTTAGGCGTGGTTCGTAATACCGCGAGTCGGCCAACCGGAACCATTAGCGCACCACCTACACCCTGTAAGATTCGCATGGCGACAAAGCTCTCAAGGTTTTCGGACAAACCGCATAAAACCGAGGCGAGAGTAAATATCGCCAGTGCAAGGGTAAACACCTTTCTGGCGCCGAAGCGATCCGCAATCCAGCCGCTGGCGGGGATCAGTACCGCGAGGGTGATCAGATAGGCGCTGATACCTATGTTCAGGTCAACTGCCTGCACGCCAAAACTTTTCGCCATGTCGGGCAGTGCGGTGGCAATCACCGTGCCGTCAATAAACTCCATAAAGAAAGCCCCGGCAACAAGTAATGCAGCCGGGGATAGACCGCGTTTGTTCTCAACCGCTAAATGTTCACTCATGTTGTGCTTGCCATCTCAAAAGAAACTGACTGGAACTATTTTTATTTTCAGCGCATTCGGAAGGCATGCGCGGCTATCGTTTCGTTCGTTGAATGGGTACTATGACGACCTTTCTATAAGGAGCTCACTATGTCCCAAACACTGAATGCCGATCAGGAACTGCTCTCGGACGTTGTTGCCTGTCAGCTGGTTATCAAGCAGATTCTGGATGTTCTTGATGTTATTGCCCCAGTTGAAGTTCGGGAGAAAATGTCCAGCCAGCTGAAAAGCATCGACTTTTCCAGCCATCCTGCAGGTGCCGATCCGGTCACTATGCGCGCAATACAAAAAGCGGTTGCCTTGATCGAGTTGAAATTCACGCCGCAGAATGAATCTCACTAAAATAAACCGTTGTTTCAGGTTTTAGAAAGGTTTTTTTTCGCCTCGCAGAATGAGAGGCGTGAGCGTAGAGAAAATTAAGCACCAGCCGGATAAGGTGCGTCGCATCGTTATCCGGCATTAACACGATGAAAATTGAAGATTAGTGATGTTGATAGTTCACGACGTTCAGCAGGTGCTTATCGGTTTGCGCCATGCACAGTCCCGCACGTTTAGCGCTGCGGACTTCATCAAGAATCGTCTGTAACAGCACGCCATCCTGCTGCTGCTCTTTTTCCAGATCGTGAAGAAAATCAATGGTTGTTGCATCATTCAAGGCTTCTGCTTCATTGGTTAAGCGTGATAGCTTGCTGTAACGCTGTTGGTATTCATCCAGCGTTTTCTGAAACAGTTCTTCAAGGGAAGTTAGTTCATCACCTGGAACATCGATAGCCTTGACGATAGGGTTAGCCCCGGCACTTTTCATAAAATTAAACATACGCATCATTTGAGTCACGTTACCTTGCGCCTGGGTGCGTAGAAAGGTTGCGGTGCCAGTCAGGCTGTGTTCGTAGCACCATTCACTGAGATGCAGGTAAAGATTCGATGCGTAGAACTCGAGGTTCATTTGCGTGTTGAGTTTATGAACAATTCCAACTGCAGCCATATCAATATCCTTATTTCCAGAAAGGGGGATGTACGTTACTAACGTCAGTGCAACGGGCTGCCGCTACACGTCACCTCTACGTACAATTAAAACTGTTAGCAGAATAAATCCGTTCCGCCGGTCCTTTAGTGATCACGAATTATATTCGCTCCCGATCAAGATTCAGCATAACTCCAGTCCCGACATAAGAAAATCCTTAAATCTGCGTATTTATGATTTTTTACATATTGTCATAGCAATATTAGTGATTTTTCCGCTTGTGCATATAAATGCTGTGAATATAACAGATTGATATTTATAGAATTAAAGTGAAATATTGATAATGAAATGATGTTTCATATCACGAAATGGTATTTCACAATCAGGTATTGTCTGTCGCCAGATGATTATCTGGTCTTCGGATGAAGAAATTTCACCATTGACCCGCGTCTGTGAACGCTATCTGCTGGCTAATTTTTTTGCGCCAGATCAGTTTTGTGGAAATTAATAAAGTTAAGCGCCTGAATGATTCGACATTTATTGTTTGGTGTATTTGGAAAAATCGAGGAGTGTGTATGAAAAAGGTTGCCGTGCTACTGGCACCTGGTTTTGAAGAGGCGGAAGCCATTGTTACCATTGATATTCTGCGCCGCCTGCAGATCGAAGTTGAAACACTGGCCTGCGCCGAGTCCCGTGCGGTGGTGAGCTACCATGACGTGCCGATGGTGACGGACAGCACGCTGGCTGCGCGTCAGACGGATCTTTATGATGCCGTTGTGTTACCCGGCGGGCCGCAGGGCAGCGTTAACCTTGCCGCCAGTGAGGCTGTCATCCAGTTTATCGCTCGCCATGACGAGGCGGGAAAACTCATTTGCCCGGTGTGTTCTGCGGCGGCGCGCGTGCTGGGTGGCAACGGCCTGCTGAAGGGGCGTCGCTATGTGTGTTCGGGAGATCTGTGGCAAAACGTCGCGGATGGGGAATATATTGATGCGCCGGTTGTTGAAGATGGCAACCTTATTAGCGGCAAAGGATTAGGGCATATTTTCGATTTTGCTTTCACGCTTTCAGCGCGTCTGCTGGAAGATGACATTCCGGTTCGCGATCACGCTGACCACATTTATTACAGATGGTAATCATTGTGCTCCCGAATGCTTCGGTATTCGGGAACAAGGATTCGTTGGCTGATGTTATGGACTAATCTGCTACCCCTCTTTTTTCCCGTCGACAAAACCGCGTTTTTTTATGTCATTTCCCGCTGAATTTATGTACGCAATTACTGTAATTCTGTGGTGTGATGCCGCTCTCTTATGGAGAATCAATTTCCCGCTAAAAATACTCTCAGCACTGGCATTGATCTTATCAATAAAAGGTAATGCCTTGTTTTACGTCCGAATTACAAAAAATCGTCTGATTTTACCCTACATAAAAGAACGTTAAAGCTGGAGTTAACCATGCACAAATTCACTAAAGCGCTGGCTGCCATCGGTCTGGCGGCCATTATGTCACAATCCGCTATCGCTGAATCCATGAAGCTCGGTTTCCTGGTCAAACAGCCGGAAGAACCGTGGTTCCAGACTGAATGGAAATTTGCCGATAAAGCCGGTAAAGACCTTGGTTTTGAGGTGATTAAAATTGCCGTTCCGGATGGTGAGAAAACCCTTAACGCCATCGACAGCCTGGCTGCAAGTGGAGCAAAAGGGTTTGTGATTTGTACGCCAGACCCAAAACTGGGGCCAGCCATTATGGCTAAGGCGCGCGGCTACGATATGAAAGTCATTGCCGTCGACGACCAGTTTGCCAACGCCAAAGGTAAGCCGATGGATACCGTGCCACTGGTGATGATGGCGGCAACCAAAATTGGTGAGCGCCAGGGCCAGGAGCTGTACAAGGAGATGCAAAAACGCGGTTGGGATGTGAAATCCACCGCCGTAATGGCCATTACCGCCAACGAACTGGATACCGCACGTCGTCGTACTTCTGGTTCAATGGAAGCGCTTAAAGCCGCAGGCTTCCCGGAAAAACAGATTTACCAGGTCCCAACAAAATCGAATGACATCCCCGGTGCATTCGACGCCGCCAACTCCATGCTGGTTCAGCATCCTGAAGTCAAAAACTGGCTGATTGTCGGCATGAACGACAACACCGTGCTGGGTGGCGTACGTGCGACCGAAGGGCAGGGCTTCAAAGCACCAAACGTGATTGGTATCGGGATCAACGGCGTTGACGCGGTGAGCGAACTGTCAAAAGGCGAAGCGACCGGGTTTTACGGTTCACTGCTGCCAAGCCCGGACGTGCACGGCTACAAATCCAGTGAAATGCTCTACAACTGGGTAACGAAAGGTGCAGAGCCACCGGCATTCACTGAAGTGACAGATGTGGTGCTGATTACCCGCGATAACTTCAAAGAAGAGCTGGCGAAGAAAGGCTTAGGCGGTAAGTAACAGAAGTGCTGCGATGTTGTAGGCCGGATAAGGCGAAGCCGCCATCCGGCGCAATGCCCGGTGGCACTGTGCTTACCGGGCCTACGTCCGGCGGTTTTCCTGGCCGGTAAAATCCTGACTCACGGAGACGTTATGCAACAGTCTACCCCGTATCTTTCATTTCGCGGCATTGGCAAAACGTTCCCGGGCGTTAAGGCGCTGACGGATATCAGTTTCGACTGCTATGCCGGACAGGTGCATGCGCTGATGGGCGAAAATGGCGCCGGGAAATCAACACTCTTAAAAATTCTCAGCGGTAACTATGCGCCAACAACGGGATCTCTGACGATCCGCGGACAGGAAGTTTCGTTCGCGGATACCACTGCCGCACTCAACGCCGGTGTCGCCATTATTTATCAGGAACTGCATCTCGTCCCGGAAATGACCGTTGCCGAGAATATTTACTTAGGGCAGTTACCGCACAAAGGCGGGATTGTGAACCGCTCGCTGCTGAACTATGAAGCAGGAATCCAGCTGAAGCATCTGGGGATGGATATCGATCCCGATACCCCACTGAAATACCTCTCCATTGGCCAGTGGCAGATGGTGGAGATTGCAAAAGCGCTGGCGCGAAACGCCAAAATTATCGCCTTTGATGAACCAACCAGCTCCCTGTCGGCTCGCGAGATTGAGAATCTGTTTCGCGTCATCCGTGAGCTGCGAAACGAAGGACGCATCATTCTGTACGTTTCACACCGTATGGAGGAGATTTTTGCTCTCAGCGATGCCATCACCGTGTTTAAAGATGGTCATTACGTCAAAACGTTCACGGACATGCAGCAGGTCGATCACGATGCGCTGGTGCAGGCGATGGTCGGGCGCGACCTCGGGGATATCTATGGCTGGAAATCCAGACCGTATGGCACAGAGCGTCTGCGGCTGCATGAAGTCAAAGCTCCAGGCGTGCGTACGCCAATCAGCTTATCCGTGCGAAGCGGTGAAATTGTCGGGCTGTTTGGCCTGGTGGGGGCCGGACGTAGCGAATTAATGAAAGGGCTGTTCGGCGGTACGCGTATCACGGCGGGCCAGGTATTTATTGATGAACAGCCTATCGATATCCGTAAACCAAGCCATGCCATTGAAGCGGGGATGATGCTGTGCCCGGAGGATCGCAAAGCTGAAGGGATCATTCCGGTCCATTCAGTGCGCAACAACATCAACATTAGTGCACGGCGTAAGCATGTTCTGGGGGGATGCGTGATCAACAACGGCTGGGAAGAGACCAATGCCGATCACCATATTCGTTCACTCAACATCAAAACGCCGGGTGCAGAGCAACTGATCATGAACCTCTCCGGCGGTAATCAACAGAAGGCTATTCTCGGTCGTTGGTTATCGGAAGAGATGAAAGTGATTTTGTTGGATGAGCCTACACGCGGCATTGATGTGGGCGCCAAGCATGAAATTTACAACGTGATTTATGCCCTCGCAGCGCGCGGTGTGGCCGTATTGTTTGCTTCCAGTGACCTGCCAGAAGTACTCGGTGTCGCCGACCGTATTGTGGTGATGAGAGAAGGCGAAATTGCCGGTGAGTTACTTCATGAACAGGCGGATGAGCGCCAGGCGTTGAGCCTTGCTATGCCTAAAGTCAGCCAGGCTGTAGCCTGAATAAGGAGAGTATGATGTCTTCCGTTTCTACATCGGGTTCTGGCGCAGCGAAGTCGGCGCTAAATCTGGGCCGCATTTGGGACCAATACGGCATGCTGGTGGTGTTCGCCGTGCTGTTCCTGGTTTGTTCCCTCTTTGTGCCAAACTTTGCTACTTTCATCAACATGAAGGGGTTAGGGCTGGCGGTATCAATGTCGGGTATGGTTGCCTGCGGGATGCTGTTTTGCCTGGCATCCGGTGATTTCGACCTGTCTGTCGCGTCTGTAATTGCCTGTGCTGGTGTTACCACTGCCGTAGTCATTAACATGACCGAAAGTCTGTGGATTGGCGTGGCTGCCGGGCTGCTGCTCGGTATTCTGTGTGGTCTGGTGAATGGGTTCGTGATTGCGCGGTTAAAAATTAACGCCCTGATCACTACTCTTGCGACAATGCAGATTGTACGTGGTCTGGCCTATATTATCTCCGACGGTAAGGCAGTCGGGATTGAAGACGAGCGTTTCTTCACACTCGGCTATGCTAACTGGTTTGGTCTGCCGGCGCCTATTTGGATCACGGTCGTTTGTTTCATTGTCTTTGGCTTACTGCTGAACAAAACCACGTTTGGGCGTAATACGCTGGCCATTGGGGGCAATGAAGAGGCGGCGCGCCTGGCTGGGGTTCCGGTTGTTCGCACCAAGATTATTATCTTTATTCTTTCCGGTCTGGTATCCGCCATTGCCGGGATTATCCTCGCATCGCGTATGACCAGCGGCCAGCCAATGACCTCAATCGGTTATGAGTTGATCGTGATTTCGGCCTGCGTGTTAGGGGGCGTTTCGCTTAAAGGCGGAATCGGAAAAATCTCATATGTGGTGGCCGGGGTGTTGATCCTGGGGACGGTTGAGAATGCGATGAACCTGCTGAATATCTCTCCGTTCGCGCAGTATGTGGTTCGTGGCCTCATCCTGCTGGCGGCGGTGATCTTCGACCGTTATAAGCAAAAAGCGAAGCGTACCGTTTGACGATTTTAAACCCCAACTTTTTAGTCTAGCTTCTGCCCGTCGCCAGCCGCTACCCGGCTGGCGATTGTTTTTTCAAATGGCGAGCATGGTCACACTGTCTATACTTATATCCGTCATACATCATCTATACGCCGCGATCCGCGTGGCGTTCTGACCATGATGAGGAGGATAACCGGGTGACAGCATCACTGACTTTACCCCCTGAACAATCTGCAAACTGTGCTTACTTTTTTGATCTCGATGGGACACTTGCTGAGATTAAACCCTTTCCCGACCAGGTCGTTGTCCCGAAGATAATCCTGCAATGTCTACATCAGTTAGCGACGCAGAATGCGGATGCGCTGGCATTGATTTCAGGGCGCTCAATGGTTGAGCTTGACGCACTCACTACTCCGTTTCGTTTTCCGCTTGCCGGAGTACATGGGGCAGAACGCCGTGACATCAATGGTCAAACGCACATAGTAAACCTGCCTGAAGGTATCGAACGTGAAGCCGGGGCGTTATTACACGCAGCGTTGGTGACGTTACCGGGGGCAACACTTGAAACCAAAGGTATGGCCTTCGCGTTGCATTATCGCCAGGCACCCGAACACGAAGCGGCGCTGGTTACCCTGGCTGAGCACATCACGCGCAAATGGCCGCAGCTTGCTCTGCAGCACGGAAAATGTGTCGTGGAAATAAAGCCTAAGGGCAGTAATAAAGGCGACGCGATAGCTGCATTTATGCAGGAAGCGCCTTTTGCTGGCCGGATCCCTGTGTTTTTCGGTGATGATCTGACAGATGAAACAGGGTTTGCTGTAGTTAACCGCGCTGGCGGTATTTCTGTAAAGGTAGGGAGCGGGCCGACGCAGGCAACATGGCGTCTGGATGGTGTCAGGGATGTCTGGCACTGGCTGGAGAAAAATAACTCTTCGCAGCAAGAACCGAAAGCAACGAATAACAGAAGAGGTGGCTATGAGTCGTTTAGTCGTAGTATCTAATCGTATCGCCTCACCAGATGACAAAGGGAGCGCGGGTGGGCTCGCGGTCGGTGTACTGGGCGCGTTAAAAGCTGCTGGTGGTTTATGGTTTGGCTGGAGTGGTGATACAGGTAATGAGGATAAACCGTTAAAAAAGGTCA
Source organism: Citrobacter sp. H12-3-2 (assembly GCF_009649895.1). NCBI lineage: Bacteria > Pseudomonadati > Pseudomonadota > Gammaproteobacteria > Enterobacterales > Enterobacteriaceae > Citrobacter > Citrobacter sp. H12-3-2. The sequence continues at coordinate 1,982,457 of NZ_CP045837.1, forward strand.
CGCGTGGCAATATCACCTGGGCCTCGTTTAATTTGAGTGAGCAAGATTACGAAGAGTATTACTGCCAGTTTTCAAATGCGGTTTTATGGCCCGCGTTTCACTATCGACTGGATTTAGTTCAGTTTCAGCGCTCTGCCTGGGAGGGCTACCAACGGGTTAATGCCTTACTGGTAGATAAACTTCTGCCGTTGCTTGGCGATGACGACATTATTTGGGTTCATGATTACCATCTGTTGCCGTTTGCCTGCGAGTTACGTAAGCGCGGCGTGCGTAATCGCATCGGTTTTTTCCTGCATATTCCTTTTCCGACGCCGGAAATTTTTAATGCGCTCCCGCCGCATCTGGCGCTACTTGAGCAAATGTGTGATTTTGATTTGCTTGGTTTCCAGACCGAAAACGATCGCCAGGCTTTTCTGGACTGTCTCGCAGCCCAGACTCGGGTGACCACGCATAAAGATAAGCACCACCAGGCATGGGGAAAAGCGTTTCGTACTCAGGTTTATCCCATCGGTATTGAACCGGATGAGATTGCACGACAGGCGTCCGGTCCGCTGCCGCCAAAACTGGCACAGCTAAAAGCGGAGCTTAAAAATGTGCAGAATATTTTCTCCGTGGAGCGTCTGGATTACTCCAAAGGCTTGCCGGAGCGCTTTCAGGCCTATGAGGCCTTACTGGAACATTATCCGCAGCACCACGGTAAAATTCGCTATACGCAGATAGCACCGACCTCGCGTGAAGAGGTGCAGGCCTATCAGGATATTCGCCACCAACTGGAAACAGAGGCTGGGCGAATCAACGGCAAATATGGGCAACTGGGCTGGACGCCGCTTTACTATCTGAACCAGTATTTTGATCGTAAATTGCTGATGAAGATCTTCCGCTACTCTGATGTAGGGTTGGTGACCCCGTTGCGCGATGGTATGAACCTGGTGGCGAAAGAGTTTGTGGCCGCACAGGATCCTGCTAACCCTGGCGTGCTGGTTTTATCGCAATTTGCCGGGGCGGCGAACGAGCTAACCTCCGCGCTTATTGTTAATCCTTATGACCGGGATGAAGTGGCAGGCGCATTAAACCAGGCGCTGACGATGCCACTTACCGAACGTATCTCGCGCCACGCTGAAATGCTTGAGACTATCGTTAAAAACGATATCGACAACTGGCAGGCGACGTTCATTTGCGATCTTAAAACGGTCACGCGGCGTCGGAGTCAATGCCAACTGCCAGACAATATCTCTTCCTGTTCTAAACTCGCATGAAGTCGTGGCACTGTGGATTAATCTCCAGCTAGCGGAACCAGAAGAACGTCCACCTGGCTGGTATGAATCACGCTTTTCGCTGAACAGGAAGCGCGCGAAAAAAAACTGTGGTTATGGTTGCCGTAAATGACCAGATCAATGGCGTGTTTGCGGCACACATCCAGGATATGTTCATTCAGAGCCCCATAGGTAATAAAGGTATGCTCAATGGGGTATTCTGCTTCTTTGCTAAGTTTGTCGATAAAATCCTGAGTCTCTTCCTGCATCACTTCACGCAGGTCTTCCAGCATGGGGGCAGCAAACTGGTTATACAGTTCGGGGTCTGAGACCAGTGTAATCAGGCTAATTCGGGCGTTGACAGGGCGAGCGATAGAAACCGCCTTGTCTAACAACTGCTGACTTTCAGGGGTGGCGGCAACAGCAACAAGAATGTGCGAATAGCTCATAACTCGCTCCTTTTTGTAAGAATTATGAGAGGGCTTTTCAGCTTTACTCAGCTTACCCCATACTGCAACGTTTCCCGCCTCGATAGTGTGAATGTCATCATGATTATTCATTAATTATTCTTATAAATAGAATAATCGATTCATATTAGTTGCAGATATGTTCAGGTTACTTAAGTGAAACCCACCGCTAATGAAAACAATGTGTTAATAAAAATTAAACATATATTAACATTTGCAAGGTCGTCACATCGCGGTATTAATTAATCACTCTAAATATTTAACTTATTGTTTCTAAAGAATTTAATTAAAAAAGTTTTTTGAGTTAAATATGTGATCCAGCTCGCTATTTCACGGCGTGATATTAACGGATGTGAACAAAATACTATTCGCTTTTATTGCAAGAATATTCGTACATCAGGAATTGAAATGGATGATGACGGATTAAAAAATAAGCAAAGTAAAAGCTACGCTGATGGATTTATGTTAAGTGTTTGGCTGGTTTATGTGATCTTGATCACATATTCTTTAAATTCGCAGCATACCTCCGTTGTATGTGTAACTGACGGCGGGTAGAGTTGCGTCGAATTAGGAAAAATCTTAGACATTTGTAAGAATTGATGTGAGCTTGTAAGGGACGCTGCCTTCTTAAAAGGGAATGTTTAGACAACGCGTAAGTGTCGTCACGCTGCTATGTATTTGACCTTTTGCTTTTTTTTACCGGGCCTTCCCGGCGACATCACGGGGTGCGGTTTTACCGCATGAAAACAATGTTGGTTATTATGGATGCAAATAATGCATACATCCGAGTTGCTGAAACACATCTATGACATCAATTTGTCATATTTATTGCTTGCACAGCGTTTGATCGTTCAGGACAAAGCATCTGCGATGTTTCGCCTTGGTATCAGCGAGGAAATGGCGGACACGTTGGCAACATTAACACTTCCTCAAATGGTCAAACTGGCCGAAACAAACCAACTGGTATGTCATTTCCGTTTCGACGATCACCAGACTGTTACTCGCCTGACGCAAGACTCCCGCGTTGACGATCTTCAGCAAATTCATACTGGTATCATGCTTTCAACACGCCTGTTAAGCGACATCGATGATGCAGCACGTAAGAAAAGGGCTTGATGATGAGCGAAAAAAGCATTGTTCAGGAAGCGCGTGATATCCAGTTAGCAATGGAATTAATCACATTGGGCGCCCGTTTGCAAATGCTGGAAAGCGAAACGCAATTAAGCCGTGGTCGATTAATCAAGCTGTACAAAGAATTACGCGGTAGTCCTCCGCCAAAAGGGATGCTCCCGTTTTCCACCGACTGGTTTATGACGTGGGAACAAAATATTCATGCGTCGATGTTTTGCAATGCATGGCAATTCCTGCTCAAAACGGGTCTCTGTAGCGGCGTGGATGCCGTGATCAAGGCGTATCGGTTATATCTTGAGCAGTGTCCGCAGCCTGAAGAAGGGCCATTGTTGGCGTTAACCCGCGCGTGGACGCTGGTGCGATTTGTCGACAGCGGATTGCTGGAGTTGTCCCAATGCAATTGCTGCGGTGGGAATTTTATCACCCACGCACACCAACCCGCAGGCAGCTTTGCCTGTAGTTTATGCCAACCGCCATCACGGGCCGTAAAAAGACGTAAACTTTCCCAGAATGCTGCCGATATTATTCCACAACTGCTGGATGAACAGATCGAACAGGCTGTTTAACTGATACGGTGTGGATGAACACTCCAGCAGCGGTAAGCAATTACCGCTGCTTTTTTTTGTCCTGACCTTACGTTAATTGCCCGACTGCGCATCCTGTCATAGTCAATTGCGAAAGGATGATGTCGTGCTTATCTTATTAGGTTACCTGGTTGTTATTGGTACAGTTTTCGGCGGTTACATGATGACCGGCGGACACCTTGGGGCACTCTATCAACCGGCTGAGCTGGTGATTATCGGTGGTGCGGGTATTGGGGCATTCATCGTCGGCAATAACGGGAAAGCCATCAAAGGGACGATGAAAGCGATCCCGTTGCTTTTCCGTCGTTCGAAATACACCAAAGCGATGTATATGGATCTGCTGGCGCTCTTGTATCGCCTGATGGCTAAGTCACGTCAACAGGGCATGTTCTCGCTTGAGCGCGACATCGAAAACCCAAAAGAAAGTGAAATCTTCGCCAGCTATCCGCGCATTCTTGCGGATGCTGTAATGCTTGATTTTATTGTCGATTATCTGCGCCTGATCATCAGCGGCAACATGAATACGTTTGAAATTGAAGCGCTGATGGACGAAGAAATTGAGACTCATGAGAGTGAGGCTGAAGTCCCGGCGAATAGTCTGGCGATGGTCGGCGACTCACTACCGGCATTCGGGATCGTCGCGGCCGTTATGGGTGTTGTGCATGCGCTGGCTTCTGCCGATCGCCCGGCAGCAGAGCTGGGTGCGTTGATTGCGCATGCGATGGTGGGAACATTCCTCGGTATTTTGCTGGCCTATGGATTTATTTCTCCGCTTGCCAGCGTTCTGCGCCAGAAAAGCGCTGAAACAACCAAAATGATGCAGTGCGTGAAGATAACGCTGCTCTCCAATCTGAATGGTTACGCGCCGCCGATTGCCGTTGAATTTGGTCGTAAGACACTGTACTCCAGCGAACGTCCTTCGTTTATCGAACTGGAAGAACATGTTCGTGCGGTGAGAAATCCAACTGCGCAACAGACGACCGAGGACGCATGAAAAATCAGGCCCATCCCATTATCGTTGTAAAGCGACGCAAACATAAGAATCACGGTGGTGGGGCGCATGGCTCGTGGAAAATCGCCTACGCCGATTTTATGACCGCGATGATGGCCTTCTTTCTGGTGATGTGGCTCATTTCTATTTCCAGCCCTAAAGAATTGATCCAGATTGCCGAATATTTCCGTACACCGCTGGCCACCGCAGTGACCGGGGGAAATCGTATTTCGAATAGCCAAAGCCCGATTCCAGGCGGAGGGGATGATTACACCCAGCAGCAGGGCGAGGTGAACAAGCAGCCGAATATTGATGACCTGAGAAAACGTATGGAACAGAGCCGCTTGAGCAAACTTCGCGGCGATCTCGATCAACTGATTGAATCCGATCCCAAACTGCGAGCGCTGCGTCCGCATTTAAAGATTGATTTAGTTCAGGAAGGGCTGCGGATACAGATTATCGACAGTCAGAATCGCCCGATGTTTAAGACCGGTAGCGCTGAAGTTGAGCCCTACATGCGCGATATCCTGCGCGCGATTGCACCAGTGCTCAACGGGATCCCTAACCGGATCAGCCTTTCCGGTCACACGGATGATTACCCTTACGCGAATGGTGAGAAAGGGTACAGCAACTGGGAATTGTCTGCCGATCGCGCAAATGCATCGCGTCGCGAGCTGGTTAGCGGCGGTCTGGATGATGGAAAAGTATTACGTGTGGTAGGTATGGCCGCCACGATGCGTCTGAGCGATCGCGGTCCTGAAGACGCTATCAACCGCCGTATTAGCCTGCTGGTTCTCAATAAGCAGGCAGAAGAGGCCATTTTGCATGAAAACGCTGAAAGCCAGAATGAGCCGGTAAGTGTCTTACAACGGCCAGCGGAACTCCCGCCGGTAAGCGTTCCCACATCGCCACCAGCCAATCCGAGGTGATAGCGTGAGCATGGATATTAGCGATTTTTATCAGACATTTTTTGATGAAGCTGACGAACTGTTGGCTGATATGGAGCAACACCTGCTTGATTTGGTTCCTGAAGCCCCGGATTCCGAACAGCTGAATGCCATTTTTCGTGCAGCGCACTCGATTAAAGGCGGGGCGGGCACCTTCGGCTTTACCATTTTGCAGGAAACGACCCATCTGATGGAAAACCTGCTGGATGAAGCGCGGCGTGGCGAGATGCAGCTCAATGCCGACATTATCAACCTGTTTTTGGAAACGAAAGATATTATGCAGGAACAGCTCGACGCCTATAAAAGCTCAGTGGAGCCTGATGCCGACAGTTTTGAGTACATCTGCCAGGCGTTACGGCAGTTAGCGCTCGAAGCGAAAGGTGAAACCGCACCGGCAGTTGTTAACTCAGCAAAACTTAGCGTTGTTGACAGCGCCGCGATGCAGGAAGAGGCGGTTGCAAAGCCTGAACCCGCCAGTGAAGAGAGCAAAAAACGCATTACTCTCTCGCGTCTGAAAGCCAGCGAAGTGGATTTACTGGAAGAGGAACTGGGGAATCTGGCGACCTTAACCGATGTGGTAAAAGGAAGCGACACGTTATCAGCAACGCTTGATGGCAACCTGGCAGAAGATGACATCATCGCGGTGCTTTGTTTTGTGATTGAAGCTGACCAAATTGAATTTGAAACCGTCAGCGCAGCGCCTGTGGCAGTTGAAGCTGAAGAGGTGGCTGTTGTCACTGAGCCGCAGCCGGTTGCTGTGGCACCTGCGGTGAAGGCTACCGCCAGTGAAGCACCACATAGCCGCGCGGAACGTGAAAAACCCGCCCGCGCCAGCGAGTCGACCAGTATCCGCGTAGCGGTAGAAAAGGTTGATCAGCTTATTAACCTGGTTGGCGAGTTGGTGATCACGCAGTCGATGCTGGCCCAGCGCTCTAACGAACTGGATCCTGTCAATCATGGCGATCTCATCACCAGTATGGGTCAGTTACAACGTAACGCCCGCGATTTGCAAGAGTCGGTGATGTCGATTCGTATGATGCCAATGGAGTACGTGTTTAGCCGTTTCCCTCGTCTGGTGCGCGATCTGGCCGGTAAGCTGGGTAAACAGGTCGAGCTGACGCAGGTAGGTAGCTCAACCGAACTCGATAAGAGCCTGATTGAACGCATCATCGATCCGTTGACGCACCTGGTGCGTAACAGCCTCGACCATGGTATCGAATTGCCGGAAAAACGCCTTGAATCTGGCAAAAGCCCAATCGGCAATCTGACGCTTTCCGCGGAGCATCAGGGCGGGAATATTTGTATTGAAGTGACCGATGATGGCGCTGGCCTGAACCGCGAACGTATCCTGGCTAAAGCTGTCTCTCAGGGCATGCCGATCCACGAAAACATGAGTGATGACGAAGTGGGTATGTTGATCTTCGCTCCAGGCTTTTCGACCGCCGAACAGGTGACGGATGTTTCCGGACGCGGCGTGGGTATGGATGTGGTGAAGCGAAATATCCAGGAGATGGGCGGCCATGTTGAGATCCAGTCTAAACAGGGACAGGGGACCACTATTCGCATTCTGCTGCCGCTGACGCTGGCGATCCTCGACGGGATGTCCGTGCGTGTGGCCGATGAGGTCTTCATTCTGCCACTGAATGCCGTTATGGAATCGCTGCAACCGCGCGAAGAAGATCTCCATCCGCTGGCCGGAGGAGAGCGCGTTCTGGAAGTGCGTGGCGAATATTTACCGCTGGTTGAGTTGTGGAAAGTCTTCGAGGTTGAAGGCGCAAAAACTGAAGCGACTCAGGGCATTGTGGTCATTTTACAAAGTGCAGGGCGTCGCTATGCGCTGCTGGTCGATCAGTTAATTGGCCAACACCAGGTAGTGGTCAAAAACCTGGAAAGCAACTACCGCAAAGTGCCAGGTATTTCTGCTGCAACGATCCTCGGCGACGGCAGCGTCGCGCTGATTGTCGATGTCTCTGCATTGCAGGGGTTAAACCGCGAACAACGTGTGGCGATCACAGCCGCCTGATTGAGTGAGAAGGGAATAATATGACCGGTATGAGTAATGTAACTAAACTGGCCGGCGAACCGTCAGGTCAGGAATTCCTCGTGTTTACGCTGGGGGATGAAGAGTACGGTATCGATATCCTGAAAGTGCAGGAAATCCGTGGTTATGATCAGGTGACGCGCATCGCTAACACGCCTGCGTTTATCAAAGGCGTCACAAACCTGCGTGGTGTGATTGTGCCTATCGTCGACCTGCGCGTGAAATTTAGCCAGAGCGATGTGGATTACAACGAAAACACAGTGGTGATTGTGCTGAATCTGGGTCAGCGGGTGGTTGGAATTGTGGTAGATGGCGTTTCGGATGTGCTGTCGCTGACAACGGATCAAATCCGTCCGGCACCGGAGTTTGCGGTCACGCTGTCAACGGAATATTTGACGGGATTGGGTGCGCTGGGTGACCGGATGCTGATTCTGGTCAACATTGAGAAACTGCTGAACAGCGAAGAAATGGCGCTGCTGGATATTGCCGCTTCCCACGTCGCATAATCGCCATAACTCATCCGGCCTACAATGATTGCTGTTGCAGGCCGGATTAGCGTAGCGCATCCGGCAGATTTCCCTCTTACGCTTCCCGCTCAACCAGCTCAGGTTCTTCTTCCAGTAAACCTTCATCCTGCGCCAGCATCGCCGTTGCAATCCCGTTACCTAATACGTTGATTGCTGAACGTCCCATATCCAGGAAGTGGTCAATTCCCATCAGTAACAGGATCCCGGCGACCGGAATATTAAAGCTCGGGATGGTTGCAGCCAGCACTACCAGTGCTGAACGCGGCACACCGGCAATCCCTTTGGACGCCAGCATCAGCGTCAGCATCAGGACGGTGATTTCTGCGAAGGAGAGGTGGATGTTATAGGCCTGCGCGATAAACATGGAGGCAAATGAACAATAGACCATGGAACCGACCAGGTTAAACGAATAACCGATAGGCAGCACGAATGACACGATGTTGGGTGAACAGCCAAATTTAGTTAATTGCTCCAGCGTTTTCGGATAAGCGGCCTCAGAGCTGCTGGTGGTGAATGCGACCAGAACCGGGTCTTTTAGCATGCTCACCAGGCGAAATACCTCTTTTTTCAGCATGACATAACCCACAGCCAGCAGAACCAGGCAGGTCAGCAAAATCGCCACATAGTAGCCGCCGATAAACGACGCATAGTTAAGCAGGATCCCCAAACCCTGGGTGGAGATGACGGAAGAGATGGCGGCAAAAATAGCCAGCGGTGCAACGTACATCACGTAGCCGGTCACTTTGAGCATAATATGGGAAACCACATCCAGCGCCGCAACCAGTGGGGCGTTGAATTTCTCACCAAGGGATGCGCCACCAATACCGAAAAACATTGAGAACACCACAATTTGCAGGATCTCATTGTTAGCCATCGCTTCGGCGATGCTGGTTGGAATGGTATGTGTCAGAAAACCTTTCAGGCTCATGCCGCCCACGGCCAGGCCGGTGTCGGTGGCTTCCAGCGGGATCGCCAGGTTCAGCCCGCTGCCGGGTTGCTCAAGGGAAACCACAAACAGACCGACCAGGATAGACAATATAGAAGAGCTGATAAACCAGATCATCGCTTTGCCGCCCACGCGACCGATGGTGGACGTTTCTCCCAGGCGCATAATACCAACGGTCAGGGTGCTGAATACTAAAGGCGCGATCACCATTTTAATCAGGCGTAAAAAGATGTCGGTAAGAAGCGTAATGTTATCGGCCCAGGCGGTCACGACGCCGGGGGAGGCATAAGAGTGGATCACCGCACCCGACAGGATCCCCGCCAGCATGAAGATCACGATAAACAACGTGAGTTTGTTTGCATTTGCCACTAAAAAGCCCTCAGTAAGGATTTAACATTTATTGATCGGTTACTCATTTTTTATACTTATTAAGTGGTAACGAGGTATTCATCATATAAATTGGATTAAAGCGTAAACGGATACAACTTTTTTTAATTTTTTATCCATTTTGTTGTGGTATTTACGATGCGTATGTGTGATCTCAATCACATAAAAATGCGTATTTCGGCCATTCTGACCGTGCTCACCGATGAAAATAAATGTTATTTACATGATAATTATGGTGTTTTTATGTGAATGATTTGTGGTTGCTGCGCATCCGTTTTATCTTCCCCTCGCCAGGCTTCACATCCCTTCAGGATTTCCTTTTCGCAAACGTAAAGTTATCTCAGCGAGTGCCGATAACGTTGATAACTCGTTTTCAGGAAGGTGCCTTATGTTTAACCGTATCCGCGTTGTCACAATGCTGATGATGGTGCTGGGGGTTTTCGCACTGCTACAGCTTGTTTCCGGTGGTCTGTTGTTTTCTTCATTGCAGCAGAATCAGCAAAGTTTTGTTATTTCTAACGATCTTCGACAGCAGCAAAGTGAACTCACCTCAACATGGGATCTGATGCTGCAGACACGAATCAATTTAAGCCGTTCTTCTGCGCGCATGATGATGGTTGCATCTAACCAGCAAAGCAGCGCCAAAAACGATCTGCTGAAGAATGCGAAAGCATCGCTGGCGCAGGCTGAAACGCATTACGCAAAATTTAAAAACATCACACCGTTGCCGGAAATGGCAGAAGCCAGCGGCAACGTTGAGGAAAAATATCAGCAGTACCATGCGGCCCTGGCAGAACTGGTTCAGTTTCTGGAAAGCGGCAATATGGACGCCTACTTCGCGCAGCCCACGCAGGGAATGCAAAACGCGCTCGGCGAGGCGCTGGGCAAGTACGCCAGCGTTAGCGAAAAGCTTTACGTCCAGGCATTTGATCAAAGCGCGCGGGATTACCATTTCGCCCAATGGCAGCTCGGCGTGCTGGCCGTGGTGCTGGTGCTGATTCTGGTGGTGGTCTGGTATGGCATCCGTCATACCCTGCTTAATCCTCTGTCCCGTGTCATTGCCCATATCCGGGAAATCGCCAGCGGTAACCTGACCGCAACTCTCGCCGTTAGTGGCCGTAACGAAATCGGCGAGCTGGCCAGTACGGTTGATCATATGCAGCGCTCGCTGACGGAAACCGTCACTCTGGTGCGTGAAGGCTCTGATGCGATTTATTCCGGTACCAGCGAAATTGCCAGCGGAAACACTGACCTTTCATCTCGTACGGAACAGCAGGCGTCTGCACTGGAAGAGACCGCAGCCAGCATGGAACAGCTGACCGCAACTGTGAAGCAAAACGCGGACAACGCGCGTCAGGCCTCGCAACTGGCGAAAAGCGCGTCCGATACCGCGCAGCATGGCGGCAAAGTGGTTGATAGCGTGGTGAACACCATGCACGAAATCGCCGATAGCTCGAAGAAAATCGCCGACATCATCAGCGTCATCGATGGCATTGCCTTTCAGACCAATATTCTCGCACTGAACGCGGCAGTTGAAGCAGCACGTGCCGGTGAGCAAGGCCGCGGCTTTGCCGTGGTGGCGGGTGAAGTGCGTAATCTGGCAAGTCGCAGTGCGCAGGCGGCGAAAGAGATCAAAGCATTGATTGAAGATTCCGTTTCCCGGGTTGATACCGGTTCCGTACTGGTAGAAAGCGCCGGCGAAACAATGAACGATATCGTCAATGCCGTGACGCGGGTGACCGACATTATGGGCGAGATTGCCTCGGCATCTGACGAGCAAAGCCGGGGGATTGATCAGGTTGCGCTCGCGGTCTCTGAAATGGATCGCGTTACGCAGCAGAACGCCTCTTTGGTACAGGAGTCAGCTGCCGCAGCGGCCGCTCTTGAAGAACAGGCCAGTCGCTTAACGCAGTCGGTATCGACTTTCCGTCTTGCGTCACGTCCGGCCTCGACAAAACCACGCGATACACGATTACCAGCAGCCCCGAGCGCATCCTATCCGCGCCAGAGCATTGAACAAGATACGAATTGGGAAACATTTTGACTGATAGTTAAACCGCGGCCAGTGCCGCCCGATGGGAGCGTTGATGTTTAATCGTATTCGAATTTCGACCACGCTGTTTTTGATTTTGATCCTCTGCGGAGTTTTGCAGATTGGCAGTAATGGCTTGTCCTTCTGGGCATTTCGGGACGGATTTCAGAACCTGAATCAGGTCGAACGGAGTAATCAGCAACGCGCTGCACTGGCCCAAACCCGCGCTGTGTTATTACAGGCCAGTACGGCCCTTAATAAGGCAGGGACGCTGACCGCCCTGAGCTATCCGCCAGAGGACATCAAAACGCTGATGACCCTCGCGCGCGACAGCCTGGCGCAGTCTGAATTGATGTTTAAACGCTTTATGGCGACGTCGGATTCGACGGAACAAGGCAAGGCGCTGTTAGGCGCAACTGAGAAAAATTTCAACCAGTGGCATAGCGCTCTCGCGCATCAGGCCACCTGGCTTGAAAACAATCAGTTGTCAGATTTTCTGACCGCGCCGGTGCAGGCGGCTCAGGATGCTTTTGATGCGAATGTGAATGCGTGGCAGAGCAACATCGACAGCGTGTTACAAACGGCAGGCGATCAGAGCCAGCGAAATTACCATATGTCGGGGGTGATTTTCGCCACCATGGTGGTACTGGCGGCACTGCTCACCAGCGGTGCGCTGTTCTGGTCGCGCAAGATGATCGTTCAGCCGCTGGCGATTATTGGCAGCCATTTCGACAGTATTGCCGCGGGGAACCTGGCACGACCGGTAGCGGTTTATGGGCGCAATGAGATCTCGGCCATTTTTGCCAGCTTGCAGAAGATGCAAAAGGCGTTACGCGAAACGGTCAGTGACGTTCGTCAGGGCAGCTCAGCCATGCATAGCGGTATTTCAGAAATTGCGATGGGCAATAACGATTTATCTTCGCGAACCGAACAGCAAGCGGCCGCTCTGGCGCAAACGGCGGCCAGCATGGAGCAACTGACCGCCACCGTCGGCCAGAACGCTGATAATGCACGCCAGGCGTCAGGAATCGCCAAAAGTGCGGCAGACACAGCGCATAAAGGTGGCGAGCAGACGTCCCGGGTCGCCAGCACCATGCATGAGATTTCTGCCAGCTCGCAGAAAATCGGCGACATCATCGGCGTGATTGACAGCATTGCCTTCCAGACCAATATCCTGGCGTTGAATGCCGCGGTAGAGGCTGCCAGGGCGGGGGAGCAAGGGCGTGGTTTTGCCGTCGTCGCTGGTGAGGTGCGCAATCTGGCAAGCCGTAGCGCACAGGCGGCGAAAGAAATTAAGGGACTGATTGAGGAATCTGTCACCCGGGTTCATCAGGGCTCGCAGCTGGTGGATATGGCGTCGCGCACTATGACGGAAATTGTCAGTTCGGTGACCCGGGTTAACGACATCATGGGCGAGATTGCCTCGGCATCCGATGAACAGCGCAGAGGCATTGAGCAGGTGGCGCAGGCCGTCAGCCAGATGGACTCCGTGACGCAGCAAAACGCCGGTCTGGTAGAAGAAGCTGCATCCGCCGCCGGACAACTTGCCACGCAGGCCGATCATCTTTCTGCTTGTGTCGCATTTTTTAAACTTGAAGAGCAAACCGTAGCAAAACAAGAGTTGGCGCAGCCTCAGGTTGCGCCCGTTGTATCCTGAATGTGATTGAGAAGGCGCTATGACATCATCTCTGCCCTCCGGGCAAACGTCATTATTGTTACAGATGACACAGCGCCTCGCGCTGTCTGACGCGCATTTTCGTCGGATATGTCAATTAATCTACCAGCGTGCGGGGATCGTACTGGCCGACCATAAGCGGGACATGGTTTATAACCGCCTGGTTCGTCGACTGCGTACCCTGGGGCTGGATGACTTTGGTCGCTATCTCAGCATGCTGGAAGCTAACCAGAACAGTGCTGAGTGGCAGGCTTTTATTAACTCCCTGACTACCAACCTGACCGCGTTTTTTCGCGAAGGGCATCATTTTCCGGTGCTGTCAGATCACGCTCGTCGGCGCAGCGGTGAATACCGCGTCTGGAGCGCGGCGGCGTCAACCGGAGAAGAACCCTACAGCATTGCGATTACGCTTGCCGATACCTTAGGTATGGCACCGGGCCGCTGGCGCGTTTTTGCCAGCGACATTGATACCGAAGTACTGGAAAAGGCCAGAAACGGCATTTACCGCCTCGATGAGCTAAAGACGCTGTCACCCCAGCAGTTGCAGCGTTATTTCATGCGCGGCACCGGGCCGCATGAAGGACTGGTACGCGTTAGGCAGGAACTGGCAGGTCATGTTGAATTTTCCAGCGTGAACTTACTGGATAAGCAGTACAACGTGCCCGGACCGTTCGACGCCATATTTTGTCGTAACGTGATGATCTATTTCGATAAAACGACACAACAGGACATTTTGCACCGTTTTGTTCCACTTCTTAAACCTGACGGGCTGCTGTTTGCAGGTCATTCAGAAAACTTTAGCAACCTTGTGCGCGAGTTTAGCCTGCGTGGACAGACCGTGTATGCGCATGCGCCAGGTAAGGATAAAGCATGAGTAAAATCAGGGTGTTGTCGGTAGATGATTCTGCATTGATGCGTCAAATCATGACCGAAATTATTAACAGTCACAGTGATATGGAAATGGTGGCGACGGCGCCGGATCCGTTAGTCGCCCGGGATTTAATCAAAAAATACAATCCCGACGTCCTGACGCTGGACGTGGAAATGCCGCGCATGGACGGCCTCGACTTCCTGGAGAAGTTGATGCGCCTGCGTCCAATGCCTGTGGTGATGGTTTCTTCACTGACTGGTAAAGGTTCAGAGGTCACGCTGCGGGCCTTGGAACTGGGGGCGATTGATTTTGTCACCAAACCGCAACTGGGGATCCGCGAAGGGATGCTGGCGTATAGCGAGATGATTGCGGAGAAAATTCGCACCGCATCGCGCGCAAAACTGGCGGCCCATAAGCCCATGGCGGCACCGACGACCTTGAAAGCAGGGCCGTTACTCAGTTCGGAAAAACTGCTGGTGATTGGGGCGTCAACCGGAGGAACAGAGGCAATTCGCCATGTACTCCAGCCATTGCCGCTTTCAAGCCCCGGTATTCTTATTACCCAGCATATGCCACCAGGGTTTACCCGTTCATTTGCCGAACGTCTGAACAAACTGTGCCAGATAACCGTGAAAGAGGCAGAAGACGGAGAGCGCGTACTCCCGGGGCATGCGTATATCGCGCCGGGCGACAAGCATATGGAACTGGCGCGCAGTGGCGCGAACTATCAAATCAAAATTCATGACGGTCCGCCGGTTAATCGGCATCGCCCCTCAGTGGATGTGCTGTTCCATTCGGTGGCGAAACATGCGGGGCGCAATGCCGTCGGGGTGATCCTGACCGGTATGGGCAACGATGGCGCAGCCGGAATGTTAGCGATGAATCAGGCGGGAGCCTGGACCATTGCGCAAAACGAAGCAAGTTGTGTGGTGTTCGGCATGCCGCGCGAGGCCATCAATATGGGTGGCGTAAGCGAAGTGGTCGATCTTAGCCAGGTGAGCCAGCAAATGCTGGTGAAAATTAGTGCCGGACAGGCAATACGTATTTGAATCAGGAGTTTATTTTTATGGCGGATAAAGAGCTTAAGTTTTTGGTTGTGGATGACTTTTCCACCATGCGTCGCATCGTGCGTAACCTGCTTAAAGAGCTGGGATTCAACAATGTTGAAGAGGCTGAAGACGGCGTGGATGCGCTGAACAAGCTGCAGGCTGGGGGATTCGGTTTTGTTATTTCTGACTGGAACATGCCGAACATGGATGGACTGGAACTGCTGAAAACCATCCGTGCTGATGGCGGGATGGCTTCTCTGCCGGTGCTGATGGTCACGGCAGAAGCGAAAAAAGAGAACATCATTGCGGCAGCACAGGCAGGTGCCAGTGGCTATGTCGTGAAACCGTTCACGGCGGCGACGCTGGAAGAAAAACTGAATAAAATCTTTGAGAAACTGGGCATGTGAGGGTGTGATGATGATGCAACCACAAATTAAACCTGCTGACGAACACTCTGCAGGGGACATCATCGCGCGCATCGGCAGTTTGACCCGAATGCTGCGCGACAGCCTGCGTGAACTGGGGCTGGATCAGGCCATTGCCGAAGCGGCAGAAGCGATTCCTGATGCCCGCGATCGTCTCGATTACGTTGTACAGATGACCGCGCAGGCGGCGGAGCGTGCGCTAAACAGCGTAGAAGCTTCGCAGCCGCATCAGGACGCGATGGAAAAAGGGGCCAAAGACCTGACTAAACGCTGGGATGAATGGTTCGAAAATCCGATCGAACTGTCCGATGCCCGTGAGCTGGTCACCGATACCCGTCAGTTCCTTGGTGATGTACCTGGACATACCAGCTTTACCAATGCCCAGTTGCTGGACATCATGATGGCGCAGGATTTCCAGGATCTCACCGGTCAGGTTATCAAGCGCATGATGGATGTTATCCAGGAGATTGAACGTCAGCTGCTGATGGTTCTGTTGGAAAACATTCCGGAACAGGGCGCACGTCCAAAACGTGAAAACGAAAGCTTGCTTAACGGCCCGCAGGTTGACGCCTCGAAAGCCGGCGTAGTAGCAAGTCAGGATCAGGTTGACGACCTGCTGGATAGCCTCGGGTTCTGATGCGTATTTGCCGGATGTGAGGCGTGGGCCTCTCATCCGGCTTACGCGCAATTCTGCTTAAAGCCATAAATCCCGTCTTTTTTACCGCTTACTCTTCCCATTGCTGGATAGCTGTTCTGGCATCATTCTCGACTATATCTCTATCCAGGGTCTGATGCGTGGCAGAAGAAAGCGACGACGACAAAACAGAAGCCCCCACACCCCACCGACTTGAAAAAGCGCGGGAAGAAGGGCAGATCCCCCGCTCCAAAGAGCTGACCTCACTGCTTATTTTGCTGGTGGGTGTGTGCATTATCTGGATTGGTGGGGAGTCGCTTGCCCGCAGGCTGGCTGGCATGCTGTCGGCCGGATTACGTTTTGACCACAGTATGGTTAACGACCCTAATCTGATCCTCAGCCAAATCATCCTGCTGATTAAAGACGCGATGATTGCGCTGTTGCCGTTGATTACCGGCGTCGTTCTGGTGGCTTTAATTTCCCCGGTGATGCTTGGCGGCTTGATTTTCAGCGGTAAATCCCTGCAACCCAAATTCTCTAAGTTGAATCCGCTGCCGGGCATTAAGCGCATGTTTTCCGCTCAAACCGGCGCAGAACTGCTCAAAGCAATACTGAAGTCCACGTTAGTGGGAAGCGTGGCCGGATTTTATCTCTGGCATAACTGGCCAGCGATGATGCGTCTGATGGCGGAGTCACCGATTACGGCGATGGGCAACGCCCTGGATTTAGTCGGTATGTGTGCACTACTGGTGGTACTTGGCGTCATTCCGATGGTGGGGTTCGACGTCTTTTTCCAGATCTATAGCCATGTGAAAAAGCTACGTATGTCGCGTCAGGATATCCGCGATGAATTTAAGCAAAGCGAAGGTGACCCGCACGTTAAAGGCAAAATACGTCAAATGCAGCGCGCGGCCGCTCAGCGTCGCATGATGGCGGATGTGCCGAAAGCAGACGTTATTGTCACTAACCCTACGCACTACTCAGTGGCGTTGAAGTATGACGAGAACAAAATGAGTGCGCCGAAAGTTGTTGCGAAAGGGGCCGGGCTGGTTGCGTTGCGCATTCGTGAAATTGGCGCAGAGCACCGTGTCCCGACATTAGAAGCGCCGCCACTGGCGCGTGCGCTCTATCGCCATGCTGAAATTGGTCAGCAAATACCGGGTCAATTATATGCCGCCGTTGCTGAAGTACTGGCATGGGTATGGCAGCTAAAACGCTGGCGTCTGGCTGGCGGCAAGCGTCCACCACAACCTGAAAACCTTCCGGTGCCAGAAGCACTGGATTTTATGAACGAGAAGAATACTGATGGCTAATCTGGTCGCGATGCTGCGTCTGCCCAGCAACCTGAAATCCACGCAATGGCAAATCCTTGCCGGACCGATCCTCATCCTGCTGATTCTGTCGATGATGGTGCTGCCGCTGCCGGCTTTCGTCCTCGATTTGCTGTTCACATTTAACATTGCGCTGTCGATCATGGTGCTGCTGGTGGCGATGTTCACCCAGCGTACACTGGAGTTTGCCGCATTCCCGACGATTTTGCTGTTTACCACATTATTACGTCTGGCGCTGAACGTCGCGTCTACCCGTATCATTTTGATGGAAGGACACACTGGCGCGGCGGCGGCGGGGAAGGTGGTTGAAGCCTTCGGCCACTTCCTGGTTGGCGGTAACTTTGCGATCGGCATCGTGGTCTTCGTGATTCTCGTCATCATTAACTTTATGGTAATCACCAAAGGTGCGGGGCGTATCGCCGAGGTTGGTGCGCGCTTCGTGCTGGATGGTATGCCCGGCAAGCAGATGGCGATTGATGCGGATTTGAATGCCGGTCTGATTGGCGAAGATGAAGCTAAAAAACGACGCTCGGAAGTGACCCAGGAAGCGGATTTTTACGGCTCAATGGACGGTGCGAGTAAATTCGTCCGTGGAGATGCCATCGCCGGTATTTTGATCATGGTAATCAACGTGGTCGGCGGTCTGTTAGTTGGGGTGTTGCAGCATGGTATGAGCATGGGCAGCGCTGCGGAAAGTTATACCCTGCTGACCATCGGTGACGGGCTGGTGGCACAAATTCCTGCGCTGGTTATCTCTACCGCGGCGGGTGTTATCGTGACCCGCGTGAGTACAGACCAGGACGTAGGCGAACAGATGGTGACCCAACTGTTCAGTAACCCCAGCGTCATGTTGCTCAGTGCGGCGGTACTTGGGCTTTTGGGTCTGGTTCCGGGCATGCCTAACCTGGTGTTTCTGATGTTTACTGCCGCATTACTGGGCCTGGCCTGGTGGATGCGCGGTCGTGAGCAAAAAGCGCCGGATGAACCGCAGCCGGTGAAAATGCCGGAAAACAACTCCGTGGTAGAAGCCACGTGGAACGACGTGCAGTTGGAAGATTCGCTGGGCATGGAGGTAGGTTACCGCCTGATCCCAATGGTGGATTTTCAGCAGGATGGCGAGTTGCTGGGGCGAATTCGCAGTATTCGTAAGAAATTTGCCCAGGATATGGGCTTCCTGCCGCCGGTGGTACACATTCGAGACAATATGGATCTGCAGCCAGCCCGCTATCGAATTTTGATGAAAGGGGTAGAAATTGGCAGCGGTGACGCCTATCCGGGACGCTGGCTGGCCATTAACCCGGGTACTGCCGCCGGGTCGCTGCCGGGTGAGAAAACGGTCGATCCGGCGTTCGGACTGGACGCTATCTGGATTGAAAGCGCATTGAAGGAACAGGCGCAGATTCAGGGCTTTACGGTGGTTGAAGCCAGTACAGTTGTCGCTACGCATCTAAACCACCTGATTGGGCAGTTCGCCGCTGAGCTGTTTGGCCGTCAGGAAGCGCAGCAGTTACTGGATCGAGTGTCGCAGGAGATGCCAAAGCTGACGGAAGATCTGGTGCCGGGCGTTGTGACGCTCACCACGCTGCATAAAGTGCTGCAGAACTTGCTGGATGAGAAAGTACCGATTCGCGATATGCGCACCATTCTTGAAACGCTGGCGGAACATGCGCCGTTGCAAAACGATCCGCATGAGCTTACCGCGGTCGTCCGTGTTGCGTTAGGACGTGCCATCACTCAGCAGTGGTTCCCGGGTAATGAAGAGGTTCAGGTTATCGGTCTTGATACTCCGCTCGAGCGTTTGCTGCTGCAAGCGCTGCAGGGGGGCGGCGGTCTGGAGCCTGGGCTTGCAGACCGACTGCTGGCCCAGACTCAGGAAGCGCTGTCCCGGCAGGAAATGTTGGGCGCGCCGCCGGTCTTGCTGGTTAATCACGCGTTACGTCCGTTACTGGCGCGGTTTTTACGCCGCAGCATCCCGCAGTTGGTGGTGTTATCGAATATGGAGCTTTCCGATAACCGCCATATCCGCATGACGGCGACCATTGGAGGTAAATAATGCGTAAGTTACTGTGGTTGTTGTTTTTTCCTCTGGTGGCGCAGGCCGCCGGAGAAGGGGCCTGGCAGGCAAGTGGCATGGGGATCACCTTAAATCACCGTGGCCAGTCAGCCTCGTCTGATCCTTTGGTTCCCAGCCAGCCGGTCTCAGGCTTGATGACGCTGGTGGCCTGGCGCTATGAGCTGAATGGCCCAACGCCCGCAGGTTTGCGGGTGCGTTTATGTTCTCAGTCCCGTTGTGTCGAACTGGACGGGCAAAGTGGGACCACCAACGGGTTCAATAACGTTCCGGCCATTGAACCGATGCATTTTGTCTGGGAGGTCCCCGGCGGTGGTCGCCTGATCCCCGCGTTACGCATTCAGAGCAATCAGGTGATTGTGAACTACCGTTAACACCCTCCGTCATTCAGACCAGCAGTTGAAACTGCTGGTTGCTTCAACATTCCAGTCTCTCATTCAATTAAATAGAAACGCCGTTTTATAAAATAAGTGACGTACGTTGCCGGACTCTTTGTATTCTTGCCATTTCACGAATCCTTCTGGCAGAAATAGAAAGGTTTCACTTCCTGTTAGCTTTTACTGTGACCCTATAAGGATGCCCATTGTCAAAGCGAGGATTGCGGGGCCTCCAAAAAAGCTGCTGCGCCGTAACAGGGGCAGGTCACAGCATTGAATCCGACATTGACAGAGGTTTAGTAAATGATTGTTTACCCGGTTAAACATAGCCCGTTATTGCGCCAGCCAGAACATTTTATTGCCAGGGATGAATTAAAAACGCTGATCAAAAAGGTGACGCATAACCTGGTCAATATTCATGACGAAACCGGCGAGTTCTTGCTGCGTCTGGACGATGGACGCGTAATTGATACTAAAGGCTGGGCGGGATGGGAGTGGACACACGGCGTCGGCCTGTACGGGATGTATCAGTACTATCTGCAAACCGGCGATGAAACGATGCGCGATATCATCGATAGCTGGTTTGCCGATCGCTTTGCTGAAGGTGCAACCACTAAAAACGTGAACACCATGGCGCCATTTTTAACGTTGGCGTATCGCTATGAAGAGACGCGTAATCCAGCGTATCTGCCGTGGCTCGACAGCTGGGCTGAGTGGGCAATGCATGAGATGCCGCGTACCGAATTTGGTGGTATGCAACACATCACGCTGGCGGAAGAAAACCATCAACAGATGTGGGATGACACGCTGATGATGACGGTTTTACCGCTGGCGAAGATTGGCAAGCTACTCAATCGCCCGGACTACATCGAAGAGGCAACGTATCAGTTCCTGCTGCACGTGCAAAACCTGATGGATAAAGAAACGGGGCTGTGGTTCCACGGCTGGAGCTATGAAGGAAATCATAACTTTGCTAATGCCCGCTGGGCGCGTGGCAACAGTTGGTTAACTATCGTGATCCCGGACTTCCTCGAATTACTTGATTTCCCGGAAAGCAATGCTGTTCACCGCTATCTGGTACAGGTCCTGAACGCGCAAATCGCGGCGCTGGCGAAATGCCAGGATGAAAGTGGGTTGTGGCATACCTTGCTGGACGACCCGCAGTCGTATCTGGAAGCATCGGCAACTGCCGGATTTGCCTATGGGATCCTCAAAGCAGTACGTAAACGCTATGTTGGGCAAGAGTATGCGCCGGTAGCCGAAAAAGCCATTCGCGGCATTGTGCAGCATATTTCACCGGAAGGTGAACTGCTGCACACCTCGTTTGGTACCGGGATGGGACACAATCTCGATTTCTACCGCAACATCCCTCGGACCTCCATGCCTTACGGACAGGCGATGGCGATGCTGTGCCTTACCGAATACTTGCGAAAGTATTTTTGATATCGGTATTCGATGGCGATACCGCTATCGGTCCTGATTGTTCAGTCGTCACTGTTTGTACCGTATTGTCCTGCGGGGCAAACAGATGATCCATGATTTGACGCATAACCGGCGCGGCGGTGACACCATCGCTGCCGCCGTTTTCCAGAATTAACGCCACCGCGACCTTCGGGTTCTTATAGGGTGCAAATGCGGTATAGAACACGTGGTCGCGCAAGCGGACAGGGATCATCTTCGCATTGTAGGTCTGATTTTCTTTCAGGCTAAAGACCTGCGAGGTGCCGCTTTTTGCCGCAATGCCGTATGGCGCGGTGTGAAAGAACTTATAACCTGTACCATTTGGTTCATTCGCCATGCCGAACATCGCCTGACGCACCAGTCCCCAGTAGGGCGATGAGGCTGAGGCGATTTGTGACGGTGCTTCTGGAGCCTGATACGGCGTGATGGTTTTGCCGCTCTCTTCATCGAGCAGCAGGTGAGGGACGATAACCTTGCCGTTGTTAATCAGTGCGACCATGGCTTTTACCATCTGGATAGGTGTGGCAATCCAGTAGCCCTGACCGATGCCAACTGAAATAGTGTCCCCCTGATACCAGGCTTTTTTGTGCACTTTTTGCTTCCATTCGCGGCTCGGGAGCAGGCCGTTATACTCCTCATCAAGATCGATGCCGGTCGGTTTACCGTAACCAAACTGGCTGAGCATGCTGTTAATCCGGTCGATCCCCATCATATACGCCACCTGATAGAAGAACGTATCGGCAGACTCTTCTATCGCTTTGGTGACATCCAGCATACCGTGGCCCGTTTTTTTCCAGTCACGGTAATGTCGCTCGGTGCCGGGTAGCGTCCAGGTAGGGGCGCCGAAGAAACTGGTCTGCGGCGTGATCACACCGTTCAGTAATGCCGACATCGCCATATACGGTTTGACCGTTGAAGCGGGAGGGTACAATCCTTGCGTGACGCGATTGATTAATGGCAGGTCTTTATCCTGGAGTAACTTGTTATAGTCCTGATAGCTGATGCCTTTGACAAACGGATTAGGGTCATAGCTGGGGTTTGAGACCATCGCCAGTACGGAACCGTCGTGTGGATCTTCAACCAAAACGGCGGCACGCTGGCCAGTCAACAAGCTCTCAATGTATTGCTGTAAATGTAAATCCAGCGTCAGATGGATATCTTTTCCGGCAACGGGCGGCACATCTTTGATCAAGCGTACGATGCGTCCGTGGTTATCTACTTCCACCTCCTGATAACCGGTTTTTCCATGCAGTTCGTTTTCGTAATAGCGCTCAATACCTTGCTTACCGATGTTGTGATCGGCGGCGTAGTTCTCCGCCAGACCCTTTTGATCCAGTGCTTTCAGGTCGTTGTCATTGATTTTTGAAACATAACCCAGGACATGCGCCAGCGCCGCGCCATAGGGATACTGGCGGTCTTCGTAACTATTGATGTTGACGCCGCTAAAATGAAACTGGTTTACCGAAAAACGGGCGATTTCGACATCGGTTAGCGCATTTTTTAGCACCACAGGACGATAGCGGCTGCTGGCTTTCAGCTCATGGCGAAACTGGTCTATGTCATCAGGTGTGAGGTCAACGATCGGCGTGAGCTGCTGGAGTAACGCATTCATATCGCTGATTTTATACGGTGTAACGGAAATATCGTACCAGGTAACGTTGCGCACCAGCGGGATGCCGTTGCGATCGTAAATCATGCCACGCGTTGGGGCGACGGGCAGCATTTTGATGTCGTTTGCATTCGACCGGGTGGTGTAATACTGGTGCTGACAGATTTGTAAGTTATACAGATTGTAAATCAGGATGCCAAAACAGATGACTACCAGGCCAAAGGCCACCAATACACGCCGCTGGAAGAGCTTTTCTTCCGCCTCAAAATCTCTGAATGTCATTGACCCGTACCCGATTAATTCGCCGCCTAATGATACGGAGGCTTAGACGGGATGACAGGCAAAAGATGTTCCATATCTCTAGGGAAATGTGTCATTCCTTGTGGGTTGTTACAAATTACAGTGAACGTAGCGCCTGATGGTGCTTTGCTGATCAGGCCTACGAGGGCGGTCATTCGAGGAAATAAAAAAGCCCGCGACATAGCGCGGGCTTTCACATTATTTGAAGTGATTACATACGTTCTACGGTTTCGATACCCAGTGTATCCAGACCCAGCTTCAGGGTTTTCGCCGTCAGTTGTGCCAGCTTCAGTCGGCTGTTACGAATCTCTTCGTTTTCAGCGCTGAGAATAGGGCAGTGCTCATAGAAGCCGGAGAACAGACCAGCAACGTCGTACAGGTAAGCACACATCACGTGTGGCGTACCTTCACGCGCAACGACGGTCAGCGTTTCTTCAAACTGCAGCAGACGCGCCGCCAGTTGAGCCTCGCGATCTTCGCTGATGACGACCTGCGCATTTGCCAGCGCGCTTTCGTCGATATCTGCTTTACGGAACACGGACAGTACGCGGGTATAAGCGTACTGCATATATGGCGCGGTGTTACCTTCGAACGCCAGCATGTTGTCCCAGTCGAAGATGTAGTCGGTGGTACGGTTTTTGGACAGATCCGCGTATTTCACTGCGCCGATACCGACCGCATTTGCCAGTTTTTCCAGTTCGTCGGCAGGCATGTCCGGGTTCTTCTCCGCGACCAGACGACGTGCGCGCTCCAGTGCTTCATCCAGCAGATCGGCCAGTTTAACCGTGCCGCCCGCGCGGGTTTTGAACGGTTTACCGTCTTTGCCCAGCATCATACCGAACATGTGGTGTTCCAGCGGCACTGAATCCGGCACATAACCGGCTTTACGTACGATGGTCCAGGCCTGCATTAAGTGCTGATGCTGGCGAGAGTCGATGTAATAAAGTACGCGATCGGCAT
The DNA here is from genome assembly GCF_009649895.1 of Citrobacter sp. H12-3-2. Classification (NCBI taxonomy): domain Bacteria; kingdom Pseudomonadati; phylum Pseudomonadota; class Gammaproteobacteria; order Enterobacterales; family Enterobacteriaceae; genus Citrobacter; species Citrobacter sp. H12-3-2. The sequence goes on from NZ_CP045837.1 coordinate 2,006,526, forward strand.
GCAGGGTTTCGTAACGATACTTGGCGCAGGCGATGTCGGTTGTGGTGTAGAGATAGCCGCCATCTTTCTTCTGAATGATAACGCCCATCGGTTCGCCTTCCTTGTTCTTATACTCATCAAGGAATACGACGGTAGCGCCTTCGCTTTCAACAGCCAGACCTTTCGCCTTCAGATCGGCGACGATGCCAGGCAGCATCGGGTTGTACAGGCTCTCGCCCATGACGTCGTCACGGGTCAGGGTAACGTTGAGGCGATCGTAGGTTAACTGGTTCTGCGACATGGTAATGTCGACCAGTTTGCGCCACATCTCGCGGAAGTATTCGTCACCGCCTTGCAGTTTCACGACATAACTACGGGCGCGTTCAGCGAAGGCTTCATCTTCGTCGTAATGTTTTTTCGCATCACGGTAGAAACCTTCCAGGTCAGCCAGCGCCATCTCTCCGGCATTTTCCTGCTGCTGTTTTTCCAGCCATGCGATGAGCATACCGAACTGAGTACCCCAGTCGCCGACGTGGTTAGCGCGAATAACGTTGTGACCGAGGAACTCCAGCGTACGCACCGCCGCGTCACCGATGATGGTGGAACGCAGGTGACCAACATGCATCTCTTTCGCTACGTTAGGCGCGGAGTAGTCAACCACGACGGTTTGTTTTGCCGGTTGAGTTACGCCCAGACGATCGGAAGCCAGCGCCTGCTGAACGTGCAGCGCCAGAAATGCCGGATCGAGAAAAATATTGATAAAGCCCGGGCCTGCAATTTCAACTTTGCTGGCAATCCCGTTGAGATCCAGATGAGTCAGCACCTGCTCAGCCAGTTGTCGCGGCGCCATACCCAGTTTTTTAGCGACAGCCATCATGCCGTTAGCTTGATAGTCGCCGAACTGTACTTTTGCTGACTGACGAACCTGCGGTTCGCAATCTGCAGGCGCGCCTGCAGCAATCATGGCCTGACTGACTTTTTCTGAGAGAAGAGCCTGAATATTCACCGGAATACCTTACATTTATGAAGCGGCCTAAAATTCACCGCACCAGTTTAAGAATTAAGGGCGGGAGTATACTGCAAATGCCCGTTGCCGTCAGCATTGTGTGTACCGCCAGTAGCCTGAAATATAAACAATGCAATGGCGTAAATTTATTCATGATGTGTTCGGAGAAAACAGCGGTTGGATGGCGCAGCGCAACAGAGTAAATTAGCGACTTTGAACATGGATATGAGCTTTTAATATGGCGAACTGGCAAACCGTTGCAGAACTACAGGATATTTCTGCAGATTTACCGCATTTCACGCAGGCATTAACGGAACTTTCTACCCGCCTTGGGCTGGATATCACAGGCCTGGAAGCCGATCACATTTCCTTGCGTTGCCATCAAAATACCACCGCAGAGCGCTGGCGTCGTGGGTTTGAACAGTGCGGTGAATTGTTGTCAGAAAACATTATCAACGGCAGACCTATTTGTCTTTTTAAACTGCATGAGCCGGTTTGTGTGCAACATTGGCAATTTTCCATCGTCGAACTGCCGTGGCCGGGCGAAAAACGCTACCCACATGAAGGCTGGGAACATATTGAAATTGTTCTGCCGGGAGAAGCGGAAACGCTGAATGCGCGAGCGCTGGCGCTGCTTTCCGATCACGGTCTGAGTCAACCGGGCATTTTTGTGAAAACCAGCTCGCCAAAAGGAGAGCGTGAGCGTTTACCGAATCCGACGCTGGCGGTTAGCGATGGTAGCGTGACGATAAAATTCCATCCGTGGTCGATTGAAACCATTGTGGCAAGCGAACGTCAGGAGTGAGCATGGCTATACTGGAAATCTGCTGTTACAGCATGGAGTGCGCGCGCACGGCGCAGCAAAACGGCGCGGATCGTATTGAACTATGCTCGGCACCCAAAGAAGGGGGCTTAACGCCGTCACTGGGCGTCTTGCGTTCCGTTCGCCAGCACATTTCGATTCCCGTCAATCCCATTATTCGCCCACGTGGAGGCGACTTTTGCTACACCGAAGGTGAATTTGCTGCAATGCTGGATGATATTGTGATGGTCAGGGAGCTGGGATTCTCAGGGCTGGTGACCGGCATTTTAGATGTGGATGGCAATGTCGATATGCCGCGCATGGAGAAAATAATGATTGCCGCCGGTTCGCTGCAAGTCACTTTTCATCGGGCCTTTGATATGTGTGCTAACCCACTAAATGCGCTTAAAAAATTAGCTGATTTGGGCATTGCCAGAGTACTCACTTCAGGGCAAAAATCAGATGCGGCGCAAGGTTTAACAAAAATAATGGAACTTATTGCGCAGCCCGGTGCTCCAATCATTATGGCCGGAGCGGGGGTTCGCGCCTCGAATTTGTCCCTGTTCCTTGATGCTGGAGTGCAGGAAGTCCACAGTTCTGCCGGAGTATGGCTGGCTTCACCAATGCGTTATCGCAATTCGGGGTTGTCGATGTCTTCGGATGCGCAGGCGAATGAGTATTCGCGCTATGCGGTAGACGGGACGGCGGTTGCTGAAATGAAAGCAATCATTGCACACCATCAGGCCAGCTGATTTTACCGTTGCATCATGTCGCCCAATATGATGCTTGCTCGTACCAGGCCCCTGCAATTTCAACAGGGGCCTTTTTTTCTCCTTCATATTTCAAGCCGCAGCAGCGTTGGCCGCCTCGCGCACCCCGGTCACGTAGTTATCTACGCTCCCGGGGATTTGCTGCGTTGCCGCCTTGCTGCAACTTGAACTATTTTGGAGAAACGGTGCTATACGTAACGGTCATTCGGCAATCTATTACGGCTTACGCGCAATCAATACTGCACGTAATGGGGCGGGGTAGCCTTCCACCGTTTTGCTGTGGTCGTTCGGATCGAGGAAGTCGGCCAGCGACTCGGTTACCATCCACTCGGTGCGGCGTTGCTCTTCGGTGGTGGTGACGCAGACATCGGCGATGCGCACATCAACAAAACCGCATTTTTCCAGCCAGTTTTTTAAAGCCAACGCAGATGGAATAAAGTAGACGTTACGCATTTGCGCGTAGCGATCGCCCGGCACCAGAACGGTATTTTCATCACCTTCGACGACCAGCGTTTCCAGCACCAGCTCGCCATCTTTAACCAACTGATCCTTCAACTGCCACAGATGTTCCAGCGGCGATCGGCGGTGATAAAGCACGCCCATGGAGAACACGGTGTCAAAGGCGTTTAGCGCTGGAAGTTGCTCAATACCCAGCGGCAGCAGGTGAGCACGCTGGTCATTGCCCAGCAGTTTACGTACCGCCTCAAACTGGCACAGAAACAGTTGCGTAGGATCGATCCCAACCGCCAGATGCGCTCCAGCGCCAATCATGCGCCACATGTGATAACCACTGCCACAGCCAACATCAAGAATGGTACGGCCGGTGAGATCAGACAAGTGCGGCAGAACGCGATCCCACTTCCAGTCGGAACGCCATTCGGTATCGATGTTGACGCCGTACAGCGAGTACGGTCCTTTACGCCATGGCATCAGGTTACGCATCAGGGTGTCGATACGTTTAAGCTGGCCTTCGCTGAGCGGTTCTTTACTTTCTGCGGTAACGCTGTGTAGTAAATCCAGACGATGCGGCGTCAGCTCGGGCAGAAACTCGACGGCGTTTGACCATTGTTTAAATAAACCATGCTGATCGCGCTGCCAGGCAGCGATTTGCGCCGGAAGCGTTTCCAGCCAATGGGACAGATGATTTTTGGCAATCAACTGATAAAAGTTACCAAAATCGATCATGCGCCAACCTCAGCTTTCAACGCCACCAGAGAGCCAAAATTGAAGCACTGGAACCACAATTCGCTGTGCTCAAAGCCAGCCTGATGCAGTCGCGCTTTGTGCGTTTCTACCGAGTCGGTCAGCATCACGTTTTCCAGCATGCTGCGTTTCTGACTAATTTCCAGTTCGCTGTAGCCATTGGCCCGTTTGAAGTCGTGGTGCATGTTGAACAGCAGCTCGCCAACGTTAGCGTCTTCGAAACTGAATTTTTCAGACAGCACCAGCGCGCCGCCGGGATTCAACCCTTGATAAATCTTATCCAACAATGCCTGGCGCTCAGGTGGCTCAAGGAATTGCAGGGTAAAATTCAGCACCACCATCGAGGCGTTTTCGATAGTAATGTTGCGAATATCGCCTTCGACAACCTCAACCGGGGTCGGTGCCTTATAGGCATCAATATGACGACGGCAGCGCTCAACCATCGCCGGGGAGTTATCGACGGCAATAATTTTGCAATTCTCGTGATGAATATTGCGACGCACCGAGAGCGTCGCTGCGCCCAGAGAACAGCCCAGATCGTAGACCTGCGTGTTGGGTTGTACGAAACGTTCGGCCAACATGCCAATCATAGATATGATATTGGAATAGCCAGGAACGGAACGCTGGATCATATCCGGGAAGACTTCAGCTACCCGTTCATCAAAGGTCCAGTCACCCAGACTGGCGATAGGCGCAGAAAAAAGCGTGTCGCGGTGAGACATAACGTAAAAATCCGGGAAAAATAAAGTGGCGTATTGTGCGCTAATGCAGGGAGAAAACCAACTCCCAGGGCATATACCAAAGATTCGCCAGCACCATTAGCAACAGCGAACACCAGGTTGCGCTCATGCCTGAACGGCGCCAGCGGAAGAGCCGGTGGTGGAATCCGTAATAATGCATCAGCCGTCCGGCAATCAACATCAGCCCGCAAATATGCACCATCCACGTCTCTGCGCCGTTCATTTCCATAAATAACAGCAGCACTAACGCGACGGGAATATATTCCACCGCATTACCGTGAATACGGATAGCGCTTTGCAGTTCACTAAAACCTCCATCGCCATAGGCAACGCGATATTGCATGCGCAGGCGAACGACGTCAAAGGAGAACTTTATTAACAATAACGCACCCAATACGGCATAAAGCGCGCTTACCATACAAACTCCCTTTTAAAATGGCTGCTGGCACTGACTATGATAGGTGGCATTTTCAGAAAAGAGAAGATTGCTGTGGAATAGAGGGTGCTGATCCGATCTCTGGCAGGGCGCTGCGTAAATCTGCCCATAGCGTATCAACAAGCTCCGGGGCCTGCGCGATGTCCGGCGTATGCAAAAACAGATACGGCGTCGTGGTGCGTTGCCATAGCGACAGCTTGGTCAGCCAGACGGCAAAAAGCTCGCTGTTTTGTGCCATATTATCGCTACCGATAAAGCGTACCATCGGATGGTTTGCCGTCACTACTGCATGCACCGGAACCTTCGGTTTCTTGCGCTGGGCGTCGCGTATTGCTTCAGTATGCGGAATTGCGGCATGTACCGGGCGGCTGTCCAGAATCACCCGGTTTACGCCACGCTCGTGTAAACCGCGATTAAATAGCTGCTCGGCTTCGCCTTTGGCAAAGAAGTCTGGATGGCGAACTTCCACACCGTAGGTAAAGGAATTCGGGAGCTCATCGAGAAACTGCCACAGGGCAGGCAGATCGCGTGGGCCAAAAGTCGCGGGTAATTGCAGCCAGTATTGCCCAACGCGCGCTTCCAGCGGCGACATGCGTGTAAAAAATTCCTGTACAAGGTCATCACAATTACGCAGCGCAGCCTGATGCGAAATGGTCGCCGGAAATTTAAAACAAAATCGAAACGCATCGGTGGTCTGTGCCTGCCAGCGGGCAACAATATCGGATTTAGGCAGCGCATACAGCGTGGTATTGCCCTCCACGCAGTTAAAGTGGCGGGCATACTCTTCAAGGCTGGTGATCCCCAGACGCACCCATTTTGGATGCGACCACTGGGGTAAACCGATATAAATCATAGCGCTTGCAGAATCTCCTCCACGCTGCGAACGCGCGCAATGCGCGGGAAAATGTGGGTCATGCTGGCCTGGTGTTGCTCAGCACTGGCGGCGCTACAGGCATCCTCTGCAATGATAAGACTGAAACCCAGCTCCCACGCATTTCGCGCCGTCGACTCAACGCCAATGTTCGTCGAGATCCCGCACAGGACGATGGTATCAATACCCCGGCGACGCAGCTGCAATTCCAGATCGGTACCATAGAAGGCTCCCCACTGGCGTTTAGTCACTTCGATATCGCTGGCGCATTTCCCCAGAGAAGCTGGGTAATGCCACCAGTTTTCAGGCAACGCTTTAGCCGGAGTTTGCGCATCAACCGGTTGTTTCAGCGCTTCGGCGTAATCGTCAGACCAGCCGACGCGCACCATTACCACCGGGGAACCGTGGGCACGGAATTTTTCCGCCAACTGCGCGGCGCGGGTAACCACATCATGTGCCGTATGAGGGCCGCCAGCGAAAGGCAGGATCCCTTCCTGTAAATCAATTACGACAAGGGCGGTTGTTTTAGCGTTCAATTCCAGCATGGTCACTCCAGTAATAAAAGAATTCCGTTACACCTTAATCGCGAATCAGTGTGAAAGGGGCGACAATTTTTGTTATTTTTTGTGAGATTACGCAATGCCCGTCGAGGAAACAGGCGTACAGTCAGTACCGGACTTATCGTGCGGCAGAATTTCCAGTATAATAGCCGCCTTTTTTCATTCAGTTGTGACATTCAGCTAAAGCTGCGACTTCGTCATCTGCGAGGCAGGTGACAATCCGCCTGCGGCAAAGTTAAGGGATATCTCATGCGTACAGAATATTGCGGACAGCTACGTCTGTCCCACGAGGGGCAGCAGGTGACTCTGTGTGGTTGGGTCAACCGTCGTCGTGATCTTGGTAGCCTGATCTTTATCGATATGCGCGACCGCGAAGGTATCGTGCAGGTATTTTTCGATCCGGACCGTGCGGACGCGTTAAAGCTGGCCTCCGAACTGCGTAATGAGTTCTGCATCCAGGTTACGGGCACCGTGCGTGCGCGTGACGCGAAAAACGTCAACGCCGATATGGCGACGGGCGAAATTGAAGTGCTGGCTTCCGATCTGACTATCATCAACCGTTCAGACTCGCTGCCGTTGGACTCTAACCACGTCAACACCGAAGAAGCGCGACTGAAGTATCGCTATTTAGATCTGCGTCGCCCTGAAATGGCGCAGCGCCTGAAAACGCGTGCCAAAATCACCAGCCTGGTGCGTCGTTTTATGGACGACCACGGCTTCCTCGACATCGAAACACCGATGCTGACCAAAGCGACGCCGGAAGGCGCGCGCGATTACCTGGTACCTTCTCGCGTACATAAAGGTAAATTCTACGCGCTGCCGCAATCACCTCAGTTGTTTAAACAGCTGCTGATGATGTCTGGCTTTGACCGCTACTATCAGATCGTTAAATGCTTCCGTGATGAAGACTTACGTGCTGACCGTCAGCCTGAATTTACCCAGATCGACGTTGAGACTTCCTTCATGACCGCACCGCAGGTGCGTGAAGTGATGGAAGCGCTGGTGCGTAATCTGTGGCTGGAAGTGAAAGGTGTCGATCTGGGTGATTTCCCGATCATGACCTTTGCCGAAGCTGAGCGTCGTTACGGTTCCGATAAACCAGACCTGCGTAACCCGATGGAGCTGGTTGACGTTGCCGATCTGGTGAAAGACGTTGAGTTCGCAGTGTTCTCTGGTCCGGCAAACGATGCGAAAGGCCGCGTAGCTGCTCTGCGTGTACCGGGTGGTGCTGCACTGAGCCGTAAGCAGATCGACGATTACGGTAACTTTATCAAGATTTACGGCGCGAAAGGCTTGGCTTACATCAAAGTCACCGAACGTGCGAAAGGTCTGGAAGGTATTACCAGCCCAGTTGCTAAGTTCCTGAACGCAGAAATTGTGGAAGCGATTCTGGCACGTACCGGTGCGCAAGACGGCGACATGATTTTCTTCGGTGCCGACAACAAGAAAGTGGTTGCCGACGCGATGGGCGCGCTGCGTCTGAAACTGGGTAAAGACCTGAACATCACCGACGAAGCCAAATGGGCACCGCTGTGGGTTATCGACTTCCCAATGTTCGAAGACGATGGTGAAGGCGGCCTGACCGCAATGCACCACCCGTTCACCGCGCCGAAAGATATGACGGCCGCTGAGCTGAAAGCAGCGCCGGAAGACGCGGTTGCCAACGCGTACGATATGGTCATCAACGGCTACGAAGTAGGCGGCGGTTCCGTGCGTATTCACAACGGCGACATGCAGCAAACCGTATTCGGTATTCTGGGCATTAATGAGCAAGAACAGCGTGAGAAATTCGGCTTCCTGCTGGATGCGCTAAAATATGGTACACCGCCGCATGCGGGCCTGGCGTTTGGTCTGGACCGTCTGACTATGCTGTTGACCGGTACTGACAACATTCGTGACGTTATTGCTTTCCCGAAAACCACGGCTGCAGCGTGTCTGATGACTGAAGCGCCAAGCTTTGCCAACGCAGCTGCGCTGGCGGAACTGAGCATTCAGGTTGTTAAGAAGGCCGAGAATAACTGATATGACATATAAACAGCCTGTCTCGGTGTTAGTCGTGATTTATGCAAAGGACACCGGGAGAGTGCTGATGTTACAGCGACGCGACGATCCTGATTTCTGGCAGTCGGTCACCGGCAGCCTTGAAGAAGGTGAAACCGCGTCGCAAGCCGCTATGCGCGAAGTAAAGGAAGAGGTCGCCATTGATGTTGCATCTGAGCAACTGACCTTAATTGACTGTCAGCGCACGGTGGAGTTTGAGATTTTTAGCCATTTACGTCATCGCTATGCACCGGGAATTGAACGTAATACTGAATCCTGGTTTTGCCTGGCACTTCCCTCAGAACGAGAGATCGTGTTCACCGAACATCTGACCTATCGTTGGGTTAATGCGGTTGAAGCCGCCCAATTAACCAAGTCGTGGAGTAACCGGCAGGCGATTGAAGAGTTTGTAATTAACGTCGCCTGAAAAGGCGCGCTTTTTGGAGATATTATTTATGGCAGGTCATAGTAAATGGGCCAACACCAGACACCGTAAAGCAGCGCAGGATGCTAAACGCGGTAAAATTTTCACCAAAATAATTCGTGAGCTGGTGACGGCGGCTAAACTGGGCGGCGGCGATCCGGATGCTAACCCGCGTCTGCGTGCAGCGGTTGATAAAGCGCTGGCTAACAACATGACCCGTGACACCCTGAACCGTGCAATCGCGCGCGGTGTGGGTGGTGATGAAGATTCCAACATGGAAACCATCATCTATGAAGGTTACGGTCCTGGCGGTACAGCCGTTATGATTGAATGTCTGTCTGACAACCGTAACCGTACCGTTGCGGAAGTGCGTCATGCGTTCACGAAAACGGGTGGTAACCTCGGTACCGACGGTTCCGTGGCTTATCTGTTCAGCAAAAAAGGCGTGATCTCCTTTGAACAGGGCGACGAAGACGCCATCATGGAAGCAGCGCTGGAAGCAGGTGCTGAAGACGTTGTGACCTTCGACGACGGCGCAATTGACGTTTACACCGCGTGGGAAGAGATGGGCAAAGTGCGTGACGCGCTGGAAGCGGCTGGTCTGAAAGCGGACGCAGCTGAAGTGTCTATGATCCCATCCACCAAAGCGGATATGGATGCAGAAACAGCGCCGAAGCTGATGCGTCTGATCGATATGCTGGAAGACTGCGACGACGTGCAGGAAGTTTACCACAACGGTGAAATCTCCGATGAGGTTGCTGCCACCTTAGAATGATGTGGTTAAGCCATAAAATAACAGGAGATGCGTGATGTCTATTATTCTCGGCATTGACCCGGGGTCTCGCATCACCGGTTATGGCGTTATTCGTCAGGTCGGCAGGCAGTTGACCTATCTCGGCAGCGGCTGCATTCGCACCAAAGTCGACGATCTCCCGTCACGTCTGAAGTTGATTTACGCGGGCGTGACGGAAATCATCACCCAGTTTCAGCCGGACTATTTTGCCATTGAGCAGGTTTTTATGGCGAAGAACGCCGACTCGGCGCTAAAGCTGGGACAGGCTCGCGGCGTGGCAATCGTTGCGGCGACCAATCAGGATCTACCGGTCTTTGAATACGCGGCCCGCCAGGTAAAACAGACCGTGGTGGGGATCGGTAGCGCGGAAAAAAGCCAGGTCCAGCATATGGTACGCACGCTGCTAAAACTCCCGGCGAATCCGCAAGCAGATGCCGCGGATGCACTAGCGATTGCCATTACCCACTGCCATGTCAGTCAGAACGCCATGCAAATGAGCGAGTCGAGGCTGAATTTGGCGCGAGGTCGGTTACGTTAGTGACAAATGAGGCTGGATATCTATCCAGCCTTTTTTTATGATAGCGCATTACCTTTTAGCCCTTAACGCAGGAGCGTCACGTGATAGGCAGACTCAGAGGCATCATTATTGAAAAACAACCCCCGCTGGTCCTTCTGGAAACGGGCGGGGTAGGCTATGAAGTGCATATGCCGATGACCTGTTTCTACGAGTTGCCGGAAGCCGGGCAAGAAGCGATTATTTTCACCCATTTTGTGGTGCGAGAAGATGCTCAGCTATTGTATGGCTTTAACAACAAGCAAGAGCGCACGCTGTTTAAAGAGTTAATCAAAACCAATGGCGTGGGGCCGAAGCTGGCGCTGGCGATCCTCTCCGGTATGTCTGCTCAGCAGTTTGTTAATGCCGTGGAGCGGGAAGAGCTGGGCGCGCTGGTGAAATTACCGGGTATTGGTAAGAAAACCGCAGAACGCCTGATTGTAGAAATGAAAGACCGCTTTAAAGGTTTGCATGGTGATCTCTTTACACCAGCGGCGGATCTGGTCCTGACGTCTCCGGCAAGCCCGACAACGGACGACGCCGAGCAGGAAGCGGTTGCTGCGCTGGTGGCGTTGGGCTATAAACCACAGGAAGCCAGCCGCATGGTGAGCAAAATTGCCCGCCCTGATGCCAGCAGTGAAACCCTGATTCGTGAAGCGCTTCGCGCGGCATTGTGAGGTAAAGGATGATTGAAGCAGATCGCCTGATTTCGGCTGTCAGCACTACCCCTGAAGATCTGGTGGATCGTGCGATTCGCCCAAAATTGCTGGAAGAGTATATTGGCCAGCCTCAGGTTCGTTCGCAAATGGAGATTTTTATCCAGGCGGCGAAGCTGCGCGGTGATGCTCTCGATCACCTGCTGATTTTCGGTCCTCCTGGTCTTGGTAAAACTACGCTTGCCAATATTGTCGCCAATGAAATGGGCGTTAATCTGCGCACCACGTCTGGTCCGGTACTGGAAAAAGCGGGTGATCTGGCGGCAATGCTTACCAACCTTGAACCCCACGATGTGCTGTTTATCGATGAAATTCATCGTCTGTCACCGGTGGTGGAAGAGGTGCTGTATCCGGCGATGGAAGATTATCAACTGGATATCATGATTGGTGAAGGGCCGGCTGCCCGTTCGATTAAGATCGATCTGCCGCCGTTCACGCTAATCGGGGCGACGACGCGCGCCGGGTCGTTAACGTCTCCGCTGCGTGACCGTTTTGGTATTGTGCAGCGCCTGGAGTTCTATCAGGTGGCAGACCTGCAGCACATTGTTGGGCGTAGCGCACGCTTTATGGGCCTGGAAATGAGCGATGAAGGCGCGCTGGAAGTGGCACGCCGCGCCCGCGGTACGCCGCGTATCGCCAACCGTTTATTACGCCGGGTACGCGATTTCGCTGAAGTGAAGCATGACGGCACGATTTCGGCTGATATTGCCGCCCAGGCGCTGGATATGCTCAATGTGGATGCGGAAGGATTCGATTATATGGACCGTAAGCTGCTGCTGGCGGTTATCGATAAATTCTTTGGCGGACCGGTAGGACTGGATAACCTGGCAGCGGCGATTGGGGAAGAGCGTGAAACCATTGAGGACGTGCTGGAGCCGTATCTGATTCAGCAAGGTTTTCTACAACGTACGCCGCGTGGACGTATGGCAACCGTGCGCGCCTGGAACCATTTTGGCATTACACCGCCACAGATGCCTTAATGCCTGATGTCGCGACGCTCATCAGGCCTGGGCGATTTTGTGGGCCCGGTAAGCGCAGCGCCACCGGGCAACGCATGCTTAGCTCGCTTGCTTTTTCATCATGCTGAAAATAAACAGCAGCGCGGCGCACAGCACCACGGAAGGACCTGCCGGGGTGTCATAGAAGGCCGAGAAGGTCAGCCCGCCTGTAACTGCTATCATTCCCACTCCAACGGCAACCCCTGCCATCTGCTCCGGCGTACGGGCAAAGCGACGGGCGGTCGCCGCAGGGATGATAAGCAGTGAGGTGATAATCAGCGCCCCGACAAACTTCATCGCCACGCCAATCGTTAACGCCGTAACCAGCATCAGCAGCAGCTTCACGCGTTGCAGCTTCACGCCATCGACAAATGCCAGATCCGGACTGATGGTCATCGACAGCAGGTTACGCCACTGCCAGAACAGAATCGCCAGAACAATAACCACGCCGATGGCGATGGAGATAAGATCTTCTGGCGTCACGGCGAGCAAATCACCAAACAGGTAAGCCATCAGATCCACACGGATGTTGGACATCAGGCTGACAACAACCAGCCCCAATGACAATGCGCTGTGCGCCATAATACCCAGCAAGGTATCGATCGCAAGGTGAGGGCGCTTCTCCAGCCATACCAGACCGCCAGCCAGCAACAGGGTGACGGCGATAACCGCATAGAAAGGGTTTACATCCAGCAGCAGGCCAAAGGCGACACCCAGCAGCGAAGCGTGGGCCAGCGTATCACCGAAATAAGACATTCGACGCCAGACTACAAACGAGCCGAGTGGGCCAGCAGCACAGGCCAGCATGATCCCAGCTAACCAGCCGGGTAATAACAATTCAATCATGAGTGACCATTTCCCCGGCGTAAAACGATACGACCCTGTAAATCGTGGCGGTGATTGTGATTATGACGGTAAATTCCGAGTTGTTCGGCGCCGCGTTGCCCGAACATTGAGATGAATTCCGGGTGCATAGAAACCACTTCCGGCGCACCGGAACAGCAAATATGATGGTTCAGGCACAGTACCTCATCGGTTTTGGCCATCACCAGATGCAGGTCATGGGAAACCATCAGTACGGCGCAATCCAGTTCACGTCGCAACTGGTCGATAAGGTCGTACAGTGCGACCTGCCCATTGACATCCACGCCCTGGGTTGGTTCATCGAGCACCAGTAGCTGAGGTTTATTCAATAAAGCACGGGCCAACAGGACGCGTTGCGTTTCCCCGCCAGAGAGCTTTTGCATCGGCGCATCCATTAGATGCCCGGCCTGAACTCGCTTCAGTGCCGGAAGGATATCCTCTTTTTTGGTGCCGGGACGTAAGCGCATAAACCGACTTACCGTCAGTGGCAGCGTAGTATCGAGGTACAGTTTTTGCGGTACATAGCCAATCCGCAATTGACCATTACGCTTGATTACTCCCTCATCAGCCGCTACCAGCCCTAATACAACGCGCACCAACGTAGACTTCCCGGCGCCATTTGGGCCGAGAAGCGTTAAAATTTTACCGGGTCGAAGTTCAAGCGATACGTCAGACAGGACGCGGCGTTGACCATAAGAGACCGAGACATTTTCCAGTGAAACCAAAGTCGTCATATCAATTTTAGTCTTGCAGAAGTTATAGAATGTTATAATATCACATTTCTTACATTCATTACGATGATTGGTCGCATTATGTTACATAAAAATACGCTTCTTTTCGCAGCATTATCCGCTGCTCTTTGGGGTAGTGCAACACAGGCAGTAAATGCCGCTGTGGTGGCCTCGCTCAAGCCGCTGGGGTTTATTGCTTCAGCCATTGCAGACGGGGTAACAGACACTGAGGTTCTCCTGCCTGACGGGGCTTCCGAACATGACTATTCACTGCGTCCATCAGACGTAAAACGCTTACAGGGCGCGGACTTAGTTGTTTGGATTGGGCCTGAGATGGAAGCGTTTATGGAAAAGTCAGTCAAGAATATTCCTAACGCGAAACAGGTAACGATTGCGCAGCTCAATGACGTGAAACCGTTACTCATGAAAGGTGCTGATGACGACGATGACGATCATGGACACAATGATGCTGGCAGTGAAAAAAGTGACGAGCATCACCATCATGGCGATTACAACATGCATCTTTGGCTTTCCCCAGAGATAGCGCGGGCCTCAGCGGTTGCAATCCATGAAAAATTAGTGGAACTTATGCCGCAAAGTCGAGCCAAACTTGACGCCAACCTGAAGGATTTTGAGGCACAATTAGCCGCAACCGATAAGCAGGTAGGTAACGAGCTCGCACCGCTCAAGGGAAAAGGTTATTTCGTTTTTCATGACGCCTATGGCTACTACGAAAAACACTACGGACTAACACCGCTTGGTCACTTTACCGTGAACCCTGAGATTCAACCTGGTGCGCAGCGTTTACATGAAATAAGAACACAGTTGGTTGAGCAAAAAGCAACCTGCGTTTTTGCTGAGCCACAGTTCAGGCCAGCGGTCGTTGAAGCCGTCGCGAGAGGGACATCCGTTCGAATGGGAACGTTGGATCCGCTCGGAACGAATATCAAACTGGGTAAAACAAGCTATTCAGCGTTTTTGAACCAATTAGCCAACCAGTATGCGAGCTGCCTGAAAGGAGATTAATGAGGAAGTGAATACGTGCAACAGATAGCCCGCTCTGTCGCTCTGGCATTTAATAATCTGCCGCGACCCCATCGCGTTATGCTGGGGTCGCTTACCGTACTGACATTGGCCGTCGCCGTCTGGCGGCCTTATGTTTACCATCCCGATTCTGCACCCATCGTTAAAACTATCGAGCTGGAAAAAAGCGAGATTCGTTCACTGTTGCCTGAGGCCAGTGAACCTATCGATCAGGCCGCGCAGGAAGACGAAGCCATTCCGCAGGATGAACTGGATGACAAAACGTCTGGTGAAGCCGGCGTGCATGAGTATGTCGTCTCCACAGGCGATACGCTGAGCAGTATTCTGAATCAGTACGGCATCGATATGGGCGACATCAGTCAGCTCGCTGCTTCCGATAAAGAACTGCGCAATCTGAAAATTGGTCAGCAGTTATCCTGGACCTTAAGCGCGGAAGGTGACCTGCAGCGTCTGACCTGGGAAGTGTCCCGCCGTGAAACCCGCACTTACGATCGCACTGCGACAGGTTTCAAAATGAGCAGTGAAATGCAGCAGGGCGATTGGGTTAACAGCCGTATCAAAGGCACGGTGGGCGGAAGCTTCGTCGCCAGCGCCAAAGAGGCCGGACTGACCAGCTCTGAAATCAGCGCGGTGATTAAGGCCATGCAGTGGCAGATGGATTTCCGCAAACTGAAAAAAGGCGATGAGTTCTCAGTGCTGATGTCTCGCGAAATGCTGGACGGTAAGCGCGAGCAAAGCCAGTTGCTGGGCGTGCGTTTACGTTCTGAAGGCAAAGACTATTACGCCATCCGTGCTGAAGACGGTAAGTTCTATGACCGTAACGGTACCGGGCTGGCGAAAGGCTTCATGCGTTTCCCGACGGCGAAACAGTTCCGCATCTCCTCGAACTTTAACCCGCGTCGCCTGAATCCGGTGACTGGACGCGTAGCGCCGCACAAAGGTGTCGACTTTGCGATGCCGCAGGGGACGCCAGTACTGTCGGTAGGCGATGGTGAAGTGGTCGTAGCGAAGCGTAGCGGCGCTGCCGGATACTATGTTGCGGTTCGTCATGGTCGTACCTACACCACCCGTTATATGCACCTGCGTAAGCTGTTGGTGAAACCAGGTCAAAAAGTGAAACGTGGCGATCGTATCGCGCTGTCAGGTAACACCGGGCGTTCAACAGGTCCGCATCTGCACTACGAAGTGTGGATCAACCAGCAGGCCGTGAACCCTCTGACGGCGAAACTGCCGCGTACAGAAGGTCTGACCGGCTCGGATCGCACCGATTATCTGGCGCAGGTGAAAGAAGTTATGCCTCAGCTACGTTTTGATTAATTAGCACACTGATAAAGCCGGTACGCGATGCGTGCCGGCTTTTTTATTTTGTACGGCGCATCGTGCGCCGCTACACTATCAGCAGATCTACTTTTCGCCGCACCAGACACTGGAAGAGCATGGAAACGAAAAAAAAGAATATTGAGTATATCCCTGAGTTTGATAAATCATTTCGCTATCCGCGCTACTGGGGCGCCTGGCTGGGTGTAGCGGCGATAGCTGGGATTGCGTTAACGCCGGCGTCATTTCGCGATCCTATTCTGGCAAAGCTCGGACGGATGGTTGGACGCTTGGGAAAAAGCTCACGTCGCAGAGCGCTGATCAATTTATCACTTTGTTTTCCTGAACGCAGCGAAGCTGAGCGCGAAGCCATTGTTGATGAGATGTTCGCGACCGCCCCTCAGGCGATGGTCATGATGGCGGAACTCGCCCTGCGAGGGCCGGAGAAAATTCAGAATCGGGTTGACTGGCAGGGCCTTGAAATCATCGAAGAGATGCGCCGCAACGATGAAAAAGTGATTTTTCTCGTTCCTCATGGCTGGGGCGTAGATATCCCGGCGATGCTGATGGCTTCCCAGGGACAGAAAATGGCAGCAATGTTCCACAATCAGGGAAACCCGGTATTTGATTACGTCTGGAACACGGTACGCCGTCGTTTCGGAGGTCGATTACATGCGCGTAATGATGGCATCAAACCGTTTATTCAGTCTGTACGTCAGGGATATTGGGGATATTACTTGCCGGATCAGGACCATGGACCTGAGCACAGCGAGTTTGTCGATTTTTTTGCTACCTATAAAGCAACGTTACCGGCAATTGGTCGCTTGATGAAGGTTTGCCACGCGCGTGTAGTGCCGCTGTTTCCGGTGTATGACGGTAAAACTCACCGCCTGACGATTAAGGTCCGTCCTCCGATGGATGACATCCTGACAGCGGATGACCACACCATTGCCAGACGAATGAACGAAGAGGTGGAAATTTTTGTCACGCCTCATGTCGAACAATATACCTGGATACTGAAACTGCTTAAGACGCGTAAACCCGGCGAGATTGAGCCCTATAAGCGCAAAGATCTCTATCCGAAGAAATAAAAAAAAGCCTCTCAAACGAGAGGCTTTTTTACATCAAACGCTGGTGTTACTCGACGGTCAGGATACGCGTGGTGTTAGTTGAGCCAATAGTGCTCATCACATCGCCCTGTGTCACGATCACCAGATCGCCGGAAACCAGATAGCCTTTATCACGCAGCAGGTTCACTGCTTCATTGGCGGCAACGACGCCATCTGTTTCGCTGTCAAAGTGAACCGGGGTGACACCGCGATACAGAGAGGTCAGATTCAGCGTACGTTCATGACGAGACATCGCGAAAATTGGCAGACCGGAACTGATACGAGAAGTCATCAGCGCAGTACGACCGGACTCCGTCATAGCAATGATAGCAGTGACCCCTTTAAGGTGGTTAGCAGCGTACATCGCTGACATCGCAATCGCTTCTTCAACGTTATCAAACTGCACGTCAAGACGGTGTTTAGAGACGTTGATGCTTGGGATCTTCTCTGCACCCAGGCAAACGCGCGCCATTGCCGCGACGGTTTCCGCCGGGTACTGACCTGCTGCTGTTTCGGCAGAGAGCATCACGGCATCGGTGCCGTCGAGGACGGCGTTAGCCACGTCCATCACTTCCGCACGAGTCGGCATTGGGTTGGTGATCATCGACTCCATCATCTGTGTGGCGGTGATGACCGCACGGTTTAGCTGACGCGCACGACGAATCAACGCTTTCTGAATACCTACCAGCTCAGGGTCACCGATTTCAACACCCAGGTCGCCACGGGCTACCATCACTACGTCAGAAGCCAGGATGATGTCATCCATCGCATTCTGGTCGCAGACGGCTTCTGCACGTTCTACCTTGGCGACAATTTTCGCATCGCAACCGGCGTCGCGCGCCAGACGGCGGGCATAGTTTAGATCTTCGCCGCAACGCGGGAAGGAGACAGCCAAATAGTCAACGCTGATTTGCGCTGCGGTAATGATGTCGGCTTTGTCTTTTTCGGTCAGGGCTTCAGCAGAGAGACCGCCGCCCAGTTTGTTTATGCCCTTGTTATTGGACAGCGGGCCACCGACAGTGACTTCGGTGAAGACTTTCATGCCCTGAACTTCCAGCACTTTAAGCTGTACGCGCCCGTCGTCGAGCAGCAGGATATCGCCAGGCACGACGTCTGCAGGCAGTCCCTTATAATCAATGCCGACTTTTTCTTTGTCGCCTTCGCCTTTACCGAGGTTGGCGTCTAACAGGAACTTGTCGCCAACATTAAGAAAAACTTTACCTTCTTTAAAGGTAGATACGCGGATTTTAGGTCCCTGCAGGTCACCCAAAATAGCTACATGACGTCCCAGTTTTGCGGCAATTTCACGGACCTTATCCGCCCGCAGTTTGTGATCTTCTGGAGAGCCGTGGGAAAAGTTCATACGTACGACGTTCGCACCCGCGGCGATAATCTTCTCAAGGTTGTTATCGCGGTCAGTTGCCGGGCCTAACGTGGTAACGATTTTGGTTCTGCGAAGCCTTCTGGACATGTAATACTCCGTTGACTGAAACAACTAGGTGTTGCGTGAACATTAATCCGGCCGTTCTCAAACATTAACGGTAAAATGAACGACCCGGATGATAAAAGGGTAGAACATTGTTATTGCTTTTAGCGGTCATCACTCTTGATGAGTAATTCTTTATCAAAACGCGATTCCTTGAGCGCTTCCTTGACACGCTTCAAGTTATCTCTAAATTTTGCCCCTCGGCGCAAAGTAAATCCTGTAGCCAGCACATCTATCACGGTCAGTTGAGCAAGTCGAGAGACCATGGGCATATAAATGTCAGTATCTTCCGGTACATCGAGGGTAATAGCCAGCGTGGCTTCACGCGCCAGTGGCGTCCCGGGAGAGGTGAGGGCGATAACCATAGCGTCGTTTTCCCTTGCTAACTGCGCCAGTTCAACCAGACTTTTGGTTCTTCCAGTATGAGAAATAAGCACAATGACGTCGTCGTCGCTACAATTCATACAACTCATACGTTGCAGGACAATGTCGTCGGAATAGATTACCGGTACGTTAAAGCGGAAAAATTTGTTCATCGCGTCGTGCGCTACCGCGGCGGAAGAACCTAAACCAAAGAAGGCTATTTTCTTTGCCTGGGTTAACAAATCTACCGCCCGGTTTACCGCCGCGTTATCCAGTGACTGACGAACGTGGTCAAGGCTTGCCATCGCCGATTCGAAGATTTTCCCCGTATAAGATTCTACGCTGTCATCCTCATCCACATTGCGATTAACATAAGGGGTACCATTTGCCAGACTTTGTGCCAGATGCAGTTTAAAATCAGGGAAGCCGCGCGTATCCATGCTACGACAGAAACGGTTCACCGTCGGTTCGCTGACGTTGGCTTCTACAGCAAGCGCAGCGATGCTTGAGTGAATTGCCTGCTCGGGAGAGGCAAGAATAATGTCGGCGACTTTACGCTCTGACTTGCTCAAATGTTCCAGTTTTAACTGGACTTTTTCCAGCATATTCATGATGTAGGTAGACTCATGGGTCATGGGCAAAAACGATTTCAACGATAAGGGGAAATCGAGTGGTAACTCTGGTAGATAGTACCCCTGCTAGTGCAGCAACGGGGCAAAATGGACAAAATAGTTGTTGTTTTTTTTCATTACATGATCGGAGTCGGATTTTCATACTTCTTCATGGGTACGAAAAAGACGACTTTTTTATCCATTTTGATGGGTTATACGCCAATAAAGCGGCTGTTCGCGGTAACAGCACGGCTGGATAAGCGTTTACGGTTTCCGGATTCACGTAAAAGCAGTACAGTGCACTGTAATAAAATTACAACCAGTGTCTGGCAAAAGCACCAGGCACTTAATTGAGGAGAATGACATGGCGGTAACGCAAACAGCCCAGGCATGTGATCTGGTCATTTTCGGCGCGAAGGGCGACCTGGCGCGGCGGAAATTGCTGCCTTCCCTGTATCAACTGGAAAAGGCCGGCCAGATTAACCCGGATACCCGCATCATTGGGGTTGGGCGTGCCGACTGGGACAAAGCAGCCTATACCAAGGTTGTGCGCGAAGCGCTCGAAACCTTCATGAAAGAAAAAATTGATGAAAGTTTGTGGGAAACCCTCAGCGGTCGTCTTGAGTTTTGTAACCTGGACGTCAACGACACCGCCGCGTTTAAGCGTCTGGGCAAAATGCTGGATCAAAAATCGCGTACCACCATCAACTATTTCGCAATGCCGCCGAGCACCTTTGGCGCGATCTGCAAAGGTCTGGGTGAAGCAAAGCTGAATGCTAAGCCTGCCCGCGTGGTGATGGAAAAACCGCTGGGTACATCACTGGCAACATCCCGTGAAATCAACGATCAGGTTGGCGAGTATTTCGAAGAGTGCCAGGTTTACCGCATCGACCACTATCTCGGCAAAGAGACGGTACTGAACCTGTTGGCACTGCGTTTTGCCAACTCCCTGTTTGTGAATAACTGGGATAACCGCACTATCGACCACGTAGAAATTACCGTGGCGGAAGAAGTGGGCATTGAAGGGCGCTGGGGCTACTTTGACCAGGCCGGTCAAATGCGCGACATGATCCAGAACCACCTGCTGCAGATCCTGTGCATGATCGCGATGTCTCCGCCGTCCGATCTGAGCGCAGACAGCATCCGTGATGAAAAAGTGAAAGTACTGAAATCACTGCGTCGTATCGATCGTTCGAACGTACGTGAAAAGACAGTTCGTGGTCAGTACACCGCCGGTTTTGCCCAGGGCAAAAAAGTTCCGGGATACCTGGAAGAAGAAGGCGCGAACAAGAGCAGCAACACGGAAACGTTTGTGGCGATCCGTGTGGATATCGATAACTGGCGCTGGGCGGGGGTACCGTTCTACCTGCGTACCGGTAAGCGTTTACCGACCAAGTGCTCTGAAGTGGTGGTTTACTTCAAAACGCCTGAGCTGAACCTGTTCAGAGAATCCTGGCAGGACCTGCCGCAGAACAAGCTGACTATCCGTTTGCAGCCTGATGAAGGTGTCGATATCCAGGTACTGAACAAAGTGCCGGGACTGGATCACAAGCATAACCTGCAAATTACCAAACTTGACCTGAGCTACTCCGAAACCTTCAACCAAACGCATCTGGCCGACGCTTATGAGCGCCTGCTGCTTGAAACTATGCGCGGCATTCAGGCGCTGTTTGTGCGTCGAGATGAAGTTGAAGAAGCATGGAAGTGGGTCGATTCTATTACCGAAGCCTGGGCAATGGACAACGACGCACCGAAGCCGTATCAGGCCGGCACCTGGGGACCGGTTGCCTCTGTGGCCATGATTACCCGTGATGGTCGTTCATGGAACGAATTCGAGTAAAATATCATCTAGCCCATAGGTGTTATTTTACCGGTAACATGATCTAACACAGATTGTAGAATAATTTTTGCACTTTTAAGCTCCGCGTGGATTCACCCGCGGGGCTTTTTTTATTACACTGCCTGAAACGATTTTGCCCCTGAGCTACGGCTAACAAGCGATTCAGCTGCTTTTAACCCAACTGAAACACATTGTTGATCCAACGCTCTGACAGATAAATTTTAGGAGCCTCTATGAATCCGAATTTGTTACGCGTAACAAAACGAATTGTCGAACGTTCTCGCGACACGCGTTCCGCCTACCTTGCCCGTATTGAACAAGCGAAATCGACTACCGTTCATCGTTCACAACTGGCGTGCGGTAACCTGGCGCATGGTTTTGCTGCCTGCCAGCCGGATGACAAGGCCTCGCTGAAAAGCATGCTGCGTAACAATATCGCGATCATTACTTCCTATAACGACATGCTTTCCGCGCATCAGCCGTACGAACATTATCCCGACATCATTCGTAAAGCGCTGCATGAAGCCAATGCGGTAGGCCAGGTCGCTGGTGGTGTTCCTGCGATGTGCGACGGTGTGACCCAGGGACAGGATGGGATGGAGCTTTCGTTGCTGAGTCGCGAAGTGATTGCGATGTCGGCTGCCGTCGGCCTCTCACACAATATGTTCGACGGCGCGTTATTCCTTGGCGTGTGCGACAAAATTGTCCCGGGGTTGGTGATGGCGGCACTGTCATTTGGTCATCTGCCTTCGATCTTTATTCCCTCCGGCCCGATGGCGAGTGGTCTGGCGAACAAAGAAAAAGTGCGTATCCGTCAGCTGTATGCTGAAGGCAAAGTCGATCGCATGGCGCTGCTTGAATCCGAAGCGGCGTCTTATCACGCACCGGGGACCTGTACGTTCTATGGCACGGCAAACACCAACCAGATGGTGGTGGAGTTTATGGGGATGCAATTGCCTGGGTCCTCATTCGTACACCCGGATGCCCCGCTGCGCGAGGCGTTGACCGCCGCGGCTGCTCGTCAGGTAACGCGTCTGACCGGCAACGGCAATGAATGGATGCCGATCGGTAAAATGATCGATGAAAAAGTAGTGGTGAACGGTATTGTCGCGCTGCTGGCGACCGGGGGGTCAACCAACCATACAATGCACCTGGTTGCGATGGCGCGCGCAGCCGGGATTCTGATTAACTGGGACGACTTCTCCGATCTGTCCGATATCGTGCCGTTGATGGCGCGTCTGTATCCGAATGGTCCGGCAGATATTAACCACTTCCAGGCAGCGGGTGGCGTGCCGGTGTTAATGCGCGAACTGCTGAACGCGGGTCTGCTGCATGAAGATGTGAACACCGTTGCCGGGTTTGGTTTGTCGCGTTACACCATGGAACCCTGGCTTAACGATGGTGAGCTGGACTGGCGCGAAGGGGCAGAGAAGTCTCTGGACAGTAATGTTATTGCTACCATCGATCAGCCATTCTCCCACCACGGCGGTACCAAAGTGCTGAGCGGTAACCTCGGACGTGCTGTGATGAAAACGTCGGCGGTTCCGGTAGAAAATCAGGTAATTGAAGCGCCCGCGGTTGTTTTTGAAAGTCAGCATGATGTATTGCCGGCCTTCGATGCGGGACTGCTCGACCGTGATTGCGTAGTCGTTGTGCGCCATCAGGGACCAAAAGCAAACGGAATGCCAGAATTACATAAACTCATGCCGCCACTTGGTGTATTATTGGACCGTTGTTTCAAAATTGCGTTAGTTACCGATGGACGACTTTCAGGTGCTTCAGGTAAAGTGCCTTCAGCAATCCATGTAACCCCAGAAGCCTACGATGGCGGGCTGCTGGCAAAAGTACGCGATGGCGACATCATTCGTGTGAATGGACAGACAGGTGAATTGACGCTGCTGGTTGATGAAGAGGAACTTGCTTCTCGTCAGCCTCACATTCCTGACCTCAGCGCATCGCGCGTGGGCACAGGCCGTGAAATGTTCAGCGCGTTGCGTGAAAAGCTGTCCGGTGCGGAACAGGGCGCAACCTGTATCACTTTTTAAGACTTATTTTGTAATCAGGCGAGAGAAAACTCTGATGAAAAACTGGAAGACAAGTGCAGAAGCAATCCTGACCACTGGCCCGGTTGTACCGGTTATCGTGGTTAATAAACTGGAACACGCAGTGCCGATGGCAAAAGCGCTGGTTGCAGGCGGCGTGCGCGTTCTGGAAGTGACCTTACGTACCGCATGTGCGATGGATGCCATTCGCGCGATCGCAAAAGAAGTTCCGGACGCTATCGTTGGTGCAGGTACTGTACTGAATCCGCAACAGCTGGCTGAAGTAACCGAAGCCGGTGCGCAGTTTGCTATCAGCCCGGGCCTGACCGAGCCGCTGCTGAAAGCCGCAACGGAAGGCACTATTCCGCTGATCCCTGGTATCAGCACCGTGTCTGAACTGATGCTGGGTATGGACTACGGTTTGAAAGAGTTCAAATTCTTCCCTGCTGAAGCAAATGGTGGTACCAAAGCGCTGCAGGCAATTGCGGGTCCGTTCTCTCAAGTGCGTTTCTGCCCAACCGGCGGTATCTCTCCGGCGAACTACCGTGACTACCTGGCACTGAAAAGCGTGCTGTGCATCGGTGGTTCCTGGCTGGTTCCGGCGGATGCGCTGGAAGCGGGTGATTACGATCGTATTACCAAGCTGGCTCGTGAAGCAGTAGAAGGCGCGAAGCAGTAAGCCGTTAATGCGTAAACCGTAGGTCGGATACGGCATCAATGCTTTATCCGGCCTACGGGTCTGGTTTTTATCCTGCGACTTTCACCTGTGCGGCTGCGTCTTTCGCGCGTATCACCGCATCTTCAATGCTCTGTGCTGTGGCCAGCACAACGCCCAGACGACGGCTCCCGTCGATTTCCGGCTTGCCAAAGAAACGCACTTGCATACCCGCACCTACAGCGGCTTGCACGTTATCAAACGTGATATTTTGGCTGGTAAGTTGCGGCAGAATAACGGCGGAAGCAGAAGGTCCATACTGGCGGATTTCGCCAACGGGCAGACCGAGAAATGCACGTACGTGCAGGGCAAACTCAGACAGATCCTGCGAAATTAAGGTCACCATACCCGTGTCGTGAGGGCGAGGGGAGACTTCGCTGAAAATCACCTCATCACCGCAGACAAACAGCTCCACGCCAAACAGTCCGTGACCGCCCAGCGCCAGTACCACCTTGCGGGCAATCTCCTGCGCGCGCGCCAGCGCCAGGTCACTCATCTGCTGCGGCTGCCAGGACTCGCGATAATCGCCATCTTCCTGGCGATGACCTACCGACGCGCAGAAATGCACACCATCAACGGCGCTGACGGTTAGCAGGGTGATTTCAAAATCAAAATTCACTACGCCTTCGACGATAACGCGTCCGGCGCCTGCCCGGCCTCCCTGTTGAGCATAGTTCCACGCCTCGGTGAGCTGATCGGCTGAACGGATAAAGCTCTGCCCCTTGCCGGAAGAACTCATTACCGGCTTCACAATGCAGGGATAGCCGATTTCGGCAACGGCCTCACGAAATCGTGTTTCGGTGTCTGCAAAACGGAAAGATGATGTGGGTAAAGACAATTCTTCGGCGGCGAGGCGACGGATTCCTTCCCGGTTCATGGTCAGTTGAGTCGCTCGTGCGCAAGGCACAACGTGTTGACCTTCCTGTTCCAGTTTGATCAGCATATCCGTGGCAATCGCCTCTATTTCCGGCACGATGTAATGTGGTTTTTCACGTTCGACAAGCTGGCGTAATGCCTCGCCATCCAGCATGTTAATTACGTAGGAGCGATGGGCAACGTGCATGGCTGGCGCGTCGGGGTAACGATCCACGGCAATGACTTCCACACCCAGGCGTTGGCATTCAATCGCCACTTCTTTACCCAGTTCACCTGAACCTAATAACATCACTCGCGTTGCTGCGGGACGCAGCGCTGTGCCTAATAACGTCATAAATTAATCCCCTGTTTTATCTGGGCGCAGTATATACGAAAACGTTTGCGTCTGTCTTTATTATCAGGTTGATTTCAGGGCTTAAAAAGAATATGCTGTACATAAATACAGGTAATTTAAGAGGCTGCAAAAATGGCGGTTGAAGTTAAATACGTAGTCATTCGGGAAGGTGAGGAAAAAATGTCGTTTACCAGCAAAAAGGAAGCCGATGCGTATGACAAAATGCTGGATACAGCAGATCTGCTCGACACATGGCTGGAGCAATCGCCGGTAGCGCTCGAAGACGAGCAGCGTGAAGCGCTTTCCCTGTGGCTGGCTGAGCAAAAAGATGTGCTGAGCGCCATTCTGAAAAACGGCAAGCTGCCTTCGCCACAGGCTGTCGAAAACGATGCACACACTGAGGATGATACTCAGGCTGCCTGAAACGACTTGCGCTCCTGACGTTTTGTACCATGCTTTTCCCTGAATCATTGTGCAATCTCTGACGTTATTTCACGTTGCCGCAGGCAACCTGAAGGACGAAGGGGAGATTAAGGAGAAAAGAATGTATAAAAAAAGAGCGTTATTGAGCCTGCTGTTATTGTCTGCCAGCGTATCGGTATTTGCGGCAAGTATGGAAAGCAAGAATGTTCAGTTCCCCAAGTGCGAAGGACTGGATGCTGACGGTATTGCGGCAAGCGTGAAACGTGACTATCAGCAAAATCGCATCGCGCGCTGGGCTGACGATCAAAAACTCGTCGGGCAAGCCGACCCTGTCGCCTGGGTCAACACGCCCGATATTACGGGCAAAGACGGGAAATGGTCAGTTCCCCTGACGGTTCGCGGTAAAAGCGCGGATATTCACTATCAGGTAAAAGTCGACTGCAAAGCCGGAACGGCGGAGTATCAGCCGCAGTAACGCAGGTATTTGCACATCTTTTGATGACCTGAACACTTCCTGACATCCCCTCGGGTACGCTTTGATGATTATTCGTCTGTACTTGAGGGGCAAAATGGCTAATTGGCTGAATCAACTACAATCTCTTCTTGGGCAAAAAGGATCCTCCGCGTCATCTTCTGGCGAGCAAGGGCTGAGTAAACTTCTGGTTCCAGGCGCGTTAGGCGGTCTGGCAGGATTACTGGTTGCCAACAAATCTTCACGTAAATTACTGAGTAAATACGGCACCAGCGCGCTTCTGGTGGGCGGCGGCGCGGTTGCCGGTACCGTGTT
Organism: Citrobacter sp. H12-3-2; assembly: GCF_009649895.1. Classification (NCBI taxonomy): domain Bacteria; kingdom Pseudomonadati; phylum Pseudomonadota; class Gammaproteobacteria; order Enterobacterales; family Enterobacteriaceae; genus Citrobacter; species Citrobacter sp. H12-3-2. Next base: position 2,032,959 of record NZ_CP045837.1, read on the forward strand.
ATGGAACAAATACAAAGATAAAGTTCGCGCTGCGCATCAGGATGAGCCGCAGTTTGGCGCACAAAGCTCACCGCTGGATGAGCGAACCGAGCGTCTGATTCTGGCGCTGGTTTTTGCGGCGAAAAGCGACGGTCATATTGATGCTAAAGAACGAGCGGCCATTGAGCAGCAGCTTCGTGAAGCGGGCGTGGAAGAGCAGGGCCGTGTTTTGATTGAACGAGCCATTGAACAACCGTTAGATCCTCAGCGCCTGGCGCAAGGGATCCGCAACGAAGAAGAAGCGCTAGAAATTTACTTCCTGAGCTGTGCGGCGATTGATATCGACCACTTTATGGAGCGTAGCTATCTCAATGCGCTGGGCGATGCGTTGAAGATCCCGCAGGATGTTCGTGAAGGTATTGAACAGGATCTCAAAGAACAAAAACAGGCTTTACCGGGTTAATTACTTACCGCTAAGGTGCATGTTTCGCTTGCATCATTGCTGTCTTTTGCCACCCTTATAGGATGTTTAAGCAAAAGAACAATGACATGCTACCAAAAGCTTCTCGTATTCCCCACGCCATGACGCAGCATGGCGATACTCGTGTTGATAATTATTACTGGCTGCGAGATGACACCCGCTCGAAGCCAGAAGTGCTGGATTATCTGCAACAAGAAAATGCGTATGGCCGCCAGGTTATGGCCTCGCAGCAGGCTTTGCAGGATCGCGTCCTGAAAGAGATTATCGACCGTATCCCGCCTCAGGATGCATCCGCCCCCTATGTGAAGAATGGTTATCGCTACCGGCATATTTATGAACCGGGGTGCGAATATGCTATTTATCAGCGTCAGTCTGCCCTCAGTGAAGAGTGGGATGATTGGGATACTCTGTTGGATGGGAACCAGCGCGCGGCACACAGCGAGTTTTATACGCTGGGAGGACTGGCGATATCTCCGGATAACACCATCATGGCGCTGGCCGAAGATTATCTCTCTCGCCGGCAATATGGCGTGCGTTTTCGCAACCTGCAAAGCGGCAACTGGTATCCGGAAGTGCTGGAAAACGTCGAAGCGGATCTGGTCTGGGCGAATGATTCTCAGACATTCTATTACGTGCGCAAGCACGAAACAACGTTATTGCCGTATCAGGTGTGGCGACATACGGTCGGCTCGCCATCGTCACGGGATGAGCTGGTGTATGAAGAAGCCGATGATATGTTTTATGTCAGCCTGCATAAAACCACCTCGCTACACTATGTGGTTATTCATATCGCCAGCGCGACCACCAGTGAGGTTTTACTGCTTGACGCAGAACTGGCGGATGCCGAACCGTTGGTCTTTTTAGCGCGACGCAAAGACCATGAATACAGTCTCGATCACTATCAACACAATTTTTATCTGCGCTCCAACCGTCAGGGGAAAAATTTCGGCCTGTATCGTACCCGCGTTCGTGATGAGCAAGCCTGGGAGACGCTGATCCCTGCGCGCGACAACGTGATGCTCGAGGGCTTTACGCTATTCACTGACTGGCTGGTGGTAGAAGAGCGTCAGCGCGGCTTAACCAGCCTACGACAGATTAATCGTAAAACGCGCGAAGTGGTCGGGATCGCCTTTGACGATCCGGCTTATGTGACCTGGCTTGCCTATAATCCAGAGCCGGAGACATCGCGCCTGCGCTATGGCTATTCCTCCATGACCACCCCGGACACGTTGTTTGAACTGGATATGGACACCGGGGAACGTCGTGTGCTTAAGCAGACGGAGGTCCCCGGATTTGATGCGGCGAATTACCGTAGCGAACACCTATGGATAACCGCGCGTGATGGCACCGAGATTCCGGTTTCGCTGGTTTATCATCAAAAGTATTTCCTGAAAGGAAAAAATCCGTTACTGGTTTATGGCTATGGCTCATATGGCGCCAGCATGGACGCCGATTTCAGCAGCAGCCGTTTGAGCTTACTGGATCGCGGCTTTGTTTATGCTATTGCGCATGTGCGTGGTGGTGGTGAATTAGGACAACAGTGGTACGAGGACGGTAAGTTTCTGCACAAGAAAAATACCTTCAATGATTACCTCGACGTCTGTGATGCGTTGCTAAAAATGGGCTATGGCGCGCCTGAGTTATGTTATGGCATGGGCGGAAGCGCCGGAGGCATGTTAATGGGCGTCGCCATTAATGAACGCCCGGAACGCTTCCATGGTGTTATTGCTCAGGTGCCGTTTGTCGATGTGGTAACCACAATGCTCGATGAATCAATTCCCCTGACGACCGGTGAGTTTGAAGAGTGGGGTAATCCGCAGGACGAAGAGTATTACACCTATATGAAAAGCTACAGCCCGTATGACAATGTAACCGCGCAGGCATACCCACATCTGCTGGTCACGACGGGATTACACGATTCCCAGGTGCAATACTGGGAACCAGCAAAATGGGTGGCAAAACTGCGTGAGCTGAAAACGGACGATCGTTTGCTGCTACTTTGCACGGATATGGATTCCGGACACGGCGGTAAATCCGGGCGTTTTAAATCTTACGAAGGCGTGGCCCTTGAGTACGCTTTTTTGATTGGACTGGCGCAGGGAACGCTGCCTGCTCAGGCGTGATCCAAATAGTGTTTTAGCGTTAATCGCAGTTCCGGGCTCATATTGTCAAGGTTATTAAATAACCAGCGCAGATAGCCCGGATCGCGTTCAGCTACTTCTGATACCGGTTTTCCGCGGTACTTACCAAAAGTGAAAGTAGTGAGTAACGCGGGACGGCCGGTAATATCGACCATTTGATCGGCTGTCCAGCCTGACGTCTGCATGATGTCGATCAGCAATGCCGCAGTGATGTAGCAATCGTACAGGGCGCGGTGATGGTGGAGACCCGCTGGCGTCTGGACGCTCAGCTTGCGCGATTTATACAGCGCCATGTTGCTGTATTTAATCCCCGGCCACAGCCGACGGGAGAGCTTCATGGTGCAAATCCATTCCCCGGGCATATCGGGCAATACGCGGCGGTCAAAGCTGGCATTGTGCGCAACGTACCATTCGCTGCCGTAATACTGTGGGATGACGTCTTCAATCCATGGCTTATCGGCCACCATTGCTTCAGTAATGCGATGTATAGCCATCGCCTGTGGGCTGATGGGGCGGTCAGGGCGTACCAGGTGGCTCATGGGGTTGACTATTTTTCCGTCAACCACGTCGACAGAAGCAATTTCAACAATGCCTCCCTGTAGACCACAGGTTTCTGTATCTATTATGCGCAACATGCCATGCTCCTGACCCAAAACGACTAGCGTAATGGAATGATATCACCTTGCCAACCCCGTGGCGTGCGTTGGCCGGTTAACAGCAACGAACCGCTGTCTGCGCGAACAATCAATCGACCTCGTTCATCCCATAACGCACTGCTACCCCGCGCATTGGCCATTAATACCGCGATGGCAAATTTATGTGAGAAACTTTGTAGGCGAGATGTAGAGGAGAGCAGTTCCGGTTCACTGACTGACTGGCAGCTGGTGAATAGCGAATAAGCCGGGTCGATATCAATGCCTTCCGGTTGGCTATCTACAACGCTGATGGCATTTCGCTGTCTGGCAATACAAGCCCCGTGGCTCTGATGGAAGGTTAATGGCGAAGTCATCCAGGGAGAGAAAAGCGCAATGCCTTTCACGAACCGGTTGTTATGTTCTACCGGTAGTCCCGCAATTATCGTCATGCGATAAGTCGCGGCGGCATGTGCGAGAGGTTCTAACAGCGCTTCATCGGGTGGGGCAGGAAGCGCGTCATTCTCATCAACACAACCCAGCAATGAGAGGGAAGGGAAGACCAGCAATTCACATTGGCATTGAGCTGCCGCATGAATGAATTGCAGGTGATGCGCGACATGTTCGGTAACTGAGGTGTGAAGAGGTTCGTATTGTGCTGCTGCGATTTTCCAGTATGACATAATGATTTCCTTTTCATAGTGTCTACAACCATCCTTAATGTGTGGATTAAGAATATGCTTATACTGTAGCAGGCGTCATGTAAGGAATCGTAACGTAATATAAGTTTTATTTAACTTTAGGCTCGTATGGTAAACGTGAAAGCGAAACGGATGCCAGGCGGTGCGCAATGAGTCTTTCGCGGAACCAGTCGCGTAAATGCTCTGGCTGTTCGCGTTCAACAACTTCTGCAACAACGGGCATATTGTATCGCTCCTTAAATGCCACTCCAGCCGCAGCCAGATCGACATTGACCTTGTCCATTTCCGCTTGCTCAAGTTTGGCCAGATTGATGTTCATGGGCTTCTCCTTTTCTCTGTCTTTCGGCGCGCAAAGTTACTAAGAGTGTGCGTTAATGGCAAGCCATAATATAAATAGATGCCAATCAATGCAGTTGATGTAAACTAGTGACATCCACAAGGAAACGGACCTACTGAGACACCACTACATGAAAAAATTATACAGCTATATCCGCTGGTCAAGCCAGAAACAAACGGTGGGGACATCTTTAGCTAGGCAGACAGAAGCTGCACGCAATTATGCTACTGAGAATGGCTTGGAATACGCAGAAATTAGAGACGCTGGGATATCCGCATTCAAAGGTAAAAATATTACACATGGTGCTTTAGGTTCATTTATTCAAGCTGTCAAAGATGGGGTTATAGAAAAGGATTCAACCATTTTTATTGAAAACTTGGACCGACTCACGCGGAGCGGGGTAGGGACTGCACAAAAGCTATTGCTTGATTTGCTCGATCTAGGTTTGACTGTAGTAACAGGTATGGATCAGCGCGTCTATACGATGGAATCAGCAAATGAAAATCCTACAGATATGTTGATTTCATTGCTGATGTTCAGTAGAGCAAACGAAGAATCTAAAACTAAACAGAATCGCACCAACAACACTGCTAGGGCGCTTGTTGCTCGTTTTAAACAAGGTCAACCCACCAACATAAAAAACATGAGTAATGATCCGTGGTGGTTTGACTCGAGTGGTTCGAAATATGAAGCAGTTAAACCACATCCGGTTCACTGGGTTGCAGCACAAAAGGCTGTAGAGCTGTTCCTTATGGGGTGGGGTTGCTTCCGTGTCACTGCATATCTGAATTCACATTTAGACTTATATCCAGCCCCAAAACCGACAAAGAGACAGATTGATCAAGGTGTAAAAAAATGGGCAGTCCCTAACTTGGTGACGATGAGAAAAAACCCTGCATTAATGGGGGTGAAGAAACTGACAATTGAAGGTTATGAGCACAAGCTAGATGGGTATTACCCTGCGTTGGTGACGCCTGAACAGTTTGCACGTATTCAGGACATCAGAACTGGGAACAAGTTTGTACAAGGTGAACAGAAAAAAATGATCAGCCTTTTATCTGGATTAGGTGTTCTGAAGTGTGGGTTATGCGGTGGTCCTATGATTGCATATAGTCGAGAAGGTCGACTTCGCTATGTTTGTTCAAATGGAAAAATTCAGAAATCGTCCTGTAAGGTCTGGTCAGTGAACGGAAGTATTGTTGAGAATTTAACAGCCCGTGCTCTGGTGTACGGATATACGCATAGTATCCTGTTAGGAAACACTAAAACGGAAGATTTGACGCCATTAATTGAATCTAAAGAGACTGAACTGGGGTTAGTAAAGAAACAGTTAACCAATCAGGCGCAGGCGATCAGCACGATTGGACCGATTCAGGAATTAATAGAACAAGTTGCAGTGCTTTCACAGCGTGAGCAATCCCTATTATTAGAACTGGACTCCCTGAAACAGAAATTAGCTCTACAGGGTTCAGAGAACGAGTTGGATGAGTTGATCATAAAGACACTTAGCCTGTTTTCAGATGAACTATTGGGCGATGTCACCCATACTGACCGGATGCAAATCCGCGAGGTTGTAAGAAAGTGCCTACCTGAAATCACTATTTCAAAATTAAAAGACAAAGCCTTGAGAATTGATTTCAGATTTCATGACTATAGCCACATGACTTTTCAAGGGGTTATGCAGGGTAAAGAAAAATCTTATACGCTTACTAGGACGCCGCATGATCAGCTTTATACAAAGTTCGCGGCTGTTTTTTCTGATGTTCTAGAAACATCTCTAGACGCTACAGATATTGATGGATACATGGCTGCATCGGACAGGATGGTCGCCGCATTGGGGCTGCCGGAACCATTAGGAAGAGACTTTTTCTCGAAAAGATAATATTGGTCGTGGCGGTATCTGTTGCTGGTTCTGACCGCGCCAGAACGCATCAATTCCTGCCCGTATGTAACCAGAATGTCAGCGCTGCCCACTGATCCAAAGCAAAGCACTTATCAACTGGGAAGTACCTTGTTGGGTTATCGCAAAAACGGCAAAATGGCAGAAGCAAACCCGAAAAATACCACAGATTAAAAATAATCTTTGCACTGCCATGACTTGTGCGCTATTGTAATTTTGGGATTATCTACATCATGTAAACTTTCTTCGAAAAAATTTTATCCATCTTTTTTACCATTAGCCTTTGTCTGATGGGGTTTATGCTACCCGTAATTGCTTCGTTTTACGGTGGTCAGATGGTAATAACTTATACGTGTGTGTACGCGAGGGTTGTTTACATAAATAACTAACGGGGTTGTTGTGTCAGAAGAAGGAACTACTCATTCAGTACTCACACAGGCTACTCCTTACACAACCAAAGTCCATACACACGGGCGTTACAGGGTCATCACAGGTGATGTTTTCATTCGTCATGGTTATGCCTACCCGATCAACACCACCGGCCAATCCGGTGTTCGCCTTGATATCCTTACCTCAGTAGCAGAACAGCTTGATGCAATACTATCCATCTACAGCCGGGTTTACTTCTCTCGCTTCGATTTACGCTTACCTGAGAATACCCCAATAGACACAGGCAACAGGTGGGTAAGCGACCTGTTTAAAAAACTACGTGAACGTCTGAAGTCTAAATTAAACCGACCTGTGGGGTTGGCAGAACCGATCCTCAACTTTGCTTATGGCTGGGTACGGGAGCAAGAGAAAGCAAAACAGGTGCATTACCATTGCTGGATTGCCCTCCCGCATCGACAGGTCAGACGCCTTGGGACACCCACAAGTGGCATTGCCGGAAGCATTGTTGAAATCTGGATGGGTCTAACGGGCGGTAAAGCAGCGCTGGTGGAGCTGCCAAAGGCAACGGAAAGATATCCGAATTATTACATTATCGAAAGAAATAAGCCGAAAACGCTCGAGGGGCCTTTTCTGTGGGTATCGTATCTGGCGAAAGAGCGTGGGAAGTATCAGACCGGAAATGGGGATCGGGTACACTCAACATCAAAATTGAGCAATAAAAACCATAATTGCTAAATCCTTCGCGTAACGCTCTCTACGGCCTTCAAATCAGGAGGCAGTACCTTCGCATTACCCACGCCACAAAAAGCGCTCACGATAGCGCTCATTGCGTTTAACAATGCCTTCTCTCATGTATCACGGCTTAACTTTTAAATATAGCACCACATCTCTGTCTTTTCCACGTAGATTTAAGCTGGTGTGCGGCTCCGCTGGATTTACTGTCGCCGGAATATTTCGGATTAATTGACCCGAAAATAGCCATAATTAAGCCTCACGCGCTGGCAGGGCAGCATCTGAATCTGAGTGAAGACAGGTTAAATCTTACTCCTCTTTGATGTTCCAGTTTCGTTTGATAGTCGGGAGACTTAAATTCAATGCTAACGCCGCTTTGGACTGGCTCAGCCCCTTAGCTCTGGCTTCCTGTACACGCTGAAGGGTATCTGACGCAACCGGACGGCCTAACTTCTTCCCTTCCTTCCTGGCTCTTACTAAACCCTCTTTTGTGCGTTCAATGATGCGGGATTTTTCGAACTCTGCAAACGCAGAAAACATTTGCAGCATCAACTTCCCTTCCGCGCTGGAAAGGTTACGCACAGGCAGATCCAGTGAAACAACATCAATCCCTTTATCCACCAGCATCGTAATGGTTTGCTGCACGTCGATGTTGTCCCTTCCCAGGCGGTCCAGTTTCAATACTACAAGCTGATCCCCAGCCTCCAGTTTATGAGTCACCATATCAGCAAAGCCTTTGCGCTGCATTGCCTGTACTCCCCCTGACACGGTTTCTGATATCACCCTGCTATCATTCACTGCATAGCCAGCCTGACGAATCGCCATAATCTGGTTTTCTGTTGACTGTTCGCTGGTGGACACACGGCAATATGCAAATGTACGGCTCATAATCGCTCCCCTGATTGGTATCAAAAACGGTATCATAATTAACTAATGGTGTCATAATGTCAATATGCTAATTTAATGACACCAATTTAAGGTAGGGTTTACTGGTGTCATAAAACGTTCGATTGTTGATACTACTCTGTTCGACGCCAGCGGTGACACCCGTATGATATTTGTAAAAGATCGAGAGTTACCTTTACGTGCGGAGAGAACCTGCCTGGCAGATCAGACAATTTGTTGATGATATTTTAAACGGAGGGTCTGAACATAACAGGGCATGTTCAGACCCTCATATCATATTTTCAGGTAACTATTTGTTATATTTTGACAATTTACTTTACTGGCATTAGAGGCTGCTATCTAGATATCCGACTCGGCTCTCCATCAGCCATAACCGTCACACAACAATTACGCCCATTATTTTTACCGTAGTACATAGCATTATCCGCTCGGGCAATTACCGAATGCAGTTCCTCATGTGCTTCCACACGGGTTAGTCCCCCCGTTACAGTAATATGCACTAGCTGCCCAGAAATAATGATCTCATAACTACTCAGGTTGCAACGGATACGTTCCGCAGCAGATTCAGCGGCCATGCGACCTTTTGTCTCCAGCAGTATAATAAACTCTTCACCGCCAAAACGGTAAAGACGCTCTGAACGGCGAGTCGCTGAACTTAACCTGCTCGCAACCAGTCTAAGCACTTCATCGCCCGCGTTATGCCCCCAGGTATCATTGATGCTTTTAAAACGGTCAATATCCAGCATTAGCACATAAAATTCGGACAGGTTTCGTCGGCAACGCTCAAGAAAGGATGGATATTCTTGGTATAACAGATGCCGTAATGGTAACCCTGTTAAGGTGTCATGCTGGTTACGGAATGTAGAGAGACTGGATCTGTAGGTCTCTATACTGTCAATAAATGCAAGTTGGCAGCCATGATACTGGCTAACCAGTTCTTTTGTCGTGGTTCCGGATACTACAGCCTGCATTAACATTCGAGTAATATTGTGCATCGCGTCGTGATTGCGGCTGATACTCAAAACCATATTTCTGTCTAGGGTATCGCCCCGCATACGCAACGTCAGCCATTCACAAAACTGACAATGAAGATGAGAATCATTATCTATTATGTTGTGATCGGTCAAATCACCAAACAAGATCAGGTACAGTAATTTTTCCCCCCGGAGATAATGCTCTTTAAGCGCCGCATTCAATGCGGATAATGAAGCATCAATATCATCAATATTAAATGTCATCGCTTACCCCTTCTGATTTGGAATAATAGAGTTTGGCGACATAGCTGAACTCAGGAAGATAGATGCTTGTCTTGCGGATAACATACAGTTTTGTAACAACCATCAGAATCAACATCTCCAAAGCAGTATGGGGGGCGACTCAACGTGTTACGAATCAGACTAACGTCACCGTAAGTATGTTATTACCACTTTCTGACGTTAATCATTTGAGATATATCATTAAATTTTCATTCCAGATGATAAAGATGTAAAAGAAGCAGGGGGCCAGTCTAAAATAATATAATGGTGAAGGGTTCTGGGGGCTGGTTCAGGAATATTTACTCCTTTTTCTTATGTTGCTTACTACGCAAATCAATTACATTATATTCTGGCGCAAATCCTCTGATGTTTTTAAGAATGTAATCTCTCTGTGAAGAGCTTAAGTCCGGGTGCTCCAATAAGCGCCTTAACGCATCCCTAAAATTTTTCCACAAGCGTCTTTCTTCATCATCCATTTCAAAAACTTCCATCAGATTAGTCTCAATACACACTAGAATAAAATATCTGGTTTGACTACCACTAAAGCATAAATTTTTTATGCTGTGGGAGGGGAGATTGAGATCCTGATCAAATATAATGAAGTACCTTTATAGTACCAATGTGCTTCAGTGGGGAATCAATATAAAATCCAAAGGGCTTCGTTTACCACGACCACATGAAAAGATGCTAGAAATCAATATTTTTTGTAACGAAAGTGAGTTATTTTCTTTTAGCCTAGACTAGGCAAGTAGATTCTTTGTAACGTAGGGCAATTGCCCCTCAGGAGGTTTACGGGTTAACCTCCTGAGAATCTTATTTATCAATAATGTTACGTTTATGAGCAGCGAGAAGCGGCCTGGCCGATCAGACATTGTGCCGGGGATATTATTCTTCTGTGCGCTATTTGGTAATAAGGTACATCTGAAATCTTCGTGGCGGTAGACTGGGTAAGATTTGGGGATTGCTCCCCCTGCGTCGGTCTATTACTCAAGAAAGCCACTCAGCGGGGCTAACGTCACATAAATGTAATCGTCGTTACGCTCTTCAATGGTGATGGGCATATCAATGCCATTACTCAACACAGCTTTCGCGCGATAGTTTTTGTCTGCAACCTTCTTCACATCCTCCACAACAAGGCACTTCACCTCACTCCCCTTGTCTTTGAATATTGAAGTCGTGATCTCACAAGCGCTCGTCTTAAGTGTTTCGCTGTCATCTAAAACAACAGTGATGGCGGAACAACTCAACGCAACTGCAATGTATGCGAAGAACCACGCCCATCGTGTGCTCATCTTCAAGTCAGCAGTTTTAGCCCTCCCGTAAACGTAAAGAGGTGGAAAAATGAGAATCCCCAGAGCCGACCCTACAAACTGAGGTTTGGATTCGTTGCCAGCCTTAACTATTTCCTTCTGGTCGAAAATCACACAGATGATGGCAGCCACATAGAAAACGATGAGAGCAGCCACATCATTCATGGTGAAAAAGTAAATAGCCGGGAACAGGACTGGAATCGCCATGTAGAGATAGAAGTACAGATTATTGTTTTTCATTTGGTTAGTAGTCAAAGCCATCATCCTTTCATGCCGTGAAGTGAAAATCTCATGCATACACTCTAACTAGTTCTATGAATAATTTCTATCAAATCGATAATTATTTTTGATCGATTGATGTATTTTCATGGCGGCACTTACACTGAGTTAGCACTGATGACAACAAGGGGAATGAAAAATGAAAAGATATGCAGCGATACTTATCGGATTGATAATGACCTTCAGCGCTGGCGCTGGGCGTGTGACCATGAACAATCCGGAACAGTCAACCACAGGGAACGGGAAAACCTTATGTGTGTATAGCAATAGTATTTATACGTTTACTTACATCACAAAATCGAAACACTGTCCTTACATCAAGACTTTTGATACAAACGATAGTGAGTAAAATTTCTTTTTTTTTATTGGGTTACATACTGAGTACGGTCTGCGATATATTACAACCATAGGGTTGAGAACGCCTGATGTATGACTAAAGGAATTGCCCTTGTAGTGGTTCTTTTTGAGTTTATAATAAATATAAATCAGGTAGTTAAACGATTCGCATCAAACATAATTATGGCAAGACAGAAATGATGATTCTCGACTCGACCATTGTAGAAGGTTATTCTCTACAGGTTAGACATAACAAAAAGGAATAGTTGAAATGGCTTCATCTGCATCTATGCTTCGCAACGCGCTCATCGTACTCGCCAGCGTTCTGGCAACACCTGCGGCATTGGCGCATGCCCACCTCACAAAACAAAGTCCGGTGGCTAACGCTGAAGTGGCGGCATCTCCTCAGGCGTTGACGCTGAATTTTTCTGAAGGCGTAGAGCCGGGATTCAGCGGTGCAACGCTGACCGGTCCTAACAAAGAACAGATCAAAACGGGCAAGGCATCGCGCAGTGAGCAGGACAAAACGCAGCTGATTGTTCCGCTTGATCAAACGCTTGAAGCAGGAAAATATACGGTCGACTGGCACGTTGTCTCCGTGGATGGTCACAAGACGAAGGGGCAATATACCTTTAGCGTGAAATAACCAATGCTGGCATTTACCTGGGTTGCGCTACGGTTTATCCATTTTACCGCTTTGATGCTGGTGTTTGGCTGTGCGCTTTACGGCGCATGGCTGGCCCCCGTTTCGGTTCGTCGTTTAATGATGCGTCGTTTTTTACGTCTGCAACGGCATGCTGCGACGTGGAGCTTTATCAGCGCGACGCTGATGCTGGCGATTCAGGGTGGGTTAATGGGCTCAGGCTGGCGGGATGTTGTCTCTACTGATGTTTGGCTCGCCGTGTTGCAAACGCAATTTGGCGGCGTCTGGTTATGGCAGATTATCCTCGCGTTGGTCACGCTGGTGGTGACCATCATGGTGCCGCGTAGCATGCCGCGACTGCTGTTAATGCTGACAATTGCGCAGTTTATTTTGCTGGCTGGCGTCGGACATGCGACGCTGCACAGCGGTATCCCTGGCGCAATCCAGCAGGTTAACCACGCCTTACATTTGGTATGCGCTGCCGCCTGGTTCGGCGGTTTGCTGCCCGTACTTTACTGTATGCGAATGGCGCAAGGTCGCTGGCGGGAACAGGCCATCAGTACCATGATGCGCTTCTCACGCTATGGGCATCTTTTCGTTATCGGTGTTTTACTAACCGGTATTATGAATGCGCTGTTTATTGTCGGTTTTTCTGTTCCCTGGCACATGGCTTACGGGCGACTGCTTTTGTTAAAAGGTGCCCTGGTCATGTTAATGGTGGCGATTGCGCTGGTGAATCGGTATGTTCTGGTACCACGTATGCGGCAGGATAACCGCGGCATGACTCTCTATTTTATTTGGATGACCAAGCTGGAATGGGGTATAGGAGCCGTTGTGCTGGCGATTGTCAGCTTGTTTGCAACCCTTGAACCTTTCTGATTGATGGACTGGCGAAACGCATGAAAAAAATCATTATCTCTTTATTACTCCTGGCAAGCTCCGGAGCCGCGCTGGCTGCGCCGCAGGTCATTACCGTCAGCCGTTTTGAGGTTGGCAAAGATAAGTGGGCGTTTAATCGGGAAGAGGTGATGCTGACCTGCCGTCCAGGTAACGCGCTGTATGTCATCAATCCCAGTACGCTGGTGCAATACCCGTTGAATGATGTCGCCAGACAGCAGGTGGAGAGCGGAAAAACCACGGCAAAGCCGATCGAGATTATCCAGATTGATGATCCGGCGAAACCGGGCGAAAAAATGAGCCTGGCACCGTTTGTAGAGCGTGCAGAAAAGCTCTGCTAATTGTCAGATGTAGCGCTCTGATTTCCAATAAAAAACCGCAAGCATCTCGCAGGAGAACTTGCGGTTTTTGCGTTTGGATGCGTAACAAACGTCCTTTTTTTCCGGCCACTTTAGTCACGGACTGGAAAACCTGGCGCTGTCATCTATTCTTAAATGGCAGGGTAACTTAGCCTGCATTAATGCCAACTTTTAGCGCACGGCTCTCTCCCAAGAGCCATTTCCCTGGACCGAATACAGGAATCGTATTCGGTCTCTTTTTATGTGCTTGTTTTCGTTAGGTTTTTTCGGTGCTTTCACGAAATCCCACGAAAATTACTCGAAATTTCCATATCCTGTCTAAACCATAACATATTCTGCACCGCGTGCGTCCAGGTATTTTTTGGTCATTGTTAAATTTTTATGCCCCAGCAGTCTCTGTGCGAAATCCTCTCCGCGCTCCCTTTCATACAGTCTGCTCGCCAAACTCCTGATCTCATGGAAAGGAGGAGGGTTGGGGCCAAACTTTAGCTCTGTAGAATCCCTGATATCAGAAAATGCTTGAGTAATGCCGTCAGGAGTTAATGGCCCAGGTTTCCTTCCGCCACGTCTCACCGCTGAATACAGCATGAAATCTGACGGGTTGTTTTTCCGGCAACGGTCGATAACATCCTGCAATACCAAATCAGCAGAGTCCAGTCGCAAATCAAGCGGCAACGCCAATTTGTGACCTGTCTTTTCCTGCGTGACAAACAACCTTCCATCCCTGATATCGCTGAATCTGAACAACGATACATCCTCTCTTCTTTGCCCGGTGACTAGTGCCAGGTCGCATGCATTTGCAGCCCATTCGGAATGGGCGGTTGCTGCATCCCTTATTATCTCAAACTGTTCAAGTAGAAGACGCTCGCGCTTCACTTTGGGTGTCGGCGTTCTTGTCGGCTCTGCCGGATTCCTTTCAATGTGTCCCTCGACGATCGCCTCCCTGAAAATATCCAACAATACCGAACGCAGGCCGGAGGCCATGCTCTTCTTATCGCAGAGTATGTAACTCTCCAGGAAAGTAGATACGTCCTTTGTGCTGACCGCCGATAGCGGCATACGGCCGAATTCATCACTGATAGTGGCGATCTGGTTGCGTCTGACCTTCATCGTGTTTGGCTTCAATTCTCTTCGCTCAAGAATTACTTCGTAGCGCTCAAGCCACGCTTTCACCGTAAATGTTGGTACTTCCTTTATGCGGTCCAGCAGCGCTGACGGAAGGTAATTCTGTTCGATGTAGTTATTGGCTTCGATGGCCTGAGAAATGGCGTCCTTTCTGTCGATCCGGCCAAGAGATAACTCTTGACCAGTAATCGGGTTTCGCCAGCTATAAAGCCTGTCTCTTTTACGATAGGTCAGGTTACGGGGCAGATTAGCGTCGTAACGAACTGGCCTTTTCGCCATGAGTCAGTCTCTCCAGTAGAGTGCCGCCAGTTGGCAGCGATATGCGTTTTGCTTTGTGACGAAGGTTCTTTTTGCTCGGATCCACATAGATGGCATCTGGCTGAACCTTATATTCTTTGCCGTGAAGTTCCGGAGCAGGGTAAATACGCCCCTCCCGCGCCCAGCGGCGAAGTGTTGAAAGAGACGGTGGGGTTGAATAAGTTGAATTCGCCCATTCCAGCAGATTAAGAAGCTTGGCCATACTACCTCCGGCTTCCGGCAACTTATTATAGAGCTGCCGGAAAACTGTTAATGAAATATCGTTATCAACTCACCTGACCCGGCAGCGCGCGCAAACGACGCATACCTGTCATCGCTGTGGCCACGTAGCTCGCCTTACGGTTCACCACTTCCACCCAGACCTTCACACCTTCAACTCTCACCGTGTACGTCTCCTTCATCTTGCTGCGGCCATAGTCGCCGTAACGTTCTGCATGAGTGGCCAGTGCTATGTCGCATGCCTGACGCGCTAGAGGGGATTGCTGATTTCCGCGGTTAATTAATCGCATGGTCACCGCCTTCTGGATTGGATGGTTGATGGAAAACCGCTCGGGACGGCGACCAATCGCAATATGCATCGGTTTCGGTATGCCCGAAAATTGCATTACAGCGACGGATATGGGCGCAGTCGCCGCAGGTCTTACCCTTCGGGAGTTGCATTTTGTCGGGGTCTGCCGGGTTATAATTCAGCTCAGTCATTCCAGGCCTCCAGCTCGTTCTGGATTTCCTCGTCGATCTCGTCATTGGTGGCGTCTTCGTTTAGATAGTCGCGCGCCTCTTTGAGATACTGTTCTCGGCGTTCGTGGTACCAGGCAGAGAACTCCGGCGACCAGCAGCGACCATTACCTTGAAAATCAACCAGAGCGTTGTCCTCGGCCATACGCTCAACCATGCAGTAGGCAGTTGTCAGGGCGCATTCCCGGATGTAACCGCGAAGGTGCTGTTTACGCCACCAAGGACTTACTTTCGAATCGCAACGTCCTTTGAACTCAATTTCCCAGCGGCGGATGCAGCGTGCGTTTAAAGATTTACTCATCTCGTTACCGGGAGGGTTCGCCCTCCCGCCTCCCTTAGGCCACGTATTCCGGTTTCATATCCGCCAAGGTGATGCTGAACTGATCGTGCAGTTCGTCGCCCAGATGACGTTTCGCCGTTGCAAGAACTCGCTCAACTTCTCCAAACCGTTCAGCTGCATCCGGTTCATCCGGAGACGGCAGGGAGTTGATCGCGGCTTCAACCTTGTTACGTGAATCAGCCAGGTAATAGCGTTTCACCGCTTTGTTCTTCAGCTCGGTGAACAGGGCAGAACCGAGCGTGACCTTCGCGCTTTCGATATCAGCGCGCAGTGCTTTGGCGCTATCAACATCCTGTGCAGCGTCGATGCGTTCGCGAAAATCATCGGCCAGTGAACCGATATTTACCGATGATTCCTGTGCGATTTGCGTGGTTGTGACGGTGTCACCTGAGATATCAGCCAGGTTAACGTGCTTCGGTGCTGGGTTAATCTCTTTCTCAGTACGCGGCTCAACTTCATCTGGGCTGTAGACGCCGAGGATGACTTCAGGGCAGTACAAGCGTGCCCAGTACTTGACTGCCAGATAAGCGATCTGCTGTTTTGGCGCTGTTTTCCATAGTGGCGAGTTACGTGTGGTGATATCTGCAAGGTAGATTGGCTCACCCCAGGTGATTTCGTCTTCTCCACGCAGTACGGCACCAACCCGGATAGACAGGCCTAATTCATCACGACCGTCTTTTTTCCCGGCGATCTTCTCCCAGTCACCGCCGTACTCGTAATGGAAGCGGCCAACAATGGCGCTGGAACTGGAAATCACTGCGTTAACCAGCTGCGCTTCGTAACCCAGAATGCCATTCACCAGGTGCGTTTTCTGTGCAACCGCATATGGGTTCATTCCCCACTGCATAGCCTGCATGACGATAGCCATACAGTCGGCAGGTTTCCCCGCCAGGTGTTTGGGAACGGTGACGGCAGACTGCGCCATCAATTCAGCGAAAGAGGTAAGCTGGCCGAGTGCTTGCACGTTGAACACAGCGTTGCTAGCGGAAATGGTGTTTGGTGCCTGCTCGGTCGTAATGATGTTGGTATTTTGCATGGTCAAATCCTCCTTAAGCCAGACGCAGCGCTTCAAGGCGGCGCAGGTCGAAGTCGTTCAGTTCGTCGGTGTAGTCTTCGGTTATCGGTGCAGACCAGCAATCGGTGTCATACGCATTTGCGAGTGCACGCATGGTGCGCTGATACTCCAGCAGCCCGAGGTCGAGCAAATCTTCCGATGCCTCAATTACCGCCACCCAGTGGTAGCCCTCGTCTTTGTTGACGAAGATCCAGAAAAACTGATCAAAGTCGGCAACGGAGCAATACATGCCAGCGCTGAGGTGGTAGTCGCGGTCGATGATTTCCCGGTGCAGTTTGGCGCGCAAACCGTCTTGCTTAACGCGTCCCATGCTGATCGTCTTCAGGTCAACACCGATACGAACGCCGTTGATTTCAACCTCAAGGTCAGGGCGCACACGGACTTCCAGACCGGTTTCGTCGTCCATCCCGAAATAACTGGTTTCCACTGAACGGGAAGGATGGCGCAGCAGTTTCCCGGCTGATTCATGATTCAGTAGGGCTTGCTGAATTGCCGTGGCCAGCGTCAGTTGTTCTCTGGACAGGATGGTTTTCCCATCAACGCTATCACGCCATTGCTGCTCAAATTCATCAGCGAAAATGGCCTCCGGGCTGACCGCGCGTATCGCCGCCTGAAGTTCTTCTTTCTTACCGGTGAGCTTCAGTTGCTCGGCCTTTGGCTTATCCGCGTTAAATTCTCGAATGAACGCCTTCATGGAGTCGGTAGTGGTAAACGCCTCAGCCGGAATACCTGGGAATACCGCAAACTCTTCGTGGAGCTTTTCGGGCTCCAGGGCCAGGGTGTGCGCCAGGCTACCGAACGTCAGCGCCTCGCTGCTTTCGCGACGGATAGTCTTGGTCACGTGACGGCCGTGATAGAACATCAGGCTGACACGTGCGTCTTTCACCTGGGTTGAGCTGATACCGTTCGCTGCGTGATAAACCTCGTTCGGCAATCCTTCATAGCGGCCTGGCTCAAAGTAAGCAGGGTACACAACAGCCGGTTCGTCAGAATGAGATTCTGGCTTGATTTGTGCCGCAACCGGTTCGGTTTGGTTTACAAAATCGCTATTTTGGGCGACAGAATCCGCATTCTGGTTTACATCGGCTTGCTGGCCGGTATGTGACTCTTCACCAGTTTCCAGACTGCTTTCGCCTGACTGCACTTCATTGCCAGCCTGCTCTTCATCACTGACAGTTTCTTCCATCTGCACATCGCTGGTGGTGTCCTCATTAAGTGGTGAACGGTCATCTATTTGTTGGGCGGTTAATGCGAGGTCTTCTGTGATCCATTTCGGGTCTGTAGGGTCACTAATCCCCTCGACATATTCTCCGCGGGAAGCTGCAAGAATTTTGTTTACCTCTTCGGCCGTTACTTTTTCCTGTTTCATAGGTACAGGCATAGACGAACGACCGCAGGCTATATCAACGAGCAATGGATCTGGGTTGGCGTGGTCGGTTTCCGTAAGTACTCTATTCAAATATTCTTGGTGTTTTACAGGATCAGCATAAAGCCCCTCTGGTGTGGTTTTTACTGTTGCGATGATGCAGGCACGTGAGTAGTCCAGGCCACCAGGAATTGAAACGAATCTCTCTCGAGTTGCCAGCCATTCGGGATCGTCCATCTTATTCATGATGGAGTTTGCCTGTAGTTCTATATCCAGTGGGACGTTGTAAATATCAAATTCGCGGTCACGGGCACGTAACGCCAGAGCAATTTCATGCTCCAGCCCGAGAATGGTTTGCGGGAATTTGCGGTCAGAGGCAATACCGCCACCGGCGTTCGCACCTGAAGGTGTGCGATTAATGGTTGTTACACGGTTGCCTTTCTGCCATTCCTTGACCAGCAGGCCGCGATCGATGTATTCAGTTTTGAACCACACCGTCAGGAACTGGATAACTGTTGCCAGCTCCGGTTTTTTACCGTCGACAGGGAAGACTTTCTTAACGGCATTCACGACTTTATGAATATCGTGCTCAATGGCTTTTTTGAATGCTTCCACATTCTCTGCAGCCAGCAACAGGTTCTGGATGTACGCGTCATCGGTGTCCATCTCAAGGCGGACAATCTCGTTTTTCTGCCCAGCGTCGATGTGATAGAGATATTCACCATCACCGATGAACTGAGCCAGTACACGCTGACGGAATGGCAGGGTGGCTACGACGATCAAGTTCGGCTGTTCTTCCTGCTGAGACTCTTCTGCATGGCCGGTTTCACCATCAACGACATTGTCATCAGCCTGGTGGTTTTCTTCCTGCACCGCATCATCAGCTTTCAATTTAACATTCCAGGTGCGTTGGTCTTCGGCCAGTTCGTAACGATCACACCAGGTGAAATCAACTTCACCTTCTTCCGGCAGGTCATCAACAACCGGGAAGTCAGTGCGAATTGGCTTGACGTAATCCTTGCCGCGGCCGGTTTCGATGCCAGCATCTTCCAGCGCAACGTCCAGCTGCAGGTTGGCGCGAGCCTCAGTTTTTGCAGTGAACCAGACCACTGCATCTTGCTTTCCGGATTTCTGAGTGGCTTTAACCACATTAAAGAATTCCATGTGAGATCCTCTTTTTTGGGTGTTAGAATCCCCGGACCATTGATAGCGCCCATTGGGTTAACTTTGGTTTTAATATTGTTTCCGGTGTAACTTTGGTCGGTGGCACCGGACGTAGATCCCGCCTTGCGCGGGTTTTACGTTAGCCTTCGTGCGCCATCTGGTCGTAAGAAGCGCAACGTTTGGAACAATACTCTTTCTCTTTGCGCGCCAGCTGTGAGCCGTTGCGATAGAGAAGGGTGCTTTTGATTACGTCCTCTGGTTTAACCGGCTTACCGCAGTAGCCGCATTTCTTGTCTTGCATGACACTCTCCGTTAATGGCTGAGTCCATGCCCCAGACCGTTCAGATAAACTTCAACCAGCAAATCCTTGGTATAAGTCATTTCTACGCCGCGATGCAGATACAAACGTCCGCGAGCGTTAGCTGATGCCGTCCAGGTTGAATCCTTGTGTTTGACGAGCATTCCTGGCTGTACTGCGCCGCGGTTTACTGTCTGTGTACCGTAGTGCTGATGAACCATGATGTTCTCCAGTTTTCCTAAGTGAACTTCACTGGTGGTGCTGTGACGCTGATCTTCACAGTTGAGCGTTTTAACTCTGCAATTCACCACCGCGAAGCTCACTTCTGTTTTGCCCTTGTCGCCAGGCTAGCGGAACGTTTGAACTTGATGCGCTGAGTGTTTCGCGATGACGAAAGAATAACTATAGTTATCTATAATGTCCATAACTTAACTTATAATTATGGTAATTAAGTTATATGTCAATGATAACAAAGGGAATTTAATTTTATGAAAATGGGGGATGGATAGCAGAAGTGGATTTGTTACTTTAGGATGAAGAAGGTGAAACCGGCCATCAGGCCGGTTGAGTTCTTACTTCTTGCGGAAATTTTCGTCGTTTTTCACGTACTCAAATGAATCAAGAACTAATCCAGATATCCTCAAAATATCTTCTGGATTATCCATGTAAATTCTTGAGGTATCACAGGTTAACCCTGCCCTAGAGATTTCATTAATTGTTATGTCATTCAACTCTATAGGCAACTGGATAGATGATTTCGACTTTTTATCATAGTAGCGAACTATCCAGCGGTTCGTTTTACCCTGGAATAGAACACCGAAGTATGATGCAGTATCTTTGTATTGAATGTCGTGCTCCGCTCCAATGATTGATACGATTTTATCAAAGAGCTGCCTTTCGTTATAAGTCGTAACGATATTAGGATTATCGGGATCTACAATATCCGCTTGTACGTCAGACTTTTCTTGTTCGTTATCGTCATGAACTTCGTCGTGAGGGGATTCTGTTGAGTTTTTTCCTGATAGTCCAGAAACTACCATGGCGCTTACTGATAATTCTACTGCCTGTTTTACTAATGGAGTTATTGACTCAAGAAATCGTTGGTTCAGTTGCCTTTCTACATTCGATCTGCTTGCTACATACCTAACAAATTCCTGGTCAACTTCTCGAAGGCTTGAACTTATTGTTTTAGTAAAAGCTGAAAGGTATACACTTTCTTCTGCGAGAGTTCTTAATGCTTCAGGTTTGAACTTGTCATGTCTAAATCTAAAAAGTTGCTCAGCATCAGCATCTGTAACCTCATCCATTCTTATTTTCAAGAATGGAGTGGGGTCCATAATATTTTTCTCTTTTAGATCAGTAAAAAAACGCCACTCAACGCCATTGGTTATGGCCGATATTGTCACCTCTGGGGTTGAGTTAAAATATCTTGATAACTGTGGGCAGTGATTATCAATTTTTTCTTTATAGGCTTTGGCTTCAATGAACATGACTGGAATCCCTTGGCAAAACAGGGCATAGTCCACCCGCTCATTAGCCTTCACCCCAGGAAAGTCTGCACCATATTCAGCTTTTACTTTTTGTGGATCGTATGGACTAAAACCGAGAATGTCCAAAAATGGTAAAATTAGTGCCTGTTTTGTTGTTTCTTCAGTAGTGCAATGAAGTCCAACGTTTTTAACATGCTCACTATGAAGCTTTAACCTGTTTTTAAATGCATCCATTTGGGGTGTCCCATATCTGTGTTAATAGTCTAAAACTGACCACCAAAAAACTCTGCCTATAATTTCTATATCTCCTAGATTTTTATCCTCAGATGGATACTCAGCACTGTTGTAACTGCGAATGCTGATCATCTCGGGTCCTGTGCGATAAAGCAGTTTAATTCTTTTCCATCCATCTTCGTTGATGGCATACATTTTCCCATCAACGATTTTTTTATCTTTTGTATTTACAGCGACCGTAGTGCCATCAGGAATATTGGGTTCCATACTATTTCCCCTGGCGGGGAAACATAGAACACCTGAACCGTCGGTGTTAGCTCCCACCTTGCGCAGAGTAGCTTTCGAAAACCTCAGTTTAAAACCGTTGTAATCCTCGTCTGAAACCCTGCCGTCACCACAAGCAAACTCTATATCTCTCAAAAAAGGGATCTCCACCTCATCTTCAGGAAGCGGTGTGTTTTTGTCCCATGAGTCAATTTTTCCCCAATCTTTCTCTGAGGGGATGTTGTCTTCATGACGCATCGGCCCGCTTCCAGCGCTTAGCCATTCTGGTCTGACGCTTAGCGCACGCGAAAGCTCAACCATTTTACGGCTTCCATTTGTCTTTCCTGATGTCATTTTTTGAATCGCCGGTTGTGAGAGTCCGACACGTTCAGCTAACTGCCCTTGGGACAGGCCTGCAGCGGTCATGGCGGCGATTAATCGTTCTGCGAAGGTTTTCATATCGTCAATTTATAACCGTGGTTATAGAAAGTAAAATAACAAATGTTATAGACTGGATTCATAACTTGAGTTATCTTTTGGTCGTTAGCTACCATTTAAGGAATGAATCATGAATTTAGTTATATGCAGGGCACTGAAAATCGTGGGGAGTCAGCAAAGGCTTGCTGACGCCTGCGGAGTTTCTCAACCAGCTGTTTGTAAGTGGTTGAATGGTGGTGCCGTATCTCCGAAGCACGTCATGTCTATCGTCAAGGCTACAAATGGAGAGGTCAAAGCCCATGAAATCAGACCTGACCTATCCGATTTATTCCCTCATTCAGCCGCCTGACTAGCGGCATAACCATAAAAGGACTGCAAATGCCATCACTTACGTTTTACCAGGATACAGGATCGCCGCAGCAGGTAATGATAAATCGCGCTCAAGCGCGCAGGGGGCCGAGCCATGAAGATATTCGTGACGCGGTTCGCTCCTGGGCTGGCGCTGATGGTCAGGGCGTAGTTACGGCTCTGATCATCGAAGAGTACAAGGCGCAGGGCGGTGATGACATCACTTTTCCTGACGATCTCTGCCGAAAACGCCAGAAGCTGTTCCGCTTCCTGGACAACCATTTCAATAGCGAACGGTACCGCGAGAACGTTCGCCAGCTGACTCCGGCAATCCTCGCAGTTCTGCCGATTGAGTTCCGCAACCGCCTTCTGCCAGAAGATAACATCATGGCTCGCCTGGCGCGTATGGAGAAGGAAACCAGCGAAGCGAAGATTGCTGTCGCGATGAATGCGCCGCGCCATCAGAAACTGAAAGAGCTGAGCGAGGGGATCGTGGAGATGTACCGCGTTGACCCTGGCTTAACCGGGCCGCTGATGGAGATGGTGCAGATGATGCTGGGGGTTGTATGACTGGTTCAAAAATGGCGAAAGCCGCGGTGCTCGAACACCAACGGCCTTCAGGTGCAAAAACGGAAAGTGATTGCGAGGTAAGTATGTCAGCAACCAGTACCAAGGTAAATATCCAGCCAACCCATAAATGCTCTTTTTGCGGAAAGACGAATGTCGAAATTGCTGGCGTTCTCGTCGTTGGGGATGGCGTCTCAATCTGTCAGGAATGCGTTTTTTTGTGCGTCGAGATCGTCTTTAAGCACTCCGCCAGAACTGACGAACCGACAGCAATTTAAGCATTCAGGGGTTTTTATGCGTGATTACGGCAAGGTGCATACATCTTTTTGGATAAGCGATGGAATGCGTCGGGTTTCTGATGATGCCCGTTTGCTCGCGCTGTATCTGCTCACGGGGCAACACACGAACATGATTGGTTGTTTTCGACTGCCTGATGGATACGTTTCGGAGGACCTCAACTGGACCCCTGAAAGGGTTGCGAAAGGGTTTGATGAGCTATCTATGAACGGTTTTGCAACGCGTGATTTTGCCTCGAAATGGGTCCTTATTCGGAACTTCATGAGCTGGAACCCAGTTGAGAACCCTAATCAGGGTATAGCGGCTATGCGTTTGTTTTCTCAAGTGCCGGATAAATCTTCGGTGAAGCCAGAACTGGCGCGGGTTATGGCTGATGCGATAGCTCACATTGGTGGCTCGAAGCTAAAGGGTTCAGAAAGGGTTCTTGAACCGTTCCTTAACCAGGAACAGGAACAGGAACAGGAACAGGAACAGGAAGAAGAAAACATTTTGGGGCATGGCTCCGCCACACCCCCAGAGAGTGATGATTCTTCCGATGATGAGGCGCCACCAAAAAAAAATGCCTATCCGGATGACTTCGAGCAGGCTTGGTCGATTTATCCAAAACGCGCAGGGGGAAATAACAAGGCCGACGCCTGCAAAGCCTGGAACGCCAGAGTTAACTCAGGAGCTACAGCTCAGGAGTTGCTCAACGGTACACAGCGGTATGCCGACTTCGTGAAAGCTACGGGGAAACTTAACACCGAGTACGTGAAACAGGCCGCAACGTTCTTTGGCCCCTCTAAGCACTACGAGGAAGCCTGGGAAGTGACTGCGTCGTCAGGAATGCGGGATCTGAATACGATTTCCCGACCAGATAACACCATTCCACCAGGGTTCAGGGGGTAGCGATGAAAAACATGATTGGTACTGGCAGCGCTCTTGAGCGCCTGAAGAAACTCATTCCACCGGGCGTTCAACCGAAGTTCACCAATGCCGCAGAACTTCTGGCGTGGCAGCGGGAAGAAGGTCTGAAACGTTGCGAGGAACTGGACAAGCTGAACCAGAAAGCACGTACCGAGAAAATCTTCGGTCGCTCTGGTATCCAGAGCCTGCATCGCAGCTGCACGTTCGCCAACTACGAAGTATCCGGCGAGCAACAGCGCAAGGCCTACACCATGGCGAAAAGCTACGCACAGAATTTCGGCGCCGGGTTTGCGAGTTTTGTGTTCAGTGGCGGTCCTGGTACCGGGAAAAACCATCTTGCGGCAGCGATCGGAAATCATCTCCTGTCCGGTGGCAAATCTGTGTTGGTGGTGACAATCCCTGACCTGATGCTGCGCGTTCGCGAGTGCTACGACGGTGGCCAGTCAGAGGCTTCACTTCTGGATGACCTCTGCAAAGTCGATCTGCTGGTGCTGGATGAGGTCGGTATTCAGCGCGGAAGCAGCGGTGAGAAAGTCATCTTGAATCAGGTTATCGACCGTCGCCTGTCGTCGATGCGTCCGGTTGGCGTTCTGACGAATCTGAACCATGACGAACTTCTCGGCGCGTTAGGTGTGCGAGTTATCGATCGCCTCCAGATGGATGGCGGGATGTGGGTGAACTTTGACTGGGGCAGCTACCGCAAGAACGTTAGCCATCTCCGGATCGTTAAATAACCGCGAGGGAAAATCACTATGGCAAGCAAATCACTGTGGGCAATCGTAGATTTCCTTCGGGTTAACCAGACCATCACGCCTCGTCAGGTTCAGAGCCTGCTGGGATGTGACAGTAAGAAATCGCACAACCTGCTGCTTCACCTGGTACGCAGAGCGGTAGTAATCCGCACTGGCGAGCCGCATCGCCCGGTCTATTCACTTCAGCCCGGCGGGGAGCTGAACATCAAGCAGCTCAAATCGAACATGAGCAAAAACATGATCACATCAGTTTGCCGCACAAGTCCGGCTATGCAGCGTGTACTGGCGTTTTACGGGAGAGCATCAGCATGAAACCAACATACGAACAACTTGAGCAGCAGGTGCTCGAACAAGCAGTACAGCTCGCTAACGCCGAGAGCAAGTGTAGGGATCTGGCGGCGGAGAGTGCATACATCCGCAACCGGCACAAAGAACTGGACCTGTTAATTGGGAAAAACATTCTGGTCATGCAGGCTGCAATTATCGAATGGCAGGCAACTGGCGACGCTAAGAATGGGCTGGCATGGATTTATAACACGCTGTTTGGACCTGGCGAATTGCCTGACGAATCTGAGATAGATGCTCAGGCCTACTTTGACCGCAAATATGCACCGATTGACGAAGAGCTTATGGCGCTTCACAAGTGGTTTTGGGAACAAAGTGAAGCCGAACGTGCCGCCGCTGGCATTGGCGTGAAGGGGGAGTGAGATGGACTTAATACCATTAACGCACGACGAACTCTGTCAAATTGCGTGGCGATTTCTTCAGAATAACGGCTTCAAAGTAGCGTTTCATGATCGGTTTCGTGCATGGACACCATATGGGGAGCAGGCTGATGCAATCGGTTTTCGCAACGGCGCTAGTTGTCTGATTGAGGCTAAATGCTCTCGCTCTGACCTGTTAGCTGACCGTAAGAAGCCTTTCCGAATCGAACCCGAGAAGGGCATGGGAGATTGGCGATTCATGATTAGCGAGCCGGGAATTGTGAATGTTGAAGACCTTCCGTCAGACTGGGGCTTACTTCACGTTATTAAAGGTCGGGTTAAGAAAGTGCACGGATGGCCTGGTAACGGGCTTTGGGTTAATCGGGATAGCAAACCATTTCAGGCTAACAAGCAGGCCGAATGCGATTACATGTTTAGCGCTCTACGTCGCATGGATTTACGTGGGCATCTTAAAGAGGTTTACGACGGCGTAATTGTTAACAAGACAGAAGGAACCGCAGCATGACAACTAACCACCCGGCGCACAGTCCTGTATCACTCGATCGCCTGCACCAGATACGCGAAATACTCAGCAAAGCAGCAGCACAAAGCGACGGAGGTAATCTCGGCTACGCAATGGCTGATGCTGTGAAGGTGATTGATGGGGTGATATCGACGTTTGGTGCCGAACCTGTAAGTAATAGCGAAGAGTTACCGCTGGACTATCTGCAAGGACACAAAGACGGTCTGGAGTGGGCTGCACAACTGGCAGAGGCTAATCATCCGCAAACAGGTGACTGGTTGTACGATGACCCAATCGAGCTTGCCAGAGCGATCCGCAAAGGTCCAGATATGCCGCCAGTGCAGACAGCATCGGTAGTTGACGCTGATGATAATTTCTATTCATGGTTCGGCAGGGAATGGCATGAGCATTATCAGCATAACCAATACACCACCGCAGCTAAGCAAACTCTCGGCGTGATGGCTGAATCTGCGTGGAAGGCCGGACGCAGCTCCTCCATGCTTCAGGCTGGCAACTCTCCGGAAATTCCGGATGGTTACGTACTGGTGCCGGTTGAGCCGACAATGGCGATGTTGGACGAGTTCGATTCAATTATCGACCACGGTGCAGAAGACTCAAAAGATGCGTGGAGTAGACTGATTGCGGCAGCACCGCAGCAGGAGGAGTGAGGTGAGTACTTATCTTTTTTTCGGTTTCCTTGTTGTTTGCACTCTGTTTTGTATGGTGATGCTGTGGCGGGTGGTCAAGGTGGCAAAGTGGCGATTCAAGGCCCTCGAAATGAGTGCTGATGATTATCGGGCACTACCTGAATTTAATAAGATGTTGTGGATGATTTGGATATGGAGGCTAGAACGCTTCCCGAGATGTAATAAGCGGGCATGGCGGGAGACGAAGTGATGGATCAGCTACTGCAATATGCCACGAACCGGATAATTGAGCTGGAAAACCTGCTGCTGGTGAATGTTGAGGAAACTGTCTGGCCTGCCGAAGTAGGAATGGTATATAGCCAGATTGAAAGTGCCGGGGATCTTCCGGCATATCACCAGCGCCGCCTGAAGCATCACATCAACCGCATGTGGCTGGAACAAATGCCGGTACCGTCAATAATCGCTGCGGCCCGGTCACTGGCCATCGCTATGGAGAAATACGCGTGAGAGAAATCATCGTTGATAACTTTGCCGGCGGCGGCGGGGCGAGTACGGGAATTGAGCTGGCAATCGGTCGCAGCGTTGATATCGGCATGCGCATGCTGCAGCCGCACGAGTTATATCACGCGCAGGGCTTCCCTGAGTGGTACATCATCGACCAGGACTATCGGGGCAAAAAGTACGCGAAGGATAAGCAGGTTGCGCGATGTGGTAACGCCGTACCACCGCCGTTTGCTGAAGCGCTGGTGCGTGCTAATTTGCCGGAGTTGTGTTTCAGAACAGAGCAGGCTGCATAACCTGCCATACAAGCGATATGGGAATTCCCATATCGACAATATAACCCGCTACGGCGGGTTTTTCACTCTCTATTGTATGTGCTATTTTTTATGCAATAAGAGCGATTAATGGGACGCATCAGGGGAGTTCATGGATTCAGCGAACGACGAAGAAAAGCGCATAGAATTTGAAAAATTCATCATTGAAAGGTTTGGTGACGCGGTTGATCTCCGCCGGGAAAAAAATGGCGATGACGGATATATATCATGGGAGGCGGCCGTAGCCTGGACCGTCTGGCTGGAGCACCCATCGCATCATAAAACCATTTCTACAGGGATTGAGCCAGCCTGACACGGAGTTTTTCTTGCATTGATTTTCCATTATCAACTGTACATAATATCAGTGTCAGCCTGAACAACTGACAACTTGATGCGCCACGGAGAGAAACCATGGCGCACGAATTACATCTAATAAAGCATCAATCAGGAATCCTGATCCCCGCGACGCCGGAGACCAGCGATGTTCTGCAATCAAAAATCAAACTCGGTGCCGTGCTGGTAGCCGAATTTCGCCAGGTGAGGAATCCCGCATTCCATCGCCGTTTCTTTGCGCTCCTGAATCTCGGGTTTGAATACTGGGAACCCACTGGCGGGGCGATCTCTTCCAACGAACGAAAATTGGTGACCGGGTACGCTAAATTCCTCGCTTCGTTCGGGGGAAGTGAGTCCGCTCTTTTGGATGCTGCCGAGCAGTATCTGGAGCAGGTAGCCAGTCGCCGAATTACCAATGGGATCAGCCTGTGTAAATCCTTTGACGCGTACCGTGCCTGGGTAATTGTCGAGTCTGGTCACTATGACGCTATTCAGCTTCCTGACGGCACCCTTCGCAAACACCCCCGCAGCATTGCCTTCGCCAATATGGATGAAACCGAGTTCCAGCAGCTGTACAAAGCCGCGCTCGATGTTCTGTGGCGCTGGGTATTGTCCCGGGCATTCAAGGACCAGCGCGAAGCGGAAAACGCCGCATCGCAGCTCATGAGCTTTGCGGGGTGATGGCTATGAAATATTCCTGGTTTCACCATCACGAATACACCACCGAGCAGGCCGACGAGCTGGTGGCAAGTTACCGCCGCCGTGGCGCCAGGGTAGAACGCAGCCTTAATCGCGACAACATAACCTGGACCGTCAGCGTTCAGCTGCCGGAAAGCGAGAAAGAGCCGCGCCCGAGTAAGGTCTGGCAAAACAGGGCGTGGGGTTGAGCATGGCTAAGCTACCGCGCCGTAAGTGCGCCAACAAAGAATGCCGCCAGTGGTTCCACCCTGTTCGCGATACGCAGACTGTCTGCGGTTATGAGTGCGCCAGCGCGGTTGGAAAAGAGCAGACCAGAAAGGTCAGGGAGGCGGCACAACGCAAGGAGTCTGCCAAAAAGCGCGCCACTGAGAAAAAAGAGCGAGCCGCCTGGCGCCAGCGTAAAGCTGCGGTTAAGCCACTGAAGCACTGGGAAGATTTAACGCAGCGTGTAGTCAATGACTATATTCGCGAGCGTGACCATTATTTGCCATGCATCAGTTGCGGGACGTTCGAAACCGTCCAGTGGGAAGCAGGTCACTACCGCTCACGCGGTAAGGCATCACATCTTCGCTATCACGAAGACAATATCAGTAAACAGTGCCACCACTGTAACGTGCAGTTGTCGGGCAATCAGCAGCAGTACCGCCTTGGCCTTATCGAGAAAATTGGGCCTGAGCGCGTCGAGGCACTCGAAAACAATAACGTCCCACACCGATACACCATCGAAGAACTCGAAACCATTAGGAAGCACTACAGCGCGCTTCGCCGTGGATTAATTAAGAGCAGGGAGGCTGCATGACATTTGAATCCTATTTTGCCGATCACCTCCGCGTTCGTTGGCAACGATTGCGCTTATATCACTTTCCCGGCTCTGTGCTGACGGACTACCGAATACTGAAGAATTACGTGAAAACTTATGCTGGAGAAGCGCTATGAACCTTGAAAACACAGTGAAATACCACTTCGCAAAATCCACGCTGATTAGCGATTCTCCGCGCGCTACCGCCTCCGATTCACTGACCGGTACCGACATCATGGCGGCAATAGGCATGACTCAGGAACGCGCTGCTATGGGGTACAGTGCTTTCCTCGGCAAGATGGGCATAAGCAATAACGACCGGGATCGGGCTATCGGACTGCTGGCTGAGTACGCGATGACCAAATGTGACAAGGTTGCCGCGCTGCGTAAGTTGGATTTCGGGGTTAAGCCTCAGGTGATGCACCAGTTGGCCACCTTCGCATTTGAGGATTATTCCCGCAGCGCAGCCAGTGTAAAACGGTGCGATTGCTGCAACGGTGAGGGCTTTATTGATGCTGAGGTATTCAGTATGAAAACCAATACGCCGGCACATGCAAAAGAAATCATTAAGGCATCAAAAGCGTTTGGTTTGAAGGTGATACCTTCGCAGCACCAAAACAGGCGTGAGGTAAAAGAGATAACGCGCGTTCTCTGTCCTCAGTGCAAAGGGAAAAAAGCCATCAGTTGCGCATGTAGTGATTGCCGTGGCCGTGGGAAAGCGGTGAATCAGAAGGAAACGAAGCAGCAAGGCGTTCCAGTATTCAGCACCTGCAAGCGCTGTGGCGGTCGCGGATATGAGCGCATCCCGTCAACTGAGGCCCACGCAGCTGTTTGCCAGATTACGGATGTAATCAGCCTGGATACGTGGAAGAAGTCTGTTAAACCGTTCTATGATCAACTGATTACGAAATTCGATATTGAAGAGGCATGGGCAGAGAACCAACTGAAACAAATAACACGATAACGGCTATGGAAGTTAATTCCAGCATTTACTTTTCCCGAATCTGTGTTAATTTTATCCCAACGATGGGTTAATGCCTTCGTTTCAAGCCCCGCGGATAACACCGTGGGGCTTTTGCGTTTCTGGAGGGTAAGAAAATGCACGGGTAGAACGGACAGACCGCAGTCGAAAGGCAATGCAGCAGTCATGATGCTGCCCCGAGTCGCGTAATGGCGAGCCTGTGTAGTGATGGGTAAGGGTTCATAGATCAAAATAAGCTCCGGTAAAGCAGCGTGAATGCCAGATACGCACCGGTTATCAGCGGCGATGACGCGACAGCACCTCAAGGGCATGAGCGTGGCCACTCCGGGAAGTGGCAAAGAATTTATAGCCTCGCTTATGCGGGGCTTTTCTATTTCAGGCTCACGGGAATCATCCGCTACGTGCTTTGTTGATAAATCCAGCCCGTGAAGCCTGACCCTTTTCATACACACACAGCGCCATCCGAAGAATCGGAGGTGAGGCTATGACCAGAATGAGCACCATTTACAGCAGACTTTCATATGGAACAGGCACCACGCTGACCGGCTGCGGTGTATCAGCGAAGGCATATGCCGAAACAGCTAAAACAGCAAAAGAGGTGTCCTGGATGTTGGCCGACAGAATTGCAGGGTTAAGCCTGAGCGACTGGGCAATTATTGTCGGTATCGCATGCACTGTTATTACCTGTGCAGTGAACTGGTATTTCCGCTGGAAAGAACGGGAGGATCGTCGCAATGGCTATGCCACCAAAGCTGAAGAATAGCGTTATTGCAGCTATACCCGCTGGCGCTATTGCTATCGCTGCAGCGTTGATTACTGGCCCAACGGGTAATGATGGCCTTGAAGGTGTGCGCTATCAGCCTTATCGGGATGTTGTTGGGGTCTGGACTGTCTGCTGGGGCCATACTGGTAAAGATATTATTCTCGGCAAGACCTACACCAAAGCAGAGTGCCAGGCGCTGCTGGATAAAGACCTGAATATTGTCGCCCGTCAGATTAACCCATATATCAACGCTCCTATCCCCGAAACGATGAGGGGGGCGCTGTACTCATTTGTGTATAACGTTGGCGCGGGAAACTTCAAAGCCTCCACACTGCTACGAAAAATCAACCTGGGTGATTCGGAAGGCGCATGTGAACAACTGCGACGCTGGACATATGCCGGTGGTAAACAGTGGAAGGGTTTAATCACGAGGCGTGAGATTGAGCGTGAAGTGTGTATGTGGGGGCTGGAGTGAATGTGATTTGCTTCTTCATCGCCGCCCTGCTTGCCTTTCATGGCAATGATGCGTGGCCGTGGTTTCTGGCTGTTGGGGTGATTATGTCATGAGCCGTATAACCGCCATTATTGGCTCGGCGATTTTGTTGGTGGTCGTCGTAATCATTGCGGTGCTCAGTGTACTGCTGGTGCGCAGCAACGCCGCGCTGAACACATCCGAGAGTGACAACCGGGTACTTCGCAGCGACAACGCATTACAGGCGACGGTAATAACCACGCAGGCTTTCAACTTCAACCGGTTTAACCTGGTAGCGGAGAACGCCAGTCGCATGAACTCGCTGATAGATGCTGGTACCGAGAAAACTGTCATAGAATACCGGGAGATTCTCCAACGTGAAAAGACCTGTGATCTGCCTGTTCCTGCTGATGTCGCTGGTGGGCTGCTCAACTACGCGAACCGTTTACGTGCCAGCGCAATGCACACCGATTACGGGAACGCTAACGCAGCCGGTGATAGCGCCGCTGCCGCCAGCTCAATAACGTACTGCCAGGCTGTTCTTTGGATAAAGCCACTGCTGGCAGCTATTGAGAAGGCGAATAACCAGCTGGCGGGGATCCGAGAGATTGAGAAAACCAGAGCCTCGCAATAGCGGGGCTTTTTTATGCACATCGCACGCGCACATCAAAGAAAGTCTTTCAGCTGTGAGCCTGGGCAAACCGTAAACTTTCGGCGGCTTTGCCGTGCGACAGGCTCACGTCTAAAAGGAAATAGCTATGCAATTTGGCAAAAAATCAAAGTCAGGATTGAGGGTGTTTATTCGCAATGACGGAATGATCGTCAGCGATAAAAAGGGAAGAGCACGCATTGTTATCGGTGTGCTCGGTGATGATAAACATGCCTTACGCAGTGGTCGTCCTTCTACCTTCAAACAATTGGGCTGCGCTTAAAAAAGGATCTAATAATGGCTGAGAAAATTATTACGCTATCTGGCGCTGCTAATGAAGTGCTTTATGCGCTGTTTTTCCGTGGCGCGTTGTTGTCTGGTGATCTGCCTTCTAAATCTGGTACAGCCGAATTGCGCGAGCTGGGTTTTGCTGAAACCAGACACACAGCAACTGAATACCAGAAAGAAAATCACTTTACCTTTCTGACATCAGAAGGGCAGAAATTTGCCATTGAACACCTGGTCAATACGCGTTTTGGTAAGCAGCAATATTGCGCTTCGATGACGCTTGGCGTTGAGATTGATACCTCAGTTGCACAGAAGGCAATCGACGAGCTGGACCAGCGTATTCGTGACACTGTCTCCTTCGAACTTATTCGCAATGGAGTGCCATTCATCAAGGACGCCACTATCGCCAGTGGTGCTATCCATGCAGCGGCAATCGAAACACCTCAGCCGGTGACCAATATCTACAACATCAGCTTTGATATCATGCGTGATGAGCCAGCGCAGAACAAGGTAACCATCAGTACCGATAAGTTCGAAGTTAAACCTGGTATTGATGCCAACACTGAAGCGTTAATCGAAAACGCGCTGAAAAACGCTGCTGAATGTGCGGCGCGTGATGTCGCAAAGCAAGTGGCAGCAGACAAGAAAGCGATGGATGAACAGGCTTCCCATGTCCGCACGGCCATCATGATGGAATGTTTACCCGGTGGTGTTATCTGGCGGCAGTGCCGTCGATGATGATATGCAAATGATAATCAGTATCGTTTGCGGGTCCTTTCCGGCGATCCGGCCTGTTACGGGGCGGCGACCTCGCAGATTCTCGCTATTTATGAAAATTTTCAGGCATTTGCCGTTTCCGTTCTTCTTCTCGCTAATCCATTGTTTTAACTGCAAACACCCCCTGAAAAGAAAGGAAACGATAAGCCTTAAAAACGGCTAAATAGCCAGAGGGCGTTTCCTTTCTCTGTTTTTGTGTATGGAGTGAGCTATGGAGGTCAACAAAAAGCGTCTTTCTGAAATATTTGGGGTCAGCGTGCGAACCATTCAGAACTGGCAGGATCAGGGAATGCCTGTAGCACGTGGCGGCGGAAAAGGTAATGAGGTCCTCTATGAATCTTCCGCGGCTATCGAATGGTATTCCACACGCGACGCGGCGATTGAGAATGAGAAATTACGCAAGGAGGTGGAAGACCTTCGTCTTGCATCGGAATCCGATCTCCAGCCAGGTACGATTGACTATGAGCGTCACCGCCTTACCCGGGCGCAGGCAGACGCCCAGGAATTAAAAAATGCAAAAGATTCCGCTGAGGTGGTGGAAACCGCATTCTGCACGTTCGTGCTGTCGCGGATGGCCGGAGAAGTAGCCAGCATTCTTGATGGAGTTCCTCTGTCGGTTCAGCGGCGCTTCCCGGAGCTGGAAAACCGACATATTGATTTCCTGAAGAAGGACATCATTAAGGCCATGAACAAAGCAGCTGCGCTGGATGAAATAATACCGGGGTTGCTGAGTGAATATATCGAACAGTCAGGTTAAGGGGCTGCAGCACTCTGCGCGCGCAGGGCTACTTTCGCTGTACCGACCTGAGCCGCAAACGGCGGTTGAATGGGCAGACGATAATTACTATCTCCCCAAAGAGTCGGCCTACCAGGAAGGACGCTGGGAAACGTTGCCGTTTCAACGCGCGATCATGAATGCGATGGGTAACGATTACATACGTGAGGTCAACGTTGTTAAGTCTGCCCGTGTTGGCTATTCAAAAATGTTGCTGGGTGTTTATGCGTATTTTATTCAGCACAAGCAGCGAAATTCCCTTATCTGGCTGCCTACTGATGGTGACGCCGAAAACTTTATGAAGTCGCATGTTGAGCCGACGATTCGCGATATTCCGTCACTTCTGGCGCTGGCCCCCTGGTATGGAAAAAAGCACCGGGACAATACGCTCAGTATGAAACGCTTCTCCAACGGTCGCGGGTTCTGGTGTCTGGGTGGTAAAGCGGCGAAAAACTATCGTGAGAAATCGGTCGATGTCGCCGGTTACGATGAACTGGCGGCATTCGATGAAGATATTGAGAAAGAGGGATCCCCGACGTTCCTGGGTGATAAACGTATTGAGGGGTCTGTCTGGCCCAAATCTATTCGCGGCTCAACGCCAAAAACAAAGGGGACCTGCCAGATTGAGCGTGCTGCCAGCGAGTCCGGGCATTTCATGCGTTTTCATGTTTCCTGTCCGCACTGTGGTGAAGAGCAGTACCTGAAGTTCGGCGACAAAGAAACCCCGTTCGGGTTCAAATGGACAACTGGCGATCCCTCCAGCGTCTTTTACCTGTGTGAACATAATGCCTGCGTCATTAAGCAGCAGGAGCTGGATTTCAGTGAGGCTCGTTACATCTGCGACACCACCGGGATCTGGACGCGTGATGGTTTATCCTGGTTTTCATCAACAGGCACCGAAATCGACCCGCCTGACAGCGTGACGTTTCACATCTGGACGGCATACAGCCCGTTTACCACCTGGATACAGATCGTCAAAGACTGGCTAAAAACGAAAGGGGATACCGGAAAGCGTAAAACCTTCGTGAACACCACTCTGGGCGAAACATGGGAGCCTAAAATTGGTGAACGGCCTGATGCGGAGCTCATGGCCGAACGCAAAGAGTTCTTCGGCGCATCCGTACCGGAGCGTGTTGCTTATCTGACAGCCGGGATCGACTCCCAGTTGGATCGATATGAAATGCGCGTCTGGGGATGGGGACCCGGTGAGGAAAGCTGGCTGATTGACCGGCAGATCATTATGGGCCGTCATGATGATGAAGCGACCCTCGTCAGGGTGGACGAGGCGATTGACAAAACCTATCTCCGAAAGAATGGCGTGGAAATGTCGGTATCCCGTATCTGCTGGGATATCGGCGGTATTGACCCCTCCATTGTCTACAATCGCTCAAAAAAGCATGGCCTGTTTCGCGTGATCCCGATTAAAGGGGCTTCCGTTTACGGCAAGCCCGTCGCGAATATGCCGCGTAAACGCAACAAGAACGGCGTTTATCTTACGGAAGTGGGTACTGATACCGCAAAGGAGCAGATTTATAACCGCTTAACACTTCAGCCGGAAGGGAGTGATCCTCTTGCCGGTGCCGTGCATTTCCCCAATAACCCCGAAATTTACGATCTGGCTGAGGCACAGCAGCTTACTGCTGAGGAGCAGGTTGAAAAATGGGTGGACGGGCGTAAGAAAATCGTCTGGGACAGCAAAAAGCGACGAAATGAGGCGCTGGACTGCTTCGTGTATGCGCTGGCGGCCCTGCGGATCAGTATTTCGCGATGGCAACTGAATCTTGATTCACTGCTCGCGAGCCTGCTGGAGGAAGAGGGGGGGCGGACCAATAACAAAACCCTGGCTGATTATGCCCGGGCATTATCTGGAGATGAATAATGGCGACAAAGACTGATCTGGATGCCGCCCGTGCTGCGTTGCATGACCTCATGATGGGAAAACGGGTGGCAACGGTGCAAAAAGACGGCCGGCGGGTTGAGTTCACTGCGACTTCAGTCAGTGACCTGAAGAAATACATTGCCGAACTTGAGTCACAGGTTGGCACCACTCCACGACGCCGGGGACCGGCAGGATTTTACGCATGAAAACACCTGCTTTGTTAGGACCGGACGGTAAAACCGCTCTGCGGGATTATGCCGGATACCATGGCGGTGCTGGTGGCTTTGGCGGTCAGCTCCGCGCCTGGAACCCACCGAGTGAAAGCGCAGATGCTGCGTTATTGCCTAATTTTTCCCGTGGTAACGCGCGCGCTGACGACCTGGTCCGCAATAACGGCTATGCGGCAAACGCGGTACAGCTCCATCAGGATCACATTGTCGGGTCATTTTTCCGGCTCAGTTATCGCCCCAGCTGGCGTTTTCTGGGCATTGGAGAGGAAGAGGCCCGGGCGTTCTCCCGTGAAGTTGAGGCGGCCTGGAAAGAATTTGCGGAGGATGATTGCTGCTGCATTGATGCGGAACGTAAGCGTACATTCACCATGATGATCCGCGAGGGTGTTTCCATGCATGCGTTTAACGGTGAGTTATGTGCACAGGCCACCTGGGACAGTGATTCCACGCGTCTTTTCCGCACACAGTTCAAAATGGTGAGCCCAAAACGCATCAGCAACCCCAATAACGCCGGAGACACGCGAAACTGCCGGGCAGGTGTCAGAACAAATGACAGTGGCGCCGCGCTGGGATATTACGTCAGCGAGGATGGCTATCCGGGGTGGATGGCGCAGAAGTGGACCTACATCCCGCGTGAACTGCCCGGCGGACGGCCTTCCTTTATCCACGTGTTTGAACCCCTGGAAGATGGGCAGACACGCGGTGCCAACGTGTTTTACAGCGTCATGGAGCAAATGAAAATGCTCGATACGCTGCAGAATACGCAGCTCCAGAGCGCGATTGTCAAGGCGATGTATGCCGCCACGATTGAAAGTGAGCTGGATACGCAAACCGCGATGGACTTTATTCTCGGCTCAGACAGTAAAGAGCAGCAAAGCAAGATGACCGGCTGGCTGGGGGAGATGGCCTCGTACTATACCGCGGCGCCGGTTCGTCTCGGGGGCGCGAAGGTGCCGCATCTGATGCCGGGCGACTCCCTGAATCTTCAGTCAGCGCAGGACACTGACAACGGCTATTCGACGTTTGAACAATCTCTGCTGCGCTACATTGCTGCAGGGCTGGGGGTGTCGTATGAGCAACTCTCTCGCAACTATTCGCAGATGAGTTATTCCACCGCCCGCGCCAGTGCTAACGAGTCCTGGGCGTACTTTATGGGGCGTCGAAAATTTGTTGCCTCCCGCCAGGCCTGTCAGATGTTTTTATGCTGGCTGGAAGAGGCCATTGTTCGCCGCGTGGTGACATTACCGTCTAAAGCCCGGTTCAGTTTTCAGGAGGCGAGAAGCGCCTGGGGAAATGCTGACTGGATCGGCTCCGGGCGAATGGCCATTGACGGACTGAAGGAGGTGCAGGAGGCCGTCATGCTCATTGAGGCGGGGCTGAGCACCTATGAGAAGGAATGCGCCAAACGCGGGGAAGACTATCAGGAAATCTTTGCCCAGCAGGTTCGTGAAACGATGGAGCGCCGCGCTGCGGGACTTAAACCGCCAGCGTGGGCGGCTTCGGCCTTTGAGTCTGGACTGAAAAAATCGAATGAGGAGGGGACCGATGACGCCAGAGCTGCGTAATCTCCCGCACATTGCCAGTATGGCTTTCAATGAGCCGCTTTTACTTGAACCCGCCTATGCGCGGGTTTTCTTTTGCGCGCTCGCTGGTCAGTTAGGTATCACCCGTCTGACCGACACCGTGTCGGGCGTTACGCTTGGCGCAGAGCAGATGGCTGAACCGCTGGCACTCTTTGGTGATGATGAGGAAATGGGGCCAAAGCCGGCGCGAAGCTACCAGATCACTGATGGTATCGCGGTGCTGCCTGTTTCCGGGACGCTGGTCAGTAAAACCCGCTCACTCCAGCCGTATTCGGGGATGACGGGGTACAACGGCATCATCGCGCGCCTCCAGCAGGCCATAAGTGACCCGGGTGTAGACGGCATTCTTCTGGATATGGATACGCCAGGTGGAATGGTGGCGGGTGCTTTTGACTGTGCGGACATCATCGCCCGCATGCGGGATATCAAACCCATATGGGCGTTAGCCAACGATATGAACTGCAGCGCTGGCCAGCTGATTGCCAGTGCGGCATCGCGTCGGCTTGTGACGCAGACGGCCAGAACGGGATCCATCGGGGTCATGATGGCCCACAGCAATTACGGCGCCGCCCTTAAAACCAGCGGCGTTGAGGTCACGTTGATTTACAGCGGCGATCACAAGGTGGACGGGAACCCCTACGAGAAATTACCCAAAGAGGTACGTGCAGATTTTCAGGCGCGTATCGACGCTACCCGGCAGATGTTCGCTGAAAAGGTGGCGGGTTATACCGGCATGTCGGTTCAGGCCGTTCTTGATACTGAAGCAGCTGTGTTTTCAGGCCAGGAATCAGTAGACAACGGCCTGGCGGAGCAACTGGTCAACAACATGGATGCGCTGAACGTTATGCGCGATGCAATTAACAAACGAACGATGATTTCCCGAGGAGGAAGCATGAAAGGTACTACTGCATCCGCAGATACCACTCAACCAGCAGCATCTGCTGACCAGACTGTGACCACCGTTGACGTGCCTGCTGCGGTCGTTACTGACCCTGCAGCGGGTGCAACTGTTGATATCAGCAGCCAGCTGGCAGCGGCGGTCGCAGCCGAAAACGGTCGCATTATGGGGATCCTGAACTGTGAAGAGGCGAAAGGGCGTGAATCACAGGCGCGCGCGCTGGCGGAAACGCCAGGGATGACGGTGGAAAGTGCCCAGCGCATCCTTGCCGCGGCTCCTCAGAGTGCCCAGGCGCGTACGGATACCGCGCTGGATCGTCTGATGGAAACCGCACCCGGCACCGTAACGGCAGGTAGCGCTTCTGCCGAAGCGGGTGACGATTTGTTAAATACGCCTGTATAAGAGGTCAACATGTCTAACACTGAACAATTTACGCACAATCAGCCCCTCGGGAACAGTGATCCGGCGCATACCGGTTTTGCACCTGGTGAACTGACGAAAGCAGTACCGGCGATGACACCCCTGATGCTGGATGCCACTTCCGGCAAGCTGACCGTCTGGGATGGCCAGCATGCTGGGGCTGCCTGTGGCGTTCTGGCGGTGTCTGCCGACCAGAGCAGCACTGAGCTGGCATTCTATAAGTCCGGCTCTTTCCGTATTGAAGATGTGCTCTGGCCGGATGCGGTGACGGATGAACACATCAAACGCAACGCATTCGCAGGTACAGCCATCAGTATCGTCTGACATCCGACTTAACACTAACCATCATCCACAGAAGCCGCCATCGCGGCTTTTTTTACGGGAAAAATCTATGTCAATTTACACAACGGCCCAACTGCTGGCGGTCAATGAGAAGAAATTCAAATTCGATCCGCTTTTCCTGCGTATCTTCTTCCGTGAAAGCTACCCCTTCAGCACCGAGAAGGTGTATCTGTCGCAAATCCCGGGCATGGTCAACATGGCGCTGTACGTCTCTCCTGTTATTTCCGGCAAGGTTATCCGCTCCCGCGGCGGCGCAACGTCAGAGTTTACGCCGGGTTACGTCAAACCCAAGCACGAGGTAAACCCACAGATGACGCTGCGTCGCCTGCCGGATGAAGATCCGCAAAATCTGGCTGACCCGGCCTACCGCCGCCGTCGCATTATCCTGCAGAACATGAAGGATGAGGAGCTGGCGATTGCCCAGGTGGAAGAGAAACAGGCGGTGGCTGCTGTCCTCAACGGTAAATACACCATGACCGGCGAAGCGTTTGAACCGGTTGAGGTGGATATGGGACGCAGTGCCGGAAACAACATCATCCAGGCAGGCGCTGCGGCATGGAGCACCCGCGACAAAGAAACCTATGACCCCACTGACGATATTGAAACCTATGCGCTGAACGCCAGCGGCGTGGTCAATATTATCGTCTTTGATCCGAAGGGCTGGGCGTTGTTCCGTTCATTCAAATCGGTAAAAGAGAAGCTCGACACCCGTCGCGGTTCTAACTCTGAACTGGAAACGGCCCTGAAGGATCTGGGTGAAGCGGTCTCCTATAAGGGAATGTATGGCGATGTGGCCATTGTCGTCTACTCCGGGCAATACATTGAAGACGATACCAAAAAGAACTACCTGCCGGATTTGAGCATGGTGCTGGGTAATACCCAGGCCCGCGGCTTGCGCACCTACGGCTGCATTCAGGATGTGGATGCCCAGCGTGAAGGCATTAACGCTTCCACGCGTTATCCGAAAAACTGGGTACAGACAGGCGATCCGGCGCGTGAGTTCACCATGATCCAGTCTGCACCACTGATGCTGCTGGCTGACCCGGATGCGTTCGTGTCTGTCAAACTCGCCTGATGTCCATTCTGTGGCCCTGCGGGGCCCTGTTCCGGAGTTGTTCTTATGACAGAAAAAGAAAAGTTGATTGCGCGGCTTAATGAGCTTGGCGCGCAGCTTGGTCGGGAAGTGAATACCAGTGGCACCATTCAGGAGCTCTCTATGCGCATTGCAGAGCTGGAGGAAGAACTGAATGACGGCACTGATACCGATAGTGTTGAAAATGGTGGCGTAAGTGATGGTAGTGCATCCACCGGCGCCGCAGAACCCGTGCCGCCAGTGGATACTGTGTTAAGCGGCAGAACAGATAGCGCGCTGATGGCCGTCGAAACGCTGACCACGCTGCACATTGAGGCGCTGCACGCGACCCGCGATGAACGGGTATCTATTGTGGAAGCGGGTACCGTGATCCGCGTGACACAAGCGGATGCGGACAGCCTGGTTGCACTCGGACTGGTCCGCGAGTACTAGCAGGGGGCTGTGTGGCTGATTTCGATAACCTTTTTGATGCTGCAATAACACAGGCCGATGACACTATTCGGCAGGTTATGGGGACTTATGCAACGGTAACGTCCGGCGCGATTTCTGGCGTCACGTTGAGTGGTGTTTTCGATGATCCGGAAAATATCGGTTACGCCACACCCGGCATCCGTGTCGAGGGGACCAGCCCGTCGTTGTTTGTGAAATCAGCAACGATTGGGCAGCTGGCGCGGCTGGACACGCTGGATATTAACGGAAAACCTTTCTGGGTTGATCGTATTGGTCCTGATGACTGTGGCTCCTGCCATATCTGGCTTGGTACGGGTTCTCCTCCCGCAGCGACCCGGCGCCGTTAAGGGAAAACTATGTCTTTAAAAGGGCTTGAACAGGCTATAGCAAACCTGAACAGCATCAGCAATACGGC
Source organism: Citrobacter sp. H12-3-2 (assembly GCF_009649895.1). Lineage (NCBI taxonomy): Bacteria > Pseudomonadati > Pseudomonadota > Gammaproteobacteria > Enterobacterales > Enterobacteriaceae > Citrobacter > Citrobacter sp. H12-3-2. Next base: position 2,074,491 of record NZ_CP045837.1, read on the forward strand.
GGTTCCGCGGGCCTCGGCGCAGGCTGTTAACCGTGTCGCCACCCGGGCAGTCAGCCGAAGCGTTGCAGTTGTCTCGAAAGATACGCGGGTGCCACGCAAGCTGGTAAAACAACGCGCGAGGATAAAACGCGCCACGGCGAAAAAGCCGATGGCAATGATCCGCGTGAACCGGGGCAACCTGCCCGCGATAAAGCTCGGTACCGCCAGCGTACGGTTATCCCGCAGAAAACGGGACAAAAACGGGGCCAATAGTGTGTTGCGTATTGGCCCTTTTCGTTTCCCCGGGGCCTTTATTCAACAACTGGAAAATGGTCGCTGGCATGTGATGCGACGGACATCCAGACCCCGCTATCCGATCGAAGTGGTCAGCATTCCACTGGCAGCGCCACTGACGACCGCATTTAAAGATGAGCTGCCGAAGCTCATGGAATCGGATATGCCTAAAGAACTTCGGGCATCCCTTAAAAACCAACTCAGGCTGATTCTGAAACGATGAAACACACTGATATTAGAAAGGCGATTATTGATGCGCTGGAGAGCCATATTGGTAAAGACGCACTCTATTTTGACGGACGTCCAGCGGTACTGGAGGAGGGGGATTTTCCGGCGGTCGCTGTCTTCCTGACGGATGCCGGGTATACCGGCGAAGAACTGGATGCTGATATCTGGCAGGCCACGCTGCATATCGAAATCTTTTTACCGGCGCAGGTACCCGATTCCGAGCTCGATGACTGGATGGAGTCACGTATTTATCCGGTGCTTGGCAATGTGCCAGGACTTTCCCTCCTGATCAATAACATGGTGCAGCAGGGATATGACTACCAGCGCGATGACGATCTTGGGCTCTGGAGTTCGGCTGATCTGAAATATTCCATTACTTACGAAATGTGAGGACGTAATGACTACACCAAACCCACTGGCGCCGGTAAAGGGTGCCACCACCACGCTCTGGATTTATTCCGGATCGGGTAACCCCTTCGCCAACCCATTATCGGATGTTGACTGGACGCGCCTGGCAAAGATTAAAGACCTGCAGCCCGGTGAACTGACTGCCGAATCAAACGACGACACCTATCTGGATGATGCGGATGCTGACTGGACGTCCACTTCACAGGGCCAGAAATCGGCGGGGGAGGCCAGTTTTACGCTGGCCTGGAAACCTGCCGAGAGCGGGCAGCAGGATCTGGTTCGCTGGTTTGATGACGGTACCGTGCTGGCGTACAAAATCAAATACCCGAATGGCACCATCGATGTGTTCCGTGGCTGGGTAAGCAGCCTGGGTAAAACGGTGACGGCAAAAGACACCATTACCCGTTCTGTCAAAATCAGCAACAACGGCAAACCTGGTCTTGCTGAAGACAGCGCTGCTGCAGTGATTGACGTAACCGGCGTCAGCCTGGATAAATCGACCACCACCGTTGCGGTTGCTGCCACCACCACGCTGAATGTCACCGTGGCGCCAGCCAGCGCAAGCGATCCATCTTTCCGGGCCACCACCACGGATGCAGGTAAAGCCACGGTGACTGTCGCCGGTACGGTGCTGACGGTAACCGGTATTGCAGCCGGAACCGCTGACATTATTGTGATGACTAACGACGGGCTGTTTGTCGCGACCTGTAAAGTCACCGTTGCCTGACTTCCGGGGCTGTGGCCCCGCTTTCTGGAGTAATCCATGTTTTTAAAAAGTGAGCCGTTCGAACGCAACGGCAAGACCGTCACGCTCTACGAACTGTCGGCGCTGCAGCGTATTGAGCATCTTGAACACCTGAAGACGCTGGAAAGTATCACCGATGCCGACATGCAGGCGGCGATGGATATGACGATTAAATCCGGCGCACTGCTGGTGGCCATGTCTTTATGGCATGGACATCCCCTGAAAGGGGCGCACAAAACGCCGAAAGAAGACGTTGAGCAGATCCAGAATGAAGTACTGATGACCTGGCCGCTGGAGATTGTTTCCGCAGCAGAGTACAGCGTGAAGCTGCTGTCCGGCATGGTGCCGCTGCAGGAAGCGAATGATCCAGAGGATGTTGCTGTGACTGAGCCGGTCAGTCTGGAAAAGTCCTCGCCAGCGAGCTGACATTCGTCCTGAAACTGGCGCGTGAATTTCGCCGCCCGGACTGGCGCGCCATGCTTGCTGGTATGTCGTCAACGGAATACGCCGACTGGCGAACGTTCTACCAGGACAATTTTTTTAATGATGTGCAACTGGATGCACATTTTTCCTCGCTGATGCATATCGTCATTACCGCGCTTGACCCCAAAACCACATCAACCCCTGCCAGCTTCAGCCTGCTTTCACCTTCTGCGGAGGATATTGCCGATGATGAACCTGGTGACGCTGTGCTGATGGCAAAGGCCGAGGGCATTTCAGGAGGTGTTCGCTATGGCCCAGACGGCAGTGGGTGACCTGGTCGTTAACCTTGACGTTAATTCGTCAAAGTTCAACGAGCAGATGGAGTATGTAAAAAGGCAGTTTAAGCAGACGGGTGACGCAGCGAATGACTCGGCGCTGAAGGTGCAGCAGTCATTTACCCGCCAGGAGAGCGCCGCGAAGAAGGCCGGCATTTCTGTAGGACAGTACAACGCGGCGATGCGTATGCTGCCTGCGCAGTTTACGGATATCGCCACCCAACTGGCCGGTGGACAGAGTCCGTGGCTTATCCTGCTGCAGCAGGGCGGTCAGGTGAAAGACTCCTTCGGCGGTATCATTCCGACCTTTCGGGCGCTGCTGGGCACCATATCGCCGGTGATGGTAGGTGTTGGCGCGCTGGCGGCCGCCACTGGCGCGGTGTTTTACGCCTGGTATCAGGGCTCGTCCACGCTGTCTGATTTCAACAAAACGCTGGTCCTGTCCGGTAACACTGCCGGGCTGACCTCAAACCGCATGCTGGTGCTGGCGAAATCCGGCGAGCAGGCGGGACTCACGTTTAACCAGACCAGCAGCGCGCTGACGGAGCTGGTCAACGCCGGAGTGCGTGCCGGTGCCCGGTTCGATGAGATGAGTCAGGCGGTAGCGAAATTTACCGATGCGTCGGGTGTGCCGGTCGATAAGGTGGCGGCGGCATTCGGCAAACTGACGAACGATCCGACCTCTGGTCTGATTGCCATGGCGCAGCAGTTCCACAACGTCACAGCGGAACAGATTGCTTATGTGGCGCAGCTGCAGCGTGCCGGGGATGAAGCCGGGGCACTGCAGGCCGCTAATGATGCGGCGACGAACGGTTTTCGTGAGCAGACAAAGAGCCTGCGCGACAATATGGGGTCGATTGAGTCTGCTGCCGACAGCCTGAAGCGTGCCTTTAAATCGATGTGGGATGCGGCGCTCGATATCGGGCGGCCTGACACCACGCAGGAGATGGTTGCCAAAGCGGAAGCGGCCTTTAAGCGGGCGGATGAAATCTGGAATCTGCGTAAAGGTGATGGTTATGTCAACGATGATGCGCGCGCCAGCTACTGGAACGATCGGGAATCTGCCCGCCTTGCACTGGAAATGGCGCAACAGCAGGCCAGTGTGGCAAAGGCAACTGAGGATAACGCCGCGCGCGAGGCGGTGATTGAATCTGACCGCCAGAAGTATGCCGCGCAGGCGCAGTCGAATTATGCAAAGACGCAAAGTGCGCTGGAGAAATACACCGATCGCCAGAACGAACTGAATAAGGCGCTGAAGGATGGGCGGATCCTCCAGGCGGACTACAACATCAACCTTGAAGCCGCCAAAAAAGAATACGACGACTCGCTGAAGAAACCTAAAAAGCCGTCAGCGGTGAAAACGCCAGCAGGCGTGAAAAGTATCGATACAGCCAGCGCGCAGACGCTGGAGCTGGAAGCGCAGCTACGCACGCTAGAGGAGCATAAGAGCATCACGGATACCATCAGCCAGCAGCGGCAGGAACTGTGGAAACAGCAATCCCGCTTTTCTGTACTGGAAGAGGCCGCTAAAAAGCGCGCGCTGACCGCTGATGAAAAGTCGGTGCTGGCGAACAAAGATGAGGTGCTGGCGCGGGCGGAGGTGAATGCCCGACTTGGCGATCAGATTGTTGCCCAGGAACGGTTGAACCGCCTGCAGGATAGCTCGCAGAAATACGTTACCCAGATTGGTGAGAAAACCAAAGCACTGGTGGCAGGTGGCAGCATGAGCAGCCGCGGTGCGCAGCGGCAAAATGAAGAGGCTCAGCTTCGGCAGGGCTGGATGAATGCCGGTGGCACAGATGCGGATCAGGGCTATCAGAATGAGCTGGGCGCGCTCAAGGAGTACTACGCCGCGCAGGATGAGTTGCGGGACGACTGGAAAGCGGGGGCAAAATCAGCCTGGGCTGACTACGCCGACTCTGCCAATGATGCGTATGGTTCAATGAAGTCTGCCGCTGCCGCTACGTTTGACGGCATCAGTCAGAACATGGCCGATATGCTGACAACCGGCAAAGGAAACTGGGCTGATTTTACCCGCTCGACGCTGTCGATGTTGACGCAAATCCTGATGAAACAGGCCATGGTTGGGCTTGTCGATTCGGCAACCTCCTGGCTCGGCTATGCCACAGGTGGATACACCGGCTCTGGTGGTAAGTATGAGCCAGCAGGTGTGGTGCACCGTGGCGAGTTTGTCTTTACGCAGGAGGCCACCAACCGAATAGGTGTCGGCAACCTTTATCGCATGATGCGCGGTTATGCGACTGGTGGTCTGGTCGGGGGGAGTGGCGGTGGCGTTGCTTCTCCTTTTGGTGTCAGCGTGTATGCACCGGTTTCGGTTACAACAGGCCAGGGAGATTCCGGTCAGCAGAAAGGAAACGGCGATGCGCTGGGGAAAGCCTATCAGCAGGTGATCAACAGTTCCATCAGGGAAGGTATCACCAGAGAAGTCCGGCCCGGTGGCATCATCTGGAATGCAACAAAACAGAGGTAAGTAATGGCGATCGAGCATTTTGCATGGCGGATTAAAGCATCCAGCCAGCCGACCCTGAAAAGTAAGGATACCGTCCGTACGGCGCAGTTTGGTGATGGCTATAAGCAGGTGTCAGGTGCCGGGATGAATGATGAAACGCTCAGTTATGAGTTTTCATTTACCGGCGAACCGCAAACCGTCCGGGATATTTATGCTTTCCTGCGGCGCCATAAGACGAAATCATTTTCGTTTACCCCACCAGGCGGTGATCTTGCGCTGTGGCGTGTTGAGGCAGACAGCCTGCAGCGCGTCACCAAAAGTAAAACGGTGGAAACCGTATCAGCCACCTTTGAACAGGCGTTTGCACCATGAGCTTAAACGCAGATTATCAGAAGCTGGAATCCGGAAACGATGTTCGTCTGATTGAGGTGGACGGTTCTTCCTTTGGTCTGACAGACGTCCTCCGCTTTCACAATTACAGCATTCCCCACACAGAAGCGGAAATCATCGCCGCTGGTGGGGATGAGTCCAAGCTTCCGGCGAAACCAATCTGGTGGCAGGGAAATGAATATGCCGCCTGGCCATATCAACTGGAAGGTCTGGAGAAATCAACCAGTGGGAGCAATGCAACGCCATCCCTGACGGTTGCGAACATCGAAAGCTCCATTTCTTCCCTGTGTCTTGCGTATGACGATCTGCTGCAGGCGAAAGTCACTATTCACGACACAAAAGAGAAATATCTCGATGCCATAAATTTCGCAGACGGCAACCCCACAGCAGACCCGACTCAGGAAAAGCTGCAGGTCTGGTATATCGACGGGAAAACGGGCGAGCTTGCCGGTGAAACCGTTGAATTTGTTCTGTCCAGCCCGATGGACCTGCAGGGGCAAATGATCCCGACGCGACAGCTTCATTCCCTGTGTACCTGGTGCATCCGGAATAAATATCGCTCAGGTGATGGATGTGACTATGCCGGAACGCGTTATTTCGACAAGCACAACAACCCGGTTAACGATCCGTCACTCGATGAATGTCCCGGTACGCTCACTGCGTGCAAGTTGAGGCATGGCGAGGGGAACGAGTTGCCGTTCGGTGGCTTCCCTGGCACATCCCTGATCAGGAGCTGATATGCGTCAGAAAATTATCGACGCCATTATGGCGCATGCTGCTGCTGAATATCCGCGTGAATGCTGCGGCGTAGTGGTGCAAAAAAGCAGGGTGCAGCGGTACATTCCCTGCCGTAATCTGGCAACCGATCCGACAGAGCATTTCCACCTGTCGCCGGAAGATTACGCCGCTGCCGAAGACTGGGGAACAGTGATTGCCATTGTCCACAGCCACCCGGATGCCACGACGCAGGCGAGCGAACTGGATAAGGCTCAGTGCGACGCTACACTGCTTCCGTGGCATATCGTCAGTTGGCCAGAAGGGGATTTACGCACCATTCAGCCGCGGGGCGAGCTGCCGCTACTGGAGCGCCCGTTTGTGCTCGGTCACTTCGATTGTTGGGGGCTGGTGATGAGCTATTTCCGGCAAACGCACGGCATTGAGCTGACGGATTACCGCGTGGATTATCCCTGGTGGGAAGACAGTTATCCCGAAAACTTCTACCACGATTGCTGGTATGAATGCGGATTCCGTGAATTCAGTGGTGCGCCGCAGCCAGGTGACATGGTGATCATGCAGGTCCAGGCTAATAAGTGGAACCATGCCGGGATCTTGCTCGAAGGTAATATGTTACTCCACCATCTTTATGGCCATTTGAGTCAGCGTGTGCCGTATGGGGGATACTGGCAGGAACGGACGATGAAGGTTCTACGGCATAAGTCTCTGTGCTAATCTTTTGCATTATCAAAAGGGGATAGGGATATGAAAAAAAACATATTATTGATTTCATTACTGGGTTTATTTGGTTGTAGTGCATCTTCCTTACAGGAAGGACAGCCTATTTATTCTGGTCATACCTCAAAGAGTGCTGCACAACTCAACAAATGCATGTCCCCTAAGTGGCAAGAACTGCATCCACAGGCTACAAGTATAGAAACTGAAACTGGATATAGAATATCAGCCGCTGATGATTTATTTGGTGTTCTTTCGATGGCTATTATTCAAGATGACACTGAGGGAGGGGCCGATGTGAAAGTCTATGCTGCAAATAAAGGTATCGGTGACCCGTGGGGAAAAATAGCGCGATCATGCATTTAATTTATTTCTGTTTGTCAAAGCCACGTTAGTGGCTTTTTTATTGGAGTAAATATGCAAGAAATAATGACTAGAATTGAACTGGGTGGCGCGTTAGGTAAAGTATTTGGTAGAACCCATGACAGACTAATACGAACAACAGCAGAGGCTATCAATGCATTATCAAAAACAATTTGTGGATTTGAACAATATTTAAATACGAGTAAAAATCGTGGTCTAACGTATGCTGTATTTAAAGGGAAAAGAAATATAGGAAAAGATGATTTAGGTTTTCCAGTTACAGGAGAGGTGATAAGAATTATCCCTGTTGTAATTGGCAGTAAAAAGGCAGGCCTACTTCAAACAGTTTTAGGGGCTGTACTTGTTGTTGTTGGTGCTTTGGGGGCTACTATCGGCCAAGCATGGGGCGGTGCAGCTTGGGGTCCTGCCGCTATGAAAATAGGCGCTGCAATGATGCTTGGTGGTGTTGTTCAAATGCTTTCGCCACAGCCAGCAGGACTTGCCAGCAAACAGGATGCCGAAAATCGGGCATCGTATGCATTCGGTGGTGTAACTAACACTGCTGCTCAGGGTAATCCAGTTCCGCTTCTATACGGACGCAGGCGTATTGGTGGGGCGATTATTTCTGCCGGAATTTATGTCGAAGATCAACAGTAAATTAATTAACTTATTAGCTGAGAGGCAGGAGAAAACTATGACTTTAGAAGAGCGCATGAGCATGCTTGAGGCAACCATCGCGAGCCTGCAGGTGGAGATAGCAGAGCTGCATAACCCGGCAATCGTCAATTCCGCCATTCAGAACGCACTACGGCCAGGTGGCGCTATTCATTCGACCATCACCGGTAATGGCTGGAGTTTGCGAGTAAAGGAGGGAAAGATTTCGCAGGGTGATGCAGGGGTTTTCGGTGGAACGGTAACAGCGGCCCCGAATGAGGCCGCTAAAACTCATGAAGAAATATTCAATGAAAAGCTCGATTTAATTATTTCTTTGATGCCACCTCTAAAACTTTAAGGATGCGCGTGAACGCATCAATTGTGTGCGGATCATTACGTGCAGCTGATTCTGGGATTTTTGCTTGCCCTGCCTGATAGTTTTTAGTCAGAGCATCGAGTGCGCCTGGCCGGGCAATGTCCAGTAATTTCACAATGTCCGATAGAATCAGGCCAGTTGCAATTTCATGCGTAAGCAGCTTTTGTTTAAGCTCTGCCACTTCTTTTTCCAGTTCTAACATCGAACCCATTTACTTCTCCTTTTTCCAGAGGTAATCAGCCATTCCACCTGTTATGAGTTCACCAGCGTCCCACCGCTGGCGGGCTGAATCCACAACATAACCAGGTATTTAGATTTGTAACATCCTGATATTCAGACAGTAGCCACCTTTGGGTGGCTTTTTTTATGGGCGCAATATGGCAACAGCAACCGCAATAAAAGGCCGCAAGGGCGGCAGCTCCAGTTCACGAACCCCTACCGAACAGCCTGATGATCTGCAATCTGTAGCGAAGGCAAAAATCCTCATTGCGCTTGGCGAAGGGGAGTTTGCAGGGCAGCTAACCGGCAAAGATATCTACCTGGACGGAACGGCGCTGGAAAATGCTGACGGCTCCCAAAACTTCAGCGGCGTAACGTGGGAGTTTCGCGCAGGAACGCAGGCGCAAAAATATATTCAGGGTATCCCCGGTACCGAAAACGAAATCAGCGTAGGAACTGAGGTATCAAGCGTTACAGCGTGGACGCGCACGTTTACCAATACGCAGCTTTCAGCAGTTCGCCTGCGTCTGAAATGGCCCTCGCTTTTCAAACAGGAGGACGACGGCGATCTGGTGGGTTACTCGGTCAATTATGCGATTGACTTGCAGACGGACGGCGGCGCATGGCAGACGGTACTCAATACCAGCGTGACCGGAAAAACGACGTCTGGTTATGAGCGCAGCCACCGCATCGATTTACCGCAGGCTGGCAGCACCTGGACAATCCGCCTGCGTAAGATTACCTCTGACGCCAACAGCGCGAAGATCGGCGACACGATGACGCTGCAGAGCTTCACTGAGGTTATTGACGCCAAGTTACGATATCCAAACACAGCGTTACTCTACATCGAATTCGATTCAAGCCAGTTTAACGGCTCTATCCCGCAGATCTCCTGCGAGCCCCGCGGCCGTGTTATCCGCGTTCCTGATACCTACGACCCTGAAACCCGCACTTATAGCGGTACATGGACCGGTGCGTTTAAGTGGGCATGGACGGATAACCCTGCGTGGATTTTTTACGATCTGGTTGTTTCTGACCGGTTTGGTCTGGGTAATCGCCTGAGTGCAGCCAACATCGATAAATGGACGTTGTACCAGGTATCGCAGTATTGCGATCAGCCGGTACCGGATGGAAAGGGTGGAAGCGGGACAGAGCCACGCTATACCTGTAACGTCTATGTTCAGGACAGGAATGACGCTTACACTGTGCTGCGTGACTTTGCGGCTATATTCCGGGGTATGACGTACTGGGGCGGTGATCAGATTGTTGCGCTTGCCGATATGCCGAGAGATGTGGATTACGCTTACACCCGCGCTAACGTTATCGACGGACGCTTTACCTATTCCAGCAGCACGACAAAAACGCGCTATACAACAGCGCTGGTTTCCTGGTCTGATCCAGGTAACGCCTATGCTGATGCGATGGAGCCAGTGTTTGAGCAGCCTCTGGTTGCCCGGTACGGATTTAATCAGCTGGAAATGACAGCCATCGGCTGTACCCGGCAATCAGAAGCGAACCGAAAGGGTCGCTGGGGTATTCTCACCAACAATAAGGATCGCATTGTTTCGTTTGATGTTGGCCTGGACGGAAACATTCCGCAGCCGGGATACATCATCGCCGTGTCAGACGAGCTTCTGTCCGGCAAAGTTATGGGCGGCCGAATCAGCGCCGTTAACGGTCGCGTTATCAAACTTGACCGCGTGGCAGATGCGGTAGCAGGTGATCGCCTTATTCTCAACCTACCATCCGGAGCGTCGCAGAGCAGGACCATTCAGGCGGTTAACGGGGAATCAGTCACAGTCACCACGGCATACAGTGAGACGCCGCAGGCTGAAGCTGTTTGGGTGGTTGAGTCGGACGAGCTCTACACGCAGCAGTATCGTGTTGTCAGCGTCTCCGATAACGATGATGGCACTTTCTCGATTACCGGTGCATGGCACGACCCGGATAAATATGCCCGTATTGATACCGGAGCCATCATTGACCAGCGGCCGGTGAGTGTGATCCCTCCGGGTAACCAGTCGCCGCCGGCTAACATTGTGATCAGCTCGTTTTCAGTGGTGCAGCAGAATATCAGCGTCGAAACCATGCGTGTGAGCTGGGACCAGGCGCAAAATGCCATCGCCTATGAGGCACAGTGGCGCCGCAATGACGGCAACTGGGTAAATGTGCCGCGCAGCTCCACCACGTCATTCGATGTTCCGGGTATTTATGCAGGGCGCTACCTCGTGCGTGTGCGTGCAATTAATGCCGCTGAAATTTCCTCTGGCTGGGGCTACTCCGAAGAGAAAACGCTGACGGGCAAGGTGGGAAATCCACCGAAACCTGTCGGCTTTGCGACAACGCCGATCAACTGGGGGATTCGCCTGAACTGGGGATTCCCGGCTAACACCGGGGACACGCTGAAAACGGAAATTCAGTACACCGCGAACAGTGATTTCTCAAATCCCCTTTTGCTGTCGGATGTGTCTTATCCGTCTGCCGAATACACCCAACTGGGGTTGAAGGCGGGGCAGGAATTCTGGTATCGCGCGCAGCTGGTAGACAGAACGGGTAATGAATCAGGCTGGACCGACTGGGTTCGTGGCGAATCCAATGCGAATGCTGACGATTACCTGGGAGATATTGCCGATGACTTCCTGACGTCTGCCGACGGTGATCGCCTGACAGGCGACATTGATACCAATCTTGAAGCAGCATTGCAGAACGCGCTGGCCAACCATGGAACGGTGGAACATCAGTGGGCGCAGTATGGCGAAGTGCGCGCGGATATTCTGGTGGTCAAAACGACCATTGCAGATGTTGATAAAGCGATGGCTGAAATGTCCACTCAGGTGCAGGCGCAGTTTAACAATGTGACTGCTGCACTGGAAGATAAGCTCACCGCCGTGGTTAATGCCACTGGTGCATCTGCGATTTACACCCTCAAAACTGGAGTCCGGATTAACGGTGTGATGTATAACGCCGGGATGTCGATTGCAGTGCTGGCGGAAGCGGGTAAGCCAGTAGTCACCCGAGTCGGGTTTAACGCCAATCAGTTCGTCCTGATGAGTGGCAGCGGTGATACGCAATATTCACCCTTTGCTGTTGTTAATGGTCAGGTGTTTATCAGCGATGCGTTTATTCAGTATAGCCAAATCACTCTGGCAAAAATTGGTGAATTACGCTCATCGAATTACGTTCAGGGTAAAACAGGCACCATCATGAAAGCAGACGGAACGTTTGAAATTAATGGGGCTGTTGCCGGGGAGGGGGCAACGAAAATGACCAATCTGAATTACAGCGTTAAAGATGGCAATGGCGTTCTCCGCGTGCAGATTGGCAAATTAACAGGGGTATTCTGATGACATGGGGAATTCAGACATGGGACGCTAACGGTGTCCCGAATAACTATGGCATTAAACCTGTAACCGTGGTGGGCATCATCGATCTTGCTTTAGGTCAGAAAACGGGAAGCTACCAGTTCAACCTCGAGCCCGGTTTAAAGGTCGGTTTTGCGGTTGGTACTCTGGAGGATAAAGGGACAATAAGTTACACAGATAAAAGAAATATTATTGCATCTGGAAACACCATAACAATACAGCCTTCAGGTAGTGATGGGATTAATGATTACCCGGCAGTCAAAGTGCAGTTAATCGTTTTTGCGGAGACTGCGTAGATGGCTAAATATGGCGCATTGATTTCATTACCTAACGGGAACCCTTTTATCACGCCTGATTCCACACCAATGACGCTTTACCGAAAAGTAACTGTCAACTCAACTTTTGGGGGGAATTTTAACAGTGCTTCGGCGTCCGTGACTATCGACGGTCAGAAGGGAGGGATTGCATTTGCAAGAACCAGCGCCCCTGCGAAGATATCAGCTTCAAAAAGTGGCAATACGTTCAGTGTTGATGCGTCTAATTACAGGGGATCGGCTTTTGTCCTTGAGGCCTATTTTTTTGCCATATATCCGCTTATCCTTCCGGCCTGGGGTGTGGCTATATGGGATGCCGAAGGGACACTGGTACTTACGAATGAGTCCCGGGTATTAAGCGACCTTACAACTATTGGTTCACCAGGTGCTGTAAGTGGTGGGCTTAACATTGATACATACATGGCAGGCAAATGGGCCGTAAATCCGATGGGGCTGGGATCTGTCATCCTCCATGCTGGTTCGGCACCCGGTGGGCAGCCAATATTTCAGTCTGTGGATGTGGGGACGGGTTGCCATGACGACACTGGTGGTACAAGAATTAGGGGGCAAAGTTCAACCACTGCAAGTGGTTCCTCTGTCGGAACAACGAATAGCGGAATTGTGATAACGGCGATAAACACAGCTGCATATGATTAAACTGATCGATTTGAACGATCAATTTTAGAATATTGATCTATTAAAACTATTTTAATTATTCAATGCCATTGGTTATTTTTTATTTAAATAATTAGTTCTGGCGTCTAAATGAAAAAAATAATCATTCCAGTTATTGTCTGTTTGGTGCTTTCAGCCTGTTCAGGACCTGTTCTGGAGAAACAGAAACCGGTTTGTCAGGCTGAGTTAGTGCTTGGTGGACAGCCCCAGTCAGTGCACATTTACGGTGTGCGAAAAGTTGTTAATCAGACTGAGTACAGGGCCGGTTATCCATTTAACTGGCGATGGGTGAATAAAAATAACTTCACCCGTTCGAATTGCGCTCAATGACATACCCAAAATAACCCGCTCCGGCGGGTTTTTTATTATCTGAATTCAGGAGATATCCATGTCAGCAGGAACACTCACCCTGACGAATAAATCTGCTGCTGTATCCGGCAGCGGAACTGCATTTACTACAGAGCTGGCAGCCGGAGATTTTATTGTTGTTACAGTGGGTGGTATTCCATACACTCTCCCGGTTAAGACCGTCAATAGCAATACATCACTGACACTGGTGGGTAATTTCACCGGACCAACGCAGTCAGGTGCAGCCTGGTCTGCCGTCCCGCGTGTAGCACTGAATATGGTTACCGCCGCGCTGGTGACTCAGGGTGCGGAAGCACTGCGTGGACTGAATTATGACAAACAGAACTGGCAGCAGGTATTCAGCGGTACCGGAACCATTACCGTAAGGCTGCCAGACGGCACTACCTTCACCGGCCCGTCATGGAAATACTTGGCCGATAATATGGCCACAAAAATAAATGGGGCTGTTCCTTTAGATCAGGGTGGGCTCGGATCAACGACCCCAGAAGGGGGGAGAAAAACTCTAGGCCTCGGAAGTGCTGCCACGGCCAATGCAACTATAGATAAATTAATGCCTGGCGTTAACTCAGAGAATCTTTTTAACGCAAAATCTATAGGGATGACAGTAGCGCGTCATATAGATAATTTCTCTGATACAACCTTAATTGGTTTTGGCCGCTACACTGGCAGTACAATAAATAAACCGCAGGGGCAGGGTGTAGGCTTGCAATTGCAGTTTGACACCACCCCATCGACTACGTGGTTTGTATGGACAACTGATGGCCGGGCATTTATTCAGACGGCACATGCACAGAACGGGACCTACAATTGGCATGAAGTTTACACGACGGCAAATACGACGAAATCCAGTGACGGTACTTTGAAGTCCGCCTCTCCGGTCGCCCGTATTGTCAAATCGCAGGAAGAAAACCAGCGTATGGATGTGGATAAAAATGGCTTTGCATGGTGTGGATGCGGCACAGCAAACGAAGAAGCTGAAGGTATCAGTATTTCACGTCAGGAAACCGGAGTGTATGTGCTTACCGGTTCGTCTGGCCTGGCATCACAAGGCTGGCAGTTGATTCCACCAATGGACCCAGGAGGTATGGGTGAACTTGGCATTGTCGAAGGAGAAGAGACGGAAAGCGGCGAAATCACGATCCGCCTGTTCAGGCGTAAATACATGATGATTGATGACGGCGAAATTATAAAAGTCAAAGGCGAGCCGATCGACGTCCCGGTCTGCAGTTGGATCGATGTTCGTATGGATATGCCAGAAGACAGCGCCTGGAACCGGAAGCAGGCAGAAGCAAACAATGGATCCGATATACCGGATGGGGCCGGGATCTGAAAGCTGACGCAACCACGCCGTATGCAAGAGCATGGCAGGGACCGACTGGCGAACGTTCGATAGTGCGAGTATTGAATGATTGCCAGTCGTGGTGGATTTTACTTCTGCAGTATGACGAATCAATGTGTTTAATCTGAAATCAGCCACATATCAGCCTCTTCAAACATGTCCTGAACAGTACGGCTTAGGGCAGGAAGAAAAAGTGGTGCGCACCGTTAAAGATTTAAAAGGAGCTTGCAAGGTAAATCGGAATGATGGTTTTGTGAATTGATGAATTCTTAAAAATGGGTAGACGCTGAAACAATGCGATCCCGAACTTTTCCCGACGACACCACGAAACCAATAGCAACTGATTGATCTTGAATGGGTGCAATAGTAAGTATCAGGAGGTGTTTTATAGAGGGCTTTTGGTGCTAACTTATTGAAGTTTATAGCTTATTGCATTTTGAGTTGTAAACAGGAATCGTATTCGGTCTCTTTTTATGTGGCGAATGCGATGCCATCCAGGGCAAAACACGGCGTATTGCACGCTGCATTCTCCATAAACCATACCATACTCCTGCCCACGATCGTCCAGGCTTTTTTACCAACATTGCTAAAATTATAATCAGGTACCCTTGTACTCTGGAGGCGACATGGGACGACCTGGCAATATCTATCAACGAATCGACGGTACGCAGTGGCGCCACGTTTGGGTGGTTGGGGATATCCACGGCTGCTTCTCGATGCTGATGGCTAAACTTCGCCAGTACCGTTTTGATCCCTGGCAGGATTTGCTGGTTTCAGTGGGGGATGTTATCGACCGTGGACCAGACAGTTTGCGTTGTCTGAAGCTACTGCGTAAACGCTGGATTGTCGCGGTCAGGGGAAACCATGAACAGATGGCGCTGGACGCGCTGGCGACGGGGGATCAATTCATGTGGTTTATGAATGGAGGCTCGTGGTTCGAGCAGGCGGAGCAACCGGCAGCGAAATTTGCTCTTGAAGCGTGTTGGCAGTTACCCTGGATTCTGGAGCTGCATTGTCAGAACGGTATACACGTTATTGCTCATGCCGATTACCCGGATGATGATTATCAGTGGCTAAAAGAGATCGATTTACAGCGCGTGCTGTGGGACCGCTCGAGACTGATGAACAGTGGTTGTGCGATTCACGGCGCGGATCACTTCTGGTTTGGCCACACGCCGTTGCGCCATCGGCTGGATCGCGAGAATCTACACTATATTGATACCGGTGCTGTATTCGGCGGCGAGTTAACGCTGGTACAACTGCAATAATCAAAAATCGCTGTATTCCTGGGCCGGATGCCAGAAACTGTCGATGTAGTCGTCCGCAGGTAAACATCCGCCGTTACGAATACGTTGATCGTCCATCGATATCAGGCACTGCTGCTCAGTTTTGTAGACATCAACCACGATATCTTCACAACCGCCATCCAGATAGCACACAAAAAGAACCAGCGTGAACATTCCATCCTCAAATGGTAAAGCCATACCTGTAGTGTAGAAGATGTTGATAGATGAGGGAAATTAACCAAGAAATAACCCGTCTGGCGACGGGTTCTTTTTGAATCAGGCAAGGCGCATGATCCAGGCATCTGACTTACGATCGTAGTGTT
Source organism: Citrobacter sp. H12-3-2 (assembly GCF_009649895.1). Lineage (NCBI taxonomy): Bacteria > Pseudomonadati > Pseudomonadota > Gammaproteobacteria > Enterobacterales > Enterobacteriaceae > Citrobacter > Citrobacter sp. H12-3-2. Next base: position 2,090,492 of record NZ_CP045837.1, read on the forward strand.
CGCGAAATAGTACTGAATGTTCTCCGTTCAACAGGGCCGGGACGCTGGTGTCGGCATCCCAGGCATCCAGTTGCATACATAAATCCGGATCGGATTTACACGGAATGGTTAACGTTCGGTCCCCCGGCGATTCGCCATGTAACTCGGCGTCGTCGATTTCAAAAGCGCCAATGCGCACACTGGTTTTCATCATCGTGCTCTCCGTTAATTTGCTGGTTGTGGTACGACCAGTTAGGCCGTCCATTTTTCAGCGTAGTCAACGTTAGCAAAAGCGCCAGTAAAAACGTGCGTTATCCCGTAAAGAGTTTGCCATCCCGGACAAGATCGCGCGGGTAACTATTCTTCAGTCGCGATCCAATGCGTTTTGCCAGACCGATCGGCTGATGCTGGAACGTAACCAGTACGTCGTCACTCGTCGGTGCGGTTTGCGGGTAAACATCTCTACCGCGATACCACTCTTCCGCTTCGGCAAGGGTCAGTTCGAATGCATGGCTGTGGTTCGGGTCGGCGAGGGCGATAACGGCCTCATGCTGCCAGCGATACCCTTTATTGTGGGTTTCAGCCAGTTTGATCCCGAGTCGAGAAAAGCGAACCTTGCCAATCAGAGGTTCAATTTCAGCCGGGAACAGCCAGATCTCTTTATCGCGCTGCCACAGGCGCAAATTATCTTCCCACTGCAGTCCACAAGCGCTCGCGGCTTGCGTGACAAGCGCAGATTCGCGTCCTTTAAGCGGGCTAAACGGGAAGTTTCCGACTTTGTACTTCGGCGCAGGTAGTGCAGGGATTGCAGCTGTTTTGCGTAAACGCGCAACGAAGAAACCTTCGCAATCGTAAATCTGCGGGAATACATGCAGGAATCCTTCCGGCGTCAGGGCGCGTTCGGCCTGCGGAAATAAATCGCCCAGAGGTAAAAACTCGACGGCATCAGGGTAGGTCTCTATCAACCACTGCATGATATTTTCATTTTCGTCACGATTAAGCGTACAGGTCGAGTAAACCAATGTGCCACCGGGACGCAGGGCGTGGAAGGCGCTGTCGAGCAGTTCGCGCTGGGTTGCGGCAATTTCCAGATTACTTTCTACGGACCAGTTTTTTAGCGCATCGGGGTCTTTACGCACCACGCCTTCACCGGAACACGGTGCGTCGAGCAATATGGCATCAAATGATTCCGGCAACGCAGCGCCAAATACGCGTCCGTCAAAATGGGTCAGGGCGACGTTGGCTATCCCGCAACGGCTGATATTGGCATGCAGGACTTTGACGCGACTGGCAGAAAACTCATTCGCCAGAATGGCGCCTCGATTATTCATTTTTGCGGCAATTTGCGTGGTTTTGGAGCCGGGGGCTGCCGCAACATCCATTACGCGTTCCGGGGTATTGCCTTCGGCGAACAGTGCTGCGACTGGCAGCATTGAACTGGCTTCCTGAATATAAAACAGGCCGCTTAAATGTTCTGCGGTGCTGCCGAGCGGCACTGACTCTTCATCATCGCGCTCGATCCAAAAGCCTTCAGCACACCAGGGAACCGGAGTGAGAGACCAGTTGTAAGGTGCTGTCAGTGCGAGGAAATCGGCAACGGAGATTTTCAGCGTATTGATGCGAATGCTGCGGCGCAACGGGCGCTGACAGGCAGCGAGAAATTCATCGAATGAGAGCGTGGAAGGCATTGCTTCACGCATTTGAGTCAGAAAGGCGTCGGGAAAATAAGCCACTTGGTACCACCGGCAAAAAAACAGGTGCGCAGTGTAGCATAAGTGCTCCGGCGCGAGTACGCCGGAGCAAGTGGAGAGATTAACGTGGCAGGGCGGTTCCCCATTCACGCCACTCTTTTGGTTCGCTTTCCAGCAACAGGAAGTGTTTACCGGCCTGTGCTTTCGGAGCCAGCGGTGTACCTGGTGGAGTCGCGAAGGCGATGCCGCCGCGGATGAACTGATTGAAGGTACCGGTCTTCACGACACCGCCGGTCAGGCCGAAGTCGAGATTGTAGCCGGATGCCAGCCAGAACACGGAGTTGTTACGTACCAGATGCTGATAGCGTTGGCTAATGCGCATGGCAACCATCACACGATCGGAAAGCGAGCCCAGCGTCAGCCCGGTGACGGTCCCCACTTCAATACCTCTGAACAACACCGGGGTTCCGATATTCAGCGAACCTGCTTCTGGTGCTTCAACCACAATACTCAGACCATCGAGGTAACGAGAGTCGGTAATGGTGGCTTCCTGCAGCTCAAAATCACGGCGCGGATTACCGCGTCCTGGTTCAACGTTGATATACGGCTGCAGGATTGTATCCAGATGCTCCACGCCCGCTGCCGAAATTTGCGGGGTGATCACGGAGAAACGGGTACCGCTTCGCGCGAAGGTCTGCACGTATTCCGGGTACAGAACCGCTTTTGCCTGAACTTCGTTACGGGCGGTGATCAGCTCAAGCGTCTGGATCTGTCCGATATCGATTCCCAGGTAGCGAATCGGCATGCCTGCAGCGAGTTTACCGGCATCGAACGCATGCAGCGTTATCTGGCCGCCGACCGCACGCGCGGCGGTTTCCGAAGCATACAGAATACGCTTGTCGCCTTTACGTTGGCTGGCGCTGGCACCGCTTAAATTATCGAAGCTAATCGCCCCTTTCAGCGCGCGTGAAAGGGGAGATGCCTGTACGGTTAATCCGCTGCCGTTAAGCTGAACTTTTGCTCCGCCTTCGGCCCAGAACACGCTGTTGCTGGTCAACAGGTTGCGATATTCCGGTTTGATATGCAGATCGATATCAAACGCATCGGCGCGAGGACGAACGCTAATCACTTCACCGACCTCGAATTTGCGGTAAAGCACCACCGAGCCAGCCTGTACATCAGGTAGCGTTTCGGCGCTCAGGCTGACCGTAGTGGTTGGCAGATCGCTCAGACTGTTTTCAATCGCTTTCTCCAGGTTAGCGTAAAGCGGGTAGCTTTTTTTCATTTCACCCTTAGTACCGGGCAAAATACGAATGCCGCCGCTGAGCCACTCACTGGCGCTGGCGCCAAGGAACTCCACGCCATCAAGTCCGACTTTGACATCCACGCGGCTGTTCACCACGAACTTACTGTCACCCTGCACCAGGTCACGATGCTGTGGTTCAACAGCAACGGTAAATGAGACGCCTTTGCTGGAAAGCGTACGCTCAATCACCTGACCGACCTGTACGCCGTGAAGAATTAGCGGCTGGCCAGCATCAATACCGTAACTCTCCGGCGCGGTCAGCGTAAACGTCATGACGCCTGGGTCGTGTAACAACGACTTCTCAGCGGGAATAACGACAAACTGGTTACGCGGCTCGCCTTCGCCAGGTACCAGCTCGAAAGTTTTACCTGTTAGCAGCGAACTGAGATTCACATCGCTTAACGATAATTTAGGGCTGTGTAACTCAATTCGTGTGTTGTCACGCAGCAGCGTTACGACGCTGGGATCGACCGTCATTTCGCCGGTGACTTTACCGCCTGGGTTTAAATCCAGTTTTGTGAGCTGACCGACTTCTAATCCTTGATACATCAGCGATGTTGAGCCTGCTTTGAGTCCATCTCCGCTGGGTAAATCAAGCTTGACGATTACTCCACGCTGGCTGTGCGCGAGATCCTGATATAGACCAAACGTGTCGTCTGCCGCAGCAGGTTTTGAGTCTTCGGGTGAATCAAAAGCAATGGCACCGTTGACCAGCGCCGCTAGACTCTCCAGTTTTACCTTCGCACCGCTAAGGCTGACATCCGCATTTACACCGGAGACGTTCCAGAAGCGGCTGCCTTTTTTCACCAGATTGGTGAAGCGACGTTCAATCAATACATCGATGGTTACGCCCTGATGGTTCGGGTTGATGGTGTAGTCATAGACCCTGCCCACCGGAATCTTACGGAAATAAACCAGTGAACCGCTATTAAGCGATCCGAGATCAGGGGCGCGCAGATGCAGCATTAAATCGCCATTATCCAGACGATACTTGGGCTGGGTGTCCAGGGCGACGAAATGATCCTCGGCCTCGCCAGTACCGGGCATCATGCCGATATAGTTGCCGCCAACCAACGCATCCAGACCAGAAACCCCAGCCAGCGACGCCTTCGGCGTGACCAGCCAGAACTGGGTATCTTTGCGCAGAGCATCTTTCATGCTCGATTTGATGCTGACGCGGACTTCAATTTTGCGCAGATCTTTGCTGAGGTTGATATCCTGCACCGTGCCCACTTCAACGCCCTGATAACGAACGGGAGTACGGCCTGGCACAATGCCGTCCGCAGACATAAAGTCGATGGTCACGGTATTGCCGCGATCTTCATAGCTTCCCCAGATAAGCCATCCTGCGATCATCAGCGCGATGAACGGCAGCAGCCAGAACGGGGAGATACGGCGTTTTGTTTTAATCTGCGCTTCAGTCTGCGAAGCGGGCGTTTCCTGACTCATGTGCATCCCAAAGTAAGCGGCTGTCCAGCCATTCCACAGCAAGAATAGTCAATATTACCGCTGCGCCGAAATAAAACGCAGCCGGTCCCATAGTAAAAGCAAGTATCTGATCGCGATTTATCAGCGACATGGTTAACGCGATAACAAAGAGATCGAGCATTGACCAGCGGCCAATCCAGGTCACCATACGCAGTAGTTTTATACGGGTGCGCAACCCTTGTTCACAATTAAAGTGGATGCTGAATAGCAACGTAAACATCACAATCACTTTGGTGAATGGCACTAATATACTGGCGATAAACACGATCGCCGCTACGCCGACATTACTGTTTGCCAAAGACATTATGCCTGACAGGATTGTGTCTTCCTGTCGGCCGCCGTTGACATAAATTATTGAGATGGGCAGTAGGTTAGCGGGCAAAAGCAGGACAATCGAGGCCAGCAGTGCCGCCCAACACTTTTGGATACTTTGATTTCTGCGCCAGCGCAACGGGATATGGCAGCGAGGGCAGCGACCGCGGGCATCCGGATAACCTGTAAAATGGCAGCCGAGGCAGACGCGGAGCTTTTCATCGGGCCGACGAGCCGGTCTTTGCGGGTAGAAACGGTCCCAAAGCTGCTCAACGTTAAGATGTGACAGCGTCAAAATACTGAGGATCACCAGCGCAATAAAAGCAAACAGCCCCACGCCAGGCTGCAAAAAAGCATAGTCCTGAACCTTGATTGATGCGACGCCGATACCCACCAGGTAAATATCGAGCATCACCCACTCTTTGAGCCTTTCCAGCATCAGCAGCACCGGGCGCAGGTTCATCCCGAGAATATTACCAAACCACAGATAAGCGATTGAGGTCACGAGAATTAGTGGCGCACCAGCGACGCAAAAAAGCACGAAGGAGGCGGTGAGGGGATCACCTTGTCGGGTCATTTGCCAGATGCCTTGCATCACATTGGCATCAATGCGCACACCTAATAAATAGATGTGCAGGAGTGGCTCTCCCCAGGCAAAGGGCATCAGCAGCAACATGGTGAAAGCCATTGCCGCCAGTCGCGTTAACGACCAGTCGCGTCCGTCACGAATTTTTGCCTGGCAGCGTGGGCAAAAGGCACTTTGGTGCGAACGCATTTTAGGCAAGCTAAATATCAGGTCACATTCAGGGCAGCGATGATAATGTGCACGAGGTAGTGCCTCACCGATGGACCTGATGGCTATTTTTTTAGTTGGCGTGATGCGTGGTGTCGTTAAGGCCATGTATCGCGAATCAAATTGTTGAAGTAATGTTATCTTAACTCATGACGGGAATGATCTTGAGCATTAACGCATTTAATGTTTATTTTAGTAGGCTGCAGTTTTAAGTAAGACAACTAAGTGATTATATAATGAACAAAATAGAGCTATACACGGATCTGAACCGTGATTTTCAGGCATTGATGGCAGGTGAAACCAGTTTTCTGGCAACGCTGGCGAATACCAGCGCATTGTTGTACGAGCGTCTTGCAGAAGTGAATTGGGCCGGTTTTTACCTGCTTGAGGACGATACGCTGGTGCTTGGTCCCTTCCAGGGCAAAATTGCCTGCGTGCGGATCCCGGTAGGGCGCGGTGTGTGCGGTACCGCAGTGGCGCAGAACCAGGTTCAGCGTATTGAGGACGTACATGCTTTTGATGGGCACATCGCCTGTGATGCCGCCAGCAACGCTGAAATCGTCCTGCCGATCGCTGTCGACAATCAGATAATCGGCGTGCTGGATATTGATAGCACGGCATTTGGCCGCTTTACTGAAGAAGATGAACAAGGTCTGCGTACGCTTGTGGCACAGCTTGAAACCGTGCTTGCAACGACGGATTACAAAAAATTCTTTGCGCGCGTCGCAGGATAATCAACGGATAACGTAGCAATTACTGATGACGTCATTATAATGTCGCCTGTTCATGCCTGCGCTTGTTGGCTACGTCCGTTGTAATCAGGAAATTTCATGGAAAATCAACCTAAGTTGAATAGCAGTAAAGAAGTCATCGCGTTTCTGGCCGAACGCTTCCCGCAGTGTTTTAGTGCGGAAGGCGAAGCGCGCCCACTGAAAATTGGCATTTTTCAGGATCTGGTAGAGCGTGTTGAGGGTGAAATGAACCTCAGCAAGACGCAGCTCCGTTCTGCCTTACGTCTCTATACTTCAAGCTGGCGCTATCTGTATGGCGTTAAATTGGGCGCAACGCGTGTTGATCTCGACGGCAACCCTTGTGGTGAGCTGGATGAACAACATGTTGAACATGCTCGCAAACAGCTGGAAGAAGCTAAAGCCCGTGTTCAGGCGCAACGCGCAGAGCAACAGGCGAAAAAACGCGAAGCGGCCGCTGCCGCCGGTGAAAAAGAAGACGCCCCGCGTCGCGAGCGTAAGCCGCGTCCTGCACCGCGTCGTAAAGAAGGTGCTGAGCGTAAACCTCGCGCTGAAAAACCAGCAGCAAAAGCACCGCGTGCTCCTCGCGAAGAACAGCATACCCCGGTATCTGATATTTCAGTACTGACGGTAGGGCAGTCTCTGAAGGTGAAAGCAGGAAATAATGCGATGGATGCCACCGTATTAGAAATCACCAAAGATGGCGTCCGTGTACAGCTGAATTCGGGTATGTCTTTGATTGTACGCGCAGAACACCTGGTGTTCTGAAACGGAGGCCAGGCCTGGCATGAACACTTTTTTTAGGCTTACTGCGTTAGCTGGTCTGCTTGCATTAGCAGGCCAGGCACTTGCTGTGGAAGACATCACGCGTGCCGATCAAATCCCCGTTTTAAAGGAAGAAACCCAGCATGCGACGGTAAGCGAACGTGTGACGTCGCGTTTTACGCGATCACACTATCGCCAGTTCGATCTGGATCAGGCGTTTTCGGCAAAAATTTTTGACCGCTATTTGAATTTGCTCGACTACAGCCACAATGTGCTGCTGGCGAGCGATATCGAACAGTATGCAAAAAAGAAAACGGTCCTCGGCGATGAACTGCGCACCGGCAAGCTGGATGTCTTTTACGATCTCTATAATCTGGCGCAAAAACGCCGATTTGAACGTTATCAGTACGCATTAAGCGTACTGGCACGTCCAATGGATTTCACCGGTAACGACACCTTTAACCTCGACCGAAGTAAAGCGCCGTGGCCGAAGAGCGAAGCAGAGCTTAATGCGCTGTGGGACGGCAAGGTTAAATTTGACGAACTCAGCCTGAAGCTGACCGGTAAAACCGATGCGGAAATCCGCGAAACGCTGACGCGCCGCTACAAATTTGCGATTCGCCGTCTGGCGCAGACCAACAGCGAAGATGTGTTCTCACTGGCGATGACAGCGTTCGCCCGTGAAATCGACCCGCATACTAACTATCTCTCTCCGCGCAATACCGAGCAGTTCAATACTGAAATGAGCTTGTCTTTGGAAGGTATTGGCGCGGTTCTGCAGATGGATGATGACTACACCGTCATTAACTCCATGGTGGCAGGTGGTCCGGCAGCCAAGAGCAAAGCGATCAGCGTTGGCGATCGTATTGTCGGCGTCGGGCAGACGGGCAAGGGCATGGTCGATGTGATTGGCTGGCGTCTGGATGATGTCGTAGCACTGATCAAAGGACCTAAAGGCAGCAAGGTGCGCCTTGAAATTCTGCCTGCCGGTAAAGGTACCAAGACGCGCACCGTGACGCTAACGCGTGAACGTATCCGTCTCGAAGACCGTGCCGTTAAAATGTCCGTGAAAACCGTTGGCAAAGAAAAAGTCGGCGTACTGGATATTCCTGGTTTCTATGTTGGTCTGACTGATGATGTCAAAGTCCAGCTGCAGAAACTGGAAAAACAGAACGTCAGCAGCATCATCATCGATCTGCGTACCAACGGCGGTGGAGCGCTGACCGAAGCGGTTTCGCTTTCCGGTCTGTTCATTCCTTCCGGCCCGGTGGTTCAGGTTCGTGACAATAACGGTAAAGTGCGTGAAGACAGCGATACCGACGGCGTTGTGTACTACAAAGGCCCGCTGGTGGTATTGGTCGATCGCTTCAGCGCCTCAGCATCAGAGATTTTCGCTGCGGCAATGCAGGATTATGGCCGAGCGCTGATCGTTGGTGAACCAACCTTCGGTAAAGGCACAGTTCAGCAGTATCGCTCCCTGAACCGTATTTACGATCAGATGCTGCGTCCGGAATGGCCAGCGCTGGGTTCTGTTCAGTACACGATCCAGAAATTCTACCGCGTAAACGGTGGCAGCACGCAGCGTAAGGGTGTTACGCCAGATATCATCATGCCGACAGGTAATGAAGAAACTGAAACCGGCGAGAAGTTTGAAGATAACGCGCTGCCGTGGGACAGCATTGATGCGGCGACCTACACCAAGTCAGATAATCTGACGCCGTTCGGACCTGAATTGCTGAAAGAGCACAATGCACGTATTGCGAACGATCCTGAGTTCCAGTACATCATGAAGGACATTGCGCGTTTCAATGCGATGAAGGATAAGCGCAACATCGCTTCTCTGAATTACGCTCAGCGTGAAAAAGAGAATAACGAAGATGACGCAATGCGCCTAGCGCGTATTAACGATCGGTTCAAGCGTGAAGGCAAACCGCTGCTGAAGAAACTGGACGATCTACCGAAGGATTACCAGGAACCGGATCCATACCTGGATGAAACGGTAAAAATCGCGCTCGACCTGGCGCATCTTGAAAAAGAAAAGCCAGCGGAACAGCCCGCAACCAGTCAATAACCTCGAACAGGCACAAGAAATTGTGCCTGTTTTTTTAACAAGTGCATGAAGACGTCAGTCTGATACGATAAAATGTAAAGTTGTGTCTTTCTGGTGACTTAGCACCTATGGATGCTTGAAAATAGTCATAAGACCCATACGATATGGGTAATCGCATAGTGCGTTTTGTTAAATTGAGGTTAAAAGAAAATTATGATGCGAATCGCGCTCTTCCTGCTGACGAACCTGGCTGTGATGGTCGTTTTCGGGCTGGTATTGAGCCTGACAGGGATTCAGTCAAGCAGCGTTCAAGGCTTGTTGATCATGGCACTGCTGTTTGGTTTTGGTGGTTCCTTCATTTCGCTGCTGATGTCCAAATGGATGGCGTTAAAGTCCGTTGGCGGGGAAGTGATCGAACAGCCTCGCAATGAAAGAGAACGCTGGCTGATGAATACAGTCGCGAACCAGGCCCGCCAGGCCGGGATCGCTATGCCGCAGGTTGCAATCTACCATGCGCCAGATATTAACGCGTTTGCTACCGGTGCGCGCCGGGATGCCTCGTTGGTGGCTGTAAGTACTGGCCTGTTGCAAAACATGAGTCCGGATGAAGCCGAAGCGGTTATCGCGCATGAGATCAGCCACATTGCTAATGGCGATATGGTTACCATGACGTTAATTCAGGGTGTGGTGAACACTTTCGTTATCTTTATCTCACGTATTCTGGCGCAGATTGCCGCTGGGTTTATGGGCGGCAACCGCGATGAGGGAGAGGGTAGCAACGGTAACCCGTTAATCTACTTTGCGGTAGCGACGGTACTGGAGCTGGTATTTGGTATTCTGGCGAGCATTATTACGATGTGGTTCTCACGTCATCGTGAATTCCATGCGGATGCAGGCTCAGCGAAACTGGTGGGTCGTGAAAAAATGATCGCCGCGCTACAGCGCCTGAAAACCAGCTATGAGCCGCAGGAAGCGACCAGCATGATGGCGTTCTGCATCAACGGTAAATCCAAATCGTTGAGTGAGCTGTTTATGACTCACCCGCCGTTGGACAAACGTATTGAAGCGCTGCGCAGCGGTGAATACCTGAAATAATTGGCAGCAGACTTAAAATAAAAAGCGCGTCGACAGACGCGCTTTTTTTATGCCTGAACTCGCGGTTGTGTAATACGTAAGCCACTTACGATTGCGGCTAGCGAAGCCAGAATACCCGCTGTTATCAGCGAAACGTGTGTTCCGCTGTCGCCAAACTGATTTAGCATCAGCGCAACCAGTGCGGCCCCGGTACTCTGGCCCAGTAAACGCGCCGTTCCAAGCATACCGCTCGCGCCTCCGCTACGATCACGCGGCGCGGAGGTGATGATGGTGTGATTATTCGGTGACTGGAACAAGCCAAAACCCGCACCGCACAAAATCATTGGCCAGATGATATTAAAATCAGAAGGTGATGCGGGCAGCAACACCAGCGAAAACAGCCCACACGCCATTACTGCCATGCCCAGCGCGCCCAGCAGACCCGCATGAACACGTTCAATCAAATATCCCGCCAGTGGGGCCATCACCATGGTTGCCAGCGGCCACGGCGTCAGCAGCAGGCCCGTTTCAACCTCGCTGCGCCCGAGAACCGTTTGCATGAAAAAGGGGAGAGAAACCATCGCCAGCATCTGTGCGCTGAATGAACAGATTGAAGTACAAATAGAGAGTGAAAACAGCGGAATGCGTAGCAGATCAACCGGTAATAACGGCACTGGCAATGCGAGTTGGCGGCGGATAAAGAAAAACCCTACCACGAGAAGCCCCACAAGTTCAGCACCAATCAGTTTTAGCGACTGTCCCTGTGCAAATCCGCTGAGTGCCGTGATTAACAAACCAAATGTTAAGGCGTTCATCACTGCGCTGGGCAGATCGAAGCGCGGTTTATTGCTACGTGATGAATTGGGTGGCAAAAAACGCATAGCCAGTAGCAGGGCGATGATCCCCAGCGGAACGTTAATCAGAAATAGCCATTTCCACGAGGCAATAGAAAGAATTGCCGCCGCAATAGTCGGACCCGCTGCCGAGGATACAGCCACGATAAAGGAGTTAATACCCATTCCGCGGCCAAGCTGGCGCTGAGGATAAATGAGTCGGATCAATGCCGTATTAACGCTCATCAGCGCCGCGCCGCCAAACCCCTGAGCCACGCGCGCTAACGTCAGCATATGCAGCGAGTCTGACAAGGCACAAAATAGCGACGCCAACAGAAACACGACCAGACCACACTTATAAATGCGTCGGTAGCCAAACATATCACCTAAAAAAGAGAGCGATAACAGCGAAACAACGATCGCAATTTGGTAGGCGTTCACAATCCAGATTGAGCTGGCGGGTGAGGCCTGAAGATCGGTGGCGATAGTGGGGAGGGCAACGTTCGCTATTGCGCCGTCGAGTACTGCCATAGAGATGCCAATAACAATGGTTAAAATTGCGCCATATCGCTGGGGCAATGGCAGACCATCGGTCTGAGTTTTTTCCATAGGAAGTCAATATTGTCGGAATTTATGATGAGAATAATAATTTTAGCATTGATATTCAGGCGTTAGGTCGCAGATTTGTAACTAAGTAAGCAAAGAGCGATTGCGAGGGCTGATACGTGAAATTATAATAAAAACCGGTTCTGATTTTTATAAAACACTCGAAAGGGGTGATAAATGGCAATCGCAGATCTGGATAAACAACCCGATTCTGTATCTTCCGTGCTGAAGGTTTTTGGCATCCTGCAGGCGCTGGGTGAAGAGCGCGAAATTGGTATTACCGAGTTGTCGCAACGCGTCATGATGTCGAAAAGCACCGTTTATCGCTTTTTGCAGACCATGAAAACGCTGGGCTATGTGGCACAAGAAGGGGAGTCTGAGAAATACTCACTGACCCTGAAACTATTCGAGCTGGGTGCTCGCGCGTTACAAAACGTCGATCTTATCCGTAGCGCTGATATTCAAATGCGCGAACTTTCGCGCCTGACCAAAGAGACAGTACACCTTGGCGCACTGGATGAAAACAGCATCGTCTACATTCATAAAATCGACTCCATGTACAATCTGCGCATGTATTCTCGCGTAGGTCGCCGTAATCCACTGTACAGCACGGCTATCGGTAAAGTTCTGCTGGCATGGCGTGACCGCGATGAAGTGAAGCAAATTCTGGATGGTATTGAGTACAAACGCAGTACCGATCGTACTATTACCAATACTGATGAATTGCTGGTACTGCTGGATAAAGTCCGTGAGCAGGGCTACGGTGAAGACAACGAAGAACAGGAAGAAGGTCTGCGCTGCATCGGTGTGCCGGTGTTTGACCGTTTCGGTGTGGTGATTGCAGGCTTGAGTATTTCATTCCCGACGCTGCGTTTCTCAGAGGAACGTTTGCACGAGTATGTGGCGATGCTGCATACGGCTGCGCGTAAAATTTCAGAACAAATGGGTTATAACGACTATCCGTTCTAATCTGGCGTAATAGCGTCAACTTAAAAACCCCAGGTATTTTTGTATCTGGGGTTTTTTATGAACAGTCATAACGTTAGTTGGTGCAAATAACGTAGCGTATGTATTGTTGCTATATTAACCGTTATCAATAATGACCGTACTTTTTCTTAACAAGGGACAATCCGACAGGCCAATGATACCGCTGTTTGTGTGGACGTATTGTGCGGTGCTGGTTCCGCGGGCGGTCAGATATTGGCATTGCAAGCCCAGACCCGCTGCATTCTCCTTACTTCCAATCAAAATTCCGTAGCCGCTCAGTAATAAACCGATCCAAACCAGAGCTAACAACACAATAGCGCGGATTATCAGACGCATTACAACCTCTTATCTTTTCTCGTTATTATTAGATTAGCCTGTACATGGGATGAAACAAGTGAATCATTCCTAAAAAGATTGAATGCCGATACAGTTAACGCTGGGTTTAGGTAACGCATGATAATTTATAGGCATAAGATGTAGATTCGAAGAGTGGAGCTGGAGTGAAAAAAATTCGCTGGGTAGTGCTGATAGTTGTTGTGCTGGTATGCATACTGATGTGGGCGCAAGTGTTCAACATCATGTGCGATCAGGATGTACAATTTTTCAGCGGTATTTGTGCCATCAATAAATTTATTCCCTGGTAAGCGCATTTTTGCCACAGTTGATTACCTTCTTGTGCGGCAGTGGTAAACTACGCTGTCTACATTGAGGTGGTGAAATGAACGAAGTTTTGAATTCTGGCGCGTTGAGTTTGGCGTCTTTGGCTGTATCGGTGGTGATTCTGGTTGTCGGGCTTGTACTGTGGTTTTTCGTCAATCGGGCAAGTTCGCGTACTAATGAGCAGATTGAGCTGCTTGAAGCATTGTTAGATCAGCAAAAAAGACAGAACGCATTGCTCCGTCGCCTTTGCGAAGCTAACGAACCTGAAAAAGCAGCAGAGCCTGCTGCGGTCACAGCGAAGGATGAAGATGATGACATCATCCGCCTGGTAGCTGAGCGGTAAAAACGGTATGACAGGGTGAGGATCTGTTGCTTTTGTTCTCAGATGTTTCATCCTGTCACCAACGTGCCAGATTATTTTCTTCTGTACATGTCGTGTAATTAGCACTCTGATACGCGTGTAAACTCAGTATTTTCAGATGCTCCAACCAATTAATATCTTATCCCCGGTCTGATATAAATATAATATCCCATACGATAAAAATATGATTATGTCATTTTTGTGATAGCGATCGTTTTATTAACAGCGAAACGTTTCTCTTACTTTTTTTGTGCATTGTCATCATTCTTTCATTATTTTGGTGTAAAAGCAGACGGCGGATCTCATTTTTACGCTTGTGACATTTTATGCATTACTAAGCATAAAAAATGATATCCGGCACACCCTGTAACAGCTAATCTGGAACAACCGAAGCTATTGAGCTATGGTAGAAATGTCCCGGCTATGGTGCAAGCCAGGCGGGGGATGGGGCGAGCGGCGGGAATATAACACTACTCGGTGTGGCGCATAACTGTGCAGTTGCTGTTTGATGAACGACGGGATTTGTGCGACCGATCGAGACACGTTTAAAAATGGCTTGCCATTATTAACGTTGTATGTGATAACACGTTTTGGGTTAAACGAGGTACAGTTCTGTTTATGTGTGGCATTTTCAGTAAAGAAGTCCTGAGTAAACACGTTGACGTTGAATACCGCTTCTCTGCCGAACCTTATATTAGTGCCTCAAGCAGTAATGTCTCAGTTTTATCTATGTTATGCCTGCGGGCGAAGAAAATACTCTAAGGAATTTTGCAAATGGCAAAGATTAAAGGTCAAGTTAAGTGGTTCAACGAGTCTAAAGGTTTTGGTTTCATTACTCCGGCTGATGGCAGCAAAGACGTGTTCGTACACTTCTCCGCTATCCAGGGTAACGGCTTCAAAACTCTGGCTGAAGGCCAGAACGTTGAGTTCGAAATTCAGGACGGCCAGAAAGGTCCGGCTGCTGTTAACGTAACAGCTATCTGATCGACACCACTGATTTGAAGCGCATATGCGCAACCATCTCAGATATAAAGCCTCGCCTATGCGGGGCTTTTTAATTCAAAATACGTCTAAATATTTCTAAATGCCCTTCCATTAGCGCTTTGTTGCAAAGGCGTGATGTTCGTAGCATAGTTTTCCCCGCTTTCTTACGACATTTCTCGTTAAATCAGACACCTGAAAAACTATCTTGCTGGAGACCAGGTGAAAAAGAAAAACGACGGCGACGCGCGCAATTTTACTCCCGTACGTTTTGCCCTGCTTTGTGTGGCAATATTATTGAGTCTGGGGTTGCTGCTGGGTCGGGTTGCGTGGCTGCAAATTGTCACGCCGACGAGTCTGGTGAAACAGGAAGACATGCGTTCGTTACGTGAGGTAACTATTGCCTCGCCGCGCGGGATGATTACCGACAGAGAAGGGCGACCGCTGGCGGTAAGTGTTCCGGTTAACGCCGTATGGGCCGATCCTAAGACCATCATCAGCAAGGGAGGCGTGGGTTACAACGAACGCTGGCAGGCTCTGGCAAGGACTCTGCATTTGTCACTGAGTACGCTGGCGGAACGCGTTAACAGTAATCCTGGCGGACGTTTTATTTATCTGGCACGACAAATTTCCCCTCAGCAGGCTGAGTGGGTAGATGATCTTAATCTCCCGGGCATCAACCTGCGCGAGGAATCCCGCCGGTTCTATCCCGCAGGCCACGTAGCGGCGAATCTCATTGGTTTTACCAACATTGATGGACAAGGCATTGAAGGGCTGGAAAAGAGCTTTAATAACCAGCTGATGGGTAAACCTGGCTCCCGTCTGGTACGTAAAGACAAATTTGGCCATGTCATCGAAAATATCACCGAAGTTACGCCTGTACCTGCACACGAATTACAGCTCAGCATCGACGAGCGTCTGCAGACGGTCACCGAAGATGCGTTGGACAATGCCGTTACGTGGAATAAAGCAGAATCAGGAGCCGCAGTGCTGGTCAACATTGCTACCGGTGAAATACTGTCCATGGCGAGCTTTCCTGACTTCAACCCCAATAATCGTGATGGCGCGGTACTGGATGATTTTCGTAACCGTGCAATTAGCGATACGTTTGAACCCGGTTCAACCGTTAAACCGCTGGTGATCATGACTGCACTCCAGCAGGGGATAGTACAACCCGACAGCGTGATTGATACCCATCCTTTTTACCTTGATGGGCATCGTATTCGTGACGTCGGATTTTACCCGGAACTGTCGCTGACCGGAATTTTGCAGAAATCGAGCGATACCGGCGTGTCGCACCTTTCATTGGCTATGCCTGTCCAAAAATTGCTGGATACCTATAAAAGCTTTGGTTTTGGCGATCCAACCGGACTGGGATTAACCGGTGAAAGCAGCGGTTTGATGCCTCAGCGCCGCTACTGGAGCGATTTGGATCGCGCGACCTTTGCATTTGGTTATGGGTTAATGGTAACGCCGCTGCAGTTGGCGCACGTATATGCAACCATTGGTAGTTTTGGTATCTATCGGCCCCTTTCGATTACCCGTATTGACCCGCCGGTAATCGGTACCCGAGTGATGCCGGAGGCGCTGGTTCACCAGGTTGAACATATGATGGAAAGCGTTGCGTTACCCGGTGGTGGGGGAACTAAAGCCGCGGTCAGGGATTATCGCGTGGCGGTTAAAACAGGAACGGCAAAGAAAATTGGTGATGACGGTAAGTATGTCGATAAATACGTGGCCTACACGGCAGGCGTTGCGCCAGCGAGCGACCCGAAATTTGCACTGGTGGTCGTCATCAATAATCCGCAAAACGGTGCTTATTATGGTGGGGCTGTCTCTGCGCCTGTCTTCAGCCAGATAATGGGTGATGTCCTGCGTCTGGAGAACGTTAAACCGGATGGTATGCCTGCTGACTCCGATCATCTGCTGGTGATGCACGGCAGCAACGTATCCTCGCCGTCGTTGTAAGTTATTTTCCCAGGGCGCAATTCGCGTTACACTTGCGCCCTTAAGTCACCTGCCGGAGTTGTCATGTCGTTTTCCTGTCCTCTTTGCCACCAGCCTCTTACTCAAGCGAATAACAGTTTTGTCTGCCCCGGGCGGCACCAGTTTGACGTGGCGAAAGAAGGGTATGTCAACTTACTGCCGGTTCAGCATAAACGATCGCGCGATCCGGGTGACAGCGCTGAGATGATGCAGGCGCGACGGGCATTTCTTGATGCCGGGCACTATCAACCGTTGCGTGATGCGATTGTGAATGTGCTGAAAGAGAAGTCGACTTCAGAAGATGCAGCAATCCTGGATATTGGCTGTGGGGAAGGGTATTACACCCATGCGTTTGCCGACGCGCTGACGGGTTGTACAACCTTTGGTCTTGACGTCTCCAAAGTGGCAATTAAAGCTGCAGCCAGACGCTATCCGCAGGTGACCTTTTGCGTTGCCTCCAGCCATCGTCTGCCGTTCTCAGATGAGTCAATGGATGCCATCATCAGGATCTACGCGCCCTGTAAAGCGCAAGAGCTGGCACGCGTGGTTAAACCGGGGGGATGGGTTATCACCGCCACGCCGGGACCGCGTCATTTAATGGAACTGAAAGGGCTTATTTATGATGAGGTGCGTTTGCATGCGCCGCACACAGAGCAACTGGACGGTTTTGTTCTGCAACAGAGTATTGCGCTGGGGTATCAGATGCAGCTTCAGGGCAGCGAGGCCGTTGCGTTACTGCAAATGACGCCGTTCGCCTGGCGGGCAAAGCCGGAGGTGTGGGAAACGTTAGCGGAGAAAACGACGTTTGACTGCCAGACCGACTTTAGTATTCATGTCTGGCAGCGTCTGAATTAACCGTGGAAGTGTGCCCAGAGGATCTGGGCACCGATACCAATCAGCACCACCCCACCCAAAATTTCTGCTCGTTTGCCCAGCATCGGGCCAATGAAACGACCAATCATCATGCCGAGCGTGGACATAATCAATGTGGCACAGCCGATGGCCAGCGCAGTGGCAATAATATTGACCTGCAGGAAAGCCAGACCCACCCCGACGGCCATTGCGTCGAGACTGGTGGCAATGGCGGTGGTAACCAGCAGCCAGAAACCATGACGGCGCTGCGGTTCTTCATCTTCATCACCGTTATCGCGAAAACCTTCGATTATCATTCGCCCGCCTAAAAAGATCAGCAGAATGAAGGCGATCCAGTGGTTCCACTCCAGCACGAATTTGCTGGCCAACATACCCATGCCCCAGCCAATCAGCGGCGTAAGCGTTTCAACTGCGCCGAATATCAGACCTGTGCGCAATGCTTCAGAAAATTTGGGTTTATGCAGTGTGGCGCCTTTGCCAATTGATGCAGCGAAAGCATCCATCGACATGCCAAAAGCGAGAAGAACGGTAGCGGTGAGATTCATAACAGCGTCCTGACCGGGGTATCCATAAAACACATCACTGCCCCCAGTAACCATGCATACAGGCCGGAATCACTGTAAATACAGCGCCATTCAGATATGCATTGCAGTTGATGTGCCTATGGTCTCGCCTGACTGAACCTGTAAATTCAGTCCGTACGCGCCACGTTTTTCAACGAGTATGTTGACACGTACATTTCCGGAGTCTGGAAATCGGCTACTCCCCAACGACGGGCGCAACCTTAACATATTTTGAGAATATAAAACAAGAAACGCAGAAATAATATTTGACTTCTAATTGAAAACGATTTTCATTTAGATTTATTTATAAATAAAACGTTAAAATAAATAACATTGTGGACAGTTAAATATAGCCTTGGCTATGTTAGTTTTTATACTGATATATAAAAAACATAGTTCAGGCTATATTTATAAGTTATTGATTTGAAATTAAAAGTTTATATATCTTCTCAAGATCGTCTATATTTCGTACGCGGATCAACAATCTTCGATGTTCTAATTGCATCACTAATACACCGTCTTCAGATAAATTCATCTCTTTAATGCGGTTATATTCAATCCAGACGTTGGCGAAGAAAAAACCTTTCTGCTTGAAGATGATTTTTGGCGTACGGATCCAGAACAGATACAACCCCATCAATACCAGTGCACATAATAACCATGTGGTAAATTGCGCGCCGTGGCTGGTGATGTTGTTGTAGATAAGAATAGCTACCAAGCCAAGGAAGATAACGCTGTCGACTCTGCTGCGGGGAAGCAGGGCGACAGTAAGCAGAGTAGGGCCATTACGGCGGGGCATGATGAACTGATCGTAAATGGCATACGCCAGCAGCGAAAAGATAAATAGAACCAGCACCAGGTCCGTGATAGTCATGAATCCTCAACCCTCTAAATAGAAAAACCGGGGGCAAGCCCCCGGTGATGTACAACAGTCTTACAGGCCGAGCAGTCCGACAGCGTAGCCCGCGATACCGATGACGAAGAAGCCAACGATGATCCACAGCGGGTTCACTTTCTTACGCAGCAGCCACATACAGGCGAATGTCAGCAGCAGAGGAACCAGACCCGGCATCAGCTGGTCAAGGATAGTCTGCACGGTGGTAACACGAGTCTGACCATCCTGACCGGTGATAGTGGAAACCACCAGCGGGATGTTTACGTGCGTCCACTTGTTAACCAATGCCCCCATGACAAACAGGCCGAGGATTGACGCCCCCTCGGTCAGTTTCTGCAGGAAGCCGCCGCCCATATCTTTAACGATATCGACACCTTTACGGTAGCCATATGCCACACCGTAATAACGGGTTGCCAGACGAACCAGGTTAAACAGGATGAAGAACAGCAGTGGCCCCAGCAGGCTGCCGCTCATCGCGATACCTGCGCCGAGTGCGGCGAAGACCGGACGTACTGTACCCCAGAAGATCGGGTCACCGACGCCTGCCAGCGGACCCATCAGACCAACTTTGATACCGTTGATGGCACCATCGTCAATCTCTGCGCCGTTTGCACGCTGTTCTTCCATTGCCAGCGTAACGCCCAGTACTGGAGCCGCTACGTACGGATGGGTGTTAAAGAATTCCAGGTGACGCTTAATCGCTTGCTTACGTGCATCGTTGTTTTCCGGGTACAAGCGGCGGATAGCCGGTACCATGGAGAAACAGAAACCCAGCGCCTGCATACGTTCGAAGTTCCATGAACCCTGAAACAGGTTAGAACGAATGAACACGCCACGAATGTCACTCGGAGTGAGTTTTTTCTCGGTGGTAGTTTTAGTCATATCAACCATTTCGCTCACCTGCTAGTCCAGTTCGTTATCGAGATCGTTATTGCCAGCCGCCGCAGCAGGTGCACCGGCTACGCGGTTATATTTCGGGCTCAGCTGAATGTAGAGGATGGCCATGACTGCGCCAATCACACCCAGAGCAACCAGGTTGAAGTTAGTAAATGCCGCGGTGACGAAGCCGAGGTAGAAGAATGGCATCAGATAGCCTGCGCGCATCATGTTGATGACCATCGCATAACCAACCACTACGATCATACCGCCTGCGATGTTCAGACCACCGGTTACGACTTCCGGAATGGCGTTAAGCATGCTCTGAACTTCACTGGTACCAACAGAAATCGCTACGATTACCGCCGGGATAGCGATACGCATAGCCTGCAGGAACAGCGAGGATACGTGCAGCCAGGAGAGCGCAGTCAGGTTACCGTTTTCGGCTGCCTTATCCGCTGCGTGCTGGAATGCTACGGTGATTGTACGAACGATAATGGTCAGTACCTGGCCTGCTGCTGCCAGTGGGATAGCCAGCGCGATACCGGCACCAATGCTTTGATGACCCGCGATAACCAGAACGGTAGAGATAATTGAGGCCAGTGCGGCATCTGGTGCAACCGCAGCACCGATGTTCATCCAGCCCAGGGCGATCATTTCCAGGGTACCACCGATGATAATACCGGTTTTCATATCCCCAAGAACGGCACCAATCAGCGTACAGGCCACCAACGGACGGTGGAACTGAAATTCATCGAGTACCGACTCCATACCCGCGATACATGCGACGATGAACACCAGCACAATCTGAAGAGTGGTAATCTCCATTGTACTTCTCCTATTGCTATACAGACTTAAGTGTGAAAACTAAGTAAATGCCAGGGAATTATTTCACCTTGGCAATCAAATCCATCATTTTCAGTTTCTGATCGGTAGAAACCTTACGGGCCTCAAGCTCAATACCGCGTTCGTTGAGTTTCTTGAAGGCTTCGATGTCTTTGTCATCGACAGAAATTGCGTTGTTTACCTGCGTTTTACCCTGACGGAAAGCCATACCGCCAATGTTCACGGAGGTAATTTTCACACCACCTTCAACGATACGTTCTACGTCGGTTGGGTTGGTGAACAACAGCATCACACGCTCACCTGCATATTTCGGGTTGTTGTAGACGCGGATCATTTTCGCGACATCAACCACATGCGCCGTCACACCCGGAGGTGCTACCTGAGTCAGCAGCGTTTTACGCACGGTATCGGCGGCAACTTCATCACTGACGACGATAATGCGCGTTACGTTGGTTTCTTTGGTCCAGCGAGTTGCCACCTGACCATGGATTAAGCGGTCATCAATACGCGCCAGGCCGATCTGCATATAATCGTTCGGACCCATTGGTTTCGCGGGGGTTGCTGCTTTAGGTGCCGCGACAGGGGCAGGAGCGGCTTTTTCCACCGGTTTTGCTTTCAGCGCTTTCACGCCTTCGCTACCGGTTTCAACGGCCAGTGCCACTAATTCATCAAAGCTTGGGTTGTCATCACGCGCCATGAAGGTCTCAACCAGCATGGGAATGTTCACACCGGCGATTACTTCGTAATGCTCTTTATCGACGACAATGCGGCTCGCAGCGTTAAACGGGCTGCCTCCCCATGTGTCAACGAGAAACAGCACGCCTTTACTGGTATCGAGTTTTGCCAACTGAGCGTTGTACTTTTCGATCAGCGTTTCAGCATTTTCGCCTGGAACGAAATCGATCCAGCCGACGTTTTCCTGCTCGCCTAACAGCATCTCTGCCGTCTTAAGTAACTGCTCTGCAGCCCAACCATGTGTGCCTATTACAATAGCAATGGTCACTTGCTACCTCCTTTATTATCGTTAACACATCAACGTGAAGATGTATTTGAATCGTCGTCCGCAATCGAATCGATTCAGATAAGGGTTACAAAGAAAAACCTATGATTTTCGTGAATTATTTTAGATATCGAAAAAAATATTTTATGTGATGAAGATCCGTAATTTAACTTCCGATAAAAAGAAATTTCGAAGGGTAAAATATCTCCGAAACAACTTATTGCAAAGGAAGGTAAATCTTTGCTAAAAACAGCTTCTCTCTGTTATGTTTAGCATCTGTTTAATTACTCAGGAGTATAGGGCAGTAGCCCACCATATGGATCGTCACCGACGTCATTTCACCTTCAGGCCGTATCAAGCCTGTCAGATTGGCACTTTTTGCCACAAATTTTCTCTGCATATCGCTTTAACGCCTGAGATCCTCAGCGCGCAGTTTGGTCATTCCTTAAGCAGGAGCTTGTCATGGAATTATTAATGGACCCGCAGATTTGGGTGGGTTTGCTCACGCTTGTCGTTCTCGAAATTGTTCTGGGTATTGATAACCTGGTCTTCATTGCGATCCTGGCTGATAAGCTGCCGCCGAAACAGCGTGATAAAGCGCGTTTAATCGGTTTGTCACTTGCACTGATTATGCGTCTGGGCTTGTTGTCCGTGATTTCGTGGATGGTGACGCTGACAAAGCCGCTGTTCACGGTAATGGACTATGCGTTCTCGGGGCGCGATTTGATTATGCTGCTGGGGGGTATCTTCCTCTTGTTCAAGGCTACGACAGAGCTGCATGAGCGGCTGGAAAACCGTGAACATGATACCGGGCAGACGAAAGGGTATGCGAGCTTTTGGGTTGTCGTAACGCAGATTGTCATCCTCGATGCGGTGTTCTCGCTGGATGCCGTGATTACGGCGGTCGGCATGGTCAACCATCTGCCAGTGATGATGGCGGCAGTAGTGATTGCCATGGCCGTGATGCTGCTGGCCTCTAAGCCGCTGACACGATTTGTGAACCAACACCCGACGGTGGTGGTGCTGTGTCTGAGCTTCCTGTTGATGATTGGTCTGAGCCTGGTTGCCGAAGGGTTTGGCTTCCATATTCCGAAAGGTTATCTGTATGCGGCGATTGGTTTCTCGATCATCATCGAGTTGTTTAACCAGATTGCCCGTCGTAACTTTATTCGCCACCAGTCGACGCTGCCGCTGCGTGCACGTACTGCCGATGCAATCCTGCGTCTGATGGGCGGTAAACGTCAGGCCAGCGTGCAGATGGAATCCGACAACCCGGTGCCGGTTCCTGTCCCGGAAGGCGCGTTTGTGGAAGAAGAACGCTATATGATCAATGGCGTCCTCTCCCTGGCCTCGCGTTCGTTACGCGGCATTATGACGCCACGTGGTGAAATCAGCTGGGTTGATGCCGACCTGAGCGTGGCAGAAATTCGCGAGCAGTTGCTCTCTTCACCTCACAGCCTATTCCCGGTGTGTCGTGGCGAACTGGATGAAATCATCGGTATCGTGCGTGCTAAAGAGCTGCTGGTGGCGCTGGAAGACGGTGTGGATGTGGCGGCGATTGCCTCTGCTTCTCCGGCTATTGTTGTTCCGGAGACGCTGGACCCGATCAATCTGTTAGGCGTACTGCGTCGTGCCCGCGGTAGCTTCGTTATCGTCACTAACGAGTTTGGCGTAGTACAGGGTCTGGTCACGCCGCTGGACGTATTAGAAGCCATTGCCGGTGAATTCCCGGATGCCGATGAAACACCTGAAATTATTGCTGATGCAGGTGGTTGGTTGGTCAAAGGCGGTACCGATCTGCATGCGTTGCAACAGGCGCTGGACGTGGATACGTTAGTGAATGAAGACGAAGATATCGCCACGGTGGCAGGTTTAGTCATTGCGGCTAACGGCCATATTCCACGCGTAGGTGATGTTATCGAGGTTGCACCGCTGAGCATTACGATTGTCGAAGCGAATGACTATCGTGTGGATTTAGTTCGCATTGTTAAAGAACAACCCGCTCACGACGAAGACGAGTAATCGGGTTTAGCGAAACGGCATGACGGGCATACTGTGTCGCCCGTTATGTCGGGTGGGCGGCGGCGTGCTGCCCGCCAGCCATTTTGGGAAATCACGCAGCGGCATTGGCTTTGCGTACAAAAAACCTTGCAACAAATGTACGCCGTGTCGGCGCAAATGCTGAGCCTGCGCCTGGGTTTCAACGCCTTCCGCCACCAGTTCTATATTCAATTTTTTCCCCAAAGCGATAATGATGTCTGTGACGGTTGAGTTCACGGCGTCTGTTCCTATTGCCGAAGTAAATGATTTATCGATCTTCAGCACATCCGGGCGGAGTTTTTCCAGCCAGGAGAGCGAGCTGTTACCGGTACCGAAATCATCAATCGCCAGTTTTACGCCAAGCCGATTTAATTCGCGTACGACCCGATAATCCACATCCAGTAACGCATCGCGTTCGGTCAGTTCGATAACCAACTGCTGGATTGGGTGCTGGCTGAACCAGTACTGATTAAGATCTTTTAGCAGCGTGCCGTTACGAAAATGGCTGGCGGCGACATTAATCCCAATATGAAACTGGCTGCTCATCGGGAAAACGTGTCTTTGCTGAATGGTTTCTGCGATGACATGACGGGTTAGCGGCACAATCAGGTTGTGCTCCTCAGCGATGGGAATAAACACTTCCGGAGAGATCCAACCCTGGCGTGGGTTATTCCAGCGTAAAAGAATCTCCACGCCCATGCATTGCTGGGTTTGCGCATTAAGCAGCGGCTGGCAAAATAGCTCGAATTCCCGAGCAGCAAGGGCCAGATTAATCTCCCAGGAAAAACTCATTCTGCTGGCGGTCGCCAGCCATGCCAGGTAACCCACTAATAAACTTAGGATCACCGCCAGCGGCAGCTGTGTTGGCAGATGTTTAATCGCCAGTTCACTGGGACCGGGGCCGGTGACGCTAATGGTAAACGGGAAATGTTGAGATGACAGCTGGTAGCGTTTTTCATCATTTAGCTTAGGCAGAGTATCGACCACACCTTGATCATACAGTAGATGCCGATTACCAACGGTTAAGCTGGCATCGGTGATCTGCGGCGGCTGGGGTTCAAGCAACATAGACGACAATAAATCAATATTGACGATTTCCAGCACGCCATCTTCACCATCGGCAGAGGACGGGTACCATTGCGTCAGAATCGGGCTGCCTTTTATCAGCGAATGGTCAGTAGACAGCAGCAGTTGCGGTTCCCTGCTGGGTAATTCGGGCTGTAGTTGACGAATGGGGACATTGCGATACCCAAAAATGCTGGAGCAATAGAGGATCCCGCTTTGAATCAGATTAATAGAACGCACCGTTTGCAGTCTTGCGGCATGTTTGCTTAACGGTAAACGTGCCACTGAGCAGGGGAGGCCAATTAACGGCAGCAATACATCACGTCCGGTCTGCAAGGGTAAAAGTACGTCATCCAGTTCTTCTACAGCATGGTTGGCAAAGGTGACGATATTTCGGTGATTTAAATTACGCTCCGAAATAAATCGAACAGTTAATGTGAGGATGAGCGTCAGTAGTGCACATACTGTGCAGACGATTAAGCGATTCCGGCGATAATTTTTAATGATCCGTTGTGCTGTTTGCATGCGGGCCGCCCGATAAGCCGTTGGTCACAGAAGCCAACAGCAACAGAGCAAGTGTAGTGGGGAAAATTACAGTAGACGAGGGAGAGGGGGCAAATTCGCCCATCCGTCGCAGATGGGCGAAAATTAAGTATTAGTCACATTGAACTTTGATTGCCAGGCCACCGCGTGACGTTTCGCGGTATTTGGCGTTCATGTCTTTACCTGTTTCGTACATGGTCTCAATGACTTTATCCAGCGAGACGCGCGGCGCGCTGGTACGGCGCATTGCCATACGCGCAGCGTTGATCGCCTTCACTGAAGCAATGGCGTTACGCTCAATGCACGGAACCTGTACCTGACCGGCAACCGGATCGCAGGTTAAGCCGAGGTTATGTTCCATGCCGATTTCGGCAGCAACACACACCTGCTCAGGGCTCGCGCCCAACAGTTCAGCCAGACCAGCGGCAGCCATGGAGCAGGCTACGCCCACTTCACCCTGACAACCTACTTCTGCACCAGAGATTGAGGCGTTCATTTTGTACAACGCGCCAATTGCACCGGCCGCCAGGAAATAGCGGGTATAGATATCCGGGCTGACGGACTCGATGAAATGATCGTAATAGGCCAGTACCGCAGGCACGATACCGCAGGCACCGTTGGTTGGCGCTGTCACTACGCGACCGCCCGCGGCGTTTTCTTCGTTAACGGCCAGGGCGAACATGTTCACCCAGTCGATCACGTTCATCGGATCGTTGGACAGCTTATCGCTGGAAACCAGCATACGACGCAGAGCTGAAGCACGACGAGGAACGCGCAGCGGACCCGGCAACACACCTTCGGTGTTCATGCCACGATCGATACAGGCCTGCATGGTTTGCCAGACGTGGCCAAAGTACTCTTCAATCTCTTTTTTGCTGTGCAGAGCAAGTTCGTTCTGCATCGCCATGCCAGAGAGAGACAGGCCGGTGCTGTTGCAGTACTCCAGCATTTCAGTCGCGGATTTGAACGGATAAGGCACGCTGACCTCGCCCGCGGCATCCTGACCAAAATGTTCTTCATCAACGATGAATCCACCGCCGATTGAGTAGTAGGTTTTGCTATAAATGACGGTTTCGCCATTGTACGCATGGATCTGCATTCCGTTTTCATGCAGCGGCAGGTTGCCGTTGTGAAAACGCATCCCGTCATTCTGCGGGAAATCCACTTCGTGCTGACCTTGCGCAAGCAGCAGGCGTCCACGCATTTCTACGTCGCGGATAAATCCGGGGATGCTATCAATATCCACGGTAGCAGGCTCATTGCCCGCCAGACCCATAATAATGGCGATATCGGTGTGGTGACCTTTACCCGTGAGCGACAGTGAACCATACACGTCGACGGCGACACGAGTAACGCTGTCCAGTAATCCTTTTTCGACCAGGTCATCGACGAACTGTTTACCCGCCTTCATAGGCCCTACGGTATGGGAAGATGAGGGACCAATCCCCACCTTAAACATGTCGAATAGACTAATCACGATAATACTCCTACAGGGCGACTGGGCTTTCCAGTAACGATGTTATAACTGCGCATAGTGTAAGAGGGAACGCGGCGATCGGCTTAACTATTCACATGAATTAAACTAATAGATAACCGCGGTTTTACTAATGTTGTGACCTGAGTTTCAAGTTGTCTATGGCGCGCGTAAAGATAAGTATAGTCAGGGCTTGACGCCAATTTGCAGCGCCAGCTCACGAATTATTCCGGCAGTCATTCCCCAGACGAAATATTGCTCATACCAGGAAAGCCATACGCGATGTGAATCGCCACGACGGTAAATATCCAACGGGAGGTAACGACCTAAATGCAGGGCCTGGGCCAGCGGCATTTCGAACACTGCTGAGACTTCATCTTCACTGGCGCGATACGGCAGATTAGGCGGGATAATGCCTACCACTGGGGTGACCTGGAAACCGGTCACGCTGTCGACCGGCGGCAGAACGCCGATCACTTCTACGCATGAAGGTGGGATCGCCACCTCCTCCTGTGCCTCGCGAAGGGCGGCGGCAATTAACGAGGCATCACTGCTATCCACCGCCCCACCGGGGAAGGCGACCTGTCCGGCGTGCTTGCGCAGGTGAACGGAACGCTGGGTTAACAACAATCCCGGCTGTGGACGACGCACGACGGGGATCAGTACGGCGGCCTGGCGCTGGTTTAACGCGGCATGATTGACCTGCGGGCGCAGGAGTTGAAAGCGCGATAAAAAATCATCAAGCGTCAGGCTGCTGTATTCCACGTCTCAGTTCTCCAGTTGGTGCAAAATACGATTCACTTTATCAAATGTTTCCTGATATTCAGCGTCTTCCTGACTGTCCGCCACTATGCCGCCGCCAGCGGAACAATAAATTTGTCCGTTTGTGGCTGTCAGCGTGCGAATGGTGATGCTGGTATCCATATTGCCGCAGAAACTCAGATAACCGATGCTGCCACACCAGGCATTACGTCTTTGTGGCTCCAGTTCGTCAATAATTTCCATCGCCCGCACTTTCGGCGCACCGGTAATAGAGCCGCCGGGGAAGGCTGCGCGTAGCAGATCGGTGGCGTGTAATGACTCTGGCAGACGTGCGGTAATGGTGCTGACCAAATGATGAACGGCAGGGAACGGTTCGACGACAAACAGCTCCGGAACCTGTACCGAACCCGGTACGGCAACGCGGCCAATATCATTACGCATCAAATCGACGATCATCAGGTTCTCCGCACGATCCTTCGGCGAATTCGCCAGCCGCCGGGCCTGCTCACGATCGGCATCGGCATCTTCAAGCCTGGGCAACGTACCTTTAATAGGACGCGTCTGGATATGCTGGTTCTTCAGCAGAATAAAACGTTCCGGCGAAAGACTGAGGATAACGCCTTCCTCAAGACGAATAAACGCGCTGAACGGGGCGCGGTTAGCGTGATTGAGTTTGACAAATGCCTGCCACTCATCCCCCTCGTAATGCGCCTGAAAACGCTGCGCGAGGTTGACCTGGTAACAATCGCCGCTGTGCAGATAGCCCTGCACCTGGCGGAATTTTTCGCCGTACCGGGCGCGGCTCATATTGGACTGCCACGCCGAGGTCAATATAAACGGCTCACGCGTTGGCGGTTGTTGCGCGTCGAGCCATTTCAGGCGAGCCTCGACATCGGTATGGCTGAGCAGCGATACGGTCTGCAACTGGTGGTCAACAATCAACGCCCAGTCGTAAATGCCAACGGCCATATCCGGTAGCGTAATATCGCGCTCAGCAATAGTGGGCAGAGATTCAAAGCGTCGGCCAAGGTCGTAGCCAAACAGACCTAACGCGCCGCCCTGAAACGGCAGATCCGGGTGATACTCGGGGTGAATCTTGTGTGCAGCTAGCGCGGAATGTAATACCGTCATTGGATCATCAAGCGAGCGCGTGATTGCGTGCCCGTCCTGCACTATGGTCTCTTCAGCACGTGTAACCAACGTGGTGACGGGATCCGCCACCAGAATATCAAAGCGGTTATGCGGATGGTCGGCTTGACCTGAATGCAGCAGCATCGCCCAGGGCAGATGGCTTAATGTCGAAAAATAGCGTTCAGCGGCGTCCTGACGCCAGGGTAATGTGATTACTGCGGGAGATAACGTCTTCATTAGTCCTGACTCGTTGCTACTCTACTGGCTAACTGCCCGGTAGCATGAAATAATTAGCGCAGACAATTTAGCAGGAGTTAACAATGTTTGCAGGTTTACCTTCACTCAGTCATGAGCAGCAGCAAAAAGCGGTAGAGCGTATTCAGGAGCTGATGTCGCAGGGGATGAGCAGCGGACAAGCCATTGCTCTGGTTGCTGAAGAGTTACGCGCCAGTCATACCGGCGAGCGGATCGTGGCGCGTTTTGAAGATGAAGACGAATAACGCCGATTAAACTGCAGCGATTATCTTAATCTCAACTTTGTATTTCGGGTTCATCAATCCGGCCTGAACGGTACAACGTACCGGCGCGTGGCCAGCAACGACCCACGCGTCCCAGGCTTTGTTCATGGCGGCAAAATCGTTTTTGTCTGCCAAAAACAGGGTGGCATCAAGAATACGTGACTTGTTACTGCCTTGTTTTTCCAGCACCGCATCAATTTGCGCCAGCGTATTTGCCGTCTGCTCAAAGGCGTCTGCATCCAGATTTTCCGGCACGCCGGTGTAATACAGCGTGTTGTTGTGGATTACCACGTCGGACCAACGCGCTTCGGCATCAATGCGCACAATCGTCATAAATCATTCCTCGTTTACGTTTTTTCATAATAGCTTTGGGTTGCGCCAAGACTGCCACAATGTTGTGCCCACGTCACCTCTTCAACTGGCGAAAGACCCGCTGGCCTGACATAATCCCTGTTCAAATGAACAGGGGGCAGTGTGACGGACGATTTTGCAGCAGACGGTCAGTTGGCTAAAGCGATACCGGGTTTTAAACCGCGAGAACCACAGCGGCAGATGGCCATCGCCGTCAGTCATGCCATCGAAAAATCACAACCGCTGGTGGTAGAAGCCGGAACCGGAACGGGTAAAACCTACGCTTATCTTGCTCCAGCGCTGCGTGCCGGAAAGAAGGTCATTGTCTCCACGGGCTCGAAGGCGTTGCAGGATCAGCTATACAGCCGCGACCTCCCGACTGTCGCTAAAGCACTGAAGTTCACCGGTAAACTGGCGCTGCTGAAAGGGCGTTCAAACTATCTGTGCCTCGAACGTCTCGAACAGCAGGCGCTGGCGGGTGGCGACTTGCCGGTACAAACGTTAAGCGACGTCATTCTGCTGCGCTCCTGGTCAAATCAAACCCTTGATGGGGACATCAGCACCTGCGTCAGCGTGGCGGAAGACTCGCAGGCCTGGCCGCTGGTGACCAGCACTAATGACAACTGTCTGGGCAGCGACTGCCCGCTGTATAAAGAGTGTTTTGTCGTTAAAGCGCGTAAAAAAGCGATGGATGCGGATGTTGTCGTGGTTAACCATCATCTGTTTCTCGCCGATATGGTGGTAAAAGAGAGCGGGTTTGGCGAACTGATCCCGGAAGCTGATGTGATGATCTTCGATGAAGCGCATCAGTTACCGGATATCGCCAGCCAGTACTTTGGTCAATCACTCTCCAGTCGCCAGCTGTTAGACCTGGCGAAAGACATCACCATTGCCTATCGCACCGAGCTGAAAGACACTCAGCAGCTGCAAAAGTGCGCCGATCGCCTTGCACAAAGCGCTCAGGACTTCCGCTTGCAGCTTGGTGAGCCGGGCTATCGCGGAAACCTGCGGGAACTGCTGGCCGACCAGCGCGTACAGCGCGCGTTTTTGCTGCTCGATGACACGCTGGAGCTGTGTTATGACGTGGCGAAGCTGTCTCTTGGGCGTTCGGCATTGCTGGATGCCGCGTTTGAGCGCGCCACGCTTTATCGTGCGCGTCTGAAGCGCCTGAAAGAGATCAACCAGCCAGGCTTCAGCTACTGGTATGAATGCACCTCCCGCCATTTCACCCTCGCGCTGACGCCGCTTACGGTGGCGGATAAATTCAAAGAAGTGATGGAACAAAAGCCGGGCTGCTGGATTTTTACTTCCGCGACGCTGTCGGTAAACGATGACCTTCATCATTTCACTGCACGACTGGGTATTGAAGATGCCGAGTCGATGCTGCTGCCAAGCCCATTTGATTACACGCGCCAGGCGCTGCTGTGCGTGCCGCGTAATCTCCCGCAAACCAATCAGCCGGGGGCTGCACGCCAGTTAGCATCCATGCTGCGACCTATTATCGAGGCGAACAACGGTCGCTGTTTTATGCTGTGCACTTCGCACGCGATGATGCGCGATCTGGCGGAACAATTCCGCGCTACTATGACACTTCCCGTACTGCTGCAGGGCGAAACCAGCAAAGGACAACTGCTACAGCAGTTTGTCAGCGCAGGTAATGCGCTACTGGTTGCCACCAGCAGTTTCTGGGAAGGCGTGGACGTGCGCGGCGATACGCTGTCGCTGGTGATAATCGATAAACTGCCGTTTACCTCGCCGGACGACCCGTTGTTAAAAGCCCGAATGGAGGATTGTCGACTGCGCGGCGGCGATCCGTTTGAAGACGTCCAGTTGCCGGATGCGGTAATCACTCTGAAGCAGGGTGTAGGGCGTCTGATACGTGATGCTGACGATCGCGGCGTGCTGGTGATTTGCGACAATCGTCTGGTTATGCGGCCATACGGCGCCACCTTCCTGGCGAGTCTTCCTCCTGCGCCGCGGACGCGTGACATCGCTCGCGCGGTTCGCTTTCTTGCCATACCAACGACTGAGTAATTTGTTACGGAGTGTGGTAAGATGCGCGCCAAATTTATTGATCTGATCACAAACACCCATGCGAATTCTGGCTATCGATACCGCCACAGAGGCGTGCTCTGTTGCCCTGTGGAATGACGGTACTATCAAGGCTCACTTTGAGCTTTGCCCACGAGAACACACCCAACGAATTTTACCGATGGTTCAGGAAATCCTGGCCGCTGGCGATCTCACGTTAACCGATATCGACGCACTGGCGTTTGGTCGCGGTCCCGGCAGTTTCACCGGCGTGCGTATCGGTATTGGCATTGCTCAGGGGCTGGCGTTAGGCGCAAACTTACCGATGATCGGCGTCTCCACCCTGGCGACCATGGCGCAGGGCGCCTGGCGTAAGTCGGGCGCGACTCGCGTGCTGGCGGCGATTGACGCGCGAATGGGCGAAGTCTACTGGGCCGAATACCAGCGTGATGACAACGGTAACTGGCACGGTGAAGAAACCGAAGCGGTGTTAACCCCCGAGCAGGTACATGAGCGTTTATTGCAGCTGTCTGGCGACTGGGTGACGGTCGGGACGGGCTGGCCGGCATGGCCTGAGCTTGGTAAAGACAGCGGGCTGACGCTCAGCGATGGTGACGTGCTGCTTCCAGCGGCTGAAGACATGCTGCCCGTCGCCACGCAAATGCTGGCTGCGGGTGAGACCGTAGCGGTCGAACACGCTGAACCGGTTTATTTACGTAACACCGTGGCGTGGAAGAAACTTCCCGGTAAAGAATGAATCTTAGTAGTAGAACCCCGGCTAAGA
The DNA here is from genome assembly GCF_009649895.1 of Citrobacter sp. H12-3-2. Classification (NCBI taxonomy): domain Bacteria; kingdom Pseudomonadati; phylum Pseudomonadota; class Gammaproteobacteria; order Enterobacterales; family Enterobacteriaceae; genus Citrobacter; species Citrobacter sp. H12-3-2. The sequence continues at coordinate 2,122,865 of NZ_CP045837.1, forward strand.
CGTACAGTCGTCAGTGCACAGCATTGTGAACAGGCCGGGGCAGAAGCTAAGAAAAGGGAGTCACAATATGGCGGTGCAAAAGCAGTTATTGAAAGGTGTGTTGGCGGGGGCCTTAGCGTTAATGCTTAGCGGCTGCGTCACCATCCCGGATGCGATTAAAGGTTCGAGCCCGATGCCGCAGCAGGATCTGGTGCGGGTGATGAATGCGCCGCAGCTGTATGTCGGACAGGAAGCGCGTTTCGGCGGCAAAGTGGTGGATATTCAGAACCAGCAGGGAAAATCCCGTCTGGAAATTGCCACCGTTCCGCTCGATAGCGGTGCACGCCCCGTGCTGGGTGAAGCCTCTCGTGGGCGGATATATGCTGATGTAAATGGCTTCCTTGACCCGGTGGACTTTCGCGGGCAACTGGTCACCGTCGTCGGCCCGATAAGCGGTACAGTGGACGGAAATATCGGTAATACGCCGTATAAATTCATGCTGATGCAGGTAACTGGTTATAAACGCTGGCATATTACTCAGCAGATTGTCATGCCGCCTCAGCCTATCGACCCCTGGTTCTACGGTGCGCGTGGCTGGCCTTACGGTGGCTACGGCGGATGGGGCTGGTACAATCCCGGCCCGGCACAGGTTCAGACCATAGTAACAGAGTAACTCTTTGTTTTATTGGTAAAAGAAACAGCGGCTCGTCCGCTGTTTCTGCATTAACGTGGATATAAGAAAAATAAATAGTGACGTGCTTCGCAACCTTGTCGTTGTGTAATAAACAAACTGGTACGCTGAGTTAATATTATGTTAACAGTTTGTTTATTGCCTGGGGTTGTGATGACGACGAATACGCATTTTAGAGGTGATGTATTGAAAAAGGTTTGGCTTAACCGTTATCCCGCTGGTGTTCCTGCGGAGATCAATCCTGACCGTTATCAATCCCTGGTGGAACTCTTTGAACACTCAGTAAGACGGTATGCCGATCAGCCCGCGTTTGTAAACATGGGGGAGGTGATGACCTTCCGCAAGCTTGAAGAGCGTAGCCGTGCGTTTGCCGCATATTTGCAACAGGGGCTCGGGCTGAAAAAGGGCGATCGCGTCGCGCTGATGATGCCGAATCTGCTGCAATATCCGGTCGCACTGTTTGGGATTTTACGTGCCGGCATGATCGTCGTGAACGTGAACCCGTTGTATACGCCTCGCGAGCTGGAACATCAGCTCAACGATAGCGGCGCGTCGGCGATTGTCATCGTATCTAACTTTGCCCATACGCTGGAAAAAGTGGTCGACAAAACGTCGGTGCAACACGTGATCCTGACGCGTATGGGCGATCAGCTGTCGACCGCCAAAGGAACGCTGGTTAACTTTGTCGTGAAGTACATCAAGCGCCTGGTGCCGAAGTATCACCTGCCGGATGCCATCTCGTTTCGCAGTGCGCTGCAAAACGGCTATCGCATGCAGTATGTGAAGCCCGAAGTGGTGTCGGAAGATCTGGCGTTCCTGCAATATACCGGCGGGACAACCGGCGTGGCGAAAGGCGCAATGCTTACACACCGCAACATGCTGGCTAACCTTGAGCAGGTTAACGCCACCTACGGCCCGTTGCTGCATCCGGGCAAAGAACTGGTGGTAACGGCTCTACCGCTGTATCACATTTTTGCGCTGACGATGAACTGCCTGCTGTTTATTGAGCTGGGTGGTCAAAACCTGCTGATTACTAACCCGCGTGATATCCCAGGACTGGTCAAAGAACTGGCGAAGTATCCGTTTACCGCGATGACCGGCGTCAATACGCTGTTTAACGCGCTGCTGAATAACAAAGAGTTCCAGCAACTGGACTTCTCGTCACTGCATCTCTCGGCAGGTGGCGGAATGCCGGTTCAACAAGCGGTAGCTGAGCGCTGGGTGAAGCTGACGGGGCAGTATCTTCTGGAAGGTTATGGCCTGACGGAGTGCGCGCCGCTGGTGAGTGTTAACCCTCACGATATTGACTACCACAGCGGAAGTATCGGTTTACCGGTTCCTTCCACTGAGGTCAAGCTGGTGGACGACGACGACAACGAAGTGCCGCCGGGAGAACCGGGTGAGCTGTGTGTGAAAGGTCCACAGGTGATGCTGGGCTACTGGCAGCGACCAGACGCCACTGACGAAATCATCAAAGACGGCTGGCTGCACACCGGCGATATTGCGGTGATGGATGATGAAGGCTTCCTGCGTATTGTCGATCGTAAGAAGGACATGATCCTGGTGTCCGGCTTTAACGTCTACCCTAATGAAATTGAAGACGTGGTTATGCAACACCCTGGCGTGCAGGAAGTGGCTGCGGTTGGGGTTCCGTCCGGCAGCAGCGGTGAAGCGGTGAAAATTTTCGTGGTGAAGAAAGATGCCTCGTTAACCGATGACGCGCTGGTCACTTTCTGTCGTCGTCACCTGACGGGCTATAAAGTACCAAAGCTGGTGGAGTTTCGCGATGAGTTGCCGAAATCTAACGTTGGTAAAATTTTGCGACGAGAATTACGTGACGAAGCGCGTGCCAAAGTGGACAATAAAGGCTGAGCGTTAAGTCAGCCAGTAGAAAACGCCGGGAAATCCGGCGTTTTTTTTGGCGCAAACCTAAGAGAGCACGATTTGAATTATCAAATGATCACCACGGACGACGCGTTGGCCACGCTGTGCGAAGCCGTCCGTGAATTTCCGGCGATAGCCCTGGATACAGAATTTGTTCGCACGCGTACCTATTATCCGCAGTTGGGGCTGATCCAGCTGTTTGATGGCAAACACGTTGCTCTGATTGATCCGCAGGGGATCACCGACTGGTCGCCGCTGCGCGATATTCTGCGTGATACTGCCATCACCAAATTCCTGCATGCAGGTAGCGAAGATCTGGAAGTGTTTCTCAACGCTTTTGGCGAACTGCCGCAGCCGTTGATTGATACACAAATTCTGGCTGCTTTTTGCGGTCGTCCGCTGTCGTGGGGGTTTGCCGCGATGGTGGAAGAGTTTACGGGGGTGGCGCTGGACAAAAGCGAATCCCGCACCGACTGGCTGGCCAGACCGCTGACCGAGCGTCAGTGTGAGTACGCGGCGGCTGATGTTTGGTATCTATTACCGATCACCACAAAACTGATGGTCGAAACTGAAGCCAGCGGCTGGCTGCCAGCCGCACTGGACGAATGTCGCTTAATGCAGCAGCGTCGCCAGGAAGTTCTGGCGCCTGAAGACGCATGGCGCGATATCACTAACGCCTGGCAGCTGCGTACCCGTCAGTTGGCCTGCTTGCAACTGCTTGCCGACTGGCGACTGCGTAAAGCACGTGAGCGCGATCTGGCAGTGAACTTTGTGGTGCGTGAAGAACACCTGTGGTCGGTCGCTCGTTATATGCCAGGGAGTCTGGGTGAACTGGACAGCCTCGGCCTTTCCGGTAGTGAAATTCGCTTCCACGGCAAAACGCTGATTTCTCTGGTAGAAAAAGCGCAGGCTTTACCGGAAGAATCACTGCCACAGCCGCTGCTGAATTTGATGGATATGCCTGGATACCGCAAAGCGTTTAAAGCCATTAAGGCGCTGGTTGCCGAGGTGAGTACTGAGCATAATCTTAGCGTCGAACTGCTGGCTTCACGCCGTCAAATCAACCAGCTACTCAACTGGCACTGGAAATTAAAGCCGCAGCAGACCCTGCCGGAGTTGGTTTCCGGTTGGCGTGGCGAACTGATGTCCGATCGTCTCAACGCGCTGCTGCAGGAATATCCGCAGTAAGTCACCAGGCTCGCCGGGTTGCGTCATTGCTAACCCGGCCTGCGCAACGCTACAAATCAAGCACCAGGCGCTTACCTTTGGCGCGTGAGCAGCAAATAAGCATGCTTTGCTGGCTGACTTTTTCGTCGTCGCTGAAATACTGATCGCGGTGATCCGCTTCCCCTTCAAGAATCGTCGTTTCACAGGTGCCGCAAACACCTTCCCGGCACAGGCACTCAACGCGCGCGGCTTTGTTATTTTCGATAACCTGCAAAATGGTCATCTCTTCCGGGACCACAAACTCGCGTCCGGAACGCGCCAGAATCAGGGTAAAGGCATCACCGCTTTTATCTTCCAGCGCAAATTGTTCGAAATGTAGCGTATTGCTGTCCAGTCTATGGAGGGAAGCCGCTTCTCTGACGGCATCGTTGAGCACTGCTGGACCGCAGGTGTAAATATGTGTTCCGGGTTCGACATCGGCCAGCAGGCGAGATAAATCAAGGCGGGTCCCTGCGCTTGACAGATGCAGATGAATACGATCGACGCTGGGGTGTTGCAGGAGTTCGTCATAAAACGCGCAGTTGTCCTGACTGGGAGAGCAATAATGCAGTTGCCATTGCGCCTTAGAGTGTTCCAGTTCCGGGATATGCGATAAAAACGGTGTGATGCCGATACCTCCAGCAATCAACAGATGTTGTTGTGCCTGAGGAGCGAGGGCGAACAGATTGTTTGGTGTGGAGATCGTGAGCGTGTCGCCGGGTTTCACGTTTTGATGCAGATATCGTGAGCCGCCTTTGGATGCTTCCTCCAGTCGTACGGCGATTTGCCAGGCGCTCGTATCAAAGGGTGAACTCATCAGCGAGTAAGCATTGCTGTACAGATTCTCGCCATCGCGCATCTGCACGATAATATGGCTGCCACCCTGAAACGCGGGCAACGGCTCGCCTGATGTCGCCGTTAAGGTAAAGCGTTTTACCTGCGCGGTAATCGTCTCAATCCGGCTGACCCGGACTTCTTGCATTTGATAATCAGACATTGCGGCACTCCCTAAAAAATCTGTCCGGCGCGGCTTGACGATGCGCCGGAACCTGTCGTTACAGCCTCTGGTTATTCCTGAAACACCTGCGCGACCAGATTATGGAAATGGGCAATGCCATGTTCGGAGATACCGCTGCCGCTGGTGTCGGCCATAATGCGGCCCTGACCGCGATACCCGCGCGATTTCAACCCTTTTTGGACGCTTTCAACCAGACGTAAATCTTCAGGGCGGAAGACGTTGCGATACCATTCGATCAGTTGTTTCTGCTCTTCGGTCAGCTCTTCGTTGGTGAAGTAGATGTCATAGTTTTGCAGCGTAGTTTCTGCATCCACTGGAAATTCGTAGATAACGGTCATCATGCCTTTGATTGGCGTAACGTTGAGCATGGTGCACGGCCACAGCCAGAAACCGTGGAAGGCGGCATCAACACCCTCTTCGAACTTAAATGACTGCTCTGACGGTTTGGCGAAACCGTATTGTAGCGTCCAGTTGCCGTGCATAGTATGCCAGTAACGATCAACCTGAACCGAGTCGGAAAAACCAGGGTGAGCCGGGCCGCAGTGGTAGCACTCCAGATAGTTATCGACAATATTCTTCCAGTTGGCTGGAGTTCGGGTCGTAAAGCGCGCCGCCAGCTTTAGGTCATGCACATCAGGGCAGGCTTCGATAACTTTGTCTGCAAGACCTGGGAGTTGTTCTTCTACGCTGCCCGCGTTCGGATCCATGTTGATAAACACGAATCCGGCATATTCTTCCAGCCGTACCGGGGTGAGATGTGCTTTCTCACTGTCGAAGTTGGCAACGTTTTCGCAGTTACGTGCATGCGCCAGGTTACCGTCAAGCTTGAATGCCCAGGCGTGGTAAGGGCAGGTAATCACATTTTTCGCTTTCCCTTCGCCGCTCAACAGTTGATGACCACGATGCGGGCAAACGTTGTAGAACGCGCGCAGCACGTTATCGCGACCACGTACCAGCACGATGTTCTCGCCAATCACTTCCCGGGTAACATAGTCATTGGGTTTCGCCAGTTCGCTACTGTGGGCTACACAAATCCAGCTCTTAGCGAACACTTTCTCCTGCTCGTGCTCGAAGGCCTGATGGTCGGTATAGAACCGGGCAGGGATAGTCCAGGCGTCCTGCGGGTTGGCACAGAAATTTTGCGGCAGAATAAACTCAGGGCTCAGATTGCTCATTGGAATACCTTTAATTTGTGAGTAAGAGGATTTTTTACTGGCGCTTAATTGTCGCCTTTGAGTAATGTCCCGGCCGGTGGTGCGACGGGGACGTCCACTGGCGTTTCGGGGAGATGACCTTCAATTTGATGTGCAGGAACGTGGGCATAGTCCTGCCGTACCCAGCGAAGAAAACCGCCAACCTTCACCAACAGTATGGCGAGGAAGGGAAGTGCGGTCAGAACCACCGTGGTCTTCATGGTTTCCAGGGACGCGCCGGTGAACAAAATCGATAATGGGATCAGGGTGATGACCACGCACCAGAACAGACGTAAGCTACGCTGCGGATCTTCCCCTTCCTGCAGGTTACGCGTGCTGGTGGCCGCCATGGTGTAGGCGACGGCATCCATATGCGAGGCGAGAAAAATAATCATGATCGCCAGATACGCCACCAGGAACAGTTTCCCGGCAGGCAACGACATCAACACTTGCTGTACGGCTGTTTCGCCGCCTAACGTGGCCATAACCTGCGGTACGTCGATCACACCGTTCACAAATTGGTGAATGGAGTAGCTTTCCATCACGCCAAAGAAGAACCAGCAGCCAACGGTACTACCCAGGATTAACGCCCAGATAACCTCTTTGATTTTGCGACCACGGGATACGCGAGTGACAAACATTGCCACGCCAGGGGTGTAGGAGATCCACCACAGCCAATAGAACACCGTCCAGTTGCGGGTGAACTCACCGTTGCCGAGCGGGTCGGTGAACAGACTCATCTGCAAAAAGTTTTGTGTCGTCAGACCGATGGCGTTAATGATGTTGTTGGTGATGAACTCGGTCGGGCCGACAATCAGCACCAGCAGCGGCAGTAAAAACGCCCCCCAGCCGACCATTTTGCTCAGACGTTGCAAGCCGTTGTTGATGCCAATCCAGGAGCTCAGACAGAAAATGCCGCCAGAGAACAGGATAACAAACGCCTGTACTGTGAAGTTATCCGGTAAACCCGTGAGAGCAGATAAACCACGGGTAAAGGTGGCGGCGGTGACAACCAGAGAGATGGTTAACGCGCCAACTGTGGCGATCAGGAACATCAAATCAACCAGCCGGCCCCAGACGCCCTGCGGATGCACGCCGGTGATAGCGGCGATTATTCCGGACAGGCTCAGCCCTTTGTTTTTCCGCACATGAAAGTGGTAGGCCATGGTTAATGAAGCCAGCGTATAGGTCGCCCAGGCGCTGATTCCCCAATGGAAAAAAGAGTAGGGTAAGCTGTATTCCAGCGCTTTTTGCGAGTGCGGAGCGATATTCAGACCTGGGGTCTGGTAATAATAGGCCCACTCAGCAACGCCCCAATAGAGCGTGGAGGAACCTAGTCCGGCACAAATAAACATAAACAGCCAGGACAGCGTGCTGTATTCCGCTTTTCCTTCTCCCAGACGAATGTTGCCGTATTTGCTGGTGGCCAGCCAGACGACCAGACCCATCGCCATCAGAACGAGGATCTGCACGGCGGAACCCAGCATCCGGGTAACGCCGTTAAAAAGGGTATTTGCGACTTGTGCAGACTGCTGAGGGAAGAGACTAAGTGTGGCGGCGATGAAAAGAATAGCCACCAGACTGATGGCTATCAGCGGCATGTCTTTTTTCTTAACGTTGCTCAACATGGGATCTCCTGGGCACAGTTGCCCGCGTATGGCATTAGCCTGTCGTTGTTATCATGCTGTAGGGAATCAGTGATCTTGTATTTAACAATTTTATTATTTGTTCTTTACATGAATTAAACAATTGCTCGATGCGTGAAGCAATAAAACACAGAACGGAAATAATAAAAGGTGAATTGGCGCAGGTTATTGGTGCCATAAAAAGCATAAAAAAGCCGCGTCAGTGACGCGGCTCATATTCCGTGGTTTGACCTCTAACGCAATGCCCGAGAGATGGCCTCGCCAACCTGTTGGGTGGTGGCATTGCCTTTCATATCCGGTGTTTTCGGGCCGCTGGCAATAACCTGCTCAATTGCCGCCAGAATACCGTCGTGGGCGGCTTTATAGTTAGCATCACCGTTGCCAAGGAAGTCGAGCATCATGGCGCCAGCCCAGATAGTCGCTATAGGGTTGGCGATGTTCTTGCCGTAGATATCGGGGGCCGAACCGTGTACTGGCTCGAACAGAGACGGGAAGGTGCGTTCCGGGTTTAAGTTGGCTGAAGGCGCAATGCCGATCGTTCCGGTACAGGCTGGACCGAGATCGGAGAGGATGTCGCCAAACAGGTTGGAGGCAACCACCACGTCAAAACGCTCCGGCTGCATCACAAAGCGGGCGCAGAGTATATCAATATGCTGTTTATCCCAACGGATCTCGGGATAGTGAGCCGCCATTGCTTCCACGCGCTCGTCCCAGTACGGCATGCTGATAGCCAGGCCGTTGGATTTGGTCGCCGAGGTCAGGGTTTTGCGCGGGCGATTTTGTGCCAGCTCGAAAGCGTAACGCAATATACGATCGACGCCGCGACGGGTGAAGACCGACTCCTGGATAACCACTTCGTGTTCTGTACCTTCGCTTACGCGTCCGCCGAGTGAAGAGTATTCTCCCTCGGTGTTCTCGCGCACCACGTAGAAATCGATGTCGCCAGGCTGCTTACCTGCCAGTGGGCAAGGTACGCCCGGAAACAGGCGTACCGGGCGCAGGTTGACATACTGGTCGAATTCGCGGCGAAACTTAAGCAGCGAGCCCCATAATGAGATGTGGTCCGGTACGGTTTCCGGCCAGCCAACGGCACCAAAATAGATAGCATCGAAGGATTGTAACTGCTCGTGCCAGTCATCCGGCATCATCTTTCCGTGATGGGCGTAGTACTCGCAGCTGGCCCATTCCATTTGCTCAAAGCTGAGTGACAACCCCCAACGCTCGGCGGCTGCCTGCAACACCTGAATGCCTTCAGGCAGGACTTCTTTACCAATGCCATCTCCGGGGATAGCGGCAATACGACAGGTTTTCTTCATAGCAGCTCTCACTTGTACGCCATCAAAATTGACTTTCCCCGTATCCTATAATTGACTGATTAATAGTTAATCCCCCTAACTGGTGAAACATAAAACACAGATCATGAATAATCTGCCGCTGCTAAATGATTTACGCGTCTTTATGCTGGTTGCACGTCGTGCGGGATTTGCCGCCGTTGCCGAAGAGCTGGGCGTATCTCCGGCTTTTATCAGTAAGCGCGTTGCCCTGTTGGAGCAAACGCTGAACGTGGTGCTGTTGCACCGAACAACGCGGCGCGTAACCATCACGGAAGAGGGGGAGCGGATCTACGAATGGGCACAGCGGATCCTGCAGGATGTCGATCAGATGATGGACGAGCTGTCCGATGCCAGGCAGATCCCGCAGGGGATGCTACGAATTATCAGTAGCTTTGGTTTTGGCCGCCGGGTGGTCGCTCCGGCGCTGTCTGCGCTGGCAAAAGAGTACCCGCAGTTAGAACTGAGGTTCGATGTTGAAGACCGTCTGGTAGATATGGTCAATGAGGGCGTCGATCTCGATATTCGTATCGGGGATGATATCGCGCCGAACCTGATTGCCCGCAAGCTGGCGACTAACTATCGTATTCTGTGCGCCTCGCCGGAATTTGTGGCGCGGCATGGAGTGCCGAAACAACTGAACGATCTTTCTACTTTCCCCTGCCTGGTTATTAAAGAACGTGACCATCCGTTTGGTATCTGGCAAATGCGTAATAAAGAGGGCGCACACTCAATAAAGGTTACGGGGCCGCTGTCGTCTAATCATGGCGAAGTGGTACATCAATGGTGTCTGGATGGGCAGGGAATTGCTTTGCGTTCGTGGTGGGACGTTTGCGACAACATTGCCAGCGGACATCTGGTGCATATATTGCCTGAGTATTATCAACCCGCCAATATATGGGCGGTTTATGTCTCCCGGCTGGCGACGTCGGCAAAAATCCGTATTACGGTTGAGTATTTACGCCGCTATTTTGCCGAAAACTACCCAAAGTTTACTTTGGAATAAATGCTCGATAGGTTAGTCAGAGACAGAAAATAAAAAAGGCAGAATAATCTGCCTTTTTCGTAACCATGATTTAGCGACAAAAGAGCTTATTTAGACTCTTCCGCTTCAGGTAATGTCACGTTAAGTTCGAGGATCGAAATATCGCCGTCTTTTTGTTCAAGTTGTACTGTGACCATTTCGGGATCAATTTGTACATACTTGCAGATAACGTCGAGAATATCCTTGCGCAGCTGCGGTAAATAATGTGGCTCGGCGTCACTACGACGACGTTCCGCAACAATAATCTGCAGTCGCTCTTTAGCGATGTTCGCTGTGCTCTTTTTCCGCGAGAGAAAAAAATCCAGTAATGCCATAACTTATCCTCCGAACAGGCGTTTGAGGAAACCTTTCTTCTCTTCTTCAATGAAGCGGAAAGGACGTTCTTCTCCCAACAGACGGTCTACGGTATCAGCATAGGCTTTACCGGCATCAGCATTGATGTCGAGAATAACCGGCTCACCCTGGTTAGACGCGCGCAGGACCGACTGATCTTCAGGAATCACGCCAACCAGCTTGATTCGCAGAATTTCCAGTACGTCTTCCATGCTCAGCATGTCACCTTTATTTACGCGGCCAGGGTTGTAGCGCGTCAGCAACAAATGCTCTTTAATTGGATCTTCACCGTTTTCCGCGCGACGAGATTTCGACGCCAGAATACCCAGAATACGGTCAGAGTCACGTACAGAGGAGACTTCCGGGTTGGTGGTAATAATCGCTTCATCGGCAAAATACAGGGCCATCAGCGCACCAGTTTCAATACCCGCCGGAGAGTCGCAGACGATGAAGTCGAATTCCATCGTTTTCAGATCGTCCAGAACTTTCGCGACGCCTTCACGCGTCAGCGCGTCTTTATCGCGAGTTTGTGAGGCCGGAAGAATAAAGAGATTTTCGGTACGCTTATCTTTGATTAGCGCCTGATTTAACGACGCATCGCCCTGAATAACGTTGACGAAGTCGTAAACGACGCGGCGTTCACAACCCATAATCAGATCAAGATTACGCAGGCCGATATCAAAATCAATAACGACAGTTTTCTTTCCCTTCTGGGCCAAACCTGTAGCGATGGCCGCGCTGGAGGTGGTTTTGCCAACGCCCCCTTTACCCGAAGTAACAACAATAATGCGTGCCATAGAAATTCCTTGTTAAAAAGGGATCAATTCAACGGTTGAACTGTCAAAGCGTTCTCTGCTAATTGCAGACGTGCCGCTTTGCCATAAAATTCTGCTGGGATTTTATCACTCAGCCAATAAACACCTGCGATAGACACCAGTTCTGCCGTCAGATGGGTACAAAAAATTTGCGCTTCCCGGTCACCGCTTGCGCCTGCCAACGCGCGGCCTCTCATCATTCCATAAACATGAATATTGCCATCAGCGATAAGCTCTGCGCCTGCACTGACGTGGCTTGTAACAATCAGATCACATTGTGGTGCATAAATGCGCTGACCGGAACGAACCGGCACATTTATTAATCGTGTTTTTGTGATGGGAGTAACGTTTTGTGGCGGAGCGACGGGAGCCGGGGCCTCAACGGGCGCAGGACGAATAGCTTTTTCTTTACCTTCAGTCAGTAAAGGAAGACCCATTTCGTCGATTTCAGCCTTGAGTCTGGCGTCTTTGCATCCGCTAACGCCGATAATGCGCAATCCGGTAGACGCGACAACCTTCTGCAGCGCTGACCAGTTTACCGGGCTTTCAAGACCACTCACGTTAACCACTACGGGAGCATGTTTTAAAAAAGCAGGTGCCTGCGCGATTTTGTCTTCCAACGCCTGACGAATAACCTCGGGTTCTGCTTCATGTAAATGAACCACTGATAAGGTGAAGCTACTGCCTTTAAGCTCGATTGGCGTGTTTGACATCCTGGCCTTACTCAATTTGCTATTTATCATCCCCAGCGCGGGGTGATATTCCGAAGACTATAAGGCATGTTATAGTCAGTATTATATTGAGGCAAGCCACCATTCCGTGAATTCAGAGTAAAAGATATGTTTTGTGTGATCTACCGAAGCAGTAAACGTGACCAGACCTATTTATATGTCGAAAAAAAAGACGATTTCTCGCGAGTTCCTGAAGAACTGATGAAAGGATTTGGTCAGCCGACGCTGGCAATGATGTTGCCGCTTGATGGCCGTAAAAAGCTGGTTAATGCCGATCTGGAAAAAGTAAAACAGGCACTCACCGAGCAGGGCTATTATTTACAAATACCACCGCCGCCAGAAGATTTACTTAAACAGCATCTGGCTGCGACGAAACAAAATACACCAGACGATAAACGTTAAACTGCATCCGGCAGCAGCACGCCCCATCGATGCAGTACCTGAAATTGATAACTACGTTAGGGGAAAGTAATGTATCAACATCATAACTGGCATGGTGCTCTGCTGGATTATCCGGTGAGTAAGGTGGTTTGCGTAGGGAGTAACTATGCTAATCATATTAAAGAGATGGGCGGAAGTACCCCGGAAGAACCGGTGCTGTTTATTAAACCGGAAACCGCGCTGTGCGATTTACGCCAGCCGCTGGTGATCCCATCTGATATGGGTTCGGTTCACCATGAAGTTGAGCTGGCTGTTTTGATTGGCGCGACCCTACGTCAGGCGACGGAAGAACATGTGCGCAAAGCCATCGCGGGCTATGGCGTCGCGTTGGATCTGACCCTGCGTGATATTCAGGGCAAAATGAAGAAGGCGGGGCAGCCGTGGGAAAAAGCGAAGGGTTTTGATAACTCTTGCCCGCTGTCAGGGTTTATTCCGGTGGCGGAATTTAATGGTGATCCTCAGGATACGATGCTCGGGTTAACGGTTAACGGTGAGCAGCGCCAGCACGGCACCACGGCGGATATGATCCATCACATCGTTCCTTTGATTGCCTACATGAGTCGTTTCTTTACCCTCAAAGCGGGCGATGTTGTGTTGACGGGGACGCCAGCAGGAGTTGGGCCGTTAAACAGCGGTGATGAGCTGGCTATCAGTTTTCATGGTCAAACGCTGACGACACGCGTGCTGTAATCTCTTCTTGCCGCCTTTTCGGGCGGCAAAACTTGCATCAGCGTGTCAGACTGGTTATAAGGTGCAGCTTTATTGCAATAGCGGATACCCTGATGAGCGACATACCTTTCTGGCAAAGTAAAACCCTGGATGAAATGACCGATGCCGAGTGGGAGTCATTATGTGACGGGTGTGGTCAATGCTGCCTGCATAAGCTGATGGATGAAGACACCGACGAAATCTATTTTACTAACGTCGCGTGTAAGCAGCTCAATATCAAAACCTGTCAGTGCCGTAATTACGAACGCCGATTCGAGTACGAGCCTGACTGTATCAAACTGACGCGCGATAATCTGCCCACCTTTGAATGGCTGCCGATGACCTGTGCGTATCGTCTGCTAGCGGAAGGTAAAGGGCTGCCGGAGTGGCATCCACTGCTGACGGGATCAAAAGCGGCGATGCACGGTGAACGTATTTCAGTACGTCATATTGCGGTGAAAGAATCGGAAGTGCGTGACTGGCAGGATCATATTTTGAACAAACCTTCATGGGCGGACTAAACCGCCCATCGATTAGCAGGCGTTAAGGCTTAAGACTTTTTCGCCTGATACATCTCATCGCCATGGTTGTCATCTTCAACCCAGAAATTGATGTTGAATTGGGCGTCGTCGCTTAATTCAACGCGATGCCAGTACTGCGGTGGACTGGTCGCAAACTGACCGGCATTAATCACCACTTTCACTTCAGGCTCTTTTGCGTCTTCATTGGCAAAGCCGTAATACGTTACCGTACCTTCCATCACGCAAAGCTGGCCAAAAACGCCTGCAGCAGTGTTATGGTGCGAAAGAAGTGCTGCCGGGACGTTGTCTTTCGTGAAGAAGGGAGTAGAGCGTTTAACTTTCCAGTTTGCCGGGATGCGTAAATGGGACATAAGACATCTCCTTGGTGTGGCATCTATAAGATGTATTTAATATACATCTTATAGATGCCAGCAGGCAATGAATTTAAGGCAAAAAAAACGCTCCCGAAGGAGCGTCTCTGTTAGCGACCGAAGAGGTCACGTTTTTTCGGTTTGAACGGCTGTGCTATCACTACCAGCACGGCGACCACCAGGTAGGCGGCGAAGATCCCCAACAGCCACTGCGGCATTTCCAGGGTTAAAAAAGACCACTGGCGCTCAGCACAGTCACCGGACGCTAAAAACACCTGCGGCAGCCATTTGTCCAGCGGCAGCCAACTTGGGAAGCGTGCGGCAAAATCACAGGTCATAAACGGGGATGGGTGCAGCTGAATCATGGTGTGCTCATACGCTAACTGAAGTCCGCGCCAGGCACTGTAAATCCAGATTATCATCGCCACATAGCGCAGCGGTGTTTTTGGTGCGATAGCACCCACCAGCCCTGCACCCATCACGCCAAATAATGCGCTACGTTCGTAAATACACAACACGCAAGGTTTTAGCAGCATGACGTGCTGGAACCACAGCGCGACGAGCTCCAGCGCAAAGGCGGTTAACGCCAACAATAACCATGCTCCACGACCTCGGGAGCACTGGTTTAAAAATCGCAACATAATCATTTCCCTGCAACATGCGTAGAGACCGCAGTTTAAACCAATTCACTTTATGCGCCACTAGCGGGAATTGAAAATTTGCGTAATCGGATATTTATCATGCAAAAAGTCAAACCGGGCAGTGATTTGCCCGGTTAATTGTTATGAAAGTGTAGCTAACCAGCCCGTTTGGGTCATCCACTCGGTCACCGGAACTAGCGTGAACTCGACGCAAAGCAGGCCGACGAGCGTCAGGACGAGAGTATAAGGCAGGGCCATCCACACCATGCGACCATAAGAGAGGCGAATCAACGGCGCCAGTGCAGAGGTCAGCAGGAACAGGAATGCAGCCTGGCCGTTTGGCGTGGCCACCGAAGGCAGGTTGGTCCCGGTATTGATCGCCACCGCCAACAGCTCAAATTGGTTAAGGCTGATGGTCCCATGTTCCATCGCGGCTTTGGCTTCATTGATATAAATCGTACCAACAAAAACGTTATCAGAGATCGAAGACAGCAGGCCGTTGAAGAGATAAAACAGCGTCAGTTGTGCATGTTCAGACGACTGCAACACAAACTGAATAATCGGTGAAAAGAGTTGTTGATCGATAATCACCGCGACAATAGAGAAGAACACGGTCAGCAGCGCGGTGAAGGGTAGCGACTCGGTAAAGGCCTTACCTATCGCATGTTCGTCGGTTACGCCGGTCAACGAGGTTGCCAGAATGATGACCGACAAACCGATCAATCCGACTTCTGCCAGATGCAGGGCCAAAGCAACGACCAGCCAGACGCCAATAATCGCCTGGACAATCAGTTTGATTTTGTCCTGGCGGGTACGTTGTTGGCGGCTCTGATCGTCAAACTGTTGCAGGACATCACGGACGGTCTCCGGCAGCGTTTCGCCATAGCCAAACCAGCGCAATTTCTCGACCAGTACACAGGTTAACAGGCCGCAAATCAGTACCGGGACGGTAACTGGCGACATGCGCAGGAAGAAGTCGCCAAAATGCCAGCCAGCCGCTTTGGCGATAATAAGGTTTTGTGGTTCGCCCACCATGGTCATCACGCCGCCTAACGCCGTACCGACCCCCGCGTGCATCATCAGGCTACGCAGAAAACCGCGGAACTGCTCAAGAACGACTTTATTGTGCTGATCGATATGGCTGTCATCAAGCATGTTGTTGTCTTCCGCGCGAGAAGAAGCAACGCGATGGTAGATACCATAAAACCCGACCGCAACGCTGATTACCACGGCAACGACGGTCAACGCATCGAGGAACGCAGAGAGGAAAGCGGCTGCAACACAAAAAGACAGTGACAGCAGCGTCTTGGAGCGAATAGTGAGCAGCAGACGAGTGAAAATAAACAGTAATAGCTGCTTCATAAAGTAGATGCCTGCCACCATAAACATCAGCAGCAATAACACCTCAAGGTTTGCGGCAACCTCTTCACGCACATGCGTGGCGCTGGTCATACCAATAATGACAGCTTCAATAGCCAACAGCCCGCCTGGCAGCAGTGGGTAACATTTTAACGCCATCGCCAGCGTGAAAATGAACTCGGCCACCAGCAACCAGCCGGCGATAAAAGGGTTGATGAAAAAAATAATCGGGTTAACGACTAAGAAGACAAGCAGTGCAAGTTTGTACCAGTCTGGTGATTGACCTAAAAAATTGCGCCACATAGCGCGGCCCCATGATAGCTCCATGGTGATTTCCCTACCTTTAAAAATGAAATCATGTTTTTATGTTTGACCGCAAAGCTTAGCGGGAGGAGGGGGCACAGGCAAGCTATTCACGAGACTGGTAAGGTTGGCTGTGCTGTAGCGTTATTAGGAAAATGAAGCCTTGATCCACTTTTTCTTCATTGCGTCAGCTATCAGCTAAGATACCCATCTGGTATGATGTGTGTAACTATGTTTTGCTGTGTAATGGAATTTTTACTATGGTCATTAAGGCGCAAAGCCCGGCTGGGTTCGCGGAAGAGTACATCATTGAAAGTATCTGGAATAACCGCTTCCCACCTGGCACTATTTTGCCCGCTGAACGTGAACTCTCCGAACTTATTGGGGTGACACGTACCACGCTACGCGAAGTATTGCAGCGGTTGGCGCGAGATGGCTGGTTGACCATTCAACACGGCAAACCGACGAAGGTGAATAACTTCTGGGAAACCTCCGGGCTGAATATTCTTGAAACGCTGGCGCGTCTCGATCACGAGAGTGTCCCGCAGTTGATTGATAATCTGCTGTCCGTGCGTACCAATATTTCGACGATCTTTGTTCGCACTGCGTTTCGCCAGCATCCTGATAAAGCACAGGAGGTTCTGGCGACGGCAAATCAGGTGGCCGACCACGCTGACGCATTTGCCGATCTGGACTATAACATTTTCCGCGGCCTGGCATTTGCCTCCGGCAATCCGATTTACGGTTTGATCCTCAACGGTATGAAAGGATTATATACCCGCATTGGCCGTCATTATTTTGCCAATCCGGAAGCGCGCGCGCTGGCGCTGAGCTTCTACCGTAAACTGTCAGAACTCTGCGAGCAGGGCGCTCATGAGCAGGTGTATGAAACGGTGCGTCGCTATGGTCACGACAGTGGCGAAATTTGGCATCGCATGCAAAAGAGCCTGCCGGGCGATTTGGCGATTCAGGGTCGTTAATTGCTCAAAGCCGGATGGCGACGCCAAAGCGTCTTATCCGGCCTACAATACGTGCACTTCGTAGGCCGGATTAGGTGTTTACACCGCCTCCGGCAATAAGATTTACAGACCGTTCATCCTTGGCGGGCAACGCTCCAACAGCTCCACGCTGCCATCTTCATTCTGTTGCTCCAGCATCACGTCAAAACCCCAAAGCCGGTGTACGTGCTTGAGCACTTCTTTGCGTCCTTTATCCAGCGGTGCGCGGTTATGCGGAATATAGCGTAAGGTGAGCGAACGGTCGCCACGCAGATCGACATTCCAGATTTGAATATTCGGCTCCAGGTTGCTGAGGTTGTATTGCGACGACAACCTGTTGCGGATCTCACGATATCCTTCCTCGTTATGAATCGCTGAAATCTCCAGATAGTTGTGACGATCGTCATCCAGCACGGTGAACAGACGGAAATCACGCATCACCTTTGGCGACAGGAACTGGCTGATAAAGCTCTCATCTTTGAAATCGCGCATCGCAAAATGCAGGGTTTCCAGCCAGTCAGAACCCGCTATGTCCGGGAACCAGTATTTGTCCTCCTCGGTCGGCGACTGACAAATACGTTTGATATCCTGGAACATGGCAAATCCCAGAGCGTACGGGTTTATCCCGCTATACCACGGGCTGTTGTAGGGCGGCTGAAATACCACATTGGTATGGCTATGCAGAAACTCCAGCATAAACCGTTCGGTGACTTTACCTTCATCATAAAGGTGGTTCAGGATAGTGTAATGCCAGAAAGTGGCCCAGCCCTCGTTCATCACCTGCGTCTGTTTCTGCGGATAAAAATACTGGCTGACCTTGCGTACAATGCGCAACACTTCGCGTTGCCAGGACTCCAGCAGCGGGGCGTTCTTCTCCATGAAGTACAGCAGGTTCTCCTGTGGCTCAGAGGGATAACGCCGGGCTTCCGCCACGGTTTTCTCTTCCTCTTTTTTCGGCAGCGTGCGCCACAACATATTCACCTGGCTTTGCAGATACTCTTCACGGCTTTTCTGACGGGCTTTCTCTTCCTGTAGGGAGATTTTTTGCGGGCGTTTGTAACGGTCAACGCCGTAGTTCATCAGCGCATGGCAGGAGTCGAGCAGCTTTTCGACTTCATCCACGCCGTAACGCTCTTCACACTGGGTAATATAGTTTCGCGCGAAGATCAGGTAATCGACAATGGAACTGGCATCCGTCCAGCTTCGGAACAGGTAGTTGTTTTTGAAAAAGGAGTTGTGTCCGTAGCAGGCATGCGCCATCACCAGCGCCTGCATGGTGATGGTGTTCTCCTCCATCAGATACGCGATGCACGGATTGGAGTTGATAACGATCTCATAGGCCAGCCCCTGCTGACCATGCTTATACAAGCGCTCGGTTTCAATAAACTTTTTACCAAACGACCAGTGAGGATAGTTGATTGGCATCCCGACGCTGGAATAAGCGTCCATCATCTGTTCGGAGGTGATCACCTCGATTTGGTGCGGGTAGGTATCCAGTCTGTAGAGTTTCGCCACGCGGTCTATCTCTGCCAGATAGACATCCAGCAGATCAAACGTCCAGTCGGGTCCATCGCTTAACCGTGTGCTGTCCTTGTTCATGGAATCAATCGTAGCCATTCGCGCACCCTCATTGTTGGCGGCACTCTCTGTCTGGAGTACCTCATGTCAAGCATAGATCATGGTGTTAAAAAACGTGCTGCGGCAGAAATTTTTTCTTTGCGATTTCACGTTAGCGAGGCGTCGAAAAATGGCATGGCCGCAAAATTTTATGCTGGATAAAAATAACGCACAGCAGGAGATGCCAAAGCGGAGAGTCCCCAGCCATCACCGCTATATGTGAGGTAAGTCACCATAAAAAAGCCATATGTTGAATAATATTTTCAACTGAGTTATCAAGATGTAATTGGATGATTGTTCTTTTACTGTTAACGGAGTGGCTATGCGAGTTGTCATACTGGGAAGTGGTGTCGTTGGCGTGACCAGCGCCTGGTACTTAAGTCAGGCTGGACACGATGTCACCGTCATTGATCGTGAGCCCGGTCCGGCACTGGAAACCAGTGCGGCGAACGCGGGGCAAATCTCTCCAGGTTATGCAGCACCATGGGCGGCACCAGGCGTACCGCTAAAAGCAATTAAGTGGATGTTTCAGCGCCACGCTCCGCTGGCCGTCCGTCTTGACGGAACCCAGTTCCAGTTGAAATGGATGTGGCAGATGCTGCGCAACTGCGACACCAGCCACTACATGGAAAACAAAGGACGCATGGTGCGACTGGCGGAATACAGCCGTGATTGCCTGAAAGCGCTGCGCGCCTCTACCGGTATCGAGTACGAGGGGCGCCAGGGCGGAACCCTGCAACTTTTCCGTACCGCTCAACAGTATGAGAACGCTACCCGCGACATCGCCGTGCTAGAAGATGCGGGCGTGCCATATCAACTGCTGGAAGCAAACCGTCTGGCGGAAGTCGAACCCGCACTGGCAGAAGTGGCGCACAAGCTGACCGGCGGTCTGCGTTTACCGAATGATGAAACCGGCGACTGCCAGCTGTTTACCCAGCGTCTGGCGCAGATGGCGGAGCAGGCAGGCGTTAAGTTTCGCTTTAATACCCCGGTCGATAAGCTGCTGAGCGATGGTGAGCAGATTTATGGCGTCCAGTGCGGCGAAGAGATAGTTAAAGCCGATGCCTATGTGATGGCGTTTGGTTCGTACTCCACGGCAATGCTGAAAGGGATCGTTGATATCCCGGTCTATCCGCTCAAAGGCTATTCGTTGACCATTCCGGTGGCGCAAGACGACGGTGCGCCGGTTTCTACTATCCTTGATGAAACCTACAAAATCGCTATTACCCGCTTTGACAATCGTATTCGCGTTGGCGGCATGGCGGAGATTGTCGGCTTTAATACAGAATTGCTACAACCTCGTCGTGAAACGCTGGAAATGGTCGTACGCGATCTCTTCCCGCGCGGCGGTCATGTGGAGCAGGCAACCTTCTGGACCGGACTGCGTCCGATGACGCCGGACGGAACGCCTGTGGTGGGGCGCACCCGCTTTAAGAATCTGCTGCTCAATACCGGCCACGGCACGCTGGGTTGGACCATGGCCTGCGGCTCCGGTCAGCTACTGAGCGATATCCTTTCTGGCCGTACGCCAGCCATACCTTATGACGATCTGAGCGTGGCGCGTTACAGTCCGGGGTTTACCCCCTCTCGTCCACGGCACTTACATGGCGCACATAACTGATAAGGACGTGAGATGACCCGCCCGATACTGGCCAGCATTGACCTGCAGGCGTTGAAACAAAATCTGACCATTACCCGCCAGGCCGCGCCGGACGCCCGCGTCTGGTCGGTGGTGAAAGCCAATGCGTATGGACACGGTATTGAACGCGTCTGGAATGCGCTGGGCACAACCGATGGTTTTGCCATGCTCAATCTTGAAGAGGCGATAACCCTACGCGAGCGCGGATGGAAAGGCCCGATACTCATGCTGGAGGGTTTTTTCCACGCCGAAGACCTGACGGTATATGACAATTATCGACTCACCACCTGTGTACACAGTAACTGGCAGCTAAAAGCATTGCAGAATGCGCGCCTGAAGGCGCCGCTCGATGTTTACCTGAAGGTGAACAGTGGTATGAACCGCCTTGGTTTTTTACCGGAAAGAGTTCCCACGGTCTGGCAACAGCTGCGGGCGATGCCCAACGTCGGTGAAATGACGCTGATGTCGCATTTTGCCGATGCAGAGCACCCGGAAGGTATCCAGGAGGCTATGGCGCGTATTGCGCAGGCGACTGAAGGGCTGGAGTGCAGACGATCGCTGTCGAATTCGGCAGCCACGCTGTGGCACCCTGAAGCGCATTATGACTGGGTTCGTCCGGGCATTATTTTGTATGGTGCGTCGCCTTCAGGACAATGGCGGGACATCGCTAACACCGGCCTGAAGCCAGTGATGACGCTGAGCAGTGAGATCATCGGCATACAGACGCTGAAAGCTGGCGATCGGGTGGGCTACGGTGGACGCTACACTGCCAGCGGCGAGCAGCGCATTGGCATTGTAGCGACCGGCTATGCAGACGGTTATCCACGCCATGCGCCAAGTGGTACTCCGGTGCTGGTGGACGGTGTACGTACCGGGACGGTGGGGACAGTCTCAATGGATATGTTGGCGGTAGATCTGACACCATGCCCGCAGGCAGGGATCGGGACGCCGGTAGAGCTGTGGGGCAAAGAGATTAAAATTGACGATGTGGCCACCGCCGCAGGTACGGTAGGCTACGAGTTAATGTGTTCTCTGGCGCTGCGCGTGCCAGTTGTGACGGTGTAACTTTATACAGGATTGCCTGATGCTGCTGCGTTTATCAGGCCTCCAGAGTCAGTGCATTTTGTAGGCCGGGTAAGGCGCAGCCGCCACCCGGCAAAACATCCGCTTTACTCATCCTCATCTTCAGCAACGCGAACACCGACCTTCAGCACCGCATTATCTTCCTTCTCGGCTACGGTCCAGATCATGCCAGCGAATTCCACCTGGTCACCGACGACCGGCGCGGCACCAAGCAGATGCTGGACAATTTCACCCAACGTTTGCTGCTTATCACGATACTCGGTGCCATCTTCTAGGCCATAAATCAGCGCCACATCGGCATATTTTGCGCTGGCTTCAAGAATAAAATCACCGAAGAAGCGCTGGTCTAACGACACAGGTGGCGACTGGCTGAACAGCTTGCCAAGAGCCGGGAGATCGCGCTCGCGGCCAATAACACACAATACATCGCCTTCGCGCAGACGTGTGCTGCCGGAGGGGTGAAACAGCACGTTGTCACGAAACAGGGCGGCTATTCGCGTTTCTTCCGGCATATGCAGGTCGCGCAATGCGGCTCCTACGCACCACTTATCGGCGCTGAGCTGATAAACAAACTGCTCCCACGGGTTATCCGGATGAATATCCAGGCCAATGCGCGACACGGGCCAGCCAACAGGAGGGACCACCACTTTGGCTTTTTTAGCGGCCCATGAAAGAGAGGTTCCCTGGAACAGCAACGAGATCAGTACCACGAAGAAGGCGACGTTAAAGAACAGGCGTGCATTCTCCAGACCCGCCATCATTGGGAAGACGGCGAGGATGATGGGTACCGCACCGCGCAGACCCACCCAACTGATGAAAATGCGTTCGCGCAGATTGAAGCCGCGAAACGGCAGCAGTCCGGCGAAAACCGAAAGTGGGCGGGCAATGAAAATCATCCACGCAGACAAAATCAGCGCAGGAACCACGATAGGTAGCAGGTCGGACGGCGTAACCAGCAGTCCGAGCACCAGGAACATGGCGATTTGCGCCAGCCAGGCCAGACCGTCGAAGTTTTGCAGAATGCCAAACCGGTTGCGAATAGGGCGATTACCCAGCAAGAAACCACACAGATAAACCGCCAGAATACCGCTGCCTTCCAGCGCAGTGGTCAGGGCAAAAATCAGGATCCCACCGCTTAACGCCAATAGCGGATACAGTCCGGCAGGCAGAGAAATGCGGTTAATCATCTGCTGGAGCATATATCCACCGCCCAGACCGATAACGATGCCTAAGCCAAACTGCTGGATAATGTGCACCGCGAACATCCAGCTTAAACCGGTTTCGTGGTTTTGGATCATGGCGATGAGCGTGATGGTCAAAAACACGGCCATCGGGTCATTACTGCCGGATTCAATTTCCAGCGTAGAGCCAACGCGTTCGTTAAGCCCCTTACCGCCAAGCAGGGAAAAGACCGCCGCGGCGTCGGTTGAACCAACAATCGCGCCAATCAGGAGTCCTTCAATAAGATCCAGATGAAACAGCCACGCGGCCATCATGCCGGTGAGTCCGGAAGTAATCAGCACACCGACCGTCGCCAACGATAGCGCCGGGCCTAACGCAACGCGAAAAGAGCTGGCCTGGGTGCGCATCCCGCCGTCGAGCAGGATAACTGCCAGTGCCAGGTTACTCACCATGTAGGCGAATGGATAGTTATCGAAAGGTATGCCGCCTATACCATCTACGCCCGCTAACATACCGATAGCGAGAAATATCACCAGGATAGGGATACCGAGGCGTGATGAGAATGAACTGAGTAAGATACTGCAGGTGACGAGAACGGAACCCAAAATAAAAAGGCTAATAATTGCTGCGGCATCCAACGTTCGGTTACTCCTGAATTACGCTGTTTCGTATTAATAAACCCTACCATAATAACGACAGAAACAGCGTTTTGCTTAGCCCCATTAGCCGCTTTTTTTACGATTTTAGTACCGGATGCCCACTTAAGGTGAGCTGAGTGCCGTTTTTATCATTTTTCAGCACCGCATTGGCTCCCAAAGGCAGGGTGACAGTGCGTTGTTCATGGCCAAAATCGAGGCCGCAGATCAACGGTACTGACAATCTGGCGCGCAGAAAATCACAAACTGAATCAAGATTGTAACCGGCATCGTAATCATTGGGTGCGCTACCGCTAAAACTGCCGAGAATAATGGCGTTTTGCTGGGCCAGTATTCCGGCGTGGTACAGCTGCAGCAGCATGCGCTCGACACGGAATGGATGCTCGTTAATGTCTTCCAGCACCAAAATGCCGTTTTTGATGGCCGGCATCCACGGTGTACCCATCAGCGAAATGATCATCGCCAGATTTCCGCCCCACAGTGTACCTTCAGTTGCGCACTGCGGACCGTCACCCTGCCATTCGAGGGTAAATTGGGCATTACGCAAAGCCTGCCAGAAATGGTGCTCGGTGAATGCGTTCATTTCTTCGGCGCCGAAGTTCGCCGCCAGCATCGGGCCGCTGAAGCTAATCACATTCCCCTGTGTCAGCAGACCACACTGGATCGCCGTAAAATCGCTGTGTCCGCACAGCAGTAGCGGATCTTGTTGCTGGCGGGCTGCCAGCCCCTGCCAGTCAATATCTTCCAGTAAACGGCTCGCGCCATAGCCGCCGCGTACCGCCATCACAACGGTATCGGGGGTTTTCAGATTAACGAGCGAGTTCACATCAGCAAGCCTTTCTGCCTCTGTCCCCGCAAAACGCTGGCAGCGGCGCGCAATGACCGCTGAATTGTCGACCTGATGACCGGCCTCAATAAGACGCGCAAGCCCACGTAAGGCAGCCTGCTGATTGATACAGTAGCCCGATGGGGCAATTAAGTGAAACCGGGACATGGCATTTCCTTGCTACAACTAAAACCAAATGTATATCATGCCGCGTAGGTATGTCGTTGTCACCTCAGCGACAGGTTCCGGCTATAAGGATAGATGACGTGAAATTGAGATGGTTTGCTTTTTTGGTTGTATTACTTGCGGGCTGTAGTTCAAAACAGGATTACAAAAACCCGCCGTGGAATGCTGAAGTTCCGGTTAAACGCGCAATGCAATGGATGCCGATCAGTGAAAAAGCCGGTGCGGCCTGGGGTGTCAGTCCACAATTGATTACCGCTATTATCGCCATTGAATCAGGCGGAAATCCGAATGCGGTCAGTAAGTCCAATGCGATTGGTCTGATGCAGTTGAAAGCCTCAACTTCAGGACGCGATGTTTATCGCCGCATGGGCTGGAGCGGAGAGCCGTCGACCAGTGAGTTGAAAAACCCCGAGCGCAATATCTCGATGGGGGCCGCATACCTGAGTATTCTCGAAACCGGGCCGCTGGCCGGGATTGAAGATCCGCAGGTGATGCAGTACGCGCTGGTAGTCTCGTACGCCAACGGTGCGGGCGCACTGTTACGCACGTTCTCATCCGACAGGAAAAAAGCGATCAATAAAATCAACGACCTCAGCCCGGATGAATTTATTGAACATGTTGCGGACAATCATCCGGCGCCGCAGGCCCCGCGCTATATCTGGAAGCTTCAACAAGCGCTGGATGTGATGTAATTCAGGTGATGCTAATCGCGCACCTTGTTCGACTTTTCCCGGGCCTCGCGTTCAAGGGAAAAAATAATCCGCTGTAAGTTCCGCTCCACCGCCGGGCCGACGTTGAGAAAACGAAAGCTCAGGCGGGGAGTGGTAATGGTTTCGTTTTTCCCATCGATAACCTTGCGTTCGCTAATGGAAATAAGTTGGGCGTCAACGTGATACACCCCCCATTGCTCCATATTTAGTTCAACCTGCGAGAAGCGCATACCTTCTGCCAACCCCTCTGGTTTTGCCACTTCTAACAGCCCGCCCATGCCGCCGAGAGACAGATCGAATAAGCGAAAATGCAGAATGCTGTTGTCCGGCATTTTTGCCGTGCAGCGATAGGGAGGATGCAGCGGAGCGCCGATGCGGAAATATTCCCGACGCTGCACAAACCACAGAGAAGGCGGCAAGGATGAAATAAAGGCCGGCAGTTGCTGATACTCACCTTTTTTCAGCTGTGGCAGGGTGAATTCTACTTTGGCTCCCTGCGTTTCGGCGATAATTGAGATCTGGCTGGCCCGCTGTACGGCCTGGTTTTCATATTCCTGGCTGCCAAAATCCATGATCAGTTCATCGGGACTGACGGTCAGAATTTTGCTGATGAACTGGCCGCCTGACCAGGAGATACGCAGTGGAACCTGCTGCGACTTCAAGTCCCGAAGTACACCTAACACCGCTAACGGATTTTGCTTCAGGAACTGCTCATTGTAGTTACTCACACCTAATGACTCCTGGATGCCTGGTTTGTCGTTGGGTTATCGGCATTAATCTACGGAACTTAATACAAATGGATGAAATTTTTTACCAAACCCAATGAATTAAGTCTGAGTGATAAAAGCATGTCGCGATGGCTTGCCTATACTTTAAGTGCTGGCGCAGGAATGTCTTGCGCGTGCGTTCACTGGAAAGAGGGCCTGAAAATGGGAATTATTGCCTGGATTATTTTTGGTCTGATTGCGGGGGTTATCGCCAAACTGATTATGCCGGGGCGTGATGGCGGTGGGTTTATCCTGACCGGTATTCTCGGTATTGTCGGTGCTGTGGTCGGTGGATGGTTGGCAACGATGTTTGGTATTGGCGGCGATGTCAGCGGATTTAATCTCCATAGCTTCCTGGTGGCCGTGGTCGGCGCGATTGTTGTGCTGGGTGTCTTCCGGCTTGTACGGCGAGATTAATCGAACGGCCCCTGTGGGGGCCGTTTCTCTATGTCGCTAAGTCAGAACTGATACTCAATCCCCGCCCAGTAATTACGGCCTTCTTCGATAAATCCTTCGCTGTACACGTATTGTGTATCGAACAGGTTATTGACCGAAGCGTTGACGCTAAACCCGTGACCGATGGCGTAGTCTGCGCGTAAATGGGTAATGGCGAAACCTGCGGCTTTCTGCGAGCCGTCGCTATTGCTATAGCTCGATGAGCGGGCCTCTTCAGACAGCGTAATGCTCAGCGGATCCCACGGTTTCAGCGTCATCCATGCGGTGAGGGTTTGCGTCGGCAAATCGGTTATTTTGCCGATGTCGCTGCGTTTGACGTCCGCATGAATCAGGCCATAGCTCAGCCCAACATCCAGCATATCAAAGACTTTACCTTTAACGCCTGCATCCAGACCGGTGTAATCCACCCGGCCGCTGTTCTGATTCTGGATGGTATCGGCATCAATATTGTGTGAAAGAATGGCATCGCTGATGCGGTTGTAATAGACGCTGGCTTCGAATCCCCAGTCTTTGCCAAGTGAACCATTCCAGGTCAGATCCACGCTGCGGGCGCGTTCCGGTTTAAGCTGCGGATTGACCAGCGCCACCTGGTTATAGGCCGGTTTCGAGGTGGTGTAGCGCTCTTTCAAAGTCGGGAAACGTGTTCTGTCAGAGTAGGACAGCGCTAATGTGTCTGAATTTTCAAAGTGATATTTGGTCATCATCTGCCAGTTGAAGGCCGACTGATTGTTGTCATCATAGTGGGTGACGCTACCATTTTTTTCGTGCTTCATGCCTTCCAGACTGTCGCGCCAGTCATAGCTTATTCCAGCTACTACATCGACGTTATCCGCCGCTGCCCACTGGTATTCGCTGGCAACGGACCAGGTGCGGTCTTCGTAGCGATCGTAAGCCGCATTCGGAGCGCCTTTCTCGCGGTGAACATCATCTTTCCAGTTCACGGCGAAAGAGAGCAAGTCGTTTTCACGCATATCCGCAGCGAGCTGTAGACCAGCGCCATCGCTATAGTCTGAATAATGACTGTAGTTGCCTTTCTTGTTTTTCAGATCAGCAAGTGAGTTGTACATCATCAGCGTATTTTCAAAGGTATCGCGATACAGACGGCTTTTTAGTGTGAAACGATCGCCCAGATGGGTGGTGCCCTGATAGTAATAGCTCTCTTTATCGTACTGTGGCCATTGCCAGTAGCGTGATTTCTGACTGCTGGTCCCAGCGTACGGCGGGTTATCTTTTTCACCGTCCTGATTAATATAGGTCAGCACATATTCGTCATTACCACGTGGAGTAAAGCCCAGCTTCACGATGCCGCGTTTGTCATCGGCGGAGGAGTTAATCATCTTGCCGTTGCTGCCCGCAATAGGATTGTCCACGCCGTGCGGTAAGCCAAGGAAATCCTGCTTCAACTGACTGCCGCTGAGCTGGATGTAGCCGAGATCGTTGCTGGCGCCAAATGAAGCGTGCATATCGTGGGCATTGTCTTTGCTACGACTCCAGCCCTGGCGATAGCCAATGCTGCCTTCAATCGGTTTGGTGGGCTTTTGGGTGGTGATATTGATGGCACCGCCCATCTGGTTCGGCCCTTGTAACAGCGACGAGTAGCCTTTGGAGACTTCAACCGAAGCGATATCGGAGGTCAGAAAACGGCCTAAATCGAGGTTGCCATCATAGGGGATATATACCGGCACGCCGTCAAAATAGACGGGAACCTGACGGCTGTCAAAACCGCGGACTTTCACCTGCTGTTCATTGCGGTTGCCTGACTTTTGCAGCACGACGCCGGGAACAACGCTCAGTGCTTGCGCCACGTTTTGCTTATCCAGTTGCTGCATCGTTTCCTGGCCGAGAACCGTAGTGGTTGCGGCGGAGGCCGGACTTGACCAGACGGTCATGGTTTCGCTTTCCTGCCCAGCAAAAGCACTGTGCGCGAAAGCAAACGACAGGGCTGTGTAAAGACAACTTTTGTTGAAATTCATTATTTTTAGTCCATTTATTAATGTTATATGCCACGTGCGTCCGGGCTCAGGCTAACTTTGATATCCGCGGGCGGAGCGTAGTAAGGCGCGGAAGTGATGAAAAGTCTGATGCCACAGTCGAGATAACTCGCCAGCGAGGCGAGGGTAATGCCGCCAGTCAGCGCCAGCGTACAATGGGGGGCCAGAGAAGGGGCCTGGCAGACAATTTCTGTTGCTTGCTCAGGGGTAAATTTGTCGAGTTGCAGGACATCGGGCGCGGCGCGTAGCGCGGCTAATGCCTCATCTGGCGTATCTGCTTCAACCACGATCTTTTTTTCTGGCGCATGGCTGCGTAAGCGCGCAATCGCGCCTGTCCAGTCGTTTGGATTGGTAAGAAAATGGCGGTGATTAGCAAACAGCAGTACCGTTTCGGCGCATCCTCCGCGATGGATAATGCCTCCCGCGGCGAGTATTGCTTGAGTCGCCAACAAACGCGTGCCGGGAATGGCTTTTCGGGTACAGGCAATCTGCCCATCAGGATAGCGTTGGCGCAGTTGGCTCAACATGCACTCAAGATAGCCCGAAACCCCGCAGCTCCATTCCAGGACATTTTGTACCGCTTTCCAGCCCTGGTGCAGTGCCGCCGCATTCCCATGTGCGCAAATCAATCGCTGTCCTGCACTTACCTGTTCACCATCGGCAACCATGTCGCTGATGGTCAGCCCTAATGAGGCGAGCATTTGCCTGGCAACGGCGGTGCCGCTAACGCACCCGCCCTGGCGATGGTAAAACGCCATAACGCCCGGCTGTGCGCCGATCCCCAACGCGCGGGTAGTCAGGTCGCCGCCCTGAATATCTTCCAGCAGCAGCGCGTCGGTTTGCGCCTGCGAAAAGTAGATCATCGCAGCGCCTCCCGCGGCACGCTGTCCCACCAGATAAGCGCCCAGTCACGGCTGGCGGGGGCAATCGTGCGTGGATCCTGCTGTTGATACCAGGTTTCCAGACGTTCGACCTCGTCGGCGCTCAGTTCACCCATACTCCAGCGCACGTTTTCCAGAAAACGCGTCCAGGTGCTGTTGTCCTGCTGGCAGTTGGGTCCGCGGATAAAATCAACATGCGCGTGGATCCCCATCTGATACAGGACATTAAGCGCATAGATATAGTTGGGAAGCTCAATCACTTCGCGGCCCAGTGCACGCTGAATGGTG
The DNA here is from genome assembly GCF_009649895.1 of Citrobacter sp. H12-3-2. NCBI lineage: Bacteria > Pseudomonadati > Pseudomonadota > Gammaproteobacteria > Enterobacterales > Enterobacteriaceae > Citrobacter > Citrobacter sp. H12-3-2. The sequence continues at coordinate 2,152,361 of NZ_CP045837.1, forward strand.
GGGGAAACGAAAGATGAACTGACGAGATGAGTGGTGTAAACCCGCAGTCGGGCCTGATTATTCAGTTTGGTCATCGACTGGCGCATATCGGCAACCAGCGTAGAGCGCGAGGCGACGGCGATATCGCACTGGGGTAAATCATCCCAGTGTTCCTCCCAGGCCCGCTGCACCCACTGCACGTGACGGGCGTTCATTTGCGCAGCGCGGCGGGCAGCTACGCTTAGCATGCCCTGGCTGTAATCTACGCCGTAAATTATTGGCATCTTTTTAGCCAGCGCCAGCGAGACGGTACCGGGACCGCAACCCATGTCAAACAGCGACTCCGCCCCTTTCAGGTCGATTTTCCCCATCAGTTGCAGCAGATAGCTGTCGGTTAATGAGGCGCAATTTTCCGCCATTTTTTCCGCACGTTTATCCCAGTGCTCCGGCTTTTTCTCGGTTCTGTTCGCCAGCTGTAACTGTTTACGGTAAAGATCGGCAAAATCAATGTCGTCAATGAGCATTCTTATTCCTTAGTTATGTGAGCCAAAGAGATGGTGAGCGATTTGTGACGGTGTAACGCGATACAGTTCCGCCAGGCGATCGGTGGCGAGCTGATGTTCAGGAAGTCCTTGTGACACTTCGCCATCCGGTTCAACGCGTACCACGCTGTCGGCGATTGCCCGGGCGTGCAACGGATGATGGGTCGACATCAGCAGGGCCATACCCGAGCTTTTCAGCGTCACTAGCGTGTCGAGCAGACGGATTTGATGCCCAAAATCCAGGCTGGAAGCGGGTTCATCCAGCAACAAAAGACGCGGACGCTGCGCCAGCGCGCGGGCAATTAACACCAGTTGCCGCTCTCCGCCGCTCAGCGTGTTCCAGCGTCGGGGCGCCAGGTGAGAGATTCCCAGCATCGTCATCTGCTGGTGCGCATTTTCACGCTCTTTAGCGCCGGGAACCGCAAATGCCGCCAATTGCGGGGCCAGCCCCATCATCACCATGTCCAGCGCAGTGAAGGCAAACGCGCCGTCATGTGCCTGAGGAACCCAGGCAATAGCGGCGGCGCGTTGCCGATCGCTGAGATGATTTATGGCGACGCCATCAAGCAGAATGTCACCGTGAAGCGGCGAAAGAACGCCGAGAATGGTGCGCATCAGGGTGGTTTTTCCACTGCCGTTGGCCCCAATCAGACAACAGACGGAGCCGGGCGAAACCTGAAATGAGACATCGCGTAACACGGGCTGGTGACTGTGGTATCCCAACGACGCATGGCGGACGGTCAGAAGCGTCATGGGCGATTTCCCCGTAGCAAAAGCAGCAAAAAGAACGGTGCGCCAATAAATGCCGTCAGGATCCCCAGCGGGATTTCTGTGCTGCTCAGCGTGCGGGCAAGAGTATCGGTGAGCAGCAGCAAAATGGCGCCGATCCCCATGGAAACTGGTAGCAACTGCTGGTGGTTATTGCCACTGAGGAGTCTGCCGATGTGCGGCACAACCAGCCCAATCCAGCCGATAATGCCCGCGATGGCAACGGTACAGGCGGTGATTAACGTTGCGCAGACGATCAGTCCCAGCCGCAATCGCGAGACGTTGATCCCAAGCGATCGTGCTTCATCATCCGACAGGGTGAGCAGGTTCATGCGCCAGCGCAGCAGCAATAGCGGGACCAGTCCTGCGAAGATCAGCGGTGCCGAGAACCACAGGTCGTGCAGCGTGATCGTCGATAAACCGCCAAGCAGCCAGAAAGTGATAGAGGGGAGTTGGGTATACGGGTCGGCCAGCGTTTTGATGAGTGAAATTCCCGCACCGCATACCGTACCCAGCGCAATCCCGACCAGCACCAGTGTTAACACCGGGTCGTGTCGCTTGACTCGCCGGGTAATTAACCAGACACCGGCGACCACGAATAAACCGCCTATGAACGCATACAGCTGAATAAACAGGATCGGTAAACCTAACAGGATTGCTAAACAGGCACCTAAACCCGCACCCGCCGCCACGCCGAGAATATCCGGCGAGACCAGCGGGTTGCGGAACATGCCCTGATAGGTGGTTCCTGCGCCCGCCAGCGCCGCGCCGAGCAGCAATGCAGCCAGTATGCGTGGCAGGCGGATTTGCCAGAAGACGATTTTGTCCTGCATTGGAACGCCATCTGCACCGGTCACGAGATTTAAAACCTGTTGTGCATCCAGGCGATACGCGCCTGATACCGCGGCGACGCTCGCGCAAAGCACCACCGCAGCAATCATCAGAAAACCGAGGGTTGATGTTTTCATCAGACTGCCACCAACCTTTGATACTGTGCGTCGCTTAGCGTGGTGTGCCAGAACAATTCACTGTAGCGCTGCATATCGGTTTTAAAGCTCGCTTCAACCTGTGGATCAAGCCAGGCGTGCAGGCGGCGTAACCCCAGTAAACGGTTGATGCCGGGTGGTGCATCCAGCCAGCCAAACGGCAGACCGCTGAGAAACAGAATGCGCCGGTCAGCAACCGCTTTGACCCCTTGCCAGACCGGATCTTCTCGTAGGAACTGCGCTGTCACAGCATCCTGCACCAGGATAATATCCGGCTGCCAGCTGAGCAGATTTTCCATTGAGACCTGTGTGAGCCCCTGTCGTCCGGGGATGTGCGCCACATTGTGCAACCCCAATAGTTCTGCTGCTTCGGTATGCAGAGAACCTTGTAAACCAGTCTCCAGTCCTCTGGCACCGCGCGCGGCATAAAAACGCAGATTCGCCGCGGGTGAATGCGAGAAAGCTATTGCATCATCGATAAATCGACGGGCCAGCGCGGCCTGCATTGCGGTTCGCGAGACGACGCCCAATACTTCACCGACTGCGCGCAACTGTTCTGGGGTATGGCGCAATTCGCCGTTAATCAGCAGCCAGGGAATCTGTGTTTGTGTGCTCACTTGTCTGGCCTGAGAAAGCCAGGTTTCATCGGCATTACCGCAGTCAATAACCAGGTCAGGTTTAAGCGCCAGGAGTGCTTCAAGCGAGAGCGTGCTGGCACGCCCCGCCAGCCTGCCGAGTTTCGGCAAAGTCCGAATGTTATCGTTAAACGGGATGGCGGTCTGGCGAGAGAAATCAAAGGAGGAAAGCCCCACCAGTTTTTCCGGTGCGACGGCCAGCAGCAGCATGTCAGCAGGCGCGCCCGCGCTGACCACGCGTTGGGTCGTTTCTGGCTTCGGAGAGTCTCCAATGGCCACAGTCAGCGAGGTTTGAGCAAACGCGGGAAGATGGCGTAGCAGCAGTGCAGATGCCACGAGTTGGGCAAACATCCGTCTTGTCAGTGGCATTATTGTTATCCTGAAGGTTACAAAATCGCTATATATTTACATATATAGCGAATAAAAACATGTTCAGAATCAATTTCTCACGGATGAAAACCCCGGATACCCCATAAGGGCTAGAGGCCATAGAGACAGCTGGAAGGGGGAAATATAAGAAAGAAAAATCCGCGACGAAGCGCGGATTCAGGAAGTAAAACGGCTCAGGCTATGATGTTATGGCGTCGGTTGAGTCTGTTTTTTAGACTCGACTGGCGCTGTACTTGCCGGTGTAGGTCGTGATGCGGGTACGTTGTCACAGGGCTTTTCTTTGGCGCAAATCAGGTCGAGCATTTTCAGCGTTACGCCGTTGGTCCAGCCGAAACCATCCTGCAACGGATACTCACCGCCGCCACCGCCGGTTCCAGTGGTGCTCACGTCATACTTCTCAACCAGCTTTTTCTCGCGATCGTAGGTGTGTTGAACATTGGTGAGGAATCGCCAGGTCACGTCCATGGCGATAGTATCCTGACCGTAATTCTGTAACCCGGATGCTGCTACCCACTGGAGCGGGGCCCAGCCATTGGGGGCATCCCACTGCTGGCCGCTTTTCACCGACGTGGTAGCAAGGCCGCCCGGTTGCAGCAGATGTGCCTGGGTGGCCGTGGCGACTTTACTGGCGCGATCTTTTGCCGCTGCATTGACATATAGCGGGAACAGGGCGGCAGCCGTGAGCTGGTTGCGTACTTTGTGGCTTTTCAGATCGTAGTCGGCATACCAGCCTTCTTTGTCGTTCCATAGGTACTTCTCGATCCCTTTTTGTCGGGCATTAGCGAAGCCATCGTACTGCGCCGCTTTGGCATCATCACCAGCAGTCTTGCTGGCGAGGGAGATCATTTTTTCCATTTTGTACATCAGCGCATTGAGATCGACCGGAACGATGCTGGTGGTGCGCAGAGTGCCCAGCTGATTAGGATTGTCCATCCAGCGGGAACTAAAATCCCAGCCGGACGCGGCAGCTGAACGCAGGTCGCGGTAGATTTCTGTGGCCGGGCGGTTTGGGTTGCTTTTAGCGGTGGCAATATCCTCTACCCAGGACTCTGGCCGAGGCGAATCGCGCTCATCCCAGTAGCGGTTCAAAATGGTGCCGTCATCCAGTTTAACTACGCGCTTATTTTGCTGACCGGGCTGGAGTGTTTCGACGCCCTCCATCCAGTAGCTGTACTCTTTGAGCATCTGCGGGAGGTATTTTTTCAGCGCGTCATTCCCGTCGTGCTGCGCCAGTAGTTCAACCATAAAGGCAAAGAACGGCGGTTGCGAACGGCTCAGGTAGTAGGTGCGGTTACCGTTAGGAATGTGTCCCCAGGAATCAATCTCGTAAGCGAAGTTTGCCACCATGTCCGAGACCTTATCCCAGTGATTGCTCTCGGCAAGCCCCAGCATGGTGAAATAGCTGTCCCAATAATATATTTCGCGAAAACGCCCGCCAGGTACCACATACGGTTCCGGGAGCGGCAGCAGCGAATCCCATTTTTCAGCGTCGGTTGTCGAACGGGTGAGTACCGGCCACAGGCCATCGATATGTTCGCGTAATGATTGCCCGACCGGGGGCACGTATTTCTCGCCGTCTTTCGGTAACGTAAAATTCACCTCGACAAAATGACGTAAGTCGAATCCGGACTGGTTTTTCTGCATCCGGTAATCGGCAAGGATCATTAATGGATCGCTGTTTGGCACCGCGTCCGCAAAGGTTTTCTGGTCAGGAAACAGTTTGGCTGTTTGTACATCGTTAAACAGGGGGCCAAGCAGAATATCAGGCGGCGCAGGCGTAGCGGCTGGTGCGTCCTCGGCGTTGACGGTAAAAGAGGAAAGGGCAAAAAAGGTGCTTGCGAGCGTCAGTTTTATTGCAACAGAGAGCAGGCCAGGATGGCGAGTTGCTGGCGTTATCATCGGTTAATCTCCTTAGCGGCGTGCCGAAGTAGCGGCATTTACCATGAGAAAACCTTAGTTCAGGAATGACCGTTGCGCGTGATCGGCTCCCCATTTTGCGAATAAACAGACATTTCCCGACGCGAATAGAGAAGAAGCACACCCTTTGTTGGAAAGGGTGTGCTTCGGTATCAGTTTGCGCGGGTTATCCGCTGTGTGACACAGTCAATGGTCAGAGTATCGCCCATCTTGATGCTATCGAGAGCCGCGCCTTGCTGACACATCCAGCACAGACCCATTTCACGAGCGATAATCGCCGGATGCGAGGCTTCGCTGCCGTCCCGCAGGCAGATACCTTTGATGGTCTTCGGATCGAGTTGCAGTACCGTAGACGGATAAATGACATCAGCGACCAGGATAGTTGGGCGCAAGAACGCGGGAATTTGTGCGCTCTCTCCCGTCAAGTGCTGCAGTGAACGGGACAGCAAATCTTCAATATCAATGTATCGCGCCTGCAGATAAGGATCATCGAGCTGTAAATACTGCTGGCTGAGATCGCTCAGCACCTGATGCCAGGCCCAGGCGGCGCTGCACTGCTTTTCGCGCATTACATCGCAGGCCATTTCAAACAGTTCAGGATCGTCCAACAGCGTATGGTGACCGGAGAAGATGGCGGCGATATCTGCGGAATATCGTCCTTCAGCAAGTGCAGTGAGTTCGCTCAGATCGTTCAGCGTACTTTGGATGGCGGTCTGTAATCGCTGTTGCTCAGCCTGGAGTGATGCGGCTGGCTGCGGGTTTACCTCGGGCGAGAACGGCGTGTGACAGAATGCCGTCCCCGTGACTTTTGAGGGAGCCTGAGTTGCCTTGTTATCAGCATTAGCGGACTCGAGCGATTCACCAAAATTATCCGCTGCCAGCTGTTTAAATGCGGCCAGCGCATCCTCTGCCTGTTCGCCTTTGGCAATCAGGCGCAGCGTGTCATTACAGCGTACCTGCAGCAGAGCTATCTGATTCAGGCTATCAGGAACCACACACTTGCCGTTTTTCTCCAGCCACATGTCGGCGTTAAAACCAGACAACGCGGAAACCAGCCGCGAAGCCGGACGAACGTGGATGCCGTTAGGGTTTTTCACCACAATGGCAACAGAACGGGCATCTGCATCGGGAGACAGTGCAGCAGATGTGGGTTTCGCTGCGGATGGCGAAGGTAAACCCAGTTGCTCACATTTGGCGTCGAGGGCGTTCATGGCATCACGGATGACCCGATCGATATCAGCACCCGCGGCGGCGCTAACCGTCGCGGCCAGTGTGCCTTCAACCAGTGGTGCTGCGCACAAACGCACTTTGGTGGCAATGCCAGGGTCGAGCAGTTCCAGCGCGGTTTCCGCACTCAGTAATGCACTACCGATATCCATCATCACCAGCACGTGGTCCGTATCGGCCACGGACTCGATGGCTTCCATCACCTTGATCGGATCGGTGCCAATCGGATTCTCAGGATCATCAATGCCTGCGGCAATGGCGATTTTGCAATCACCGCCCATTAACATCTGCCGGGCCAGCGCACCGACGCCTTCGCCCAGTTGGGCGCTGTGAGAAACAATAACCAGGTTTACCATCGCTTTATCCTTACTCTCTGGACGCCTGAGCTAGCATTTGCATCATAAACATGACCGACGTTGCGCCGGGATCCTGATGCCCAATACTGCGCTCACCAAGATAGCTGGCACGGCCTTTGCGAGCCTGCATGGTGATGGTGCTTTGCGCTGCGGCTTCCGCTTGCTGGCTTGCCGCTTCCAGCGCTGCCTGTACGCTTAACTTTTGCTCGCAGGACTGACGTAAGGATTCGACAACCGGTAGCCAGACGTCGCACATGGTTTTGTCGCCAGGTTCAGCCTTACCGCGGCTAATCACACCTTCTGCGCCATCACGCATCATTTGATACAGCTCTTCAAGCGTCAGGCTTTGATGAGCCTGAGTCACCTGGGCGGCGCGAATAAAAAAGGTGCCAAACAGCGGTCCACTGGCCCCGCCGACGCTTGAGAGCAGCACCATACCGGTGTTTTTCAAAATAAAGCCGATGTCTTTGTCTGCGATGGACGGCAGCTTTTCAACGACTTTGCTGAAACCACGATGCATGTTCAGACCGTGGTCGGCATCGCCGATCTCCCGGTCAAGTCCGGTGAGAAAATCACTTTCTGTGGTGAAGATCTCGCCGCAACGATAGAGCCAGTTAACAATTTGCGTTCTGTTGAGGGACATCATGAATCTCCTTATTTACCCCAGTTGAGGGCAGGGGTGTGAACCGGTGCATCCCATAAGCTCAGCGTTTCGTCATCTACCTGTAACAGGGTGATCGAGAAACCGGTCATATCCAGAGAGGTACAGTAAGAACCGATCAGGTTGCGCTCAATGACGATGCCTGCATCCTGACAACGGCTTTCCAGGCGGTTATACACGCCGAAGAGTTCAGACAACGGCGTCGCGCCGAGATTATTGACCAGCGCAATAACGCGATCGCCACTTTGTAACGCACGCTTGCTTTCTTTACCTTCCTGCCACGCGCCCTGGACGTTGTCCCAGTGGCGGAGTGTACGGCTGTAGTTACCGTTTTCCAGCAGGGTATCGAACATTTCATCAACGGTCTGATCGAGAGAGGTGAAGGGGCGACGGTCAATGCCCGGTTCCCCGTGGATACCTACGCCAAACTCCATTTCGTTATCCTGCAGCGTGAACGACGGTTGTCCGGCGGCTGGAACGGTACAGGCGCCAATGGCTATGCCAATGGAGTGGCCCAGGTTATTCAGCTTACGGCCCAACGCCGCACAGGCTTCCAGCGAATCACCGCGTTCGGCGGCCGCGCCGACCAGTTTTTCGATCAATACGGTATTCGCCACGCCACGTCGACCGGCGGTATACAAACTGTCTTTCACCGCCACGTCGTCATCCACCACCATTGTGGTGACTTTGACACCGCTTTCATGCAGCAGCTCGGTGGCGGTTTCGAAATTAAGAATGTCGCCGGTGTAATTTTTGATTATCAGCAGCACGCCTTCGCCACCGTCAATTTGCATGGCGCATTCGAACATTTTATCCGGCGTGGGTGAGGTAAAAATCTCACCTGGACAGGCGCCAGAGAGCATGCCCTGACCAATGTAGCCGCAGTGCATAGGTTCGTGTCCGCTGCCGCCACCGGAAAGCAGAGCCACTTTGCCCATCACCGGCGCATCTGCGCGGGTGACATATACCGGATCCTGATGCAGTGCCAGGGAAGGATACGCTTTCGCCAGTCCGGCGAGTTGTTCATTCAGTACGTCTTCAACACGGTTGATCAATTTTTTCATTATTTATGCTCCGCAGACAGTCCTGGATGGCTGCCAAATTCGGGCAGGCATCTGATGTAGGGTATCGGTTGGTTCAACGTCACGGCGACCGCTCGCTGCCGATAAGGTAATTTTGCACACGGGTAGTCAAAAGAAAATTGATGTGATTGGTGTTTCAATACGGAACATTGGCATCTTTTAATGTTCCATATTGAAACGTGGTGGTGCATAAAACAGCGGAAGTGAGAGATGCGGCAAAGTTTATGCTGACGGCATCATGAGTAAAACGTTATTCCTTACTCTTCTTTGCCATTAAAATCGAAAAACCAGAACAAGATAAAACCAATAAAACCAAAAATTAGCAGAATAGCCAGGGTATAGACTTCATATCGTGCGGCATCTGCAGCAATCGTCTGTAACTTGTCCATTGCCGGGGCTGGCTGCTCTTTGAATAGCATGAGTTGCCATTCATAAAGGTTTGTTGTTTTTATCTCTTTAATCGGTTCCCAAATATGGTTAGCCGCCGCGCCGAGTGCTAAAGCAGAAAACAGTGCGCCGTAAATACGTTGGCGTTTTTCCTGACGCTGACTAATAGCCTGGCGCATGAGCTGATCCAATTGCTCTATCTGCGTCATGAGCTCCTGACGTTGCTCAGACAATCCCCACTGCCGAGAGAGATCTTCACTCAGCTGGTTATGTAGGGCATCGTTGCCGACTAAAGCACCTTTATTCATGGCTTTTAGCGCCTGGGCTTTGGTTTCCAGCATCATTTCGGACCAGTCAGATAGACGACGAATTTTTCCCTTTCGGTTGTGTTTTTGCTGCGACTCGAGCAGATCCTTGAGCCACTGTTCAATCTGTTGGGCAGAGTTCGCCAGAAAATTTTCATACTCATGGCTTACATCCGCTACAGAAATGGCCGCTTTAATCAGTATCGCCAGATGTTTATCCTCTTCTTCGCGACAGAAGATTGTGACGCCATGACGGTGAGCGATAACCAGAATATTGCTGTACCATTGGCAGTGGTACTCGCTGGTGGGGGGGAGATCCGCAGGACTCCTAACGACGCGCGTGCTATCGCTCTGTGCTGCCAGCCAGGCATGAAAGGTGGGGGTATCGATCATTCGCATCAGCGGGACGATCGTAATATCACCACCCTCCGGGATGCGATGCTGATAGACACGAATGCATTTACCTTTTGTGCGGCAATCAAGTTCGGGTAAAGCTATTGGCACAATGGCGTTATCAAGATAACGGGTAAAATAATTTTCCCAGATTGCGGGCAAAACGTCTTTTTGCCAGGTCAGTTTCGAGCCGGGCTCTCCGGGCGCAAGCTGCTTCGGTGCCGCAATTAGCGTCATTCTGCCTTGATCGTCGTACCAGGGTTGGTTCGGTGCGCCTGGGATCAATTTATCGCTTCCGGCCAGGCGATAGCTTTCGAGAAAACGCGGAGTATCGTGCGGGCGTAGCCCTTGCCAGGCCACATCTTCACGTTGTTCCAGAGCGGACCACAGGGCATCAAGGCGTGTCCCCTGAATCGGGTTGAGCGAAATAACGATATCATTTCCCGTACCCACTTCTCGCGGTCGATAAATGGCCAGCAACCCAAATCCATTGTGCGTCCAACTGCGTTCTTTATCGCACCGCGCGAGAATTTTCAACATACCAGAGGGGAGCGTTTCGGTAATAAACAGTGCATCAACCACCGTTTGCCGCCGGCCTGTGCCGAGATCCAGCAGGAGTTGGCAGGTAACCGAACGCTTGATAACGTGTTGGTAAATCTGTTGCTCATACGCCAGACTTGCGACCGCACTTGCATAACATTGCGTGTGCATGGGCATAATGCCTGCGGTGGGGTCTGGGTTGGCTATCATCATATCGCTCAACAGGCGAAGGCAGGCCAGCATGTTGTGGCGAACAACGGCAGTATCATCCATGGATTGCTCGCACAGGCTGCTATGCGCGAGTGCGGATAACAAGCAAGCGGCAGAACGAGTTGTATCATCACCGTCCAGATAAATACCGCTTTCCCATGCGGTGACGTATTCCAGCCACGGATGTGTTGATAGCGACAGCGAACCAGCGGCATCGAGATGGTTCAAAAACAGCAACAGCGTAAAACAGGTATCCAGAGAGAAATCTTCGATAACGATTCGTTGTATTCCCTGGACACTTGAGAGTTTACTGCGCCATATAGACCATTGACGATCGTCGGCATTTGCCACCAGTTCACTCACCGAATTGTAGTGACCTGCACGGTATCCTTTGTTATTGAGCGCGACACCCTTTTGGCTTTCCGTATCATTGCCGTCGCCCAATCCGATCAGTAGGCTGCCTGCCGGTGCATCACGCTGCGACGGATTGAACTCGAAAGTAAACAGCGGCCATGCATTATTGAATGCGAACATATAATTCTCTTTCGATGAATGTGTTGTTGGATCGCTCATTATTTGACTACGTTATAAATGACCCGTTGTGAGCGACTCCAGTTATCGCCAATCGCAATATTGGGTTCATGGTTTTCTTGTTTTACGCAGTAGTTCTTAACCAGGCTTTTTAACTCTGCCTCGTTGAGTGTGCCGAACATCAGACGCGTATTCAGTTCTTTCAATAACACATCATGGAGTGAATAAGTGGTCGGTCTTTGCAGTGAAAATTGCGCCGCGTCAGCCAGTAACTCACGCGCATTATCGGCCATCAGACGGCGCTCACAGCGACCTGCAGGTTCATTTTTGGCCATTTCTTCATCGTAAGCTTTTTTCTGGGCTTTCTCAAAATTAAGCGCTCTGTCCAGTTCCGCTTTAATACCCTGAACATCCTTGGCAGAAGAACAGAATGTTTTTAAATAACGAATCTGTATGGGGGTCAGCGTGCCATTGTGGTCCGCTTGCTGACGTAATTTACCGGCCATTCTGAGGCAGCCGTTTTTTTCATCCATCAACGACGCTGATTGTAATAGGGCATTCAACGTTTCCTGGCGATCTTCCTGTAATGCGGCTTCGGCATAATACAGTTTCCAGCGCATGCCTCCGGCAAGAAACAGATTGACAACCTGGGTATCACCGCGATCGATAGCGGCGCGAAGATTTTTTTCATCCCAGGCAATGCCGATATTCGCCAGTTCTTTACGCGGATCGTTACTGGTTTCTTTTTTCGCCCCAGCAACCGTTTTACCCACTTCCCCGAGATCGCTACGGATGGACTCCGTATTCACCAGCGTCTTGGTTGAGGTTCCGAAAGTCAGTACTGAGCCAACAATAATGACGACGATACCGCCCAGCACCCAGGCTACTCGATTGCGAATGATGCGCGTATCAATTTTGATTTTTCCAATATCCTGAGCCTGAGCCACCAGATCATCCTTTATTTCCTGAACGTCACCGCCGAGATCTTCAATTTTTTGGGCTGTCTGTTCGAAATAGTGAGCAACCTCAGCATTGCTGTCATCAAAAAAGCGATCAGGGTTAACTTTTACCCGGCCTTCGTCGAAGGCCTCCTGTACCGGCTCAGTAATTTCTTGGTAATAGTAATTCATCAATGTTGTTTGGACGGAGGTTACCCGCTTATGATGCGCCAGACGGTTGCGAATTACGCGAATATCGTCAAGAAAGGTATTCAGTGTTCTACGTTTATCGTTAACAAAGCTGAGCAAAGGGGTATATTGATAAAGTGGAGAGTAGTGGATGGGATATTCGTCTTTATCAATAAATAGTGAGGCGAGTTCACTGAAAAGGGTACCGCTCAATACGTCATCACGATCGGCAACGTTGAGCCATTTTTTTACACGTTCCTGACCAAATAGTTTGTTTAGGTGCTCAAGTAGGGCTTGTTGGTTATTGTACGCTTCATTAATTAAACTACGAATGGTCAGCTCTAATGCTCGTACCTGCTGCAAACTACGTAACTGCTTTTCTTCGCCTTCGTTATGCAGCGTCGTTGAATAAGTTAATTGAGGCTGTTTTTCTCGCAAATATTCGAGCTGCCACAAAAAACGCAACGCGGCAATGGTCAGATTTCTGTCGGCAGGCTGGCCATCTGTATTTCTGCCGAGCCATTTGTTCAAGGTGCGTAATGCCGCAAGAAAGCTCGCCATTTCCTGCTCATTATAGTTAAACCGGGCCGCTACACTGCTCCAGTTGCCCAATCTCTCTCGGGCTTTATCAAGTGAATAATAAAACGTATCAGGCGAAAGTTGCGTGGGGGCTGGCATACCCAGCAGGGATAAAATTTGTGGAAACGCGCTGTCGAAAAGAGACAGGCAACGAGTAAAATCGTTGTGCTCAGAAGCAGATGAATGATCGACCATTATATTCTCACGTGGTTATTCGCTGAGTTTTCCCGGCCCGATCTAATTGCACTGTGTCAGGCAACTTTCCCTGCAGCCAGAATGCCATAATTCGACAATTATTCGGGATTTTTAATCGGTTCGTCAATATATATGGGGGGCGTAATATTGGTAGTAGACATTGCAACCAATAATGCGTTGCTATGGGTTCTTAACGCAAATTATGGTTGCAGCGATGGAATTTAATGTTTATTGGCTAACAAAATGCGCAGATATTGGGTAAGTAAAACGCAGAAAGCGGGGCAGATGAATCAGGCTACTACACGCCAATAATGCCACAAATAATGCAGCATTATTGGCGTAACTCACGACTGGCGTTTATCGTCGGTCAAAAACGTTGGCATATCTGCCGTCGTATTAGCCCGGATAAATTCCGCGATCTTTACGTGCCAGCAGAATGCGTTCGCAGGCAACAATGTAGGCTGCGGTACGCAGGGAGCAGGATTTCTCAGCTGCTTTTTCCCATACGTGCACCGTTGCATCAGTCATGATTTTGTCCATGCGATTATTGATCTCTTCTTCACTCCAGAAGAAGCTTGCCATGTCCTGGACCCATTCGAAGTAGCTGACGGTTACGCCGCCTGCGTTACATACGACGTCAGGTACCACGATGATACCGCGGCTTGCCAGCATATCATCGGCATCCGGGTAAGTCGGGCCGTTAGCGCCCTCAAGTACCAGTTTGCAGGTCAGTATTTCTGCACGCTGACGGGTAATCTGTCCTTCCAGCGCGGCAGGGATCAGGATATCCATCTCCACGCTCCAGAAGGCTTCGCTGGCGATGGTTTCAGCGCCTGGGAAACCGGCAATCTGTTTGTGCTCCAACTGCCAGGCAGACAGCGCGGTCATGTCGATACCCGTGGAGTTAAACAGCGTTGCGGTGTGATCCTGAATAGCGACGACACGCGCACCCGCTGCGGCGAACAGGCGGGCGGCTTCGCTGCCGACGTTACCGAAACCTTGTACCGCCACGCGAGCGCCTTCAACTTCAATGTTCGCACGACGCGCGACTTCCAGACCGCTGACGAAAACGCCGCGACCGGTGGCTTTATCACGGCCTAACGAGCCGCCGAGGTGAATAGGTTTACCGGTGACCACACTGGTCACGGTGGTGCCGTGGTTCATGGAGTAGGTATCCATCATCCAGGCCATGACTTTTCCGTTCGTACCTACATCCGGCGCAGGAATGTCTTTCTGCGGCCCAATGATAATGCCGATTTCGCTGGTATAACGGCGGGTTAAACGCTCCAGTTCACCTTCAGACAGTGAGAATGGATCGACGCGCACACCGCCTTTGGCTCCGCCGTACGGCAGGTTCAACGCTGCGCATTTGATGGTCATCCATGCAGACAGGGCCATCACTTCATTAAGATCAACATCAGGATGATAACGCACACCGCCTTTGCCCGGACCGCGGGAGAGGTTATGTTGCACGCGATACCCTTCAAAATGACGGATAGTGCCGTCATCCATCTGCACCGGGATATCGACAATCAGCGCGCGTTTTGGGTGGCGCAGGGTATCCACCCAATGGGAAAGTTCGCCCAGGTAAGGGGCCACACGCTCGATTTGTTGCAGGTAGGTATTCCAGGCAGATGTGCTGCTATCTGAAGCGTAAGATAACTTATCCATGATAAACCTTAGTTTTAAAAGTAATATGCTCTTAATTTGGCCGTGGTATACAGTGAATCTCACCATATAAACCTAAATTTAACATTTTTTTCATAGAACAGCCTGTCTGGCTAACACGGATTATCAGTATGAGTAGTGTGGGTTTTGGCTTGGTGGTGAATAGTTATTCTTTGTTTTGGCTGTTATCGCGGTTGTTTTGCGGTTTGTGTAGTTTAATATGCATAAATTGTAAAAATCGCAATTTGTCAGATTTATGACGCACCTCTAAAAGTAAATAATATGATAATAAAATGTGTTTGCTTTATTGCTGTTAAGCTGGGCGTCAGTAGGTCACTGCGATGGTGACAGTATCGGCATAGTTGTCTGGCGTGTAGTTTGCGCTGGGAACGGTGGCGTAAACCGGGTAGGTAGTCGTTGTCCCCGTACCGTTGCCCGCAACGGTATTGAGCGATGTATTGCCCCACACCATACCGGAAGGACCTGGCGTCGAACTAAGCTGGTAGGGGACTTTATCCGTATTTGACCCCGAGCCTGCCATCACGCCGCTGCCTGCCGTATTGCCGTTGGAGGGTTGAAGTCCGATGGTGTAAGGGGTGTTATTAGAGCATGCTACGCCAACGGTGTTTGACGCCGTGAGATTACGACCCGTTCCGCTGGTGGGGGCAAAGCTGATGTTAGTCGCGGAGGTGATATTACACTGTTTGCTGACAGCAGCTGTGACGGTGAAAGGAAACCTGGCGGCAACGGTATCACCACAGGTGGTCGGTGGGAAAAGCAATCCAGGATTAAGGGTGACAAGGGCTGTCGCCGCCGTATAGCTATCCTGATAGTTTCCGGGGACGGCGGCGATTTGTGGCGTGACGATCTGCGCCGATACCGTGAGTGAACCCGTCACTGGCGTCAGATTCAGCAGGTTAAGCTGTACCATCGGAAAAGTGGTTCCCGACTGATACTGGCTGCCCCAGACTTTGGTGCGCCCGCTATCCTGGTAAAGCTGGTATGCCAGCGTTCTGGCGGGGTTTCCGCTTAATGACATATTTCGCGGTGTCACCTGGCCACTGACGGCCGAGGCGCCAATATTAAAACAGAGATTGATCCCTGCCAGCACGTCACCAAGCTCTTTGGTGCAAGTGTAACTGAACGTCATTGATGACGTTGCGCCTGTCGCAGACAGTGGATTGACCGAACCTAAATTTATGGCTTGCACATTGCTCACCGAACAGGTTACCGCATGGCTAATTGCCGGATAAAAAAGTACGGCAGCGATGAGTAGCAGATGTCTTAACCTCATGAACGCACTCCTGTTAGTGTGGGCGACAAACCAGTGGACCTATTTGCACAATCCCCTTTGCTGACGCGGGATAGTCAAATTGCACGCGACAACTACCGGTGTCCGTATCAACGCGCAGCGTGTTGTGCTGCTCCAGGGTGTCGAACCATGTCATTCCATCAAAGCCAACGACAGACGATTGTCCTTTTCCGTTGATGGCGTAAGCCATGCTGCCTTCAGGAATTGGCTTACCCTGATTGTCGACGAGGATAATCTGCGCAGCGTGGACGGGGGTGATGCCAAAGCTAACCAAAGTACCGGAACGATCGGCTGGCGTGGCATTCGTCTCAACGCGTGCGATCCGCATATTGGCAGGGAGATCCATCGGGTCAATACTGATCAGGTTTTTTTGATAACTGTTAAGCGGTGTGACCAACAGTAGTCCCTGGTCATCGCTGCGGCCAATCAGGTTATTTTGCAATTTGACCGGAACATCAGGCACGCCGTCAGTTGAGACGACGGCAAAACCATTATTGATTTCTCTTGCTGCAAACAGGCCGCCTCCCATGGTCACCAGCGATCCGGTTGCGCCTGCATAACCGTAATGGTTATCCGGTAAACGGCTGAATCCCGCGTACGCTTTACCATAACGTCCCAGATATCCCACTTCGCCCTGGCCACTTTGCCGGGAAGCCTGCTGACTGGCAGCCAGATTCCAGCCCCAGCCGCCGTCGGCAGGGGGCGTCAGGCTGGCGTTGAGCTGGTAACCGGTTTCGTCGTTGGTACGTTGTAGGGTGCTGCTGGCGCTCAGATTGTTGTCGGTCGTGATGGTTACCATCAGATAGAGGCTACGATCGCGGTTGTCGTCAATGTTCTGGTTGAATCCGGCATTCAGTGAGATGTTGTCGGTGAGAGATTTAAACCAGCTGGCATTGGCGTAGCGCACCGCATTTTCGTGTGGATATCGAAACTGCAAATAGCTCAGGCTGACATTTCCAGCTGCTTCCAGCGAATAACCAATAACCGTGTTGCTGTTAAGCGTGGGGGGCGGCTCACCGTAATGGGTGGCGACATCGCGATAATCGCCGGAAGTTGCCGTGGTACTGGTACTGAAATTAAACCGTTCGCCGGACCAACGGTAACCAAAACTGTACAAAAACCCGTTCTTTCCTGAGTCGGTACTTGCGGCAAGTGAGGTCGAAAACGTGCCGCTGCGGGTTCCTGGGATCCAGTCGTTACTGAAGCCCGCGTTAATCAGTCCATCGCTGGTTTCCGCGTGAGTCCCGGCGGTGAACGTATTGCTAAACCCGCGACGCCACGTAGCGCTCAATACCGGTGCGCTGGCATAATCAAAAGAGGAGTAACCATAATTTTCGCGTACCGTGCCTAATTCTGCCGACCAGGCGGTTAATCCTTCCCGCAGGAGTTGCTGATCGTTGTAGAACGAGAAATTTTGTACGCTCGTTCTGCCCAATGCATCTGTCATCATCACCTGACCCGTTCCCGCGCCGCTGATGTTAGGCATTGTGTTGATCTGAAAGCTACCTGCGGGGACTTCTCCGTTGTAGTACCTGACGCCGTCGACGTACAGCTCAACGTTTGACGGTAACGTCGCGGATCCCAGATATGCTGGAAGCGGGGTGGTTGGCATATAGGGCTGTAACCCAAAATCGGTGCCTATCTGAATGCCGCCGATTCGCGTCGGTCGAGACCAGATGAGTGAACTTGTCAGGGTATCGCCAACGGTTAACGCCAACATCGAATCAGGAAATGACGTACGCCAGCTGGTGTCGAGGCGCTCAACGCTGTTATCGGCATATTCCTCGGTAGAGTACTGCGTCAACTGAGTGGTGCTGAGCACGCCGGTCGCATTGAAGGCGCGAATTTCGCTGAAGGTATTGATTGCGCTTTCATCCCCCTGTTGCGTATAGATATCATAATTGAGCAGCGCCCCGCGTGATGTTGTTGCCGTTGGCGCGGTTTCGGTGGGCGAGTTAAGCTGCGTGGTCGCAAGATCGAGTGAACTGAGCGGCGCAGTAAGCGAGAGCGTTTGCAACTGAACGTTGTAGTCAATGGTTAGCTGGGGGATATCGTTCAGGCAGACGGCGTTAGTGGCGTCTGGAGCAAAGCGAAAGCCCATTTTACGCAGAGTATCTGCTCCTGCATAAAGCTTTCCATTATCGTAGCCAAAATGAACCAGCCCAACGGGATTCCCATTTAAGGTGACGTCGAGATACAAATCGACTCCCGTAATCTGCGAGGCGCTATTAATAACACCATTTTCGTTCTGGTTATTATTCAGCGTTTGTGCGCAAACCATTCCCGATATTAATACTCCATTGAGAAAGCAATATTTCACCAGAAGCCAGGATCTGTTACAGATCTTGTACTGTTTTTTGGCCATTGATTGTGACTTCAACTTTCCCGCCGTAATGATTATTCCTGGCTGACGGGGAAACTATCCAGCGCATTGTTGATCCGGGTAAAACGTAGCCTAATAGTCCGGGTGTAATGACTTTTTTAGTACCGTCAGGGCTTATAAATGTTGCAGCAGATAACTGTGCATGCCCATTTCCCTGATTACTGACTTCAATAAATTTTTTGCCATCCAGCTGCTGTAATTTCCATTGCAGTTTTGCCTGCGTTTGTGCCGCTGATGTTGGTTGAATGAAAACGGGAACAGAATAATGCAGCACAAACTGAAGCTTGTTTTTTTCTACTTTTGCAGGCGGTAACTCATCTATCGACAAACGATAAGCGTCTTCGGCATGTGCCGAGGGAGGGCTTGTACGAATAACGCGTATCAGCTGTCGTTCTCCAGGGGCTAATGCTAACATCGGCGGGCTAATCACCAGCCCCTGAGAGGGGGAGAGTTTGTCGTCATAAGCGCTTTGACTCCAGCGAAAAACCCGAACCTGGGCATTGAGCACATTTTCACCCGCGTTACTCAGCCAGATACCATCGGCATTTTGCGTCGCTTGCAACGTTAACGTGACCGGGGCTATTTGCAGTCCGCTGGCGGTGGCAAGATTGACGCTCGCAACCATCCCTAGCAGGCATGCGCAGGCACACTGCTTTACAGGCAGTTTTACTCTCATATGGCTTCCTGAAGTTAGTAGTTAACGTTAACCGTTACCGTGTCGGCATAGTCGTCAGGAGTGAAGTTGGCGCTCGGTGCGGTGGCATAAACAGTATACGTTTGCGCCAGACCTGTACCCGTCGCCGCTACCCCATTTCCAGGTGCGGTGTCGGTGGCGGTATTCCCCCACACCGGACCTGTTGCTGATGTACGATTTAGCTGATAGGGCACTTTGTCGGTATTGGTGGCAGCGTTAGCTACGGAGGACATGGCGCCAGATCCTGTTGTCGTCCCTCCATTGGCAGCCGACGGTGCCAGACCGATAAAATAGGGCGTGGTTTTTGAGCAATTAATTGAAATAGTGTTGCTTGCACTGGTATTTGTCGCCGTGGTATTCACCGGACCAAGTGTAATATTTGAAGCCGAACCGGCAGTTACGGTACAGGCCTTTTGAATCGTCATCAGCACCTGAAATGTTCCGTTAACGGTTGCTGCATTTGCCAC
Source organism: Citrobacter sp. H12-3-2 (assembly GCF_009649895.1). NCBI lineage: Bacteria > Pseudomonadati > Pseudomonadota > Gammaproteobacteria > Enterobacterales > Enterobacteriaceae > Citrobacter > Citrobacter sp. H12-3-2. Next base: position 2,171,695 of record NZ_CP045837.1, read on the forward strand.
AGAAATAATGGAAAAGGCGCAGCAACAAAGAATTAAGCGTTTGTCTAAGACTAGAGCCATATCCTTTACCTTTTTCAAATAACCACATTTATTACTTTAGAAAAACAATAATGTGGCACAAGAAGACATAATTTAACCCTAGAATAAGTATTAGACGTACGCCAGTTGATCTAATGAATTTTACTTAGGAAAAAGGTGATGTCGTCTGCAAAAAAATAATACCAATGGGTTAGTATATTGTTTTATTTTTATGCTATGGCTGGGGTTAAGTCAGGAGGATAGAGGGCAACATATTCCTTGGGTGGTACTCAAAATAACCAGCCAAAAAATGAGAGTTGTATGATTTATCTTACACGTATTACGTGTAGGTTACGGGCTGTGGAAGATGACCTTATAACCTTGTTCATTCCAGTGTTGGAGCAGTTCATTTTGTCTGCGGGTTGGCGTAATACCGGTCCAGACAAAAAGGGTTTGCCCAGGGAAAAGTTCAGGTCTTGGCGATTCAATGGGTTCAGCCAGAACGGCAATATGCCAACCAGATTGCGATAAGCGCCAGGCTTCGAGCCACAGACGGGTTCTGTCTTCAACATCCCAGGCCATCAGGAGGGCATCCTTTCCTGACTTGCGCCGCGTTTCAGACAGCAGTGTGGCAACATATTCAATCAATGCGCCATCAAGCATGCTGTTCATTATGCGGGATGTATTATGGTCAAGTATCAGCCGTTGACGTACGGGAAGATAAACGTGATCGATCAGCGCATCTACGGGGTGAACGCGACCGAGTGCAGTAATTTTGGCTCGCAGCTTCGGTGGATGCGCCATGCGAAGAATGCTCATCATCTCTTCTTGTAATTGATTCCAGTCGTCGTCAGCTTGACGGGTACTGGTTTCCAGCAATGCCTTAACTTTCCCAACAGGTATGCCATTGCTAATCCAACGTTTTATTTCTTCAATACGCTGAATATCTTCTTCATCAAAGAGTCGGTGGCCACCTTCACTGCGTTGAGGTTTGAGTAAACCGTAACGTCGTTGCCATGCCCGAAGGGTGACAGGATTTATCCCGCAACGTTCTGCGACATCCCCAATGCTGTAATAAGCCATAGTTCCCCCGGACACTCCTGATTCTCCGTCACCGATATGCGGTTCCTGTTACTTTGTACAACATGCATCAAATTGTACAAAACATACAGAGGATTCTAGCAAAATTAAGATTTACTTTACTATCACGCAGGGAGTAAATGCTGAATTTTTATGTTCAGCATGAGGGCGGTTGTGGTGATTGTTTATTTATAACAATGCGTTAGTTATTTTGACGCTGAGAAATCATTTTTCTCTGGCCATGCAACAGACGGAATACCATTCAGGCAGGCTTGTGCAAAAAGGTTACCCTGGAAGATTTCAATACCTGCGGACTCAAGCCACATCCACTCTTCAGGTTTTTCAACGCCGACTGCGGAAATCATGATTTCCAGTGAAGTGCAGCATTTTATAATTGCCTGAATGATGGCCTGTCTTGGTCCACTTTTATGCACATCCGTGATCAGCTCGCGGCTTATCTTAATTCGGTCGGGTTGAAAACGAGACAGAAGCTGAAGCCCGGCAAAACCTGCCCCAAAATGATCTATCGCCACACAGATCCCCGCAGCCTTGAGTGACTTTACGGCCTGCGCGAACGTATCAAAGCGCGATATAACTTCGCTTTCGGTAAACTCTACAATGATTTGTTCAGGCACCAGTCCGTGCGCCGCGATTTCGTTTATCAGAAAGCTGACTGCATCGGGTTTGTTTACCAGGGTCATGGGGAGCAGATTGACTGACAGCATTTTGTCGTTAAGTCCCAGCGCGCTTGCCATTGCAAAAGCAGTCTTTTTGCTCTGCAGATCCGCGGTATACAGTTCTTCAGGATTTAAGTTGCCAAAATAAGTTGCGGGCGTTTCACCGTCTCTACCACGAATAAGTGCTTCCAGAGCAATGACGCGCTGCGACATAGGATCGATAATGGGTTGAAAAGCAAAGCTGAAATCGATATTGGACTGGAGTGTGCTTCCATCCAGGAGAGTACAAGAGTTGTCGGCAATAAAACTCCAGTAATCAGGCGCAGGTATTTCAAAATAACTCGATTTTTCCGTCGCAAGGACAAATGTGCGGAAAAACTGTAATGCCCGGTCATCATAGGTGAGCTGAAATTTTGATGTTCCCTTGTTAAGTACCGCTTGCAGGACGTCATTGCGTTCATGTTTTTGTAAATCAAATAACTCCATTCCCACCTTTCCGAATCTTCTCGCAGGCGCGTAATCACACATCAGCTCAACGATATTGTGGTGCCGTGGGTCGTTACATATACAACGATAAATCTCTTTTACCTGCTCCTCAGGTCCTTCAAGCAGTTGGAAAAAGTGGCGGCCATTAAAGAGTAAAATTCCCGTAACATCGGATCGCCGGTTTTTTAGATTTGCGGCTGTCACCATATCCTCAAGCGCTCTGAGGGGGGCGTCATCACGTAGATGGCTACGGTAAATAATGGTCGTGAGCATGGACAGTCCGGGATCAAGGGAAGGGAAGAGATATGGACAGTATCAAACAAACCAGCTTATGTCCTGATTTTAATACATTATTCTAACTTTATTTTTACAAACAAAGGCCCTTAAAAAGATCGAATTCATTCGTTAAACGAAGTGGATTGTACAACTGAATTTGATTTTATGTAGTTTGACATTGATCTAAATTACTGATTATATTGATTTAGCACTTTTTGATAAAAATTGATGGTTCGCGTTGTACACATTTTTGGTACAACTTTGCTACTGTTATAAAACTTAATATTCACCAGCATTTTGTTACAGGAGCATGACATGCAGCAGCATACCGTTCGCACTGATACTGCAAGCGCGATTTCTCGTTACTTTGCGAAGGCGCATCTGCCAACTCAACAGGAAACATTGGGAGAAATCGTCACTGAGATACTCAAGGATGGACGAAATCTGAACCGCAAATCACTTTGCACCAAGCTTCTGTGTCGTCTTGAAAAAGCATCCGGGGAGAAAGAACAGAAACATTACAATGCGTTAATTGGTCTGCTTTTTGAATAAAATAAACCCCTTACTTATAGGGGTAAGTAGTGAAGGAGTTATGAAGAAAACTGATAGTGAACGCCTGAAACATGAAATTACAGGTTTGGCTGTGCTAGAAATTTTGCGAATGCATACAGACGTTTCGTTAGCCGCAGTGATTAAGCAATTGCGACTTATGCAGGCCAGTGAAATAGATGGCACACGCAAGCAATTAATTGACAGCGTTATCAATGATTTTACAAACATTAATCCGGGGAAGATAAGTAGAAAACCGGATAAAACCAGAGATGAGAGTGCTTTCAGTGCCAGCAAAAACCCTAAATTACATTAAAGATAATCTTCCAGACTATACAAGCGAGGTTACCATGCTTCATGAAATTAATGTCCACAGTGTAATGACGGATAAAGCTTTATCAAGTTACTTCCATAATGCAGGTGAGCTATTAGCAGATGAGTCTGTGGTATTGGGACAGGCGGTAACAAATGTAATTCTGGCAGGTGATAATGTTAATAATAAAAACATCATTTTAAGCCTGATTAGTTCTCTGGAATCAACAGTTGACGTTGTCCAGGCAGATGTTATCAGAAAAACCCTGGAAATAGTGCTGCGCTACACAGCTGACGACGTCTAAAAAGTCTTCATATTAATATAATATGTACAGTACCTTTGTTATATGCTGAAAGCACTCATGCTGAGCATTTTTTTGATTAAGACTATACATAGCACCCTCTCTAGAACAATTGTGATTTTTCATTGAGGCCATAATGATGAACATCGTTCAGGAACACACTGGAAACGCAGATTTATGGATTGATGATATTTTTATCAGGAAAGGGCTAAAGAATATTCTTGCAGATATTGTTTTCGAAGATGATAAGACGCATCTGGTTTTTTTCACTGCCAATCACTTTGAGGCGGTAAAAAGGCAAAATTACGATCTGAAAACGCATCGTCTGGTACTGCTGATTGATGGTCATCTGTACAGATATCTCAATGATTTATCACTTTACAGACTGCCAATAGATGTTAGCGTTGCCACATTCAAACAATTTATTATTGATATTACTCGTTCTGGCGGTATACACGACAATCAGTCGGAACTAAATATTTCTCTGACTGCGCGAGATAAATATATTTTAACGCAGTTAGGGGAGGGGCGAACTATTTTTGAGATATCAGCTTTGTTAAATCTACATTTAAAAACGATTTACCAGGCCAGGCAGAATCTGATCAAGAAACTTGGTTGTTCTGGGCTGATTGATTTTCAGGGAATACTGCGAGCGAAAATATTCCGCAACTGGCTGGAACATGCCTGAGTAAATCGACAGTTCGTACTTACTGTTGGGGGATACGACAGGGCCAATGGCCCTGTCCGATATATTTTAAACTTCGCTACTCTGTCACCAGTTCATTTCCCATCTTCTGCTGATGATGCTTTTTGCTCAACGAGAAATAGCCAAATATTAGCGTTATTACCACAATGCTGGCCATAATCAGGAAGATTTCCTGATAGCCCACTTTATCAAACAACTTACCGACAGGCAGTGACAGCACGATAATGCCAATGGAACTGGCGATATTGAAGCCAATGAGATATATCGTTGATGACAGGCGTTTGTCAAAATTCGCTACGCTGAATTTAAACACTGAAATAACAAACAGTGGAACTTCCAGCGCATGAAGCATTTTAATCAAGGAGATAATATAGATATCGGTGAACAGTGCTGAACCCAGGATTCGACAGGTCATGATTGTGCCACCCAGCAGCAATGCGGATTTAGGCCCGATGCGGTTAATCAGGAATGGAACCAGCGCCATACCGACGGCTTCCATAAAGACCTGTACCGAATTGAGATAGCCGTATACGCGTGGTGCCAGTTCGGGATCGTCAAATAAGCTGGCGTAAAACACCGGGAACATCTGCTGATCGTAGATGCTATAGAACGACCAGGTACCGACGACAAAGATAACGAAAAACCAGAACTGCGTATCTTTAAAGATAGTGAGAAAATCATTTCGGGTCAGCGCGTTGGGTTCAGGAGAGCGCGTTTTTACAGAAGATGGGGCGGGTGAGTTGGTTTTGAACAAGACGTTAATCAACAGGAATAACACCCCCATTACCGATACGCACCAGAAGTTAATGTGTGGGTTGATGCTGAAGAAGATACCGCCAACAAATGTCCCTGCGGCGTAGCCAAGCGATCCCCACAAGCGGGCGGTGCCGAATTCAAAGTTGAATTTGCGGCTCACTTTTTCGACGAAGCTTTCAACCAGACCACAACCCGCGAGGTAGCCAAGGCCAAAGAAAATAGCTCCCAGCGCCATACCAAGTTTGAAGTTGGAGGTCAGCAGCGGTTCGTAAACATAAATCAGGAACGGGCCGCTGAGCGTGATGACTATCCCCATCAGCCAGATAAGGTGTTTACGGGTGCCGAGCTTATCCTGCAGAAAACCGTAGACCAGCATAAACAGCATGCTAAAGAACTGGTTTACGGCATACAGCATTCCCAGCTCCGTTCCGGACAGGCCAAGTTTATTTTTTAGCCATATTGCATAAAAAGACCACCACAACGACCAGGCGGCAAAGAAAAAGAGCAGATACCCGGATGAGTATCGATATTTGTCATTACTGAACGGCATATTTATTTTCATGATTTTTCCAATCCAGATCAGGTCATTGTAAGGTCTTTCTGATACGACGTAACGAGTGCGCTTTATTACGGGGTAATCGTCCTCCGTAGCGACGGTTGTGACTGAATAAAGCTGCTCAGGTGTTGGCTGTCGGGAAACGCGCTTAGCGCGCCACGCCGGGTGGTCGCCAGAGCACCACAAGCGCTGGCCTGCTCGATAAGTGGAAGTAGCGTTGACGTCGATGTGGGCCAGCCTTCCTCGGCGAGTGCCGCCAGCAGCCCGGCCATAAAGGCATCACCGGCGCCGGTAGTATCGATACTTTCGACGTTATAGCCGCTTAAAGTTAGCCTGCTGTTTTGCCAGAAAGCGATAGCGCCGTCGGCACCGCGGGTGACGATTTTCAGGCGTGCAGGAAAATCAACCAGACGTTCGCAGGCGCTACTGAGACAGTTGGTCTGTGTTAGCCACAGCAGCTCTTCTTCCGACATCTTCAGAATGTCGCTCCGCCGGGCAAACTCGTAGACAAGGTCAAACATCTGCATCTCGTTGCTCCACATCTGCGGACGCAGATTGATGTCAAAGCTCAGAGTACCGCCGCTCTGTCTCAATGCGGCCATAGCCTGGGCGAGGGTGGCGCGGCAGTCAGGGGCAACCAGCGCCAGCGAACAGAAGTGCAGAATATCGGCGCCAAAGTCGGGTAGTCTCGCCGGGCTGAGAAATTGATCGGCAGACGGATTGACCAAAAACTCAAACTGCCGCTCGCCGTTGGGAGCCAGTGAAACCAGTACGGTACTGGTGTGCTGATGTGCATCAAACTCCAGACTTCCTGTATCCACCTGCGCTGTTTCCAGCGTCTGATGCAGAAATCGACCAAAAGTGTCATTGCCCACACGGCCAATAAAACCGCTGGCGCGGCCAAGGCGAGCCACGCCGATTGCCACATTGAAGGGAGCGCCTCCCGCGCAGGCTTCAAACTGCATATTGTCGCGCGGCAATAAATCCACCACAGCGTCTCCGAGCGTCCAGATAGTCATTATTTTTCCCCAAAGCAGTAAGACGGATGTTTATTTGGCGCTGAGCGGCCAGGCATGCCCTTGATTAAAAATGGCGTGTCCGTTCAGGCTGAATAAGGTCAGTTGGCGATCGTCCGGTTCAGGATAAATACGACTGCTAAGGGTATATTCACCGTGATTGACAAATACCTCTACCGAGGAGCTGTCGATAAATAAGCGCAGATCCAGCCGGTCACCAACTGGCAGCGGCACGCTGCGATAACCAGAGAGACCATGCTGCGGGTAGCGACGATCCAGCACCAGACGCTGTGCCTGAGCATCGACGTAGACCCGTAGTCCGCCACCCAGCGCGATACCATATTCATCAGCACTGCTGCGGGCGATATCGATGCTCAGTTCGACTTCAATAGCGTGCGCCTGCTCCTCTACCATCAGGGTGCGATTGTGCAGTTCGCTGACCGGCCAGACATGAAGCTCACCGCGTAATAATTCCAGCTCTTTCACCGGGTTCATACGCAGCCGCTGATCGGTATCGAGCGTCACCTCGCGGGGGAGGGTAAGCATGCCCGCCCAGCCGTCGGCTTGTTCTGGCATTGGCGATTCCCACATCGACAGCCAGCCAATCACGATGCGGCGCCCATCCGGGGTGGTAAATGACTGGGGGGCGTAAAAATCATGCCCGTGATCCATCTCCTGGAAGGCGTGGGTGACGTGAAAATGGAGATTATCCTGCCATTCGCCGACCATATAGCCGCTCTGGAACAGGTTACGGTAATCGTATCCGTCTGCGGCGATGCCCTGCGGCGAGAACATGAAGACGAGCTTATCGTTGAGTGGGAAGAGGTCTGGGCACTCCCACATGTAGCCCATGCTGTCATCGGCCCTGCCAAGCGTGCTGGCAAACTGCCAGTGCTGTAGATCTTGCGAGCGATAGAGCTGCACTTCGCCCACGTCATCGACCCGGGCGCCCACCACCATGTACCAGTTGTCTCCCTCTTGCCAGACTTTCGGATCGCGAAAATGGTGTACGCCTCGTGGGGTATCCAGAATCATGCCCTGGCGTTCAAAGTGAATTCCATCGGTGCTGGTGGCCAGGCACTGTACCTGATACAGGTTTTCCTCTTTCGCCTCGCCGTCAAACTTGTGTCCGGTGTAGATCAGGGCCAGCTTATTGCCTTCAACCACCGCTGAACCGGAAAAACAGCCGTTTTTATCTTCCGGCCCTTCTGGGGCCAGTGCGATGGGTAAGTGCTCCCAGTTCACCATATCGCGGCTGCGCGCATGGCCCCAGTGCATTGGTCCCCAGACCGGCTGCCACGGATAGTGCTGATAGAACGCATGGTAGTAACCATCGAACCAGGACAGACCGTTGGGATCGTTCATCCAACCCGCTGGTGGCGCCAGGTGATAGCGTGGATACCAGCGCGGGTTTACAAGGTCTTTCTGCTGGCTTAAGGCTTCGTTGGCTTTGGAAAGTAGTGACGTCATTTGCTTGTCCCTGTAAGTGAATTGATCAAAAGATAACGTTAACATTCTCGGTTTTCTCGCAGATTTGATGGTAATATCGATGTTAATCACAAAAGTTAACGTTAACATTTTGCGGGCGTTATCGAGATCGCATTTTCAGACCCCGGCAAAGTGAACATCGGCGAAGGAGAGGGTATGGCATCTTTAAAGGATGTGGCGCAGCGGGCTAACGTCTCGTTAATGACCGTATCGCGGGCGATTAACGAGCCCGAACGACTACGGCCTGAAACCTATAAAAAGGTGATGGAAGCGGTAGATGCGCTGGGGTATGTCTCCGATCTCTCCGCTAAAAAAATTCGTGGCGCGAAAACCACGGCTAACACGATTGGGGTGCTGGCGCTGGACACCATGACTACGCCATTTTCCGTGGAGATAACGCTCTCTATCGAAGAGACCGCGCGGGCACACGGTTGGAATAGCTTTGTGGTGAATATGTTCAGCAATGACAAGCCAGAGAAAATGGTTGATCTGCTGCTGGCGCATCGTCCGGACGGTATTATCTACACCGCGATGGGGCTGCGCCAGGTACCGGTACCGGAAAAGCTGCATAAGTATCGCTGCGTGCTGGCGAACTGTGAAAGCACAAGCGGCCCTTTCCCCACCTATATTCCCGATGATGAACAAGGGCAATATCTTGGCGTGAAAGCGCTGCTGGCCGCAGGCTATCGCCGACTGCTGTGCATCCACCTGCCGAAAGGAATTGTGGCGACCGATCGCCGTCGGGCGGGAATGGAAAGGGCTTGTCGTGAAGCGGGTGTCGACCCTGATGCAATGTTCCACCACTATCTTCCGCCGGGCGAGCGCCACCATATTGATGCGGCGGAGATTGCCGGGCATTACCTGAGCGGCGCGCGCCCGATCTTCGATGCGGTGGTGTGCGGTAACGACCGCGTGGCTTTTGTTATTTACCAGGTCTTGCTGGGGCGAGGGCTGCGCATTCCGCAGGACGTCGCTGTGCTGGGCTATGACAATATGGTGGGCACCGGCGAGCTATTTTTGCCGCCGCTATCAACGGTACAGCTGCCGCACTATGAAATCGGTCGTCTTAGCGCGCTGCATCTTATCCAGGGGCTCGATCACCGGGATACCGTGCGGGTAGACAGCCCCTGGCTTCCGCGCGCCTCAATATGATTAACCTAACTGCTTCGTTTCATCAACCGGAGGGATGTGTGAATTATGTGGGGGGTATCGCTAATTTGCTGGTGGATGTTACAAAACTGAAACGTGGGGGTACTGCTAAGTCACGGTTTAGCGCGCAAGGCTCAAAGTTGGGGCGTGTATTAAACTCTCGTCGTAATTTAGGGTTTCAATAAAATAACCGTTATTTATTAATGTTAACGTATCAATACATCGTAACTTACGAAACGTTTAGATTTTAGTTCGTACTTACCCATCTATCGCTCTTCTCTGCTCATTCTGCTTCTGTAACTTCAGCGGGACGCACAAGCGTCCACCACATTAACCACATGCAATAGTTCAGCCAGTGACATCGGATTCTACGGCGGTTATAGGCTTTTACGTCCCTTTTTTAGCCTACAGATAAACCGTGAAAATTGTGATCCCGTACTCAGATAGTGCATTCCGTGGTTGCCTTTTAACCATAGACTTTTATTGTATTCTTATTGTATACAATTTAAATACAAGAGAGTGAGTATGAAAGTGATTGATACCCATAACCATGTTTGGCATTGCCAGGGAGAACATTTTGCCTGGATCACAGACGATCTGGCGGCAATTCGCCGTGATTTTCTTATTGACGATTTGCAGACCGTATTGGCTGAAAACCACATCGAAGGCGCCATTTTAGTACAAGCCATCCCTTCAATTGAGGAGACCGAATGGCTACTGGAAATAGCTGAGCATCACGATGAAGTAAAAGGTGTTGTGGGATGGGTGGATATAAACCGCGGGGCTGGGATCGCAGAGGATTTGCAGAGACTGCAGAGAAAATCCCGCTATCTGAAAGGGATCCGCTATATGTCTCAGGGCTTGCCTGAGAGCCATTTAGTGACCCCGCAATTTATCCAGGGGGTACGATGCGTTGGAGAGCAGGGGCTGGTGTATGAACTGCTGGTTACGCACCAACAGCTGGAGGCGGCAAGCCAGCTTATCTCTGCTTGTCCGGAAGTGACCTTTGTTATCGAACATGCGGCAAAACCCGCAGTTCGCGACGGGGAAATTACCCGCTGGCGTGAACAGTTAATGTTGATTGGTGAGGCTTACAGCAATGTTTTTTGCAAACTATCAGGCCTGGTCACGGAAGCGGATTATGCCCGCTGGACGGGACCTGAGCAGGCGAGCCAGGAGCTTGAACCTTATTTTAGCTCGGTTTTTGCCGCATTTGGTGATGAGCGAGTGATGTATGGATCTGACTGGCCTGTTTCTCTACTGGCATTACCGTGCGCCGACACTTTAGGGCTTTACCAGAGCTACCTGCAATCTCACCAGGCTCTTTCCAGCGATAACTTTTTTTATCGCGTGGCAGAGAAGGTTTACTCATTAAAGTAACAGGGGGGCACTTATGGAAGTCGTTCAATATATCCTCGGATTTGGCCCGGCAGTGGTCATTCCAATGATTATGTTTTTATTTGCCGTGCTATTTGGCGCGAAACTTGCCGATGCGGCGAAAAATGCAATGACGGTAGGTATTGGTTTTCTCGGTCTTTCGTTGCTGATCGGTTTTATGGTGACATCACTTAGCAGCTCGACAGAAGCGATGGTAAAAAACCTCAATCTTCATTATGAAGTATTGGATCTGGGCTGGCCGTTAATTAGCGCCTTCAGTCTGGCTGCTCTTTCTCTGCCGATTGTTTATGCGTTATGTTTTGCCACTAATTTGTTGATGATTTCAACCAATACCACCAAAACCCTTAACGTTGATTTTTGGAATTACTGGCACTTTGTATTTGCCGGAATCATCGTTGAACAGGTGACGGGTTCATTTTGGATGGGGATTTTCGCCAGTTGGATCACATTTATTATTACGCTAAAAATCGCCGATTACATTGCCCCACATGTGCAGAAATTCTGTGACACGCCAAACGTGACCATTACTCAGGCGGAGATCGTCGCATGGGCCCCGCTGGCATTTTTAATGGACCGTGTAATTGATCGCATTCCGTTGATTAACAAAATTGACCTTAATCTCAGCAAAATTGAAGCCAAACTAGGGTTTTTTGGTAGTCCGTTAGCGATGGGGGCCATTCTGGGGGTGATCATCGGTATGCTTGGCGCGCTACCGTTCAGCGATATTATTAAGAGTGGGATGAATTTTGCTGCGGTCATGGTGTTATTACCGACGATGGCGGGAGTGCTGGTCAGTGGTCTGGTACCGATTACTGAAATTGCTTCTGAATGGGTAAAGAAACGTTTTCCAACAAAGTCACTTTATTTTGGTATCAGTGGTGAAATTGCTTTTAAAAATCCTGCGGTATTGTCTGTAGGTATTTTGATGGTGCCACTCACGATCCTAATTAGTACTATTTTGCCTTTTAATACCATGATGCCATTCGCCGATATTCCTTATCTGCCGATTTTTGTTGTCTTTGGCACGGTTGCATGCAACGGAAACATGTTCCGTGGATTAATTAATGGCATTGTCATCGTGTGCGGGATCCTGTGGTTTGGTTCGGATCTCGCTGTTGTGTCGCAGGCTTTGGCCGAAAAGGCGCAACTGAATGTGCCAAAAGAGATGATGGCCTCATCAATTGATGGTGGCTCACACGCTATATCTTATATCTTCTACAAAATGTTCGAGCTGTTAAAAGGAATGAATCCTGCGCTCTTGTGTCTTTTTTCTATCGTAGTGACCGGGATTATTATTTATGTGCTGAAGTTGATTTTTAATATTAATAATAAATCAACAGCAGCGACCTCATTAACTGCAAACAAAGTTGACTAAGAATACTGATAAACATCAGGGGAATATTATGATCACTCAGAATACAATTAAAAGTGTAGGGCTTAGTGTACCTTCTTTAACCTTCGGCGCAGCCAGCCTGGCTAATTTATTCAGAACGCTGAGCAATAACGAAGCCATGGACATTGTTGATAAGGCCATTCAGGTTGGCTGGCGCTACTTTGATACTGCACCACATTATGGCAGCGACTTTCTGAGTTGCGTTTAGGTCTGGGATTACGTGGACTGGAGCGTAGCGAATATGTTTTGTCCACCAAGGTTGGTCGTCTGCTGCAATCCCGGAAACAAGAGCCAGGCCTTGAAGCAGGAGAATTTTTTTATGATGAGAACCCTTTTAACCGACAGGCTGATTACTCCTATGAGGGCATCATGCGCTCATACGAAAACTCTATCCAGCGGCTGGGAACCCGTTATATCGACATTCTCTATGTACACGATCTCGGCACTTATACCTACGGCAATACGGAACTGGAACGCCAACATTTTAAAACCTTCTGTGAGTCAGGGCAGAAAGCACTAGAAGAGCTTAAGCGCAATGGCGATATCAAAGCCTGGGGCGCAGGCGCGAATGAAGAGGCAATCCTGATGGAGGTGATGGATAACGCTGCCCCGGATATCTTAATGCTCGCCAACCGCTACAACCTGCTGGAAACAGACCGCCAGGCGTTCTTTGCCAAATGTGAAAGCAACAATGTTTCGGTGGCTGTTGCTGCACCTTTCGCTACCGGAGTTTTAGTCGCGAAAGATAAATCGAAGGCGTTGTATGAATACGGTTCCGCTCCAGCGCAGGTTATTGAAAAAGTAAATGCGATAGAAGCGCTATGTGCAAAACATGCCGTGCCAATTGGTGCTGCGGCGCTGCAATTCCCATTAAGAAACCAAAATGTGGTCACCGTAACCTGCGGCGTTCAATCCGTAGAACAAGCGTTGACTAATTTTGCCTGGGCTAACTGGGATATTCCGCAGGAATTGTGGGATGAACTGGCCAGCATTGGTATTCAGTAAGCATCATTTGTAACTTTGCGAAAAAATTAACAGATATTGAGGATGTAATGAAAATAGTTAAAGCCGAAATCTTTATGGTTGATTTGAAACCTAAAGTAAAACGTGTCGATGCGATTCAGTCTTTTGTCTCCCAAGAGACGCCGATTATTCGTTTAACAACATCGAGTGGAGAAATTGGTGAGGGCTATACCTACACAATTGGCACCGGCGGCTCATCTGTGGTTGCGCTGTTACGAGATCACCTGTTACCGAAATTGATTGGTCAGGATGCGACGATGATTGAGGGCATCTGGGAATCATTGCTGTTCTCAACTCACGCGACCTCGGTTGGCGCCATTACGTCTCTGGCACTGGCAGCCATTGATACCGCATTATGGGATTTGAAGTGTAAGCGCATGAATTTGCCGCTGTATAAAGTCGCAGGTGGTGCGAAGTCGCGCATGAAGTTATACACCACCGAAGGGGGCTGGCTGCATTTAAGCACTCAGGAATTAGTTGATGATGCGCTGGCTGTTAAGGCGCAGGGATTCTGCGGTTCTAAAATCAAAATTGGTTCTGAAAGTCCGGTGCGTGATATCGAGCGTTTGACTGCTGTACGTGAAGCGGTGGGGGATGAGTACGTGATCATGACTGATTGCAACCAAGCGTTTAAATTCTCGGAAGCCAAACAGCGCGCAGCATTGTTGGAGCATATTAATCTTTCATGGATTGAAGAGCCGTTTCTGGCGCATGATGTTGATTCTCATCAAAAATTGTGTGAGTCAACCACCATTCCTGTCGCGGTGGGTGAGTCCATTTATTCTATCCAGCACTTCAAAGAGTATTTACAGAATAATGCCGCAGATATTATTCAGGTTGATGTGGCTCGTATTGGTGGTATTACACCATGGCTTAAAGTTGCACATATGGCGGAATGCTTTAATAAAATTGTCTGTCCGCATTTCTTGATGGAATTGCATATATCATTATGTTGCGCCATTACTAATAGCCGTTGGTTGGAATATATTCCACAGCTCGATAGTGTTACTCTAAATAAAGTGAATATTCGCGAAGGATATGCTTTCCCACCAGAAGAACCTGGTTTGGGTATTCAGTGGGACTGGCAGAAAATACAGGCTGATACTGTTGTTTACCATGTCATTGAATAAAACAATTTTTATTTTCTCAGGAATATATTATGTCTGAAAATCATGCTCAATTTCACGGTGCATGGTGCCCATCAATTACGCCTTTTGATCAACAAGGAAATATTGATTTATCGGCACTGCAGCAGCATTTGCGACGTTTGGAAGAGGCTGGGACTCATGTCGTATTGCTAATGGGAAGTATTGGGGAGTTCACCGCATTAACGCAGGATGAACGACTGATGCTTATCCGTGAGGCACGGAAAATGTCATCGCTGCCGCTGGTGGCAAATATCTCAGCTACCTGTATGGCGGATATGATACGTCTGGCAGAAGAGGCCTGGCATTGCGGGTATCAAGCAGTGATGATTCTACCTCACTACTATTTTCAACAAACGCCGGCCCAACTATTGGCATACTACCGCGGTCTGGGGCAGCGCCTGAATGGAAAATGGTTCGCATACAACTTTCCTGCCCGAACTGGATGCGATCTGGACGCGGTACTGGTAGCGCAATTAGCGGCAGAATTTCCCAATTTTGTGGGTGTTAAAGATACTGTTGATTGTCTCTCTCATACTCGCGCAATTATTCAGTCAGTCGCGTCCGTTAGAGACGATTTTGTTGTTCTGTCCGGTTATGATGAATATCTTATCCCAAATCTTCTGGCGGGTGGTGCGGGAGTTATTTCAGGATTAAATAATATTTGTCCCGAACTTTTTGTGCAGGCAATTAAAGCCTGGGATGAAAATGATCTTACCCAGCTTACTGGCATACAGCGTGAGATAAGCCGACTTTCTGCTATTTATAATATTGGTAATGATTTTGTTACTACAATTAAAACCGCGGTGGCTCATAAGTTTCAGTATTCTGGGGAGAAATCAAGAAGCTTTGCGGGGGAACTAACTCGTCAGGAATCGCAACAGATTGACATAATGTTCAGTATCAAATAATCAAAAATCAATAACAGCATACATTATGCTACGGCAATGCTGTATTGCTGTTATACCTCTCTGTTATAAGGTATAGAATATGTCTTATAGAATGATGTTAAATGAAACCTCATATTTTGGCGTGGGTTCAATTAACGCTATCGTTGATGAAGTTAAAAAGCGAGGTTTTAAAAAAGCGCTGGTAGTTACTGACCACGATCTTATCCAGTTTAATGTAGCGACCAAGGTACTTAATATTCTTGATAGCGCAGGGTTGCCTTACCAAATTTTTGATAAGGTCATACCTAACCCGACGATTGACGTAGTGCAGCAAGGTGTTGAGGCATTTCGTCAGGCGGGCGCGGATTACCTGGTCGCTATTGGTGGCGGTTCACCGCAGGATACGTGCAAAGCGGTAGGGATAATCATTAACAACCCTGAGTTTGCCGATGTCCGCAGCCTCGAAGGTGGGGCTGACACTAAAAATGCCGCTGTACCGATGATTGCCATCCCAACGACCGCGGGTACGGCAGCTGAGGTGACTATTAACTATGTGATTACCGATGTAGAGAACCGACGTAAGTTCGTTTGCTACGATCCTCATGCTATTCCGGTCGTTGCCATTATTGATGCTGACATGATGGCCAGCATGCCGCCCAGTTTAAAAGCGGCAACCGGTGTTGACGCACTGACTCATGCAATCGAAGGATATATTACGAAAGGGGCATGGGAATTAACCGATACGCTTCATTTAAAGGCGATTGAGATGATAGGGCGTTCGCTACGCGGTTCGATACAGGGAGTCGCCCAGGACGCTGAAGGCATGGCGGTGGGGCAGTATATTGCCGGGATGGGCTTCTCTAATGTCGGATTGGGCCTGGTGCATGGAATGGCCCATCCTCTGGGAGCATTCTATGGTACGCCACACGGCGTCGCCAATGCAGTGCTATTGCCGCATATCATGGCATACAACGCCGAGTTTACAGGAGACAAATATCGCCAAATTGCACAGGCTTTGGGCAATACTCAGGCCATGGTGATGCCGATCGAAGAGGCGCGTCAGGCGGCCGTTGAAGCCGTGGCACAGCTTAACCGCGACGTAAATATTCCCGCCCGACTGCGCGATATCGGCATGAAATATGAAGATATCGATGCTCTGGCAGCTGCGGCAATGGCGGACGTCTGTACAGGTGGAAACCCTCGAGATACTTGTATTGAAGAGATTAAGGCGTTGTACCGACAACTCTACTAATTTTTAACTTTCCACATGACCGGTAGAAATACCGGTCATGTTATATGCATAGCCTATTTAAAGCTGGAGAACAGGCGGTTGTAGGAGTTGTTGACGTGATGGGCAATGGCTTCACGGGTTTGTTCTATATCGCGGGCAATAATACCGGCGCAAATTTTCAAATGTTCTTTGGATGAATCAATAATTGAATCATTTTTCATTTTGTCTGAACGCAGCATGCGTAACCGGTCATACATGAAGGTCAGCGTTTTAGTCACAATAGCGTTGTGGCAATCGGATAGCATTTGTTCATGTAGCTCGTTATCAGCTTCGAGTAATAAAGACACATTCGAATCATGAAAACCGACTTCAATTTTATCTTTAATTGTCTGGTAGCGTTGCGGGTCCTGGTTCTCCCATGACAAATTCAATACCATAATTTCAATGTCTTTTCGGATCTGGAAAATATCACGTATTTCACTGAGCGTAATGGGTTTAATGGTTTTCGTTTTATTTTTGGAAGGCTCAATCCAGCCTTCAGTCATCAGGCGAAACAAAGCTTCGCGCAGCGGCGTACGGCTGACATTAAGTTCCTGACATAGCTCATTTTCTGAGATAGCCCCCACCAACTCATTGGCGATGATTTTGGCCTTCAATTGATGATATGTTTTTTCGCTGATGTTCATAGTCTGGCTTTAATGAGGGTCATAATCATGTTTAATGAGATACAAATTAGCCCCTTGTCACTATGAAATCAATGGGTAAGCCCGGTTGTACAACGAATTAGCTCGTGTTTCAACGACTCAGTCAGCAGCACTAACAGCTGCCAGCGCGTCCACATCCTTCTGCAGATGATGTTTTTTTACTCAGCGTGAAGAAACCAAATACCGGCGTTCATACCACGATACTGGCCATCATTAAGAAACTCTCCTGACAATCCACCTTTGCAAACTCAGCGTTGAATTTGGCTTAGTGGAAGAGATAGCCGTTAGCCAGTTTGATGAGGATGTATGTAGGTGGTCTTTTGGCCGCCATGTCTCTGGCATTTACTCCTGATGAGGAGCGCTTTTTGTCCCTAAAAATTGTCCAATGCGACTAATGGTCAAATAAATTGTCGATTTCTCTAAAAAAAATGATCAGCGTGCCGATACACTGACAGGATATGTCAGCATTTTATATATAATTCATGTCAGGAAAACAGAAAAGTAGGTGCTTATGGCTGATTCAGCAAGGAGTTGCTCAGCAGAACGTTTAGTCGATATCCTAATAGAGCTGCAAACTTGTGGCGTTGTGAATCGCTATCAGTTGATGAAGAAATTTAATATCACTGAACGAACGGTCTATCGTGATCTTAATATGCTTTCCTCCTTTATTGAGGGGTGTGGTGGTGGAGAGTATCGATTGATACCGATTCGCGCGCAGAATAATAGCGCCTATGCCCTTCATGACCCTCTGGCAAAGCTGCTGGACGCCGACGCGGTTTTTCCTGATAGAGATGAGGATTTTTGGCTTAGCTTAGAAAAACGAGCGGTAGAACAGCATGTTAGAGTTCAGTTTGGTCGCCCTGAACATTCAGTCAGAAATGATTTGCGAAAGTATTTTAACTTATTAGAAAAAGCGATTCAGAAAAACAGTGTCTGTCATATTTTATATAAAGACAAAACGCGCACCGTTCACCCTTATAAATTAGTTAACCAGAAAAATATTTGGTATCTGCAGGCGACCGAGGACGGAAAGCTAAAGTCTTTTTCGTTAAGTAAAATTCGGTGGTTGGATATCCGGAAAGAGCATTTTACGGTCGATACACCCACACTGTCATTAATTGATGAGCATCGCGATCCTTGGGTAAGTGAAGAGACGTTTGAGGTGCGGGTGCGTATTAAACACAGCATTGCTGGCTACTTCGCAAGACGAGATTTACTGCCTCAGCAAGAATTAGTGCGTGAAGAGAATGATGGCGTGACTTTGCTTTGCAAGGCAGCCCATCAGAATCAAATTATTCCATTAATTCTATTCTGGTTACCGAATATAGAAATTCTGGAACCTGAATGGTTGAAAAAAACGGTCATCAACATACTGCATAACTACATCACTGGCGATCGCGACTCTGTTCCTGTTCTGGAATGTGATGCGTAGCGGGTAACAACGACTTATTGCACAGGAGATTTTTATTTATGGCATTACCTTTCATTATTCTGGGCGTCGCGGCAGCGGCAACGGCGTTTGGTGGCAAAAAAGCTTATGATGGCTACCAGAAAAAATCAGAAGCCGACGATGTTTTAGATCGCGCGCAGCGTCGCTTTGATAAGCATAAAGAGAGCTTTGATCTGGCGAATGAAACAACGTCGAAAAAACTGGCCGAGCTGGGTGAAAAAGAACTGAAGATCGGTAAAGATTTCAATGAATTTAAAACGATTGCCGACGATCTGTTGGCGCGTATGGCTAAGGATGGACATAAAGATCTTCGTCTGAAGGTACCGCAGCACAACATCAATAAAATTCAGAGTCTGGCGATTTCCGCCACGGAATACCTGACGACGGTCGTCGGTGCCGGGGTGTCCGGTGCTGCCGCTGGTTTTGCCGTGTACAGCGGCGTGATGGCGTTTGCCGCAGCGTCTACCGGTACGCCGATTGCCGCCCTGTCTGGTGCGGCGGCGTATAACGCCACAATGGCGGCTATTGGCGGCGGTTCTCTGGCCGCAGGCGGCTGGGGAATGGCGGGCGGTGCGATGGTGCTTGGCGGCGCGGTAGTGGCTCCGTTGATTGCTATCGCGGGCTGGGCTTACGATAGCCATGCCGAAAAGGCGCTTAACAATGCTTATCAAAGCTCCCGTGAAGTGACAGCTGCGGTGGAAAAAATGAATGCGGCTGAAGCGCAGCTGACGAAGGTGCAGCAGTATGTAAATAGCATTTATGAATCAATAACCCGTATGCATAGCGTCTTTGTTCAACACTACTTTGAACCGCTGAAAGCGATGCATGCCATCATTGTTGAACGTCATGAGAAGAATATAACCACCGAGATTAGTGAGTCGGAAGAGATCATGGCGATTATCGACCATGGTTATGAATTAGCCGCCATCATGACCGACGTGATCACCACGCCGCTGTTCAAGCCGGTGACGCAGGAAAACGGTGAAGCCGTTATCGAAGATGGCGTGATCCAACTGCAGACCGACAGCAACGGTATGAACCTGCTGAACAAAGAGATTCTGGACGAAAAACTGGCGGTTTCTGCTTCTGAGTTTGACGCATTTTCTTCTCGTATTTAATCGACGCGCCGGGCGAATCTGCCCGGCATTGCTATGGGCGAGCACAATGAACACAGCCAGGTTTGACTGGGGTGAAGAGTTACATCAGACGGTGGTTAAGAGTCTGACCACCTCTTTTGGGTTGGATTTTCTCTTGCTGGAGGATAAACACGGCGGCGATGTGAATACCATTCATAACGCTCGCGAGGGAGTGTATGCCACCGACGCCGAGCGTCAACGGTACGAGCAACGTGAAGGGTATGATTCTCATCATTACCATAGCCACGAAAACTACATTGCCACCAACCGGGCGGGAAAAAAGGCGCACGAGGCCGGTACGTTGACCGATACCTACACCGGTGAGAAATTTGCGGCTAATGATAAAAAGAACCTCGACCATATTATTGCCGCCCATGAAATTCACAACGATCCAGGGCGTATCCTTGCCGAATGCGATGGTGCCGATCTGGCTAATGATTCATCAAATCTGACCTTCACGAATGAGTCGCTGAATAAGGCGAAGAAGGCGAAAACGATGGATGCCTTCGTGCAAACGCTACAAGAACAGCATGCTGTGACCACGCAGGAAATTGCCCGTTTACGCAGCCAGGCAACGCTTTCCGAGCAAGAGCAAAAACAGCTGAATAAGCTGGAAAATAAAGCCGCCGCCGATTTTGAACGGATGAAAGAGGCCGACAAAAAGGCGCGGGCAAAATACAACAGTACGATCAATCAGGAATATTATACCAGCAGTAAGTTTGCGAAGAATGTCGCCACCGCCACAATGAACAATGCGTTTCGCATGGGAACGCGGCAGATGTTGGGACTGATTCTGGCAGAGACCTGGTTTGAGTTCCGTGAGCGTATTCCCGTGATGTTTGAGAAGCATCGTCATTCATTCGATGCCGGAGACTTCCTGCAAGATGCGGCGGAGGCATTACGCGCAGTCTGGCAGCGAGTGCAGGGTAAATTCAGCACTTTCCTGACGTCCTTTAAAGACGGTGCCATCGGTGGCGTGCTCTCCAGCATTACAACGACGCTGTTCAATATCTTCTTTACGACTAAGAAGATGATGGTGCGCCTGATTCGTGAGATGTGGAACAATTTGGTACAGGCCTTTAAAGTTATGGTCTTTAACCCTGAAGGCTTAGCGCCGGGGCAGCTCGCTAAAGCGGTAAGCAAGCTGGTGGCTGCGGGTGTGGCCGTGGCTGCTGGTGTGGTGGTTAACGAAGCTTTAGCCAAGATGCTCGTCTTTCCTTTTGGTCCGGAACTGGCCGCTTTCTGCGGTGCGCTGGCGACAGGTATTCTGACGCTGGTAATGAACTACTTCCTGGAACACAGCGCATTGATGAAAAAGGTCTGGGCGTTTCTGGATACGTTTAAAGATAAGTATCAGAAAGCACTAGAGTATTATCAACAGGTGAATGCTGAACTCGATCGTTATCTACTGGAGCTTTCGGCGTTAGAGTTTGCTATTGATACGTCAGCGTTATCGCGTTTCTCGCTGCATCTTAACGCGGTGAACAGTGAAATTGAGCGTGGTTTGTTGCTGCGTGCAGAGGTTGAGCGCCGAAATATTGCGCTACCGTTTGAAGCAGGGAATACCCGCTCTGTACGTAGCTGGTTAAGTAAGCTATGACGCTCACGCCCGCGTTTCCCTGTAACCAGTGTGGCGCTTGTTGTCGCCACGTCGATCGCGCCAGTGAAACGCAGTTTCTTGATCGCGGTGACGGCATTTGTCGTCACTATCAGATGGAGACAAAGCTGTGCGCGATTTATGAAACACGTCCGCTTATTTGCCAGGTAGAAAAGCAGTATCAGCTTAACTACCAACAGCAATATAGCTGGCAGGAGTTCATTACGCTTAATCGTGAAGCGTGTTTAATTCTGGAGAAAATGTAGGGCGGTGTGCTTCACGAAGGGGTCAGGGTCAATATGTACTCATTATGGAGTTGGCTCGCTTTCGTAATGCGAAGGTCGTAGGTTCGACTCCTATTATCGTGCCATTTAAATCAATAGGTTACAGTTTATTATTTGCATATAATCTTACTGTTTTCTCTCCCGCGTACTTACTGGCGTACTTATTTAGCATGGCATAGCTGAGTGTCATGTTCCCGTTCTCAAATAAATTCAGACCCTACAAACTATTCCCTTCATAGGCTACTAAGAAGCCAATCCAACAGAAGTATCTAACTGAAAACTCATTGCGTTTACATGAAAGTGGTCAAATGCTTGATATACCTCATTGGACGTCCCATGATCTGTGCCGTACTGTACGGACAGGGCTATCTCGTTTGCAATGTCCAAACGAGGTAGCTGAGGCTATATTGGGGTATATGCGTGGCGGCGTTGAAGGTATTAGGATTTACTGACACATAAAAGTGATGGTGAAAAAATGTTGCCTATCAGATATGCATTTTGAAGTTTTGATACATGCATTCGTTTCTCTGGTTCAGAGCTATCGTAGATGGCTTTAGTAAAAAAATCATCAGGCATTGTGTCGGCTGATTTCTTTCTCAGTCGTGCTTCAGAAAGCCTTACGGTGCCAGAATCTAGCATCACGTATTCAAACGCAATGGTACGCTGGACGCTACTTTTCCCAACGCCATGCTCTCCTGTTTCCGTAACGACACCAGAAAAATCAACCTCACCGGTTCCGTCTTTATAAATCTGAACGAATACACTGCCATTGAATTTCACCCCATGAGGTAATTCTGGCATCGAGATCGTCGATACACAGTTGATGCTTATCCCATTATTGGGTGCCCAGTCAGCGATTCCTGTCGCGCGAACAGCAATTGCTGAAACAAACGCAATTGCTGAGACGCTTATCAGTGTTTTTTTCTTATTAATTTTCATGGATATAGATATCCTTGCAACCTGCAAATTTAGTTTGTTCTTTGTTATTCCAGGTGCAGCGGGACAAAAATACGCGTCCTTTTTCACCGTAGGTGTATAGATCGTCAGGCTGGAAGAAGTAGGTCGCACCCTGAATGCACGGAAGGTAAGTGTTTGTTAACAATCTGGCTTTTTCGAGTTTGACGGACATCATTTCTGGGGAGTTGTTATAAAAAGTATACACAGGGCACTGATCAATCTTACCGAGTTTCCAAGTCTTTATAGCTGAAATCATATCAGAAGCACCATTTTGTAATGGGTAAAAGGCTATAACCAGTGAACTCAGCAACAAAGTCATTACCAAAATCCAGATTTTTGTCGATACTTGCGTTTTTTTTATTTGCACCGATGCCTTAACATTTAATGAATTGATTTCACGGTAGTTATCAGTCTCTCTGATAGATATAGAGTCATCAGGAACCAAGAAGCCCACCCGGGGTATAGTCTGAATGACTTCCTGATTACAGCCGAGATCGTGGAGTCCTCTTCGTATAAATGAAATGTACTGGCTCAGAGAGTTATTCGAGGCCTGAAACCCATTCTTATCCCAAACATTAACTAAAAGATCCTCACGGGAAACGACCTTACCTCGTTGCTCAAGCAGGAACGAAAAAATACGATTCGCCGTGATGGAAAGTACAACCGAATTTTCGGGTGATGAAAGACTGGCAAGGACACCATCATCAGTTCTGAATGTTACTTCGTTGTAAATTTGGTAAAGCATATGTGTATTCATCTGCATATGATTGTTCCTCTCTATTTTAGCTGATATTTCACGTTTTGACATTGTGCTCTATCACGCATACGCATTTTGCAGTTAGATATTTTATAAAACCATTTCTTCTATTGCTTTATCAGAATATCTACCTATATGACATGACATTACTTCTATAGATTCCTGGGTAAGGTGTTGTTGTATTATTATTTTCGTCTCAAACCCTCCCAGTAACGAGGCTCTTCGTGAAGGTTCTGTCAATTAATTTTGAGAACATCATGAAGGGCATTATCAGGATTTACTCATGATGGATAGGCAAACATTCATGGTCATCACGCATGATACTTTTCTTCGTCAGTCTATTTTCGCTTTAATGAAACAAATTTGTTGTGAAAATAGAATATGTTTCATTGATGTCGATTCATTTAACTCGCTTGGAGAACTGAATGACACCCTATATCACTTTTCCAAAGAGGATGAAATTCGAACGATTTTGATCTCTCGCGGGTTATGGATCTCTAAGGTTATCTCATCTCAAATTGATTTATCTGTGTATGATGATTTAAACAAATGGCGACACCTTATAACGATAGCTAAACTAGAATCGGTGAGTAATGTAATTGAAAAAATTGAATTCTTCAAGGACTTCAAAGGAATGAGCCAATGTGAAGTTAAAACAATTCAATCACTAAAACTTTCAGAGAGTATTTTCTTGGCTGCAAAAAAATCAGGCGTAAGTTATAAAAACTTTTTGAGAAGTACACTCGCTATAGCAAAGAGGTATAATCTTAAAAACACCGCCAACCTGCACTTCTTTGTTTACAGGTTTAATAAATAGGATTACTCTCAAAAAAGTTTTTCCAGGGTGGTAATCCCCCCTGGAGCTTTTTAATCATGAAGCTATTAGTTAACGACATGCTGAAAATATATATCGATAATATGTATTCACCAGAATGTATACTTCCGCTAACCAATAAAATGTCGTGTAACACCATTTAAAATTCAGCACGATAATCTTTAAATATCTATTTTTATAGATGATATGTCTATAAACAACGCATTATTCATTATATATACCCTAGAAGAGGGGCGGCAAGTAAAATCACTCACGAAACGCCTGAGCTAAAAATCAGGCACTGATAATTTTGGCCCAAATTCACCTGTGAAGTAACCGCGAAAGAAAATGGGCTGTTAAAAGCGAGTGAGATGATGAACAAAGTATTTAAGGTTATCTGGAGCGTACCCCGCTCGTGTGCCGTTGTTGTTTCCGAACTGGCACGTGGAAACGTACAATCAAGCAGTTCTTCGCTTATTACGGAAGAACAATACAGCGCAGAATTCCAGAATGCATATGTTTTTCGAATGGCACCTGTCGCTTTATTAATGCTTGCACTTTTTCCAGCGAAATCACAGGCAACAGATTATGTAGTAGACTCCATGACCCCACAAGATGCCATAGAGATAACAGTGAGTGGACGGGATAATACATTGTCAGGTAGCTTTTCGAATGTTTCGTATGGTAATAGTGGTTACACCAATATGACTCTGGGTGAGGCTTATGATAAAGGTCTTCTAGGTACTAATAGTGAGTATGTTAAGAATAACAACATATTTAACATCGGCTCGCAAAGCAAAGTAATTGACTTTATAGATCCAGTTACCGGGAATACGACATCAATAGCGGTCTACGATAATGATGCGATGGTCATTAACTCTCTCGCCGACTTTAATGTTACGATTTCAAATGCCGTGGGTGCTAACGGCCAGTATATAGATCGTAATCTATACAACGTTAATAGTGGAGCCACTCTTGATGTCAATGTTGGAAGTCAGGATGCCAACTGGATTAATGATAGGGAAAACTTATTTAGCGCTGTTTTCAAAAGTTCAAATACGAGTAGCATAAATAAATCATCAGTTTTTAATGTTTCCAGTGAGTCTGGTGACAAAGCAGAGCTTAATTACCATTCTAAAACAATAGCCCAGTTAGGTAATGATTACAACAATCACAGTGGTGGCACGGCTATTGCGTACCCAGTGATTGACGAATTTACAGGTGAGTTCACCAGCAAACTTGGGCCACAAAATGTGACAAATGTGGAGGAGTTTAAAGCTTACAACGCTGCGTTAATCGCAGCGATTGAAAAAGGTGAGCTCTCAATGACCAGTGCAGAGTACAACGCTGAACTGAATTTGGCGCGAACTACCGGGTCTATCCCTATTTATGCGAATGAGGATGGGATTGCGTCTGATGATGCAGTTAGAGGAACGGTTAATCGTGATACCGTCTCCTACATCCACGGAACCGGCAAAGATGCCGTTATTAACATTGATAAAGACGCTAATCTGCAACTTTTTTGGTCTGATGCATCGCTGGTTAACCTGGAAAATGGTGCAACCTTAATCAATGAGGGCACACTAGGGTCGAATAACAATACGCTTCGTGGGGCCTATGTCGTCGCCGTTCACAGTGGTTCTGTATTTGAGAACAACGGGGTTGTTGATGCAGGGACTAACCCTGACATGGCTGAAAAATTGGGTTCGAGCGCAGCATTAGTCGCAGCAGGCCAGCACACGGCTATCCTGGCAAACGGCACATCCACTGTTAATAACAATGCCACTGGCGTGATTAACCTGGCAACGAGCTCTTCTCAATACAGTAATAAAGGTGTCCTACTCTCTTCGTCTGCGGTGCTGACAAATGATGGCACGATCAATGTCGCATCAACAGCGCAGACGAGTACCACTGGCACACCGGTCACAACAGGTGTTGAGGCCGGCCAGCAATCAACATTCAACCATAACGGCATGTTGTACATTGGCCGGGAGGCTCAACGTGAGGGTTCGGATGCGACTAACGACCTTCGTATTTCGGGAGACTCCATCGGTGTTCTGTTATCAGGCAGCGCGACGTATAACGGAGATGCGGCCTCAAAAATCGTAATAGGTTCTCAGACAACGAACGCAACAGCCATCGTTGTTAAAAATACCGCGACGTTGAATCAAAATGGCACGATAGAGATCAATGGCGAACTGCCTGGCGAATCCTCGATTGCCAACGTGGGGCTCAACGTAAAATCAGGTACCAGTGAAAACCGGGTCGTGAACAAAGGCATTATCAATCAGAACGGGCAAAACAGTATCGGTATTGATGTGGAAGCCGGTGGGAAAATCACGCACGCTGGTGTCATTAACGTCAACTCCGGTGTTGATGAGGGTACGCATTACGCTAACTACGGTATCCGGGCAAGCGGTGAGGATGCCCTCGCGGTAGTATCAGGCGAAGTCAATCTCAATGGCGATTATGCCATCGGTGTGCAGGCGCGTGATAAAGGCACTATCACCCTGGTGGATAACGGAACGGTCACTTTCAATGACGGGAGTCACCAGACAGGGTATTACATCTACGGTTCTGGATCGTCAATTATCGATAATTCCACGAGTAATCAAACGGTTTCGACGACAGATTCGACGCTTTATCGTGTCGATGGCGGCGCTGCGTTTGATGGCTCCAACACCAATATGTCACAAATGAATGCAACGGGTGATAACTCCACCATTATCCTTACGACGGACGTAGGCAGCAGTTTTAACTCCGGCAAGCTGGCGTTAAGCATTATAGGCGAAGGCTCAACTGGTGTTCGCATTGAAGGCGGCGCGACGGGGACAATCACGGCGGATGCTGATATTGTTAAAGTCGCCGGTAAGGGCACAACGGCGGGCGTTGTTGACGGAAACTACTATGCCCTGGACGGCGAAGTCGTAGAAGCCAAAAAAGGTAAGTCGGTATTAACCAGCTATGCCACCCTTGAAACGGCCAACACCGCTGACGGTGCTTTCGGCTATATCGCCCGCAATGGCGGTACGCTAAATCACAAAGGTACCATTGACTTTGATCAGCCTGACAGTACCGGGGTGCTGATTTCCGGCGGTACGCTGAACAATGACGGCGATATTCAGGTGAATGGCGTGGCGGTCAATATTCAGGGCGCAGATTCTGTGGTGAACAATATCGCGACAGTTTCTGCCACCGATGGCACCGCGGCGTATCTGGTCGGGAGCGACGCAACGCTTAACCTGACCGGTGAAGGGCAAACTACCGCTGACGGCACGGCGCACGCCATTCTGTTGGCAAGCGGGGCGAAAGGGCTGGTCGTTGATGGCGCAACCATCACGATGGCCGCGGGCGGCAGCGGTAACGCCATTGAAAACCAGGCCAACCTTGCCGGTATTCAACTCAAAGAGACCCACATTACCGTCGGAAACGGCGTTGGTGTGCATACCGGGGCTTCCATGGATCGGATCAACTCTGGCACCATCAACCTCACTGGCAGCGGCACAGGTATCCTGTTTGAAAACATTGATGGTTCGCAAACCAATCAGACTCTGGATATGTCCGATTCGCGCGACCTGGTCATCAACGTCCAGCAGGCGAGCGGCAAAGGGATCGTCACCAATTCGTCCGCAAACCTGAAAACCGGTGCCAGCGTGAACGTGCTGGACCGCGATGGTGCAGAAGCGCTGGTCGTCGGCGGGACCACGAAAATTATTGAACAGTCGGGCGAGCTGACGTCGGTTTCCACCTCGCATGCGGTGGTCGATGCAGATAACGGCTCACTGGAAAGTTTCCTTAATAAAGGGGTGATCCGCGCGCTGGATGCTTCGCAAAAAGCGTTGGAAATCGTCAAAGGTAAGGGTATTGCCTTTACCAATGCCGCGGAAGCCAGCATCACCGGGATGGTGAATTTACTGAGTGGTGACAACACCATCACGCTGGAGTCCGGCAGTACGGCAACGGATATCACCACCGGTGACGGCAGCGATCTCTTCGTGCTGAAAGACATCAAGACGACTGAAACGTCGCTCTTCACCAGCCTGAATGGCGGAGAAGGCGAAGACACGCTCCGGTTGCAGAACGCGCAGTACAGCCTGAATAGTGCCGACGCTATTACCGGCATGGAGCATATCGATCTGACCAGCAACTCGGTGTTTACCGTCAATGACGTCGACTTCGCCCTGGGTGATTCGAAAGATGATGCATCAAATACGGGTTACAGCATCGATGCGAATAGCACGCTGCAACTGAACGCGACCGGCGATCTAGAGTTCAACAGTCACCTATCGGGAACCGGGAGCGTGTCTGTGGATGCGTCCGGCAAGGCGTTTGATTTTACCGCTAACAATGCCGCAGACGGTTTCCAGGGCACGCTTGCGCTGCAAAACAGCACCTATGAATTGACCGGACTGAACACTCAGGCGCTGACTCAGGCGAGGCTGATCGCGGGTGAAGGTAGCATCACGCATGTTGGCAAGGGCGAACAGAATATCGGTGGGCTGGCGTTTAACGGCGGCACGGTGAGCTTCGACGGTGTTACACCGGGCAAAACGCAAGCGGATGGTACGATCCATGCGGGTGAAATGGATCTGAGTGGTCGCGGGACCGTTCAGGTGGATACCGGCAGCGTCAGCAACGATCGTCCGCTGACGGATACGACGCTCTCCCTGCTTGAACAGGACGACGCGCAGGAATTGATCAAACTGGTCACCTCTGACACCGCTGTGCAGGGTGGTGCGGGCAACCTGACGTTAACCGACAAAGACGGCAACGTTATCAGCGATGGCGTGGTGGCTGACATTGAGCAGAATGGCGACGTGGTGGCCAAAGGCACTTACGATTACCGCCTGACCGGTGGCGAAAACGACGACGGGCTGTATATCAACTACGGGCTGACGCAGGTCGAACTGCTGGCGTCCGGCAGTAACGCACTGGTGCTGGATGCTAACGGTAAAACAGGTAATGCCGCTGACCTCAGCGCCCGCGTCACCGGTTCAGGAGACCTGGCCTTCGACAGTGCCAGAGGCCAGACCGTGTCTCTCTCCAATATGGATAACGACTACACCGGTGTCACCGATGTGCGCAGCGGCAACCTGCTGATGAAGAACAACGACGTGCTGGGGCAGACCAGCGAACTGAGTCTGGCATCTGACACCGGTATTGATATGAACGGCTACAGTCAGACGGTCGGTAAACTGACTACTACTGTCGATTCTCTGCTGAACATTAATGGTGGCAGCATGACGATTGCGGACGGTGGCGAGGCTAACGGCACTTTAACAGGTAGCGGCGCGCTCAACCTGAATGGCGGAATGCTGACTGTCACGGCTGAAAACAGCACTCTGGCAGCGAAAACCACTATTGCCGAAGGGGCAACGGCGCTGCTGAACTCCACGCTGGGCCTCGGCACCGGCGACATCGTGGCGGCCGGTACGCTGGCGTTAAGCAATGCCGCAGGCGTACTGTACAACGCCATCAGCGATAACGGCAGTGTTGAACTCGCCGACAGCGATGTGGTGCTAGTCGGTAACAACAGCGAGTTTGCCGGAACATTTGATATTGATGCTGCCTCGCAACTGACCGCATCTGTGGCAGAGCATCTGGGCGATGCGGCGGTAAAAAATACTGGTTCACTGGTGCTCAACAGCGCCAGTAACTGGGACCTGAACAACATTGTTTCCGGTGCGGGCAGCGTTACCAAGCTCGGCAGTGGCACCATCACCGTGGGCGAGAATGCCGAGTGGACCGGTGCCACACACATTGAGCAGGGAGGCCTGCAGCTGGGCAGCGAGATTGCTTCAGTGGTGCTGAGCAGCAAGCAGGTCAATATCGCAGAACAGGGAACGTTATCCGGGTTTGGCGGCGTGGCAGGTGATATCAACAACGCTGGTCTGCTTCAGGTTGGCACCGCTGAGAGTATAGGTACGCACACATTTACGGTGGGCGGAAACGTCACCAACAACGGTACGATGGCCACCGGTGTGTCCGGTCAACAAGCCGGTAACCAACTGGTGATTAAGGGTAACTATGCGGGCAACGATGGGCTGCTGTCACTTAACACCGCGCTTGGCGACGATAAATCTGTCACCGATAAGCTGGTTGTGGAAGGTGACACCTCCGGCAACACGTATATCACGGTGACGAATGCCGGTGGCAAAGGGGCGGCAACCACCAACGGTATCGAAGTGATCACCGTTGAGGGGGCGTCCGACGGCGATTTCACTCAGAACGGCCGTATTGTTGCCGGGGCATATGACTACACCCTGAACCGCGGTACCGGCGAGAACAGCAGCAACTGGTATCTGAACAGCAGCAAAACGGACCCGGGCACGGACCCGGGAGATAAGGAAACGCCGGACCTGCGTCCGGAAGGCGGCAGCTACACTGCGAACCTGGCAGCGGCTAACACTCTATTTGTGACCCGTCTGCACGATCGTCTGGGCGAAACGCAGTATATCGACGCCTTAACCGGCGAGCAAAAAGTCACCAGCATGTGGATGCGTCACGTGGGCGGCCACAACAACTGGCGTGATGGCAGCGGGCAGCTCAAAACGCAGAGCAACCGTTACGCCGTTCAACTGGGCGGTGATGTGGCGCAGTGGAGCCAGAGTGGTCTTGACCGCTGGCATCTTGGGCTGATGGCCGGTTACGGCAACGACCACAGCAATACCCACACGTCACGTACGCAGTATGGTTCGAAAGGGTCTGTGAACGGCTATTCCGCCGGGGTTTACTCAACCTGGTATGCCAACGACGAGACGCACAGCGGGCTGTATGTCGATACCTGGGCACAGTACAACTGGTTTAACAACAGCGTGAAGGGTGAAGGTCTGCAGGGCGAATCCTATAAATCGAAAGGGGTGAACGCCTCGGTGGAAACCGGCTACACCTGGAAAATGGGGGAATACCAGACGCGTGAAGGTTCGACCAACGAATGGTATATCCAGCCGCAGGCACAGGCCGTGTGGATGGGCGTGAAAGCCGACGATCACCGTGAAAGCAACGGCACCCGCATCACCAGCAGCGGTGACGGTAATGTGCAAACGCGTCTTGGTGTGAAAACCTGGATCAAAGGCCACAGCCAGCTCGATAACGGTAAAGCGCGTGAGTTCCAGCCGTTTGCCGAAGTTAATTGGCTGCACAATACCCGTGATTTCAGCACCCGGATGGACGGCGTTAACGTCAGCCAGGCCGGAACGAAAAACCTGGGTGAGGTGAAAGTGGGTGTCGAAGGGCAGGTCAGCCCACGTTTCAACCTGTGGGGCAATGTCGGCGTGCAGGTGGGTGATAAAGGCTATAATGACAGTGCGGCAATGATCGGCGCGAAATGGAACTTCTGATAATCGTCTCCTGACCTTTTTGCCAGGCAACCAGTGGTTTGCCTGGCAATCCTGCTGGTTGGACTGACCCCACGCTCGTAGACAAATTCTTTCCTCACGACGGGGCCTGTTCAATAAGTTGAGACATTATGAAATGAAAAATCCACGCAATTGCGTGGATTTTATAGGTTTTGTGATTTTCATGAGATTCGTTGAAACCTCATGAGATAACAAATTTTATTTAGACGTTGAACAGGAAGTTCATGATATCGCCATCTTTGACGATATAGTCCTTACCTTCGGCACGCATTTTCCCAGCTTCTTTCGCACCTTGCTCACCTTTATAGGTGATGAAATCTTCAAACGCGATGGTTTGTGCGCGGATAAAGCCTTTCTCGAAGTCGGTATGGATTTTACCCGCTGCCTGCGGAGCCGTGGCACCGACAGGAATGGTCCATGCACGGACTTCTTTCACGCCAGCGGTGAAGTAGGTCTGCAGGTTCAGCAATTCGTAGCCAGCACGGATAACGCGGTTCAGGCCCGGCTCTTCCAGACCCATTTCAGCCATGAATTCTTCACGGTCAGCATCATCGAGTTCTGCGATGTCAGCTTCAACGGCTGCGCAAACGGCAACCACAACAGAACCTTCGGCAGCCGCGATTTCGCGCACTTTATCGAGGTACGGGTTATTTTCAAAACCGTCTTCGTTGACGTTGGCGATGTACATTGTTGGCTTCAGCGTCAGGAAACTCAGGTATTTGATAGCCGCTTTGTCTTCGTCAGTCAGCGTTTTCAGCGCGCGCAGCATGCCAGCGTTTTCCAGCTGTGGCAGGCATTTTTCCAGCGCAGCCAGTTCTGCTTTAGCGTCTTTGTCGCCGCCTTTGGCCTTCTTCTGCACGCGATGGATAGCGCGCTCACAGGTGTCGAGGTCGGACAACGCCAGCTCGGTATTGATAACTTCAATGTCATCAGCCGGATCCACTTTGTTATTAACGTGGATGATGTTGTCGTTTTCAAAGCAACGCACCACGTGGCCGATAGCTTCGGTTTCACGGATGTTGGTCAGGAATTGGTTACCCAGACCTTCACCTTTGGACGCGCCTTTTACCAGACCGGCGATGTCGACGAATTCCATCGTTGTTGGCAGGATACGCTGCGGTTTGACGATTTCGGCCAGCTGATCCAGACGCGGATCGGGCATCGGGACAACACCGGTGTTCGGCTCGATAGTACAGAACGGGAAGTTTGCCGCTTCAATACCCGCTTTTGTGAGCGCGTTGAACAGGGTGGATTTGCCTACGTTTGGCAAACCGACGATACCGCATTTGAATCCCATGTTTAAATCACCTTAATCTTTTGATATTCAACCTGTTATGGAAAACAGATTGTAGAAATGTAAATAACTTCGCCTATTATACACAGCACGCGAGAAAAATGCCGCACATCGCTGCTTATTGCGCTTTAAAGGTGTGTAACCGGCTCGTCGCTTTGGTCAGGCCGTCTTTGAACAAAATCTCGGTACAACGTGCCGCTTCGTCAATTGCTTCATCAATTAACTTCTGTTCTGAAACAGGCGGTTTGCCTAAAACAAATCCGACAACTTTGTTTTTATCGCCCGGATGGCCAATTCCAACGCGTAAACGATGAAAGTTGGGGTTATTACCTAACTTACTAATGATGTCTTTCAGACCATTATGTCCGCCATGACCGCCGCCAAGCTTAAATTTGGCCACGCCAGGGGGCAGGTCTAACTCATCGTGTGCGACCAAAATTTCATCGGGGTTAATACGATAAAAACTGGCCATCGCACCGACAGCCTTGCCGCTCAGATTCATAAATGTGGTTGGCACCAGCAGACGGACGTCTTCACCTTCAAGCGTAACTCTGGAGGTGTAGCCGAAGAATTTCGGCTCATCGCGCAGGGGAGCGCGTAATCTTTCTGCCAGCAGATCGACATACCATGCGCCTGCATTGTGTCGCGTTGCCGCATACTCTGCGCCGGGGTTTGCCAGGCCGACAATCAATTTAATCGCCACGTGTTTTGTCCTGAGTGTTTCGATAAACGACGTGTAGTTTACTGTCTGACGCTGCTGTTGACAAAAAACTGCGTGCTTATCGCCAAAAGCTGAATAATTGCACAAATGGACTATTAGAAAATGAGTGTGTTCAGTGGCTTATTTGTAAAGTTTTGTTGCATGAGTGTTTGTAATTGTGATCGCTCCCGCACTTGCGAACGGCAGTGTTGTCTATACTTTACACATAAGGATTAGGGGTATTCCCTGTAACAACCCAAAGTTCCGGAGGTGACACATGAAACGCAAAAACGCTTCGTTACTCGGTAACGTGCTCATGGCTTTAGGGTTGGTGGTGATGGTGGGTGGTGTTGGTTACTCTATTTTAAACCAACTGCCGCAATTTAATCTGCCACAGTTTTTCGCACATGGTGCCGTGCTCAGTATTTTTGTTGGTGGTGTCCTCTGGTTGGCGGGTGCCAGAGTGGGGGGGCACGAACAAATCAGCGATCGTTACTGGTGGGTGCGCCACTATGACAAACGCTGCCGTCGCGGTGATACCAATCATCGGCATAACTAAATAGCTCTCCCAACTCGGAGTGCAGTTGTTTGAACACAAAGTCCTGGTTTAAAAACCAGGGCTCTGCTTGTTCGTCAGTACTGGATTAAACGACTTCTACCTTTGGTGGCATACTACAAAGAAGCGTTATTCGAATAACCGATAATGTAACGCTTTGATCGCGCTGTCTGCATTGTCAGCCGGCAACAGGATACTCAGGTTGTCGTTTGACGCCCCATGGCAAATCATTCGTACCGTATGCTCTTCAAGCCAGGCAAAAACGTCTTTGCAAACTCCCGCAGCCTGTGTGAGTTGATTCCCCACCAAAGTGACCAGCGCCAGCCCGGTTTCCACTTCCACACGACAGTGGGAGGACAAGGCGGTAAACAATGCGGTGGTCAGCACATGGTCTTCACCTGAGGTTGCATGAGTGGCGTCCAGCGCCAACGCAATACTATTCTCTGAGGTTGTAACCAAATCCACCGTGACCGCATGGCGAGCTAAAATGGTGAAGGACTGCGCCAGGAAAGAACAGGAAGGTTGCGCCTCCAGGCTGTGTAACCGCAACAGCGTCTGTTTACGACGCACGGCGAGCGCACGATAGCGAGGTGGATTATCGGTGGTGTTGTGCACCAGCGTACCTCCGGCGGCAGTATCCTTACTTGAGCCAACAAAGACCGGAATGCTTTTACGCATTGCCGGGAGCAGTGTCGCCGGGTGGAGAACCTTCGCACCGTAGGCGGCCATATCGCTGGCCTCGGAAAATGAGATATGGTCGATTCGTTTGGCCCGCGGCGCAATGCGTGGGTCGGTGGTGTAGATCCCTGCGACGTCGGTCCAGATGTCAACGCGTGTGGCGTGAAGCGCCTCACCGAGAAGCGTAGCCGTGTAATCACTACCGCCGCGTCCAAGCGTTGTGGTGTGCCCTGCGGCATCACGCCCGATAAATCCCTGAGTCACCATAATCGCTTGCTCAAGACGAGGGCGCAGGTGAGTCTCCACCTGGTGGTGTAGTGTGCCAAGCTCAGGTTCGGCACAGCCGAAGTTCGAGTTAGTACGCATCACGCTGCGGGCGTCAAACCACCCGGCCTCGGCATGCCGTTCACGTAAGACTTCAGTAAAAAGTAGCGAGGACATCAGCTCGCCATGGCTGACTAATTCATCGCTTAACGCATCAGACGGCGAAACCATCGCCGTTTGTGCAAGACGACGTATATTGTTTAGAAGATTATCGATTTCCGTGCTGATAACGGACGGCTGCTTCAGGCGGGAAATAATGTTGTATTGGATGGCGCGTAAAGTCTCAATCTTATCTAATTGTTGATGTGTTTCCAGACCTTCAGAAAGCTCAACCAGTAAGTTTGTCACGCCTGCAGAAGCAGACAAAACGACTAAACGGACATCTTGATCAGCAAGGACAATGCTGGCGCTGCGGTTCATCGCATCAAAATCAGCGACGCTGGTGCCGCCAAATTTGGCAACGACGGATGGTGGATAAATGCGAGTCATAACAATCTCATATCAGGGCGCCATAAAAGTATGGCTAGAAAATTTTCATTCTCGGCATAAGGGAACGACGTTCGCCTTACGAAATGTCCGCCCGCGAACATTTCTGCTGACAACCCAGGGAATACCTGTTGTCGATAACGCGTGTCGCCTGTACGCGTAATCGGGTGCTGCGCATTAATTTTATCTACATAGCCTGCAAATAAGCGCGCCATACTAAGTGATTTATATTTAGGGATCGACTTTTTTATTCGATTTATCGACAAATAAGTGAAAAATCATGCCATCACAAGATGTCGCGAGCATCATTAATGGTAAAAACGTGTAAAAAAATAATAAAAACACGAAAATCCCATGGTTTTTATTAGATTGTCTGCGTTGCAATTAGCTACAACATTGTTAATTAAATAGATATATTTCTTTAGGATTTAGTAGTGGTAAATAGTTGTTACGCTTTGAATTTAAAGGAAAAGGTTGTTATTTTTAATGCCGAAAAATAAATGATTGAGTCCTAAGCTAAAACAACATATATTAGCCGCGCTTTTTTACAGGTAATCCTTATAACCATTTATTCAATCAGGCGTTAATCTACACCTGGTTGTAGGAGTGATATGATGACGGATAAAGTCCGTATTGATACTTTAAGTGCTAATTCATTACCGCAGAGCAATGATACCTTTTTAGCAAGACAGGCTGAGTTTGAATCTAATGTCCGCAGCTATCCACGTAAACTGCCATTAGCGATCGCTAAAGCGCAGGGCGTCTGGATTACTGATGTAGAAAATAATCAATATCTTGATTGCCTGGCAGGTGCCGGAACCCTGGCGCTTGGTCATAACCATCCTGAAGTGCTGCAGAGCATTCAAAGTGTCATCACAAGCGGCTTACCGTTACATACGCTTGACCTTACCACGCCGTTAAAAGATGAATTCTCATCATATTTACTTTCTTTATTACCGGGTCAGGGCAAAGAATATTGCCTGCAGTTCACCGGTCCGTCCGGCGCTGATGCTGTTGAAGCGGCGCTGAAGCTGGCGAAGAAAGTCACCGGCCGTTCCAGCATCATCAGTTTCTCCGGTGGCTACCACGGGATGACCCACGGCGCGCTGTCCGTGACCGGCAACCTGTCGCCGAAAGAAGCGGTCAGCAACATGATGGCGGAAGTGCAGTTTATGCCGTATCCGCATCAATACCGTTGCCCGCTGGGTATCGGCGGCGACGCTGGCGTTAAAGCATTAACCTACTACTTCGAAAACCTGATCAACGACGTTGAAAGCGGCGTGCGTAAACCGGCTGCCGTGATCCTTGAAGCGGTGCAGGGTGAAGGTGGCGTGAATCCGGCTCCGGTCGAGTGGCTGCAACGCATTCGTAAAGTGACGCAGGAACATGGCATTCTGCTGATCATCGATGAAGTTCAGGCGGGCTTTGCACGTACCGGTAAACTGTTCGCCTTCGAACATGCCGGTATTGAGCCAGATATCATCGTGATGTCCAAAGCGGTTGGCGGCGGTCTGCCACTGGCGGTGCTGGGCATTAAAAAGCAGTTCGATGCGTGGGCTCCGGGCCACCACACTGGTACTTTCCGCGGCAACCAGTTGGCGATGGCGACCGGTCTGACAACGCTGAAGATCCTCAAAGATGACAAGATTGCCGATAAAGTTGCTGCCCAGGGCGAGTGGCTGAAAGGCAAACTGGCTGACCTGCAGAAACGCTACCCGGTTATCGGCCAGGTGCGCGGTCTGGGTCTGATGATCGGCCTGGAAATCGTGAAGCCGAACGAAGCGCAGGATCACATGGGCTGCTACCCGGCCGATGGCGAGCTGTCCGCGTTGCTGCAGAAAAAATGCTTCGAAAATGGGCTGATTCTGGAGCGTGGTGGCCGCAACGGATGCGTGCTGCGCCTGCTGCCGTCACTGCTGATCACCAACGCTGAGCTGGAAATCTTCCTCGATAAATTCGAAAACGCCCTGCTGGGCGCTGGCGTGAAGCCGGTTTAAACGGAGTTGGATCGAATGTCAGACGTAAACCCGATTCTGTCCGGCTCGGCGCAAAGCATTGCAGCTTATCAGGACGCTATCGAGCAGAGTACGCAAGCGGTCGTTGAATGGTTAAAGCAGCCTGAGATGTATCAGGGTAAAACCGTTGAGCAACTGCGTGAACGTATCAACCTGAATTTTACGTCTCAGGGCCTGGGCAACCAGGCCGCTATTGAGCGTGCGGTTGAATACTTTCTCAAAGACAGCTTGTTGGTTCACCATGCGCAGTGCGTGGCGCATCTGCACTGCCCGAGCCTGGTGATTAGCCAGGCGGCGGAAGTGCTGATCAACGCCACCAACCAGAGTATGGACTCCTGGGACCAGAGCCCGTCGGCCACCATCATTGAGATCAAGCTGATCGAGTGGTTGCGTGAGCAGGTTGGATACCCGGCAGGCGATGCGGGCGTATTCACCAGCGGCGGTACGCAGAGTAACCTGATGGGCCTGATGCTGGCGCGTGATGCTTTTTTCGCTCGCCAGGGGCACTCCATTCAGCAGGATGGTCTGACCGGTGATCTGAGTAAAATCAAAGTGTTCTGCTCTGAAAGCGCGCACTTCTCCGTGCAGAAGAACATGGCGCTGATGGGGCTGGGCTACCGTTCCGTCACCCAGGTGAAGACCGATGCGTTTTCACGTATGGATCTGGCTGACCTGAAAGACAAGCTGGCCCAGGCGAAAGCCAACGGTGAGCAGGTGATGGCAATCGTCGCCACTGCCGGTACTACCGATGCGGGCGCAATCGATCCGTTAGCGGATATTGCAGCGCTGGCTGCAGAACATCAGATCTGGATGCACGTGGATGCTGCATGGGGCGGGGCGTTACTGCTTTCTGAGAAGTACCGTGACTTCCTGAACGGCCTTGAACTGGCAGATTCCGTGACGCTGGATTTCCACAAGCAGTTCTTCCAGACCATCAGTTGCGGTGCGTTCCTGTTAAAAGATGCGCGCCACTACGAGCTGATGCGTTACCAGGCGGCGTACCTGAACTCTGATTTCGATGAAGAGGCTGGCGTACCAAACCTGGTATCGAAGTCGCTGCAGACCACGCGTCGTTTCGATGCGCTGAAGCTGTGGATGGGCCTCGAAGCGCTGGGCAAAAAGCAGTATGCCGAGATCATTGATAACGGTGTGACGCTGGCGCGTGATGTTGCTGAGTTTGTCAAAACCCAGCCGCATCTTGAACTGGTGATGGAGCCGCAGCTGGCAAGCGTGCTGTTCCGCTTCCGCCCGCAAAGTGACGACGTGGCATTTGTCGCGCTGCTGAACCAGCGTATTGGCGACGTTCTGCTGGCTTCTGGTAGCGCCAACGTCGGCGTGACCGAAGCAGATGGTGTCACCTGCCTGAAGCTAACGCTGCTCAATCCGACGGTATGTCTGGAGGATGTTAAAGTCCTACTGGCAAGCGTGAAGGCAACGGCTGAGCAACTGTTGAACGCGTAAGCAATAAGCTTGTTATAAAAATGGCTCCCAGGTAAGGGAGCCATTTTTTTGTCTGTCATTTGCAATCCGGCGGCGTTTAGCCTGGCCGGGCTACACGTTAGCGGATATCTGCTAGCGCAGCATCTTTATTCGGGAAGAACGTCAGGCGCCCGGCAATCGGCTGAATACCCGCGCGCGCCATGGTTCGTAGCGGCTGGAATTCCAGATTACTGATGCGTAATTCACAACCTTCCGGCAGACGTTTTACAAAGCGCTGGAAAGCGTCCAGACCACCGGCATCCAGTACCGGGACCGCGTCCCACTTCAAGACTACGATGCGTTTACCTTCAATACGCGACTCAAGATCGGTAAATAATCCTTCCCCCGCGGCAAAGAACAGCGGACCAATAACGCGCAGCACCAGCACATCGTCCGGTACGTCTACGTTGACCGGCGCCAGGCGAGTCATGCGCGCAATACGACGCATAAACAGCAGAGAGGCGAGAACGATACCGACGCTGATGGCAATAACCATGTCGAACAGTACCGTCAGCGACATACACATCAGCATGACAATGATGTCGTCTTTCGGTGCATGGCGCAGCAAATCCACGACTTTATGCGCTTCACTCATGTTCCATGCCACCATCAGTAGCAGGGCGGCCATGGCGGAAAGCGGTAACCAGGAAAGCAGCGGTGCAAGTACCAGCAGGGCAAGGATCACCAGAATCGCGTGGATAACCGCAGAGATTGGCGAGGTCGCCCCGGCGCGGACGTTTGCCGCAGAGCGGGCAATTGCCGCTGTGGCGGTGATACCGCCAAAGAACGGTGCCACGATGTTACCCAGCCCCTGGCCAATCAACTCGCTGTTAGCTTTATGCTTGGTGCCGGTCATCCCATCGAGTACGACGGCGCACAGCAGAGATTCAATTGCCCCCAGCATCGCCATCGAGAAGGCTGCCGGTAACAGCGCCTGTAACGAGCTCCAGCTCAGGGTAAAGTTTGATTCCGGCATATTCCACGGCAGGACCAGCTGCGGCAGCAACTGCGGGATACCATTACCCTGTGAGCCGTCAGCCAGAATGTAGTGGAACTGAGAACCAATAGTGGCGACATGGCCGCCGGTCAGGTTCACGATACCCATTACCGCACAGCCTGCCAGCAGTGCGGGAAGGTGACCCGGCAGTCGGATCCCCAGGCGCGGCCAGAAAATCAGGATCCCCAGCGTCACTACGCCAATGGCGGCATCGCCGAAATTGATGGTCGGCAAGGCCATAAACAGCGCGCCAACCTTCTGCAGATAGTGCTCCGGGACATGGGCCATCTGCAGGCCAAGAAAATCTTTAATCTGCATGGTACCGATGGTGATACCAATACCCGATGTAAAACCTAACGTTACCGACACGGGGATATATTCGATCAGGCGGCCAAAACGAGCGAGGCCGAAAAGGATCAGGAATATCCCGGACATGAGCGTGGCAACCAGCAGGCCTGCCAGCCCAAACTGTTGCGACACCGGATACAGAATCACCACGAAGGCGGCGGTTGGGCCAGATACGCTAAAGCGCGATCCCCCGGTAAGGGCGATAACAATCCCAGCGACGGCTGAGGTATACAGGCCGTACTGCGGCGCAACGCCACTGCCTATTGCCAGGGCCATTGCCAGCGGAATGGCGATGATCCCAACGGTTATCCCGGCGATCAGGTCACGGGTAAAGCGAGAGGCAGTATATTTTTCTTTCCAACAAGCGTCGATGAGGGCGCGGAAAGGCATCACATGTGAGGAAAATAATCTGTTCACAATAATGTTTCATCCATGAGCGCATCATCTGTCAACTAAATGGCAGGTGAAGGAGGCATAAGTCATACAAATAAGTATTGCAGATAAAAAAACCCGCCGCAGCGGGTTTTTGAGCCGGGCTCGATTAATGCTCGAACATAGCAGAGATGGATTCTTCGTTGCTGATACGACGAATCGCTTCGGCCAGCATACCCGACAGGGTCAATGTACGCACGTTTGGCAGCGCTTTGATTTCGTCAGTCAGTGGAATAGTGTCACAGACAACGACTTCATCAATCACTGAGTTGCGCAGGTTGTTTGCCGCATTACCTGAGAAGATCGGGTGAGTGGCGTACGCAAATACGCGTTTAGCACCACGTTCTTTCAGTGCTTCTGCTGCTTTGCACAGCGTACCGCCGGTATCGATCATGTCATCAACCAGAACACAGTCACGACCTGCAACGTCACCAATAATGTGCATCACCTGAGAAACGTTCGCACGCGGGCGACGTTTGTCGATGATAGCCATGTCGGTATCGTTCAGCAGTTTAGCGATAGCGCGGGCACGCACGACGCCACCGATATCCGGAGAAACCACAATCGGGTTGTCCAGGTTCAGCTGCAGCATGTCTTCTAACAGGATCGGGCTACCGAATACGTTATCAACCGGTACGTCAAAGAAGCCCTGGATCTGTTCAGCATGCAGGTCAACGGTGAGGACGCGGTCAACGCCAACGCTGGACAGGAAATCAGCGACGACTTTAGCGGTAATCGGTACACGAGCGGAACGTACGCGACGATCCTGACGTGCATAGCCGAAGTAAGGAATAACGGCGGTGATACGGCCTGCGGAAGCACGGCGCAGCGCATCAACCATAACGACCAATTCCATCAGGTTGTCGTTAGTAGGGGCACAAGTGGACTGGATGATGAAAATATCACCACCGCGTACATTTTCATTAATTTGTACGCTGACTTCGCCGTCGCTAAAGCGACCTACAGCGGCGTCGCCGAGTGAAGTGTACAGGCGGTTGGCAATACGTTGTGCTAGTTCCGGGGTGGCGTTACCAGCAAAAAGCTTCATATCAGGCACGAGAAGAACCTCAGGCATGCGTCCATTGGTGGAAAGAATCTGCCGAAAACTGTGCGGGCCAGGCAGTATCCTCTCCATGCGGTGTATTAAAGAGCGCGATGCAACGTCTGGAACAGGGTGACGTTGTCACCGCAACTCAGCTTGCCCGGCTTACTCTTTATCTTTCGCGTTTCATTTGCGCTGGCATCAATTCCTCACACCAGTTACATACTGAAGTTGTATGCACCTGGCGATTCGTCATTTCGCCATCTTCCTGAAATCCGAAGGATTTAGAGTAACGCTCTGTGCAATGGGGAGAGGTTGACGCCTTTCGCCACAAAGCCTTTGAGCCATTCCGGGGCTTGCTCAAGCACCTGGCGAGCACGAGACTCAGTGTCAAATTCAGCAAAGACACAAGCCCCTGTACCAGTCAGGCGCGACGGCGCGTATTCTAACAGCCAGGAAAGCGCCGCATCAACCTCGCGAAAACGTTTTCTTGCGATAACCTCGCAATCATTGCCGAATTCACATTTTAGTAACGTTTTTATTGACCTTTTTGGCGTGTTGCGCGGGAGGTCGGGATCGTTAAAAATCACCGGTGTCGGAATACTGACTCCCGGATGAGCAACCAGATACCACTTTTCCTCAGGCTCGACCGGCGTCAGAATTTCGCCAACGCCTTCGGCAAAGGCCGCATGGCCGCGCACGAATACGGGAACATCCGCCCCCAGCGTTAAGCCGAGTGCCGCCAGTTCATCAACCGAAAGTCCGCACTGCCAGAGATGGTTCAACGCCACCAGAACGGTTGCCGCATTAGACGAACCTCCGCCAAGACCGCCGCCCATCGGCAGGCGTTTGTCGATACTGATGTCCGCACCGCTCCCTTTGGGAAGGCGATTGCTTTCAGATGCCGCTTTCATCAGCAAACGTGCCGCACGGACGATCAGATTGTCTTCATGCGCAACGCCTTCCACTGGGGTTAACAGGTGAATTTCGCCGTCGCTACGCGGTGCAATATCTATCGTGTCGCCATAATCAAGAAACTGAAATAAGGTCTGCAGCGTGTGGTAACCGTCCGCACGCTGTCCGGTGATGTATAAAAACAAATTCAGTTTTGCCGGAGAGGGCCAATGGGTCATCATTTCACAATCCAGTTATCCATTTTCAGCTTAATACGCTGGGAGCCGTCGGACAGCTCCATGTTTGCTGGCATCGCTGGCTGGGTTTTGCTGTCGTAGGCGCTATAGACCACTTTCCAGTTTTTACCGTCTTTGCTGTAGTTCACTTCACTCAGACGATATTGGTCGTCGAGCTTATAATCGGTGGCGTCACCTGGCAGTCCAAGGATCCACTGGCGCAGGCTGTTTAATGGGATAGGCATGCCGGTCAGTTTGCCGATCATCTCTTCAGCGTCGTCGGCGGTGTAATGTTTGCCTTTGTTATCGACCAGTTCGACGTTGCCAGGCTGCGCATTAAGTTCCAGTTCAGTGCTGCCCAGTGGGTTGGTCAGCAGGAGACGATAGCGGTCCTGACCGGTTTGCTGCCAGAAAAAGCGGGCATACACTTTCTGTTGATCGGAAATATAGGCAAACGCACCACGCGTCTGATACTGGTTCAGGGCGCGAACTTCCTGTTGGTGCTGGCGCCACTGCGGAGAATCGGGGCTTTTACCGGGACCTTTAGGCGCGTTGAGCGTACAGGCAGTAAGAACCAGGGCCGCCAGCGGCAGCAGGCGAATCAGGCGAAAATCAGGCAGGGTCATAATGATGACAAATCCTTGAGATACGTTGCAGTTATAACTCTTAATGCTAGCGCCGCCATCAGACATCGTCTACGTTCAAGTTATCTTAAATCGCTTAAATTTGTGCACTAAGCTATTACTCCAA
Source organism: Citrobacter sp. H12-3-2 (assembly GCF_009649895.1). Classification (NCBI taxonomy): domain Bacteria; kingdom Pseudomonadati; phylum Pseudomonadota; class Gammaproteobacteria; order Enterobacterales; family Enterobacteriaceae; genus Citrobacter; species Citrobacter sp. H12-3-2. Next base: position 2,215,434 of record NZ_CP045837.1, read on the forward strand.
AAGGGGTCAGTCTCTTTTATTGACCGCACGCATCCTGTATGATGCACCCAGTCTAACCTTATCAACGCTGGTACTATTCCCGCACACATGACCCTTTTAGCGCTTGGTATTAACCATAAAACGGCACCTGTATCGCTGCGAGAACGCGTAACGTTTTCGCCGGATACGCTCGATCAGGCGCTGGACAGCCTGCTCGCGCAACCAATGGTGCAGGGCGGGGTAGTGCTGTCGACGTGTAACCGCACGGAGCTGTATCTCAGCGTTGAAGAGCAGGATAACCTGCAAGAAGCGCTGGTTCGCTGGCTGTGTGAATACCATAACCTCAATGAAGAAGATCTGCGCAACAGCTTGTACTGGCACCAGGACAACGACGCGGTCAGTCATTTGATGCGTGTTGCCAGCGGTCTGGATTCACTGGTGCTCGGTGAACCGCAAATTCTGGGGCAGGTGAAAAAAGCGTTTGCGGATTCGCAAAAAGGTCACCTGAACGCCAGTGCGTTGGAACGCATGTTCCAGAAATCATTCTCTGTCGCAAAACGTGTACGTACAGAAACTGACATCGGCGCCAGCGCCGTGTCGGTGGCGTTTGCCGCCTGTACCCTGGCGCGGCAGATATTTGAATCGCTCTCCACGGTAACCGTGCTGTTAGTCGGTGCGGGCGAAACCATTGAGCTGGTAGCGCGACATCTGCGCGAGCACAAAGTGAAGAAGATGATCATCGCCAACCGCACTCGCGAGCGTGCGCAGGTACTGGCGGATGAAGTCGGCGCCGAGGTGATTTCACTGAGTGATATAGACGCGCGTTTACAGGATGCCGATATCATTATCAGTTCTACCGCCAGTCCGCTGCCGATTATCGGCAAAGGAATGGTGGAACGTGCGCTTAAAAACCGCCGCAATCAGCCTATGTTGTTGGTGGATATCGCCGTACCGCGCGATGTCGAGCCGGAAGTGGGTAAATTGTCTAACGCCTATCTGTATAGCGTTGATGACCTGCAAAGCATCATTTCGCATAACCTGGCCCAGCGCAAAGCGGCGGCGGTGGAAGCCGAAACGATAGTGGAGCAGGAAGCCAGCGAGTTTATGGCCTGGCTACGCGCCCAAGGCGCAAGCGACACTATCCGCGAGTATCGCAGTCAGTCAGAACAGATCCGTGATGAACTGACCGCCAAAGCGTTGGCCGCTCTTCAACAGGGCGGTGATGCGCAAGCCATTATGCAGGATCTGGCCTGGAAACTGACCAATCGCCTGATTCATGCACCAACCAAATCACTTCAACAGGCCGCCCGTGACGGGGATAGTGAACGCCTGAATATTCTGCGCGACAGCCTCGGGCTGGAGTAGCAGCACACCAATCTTATTTTTTACAGGGTGCATTTACGCCTATGAAGCCTTCTATCGTTGCCAAACTGGAAGCCCTGCATGAACGCCATGAAGAAGTTCAGGCGCTGCTCGGTGATGCGGGTACTATCGCAGACCAGGATCGCTTTCGTGCGCTGTCGCGCGAATATGCGCAATTAAGCGATGTATCTCGCTGTTTTACGGACTGGCAACAGGTTCAGGAAGATATCGAGACGGCTCAGATGATGCTCGACGATCCTGAAATGCGTGAAATGGCGCAGGATGAACTGCGCGAAGCAAAAGAGAAATGTGAGCAGCTGGAACAGCATCTGCAGGTCCTGCTATTACCTAAAGATCCCGATGACGAACGTAACGCCTTCCTCGAAGTGCGCGCGGGGACTGGTGGTGATGAAGCGGCGCTGTTTGCCGGCGATCTGTTCCGCATGTACAGCCGTTACGCTGAATCGCGTCGCTGGCGGGTTGAGATCATGAGCGCCAGTGAAGGCGAACATGGCGGGTTTAAAGAAGTCATTGCCAAGATTAGCGGCGAAGGCGTTTACGGGCGACTGAAGTTTGAGTCTGGCGGCCATCGCGTGCAGCGCGTACCTGCGACGGAATCACAGGGGCGTATTCATACCTCTGCCTGTACGGTCGCGGTTATGCCGGAACTGCCGGATGCCGAACTGCCGGACATCAACCCGGCCGATCTGCGTATTGACACCTTCCGTTCATCAGGCGCGGGCGGTCAGCACGTTAACACCACCGACTCCGCAATCCGTATTACCCACTTACCGACCGGTATCGTAGTGGAATGCCAGGACGAACGTTCACAGCATAAAAACAAAGCTAAAGCGATGTCGGTGCTGGGGGCGCGAATTCGTGCCGCAGAAGTGGCAAGACGTCAACAGGCGGAAGCCTCTGAACGCCGCAACCTGTTGGGCAGTGGCGATCGCAGCGATCGTAACCGTACCTATAACTTCCCGCAGGGTCGTGTGACCGATCACCGCATTAACCTGACGCTCTACCGTCTGGATGAAGCGATGGAAGGCAAACTGGATATGCTCATTGAGCCGATTGTCCAGGAATACCAGGCCGATCAACTGGCGGCATTGTCCGAGCAGGATTAATGGATTATCAGCACTGGCTGCGTGAAGCGATAAGCCAATTACAGGCAAGCGAAAGCCCGCGCCGTGACGCCGAGATTTTACTCGAGTTCGTTACTGGCAAAGGGCGCACCTTTATTCTGGCTTTCGGCGAAACGGAGTTAACCGAGGCGCAGCGTCAACAGCTTGATACGCTACTGGAGCGGCGTCAGCGGGGAGAGCCGGTGGCGCACTTAACCGGCGTGCGTGAGTTCTGGTCGTTGCCGCTGCTTGTGTCTCCAGCCACGCTTATTCCGCGTCCGGATACCGAGTGTCTGGTGGAGCAGGCGCTGGCTCGCCTGCCGGCCTCAGCGTGTCGTATTCTCGATTTGGGAACCGGCACGGGTGCCATTGCGCTGGCGCTGGCAACCGAGCGTCCGGATTGTGCAGTGACAGCTGTAGACCGCATGCCTGATGCCGTGGCACTGGCCATTCGCAACAAGCAGCAACTGGGCATCGACAATGTTTGTGTGCTGCAAAGTAACTGGTTCAGCGCATTGCAGGGACAGCAGTTTGACATGATTGTCAGCAATCCGCCGTATATCGACGAACAGGATCCGCACCTGGCGCAAGGCGACGTTCGCTTTGAACCGCTGTCGGCGCTGGTGGCGGGCGCTCAGGGGCTGGCGGATATCGTGCATATCATCGACCAGTCTCAGCGCATGTTAACGCCCGGCGGCTATCTGTTGCTGGAACATGGTTGGCAGCAGGGCGAGGCCGTCCGTGATGCCTTTACTCGTGCGGGTTACGTGGCAGTTGAAACCTGTCGTGACTATGGCGGCAACGAGCGAATTACGCTTGGACGCATCCCATCATGAGTACCTTCGGTGTGTTACTCAACGTCCATCTCATCAGCATTGCGCTTTCGGTTGGTTTGCTGATCCTGCGATTTTGGTGGCGTTACACCGACTCGCGCCTTGCCTGCGCGCGCTGGACGCGCATCGTGCCGCCGGTTGTCGATACCGTTTTATTACTCAGCGGCGTAGCGTTAATGGTTAAAGCGCACATCCTGCCATTCACTGAGCACGGGACATGGCTGACTGAAAAGCTGTTTGGGGTTATCATTTACATCGTTTTGGGTTTTATTGCGCTCGATTATCGTCGGGCGCGCAGTCAGCAGGCGCGATTAATCGCTTTTCCGCTGGCGCTGGTGGTGCTGTACATCATCATTAAACTCGCCACCACAAAAATACCGTTACTGGGGTAAGCATGAGGTCGTTAGCTGATTTCGAATTTAATAAAGCGCCATTGTGTGATGGGATGATCCTGGCGTCGGAGTCTATCCGTCTGGATTTTCCAACACAAACTGTCTATGACGAACTGGAACGTCTGGTCAGTCTGGCGCAAGAAGAAATTAGCCAGCTCCTGTCTCAGGATGAGCAACTGGAAAAACTGCTGGCACTTTTTTACGGCGAATGGGGGTTTACGGATACCCACGGCGTCTATCGTCTTTCTGATGCACTATGGCTTGATCAGGTACTGAAAAATCGTCAGGGCAGCGCCGTATCCCTGGGTGCGATCTTATTGTGGATTGCCAACCGACTGGAGCTGCCACTGGTGCCGGTGATTTTCCCGACACAACTCATCCTGCGTATTGAATCGCTCGATGGCGAAATGTGGCTAATCAATCCGTTCAATGGCGAAACGTTAAATGAGCACACGCTGGAAGTGTGGCTGAAGGGGAATATCAGCCCGGTCGCGGAGCTGTTTAACGAAGACCTGGATGAGGCGGATAATGCAGAAGTAATTCGTAAACTGCTCGACACGTTGAAATCATCGCTGATGGAAGAGCGGCAAATGGAGCTGGCGCTGCGTGCCAGCGAAGCATTATTACAGTTTAATCCTGAAGATCCGTATGAAATACGCGATCGTGGATTAATTTACGCGCAACTGGAGTGTGAACATGTTGCGCTGACCGATTTAAGTTATTTCGTTGAACAGTGTCCGGAAGACCCGATCAGCGAAATGATTCGTGCGCAGATTAATACTATTTCGCACAAGCAAATTGTATTGCATTGATTAATGACACTTTACCTACCGTTTAAGGCGATCCTATGAAACAAAAAGTGGTTAGCATTGGCGACATCAACGTGGCAAATGACCTGCCGTTCGTGCTGTTTGGCGGAATGAACGTGCTGGAATCCCGCGATCTGGCGATGCGCATTTGTGAGCACTACGTAACCGTTACTCAAAAGCTGGGTATCCCTTACGTGTTCAAAGCCTCCTTTGATAAAGCCAACCGTTCTTCCATCCACTCTTACCGTGGACCGGGCCTTGAAGAAGGGATGAAAATCTTCCAGGAACTGAAGCAGACTTTTGGCGTAAAAGTGATCACCGACGTTCACGAAGCCAGCCAGGCTCAGCCTGTTGCTGACGTGGTGGATGTGATTCAGCTGCCGGCCTTCCTCGCTCGTCAGACCGATCTGGTGGAAGCGATGGCGAAAACCGGTGCCGTTATCAACGTGAAAAAACCGCAGTTCGTAAGCCCGGGCCAGATGGGCAATATCGTGGACAAATTCCATGAAGGCGGCAACGACAAAGTAATTCTGTGCGACCGTGGCGCGAACTTTGGTTATGACAACCTGGTTGTGGATATGCTGGGCTTCAGCGTGATGAAGAAAGTTTCTGGCAACTCGCCGGTGATTTTTGACGTTACCCATGCGCTGCAATGCCGTGACCCGTTTGGCGCAGCAAGCGGCGGTCGTCGTGCGCAGGTTACCGAACTGGCGCGCGCAGGTATGGCGGTAGGTCTGGCCGGTCTGTTTATTGAAGCGCATCCGGATCCAGCTAATGCGAAATGCGATGGTCCATCCGCGCTGCCGCTGGCGAAACTGGAACAGTTCCTGACTCAGATTAAAGCGATTGATGACCTGGTTAAAAGCTTCGACGAGCTGGATACCGAGAACTAAGAAAGTATTGCAGTCCGGAGAGATATCTCTTCGGACTGCTGTTTGAGAAAAGTGTTAAGGGTGGCCGTCAGGCGCCAAACGCACCGTCAATTGTATGCATTGCCCCCGTCACAAACCCAGCCTCAGGGCCTGCAAGCCAGGCAACCATTCCCGCAACTTCCTCTGGACGGCCATGTCGTTTTAGCGCCATAAAACTGTGCATCACCTCTTTCAGTGGGCCATCTTCCGGGTTGGCATCGGTATCAATAGGACCCGGTTGAACCACGTTTACCGTAATGCCCCGCGGTCCAAAATCACGTGCCAGCCCCCGGGCCAGCCCTTGCAGCGCTGATTTGCTCACCGCATAAGAAGCCAGGCCAGCAAGAGGCATACGGTCGCCATTCACAGAACCAATAATGATAATGCGTCCGCCGTCAGGCATCTGTCGTGCCGCTTCCACGGCCGCATAGTATGGAGAGTGAATGTTAATCCGGAACAGGCGCTCCACGTCATCCGGATCCTGCTCCAGCGCATCACCAAACAGAATAATGCCCGCATTAACTACCAGTACGTCCAGCGGGCCGCTTTCGCGTACCCGGTTGATGACGGCGTTACGGTCGGCGCTATCGGTTTGCGCTGTCTGGGTACCCGTCTCATCAGCAAGCGCTTTGGCAGCGTCAGGGGAGCCTGAATAGGTAAAGGTAACCGATGCGCCATCCGCGGCAAAACGGCGCACGATAGCCGCGCCAATCCCACGACTGCCGCCAAGAACCAGAACTGACTTGCCGTTAAAAGAAGACATGAGGTGCTCCTTGAACAATTATGTAGTGATCGATATATAATAGGTGCACTGTTTTCTGTCAATGGATTTGTAATGAGCACTACAAAATGCACTCGTGCACCTGGACGCCCACGTAATTTTGATCCAGAAATGGCCGTTGCCAAAGTACAACCTTTGTTTCACGCACATGGCTATGACGCGGTTAGCGTGGCGGATGTCACCGCGGCGTTGTCGATCAAGCCCCCCAGTTTCTATGCTGCTTTTGGGAACAAAATCGGTCTTTATAAACGAGTTCTTGACCGCTACGTACAAACCGAGGCGATCCCTTTTGATGACATTCTTCGCCCCGACAAACCCGTTTCTGCATGTCTTACCGATCTGCTTGAGGAGGCGGCGCGACGTTATGCCGCAGATCCGCATGCGCCGGGATGTTTGGTCCTGGAGGGCACGCACAGTAACGATCCGCAGGCGCGGAAGGTCGCGCGGAATTTCTACTCGGCTGCCGAACAAAAAATTCACGACTTTATCGCACAGCGGCATCCTAAAGAGGCTGACAGCCTGACTGATTACGTCAGTACCACAATGCTTGGCCTGTCGGGAAAAGCGCGTTGCGGGCATTCGTTCGAACGTCTGCTAGCCAGCGCGCGAATCGCCAGCGTAGCGGTGCGGCATCAGCTTTCCTGATTTTCATCACGTGAAAAGGTAGATAAATATGATGGGTAAACTGGGACTTCGCTTTAATACTCCCCCTCCGGCTATTCGCAAAGCAACGTTGGCCGCAATTCTGATCGGAACTTCATTTCTGGCGCATTCTCAGGACAAGGCCGATGTTATTTTGTATAACGGCAAGCTGATTACCATGGATGAACAACAACCCAACGCGCAGGCGCTGGCGGTAAAAGGGCGGCATATTATTGCGGTGGGTAATAATGAAACGGTGAAAAAATGGTCCGGACCGAACACGAAGGAAATCAATCTTACGGGGCAAACCGTTATTCCGGGATTAATTGATGCGCATCTGCATGGCATTCGGGGTGGGAGGACGTTTTTATTTGAAACCTACTGGTTTGATACTAAAAATTTACCCGATGCGTTAAATAAATTGTCGCAATCTGCGGCACAGAAAAATACTGCGCAATGGGTGGCGGTGGCTGGCTCATGGATGCCTGAACAATTTGCTGAAAAACGGGATCCGACGGTTCAGGAACTGAATCAGGCGGTGCCTCAGCATCCTGCGTATATACAAAGCCTTTATGACTATGCCCTGTTAAATCAAAAGGCTATCGAGACCCTAAAACTTAATAGTCCACAGCCGGATGTTCCGGCAGGGATCGTGATAGAACGCGATGACAAAGGGCTGGCAACGGGGAAATTGCGCGGGACCATTGGCAGTTTTAACCAGCTTTTCGCCCAGATTAGCCAGACTTCCGATGTTGAAAAGAACCTTAACGCCTTTGTTCGTTATTTAAATAAACGCGGCGTGGTCGGGTTTATCGATCCTTCTGCCGGGCATGAGCAAGCTTATCGTGATTTCTTTAAACTTCAGCAGCAGCAACCTCTCAGGATACGTGTTGGATATCGTTTATCCGCACCGCCTGGTAATGAAACGGAATGGTTTAAACAACGTCTGGCATTTCGCCCGGCAATACACGATGACGGCAGAATAGCCTTTCTGGGCTTCGGTGAAAGCCTGGTGATGGCAATGAATGACGGCGTACGGATGTCATCTGGATTTAAGTCTTCTGCACAATCCCAACAAGAACAATTTAAGGTGCTCCAGCTTGCCGCCCAGGAAGGGGTCGCCGTAGAAATACATGCCTATACCGATGACAGTGCGGATGCGATTTTAGATCTCATTAGCGAGGTGGCTAAATCGTATGACATTGCTCCGTTACGCTGGTCTATTGCGCATCTCAATACCGGTACGCCAGAAACAATTACCCGCATGAAGAAACTCGGCTTGGCCTATTCTGTCCAGATGGGGCCATATTTTGAATCTCCCGCCATTGAGCGCGCGAATGGTAAAACGGTGGCGGCGCTATCATCACCAGTTCAACCCGCGTTAGAGCAGGGGGTAATCGTTGCTGGCGGTACAGATGCGACGCGGATTGGCGTTGCGGGAGTGTGGCATGCCATTGAGTATCATGTCACAGGTAAAGCACTCGACGGCTCAGTACGCCATGACACCCGCCAGTTAAGTCGGGAAGATGCGTTAAAAATGTATACCCGAAATGCCGCCTGGCTGGCTTTTGCAGAACAGCAGAGGGGTAGTTTGCGGGAAGGTAAGCTCGCCGATTTTGCGGTGCTTAATCAGGATATTATGGCTATTCCGGCAGACAAATTGCACCAAACGGAGTCGTTATTAACGTTTGTCGATGGTCAACAGGTTTATCCGGAGCTGTGAGCGGTAAAAGAAAACGGCCCTGAGAAGGGCCGCGGGTTCTATCAGAAAGACTAATCAGGCAAATATCGTCATCAGATAGGCGATAAACAGCGCCAGATGCGCCGCACCGTTAAGCACGTTGGTGCGTCCGGTGGAGAAAGAGATGTGGCACAGTACCAGTGATGAAACCATCACAATCATCTCTGGCGCGCCCAGCGCAAAGACCAAATCATTCCCGGTTGCCCATGCGATCAGAGTCACTACCGGAACGGTCAGTGAAATGGTGGCTAACACCGAACCGAAGAATAAATTCATCGCCCGTTGTACCTGGTTGCTCAGAACCGCTTTCAGCGCACCCAGCCCTTCAGGAGAGAGGATCAGTAACGCTACCAGGAAACCGGTAAAGGCGACCGGCGCATTCAGTTCAGTCAGCAATGTCTCCAGCGGGCTGGCGTTCATCTTGGTCACAGCAATAACGGCGATCAGATGAATGATAAGCCAGGCAGCGTGCCATAAATTGCTATGTGCTGACGGTTTACCGTGATGCGGGTCGTCGTCGTCACCCTCGTCTTCATGCTCGTAAATGAACAGGCTCTGATGCGTTTTAGTTTGGATCAGCAAAAATACACCGTACATTGCCGCAGAAATTAACGCCACCAACAGCGCTTGTGCGGTAGTGAAATTCGCACCCGGTAAAGCCATCGGGAACACCAGTACAATAATGGCCAGTGGGAACAGAGCAATTAAATACTGCTTAATACCAAACAGATTCATATACTGAGTGGCAAATTTACGGCCACCTAACAGTAATGAAAAACCGACCAGGCCGCCGGTTACGATCATAATGATTGAATATAGCGTATCGCGCATGAGCGTAGGCGCTGCATCGCCGGTCGCCATTAATGCGGAGATTAAGCTGACTTCAAGAATAACAACGGACAGGCTGAGGATCAGCGACCCGTAGGGTTCGCCAAGTCGATGTGCTAATACATCCGCATGACGGACAACACTGAATGCACTGCTTAATATACCAATAAGGGCCAGCGCATTAATGCCGATGACCACTGGTAGTGACTGACTGCTCCCCCATAAGAACAGTACTACCAGTGCCAAAATCGGGAAGACGAGAGAGGTCTCCTTGTGGCGGGTTTTTACCGCCTCATGTACGTGTGTCATTGAATTAATTCTCCGTCTCTGCAGGTATTTATACCCGTCATACTTCAAGTTGCTTATGCGTTGGCTACGCTCGCTCACCCCCGTCACATAGTTATCTATGCTCCTGGGGATTCACTCCCTTGCCGCCTTTAAGCAACTCGAATTATTTAGGGTATATAATTATAAAAAGTATTAAAGAATGTAAAAAATAACAGAAAACCTGGTTTTGTAGGTGACATTTTACGAAATTTTACTACATCGCTTATTTTTCCTCTCAAAGCGGTCAAAAACAAAGTTCTAGTTTATAGACTGTTTAATTAACAGAAGGTTAGATGAAGAAATTTTCTATAAATGTCCATTATTGGCGCATCTCCGCATTGTTAACCACACTTAAGGTTTAGCCTAAAAAGAGGAGTTCACAATGCCATATAAATCCAAAAGCGATCTGCCTGAAAGCGTGCAGCATGTTCTGCCAGCCCATGCTCAGGACATCTACAAAGAAGCTTTCAACAGCGCCTGGGAACAATATAAAGATAAATCTGACCGTCGTGATGATGCTACCCGTGAAGAGACAGCACACAAGGTGGCGTGGGCCGCGGTCAAAAATGATTATCAAAAAGGTGATGATGATAAATGGCATAAAAAGGCGTAACAGTATCAATTATAATGCCTTTATGAACTAGCTTGCATCAGGCGTTAGCGAATCGTGCTACGCCGCGCCGTTGCTGGCTTGCAAGCGAGCGGTGAATTGCCTATTGTCCAGCTATTGGTTTCAAAATGAGCAGTAAAAAAGCCCGGAAGGCGTCAAAAAAGTTGTCGCAGGGAAGCAGCAGTGGCGGAGGTGTAAGGTGTTAACGCGTGATTTTTTATTGAATGCCGACTGTAAGACGGCATTTGGTGCTATTGAAGAATCACTACTCTGGTCAGCGGAACAACGTGCAGCCTCACTTGCTGCCACGCTTGCATGCCGACCAGATGATGGACCGGTGTGGATCTTCGGTTATGGATCATTGATGTGGAACCCGGCCTTAGAATTTGAAGAGTCCTGTACCGGGACGTTAGTCGGCTGGCACCGTGCCTTTTGCCTGCGTCTGACGGCGGGGCGAGGAACGGCGTGTCAGCCAGGACGTATGCTGGCCCTGAAAGAGGGCGGACGCACCACCGGTGTGGCCTACCGTTTGCCGGACGCGTCCCTGGAACAAGAGCTTTCACTGCTGTGGAAGCGAGAAATGATCACCGGCTGTTATCTGCCGACCTGGTGTCAGTTGGCGCTTGATGACGGCAGGACGGTGAACGCACTGGTCTTTATTATGGATCCGCGTCATCCGCTGTTTGAGTCAGACACGCGCGCGCAGGTTATTGCGCCGCTTATCGCCGCGGCGAGCGGACCTTTAGGCACCAACGCCCAGTATCTGTTCTCACTGGAACAGGAGCTGGTCAAGTTGGGGATGCAGGATGATTGTCTTAACGATCTGGTGATCACGGTCAAACGATTGTTGGGAGAGAATCTGCCGGAAGGTGTTATGCGTCCAGGATTTGCCTAATATCGCCCGATGTTGTATGCCCGATAAGCCAGGTGCTTATCGGGCGTTTAACGCTTAGGCTGCAATAAAACTTATCGAATGCTCAAGCGACTGGCTATGGCTGTCGATCAGCACATTCCAGACGCCGGTATACGGTACGGTTAACCATGCGTTATCACGATCCTGCACGCTTAAGATGTCGGACTGCGTGTCTTTAACGTGATTTTTCTCGCTCATCAGGTGGATGTGGCAGCGCTCAGAACAGCGCACTACCAGCGTATCACCACCAAATAACTTTAAACTCGCCTTCACTAATGCCATTTTTCACCCCGTTCTTGAAAACAACGTACTTTCTGTCGAAAGTGCTGCGTGATGTTGTTCACATTTCACTCACTGCATAACACCAAAGGGGGAGCAACAGGATGCTGATTTTGATCAAAAAATGGCATAACGATTAAACAAAAGTGACAAAATACCTCAAAAGGGTTGAAAGGGCGTGCTAACGTTCAACGAAACCGCGCCCATCTACGATTAAATTCGGAAATTATCGACACTTTCAGTGAGCTTGCCTGAAGCGGTGTATCAGAAGGTTAATACTTTATCTGCAGCCAGCGTCCATTCAGCCAGTTCTACCAGCGTGCCGACGGCTACTCCGTCAATTAACGGAAGCGTCGTGATCCCACGGCCATCGGTGCAGGTTTTGCACAGTTTGACCGGCACATTTTGCGCCGTCAGGATCTCCAGCATTTGCTGAATATTGTATCCTTCCGCAGGTTTTTGACCGCTAAGTCCCGCCGTTACCGCGTCCGACATTAAAAACAGACGCAGGTCGAGACTGGCTTCCTGTTCACGCAGAGCGATAGCCAGACGCAGGCTATTAAATAACGATTCGCTTCCATAGGCTGCACCGTTCGCGACGATCACTATCTTTTGCATTATTACTCCTGTTGTCAGATGGAAGGGATAATTCCTGGCGTGTATGTTACTCCCTGTTCCTGATGTGGGAAAGAAAGCATGGTTGCAGGAGTGGGTACCTCTAATTATCCATGTCAGAAAATCCCGAAAACGGGGATAAAGGCTGCAATTAACAGCTGAAGACGTTATGGTTTAGGTTAAGTGTGTCTAATTAATTGATGTAAGAAACAACTGACGATTTGAGCCGTAATATTTATTTTTCTCTCGCTGTATTCTCACTCTTGCCATTGGCAGGCGGTATTGCCAACGCACGGACATCTTTTATTCACCAGGCTGAAAACCCTTTCGATAACAATAGTGATGGCTTACCCGATCTCGGTATGGCGCCGGAGTCGCGGGCAGGCGAAAAGCACTTTGCTGAAATGGTCAAAGCGTTTGGTGAAGCCAGCATGACCGATAACGGGCTTGATACGGGTGAACAGGCGAAGCAGTTCGCGTTTGGTCAGGTGCGTGACACGGTCAGCGAACAGGTTAATCAGCAACTGGAATCCTGGCTCTCTCCCTGGGGAAACGCCAGCGTTGGATTGCAGGTGGATAACGAAGGCAGCTTTACCGGAAGTCGGGGAAGTTGGTTTATCCCATGGCAGGACAATCAACGATATTTAACCTGGAGCCAGTTGGGGCTGACGCAACAGGACGAAGGTTTAGTCAGCAATGCGGGGATTGGGCAGCGCTGGGTACGCGACGGCTGGTTTCTGGGTTATAACACCTTTTATGACAACCTGTTGGATGAAAATCTGCCCCGGGGAGGCCTTGGCGCCGAGGCGTGGGGCGAATACTTGCGCTTATCCGCTAACTATTACCAACCGTTGTCCTCCTGGCAGGAGCGTTCCGCAACCCAGGAACAACGGATGGCCCGCGGCTACGACCTGACTGCGCAAATGCGCATGCCGTTCTATCAACACCTCAATACCAGCGTCAGCGTGGAACAGTATTTTGGCGACCGGGTGGATTTGTTTCATTCCGGAACCGGGTACCACAATCCTGTGGCGGTGAATCTGGGATTGAGCTATACGCCGGTGCCGTTGATTACCGTGACGGCACAACATAAGCAGGGCGAAAGCGGAGTCAGCCAGAATAACCTTGGCTTAACGCTGAATTACCGCTTTGGCGTGCCGCTAAAAAAACAACTGATGGTCAGCGAGGTGGCAAACAGCCGATCGCTGCGCGGCAGTCGTTATGACGATCCGCAGCGTAACAATCTGCCGACGCTGGAATATCGCCAGCGTAAAACATTGTCGGTATTTTTGGCCACGCCGCCCTGGGATCTCAAGTCTGGTGAGACGGTGGCGCTGAAGCTGCAGGTGCGTAGTTTGCATGGGATCCGCCATTTGACCTGGCAGGGTGATACCCAGGCGTTGAGTTTAACGGCGGGTAGCGATAACCGAAGCGCGCAAGGCTGGACGATTATTATGCCGAAGTGGGACAGCAGCGAAGGCGCGACAAACCGCTGGCGGTTGTCTGTTGTGGTAGAAGATGAGCAGGGTCAGCGTGTCTCTTCCAATGAGATCACGCTATCACTGACCGAACCGTTTATTACCGTTTCGGAAAATGATCCTCGTTAGCAATGAAGCATCAACGCGTTATCAGAAAATGCGTTCCTGATGTACCCATACCGCGGCTTCGACGCGTGATTTGAGCTTCATTTTCTTCAACATATGCTTCACATGGACTTTTACCGTACTTTCAGTGATGTCCAGACGACGGGCGATCATCTTGTTCGGCAGCCCCTGGGCAATGAGCTTGAGAATGTCGCGCTCACGCGGTGTCAGTTGGGTGACATCACGGTCCGACGTTGCACGATTAGCACGCAGGCTGGCGGCCAGAACCGGCGTTAAGGCTTCACTCAGCACCATTTCACCGGCCGCTGACTGCTGTAAGGCTTTGAGTAAATCTTCAGGCTCCATATCTTTCAGTAGATAACCGTCAGCGCCGCGTTTCAGTGCGGTAACTACGTCTTCTTCATGATTGGATACGCTAAACACAACGATACGGCCCGACAGTGACTTTTCACGCAGCTTATCGAGAGTTTCCAGACCGTTCATGCCGGGCATGTTGAGATCAAGCAGGATCAGATCGGGATCAAGGGATTCAGCCAGCTCGATACCCTGCTCACCATTGCTGGCTTCGCCGACAACGGTAATATCGGGCGCCATGCTGACAAGCTGTTTTACACCGGTTCGCAGCATCGGATGATCGTCGATCAACAGGATGGTTGCCGGTTCCAGATTACTCATGGGTATCTCCTTGGACTTCTGTGAAGTTTGTTTCGGGAATAAAAGTGACAGCAACTTCAGTACCGCCCGTCTCGCGACGGCGTACGCGGCAATCGCCGCGCAAGCTCTGCGCACGATCGCGCATTATAATCATGCCGTAGTGGTTACTGCGTTCGGCGTTTTCCGGTACGCCGCAGCCGTTATCTTGCACTGTTAGTTTGACCTGCTTGCCATTTTGCACCACCGTCACGACCACTTCATTGGCCTGAGAGTGTTTAAGTGCATTACTCAGGGCTTCGCGCGCAATTTGTAGCAGGTGAATCGCCTGATGCGAAGGGACCAGGCGTGGCGGTAGCTGATAATCCAGCTTAACCGTAAATCCAAAACGGGCGCTGTACTCCTGACAGCTGGCTTCCAGCGCCGGCCGTAATCCAGGTTCTGTGAGCTGTAAACGGAAGGTGGTTAACAGCTCACGCAGTTGTGCCCACGAAGCATTCAGCTCGTTACGAATCTGGCTGAGCAACTCGCGACAGTTATCTGAAAGCGCATCGCCCTGCATCTGCAAACAGCTAACCTGCATCTTCATACAAGAGAGCGATTGTGCAATAGAATCATGAAGTTCGCGTGCAATGGTGGCACGCTCTTCCATCACGATCAACTGCTGTTGACGCTCCTGATGTCTGTCGAGCGCGAGTGTTGCGGTCAGTTGCTCAACCAGGGTATCAACCAGCTGCTGCTGATCGTGGCTGAGATGGCGTCCGTTCGGCAAGGTGGCGAGCAGAATACCATATTGGGTATGCGCATCGGTCAGCCGCCATTTCAATGTGATCCCGCCGTCAATCGCGGGCAGCGTTCCACGAGGACACAGATGGCAACCTTTCTCATCACAGCTGGCATTGGACTGACAGGTAAATTCCTGATGATTGTCTTCATCTTCCAGGTCGTAAACCCGGAGTTCAATATCATGTAGCAAGGTCAAATTTTGCAGACCGTTCAGTACCGGAGAGAGGCGTTCGCACAACGGCACCTGAGAGTGCAGGCGGCGGTTGGCTTGCCACAGAAAAGAAAGGATCTGATTTTTGTGCTCCAGTCCCGCCGTTTTTTCCTGCACCCGCTGTTCCAGCACGGCATAACTTTCGGCCAGTTCTTCCGACATATTATTCAGTGCCGAGCCCAGAGCGGCCATCTCATTACGCCCGCTGATACGCGCGCGTTGGGTAAAATCACGTTGGCTGACGGCTCGCGCCATCGCCAACAGCTGCTTCCACGGCTCTAACAGGCGCACGCGCAGCCAGATAATGGTGAAAACCAGCAGCAATGCCATAAATATGGCCATCAGGCGATGCAGCAGGACGACGCGTTCAATGCGTAATTCGGTGGTATGGTCAAAGGCGGTAACCAGCTTATCCAGACCGCCTACAAAGCGCGTCACATCCTGCGCTACCGCATCAGGCGTTTGCGCATGCGCAAGCCCCGGCGCCAGTTCAGTGTGCCAGTAATCCTGTAGTGCTTTTAACTGCGCCTGTTGTCCGTCTCGCTTTGCGGCACGCGTCAACTCCGGGCTAAACGCCGTTTTCTCCATTTCATCCAGAAGCGGTTGATCGCTAGCGTCCAGCGGTACGGCTGCCAGCAGGCGATAACTCTGCATGCGCAGCGATCCCGCTTTGTTGATTGCATGGGCGCTACCCTGAACGCCCTGAACCAGCCAGCCGGAGACAGCCATACCCGCCACGCCGATGGCTGTGGACAATAAAACAATCAGCGCCACCTGGTTGACCAGCGTAAGCGGGGAGAGACAACGTTTAAACATGGTGACTTGTTCCTTCGGGTTTTCGTCGAACAGAAAACCTTATTGAATGACGATTCTGCTGCAGGCAGTGGCGTTATTCTCGGCGATACACTGGAGTATACCCATACCTCAAACGGGCTACCTCTTAATTGCCAGTGGAGGGAGAGATCCCGGGCGAGGGGGAGTAGGGGACGACAGAAGCGTGAAAAACCACATCTTTTTTACCGAAGTTATGTACTCATTTAGGGTAATGATAAATTTTAGGCATGAATAATGACACCTTTTCCTTTGATTTATATCAACTTACCTCCAGCTGTAAACCCTAATGTTGCAGGCATCGAAACAAGTATCAGAGGTGTCTATGAGTCACTCATCTGCCCCGGAAAGGGCATCTGGAGCTGTAATTACCGAATGGCGGCCGGAAGATCCCGCCTTCTGGCAGCAGCGTGGTCAACGAATCGCCAGCCGTAACCTGTGGATTTCCGTCCCTTGCTTGCTGCTGGCGTTTTGCGTGTGGATGTTATTTAGCGCCGTGGCGGTGAACTTACCGAAAGTCGGATTTGATTTCACCACTGAACAGCTGTTCATGCTGACGGCATTACCTTCGGTGTCCGGCGCGCTGCTGCGTGTACCGTACTCCTTTATGGTTCCCCTGTTTGGTGGACGTCGCTGGACAGCGTTTAGCACCGGTATCCTGATCATTCCTTGCGTATGGTTAGGTTTTGCGGTGCAGGATACCTCCACGCCGTTTAGTACCTTTATTATTATCTCTCTGTTGTGCGGTTTCGCCGGTGCGAACTTTGCGTCCAGCATGGCAAACATCAGTTTCTTCTTTCCAAAACAGAAACAGGGTGGTGCGCTGGGTCTGAACGGTGGCCTGGGCAACATGGGCGTCAGCGTGATGCAGTTGGTTGCGCCGCTGGTGGTTTCACTGTCAATCTTTGCCGCATTTGGTAGCCACGGGGTTGAACAACCGGATGGTACGCAGCTGTATCTGGCAAACGCCGCATGGATTTGGGTACCGTTCCTTGCGGTGTTAACGCTGGCTGCATGGTTTGGTATGAATGAACTGGCAACCTCAAAAGCGTCGCTGAAAGAGCAATTGCCGGTGCTGAAACGTGGGCATCTGTGGATTATGAGCCTGCTGTATCTGGCAACCTTCGGTTCATTCATCGGTTTCTCTGCCGGTTTTGCCATGTTGTCAAAAACGCAGTTTCCTGAGGTACAGATCCTGCATTACGCCTTCTTTGGACCGTTGATTGGCGCGCTGGCTCGTTCAGCGGGCGGCGCAATCTCTGACCGTCTGGGCGGAACCCGTGTAACGCTGGTGAACTTCGTGCTGATGGCTATTTTCAGTGCCTTACTGTTCCTGACGCTGCCATCAAACGGCGTTGGCGGCAACTTTATCGCCTTCTTCGCGGTGTTCCTGGCATTGTTCCTGACGGCTGGTCTGGGGAGTGGTTCAACCTTCCAGATGATCTCCGTTATCTTCCGCAAGCTGACGATGGACAGAGTGAAAGCTGAAGGCGGTTCAGAAGAGAAAGCAATGCGCGAAGCAGCAACCGACACCGCGGCAGCGTTGGGCTTTATCTCAGCCATTGGTGCGATTGGCGGCTTCTTTATCCCGAAAGCATTTGGTACGTCTCTGGCGTTAACTGGTTCGCCGGTCGATGCGATGAAAGTCTTTCTGATCTTCTATGTCGCTTGTGTGGTTATCACCTGGGCGGTATACGGACGTCATTCTAAAAAGTAAAAAAGTAGTAGCAGTTGATTATCCATTGCGCGGTGTTAGACCGCGCTTTTTTTTGCTCTAAATTAGTTACAACATACTTATATGTGAGCTCATGACGAAAGTCTGCGAAAACGGTGCTGGTAATATGCTAAGCAGGGGGGATACCCCTTAATACCCACTTATAAAGAATTTAACATTTGTATGATAAGTGAATTATTTAAAATCCTTTAAATTCAAAACATTACGTTAAAAAACAATATCCCACTTTGGGGGTATGTAAAAACCAACCTCCATTTTTCATCCCTGCATGCCTTGATCGTTATCAATTCTCACGCCCTTTCAGAGCGTTACCTTCGCTCTCAATCAAGCAATGTCGATTTATCAGAGAGCCGTCAGGCTCCTACAGGAGAAAACCGATGAGTAAATTCCTGGACCGGTTTCGCTACTTCAAGCAGAAGGGCGAAACCTTTGCCGATGGGCATGGCCAGCTTCTCAATACCAACAGGGACTGGGAGGACGGATACCGCCAGCGTTGGCAGCATGACAAAATCGTGCGTTCAACCCACGGGGTAAACTGCACGGGCTCATGCAGCTGGAAAATCTATGTTAAAAATGGTCTGGTGACCTGGGAGACCCAGCAAACTGACTACCCACGCACGCGTCCAGATATGCCTAACCACGAGCCTCGCGGCTGCCCACGTGGTGCAAGCTATTCCTGGTATCTCTACAGCGCTAACCGTCTGAAATACCCACTGATGCGCAAACGTCTGATGAAGATGTGGCGTGAAGCAAAAAGACTGCACAGCGATCCGGTAGACGCATGGGCATCCATCATCGAAGACGCCGACAAAGCAAAAAGCTTCAAACAAGCGCGTGGTCGTGGTGGATTTGTTCGTTCTTCCTGGCAGGAAGTGAATGAACTGATTGCTGCATCTAACGTTTACACCATCAAAACCTATGGCCCTGACCGCGTTGCAGGCTTCTCTCCGATTCCGGCGATGTCGATGGTTTCTTATGCTTCCGGCGCACGCTATATGTCGCTGATTGGCGGTACCTGCCTGAGCTTCTACGACTGGTACTGTGACCTGCCGCCGGCTTCCCCGCAAACCTGGGGCGAGCAAACCGACGTACCGGAATCTGCCGACTGGTATAACTCCAGCTACATTCTTGCATGGGGCTCTAACGTACCGCAGACCCGTACTCCGGATGCACACTTCTTTACTGAAGTTCGCTATAAAGGCACCAAAACGGTAGCGATTACTCCGGACTACGCAGAAATCGCCAAACTTTGCGACCTGTGGCTGGCACCGAAGCAGGGAACCGATGCTGCGATGGCAATGGCGATGGGCCATGTCATGCTGCGCGAGTTCCACCTCGATAACCCGAGCCAGTACTTCACCGACTACGTTCGTCGTTATACTGACATGCCAATGCTGGTGATGCTCGAAGAGCGTGATGGTTACTATGCTGCTGGTCGTATGCTGCGTGCGGCGGATCTGGTCGACTCTCTGGGCCAGGAAAATAACCCAGAATGGAAAACCGTCGCTATCAACAGCAACGGCGAAATGGTTGCGCCAAACGGTTCAATTGGTTTCCGTTGGGGCGAAAAGGGCAAATGGAACCTTGAGCAACGCGACGGTACGTCCGGTGATGAAACCGAACTGCAACTCAGCCTGCTGGGTAGCCAGGACGATATCGCTGAAGTGGGCTTCCCGTACTTTGGCGGCGAAGGTACCGAGCACTTCAGTAAAGTAGAGCTGGAAAATATTCTGCTGCACAAACTGCCGGTTAAACGCCTGCAGTTGGCCGATGGCTCTACCGCGCTGGTGACCACCGTTTACGACCTGACCATGGCTAACTATGGCCTGGAACGTGGTCTGAACGACGAAAACTGCGCGACCAGCTACGATGACGTGAAAGCGTACACGCCGGCATGGGCAGAAAAAATCACTGGCGTATCACGTTCTCAGATCGTGCGCATTGCCCGTGAATTTGCGGATAACGCCGATAAAACACACGGTCGTTCGATGATCATCGTCGGTGCGGGCCTGAACCACTGGTACCACCTCGATATGAACTATCGTGGCCTGATCAATATGCTGGTGTTCTGCGGTTGTATCGGTCAGAGCGGCGGCGGTTGGGCCCACTACGTCGGCCAGGAAAAACTGCGTCCGCAAACCGGCTGGCAGCCGCTGGCGTTTGCTCTTGACTGGCAGCGTCCTCCTCGTCATATGAACAGCACTTCCTACTTCTATAACCACTCCAGCCAATGGCGCTATGAGACGGTTACTGCGCAGGAACTGCTTTCCCCGATGGCAGACAAATCCCGCTACAGCGGTCATTTGATTGATTTTAACGTTCGCGCTGAACGTATGGGCTGGTTGCCATCTGCGCCGCAGTTAGGGACTAACCCACTGCGTATCGCCGAAGAAGCGCAGAAAGCAGGTATGACGCCGGTGGATTACACCGTTAAATCCCTGAAAGAAGGTTCTATTCGCTTTGCGGCAGAGCAGCCGGAAAACGGTAAAAACCATCCGCGCAACCTGTTTATCTGGCGTTCTAACCTGCTCGGTTCTTCCGGTAAAGGCCACGAGTACATGCTCAAGTATCTGCTGGGTACTGAACATGGTATTCAGGGCAAAGATCTCGGCCAGCAGAGCGGCGTGAAGCCTGAAGAAGTGGAATGGCAGGATAACGGCCTGGACGGCAAACTGGATCTGGTTGTCACGCTGGACTTCCGTCTGTCGAGCACCTGTCTGTATTCCGACATCGTGTTGCCGACCGCAACCTGGTATGAAAAAGACGATATGAATACCTCGGACATGCATCCGTTTATTCATCCTCTGTCTGCGGCCGTTGACCCGGCCTGGGAATCGAAGAGCGACTGGGAAATCTACAAAGCCATCGCCAAGAAATTCTCTGAAGTTTGCGTGGGTCATCTCGGTAAAGAAACCGACGTCGTTACGCTGCCAATTCAGCACGACTCTGCCGCAGAACTGGCACAACCGCTGGACGTGAAGGACTGGAAAAAAGGTGAATGTGACCTGATTCCTGGTGTTACCGCACCGCACATCATGACCGTTGAGCGTGATTATCCGGCAACCTACGAGCGTTTCACCTCCATCGGCCCGCTGATGGAAAAAATCGGTAACGGCGGTAAAGGGATTGCCTGGAATACCCAGAGCGAAATGGATCTGCTGCGTAAGCTCAATTACACCAAGGCTGAAGGTCCGGCAAAAGGCCAGCCTTGGCTTAATACCGCAATTGATGCAGCCGAGATGATCTTGACGCTGGCGCCGGAAACTAACGGTCAGGTAGCCGTTAAAGCCTGGGCTGCGCTGAGTGAATTTACCGGTCGTGACCATACGCATCTGGCGCTGAATAAAGAAGACGAAAAAATTCGCTTCCGCGATATTCAGGCGCAGCCGCGCAAAATTATCTCCAGCCCGACCTGGTCAGGACTGGAAGATGAACACGTGTCTTATAACGCCGGCTATACCAACGTTCACGAGCTGATCCCATGGCGTACGCTGTCTGGTCGCCAGCAGTTGTATCAGGATCATCAATGGATGCGTGACTTTGGTGAAAGCCTGCTGGTTTACCGTCCGCCAATCGACACCCGTTCGGTGAAAGCGGTGATTGGCGAGAAATCTAACGGTAACCCGGAAAAAGCGCTCAACTTCCTGACGCCGCACCAGAAATGGGGTATCCACTCCACTTACAGCGACAACTTGCTGATGCTGACGCTGTCACGCGGTGGCCCGATTGTGTGGATGAGCGAAGTCGATGCGAAGGATCTGGGAATCGAAGATAACGACTGGATCGAAGTCTTCAACAGCAACGGTGCGCTGACGGCACGTGCAGTTGTCAGCCAGCGTGTACCAGCCGGGATGACCATGATGTACCACGCGCAGGAACGTATCGTTAACCTGCCGGGTTCAGAAATCACCCAGCAGCGCGGTGGGATCCACAACTCGGTGACCCGTATTACACCGAAACCGACCCATATGATCGGCGGCTATGCGCAGCTGGCCTACGGCTTTAACTACTACGGCACCGTCGGTTCAAACCGTGATGAGTTCGTAGTTGTACGTAAGATGAAGAACATTAACTGGTTGGATGGCGAAGGCAATGACCAGGTACAGGAGAGCGTAAAATGAAAATTCGTTCACAAGTCGGCATGGTGCTGAATCTCGATAAGTGCATCGGCTGCCACACCTGTTCAGTGACCTGTAAAAACGTCTGGACCAGCCGTGAAGGTATGGAGTACGCCTGGTTCAACAACGTCGAAAGTAAGCCTGGCGTTGGCTTCCCGAACGACTGGGAAAACCAGGAAAAATGGAAGGGCGGTTGGATCCGTAAAATCAACGGCAAACTGCAGCCGCGCATGGGTAACAAAGCGCTGCTGTTGGGTAAAATATTTGCTAACCCGCATCTGCCGGGCATGGATGATTACTACGAGCCGTTTGATTTTGACTACCAGACGTTGCATAACGCCCCGGCAGACAGCAAAGCGCAGCCGATTGCTCGTCCACGCTCGCTGATCACCGGTCAGCGAATGGATAAAATCACCAGCGGTCCGAACTGGGAAGAAATTCTGGGCGGCGAGTTCGAAAAACGCGCCAAAGATCAGAACTTCGAAAACATGCAGAAGGCGATGTACGGTCAGTTCGAAAACACCTTCATGATGTACCTGCCGCGTCTGTGTGAGCACTGCCTTAATCCGGCGTGTGTGGCGACCTGTCCGAGCGGCGCTATCTACAAGCGTGAAGAAGATGGCATCGTGCTGATCGACCAGGACAAGTGCCGCGGCTGGCGTATGTGTATCACCGGCTGCCCGTACAAGAAGATCTACTTCAACTGGAAGAGCGGGAAATCGGAGAAGTGCATTTTCTGCTACCCGCGTATCGAAGCTGGTCAGCCGACCGTTTGCTCCGAAACCTGTGTAGGTCGTATCCGTTACCTCGGCGTACTGCTGTATGACGCAGATGCGATCGAAAGCGCGGCCAGCACCGAGCACGAGAAAGATCTGTACCAGCGTCAGCTGGACGTGTTCCTCGATCCGAACGATCCGGCTGTTATTGAACAGGCGCTGAAAGATGGTATTCCGCTGAGCGTCATTGATGCCGCACAGCAGTCTCCGGTTTACAAAATGGCGATGGACTGGAAGCTGGCGCTGCCGCTGCATCCGGAATACCGCACACTGCCGATGGTCTGGTACGTGCCGCCATTGTCACCAATTCAGTCAGCTGCTGATGCGGGCGAGCTGGGCAGCAACGGTATTCTGCCGGATGTTGACAGCCTGCGTATTCCGGTTCAGTACCTGGCGAACCTGCTGACTGCAGGTGACACCCAGCCGGTACTGTTGGCCCTGAAACGTATGCTGGCAATGCGTCACTACAAACGTGCGGAAACAGTTGACGGCAAAGTTGATACCCGTGCGCTGGAAGAGGTGGGCTTAAGCGAAGCACAGGCACAGGAAATGTATCGTTACCTGGCAATCGCGAACTACGAAGATCGTTTCGTGGTACCGAGCAGCCATCGTGAACTGGCGCGTGACGCGTTCCCGGAGAAAAGCGGTTGTGGCTTTACCTTCGGCGACGGTTGCCACGGTTCTGATACTAAATTCAATCTGTTCAACAGCCGCCGCATCGACGCTGTCGATGTGACCAGCAAAACGGAGCCGCACCAATGATTGAACTCGTCATTGTTTCGCGTCTGCTCGAGTACCCGGATGCTGCCTTGTGGCAGCATCAGCAGGAACTTTTCGATGCACTCGCGTCATCTGAGAACCTGGATAAAGAGGATGCCCAGACTCTGGGCGTTTTCCTGCGCGATCTAACCGCGCAGGACATGCTGGATGTGCAGGCCGCCTACAGCGAACTGTTTGACCGTGGCCGCGCGACATCGCTGCTGCTGTTTGAACATGTTCACGGTGAATCCCGCGATCGCGGTCAGGCTATGGTTGACCTGATGGCACAGTATGAGCAGCACGGTTTGCAGCTCGACAGCCGCGAACTTCCCGATCATCTGCCGCTGTATCTGGAATACCTTGCGCAACTGCCGAAAAGCGAAGCGCTAGGTGGCTTACAGGATATTGCGCCGATTCTGGCACTGCTCAGCGCTCGTTTGCAACAGCGTGAAAGCCGTTATGCAGTGCTGTTCGATCTGCTGTTAAAACTGGCGAATACCGTTATCGACAGCGATAAAGTGGCTGAAAAAATTGCGGATGAAGCCCGTGACGATACTCCACAAGCGCTGGATGCGGTCTGGGAAGAAGAGCAGGTGAAATTCTTCGCCGATCAGGGGTGTGGCGAGTCGGAAATCTCCGCTCACCAGCGTCGTTTTGCCGGGGCCGTTGCGCCGCAGTATCTGAATATCACCACCGGAGGACAGCAATAATGCACTTCCTGAATACGTTCTTCTTTGACATCTATCCGTACATCGCGGGTTCTGTCTTTCTGATCGGCAGCTGGCTGCGTTATGACTATGGGCAATATACATGGCGTGCAGCTTCCAGTCAGATGCTGGATCGCAAAGGGATGAACCTGGCGTCAAACCTGTTTCACATCGGGATCCTGGGTATCTTTGCTGGGCACTTCCTTGGCATGTTGACGCCGCACTGGATGTATGAAGCCTGGCTACCGCTTGAAGTGAAACAAAAGATGGCAATGTTTGCGGGCGGTGCCAGTGGCCTGATGTGTCTGATTGGTGGTGTACTGCTGCTGAAACGTCGTCTGTTCAGCCCGCGCGTGCGGGCCACCACCACCGGGGCGGATATTCTGATCCTCTCACTGCTGGTGATCCAGTGTGCGCTGGGCCTGCTGACCATTCCGTTTTCCGCCCAGCATATGGACGGTAGCGAGATGATGAAGCTGGTGAACTGGGCGCAGACAGTGGTGACCTTCCAGGGCGGAGCGTCTCAATATCTCGATGGTGTTGCGTTCATTTTCCGTATGCACCTGGTGCTGGGTATGACGCTGTTCCTGTTGTTCCCATTCTCTCGTCTGGTACACATCTGGAGCGTCCCGGTCGAATATCTGACACGCAAATACCAGATTGTTCGCGCGCGTCACTAATCGTATATTTGAGAATGACAAAACCCTGCTTCGGCGGGGTTTTTTTATGCCTGTTTGCCGGATGGCGGCGCAAGCGCCTTATCCGGCCTACGAAGGTATCAGCGAGCGCTGTAGGCCTGATAAGTGCAGCAAATAGCGGGCACGTGTCGAGTTCGTAGGCCTGATAAGTGCAGCGCATCAGACGAATAGCGGGCACGTGTCGAGTTCGTAGGCCTGATAAGCGCAGCGCATCAGGCAAATTGCGGGCACGTGACGAGTTCGTAGGCCTGATAAGCGCAGCGCAGCAGACAAATTGCGGGCACATGTCGAGTTTGTAGGCCTGATAAGCATAGCGCATCAGGCAAATAAAAGGCATTGCTGAGGAATTGAGTGTGTTGCTTTATGAAGTGATGGTGGTGGGGGAAGGATTACTCAGCGCTACGCGCTTCGCCCTTCGGGTCGTTGCCTGTGGCAACGCTTTCTCGCTACGCTCGAATCGAACCTTAGTCGAAGCTTCTCATCCTTCCCGCATGGGCAGAATATGGGGCATTAGAGATTGATTTGCTGTTGGTGCTTTATGAAGTGATGGTGGTGGGGGAAGGATTCGAACCTTCGAAGTCGATGACGGCAGATTTACAGTCTGCTCCCTTTGGCCGCTCGGGAACCCCACCAGGGGTAATTCAAATTGTAGGCAGTGCTAGAAGATGGTGGTGGGGGAAGGATTCGAACCTTCGAAGTCGATGACGGCAGATTTACAGTCTGCTCCCTTTGGCCGCTCGGGAACCCCACCACGGGGTAATGCTAATTACTGGCCTGCTTCCGTTGGAAGCGGGGCGCATCATATCAAATGATGCGCCCCTGTAAAGCATTCCGTTGATAAAAAAGAACTGGTTGCCTGATTTTTACACGTAAAGATGTAAAGGTAACCAATTAACTTATCAATCGATTACAGAATAATCGTTCGGTTACCGTAAACAAAGACGCGTTGAGCCAGAACCTGATACAGCGCACGGCTTAATACATTTTTTTCAACGTCGCGACCCGCGCGCATCATATCTTCGGCGGTGTAGGTGTGATCAACATGGATCACGTCCTGCATAATGATTGGGCCTTCATCGAGGTTATCATTCACGTAGTGGGCCGTCGCGCCGATAATCTTCACGCCGCGCTCATAAGCTTGATGGTACGGACGAGCACCAATGAATGCTGGCAGGAATGAATGGTGAATATTGATAATCTTATTCGGGAAGCGTGAAACAAATGTCGGGGTCAGAACGCGCATGTATTTAGCCAGCACGACATAATCCGGCTGGTGGGCGTCGATAGCATCAGCCATTTTCTGATCATGTTCTTCACGTGTTAAACCTTCATGGCTCACCAGCTCAAACGGAATATCAAACCGTTCAACCAGAGGACGCAAGGTCTCGTGATTGCCGATCACCGCGGCGATTTCAACATCCAGCCCGCCGTAATTGGCCTTCATTAATAAATCGCCCAGGCAATGCGCTTCCTTGGTGACCAAAATGACGATGCGGCGGCGGCCTGCTGGGGTTAATTCACGAATCGAGCCTTCAGGTAAGGCGCTGTCCAGATCGGCAAGCAGCGTGACGTCGTTAAAAATGCCCTCCAGTTCGGTGCGCATAAAAAAGCGTCCGGTACGGTGGTCCACAAACTCATTGTTCTGCACGATGTTCAGTTCATGCTTGTAACAGATATTCGTAATGCGCGCGATCAGACCTTTTTGGTCCGGGCAAATAGTACGCAGCACTTTTCGTTGTAATGAATGCATTTGCAGCGGTGATCCTGTTGAGAATGTTTGCAAAATTGATACTGTCGGGCGTTGATTAGCCGCAGCACTTTTTAAATTTTTTACCTGAGCCACAAGGGCAGGTATCGTTTCGTCCAATTTGAGGGCGTGTACCGTCTATATAGTACCACTGACCGTTTTCTTTTAAAAAACGAGAGCGCTCGATAATTGCACCTGTTTTACCTTGTTCAGAAAACCGTGCGACAAAACTGACGTAGCCGATATTTTCTGTGTCTGCCGTCTCTTGTTCAAAAACGGTCAGTCCAAGCCATTCGGTATGAGTAAATCCTGCGATAATGTCGTCGCGAAACTCGGCCGCATGACAATCCGGATGCCAGGTCCTGATAAGGTAATCTGCGTCTTTCATCACAAAAGCACAGTAACGAGAACGCATGAGGTGTGACGGCGTAGGTGCTACTTGCGCGCCGGACACATAACGGTAGCAACATAGGCTATACTCGACAGCGCTACCACAGGGACAAAGCTGAGACACAAAGTACTCCCTGGAATATAAAAACGGCGTAAAAACGCCAGAGTGGCACTATGTTAACTGAGCGGTAGCGATGTTGCTACGTCTGCAAGCCAGGGGAAGTTTGTACGTATAATGAGAAAAATAAAAATTGGGCTGGCGCTAGGTTCCGGCGCGGCGCGAGGTTGGTCGCATATTGGCGTTATTAAAGCCCTTAAGCATATGGGCATTGATGTTGATATCGTGGCAGGGTGCTCCATCGGTTCGTTGGTTGGCGCTGCCTACGCCTGCAATAAGCTGCCTGCTCTCGAAAAGTGGGTCTGTTCTTTCAGCTATTGGGATGTTTTACGGTTGATGGATCTCTCGTGGCGCAGGGGAGGTTTACTGCGCGGTGAACGGGTATTCAATCAGTACCGTAATGTGATGCCGGTAGAAGCAATTGAGCAATGTACTCGCCGTTTCGCAACAGTGGCTACCAATCTGAGTACGGGTCGGGAACTTTGGTTCACCGAAGGTGATTTACATCTGGCTGTCCGGGCCTCCTGCAGTATTCCTGGCTTGATGTCACCTGTGGCGCACAATGGTTACTGGCTGGTCGATGGTGCGGTGGTGAATCCTGTCCCTGTCTCCCTGACTCGCGCGTTGGGGGCCGATATTGTTATAGCGGTCGACCTGCAACACGATGCGCATCTCATGCAACAAGATTTACTCTCCTTCAACGTCAATAGCGATGCCGAATCGGGTGATGATGCTGACGAACTCTCATGGCATGCCCGTCTGAAAGAACGCTTGAGCAACATTACGGCCAGGCGTGCAGTAACTGCGCCTACGGCGATGGAGATCATGACGACGTCTATTCAGGTTCTGGAAAACCGACTGAAACGTAACCGCATGGCCGGTGACCCTCCAGACATTCTGATTCAGCCGTTTTGTCCACAAATATCCACGCTGGATTTTCACCGCGCCAGTGCGGCAATTGCTGCCGGGCAGTTAGCGGTCGAGAAGAAAATGGATGAGCTTCTACCCCTGGTGAAAACCAACGTCTAACGCATTTTTTATCAACACTTAAGCTAATTCTGACAGGCGTGAGTGGCAATAGCATGCCACTATTTATTAAAGCCAGTCAGGGGGGAGAATATGACGCAGCCATTGGTCGGAAAACAGATTCTTATCGTTGAGGATGAGCCGGTATTTCGCTCACTCATGGACTCATGGTTTTCCTCTTTGGGAGCGACAACGGCGGTAGCTGGTGACGGACTTGAAGCACTGGACTTGCTTGGGCATTTTAAACCCGACCTGATGATCTGCGACCTGGCTATGCCAAGAATGAACGGTCTCAAACTGGTTGAGTATTTACGCAATCGTGGCGATCAGACCCCGATACTGGTGATTTCTGCGACGGAAAACATGTCCGACATAGCCAAAGCGCTACGACTCGGTGTGGATGACGTCCTGTTGAAGCCGGTGAAAGACCTTAATCGCTTGCGAGAAACCGTCTTTGCCTGTCTTTATCCCAATATGTTTAATTCACGTGTGGAAGAAGAAGAGCGGCTATTTCGCGACTGGGATGCGATGGTGGACGATCCTGCCGCCGCCGCGAAGCTGCTAAAAGAATTACAGCCTCCAGTGTCGCAAGTGATTTCGCACTGTCGCATTAACTATCGGCAATTGGTGGCAGCCGACCAACCGGGGCTGGTGCTGGATATTGCGCCGCTGTCGGATCATGACCTTGCATTCTATTGCCTTGATGTGACGCGGGCAGGGGATAATGGCGTGCTGGCTGCATTATTACTGCGAGCGCTATTTAATGGTTTACTGCAGGAGCAACTGACACAACAAAATCAACGGTTGCCAGAGCTAGGTACGTTATTGAAACAGGTAAATCATCTGTTGCGGCAAGCCAATTTACCAGGGCAGTTTCCCTTGCTGGTGGGGTATTACCACAGCGGATTAAAAAATCTGATTCTGGTATCGGCAGGGCTGAATGCGACATTAAATACAGGTTCCCACCAAGTGCAAATCAGCAATGGCGTTCCGCTGGGTACCTTAGGTAATACGTATCTTAATCAGCTGAGCCAACATTGTGAGTCATGGCAATGCCAAATTTGGGGGGCGGGAGGTCGCCTGCGCTTGATGTTGTCTGCAGAATGAACAATTGAGAGGCGTGTAAATGAAATTGGTTCACCCTCCCCATGCTGTGAGTGCTACTATCAGCGCCAGTTTTATTCGTATTTATCTTAATTATACCGACGCGCGTCCTTTTCAGACCAGAAGCTTGTCGCTGTACTGATATACTCGGATGCGATACAGAATGATGAACACGTTCAATACATGAACAGTCCAGGAGAGTTTTAAATGGCTGCCCTTAATTCAAAAGTCAAAAAAGCCGTTATCCCGGTTGCGGGATTAGGAACCAGGATGTTACCGGCTACGAAAGCAATCCCGAAAGAGATGCTACCGTTGGTTGATAAGCCATTAATTCAGTACGTCGTAAACGAATGTATTGCTGCGGGCATCACTGAAATTGTACTTGTAACTCACTCGTCTAAAAATTCCATTGAAAACCACTTTGATACCAGCTTTGAACTTGAAGCGATGCTGGAAAAACGTGTAAAACGCCAGCTGCTGGAAGAAGTGCAATCTATTTGTCCGCCACATGTGACTATTATGCAGGTGCGTCAGGGGCTGGCTAAAGGTCTGGGCCACGCGGTATTGTGCGCGCACCCTGTGGTTGGCGATGAACCGGTAGCTGTAATCCTGCCGGACGTAATTCTTGATGAATACGAATCTGATTTATCCCGCGACAACCTTGCCGAAATGATTCATCGTTTTGATGAAACAGGTAGCAGCCAGATTATGGTTGAACCGGTAGAAGATGTTACGGCTTATGGTGTTGTTGATTGTAAAGGCGTTGAATTATCCCCGGGCGAAAGCGTTCCGATGGTTGGCGTGGTTGAAAAACCAAAAGCTGATGTTGCGCCTTCTAATCTGGCCGTTGTGGGTCGTTACGTTCTTAGTGCCGATATCTGGCCTCTGCTGGCTAAAACCCCTCCGGGAGCGGGTGATGAAATTCAGCTGACAGATGCTATCGATATGCTGATTGAAAAAGAGACGGTTGAAGCTTATCACATGAAGGGCAAAAGCCATGACTGTGGTAATAAACTGGGCTATATGCAGGCGTTCGTTGAATATGGTATTCGCCATAATACTCTCGGCGCCGAATTTAAAGCCTGGTTGGAAGACGAGATGGGTATTAAGAAGTAACCTTCTGGTATTATCTGGTCAGAACGGCGCTGTATTAACAGTGCCGTTTTTTTATACCTAATCCGGGTAGGGTTGAGCGAAGTACCGGTAAAAAAAATCCCGCCAGTGGCGGGATTTTAAGCAAACTATTTCTGAATTATTCCTTGATCAGGAAATCGTCCAGTTGTTTACCTTGTTCTTCCATCGCTTTTTTGATCACTGCCGGTGTACGACCCTGGCCAGTCCAGGTTTTAGTTTCACCGTTTTCGTCAACATAGCTATATTTAGCCGGACGTGCAGCGCGTTTAGCTTTGGTGCCAGATTTAACAGCAGCCATGCTATTCAGCAATTCGTTCGGATCAATGCCGTCAGCGATCAGCATTTCACGATATTGTTGCAGTTTACGAGTACGTTCTTCAACTTCAGCAGCAGCAGCGCTTTCTTCTTCGCGACGCTCGCTAACTACAACTTCTAATTTTTCCAGCATTTCTTCAAGCGTTTCCAGAGTGCATTCTCTTGCCTGCGCACGAAGAGTACGGATGTTGTTCAGAATTTTAAGTGCTTCGCTCATTGTAGTAATCTCAAACTTATATTGGGGTGGTTTGTTGAGCTAATAATAGAGCGATAAATTCAGTTGTGCAATAGCCAGGAATGTAAGGAATTCAAAATTGCGCTTTATTTAGTATCAGAATTAATTCTCCTGTCTTAAATTCCCCATGATGTTGGGCATAAAAAAGGCTTATTGGCGAGGGGGCTTCTCAGCGGCTGAGAGTAAAAATTCAAGATTCAGGTCACATTTTATGGCGTACAAATAGTATCTCTTTGCAGTGATTTCAACCTTTTGTATTAGTTTTGCTTACGTGAATTCGCTAATACATGGCGACAGTGGGTAGATTCAATAACAATATGGGAAGGGTTTCTTTATTGCCGTATGATGATAAGTGACATTGATAAATTTCATGAGCACTATTTGTGAAAGAGTGTGTATATACGCGTCCGAGCACAGGCTGTTTGGTCGATGGTTGTATGCTCTTTCACTATCCGTTACTTAAATTCAGGCGGCACTGTGCGAGCTTGCCCGCTCATTTATACGCCTTTGCGGCCAACGCTACACCGACATGTTCGTGAAATATGATACAATCCAGCCCATATTTATTTCCCCTCGTGAGGGCCTTCGGTCAATGGCACAACTATATTTTTACTATTCTGCAATGAACGCAGGTAAGTCGACTGCCTTGTTGCAATCTTCGTACAATTATCAGGAACGTGGGATGCGTGCCGTTGTATATACAGCGGAAATTGATGACCGTTTTGGTGCTGGAAAAGTAAGTTCACGTATAGGTCTGTCGTCACCTGCAAAATTGTTTAACCAAAATTCATCATTGTTCGAAGAGATTCGCGCTGAGAATGCGCAGCAAAGAATTCACTGTGTACTGGTCGATGAGTCTCAGTTTCTGACCCGACAACAGGTTTATGAATTATCTGAAGTTGTCGATCAACTGGATATTCCTGTTTTGTGTTACGGCTTACGCACTGATTTTCGTGGTGAGTTATTTGGTGGCAGCGAATACCTGCTTGCGTGGTCAGATAAACTGGTTGAATTAAAGACCATTTGTTTCTGTGGCCGTAAGGCCAGCATGGTATTACGCCTTGATCAGGCTGGAAGACCTTATAACGAGGGCGAGCAGGTGGTTATCGGCGGGAATGAACGCTATGTGTCGGTATGTCGTAAACACTACAAACAAGCGCAGTCTGAGGGCTCTCTGACGGCGATACAAGAACGACACAGCCACGATTAACCCTGTACGCTTCTGAGCGCTTATAAACACAGGGTAGGCCGGAACCTTCGTCAATGTTCTCTACCCTGTCAGACTCTTTTCTGACGGCTGGTCTCACATCTTCCTGAATACATCTCTTACACTGCCATTCTATTCACATGGTTAAATTGTGTATTCCCCGATTTTCATAACACAAGACGAAAAAAAAACGGCCCCAATTGGGACCGTTTATGATGAAGCTAAAACTTATCTGAGCAAATTAAGCGGATTTCTTCGCTTTCTTTTCTGCTTTCGGTGCAGCTACTGCTTCAGTCTTAGCGGCGCTGTGACCTTCGCTATACTCACGACCGTAGTAGGTATCCAGCAGGATCTGTTTCAGTTCAGAAATCAGCGGGTAACGTGGGTTAGCACCAGTACACTGGTCGTCAAACGCATCTTCAGACAGTTTGTCCACGTGTGCCAGGAAGTCAGCTTCCTGAACGCCAGCTTCACGGATAGACTTAGGAATACCCAGTTCAGCTTTGATTTCTTCCAACCAGCCCAGCAGTTTCTGGATTTTCGCGGCAGTACGGTCACCCGGAGCGCTCAGACCCAGATGGTCTGCGATTTCAGCGTAGCGACGGCGTGCCTGCGGACGGTCGTACTGGCTGAATGCAGTCTGTTTAGTCGGGTTGTCGTTCGCGTTGTAACGAATAACGTTGCTGATCAGCAGGGCGTTCGCCAGACCGTGAGGAATGTGGAACTGAGAACCCAGTTTGTGCGCCATTGAGTGACATACACCCAGGAAGGCGTTAGCAAACGCGATACCAGCGATAGTTGCTGCACTGTGTACACGCTCACGCGCTACCGGGTTCTTAGAACCTTCATGGTAAGACGCTGGCAGGTTTTCTTTCAGCAATTTCAGCGCTTGCAGAGCCTGACCGTCAGAGAACTCAGAAGCCAGTACTGAAACGTAAGCTTCCAGAGCGTGAGTGACGGCATCCAGACCACCGAACGCACACAGTGACTTCGGCATATCCATAACCAGGTTGGCGTCAACAATCGCCATATCCGGAGTCAGCGCGTAGTCTGCCAGCGGGTATTTCTGCCCAGTTGCATCGTCGGTAACGACCGCAAACGGAGTCACTTCAGAACCGGTACCGGAAGTGGTGGTAACTGCAACCATCTTCGCTTTTACGCCCATTTTCGGGAACTTGTAGATACGTTTACGGATGTCCATAAAGCGCAGTGCCAGTTCTTCGAAGTGAGTTTCCGGGTGCTCGTACATAACCCACATGATTTTCGCGGCGTCCATCGGGGAACCACCACCCAGTGCGATGATTACGTCTGGTTTGAAGGAGTTAGCCAGCTCAGCACCTTTGCGAACAACGGTCAGAGTCGGGTCAGCTTCAACTTCAAAGAACACTTCGGTTTCAACGCCAGCAGCTTTCAGAACGGAGGTGATCTGGTCTGCATAACCGTTGTTGAACAGGAAGCGGTCGGTCACGATCAGCGCACGTTTGTGACCATCGGTAATCACTTCATCCAGTGCGATTGGCAGAGAGCCACGACGGAAGTAGATAGATTTCGGAAGTTTGTGCCACAACATGTTTTCAGCTCGCTTAGCAACGGTTTTCTTGTTGATCAGGTGCTTAGGACCAACGTTTTCAGAGATGGAGTTACCACCCCAGGAACCACAACCCAGAGTCAGGGAAGGTGCGAGTTTGAAGTTGTACAGGTCACCGATACCACCCTGAGAAGCCGGGGTGTTGATCAGGATACGTGCGGTTTTCATCATCTGGCCGAAGTAAGCAACACGCTCTGGCTGGTTGTCCTGGTCAGTGTACAGGCAAGAGGTATGACCGATACCGCCCATCGCAACCAGTTTTTCAGCTTTGATGACTGCGTCTTCGAAGTCCTTCGCACGGTACATTGCCAGCGTCGGAGACAGTTTCTCGTGAGCAAACGGTTCGCTTTCGTCGACAATCTTCACTTCACCGATCAGAATCTTAGTGGTTTCTGGTACGGAGAAGCCTGCCAGTTCAGCAATCTTATATGCCGGCTGACCAACGATAGCTGCGTTCAGCGCGCCATTTTTCAGGATAACGTCCTGAACTGCTTTCAACTCTTTGCCCTGCAGCATGTAGCCGCCGTGAGTCGCAAAACGCTCACGTACTGCATCATATACAGAGTCAACCACGACGACAGACTGCTCAGAAGCACAGATTACGCCGTTATCGAAGGTTTTAGACATCAGAACAGATGCAACAGCACGTTTGATATCAGCGGTTTCGTCGATAACAACAGGGGTGTTACCTGCGCCTACGCCGATAGCAGGTTTACCGGAGCTGTATGCCGCTTTCACCATGCCTGGACCACCGGTCGCAAGGATCAGGTTGATGTCCGGGTGGTGCATCAGCGCGTTAGACAGTTCAACGGAAGGTTGATCGATCCAGCCGATCAGATCTTTCGGTGCGCCAGCAGCGATTGCTGCTTGCAGAACGATGTCAGCTGCTTTGTTAGTTGCATCTTTTGCGCGCGGATGCGGAGAGAAGATGATGGCGTTACGAGTCTTCAGGCTGATCAGTGATTTGAAGATCGCAGTAGAGGTAGGGTTAGTGGTTGGAACGATACCGCAGATGATACCAATCGGTTCAGCAATGGTAATGGTACCAAAAGTGTCGTCTTCAGACAGCACACCACAGGTTTTTTCATCTTTGTAAGCGTTGTAAATGTATTCAGAAGCGAAGTGGTTTTTAATCACTTTATCTTCGACAATACCCATGCCGGATTCGGCAACGGCCATTTTCGCGAGAGGAATTCGAGCGTCTGCGGCAGCCAGAGCGGCGGCACGGAAGATTTTGTCAACCTGTTCTTGAGTGAAACTGGCATATTCACGCTGGGCTTTTTTTACGCGCTCTACAAGTGCGTTAAGTTCAGCGACATTAGTAACAGCCATGATGCTCTCCTGATAATGTTAAACTTTTTTAGTAAATCATCTGCTCGATACGAGAGTATAGACAGACCGACGAAAATTTGTGTAATGGTTTGAAAATCAAACGGTTAATTAACGTCCACTTTACTTTGATTTACTAAAAGAGCTTATACGCTAGCGCCAGTTAACTCTAACGCGTTACCTCCAGGTGGCGTAAGCAAGATTACTCACTTCTGAGTAGTAATTGCGTGATCTGGATCAAAAATTCGCAAAGCTGACACCTTTCAGCAGGCCCTTTTAGCGTTTCTCGTTAAGTGTTAATAAATTGACGTAATGAATGCTAATAACATTAGCATATTTAATACATATTAATAACACTGAGTATTGGTAGCGTATTTACATTGATATACGAAGATAGAAGGTGAAGTATGCTGACAAAAGGCGTATCTTCAGCGCGGATTTTATCAATTTTATGACTCATTTTATCCGGCTAACGCTTCGGAGCTAACCGTGATCCAAACGCTATTTGATTTTCCTGTCTATTTTAAATTTTTCATTGGGTTATTTGCGTTGGTCAACCCGGTAGGGATCATCCCCGTCTTTATCAGTATGACCAGCTATCAAACTGCCGCAGCACGAAACAAAACCAACCTCACGGCAAACCTATCAGTCGCAATCATCCTGTGGACTTCGCTGTTTCTTGGTGATGGTATTCTGCAACTCTTCGGCATCTCAATTGACTCGTTCAGGATCGCTGGCGGCATTCTGGTTGTGACTATCGCGATGTCAATGATTAGCGGAAAACTAGGGGAAGATAAACAAAACAAACAGGAAAAATCAGAAACCGCAATCCGTGAAAGTATCGGCGTTGTGCCGTTGGCATTGCCGTTGATGGCGGGGCCGGGGGCGATAAGCTCAACTATTGTCTGGGGTACGCGATATCATAGTGCGATTAACCTGTTTGGCTTTTTTGTAGCGATTGCGTTGTTTGCCCTGTGCTGCTGGGGGCTGTTCCGCATGGCACCATGGTTAGTGCGCCTGTTGGGCCAAACCGGTATCAACGTCATTACGCGTATTATGGGGCTGCTGTTAATGGCTTTGGGTATCGAATTTATCGTTACAGGCATCAAATCCATTTTCCCTGGTTTGCTGGCCTGAAACCTCTCTTCTGTGCAAACGGAGTCGTGTCCGGCTCCGTTTCCTTTCATTATCAGTAAAACTTCTCACTAAAGTTGAAAATCAGCAGAGCAATAATAAAAAATGCTGATGATTAACTCTCCTGTTAGCCATTGATTCTAAAGATATAACACGTCCCAGTACGCCCGGCGAAGACCGATACTGCTGTTATTTTATTAACATCATACTCTGGGGCTTGCTGAAGGATTATCGAAATGTTATTAGTTATTTCAGCCTTTATTTCAGATGAATGTGCTAATTAATAACCAATTGTTAAATTTATGTGCATTTTGACATGGCGTTGACTTAGGACAGGATGGTTAACACCATGGTCGACATAATGCATTGATTTTTGTGAACTTCCCATAATAAATCTTCATTCGTAAGACTTTTTAAGTGAGATTTATTTCCAATAAAAGAGAATTGGTTAACAAATTTGTAAAATGTATTGGCGGTTAAGAAACGCATTTGATACTTTCCGGCCAAGTATTATGCAGAAGAATTCACGTTGATGAGAATCATTTGCAGTTAGTTTCTCTCAACAGGGTAATAGCGTGTTTCCGGCAGGGGAGGCACGTAGAGAATCGACGCAAGGCGGTCATACGAATCGCCAGAATAAATAAAGTCGGTGATAGCAAGCAGTAAAACAATAAACCACCTGACGGCAGAAAATCTCCGGTGCCGTACAGGGATCCTAACAGGATTAACAGTCTGGTTAAAAAACCAGCCATAATAATGAGGGAGTACAACACAATGACTAACATCACTAAAAAAAGTTTAGTAGCTGCGGGGATCTTAACTGCGCTAGTCGCAGGAAATGTTGCCACGGCGGCAGTAGTGCCAGCGGGTGTGCAGCTTGCTGAAAAGCAGACTCTGGTGCGTAATAACGGTTCGGAAGTGCAATCACTCGATCCCCATAAAATCGAAGGTGTACCTGAATCCAACATTAACCGTGACCTGTTTGAAGGTTTATTAATCAGTGATGTCGATGGCAAACCATCGCCTGGCGTGGCTGAAAA
The DNA here is from genome assembly GCF_009649895.1 of Citrobacter sp. H12-3-2. Taxonomy (NCBI): domain Bacteria; kingdom Pseudomonadati; phylum Pseudomonadota; class Gammaproteobacteria; order Enterobacterales; family Enterobacteriaceae; genus Citrobacter; species Citrobacter sp. H12-3-2. Next base: position 2,252,823 of record NZ_CP045837.1, read on the forward strand.
ATGGGAAAATAAAGATTTTAAAGTCTGGACATTCCATCTGCGTAAAGATGCTAAGTGGTCTGACGGCACGCCTGTTACCGCGCAAGATTTCGTGTATAGCTGGCAACGTTTGGCTAATCCAAATACTGCATCACCGTATGCCAGTTATTTGCAGTACGGTCATATTGTCAACATTGATGATATTATCGCCGGTAAAAAACCGGTCACCGATCTGGGCGTAAAAGCTCTCGACGATCATACTTTTGAAGTTACCCTCAGCGAACCAGTTCCTTATTTCTACAAACTGCTTGTGCACTCTTCCGTTTCACCGGTTCCCAGAGCGGCTGTTGAAAAATTCGGCGAGAAGTGGACCCAGCCCGCTAATATCGTTACTAACGGTGCGTATAAACTGAAAGACTGGGTTGTGAACGAGCGCATTGTGCTTGAGCGTAATACCAACTATTGGGACAACGCCAAAACGGTTATTAACCAGGTAACCTACCTGCCTATTTCTTCTGAAGTGACTGATGTTAACCGCTATCGCAGCGGTGAAATCGACATGACCTATAACAACATGCCGATTGAGTTATTCCAGAAACTGAAAAAAGAGATCCCGAACGAAGTCCACGTTGACCCGTATCTGTGCACCTATTATTACGAAATCAACAACCAGAAAGCACCGTTCAACGATGTTCGTGTTCGTACTGCCCTGAAGCTGGCGTTGGATCGTGACATTATCGTCAATAAAGTGAAAAACCAGGGTGACCTGCCAGCATATAGCTTTACTCCTCCATACACCGATGGCGCGAAACTGGTTGAGCCAGAGTGGTTCAAGTGGTCTCAGGAAAAACGTAATGAAGAAGCGAAGAAACTGCTGGCTGAGGCCGGATATACCGCTGAGAAACCGCTGACCTTTGATCTGCTGTATAACACCTCAGACCTGCATAAGAAGCTGGCTATTGCCGCGGCATCTATCTGGAAGAAAAATCTGGGTGCTAATGTGAAGCTGGAAAACCAGGAATGGAAAACGTTCCTCGATACGCGCCATCAGGGCAACTATGATGTTTCACGTGCGGGCTGGTGTGCGGACTATAACGAACCGACCTCCTTCCTGAATATGGTACTGTCCGATAGCTCCAATAATACCGTCCACTATAAGAGTCCGGCATTTGATAAGCTGATTGCGGATACGCTGAAAGTGACGGATGAAGCGCAGCGCAGCGAACTGTATTCGAAAGCGGAACAGCAGCTGGATAAAGATTCTGCGATTGTACCGGTTTATTACTATGTTAACGCCCGCCTGGTGAAACCATGGGTTGGCGGATACTCCGGTAAAGACCCGATGGATAATATCCACGTTAAAGACTTGTATATTATCAAGCATTAATGGCAAGACGTGGGGCAATCATGTTGCCCCACAGTGTCTTTTTCTTCGAACTAAAAATACCTCTTTAGACAAAGAGAGGTATACCCTAAATAATTCACGTTGCAGGAAGGCGGCAACGCAGCGAATCACCAGGAGCTTACTTAAGTAAGTGACTGGCGTGAGCGAGTAAAGCTAACGCACTTGCAGCTTGAAGTATGACGGGTATAAAGGCACACGCCAGAAGGTACGGGCAATGTTAAAATTTATATTACGTCGCTGTCTGGAAGCGATTCCAACGCTGTTTATTCTTATTACGATTTCATTCTTTATGATGCGCCTTGCGCCCGGAAGCCCATTCACCGGGGAACGCGCGTTACCGCCAGAGGTGCTGGCGAATATTGAAGCGAAATATCACCTTAACGATCCCATCTCGACACAGTACTTCAGCTATCTGAAACAGCTGGCGCACGGCGATTTTGGACCATCCTTTAAATATAAAGACTACACGGTTAACGACCTCGTTGCCTCGAGCTTCCCGGTTTCTGCGAAGCTGGGTGCGGCAGCCTTTATTCTGGCGGTACTCGTCGGTGTTAGCGCCGGAGTGATAGCCGCGCTGAAGCAAAATACACGTTGGGACTATACGGTGATGGGGGTGGCAATGACTGGGGTGGTTATCCCCAGTTTCGTGGTCGCTCCCTTATTGGTCATGATATTTGCCATAACCTTGAAATGGCTACCCGGCGGAGGCTGGAACGGCGGGGCGCTGAAATTTATGATCCTGCCGATGGTGGCCTTGTCACTGGCCTATATCGCCAGTATTGCCCGTATTACTCGCGGTTCGATGATTGAAGTACTGCACTCTAACTTTATTCGTACCGCACGCGCTAAAGGGCTGCCGATGCGGCGGATTATTTTCCGTCATGCGTTAAAACCAGCGCTGTTGCCAGTGTTGTCCTATATGGGACCGGCATTTGTCGGCATTATCACCGGTTCGATGGTTATTGAAACCATTTATGGTTTGCCGGGTATTGGCCAGTTGTTCGTCAATGGGGCGTTAAACCGCGATTATTCGCTGGTTCTTAGTCTGACCATACTGGTGGGTACGCTGACCATCGTGTTTAACGCGATTGTCGATGTGCTGTATGCCGTTATCGACCCGAAAATTCGTTACTGATACTGGAGCTCGCTATGATGTTAAGTAAGAAAAACAGCGAGGCGCTGGAGAATTTCAGTGAAAAGCTGGAGGTCGAAGGCCGCAGCCTGTGGCAGGACGCGCGTCGACGCTTTATGCATAACCGCGCGGCGGTAGCAAGCCTGGTGGTGCTGGTAATTATTGCGCTGTTCGTGACGCTGGCACCGATGCTGTCGCAGTTTACCTACTTCGATACCGACTGGGGCATGATGTCCAGCGCGCCGGATACGGAATCAGGCCACTATTTCGGTACTGACTCTTCGGGACGAGACCTGTTGGTGCGCGTGGCAATTGGCGGGCGCATTTCGCTGATGGTCGGCATTGCGGCGGCGTTAGTCGCGGTGGTGGTTGGTACGCTGTACGGTTCTCTGTCGGGCTACCTCGGCGGAAAAATTGACTCGGTGATGATGCGTCTGCTGGAAATCCTCAACTCCTTCCCGTTCATGTTCTTCGTGATCCTGCTGGTCACCTTCTTTGGGCAAAATATCCTGCTGATTTTTGTCGCTATCGGGATGGTCTCCTGGCTGGATATGGCGCGTATCGTGCGTGGACAAACGCTGAGTCTCAAGCGCAAAGAGTTTATTGAAGCGGCGCAAGTGGGTGGGGTGTCTACCGTGCGTATCGTTATCCGCCATATTGTGCCGAACGTGCTGGGTGTGGTGGTGGTTTACGCTTCATTGCTGGTGCCGAGCATGATCCTGTTTGAATCCTTCCTGAGCTTTTTGGGACTAGGTACGCAGGAGCCCTTAAGTAGCTGGGGCGCGCTGCTCAGTGATGGTGCCAACTCTATGGAAGTCTCACCATGGCTGCTGCTGTTCCCGGCTGGTTTCCTGGTGGTCACTTTGTTCTGTTTTAACTTTATTGGCGATGGCCTGCGTGATGCCCTCGACCCGAAAGACCGTTAAGGAGTGCAGCCATGAGCGTAATTGAAACCTCAACCGCGCCGCTCGCGCAACAACAGGCTAACGCGCTGCTGAACGTAAAAGATTTGCGTGTGACGTTTGCGACCCCCGACGGCGATGTAACTGCGGTCAACGATTTAAACTTTTCTCTGCGAGCCGGAGAAACGTTGGGTATTGTCGGTGAATCCGGTTCGGGTAAATCGCAGACGGCCTTTGCCCTGATGGGGCTGCTGGCGGCGAATGGTCGTATCGGGGGCTCCGCAACGTTCAACGGGCGTGAAATTCTGAATTTACCGGAACGTGAGCTGAACAAACTGCGCGCCGAGCAAATCTCGATGATTTTCCAGGACCCGATGACGTCTCTCAACCCGTACATGCGGGTCGGGGAGCAGTTGATGGAAGTTCTGATGCTGCATAAAGGCATGAACAAAGCGGAAGCCTTTGAAGAGTCGGTCAGAATGCTGGATGCGGTGAAAATGCCGGAAGCGCGTAAGCGTATGAAAATGTATCCTCATGAATTCTCCGGTGGTATGCGTCAGCGCGTAATGATCGCCATGGCGCTGCTGTGCAGGCCCAAATTACTGATTGCCGATGAACCAACCACTGCGCTCGATGTGACGGTACAGGCGCAAATTATGACGCTGCTGAATGAACTGAAAAGTGAATTCAACACCGCGATTATCATGATCACCCACGATCTGGGGGTTGTTGCCGGTATTTGCGATAAAGTCCTGGTGATGTATGCCGGACGTACTATGGAATACGGCAGTGCGCGGGATGTCTTTTATAAACCCGTTCATCCGTATTCGATTGGTTTGCTAAATGCCGTACCTCGTCTGGATGCCGAAGGGGAAGAGATGCTCACTATCCCTGGCAACCCACCGAACTTACTGCGTCTACCAAAAGGTTGTCCATTCCAGCCGCGTTGCCCGCATGCGATGGAAATCTGTAGCAGTGCTCCGCCACTGGAGGAATTTAGCCCAGGCCGTCTGCGTGCCTGCTTTAAGCCGGTGGAGGAACTGGTATGAATACGGCGACCGAACAACGTAAAGTGCTCCTTGAGATTGCCGACCTTAAAGTCCATTTCGATATTAAAGATGGCAAACAGTGGTTCTGGCAACCGTCTAAAACCCTGAAGGCGGTTGATGGCGTAACCCTGCGACTGTATGAGGGCGAAACCCTGGGCGTGGTCGGTGAATCAGGCTGCGGGAAATCGACCTTTGCCCGTGCGATTATCGGCCTGGTGAAGGCCACCGATGGAAAGGTTGCCTGGCTGGGTAAAGATTTACTGGGTATGAAACCCGATGAGTGGCGGGAAGTGCGCAGCGATATCCAGATGATTTTCCAGGATCCGCTGGCATCGTTAAACCCGCGCATGACCATTGGTGAAATCATTGCCGAACCGCTGCGAACTTATCATCCGAATCTTCCTGGTCAGGAAGTCCGCGACCGTGTGAAGGCGATGATGATGAAGGTTGGACTACTGCCTAACCTGATTAACCGCTACCCACATGAGTTTTCCGGTGGCCAGTGTCAGCGTATTGGTATTGCCCGCGCGCTGATCCTCGAACCGAAGTTGATTATCTGCGATGAACCGGTTTCGGCGCTGGATGTATCAATCCAGGCCCAGGTGGTTAACCTGCTGCAACAGCTTCAGCGCGAAATGGGATTATCGTTAATCTTCATTGCCCACGACCTCGCGGTGGTTAAACACATCTCCGACCGTGTGCTGGTTATGTATCTCGGACATGCGGTGGAATTAGGGACTTATGACGAGGTGTACCATAACCCGCTGCATCCTTATACCAAAGCGTTGATGTCTGCGGTGCCGATCCCCGATCCGGATCAGGAAAGGAACAAGGTTATCCAGTTGTTGGAAGGCGAGTTACCGTCCCCGATTAATCCTCCTTCCGGTTGCGTGTTCCGTACGCGCTGTCCGATTGCTGGACCGGAATGCGCAAAAACGCGCCCGGTTCTGGAAGGAAGTTTCCGACATGCAGTTTCCTGCCTGAAAGTAGACCCGCTATAATCCTGAGGGCTGACAAAGGTCAGCCCTTTTTTTGGTGAGGTATCTGTGCCAGGTTTAGTCTCTTCTGTCCGCCGTGCGCTCTATCGCAAATTATTTGATTTAAACACCCGTTCAGGGCGTCGCTTTGAAGGCATGTGTGCGCTATTTGCCTTGCTCAGCGTTATCGTTATCTTCATTGAGTCCGGAGTAGGGACGCAATACCATTTAACCTTTGAGGAATGGCGCGTTTTTGTCTGGCTGGAGATCTTTATTACTCTGGTCTTCACCCTCGAATATCTTCTGCGCTTATGTTGCTGGGCTAACCCCGCTAAATATGTGTTCAGCTTCTGGGGGATAATTGACCTTGCCACCATTCTGCCTCTGTATGTGATGTGGCTATGGCCGGAAATCAGTCTGAGCTATGTTTTCGCCTGGCGAGCGATGCGTGTCCTGCGCGTCCTGCGTATTCTCAAGCTGCTGCGCTTTATGCCCTCTCTACGGGTGTTCTGGAATGCGTTAAAAAGCGCCCGACATCAGCTGATGCTGTTCTATTCCTTTATCGCCATCCTGATGGTGGTTTTTGGCGCGATGATGTATCTGATTGAAGGGCCAAAATATGGGTTTACTACGCTGAATGCGTCGGTGTATTGGGCGATTGTTACTGTAACCACCGTCGGCTATGGCGATATCACGCCGCACACACCGTTGGGGCGCATGGTGGCGTCTGTGCTTATCCTGATTGGTTACTCGGTGATTGCAATACCGACGGGATTGATTACCACGCACATGAGCAGTGCGTTCCAGCAGCGCGGGCACCAACGAAAATGTCCGCAGTGCCAGCAGGCGCAGCACGAACATAGTGCGCAATTTTGTAACCGCTGTGGAAGTAAACTGCCGGGTTAAAAATGAAAAAAGCTGCGAGAGCAGCTTTTTTGTTTGATTATTCGCGCCAGAGAATATGGCAGAGCTTATGATCTTTTTCGCGACATAATAAAACGCGCGCGAAAATATCGTTAATCTCGCCGTCTTCTGTATCTGCCAGACCAATCACCACCTCGGCAAAGAAGTCAGGGTTCAGGTCAAAATCAACATGCTCCTGCCAGTCTTCTGCCGGATCGAACAACTCCGCACCGCCACGCTCTTCAAACTGCAAATTGAACAGAATGATGTCGGCTGGATCCAGATTGTCCGCAGCCAGTTCGAGAAAAATGTCATAAGCCTGCTCAAGCGTTTCGTCTTCGGTCAGGCGATTGTTCAAATCCATATCCATAATGACTACCTGTTTACTGTCTGATGGGCACGTTTTACAGCAACGGACTAAAGAAGTAAAACAGTCGCTCTGCTATCCGCTGCCAGAGTGGTCGTTTTACCCACAAACGGGCATCAAGCAGGCGGGAACGCGAAATATAATCATCCTGCACTGCCGCGAGATCGCCACCGAATCCGGCATCATCAATGACCAGCGTGATTTCAAAATTGAGCCACAGACTGCGCATATCCAGGTTAACCGTACCGACCAGGCTCAGCTCGCCATCGACCAGTACGCTCTTGGTGTGCAGCAAGCCACCTTCGAACTGATAAATTTTAACGCCAGCCGCCAGCAGCTCGGTGAAAAAGGCCCGACTTGCCCAGCCAACCAGCAGGGAGTCATTTTTACGTGGAAGAATGATACTGACGTCAACCCCACGCTGCGCTGCCGTGCAGATCGCGTGCAACAGATCGTCGCTGGGGACGAAGTAGGGGGTGGTCATAATTAAATATTCACGCGCTGAATAAGCAGCGGTTAGCAGCGCCTGATGAATCAAATCTTCAGGGAAACCAGGACCCGAGGCGATAGTGTGAATGGTGTGGCCGCTGGCCTGCTCAAACGGCATGATATTGACGTCCGGTGGCGGAGGCAAAATGCGCTTTCCGGTCTCAATTTCCCAGTCGCAGGAATAGACAATGCCCATAGCAGTGGCGACAGGACCTTCCATTCTCGCCATTAAATCAACCCATTGCCCGACGCCCGCATCTTGTTTGAAGAAACGCGGGTCGACCATGTTCATGCTGCCGGTATAAGCAATGTAGTTATCGATCATGATCATTTTGCGGTGCTGACGCAGGTCCATACGGCGTAAAAATACACGCATCAGGTTCACCTTCAGCGCTTCTACAACCTCGATACCTGCGTTACGCATCATCGCCGCCCAAGGGCTGCGGAAAAACGCCACGCTGCCGGCGGAGTCCAACATCAGGCGACAGTGAATGCCACGCCTCGCGGCAGCCATTAACGACTCGGCTACCTGATCGGCCATACCGCCTGGCTGCCATATGTAGAACACCATTTCGATGTTGTGGCGCGCCAGCTGAATATCACGGATCAGCGCCTGCATCACGTCATCTGAACTGGTGAGCAACTGCAGCTGGTTTCCCTTTACGCCAGCTATACCCTGACGACGCTCGCACAGTTTAAATAACGAAGAGGCGACGCTGCTGTTTTCCTGGGCAAAAATATGCTTGCAGGCCTTGAGGTCGTTCAGCCATTTGGCGGTTGAAGGCCACATCGCCCGGGCGCGTTCGGCACGTCGCTTACCCAGGTGAAGTTCACCAAAGGACAGATAAGCAATAATTCCTACCAATGGCAGAATGTAGATGATCAACAGCCAGGCCATTGCGGAGGGCACTGCGCGTCGCTTCATCAGAATGCGTAACGTTACGCCAGCAATGAGTACCCAGTAACCCAGAATGACCAGCCAACTCACCACGGTGTAGAAGGTTGTCATAAATTTAAAAATCCTTTTGAAAGCGTATTGTTAAGAGTTTACGCATCAGGATTAATCTGGCAAATAAAAACACGGGAAAACCACTGGTCTGCATTCGGTCTGGCGTTATAATGGCCGCTCAGTGACTGGAAGAGTAGTTAACATGAAGCGTAGTAGAACGGAAGTGGGACGCTGGCGGATGCTGCGTCAGGCTAGCCGCCGTAAAGCACGTTGGCTTGAAGGACAATCGCGTCGTAATATGCGTATCCATACCATCAGGAAGTGCGTTCTCAACCACCAACGTAACTCGTTGTTGTTTGCGATCCACAGCATCTGATCCCAAAAGGGCACCGCTGGCGGTGCCCAATGTCTGTTTTCCCGTATTGATTCTTAAATACTTTCCTGGCTGCCATTATTGTTTTGGTCCAGGTAAGAGATAGCCATTTCATTATTTATATTATTGTCATCTTTCAGGTGCCGTATCTACTCGAAAAAAAGAATGCTGGTGACAAGAAAATATGTTTTTATTTCAGTGAGAACTGATACATTTTAACGATTAAACAATGAGACAGTATGATGGCATTCGACAAAATTAAAGCCGATACCCACCGTGAATTTGGTTATTTCTCATGGAGTAAACTAATAATTGGTACAGTAATTAGCAGAACATTCCGTATCATTGTGATGATGCGTTTATGCCAATACTGTGCGGTTTCGCGCACACCGCTGCGTATCATGCTCTATCCATTTAAGATCTTGCATCGGTGTGCTGCTCACATGGGCTCGATGGATTTTCCATCGAGCACGCAGGTTGGTGCCGGGTTGGCTATCACTCATGGCTGGGGGATAGTGATATCGCCGAGTGCAAGGATTGGAAAGAACGTTACCTTATTTCATGGTGTAACCATCGGTCAGCGAGATACTATTCGGGGAGCAGGAACCCGCATCACGGGTTACCCCATTATTGAGGATGAAGTTTGGATTGGTCCAAATGCTGTCATCGTCGGCGGGGTCATCATTGGGCAAGGGAGTAAAATTGCTGCCGGGGCGTTTGTGACCGAAAGTATCCCGCCTTTTTCTGTCGTTGTTGGTAATCCTGGCGTGATTGTTAAAACCGGGTGCATCCCAGACGTAATGAATAAAGCACCGTTGTTTCAAGAAAGAACTGTTGAAAAAACAGCAGCGTAAATTTCTCGCTGATTATACTTTTCTTTTTATTATCAATGCGATGATTCTACATTCTGGGGCTAGTGGTTCATAATAGTGTGGTCAGGTATTACCCGTTATCCTATTCTGTTAGTTTATTGTCTTTTGAGGGAGGTCATTATGTGTACAAATCTTTTTGACAACGCTCGTCGCTACACTGACGAGAAAAAGTAACAACTAAAGCCGCTATCTGCGGCTTTTTTACTTGAGTGAATATTAGTATCCGAATGGATATGATCCCCATGTTTCTGGTCAAACGTCAAAGTTGCAGGGCGTTAGTTGCCTCGGTATGTTCTGCTTGTTTAAATGCGCGTTGAAACATGGGGAGTAAAAGCGTACTGCCAAATGCACTTAGGTGGTTACTGTCTGAGTAAAGTGGACGTCCACCAGCATCTCCCCAACACCGCCCATCCTTGCAAAGATAGGGTAACGGATTGAGAATATTGACGCCGCAGCGCAGGGCCGCCTCATCTTGTGCTGCCCAAATGGCTGTTTGTCGCTGGTAATATTCATCGAGAGAAATAGATACTGTACTGTCTGACTTACCAAACATCAGTGCCCTGGCCATTGTATTAGGCACATCGACTGCCATTTCAGGAATAGGGCGGACCAGAAATACCCTCTGACTATTCTCTATGGAACACAGAGTTTTTACGAGTTGCTGGCTAAACTGCTGTGTTAAATTCTGATTGGGGTGTTCATTCGGTGTATCAAAAAATCCCATAGGAATATTAAAAAAATCGTCCTTTTCATTTTGTCCCAGGATAGCGAGGCTACTTCTGTTGGCGATAAAGACGAGTTTATTTTTATATTCATTATTTAGTAAATTAATAGCTCGATCATTAAATAGTTTACAGTCATCATTAATATCTTCTCTTCGTTTCATGCCTAACACTGTCGGACAGCTCGCATAGGTCATCTCAACAACCGCACCGGGTGCAGCCTCTGCGACAGCTGAAACCAGCATGCTTGCATGACTGTCTCCCAGGACAATGGCCGTTAACTCTCCTTTGCCATATCTGCACATAGGAGACTCGCTTCCTTTACCCGGCGCGAGCAGACATTTTTCAAATCGGACTGCGTAATCAAGTTTCGGGATCATCGCTAATTCAATTGCCGGGTTAATTCTGCCATCGACTTGCTGATAACGAGCCCCTGCGGCCATTCCACCAGTGCTCAAAATTAACAGTAATAGTATCCAGCTCTGTTTGCGTGCAGGGGTTAGCGCAAGCTGTTTGCGTGTCGGAATCTCTACGAGCAATAAAGAGATCTTTCCCAATAGCACACTCATTACAATGCCAGTAGCAATCCACCAGGGATTGTGATGTTTGTCGGCATAACTGAGCAGCACCGCAAGCGGCCAGTGCCACAGATAAATTGAATAAGAACTGGCACCTATCTGGCGAAAAATTGCCGTAGATGTAAAAAATGATCGCTGGCGATTAGCCGCAAGAACCAGCATGGTCCCCAGCACAGGGACCACGGCATAACTTCCCGGCCATGGTCGTGTCGCATCCAGGAGTGTGACTGACAGGGCAATTAAAATAAAACCCACCAACTCTAGTATCCGGGCTGGGCGTTGCGACATAGAATGCCGACGAGTTAGCCACCATACAGCTCCTCCAGCTAATAATTCCCAAATGCGGGTGGGGAGTAGATAAAACGCACTACCTGGGAGTCGAGGGCTCACGTAAATTGATAGAGCTAATGACAGTACGCCTGCGGCGATAAGTGCAAACTTAACACCCTGCCGGCCAAACCAGCGCCAGAGTAAAATGCAGCCAACAGGCAACAAAATGTAAAATTGCCACTCCACCGAAAGAGACCATGTGTGCAGCAACCAGTTTTCTCTGGAAGTGATATCGAAATAACCCGCTTCACGCCAAAACTTGAGATTGGAAACAAAAGTAAGCGCTGTGATCGCATTGGTTGCCAGCACATGATAATCAGCGGTGGGCAACCAAAACCAACCCAAGAAAAGTAACGTGCTACATAATGCAATTAAGGCAGGAATAATTCGTCTGGCACGTGCCAGATAGAAACTCCATAATGAAAAATTGCCACGTTCAAGGCCGTTCACGATGATGGCGGTCATCAGGAAACCTGATATAACAAAAAAAACATCAACGCCGATAAAGCCACCGCTAAATCCAGGTACGCCAAAGTGATAAAATACGACCGCTAATACAGCCCATGCTCGCAGGCCATTGATATCATGGCGGAATGCTTTAGGAGAGGGAGAGGCGGGACGGAACGAATCAAAAGCCATAATTGACTAAAATCCCGTATATCGTGACAACGCAGCCTGTCTGCATTGTGACAAATTAATCTCGACAGATAATAAAATACACTGAGGTTGAGTAAGAAACAATCAATGACACGCTAATAAACGGTCGTAGCTACCTTTTATAAGGGTACTTATCATTGCTTTGATATGCTGAATTAATGCATAGAGACGAGAAGTGAGGGCGTTTAGACTAATGTGCACCTAAATGCGCCCTCAATGGCTATGTATTTTGCTTACTGTTCAGTATTTTTATAAATGAAAATGGCTTTTTGTTTTGTCAAAATACTTTCTTGTAAGGTTTTACTGAAACCTGCGCATAAACGCCCGCCGCAACATACGGATCGGCATCAGCCCACGCCTGTGCCGCCTCCAAAGATTCAAATTCGGCAATCACCGTCGAGCCGGTAAAACCCGCCGCACCGGGATCGTTACTGTCGACTGCTGGCATGGGGCCCGCCGTGAGCAAACGACCTTCGTCATGAAGGAGTTGCAGGCGAGCCAGATGAGCAGGGCGCACGGAAAGACGTTTTTCGAGAGAGTCTGCGATATCTTGAGCGTAAATAACATACAACACGGGTAGGGCTCCTTGAACGGTAAAAGTCGTTAATAACGTTATTGGAAAGGCCTAACAACTGCAACGGAAAGATAACTGATATGTTAAGGCCATACTCTGAAAGTGGTTTTTTATCATAAAATCGCGTTTTAAATGTCAGTTAGCATCACGGGCTTATTGAATATGATTGCTATTTGCATTTAAAATCAGGGCCTGGTTTTTTTACTGAAACGATTATGACTTCAATGACCCTTGATTTACCTCGTCGCTTTCCCTGGCCAACGTTACTGTCTGTCGGCATTCATGGTGCCGTAGTGGCTGGTTTGCTGTATACCTCGGTACATCAGGTTATTGAACTACCTGCGCCAGCGCAGCCGATCTCTGTCACGATGGTCGCGCCTGCCGATCTCGAACCGCCTCAGGCCGTTCAGCCGCCGCCGGAACCCGTTGTCGAGCCTGAACCGGAACCTGAACCGATTCCAGAGCCACCAAAAGAGGCGCCGGTGGTGATTGAAAAACCGAAGCCCAAGCCTAAACCGAAGCCAAAACCGGTGAAAAAGGTGGAAGAGCAACCGAAACGCGATGTTAAACCAGCAGAACCGCGCCCGGCATCCCCAGTGGAAAATACGGCACCTACTCGCACAATGACCAATACCGCGCCGGCAACTACCAGCAAACCGGTGGTCAGTGCGCCATCGGGTCCACGCGCTTTAAGCCGTAATCAGCCTCAGTATCCGGCGCGAGCTCAGGCGCTGCGCATTGAAGGCCGGGTAAAGGTCAAATTTAACGTAACGCCGGATGGCCGGGTTGAAAATGTGGAGATCCTGTCTGCACAGCCTGCCAATATGTTTGAGCGTGAAGTGAAAAATGCGATGCGTAGATGGCGTTATGAAGCAGGCAAACCCGGTTCCGGGCTTGTGGTGAATATTGTTTTCAAATTAAACGGCACAACGCAGATCGAGTAAGCATCAGGCCGTCCGGCAATGATCAAGAGTGATGATTGCCGGATAGCAGTACTGACGTGTGCTATCAGACCAACGTGGGAATTGGACGCGGTTTCCCGTCTTTATCAACGGCAACGTAGATAAACAGAGCTTCGGTGGCCTTATAGCGCTGCCCAATAGGTTCAGAAGCGACCTTCTTCACCCAAACTTCAATATTGATGCTGATCGAGGTTGTCCCGCGTTTCACACAGCGCGCATAGCAACACACCACATCACCTACGGCGACCGGGCGCAAAAAGCTCATCCCTTCCACTCGCACCGTTACCACACGACCATGTGCGATCTCTTTGGCCTGAATCGCGCCACCTATATCCATTTGTGACATCAGCCAGCCGCCAAAAATATCACCGTTCGCGTTGGTATCGGCAGGCATGGCCAGAGTACGTAAAACCAGTTCACCCTGGGGAGTGTTATTCGTTGTTGTCATTGTAGAACCGACTATAGAGAAAGATTACAGGCGCGATGCTACTAGAATTTGTGCGTTGAGAACAGAGGTGATGCGGCGTGCAGAGCAGATGTAAGTCAGGTTGTCAGCACAATGGAACGCGAGGGGATAAAAATTCGCCAGATCCGCAGATCTGGCGAGCATGAATTATGATTTATCTTCTTGCGGCAGATGACGGTAAATATAGACCCCACTCAGCAGCGTAAAGAATAAAGTCAGGGCGGTCAGACCGAACACCTTGAAGTTGACCCAAATGTTCTGCGGTAGCCAAAATGCAATATAGATATTCGCCAGGCCACACAGGATGAAAAAGACGGCCCAGGCTAAATTAAGTTTCGACCACACTGACTGCGGTAGGGTCAGCTCTTTACCTAACATGCGTTGAATCAGCGGCTTTTTCATCACCCACTGGCTAACCAGCAGAGCACCAGCAAACAGCCCGTAAATCACCGTTACTTTCCACTTAATGAATTCATCGTTGTGGAAAAAAATAGTCAGGCCACCAAATACGGCCACCAGGACAAAGGTGATTAACGCCATCTTTTCGACCTTGCGATAGCGAACCCAGCTGTAAATCAACACTACAGCCGTCGCGACAATCAGCGCCGAGGTCGCCGCATAGATGTCGTAAAGCTTATAAAAAGCAAAAAAGACAACCAGCGGTAAAAAATCAAGAAACTGCTTCATTCTTCGATTCCGTCATCAAAAGCACCGGGTACAAGCCCGGAATGCGTTCAGGGTTTATTGGCGAATCAGCATGTACAGGCGGAACAAATAGATCAGCAACACGGCGGAGATCATATTGCTCAGCGTATTCGCCAATACCGCGCCTACATTCGGCGTAAGTACTGCAAAACTTGGCGCAAAAAGCAACAGCAGCGTTTTTGCCAGCAACCAACCGATCACTGCCGGCGCAACCAGTCGCATATTGGACCACGCCAGACGCATACTGTTGCGCATCGCGGCAAAGACACCCATTTTGTCCTGTACCAACATCACCGGTGCGAGTGCCAGCAGGATCGCCAGCAGAATACCGGGTACAACAACCAGCATAATACCGATTTGCACCAGCAGAGTAGTCAGAAAAATCAGAATAAACAGCTTCGGTAACACTGGCGCACTGGCGCCGATGGCACGTAACGCGCTGACGCGATGACCTGCTGAAATCAGCTGAATCATCAGGATGACCCCCCCGGCGAGGATGGCATTACCAATCAGACCGGAAAACGTCGACGCTGCGGATGCGCGTAGCAAAATTTGCTGTTGCTCCGGGGTCATGTTTTGCACCAGATCGAACAGCCCCACGCTGCTGGTTAACTGATCGCCTTCACTGAGTTGCGCAATTTGTGCGTCAGTGGGGGAAAAGGCATGCCCTAACACCACTGTGATAAACGCGCACAACAACGATACCAGCAAGATGGTAATGAATTGATTACGGAAAAAGTTTCCCGTGTCACGGTAAACGGATTTCGCCGTGATAGACATGCACTCTCCTTGAGTTTTGCAGGTGTTCATTTGCGGGCAATTGTACCCTGGATAACTCTACAGTGGCAGCATCGCGCGATGTATGGAAAAGCATATCTTTGTAAAGCTGCAGTAATTTTTGGCTATGACTTCAGCGTCGTGCATGAACGCTGTTTGTTATCTGCGCATCACGCGCAGATATCCATCAACCATCAGCAATGAGCTGGAGGTACTTGCACATTGAAAATATATCAAAATTGATCTGAATTAATTTAACCAGGATTTTGAATGCAAGTTCTAACTTAATCTGGATCAATAAATGTTAAATTATCAAAGTCAATGTGATCCATGTTAGATCACTTATTACTCCAATGTGGGTATATTCGTTCCGCTTTTATAACCATAACGATGGAGCGGACATGAAAAAATTAACAGTTGCAGCATTGGCTTTAACAACTCTTCTCTCTGGTAACGCATTTGCGCATGAAGCTGGAGAATTCTTTATTCGTGCGGGTTCTGCCACCGTCAGGCCGACGGAAGGTGCAGGTGGTACGCTGGGCAGCTTAGGTGGCTTTGATGTCAGCAATAACACGCAGTTGGGTCTGACATTTACCTACATGGCAACCGACAATATCGGTGTTGAATTACTGGCAGCTACGCCGTTCCGCCATAAAATCGGCACTGCTGCAACGGGTGATATTGCCACCGTACATCATTTACCGCCGACGTTAATGGCGCAGTGGTACTTCGGTGACTCCAGCAGTAAACTGCGTCCGTACGTAGGTGTTGGGGTGAACTACACGACCTTCTTCGATGAAGGCTTTAACGATAACGGTAAAGAAACAGGGTTATCGGACCTGAGTCTGAAAGATTCCTGGGGGGCAGCAGGGCAAGTCGGTATGGACTATCTGATTAACCGCGACTGGCTGATTAACATGTCGGTCTGGTACATGGATATCGATACCACCGCAAGCTATAAAATGGGTGGCGTCCAGCAGCGAGACAGTGTACGCCTCGATCCGTGGGTGTTTATGTTCTCTGCGGGTTATCGTTTCTAATTTTTACTGTAAAACGCTTCTGCAAAACTGGTCATCAAACGACCAGTTTTTTTTCCATTTTTTCCCACGCATGTCGTTGTCGTGCTCGGTCATTACTTAGCTGCTATGGCCTATCAGAATTTGTATGTCGTTCCTTGCCCCTGAATATTATTTCAGCTAAAGAACGCTGTTCATAGAAGGAATGGGCGCTCTATTTCGTTGGACAAGGTTTCCAGAAGAAGAGAACGATGAAGAGAGAGGCTGTCAGCAAGTAACACCGCAAGATATTCTAATCTTCATAGGTTTGATGCGTTTCATCAGATATCTTTGTCCGCTTAGTGCCAAGAGCGGACAATGATGACATTGAATGATGCTGATCAATAACAAGCCCGTCGGGCATATTCGTTCAATTCTCAGAGAATGAAATGCGGTATCCACTACCCGCCCTGAGAATATTGGCAAACCCTGCTTGGCCTAGGTGCATACCTGCAATGAGCATTTTTTTGCTGACAGCTTCTTCCATAATTTTCTTCCTTGTTTCCTCGGCCTGAGCAGGATCGGTGTCGAATAAAATAGAAACATTCGGGTGCGCTGACTGAATATGAGGATAATGGACGATGTCTCCCCATATTAATAAGTATTTATCATCCGCATCAATGCGAAACCCTGTATGCCCGGGCGTATGGCCCGGTAACCATACTGGGAGAATACCTTCTACAATGTTACCCCCGTCCAAAAAATGCAGGTTTCGCGCATAAGCGTGTAACATTTGGCGGACCAGCCAAAAATTACGTTGCCCGCGCTCATTATCCATTTTGAGTTTTTCATCATCCTGCCAGTGTTGCGCTTCAAGAGGATGAAGCATAATTTCAGCGTGCTGAAAAACTGGCTGTTTTTCAGGATCCAGCAGGCCGCCAATATGATCCGGATGGCAGTGCGTCAATAGAACAGTATCGACCTCGTCAGGACTGACCCCCGCTGCTGCAAGGTTTATGTTGAGATGACCCGCTTTATTGCTTAGCGGCCCTGTGCCAGCGTCGATCAAAATGACCCGACCCTTACCGCGGATAAGGTAGCAGTTTATATTAATATCGCCGGGCTCATCGAGCCCGGCGTCATTTTGAATGACATCCGCATCAGTTTTTTCAATGCCTGACAGTAAATCCAGGCTGGCTGACATCGTACCGTCATTCAGCGCCGTTATTTGAAAATCTCCAATCTGTCGGAACGGAAGTGAATGGCTCATCAATACCTCGGGATTAGTTGCGGGCGAATATGTGTTCTGCTGGGTATCCGAAGCAGCGAATACGTGTCCTGGTGAGTAGCGAAATCCAGTTCACGAATAAAGTTTTCCATCACCTCCTGCGTTCGTAATGTTGTCAGACGATAAAAGAGTTCGGCATAGACCGGTTGCCAGCATCCTGAATTTACATTGATAAAAATGATATGAACGTTTTTAAGTTCTGCGCCAAGGATGTCACAACAGAGGTCACTGCATCTATGGGTAAAATTGTTAAGGTTTTTGAACTTGTCAGAGTGATTTTCAGAAATATAAAAGATCAGATTAGGCATGATATTTTGGCTTCCCTTTTAAAGCACTCTGCAACTGCGGTGTAAGAGGCTCGTAGAGGTACACTCTGGGTATATTCATGATTAGCGTGCTAATCTCAACAGGCAAAACATAGACAACGCGATATTCAGGAGATTTATCCAGCCCCACCGCAAATATTTCCAGCCCACGGTATCCCATTTCTGTATCTAAAAAGTTTATTGGCGTTGAGCTCAATAGCAGAATTTCATCAGAAGATATGTCTGGAGCAAGGTCTTCAGCTTCATACAGGTTACGATGCCAGTCAGTAATGCAGCCCTGCCAACGAGCGAAATTACCACCTCCTTTTAAACAGTAATCATCACTGCTGAGAGTATCCGCATCTTTAACAGTATGAATTGCAAGGTAAACAGGGCAGCCGGATGTGACGGCACGAAAGCGTTGAGATGTAGCGAATCCAGTAACAGATATCAATGCGGGCAATTTTTGCTGGTTGTAAAAGGCATTCCATTCTGCCTCGCTTTCAGAATCGTTATACGAACATTCCACGGTATACCACATCAGTTCATCTCCACATGAGTCATAGATGCAAGCAAAAACAGTTGCTCAATGATTTTTCATCATGCTACAAGCTAGTTATACGGCTTTAAATCGAAAATAAGTCACGAATTAGTGACATTAAGTCAATGAAAACTGACTACAGGCTCAGAGCAGGGAACAGGTTTCATGCGCAGAAAAATACCCAGTAGTACGTCACTTCAGGCTTTTGATGCTGCTGCAAGGCACGGTAATTTTGCCCGCGCTGCAGAGGAATTATCGTTAACGGAAGGGGCTATTAGCCGTCAGATTGCTCGGCTTGAATCTTTGCTGAACTGTAAATTGTTCGATCGTGTGGGAAGCAGGGTAAAGCTCAACCCAGTCGGCGCGCGCTATGCTCATCACGTACGTGAAACGCTCGACAGGCTCGAAAGAGATACGCAGTACATTATGGGAATGCCAGAGGGCAGTAAAAGTCTGGATATCGCCGTCCTGCCAACCTTTTCCAGCCGTTGGCTTATTCCTCGCCTTAACGGTTTTACCTCTTTATTCCCAGATATAACGTTAAATATTGCGGCCAGAACTGACCCTTTCATTTTGCCTGGAAGTGGCTTTGACGCCGTCATTCATTTTGAACATCCTGCATGGGCAGGAATGCGTACGCAATTTCTGTTTCAGGAAAATCTGGTGCCTGTTTGTCATCCTGCACTGCTAACCAGTAATGACGTCACTAAACAGTTAAACGAACTGCCGCGGGTTCACCGTCGACAAAACCCTGATGCCTGGCATCACTATGCCCGGGAAAGTGGGATACTTCTCGAGAATCCGGCTCAGGGAGTACGGTACGATCTTCATGAAATGGCCATCGCTGCCGTTATGGCGGGACAAGGTGTAGCATTGGTACCACGCATGTATGTCGAGAATGAATTGAACTGCGGCCTGCTTGCTTCGCCCTGGCCAGCTTCAGACAGGCTGAACAAAAGATTTTGTTTAGTAAAACCGACGGAAACGGGAATAAATGAGGCTGCGCTGGAAAGCTTTAAATGCTGGTTGCTTGCTGAAATTAATACGCTCCCATTGATCGCGTAATACCGAACGATAACGTCACGTCCGGGTCTTCAACTCAGTTAGTTTGCCCGCTCTGTGCCAGGAAATACATCACTTCTGAGACTTATGAGACAGAGCTTGGTTGATAGCGTTTGTTGCCCACTGATAGCTGAATCTGCCCTGAAAGAACAGACATTTGGTCAGTTTGAAGACCTTTCCCTGCGCTTTGAATGATAGCGGGAAATTCCGGCAATTAAGTGGAGCAAATCGGGCAGTAAATTTTAGTGAAAATCGTAGCCGGTCGAGAAACGCGACACCGGGACTAAATAATAGGCAGGTTATTTCAGGTTATCCCCAACAACTATTTTGTTGTTAAACATCATGCTATGAAACATGAGCAGCGCGGCGGGAATTAATAGGCCCAGAAAATCGACCCAGCGAGACAGAATAGCCATCAGCACCACACCACAGCAAAAACTACCATGTACTTTAAGATAATGCGTTACCGTGCCTTTGTGCTCAGGTGCACTGTTTTTCTGGGTTAGCCAGTTCACAAAACTACTGATCATACTGACGTAGTTACCGGTCATGAGTACCGTACCGGTCTGTGATTTGTGGTTATGATTTATAACATAGTTCTGCAGATAAACAGGCAGCATCCCGAGGCTGACGATCAGGAACGACTGCCATCCATCTGGGGTTAATAACCCATGCCTGAGCGTGTAACTGCCAGCGATAGCGTAAATAATAATCAGGCCGACCTGGATGCGAATATAGGTCTCGTTGGCAATGGCTTTTCTTACACTGGCTTTTTCATGCAACAGTTTCAGCAGAAAAACGGACACGATGAAAAATGCCACCAGATAAAGGTGCAGACCAATCTTAATACCAGGCTCGGGGTTGAAAAAACCGATCAAACCGTACATGGTATTAAACGTCATCAAACCCAGCAGCGTATGGAATAGCAATAAAAAACTGATGCAGTCCATACATCCACCGACAAAACACAGCACATAAACCAAAGAACTCTTTTTCATACCACCCCGCAGACCCTCTTGCCAAAGAACACATCAACCATAAATTAACTAGCATCGATAGCTGCACTAATCTAGTTTTCTTGTGCTTTTTGAAGCGCCCTGATGGGCAACGCAACGCAACGCAACGCTGGGATGGCAGCGTAAAAAATGCTAGCGGCTATCAACCCAAAATACTGGAGGAGGTCTTTTGAAACGGTTTTATGGGGCTGTTTTGTACCAGACAGCTTTAAAGCAAGCGTGAGTCAACAAAATGGGCGCAGATCATAGGTTTAGTTCATTGCAGGGATGCAATAGTAAATTGCTTGTCAGTTAGGAAGCGGCCTAATCAAATAACCAGGGAAAGGAGAGTAATCAGTATGACGATATGGGCTCAGCCCATTGTTGGAGAAGCGCAGGTGATAAAAAGCCAGGCTCCTGAGGGTATGCTGGCTGCCGTATTTGAAGACGATGGCCAGACCGGTTATTTCTACACGCTCGATGAGTCCGTTGAAGGAAACCCGATTCAGGATGCAGTGCATATTTACAATGTCGAGGATATTTCAGACGGCCATATTCCTTCTGACATTAAAATCGGCTGGTCAGAAGACGGTCAGAAGTGCACGCTTCTTATCAATGGATATCCGCATGGAATGTTCGATTTCGTGGGGAATATAGTCAGATGGCTGGATTGTCAACTGGCTAATACCTTTCTGTAGAGTTCCCCCAAGTAGACTGACCATGATCCACGCAAGCCAATGAGAAAAAGCACAATCAATAAAGGGCTGCGTACGAGGATCGGTAGCGCTCTGTAAGCAGTGCAGTGGTAACTTTAGTTGTCTGGAATATCACTTTTATTTCTCTTCTCTTATGCATTAATGCTGCGGACCATTTATTAAGAACAAAAAAGAACCAGAGGATTCCCTGGGGATAATTTATCCATAATGTTAACTATTGATAAAATTAAAGTAACATATCGTAAAATTCGTATATTTTTATTTTTAATAGACGAGGATTTATACGTCATGATATAATGCAATGCTAGGTTATTTAACTGTCGGCCATGTAAATGAATTTTTGAGGAGATCATTCCAGTGGGACGTAAGTGGGCAAATATTGTTGCTAAAAAAACAGCTAAAGACGGTGCAACGTCTAATGTATATGCAAAATTCGGTGTCGAAATTTATGCTGCTGCTAAACAAGGCGAACCAGACCCAGAATTAAATACATCTTTAAAATTCGTTATTGAACGTGCTAAACAAGCGCAGGTTCCAAAACACGTTATTGATAAAGCCATTGATAAAGCCAAAGGCGGCAGTGATGAAACGTTCGTGCAAGGGCGTTATGAAGGCTTTGGTCCCAGTGGCTCACTGATTATCGCTGAAACATTGACTTCAAATGTTAACCGTACGATTGCTAATGTCCGCTCAATTTTTAATAAAAAAGGCGGGAATATCGGAGCGGCTGGTTCTGTCAGCTATATGTTTGACAATACCGGAGTGATTGTATTTGAAGGGACAGATCCTGACCACATTTTTGAAATTTTGCTTAATGCTGAAGTAGATGTTCGTGATGTAACCGAAGAAGAAGGAAACATCGTTATTTATACAGAATCTACAGATCTTCACAAAGGCATTGCAGCTTTAAAAGCCGCAGGGATTACTGAATTCTCTACCACAGAATTAGAGATGATTGCTCAATCAGAAATTGAACTTTCACCAGAAGATTTAGAAGTCTTTGCAGGGCTTGTTGATGCCCTTGAAGATGACGATGATGTTCAAAAAGTATATCATAACGTTGCTAATCTCTAATGATAGATTAAAAGAATCTGTCATTATGGCAGATTTTTTTAACTCATAAAGTTGTTATGGATAAGAATGTCTGGCCAGATATGGCAATTCTAAAAAACAGATAAAAACCACTATCTTAAAAATGTAATAATTAAAACCTCTGGTCTTAACTTCTTAGGTACGCGATAAACGTTATACGTCCAATATGCCCCGCGATATCCTGCATCCACTCAGCGCCGCTATGAACAATTGAGATGTTAACTCCATCATTCCAGATAATCCTGGTGTAAGCACAACGTGAGTTTCTCACTCATCACTGTCCCGACATTATCAGTGAAGCTTTACATCAGAAATTATGGTCCGCTTCACGCTCAGAGTAGTCTAACGATTGACAGTCTCAGACAGTATGGAAACAATGAGTGCACTATTATTACAAACTCGGATATTCTCCATCGTCATCAACTAAAAATATCTGATCTTCGCCAGAGATTCGCACGGAGCTGTCTGTTACCGTTTTCAGACAATATCCTTACCTAGACTCATCGTTTAAACAATCCCATCCTACCTTTCTCCCCTCTGATGTAGTGCTACTCTTTAAGCAAACCAACTTCAGGGTATTGCTAATGATGTTGACCCGCCATCTGCTACAGCAAAAAATCGCACTTCTGGAACCGTTCTCCGAAGATCAAACGGCAGCGTTTGCCGTAAGTGCTGCACGTGAGTTATTGCTTTACATGGATAAAATTGAGGCGCTGGAGAAACTTATTGCGACTCCAGTTACACTACCTTATTGCAGCGCCAGTCCGGTTTGTGAGATTGAGGCGGGCTATGCCGCAGGCGTAAACGACTGCCGCGAGGCCATTCGACGGGCAGGGTATCCTATTGAAGGTGATGATTAGTTTGCGTTTATGTTAACAATTATGTGCTTTTATTGTATAAAACTGTAACCTAAGCGCGCGGCTGCGGGCTACATCAACTTACCTGCATCGGGGTGGCGAACATTCTCTATCAACGTACAACGCTGTTATGCAACAACATAAACGGGTAACCGATTTGGCAATACTGTTAACTATCAGGGTGGACTCGTGAAGATTGTGCAGGATAAGCTCAGAAACAGGCAGGCACTGCTGGTATCAGGGCTCATTACGTTGATATTTACGTCGTTGTTTCTGTTTATTATTTATGAACAGCGAATGGCCGCTGCCAGCGAAGGTGTTAACCGCCTGCAAGCGCGCATGATGGACATTTTTAACGATAACGAGCTGATCGCCGATGCGATTGGCGAGCGCTACCACCATATCAAAACGGGTGATCAATGCGGTGATATTTCACAATTCGCCCCCCGGGATGAGAATGAATGGGGAATTAACGCCGACCCAAAGCGGCTGCATTCGGCAACGGGGACAATGGTTGCCCAGCAAACTGATCACAACGCGCTGTGTATGTATACGGCGGCGGAGTTTATTCGCGGTATGGTCAATGAGCTAAACCCGGGCAGTTTTGATGCACATCGTTATATTATCGCCAAAAACTCAGATTATTTTTACTGGTTTATGGCTTCTGATTCTCGCAGTTTCAGTTTCTCTAATTCTGAAATGGCGCGGGATATCACGCAATTTTTCTATCCCCCCGTCGATTTCTATACCCGGCTTCTGCAAAAAAACGTCAAAAATAAAGCCCTCAGCTCAACGAATTTCTATACCGATAAAATTACCGGTGAAAAAGCTTACAGCGTGGTGAGCTATATCTACGACCTTTCCGGTGAGGAGATATCAGACCAAATCGTGGCTTATCTGGTCTATGACCATTCAAAGTCCGAATTGCAGGAAGCGTTAGCCCAGGCATTTGACTACCAAATTCCACCAGAATTGAACGTAGAATTGGTTAATTTGACCAACAATGAGAGTCTTTGCTTATCCGGTAAATGTACCGGTCAATCACGCTTTATGGTGCGCAATTTTTCAGAGAAATATGCGCTGCACTATTCGTTATCATTAGGTCGTTTTATGACGCGCGATACGCATGCAGGTATCGTGATTCTGCTGGCGCCGTTTTTCTTCATCATGATCAGCTTCTCGTTAAAATCATGGCTGAACGAAAGTGACCTCAAGGTTTATATTGATACCCTGACCGGTTGTTTTAACCGCCGAATTCTCGACATCATCAAGCGTCGGGATTTATCACACTGCTCGGTGGTGCTACTTGACTGTAATAAGTTCAAGGCCGTCAATGACACCTGGGGCCACGCGGCAGGCGATCGTGCACTGCAAATTATCGCCAACAGGATGCTGTCAAACACCCGCACCAGTCACGATATTGTGATTCGTACCGGCGGGGATGAATTTATGATCCTGCTGTTTCGATCGCAGGCAACTGACGCTATAGCAATCGCGCAACGTATTAGTGGGCAGGTGACCAGCCATGTGTTTGTGGTGGATGGCCATACCGTGCCATTGTCAGTATCGTGGGGGATTGCAGAGGTGAATGGTGAACTTGATGTGGCCATTCAGAATGCGGATAGCGCTATGTATAGAATGAAGCACACGAAAGAAGGATAAAACCGCCAGAAATTTCTGGCGGTTGATTTAGCTTATTGGTGGGTGGCGGCTTTCATCGTGCTGACAAACGCTTTCAGCTCAGCCAGCATCTGTTCCGGTGCCGCAACATTTTTCTCAATGATTTTCACAATTGCCGAGCCGGAAATTGCACCGGCAGCACCGGCTTCAATAGCACCAGCGACCTGTTCAGGCGCAGAAATACCAAAGCCCTGTAAAGAAGGTGGCGCACCATATTCTTTAAGCTTTTCAACCAGATGATGCAGCGGTAATGCTGCACGATTTTCGGCACCGGTTACACCTGCACGTGAAAGCAGATAAGTGTAGCCACGACCATAAGAGGCAATCTGGCGTAGCAGTTCTTCATCAGCGTTCGGCGGGCAGATGAAAATCGGCGCGATGTTGTGGCGAAGCGCTGCGGTTCTGAATGGTGCAGACTCTTCAACGGGAACATCGGCCACTAATACAGAATCCACACCCACTTTTTCGCACTGGGTGTAAAACTCGTCAATGCCCTTGCTGAAGATCAGGTTGGCATACATCAGCAACCCAATGGGAATCGTCGGATGCTTCTGGCGAATCAGCGCCAGCATTTCAAAGCATTGCGACGGTGTAACGCCGGCGGCAAACGCACGCAGGGTGGCTTCCTGAATAGTTGGGCCATCTGCCAGCGGATCGGAGAACGGAATGCCGAGTTCAAGCGCGTCGGCACCGGCTTCAATCAGCGTATCAATGATTTTCAGTGACTGCTCAACAGACGGATCGCCCAGGGTTACGAAGGGGACAAAAGCGCCTTCTTTGCGGTCCTTCAGCTGTGCAAACAGGTTTTCGTAACGTTCCATCAGATTTCCCCTCGCGCTTTCAAAATATCGTGTACGGTGAAAATGTCTTTGTCGCCGCGACCGGAGAGATTAACCACCAGCAACTGCTCTTTTTCTGGATTCTCACGCATCATTTTCAACGCGTGCGCCAGGGCATGGGAGGACTCCAGTGCCGGGATAATTCCCTCGTGCAGACACAGCGTTTTGAAGGCTTCCAGTGCTTCATCATCGGTGATTGAAACATAATCGGCGCGACCAATGCTGTTCAGGTATGCATGCTGTGGCCCGACCGATGGGAAATCCAGCCCTGCAGAAATAGAGTAAGACTCTTCAATCTGTCCTTCTTCAGTCTGCATCATTGGGGACTTCATGCCGAAGTATATCCCGACACGACCATGCTTCAAGGGCGCGCCGTGTTCTCCAGACTCAATCCCGTGACCGCCTGGCTCTACGCCAATCAGACCGACGCTGGTTTCATTAATAAAATCGGCGAACATACCGATGGCGTTAGAACCGCCGCCCACGCAGGCGATAACGGCGTCCGGCAGACGGCCTTCTTTTTCCAGAATCTGCGCCTTGGTTTCTTCACCGATCATGCGCTGGAACTCACGCACAATAGTCGGGAAGGGGTGCGGACCAGCCGCCGTACCGAGCATGTAGTGCGCGGTATCGTAGCTACCAGACCAGTCGCGAAGCGCTTCGTTACAGGCATCTTTCAGCGTTGCGGAACCGCTGTGAACGGGGATAACTTCAGCGCCCATCAAACGCATACGGAAAACGTTAGGCGACTGACGTTCAACATCTTTCGCGCCCATGTAAATACGGCATTTCAACCCCAGCAGTGCGCTGGCGAGAGCAGATGCAACACCGTGCTGACCCGCGCCTGTTTCGGCGATGATTTCCGTTTTACCCATGCGCTTCGCCAACAACGCCTGACCCAGCACCTGGTTGGTTTTGTGCGCGCCGCCGTGCAGTAAATCTTCGCGCTTGAGATACAGCGTCGTGTTGGTGCCTTGAGTAATGTTCTGGCACTTGGTCAGTGCGGTTGGGCGACCCGCATAGTTTTTCAGCAGATCTGTAAACTGCGCCTGAAATTCAGGATCCTTTTGTGCGCTGACAAAAGCTTCTTCCAGCTGGCGCAGGGCAGGCATCAGAATCTGTGGCACATACATACCGCCAAATTCACCAAAGTACGGATTGAGTAATGTTGTCATGTCCTTTTCCTTAATATGCGCGCAGCGTCTGAAAGACCGAAGCCAGAAGACGTGCATCTTTGATGCCCGGCTGTGACTCTACGCCAGAATTGAAATCGAGACCGGCACAGCCGGTTTTTGCCGCGTCAACGCAGTTATCTGCGCCGAGTCCGCCAGCCAGTAAAACGTTATCCAGCGATTGTCCGCCTAAAAGTGACCAGTCGAAGCGTTGACCGCTGCCGCCCTGGCCGTTGTCGAAGACGTATTTATCGACATGCTGATAATCACGGGCTGGCAACGTTTCGCTGACGCTGAGTGCCTTCCAGATTTGCACCTGTGCGGGCAGTAAGTCGCGCAGGGCGTCAACATAGGACTGGTCTTCGTTACCGTGCAGTTGCACGGCAGTTAGTCCCAGCTCCGCCGCTGTTGCGCTCACGTCGGTAATATCTGAGTTGCGAAACACCCCGACGTATTGCAGCGGCGCGCCGGTCATGACCTCTCGCGCCTGTGCTACGTTGACCGCGCGCGGTGATGTGGGGACAAAAATCAAGCCGCCGTAAATGGCGCCCGCTTCATATGCCGCATTTGCATCCTGAGCCCGGGTTAAACCGCAGACTTTATTCTCGCCGAGCAGTACGCGTCGCACGGCGGCGTGCAGATCAGCATGCGACATCAGCGCGGAGCCAATCAGAAAACCGTTAGCGAAGTGGCTGAGCTCGCGCACCTGACCGTAAGTATTGATGCCGGACTCGCTGATGACGGTCACACCATGACCCAGTCGCGGTGCCAGTTGACGGGTGCGATTCAGATCAATCGACAGATCGCGTAAGTCACGGTTGTTGATACCAACGACTTTGGCGCCCAGTGCGATAGCACGCTCCAGCTCTTCTTCGTTACTGACTTCGGTCAGTACGCCCATTTTCAGGCTGTGGGCGACGGCGGCGAGTTGACGATATTGCTCATCATCGAGCACCGACAGCATCAGCAAACAGGCGTCCGCCTGGTAGAAACGCGCCAGGTAAATCTGGTAAGGATCGATAATAAAGTCCTTACACAGAATCGGCTGCGGTGCGATGCGGCTGACGATAGGCAGGAAATCAAAGCTCCCCTGGAAATACTTCTCATCGGTCAGTACGGAGATCGCGGAAGCATAATGTTTATAGATGCTCGCAATCTGTGCCGGGTCGAAGTCATCACGGATCACGCCTTTTGATGGAGATGCTTTTTTGCATTCCAGAATAAAGGCGGTGCGTGCACCTTGCAGCGCATCGTAGAAATCACGTGAGCCAGGCTGAACATCATTTTGAAAGCTGGCCAGCGGTTGTTGCTGTTTGCGGGCTTCTACCCAAATCGCCTTGTCTGCGACAATTTTCGCTAAAACGGTTTGCATCATTTACCCTCTTGCTGCCAGTGCAGTGACGCGGTCATAGGCCGCACCGCTACGCAGTACATTAATCACGGTTTGCGCATTGGCTTTTAAATCTTCTTCACCGTGCAGGCGCATTAACATGGCGACATTCGCGGCAACAGCAGCTTCATGAGCGGCTTCACCTTTACCTTGTAACAAGCGACTAAGAATGTCACGGTTTTCTTCCGGCGTGCCGCCAGCCAGCTGTTCCTGGTGATAAGGCGTCAGACCAAAGTCTTCTGCCGTCAGTTGATAACTCTTGATTTCCCCATCGTGCAGCTCTGCCACAATGGTCGGCGCATGCAGCGAAACTTCGTCCATGCCACCACTGTGCACCACGGCTGCTCGTTGATATCCCAGCACGCGCAGCGTTTCAGCAATCGGTAGCACCAGTTCCGGGCTGTAAACGCCGATCAGCGCCAGCGGCGGATGCGCTGGGTTAATCAACGGGCCGAGCACGTTAAACAGCGTGCGGGTTTTCAGCTGCTGGCGTACCGGCATGGCATGGCGAAAACCGGTGTGATATTTCGGCGCAAACAAGAAGCACACCCCGAGGTCGTCTAGCGCCTGACGGGATTTATCAGCGTTCATATCCAGATTGATGCCAAATGCCGCTAACAGATCCGAAGAGCCAGACTTGCTGGAGACACTGCGGTTGCCGTGTTTGGCAACTTTCAGTCCGCAAGCCGCCGCAACAAAGGCGCTGGCGGTAGAAATATTGATGCTGTTGCTGCCGTCGCCGCCGGTACCGACAATATCGGTAAACAGATAATCAGGGCGCGGGAACGGGGCGGCGTTTTCCAGCAGCGCGGTTGCCGCACCGGCAATTTCATTCGGGTGTTCGCCACGAATTTTCATGCTCACCAGCGCCGCAGCCAGTTGTTCCGGCTTCAGTTCACCGCGAACGACTGCGGAAAACAGCTGGTGACTTTCCTGCTGGGACAGCGTCTGGGCCTGATACAGTTTCTCCAGAATGGGTTGCAGCGTATTGGTTTGTTCAAGCTTCTGTTGCGCCCAGGCCAGCGTTTGTTCCAGCAAACGCGCGCCCTGGGTGGTCAGAATTGATTCCGGATGGAACTGGAAGCCGCAGACGCGATCGGTATCGTGACGTACCGCCATCACCATGCCGTTAAAGTGGGCGTTAATGGTCAATCCAGCAGGTACGTTGCTGCCAACCAGCGAATGATAGCGTGCCACCGGCAGCGGATTCGCCAGACCAGAAAACATCGCCTGACCGTCGTGTTCAATGCTGGACGCTTTGCCGTGAAGGATCTCTCCGGCCTGACCCACATATCCACCATAGGCTTCAACAATGGCCTGGTGTCCCAGACAAATACCGATGATTGGCAGCTTGCCGCGCAAACGGGTTAACAGCTCCGGCATGCAACCTGCCTCGCTTGGCGCACCTGGGCCTGGAGAGAGCATCAGCACCGGATTTTTCATGGTTGCTAAGCGGTCAATCAACGTCTGGGCCGGAATATGGTTGCGGTAAATCACCACGTTGTGACCATTAGTACGCAGTTGATCCGCCAGGTTATAGGTAAAAGAATCGATGTTATCAAGCAGCAGAATGTCAGCCATTAGAAGGTCTCCTGTGCGTGGTGCGCGGTAGCGATAGCACGCAGAACCGCGCGCGCTTTATTACGGGTTTCATCGGCTTCAGACTGCGGTACAGAATCCAGAACAATCCCGGCACCGGCTTGTACGGTGGCAATACCGTCTTCCACGAGGGCGGAGCGAATGACAATACAGGTATCCAGATCGCCATGCGCCGTGAAGTAACCTACCGCACCGCCGTAGCTGCCACGGCGACGACCCTCGGCCTCGGCGATAAGCTGCATGGCGCGAACTTTTGGCGCTCCGCTTAACGTGCCCATATTCATACAGGCGCGGTAAGCGTGCAGCACATCCAGATCGCTACGCAATTCGCCGACCACGCGCGAAACCAGGTGCATAACGAAGGAGTAACGATCGACTTTGGTGAGGTCAGCAACATAGCGGCTGCCAGGCGTACAGATGCGCGCCAGGTCGTTACGCGCAAGGTCAACCAGCATCAGGTGCTCAGAAAGCTCTTTATGGTCGGTACGCATCTCCAGCTCGATACGGCTGTCGAGATCGCGATCAAGCGAACCGTCCGCACGACGACCGCGCGGGCGAGTACCAGCAATCGGGTAGATCTCAATCTGGCGGCTGGTGGCATCGTATTTCAGCGAGCTTTCCGGGGAGGCGCCAAACAGCGTGAACTCGTTGTCTTGCATGAAAAACATGTATGGGCTGGGGTTACTTTTCTTCAGCACATAGTAGGCCGCCAGCGGAGATGGGCAGGGCAGCGAGAAACGGCGGGATGGCACCACCTGGAAAATTTCGCCCGCGCGAATCGCTTTTTGCATGCCACGAACTACGGCGCCAAACTCTTCATCGCTCTGATTGCACTCGCAGCGCATCTGCGGGACTTCAGTGACCGGCAACGGCGGCGCAGGCTCGGTAAGCTGCTGGCTCAATTGCGCCAGACGAGCATTAAGACGCTGTTTTTCCGCATCATTGGGGGTAAAAATACTGGCCTGAATACGGGTGCTTTTTTTCTGGTGGTCGATAACCATCAGCGTTTCTGCCAGATAGAAGCAGTAGTCAGGGCAACGGTTGCCCGCTTCAAGCTGTGGCAACTCTTCAAAACCCGCAACCAGATCGTAAGAAAACAGACCGCCGAAGAACATTGCTTCACGTTCTTGCGCTGGAACATTAACCAGCTCCTGCAATAAACGGAATGCATCAAATACGGACAGGGAGCATAAGCGGGCGTCTTCATCGAGCAGTGGGCTGACGGCAGGGAATCGCAGATGACGACCATTCGGCTGTTGTTCGTTCTCAACGCCAGCGGGCAGGGCAGCATCCAGCAGCGACAGCAGCGATGCGCCGTTTGCGGACAATGCCTGAATAGTGACAGTGTCACCGAGAGCGGTAATGCGTAATGCGCTGTCGACCAGCAGCAGGCTCTTCAGATCGTCTTTGCTGTCGATATCTGCAGATTCCAGCAGCAGTGTTGCTGGACGTGCGCCACACACTTGATGAAACAGCGCCGTCGGATTCTCACGGTAGGCGGCATCGCAGGCAAGCAGTTCGAGTGTCGGTTTTTGAGTTTGCATCGTTATTCTCATTAATTTTGTTCAAAAAAAAGCCCGCTCATTTGGCGGGCCGGGTATCTGGTTGCATATTGCAGACGTAAGACACTGCCCGAAATCAGGAAGTGCGCCACCAACCGTGCAGAACAAATGTTGCTTT
The DNA here is from genome assembly GCF_009649895.1 of Citrobacter sp. H12-3-2. NCBI lineage: Bacteria > Pseudomonadati > Pseudomonadota > Gammaproteobacteria > Enterobacterales > Enterobacteriaceae > Citrobacter > Citrobacter sp. H12-3-2. The sequence goes on from NZ_CP045837.1 coordinate 2,284,202, forward strand.
CATCTCAGATACCTTCTTCATGTGAACTTGCGTACTAGTTAACTGGTTCGATGGAATAAAGTCAACACCTGATTTCAGTATATTTGTCGAAACCGCTATGATGGGCGTGATACGACATTTATTGAAACGGGAGCCGCCTTGAGCGACACGAATTACGCAGTGATTTATGACCTGCACAGTCATACTACAGCCTCCGATGGGCGATTAACGCCAGAAGCCTTAGTACACCGTGCGGTAGAGATGCGAGTCGGTACACTGGCGATCACCGATCATGACACCACGGCCGGCATTGCGGCGGCAAGAGAAGAAATTTCACGTTCAGGTTTAGCCTTAAATTTGATCCCTGGCGTCGAGATATCAACGGTCTGGGAAAACCATGAGATCCATATAGTGGGTCTGAACATTGATATCGCCCATCCCATGATGTGTGAGTTTCTGGCGCAACAAACGGAACGTCGTCAGCAGCGTGCACGCCTGATTGCTGAACGACTCGACAAAGCGCATATCCCCGGCGCGTGGGAAGGGGCGTTACGCCTGGCTGATGGCGGGGCGGTTACGCGGGGCCATTTTGCGCGTTTCCTGATGGAATGTGGAAAAGCCACAACCATGGCGGATGTCTTTAAAAAATATCTTGCCCGTGGGAAAACCGGTTACGTTCCGCCACAGTGGTGTACAATAGAACAAGCTATTGATGTCATTCATCATTCTGGCGGTAAGGCTGTTCTGGCTCATCCTGGGCGGTACGATCTTAGCGCTAAGTGGCTGAAAAGACTGGTTGCACATTTTGCTGAACATCGCGGCGACGCGATGGAAGTAGCACAGTGCCAGCAGTCTCCCAATGAACGCACCCATCTGGCGACGCTTGCGCGTTCGCATCAACTGTGGGCATCGCAAGGGTCTGATTTTCATCTACCCTGCCCATGGATTGAGTTGGGTCGTAAACTTTGGTTGCCCGCAGGCGTAGAAGGCGTCTGGCAACTTTGGGAGCAGCCCGAGATCACAGAGAGGAAAGTATGAGTCAGTTTTTTTATATTCATCCCGAAAACCCGCAGCAGCGACTGATCAATCAGGCCGTTGAAATCGTGCGTAAAGGTGGGGTGATCGTCTATCCAACCGATTCCGGCTATGCGTTGGGCTGCAAAATTGAAGATAAAGGCGCCATGGAGCGCATTTGCCGCATCCGTCATCTGCCGGACGGGCACAACTTTACGCTGATGTGTCGTGACCTGTCCGAACTGTCGACCTATTCGTTTGTCGACAACGTGGCATTCCGTTTAATTAAAAACAACACGCCGGGTAACTACACCTTCATCCTGAAAGGGACGAAAGAAGTTCCGCGCCGTTTGTTGCAGGAAAAACGTAAGACCATCGGCCTGCGTGTGCCATCGAATCCGATTGCGCTGGCGCTGCTGGAAGCACTGGGCGAGCCGATGCTCTCTACATCGCTGATGCTGCCGGGCAGTGAATTTACTGAGTCAGACCCGGAAGAGATTAAAGACCGTCTGGAAAAACTGGTGGATTTGATTATTCACGGTGGCTATCTCGGTCAGCAGCCGACCACGGTCATCGATTTAACCGACGATTCCCCGGTGGTGTTGCGTGAAGGCGTCGGCGACGTTAAACCTTTCTTATAAGGGCGCGAACCGCTATACTACGCGGCCTTAAAATGGCGCTGACTGGCGCCGTTGATTCTCCTGTTCGACGCCTGTGAAGGCGACATCTAAAGGAAGCTCTATGAGCGAAAAGTTACAAAAAGTGCTGGCGCGCGCTGGCCACGGTTCTCGCCGTGAAATCGAATCTATTATTGCCGCGGGTCGCGTGAGCGTTGATGGCAAAATTGCCACGCTCGGCGATCGCGTTGAAGTCACTCCGGGTCTGAAAATCCGTATCGACGGTCATCTGATTTCGGTTAAAGAGTCTGCAGAGCAAATCTGCCGCGTTCTGGCCTATTACAAACCAGAAGGTGAACTGTGTACCCGCAACGACCCGGAAGGTCGTCCGACCGTGTTCGATCGTTTGCCAAAACTGCGTGATGCTCGCTGGATTGCCGTAGGGCGTCTGGACGTGAATACCTGCGGTTTACTGCTGTTTACCACCGATGGTGAACTGGCTAACCGTCTGATGCACCCAAGCCGTGAAGTCGAACGTGAATATGCGGTACGTGTGTTTGGTCAGGTTGATGATGCAAAACTGCGCGATCTGAGTCGTGGCGTACAGCTGGAAGATGGTCCGGCGGCATTTAAAACGATCAAGTTCAGCGGTGGTGAAGGGATCAACCAGTGGTATAACGTCACGCTGACCGAAGGGCGTAACCGTGAAGTCCGTCGCCTGTGGGAAGCTGTAGGTGTACAGGTAAGCCGTCTTATTCGTGTTCGTTACGGTGATATCCCGCTGCCGAAAGGCCTGCCGCGTGGTGGCTGGACAGAGCTTGACCTCGCGCAAACCAACTATCTGCGTGAACTGGTGGAACTGAAGCCGGAAACGACATCTAAAGTTGCCGTCGAGAAAGATCGTCGTCGCATGAAGGCAAATCAGATCCGTCGTGCGGTGAAGCGGCACTCACAGGTCGGTAGCAGCCGTCGTCCGGGTGCTCGTAGCAACAACGGTTAATTATGAGTGGGCCTGATAAGCAAAGCGCCATCAGGCCTTAGCGTGGAGCCGGATGCGGCGCAAGCGCCTTATCCGGCCTACTGTCAGTAATCAATCCCTATCTGGGCCTTCACGCCCGCTTCAAACGCATGCTTGACCGGGCGCAACTCGCTGACCGTATCCGCTAACTCCAGAATATCGCGATGACATCCACGGCCGGTGATAATCACCGTTTGATGGGCAGGGCGCGCGTTTAGGGCAGTGATGACCTCTTCAAGCGGCAGATAGTCGTATGCCACCATATAGGTCAGCTCGTCCAGCACCACCATATCCAGTTTATCGTCGGCCAGCATCCGCTTACCGTGTTCCCACACGGCCATACAGGCCGCGGTGTCGGACTCACGGTTTTGCGTTTCCCAGGTAAATCCTGTCGCCATAACCTGAAACTCTACGCCGTGGGGTTCAAGTAAGTTACGTTCTCCGTTTGGCCACGTACCTTTAATAAATTGTACGACGCCGACTTTTTTACCGTGGCCCACCGCGCGCGTGGCGGTACCGAATGCGGCGGTGGTTTTACCCTTACCATTTCCGGTGAATACGATGATGATCCCGCGCTCGTCCGTAGCGGCGGCAACGCGTGCGTCAACCCGATCTTTTACGCGCTGTTGACGTTGCTGATAGCGTTCTTCAGTCATTGGGCAATTCCTGGTTTACGGCCCGGCTGGGCGTCAAAAGTCATACCGGTTTTACGGCGGCTGTCATCGCCCATCAGCCACAGGTAGAGCGGCATAATATCGGCGGGAGTTTTCAATTTTTGTGGATCTTCCGTGGGGAATGCGCTGGCTCGCATGCCAGTTCGTGTTCCACCAGGATTGATACAGTTTACGCGCAGATGACGGTTTTGATACTCATCAGCCAGAACCTGCATCATCCCTTCGGTAGCAAATTTTGATGTGGCATACGCCCCCCAATTGGCGCGACCCTGGCGGCCGACGCTGGAAGAGGTAAAGACCAGCGATCCGGCATCGGATTTGAGTAACAACGGCAGCAATGCCTGAGTCAGCATAAAAGTGGCATTCACATTTACCTGCATCACATCCTGCCAGACCTGCGGGTTTTGTTCACTCATTGGGCAAATATCGCCGAGTAATCCGGCGTTATGCAGTACGCCATCCAGACGTGGGAAATGTGCGGCAATGCGCTGTGCAAGCTGGTGACATTCTTCAGAGGTACAGGTCAGTAAATCCAGTGTAAACCACTGTGGTTGTGTTCCGTTTTCATCGGCGATAGTGCGGGCAACCTGACGCAGTTTTTCTTCGTTACGCCCAAGCAGGATAACGGTCGCGCCATAGCGTGCATAGGTCTGCGCGGCTTCGCGTCCGATACCATCGCTGGCACCGGTGACAAGAATAATGCGGCCCTGTAAAAGGTCTTGTTTAGGTTGGTAATGCACGGCTACTCCTCGGCGACGCCCTGGCCATCTCGTTCGCAATAACTTTTGGGCTTTATGCCTTAAACCCTGTTCTTTTTCAATCAGCCAAAGGCAATAACACCGCAAAATGAACGCTTTGTCATGCTTTTTACTGATTCAGCACTGGATGTATGAAGCAAGACGAGGTGACACGCCTGTTGTACACTGAGCGGAAGTCGCGTTGTTTAACCAAGGTGGGTCTCGTGGAATTGTTGTCTGAATATGGGCTGTTTTTGGCAAAAATTGTCACTGTCGTGGTGGCTATTGCAGTGGTGGTGATGCTGATCGTAAACGCGACACAACGCAAACGTCAGCGTGGGGAATTGCGGGTTATTAACCTCAGCGATCAATATAAAGAGATGAAGGAAGACCTGTCGCTGGCCTTATTGGATGGGCATCAGCAAAAATTCTGGCATAAGGCGCAGAAAAAGAAACAGAAGCTGGAGGCGAAGGCCGCCAAGGCAAAAGCGAAACTGGGTGACAGTACGTCATCAGATAAACCCCGTGTATGGGTGCTTGATTTTAAAGGCAGTATGGATGCCCACGAGGTCAGCGCATTACGTGAAGAGGTGACGGCGGTGCTGGCGGTTGTTAAACCTCAGGATCAGGTGGTGGTTCGTCTGGAAAGCCCGGGCGGTGTGGTACATGGTTATGGCCTGGCTGCGTCCCAGTTACAACGCCTGCGCGATAAGCAGATCCCACTGACCGTCACGGTAGATAAAGTCGCTGCGAGCGGCGGATATATGATGGCCTGCGTGGCAGATAAAATTGTTTCGGCGCCGTTTGCTATCGTCGGCTCAATTGGCGTGGTGGCGCAGATCCCGAACTTTAACCGCTTCCTGAAAGGGAAAGATATTGATATCGAACTGCACACCGCCGGACAGTACAAGCGTACGCTGACGCTGCTTGGCGAGAACACGGAAGAAGGGCGGCAGAAATTCCGTGAAGATCTGAATGAAACACATCATTTGTTTAAAGATTTTGTCCATCGTATGCGCCCGACTCTGGATATTGAGCAGGTTGCCACGGGTGAACACTGGTTTGGTCAACAGGCGCTGGCAAATGGGCTGGTGGATGAGATCAACACCAGCGATGAGGTGATCCTCGGGCTGATGGAAGGTCGTGAAGTGTTGAACGTTCGCTATCTGCAGCGTAAAAAGCTGATGGATCGTTTTACCGGTAGTGCGGCGGAGAGCGCCGATCGTTTGCTGATGCGCTGGTGGCAGCGGGGGCAGAAGCCACTGATGTAAAATTGTCATTGCCGGATAGCGATGCTCACATATCCTATCCGGCCTACAAATAGGCATCAATGTAGGCTGGATAAGGTGTTGTCGCCATCCGGCAAATTATTTCTCGAGTTAATCGATCAAGTGATACTTTTCAGAAAGTACGTGCGCCAGGTGTTTAAACATATTAAACACAGCCGTACTTTTGGGCGTTGGTAGCCCTTGCTCGTCTAAAAAGTAATCTCCGCTGAAAACCAGCACGCCGTTTCGCTGCGTAACGCCGGTGGCGACAATCCCCGCCAGCGTGTCCTCATGCTCACGAATGATTTTGTTGGCTTCAATCAGCAGTGTTTCGCGATCGATGGGTTGAGTGTCTTTATGCATGATTTACTCCTTAAACAAGGACATTAGTCTACGCTGAGCCCGCCTTATGGGCAAATATTCCCTGACATAAATGAAGGTTTTACGACAGTGTTACAACTGGCGAGATTTGTTTTTGCATGCTAATAAAGTTGCGTAACGCATTTTATCAGGTACAGTGTGACGCTTTCGTCAATCTGGCAACAGATTTGCTTGACATTCGACCAATACTTCGTCGTGCTAGAGCGTTTGTGAGAAAAAAAGCCTGTTAACTCAGTTACATGAGAGTTACATTACAAGCGCGAAACAGTTTAAGGGGTTGATATCCGCCGACGCAGAGACCATATCGATGTCTCGTCGCCAGTGGAAGGTGAATCAACGTGCGACGCATTCTGGAAGAATCAAATTAGGTAAAGGTGAATATGGGTAAAGCTCTTGTCATCGTTGAGTCCCCGGCAAAAGCCAAAACGATCAACAAGTATCTGGGTAATGACTACGTGGTGAAATCCAGCGTCGGTCATATCCGTGATTTGCCGACCAGTGGCTCAGCAACTAAAAAGAGCGCCGACTCAACCTCCACCAAAACGGCTAAAAAGCCCAAAAAGGATGAACGTGGCGCTCTCGTCAACCGTATGGGTGTTGACCCGTGGCACAACTGGGATGCGCGCTATGAAGTGCTGCCTGGTAAAGAGAAAGTTGTTTCTGAACTGAAGCAACTGGCTGAAAAAGCCGACCACATCTATCTCGCAACCGACCTTGACCGCGAAGGGGAAGCCATTGCATGGCACCTGCGGGAAGTCATCGGTGGCGACGACACCCGCTACAGCCGCGTGGTGTTTAACGAAATTACCAAAAATGCTATTCGCCAGGCGTTTGAAAAACCGGGCGAGTTGAACATCGATCGTGTTAATGCGCAACAGGCGCGCCGCTTTATGGACCGTGTTGTGGGCTATATGGTGTCGCCACTGCTGTGGAAAAAAATTGCGCGTGGTCTGTCTGCCGGTCGCGTACAGTCTGTGGCTGTGCGTCTGGTGGTTGAGCGTGAACGCGAAATCAAAGCATTTGTTCCAGAAGAGTTCTGGGAAATTGATGCTAACACGACCACGCCGGGCGGCGACGCGTTGCCGCTTGAGGTGACGCATCAAAATGACAAACCGTTCCGTCCTGTAAATCGGGAACAAACGCTTGCCGCTGTTAGCCTGTTGGAAAAAGCGCGCTATAGCGTCCTGGAACGTGAAGATAAACCGACCAGCAGCAAGCCGAGCGCACCGTTCATTACCTCCACGCTACAGCAGGCTGCGAGCACGCGTCTGGGCTTTGGTGTGAAGAAAACCATGATGATGGCGCAGCGCTTGTATGAAGCGGGTTACATCACTTACATGCGTACTGACTCAACCAACCTGAGCCAGGATGCTGTCACCATGGTTCGCGATTACATCAGTGATAATTTTGGCAAAAAATATTTGCCGGAGAGCGCGAACCAGTACGCCAGCAAAGAGAACTCGCAGGAAGCACACGAAGCTATCCGTCCTTCCGATGTCGCCGTACTGGCGGAGTCGCTGAAAGATATGGAAGCCGATGCGCAAAAACTGTATCAGCTGATCTGGCGCCAGTTTGTTGCTTGTCAGATGACGCCAGCGAAATATGACTCTACCACCCTGACCGTGGGTGCGGGTGATTTCCGTCTGAAAGCGCGTGGTCGTATTCTGCGCTTCGATGGTTGGACCAAAGTGATGCCAGCGCTGCGTAAGGGCGATGAAGATCGCATCTTACCGGCGGTGGACAAAGGCGATACCTTGACGCTTATCGAGCTGACACCTGCGCAGCACTTCACCAAGCCGCCTGCACGCTTCAGTGAAGCTTCGCTGGTTAAAGAGCTTGAAAAGCGTGGCATTGGTCGTCCATCCACCTATGCGTCGATCATCTCTACGATTCAGGATCGCGGTTATGTTCGCGTTGAAAACCGTCGCTTCTACGCTGAAAAAATGGGTGAAATCGTCACCGATCGTCTGGAAGAAAACTTCCGCGAGCTGATGAACTACGATTTTACCGCGCAGATGGAAGACAGCCTCGACCAGGTGGCGAATCACGAAGCCGAATGGAAGGGCGTACTCGACAACTTCTTCACTGATTTTACTCAGCAGTTAGATAAAGCCGAGAAAGATCCTGAAGAAGGCGGTATGCGTCCGAACCAGATGGTGCTGACCAGCATTGATTGCCCGACCTGCGGACGCAAGATGGGTATTCGTACCGCCAGTACCGGCGTTTTCCTTGGTTGCTCCGGCTACGCACTTTCCCCGAAAGAGCGTTGCAAAACCACCATTAACCTGGTGCCGGAAAACGAAGTATTGAACGTGCTGGAAGGCGATGACGCTGAAACGAACGCATTGCGCGCCAAACGCCGCTGCCAGAAGTGCGGTACAGCAATGGACAGTTATCTCATCGATCCTAAGCGTAAATTGCATGTGTGTGGTAATAACCCAACCTGCGACGGCTACGAGATCGAAGAGGGTGAATTCCGTATCAAGGGTTATGACGGTCCTATCGTAGAGTGCGAAAAATGTGGTTCTGAAATGCACCTGAAAATGGGACGTTTCGGCAAGTACATGGCGTGTACTAACGACGAGTGTAAAAACACCCGTAAGATCCTGCGTAACGGTGAAGTTGCTCCGCCGAAAGAAGATCCGGTTCCGCTGCCGGAACTGCCGTGTGAAAAATCTGACGCGTATTTCGTGTTACGTGATGGTGCTGCAGGTATCTTCCTGGCGGCCAATACGTTCCCGAAATCACGTGAGACTCGTGCGCCGTTGGTGGAAGAGTTGTACCGCTTCCGCGATCGCCTGCCGGAAAAACTGCGTTATCTGGCAGATGCGCCGCAAACAGACCCGGATGGTAACAAGTCTATGGTTCGTTTCAGCCGTAAAACCAAGCAGCAATACGTTGCCGCTGAGAAAGACGGTAAGGCGACTGGCTGGTCCGCGTTCTTCGTTGACGGTAAATGGGTAGAAGGGAAGAAATAACAGCGTTTCGGCTGAATTTCTCCTCAAAGGGTCGCGAAAGCGGCCCTTTTTGTTTCTGGCATATTATTTTTTGTCATACCTATACAGCGGACATATAAATGATATAGTGGTTATAGTTAACAGTCTTTTTATTATTAAATCGTATTAGCAGCGCCCACGAGCCTGCACTGAAACGATGATTTGATGGCGCGAATCGGGATGGCATAACATGAAATTACAGCAGCTTCGCTACATTGTTGAGGTGGTGAACCACAACCTTAATGTCTCCTCAACGGCGGAAGGGCTTTATACCTCTCAGCCCGGTATCAGTAAGCAAGTTCGTATGCTGGAAGATGAACTTGGCATCCAGATTTTCGCCCGTAGTGGTAAGCATCTGACCCAGGTTACGCCAGCGGGGCAGGAAGTCATCCGTATTGCGCGCGAAGTACTGTCTAAGGTAGATGCTATTAAGTCCGTTGCTGGCGAACATACCTGGCCGGATAAAGGCTCGCTATATATCGCCACCACGCACACCCAGGCACGTTACGCTTTGCCGAACGTGATTAAGGGTTTTATTGAGCGATATCCTCGTGTTTCATTGCATATGCATCAGGGATCGCCGACGCAAATTGCCGAAGCCGTCTCGAAAGGGAATGCGGATTTTGCCATCGCGACGGAAGCCCTGCATCTGTATGACGATCTGGTGATGTTACCTTGTTACCACTGGAACCGTTCGATTGTCGTCACGCCGGATCATCCGTTGGCGGGAAAATCCTCGGTTTCTATTGAGGAACTGGCACAGTATCCACTGGTGACCTACACCTTTGGATTTACCGGGCGTTCGGAGCTGGACACCGCGTTTAACCGTGCGGGTCTGGAGCCGCGTATTGTTTTTACCGCGACCGATGCCGATGTTATTAAAACCTATGTCCGTCTGGGTCTCGGCGTGGGTGTAATTGCCAGTATGGCGGTTGATCCTGTTTCCGATCCTGACCTGGTACGTGTGGATGCGCACGATATCTTCAGCCATAGCACCACCAAAATTGGTTTTCGTCGCAGCACCTTCTTACGCAGTTACATGTATGATTTCATTCAACGTTTCGCGCCGCATCTGACGCGTGATGTGGTGGACACGGCGGTGGCACTGCGTTCCAACGATGATATTGAAGCCATGTTTAAAGATATTAAATTGCCTGAGAAATAATAACGGTTGTTACCTCGTCGGTATCCGTAAGCATAAAGTGATACCGACAGGAGAGTCTGAATTTATTCATTATTTCTCCTCCTATATATTAACCATATATTATTTATGGAAAAAGTTCTCTAAAGTAGTTTCAAATTAGTCAGCTTGCCAAAAATCACGCTCAAATATTCATAATTGATCAAACAATTGATTTATTTATCAGATCGAGTCCGAAAATTAACTGGCTTTTTTTCGCCTTTTTTATTAGGATTCCTCCTATCTGATGATTAATTGTACCAATTGTTTGGTGCCTAAATGATAAGTGATTTCGATAGTATGAGGTTAGCGATGCCTTCAGGAAACCAGTCTGCACGCCGGGATCCCGCGATGAAACGTAAAGCCTGGTTCGCCGTGTTTCTTGGCTCTGCGATATTCTGGATTATTGTCGCACTCGTGGCCTGGAACGTGTGGGGGTAAGTATGTCCGCACCGGAGCAGCACTCTACCGTGACGCCAGCGTCTCATGACCATGAGCAAGAGAGCAAAACCGTAGCCGAGAAAGATCCAAAGATACCCGAATCCTGGAATCTTTCTCCTGAACAACGGGCGTTTATTGACCTGTTAACCGATGATGATAAACAGAAACAATAATTCGTACGTATTTTATAATAATAACGATTACCTCGTGGCCTTAAATATCGAATTGTTTATCCCATGTATTCACCATCAGCCACCTAATCAACGTATTATCGATTGCGCTATTGCCTGCTGAATATTCATCCTATTCATCTACACGGCTAGACCTTACTCCCTACCATTGACCTCACTTCGCGCTTTTGTATCGCGCGCTACTTTTATCAATTTGAGTTGTTATCAAAGCGTTACATTTTGTTTGTGTTATCTTTAATACTAACCCTGAGGAAATCAGGGGATCCAACCCTGTCATTTAAGGAGGAGCTATGTCGTCGACCCTACGAGAAGCCAGTAAGGACACATTGCAGGTTAAAGATAAAACCTACCGCTACTACAGTTTACCTCTGGCCGCTAAATCACTGGGTGATATCACCCGACTACCCAAATCGCTGAAAGTGTTACTGGAAAACCTGCTTCGTTGGCAGGATGGTAATTCCGTAACCGAAGATGATATTCATGCGCTCGCGCATTGGCTGAAGACTGCCCATGCCGATCGTGAAATTGCCTATCGACCCGCTCGTGTTCTGATGCAGGATTTTACCGGCGTGCCGGCGGTGGTCGATCTGGCCGCTATGCGCGAAGCGGTGAAACGTCTGGGTGGGGATACGGCAAAAGTGAATCCGCTTTCGCCAGTGGACCTTGTCATTGACCACTCGGTAACGGTGGACCGTTTTGGTGATGATGATGCTTTCGAAGAAAACGTTCGCCTGGAAATGGAACGTAACCATGAGCGTTACGTGTTCCTGAAATGGGGACAGCAGGCATTTAGTCGCTTCAGCGTTGTGCCACCGGGAACGGGGATTTGCCACCAGGTTAACCTTGAATACCTCGGCAAAGCCGTCTGGAGCGAGTTACAGGACGGTGAGTGGGTGGCTTACCCTGACACGTTGGTCGGCACCGATTCCCATACGACAATGATTAATGGTCTCGGTGTGCTGGGATGGGGCGTTGGAGGCATTGAGGCCGAAGCAGCAATGCTGGGTCAACCGGTCTCTATGCTTATCCCGGATGTTGTGGGCTTCAAACTGGTGGGCAAACTGCGGGAAGGCATCACCGCTACTGACCTGGTTTTAACCGTCACCCAGATGTTGCGTAAGCACGGCGTGGTCGGTAAATTCGTTGAATTCTACGGTGATGGGCTGGACACCTTACCGCTGGCCGATCGGGCAACCATTGCGAACATGTCACCGGAATACGGCGCAACCTGCGGTTTCTTCCCGATCGATAGCATCACTCTTGAATATATGCGTCTGAGTGGGCGCAGTGAGGAGCAGGTTGAGCTGGTCAGCGCCTATGCCAAAGCGCAGGGAATGTGGCGTAATCCTGGGGATGAACCCGTATTTACCAGTTCACTGGAGCTGGATATGGGCAGTGTAGAAGCTAGCCTTGCCGGACCGAAGCGTCCGCAGGATCGGGTGGCACTGGCTGATGTCCCGAAAGCGTTTTCGGCGAGTAATGAACTCGAAGTGAATAGCTCGCTGAAAGATCGCCAGCCAGTGGACTATACAATGAACGGTCACCAGTACCAGCTGCCGGATGGTGCTGTGGTTATTGCAGCGATCACTTCCTGTACCAACACCTCTAACCCAAGCGTATTGATGGCGGCGGGGCTGCTGGCGAAAAAAGCAGTGACTCTTGGTCTGAAACCTCAGCCGTGGGTGAAAGCCTCGTTGGCGCCAGGATCGAAGGTGGTGTCTGATTATCTGGCGCAGGCTGGGTTCACGCCATACCTTGATGAGCTGGGATTTAACCTTGTAGGTTATGGCTGTACCACCTGTATCGGTAACTCGGGTCCGTTACCCGATCCTATCGAGACAGCTATCAAAAAAGTCGACCTCACCGTTGGTGCTGTGCTTTCCGGCAACCGAAACTTTGAGGGGCGTATCCATCCGCTCGTGAAGACCAACTGGTTGGCGTCTCCGCCGCTGGTGGTGGCCTATGCGCTGGCGGGGAATATGAATATCAATCTGACGAAAGATCCGTTAGGGCATGACAGAAAGGGCGATCCCGTATATCTGAAAGATATCTGGCCGACGGCTCAGGAAATTGCCCGTGCCGTGGAGCAGGTTTCTACCGCCATGTTCCATAAAGAGTATGCTGAAGTGTTTGAAGGCACGCCAGAATGGAAAGCAATCCAGGTCGATCGGGCTGATACCTATGGCTGGCAGTCTGACTCAACCTATATCCGCTTGTCGCCGTTCTTCGATGGTATGCAGGCGACGCCGGATCCGGTCCAGGACATTCACGGCGCGCGTATCCTTGCAATGCTTGGAGATTCCGTCACCACTGACCATATTTCTCCTGCAGGTAGTATTAAGCCGGACAGCCCGGCGGGGCGTTATCTGCAAAGCCACGGCGTAGAGCGTAAAGATTTTAACTCCTACGGTTCGCGGCGCGGGAATCATGAAGTAATGATGCGCGGTACCTTTGCCAATATTCGTATTCGCAATGAGATGGTACCTGGCGTGGAAGGTGGGATGACGCGTCATTTGCCGGGAACTGAGGTAGTGGCTATCTATGATGCGGCTATGCAATATCAACAGGAGAATATTCCCCTGGCGGTTATTGCCGGGAAAGAGTATGGCTCTGGCTCCAGTCGCGACTGGGCGGCAAAAGGCCCGCGCTTGCTGGGGGTTCGCGTGGTTATCGCTGAATCCTTTGAGCGAATTCACCGTTCTAACCTGATTGGTATGGGGATTTTGCCGCTGGAATTCCCACAGGGCGTCACGCGTAAAACGCTGGGACTAACCGGTGAGGAAACGATCGATATTACGGATCTGCAAAACATCAAACCGGGTGCAACAGTGCCGGTGAGTATGGTTCGCTCGGATGGACGTAAAGAGGTGGTTTTATGCCGCTGCCGTATCGATACCGCGACGGAGCTAACGTACTACCAAAACGATGGCATACTGCACTACGTGATTCGTAATATGTTGAGCTAGAATGTAAAAAGCCTGCAAGAGCAGGCTTTTTTATCGGCGGTAACAATTATTACTTGCCCAGCAAATGTCCCATCTTGGCGGCTTTGGTGTCCAGGTAATGTTCATTGTTCGGGTTACGACCCACAATCAGCGGCACGCGTTCAACAATGTTGATTCCCGCTTCGGTCAGAATTTCCACTTTTTTCGGGTTATTGGTCAGCAAACGAACTTCGTCCACACCAAGCAGCTTGAACATATCCGCACACAGCGTGAAATCACGCTCATCTGCCGCAAAGCCCAACTGATGGTTAGCTTCAACGGTATCATAACCCTGGTCCTGCAACGCGTAGGCGCGGATTTTATTGAGCAGGCCGATATTGCGTCCTTCCTGACGATGATAAAGCAGGATACCGCGCCCTTCTTCAGCAATATGGGTGAGAGCCGCTTCGAGCTGGAAACCGCAATCGCAACGCAGGCTAAACAATGCATCGCCAGTCAGACATTCGGAGTGGACACGCGCCAGGACAGGCGTTTGGCCTGTGATATCGCCAAAAACCAGTGCGACGTGATCGTGTCCGGTTGCCAGTTCTTCAAATCCCACCATCAGGAAATCACCCCAGGGGGTTGGCAGTTTGGCTTCTGCCACACGTTTAAGCTGCATGTAATTCTCCAGATTATGCTGGCACTGTCGTGCCGTCGCCTGTTGGCTTCTGTTCTATATTGCACTATTTTGCCATAAGGCAACGATGTTCACCTAATCGCGACAACGGATTCGCTTTTGGAATGGCACAAAATTGTCAATTTCCCCGGCATGCGCTTTTTTCAGTTATGATTGTGAGACTTATCGACGAAAGGAGAGGCAATGCTGTCAATTGCAAAGCGCACTGCGGTCGGGGCCGGGCTGCTACTTATTATGCCGGTTGCCGTATGGGTATCGGGCTGGAGCTGGCAGCCGGGACATAACGTTTGGTGGCTAAAATCTCTGTACTGGATAACGGAAACGGTGACGCAGCCGTGGGGCATTATCACTCACGTTGTTCTCTGTGCATGGTTTCTGTGGTGTCTGCGTTTTCGTCTGAAAGCTGCGGTAATGCTGTTTGCGATCCTGGCTGCGGCAATCTTAGTCGGTCAGGGCGTGAAGTCCTGGGTTAAAGACAGGGTGCAGGAACCTCGGCCCTTTGTCGTGTGGCTGGAAAAAACGCACCATATTCCGGTTGATGAGTTCTACACTTTAAAACGTAAAGATCGTGGTCACTTCGTTAAAGAGCAATTGGCCGAACAACAGGATATTCCGACGTTTCTACGTAAGCATTGGCAAAAAGAAACGGGTTTTGCCTTTCCGTCAGGGCATACGATGTTTGCCGCCAGCTGGGCTTTACTGGCCGTTGGGCTGTTATGGCCACGCCGACGTACGCTGACAATTGTGTTTTTACTTATCTGGGCTACGGGCGTTATGGGCAGCCGCTTGCTATTAGGCATGCACTGGCCCCGTGATTTGGTCGTTGCAACGCTGATTTCATGGTTGCTGGTAACACTGGCGACATGGCTTGCGCAGCGGGTATGCGGACCATTAACGCCGCCTTTGCAGGAGGAAAAAGAAATCGCTCAGCGTGAACAAGAAAGTTAGCCATGATTGATTTTTCGAATTTTGCCCTTAAATCAGAAAGGGGAAAGCGCTTTTCCGTTTCGCACTCGTTGTGAAAATGGTAATTTAAAGGGCTCAACGCGGTAAGTTGTACACGATTTATTCGCTCAAACCACATAACGGGAAGTAATGTGAAATATTTACTCATTTTCTTACTGGTGTTGGCGATTTTTGTTATTTCGGTGACATTAGGTGCGCAAAACGATCAACAGGTTACGTTTAATTACCTGCTGGCTCAGGGTGAGTATCGTATCTCTACGCTGCTTGCTGTATTGTTTGCCGCAGGTTTTGCGATTGGTTGGTTAATTTGTGGCCTTTTCTGGCTGAAGGTTCGTGTGTCTCTTGCGCGTGCCGAACGTAAAATCAAACGACTGGAAAACCAGCTTACGCCTGCGACCGACGTTGCGGTTTCTGCCGATTCGTCGGTTGTGAAGGAATAATTATTTATGTTGGAGTTGTTGTTTCTGCTTTTGCCTGTAGCCGCTGCCTATGGGTGGTATATGGGTCGCAGAAGTGCGCAACAAACCAAGCAGGATGAAGCTAACCGTCTTTCCCGTGACTATGTCGCCGGGGTTAACTTCCTT
This sequence comes from Citrobacter sp. H12-3-2, assembly GCF_009649895.1. Classification (NCBI taxonomy): domain Bacteria; kingdom Pseudomonadati; phylum Pseudomonadota; class Gammaproteobacteria; order Enterobacterales; family Enterobacteriaceae; genus Citrobacter; species Citrobacter sp. H12-3-2. The sequence continues at coordinate 2,299,872 of NZ_CP045837.1, forward strand.
CTGAGCAACCAACAAGACAAAGCGGTGGATCTGTTCCTCGATATGCTAAAAGAGGATACGGGCACCGTTGAGGCGCATCTCACCCTCGGAAACCTGTTTCGCTCGCGCGGTGAAGTCGACCGCGCAATCCGCATCCATCAAACGTTAATGGAAAGTGCTTCGCTAACCTACGAGCAGCGTTTGTTGGCCGTACAACAGCTGGGGCGCGACTACATGGCCGCAGGTCTGTACGACCGCGCGGAAGACATGTTTAATCAGCTTACCGATGAAACAGATTTTCGCGTCGGTGCATTACAGCAACTGCTGCAAATTTATCAGGCGACCAGTGAATGGCAGAAAGCGATTGATGTCGCAGAACGTCTGGTGAAGCTCGGTAAAGATAAACAACGTATCGAGATAGCTCACTTCTACTGCGAACTGGCCTTACAGCAGATGGGCAGCGACGATATGGATCGCGCCATGACGCTGTTGAAAAAAGGGGCTGCGGCAGACAAAAACAGTGCCCGTGTTTCCATCATGATGGGCCGTGTGTACATGGTGAAAGGCGATTACGCGAAGGCCGTTGAAAGTCTGCAACGCGTGATTTCTCAGGATAAAGAACTGGTCAGCGAAACGCTGGAAATGCTGCAAAGCTGCTACCAGCATCTGGGGAAAAACGATGAGTGGGCCGAGTTTTTACGTCGGGCCGTTGAGGAGAATACTGGCGCCGCCGCAGAGCTGATGCTGGCCGATATTCTTGAAGCGCGTGAGGGGACTGATACCGCTCAGGTTTATATTACCCGCCAGCTACAACGCCATCCTACGATGCGCGTGTTCCACAAGTTGATGGATTACCATCTTAACGAAGCAGAAGAAGGGCGCGCGAAAGAGAGCCTGATGGTTCTGCGCGATATGGTCGGGGAGCAGGTGCGCAGCAAGCCTCGGTATCGTTGCCAGAAGTGCGGATTTACCGCATATACACTGTACTGGCACTGCCCATCCTGTCGCTCATGGTCAACCATTAAGCCTATTCGCGGACTTGATGGGCTGTAATTTTTAAAAAAAACTTCACTTTAGTTACAACATACTAATGATGTGTAACCAATCCATCCTCAACCTCCGTCGCCAAATTCGCCTGGCAGAAATGTAATCGCGCCTGTTAATTTTCTATTGCCGCAGGTAGAATGCACGCCGTTTACCCATTTTGCGCCGCCGATGGCGCCCATCCTCAGGAAGGTCTGGTCATGACGTTTACTGCTTCATCTTTTTCTCGTGCTGTTACTGATTCTCCTGTCGTTGTCGCTCTCGATTATTCCAATCGTGATAAAGCATTAGCTTTTGTCGACAGAATTGATCCTCGTGATTGCCGTTTGAAAGTGGGCAAAGAGATGTTCACGCTTTTTGGACCTCAGTTGGTTCGCGATTTACAACAGCGTGGCTTTGACGTTTTTCTTGATTTGAAATTTCATGATATTCCCAATACTACCGCGCATGCCGTTGCGGCGGCGGCTGAGCTTGGCGTGTGGATGGTTAACGTTCATGCTTCAGGTGGGGCGCGTATGATGACCGCCGCACGTGAAGCCCTGGTGCCTTTTGGCAAGGATGCGCCGCTGCTGATTGCAGTAACAGTTCTGACCAGTATGGAAGCCAGCGATCTTGCCGACCTTGGCGTGACGTTGTCACCTGCGGAGCATGCGGAAAGGCTGGCGCGTTTAACCCAACATTGTGGTTTGGATGGCGTCGTATGCTCCGCGCAGGAAGCAGTGCGATTCAAGCAGGCATTTGGTCAGGCATTTAAACTGGTTACGCCGGGTATTCGCCCTGAAGGTAGCGAGGCAGGCGACCAGCGTCGCATTATGACGCCGGAACAGGCACAGTCAGCTGGCGTGGATTATATGGTTATTGGTCGTCCAGTTACGCAGTCGGCAGATCCGGCTCAGACGCTGAAGATGATCAATGCCTCCCTGAAACGAGGTGCGTAAATGAACGACTCAAATTCTCGTCTGGTCTACTCAACTGACACCGGGCGTATTGATGAACCGAAAGCCGTCCCAGAGCGTCCCAAAGGCGATGGCATTGTCCGTATCCAGCGACAGACCAGTGGCCGCAAAGGTAAGGGCGTGTGCCTGATTACTGGAATAGATCAGGACGATGCTGAACTGACCAAATTAGCTGCGGAACTGAAGAAAAAATGTGGTTGCGGCGGGGCAGTGAAGGATGGCGTGATTGAGATACAGGGTGATAAACGCGACCTGATTAAATCGCTGCTGGAAGCCAAAGGAATGAAAGTTAAATTGGCTGGCGGTTAATAAAAAAAGCCACGGAATTTTTCCGTGGCTTTTTAATAATACAGACCTGAAAAAGTAAACGTATTATTATATCGAGCCGTTTAACCGTAAATTATTTACCCACCTGGTGGCCAATAATACCACCTACTGCAGCACCACCCAGCGTGCCCAGCGTGCTGCCGTCAGTCAGGACTGCACCACCGATTGCACCAGCACCAGCACCAATTGCGGTGTTACGGTCACGTTTGGACCAGTTAGAGCAGGCACTCAGCGACATTGCCAGAGTAATTGCCAAAATGGCAGCGGTCATTTTTTTGCTCGTTACTAACATAATACTTTCTCCTGAATTATTGATTCACGGAATCCAGTGTTCTTTAAGAGTAGCGCTAAATTTAGGCTAACGAAGATATTTCCGTGAAACCGTTTAGCGAAGGCATGACAAACACTATCCTGAGATTGGAGGTTCGTTCCTGTTATATCGCTAACATTAATTTTACGACTTAATCCTGTTAACGACAGGTAAAAAGTCTTAATTGGACTGTCAGATAACTCTCAGAGAGGGGATGATTTGCCGACTGACAAATCATCTGCTGAAGATTTTATGCGTGCGCATCAATGATATTGACGGTTAATCCTGAATGCTCGAGCTGCATTTGTACGCTGGCGCTGAGTCTGGAATCCGTGACTACGCGGCTGAATCGCTCTAATGGACCCAGCGTGTAAGGGTGAATGGCTTCGAATTTTGAGCTGTCAGTAAGTACAATAACTTCTGCACCTTTTTCCAGCACCGCGTTAACCACATCAGAACGCATCATGTCGCGTCCGGTGAAGCCGGTGTCAGCCTGCCAGCCATCAATGCCGATAAAGGCCTTGCTGAAATGTACCTGCTGGATAAACTGGCGAGTTAAGGGCCCCACCATGCTTTCGCTTTTTTTCTGATAGATGCCGCCAAGGAGAATCACTTCGCAGGGGGTTTCTTTCAGCAGATGGGCTATATAACTGCTGACGGTAATGATGGTGACATCTTTTTGCTCCGCCAGCGTTCTGGCCAAGAGCGCATTGCTGCTGCCGTTTTCAATGAATACGGACTCGCCAGGGCTTACCAAAGATGCGGCAAATTCGGCCAGTTCACGCTTCAGCGTAAAATTAGTCATCATGCGCGTTTCCACATCATCACTGTTCAATGAAACAGCAAAACCGTGCGCACGGCGTAAATAGCTCTGTTTTTCCAGTGTGTTCAGATCCTGTCGAATCGTCACTTCTGAGACACCGGTGATTTTTGCCAGTTCGGCAACGCTCATCTGACCTTTATCAGTCACCATCTGCAAAATAGATTGTTGTCGGGAATTCATAATATTAATTTTATTGCGATATCGTATCGGAAATTAAACGGAAACTGCTTCATACGCAGTTTGCTTATAGCAGCGACATTAAAGGGTTAATGTCATCAGATCTCCCAGGGAGCCTTGTGCTTTTTGGGCAAAGACTCGGCATCTTCTTTGGCCGTGTCTAGCAGCTCAGCCTTCAGAATTTCGAGATTGTGGATGGCTGAGTGGTAATCACCTGCAACGAGGATATCCAGCACGGTATCAATGCGTTCGGCCAGACGCTGAGCGTCGATATCAGACATGGTTATCATCCTAATAGCAATAGAGTTTGAATTTCATGATGCAGAATTTCATGGCAAAAGAGAAGGGAAAAATAGTATTAACTATCAATGATAGAAGAATATTATATATTCTGTGATTACATGCAGATAGGATCGTTACGTAATGTCCATTTATGGCTATTAATGACGTTTGATCCCACAGCATTAGCGCGTTTTTTTATTCAGATGTCGTCGATACCAACGTTCAAATGCAGCCGCTGGCATTGGTTTGGCAAACAAAAAACCCTGACGCTCGTTGACACCATTTTTGGTTAAAAACGCATCCTCTTTCGCGCTTTCAACACCTTCGGCGATGACCTGCAGATTGAGTGCTTGTGCGACCGCAACAATGGCACGTACCAGCGACTGCGAAATAGGTTGTTTGTGTACATCCCTGACAAAGGTTTGATCCAGTTTAATTGCATCAAGCGGGAAGCGGGCCAGTTGAGACAGTGACGAATATCCAGTACCAAAATCATCCAAATGGATTTGCGCCCCCAACTGGCTAAACTGCTGAATGACGGACAGTGCCAACTGCTCATTTTCAATCAAACTGCTTTCCGTTAACTCGACATCGATGGGGCAATATTCAAAGTCGAGTTCATGAAGCACCTGTTTGAGATCGGTAAATAGCGTCTGATCGGCGAGCTGGCGGGCAGAAACGTTTACCGCCACGCGCAGATTGATTCCCTTGGCGCGCCATTTTGCGACCTGACGCACAACGTCCAGAATAACCCAGCGACCCAGCGGAACGATAAGCCCTGATTCTTCGGCGTAGGAGATAAATTCCAGTGGTGGAATGAGGCCGCGTTCCGGAGACTGCCAGCGTACCAGCGCCTCCAGGCTGCGCACTTCGCCTCGCCAGGTTATCTTTGGCTGATAATGGATAACCAGTTGATCGTTTTCCAGCGCCTTGCGCAGGTTAGTATCCAGCCACAGGTATTCAAATACCCGCTGATTCATTTCCGGAGAGAAAACACAAAACTGTCCGCGGCCGCCTTCTTTCGCGGTGTACATGGCCGTATCGGCGTTACGAATGACGCTCTCGCAGTCCTGACCATGCTGTGGAGCGAGGGAAATACCAATAGAGCAGCCTGTATAGACTTCAATCAGGCCAATGCGAAAGGGTTGACGCAGGCGTGTCAGAATGCGCGATGCGGTAGCTTCCAGAGTGCTCTGGGACGTTTCGGTGGCAAGGACGATAAATTCATCACCGCCAAACCGAGCCAATAGTTGGTTGTCGTCAAGACAACTGAGAATTGCCAGCGACACGCTCTGCAACAGCTGATCGCCAAACATATGCCCGTAGGCGTCGTTCACCTTTTTGAAGTTATCCAGATCGAGATATACAATCCCAACCTGAGTATCACCTGCGTTCTCAATCGCGTCGCTTATTAGCTCATGAATGGCGTTACGGTTCGGTAATCCGGTGATGGAGTCGGTATTAGCCAACATACGCAGGCGTTCCTGCGCGCGGCGTTCTTCAGTGATATCGGTGCCGGAACAGATCAGAAATATTTCGTTCTTGCCGCTACCGTTATGTACAAACTTATTGCGAAAAAGAAACAGGCGCTGACCTTTGCAGGTCTTCACCCAACGTTCGACTTCATATGAGTTGCCTTCGCGAAAAAAGACCTCGATGTTGCGTCTGGAGGCTGCGGCTTCACGTCGACTCATAAACAGTGTGAATACGCTTTGGCCAATGACTTCACGTTCTCTGAGTCCGGTGTACTCTTCGCACAGACGGTTAAAACGCTGAATGTTGCCCATGCGGTCAAGAATGACAATAACGGAATTGGCTTCTGAAACCACCTGTTCGGCAAAAGAGAGACCTTGAGCCAGGTCGCGTGCGACGGATGGGGTGTCATCCCAGGCTGATGCGCTGCCGGCCCATTCGCGCTTATTGATTTTCCGCCCGACCAAATGTACCGGAATATCGTCATCTTCAATGGGTAACGTCATCAACAGGCTTGACGTAATTACCGTCATCTCGCGAATGCGGTCGGCCTGCTCGGGTGATAATTCGATGGTCTGCTCAGCGTCTGCTGTTTCGTCAATAGAGAAATGCAGGATGTTGAAATCCTCTGACAAACGCCAGTAGGGGTTATGAGTGCCCACATAGCTATACAACGTAACCAGCTCCCGGACGTCTTTCATGATGTGTACTATCCCGTTTAAAGCGCATAAAGCCTCAAAAGTAAGGGTAGCCATGATTCATTCAGGGTGATTATGGCTGAACGTATTGTTTTATTTATATATTTATATGTAATCCAGAATCCATAAAAAGCAAAGCCAGCGGAACTGAAAAATAGTAAAAAAAAATTTTGACTGGATAAGAGAAGTGTAGTGTGTGGTTGAAATTTGGCCGCTAAAAAAAGAAAACGACCTTTCAAAAAAGAGAAAGGTCGTTGGATTTGTCAGTTTACGCTGCTGGACGCGCGATAACGCTACGGGTTTCCATGCGAACTTCGGCGATAGTTACGTCAATCACATCAGTGACTTTGTAAACCACTTCACCTTTGATTTGTACGGTACCACTTTCCTGGCTGCAGACCAGTTCATCACGCACGGCGTGCAGGAAGGGTGCAGGAATAAAGGCAACAGCGCCATTATCAACCAAACGTACGCGCATGCCGCCGCGGCTGACGTCGATGATCTCGGCCGCAAAGCGGGTGTCGGTTCCGGCTTTATCACTCAGGAAACGGGCGTATAGCCAGTCACCCACGTCACGCTCAGCCATCCGGTTCAGGCGACGACGTTCCGCCATTTGCACGGTGGTATCATCCTGAGGTCGGGCGACGGTTTCGCCTTTGATGACGGCCTTAAGCAGACGGTGGTTGATCATATCGCCGTACTTACGGATTGGGGAAGTCCAGGTGGCATATGCCTCCAGACCCAACCCAAAGTGTGGACCTGGCTCAATACTAATTTCAGCGTAAGACTGGAAGCGGCGAATTCGGCTGTCGAGGAAGCCGGATGGCTGTGCATCCAGTTCGCGGCGCAGTTTGCAGAAACCTTCCAGTGTCAGTACTTCTTCGGCATCGACGTGCATACCGTGGGTTTTCAGCAGCGCGGCCAGAGCGTCGGCGTTGGCCGGGTCGAATCCCATATGGACGTTGTAAATACCGAAGCCCAGCTTGTCGCGAAGCACACGGGCGGCGCAAATATTTGCCGCAATCATGGATTCTTCCACGATACGGTTTGCGATGCGGCGCGGCTCAGCGACGATGTCCAGTACTTCACCTTTTTCACCGAGAACGAAACGGTAATCCGGGCGATCTTTAAAGACCAGCGCGTGGTTATGACGCCACTCTCCTCGGCTCAGGCAAATACGATGCAGCAGACGGATTTGTTCCGCAATCGCGTCGTTTTCTGGTTGCCACTCGCCAGTACCTTCCAGCCAGTCGGAAACATTGTCATAGGCCAGCTTCGCTTTAGACTCGATGGTTGCGGCGAAGAAGGTGATGTTGTCTTCAATCGTGCCATCGGCGGTAATGCTCATACGACAAGCTAAAACCGGGCGCACTTCGTTCGCGCGCAGAGAGCAGAGATCGTCAGACAATTCACGTGGTAACATCGGGATATTGAACCCCGGTAAATAATTGGTGAACGCGCGAATTTTAGCCGTTTTATCCAGCTTGCTGCCTTCTGCAATCCAGGCTGTTGGGTCGGCAATGGCGACGGTTAATTGTAGCGTGCCGTCAGCTTGTTCTTCAGCATACAGCGCATCGTCCATATCTTCGGTGCTGGCGCTGTCGATGGTGACGAAATTGAGGGCGGTTAAATCTTCACGAACCAGGCCTTCGTCCAGCATTTCGGTTGCTACACCGTCTGGTGCTTCTTTTTCCAGATTATGGCGTGCCAGTGTGACCCACCACGGGACAAAGTGGTCATCAGCAAAAGTGATAAATTGGGTTAACTCGGCGTAGAAGGTGCGATCGCCTTTCAGCGGATGGCGGCGCATTTCTGCAACAGCCCAGTCGCCTTCTTTAAATTCATGTTCAACGCCGCGGGCTGCACGACAAGGAATAGCATCTTTCAGTAACGGATGATCCGGCACAATGGACAGACGGTCATTTTTGCCCTGAACTTTACCCACGAAGCGCGTCAGGAAGGGTTCGATCAGTTCTTCCGGCTCAGCAGACTCACGGTCTTTTTCTGTATGGATAACCGCAACAATACGGTCGCCATGCATCACTTTTTTCATCTGCGGCGGTGGAATGAAATAGCTTTTTTGTGCATCGACTTCCAGGAAGCCAAAGCCTTTTTCCGTGGCTTTTACCACCCCTTCAGCACGTGGCGTCTGGGAATGTAGTTGCTGTTTAAGCTGCGCTAGCAGCGGGTTGTCCTGAAGCATAATTGTCTATTTTCGTGGCTAAAAGAGCGGCTGACAGTTTTACGCGATTCTGCCAGTTGCAGCAAGCGCTCTTTCAGTAAGTGGATCGGTTAATCAGTGTCGCCCAGCGCGATTTTCAAGCGATTCAACCATCCGCACAATCCACTCCAGGCTAGCAGGTTAATGGCCTGCTCTGAAGAGATTCCCTGATCGAACAAAGGCGTTAACAGTGCGGTGCTAAAGCGGTCGGGCGCCCGGGTCAGCCATTGTACCGCCTGTAGGGTGACGCGCTCAACCGGATGTCGTTGTTCCCACCGTTGTAATTCACGTTCATCCTGACGAAGAACGGTAATGGCCTCGGTTAATTCATGAGTTGAATACGCATGTTCATTAAAACAGGCCACGCTGCCATTAATCCGTGAAGTCATCAGCGTCGCCAATGAAAATGCCTGTACCGGTATCCCGCTACGTTGCGTGCTGGAAATGAGCGACCCGAGTAAATCCAAAATGACGGGGGAATGTATCAGTAATGGCAGTAACGCTTGCAGTTCCTCGGGATAACGTCTTTCTATCGACTCATCATGATTAAGATGTTTTTCAATCGGAAATGGCGAAGCGTGCCAGGTAGCGTTTGCTGCACTAAATGGTGAAGCGTGAGCGAATTGTTGTATATCGAGACCCGGAATTCGGCGCACCGGATGTCCACACCAGGCCTGAAACAGGGCCACGATACGGGCCTGAAAACCGACGAATCCGATAATTTGATTCATCAGAATGCTATCGCTGGTGGTCAGCCCGACTGCATCCAGATGCTGGCGATCGCGCGCGCCTATCACGGCAGGAGAGCTGGCAAGTTGACGAGCATATTGGGTGATTTGCGCCAGTCGATGGTTACTTTCCCGCGAGGAGTCCGGCCCAGGAAGCGGTGTTAGACGCGCGGCATAGTGATTACATAATCGCTGGACGCCATATACCTGAGCGACGGTTAACGCCGTACTCATCCGTTCATAGGCACTGAATGTGTGCATCTGACTCAGATTTACGTGGGTCGGGAAGAGGATCTGTGCAAGTTTACGGGCAGGGATTAACCAGGATTGAAAAGGTAAAAGGGCGTCATCAGATATCGCCAGATCCAGTAAAAAGCAGTCGTCGACATGAGCGGCTTCCGGCACCAGCGGCAGAACATCTTGTGGATACATGCTGGATTGTGTCTCATGATACCAGTGGCTTTTGCCTTCAATTCGGCGTTGTTCCATGGGCGGTCCTTGGTCTAAAAAGTGGCGACCCGGACACGTCGTCATACCACTACGCCGGATCGTTTGCGCTGCAATATCCTGACGTAAGCAGAAGAGGGGATGAAAGATTGTTACGTGATAATAAATATCAGAAAAGCATATATGGGACAGGGTAGAGGGGAATTAAAAACGAGCATCATGGGCGACAGTGGGCCGCCCAGAAAGAGTGGAAGATTATTTCAGTTCTAGTTCATTCATTGCAGCGATGCTGAAACCACCGTCAACGTGTACAACTTCACCTGAGATACCGGCAGAAAGATCGGAACACAGGAATGCCGCAGAGTTGCCCACATCTTCAATGGTAACAGTGCGGCGAATCGGCGTAACAGCTTCGCAATGGGCCAGCATTTTACGGAAATCTTTGATACCGGAAGCGGCGAGGGTGCGGATTGGACCTGCGGAAATTGCGTTTACGCGTACGCCTTCAGGCCCCATTGCGTTAGCCATATAACGGACGTTTGCTTCCAATGAGGCTTTCGCCAGGCCCATCACGTTATAGTTAGGGATTGCACGCTCTGCGCCCAGATAGGACAACGTCAATAGCGCAGAGCCAGGGTTTAGCATAGAACGACATGCTTTTGCCATCGCAACAAAGCTATAAGCGCTAATGTCATGCGCAATTTTAAATCCTTCGCGGGTAACTGCATTCACATAATCACCATCCAGTTGGTCAGCAGGTGCGAAGCCGATGGAGTGTACGAAACCGTCGAATTTCGGCCAGGCTTTGCTCAGTTCAGCAAACATGGCGTCAATGCTGGCATCCTCAGCTACATCACACTGCAAAACAATGTTGGAGCCTAACTGCGCTGCAAATTCTTCCACACGACCTTTCAGCTTGTCGTTCTGGTAGGTGAACGCCAGTTCGGCACCTTCGCGATGCATCGCCTGAGCGATTCCCCATGCGATAGACAATTTACTGGCAAGGCCTGTCACCAGAATACGCTTACCTGATAAAAAACCCATGGCTTTAATCCTTTTGGTTAACACTTATCTTTTATCAATCAATGAGTTATGATTGACACATTAAATGCACTCGAAATTGGCCTGAAATTATATCCCACGCTTTTTCCCTGGAGAATGGTTATCCGCCTCACGTGACATGTCACGTTATTACATGTGAGGAGTATATCATCCCCCTCCGCTTATGCTTCGTTCAGGCATCTAACGTCGGTGAATCAGAGAAAATACGAGGTTTCAAAGGCATTGAAATGGTATTATTTCATTGCTAGCTGATGTTAATAAACATAGCAAGGTAGGAACTTTCTTAAAACATAAAACATGACAATATTCAGCTTGTTATGATATATTGTTTTTATCGATCAATATCGATTCATTGATCGATATTATTGATTGATTGTGATTAGAAGTGCATTATCAGGATGTTATGATCAATTGGAGTGGTCTTATGCACTATCATTTCATCGCGGAACCGATGAGAGACACAACAGATAAATTACTGGGTGTAGAGATTAACGCCCGGTTTACTTCAGATACGGTTCACCCGTTGCATCCAGATTTCATCATTTCAGCGTGGGATAGCGAACAAAAGCGTAATTTCATGCTCGAGCAAATTCGACTAATTGCCGAAAAGCGTGACTGGTTTGAGCGCAACAGCCTTATTTGCACCCTGAACCTCATTGACGAAATGGCACTGCTGGCGATTGGTGATCCAGCCATCAAGTCGGCCTTACATGCTCTACCATTTATTGCACTGGAACTTTCAGAACGTTTTCTGTCGAATACCGTGTGCCTGAATAATCTGCTGATTAATTCACTTCGCGACGGCCCAAACGCATTGTGGTTGGGCGATCTTGGCTCCGGCAGCGTAGGGGCCAGTCCGCTGGTTTGCGGTCATTTTGACGTTGTGAAACTGGATCGCGGTTTCTTCCTGGAACAGGTAGAAAAACCGATGTTCCCGGTGCTGATCAAAAATATCCGGGAATATTGCGACCGTGTTGTGGTGAAGGGAGTAGAAACAGTACGACTTATCGACGAGGCCAGTACCGCAGGTGTCTGGGCAATGCAAGGTGGTGCCCTTTACCCGTCAGTCGCGTTTACCGAAGTTGATACGCTGCTCTTACCCACGTTGTGTCACTGATGACAGATTGCCCCCGGTTGAGGAGGGCAGCCGTTTGCTAACGATCTTTTCGCCAGGCATCAGCGGTGAGCGCTTCGCCGAAATGACCTGCAATCAGGCGGCGGGTAAGCTCATGAAGCGGGGACGCCAGAACATCCGCTGTACTGCCGCGTTCTACCACTTCGCCCTGATGCATGACTAATACCTGATCGCTGATGTGCTTCATCATGCCAATATGTTGGGTCACATAGATATACGAAATCCCCTGTTTTTCCTGCAATTCCAGCATCAGATTGATGAGCTGTGAACGCATCGACATGTCCAGAGAGGCCAGGGCTTCGTCGGCGATAATGACTTTGGGGCGTAAAATGAGCGCACGGGCAAGGCCCAGACGCTGTTTTTGCCCTGGGGCCAACATATGTGGGTAATAGCTTACGTGATCGGGCAGCAGCCCGACCATGCGCATGGTCTCCACGATCTGTTTACGACGCTGCTCAGGCTCGAGGTCGGTATTCAGACGAAGCGGAAAATCGAGGATTTGCGAGATACGTTGCCGCGGATTAAGCGATGTTGACGGATCCTGGAAAATCATACGGATCCGCTGACTACGAAATGAATAATCGCCATATTTTAACGGATGATCGTCAATCAGCAGCTCACCGCTGGTGGGTTCAATCATACCCGCCAACATTTTTGCCAGCGTAGATTTCCCCGAACCGTTTTCACCAATGACGGCGAGCGTCTGACGTTCACGCAGGGTGAAACTCAGGGGCTTAACGGCCTCAACGGTCTGGCGGCGAAATAAACCTGTCCGGTAGCGAAAGGTTTTGCTCAGATTACGAACTTCGAGCAGGGTTTCTACCATCTCACTCTCTCTCCATGTTCAGCGGGAAATGACAGGCGTAGAGATGATTTTTTGCTCCGGTCAGTCTTGGGGTTTCAATACATTCGCGTTGTGCATAAGGACAGCGTGGCCCCAGACGGCAGCCGATGGGTAATTGCTCCAGCAATGGAATAGCTCCTGGCATGGTATTCAGGCGGCTTTTGTGCGGCATCGCGCTACCAAAATCCGGAATAGCGCGAATCAACGCTTGAGTATAAGGATGATGCGGAATTGTCACCAAATCTTTACTTGGCGCGGTTTCGACCGTTTGTCCGCAGTACATCACGTTGATTTTGTCAGCCCACTGGCTGAGCATTTGCAGGTCATGGCTTATCAACAAAATGGTAGTATTGCTGTTTTGATTCAGACGGGTTAGCAGACGGAAAATTTGCGCCTGGGTGGTTGGCTCCATCGCGTTCGTTGGTTCATCGGCAATCAGCAAACGCGGCTGATTCGCTAATGCGATAGCGATCATGACCTTCTGACATTCGCCATCGGTCAGCTCATATGGAAAGCTGCGCATGGCGTCTTTATGGTCTTTTATCCCGACGCGGTGCAAGAGTTCAATCGCACGGCGTTTGCGCCAACCGATGCGCTGCCACCAGCGACCTTTGTAGGTCCATGCCGGAATATTTTGCATCAGTTGACGTCCGATACGCTCGGACGGATCGAGACATGACTGCGGCTCCTGAAAGATCATGGAGACGTTATGACCGACCAATTTGCGTCGTTCACGCGCCGAAAGGCGTAGCAGATCGATATCATCAAAACGCATACGGTCTGCGGTTACGCGCCAGTTATCTTTAGCAACCCCGCAAATGGCCTTAGCGATCAGACTTTTGCCTGATCCAGATTCACCGACCAGCCCGCGGATTTCACCCTCATTCAAGGTCATGCTGACACGATCAACAGCCTTTACCCAGTCGTCACCGGTCCTGAATTCAATGGTCAGGTTGCGGATATCCAGTAATGGCATTACTCCACCCCCGCAATAATTGCGCGGCGCACGCCGTCACCCAATAGGTTAACCAGCAACACGCTTATCATAATTGCCGCGCCTGGCAGCATCACCGTCCACGGTGCGACATAAATCAGCTCCAGCGCGTCGCCGAGCATGGCTCCCCATTCCGGGGACGGCAGCTGTGCGCCAAGATCGAGAAAACCCAGCGCGGCGATATCCAGAATCGCCATCGACAGTGCGCGGGTGATTTCAGTAATAAGGCCAGCGGTAATATTGGGCAGAACGGCGAACCACAGAATATTCAGTGTGGTTGCACCGTCCAGGCGAGCGGCAATGACGTACTCTTTCTCCAGCTCGTCATGCACCATGCTGTAAACGGAGCGCACCATGCGCGGCAGCAGCGCCAGCCAGACGGCAAACATGGCGTGTGTCAGGTGCGGCCCGGCAAAGGCCACCACAATAATCGCCAGCAGCAGAGAAGGGATCGACAGCAGGGTGTCCAGAATGTGGTTCAGCACCGCAGAGCGCAAGCCGTGCGTCGCACCGGCAACTACGCCCAATACCAGGCCACACAGCGTGGCGGCAAGAGTGACGACAAACGCGCCGCCAACGGTCGGGGCCGCACCGCTGAGCAGACGACTTAAAACGTCACGTCCCAGATCGTCAGTCCCGAGGAAGAATGAGACTTCGCCATAGCGCGACCATGACGGCGGTAAAAGCTGATAGCCGAGAAATTGCTGATCGATGCCGTAAGGGGCAAACCAACCACCAAAAATACACAGAATAGCCAGTCCCGCACAGCCGTACAGGCCGATCATCGCAGTCGCATCGCCATAGAAATTGCGCCATGCGGTGCGCAACGTACCTGGCGGGCGTTTTTCGCTGTAGACGCTATCGTAAGGCATACCATTCCTTATGTTTCAGAGGGTTAGCCATAGCACCCAGAATATCAGAGATGACGTTAACGATGATAACCAGTGAACCAATCACCATCACGCCCGCTGAAATCGCCGCGTAATCCTGCTGGCGAATCGCGTTAATCAGCCAACGGCCAAGACCTGGCCAGCTAAAGACCATCTCGGTGATCATCGCCAGCGTCAGCATGGTGGAAAACTGTAATCCCAGACGCGGGATCACCGGCGGAAGGGCGTTGTGCAGGACGTGACGACGCAGAATCGTTAATCGTGACAAACCGCGCGTGGCCGCCGCTTTGACGTAGTTCTGGTCAAAGACCTCAATGGTGCTGATACGCATCAGGCGGATGACTTCGGTGGTGGGCGCAACGGAGAGCGTCAGCACCGGGAGCACCATATGACGGATAGCGCTGACCAGCATTTCATCGCGCCAGGGCGAGTCGGAGATCCACGCATCAATAATGGCAAAACCGGTAACGGGTTTCACCTCGTAGAGAAGATCAAAACGCCCGGAAACGGGTAACCAGCCGAGGGTCAGCGAGAAGAGCAATGTCAGCAGCAGCGCCAGCCAAAAAACGGGGATAGAAAACCCCATAAGAGCCAATGCGCTGATGCAGCGGTCCTGCCATTTGTTCCGCGTGATACCGGCCAGCATACCAACGGGGATCCCAACCATTAGTGCAAAACCAAAGGCAAGAATGCACAGCTCCATTGTGGCCGGGAACACCTCTTTCAGCTGCTCTGAGATCAACTGACCGTTGATACTGGATACGCCGAAATCCCAGTGAATGAGACCATTGAACCAGAATACCCAGGCGTTCCACAGCGATGCACCCTGTAACGGCGCATGAGGCGTGAAGTAGCTCAGGCTGAAGCCAATAAAGGTCAGGAAGAACAGGGTTACCAGTAGCAATAAAAATCGACGCAAGGTGAAGATAATCATGGTTTTTTCACCTCATCTTTCTTTTCCCTGGACACGCCGGCAAAAGAGGCATTACCGAATGGACTGAGCACCAACCCTTTGATGTCGTAGCGGTAAGCCTGTAGACGTAGCGAAGAGGCCAACGGCAGGATCGGTAACTCTTGGGCAAGAATATTTTGCGCTTCGTCATAGGCATCAATTCGCGATGAAAGCTGCTGCGAAGAGAGGGCCTTGCGCAGAATGCTGTCAAACTGCGGATTACACCAGTGGGCAAAGTTGGTCTGCGAATTGATGGCGGCACAGCTGAGCAACGGCCGGAAAAAACTGTCAGGATCGTTACTGTCCGTCGCCCAGCCGGATAACGTCAGATCATGGTTCATATCCATTAATCTCGCCTCCTGAAAACGACCTTCTACCGGGATGATCTTCACTTTCACACCCACCTGAGCCATATCTGCCTGAATCAGCTCGGCGGTTTTCAGCGGACTGGGGTTCCAGGCCTGAGAGCTGGTAGGGACCCAAAGTTGTAACGTCAGATTCTCCAGCCCCAGCGCTTTTAGCTGCTCGCGCGATTTTGCCGGGTTGTATTCTGTAATTTTAGCTTCGTTATCATAAGCCCACGAGGCGCGAGGCAAAATAGATGCCGCGGTTTCTGCCGTCCCGTAGTAGATAGACTGCATTAAGCGCTGGTTGTTGATCGCTAGCGCCAGCGCATGCCGCACGGCAGGGTTATTCAACGGCGGTTTATTGGTGTTGAACGCCAGATAGGCAATGTTCATCCCCGGGCGCAGCGTCAAACGCAGGCGAGGGTCATCACGCAATATGCTGAGCTGGCTGGCGGCAGGCCAGGCCAGGACGTCGCACTCGCCAGTGAGTAATTTAGATAATCGTCCGGTTCCACCAGAGCCGAGATCCACTACGACCTGCGGCATCAGAGGAGTGCCACGCCAGAATTTTTCATGTCGCTGCAACCGAATATATTGGCCGGCACGATTCTCCGAAAGCTGGTACGGGCCTGTGCCGACGGGTTGTCTGTCGAGCAACTCCTGGCGATCCTGTTTTGCCAGATTAGCGGCATATTCCGCCGACATTACGGAGGCATAGTGTGTGGCAAGGTGCCACATAAAGGAGGCATCCGGTTGCGTTAAGCGGAATTCAACGGTGTTGTTGTCCAGTTTGCGCACGCTTTGGACGTTATCGGCAAACTGCAGGCTGTCGAAGTAGGGGAAACTGCTGCCGTTCACATTGTGCCACGGATGGTGGCGATCAAAGATGCGCTCGAAGGTAAACACCACATCGTCTGCATTCAGTTTGCGGGTGGGGGTGTACCAGGCCGTCTTCTGAAACTGAACGTCACGACGCAGATGGAAGCGGTAGGTTGCGCCGTTATCCAGCACCTCCCAGCTTTCAGCAAGCTCAGGCACCAGCCGATAGGTGTAGGGATCTACATCAAGCAGTCGGTCATACAATTGGGCCGCTAACGTATCGACGATGAGACCGCTGCTCGTTTTTTGTGGGTTGAACGTATTGACTTGCCCGCTGACGCAATAGACAAACCCACTGTCACGGATATCAGCGTGCGGAGCTTGCTCAGGCGCAGCAGCAGCCTGACCACTCAGAAATCCAGCCATCACGATCAGAGATGATAAAACCAGGCGCATAATTTTAATGGATTATATAAAGAGGCTATCTTACTAATACTTAATGACATTTGCCATTACCGTTTGTTTTTGGGAGTAACAGGCTCGATAAGCTCGAGTTCAACACCGCGACATGGTCAAAATTCATACCTGCTATCCACTTTGAATCTACTCTGTTAACTATCTTAGCATTTTCATGGCCCATCTGACTTGCTATAAACGTGGGGGCGTACCTGTCGTTGTTTACTGATTGATATCAGTGTGTGCTCGGAAGATGGAGTATGGCATCGATAACGAAGTGTGGAGCGAGCATTTAGAGTGTCACTATCAATGCTGAACTATAATAATTCAGGAAGTAGTACACGTTATGTGAGTTGTAATAGCTAAAGTACCTATAATTATTTCAATATGTTAATTCCATTTTTTCTTCATGGCATCTTAATCTTCTCACCCATTTATGGTGATGATTTCCATTGGTTATTAAATGCATTTTGGCTTTGATCCTGGTTATGAACGGTTTTCTGTTGCCATTTAACTTCTAATGGAATGAATTGTATGAATAAATTACTGAGCCTTGTTGTTTCACTTGCCCTATTGCCTGGAGCCGTTTTTGCAGCGTCGACTCCAGACTGTGTGAAGGTGAATAAAGCGCAAATCGAAGCGCTATTTGATAAGTGGAACGAGTCATTGAAAACAGGTAACGCGCAGACGGTATCTGAAAATTATCTTAGCGATGCGGTATTGCTGCCTACTGTATCCAATAAAGCGCGTTTAACGGATGCTGAACGTGTTGATTATTTCAAGCATTTTCTTGCGAAAAAGCCGACCGGGAAAATTGACATGCGTACCATTCGCCTGGGGTGTAATAAGGCGATAGACACCGGTACCTACACATTTACCTTCGCGGACAAATCAACGGTTTCAGCCCGCTACACATTCACTTATGCATGGGACGGTAAAGAGTGGAAAATTTCCACACACCACTCTTCAGCGATGCCTGAGGGGTAAAAAGCTGTGCAGGGGGCGGAATATTCACCGCTCCCTGAAGACTAGCCAATAATCGCGATGCCAAGACGTTCCATGAGCAACGATGCCTGGTAGTTGTCCAACTTAACGCCTTGTAAATCAACGCGCCGAATATCTAAGTCACCCAACTCCGAATTGGTCAGATCGCAATGTGTGAAGTTTGCTGCTCGCCAGTCGAAAGTCGAATACTCGCCGCCGGAAAGATCTGAACCACTGAACGTCGCGCCCAGTACCTGGGCACCCATCCAACGGTTTTCCCACAGCTCACATTTTTCCAGCACGACTTTCGAAAAATTGGCGTAGCTTAGATTTGTGTTAGTGATATATGCGCTGCAAAACCAGGTGCGAGTAGTGATCATATTCATAAAGCTTGCGCCGCGGAAATCTGCGCCTTGCGCACGACAGTGGCGAATTTCAATGCCAAGCGCACTGGCATTGCGAAAATCCGCCATGGATAAATCACAGCTTTTAAAAATGGCATCTTTCAGCATCGCACGACTAAAATTGCACCCTTTCTGGCTTTCACGATCATAGAACTGACAGCCGATAAATTCAGTGCCGCTCAGGTCGGCACCTGAAAAATCACAGTTAAAAAATGTACTATTTTCAATTTTCTCACCGGTGAAGCGGTTTCTGTCAATTTTTTCGCCAACGAGTGCCAGAGCCATATTTGTACCTGTTTTTTTATACAGTAATGGCGTCATGGTAAACCCTGATGAGGTTATGCGTCAAATCCGCTAATATGACATCTGCAAATGTGCGTTAAATCTGGTGTTTTTTCAGCAAAGCGCGAAGCTGATGGTAAGTCAGACCCAGTAATTCAGCGGCTTTTTTCTGGTTAAATTTTGCCTGCTGTAAGCTGGTTTGTAGAAAGTCTTTCTCTTGCTGCTGCTGGAATTCACGCAGATCCAGCGGTAACCCTACAGACATCGGTTTAGTTTCCGGCGCCTGCGGCTGTGTAGTGTGGCGGCGGAAGGGGTCAATGATTATCTCATCCAGCGGGTAATCACTGGTTCCATGCCGGTAAACGGATCGCTCCACGACGTTTTTCAGTTCACGAATATTGCCCGGCCAACGGTAGTGGAGGAGAGTTTCTCTGGCCTCGGCACTAAAACCCGGAAACAGAGGTAATCCGATCTCGCGGCACATCTGAATGGCAAAATGCTCGGCCATTAACATAATGTCACTTTGACGCTCGCGTAGCGGTGGGAGTTGCACCACGTCAAAGGCCAGGCGATCCAGCAGGTCAGCGCGGAAAGTGCCTTCGCTGACCATGCGAGGTAAGTCGGCATTGGTCGCACAAACAAGTCGTACGTTAACTTGCAACGGCTGGCTGCCACCAACGCGCTCCAGCTCGCCATATTCAATAACCCGCAGTAATTTTTCCTGTACCAACATCGGGGCGGTTGCCAGTTCATCGAGAAACAGCGTACCGCCGTCGGCGCGTTCGAAACGTCCTGGATGGCGTTTTTGCGCGCCGGTAAAGGCACCCGCTTCGTGACCAAACAGTTCGGAATCAAGCAAATTTTCGTTTAGAGCCGCGCAGTTAAGCGAAATAAACGGGCCTTGCCAGCGGGTGGAGAGGTAGTGCAGGCGGTTGGCAATAAGTTCTTTCCCGGTCCCGCGCTCACCTATAACCAGTACAGGTTTATCCAGCGGTGCCAGATGAGAAACCTGCTCCAGCACTTCAATAAAGCTGTTCGCTTCACCCAGAAGATTATCTTTGTATCCAGCCATGATGAAATTCACCATTTGTTAGTGTTATTCACCAATTTACGCTAATTAGCCTGGCAGGTAAAATTATATTATTACAATAAAATCAATTATATAAAAAGTTGGCACGCCAAGTGCATTACGAAAACAGCAGGGCATAGCCCGATATCAGAACAGTAAGTGAGGATTACATTATGGGTATTTTTTCTCGTTTTGCCGACATCGTGAACGCCAACATTAATGCGTTGCTGGAAAAGGCTGAAGATCCGCAGAAACTGGTGCGGTTGATGATCCAGGAAATGGAAGACACGCTGGTTGAGGTACGTTCTAACTCAGCGCGTGCGCTGGCAGAAAAGAAACAATTATCTCGCCGTATCGAACAGGCCAGTGCCCAACAGGCAGAGTGGCAGGAAAAAGCAGAACTTGCGCTGCGTAAAGAGAAAGAAGATCTGGCGCGTTCTGCGTTAATTGAAAAGCAGAAACTGACCGATTTAATTGCCTCTCTGGAGCATGAGGTGACGCTGGTTGACGATACGCTGGCGCGTATGAAAAAAGAGATCGGTGAGCTGGAAAATAAACTCAGTGAAACCCGTGCTCGTCAGCAGGCGTTGATGTTGCGTCATCAGGCAGCGAGTTCTTCGCGTGATGTCCGTCGTCAACTGGACAGCGGTAAACTCGATGAAGCGATGGCGCGCTTTGAATCTTTCGAGCGTCGTATCGATCAGATGGAAGCTGAGGCTGAAAGCCATAACTTCGGTAAACAGAAGTCTCTGGATCAGCAATTTGCTGACCTGAAAGCAGATGATGAAATCAGCGAGCAGCTGGCGCAACTTAAAGCCAAAATGCAGCAAGACAAGCAATAATAACATCTGGCGGCGCCCGAACGCGCCGCCGCTCATCACCTGTAAGGAGTACTCATGAGCGCGCTATTTCTGGCCATCCCGTTAACCATCTTTGTGTTGTTCGTTTTACCGATTTGGCTCTGGCTGCATTACAGCAACCGTTCCAGCCGTGGCGAACTGTCGCAAAGTGAACAGCAACGCCTGGTTGAACTCAACGATGACGCACAGCGGATGCGCGAGCGCATTCAGGCGCTGGAAGACATTCTTGATGCTGAACATCCAAACTGGAGGGACCGCTAATGGGAGGCGTTAATCTGAACAAAAAACTGTGGCGTATTCCGCAGCAGGGCATGGTGAAGGGGGTTTGCGCTGGGATTGCGCATTATCTCGATGTGCCTGTGAAGCTGGTACGGATCCTGGTGGTGTTGTCAGTCTTTTTTGGCCTGGCCTTTTTCACCTTCGTCGCCTACATCGTGCTGACCTTTGTGTTGGACCCGATGCCGGACAATGTGGTTTCCGGCGAGCAGCAGCCATCAAGCGGTGAGCTGTTGGATGCCGTCGATCGCGAGCTGGCTGCTAGTGAAAAGCGTTTACGTGAAATGGAACGTTATGTGACGTCCGATACTTTTTCCTTACGTAGTCGCTTCCGTCAATTGTGAGGACAGAAATGAACAATCGCTGGCAACGTGCCGGGCAAAGGGTTAAGCCGGGCTTTAAAATAGCAGGTAAGCTGGTGCTTCTGACCGCGCTGCGCTACGGCCCGGCGGGTGTAGCAGGGTGGGCGGTGAAGTCCGTCGCCCGACGCCCGCTAAAAATGCTGCTGGCGTTGGTTCTGGAACCGGTGTTGAGTCGGGCTGCGGCAAAATTGTCGAAACGTTATTCAGGTAATCAACCCTGATATTTGAATCAGCAAAAGCAAGCAACAATTAATCAACATTCCCTCAGTTAATTTGCGGCAGCTTACAAATATAATTTGGGGGCTGTCAAAATTCTTTTGGGTTGTTACCACGGGTATTGAGGGTGAACTAAAAAATCTATTTCGCAGGGCATTAATACCCAGGTTTTATATCAGGAAGTCGGTCAGCAATATTTTCTTAAGAACTGGCGTATAGTGTAGAGGTAAATCCAACTATCAGTCAGGAAGATATTATGTTGAAAAAAGGTATATTAGCGTTGGCTCTGGTCATCGGCATGCCGGTTTACGCAGCCGAACACTGGATCGATGTTCGCGTTCCTGAACAGTACCAACAGCAGCATATTCAGGGGGCCGTCAATATTCCGTTAAAAGAAATGAAGGCACGTATTGCAGCTGAAGTTCCTGATAAGAACGACACTGTGAAGCTGTACTGCAACTCCGGGCGTCAATCGGGACAAGCGAAGGATATGTTGACTGAAATGGGCTATACGCAGGTGACGAATGAAGGTGGCATCAACCAGATCTCGCTTCCTAAAGTAGAGAATAAATAAGCCGTACGCAGTTCTTCTGCTCCTGGCGGTAAGAATAATGCCGCCAGGTTCCGCCCAGGTAGTTGATAAGTAAGAATTGACCCCTATCTTTACTTCCTGTTTGTTATAATTTCTTCGGTTCCTTCAGCAAAAAGGGATGGCGATGAAGCGACTTAAAAATGAACTCAATTCGCTGGTTAATCGCGGCGTAGACCGGCATTTACGCCTGGCTGTCACCGGACTTAGCCGCAGCGGTAAGACGGCGTTTATCACTGCGATGGTAAACCAGTTACTCAATATTCATGCCGGTGCGCGTCTGCCGTTGCTCAGCTGCGTGCGCGAAGAGCGTTTGCTCGGCGTAAAACGGGTTCCTCAACGCGATTTTGGCATTCCGCGCTTTACCTATGATGAGGGACTGGCGCAACTGTACGGCTCTCCGCCAACCTGGCCGACCCCTACGCGCGGCGTGAGTGAAATGCGTCTGGCGCTGCGCTATAAATCCAATGACTCTTTACTGCGCCACTTTAAAGACACCTCCACGCTGTACCTGGAGATCGTCGATTATCCGGGGGAGTGGCTGCTCGATTTACCGATGCTTGCCCAGGATTATCTGAGCTGGTCGCGGCAAATGACCGGATTATTGCAGGGGCAGCGGGGCGAATGGTCGGCAAAATGGCGGCAGTTATGTCAGGGGCTGGATCCATTGGCGCCTGCTGATGAAAACCGTCTGGCGGAAATTGCTGCCGCCTGGACGGAGTATCTGCATCAGTGTAAACAGCAGGGCCTGCATTTTATTCAACCGGGCCGTTTTGTCCTGCCCGGGGATATGGCGGGCGCGCCTGCGCTGCAATTCTTCCCGTGGCCGGATGTCGATGCCTGGGGGGAATCAAAGCTGGCGCAGGCTGACAAACACACCAACGCGGGCATGTTGCGCGAAAGATTCAATTATTACTGCGAAAAGGTCGTCAAAGGGTTTTATAAGAATCACTTCCTGCGATTTGACCGCCAGATTGTGCTGGTAGATTGCCTGCAGCCGCTCAACAGCGGGCCACAGGCGTTCAACGACATGCGCCTGGCGCTTACCCAGTTGATGCAAAGCTTCCATTACGGGCAGCGTACGCTGTTTCGTCGGCTATTTTCTCCGGTGATCGACAAGCTGCTGTTTGCCGCCACCAAAGCCGACCACGTCACGGTGGATCAGCACGCCAATATGGTGTCGTTATTGCAGCAGCTGATCCAGGACGCATGGCAAAACGCGGCGTTCGAAGGTATCAGCATGGACTGTCTGGGGCTGGCATCGGTGCAGGCAACCACCAGCGGCTTGATCGACGTGAAAGGTGAAAAGATCCCGGCGCTGCGAGGTAATCGTCTGAGCGATGGCGAACCGCTAACAGTTTATCCGGGGGAAGTGCCCGCGCGACTGCCAGGACAGGCGTTCTGGGACAGCCAGGGCTTTCAGTTTGAGGCGTTTCGCCCGCAGGTTATGGATGTCGATAAACCCTTACCGCATATCCGCCTTGATGCCGCGCTGGAGTTTTTAATAGGAGATAAATTGCGATGAGCGAGCCGTTAAAACCGCGTATCGATTTCTCAGGTCCGCTGGACGTGGAACAAAACACGGCGTTTAAAGCGCAGCAAATGTTCAATGAGACGGAGGCGCAGACTTTTTCTCCAGCGAAAGTGGATGAACCCCTGGAAGACGAAGGTCAGGCGGAGGCCGTCATTGATGCGGCCTTACGCCCCAAACGCAGTCTGTGGCGCAAGATGGTGATGGGCGGGCTGGCGCTGTTTGGCGTAAGCGTTGTTGCTCAGGGTGTGCAGTGGACCATGAACGCCTGGCAGACTCAGGACTGGGTCGCGCTGGGAGGATGTGCCGCAGGCGCATTGATTATCGGCGCAGGTGTCGGATCGGTGGCGACCGAGTGGCGCAGATTGTGGCGATTGCGTCAGCGCGCGCACGAACGTGATGAAGCGCGAGACTTGCTCCACAGCCATGGAACCGGAAAAGGTCGTGCATTTTGTGAAAAACTGGCGCAGCAGGCGGGTATCGATCAGTCGCATCCGGCGCTACAGCGTTGGTATGCCTCAATTCATGAAACGCAGAACGATCGCGAAGTGGTCAGCCTGTATGCCCATCTGGTGCAGCCGGTGCTGGATGCGCAAGCCCGGCGTGAGATCAGTCGTTCAGCAGCGGAGTCCACGCTGATGATTGCAGTCAGCCCACTGGCGCTGGTGGATATGGCGTTTATCGCCTGGCGAAATCTGCGGCTGATTAATCGCATTGCATCGCTGTATGGCATTGAACTTGGTTATTACAGCCGTCTGCGCCTGTTCCGCCTGGTGTTGTTGAATATCGCTTTTGCCGGGGCCAGTGAGCTGGTGCGGGAAGTAGGGATGGACTGGATGTCGCAGGATTTAGCCGCCCGCTTATCAACGCGTGCCGCACAGGGCATTGGCGCGGGGTTATTAACGGCGCGTCTGGGCATTAAAGCTATGGAGCTTTGCCGACCGCTGCCGTGGATCGATGATGATAAGCCACGACTGGGCGATTTTCGCCGTCAACTGATTGGTCAGGTGAAAGAGACCTTACAAAAGAACAAATCTCCGCGCGAAAGTTAGCTATAAAACAGGCGCCGATCGTATAACTTTACGCCCCGGTGCCTAATTTTCCAGCGCGCTGTCAATATTTGTTGACAGAGTTCTTTCTGCAAACCAAATACTGTCTTATCATTTAACACATAATCCCTTGTCCAGGTGAAGGTTCCTATGCGTTTGGAAGTCTTTTGTGAAGACCGTCTTGGTCTGACCCGCGAACTGCTCGATTTACTGGTGCTGAGAAGCATTGATTTACGCGGTATCGAAATTGACCCCATCGGGCGGATTTACCTTAATTTTGCGGAGCTGGAGTTCACCAACTTCAGCAGCCTGATGGCTGAAATTCGCCGTATTTCAGGGGTTACGGATGTGCGCACCGTGCCCTGGATGCCTTCTGAACGTGAACATCTGGCACTAAGTGCGCTTCTTGAAGCGTTGCCTGAGCCGGTCCTTTCTCTTGATATGAAAAGCAAAGTTGAGATGGCGAACCCTGCGAGCTGTCAACTTTTTGCACACACCCAGGAGCGGATGCGCAACCATACCGCAGCCCAGTTAATCAATGGGTTTAACTTCCAGCGCTGGCTGGAAAGCAATCCGCAGGATTCCCATAGCGAACATGTCGTGATTAACGGGCAGAATTTCCTGATGGAAATTACGCCTGTCCATTTGCAGGGCGAAAATCAGGAGCAGATGCTGACCGGCGCGGTGGTGATGTTGCGCTCCACCATCCGAATGGGACGTCAGCTGCAAAATATGACAACGCAGGATCTCAGTGCGTTTAGCCAGATTATTGCCGTCAGCGCCAAAATGAAACACGTCGTAGAACAAGCGCGCAAGCTGGCGACGCTGAGTGCACCGCTGCTGATTACTGGTAATACCGGCACCGGCAAAGATCTTTTTGCTCATGCCTGTCATCTGGCAAGCCCGCGTGCGTCGAAACCGTATCTGGCGCTGAACTGTGCGTCAATCCCTGAAGATGCGGTTGAAAGCGAGCTGTTTGGCCATGCGCCGGAAGGCAAAAAAGGGTTCTTTGAGCAGGCGAATGGCGGTTCGGTTCTGTTAGATGAAATTGGCGAAATGTCGCCGCGTATGCAGACCAAATTGCTGCGTTTTCTCAATGACGGTACGTTCCGTCGCGTGGGAGAAGATCACGAAGTTCATGTTGATGTCCGTGTGATTTGCGCGACGCAAAAGAACCTTGTGGAGCTGGTGCAGAAAGGACTTTTCCGTGAAGACCTCTATTATCGTCTGAATGTACTGACGTTAAACCTGCCGCCGCTGCGCGATTGCCCACAAGATATTATGCCGCTCACCGAACTGTTCGTAGCGCGTTTTGCCGATGAGCAGGGCGTGCCGCGTCCGAAGCTGTCCGCCGATCTCAGCACGGTGTTAACCCGTTACGGTTGGCCGGGCAACGTGCGTCAGCTTAAAAACGCTATCTACCGGGCGCTGACCCAGCTTGAAGGCTATGAGCTACGGCCACAGGATATTTTGCTGCCGGATTATGATGCGGCAACGGTTGCGGTCGGAGAAGAGGTGATGGAAGGGTCGCTGGATGAAATTACCAGCCGCTTTGAACGCTCCGTGCTGACGCAGCTGTATATGAATTATCCCAGCACGCGCAAGCTGGCCAAGCGCCTCGGCGTTTCGCATACCGCGATTGCCAATAAATTGCGCGAGTACGGCCTGAGCCAACAGAAAAAAAGCGAAGAGTAATGCCGTAAATGAAAATGCCTCCATCCGGAGGCATTTTTGTATGCAAACGCAGCTTACGCTTTCAGAACGTCCAGCGCTGCTGTGTAGTCTGGTTCGTTGGTGATTTCATTGACCAGTTGGCTGAAAACAACATTGTCATTTTCATCGATAACAACTACGGCACGTGCGGCCAGACCTTTCAGCGGGCCTTCAGCGATTTCAACACCGTAGTTTTTCAGGAATTCTGCGTTGCGCAGGGTGGACAGCGTGATAACGTTGCTCAGACCTTCCGCGCCGCAAAAACGAGAGTGGGCGAATGGCAGGTCGGCCGAAATACACAGTACGACGGTATTGTCGATTTCTGTCGCCAGTTGGTTAAACTTACGTACCGATGCCGCGCAAACGCCAGTATCGATGCTTGGGAAAATATTCAGCACTTTGCGCTTGCCTGCAAACTGGCCCAGCGTAACGTCAGACAGGTCTTTAGCCACAAGGGTAAAAGCCTGAGCTTTGCTTCCAGCCTGAGGAATGGAGCCGGCAACTGCAACCGGGTTGCCCTGGAAATGAACGGTTTGTGACATGGTTATCTTCCTGTTTACATATAGTTAACGTCGAGGCTAGTTTATGCCATCAACAGTTAACACGGCAAACGCTATTTGCGGATATCCGCTTCAGGGACTGCATTAAGGAAAACAAATGAGAACAGTTAAGGTATATGAGGAAGCCTGGCCGCTGCACACTCCCTTTGTCATAGCCCGTGGGAGCAGGACCGAAGCGCATGTGGTTGTCGTCGAATTGACAGAAAATGGCGTCACAGGTATTGGCGAGTGCACACCGTACCCGCGCTACGGTGAAAGCGATGCCTCTGTTCTGGCGCAAATTATGAGCATTGCGCCACAGCTGGAAAACGGACTTACGCGTGAAGAGCTGCAAAAGCTGCTGCCAGCAGGGGCTGCGCGAAATGCCGTAGACTGCGCGTTGTGGGATCTAAGTGCGCGTCAACAGCAGAAGTCGCTGGCGGAATTGGTGGGAAGTGAACTGGCGGAAGTGGTGACGACGGCGCAAACCGTAGTGATTGGCTCGCCGGAACAAATGGCTGCGAGCGCGGCTGCGCTGTGGGGAAATGGCGCAAAACTGCTGAAAGTTAAACTGGATGCTCGCTTGATTAGTGAGCGGATGGTTGCCATTCGTGCGGCTGTTCCTGACGCTACGATTATTGTCGACGCCAATGAATCCTGGCGGGCAGAAGGCCTTGCGGCACGCTGTCAGCTGTTGGCTGATTTAGGGGTGGCAATGCTGGAGCAGCCGCTGCCGGCTCAGGATGATGCCGCGCTGGAGAATTTTGTGCATCCGCTGCCCATCTGCGCAGATGAAAGTTGCCACACTCGCAGCAGCCTGAAAGCGCTGCACGGACGCTATGAAATGGTCAATATCAAACTGGACAAAACAGGCGGTCTGACGGAAGCACTGGCGCTGGCAACGGAAGCCCGCGAGCAGGGATTTGCGCTGATGCTGGGCTGCATGCTGTGTACCTCCCGGGCTATCGGTGCGGCGTTACCGCTTACGCCGCAGGTTAACTTTGCCGATCTTGATGGCCCTACCTGGCTTGCCAGCGATGCGGAGCCAGCCCTGCATTTTACGACCGGGCAGCTCCATCTCTAGGGTGCCAGCGCAGCAGATTGGACATGGCCAGCAGGTATTTTTCGCTCGCTTCATCCGATGAAATGGGCGGAAATTCGGCGGTTATGCAGTGTAAATTCAGGTCTGCGCACCAGCTACCAAAAGAGCCGGGCGTTTCATAACCTACGCTGGTGACCAGAGGCAATTCAAACGACTGTGCCAGCCACGCACCCAGCTCGCTGCTTCTGGGATCTTCAATACAGGCCAGTGGATCGTGAAAAGAGACTACCCAGGCGGGATGAATTCGGTGAATAAGCTGACACAACGCCTGGGTTTCTGGTTCCGAACCCGGACTTTCTCCGGTCAACAACACCACATCACGCTCTTCTGCGCTACTGTTCCAGCGATACACCGTTTCGCCCGCTCTCCAGTTTGCGGCGGGAAAATTACGGTTCAGATCGACGCCGTTCGCATTTGCGCGCAGCCCAAGCTGGCAACCGTCAGGGTTTACGGCCAGCACCACATGGTGGCGACGCAGGGAAGGGTTAAGCGTACGCAATGCGCAAGAAAGGGTAACGATCGAGGAGTTTTCGTCGCCGTGCGTTCCCGCCAGTATCAGGCCGCTTTCACGATCGGCTGCCAGTGCAGGAAACCAGATTAGCGGTGCGCCTAACAATGAACGTCCGTAATGTTCGGTTCCAGGTGGGAATGCGCCGCGCTCGGCACGGGGACGGGTAACGGTCATAGTCATCTCTGAATGCTTGGATTGTTACTCGCAGTGTTGTGCAAAATGTATGGATAATCAAATCGTTTTCACACACTTATCTTTTCAGGTGTAATATCACTTTCTTGTCGGAAGTTAATTGCATTTCCTGCTGGCGATACAAATAATTACACATTCACTTAGTAGCCGGAATTGAGGGTATCTTATGCAGCATTCTGTTTCAGTAACCTGTTGTGCGTTGTTGGTTAGCAGCATTTCTTTATCCTGGGCTGCTGATGTTCCCAGCGGAACGGTACTGGCAGAGAAACAAGAACTGGTGCGTCATATAAAAGACGAACCGGCGTCGCTTGATCCGGCAAAAGCTGTAGGGCTGCCTGAAATACAGGTTATTCGTGATCTATTTGAAGGGCTGGTCAACCAGAATGAGAAGGGTGAGATCGTGCCTGGCGTCGCTACCCAGTGGAAGAGTAACGATAACCGCATCTGGACGTTTACGCTGCGTGACAATGCGCAATGGGCCGATGGTACGCCGGTAACGGCGCAGGATTTTGTCTATAGCTGGCAGCGTCTGGTTGATCCAAAAACGCTGTCGCCGTTTGCCTGGTTTGCGGCGCTGGCGGGAATTAATAATGCTCAGGCTATTATCGATGGCAAAGCCACGCCTGATAAACTTGGCGTTAGTGCTGTCGATGCACGGACATTGAAAGTTCAACTGGATAAACCGCTGCCCTGGTTTGCCAATCTGACAGCGAGTTTTGCATTCTATCCGGTACAAAAAGCTAACGTTGAGAGCGGCAAAGAGTGGACAAAACCAGGCAATCTTATTGGTAACGGCGCCTATGTGCTCAAAGATCGCGTCGTGAACGAAAAACTGGAAGTGGTGCCGAACACGCATTATTGGGACAACGCCAAAACGGTGCTGCAAAAAGTCACCTTCCTGCCGATCAACCAGGAATCAGCTGCCACCAAGCGCTATCTTGCTGGTGATATTGATATCACGGAATCCTTCCCGAAAAATATGTATCAGAAACTGTTGAAGGATATCCCGGGTCAGGTTTACACCCCGCCGCAGCTTGGTACTTATTATTATGCTTTCAATACCCAGAAGGGACCGACCGCCGATTCACGCGTGCGGCTGGCACTCAGCATGACTATCGATCGTCGTCTGATGGCGGAGAAGGTATTGGGTACAGGTGAGAAGCCGGCATGGCATTTTACGCCGGATGTAACGGCAGGATTTGTGCCGGAACCTTCACCGTTTGAGCAAATGAGTCAGGAAGAATTAAATGCGCAGGCAAAAACGCTGCTGCGTGCGGCGGGCTATGGCCCACAGAAACCGCTTAAACTGACGCTGCTGTACAACACCTCAGAAAATCATCAGAAGATTGCTATCGCAGTGGCTTCTATGTGGAAGAAGAACCTCGGTGTTGACGTAAAATTGCAGAATCAGGAATGGAAAACGTATATCGACAGCCGTAATACCGGTAATTTTGATGTGATCCGCGCCTCATGGGTGGGTGACTACAATGAGCCTTCTACGTTCTTGTCGCTATTAACATCGACCCATACGGGCAATATCTCCCGATTTAATGATCCGGCGTACGACAAAGTGTTGACCCAGGCAACTCTGGAGAATACAGAGAAAGCGCGCAATGCCGATTATAACGCCGCGGAGAAAATTCTGATGGAACAGGCACCTATTGCACCGATTTATCAGTATACCAACGGGCGTTTAATTAAACCGTGGCTGAAAGGGTATCCGATTACTAACCCTGAAGATGTCGCATACAGCCGCACAATGTATATCGTTAAGCACTAACAGAGATAATGGCTGGTGTGATTTTGCACCAGCCATTTTATGTTTCCGGCGGCTGATGCTCCCGGCAAATCAGCAATGAATCTTCTTCACTCAATCTCTCTTTCGTCAGATTACAAAATCCCTGACCATCAATTTTTTGGTGGAAGCGACAGCTATGGCAAAGTCCAAAGCCAGGCACATTGTTGGTCCTCTGGATCCCGCGTAACAGTTCTAACAGCAGCTCTCTGAGCACGATCGCCCGTTCACCCATTGCCGATTCACCCTCCACTAAAAACGTTGGCGGGAGCAGGGCGTCCAGTAAGGTATTGGCCGACTCACTTAAGTGTAGATGGACGCTACGTTTATCACGGTCATCCGGCTTGCGAACAATCAACCCTTTGTTTTCCAAAAGCTTCAGCGATTGTGACACGGTACCTTTGGTGAGCCCAAGGTAGTCTGTCACGCCAAGCGGCGTATTGGAATAACGGTTGCAACGGGCCAGATACATTAACGCGCTAAGTTGCACTGGCTGGAGATCCGCCAGTAAAGGATGCTGGCGAAACCACATCCTTGTCAGGCTGGAAAGCCGGTCAAGTACGTCGAAAAGTGACATGTCGGGCATAACAAATCCTCCTCGGCATATAGTATCGATTAAAAACTATATTGACAAAGGATAAAAGCAGCGTAGCATGAATTATAGTATCGAATCGATACTATAATTTAAAGGAGATGTATCATGACTAAAGCTCGTTTCTATCATGCAGGTTGCCCGGTTTGTGTTTCCGCAGAACAGACACTTCTGCAGCATTTGTCTGCAGATGTTGAAATCGATGTGGTTCATCTGGGAGAGCAACCTGATCGGGTTGCTGAGGCTGAAGTGGCTGGCGTGAAATCTGTTCCGGCGCTGGTGATTGACGGCAATGTGCTGCATATTAATTTCGGCGCTCCCATTGAAGCGTTGAAATAGCTGGATAGTTCGGGAAGTTGCGTTGGCGATTTCCCGAATATACAAGACGTTGGGGAAGGTAGCATGATGAAAACGACCGAAGAGTATCACCCGATAGATTGCGATCTTCATGATTATCTGGAAATCGCCTGCATGTACCACTATTGGTTGCGCATTGAACTAACGGATGGCACATGTTTTGATGCTAAAGCGCTGACGACGTGTACCACCGTGGAAAAAGAAGAATTTCTGGTCGTGGGGCAATCTGAAAACCAGCAAAAAATCCGTCTGGATTATCTGTCAGCGATCATCGCGCTGACGCCAGGAGCGACGTTTAGCACAGTAAATTTTCAGCGGGCCTACCGCGGTTAGACGGTATAAATTCGAATGTCGTGCGCCTGGAACGCTGTGGCGTACTCTTTGCTGATGTTGTCCTCTACAACAATCACATCGATATTGCTGCTTTCGGTAACGACATATCGGGCGACGGCTGGGATTTTTTCAGCCGTTAGCGCGACGATAGTTTCATTACATTGTTTAATCACCGCTTTTTTGAATTCACAATCCGCATAATCAAATCCCGTTAAGCCGGATTCAGGCGACATCGCGCAGCCGCCAATAAATCCCTGATCGAATAAAATGTCCTGCACTTGTGCGATGGCGGAAGCTCCCACGCACCCACCTGAAGATCTCTGCACCACGCCACCCAGCATAATGACTTCAAACAGCGGTTTTTTTAGCAAAACGGCGGCAATCTCCGGTGAATTTGTCACCACGGTTAACGCCAGTTCGGCGGGTAGAGCTTCTGCCATTGCCAGATTGGTGCTACCCGTGTCGATAAAAATACAGCTTCCAGATTTGACCAGTCGGGCACATCTCTGCGCGATGTTGCTCTTTTTGGCTACATTAATACTCTTGCGTACGTCGATGTCTTCGGATTCAGGGAGTGTAATGACCGCGCCACCATAGACTTTTTTACACACGCCATCTTTGCTCAATTCATGCAAATCACGACGAATTGTGTGTTCAGAAACACCTAATCGGTTAGCAAGTTCAGAACAAATGACCCTGCCGTTTTCTTGCAGGATCTGAAAGATAAGCGCCTGGCGCTGTTCCGGGAATGCGGCGTAA
Source organism: Citrobacter sp. H12-3-2 (assembly GCF_009649895.1). Classification (NCBI taxonomy): domain Bacteria; kingdom Pseudomonadati; phylum Pseudomonadota; class Gammaproteobacteria; order Enterobacterales; family Enterobacteriaceae; genus Citrobacter; species Citrobacter sp. H12-3-2. The sequence continues at coordinate 2,332,351 of NZ_CP045837.1, forward strand.
TCGAGCATGGATACTCCAGGTGAAATAAACATCGAGCAATAGAGTGCATGATCGTGCATTATGATTAACGATGTCAACATCCCTTACAGGGGCCGTACTATTCTGGATACAACGGGAAGAGGTTCGCTATGAAGATTGCGCATATGGCGTTATGGACACAGGATCTCGAGCAGCAAGCTCGCTTCTGGGTCTCGTTTTTTGACGGCAAGATCAACGAGAAATACCGCAGTAAAACCAATCCTGGGTTTGAATCTTATTTTGTCAAAATTGGCGAGGAAATTGCGATTGAGTTAATGACCAAACCGGGTCTTATCGGGCACCAACCTGACAATAATCGTTGCGGATGGGTACACCTCGCCATTTCTGTTGGCGGCAATGAAAATGTTGATGCCATTGCAATGCAAGCGCAGGGACAGGGGATATTAGTCTCAGGTCCGCGCACTACTGGCGATGGTTATTACGAAGCGGTGATAAAAGATCCTGACGGCAATTTAATCGAGATTGTGGCGTAAGTCTTCAATCAGTTACCTGCAAATAAAGAGTACCTGCTGCTGATTATTAATGAGTACAGCTCATAAGTTTGTCCTTCTTTTCCTCTCTAATCACCGACACGTCGAGTCTCTATAATTTTACTGTTTTCAGCCCCCGGTGGTGCAATGTTGCCACCATTTGGAGAGTCGAATATGCAATACCAACTGGATGCCAGACAACAGGCAATCATTCCCATTGCGGCATTCACTGCCACAGGACAGATGGAAAAGCTGGACGTCGCGCTCAACGCCGGACTGGATGCGGGACTCACGCTCAATGAAGTAAAAGAGATCCTGCTACAGCTCTACGCATACTGCGGTTTCCCTCGCAGCCTGAACGGTCTGTCCTGCTTTATGTCGGTGGTGAAAAGTCGAAGCGAGAAAGGGCTTTCAGACGACGAAGGTAGAACGGCCACGCCGCCACCTGCAGACTGGAACAGTGTTCAGGCTGGGAGCCTAACTCAGACGCAACTGGTTGGACAGCCTGTAAGCGGTCCGCTGTTTGACTTTGCACCCGCTATTGATGTCTGGCTTAAAGCACATCTGTTTGGCGATATTTTTCAGCGAGATGTACTTGACTGGCAGGACCGTGAATGGGTGACCGTTTCGGCGCTGGCCGTTCTGGGCGGCGTTAACAGCCAGTTGAAAAGCCATTTTGCGATATGCCTTAACATCGGGATCCTCCCTGAGCAACTCAGTGAGTTTATTACGATACTCGAACAGCACTGTGGAGCCGGGATTGGGGAAAATGCCCGTACGGTTCTTGATGAATGTCTGGTATGAACACCGCGGACATTATCCATACTGGAGTCACTATGAACGAACAATTTGATGGTAACAGCGTCTTTCCACGTGGAGAGAAAAATGAAGCGTATGCGAAGTATTTCACTGGCGACAGCTATCTGACCATGCTCTCCATGGAAGGCGTGGTAATTGGCAATGTCGCATTTGAACCGGGTTGTCGTAACTTCTGGCATGTTCATCATGAGGGTGGACAAATATTGCTGGTGACCGGTGGCAGAGGCTGGTATCAGGAGTGGAATAAACCGGCACGTGAGCTGAAAACCGGCGATGTCGTGCACATTCCGGCGGGATTGAAACACTGGCACGGCGCCGCGCGTGATAGTTGGTTTGCCCATATCGCCGTGGAAATCCCGGCCCCTGGCGCGTCGAACGAATGGCTGGAACCGGTTAGCGACGCTGAGTACAACCTGCTGCCCTGAACTATGCTGGTTCTGGTAACACCTAATCCCTGAGGAGATCTCAATGGTCATGAATGTGAAGGGTTATGCTGCTCTGGCGGTGAAAGAAGATTTAGTCCCCCATAATTTTGTTCGTCGCGATCCGCGTGAAGATGATGTGGTTATCGATATTTTATACAGCGGTGTATGCCACTCGGATATTCACAACGCCTACAACGATTGGGGCGGTGCTAAATATCCGATGGTACCAGGGCATGAGATCATTGGCCGCGTGGTGCATGTTGGTAAGTCGGTAACAAAATTCAAAGTGGGCGATCTCGCAGGGGTCGGCTGCATGGTTGATTCCTGTCAACACTGTAGCGCCTGCGAGCAGGGGCTAGAGCAGTATTGCGAAGAAGGTAACACGCTAACGTATAACGATATCGACCGTCATGACGGTCTGCCTACTTTCGGCGGCTATTCTGACAAAATTGTCGTTACCGAAAAGTTTGTGGTGAAGGTCCCTGAAGGGATCGATTTACGCGGTGCGGCGCCGCTGCTTTGCGCCGGGATCACAACATGGTCGCCTCTGCGCCACTGGCAGGTAGGCGAGGGCAGTAAAGTCGCGGTTGTCGGTCTGGGTGGACTCGGGCATATGGCAATCAAACTTGCAAATGCGCTGGGCGCGGAAGTTACGCTGTTTACGCGTTCACCGGGCAAAGAAGCTGATGCCAGACGTTTGGGTGCCAGTCACGTTGTGCTTTCCACTGACAGTGAACAGATGAAAGCGACAGCGAATCAGTTTGATCTGATTATCGATACTGTGCCCTACGTTCATGACCTGAACCCTTATATCCCAACCCTGGCGCTAAGCGGTACGCTGGTGCTGGTCGGTTATCTTGGTGCGTTGGATCCGTTTCTGAATACGGTTCCCCTGATCCTTGGGCGTAGGTCTGTGGCGGGTTCAGTTATCGGCGGCATTGCTGAAACGCAGGAGATGATGGATTTTTGCGGTCAGCATGGTATTACCGCCGATGTCGAAGTGATCGATATTCAGGATATTAATCGTGCTTGGCAGCGGATGTTGAAAAGCGATGTGAAATACCGCTTTGTAATTGATATTTCCTCATTGAAATAAGTACAAAAAAGACGCGGATTTCCGCGTCTTTTCTTTTGTTAGTGTGTCAATGGCGATGCTTCAGGATTATCCATATACAGCGTCTGGCTGGGGAATGCAAAGTCGGCGCCGTTTGCCTGGACTATCGTGATAATCTTTAAATAAACGTCTTGCTGTACCGCGAGCCATTCCTTCCAGACGGTGGTTTTCGTGAAGCAATACACCATGATATTCAACGATGAATCGGCAAATTCATTAAAATAGACCAACAGAGTTTGTTTCTGGTCTATTCCAGGATGGTTTTGCAGCATTTCTCTGACCGACTCGACAACGGCACCGACTTTATCGGCATCCTCATATCGTAACCCGATCACCGTTTTAATTCGCCGGTTGGTCATGCGCCCTGGGTTTTCTACGCTGATGGAGGAGAAAATCGAGTTTGGCACATACAACGGACGATGGTCGAAGGTGTTTATTTTAGTCATTCGCCAGCCAATTTCTGCTACCGTGCCTTCAATATTGCGGTCCGGGGAGCGGATCCAATCGCCTATGCTAAACGGTCTGTCGAAATAGAGCATAATGCCTGAGAAAAAGTTGCTCAGAATATCTTTCCCCGCCATACCCACTGCGATACCGCCAATACCGCCAAAGGTTAACAGGCCGGATAAGCTCATACCGAAGTGTTCGCCATACAGTAAAATGATGGCAACCACGATGGTAATCTTGATGATACGCGACAGGATCCTCGCGCTGGTGATATCTCTGCCTTTATTAATCTGCGTCTTTTCAAACTGATTAATCACCAGAAAAAGTTTGATGGTCAGGATCAACGCAATCAACGAGGTGCAGATAAAGTCGACCACGCTGGGGGAGATAAATTTCAGGCTGTAACTTTCGATAACGTTATTAGCAATGCTGCCAAACGTCCCAATGATAATGGCATAGACAAAAAATTGTGCGGCATGAAATATGAATCCTTTGCAGCGACGCTCTCCACGATGATACCAGACGCTCATCAGGACCAGCGCGGCACAGCAGCTAAGAATTACCGTCAAATTAAACGCATTATTCATAAACAGTTCAGCGATCATGATTCTTCCTGGCAACTCCGTGTTAGCTAAATATCATCTGACATCCTAATCCCCAGATATTTTACTCAGTTAAGGCGGTCAGATCATTAATCAAAAGGAGAGATAAATAATGCAATCAGCGCTATTTTCAGCGAAATAACGCTGACGTCAACCCTGTATGCGGTTTATGTAGCAGACAGTCAGTTGATGTCATGGTATTGTTAGCGCAAAGTAACAAGGTTTTTCATTTGCAAAAGGACAGTACTATGATCATGGCTAAGCTGAAAACAGCGAAGGGACGGAAGTTTCTGTTGTGCCTGCTTGGGGTGTTTATTATCGCAGCGTCGGTCGTGACGCGAGCGACGATCGGTGGCGTTATTGAACAGTATGACATTCCGCTATCCGACTGGACCGCTTCAATGTACGCCATTCAATCTGCAATGATTTGTGTCTACAGCATGGTGTTTACGATTCTGTTGGCTATCCCGCTTGGTATCTATTTCCTCGGCGGTGAGGAGCAACACTAGGCGTTTAAAATGCCGGATGATATCGCCATCCGGCATTTCATTGTGTGGTTAATCGTCTTCTTCGTCGTCCAGTTCAACTGGCGTCTGATATTCATCCGGCTTGATGACCAGCAGGTCACAGCGTAGATGATCGATAACCTGTTCCGCGGTATTACCAAGAAACGCAGCAGAAATACCGGTACGTCCGACGGTCCCCAATACCACAATACCCGCCTGCAAGTGCTCGGCTAAATCAGGAATGACCTCTTCAGGTAAGCCTTTTTCAACGTGCGTCACTTTCTCATCAATACTGAATTTCTGGCGTAGCGCCTTCATGGCCAGCAGATGCTGTCCACGGATTGCGTCGTTATAAACGCTGGGATCAAATTCAGGCAGTTCAATCGCGATGTTGATTGGTGTGACAGGGTAGGCGCCAACCAGATGCACTTCGGTATGGTTAACCTGTTCTGCAAGCTGTAGCGTCTCTTTGACCAGTTTTTCATTGAGCGCGTTGTGATAAGCCTCTTCACTGGCGAGGTTTACGGCAACCAGTGCTTTACCCCCTTCAGGCCATGGCTGGTCTTTCACCATCCATACCGGACTTGGACATTTACGCAATAAATGCCAGTCGGTTGGCGTAAATATTACGGCTTCGAGGCGGTCGTGTTGGTGCGCCATCTTGAGGACCAGGTCATGCCTGGCGCTGATGACTTCCTGGATGATGGCTTCAAAGGGTCGGTTATGCCAGACCACTTTAATCTCCAGAGGGATCCCTGCTTCGATGTAGTATTTCGCTTGTTCACGTATCCATGCAGTTCGCTGGCTGATGACCCCCTGACGCATTGCCGTACGCTCATCAGGCGACAGCAGGGTAGTCATTTCATAGGAAAAGTCATAGATCGGCAAAAAGGCTTTAATTTTGCCACCAATCCGTTGATGCAAATAAACAGCTCGCCGTAATGCTGGTTGATCGTCCTGGTTAGGGTCGATGACGACCAGCATATTTTTATACATAGCCATACAGGGTCTCCTTACAACTGTCATCGCAGTTTGTAACTAAAAGAGTAACCCAATAATGTGGTTTGAAACAGGGAATAACCTCCTGCCAGATCAATAAATCGGGAAAATTTAGCGATTTGACAGAAGGATAACAGAGAGGCTTGCGGAAAGATTACGCAACGTTACGCGTGTGGCCGGCAAGAACTGCCAGCGCGTCGCTGTTCTCAATAGTGATATATTTGCCTTTCACCGCCAGCATGCCGCTTTTCTGGAAACGACCCAACAGGCGGCTGATGGTTTCAACCGTCAGACCGAGGTAGTTACCAATGTCGCCACGGGTCATGGTCAGGCGGAATTCACGAGGCGAGAACCCACGCTGGGCGAAGCGACGAGACAGATTGTAGATAAAGGCCGCCAGGCGCTCTTCAGCGTTTTTCTTCGACAGCAACAGGATCATATCCTGGTCGCCTTTGATTTCGCCACTCATCAGACGCATCATCTGCTGACGCAGGTTCGGCATCTTACCAGACAGGTCATCAAGGGTTTCGAAAGGAATTTCGCATACCATTGAGGTTTCCAACGCCTGAGCAAAGCTCGGGTGATGGCCGCTGCCAATGGCGTCAAAACCTACCAGGTCACCCGCCAGATGGAAACCGGTAATTTGCTCATCGCCTTGTTCGGTAATGGTATAGCTTTTTATCGTTCCGGAGCGGATAGCGTAGAGTGATTTAAGCTCATCACCTGCTTTAAAGAGCGTCTGCCCTTTTTGGATAGGCTTTTTGCGCTCGATGATGTTATCGAGCTGGTCAAGCTCATGCTCGTTAAGTGTGAACGGGATGCAAAGCTGGCTGATGCTGCAATCCTGGCAATGGATAGCACAACCGCCAGACTGAATGCGCCGTATAATTCGCTTTTCCGGGATCATAGGTCTGCTCAAGCCGTAATTGATATTTGTCAATTTTAACATCTTTTTGGTGAGCACGTAAGCCTGAGCTACTCCCAATAGAGAATAATTCAGGCATAACTGGAGCGAATGTTTATATCTGCTTGATTAACCACACTTAATTTGGTGGCGCATTATGCGGAAGTGTGATGAATAAGGCATTAATTGCCTGGAATCTAGAGTAGCAAATAACCTTCGTGGCGCAATAACCACTCTTTTCGTTGTACACCGCCGGCATATCCGGTCATGGTGCCGTTACGTCCAATGACGCGATGACAGGGGACCACAATGCTTACTGGATTGGAGCCATTAGCTGCGCCGACCGCTCTTGCAGCGCCGGGGCGCCCCAACTGTTCGGCCAACTGACCATAATGCATGACCTGCCCGCAGGGGATAGTGCGTAATGCTTGCCAGACTTCACGCTGGAAAGGCGTCCCAGCGGTTGCCGTTTCCAGCGTGTCAATTATGCTGAGGTTTCCGGCAAAATACTCAGAGAGTTTGTCGCTTAATCCACCAGGATTTTTGGCGGTAATGCGCTGATAACCTTCTTTACGGTAATGAATATCAAGCAATTGTTCCATGCGATCGCTGTGCTGATCCCATTCCACTGCGCGCAGGCGAAATTGCTCATCACAAATAACCCACAGCGGGCCCAGCGGCGTGTCGATGGTGTCTTCCAGTAAGTTAAGCATCCGTTTCTCTCATTACAGCATTCAGGCGAGGCTACACATTATCACGCCAGTGACCGTCGCAGCTATACCCCTAAAAACGGATATCAACTTGTTGTGGGTAGATCGGTTCAGCGCGGAGGATCCGGTTAATTATTGGAAATATCCGTAAACCGTTACCGGTATAGTTGTCGGTATAATTGTGCGCGGTTATGATAATGCCCGTCGCAATACGCTGGAGGATGAAACATGAACCTTGATGATGCATCGCTGTTTCTTGACGCAATGGGGGATGTTCAACCGCTGAAACACCATGCCGATGTGCACTGGCAGCCCATGCGCAATCTTCGCACTCCGGCGCGTATCGATACGCTACAACTGGATAATTTTCTCTCGACGGGATTTCTCGATATTGTCCCGTTGAATGTGCCGCTCGAGTTTCGTCGCGAAGGTTTACAGAACGGCGTGACCGACAAGCTGCGAAACGGAAAATACCCGCAGCAGGCGAGCCTTAATCTTATTCGCCAACCTGTTGAAACATGTCGCCAGATGCTCTTTAGCTTTATTCTGCAGGCGCAGCAGGAAGGGTTGCGTAACGTGCTGGTGATACACGGCAAGGGACGTGACGATAACTCCCATGCCAATATTGTTCGCAGCTACGTGGCGCGCTGGTTGACGGAATTTGACGACGTGCAAGCATACTGCGCCGCACTGCCGCATCACGGCGGCAGCGGGGCATGTTATGTGGCATTGCGTAAAACCGCACAGGCAAAACAGGACAACTGGGAGCGTCACGCTAAACGTAGTCGCTGAACGACGTAAACATCAGGCGGCCAGCACTCTGTTCCTGCCTTCGTTCTTGGCTTTGTACAACGCGTCGTCAACGCGTTTGAATAACTCATCGATGCTTTCATTTGTTTCGTGCCGAGCTACGCCAATGCTGACGGTAAAGCGGGGAAGGCCAGGGAGAGTCACTTTGGCCACCGTCGCCCGTATCACTTCTGCGAGATTGAGGGCAATATCTAACGAGGTTCGCGGCAGCAGCAGCACAAATTCTTCACCTCCCCAGCGAAAAATCAGATCATCCTTTCTTGCACAGGATTCAAGTGTGCGTGCCAGAGCGCAAAGTACCTCATCACCTTTTAAATGACCAAAAAGATCGTTAATGCTTTTAAAGCGATCGGTGTCGATCAACAGCAGGCTGTAATCCTGTGTCAATGACATCGCGTGGGTCTGTTCCGGCTCGGTTACCTGATAAAAATGTCGGCGGTTAAGCAATCCCGTTAAGGCGTCACGCAGGGCCGCACGCTCAAGCTCCTGTTCCAGCCGTTTTTGCTCGGTAATATCATGAATAATGCACAGCATGAGCTTATTACCGTAGATTTCGATTGGCCCGGCGTAGGTTTGTACGTGACGGGATGTGCCGTCTGCCAGTTTATGCACAAAATGCAAAGGTTTATGGCCACCTGGAAGATGGGCGATTTCATGCATCACCGGGAGTATATGACGGCCCAGCGTATTGATTTCCCATGTATGTTTCTGACACATCGTATCATGGCTATAGCCATAAAAATTTAGCGCACTGAGATTTGCATCAACGATAAGCCCATCACGGGACGGATCGATAAGCAACATTGGGGCCGAGTTAGTCTGGAAAAAACGCGCGTAAAATCCCTGTTTTTTTCGCTGATAATTCGCTGAACGGCTCGCTTTCAGACCTTGCGAAGTCGGTGTTTCAATGCCTTCGAAAAGAATAACGTCACCTGATTCCGGCAGAGAGCGGATGGACAGGCGGCTGGCCATCGCGACGTCTTCACCTTCGCGGCAAACCGTAAGGATTTCTACAATGTCGTGATGATTTCTCAAATCGCTGAGATACATGGTTAAATCATTCTGGGCATGTGTTGAAAATATGCCCTTGCGGAGTAGAGAAAAGCAGGGGGCCTGCATCAGTTCCCGTGCAACGGTATTAGCGAACACCAGTTCTTCGGTATGCGGCGAAACAATCCACACCGGCAGGGTTAATAAATCCAGTGAATGCAGCTCGGTTGTGCTCATCGATAATCCCGTTATCTTTATCTGCTGTGTTGCCCGTTTAATGGCATCTGTTTTTTATATTACAGTCTCATAATGTTATTGATTGTTGAGGAGACAAAGACTGTACGATTCGCTGCTGCTTAATGTTACTTTCTGTTGGAATCAATTCATGGATCTGATGCGCAGGCAACGGTTTTGCAAACAAGAAACCTTGCAGCACGCCACATCCCATCTGGGTCAGGAGTATTTCCTGCTCCTGGGTCTCTATTCCTTCAGCCACTACTTGCATATTCATGGAGTGGGCTATGTCAATAATAGTAGACACAATCTTTGTATTTTTGCTGTTCTCGCTGATATCTTTAACAAATACTCTGTCAATTTTTAATTCCCGTGCCGGAAGAGACTTCAACATCAATATATTTGAATAACCGGTACCGAAATCATCAATAGAAACGGTGATCCCTAAAGCTGAAAATGCATTTAAGACTTCAGCGCTACGTTTTAAATTTTTAAGTGCTGTACTTTCAGTCAATTCCAGCGTGAGATATGCAGGTGATAGTTGATATTGTGCAAGGGCGCTGCAAACCACATCAACGATGTCATGTTGTTCAAACTGGGAAGGGGAAAGATTAACGGCGAGGGTCCATTCCGCATGGCCTTGTAACTTCCATTGATGTAACTGCTGGCATGCCTGCTGGATAACCCATTTCCCGACCGGAATGATAAGGCCTGTCTCTTCCAGCGCAGGCAGAAACTCTGCGGGTAACAGCATGCCGCGTTCCGGGTGATGCCAGCGTAATAACGCTTCAAAACCGGTCAGGGAATGATCCCCGGCGGTGTATTTGGGTTGGTACCAAAGCTCAAATTGATCGTGTTCCAGTGCTTGTGACAGTTCCTGTAAAAATGTCGGCGGTGTATCGGCGATAGCTTCCATTTCCGGGCTATAAATAGCCCAACCGTTTCTGCCAGCCTGTTTGACATGATACATCGCCATATCAGCCTTTACTTTTAACTCATGCAACGTGGAACCATGTTCAGGATAAATACTGCTTCCCGCACTTAACGAAACCCGAATGGTGTACCCAAACAGCGTGAAAGGATCACCAATCGCAGCGGCAATCCGGGTCAGCAGAGCGGTGATATCCTTTTTATTACAGTCAGGAACCAGAAGAATAAACTCATCTCCCCCCAGCCTCGCCAGCGTCATGTTGTCATCAAGGCAGCTGTAGATTCGCTGCGTACTGGCGATCAGCAACTGATCGCCGATGTGATGTCCCCAGGTATCGTTAACGACTTTGAAGCGATCGAGATCGATGAATACCAGAGCAAATTGATGCTGATGCAGTTTGGAATGCTGCAGACAGGCCTGTAAGCAGGCATCTATCTGTGTGCGATTGGCAAGTCCAGTAAGTGCGTCGAAGTGGACCTGATGCTCAAGCTGGCAGTTAAGTTGATGTAAGTTGTCAGCCAGTCGGGAGGTACGCAGTTGCGAATCCACCATCGACACCACCAGCATGATACCCAAAATAACCAGCGTGACGGCGCAGACCCAGACAGAGAGTTCCAGTGTGCTGAGCCCATTGTGTACAGTGTGTCCAAAATGGGTGAATGTTGCCGCTCCCATCCCGGTGTAATGCATAGAGGCAATCGCCAGCGCCATAATAAGGGCGGCGACAAGCCGATTGATCAGGGCTCGACGGGTATTTTGGCGTAAATGAAACGCCAGCCACAAACCTACACCAGATGCAACGATGGCAATCATCACTGAGAGCAGTATCAGCGAATGACTCCATAGGATGGCAACATGCTCAATGATGGCATACATGCCAACGTAGTGCATGGTGACGACACCGGCGCTTAATATTCCTGTGGCTACGACTAATCGTTTTGTTGAAAGCGTATTACCGGAAATGGCGATATTAATGGCGAGAGTTGCAGAAATGAGCGCAATAAAGAAAGAAAATGCCGTGAGCGAAAAATGGTAATTGATCGGCATACTCATTTTCATGGCCAGCATACCGATAAAATGCATTGACCAAATACCCATCCCTAGCGTAGCCCCGCCAGACAGGCGCCAGAAGGTTGATTCACGTCGATTGGAGATTGCCACCTTGCCCGCACTATCGAGAGCAATAAAAGAGGCAATAAACGCGACAACAAAGGAAATCCCAATCAATACAGGGTCCCACGACACGTTCAACATCATACTACCTATCGAAAAAAAGCCGTGGTAATAAATCTAGCAGGTTTTGTCCAGTTAACATGATAAAACCGGGAATGTTCTTATGTTTTTACACTGGTATTAGAGGAAACAGGAAGATAGTGAAAATAACGAGCCATTACTTATATAAACATTCACCAAATTTATAGTTCTGTGTGTTTTATGCTCTCCATGTGCTTGTCATCACAATAACCTGATGACTGGCACCATCACAGCCATTTGATGGAATAAAACACTGAACTAACAGGAATAAAAGGTGTAATTTCTTGCCTTAAGTAAAAGGATTGCAGGCTCTCATTGAAAGTTCAGCTTTCGTCGCAGAGCAATGGCATTCTGCATTGCAGGTGCTATAAAAAATAATATCTACATAATTTCTTAGTGCACAGGACTAAAATGTTAAATGATATTAGCGTCAGAACCTTTATTATTTTATTTCTGCTCATTTCGGCAGTTGCTCTCAATATTGTTGAGATGATTTTCTCGGCCGCGCCGGAAATTATAATTGGTACAAATGTGGTAAACGTTATTTCTATATTATGCTTATGGTGGTATATGACGAAATACCTGGTCATGCCGATCAATACGGTAAAAAGGAGCATTGAGGAAGTGACGTCAGGGAATCTGGCGATCAGTATTCCTGAGTTTGGTAATAATTGTGCGGGTAGACTAATACCGGGCATCAATAGTTTATCGAGTAATATTTCAACACTCGTTAATGAGATCAGAACATCTTCACAAACGGCGATGGCGCTCTCTGAACAGCTTGCGGAACGCAGCGCCGAGCTTTCAGTGAAAACGGAACAACAATCCGGAGCATTGATGCAGACGGCTGCTAATATGGATGAAATAGCCGTTAATACGCGAAATAATGCTGACAACACGCAGATCGCCAGCGTCCAGGCAACAGTTGCCACGCAATGTGCCATTCAGGGTGGCGAATTAATGGTGCAGGTTGCGACAAATATGCGTTCAATCACCGAATGTGCACAGCAGATGACGGAAATTATTACGCTAATTGATGGTATCGCATTCCAGACAAATATTCTGGCATTGAATGCTGCCGTGGAAGCGGCGAGGGCCGGTGAACATGGCAAAGGTTTTTCCGTGGTGGCCGGTGAGGTCAGAATGCTTGCACACCGTAGTGCGGATGCTGCTAAGAATATTAAGCAGCTGATTGCGCAAACCCATCAAAATGTTCAGCAAGGTGCAGCTATTGTGCGTGAAGCAGAAAAAAATATGCATGATATTGTCGGTGGTGCCGGTCAATTAAACCAACTGATGGGCGAGATATTAACCGCTACACAGGAACAGGAGAAAGGAATTATCAGAATTACTCATGCACTGGCCGAACTGGAGAATGTAACCCAAAGTAATGCCATTATGGTTGATGAGCTTTCTGATTCCTCGGGTATCCTGAAAAACCAGGTGATTGATCTCCAGTCGCGGACACATAAATTTCGCTTAAGTAACACTCTTGAGTCAGCGAGATGGCAGCGGGCTTAACCGGGTATCTCGAAGCAAGCGTCGTATTCGTCAGAGCTTTTCCTGTTATCAGAGACTTTTATGAATCATTTCAGCACAATGGGACAATGAGATATTGCTTAACATATTCTGACAGCTAGACTAACGAAAAAGGCTGAATGTTTGTGGAGGCGCTGTGGAAGCCATTAAGGGAACTGATGTTAATGTGCCGGATGCCGTGTTTGCCTGGCTGTTGGATGGTCGAGGTGGAGTAAAACCGCTGAGCGATAATGATGTAATTGATAGTCAGCATCCCTGCTGGCTACACCTTAATTACACTCATCCTGAAAGTGCCCAATGGTTGGCGACAACACCTCTTCTTCCCAACAATGTGCGTGATGCGCTGGCAGGCGAAAGTACACGCCCACGCGTCAGTAGAGTCGGGGAAGGTACCTTGATCACGTTGCGCTGCATTAACGGCAGCACCGACGAGCGTCCTGACCAACTTGTGGCGATGCGTTTATATATGGATGAACGTCTGATTGTCTCAACCCGTCAGCGCAAAGTGCTGGCGCTGGATGATGTGGTCAGCGATCTCCAGGAAGGGACGGGACCGGCTGATTGTGGCAGTTGGCTGGTGGATGTTTGTGATGCGCTAACCGACCATGCCAGCGAATTTATCGAACAGCTGCACGACAAGATTATCGATCTGGAAGATAACCTGCTCGATCAGCAGATCCCACCGCGTGGTTTTTTGGCTTTACTGCGTAAGCAGCTAATTGTGATGCGCCGTTATATGGCACCACAGCGTGATGTCTATGCCCGTCTGGCGAGTGAACGTTTACCCTGGATGACCGACGACCATCGGAGACGGATGCAGGATATCGCTGACAGGCTGGGGAGAGGGCTGGATGAAATAGACGCCTGTATTGCCCGGACCGGTATTATGGCGGATGAAATTGCGCAGGTGATGCAGGAGTCTCTGGCTCGCCGAACGTATACAATGTCATTGATGGCAATGGTTTTTCTTCCCAGCACATTTTTAACCGGGCTTTTCGGCGTTAACCTCGGCGGTATCCCCGGCGGTGGTTGGCAGTTTGGTTTCTCACTTTTTTGTATTCTGTTAGTGGTCCTGATTGGTGGTGTTACTTTATGGTTGCATCGTAGTAAATGGTTGTAACAGCAACGTTTTTTAGTGGCTTTTGCGCATGAAAACGTCCTGATTTTTGAGCGAAGTCAATAAACCATCTACCTATTCGGGGCAATATCTCTCTCGCAGGTGAATGCAACGTCAAGCGATGGGCGTTGCGCTCCATATTGTCTTACTTCCTTTTTTGAATTACTGCATAGCACAATTGATTCGTACGACGCCGACTTAGATTAGTCGGCTTTTTTTTGCCTGCAGGAAATCAGCGTCTACCCTAAAAGAGTCAACCTGAATGACTGGAGGGGTATATGACCTGTCTGATTGCAACGTCGAACACTGATTCGCTACCGACCGATCCGGTTCCCATTCCCGATCCCATACCTCGTCCGCAGCCCATGCCGGATCCGCCGCCGGATGAAGAACCGATTAAATTGTCGCATCACGGGCACAGATCTGCGAGGATACGCGCCTGCTGAATGTGAGTTTTTACCGCGAGATTAAATTGTGACCGCTTTTTCAACCCTGAATGTTTTACCTGCTGCTCAACTCGAGAATCTTAACGAGCTGGGCTATCTTGAAATGACGCCTGTTCAGGCTGCTGCGTTACCGGCAATCCTGGCGGGTAAAGATGTTCGCGTGCAGGCTAAAACCGGCAGTGGCAAAACGGCTGCTTTTGGTCTTGGGTTATTACAGCATATTGATGCCGCGCTGTTTCAGACGCAGTCTCTGGTGTTGTGCCCAACGCGCGAGCTTGCCGACCAGGTGGCGGGTGAACTGCGTCGTTTAGCGCGCTTCCTGCCAAACACCAAGATCTTAACGTTGTGCGGTGGGCAACCCTTTGGCGCACAGCGTGACTCCCTGCAACATGCACCACATATTATTGTTGCCACACCGGGTCGTTTACTTGACCACCTGCAAAAAGGCACCGTTTCTCTGGATGCCCTGAATACGCTGGTTATGGATGAAGCCGACCGCATGCTGGATATGGGCTTTAGCGATGCGATTGATGATGTCATTCGCTTTGCGCCTGCGTCACGTCAGACTTTGCTGTTTTCCGCAACCTGGCCGGAAGCCATTGCTGCTATCAGTGGCCGGGTACAGCAAAATCCATTAACGATTGAAATTGATACGGTCGATGCGTTACCGGCGATTGAACAGCAGTTTTTCGAAACCTCCAGCCACGGAAAAATTCCGCTGCTGCAAAAGCTACTCAGCCAGCATCAACCCGCATCGTGCGTGGTTTTTTGTAACACCAAAAAAGATTGTCAGGCCGTTTGTGATGCACTGAATGCGGCAGGGCAAAGCGCACTGTCATTACATGGCGACCTGGAACAGCGCGATCGCGATCAGACGCTGGTTCGTTTTGCCAACGGTAGCGCGCGCGTCCTGGTCGCAACCGATGTGGCCGCACGTGGCCTGGATATCAAATCACTTGAGCTGGTAGTTAACTTCGAACTGGCGTGGGATCCGGAAGTACACGTCCATCGTATCGGACGTACCGCGCGTGCCGGCAACAGCGGTCTGGCGATTAGCTTCTGTGCGCCGGAAGAAGCGCAGCGTGCCAACATTCTTTCTGAAATGCTGCAACTGAAGCTGAACTGGCTAACTGCGCCAGCTAACGGCTCAATCCTGCCGCTGGAAGCAGAGATGGCGACGTTATGCATTGATGGCGGTAAAAAAGCGAAAATGCGCCCTGGTGATGTTCTGGGGGCTCTGACCGGTGATATTGGTCTGGATGGCGCTGATATCGGCAAAATTGCCGTTCATCCGGCACACGTCTATGTCGCCGTTCGCCAGAACATAGCGCACAAGGCGTGGAAACAATTGCAAAACGGTAAGATCAAAGGCAAGACTTGCCGGGTCCGGTTATTGAAATAACTACCCGTTGGGGCGCCTGATGGCGCTCCGCTTATCAGGCCTACAGGCGCTTATGCACGTTGTAGGCCTGACAGACGCTTACTTCACTTCCACCACGTTCAGGCGTAACTCATCCAGTTGAGCATCATCTTCTTCTGGCTGCCAGCCCGCAGGTTGCAGCGGGATCTCTTCACGATCGAACGCTAAATCCCCGCCGTCCACAACCTCTGAACCGTGCTTAATGCCTTTAAAATCGAACAGATTGATATCGCTCAGATGTGAAGGTACAACGTTTTGCATCGCACTGAACATGGTTTCAATGCGGCCTGGATAGCGTTTGTCCCAGTCACGCAGCATGTCAGCAATGACCTGACGCTGCAGGTTAGGCTGTGAGCCGCACAGATTGCACGGAATAATCGGGAAACCTTTCGCTTCGGAGAAACGTTCGATATCTTTCTCACGGCAGTAAGCCAGTGGGCGGATCACGATGTGCTTACCGTCATCACTCATCAGCTTCGGCGGCATGCCTTTCATTTTCCCGCCGTAGAACATGTTTAAAAACAGCGTTTGCAGGATATCGTCGCGATGGTGGCCGAGCGCAATCTTGGTGGCTCCTAATTCGGTTGCCGTACGGTACAGAATGCCGCGACGCAGGCGAGAGCAGAGCGAGCAGGTCGTTTTGCCTTCAGGGATTTTGTCTTTGACGATCCCGTAAGTGTTTTCTTCGACGATCTTGTACTCAACGCCCAGCTGTTCCAGATACTCTGGCAGAATGTGCTCCGGGAAACCGGGTTGTTTTTGATCGAGGTTAACCGCAACTAAGGAAAAACTGATCGGGGCGCTTTGCTGCAAATTACGCAGGATCTCCAGCATGGTATAGCTGTCTTTCCCGCCGGAAAGGCACACCATAATGCGATCGCCGTCTTCGATCATATTGAAATCGGCAATGGCTTCGCCCACGTTACGACGCAGACGTTTTTGCAGTTTGTTCAGGTTGTATTGTTCTTTCTTTGTAACTTGTTGATTATCTTGCATTCTTACCGTTCTCAAAAACCAAAAGGGGCATATAATGGGCAAACTTCAATCACAGGGCTAGTTGGCTATTCAACATTGCAACCCGATCGTCATTCATTTCTTCAATCCATGTACTGTAGACGTCGTACACTATTTGCGCGTTTTCATGCCCCATCTGATTAGCTATAAATGATGGGTTCGCTCCAGCCGATTACAGCCAGCAGGCAAAAGTATGCCGCGTATGGTACGGATTACGGCGACGAATGCCAGCACGTTTTACAGCAGAGTCCCAGCGAGCTGCAATACTGCCCAGTGAGTAGTGTGCTTTTTGGGTTCCGTTTCGTACCCGCGGCATAAAAACGAAATGGACGTTCTGCTTCTCAGTCAACCCGTATTCAAGGTGATGGAAAGTAATCTCCGTTTTCAGGAAACGACCAGTCAGTTCGTGCTGGGCTAATAGCGCGCTAATTGCTGGTTGAAGCAGTGTGACAGTTCTGAACCCCGCATCCGTTTTAGGTGGGCCAAACATACCCAGGGTATTGAGGTTCCTTTTTACACTTACGGTACCGCCTGCCAGATCAATATCTTCCCAGGCGAGCGCGGCAAGCTCACCATGCCTCAGTCCGGAATAGATATCCGTGGTATCGAACACTATAGAGGCGTTGAACTGGCGGAACTGGCTGGAGTCGAAGAGAAAAACTGGCACAAGACATTTGGTGACCACTGGCAGGCTATGCACACGGTTTTTGAATCGCTTGATAGAAATGCTTTGCTCAAGGTTTCGCGATCACGTTCACAACAAAAGACGACTAATTTTGAACAAAGTATTGCAAAAGTAGAGAAAATAGCGCACATTTAAGTCTGATTTGATATTGTGTTACATCTATAAATAAAACCACGCACTGCGTGGTTTTATTGTTTATGAATTCGTTTTAGAAAGACGTATGATGTAATCCCCGTCCTTAAGCAGATACAGGCCATGCGCTGATGACATCTCGCTGATCAATACGCTGACCTGTGCAATAAAACCATCGTGAAGTGTATAAACATTATTGGTATCCTCTAACACTACAATCTGAAGGCCGTTGCTATTCCCCACTTGAGTGTAAAAAATATCATGCTCTCGAAACAAGCTTTCATACTCTTGCATGACATTAAAGGGTCCAGTCAATCCGAACTGATGGCTCATATTATCTCCGTTTGTTTTCCAAAGTTAACGGCAAAACATCAATTACCGTATGGAACATGTTCATGTAGTTCAGATGAAAGAGCAACCATCTTTTGGATGGAATGGCCCTTTTATAAGATAGCATCAGAAAACTTACCCCTTTTATCTAATTGCTTCGATAGCTAATTGTATTGTCAGTAAATTATCAGTGAATTTAGGGAGATAAAATCAATGGATGAAAACCCGGTTGAATACTTTTTCAATGCTGACGATGACTTGGTTGATTATCTTGAAAGGCAGGGTGAAGATGCGATACGAGAGATTCAGGCCTCAAATAAAACAAATATCGAAAATGGTTACAAGCTTCTAAGTATCCAGATTGTAGGTATTGGATCTTCATTTCTGCTTCTTACGCAGAAGACGGATTTTGATTTTCTTGCTTTCGGGATTGCAACCTTCACGGTCCTCTGGACCTGGTGTGCTATTTATCTAGTTCACACAGGACTGTCAGTAAAGATGAGGGCAATGATTAGTGCTCCACCACATACTCTTTATACCCGAGCCTTTAAAAACATGAAGCCAGAAACATACGTGATATTCCGTAATGCAGGATATCAAGGCGATGATAACAAGCTGCAAATTATCAGGCGTTATCGACTAGTTAATCTCACTGACACTGCAAAAGAACTGTTAGTACAAAATGAAAAGCTGAGGACATGCCTTGAAAAAGCGAGGATGTATACGATCCTTGCTCCAGTAGTTGCTATGTTAGCTTCCGCTATTTCTTTTTGTATTCTCTGATTGAATCAGCAGAATCACCTATAAAGACACGTTGAGTGGCAAAATCTGAAGTGCTTTGTGCAGGCACCGGCTTCTGCTCAACCGGTTGCTGTGATTTGCTGCCACCCTGTTTTTGCTTTTCTTCTGACATAAAAAACTCCGTTTTTAAATGGTTACTTTTGGCTGTTTAACAGTATCAAAAGCGGATAAATACTGCCAGTCACACAACTAATAGCACCATATGGACCCTAGCATACGCCGGTTTTTTTAATTCAGGCTCACGGGAATCATCCGCCACGGGCTTTGTTGATAAATCCAGCCCGAGAAGCCTGACCCTCTACACACGGAATAACTATGTCTGAGCCAATCACAATTGCCAGTGGGGTGACCTCCGCTACGGTAGGGATCACTTTCGCCACTATGTTCCCGGAGGCGACGCCTGGCGTAATGTTATGTGCGCTTGCCGGGTCGGCAATGTATGTGCTGACCTCAGAGCCTCATCAACTCTGGAAGCAGATGCTCTTTGCG
The DNA here is from genome assembly GCF_009649895.1 of Citrobacter sp. H12-3-2. Taxonomy (NCBI): domain Bacteria; kingdom Pseudomonadati; phylum Pseudomonadota; class Gammaproteobacteria; order Enterobacterales; family Enterobacteriaceae; genus Citrobacter; species Citrobacter sp. H12-3-2. The sequence continues at coordinate 2,351,578 of NZ_CP045837.1, forward strand.
GTCATCTCGTTCATGGGCGGCGTGTTCTTCTCCGTTCCCATGGCCAAGATTCTCGCCGGGGTAATTAACACTGCTCTTGGGCTGCTGCAGCCGCCGGTCAGTATCGAAGTCTCACCGAATGTCGGTGCGCTGGTATCCGCTTCCATTTCCGTCGCAGTCCTGCTTCGAATCGTCGCCAAATCTCGGCGCGGCAAGATGCCCGGACTGGAGGAGGAAGGGAAATGACATGGCATTCCGTCATCCTGGACGCGAACGCGATCATCTGTATGGCGATCGTGATGCGTCTGATGTTCTTCAGTAAAGCCGGGAAGACACACCGACCCGGTTACGCGTGGATGGCTTACCTGCTGATCCTGTCGGCTGGCTTCACCGCTTTCCGTATCCTTCTCGGCCATTACAGCAACGTTGACCCGGGTGAGCTATTCCTCAACCTGGCAATCTGAATTGCTGTCTGGCGAGCCAAAGGCAACCTGGCAAAAGTTGTAAGGGCTGAATGATGACCAAAGACGATATCTTCAACAGCATCCTCGGCAAAGAAGGTGGTTACGTTAATCACCCGAACGACAAAGGTGGTCCGACGAACTGGGGAATTACCCAGGTAACGGCGCGTGCCCATGGCTATACCGGTGATATGCGTAACCTGACACGCCAGCAAGCTCTGGAAATCCTTGAGGCTGATTATTGGTATGGGCCACGCTTCGACCAAGTGGCTACCGCCTCCCCATCTATAGCTGCTGAACTTTGCGACACCGGAGTGAACATGGGGCCATCAGTTCAGGTGAAATGGTTCCAGCGCTGGCTGAACGTATTCAACAATCAGCAGCAGCTCTATCCCGACTTAATTGCCGACGGTCAGATTGGCCCTCGTAGCATCGGCGCCCTGAAATCATTCCTGGCTAAACGCGGTAGCGAAGGGGAATCAGTATTGCTCTTTGCACTGAATTGCAGCCAAGGGCAGCGCTATCTCGAGCTGGCAGAGCAGCGTCCGGCTAACGAGTCATTTGTGTATGGCTGGGTACGGGAGCGTGTGAGCCTATGACCAAACTCAAAGCAATACTGGCAGCAATCGGGTTTGCGATCCTGATGGTGCTCGGTGCTTTCGGTCTGGGCAGCATGCGGGGCCGGGAGAAGGCCGAAGCCAAAGCGGATAAGCAGCGTACCGACGATAACGCAGCCGCCACCAAGGCAGCCGCTGAACGCCGCGTCGAAGTAACCAAAGAGGCCAGCAATTTACAGCAGACTGTTAGCCACATGCCTGATGACGATCTTGATCGCGAGCTACGCAGAAACTGGACCCGAAAAGGTTGAGGTCATCGATACTGGTTGCGACTGGGTAAAGCCAATTTATCTCACCGACAACGATATCACCGTTATGAACGCGCGGACCAAACGTGATGTGCTGATTCATAACAAAGCGTGGCAGACGAACTGCCAGAATGAGCAGAGAATAAAGCTGTAAAGCAAGTAGACCTCAGTAGCCGAAAGGCGTTAATCGCAGGAGAGCAACCTGCACCCGAGTTTCTCGTCGTGAGCCAGCTTCGCATTTGGTTAGGGTTAATGAATCGAAGTAGCTCCGGGGAAGCATCGGGAAGTCAATCCAGAACGGGTTATGGGCGGTCACAGGGCGACAGCACCTCAAAAGCTAAACGCGGTTATATCGAGGGTATGGCATTCATAACTCTAGTAAATTGGTTTACAACTACGATATCTTACAACCTCTCACTTAATAAGGAGGTTTGTATGACAGATTATTTTTCTGGCCTAGGGAGTAACTCGCTCTTTCAGAATCGTAGTTATGCAGTCATGAAAAAAAATGATGTGTATGTCGCAGTTCATGATGTGTATAACAATTTATTCTTAGGTGCATATAACGAACAATACCAGGATTTTTTAGCTCAAGGTTTTACTCCTTGGAGAACTTACTGGGCAATCGACTCAAAGTCTGCCATAGAGATGGCTAAAGAATTTGACAATCAAGAGATAATTCGACTTCAGAGTGAAATTCAGAACCTTCAATCACAGATCACGCAACTTCAGCAATCGAGAAAAAACGATATCGACTTCAATAATCTTGATCCGTTGACGGTGCTTGGTTTTAAGAGTGGCGAAACGCCAACTCCAGAACAACTTAAAACAAAGAAAATCAAATTTTCGGCTGCCCTTCATTCAGATAAAGGTGGGAGCGATTTTTTAATGAAGCTCGTTAACACCGCACTCAATAAGCTAAAGTAATCCACTTACAGGCAATATTAGCAAGCCGCCTACGGGCGGTTTTTTTATTGCCATCAGCATGGGCAGGCCAATGTAATGGCGATTTCGGAAGGGATAAGCACCTGAATATCCTTTCCAGGCGGATAAAAAGCCTTCTGCTTAGTTATGACCTTACGTCATAAGATTATGAATACTTCTCGAGTGTTCTCCGACGTTATCGATCTTCCTGTTTATACTTTCAAGGTACTTCCATAGAGCAGTTTGCTCGCTTTCAGCTACTCCTGTTTTGCAAAAAACGGCGAAATGCTCACAGTTATTCAACATGAAATTATATTTTTGCTCTCCACATCTGGATCTCGCTCTTTCAACTACTTGGTCGGGTGTCGCAAGTTGATATCTGAACGAATTTAATTTTGCAGCAACCTTGGCGGCAGACATTGGAATGCTCAAAAATCCAGGGAGCAGCCATTTAAGAGGGCTGATAGGAAGTTGTTTGGTTACATGGTTTGACGACTTTACTCCTTGAGAGTATTTTTTTTGAGCGTGATATTCAGAAGGGAATTCGACTATTTCAAAATGGTTATTTCTCTTCAAGAAACCTTCAAAGTCAGTTGGTTGTATTTTCATGCTATCACCGCCCGCATCGCTTTTTGGTGACGTGTAATGAATGACCTCATTCGGTGATACAAAGACAGCCCAATGCCAAAAGGTAAGTTTGACATTCATTATATCTTCTGTGCGTTTGGTCCGAATTATGTCGCCACGAACTGGGATTTGTAATTTCATACTTCAACCATAATGTTTTGAAAGAGTTGTAATTATATGAGGCCATCACCATAGACAGAAACAATGCCATGTCCATAGTGATTATACGCTTTTACCGTCAACCGTAACGCTGGCATCAGCAGAACTATTGGGTATGTAAATTTTGACTTTTGATCCATTTTCGGTAGTCACTTCAATCGTGACAGATGTTGGTGGTGCGCCAGTATCATCACCAGTGAAGACAGTAACGATCTCTTCTGAGGTTTTATCTTCAATGATTGGCATAAGTGCGCCGTTAACCAATCCAACGTAAATTTTCACGTTGCCCATCAGCATCTCCCAAAGGTATTTAAATGGCACTCACCGACAAACAAGATATGTTCTGTCGCGAGTACCTCATCGATTTAAACGCCACGCAGGCGGCTATTCGGGCGGGGTACAGCGTCAAAACTGCGAACCGCATAGCCGGCCAGAACTTGTCAAAACTTGATATTCAAAACAGGATCGCCGAACTCAAAACGAAGCGCAACGAAGTTGTGGGTATTGATGCTGATTATGTGCTCCGGCGCTTGGTTGAAATCGACCAGATGGACGTGCTGGACATCCTCAATGACGATGGCAGTCTTAAAGCGATCAGCCTCTGGCCAAAGTCGTGGCGAACCACACTCACTGGGTTGGATATTAGCACCACGATTCAGAACTTCGACGAGGAGACGGCGGAAACCATCCTCAAAAAGGTTAAGTGGCCGGATAAGGTGAAGAACCTTGAGTTGCTCGGTAAGCACGTTCGTGTGCAGGCCTTCAAAGAGCAGGTCGAGCAGAAAGTCGTAGCGACTCACAACGTCATGCTGGTACCCACCAGCGACAATGTGGATAGTTGGGAAGCGGCAGCGCAGAAACAGCAGAGTGAGATTCTTGGTGGATGAATTACAAAGCCGTCTGGAAACCTTTGCCGGGATCGCAATCGCTCTCCCTGAGCTGCCCATGTAACGAAATCCTCTATGAGGGAACGCGCGGCCCCGGTAAAACTGCAGCGCAACTGGCGCGCTTTCGTCGCTTGGTCTGTCTGGGCTATGGCTCGTTCTGGCGTGGCGTCATTTTCGATACCGAGTATAAGAACCTCACCGACATCATTACCCAGTCAAAGCGTATGTATCGCCTATTTAACGACGGCGCACGCTATCTGGCATCGGCCAGTGAATTACGTTGGGTGTGGCCTACTGGCGAAGAGCTGTTGTTCCGCTTCGGGAAGGAAGAGGGCGACTACTGGGACTACCACGGTCAGGAATTCCCGTTTATCAGGTTCAACGAACTGACAAAGCAGCAATCGGCTGAGTTCTACGAAATGATGTTCTCCTGTCGACGTTCGTCGTTCCGCCCGGAAAACTACCCGCTGGATGATGGCTCGCTACTCAAGCCGATCCCCCTGGAGACGTTTAGCACCACAAACCCCTTTGGCATCGGCCATACTTGGGTGAAGAAGCGCTTCATTGAGCCCGCACCACGCGGCACCATCATTCGCGAAACGCAGAAGGTGTTTAACCCGCAGACCGAACGCGAAGAGGATGTGACGCTGACGCGAGTGGCTATTCACGGCTCGTTCAAAGAGAACCCGTATCTCGACCCCCAGTACATCGCAACGCTGATGGCCATCAAAGACCCTAATCGCCGCAAAGCATGGGTAGAGGGCTGGTGGGACGTCACCAGCGGCGGGCGCTTTGACCACCTGTGGAATGAGTCACTACACGTCATTAAGCCGTTCCGCATCCCGGATTGCTGGACAGTTGACCGCTCCCATGACTGGGGCGAGTCGAAGCCGTTCTCTAACCTCTGGTGGGCGCGCGCCGACGGTACCGCCGCAGAGTTGCCCGATGGCCGTCAGTTCTGCCCGCCTGCCGGGTCGCTTATCCTGATTGGCGAGTGGTACGGCTGCCCGCCTGATGAGCTCAACAAAGGCCTGAATATGTCGTCCACAAACGTCGCTAAAGGCGTGGCGTGGGTGGATAAGCGGCTGGTGGGCGAAGAGCTGGCTGAACCCGAAGAAATAAAGCTCTACGGAATCACTCAGGGGCAACTGAACATCATGCCCGGTATCTGCAAGAAGGTTACCCCCGGCCCGGCTGACGGCGCAATTTACAACACTGGCGATGACGAACTCTCTATTGCCCAGAAGATGGAATCGCAGGGCGTTAAGTGGGTTCCATCCAACAAGAAACCAGGGTCGCGCGTGAACGGCGCAGCCCTGTTTGCTGACATGCTTGAGGCCGTCATTGAAGGTAAGAAGCTGGAATCAGGCATACCTGAGAAGCCAGCATTCTACGTGTTTGACTACTGCCGGGGGTGGATAAGCCGCGTGCCGGTGCTCGTTCGCGACAGTAAGAACCCTGATGACGTTGATACCCAGCAGGAAGATCACGATTGGGACGGTACGCGATATGCCGTCCTGCATTCACCGCCGAAGAAAGTCGGCAAAGTCACCAGCCTGAGGCTCTAACCCCATGCCTGATATTTCAACACCCAATCTGGACTATGGGAACATGGTGCAGGCGTGGGACATTAACGACGCCCTTATGGGCGGCACGCTGTATATGCGCCAGCTCGGTGAGGCTTATATGCCGCGCTGGCCGAAAGAAGACAAAGAGGACTACAAAAAGCGCCTGGCCGTGGCCACGTTACTCCCTGCGAATGAAGAGACGATTAACCAGAACGTTGGGCGGGTGTTCGCGGAGCCAGTTCAGTTGGGCGAGAACGTCCCGGATGCACTGCGCGAGTTCGTGAAGGGCGTGGATCTTGAAGGCAGTCGTCTCGATGTATGGGCGCAGGCATTCTTCAGTCTGGCGATGCAGTACGGCCTTTCTCATGCGTTGGTGGATTATCCGCGGGTAGATGCCGAACAGGTGAAGACTAAGGCTGATGAGAAAGCCACCGGTGCGCGGCCATACGTAACGATGCTCAATCCCCGACAGGTAATTGGCTGGAAGTCAAAGATGACTGCCGGCAAGGTCGTGCTCACGGAGCTGCGTATCAAAGAGGTAGTTGTCGAAGATGGCGACGACTTCGGGCAGACGAAGGTTGAACAGATTCGCCTGCTGACGCCCGGGCAGGTGCAGATTTACCGCAAGGCCACTGGCGACAACGCCCAGGTGAACTGGACGCTGCACGAGGAGTGGCAAAAATCCCGGCAGGACATCACGCTGGTCACGCTATACACCAAACGCACCGGGTTTATGTGCGGCTCTCCGCCGCTGCTCAACATGGCGCTGCTGAATGTTAAGCACTGGCAGAGCCAGAGCGAGCAGGACAACATCCTGCACGTAGCGCGTGTCCCGTTGCTTACGGTATTCGGCCTAGAGGATGGGCAGGAACTGGTAATTGGCTCTTCGTCTGCAACTCAGTTCTCCGACCGTCAGAAGCAGGGGCTTGAGTTCGTTGAACACACCGGCACTTCAATAGCATCGGGTAAAGAGTCGCTGACCGACCTGGTAGAGCAGATGCGTCAGGCTGGCGCGAAGCTGCTGCGTACCGACAATACTTCGCCAAGTCTGTTGACCAGACCTCAGAAGAGAAGATGCAGGAGCAGTCACCGCTCTACACCATGGCAACCAGCCTCGAGGATGCGATCGACAACATCCTGCAAATTATGGCTGAGTACATCGGGGAATCTAAGGGTGGTAACGTCGATGTCCGCACCGAGCTGGATGTCGAGTCGAAAGAGTTCAACCCGCCTGCTGCGCTGGCTATTCAGTCACTGCGTCAGGGTGGTGATATTCGCCGCGTGGACGCCATTAAAGCACTGCAAAAGCTCAACCTGATTGATGCTGATGCGGATCCCGATTTGGTGCTGAGCGAGCTATTGACAGAGTCATCTTCGCTGACCGAACCACCACCGGACGAGGTGTGACATGGTGCGCTCCGTCAATGACCGGCTGCAGGACGAGACCATTGCACACTGCCTGAACCCGACTCATTTATAAACTGCAGAGGGCAAGAGCCTACTCGTATGGTATTTTAGCACCCGCTAATGCTGCAAACAGTTATCCCTGTGGTTAAATTCATACATTTTTTGTTGTTATTAGAACAACACACCCCACCAGGGGAGTTTATAAAATAATAGCCAGCCATGCATTGTTGATTACTAACAGTAAGGTAAGGTGTATTTGCAGGTGTTTGACGTTGGATTGCAAGCCATGGAGGCACAGGAACAGAACCATTTTGAATACTATTCCAGATTTTATCCGTGAGTTGGTTTGCTTTTGATTCTGCAGCAACTTCATAGTCATGAATGTCGTGAACATTAAAAGTTCCCGATTTTAAAACATCAAGTGAAGCTTTTAACATGTACTCAGCTAGGTAAGTATCTTTCCCCCTTTTTTCACACTGAACAACGTGTTCAAGTTCATGCAAAGTTAAATGTAATTCATTTTTATCAGCCCAAGGGTTTCCATTTGTAGTAAAAAAGATGCGGTCACAATAAGAAACGGAGTTGTTTATTCCTGTATTAACATTATTTGCGAAAGTGACATTGCTAAGATTCGCTTCATAATAAGGTTGGACCAACGCAATGAATTCTGGAGTGAAATGTTGTGCACTGTTGTTTGTGTTTACATATAAATTAGCGAGATAGGTTTTAATTGGTGCGGCTAAAGGCGCGGCTAATATAGTCGTTACACATTTAGATATATCAGCTAGGCAAGAATTTACATCTACCGAAGGTAGTGTGTTTTTGATTGTTTCACCTGCTTTTCCAATGTCACCATCAACTTTCGGTAAGCATGCACAAACGAAAGCCACACATTGCTCGTATTGATCATCTGGGCAGGCAAGAAGTGCCGAACTAAAAAGGAATAAAGATGATAATAACTTTGATTTGTGCTTGTACATATGTTCACCTGAAAATTTAATAAGGTACACTGGCATAATGTGAACAGCTATATAGATGTATATAGTAACCGTAATAATAAATAACAATAAGTAAATCGTAGTAATTTATTTGTTGATATGGTTAGTTTGTTTAATGGAAATTTCATCGCGACCATGCAGTTTACCTTTTATATAGTTAACCATTGCAATCAACGTCATTCAGAGGAGGATAGGCGTATTGGGTTGCCTGGAAGCATGCTAGATTTAGCCATTACATTGACATATCCAGAAGTAACTAACAACGCGGATTTTACTGTCCCCTATAATTCAGATGTGATTATGTTGTACAAATAAAAAATAGCCTGGATTACGGCGGCAACTCCCCAGGATGCCAAAAACGGTTATCAAAACCCCAAAAACTATAATAATAATAATAAGCGGAGTAGAAAAATGATAATAGCTAGTTAAGTGTGAATTGGTAGGATTATGTTTTTATATCAAATGGTTGGCATTAATCTGGCTGGAGTAGCTGAGCTACCTGATTTTTCACATTCCCAATGTCACGCTTCACGGCGTGCCATATAAATTTATCAGCCGGAATGGAACCGTCGGCTGCAATTTCTGCAGCTTCTTTCCCTCCAACGTCCTGCCTTATCCATTCACGAGCAGCCTCTGGTGACAGTACCAGTGGCCGCCTGTCGTGAATATCTACCAGTCCTTTGTCGGCAGCAGCCGTCACTATCAGAAATCCTTCTGCTTCATCTCCACGTTCGAATGGTGTGCTGCCGATTGCCGCCATGAATATCGGCTGGCCATCAGCTCGATGAATGAAGTAGGGTTGTTTTTGGTCGCCTTCCTTTTTCCATTCGTACCAGCCATCAGCAAAGCAAATAGCGCGCCCATGTTGCCAGAGTGGTTTAAACATTCTGCTGGTGGCCGCAGTTTCAGAACGTGCGTTAATTAGCGGTGGTTTATCCCACCATCCCGGGGCGTATCCCCAAAGCACTGGTTCAAGATGCAGCTGCTCGTCACGTTCGCTCAGTAGCAGAACTTTGGTACCCGGCGCGACGTTGAATCGTCCAATAGGTTCCGGATCGTATGGAATGTCGCGTTCGGCTTCTTCGGCGAGCAGGGCGAGATAGGCCTCTCGTGTCATTGACTGTGAAAAACGTCCACACATAGAAACCTCCAGCCAGATGTCAGACTGAAAGTATAGGGCAGAGAAAAAAGTGTTGCGCGCCAGCAAACATGAAAGTCGTGTTGTGATAGTTGATGAGCCATTTACATGCTCTGTAAATGTAACCATCAAGACTCTGGAAAGTGCCTCGCCGAAATTATCTTTTAGGAATTAGGGGCTCGGATGGGGCAAATCTTGGGGCAAAACGCCATTTGGGGCATGAAATGGGACAGGTAAAATGTACTTTATTGGAGTTTAAGGTAGATAAGTGAAGTGGCTAACGTATTGAATAAAATGAAAATATCACCATTTTCAATGAGTTATTTGAGGTGGCGCTACTTGTTCAGGTTGTATTGTTCTTTCTTTGTAACTTGTTGATTATCTTGCATTCTTACCGTTCTCAAAAACCAAAAGGGGCATATAATGGGCAAACTTCAATCACAGGGCTAGTTGGTTATTCAACATTGCAACCCGATCGTCATTCATTTCTTCAATCCATGTACTGTAGACGTCGTACACTATTTGCGCGTTTTCATGCCCCATCTGATTAGCTATAAATGATGGGTTCGCTCCAGCCGATTACAGCCAGCAGGCAAAAGTATGCCGCGTATGGTACGGATTACGGCGACGAATACCAGCACGTTTTACAGCTGCGTTCTATCTGGCATCGATGCTACTCATAGAGTAGTAAGATTTTTGCTCTCCGTGACCAGACCAGAATAAACTGTGAACCGAACGATTGAATAAAGGTACATGGTCCCGGACAGGAAGAAATTAATCAGTTGAAAGCAGATATTGAAGCGCTGAAGAAAATTGTGGAGCAGTTCACCGCCAGATAATTCAGTTCTGAACTATCAACGAGCAATGTCAGGGAGCGAAAAACGCAGGGTGTGGCGAACTGCCGCAACCATGCCGTATGCAAGAGCATGGCTGCGGCCGACCGGCAAGCGTCCGATAGTGCGAGTATTGAATGATTGCCAGTCACAGCGGATGGTACTTAAGCAATATGACGGTTCAAGGTGCTTAATCTGAAACCAGCCACATATCAGCCTCTTCAAACATTTTTTGAACCGTTCGGCTTATCTGTTCTTTTTCATGCTTGCTGGCGTCAGTGTTGATCGCCGGAAGTGTCATCATCGGTTTAACCCGAACTTCAGCATCGGGGAAGATCCGATGAACCCTCTTGGTCAATTCGCCGAGAATAATATCTTTTGCGCCGGGCAGACCATCAAAATTCCTTTTGTCATAAACGAGTTCCACGAACATTGCTTATCGCTCTTTTACTGGATTTATATACAGTATTTATACTCTGTTTTTACCTGGGTTTCAAGAGAGGACGTAATGTTGTCGTGACGTAGCGATACATCAACGCAGGAAAGCGGGAACCTTACCATCGATATTATCTGCGCATCGAACTGTCATTTAGGGTAGTCATGTAGGATAGATGCGTAGAAACATAGGGTCCATTATGTAATATATTTTTTTGCGGGCCGATTTATTCTTTTTGAATGTCCTCATTTAAAAAATAGTAATGATACCCTCATCGCTTAACGGGTTGTTTAAATGACTCCTTGCCAGGATTCTTCCTTATTGGCTAAATATTCCTCTATCTCTCGCCTGTTGGCAGGAGATATAGCCAAAATGTTTTTTATTCCCATTCTTATCGAATGCCACATAAAAAGGCATTGTCTCTGCATCTTTTCTTAAAGTGTAGTTGATGCAAGTCCCATTGATTTCCGGAATATTTATCTCACTATCTGGTTTTCCACCTGCGGCAAAAACTGTAGATTTTATCGCATAAGGGGCATAGGTTGCTTGCACAAGTGGATCATTATCAAATTTCATAAAACTGAAACTACAGGCGCTTAATAAAGGAACAAGTAAGTTTGCCTTTTGCGGCAACGTGCTGAATGTTCTGGCGGGAAAAATGTCCGCACATTTAAGACAGGAATCGTGAGGGATAAGGCGTAGAAACAAAAAGCCCGCAACGATATGCGGGCCAGACAGCTTAGCGGACTACCAGTACCGAACACTCCGCGTGACGCACTACAGCCGCGGCGTTAGAGCCCAGCAGGTAGGTGGTGATGTCAGGTCGGTGTGAGGCAATAATGACCATATCAGCCGGTAATTTTTTAGCGATCTCCAGAATCTTGTCTTTCGGCGCACCTTCTGCGACATGAACGTGCACTCTGTCCGTTGGGATATTGAACTTCTTGATAATCTCTTCCAGTTGAGATTTCGCTTCGGCTTTCAGATCGTCCATGGCCGGTAACTCTGCCGAGTAGGCCAGTCCCAGGGAAGCGTAATAGGGCAATGACGGAATAACGGTCAAAAAATGAACCTGCGCATCGTCAATCTTTGCTTCTGCTTCAACATGGGCAATAACGCGTTGAGTTAATTCTGAGTCTGAAATATCGATGGGTACAAGAATCGTTCTGTTCATAAAACCTCCTGTTTAAGTATCCACCTAAAGCTTACCGCGTAATGGCACTTTATGTACAATGACAACGATCACATTTTGGCATCACTTTATTTTGATTTCAGGAAATTTGCCTTTTATTACTCCATCGTAAAATCGGCCTTTAGAGACCACGATCAGGAAATCACGAAAAATACGGGCAGGGACCTGCTGATATTGCAGGGTAGCCAACTGGTGAAAGCGAATTTCTAGCGTGCAAGAGGATTCGTCATAGCCGACGGATGCAATACGGGATGATTTTACAGGATGATGATTCATTGCAGGTATCCTCTACTACAGACTCAATGCAAGGTATCATCTATCAGAGATGTGTTTTAACGCAACAGATATAATGTTTTGAATGAGATAAAACAGAATTACACGGAAAATAAGGATAGCCCGCCGTTGCCAGCGGGCTGACGAACTTAGAACTGGTAAACCAGGCCTACAGCAACTACGTCATCAGTAGAGATGTTTTTACTGGTGTAGAAGCTATCGTCTTCATCCAGCAGGTTGATTTTGTAATCAACGTAGGTAGACATGTTTTTGTTGAAGTAGTAAGTCGCACCGATGTCTGCGTATTTAACCAGATCTTTATCGCCGTCAGATCCGTTAGCACCCAGGTCCTGACCTTTAGACATCAGGAAGGAAACGGACGGACGCAGACCAAAGTCGAATTGGTACTGTGCAGTTACTTCGAAGTTCTGAGTTTTGTTGGCTACGCCGCTATTACCGTATGGAGTCATGTTGCGAGTTTCTGCATACATGGTTGCCAGGTAGATGTTGTTCGCGTCGTATTTCATACCGACAGTCCAGGAATCAGCTTTGTCACCGCCAGCAACGTCGCCGCCCTTAGTGGTCTGCTCGTTAGTACGGTCAGACGTGGTGTAAGCCGCACCGAAGCTTACGCCCATACCCAGATCGTAGGTAGAGGAGAGACCGAAGCCGTCGCCGTTAGAGTTCTGAACGTTACGACCATCACCATTACCGGTACCTTCTTGGCCGTACTCGTCGCTTTTCTGCTCGTTCGCACCCTGGTACTGCAGCGCGAAGTTCAGACCGTTCACCAAACCGAAGAAGTCGGTGTTGCGGTAAGTTGCCACACCGTTCGCACGACCGGTCATGAAGTTGTCGGCTTTGGTGTAAGAGTCGCCACCGAATTCTGGCAGCATATCGGTCCAACCTTCTACGTCGTACATAACGCCGTAGTTACGACCGTAGTCGAATGAACCGTAGTCGCCGAATTTCAGACCTGCAAAGGCCAGACGAGTAAAGTTGTTGCTGCGGTTGCTTTCAGTAGTGTTGGCATTTACCTGATATTCCCACTGGCCATAGCCGGTGAGCATATCGTTAATCTGAGTTTCGCCTTTGAAGCCGCCACGGAAATAAGTCTGATCGCCATCATTGCTGGCATCGTCAGAGAAGTAACGCAGACCATCAATTTTTCCGTAGAGATCTAATTTGTTACCGTCTTTATTATAAACTTCTGCAGCGTGAGCAGCACCAGCAGCTAACAGGGCAGGAATAACAAGAGCCAATACTTTTCTGTTCATTGAAATAATCCTTTAGTTTTTTTATTAACCTGTGACCACCCATGTAGGGAGTAAAAGCATGCTAAAGGAGAAGTTCCGTAAAGAGATAAATATGAATTGTTACGTCTTAAGTAAAACCTTAAACAAATAATTCTACGGAAATAGTGATAGTTTACATGAATGAGTTAATGAAAATATATATAAAATAAAAATTATACAATTGAATTTTGTTGGGCTATTCTGCGCGTGTTATATGCCTTTATTGTCACGTTTTATTTTTCGTTGGTATATTGATGACACTTATTAATTAGCCAGCGAATAAATTGACAAGCCCGAACAACTGTTCGGGCTTTTTTTTTGGTTCCGGGCTAATACTGAGAAAAACGTATTATTCGGTACCGCTCTTTTCCGCTTTGCCTGCCAGTTGGGCCAGGAAGTCGTAGCGTTTTTGCAAATCAGCCGTCGCATCCTTCCACAGCTGTTCTGCAACTTCTGGCTGTTGGGCGTTCAGGCGGCGGAAACGCTGCTCGTTAAGCAATGTTTCGGCCAGCGCATCTGACGGTGGGCGCGAGTCGAGCGCCAGCGGCAGCTTACCTTCGTCTGCTCGGCGTGGGTCAAAGCGGTACAGCGGCCAGAATCCGGTAGCCGTGAGTTGACGCATCTGATCGTGGCTTAGCGCGAGGTCATAGCCATGCTCCTCACATGGGCTATACGCGATAATCAGCGACGGGCCGGGGTAGGATTCAGCTTCCTGGATAGCTTTGACCGTCTGATTCAACTGGGCGCCCAGAGAAATCTGTGCGACATAAACATGCCCGTACATCATCATGCTGACGCCAAGATCTTTGCGAGCCTTGCGCTTGCCATGCTCACCAAACTTGGTAACCGCCCCAAGCGGCGTGGCTTTCGACGCTTGTCCACCCGTGTTGGAGTAACACTGGGTATCCAGTACCAGAATATTGACGTTCTCGGTGAGACTCAGGACGTGATCCAACCCGCCAAAACCAATATCGTAAGCCCAGCCGTCGCCGCCAATCAGCCAGATGGACTTCTCGACCAGCGCGTCGGCATCGGTTAACAGTTGCTGTGCACCTTCGACATCTTTCAGATGCTGGCGCAGCGCAGCAACTTGCTCACGGCGTACTTCTGGCGTCGCTTCAGCATGCAGGGCGTCATTCAGTTCAGCCGGAATATTATCCGCAAACTGCTCCAGCAAACGCATGACGCGTACACGGTGTTGATCCACCGTCAGGCGGAAGCCCAGACCAAACTCAGCGTTATCTTCGAACAGAGAGTTTGCCCACGCAGGTCCACGACCATTGGCATCGGTCGTATACGGCGTTGAGGGGAGGTTACCGCCATAAATCGATGAACAGCCGGTCGCGTTAGCGATCAGCATGCGGTCGCCATACAGCTGCGTAAGCAGTTTGATATACGGCGTTTCACCACAACCAGAACAGGCGCCGGAATATTCAAACAGCGGAGTGATTAACTGCGAGGTACGGATATCAATGCGTTCAAGCTTGCTGCGGTCGATCTCCGGCAGATTGAGGAAGAAGTCATAGTTAACTTTTTCTTCTTCAACATGCTCAAGGCGCGACATCATATTGATGGCCTTGATTTCCGGGTTTTGGCGATCTTTTGCCGGGCAAACTTCGACACACAGATTACAGCCAGTGCAATCCTCTGGTGCAACCTGCAGGACATACTTCTGACCGCGCATATCGCGTGATTTCACATCCAAAGAATGCAGACTGGCAGGGGCGTTTTCCATCGCTTCAGGTGAAACCACTTTGGCGCGGATTGCCGAGTGCGGGCACGCGGCAACGCAGTGGTTACACTGGGTACACAATTCTTCCTTCCAGATGGGGATCTCTTCGGCGATATTACGTTTTTCCCAACGCGTGGTGCCCATTGGCCAGGTGCCGTCTGGCGGCAACGCTGATACGGGGAGGGCATCACCCAGACCGGCGAGCATTGCCGCGGTGACGGTTTTCACGAAATCAGGTGCGGCATCAGAAACCACCGGTGGTCGGTTTGCGCTGTGCGGATCAACCGGCTGGAGTGCTACTTCGGCGACGGATTCGCGCGCCAGGGCCAGAGCCTGCCAGTTACGTTCAACAAGGTCCTGTCCTTTACTGCTGTAACTTTTCGCAATCGCCCCCTGCAATTCAGCCAACGCGCTGTCGCCGGGTAAGATTTGCGTCAAATGGAAGAAGGCCATTTGCATAACGGTGTTAATACGCGCTGCCAGACCGCATTCGCGGGCGATTTTGGCCGCATTAATCACGTAGAAACGGGCTTTCTTCTGATTCAGTACCGCCTGAACTTCCTGTGGCAGACGACCCCAGACTTCATCCACACTGTATGGCGTATTAAGCAGGAAGATACCGCCTGGTTTCAGGCGCTCGGCCATCTGATACTTATCGATAAATTGCAGCTGGTGACAGCCAACAAAATCGGCTTGTGAAACCAGATACGCTGATCGAATAGGTTGCTCGCTAACGCGCAGGTGGGAAACCGTCAGACCGCCTGCTTTTTTCGAGTCGTAGACGAAATAACCCTGCGCATACCATGGCGTCGAGTTACCAATAATTTTGATATTGTTTTTGGTGGCTGACACGCTACCGTCGCTACCCAGCCCGTAAAACAGCGCTTCGAGCTTAGCCGTACCGGGCAGGGTGTTTTCCGGTAACGGTAGCGACAAGTTGGTGATATCATCATAGATACCGACCGTAAAGCGAGGTTTCGGCTTCGCGCTGCTCAGCTCATTAAAGACCGCCATCACGCAGTCTGGACCAAACTCTTTGGAAGAAAGGCCATAACGTCCGCCAATCACGCGCGGCAGCGTTTCTCGCTCGCCACAGTTGAAGGCTTCTGCTAACGCGGTCATCACGTCCAGATACAATGGTTCGGCCTGTGCGCCGGGCTCTTTGGTGCGATCCAGGACGGCGATGCTACGTACGGTTTCCGGCAGCGCGCGCAGTAAATGTCTGGCAGAGAATGGACGGAACAGACGCACTTTCAGAACGCCGACTTTCTCGCCATGCGCCAGCAGTTCTTCAACGACTTCTTCGCAGGTTCCAATCGCCGAGCCCATTAAGATAATGACGCGCTCAGCCTGAGGATGGCCGTAATATTCAAATGGCTGGTACTGGCGACCTGTCGCTGCGGCGAAATCGTTCATCGCCTGTTCTACATGATCGTAAACCGCGTTGTACCACGGGTTTGTTGCCTCGCGTGACTGGAAATAGGTGTCCGGATTCGCAGACGTACCGCGAATAACCGGATGCTCAGGATTAAGCGCCCGAGCGCGATGAGCATCGATTTCCGCCTGCGGCATCAGTCCGAGGATCGTGTCGTCGGCCAGTGGCACAATTTTATTGATTTCATGGGATGTACGGAAACCATCAAAGAAATGAATAAACGGAACCCGGCTTTTCAGGGTGGCTATTTGCGAAATCAGCGCAAAGTCCTGTGCCTCCTGAACGCTGCTGGCACACAGCATCGCACATCCTGTCTGGCGCACCGCCATCACGTCGGAATGATCGCCAAAGATCGATAATGCGTGAGTAGCAATTGTACGAGCCGCAACGTGCAGTACAAACGGGGTCAACTGACCGGCCAGTTTGTACAGCGTTGGGATCATCAGCAACAGGCCCTGCGATGAGGTAAACGACGTAGAGAGCGCACCGGTCTGCAACGCGCCATGAACGGTTGCGATCGCGCCGCCTTCTGACTGCATTTCTACGACGCGAGGGGTATCCCCCCACACGTTCTTAAGCCCGTTCCCGGCCCAGGCATCTGCCTGTTCAGCCATCGTCGAACTGGGCGTAATCGGGTAGATGGCGATAACCTCGCTGGTACGAAATGCGACTGAAGCAACCGCACCATTACCGTCAATTGTGATCATACTGACACCCTTACATTGCGCAAAAAGAGGGACACGCGTAACAGCGGCGAATCCTGGTTGTTATTCTTCTATTTTAGCAAAAGCGCTAAAGACAGATTTTCGCTTTTGTGTCCCTGGAATAAACAGAATGAATGGTTTGATCAAAGGAGCAGGCAAAAAATTGCCAGAAAATGTAAACCGTACGCATAAATGCGTATTTTGCCTCTCGACGGCGGTGTTTCCGCTGCCTATTATTTATGGCTGTGTCGTTTGGTTAATATTCAGAGGGGAGTAAGATGCGCGCAGCGTTTTGGGTAGGATGTGCCGCGTTATTATTATCGGCTTGTAGCAGCGAACCTGTTCAGCAGGCAACCGCCGCGCATGTCGCACCGGGCATGAAGGCAGCAATGTCCAGTTCAGGAGAAGCTAATTGCGCCATGATTGGCGGTTCGCTCTCTGTTGCTCGTCAACTGGATGGTTCTGCTATCGGGATGTGTGCGCTACCCAACGGCAAACGCTGTAGTGAGCAGTCGCTTGCCGCCGGAAGTTGTGGGAGCTATTAAGCCACCACGTTTCCTACATTAAATCCGCGAGTTTATACGTCAGCGTTTGTTCTGCTGTCGCCAGCGTTAACTGGTCAGCAGTCAGATCGACCTGTGCGCCTTGCTTAAACATTTCGCTGACGATCCCGTCGAGCGCGTTAAGCTGTGGATCGGCGCACATCATACGTGTCATCGCCATATCTTTTACCTTCAACTCACCGTCGGACAGCTTGCCCTGACCGTGGAATTGATTACACATCTTTCCTGATACCGTCATGTTTTCGCCAAAACTTAACTCAGGTGGGGTGGTGGCGGTGACGGCTTTACCATTCACGCTTTGCAAAACGAAGCGGTGATGCTGCAACTGTTCGCGATTGACGGAAACTTTTCCATTGCCCACACAACCCGCCATCAGCAGGCTGAGCGCAATCAACGTGACAACGTTCTTCATTAAATTTCTCTACGTTTGTGACGGGAATACAATCAATATAGTAATGATATTGACTGTTTTATCATCGGTGATTGTCTGAAAATGCTCCCCTGACGCCAGGGGAGCACAGGAATTAGAAGAGGGCGTTTGGACAGGTCTCGCCTTTGGAGATTTGGGCCAGATTCTGTAGCGTAGTCTCAGAAATACTGGTCAACGCTTCAGCTGTCAGGAATGCCTGATGTCCGGTGAACAACACGTTATGACAGGCTGAGAGACGACGGAATACATCATCCTGAATGACGTCATTGGATTTATCTTCAAAGAACAGATCGCGTTCGTTCTCGTACACGTCCATACCCAGAGAACCAATTTTCTGGTTTTTCAGCGCATCGATAGCGGCTTGTGAGTCGATCAATGCACCACGACTGGTGTTAATGACCATCACGCCGTTTTTCATCTGTTCAAAGGCTTCGTGATTGAGCAGATGATAATTCTCCGGTGTTAACGGGCAGTGCAGAGAGATGACATCGGACTCGGCAAACAGCGTTTTAAGATCGACATATTCAACGCCTAACTCCAGCGCAGCAGCGCTCGGGTAAGGATCGAACGCCAGAAGACGCATACCAAAACCTTTCAGGATCCGCAGCGCAGCAATACCGATTTTACCGGTACCGATCACCCCAGCGGTTTTGCCGTACATAGTAAAACCGGTCAGCCCCTCAAGAGAGAAGTTGGCATCACGGGTACGCTGATAGGCGCGGTGAATACGGCGATTCAGTGTCATCATCATGCCAATCGCATGCTCAGCGACGGCCTCTGGTGAATAAGCTGGAACACGAACCACCTGCAGACCCAGCTCTTTTGCTGCGTCGAGATCGACGTTATTGAACCCGGCACAACGCAGCGCAATGTATTTCACGCCATGCTTTTTCAGTTCTTCCAGAACGGGGCGGCTGCCATCGTCGTTGACGAAAATGCACACAGCTTCACAGCCATGGGCGGTTTTCGCTGTTTTTTCCGTCAACAGAAAGTCAAAGAATTCAAGTTCAAAACCAAAAGCCTCGTTAACCTGCTGCAGATACTTCTTGTCGTACTGTTTTGTACTATAGATGGCGAGTTTCATAAGACTTTCTCCAGTGATTTTGACGTCACATTAATCCAATTCAAATTATTTTACAAAATATAAAAAGTTATTGATAGTCATAGGCGTAATGAATAATTTCAGCGTATCTGTTGTTAGTGTGGGCAGGTTAGGCGATTTCAACAACTGTTTTTACTCCCACCAGACGGCATGCGACTTCTGATTGATTTTTCATCCTCATCTACGACAAATCTCTTACCGATCATTCACCGCATGAGAACCATATTCTCAGGGAGGAATCTGCACGACGTTCAGCTTCCGGTTGACCTGACACTCCGGGTGGTGAGGAAAACACTATGTTTGGGCTTGAAGCACTCGATGTTTTGATTGGGCTGATGACCATCTATTTTGTCTTTGCAATAGCGTGTACGGCCATTGTTGAAGCGATTTCAGCCTGCATCAACCTGCGCAGTAAAAATCTTGTCACGGCACTAGAAGAATTTTTTTCAGGAGAGTTAGCGCCTGATGAGCAATTCATTACCCAGTTTTTTGAGCATCCGTTGGTTCAATCGCTTAGCAAAGGCCAAAATGGGCGTCCCTCCTATATCCCCCCTGAAATTGTTGCCCGGGTCGTGGAAGCGCTAGTGGTGGGGAAAAACGTAATGGCAACGATCCCTGCCGGAGTGAGTTCTCTGCCGGGAACCGCGGAAAGTAACCGAATTAAAGGCATCCTCGAAACATTTGTGGCTCAAGCGGGTAATGATGCAGCCAGCTTTCGCGATGCGGTTGCAAAACAGTTTGATGCGGTAATGGACCGAGCTTCAGGTTGGTATAAACGCAGAACGCAACTGATTACATTCGTTGTCGCTGTATTCCTTGTGGGGGGCGGAAATATTGACAGCCTGAATCTGGCGAGGGTACTGGCTTCCGATTCTGCAGTACGAGAGAAATTGGTGACAATCGCACAACAAAAAATCGATGAAGCGACCCAATGTGTGAATCACAATACGACGGATATCTGCACCCAACCGGTAACCGCAGAACTCAAATCAGCCAATAAACAATATAACGATGCTGTTGCAGATTTGAAATCTGCTGGTCTCGAAATGGGATGGCAAACATGGCCAGACGGTTGTAAGGCATTGTTGGCGAAAGTCGTGGGATTACTGATCACTGTTTTCGCTGTCTCGCTTGGCGGACCTTTCTGGTTCGACATTCTTCAACGCGTAATGCAGGTCCGTTCCACCGGGCCAAAACCGGCGGAACCGAACAAACCCGACAGTACAAAGCATGACGGTCAGAATAGCCATTAATGTCGATCGAGGAGGGTTTTATGATACTGACGCCAGCAATAAAGAGCCTTTGTGAACGGGTTCTGAATGCGTTTGAAACCGGTTCGGCCGAGGGGGACTACTCGGTAATTGCGATATTCCATGACGGTCCGCACGGGATTCGGCAGGTGACATATGGTCGTTCGCAAACCACTGAATACGGTAAATTACAGGATCTGGTGACCCGATATGTGAACGCAAATGGGATGTTCAGCGCCGATCTTTCTCCGTATGCCCTACAGGTTGGGAATACGCCGTTGGTTGATAACGAACAGTTCAAAATCTTACTGCGGCGCGCAGGACGAGATGATCCAATAATGAAGACGGTTCAGGATCGGTTCTTTGATGAGAGATATTACGTTCCCGCACTGAACTGGGCGCAGTCTTTTGGCTTCAAAGATGCACTTTCCATGTTGGTCATCTATGACTCTTTTGTTCACAGTGGCAGTATTTTATCGTTTCTGCGCGCCAGATTTCCTGAGGTTCCTCCGGCCAGCGGTGGCGATGAGCGCACCTGGATTTCCCAATATGTGAATGTGCGACATGAGTGGCTGGCAAATCACAGCAATCCTGAGCTTCATCCTACCGTATACCGGACAAAGTGTTTGCGATTTGAGATCGATCGCGGTAATTGGGACCTCTCGCTGGTCCCCATAAATGCCAATGGCATACTCGTCGGACCGTCACCTGAAATATTAATGCGCCAGACAACCGCCCTGCCGACAGAAAAGCCTGTTGTCCCGTTTCTTGGTGAAATGGCTAACGGTGGCGAGGGAATACCGCCAGTGTCGACGCCCGCCGCCGGCTTTACCGCAAATGCCGCATCCATCGCTATCGATGAATGGCATTTTTTCGGCGATCAGCGCTATAACCGCAACGGTGGCATTATTCATTCCGGTCATAAAGAAGGCGAGGATGGCTGGTGGCAGCGCGTAGGTTTGTATTGGGAGAAGATAGGACGAGACGATCTTGATGGCCGTGATCATGACTGGCCATGGTCGGCGGCGTTTATTTCATGGGTGATGCGCCAGGCCGGAGCCGGGAATCGTTTTTCCTATTCCTCTTCGCATGCGACGTACATCAGCAAATCGATTCGTGATCGAAATCAGGGTAATGCCAATGCGTTGTACTGGGGATACAGACTGAATGAGCGTAAACCGCAGGTAGGGGATTTAGTCTGTTGGGACAGGGATACGGATAAGGTGGTTGATTATGATCATCAGTATCTTGGCAACTACAGCAGCCACACCGACCTGGTAGTTTCAGTGGGTACCGATCAGATTGACGTCATCGGCGGAAATGTCGGGAACTCAGTCACACGTCGTCCGCTGGTGCTTACCTCGGAGGGGTATCTGGCGGCAGGGGAACAAGGCGGCGAAACGCTGTTTGCCATTATGGGATGTCGCACTTAACGAAGGTAAAAAGCCAGCCGAATCACATCCGGGCAGCTACGCTTATACAGGTAGCAATTATCGGGAGGGGTTATGCTGACTCACTCTGAAGCAAAACGATGGGCCACCCTAATGCTCCAGGCGGCATTATGCGATGGTATGAAACCTGATGAGATTTCCCGGCAGGTACATCTGGTCTGCGATCATCATGGTAGGGAGTGCCTCGAAGAACTCATTGAGGAAATTCTGATAGAAGCAGGTCGTATCGGACCTAAACATAGCGATGGACAACTGAGGCCTCATTGAGTCTGAATCTTAATATCCCCGACGGCACGTGTAACAGCGTGCCTATAAATTGGTTATCTATCCTTAATGTGGGCATATCCAGTTAAACATGCCACAATACAGGCCTAAACCGGCTTAAATTTTTGCTAAATCAGGATATTAACTACCCATGAAGGGTAAATATAAAGCCGTTCTGGCACTCCTCTTATTATTGATTCTCGTGCCGCTGACGCTAGTGATGACGCTTGGCCTGTGGGTGCCTACGTTGGTGGGTATCTGGTTACCCGTTGGAACACGCATCGCGCTGGATGAGAGCCCGCGGCTGACACGGCATGGGTTGCATATACCTGAACTCCGCTATCTGGTTGAAGATTGCCCGCTAGCGCGCATCACTCAGGCGGATCTGTCTCACCCCAGCCGCTGGGCGCTGAATGTCGGGACCATTGAGTTGGATTCAGCTTGCCTGGCCAAATTTCCGCAGGCAGAGCCATCGCCGGTAGCGCCTAAAACGCTGGCCGAATGGCAGTCAATGCTGCCCAATACCTGGATTAACATCGACAAACTTATTCTTTCTCCATGGCAGGAATGGCAGGGAAAACTGTCACTCTCGCTCACTCCCGCTACTCAACAGCTGCGTTACCAGGGTGAAAAAGTTAAATTTCAGGGGCGTTTGCACGGGCAAAACCTCACGGTAACGGAGCTGGATGTTGCGGCATTTGAAGGCCAGCCGCCGGTAAAACTGGTCGGTGAATTTACTATGCCACTGGTGCCCGATGGACTACCTGTAAGCGGTCATGCGGTTGCGACGTTAAGTTTGCCGCAAGAGCCTACGCTTGTGGACGCCGAACTGGAGTGGCAAGAAAACAGCGGACAACTGATCGTCATGGCGCGTGATAATGCCGATCCGCTGCTTGACCTTCCGTGGGAAATAACACGTCAGCAACTGACCATCAGCGACGGACGCTGGAACTGGCCTTATCAGGGATTCCCGTTAAGCGGGCGGTTGGGCATAAAAGTTGAAAACTGGCAGGCCGGACCGGAAAACGCGGTGGTGAGCGGGCGTCTGAACGTTCTGACGCATGGCGACGCCGGTAAAGGAAATGCCGTATTAACGCTGGGGCCGGGTAAGCTTGGCATGGATAGTAGCGAGATGCCGCTACAGTTGACCGGTGAAGCGAAACAGGGCGATCTGATCTTCTACGCGAAATTGCCCGCCAGACTTAGCGGAAGTCTGAACGATCCACAATTGGCTTTTGAGCCAGGAGCGCTGCTGCGCTCACGTGGGCGGGTGATTGATTCGCTGGATATTGACGAGATTCGCTGGCCGCTGGCAGGCGTAAAAGTCACGCAACGTGGTGTGGATGGGCGTCTGCAGGCTATTTTACGTGCGCATGAAAACCAGATGGGGGGCTTTGAACTGCATCTGGATGGCCTGGCAAATGATTTTCTTCCTGATGCCGGTCGTTGGCAGTGGCGATATTGGGGGGAAGGCAGCTTTACGCCGATGCATGCCCGTTGGGACGTAGCGGGTAAGGGAGAATGGCATGACAACACCCTGAAGCTATTTGATCTTTCTACCGGATTTGATCATCTGCAATACGGCACGATGAAGGTGGAAAATCCGCGTCTGGTGATGGACGAACCGATAGTTTGGGTGCGGGATGCAACCAAACCGACATTTAGCGGCGCGCTGTCGCTGGACGCAGGAAACACCACCTTCACCGGGGGAAGCGTGTTACCACCATCGACGCTGAAGTTCAGCGTGGAAGGTAGCGATCCGACAATTTTCCAGTTCAAAGGCCAGCTTCACGCGGGGGCGATTGGGCCCGTACAGCTGAATGGTCGTTGGGACGGTATCCGTCTGCGCGGACAGGCATGGTGGCCAAAACAATCGCTCACCGTATTCCAACCTCTGGTTCCACCTGACTGGAAAATGAAGCTACGTGAAGGTGATCTGTATGCGCAGGTCGCGTTTTCGGCAGCCCCGGAGCAGGGCTTTGAAGCAGGCGGTCATGGGGTGTTAAAAGGCGGTAGCGCCTGGATGCCCGATAACCAAATCAACGGTGTCGATTTTGTATTGCCTTTCCGGTTCAGTGAAGGCGCTTGGCAACTGGGTACGCGTGGACCTATTTCACTGCGTATTGCGGAAGTGGTGAATCAGGTGACGGTGAAGAATATCGCCGCCGATCTGCAGGGGGCGTACCCCTGGAGTGAAAACACCCCGTTACTGTTGAGCGATGTCAGTGCCGACCTGCTGGGTGGCAAAATCATCATGCAGCAACTGCGGATGCCGCAGCACGACCCGGCCTTATTGCGGGTGCAGAATATCTCTTCCAGCGAGCTTATCAGTGCAGTTAACCCCAAACAGTTCGCCATGTCTGGCCCGGTCAGTGGCGCGTTGCCATTATGGCTGGATAACGAAAAATGGATCATTAAAGACGGCTGGTTGACTAATCCAGGACCGATGACGTTGCGTATTGATAAGGACACAGCGGATGCGGTCGTCAAAGATAACATGGCGGCGGGGGCGGCCATTAACTGGCTGCGTTATATGGAAATAAGCCATTCGTGGACGAAAATAAATCTGGATAACCTCGGTGTCTTAACCATGCAGTCAACCGTGACTGGCAATAGTCGGGTAGATGGCAAAGTAGGTACGGTTAATTTGAATTATACCCACGAGGAAAACGTCTTTACGCTATGGCGCAGTTTGCGTTTTGGCGACAATTTACAGGCATGGCTTGAACAAAATGCAGCGCTGCCGGAAACCCATTGCCCGGAAGGCAAGGAATGTGAGGAACAACAATGAAAACGATAGCTGCCATGCTGGGTCTGCTGACTTCATCTCTGCTGGTAGGGTGTACTCCCAGAATCGAAGTGGCTGCGCCAAAAGAGCCCATCACCATTAATATGAACGTCAAAATCGAGCATGAGATCCATATCAAAGTTGATAAGGACGTCGAAAGTTTATTGAAATCGCGCAGCGATTTGTTCTGAGGTCATGATGAGAAAACAGTTTGCAGTGGCGCTGGTCGTCCTGAGTTTACTCAGTAGCAATGCGTGGGCATTGACCCTGAATGAAGCCAGAACTCAGGGGCGAGCAGGGGAAACGCTCAATGGCTATCTGGTTGCATTGCAAACCGATGCCGAAACGCAGGCACTGGTGAGTGAGATTAATAAAGCGCGCCACGCCAGCTATCAGCAACTGGCTGAGAGCAATAATATTCCGCCAGATGAAGTGGCAAAAATGGCTGGACAAAAGCTGGTTGCTCGCGCTAAACCGGGTGAATACGTCCAGGGTATAAATGGTAAGTGGCTGAAAAAACAATAGAGTATTTTTATATGCTCGATTTATTTAGTTACTCCCATAAAAAGTAATAGGCGGCAACGATTAATTAATCCACTATATTTAAATCAACAAATTATCAAGGAGTGATGATGACGCTTTATCAGATAAAGCCCGCCTTTCAGGCGCTTTTGCGGCCTCTCATGTTCTGGTTACATAAAAAAGGCGTCACAGCGAATCACGTTACTCTTGCCGCGATGGTGCTTTCTTTTGTGACCGGTGCAGTGCTGGTTATTTTCCCCCAACCTGAATTTTTTGTTCTCCTGCCCATCGTGTTGTTCATACGGATGGCGCTCAATGCACTGGACGGCATGTTGGCCCGGGAATGCAACCAACAATCGCGACTTGGGGCCATTCTTAATGAAATCGGAGACATTCTTTCCGACATTGCGCTTTACCTGCCGTTTATGCTGCTCCCCGACAGTAACGTATTACTGGTTTTGGTGATGCTGTTATGTGCGGTGATGACGGAGTTTTGCGGCGTCCTGGCACAAACGATTAATGGCGTCCGCAGCTATGCCGGACCGCTGGGTAAAAGCGACAGAGCGTTGGTATTTGGCGCGTGGGGTCTGGCGCTGGCGCTGTGGCCGCAGGTTGCGCAGTGGAACAATGTGCTCTGGGGTATTGCTACGCTCTTACTGCTATGGACGGTGATTAATCGCTGTAAAAGTGCATTGCGTGAAGAGGCCGTGAAATGATGCTTTTAGAGAGGTCTCTCGCGGTCATTTTTGCGCTGCTGTTGGTTGCAACGGTGGTGAATGGATTACTGGTGTGGCGACGACCGGGCAAAGACTGGCGGGAACTGACGTTGCGCATTCGCACCTGGTGGGTAATCATCGTCTTGTTTTCTCTGGCTATTTTAAGTCCACACTGGCTAGCGTTAACCTTTTTTGCGCTGGTGAGTTTTATGGCGCTAAAGGAATTTTTGACGCTGGCGCCGTCGCGCCAAACCGATCGCATGCCGCTGTTGTGGATGTTCATCGCTATTCCGATTAACTACTGGCTGATTGGCATCAACTGGTACGGCATGTTTGTCGTTTTTATCCCGGTCTATGCATTCTTATTCTTACCTGTTCGTATGGTGATTGCGGGTGATACGCAGGGCTTCTTACGTTTTGCCTCGCAGCATCACTGGAGCCTGATGACCACCGTATTTGCGTTCAGCCATGTCGCGTTTTTGCTGGTACTGCCTGATGATGGCAAACAAACCGGCGCATTGCTGGTGCTCTTCCTGGTAGGTTTAACAGAATTCAACGATATTGCGCAGTACCTGTGGGGAAAATCGATTGGGCGTATGAAGGTTATGCCTAAGGTTAGCCCTAACAAGACGCTGGCGGGATTGATCGGCGGCGTGGCAACGACTACGCTGATGGCGGCACTGCTTGGGCCTGTGATGACGCCATTAAACTTACCGCTGTCGCTGCTGGCGGGTTTTATTATCGGTCTCAGCGGTTTTTGTGGCGATGTGGTGATGTCGGCAATAAAACGTGATATCGGCGTGAAGGACAGCGGAACACTGTTGCCAGGCCACGGCGGTATTCTTGATCGACTGGATTCTCTGATCTTCACCGCCCCCGTTTTTTTCCACTTCATCCGCTACTTTTGCTACTAACTTATGATGAGCTCAATTTTGCGAACGCTGTTTACGCTTTGCATTGTCTGGCCAGTGATATGGCTGTGGCTTGGGCTGCGTATCAGGCATCGGGATCGTCTGCCCATTCGAGGCCCGGCGATTATTGTCGCTAATCACAACAGCCATATGGACGTGTTTGCACTCCTTTCGCTCTTTCCGCTGCGCCGCCAGGCGTCCATTCATCCGGTGGCTGCTGCTGATTATTTCCTGCGTAATAAGGCGATGGCCTGGTTTGCGCTGAATATTCTCAACATTATTCCCATTTCGCGTAAGGGCGGAGAAACCAATCCGCTGGCGCAGTGTGAACAGGCATTACGCGACGGCAAGATCCTAATCCTCTTCCCTGAAGGGACGCGCGGTGAGCCGGGAAAACTGTCACCGCTGAAATCCGGGTTATGGCATCTGAGCCAGCGAGTGCCGGACGTGCCGATTATTCCCGTCTGGCTACGTGGGACGGAACACGTAATGGCTAAAGGGAATCGTATACCGCTGCCGTTGTTTATTGACGTCAATATTGGCAGAGCATTGCGTTTTCATGATGATAAACACCGCTTCATGGACGAATTCAGGCAGCAGCTGTTGCTGCTACAGCAACAAACCACAGGAATGCAGCCACATGAATAATATACGCGTGCCAGACGAGCGACATTTTTTGACCAGCGATAACACCGTGCTGTTTTATCGTCACTGGCCTGCGCCTGCGCCAGGCATGACACCCAAAGTGATTGTTCTGTTCCATCGTGGACACGAACATTCCGGGCGGCTGCAGCATATTGTGGATGAACTGGCGATGCCAGACACCGTATTTTATGCCTGGGATGCACGTGGTCACGGGCACTCGCCGGGTCAGCGTGGTTATAGCCCCTCGCTTGCGCGCTCGGTGCAGGATGTTGAAGAATTCGTACGTTTCGCCGCAGCAGACAGCCAGGCCGCAATGGAAGATGTGGTCGTCGTAGCCCAAAGCGTAGGCGCGGTACTGGCTGCAACCTGGGCACATGACTATGCGCCTGATATTCGTGGACTGGTGCTGGCGTCACCGGCTTTCAAAGTAAAATTGTATGTGCCGTTTGCCCGCCAGGGGCTAACGTTACTGCACCGGCTACGTGGCCTGTTTTTCGTTAATTCTTATGTTAAAGGCAAATACCTGACGCACGATGTTGATCGCGTGGCCAGCTTTAGCCTTGATACTCAGATCACCCGTGCCATTGCGGTGAACATCCTGTTGGATCTCTACAAAACGGCAGAGCGAATTGTCAGCGATGCCGCTGCTATTACGTTACCTGTGCAGTTGCTGGTGTCCGGGGATGATTTTGTTGTGCATCGCCAGCCGCAGATTGATTTTTATCAGCGCCTGAGGAATCCCCTGAAAGAATTGCACGTGCTGCCGGGTTTTTACCACGACACGTTGGGTGAAAAAGATCGGTACCTGGCATTCGATAAAATGCGCGATTTTATTACGACGCTCTATGCTACGCCGGTGCAGCGTTTTGATTACGGTAACGAAGACCGCTGGAGCCCGGGTGCGGATACCTGGCGGATGCTCAATGGCGGACCTGCGCCGTATTCTCTTGAAGATCTTGCGTACCGCGGTTTGCGCTATGGCATGAAGCTTCTGGGGACGCAATCTACGGGTGTACGTCTGGGGTTTGACACCGGTTTTGATTCCGGCAGTATGCTGGATTATGTCTATCGCAACCAGCCTCAGGGTAGCAGTGCGCTGGGGCGTTTAATTGACAAGAACTACCTGAACAATGTCGGCTGGCAGGGGATCCGCCAGCGTAAGGTTCATTTGCAGATGCTGATTAGCCAGGCAGTCGCTCAGTTGGCGGAGCAGGGCACGCCGGTGCATGTGGTGGATATTGCTGCCGGACATGGACGCTATGTACTCGATGCGCTGGAAGGCGAACCGGCGGTAAGTTCAATTTTATTGCGCGATTACAGTGAGCTGAACGTGAATAAAGGTCGCGAAATGATCGCCAGCAGAGGCATGACTGACATTGCGCACTTTGAACAAGGGGATGCCTTCAACCGCGAACAATTGGCAGCGCTGGAACCTTGTCCCACATTAGGGATTGTCTCCGGTTTGTACGAACTCTTTCCTGACAACACGCTGGTCAAAAACTCTTTGGCCGGGTTGGCAGAGGCGATAGCGCCGGGGGGCGTGTTGATCTATACCGGGCAACCCTGGCATCCACAGCTAAAAACGATCGCCTGGTCGCTGACCAGCCATAAAGATGGTAAAGCGTGGGTGATGCGCGTGCGTACGCAGGGGGAAATGGATGCGCTGGTTCGTGACGCGGGCTTTGAGAAGTGTACACAGCTGATTGATGAATGGGGTATCTTCACCGTTTCTATGGCGGTGCGTCGTGCCTCCTGAGCAGCGTAAAGTCATGGTGCAGGCAGCAGGTTGGTTACTGCTGCTGGCACCGTTTTTTTTCCTTACGTATGGCAAGGTAAATCAGTTTACCGCCTGGCAAGATGCGCAATATCAGAACGTAGGAAGTATCGTTTTTGACTGGGAGTCGGCCATTCCTTTTATTCCGTGGACCATTCTTCCTTATTGGAGCCTGGATCTGTTTTACGGATTATCTCTGTTTGTTTGCACCACGCGTTTCGAACAGCGTCGACTGGTGCTCCGGCTGGTACTGGCATCGGTGATTGCCTGCGGTGGTTTTTTACTGTTTCCGTTGCAGTTTAGTTTTACGCGTCCCGAGGTGACGGGGGCGGCGGGTTGGCTGTTTGCGCAACTGGAGCAGTTCGATCTGCCTTATAACCAGTCGCCATCACTGCATATTATTCTCTGCTGGCTGCTGTGGCGGCATTTCAGTCGCTATCTGTCAGGCGGTTGGCGCAGGCTCTTTGATAGCTGGTTTTTGCTGATTGCTATCTCTGTTCTTACCACCTGGCAACACCATTTTATCGATATTATTACCGGACTGGCAGCAGGAATGCTGATTGACTGGATGGTTCCGGAACAACGCCGCTGGCGCTGGTGTAAACCGGATGCAGCGCGCATGAGGTTGATGCAGCGATACCTGACAGGGGCGGCAGTATGCTTCATTTCTGCAGTGTTGCTGACGCCATGGTTGTTATGGCCTGCGCTGGCGTTGTTGATCGCCGGGTGCGGCTATGCTGGATTCGGTGCAGCAACGACGGCGAAAGATTCGCATGGCCGACTCCCTCCCGCTGTTTACTGGCTGTCATTGCCGTGGCGAGCAGGAATGTGGCTGTCGATGCGTTGGTTTACCCGCCGTTTGCCTGCGGTAAGTTCGGTGGCACCTGGCGTGTATCTCGGTAGTTTTCCGCGCCAGGAGCCAGCACAACATGCGGTACTTGACGTGACCTTTGAGTTTCCTCGTGGACGGGCGACTGCCTTGCGAACGTATCACTGCGTACCAATGCTGGATTTAGTGATCCCGAATGAAACTGAACTTCAGCAGGCGGTGAGCAGTCTGGAGACCCTGCGTGAGACACAGGGCACGGTGCTGGTGCACTGTGCTTTAGGACTATCGCGTAGTGCGATGGTGATTGCGGCGTGGCTGTTGCGCCATGGCCATGCAACCACGGTAGAGCAGGCCGTGGCACAGATCCGTGCGTGCCGCCCACAGGTGGTGCTGACTGATAAACATCTGGAGATGCTGCAACAATGGCAACGGAAAGTGACAACGTAACAGATAGTGAGGCGCTTCGGCATGACTTGTTGCGAAACACGCTGGCAAGCTGGCGCTTCATCCTGCTTTTTTCCCTCCCGCCGATGGTGTGGGTGCTCTTTGTCGCACCGCCAGGCGTCCTGCGTGCCATTATCGCGCTGCTGTGCGCCATTGTCTGGTTTGGCTGCTGGCGATTATGGCTCGATGAGCGCTATTTTTCGCTAATCACTGCACATAACAATGTGCAGGCAGGCGATGCGCTGTGCTTTATCTGGCGTCGTGAGCGACTGAAAACGCTAACGTTGGCCGAGCGCCAGTCCGGCGCATTGCAACAGTGTTGGCATACGCTCTGCCTGGCAGCTATTCTGTGGGCTGTCTGGCTGGTACTGCTTGTGTAGCATTCATCTGGATTATTCATCGACATCGCAATAGTTGCCACACGGCATAAAATGGATGCTGGTATAGTCCAACACCGGTCGCGTCGTGGGATGAAATCATGTGGCTTCTCAAGTGGTATGTCTGGAATCGTTGGGTATTCAAGCTGTTAAGCCGGGATGTCGCGGAGCCTGAACAATTTTTGCTTCATTGCTGGGAAGAGAATCTGGCGAAATGCAGGGATTATGCAACCATCTGGCGTGATATCAATCGCATTCACGGCAAACAGATACAAATGCAGGGAAAGAAGTAAGTGTCGGAGAAACCCTCCCACCGGATGGTGAGAGGGGGAATTATCAGGCAGCTACCACGCTGTCGATAGCGGCTTTCGCATCGGACTGTGCTTTAGACGCCACTTCCGGGCCGTAAGCAATACCTTCAGCAAAGACGACATTCACGTCGGTGATGCCGATAAAGCCCAGGAATACGTTCAGGTACGGCGTGATCAGGTCGGTTGGTGTGTCTTTATGGATACCACCACGGCTGGTCAGCACCACCGCGCGTTTACCTGTCACCAGACCTTCCGGGCCTTTCTCGGTATAACGGAAAGTCACACCTGCACGGGCAATCAGGTCAAAGTAGTTTTTCAGCTGCGTTGGGATGTTGAAGTTGTACATCGGCGCGGCGATAACAATCACATCATGCGCTTTCAGCTCAGCAATCAGCTCATCGGACAGCGCCAGCGCTTCTTGCTGACGCGGCGTCAGCGGTGTATCGCTCGGGCGCATCGCACCCACCAGTTCGCCATCCAGTACCGGTACAGGATTTGCAGCCAGGTCGCGGACAGTGATTTCATCAGCAGAGTGCTTTTCACGCCACTGTTCAACAAAATAATCAGACAACTGACCAGACTGAGAGTACCCTGCCAGAATACTGGATTTAAGAACTAATACCTTGCTCATGGGTGTTTCCTTTTATGTGTTTGAAGGGGTAGTGCCCCGTTGCTTGTTGACACTTTATTCACAATCCTGTCGCAGTGATAGCGCAATATATCGAATCCTATGTTCGAAATTATTGAACAACACATGAAAAGCGCCGATGTGGTACTCTATACCCATCATCTAAAAGAGATTTAACCCGGCAGAGCACTGCCTTTTAACGCTATGACAGAACAACAAAAATTAACCTTCAACATGTTGCAGCAACAGCTGGACTCACTGATGCTACGTGACAGACAGCGTTTTGCCCGCCGCCTGCACGGTGTGAAGAAGGTTAAAAATCCTGATGCACAACAGGCCATTTACCAGGAGATGGCGAAAGAGATTGAACTGGCAGCCGGTAAAGTTGTGCTGCGTGAAGCTGCGCGTCCGGAAATCCGCTACCCGGAAAACCTGCCCGTCAGCCAGAAAAAACAGGATATTCTGGAGGCTATTCGCGACCATCAGGTGGTGATTGTCGCCGGTGAGACCGGTTCGGGGAAAACCACCCAGTTACCCAAAATATGTATGGAACTGGGGCGCGGGGTAAAAGGGCTGATAGGCCATACCCAGCCGCGTCGTCTGGCGGCGCGCACCGTGGCGAACCGTATTGCGGAAGAGCTGCAGACCGAGCCGGGCGGCTGTATCGGTTATAAGGTTCGTTTCAGCGATCATGTCAGTGATAACACCATGGTCAAGCTGATGACGGACGGTATCCTGCTGGCAGAAATCCAA
Organism: Citrobacter sp. H12-3-2; assembly: GCF_009649895.1. NCBI lineage: Bacteria > Pseudomonadati > Pseudomonadota > Gammaproteobacteria > Enterobacterales > Enterobacteriaceae > Citrobacter > Citrobacter sp. H12-3-2. Next base: position 2,384,249 of record NZ_CP045837.1, read on the forward strand.
CAGGATCGGCTGCTAATGCAGTACGACACCATTATCATCGATGAAGCGCATGAACGCAGTCTGAATATCGATTTTCTGCTCGGCTATCTGAAAGAACTTCTACCGCGTCGCCCGGATCTAAAAATTATCATCACTTCGGCGACCATCGATCCTGAACGTTTTTCAAAGCATTTCAATAACGCGCCGATTATCGAAGTCTCCGGCCGAACGTATCCGGTGGAAGTGCGCTATCGTCCAATTGTTGAAGATGCAGATGACACTGAGCGTGACCAACTGCAGGCAATTTTTGATGCCGTAGATGAACTGGGGCGTGAAGGGCCTGGCGACATTCTGATCTTCATGAGCGGCGAACGTGAAATTCGCGATACCGCCGATGCGCTGAATAAGCTGGATTTGCGCCATACCGAAGTGCTACCGCTGTATGCGCGTCTTTCAAACAGCGAACAGAACCGCGTGTTCCAGTCGCACAGCGGTCGCCGTATCGTGCTGGCGACCAACGTGGCGGAAACGTCGCTGACCGTTCCGGGAATCAAATACGTAATTGACCCGGGCACCGCGCGTATCAGCCGTTACAGTTACCGCACCAAAGTTCAGCGCTTGCCGATTGAACCGGTGTCGCAGGCTTCTGCTAACCAGCGTAAAGGTCGCTGCGGTCGTGTTTCGGAAGGGATCTGTATTCGTCTGTATTCCGAAGACGATTTCCTGTCGCGCCCGGAGTTTACCGACCCGGAGATCCTGCGTACCAACCTGGCATCCGTTATTTTGCAGATGACCGCGTTGGGGCTGGGCGATATCGCGGCGTTCCCGTTTGTTGAAGCGCCGGATAAGCGCAATATTCAGGACGGTGTACGCCTGCTCGAAGAGTTGGGGGCGATAACCACCGACGAACAGGCAACTGCATACAAGTTAACGCCGTTGGGCCGTCAGCTGTCGCAACTTCCGGTAGACCCACGGCTGGCGCGAATGGTGCTGGAAGCACAAAAACATGGTTGTGTGCGCGAAGCGATGATCATCACCTCAGCGCTGTCCATTCAGGATCCGCGCGAGCGCCCGATGGACAAGCAGCAAGCTTCCGACGAGAAGCACCGCCGCTTCCATGACAAAGAGTCTGATTTTCTTGCATTTGTGAACCTGTGGAACTATCTCGGCGAGCAGCAAAAAGCGCTGTCGTCAAACCAGTTCCGTCGCCAGTGCAAACTTGATTTTCTGAACTACCTGCGCGTGCGTGAGTGGCAGGATATCTACACGCAACTGCGCCAGGTGGTGAAAGAGTTGGGTATTCCGGTCAACAGCGAACCCGCTGAATATCGGGAGATCCACGTCGCGTTGCTGACCGGTTTACTGTCGCACATCGGGATGAAAGATACCGATAAACAGGAGTTTACCGGGGCGCGTAACGCTCGCTTCTCGATCTTCCCGGGTTCAGGTTTGTTCAAAAAACCGCCGAAGTGGACGATGGTCGCCGAGCTGGTGGAAACCAGCCGCCTGTGGGGACGTATTGCCGCGCGTATCGATCCCGAATGGGTGGAACCGGTAGCCCAGCATCTGATCAAACGTTCATACAGTGAACCGCACTGGGAACGCGCGCAGGGTGCTGTGATGGCGACAGAAAAAGTCACTGTCTACGGCTTACCGATTGTTGCGGCCCGTAAGGTAAATTACAGCCAGATCGATCCCGCGTTGTCGCGTGAACTGTTCATTCGTCATGCGCTGGTGGAAGGCGACTGGCAAACGCGCCATGCGTTTTTCCGTGACAATCTGAAGTTACGGGCTGAAGTGGAAGAGTTAGAACACAAATCACGCCGTCGCGACATTCTGGTCGATGATGAGACGCTGTTTGAGTTTTACGACCAGCGTATTAGCCATGATGTGGTTTCTGCCCGCCACTTCGATAGCTGGTGGAAGAAAGTCTCCCGCGAGACCCCGGACCTGCTCAACTTTGAAAAGAGCATGCTCATCAAAGAGGGCGCGGAGAAAATCAGTAAGCTGGATTATCCGAACTTCTGGCATCAGGGTAACCTTAAGCTGCGCCTGAGCTACCAGTTCGAACCTGGAGCCGATGCGGACGGTGTGACCGTACATATTCCACTCCCGCTGCTTAATCAGATCGAAGAGAGCGGTTTTGAATGGCAAATCCCGGGGCTGCGCCGCGAACTGGTGATCGCCCTGATTAAGTCGTTGCCAAAACCGGTACGACGCAACTTTGTGCCCGCGCCGAACTATGCGGAAGCGTTTTTAGGCCGCGTCACACCGCTGGAACTGCCGCTGCTGGACTCGCTGGAGCGTGAACTGCGCCGAATGACCGGCGTTACCGTTGACCGTGAAGACTGGCACTGGGATCAGGTGCCCGATCACCTAAAAATCACCTTCCGGGTGGTGGATGATAAAAATAAGAAGCTACAGGAAGGACGTTCGCTGCAAGATTTGAAGGATGCGCTGAAGGGTAAAGTTCAGGAAACATTGTCTGCGGTGGCTGATGACGGCATCGAACAGAGTGGGTTGCACATCTGGAGCTTCGGTCAGCTTCCGGAAAGTTACGAACAAAAACGCGGTAACTATAAGGTCAAAGCATGGCCAGCGCTGGTGGATGAGCGTGACAGCGTCGCCATCAAACTGTTTGATAACCCACTGGAGCAACAGCAGGCGATGTGGTGTGGTTTACGCCGCCTGTTGCTGCTGAATATTCCTTCGCCAATCAAATACTTGCACGAGAAGCTGCCCAATAAAGCCAAGCTGGGGCTGTACTTTAACCCATACGGTAAAGTTCTGGATTTGATTGACGACTGTATCTCCTGCGGTGTGGATCAGTTAATTGACGCCAACGGCGGTCCGGTGTGGACTGAAGAAGGCTTTACCGCGCTGCATGAGAAAGTGCGGGCTGAACTGAACGATACGGTGGTGGAGATTGCGAAGCAGGTCGAACAGATCCTGACCGCAGTGTTTAATATCAACAAACGTCTGAAAGGGCGCGTGGATATGACCATGGCGCTGGGTCTTGCGGATATCAAATCGCAAATGGGCGGACTGGTGTATCGCGGGTTTGTTACCGGCAATGGTTTCAAACGCTTGGGCGATACGTTGCGTTATTTGCAGGCTATTGAAAAACGTCTGGAAAAACTGGCTATCGACCCGCACCGTGACCGTGCACAGATGCTGAAAGTGGACAGTGTGCAGCAGGCCTGGCAGCAGTGGTTCAATAAACTGCCTCCCGCGCGCCGTCAAGATGCCGATGTCAAAGAGATCCGCTGGATGATAGAAGAGCTGCGCGTCAGCTATTTTGCCCAGCAGCTTGGTACGCCGTATCCGATCTCCGATAAACGTATTCTGCAGGCGATGGAGCAGATTAGCGGCTGATTACGTTATACATTTTCTTGCTCTTTAATAAACCCGGTTAGCATAAGCGCCGGGTTTATTTATGAATTCTGAAAATAATACGGAGTATGTTGAATAAAATATAATAAGAGTATGCTGCCAGGGTGCAGATAGATAATCATGGTGTGGCGGTAGCATTGTATATATAGATGGCATTTATTCATATAATTAATATTGTTTCCTTTTGTTCTGTGAATCCGATTTTTAAAAGTCTGTATTGCAATGATTTCATTGATTCAGTGAATGAAAAGATTGTGTTTTTATAATTATAATCAACGTCATTATGTAACGTAATCTATATGTTTTTTAATAATTCATTAAGTTGTTTTTTAAATATTCTCATGATGAATTTATTCGGGTTGCATATAAAAAGGTTAACACTCGAAATAGTAAATAAAAATCACTCACAATAGCTTTCGATATGAGTGTGTTTACTGCTTTATCCCAGGAGTTTCTTTATGTCTACAGGATTACGTTTCACACTGGAGGTGGACGGCCTGCCACCGGATGCGCTGGCCGTGGCGTCCTTTCACCTGGAGCAGTCCCTTTCCTCGTTGTTCACCCTCAATATTTCGCTGGTCAGCCAGCAGCTTCTCAGCATTGATTTCTCTCAGGTACTGGAAAAAACAGCCCATCTTAAAATCTGGCAGGGCACGGAGATACAGCGCCGGGTGAACGGTATTGTGACCTGGTTTGAGCAGGGGGAAAACGACGGACATCAGATGCTGTACAGCATGATTGTCCGGCCACCGGTGTGGCGTGCAGCCCTGCGGCAGAACTCCCGTATTTTTCAGAATGAGGACATTAAAAGCATTCTGGGGACGATATTGCAGGAAAACGGGGTGACGGACTGGAGTCCGCTGTTCAGTGAGGCGCATCCGGCACGGGAATTCTGCGTGCAGTACGGTGAAACGGATTATGACTTTCTGGCGCGGATGGCGGCGGAGGAAGGACTGTTCTTCTACGAAGAGCACTCGCCTGACAGCGACGACCAGAGTCTGGTGCTGTGTGACACGGTGCGCTTTCTGCCGGAGGCGTTTGACATCCCGTGGAACCCGAATACCCGGACCGAAGTGAGCACGCCGTGCATCAGCCAGTTCCGCCACAGCGCACAGATACGCCCCTCTTCTGTCATTGGCAAGGACTACACCTTTAAACGCCCCGGCTGGGCGGGCCGCTTTGAGCAGCAGGGGCAGAACCAGGATTATCAGCGTACACAGTATGAAGTGTTTGATTATCCGGGGCGCTTCAAGGACGGCCACGGACAGAACTTCGCCCGCTGGCAGGTGGAGGGCTGGCGCAATAATGCCGAAGAGGCGCAGGGAAAAAGCCGCTCGCCGGCAATATGGCCAGGACGGCGCATTCAGCTGACGGAGCATCCGCAGGCGGGCCTGAACCGGGAATGGCAGGTGGTGAGCAGCGATTTGCAGGGGAAACAACCGCAGGCGGTGGCGGGGCGTTCCGGTTCAGGGACCACCCTTGAGAATGATTTTACGGTGATACCGGCGGACAGGACGTGGCGACCCCGGCCAATGGAAAAGCCGTCAGTGGACGGCCCGCAGTCAGCTACTGTTACCGGCCCTGAGGGGGAGGAAATCTTCTGTGACGAACATGGCCGGGTGCGGGTGAAGTTTAACTGGGACCGGTATAACCCGGCGAACCAGGACAGCTCGTGCTGGATACGGGTGGTGCAGGCGTGGGCGGGACCGGGGTTCGGCAACCTGGCGATACCGCGGGTGGGACAGGAGGTGATAGTGGACTTCCTGAACGGGGACCCTGACCAGCCAATCATCATGGGGCGGACGTACCATGCGGATAACCCGCCGCCGGGCGGTCTGCCGGGGACGAAGACGCAGATGACCATCCGCTCGAAAACCTATAAAGGTAGCGGGTATAACGAGCTGATGTTCGAGGATAAAACAGGTCAGGAACTGTTGTCGATGCATGCACAGAAAAACATGCAGGTAAAGGTGCTCAACAGCCAGGACGTGCGGGTTGATTATGATCGCATGGTGAGCATTGGTCATGATGAATCCCTCGCTGTGGCAAATGATAGAAAAGTGACGGTGGAGGGGAAACAGGATCACAAAACAACTAAAGACCATGTGAGTCTGGTGGAAGGTAATTGTGGTTTAGAAGTGAAAGGCGATTTGGCCCAAAAAGTGGCGGGTACGCTGGGTATCAGTGTTCATGGGGATATTGTTCTACAGAGTGACAGCAAAATCAGCCTGCGCGTAGGTGGTTCTTTTATTGTGATACATGCAGGTGGCGTTGATGTCAGGGGGCCGAAGATAAACCTCAATGGCGGTGGTTGCCCAGGAGAAGTCATTCTGCCCATGCGTCCGGCCATTTTGAAGGCTGCAGCAGGAGAAGGAACCATGTTTGTGGCTCATTGTCCGATGGATGAGGAATAACAATGTTTCCAGTTCGTTACGCTATTATTGATGGCGCTGTTGTGGAAGATCTTATGGATTTTCTTTCCGGATACAATCCACCACATGCCTGTCTGTATTCAGAACCCCTTCAGCCTGAATTAGTCGGGCTTGCACCCTATTTGCTCGAAGTAACATCAGAAGTCGAGAAGTGGCTGCAATGGAATACCTGCCCGTGGGGTATATATCTGACAACGAAAGCAACGATGCGAGCATTGCGACAACATCTCAGAAAGTATTTGCAAGTCCTTCTTCCGAATGAAACCAAACCGGTGATATTCCGTTTTTATGATCCTCGCAATATTTGGGATTTCCTGAGCGTATTATCTGACTGGGAAAAACATCTTTTCCTTGGCGATATCAGTCGAATAGAGACAGTTTATCGGCTACAACAGGATGTGTCTTTTACAAAACTTCATGAAAGGTATCCTGCAGCGCAAACCATAAAACCGAAGCTGATGTCTATTAGTAAAGAACAATATTCGTTATTAGAAGTTATCTTTGAACGCCGATATGTTATAGAGTTGGCTGAAACAATGAGAACTGTATCCACGTCTATAAACAATGTTTCTATTACCTGGGTAGGGGAGTTATTTAATTACCTTCGTAATTTATGGATCACAGACCGAAGAAGTATAGATGAATTAGCAAAATTATTTACCAGAGAGCATATTTTTAACTTGGATAATATTCCTCACGATTACAAAAAGATTTTGGAGGGGACGACGCACCCGGGCCATTATCGTGCAGAGCAGTTACTATTAAGTATTAACGGGGTAATTCCTGCATGGAAAAGGAATGTTCTATCATGCCAATAAGTCTTACAGCGGGTTCACCAAAATGTAACTGCAAAAATCCAGATACTTGTACACATGCCCTGAAAATCAAAACAACAGTTCCAGACGAAACGTATGAATATAAGCAAGGCGAGTCTTTACCTGTTATCTATCTCCACGACAGGGATGCAAAAGGCGTTGATGTCATAACAACACTTACAGGAAAAACTTGTGTCAGTAGTAGTCCCGATTGTCCATCAGGTGTAATATACAACGAATACTATCTAAGTCAGCTTAAAAAAGGACAGAATAATAAGCTGAAATATTTGAGCTACGAAGAAAAACTTAAACTAACGACGGAAGGCACCAGTAATGTTAACATAAAAACACCTGGTTCTGGTTATGTTTATGGAACATTAGAATATCTTGATATAGTCACATTTCTGACTGATGTTGTATTGGAAGGTATCGACAAAATAGGTAGGACAGAATATGCCTTGCAAGTTGGAGAATGTCTGGGACAACCAATCCAGGAAATGATTTTTCCTCTTAAAACAACTGCGAATGATAGAGCAAAATACCCTATATATACCACTGTAGATACTCGTATAGTCGTATATCCAAAACTCGCCTGGGATGTCGATGTTAATATTTCTGCTTCTAAAAATGATGGCACTAAAAAGCTGACTGATGATGAACGATACGATATTGTTCAGGGCAGAGCTCAGAATGAACAGATGAGTGTCGGGAAATATGCCATCACACGGGGCGTTGCCATTGCTGGAAGCGCGTCAATTGCGGTTGGAAGCGCCAGCAAGGATTATAAAAAGACAATAGAGAAAGAGTTTACGCGTTATAAAGATAAATTATCTTTATTAAGAAATGCAGAAAAAACAATTGATACTGTCACTAATCTTTTTAGAGCGGATGACAAGAAAATACAATTACTTTCCGTTGATATAAAGTATCCATCTCTTGATATTAAGGGTAGTGGTGAGCTATTGCTCAGAAAAGATAACAAGCCATATGTCAAATGTGGTGTAGATGTTAATCTGGCTCCATTGATTGAGTTTACTATCACTCTTGACTTGATTCAGGCATTTGCTGCGTATTTTCATCAGGAGAGAAACATTGCCAGGATCAGAGAAAAAGCGCAGTCACAAGAAGGCGATGTTAATAGTGGGAAGAATGGTGCTTATGCCAAAGCTGTCCTGAACTTGATTGTAAGCGGGAATGTTAATCTCTCCTATCGTTATGCCGCTGACGAGAATAACGAATTTCACTCTGAACCTGGTGATAAAAATAAGGGCAGGATTGGCTTATCTTTAGAGTCTAAAGTTGAGGCGGGACTCAGGGTTGTGGTAGTTGAAGCATTTTTCAGTGCTGAAGCGAAAATATCAGCTGAGTGTTGCTTTGTATTAGATAAAAAACAAAAGAAAGATTTAGAGCTGATCTTCTATCATCATGGGGTTGTAATGTATGCGAAGTATAAGATAAAAGTAGACATTGGAAATGATGAGCAGGATAAAAATATCCCACCGAGTAAAAGTGAATCATCTGATGATAGTTGGGAGGAAGGCGAAGGTAAATGGACTTTATGCAAGCCAGTAAGTAAGGAAGCATCACCTTATAAAATAAATTTTTGAGGTTTCTTATGAAGAAGTTATTAGCTGCTAGTATTTTATTTGTTTCACTAAACTCTTTTGGGGGAAATGATATGAATGATGTAAGATATTCCGCTTATTTTAAAACATTAAGCAGTAGCTGTATTTTATCAATTAATGGGCTGGATTATCTTAGCACTTTACGTGGCTCAAGGACTATTAGTACAGGGACGGATATAACAGATTCTCTGGAGAATAGCACCAGTAATATCGTAGGTTTAATTTTTTTTCCCTCGGAGTCTAAAATAAAAACTGATATCTACACATGTGAAGTTAAGATCGTAAGATCGAAACCAAAAGAGCCTGATGTGGTAGTAACAAATTTTAAAGTTACATTTAATGGTGAAAACGGTCGGCCATTTAATGATCCAGAAGGCTACAAAATTAATGATATCAGCGATACTACACATAACCCTATTATCAAAGGAATATCTAACAGGATAATATTTGCTGGTGACACTAAACCTGAAGACTGGTTAACTGCCACAAGAAACATAACGGTTTCAGGTATTCCCATCTGGCAATGGACTAAAGCATCACCTCAGACTAATGATTTAACGTTAAGGAACAGATTAATTGATGCTTATAAAGACTTAATAAATGATCTTAGAGTCGGTGATCTTACTACAATAAACAGAAAATATGCAATGGCTCTGAATGAATATGCTCTGGCGGACCTCACGGACGATACTGATTTTTTCTTTGATTCTATTGGCATAGTGAATGCTGTTGAGAAAGGAAAGATAAATCCAAATCCAAATTGGGATGAATATACCTTATTGACTTATCAGAATGGCAGGGTTTTTTGTCTTGGTGCTAATAATGTTAACAGGAATTCTCCACTCGAATTTTTCAATGCTGACGGAAAGCGAATATTCTCATGGAATCCATTTTTTGCTGTTATTGATAATAAAATAGTTCTGGTTCGTTGAGTTTTAAATGGGTAATAGCCTTATAGTTCTTTATTCTGATATGTAAAAAATAGGGGTAATAGTTTTTATAGATTATCCTAGGTAAATTGGAAAGTCACTATTGCATTGTCTCCTGGAGGAAAAATGCCCATAGCCGCAAAACTCAATGATAAAGGTACCCAGCACGATGGGTACCATGAAACCGTAATTACTGCGGGCTCTCCAACAGTCTTTATTGATGGTATACCCGCCGCCCGTTTGGGCGATCCTCTGACGCCCCACGATAAGCCAAAGCATCCGGAACATCCCCGAAAAATCGCCAGTGGTTCATCAATGGTATTTATCGACAGATTGCCCGCAGCCAGAACAGGCGATGCTGTGGATTGTGGTGGCGTGATAATCGGTAGCGGAACGGTGAATATTGGATAGGGGGTCGTCGGTAATTAACTGTAAATACATTATTTATAATTTTATTTTTCGTCATTTTACTTTAATGAACCCCAGAAACTTCGGCGGTATCCGCAATACCCGCACCCACACCTCACTGGTGATCACCCGCGCAGTTATTGCCGGGGACAGGTCGTTTGATGACGAACTGGTATTCCAGTGGGCACAGGTGGCTGCACAGATCGATAACTATCAACAGACGCCACCCGTCACATTAACGTTGCCTTTATTGCCTGACTGTCCCGCCCGGGAAACGACGGCTACATATCTTCGTGAACCTTATTTTTGTTGTCAGCGCCAGCTGGCCGTACTGATGCCAGAAAGGCGGCTGCTGATGCTGACCTGCACCGCACTGAATACCTTTAGCGAAGAGGACGAACGGTTCTGGCTGCAGGTTAAAAATACGCTGGACAGGGACAGGGACTGAGATCAGACAGAGGACGTTTTGCCATGAGCAATCCGAACGCCGCCCGTCTGGGCGACGACATCATTCATACCAGTATTCTGGCCGATATACTGGGGGGAGCTTTTGAAGCGGCTATTTGCGTTGCTGTTGGGGTCGTCGTGGTTGCTGCTGCAGCCCCTCTTGCCGCCGCGGCGGCAACTGCTGCAGGCGTGTCAGCTGCGACGGTTGCGGCCGCGTCAGCCGCCGCAACAACCTGTACAGCCGCGGGCATTGTCGGAGGGCTGACCGTTTCGTTATCGGGCGCTGCTGAGGTTGTCGGCGATATTGCTCAGGGCGCGGCAAACTTTATCTCCCCCCCGTCACCGCAGGGGAAAATTGCGACAGGCTCTTTAAATGTGCAGACCAATGGTCTGCCTGCCGCCAGAGCTGCGGGGCGTCTGATGACCGCCGCCGAAAATGCCACGCGGGAAAAAATGGAGGCGGAAGAGAAGAAACGGCGGGAAGAAGAGGACGCCCGGATGTCCACAGGGATGAAAGTGCTGAACGGGGTGTCTGCACTGTTCAGCTATGGCAGCGAACTGCTGGGAGAGTTGATTAACCCTGTCGTGGCCGGGCCGTCAGGCGGAGTGGTGGAAGCTGAGCACGATGTGGTGCTATGCGAAAAACACCCACCGAATCCCATACAGTTTATGGCCGAAGGCTCTTCTCAGGTCAGTATCAATGGTCTGCCTGCTGTCCGCACCGGAGACCGGACAACCTGCGGCGGCACCGTTTCTACGGTGGTCTCTCCCAACGTCATCATCGGGGGGAAACCGGTTGTGGTTCGCCCTATTCATAGCGGCAAATCACCCGGCGTGGAAACCGCGCTGCTCGCGCTTTCCGTCCTGACGTGCCGCCCCACTAAGCTACTGAAACAGCTTCCCTGCATGATAATGGGGATGGCGGCGGCAATGCTTGCCAGTAAGATTGGCGAATCTGTGCGGGCACTGTGGAATCCGGTACATGCCGCGACGGGCGCGAAGGTTCTGAGCGGGGAAGAGGACTGTGATTTTGAGCTCCCGGCCCGTTTCCCTCTCATCTGGCAGCGCATCTACAACAGCTGTAACCCGCATGAAGGGCTCTTTGGTCGCGGCTGGCGCACCGCATTTGAAACCCGCGTGGTCAGGGAGGAGGAATACACCTGCTTCCATGATGAAGGGGGGCGTGAACTCCGTTTTGTCTGTCCCCCGCCGGGTGAGGCAGGGTTCAGTCCCGATGAAGGACTGTTATTTGCGCAGAGCGAACAGGGCATGGTGGTGATTGGTGATCTGGACGGCGCCACCTGGCGGCTCTATCTTCCGCACCCGCTAGCGCCCTCGCAGCTGCGCCTGCACCTGCTGTCGGATAATTATGGCAATGGCTTGCGGCTCCATTATGACGAACAGGATCGCCTGCAGGCGATTACCGATACCCAGGAAAGCCTGCGGGTGGTGCTGCATTATCAGGACTTACACTCCCCGCAGCGTCCGACCCGGATCACTGAGCACATGCTCACCCCGGCCCCCCCCGGTGGCGAGCCGGTTCATCGGCTACTGATGTCCTACGACTACACCCCGCAGGGGGAACTGTGCCGTGTGACCGATGCGGATGATGTCTGCCTGCGTGAATTTGATTACACCCCGGATGCCCTGATGGCAGGGCACCGGATGCCCGGCGGGGCCCGTCACCGCTATCAGTGGAAAAAGTTCAGCGACGGCTGGCGGGTGGTGGCCTATGAGTCCAGCGGAGGCGACAGCGCCACGATTGGTTATGACCTGACACAGGGCGTGACCACCGTCACCCATGGCGGTGGCGAAACGCACCGGCATGAATGGGATCATCGCTATCTGGTGGAGAAGTACACCGATGAATCCGGGCAGGTATGGGGCTATGAGTGGAACGAGGACGGGCAGCTTTCGCGTACCGTCGACCCGTTGGGTGCCAGCAGAGCATATCACTATGATAATGCGGGAAACATGATTCTGGAGACCGACCCGCTGGGCCGGGCCGTTTGTACACGCTGGCTTGAAGACCGGGCGCTGCCTGTTCAGGCCAGCGGGCCGGAGGGAAGCGTACACCAGTATTTTTATGATGCGAACTTTGGTCTGCGTGCAGAAATCAATGCACTCGGGCTGTGCTGTTATTACCGTCGTGATGAATGGGGCCAGGTCGTCGAATTCACAGATGAAAAGGGCGGCGTACAACGCTTTAGCTGTAATGAGCGTGGGCAGCTTATCAGCGTTCAGGACTGTTCCGGGAAAACAACGCAGTACCGGTACGATGCGGCTTACCGGCTGGCCGAAGAGGTGGATGCGGCCGGGGAGAGTACCCGCTATGTTTACAGCCCGGCAGGCAGGCTAAGAACGGTTTCCGGTGCCGAGGACTGGACGGCCAGCCTGTCCTGGACGGCACAGGGGCTGCCGGAAAGCTACCGGGTGGGACACAATAATCCGGTGCGCTGGCAGTATGATGCCTGTGGTCGGGTGAGCGTGGTGACTGACCCGCTGGGCCATACCGTGCGGCGTGAATATGACGCGCGCAACCGGCTGACGCGTTTGTATAACGAAAGTGGTGAGCTGTACCGGTTTATCCACGGCATAAATGGGCATCTGACGGAAGAGCGGGGTCTGGATGGTATTATCACCCGCTACGAATACGATGTCTGTGACCGGGTGGTCAGTAAAACCTGGGCGGCCGGCACGCCGGATGCGCTGACGCACCGCTGGCAGTATAACGCAGCCGGGGAAGTGACCGATAAGCAAACGCCGGATGGGCACACGGTCTACCGGTACACGACGGGAGGGACTCTGCAGGCGGCGCTGTTTTATCCGCCGGGAGCAGAGAGTCCTGCACAGCGCGTGCTGCTGGAGCATGACCTGCTCGGCCGGCTGACGGCGGAGGAGAACGACTCTGGCCGGGTGAGCTACAGCCTGGATGAACTGGGTAACCGGACATCCGTTCAGCTACCGGATGGCCGCAGCCTGAAGACGCTGTATTACGGCAGCGGTCATGCGCTGAGTATCAGTCTGGATGAGCGGCTGATTACGGAATTTACCCGTGACAACCTGCACCGGGAAATCAGTCGAACGCAGGGCGGCCTGACGACACGTACGCGTTATGACCGACTGGGGCGGCAGGCGCGCCGGGAAATCTACCGCAAAGAGAACGGGATGCGGCCGGTGGAGGCGTGGCACTGGCAGTACGACAGCCGCCACAACCTGCTGAGTGAAACGCAAATCAGCGACTACCGCTATCAGGGCTACCATTACGATGACGGTGACCACGTCTGTCGCCACGACACCAGTTTTCGTGGGGTGACGCATCATACGTACGATGTGGCGGGTAACCTGCTGACGGCGTCGCAGGCAGGGCTGTCGCTGAAGTATAACCGGCAGCCTCAGTGCGGGAATAACGCGTGCAGGTATGATGTTTACGGCCGGATGGTGCAGAAACCGGGCCCGGGAGGGATGTGGCGCTACGGTTATGACAGTGAACACCGGATGACGGAAGCGGTGCTGGACACGCCGGACGCAACCGGGGCCGGAAATCCGCGACACCGGGTGATGTTTACCTACGATCCGTTTGGGCGGCGAACAGAAAAGCGCAGCGAGGTGACGGTATCTGCGCCGGATGACGGGCGTGTCACCGGGACGCAGGAGGTGACGACCTTTGTGTGGGAAGGGTTCCGGCTACTGGCGGAGACCCGCAACGGACAGTCGCTGGTGTACGTGTACGAAGGGGCGGGGAGTTACACGCCGCTGGCGAGGGTTTACGGCACCGGAGACAAACAGCGTGTGGACTACTACCGCTGCAGCCATAACGGTATGCCGCAGGCGCTGACGGATGAGGACGGGAAACTGCACTGGCGTCAGGATGTGGAGACGTGGGGAGAAACGCGGTCGGAATACGCGGATGAAGAGGGAGGCAGGTGGCGGAAGATATGGGGTGGTGCGCCGGAAGAGAACCTGCGGTTCGCGGGTCAGTATCTGGACAGGGAAACGGGGCTTCACTACAATACATTCAGGTATTATGCGCCGGATATGGGGCGGTTTACGCAGCCGGACCCGATAGGGCTAAAAGGCGGGTTAAACCTCTATGCTTATGCGCCTAATCCGCTGACATGGATCGATCCACTTGGACTAAGTGGTGATAAAGTAAATGTATATAAAGATGCTCCGTACCATGGTACTTCTGATAATTCAGTAAAAAGCCGAGCACCAACAAATGGTCAGATAGCTTTAGATAACTCTGTTCAAGTAAAACCAACATCACCAAGACGGGTTGGTATTGATATTGTTAATAATGAAATTGTTGTATTAGATAAAACGCGAGCGTTATCAGATCAAGTGGATGAATATCATGGGCATGTTCGTGATTGGGATGCTTTGGATAACAAGCAACAATCTGCCTTGATCAAATCTGGTAAAACGACGAGAAAAGGAAAGATCTGTGGTGGCTGAAGATAAGTTACGCTTAGAAAAACTGCTTAACTCTGGTGAGCCTGAGAAAGTTACAGAGACTCTTCTTTATATTGCCTATAATATAAGTGATATAAAATGGGCCGAAGAGCAGTTAATGAGAATGGCAAATGATCCTGATAATGATATTAGTGGATTGGCTTTAACTTGCTTGGGGCACATAGCCAGAATAAATGGTACAATAAATAAAGACATAGTAATCCCATTTTTGAAAGAGAAAATTAATAATTCAAATGAGATAATATCATCGAGAGCTGAAGATGCTCTTGATGATATTAATATGTTTACCTGATTATTTTTATAAATTTTTAAATCCGGGAAAGAATAAATCTTCCCGGCTTTTTTATTATTCAGTTTTGGTTAAGTCTACTAAACAAGCACATCTTTGATCCCCTTAACCACCTGTTTAGCCTGATAAAGCTGCTCGCGCAGCTCCTGCACCTCGTTACAGTCTGCCATCAGCACAATACACCCGTCCGAGATCTTCACCGTCACGCCGCGCCCGGTCTCAAATCCCGCCTCTTTCAGCCAGTCGCCCTTAAGGTGCAGGCTGGGGTGTTGTGAGTAATATGTGGTCATATTTTCTGGTATAAGACATATTGCGGTAAATATTTTGACAGAAAATAAGGAATTCAAAGCAGGGCTGAGAAGAAAGATGAGAAGAGCGACGATGGACAGAGAGTACCTCGCGTCAGTCCTTGCGGGGCGCGGGGTTTCGTAATCTTGCCCTACTTGGCTCCCTTTTCGTCTTTCAGCGCTCTCACCTGGTCATTGTGATAGAGTGCCGTATTCTGCGACGAATAAACACCAGGAGTCATCAATATGAGTCAGTTTCCGACACTTTCCGCAACCACCCTTGCGGCTATCAATACCGTAGGGCGATGGCTGGCGCAGAATGATTTTACGGGGAATATCACCGTTCAGTCAGATTGCGTGATTCTGGCAGGGAACGCGGTTATTCCGACCATCGACGCCGCCTGTCGGATCGCGAAAGAGCAACAGGTTCCCTTGCTGATTAGCGGTGGCATCGGTCATTCCACGCGCTTTCTGTATGATGCGATTGCCCAGCATCCGCGTTATAGCATCATTCGTACTACCGGACGCGCGGAAGCGGCGATCCTTGCCGATATTGCTCACCAGTTCTGGCAAATTCCGGGTGAGAAAATTTGGGTGGAAGATCAGTCGACAAACTGCGGTGAGAATGCCCGGTTTAGCTGTGCATTACTGAATCAGGCGGCAGAAAGTATTCATACCGTCATTGTGGTGCAGGATCCCACTATGCAACGCCGCACAATGGCCACGTTTCAGCGCGTCACCCGCGATGAACCGCATGCGCCGCGCTGGTTGGGTTTCCCTGGTTTCATCCCTGAACTGGCCCAACAGCACAGCGGCGTGGATTTTGTGCCCGCCGCAGAAGGTCTGTGGTCGGTAGAACGCTATCTTTCTCTCATTACCGGTGAACTTCCGCGTCTGCGTGATGATGCAACCGGCTACGGGCCCAGTGGACACGATTTTATCGTACATGTTGATATACCCCAGGACGTCGAGCAAGCCTGGCAGCAGCTAAAAAATGATACCGCGTTGACCGACTTACTGGAGAGCCGTTCTCTGTAATTCTTGCTGCCCGTTTGTCGGTGTTTTACGGCAAACGGGCAGAAATCCCACCTGGTTTTTCTCTTTATTCTTACTTTTCCAGACGCTTTTATGAAGCAGTTCACAGAACCGCCACTCCAGCGATAATGCGTCATGCATGATTGATATTAATTAACAATAGTTTTACTTGTTAAAAACAAATCAGTCACAGGAGAGCCGCATGTCAGTACCCGTACAACATCCTATGTATATCGATGGGCAGTTTGTGACCTGGCACGATGACGCCTGGATTGATGTCGTCAATCCGGCCACGGAAGAGATTATCTCGCGTATTCCCGATGGGCGTGCCGAAGATGCGCGTAAAGCGATCGATGCCGCGGATCGCGCTCAGCCGCATTGGGAAGCGTTGCCTGCCATTGAACGGGCAAACTGGTTACGCAAAATTTCTGCAGGTATCCGCCAGCGAGCCGATGAAATCAGCGCGTTGATTGTGGCGGAAGGTGGAAAAATTCAACAACTGGCTGACGTTGAAGTCGCGTTTACCGCCGACTATATCGATTACATGGCGGAGTGGGCGCGTCGCTATGAAGGCGAGATCCTGCAAAGCGATCGTCCGGGTGAGAATATCCTGCTGTTTAAGCGTGCACTGGGCGTGACGACGGGCATTCTGCCGTGGAACTTCCCGTTTTTCCTGATTGCCCGCAAACTGGCTCCCGCCTTGCTGACGGGAAATACCATCGTCGTTAAGCCGAGTGAATTCACACCGAATAACGCCATCGCCTTTGCCAAAATTGTTGATGACATTGGTTTACCGCGCGGGGTCTTTAACCTGGTGCTGGGACGCGGTGAAACGGTCGGGCAGGAGCTGGCCGGAAACCCGAAGGTCGCCATGGTGAGCATGACCGGTAGCGTCGGTGCGGGTGAGAAAATTATGGCCGCAGCGGCCAAAAACATCACCAAAGTTTGTCTGGAGTTGGGTGGCAAGGCCCCGGCTATCGTGATGGACGATGCTGACCTTGAGCTGGCGGTGAAGGCTATTGTTGACTCGCGGGTGATCAATACCGGACAGGTATGCAACTGTGCCGAGCGCGTATACGTTCAGAAAGGTATCTATGACCAGTTCGTTAATCGTCTGGGTGAGGCGATGAAAGCCGTGCAGTTTGGCAATCCGGCCGAACGCAATGACATTGCGATGGGGCCGCTGATTAATGCCGCTGCGCTGGCGCGTGTAGAGCAAAAAGTCGAGCGAGCGGTGCAGGAAGGCGCCCGTGTGGTGCTGGGTGGTAAAGCCGTTGCTGGTAAAGGTTATTACTATCCGCCGACGTTACTGTTAGACGTGCGCCAGGATATGGCGATTATGCACGAGGAGACGTTTGGTCCGGTGCTGCCGGTGGTGGCATTTGATACGCTGGAACAGGCGCTGACAATGGCCAATGACAGCGACTACGGACTGACCTCATCGATCTATACGCAGAATCTGAATACGGCAATGAAGGCGATTAAGGGGCTGAAGTTTGGCGAAACCTATATTAATCGCGAAAACTTCGAGGCGATGCAGGGCTTCCACGCTGGCTGGCGCAAGTCCGGGATTGGCGGGGCAGATGGTAAACACGGTCTGAATGAATACCTGCAAACACAGGTAGTGTATTTGCAGTCTTAAGTTTTTCGCCGGGTGAGCCTGTACGCCACCCGGCGCAATTCTCACATTTTGGTGGCGATCCAGTTCATCATCATTTCCGGCCAGATGGCCAGCGGTAACCCTTGCGCATCGCGAATACCAAACCCGTGCTTACCGCGTTCAAACAGATGCATTTCGACCGGAACGCCCAGCCCACGTAGCGCATTAAAGAAAACCAGGCTGTTTTCTACTTTCACCGCCGGATCGTCGATGGCGTGTAGCAGGAACGTCGGCGGCGTTGTGCTATCCACTCGCTCTTCCAGAGAATAGTGGCGCAGATCTTCCTTTTCGGGCGTAGCGCCAACCAGCTCAAGACGAGAGCCCGGGTGACCGATGTCTTCACGCAGAGTAATCACCGGGTAGACCAACGCCATGAACGCAGGACGCGTTGGTTGCTCGTCTATGCTATCAATCGGTGTATAAACCGGTTCGGCAAACCGGGTTCCCAGGCTGGCGGCCACGTGACCACCGGAAGAAAAGCCCAACACACCGATACGATCAGGGTTAATTTTCCATTCATGGGCGTTGGCGCGAATGTAGCGCATGGCGCGCTGGGCATCGGCCAGCGGCGCGTTTGCACCTTCCTCATGGCCATCACCCGGCATGCGGTAGGTCATCACAAACAGGGTATAACCGCGGGCGTTAAAGAATGGTGCCAGTACGCTGCCTTCTTTATCCATCACCACGCGACGGTAAGAACCTCCCGGTGTAACAAGGATCCCTACGCCGTTAGGTTTTTCGGGGGCATAAACGGTAATTTCCGGGGCGCGAATACCGGTGACAGCACGATCATACTGAGATGTTCCTGTATGTCGGGGTTCAGGCGTAAACACCGCATCGCTGTTTTTTGCTCCGGGGGCTTCACTCTGCGGCCAGAATGAGACGGTGGTTGCGTGGGCAACGGCTTGCTCCATCATGTTTTCTAACGTTTCACGACTCAGTGCTTCCATTACTATGCTCCCTCAGTGGCAAAGGTTAGCTATAGCACAGTCAGTGAATCGAAAACGGGGAGAGACTCACAACGTATTGAATTCGCGGGAAATGAAAGAGGGCGGAGGCAGGCCTCCGCCAGAACATTAGAGCTTGATAAATTTATCCAGCGTACGAATAAGCTGGGTGACAAAACCGTATTCGTTATCGTACCAGGCGACGGTTTTTACCAGTTGCAGATCGCCCACTTCGGTAATCTCGGTTTGTGTTGCATCAAATACCGAACCGAAATGCGAGCCAATGACATCTGACGAGACGATTTCCTCGTCGGTATAACCAAACGACTCATTATTTTGCGTGGCTTTTTTCAGCGCGTTGTTGACCTCTTCAGCAGTGACTTTTTTCCCCAATATCGATACCAGTTCCGTGACAGATCCTGTTTTCACCGGAACACGCTGGGCATGGCCTTTTAATTTTCCGCTCAACGCCGGAATAACCAGACCAATGGCCTTGGCGGCACCAGTGGTATGGGGAATGATGTTCTCTGCTGCTGCCCGTGAGGCGCGCAGATCTTTCCCGCGTGGACCATCAACCAGCGACTGCGTTCCCGTGTAGGCGTGGATGGTGGTCATAGTGCCAAGCTGAATACCGAAGCTATCGTGCAGCGCTTTCGCCATCGGTGCCAGGCAGTTGGTGGTGCACGATGCGACCGAGATAATCCGATCGTTCGCATCCATTGTGTCGTCGTTGACGTTAAAGACAATGGTCTTCATGTCGCCAGCCGGGGCGGATATCAGCACTTTTTTGGCCCCTGCATCCAGGTGTGCGTTGGCTTTTTCTGTCGAGGTATAAAAACCGGTGCATTCGATGATTATCTCAGCGCCAGTGGTTTTCCACGGGATATTTTTGGCCTCTTTTTCTGCGTAGACTGCGATTTTTTTACCGTCGACAATCAGCGCGTCTTCGGTAAAGTCGATGCTCCAGGGAAACGGGCCGTAGTTTGAATCGTGCTTTAACAGATAGGCGAGAATTTTGGGCGAGGTGAGGTCATTAATGGCCACAACCTCCACGTTGCTTTTGACTTCCAGTAGCCGACGCAATACCAGACGACCGATACGACCAAAACCGTTAATGCCAATTTTACTCATGGTTTTCTCCTGTCAGGATGAGGCGGTACGACATATTTTCCTTACCAGGCTTAGTCCAGACAGGCATCCTCGGCAATAGCGGTTCTTGCTGTTAAGCGTAAGCGACTGAAAATGGGTGAACAAAAGTTAATGAATTTTTAACAAAAGCCCGTTATGTTGACGCATTATTGTTTTTATTCAGGAAGTGTTATGGGGAATAAGTATTCTGGCCTGCAAATCGGTATTCACTGGCTGGTCTTTTTGTTAGTTATTGTGGCCTATAGCGCCATGGAGTTTCGCGGATTTTTCCCGCGCAGCTATCGTCCCTTATTCAACATGGTGCACGTATCCTGTGGTATCACGATATTAACGCTGATGGTGGCGCGTCTGCTGGTCAGGCTGAAATATCCGGCACCGCCGATTGTGCCAAAACCAAAGCCAATGATGACCGGCATGGCGCATCTGGGGCATCTGGTTATCTATCTGTTGTTTATTGTGCTGCCTATTATTGGGCTGGTGATGATGTACAACCGGGGTAATCCGTGGATTGCATTCGGCATCGTTATGCCACATGCGGCAGAGGCTAACTTTGATTTAGTGGATATGCTGAAGTCCTGGCACGTGACGCTGGCAAACCTGGGTTACTTTGTTATTGGTCTGCATGCCGTTGCCGCCCTGATGCATCACTATTTCTGGAAGGATAATACGCTGTTGCGCATGATGCCGCGTAAACGCTCCTGAGGTAACGCCCCGCAAATGCGGGGCATTTTTTTAGCCGATTAATTTTCGCAGGATGGTGCTTTTCGTACGCTTTGAACCTGGGAGACGCGTTTTTTCAGGCTGACGATAGCCAGCGCAACAACAATCAGCACAATACCGCAGCCTTCAACAACGCCAGGCTCTTCACCCAGCAACCACCAGGAAAACAGAACGCCACAGACAGGTACCGCCAGCGTACTTAAGCTGGCAATACTGGCTGGTAAGTTACGCAACACAAACAGCCATAAACTCCATGCCAGCGCCGTCGCCAGCACGGCGCTATAAGCTAATGCCCAGAAAACGACAGGTTGCCAGTCTGGATCTCGCTGTGGAACCAGCCAGGCCACCAGGCTCATCACCAGCGCGGCATACAGCATCTGCCATGCGGTCAACGCTAACAGATCGATATTCGGATGGCGGGTATACATTCGCTTTGCGACAATCGCGCTCGCCCCCCAACTGATCCCAGAAAGGATCGCCAGTAGCGCGCTCTGCATTGAGGCAAAGTTCAATTGCCATGGCTGTAAAACCAGCAATAATCCCGCAGCTGCCACGGCAATGGCGAAATACTGTAAACGCCGCATGCGTTCACCGAGGAAAATGGCGGCCATAATCACCACCCAGAATGGCATGGTATAACTCAGTATGGCTACTTTACCTGCGCCGCCGCTGACTAGCGCCCATTGTGATAATCCAACCATGCCGCATGTTTGTAGTAAGGCGATCGCTAACGTATAGCCGAAAGGTGTTGGGCGCATTCCTCGGCCACGCAGTAACAGAACGATGAATAACAATAATGCGCCAAAAGAACAGCGTAGTGCGGTGAAGTCGAACGCGCCGATGTAGTGCGTGACCTGTTTCATCGCGATCCAGCTGTAGCTCCAGATGAGCGTTAAGGTGATGAGGCCGCCAATGGCCAGCGGATGACTTTTCCCTGCGGTGGTCATAATGTGTCCGTTTTAATGATTTTAGTACGCCACTATACGCGCTTTCAGGGCGCCGTAGTCGTTATCATTCCGGCTGAGTACATGTCGCGAAAATTTGTACTTTCTTCTGTGGAATAAAACCGAAAATTATTTTTCCAGATAGCATAAACGCTTACCGGCAAGATGATTAAACAACGCTCAGTTCGCCACGTCTGTCACTTGATCACTGTCCTCATTAAAACTACTGTATATAAATACAGTTACATGAGAGGCAGATTATTATGTTGTTTTTCCAGCCAGTAGAACATCGCGAAATCAAACAATTCCCGCTATTTAGCGATCTCGTGCCCTGCGGTTTTCCTTCTCCGGCGCAGGATTACGTTGAGAAACGTATCGATCTTAACGACCTGTTGGTGCAGCATCCCAGCGCAACCTATTTTGTTAAATCGTCTGGCGACTCCATGATGGGGGCAGGGATCGGTGCTGGCGACTTGCTGGTAGTCGACAGTGCCAGAAAAGCGGCCCACGGAGACATTGTGATTGCTGCTATTGAAGGCGAATTCACCGTTAAGCGCCTGCAATTGCATCCGGTGGTGATGCTGAAGCCAGAGAACAGCGCCTACGCGCCGATCATGATCGGCAGCGAGGACACGCTGGATATATTTGGTGTGGTGACATTTATCATTAAATCCGCGGGCTGATTATGTTTGCGCTGGTGGATGTTAATTCGTTTTATGCCAGTTGTGAATCGGCATTCCGACCGGACCTGAAAGGTAAACCCGTTGTTGTTCTTTCAAATAATGATGGTTGTGTCATTGCCAGCAGCGCGGAAGCGAAGGCGCTTGGCGTCAATATGGGAGCACCATACTTCAAACAGAAAGATCTGTTCAGGCGCTACGGCGTGTTCTGCTTTAGTTCGAACTACGAGCTGTATGCGGATATGAGCAGCAGGGTAATGTCGATTCTGGAGGAGCTGTCTCCGCGCGTGGAAATGTACAGTATCGATGAAGCCTTTTGTGATTTAACCGGCGTGCGAAACTGCAGGGATCTTACAGATTTTGGTCGTGAAATCAGAGAAACCATTTTACAGAAAACACGCCTCACGGTTGGGGTCGGTATCGCCCAGACCAAAACCCTGGCCAAGCTGGCGAACCATGCTGCCAAAAAGTGGCAGGAACAGACTGACGGGGTGGTGGATCTCTCGAATATTGAGCGTCAGCGTAAGCTGATGGCTGCGCTCCCGGTTGATGAAGTCTGGGGGGTCGGACGCCGTATCAGTAAAAAACTGGACGCTATGGGCATTAAAACGGTCTGCGATCTAGCGGATACCGATATTCGCTTTATCCGCAAACATTTCAACGTTGTGCTTGAGCGCACTGTGCGGGAATTGCGCGGTGAACCGTGCCTGGCGTTGGAAGAGTTTGCGCCAGTTAAGCAGGAGATCATTTGTTCAAGATCGTTTGGTGAAAAACTCACGGATTACAATGCGATGAGAGAGGCTATTTGTACCTATGCTGCACGTGCTGCGGAAAAATTACGCAGAGAGCACCAGTTCTGCCGGTTTATCTCTACGTTTATCAAAACCAGCCCATTTTCCCTGAATGAACCGTATTACGGTAACAGCGCATCGATAAAACTGCTGACACCAACCCAGGATAGTCGGGAAATTATAAGGGCGGCCACACGTAGCCTGGACGCAATATGGCGGGAGGGGCTGCGTTATCAAAAAGCAGGGGTCATGCTGGGCGATTTTTTTAGTTCTGGCGTTGCGCAGTTGAATCTGTTTGATGACAACGCCCCACGGCATAACAGCGATAAGCTGATGGCCGTTCTGGATACGCTCAATGCTGAAAAAGGTAAAGGAACGCTCTATTTTGCCGGACAAGGTATACAACAACCGTGGGCAATGAAGCGAGATATGCTTTCACCGCGTTATACAACGAGATATAGCGATTTACTGCGGGTGGGATAGCTATTGTTATCGTAAATAAGCGACCAGAGCGATTCTAAAACTGTCCAGAAATAAATAAAAAAACGATTATCAGCCGTCATTAAAAATCTTATTGTAGCGCCGACTAACAGATAACTAACTGACAAACGGCAAGTCTATAATAGGAAATTTATGAAAAAGACGCTTATTACACTCATTATTGCAAATGCGCTGACCGCGACTACGGCATTTGCCGCCGCGGATGCGGGAACCTGGTATGCTGGTGGGAAATTTGGTTGGTCACATTACTTTGATACCAGCGCAAGCCAGCAAACGGGGGACAATGGTAATAAATATGGTGATGTTGGTTTTGATAGCGATAACGTCGGTGGCGGGGTATTTACAGGCTACCAGATTACTCCATGGCTGGCAGTTGAAGGCGGCTATGATTATTTAGGTAATATGCAATTCAACGGTAAAAATGGTTCTTCTGGTTCTCAAATGAAAAGCCAGGGTCTGCAATTGTCGCTGAAAGCAAGTTATGGTTTGACTGATGATTGGGATCTCTACGGTCGAGCAGGGGCAATGGGATATCGCGCGGAGTCAGATATTAAAGGCAATAACCGCTTTGATACCGGTGTGCGTCCGGTTGTGGCTGTTGGTACGGAATATGCCTTTAACAAGAACTGGGCTGGCCGCGTGGAATATCAATGGGTGAGCAATGTGGGTAATGAAAACCAGATTGGCGTATCAAGTGATGTTAGTTCCGTTACCGCTGGGTTGTCATATCGCTTTGGCCAGCATGACGACGCGGAGGTTACGCCTGCACCGGCGGTTGCCGCAACTCCTGCGCCTGAACCTCAGCGTTTTAACTTAAAATCTGATGTGATGTTTGGTTATGATTCAGCAGCATTAACCCCAGAAGGGAAAGCGGCGATTGCGCAGTTATACCGAAATCCCGGTCTGCAACCGGCCAAAGACAAAGCGACCGTTGTTATTGGCTATAGCGATCGCACCGGAGCCGCAGATTATAACCAGCAACTGTCAGCCCAGCGCGCGCAGGCTGTTGCCGATGAATTAGTCGCGTTAGGCATGCCAGCTGCAAATATTACTGCACAAGGACATGGTTCGAGTGATTCTGTCACGGGATCCAGTTGTGATGGGCAGACCGGACAGCAGCTGATTAATTGCCTTGCTCCAGATCGCCATGTCGTTGTTGAGATCACTGATAAGTACTAAATCGGTGTACAAAAGCCCTCCACATTATCGAATGGGGAGGGCTTTTTTATTCGCACAGTGGACTATCATTAACTGTGACAAATTAAAGGTGTTAGAGCGTAATTATGTTCATAGAATCCTTAGTTTCGAGAGCTAAAGGTAGATTATGGCGTTATTTTCTGCCACGGTTTACTCTGAAAAATCATGTGGATGATCAAGTATATAATTACTATGGTGTTTATTTTTCGGATGTAAAACAAGAAAAATATCAGCTTGTGAGCCTAAGAGGCAAAAATGTTGTGCTTGAAAAATGGCATGCTGAGCAGCACGCCTATATGGAGAAAATAAACCTTCCACTCAAGGATATTGAAAAAATGAATGTTGAGATTATTCATTGGAGAAAGCAAGGTCCATTAAGGTTTGATTCGATTTTTCTTTTTGCAATAAATTATTTTACACGTATTGCTTATGCAAAAAATGCGCTGACGAGAGCAAAAAGCAATCTCTTTTCTTCATTCACCAGTAACAAGGCGTTGAGTGGACTTGATCGTATAATGTTGCTACAGATGCTGGTGAACGAATATGTACATCAATCGCCAGAGAAAACTCACACTGGAGTAACATGTGATGAGGTTATTGATCTATTGTACGGGACGCTTTGGTATAAACATATCAAGAATGAAGATTTCAGGAGGAAGGTCTTTCTGCTGCTCCAGTCACTTGTAATTACAGAGGATGTCAGATTCAGTGATGAAAAATATTATATACAAGGCAAGGCTATTTCAACAATTGTCACATGGGAATCTGAGGAGAGAAGGGACAAGCAACAGTTCAGGACCCAACGAAACATTAACCGCTTAATGCTTGTAATTACTGCATCCACATTGATGATCACGATAGCAATATTAGCTCAGGCAGGTCTTATTAATTTACATAATCTTTGGGAGCATCTTGCACAATTAAAACCCATCCGTGTGTTGTTCAAACTAATATGATAATAATCATCAATAGTCGTTTTGTTTCTGGCGATCCGACAGGGGCTTCACGAGATGCTACGCCACCGTGTTTCTGTCAGATCGCCGAACCGCACATTCAAATTGTCACTTTATTATTTTTTAAACATGAATTTTAATTGCTGAAGAAATACTACCAGTACGGCTACGGACCAGCCTACCATGAGGGCACCGACAAGCCCTTCAGCTGCGCCGATCAATCGCCATTCTGCCGGTAATGTCACATCACCATAGCCAAGAGTTGCATAGCTTACGAGAGAGAAGTAACTGGCCGACTCCCAGTTTTCCAGCGCACCAGAAATTATGTAAAAAATTGCAAAAACGCCTGCTTCTGCGAGGTGTGCCATAAGAGCAGTTGCAACAACAATTACATTTCTGAATATGAAGTGAAATGTTGACGTTTTGTTTATACGTAGTTTTTCCATTACCCATAACATCCAAAACGTATGAATTATAACGGTAATAGTTAATAGTGCGAAAACAAATAAAATTATCATGCTGGCTCTTTGGGCGGTTAAGGGTATAGGGTTGAGTTGGTATTTCTGGAATGTACACGGAAGGAAATATAAAGCCAAATACTATTCATGCAGACAATTATTAATGAATATTGTTATTTAATTATTTATTGTATAAAAAATTAAATTGGCTAGTTAAACATGTTAAGAATCTGATGGTGATACTTTCATTGCAGAAAAAATAAAGCAATGCCATTTTTAAATCCTGTCTCGTCTTGCACATAAGTTGGTATCGGCTTTGAAAATGCTGGAATAAAAAGAGCATTGTATTCATCGAGCAGCACCCTTGAGGGCACGTATGGGGCACCGAAAGGCTGCATATGTTCACACATGGCTGAAAGTGACTTAACCTAATCTACTGATATTAAATAAGTCTTATATTTTACAATGAAATAACAAATCTGATAGTATACCCCCCTATAGTATCTGGAGGGCATATGCCGCATTCACCTGAAGACAAGAAACGCATTCTTACCCGTGTACGCCGTATTCGCGGTCAAGTTGATGCGCTTGAGCGTGCACTGGAATCTGGCGAACCGTGTCTGGCAATCCTGCAGCAAATTGCCGCCGTGCGCGGTGCATCCAATGGCCTGATGGGCGAAATGGTTGAGATCCATCTGAAAGACGAGCTGGTCAGCGGAGAAACAACGCCAGACCAGCGTGCCGTGCGCATGGCTGAAATCGGCCATCTTCTGCGTGCTTATCTAAAATAACATCATCACCTCGCAATAATGGGAAGAGACAAATGAAATCACGTGCAGCAGTTGCATTCGGCCCCGGCCAACCGTTAAAAATTGTCGAAATCGACGTCGCACCGCCAAAGAAAGGTGAAGTGCTGGTTAAAATTACCCATACCGGCGTGTGCCACACCGACGCCTTTACGCTCTCTGGCGACGATCCGGAAGGCGTATTCCCGGCGGTACTTGGCCATGAAGGTGGCGGCATTGTGGTTGAAGTAGGCGAAGGCGTCACCAGTCTGAAGCCGGGCGATCATGTGATCCCGCTGTACACCGCGGAGTGCGGCGAGTGTAAGTTCTGTAAATCGGGTAAAACCAACTTGTGTCAGGCCGTACGTGCGACCCAGGGCAAAGGTCTGATGCCGGATGGCACAACGCGCTTCTCGTATAACGGTGAGCCGATTTATCACTATATGGGCACCAGCACCTTCAGCGAATACACCGTTTGCGCGGAGATCTCTCTGGCGAAGGTTAACCCGCAGGCCCCGCTGGACAAAGTGTGTCTACTGGGTTGTGGCGTGACCACCGGTATCGGAGCAGTCCATAACACCGCAAAAGTGAAAGAAGGCGACACCGTAGCCGTATTTGGTCTGGGCGGTATTGGTCTGGCGGTAATTCAGGGCGCGGTGCAGGCGAAAGCCGGGCGTATTCTGGCCGTTGATACCAATCCGGAAAAATTTAAGCTGGCAGGTGAAATGGGCGCGACCGATTTCATCAACCCAAAGGATTACGACAAACCGATTCAGGATGTGATCGTTGAGCTGACCGACGGCGGCGTGGATTTTAGCTTTGAATGTATCGGCAACGTTAACGTGATGCGCGCGGCACTGGAATGTTGCCATAAAGGATGGGGCGAAAGCATCATCATTGGCGTGGCGGGAGCAGGGCAAGAGATCAAAACTCGTCCGTTCCAGCTGGTTACCGGGCGTGTCTGGCGCGGTTCCGCGTTTGGCGGTGTGAAAGGGCGTACTCAGCTTCCTGGCATGGTTGAAGAAGCAATGAGCGGGAAAATTCAGTTGGATCCCTTTATTACCCACCGTTTACCGCTGGAGCAGATTAACGAAGCGTTCGATTTAATGCACCAAGGTAAGTCCATCCGTACCGTTATCCACTTTGGCGATAACTGATTCATTGGCCAGCGGATTTAACCGCTGGCACTTTCCTGAATTTTTTAGAATTATGTTGTGAAAGTGTGACGAATCCGGCGCTTTTCACGGTAAGTAAACTTCCCGGATTGCCGATGACTATCTAACGGGCGTGTTTTCACGCATAAACCCTACAAGAGAGTCGACGGTCATGGACAACACTACATCGATGCAAGCCCAGCATAAACTGGGCTTTCTGCATCAAATCCGGCTGGTTCCGCTGTTTTCCTCCATTCTCGGTGGCATTCTCCTGCTGTTCGCCCTAAGTTCTGGGCTGGCAAGCTATTTTCTTATGCAGGCCGATCGCGATCAGCGCGACGTGACCGATGAGATTCAGGTCAGGATGGGGTTATCTAACAGCTCTAACCACTTACGCACCGCGCGTATCAACATGATCCACGCAGGCGCGGCGAGCCGTATCGCCGAAATGGATGATATGAAGGCGAATATCGCCGAGGCAGAAAAACGTATTAAGCAGTCGCAGGACGGTTTCAATGCTTATATGTCACGCGCGGTAAAAACGTCTGCCGATGAAGCGTTAGATGCTGAACTGAGCGCCAGCTTCAAAGCCTATATCGACGGCTTACAGCCTATGTTGAAGTACGCTAAAAACGGCATGTTTGAAGCGATCATCAACCATGAAAATGAACAGGCCAGACCGCTGGACTCTGCTTACAACAAGGTGTTGTTAAAAGCGATCGACATTCGTACCGCAAGGGCGAACCAGTTAAGCGAACAGGCGCACCAGCGTACACAGCTCGGCATGGCTTTTATGCTGGGTGCATTCGTTCTTGCGCTGGCGCTGACCGTGATGACGTTCATTGTTCTGCGTCGTACCGTCATTCACCCTCTGTTACGCGCGGCCAAGCGTATTGAGCAAATTTCCGCGGGCGATCTGACCATGCAAGATGAACCGACCGGGCGTAGCGAAATTGGCCGTCTGAGCCGTCACCTACAGACAATGCAACGATCGTTGGGGAAAACGGTGGGTACGGTACGTCAGGGTGCGGAAGAAATATACCGCGGTACCAGTGAGATTTCGGCGGGTAATACCGATTTGTCTTCACGTACTGAACAACAGGCCGCAGCGATTGAACAAACGGCAGCCAGCATGGAAGAGCTGACCGCCACGGTGAAGCAAAACGCCGACAATGCGCATCACGCAAGCAAACTGGCGGAAGATGCTTCCGGTAAGGCCAGCCGCGGCGGTCAGATGGTTTCTGGCGTGGTGAAAACCATGGGTAATATCTCAACGAGTTCGAAGAAAATCTCCGAAATCACAGCCGTGATTAATAGCATTGCTTTCCAGACCAATATCCTGGCGCTGAACGCGGCGGTTGAGGCGGCGCGGGCAGGAGAGCAGGGGCGTGGATTTGCCGTGGTCGCTAGTGAAGTCCGTACGTTGGCCAGCCGCAGCGCTCAGGCGGCAAAAGAGATTGAAGGATTGATCAGCGAATCGGTCCGACTGATTGACCAGGGCTCCGGAGAAGTCGTCGCGGCGGGCAATACGATGACGGATATTGTCGACGCGGTAAAACGCGTGACCGATATCATGCTGGAAATTGCGGCGGCCTCTGATGAGCAGAGCCGGGGTATCGTACAGGTGAGCCAGGCGATATCAGAAATGGATAAGGTTACGCAGCAAAATGCCTCGCTGGTTGAAGAAGCATCGGCTGCGGCGGCCTCTCTCGAAGAGCAGGCGGCGCGCTTAACGGAAGCCGTAGGTACATTTCGCTTAACGGGAACGAGTGCAATTAAACGCCCTCCCGTAAGCACTACGCCTGACCATTCGCGTCCGCAGACGGCAACGGCCAGTGGCGATAACTGGGAAACGTTTTAACAATAAATTAAGGGACCTGATGGTCCCTTAATATTTGGCATCAAAACGGTACGGTTTTGCGTATTGCGGCGATAAGGATCTGCGCGGCCTGAGAGAGTTGCACATCGACACGGGTAAGAATACCGATGGGTTCACCCGCACCGTGGGTAGGTATCGGCAACGACACCAGCGTCGCCTGGCGTAAATCCTCTCTAACCGCACCTGAAGGGACAAACCACACATAGTCGTAATCAACCGTCAGCTGGCGGGAAAGCGATGCTGACAGCGTTTCAATGCAGCCTGGCGGCATTTTACAACCCTGACTTTGCAACAATGCTTCTGCGTGCTGGCGAGGCGCGGTTCCTTTTGGCGAAACCACCACCGGCCACTCCATTACCCGACTTAACGTGATGGTTTCCTGCAACAGCGGATGGTTAGGGCGCACGACCAGTTTAAGTGATTCCAGAAACAACAATTCATAATTCAGACCGACCATCAATTCCGGATCGGCCATGCGACCAATGCCAAGGTCGATTTCCCCGGATTTTAAACCTGCCAGAATCATCGGATTGCTCATGGTGGCGACCTGTAGCGTGGTCTCCATTTGCTGCTTGTGGAAAGGACCAATTACCGCAGGCAGAATGCCCAGTGCCGCGGTGGGTAAGGCCCCGATCCGTACGACATCAGTCTGCGACTCTTCGCGCTGATTTAACGCTTGTCCGGCGGTGTTGAGCGCATCCAGCACTCTTACCGCGTGGGTAAGGAACTGTTCTCCGGGCAGCGTTAACTGCGCGCCAAGGCGGCCACGCTCAAAGAGACGGGTACCGGTCAGTTGCTCCAGTTCATTTAGCGTTTTGGAGAGAGCCGGTTGGCTCAGGTTAAGGGTCTCAGCCGCGCGCCCCAACGTTCCCTGCTGTGCAACGGCGACAAAAGTATGAAGGTGGCGCAAGCGAATGCGCTGATTGAACAGAACATTTTTTTCCATAAGCGATGTTAAAAACAGAGCCGTATCGGTGACAAGTAAAGTTGTTTGTTTTTGATAACTTGATAGCAAAATATTATTAACATTTATCATGTTTTACTTACAACTGATTTATTTTGCTTATGTTTTGTACAGCATTGCTGGGTGGTGGGATCATGGAAGGGAGTGTGCCCAGTCGTTATACTTTGGTGATTGTTTACTTTTGAACGATTTCTCTTCACAAGGCACTGATGAATGATACATGTAATAGGGCACCTTAATCCCGATAGCGATGCCATCTGCACCGCCGCAATGACGGCGCGTTGGCTTAGTTTACGTGGCCAGCAGGCGACGGCATGGCGTTTGGGCGAGCCTAACCGCGAAACGCAGTTTATCTTTGAGCATGCGGGTCTGACGATGCCTGAACGGTTGACGTTTGAACTGACCGATCGTGATGTCTGGCTGGTCGATTTCACCGAGCCGGCCCAGGGACCGGAATCGTTAACAGAAAGTAACGTGGTGGGAATTATAGATCATCACCGACTTGGTGGGTTAGTCACCCGTCTGCCACCGGAAGTGTGGGTGAAGCCTGTCGGCAGTAGCGCAACCCTGCTGTGGCAACTGATGACGGAGGATGAACGCAATCAATTATATTCAGCTGAGGCTGTTTTACTGCTCGGCGCCGTATTGAGTGACACTGTCACGCTTCGTTCACCAACGACGACCACTGACGATCGCCTGGCGGTTGATGCGCTGGCCCAAAAAACCGGAGTGGATCTTGACGCTTTCAGTCGCGACCTGCTGTCAGCTAAAACAAGCGTGGAAGGGATGAGCGCCCGGGAACTTTTGCAGAAAGACATTAAAACTTTCACCATCCATGGACATTCAGTCTGTGTAGCACAGCTCGAACTGTATGCGCTGCAACAGGTGGATGCGGTGCTGGACGATCTCCGTCAGGAAATGGCGCGCTATGCAGAAGAAAAGAACGCTGCGTTAGTCGTGCTGATGCTCACTGACATCAATCTGGGTGACACCAGCCTATGGTTTGCTGGATCAGAACTTTCAGACATCCCGCAGCCTTGCAAGGTAGAAGGTATGCTTAGCCGTAAAAAACAGATGCTGCCCTGGCTGGAAAGTCATTTGAAACCACGCCAGTAGGTACTGTTCATCTTTTGTATGGGTGGGAAGTTTACGCGGGGTCACACTTTGTAAATTCTTCCCACCGGAGTCAGCGGCGTTTTCTACACTCCAGGTAATATTCACTGGAGGCATGACATTATGGCGAACACCATCACGGCAGATGAGATTCGGGAACAATTTTCGCAGGCAATGTCAGCAATGTACCAGCAGGAAGTCCCGCAGTACGGCACGTTGCTGGAACTTGTCGCTGATGTGAATCTGGCGGTACTGGAAAATAATCCGACGCTGCATGAAAAACTGGCGAATGCGGATGAACTGGCCCGGCTAAACGTTGAGCGTCATGGTGCCATTCGAGTGGGTACCGCGCAGGAGCTTTCTACGCTGCGCCGGATGTTTGCCGTTATGGGCATGTATCCGGTGAGTTATTACGATCTCTCCCAGGCGGGCGTCCCTGTACATTCCACAGCCTTTCGTCCCATCGACGATGCCTCGCTATCGCGCAACCCGTTTCGGGTATTCACCTCGTTATTACGGCTCGAACTAATCGAAAACGCCGCGCTGCGGCAAAAAGCCGCTGAGATCCTAGCGAAACGCGATATTTTCACTCGCCGTTGCCACGAACTGCTGGATGAATTTGATGCGCAGGGCAGTTTTACATCTGAACAGGCGCAAGAATTTGTGCATGAAGCGCTGGAAACATTCCGCTGGCATCAGCATGCCACGGTCGATGAAGCGACCTATCACGCATTACACAACGAACACCGGCTGATTGCCGATGTGGTGTGCTTCCCCGGTTGTCATATCAACCATCTGACACCGCGAACGCTGGATATTGACCGGGTGCAGTCGATGATGCCGGAATGCGGCATTGAACCGAAAATACTGATTGAAGGGCCGCCGCGCCGCGAGGTGCCCATTTTATTGCGTCAGACCAGTTTCAAAGCGCTGGAAGAACCGGTGTTGTTTGCCGGTGAAATGCGCGGCACTCACACGGCACGTTTTGGTGAGATCGAACAGCGCGGCGTGGCCCTGACGCCGAAAGGTAGGGCGTTGTACGACGAATTGCTGAATAAAGCGGGAACGGGGAAAGACAATCTGACGCACCAGCTACATCTTCAGGAGGTGTTTAAAGCCTTCCCGGACAGCGAATTCCTGCTGCGCCAGCAGGGGCTAGCCTGGTTCCGCTATCGTCTGACGCCATCGGGTGAAGCGCATCGGCAGGCGATTCGCCCTGATGACGATCCGCAGCCGCTTATTGAACGGGGCTGGCTGGTTGCGCAACCCATCACCTACGAAGATTTTTTACCGGTGAGCGCCGCAGGAATTTTCCAGTCCAATTTGGGCAATGAAACACAGGCTCGCAGCCACGGAAATTCCAGCCGCGACGCGTTTGAACAGGCGCTGGGTTGCGCGGTTTATGATGAGTTTGCGCTGTATCAGGAGGCTCAAGAGCGAAGTAAACGTCGGTGTGGTTTACTTTAATGGAATTTACATGGGATTCGGTCTGTTCCCATCGACATAAAATATTTTCGATTTTGTACAGATAATCGGCGACCAACAATTGGATTATTAATGAATTTTGTCTAGAGTGAGCGGTCAGAAATGTGCACTCTCATGCCGCAGATTTTGACCGGCGCGGGACCATTTACACGACCAGAAGGACTCACTTTCAGGCATGAATCGCAGACGATTTATTAAAGGTTCAATGGCAATGGCCGCCGTGTGCGGAACCAGTGGTATTGCATCACTCTTTTCCCGCGCCGCCTTTGCGGCAGAGTCTGACATTGCAGACGGAAAAACCGTACGTTTTGATTTTTCCGTTCTGCAATCGATGGCCCATGACTTAGCACAGAAACCCTGGGGCGGCGCACCACGCGCGTTACCGGACACGCTGGCGAAACTGACGCCGCAGGCCTACAACAGCATTCAATATGACGCAGAGCAGTCTCTGTGGAACAATGTTGAAAATCGTCAGCTTGATGCGCAGTTCTTCCACGTGGGAATGGGCTTCCGTCGTCGTGTACGCATGTTCTCGGTTGATGGTAGTACGCATATGGCGCGTGAAATTCACTTCCGTCCGGAACTGTTTAAATACAACGACGCGGGTGTGGATACCAAACAATTGGAAGGGCAGACTGACCTCGGATTCGCTGGATTCCGCGTGTTTAAAGCGCCAGAACTGGCCCGCCGCGATGTCGTTTCTTTCCTGGGCGCCAGCTATTTCCGCGCCGTGGATGACACCTATCAGTACGGTTTATCGGCCCGTGGTCTGGCGGTAGATACCTACACCGACAGCAAAGAAGAGTTTCCTGATTTCACCTCTTTCTGGTTCGAAACGGTTAAACCGGGCGCAACCTCCTTTACCGTGTATGCGCTTCTCGACAGTCCAAGCGTAACCGGCGCATTCAAGTTCGTGATCCACTGCGAGAAAACGCAGGTGATTATGGATGTACAAAACCACATCTATGCGCGCAAAGACATCAAGCAGCTCGGCATTGCGCCGATGACCAGCATGTTCAGCTGTGGCAACAACGAGCGTCGGATGTGCGACACTATTCACCCGCAAATCCATGACTCCGATCGTCTGGCGATGTGGCGGGGCAATGGCGAGTGGATCTGCCGTCCGCTGAATAACCCGCAAAAGCTGCAGTTCAACGCCTATACCGATAACAACCCGAAAGGGTTTGGCTTGCTGCAACTCGATCGCGACTTCTCCCATTATCAGGACATCATGGGCTGGTATAACAAGCGCCCAAGCCTGTGGGTCGAACCGCGCAACCAGTGGGGCAAGGGGACCATCGGTCTGATGGAGATCCCGACGACCGGCGAAACGCTGGATAACGTTGTCTGCTTCTGGCAGCCGGACAAGAAGATCAAAGCTGGCGATGAGCTGGAATTCAAATATCGCCTGTACTGGAGCGCTCAGCCGCCGGTGCGTTCACCGCTGGCTCGCGTGATGGCGACCCGGACAGGCATGGGCGGTTTCCCGGAAGGATGGGCACCGGGCGAGCATTACCCAGAAAAATGGGCGCGTCGTTTTGCCGTTGACTTCGTTGGTGGCGATCTAAAAGCGGCTGCGCCGAAAGGCATTGAACCGGTGATTACGCTCTCCAGCGGTGAAGCGAAACAGATTGAGATCCTCTACGTGGAGCCTATCGACGGTTATCGCATTCAGTTTGACTGGTATCCGACCTCTGACTCAACCGATCCGGTAGATATGCGTATGTTCCTGCGTTGTCAGGGTGACGCCATCAGCGAAACCTGGCTGTATCAGTACTTCCCGCCAGCGCCGGATAAACGTCAGTACGTTGACGACCGCGAGATGCGTTAATCATGCCCTTTACGGCTCTCCTGATGGGGAGCCGTATCTGCAATCATCCTCATAACGACTCTGTACACTATTTACTCGATCCTGTTCGCATTTTTCTGTATGGCAAATGGGTACTCTGTGGGTGTGTATTTCTTATACACGTTCTTGTCCACTAACAGGGAGAAAGTATGTTTCCAGAATACAGAGACCTTATTTCCCGACTGAAATCCGAGAACCCTCGCTTTCTGTCCTTATTCGAAAAACACAACAGCCTTGATCATGAGATCTCCAGACTGGAAGGTTCGGATGGTCGGGGGTATAGTTTGGACATTGTTCGTCTTAAGAAACAGAAACTCCACCTGAAGGAAGATCTGCTCAAAATATTGCAAAAAGAGAGTGTCAGTGAGAGCTAAGTAGAACGGCGCTTGCTGTGTAAAAGGGCTTCCTGCGAGAAACGGAAGCCCTTCCTGTTTTTAGGTGTTAATCGACCATCACGCGTTTGTTCGTCGCCCCCCAGAGGATCGACATTTCAGTGAACAACGCGCCGCTAATTTCTTCGACTTCTTCTGCACTAACCTGCGCATTTCCCTGTTTACCGAACAGCACCACTTCATCACCGGATGCAACCTGCGGCAAATCGGTTACATCGACGATCACGGTATTCATGGATGTTTTACCCAGTACCGGAACCCGCTGGCCGCGGATCAGCACGTGCCCTGCATTACTGAACACACGGCGATAACCATCGGCATAACCTGTCGGGATATTGGCCAGAACGGAATCACGTTTAAGGGTATAGGTTCTGTCATATCCGACGGTGTTTCCTTTGGGGTAATGGTTTACCGACGCGATGGCAGATTTAAACGTCATGACGCGTTTGTATTCGGTGCTGGCGATGGTATCGCCATAGAAAATACCGCCAACACGCACCATGTCGAGCCAGGATTCTGGAACGGTCAGGGTAGCGAACGTATTCGCGACATGCAGGGTGACATCTTCGCGCTTAAGCCCGGTAATTTTCAGTACCTGGGCTGATTGCGTATTGAAACGGGCCAGATCGCGTTTTACCACTGCCGCATCTTCTTCCGGGAAATGCGACATGATGCCGACAATTTTCAGGCCAGGTAATGCGGAAATAGCGCGTGCTTCTTCCAGACCTGCAGCGGTACTGACTTCCAGACCGTTACGCGACATACCGCCAGAGTTCAGCGCCAGATGGATACGAATAGTTTTACCTTTCTCCTGAGCGATTGCACTTAGACGCTTAGCCATATCCAGATTACCGATAAGCTCTTCGGTATCGAAATCCGCCGCCTGGCGCATCTCTTTTTCCGTCGCGTTACGCACGCGCATGAGCTGCGATGTATAGCCTGACAGGCGAACGGTACTAATCTCCTCGTTGCTGGCGATGCCAATACATTGTACGCCGTTTTGCATCATCACTGGCGTTACCAGTGAGAGATCGTGGCCATACGCGTCGCCTTTAAGAATGGCGCACATCCGGGTTTTATCTCCCAGCAGTTGCTGAACTTTATGAATGTTATATTCCAGCGCGCTACGGGAAATTTCCAGCGTGGTATTATCCACGACCTGTTGCTTATTGACGGCAAAGGGAACGGGGCCCGCTTGCGTGGTAGAAACAGGTTGGTGACAGGCGGTAATCAGTAAAAGCGGAATAAGTGCTAAACGACCCAAAGGTGCTGCCATGCTTGCTCCTTAGCAATAGAATGAAAGTGTTATTGTCATCATTACGGTCTATCCATGAGGGGATACCCGGATCACCAGAGTAACGGGTTCCACGCCAGAGATTCTTTCTAAGTGATTGCTGTTACAGCATAAAAATAAGACATTCCCGGCGCTAAACAGAGTAATATCGGCTACTGCCAGTCAGAAATGCCCCGTTTACGATCGCAAAGGAGATAAACATGTCAGAAATAATTATCGTTAGTGACGCGCTGGAACTGCGGGCGGTAGAAGAACACCACGTCACCCCTCTGCATCAGTTGGTGCTTAAAAATAAAACCTGGCTCCAACAGTCACTGAACTGGCCGCAGTTTGTCGAATCTGAGGACGACACGCGTAAGAACGTGCAGGGGAATATGATGTTGCACCAGCGCGGCTACGCCAAAATGTTCCTTATTTTCGAACAAGGGGAGGTGGCTGGCGTTATCTCGTTTAACCAGATAGAGCCGCTGAACAAAGCCGCTTATATTGGTTATTGGCTGGATGAAGAGCACCAGGGCAAAGGCATTCTGTCTCAGGCGCTACAGGCAATGATTCATCATTATGCGCAGCGCCAGGAGATTCGCCGCTTCGTGATTAAATGTCGTGTAAATAACGTCAAGAGCAACCAGGTTGCACTGCGCAATGGCTTCCGACTGGAAGGATGTATGCAACAGGCGGAGTTCCTTAATGGCGATTACCATGACATGAATCTCTACGCCCGCATCATTGATGGCTCTTCAGAATAAACCGGCGATAGGGGTGCGCGTGATACGTTGTTCGCCGTTAATCACTTTTGGCCCGCGCAGATGGATCGCATCGCCATCAAAGGCTTCAACTTGGGCCTGATCGGTTATCTCAATATGATGCTCGATCAGCACTTCACCCAGAATACAGGCATGGCCTTCAATAAGGATGTGACCGTCAAGCTGGAGCGGTCCGCCACGTAATTGCGCATGCCCCCCAACCAGCACGTGGTGTTTCAGCACGCAGTTACCTTCAACCACCGCGTGTTCCGCCACCTGCGAGCTGTAGCGCAGGGTAGGAATGGCGTCTTCATCCGTTCCGGCGATGACGCGTGCATGCCCATAGACTTTGGCGCAATCGCAGATCCAGACATTATTCTCTTCGTTGCCTTCTATCCGTGCAAAATCAAAAACTTCAGCCCGATGTTCTATAAAGGCATAATTGATCATCGCATCGCCATAGATTTGCGCCTGATGCACCACGCGTGAATTGCTGACTGCCGCCCGCTCGTAAATTTGCAGGAGCTGGTCGCTTTCACGGGTTAACCCTCTGGCCGCAATGATTTCAGAGTCACACACAATGCGTGCATCACCGCAGATGAGGCACTCACCGCGAACAACAGAATCCTGAATGGTGACGTTGTCACGTATTTGCGCGTTATGGCTGATTTCTGCTCGGTCAATCCAGACGGCATCACCAATTTGCGCGCCATCTCTGACCACGCTTGCCTGTGTAATACGGGCGTCTCCGGTTATCGTCGCGCCGCAAAACGCGAGCGCATTCTCATCGTATATCCAGCAATTACCGCTTTGCGACAGAACGCTTTCATCATCAATCCAGCCACCGAGCGTACCGGATCTAACATCATTAAAATCAATGAGTGCGATGATTTGGCGTAGTAATACACTTTTTTTATTGCCATTATCCTGGTAACTAAAGGAGCGAGATTCATCGCTTAGACGGTATTTGGTCATAGCTCATTTCCATGTTGCGCACCTTAGTTAAACGTAGCAAAGTTTTCTGCACTGGCTAAACCGGCAGATATTCCATAAAATGCATTTCAAATATACTTTAAAAAATAAACAAAATGAGTAAGAACAAACAGAGTGAACGGGTCCTCAATCTTCCGGCCGGTTATTTTGGCATGGTACTGGGTACAATTGGGATGGGATTTGCGTGGCGTTACGCCAGCCAGGTGTGGCCGGTGAGCCACTGGATTGGTGATGGCTTAGTCATCCTTGCGATGGTCATCTGGGGATTGCTGACGCTGGCATTTGTGAATCGCTTACTACGTTTTCCGCACAGCGTACTGGCAGAAATTCGTCATCCGGTGATGAGCAGTTTTGTCAGTCTGTTTCCAGCAACAACGATGCTGGTTGCGATTGGTTTTGTACCGTGGTATCGACCGCTGGCGTTAGGATTGTTCAGCATCGGCGTGGTGATACAGCTGGCGTACGCCGCCTGGCAAACGGCAGGGCTGTGGCGTGGGGAGCATCCGGAAGAGGCCACCACGCCGGGTCTGTATCTGCCAACCGTTGCCAATAACTTTATCAGCGCCATGGCCTGTGGTGCACTTGGGTTCAACGATGCCGGGTTGGTTTTTTTGGGCGCCGGGGTATTTTCCTGGCTCAGCCTGGAGCCGGTGATTCTGCAGCGTTTACGTAGCTGCGGTGAACTGCCGACGGTTTTACGGACTTCACTTGGTATACAGTTGGCACCCGCGCTGGTGGCCTGTAGCGCCTGGCTTAGCGTCAACGGTGGCGAGGGGGATACGTTAGCTAAAATGCTATTTGGTTATGGTCTGCTGCAACTTCTGTTCATGCTACGCCTTATGCCGTGGTATTTGTCACAGCCATTTAATGCGTCATTCTGGAGCTTCTCGTTTGGCGTGTCTGCGTTGGCGACAACGGGATTGCATCTTGGACACGGCAGCGAATCAGGATTTTTTCATACGCTGTCTATCCCACTGTTTATTTTTACCAATTTTATCATTGCATTATTACTGATACGTACGTTTGCATTGCTGATGCAGGGGAAACTGCTCATCCGCACGGAGCGTGCTGCATTACTGAAATCTGAGGATAAATAATGACCCTTTGCGACGAAAACTACTTTACTGAAAAATATGATTTAACCCGTACGCATTCCGATGTCGTTGAAGCGGCAAAAGTGGTTGCACCAGGTAAAACGTTAGATCTGGGCTGCGGTAACGGCCGAAACAGCCTGTACCTGGCGGCAAACGGCTATGACGTTACTGCATGGGATAAAAACCCCATGAGCATCGCTAACCTTGAGCGCATCAAAGCGGCTGAGGGGCTGACCAACCTGAACGCGAAGGTCGCTGACCTTAATGCGTTACGTTTTGAGGGTGAATACGATTTTATTCTATCTACCGTTGTGCTGATGTTTCTTGAAGCCAAAACAATCCCTGGCCTTATTGAGAATATGCAACGTTGTACTAAACCGGGTGGATATAACTTAATCGTCGCAGCGATGGATACTGATGATTTTCCGTGCACAGTTGGTTTTCCGTTCGCGTTTAAAACCGGAGAATTACGCAACTATTACAGTGGGTGGGATCTGCTGAAATATAACGAAGACGTAGGTGAACTTCATCGTACAGATGAAAACGGTAATCGAATTAAACTGCGCTTTGCCACCATGCTGGCACGCAAAACTTCCTGAACCTCCCGTTTGGGTTAACTCTTTCTGCGTTCAGCATTTTTTGTGCTGAGCGCAGAGATAAAATTGTGCGGTGCTTACCATTTTTAGTACATCCAAAATGAAACTGTTTTGCTATCCTTTTTAGGCATCATTGCGAAAACTAAAGGGATCGTTTCATGCGTACTCAAACTTTATTTAAAGTTGCAGTGCTTACTGGCTTGTTGGCATTATCCGGCTGTGCGTCAAAAGTGACCGAGCCGGATAAATATTCTGGGTTTTTAAAAAATTACTCTGATCTGAAGGAAACAAAATCAGCATCGGGACAAACGGTACTCCGTTGGGTTGATCCGAGCTACAACGAATCCAAATATGACAACATCGTGTATAACCCGGTAACGTATTATCCGGTTCCTAAACCTACTACACAGGTAGGGCAGCAGGTTCTTGATCAATTACTGACCTATACCAATACGAAGTTGAAAACGGCGATCGGTCAGCGTAAACCTCTGGTTACAACCCCAGGGCCACGTAGCCTGATTTTCCGCGGAGCGATTACCGGTGTTGCGACCAGCAAAGAAGGACTGCAGTTCTATGAAGTGGTCCCGGTTGCACTGCTCGTTGCGGGAACGCAAATGGCGACGGGTCACCGTACCATGGATACCAACCTCTATTTCGAGGGTGAGTTGATTGATGCAGCGACCAATAAACCGGTGATTAAAGTTGTACGTAAGGGTGAAGGTAAAGACCTGAACAACGAAAGCACGCCGATGGCGTTCGAAACGTTGAAGAAGGTTGTTGATGACATGGCGACCGATGCCTCCATGTTTGATGTGAACAAAAAACCACAATAAAAATGATGAACGCACCATCTCAGGATGGTGCGTTTTTTTATGCCACACGACGACGATAGAATAGTTTACCCATCAGCGCTTCCGGCCTGGCAAACATCACCAGGTTATCCAGTAAAATCAACACCAATCCGGCAATCGCATTAACTTGCCAGATGTATCCTTCATACAATGTTGACAGCGTCAGCGCCACCAGAGGGAACAGCAGCGTGCTGTATGCCGCCTTACTGGGACCAATGCGACCTACCAGCGTGAAATAAGCGCCAAAGGCAATCACTGAGCCGAAAATAGCCAGATATAACAGCGCGCTAAGATAGCTGAATGTCCACTGTGGCGTGAAGTTGTCGCCGCGTACCAGCGCAATGGCCGCGATCAGCAATGTGCCGTACAGCATGGCCCAGCTGTTGGTCGTTAACACTTCTAACCCTTTTTTCTGGTGACGCAGACTGATCATATTGCCCAGTGAGAAGCCGAAGGTTCCCAGAGCGCTCAAACCGATGCCCAGTAACAGTGAATGATTAAACCCGCTGTTGAGCAAATCTTGCCAGAATAAGGTGACGATGCCAGTCACTCCCAGACCGGCTGCAATATAGAAGCGCAGCGGTGGTTTTTGCCCAAAAAAGATGAAGCTATTGACTGCATTGAACAGGACGGCCATCGAGAAAATCACCGACTCCAGGCCGGTATTAATCCACGCCGCAGCCGTATAAAAACACCAGAAGTTAAAGCAAAAAACGCATCCGCCCTGTAACAGACAAAACAGATGATCGCGGCCAGACAGTTTGCGTAATTTACCGCTTAGCAACAGGACCACTATCATCACCGAGCTGGCAACGGCGAAGCGCCAAAAGATAGAAACCGGTGCAGAAACCGGACCTTGCTGCAAATAAATCGCAATCCATGTCGTTCCCCAAATAACCACCACCAGGCAGTACAACAGTGCGTTCATACAACTCTCTCTTTTTGTCGTCAGACTTACACTGTGTCACGACGGAATGCAGGAGGCTTTCATCGGCTTGCGGTGGACTTGCAAAATCTTGCGCTTTTTTTAGCGTAATAGTGAAAAGGCAGCTGTTAACGATATGTAGCTGATATAGACTGAAAGCCTGCTAACTTATTTTGAATGTGATGGTATGTCTCAGCCCTACGGTGCCTTTGAAAACTTGCGCAAACATAATGCCGTGCTGCATGAATCGGTTGCGTTACATTCAGGGATCCAACTGGCGGCCTGGTCGAACAAACGCGATACCATCACCCAATATTGCGATCACCATACGCTCAGTTTATACATCGCAGATGGTTACGAG
Source organism: Citrobacter sp. H12-3-2 (assembly GCF_009649895.1). NCBI lineage: Bacteria > Pseudomonadati > Pseudomonadota > Gammaproteobacteria > Enterobacterales > Enterobacteriaceae > Citrobacter > Citrobacter sp. H12-3-2. The sequence continues at coordinate 2,426,842 of NZ_CP045837.1, forward strand.
AGTTACCACAAGACGGCGGGAGGCTGGAAGAATGGTGGGGGACCAGACCGTTTTTGCCTGATGCCGAAAGAGAGTGAGTCCAGTTGGGATATTCGTGACGATCTTTCCTTTGTTCATCTCTATTGTACGGACGCGCATTTGCGCGAAGTGGGTGAAAAAGTCTGGGACAAAAGCCCCTATAGCTTCACGCTGGACGAGCATACGTTTGGCAGTGACCCGGGGATCACGGCGGTTTACCGTCAGTTTTTGCTTGGTAATGACTGGCAGCAACCGGCCAATCACCTCACGCTTAGCGCGGCATCTTCACTACTGTTAACGCATCTGATCCAGCATTACAGCAATGTGCAATGGCGACTTCCCGTCGTCACCGGAGGGCTTGCGCCTGCCACATTGCGCAACGTGCTGGCCTATATTGAAGCACATCTGGCGTATCCCATAACGTTGAGCGATCTGGCAGGTGAAGCAGCGCTAAGTGAATTCCATTTTGCCAGAATGTTTCGCCAGTCGATGAATATGGCGCCTCATCAGTACGTCATGCAACGCCGTATGGCGCTGGCGCAGCAACTGGTCTGTTATTCATCACGCAGCCTGTCGGATATTGCAATGGCCTGTGGGTTCAGTTCGGCGAGCCATTTCAGTAACCGGTTTAAACAAGTGACGGGTCAAACGCCAACGCAGCTACGCGCGGCGAAATAATGTCAACACTGAGTAGCAGATACCGCCGACGACCAGCCCCCAGAATGCAGACCCAATGCCAAATACCGTCAGACCACTTGCCGTAACCAGAAAAGTCACAATGGCCGCGTCGCGTTCTGCTTCATTATGTAAGGCTTGAAATAAACTACCGCTAATCGTGCCGAGTAATGCCAGACCAGCAAGCATCTGGATCCAGCTTACGGGCAGGGCTGCCATCAGTCCTGTGACCGAACCGCCAAACACCCCAGCCAGAATGTAAAAGACACCCGCTGCCGCTGCGGCGAGCCAGCGTCGATTTACATCTGGATGGGCTTCGGGGCTTTGGCAAATTGCGGCGGTTATGGCGGCGATGCAGATGGAATAGACGCCAAACGGCGAAAATAGCAGTGCCAACAGACCCGTAAAAACAATCAGGGGTGAAACGGGTAACGAATATCCAGATGCTTTCATGGTCGCAATACCGGGGGCATTTTGCGAAGCCATAGTGACCAGAAACAGCGGTAGCGCAATACTGATACTGTGGGCTAATGAAAAGTGTGGTGCAATAAACGCTGGCAACACCGGTGACAGATTAACACCATCGGTGACAATGTCACCTTTAACCAGGGCGATGGCTATACCTACCAACATTGCTGCGATAACGGCATACCGTGGGGCAATCACTTTTAGTACTAACCACGCCAGCAGCATGCTGCCGCACAAGATAAGCTCACTGTTCAGGCTATTGAACGCCTGCAAACCAAAACGCAGCAAGATCCCGGCCAGCATGGCTGATGCCAGCGAGTGGGGAATAATTTTCATCAGGCGGGCAAACAGCCCGGTTATACCGCACAGCACAATCAACGCATTAGCCACGATAAAAACACCGATAGCATCCTGAATCGATACCCCTTGCAGGCCCGTCACCAGCAGCGCGGCACCGGGCGTTGACCATGCGGTGAGTACAGGGGCGCGATACCACAATGTCAGCGCCAGCGTACTGACCCCCATTGCTAGCCCCAGTGCGGTCATCCAGCCTGCGATTTGTCCGGTCGTCGCACCTGCGGCGAGCGCCGCTTGCCAGATAATGGCCGCTGAACTGGCGTAGCCGACCAGGACAGCCACAAAACCCGACAAAACTGTAGGCAAGGGGATGGAAAATGTGCGCATAGCAACTCCGCGTGCGTTATAACGGTCAGTCACTGTAGCACTGTGCGTTATAGCGTACAAGTGCTAAGCTGTAGCCTTGATAAGGAAGGGCGAAGGAGGAGAAATATGGATAACTTAACTCACTATCTGGCGACGACGCTCAGAACGCTACGCCACCAGCGGGAATGGAGTCTCTCGCGTCTGGCGGAGGAAACCGGCGTGTCAAAAGCGATGCTAGGGCAGATTGAGCGCAATGAATCCAGCCCTACAGTGGCGACCCTGTGGAAAATCGCCACCGGGCTGAATGTTCCATTTTCGACGTTTATTTCACCACCTGATTCAGAGGGCTCCTCGACTTTTGATCCCCAACACCAGACGATGGTCGTCACACCGCTGTTCCCGTGGGATCCTCAGTTGTGTTTCGATCATTTTTCGATACTGCTGGCACCCGGCGCGCTCAGTGAATCTACTCCGCATGAAACCGGCGTAATTGAGCACGTGGTGGTGATTAGTGGTCTGCTGGATATGAGTATTGAGGGGCAGTGGCGCACCTTTAAATCCGGTGAGGGTGTCCGTTTCGCCGGAGATACGGCACATAGCTACCGTAACAGTAGCGAGCAAACGGTTCATTTTCACTCGCTGATCCATTACCCACGCGGTTAATCGGGAAAACTATTCCGAAACGCCGCGCTTGTGACTACAATAACCGCCATTTTTACCGCTTGTGGATGGTAACAACTGTATGCGCCAGCAGCCTCATCACCTTGAATTGTTAAGCCCGGCTCGGGATACCGCCATTGCGCGCGAAGCCATTTTGCACGGCGCAGACGCCGTTTACATTGGTGGACCAGGTTTTGGCGCGCGTCATAACGCCAGTAATAGCCTGAAAGATATTGCCGAATTAGTGCCTTTTGCCCATCGTTACGGGGCAAAAATCTTTGTGACGCTAAACACGATCTTGCATGATGATGAGCTGGAGCCCGCACAACGGTTAATTACCGATCTGTATCAGACCGGCGTTGATGCCCTGATCGTGCAGGATATGGGGATTCTTGAACTGGATATTCCCCCGATTGAACTGCACGCCAGCACCCAGTGCGATATTCGCAGCGTTGAGAAGGCGAAATTTCTATCCGATGTGGGATTCACCCAGATTGTGCTGGCGCGCGAACTGAGCCTTGAGCAGATTAGCGCTATCCATCAGGCTACTGATGCGACCATTGAGTTTTTCATTCACGGTGCGCTGTGCGTTGCCTATTCAGGGCAGTGTTATATTTCACATGCACAAACAGGACGCAGCGCTAACCGCGGCGACTGTTCCCAGGCTTGCCGTCTGCCGTATACCCTGAAAGACGATCAGGGGCGCGTGGTATCCTATGAAAAACATCTGCTGTCGATGAAAGATAACGATCAGACCGCCAACCTGGGCGCGTTGATTGACGCAGGTGTGCGTTCCTTCAAAATTGAAGGGCGCTATAAGGACATGAGTTATGTGAAGAATATTACCGCGCATTATCGCCAGATGCTCGACGCCATTATTGAAGAGCGCGGCGATCTGGCCCGTTCATCAGCGGGACGTACCGAACATTTCTTTACTCCATCCACAGAGAAAACCTTCCATCGCGGCAGTACCGATTATTTTGTGAATGCCCGTAAAGGGGATATTGGCGCATTCGACTCACCAAAGTTTATCGGTTTACCGGTCGGCGAAGTCCTGAAGGTGGCGAAAGATCATCTCGATGTTGAGGTGACTGAACCGCTGGCAAACGGGGATGGCCTGAACGTGTTAATCAAACGTGAGGTTGTTGGATTTCGCGCCAACACCGTGGAAAAAACGGGGAACAATCGTTATCGGGTATGGCCGAATGAAATGCCTGCCGACCTGCACAAAGTGCGTCCGCATCATCCGCTGAATCGCAACCTCGATCATAACTGGCAGCAAGCGTTAACAAAAACTTCCAGCGAACGCCGTGTTGCGATCGATATTGAGCTCGGCGGCTGGCAGGAGCAGTTGATTCTGACGCTCACCAGTGAAGAGGGCGTGAGTATCACCCATACGTTGGACGGCCAGTTTGAGGAAGCGAACAATGCGGAAAAAGCGTTGAGTAACCTACAGGACGGACTGGCAAAACTTGGTCAGACGATGTACTACGCCCGTAATATTCAGGTGAATCTGCCGGGCGCACTGTTTGTGCCAAACGGTCAACTAAATCAGTTCCGGCGTGAAGCCGTTGATATGCTGGATGCAGCGCGCCTGCAAAGCTATCAGCGCGGTAGCCGCAAACCGGTATCTCAGCCAGCGCCGGTTTATCCACAAACGCACTTGAGTTTCCTGGCTAACGTCTACAACCAAAAAGCGCGTGAGTTTTATCACCGTTATGGCGTTCAGTTGATTGATGCAGCCTATGAAGCACATGAAGAAAAGGGCGAAGTGCCGGTGATGATCACCAAACATTGCCTGCGTTTCGCCTTTAACCTGTGTCCGAAACAGGCGAAAGGTAACATCAAAAGCTGGAAAGCAACACCGATGCAACTGGTTAACGGCGATGAAGTCCTGACGCTGAAATTTGATTGCCGACCGTGCGAAATGCACGTAATCGGCAAGATGAAGCACCACATTCTGAAGATGCCGTTGCCGGGCAGCGTCGTGGCTTCGGTCAGTCCAGAAGAACTGATGAAGACACTGCCAAAGCGCAAAGGTTAATCGTTAGCTCAGATGTGTATCGGGTTTGCGTGATTTTTGCCAGTGATGGTGCTCACGAAGATCGGCGGCGGATTCTTCCGCCGTCACTCGAAGTTCATCGCTGTCGGCCGTGTGTCGTAGTAAATGATCGGCATCCTGCACCTGAAGATATTCATGTCCCTGATTAGTAGCGAAAAGTTGACCGGAAAAAAGCGCGCTGGCCAGCAATAACACCGTTAACCCTTTCTTAAACATCATGCACCCTCTGGTACGTTAGCTGCGGAATTGGCGATAATTTCGCCCGGTGACTATTCAATATTTTAATCGGGTTAATGACAATCTCTGTTTTGCCATTTCGATGTTTTTTACATTTTTGTTTAGTCGATGTTGGGATTTGTAACACCCGGGCAGTGCAGCGCGCTGACCGGGTGTGATCAGGGCGAGATTCAGGACTTAAATCCGGCGGCCGTCATCAGGAGACGAAAGAACATACCAACGGCGGCCAGGGCCAGCACGCTGCCGCCCCAGAGGATCACCAGCCACATCAGGCGTTTCCAGATTGTTTGTTGCATCAATGATACCCCTCACCATGTTGAACTTTCCCGCGGAAAACGTAGTAGCTCCAGAAGGTGTACCCCAGGATTATCGGGATAATCAGCAGTGCGCCAACCAACATAAAGCCCTGACTTTGTGCCGGAGCCGCCGCCTGCCAGAGCGTAATAGACGGTGGAATGATATGTGGCCAGATACTGATCCCCAGCCCGCTAAACCCGAGAAAAATCAGCCCCAGCGTTAATACAAAAGGCAGTGTATGGCAGTTATGTTGCCCCAGCGAACGCCACAGCCAGAGACTGATAAGCGCAACCAGCAGCGGAACCGGCATCAGGAACCAAAGGTTGGGCAGGCTAAACCAACGCTCGGCAATCGCGCTATGTGCCAGTGGTGTCCACAGGCTGATAATGGCAATCACAACCAACATTGCCAGCAGCAGTTTTTTGGCCACACTGCGCATTTTATCCTGCAACGGATTTTCGCTTTTCATCACCAGCCATGTCGCCCCCAGCAGGGCGTAAGCCACGACCAGACCAACGCCGCAGAACAACGTGAACGGGGTCAACCAGTCGAAAGGACCGCCGCTGTAGCTGCGTCCGGTAACGGAAAACCCGTTGAGTACGGCACCCACCACGACACCTTGCGTGAATGTCGCGAGGATTGAACCGCCGAGAAAGGCTTTATCCCAGAATGGTCGGTGAGCCGGTGTGGCTTTGAAGCGAAACTCGAACGCGACGCCGCGAAAAATCAGGCCGATTAGCATCAGGGTCAACGGGATCGTCAGCGCATCGACAATCACCGCATAGGCCAGGGGGAAAGCGCCGAATAATCCGGCTCCGCCCAACACCAGCCAGGTTTCATTGCCGTCCCATACCGGGGCGACGCTGTTGACCATAACATCGCGGTCGTCAGCGTCCTGAATCGCTGGGAATAAAATGCCAATCCCGAGATCAAAACCGTCCATCACGATATACATCAGCGTGGCGAAGACGATAATCACAAACCAGATAACTGATAAATCGATACCCATTAGCGATGTGCCTCCGGTTGAGAATCGAGGACGGCGGCTGAAAGCGGCCGGGCAGGCGTGCCTGTTGGCGGAATGGTCGGGTCATCTTCCTGTGGCCCTTTACGGATCAGGCGGATCATGTAGCTGTAACCCACGCCAAACACTGAGCTGTACACCACAAAGAAGGACAGCAGGCTGATGCTCATATGTAAATCGCCATGTGCAGAAACCGCATCCGCCGTACGTTGCAGACCGTAAACCACCCAAGGCTGACGGCCAACTTCAGTGGTCACCCAACCGGCAAGGATGGCAATCAGACCGGAGGGGCCCATCCATAAGGCAAAGCGCAGAAAAGGGCGCGAGGTGTATAAACGCTGCTTATAGCGCAGCCACAGGGCAAACGCGCCCAACAGGATCATCAGCATGCCTAGCCCGGCCATTATGCGAAACGACCAGAACACCATGGTGGAGTTGGGCCTGTCTTCTTTAGGAAACTCTTTTAGGGCCGGAACCTGTTTGTCCATGCTATGGGTCAGGATCAGACTGCCCAGCGCCGGGATTTCCAGCCCATAGCGGGTGCGTTCCTGCTCCATATCCGGCCAGCCGAACAGCAGCAGCGGAGTCGGTTCACCGGGGCGATTTTCCCAGTGTCCTTCAATCGCAGCAATTTTTGCCGGCTGATGCTTCAGCGTATTCAAACCGTGCATATCGCCAATCAAGGCCTGCAATGGAGCGACGATTAATGTCATCCACAGCGCCATCGAAAACATCGCTCGAATTGCTGGTGTGTTATTCCCGCGCAGCAAATGCCATGCCCCCGAGGCAGCAACAAACAACGCGCTGCTCAGGAAGGCGGCAACCGACATATGCAGCAGACGATAGGGGAATGAGGGATTGAAAATAACGGCGAACCAGTCGACGGGAACGACCTGGCCGTTAACTATTTCATAGCCTTGCGGTGTCTGCATCCAGCTGTTGGAGGCGAGGATCCAGAAGGTTGAAATAATGGTACCCAGTGCGACCATGCAGGTGGCAAAGAAATGAAGTCCTGGACCAACCCGATTCCAGCCAAACAACATCACCCCAAGGAAACCAGCTTCGAGGAAGAAGGCGGTTAATACTTCATAGGTCAGCAACGGCCCAGTGATACTCCCGGCGAACTCGGAAAAACCACTCCAGTTGGTGCCGAACTGATAAGCCATCACCAGCCCGGAAACTACACCCATACCAAAATTTACGGCGAATATTTTCGACCAGAAGTGGTAAAGCGATCGCCAGGTGGGATTTTTCGTTTTTAGCCATAGCCCTTCCAGCACAGCCAGATAACTGGCGAGCCCGATAGTAATAGCCGGAAAAATGATGTGAAAGGATACCGTAAACGCGAACTGGATCCTTGCCAGGTGAAACGCGTCAAGACCGAACATGCTTAACTCCGCAGGCAAAATTGATTTAGCGCAATTCTAAGTCTGAGGAACAATGGAAGGCAGAAACAGAACAGTTCTTTTTAACCATAACAGTTGCAGCGCTGTTATAAGTTGCACTCGCTGATATGAAATCTGGAAGCTTGATTCCTGTTATTGAATAGCGTTCTCTTCTTGAAATACGCGCCGTAGGCAAAGAACTGTCATTACCGATGTTGTAAAACTGTTAACTATAACAGTTAAATAAAATACCCTGATTATGTAAACTGATATACACAGTGGTTGTCACCGACACCGGTAATCAGGACGAAAAATGAAAAAGTACCAGCGACTGGCAGAGCAAATTCGCGATCAAATTGCGTCTGGCGTATGGCAGCCAGGCGATCGCTTGCCATCCTTGCGTGAGCAGGTGGTCAGCAGCGGAATGAGTTTTATGACCGTCGGACACGCATACCAGTTGCTGGAAAGCCAGGGGCGAATTATTGCCCGACCGCAGTCTGGCTATTATGTCGCCGCGCGCCCCGAACGTGAATTTGCTGCGCCGCAGGTGCAGGTCATGCGCGATGAAGCAGTGGATATCAATACCTACATTTTTGATATGTTGCAGGCCAGCCGGGATGCGTCAGTGATGCCCTTTGCCTCCGCATTCCCCGACCCGCGGCTGTTTCCACTTCAGCAGTTGAATCGCTCGTTGGCGCAGGTGAGTAAAACTGCCACCGCCATGAGCGTGATTGAAAACCTGCCGCCGGGGAATGCTGAGCTGCGTCATGCCATTGCCCGTCGCTATGCTCAACAGGGGATGACCATTTCACCTGATGAAATCGTCATCACCACCGGCGCGATGGAAGCCCTCAACCTGAGCCTGCAAGCAGTCACCGAACCGGGTGATTGGGTAATTGTCGAAAACCCCTGTTTTTACGGGGCGTTGCAGGCCCTGGAGCGATTACGTCTGAAGGCGCTTTCGATTGCCACCGACGTAAAAGAGGGGATCGATCTCACCGCGCTGGAGCAGGCGTTGCAGGAGTACCCGGTAAAAGCTTGCTGGCTAATGACAAACAGCCAAAATCCACTGGGTTTTACGCTCAGCGCAGAGAAAAAGGCGCGTCTGGTCGCCTTGCTGGAAAAATACCACGTAATGCTGATTGAAGATGATGTTTACAGCGAGCTGTACTTTGGCCGCGAAAAACCGTTGCCCGCCAAAGCCTGGGATCGCGCCGACAGCGTTCTGCATTGTTCGTCCTTCTCGAAGTGTCTGGTACCAGGATTTCGTATTGGCTGGGTGGCAGCAGGGAAACATGCCCGGCGTATTCAGCGACTCCAGCTAATGAGCACCTTATCTACCAGTTCGCCCATGCAGCTTGCCCTTGTTGATTATCTTTCAACCCGGCGCTATGACGCGCATTTACGGCGCTTGCGTCGGCAACTGGCGGAACGTAAACAACAGGCCTGGCAAACGCTGCTGCGTCATCTTCCGGCGGAAGTCAAAATTCACCACAACGACAGCGGTTATTTTCTATGGCTGGAACTGCCGGAACCGCTTGATGCTGGTGTGCTCAGTACCCATGCGCTGGCACACCACATCAGTATTGCGCCGGGGAAAATGTTCTCGACCTCGGGAAGCTGGACACGTTTTATTCGTTTTAATACGGCATGGCACTGGGGAGATCGCGAAGAGCAGGCCGTAAAACAGCTTGGTAAATTAATTCGTGAAATGATGAAATAAACCATAACGCGCTATTCAATATAAATGAATAGCGTGTTCTTATTTTCGAAATAGTGAATGCTGAACCACGGTATTATTTATATCGGGTGCGTCCATACAAAATATCAATAGTTATTACTATTGCCACCTCTGCGTCTAACTCATTGTCTATACTCCAGAAGATTACCCCCAGGTCAGAGTCTGTAGCGTAATGAGCGTTAGCTCACAACCTGATTAAATTTCCTTGCGCCAACAGGAACGCTTACAACACCCCGACTATTTTTAGAAAAGGACATATATTTACGGCAAGGCTGCCGCTCAATATTTTTTAGACAGGAGTAAGACGTTATGAGCAAGCAGTTTGCCCTCAGTAGCCTGTGCGCACTCAGTATGACGCTGATGACTGCGCAGGCAGCCGAACCCCCCACATCATTAGATAAACCGGAAGGCCGCCTGGATATTATTGCCTGGCCGGGTTATATCGAACGTGGGCAAACCGATAAACAATATGACTGGGTCTCACAGTTTGAGAAAGATACTGGCTGCGCGGTTAATGTAAAAACGGCAGCCACATCTGATGAAATGGTCAGCCTGATGGCAAAAGGCGGCTACGACCTGGTTACCGCTTCTGGTGATGCCTCACTGCGCCTGATTATGGGAAAACGCGTTCAGCCAATTAATACCGCGCTGATCCCTAACTGGAAAACCATCGATCCACGCGTGGTAAAAGGCGAATGGTTTAACGTTGGCGGAAAAGTTTACGGCGCACCGTACCAGTGGGGACCAAACCTGCTGATGTATAACACCAAAATTTTCCCAACGCCGCCGGATAGCTGGAGCGTGGTGTTTGTTGAGCAAAAACTTGAGGATGGGAAAAGCAATAAAGGGCGCGTTCAGGCCTACGATGGCCCGATCTATATTGCCGATGCCGCGTTATTCGTTAAAGCCACTCAGCCGCAGTTGGGTATTACCGATCCCTATCAGCTCACTGAAAAACAGTATCAGGCGGTGATCAAAGTCCTGAGCGATCAGCACGCGCTGATCCATCGCTATTGGCACGATACCACCGTGCAAATGAGCGATTTCAAAAACGAAGGCGTGGTGGCGTCAAGCGCCTGGCCTTATCAGGCTAACGCCTTGAAAGGCGAAGGTCAGCCAATTGCCACGGTTTTCCCAAAAGAAGGGGTTACCGGATGGGCTGATACCACCATGCTGCACAGTGAAGCGAAACACCCAGTTTGTGCTTACAAATGGATGAACTGGTCATTAACCCCGAAAGTACAGGGCGACGTAGCGGCCTGGTTTGGTTCTCTGCCAGTGGTGCCTGAAGGTTGTAAAGCCAGCCCTCTGTTGGGTGAAAAGGGTTGTGAAATCAACGGTTATAGCTACTTTGACAAAATTGCCTTCTGGAAAACGCCGATTGCCGAAGGTGGAAAATTCGTTCCTTACAGTCGCTGGACGCAGGATTACATCGCCATTATGGGCGGTCGTTAATTCCACTGGGGGTTTTATGACGTACGCAGTGGAGTTTCATAACGTCTCGCGTTTGTATGGGGATGTTCGTGCAGTTGATGGGGTAAGTATTGCGATTAACGACGGTGAGTTTTTCTCTATGCTGGGGCCATCCGGCTCCGGCAAGACCACTTGTCTGCGCCTGATTGCCGGGTTTGAGCAGCTGTCAGGCGGCGCAATTACCATTTTTGGTAAGCAGGCCAGCGAATTGCCGCCCTGGGAACGGGACGTCAATACGGTATTTCAGGATTACGCGTTGTTCCCGCACATGTCGATTCTCGACAACGTCGCCTACGGGCTGATGGTCAAAGGCATCGATAAAAAACAGCGCCACGCGAAAGCACGTGAAGCGCTGGATAAGGTCGCACTCGGTTTTGTGCATGAGCGTAAACCGTCGCAGCTTTCCGGTGGGCAACGTCAGCGCGTGGCGATTGCCAGGGCGCTGGTCAATGAGCCGCGCGTCCTGCTGTTGGATGAGCCGCTCGGGGCATTGGATCTTAAATTGCGTGAACAGATGCAGCTGGAACTGAAAAAATTACAGCAATCTCTTGGCATCACGTTCATTTTTGTTACTCACGATCAGGGTGAAGCCCTGTCGATGTCCGATCGTGTGGCGGTGTTTAATAACGGTCGCATTGAACAGGTAGATTCTCCGCGTGAACTGTATATGCGTCCACGTACGCCGTTTGTGGCAAGTTTCGTCGGGACGTCCAATGTCTTCGATGCGACGATGTCGGCTAACGTTTGTGGGCTACAGGGGATGTTCTCCCTGCGTCCGGAACACATTCGCTTGAATGATACCGGAGGAGAAGTTCAGGCCCGGGGGGTTATTCAGGCGGTGCAGTATCAGGGGGCGGCGACGCGGTTTGAGCTAAAACTCGCCGGAGGGGAAAAATTGCTGGTTAGCCAGGCGAACCTGACGGGAGAAATGCTACCGTCAACGTTGTCGCCAGGTCAGCAGGTGATGGCATCCTGGTCACGCGACGTGATGGTACCGCTGGTTGAGGAGAGGTGAATGGCTATGAACGTCTTACATTCGCCTCCACAGTCGACCAACCTGAACCGGATCTCAGGTTACTTCTGGCGTAATCCGGGGCTGGGGTTATTTTTGCTGCTCCTCGGACCGCTGATGTGGTTTGGCATCGTCTACTTTGGCTCATTACTGACGCTGTTGTGGCAAGGTTTTTATACCTTCGACGATTTCACCATGTCGGTCACACCAGACCTGACGCTGGCGAATTTGCAGGCGCTGTTTAATCCCGCTAACTACGACATCATTTTGCGCACTCTGACGATGGCGGTAGCAGTCACCATCGCCAGCGCGATTCTGGCGTTTCCGATGGCGTGGTATATGGCTCGCTATACCAGCGGCAAAATGAAGGCTTTTTTTTACATTGCCGTAATGTTGCCAATGTGGGCCAGCTACATCGTTAAAGCCTATGCGTGGACGCTGCTGTTGGCTAAAGACGGCGTGGCGCAGTGGTTTTTAACCCACCTTGGGCTGGAGCCGTTGCTGCTTTCGTTCCTGACATTGCCTGCGGTAGGCGGCAATACGCTGTCGACTTCAGGGTTAGGGCGTTTCCTGGTGTTCGTCTATATCTGGCTGCCGTTTATGATCCTGCCGGTACAGGCCGCGCTGGAGAGACTTCCGCCGTCGCTGTTACAGGCTTCTGCTGATTTGGGCGCGCGTCCGCGTCAAACCTTCCGCTATGTGGTGCTTCCATTGGCGATACCGGGCATTGCAGCGGGTTCAATCTTTACCTTCTCTCTGACGTTGGGTGACTTTATTGTGCCGCAACTGGTGGGACCGCCGGGCTATTTCATCGGCAACATGGTGTATTCACAACAAGGGGCGATCGGCAATATGCCGATGGCGGCGGCATTTACTCTGGTGCCGATTGTGTTAATCGCACTGTATCTGGCGTTCGTGAAGCGTCTGGGAGCTTTCGATGCACTCTGAACGCGCACCCTGGCTACTCAAACTGGCGGCATGGGGCGGGGTTATTTTCCTGCACTTTCCCATCCTCATCATCGCCACCTATGCTTTTAATACTGAGGAGGCTGCTTTTAGTTTTCCACCCCAGGGATTAACGCTGAAGTGGTTTAGCGTTGCTGCGCAGCGTAGCGATATTCTGGAGTCTGTGACGTTGTCACTTAAGATCGCTGCGTTGTCGACAGCTATTGCCCTTGTTCTGGGGACGCTGGCCGCGGCCGCGCTGTGGCGTAGGGACTTTTTTGGCAAAAGTGCAATATCGCTGTTGCTACTGTTGCCGATCGCGCTGCCGGGCATTATTACCGGCCTTGCGCTGTTGACCGCGTTTAAAACCATCAACCTGGAACCGGGTTTTCTCACGATCGTGGTGGGCCATGCGACGTTTTGCGTGGTGGTGGTGTTTAACAACGTTGTGGCGCGTTTTCGCCGTACCTCATGGAGTCTGGTTGAAGCGTCTATGGATCTTGGCGCCAATGGCTGGCAAACCTTTCGTTATGTCGTGCTGCCAAACCTGGCATCGGCACTTCTGGCGGGGGGGATGCTGGCGTTTGCCTTGTCGTTTGATGAAATCATCGTGACAACGTTCACCGCCGGACATGAAAGAACACTTCCTCTGTGGCTGCTCAATCAATTGGGCCGTCCACGGGATGTGCCGGTCACCAACGTTGTGGCATTGCTGGTAATGCTGGTGACAACACTGCCAATTTTAGGGGCCTGGTGGCTAACGCGTGAAGGCGACACTCTCGCCGGAAACGGTAAATAAACGACGATATGGGAAATTGCTATGCAACATCAATTACTGATTAATGGCGAGCTGGTCAACGGTGAAGGTGAAAAGCAGCCAGTCTATAACCCTGCCACTGGTGAACTCATTCTGGAGATTGCTGAGGCGTCAGCCATGCAGGTTGATGCCGCTGTACGTGCGGCAGACGCCGCGTTTGCCACCTGGGGGCAAACCACGCCGAAAGTCCGCTCTGAACTGCTGCTGAAACTAGCGGATGCTATTGCTGATAACGCGCAAACCTTCGCTGAGCTGGAATCACTTAACTGCGGTAAACCGCTACACTGTGTTCTCAACGATGAAATTCCCGCTATTGTCGATGTTTTCCGTTTCTTCGCCGGTGCGGCGCGTACCCTGCAAGGACAGGCGGCCGGTGAATATCTGGAAGGGCATACCTCGATGATTCGCCGTGATCCGCTGGGCGTGGTGGCTTCTATTGCGCCGTGGAACTATCCGCTGATGATGGCGGCGTGGAAGCTGGCTCCAGCGTTGGCGGCGGGGAACTGCGTGGTGATTAAACCGTCAGAAATTACCCCGCTGACGGCGCTTAAATTAGCCGAATTCGCCAAAGACATTTATCCGGCTGGCGTGATTAACGTGCTGTTTGGCCGCGGTAAAACGGTGGGCGATCCGCTGACCGGTCATGAAAAAGTGCGCATGGTTTCGCTGACCGGCTCCATTGCAACCGGTGAACACATTATTCAGCACACCGCGCCGTCAATTAAGCGTACGCATATGGAACTGGGCGGAAAAGCTCCGGTGATCATTTTTGATGATGCCGATCTGGATGCAGTGGTGAGCGGCGTGCGGACCTTTGGTTATTACAACGCCGGGCAAGACTGTACCGCCGCTTGCCGAATTTATGCCCAGAAAGGCATTTATGATGCACTGGTCGAAAAACTTGGCGCCGCCGTTGCCAGCCTGAAAATTGGTCCGCCGAATGATGAATCGACCGAGCTGGGACCAGTGAGCTCGCAGGCACATCTCGATCGCGTGACTAAAGCGGTCGATGAGGCTAAAGCGTTGGGCCATATTAAGGTCATCACCGGCGGTAAAAAAGTGGATGGTTCAGGCTACTATTTTGCCCCGACGCTGCTTGCTGGGGCGAAGCAGGACGATGCCATCGTACAGCGGGAAGTTTTCGGTCCGGTGGTCAGCGTGACCGTATTTGATGATGAAGATCAGGTGCTAGCATGGGCCAACGATTCGAAATACGGCCTGGCATCCTCCGTCTGGACCAGGGATGTTGGGCGAGCGCATCGCTTTAGCGCTCGCCTGCAATATGGTTGTACCTGGGTCAATACCCATTTCACGCTGGTTAGCGAGATGCCGCACGGTGGGCAAAAACAGTCTGGCTATGGAAAGGATATGTCGGTTTATGGGCTAGAGGATTACACGGTTATTCGCCATGTTATGATCAAGCATGAGTAATATCTTAAGCGCGATCGGCGAATGGGGCACGGATAGCTAAATATTGGCATACGTGTGTCTATACTATTCGCGCCACTGGCCTCGTCGCCATCGGACGGCGGTAAGTTGGAAATATCCGCGAGGTCAGGCTAATTGATACAACAAAGCCCCAGCATATAGCCGGGGCTTTGTGCTTTCAGGATCGCCATCGGGTTTATCTGCGGCCCTGGCTGCAAAGCCAGGCGAGTAGGGCACAGACGCTCAGAACCAGCCCCAGTTGCTGCACCATGCCTGCTAAACCCAGCATCATCCCAAGTAACAGGTAATAGCTTAATCCGAACAAAGCACCTGCGGCACCGGCCTGTTCACGGTAGTGACGCAGCGCCTGACTCAGCACATTGGGAATGGCGATACCATAGGCAATCACCACGCCGAACACCGGAATCAAGATCCACGCGGAGTGCTGTAAACACCACGCGACGAGACCTGACAACGCTGCCAGCACACAGGCATAACGTACAAGTCGCTCCGGCGTCAGACCTGTCGTTAACAGTCTTCGGTTCAGCAGGCTACCTGACAGAGAAGCAAACGCAAGTAGCAACCCCGTCCAGCCAAAGGCTCTGGAGCTCCATCCTAATTGCCCAAAAAGAAACGGCGCCAGGCTGTAATAGCTAAATAGCATGGTGTTCAGCAGGGCAACCAGCAAGGCGTTTTTCCGCAACTCACTGTCCCGCATCATGCGGGAAAACAGCGCGGCAAGCTTCGGGCTGAGCGTATGTTCGGGCCGGGTTTCTGGCAGCATGGTCGCTGTCAGTATTAGCAGTAGCAACGCCAACAGCACAAGGGCAACAAAGACACCGGTATGGCCATACAGACTCACTAACCAACCTCCGCTTAGCAGGCCAAAAACTGGACTCAATGCCAGCGCGGCCCCCATCAAGGAAAAGACGCGGGATAGCGCAGTTGATTCATAACTGTCCCTTAGCATGGTCTGTACCACGACCGACCCCGCAGCCGCACCGATGGCGGAGATCATCCGCGCCAGCAGCAAAACGCTGAAGTCGGTGGCAACAACGGCCAATGCGCAACCTGTTCCATAGCAGATAAGCCCTGCCAGCATCGCCCAACGTCGTCCGATGCAGTCACTTAGCCAACCCCACATCGCTACGCCGACGGCAAAGGCAACAAAATAAACGGAGAGTGTTTGAGCCGCGCGCTCACTGCTTACGTGAAAAGAGGTAGCGATACCCGGCAATGCCGGGCTGTAAATGGTTTCCACCAGTTGTGGAAACATAATCAGTAGCGTAAGAAGCCACAGCGGTGGGCGACGAAGTGCGTTCATAGCAATATCCAAAGAGACAGAAAACAGGCGGGCATTATTGCTGAAAGGAATATGTCGTATTACCATTATCAGGACTTTAAATATCAAATATCAGACAGATAATGAAAATTGCCCCTGATGATGCTTTTGATGCGGATAGTTTTGATAAACCGGTAATCGGTATTGCTGCCGATATGGGCGTACATGATTCCGGGCGGCATAGTCATCTTCGTCATCAGCTACTTTTTTCGGCAGCGGGAAGTATTACGATTGAACTGGAGCAGGCCCTGTGTCTGCTACCGCCACGCCGTGCGGTTTGGATCCCGGCAGGCACGGTACATCGCGCCATAATGCGTGGTGTGATGGCTTATCGCTCTTTGTACTTTTCAACCACATTGCCGTTATCTGAGTTACCGCTGCAGATAGTCGAAGTTAATCCGCTGTTTTTTGAAGTGATAGAACGTATGGCCTTCTGGCCATGGGAAATGCCTGCCGCACAGCAGTCCAGCCTCATTACCGTTTTTTGTGAGGAAATGCGTGCCGCCCGCACTGAAAACTGGACATTGCAGTATCCCTCAGATCCGCGGCTTAACGTGTGGCTCAAGGGATTACGCATGGGGGAATTGCCACCACGACTGAATCAATTGTCCCGACAGGTTGGGGCATGCGAGAGGACGATCAGCCGAATATTTATCAGGGATACCGGGATGAATTATCAGGACTGGCGGCAGCAATTTAGGCTGTTAAAAGCCATGGAGATGTTGGCTGACGGAGGCCATATCAGCCAGGTCGCGCAATATCTGGAGTTTGTCAGCGACAGTGCTTTTATTGCGTTCTTCCATCAACATACCGGCACAACACCTGGCCGATATTCGGGCAATATAATGCCGCAGAAGGATTAGGGTTATTACATATTAAGGATAATTTACCCAGTGATAGCAGAGTGGGAAGATCGTTTACTGATGGCAGAGAGAAGATCCTCTCTGCCAGCGGACGCTGCAATTAATCAAGAAGAGTTACATCAAGCAAACCAGCCGAACCTTGCGGATATCAGACTGAAAAGTCCTACAGCAGCAAATATATTTATCAGCACCACAGTTTTACTGGAAACATTCATTTTTGCCACCTTTCGTTTTAACCCTTATGGGTATAGTACGGCTTATAACTATCCGCAATAGTACGAATTCTGAACATAATGAAAATGGGTTGTTTTACAGCCGTTTTTCTTAAATTAATTAATAAAACTTGATGTGAGTCATGAAAAATAGCATATTGCGCGCGATTTTCTCTTCTGGCCAGGATGCCTTAAATGTCCCTATACCAAAAAATGTTGGTTTTTTATGCGGTGATGGCCGTCATCACAGCAATCATCACCTGGTTTCTTTCCCGCGATAAAAAGCGGATCCGCTTTCTTAGCGCGGTATTAGTTGGGGCGACCTGGCCGATGAGTTTTCCCGTTGCGCTGATGTTTTCTCTTTTCTGATGACGGCGTATACGCCGTTTCAGGAGGAAAACAGGGCATCTAATCGTTTTTTATCGGCTTCGCTGACATCCTGCGGATGCTGATATCCCACGTTTTCATTGGCGCGGGTATACAACGCGACCAGCCAGTCGTAAACGTACCGGCTTGCGCCGTGCGAAGGTTGTTCATCCAGCTTCGTCAGGCGTAACATCGGCGATTGCTTCGGCGCGCTAAAAATAGCCGATCCTTTTTGGATCCTGCTGGCAGGGCGCTGTTCCTCAGCAACGTCGGCAAATCCAAGCCAGGTAATAAAATCACCAATATCGGCGTGTAACTGCGCGGCACAGACGTTTTCTCGCTGCATAATGCGCTGTAAGCGTTGTGGCATCTCCAGGCGATAGCTGGTGGTGACGAGAATGTCGGCAACCAGCCTTAACGTACGGGGATCGAGTCGTAAACGGCGGGCATTATTTTCATCGCGACACCACTGGCGCACGTGGTTAATCCACATTTTGTGTGCCTGATATCCGGTCTCCTGACTTTCCGGCGAGTGTAGTGTGTCACGCACTTCGGCAAACAGGTCAATCTCTTCATTAAATAAACCGCTTACCTGCTCCTCGCGTGGTTGCTGAATACGCAGCAGCGACTCAAAAATGCGCATCGGCGGGAGCAAACCATCCAGCAGTTCGCCATGTTTTGCCGCTTGCGCCTGTAACTGGCGGATCACCGACTCGTGGCTATCCGATTCAGCTTGAGCGGGATTAATCCAGCTTATCAGCGTTTCGCGGATGCGCTGTTGATGCTGCTCGCGTAGAGAAGTCAACCTGGCCTGGCGCTGCTGTGGTGAGGTTGCCTGAGTCAGCCATTCGACAAGACGTTGTAAGCTATGTTTATCCAGCGCCTGCAATGTACCCCAATGCAGCCCGGGCTTGCCCATTAATTGCTGCACGGATTCATCAAGGTTTTGCTGGGTACTAAAACGCGCATCCTGTGGGGTGATGGCCCAAACCACGCCCGGTAATGCGGCATCATGAACAGGTTGGGTATCGTTGACCCAGCCCAACAGCTTGCGGGTGATGGCGGGCGTCTGGGCGCGGGCAGAGACCGCGTTGCAGATTAAGAGCACATCCGGTTGCAGGTGCTGGCGATAATGTTCCAGCATCCAGCCTAATTTTGCCTGCCACAGTGGGTTAGGATGAGCATCCGGGGCGAGGGGAATATCGAGCAGATCGACATTCTCCAGCACCGAGTCTTCAACCGTCAGAACCAGCTCGCGCGTGAGCAGCGCCAGTGACGACAAAGAAAGACTGACCGCATTGAGCAACTGATGATTTTCAATCGGATGAACCACCACATCGCTTTGCGTCTCATTATTGCCGGTCAATGCCACCTGGGTCAGGAAACTTTCGGCCGGTAAACCAAAATGATCAACCAGCAGACTCAGCGGGGCCGCTAATTCTTGCGCGTGTCCGGTTTGTTGCAACGTGTGCGCCAGCGCCAGCCACTGCTGCGTCAGCTCTGGTTGCTCTCCCCACAGTAACGCCCAGGCGTTTGCCCGGGTAGTCAGGTCCAGTGCGGGCAGCAACGTGGCAAACTGATACCATAGTGCATCGTCAATTTGCTGCTGGTTTGCCGGTATGCAGGAGCGCCAGAAACGACCAATTGCCGCAACATCATGTGCGGTAATACCCGGCACCGGGTGACGCTGACGCAGCGTTTGCCATTTTTCCAGGCGCGCCTCAATAATCGATTTCTCGACCTGTCGGTTGCCCGGGAGCGCGCTGAACTGGGCGATAAATAGCTGTACCAGTTCGGCTTCACTGAGTAATCGCAGACGCAACGGCCATTCGCTATCATGCGGATTTTCATCGCGCGTAAAACGGATCGCCATATTGGTTGGTGCATGGCCCGGATTAATATGTGAGAAATAATCAAAGCTGCGATCCGGGGTAACAATATTCACTTTGCCAGTGGCATTGCAGCACAATGCCGCCAGCAGATGTGCTTTTGCCGATTGTGAGTGTCCGTATAACCCTATACATCCTTGCGATGAAAAGGTCTCCTTCAACGCAGATTCACTCACTGCGGCTAGCGTAAGCTGTGCCAGCAGGGCATCCGCTTCATCATCAAGACGCGCCGCACGTTGACGGGTATCTACCACCCACTCGATGGCGGCCTGCGCGGTATTTAACATCTTACTCATTTCAGGTACACGCTCCCGCTATCAATCCAGTAATGGCTTCCGCTATGGCGACGGTCTGCCAGCGTATTCAGTTTTAACGTTAAGGCATTGGCGGCAACGGGGGTGCCATCCTGTAACCAGGCATCACTCAGGATGAAGAATTCCGGGCCACTTTCTTTGCTGCCGCCGCGTAGCTGCAGCCGAACATTCAATACGCCATCTCCGGCGATAGTTTTTGCCAGTTCGGCAGAGTTTATGCTGAGCGTATACAGCGGCGTGGCAGGCCAGCGGCTGTTTGCCAGTTGCCGAAATCCTAACGTCACGTTGCCACGTAACGGGAAATGCAACCGGGCATCCAGCTTCGCCCCAGGTTTATCCAGATCAATATCGTGATACCAGATGTTCTCATCGCGCAGGGTATTGACCGTATTATCCAGCACACCGAGAAAGCGTACGGTCGAGTAAGCGCCGATATCGGCAGCTTTAAAGTTAAAACGTGGCAAACGCAAATCCAGCGCCAGGCTGCACAGCATAGCGCCTACAGCAGCGGTGGATTTAGGGTTACCAATCCGCCCCTGTTGGCTGAACGGATACCACTCATGCACGCGGTAGTTATCCATCCAGATCATACGGTTAACCGGAACAGGTTGCAGATGGCGGATCAACGCCTGTACACCCGGTAAACAGGCGGGTCTGCCTGTTACTAATAAAATATCGCAGCGATAGTGTGAAATGGCCTCACAAACCGCGTGCAGTGGGGAAGTCAGGGTAAATTGCCCCGCCAATAGTGCTTCTTGTAACTGCCTGAACTGTACCTGTAACGGCACGCTCAGAACATCAAACGCTAGCGACCCTGCTGGCAACGCATGGTCGATAGCCTGTTGGATGTAGTTCATCACGTTGCGCGTGGGTTGTTGACTCAGGAGTTCCCCAAAGGTGGCATGTAGCCCGGCGACCGGGTCGTTAATATCGCTTTGTTCCCAGGCAGAGAGGACCGCATGACCAAGCGGCATAAAGAGCTGCAATGCCGTTTGTTGACGCAGAATTGCTTGAGTATCGATGCGCCCGGAATCGCCAAATAGCGTGGCCAGCAATGCGGCGGCGTCGGTCACGCCAGCCTGTTGTAAGCGGGTTTGCAGCGCAGGCAACACGCAGCGCTGAATCACGTCCAGCAGCATGTCATCGCCCGCAACTTTAAAACCTTCACGGAACAGCAGATGCGGGGTAATTTTGACATTCGCGCCAACGCCGTCATCAAGCTGGTAATGAACGACAGCCATATCCGTTGTCCCGCCGCCAATATCGATCGATGCCACGCGCAGTGCTCGACCTTTAGTCTCACCAGGCTCCGGCAAACGGTCCGGGCGGGCAAGGGCGTTAAAGAACGATTCGGTGTGGCCATCGTAGTGTGAGATAGCTTCGTTATACAGCCACACCAGTTGCCCGCAGCTGGCTTCATCCCATTCCATCTGAATTTCAGGTACGGGAACCACACTCTTTTCCTGCTGCTTACGGGTGGTGAAGTCTTCATCCTGCGGGTGCCAGCCCATTGCTTTCCAGACCAGGGCAATAGCTTCAAACATGCGCAGGCGGAAAATCTCGCGCTCCTGTTTGGGCATCGCCGACGGTAGGGTCAGGATCAGCGTCCGTAACTGACGAGGAGACGCCGGGAATCCGAGGCGCAAACGCGTCGCTACGCTGTTAATTTGCCCCAGCGCCTGGGCCAGTATTTCGCACAGCATATGCGTCATCAGCGTGCTGCGGCTGTATTGTGGTGAGAACACTGGCAGACGATCGTCCTGCGGCAGGCTGAACAGCGGCTGCCCGTCATCGTTCATCAGGTTCATCAGCGGGAAGGCGGTAGCCAGCGGTTCGCGCTGGGTTTTGCCATTCATCTGGCTAAAGCGCCAGTCATGCAGCACCGGCGTTTCATCCCACAGATAGCGGCGCGGGCTGGAGATCCCACTGTTGCCCTCGGTGCCCATACGCTGCATCGCCAACTTACGGGCTTCATCACCCACACGTACAATCGACGGCCAGATAAAGGCGTCATCACGTCCGCTCTCAACGGAAAAGTGCTGTTTACCGAACCGCGCTTCGGAAAACTCCAGCCGACTGGTGAATAGCGGATCGTTGAGGAACTGCGGCTCGCTTAACGAACGGACCTGCAATTCAGCGGTCTGACGCAGCCCGTCATTGGCATCCCCGTGATCTTCAATCAGGACACCACAGGTATGGGTATTACCGATATCCAAAATAAGATCGACGGGAATGGCGGGTGTGCTAAGGGTGTGCGTAACCAGTTTCACTTCCGGGACGGAAAGCTGCTCACCTAACAGGGTCAGCACATTCAGCCAGTGCGCCTGGTATTCAAAGTTACGCAGCGCCTGCTGGATCTCTTGTTCTGAGCGGTTCTCATGTTGGGTGACATGGTGCATAAAAGATTCGCGCAACCAGCCGTCAATCCAGGTCTGGTCAAGGAAATCAGCAATTTCGTTGTCATGCCAGGCCAGCGCAAACCGTGTACCGTTAAGCAGATCATTTTCGTTGGGGGTTAACGCCGCAGGGGCATTTTCAGTAAGCTGGCTGTCCAGCGCTACGGTAACACGGTGGGTGTTGCCTGCGCTGTCCGGCTGCGGCAGCTTTCGCACCTGCACGCGTGCCCAGTTATCCGGGCCTTCAACAAACGTACGCGGCGGGTTAAAGCGCAAAAACGGCAGCGGCAGCCAGACGCCGTCGAGCACGTCCAGCGAATAGTGCAGCGTCTGAGTACTTTCCGGCTTCACCACTTCGGGTTGCGCGCCGGTGCTGCCCGGTAGGGTATAGCGTCCTGACGTCAGATCGAAGTCTAGTCTCAGTAGCGGACCGTTTGCCGTTTTGCGCACAAAGCGTCCATGGTGCGCAGATTCCTGCGGCGTGAGGCCGAAATCCAGAAATTGCACACCGCTATTGGCGATGAGCGTCACGCTCTGTTTGTAATCACACAGATTCACCAACATAAAATCAGGCACCTATCTTTTTGATCGTCAGAGGGATTTCCGCGTGATCGTCATAACGCGCGGTACAGGCGGCGACGTCATTGGTTCCCGCTTTGCAGGTAATTTCAGGCATCGGATAACGTGAACCGTCGGTACAACGGGCATTGCCGCGACTCTTAATCATTAATTCACCCGACTGGTGCAAACCAGAGAAAATCTCGGCACGACAAACAATGTTGTCACCATGAACCACGCGCGCAGTGCCTTTATTGGCCTGGATCTGATAGCGCAGCGACGGCGCTTTGCCGCTCACCGGATCTTTAACATCGACCATGACGCGCCAGTTACCGTTGAGAAAACGCGTCGTTCCTGCCTTCATCTGGTTGGCATCCATCACCAGCGCATCTTTTGGAATCGCGGCGATCACCACCGGTCCTTCGACAGGTTTCTCTTTCTTCGCAGCTGGAGTCACTTCAGCACGATGCAGGGGCAGTACAGATGTCAGTGCTGGCAGCGGTGCCATATCAACCTTAGCGACTTCAATAGCGGCTACTGCGGGTACGGGCTGGGTGGTCTGTTGCTTCCAAAGCAGCGGCCCAACGATGGCTGCAATAATCACTGCGGCAACGGGTAGGCTCCACAGCGATATGCGGCGTATGGGCTTTTCATGTACCGGCGGGGCAGTGACTTCAGGTTCGTTAACAATAACCGGGGGTTGAGGTTCAGGTTCAGCCGGTTTTGGCAGATCAACGACCGGCGTCAGTAAGGGGACATCGGCCTCGGCAAAGGTAATTTCCGGTGCGATTTCATCTTCCTGTTCTGGCTCTGCTACGGTAACCACAGGAGGAACATCGGCAATGCGCAGGCAGTCGAGCACATCGTCGCGGGGATTTTCATTCAGATTGACGAAGCCCCAGAACGTAATAACGGGTTTGCCATCAACCAGAAACACGTGATTTTCACCGGGAAACTGGATGGCTTTTTCGAGCAGCGAGCCAAACAGCTGTAGGGAGGTTTTCCCCGATTGCAGGCTTTTACGGCTCAGGGTCGCCGCATTTTCCAGCGTGCTCCCCAGATAGCGCAGCGCACGAAAACGTGCTTCTTCATCAGCGGCTTTCCACGCCACGGCTTTCCCTTCTATCGGGGAATACCAGTCAACCCGATCGCCGTTGTCGTTAATTTGTGGGATCGCCAGACAATCCACCATCGCCTGCTGTTTACGCAGACGAAGCGTTTCACGAATTTGCAATGCTGAATCAAACACGGCCTGACCACCGCCGCCCACGGCCTGATAGTCATCCAAATTGCCGCTGCGCAAGAGAGTTTTTGCCACGTTGTTACCCCTTAGACTTCTTCACGTATCTACTTTACGTTTTATAAAAACGAGCAAACGGCGAAAGAGAGGCAAAAAGGGGCTAATTTTCATGGCATAGAGTGCCGGGAAAAATCTTGACGTTTTGAAAAAGACTTAAGGGAAATTAATTCGCTTGGAGTGATGAATTATTCAGCGAAATACACCGGATTAGAATAACCTGATAGTGATTTGTTATTGGTCAGTTTTTGTCAGCTATGCTCTGATATCCCTGTTAATAATAAAATAAGAAGGCTTATAACCATGATTGCAAGGAAAACGTTACTCGCGCTGGCTCTCAGCGCCGTCTTACCGTCAGGCGCTGCGTTCGCGGCCAATACTGACACCATCATCTATTGCTCTGAAGCATCTCCGGAGTCATTTAACCCGCAAATCGCCAGTTCAGGTCCTTCATTTGTGGCCAGTTCACAGGTGCTCTACAACCGACTCATCAACTTTGATCCGGTAAAGAATACCCCGATACCGTCTCTGGCAACGGACTGGACGATTTCCCCGGACGGTAAGACTTATACGTTTACCCTGCGTCAGGGCGTGAAATTCAACAGTAATAAATTCTTTAAACCGACCCGCGACTTCAACGCAGATGACGTGATTTTCTCGGTATTACGGCAGAAAGATGCCGATCATCCGTATCACAAGGTTTCTCAGGGAAGCTACGAATACTTTAACGATGTTGGTCTGGATAAACTGATTAAAGAAGTGAAGAAGGTCGATGATTATCATGTTCAGTTTGTCCTCAATGAACCTAATGCTGCGTTTCTTGCCGACTGGGGTATGGATTTTGCCTCTATCCTTTCTGCGGAATATGCCGACGCGATGCTGAAAAAAGGCACCCCGGAAAACGTCGATAACTGGCCGATTGGCACCGGGCCTTACGTGTTGCAACAGTACAAGCAGGACTCGCAAATCCGCTATCTTGCCAACCCGAACTACTGGGATGGCGCCGTTCCAACGAAGCACCTGATCTTCTCAATCACGCCAAACGTCCAGACGCGGCTGGCAAAACTGCAAACCAATGAGTGCCAGATAATCCCGGCACCAGCCCCCGTACAGTTTGACGAGATTAAAAAGAATAAAGATTTGACGCTGCATGCGGTTGAAGCGCTGAACGTCGGATATCTGGCGTTTAATACCGAGAAAAAACCGTTTGATAACGTACTGGTGCGTCAGGCGCTAAACTACGCGACCGATAAAAAGGCCATTATTAACGCCGTCTTTTTAGGTTCCGGTACGGTGGCGAAATCGCCGATTCCGCCGAATATGATGGGCTTCAATAAAGATCTGCAGGATTACACTTACGACCCGCAAAAGGCGAAAGATCTGCTGAAGCAGGCGGGGCTGGAAAACGGCTTTGAAGCGACGCTGTGGTCAATGCCGGTTCAGCGCCCTTACAACCCGAACTCCCGACGGATTGCTGAGATGATCCAGAGCGACTGGGCAAAGGTGGGCGTGAAGGCGAAAATTGTGTCGTACGAGTGGGGGGAATATCTCTCCGGAATGCGTAAAGGTGAGCATGACACCGCATTGTTTGGCTGGATGTCAGACAACGGCGATCCGGATAACTTCGCCGATGTGCTGCTGGGCTGCGACAGCATAAAAACCGGATCTAACGCCGCGCGCTGGTGCGATAAAGAGTATAATTCGTTGGTTCAAAAGGCGAAGCTGGTGAGTAAACCGGAAGAGCGCGCCGCGCTTTACCAGCAATCGCAAGAGATTTTCTACCAGCAGGCTCCGTGGATAGCCCTGGCAAACGGTAAAACGTTCTATGCTACGCGCAGCAACGTTAGCGGATACAGCGTCAGCCTGATGGGCAGTGATTTTTCAAAAGCAAAATTAAATTAATGAGTTAAGGAGAGGTTATGTCGCATCTGGATGAGGTCAGCGCACGTGTTGATGCCGCCATTGAAGAGAGCGTCATTACGCATATGAATGAATTGCTGATTGAGCTCAGCGATGATGTCGCGTTGAGCCGGGAAGATCGCTATACCCAGCAACAGCGTTTGCGTACGGCTATCGCACATCATGGCCGTCAGCATAAAGAAGATATGGAAGCCCGTCGCGAACAGTTGACCAAAGGCGGCACAATCCTCTGATATTTCACTTATCCGACCTACAGACACGTTCTGTAGGTCTGATAAGCGAAGCGCCATCAGGCAATTAAAATGAACGTCTCGCCACCAGCCACGCCCCGATGACCAACAGCACCGCGCCACAGACCGGACCTACCAGCGCCCGCAGCGGCACGCCGTGACTACGTAGAATATCCAGCACCAGCCCGCCGATTAACTGGCTAGCCACCAGCACCGCGATAGTGGTAGCGGCCCCCACATTTTGGTACCCACTGATACTGGCAAAAACAAAGAACGATCCCAGCAATCCGGGGATGAGCGTCCACCAGCGCACGCTGGATACCAGTTCTCCAAATCCCGCAGCTCCTTGTTTAAACCACAGTATGCTGACAAACAGCACGATCCCGACCAGCGAGTTAAGCAACATGGCGATGAGGATCGTCGAGGATGTCTGGGTGATGCGTACCATCAAGGTATTTTGCACCACCAGACCAATACCTGCGGCAATCAGAAAGGAGAGGGTCAGCGTCTGGTTCATCTACGGGCATCCGGATCGCGGCGATCGTCTAGCTGTAACTGCATGAAGGTCAGATCCAGCCAACGGCCAAATTTGGTTCCAACCTGCGGCATTTGCGCGGTGGTTTTAAAACCCAGCAAGCTGTGCAGATGCAGTGATGCCTGATTCTGAGACTCAATACCTGCCACCATCACATGCTTGCCGCATGCGCGGGCTTCGTCTATCAGTCTGCTGAGCAGTGCCCGTCCTAGCCCTTTTCCCTGATGTTCAGGATGAACATACACCGAATGTTCAACGGTATGACGGAAGCCATCAAAGTTACGCCAGTCGCCAAAGGAGGCGTATCCTGTAACCACGCCATTCTCTTCACTCACCAGCACCGGATACCCCATCAATTGGCGGGCTTCATACCAGGAAATACGGTTTTCGGCATCGACCGTTTGATCGTTCCAGATAGCCGCCGTATGCAGTACCGCATGGTTGTAGATTTCTGCAATGGCGGCGCAGTCTTCTTTGCTGGCAAATCGAATTGACATGTTGAACCTCAGGGGTTGTTCACTATAGTATTACAATATGAATACTATTGAAGACAGCATAAATCAACGGATCAGTGCAAGAATTCGCATTGAGCGGGAATCTCGCGGTTGGTCACTCACGGAACTTGCCGAGCGCGCGGGTGTGTCGCGGGCCATGATCCATAAAATAGAGCGCGGCGAGAGTAGTCCAACGGCTACGCTGCTGGGCAGGCTTTCCGGCGCGTTTGGCATCAGCATGTCTACCCTGATTGCGCGGGCTGAAATGCAGGAGGGCAAGCTATTGCGCTTCGTCGATCAGCCTGTTTGGCACGATCCACAAAGCCACTATCTGCGCCGCCATGTTTCACCGCGCAGCGATCTGCCTATCGATCTGGTGCAGATCGAATTACCTGCCGGAAGTGATATCCCGATGCCAGCCTCTTCCTATGTGCAGGCCAGACAACTTATCTGGTTACAGCAGGGGGAATTAGTCTTTGTCGAAGGGGACGTACGCCATGAAATGCAGGCAGGTGATTGCCTGGAACTTGGCCCGCCGAATGACTGTCGGTTTATCAATGAAACCGCGCAACCTTGCGTTTACCTGGTTGTGCGGTTAAATCACGTCGTCAGCTAAATAGCAGGAACGGGCTGCTACTATTGATGGATTCATGCCAAAAGCAGAGGAGCACATCATGGGTCAACAGACTAATCGTAACCGTCGTTGGGTACTGGCTTCCCGTCCACATGGCGCGCCAGTCCCAGAGAACTTCCGTCTTGAAGAAGATGAAGTCGCAACACCGGGCGAAGGCCAGATGTTGTTGCGCACAGTTTATCTTTCCCTCGATCCCTACATGCGTGGCCGCATGAGCGATGAGCCATCTTACTCACCACCAGTAGAGATTGGTGGTGTCATGGTGGGGGGTACCGTAAGTCGCGTGGTGTCATCCCACCATCCGGACTACCAGCCAGGCGAATGGGTATTGAGCTACAGCGGTTGGCAGGACTATGACATCTCCGACGGAAACGGGCTGGTGAAGCTTGGCGATCATCCCGAGCATCCCTCCTGGGCGCTGGGTGTTATGGGTATGCCGGGGTTTACCGCTTATATGGGCCTGCTGGATATCGGTCAGCCAAAAGCGGGGGAAACGCTGGTGGTAGCTGCCGCAACCGGGCCGGTTGGCGCAACGGTCGGGCAGATCGGTAAGCTTAAGGGTTGTCGGGTGATCGGTGTGGCGGGTGGGGCAGAGAAATGCCGACATGCCACCGAGGTATTGGGTTTTGATGTTTGTCTCGATCACCACGCACAAGATTTTGCGCAACAACTGGCAAAAGCCTGTCCACAGGGTATTGATATTTATTACGAAAACGTCGGTGGAAAAGTATTTGATGCTGTCCTGCCGTTACTCAACACCTCAGCGCGCATCCCGCTTTGTGGCCTGGTCAGCGGTTATAACGCAACGTCGCTTCCGGCCGGACCTGACAGATTACCGCTGTTAATGGCAACGCTGCTGAAAAAGCGTATCCGCATGCAGGGTTTTATCATTGGTCAGGATTATGGACACCGTATTCATGAGTTTCAGCGGGAGATGGGGCGCTGGGTTAAAGAGGGCAAAATCCACTACCGCGAGCAGGTGACCGACGGTCTGGAAAATGCGCCACAAACCTTTATCGGTCTGCTGACCGGCAAAAACTTCGGCAAGGTAGTGATTCGTCTTGCTGAGGATTGATGCGTAAAGGTGGAAGACGGTGAATGCCTGTAACCAGGCCTGCTTCGTACAAAATGTAGGCCTGGTAAAATGCCAATGTCGTTATCTGGTATTCATGGAGAAAATAAGAAGGTTACTACCCGAAAGCGAATAAACACTCCACATTGAGATAAATAATGATTACTATTCTCATTCTTAAAAAGGCAAAACCATGATTTTGCTCATTGAAGCTATGTGAAGCAGTAACAAACGAATTTATCAAAGGGAGTCGTCATGTCTTTACGTCATCTGTTTTCGCCGCGTCTGCGTGGTTCTTTACTGTTAGGTTCACTGCTCGTTGCATCATCTTTTACTACGCAGGCTGCAGAAGAACTGCTGCGCAAAGCCGTCGGCAAAGGCGCCTATGAAATGGCGTACAGCCAGCAAGAGAACGCGTTGTGGCTGGCGACCTCACAGAGCCGCAAACTGGATACCGGCGGGGTGGTTTATCGTCTTGACCCGGTCACCCTCGAAGTGACCCAGGTGATTCATAACGATCTCAAACCATTTGGTGCCACCATCAACAACGCCACGCAAACGCTGTGGTTCGGCAACACGGTAAACAGCGCGGTTACGGCGATGGATGCCAAAACCGGTGCGGTGAAAGGACGTCTGGTGCTGGATGCGCGTAAGCGTTCTGAAGACGTTCGCCCGCTGCAGCCGCGTGAGCTGGTCGCCGATGATGCCACCAACACGGTATACATTAGCGGTATTGGTAAAGAGAGCGTGATTTGGGTGGTGGACGGTGAGACGATCAAGCTGAAGGACACCATCCAGAATACCGGCAAAATGAGCACCGCTCTGGCTGTCGACAGCAAAGCTAAACGCCTGTACACCGCCAATGCCGACGGTGAATTCATTACCATTGACACCGCCACTAACAAAATTCTCAGCCGCAAAAAACTGCTGGATGATGGGAAAGAGCATTTCTTTATCAACCTGAGCCTGGACACAGCGGGCAACCGCGCATTTGTCACCGACTCTAAAGCGGCGGAAGTGTTGGTAATCGACACCCGTAATGGCAATGTACTGGCAAAAGTCGCCGCGCCGGAATCCCTGGCCGTGTTGTTCAACCCAACGCGTAATGAAGCCTACGTGACTCATCGCCAGGCCGGTAAAGTGAGTGTGATCGACGCGAAAAGCTATAAAGTCGTCAAAACATTCGAGACCCCAACGTTCCCGAATAGCCTGGCGCTCTCCGCCGATGGTAAAACCCTGTACGTCAGCGTGAAACAGAAATCTACCCGCGAGCAGGAAGCCACTCAGCCGGACGATGTTATTCGTATTGCGCTATAAAACATCCGGAGGGGGAAACCCCTCCTGTCATTTCTCTAAACCCCACGATACGCCTCGTTACACCCCGCCAGTAGCCCGAGCCACTTCAGGGACTTACACTACGCCCTCAACGGCTAACTGAATAACACGGGAATACCATGAAAAAGCCATTTATCTGTCTTTGTGCAGGCGTAATGCTCTTTACCCTTGCAGGATGTACCACCGATTACGTCATGACGACCAAAAGCGGACAAACCATCACCACCCAGGGTAAGCCAAAACTGGACAAAGATACGGGAATGACCAGCTATACCGATCAGGATGGAAATGCGCGGGAAATTAACAGCAACGATGTAGCGCAGTTGATTGAAGCGAACTAAAAATGAAGGCCTGAAGGGTTAACCAGTCAGGCCTTCAGCCATTACGGCGCGGTGCGGTGGATTTCCGCGACGCGTTTACGTACGCCGAACCAGCCTGCAACCAGCAGGATGGCAATCAACGGTAATGACGCGATGGTGTAGGTGCCGTTTGGATAGTCAAACGCCATCAGCACCAGCACGCTCAGCAGGAACAGTAGGGTTAGCCACGAGGTAAACGGAGCGCCCGGCAGTTTAAAGCTGACGTCTGCCGTTTTACCTTCTTTTATGGCCCGGCGCAGACGCATCTGACAGACCATGATAAAGCCCCACGACGCAATAATGCCCAACGACGCGAAGTTCAACACAATCTCAAACACCTGCGACGGCACCAGATAGTTCAGAAATACCCCGACGACATAGACGACCAACGTGGCGAGGATCCCAGCCCAGGGTACCTGTTGACGGCTCATTTTAGCCATGAATTTAGGCGCCGATCCGCCCATCGACATGGAACGTAAAATACGCCCGGTGCAGTACAGCCCAGAGTTAAGGCTGGAAAGCGCCGCGGTGAGCACCACAATATTCATGATACTGCCGATATACGGCACGCCCAGTTTGGAGAAGAAGGTAACAAACGGGCTTTGCCCCGCCTGATAGGCATTCCACGGCAGTAACAGAACCAGCAGCACGACAGAACCCACATAGAACAGACCAATACGCCAGATAACGCTATTGATTGCTTTTGGCACCATGGTTTGCGGATCTTTGCATTCTCCAGCAGCGGTTCCCACCAGTTCAATGGAGGCAAACGCGAAAACCACCCCCTGGACCAGTACCAGCGCCGGCAGCAGGCCATGTGGGAAGAATCCACCGTTGTCGGTGATCAGGTGAAAACCGGTGGCGTTACCATCCAGCGGCTTTCCAGTGCCTAAAAAGACGGTACCCACCACCAGGAAAATCACAATCGCCAGCACTTTGACCAGCGCAAACCAAAACTCCATCTCCGCGAACCACTTCACGCCGATCATGTTCATGGTGCCAACAATGGCCAGCGCGCCGAGGGCGAACACCCACTGCGGTACATCACCAAATGCGCCCCAGTAATGCATATACAGCGCCACCGCGGTGATATCGACAATGCCGGTCATCGCCCAGTTGATGAAGTACATCCAGCCAGCCACATAGGCGGCTTTCTCACCTAAAAATTCGCGAGCGTAGGAGACAAAGCTGCCGCTGGAAGGGCGATGTAAAACCAGTTCACCAAGCGCGCGCAGTATAAAGAACGAAAAAATACCGCACACCAGATAGACCAGCGCCAAAGCAGGACCCGCCATTTGCAAGCGTGCGCCAGCCCCTAAAAACAACCCGGTACCAATTGCGCCGCCAATGGCGATCATTTGTACCTGTCGATTACCCATCGCTTTGTGATACCCCTCTTCGTGGGCATTCAACCAGCGTCGTTTCGCCGCATGTTGTTCCGCGGCTTGCGTGTTGTTTGTGTTCATTACTTTTCCTGTTGACCTGACAAAAATACAAAATCCTTTTTGCCGCACCTGCTGCGGCGAAAACAGCCTTACCCTTCATTGAGTTATGGGGGAAAACTGCCGGCCGAGCATCCTACATTCAATTGTTCGGTTCCGCAAAGCCCCGATAACAAGAATTCAGCATTTTTGTACAGCCAGCACTGGCGCGGTGTGGCCTCGATTCAGCCAATAAAAGAGAAGGGCGTAAATACGTGGAGAGGTGTGCGCTTATCGAGACATTCACCCGATAAGCGCTACAACGTTATGCTGATACGCCAAAGACCTGAACGGCCTGCTGTAAGCGCGTTGAACGTTGGGTCAGATCGGCGGTAGCATCGGTGACACGCTCCACCATCTCGGCGTTATTGTGTGTCATGGTGCCAACGCGTGAAATCGAATCGTTAATCAGATCCAGCGCCTGGGTTTGCTCACGCGTCGCCAGACTAATATCTTTGATCATCATCGACATCTGCAGGACATCGCCAATCATCCCAGTGAGATGCGTTTCCGTTTGCTCCACCATTTTGACACCGCTGTTAACGTTAGCGACATTCTTCTCAATCAGCTGTTTGATCTCTTTTGCTGCAGACGCCGAATGCTGCGCCAGATTACGGACCTCTGCCGCCACAACGGCAAAACCACGCCCGGACTCCCCGGCCCGCGCGGCTTCAACCGCGGCATTGAGCGCCAGAATATTAGTCTGGAAAGCAATACTGTCGATAACGCCGATGATGTCGACTATCTGCCCGTTGTCACGCGATATCGCCTGCATCATGGCGATAGTTTGTTTCATAATATCGCCGCCTTCTGCCGCATTGGCGCTGGTTTTATCGGCCATGGTCATAGTATGAGCCGCAGTCTCAGCAGTTTGCTGTACCGCGCTACCAATTTCTTCAATGGCGGCAGCGGTTTGTTGCAGGTCGGCGGAGGTTTCTTCTGAACGCTTGTGCAGCGCCGTACCTTCTTTTGATACCCGCTGACTGATGGCGCGAATACCGGATATTTGCGTACTGACATCATCGACCAGGGAATTCAGATTAAGCCCGGACTGATTAACCAGACGCATCAGCATTCCGATCTCATCCACCCGATTTAAATGACAGTTATCAGGTTTTCTCCCGGATACCACTTTCTTCATTTGCGTCAGTAGCGTATTAACTGGCTGACAAATTTGATACTTAAGGTAAATAGCAAGCATCAGAAATAAGAACAATAACCCTCCCGCCTGAATAAATGGATTAACAGGAGCGAAGAGAAATAGCACAGCGAGCAGGGCGATTACCCCTAAAGAATAATTGACGCGCTGGCTAATGCTCAGCCATTTAAACATTGATGCCCATGACAATATTCCGCGACGAATGAAAATACCTTTAAAAAGACGAAACCCTTTAAGCTGCTGATTATTAATTTTTTGATATAAGCTTTCGCTTTGAGTTATTTCATCGCGCGAAGGAACGGTACGCACCGAGATGTAGCCGGTGAGTTTTTCATTGTGCCAGACCGGCGTAACGTTGGCGCGAACCCAGTAATGGTCGCCATTTTGTCGACGGTTTTTCACCATCCCCGTCCAGCTGTCTCCCTGCTGTAGCGTGTACCACATATCGGCGAACGCCGCGGGAGGCATATCGGGATGGCGAATAATATTATGTGGTTCGCCCATTAACTGGTGTTCGTTAAATCCGCTGGCATCAATAAACGCGGAGTTGGCGTAGGTAATATGACTTTCTTTATCCGTCGTAGAAAGCAGCGTCGCTTTATCGTTAAGTGCGTGCTCAATTTGTGTAACGGGCATGTTACTTTTCATAGAGGTCCCATGGTGCTATGTATAATCCATACAAAAATCCCCGCAATAAAATCGGGGGATATTAAAATCTGTTTTAAACCGTTTTAATAAGAACGTTGCATTCTCTACTAATCATCAATTCTGTGGAAGTAGTTAAAATAAAAATTCCTATGTAAATCATTCATCCTGTGTCATAAAAGTGAAACAATTAATACAAGCGCATAACGTGACAAGTCGTTTAAACTGACTTAACGTAAATCGCGTTAAAAAACCTTTTCGTAAAAAGAAAACTGGCATGAAATGATTTTGATGTTATTACCGTGATGCCAACGACCCTATTATATTTTGTAGGCTATTAATTGCGGGTGTTTTTCTGTTTAGCGTTACAACCTGTACTGGGCGATCCAAATTTTAACCCTGGCAGCGACAGGGGTTGTTATCTACTTTTTAGCTGAGCAAATGTGAATTAAATGTTTCAGTATGGCTATTTGATAAATTAATAATAAAGACATGTTAACAAACATAGGCTCGTAACATGTCATATCGCCTGAGTATTCTGGATAAAAGCCCCATCGGGGAAGGTGAAACTGCCGCGACCGCGCTTTCCCGTACGTTGCGCCTGGCGCAACTGGCAGAAGAGTGGGGGTACCATCGTTTCTGGATCGCGGAACACCATAATACGGCACAGCTGGCCAGCCCATCGCCGGAGCTGGTGATCGCCTGGATCCTCGGGCAAACCCAGCATATCCGCGTAGGTTCCGGCGGCGTAATGCTGCAACATTACAGCCCGTACAAAGTGGCGGAAAACTTCAATCTTCTGGCATCGCTGGCTCCTGGACGTGTTGATCTCGGCGTAGGGAAAGCCCCTGGCGGCTTACCGCTGTCGACCCAGGCGTTACAGCATGGGCTGCATCAGGAAGAAAAAGGCAGTTTTGCCGACCAGCTTTCTTTGCTTAACGATTGGCTGGCGCTGAGCGGAACGGAAAGCGGGGAAACGGTATTCCCGACGCCAATTCCACCGATACCACCGGAAAAGTTTGTCCTGGGAGCCAGTGTGCAAAGCGCGCAGTTAGCAGCGCAATCCGACTGGAATTTCATCTTCGCAGCGCACCTCAATGGTGACAAAGCGTTATTGCATGACGTTTTGTCCTTCTGGCAGACCCACAGTGCACGCCCGACGATAGTCGCCGTCCAGGTGATTGTGGCTGACAGTTACGACACCGCTGCGCAACTGGCGGAAAACGTACAAATCTGGGGCGTGGAGCTGGAAGATGGTCAACGTGTCACGGTAGCCAGCGAAGAACAGGCGCTGGCGTTTGCCGCTCAGTCTGGCAGCCCACCACGCAAAATCGCGCGTCGTGAGCAGGGGTTGCTACACGGCACCGCTCAGGAGGTGATGGCAAAGCTGAATGCTCTGCATACGCAATTAGGCATTGACGAGTTCATTATCGACACGCCAGTGGCGCAAGGGCATGCGCGTCTGACATCGCTGCGTTTGTTAGCGCAAGCCCATAACGCCGTGGAGGTGCTCTGATGACTCTCGGCTCAACGCTTATCGACTGGCGTCGTGAACTACATCAGCATCCGGAGCTTTCCCTGCAGGAGGAAGCAACCACGGCGCGCATTCACGCCTGGTTGCACGCTGCGGACGTCGACATTCTGCCGTTCGAGCTGAAAACCGGTCTGGTCGTGGAAATTGGTCAGGGAGAAGATGTCATCGCGCTGCGGGCGGATATCGACGCGCTACCGATAGAAGAAAGCGCCGATGTTCCGTTTCGTTCACTCACGCCGGGCGTGATGCATGCCTGCGGGCATGACGTCCATACCAGCGTCATGCTTGGTGCAGCACTGCTGCTAAAACAGCAGGAAATAACCTTACCGGGGCGAGTACGTATTTTGTTTCAGCCAGCTGAAGAGAGTTTCGGCGGCGCAAAAACGTTGATCCGCGCCGGTGCGCTGCAAAACGTAGCGGCTATTTTCGGTATGCACAATGAGCCCGGTTTGCCGGTGGGCGAATTTGCCACACGCGGCGGCGCATTTTATGCCAATGTCGACCGCTTCGTACTGCGCATTAATGGCAAGGGCGCACATGCGGCGCGTCCGCATGAAGGTAAAGATGCCATCCTGCTCGCCAGCCAGTTGGTAACGGTGCTGCAAAGCGTTGCCAGCCGCGACATAAACACGCTGGATTCGGTGGTGCTCAGCGTGACCCGTATTCAGGGGGGAAACACCTGGAACGTACTGCCGGAGTCCGTTGAGCTGGAAGGGACACTCAGAACGCACCGAACCCAGGTGCAGCAGCAGGTTAAGGCCCGCGTTAATGACATCGCCGCCGGATTTGCCCACGCCTTTGGCGCACAAATCGACGTAATCTGGCATGCGGGACCAACCGCATTGGTAAATGATGATCGTTGGGCCGATATTGCCACCGCGGTGGCGAAACAGTCAGGTTATACCACCCACCATGCCGACCTGCATATGGGCGGGGAGGATTTTGCCGTCTACCTGCAAAATACACCTGGCGCATTTGTCAGTATTGGCAGCGCCAGTGAATACGGATTACATCACCCGGGATTTAATCCGGACGAGCGTTTAATTGAACCTGCCGCGCATTACTTTGCGCAGTTAGCAAAAACGGCATTCGCACACCTTTAAGTTTACCTGTTGGGTAGGGGTTATTATGGCTGAAAATCGGCAACTACGGCTCGGCACTATTCTACATGGCGCATCGGGAAATATGTCCGCATGGCGCCATCCGGTGGCTCAGGCTGATGCCAGTATTAATTTTGATTTTGTCAAAGAGACGGCGCTTATTGCGGAAAAAGGGAAGCTGGATTTTATTTTTGTCGCCGATGGTCTGTATATTAATGAAAAATCAATCCCGCACTTTTTAAATCGTTTTGAGCCGCTGACGGTATTATCCGCTCTGGCCAGTATCACCCAGAATCTGGGGCTGGTTGGCACGGTGTCCACATCATACAGCGAGCCGTTTACGACCGCACGGCAGTTCGCTAGCCTGGACCATCTCAGCAAGGGGCGCGCGGGTTGGAACGTGGTGACGTCGCCTCTGGAAGGATCGGCAAAAAACTATTCTCGCGCTCAGCATCCAGAGCATGCCCAGCGTTATCGTATTGCCGATGAATATTTACAGGTAGTGAAAGGGCTGTGGGATTCCTGGGAAGATGATGCTTTTACCCGTAATAAAACAAGCGGGGAATTTTTTAATCCGCAAAAAATGCACACGCTTAACCATCATGGAGATTATTTCCAGGTCGCCGGGCCATTAAATATTGGGCGTACACCACAAGGCCGTCCGATTATATTTCAGGCGGGCGCTTCAGCAGATGGTAAAAAATTAGCGGCGCAGCATGCTGATGCCATTTTTACCCATCAGGAGTCGCTGGCAGAGGCTAAAGCGTTCTATCAGGATGTAAAAAGCCAGCTGGAAGTCGCCGGACGACATCCCGATCAACTGCATATATTCCAGGGCGTCAGCGTTATTGTTGGCGACAGCGCAGAAGACGTTGAGCAGCAGTATCAGACTACCGCTGCGCTGGTCTCCGTTACTGACGCGCTGAACTATCTTGGCCGCTACTTTGAACATCATGATTTTGCCCAATATCCGCTGGACGCACCGTTCCCGGATCTGGGCTCTCTCGGACAAAACAGCTTTCGCAGTACGACTGATGAGATCAAACGCAATGCACGCGAGCGTGGTTTAACACTTCGTCAGGTTGCTCTGGAAGCGGCCAGTCCACGTCCGCGTTTCAGCGGCACGCCACAACAGGTTGCCGACGGCCTGCAGCAGTGGTTCGACGAAAAAGCCGCAGACGGTTTTATCATCCAGGGTGGCACGCCGGATACCTTCCCGCGTTTTGTCGAACAGGTTGTCCCTGTGCTTCAGGCGCGCGGCCTGTTCCGCCATGAATATCCCGGTACGACCCTGCGCGCAAGCCTGGGATTAGCGACACCTGCAAATCAATTCACACAATAAGAGAAAAACGCTATGCAGAAAAAATCAGTATTTCTCGCGCTGTCACTGGCTTTAAGCGCGACCGTTTGGGCAAATGAAGTGACGATTAACGGCACCGGCGTAAGCCTGGAAGCCAATAAAGCGCCGATCAATACAGCTAAGAATCCGCAGGCGATTGCGCAGTTGCCCGCAAACCTGCACCTGGCCGTACCGGGTAAATTCACCGTGGCGATTGCCGGGCTCAGCCAGCCGCCGCTGACCGTATTTGCAGATGACAATAAAACGCTGATCGGCAGCGAGGCGGATATCGCGCGTCTGGTGGCTGACAGTTTGGGGCTGGAACTCAACGTTGTACCTACGTCATGGGAAGACTGGCCGCTGGGCGTCACTTCCGGCAAATACGATGCCGCGATCAGCAATATTACCGTTACCAAAGCACGCAAAGAAAAATTCGATTTCGCGACGTATCGGAAGGACTCTCTTGGCTTTTATGTCAAAACCGGTAGCAAGCTGAAGAAAATCGAGCAGGCGGAAGATATCGCAGGACTACGCATTATCGTCGGTTCGGGGACAAACCAGGAAGCCATTCTGTTGGCCTGGAACGATGAGAACGTGAAGAAAGGGTTACAGCCGTTTACGCCGGTATATACCAAAGATGATGCCGCGCAAACCCTGGCCCTACAGTCAGGCCGCGCCGATGCCTACTTCGGTCCTAATGTAATCGGCGCGTGGAAAGCTGCACTCAACGGTAAAACGCAATTAGTGGGTAGCGTTGATGGCGGTTGGCCAAAAGCGGCACATATCGCTGTGACGCTGAAAAAAGACAGCGGTCTGGTTCTGCCGGTACAAACCGCCCTCAACGGCGTGATTGGCAACGGCGACTATGACAAGGTGCTGAATCGCTGGGGAGAAGGGGTGGAACGCATTCCACAATCTGAAATCAACCCGGCCGGTTTAGGCGACTAAGGAGGTCATCGTGAGCGATCAATTTCGCGTGCTCTCACCGGAAGCCAGCGAGCTGCAGCCCATTTTGAACGGTCTGTTCGGTGAATATGCCGCCCGCTATGGCGATTACTTTTCTCGCGACGCTGAAGTGGAACTGACCGAATGGTATCTGGCGCCGCAGGGACTTTTTGTGGTACTGGAGCGCCGCGGCGAAATTATCGCCACCGGGGCTTACAAACCTTACGATAAAGATACCGCCGAGATTAAGCGCATCTGGACAAAAAGCAGCCTGCGTCAGCAGGGGCTGGCGGCGCGCGTGGTGCAGGAACTGGAACGTAGAGCGCTGCTCGCAGGCTACAGCCGGATTTATCTGACCACGGGATTTCGCCAGCCGGAGGCCGTCAGACTTTATTTAAGCCAGGGCTACGATCCGCAATTTGATACGACGCGCGATCCCGAAGAGTACAGCCTGCCGCCGTTTGATGGACGGCTGCGCTTTACCAAACTGCTGACTATTGCCGGTCAGGCCAGAATCGCCTGAGGAGAGAAAATGAAAACGACAGATAGCATTAGAGTCGTACCGGCACGTTATCCCATGCGTACCGTAGGCGCGGTCATTGCCTTATTTGCCCTTGCGGTAATTCTCCAGTCCGTGGCGTTTAATCCGCGCTGGGAATGGAGCGTGTTTGCCCGCTGGTTCTTTGATCCGGTTATCTTGTCCGGCCTCGGGCAAACGCTGTTACTGACGCTGATCGGGACGCTGTTGAGTATTGTCATCGGCGGTCTGCTGGCGTTGGCACGGCTTTCATCTTCCTGGCTGTTGAACGGTCTGGCATGGGGGTACATCTGGCTGTTTCGTTCGTTACCGCTGATTGTGGTGCTGATCGTTTTGTACAACTTCTCCTATCTGTACGACACGTTGACGATTGGTATTCCGTTCACTCCCATTCAGTGGGGAAGTTTTGAGACCATCAATGTACTCGGTCAGTTTTCCACTGCGGTGGTTGGCCTGACGCTGGTGCAAAGCGCCTATACCGCTGAAATTATTCGGGGTGGATTTTTAGGGGTCGATCACGGTCAGTACGAGGCAGCGGCAGCACTGGGCTTACCATCAGGGCGACGTGCGCTGCGGATTATTCTGCCGCAGGCGCTGCGCACCATTTTGCCTGCTGGATTCAATGAAATCATCAGCCTGGCGAAAGGGACGGCGATGGTATATGTGCTGGCAATGCCGGAGCTGTTCTACACCATCCAGATGATATATAACCGCACGCAGGAAGTGATCCCGCTGCTGATGGTGGGTGCGGTGTGGTATCTGGTGATCACCAGCGTCCTGTCGTTAATTCAGCACCTGGTTGAACGTGCGTTGGCACGCAGCGAACGACGTTCAGCGATCAACACAGCCCGGGTGAGTCGTGCAGAAAAACGCAGTCGTCAACGTCCACAGCAGGAGGCCGTCCATGTCCCGCTCGCCTGAAGGCCATATTTCTATTACCGGCGTTAGCAAATACTTTGGTCGCCACAAAGCGCTGGATAATGTGTCGCTGGAGATCCCTCCCGGTACGGTAACGGTTATTCTTGGCCCGTCCGGTTCAGGGAAATCCACACTCTTGCGGACCATCAACCATCTGGAACGCGTTGATGAGGGGTTTATTCAAATCGATGGCGATTACATTGGCTATCGTCGGCAGGGAGACAAGCTATATGAGCTGAAAGAGGCGGAAATTTTGCGCCAGCGTGTTAACGTCGGCTATGTGTTCCAGAACTTTAATCTGTTCCCCCACTTAACGGTTCTGGAGAATCTGATTGAAGCGCCCATTGCGCACGGACTGGCAACGCGTAAAACCGCCACCGAGCGGGCATTAACTCTGCTTGATGCGGTAGGGTTACGGAATAAAGCCGATGCCTGGTCGCGTCACTTATCCGGAGGTCAGCAGCAGCGTATCGCTATTGCCCGTGCGCTGGCGTTAAATCCGCGTGTCATGCTGTTTGATGAGCCTACATCTGCACTGGATCCTGAACTGGTCGGTGAAGTACTGGATGTCATTAAAGCGCTGGCGAAGTCGGGAACCACGCTGGTTGTGGTAACGCATGAGATTGGCTTCGCCCGGGAAGTGGCGGATCAGGTGGTGTTTATGGTCGATGGCAAAATCATCGAGCAGGGCAGCAGCGAGCAAGTGCTGAATCATCCACGCCACACGCGCACTCAGCAGTTTTTGTCGAAAGTGCTTTGAGACACATTGCGGCACAAGGCTGTGCCGCACAGAGATTACAGAGTGACGACGATTTTGCCTACCTGGCCGTTGGCTTCCATGTATTGATGTGCTTCGACGATATCATCAAAGGCAAAGGTTTTATCAATCAGCGGCTTGAGCTGGCCAGACTGCAATCCTTCAAAGATAAACCGTTTCGCCCGCGCAAGTTTTTCTGCGTCCGTGGTGATTTCGAAAATCTCATAGCCGCGGAAGGTCAGATGACGACCGAGTATCTCAATGACCGGGATAGAAAGGTCACGTGAATCAAGCGAACCATACTGGAAAAAGAGCCCACCGGCTGGCATCACTTGGGCAATTTTTGCCACCGCTGGGCCACCGACCGGATCGAACACCACGCGGGTTCCTTTACCCTCAGTAATCCGCTGAATCTCGGCCACCAGATCCTGCTCCTGGCTTGCAATAACCTCTGCCGCGCCCAGTTGCAGCAACTGATCACGTTTCTCACTGGTCCGTGTCATCGCAATCGGTTTTGCTCCCCGCATGTTAGCAATCTGAATTGCCGCCAGTCCGACGCTGCTGGAAGCAGCATTGATCAGCACGTTATCACCGGGCTTAATATCCGCATATTCAACCAGCGCACCGAAAGCGGTCACATACATCATCCAGCTGGCAGCAGCCTCGGTAAAGCTCAGGTTTTGTGGATGCTTTACGACCGCGTGAGCGGGGGCATTAACGACTTCACCATACATTCCATATTGATGAAAGCTGAATGCCGGGATGACGCTAACGTAATCGCCAGGTGCAAACTCACGTACGTTGTCTCCCACTGATTCAATGACTCCGGCAGCTTCATAACCCAGTCGCGCCGGGAAATTAGGTTGGTAAATATACTGTCCGGTGCGGTACATAACTTCCGCACGGTTGATACCAATAGCCCGCACGCGGATCTGAACCTCATTTGCATCAGGCGCGGGAACCTGCATCTCCTGAATCTTCAGGACTTCAGCGCCACCAATTTGATTAAAAACTACGACCTTAGACATAGCAGACCTCAGTAAATTGTTCTGTATTGGGTCTGCACAATTTAACGACTCAGATGAGAGTGAAAAACCGTTGTTGCGGAACTTCACTATTACTTATTTTGTAATAATCCCTGAAGTCGCGGTTTTTGTTGGCTAAAAAGTTCGCATAACCAGTCAATGAATACCCGAACCCGAGGGGCGAGATGACGTCTGTCCGGGTAAAGCACCGAAACTGGTTTTGATTCACCGGTATAATCGGCCAGCACCTCAACAAGCTGGCCTGACTGAAGATAGGGTGCAAGGACAGCATGAACGCCACGTATAATGCCGAGTCCAGATAAGCAGCCGGTCAACAGAATATCGGAGTTATCAACGCTTATCCGCCCTGCGGGGGTGAACGATTCGGTTTTACCTCTATTGACGAAGGTCCATTCCAGCGCTTCGCGATGACGCTCGCTAAAAAAGTTAAGCGCCTGGTGTCGGGATAAATCCTCTGGTACCTGCGGCACCCCCTGTTTTTGCAGATAATCCGGTGAAGCACAGGTCACCATTTTGACCTCACCAAGCCGCCTGGAGATCAAGGTCGAATCTTGTAGCTCGCCAATACGGATCATGCAGTCGATGCCTTCGGCAAGCATATCGATTCTACGGTCGGTGGAGGTGAGTACCATCTCGATGTCAGG
The DNA here is from genome assembly GCF_009649895.1 of Citrobacter sp. H12-3-2. Taxonomy (NCBI): domain Bacteria; kingdom Pseudomonadati; phylum Pseudomonadota; class Gammaproteobacteria; order Enterobacterales; family Enterobacteriaceae; genus Citrobacter; species Citrobacter sp. H12-3-2. The sequence goes on from NZ_CP045837.1 coordinate 2,469,669, forward strand.
ATATCGCGACTGGAAATCTTTCAGCGCAGGAACTAACACGGAGTGCGCCAGCGACAGAGGTGCATTAACCCTGAGTTTTCCGCGTGGCGGGCGAGTTGGCGAGAAAGAAGCCATGATGTCATCAACGTCACTGAGCAGTATTTTTGTGCGTTGGTAAAAAGCATCACCTTCTTCTGTCAGACTCACTTTACGAGTCGTGCGGTTAAGCAACTTTGCCCCCAGATCGTCTTCAAGATGTTGGATAGCTTTGGTGACCGCAGGGCGGTGCAGGTGTAACACATCTGCGGCTCTGGCAAATCCACCTTGCTCAACAACCTGTACAAAAATGTTCATGTATTCAAACATACTGGAACGCATTGCTTATTCTCCCCCGGTATTCGACCATTGTTATTATGAAAGTAATAATCATGCCTGCATAGGTTGCCGAATGCTGCTCTACACTTAGTGTTTTAACGTTGGGGGTTGCAGCATGATTAAGGTCTATGGGGTACCGGGCTGGGGATCGGCCATCAGTGAAGTGATGCTCACACTGGCGGAGATCCCTTACAGCTTTATTGATGTGGACGGTTTTGACAGCGATGGTCCTTCGCGGGAGTTGCTTAAAACAATGAATCCACTATGCCAGGTGCCCACGCTGGTACTGGAAAATGGCAGCGTGTTGACGGAAACGGCGGCGATCGCGCTGATGATCCTCGATCGTCGCCCTGAACTTTCACCACCCGTCGGACACGCCGAACGCCAGCAGTTTCAGCGTCTGCTGATATGGTTGGTGGCAAATGTCTATCCCACGTTTACCTATGCCGATTATCCTGACAGATGGGTACCGGACGCCCCGGCGCAGTTGAAAAAGAACTGCATTGAGTACCGTAAATCCCTCTATATGTGGCTGAACAACCAGCTAAGCGCCGAGCCGTACGCATTTGGGGATCAGCTAACACTGCTGGACATTTACATTGCCGTTATGCGCTCCTGGGGACCAGGGCATGACTGGTTTCAGGACAACACGCCGAATATTAGCGCCATCGCCGATGCGGTTTGTCAGCATCCGAGGCTGCGTACCGTACTGAAAAGCAATAAGATTATTTGAGTAAAAAACGCTGTTCCGCAGGAGTGCAAATCCCGGAACAGCGGGCGAACTATCGCCATAAGTTTTAAATTACGCGACAGAAGGGGTCAGCGTAATACGATCCAATGGACCCACGATAAACAGATAAGAAATCAGGCCAATCAGCCCCATCGAACCGACGTACAGAATGGCGTAATCAAAAGACTGGGTATTCGCCAGAATGATGCCGATCACCAGTGGCGTGATGATACTGGCCATATTGCCGCACATATTGAAAACGCCACCTGCAATACCGAGCACTTCTTTTGGCGAGGTATCGCTAAGTACGCACCATCCCAGATTGCCAAAGCCCTTAGCGAAAAACGCCAGGCTCATCGCCGCGATCACCACAAATTCTGACGAGGTGTAGTTGGCGATAACGATGACGCAGGAAAGTAACATCCCGCAGATAACCGGCAGCTTACGGGCAATCGTCAGGCTGTAGCCGCGCTTTAATAGCCAGTCGGAGAAAACGCCGCCCAGTAACCCACCGATAAAACCGGCAATGGCAGGGATACTGGCGACAAACCCCACTTTGAGGATCGACATGCCTTTCGCCTGATACAGATAAGTAGGGAACCAGGTCAGGAAGAACCAGGTAATGGATGTCACGCAGAACTGTCCGATATATACGCCAATCATCATGCGGTTGACGCAGACGCTTTTAATTTGCGCAAAGGTAACCTTCTGTGGCTCTTTTTTATTACCCAGCGACGGTTCACCACCGCCTTCCCGAATATAGTCAATTTCCTGCTGGTTCACCTTTGGATGATGCATAGGGTCTCTGACTTTGACCAACCAGAAGATGCCAAGAATAACGCCTATTGCCCCAATGTAATAAAACACAAAGTGCCAACTGAGATTATGCAAAATAATCGTCATTAGCGGCGTAATAATCCCTAACGAGATATATTGCGCGGCCTGATAGACAGAGGTAACAAAGCCCCGTTCGTTATTAGGAAACCACTGCACGCTTAATCGGCTATTGGCCGGAAAGGCCGGAGCTTCAATCGCACCCATCAGTAATCGTAAGATAATCAATACGACAAGCGGGCTGGCGTACAGATAAATGGTGCCCTGAAACATAGTGACCAGCGACCAGCCAATCAGTGCGCAGCCGTATACCAGACGCGAGCCATAGCGATCCAGCAGCCAGCCGCCGGGGAGTTGCATAATGACATAAGAAATACCGAAGGCAGAAAAGGCCAGCCCCATTGCTTCAGGATCAAAACCTAATTCTTTGCTCATAATCGGCGCCACGACGGATAACGTCGCGCGATCGGCGTAATTAAATACGGTCGCAAGAAACAGAAATATCAGAATGCCGTAACGCACTTTTGTACGCTTTATTATTGTGTTCATCACCCACTCCTTTCATAAGGTTGAGAGCGTTTTTGTAGGGGAGGAGGGCGGGTATTGCTTACCCGCCAAATTAATTAAGGACGTTTGCCAAACTCGCAGGTTAATTGCGTCCAGCGGCGCGCCTGCTCGCTGATGCTGAAGCCCAGACCGTGACGATCGGAAACCCACATCCGGCCATCGCGCAGCTCAAGTTGTTCGTTAAATAACGGGTTCAGCCATTCGAAATGCTCCAGCCATGGCTCAAGCGGATAAGCAGCGGACAGATGCAGGTGAACTTCCATAGCGAAGTGCGGAGCCAGTTTGCGACCATGTTTAGCCGCCAGGTCCATAATTTTCAGGAACGGTGAAATCCCTCCCACACGCGGTGCATCGGGCTGAACAAAATCGCTGGCATTGCCGAGGATCAGCTGTTCATGTTCGCGGAAGCTGGTCAGCATTTCACCTGTGGCAATCGGGGTATCAAGCGCGGCGGCCAGTTGGGCGTGACCTTCAACATCGTAGGCGTCCAGCGGCTCTTCAATCCAGATTAGATTGAACTGCTCCATTTTACGTCCCATACGGATGGCGGTTTCCCGATCCCACTGCTGATTGGCATCGACCATTAGCGGGAAGTCATCCCCCAGCGCTTCACGCACCGCGGTTAAGCGGCGAATATCCTCGGCGCAGTTTGGCTGACCAACCTTGAGTTTGATACCACCAATGCCGTTTTCACGGGAAATAACCACGTTTTTTAGCACCTGATCCAGCGGCGTATGCAGGAATCCGCCGGAGGTGTTGTAGCACTGCACGGAGTCCCGATGCGCGCCAAGCAGTTTTGCCAGCGGCAATCCTGCACGCTTGGCTTTCATATCCCATAATGCGATATCGATAGGGGAGATGGCTTGTACCGCCATGCCGCTGCGCCCCACGGAAGCGCCAGCCCACAGCAGCTTGGTGTAGATCTTGTCAATATCGTTTGGATCTTCGCCTAACAGGTTATCGGCAATTTCTTTGGCATGCGCATAGATTCCCTGGCCGCCAGCCCGCTTGGAGTAACTAAATCCCACGCCTTCAAACCCGTCGCGGCTGCGGATCTCGGCGATGATTATGGCGACTTCAGTTAGCGGTTTCTGGCGACCGGTGAGCACTTTGGCATCGCTCACGGGTGTTGCCAGAGGAAGGAAAGCCAGAGACAGTTTTACCCATTCAATACGGTCACCGGTTTCTGCTGCGGTTTTAGCGTTAGCCGATTTGGCATAGGTCACGGCATCGGAATTGGCACTTAAAGACATATTGTTCTCTCCTGGTGATAACAAATGATTGCGCTATCATTTTTAATGTTAGCGCAATCACTGTGCCAGCGAATTGACTGCGATTTGAACAATTGCTCACAAATTCAGAGAGAGAAGGGTGGTAAATTATAAACGACGTCACATTCCAGTACTTTATGGAGAAATGCACAAATCATTGTGATTGCGCTATCATTGTGAGTGGCGATAATTAACTAAGCTGCTGTTTTCCCTGCGTTATCACTGAGCAACGCTGGCAATAGCCAAAATCATGATGAATAATGCCAGGATAAATCAGCGATTTTTGACAAGGGCATCGACAGTGAAAAATCCCAAACCACCGCGCGCTCCCACGCTGGAAGATGTTGCCCGTACCGCGGGATTGTCACCCATGACGGTGAGCAGGGCGTTGAATACCCCGCAGCTGGTGCGCCCGAAAACGGTTGAAAAAGTGATGCAGGCGGTGCGCGCCACCGGCTATATTCCCAACGCACTGGCTGGGGGACTGGCGTCGCGTCGCAGCAAGCTTATCGCCGTGGTTATTCCGCAAATTAACAACAATATGTTTGTCGATACCATCCAGTCATTAAGTGATGAACTGGCAGAACGCGGATACCACATTTTGCTTTGCGTGTCGGGTTATACGCCGCAAACAGAGGCGGAGCTGGTGGCGACGCTGCTTTCTCGTCGCCCGGATGGTGTAGTACTCACCGGTATTCATCATACCGCTGAGCTGAAAAAAGTGATTCTTAATGCGGCCATCCCGGTTGTGGAAATCTGGGATTTAACCCCAACACCCATCGATATGCTGGTCGGTTTTTCGCATGAAAAGGTCGGGCAAGCGGTGGCAGACTATCTGCTGAATAAAGGCTATCGACGTCCGGGGTTGTTATGGACTGCCGATCGCCGGGCAGGCCAGCGTAAACAAGGACTGTGCGATGCGTTGAGTCGTCATGGTATTGCGGCTGACGCACAGGTGGACGTCCCGCTACCGGCCTCTCTGGCATTGGGACGCACTGGATTAACGCAGCTATTGGCGGAGCGCGAGTTTGATGTCATTGTCTGTAGCTCTGATACGCTAGCCCAGGGGGCGATCATGGAGGCCGAAAGTCGCGGTATACGCGTGCCGCAAGAGTTGGCGGTAATCGGTTTTGGCGATCTGGATTTTGCTGCCAGCAATCGGCCCGCCATCACCACCGTCAGCGTCGACAGACGGGCCATCGGGCAACGTGCTGCCTCACTGCTTGCCGATCGTATCGAACAAATTCCGCGTGAAGACGATATTATTGATGTCGGTTTTCATCTGGTAGAACGAGAGTCCGCATAAGTTACCTGCAACCCAAAACAATAAGGAATCTGCTATGCCGCACGTTGATATTAAATGTTTTCCTCGCTCTCTTACCGACGAACAGAAAACCGCCCTGGCGGCGGATATTACCGAGGTTATTATTCGTCATTTGCAAAGCAAAGACAGTTCAGTCAGCGTGGCGCTCAATGAAGTTGAGCCAGAGGCGTGGCAGGCCGTGTGGGATAAGGAAATTGTGCCGCAGATGGCGAGATTAATTAAAAAACCTGGCTACAGTATGTAAGAAAAAACGGGCGGAAATCCGCCCGTTTTCGTTGTGCTTATGGCGTAACGATGTTGAACCAGAATTCGAATTTATCCATATAGCCGAGCATGGCATCAAGCTTGGCGCCGTCACCGGTTATCTTCACGTCACCGCTGTCTTGTGCCTGTTTCAGCGTCACTTCCTTGAGGATGATTTTGTTCAGCGTATCGCGATTAAGCGTGATCGTAGCATCGGCATCTTTCGCTTCGGCATTGGCGGTATGGTTCAGGACGCCATTCTCCAGCTCAAGCTTATATTTACCGCCATCACTGCCAAGATCGATGTTAAACACCGACTTCGCATCACCCGCTTTTTGTCCGTTAATATGCACTGCCAGATAATCGAAGAACATTTCCGGTGTCATAGCACGAACGGTATCCGGGCTGGCGGTATTCGGGGTTGGGCCTTTGACCACGCCGTTACGCAGCTCTTGCGCGCCGGTCAGGTAGAAGTTACGCCACGGGCCGGATTCAGCCTGATAACCCAGTTGCTCAAGCGCATCTGCTTCCAGATTACGTGCGGCCTGGTTATTTGGATCGGCAAACACGACTTTGCTTACCACCTGTGCCACCCAGCGGTAGTTGCCCTGGTCATAGTCTGCTTTTGCTTTCTGCAAAATGGCGTCCGCACCACCCATGTAGTCGACAAATTTCTTCGCAGACTCTTCCGGCGGCAGCTCATCCAGCGTTGCCGGGTTGCCGTCAAACCAGCCGAGATAGAGCACATAGGTCGCTTTTACGTCATGGCTCACGGAACCATAGTAACCGCGGTTAGCCCAGGTATGTGCCAGTGAGTCCGGCAGCTTAAAGTTGGCAGCGATTTCATCGCGGGTCAGACCTTCGTTAGCCATGCGTAGCGTCTGGTCGTTGATGTAACGATACAGATCGCGCTGACTTTTCAGCAGGCTGACCACCTTGTCATTACCCCAGGTTGGCCAGTGGTGCTGCGCCATCAGCACTTCGGCTTTATCACCCCAGCGCACAATCGCTTCGTTGATGTATTTGGACCACGGCAGCGGCTCACGAATTTTGGCTCCGCGCAGGGAGTAGGTGTTGTGCAGGGTGTGGGTAACATCTTCTGCGGATTCAATCAGTTTCTTCTCTTCGATGTACCACAGCATTTCCGATGGTGCTTCGGAACCCGGAGCCAGCATGAAGTCATAGGTCAGGCCATCGATGACCTCTTTTTGTCCATCTTTCTCAATGATATTTGTTGGCGCAATCAGGGTAACGGTTCCCGCGGAGGTCGTGGTTCCCAGTCCCGCGCCGACCTGGCCTTTGGCATCAGGTTTTAACAGGTTGCCGTACATGTAGCTCGCGCGGCGGCTCATGACGTTACCGGCCATGATATTCTCAGCGACCGCGGCTTCCATAAAGCCGGCTGGCGCATAAACTTTCACTTTGCCCGCTTTAACGTCGGCTTCATCGACAACGCCGCGTACGCCGCCGTAATGGTCAACGTGGCTGTGGGTATAAATCACTGCAACAACCGGTTTTTTACCGCGGTTTTTAAAGTAAAGATCCATCCCGACTTTGGCCGTTTCTGCCGAGACCAGCGGGTCAACAACGGTGATGCCTTCTTTACCTTCAATAATGGTCATGTTTGACAGATCGAGGTTACGAATCTGGTAAACGCCATCCGTTACTTCAAACAGCCCGCTGATGTTGATCAACTGAGATTGACGCCACAGGCTCGGGTTTACCGTATCCGGGGCTTTATCGCCTTCTTTGATGAACGCGTACTGCTGCGGATTCCAGATAACATTTCCCTGCTCGCCCTTGATCACGTCCTGCGGGAGTGGGGCGATAAAGCCTTTGTGGGCGTCGGTAAAGTCGGTGTTATCGGAGAAGGGCAGTTGATTGTAAAGCGCGTTGTTGGCTTGTTGCGTGGCGGCTGTAGCGTCTTTGGGGGCTTCAGCGGCCATAAGGGGAACAGAAAACGATGTGAGTAACCCAGCAAGTATAAAACTTTGTGCGATTCTATTAAGTTGCATCGTAAAACCTCTCTGACACTTCAAAAGTACAGTTGGGGATGCTGCTTTGACGGATAGCGTTTTGATTAGGTATTTGAGTTAGTGCAAGATTAACTATAATTCACATGAATGATTAGGCAAGGAAGGCAGAGTAATTTATCTAACTGGTTTTTCAGAAGTTTTAAGAAAACAGTTGTGGATGACAGAGCAGAACTGCCATCCGTTAGCATACTATCATTCTCCTGCGATAATACGTTTCCCGCTGGAGATAAACGTTCCGGCCCCAAGGTGATGCAGAGTATTGAACTTGCCATCATCAAACTGCCAGCGTCCTTCCACGAAGGCTCGCTCATCAGCGGCAGCGGAGACCACTTCCCCAAACAGAGTGTCATATTTTTCCTGTGCCGCCGTGGCTGGCAACAGGCGACACTCCATCCAGGCCAGACATTTCGCTTCTATCAGCGGTAAACCTAGCACGGGTCCTTGCACCACGGGAATGCCGTAACAGTTGAATTTATCTTCCACGCGACCGGAAACGCTGCCTACGGCCCAGGTCCAGTTGACGGCGGCGATACCCGGAATAACGATGCCGAATTTACCGCTACGTTCAATGAGATCCCGCGACCAGGCGGTCTTATCAACAACAATTGCTACCCGCGGCGGCTCAAATTCCACGGGCATTGACCATGCCGCAGCCATCACATTTCGCCGCTCGGTATGCTCATCCCGGCTGGTTATCAATATCGTTGGGCCATGATTGAGTAGCCGGCTGGCATGTTTTAATTCGATCGGACGAAAATGGCTCATGGATGCTCCTTGGCTGAGAGATAACACACCACAATAAACATAGATATTAACGGTATTAGCGATTTTGTCGCCTCACAGGAATTAACAACGCACAAAATCGACAGCGTAAAACGAAAAATACGTTATAAGTACTGCATTAATCGAACAGGAACTCCGTATGACGCCTTTTTTAACCGCTTATTTTGCCCGTATTGGCTGGTCAGGTTCGGCCAACGTCAACCTTGAAACCTTGCAAGCGCTACATCTACTGCACAACAGCGCAATTCCCTTTGAAAACCTGGATGTATTACTGCCAAGAGAGATGCAGCTTGACGATTTGTCGCTGGAAGAGAAGCTGGTAACGGCGCGTCGTGGCGGTTATTGCTTTGAACAGAATGGCGTGTTTGAACGCGCGCTACGCGAAATCGGTTTTAACGTACGTAGCCTTCTCGGTCGCGTGGTACTGGCAAATCCGTCAAGTCTGCCGCCGCGCACGCATCGTTTGTTGCTGGTTGAATTGCAGGGTGAACAGTGGATCGCCGACGTTGGTTTCGGCGGACAAACGCTGACGGCGCCGATTCGTCTGCAGGCCAACACTGAGCAGAAGACGCCACACGGCGAATATCGGCTGATTCAGGAAGGTGAAGATTGGATCCTCCAGTTCCGTCATCACGAACACTGGCAGTCAATGTATCGTTTCGATCTGGTCGTGCAGCATCAGAGCGATTATCTGATGGGCAACTTCTGGTCCGCACACTGGCCGCAATCACATTTTCGCCATCATCTGCTGATGTGCCGTCATCTGCCCGACGGCGGGAAATTAACGTTAACCAATTTTCACTTTACCCATTATCAGGATGGACATGCGGTAGAGCAGATTAATTTGCCTGATGTCGCCAGTTTGTATGCGTTGTTGCAAGAACGATTTGGACTGGGTGTGGATGACGTGAAGCATGGGTTTACCGAAGATGAGCTGGCGACGGTCATGGCGGCGTTTGATACGCATCCGGAGGCGGGGAAATAGGGGCATCGGAAGTCATGCCGGATACGGCGTCATCGCCTTATCCGGCCTTCGGGAACAATTAAAAATCTATCGCCCATTCTGCGTGAAACAGGATCACCGCCGAACCGGTAATGGTGACTTTTTCCGGCTGGTTTTCACGGATAGTCACCGTCACATCAACAATCCCGTCGCGCCCGAGCGCACGGCCCTGATGTCCCTGAACACGTAACGTTTTCCCATCATGCGCCATCAGCCCATGGTGGACCAGCCACGCGCCCATTGGACCGTTGGCATTGCCGGTAACCGGGTCTTCCACAATACCAATAGCAGGTGAAAACATGCGGCCATCAGTGGCATTTTCGCCCTCGCGGATTTGAAAAGGGAAAAAGCCGTTACAGCCAATTTGCTGGCTGATGGCGGTCAAAGCCGGTAAATCAGGGGAAAGGGCGTCAAGGTCCACCTCGGGTTTCAGTGGAATCATCACTTTCGAATGTCCGGTCGTGGCAACCTGAATGGGTAAGCCTGCCAGCATATCGTCTTCGCTCAGGTGCAGCGCATCGAGAATCGCAGTACGAACAGCGCCCTCCAGCGGAGGTTCAAAACCCGGTTCACCTTGCTCAAGGCTAATGCGATAGTCATTCCCGGTAGCGTCAATATCCACCCGATGACGTCCGGCCAGCGAGGTTTGCCAGACCGTGCAGTTGCCCAGACCCAGCACCTTAGCCCGCACATAATGCGCGGCGACGGTAGCATGCCCACAGATAGGAACTTCTACCGTCGGGGTGAAATAGCGGATGCGAACATCGCTGTCGTCACTGGTCAGCAGAAATGCGGTTTCTGAATGACGCAGCTCGCGAGCGATGAGCTGCATCTGCGCGTCACTCAGCCCATCAGCATGTAAAACCACACCTGCTGAGTTGCCGCGAAAAGGGACCGGGGTAAAGGCATCGACGTGGTAAACCTGTGGTTTCATTAGCGTTCTCCCTGAAATGGAGAAGCATCATAACGTACAAAAAGCGGGATAGCGATGCAGGCCCGGTAAGCGCAAGCGCTACCGGGCATCAGAGTTCAATTATCGGCGGGAACGAACTATTTGATAGCGGCGAGTGAAGTACTCAAACGGCGCACTCCATACGTGGACCAGACGGGTGAACGGGAATAGCAGGAAGATAGTCATCCCCAGAACCAGGTGCACACGGAAAATCAACGCCACACCATCCAGATGTGCAGATGCGCCGCCCTGGAAAGTTACCACTGACTGCGCCCAACCAACCAGTTTCAGCATTTCACTACCGTCAGGATGTTGTGCGGAGAACGGGATGGTGGTTAAGCCGAGGATACACTGAATCAGCAGAACGCAAAGGATCAGAATATCAGCGGTGGAAGACGTTGCACGTATGCGCGGGTTGGTCAGACGCCGCACCAGCAAGCCTGCGCCACCAACCAGCGTCAGTACGCCACAAAGCCCACCGGCAATCATCGCCATCTGTTGTTTCACCGCAATCGGCAGGAACCAGGCATACATCCAGTGCGGCGTTAGCATGCCGAACAGGTGACCGAAAAAGATCCCCAGAATGCCGATGTGGAACAGGTTTGACCACAGCACCATGCCGCGTTTGTCCAGCATCTGGCTGGAAGAGGCGCGCCAGGTGTATTGCCCGTAGTCATAGCGTAGCCAACTGCCGAGGATAAATACCGTACCGCACAGGTACGGGTAGATATCGTAAAAAAAGACGTTCAGGTACTGTATCATTTCGGGCCTCCCGCGCTGACGTCGACATACTGCGGCGCAACGTCCTGGCTAAAGCGTCGTTGATAGTTTTGTAACGGTGAACTGTCGCAGGCGGTGGCGTTATCCTCGATAAACTTCACCTGTTCCTCTTCCCACACCGCATCCAGCGCCTGACGAGTATCATCGCGGGTTTCAGCACCAACCTGCTTAGTGACACTGTCACTTGAAAGAGGGCTTCCGGCAAGCAGCAGCAGGGCGTCAAACAGTTGATACCATGGCGTATCGCGCTGTTTTAAGCGCCCGCCCAACAGAGCCAGAATCGGAGCAACGTTCTGCAGTCCTTCTTTGGCCTGGTCCTCCGGCAACACGCTCAAATACTCCAGATACAACGGCAGATGATCCGGTAGTTCGCGGCAGTCGAGCTGTAGCCCGACCTTTTCATACTGCGCCAGCAGATCAACCATCGCCTGACCCCGGTCACGGGACTCGGCGTGCACGTGCTCAAACAGCAGCAGAGAGGTGGCCCGGCCCCGGTCAAAGATTTCGCACCATTCCGCTTGTTTATCCAGCAGTGGCGCATTGAGCAATCCCTGGCTAAATTCGGTAAGCATGGGGGCATCGCTGGCCACAAGCGCCAGCGCGTCGTCTTTATACTCCCACAGCAGCTCGTCGGGATATTCCATCAGCAGGCCGATAACCTTCAGGATTTGCATTATTCACCCTCCGCTTTATCGCGCACTTCGGTGATGTCGATGGCATCAATACGGCTACTGTTAAACAGGTTGAATTTGGTATCTGAGCCATGGCAGCCGTCACCGAAAGTAAATCCGCAGCCGTTTTTCTCCGGGAAGGCATCGCGCGCCATTTCACGGTGGCTGGTCGGGATCACAAAGCGGTCCTCATAGTTGGCGATGGCCAGATAGCGATACATCTCTTCAACCTGCTCAACGGTCAAACCTACTTCCTCAATCGCGCGGGTGTCCGTCACGCCTTCCACTGTTTGCGCACGCATATAGTGGCGCATGGCCATCATACGTTTCAGCGCGCGCAGCACCGGACCGGTATCACCCGCACTGAGCATGTTGGCGAGGTACTGAACCGGAATTCGCAGCGACTCAACCGCCGGCAAAATGTTGCCATTGTGCGGCAGTCCGCCCGCGTCGGCGACCGACTGAATCGGTGACAATGGCGGTACATACCAGACCATCGGCAGGGTGCGATATTCCGGGTGCAGCGGCAGCGCCAGTTTCCAGTCCATCGCCATTTTGTAGACTGGCGAACGTTGGGCCGCTTCGATGACGTTGTGCGGAATACCTTGTTTTAACGCCTCTTCAATGACCGCCGGATCGTGCGGATTGAGGAACACATCGCACTGACGCTCATAGAGATCGGTTTCATGCTCGGTGCTGGCCGCTTCTTCGATGCGGTCGGCGTCGTACAGCAATACGCCGAGATAACGAATACGTCCAACGCAGGTTTCCGAACATACCGTCGGCTGGCCGGACTCAATACGTGGGTAGCAGAAAATGCACTTCTCTGACTTACCGCTCTTCCAGTTAAAGTAGATTTTTTTGTACGGACAGCCGCTGATGCACAAGCGCCAGCCGCGACATTTGTCCTGGTCGATCAGCACAATGCCGTCTTCTTCACGCTTATAGATAGCACCGCTTGGGCAGGTGGCGACACAGCTTGGATTCAGGCAGTGCTCGCACAGGCGCGGTAAATACATCATGAAGGTGTTTTCGAACTGGCCGTACATCTCTTTTTGCATCTTCTCGAAGTTACGGTCGCGGGCACGTTTTGAAAATTCGCCGCCAAGCAGTTCTTCCCAGTTTGGACCCCAGATAATCTTGTCCATCCGCTTACCATCGATCAGCGAACGCGGACGCGCGGTGGGCTGATTCTTGCTTTCCGGCGCGCTATGCAGATGCTGATAATCGTAAGTAAACGGCTCATAGTAATCATCGATTTGCGGGATTACCGGGTTGGCGAAAATTTTGGTGATAACGCCCATCTTACCGCCCAGACGCGGTCTTATCTTGCCGTTAACATCGCGAACCCAGCCGCCTTGCCACTCTTCCTGATCTTCCCAGTTTTTTGGATAACCAATCCCCGGTTTAGTCTCGACGTTGTTAAACCATGCATATTCCATCCCTTCACGCCCGGTCCAGACGTTTTTACAGGTGACGGAGCAGGTGTGGCAGCCGATGCACTTATCCAGATTAAGAACCATGCCTACCTGTGAGCGTATTTTCATTTTTTCGCCTCCTGTACCTGATCGCGACCTTCATCATCCAGCCAGTTAATATTTTTCATTTTTCTAATCATGATGAACTCATCGCGGTTAGAGCCGACCGTACCGTAATAGTTGAAGCTGTATGCCAGCTGCGCATAGCCACCTATCATGTGCGTGGGTTTCGGGCAGACGCGGGTCACCGAGTTATGGATCCCGCCGCGCATCCCGGTCACTTCTGAGCCAGGGATATTCATGATTCGCTCCTGAGCGTGATACATCATGGTCATTCCCGGTGGCACGCGTTGACTCACCACTGCACGCGCGGTGAGCGCACCGTTGGCGTTGAAGGCTTCAATCCAGTCGTTATCCTCAATGCCCAGCTCTTTGGCATCGGTTTCACTGATCCAGACAATCGGTCCGCCGCGCGACAGCGTCAGCATCAGCAGGTTTTCGCTATAGGTGGAGTGGATCCCCCATTTCTGGTGCGGCGTCAGGAAGTTGAGCGCTTTTTCCGGGAAGCCGTTAGGCGGAACCTCGCGCATTTCACTGACGCTGCGGGTATCGATAGGTGGACGATACGCCACCAGACTTTCACCGAACGCTCGCATCCACGCGTGATCCTGGTACAGCTGCTGGCGACCGGACAGGGTACGCCATGGGATCAGCTCGTGGACGTTGGTATAGCCTGCGTTATAGGAAACATGTTCACTTTCCAACCCGGACCAGGTGGGGCTGGAGATGATTTTGCGCGGCTGCGCCTGGATATCGCGAAAACGGATCTTTTCGTCTTCTTTGTTCAACGCCAGGTGCGTATGGTCGCGTCCGGTCATCGCCCCCAGCGCTTCCCAGGCTTTCACCGCCACCTGACCGTTTGTTTCCGGTGCCAGGGCGAGGATCACCTCAGAGGCATCCAGCGCGGTGTCAATCAGCGGGCGTCCTTTTGCCGGGCCTTCGCGCTTGGTGTAGTTCAGCTTGCCGAGGAAATCGACTTCCGCCTGGGTATTCCACGCAATGCCTTTCCCGCCGTTACCGAGTTTGTCCATGAGCGGGCCAAGTGAAGTAAAGCGTTCGTAGGTGGCGGGGTAGTCACGCTCCACAACGGCGATATTCGGTGCCGTTTTGCCCGGGAGGAGATCGCATTCGCCTTTGCGCCAGTCCTGAATGTCAAACGGCTGCGCCAGCTCTGCCGGAGAGTCGTGTTGCAGCGGTTGCAATACCACATCCGTTTCTTGTCCAAGGTGTCCGACGCAAACCTCAGAAAATACTTTGGCGATGCCTTTATAAATTTCCCAGTCGCTCTTCGATTCCCATGCCGGGTCGACCGCCGCAGACAACGGGTGAATAAACGGATGCATATCCGAGGTATTCATATCGTCTTTTTCATACCAGGTAGCGGTTGGCAGAACGATATCGGAGAACAAACAGGTACTGGACATACGGAAATCGAGCGTGACCAGCAGATCGAGCTTGCCCTCTATCGCCGCCGACTGCCATTCAACCTCTTCAGGTTTAATACCCTCGCTTGAACCGAGCGCTTCCCCCTGGATCCCGCTTTCGGTACCCAGCAAATATTTGAGCATGTATTCATGCCCTTTACCGGAGGAGCCGAGCAGGTTAGAGCGCCAGACGAAGAGGTTGCGCGGATGGTTTTTGCCGTTATCTGGCTGTTCGCAGGCAAAACGAATATCACCTGACTTCAGCGCCTGTGCGGTGTATTGCGCAGGAGATAGCCCTGCTTGTTCGGCTTTTGCTTTAACAGTCAAAGGGTTGAGGTTAAGCTGCGGCGCAGACGGCAGCCAGCCCATCCTTTCAGCCCGCACGTTAAAGTCAATCAAATGTCCGCTAAACTTCGACGCATCGGCCAGTGGAGAGAGGAGTTCCTGCGCGGTAAGTTTTTCATAACGCCACTGGCTGGAATGGTTGTAGAAAAACGAAGTGCTGTTCATCTGACGCGGTGGTCGGTTCCAGTCCAGCGCAAAGGCCAGCGGCAACCAACCGGTTTGCGGACGCAGTTTCTCCTGACCCACATAGTGCGCCCAGCCGCCGCCGCTTTGTCCCACACAGCCACAGAACACCAGGATATTAATCATGCCACGGTAGTTCATATCCATGTGATACCAGTGGTTGACGCCAGCCCCGAGAATGATCATCGAACGGCCATGCGTTTTGTGCGCCGTATCGGCAAACTCACGGGCGATCTGTTCGATATGACGGCGTGGCACACCGGTAATTTGCTCGCCCCAGGCCGGGGTGTAGGCTTTCACTTCGCTGTAATCTTGCGCGCTATGAACGTCATCCAGACCACGATCGAGGCCATAATTTGCCAGCACCAGATCATAGACGCTCACCACCGGGCAACGGCTACCGTCAGCGAGGGTAAGATGTTTTACCGGCAGTTGACGGATCAGCACCGGTTCTTGTTTTACACTGCGAAAATGTGGGTTTTCGTTGCCGCCAAAATAGGGGAATGCCACGCCGGTCACTTCATCATGCTGACCAAGCAGCGAAAGAGAAAGTTCAGTTTCAGCGCCAGCCGCCAGTGGTTCCAGGTTCCATTTGCCTTTTTCCCCCCAGCGAAAACCGATAGATCCGTTCGGGACAACCAGTTCGCCAGCGCTGTTAAAGGCTACCGTTTTCCACTCCGGATTGTTGCTTTCACCCAGGCCATCGACAAGGTCTGAAGCACGCATCATGCGTCCAGGCACGTAGCTGCCATCTTCGCGGGCATCCAGTAAAACCAGCATCGGCATGTCGGTATAGCGACGACAGTAATTGAGGAAATAATCGCTGGGATTGTCGAGGTGGAACTCTTTCAGGATGACGTGGCCCATCGCCATTGCCAGCGCGCTGTCTGTCCCTTGTTTGGGGGCCAGCCACTGATCGCACAGTTTAGCGACTTCCGAGTAATCCGGCGTAATGGCAATCGTCTTGGTGCCTTTGTAGCGTACTTCTGTGAAAAAGTGCGCATCCGGGGTACGGGTCTGCGGCACGTTAGAACCCCAGGCGATGATATAGCTGGAGTTATACCAGTCGGCGGATTCAGGAACGTCGGTCTGCTCGCCCCAGGTCATCGGTGACGCGGGCGGTAAGTCGCAGTACCAGTCATAGAAACTCAGACAGGTTCCGCCGATTAGCGAGAGATAGCGTGTGCCGGCGGCATAGGAAACCATCGACATCGCCGGGATCGGGGAGAAGCCGACCACGCGATCCGGGCCGTAGGTTTTCACCGTCCAGACGTTGGCGGCAGCAATCAGCTGATTAAGCTCTTTCCAGTTCGAACGGATAAATCCACCGCGCCCGCGTACCTGCTTGTAGCTCTGGCATTTTTGCGGGTCGTTCATAATGGATTCCCAGGCCAGCACCGGATCGGGCTGGCGGGAGAGGGCGTCGCGCCACAATTCGATTAAGCGTTTACGCACCAGGGGATATTTCAGGCGGTTAGCGCTATAGAGATACCACGAGTAGCTGGCGCCGCGTGGACAGCCACGGGGCTCATGATTTGGCAGGTCAGGACGAGTACGCGGGTAGTCGGTTTGCTGCGTTTCCCAGGTCACCAGCCCGTTTTTAACGTAGATCTTCCAGCTGCATGAGCCGGTACAGTTAACGCCGTGGGTAGAACGCACAATTTTGTCGAACTGCCAGCGCTGACGATAGCTGTCTTCCCAGTCCCGGTTGGTGTGCATCACTTGCCCGTGCCCCTCGGCAAACGTATCGCCCTTTTGTTTAAAGTAGCGAAAGCGGTCTAACAGTTTACTCATGACATAACTCCTGCTTCGATAATATTGCCGACGGTGAATCGAACTCCAGGCCTGATCCGACCTACCTAAATGTCCGATCCTGCGGTATCCATTTTGTTATTTTTTTTGTGATTTACGGCCATAGACCAACCAGGTCACCAGCACGCAGACGATGTAAAACACGAGGAATATTTTCATGGCACCCACCGGAGAGCCGGTCAACGCCAGCGATGAGCCGAACGCTTTAGGAATGAAGAAGCCCCCCACTGCGCCAATAGCGGAAATAAATCCCAGGGCGGCTGCGGTATCGGTTACCGCTTCCCGCTGAGCCTGTTCTTCGGTACCACCATGCAGCTTCACCCGATAAATTGTGATTTTGCGAAAGATCACCGCAATCATCTGGAAGGTTGAACCGCTGCCCAGACCCGCGGTCAGGAACAAGCCCATAAACACCAGGTAAAACGCGATAAAGCTACCTTCGCCCGAGCCGGGCAAAGTGAGAAACAGCAGGGCGCTGAACAGTGCCATAAAGATGAAGTTAATTAAGGTGACACGCACACCACCAAACTTGTCAGAGATAACACCACCCGCCGATCGTGCAAGCGCGCCGATGAAGGGGCCGAAGAACGCCAGTTGCAGGATATTCACGTCGGGGAACTGGGTTTTCGCCAGCATGGCAAAGCCTGCCGAAAAACCTATAAATGAACCGAAGGTGGCGAGATACAGCAGACTTAATAACCACAGATGAAAACGCTTGAGTACCGGTAACTGGGAGGCAATTGAGGCCTTCGAGCTGGCAATGTCGTTCATTCCCATTCCCGCTGCCACGGTGGCTATCAGCAGTAACGGCACCCATATCCATGCTGCATTGGCCAGCGACAATAACGAGCCGTCAGCTTGCGGTACGCCCTGTACGCCCAAAAAGGTAAATATGGGCAGAAAGATCACCAGTGGCGCGATCAACTGCATCACGCTGACGCCGAGGTTGCCGAGACCACCGTTAACGCCTAATGCGCTACCTTGCTTCGCTTTGGGGAAGAAAAAGCTGATATTGCCCATGCTGGAGGCAAAGTTAGCGCCAGCAAAACCACACATCAGCGCAATGATTATAAATACTCCAAACGGAGTAGCGGTATTTTGCACGGCAAATCCGAGCCAGACGCAGGGAATAACCAGAATAATCGTGCTAAAAATGGTCCAGCGACGACCACCAAATATAGGTACCATAAAGGAGTAGGGTACGCGTAATATTGCACCAGAAAGAGATGGCAATGCCGTTAATAAAAACAGTTGGTCGGTGGTGAAATTAAAACCAATTTTATTCAGATTGACGGCTACGGCACTGAACAGCATCCAAACGCAAAACGCAAGAAGCAGGCAACTCACTGATATCCAGAGGTTTCTGCGCGCAATGTGCTTGCCTTTATTTTCCCAAAAGCCGGGGTTCTCTGGTTTCCAGTCCGTTAAAAGATAACGATTATTTTTCTCATTTGATGATGACATATTATTCTCCATGCACATGCCGTTCATGAAAAAGAAATAAACGCATGCAGCGCCGCGCGGCTTCTTTTTAGAAACTATTGAAAAGTTTTAGGAATATTGACTGAAAGAATAGATAAAAAAGCGCAATAACGCGGCGTGATGGGAGAATTACACGTTGCTTAAGTGTTACTAATTGTAAACATAAAAGATGTATTGTTAATCCATCTATTACATCAAATAAATAACTCCTGCGTTATCATACGATCAAGATGACGATCGAATGCAGGATCGGCCATTTCCTCAATACCTAATATGTACATACCATCCAGGCCGCAGACTAATGCGATTAAGCGCCATGCGACGTCGGCGGCATCAGGCGCGGATGAGAACTCACCGGCTTTCTGTCCTTGTGTAATGATGTTGGCGGTTTCTTCGTGCCACATTCGCATGGTCAACAGGTAGGCGCTTTTAATTTCCGGATCTTTACCCGCAACAACCTGTGCTTCACGCCATAGCTTAATATAGGGTTCCAGACCACCATCTTCACTGCCTAGCATCGCATGCAGTCGCTCACGGAAACTGGCGTCTTCGCTGACCAGTTCGGCATCAAGTAGAGTGCGGATAAGGCGCACAAATGCCTGGGATTTGAGTTCGCCGGCAGAGGCGAAATGGTGATGTACCTGGCCCGTCGCGACGTGAGCTTCTGCAGCAATGCGTCGAACCGTCATGGCGGAAAATCCTTCTTCAAGTGCGACATGCATTGCTGCTTGCAGAATCACTTCCCGACGTTCATCCCGATTTAGATAGCTCATCATTCCTCCTGTACCCGTATAGATCGCAGTCTAACAAAAAGTTGGACATATGTTCAATTTTCCGTAGGATCGCTAAAGCTGGACATGTGTCCAGTTTTGGTTTCGTTAGGGAGTTTTATGTTTCGTCAGTGGTTAACGTTAGTCATTATTGTGCTGGTCTACATCCCTGTTGCGATTGATGCAACGGTGCTGCACGTTGCCGCGCCCACGCTGAGTATGACGCTGGGTGCCAGTGGCAACGAGCTGCTGTGGATCATTGATATTTATTCCCTGGTAATGGCCGGAATGGTATTGCCAATGGGTGCGCTGGGCGATCGCATCGGCTTTAAACGTCTGCTGCTGTTAGGCGGTGGATTATTTGGTCTCGCATCGCTGGCGGCCGCTTTTGCTCATAGCGCAAGCTGGCTGATTGCCACCCGAGCGGTATTGGCGATTGGCGCGGCGATGATTGTTCCGGCAACGCTGGCGGGTATTCGCGCCACGTTCTCTGAGCAACGGCATCGAAATATGGCGCTCGGCGTCTGGGCAGCGGTCGGTTCCGGCGGTGCGGCGTTTGGCCCACTGGTCGGCGGGATGCTGCTGGAGCACTTCTACTGGGGGTCCGTATTCTTAATTAATGTGCCAATTGTCCTGGTGGTAATGGCCTTAACCGCACGCTTAGTGCCACGCCAGGCCGGACGTCGCGATCAATCGTTAAATTTTGGTCATGCGATAATGCTGATTGTTGCCATTCTGCTGTTGGTTTACAGCGCTAAAACTGCGCTGAAAGGGCATACGGCGACCGTTGCCATCGCCCTGACGCTGTTAACCGGCGCTTTACTGTTGTGGCAGTTTGTCCGTATCCAGCTTGCGGCAGCTCGCCCGATGATTGATATGCGTCTGTTCACGCATCGCATTATCTTGAGCGGTGTAGTGATGGCGATGACCGCGATGATAACGCTGGTGGGTTTTGAGTTGCTGATGGCTCAGGAACTACAGTTTGTTCACGGTTTAACACCATATCAGGCTGGATTGTTCATGCTGCCTGTGATGCTGGCAAGTGGTTTCAGCGGACCGATTGCCGGTATGTTGGTTTCACGCCTTGGATTACGTTGTGTGGCAACGGCGGGCATGGCGCTGAGCGCCGTCAGTTTTTACGGCCTGGCGATGACGGATTTCAGTAGCCAACAGGTACAAGCCTGGATTTTGATGGCTTTGCTCGGTTTCAGCGCCGCCAGTGCGCTCCTGGCTTCAACGACGGCTATCATGGCAGCAGCGCCGGCGGAAAAAGCCGCGGCCGCTGGCGCCATTGAGACAATGGCTTATGAACTGGGGGCAGGACTTGGGATCGCTATCTTTGGCTTACTGCTGAGCCGTAGCTTTTCTGCATCGATTCTGCCGCCAGCCGGACTTAATCCGCAGGAAGTAGAACGAGCCACATCGTCAATGGGGGAGGCGGTACAACTGGCGCACTCGCTCCCGTCGTCACTGAGTGAGGCATTGCTGACGGCTGCCAGAGAAGCGTTCACCTGGTCACATAGCGTGGCCTTAAGCAGCGCCGGCAGCATGCTTATCATATTAGCGATAGGAATGTGGTTCAGTCTGGCAAAGGTACAACGTTAATAACTAGTGAGCTAAATGACAGGGGTAATCCATCTCTTCGACTTCTTTCCCACTCAGTCGAGCGTATTGCCCCGTCAGTCTCCAGAACGCAGGCTGTGTTTCCGTATAGATCTCTGCCGCTAATATCAGGCGGCGGCGATCTACCTCATTAAGTTCCAGAAGTGTCCATGGAATAAAGTAGCGATCGCTGTCCGTCAACGTAAACCACAGTGGGCATCCGCAGCCGGAACAGAAGAACCGTTCACCACGATTTGAAGAAGGAAAGTGCGAAGGTTCTGCCGATTCTGGCGACATCTGCGGGTGAGCGCTGGCTTCCAGATACATGGCGATGCCGCCTGACCATTTCTGACACAGCGTACAGTGGCAGGCATAGACATCCAGCATTTCGACGTCAACGGTAAAATGACTCTGTCCGCAAAGACAACGACCAGTGAATGTCTGCACGGCATACTCCTTATGACCGAGTCTACATTAAGAGAAAAAGCCAGCCCTTGGAGGACTGGCTTTGTATTCAGACTACAACAAAATTAGAACTGGTAGTTCAGACCAACAGCCACGATGTTGTCAGTGCTTACACCGGCAGCGCGAGTGAAGTTGTTATCATCCAGCAGGTTGATTTTATAATCAACGAAGGTAGACATGTTTTTGTTGAAGTAGTAGGTAGCACCCAGGTCTACGTATTCAACCAGATCCTGGTCGCCGTATACTGCAATGTCTTTACCTTTGGATTTCAGGTAAGCAACGGACGGACGCAGACCAAAGTCGAACTGGTACTGAGCAACAGCTTCAAAGTTCTGTGCTTTATTTGCAATACCGTTGATCTTATTACCGTTAACAGTACCACCAAAGGTAGTCATGTTACGGGTTTCAGAGTAGGTAGTTGCCAGGTAGATGTTGTTCGCATCATATTTCAGGCCAGCAGCCCAAACTTCAGCGTTCTTACCGTCAGCTTTGAACAGACCATTGTGGTTGTTCTGGGAATCAGTACGGTCAGATTTCGCATAGGTAGCACCTACACCGAAGCCTTCATACTCGTAAGTAGAAGACAGACCGAAACCGTCGCCATTAGCTTCTTTGTCGTTGTCACGGTCGTTTTTGCCCTGGTACTGAGCAGCAAAGTTCAGACCTTCTACCAGACCGAAGAAGTCGGTGTTACGGTAGGTTGCAACGCCAGTAGTACGGCCAGTCATGAATACGTCAGTCTGGGTCCAGGTATCACCACCGAACTCAGGCAGGACGTCGGTCCATGCGCCGATGTCGTATGCTACGCCGTAGTTACGACCGTAGTCGAAAGAACCGTATTCAGCGAATTTCAGACCAGCGAATGCCAGACGAGTTTTGTCGCTGTTGGAACCACCGGTGGATTCAGTACGGTTACCTTTGAATTCATATTCCCACTGACCAAAACCAACCAGCTGGTCATTGATCTGAGTTTCGCCTTTGAAGCCCAGACGCGCGTAGGTTTTGTCGCCATCGCTGCCGTTGTCGTCAGAGAAGTAATGCTGAGCGTGAACTTTACCGTAGATATCCAGTTTGTTTGCGTCTTTGTTATATACCTCAGCTGCGTTTACCGCACCTGCCGCCAACAGGCTAGTCACTGCCACTGCAACTAATTTAAGTTTCATTCTAAATAATCCTTATAATTTTTTCTTGGTGTGTTTCCTAAACCATTGCTAAACGAAGGGGTTCGTCAATGGCAAACTATTTTTAAATGACGCAGTGGTATAAGTTCAATAATAAGTTTCATAATATTGCGAAATATTTGAATTTGTGTGATCCAGATCTACATAATATAGCTGATTGTATTAATCTTTATATGTGACAAATCTGAATGGGTATATTTACGTAGGGGACTATTGTGCCGTCTATGGTTTAAATGGCGTTAGTCACGCAGGTATAATATATACATACTGAGGAATATAGATAAGCATGCAATATTTTCGGGAGTTAATTAATTACCAATTATTTAACATTAAATTAAACAAAAATAAACATAAACAACAAGTGGAATGAACATTTATTATTCATTAATTTGATTACAGTGTAGCCGGGTTTTAGATTTGCGCGATAAAACCCGGATTTTTTTTCAGGCGCGGCGTGTTGCCAACCAGCAAAGTAGCGAACCCGCACAAACCATCAATGCACCCTGCCAGAAAGATAGTGACAACGGGGCGCTGAGTAACACAGCAGCCAGAGCGGAGGATAGCACTGGGGTAAAATAGGAACCTACGGCCATGATGGTCACGTTGCCATGCAAAATGCCAATATTCCACGCCGCATAGGCAAATCCTAACGTTAATGCCGCTGAGAACATTTTAATAGTCACCGAAGTGCTGAAATTCATTTCTGGTTGCGGAGTCATAAAATAGTAAACCCACAAACTTGCAGCCGTTAGTAAAACGAATACGGTAATACCGTTAAAGCCTTTTGCGTATTTATTGGTCACCGTGCAATACGTTGCCCAGATAAATGCGCCAAGAAAGGCGAGGAAATAGCTCAGCGGGCTGCTGGCAACATTGTTTATAATTTCACCAGGATTAAGGCCATTTTCGCCACCCAATACCCAACAAACCCCGGTCAATGCGATAATTAATCCAGGGATTACCAGCCAGGTTGTTTTTTGACCATTAAATAAAATAGCAAACAATATCGTCAGACTCGGCCAGAGATAATTGACCATACCGACTTCAATAGCCTGGTGACGAGTAGCCGCATAACCGAGAGCCAGCGCTAAACATATTTCATAGGTAACAAAAAGCACGCTACCCGCGATTAAATAACGCACAGGAATTTTTCTGATATTCGGAAAGCCAACGGTAAAAATCAGCAACAGGCCACTTAACGAAAAAATCATTGCTGCGCCACCCGCAGGACCCAGTCCTTCACTTACCCCACGCATTAGCCCGACCATCGTGCTCCAGAGCACGATGGCAATGAGCCCAATTAACGTCGCTTTTTGTTTTGTCATTCTGATTGTCTGTCCATGGTGCTGGCAAAAATTCAAGCTGAAATTTATAGCACTTTTACACCGTAGCGCGCTAACTAATTACCTTTCACCTACCCCCTTATGGGTACAAAGGTTAAACAAAGTGCACTATTTAGTAGCGGAACCGTTTCGTTATTGATTTGACGCAAAAAAAATATGGATATAGCTGATAGTTTCGTCGCGAAGTTGTACATGTCATCTTTCAATTATGCCGCGCTGGCGCGATTTGAGAGATGTCCTGTACGAATCCCTGCAAAAAAGAGGAAAGCAATGGACGTCAGCCGCAGACAATTTTTTAAAATCTGCGCGGGCGGTATGGCGGGAACAACAGTAGCTGCTCTGGGTTTTGCACCCAAAATGGCACTGGCTCAGGCGCGAAACTATAAGCTGTTACGCGCCAAAGAGATCCGAAACACCTGCACATACTGTTCCGTAGGTTGCGGGCTATTAATGTATAGCCTGGGAGATGGAGCAAAAAACGCCAAAGAGTCGATTTACCATATTGAAGGGGATCCGGATCATCCGGTGAGCCGTGGGGCATTATGCCCTAAGGGCGCAGGATTACTGGATTACGTGCACAGTGAAAACCGTCTGCGTTACCCGGAATACCGTGCACCAGGTTCCGACAAATGGCAGCGTATCAGCTGGGATGAAGCATTCACCCGTATCGCGAAGCTGATGAAAACTGACCGTGACGCCAACTTTATTGAGAAGAATGAGCAGGGCGTAACGGTAAACCGCTGGCTTTCAACCGGGATGCTGTGTGCATCTGCGGCAAGTAATGAAACCGGTATGCTGACGCAAAAATTTGTGCGCTCACTCGGCATGCTGGCAGTAGACAACCAGGCGCGCGTCTGACACGGACCAACGGTAGCAAGTCTTGCTCCAACATTTGGTCGCGGTGCGATGACCAACCACTGGGTTGATATTAAAAACGCTAACGTCGTGATGGTGATGGGCGGTAACGCCGCTGAAGCACATCCGGTGGGATTCCGCTGGGCGATGGAAGCCAAAAACAACAATGATGCCACGCTGATTGTTGTTGACCCTCGTTTTACACGTACAGCTTCGGTGGCGGATATCTATGCGCCAATTCGTTCCGGCACGGACATTACGTTCCTGTCCGGCGTCTTGCTGTACCTGATTGAAAACAACAAAATTAACGCTGAATACGTTAAGCATTACACCAACGCCAGCCTGCTGGTGCGGGATGACTATGCTTTTGAAGACGGTCTGTTCAGCGGGTACGACGCGAAAAAACGCCAATACGATAAATCGTCCTGGAACTACCAGTTCGATGAAAACGGCTACGCGAAACGCGATGAAACGTTAAGCCATCCTCGCTGTGTCTGGAACCTGCTAAAACAGCACGTTTCCCGCTACACGCCGGATGTGGTGGAAAACATTTGTGGTACGCCGAAAGAAGACTTCCTGAAAGTCTGCGAAGTGCTGGCTTCCACCAGTGCAGCCGATCGCACCACCACGTTCCTGTACGCGCTGGGTTGGACTCAGCATACCGTCGGGGCACAGAACATCCGCACCATGGCGATGATCCAGTTGCTGCTCGGCAACATGGGGATGGCAGGTGGCGGTGTCAACGCCTTGCGCGGCCACTCCAACATTCAAGGGTTAACCGACTTAGGTCTGCTCTCTACCAGCCTGCCGGGCTACCTGACGCTGCCGTCAGAGAAACAGACAGACCTGCAAACCTATCTGGCCGCAAACACGCCAAAAGCGACATTGGCCGATCAGGTTAACTACTGGGGCAACTATCCGAAGTTCTTCGTCAGCCTGATGAAATCTTTCTACGGCAATGCAGCGCAGAAAGAAAATGACTGGGGCTTTGAGTGGCTGCCGAAGTGGGATCAGTCCTACGACGTCATTAAATACTTCAACATGATGGATAGCGGGAAAGTCACCGGCTACATCTGTCAGGGCTTTAACCCTGTTGCGTCCTTCCCGGACAAAAACAAAGTGGTGCAGAGCCTCAGCAAACTGAAGTATCTGGTGGTTATCGATCCGCTGGTGACCGAAACCTCAACGTTCTGGCAGAACCACGGTGAATCAAACGACGTTGATCCGGCGTCGATTCAGACCGAAGTTTTCCGTTTGCCTTCTACCTGCTTTGCGGAAGAGGACGGCTCCATCGCCAACTCTGGCCGCTGGCTGCAGTGGCACTGGAAAGGTCAGGACGCACCGGGTGAAGCCCGCAACGACGGCGAGATTCTTGCCGGTATTTACCACCGCCTGCGCGACATGTATCGCACTGAAGGCGGTAAAGCTGTAGAACCCGTTCTGAAAATGAGCTGGAACTATAAGCAGCCGGACGAACCGCACTCCGAAGAAGTGGCGAAAGAGAACAACGGCTATGCGCTGGAAGATCTCTATGATGCCAACGGCGTGCTGGTTGCGAAGAAAGGTCAGTTGCTCAACAGCTTTGCGCTGCTGCGCGATGATGGTTCTACGTCATCATCCTGCTGGATTTATACCGGCAGCTGGACCGAGCAGGGCAACCAGATGGCCAATCGCGATAACGCCGACCCGTCAGGCCTCGGTAATACGTTGGGCTGGGCCTGGGCATGGCCGCTGAACCGTCGCGTGCTGTATAACCGCGCTTCGGCGGATCCGCAGGGTAAACCGTGGGATCCAAAACGCATGCTTATCCAGTGGAACGGTACGAAGTGGACGGGGAACGATATCCCTGACTTCAATACCGCAGCACCGGGCAGTGGCACCAATCCGTTTATCATGCAGCCGGAAGGGCTGGGGCGTCTGTTTGCTATCGATAAGATGGCGGAAGGTCCGTTCCCGGAACACTACGAGCCGATGGAAACGCCGCTGGGCACTAACCCGCTGCACCCGAATGTGATCTCCAACCCGGCAGCGCGTCTGTACGAAGCGGATAAACTTCGTATGGGCACGAAACAGGACTTCCCGTACGTCGGGACGACCTATCGTCTGACCGAACATTTCCATACCTGGACCAAGCACGCATTGTTGAATGCGATTGCCCAGCCGGAGCAGTTTGTGGAAATCAGCGAAACGCTGGCGGCAGCGAAGGGGATCAACAACGGCGATCACGTGAAAGTCAGCAGCAAACGTGGATTTATTCGCGCAGTTGCCGTGGTCACTCGTCGTCTGCGTACCCTGAACGTCAACGGTCAGCAGGTAGAAACGGTTGGGATCCCAATCCACTGGGGCTTTGAAGGAGTCGCGCGTAAAGGCTTTATCGCCAACACCCTGACGCCGAATGTCGGTGATGCAAACTCGCAAACGCCGGAATACAAAGCGTTTTTAGTTAACATCGAGAAGGCGTAAGGGAGGCGAACATATGTCTATGGAAACGCAGGACATCATCAAACGGTCCGCAACAAACTCCATCACGCCGCCGCCTCAGGCCCGTGATTACAAAGCAGAAGTCGCGAAGCTGATCGACGTTTCCACCTGTATAGGCTGTAAGGCCTGTCAGGTGGCATGCTCAGAGTGGAACGATATCCGCGATGAAGTTGGCCACTGCGTCGGGGTTTATGACAACCCCGCCGATCTCAGCGCCAAGTCCTGGACGGTGATGCGATTTACCGAAACCGAACAGAACGGCAAGCTGGAGTGGTTGATTCGTAAAGACGGCTGTATGCACTGTGAAGATCCGGGCTGCCTGAAGGCGTGCCCGTCTGCCGGGGCCATCATCCAGTACGCCAACGGGATTGTCGATTTCCAGTCAGAGCACTGCATTGGCTGCGGCTACTGTATTGCCGGGTGTCCATTTAATATTCCGCGCCTCAATAAAGAGGATAACCGGGTGTATAAATGTACGCTGTGTGTGGACCGTGTCAGCGTCGGGCAGGAACCTGCCTGCGTGAAAACGTGTCCGACCGGGGCAATACATTTCGGCACCAAGCAGGAAATGCTGGAAATGGGTGAACAGCGTGTGGCCAAACTGAAGGCACGCGGTTTTGAACATGCCGGTCTTTACAACCCGGAAGGTGTGGGCGGCACGCACGTCATGTACGTTCTGCATCATGCCAACCAGCCTGAACTGTATCACGGCCTGCCAAAAGACCCGCAGATAGATACCTCTATCAATCTGTGGAAAGGGGCGCTGAAGCCGCTGGCCGCTGCCGGATTTATCGCCACCTTCGCCGGACTGATTTACCACTACATTGGTATTGGTCCGAATAAGGAAGTGGACGACGACGAGGAGGATCATCATGAGTAAGTCGAAAATGATTGTGCGCACGAAATTTATCGACCGCGCCTGTCACTGGACGGTGGTGATCTGCTTCTTCCTGGTAGCGCTGTCGGGGATTTCATTTTTCTTCCCGACTCTGCAATGGCTGACGCAAACCTTCGGTACGCCGCAGATGGGACGCATTTTGCACCCGTTCTTCGGCATACTGATCTTCGTGGCACTGATGTTCATGTTTGTACGCTTTGTGCACCACAACATCCCGGATAAGAAAGATATTCCGTGGCTGAAAAACATTGTGGAAGTACTGAAAGGCAATGAACACAAAGTGGCGGATGTGGGCAAATACAACGCCGGGCAGAAAATGATGTTCTGGTCGATTATGAGCATGATTTTCGTGCTGCTGATTACCGGTATCATTATCTGGCGTCCGTACTTTGCGCAGTTCTTCCCGATGCAGGTCGTGCGCTATAGCCTGCTGATCCATGCGGCTGCGGGGATTATCCTGATGCACGCCATCCTCATCCATATGTATATGGCATTCTGGGTGAAAGGATCGATTAAAGGTATGGTCGAAGGGAAAGTGAGCCGTCGTTGGGCGAAGAAACATCACCCACGTTGGTATCGCGAAGTTGAAAGACAAGAAGCGAAAAAAGAGAGCGAGGAGGGGGTTAACTAATCCCTGATGTTCCCTCTACGCAATGGCGCTACATCAGTAGCGCCATTTTTTTGCCAAAAAAACGTCATGTTTCTGTCATCTGCTGAACGTAAGGTGTTGTCTTTCCGATAATAGAAGAGTTAAAAGACAATGCATCTGGTGAAAAAATTACTCGCAGTCAGCGTGTTTCTTTGTGCTTCAGCTCAGGCGCAAAACATCCTCGAATTTCCTCAGCCGGAGAACAACCCGGAAGAGTTTTATGCCGTAACCGAAATTCCGGCAGGTGGAATGATTAAATATGAAACCGACGCCAAAACCGGTTTTATCGTTGCCGATCGCTTCCAGTCAATGCCGGTTGCCTATCCCGCCAACTACGGTTCACTCACCCAGTCTTTAGCCGGTGACGGTGACCCGCTGGACGTCATTTTTTATACCCGTGCGCCGCTTGCTCCGGGAACGTTGATTAAGCTGCGCGCTATTGGCGTCCTGAAGATGATCGACGGCGGTGAAAAGGACGACAAAATTGTCGCCGTTCCGGCCAGTAAAATTGACCCCACTTATGATGACATCAAAGAGTTGAGCGATCTGCCCAAGATTGAAGTTCAACGTCTGGAATCTTTCTTCCGCGTGTACAAAGATCTGCCGGAAGGGCGCAAGAAGGTCGAATTAAACGGTTTCAATGACGCCGCTACGGCAAAGCAAGAGATCAAACAGGCCTGGGATGCCTGGAAAGAGAAAAAACCGCAGCAATAAATGGTATGCCGGATGACAAAAGTATATCCGGCATTTATATCACTGTACCGCCAGCTTACGCAGACGTGAAATATCCACGCTTTTTTGGGCCTCTGCCAGACTCCAGGTATTTTGCAGGTTTAACCACATTTCGGGTGAACTGCCAATCACTACGGAGAGTTTAATCGCCATCTCAGGCGTCAGAGCCGCTTTCCCGGTTAATAGTCGACTTGCCGTTGACGGTGCAATCTCCATAGCTCTGGCAAACTCGCGCAGGCTGACATTGAGTTCTTCCAGCGCTTCCTGAATGATATCCCCAGGACGGGGATGATTTGCCATCTTCATCAATGATAGTCCTCGTAATCCAGTATGTACGCGTCGCCATTGACGAATTCAAACGTAATACGCCAGTTACCTGAAACAGAAATTGCCCATATGCCGTCGCGTTCACCCACCAGAGGATGTAGCTTATAACCGGGCATATTGATATCTGTAACCTTGCTTGCCGCATTAATAACGGCAAGTCTGTGTCGTAATCGTCGGACATGTTTCGCCATAACGCCTGATGTTCGTCCATGAAGAAACAAATCGCGCAATCCCTTGTGCCTGAAGTTCATGATCATCCGTATCATCCTTGTTCCTTCAAGAGGAACACTACCATCAATGTTCCGTTAAACGCAACACCAAGATTGCGATATTTAAAATTGTGCGGCGAATGTGCAAAAAGAAAAAGGGAGAAGGGGAATAACTGGAAAGCGTCACGCAAGAATTGCCGGATGGCTGGCCTACACGCACATTTTGCTGATGTAGGCCGGATAAGCTTGCGCCATCCGGCAATAAAGGTTACTCCAGTTGTGCGTTCAGACGTTCAATCTCTTTACGCCATTGCGCCTGTAACAACGGTTTTTGATGTTTCGGCTTGCGGGCGAGATCGTCGGCCAGACGCTGCTCCAGATCGAGAAGTTGTTCCAGCAATCTATCGCTGTCACCGCTTATTTCAGTTTTCGCTTCGACCGCCGTTTTGGGAACGGTTATCTCCGCGGACGTTTCCCGAATACGCGCATTGACCGCCTCCAGATCGTGCCATTCACTGAGTTCGCCATTGTCGATTAGCCAGAACCGGTTGCAGCTTTGGCTGATAAGCTGCCGGTCGTGACTGACCAGCAACACGCCGCCGTTATAGCTTTGTAGCGTTTCTGCCAGCGCCTCTTTGCCTTCCATATCCAGATGGTTGGTCGGTTCATCGAGCATCAGCAGACTGTAGCGCGCAAGCGTCAGCCCAACAAATAGTAACCGGGAGCGCTCACCGCCGCTTAACGTGCTGACTCGCTGCGCATGACGAACCCACGGAAATCCCGCGCTAATCAGCGCCATCTTGCGAATCTCTGGCTGCGCGGCAAACGCTTCCAGCGCGTCAAACAATGAATCGTTATCGGCAAGCTGATGCAGCGTCTGGTCGTAATAACCCAGGGTAACGCGCGGGTGTAACACCAATGAAGGCGATGCCAGCTGTGACTGAAACTGTTGCCAGATAAGCCTTAACAGCGATGATTTCCCGCAACCGTTACGCCCGACAATCGCCACGCGATCGCCGCTTTTTAACCGGATACCGGCAATGGAAAACAGTGTATCTGCACCGGGAGCAGGGGCTACAGACAGATTGGTCATCTCCAGCAAACGATCTGCACGCAGGGCATCACCCTGCAATGTTAGTGTCCACTGACTTCCTGACGTTACTTCTGTTTGCACCTCTTTCAGGCGCTGTACCTGTTTTTCCATCTGCTTGGCCTTGCGGGAGAGATCTTCGTTGTCGTAGACCCGCCCCCAGGTAGCCAGCCGTTTGGCGCTGGCAGTCACCCGGTCTATCTCTTTTTGCTCAGCCTTGTGGCGCAGAGCATCGCTGACATCTCTTTCTGCCAGAGCCTGACGCGCCGCGCTACAGGGTAGATCGAAGGCATGCAGGGTGCGATCGCGCAAGATCCAGGTTCCGTGAGTCACCGCGTCCAGCAGTTGCGGGTCGTGGGAGACCACCACAAAACTGCCAGACCAGTTCTGTAAGAACTGCTCAAGCCACAGTAATGTAGGCAAATCCAGGTGGTTACCCGGTTCATCCAGCAGCAGCAGGTCAGGATTACGCATCAGTGCCCGCGCTAATAGCAAGCGCGTGTGCTGGCCACCGCTCAACGTTTGCGCTGTAAGAGATAAATTCTCTGGCGTAAAACCCATTTCGGCAAGCAGTGCTTCAACCCGCCACTGCTGAGCTGCGCGTTCATGCTCGGGAAGTTGAGCGAGAACGGCTTCCTGCAGCGTAAGCGGCAGTATATCGTCAGGTAGATGTTGTTCTACACGCGCGAGATGGCAGTGATTCGCCTGCGAGATTGCCCCACTGGTGGGCGAGATCGTGCCATCGAGCAGTTTTAACAGCGTGCTTTTGCCGCAGCCGTTGTAACCGATAAGCCCGATGCGGTCACCTTTTTTCAGGGTAAAGGAAAGATCGTCGAATAGCGTGCCGAATGCCGTATCAACGTGTAAGGATTGTGCGGTTAGTAATGTGCTCATTGTTGCTTACTCAAGAGTTACAGGCGTGAAAATGCCTCGTCAAACATCGCTGACGATAACCCGGTAAGCCCGAGAGAAGGGGATTTAGAAGTTAGCTTCGCTCAAGCAGAAGTTATCGCAGCACGATACCGATAACGCTTGAGCACTGGCGATCGCCAAAAGCATGTGAAACGATAAAACGTTCACAGTACAGCATAAGTATCCTCCTTTTATTTTTCAGAATGTTAATCGGTGGTGAAAGTGTAATCGTAAGTTACGCAAAAGCGCAAGTGTTGAACGCCCGACAGCAGTGTGCCGCCGGGCAAACCGTCAAATAGAGGTACGACGGTAGTCGCGATATTCTGCCTGCCAGAAATTATCGTCAATTGCCTGTTGCAGCGCTTCGGCGGAGGTTTTCACTGCCACACCTTGCTGCTGAGCCATTTTACCGACGGCAAAGGCAATGGCGCGAGAAACGGTCTGAATATCTTTCAGTTCCGGTAGCACCAGACCTTCACCGTTGAGCACCAGCGGTGAATACTGCGCTAGCGTTTCACTCGCCGACATCAGCATTTCATCAGTGATGCGCGACGCGCCAGACGCAATCACACCCAGGCCGATACCCGGGAAGATATAGGCGTTGTTACACTGGGCGATTGGGTAAATTTTATCTTTCCACAGTACCGGTGCGAACGGACTACCGGTCGCAACCAGCGCGTTACCTTCGGTCCAGGCGATAATATCCTGTGGTGTAGCTTCAACACGGGAAGTGGGGTTGGACAACGGCATGACGATCGGACGCGGACAATGCTTGTGCATTTCGCGGATGATCTCTTCGGTAAACAGGCCGGTTTGTCCGGAAACGCCAATCAGGATATCCGGCTTAACGTTGCGGACCACATCGAGCAACGACAGTACATCTTCTTGGGTATCCCAATGCTGGAGATTTTCGCGTTTTTGCACCAGTTTTGTCTGGAAGGAGAGCAGGTTCGGCATTTTGTCTGTTAACAGGCCGAAGCGGTCGACCATGAATACACGTTGACGCGCCGCTTCTTCGCTTAAACCTTCACGCTGGATCTGCGCAATGATCTGCTCGGCGATCCCGCAACCGGCGGAACCTGCGCCGAGGAAGACGATGTTCTGTTCACTCAACTGGCTACCGGCCGCGCGGCTAGCCGCAATCAGCGTACCGACAGTAACCGCCGCGGTGCCCTGAATATCGTCGTTAAACGAGCAAATTTCATCACGATAACGGGTCAGCAGTGGCATAGCGTTTTTCTGGGCGAAATCTTCAAACTGCAACAGCACGTCCGGCCAGCGATGCTTCACGGCCTGGATGAATTCATCAACGAATTCGTAGTATTCATCATCAGTGATACGCGGATTGCGCCAGCCCATATACAGCGGATCGTTCAGCAGTTGCTGGTTGTTGGTCCCCACGTCCAGTACCACCGGAAGAGTATAGGCCGGGCTAATTCCGCCACATGCGGTATACAGCGACAGTTTACCGATTGGAATACCCATCCCGCCGATCCCCTGATCGCCAAGACCTAAAATACGTTCGCCATCGGTGACAACGATGACCTTGATATTGTGGTTAGGGACGTTTTGCAGGATATCGTCCATATTGTGGCGGTTCTGATAAGAGATAAACACGCCGCGCGCACGACGATAAATCTCAGAGAAACGCTCACAGGCCGCGCCGACCGTTGGGGTATAGATAACTGGCATCATCTCATCCAGGTGATTATGCACCAGTCGGTAAAACAGGGTTTCGTTGGTGTCCTGGATGTTGCGCAGGTAAATATGTTTGTCGATTTCGGTTTTGAATCCCTGATATTGGATCCAGGCGCGTTCAGCCTGTTCCTCAATCGTCTCGACCACTTCCGGCAGTAACCCCAGCAGGTTGAAGTTACGGCGTTCTTCCACACTGAAGGCGCTCCCTTTATTCAGTAAAGGGAATTCCAGCAGTACCGGGCCAGCGTAGGGGATGTAAAGGGAACGCAGTTTTTTGGTTTCGTTTTCCATGTCACTCACTCTTTTTTGAATAACCGTCCCTGGCGCTCTTTATGATCGTATGTGGCCTGTCCGCCAGGGAAACGGGCGAAGTATAAAGCATTGTGAATGGGTTAAGGGGTTTTATAAGCAAAAACACCACTGCGGTTGCAATGGTGTTTATCTCGTTACTCAGTCAGACGTGCGAAAGGCTACTTGCCGTCAGTGCGGCGCTTTCTTCCAGTAGGATTATTGACCACGTTGGTTTTGTCACCTTCGGTCACGATTTTACGTTGATTTGAGATTTTGTGGTCCAGTCCGAGAATATGACGGGCCTGACGGTTCGATTTCATTCTAACTCCTTAATCCTGTTACTGGTTTCAAGGGCGAGCCCGTAAGAGAACGGACGAAATACAACCTGATATAAAGCCGATGTTCAACATAACGGCTTTCTGGATGGTCGGTCATTTTATCTGAAAGGTCAATGCTTAAGCGGCAAATGAGAACTATCCCGTATGTAACATGCTTTTTCTCAGCCGTCCTATACTAGTAACTCCGACGACAATACAGGAGAGCGGTAATGACTATCCATAAGAAAGGTCAGGCACACTGGGAAGGCGACATTAAGCGCGGCAAAGGCACTGTGTCGACCGAAAGTGGCGTGTTGAATCAGCAACCGTATGGGTTTAATACACGATTTGAAGGTGTGAAAGGCACCAATCCTGAAGAATTGATTGGCGCGGCCCATGCAGCCTGCTTCTCGATGGCACTTTCGCTGATGCTGGGCGAAGCAGGGTTTACACCAGATGCCATTGATACCACTGCCGATGTTTCTCTGGATAAAGCAGATGCCGGGTTTGCGATAACTAAAGTCGCGTTGCATAGCCAGGTGAGCGTGTCGGGTATAGACGCCGCCACGTTTGACGGCATCATCCAGAAAGCAAAAGCCGGATGCCCGGTATCGCAGGTACTGAACGCGGATATTACGCTGGATTATCAGCTGAAGTCTTAATCATGGCGCGCCGGATGCGACTGCGTCTTATCCGGCCTACGACTGTGCCGGATGTAAGTCAGTCTTATCCGGCACCTGATGATGTTATTGCGCTACCCAACCGCCATCCATATTCCACGCCACGCCGCGCACCTGCGCCGCACCGTTTGAACACAGAAATAGTGCCAGCTCACCTAACTGTTCCGGCGTAACGAATTCGCGCGACGGCTGCTTTTCCGACAGCAGGGCGTCACGCGCAGCCTCAGGCTCTGCGCCTTCGGCAATACGCTTATCGATCTGCTGCTGGACCAGCGGCGTGAGCACCCAGCCGGGACACAGCGCATTGCAGGTGACACCCGTCTGCGCGGTTTCCAGTGCGATGGTCTTGGTGAATCCCACCACGCCGTGCTTCGCCGCTACGTAGGCAGATTTCTCTTTTGAGGCCACCAGGCCGTGAACAGAAGCGATATTAATGATGCGCCCCCAGTTTCGCGCGCGCATACCAGGAAGCGCCAGACGCGTGGTGTGAAAAACGGAAGAGAGATTAATGGCGATAATCGCGTTCCATTTATCAACCGGGAAGGTTTCCACCGGGGATACATGCTGGATCCCCGCGTTGTTGACCAGAATATCAACACCGCCAAATTCGCTCTCGGCATAGCGCATCATGTCGGCAATTTGCGCTTCATTGCTCAGATCCGCACCATGATAACCTGGCGTTTTGCCATATTGCGCAACAGCGTCTTTGGCGGCATCCACATCACCAAACCCGTTGAGGATCAGGGTGGCGCCCGATTGCGCCAGCACCTGTGCGATACCTAATCCGATACCGCTGGTCGAGCCGGTAACCAGGGCGGTTTTTCCCGTTAAGTTCATGATGATTCTCCTTAAACAATTCCGGTGGTGTAGAAGACGCCGATGACAAACAGTACGGCCAGACTTTTAATGACGGTAATAGCAAAAATTCCGCCATACGCCTGACGGTGGCTGAGACCGGTGATAGCTAATAAGGTAATGACTGCGCCGTTATGCGGCAGGGTGTCCATACCGCCGCTGGCCATAGACGCCACGCGGTGAAAGACTTCAAGTGGGATATTGGCAGCGTGAGCGGCCGCGATAAAGGTGTCAGACATGGCGGCAAGGGCAATACTCATCCCGCCAGACGCCGAACCGGTGATCCCGGCGAGCGTAGTGATACTGATAGCTTCATTGAGCAGCGGGTCAGGAATAGCCGCCAGCGCTTTTGACAGTACAAGGAAACCTGGCAGGGCGGCGATCACTGCGCCAAAACCGTACTCTGACGCGGTGTTCATCGCCGCGAGGATCGCGCCGCCAACCGCCGTTCTGCTGCCTTCCGCCAGGCGACCTTTAATGTTGCGATAGCCGAAGAGCACCACCAGCAGGATCCCAGAAATTAGCGCCGCTTCCACTGCCCAGATAGCAGTGATTTTACCGACTTCGGTGGTAATCGGTTTGGCGAGACCCGGAAGCTCCAGTTGATGCGTGGCGCCATACCATTGCGGGATCCAGCGGGTAAACAGCAGGTTAAATACCCCAACCAGGATCAGCGGAGAGATCGCGATGATCGGGTTCGGCAGATTAATGTTATCCGGCGTTTCCGGCTCGTTTAACAGTTCAGTCCCATAGCCTTCATTCTTTGCCTGCGCTTTACGACGCTGACGTTCGAGATAAACCAGACCAACAACGATGATAAACACGGAACCTATCAGACCCAGCCACGGCGCGGCCCAGGCGTTGGTACCGAAGAAACTGGTCGGAATAATGTTCTGGATCTGCGGTGTGCCTGGCAGGGCATCCATGGTGAAGGAGAACGCGCCCAGCGCAACGGTTGCCGGGATCAGCCGCTTCGGGATATTGCTCTGACGGAACAGTTCGGCCGCGAACGGATACACCGCAAACGCCACGACGAACAGCGATACGCCGCCGTAGGTCAACAGCGCACATACCAGCACAATAACCGGAATGGCATGGCGACGGCCGAGAATGTTGATAGCGGCGGCAACAATGGAACGTGAAAACCCAGATAACTCGATTAACTTGCCAAACACGGCCCCCAGCAAGAACACCGGGAAGTAAAGCTTCACAAAACCGACCATTTTTTCCATAAACAGGCCGGTGAAAGCAGGGCCGACGGCGCTGGGTTCGGTAAGCAATACAGCACCTAATGCCGCGATGGGGGCAAACAGGATAACGCTATATCCGCGATAGGCTGCCAGCATCAGCAGGCCCAACGCTGCCAGGGCGATTAATACACTCATCATGACTCCTCAATATCATTGTTATAGTGGGGTACAGAAAGAGAAGTTACGGTTTCAGGGCAAAGCGCAGTTGATGCTCCCTGCGTTGCTGGATGTATTCCTTGCGCGAATCATCCCAGCGATAAAATCCCTGGCCGCTGCGCAACCCGGTATCACCGTTGGCGACCTTGTCAGCGACCAGCGACATCATGTCGCTGCCGGTTGCCAGTTCCGGAAGCAGATGCCGACAAATGTCCTGCACCGTAGAAAGTCCGGTCATATCAGCAGCCTCCAGCGGACCGACCATTGCATAGCGACGTCCGAGCGAGGCGCGCATCACCTGATCAACCACTTCTGCGCTGGCGATGCCGCTTTTAACGATATGTAGCGCTTCACGCAGCAGAGCAAACTGCAGTCGATTGCCAACAAACCCTGGGGCGGCGCGGTCGAGCACCACGGCCTCAAGTTGCATCGCGATCAGTTGTTGTTGCAATTCATGGAGATATTCCGGCTTCGTTGCGGTGCCAGGTACAATTTCGACCAGCGGAATAAAATGTGGCGGGTGCCAGAAATGGGCGATCAGCAACCGTTCAGGATGGGCGAGTTTTTCTGCCAGCGCATCCGGCGGCAGGCCGCTGGTATTACTGGCAATAACGGCCTCCGGCGCGATCAGCTCTTCCAGTTGCGCATACAGTGCGTGTTTGAGTTCGAGCCGCTCCGGGATCGCTTCAATCAGTAACCGGCATGCGGCAATATCCTGTAGTGAGGTTGTGCCGTGCAGGCGAGCCACGACTGACGTTTTTTCACCAATTGCAAATTGATCGGTGACAATCAGCTCATCCAGAATACCGCCGGCTACGGCGCTTATTTCTGCAATTCGGCTGCTATCGGTATCGTATAACCAGACATCGTAACCAAAACGGGCGAAGTGGGTAGCAATGCCGACACCCATTAACCCCGCGCCCAGAACGCAGATAGGCTTACTTTGCATGAGCTACCCCCTGCGGACGTTCTACCGCCAGCGCCACCCCCTGACCACCACCTACGCACAGCGTGGCCAATCCTTTGGCTGCGTTGCTACGCGCCATTTCATGCAGCAGCGTTACCAGAATTCGGCAACCTGATGCGCCAATCGGGTGCCCCAGCGCAATCGCACCGCCGTTCACGTTTACCCGGTTGCTGTCCCAGTTCAGGGATTCGCCAACCGCCAGCGCTTGCGCAGCAAAGGCTTCGTTGGCTTCGATAAGATCCACGTCATTTAGCGTCCAGCCAGCACGCTTCAGGCACTGGAGTGACGCTTCTACCGGCCCAATGCCCATAATGGCGGGATCGACGCCAGAAACCGCGTAGCCCGCCACCTGGGCAAGCACTGGCAGATTGAGTTCCGCCGCTTTGGCGGCGCTCATCAACATCACCGCGGCGGCACCATCATTGATGGATGATGCATTTCCGGCGGTCACCGTGCCGTTACCCGGACGAAACGCCGGTTTAAGTTGCGCCAGCTTGTCGGCCTGAGTATCCGGGCGAGGTTGTTCGTCACGGTCCACCACACGTGGCGGCTTTTTGCCCTGTGGGACGCTGACCGGCGTGATTTCCGCGTTAAAACGACCCGCTTCAATGGCGGCGGCAGCTTTTTGCTGGGAGTGCAGGGCAAAAGCGTCCTGCTGCTCACGACTGATTACGAACTTATCCGCCAGATTTTCGGCAGTAATACCCATGTGATAGTCGTTGAACGCATCCCACAGGCCGTCATGCACCACGCTGTCTTTCATACTGGCATGACCCAACCGCAGACCGGCCCGCGCGCCGTCGAGATAATAGGGCGCATTGCTCATGCTCTCCTGGCCCCCGGCAATCACGATTTGCGCATCGCCACAGCGAATCGCCTGTACCGCCTGATGCACCGCCTTCAGACCCGAACCACACACCAAGTTGATGGTTAACGCGGGCGTGGTGACCGGCAGTCCTGCCCGTAACGCCGTTTGTCTGGCCGGATTCTGACCGCAGCCCGCAGTCAGAACCTGACCTAAAATCACCTCATCAATTTGCTCAGGCGCCACAGCCGTTTTTTCCAGCAGCGAACGGATCACCACTGAACCAAGCTCAACCGCGGAAAGTGGTGCCAGCGCGCCATGAAAACTGCCAATCGGGGTGCGCGTCGCCGCGACAATGACAACATCCTGCATGGTCAGCTCCTCAGCTAAAGTGCATTTCGGGGACAGTTTCGGGAACGATCAGCTTGCCTGCGGTTCTGGCGACAATTTCATCCACGCTGATGCCCGGTGCACGTTCACGCAGAATGAACGCACCGTCGGCAATTTCCAGCAGAGCCAGGTCGGTAAGCACGCGTTTGATGCAGGCCACGCCGGTCAGCGGCAGGGTGCAGGCGGGAAGCAGTTTGGACTCACCGCTTTTGGAAGCATGGGTCATTACCACAATGATATTGTCGGCTCCGGCAACCAGGTCCATCGCGCCGCCCATGCCTTTCACCATTTTTCCGGGGATCATCCATGAGGCGATATTGCCGTTAACATCGACTTCAAACGCACCGAGCACCGTCAGATCAACGTGGCCGCCGCGGATCATGGCGAAGGATTGCGCCGAGTCGAAAATCGCCGCGCCTTTGCGCGCCGTCACTGTCTGTTTCCCGGCGTTGATCATGTCGGCATCAATTTCGTCTTCTGTGGGAAACGGGCCCATACCCAGCAAACCGTTTTCTGATTGCAGCATCACATCCATGCCATCAGGGATGTAATTTGCCACCAGCGTGGGAATGCCGATCCCAAGGTTGACGTAATAACCGTCGCGCAGCTCGCGGGCGACGCGCATCGCCATTTGTTCACGCGTTAACATGTCAGGCTCCTTTCTGGCGCAGGGTGCGTTGTTCAATACGTTTTTCAAACTGCCCCTGAATAATGCGGTTAACGAAAATTCCGGGAGTGTGAATCGCAGCAGGGTCCAGTTCTCCGGGAGGGACAATTTCTTCGACTTCCACGACGGTAATGCGCCCGGCGGCGGCCATCAGCGGATTAAAATTCTGTGCGGTGTGGCGATAGATGACGTTGCCGTACCAGTCGGCTTTCCAGCCTTTAACCAACGCAAAATCACCGGTT
Organism: Citrobacter sp. H12-3-2; assembly: GCF_009649895.1. NCBI lineage: Bacteria > Pseudomonadati > Pseudomonadota > Gammaproteobacteria > Enterobacterales > Enterobacteriaceae > Citrobacter > Citrobacter sp. H12-3-2. Next base: position 2,509,833 of record NZ_CP045837.1, read on the forward strand.
ATCGCCTGCTCAAGGATGTAAGGGCGTCCGGCAAACTCGCGAACCTCTTTCCCTTCCGCCACGGGGGTTCCATATCCGGTCGCGGTAAAAAATGCCGGGATCCCCGCGCCGCCCGCGCGCAACTGCTCTGCCAGCGTACCCTGTGGCGTCAGGATGGCTTCCAGTTCGCCGCTAAGCACCTGTTTCTCAAACAGGGCGTTTTCCCCCACATAGGACGCGACCACTTTGCGCACCTGACGCGTTTCCAGCAGCACGCCAAGGCCAAAGCCATCCACGCCGCAGTTGTTTGATACAACGGTAAGTCCCTGAACCTCCCGACGGCGTACTTCGGTAATCAGGTTTTCAGGGATCCCACATAAACCAAAACCGCCCGCCAGCAGCGTCATGTTGTCGGTCAGTCCTTCCAGCGCCTCTTGATAAGTGGCAACACGTTTATCCAGTCCAGCCATACACTTGCCTCCCCAGTTGTCCTTGCCGACATCATTGGGGGTGAAAAATGATTTGTTAATTTTAAATTTGTGACTCACTCATTGGGTTTTTTTATCAATTTAATGTTAATTAAAGGTATTCAACAAGTTAAAGGAATGCGAAATGGGAATGAGCATCAAACAGTTACGCGCGTTTTTAGCGGTAGCTCACACTCTGAATTTTGCTCATGCCAGCGAAAGACTGAATATGTCGCAACCCGCGTTAAGCCTGGCGATTAAAGGACTGGAAGATTCGCTGGGCGGGGCGTTACTGTTAAGAACAACTCGCAAAGTGACCCTGACGCAGGAGGGAGAAACGCTGCTGAATATGGGGCGACAGCTGCTGGCGGACTGGGAGAATACGGAAGAAGCCATGCGCCAGCGCTTTACGCTGCAGCGCGGTAAAATATCGATCGCCGCCATGCCCTCATTTGCCGCTAACGTCCTGCCATCGGTACTGAAAACATTTCGTGATTCTTATTCCGGTATCAACGTAACGGTTCACGATGTAATTAATGAACACGTGATTGAAATGGTCAGTGAAGGGCGGGTCGAGATGGGCATAGCCTTCGAGCCGGACTATTCGGGACATCTGCATTTCACGCCGCTCGGCGTGGATCGTTTTATCGCGATTGTGCCGCCAACCTGTCGACTGGCAGACAGGGGTCGTATTGCGTGGCGCGAACTGCTGACGCTGGATTTTATCACCCTGCAACGCCCGTCCGCCGTGCGGCTGATGCTGGAAGAACAACTGGTGCAAAGCGGACATACGCTGGAAGTAGCGCTGGAGAGCCATCAGTTGGTAACCGTTGGCCGTCTGGTGGCTAACGGTCTGGGCGGTAGCGCCGTACCTGCACTATGCCGCACGCAAATGACAGAGTTAGGCGCAACCTGTATCGATCTGGATACGCCGGTGATCCAGCGTCGGATCGGGGTTTTGCGTTCGGCGCATCATAAATTATCTACCGCTTCCGAGGTGCTGGTGGATTCACTGAAAAAGGCGTATCGCACCTGACTTTTCTCAACGGCTCAGGTCATGTAACCGCCCGCCAGCAGCGAACGTCACAGCCGGTATCACTCTTCAGCAATGCCTGTTTTTTCTCACAACCGTGGGTTGCCAATGGACATCTGTCACGGAAAAAGCAGCCCTGGGGCAACGTTCGGTTTCCCGGTAGCTCGGTTTTACGTAACACCAAATCTTCCGCCAGCGGTGCGCCCGTTTTAGGTACCGAGTCCAGCAATAATCGTGTGTACGGATGGGCGGGGTGAGTGAGAACTTGTTGGGCATCGCCCAGCTCAACAATTTGCCCGAGGTACATCACCGCCACACGGTCGCTCATATGGCGGACCACCGACACGTTATGCGATATCAATACGTAGGTCAGGTTTCTGCGCGCCTGTAGCGACACCAGCAGGTTGAGAATTTGCGCCTGCACGGAGATATCCAGTGCTGAAGTGGGCTCATCAAGGACGATAACATCCGGCTCTGACGATAGCGCCCGGGCAATAGCAATACGTTGGCGCTGTCCACCGGAAAACGCGTGCGGCAAGCGGTCGAGATATTCAGGACGAATCCCCACCTGTCGTGCCAAATCCTCGGCAAGCATGCGTCGTTCACGCTCCGGGCTCCGTTTTTGGATCCACACCGGTTCGGTAATTATCCGCCACACCGGTAAGCGCGGATCCAGTGATGAAAGCGGGTCCTGAAAGACCATTTGCATACCGTTATGCTTCTTATCACCACGGCGAGAATAGCTTCCCTGACTGGGTTTCAACATGCCCATCAACAGTTGCGCCAGCGTACTTTTTCCACAGCCGGATTCGCCAACAATCCCCAGCGTTTCACCCTGGCGAATCTGTAAATCCAGACCGTTGAGCGCATGCACCCGTTCCGTAACCTTGCCAAGCCAGTTTTTACGCGCAGGAAAGTTGACATGAACATCCTGCAGCGCCAGTAAAAAATCAGACATGTGTTGTCTCCAGTTGCGGATACCAGCAGGCAGATTGTTGATCTGCACCTCCCTGACTACTTAACGCCGGCGTTTCTTCACAACGAGGACCAGCGGCAAAGCAGCGGTCGCGAAACGCGCATCCGGCAGGTAAGCAGGTTAGGTTCGGCACGGTGCCGGGAATGGCGGGCAGCAATGTGCGCGGTTCGCCGTGTTCCGGTGCACATTTCAGCAAGCCGATGGAATAGGGGTGAGTCGGGCGTTGAATAACAGTTTGCGTCGGGCCACTCTCAATCACACTCCCGGCATACATGACATACAACCGGTCGCATAACTGTGAAACCACCGCCATATCATGGCTGATAAATAACACGGCTGTTCCACTGGCGCGCGCTTTTAACTTCAGCAAACGCAGCACCTGCAGTTGCACCGTGACGTCCAGTGCAGTGGTCGGTTCATCGGCAATGATAAGCTCCGGCTCGCACGAAAAGGCCAGCGCAATCATCACGCGTTGGCGCATACCGCCTGAAAGCTCAAACGGAAAACGTTTCATGACCTCCGGCGCACCCGGGATTTGCATCTCTTCCAGTAGAGCGACGGCTTTCTGGCGGGCATCCGTGCGGCTTAACGCCTGATGATGGCGGATCACCTCCACCATTTGCTGGCCAATACGCCGGGTCGGATTCAGTGCCGTCATGGGCTCCTGAAAGATCATCGCGACGCGTGCGCCGCGCCATTGGCGCATTTGTTTCTCACTGGCGTTGAGCACATCTTCACCCAGCAGCGAAACGCGTCCTTGGTGAATACGATAGCTTCCCTCCGGTAGCAGACGCATGGTGAGCATGGCGGTCACGGACTTACCGGAACCGGATTCACCCACCACACCAACGATTTCTCCGCGATTGATGTGCAGTGATACGTGGTTCAGCGCATGCACGTCAGCTTTATAGCCGGGGAAACTCAGATGCAAATCTTCGATTTCCAGTACGGGTTGTGTCATGACTGTTTTCCTCCGGCTTTCGGATCCAGCAGATCGCGAATACCATCGCCAAAGAGATTAAAGCCCACGGCGGTAATCAGAATGGCGGCGCCGGGAAAAGCACAATACCACCACTGATCAAGCACGTAATTGCGGCCAATTGCGACCATCGCCCCCCATTCAGCGCTGGGCTGCTGGGCACCCAGACCGATAAACCCGAGCGTGGCGGCCATCAGGATCGCGCTGCCGATATCCAGTGATGCCTGCACAATGAGCGGCGGCAGAGAATTGCGTAAAATGTGCCAGCTAATCAGATGCCAGCGTGAAGCGCCGTAGGTCCGGGCAGCCTGTACAAAAGTAAACTGGCGTACCACTAACGTCTGACCACGGGCGAGGCGTACATAGAAAGGGATACGGACGATTGCAATCGCCAGCATGGCGTTAAACAGGCTGGGGCCCAGCGCGGCGGCTAACGCCATCGTCAACACCAGCGAAGGAATGGACAGCATAATGTCCATCATCCGCATAATTATCGCGTCGGCACGCCCACCCATGACACCCGACAAGCAACCCAGCAGTGAGCCCAATCCCCCGGAGATACCCACTACCACCAGACCCGCAACGACAGATTGCTGACTTCCTACCAGAACGCGGCTGAACAGATCGCGACCGACTTCATCGGTTCCAAACCAGTGAGCGGCTGACGGGGGCAGCAGGCGCGCACTCAAATTGATGGCATTCGGATCGTGGGGTGTTATCCACGGCGACAGCACCATCAGCAGCAGTATCAATACGATGATGACCCCGCCAACCAGCGTCAGCGGGCTACTTTTCATCATCCAGAACAGTTTGGCCCAGTCCGTGCGGCGGCGTGCAGTCTGAGGGGCGGTCGGTGTTTCTTGTGTGAGCATCATTCAGCACCTCCACGTCCAATTCGAGGGTCTACCCACAGATAGAGTAAATCCACCACCAGGTTGACCAGCACATAGGCGAACGAGACCACCACCGCAAATCCCATTACCGCCGGGAAGTCGAGTGCCTGAATTGAGGTCACCACCCAGGCGCCCATGCCAGGCCAGGCAAAGACCGTTTCGGTCAATACCGCACCGTAGAGCAGATCGCCCAGCGCCAGGCCGAGGACGGTGATTGATGGGATAAGTGCGTTAGGCAATGCATAGCACAACACGATGTACCAGCCCGGCAGCCCGCTGGCGCGCGCGGTGCGAATGTAATCTTCACTCAGTTGCTCCAGCATGGCGGAACGAATCTGACGGGCAACGATCCCAAGATGTACAAAAGCCAATGTCAGCGATGGCAAAATCAGGTGCTGAAGCGCATTGAAAAAGACTTCGCCGTTTCCTTCCAGCAGAGCATCAATCAGGTAGAAACCGGTGACGTGAGCAGGTGGATCCAGCCAGTCGTCTAAACGCCCACCGCCGGGTAAAATTTGCAGATGACCGTAAAACAGCACGATAACCCCCAGCCCCAGCCAGAATGCAGGCGTGGAGATACCGGTAATTGCCATTAGCCGAACAAGGTGATCAAGCCAGCGGTTACGCCAGACCGCAGATAAAATACCCAGCGGGATACCTATCACCAGCGCCAACAACAAAGAGCAGAAAGCCAATTCAAGGGTCGCGGGGAAGAAAATGCGCAGCTCATCCAGTACCGGACGTCCGGTGCGAATGGATATGCCTAAATCGCCGTGAAAAATATCGCTGACATAGCGAAAAAACTGGACATACAGCGGTTGATTCAGCCCCAGCTGTTGGCGAATATTTTCGACGATTTCATCGCTGGCGCGATCGCCCGCCAGCAGCCGCGCGGGGTCGCCAGGTATCAGGTGTGAAATAATAAAGGTGATTACGCAAACACCGATAACCACCAGAATAAGTCCCCAGCATCGCTGGCGTAAAATACTCCAGAACGTCATTAGCTTCCCCTTGCGGAGCCAGAGCGGCTCCGCATAAACGTGGCTTATTTACTCATGGTGGAGATATTGAAGACCTGTTCCAGCATGGGGTTGAATACAAATCCTTTGACGTCTTTGTTCATCGCCAACTGATAGTTTTTCTGGAATAAATAGACGTAGGCCGCTTCATCAATCACGATGGTTTGCGCCTGCTGGTAGTCATTGGTTCTGGCCACCTGATCGGTTGTGGCCAGCGCACTGCGCAGCAGTTTATCGACCTCACCGTTTTCATAGAACGAACGGTTACCCGGCAAGCCTTTCTTATCTGACTCAAACCAGTAGTTCATAAACATGTACGGGTCGGCAAAATCCGGACTCCAGTTGCCAATGGCAATGTCGTAATCGCCTTTGCCCACGCGGTCGCGCATGGTGGCGTTTGCCAGTTTTTCCAGTTTCACCTTAATACCCAGTTTGCCAAGGCTTGCCTGGGTGGCGAGCGCGATAGGTTCCCAGTTAGGGTCATTATCAGAGTACAGGAAGCTCAGGCTTTCAGGTTTGCTAGCAACTTTGTCCCACGCGGCTTTGGCTTTGGCTTCATCGAAGCTGTACTGCATGGCCTTATCGTCAAAACCCCACATGCCTTCAGGGATCGGGCCACGCATTTGCTTTCCATTGCCGCTCAGGATCCCGTTAACCATGCCTTTATAATCAGTGGCCCACGAGATGGCACGGCGTAAATCCACCTGATTGAGCGGGGCTTTACTGTTGTTGAGATACAGATAGGTCACGCGCAGCGAGGGATAATCCGCCACGTTCACTTTGCCTTCCTGTTTCAAAGCGGCAAGCTGGTCAACAGGCAGCGCATCGGCAATGTCGATATCGCCACGCGACAATTGCAGGCGACGGGAGGCGCTTTCACCAATGATTTTGACTGAGACACGCTTAAATGTCGGTTTCGCCCCGGCATAATGCGGGTTCGGTACCAGCACCAGTTGTTGTCCCTTTTGCCAGCTCTTCAGCATGAAGGGACCAGAGCCTGCCGTGTTCTGCGCCAGGAATCCGCGGGCATCATCTGCGGCATGCTCTTTTAAGATGGCCGGGTTAATGATTGAGGCACCGTCATTTGCCAGCGTATACAGAAACGGGGCAAACGGCTGGCTGAGGGTAAATTTCACCGTATTGTTATCAATGACGTCGACCTTCAGATCTTTTGGGAAAGCCTCCGCAGGTCCCTGACCAATTTTGAGCAAACGTTCAAAGGATTGCTTTACCGCATCTGCCGTTACCGGCGTTCCGTCGGCGAATTTGGCATCGTTTTTCAGGGTAAACGTCCACTCTTTCTGATCGTCAGAGGCTTTCCAGCCGCTGGCTAAATCACCTTCAACTTCCGTGGAGCCTTTACCTCCGTCGGTTTTGTATTGAACCAACCGCTGGTAAGAGGGATAGGTAACCGTCCAGTCATTGTTATCGATGGTCACGGCGGGGTCGAGCGTCTGCGGATCGGCGGCTTTACCAATCACCAACATATCTTTGGGAACGGCAGCCTGTGCGGCGGGCAGGGCAAATGCTAACGCAACGGCTATCAGAGCGGGGCGGAAAAACGCGTTTAACGCAGGTGTAGTCTTCATAACCAGGCTCCAGAATTAAAGGGGATGTTGTGTTGTTATAGGCGTGACAGTGTAACAATCTATTTGATCGTCAAGCAGCGGATAGCGAGCGGCATCAGGTAATTCAAAATGCCACCATTCACTGTTAATACCGACAAAACCACCGCCAAACATAATGGCATTGAGCAGCAGGCGGTTACGCTGCGCTGCCGGAGGTACAGACGGGTGCCAGGCATGGGAACGGTCGTGCATTTCATCAAAACCGGCCCCCATATCAAGGAGATGGCCGCGATCGTCCATCAACGTAACGTCAATGGCCGTTCCGCGACTGTGATTGGAACCAATTGCGACATCGACAACATACTGCGGGTCGGGACAGGCATTCCACAGTATCGCCTGCGCCTGCTGGGGGCGATACGCGTCGTACACCACAAGCTGCAGGCCGGCCAGTTGCGCAATGCTGATGCTTTTAGCCAGCGCGGTTACCGCCTCAGTGTGCAACAGACAACGAGCTTCCCGGTAGATAGGTGCGCCGGTAATGTTGTCGGCAGTAGCGTATTTAAGATCGATATGCAGCGACGGAAATATCACCGACAGATCGACCAGTTCTGGGAGTTCTGACATAGCACGTTTCCTGTTTATTGTTCGAATTGACCAAATTGTTGTTGTAACTGGCGATTGGTTTGCAGGCGTCCTGCGAGGGCGTCACCCAGTTGCGCCACCACCGCAGAAAGTAATAAGTTGAACAGACAGCTCACCGGTGCCAGTGAGTCCCAGAAATGCCCGGTGTCAGTTTTTACCTGAAGTAAATCAATGGAATAATCCCTGGCCCATGGGCACCACACATCGGTAATGAGCGCCAGCGGAATACAGCGTTCTGTGGCGACGCGGCAATATTGTCGCGAAATAGCGGAGTAGGCGCGCATATCGGTAATAACCACGTAAGGCTGGCTGAATCCCGAGTTCAGCGACTCGACCCAACTGCCGGACAGGCCTTCGGAGTAGCTGACTTTAGGTCGCAGGTATTCCAGGTGACTAAAAAAGGCGTTGGCGATCCCGCGGGTGGACTGGATCCCGAGGATGTACACGGCTTCCGCATGCGCAAGCTGCTGTGCAATGCGTAAAAACGTTTCGCCTTGTGCGAGCTGGTAGACGTGGGTAATAGCGTCGATCTCCAGCAACAGCGACTGCTGTGCCCGATCCGGCAGGCTTTGTTGCTGGTGCCAGGAATCCAGTCGTTCATTCATTCCCCAGGGCTGATACGGAACAACGGGCAGCTCACGCAGACTGGCTTTTGCATCCTCCAGGTTACGAAAGCCCAGTTTACGCAGATAACGTCCGACGGTAATGCCGCTGGTTCCGGTTGCTTTGGCGATGCCATCTGCGGTTTCAAATGGGATCTGCACAGCATGGGCTAACAGCCACCCGGCCACGCGCTTTTCGCTGGGCGTCAGCTGGCTAAAGGTTTGCTCTATGCGGGTAAATAACTCTGGTTTGGCTGTCATTACCTTCTCGCTGTTAGTTGCCTGTCAGATACCGTATTTCTGTTAGCGAATTAACAATGCAGGACGCGTGCCATGTGCGTAACAGCGGCACGCCGACTGTTTTTGTTAAAAACCAACCTATATTCATTAACCAATGATCAACATTTGTGCAGCGTAGTTCAGTTTTGGTGCAACGGTAGAGGAAGAGGGGTATGAATCTGCTGATTTCGTCGGAACGATCACATTGTGGGCAACATTTATCCCTCAGACATAAGAATCAGTAATGGGAAATATAAATTTCAGCCATATCAATAACAGCAATCTTTATTCTTATGACTGTAGGGGTATTATTTTTCGCGAGCTACATTAACGGTGTTAAGCGCAAGTGTAGATATTATTTATATTATAAATGGAGTACTACAATGAATAAATTCTCCCTTTCTACCGCAGGTATTCTGGTCGCAGCGCTGTTAACCAGTGTCAGCGTCAATGCAGCAACAGATAACGCTAAAACTGAAGTGACTCCGAAAGGCATGAACTGCCAGGAGTTTATTGATTTAAACCCACAAACTATGGCTCCGGTGGCCTTCTGGGTGCTCAATGAAGACGAAGACTTCAAAGGTGGTGACTACGTCGACTATAACGAAACCGTTACGACTGCAGTTCCTCTGACCGTTGAACTTTGTAAGAAACATCCGCAGAGTGAATTAAGTAAAATAAAAGACGAAATCAAAAAAGAATTATCTAAATAAGATTAAACCGTTATTAAAACCCAGCCAAAGTGCTGGGTTTTGTTATTTGTGACGCTGTCACTAATTTGTTTTGTGATACTTAAGAAAACTTTATAAAGATATAAACGCCTGTGCCGATACTGGATAAAAGTTAGCCTTTTGCAGAAGGAGTTTGTATGGCCTGGTATCCTACTCGTATTTCAACGCGTTTAACCATCGGCGGCATTCTGCTGCTTGCAGTAACGACCCTTGTTATCGTGGTGATTATGCTCTGGCGCGGTCAGCCGCGCGTCGTTGAAATCAACACCGCCCTGATCGAAGAAACAGGGCAAGGTTTAACCCGTCAGTTGAGTACCGTATTGTCCCGAATTGAAGGTGAGACCGTCAGCCTGTCGCGACTGGCTGAAGTGTTGCCTAACGATGAATCTCTGTACCAAAGCGTTGTTCCGCATCTTATTGGTGAAGGTAAAGACTCGATTATTACCGGCGGCGGCATCTGGCCAGAACCAGACGCCTTCACCGCAGGTGTGGAGAAAAGAAGCTTTTTCTGGGCGCGTAATGCTGAAGGAAAGCTGGTGTATTCCAATGATTATAACGTCGAAGGATCGAGTGGATACCACAATGAAAGCTGGTATCAACTGGCCAAAGGCCATTCACAAAACAGCTGTTTATGGTCTGACGTTTACCAGGATGCCAGTTCAGGCGTCAACATGGTGACATGCAGCGTGCCTTATCAACAGGCGGGCAAGTTTGCCGGTGTCGCTACCACTGATATCCGTCTGGATAACGTCGCTTCCTTCATGCAGCAGCAGGGAAACAGCACCGGTGGTTACGCATTTGTGGTAGACAAGCAGGGACAAATTCTCTATTTCCCGCAGGCCGACCTGGCAAAATATAAAACCATTAACGATTTGGCGCAAAGCGCGCAGTGGCTTATCCCGGTGCAAAACGGTCTGAAATCTTTGCGCCCGACAGATGGGGTGAAGACTATCACGCTGGCAAACGACAACGTCCTGAATACCGCGTCACAGGTAATGCTGTTCCCGATGCCAGATACCGGCTGGGTCGTAGGACTTGCAACCCCGGAATCTCGTATTGTCGGTCTTGCCAAAGTGATGATGCAGGACGTTCTGGAAGTATTGATCCCTATCATGACGCTGTTGCTGGTGGGATCATGGCTGGTGGTTCGTCGACTTATTTCGCGTCTCGATGATACCCGTCAGGCACTTGATGACATCGCGCAGGGAGAAGGCGATCTTACCCGTCGTCTGGATGTTCGTGGCAAAGACGAGATTTCGGCTATCGCCGAGGCGTTTAACCTGTTCGTCGATAAAATCTCAGCCATCCTGATCACCGTCAGAAGCAGTAGCACAGTGGTAGCGAATAACGCCGTTAGCCTGGCTGACAGTAATATGGAGCTTTCATCTCGCGTAACGCAGCAGGCCGCTGCGCTGGAAGAGAGTTCGGCGGCCATGGAGCAGTTAAATGCGACCGTTCAGCAAAACGCCAGTAACACACAACTGGCGGATGAGCTATCCGATAGCACCGCGCAAACGGCCAACCGCTGCGGCGATGTGATGCAGGGCGTGATCTCAACAATGGATAACGTCAGCGCCTCATCCGGCAGAATGGTGGAAATTGTCGCGGTCATCGACAGCATTGCATTCCAGACCAATATTCTCGCCCTGAATGCCGCGGTTGAAGCCGCCAGAGCGGGAGATGCTGGCAGAGGGTTTGCCGTCGTGGCCTCCGAAGTGCGCACGCTGGCTCAGCGCAGTGCCACCGCCGCCCAGGAAATTAAAACGTTGATTGATGAATCCGTTTCTCATGTTGGTAGCGGAAGTCAGCAAATTCACAATGCCGGTGAGCGTCTGGGAGAACTGGTCAACAATGTGCGTCAGGTGCGCCAGTTGATGGGGGAAATACGCGTTGCGGGTGAAGAACAACGTAAGGGCGTTTCCGAAGTTACGCTGGCCGTTACCGAGATGGACAGCACCGTTCAGCAAAACGCCTCATTAATTGATGATGCCGCAGCACGGACGCAGGCGCTGAAAGAGGAGGCGGAACAACTGGCAATGCTGGTTTCGTCATTCAGACTACCTGAGCCTTCCGTTGCCTGATAACGGCATCATTTCCGGGTGCAGACCTTGTGCCCGGATAACTCCAGTATAATGTCCCTTAAGCAAGATTTTCCGGTTTAACTCCTTTTTATTGTGTCTTATAAGACTTTGAATCATTCCCCACTTAACTCTATAATATTGGGTGTAAAGTCGTTTTTATCCCAATAAGAGCCAATATTATGGATTTAACGCTAAATACTGCAGCCGATATCGTCAAACTACTTTGCGACAGATTGCGTAAAGAACGACTCGCCCGGCAAATGACGCAGGCTGATGTTGCCGCGCGTTCAGGTGTCGGTGTGAATACCGTGTCGAATCTGGAAACAGGTAAGAATGTAGGATTTGAGAATCTGGTCAAAGTCGCGATGGTGTTAGGCTATGGCGATGCGCTGGAGGGGTTATTCAAACCCAGGATTGATAGTCTCGATGATATTTTGCGTTACGAAAAGAGCGCGGCACGTCAGCGGATCAAAAGGAAAAATTCTGATGCCTGAGCAAGTTGATGTCTTCTATGAAGGCTGGGGTGAGAAATGGCTGTGGGGCAAACTGGTGTCTTCCACAGCCCTGACCGGACGTCCGTTGATCGCCTTTGAATACAGTGAAGAGGCCTTACGTAAGGGGCTGGAACTGTCCCGACTGATGTTACCGCTGAACGGTCCCCGTTTACGCAGGGATTTCCCGGCTCATCAGCTGGGATTACCTGGGCCAGTCTATGATTCGCTACCTGACGGCTGGGGTATGCTGTTGATGGACCGACTATTTAAACGCCGCGGGCTCAACGCAGCACGCATTGGTCCATTGGAGCGCTTAACCTGGGTCGGCAACAACGCGATGGGCGCCATGACATTCCAGCCCGTTCAGTCAGATGCCGAGACGCTGTCAAAAGAGGATGTTCCTCTCGCACAACTGGCCGCTGAGGTTCAGGAAGTCCTGAGCGGCGAAGGCGGGGAATTCTTGCAAAAACTACTCCAGATGGGCGGTTCGCCACAGGGAGCAAGGCCTAAGGTGTTACTTTATCGTGACACTGTCACGTCTAAATTCACCACAGCGCCGCTACCCGGGAGCGAAAGCTGGCTGATTAAATTTCCCGCCAGGCATGAGCATGCTGAGGTATGTGCCATCGAAGCGGTTTATGCTGAATGCTTGCGCCAATGTGGGATCACCACGCCCGATACTGCGTATTTCAATCTGCCCGGCGGACAGGCGGCATTTGCCACTCGCCGTTTCGACCGTGACCAGTCGATACGTATTCCTATGCAGAGCCTGGCGGCACTTACCGGGGCAAATTACCAGATACCCGGCGCTTTAGACTACCGGGATTTTCTGCGCGCCACGCAGATTTGTACCAATGATGTCAGAGAAAAGGCAAAAGCGTTCGAACGCGTGGTTTTCAACGTGGCATTTAACAACCGCGACGATCATCCGAAGAATTTTGCCTATTTAATGTCATCCGATGGAGACTGGACTCTGGCTCCGGCTTACGATGTCACCTGGTGCGAAGGGCCTGGCGGGTATCACCAAATGGACGTGCTGGGAGAGGCGCTGGATATCAAAAGAAAGCACCTTCAGTCGCTTGGCGTTCAGGAAGCTGAGTTATCTGCTGACCATGTGAACGGCATAATCGAAAAAGTCTGTCACTTTGCCACGGCATTGAGCGCCATCGCCAGGGACAAATACCCCGATCAGATAACGCAATCCACGCTGAAGACGATTCAGAAACAAATTGATGATAATGTCCGTCGGTTAATGTCCCGGTAACGCAGATACAGCCGCTACACTTAGCGAAGAATTAAATCTGAGCGGGGCAATGTTATGGCTGAATTTGTCTTGGGTATGCTGGAACACACGCCAGTTTGGGTGTATCTGCTGTTTGCCTTTCTACTTTACAGAGGGATTAAAGCCAGAACACCCGCCACCGTCACGCTGGAAAAGCTGGCGCTGATCCCGGCTATTTTTCTGTTCTGGGATATCTACGATTTAATAATTTATCGCGACCCGACCCTCATTACCTATATCCAGTGGACGATAGGTATTATCAGCGGCGCGATAATTGGCTACATATTAATTAACCCAGACCGTTTGAGCCGCAGTAGCGCACCGCGGAGTATTCATCGTCCGGCAGATTATTCCGCATTGCCATTTATGTTGCTGGCATTTGGCGTTAAGTACGTTCTTGGCGTACTTAACGCCACTGCTCCCGACGTTTTACGTCAACCCGCAATGAGCGCTCTGGCTATCATTACAGGCGGCATGTTCGCCGGCGTTTTTGTGGGGAAATTTACCCGCTACGTGAGCGTCTGGCTCAGACTTCCCACTCAGGACAACTATTAACGTCCCCAACGATTACGAATATAGGTCACGGCTTCCTGCGTTTGCGGTTGATTAAGATAATCTTCGCGAAACAGGATCGTGCCGTTGATGTACGGTTCGGATTCGTTTAAATCGAGCTGCTTTTTCAGTTCCGGCACACCGCCTTTTACCGTCCAGTCCGGCTCTTTTCTCGATGGTTCACCGACTTTATACAGTGCCACACCAATGTAGAGGCGGGTGTTGGTTGATTTCACGACATCTGCCCACCATTTTGCCAGTACATCGTAACGCGCTGCGTCACGGGCAAAAGGCCAGTAGAGTTGCGGTGCAATGTAATCCAGTAAACCTAGTTGCACCCAACGGCGGGTGTCTGCATACGACTCATCATACGCTGCCGCGCCGCGCGTGTCGGAGCCCGCTGGATCGTGCGAACGGTTGCGCCACACACCCGCAGGACTGACGCCGAATTCAACCTCAGGCTTGAGTTTCTTGATGGTCCGCGATACCTGGGCAATCAGCCGTTGCGTGTTATCGCGACGCCAGTCAGCCTTGGAAGCGAATCCCTGGCCGTATCTTCTGAAGGTCTGGCTGTCGTTGAGCGCAGAGCCGGGAGATTCGGTATAGAAGTAATCATCAAACTGCACGCCATCAACCGGGTAATTCTCAACCACTTCCGCCACGATGCTGGTGATCCAGTCGCGCACGTCGGGAATACCGGGGTCTAACACAAAACGCTCGCCCGCAGTGCGGATCCAGTCCCGATGCAGGACGTATACGCTGGACGGCGTCTGTGACAGCGTGCTGTTTAATTCAGAGACCGTCGAAGGTTTGGTGTTTACGGACACGCGGTAGGGGTTAAGCCAGGCATGAACTTTCATTCCGCGTTTATGCGCTTCATCGAGCATAAACTGCAGCGGATCGTAACCCGGATCCTGGCCAATCGTACCGGTCAGGGTATCTGACCACGGTAGAATCTTTGACTTCCACAATGCGGTCCCATCGGGCTTAACCTGGAAAAAAACGGTGTTAATACCAAGCCGTTTCAGGTTGTCCAGCTTATCCGTCAGCGCTTTTTGCTGCTGGCTGATGCGTACGGCAGGCGAACTGATGTTCACGGATGAGATAGGCGGCCAGTCAAGACGTGAAACCGTCGCCAGCCAGATCCCGCGCACTGGCTCCTTGCTCTGCTGTGGTTTGCTCACCGGAGATAGCGGAGTGGTTTTGGGGCCGGGCGGTTGTGAAGAACAGCTGCCAAGTAACAACATACTGCCCACGAGTACAGCAAACCATTTCATGTTGGTCAGCGGTAGTCTGGCACGAGAACGGGCGAGAATCTTCGCCAGTTTTTTCTGATAATTTCCTGAAAAGAAACCGGATGCTGCCATCTGATTTTGCTCTTATTTCTTTTTATTGCGGCTGTTAGCCCAGGGATCGAAGGCCGGTTCGGGGGTGTTGTTTGAGGCCAGGTCATGCAGCGAATCAAGGTACAGCGCTTCAACTTCTGCCCGCGCCCATGGCGTACGGCGCAGAAACTTCAGACTGGATTTAACGCTCGGTTCATTTTTAAAGCAGTTGATATTAATGCGTTGCGCCAGTTCAGCCCAACCATAACGTTCAACCAGGGCATTGACCTGCATTTCAAGCGTTACGCCATGTAAAGGGTCTTTAGAAATATGAGCATTCATATGAAGTCCAGTTCAGTGGTTCCAGATTTTGTCAGTAGTGTGACGGGAAGAAGGTTACAAGAAAGCAAAGCTGCCAGCAACGGCAGAAAGCGGTATGGCGCGACAAGCCGTACGCCATACCGGCAATGGATGGCTCAATACTCTTTAAAAGCCAGTTCCAGACGGGCAATCAACGGTTTAAACAGGTAACTCATCAGGGTTCGTTCACCGGTCTTGATCGTCACGCTGGCAGGCATTCCCGCTTTAATTTTGTAATCGCCCAGCAAACGTGCGCCCTCTGCTGAAACCTGTACTTCCGCAAGGTAGTAAGGCTGCTGAGTGGTTTCATCAATTAAGCGGTCCGCCGAGATAGTCAGAACACGGGCCGGAACCGACGGCAACAGGGCATGGTTAAGGGCAGGGAAAAGCACATCAACGGTTAAGCCGGGGACCAGTTTATCAATGGCATGCACGGGTATTTTGGCATCAATTTGCATGGGTTGTCCGGCGGCGACAATATCCATAAGATGTTCGCCGGGTTGAATGACGCCGCCCACGGTACTGACTTTAACATCCAGCACGATACCGTTAATCGGTGAGCGGATCTCGGTGTTATCCAGCTCGTGACGGGTGGACACCAGTTCATCCTCCAGCATTGCCACTTCTTTTTGGTTTTCCGTCAGTTCAGACTCAACTTCACGTAAATATTGATGACGCACCTGGTAGGCTTTAATTTTTAATTCGTTTTGCTGCGATTTCAGTTTGGCAATATTAAGAATATCTTCTGAAACGCTGCCAGATATTTCAGCCGCTTCGCGCTCCAGCACCAGTAATTGCGCTTTGGGGTAATAGTTCTTTTCGCTCAGCGCGCGAATAGCCCCCAACTCCCGGTTAATCAGAGAAAACTGGTGGTCGCGATAGCCTTTTATTTTATTGAGATTATCCGTTTGCCCAACCAGACCATCGAGCGTCTCCTCAATCATCGACAGTTCGTCCTGAATCGTTTTGCGACGCGTATCGAACAGCTTGGCCTGCAGATTTCTGACTTCTGTCAGCCGTTTATTGCCAGAGAATTGCTGCGTCAGCGTCGTATTAAAGCGGATCGCTTCCAGGCCATCGCGTTCTGCCAACAGACGATCTTCGATACTTTTTGCAGAAATATACTGGGCATTTAACGCGCTAAAACGCATTTCGAGCTGCATTTTATCCAACCGGACGAGAACCTGATTTTTCTTCACGAAGTCGCCTTCTTTGATAAAGATATCCGTTACCCGACCGCCGCTCAGATGCTGAATGGTTTTGCGGTTACTCGATACGGTTACCGTACCATCAGCGACCACGCCCGCATCTAACGGAGCTTGCACTGCCCAGAGGATAAAACTACCGACACCAAGCACAATGACGATCACGCCCCGGATAATCGGCGACCAGATATTGGTATCTACGCCAGCAGATGCCGTGTTGTGGGGATTCTTTTTCATCATCAGGCCTCACGTTGCTGTTCAGTCGTGGATGGAGAAGGCGTAGCCACCGGTTTCAGTACGTTGGCCTGACGCAAATGGGCGAAAACCTGATCGCGGGTACCAAACTCCTGTATAGCTCCATCGTTAAGAAGCAAAACCTTATTGACCACGCCGAGCAGCGTCGGGCGGTGTGAGATAATGACGGTAGTTTGTCCCTGTGTACGCAGGGTATTGATGGCTTTAACGAGTGCAAATTCGCCCGCGTCGTCAAGATTAGCATTCGGTTCATCAAGCACGATGAACGCAGGATTGTTATACACGGCGCGTGCCAGCCCGATACGCTGCCGCTGCCCGCCGGAGAGCTGGTATCCGCCTGCGCCCAACAGCGTGTCATAACCTTGTGGCAAGCGCAGGATCATCTCATGAACGCCTGCCAGTAATGCGGCGGCGACAATAAGCTCACTGTCATTCTGCGCGAAGCGGGCAATGTTTTGCGCGATGGTACCGTCAAACAGTTCCACATCCTGCGGCAGATAGCCAATAGACGGGCCCAGCAGCGCTTTATCCCACTGACAAATATCTGCGCCGTCTAATCTGACTTTCCCTGATATCGGTTTCCAGACGCCAACCAGAACCTTTGCCAGCGAGGTTTTCCCTGAGGCTGAGGGGCCGATAATCCCCAGAACTTCACCTTGCTCCAGCTGGAATGAGATATTACGCAGTAGCGGGGAAGGCTGGCCGGGGGCAGCGGCGAAGACGCTTTCGACGCTGATGTTGCCGTTCGGACGCGGCAGGGTCAGTACCTCTTTCGGTGCCGGATACTCCTTCAGCAAGGTTGAGAGCTGATGCCACGCGCTACGAAACTGCACGAACTGCTTCCAGCTGCCAATAACTTGTTCTACCGGGTTGAGGACGCGGCCAAGAATGATCGAGGCGGCGATCATCAAGCCCGGAGTAATATGGCCGCCGATCACCAGTAAAGCCCCTGCGCCCAGCGCAATAGATTGCAGCAACACCCGCACAAAGCGGCTGAGGCTGCTTAACCCGGCCGTTTTGTCGGCAATCTGCGTTTGTAGTGCCAGCACTTTGTTATGTTGCTCCTGCCAGTTGGACTTCAGGGTCGAGAGCATACCCATCGCCTCAATGGCATCGGCGTTTTGCAGCTGTTTATTCAGTTTGCTGGCATTGTTAATGGTTAAGGCGTGCGCTTGCTGAATCGGGCGCTTGGTAGAGATTTCAGATACCAGCGTCAGAATGAATAATAACGTTATTCCGCCGAGAGAAAGGTATCCCAGCAGGGGATGGACCAAAAAGGCGATGAACAGATATATCGGCGTCCAGGGAATATCCAGTAAGGCGAACAGACTATTCCCGGAAAGAAACTGACGAACCTGATCCAGTTCGGCTAAAGATTGCGCCGGGTTGTTATCGCCGGTAACCATCTTTCTTTTAAAGGCTGCGTTAAAGACCAACTGGCTTAGCTTTATATCCAGCCGGTTGCCAAGCCTGACCATAACCTGCGCGCGGGCAGATTCAATCATGGCAATAACGATGTACAAGCCGACAATCAATAAGGTCAACATTAACAGCGTGGTGGTATTTTTACTGACCAGCACACGGTCGTAAACCTGTAGCATATAAATTGCCGGCGCCAGCATAAGCATATTAATCACACAACTAAAAAACAACAGCATTAGAAAAGTGGGCTTCGTTCCCTTTAATGCATCATTCAGTTCTGTTGGCGTATGCTGGCGCGACATAGTCTTCTCCTTATACGATCAATGAACTATTACCATTGTTACTGGCAAGGGTAGTGGGCATTTCCAGATAAAAGTCACCAATATTCACGGTGGTCGAATTGACGCCCACCAATGTGATGGTATCTGTACCGATAGTCACAATGGTGTTGCCATTGTTTCCGGTGATAGACACGCTGCTGGCAAAATTACCCGCGTTGATACCTAACAAGACGAGATCAAGGAAGTCCTGCCCGCCGTTGGGGTTACTATCAAAACCGGTAATTCGGTCCTGCCCAAAGTTGGCGCCAAAGGCGAAGATATCGCTCCCGGCACCACCGTCCAGAATGTCGTTACCTTCCTGACCATTGAGAATATCGTCCCCGCTTCCGCCGGAGAGGGTATCCGCGCCCGCGCCGCCAATCATGACGTCGTTACCAACTCCGCCTTGCAGGTTATCAGCGCCATCTCCGCCATCGAGGAAGTCATTCCCGATACCACCAAACAACTGGTCGTTACCGCCCATGCCGAACAGATAGTCGTTACCGGTCCCTCCCGTAATGGTGTTCGCAATGGCATTACCAGTACCGATAAAACTACCGCTGCCGGTAAATACCAGTTCTTCCACGTTATCGGTGAGGTCGTAGCTGCTGAGGTTGGTTCGGACAACGTCCGTGCCACCATTCACACCTTCGATAACTACATCACCGAAATCATCAACAATGTAGGTATCATCGCCCGTGCCGCCGGTCATACTGTCGGCACCAAGCCCGCCATCAAGCGTGTCATTACCGGCATCACCTTGCAGAATATCTTGCCCCGCCTGACCTGAGAGGTTGTCGTTTCCCGCACCACCAATGAGCAGATCGTCACCTGCACCGCCGAGTAAGGTGTCATTACCGCCTTCACCGCGTAGGATATCGCTCCAGGCAGTACCGACGAGAGTGTTAGCCCCGTTGGTACCCACAATCAGATCGCCCACGGGCTGGGTGGTGGTCGACGTCAGGACAACAGGGGGGTTGCCTTCATCGTCGACGACGGTAACGACCACCTGCAATGTTCTGCCAACCATAGCCTGACCCGGCGTATAGGTGGCGGAAGTCGCACCGTTAATGTTGACGAATCCGGTTGGCGAACTCATTCTCCATTGATAAGTGAAATTACCGCCGCTCAGACCATCGGCGTCAGCAATGCCTGAAACCACCGCGGTCAGCGTCAGGCTTTCAGTTGGGGTGAGGTCGTTAATTACCGGCACACCGGTCGTGGCCTGATTTCGCGGTAGGATCGCCTGAGTTTGTGCCGACACCAGGGTTTCAGCGTCACCCATGCGGTCGTTAAAGCTGGCTACCACACGCAGCGGTGCGCCCTGAATAGCACCAGGCACTCTGAACTCAACGCCGGTTGCCTGATCTCGCCATTGGCCGTTGACGAATGCCTGCCAGGTCATGGTGATGGCCACATCCGCCGCAAGCCCGTTACCATCCAGCAAGTTCGCCACGTTGACGCGCAGCAGGTCGCCCACCGAAGGGTTAGGGTTACTGATGGTAAGATCGCCCGTCGCTTGTTGCCCCGTCACCCACAGCTGCTTCCCATCGCCAAACTCCAGTTTTTCGATGTTCAACAGACGATCGATGCCATCATTCAGGTTCAGCGCGGCATCCGGCGTGGCGTGTTCGACGCGCAGGCTACCGTCTGCCATACGGGTAAAGACATAGTTGCTGCTGACATCACGGTACACCGCGACGTCAGTTTCCGTGCCGTTACCTTCATGCAGGATTTCTCGCACAATCGACAGTTGATTCGGTTTCAGCGTGCCGGCCAGCATGTACGATTTCAGTTCAGCCATACCTTCGGCGCTGGTGAGTCCTGCCATACCCGTAACGGCAATACGCACGTTGAGCCATGCATCACCATCAATGATATCGTTACCGGCTTTACCCATAATGCGGTCGCTACCGCCACCGCCGAGTAAAATATCGCTACCATCATCAGGATTCAGGAGCACCGCGTCCGGGTTTGTAGAACGCTCTACGCCGAGAATAGCCTGTAAACCGGTGATCCGATCCGCACCTTCCTGGGTCAGGTTGTTAGAGAGGGGAACGCCCTGAACAGGCGCAGTACCTATCGGCTGTTCTGTCCCGGTCAGGATATCGTCGTATTTCCAGCCCGACAGCCCTTCAACAAGATCAAAACGGTCGCGTAGAATAAACTCCTGCTGGTTGACGAAAATAGGGATCCCAAGGTCAGAGTTAGCGCCATTTGGGTCGCCTTTATGGATAGCCCAGTCGAAACCGGCCATGCCATTATTGCGCTGGATCCCCGCGCCCTGAACCATGATGTCGTCACCGGCTTCGCCATCGTAGTCGGTGTCGTTACCCTGACCGTTAAGAACATCGTGACCGATAATGGTACTGTTGAAGAACAACTCAGAGTTGTCACCCGCCAGCGTGTCAAACCCGTCGCCGCCTTCCAGCCAGTCATCGCCTTCGTTGCCCATCAGGAAATCACCACCCGAGCCGCCAAGCGCAAAGTCGTTATCCTGACCCGAGAAGACCTCCTGCGCATCTTCGCCGACCACCACGAAGTCGCTACCGCTGCCACCAAAGACCAGATCGTTTCCGTTACCGGAGAAGATAACGTCATGTCCGGCATCACCGTGCAGGAAGTCCGAATCACCAACAGGCGTACCGGTATCGGTAATAATGTCATCACCGTCACCACCATGGACCACGTCTGCTTCGTCGCCGCCGTCCAGTCGGTCATCTCCGCCATCACCCCACAGACTGTCGATCCCTTTACCGCCGATTAACGTATCATTGCCTGCCGTCCCTCCAAGCACCACATGCCCATCGCCGGTATATTTCAGATACCCGCCATCGGCAAAACTATCGCCGTCAACATCCGCACCTGGGTCACGACGCACCAACAACGGCGAGAGCAGATCCTTCAGTGGATTTCCCCATTTCGGGTCGATTTCCGTTTGCAGCACGCGGTTCACTTCAAAAATATGGTCCGGTGTCTGGAACAGATTTGCGGGCAGGTGGGACGATCCCTCATCACCAAGATCGCTGTTACGCATTACCAGCGCGGAAAACGAGTTGGCCTCCAGTTCATTGAGCAAGTTCAATCCCTGAACGCGGCTCAGATAGTAGAAACGATCGCCGTCCTGAAGCATTTCCATTTGTGTTTCAAAGACGAAGTTGAAGGTTGAGCCGAGCATGCCGCCAAATTCATTTTTGCGCTCTGCCAGCCCGCCAATCCAGAAATCGACCATATTCAGGCCGGTCTCTTTGGTTGCCCACGCTCCGGTACTGTTAAAGAAATCCATCGCATCCGCAGGCGGGGCATTGTTAGCATCACCAAACAATAGGAAGTTTACCGCTGCACGCTTACCTTCAAGGCTGGTGGCATTGAGGATCAGCTCATGCTGACCATAGGCGGCCATAAAGTTAATGATTGAAGCGGGATTTTTCAGGTAGGTAGTGAAGTCAGCCCAACTGGTATAAGGCTTCAGTTGACTATCACCGCTTAATGCAAAAAACTGCTCGCGGGCCTGGTTCAGCGTCGGCATTGCGGTGTCACGGCCACGGGCTATATTAAGCGCGCCTAAATCGAGGGGCAGGCCGATGAGATTATTACGCAGAGCATCGGTAATAAATTCATCAATTTCGTTACCCACCTGACGCGTCATACCACGCACAATTGCGCCAATAGCCTGATCGTCCGTGACGGTGGCCCCGTTGATTTGATTAAATGCTACCGGATTCAGGAATGCTGAAATCAGGTCAATATCACCGCTTTGCATATCAATGTCGGTGCGCGCCACGGTTTCTGTCAGCATTGAATGCCCGAAACGGTAAACCACATGCGCAAACTCGGCAAAGATCATCGGGTTTATATCCGCCGTGTTGGAGAAAACAAACGGATCGACGGCGGGTTGTACGGTACGGGCAAACTCCTCGAAGACGAGGTGCTGATATTGCATTTCCGTGGAGAAACGACCTGCCTGGAATAGGTACTCACCGTTCCATACCAGCGTACTGGTATCGGCAGGTAATTCCGTGATTTGATGATTGGGCATCAACCACTGATTAATGAGGTCGATATCACCGGTTTCCAGCAGTGTTGTTTTATATTGCTCAACCAGACGGTTATGCTCGCTGTGAAAAACGGCGTGCACCGCGGTTAAACCTATATTTTCGTTCCCACGCCCGTCACCGGTAATAAAGTGACGATCGAGCAGTTCGTTATCATAGGTTCCTGCCGGTTGCGCTCCTTCGCCCCCAATCGCAGTGTCATCATCTGCCAGCAGACCCGCTTTTGGCGCGGCAGTATGCGCAATATCATCAAGAAACGCATGGCCGGTGCGGAATGTTCCCTCAGGCAACAGACCGCCGTTGGCTTCAACCAGTCCCCCGGTGGTAACAATCTGTACCTTTCCATTTTCACTTAAAATCAAATTACCATAGCGATCCGTAGCCAGCAGGGGAACATTAAACACATCCTGATCGGTGAGCTTAATGCCAAGCAGGGTTTCAGCCTGGTTTTTAACGTCGGCCCAGGTCGCCAGTCCACCGTTCGCACCGCCTAATAAATTCCCGGTAGGCTCAGGTTTCCCATCAATAATGACGTATTCGCGGATGAAAATCTGATGTGAAGGATGGGAGGTGTAGGTTTGGTTTTGGTCGATGAAGGGGGTCGTCAGGTTTACTGTCTCTCGATTTTCATCCACCGTTGCCCGGGTTAGTAGCATAAAGTTTGTTGACGACCCTTCCACATATAAAGGGTCATCCGGCTGTAGCGGAATGAAAACGATACCGTTGCCTCCTTTGGGAATCAAATCCAGACCGTGGTCAAAAAACTGGCCAAAGAAGGTCATCCAGCCGTTAAAAGCAGGGGAGAGACCGATATCGGGAGACTGGTTAGGAATGGATAACGTTTCTCCGTCTCCTGTAATAGTCCCCCCGCCGGGAGCATCTTTTAACGCGTTAAATACCTCCAGTGCGGCTGGGTTAGATGCCGTTTGATCGGAAATTAAGTTACTAATAATACGTGGGTCGGCATCAATAACGGTGCCACCAATTTGGATATAACTGGTCATTTGGTCCGCATCTTGCCAGTTTAACGCGGTTAATCTCGGCATTGTCTGGTCGGCAGAGCCATATAACTCCTGACCCGGTAGAAGATTATTCCATGAACCATCTACCGTGCGAAGTCCATAAGGTAATAGCGGGCTGGAAACTAATTCTCTAAGCAATTCAGCATTAACGCTACCATCTGGGTTAGTTGCCGCTTCGGATATTTTGATCTGCTTAAGAATAAAAGCAAGATCGTGCAGGGTGACAGTAAAGTCATATTGTGAGGCCATAAGTCATTACCCCTATCTTTACCTGTATTAGCTATCATCACTCTTTTCTTCCGCTTACAAAAAATGACAGAAGAATGAGTCGTATCAGATACCTGATTGTTATTGCATGATTAAAAGTCCATATTTTAAAAATGATGTATCCATGACCAGATTAGCGTTATTCTCCTGAGGATTAGTTAGCACAATAAGATATTCACCTCACTTATATATTAGGTTTTAGAGGTTAATGATCATCGTGTCCCATTGAAATCACAGACATATTTGAGACACAATGTTTTGAGAAGACAAGGTCTCCTCAAGGCTGTAAAGGTTTTACTTTTTAAAACGCATATTACAGTTATGTGATGATCATAACTATGGTTTTTCCGTTGACGACTTCACTCATACTTTTTTATGAAAAGATTAAATTTTCATTTCTTTACATTAGAATTTATGTCAAATCACTTATTAAGAAGAGTTCTCATTAAGTCGACTTTTAAGATGTCATTGTGTTGAATTATAAAATTTAATATTGGATGAAATTTAACACGACATCATTCCTGATGCCTGATTATGCTATTAGCATAAATCAATACCGTGTGATAGCTGACCCTACGTTTAGTAAAGAACGCCCCCTCCAAACAGGTAATACAATGAAAAAAAATATAATTTTTCTCTCCGGGATGATCTTTTCATCGGTCGGTCACGCCAGTGCGCTCTATTTCTATGAAATCGGAACGGAAGATACCGCACTGGCTGGTGCAGGGCAGGCCGCTCGTGCTCAGGATGCCTCTACGCTGTTAACTAACCCTGCGGGGATGACTCGTTTACCTGACCATATGGTCACCGGAGGATTACAGGCGATGGGCGGAGATATACCCTATACGCTGAATAATACGACAGATGGCAGACAAAGCCCCGGTAATGTAATGACGCTTTTCCCCAATGCCAGCATGTTTTATACGCAACGGCTGAGTGATACCGTTTCTGCCGGTTTGGGTCTGTACGGTAACTATGGGTTAGGTATCGACTTCGGCAACTGGGCAGGGGCTCGGTTAATTAAACAAAGTACCATGGTTGCGATGACGCTGAGTCCCGCCGTTGCATGGAAACTAAGTGATAAGGTGTCGGTTGGCGCAGCTGCAGGGCTAAACTATGGTTTTCTGTCGCTAAGCAGAGATGTCGATGGCCACGATGAGAAACAAAGCGATCATGACTGGGCGATGAATTACCACCTTGGGTTATTAATGGACATAACTGACAATACTCGGGCGGGTGTAACCTGGACCAGCAAGACTGATTATCATTTTAATATAGACGGGACAGCGCGTTTTCCCAATATACCTAATATTGGATATGATCTGCCGATCTCCACACAGGTCCGTGCTCCGCAGCAGGTGATGTTTAGTCTGGTTCACGATATCAACTGTCAATGGTCAGTGATGGGCGATCTTGGCTGGCAGGACTGGAGTCAGTTTGGCAGCCCGCAGATTACAATAAATGGTCAGCAAAGCGATCGTGATAATCGTCTGAAAGATACATGGCATACAGCGTTGGGCGTGCAATATCATCCCGATGAGCAGTGGCGCATTAATGCCGGTATTGCGTATGACAGTTCACCGTACAAATCGCAAAGTGATGTAGCGCTTTCGATGCCAACCGGCGATGAATGGCGACTTGCCACCGGTGCACAGTACCAGATTACGCCAGCCAGCAATATTGGCGTTGCCGTTGAGTATTTGCACATGCAGTCGTCCAACGTCAAATCTGATATCTTTGCAGGCCAGTATAAGAACCCGTGGTTATGGTTTGCCAGTGTCAACTACAGCTATCAATTCTAGCGCCGTTATTCCCGATTAAATATCTCACGCATTGTTAATAGTCACCATAGCGGATTATCTATCCGACAGTGTCTGGTAACCGTCTGCTGGTGGTCGTATCACACACGCTCGTTTAAATAAAAACAAATTTGTACTTTTATTATTGAGCTATTTATGGTTTTAATATGAATCTGTACTACCTTCATGGAATATAGGTAAAAGCATATTGTTTTCAATCTAAATAATACAGGTTTGATTATGCAAATTTCACCTCCGGTACGCCCAGAACAAAGCATACAACGTTTAATGCAAGCACTTGAACCGATTGCAGAAAAGATGAAGGTTGTGCCGCGGCGGCGTATCATGTGGAAATACAAGAATAAGCCTCAACTCTACCTTTTTTTGCAAGGGGAGCTGTCCATTTTACGTTCTTCTGATGGTCTGTTAATCGTGACCGTCTATGAACCCCATCTGTTCGGTATTGCCGAAATGATCCAACCGGTACACGGCCATTTATTGCGCGCTGAAGCTGAATCAACCTTATTACGCGTCGATGCCGATAAAGCACGAGAACTCTTTCATCAACAAGGCTTGTGGGAAGATGCGGCGGCAGTGCTTTCATATCATACGGGTTATCTCTTTTATCGTGATGATTTAGTCGTACAGCAGCGTACTTATTCAGTGATACGTAACCACCTCGAAGAGATGATTTTGTTGCCGGAAGAGACGCGCAAGCGTGTTTCTATTTTGGATTATATTCAGGATCGGACCCACTTATCGCGCAGCAGTGTTTTAAATGTTGTATCTGCGTTAAAAAAAGGAGGGTATATTGATTTTGAACGCGGAGGGTATCTTACTTCCATCAATAAATTGCCTGAGCGATTTTAAATAAACCCACAAACAAGTTATAAATCAATTATCTACCTTTAATATTCTATTGGTTATATATCAATCGTAAAAACCTCCTCATCATTCGCTGAGGAGGATTTCTTGTTATTCAATAAGAGAGTTCACGGACTGATTAATGCTTAACAGTCCTGTTTGATTATGCTCCTTATAATAAAAATTGTTCATTTGCTGCATTTGTTCGAGCTTGGTTAAAGAAGCATAAACCTGGTATGCCTGGCTATGAACGTCAAACATCTCTCTTGGCTTAACCTCATGAAGATATTCATTTTTTAACGAAATCACGACGTTTTCAATTTGCTGTTTATTATCCTGGTATAAGGACAGGGATGCCGAGTCACTACTTGATTTTGACTCGGGTTGTGCCTGAACAACAGGGATCACCATTTTATTGATTTTAACAACTTTCTCTGGGGGAGAAGTATTACAGCCAGAAAGTATCCCAGTGATGAGAAGTAGATAGAGAGTGCGCATATATAGTGTTCTAAAGGCAATGGATGCCAGCCATTATCTTTTTATACAGTCAGGTGTCTACAGCGATTTTGTTTAAATAAAAACAAAAGGAAATTTAAAAATAAATGTCATTGCATTACATTGTTTCATAAGACCATGTTAGCCTACGAGCATTAGATCATAGAAACCTGATAAATACAGTATTACGGAAGCTTCTCAACAATCAGAGCAGCAGGGTTTCTTTCTTCTTGATAATATATTATTAGCGAGGATTTATGAAACTTAATAAACTAGTGAGTTATCTGGCTTTAGCTGGTGTGTGTTCAACATCATTAATATCACTACCTGTATTGGCACAGGAAGGGGCAAAAGATGCGACTGCTCAGACCAAAAGTGCGAATGACGCCTTATATGGTCAATTGCCATTCACTGATAAAACCGATTTTATGAACGCACATAAAGGTTTTATTGCTCCACTTCCCAGTGAATTGATTAAAGGTAAGCAGGGAAATGTTGTTTGGGACCCTCAGCAATATGCCTTTATCAAAGAGGGCGAAAAAGCCCCCGACACGGTTAATCCAAGCCTGTGGCGTCAGTCGCAGTTGATCAATATTGGCGGTTTGTTCCAGGTCACTGATGGCGTGTATCAAATCCGTAATCTTGATCTCTCGAATATGACAATTATGGAAGGGAAAGAGGGTATTACGGTCATTGATCCGCTGGTATCGGCAGAAACCGCGAAAGTAGGAATGGACCTTTATTATAAGAATCGCGGTAAAAGACCCGTTGTTGCCGTCATTTATACGCACAGCCATGTTGACCACTACGGTGGCGTTCGCGGCGTGATTGATGAAGCTGATGTAAAATCCGGTAAAGTGAAGGTATATGCACCGGCTGGTTTTATGAAGGAAGCTGTATCTGAAAATATTATGGCAGGTAACGCCATGAGTCGCCGAGCCAGTTACATGTATGGCAATCTGTTGAAACCGGATGCAAAAGGTCAGGTCGGTGCGGGTCTGGGAACGACAACCTCCGCGGGTACGGTGACGCTGATTGAACCCACTAACTATATTACCCACACCGGACAGAAAGAAGTTATCGACGGCCTTACCTATGATTTCATGATGGCGCCGGGATCGGAAGCACCTTCTGAAATGCTGTGGTATGTAGAAGAGAAGGGAATGATCGAAGCTGCAGAGGATGTCACCCATACGCTGCATAACACCTATTCATTACGTGGCGCGAAGATCCGCGATCCGCTGGCATGGTCAAAATATATCAATGACGTTATTGGCCGCTGGGGTGGAAAGGCAAACATTATTATTGCTCAGCATCACTGGCCGACCTGGGGTAATGAAAATGTGGTGAAGTTAATGAAAAGTCAGCGTGATATGTACCGTTACATCAACGATCAGACGCTGCGTATGGCTAACCAGGGGCTGACCCGTGACGAAATCGCCGCTAACTTCAAACTGCCGTCTGGTCTGGAAAAATCATGGGCCAGCCGTGGATACTATGGTTCTGTCAGCCATGATGTGAAAGCAACGTATGTCTTTTACCTCGGCTGGTTCAACGGTAATCCGGCAACACTGAATGAATTACCGCCCGTTGATGCCGCGAAGAAATATGTCGATTATATGGGCGGCGCCGATGCAATCATGCAAAAAGCGAAAACGGATTACGCCCAGGGCAATTACCGTTGGGTGGCGCAAGTCACTAACAATATCGTCTTTGCTGATCCGAGCAATAAAGAAGCCCGTAATCTGGAAGCCGATGCCCTTGAACAAATGGGTTACCAGGCTGAGTCCGGTCCATGGCGTAATTTTTATCTGACAGGTGCACAAGAATTACGCAACGGTGTGGTAAAAGGCGCGACGCCAAATACCGCCAGCCCGGATACCGTTAAGGCCATGTCGCCGGAGATGTTCTTTGATTATCTCGCGGTACATATTAACGGAGAAAAAGCGGCAAATGCGCAGGCAGTCTTCAACGTCGATTTAGGTGCTGACGGCGGTAAATACAAACTGGAACTGGAAAACGGTGTTCTTAACCATAGCGCTGATGCACAGGCCAGCAACGCTGATGCCTCCATTACACTTAGCCGTGCAACGTTGAACAAAATCATTCTCAAGGAAGAATCGCTGAAACAGGCAGAAGAGAAGGGTGATGTACAAATTTCCGGCAATCATGCCAAGCTTGATGAGTTCCTCGGGTATTTAGATAGCTTTGATTTCTGGTTTAACATGGTAACGCCTTAATTGTAGAGACAAACCATGCCATAACCCGCCAGCACTGGCGGGTTTTTTATTGTTGCTTATCAGAGTATTGAGTTGTACGAGACTGTATAGCAGTTGCTATACATAAGCCTTATGGTATGCTTGTAAAGCAATTGCTATACAAGAGGCTTAATAATGAAATCAGATGTCCAGCTCAACCTTAGAGCTAAAGAATCCCAACGCGCGCTTATTGATGCGGCCGCAGAGATTCTACATAAATCGCGTACAGACTTTATTCTGGAAATGGCCTGTCAGGCGGCAGAGAACGTTATTCTCGATCGCCGAGTGTTTAATTTTAATGATGAACAATACGCTGAGTTTATCGAGATGCTTGATGCTCCGGTTGCCGAAGATCCCGCTATCAGGAAGCTACTGGCAAGGAAACCACAGTGGGATTTGTAACCGCACCTGAGCCACTAACTCACATTCATCAATTGGCGGAATTTGTCAGCGGAGAAATTGTTCTCGATGATTGGTTAAAGCAAAAAGGGCTAAAAAATCAGGCTCTCGGCGCAGCCAGAACGTTTGTTGTCTGCAAAACAGACACGCGAAAAGTCGCTGGCTTTTATTCACTGGCCACTGGTAGCGTCAACCGCACAGAAGTAACAGGCAATCTTCGGCGTAACATGCCAGATCCAATCCCCGTAATTATCCTTGCCAGATTGGCCGTAGATCTTTCTGTTCGTGGAAAAGGGTTAGGGGCCGATCTGCTTCACGATGCGGTACTGCGGTGTTACAAAGTGGCAGAAAATATTGGCGTGCGTGCCGTTATGGTGCATGCGCTCACAGACGAAGCTAAACGTTTTTATCTTCACCACGGATTCAAAGCATCTCAACTGCAGGAACGAACTCTGTTTCTCAGGCTTTCATGATTGTAATGAGCAGAGGAGGTCAATGGCCAAACGTGGGCCACATGGGGACTTAACTGAGTACGTATCAAATTGCATTTAACATAATATACATTATGCGCACCAATGTTGAATCAGACAAAATCCAGCGCTTTATGGTCATCCTTGGTCTGCTGTGTTGTATGTGCTCTCTGCTGCGCATAACGATTGAAATGTCTTGCGGCCTTCACTGGGATTATCGGACTCCCTGATAGTTTATCTGATGGACCAAATTCAAATGAAACGATTTCTTGTTTTTATTGCAGCAACAACGAGCTTAATGCTACTTACACCTGCATGTTGGGCGAAAGCTGATTCATTAGGTATCAACAAGGATTGTGAAAGTCACCCCGTTAGTGATTATGGCATGACATCAATTACCGCATTCAGTCAATATCAGGCTGAGTCGAAAAAAATTACCGACGCCATGACATCATTCTGCAACAAAGGAAAATCTATGGGTGATATGGGATTTGGGGCTGCATCTGACCAGTCAGAAACAGAATCAAGGCAATGGTCAAATGCTAATCTACCCGGCCAAAGTGATGAACAAAAAGCATTCAGAGATACCACTGCTCACCTGCTCTATTACGCCATGCTTAACGGTTTTTCCGGGTTTGATTATCCGAAGGCGCCAGAACAAAATAATGCACCACCTGTGACAGGTTTTTCGCCTTATGAAACCTGTAATGCAATATCTTCAGATGCAGCAGAATATTCAACATCCCAACTTCCTCCAAATGTAAAAATATCATTATCGGAATGGAAGCAAATTAAAAGTGAATTTGAAATGGTTTGTCTTGCCGGGGTCATGAATGGCAATGGTCAAAAACCTGTCGATAAAAAACTAATGGCTGGTCTTAATGATATTGCCAGAGATGTTTATCTACAGTCATATAAAATCGGTTCAACACATCCCAAACTTAGCTCACCTGAGCAAAATGATGCAGTAAGGGAGAAAAAGAACGCGACCGAGAGAGCGGTAAAAGAGAAAAGGAATGCAGCAATAATCCAACAAAATAGGAAAGACAGAGAAAAACAAATGGTGATGAATCATCAGGTGCAGCAGTCGGTAGCTTCTCTGCGCAATGCTGTAATGCAAAGAATGAATCATACAACCGACTTTTCCGGAAAGAAATGTTCGGTAAAGGTCTGGCTGTCTCAAAAAGGCGAAGTGCTGTCAGCAGAGGATGAATCTGGTGATGCAGGACTTTGCTCCGCAGCGTTGCAGGCAACCAAGGGGGTTAAGATAAATTCAATGAGCGATGATGTATATAACGTACTGCGCAATGTTACTCTGAACTTCGACCTGTAACGTGCACCTTATTGGCCTTCACTTCCGTGGAGGCTCTTTATTCTTTTATATTTACTCTTTGTTAACTCAAGCCGTATGGCTCTCCTGCGGAGGGCTTAATATTGGAATAATATTGAGAGATTCAGAGTAAGTACAGAAAACCGATTAAGAATGAAGATATCAGAATAAGAGATTAACCCCGGTTGGCGATTTGGCGATGGTAGCATGGATATTGAATTACGTAAATATATTATATTTATTTTTTTATCTCTCCACCCTATCGGGTAATTCCGGCGCAGCACATCAGCATAATCTGATTCATATAACGCATCACGAGCCATTAAAGGGCTACAGCCAGTACAAAACCATGCTTTAGCCCTAAAACAGCCCATAATCGCCCCCACGCAACCTCTGGTCACAATTTATACCAATTTCATTTAACTGTATAAATGAACAGCGCCGTATATGCCGGAATCCTGCCATCAGACAGGCTCAGCACACCCTGCCCTGACCCGTATTTACAGTGCCTGTAGCGCATTCTGAGCGCACTGGTGCATGATAAGGCATGAATGCCACGCCCACTCAGTGACAGTCGCAGAGCGGCACTGGTAGAGTGCTACGATACCTGTCACATTGCATTGTCTGTATTATTTTTAATTTTTATTTTTTGAATGGA
Source organism: Citrobacter sp. H12-3-2 (assembly GCF_009649895.1). NCBI lineage: Bacteria > Pseudomonadati > Pseudomonadota > Gammaproteobacteria > Enterobacterales > Enterobacteriaceae > Citrobacter > Citrobacter sp. H12-3-2. The sequence continues at coordinate 2,541,914 of NZ_CP045837.1, forward strand.
TTCTTTAATTTAATTCCTGACCTCCACCCGGAGTGCTGGCCTGACAGAAGGTAAAGGAAAAAGCAGGACCCGACCCGATTCTTTTTTCTCCCTTCCCTTCGTCACTCAGGAAATGTCAAATGACTTACTTTCGAAATAAGAAATATCACCAGAACTACAGCCATAACACTTTGTTTCCCGGCGCTGTATTTACCACAAAGCATAATGGTGAATGCTCCATTCTTGGTCGTTCTGAAGATAAATCAAGGCGTGGATATTATGTTGTGGAATTTAAGGATAGTGGCATAGTTAAGGAGGTTTATGGTTCGCATATTAAATCGGGTGCAGTCTCAGATGATGTTTTTCCATCTTCAGAAGAAGAACGCACAACATTACTTATGAAACCTCGTTACTATAATGTGGGATATATTGGAAATGGAAAACATTCCACCATTGAGAACACCAGAAGTCACCAGAGAACAAGGAGGTTTATTCTCTGGCATAACATGCTGGCAAGATGTTATATGACGAACAAAGGAAAACAATATTTTAAAGGCTATAAAGGTGTGACTGTTTGTGAAAGATGGCATAATTTCCAGAACTTCTGCAATGACCTCCCTGCTCTTCATGGTTATGCCCTGTGGAAAAATAACCCCGGAGAATATGAACTGGATAAGGACTATTCCCATCGACGAATTTACTCTCCCGATACAGTTTCGTTTATCAGCACGTCTGATAATGCGCATGAGGCCAGATTAAGGGCGTCTGCAATGAGGATTCCCGGTGACAGATATCATGAAATAAATAAAATGCGAGATGAATTATTACAGGAGGCTGAAGATGTAATAAAGGAAAACAAAATAGAATATAGCGTTGTTCTTAACGGTAATATGCGGGTGATTATTGCTGAGACACCTTATGGAACGGTAGCATTCTACCCACTGACGTATAAAATCCAGCGAAATGGTTACATGACTGAAGGTGATGCTTCAGTTTACGTTTGTTACCTTCACTGGCTCAGGTGTCAGTGGGAAAGCAGGAACCCTTTCATAGACTGCATTGCCGTAATCTCATGAAGATGCTATAAAACACACGTATAACTAATGATTTATAATCATCTGATAGTTCCCGCGATGAAGGCTAAATGCCCGCACTTCGTGCAGTCATTTAACATGTTCAATACATTATGCGCACTAACGTAGATAAAGGCTGAATCTGATGTTTTATGGTCATCCTTGTTCTGGCTGTGTTGCCCGTACTCTCTGTTGCGCATAACGATTGAAATGTCTTGCGGCCTTCACTGAGATTACCGGGCGTCCTGATAATTTTCTTAGGACCTGATTCGAATGAAACGATTGATACCAATCCTTACCTTTGCCGCCAGTATGACCATTCCGGTTACTGCAATGGCAGACAATATTGTTTGTCATGATGGCTGGAGCATTGAGCGACGCGTTACCGGTAGTGCCAGTAGTGGATTCATGAGCTACATGAAAGACGCTGGCGTCATAAAGTTACTGCATCACGGCAAGCTCATCTCACAAAAACGTATTCAGGATATTCAGCAATCGGTGTATCAGACCAGTGGCGCTCCACTTGTTAACTACGAGTTTGATGTTGATGAAAACAGTTTCTATATCCTTGCTCTGGATATGAGCACTCAGGGTGCATCAGGTGGTGAACCGGATATCAAGCTTTGGGGTACTGATGCAATGGGAATTGATTGTATTTTACAGGGAGGTGCTGAATGAAAAATTCAACCACCCTTCCCTTATTGATATCAATGGCCGGTTTGTTATTTGCAAATCAGTCACTGGCGATTACGCAATCACAGATGCAGATGAGAGTGACTGCTACATGTGATTCTTACGCAAATTTTTCCAGAATTGCCAACCCGGATGTTATTTATGGCGCATGTATAACCGGAGCCAGGGACGCAATACAGCATCGCAATTCCGCCTGTGAGAAGAAAATAAAGAAATTTAATAAACAGACGGAAAACTTACGAGGAATGGAACGAGCCGAGCATATTGAAGTTACTCAGGCATATCGCGCCGGATGCAACACTGGAAAACAAAACTAAAAAGGAATACAAAAAAATGAACAGTTCATTTTTGACAAAACATCTTTCAAAATTAACGCTCGCTATCAATCTTACAATAACCATACTGATTTGGCTCTATTTTATTGGAACTGACAACCCGTCATGGTATTCGATACTTCAGGGGTATGCTTTCATCAGCTTTGATACGGCAAAAATCATTATCACCGTTGTCTGTGCTGCATGGATAATCAAAAGCATTACATCCTATGAGCTAAAAACAGTTCTGTTTACTCAGGCGGACATTCAGAAGGAAATACTCAAAGAGCTTCAGTTATTAAGAAATGGAAAGCAAATGAATAATGCCGATGCCATGAAAGATGATTTCAGGATAGACTTTGATAAAGTAGATTGCTGATATTTCTCTGATGCTGACATGTAAGGGTCTTCATTTTGGTGGAGATTCTTATTTTTTTATTCTGATTCTTTGTTAACTCAAGCCGTATGGCTCTCCTGCGGAGGGCTTAATATTGGGATAATATTGAGAGGTTCAGAGTAAGTACAGAAAACCGATTAAGAATAAATATATCATAATAAGGGTTTAACCCCGGTTGGCGATTTGGCATTTGGCGATGGTAGCATGGATATTTGAATCTGTAAATTGATTATATTTATTTTTATTTTACCACCCTATCGGGTGATTCCGGCACAGCACATCAGCATAACCAGAAGCATATAACGCGCTACAGGCCATCAGGGGAATGCAGTCGGTGCAAAGCCATACTTCAGCCCTGAAACAGCCCACAATCACGCCAGTGCAACCTCCGGTCACAATCTGCACTAATTTCATTTAACTGTATAAATGAACAGTGGTGCATATGCCGGAATCCTGCCATCAGACAGACTCTGCACACCCTGCCCTGACCCGTATTTACAGTGCCTGTAGCGCATTCTGAGCGCACCAGTGCATGATAAGGCAGGGTGCTGAGCCTGCTTTGTGACAACCTCAGATTACTGCTGACAGAACGACACGATACCTGTCACATTGCATTGTCTGTATTATTTTAAATTTTATTTTTTTGAATGGATTCTTAAATTTAATTCCTGACCTCCACCCGGAGTGCTGGCCTGACAGAAGTTAAAGGGGAAAAACAGGACCCGACCCGATTCTTTTTCTCCCTCCAATTCTTTACTCAGGAAATATTAAATGACGCTTTTTCGAAACAAGAGATACCACCAGAACTACAACCATAACACGTTATTTCCCGGTGCTGTATTTACCACGAAGCATAATGGTGAATGCTCTGTTCTTGGTCGCTCCGAAGATAAATCAAGACGCGGATATTATGTTGTGCAATTTAAAGACAGCGGCATAATCAAAGAGGCCTACGGTACGCATATTAAATCAGGTGCAGTCTCAGATGACGCGTTCCCGTCCTCAGAAGATGAACGAATAACACTGTTGATGAAGCCCCGTTATTATGATGTGGGATATATTGGAAATGGAAAGCATTCCACAATTGAAAACACCCGAAGCCATCAGAGAACAAGAGCGTTCATTCTCTGGCATAATATGTTGGCAAGGTGCTACATGACAGTTAAAGGGAAACAATATTTTAAAGGATATAAGGGAGTGACGGTTTGCGAAAGATGGCATAACTTCCAGCATTTCTGCGATGACCTTCCAAAACTTAATGGCTATGCCCGCTGGAAAAATAACCCCGGAGAATATGAGTTGGATAAAGATTTTTCACATCGTCGTTTCTATTCCCCGGACACAGTTTCTTTCATCAGTACAATGGAGAATGCAAAGGAAGCAGCATTACGACGCTCAGCAATGAAGATACTGAGCCAGCATTATCACGAAGTGAATAAAATACGAAATGAAATAGTTATGGATACGGAGGATGAACTTAAGAAAAACAATATTGTTTATGAAATTGCATATAACGGGAATACTAAAATCATTATCTCAGAAACACCCTATGGTACGGTGGCATTCTATCCCCTGACCAGAAAGATTCAGCGAAACAGTTACATGACGGAGGGTGATACACAGATTTATGTATCCTACCTGAACTGGCTCAGGCTTCAGTGGGAAATCAGGAATCCCTTCATTAACTGCATTGCTGTAAAATGATGATAATGCTATAAATAGCTGCACTATATACTTAACAAATAAACATCAGGGCAATCTGTAAAATCTGAGTTTCAGTGATGTTGCTGCATCAGAGACGATATTAACTGTCTGAAAGTTCATCGCTGAAGGCTAAATGTCTGCACTTCATGCAGCCATTTAACATGTTCAATACATTATGCGCACCAACGTAGATAGAGGCTGAATCTGATGTTTTATAGTCATCCTTGTGCTGCTCAATAATGACGCCTCAAAACCCTTTCAAGCGCAGTTGCCTCAACAGCGCTAACAGTTCTGGATGATGGCTCTCGACTACAGCTGGTTCTGCAAATAGCTGTTTTATGTCTTCTACAATTCCACCGCGACTCTCACTTCACTGAACATTAAAACTGATAACTGTAGTTCACACTGGCAAACCACAGATACGGATTATCGTAACTCCCCTGATAAATTGATGGTGACTGTACGTGGGACGACTGCATATGCAGATACGACACAGCAGCACCGATATTGCTTTGTGGTGTAATTTGATATTGCGCTCCGGTAGCAAATCGCCATTCATCACCGGTCGGCAACGTCAGCGCCACATCGCTTTGCGAATTATAGACTGTACTATCAAAAGCTACGCCCGCATTCAAACGCCATTGTTCCGTAGGTCGAAATTGCACACCTAAAGCTGTATGCCACGAATCCTTAAGACGACTGGACTTATCAACTTCTTGCCCGACCACCGTTATTTGCGGCGCGCCGAACTGACTCCAGTCCTGCCAGCCAAGATCGCCCATCACTGACCACTGTTTATTAATGTCATGAACCAGACTTAACATAATCTGCTGTGGAGCACGTACCTGCGCAGAAATAGGCAAATCGTATTCCACGTTCGGTAAGTTCGGGAAACGCGCTTTGCCGTCAATATCAAAATCGTACTCAGTTTTGCTGGTCCAGGAGATACCGGCCCGGGTTTGATCGGTCAGTTCCATCAATAATCCCAGACGATAGCTCATCGCCCAGTCATGATCCTTTTCTTTTTCATCGTTGCCATCAACATTTCGAGTGAGTGACAGAAAACCGTAATTGACGTTAACAGAGCCCCCAACGGAAACCCTGTCACTAAGCTTATAAGCCAGCGATGGACTGAGCGTCATCGCAACCATGGTGCTTTTCTTAATCAGCCGGTCGCCGGACCAATTGCCAAAATCGATCCCCAGACCGTAATTTCCGTATAGCCCAATACCAGCATAAAGATCGTCATTCACCTTCTGGGCATAGAATGCGCTGGCATTTGGAAAGAAGCGCATGATGTCACCGGGGCTTTTACGCCCCGTCTCGTCTTCAAGGGTGTAGGACACATCACCATCCATTGCCTGTAATCCACCGGTGAACATATGATCCGGAAGTCGCGTCATTCCTGCGGGGTTAGTCACGATGGTGGAGGCATCCTGCGCACGCGCTGCCTGCCCCGCCCCTGCCAAAGCCGTATCTTCGGTGCCTATTTCATAAAAATAGAGTGCGCTAGCTTGTGCTAACGGCGAGCAAAAAAGACTAAGATAAATCAAGGTCAATTTTTTCATAGGCCACCTGCAGAATTTCTTCATTATTGAAGTAGTTAGCGTCTGTAAAAGCGTAGCTCGCAGCATTTAAATTGTCAGGCAAAAGCACCGGATTAAAAGCGCGACTTGTGCATACGTTCGAGCTGGATTTTGTCTGCTTCACTCGCTGTGTCAGCCAGGGACTGAAAACTATCTGGTGCGTAATAAGTTTTCGGTCGCGGAAGCGATTGCATGGAAGTGCCCGGGTAAATTTGTAACTCGCCCAGGCGCGCAAGCCGATATCCTTCGATCACGGCGGGAAAAGTCAGTTGCAGTGGCGTGGCGTTCTCGTACGAAACTGGGGTTGGTAACCGGTTATGCTCAAGATTATAGTTACGCTTTAACACCAGAAATTTATCTGGAACCCTACGTTTACTGTTCCACCAGTCACCGTCCAATTCGCGAAACTTACGCTCAGTTTCAGTCCGGGTTGCGACGCCAAGTTGCAGTAAAACCCGCTGCAGTTCGCGATCCACCGCCGCGTTGTAGGCCGCAATGGATTCCACCCTGCCCTGTAAAATCACATTGATGGCGATACGAGCACCCAGTAGATTTGAATAGAGATCTTCCGGGGAAAATGCAGAAATCTGCTCAGAAAAACCGGGAACAGACTCGAATCCATACCACTGTGCAATTTCGTGCCATTGAGCCAGTTCAAAGGCCAGATTCCCCGCCAACCAGGCGGCCAATGTGTAACGCTGCGCCATTGCTGCAGGAGGTGTGAAACCGTGTAGCTGTATCCGTCTGACGCCCAATTCTTCGCTGTAAAAAAAAACGCCACTGTTGACCAAGTTTTGGATAAATACGAGAAAAGAGGTAAAAGGTGTTATCCGCCGTATCGCGAACGTGCGCTATGTCGATAAAACCCCCACGGTGGGTATAAAGCAGTCCGTTTTTTTCCTCACTCAGTCCAACGATATTTTTCACGGCCCCCAACGCACTATCGTTATAGTGATGACGCCCCAGTGAATCTAACGTTAATACATTGCCAATCTGGTAGACAGGGATCGGCACACCTATCGCCCTGACATGAAGATCATAGCCAAACGCGCAGCATGGGCGTAGTGACTCCGGCGGTGCTAAATGGCCGACAACGGGATATGCCTTATGCGCTTGTTTAAGAGTGAGGCCAGGAACTTCCGCGCAGGCAAATCCGGCTACCAGCAGTAAAAACAGAAATCCTTTAGCCATTCAGAATGCCTCCGCAATTTGAAAATAGAATCCTGCACTCTCTCTCCCAAAACCTAAATCCAGGCGGATATTCATGGCGGGCTTCACTTCAAAGCGATAACCGACACCCGCATTAGGTAAGATCGGATGATGTCCCATATCGTCAATGTTTCTGCCTAAAGCTCCTGCGCCCAACCACAACACGTAACCATGTCGCCAGTTGAGTTTTTTTCGATATTCCACCTGCCCACTTACCACATCCTTATCCCGATAACGCCCCTGGTAATACCCCCGCAGACGGCGGTCGTCTCCGGCCATTGATAAACGATCCCACGGCACGTCTCCGCGAGTGAAACGTCCCCATAAATCGAACGCCAGCACAGTCCTGTCATCAAGTAAAAGGTAACGATCGTACTGAACCTGTGCTGCCGTAAAATGAGTATCTGAACCAAAAGACGGATCAAACCAGGTGTACTCCAGCTTAAAATAGTGTCCATGCTGTGGCCGCGTGACAACGTCACGCGTGTCGTAACTCAGACTTACACTGGGTCCAGACGATAACGGCGATGTCTGCGCATTATTTAGGCTGAACACGTCCCCCTGATGCGGATCGTCAACGTCCGCCTGCATAGAAGAAAAATCCCAACCCGCGCCGAGATAAACGCGTTCAGCGATTTCTCGCATCAATACAGGATGCAAACTCACGGAGTTGTTGGTGTAATCCTGTTCATTACCCTGGGCTGCGTCGTAGCCAATGCCCCAAAAACCCGTTGGCACTTTGTTCACTGAGCCGTCCACAAACAATCGCCAACGGTCGTCGGTAAAAAAGGTATAACTGCTGATCCCCATTCCCAACGCCCCGCTGGCGCTGACATAACCCGTCAAGGAAACAGAAGAGTTCTGAGTTGTTTTATCTGCCGCATCCACCCGGTAGATCCCCGCCACCGCCATGCCAAGACCCAGCTTCAGCTCTGGAGTGTAAAATGGCCCCGGCAACACGCTCCAGTTCACCCCTTTTGCCGGATCGTACTGGTTATCCGCACCCAGCTTCCCGAGGAAAGCGTCAATTGAGGGTTGATCCAATGTTAACGCCTCCGCAGACCAGGTCGTCAGAGCCAATAGCGATGTCAACATGACGCGATAACCGTTCATCAGAAGCGATATTCACCGGCAATAAAGAAGCTATTGCGTTCGTTAAATCCAAACTCCGTCAGGACGTTAAATTGTGGCGTCATTTCAAACTGAGTCCCCAGCAGCATGTTCCACGGAGAGGTCAGATTCTGTTTAACATCAAATCGCCCGTTGCCATCCTGGTTTACGGCCTGGATCAGTGGCTGAAGCTCAGCGGGCATATGCAGATCGGAGAGGCTACCCCTGAACTCCTGCTGCACGTTCTGGTACATACTCCCCACCCAGACGCTCAGATGCGATTCGCCCACCGGCCCCTGAAATTTAAAGCGATATCCAACACGGGGAGACACGGTAAGGGCTGAAATTTTGCCATCCAGAATGTCAAAATCAGTACGGGTATAGTTGGTATCCACCAGGGCAAACCAGTTTTCGTATCCTCCTGCCAAAGTAATACCGGTTCCCCAGGTTGTGCCTTTAAAATCGAGAACAAAATCAATATCCTGTAGCTCACCGCTCTGATAAAGCTGATGCACAGATGATGCGATAATGCGGTCAACACCGGTGTAGCGCGAAGGGTCTGCATCTACTGAAACATTCGAGACCGACGATCCGCGTGTGTGCCCTACCAGCCCGTAAATGTTCAAAAACGGAAAGACCCACATGTCCAGACGTAGGTTTTCAGTTTTGCTCTGTTCACGCGTATGGCCGGCATCAATATTGAACATATCGACAGGAATCGGGTGATTGCCAAGCGCCAGTCCGGAAAAACTGATGCTATCGACATCAATATTTTGCCGCATGTTCATATAGCTCAGGTTGATGCCAAACGGTAGCGGAATGGCATATCCCCGCGCCCTGGCCTCCTCGCCCCAAATCGGAAACGTGCTGGCATCAGTTTCAGCTGCGCTGGCCACGCCGGAAACCCACAGCAACGGAACAACCGCGTGGAACCATTTCATTATTTGTCCTCATTCATTCCGCTCATCCCTACAGGCCAGAGCCAACATTAAAATAAACTGCTTGTTCGTTATCGCTAAAAGCGACATCTACACCGGTACGCAGTCCGTATTCGCGCGCAATCAAATATCGAATACCGCTGCCCCAGGCCACTTCTGCGCTACGGTAAAGCTCTGATGTACTGTCTGCCGCACTTCCAGCACCGACAAAACCCAAAACAATCCAACGCGACGACATTTGCCAGGCTAACTGCGTCTGAACGGTACTCACGTCATCCCCCTGATAGCGATAGCGAGAGATACCACGAAGTTCGATATAAGGGCGCGCCATTGGTGGCAGATGTTTATCCTGCTGCGACAGCGTTTGATAGTCCCCTGCAAGTGAAAGCGTCCAGTCGGCGTTCAGTGGCAGGAAAAACTTGCCTTCGAGCGTCAGCAGGTCATAGCGATAGTCGCCCCCAAGATAGTGGCCGTAGAATTGATACTCGCCGCTAAGAGAAAGCCCGCGTCCGGGCCAAAAGAAGTTATCAGTTGTGTCGTATTCCGCTACCAGCCCCAATGCAGAGGTGATGCTGCTTTCACCCAATAGCTGCCGCCATACCTGGTTGACGAGCGGATTATTGCGGGCAGAGATATCCATCTTTGCCCAGAACTGTGATGCTCCCAAAAAAACGGGAGAATCCCCTGCGCGAAAGAGAAGCTTTTGCATACCGCCATAACCGCGAGTTTCGGTTTCCACGGCCCGGTTATTGCCAAAGCCCAATACGTCACCAGAATATATATCCAGATTGACATCGGCATAGCCTCCTGCAACCAGATAGCGAATGTGGTCATCCTGCCAGGTGTGGCGATGCCCTCCACCTACAAACCAGGTACCGTTTTGCGTTCCGCCACCGCCAAACGCGCTCATGGCCGGGGGAATAAACTGCCCATCAACCTGTCGTCCCTTGCCATGCAGAAACAGACCGAACAGGCCACCGCCATAACCAATGGCCGGTTCGGTAATAACCAGCGGAATCGGTAGAAAACCGTACGGGTTTTCTTGTAAATAACGGCTCATGTCCACCATGCCGTCTTCAGGATCGATAAGCCCTGTCGCCATAGCGCGCCAGCACAGCAGAGGAATTAGCAGAAAAAGCCAACGCATTATTTCCCGCCTTCTGGCGGTGTTGCGGGTGCGGTATACCAATTCTCTTTGGCCACCATCACGCTGTTTTCTGGTTGTAGCACAAAATTCGGAGACATAATCTGCACGTTAAATTCGTTGAAGACGTCCTGAATATTGCTGTGCAGTTCATTACGGGCATCAGCCAGTGATACATCCGGCAGCAGGCGCACCTGCAATTCATAGGAAATATACCAGTCCATCAGACTCAGCTGACGCACCAACGGCGGCTGTGAAAGATCGATTCCTTTGGCCCGCTTGGCTGCCAACTCCAGCATTGCGTGGACCTGGCGCCAGGGCGTGTCGTAGCCAATGGTAACGCCGACCGTCAGGTTGACGCCGCCGTTAGTGCTTTGCGCGCTAAGGTTAGTAATTTTTCCACTAACCACTACCGCATTTGGCACGGTGACCACGTAATTTTCACGAGTGATAATTTTGGTCGCGAGCATACCAATTTCGCTTACCAATCCCTCGTTGTCCGCTACCCGAATCATGTCGCCTTTGCGCAGCGCGCGCGAATAGATCAAAACCAGTCCACTCATTGCGTGGTTCATCACCCCGGCCGACCCCAGCGTGAGCATCAGGCCAAAGAAAACGCTGATACCTTTAAACGCCAGTGAATTGGCACCGGGCAAAAAGGGATAGGCTGCAGATAGCGCAAAGAGCCACACCACCACAGAGATCAACTTCCGGGTTGCGCCCACGGTTTCAGGGTGAATTCCAGGCAACTGCAAACGCCCTGCCTCCACCTGGTTGAGAACCACTTTAAGCAACTTCAGGATGAAGGCCGTGATGAGAAAAATGATCAGGACGATCATCAAGCCAGGTAACGCTGAGACAATCGACAATGCAATATCACGCACTACGCGTACAGACCAGTCACCAAGGGACTCTCCCCAGACGCGCGTCCAGGGAAACAGGCTAAAGACCCAACTCAGCCAAACGTAAAGTGCAACGATACCCAGCAGGATCATCAACAGTGCGTACAGGCGTGTCTCGATAGCGCCGATAAAACGCCGCCAACTCTGGGGGATCCAGCTTTTGTTCTCAAAAATGCGACGACGATAAACGCGTCTGACCCAACGCCAGGAACGGTATGCACCGAACCAAAACAGTACCAGTCCCACCAGACCAGCCACCGTTTTCACCGCCGACAGCGCCAGCCAGCCGCTGTTATACTGATCGCTCAATGCAGACCGCTGCGCCTCCATGCGCGCCAGTACGCGCTGCGCCGCCTGGTCGAGCGTAAGATCGTCTCCTTCGTCGAGATCGCCTTGTGTCAGCAACATCACCGGTTTACCGTTCATCACGATAAGCCTTCCCGGCTGGTTATAACGCGTGACCGACACAACCTGTAGCGGTTCGCGAACATCGGCTTCAGTGAAATTTCGTAGCGTATTGCGGATGCGCAGCACCCTCTCTTCTGGCGTGGTAAGGCCGAATTTCGCCTGGAGCATGACAATCGGTTGATGAAAAATATAAACCGTTCGCGCGCGTTCCTTTTCGGTGGGCTCCTGACGAGGTTCCGCCGCATATGTGTTAACAACCAAAGAGGAAAGAAAGCACATTAAAAAAGCGATCACAATCCTGTTCATATTCGCCACCGAAAACACGAGAATTATCGTTATTATTCAAAAAGCCAACGCAAATTTGATTGCTTTTTTTAGCATAGACCAGCCTTTCACTTACGCAATGTTAGTGATAAATAGATCTTCATTTCATGTGAAAGATGACATTGCCTTTCAAAGGCTCTTTTCCTCATCACTAAATATAAACGATCGATTATCCCCTCTGATAAAAAGGTAAATAACGTTTCCCTACGGGGTCAGTCAGCGTATCCATTCGTAAAGAAATAGCGCCTCTTTGACCTGAATAGAGCATTTGGCAGCTATGTATCCGCGTGGCTTGCATAGCGTCCTGGTGCATAAAATTAACTGTCAGTGTGTGTTGCATCGATTCAGCATTATGTTGAAATCCAATAATGATAACTTCTTCCATAATTTATTATTAAATAACTTCCAGATGGAATAACCCCTCCGCCTTAATTAAGCTGCATTAAATTAATCACGATGCGAAAGATATGCCCTGCATTATTCATATTTTTGCAGAAATTCTCGAATAGTTATCTTGTGAAAGTAATAAACCTCCATTAGAAAAAATTTGGAGGATTTTTTTCGTGTCTATACTCAAAAGGCTTTCCTAATGAACGGAGTTCCCCACCATGCATAAAAGTGTCCCTTTTAGAAGGACGATGATTGCCAGTGTGCTAACGTTAGCAGCTGGCGCTGTGTCCACTGTTCATGCTGCACCGGCGACATCTACCGCACCGGAAAATGCGCCAAAGCAAGACTCATCTAAACCAAATATTGTCGTTATATTTGGTGATGACATCGGCTACTGGAACCTGAGTACCTACAATCAGGGCACCATGGGATATAAAACCCCAAATATCGACAGCATCGCTGCCGAAGGTGCCAAGTTCACCTCCTACTACGCTGAGCAAAGCTCGACCGCTGGCCGTTCTTCATTCATTACCGGACAAATGCCGTTCCGTACCGGGATGAGTAAGGTGGGGATGCCGGGTGCGCCGCAGGGTCTGCAAAAAGAAGATCCGACCATTGCGAACATCCTGAAGCAACTGGGCTACGCTACTGGCCAGTTTGGTAAAAACCACCTCGGTGATCGCGATGAATTCCTGCCAACCGCGCACGGATTCGATGAGTTCATGGGTAACCTTTACCACCTGAACGCCGAAGAAGAACCGGAGAACCCGGACTACCCGAAAGATCCGGCCTTCCGCAAAGAGTTTGGCCCACGTGGCGTCATTAAGAGCACCGCCGATGGCAAGATTGAAGATACCGGTCCGCTTACCGTCCAGCGTATGAAAACCGTGGACGAAGAAACGCTCGCGGCCAACAACGACTTCATGGAACGTCAGGTTAAAGCCGGTAAGCCATTCTTCACCTGGTTCAATACCACCCGTATGCATAACAAAACGCACCTGAAAGACGGGAGCATTGGTGCTACGGGCCTTGGAACCTACGCCGACGGCATGGTGGAACATGACAAGATGATTGGTGAAGTGCTGCAGAAGATTAAAGATCTCGGCATCGAAGACAATACGATCCTCGTCTATACCACCGATAACGGCCCGATGACAGAACCTGGCCGGATGCAGGCGAAACGCCTTTCCGCGGCGAGAAGAACACCGGTTGGGAAGGTGGTTTCCGCGTACCTGCGATGATTCGTTGGCCGGGCCACGTTAAGCCTGGCACCATCGTTGACGGCATTTTCGGCAGTAACGACTGGTTCCCTACCCTGGTTGCGGCTGCAGGCGATCCGAACATTAAAAACGAGCTGTTAAAAGGCTACAAAACGCCGTCCATTACCTACAAGGTGCACCTGGATGGCTACAACCAGCTCGACTACCTTCAGGGCAAGGGCCCGAATCAACGTAAAGAGTTCTTCTACTGGAGCGATGACGGCGATCTGCTGGCTATGCGCTACGAGCGTTGGAAAGTTCACTTTATGATTCAGGAGCATACCGGTCTTGATCTATGGAAATACCCGTTCACCAAGCTGCGTACGCCACTGATCTTTGACCTTGAAGTCGATCCGCTGGAGAAAGGCAGCGACGGTATGGGCTACAACTCCTGGTTCTACGACCGTCTGTTCCTTATGGGCGGCGCGCAGAAATACGCGAAAGAGATGCTGGAAACCTTCAAAGAGTTCCCACCGCGTCAGAAACCGGGTTCGTTCACCATTTCCGACGCTTCGGCGATGCTGGAACAAGGCTCTAATATCAATAAATAACCTAAGCCTCCGGGCAGGCTGTTCAGACAGCCTGCCCGTTTTTTGAAGAGTAGTGACGTTTTCTTGTTAGAGGTCTGCTATATGAAGTACAGCACCACACTACCGGTTAAAGCGCTTCCGTCGGCGGAAAAATATGACGGCAAAGGGCCAGAATACAAGCGCCGCTTTCATGTGATGGCCAAGCCCACCGGCTCGACCTGTAACCTTGACTGTTCCTACTGTTTTTACCTGCACAAAGAAGAGCTGCTGCATCAGGACAGACATACTGGCATGAGCGATGAGGTGCTAGAGAATTTCATTCGTCAATACATTGATGGCCAGGACGGCGACCAGGTGGTCTTTTCCTGGCAAGGTGGCGAACCCACATTGATGGGGTTGGAATTCTTCCAGAAAGTAGTCAAATTTCAGAAGCTGTACCAGAAGCCCGGCCAGCGCGTCGAGAACGATTTACAAACTAATGGCGTGTTGTTGAACGACAAATGGGCTGAATTTCTTAAAGAACATCAATTTCTGGTGGGGCTGTCCATTGATGGCCCACGAGAACTGCATGACCGCTATCGCGTTACCCGTAGCGGCAAACCGACATTCGACAAAGTGATGGCGGGCGTTGAGGCCCTCAAGCGTCACGGCGTCCCATTTAACGCCCTGGTCACGGTAAACCGCACCAATGCCCGCTTTCCGTTGGAAGTATACCGCTTCGTCACCCGTGAACTGGGCGCAACCTACGTACAGTTTAACCCGTGCGTCGAACCGGTCGATTTCAAGCAAACCGCACCACAGTTCTGGCAGGACGAAAGCATCCCGCTGACCGGTAGCCGCCGCGCGCGCCCTGGCGATCTCGATTCGATCGTCACCGACTGGTCAGTTGACCCGGAGGACTGGGGCACATTTCTGATCGCCGTGTTTGAAGAGTGGGTTAATAACGATCTGGGCCGCGTACAGGTCAATCTGTTCGAAACGGCGGTCGCGCAGACTATAGGAATGCCTGCTCAAATCTGTACCCATTCAGAGTTCTGCGGTAAAGGGCTGGCGATCGAGAAAAACGGCGATATTTTTTCCTGCGATCACTACGTCTATCCCGAGTACCAGATCGGCAATATTGAACATGCCCAGCTTTCACACCTGGCTTTTTCCGAACGGCAAAAAGCCTTCGGCATGGGCAAACGCGACACGCTACCCAACTACTGCAAAACCTGCCCTTATCTGAAGCTGTGCTGGGGCGAATGCCCGAAAAACCGCATTGTCCGCACACCGGACGGCGAGCTGGGGTTGAACTACCTTTGCCCGGGCATTAAAGCCTTTTTTAACTATGCCGAGCCGATTCTGGTGGGCATCACAACCTTACTTAAACGTGATTTTGCAGGGCTACGCCGATGATAAATCGAGAAAAATTATTACAGCTTGAACAACGCATGAATGAGCAGGTTCTCGGTCAGGAAGAGCTGGTGCGCATGCTGATCATCGCCCTGCTTTGTGATGGACACGTTCTGCTGGAAGGCCTACCGGGTCTGGCGAAAACTCGCGCTGTGCGTGAGCTTGCGCGCCACGTTGAGGGGGATTACCGCCGTATTCAGTTCACGCCGGACCTTCTGCCTTCAGACATCACCGGCAGCGAAATCTATCAGCAAAACGCTTCCCGCGAAGAGGATCAGTTCCGCTTCCGCCCTGGCCCGGTGTTCGGCAATATCATTCTCGCCGATGAAATTAACCGCGCCTCGGCGCGCGTGCAGTCCGCTCTGCTGGAAGCCATGGAAGAACGTCACGTAACGGTGGCGGGCAACAGTTGGCCTCTGCCCGGTGTTTTTATGGTCCTTGCCACACAAAACCCGGTGGATCAGGAAGGAACCTGGCCGCTGCCGGAAGCCCAACTGGACCGTTTTTTGATGAAGGTGCTGGTGCATTACCCGTCTAAAGAAAACGAACAGAAAGTGATGCAACTGGTGCGCAGAGAACAGCAGCAAAAGTACCAACAATTGACGAACGCCACACCGGCCGCACCTGAACAACCCGATGCGCTGATGCTGAGCCAACAAGAAATTGCCGAATGTTGGCAGGCTATTTCCGCCGTTCATGTTTCCTCTACTGTCGAAAACTATATCGTCAATCTGGTGGACTTAAGCCGCCATCCGCAGTCGGTGAACGATACGCTGGCCGGGTACCTGACCTTTGGCATTAGTCCCCGCGGCACCCTGGCCCTTGAGCGTTGCGGTCGCGCGCAGGCCTGGCTGGAAGGTCGGGATGCGGTGCTGCCAGAAGACATTAAAAAGATAGCCCCGGCCGTGTTGCGCCACCGCCTGATGCTCAGCTACCAGGCCAGCGCCGACAACTGCACGCCGGATGATGCCGTACGGATGCTCCTTGATGCCGTGGTAGCGTGATGAACAGTGCCGTTCGCGTTGACCGCGATACGCTGCTGAAGCTCGCTGGCGATGCGCGAGCCATTGCCAATCCGCCAGGGCAGATCCCACCAGGTGCACTTGGCGGAGAGCGCACATCACGACAGCAAGGTCGCGGGCTGAACTTTGACAGCCTACGCCGCTATCAGCCCGGCGACGACGTCCGGCTGATTGACTGGCAGGCCACCGCGCGCATGCGCACGCCGTGGATTCGCCTGTATAACGAAGAGAAAGAACGTCCCGTGTTCTTGTTGGTCGACCAGCGGCGGGATATGTTTTTTTCGACGCGCGTGCAGACTAAATCCGTCGCTGCGGCTAAAACCGCCGGGCTGCTGGCCTGGCGCAGCTGGCACGACGGCGATCGTTTAGGCGGTATCGTCTTTGGTGACCAGGACTTTTCCCTGCGCAAATGCCGTGCGCCAAACGCTTCACTCCCTGCATTTCTCGACGATTTAGTGCAGTACAACCACGCCGTGGCGGACAACTATCCGCATGAAGCCCCCCATCCGCTCACGCTGGCAGCCATCCTGCGCCACAGCCTGCCGTTGATTCCAACCGGCTGCTGGGTCGCGTTAATCAGCGACTTTCACGATATGGATAGTGAATGCGATGCACTGCTGGCGGCCCTGCGCCGTCGGGGAGAAGTAAGCGCGTTCGTGATGCTCGACGATCTGCATTTGCGCCTGCCTGCTCACGGGCGACTGGCGGCCCGTTATGAAGGGCAAGAGGCGGCATTTTCACTCTCGCCTGAACTACAGGACGGCATCAAACAGAGTATTACAGCGCGGCTTTCGGCACAGGCGTCGCGCCTCACGCGGCTTGGCGTCCAGGTGAAGCAGATTGTTGTCGCCGGGGATCTGCTCAGACAGCTACAAAAAGGGGTTTAGATGCTGGAGAAAGGATTTACGGTACCCGAACTGGCGGAACCGGTTCTCCCCGATTCACCGTCATGGTTTCCCCTGCCGCCGGGATGGTTTGCTCTGGGCGGCGTCGTGCTTCTCGTGATACTGGTTTTTCTCATCTTTCGCGTCGCCAGATGGCGCCGCAATCTGTGGCGTCGTCAGGCCCTGACGGCCCTCACTCAACCGCAAACGGTGGACAGCTGGCTGCTGCTGATGAAACGTATTTTGCTGGTGCATCAGCCGCGTGAACAGGTTAGCGGTGCGCTGGACCCTGCCCAATGGCTCCCGTCCGTCCCACTGGATAATGCGCTGCGTCAGCGTCTTTGCGAACGATACTGTCAGCCAGACAACCAGTTGAGTGATGCCGATACCGCGCGGCTGCGTGTTCAGCTTCGCACCTGGCTTGAAGGACTACCCCATGTCTGAATACTTCTCACGCCTGGCGTTCGCCTGGCCATGGGCCTGGCTGCTACTTATCCTACCGTTGGTAGGCCGCTTTGTGATGGCCAAAGAGCGCTCTCTTAAAGAGTATGTTCGGGTCCCTTTTTTGCCCGGGCTGATCAATGAACTCCAGCTCAATAGCCAGCCGGCCCACAGCGGAAAGTTATCGACCGGGCTGTTCTGGCTGGTCTGGGCGCTGCTGGTCTGCGCGCTTGCCCGCCCGGAATTGCTGACTCCGCCACAACATATTGAAAAACCAATGCGCAACATCATGCTGATTCTGGACGTTTCTGGATCAATGGAAAAAAACGATGTTGCGGGGGGCATTACCCGGCTACAGGCGGTGCAGGAATCGGTTAAAAAATTCGTGGCCGCCCGCAAATCAGATCGTATCGGTCTGGTGATCTTTGCTAACAGCGCCTGGCCATTTGCGCCCGTCAGTGAGGATAAACAGGCGCTGGAAACCCGTATCAATCAGCTTGCGCCAGGCATGGCGGGGCAACAGACGGCGATTGGCGACGCGTTGGGCGTGACGGTGAAACTGTTAGATTCCAGCGGCGATAATGAAGCCAGCAAATTGGCCATTCTTCTGACCGACGGTAACGACACAGCTTCGCAGTTGACACCTCGCCTTGCCGCACAGCTGGCGGCCAGCCATCACGTACAGGTCCACACCATCGCTTTTGGCGACGTCAACAGCAGCGGCGATGACAAGGTGGATTTAGGTCTTTTGCAGGATATCGCCCATACCACCGGCGGGCGCGCATGGACGGCGCAGAACAGCGGTGCGTCGCTGGATGCGGTCTGGCAAGAAATTGACGCCATCACGCCGGTGCAGGTGAAGAGTATTGGCTGGTCATGGCGAATACCGTTGTTTGCCTGGCCTCTCGCTGCCGCACTGGTTTTATTGCTGGCTTTTAATATTTATCGCGCGCTCAGGGAGAGAATGGCATGAGTGATTTTCACTTTTTATACCCCTGGTGTTTGCTGCTGTTGATTCCTGCCATCGCGCTGTGGTGGTTACCCTCTGCCGGGCGTAGCGCCTGGTCACGCATTATGGATAAGTCGCTGGCAAACGCGCTGATCGTCGGGCGACAACGTAAACTTAGTCGGGCGCTGCCGTGGCTGGTGATGCTTGGTGTTATCGCGCTCGCAGGCCCAAGCTGGCAGCGTCAGCTTCCCGCCGCCCTGACGCCAGAAAGCAACGTGATGGTGATTTTGCAGCAGGATACCGCGATGCTTGCCAGCGACCTGCCTCCCAGCCGACATCAGCGGATGCAGACCAAAATCATGTCGCTGATGGAACGCATGCCGGGAACACGCTTTGGCCTGGTGGTCTATAACGCCGGGGCCTGGCTCACCACCCCACTTACCGTCGATACGGCCTTTTACTCGCTGTTCCTGCATGCGCAAACGCCTGCACTATTACCGTCTGGCGAAGGTTCTGGATTACAACATGCGGTCTCGCTGGCAATCCACAATATGCCCACCGCGCCGCGCAGCATTATCCTGGTGGCCGATACCTTAAGCGCGGAAGACACCAGATGGCTTGGCGAACAAAAGACGCCGTTACAAATCTGGGTGCCCGGAACCGCGCAAGGGGGCGCGCTGCCCGAGAAATATGCCGCCAGCGGTACGGATACACGGTTGAACGTTTCGCGCTTCGAGCAGATGCGCGACGACGGAATTCCGGTCACGCTGGTAACCACCGATGATGAAGACCTGCCCGTGGTACAGAGCCACATCCAGCAAAGTGTCACCGCGCAAAACAATGCCCGCAGCGATTTACACTGGCGGAACGATGGCTGGATGCTAACGATCCCAATACTTGCCCTGCTGTTAATCTGGCGACGCCAGCTCTTTTGCTGGGTTTTGGTCGCGCCGCTGCTGTTCTGGCAGCCTTCCGGCCACGCCGCCTGGCTGGATGCCTGGATAAGCCCCGATGTGCAGGGGCAGCGTGCGTTCTCCAAGGGGGATTACACACGCGCTGCCCAGCATTTTAACGATCCACTCCGGCAAGGTATCGCATGGTATCGGGCGGGAAATTATCCCGCAGCTACCGCCGCGTTCCGACAGGCTGAACAAACCCCGGAAGCGCTGCTCTGGACAGGCAATAGCTACGCCCAGCAAAAGCAGTGGCAACAGGCGTTGAACAGCTACGATCGGGCGTTAAGCCTGCGCCCGGACTGGAATCTGGCGCAGGGTAACCGCGCAAAAATCGCCGCAATCATCATGCAACTGCGACAAAAGGAGCGCGAAAATAAATCGGCTCAGGGAGAAGAAGAAGATTATAAACCCGATGAAATTAAGCACGACCTGAAGCCCCACCAGGGGGTAGAACAAAAGGATATTCAGCCCATTGCCGGAGGGAATCCACAGGTGAATCAGTGGTATGAAAATCTGGCGGTTTCACCTTCTGGGCTGTTAGAAAGCCTCTACCGAACCCAGCCAGGAGAAGACCAATGAAGCTTATCTGGTTATTACTGCTGGCGGTACTTCCCTGCCAGGCGGCAATGACGGTCTCCCGCGAATTGATCGCCCCAGAACACGTTGTCCCTGGCCAGCCGGTGCGGGTAGCGGTAACGTTCTGGACAGATTCCTGGTTTAACCCGCCGCCGCAGTGGCCCGATTTCCCAGTAGAAAATGGCGATATTCTAACCAGCACGTCACCGAATCAGTTGCTGACCCGTCACGATGGCGGTACAAGCTGGAGCGGCGTGCGCATGGAACGCCAAATCACTGCATGGGATCAGGGTAAGCTGGATTTACCGGCTTTCGAAATGACATTAACCGCATCCGGGCAAGCACCCGTTACGGTCAAACTGCCTGCACTGGAAACGGCGGTTAGCTGGCCGACAGGTGTCCAACAACCGGACCGTTTTCTGCCCGCGTCCAGCTTTTCGCTCAGCCAGAAGGTCAATATTTACCGCAGTGGTGAAGATAAAACGCTGCGCGCCGGTGACGTAATCGAACGCGTCGTCACAGCCAATGCTACCGATGTGATGCCCGCTCAGATCCCACAGCTGCTGTATGCTATAAACGGCACGCACACCCAACGATTGACACCAGAAAACCGTATGCTGACGTCGGGGCGCGGTGACATTACAGGCGCTGAACGCGTGGAAATACTCCGCTATTTACCGGTTGTTGCAGGAGAAATCACACTACCGCCGATTAAATTACGTTGGTGGGATACAACCCATCAGCAATGGCAAATCGCTGAACTGCCCGGCAGTAAATATACCGTTGCCGCTTCACGCACCGCTGGGGCAGAATCTGTGTTAAAAGGCAGCCGCGACACCTTCACCTGGTCGACCGTGCTGCTGCTGACGGGCGGCCTCGCTTTACTCGTTCTTATGTTTATTTTCCGCCGCACATTGCTGCGTAGCACGCGTTATTTATCTCACCGCTGGTGCCGATTCTGGCAGCCGATTTCGTTACCGGGACAAACCCCAGATAACAGGAACTCACAATGAAGCATACGTTAATTACACTGGCTTTATGCGGCCTTTGCAGCACCGCCGCGGCTGAGCCCCTCTCCGCATGGAATGACACGGCAGCCAAACACGCTATTGAAGAATGGGTACAAAATGCCACCAACCCCGATCGTCCAACGTTTATTCCCACTGATAAACGCTACGTCGTATTTGATAATGACGGGACACTGTGGCCGGAAGCGCCGATGACGTTTCAGATCCAGTTCGCGCTGGACGAGATTAAACGTCTTGCCCCAGAAAATCCCAATTGGTCGAACGATCCGCTGGTGCAGGCCGTATTGAAAGACGACCTCAAAAGCGTCGTCGGTTCAGGAGAAAAAGGGCTTATGCACCTGCTATCGCTCACGCACAGTGGCATGACAACGGAGGACTTTACTCAGCGGGTTGCCAACTGGGTTTCAACGCATAAAGACCCACGTTTTGGCTGCCAGTATGACCAGATGGGATATCAACCTATGCGTCAGTTGCTGGATTATCTACGAGAGAATGGCTTTAAAACCTGGATTGTTTCCGGCGGCGGGATAGATTTCATGCGCGTGCTCTCGCAAAAAATGTATGGTATTCCGCCAGAACAGGTGATCGGATCGTTCGCGCTCGGCGAGTTCGCGTTATCCGGAGATGGGACAACAATCACCAAGACGATGTCGGGAGCCTTCAATGATGACGCGGCGAACAAGCCCGTGGCGATCCACCTGTTTATGGGGCAGCGCCCCGTGGGCGCATTTGGCAATAGCGATGGCGATCTCGCCATGCTGCAGTACACGGCCGCCAATCCGGACGCGAAAACCTTCGGACTGCTGGTCCATCATACCGATGCCGCACGTGAATACGCCTATGATAGTCACCCACCCGCAAGCGGAAAACTTGTTGATGGATTAACGCAGGCGAAATCGCATGGCTGGACCGTGGTTGATATGAAACAGGACTGGAAGACCGTATTTGACCCGGCGCAGTGCGTCGTGAAATCATCACCATAACGATCAGTTTAAGGCATCAGTCCATGTTCCTGAAAGACGATAACATCTTCTTACGTATCATATTGTTACTACTTTCTACCTCTACGCTGTCGAGCTGCACATTAACCCGTGTTTCCGACAGCACACATGCCAAAGAGGTCGATGAGCTGAATGTTATTGGTCTGAGCCTGGAG
The DNA here is from genome assembly GCF_009649895.1 of Citrobacter sp. H12-3-2. Taxonomy (NCBI): domain Bacteria; kingdom Pseudomonadati; phylum Pseudomonadota; class Gammaproteobacteria; order Enterobacterales; family Enterobacteriaceae; genus Citrobacter; species Citrobacter sp. H12-3-2. Next base: position 2,564,281 of record NZ_CP045837.1, read on the forward strand.
GCAGCAAGGCAAAGAGCAACTGAAAAAGGTTTTGTGTGCAGCGAATACGGAAACGTGAACACGGTTGTAACCGAACAGGGTGAGCATCGATGGCTACAAACTGAATGCAGCAAGAAAAGTGCAGAGCTGTTCTGCCCACAAATGCGTTTTGTCGTTCTTAATGTCGATCCCAACACGAATAGAGTCGTTGATGTTGGCAATTATGTTAATCAACACACCTGTTTTTAAAGACAACACCTGCATCTTGCGCTAATTATCGTATCGACTAAAGGACGTTATCTTGCTCATCAGAATCATCATCGCAATGGTCGCATTTGCCGGCAACTCCGTACTTTGCCGACTCGCATTGAAGGGGATGCATGCTGATGCTATTTCATTCAGCAGCCTCCGGTTGATAAGTGGCGCAATTGCCCTTTTCTTTTTTATTGCGATAACATCTGACAGCAGAAAATTTGAGTTCAAGTGGTTAAATGCCCTGCTCCTTTGTATCTATGTTTTTTCATTCTCCATTGCCTATGTTTCTCTCAGCACCGGTGCTGGTGCCCTGCTGCTCTTTGGTACCGTTCAGCTCGTCATGACAGTATGGGGGATAGCTCAGGGAGAAAAGCTCGTAATTTTAAAAATAACAGGAATACTCGGAGCATTGGCTGGAATAGCCATATTGCTGCTTCCTGGTGCAGAACGCCCTTCCTTGTATGCTGCAATAATGATGGTTATTGCTGGGTTAGCCTGGGCGTTCTATAGTATCACAGGGAAAAAAATCACGGATGCGGCTGCCTCAACCGGGGGGAATTTCATCCTGGCAATCCCGGTCGCATTGATTATCCCTCTGTTCTTCCGCTCTCATCTTCATATTGATATATATGGATTAGTTCTGGGCGTGCTTTCTGGTGCAATTACATCGGGAGGTGCATATCTGCTCTGGTATTCATTGCTCCCCTTACTCAGGTCCACAACTGCCAGTACTATTCAACTCAGCGTACCTTGTCTGGCCACTCTCGGTGGGATCCTATTTTTGGGCGAAACGCTTACCGTCAGAATCCTTCTCGCAAGCGTCATTATTTTGGCTGGAATTGGCTTAGTTATTTTCTCTGATATGAGAAAAGGAGCAAAATAGACTGATTAATTATCGGCAAAGACGATACAGAACATGTTGTGCCAATCGATGATCTGGCGGCAACGCGGGATGCGTAAACTCTTCTGTTTTATTCATACCAAGTCGTATCATCAGATTCTCTGACGGTTTATTCAGCACAGAAGTAAATGAAACGACTTCATTTAGCGCCAGTACGTCAAAAGCAAATGCAAGACTCGCTTGCGCGGCTTCTAACGCCAGACCCTGGTGCCAGTATGCTTTAGCAAGGCGCCAGCCAATTTCGGTACAGGGTGAAAAATGAAATTTATCAGGTTGTGGATGCAACCCCACACAGCCCACAAACTGGTGTGTTTCTTTTAGCTCTACGGCCCAAAATCCCCAGCCGCGTTCTGCAATACCTTCACTAAATCTATCGGCCAGGTTATCGCTTTCAGCTTTCTGTAGCGGCGCGGGGAAAAAACGCATCACGTCAGAATCGGCATTGAGTGCAGCAAAAGGGGCTCGGTCTTTAGCCTCCCACTGCCGTAATATCAACCTTGATGTTTCCAGCATATTCCTGCCCTTATCATTCATTTTCATATAATCTTCTAAAATAAGTGGCTCATCGGCAAGGTCTTATACCGTCCTTTTCCGACTTTTTCTCTCATACTGGAGATTTATACATGGCCGACTGGAACCCTTCGCTTTATCTGCAATATGCAACTGAACGTTCAAGACCCGCAGCAGAATTACTCAGCCGTGTGGCGTTAGAAAATGTCCGCTCAGTTGTTGATCTTGGTTGTGGTCCGGGAAACAGTACGGCATTGCTGCATCAGCGCTGGCCCACGGCAAAGACAACAGGTGTCGATTCTTCACCTGCTATGCTGAATGAAGCACGCAACGCATTACCTGACTGCCATTTTATCGAAGCGGATATTAGCCAGTTTAAGCCCGAGCATCCCGTGGATCTGCTTTATGCAAATGCGTCGTTACAGTGGGTGCCCGATCACTATGAATTATTCCCACATTTGGTCTCACAGCTGAGTCACAACGGCGTTCTGGCCGTGCAAATGCCGGATAACTGGCTGGAGCCCACGCATGTACTGATGCGCGAAGTGGCTTATGAACAAGATTACCCCGACCGGGGGCGTGCTCCGCTTCCTGGCGTTCACGCCTACTATGATATTTTAACCGAAGCGGGTTGTGATGTGGATATCTGGCGTACAACGTATTATCACATTATGGATTCGCATCAGGCGATTATCGACTGGGTAAGCTCAACGGGACTACGCCCCTGGTTGCAGGATTTGAGCGAAAGCGAGCAGCGTCATTACCTGGCTCGCTACCATGAACTGCTTCAGGATCAATATCCGTTGCAGGAAAACGGCAATATTTTGCTGGCATTTCCGCGGTTGTTTATTGTTGCCAGACGCAATAGTTAAGCGTTTATCATCAGACAGATCACAGGACAGGGCTACCGAGTATGCGCGCCCTCGCCTTTTTATCATAAGGATCTAGTGGCTATGTCAGGCATCTGTTAGTGTCTTGCCACATGTTTCTGACGGGGGTTGTTATGTCTAAAGTCTACATTGGTGGATGTCTGTGTGGCTCGATCCGCTTCACTGCCAGCAGTCCTAATAATTCCCATACCTGCTCATGTGATATATGCCGGAAACATACGGGTGCCCCGACCGTCGTCTGGATTGAGTTTGATGCAGAAAATGTAGAATGGACGGGAAAAGCCGGAAAACCGACAACCTGGCGCTCATCTGAAACTACCAGCCGGGCTTTTTGCCCTCAGTGCGGTAGTTCCGTGGGCGCCATCGATGACGCTCCGGTCATTGCGCTTTTAGCCGGCGCTTTTGACGATCCTAATGATGAAGATCTGGCGCCGGAGTTTCATTCGTTTTCTGATATGCGGCCAGCATGGTGGGAAACAGAACGAAACTAAGTTAGTTGGTAATGTTTATCCGGCATATGTTTTGCTGGCACATTGGTTTCATCGTTCATTTGCAGTAAATCGATTTCGATTGCATTGCAAATCGCATCCAGCGGCAGGTCATTGTTCTCAGTACCAAACGGATCTTCAAGCTCTTCCGCAAGCGCATCAAGCGAGATAAAAGTATAGGAAATCAGCACTGAAATAAACGGCGTCATGTAGTGAAGATCCACCACCAACGCGAATGGCAGCATGATACAAAACAGATAAACAGTGCGATGAAGGATCAAAGTATAAGCAAACGGAACGGGTGTATTCGCGATTCGCTCACAACCTGCCAGTACTGCCGACATATCATTTAATCTGTTGTTTAAACTATGAAATAATATATCGGACAGCTGCCCATCACGTCTGCGTATGGCCAACCACTCCCCCATCAGCAACAAAATGCGGTTTGCTGGCGATTGTGCGGCAAATACCGTCTGCAGATCTTTCTCGCTGAGATATTTCGCCAACGGCTCTGCCTGTGGGTTTCGACGTAATGTCATGCGTAAACAGTGGGCAAATGCGATTTGCAGACGAACAAACTGCCCCAGTTCGGCGTCATCCGGTAAGGTGGTTTTCACCTCGCGAAGTAGCGATCGGGAAGCAATCATCAACTGCCCCCACAGGTGTCGGGCTTCGACATAACGTGAATAGCAGGCGTTATTGCGAAAACCTAAAAAGATAGCAATCGCCACGCCCAGAATACTGAACGGTGCCAGGGTAAATTTGATACCCAACATCGTATACCAGGGCAACATGATGATAACGGCGATGGAGAGCAGGAAGTTCAGCAGCAACCGTGAGAATATTTTAGATAATACGGAACCATGCCAGACGAATATCAGGCGCAGCCAGTGTTGTTGGGGACGAACGATCATGGTTATCTTCGGGAAAATGTGAAATCCGTCACATTAGACGCGATAGCGATCAATGTTGCAAGTTAATCGCAACATTATCCCAACAACTTTGGCCCTGCTTAAAATGAAGCCGCACCTAAGTTACAGACCGGGTTTATGATATAAACCACACAGTATGTTGTAACTAATGCATATCCACAAAAAACCCGGCCTGAGCCGGGTTGTCGGTAGTCGTCTTAGCGCAGTGGCTTAACGGCTTCACGCATACCTTTTGCCAGAATGGTATCGAGATCGGCAGAGACCTGTTCCACCAGTCCAGAAACCTGCGTCAGATCTTGTTCCCAGTGTTCTTTGACACCCAGTACAGATTTGACCAACGCTTCGGTACTTATCTGGCGATCGCGATGCTGGGACCACAGCTGTTGAAAACGCTCTATCCAGTGCGCATCATCCTGAACCGGATAAGACTCACCGTTGCGCTCTCCACGATAAAAAGCAATTAACGCGGCAAGCGCAAACGTCAAACGCGCCGGCAGCTTACCGCTGGCCTGTTGCCCTGCCAGCAGTTGCGGCAATATACGGGTGCGGAATTTGGTCATGCCATTCAGGGCAATCGACAGCAGTTGATGTTTTATATACGGGTTGCAGAATCGACCGGTTACCGCGCTGGCGAAAGAAGCTAACTCATCACGTGGTAAATCCAGTACCGGAATGATCTCTTCATAGATCGCTTTCTCCACGAAAGCACAAATCTCAGCGTCATTCATCGCCTCGCCCACGGTGTCCAACCCTGCCTGCCAGGCAACAGGGACCAGCGCGGTGTGAGCACCGTTGAGAATCGCCACTTTGCGCTCTTTGTACGGTTTGATGTCATCCACGATCAGGACATTCAGCGGATACTTATCCAGACGTAGTTCTGCTGCTAATGACTTCGGCCCCTGAATGACAAACAGATAGAAATGTTCTGCGGTATCGAGGAAAGCATCATGATAGCCCAGTTCAGCTTCGAGCTTAGCTACCTCATCACGCGGATAGCCGGTAACAATACGGTCCACCAGCGTAGAGCAAAATGCATTGGCCTGATCCAGCCACTGAATAAACGCTTCCGGCAGCGCCCATTCCTGAGCGTAGCGCAGAACCAGTTCACGCAGTGCATCACCGTTATAATCAATCAGTTCGCAAGGGATGATAATCCAGCCTTTATCCAATGCGCCGTTAAAATAGCTGAAGCGTTCGAACAGCAGACGCGTCAGTTTAGCCGGATAACTAACCGCTGGCGCGTCGTCAAACTTATCGCCTGCGTGGTAACTGATACCTGCTTCCGTGGTGTTAGAGAACACAAAACGCATATCAGGATTATGCGCCAGCTTCAGGAACTCATCGTATTCGCTATAGACGCTGATTTCACGGTTAACTGAACGAATTAGACGGGCATCACTGACGGCCTCGCCCTTCTCATTCAAACCACGAATGATAGTGGTATAGAGGCCATCCTGCGTACTCAGCGATGGCGGGAAGGAACTTTCGATAGGACGAACAATGACCACACCAGCGTTCAGATCGGTATGCTCGTTGAGCAGATCTACCTGCCAGTCTACAAAGGCGCGCAGGAAGTTTCCTTCACCAAACTGAATAATGCGTTCAGGATACTGAGCACCGGGGAAATCGCGACGATTTAGTGTTTGCACAATGGGTTCCCTTTATGATTAGTCATACAACCTGATTGAATTGGTCCAATAGGTTAGCAAACTTTAATACATTGAAACCCTGTTTTGATCAATCCCCGGCGACAAATTAGAGCGTTTTATAGAAAAGTGTGGTTCCAGTCAGCGTCCCGTTGGGCATTTGGGCATAGTCAGGTATTACCCCAACCTTTTTCCACCCACAATTGTGGTAGAACAACTCCGCACCACTGCCCGTCGCCGTATCAAGCACCAGCAGCGTTTTACCTTGTTGACGCGCGCAACTTTCCAGTTCGTTCATCAATTCACGGGCCAGGCCACCGCGTCGCGCTGAGGGGTGAACCAGCAGTTTGGCGACATCAGCACGATGAGGTTGATTTTCGGGTTGATCGATAATGAGTTGGACGGTACCGACAAGCACCCCCTGCGCATTCTGCATACCAAGAACGATCCGTTCTCCGCGAGAAACACTTTGCGCGACCTTCATCCAGAAAGGCTCTGATTTTTCGCGATTAAAGGGCAGCATAAAACTGATGGAGGCGCCGTCATTGACGCACTGTTCAAGAACATCGCTGAGCTCGTCGATTCTCGACAGAATCTGTGCAGCGCTCAGCACAAAGCAGGGTTTGCCGGAAGCCATGGTTTCTCCTTAGATTGACCCCTTCATACTGCTTTTAACAATTACACAACACAAGGGGGCATATCATAGGATAATGTTATCTATGGCTTATTCATTTGGAGCACTAACCAGTGGTAAATAACCGTGACAACGTAACGTTGCTGTTCATCGTTTAGCGCTACACCCTGAGGTATATCATGCCATTTCGCCAGACACCCTCGACAGCACGTCGCCGTAGCATGTTGAGCAATAAATACCGGGTGACCACGCATAGGAGTCTGTTTACCATCATTGGCGGGAAACGCAGGTGCCAGTCGTTTAGCTATAAAATCCGCAGCATGTTGTTCGATAACTGGCGCCCCTTTATCCAGACAATACTGCCTTTCTTTCTGACCAAGACGAAACCGCGAGCGAAACGTTGATTTCGCCAGCCGGGCAAAAAGAGGATCGAGCGTTTTCATCAGTAAACCGAGCGCCCCAGCTGTTGTGTTAATTGCTCCAGCACGGCGATACCGGCCAGTGAATTTCCCGCCGGATCCAGTTCCGGACTCCAGACAGCAATCGCCATCTCGTGTGGCACGATCGCCACGATGCCGCCACCCACGCCAGATTTCGCCGGAAGCCCGACCCGCCAGGCAAATTCCCCTGCGTTCTGATACATGCCGCTGGTCGCCATCAGCGCATTGATCTGCCGGGCCTGCATGGGTGTGACCACAGGTTCCGCAAGATGAAAGGCATGCCCTTGATTTGCCAAAAAGACAAAAGTCCGCGCCAGTTCCACACAGCTCATTTTCAGCGCGCAGTAGTGAAAATAGTTCTGCAAAACGGTGGGCACGTCATGGTGAAAATTGCCGAAGGATTTCATCAACCAGGCAATAGCGGCGTTACGCGCCGAGTGCTCAAACTCCGATCGCGCGACCGTCGCATCATAGGCGATATCCGAAACGCCGCTTAATGCCCGCACCACTTCCAGCATCCGTTGACGCGGTGCGCTTAGACGCCCTTGCAGCATATCGCAAACCACCAGCGCCCCGGCATTAATAAAGGGATTGCGAGGGATACCCTGCTCCATTTCCAGCTGCACCAGGGAGTTAAAAGGATGACCGGAAGGATCTTTGCCGACGCGCTGCCAGATCTCCTCTTCCTGATAGTGACGCATCGCCACGACCAGACTGAGCACCTTTGAAATCGACTGAATAGAAAAACGTTCTTGCGCATCTCCCGCCTGATAGTGCTGTCCATCAACGGTACAGATAGCAATACCCAGTTTTGAACCGTCGACGGATGCTAATGCCGGAATGTAGTCAGCGACTTTACCCTGACCAATCAGCGGACGAACCTGCTGCACAATGGTCTCTAAAATTGAATTGTCCATGGCCCTGGCCACAACATGCTCCTTGCTCGCAGGTATGAAAGGCCTGCGAGTATAACAGAGCTGAATACGCAGCGTCAGGCCGGAAGGCGGAATCTGGCCACGGCCTGCATAAGCTGGTTAGATTCATGGTGAAGCTGTAAGGAAGAATCAGATGCAGCATTCACCAGATCACTGGTTTGTCGGGCTTCGCCGTTCAGGACATGGAGCTGACGGGTTAACTGGTGAATACTGTTCCCCTGATTTAACGTTGCAGTCGAAATGTCGTTCAGTAACGCGCCGAGGTTTTCCACCAGTGCGATAACCTGCTGCAAATTCTTATCCAGTCCGTTAACCGCGTGAAAGCCCTCTTCAATGCCCTGTAACGAGTGTTTAATCAGTGTCTGAATGTTTTGCGTAGACTGACCGCTTTTTCGCGCCAGCAGCCCAACTTCTTTCGCAACCACGGCAAACCCGCGCCCTTGCTCCCCGGCATGTGCTGCCTCAATTGCGGCGTTGAGAGCCAGGATATTTGTCTGAAATGCAATGTTGTCGATAAGCGTTGTAATCCCTCGCATTTCAGACGAGCGAGTCACAATCGCCTGCATTGACGCATTTACCGTCGCCATCATTCGGTCTCCACCTGCCGCAATATCACGCGCCTGCACTGCGCGTTGATTCGCCAGTTCAGCAAAGCCACTGTTATCCTCAACATGCGTTTCCAGAACCGAAATATGCGATGTCACAGTGCTCAACTCTTCACTTTGTTTTGCCGACTGCTGGTATAGTTGTTTATTGTTCTGCGCAAGTTCGTTGATATTTCCTACCATTGCGGTGGTGGCATCATTCACCTGCCGCACCAGCGCGCAGAGCCCCTGCTGCATTGCAGCAATACGCGAACTTAATTGCGTCACTTCCCGATTAAACTGACTCACCTGCGGGGCTGGCCGAGAAAGATCACCCGCCGCTAAAATATCGATATGATCGATCAGCCGTCGCAGCGGCATAATCACCCAACGGAACATACTACGCCAGACCAGAAAGGCGATAACCACCAGCACCAGAGGAATAAACAAAAATAGATTCTGTAAACGCTCAAGACTGGTCAACAGCTGCTGACGCCCAGCTTCCGCATGTCGCCCACTGTCCTGCTGAAAGCGCGCGTAATTACCGTTAAAGTCTGTCTGAAAGGCCTGCACGGGTACGGCAAAAAACGCATCAATGGAACCTGACTGCATCAGCCCATCCGCCTGCTCCTGAATACCGCTATAAAAACGCTGATAGCTCTCCGTTAGATCCGGGTCCGACTGCGGCTTCATATCCCGCCAGGCATCCCATGCACTTTTTGACTGCGCCAGCGCCCGATACGCCTCTTCCATTAACGGACGCCAACTCCCGTCCGAACCGGTGGCGGCATCCTGCATAAAATAAATTCCCGCACGGTTGAGTAAATCGCTGGCAGATAATAACGCCACCCGCGCTTCATCGACCTTTGCCTGCTGCAAAAGCGCGAGTTGATTACGCCCTTCATTATGCTGTGCGTCGCTGACTGAGGCCGAGAGCATCAAGGAGGACACGACCTGCAAAACAGAGAACAGCGCAATAATGCAAAAAATGCCGGTTAACAGACCGAACTGACGGGGTATTAGACGATGGAAAATTTGCGTTATGTTCATATTACTCTTCTGTATCAAAGCGTTAGCCGCGAGTGTACGGAGAGTAAATGACAGAAAAATTGCAGAAATAAGACAGGTGCCCCCAGCGGAGGCACCCACACCATCAAAGGCGGTTTTTCCAGACGGTCTGCACGTTACAAAACTCATGCAGGCCAAAGTGAGAAAGTTCGCGGCCAAAGCCACTTTTCTTCACACCACCAAACGCAACGCGGGCATCGCTGGCACTGTAACCATTGATAAATACGCCACCACACTCCAGGCGTGACGCCATCTTCTGCGCCAGCGCTTCATCCGCAGTGAACACCGTGGCGGATAAGCCGAAATCACTGTCATTCGCCAGCGCTAAGGCATGTTCAGCATTCTTCGCCACGGTAATTGCCGCAACCGGACCAAACAGCTCCTGGCGGAACGCCGTCATCTCTGGAGTGACATCGCCCAGTACCGTCACGGCATAGTAATTGCCCTGACCAGCAATTTTTTCCCCGCCGAGAAGTAACCGTGCCCCTTCGGCAAGGGTGGCTTCTACCTGCTGGTGCAGCTCATCACGCAGATCAAATCGCGCCATCGGCCCCAGATCGTTTTCTTCGTTCAGCGGATCACCCATTTTGAGCGCGCTCGCAGCGGTCACAAAGCGTGAAGTAAACTCTGCCGCAATCCCTTCTTCGATAATAAAGCGCTTGGCTGCCGCACAAACCTGCCCGGTGTTCTGATAACGCCCAGCGACTGCCGCCTTAACGGCCAGATCGAGGTCAGCATCATTGAGGACAATAAACGGATCGGAGCCGCCCAGTTCAAGCACACATTTTTTCAGCGCGGCACCCGCCTGGGCGCCAATCGCCGCCCCAGCACGTACACTGCCTGTCACCGTTACCGCCGTAATACGCGGGTCATTGATCATCTGACTGACCCCAGCGTTATCGGCATTAACCCAACCGTAAACCCCCGCGGGTACACCAGCATCAGCGAAAACCTGCGCAATAATTGCAGCACAGCCGGTTACGTTAGGCGCATGCTTTAACAAGTAGCCATTTCCAGCCAACAGTATCGGGACGGCACCTCGCATTACCTGCCAGAGCGGGAAGTTCCACGGCATGATCGCCAGAATGGTTCCTACCGGACGATATTCAATCACCGCCTGATTATTCTCCACCAGCGTAGGTTCCGGATTGAGCATCGCCGGTCCATGCTCGGCGTACCAGTCACACAATGCAGCTGACTTGGCGACTTCAGCACGCGCCTGCTTAATGGGTTTACCCATTTCACGTGAGATACACTGCGCCATCTCTTCCGCACGATGGCGCAGAGATTGCCCGATCTGGCGCAGCGTTTGCGCACGGTGCTCAACGGAAGTATGTTTCCATTCGCTATAGCCATTCGCGGCAAGGTTCAGCGCATGATCAATCTCTTCCGCGCTGGCCCACGGCGTCGCCGTCAGCCTTTCACCGCTGGCAGGGTCAATGGAAATCGCATGTGTTGCTGCTGTGATAGTCATAAGTGCCTCTCTTTATCGCAGGGTATGGTTATATCATGAGCATATTTACTCTTTCTGAAAAATGAATAATATTAACCATACCATTCACGAATAGAGAAGATTATGGATCTGACGCAGCTGGAAATGTTCAATGCCGTCGCGGAGACTGGCAGTATTACACAGGCCGCCGCGAAGGTGCATCGCGTGCCATCCAATCTCACCACCCGTATACGTCAGCTTGAAGCCGACCTGGGCGTTGATCTGTTTATTCGTGAAAACCAGCGCCTGCGGCTTTCCCCATCCGGGCACAACTTTTTGCGCTACAGCCAGCGGATCCTGGCACTGGTTGAGGAAGCCAGGATGGTCGTCGCCGGGGATGAGCCACAAGGACTCTTCTCTCTCGGCTCGCTTGAAAGTACAGCAGCAGTTCGCATCCCCGCTACGCTGGCTGAATATAATCAGCGTTACCCCAAAATTCAGTTCGCGCTGGCGACAGGTCCTTCAGGCACAATGCTGGACGGCGTACTCGACGGAACATTGAACGCGGCCTTTGTCGATGGCCCAATTACCCATCCGGGACTTGAAGGAATGCCGGTCTACCGTGAAGAGATGATGATCGTGACGCCGCACGGCCATCCCCCCATTCAGCGGGCCAGCGACGTCAACGGTTGCAGTATTTACGCCTTTCGCGCCAACTGTTCCTATCGCCGCCATTTTGAAAGCTGGTTTCATGCCGATCGCGCCATGCCCGGCACCATTCATGAAATGGAGTCATATCATGGCATGCTGGCCTGCGTCATTGCCGGCGCGGGTATCGCACTGATCCCGCGATCGATGCTGGAGAGCATGCCAGGGCATCATCAGGTCAACGCCTGGCCGCTAAGCGAGAACTGGCGCTGGCTGAATACATGGCTGGTCTGGCGCAGAGGTGCAATGACACGTCAGCTGGAAGCGTTTATTGAGGTGTTGAACCCTCAGTTATCACAGAGCCCGGAGTAACTGGCAATCCTCAAAGAACATGAATACCTGTAAATCCGGGTGAAGTCAGACGCCCGGAATTTCATTATTATTGAAATACTTAAAAATCCGAGGAATGTTCGGCAGCACATTGTGGCGCCCTGCCAATGAAATGAGATCCATATCACAAAATGATTGTATTTTCGCCAGCAAACGTTTTAAGATCGTGGCCTTACCTTTTCGCAGCTAATCCTCTTATTTGATATGACAACAGACACTGTTTCCCGCAAGGTCGCGTGGCTACGGGTAGTTACGCTTGCCATTGCCGGTTTTATTTTCAATACCACCGAGTTTGTCCCTGTCGGCTTGCTGTCCGACATCGCACAAAGCTTCAATATGCAGACCGCTCAGGTCGGGATCATGCTGACGATCTACGCCTGGGTTGTCGCCCTGATGTCGCTCCCTTTTATGTTACTTACCAGTCAGGTGGAGCGCCGAAAACTGCTGATCTGTCTGTTTGTTGTGTTTATCGCCAGCCATGTGCTCTCTTTCCTGGCATGGAATTTTACCGTGCTGGTAATTAGCCGTATTGGTATTGCTTTTGCGCACGCTATTTTCTGGTCGATTACCGCATCGCTGGCGATCCGCCTGGCCCCTGCCGGTAAACGTGCACAGGCTCTCAGCCTGATTGCCACTGGCACCGCACTGGCGATGGTGTTGGGGCTGCCAATCGGGCGTATCGTCGGTCAGTATTTTGGCTGGCGCACGACCTTCTTCGCCATCGGTATGGGGGCGTTAGTTACCTTGCTTTGCCTGATAAAGCTCCTGCCCAAACTACCCAGTGAGCACTCCGGCTCTTTAAAAAGCCTGCCGGTGTTATTCCATCGTCCGGCATTGATGAGTCTGTATCTACTGACGGTGATTGTGGTCACCGCGCATTACACGGCCTACAGCTATATCGAGCCGTTTGTGCAGACCGTCGCGGGCCTGAGCGCAAACTTTGCTACCGTGCTATTGCTGGTTCTGGGTGGCGCGGGAATTGTCGGTAGCGTCATTTTCGGTAAGCTGGGGAATCTGCATGCGTCAGTGCTGATTAGCAGTGCCATTGCCCTGTTGACGGTATGCCTGGTGCTGTTACTTCCCGCTGCTGACAGCGAAATGCACCTTGCTGTCCTGAGTATTTTCTGGGGCGTCGCCATCATGCTGATAGGTCTGGGTATGCAGGTGAAAGTGCTGGCGCTTGCTCCGGATGCGACTGACGTCGCAATGGCACTGTTCTCAGGTATTTTTAATATCGGTATTGGCGCTGGTGCGCTGGTAGGCAATCAGGTGAGTTTGCACTGGTCGATGTCTACGATTGGTTACGTCGGCGCAGTGCCTGCCGTTGCCGCGTTGATATGGTCGGTGATTGTCTTTCGTAAATGGCCGGTATCGCTGGAAGAACAGCCTCAGCATTCGTAAAAAATGTGCCCGGTAAACATTAACTATTACCGGGCACAGCGTTCTAAGCGTAGGTTTTAATAATTTCCAGCACGCCGTTAATAATAAACTGCACGCCCATACACACCAGTAAGAAGCCCATCAAACGAGAAATCGCTTCGATACCACCTTTGCCGACGAGGCGCATGATCCCCCCGGAACTGCGCAAACAGCCCCACAGGATAATCCCAACAACCGCAAAAATAATCGGCGGTGCAACCATGATCACCCAGTCCGGAAATTCGGAACCATGACGCACGGTTGACGCGGAACTGATGATCATCGCAATCGTTCCCGGACCGGCAGTGCTTGGCATAGCCAGCGGTACAAAGGCGATATTGGCAGTCGGCTCGTCTTCCAGCTCTTCTGACTTGCTTCTCGCTTCCGGAGAATCATGCGCCTTCTGCTGCGGAAACAGCATCCGGAAGCCGATAAACGCAACGATTAACCCACCCGCAATACGTAGTCCGGGAATCGAAATCCCGAAGGTATTCATCACAAGTTGCCCGGCATAGTACGCCACCATCATGATGGCAAACACGTAAACGGACGCCATGAGTGACTGACGGTTACGCTCTGCGCTGTTCATATTGCCGGCAAGGCCAAGGAACAACGCTACGGTGGTTAACGGGTTTGCCAACGGTAACAGGACTACCAGCCCAAGTCCTATCGCTTTAAACAAGTCCATCATAATGTCATCTTTCCTGTGCGTTAATCGTCAACGGCAAGTATACGGTGAAATCCGCGAGATAAGCCATTTTCGCGATGTAAGGATTCATTTTTCATCCACGCGTATAAACCATAATTATCAGATCGTTAAAATTTCACTCATCGGATGTTGAGTCTGATGATTTAACAAAACGTGGCATTTGCTGACTCATTCATTTGACTTATATTTGCCTAAGCAATAATATCAGCCGTGACTAACTACTTGCCAGGGCAACCATTGTGAAAAGCACCAGTGATCTGTTTAACGAAATCATCCCACTGGGTCGTTTGATCTATATGGTTAATCAGAAAAAAGATCGTTTGCTAAACGACTATCTGTCACCGCTGGATATCACGGCATCGCAGTTCAAGGTGCTCTGCTCCATCCGTTGCGCGGTGTGCATCACCCCTGTCGAATTGAAAAAAGTGCTGTCTGTCGACCTTGGCGCCCTGACGCGAATGCTGGACAGACTGGCCTGTAAAGGCTGGATCGAAAGGCTTCCGAATCCACATGACAAGCGTGGCGTGCTGGTGAAACTCACTGAGCATGGCGCAGCAATTTGCGAGCAGTGTCATCAATTAGTAGGGCAAGACCTGCACCAGGAACTAACAAAAAACTTAACGGCGGATGAAGTAGCCACACTTGAGCACTTGCTTAAGAGAATCCTGCCGTAAACAGAAAGAGGTATGACGATGTCCAGACGCAATACTGACACAATCACTATTCATAGCATTTTGGACTGGATCGAAAATAACCTTGAATCGCCGCTCTCGCTGGAAAAAGTGTCTGAGCGTTCAGGTTACTCCAAATGGCACCTGCAACGGATGTTTAAAAAAGAAACCGGTCATTCACTGGGTCAATACATTCGCAGCCGTAAAATGACTGAAATAGCGCAAAAATTAAAAGAGAGTAACGAGCCCATTCTTTATCTGGCAGAGCGTTACGGTTTTGAGTCTCAGCAGACGCTGACCCGGACATTCAAAAACTATTTTGATGTTCCGCCGCATAAGTACCGTATGACGAATATGCACGGCGAATCACGCTATTTGCTTCCACTCAATCAATGTAATTGCTAATCACCAGTTAACGACGTAACCGAGGAAATCATGAAACTTCTGTCTTATGCAATGCTGGCCCTGCTGTTTATTGTTTCGGGCCAGAGCATGGCGGAACAGACCGCGCAACCTGCCACCCAGAACAGTCGCGACGCGATGATTATGCCCCCTGCGCACGATCAGTCCCCGTTCGATTTCAATCATATGGGTGCAGGCAGCGACAAGTCCGACGAATTAGGTGTGCCTTATTACAATATGCGCAACCTGTAATTATATAGCCCCGCCACTGCGGGGCTTTTTTAGCCCCTCACCGATGCAACCTTACGCAACCGAAAGCCAAACACATTGATATACAACCCTGCCATGATCAGTAGCGCACCGAGCAGTTGCAATCCGGTCAGCGTTTCATCCAGCAGCACGACCGCACTCGCCAGTCCAACGACCGGCACCAGCAGCGACAACGGCGCGACACGCCAGGTTTCATAGCGTCCGAGTAACGAACCCCAGATACCGTAACCCACAATGGTCGCCACAAACGCCAGATAAACCAGTGAAAGAATGGTGGTCATATCTATCTCCACCAGACTGTGGGTCATTTGCGTTGGACCATCCAGAAGCCATGATGCCAGGAAGAACGGAACAATGGGAATTAACGCGCTCCATACCACCAACGACATAACGGCCGGACGCGATGTATGCTGCATGATTTTTTTGTTAAAGATATTGCCGCAGGCCCAGCTTAGCGCCGCTGCCAGCGTCAGCATAAAACCGAGCATGCCAACATGCTGACCATTCAGACTGGCCTCAATCAGCATCAGCACGCCAAATACCGCCAGCGCAATCCCAACCAATTGTTTACCCTGCAGGCGCTCACCGAAAGCAAATACGCCCAGAACAATGGTAAAAAACGCCTGAGCCTGCAATACCAGAGAAGCTAACCCTGCAGGCATACCGAATTTGATAGCGCTAAAGAGAAATGCGAACTGCCCAAAACTGATGGTCAGGCCATAGCCGAGCAACAGCGAAAGTGGGATTTTCGGCCTGGCAACAAAGAGTATTGCCGGAAACGCCACCAGTAAAAAACGCAATCCCGCCAACATTAGCGGTGGCATATTGTGCAGACCCACTTTAATAACGACAAAGTTCAGTCCCCAAACCACGACAACCAGTAACGCTAACAACCCGTCTTTACGCGACATACCACCGCCTCTGCAAATATTAAATTTTTGTAAACAAGTTAAAGTAACGGAAATCGTTGTGCCGTAACAGATCATTATTTCAGGTAGGCCACGCAAGGCATTTTCGGACAACTTATTGAGTGTACATCACAGTTTTGACATGCTATTTGTTTCTTATATCTAAAAAAAACATAACAACATGCATTGTCGGGCAGGAAAATGAATATCTCTCTGAGAAGGTCCACTCTCGCGTTACTCGCGTCATCATTATTATTAACAATTGGCCGTGGCGCCACTCTGCCATTTATGACGATTTACCTCAGTCGGCAGTATCATCTGAGCGTTGACCTGATCGGCTATGCGATGACGGTCGCGCTGACCATTGGCGTGGTGTTCAGCCTTGGCTTTGGTATTCTGGCCGACAAGTTCGATAAAAAACGCTATATGCTGCTGGCAATTTGTGGCTTTGCTTCCGGCTTTATTGCAATCCCGCTGGTGCATAACGTGGTGGTAGTGGTTTTACTCTTTGCCCTGATCAACTGTGCCTACTCCGTCTTTGCCACGGTGCTGAAGGCCTGGTTTGCCGATAATCTGTCTGCCACCAACAAGACTAAAATTTTCTCGCTTAACTATACCGTGCTGAATATTGGCTGGACCGTTGGTCCACCGCTGGGCACTCTACTGGTGATGCAAAGCATTAACCTGCCATTCTGGCTGGCTGCCGCCTGTTCAGCATTGCCACTGGTGTTTATCCAGACCTGGGTAAAACGTTCGACAGCACCATCAGAAGGTTTAAACGCCGCGGTGTGGTCCCCATCGGTACTTCTGCGCGACCGGGCATTATTCTGGTTTACGTTGTCGGCCTTTCTGGCATCGTTTGTTGGCGGTGCTTTTGCGTCCTGTATTTCGCAATACGTTATGGTGGTCGCCGATGGCGATTTTGCCGAGAAAGTGGTAGCAGTCGTCTTGCCCGTTAACGCCGCCATCGTAGTATCACTGCAATACGCGCTTGGCCGCAGGCTCACCGCCACGAATATCCGCCCGCTGATGACAGTGGGTACAGTCTTCTTTGTCGTTGGCCTGGTCGGTTTCGCTTTCTCCGGCAACAGTCTGTTGTTATGGGGGATTTCTGCTGCCTTTTTCACTATCGGCGAAGTCATTTACGCGCCTGGTGAATACATGCTTATCGACAACATCGCGCCAGCAGGCATGAAAGCCAGCTATTTTTCCGCCCAGTCGTTGGGCTGGCTTGGCGCAGCGGTTAACCCATTAGTCAGCGGCGTCATTTTAACCACATTGCCGCCATGGTCGCTGTTTGTCGCGCTGATAGTGGCGATCGTTCTTGCCTGGGCGCTCATGATAAAAGGCATGCGCGCCAGGCCCTGGGGGCAGACGGTGGTCTGCTGATGAGTATAGCGACAGAGCCGAAGCCGCTCTGTCGCATACCTCAGATTGCAACCAGTCCCCGAACGCCCTCGGCCTCCATATTTTTACCATCGCCGCTTTGAATAATGCTGCCCCGCGACATGAGCAGGTATTTGTCGGCCAGCTGCTGCGCAAAATCGTAGAACTGCTCCACCAGCAAAATAGCCATATCCCCCCGGTGCGCCAGTTGAGAAATCACCTGACCAATCTCTTTAATCACCGACGGCTGGATCCCTTCCGTTGGCTCATCAAGAATCAACAACTGTGGGCGACTTGCCAGCGCTCGTCCTATGGCCAGTTGCTGCTGTTGCCCGCCGGACAAATCTCCGCCACGCCGATGCTTCATCTCCTGTAAAACCGGAAAGAGCGCGTAAATATCATCCGGCACATGCCGGGCCTCCGGTGCTGAAAAACGGGAAAGACCGAGCAGCAGATTCTCTTCGACCGTCAAACGCGGAAAAATATCACGCCCCTGTGGGACATACGCCACACCGGCCCTGACCCGCTGATGCGGCTTCCAGTGAGTGACATTTTTATCCTGCCAGAGCACGCTTCCGCTACGGGCCGGAATAAGTCCCATCAGACACTTTAGTAGTGTTGTTTTCCCCACGCCGTTACGCCCCAGCAGGCATGTCACCTCACCGATACGCGCTTCAAAGCTCACCCCGCGCAGAATATGGCTGCCACCATAATATTGATTCAGTTCTTTCACCTGCAGCATATGAACTCCTTAACGCCCGAGATAGACTTCAATAACCTGCTCGTTGGCCTGCACATCGCGAAGACTCCCCTGAGCGAGGACACGTCCCTGATGTAATACTGTGACGCGATCGGCAATGGTTTCAACAAATCCCATATCGTGCTCAACAACCATCAGAGAGTGCTTACCGGCAAGCTGGCGAAACAGCTCCGCCGTGTATTCCGTTTCCGCATCCGTCATCCCCGCCGCGGGTTCATCCAGTAGCAGTAAATGCGGCTCCTGCACCAGCAGCATGCCAATTTCGAGAAACTGTTTTTGCCCATGCGAAAGCAGACCGGCGCGGCGGCCCCGCTCATTACCAAGCCGCAACAGCGCCAATACTTCATCAATACGATCCCTTTGTTCGCCTGAGAGTCGTGCCCGTAGAGCCCCCCAGACAGATTTATCATTTTTCAGCGCCAGCTCCAGGTTCTCTTCCACCGTTAATGCTTCAAATACCGTGGGCTTTTGAAATTTCCGTCCAATCCCCTGACGCGCGATGGCAATGGGATCCAGCGTTGTTAAATCGGTCGACTGATCGTATATCGCACGACCACTTTGCGGTCTGGTTTTACCGGTTATGACATCCATTAACGTCGTCTTCCCGGCGCCGTTGGGGCCAATAATACAGCGCAGCTCCCCGACGCCAATATTGAGCGAGAGATCCGTTAATGCCTGGAATCCGTCGAAATTAACGTTAATTTTTTCCAGTTGGAGTACCGGGTCCGTTTGTTCGCGAAACCGATCGCCCGGCATCTGGCGAGTAAAAAGTCCTTCATCCGGCTGCATTATTTGTCTCCTTTGCGAAACAGGCCAATCACACCACGGGGTAAAAAAAGCGTAACGCCAATAAAGATCAGGCCAAGAAACAGCTGCCAGTATTCCGGCATAATGACGGTAAACAGGCTTTTAGCACCGTTCACCAGTACAGCGCCAAATACCGGGCCGATCAGGGTTCCACGTCCGCCGAGAGCAACCCAAATCGCCGCTTCAATCGAGTTGGTCGGCGACATTTCGCTGGGGTTGATAATCCCTACCTGCGGGACATAAAGCGCCCCGGCCAGGCCGCACAGCACAGCGGAAAGCGTCCACACCAGTAACTTGAAACCTTTCGGATCGTAACCACAGAACATCAAACGGTTCTCGGCATCGCGCACGGCGGTCAGAATACGACCAAACTTACTGCGGCCCAGCGCAAGTCCCAGCCATATTGCCAGCACCAGCAGCATAACCGTCGCCAGAAACAGCGCGATCCTGGTGGACGTCGCGGTCACCGGAAACCCCAGAATGGTGGTAAAACCGGTAAAACCGTTATTTCCACCAAAGCCGGTTTCATTGCGGAAAAACAGCAGCATTCCGGCGAAAGTCAGGGCCTGGGTCATGATGGAGAAATAGACACCTTTGATTTTTGAACGGAAGGCAAACCAACCAAATACCAGCGCCAGCAAGCCCGGCACCAGAACAACCAGCAGCATTGCCCAGAGAAAATGTTGCGTCCCCCACCAAAACCAGGGCAGCTCGCTCCACGACAGGAACGACATAAAGGCCGGTAATCCTTCGCCGGAAGCCTGGCGCATCAGGTACATTCCCATCGCATAGCCCCCCAGCGCGAAGAAAATACCGTGTCCCAGCGAGAGCATTCCGGCATAGCCCCACACCAGATCCAGCGCAACGGCCACAATGGCATAGCAGAGAATTTTCCCGGCCAGCGTCAACGTCCAAACCGATATGGCCAGCGGATGCTCCGCAGGTAACAGCGCAAGAAACGGCAGAATAATCAACGCCAGCAGTAAGCCCAGACCCAGCACGCGTGTTGTACGCGGCGCTTTACGCGCCAGCGTTATTGTCATTGGCATCGTCATCAGTCAATAACCCTCCCTTTCAGCGCGAACAGTCCCTGAGGTCGTTTCTGAATAAACAGAATGATCAGCACCAGGATCATGATTTTGCCGAGAACCGCCCCCACCTGAGGCTCCAGAATTTTATTGAAGATCCCCAGCCCAAATGCCGCAGCCACGCTCCCGGCAAGCTGTCCAACGCCGCCCAGTACCACCACCAAAAACGAATCGATAATGTAGCTTTGCCCCAGCTCCGGTCCTACGTTACCTAGTTGCGAGAGCGCCACGCCTCCCAGTCCGGCAATTCCTGAACCAAGGCCAAAGGCCAGCATATCGACTCGTCCGGTGGGTACGCCGCAGCAGGCCGCCATATTGCGATTTTGCGTCACGGCACGCACGCGCAGCCCGAGGCGCGTTTTATTCAACAGCAGCCAGGTGAAGAACAGCACCAGCATGGCAAAGCCAAGCACCACAATTCGGTTCCACGGCAATATCAGATTGGCATAAACCTGAATGCCGCCGGAAAGCCATGCCGGATTGGCGACTTCAAGGTTTTGCGCGCCGAAAGTCATACGCACCAACTGGATGAGCATCAGGCTGATACCCCAGGTCGCCAGTAGCGTTTCAAGCGGACGGCCATATAAATGGCGTATCACCCCACGCTCGAGCAGCATTCCTACTACCGCAGTCAGCAAAAAGGCGACCGGAAGTGCAATAACCGGATACCAGGCTAACCCGTGCGGGAAAAACTGCCCCATCAACTGTTGCACCATCCAGGTACAGTACGCCCCGAGCATCAACATCTCGCCATGCGCCATATTGATGACGCCGAGTAATCCATAGGTTATCGCCAGACCCAATGCCGCAAGCAGCAAAATAGAACCCAGTGACAGTCCCATGAAAGCCTGCCCAAGAAGATCCCCAACCTTCATGCGATGCGAGATGGAATTCAGACTTTCGTCAGCGGCAGCACGCACTCGGGCATCGGGTTCATGTTCAGCCCTGGTGAATGGCTGCAGGCGCGCCTGAGTTTCAGGATCATTTGACGCCCCTAATAGTTCGATTGCCTGAAGCCTGACCTCCGGCGAGGTGCTGCTCAGTTGCAGATTTGCCAGTGCAATAGCGAGTGCGGATTTCACATCACCATCTGACTCCTGAGCCAGTCGTTGCTGTAAAAACGGCAGCATGCCCGGCTGCGCCTCACGCTGTAATGTACGAGCTGCCTTTACCCTTACCGTGACACTGTCACTTAAGAGCTGATGGACAGCCAACGCTCCGGCTACCAGATTACGCAGGCGGTTAGTCAGGCGAATTTTTTTTAGCTCGCCGTTTGGGGCTGTCGCTGTTCCTAACGGCTGTACGTGCGAGCCGTTCATGATGAAGGCATTTTTCGTGTTATCGGTCAGCAGGTTCTCATCTCGCAGCGCGCTGAGCAGCGGGATGCGCTGAACGTCGGGATTCACCGCCCATTGTTCAAGCAAGGCGGCCTGCTGAGCACGGTTGGCGGCGGTAAAGGTATCAGCATCTGCGGCCTGGGCTATCCACGGCAAAAACCACATCAGCAACAACACACCACGAATAAAGCGCATAGCTTTCATGAGCGTTCTCCAAAGCATTACCCTCCCGCAGGAGGGCGTTAGATCAGTTGCTGGCGGTTTTCACAGGCTGTTCAGATTTTTTATCATTACCAGCGATGTACGGACTCCACGGCTGGGCGCGGACCGGCTCATCGGTTTGCCACACCACGTTAAACTGGCCGTTGCCTTCAATCTCGCCAATCATGACGGGTTTATGCAGGTGATGGTTGGTCGCATCCATGGTCAGGGTAAAACCTGATGGCGCAGCGAAGGATTGCCCCGCCATAGCTGCACGAACTTTATCCACATCGGTAGTTCCGGCTTTTTCTACCGCCTGCGCCCACATATGCAGGCCAACATATGTGGCTTCCATTGGGTCGTTCGTCACCACCGAATCAGCATTCGGTAATTTGTGCGCTTTGGCATACGCCCGGTAATCAGCGACAAACTTTTTGTTGGCCGCATTATCGACGGACTCAAAGTAGTTCCAGGCGGCAAGGTTGCCCACCAGCGGTTTGGTATCAATACCGCGTAGCTCCTCCTCACCCACGGAAAAAGCCACCACCGGCACATCGGTGGCTTTCAGCCCCTGATTCGCTAACTCTTTATAGAACGGTACGTTAGAATCCCCATTGATGGTTGATACCACCGCCGTTTTTCCCCCTGCGGCGAATTTTTTAATGCTGGCGACAATGGTCTGGTAATCGCTGTGTCCGAATGGGGTGTACACCTCTTCGATGTCTTTATCGGCGACCCCTTTTGAGTGCAAAAAGGCGCGTAAAATTTTGTTGGTCGTACGCGGATAAACATAATCTGTGCCCAGCAGGAAGAAGCGTTTCGCGCTACCGCCGTCCTCACTCATCAGATACTCAACCGCAGGGATCGCCTGCTGATTGGGGGCTGCGCCGGTATAGAAGACGTTAGGCGACATCTCCTCACCTTCATATTGCACCGGGTAAAACAGCAGACCGTTCAACTCTTCAAATACCGGTAGAACCGATTTACGCGAAACCGATGTCCAGCAGCCGAAAACTGCCGCCACCTTGTCCTGACTCAGCAGTTGTCTTGCTTTTTCAGCAAATAATGGCCAGTTCGAGGCCGGGTCAACCACCACCGGTTCCAGCTTTTTACCCAACACACCGCCCTGAGCATTTATTTCATCGATGGTCATCAACGCCACATCTTTTAGCGGCGTTTCGGATATGGCCATCGTGCCGGATAACGAATGCATGATGCCAACCTTAATGGTGTCGGCTGCCTGAACGCTAAAACTCACGCCCATTGCGACAACAGAGGCAGAAAGTGCAAATGCTTTTAGAAATGTACGACGCTGCATAGTTTCACTCCTGAAATTAGACTTGCTGAAAGCTCCGGTGCAGCCGGGCAGACAAAAGGGTGCAAATTAAGGGTGTTCAGAAGTGATAAGGCAAAAACAATGCCAAATATTAAAACCTCATATAAAATCAATAAATTAGCATCTCGCACACATAAATCAGTATTACATTTTCCCGCAAAAAGGATTAATCACACGAAAAATTGAACCACCATGAGACAACTCTGCATTATAAACGTGCAACAATCTGTATCAGCAGCACACCGTCATAACAGCGTCTCAGGGTTTAAAAACAGGGTTATTTGTGCGCAGATAAATGTGTCTCGTCACTATTATTTATTTTATTCGACGTGATCATGTCAAAAATTTACTTTTCAGTCGAAATAATCACACAGTTCAGCCTTTGTTTAAGATTGAATTGCTACTATAGTCATAAGCGAGGTGAACTTAAGGTAAGAGAGGAAACTCACAGATAAAGGAGCATTTACTATGCTGGGTAATATGAATATTTTTATGGCTGTTCTGGGAATTATTTTATTTTCCGGTTTCCTGGCCGCGTATTTTAGCCACAGATGGGATGATTGATGAACGGAGATAGTCCTGCACCGACCCGGCCCCTTGTAGCGTAACTGCACAAGGGGCCATTTTTTTTACCTGAATCGCACTCGCTGTGCCTTTTTCCTGATTTACAGATAAAAAAAACCGCCGGATAAACCAGCGGTAAATGCTTGCATGGATAGATTTGTGTTTTGCTTTTATACGCTATCTGGCAATTCCCTGCGAAGATAACGGATAGTCAGCTAACCTATCACCGACAACCCCAATGAAAGTTAAACGAAACGCAACTACCTCAAAGCGTTTTTCGAAAACTCACGCACTGAGGGGATACGAGGTTCCGTCATTGGTGTCCACCAACGCAATTTGCTCATTTTCATCTATAAACATGCAGCGATTCCTGCCGGTCTGTTTCCCCTGATACATCGCCCTGTCGGCCCGACCAAGCGCGGTATCCAGCGTTTCACCCTGTTGAACCCGGGTTATACCTGCCGTCACCGTGATACCGATCTCTCCCTCAGTGTAGGGAATTTTTTTCTGACCAATCAGACGACAAAGTCGCAAACCCGCCTGACATGCCTGCTCGTCCGTTTTTGTTCTGATGATGATAATGAACTCTTCTCCACCGTAGCGGTACGCCGCCTCATCATATCTCGTCCATGACAATAAATTTGATGCCAGAGCCCGCAATACCACGTCACCAACCAAATGGCCGTAGGTATCGTTAACGTATTTAAAACGATCGATATCTAACAACAATATATAAAGATTAAGCGGTTCGGCATCGAGCAACTGCCGATCAAAAGACTCATCGAGCATTCTTCTGCCAGGTAAACCTGTTAATGCGTCGATATTACTGCGGATACTCAATAAATATATTTTGTAGTCCATTACAGATGAGGTAAATGCCAGCAGCGCATCCTGGAAGCTGTCGAAATGCCATGAATGGCTACGATTCTCCACGATAGCCATTAGCAATTTCTTGCCTGATAAATGCATCTTTTCGTGGGTGGCGCTTATCTTGCTTACGTAACTACAATCATCCTCATTGTACCGTGATTGATTATTAAGCCACTGTCCAAATCGACAAACAAAATGCGAGTTTTCACCCATAATATCCGGCAGTGTAACATCTGAAGACACCACGCAGCGGAACATTGTCACTAACCATTTGTAGTGGGCATCAATGGACTTGTTCAACTCAATCAAAATTGCATCTATTTCCTTCGTATTTCTCATCATCACGTTCTCCCTCCCTGTTCGAGCGTTTCTGATGGAATTATCTTAACGATAAAAAAGAAAATTTATGTAAATTTTTTAATAGTAATTAATAAATCGTAATTAACAGGATATTACGCTATACCTTCTGGTGTGGCATAGCGTTGTCAATAAAGTGGTCAAACCAATAACGGTTCATTCAGCATTTCATTAAGCCCAATCACCTCTAATTGATCGGATGTGTAGGTTTTGTCGCCTCTGGCATATTGATACGCAGAACCATGGGAAAACCCGGATTCACGCGCTTCTTTATACCGTGCGATGATTTCAGCATTTGAGCGTGAAACATGTGGCGTAAACGGAGTGACGCTGGATTGCACAATTGTACTATCTGCACATCCGGACATAACAAGCACAGCTATTAGAACCCCTATTTTCATTAACAATTACCTGAGAAACCTGCCCGTACATGAACGCTAATCTTATCAAACATCCAAAGGCATCATCATTATTAAACTAGCATTCCTGAATATATTTCATCATCATTTGTTGATAACTATTATTGTCAACTTTCATATAAAACCCTAAAAATTGCCATCTTTTAAAATAATAAAAAACCGGGCATCACGCCCGGCTCAATATTCTGGCTAATAATCTCTTAGACGCTCAAACCACGATGTTCCAGCATTGGCTCCATTTTTGGATCACGCCCGCTCCATTGGCGATAAAGTTCAGTTAAATCAGTACCGTTACCGCGGGACAAAATAGCTTCACGGAATTTCTGCCCGTTTTCGCGGGTTAATCCACCCTGCTCTACAAACCACTGATAGCCGTCGTCAGCCAACATTTGCGTCCATAAATAGGCGTAATAACCCGCAGCATAGCCGCCGCCGAAGATATGGGCAAAATAGCTGCTGCGATAACGAGGCGGCACAGCCTTGAGATCCAAACCTTCAGCCGCCAGCGCCTGCTGTTCAAATTGATCGACCGAAAGAGATAACGCGCTCTTTTCCAGACTGTGCCAACGCATATCCAACAATGCGGCACTGAGCAGTTCGGTCATGTCGTAACCTTTGTTAAACAGGCTGGCCCGCTGCATCTTATCCCGCAACGCCTGTGGCATTTGCTCCCCGGTATCAACATGACGAGCAAAACGAGCAAAGACCTGCGAATGACTCGCCCAGTGTTCGTTGATCTGCGAAGGAAACTCAACAAAATCACGCGGAGTGTTGGTCCCTGAAAGCGTGGCATAACGCTGAGTGGCGAACAGGCCGTGCAACGTGTGCCCAAACTCATGAAATAACGTAATAACATCATCCCACAATAACAATGCAGGCTGACCCTTTGCCGGTTTTTGATAATTACACACGTTGTAAATAACCGGCCGGGTTTCATTGAGTTGCGATTGCTCAACAAAATTGCCCATCCAGGCACCACCGCTTTTCGATTCCCGGGCAAAGAAATCGCCGTAAAATAACGCCAGCCCTACGCCATCGTGATCGAATATTTCCCATACCCTAACATCCGGGTGATAAACAGGAATGTCGAACCGTTCTATAAATTTTATGCCAAAGAGTTGATTAGCTGTCCAGAAAACGCCCTCGTTCAGCACCGTATCAAGGGCAAAGTAAGGTTTGAGCTGCGCCTCATCAAGTGCATATTTTTCACGACGAACCTGCTCGGCATAAAATGTCCAGTCCCAGGCCTCGACGTTAAATTGCCCCTGTTCGTGATTGATAACATTCTGGATTTCGGCCTGTTCATCCAATGCCCTGGCTCGCGCAGCGGGAACAATCGCCCGCATGAAATTGAGTGCCGCTTCCGGTGTTTTTGCCATCTGATCGGCAATTTTCCATGCAGCGTAATTGGCAAAACCGAGTAGTTTCGCCTGCTGCATCCGGATCTCGACCAGTCGCTGAATAATCGCCCGAGTATCGTTAGCGTCATTGTTTTCTGCTCTCGCCCATGCGCGGTTGAACAGATTCTCACGGGTCTGGCGATCGCGTAACGCCGCAAGCGCCGGTTGCTGAGTCGTGTTCAATAGCGGGATAACCCAACGCGCTTCAAGCCCTTTCTCCTTTGCAGCTTCGGCGGCAACAGCAATTTCCTCTGCGCTGAGTCCGTCCAGGTAACGTGCATCATCCACCACCAGAGCACCGGACTTGTTCGCCGCCAGCAGCCGTTGATTAAACTGGCTGGTCAACGTGGCGGACTCTGTATTGAGCGCTTTAAGGTTCGCTTTATCGACCTCATTCAAACGCGCGCCGGCTAATACAAAACGCTGGTGGATGACCTCCAGCAAGCGTAATGATTCGCTATCCAACCCCAGCGAACCTCGCTGTTGCCAGACCGCTTCAACGCGCGAAAAAAGCGCGCCATTGAGATAAATATCATTGGCAAGGCTCGCCAGTTCTGCGGAAAACTCTTCGTCAAGGCGCTGTAGTTCATCGTTGGTGTGCGCCGCCGTCATCGCGAAGAAAACGCTGGTTACGCGTGTCAGCAAAGCGTCGCTTTGTTCAAGCGCCAGCAACGTATTGGCAAAATCTGGGGCCTGCGGGTTTTGCACAATCGCCTCGATCTCTGCACGTTTTTGCCGCACGCCTTCATCGAACGCTGGGCGATAGTGCTGCACCTCTATCTGATCAAACTGCGGTGCCTGGTACGGCAACGTGCTGTGACGTAAAAAAGGATTCGTTAACGACATCTTTCACTCCTGAAAACGATTTGTTTACCAGAGTAGACTTACCAGGAATCAACCGCAATCGCGTTACGCAGGAATAGCTCTGAACGGAAATGACGTGCTATGGTAGTACGACATAAAAAGCGTTGAGGAACAGTGAGATGATCGTTTTAGTAACCGGAGCAACCGCAGGTTTTGGTGAGTGCATTACGCGTCGTTTTATTGAGAATGGGCATAAAGTTATTGCCACCGGACGCCGCCAGGAGCGCCTGCAGGAACTGAAAGAGGAATTGGGTGACCGCCTCTATACCGCGCAGCTGGACGTACGTAATCGTGCATCGATTGAAGAGATGCTGGACGCCCTTCCTGCTGAATGGCTCAATATTGATGTTCTGGTCAACAACGCGGGTCTGGCGCTGGGCCTTGAACCTGCTCACAAGGCCAGCATTGAAGACTGGGAGAATATGATCGACACCAACAACAAGGGGCTGGTTTATATGACCCGTGCCGTTCTGCCTGGCATGGTTGAACGCAACCGCGGTCATATTATCAATATCGGTTCTACCGCGGGCAGCTGGCCATACGCTGGCGGTAACGTCTACGGTGCGACCAAAGCATTTGTTCGCCAGTTTAGCCTGAATTTACGTACTGATTTACACGGCACTGCAATTCGCGTTACCGACATCGAGCCGGGTCTGGTTGGCGGTACGGAGTTCTCTAATGTCCGTTTTAAAGGTGATGACGCCAAAGCTGAAAAAGCCTACGAAAATACCACGGCGCTGACTCCGCAAGATGTTACAGAAGCGGTATGGTGGGTGGCTTCTTTACCGGCTCATGTCAATATCAACACCCTTGAAATGATGCCTGTCACACAGTCTTTTGCCGGGCTGAGTATCCACCGGAGCTAATTTCTCTGCCCGGCCTTGTGCCGGGTATAGATAGCCTGAAAGAAGTGATAAAATATCCGGGTTAACTCTCTAAAAAGTAAGAATGAATGACCGTAGAAACGCAGCTCAACCCTACACAGCCAGTAAATCAACAGATTTACCGTATTCTTCGCCGTGATATCGTGCATTGTCTGATTGCACCCGGTACACCGCTGTCGGAGAAAGAGGTTTCTGTACGCTTTAATGTGTCACGCCAGCCGGTACGAGAAGCATTCATCAAACTGGCTGAGAACGGTCTGATTCAGATCCGCCCGCAGCGTGGCAGCTACGTGAATAAAATTTCGCTGTCGCAGGTGCAAAACGGCTGTTTTGTTCGCCAGGCAATTGAATGTGCCGTGGTACGCCGCGCCGCATCGCTGATCAACGATCAACAGTGCTATCAGCTTGAACAGAATTTGCATCAGCAGCGCATCGCAATTGACCGAAAACAGATTAATGATTTCTTCCAGCTTGATGATGAGTTTCATCAGAAACTGGCTTTAATCGCCGAGTGCCAACTCGCCTGGGATACCGTTGAGAATATAAAGGCTACAATTGACCGCGTTCGTTATATGAGCCTGGATCATATTTCCCCGCCTGAAATGCTACTACGCCAGCATCACGATATCTTTGCCGCCCTTGAGAAGCATGATGGCGATGCGGTCGAGCGCGCAATGATGCTCCATCTTCAGGAAATTGGTGAGTCCGTTCAGCTTATTCGTCAGGAAAATAGCGACTGGTTCAGCGAAGATTAATACTACGCTCACCTCACTCCGGGGTGAGTTTCTCCTGCGTTTTCCCCGCGCCCGCATAACTGCATAAAAAAAGCTGTGATTTTGATCGAAAACAAAAAAAATCATTAACGAGAAGCGTATTTATATTGCGCCCGTTACGTGGGACTAAAAGCCCACGGGCTTTGACGGTAAGTTGGAAAGGAGAAAACACCATGAAAACATACGATCGTAACCGTAACGCAATCACCACTGGCAGCCGCGTCATGATCAGCGACACCGGACTCACAGGCCGCATTACAGCAATAGATACCGATGGCCTGACCGCTGAGCAGATTCGCCGCGGGAAAACAGTGGAAATCGAAGGATGTGAAGGCAAATACGCCCCCCTCGAGCTGATTCGTTTAGGCATGAACTAATTGGTGTGAATGCCAGAAAACACAGCGCCATCTGGCCGTTGCAAGCCAGATGGCGACATAAAGCATAATCTTCGTTACTTCAGTTTTGCTGCATACTTCGCAACCGTCGCCTTCGCCCCTTCAGCCAGTAAAGTAAGATACGCTTGTGTGACCTGACGGTTGAACAGTTCAACCTGTGGCAGTTCACGGCCAAAAATAGCATCGATTGCCAGCAGCGCCTGAACGCGCTCTTCGCCCTCGTTGCTGCTACGCACCGCATTCTGGATCACCGGCAACAGTGGATCGCTAATTTCAATCGCCTGGCCCTGTTCATCCACACCACCGACGTAACGCATCCAACCAGCGACACCCAGTGCCAGCAGCGCAAAGTCACTACCGTGCACAATGTGCCAACGAATGGAATCAAGCATACGCTGCGGCAGTTTTTGGCTACCGTCCATGGCGATCTGCCAGGTGCGATGACGCAGCGCCGGATTGCTGTAGCGTTCAATTAACAGATCGGCGTAGCGCTGTAGGTCAACACCTTTTACTTTCAGCGTAGGTGCTTGTTCCTGCAACATCAGCGCACGTGCAGCAAGACGATAGTTTTCATCGCCCATGCAATCGTTAATATGTTGATATCCCGCCAGATACCCAAGATACGCAAGGAAAGAGTGGCTGCCGTTGAGCATACGCAGTTTCATCTCTTCAAACGGAATGACATCAGCTACCAGTTCCGCCCCGGCCTTTTCCCATTCAGGACGGCCGGCAACAAAGTTATCTTCAATTACCCACTGGCGGAACGGTTCGCATGCCACGCCTGCCGGGTCGCGTACACCGGTGATATGTTCAATTTTGTCCAGCGTCTCCTGCGTAACCGCCGGGACAATGCGGTCAACCATTGTTGATGGGAATGTCACATGTTGTTCGATCCACGCGGCCAGTTCCATATCTACCGCTCGGGCATATGCAATGACAACATTGCGCATCACATGACCGTTTTCTGGCATGTTATCGCAGGACATCACGGTAAAGGCGGCTAAACCCGCAGCTTTGCGACGCGCCAGGGCTTCAACCAACACGCCCGGCGCAGTTTTAGGCTGTTTAGGGTTTTGCAGATCGGCGGCAATCATCGGGTTGTCTAACATCAGTTGGCCGGTCGCCGGAGAATGGCAGTATCCTTTCTCGGTGATGGTCAGGGAAACGATCGCGACCTGCGGTTCACACATCGCTGACAGTACGCTTTCCAGACCATCAACCTGCGCATGCAATGCATTTTTCACCACGCCCACGACTCTCGCAGTCCAGGCATCAGCAGACATCTCTGCAACGGTATACAGATTATCTTGCTGTTTCAGATCGAAAATCTGCTGCTCGCCGCCAATCAGGTTCACCTCGTAGTAGCCCCAGTCACTGCCGTGATCGGCGGCCAGAATGTCAGCGTAAACACCCTGATGTGCGCGGTGAAACGCGCCAAACCCCAGATGAACAATACGCGGAACCAGTTTTGTACGATCGTAGTCAGGAAGTGCAGCCTTTGCCGCTAAGAGCTTGTTTTGCATGGTATGGCCTACTTATAAATGAAATCAGGACTGTTCCAGAGTAACGCCTGTATGGTTGTATGTTTTGATTTGCATTAAGCTTTTTTTGGATTGGTATGACATCATTTGTTTAGTTATATACCAAAGTCAGTGAATTTGGCGGCATACTGCCGCCAAAGGATATTAATGTTTCTGCCACTGCTGGTATTCACGCTTAAGTCTTTGCGGAGCGGTTTCCGGCATCATCAACAAACCAATAATTGAGATAACTCCAAGTACAATCACATAGGTTGCAAGTCCATAGTAATGTCCACCTGTTACTTGCAGAATTTTTACTGCTACCAAGCCAAGAATGCCACTGCCTATTAGCGACCCCAGTTGCCAAATTAAAGCTATTCCGCTACAGCGAATATGAGTTGGGAAAAGCTCCGGAAAATAAGAAGCCTGAGGTGCATAACACATACTATGCCCAACACTCAGCACCAGGATCATTACTATTTGTGTAAGCCAAAAACTATCCTGATTAATCGCAAGGAAGAAAGGAATAATCATCACGACCTGCAGCAGCGCACCGATAATATAGACTGGTTTACGTCCAATTTTATCGCATAGCGACCCCATCAACGGTATTGCAATTATTTCTATTATGACCGCAACGATCATTGTCTCCATCAAAATATTAGCATCAAGATTGTTTGCCTTACCGTAAGCCAAAACAATCACTGTGAACATTGCAAATGTGCAAGCTTCAATCAGTTTCGCGCAGACCCCCTTGACAACAATGCCAGGAAAATCGCGGATAACTTCAACTAATGGACGTGATTCTTCTGCTTTTGTCTCTCTAATCTGAGCAAAGACAGGTGATTCATCAATTTTTAAGCGGATAAACAGTCCAACAATAACCAGTAACAGACTCAACAGAAACGGTATACGCCACCCGTAATCCATCATTACCTCTGGAGAAAGTGTGGCATTTAATAGCGCAAAGAGCGCTAACGGCAGGAGGAAACCAACCGGCGCACCGATTTGAACCCAACTGGAAAAAAATCCACGATGTTTGGGTTCAGAATATTCAGCCGTCATCAGTACTGCACCGGCTTGCTCACCTCCAACACCAAATCCCTGTAATACACGAATAAAAATAAGTAAAGCTGGAGCCCAGACACCTATTTTCTCATATGTAGGTAATAACCCTATACAGAACGTCCCCAAACCAACAATTAATATAGTAATAACCAGTGCTTTTTTACGCCCAACCTTATCGCCAATATGCCCAAAGACGATTCCTCCTAATGGTCTTGCGAGGAAACCAACAGCATAGGTTGCAAAAGCAGCGAGAGTACTTATTAACGGATCGTCACTCGGGAAAAATAGATGACCAAAAAAGAGTACAGCTGCTGTCCCGTATGCAAAAAAATCATAATACTCAGCAGCAGTACCAATTGCGGATGCTGAAGCCACTCGACGAATAATAGGCTTATTATCTACGTTATTTTTAATATCGACTGAACTAACCATAAGTTTAACCTTCTGTAGGGTATTGGGTTAATCAACATCTTTCGTACGTAAAATTTATATTTACCAGTTCCACAGCGTGCCATCTTCCAGGCGAGCAACGGGCAGATATGCAGGGTCATACGGATATTTCGCCGCCAGTTTTTCGTCAAACTCGATCCCAAGACCAGGTTTGTCTCCTGGATGCATATAGCCGTTATCAAAGGTCCAGTTATGTGGGAACACTTCCAGCATTTGCTCGGAATAGCCCATATATTCCTGTACGCCGAAGTTCGGCACCCACAGATCAAAATGCAGCGCGGCGGCCATGCACACAGGCGACAGATCGGAAGGTCCATGTGAACCGGTACGAACCTGATACAGCGACGCGAAATCAGCAATCCGGCGCATACCGGTGATACCACCCGCATGGGTGATGGTGGTGCGGATATAGTCGATCAGTTGTTCTTCAATAAGCTGTTTACAGTCCCAGATGCTGTTGAACACTTCCCCTACCGCAATCGGCGTGACGGTATGCTGGCGGATCAGGCGGAAGCACTCCTGGTTTTCAGCTGGCGTTGGGTCTTCCATCCAGAACAAACGGTACTGTTCAATGCTTTTGCCAAAACGGGCTGCTTCAATTGGTGTCAGACGGTGGTGCATATCGTGTAAAAGGTGTTCGTTGAAACCAAACTTGTCACGCACGGCAGCAAACAATTTTGGTGTGAAATCCAGGTATTTCTCCGTTGACCACAACTGCTCTTCCGGCCATTGCCCTTTGGTGGCGGGTTCATAGGCCAGTCCTTTGCCCTTAGACATACCGTAAGTGGTTTTCATACCCGGTACGCCGCACTGCACACGAATGGCTTTAAAGCCCATTTCTTTATGACGTGCATAATCTTCGAGTACGTCATCAACGGTATGGCCTGTGGTGTGGCAGTAGACCATAACCCCTTCACGAGAAGCACCGCCGAGCAACTGGTACAACGGCATATTCGCCGCTTTCGCTTTAATATCCCAGAGAGCCATATCCACCGCAGAAATCGCCGACATGGTGACCGGACCACGACGCCAGTACGCACCTTTGTAGAAAAACTGCCAGATGTCCTCAATACGATGCGCATCGCGACCAATAAGCTGCGGACACACGTGATCTTTCAGATACGACGCCACAGACAACTCGCGTCCATTTAACGTGGCATCTCCCAGCCCGGTGATCCCATCTTCTGTCGTAATTTTCAACGTTACAAAATTACGCCCAGGACAGGTGACAAACACTTCAGCCCCAACAACCTTCATTTCTTATTCCCTACATCTGTTCTTGTGATGCAGGAAATTTACTCAACTGAGCTACTACCATACAAGTATAAAGATCAAAAAAACGCTGTTTGATCACAAAAAAGGCGCTATGCGCGCCCCCATCCAGCCACAATGATCAGCATGCCGCACAACGCCACCAGCGCGCCAGACCAGTCATATAAACTGAGTTTTACACCATCGACAATACGTAGCCATAGCAGCGCGGTCACCACGTAAACACCGCCATAGGCTGCGTATACACGCCCGCTGGCTGCCGGATGCAGTGTCAGCAACCAGACGAATAAAGCCAGTGACACCCCGGCGGGTATCAGCAACCAGGCTGTAGCTCCTCGCTTAAGCCAAAGCCAGGGTAAAAAGCAGCCAATGATTTCGCATAACGCGGTGATGAAAAAAAGAAATGTGGTCTTAAGCATTGATGTTATTCAGTTACCTTCGGTTTAACCATGATACGACAGAATCTCGTTAGCGTATCCATATCCACCGGGTGGGTATGCCCGCAAACTGGAATAGTGTAGAATTTAACCCTGTTTTATCGTTTTTACCCTTTCCCATAAAAGGAATTCACCATGAAAATTACACTGACCAAACGCCTGTGCCTGACGGCTATGCTGACCCTGGCTGCGGCTGTGTACACCTCTTCGGCATTTGCTGAAACCAGTAAACTGGTCATTGAATCCGGAGACAGTGCGCAAAGTCGTCAACAAGCCGCAATGGAAAAGGAACAATGGAACGATACGCGTCAGCTTCGCCAGAAAGTCAATAAACGTGCAGAGAAAGAGTGGGACAAAGCCGATACGGCCTTTGATAGCCGTGATAAGTGCGAGCAGAGCGCTAATATTAATGCGTACTGGGAACCTAACACCCTGCGCTGCCTCGACCGCCGTACTGGCCGTACCGTTGCCCCATAATCATTGCACTTTGAAGGATATTGAAAGGATACGATATGACTAGCGCCCTCAGTGTTAAGTTGCGCCCGCTGGAGCGTGAAGATTTACGATTCGTCCATCAGCTTGATAATAATGCCAGCGTAATGCGTTACTGGTTCGAAGAGCCTTACGAAGCGTTTGTTGAGCTGTCAGACCTGTATGACAAACACATCCACGACCAAAGCGAACGCCGCTTCGTGGTGGAGTGCGACGGTGAAAAAGCCGGGCTGGTGGAATTGGTTGAAATTAACCATGTACACCGCCGGGCCGAGTTCCAGATTATTATTTCGCCGGAATATCAGGGGAAGGGTCTGGCCTCACGGGCAGCAAAGCTGGCAATGGACTATGGCTTTACCGTGCTCAACCTCTATAAGCTGTATCTGATCGTCGATAAAGAGAACGAAAAGGCTATCCACATCTACCGTAAACTCGGTTTTATGGTGGAAGGCGAGCTGATTCATGAATTCTTTATCAACGGCCAATACCGCAACACTATCCGCATGTGCATCTTCCAGCAGCAGTATCTGGCAGAACACAAAACGGCAGGCCCTAACCTGTTGCAACCTACCGCTCAGTAAAGGCGATTAGTAGTAATCGATAGTGTTTTCAATCGAGTAATGATGCTCAACTGCCGGCTTCACGCTCTCGTCCACGATAACGAGCTGGCAGTTGATCGGATTTGCGTATTCATCGTATTTGCACGTTTGTTTGACATTGCCTAACGGATGATTGTTGAGCAGACTCACCGCGGTGTAATCTAACTTCTTCAATGGGTCAACCGACGGTTTAGCATCAACCTGCAAAGTGCTGTCCTTACTGACGGTTGTTTTGCCCAGCGGGTAGCCTTCGGCATCATATCGATACTGCACCTTCATCTCTTTCCCCGTGGCGGAAACGACAAAACCGTTATCGTCGGTATCCCACACCACACCTGCAGCAGGCAGTTCCGCTAGCTGGCATTTACCTTGTAAGCGGATCTTTTTTTCCAGCGTTTCGGCATCCCGATAGTAGTTAGCATCCAGGACCAGCGCCATACCGGTATTGTTTTCGATATCGTGCAGTTCAAGTGTATCGAAACACCCTTCCTGTGACAGGGTACCAGCAACGCGCTTGGTGACCTCACCTTTGTCGTTGAGCAGCGTCTGACTGAAATCTTTCACCGGCCCGCGCAGCGGATCGAAATCAAATTCATTGGAAAAACTGGCCATTTCCGGCGTAAAGGAAACCAGCCCTTTGGCGTTATCACACCCAACCAGCACGACACACAGGAAACCTAACAGGGTCTGTTTCTTCACATTTTTCACCGGGATAAGAAGATAATTCTCAATCATATTAGCAAATACAGTTATTTACACCAGAAATGCTAATCTTAGTCTATGTCGATCATAAAGGAGCTGATGATGAAATACGTAACAGGAATTGCCGCGATCTTACTGGCAGTTGCATCCCCACAGGTTCTGGCCGCACCTGCGTCATGTGAACGCGTGAAAAGCGATATCGAGCAGCGCATCATCAATAATGGCGTCGCAGAGTCCAGTTTTACGCTGAACATTGTCCCCAACGATCAGGCCGATCAACCTGATTCACTGGTGGTAGGACATTGTGCAAACGATACGCACAAAATTCTCTACACCCGGACTAACAGTGGAAACGCCCCTGCCAACAGCTCGCCTGCACAGGACGGGCACGTCGCCGAACCGCAATAAATCATACCCTCCGTACGCGGAGGGTTACTCCAGTTTGATATGCATTAAGATGTCATACTCATAAATGGGTAAACTCACTCTATTATTAGCATGCTATTAATTTCGCTGTAGAGATTAATATATAGCGATAACTATAATGGAGTGAGTTATGTCTGATACTGAGCAATATGGAGGCATTAGCCGCAGGATGTTAGTGAAATCCTCGGCTATAGGTTCGTTGGCGCTTGCCGCTGGCGGGTTATCGTTACCTTTTGGGATGCGCACCGCAGCTGCTGCGGTACAACAGGCGATACAACCGGCTGAAGAGAAAGTGGTTTGGGGCGCTTGTTCCGTGAACTGCGGCAGTCGTTGTGCCCTGCAACTCCACGTCAAAGATGACGAGGTCGTATGGGTGGAGTCTGATACGACCGGAGACGATATTTATGGTCAGCACCAGGTGCGTGCCTGTTTACGTGGACGCTCAATCCGTCGACGGATCAATCATCCGGATCGTCTCAATTATCCTATGAAGCGCGTGGGCAAACGCGGTGAGGGTAAATTCGAACGCATAACCTGGCAGGAAGCGCTGGATACCATCAGCACCAGTTTAAAAAATACCGTACAAAAATACGGTAATGAGGCCGTGTACATCAACTACACCTCTGGCATTGTCGGCGGCAATATTACTCGCTCCTCCCCTTATGCCTCGCTGGTCGCTCGATTGATGAACTGCTATGGCGGATTTCTGAGCCATTACGGCACATACAGTACCGCACAAATCGCGGCGGCAATGCCTTACACCTACGGCTCAAATGACGGCAACAGTACCTCCGACATTGAAAACACGAAGCTGGTGGTGATGTTCGGCAATAACCCTGCCGAAACGCGCATGAGCGGCGGTGGCATAACATACTTCCTTGAGCAGGCCCGCGAGCGTTCTAACGCCCGCATGATCGTCATCGACCCGCGTTATACCGATACCGCTGCGGGTCGTGAAGATGAGTGGATCCCTATCCGTCCGGGAACCGATGCCGCACTGGTGGCGGGAATCGCCTGGGTCCTGATTAACGAAGATCTCGTCGACCAGGCGTTCCTTGACACATATTGCGTCGGTTATGACGAGAAAACCCTACCCGCTGACGCCCCCGCTAACGGACATTACAAGGCCTATATACTTGGCAATGGCGATGACGGTGTCGCTAAAACGCCCCAATGGGCCTCGCATGTCACAGGGATCCCGGCCGAGCGCATCATTAAACTGGCACGAGAAATCGGTAGTACAAAACCGGCGTATATTTGTCAGGGTTGGGGTCCACAACGTCAGGCTAACGGCGAACTGACTTCGCGCGCGATCGCAATGCTGCCAATCCTGACTGGCAACGTTGGCATCAACGGCGGCAATAGCGGTGCACGAGAATCAACCTACACCATCACGATTGAACGCATGCCGCTGCCGGATAATCCCATCAAAACCCAAATATCCTGCTTTAGCTGGACCGACGCCATCGCCCGGGGTCCGGAAATGACCGCAACCCGCGATGGCGTGCGCGGTAAAGATAAGCTCGATGTACCGATTAAATTTATCTGGAACTACGCGGGTAACACCATTACTAATCAGCACTCAGATATCAATAAAACGCATGAGATCCTTCAGGATGATACGAAATGCGAAATGATAGTGGTCATCGAAAACTTCATGACCTCCTCGGCGAAATATGCCGATATTCTGCTGCCGGACCTAATGACCGTCGAACAGGAAGACATCATTCCTAACGACTATGCGGGCAACATGGGATACCTCATTTTTATTCAACCCGCGACGTCACCGAAGTTCGAACGCAAACCGATCTACTGGATAATGAGCGAAGTCGCCAAACGCCTTGGCAATGATATCTATCAACGGTTTACGGAAGGCCGTACTCAGGAACAGTGGCTCCAGTATCTGTATGCAAAAATGCTGGCCAAGGACCCCGCGCTCCCTTCTTATGACGAACTGAAAAAAATGGGGATCTATAAACGCAAAGATCCTAACGGGCATTTTGTCGCTTATAAAAAATTCCGCGACGATCCGCAGGCCAATCCGCTCAAAACACCGTCTGGAAAGATTGAAATTTACTCCAGCCGGCTGGCGAAAATTGCCAACACATGGGAGTTGCAGAAGGATGAAGTAATTAGCCCACTTCCCGTCTACGCCTCCACGTTTGAAGGGTGGGACGATCCCAAACGCAGCGCATTTCCGCTGCAGTTGTTTGGCTTCCATTACAAATCCCGTACGCACTCCAGCTACGGCAATATCGATGTTCTGCAGGCGTCCTGTCGTCAGGAAGTGTGGATCAATCCCGTCGATGCCCAAAAACGTGGTATTGCAAATGGCGATATGGTGCGGGTCTTTAACGACCGCGGGGAAGTACGTATTCCGGCCAAAGTGACGCCACGGATCCTGCCTGGCGTCAGCGCAATGGGCCAGGGTGCATGGCACGATGCTGATATGGCCGGCGACAAAATTGACCATGGCGCCTGCGTCAATACGCTGACAACACAGCGCCCTTCACCGCTGGCAAAAGGCAACCCACAGCACACTAATCTGGTCGAAATCGAGAAGGTTTAAGGACTAACCCATGACAACTCAGTATGGATTTTTTATTGATTCCAGTCGTTGCACCGGGTGCAAAACCTGCGAACTGGCCTGCAAAGACTACAAAGACCTCACTCCTGACGTCAGTTTCCGGCGGATTTACGAATACGCAGGTGGTGACTGGCAGGAAGACAACGGCGTCTGGCACCAGAACGTTTTTGCCTACTATCTCTCCATCTCCTGTAACCACTGCGAGGATCCGGCCTGCACCAAGGTTTGTCCAAGTGGTGCGATGCATAAGCGTGAGGATGGTTTTGTGGTGGTCGATGAAGACGTATGCATTGGCTGTCGCTACTGTCATATGGCCTGTCCGTACGGTGCGCCACAGTACAATGCTGCAAAAGGACATATGACCAAGTGTGATGGCTGCCATGATCGTGTTGCAGACGGCAAAAAGCCCATCTGCGTCGAGTCCTGTCCGCTGCGTGCGCTGGATTTTGGCCCCATCGACGAACTGCGCAAAAAACATGGTGAACTGGCTGCCGTCGCCCCGCTGCCGGGTGCGCACTTCACCAAACCAAATATTGTGATCAAACCAAACGCCAATTGCCGCCCGACCGGGGATACCACGGGTTTTCTGGCTAATCCAAAGGAGGTGTAAAATGGGAAATGGATGGCATGAATGGCCGCTGGTACTGTTCACGGTGCTGGGCCAGTGCGTAGCCGGGGCGCTGATCGTCAGTGGTTACGGCTGGCTGACCGCTAAAGACGAGCTGGTAAAACAACGTATCGTTCGCAGTATGTTTTTTCTCTGGCTGGTAATGGGCATCGCCTTTCTCGCCTCGGTTATGCATTTAGGTTCGCCGCTGCGCGCGTTTAACTCGCTGAACAGAATTGGCGCATCGGCGCTAAGTAACGAAATCGCCAGCGGTTCGCTGTTTTTCGCCGTCGGTGGCCTGTGGTGGCTGGTGGCGTTTCTCGGTAAAATGCCCGCAGCGTTAGGTAAAATCTGGATGCTGTTGAGCATGTTGCTGGGCCTGGTATTTGTCTTTGCGATGACCAACGTCTACCAGATAGACACCGTCCCAACCTGGTATAACGGTTATACTACACTGGCGTTTTTCATGACGATGCTGCTCAGTGGACCGCTATTTGCCGCTCTGCTGCTGCATGCTGCAGGTGTTTCTTTTAACGCCGCCAGATTCGCCGGTATCAGCGTATTGGCTCTGCTGGTTACGGTGGCCGTTATTGTGTTGCAGGGACTGTCACTCGGCGAGATCCACAGTTCGGTACAATCCGCCAGCGCACTGGTTCCCGACCACGGCAGTTTACAGGTCTGGCGAGTCCTGCTGCTGGCCGCGGGTCTGGGTTGCTGGATATGTCCGTTGATCCGTCGCAAAGGACCGTCAGTTGGCGGGTTGGCGCTCGGGTTAATTCTGGTGCTTGTCGGTGAAATCATTGGCCGCGGTTTGTTTTACGGTTTACATATGACAGTCGGAATGGCTGTCGCAGGTTAACTTTCGGGTGCGGGGCAACCCGCACTGTTCAGGATTGTTTGCATGACCCATTTTTCACAACGTGACAACTTTTCTACCGCAGCGCGCGTGCTTGGCGCGCTGTTTTACTATGCCCCAGACAGTGCGGAAGCTTCGGCATTGGTCAGTGCGTTAAGAACCGATGGCTGGCAGGCGCAGTGGCCGCTTGAAAAGACAACGCTTTCGCCGTTAGTCGCTCAGTTTCAGGCTGAGGCCGATGAGTTTCTCCCGCAGGCCTGGCAACGTCTGTTTGTTGGACCTTATGCGCTCCCTTCTCCGCCATGGGGATCCGTCTGGCTGGATCGTGAAAACGTGTTGTTTGGCGACTCCACGCTGGCTTTGCGTCAGTGGATGCGGGACAACGGCATCCAGTTTGCCATGCAGCAAAATGAGCCAGAAGATCACTTTGGTTCACTGCTGTTGCTAACGGCCTGGCTTGCTGAGAACGAACGCCACACCGAGTGCGAGCAACTGCTGGCCTGGCATCTGTTCCCATGGTCATCGCGCTTCCTTAATGTGTTTATCGAAAAAGCCGATCACCCGTTTTACCAGGCGCTGGGTGAGCTGGCGCATCTGACGCTGGCACAGTGGCAATCACAGTTACTGATCCCGGTAGCCGATAAGCCTTTGTTTCGTTAATTTCGTCACAGGCAGGAATTGTCCTGCCTGTGGTGCATCCTGTTGCGCACGCTGAGCTTTTGCTTCTGTTGTCAAATAGCCGCAAAATAAAACGTCTGAAACTTCCTCTCTGGCCACTCATGCATCATTTACATGCTTACCCTGACCTGCGTGCCATGTTCCGCCGCCTGCTGATCGCCGCGTTGATTGGCGTCCTTGCTGCGCTGGCCGTCGCAGGATTTCGTCATGCCATGCTGCTTCTCGAATGGTTGTTTCTGAGCAACAACACGGGAAGTCTGGTCAACGCAGCGACAAACCTTTCGCCTTTAAGGCGTATGCTGACACCTGCACTCGGCGGTCTGGCGGCTGGATTACTACTGTGGGGTTGGCAAAAATTTAACCGTTTACGTCCGCAGGCTCCCACTGATTATATGGAAGCCCTGCAAACCGACGGACAATTTGACGTCAGTGCAAGCCTGGTGAAATCGCTGGCCTCGTTACTGGTCGTCGCCAGCGGGAGCGCCATCGGACGTGAAGGTGCCATGATTTTACTGGCGGCGCTGGCGGCCTCCTGCTTTGCTCAACGCTTTACCCCGCGTACAGAATGGAAGTTATGGATTGCCTGCGGCGCCGCTGCAGGTATGGCTGGAGCCTATCATGCCCCGCTGGCGGGCAGTTTATTTATTGCCGAAGTATTGTTTGGCACGCTGATCCTCGCCTCACTGGGGCCGGTAGTGGTGTCCGCCGTAGTCGCATTACTCACCACCAATCTGCTTAGCGACAGCAATGCACTGCTGTATAC
Source organism: Citrobacter sp. H12-3-2 (assembly GCF_009649895.1). Classification (NCBI taxonomy): domain Bacteria; kingdom Pseudomonadati; phylum Pseudomonadota; class Gammaproteobacteria; order Enterobacterales; family Enterobacteriaceae; genus Citrobacter; species Citrobacter sp. H12-3-2. The sequence goes on from NZ_CP045837.1 coordinate 2,606,290, forward strand.
CGTGCACCTGTCGCGGGAATTACATGCTCTGGAATACGTTATGATTGTCAGCACCGGTCTGGCTGCTGGCATCTGCGGACCGCTCTTCATGTGGTTGATGACCGCCAGCCATAATGTATTTTTGCGCTTAAAACTCTCGCCACCGTGGCAACTGGCGCTTGGCGGGTTGATCGTTGGCCTGCTTTCATTGCTCACGCCTACGGTCTGGGGTAATGGCTACAGCGTGGTGCAGTCATATTTACTTTCACCACCGCTGCTGGCCGTGGTTAGCGGGATTTTTATCTGCAAATTACTGGCGGTGCTTGCCAGCAGTGGATCCGGTGCCCCGGGTGGCGTGTTTACGCCAACGCTGTTTGTCGGCTTGTCGGTGGGCATGTTGCTGGGTCAGGTATGGGGATTATGGCTTACAGGCTCGGATGAGATTGCTATTTTACTGGGATTAACGGGGATGGCCACGCTGCTGGCGGCTACCACGCATGCACCAATAATGTCGACGTTGATGGTTTGTGAAATGACCGGGGAGTATCGCCTGCTCCCCGGATTACTGATCGCCTGTGTCCTGGCGTCGGTGCTCTCGCGTACGTTACGCCACGACTCTATCTACCGACAGCACGCTGCCGAGCATTGACAGGCGGATGTACTGAGACAGTTCACGCTGCTCTGCACGAGGTAGATAAGGCAGTTCACCGATCAGCGGTGCAGGTAATTTTTTACCCAGCACATCAATGATTTCCGCATAATGTGCCAGCCCCGGGTTAATGCGATTCGCAACCCAGCCAATCAGCGGCAGTCCGTCGCTGGCAATCGCCTGCGCGGTGAGGATCGCATGGTTAATACAGCCTTCCTGGATACCCACTACCATCAGCACCGGCAGTTGTTCCTGCACCACCCACTCCGATAACGGACGCAGATCGTTCATCAAGCTCCGCCAGCCTCCGGTGCCTTCCACGACAACGTGATCGACTTTTTCGCTGAGGCTTGCGAGACCGTTGGATAACAGGGTGTAATTGACCGGACCACTATGCGCCACGCTACTTTCATCTTCGCTCAACGCAATTGGGTTAATCGCCTCATAGGGCAGCTCGATAGATGACACACTTTGCAGTACCAGTGCATCTTTGTTGCGCAGACCTTCGGGCGTCTCTTTGCTGCCTTTGGCTACAGGTTTGTAACCCGCAACGCTTTTACCCCCTGACGCTAACGCTTGTAGTAATGCGCGGGAAACCACGGTCTTCCCAACAGAAGTGTCTGTACCTGTAATAAAGAAACGCTTCAGCATCACTAACTCCACCGCTATGCTTTGAAAATATAAGTCAGGAAAATAAAACAGTGGAGAAAGTCTAAGGTATGACGACCAGGATCAGCTTGAGATAGCGCAATTTTTCGTACAACAGTTAAAAAATGTTAACCCTGTAATAGACGAATCAACAAAGAACCGTTATACATCGCGTCCTTCACGAGTGCCGCCCCCGCCATCGTCCCCTGATTGGTAAACTGGGTACTTTCAACGACTATATGCTGACTGTAAGCCGGAAGCGCCTGCTGACGAATGCTGTCAGCGATGGTTGGGAACAAGATATCTGCCGCTTTACTGAGCGGAGAGCCAATCAATATCTTTTGCGGGTTGAACAAATTCACCATGATGGCAAGAATTCGACCGACGTGGGTCCCAACGCCGCTAATGATATCTTTCGCCAATAAATCACCCTGCATGGCCGCCAGACACAGCGCGTCTACCGTTAACGGTTGCCCATGTAGAGAAGAACTCATTGACTGCTTCAGGCGCACCTGCGCCAATTCGAGCACGCTATCGACGCTGGCGATTGTTTCCAGACAACCATGGTTGCCGCAATAGCAGCGTTTACCGTAGGGATCGACCTGCGTATGACCAATCTCCACCAGGCTACTGCTGCCTGCATGCAGCAAATGGCCGTCAGTGATCACCCCTGCACCCACGTTATGATCGATCACCACCTGAATGACGTCGCGCGCACCGCGCGATGCGCCAAAAAGCGCCTCGGCCATCGTCCAGGCGCTGATATCGTGCTGAATATACACCGGCACGCCGGTATGGTTCTCAAGCGCTTCGCCCAACGGCATCTCTTTGACATCTTCGTAAAATGGCATGCGATGAACGATACCGTTTTCAGTATCGATAATACCGGGTAAAGTGATGGCGATGGAGGTTAAGCGCTCCAGCTTTTGCTGGTGGCGGATGAAAAACTGATCGACCTGGGTTATCACGCGATCCAGCAACGGCGTTTCACTGACCAGTGGCATGTCCAGGCAATCTTCAACCACCAGTTTGCTGCTCAGATCGCGTAGCGCCAGAAAAATCTCGCCACGACTGATACGAATGGATAAGTAGTGCCAGGCCTCCGTTTCGACAACCAGCCCAACGGCCGGACGACCACGGCTACCCGCTTCCTTGATTTCCAGCTCTTGCACCAGATGCGCTTCGAGCATTTCGCGGACAATTTTGGTAATGCTGGCAGGCGCCAATTGTGCCAGGCGGGAGAGATCAATACGCGATACCGGACCCAGCTGATCAATCAGGCGATAAACCGCACCCGCATTGGTCTGCTTAATTTGATCGATATGCCCAGGCTGACTATCAGCAACCACCACTTACTCCCTTTATTTTCGCGCTCCGAAATAATCTGCGGGCTATGGTGAAGCACTTCAATGGCTTCCGTCAACTTTTTACTTAGCCTTGTGATTTACTGCACATTTTCGCCCATTTTTAAACTAAATTAACCGCTCTGAACGGCCGCCAGAAGCTGCTCGCGAAAGCGTTGCGCGGCGTGACTTTGCTCATGATGCTTTGGCCACACTAACCACATTTCCGAGACAGCATCTTCTTCCGCTATCGGGATCCAACACATTTCATACAGTTGCACCCGTTTAAAAGAAGCAGGAAGTATAGAAACCCCTAATCCTGCGGCCACCAGCCCAATGATAGTCATCGCCTCGCCAACCTCCTGCGCAATCGTCGGTTTCAGTCCATAGCGACGCATCAGGCCCAGAATATCGTCATACAACCCTGTCCCCACATGGGGGTCAAAAAAGACAAATGGCTCATTCGCCAGTTCGGCCAACGTGACCACGGGTTTTTGCGCCAACGGATGCGCACGTGGGATCATTGCCATCAGTGGTTCATGCAGAATGATTTCACGCTCCAGCGTTTCCGGAAGCTGCGTATTACGCAGAAGTCCCAAATCCAGCGTTCCTTCATTGAGCGGGGCAATTTGCTCACGCGTGTTCATTTCACGGGTTTGCATATGCACTGCCGGGTAGCTTTGGCGAAACAGCGATAACGTATCTGAAACCGCTTTGATAAACGGCGCGGACGACGTAAAGCCGATACGCAATTCCCCTGCTTCTCCCAGATGCAAACGCTCAGCCCTGGCAGCGGCTTCATTAACCAGCCCGAGGATCTGCCGACTGTCCGCCAGAAACTGCTTTCCGGCAGAGGTCAGCGCCACGCTACGGTTAGTTCGGGCAAGTAACCGGGCGCCAACCTGCTGTTCAAGGATCTGGATCTGCTGACTTAGCGGCGGTTGCGAAATGTTTAACCGCGCCGCCGCCCGACCAAAATGCAACTCTTCGGCAACGGCCACAAAGTAACGTAAATGACGCAGTTCGATATTCATATTTTTAAAATATTATTTGAGATTATTAATATATTAGACAGAATATTGTGATTTTCATACTCTTAAGGCTGGTCCTGTAGACGTAATTGAATGAGCAAGGATTTCAAGTGAGCCGTACAACAACTGTCGATACCGCGCCAACAAGCGATGTTGATGAACAGATAGTTACCCCGCCGGATGGATTTATCAAACGCGGAACATCCCCATTTATGCGCGTCACGCTGGCGCTGTTTTCCGCCGGACTGGCGACTTTTGCCCTCCTCTATTGCGTACAACCCATACTGCCAGTGCTCTCGCACGAGTTTGGGGTCTCTCCCGCAAGCAGCAGTATCTCGCTTTCCATCTCGACGGCGATGCTGGCGATAGGGTTACTGTTTACCGGCCCACTTTCAGATGCTATTGGCCGCAAGCCGGTGATGGTTACCGCGCTGCTGCTCGCCTCTTGTTGTACGCTGCTTTCAACGATGATGACCAGCTGGCACGGTATTTTAATCATGCGTGCTCTGATAGGACTTTCACTGAGCGGCGTCGCAGCGGTAGGGATGACCTATCTGAGTGAAGAAATTCATCCCAGCTTCGTCGCCTTCTCAATGGGCCTGTATATCAGCGGTAACTCAATTGGCGGAATGAGTGGTCGCTTGATCAGCGGCGTGTTTACCGACTTTTTTAACTGGCGTATCGCGCTGGCGGCGATCGGCTGTTTTGCCCTTGCCTCTGCGCTGATGTTCTGGAAAATCTTACCGGAATCCCGTCATTTCAGACCCACGTCGCTGCGCCCGAAAACGTTGTTTATCAACTTCCGTTTGCACTGGCGCGACAGAGGCTTGCCGCTGCTGTTTGCGGAAGGTTTTTTACTGATGGGATCGTTTGTCACGCTGTTTAATTACATCGGCTACCGCCTGATGCTCTCCCCGTGGGAGCTCAGCCAGGCGGTTGTAGGTTTGTTATCTGTGGCGTATCTGACCGGGACATGGAGTTCGCCAAAGGCGGGTTCTATGACCACTCGTTATGGCCGTGGCCCGGTAATGCTCTTTTCAACAGGCGTGATGCTGGTTGGACTTTTGATGACCATGTTCACATCGCTATGGCTGATCTTCGCCGGGATGCTGCTCTTTTCGGCCGGGTTCTTTGCCGCGCACTCCGTAGCAAGCAGTTGGATTGGACCACGAGCAAAACGCGCTAAAGGCCAGGCTTCTTCCCTGTATCTGTTCAGCTATTATCTGGGATCCAGCATTGCCGGTACGCTGGGCGGTGTGTTCTGGCACAGCTATGGCTGGAACGGCGTGGGCGGATTTATCGCCCTGATGCTGGTGTTGGCGTTGCTGGTCGGTGCGCGTTTGCACCATCGTCTGCACGTATAATCCGCGATGCCCGGGTTCCGGGCATCACCTTCATCACCCTGGCTGTAACGTCTGAGCCGCCATCTGCAGAGCAACAACTGTCCCGTTCATCACTATATGCAGCAAAATTGGCATCAACAGACCGTTGCTTTTCAGTCTGGCCAGGATCAACACCTGCGACACAAGAAACAACATCAGCAACGTGCGTAGATCCACATACTGCGTATGCATGATGGCAAAAATGACCGATACCACCACTGACGACAGCCAGGTTTTATTATTGAACCAGTACTGGAACGCGTTGAATAAACAGCCTCTGAAAACAATTTCTTCATAAACTGGCGCGATAAATATCAGGGTCAACGTAGATAACCACAACGCATAACTACTTAAGGATATTTGGCTGGTCACCCACGCTTCGGTTTGTCTAAGCCCCAAAACCAATGGCAGGATAAGCTGAATAAAAAGCAGCGCCGCAAACAAAATGGTAAACCACCTGGCGTTGAAAATGCCTTTGCCCAGCCCCTCTCTTTTTCTAAAGAAGAAATAATACAGCGGAACCAGCACAACAAATTCCAAAGCAAACAACAGCGGAAAAAGTAGCCCTTTGGCAAGCAGGTCCTGACTCGCGGGGAAAAACAACGGGGTAAACGTAAGGCCAAACATCAGTAAAAACATTGAAAAGCAGCCAGCAACTGCTTTGGTCCTGGCGATATACAGGTTGTCGGCATCCTGTGACATACGATCTCCTTGCGCTCATCGAAGATAAGCTGATGAATTATCGATATATGATAAAAATTCTCATTATCACTGACAACCTACCAACTTTTACGCAATGCCCATGGGGACAATGCCAAAACCCTATTTACTCTGAAACATCACCGTCAACTACTCAGGGGAGAATCCGCCAGCGGCAACGAAAAACGGAAGCAGGCCCCTGCCGTTGAGCTAACCAGGCTGATATCCCCTCCATGCAGTTCGAGCATTCTACGCACGATCAGTAAGCCCAGCCCACCGCGCTCAGCTCGTTTCTCACGGGGAATTAACGCGGTCGGGCGCTGAAACAATACTTTTCGCACAGCTTCTTCTACCCCTGGCCCACTGTCCTGCACTTCGGCGAATAAACGGTCTGCATCACGCCAGACTTTTAACCGTACTTCACCTCCGTCAGGCGTATGACGGATAGCGTTATCCAGCAGATTCGTCACGACTCTTTCTATCATCGATAAATCGGCATTCACCAGCGGTAACGGCCCCATTACGTCCAGGTGCAACTGTAAATGACGCGTGGCAACAGGGAGATCAAATTTCTGCGCCACATCCTGAATCAATTCACCAATAGCAAAACGTTCACGCTGCGGTTTTATACCACCATGCTCCAGCCTTGCCAGCTCAAACAGCTGTTGTGACAGATGGCGAACTTTATGCCCCTGGCGCAGCGCGATGCTAAGATAATGCCGGTTTTCCTCCGGCGTCATCGTATCGGCTTTCAGCGACAGCATTTCCAGATACCCCAGCAGTGAAGTGAGCGGCGTACGTAAATCGTGCGAAATATTGGCTATAAACTCTCTGCGCTGACGATCGCTGTCAGCTAATAAATCCCACTGCTGGGCAATTTTCTGCGCTAACTCAATAAACGCATTGTTCAGCAGCGCAATTTCATTCTCCGGTACCGGTTCGGGATTTTTTTGCGCCAGTTGTTTGATGACGCTAATGCTGTCCTGTTCCAGTTTGACCACCTGCCCAGTCAGCCTTTTCACTGGATTCGTCACCCATCGCCACACCAGGAATCCCGCGATGGCACCGGCTAATAAAACCAGTATTAACGTCCAGGCCACGGTATTCCAGAGCGTTTTTTGCCATGCGGTATTCGCCAGCATATTCAGGTCTTCACCCTGCAAAATAATGTACAAATAGCCATGCAGCTCACCGTTATATAAAACCGGCGCGGCGCTGAATACCTTTTGCTGGCTGCTGCGCGGATCGTTGCCATATACAGGCAACTCTTCTGAATTAAGGAAATCCTGTATCGGCTGTACGCTAATTTTCTGCCGCTGGATATGCCCAGGCGGTGCGGCATCAGCGAGTATTTCACCTGATGGTGAAACCAGATACAGCTCCACGCTGGGGTTGAGCGTCATCAGGTGATTAAACAATCCTTTTAAGGTCTGGCGATTAACCTGCCCGCTGGTATCAATAAGCGACTCACTTTTGACAATCTTGCTCGCCAGCTCCAGCGAGAGCCTTTGCACCATGGCGTCGCCATACTGTTTACTGCTGCGGATCTGGACAACACTGACGGTAACCGCACAAATCAGCATAATGGCAGTAAAGACCAGAGTCAGACGCTGGCTCAGCGACAGGCGATAAATCATTCCTGATGCTCCGCATTAACCGCTGCTAACTTATAGCCTCGTCCCCAAACCGTGAGAATAATTTCCGGCTCCGCAGCATCCTTTTCAATTTTGGTCCGCAGGCGATTAATATGACTGTTCACCGTATGCTCATACCCTTCATGCTGGTAGCCCCACACCTGATCTAACAGTGCCTGACGCGAAAAGACCTCGCCTGGATGACGGGCGAAGAAATAGAGCAGATCGAATTCGCGCGGTGTTAAATCGAGGGATTTACCATGCTGGCGGACTTCCCGGGCTAATGGGTCAATCTCTACGCCATGAACGGTGATAATCCCCGCCTCCATACGTAGGTTCTGACTCATCGCTTCCTGACGACGAAACAATGCCTTTACCCGGGCCATCAACTCCAGCACCGAGAAAGGTTTGGCCAGATAATCATCGGCACCCATTTCCAGCCCCAATACACGGTGCGTTTCACTGGTGCGGGCGCTGATAATGATGACGGGCAAATAAAAACTCATTTGGCGAATGCGACGGCAAATCTCCAGCCCGTCGACACCCGGTAGCATCAAATCGAGGATAACGGCATCCCAGACGTGTTTCTCCAGTTGTTCAAGCGCTCGCGTGCCGTCCGCCTCATGAACAATCTCGTAACCCTCATCCTTCAGGCTAAGCTGCAAAAGTGAGGCAATATCGCTGTCATCTTCCACCAAAAATATCTTTTTCGCGCCTGCCATCAGTGTCATCCCCCTCTCGTCATGCTGAAAGCTTACCTCAGGCAAGGGGCGGAAGTTATCACAAAATTTTTAACTTTTCGTGAGGATCCAGGGATACGCATACGCGCAGTATGTCGTTATAGACACGTCAGGCATAAACAGGGAAACGTCGCTTTGTTTTCCTTAACATGAAAATAAAAAGGAAAAGTTATGCAGAAAAAACGTCCACTTCGGGAAGCTGATGTTACAGCCGAATCAGTTTTTTTTATGCAACGACGACAAATCCTCAAAGCACTTGGGATAGGCGCGGCGGCGGCCACGCTGCCTTACCCAACACAGGCTAATTTGTTGGATTGGTTTAAAGGCAACGATCGTCCACCCGCACCCGCAGGCAAAGCGCTCGAATTTACTAAGCCCGAACGCTGGCAAAACAGCCTGTCTCTGACGCCAGAAGACAAGGTGACGGGCTACAACAACTTCTATGAATTTGGTCTGGATAAAGCCGATCCTGCGGCCAATGCCGGTAGTCTGAAAACCGATCCCTGGACGTTAACCATCAGTGGTGAGGTCAACAAACCTTTAACCTTGGATCATGATGCGCTGACCACACGCTTTCCATTAGAAGAACGTATTTATCGGATGCGTTGCGTTGAGGCCTGGTCAATGGTTGTGCCGTGGGTGGGTTTTCCGTTGCATAAATTACTGGCGCTGGTTGAGCCAACCAGTCACGCCAAATACGTCGCTTTTGAAACACGCTACGCCCCTGATGAAATGCCGGGCCAGAAAGACCGCTTTATTGGCGGTGGGTTGAAATATCCCTATGTCGAAGGTCTGCGGTTGGATGAGGCTATGCACCCGCTCACACTTCTCACCGTAGGCGTATATGGCAAAGCATTGCCGCCGCAAAACGGGGCGCCGATACGCCTGACCGTACCCTGGAAATACGGCTTCAAGGGCATTAAATCGATAGTCAGTATCAAGCTAACGCGTGAACAGCCGCCGACGACCTGGAATATGTCAGCACCGAATGAATACGGATTTTACGCCAACGTAAATCCGCAGGTGGATCACCCTCGCTGGTCTCAGGCTACTGAGCGTTTTATCGGTTCGGGGGGCATTCTCGATGTACAGCGACAGCCCACGTTACCTTTTAATGGTTATGCCGATGAGGTGGTATCGTTATATCAGGGCATGGATCTTCGGGAGTATTTTTAAGTGAGGTTGACTGCAAAACAGATAACCGGTCTGAAAGTGCTGCTGCATCTCGCCGGTTTTATACCCCTGCTATGGCTCTTCTGGGCCGCGCAGCATGGCGGATTAGGTGCCGACCCGGGAAAAGATATCCAGCACTTTACGGGCATTACCGCGCTGAAGTTTTTGCTGGCTACCCTGCTGGTATCGCCGCTTGCGCGCTATGCAAAGCAGCCTTTGTTGTTTCGTACCCGGCGGTTGTTAGGTTTATGGTGCTTTGCATGGGCCACACTGCATATAACCAGCTATGCTCTGCTGGAACTGGGTATACAAAACCTGGAATTGTTGGGTCGTGAACTGGTTTCACGCCCATGGCTAATGCTGGGTATGGCCGGTTGGATTATCTTATTCCTGTTGACGTTGACCTCGACACAAGCCGCTCAGCGTAAAATGGGCAAACGCTGGCAAACATTGCACAACTACGTCTACCTGGCCGCCATTTTGCTACCGCTGCATTATCTGTGGTCGGTAAAAGTGCTATCACCGCTCCCTATTATCTACGCCATCTGTTTTGTGGTTCTGCTGGCTTTTCGCTATAAAAAGCTGTTACGGAAAACCGGGTACAAAGGTGTGTTTATGAAAAGTGAGTGAATCACGGTAAACTTCTTAACCACACCTAAACAGAACGAGAACAAAAAATGAGTAACAATGATAATTACCATCAGCTCACCCGCACGTTCCAGCGGCTCTCTCGCTTCTCCCACCTCTCGGCAATCGCCAGTTGGGACATGTTTACCATGATGCCGCCAGGAGGCAGTAAAGCCCGAGGCGAAGCGCTGGCCGAGCTGAGCGTGCTTGAGCACCAACTGTTAACCGATCCGAAAGTGGCAATGTGGATCGCCGCAGCGCAACAGGAAGATCTCAACGATGTAGAACAGGCGAACCTGCGCGAAATGTCGCGATTGCATCACCAGGCATCCTTGTTGCCCGAATCGTTGGTAGAAGCAAAATCTCTTGCGGGAAGCCGCTGTGAGCATGCCTGGCGTAGCCAGCGACCAGCTAATGACTGGGAAGGATTTTCCGATAACCTGAAAGAAGTTGTGAAGTACAGCCGCGAAGAAGCCCGACTGCGCGCAGAAGCTAAAGGTTGTTCGCCGTATGAGGCGCTACTGGACATCTTTGAACCAGGAATGACCAGCGCTCAGTTGGATGTCCTTTTCGCAGACGTTAAAAGCTGGCTGCCCGATCTGCTAAACAAGGTGGTGGCAAAGCAGTCTCAGCAATCGCTCATCGCCCCGGTAGGTCCCTTCCCAACAGCTGTACAGCGAGAGCTGGGTCTTGAAACAATGGCACAGCTAGGTTTCGACTTTACCGCTGGTCGGCTGGATATCAGTGCACATCCTTTCTGTGGCGGCGTACCAGAAGATGTTCGCATTACCACCCGCTATGATGAAAACGAATTACTCAGCGCGCTGTTTGGCGTGATCCATGAAACCGGTCATGCGCGCTATGAGCAAAACCTGCCACGCAGCTGGTCTGGGCAACCTATTGCTCTGGCACGCTCAACCGCCATTCATGAGTCCCAGAGTCTGTTCTTTGAGATGCAACTGGGACGCAGTAAAGCCTTTCTGATGCGGTTGATTCCGGCTGTAACGCGCCACTTTGGCGATCAGGCAGCGTTTGAAGAAAGCAATTTCATCGCCTGGAACCAGCAGGTCAAACCCGGGTTTATCCGTGTTGATGCCGACGAGGTAAGCTATCCCGCTCACGTGATCCTGCGTTATGAAATCGAACGTGCGCTTATTAATGGCGATATTGAAGTGGATGATATCCCGGCATTGTGGAACGAGAAAATGCAGGCCTGGCTGGGGCTGTCAACGATCGGAAACTACCGTAACGGTTGTATGCAGGATATTCACTGGACTGACGGCGGCTTTGGCTACTTCCCTTCCTATACCTTAGGCGCCATGTATGCAGCGCAGTTGTTCAGTGCCGCTAACCGCGCATTGCCTGATTTGAATCAGTCTATTGCCCAAGGTGAGTTTGGTGCCCTGTTTGACTGGTTACGTCAGAACATCTGGCAGCATGGCAGCCGCTTTACTACTGAACAGCTTATTACCCAGGCGACCGGAGAGCCGCTCAGCAGCCGTTATTTCCGTTCTCATCTGGAAGCCCGCTATTTGTAATCTCATACCGTGAGTCATTGTACATATCGTTACACGCCGAAACCAATGACTCACGGAAGCCCTGTGTTTACAGCGATATAGTTATTTCAACGGCCCCGCAGTGGGGTTGAATGAAAAACCAAATCGAGGGTATGAGAATGAAAAAAGTATTAGCTCTGGTTGTTGCCGCTGCTATGGGTCTGTCTTCTGCTGCTTTTGCCGCTGAAACAACTGCTACTACCGCTCCGACTGCTGCTGCAACCACCAAAGCAGCGCCGGCAAAAACCACGCATCATAAAAAACAGCACAAAGCAGCGCCGCAGAAAGCGCAGGCTGCCAAGAAACACGCTAAAAAATCCACCACTAAACCGGCTGTAGAACAAAAAGCGCCAGAGCAGAAAGCTCAGGCTGCTAAAAAACACACCAAAAAAGCAGCAACCAAGCCAGCAGCAGAACAAAAAGCACCAGAGCAGAAAGCTCAGGCCGCTAAAAAACACACCAAAAAAGCCGTAAAACACGACACCGCTAAACCAGCAGCTCAACCTGCAGCATAACGCATTTGTAGTCACTATGGCGTCCCCCACGCCATAGCATACGGCGCTAGATCAACCTGATGTAGCGCCGCCTTTCGGAGGGTAAAATGGTGTCACATTACCGCTTTGAGTTCATTCTTATTACTCTGATAATTTGCGCCCTCATTGCCATGCATTTTTATCTTTCCTGAGTGTAGTTATCTGATTTTACTCCCACTTTCTCGCCGTCCCGTCTATAGTATTAACTGAGGGTTTGCTGTTTATAATCATAATTCCCCACCAGAGTGTGATATGCATAAAACCATTGCTGTATTACTGGGCTCAATTTTTTTTTTCCTGTTGTTGCGCATGCGGATCAGCCAGCAACGACCACCGCTGAAGCAGAAAGCATAAAAACGCTGTTTTTTGGTCATGACGATCGCACGAAAGTAACGGACCCAACGCAATCACCGTGGGACGCTATCGGACAACTGGAAACCGCCAGTGGTAATCTGTGTACCGCCACGCTCATTTCACCGCATCTGGCCCTGACTGCCGGACACTGCTTGCTCGCTCCACCGAAAGGCAAACCGGATAAAGCCGTCGCGTTACGCTTTGTGTCGAAAAAGGGTGTCTGGCGCTATGAAATCCATGGAATCGAAGGACGGGTTGACCCCTCACTAGGTAAGCGTTTGAAAGCCGATGGCGATGGCTGGATTGTGCCGCCATCAGCAGCCCCGTGGGATTTTGGTCTGGTGGTGCTGCGTTACCCGCCTTCCGGAATCACGCCCCTACCATTATTTGAAGGTGATAAAGCGGCGTTAACCGCGGCGCTGAAAACCGCCGATCGCAAAGTCACACAGTCGGGCTATCCGGAAGATCATCTGGACGATTTGTACACCCATCAGGATTGCGTGGTGACCGGCTGGGCGCAGAATACCGTCTTGTCGCACCAGTGCGACACGCTCCCGGGCGACAGCGGTTCACCGTTGATGCTGAAGACAGATTCAGGCTGGCAGTTGATTGGCGTACAAAGCTCCGCTCCGGCGGCGAAAGATCGCTGGCGAGCCGATAATCGCGCCATATCCGTGACCGGTTTTCGCGATAAGCTGGAAGAGTTGGCGCAGGAGTAACATATGCTGCCCGCATTAACGGGCAGCACGGATATCAGGCAAGTTTAATCATCACCATTCCGGCCAGCAGCAGCGCCACGCCGATCCAGCCTTTATTATTCAGGCGCTGACCAAACAACACCCAACCAGCCGCTAACGTCGCGGCAATCCCAAACCCGCCCCACAAAGCGTAGGCAACAGAAAGGTCAATACCTTTTACCGCCTGCGACAGCGCGCTAAAGGCCGCTAACACGGCAGCCAGCGACAGCACGCCATAAACCTTGCGGCGAAATCCATCAGAAAATTTCAAAAAGACGTTAGCGACTATTTCCAGCACGATGGCCATGCCAAGCCAGGCACCATGAACCCACTCAAACTGCTGCATGGGTCACCTCTTTGCTCGTTTTGGCAGGTTTTCGAGTACCAGACTTGATCAGCACAATGCCTAATACCAGCGAGACCAGTCCAGCCACTTTCATCGTGGACAAGGTTTCGTCAAATAACAACACACTAAACAGCGTAATAAATAAAATACCGATACCTTCCCACAAGGCATAGGCCACACCAAGGGCAATTTTTTTAACAGCAAAACTAAGAAAAATATATGATAAGGCGATCATTACCAGCATTAAAATAAAGCCTGAATTACCATGGCCAACGCTTGCCCATTTCATTGACAGCGTACCAGTAATTTCAGCCGCGATGGCCAGACCTAATAATATCCAGTAAAACATGATGCTTCTCCTGCTTGAGAATATAGTCCTTTAGGCCTACTGCATGCAGTAAACCAAAAAATAAAATTAGTTAGCTCAGCGCACAGCGCCAGCTCAGGCAGAAGAAGGGACTAAAGCGCGTTGCGCCAGTGTTGCTCACCCGCAAGCAAGAAAGTGGAGGAGGTACGAAGAAGTGTAGGTAAACGCAAAAACATCCTGAACATATTGTCCATAATATTACAATTATCCGCAGTGTTGCTTCTCATCATCGCGGATGATAATTGTCCTCGGTAGTTAAACACAGATGATTTGTATCATAGCTTCAAGGCGAACTCAAAGTCTTTTCACTTCTTTACCTGCCCCGTTTGATTTTTGTTATAACGGCTCGACGCAAATCACATTATTATGCAGATTCAAAAATGAAAAATGCGGGAATACACATGGCGAAACCGATCATCACGCTTAACGGTCTAAAAATAGTCATTATGCTGGGCATGCTGGTTATCATCCTGAGCGGTATTCGCTTTGCCGCAGATATCATCGTCCCCTTTATTCTGGCGTTATTTATAGCCGTTGTGCTCAATCCCGTGGTGCAGCGGATGGTCAAGCTTCGCATACCGCGCGTAATTGCGGTGTCATTGCTTATCGTTATTATTGTAATGTTAATGGTGCTGCTGTTGGCGTATTTAGGTACATCCTTAAATGAACTTGCGCGAACGCTACCGCAATATCGCTCTTCACTGGTTATCCCACTGAAAAATCTTGAACCATGGTTACAACGCGCAGGGATCGGCGTTTCCGTGGACGAGCTCGTCAAATATATCGATCCGAACGCGGCAATGACGCTGGTGACCAATTTACTGGCGCAGCTTTCAAATGCTATGTCATCGATATTTTTACTGCTACTGACGGTAGTTTTTATGCTGCTGGAAGTACCGCAACTGCCCAACAAACTCAAACAAATGATGAGTCGCCCCATTGAAGGTATGGCGGCGATTCAACGCGCCATCGACAGCGTCTCCCACTATCTGGTGCTTAAAACGGCAATCAGCATTGTGACCGGGTTGGTCGCCTGGGGCATGCTTGCTGCATTGGATGTGCGCTTTGCCTTTGTCTGGGGGTTACTGGCCTTCGCCCTGAACTACATCCCTAATATCGGTTCTGTATTGGCGGCCATTCCCCCTATCGCTCAGGTGCTGGCATTCAGCGGTCTTTATGATGCGCTGGTGGTTCTGGCAGGCTATCTGGTCATCAACCTGGTATTCGGGAATATCCTCGAGCCGCGGATCATGGGCCGCGGGCTGGGGCTGTCCACGCTGGTAGTATTTCTGTCGTTAATCTTCTGGGGCTGGTTGCTCGGTCCCGTGGGGATGCTGCTTTCTGTGCCGCTGACCATCATCGTGAAAATCGCGCTTGAGCAAACCAACGGCGGTCAAAGTATTGCCGTACTGCTTAGCGATCTGAACAAAGAATGAGTTTTCGCCCCGCCATTACGGAGCATTTCCTTTATCGTTTCACGCGGAAAGCCAAAACGGCGCTTAACAGCGTAAATAGCGCTATTATCCACGCCATGGTCCAGGGCGTACCATCACTGAAGGCGGCCAGCAGCAACGATGAGATAATACCGCTGCCGTATTGCAACGCGCCAATCAGCGCCGAAGCTGAACCCGCAATGTTCGGTACCGCGTCCAACGCCGCGGCAGTCGACGTCGCGGCAATAATGCCATTCATCGAGAACAGCAGAAAAATGGAAACGATAATGGCAACAATTCCGTCTGACTCCAGCTTAACCAGCAGTGCAAGCGCCACTGCGGCCAGCGCCGCCAGCATCGTCGCATATTTCAGCAGTTGTTCCAGAGCATGTCGTTGAACCAGACGACGGTTAACCACGCTCATCGCCATAACACCGATAATGTTTAGCGCAAACAACCAGCCGTAATGCTGTGGATCAACATGGTAATAGCTAATATAAACAAACGGTGACCCGGTAATAAACGCGTACGCACCGACGTAATAAAACGTCAGGCTCAGGGTATAGCGCATAAAACGCCCATTCGTTAACAACGAGCGGTAATTACGAAATGCGCCAGCCAAAGAGGCTTTCACCCGTTTATCTTCCGGCAATGTTTCGGGCAGCCAGTTTAGGGAGATAAACATCAGCGCACCAATCACCACCAGCAGCCAAAAAATAGAGTGCCAGGTGCTCAGGCGAATAATTTGCCCGCCAATCAACGGTCCGGCGATTGGCGCAATCGCCATCACCAACACTAGGGTCGAGAGCATTTGCGCCGCACGAGTACGTGCAAAGAGATCGCGGATCATCGCTCGCGCCAGCATAGGCCCGGTACAGGCTCCAAGCGCCTGAAACACCCGCCAGAAAACAATTTGCGTGATACTTGTAGACAGCGCACACCCTGCGGAACCAATGATAAATAGCACCATGCCGATAAACAGCGGCTTACGCCGCCCCATATGATCGCTAATCGGCCCCCAAATCAACTGTGCGATAGTAAAACCAATTAAGAAACCAGTAATCGTCAGCTCAACATTGCCATGTAAATCCTCGGCCATCGTCGGCATTGCTGGAAGATAAATATCGGTAGAAAGCGATGTAAAGGCCATCAGGCCACTGAGGATCAGAATAAAAGTAAGACCGGTCTGGCTTGCGGTGGTTACCGGTGAGGCATGTTCACGTGTACGCATAGTGCCCTGTCATGTTCTAAAAAGTCAGGTCGCAGTATATAGACAACGTATTGCCGTGATTAGACGGTTAAAACCGCATGAGTTTATGAACTGAAATCATGAATGGTGAAATCATATGCGTCATATTTTGTGACTGAGTTCCAACAATTACCTTTCAGAAATGAATTCTACTCATAGGTCCATGCGAATTTCACAGGCTAATCGTATCAACACAGATTTGCTAATCTGCAGCCAATGCAACGATGATGCTCAGGAGAACCCAATGAATACAACAGTTCTGAATAACGGAGTTGAGATGCCCCTGCTCGGATTTGGCGTTTATCAAATGACTGATGCCAGCGAATGTGAGCAAGCCGTACGGGATGCCATCGATACAGGATATCGCCTGATTGATACCGCAGCCTCCTACCAGAATGAAACTCAGGTCGGCAATGCACTTAAGCAAAGCGGAGTCCCCCGCGAGGCGCTTTTTGTGACTACCAAACTGTGGTTACAGGATACCAACTATGCAGGCGCAAAGGCGCAATTCGCACGTTCTCTGCAACGGCTTCAACTGGATTATATTGACCTTTATTTGATTCATCAGCCCTATGGCGATGTGCACGGTGCCTGGCGCGCGATGGAAGAATTATATGAAGAAGGGAAAATCCGCGCGATTGGCGTGAGTAACTTTCATCCGGATCGTCTGGCGGATTTAATCGCTTTCAATCGCATTATTCCAGCCGTTAACCAGATTGAGGTGAATCCTTTTCATCAGCAACCGCATGCCGTAGCCTGGATGCAGAGCCGGAATATTCAACCGCAAGCCTGGGCGCCGTTCGCTGAAGGACGCAATGACCTGTTTCAGAACCCGGTCTTATCGGCTATTGGTGAAAAATATGGCAAAAGCGTTGGTCAAGTCGTGCTGCGTTGGATTTATCAACGTGGGATAATTTCGCTGGCGAAAACCGTGCGTAAAACGCGGATGGCCGAGAATATTCAGGTGCTGGACTTTGCCCTAACGGCGGAAGAGATGACGCAAATTGCCGCGATGGACAGCGGAACCAGCGCGTTCTTCTCGCATCGCGATCCTGCTCGTGTGGAATGGATCACCCAGCGTAAACTGGATGTATAAAAAAACGGCCTCCGCAGAGGCCGTCTTACTTTTACTGGCAATTACAGCGCTTTCAGGATCGCATCCACGCTGGCTTTGGCATCGCCAAACAGCATATGGGTGTTATCTTTAAAGAACAGCGGGTTCTGCACACCTGCATAGCCGGTGTTCATTGAACGTTTGAACACAATTACGTTCTGCGCTTTCCACACTTCCAGCACCGGCATGCCGGCGATCGGGCTGCGCGGGTCATCCTGCGCCGCCGGGTTTACCGTGTCGTTGGCACCAATGACCAGCACGGTATCGGTATCGGCGAAATCATCGTTGATCTCATCCATTTCCAGCACGATGTCATAAGGTACTTTGGCTTCCGCCAGCAGCACGTTCATATGACCAGGCAAGCGCCCTGCTACCGGGTGAATACCAAAACGCACTTTGATGCCGCGCGCGCGCAGTTTCTCAGTAATTTCCGCGACCGGATACTGTGCCTGAGCCACTGCCATGCCGTAGCCCGGGGTGATGATCACGGAGTGCGAGTTCTTCAGCATTTCTGCTGTGTCTTCCGCAGTAATCTCACGATGTTCGCCAACTTCTTCATCAGACCCGGTAGAAGAACCGTCAGAACCAAAGCCGCCCGCAATAACGCTGAAAAATGAACGGTTCATCGCCTTACACATAATGTAAGACAGGATCGCACCAGAAGAACCGACCAGCGCACCGGTAACGATCAGCAGATCGTTGCTCAGCATAAAGCCCGCCGCCGCTGCCGCCCATCCTGAATAGGAGTTAAGCATTGAAACAACAACCGGCATATCCGCACCGCCAATGGACGCCACCAGATGCCAGCCAAAAGCCAGTGCAATAATGGTCATCACCAGCAGCGCCAGAACCTGCAGGCCCACACTTTCGGTACGAACAAACACCACCAGCAGCAGGAAAGAAACAACCAGCGCCGCCAGGTTCATTTTGTGACGATTCGGCAGCATCAGCGGTTTAGAGGAGATCTTGCCGCGCAGTTTGCCAAAGGCCACCACAGAACCGGTAAAGGTCACCGCACCGATGAAGATACCCAGGAACACTTCCGTCAGGTGAATGTTCACCAGAATCGGCTCCAGGCCCGTATCGTGATACAGGTAGCTGTTGAAACCCACCAGTACCGCAGCCAGACCGACGAAGCTGTGCAGAATTGCCACCAGCTCCGGCATCTCGGTCATTTCGACTTTCTTCGCCAGACGAATACCAATCGCGCCGCCGATGATCATCGCTACCAGGATCCACGCAACGTTGCCGGTATCCGGACCAAAAATCGTGGCAATCAGCGCAATCGCCATCCCGGCGATGCCGTAGTTGTTACCCTGCTGAGAGGTTTCGTGTTTCGAAAGCCCCGCCAGACTAAAAATAAACAGGATCGCGGCAACAATGTATGCAGCTGTAACTAATCCTCCAGACATATGTTACCCCTTAGTTTTTCCGGAACATTTTCAGCATGCGCTGAGTCACGGTGAAGCCACCGAAAATATTAATGCTGGCAATAAGCACCGCGATAAAGCTCAGGAAACTCACCCAGCCACCCTGGCCAATTTGCAATAACGCCCCAACCACGATAATCCCCGAGATGGCGTTAGTCACAGACATCAGCGGAGTATGCAACGCATGTGACACATTCCAGACCACGTAGTAACCCACCACGCAGGAAAGCGCGAACACCGTAAAGTGACCAAGGAACTCTTTCGGCGCGACGTCGGCGAGCCAGCCAAACAAAATCACTACCAGCGCCATCAGCGCATATTTGCGCCACGGAGAGACAGGTTTTTTCTCTTCTTTCGGCGCAGGTGCGGCTTTTGGCGCTGCCTGCGGCTGAGCAGAAACCTGGATCGGCGGCGCAGGCCAGGTGATTTCACCATCACGAACCACCGTGACACCACGTACAACCACGTCGTCAAAATCGACAGTGATATTGCCGTCTTTCTCTTTGCACAACAGTTTGAGCAGGTTGACGAGGTTTGTGCCGTACAGCTGGGAAGATTGCGTTGGCAAACGGCCAGGCAGATCGGTATAGCCGATAACCTTCACCCCGTTCTCGGTGGTGTTCACCTGATTAGGCACGGTATATTCGCAGTTACCGCCGTTTTGCGCGGCAAGATCGACAATTACGCTGCCCGCTTTCATCGAATCGACCATTTCACGGGTGATCAGTTTCGGGGCCGGTTTGCCCGGAATCAGCGCTGTGGTAACGATAATGTCGACGTCTTTCGCCTGCGCAGCGAAGAGTTCCATTTCAGCTTTGATGAACGCTTCGGACATCACTTTGGCATAGCCATCGCCGCTGCCCGCTTCTTCTTTAAAGTCCAGTTCAAGGAACTCTGCGCCCATACTCTGCACTTGTTCCTTCACTTCCGGACGGGTATCAAAAGCGCGCACGATAGCGCCCAGGCTGTTTGCCGCACCGATCGCCGCAAGACCTGCCACACCCGCACCAATCACCATGACCTTGGCAGGTGGAACCTTGCCTGCGGCGGTGATCTGGCCGGTGAAGAAGCGACCGAATTCATGTGCAGCTTCAACAATAGCGCGATACCCGGCGATGTTCGCCATCGAGCTTAAGGCATCCAGCGACTGTGCGCGCGAAATACGCGGCACGGAGTCCATCGCCATGACCGTCACGTTGCGCTCTGCAAGTTTTTGCAGCAGCTCAGGGTTTTGCGCGGGCCAAAGAAAACTCACCAGCGTCGTGCCCGGATTGAGTAACGGAATTTCCGCCTCCTCCGGCGCATTGACCTTCAGGATGATCTCTGACTGCCAGACTGCATTTCCATCAACAATTTCTGCGCCTGCTTGTACAAACGCCTTATCGTCAAAACTCGCCAGTTGACCTGCACCGCTTTCAACCGCGACGCTGAAACCCAGTTTAAGCAGCTGCTCAACCGTCTTCGGCGTGGCTGCAACGCGGGTTTCATTGGTTAACCGTTCTCTTGGTATGCCAATTCGCATAATGTTCCCTTCCATCTGTAATTATGATGATGGTTTATCAATGTTCGCACGAGGCATGCGCGCACTCTCGAAAGAGGTCAGTGTTACCTCAATAAAATAAAACAGTAACAAACTCTGTATAACCTACTGAAAATGACGCCTGTGATCTAGCGCCAAAAAACAGTATTTATTATGAAATTCGCGAAATAGAGATGAATCGAACCTCAGACAGATAAAATGCCCTAAAAATAGCCCACAAAGGCTGATAATTCGCTCAAGCGAAGCGGCAAAACATGATTACCTACCTGCCAAAAACAATTAATTAACATTAAATTAACTTATGAAATTCAACTGCTTTATCAGTTTTGGTCACCAAACGCCGAAATTTTCGGCATATCACAAAATGTTATCGCTGTTGTTACCTAACGTGACACGATGAGTGAAAAATGACGCAGACACTGACACAATTTAAATGCAATAATCAGCGACGTTTCTAGTCAATAACAATACCAGTACCTGGTTTGCGCAAGGCGAAGGATTATTTTTATGAAGCTTAAGAACACTCTCCTGGCGTCCGCACTAATTTCTGCGACTGCTTTTTCTGTAAATGCAGCGACAGAATTGACGCCGGAGCAAGCGGCTGCCCTGAAACCCTATGACCGCATTGTGGTCACCGGTCGTTTTAATGCTATCGGTGATGCGGTTGCTGCCGTTTCGCGCCGTGCAGATAAAGACGGTGCAGCCTCCTTTTATGTTGTTGATACTTCAGATTTTGGCAGCGGCGGTAACTGGCGCGTTGTTGCCGACGTCTATAAAGCCGACGCTGAAAAAGCGGAAGCGTCAAAAAACCGTGTCATTAACGGCGTTATGGAATTGCCAAAAGATCAGGCCGTTCTGATAGAACCTTACGACACCGTTACAGTGCAAGGTTTCTACCGTAGCCAGCCTGAAGTAAACGATGCCATCACCAAAGCAGCGAAAGAGAAAGGTGCTTACTCCTTCTATATCGTGCGTCAGGTCGATGCCAACCAGGGCGGCAACCAGCGTATTACTGCATTCATCTATAAAGCTGATGCGAAAAAACGCATTGTACAAAGCCCTGATGCGATCCCAGCAGATTCAGATGCTGGTCGTGCCGCATTAGCAGCAGGTGGCGAAGCCGCGAAGAAAGTTGAGATCCCGGGCGTAGCAACTACCGCTTCTCCGAGTGCTGAAGTTGGCCGCTTCTTCGAAACGCAATCCACCAAAGGCGGACGTTACACTGTCACGCTGCCGGATGGAACCAAAGTTGAAGAGCTGAACAAAGCGACCGCCGCCATGATGGTACCGTTCGACAGCATCAAGTTCACCGGTAACTACGGCAACATGACGGAAGTCTCTTATCAGGTAGCAAAACGCGCAGCGAAGAAAGGCGCGAAGTACTATCACATTACCCGCCAGTGGTCAGAACGTGGTAACAACGTGACGATCAGCGCCGATCTGTATAAGTAATACCCAATGCCTTATCAGGTCTACAGTCCTTGTAGACCTGATAATTTCGCGCGGTTCTGTTTCCAGATAAAACAAAAACAGCAGTATTAAGACAACTTTTCACACTATTAGTCACAAATCTCTCTATCCCCATTGCATGCGTTCTCTTCTCTCCGTAAAATCCCGCGCCTTAGTGGCTTTCACCATTTTTATGCGGTTTGCCAAAATAATTATTCTCTCACTCTCGTTTTTGTAACTGGATACAAATGGAAAAGAAATTGGGTCTGAGCGCACTGACCGCGCTGGTTTTAAGCTCAATGCTCGGCGCTGGCGTTTTCAGCCTGCCACAAAATATGGCGGCAGTAGCCAGCCCGGCTGCATTACTGATTGGTTGGGCGATTACCGGTGCGGGTATTCTTTTGCTCGCCTTTGCCATGCTGATCCTGACGCGTATCCGTCCTGAACTGGACGGCGGTATCTTCACCTATGCACGTGAAGGTTTCGGCGAGTTGATTGGCTTCTGCTCTGCGTGGGGATACTGGCTGTGCGCTGTTATCGCTAACGTTTCGTATCTGGTCATCGTCTTCTCTGCGCTCAGTTTCTTTACCGACACACCGGAATTACGTCTGTTCGGCGACGGTAATACCTGGCAGTCGATTGTCGGCGCATCGGTACTGTTATGGATAGTCCATTTTCTGGTGTTGCGGGGAGTACAAACCGCGGCCAGCATTAACCTGGTCGCTACTCTGGCAAAACTATTGCCGCTAGGCCTCTTTATCGTGCTGGCATTCATGCTGTTTAAGCTCGACACCT
Source organism: Citrobacter sp. H12-3-2 (assembly GCF_009649895.1). Taxonomy (NCBI): domain Bacteria; kingdom Pseudomonadati; phylum Pseudomonadota; class Gammaproteobacteria; order Enterobacterales; family Enterobacteriaceae; genus Citrobacter; species Citrobacter sp. H12-3-2. The sequence goes on from NZ_CP045837.1 coordinate 2,629,098, forward strand.
TTACTCTCGATTTTACCGGCGTCGCGTTGGGCGTGCCTGTCTGGGAGCAGGTCAAAAACACCATGCTCATCACCCTGTGGGTTTTCATTGGTGTGGAAGGCGCGGTGGTGGTATCTGCCCGCGCCAGAAATAAACGCGATGTTGGTCGCGCCACGCTGTTAGCTGTACTCGCCGCACTGGGCGTTTACCTGTTAGTCACCCTGCTATCCCTCGGCGTTGTCGCGCGGCCAGAACTGGCAGAGATCCGCAATCCATCAATGGCCGGTCTGATGGTTAAAATGATGGGGCCATGGGGCGAAATTATTATTGCCGCGGGTCTGATTGTTTCCGTGTGCGGTGCCTATTTAAGCTGGACGATTATGGCGGCGGAAGTGCCGTTCCTCGCCTCCACGCACAAAGCGTTTCCGCGTATTTTTGCGCGACAGAATGCACAGGGTGCGCCATCGGCATCGCTGTGGCTAACCAACATCTGTGTACAAATCTGCCTTGTGCTAATCTGGCTCACAGGCTCCGACTACAATACGTTACTGACAATCGCTTCAGAGATGATTCTGGTGCCCTATTTGCTGGTCGGCGCATTTCTGTTAAAAATTGCCACCCGTCCGATTCATAAGGCTGTCGGTATCGGCGCGAGTATTTATGGCATCTGGTTATTGTATGCGTCAGGTCCGATGCATCTGTTGCTGTCTGTGGTGTTATATGCGCCAGGGCTGTTGGTTTTCCTTTATGCCCGTAAAACGCACACGCATGAAAACGTATTAAAACGCCAGGAGATGGCGCTGATCGGCCTGCTGCTTGTTGCTGCTGTGCCAGCTACCTGGATGCTGATAGGCTAACGTTATACCCATCGCTGGCTTCGGAAAATATCAGACTATGAATATCCTGATAAAGGATTATCGGGATATCATGGTTAACGCTGATTAATCGAAAATAATCGCTCTCGCTCTCCCTTCATGCTTGCCCCCCACACTATTTGTTGCTGCGTGTGAAGCGCTTATCACGGCTCTCCAGATGATGACTCATCACGAGGTGTGATCCCCCTATTGAGTTCGAGTTATTCTTTCTACACTTCACAATCGCAAACTGCTTTACGGCGCAACAGTCAGTCACGATCACCTGCTTTATCTTCTTATGAATCACAACATAACATACAGAAACACATCATAACCTTCTCAATTCTTTGTTCACTTTTCATATTGATAAAAGATAAAAAAAGAAACACTTAACGAACACATACACATCATAATATATGGATAAATAAAAGAACAATTAATCATCACACAATTAACTATTTGTGCTTTATCTTGTGTTTGATTTATCATGCAGTTGTGTTGATATTTGTGTTTGATAATAATGCAACCCGTGCGCTGGTCCCACCAGCTACACTCCCCTCGTCAATTATGTCGGAAATAAAAAAGGTTTATTAATAGCTGTTACTGCATCGATTAATTATGTAGTCGGCAGTATTTAGTCATTGAAGGACAAACAAAATGATAAATAAAGAATTAATGATGACACCCCCTATTAATCCTAAATGGAGTATTAAAATGTTTAAGAAATCAGTGGTTGCAGTATTAATAGTTCTTCCAATGTCTGCTTTTGCTCATGGTCACGGTGGCCATGGAGGTATGGGCGGTCACAATTTTGGTGGCCATGGCCATGGTGGTAACATTGGTCATGCTTTTAGTGGTCATTCGTTTGGTGGTCACTTTGCGGAGCGCATGAATGCAGGTGGTGGTTTCACAGGATTCTCTAAAGGCTCCATCAATATGAGCGATCACCCCATTGCAGATAACACGACACGTTCCATCAGTGTGAAAGATGGTGTCGTTACTAAAAACATTGCCTACAACGGTGTTAATGAACAATATTCTGCGACAACCACAATCAGTCAAAAAACAGGTGTGGTTCGTACCTCAACAGTTACTCGTGATGGTGTGACCAAAACAGCATCAACTGTTGTGTCGCCTGAAATGCGTTCCCACACCGTTGACGTGACGAACGGTGATGTAACGCATTTCTCCGACCATAGCTATGTTGAAGGCGTTGGCGGCCTGTCGATTCACGGCACTAAAGAAGGTGATGAAGCTATTGGTACAGTCACTGCATACAACGATGTATCCAACGCAGTGAAAACTACCCACGCGCTCAAAAACGCTGACCTGACTCGTGTAGCATCAACAGTGATTGCACCAACCATGCGTACTCATAATGTTATGGTGAAAGAAGGTGATCTCACAATCACTCACCTTCGTGGTTATGTTGGAAATGAGACTGTTGGGTATGGTTTCTCTAAGGGCTTAGCTAAAGAAGATGGTTATGCAATCGAAACTTCAGTCAATTCACTTGGCATAGCAACTGTTGGGGCATATGGCCCTAGTCACTATGCAGAGAAGGCAGAAAATCTGAAAACGGGTGAAGTGAAAACAATCACCGATATCACTCCGCCACAACCACAACCAACTCCAGTTGTCGTACACGTTGTACCCGTAACTCCTCTGACTCCTGCGACGCCTGTGAATCCTCCTGTCGTGGTTCACGTTGTTCCAGCATCAACGATTACCCCAGCCACACCAGCGACTACCGTGTATAACGATAAACTCGGTGATAGTGTCATCTTGTATTGGAATATCTAAACTAAATGAGGCTGGAGCAATCCAGCCTTTTTAGAGGAAATAATTATGTCAGTTTTAACAGCAGCAGATTTTCTAAAACTTATTGATCTTGAACCATTCAAGAAGCCAAACAATGAAGCAGGTGTCTCTGTTCAGCGTGGTATTGAATTAGAAAAGCTACGCCTTGCTGTAAAAGAAGGTCATGTAAATCTCCGTTTTTTCCTCAAATGGTTAAATGCATCTGCTGGTTGCCGTTTACAAGAACGATGGTTAAACAAGTTTTTCGCCGATGATCTCGGAGAAATTCCCGCACGATTTCAGCAGTCCCCCAGTAAGAGCACAGAAGAAAAGCTAAAGGAAGAAGTTGCCCGTCTCACAGCGGAACTGAGAGCGTCACAACAACAAAATCAGGTTATTGCTTCTATCGCTTCTGAGGACAATCAGAAAGCCATTTTTGCGGGTATCGTCGAACGTATCGAAGAAGAATCACAAGCTGAACTAAAAGCCTTTGCAGAGAAGGCAGCAACACGGGCAAAACAGAAAGCAATAGAGATGATGATGGCTATCTTTCCTAATTGGAAGCCATCAGATTGAACACAAGAGGCTGTGTGTATTATCATGCTTCCTTAATCATTTAAGGGTAGACAATGAAGAACGTAAATCTGATCTTACTCGGAGACAGCACACAGCCACAAGAACGCCGAATGAAAGAAGCGTTAAAGATAAGCAAGGACGTAAAACCTGCCGCTGTGTTAGATGCTGTGAAAGAGGCGTATGAAGGCACAGGCAAGAAACCTAAGCTGAACTATGCACAACTATCACGATGGAGAAAAGGTTTAACCTTCTATCGTTCACCACCGCCAGAAGACGCTGTAGATCAGTATTCAGATTTATTTTCCCCACTCTACCAACTCTTAGAGAATCCGGTGATTGTTGCTTCTATCGACATATCAGAATTTGAACAGAGATTGAAGATTCAGATTAAAGAACGAGAACAAAGATTGATTGAAGCAAGAAGGCTTGAAGCCGCTCGTATTATGCAAGAAGCAGAAGAAAGAGATCACAGAAAGTTCACAGAAGAATTCAATAAAATAATGGATAAACTGAGAGAGCTTAGGAAAACATAGCTACAATGGGGAGCCTGTTTTCTGGTTCCCTTTTTTAATGACTAATCATTCTATTACGTTAATCCCCCTCTCTCTATTACTCCTTCGACTATAGCCCGACTAAAATGTGCTCGCCGCTAAATCAGGATGCTGTAACAAACCCCAACAACTTTATTTCTGTGTGCTACTGTGTACACATGAGTTTGTACTGATCACTACACCACTTACACCCTTTCTCTTGTAAGATGCTGTTTTTAACGGAGCCTGAGTATAACAATGGGTAAAAAACCTCCTTTGCCAATTCTTATCACCGGAGGTGGTCGTCGTATCGGCCTCGCCGTCGCATGGCACTTTCTGAACCAAAAACAGCCAGTTATCGTCAGCTACCGAACTCACTATCCTGCCATTGACGGCCTGCGAGAAGCGGGCGCGATTTGTATCCCGGCTGACTTTTCCACGGATGAAGGCGTACTGGCCTTTGCTGATGAGGTCAAAGCGCAGACGGATGGCTTGCGCGCCATTGTGCATAATGCCAGCGCCTGGGTCGCCGAAAAACCCGGCACACCGCTTAGCGAAGTACTGTCACGTATGATGCAGATCCACGTCAATACGCCCTACCTGCTCAACCACGCGCTGGAAGGATTGCTACGCGGTCATGGGCACGCAGCCAGCGACATCATTCATTTTACGGATTATGTTGTGGAGCGTGGCAGCGACAAACACATTGCTTATGCTGCCAGCAAAGCGGCGCTGGATAATATGACCCGCTCGTTCGCGCGCAAACTGGCACCGGAAGTGAAAGTGAACGCGATTGCCCCCTCACTTATCCTGTTTAACGAGGGCGACGATGCAGAGTATCGCCAGCAGGCACTAAACAAATCACTGATGAAAACCGCGCCTGGTGAAAAAGAGGTCATTGATTTAATTGACTACCTACTAACTAGTTGTTTTGTCACCGGGCGTAGTTTTGCCCTTGATGGCGGGCGTCATCTGCGTTAGTGCAGTTTGATCCAACAAAAGATCAGCAACCACGCGCTCAGGCTCCAGCACACTACAGCACCGCCGAGCGCGATGGGTAAGCGCATAAACCCGGTGAAATACCACAGTGAAACAAGGTAGACAAAATAGGGAATAATCGACCACATACTGAATACAATGGTTGTACGTAACGCCTCGATCCCACGCTCACTGGCCACGATGTAGTGGGCAATCAACGCAAACGTCGGGAACAGTGGAATTAATCCAGCAATATAGTAATTCTTTGTTTTCGCCAGCAAACCTATCAACACCACCACCAGCGCACCGAGCGCCGCTTTTATAACGAGTCCCATCACTCTGCCTTAACACATCAATAACATCAGCCTCTAGCATAACGGAAGCGTTCTTGTTTAGAAAAGATTAATGGAAGGAAAAACCGGGGCGGTGTATGTTGGCGTTTTATATTCAAAATGAATGATATGAACACCATCGTATTTGTTGAAGATGATCCCGAAGTTGGCTCACTGATTGCAGCCTATCTGGCCCGGCATGATATTGAGGTTATCCTTGAACCTCGTGGTGATTTGGCCGAGGAGAAAATCCTGCACGTTCAACCCGATCTGGTGTTATTAGATATCATGCTGCCGGGCAAAGACGGGATGACTATCTGCCGCGATTTACGCGGACGCTGGCAAGGCCCGATTGTTCTGCTCACCTCGCTGGACAGCGACATGAACCATATCCTGGCGCTGGAAATGGGCGCCTGTGACTACATCCTGAAGACAACGCCGCCAGCTGTGCTGCTGGCTCGCCTGCGCCTGCACCTGCGCCAGAATGAACACTCCGCACAGTCTAAAGGCATTCAAGCGGCAACCATCACACCGCACACAACGCTGCGCTTTGGCACACTCACTATCGATCCCACCAACCGCTCCGTGCTGCTCGGCGGCGAGCAAATCTCTCTTTCCACCGCTGATTTTGAATTACTGTGGGAGTTGGCAACCCATGCCGGGCAGATTATGGACCGTGATGCGTTGCTAAAAAACCTGCGTGGCGTAAGTTATGACGGCATGGATCGCAGCGTCGATGTCGCGATTTCCCGCTTACGCAAAAAACTGCTCGATAACGCGACTGAACCCTATCGAATCAAAACGGTACGCAACAAAGGTTATCTGTTCGCACCGCACGCCTGGGACGACGAGCCTCATAAGTAATCCAACCGGGCCGGTCACTTTGATCGGCCCTCTTAATTACCTGGCGTTACACTGTCACATTGATAGCTAACTAAACGTCAGTCCGTCGTATTTTTTCCAACGGTAGTTTACGGCGGAGATAATCCAACAGCCGATAAAGACGCCAATAATCGCAAAACCGACATTCCCCATATGGTCACTCAAATTGCTGACGGTATCCCACAAACCACCCTGAAGCGAAAACGCGTCAGAGAGAAGTCCCAGCGCCTCCAGCCCGCCAATAAATAGCGCAACAATCACGGAAGTCCCGGTAATGGTCATATTGTAATAGAGCTTACGTTGCGGCTTATTGAACGCCCATCCGTAGGCCTCAACCATCAGAATACTGTCGAGACAATCAATTAACGCCATACCACAGGTAAACAGCGCCGGGAAAACGAGAATTGACCAAATCGACATGCCGCTGGACGCGCTTGAAGCAGAAATTCCCAGCAGAGAAATTTCAGTGGCGGTATCAAAACCCAGACCAAACAGAAAGCCGACAAAATACATATGCCAGTCTTTACCTACCAGCCGAAACGCTGAGCGGAAAAGCCAGTTCAGAGGGCCTGAAACTGTAATGTCTTCCGTAGTGCCATCGTAAGTACCGGTGCGTTTAAGATGGCGGAATGCCTTCCAGACCTGGCAGAAAATAATGAGATTGATGGTAGCCAGAATCAGCAAAAATACGGCAGAAACCGTAGTTCCTATCAGACCACCGACATTCTGAAACCATGCCATATGTTGCTTAAACACGCTGGTAGTTAGCGCAATGCCAATGCTGGCTAGCACCACAATGGTAGAGTGTCCCAGAGAAAACCAGGCCCCCGTTGTCAGGGCACGTTTTTTCTGCTGCATAAGTTTACGCGTCGCGCTGTCTATCGCGGCGATATGATCGGCATCAACGGCATGGCGCAAACCATAGCACCACGCAATCAGACTCAGTGCCAGTAAGGAAGTATTGTTGCTAAACGCGGTGAAAGCCCACAGCCACGCTACGATGTTTGCCCCGATGAGTAAGACCATCAAAAAAAGAATATTCGGGCGTTTTTTTAATAATGAAAACAATGCGTTCATTGTTTCCGGCCTGTCAAATTTTCGCTCAACAACACACCACACCGCCGTTCATTGATTGATTAATACAACGTTTACCAGGCTAATGATAACTCTTAAGAATTACTAACCCAGTGTCGTAGATCAAAATTGATTACCACCTGAAGCAAGTTCTGCCATCGCTAGCTCCGCAATACGCAGAGGTACCGTTGCGCTGTCACCCTCTTGCAGAAACCAGACGGACGACAACCCACACCAGGCAACAATCCACATCAGTAAACGCTGCCGTTCAATTCTGGCGATTTCAGACACAATGTTGACTCGTTGCGTGAATATTTCCGGCTCAATGGCGACAGGTCTGGTAGGTTCGGCAAGATCGGGGTTAGTAAAGATATTGGCGTAATCAAAGCCACGCTCGCCCACCAGCCCTTTGGGATCGATAGCCAGCCATCCTCTCGTTCCGAAATCAAGAATATTGCCGTGGTGTAGATCGCCATGTAATACGACTTCATCATGGGGTGAAGATAGCAGTACGTTTGCCACCGCAGCACAACGCGTCAGGATACCGCCATGCTTTTTCGCGGCTGGAGCCAGATCGCGAAACCAATGGTGCAGAGGTGTTAACGCAGGCGTAGACGCATTTCGGGAGAGATGGAGTCTACTGGCAGCATGGCAAATAATGCGACAGGCCTGCGCATCGTTGCCAGTCCAGGACATGTCCGCTAAAGACTCTGTCCCTGTCGCACGTTCCAGCAGAATCGCCCCTGCTGCATGAGCAAGTACTTTCGCTGCGCCATTTCCGTTCCACCAGACCATGAGTTCACAGCCGATCCGTTCACTGTCATCATCGGTGATCTTTAGTATGGCTTTCTGCCCGTCCTTGACCACCACCACAGGCAAAAGCTGCGATGTGTGCGTTTCAAACGGTTCACCATCTGGAGTGAGCCCCCAACGGTTGAGCCAGGTGTTGAACAGACGATTTTCCAAACAATATCCTCATTTTTCTCTGGAAGATGGTAATCAAAAGGATCCGTGTTGGCATTATTCCTGTTTTCTTTTGGTTGAGCCACAACCACCACTTCCATCATCACTGACTTATCGGGTAGAGCACTAACAGGCACATCCTTGTGTATCTGTGTGCCATGCTGACTGTGTTCGGTATATGAGGAGGACACGATGATCACGTTATGCAAAACCTGTGGAACATCCTATGAGATAACTGGCGCCCATCCGGAACATTGCGATATCTGCCTGGATGAACGTCAATATGTCCCCACAAGCGGGCAGAAATGGATCGATTTTGACACCCTGTGTGCATCGCATACAAATAAGTGGAAGCAACACGACAGTACCCTCCTCAGCATCCGCACCGTTCCTGATTTTGCAATTGATCAGCGCGCGTTTCTTGTGCGTACCCCAGAAGGAAATATTCTGTGGGACTGCATTGCCACGCTCGACGATGCCACAAAAACGCTAATAACGTCCCTTGGCGGCCTTAAGGCTATCGCGATTTCGCATCCTCATTACTACACCACCATGCAGGACTGGGCTGCGGAATTTAGCGCGCCGATTTACCTTCATGCGAGCGACAGAAAGTGGGTAATGCGTGACAGCCCGTGGATTAGATTCTGGGATGGCGACACCATTGAGTTAACCCGTGACGTCACGATGATACGTCTCGGCGGGCACTTTGCTGGCGGCTGCGTCCTGCACTGGGCGCGTGACGAAGGCGTGGTGCTTTCTGGCGACATCGTTCAAGTTACACCAGGTGCCCATGCAGTCTCATTTATGTGGAGCTACCCCAATATGCTACCGTTGCCAGCCGCCACCGTCAGCGACATCATCCAACGCCTGAGAACAGTGAAATTTAAGCAACTTTACGGCGCATTTGAAGGTAAAGATATTACGCAAAATGCCGATGAAATTGTGCGCCGTTCAGGTGAAAAATATATTTCCTGCCTCAAATAAACCGGCAGTTTATTCACCAACCATGCTCAGGAAGGTAAAAATGGATAGAACTTATAAATCACGCCCATCACAGAAATACTGACTATCACACTGATAATAAAGTAGGTTTTGAAAGGCTGCTTTTGTGTTTTATGGCGAAAGATTTGTTGACCCGCTATCGCGCCGCCCCACCCGCCCACAACGCCAAACACCAGCAATGTGGATTCCGGCACTCTGCGCCAGTCCTTGCGTGCCGCCATTTTGTCCACGCCGTATAACAGCAGCGTCAAAACGTTGGCGAGTAGAAACCATATAACAAGAGGATAAGCGGTGAAAATGCAGCCGACCGCTGCGAAAATGAGTAGCGAATAACAACAGCGATTGAGATTCATATTTTCAGTCACAGCACTTTTCAGGAAGTATCGGCACGCATTATACGCAAGGTCAGTCATCCCTGCCACGGGTGAGAATATCCCTTTTATTATTATGCCTATATCCCCAAAGATAGCGCAAATTCTCTGGTCTGCGGCGTACCTAACAATTCAAACAAGAGAGCCGTTTTCATTATTCAAAACAAATGGTAATTTATTAAACCCAAATGGAGAAATTGTTCTGGAGTCACAAGGATGAGAAAATACTCATATCCATATTTGTTTTTTGTTACCGTCTCATCTCTCGGCGCAATATTTCTCTTTTACTGGTGGAAGGTAACGATTTACAGAGCGACATTTCTCTACCCGCTCACATCCAAATACCTCATGCTTATTTCTCTGGCAGTGTCATTGTTAATTACCTTATTTCTGGTAGGTAATGGGATAATGAAAAAAAGTCCCTTCCAAACCTATCTGAAATTATTTGGTGGCATCAGCATTGCCATGGTGCTGTTTTCAGTGATCATGGTTATGGCGATAACCTGGTTCATTCCGGGTGTCCCCTCGTCCTATACCGCCACATACGTCTATGCTACAGGAAGTTCTAAAAGCTGTTCGGGGGCTGATGTTGACGATCCGGATCTCGGGACTAACATCAGAATTTGCTATCCCGAAGGTAACTACGAATATAACAACACCATCTACGTTGAGAAACGAAGTAACCTTTTAGGTGCGGTCGTGACATACGCCAGAACAACCCCACCCCGATTTTGATTAACTTACAGCGTAGAAAGCAATGCGTGATCCAGCGAAAGGTCATTCCGCGCCCGTAGGAGCCATAAGAATGCAGAAAAGAGATATACAGTGTACTCTGCGTGGACAAGCACGCCGGATGGTGATCGGAGAACCTTTCTGAACCCACGCATCGGCGGATACCGCTGTGCTCACTTTTCCCCTGTGGGACACGTGCACTCGCTAACTCATTGAGCGTTCGGTGATTTTTTATGAAGAAACTGTTTGTGCAGTTTTACCTCCTGCTGTTTGTCTGCTTTTTGGTGATGACCCTGTTGGTCGGTCTGGTATACAAATTCACCGCAGAACGCGCAGGCAGACAGTCGCTCGACGATTTGATGAAAAGCTCGTTGTACCTGATGCGCAGTGAACTACGCGAAATCCCGCCACGCGACTGGGGTAAGACGCTGAAGGAGATGGATTTAAACCTCTCATTTGACCTGCGCGTTGAACCGCTGAATAAGTACACACTGGATGCCCCAACCATGCAGCGTTTGCGCGAAGGCGATATTGTGGCACTTGACGATCAATACACCTTCATTCAACGCATTCCTCGCAGCCATTATGTGCTGGCCGTCGGTCCGGTTCCCTACCTCTATTTTCTCCATCAAATGCGCTTGCTGGACATCGCGCTGATGGCGTTTATTGCTATCTCACTGGCCTTCCCGGTACTGATCTGGATGCGCCCGCACTGGCAGGAAATGCTCAGACTCGAATCCGCCGCACAACGTTTTGGTGAAGGACATCTGAGTGAACGCCTTCATTTTGACAGCGGTTCCAGCTTTGAGCGCCTGGGCGTAGCGTTTAACCAAATGGCCGACAATATCAATGCGCTGATCGCCAGTAAAAAACAGCTCATCGATGGTATTGCCCATGAGCTTCGTACCCCGCTGGTACGTTTACGTTACCGGCTGGAAATGAGTGATAACCTCACCGAGCAGGAATCTCAGGCGCTGAATCGTGATATCGGCCAACTGGAAGCGTTGATAGAAGAGTTACTGACCTACGCCCGCCTGGATCGCCCGCAAAATGAACTGAAACTCAGCGTACCGGACCTGCCTGCTTGGTTAACCACCCATCTGGAGGATGTGCAAAGCGTAAATCCTGACCGTGCGGTGCAATTACGTCATCTCGAAACTGGCGACTACGGCGCGTTGGATATGCGTCTGATGGAGCGGGTCCTGGATAATTTGCTGAATAATGCCCTACGCTATTGCCAGTCAACGGTGCAAGCCAGTCTGCTGCTGAACGGCAATCAAGCCACGCTGGTAGTGGAAGACGACGGCCCCGGTATTGCACCAGACGCTCGCGAACAGGTTTTTGAACCGTTTGTACGCCTTGACCCCAGCCGTGACCGAGCGACCGGGGGTTGTGGGCTTGGGTTAGCCATCGTCCACTCAATAGCGTTGGCTATGGGAGGGACGGTCGTCTGTGATGAAAGTGAACTTGGCGGCGCCCGGTTTACTTTCCGTTGGCCCGTCTGGCATAACATTCCTGAAATTTCGGCTGCCTGACCTATTCTGCTCGGTGGCCAGGCGGTGAATGTTGTACTATAAAAAAGTATGTTGTAACTAAAATGGTAAATCTATGGCCCGTTACGATCTCGTTGACCGCCTGAACGGCACCTTTCGCCAGATGGAACAAGAACTGGCGCTTCTGAACGAAAACCTGTTGCAGCAGACGCTGCTGATTGCCCGCGTATTCTCGTTACCGGAAGTGGTCAAAGAGGCAGAGCATGCCCCTCTGCAGAGCATTGATGTTAAGCAGCATTTAGGCAAAGAGGCTGAAGCGCTGGCACTGCGCCATTACCGTCACCTGTTTATTCAGCAGCAGTCCGAAAACCGCAGCAGCAAAGCGGCCGTCCGCCTGCCGGGTGTATTGTGCTACCAGGTTGATAATGCGGCGCAATGTGCTCTGGAAGAACAAATCCAGCGTATAAACCAGTTGAAAACCACCTTCGAGCGCATTGTTACAGTAGAGTCAGGGCTGGCGCCGGCAGCACGTTTCGAATGGGTGCATCGCCACCTGCCGGGGCTGATTACACTGAATGCCTATCGCACGCTCACCGTTGTCAGAGATCCTGCCACCCTGCGATTCGGCTGGGCTAACAAGCACATTATTAAAAACCTGAAACGTGATGAAGTACTGCAGCAACTGGAAAAAAGCCTGACCTCACCGCGCAGCGTACATCCCTGGACACGTGAAGAATGGCAGGCGAAGCTTGAACGCGAATATCAGGATATCGCCGACTTACCGCAGCAGGCCCGCCTGAAAATTAAAAGGCCGGTAAAAGTGCAGCCTATTGCCCGAGTCTGGTACAAAGGAGAGCAAAAACAGGTGCAATATGCCTGCCCGACGCCACTAATTGCACTGCTTAATGACGACAACGGTATGACCGTACCGGATATCGGCGAGTTACTGAATTACGATGCCGATAACGTTCAGCATCGCTTTAAACCTCAGGCGCAGCCGTTGAGATTGATTATTCCCCGGCTGCACCTGTACGTTGCGGATTAACTGCCTGGCCGCATGCTGCCAACCATCAGCTCCGGACGTACCCAGCTGTCGAACTCCGCTTCGGTTAGGTATCCCAGCGCCAGAGCGGAGGCTTTTAGCGTCAGCCCTTCTTTATGCGCTTTTTTGGCAATTTCAGCCGCTTTATCGTAACCGATATGGGTGTTGAGCGCGGTCACCAGCATCAGCGACTCATTGAGCAGTTGATCTATTCGTTCACGGTTGGGCTCGATTCCCGTCGCGCAATGTTCATTGAAGCTTTCCATACCGTCCGCCAGCAGGCGTACCGACTGCAGGAAGTTGTGGATGACCATCGGTCGATAGACGTTGAGCTCAAAGTTACCTGACGCCCCGCCCATATTAATGGCGACATCGTTACCCATCACCTGGCTGCAAAGCATAGTCAGCGCTTCACACTGGGTAGGATTGACTTTACCCGGCATGATCGAGCTGCCCGGTTCATTTTCCGGAATTGAAATTTCGCCAATACCACAGCGCGGGCCAGATGCCAGCCAGCGTACATCGTTGGCGGTTTTCATCAGCGACGCTGCCAGCCCTTTTAGCGCTCCGTGGGCATGAACCAGGGCATCGCAGGTAGCCAGCGCTTCAAATTTATTCGGAGCGGTAACGAACGGCGCGCAGGTAATGACCCGCAGTTCATCCGCGACCCGGCGGGCGTATTCGGGATGAGTATTCAGTCCGGTACCTACCGCGGTTCCCCCCAACGCCAGTTCTGCCACATGCGGTAAACTGTTTTCAATGTGTCTGAGGTTATGTTCAAGCATTGCTACCCAGCCGGAAATCTCCTGGCCAAGCGTAAGTGGAGTTGCATCTTGCAGATGTGTACGACCAATTTTAACGATATCGGCGAAAGCGTGGGACTTATCACTGAGCGTTTTAGTCAACACATTTAATTTTGGGATCAAAGAGTTACGCAGCGCCAGCAGTGCGGCAACGTGCATTGCGGTCGGGAAGACATCGTTCGAGCTTTGGCTTTTATTGACATCATCGTTGGGGTGTACTTTTCGCTCCATCCCCCGCACGCCGCCCAGCAATTCGCTGGCCCGGTTTGCCAGCACCTCGTTCATGTTCATATTGCTTTGCGTGCCTGAGCCGGTTTGCCAGATGGCCAGCGGAAACTCATCGCGGTGTTTATCTGCCAACACCTCATCTGCAGCCTGCATAATAGCCCTGGCTTTATCCTCCGCCAGCAGCCCCAGATCCTGGTTAACCTTTGCCGCGGCGCGTTTCGTCAGCGCCAGCGCATGGATCAACGAGACCGGCATTTTCTCCGTAGAGATACGAAAATGCTCCAGCGAACGTTGGGTTTGCGCGCCCCAAAGCTTATCGGCAGGAACATCAATCGCCCCCATTGAATCATTCTCGCGGCGTACCGTTACCATTACCTGCTCCTTACATTAACAGTTGATTAGGTTATGTTTCGACTTTGCCCATTTGCATTGGTCTTATGAGTATTAACGAGGATAAAACTGTCGTTTGGTGGTTCGTGCGGTAAAAAAAACCGCCCCGAAGGGCGGCTGACGTTACTTAACGCAGCGTGCGCACTGCGACGTCTGAATTTGCTTGAAGAAATCGTTGCCTTTGTCATCTACCAGGATAAATGCCGGGAAATCTTCTACTTCAATTTTCCAGATGGCTTCCATCCCGAGTTCCGGGTATTCCACGCACTCCAGGCTCTTGATACTGCCCTGAGCCAGCACCGCGGCGGGGCCGCCAATACTGCCCAAATAGAAGCCGCCATGTTTATGGCAAGCATCGGTCACCTGCTGGCTGCGATTGCCTTTCGCCAGCATAATCATGCTCCCACCAGCGGCCTGAAGCTGGTCAACATACGAGTCCATACGTCCGGCAGTAGTTGGACCCAGCGAACCAGAGGCATAACCTTCCGGCGTTTTTGCCGGACCTGCGTAATAGATCGGGTGATCTTTAACATACTGCGGCAAACTTTCGCCGTTATCCAGACGTTCTTTCAGTTTCGCATGCGCAATATCACGGCCAACGATAATTGTACCATTGAGCGACAGACGTGTGGAAACCGGATACTGGGAAAGCTGAGCCAGAATCTCTTTCATCGGACGATTGAGGTCAACACGTACCGCTTCGCCCTCTCCCGCCTGGCGCAGCTCTTCCGGTATAAATTTGCCAGGATTATGTTCCAGTTTTTCGATCCAGATACCTTCACGGTTGATCTTGGCTTTAATATTTCGATCGGCTGAGCAAGAAACACCCATACCAACCGGACACGACGCGCCGTGACGCGGCAGGCGGATCACGCGGATATCATGCGCGAAGTATTTCCCACCAAACTGCGCACCAAGCCCCAAATTCTGCGCCTCAATCAGCAGCTCTTTTTCCAGCTCTACATCGCGGAATGCCTGACCATGTTCGTTACCTTCTGTCGGCAGTTCGTCGTAGTATTTTGCAGAAGCCAGTTTGACCGTTTTCAGCGTGGCTTCTGCCGATGTTCCACCGATTACGAACGCGATATGATACGGCGGACAAGCCGCAGTGCCCAACGTACGCATTTTCTCAACCAGGTAATTTTTTAATTTGCCCGGCGTTAGCAGCGCTTTGGTTTCCTGGTACAGATAGGTTTTGTTCGCCGAACCACCGCCTTTGGCAATACACAGGAATTTGTATTCATCGCCGTCGACGGTATACAAATCGATTTGTGCTGGCAGGTTGGTACCGGTGTTCACCTCTTTATACATATCCAGCGCTGCGTTTTGTGAATAGCGCAGGTTGTCCTCGATGTAGGTGTTATAGACGCCTCGTGCCAGCGCCTCCTCATCCCCCCCACCGGTCCAGACACGCTGACCTTTTTTACCCACGATAATCGCAGTTCCGGTGTCCTGACAGGTCGGCAAAATGCCTTTTGCCGCGATGTCAGAGTTACGCAGGAATTGCAGGGCCACATATTTGTCGTTTTCGCTGGCCTCCGGGTCGCGCAGAATATCAGCTACCTGCTGTTGATGTGCGGGACGCAGCATAAACGACGCATCATGAAAGGCCTGACGAGCCAGCAGGGTTAAGGCTTGCGGTGCAACTTTAACAATCTCCTGCCCTTCAAATTCGGCAACAGAGACATAGTCGCTGGTCAGCAGATAGTATTCGGTATCATCCTTTTTGAGGGGGAAAGGATGCTGATAATGAAAGGGTTTGTTTGACATTGTGCTCTCACTTACTGCTCGGTCTGGTTATTCTCTGGGCAGATGTTCCATTGCCCTGCTTCCCTGCCGCAGATCCGGTTGTAGAAGGAAGAGCTTTCTGCAACCGGAATTACTCAGGGTATTAAAAGCGAGTCACCATATCCTACACATTTTTTTAACAAAAACTGAGACAAGTACGACTTTTTACATGTGCAGGTTACTTCCCTCAGGGTTTCTTGGTTTAATAGCCGTAGAAAATTCAACATTGAAACAGGGCTTGATAATGCAAAAACTCATCAACTCAGTGCAGAACTACGCCTGGGGAAGTAAAACGGCGTTAACGGAACTCTATGGCATTGCCAACCCCACTCAGCAACCGATGGCTGAGTTGTGGATGGGCGCGCATCCGAAAAGCAGTTCGCAGGTTCTGGGCGCTGACGGTCAGACGGTTGCTCTGCGCGACGTTATCGAGCACGATAAATCCGCACTGCTAGGCGATGCTGTTGCGCAACGTTTTGGTGAACTGCCCTTCCTGTTTAAAGTACTCTGCGCTGCTCAACCACTTTCGATTCAGGTTCATCCTAACAAGCACAATTCTGAAATTGGATTTGCCAAAGAAAACGCCGCGGGGATCCCGATGGATGCCGCCGAGCGCAACTACAAAGATCCTAACCACAAACCAGAACTGGTATTTGCTTTGACGCCTTTCCTGGCGATGAACGCATTCCGCGAGTTCTCTGACATTGTTGCATTGTTACAACCCGTTTCCGCCGCACATCCAGCTATTGCACATTTCCTGGAAGAACCGAGTGCGGAACGTCTGAGCTATCTTTTCGCCAGCTTGCTGAATATGCAGGATGAGGAGAAATCCCATGCGTTGGCGATCCTGAAATCAGCGCTGAACAGCCAGCAGGGTGAACCCTGGCAAACCATCCGTCTGATCGCTGACGTCTACCCGAACGACAGTGGGCTTTTCTCCCCGCTGCTGCTCAATGTGGTGAAACTCAATCCAGGCGAGGCTATGTTCTTATTTGCCGAAACCCCGCACGCTTACCTGCAAGGTGTGGCGCTTGAGGTGATGGCTAACTCGGACAACGTGCTGCGTGCCGGACTGACGCCAAAATATATTGATATCCCGGAACTGGTCGCCAACGTGAAGTTTGTCGCCAAGCCAGCAAACCAGTTACTGACCACGCCGGTTGAATCTGATGGTGAACTGGACTTCCCAATCCCGGTTGATGATTTTGCGTTCTCCCTGCATGAGCTTACTACCAGTGGCGCAGATATCAGCCAGCAAAGTGCGGCTATTTTGTTCTGCATCGAGGGTGAAGCCGTGCTGAGCAAAGGCGAGCAACGTCTGGTTCTGCGACCGGGTGAATCGGCCTTTATTGGCGCGAATGAATCGCCGGTTAACATCAGTGGCGCAGGTCGTTTAGCCCGGGTTTATAACAAGCTATAGCAAGATACTGATATTTTTAACAACTCTTGCTAAGCTGTAGTGTGTTAAAGACATGTCACTCCTCCAGGCGTCTTCAAACGCCTGGTTTTATTTTATGGATATCGAAATGAAAAAATCGCTGGTAGCTGCGGGTGTGGTGGTTGCGCTGGGTATCGTCTGGACGGGCGGCGCCTGGTACACAGGTAAGAAACTTGAAACGCATCTCGCCGAGATGGTGACACAGGCAAACGATCAGTTAAAACGTTTCTCCCCTGAGGCGGGCATTGAACTGAGTTATCAAAACTACCAGCGCGGGGTGTTCAATAGCCAACTGCAATTGGTGGTGAAACCAATCGCCGGGCAGGCAGATTCCTGGCTAAAACCGGGGCAAAGTATCGTCCTGAATGAAACCGTCGATCACGGTCCATTCCCGCTGGCTCAGTTGAAATCACTGAATCTGGTCCCGGCTATGGCCTCCGTGAAAACGACTCTGGTCAATAACGACGTTACCAAACCACTGTTTGATATTGCCAAAGGTGAGTCGCCATTTGTCATTAATTCCCGAATCGGCTACAGCGGCGATACCCGTTCCGATCTCTCCCTCAAACCACTGAACTATGAGAAAGGCGACGAAAAAGTAGCCTTCAGCGGCGGGGAATTCCAGTTTACAGCAGACAAAGAAGGTAACGCTGTCTCGCTGACAGGCAATGCGCAAAGCGGCGTGGTCAATGCGGTCAACGAGTATGACCAGAAAGTACAAATGACTTTCAATAACCTGAAAACTGAGGGTTCCAGCAGTATTGCCAGCTTTGGTGAGCGCATAGGCGACCAGAAATTGTCACTCGATAAACTGTCGATTTCCGTCGAAGGTAAAGAGTTGGCGGTTCTGGAAGGCATGGGTATTGATGGTAAATCCGATCTGATCAACGACGGTAAAACTGTCAACAGCCAGTTGGATTACACGCTGAACAGTCTGAAATTGCAGGGTCAGGATATGGGTAGCGGTAAACTGACGCTGAAAGTTGGCCAGATTGACGGTGAAGCATTACACCAGTTCAGTCAGCAGTATAGCGCCCAAACCAAGGCGCTGATGGCGCAGATTGATGTGGTACAAAATCCTGAGCTTTATCAGCAAAAAGTCACTGAAGCCTTCTTCAATGCGCTGCCGATTCTGATGAAAGGCGAGCCGGCTATCACCATAGCCCCGCTGAGCTGGAAAAATGCAAAAGGTGAAACTGCATTTAATCTGTCACTGCTGCTAAAAGATCCGACAGCAAATACTGAGGAACCACAAACGCTGGCTCAGGAAGTGGATCGTTCGGTCAAATCACTGGATGCTAAGCTGACGATTCCGGTTGATATGGCGACTGAGTTCATGACGCAGATTGCCAAAATTGAAGGCTATCAGCAGGAACAAGCGGCCGATCTGGCGAAACAACAGGTGAATGGCCTGGCGGCAATGGGTCAGATGTTCCGTATTACAACGATGCAGGACAACGTCATCGGCTCCAGCCTGCAATACGCAAACGGCCAGGTTACCTTAAACGGACAAAAAATGTCGCTGGATGAGTTTGTTGGCATGTTCGGTATGCCTTCTCTCGGCGAACCGGATGCCCCGGCTATTCCGCAACAGTAAATACGCGTGACAACAGGCCCGATAACCGTGTGTTTATCGGGCCTTTTTTATTTTGCCACCACCAGACGGGCGGAAAGCGTTAAGTTACGCGAATGACCATCATCGTGCCCAATGCGCTGTAGCATGCGCTCAGCAAGGGTATATCCCATTTCACGCGCGGGCGTACAGGCCCAAATAATGGGGATATCGTCCAGTGCATTTTCCGCTACATCGGCAAATCCAGCTAACGAGATCTGCTGTTCGAAGTAGCGGTCTACGCCAATTTCACCACTCTGACGCCCTGCTCTCATCAGGCCAAACCAGGCGCCAACGGCTATGGTTTCGTTGTAGCACACCACTGCGCTGATCGTTGGGTTACGACGTAACAGCGCGGTCACCTCCTCTGCGGCCTGCTTTTGGCTGGATGAGCACTCCAGCACCCAGTCGCTATGAAACGGTAAACCATACTTTAGCAACGTCGTACAATAGCCGCCGACACGCTCTGCGCGGGTCAATGAAGAACTCTGCCCCCCCAACCACGCGATGCGCTGATGCCCATGGCGTATCAGATGTTCAACCAGCAATTGCGCTGCCTGCATGTTGTCAGGTCTGACGGTGTCAACGTCATCCAGGTAGCTGGCCCGAGACGCAAACACTACCGGAATCCCTTTCTCCGCGGCCAGTTGTTGTAGGTCGTCGCTACTGCCGGCAGCCCCGGCGATCACCACACCATCAACCCCTTGATTAAGCAGCATAGCGAAACGCTGTGCCAGCTGTTCGCCATCTCTGCCACCATGTAATAAAAAGACCATGCGCCCCTGCGCTTCTAAAGCTTCCGTCAGACCCGCCGTCAACTCGGCGTAAAACGGGGTGGAAAGGTCGCGCACGATCAAACCAATTACCCCGCTCTGCCCGCCACGCAGCGCTGATGCCTGGCGATTACGCACAAACCCCAGTTGCTCAATAGCGGCATTCACCCGTTCGCCGGTCGCGGATGAAATACGGCCTTTTCCACTGAGCACCAATGAGACGGTACTAACCGAAACGCCCGCGGCCAGCGCAACATCATGGATGGTTATTTTTTTGGCTATAGCCATAAAAAACGGAAAACTCCCTGATAACGTGACGGATAAAACGTTTTATCAATCACATATATTTATACGCCCTATTATCGTTCGATAATGTGATTTATACCGCACTAAAATTAGGTAAAACGTTTTATCTTCTCGCCATCATTAGTCAGCTAGCTTTTACGAGGAGTCGTTTGATGACGACGAGAACCATACCAAAAATTACGTTATGGGAATTTTTCCAGCAGTTGGGCAAAACCTTTATGCTGCCCGTGGCTCTGCTCTCATTCTGCGGGATCATGTTAGGGATCGGCAGCTCGTTAAGTAGTCATGATGTCTTAACGCTGATTCCGGCATTGGGTAATCCGGTACTGCAGGCTATTTTTACCTGGATGAGCAAAGTAGGCTCATTTGCGTTTAGCTTCTTACCGGTGATGTTCTGTATTGCCATACCTCTCGGCCTGGCCCGCGAGAACAAAGGCGTAGCGGCATTTGCCGGTTTTGTTGGTTATGCGGTGATGAACCTTGCCGTCAACTTCTGGTTAACCGCGAAAGGTATCTTGCCTACCACGGATGCCACGATCCTGAAAGCTAACAACGTACAGAATATCCTGGGGATCCAGTCGATCGACACCGGGATCCTCGGCGCTGTTATTGCCGGGATCATCGTCTGGATGCTGCATGAACGTTTCCACAACATTCGCCTGCCGGATGCACTGGCCTTCTTCGGCGGTACCCGCTTTGTACCAATTATCTCTTCGGTGGTGATGGGACTGGTCGGCCTGGTCATTCCCCTGGTTTGGCCGGTTTTCGCCATGGGCATTAACGGGCTCGGCCACATCATCAACAGCGCGGGCGAATTTGGTCCAATGCTGTTTGGTACTGGTGAACGTCTACTGCTGCCGTTTGGTCTGCATCATATTCTGGTGGCGCTCATTCGCTTCACCGAAGCTGGCGGCACGCAGGAAGTCTGCGGTCACAGCGTGAGCGGCGCACTGACTATTTTCCAGGCTCAACTGAGCTGCCCAACGACACAAGGTTTCTCTGAAAGCGCAACCCGCTTCCTGTCGCAGGGTAAAATGCCGGCGTTCCTCGGTGGTTTGCCGGGGGCAGCGCTCGCTATGTACCACTGTGCTCGCCCTGAAAATCGTCATAAAATTAAAGGGCTGTTAATTTCTGGTCTCATTGCCTGCGTGATCGGCGGTACAACCGAACCACTCGAGTTCTTATTCCTGTTCGTTGCCCCTGTTTTGTATGTAATCCACGCCCTGCTGACCGGTCTTGGTTTCACCGTGATGGCGGTGTTAGGCGTCACCATCGGCAACACGGACGGTAACCTGATTGACTTTGTGGTATTCGGCATCCTGCACGGACTCTCTACCAAGTGGTATTTGGTCCCTGTCGTGGCTGCGATCTGGTTCGCGGTGTACTACGTGATCTTCCGTTTCGCCATCACACGCTTCAATCTGAAGACCCCGGGGCGGGACGTCGAAATTGCCAGCAATATCGATAAAGTCATGGCGGGAGCACCGGGTAAATCCGGTTACAACGTCCCTGCCATTCTGGCGGCGCTGGGCGGTGCGGAAAACATTGTCAGCCTTGATAACTGCATTACCCGTCTGCGCTTGTCAGTGAAGGATATGTCGCTTGTGAACGTACAGGCACTGAAGGACAATCGCGCCATTGGCGTAGTGCAACTCAATCAGCATAATCTTCAGGTTGTTATTGGTCCGCAGGTCCAGTCAGTGAAAGACGAGATCGCAGTTCTGATGAACACCGTACAGGCTTAAGGACAACAATATGTTTGATTTTTCAAAGGTTGTGGACAGGCATGGTACCTGGTGTACTCAGTGGGATTACGTTGCCGACCGTTTTGGTTCAGCCGACCTTCTGCCGTTCACCATCTCCGATATGGATTTTGCCACCGCCCCCTGCATTCTGGAGGCGCTGACTCAGCGCCTGTCACATGGCGTGTTGGGTTACAGTCGCTGGAAAAATGATGAATTTCTGGCGGCGATTAGCCACTGGTTTCTATCGCGTCATAATACCCAAATCGATCCTGAGTCGCTGGTTTATGGCCCCTCGGTCATCTATATGGTATCGGAGCTAATCCGCCAGTGGTCTTCTGCGGGTGATGCAGTGGTTATTCATACGCCGGCTTACGACGCGTTTTACAAAGCGATTGAAGGTAATCAGCGCCAGGTATGCGCTGTCGGACTTGAAAAACGCGCTGACGGCTGGTTTTGCGACATGGTCGCACTAGAGAAAGCCCTGTCCCGGCCTGAAAGCAAAATTCTCCTGCTTTGCAGCCCGCACAACCCAACCGGTAAGGTGTGGACGCGCGATGAACTGGAAACCATGGCGGAGCTGTGTCAGCGCCACGGTGTAAAAGTCATCTCTGATGAGATCCATATGGATATGGTATGGGCAGACCAGCCACACATCCCGTGGAGTAACGTCGCGCGCGACAGTTGGGCGCTGTTCACCTCCGGTTCAAAGAGCTTCAATATTCCGGCATTAACCGGGGCTTACGGGATTATTGAGGATGAGCAGAGTCGCAACGATTACCTCAGTGCGTTAAAGGGTCGGGATGGTCTTTCCTCACCTGCAGTGCTCGCGCTTAGCGCACATATCGCAGCCTACCAACAGGGCGCTAGCTGGCTTGATGCGCTGCGGGATTATCTTGCCAGTAACCTGGATTACATCGCGCACGAGCTGAATAACGCATTCCCCGAACTGAACTGGCAGGTTCCGCAATCCACCTATCTGGCATGGATTGACTTGCGTCCACTCAACCTTGATGACCACGCACTGCAGGAAGCACTCATCCATCAGCAGAAAGTCGCCATCATGCCCGGATACACATACGGAGAAGAAGGACGCGGTTTTGTGCGCCTCAATGCCGGATGTCCACGTTCCAAACTTGAAAAAGGCGTTCAGGGGTTGATTAACGCCATCCGCACAATAAGTTAAATAGTCTTGCGCAATGAAGAACTCATTGCGCAACTCCTTATATAAAAAAACAAATCTGTTTTTTATCGTTTTTTTAATACCAATTCCTCCCTGACTTTTCCTGCCAGTCAAAATCAACAGCAATAAAAATCAAAAAGACAAAATACAAAGCTGAGAAGATAGCTGAAATATAGCGCTGTTTTATATACATAAAAATCATGAATACAACACAAATAAACATTCACAAAAAGAATTTAACTTTTTTTTTACTCCTGTCCCTAACGACATCCATTTTTCTTTGGTATATCCCTTTTAGTAATCAGCGTTATAGCCTCTCTTTTTACCCGGTTATTGCAACCTTTGCTGGTGTATTGCACATTCAGACGGGGTGCTTTATGACGATGAATTACATGAGTTATCGGCGCAAAAAATATCTTTTACCCCTGGCCTGCGCGTTTTATTTCTCGGGGGTTTTCTTATTTCTTGCGCTCTATATTTATTTTTATAAAAACGGCCTTCCTGGTGTCATCTACAATGACATTGCTGTTTTATACTTTATGAGGAATATGTTAATTACGGGGTTGTTTTTTGCAACATACTATTTATATACGTTTAAAAATAAAAAAGAAAAACATGGTAAAACAGTTATTTACGCCACTTATTCATGGTGCATGTTGCATCTGGTAATGGCTATCCTCTACTCCATCCGTATTACGCCAATATCGTTTCAGTTGGTTGACACAGAAACGTTTGAATGGCTTAGACCCTGGCGTGGTAGCTTTATTTATGTCCTCATTATCTTGTGGACCTGTATCGTTTTATTAGGGGCAAAATTAACCCGGCTAAAAACACAGTTTTGGGTAAGTATGTCACTGGTTGCCCTGAGCAATCTGTTAAGTGTCATCATTATGCTGAAGTACACGCATATAGACTCCGCTGGATGGTATCTCGCCAGAGGCCTGGAGTGCCTTAGCGCAATGGCCGTGATGATCGTGCTCATGTCTGATATTTTCAAGCGCTACAAAGCCTCACGTCAGGCCTATGAATTATCCTATGAAAATTCAGTCCGCGACCCGATGACCCGACTTTTCAACCGTGGCTATTTTTATAACGCACTCAGCAATGAGATAAAAATGACAGCGCCCCATAAACCCCTGAGCATTGTCTTTTGCGACATTGATTTCTTTAAGTCGGTCAATGACACCTGGGGACATTTGCAGGGTGACAGAGTGATAATCAAACTGTCAGAAATTATGCAGCGACTGAGTCGGCGTAACGACATCGTGGCACGCATTGGCGGAGAAGAGTTTGCTATTCTGCTACCTGAAACTAACGCAGATGCAGCATTTAACATCGCAGAGCGAATCAGAAAACACGTAGAACAACAAACTCAGGCCACGACTAAAGGTGATTTTCCACGCATCATCACCATAAGCCTGGGTATCGTAACCTCGGTTGATAACCGTTCAGCCCCCGAACAACTTGCTGATTGCGCAGACCGCGCCCTGTATATGGCAAAAAACCGAGGCCGTAATTGCGTTGTGGCCTATTCTGGCGAAGAAGTTTAATCGCAAAGGAAAAGATCACCACCAGGGCGATCTTTTCCTCATGATCAGTTGGTAATTTTCATGTGCAGCTGGAATGCGTTGGTTTTCCCCTCATCCTTCGCCGCGCCTTTTTGATATATTCTGATGGTATACTTACCGCTGGCAGGCAGCGTATTTTTATAAGTGTCACCACTCATCATGCCATCAAAAATGAATTGTTCGCCCGGTGCAATAATACTCATGAAAGGATGAGGCCAGGCGCTTTTCAGAACTGCTTGCATGGTCTGCCCTTTTTTGGCGACAAACGTATAATCTTTTGTTTTATCACCCGTAATTGTCCCCTTGATATCTGCGCCACTGGTACCTTTCTTAAACTGGATTACATGCGTTTCATCCGCTTTATACGCCGCATGCGCAGGCACAGTTGCCAGCAGCAAACTTCCACAGAACATTGTACTGACAATTAGCTTTACACTTTTCACTTTATTAATACCCTCAGTCGTTATTGTGTTTTTATAACATACCTCGCAGCACATTCATAAACTGGAAAGTGTCCATTTTTCGCTATTAGCAATGTTATTCAATAAATATCCGAATGAAATAACACTGACAGACAGTAATTAAATAAAAACGAGGTAAATAATCTTAAATTAAAATCATTTTATTACACACATGCTGCAGGAAATGCGTTATTGCTTACTTTACGCCCGTCTTACCACCGCAAGGCAAAAGCATCGTGATACGTTCTCAAGGATCAGGGAGTCGGAACACCACTCTGATGGTACGCTAACAGCATGGTCAACAATTTGGCGATGCTTGCTTCCCCATAACCCCGAACTCTGCACCGCTTTTTTTAAAGTTTTTAGAGGAACATTTTTCTGTTGTATAATGGCCTGCACTTTACCTAAATACACGAGTGCGACCATGATTGATACTTCCCTCCCCCTGACCGACGTCCATCGCCACCTTGATGGTAACATCCGTGCACAAACGATCCTGGATCTGGGCCGTCAGTTCAACTTAACGCTTCCGGCACAAACGTTGGAAACGCTGATCCCTCATGTGCAAGTCACATCAACTGAGCCAGATTTAGTGAGTTTTTTATCCAAGCTCGACTGGGGCGTGAAGGTACTGGCCTCGCTGGATGCGTGTCGTCGCGTGGCATTTGAAAATATTGAGGACGCAGCACGTAACGGCCTGCACTATGTTGAACTGCGTTTTTCCCCAGGCTACATGGCGATGGCGCATCAGCTCCCGGTTGCAGGTGTGGTTGAAGCCGTCATCGCAGGCGTACGCGAGGGCTGCAAGACCTTTGGCGTCGAAGCTCGCTTAATCGGCATTATGAGCCGTACTTTCGGCGAAGCCGCCTGTCTGCAGGAACTGGATGCGCTGTTAGCCCACCGAGACCATATTACGGCACTGGATCTGGCCGGTGACGAACTGGGGTTCCCGGGCAGCCTGTTCCTGTCTCACTTCAACCAGGCTCGCGATGCCGGCTGGCATATCACCGTACATGCGGGCGAAGCCGCGGGACCAGAAAGCATCTGGCAGGCCATTAAAGAGCTAGGCGCTGAGCGTATTGGTCACGGCGTTGAAGCCGTTGAAGATCGTGCGTTGATGGATTACCTCGCCGAGCACCGTATCGGCATCGAATCCTGCCTGACATCAAACATTCAGACCAGCACCGTTGCCTCACTAGCGAACCATCCGCTGAAAACGTTCCTTGAGCATGGCGTTATCGCCAGTTTGAATACGGACGACCCGGCTGTTCAGGGTGTGGATATTATTCACGAGTACACCATTGCCGCACCAGCTGCAGGCCTAACGCCCGAACAGATCCGCCAGGCGCAAATCAACGGTCTGGAAATGGCATTCCTGAGTAACGAGGAAAAACGAGCCTTGCGCGAGAAAGTCGCCGCAGCGTAACAGGTAAAGTGCCGGATGGCGCTAACGCTTATCCGGCCTACGTTGGTTTTCATTGTAGGCCGGATACGATGCCAGGAAGGTATCGCCTTGCGCCATTTACCTAATCAGGCAAGGCACAGCGTCGAACGATGTTTCGCAGATTCTATACCCAGCTCAATCAGCTCCATAATTTGGATAGCCTGTCTCGCCGGTACCGGGTTTTCACCGTTGCCGTTTAGCGCATCACGAATGCCAGCATAGTACGCCGGATAGTTGCCCGGTACGGTCAGCCAGGTTTCTTCAACCTGCTCTTCGCCTTCTACTCGGGTCAATATGCCATCGCGCATATCATAACCCCAGTCTTCCTGAGGCAGGCGCTCGCCATTTTTCAGGCGCTCTTCCTGCGGGTCAAGACCATACTTCACATAGCTGCCACGCGATCCATGCACAATATAACGGGCCGATTCTGCGGCAGCGAGCATGGTGCCATGCAGGATCACACGACGCTGCGGATACGTCAGGATGGCATGGAAGTAATCCGTCGCCTGCGCGCCCGGACGCAGCTGGGCCAGGTCTACCGTCAGGCTGACGGGCAAACCAAACAGATTAATCGCCTGATCCAAAAGATGCGGTGCTAAATCGTACCAGATACCGCTTCCCGGACCGCCCTGTTCACGCCAACGGTCACGAACCTGTGGGCGGAAACGATCGAAATGGGATTCGAAATATGCCACCTCTCCCAACACACCATCCGCCAGCAGAGCTTTCAGCGTCAGAAAATCACTGTCCCAGCGACGGTTATGGAACACAGACAGCACCCGCCCGAGGCTACGCGCCAGCGCATCCAACTCACGTGCTTGTGACAGTGTCACGGTAAAGGGCTTATCAACAACCACATGTTTGCCCGCTTCCAACGCTGCTTTCGCTAACGGGAAGTGCGTGTCGTTTGGTGTGGGGATCACAATCAAGTCGATATTTGGATCGTTAAAAAGATGCTTAGGCTCAGCAACAACCGCCACCGTAGGCCAGTCTGCCTTCACTTTTGCTTCATCACTACTGGACACTGCAGCCAGTTCCAGACCCGGCGTGCCCACAATCAGTGGGGCATGGAAGGTTTTGCTGGCATAACCGTAGCCAATTAGCCCAACGCGAATGTTGTCACTCATGTTATTGCCTCTCAATTCAGGACTTACCTATTTCACACCATACCTTGCAACGTCTCAATAGTTTAATAACCTTTGCGCTACAAAGGTTGTTTTTTAACTTAAGTCAAACATATGCCACTTATGCTTAACTTGCAGCGAAAAAGAGGTAGAAAACGTTCCCAATCATCTTGCTGTATTAATGAGAGATTAGTAACATTTGCAGCCTGTGTTTATGGATAAATCAAAGCAAATGTCATCAGTAATGAATCGTCTTATTGAATTAACAGGTTGGATTGTTCTCGCCGTCTCCGTGATCCTGCTGGGTGTTGCCAATCATATTGACAATTACCAGCCACCAGAGCCCGTTGCGGCAGTGCAGAAGAAATAAGCATCCGCAGCCTTTTATTGCCCGGCAATTAACATTGGTAGTTGCAGGGTCTGCCGGTAAAAGATCGCTTTCTGTCAAAAAAAGCGAATTATGCCGCGTCCCGCTCCGCTGCATATTGCCAGCGATCGCTAAGCGCGTTACCCTTGCTCAAGACGCGCATAGCGCCTGATTTTTCACAGGTATGAACACTCTTCTTACATTTGCACGTAAATGCGCTTTGACCTGTGCTCGTTGTTTATTTTTATATTTTCTACTCCGTTGGTATTATTTTATTAATATGGATCTGCATTTATGACCGTTCAGGATTACTTATTAAAATTCCGCAAAATCAGTTCGCTCGAAAGTCTGGAAAAACTGTTCGACCATCTTAACTACACGCTCACCGATGATAACGACATTATCAATATGTACCGTGCCGCAGACCATCGCCGTGCGGAGCTTATCTCCGGAGGTCGTCTGTTTGATGTTGGTCAGGTACCTAAATCAGTCTGGCATTACGTGCAATAAAGAAGAAAGTAGCGCTCAACGTTAAAAGCTTTATAATAATTGCCCCAAAATGAATGGCATGATTGATTGCGCGCGTAAACCTGGAGAAGAGATGACTACGACACCGGCACAACGTATCGGAGGCTGGCTACTTGGGCCACTGGCCTGGCTGTTAGTCGCGTTGTTGAGCGCTTCGCTGGCGTTATTACTTTATGTCACTGCGCTGGCTACACCGCAAACCTTCAAAACGCTGGGTGAGCAAAGTACGGCAAATTTGCTGTTATGGGGTGTCTCCTTTGTTACCGCGATCGCCATGTGGTATTACACACTGTGGCTGACGATTGCGTTTTTCAAACGCAGAGCCTGTGTACCTAAGCATTATATTCTGTGGCTGCTGATCTCCGTGTTGCTGGCGATTAAAGCGTTTGCGTTTTCACCCGTCCCAGACGCTTTTGCCGTGCGCCAACTGCTGTTCCCATTACTGGCTGCAGCACTGTTGGTGCCCTACTTCAAACGATCGCAGCGCGTTAAATCGACGTTTGTGAACCCGTAATAACCCTACAGTTAACCTGTTGTCGCCTGTTGAAGATTGTCAGATAATAGGCGGCTTTTTATTTCAGGCCGAAAAATGACTGATTACCTGCTGCTGTTTGTCGGAACTGTACTGGTCAATAACTTTGTACTGGTGAAGTTTCTGGGCCTTTGCCCGTTTATGGGCGTTTCCAAAAAACTGGAAACCGCAATGGGTATGGGCCTTGCCACGACGTTTGTCATGACACTGGCATCCATCTGCGCTTGGCTGATTGATACCTGGATCCTAATTCCGCTCAATCTCATCTATCTGCGCACGCTGGCTTTTATTCTGGTTATCGCCGTCGTCGTGCAGTTTACCGAAATGGTTGTGCGCAAAACCAGCCCTGCGCTGTACCGCCTGCTGGGGATCTTTCTACCGCTGATCACCACTAACTGCGCAGTGTTAGGTGTGGCGCTACTGAACATCAACCTCGGCCATAACTTTTTACAGTCGGCGCTATACGGTTTTTCCGCCGCCGTCGGCTTCTCGCTGGTGATGGTACTGTTCGCCGCGATCCGCGAACGCCTCGCCGTGGCGGACGTCCCAGCGCCGTTTCGCGGCAATGCGATTGCGCTGATTACCGCTGGTTTAATGTCATTGGCCTTTATGGGCTTTAGTGGTTTGGTGAAGTTGTAATGAATGCTATCTGGATTGCCGTTGCCGCAGTGAGTCTACTGGGTCTGGCGTTCGGCGCTATTTTGGGGTACGCCTCACGACGTTTTGCCGTTGAAGATGAGCCGGTCGTGGAGAAAATTGATGAAATTCTCCCGCAAAGCCAGTGTGGCCAGTGCGGCTATCCGGGCTGTCATCCTTATGCTGAAGCGATCGGGTCTCAGGGTGAAAAAATTAACCGTTGCGCCCCCGGCGGCGAAGCGGTGATGTTAAAAATTGCCGCCCTGCTGAATGTCGATCCGCAGCCTATTGATGGCGATGAACAAGACGTTACGCCGGTGCGAATGCTGGCGGTCATTGATGAAAATAACTGTATTGGGTGCACTAAGTGTATTCAGGCCTGCCCGGTCGATGCCATCGTGGGCGCGACCCGCGCCATGCACACGGTAATGAGCGATCTCTGCACCGGGTGCAACCTGTGCGTTGACCCGTGCCCGACGCAATGTATTGAATTACGCCCGGTAGCCGAGACACCCGATAGCTGGAAATGGGATTTAAACACCATCCCTGTGCGCATCATTCCCGTGGAACAACATGTTTAAGTTATTCTCTGCATTCAGAAAAAATAAAATCTGGGACTTTGATGGCGGCATTCATCCACCAGAAATGAAAACCCAGTCAAACGGAACGCCGTTGCGACAGGTTCCGCTGGCGCCGCGTTTCGTTATTCCGCTGAAACAACATATTGGTGCGGAGGGTGAACTGTGCGTAAACGTGGGTGACACCGTGCTGCGTGGTCAGCCCTTAACCCGCGGACGTGGCAAAATGCTTCCAGTCCATGCGCCAACATCAGGCACCGTTGTTGCCATTGCCCCGCACTCCACCGCGCATCCTTCAGCACTGGCTGAGTTGAGCGTCATCATAGACGCCGATGGCGAAGATCGCTGGATTGAGCGAGACGGCTGGACCGATTATCGCTCCCACAGCCGGGAAGAGCTGATTGCGCGTATTCATCAGTACGGCGTCGCCGGGCTGGGTGGCGCAGGTTTTCCCACCGGCGTTAAACTGCAGGGCGGCGGAGATAAAATTGAAACGCTGATCATTAACGCCGCCGAATGCGAGCCGTACATTACGGCAGATGACCGCCTGATGCAGGACTGTGCCGCTCAGGTCGTCGAAGGTATCCGCATCCTGGCGCACATTCTTCAGCCACGCGAGATCCTCCTGGGTATCGAAGATAACAAACCGCAGGCAATATCTATGCTGCGCGCAGTGCTGGCTGATTCACACGACATTAGCCTACGCGTGATCCCCACCAAGTACCCATCCGGCGGGGCCAAGCAGTTAACACAAATCCTGACCGGCAAGCAGGTTCCCCACGGCGGACGCTCCTCTGATATCGGCGTATTGATGCAAAACGTCGGAACCGCCTATGCAATTAAACGTGCAGTAATCGACGGAGAGCCGATCACCGAGCGTGTCGTGACGCTAACCGGTGAAGCAGTCAGTCGTCCGGGCAACGTTTGGGCGCGTTTAGGTACGCCTGTTCGTCATCTGCTCAACGACGCGGGTTTCTGCCCTTCCGCCGACCAGATGGTGATTATGGGCGGGCCGCTTATGGGCTTTACGCTGCCGTGGCTGGATGTCCCGGTGGTGAAGATAACCAACTGTCTTCTGGCCCCCTCTGCCAGTGAAATGGGTGAAACGCCAGAAGAGAAAGGCTGCATTCGCTGTAGCGCATGCGCCGATGCCTGTCCGGCCGATCTCCTGCCACAACAGCTTTACTGGTTCAGTAAAGGGCAACAGCACGACAAAGCGACGGCCCACAATATCGCCGACTGTATTGAATGCGGTGCCTGCGCCTGGGTATGCCCAAGCAATATTCCACTGGTACAGTATTTCCGTCAGGAAAAAGCCGAGATTTACGCCATTAGTCAGGAAGAAAAGCGCGCCGCAGAAGCAAAAGCTCGGTTTGAAGCCCGACAGGCGCGCCTTGAACGTGAAAAAGCGGCACGTCTTGAACGCCATAAGAGCGCCGCTGCTCAGCCGGCGGCCAAAGATCATGATGCCATTGCCGCCGCGCTGGCTCGCGTAAAAGAAAAGCAGGCTCAGGCGCTGCAACCGGTGGTCATTCAGGCAGGTGAAAAACCTGACAATAGCGCCGTGATTGCCGCACGCGAGGCGCGTAAGGCGCAAGCTCGTGCTTCCCGTAAGGAAAATCCGCCGCAAAGTGAAGGCAGCAGCACGGGTACAGACCCGCGTAAAGCTGCCGTGGAAGCGGCAATTGCCCGCGCCAAAGCCCGCAAGCTTGAGCAAGAAGCGGTAACAGAAACGGCCGAGCCGGTTGACCCACGTAAAGCCGCCGTCGAAGCAGCAATCGCCCGCGCCAAAGCCCGCAAACTTGAACAAGCAGCGGTAACAGAAACAGTCGAACCGGTTGATCCGCGTAAAGCTGCCGTGGAAGCGGCAATCGCCCGCGCCAAAGCTCGCAAGCTCGAGCAGCAGGCGGTAACAGAAACAACCGAACCGGTTGATCCGCGTAAAGCTGCCGTGGAAGCGGCAATCGCCCGCGCCAAAGCCCGCAAGCTTGAACAAGAAGCGGTAACAGAAACAGCCGAGCCGGTTGATCCACGTAAAGCCGCCGTCGCGGCCGCCATCGCACGCGCTCAGGCAAAGAAAGCCGCACAGCAGCAGGTTGTAAACGAGGAATAAATGGTATTCAGAATAGCAAGCTCCCCTTATACCCATAACCAGCGCCAGACATCGCGTATCATGATGCTGGTGTTACTTGCTGCATTGCCGGGGATCGCCGCTCAGCTGTGGTTCTTCGGCTGGGGCACGTTGTTCCAGATCGTTCTCGCTGCCATCAGCGCTATTGCTGCCGAAGCGGGTGTGCTTAAACTGCGTAAACAACCCATTGTGGCAATTTTAAAAGACAACTCTGCGCTACTCACTGGGTTGCTTTTGGCCGTCAGTATTCCGCCCCTCGCGCCATGGTGGATGGTGGTATTAGGCACGGTATTTGCGGTTATCATTGCGAAACAGCTGTATGGCGGGCTCGGGCAGAACCCGTTTAACCCTGCCATGATTGGTTATGTCGTGCTGCTCATCTCATTTCCGGTACAGATGACCAGTTGGCTGCCGCCGCATGAAATTGCGGCCACGGTGCCTGGTTTCTTTGACGCCCTGAACGTTATCTTTAACGGGCATACCGCCAGCGGAGGGGATATGAATTCGCTGCGTATGGGTATCGATGGGATCAGTCAGGCAACACCTCTTGATACCTTTAAGACATCCCTGCATGCCGGACGTACCGTTGAGCAGGTGATGCAATACCCGATCTACAGCGGCATGCTGGCAGGCGCTGGCTGGCAGTGGGTGAACCTTGCCTGGCTGGTTGGTGGTATCGTGCTGTTATGGCAAAAAGCGATTCGCTGGCATATCCCGGTTAGCTTCCTGCTGTCGCTCGCTGTTTGCGCCACTTTAGGTTGGATTTTTTCGCCAGACTCACTGGCATCGCCTCAGTTGCACTTGCTTTCCGGCGCGACGATGTTAGGTGCGTTCTTTATTCTTACCGATCCCGTTACAGCATCAACAACCAACCGTGGTCGTCTGATTTTTGGCGCACTTGCGGGCCTGTTAGTGTGGTTGATACGCAGTTTTGGTGGTTATCCTGATGGCGTGGCTTTTGCCGTGTTGCTGGCAAATATCACGGTTCCCCTGATTGATTATTACACCCGCCCTCGCGTGTACGGACATCGCTAAGGACTAGATATGCTGAAAACGATTCGTAAACACGGTATTACACTGGCGCTGTTTGCTGCGGGCTCAACGGGGTTAACCGCAGCAATCAATCAATTAACCAAGTCAACCATTGATGAACAGGCCGCGATACAGCAAAAAACGCTGTTCGATCAGGTTCTGCCTGGCGATCGCTACAATAATAACTTGTCTGAAAGTTGTTATCTGGTCAATGCGCCAGCGTTAGGCAAAGGTACGCACCGTGTATATATTGCCCGCCAGGACGATCGTCCTGTTGCTGCGATTCTTGAAGCTACGGCGCCAGATGGTTATTCCGGGGCGATTCAACTGCTGGTGGGTGTCGATTTCACGGGTACCGTGTTGGGTACGCGGGTTACCGAACACCATGAAACGCCTGGGCTGGGCGATAAAATCGAACTGCGACTGTCCGACTGGATCACCCATTTTAGCGGTAAAACAATTTCTGCGGATAACACCTCTCACTGGGCAGTGAAAAAAGATGGCGGCGACTTTGACCAGTTTACTGGCGCAACCATTACACCTCGTGCGGTGGTTAACGCGGTTAAACGTGCCGGCCTGTATGCACAGACGCTGCCTGCGCAACTCCCTCAACTTAGCGCCTGTGGAGAATAACCATGAGCGAAATTAAAGACGTGATTGTCCAGGGGTTATGGAAAAATAACTCCGCGCTTGTGCAACTACTCGGGATGTGTCCGCTGTTGGCCGTCACCTCTACCGCCACTAACGCGCTGGGTCTTGGACTTGCGACTACGCTCGTCCTGACGCTGACCAACCTGACAATTTCAGCCCTTCGCCGCTGGACACCACCTGAAATCCGTATCCCGATTTATGTCATGATTATCGCCTCCGTGGTGAGTGCGGTACAGATGTTGATCAATGCCTACGCCTTCGGCCTGTATCAGTCTCTGGGCATCTTCATCCCGCTGATTGTAACCAACTGCATTGTTGTTGGTCGTGCAGAAGCCTTCGCCGCCAAAAAGGGCCCTGCGTTATCCGCACTTGATGGTTTCTCCATCGGCATGGGCGCAACAGGTGCCATGTTTGTTCTGGGCTCGCTGCGTGAAATAATTGGTAACGGTACACTGTTTGATGGTGCAGACGGTTTGTTGGGTAGCTGGGCCAAAGTCTTGCGCGTTGAGATCTTCCATACTGATACGCCGTTTCTGCTGGCCATGCTGCCACCGGGCGCGTTTATTGGCCTGGGTCTGATGCTGGCAGTGAAGTATCTGATTGATGAGAAAATGAAGAAACGTCGTGCCGAGGCGGCTGTCGTGGACAGTCCCGCGGATGAAACAGGGAATGCGTAATGAACAAAGCAAAACGTCAGGAAATACTGACGCGCCTGCGGGATAACAACCCGCATCCGACAACCGAGCTCAATTTTACATCGCCGTTTGAACTGTTGATTTCGGTCTTGCTCTCCGCACAAGCGACCGATGTCAGCGTCAATAAAGCGACAGCTAAGCTATACCCCGTCGCCAATACGCCGGCTGCGATGCTGGAGCTCGGTGTTGAAGGTGTTAAGTCCTACATCAAGACAATCGGTTTGTTTAACAGCAAAGCAGAAAACGTAATTAAAACCTGCCGCATTCTGCTGGAACAACATAATGGTGAAGTACCAGAAGACCGTGCGGCGTTAGAAGCTCTCCCCGGCGTTGGGCGAAAGACGGCTAATGTGGTGTTAAATACCGCCTTTGGTTGGCCCACTATCGCTGTAGATACCCACATTTTTCGTGTCTGTAATCGCACGCAATTCGCCCCGGGTAAAAACGTCGAGCAGGTTGAAGAGAAGCTGCTGAAAGTCGTACCCAGTGAATTTAAAGTCGATTGCCATCACTGGTTAATTCTTCATGGCCGCTACACCTGCATCGCCAGAAAGCCGCGCTGTGGTTCCTGTATTATTGAAGATCTCTGCGAATTCAAAGAGAAAGTCGATATCTAATGCTGCCGGGGCATCCTCCTCGCCCCTTACATACATAACGATTAGTTATGCACTCCCCTGCGTTTATTTTCCCGACAATGATGCCATTCAATTGCTCATATCTAATGCAATATTCTTGTTAATTAACACCTGAGCAGGTTAATCGTTTTTTTAGCAAAAGAAATTTCTATCTATACGTGATCCAGATCATCCAGCTAACACAATGTTAATAAATTTTTATTTTTTAGTTAAGGTGACAATTAGATGACCTAACTGCACAGTTTCCAAACAAAACATTACACTGCCTATTTTTCAGATAATGGCCTATATCACTGGATTCAACCTTAAATAGCAGAACATATCGCCACATTGCGGTTATGGCGGTGATTAAACAGTGTAAAAATCTGCCATTTTAGAAATGAAGAAATTTAACGCTAGATAACATTTCACAGCCCCGACGATTTCACCAGTCATGATATATGTAACAGATTATTACAAACCACTTGTCTGAATGGTCAAGATAGTGAACATTACTTGCCGTTTCCCCTCCCACTATAACAATCGGACGGATGAACTTGACTCATCACGTACCTGAACACCCCCGTTGATATGGGATGTAAAAAAAGAGGTAAAAGTGTCTACTGCAAACAATAAACCAACAGAAAGCGTAAGTTTAAACGCCTTCAAACAACCAAAAGCGTTCTATCTCATTTTCTCTATTGAGCTGTGGGAACGTTTTGGTTATTACGGCCTGCAAGGGATTATGGCCGTCTACCTGGTTAAACAGCTGGGTATGTCAGAAGCGGATTCCATCACCCTTTTCTCGTCCTTTAGCGCCCTGGTGTACGGTCTGGTTGCCATTGGCGGCTGGTTAGGTGACAAAGTTCTGGGAACAAAACGTGTCATTATGCTGGGTGCCGTTGTGCTGGCCATCGGTTATGCGTTGGTAGCATGGTCCGGTCACGATGCGGGTATCGTTTATATGGGCATGGCGGCCATCGCGGTCGGTAACGGCCTGTTTAAAGCAAACCCATCCTCCCTGCTCTCTACCTGCTATGCCAAAGATGACCCGCGTCTTGATGGTGCATTTACCATGTACTACATGTCCGTCAACATCGGTTCATTCTTCTCTATGCTGGCAACACCGTGGTTGGCTGCGCGCTACGGCTGGAGCACCGCGTTCGCTCTGAGCGTCGTGGGTATGCTGATTACCGTTGTTAACTTCGCATTCTGTCAGCGCTGGGTTAAACAGTACGGTTCTAAACCTGACTTTGAACCGATCAACTTCCGTAACCTGCTGCTGACCATTGCTGGCGTTGTGGTACTGATCGCGATTGCAACCTGGTTGCTGCACAACCAGCAGATCGCACGTATGGTTCTGGGTGTCATTGCGCTGGGTATCGTGTTCATCTTCGGTAAAGAAGCCTTCACCATGCACGGTGCTGCGCGTCGCAAAATGATCGTCGCCTTCATCCTGATGCTGGAAGCGATTATCTTCTTCGTGCTGTACAGCCAGATGCCGACCTCACTGAACTTCTTTGCGATTCGTAACGTTGAGCACTCTATTCTTGGCATTGCTTTTGAACCTGAACAGTACCAGGCGCTGAACCCGTTCTGGATCATCATTGGTAGCCCAATCCTCGCTGCTATCTATAACAAGATGGGCGATACCCTGCCAATGCCGACCAAGTTTGCGATTGGTATGGTGCTGTGTTCCGGTGCGTTCCTGATCCTGCCACTGGGCGCGAAATTCGCTACCGATGCGGGCATCGTTTCCGTTAACTGGCTGATTATCTGCTACGGTCTGCAAAGTATCGGTGAGCTGATGATCTCCGGTCTGGGTCTGGCAATGGTGGCACAGTTAGTTCCACAACGCCTGATGGGCTTCATCATGGGTAGCTGGTTCCTGACCACTGCCGGTGCAAACATCATCGGTGGCTACGTCGCTAACATGATGGCTGTACCAGAGAACGTGACTGACCCGCTGATGTCCCTTGAAGTCTACGGTCGTGTGTTCCTGCAGATTGGTGTCGCAACGGCTGTTATCGCTGTTCTGATGCTGCTGACGGCTCCGAAACTGAACCGTATGACTCAGGACGATGACGTCAATGAGAAAGCCTCTAAGGCCGCGACAGCGTAATTCTCAGGGAAACTCATTTTCAGGCCGCTAACTGTTGTTAGCGGCTTTTTTTTTGCCTGAGGTAGCACTACCATACGATATACCTCAGCCAAAAGGAGTTACCGATGAAACTGTTCTACAAACCGGGCGCTTGTTCTCTCGCTTCCCACATCACACTTCGTGAGAGCGGTAAAGATTTCACGCTGGATGGTGTTGATCTGATGAAGAAACGTCTGGAAAATGGCGATGATTTTTTCGCGGTAAACCCAAAAGGGCAAGTTCCCGCACTGCTGCTGGATGACGGTACGCTACTTACCGAAGGTGTTGCCATCATGCAATACCTGGCGGACAGTGTGCCAGACCGCCAGCTCCTTGCCCCTACCAGCAGCCTCTCCCGTTACAAAACCATCGAATGGCTTAACTACATTGCGACTGAACTGCATAAAGGCTTTACGCCACTGTTCCGTCCCGATACGCCGGAAGACTTCAAGCCAACCGTTCGCGCGCTGCTGGAGAAAAAAATGCAGTATGTGAACGACTCGCTGAAAGATAACCAATGGATCTGCGGCCCGCGCTTCAGCATCGCCGACGCATATCTGTTTACCGTACTGCGTTGGGCCTATGCGGTTAAGCTGAATATGGCAGGATTAAGTAATATTGACGCCTATATGGCGCGAATGGCTGAACGCCCGGCGGTTGCCGCAGCGCTGAAAGCAGAAGGGTTAAATTAATAGTTGTTGCCGGGTGGCACTTACCCGGCCTACAGCTAAAATATGCCCGATAAGCGTGAGCGCCATCGGGCATTAATTACAGCTGAGTTGCACTAAAGTAGTGTTCAGGCTTCGCGATACGATCCTGTGCGGCCACAACCTGCAGCTCATACTCGTGCATATTTTTAGTGGCAATCATCACTTCGTACACCGCCGCAGTCACATGCTCAAGCGCCTGCTGTAAAGATGCGCCCTGCAGCAGTTTCACCAGCAACAAGCCACTCGTCACATCACCCACACCAACCGGTTGACGTGCGCCAAAATCGACTAACGGACGACTGATATGCCACGCCTGTTCAGCGGTGACCAGCAGCATCTCAAAACGGTCGGTGCTGATACCTGCGCGTGCCAGATGCTTCACCAGTACAATTTCAGGTCCCTGAGCGATCAGTTCACGCGCTGCTGCAACGGCCTCATCGACGTTGTTCACCGCATGCTCGCACAGAATTTCGAGCTCAACCAGATTTGGTGCAATAATGTCACTGGCCGGAAGCGCATGGCGTACATGAAATTCCGCCACTCCGGGTGCAACAATACACCCCTTTTCAGGGTGTCCCATCACCGGATCGCAAAAGTATTTTGCCTGCGGGTTTGCCGCTTTTACCTTGCGTACAATACCCAGAATATGCTCGCCCTGTTCTGCTGAGCCAAGATAGCCGCTCAGTACTGCGTCACAGGTCTGGAGTTTATCAATATCAGCAATGCCCTGAACAATTTCAGTCAGGTGGCTCGGCGGCATAACGCAACCGGTCCATTTGCCATACTGCGTGTGGTTTGAAAACTGAACGGTATTCAGCGGCCAGACATTTGCGCCAAGACGACGCATCGGAAATTCTGCTGCACTGTTGCCCGCATGACCAAAAACAACGTGGGACTGGATGGCGAGGATATTCTTCATTTTACTTACCACAACCCTGAAAAAATAAAGGGGCGTAGTTTCCCACGCCCCTGCTAACTCAATCTTACTTCCAGCAAATCAGACAATAGTTCTTCTTGCCACGGCGCAGTAAGGTATAGCGCCCGAACAGGATATCACTATCCTGGAAGAAATATTCCGGATCGGACTGCTTCTCACCGTTGATGGTTACCGCGTTTGACGCAATGGTCTTACGTGCCTGACCGCGAGAAGGTTGCAGCTCGGAGTCCACCAGCGCCTGCATCAAATCGGCACCTTTGTCCATCTCGATCATCGGCACGCCATCCTGCGCCAGCTGTTCGAAATCTGCTTCACTCAAATCGCTGAGATTGCCGTTGAACAAGCTTTCGGTAATGCGTTTTGCCGCGACCAGACCTTCTTCACCGTGAACCAGACGCGTAACCTGTTCGGCCAGAACATACTGGGCACGCGGCGCTTTACCGCTGTTTTTATCTTCTTCTTCCAGCGCATTGATTTCTTCAATGTCCATGAAAGTGAAGAATTTCAGGAAGCGATAAACGTCCGCATCGGCGGTGTTGATCCAGAACTGGTAGAATTTGTACGGACTGGTTTTCTTCGGATCCAGCCACACTGCGCCGCCTTCCGTCTTACCGAATTTGGTGCCATCAGCTTTAGTGATCAGCGGAACGGTCAGACCAAACACCTGATTCTGGTGCAAACGACGGGTTAAATCGATACCCGAAGTAATGTTACCCCACTGGTCAGAACCACCAATCTGCAGTGCCACGCCGTGCAGTTTGTTCAGGCAGGCA
This sequence comes from Citrobacter sp. H12-3-2, assembly GCF_009649895.1. Classification (NCBI taxonomy): domain Bacteria; kingdom Pseudomonadati; phylum Pseudomonadota; class Gammaproteobacteria; order Enterobacterales; family Enterobacteriaceae; genus Citrobacter; species Citrobacter sp. H12-3-2. The sequence goes on from NZ_CP045837.1 coordinate 2,668,890, forward strand.
AAGTCATAACCCTGCAGCAGGTTGTAAGAAAACTCGGTAAAGGAGATCCCCTGATCGTCACGGTTCAGACGCTGCTTAACCGCTTCTTTGTTGATCATCTGGTTAACGGAGAAGTGTTTGCCGATATCACGCAGGAAAGTCAGTACGTTCATACCGCCAAACCAGTCGTAGTTGTTCGCAGCAATCGCCGAGTTGTCGCCACAGTCGAAATCGAGGAACGGTGCAACCTGTTTGCGGATTTTATCCACCCACTCCTGCACGGTGTCTTCGGTATTCAGTTTACGCTCGGCGGCTTTAAAGCTCGGGTCACCAATCAGACCGGTTGCGCCACCTACCAGTGCAACAGGCTTATGGCCTGCCTGCTGGAAGCGTTTCAGGCATAACAATGGAACCAGATGCCCCAAATGCAAGCTGTCAGCGGTAGGATCGAAGCCGCAATAGAGCGCGATCGGGCCTTGCGCCAGTCGCTCTGCTAACGCTTCCTCGTCCGTCACCTGGGCCACCAGCCCCCGCTCTTGCAATTGTTTAATCAAGTTACTGCTTGCCATCAAAATCTCCATGTATAAAACGACTGCACCTTTGCCGGTACACGACTTTTCGCCTGATGCGAAAGAAACATAGAATAAAGCGCCGGATTGATCAGCACCAGCGCTTAAAACAAGAAATTTGCATCTTTAGGGGGCCAGACGATCAATTTTCCACGCGTTATCTTCGCGTTGGTATAAAAAACGATCGTGCAGACGGTTTTCACCGCCCTGCCAGAACTCCATTTGTTCAATACTCACGCGAAAGCCGCCCCAGAAACTGGGCAGAGGAACTTCCCCTTGCTGAAACTTCTGCTTCAGTTCGAGGAATTTGCTTTCGAGAATACCGCGCGCGGAGATTCGACTGGATTGTTTTGAGACCCAGGCGCCAATCTGACTGTCGCGCGGGCGACTGTGGAAGTATTTCACCACTTCGAGTGTGGAAAGACGCTCTGCCTTGCCGATCACCATCACCTGCCGTTCCAAAGTATGCCAGGGAAATAAAAGGCTGATGCGTGGATTTTTCTCAATCTGATGCGCCTTACGGCTACCAAGGTTGGTATAGAACACCAGCCCTTTGTCATCATAATGTTTGAGTAACACGATGCGCTGATACGGCTGACCATTTTCATCGACGGTCGCAACGACCATTGCGGTGGGATCGGCCAGTTTGGCATCACAGGCTTGCCCCAGCCAGCGCTCAAACAGCGCAAGGGGTTCGGCGGGAAGATCGCGGCGGCGAAGACCGCCTTTCGTGTATTCACGGCGCAGATGCGCGATTTGCTGCAATTCGTCGTTATCAGACATGATGTTGGGCTACGGATTGTCAGTGGGTGACGCTATTGTGCGCCGCCCAGGTGAAAATCTCAACGCTTCGGGTTCTGTAACTGACAGTTATTTAGCACAATTCTGTCTCGTTTATAGACCGTTGCCTCGTCGCCTTTAGACCAAAATACGTAGATACCATCGGTATAACGTGCACCTGATGCCGACACGCCCTGTTTGAGGTTCAATAGCTGATTATCATAAACAAAGCTTGCCGTCTGGCGGGTATTGTTCAGCTTCACGGTCAGCGGTTTTTCGTCGCAGCGGTATTCAAGCGTATCCGTTTGCATACGCTCGACAAATTGGTTGTACACACTACAACCGCTAAGCAGTACGGGCAGACACACTAACAACAGTTTTTTCATAGCCATATCCTGAAGACTTTCCTGGTCCTGGAGGGTAATGGCACCCTCCCTAATATCCTTAGTTTACCGGCATACCGCGCTGAATAATTTCAGTTAACTCTGAGTTCGCGGATTGGCAGGATAAATTGCCCCTAAAACACTCGGCTCTGACGCCCCCGTCACAGAAGGTAAATTTCCCGGTAATCCGGCCAGCGTTCGCCACGCCAGCCAGGCAAAGGCTAACGCTTCCATATCATCACCGCTGATCCCGGCTTCATCGGTAGAGGTAACCTCTGTACCCGGTAATAATGCCGCCAGACGCATCATCAGCAGTGGATTACGGCTCCCTCCACCGCAAACCATGAGTCGATCACAGCCGCCGCTTAACAAGACCTGCTCTGAAATGGTTACTGCCGTCAGTTCGGCAAGCGTCGCCTGTACATCTCGTGGGCTAATTCCCGGAAACTGCGCCAGATGACGCTCTATCCAGCCGTAATTAAAATACTCACGGCCGGTACTTTTCGGCGCAGGCGCGGAAAAATAAGGGTCGTTAAGCATATTCTGCAGCAACGGCAGGATCACCGTTCCTGAAATGGCCCACTGCGCATCTTTGTCGTAGGGCTGGCCACATTGCCGCCAGATCCATGCATCCATCAGCATATTGCCCGGCCCGGTGTCGTATCCGCGAACGGGTTGTTGCGGAATAAGCAGAGACAGATTGGCAATCCCGCCGATGTTTAACACCATTCGCCGTTCCGTTGGATGTGCCAGCAGTGCCTGATGAAATGCGGGAACGAGCGGTGCACCCTGCCCGCCAAGGGCGATATCACGTCGACGAAAATCGCCGACTACGGTTATCCCGGTACGCGCGACAATCTGGTTGTTATCACCAATTTGCAGCGTGTGCGGCGCAGCACCGTTCGGTTCATGCCACACGGTTTGCCCGTGGCAACCAATCGCAACGATATCCTGCGGTTTCAATTTTTCTTGCGCCAACAGCGCATTCACCGCCTCAGCAAATAGATAACCGAGCTGTGCATCTAACTGACCAAACTGAGAAAGTGTAAGCTGCTGCCCCTGGCAGATATCCAGAATCGCTTGTTTAACATGAATGGGGATGGGCCAGGTCAGACTCGCCTGCTGCGCAACCATCGTTTCATCTATTGTCGCCAGCACAACATCGACGCCATCAAGGCTGGTTCCAGACATTACACCGATAAAACGGCCCGATTTCATAGGTCATCCTTTTAAGCAAATTAGCCTTGACACTCAACCATAAAGTGTCGACTAATGCCATGCTTCCTTAATGATTTTTGGTGGCTAATCATTACAATGATCGTTTAATTACATCAATTACATGAATGATTCGTTTATACTCGGTTAATCCGATTTCGGTTAAGATTTTCATATTGTTCCAGTAGAACATGTGACCTTAGGCTCACAAATGCCATATAATTTAGCCATGAAGGGTGCTTTATTAGCGTTTCGTGGTGACAAAGGAGATTTGTAAATGATTAAACGTGTGCTGATTGTTTCATTAATGGGCGTATCTTTAGCGGGTTGCGTTAACAATGACAGCCTTTCAGGCGACGTATATACCGCATCCGAAGCGAAACAAGTTCAGAACGTTACCTACGGTACGATTGTTCATGTTCGTCCGGTGCAAATCCAGGGTGGCGATGACGCAAACGTGATTGGTGCTATTGGTGGTGCGGTACTCGGCGGGTTCCTTGGTAACACCGTCGGAGGCGGTACGGGTCGTTCATTAGCCACAGCGGCAGGTGCAGTTGCCGGTGGCGTAGCGGGTCAAGGCGTACAAGGTGCGATGAATAAAACCCAGGGTGTGGAACTGGAAATCCGTAAGGATGATGGTAATACCATCATGGTGGTTCAGAAACAGGGTGCGACCAAGTTTTCAGCCGGCCAGCGCGTTGTTATGGCTAACAACGGCAGCCAGGTTACCGTGTCGCCACGCTAATCGAATTCACGTGTGGTCAGGCTCTGGCCACACGTAACTTATCGTTTCAACCTTGTGACTGCAGTTCAATAATATTGTGTTCGAGTTTGGCAACCAGCTTAATCAGCAGATCAATTTCCTCAGCTGAAATCCCTTCCAGAATTTCTCCACGTGTTTTGTTGATCACCGCTTCCATATCAGCGATCAGCGGCTCAGCCTTCTCTGTCAGTTTAATTCTCTTAGCTCGACGATCGCTGGCGCAAGTCTGTCGTGAAATGAGTCCCTTTTCTTCCAACTGGTCAAGCGTACGTACCAGCGAAGGCTGCTCGATGCCAATCGCTTTAGCCAACTGAATCTGCGATTGATCCGGCGGCAACTGATGAATGTTGTGCAGCGTAACCCAATGCGTCTGCGTCAACTCCAGAGGTTTCAGGCGATGGTCAATCAGAGCACGCCAAATGCGCACCAACCGTGCCAGATCAGAACCTAATGGCGATTCCAATTTCATCTCCTTATAATTAGCTTGCTAAGTTATTGTGCTGATTTTAGAATAGTGTGCAGCATTTGTATTCCCAAAACAAATGTATTGCCAAATTTGCTTACCGGCTGACATTTTTTCAGACATTATGCGTTACGGAGACTCATTGTCTCTTTTTTGCTAAACCTATAGCAATGCTCTCTTCCGTCAAGGATTTTGCCCGTGAAGTTTATGTTTAATGCAACAGGATTGCCCCTACAAGATTTAATGATCGGCGCATCTGTCTACTTTCCTCCTGTTTTCAAGGCGATTGTAGCAGGATTTATTCTCTGGCTGGTTGTTCATCGCCTGCTGCGCGACTGGATTTACTCCGGCGAAATCTGGCATCCCCTGCTAATGGATCTGTCACTCTTTACGCTTTGCGTATGTCTGGCCTTTGTTATGCTGATAGCGTGGTGATTATGTCGCTTAAAACCATTAAATACTTCTCAACTATTATAGTCGCTGCAATCGCAGTTTTCGCCGGATGGTGGATGTGGAATTACTATATGCAATCGCCCTGGACACGTGATGGCAAAGTACGTGCTGAGCAGGTCAGCATCACGCCGCAGGTGTCAGGCAGCATTAGCGAACTCTATATAAAAGATAACCAGTTTGTGAATAAAGGCGATGTCCTTTTTATTATCGACAAGACGCCATTTCACATTGCTGAACTGAATGCGCAAGCGCAACTGGCAAAAGCGCGGTCTGACCTGGCGAAAGCCAACAACGAAGCCAACCGCCGCCGTCATTTATCGCAAAATTACATCTCAGCCGAGGATCTGGATACCGCAAATCTCAACGTGAAAGCCATGCAGGCAAGCGTTGAAGCGGCTGAGGCCAGTTTGCGCCAGGCCCAGTGGCAACTGACGCAAACGGTGGTCAAAGCCCCCGTGGCGGGTTGGGTCACAAACCTGTCTACCCGTACCGGTGATTACGCTTCAACCGGTAAGCCCCTGTTTGCCCTTGTCGACAGTCACTCTTTTTATGTGATGGGGTATTTTGAAGAAACCAAATTGCGCCATATTCGAGAAGGCGCACCGGCGACGATTACGCTCTACAGCGGTAATATAAAGTTACAGGGTCACGTATCCAGCATTGGCCGTGCCATCTACGATCAAAGTGTGGAAAGTGATTCCGGCCTGATTCCCGACATCAAACCTAACGTGCCGTGGGTGCGTCTGGCGCAGCGTGTCCCGGTACGCATCGAATTCGACGCCCTGCCGCGGGATGTCACGCTGGTGTCAGGTACAACCTGCAGCGTATCCATCGGCCAGCGTAAATGAAACTGCCCCGCCTGACACCAGGCAATTTGCCGTGGTTTAAAGCCACGGCGGCACAGTGGCGTTATGCGCTGCGTAACACCATTGCGATGTGTCTGGCGTTAACTTTTGCTTATTATCTGAATCTGGACGAGCCCTACTGGGCGATGACCTCGGCGGCGGTGGTTAGTTTTCCCACCGTTGGCGGGGTTATCAGCAAAAGTCTGGGTCGCGTGGCGGGTAGCCTACTGGGAGCCACCGCCGCATTGATTATTGCCGGTCATACTCTCAATGAGCCGTGGCTGTTTTTGCTGAGCATGTCAGTGTGGATCGGTTTTTGTACCTGGGCATGCGCGCACTTCACCAATAACGTTGCCTACGCCTTTCAACTGGCGGGTTATACGGCGGCGATCATTGCGTTTCCCATGGTCAATACCGTGGAAATTACGCAGTTATGGGATATCGCGCAGGCACGCGTGTGTGAAGTCATCGTCGGTATCCTGTGTGGCGGCGTGATGATGATGATCCTGCCCAGTACCTCCGATGGCACCACGTTACTGACTGCATTGAAAAACATGCATTCACGTTTACTGGAACATGCCAGCCTACTCTGGCAACCAGAAACCACGGATGCCATTCGCACAGCCCATGAAGGTGTTATCGGGCAGATTCTGACCATGAACCTGCTGCGTATTCAGGCTTTCTGGAGTCATTACCGCTTTCGTCGCCAGAATGCTTTGCTCAATTCGCTGTTGCACCAGCAGTTACGGATGACCAGCGTGATTTCCAGTCTGCGCAGGATGCTGCTGAACTGGCCTAATCCCCCGTCCAACACCCGGGAAATCATTGAGCAGTTGCTCAGCGAACTAATAAAATCCAATGCGAATAGCTACACCGTCGCACGTATAATTGCCCCACTGCGGCCCGTCGATGCCCGCGACTATCGACACGTCGCCTTCTGGCAACGACTGCGTTATTTTTGTCGGCTCTACCTGCGCAGCAGTCATTATCTGCATTTACTGGAAAATGGTGTTACCGCCGAGCGTATTAATATCGCCCGCACGCCGGGGCTTGCCCGTCATACCGATAATGCGGAAGCTATCTGGAGCGGGTTGCGTACGTTCTGCACTTTGATGCTTATCGGCGCATGGAGCATTGGTGCACAATGGGAATCAGGCTCTGGCGCACTCACGCTCGCCGCGATCAGCAGTGTGCTGTATTCCGCCGTTGCCACACCGTTCAAGTCGCTTTCTTTGCTGATGCGTACGCTGGTTCTACTGTCGCTATTTAGCTTTGTGGTTAAGTTTGGCCTGATGGTGCAAATTTCCGACCTCTGGCAGTTTATTCTCTTTCTCTTCCCACTACTCACCACCATGCAACTGTTGAAGCTACAAATGCCTGCCCTGGCAGGTCTTTGGGGGCAGTTGATTGTATTTATGGGTTCGTTTATCGCGGTGACCAATCCGCCGGTTTATGATTTTGCTGATTTCCTGAATGACAATATGGCGAAAATCACCGGCGTGGCGCTGTCATGGCTGGCCTTCGCCATTCTGCGCCCCGGATCGGATGCACGGAAAAGTCGCCGCCATATTCGCGCCCTGCGCCGGGATTTTGTCGATCAGCTCAGCCGACATCCATCGCTCAGTGAAAACGAATTTGAATCGCTGACGTATCATCACGTCAGCCAGCTCAGCAACAGTCAGGATGCGCTGGCGCGACGCTGGTTATTACGTTGGGGGGTCGTTTTACTGAACTGCTCGCATGTGGTGTGGCAACTGCGCACCTGGGAGGCGCGTTCCGATCCGCTGGCTCGCGTCAGGGACGTGTGTATCTCGCTGCTGCGCGATGTAATGAGCGAACGTGGCGTCCAGCAACGACCACTGAATGCCACGCTGAATGAGCTACAGCGCATCTGCGATACGCTTGCCCACCATCATCAACCCGCTGCGCAGGAACTGTCGGCACTGGTCTGGCGGCTACACTGCTCGCTTTCACAACTCGAACAGGCGCCGCCGCCGGGTACTCTCAGTCGTTGATTATTTGATAACACCACAGGCGTAGCGCGCTCCGCCACCGCCAAGCGGTTTCGGTTGATCGGACATATTATCGCCGCCCACATGGATCATCAGCGCTTTGCCTTTAACCTCATCGATCGTTTTCAGCCGCGGCGCAACGACCGGCGTTGTGGCGTTACCTTCGTTATTCACCACCAATAGCGGCAGGTCGCCCATATGACCTGCGCCTTCCGGGCCTTCATGTTTACCGGTTTGATGCGGATCATAATGGCCACCAGCCGATTCTGCGGCTGAGGCTTTCCCTTCTTTAATCGCGGGTTGGCAGCTGCCGTTCATATGCACATGGAAGCCATGTTCACCTGGCGGCAACGCTTTCAGATCGGGCGTAAACTCCAGCCCCTTTGCGGTTTCAGCAATAGTGACCGTACCAATCGCCTGGCCGACACCTTGCGATGTGACCAGATTCATCGTCACTTTTTCTTCACTGGCAGCCTGCGCACCTGCACAGGCAAGTAGAGTGATGATGGCCAAACTCAAACGCTTCATAAGACCTCCGTCCAAAAGGTGTCTGATTGTTAAGTGTAAACCAGTGACACAAATTTGAACGGAGATGCGCCAAAAACGCGATTAGGGTACGTCGTAACCCAGCGCCGCTTTACGAATGCGGAACCATTGCTGGCGAGACATGTTCAGCGACTCAGACTCAATGGCAGCACGTACACGCTCTATTTTTCCTGAGCCAATAATCGGCAGCGGCTGAGACGGCAGACGTAAAATCCAGGCGTATACCACCTGCTCAATAGATTGCGCATTCAACTCTTCAGCGATCACGGCAAGCTCATTACGTAAAGGCTGGAAAGCATCATCATTAAACAGGCGACCACCGCCGAGACAGGACCAGGCCATCGGGCGAATTCGCAGCTGTTGCAGTTGATCTAAAGTACCATCCAACAGGAGCGGCTGATGTACTGGTGAAATTTCTACCTGGTTGGTCGCCAGAGTAAACGGCAGACGCGATTGCAGCAATGAGAACTGTGCCGGGGTGAAGTTGGAGACGCCAAAGTGACGCACTTTGCCACTATGGTGCAATTTTTTAAAAGCGTCGGCGACATCGTCAGCATCCATAAGCGGATCGGGACGGTGGATCAGCAGCAGATCAATATGATCGGTCGCCAGCAGCTTCAGCGACTCTTCCGCACTGGCAATAATATGTGCACTGTCGGTGATGTAGTGGCCCAGCGCATTTTCCGCGCGCGCCGTCGTCGCGATCCCGCATTTGGTCACAATCTGCATTTTTTCACGCAAATGCGGAGCCAGTTTCATTGCCTCACCAAACGCCGCTTCACACTGGTATCCACCGTAAATATCGGCGTGATCGACGGTGGTCACGCCAAGATCCAGATGCTCTTCAATAAAGCTGACTAGCTGGCGCGCGGACATATTCCAGTCCATCAGGCGCCAGTACCCCATCACAAAGCGAGAAAATTCCGGGCCTTGCGGCGCAATAGTAATACGCTGAACCATAGCAGCTTCCTTTTAAGTGAATGTGCCTCGAGTATACGCAATTACGCTTTTAAAAGAGTGAAGGTTGTTGCGGTTCTTCCGAAGGGTTGGCTTTGTTTGCACGTAATTTACGCATCAGGCGCTGACGACAAAGCCGCAGCACTTCCTGCTTTTGGGTATCGCTCATCTTTTGCCAGTTAAAACGCTCATCCCGACTGCGAAAACAGCCACGGCAAAAGCCGCGTTCGTCTGACTGACATATTCCACGGCATGGGCTCTGGACGGGGAAAAACTCCAGCTGTTCGGCCACATCCCCTCCTTTAATAAGATTGATATACCTATTGAAGACGTTAACTGAATTTCTCGCAAGCGCTATTGCATTAGACCGACTGGTCTATTACACTCCTTCCCATGAACAAAATCACTGAACACGATACACGCGAACATCTGCTGGCGACTGGCGAACTGCTGTGTATGCAGCGCGGCTTCACCGGCATGGGGTTAAGCGAACTACTGAAAACCGCTGAAGTACCCAAAGGTTCGTTTTATCATTACTTTCGCTCTAAAGAAGCGTTCGGTGTCGCGATGCTGGAACGCCACTATGCGGCCTATCATCGGCGACTGGCTACGCACTTTGATACGGGAGCGGGAAACTACCGCGATCGCATTCTGGCCTACTATCAGGAAACCCTGAACCAGTTTAGCCAGCACGGCATTATTAGCGGCTGTTTAACTGTAAAACTGTCTGCCGAAGTGTGCGATCTGTCAGAAGATATGCGCACAGCGATGGATAAAGGCGCGCGGCACATTATTGTACTGTTAGCGCAGGCGCTGGAGAAAGGTCAGGCCAGCCATTGTCTGTCTTTTGTTGGCGAGCCGTTACAGCAGGCGCAGGTACTGTATGCGCTGTGGCTTGGCGCCAACCTGCAGGCCAAGATTTCTCGTAGCGCCACTCCGCTGGAAAATGCGCTGGCGCACGTTAAAAACATCATCACAACGCCTGCCGTTTAACAGGCGTTTTTATTTTCTTCATCACTAGACGACCGGTCTATTCAGGAGTGCCACATGTCATCTGAAAAACTGTTTTCCCCACTGAAAGTGGGTGCCATTACGGCAGCAAACCGCGTATTTATGGCGCCACTGACGCGTCTGCGCAGTATTGAGCCTGGCGACATCCCTACTCCGCTGATGGCCGAGTATTACCGTCAACGCGCCAGCGCGGGGCTTATCATCAGCGAAGCGACGCAGATTTCCGCACAGGCGAAAGGCTATGCCGGAGCACCCGGCTTACATAGCGAAGCGCAAATTGCCGCATGGAAGAAAATCACTGCTGCCGTACACGCTGAGCAAGGTCATATTGCTGTCCAGTTGTGGCACACTGGACGCATCTCTCACGCCAGTCTGCAGCCAAACGGTCAAGCTCCAGTTGCACCTTCCGCGATTAGCGCTGGAACCCGCACCTCGCTGCGCGATGAAAACGGCCTGGCAACGCGTGCCGATACCTCAATGCCACGTGCGCTGGAAACTGAAGAGATTCCGGGCATCGTTAATGACTTCCGTCAGGCGATAGCCAATGCGCGCGAAGCGGGTTTCGATATGGTTGAACTGCACTCTGCCCACGGCTACCTGCTGCACCAGTTCCTGTCGCCAACTTCTAACCAGCGTACCGATCAATACGGTGGCAGCGTCGAAAATCGTGCGCGTCTGGTGCTGGAAGTGGTTGATGCCGGTATTAAAGAATGGGGTGCCGATCGCATTGGTATTCGTGTCTCCCCGATTGGCACTTTCCAGAACGTAGACAATGGTCCGAACGAAGAAGCCGATGCGCTGTATCTGATTGAACAATTGGGCAAGCGTGGAATCGCTTACCTGCACATGTCTGAGCCGGACTGGGCCGGTGGCGAGCCGTATTCCGATGCGTTCCGCGAAAAAGTTCGCGCACGCTTCCACGGCCCTATCATTGGTGCTGGTGCTTATACCCCAGAAAAAGCAGAAGCGCTGATCGAGAAAGGTCTGATCGACGCCGTTGCTTTTGGTCGCGCCTATATTGCTAACCCGGATCTGGTGGCGCGTCTGCAACGCAAAGCAGAACTGAATCCGCAACGTGCCGAGAGCTTCTACGGCGGCGGCGCGGAAGGTTACACCGACTATCCTACCCTCTAACGTCACAATCTCCGTTCTGCCATTGATAGCGGCGTAACAACGCCGCTATACTAAAACAACATTTTGAATGTATTAGCCATTTTCGAAGGGGAAAAAGATGCGTTTACTCCATACCATGCTGCGCGTGGGTGACCTGCAGCGTTCTATCGAGTTTTATACCAACGTGCTGGGCATGAAGCTGCTGCGTACCAGCGAAAACCCTGAATACAAGTACTCTCTGGCTTTTGTCGGCTACGGTCCTGAAACCAGTGAAGCAGTAATCGAACTGACCTATAACTGGGGTGTCGACAAGTATGATCTGGGTACTGCCTATGGCCATATCGCCCTGAGCGTAGACAACGCGGCTGAAGCCTGTGAACGTATTCGCCAGAATGGCGGTAACGTAACGCGTGAAGCAGGTCCAGTAAAAGGCGGCACCACAGTGATTGCGTTCGTTGAAGATCCGGACGGCTACAAAATTGAGCTGATCGAAGAGAAAGACGCCGGGCGCGGCCTGGGCGATTAATCTCCCCCTCGGGCGCAGATCGTCTGTGCCCATAGTTTTATACTCATCATTTTGCCATAATACGCGCTGCAATTTTCCCGTATTAAGAGACCCAGATGTCCGATAACGCTCAACTTTCCGGTCTGTGTGACCGTTTTCGTGGTTTTTATCCTGTCGTCATTGATGTCGAAACCGCAGGGTTCAATGCCAAAACCGATGCGCTGCTTGAGATTGCCGCCATCACACTGAAAATGGATGAACAAGGCTGGCTGATGCCGGACACGACGTTACATTTCCACGTAGAGCCGTTTGAAGGTGCCAATTTGCAACCGGAAGCGCTCGCCTTTAACGGTATTGACCCTAACAATCCGCTACGCGGTGCGGTCAGCGAATATGATGCTTTGCATGCCATCTTCAAAATGGTGCGTAAAGGCATTAAAGACAGCGGCTGCAATCGGGCAATCATGGTGGCGCATAACGCTACGTTCGACCACGGTTTTATGATGGCGGCGGCAGAACGCGCCTCGCTCAAACGTAATCCGTTCCATCCATTTGTCACCTTTGATACGGCGGCATTAAGCGGCCTGTCACTGGGGCAGACTGTGTTGTCAAAAGCGTGCCTGGCGGCGGGAATGGAGTTTGACGGGAATCAGGCGCACTCGGCGTTGTATGACACCGAACGTACGGCCGTGCTGTTTTGCGAAATCGTTAACCGCTGGAAACGTCTCGGCGGTTGGCCTCTTCCCGTGCCTGAAGAAGCGTAACGGCGACATAAAAAAAGCGACCATTCAGGTCGCTTTTTTACTTCTGCTGGTATTACTCAGCGTCCGGCTCTTCGGTTTTGTATTTCGCTGCTGTTTCTTTAATCAGCTGCTGCAACTCACCGCGCTGGTACATTTCGATCAGAATGTCACAACCGCCAACCAGCTCACCATCAACCCACAGCTGTGGGAAAGTTGGCCAGTTTGCGTATTTCGGCAGTTCGGCGCGAATATCCGGGTTCTGCAGAATATCAACATAAGCAAAGCGTTCACCACAGGCTGACAGCGCCTGCACAGCCTGTGCGGAGAAACCGCAGCTTGGCAGTTTAGGGGAACCTTTCATGTACAGGAGAATCGGGTTTTCAGCGATCTGGCGCTGGATTTTTTCGATAGTGGTGCTCATTATCTTGCTTCCTTAAACTTCTTTTACGGCAGTAGTCTGACATTGTAACGGGTCAGACAGGCAACGGAAAATAACATTTTCATTACGCGTTATTATTTTATCCCCTGACGCTAAAAGTTGCATTCACAATCTCACTTATCCCCTTCAAACATGTGGATTTGATTATCTGTTCACCAATTCTATCTCTATTTGCTGTTTTTTTTTGCGGTCGGTTACGAAACGCAGTTTTAAACTAAAAAAGCTATTAACTTTCCCTCTTTCTATAGATTAGAATCATCAAGTTTTGAAAATCACACGCAGGCACGATAGACCTGCCTTACCAGAGGACTGCTCAGTGGCGCGGATAAACCGAATCTCGATCACGCTCTGTGCTTTGCTTTTTACTACACTGCCTTTTACGCCTATGGCTCATGCTTCCAAGCAGGCCAGGACGACACCTACCAGTACTCACCCACTCAAGACGGTAGATAAAAAGAAAAGCGCAACAACCAGCCAAAAAACAACAAAGACCAGCAAGAAAACGGCGACAAAGACCACCAGCAAAACCAGCACCAAAACCGCTTCCTCTTCTAAAAAACGCACAGCCACTCCGGCAAAGTCGACTAAAACTGCAAATCGCCGTGGTAAAACTGCCGCAGCACAAACCACAGCCGTTACCTGGACGGAAAAATGCACACCGCGCAAAGGTCATAAACCACGCTGCGTGAAGGTGAAAACCACTGCACCGACTACGCTTGCTGACGCACATAAAGTGAAAGTGCAGAAAGCGACTAAAACCGCTATGTCCACCTTGATGAACCAAATCGGCAAACCTTATCGTTGGGGCGGCTCCTCGCCAAGAACCGGGTTTGACTGCAGCGGTCTGGTTTATTACGCCTATAAAGATCTGGTGAAGTTCCGCATTCCGCGTACCGCGAATGAAATGTACCATCTGCGTGATGCCGCACCAATTGAACGTGGCGAACTGAAAAATGGTGATCTGGTATTCTTTCGTACCCAGGGTCGCGGCACAGCCGATCACGTCGGCGTCTACGTCGGCAACGGTAAGTTTATTCAGTCACCGCGCAGCGGGCAGGAAATTCAAATCACCTCTCTGAGCGAAGATTACTGGCAGCGCCACTATGTGGGCGCTCGTCGGGTAATGACGCCAAAAACAATTCGCTAAAAACTTACCCTACAGAACATGCTGTAGGGTAAGTTCTTCTTTTGCATAACCTTTCAATTTGCTACCCTATCCTTACTCACAATGAGGCTATTGTGTGTACTCAATATAAATAATAAGGAGAGAAGCAATGTCGTTTGAATTACCTGCATTACCGTATGCCAAAGATGCTCTGGCACCGCACATTTCTGCCGAAACGCTGGAATATCACTATGGCAAACACCATCAAACCTACGTGACCAATCTGAACAATCTGATTAAAGGCACGGCGTTTGAAGGCAAATCACTGGAAGAGATCGTTCGTAGCTCTGAAGGCGGTGTATTCAATAACGCAGCACAAGTATGGAACCACACGTTCTACTGGAACTGCCTGGCACCGAACGCAGGTGGCGAACCAACCGGTAAACTGGCCGATGCAATCGCCGCTTCCTTTGGCAGCTTTGCAGATTTCAAAGCGCAATTCACCGATGCAGCTATCAAAAACTTCGGTTCTGGCTGGACCTGGCTGGTTAAAGGAACGGATGGCAAACTGGCTATCGTCTCCACCTCCAACGCAGGTACTCCGCTGACTACCGACGCGACGCCGCTGATGACCGTTGACGTGTGGGAACACGCCTACTACATCGACTATCGCAATGCTCGTCCTGGCTACCTGGAACATTTCTGGGCACTGGTGAACTGGGAATTTGTTGCGAAGAACTTCGCAGCATAAAAAAGATAACGCAGAAGGACTTCCTTCTGCGTTTTTGCATTAATTCGCGGTAGTGAAAGCCTCTTCAGGCTGTCTTCTTGCGGATATGAACACCAGCAGCAGCGCAAGTCCCGCCACAATCGCCCCCATCACCGGCACAAAACTGTAGCCCAGGCCGCCAGATATCACCGCCCCACCGGCCGCTGCACCAAGGGCGTTCCCCAGATTAAACGCGCCAATATTGACTGACGATGATAATCCAGGCGCTTCGCTGGCAACGCGCATCACACGCATCTGCAACGGTGGAACGACCGCAAACGTCGCCGCGCCCCAGACCACCATACTGACCGCAGCTCCCAGCTCATTACGCGCAAGGAAAGGAATGGCCAGCATAATAACCATCAGCAGCAGTAAAAAGCCTTTCAGCGTACCGTTGACTGAACGGTCAGCCAGTTTGCCGCCAAAATAGTTACCGATCGAGAAGCCAACGCCTATCAACACCAGCATCCCGGTAACAAATGCCGGTGTAGCATGAGTGATAGTATGCAGAACCGGCGAGATGTAGGTATACAGCGTGAACATCGCTCCTGCACCCAGTACGGTAGTCAGTAACGCCGACAACACCTGTGGGCGCATCAACACCGCCAGTTCGCTTCGGACATCCGGGCGCTCTCCTGCTCCACCCTTGGGTAGTGAGAAGAACAGGCTGACCATCGCAATGACGCCCAGCCCTGCAGTGGCCATAAACGACATACGCCAGCCGATGGTTTCACCAAGCCAGGTTGCCGCCGGAACGCCGCCAATATTGGCGATGGTTAACCCCATAAACATCGTTGCCACGGCGCTGGCCTGCTTATGTTTGGGTACCACACTGGCTGCAACCACAGAACCGAGACCAAAAAAGGCTCCATGGTTAAGACTGGTCAAAATACGCGATAGCATCAGCGTGGTGTAATCCGGTGAAATAGCCGAAAGCACATTACCCAGCGTGAAAATCGCCATCAGAAATATCAAAGCATTACGTCGCGCACGATGAGACAGCAGCAATGTCATCAGCGGTGCACCTACCATCACACCTACCGCATAAGCGCTGATCAGCATGCCAGCCGCCGGAATCGAGACGTCCACACCTTTGGCAATGACGGGCAATAACCCCATTGGCGAAAACTCGGTGGTGCCAATACCAAACGCCCCGATTGCCAGCGCCAGTAAAGGGTAATTGATTTTCATATTTCGACTCCGTATCGTCGAGCCGCGGCACGACATAAATAAGAGTCAAAAGCATGACATTGATCGCAAAATTAATAAAGTTAACAAAACTGCAAAAGACTTTTGCTTATTCGCAAACAATAGAGGGGAAAAACGAGTCGAAGGGATGAGGGAGAGCTAACTCCCTCGGGGAAATCAATGCAGCGCTGCGGTCAGACCACCCGCGACGATCAATCCCAGAACAATAATGGTAGTCACTAACGAAAATTTCAGATCGGTGCTCATCAAGTTTTCTCCTTTTTATTCCCACACAAAAAGTGATATTGCGCATTTTTACACACTTGAAAGCAAAAATCTCTCACGATTTATATTGATAACTGCTTTTAACTCTTCCCCTTTTCGTTAAGATCAGACAAAATTCCACGCTTACTTGATTAGCGTACCGGCCATTGACCCCTTCCTGACGTTCCGTGTCGTTTTCCCGGCGTGCCGCAACCCTTACGTTGCGATAAGGGTGTGTAAAGGCAAACGTTTACCTGGAGTATTCTCAGGAGCTTAGGATATGGTCTGGAGTGAGATGTAATGGCAACAATTAAAGATGTAGCGAAGCGAGCAAACGTTTCCACTACAACCGTATCACACGTAATTAACAAGACGCGCTTTGTCGCGGAAGAAACACGTAATGCTGTCTGGGCAGCAATCAAAGAACTGCACTATTCTCCGAGCGCAGTTGCCCGCAGCCTGAAGGTAAATCACACCAAGTCTATCGGCTTGCTGGCGACCAGCAGCGAAGCGGCCTATTTCGCCGAAATTATCGAAGCCGTTGAGAAAAACTGTTTCCAGAAAGGCTATACCCTGATCTTGGGTAACGCATGGAACAGTCTCGAAAAACAGCAGGCTTATCTGTCGATGATGGCGCAAAAGCGCGTTGATGGTTTGCTGGTGATGTGTTCTGAGTATCCGGAGTCGCTGCTTTCTATGCTCGAAGAGTATCGCCATATCCCGATGGTCGTCATGGACTGGGGCGAAGCAAAAGCCGACTTTACTGATACGGTCATTGATAACGCCTTCGAAGGCGGTTATATGGCGGGTCGGTATCTGGTAGAACGCGGTCATCGTGAGATTGGCGTGATCCCTGGCCCAATGGAACGTAACACCGGGGCTGGGCGTCTGGCTGGCTTTATGAAAGCGATGGAAGAAGCGCTGATTAAAGTGCCTGAAAACTGGATTGTCCAGGGCGATTTTGAGCCTGAATCCGGCTATCGTGCCATGCAGCAAATTCTGTCGCAGTCACATCGTCCGACCGCTGTCTTCTGCGGTGGCGATATTATGGCAATGGGTGCGCTGTGCGCCGCTGACGAAATGGGGCTGCGCGTACCGCAGGATGTCTCACTCATCGGCTACGACAACGTGCGCAACGCCCGCTTCTTCACGCCGGCCTTGACGACCATTCACCAGCCGAAGGATTCACTGGGTGAAACGGCATTCAACATGCTGTTAGACCGTATCGTGAATAAACGTGAAGAGTCACAGTCTATCGAGGTGCATCCGCGCCTGGTTGAGCGTCGCTCCGTTGCCGACGGTCCGTTCCGCGATTACCGCCGTTAAGCCTGTTGTGCGGGAGTCTCATCTGGCTCCCGCAGCCATTCCTTGTTCAACGTTTCACTATCCCCTAAATAGTCCAGCAGCCAACTCAATGCCGGTGACGTATCGTTCTGCTGCCATGTCAGACAACATGCGGCATCAGGAAAGGGGTTCTCCAGTTGCAGCGCAACCCATTTACCACTATCGATCCACGGCTTGGCAAAATGCGTCGGTACCATGCCCACGCACAATCCCGCGGACAAACAGGTCGCAGAGGATTCCCAGTCCGGCACGACGACGCGCTTTTGGTTGTCCAGCAGCCAGGTAATACGCTTCGGCAATGTTCGGGAGGTATCTTCGCGCACCAGTGACGGCCAGTTGCGCAACGTGTCATCACTTAACGCTCCGGGCATTGACGCCAGTGGGTGATGACTGGCTACCACGCAGCTCCAGCTCAGCATTCCCATATCGCGGAAGGTATAGCGCCCCCCGACCGGAATGGCCTGTGTGGCCCCGATGGCCAGCTCCACACGCCCATCAGACAGTGCGTCCCACACGCCGTTAAACACTTCCTGAAAAACTAACAACTCCACATCATCAAAGTGACGGTAGAAATCCACGATCATCTGTCGGGTACGATCCGGGCGGACAATGTTATCGACGGCGATCGCCAGCTGTCCGCGCCAGCCGTTGGCAATTTGCTGACATTGTTGGCGCGTGATCTGCATTTTTTTGATAACAGAGCGGCCTTCTTTTAAAAACCATGCCCCGGCAGGCGTTAATTCCACATCCCGATGGCGTCGCTCAAAAAGTGGCACCGCCAGCCATTCTTCCAGCTGGCGCACGGTGTAGCTTACTGCCGAAGGTACACGGTGCAGCTCCTGCGCGGCCGAACTAAAACTGCCGTTACGCGCAACCGCATCAACCACTTCAAGTGAATATTCCGACCACATATTCTGCCTGCAAAAAATTTGAAATCAGTAAGCAAATATTAGCGTTTCACAGCGAGAATTACACTCACTACACTCAGCGGCATTGTTCTACTGCTAAAAAAGAGAAATGATGATGCAACCTGGGAAAGGGTTTTTAGTCTGGCTGGCAGGTCTTAGCGTGCTCGGTTTTCTGGCAACGGATATGTATCTACCCGCCTTTGCTGCTATTCAGTCCGATCTGCAAACACCTGCATCTGCCGTCAGCGCCAGCCTGAGCTTGTTCTTAGCGGGGTTTGCCGTCGCGCAACTGCTGTGGGGGCCGCTTTCTGACCACTATGGTCGCAAGCCTATTTTGCTGCTGGGTTTATCTATCTTCGCACTGGGCAGTCTGGGCATGCTATGGGTTGAAAACGCCACTGGTCTGCTGGTACTGCGATTTGTTCAGGCCGTTGGCGTCTGTGCGGCATCGGTTATCTGGCAAGCGCTGGTTACCGATTATTATCCTTCACAAAAAGTAAACCGCATCTTTGCCACTATTATGCCGCTGGTCGGGTTATCTCCTGCACTCGCCCCGCTATTAGGCAGTTGGATCCTGGTACATTTTTCCTGGCAGGCCATTTTTGCCACTCTGTTTGCCATTACTTTGATTCTGATGCTTCCGGCTCTGCGTCTCAAGCCAACGGCTAAAGCGCGCGATGACAGCCAGGATAAACTGACTTTCGCCACCTTGCTGCGCTCGAAAACTTACCGTGGAAACGTGCTGATTTATGCCGCCTGTTCCGCGAGCTTTTTCGCATGGCTGACAGGTTCCCCGTTCATCCTCAGCGAAATGGGTTATAGCCCAGCGGTAATTGGTCTGAGCTATGTTCCGCAAACTATCGCCTTCTTAATTGGTGGTTACGGCTGTCGTGCAGCGCTGCAAAAATGGCAGGGTCGTCAGCTGCTACCTTGGTTACTCATTCTGTATGCCTTCAGCGTTGTAGGCACCTGGGCGACCGGCTTTATTCATCATGTTGCATTGGCTGAAATCCTGATCCCATTCTGCGTTATGGCGATTGCGAACGGCGCAATCTACCCTATCGTTGTCGCGCAGGCATTACGCCCTTTCCCACAGGCCACGGGACGCGCAGCCGCATTGCAGAATACGCTGCAACTGGGTTTATGCTTCCTGGCAAGCCTTGTCGTTTCCTGGTTGATTGCCACCCCACTGCTCACCACCACCAGCGTTATGCTGACAACAGTATTGCTGGCTGCTGTGGGTTACAAAGTGCAATCGCAGAAAACTGACGCCCCGCAAACAGATGATCGTGCGCAAGTTGCCCACGGAGAGTCGCACTAATAATGGTTGCGGGCATTTAGTTAGCCCGCTAACAATTATCGGTTGAATCGTCAAAAATTCAGGCATATACTGATTTTCAGTTGTTAAAAAAACGATAATTTTAATGCGTTAACGGGGACAAGAACGTTCCCGTTTTACCACGGATGGCCTTTTCGGCAAGGGTTTCTCCCTTCCTCTGTTCTACGTCGGATTATAGATTCGCGGATTAATTCCGTGAGATTTCTCACAAAGCCCAAAAAAGCGTCTACGCTGTTTTAAGGTTCTGATCACCGACCAGTGATGGAGAAGCTATGAGTTCATCATGTATAGAAGACGTCAGCGTACCGGATGATGACTGGTACCGCATTACCAATGAATTATTGAGCCGTGCAGGCATTGCCATTAATGGCCCTGCACCGGCTGATATTCGAGTAAAGAACCCCGATTTTTTCAAACGCGTATTGC
Organism: Citrobacter sp. H12-3-2; assembly: GCF_009649895.1. Taxonomy (NCBI): domain Bacteria; kingdom Pseudomonadati; phylum Pseudomonadota; class Gammaproteobacteria; order Enterobacterales; family Enterobacteriaceae; genus Citrobacter; species Citrobacter sp. H12-3-2. Next base: position 2,689,009 of record NZ_CP045837.1, read on the forward strand.
AGGAAGGATCGTTAGGGTTGGGTGAAAGTTATATGGATGGCTGGTGGGAATGCGACCGGCTGGACATGTTTTTTAGTAAAGTCTTGCGCGCCGGTCTTGAAAACCAACTCCCCCGCCACTTTAAAGATACGCTACGTATCGCCACGGCTCGCCTGTTCAATTTACAGACCAAAAAACGTGCGTGGATGGTCGGCAAAGAACATTACGATTTGGGCAACGATCTCTTTACCCGCATGCTTGACCCCTATATGCAGTATTCCTGCGCCTACTGGAAAGATGCCAACACTCTGGAATCTGCCCAGCAGGCGAAGCTCAAAATGATTGCTGAAAAATTGCAACTGAAGCCAGGAATGCGGGTGCTTGATATTGGCTGTGGCTGGGGTGGTTTATCCCAGTTTATGGCATCGCAATATGGCGTGAGCGTGGTGGGTGTGACCATTTCGGCAGAACAGCAGAAAATGGCACAGGAACGTTGCGCTGGGCTGGATGTCACCATTTTGCTGCAGGATTATCGCGACCTGAACGACAAATTCGACCGCATTGTCTCCGTCGGCATGTTTGAACATGTTGGACCGAAGAACTACGCCACCTATTTTGAGGTGGTCGATCGTAATTTAAAACCGGATGGTCTCTTTTTACTGCATAGCATCGGCTCCAAAAAGACCGACAATAACGTTGATCCGTGGATCAATAAGTATATCTTCCCAAACGGGTGTTTGCCGTCAGTTCGCCAGATTGCCAACGCCAGCGAACCACATTTTGTGATGGAGGACTGGCATAATTTTGGCGCGGATTACGACACGACGCTGATGGCATGGCACGAGCGTTTCATGAGTTCCTGGCCTGAAATCGCCGATAACTATACCGAACGTTTCAAGCGGATGTTCAGCTATTATCTGAACGCCTGCGCCGGGGCGTTTCGTGCTCGAGATATTCAGCTATGGCAGGTGGTCTTTTCCCGCGGTGTTGAACACGGTCTGCGCGTTCCCCGCTAATCGTTTTCGCCCCCGTAGCAACGGGGGCTTTCCTCTCAGGCTTAGGCTCCCGCTTCGCCCGTTATGTTGCTGATGGCGCTTTCACGCGCCGCCAGGACACGCTCAACGGTATCAACCACCGCCTGCGTTTGGGGATCGATTTCGATATTAACCCGTGCGCCCAGCTTTTTCTTGCCAAGTGTCGTACGCTCCAGCGTTTCCGGGATCAAATGTACACAGAAACGGGTCGGCGTCACTTCACCAACCGTCAGACTGATACCGTCAATACCAATAAATCCTTTGTACAGGATATATTTCATCAGCGACGGATCCTGGACTTTAAACCACACCTGACGGTTATTCTCCGAGGTCAGAATTTTCGACACTTCGGCAGTGGTCATAATATGGCCCGACATTAAATGTCCGCCAATCTCATCACTGAATTTTGCCGCACGTTCAACGTTAACCAAATCTCCAACCTTCAGATCGCCCAGGTTGGTGATACGCAGCGTTTCTTTCATCAGGTCGAAGCTTATCTGGTTACCGTTAATTTCGGTGACCGTCAGGCAGCATCCATTGTGGGCAACCGATGCGCCGGTCTCCAGCGCATCCAGCATATATTCAGGCAACTCCACAACATGCGTACGAAAATTTGGTTTTTCATCAATGGACACCAATTTTGCGGTGCCCTGCACAATACCCGTAAACATACTTCCTACTCCTGAACTCAATTAAGACATCTCTGCACAGCACAATAGCAGGTGGAAATTCAGGTTGCCAGCAATGCGCCACCAGCGCCTGTTTTTTCACTGGAGAATTACGTATTCCTCGCTACAATAGACTGAAATTTCCCCTGCTTTTTCTCCTTGCTGCCATATAAGGCGGCTTTTTTAGTCTCTCAAATAACAACAATATAGTGGTGTACACGTGCAAAAGTATGTAAGTGAAGCGCGTCAGTTATTAGCTCTGGCAATTCCGGTGATTCTTGCGCAAATCGCTCAAACCGCAATGGGATTCGTTGATACCGTCATGGCGGGCGGATACAGCGCGACGGATATGGCGGCAGTCGCCATTGGTACGTCCATCTGGCTACCGGCCATTCTGTTTGGGCACGGACTACTGCTGGCGTTGACGCCGGTAATTGCGCAACTCAATGGTTCCGGACGCCGCGACCGTATCGCCCATCAAATACGTCAGGGCTTCTGGCTGGCGGGCAGCGTCTCCGTGCTGATTATGGTTGTGCTATGGAACGCGGGGTACATTATTCACTCCATGCATAACATTGACCCGGCGCTGGCAGATAAAGCCGTTGGCTACCTGCGTGCCCTGCTGTGGGGCGCCCCGGGTTATCTGTTCTTCCAGGTAGCCCGTAACCAGTGCGAAGGATTAGCCAAGACTAAACCGGCGATGGTGATGGGATTTCTCGGCCTGCTGGTGAACATTCCGGTTAACTATGTTTTCATCTATGGGCATTTAGGCATGCCGGAACTGGGTGGCGTGGGTTGTGGTGTGGCAACAGCAGCGGTTTACTGGGTGATGTTTATCGCCATGCTCTCTTACATCAAACGTGCGCGTTCAATGCGCGATATCCGTAATGAGCGTGGTTTCCAGAAACCTGACACCGCAGTAATGAAGCGTCTGGTACAGCTGGGTTTACCTATCGCGCTGGCGTTATTTTTCGAAGTGACGTTGTTTGCGGTGGTCGCGCTGCTGGTTTCTCCATTGGGGATTGTCGACGTAGCCGGACACCAAATCGCACTGAACTTCAGCTCGTTAATGTTCGTCCTGCCAATGTCTCTGGCTGCCGCCGTCACCATTCGTGTCGGTTATCGTCTGGGCCAGGGTTCCACGCTGGATGCGCAAACCGCAGCCAGAACGGGTCTGGGTGTTGGTGTGTGCATGGCGGTCGTAACAGCGATTTTCACCGTGACATTCCGCGAGCATATTGCCCTGCTCTATAACAATAACCCGGAAGTTGTCGCCCTGGCGGCTCAGCTCATGTTACTGGCCGCTGTGTATCAAATTTCGGACTCTATCCAGGTTATTGGCAGCGGGATCCTGCGTGGTTATAAAGATACGCGTTCCATTTTCTTTATTACCTTTACGGCATACTGGGTGCTGGGCCTGCCGAGCGGTTATATTCTGGCGCTTACCGATCTGGTAGTTGACCGGATGGGACCGGCGGGATTCTGGATGGGCTTTATTATCGGCCTGACCTCTGCGGCGATACTGATGATGCTGCGGATGCGGTTTCTGCAACGCCAGCCGTCAGCGGTTATTTTACAACGCGCTGCGCGATAACCTCATAAAAGCCGCCGCCTGGCGGCTTTTTTTCGCCTCAAAACGGGCTGGCGTTTTTGGCGTTCATCCACGCTTCACTAATGGGATGCCTGAAATGCAGTTCACTGGCATGTAGCATCAGCCGTGACGTTTGTTCAGTCCCCGGCAGCAGACGTCCACCGTACAGATCGCAGCCCAAAATAGGATGTCCCAACTGCTGACAATGGATCCGTAGTTGATGGGTGCGCCCGGTTTCAGGGGTCAGTTGTACCCGCGTCAAGGGGAGCAACGTCCCCTCTTCCTGACGATGATAAAAACGCTCGACAACCTGATAGCGCGAGCGCGCGGGTTTGCCGTTGAGAGCACAAATCGACATCAATGGAAACAGCGCCGGGTCTTTGGCAATTGCGGCGTCGATAACCCCTTCGTCGTTTTCCAGATGCCCGCATAACAGCGCACTGTACACCTTAGTGATCGTCCGCTGGCTGAACTGCTGGCAAAGCGCGGCGTTGATAGCCTTGTTACGAGCGACCACCATCAGCCCAGAGGTGCCGAAATCAAGCCGATGTACCAGCGTGCAGCCAGGGTAAATCTGTACCAGCCGGTGATGTACCGAATCGAGATTCTGCGGATTTTTGCCCGACAGGCTAAGCAACCCGCTGGGTTTATTGATGAGCACCAGATGCTCGTCCTGATAGAGGGTCTCTATCTCGTCATGGCAAGGCGGGGCAATAAAGGTATCGAAGATCGTAGACATCAGGCGGCCAGAATGAGGTGTGGGAACGGATGATAACGAATTTTCACCACAGTGGCGAATCTGAGCATTGACCCAATGGCTGGCATGATAGAGTGTGATTTATCCTGAGTGCGATGAGAGGGTTACTCTGTGCAACAAATCGATTTTTACATGGTGGATGCCTTTACCACCACGACATTTGGCGGTAATGCCGCAGCAGTCTGTCCGCTCACGGACTGGTTGCCCGATGAAACATTATTAAAGATGACGCAGCAGCATAACCAGTCAGAAACCGCTTTTTTTGTCGCCAATGAGAATGGCTTTGAGCTGCGTTGGTTTACCACTCAGGGTGAAATTAATCTGTGTGGGCATGCCACGCTTGCCGCCGCGCATGTCATCTTTGAACATCTGGATTACCCGGATACAAAAATCCAATTTGCTACCCGCTTTGTGGGACCGCTGACGGTCACGCGCTGCGGTGAATGGCTGACGCTTGATTTTCCAGCCTGGCAAAGCGAATCTGCCGTGCCGCCCGCTTTACTGCTGGAAACATTAGGCATCACCGAATACAAAGAGGTGCGTGTGGCACGCGATTACATGGTGGTGCTGGAAAATCAACAGCAGGTTGAGGCTGTGCGCCCAAACATCCACGCCATGATTCCGCTGGGGAAAATGGTATGCATCACCGCGCCGGGTGACGGGGAATACGATTTTGTCAGCCGTTTCTTCTGCCCGGGCGAAGCCGTCGCGGAAGACCCGGTCACAGGCTCGGCACATAGCATGCTGATCCCTTACTGGGCTGGAAAACTGAATAAAACACAGATGCTGGCACGCCAGGTCTCTGAACGCGGCGGGGATTTACGCTGTCAGTTAGCAGGAACGCGTGTATATATCAGTGGGCAGGCGATAACTTATCTGACCGGTAAAGTGCTGTTGCGCTAGCAGCCTTACCCAAAATAACCAATCCATGGAGGATTTATGTCGAACAAACTCGTGCAGATACACTTTGATTTTCATGGTCCGTTTGGGGCTGAGATGTCGAATCAGCTCGTTGAACTGGCCGAATCAATCAACCAGGAGCCGGGGTTCATCTGGAAAATCTGGACCGAGAACGAAGCAAATCACGAAGCGGGAGGCATCTACCTGTTCCAGGACGAAGACACCGCTCAGGCCTATATCAAAAAGCATACCGCCCGCCTGAAGCACCTGGGTGTGGAGGAAGTAACGTTCAAAATCTTCGATATCAATGAACCGCTAAGTAAAATTAACCACGGTCATATCAGCTAAACTTTTGCCTTAGACGCCCCCTCCCGGGGCGTTTCTTCATTTCCCCCTGCTTTCCCCTTTCAACAGCGATATCCCCGTCACCGCTCCAGGACAGTGATTTAGGCTGGGCCACGTTTGCAGTAGTTCACAAAATCAGCGTTAGCGAAAACTATCGCTGGCCGAACGCACTATGAAGGAGTATAAAATAATACAAACAGTATTATTTTATACAAAATGAATCGCAAACGGCGACTGGAGATTCTCATATGACCGCGGACATTACACTGAACTCATCTGCTGGAAGCTTCCCGCCAGCAGGTCATTACTCGCACAGTACAACGGCTGGCGGGTTCGTCTTCATTTCCGGGCAATTGCCGGTCACTTTCGACGGCGAGAAAAAAGCGGATGCCTCTTTTGAAGATCAAACCCGGCTGGTACTCAAGAATATTGATGCTTGTCTGGCTGGTGCTGGGGCATCACGTCAGCATCTGGTGTCTGTTCGCGTCTATGTGACGGATATGAACCAGTGGCCGACGTTTAACAAAATCTATGGAGAGTGGATCGGTGATTTCCGTCCATCCCGTGCAGTAGCAGGTGTTGCGGAACTTCATTATGGTTTTGCGCTGGAAGTTGAAGCTATTGCGTTGGCCCCGCAAGCGTGACGTTTAACAACATACAGGTGAACAACAATGACTGAAATGACACTGCCTGATTATAACGATGTTGCCGCTGCGGCAGAGCGCATCGCAGATTATGCTAACAAAACGCCGGTGATGACCTCCCGAACGGTAAATGAAGAATTTGGCGCGGAAGTCTTCTTTAAGTGCGAAAACTTCCAGAGAATGGGCGCCTTCAAATTTCGTGGCGCTATGAATGCGCTACGCCAGTTCACGCCACAACAACGCGCTGCGGGCGTCGTGACGTTTTCCTCCGGCAACCATGCACAGGCCATTGCCCTGTCGGCAAAGTTGTTGGGTATTCCAGCAACAATTATCATGCCGCATGATGCCCCGGCGGCCAAAGTTGCGGCGACGAAAGGCTATGGCGGAAAAGTGGTAACTTACGATCGCTATACTGAAGATCGTGAAAAAATTGGTCGGGACCTGGCGGAGAAACAGGGGTTAACGCTGATCCCCCCTTACGACCATCCGCACGTGATCGCAGGCCAGGGCACCGCCACAAAAGAGCTAATTGAAGAAGTGGGTCAGTTAGACGCCCTTTTCGTGTGTCTGGGCGGTGGCGGCCTGCTCTCAGGATCCGCCCTGGCGGCCAGACATCTGTCTCCTGACTGCATCATCTATGGTGTCGAACCTGAGGCGGGTAACGATGGTCAACAGTCGTTCCGAAGTGGAAAAATAGTTCATATCGATACGCCCAAAACCATTGCTGACGGTGCTCAGACTCAACATCTCGGGAACTATACGTTTCAGATTATCCAGCAAAACGTGAACGATATTCTGACTGTTTCAGACGCTGAGTTAGTTGCCTCAATGAAATTTATCGCTGAACGCATGAAAATCGTCGTAGAGCCGACCGGGTGTCTGGGTTTTGCTGCCGCCAGAGCGCGTAAAGCTGAGCTTCGCGGCAAGAAAATCGGCATTATCATCAGCGGCGGAAATGTGGATATCAGTCGCTACAGTGAATTTCTGGCCGGATGATAAACAGGGTATCTGCCATGCAGATACCCTACTTTTACTGTCTGTACACTCCCGTCTGGAAAAACGCTCCCAGGTCACTGTAAACTGCTCGCAATCATGGCAACAGACATCACCGCAGGAGACTGGCATGCCAAAAACCGACAATAACTCGCTTCTCAGCCAAATTGATACTATCGCCAGGGGATTGAGTGAGACCTTCTCTCCGTTTTGCGAAGTGGTGGTTCATGACCTCAAAAATCCTGAACATGCCATTTTGTCCATCCATAATAATCTTTCCGGACGTCAACCCGGTCAGCCAGCAACCGAGCTTGGCCTGGCGAGAATCGCATCACCTGACTTTCCCAGCATCATTGCGAACTACAGTAATCAGTTTGCCGATGGCCGCCCGGTGAAAAGTACATCGATTGGCATCAAGGACGAAGACGGCAAATACGTAGCGGCACTTTGCCTGAATGTCGATATGACGCTGTTCCGTGGTATGCAGAGTGCTCTTGCGCGTTTTACTGAAACTGAAAATTCCCCCATTAAGGAACATATCGATCCCGGCAGTAATGAAGTCATCCGCCAGCGTATTGATGACTTTGCCGCTAAACGCGCGACGACGGCCCGAGCCCTTAAACCTCAAGACCGTAAGCTGCTGATTCAACAATTACGCCAGGACGGTTTGCTGAACGTACGCAAATCTATGGATACGGTTGCACAGCATCTGGGCGTATCGAGGGCCACCGCCTATCTGTATGCCCGCCAGTCAGCTCAGGCGGGTGAATAAACGGGTTCAGATAGACCACACTTGCCGCGTATAGAATTTTTGTCCTTGATTACCGACACGAAGCGCTCCCGCTACACTAAAGGCGGCTTCGTGCCCGATATAGTTACCCACCAGTAAACAACCAAATCCAACTGCAGTGAAAAAAATAAACCTTTATTTTCGTGCGTATTTATTGGCACTGAGTAAATAGATGATTTATTTTTGTACATACATAGTGAAATTTAGCTTTACTCAAATAACACACTAGCATTTTTAATGCACCACAGCAGAACAGGTAACAACTAACTCACTGATTTAAAAGAGTTAAAAAGCTATTGAAGTTATTACACCAATAATACCCATGCAATATATATAAATAGCGTGATATCTAAATTATAATTCTTTAACATCCGGCTGATTGGTGAGGTAAGAATGCGATTAATGGTCATGTTGGTAAGCTTTGTACTCTCCACCCAGCTATGGGCAGGTGAACTTTCCAGGCCCACCGGTAAAGTGCTTTTAACGCTGTCGGGTAATATTGAAAATACAAATGCAGACGGGAAAGCCGTTTTTGAGACCGCCAGCCTTGAGAAGCTGGGCATGGTCAGTTTCCAGACCACCTCCCCCTGGTATAATGGGCGCACTACCTTTACGGGTATTCCGCTACAAAAACTCATGGATTATGTCGGGGCGAACGGCTCTGTTGTTAAGGTCACTGCACTCAATGACTACACCACTGTTATCCCTCTTAGTGATTTCAAAAAATACAATGCTATCCTTGCGTTAAAAATCAACGGAAAATATATGCGCATCCGTGACAAAGGCCCGTTATTCATTGTGTACCCCTATGACAGCATGCCAGAATTGAATAATCAGATTTATTATTCAAGGTCTGCATGGCAGGTCAGTAGTATGGATATTGAGTAAGCGTTCAGAGGAACATCATGAACAGAATACTGGCTGGCATCATCTTTTTTCTTTTTATATCTACCGGGTATATCTCTTTCCTCGTGCATGAACGGCAACAAGAGTTACAGAAACTGACTCACTACACCGATTCCTGGTCTGCTGCTCAGCTGGTATCACAATATTACCGATTTGAATCGTTGCTTGGTCTTTACACTATCGATGATACGATGAATCTCGATGATGTACGCATGCGCCTCGACATTATGCTTAGCCAGAGTGATTTGATAAAAGAAGGTGACCTGGGGCGCTACATCGAAAGCAATATAGCCCACCGCGAGCTGGCGGTAAAACTTGAAAATACCCTTAGTTTTCTGGATGTTAATCTAGAAAAAATGAACCGTTCAGCACTCCAGGCTTATCTGAAAAAAATGCATACTCTGGATGCGCCACTGGGTCGTCTTTCATCTGGTGCGTTAAACAAAGATGTTAACTCGATCAATAACGCCAACCAAAAAATCCAGACGCTGTACTATATTTATTCTGCAACCTCTGTGCTGCTGATAATACTGAGTGCGATTCTGGGCGTGCTCATTTTCTATCAAAACAGAAATATTCTGCGGGCGCACCTGCAGGTCAAGAGTCTTGCCGAAGAACTGCAGAAATCTAAAGAAAAACTGCAAATTCAGAATGCTAAACTGGAATATGACGTCTACCATGACTCTCTTACCGAGATGAATAACCGTCAGCTATTCTGGAGCGATTTAAATAAAACAATTGAGAGAGCAGAAAAAAATCACGATTCTGTGACTGTGATGTTGTTTGATTTAGATCGATTCAAAGAAGTAAATGATACGTATGGTCATGATGCCGGTGATATGTTGCTACGCCAGATATCTGACCGACTGGTTTCGATGAGCCTTACTTCGGATACGCTGTATCGCCTGGGTGGAGATGAATTTGCGTTTCTCTCAAGTGGCCTGACAGAAAGCCACGCTGTTTCGCGCGCCCAGAAAATATGTGAATTTATCAGCCAGCCCTACACTATTTATAACACGATTATCAACATAACCACCTGTGTTGGCATTGTTATCTCAGACACTGAACGTCGTTCCGACTATATTTATAAATTTGCCGATCTGGCCCTTTATGAAGCCAAAGGTGAAGGCTCTGGTAAGATAAAAGTCTTCCGACAACGAATGTTAGAAAAGCTACAAGAAAGCAGAACGCTTGAGCATGATATGGCATTGGCAATAGTGAACAAAGAATTCGTGGTTTATTATCAGCCCATTGTTGACTCCTTCAGCCAGGAAATTTATAGCTATGAAGCCCTAATTCGTTGGCTCCATCCTCTAAAGGGCCTCCTGTCGCCGGATAACTTTATTCCTGTTGCTGAAAAAACCGGAATGATTAATGAGATGGGGAAAGCTGTGCTTGAAATTGCCTGCCGGGAAGCGGCTTGTTGGGCGGTTCCGGCTAAAATTTCAGTGAATGTCTCTCCTGTCCAGCTAAGCAGCAAAGCCTTTGTCGGTATCGTACTGTCTATTCTGAAAGAAACTGGACTCCCAGCCGATCGTCTTGAACTGGAAGTAACAGAATCCTCTCTCTTCATTGAGAGTACGACGCCGATGAACACACTTAACAAACTCAGAGCCATGGGTGTAAAAATCTCGATCGATGATTTTGGCACCGGATATTCTTCCCTTTCGCGCCTGAGCAGGCTTGCCTTCGATAAAATTAAAATAGACAAGTCGTTTGTCCATTCAATATCCACACAGGAAGATGCGCTTAATATCATCAAACTGATCACCGGCATGGCGAAATCCCTCAATATGAAGGCTGTTGCTGAAGGTGTTGAAACGCAGGAACAACTAAAAAGCCTTCAGGCGCTGGGCTGCGATTTCGCCCAAGGATATCTGTTTGGTAAACCTCAGCCTTGTATCGATGAGAAAATCAGAAACGGTTGAATCGCTCTCAGACTATTTGATCATCAACCGTAGCGCTAAATCATTCGGATAAGGATCAAAATAGTTCTGGGTAAGCAGATAGCTGTCTGGGTATTCAGCCAGATAGTGCTTGAGTAGCGTCAGAGGCGCCAATATTGGCAGCAGCCCACCGCTATAGTTGAGGATAACGTCACGTAACTCTCCGCGCTGGCGGGAGTTCAACCGTTCGCGGAAGTAGCCCTGGATATGCATCAGTACGTTGGTGTGATTTTTTCGTGAGGCGGGCTTTTTGAGGATCGTCATGAGCTTTTCACGATAGACAACGAAAAAAGCGTCCAAATCATCCCACTGGTGAAGTGAGGCAACGAATGGGCCGATTTCCCGGTAACCGGCCTGGTGATGAGCCAGAAGCTGTAGCTTATAGCGACTGTGAAAGTTGAGTAAGCCATGGCGAGTAAGACCATTGGCCCGCAGCCTATTAAGCTCATGCAATGCGAACACGCGTTCGACAAAGTTCTCCCTCAGCACTGGATCGTGCAAGCGGCCATCTTCTTCGACTGGCAACCACGGGTAGGTTTCCATTAACGCGCCAGTAAACAGACCAGTCCCTTCTTTTCGCCCACGATTTCCCTTCTCGTCATACAGTCTCACTCTTTCCATACCGCAACTCGGTGATTTAGCACAGACGATAAAACCCGAGAGGCCACCAAGTCCCTGAAGATATGAGTTGGTGAAATCGGACATTTTATCGGTTACATCCTCACCAGGCGCATGGCTAAAACAGATGCGGACATTCCCTTGGGCGGTTTGAACCAGACGCAACGCGGGACGTGGTACAGGCAAACCGATGGACATCTCTGGGCAGACAGGTTTGAAAGTCACCCACTGAGCCAGGTCGTCCATCACAAACCCCATCCGTTTATGCCCACCGTCGAATCGCACGGCTGAACCAGTTAAACATCCACTAATCCCGATGACAGGCTGAGTGTTCATAGCGACCCTCTCGTTAATTGACGACCCTTTTCGGGAAAAAATGACGGTTTCACTATTAAATCATAGCGTAAGTTATCTGCTGTGAGTTGAACTGATAGATGCAAGTGTAAGTATCCCCCATAATCGTGCCATTCCTAATGAATATTTAGGCGGGATACAAACCAGGCAATCAAAGAATCCAATTAAAACAGCAAAGGCAGATACTGTAGATATATAGATCTCTAAATTGATGTTCATCACATTGACAGGTTCTTACGTGAATTCGACTTCAATCTCTTTATATACTCTTTATTTGTTCATATCTTCATGAGGAATAAAGAATGTTCGATCATGTGAAAATCGGTGTAAGTGATTACGAAAAAAGTAAAATTTTCTTTCTCAACGCGCTTCAGCCGCTTGGCGTAGAACTCATCGATGAAGGCACACCAAGCTACGGTGTTGAAATGGGTTCCGATAATGTTTCACTTTGTCTGTTCCACACGAATGACAAACCGGCTCCTCTGCATCTGGCGTTTGTCGCAAAAACCCGGCAGCAAGTTGATGAATTTTACAATGCTGCTTTGCGCACAGGAGCCCAGGATAACGGAGAACCTGGCTTACGTTCCTATAGCGAAAACTACTATGCCGCATTTGTCATTGCACCTGATGGCCATAATATTGAGGCTGTCTGCCATGCGCCGGACTGATTAAGGTGCAGTTTGGATATCGAAAAATTATTCGATGTTGATTTTGAATCTGCCTGAAGAGCTGTAATAACGCTGCTTATTTGAACTCATAGCATAAGAGTATCGTTGAAAAGAAGGAATTCGTATATGTCTAAGATTAAGTTTGAACTGAGGCGAGGATAGCTCTCCCGCCAGTGAAGCAAGGACAATAAGAATGTAGCCTTAGTGCAACATCTTTATTCTAAATATCTGCAACTAAAGTTGGTAAATCCCCTGAACGGTTCTATAGTCGGAACTGCTTCTCATTACAGGGTTCACTAATGCGATTTAACGGACTGACTAAAGGTTTCTTCATTTTCATACTTGCCCTCGTGACCTGGGCGTTCTTCGATGTATTGTCCCCCTACTTTTCCGCCATTTTATGGGCCGCGATATTAACGACTATCTTTAACCCGGTAAAAAACAGACTGCGTAGCGCGCTTGGCGAACGCAACGGGCTGGCATCGTTGATTACCATCGTCATTATCTGTCTGATTGTCTTTATCCCGCTGATGGTAATCCTGTCATCGCTGGCCATTGAACTGAACGTGGTATACACCAAACTGCAACAGAATGACACGCAGTTCCCGGAAGTCGTCACTTCTATTCTTTCGTACCTTCCTGACTGGGCCAGAGGATTTCTGGCAGAACACAATCTGGATGATGTCGCGCAGATCCAGAAAAAACTGTCCGATGTCGTGCTGCAAGGCGGGCAGTACCTTGCTGGCAGTGCATTTCTGATTGGGAAAGGGACATTCGGCTTTGCTATCAGTTTTGGCATCATGCTGTATCTGCTGTTCTTCTTACTGAAGGATGGACCGTATCTGGTGCGCCAGATTCTGGACTCATTACCCCTTTCTGACTTTGCCAAACAGCACCTGTTTGCCAAATTCGTCGGCGTGACGCGGGCAACCGTCAAGGGCACGGCGGTCGTCGCTTTGGTTCAGGGTATTCTTGGCGGCATCGCGTTTGCAATTGTGGATATCGACGGCAGCGTTCTGTGGGGGGCGTTGATGGCGTTTCTCTCGCTCGTGCCTGCAGTGGGCTCAGCGATCGTCTGGGTACCTGCAGCAATATTCCTGTTCGCCACCCACCAGCTATGGCAAGGGCTGTTTATCGTTGGCTTCTTCGTGATTATCGTTGGGCTGGTGGACAATATCCTGCGCCCGCTGCTGGTAGGTAAAGACACCAAAATGCCGGACTATCTGATTTTGATTACCACTCTCGGCGGCATGGAGATCTACGGCATTAACGGCTTTGTGATTGGCCCCCTGATTGCTGCACTATTCATAACCTGCTGGAACCTGTTTTCCGGGCGTGACCATGAAGGTAACGTGGAAGGAATCGACGAAGCCTTTATGGAAGAAGGAAAAAATCCTCCAGATTTATGATTGCATGACGATAACAGAAGGCGGTTTCTGGACCGCCTTTTTTATTTTCACGCAAAATCATGCGTTTCCTATAATTGCAATCATGCGTATTCATTAATCGTCGCAGAAGGAACTAATCAGTGCGAATTGCCACAATCACCAACTGGGCCTATAGCGCGACGGTATGCCTGACCATCGCTTCAGGCGTTGTCATGCTGATGGCATCCAGCGCCGATAACACAGAACGCCAGGTGGTAGAACAGCGTTATCAGTTCGATCAACTTACCGAAGAAGTCGAACTCGATGCCTGGTCGCTGTCCGACCTGGCACGCGACTATGTTATTGCAAAAGATCCTGAGGTGCTTGACGCCTACCGTCAGAAAGAAGCGACGCTGAAAGCTGTTGAGCATCGGCTGTCAAAGCTCAAAGACCTTGGGGCAACGGATGAAGAGCTGGCGCTATTGCACGAAGGGCTACAGATTGTTGATGCCCTGCAGGACGAGCAAGCTGCGGCGCTTGCCAGCGTCGCGCGCGCAGAAGAGTCGCAGGCTATTGCCCTGCTCTATGGGAAAAGCTATGAACAGGAACTGGAACGCGCCCAGGACCGGATAGATCATTTCCGCCAACTGCTCGATAACCGCGTACGTAGTACGATTGAAGATGCAACCCAGTCATCCCGCATGCTGCGGACGGCCTCTGAAGTGATGGTCGGTCTGACGGCGCTGCTGTTTTTATTCGTTCTCGGTTTCATTTTAAAGCGTCGCGTCCTGCGCCCCGTCGTGCGTTTGAGCGATGTCGTAAACCGTCTCGCATCGCAGGATTATGCCGTTGAGACGCCCAGTTTTAACCAGATAGATGAAATAGGCGACATGGCACAGGCGATCCGGATATTTCGCGAGAACGGTCTGGCGCGTCAGAGACTGGAGAAAGAGCGAGATGCCGACTGGGCAATCCGCGATCTGCTGGCGCGCATGACGCAACGTCTGCAGGGTTGCGAGAGTTTTGCCGATGTCATCAATGTGGCAGAGCTGTTTGCACCGAATATTGCTCCAGGTATTGCCGGGCGGCTTTACATACTGGACCAGGAACCCTGGCAAATGCGCTGCGTTGCACAATGGCTTTCTCCGCAGGGTAAAGCGGATGCGTTCCACCCGGACGAATGCTGGGCTGTGCGCCGCGGCCAGAGTCATCCTCCGGTACAAGGTGAACCCGATATCGCCTGCTACCATCTGCCAGAGTCATGCCAGCACCACACTCTGTGCGTCCCGCTGATTGCCCAGGGCGAAGCCATCGGCCTGCTCTCATTCCAGAACCTTAGCGATGATTCCGCCCCCTCCCGTGCATACCTGGAGCTGATGGCAGAAGCACTCGGCCTCGCATTAGCCAACCAGCGTCTGCGTGACGCCCTGCTGGAGAAAGCGCTCTACGATCCGCTAACCGGACTGCGCAACCGTCATCATCTTGAAGATACACTGCGTACCCAGATGAACCAGGCAGTGCGTAACAAAGAACCAATCAGTTGCCTGATGATCGATATCGATCATTTTAAAAGTATTAATGACCGCTTTGGCCATGAGGCTGGCGATAGCGTGATTAAAAGTATCGCTGCGACTATTCAGCGCGTTGTCCACGACAGCGGCATGGCCTTCCGCTACGGCGGTGAAGAGTTTCTGGTACTGCTGGCCAATACGGATGAACAGGCCGCTAACCGCTTTGCTACGGAAATCTATAACGGCGTACGCGAACTGTCGCTGCGCTTTGGCGTTTCCGATATTGGACACGTGGATGTCTCTATAGGTGTCGCCAGTTACCCGCAGCATGCCCAGAGCGACAACCTGTTACGCGCCGCAGATGTCGCACTGTACCGCGCGAAAGAGTTAGGTCGTTCGCGCATTGTGAGCTTTGGCATGCTGGAAGCGAGCTGATAGGAGCCAGCACTTCGGGCATTGCTTTACCTCTACGCCAGGTGGTATGTTAATTGGATGAACACAAAACACGATATCAACGGTTTTAATCACAACCTGTGGTGGCTGCCTTCTTAAAGGCGGTCAGAATGTGTTTTCCTCATTTTAAATAACCGCCGAAAGGCGGTTATTTGCATTTAGAGACCCCTTTCGGTTTTATGACTAAGGAGTCTTACATGAACAATAAAACCATCATCCTCACTGGCGATCGTCCCACCGGCCCGCTGCATCTTGGCCATTATGTGGGGTCATTGCGCCAGCGCGCCACGCTGCAACACGATTATCAGCAGTTTATATTGGTGGCTGACCTACAAGGGTTAACCGATAACGGCAGCACACCGCAAAAGATCCGCAACAATATTCCCGAAGTACTTGCCGACTATCTTGCCGCAGGAATAGACCCGTCACTTACCACCATCTGTCTGCAATCTGCACTGCCTGCTCTCGCAGAGTTAACCGCGCTTTATATGAACATCGTCACCGTGGCTCGCGTGGAGCGTAATCCTACGGTCAAAAACGAAATTGCGCAGAAAGGGTTCGCCCGCTCGTTACCGGTTGGTTTTCTGGTTTATCCCATCAGTCAGGCGGCAGATATTACGGCCTTCAAAGCCGAAATCGTTCCCGTCGGCGACGATCAGTTGCCGATGATTGAACAGACTAATGAGATAGTGCATAAGATGAATAGCCTGTTACCGGCCCCCGTCCTATCGCACTGCAAAGCGCTGCTGAGTGAAACCAGCCGCCTTCCAGGGATCGACGGAAATGCCAAAATGTCAAAATCGCTTGGTAACACATTGCTCCTGTCAGCCAGCGAAGAAACCATTCACCGCGCGGTTAGCGCAATGTACACCGACCCTAATCATCTGAAAGTGTCCGACCCAGGGCAAATAGACGGCAATATGGTATTCACTTACCTCGATGCTTTTCATCCGGATAAAGCAAAAGTGGCGGAAATGAAAGCGCATTACCAACGGGGTGGACTGGGTGACCGGACATGCAAAAACGAGCTGGAAGTGTGCTTGCAAGAACTCATCGCGCCAATGCGCGAGCGGCGTGCAACCTACATTCAGGATAAAGGCATGCTGATGGCGATGCTCAAAAAAGGAAGCGAGCAGGCGCACGAGATTACGCAGCAGACATTAAGAGAAGTGAAGCAAGGACTGGGTTTGCCGGTGTTCTGATATCGAGTTGCAACAGGAGCGATAAGTAACGATGACTCCCGTCTGAATGCCACCGCCGGGAGTTATCAGAAGCAGGCTCGCGTTTTATCGAAAAAATTAAGGGTAAAAATCAATCTCCTTTAACCCGCTGAAAAATCTTGTCCCGATACGCATCAAGATGATGTTTTTGCAGATAACGTTCCACCTCCGTAGCCCATTGGGTTCCCTCACCGAGAGTAGCGCGGCTATGCGTTGACGCGTAAAGATATCGTCTGTCATAGAGACTAATCAGCGTCTGATTTACCGCATTGACACTGTAATTGGGGTTGTTAGCCAGCTGCTTTTCCAGCGACTGAACGATACGCGCCTGATGGGCAGCATCGGCAGGATATTCCGTTTCATTAAGCTCGCTCAACACCAGAAATAAAGGGGGGATCTGCTCTTCAATCGCCGCCTGTAATCGATAATGCCCATCAAGGATCACATAAGATCCTAATCCGGCGATATACCAGACCAGTATCGGCGGCAACGTCCCCTCTCGGCATTTTTTACGCCACCATTTTAATCTCCCCGTATTGGGTTGAATGGCATAACGCCCCCGCAGCAAATAA
Organism: Citrobacter sp. H12-3-2; assembly: GCF_009649895.1. Taxonomy (NCBI): domain Bacteria; kingdom Pseudomonadati; phylum Pseudomonadota; class Gammaproteobacteria; order Enterobacterales; family Enterobacteriaceae; genus Citrobacter; species Citrobacter sp. H12-3-2. The sequence goes on from NZ_CP045837.1 coordinate 2,706,325, forward strand.
CCGCCCCACCACCAGTCAACCAATCTGACGTTTTCCGGCTGCGTCAGATCTGGGAAATCTTCACCGTACAGCGTCCACTGGCAGTTAATATTTTCAGTGCTTTCTGGCGCTGAGAAACGCCAGTTTTCTAACGCAATGGGTTGGGGACTGGAATAGCGCGATGAACATTGAATCGGTAACATCGGTCTTATCAACCAACGCTGCGGTGAGAGTAATGGTGTTGGCGCATTCATTAACTGACGAACAAAATACCGGCACCATTCGCCGATCCGCACCTGCTCGCCTTTGGCTTTTATCCGTTCAATATCTTCAGAAGTTACCGCAGGTAATATCTCCTGGCTCCGTGGATGATCTGCATTAAAAACCAGCCAAACGCCGGAATGATCTTCAAGCATTGAAGCCCAGAATAACGGCTCTCCGGCGAGCTGCAATACCATGCGTCCAAAATGGCCACTGAGCATTTCCATCGCTGGCTCAGTTCTTTGATTTTCTTTGACGGTCAGTTCCAACCCTTGCCACTGGTTATTACGATCAACCAGGTCTTTCCACCAATAATCTGTCATTGCCGCCTTCCCTGAGTAACGGGTTAATATCCCATGACCTTCGCCATCGGTCAGCAAGGGTGTCTTGCGTTGAGAATAAGATGCATTGTACTAAAATCCAACCTCCCTATCGATGAGTGGCGTCAATCCCCCTCCAGAGAGGGGGGGGTGATTAGCGTCAGTATGAGGTCCGTTTGTATTGACGATACTGCGGATGCCAAAAAATCTCGTCAATTTTGCCTCGTAATGATTCCTCCGGTATACGAATGGCTACGCCATCGCGTTGCGCTGCAATACCAACACTAAAGGCAATAGCCTTTGTTACTTCCTGAATATTATTTATATCCGGTAATAATGGAGAATCTTTATTGCTTTTCATTGGCGAAAAAGAGGCTAACGTTCGGCTTGCCGTTATTAACATATTTTCTGTAATTCGTGTGGCGCGGCTTGCCAGACACCCTAGACCAATACCAGGGAAGATGTAAACATTATTACATTGTGCAACGGGATACTCCTTTCCTTTGTATATTACGGGATTAAATGGACTTCCCGTTGCAACAATGGCGTTTCCCTCTGTCCATTCAATAATATCTTCCGGCCTCGCCTCGACCCGTGAAGTTGGGTTGGATAACGGCATGATTATTGGGAGCTTACAGTACTTGTACATTTCCCTAATAATAGCTTCGCTAAACAAGCCTGGTTGGCCGGTAACACCTATCAACACCGTAGGATGTGCGTGACAAACAACATCCATCAGCGTCATTTTTTCGCTTTCCACACCCCAGCTTTCGACGATCGTTCGAGGCTGTGACAGTTGTCGCTGAAAAGGTGGAAGGTTTGCCTGGTCATCAGTCAACAATCCGAACCGATCCACCATATAAATTCTGGCGCGAGCTTCCACTTCAGACAAGCCTTCAGCGATCATCTGCTGAATAATATGCTCCGCAATACCGCAACCAGCCGATCCGGCCCCCAGAAATACAACTGTTTGCTCGCATAATGAACGACCGGAGACTGAGCTTGCCGCCATTAAACATCCTAGCGCGACGGCAGCAGTTCCCTGGATGTCGTCATTAAAACAGCACATCTCATCTCTGTATCGCTCCAGAAGAGGAAGTGCCGTTTGCTGAGCAAAATCCTCGAATTGCAGTAGGACCTCAGGCCATCGACGTTTAACCGCGTTTATGAACATATCCACAAACTCAAAATATTCTTCCCCGGTAATTCTTGGGTGACGCCATCCCATATAAAGAGGATCATTTAGCAGTTGAGAATTATTGGTTCCAACATCCAGCAGAATGGGTAATGTATTTGCCGGATTTATACCACCGCAGACGGTATACAAAGACAGTTTGCCGATTGGAATCCCCATGCCACCAATACCTTGATCCCCAAGTCCCAGGATCCGTTCACCATCGGTGACGACGATGACACGAATATGCTGTTTCGTGGCATTGTGCAATATATCATCGATTTTATGGCGATCCGGCCATGCGATAAATAACCCTCTGGCCCTACGGTAAATATCAGAAAAATGTTCGCATGCATGGCCAACAACAGGTGTATAAATAATAGGTAGCATTTCTGCTAAATGTTTATTCACCAGATAATAGAATAGTGTTTCGTTAGTGTCCTGAATGTTCCTAAGGTAGATATGCTGTGCAATAGCAGACTTAAAATCGCTAAACTGGCGATATGCTCGATGGGATTGCTCCTCAATTGTTTCAACTGCATTGGGTAGCAATCCTTCCAGATTGAATATCACTCGTTCCTCTTCGCTAAAACCACTTCCTTTATTAAGAAGAGGAGATTCGAGTAGAACAGAACCTGAGTAAGGAATATAGAGCAAATTATCCACATTTTCATTTAACATAGTGTTCATCCAGATAAAAACCTTCCGTATTCAGTTACTCTTACATACTGGAAATTAGCGTATTAGCGATTAGCATAGTTATGATTCCACCAAGTGCCGGAATGACCGTTCTGCGCACGATCATAAATGGGGAACACTCTCCCGATTTACTGACGGCAATAATAATACCGGCAACAGGCGACATTGCGCGTCCCATCCCAGCCATCAGTTGCATTGGCAGAAGCATATGTACGGCGTTCATACCAAATTTTGTTGCAATAGACTGCGCCATACCGGCAAATGAAAAGAAGGCTGCAACCCCCGACCCTGTCAGTACGGCCGTTACCCCGACCAAACATGCCATTACAATCGTCATGCTGGTGAAACCAAAGCCAGCGTTATGTGTCGCATCGAGTAAATAATCCACTGCACCAATTTTTTGTAATCCCTGTGCGAAAATTTCGGCGCATACCAGTAATGAAACGATACTGGTAAACATACTCCCCATACCTTTAAAGAAGACTTGTACTCCTTTGCAGCACTCTTTAAAGTTTCGTTTTACACATAGCTCAAAAATAAAGGCGACAATAGTTCCGATAACCATTGCAGTCACGACATCTACTTTAATGGTATCAACAACCAACGGACTGAACACCAATACCAGAACGACAGGAAAAATGGGCAATAACCCGTAGAACTTAGGTGCTGGCACGTCATCTTTTTCAGCAATCTCGGGTTGCACAGCACATTGTGACGCAACAACATGTCCATCTTTTTTGTCAAAATATTTCGCCGTAAAATAGATTAATATAGAAACGACAACCATCACCGCCGCAGCTACCGGCATCTGATAATGAGCAAAATACAGTGCTGTTTCCATGCCAGCATATTCAGCAGCTAAGTTCGCGGTGCCAACGGCCGGCCCAAGATCCATAAAGGCACACATGCCAATCATAGCCGCGGCAGCAGCCTTACTTACCCCAAGCCGAACCAAAACCGGGAAAAATGTCACCAGCAATAACATTGCAAGGCCCGCAGCACTGGAGATGGCAACATGGAGCAATTGCGCAAAAATGTAGCCGATGGCAAGGATCAGGTAAGGTGCTTTTAAAGCCTCCAGCGGCCTAATGCAGACGTCAACCATGGCCTTTGAAGCTTTAATATGATCCATATAGCTGGCGAAACCACCGGCCGCCATAATAATCAAACCGATCCCTGCTACCTGCGTTGATAATGAACCTTTTACAAAAGCAAATATATCAATCCAGACAGACCCTGTGGATTTTGCATTTCCATATAAGATACTTTTTTCAGGGTAGAAAATGGCTGTAATTGTTAACAAGGAAAGCCCCGCTAACAGCAAAATAGTTTGCGACTGGTAATTCTTGATAATTAACCAAGCCGCAACGACAGTAATAACTATCGCAATAATAAAAGCACTCATGGATATGTCCTGTTATTTATTCGTCAAGATATTAATAATCCATATAGCCACAGTGGTTACATGAGGATAACAAACAATAATGTCGTTGAGTGTGTATGATGTATTTAGCTAAAATTATGCTCCATCATCAGAATTAATATCGTTAAGCATCATTCCAGCAACCAGTGCGGTTCTGGTAACGATATTTTCGGGTAATATATGCTCATGGAGCGCATGGATACCGGCTCCTGTCGCACCAAGGCCATCTAATGTAGGAATACCTAACGCCGCGGTGAAGTTTCCATCACTACCACCTCCAGCCGATTTCGCGGTAATCGTAATGCCCAGTATTTCCGCAATCTTTTGCGCTTTTTCAAATAGCTGTTCGGAAGCTGAAGAACGTTCCATCGGTGGGCGAGTTTGCCCTCCTTCAATCCTGAGTTGACTACCCTGCAAATGAGGTGTCAAACGGGTGATAGCATCATGGATCCGTGCAGCTTCTGACTGATTTTCCACTCTGGTATCAATTTCTAATTCGGCATAATCCGCGACGACATTGACCCTACTGCCACCCCGTACAATACCAACGTTAACGGTGGTACCGCGCTCAGGATCATTCAACTCTCGCAATTTGAGGATCTGAAAAGCCATTTCCTCAATAGCACTAACCCCCTCACCAGGATTATTGCCTGCATGCGCAGCAAGACCTGTGATAGCAATGCGGTAGCGACCAGTGCCTTTACGGGCAATTTTTAAATCACCATGAGTTGTCGCCGGTTCAACAACCAAAACTTGCTCAGATCCTGTAGCATTACGGATAATCCATTCCTTCGAACTTGGACTTCCGAGTTCTTCATCACTATTGCACAGGAAAACAATGCGCTTACCGCCGAGCTGCCCGCTCTCTTTTAACGCACGAACTGCCCAGATAGACTGAATCATCCCGGCTTTCATATCGAGGATCCCCGGGCCATACCATTTCCCCTCTTCTTCGCGAAGTGAGAGTACCCCTTTATCCCAGACCGTATCAAAATGCCCCAAAATTGTGGTTTGCGGGCCCTCTTTTCCCAGAACAAATTTTAACTGGTTACCGTAATGTGTCTGTTTTTCAGTTTCAGCCTGTATACCCAGACGCTTTTCGAAAATAGCTTTTAAAACGTCACCACAGTGGTCAACAGCAGCTTTATCCGTTGAAGGAGACTCAGCCAGTACCAAATCGCTGATATCTTCCATGATAAGGTCAGTATGTTTCTGTAAGTAATTAACAACGCTCTTCATTGCCACACTCTCCGCATAGGTATTTAGCATTAGTATGTGATGAATCCCGGTTGAAAAAGAATCAGGCTCCTATGCTATTATTGTTGCCTTCAGGTCAACAATAATGGCAAAAACATGACATTGAGCACCTATCCAGAAAAAGCGATCCGTTATTTATATATGGTCGGATTGTACGGTGGGATCCGCAGAGCCGCCGACATCCTTGGCTTTAACCCTTCGGTTGTCAGTCGCCAAATCTCTCTTCTGGAAAGAACAATACAGCTGCCATTGTTGGAAAAAAGAGGACGTAACGTTGTACTCACCGAGGCAGGAAGATTACTGGCTGATGACTACGCCATTACTCAACAAAAACGCAATGAACTTGAGCGGCAACTCAGCGATATGCGCCATATGCGTGGAGGGACAGTTACGCTGCGCGTTGGACAAGGGATGGTCCAGGAAATCATTACCCACGTCGTGAGCGATTTTGCCCAAATCTACCCGAATGTGTTTGTCGATATCACCTCTGGCAACATGGAAACATCGATGGAACTCATTGCAAGAGGTGAAGTGGATATGGCCGTAGGATTTGGTCCCGTTGGGCAACCGGCACTTAAACGATATAGCTATAACCGGGGAGCCATTTGTGCCATTGTCAGGAAGGATCATGTTATTTCTGGTTTAAAGAAAGTAACGCTTCAGGAACTTTCCCGGCATCGCCTGATTGCTATGCATGACAATTTTGGGCTTCAGCGATATCTCACTGCGATGTTTCGCGATGAAGCGATTATGTTCAGGCCATCCTACTGCTGTAATCTGTTTACCAGCGCAATAGCCCTGTGCCGTGCGGGACTGGGGATTGCTTTTATGACAGAACAAACTGCTAATGCTAATTCTTATCCTGGGGAATTGACGGCAATACCGATTGATCATCATATTGCCAGAGAGTGTCAGTGGCATGTATTGCGTAGCTCCGATCATCGTTTTACACCGGCTGCTCATTACTTATGGAAGTTGCTGTGTAATTATTTAAGTGACTCCAGCACGTAGGAATGCAAAACATCACGCAGTTTAACAATCAGGTGCGACTCGCCCGGCGCACAGCCTGAGTAAATAGCATTCTGCAAAATTAACAAAATATAATCATTTAAAAAAATACATATAAATCAGCATGATAAACAACTTCAGGGACAGTTGATAGCGGGTTATAGCAGCTATTAATGTGTCCCTTTGTATGTCCCTGCTCCTAAAGATGCCCCCAAAATCACGCTTCAAGTGGTGTAAAACTACTCCAAAACCACACAGGTTATTCAAGCCTCTCATCATCCGTACTTATGGCCTTCAACTATTCAAATTTCACGTGAAAAACAGTACCTCCTCATACGACTGCTCAGAGCCAGGAGCGGACATCGCAAACGCAACAACGAATCCGTCAGTCCACAATAAAGAGTTTTGCTCCTGTCTCCGTTCTGGACTGATGTGGTTCTGCGTTATCACCAACCTGATAACTCATCCCCGCAGTTAAAGTGAATTTGCGGCCATCTGCGAGCAGTGTTTCGAGCTCTCCCTCCAGGCATAAAAGGACATGACCTTTACTGCACCAATGATCCGCAAGGTAGCCTGGGGTATATTCAACCATTCGCACACGGATTTGGTTCGGCTTGTGGCCAAAAAATTGTGTTCGCCAGTAGGCTATGCCTGTTTCCCCTGGATGTTCTGTTTTTTCGACTTCACCCCAGTTGGTGGTGCCAAAAGCAAATGCTTCGATATTCATTTTATGGACTTCCGTCGTTAAGAATAATTTCTGGAGCTCAGGTTAGAATGAATTAACATAAGAAAAAATAATTATACATCAACACTTTATTTTCCATATGTAGTGACGAAGTCGAACCTGGTTCAAGTTATCTACCAATTTGAAGTGCTACATTAATGAAAATCGGCTGGTGTCGGTAACGACCGCTCCTCGCTCACAGCAGACCTTCTGTCCGCAAAACCTCGAGTTATTTCTCTTTCCTGTAACTGGAAAGGCGGTGCTCAAGGTTGGTCCGAACCTGCGGCCACTCATCATCAATTATGCTGTACCGTATGGAAGTACGTTTTCGACCATCAGGCATAATTCGTTCATTTCTGATGATGCTTTCCTGGATCGCACCAATACGGAGAATGGCAGCCTGCGAGCGCTCATTCAATACATCAGTCGTAAACTGAACGCGAACACACTTCAGTTGCTCAAAGGCGTACCGCAGCAATAACAGTTTACTCTCGGTATTTGCAGCTGTTTTTTGCCAGCTTTGTGAATACCAGGTGTGACCAAGTTCGAGCTTTCGGTTTTCTCTATCAATCTTCCAGAAACGTGTTGACCCAATGACACGTTGATCTGACGAAAGCGTTACAGCAAACGGCATGACTGTGCCTTCGATCTGCCCCTTGAGGGCTTTCTGAATGTACGAATCTGCGGTGTCAGCAGACGGAACCACCGTAAATGGCAGGGACCAGAGTTCCCCATCCGCTGCCGCATCAATCAATAGCTGAGCATCTGTCTCAAGCAGAGGACGGAGCGTGACAAGAGATCCTTGCAATGTAGGCGTCATATTTGTAACCTCACAATTATTTTGTGTCGATGGATTGAGCTGCATAATCCTGTACTGAATGAATTACTATGCCCCGTTTGCATTGAATAATCGACTCATCAAGAGTCGATTATCTGCTCACTGCTCATGATGGTAACTTGTCCACTCCGTGCCAGTAATGGACTACCCTCTTTTGTTAAACAACGATGTTGAAACGAAACCGTTTCATGATAAATCTATAAATGTAATAAGACGAAAAGGAAGAACAAATGAAAATCAGACTTGCGGTACCTGAAGAGGCTGCAGCATGCTGGAATATAAGGAATCTTTCTATCCGGGAAGGATGTAAGCCAAGTTATTGTGCCAAGGTGCTTGAGGCCTGGACGCCTGAAGCTATGCCTGAACATTACAGGGAGGTTATTACGGAAAATCCTTTCTTTGTTGTAGACCTGCCTGATGCAGGATTGGTAGCAACGGGATATCTGGATCTTACCCAAGGTAGTGTAGAAGCTGTTTTTACGTTGCCGGATTATTTTGGTAAAGGTTTTGCTAGCCTGATTATTGAAACGATTAAAGATGAGGCGATTAAAAGAGGGCTGAAACAGTTAACCTTGACCTCAACACCAAACGCGCAAACTTTCTACGAAAAGCATGGTTTTATGTTTATCAAGGAAACGACATCCCCATCAAGACTTGCCCAAACAGATCTGCGTTGTATGGATATGTCCATCGCATTATCAGCCTGAGTTTTCTTTTGCTCTTGGCAGGAGAACTCACCAACGGAAATCTAATCGCTATGAGTTCAGTACGGCAGCTTCAAGGTCTTGCGCGGATAACTCCTGTGTTCAAACTCACCCGCCCCTTTGTGATACGATATTTGCTTTAAATTGTCATATGGGGTCAGATTTTGAATTCATACATTTTCCTTGCCGGGGCCATCGTAGCTGAAGTCATAGGTACAACCCTGATGAAGTTCTCTGACGGATTCACACGCCTATGGCCATCTGTAGCGACTATTGTGTGCTACTGCACAGCCTTTTATCTTCTCTCCCAGACCCTGTCAACTATTCCAACGGGTATTGCGTACGCAATTTGGTCAGGTGCTGGAATCGTATTAATCAGTCTTTTGGGCTGGTTGGTAAGTGGGCAAAAGCTAGATTTTCCGGCGATCGCAGGTATGCTTCTTATTTGTGCTGGGGTTCTGGTTATTAATATTTTTTCAAAATCCTCCCCACATTGATCCTCTTATCTTGATCGAGTAGGAAAAGTGCATATGAAAATACCAATACTCCATACGGAACGCTTGCTGTTAAAACCATTACAAGCCGAAGATGCCTCGCAGATTCAGGTGCTTTATCCCCGCTGGGAGATAGTTCGCTATATGGTCTCCTCAGTACCCTGGCCCTATCCTGATAACGGTGCGGAGAATTACGTCAATAACGTTGCCCTGCCTGATATGGAAAAAGGGATTGCGTGGATCTGGACTATCAGACTCCGTGAGGCCCCTGACGTTCTCATAGGTTTAATTTGCCTTTATGACGTTGAGGATAATAACCGTGGATTTTGGTTAGCTCCGGAATATCAGGGGCAGGGTTTTATGCGTGAAGCCAGTAATGTCGCTACGGATTACTGGTTTAATACGTTAAATAAGACGGTATTGCGTGCGCCGAAAGCCTCTCTCAATATCCGTTCCAAACGTATTTCAGACAGTAGCGGCATGCGACTTATCAAGACGGAAAAGAAAGAGTATGTCAGCGGTTTGCTGGATTCTGAACTTTGGGAAATCACGCGCGACGAATGGAACGCTCGTCGGGTTGGTTAAAATATATTATGGAATGTCCATAACCGTACCGCAGAGAATTTCTGTTCTTCGCGAAAGTTCATCGCCTCCTGAATCAGTTTTCTGCCCAATCCACTGCCGCTACAACCATCATCGAGAATAAACCAGCGCAAATGTGCTTCATTCATTTTGCCCTGCACCAATGGCAAGTTTATTAAAACTGCAGTTGCGATCATAATAAATAGATACGCAGCGAAGCCTGTCACTCGCGGGCAACATGAGTAATGCTATCTTATTTGAGGATTCTGGCATGGCCCCCTTTCATCAACTGACTGCCACCAGTTTGCATGGCCAGCCCATCTGTATGGCCGACTACGCTGGCAAACTGGTTCTGGTGGTTAATACCGCCAGCCATTGTGGTTTCACTCCACAATATGCAGGCCTCGAAGCGCTCTACAAGAAGTACGCCGCGCAGGGTCTGGTGGTGCTTGGTTTTCCCTGCAACCAGTTCGGTAACCAGGAGCCCGGTGGAGCCGACGAAATCGTGCAAACCTGTCACATCAACTACGGTGTGAGCTTCCCGATGTTTGAGAAAGTGGAAGTCAACGGTGCCGCTACGCACCCGGTATTTCGTTACCTGAAAGACGAATTACCTGGCGTGCTGGGTAGTCGGATCAAGTGGAATTTTACTAAGTTCCTGATCGGGCGTGACGGCAAGCCGCTTAAGCGATTTGCCCCCTTCACTACCCCAGAGAAAATAGAAACCACTATCCTTACAGCGCTTAAAGTCTGAGCGCCTCTGTAATTCGAACCGCCCCTGGTATGCCCCAGTTCGCTGTCTGAATAAAAAACACGCTGCAAAATCAACAAAATATAATCAACTTGCTTAATTACTCTGCAATCGCGTGAGATCAGGAAGAAAAATGCTATTTCCCTCTTGCCTCATTCGGTCTGTGCCGCTAATATTCGTCCCCGTTGTCACCTACAACGTTGCGTTCATAGCTCAGTTGGTTAGAGCACCACCTTGACATGGTGGGGGTCGTTGGTTCGAGTCCAATTGAACGCACCATTTTGCGTCCGTAGCTCAGTTGGTTAGAGCACCACCTTGACATGGTGGGGGTCGGTGGTTCGAGTCCACTCGGACGCACCAAATCATATCCCTTTGATTTGGTGCTATTTATTCATACTTCCTTTTTTATTTATTCAAAACAATCATTGTTAGTACGTCTTTGCGTATCACAAGCTTTCGTTGATGTGGCAAGATTTTGTCATGTCTGCCCGCAGGCAATAATCACCGAACAGGCAGACATTCAGTCAGGTTAAACAGTTCAATCAAGCGCCGTAATGCACACCACACGATTGCTCTTTTTGGTGTAGGTGATCAGGCCGTTGCTCATATTTATGGTATTTTTACTTCCTAACTCGTCAACCCAGTAAGGTGCATTCACCCAACCGCCGCCAAAGTTGTACAACGCGCCCCACTCACTCCACCAGCGCCCCGTTGATGCCGAACGTTCTCCATTAAGCGTTGACTCTTCCGCTGAGGGTCTGCGGTATTCCTCTCCCTGTTTACCACACCAGTCATTATTGAATCCTGCTGGTGATGAACTGGTGATCAGCCATTTATTGACTGAAAACGTGTAAACATAGGATGCACTACCATCTTTCGTCCGGATAAGAATGGTTGCTGTTCTATCTACAGCGTCTGGTTTGCTGGCAAATTTAACAACGCCCTTTTCATTCACACTTAGCCATGACTTGTCATCACGCCAGTCATAATTTCGATTGTTTGCTGCATTGCCATTCATGCGTAACTGAAAACTGGCTCCCACAAAACCTGTGCGCGGAAAACCGCTGTTGGTATCAAACGTGACGCCGTTGACGTGGATAGTCGTCGTGGCCGGGACTGTAATATCTTCGCCCACGACGACCTGTTCACTAACCGTAGTGACCTGCGTTCCAACAACCGTGTCATAGCTCGCCGGAGTAGCTTCAACCACCAGATAGTGATTAACATCCTCTTGTACCGGGACATAGCTTTTTTCCACCGCGCCCACAATGGGCGTTTTACCCGATGTGCCCGCTGCGTTATCTGCCCTAAACCACTGAAAACGCGATCGATCAGGAATCGTAGGATTGCCGGAATACTGATAAGACAGCGTTACTGTTTGCCCTTCGCGCGGCGCGGGTATCGCTAAGTGACTGATCGCCGGAAGACCCTGAGCCGGCCCCGTCTTTGCACAAAATACCGTTTGCCGACTGCCATTTGATACGATGCTGGCATGCCCGTCGGTAAACACATCCCCTACCGAATGGTTTTCCTCACCCACCGCGCGAGTCGTCCAGACTGCATTTCTGGCAGGAATGCCATAGGTATGCTGCAGATCGCCCATGGAATCCTCACCCACCCGATTGGCCCGAGTGAAGGTCACAAACATCGCCTGCAGGTCATCCACATCGGGTAAACGCATTCCATTGTTAGCGCAGTAAGTGTACGCATCCCCCCAGCGCATCATGTTGGTGGTCTGCTGAAAGGCTAAAAACAGCGCAGCACGAGGAGGAAGGACCGGCGCTGCGGTCTCCGGGCTAATAAACGGCGCATCGGGACGGTCTGGGTCGGAAGGTTCCCTTTCTACGGGCAGCACTTCAACGGTCAGATAGTGCTTATTCTGCGCTTTGCCTGGAGAGAAACGCTGCCGGTCTGCCTCTGCAATCTCTTGTCCATCAGCCAGCCAGCGAAACAGACTTTCTTGTTTGCTTTCCTGTAATCCATCGGGATCATGAAACACATAGGCAATTTCCAGCTCATCTCCCTGTGCTGGATTAAACCCTGGCGCAGAAGTATTGATGATCTGCAATTGACCCGCAACGGGCGGACGCCCTTTTACGGTCGAAGTTTGCGCAGTGATCGCCAGCGCTTCAGTGGCGAAAAATACGCACAGGACTCCCGCAGCGCTATGCAGGAATAATGCGGCATGATTCAGCTTCATTGTTATAACAATCCGAGCGTTGGACGATTACACGCAGCAGCGCTTGACTGCTTCGCTTCTGCATATGAGGTATTAATGCACCTCAACCTGAATTTTACGTTTTTGGTCTGCCCCGACAGGCGTATATGTATTCCCGTTTGCTCCAGCGATATTCTGATACACGCCGGAACCAACAGCCGTTTCAATCTTCCACTGATACGTTGTGGCATTGCCGTTGGTACCATCAGCCAGTTGCACCACCGCATTCAGCGCAGTATCGACCTGCGGATAGCCATTGATCGCACCTTCAATCTGTACGGCGACAGGCGTGTTCGCCGAAGCTGTCGATAGCTCATTGGACGCAACTGCAATACCGCTATCCGGGTCAGTAATCGCCGGATCGGTATGTGGGGTAATCAGTACGGTGATTTTCTTGCCAAGATCGCCTGCCGTGACGGTATAGGTCTCACTCGTCGCACCGGTAATGTCTGCACCGTCCGCCTGCCACTGATACGTTTTTTGGCCCTCGGCGTCACCATCAGGATCGCTGAATGTCCCCTGTGCACTAATAGAAATCACGTCACCAATGTCGAATACGCCGTTGCTGTTGGTATCTGCAGAAACAATCGTGCTCGGAGTGATCACCGGCGCACGACCTTTGACACTGTCGGTCGGGTCAGACAATACGGCCAGTGCGGGATATGACAGCAATAATAAAGCGCTGCTGGCGGTTAATGCGAAATTTTTGCTTTTCATAAAAGTACTCAACAATAAGATGGATTAAGGCGTCAGCCGGGAAAAAGGAATCATCGTGTTTCTTGTGTTTCAACGCGCAACGCGCGCTTTTGCCATTCGCGAGACACGACGTATTCACGATCTGTCGCCTGCGCAATAGCGGTAAACTGATTGCTGCCCACAGCGGTTTCCACCTGCCACTGAAAGCGTGAGGGTTGCTCTTCGCAGGCGCCCTCACCGCACATCACCACTGCGGATAATCGATCGCCCACCTGAGGATGACCGGTCAGTATTTGACCACCTCTCAGCACGTTTACCGATGAGACGAATGGCGAAAAAGCGATCGCTACGTGTTGGCCCTGACCATTGACTGTAGCCAGTACTTCGCTACGCCCGGCCGTGGTGTTCGTAAAACGCGCGATCACGGTGCCTTTTTCGTCGGTCACGCCCTCGGCGGAGGCTATTGCGCCATGGCTCGCGTTAAATTTGACGCTTTGTCCAGCGAGCGGATTTCCAAACGCGTCCCGAACGGTTGCGCTGACTACATTCTCTGCGACGCCGTTGGCCAGTGCGTTATCCGCAATGACCCGTAGCTCTCCCGGGAAAATAGAAGCGCTACTCGCATCAGCCAGGAAAGTGAGTTCAACCTGCTGCACATGACCGTTAAACATGGCGGAAACCACAGATTTACCGGCAATGCGGCTGCTGACTGTCGCAATGGCTTCGCCCTGGTTATCGGTCATCACAGATGTCGGAACCGAGGCGCCATTAGTTGCGACAAATCGTACCGCCTGAGCAGTGGCAGGCTCTCCGTCAGCAGTGCTGATTTTGACCTTCACGCGATTGGCAGCAGTACCATTGGCCAACGCATTGTCCGTGATCGCTGTCGTTTCGCCATGTCCTGCCGCCCCTGTTTGTGGTGTTAGCGTGATACCTACAGCCGAAACGGGAAACGGATTGTCGTTCACGCTGACAGTAATTTGCGCCACACCCGCATTTACGCCCGACAAAGAGGCCTTATAGGTACCGTTGTTGTTATCGCTCACCGGGCTTAACGTTGTTCCTTCAAGGGTGCTTTTGAACGTCACCTTTTGCCCGGGAACCGGATTGCCTTGCTGGTCCAGCAGAACAAAATAAATAACCGATTCCGCGTTGCCATTCGCTTCAATGCGTTCTGGTACGGCTCCTGTCCGGGATCGCTCAGGATCCAGACTGCCGCTGTCCACGGTAAAATTGGTTTCCACCTTCTCCGTGTTGCCATTTATCTCCGCCACCACTGTGGCCTGGCCGGCCACTTTGCTGGTTAATGCAATGGTTGCCTCACCGTGAGCATCAGTGGTAGCCGACTGGGGAATTTCCGCATCATTGTCGGCGTAGAGTCGAACGATTTCGCCAACCGCCGGGGTGCCATCCGCATTCAGCACCGTCACCTTGATGATATTCTCGTCTTCACCATCGGCCACGGCGTGATCGTCAACCACCATCAGCGTCTCGACGCTGGCCGCATTGTCATCCGGAATCAGCTTCACCACCCTCGGCTCAATCGTCGTTACAACACCGTTTACGTGTGTGACTATTTCAGCCTTCCCGGTAGTGGTACCAGTGAGTGTTGCAACATAAGTACCGTCTTCACGGTTCGTGACATCACTGATGGTGGTTCCGGCGAGAGTCGTGGAAAATCTGACGTTCTTTTCTTTGAGTGGATTCCCGCTGCTGTCGGTTAACCGTAGCATCAGCAAAGACTCCGCGTTTCCATTGGCGGAGATTTGTTGCGGCGTCGCGCTTAAGGTGGATTGTGCCGGATCAACCGGGTTGCCTGTGGCCGTCAGTGTGACAGGACGACGCTGCGTTTTGGTCGGTACGTTCCCCTGAACGACCTGTACCAGACCTTTTCCGGCATTTATGCCACTCATCCTGGCATGATAGACGCCCGGTGAGATTTCCCGCACCTTGCCTGTCGTTGTGTTGTCGACACCAATAACCTGAAACGCAATATCCTCGAGTCCCGAAGCCGGTTCTCCCTGGCTGCTGTAGGCTTTAAAGGTGATATCAGCCACGTCGTAACCATCGGCTCTGATCACCGCAGGGCTGACCAGCAACGATGAACGTGTTCCATCTGCTGCCACTGGGCTAAACAGCACGTCCGCGCTCTGGATAAGATCGGACACCCGAGCCGTGGCCTTCGCGGGGCCCGCCACGCTCGATACGACATGGTAAATCGCCTGGCCTGCGGCATTACTGACGATATCCTCTGCAGTTTTACTGCCATCAGCGAAGGTCATTCCCATGTTGATGGTTTTTCCACTCACCGGTTTTCCCACATCATCCACCAGAGTTGCGGTAATCGTGACCGGCGTCTTACCATCGGCAGGCGCGCCGTTCCCCGCCACCCTGAGTTCATCATCAAAGGCCAGATTCACCGGTAATACATCGATTAACAATGTCTGAGTATTACTGGTATGCCCCTCGCTATCCTGTGCCTGGGCGACTAAACGATATTGATTTGCCACACCGTCCGTGGATTGTGTGTGTTGGTACGGCGGTAGCGTCATGGAAAACAGATTGACGCTCAGTGCCCGAAATTCACCGCCAGCCGCCAGAAACGCGGCGTTATCCCACGTTATTTGTGACAGTGGATATTTGCCTGAAACAGTGGCTGAAACGGTATGTACCGTATATTCAGCGTCGTGGATAGCCTCTTCGGAAAGAGCCAACTGAAGCAGATCCTGCTCGCGATATTCAAGGATGATGACATTATTACGCTCTACCAGACTGTAACGACTGCCCTTGAGCTCGCGCAGTGATGCCACTTCATCAGGAGATATCTGGGATTTCAGGGACTCACCCAGTCGCCATGCGAGGCCCATCTGCACACGGGTGTTGCTCTCATCGCCCTTTTCCAGACTCTGCTCAATACCCAGCGTCATCAGCGGAAATGGCGTCCAGGTGACTCCAGTGGTGAAAGCCCAGGCATTTCTTTCTCGTTCATCCTCACTCGTCAGCCCGACCTCATCACCAAAATAGTGTTCGTAGATAAACTTGCCGCCAAAATGTGGATATTGTGGCAACCAGCCCTGCAGACGCACATCGAAACCGTTCGCCGGGCGCTCATCGTAATCTTTAACATCATCAGAGGATTGCCAGTCAGACAACCTCAAATAACCATTCCCCGAAAGCTGAAAATAATCCCGCCACAGCTCAGTTCCCACCCCTAAGCGGCGATTGTTTCCGGTTAGATCAGCATCATAAAAGGTGTTAAATCCCAGCATCCAATCACCGCTGAAATGACGAACACCTACGCCGGCGTTTACTGTATTTCGTTGGTCCTGATTTCGATAACCCAACTGCGTAAACAGGATGTTGTTCGTTGTTTCATGTAAAGGTACAAGCCAGTCAATACTGCTTTCATCAAGCGAAAATTCTTCATCAACGCTCAACTGCGTTTTCACCGTACCGAGTTTCCCCAGCCAATCATTAACTGTGTCATTCGCTTGACGGTTAATTTCAGCGCGCACTAACCCATTGGCCGCCTCTGCCACATCGCCATTTTCCAGTACTTTCGCCAGACCTGTTGCGCCACCCGCCAGTCGTTTAGCGCCCGCTTCACGATCCTGTCTTTCGTCCAGCGAGTGTGCAGTCTCCTTTGTCTTCCACTCACTGGATGATGACGACGGAATATCTATTTCATCTCCCGGACTTAATTGCGCAAAAGGCTTATTGAACGTTCTGAACTGGTTGAAATAATGCAGCTGAGTTGTCGTAAGCCCGAGGCGTTCTGCAATTGATGTCGTAGTTTCTCCGCTCTGCAATACATAAACAACGGAAGGCCGGGCAAGTAATTCGTTTTGCCACGGCGATGATTGTGGTGCGGTTGTTATTGCCGCCAGCACGGGTGTCGTTATGATCAGGCAAAGCCAGACAATTCTTTCAATCATAGTGTTAGAGGTTTTTGCTGGAAACTCAGGATTGAACTTGCCGTGGAGGTGAATAAAACGTTACCAGGCTATTAAAAGTCTTTTAAGAATCAATTCTTAAATCATAAAATAAAGGGACAGCCATAAATTTGCGCGGTACTTTAGTCGGATTATTCTCATTCGTCCCGTACTAGATGCGCATAACATTATGCGTATTAGATATAATGTATGAATGAGCTCGCCAGAACCGCAGTGAATCGTCTCTACACAGGTTGTTTATTTAACTTGTATGTATAATAATTTTCAGGATAACAACATCGAACACTGAAGCTTGTTACATATTTATGGCTTTTTTGTTTTCTTACGCAAAACATGTTATCTTACGCATCGGCATCACATGCTTAAAGATTATTGCAACGAACCCCACCCGCAGTTTAAATGGTATGTCCTTGCTATTTATTGTATTTATTTTTTATATTAGATGAGCAGTCATACCTGCCATTTAAAAAGACGTCAGCGAAAACCCTGCGCGGTTTATGCGGATAAAACTCACAAGGTATGACTGAGGCGATAAGTGGTACAAAAAATCGGTTTTAACGATAATGAGCTTCGAATACTTTATGAACTATCGTGTACCCGAAGCCTGAGCCAGGCCGCTGATACTCTGAAAATCGCACAGCCTAACATCAGCAGAACATTACAACAGCTTGAAGAACGTTTTGGTTTTTCCTTGTTTGATCGCTCATGCCGCCCCATCAGACTGACCCGCTTTGGAGAAGAACTTCTCCCTTATATCAAAAAACACATGAAGTCTTGCGATGATATTCAGACGTTTATGATGGCCTATAAACAAGCTTCTGATGGGTTTGTCAGGATCCACGCACCAACGGGTCAACTACTTTTTATCACCAAATATGTGATTCCAGGGTTGAAAGAAAAGCACCCTGAAATTAAATTAATGCTAACTACCAGTAACCTTAGTAACTCCGAATTCACGCTTGGGGTTCCTTTCAGTGATAACTGCGACATTCTTTTTACACATTCATTACCCGACAATGATGAACTGGTTGCCAGAAATATTGCGTCAATACCTGCAAATATTTATGGCACACGTGAAATGATTGCCCGTAATCCCATTCGTACTATTGCCGACTACACTCAAAGTCCATGTATTCTCTTTTTCTCTCATATGGAAAATAACCATAACATCTGGTATATCGATGATAAAACAAATGGTGAGAGAGTAAAAACCATCATCAATGGTGACTTTGCCTGTGATAACTCTTATGCAGCCATTGAGCTTGCGAAATCGGGTCTCGGTTATTTATTTATGCCTGATTTAATCATTAAAGAAACGAATCTTAACGTTCTGATACCTACTCTACCCGAAAACTACACTGCCAAATTGGAACTCTTTGTTATTTATAACAAAAAAACGGAGCAGCCTTTTCGGGTTCAATTAATTATCAATTCAATTGTCAACATACTCAAAGAACTACTCCACAAGTAATATCATTATTTCATTTCGCTACGCTCGCATATATAATAACAAAACGTTTATGGCTTATCATATAAGGGAACAACGAGACAATGCCATCTCCAATCACATTATTCGCCGCAGGCAGTTTGCGGTTGGCATTTACGCCACTGATAAGCCAGTTCACGCGCATGAGTGGAATAGACGTTAATGTTGAATATGGTCCGGCCGGTTTATTGCGTGAGCGTATTGAAGCGGGAGAACCGTGTGCGCTCTTTGCCTCGGCCAACCGGGAACATCCGCAAAACCTGTTAGCACGTAATATAGCCGTCTCTACGCACACTTTTTGCTGGAACAAACTGAGCCTTGTCAGCAACCGAACCGGTGTCTGGCTGGATTTACTCCGCGACCCAACGCTGCGACCTGGTACATCAACGCCCGGCTGCGACCCTTCCGGAGACTATACCTGGGCATTTTTCGACAATATGGATGTACTGGAACCAGGGCTCGGGCAGCAGCTTCGGACGCGCGCAATCCCGCTGGTGGGTGGTCGTGATACGGTAAAAATCCCACAAGGGGAACTGGCGAGCGCCTGGATCTTGCGCCAGGGACTGGCCGATCTGTTTATCGGTTACGCGCATTACGCACACGCGCTACGCGCGATGCCCGACGTACTTTACGTGGCTATTCCCGATGAGCACAATATTCGCTGCGAATACCAACTGGCGGTGCTTGATGCATCCAATGAAGTCATGGCGCTGGTTGAATTCATACTCTCCCGCGGCGGGCAGGAATTTCTTAGCGCCGCAGGATTCTTAACGCTTAACGACGAATAGAAAACAACGGTGCGATAAACGGCGTCTGGTAGTTCTCCACGCTGAGTTTTCTCAGCGTTAAGCCATAGGCCAGGAATAAATTCTCCTCCGTCACAATGCTGTTCGTGGGCCCTGCCCGCCATTTTCCTTCAGGGAGTAGCAGCAAAGTATGGGAAGCAACCTGTAACGCATGAAGCGGATCGTGGGTCGAAAAGAGAATGCTGCATCCCTGTTGATGGGCCAGATCGCTGATGAGCTGCAGCACCACCTGCTGATTGGCGAGATCCAGCGCGGAACACGGTTCATCCAGTAACAGCGTTTGACACTCTGTCACCAAAGCCCGGGCAATCATCACCAACTGTTGCTGCCCGCCAGAAAGTGAGCCAAATGAGCTGGAGGCGAGATACGCGATATTCAACTGCTCTAACGCCTGCATTGCTCTTTTTTGATCCTGCGGACTGGGTTGCGCAAACAGCTTCACGTGCTGTGCTCGCCCCATCAGCACCACGTCGCTGACCGTGTACGGAAACGGCAGATGGCTATGCTGTGCCACAATCCCTATCCCACCGTTATTTTCAATACTCCCGCCTAAAGCAGGCAACGTGCCGGTTAACGTATCGAGCAGTGTACTTTTACCCAAGCCGTTGCGTCCCAGCACGGCCCAGATCTCACCTTTCTGGCAACAGAACGTTAGCGGCTCAAATAGCGGCGTACTATACCCATAAGTAAGCTGATGTACACGCAGTGCGGCAGGTATCATGATTTCTCCCGACGGCTGGTACGTATGAGTAAGAAAGCAAACAACGGCGCGCCGAACAATGCGGTAATAATCCCCAACGGTATCTCCGCGTGCATCAGGGTGCGAGCAATATCGTCCACCACAATCATAAATCCGCCCCCCAACCAGAAGGCGCACGGTAGTAAACGACGATGATCAACCCCCACCAGCAAACGCGCCAGATGCGGAATCACTAATCCAACCCAGGCAATACTGCCGCTGACCGCCACCTGAGCCGCGACCAAAAATGCGCAGCACACCAAAATGCTGCGTCGCAGAGGAACCACCGCCACACCCAGTGCTCTGGCATCTTTGTCATTGAGCGACAACAGGTTTATCCGCCAGCGTAGCTGGTACAAAACCGTCGCGGCGATACCGACCGGGACCGCCAACAGCAGCACTTTATGCCAGTTGGCCGTCGCGAAGCTGCCCAGTAGCCAGAACACAATATTAGGTAACGTCTCTTCGGTATCAGCCTGATACTGGATCAGGCTCACCAGCGCGGCAAAAAAACCGCTCAAAATGATACCCGACAGGATCAATACCAGCGTATTCTCCAGCCCCTGTAACGCAGCAATGGCATACACCAAGATCAACGCTGTCAGACCAAAGAAAAACGTTGATCCCATCATCAGCCAGGGCGAAAGTCCGAGCAGGATGGCCAGTGTTCCACCAAAGGCCGCCCCCGACGTCACGCCGATAATATGCGGGTCGACCAGAGGGTTATGAAATACCCCTTGCAGCGTCGCGCCGCATAACCCAAGCGCGCCCCCCGCCAGCAGTGCCATCAGAATACGCGGTAGCCTGACCGTCCAGATAACCTGGCTGCCTATTCCCTCAGCGTCGCTATAGTGCGTCAGGTGGTAAAACACCTCGCTTAACGACAGCGGATACTGTCCGAGGCATAGCGAACTGACGCCCAGCAACAGGACCACAACGATTAAGAGCGGTTGCTGGGGCAAAATACGGTTACTTAGCTGCATCAGACTGCCAGTTCACACGATAAAAACGTTGATAGTAGTCCTGGGCCTGCGCATCAACGTCCACGTTTTTATAGGCATCCGGATACAGTTTTTTGGCCATCCAAAGTTCACCGATCGCCAACGCTTCCGGCATCGGATAGCCCCAGGCTTTGGCATATTCAGGCATCAACCAGACGCGATGATTTTTCACCGCATCAATCCCCTGCCAGTTCGGATCGTTTTGGATCTCAGTTACCACCTGCGGATAGCGATCCTGGACAAAAATCACCTGCGGGTTCCACGCTAATACCTGCTCCAGCGCAACCTGACGGGCACCTTTCACACTGGCAGCCGCCACATTTAATCCCCCCGCGTGCTGCATCATCAGTCCCGTGTACTTCCCGGAGCCGTAAGTCATCAGGTCGGGGTTAGCCATATAAATACGGACTTTTTGCGCATCCGGGATTTTTGCAACCGGCGCATTGAATTTTGCCCGCGCGGTAAAAACGTAGTCGATTAACGTTTCGGCCTGCGGTTTGCGCCCAACCACGTCCGCAATCAGGCGAATACCCTGCTTCAACCCTTCGTTGTAGACCTGCTCTTCATCGGCCATGGTCGGATTCATTTTATTCTGTTGCCCGGTGGCATCCTTGCGTAATGAGATAGCCACGACCGGAATACCGGCGTTCTGAATCTGCTGGATCATCTCCGCGGGCGCATAGTTGGCGACAAAAACCACCTGCGGATGAATCGCCAACAAGCTTTCGATGTTCACGCTGGTGAGATCGCCTGGCGTCGGCAATGTAGTAATCGTCGGCATAAAGCGCGCAAATTCAGGCCCGAGCTGCTTTTTCCAGCTCGACATCACACCAACAATGTCCTGCTGGGCATTGAGCTGGACCAGAATATTCAACGTCTGGTGTTGCAGCACGACCACTTTGTCCACGTGGTCAGGAATCGTGACCTGTCGACCAAGCTGATCGGTGATCGTTCGGTCGGCCTGAGCAGAAAACGCAAACAACATGCTGGCGCAAACCAGCACAAAAGAGCGGAAAGTTAACATGGGATACCATCTGAATAGAGGAGTAAAAACGATATGCATTAAATTATATAACGAGAGGCCTGGCAAACCATTTTCATCATGAGCGCACCAAACCCCACATTTCAGAGGGGTAAAAATGGCGTGCAATCCTTATCACGCCTGTCTTTATACGTGAGCGCTACTCCTGTGGGGGTAACGCGTTTAAAACTCGCATCGCCTGCTCCTGAGTGAGCGAATAATCGAAGAACTGGCGATAAAAATCTCGCGTTACGCTGACCATATCCAGGCCGCTAAACAATGCCGGATGCAGTTTCGATGCAGCCCACTGTAGCTGCAACGCGCTTTCAGTGCCGTAGCGATCCCAGGGGAACACACCCGCCGGATTGCGCCAGACGTTACCCTGTTTCACTGCGTTAAGTTCTTTGAACAATGCTGCGTATGGCGAACTGGCGATATCACCACACCCCGCACCGAGAATAATGACCTGCGGTTGCCAGTAGAGCACCCTCTCGGGCGACACCTCTTTCATGTTGCCGTCAACTTCACCTGCCGCATTCCGTCCACCCGCCAGCGTAATCCAGGTATCGATCAACGTGTTCCTGCCGTCGACTTTAAGCGGATTTAGCGATTGAATATGAAGTACCCGAGGGCGCTGATTTTCCGCCAGCTCCGCAGTTTTAGCCTGCACATCCGCGAGTACACGGTTGAGATACTGATTGTAAGCCGTTGCACGGACGCGAGCCTGCTCGGTACCCAGAACCTCTGCGGTCGTAGTGACCGATTTTTCCATCGAAGCATAGTCAGTAAATGCCATTTCAAGGGCCGGAATACCCGCCTGACTGTAGCTTTGAGCATCCCCTTTTCCTTTTGCCACAAACACCACGTCGACGTGCCGGGCCAACAAATCCTCACTATTAAATGATGTTCCTCGTATATGTAAGGCTTGTCTCAGAGAAGGATTGATTTTGAACATCCATGGCTGGTTTTCCTCATGGTTGACCGTCGCAACAATGTTACGACCAGCACCCAGCGTCATCAGCACCGAATGATGGGCAAACCAGCCATCCGCGATACGTTCAACATGCGCGGGAACGGTAACTGTGTGACCAGCATCATCCACAACCTGGCGTGTTGCCAGGGCAGGAAACGCCAGCCACACACAAAGCAGCCATGTGTGGCACGTTTTCATAAGCAACCCCTAAAAATCAACCTGAACAGAAAACTGAGCCTGGCGCGGTGCGCCAAGTTGAGCGCTGGCAGCCCCTGCGCCCGTGTAACCAGTCAATGCGCCCGGAACAATATTGGTCCAATAGTGACGGTCGGTGAGATTGGTGATATCAAACCGGAAAGTGGTTGGTGTGTTCCACAGTCTGGTGGCATAACGCGTACCGATGTCCACCGTGGTGTAACTCCCGACCCAGCTGTCGTTGGCATTATCGGTAGCCCGACGTCCGACGTAATGCACGTTCGTGTCGATATCCAGTCCCGGAACCCGTTCGATGGTGTAGATTGCGAGGATATTCGAGGCGAAGCGCGGCAAACCAACAACTTGCTTACCATCCGCATTGCTGGCCGCGGTATTATGAAGCCTTGGATCAAGCCAGGCTCCGCCGCCTAACACGCGCAAATTACGGGTGATATGCCCATCAGCCATCAGTTCCAGCCCACGGTTTTTCTGCGTACCATCCTGAGCAAAATCGCCATTGTCGTTGGTATAGGCAAAGGGGCGTTTGGCTTCAAAAAGCGCAGCGGTAAGCAGCAGATCTTTTACTGGCGCATATTTTGCGCCCACCTCCAGTTGATGGCTACGGTAGGGATCTAACACCTGCCCGGCATTGCGCGCCCCGGCGGGCGCGGTATCGCCCTGCTGCAAACTGTCCGCCCAGGTGGTATACAGCGTGACGTTCTCCACCGGTTTATACATCAGGCTGGTAGAACCGCTCATGCCATTGTCCTGCTGATGGCTGCTTTCATGTCCAGCTTTGTTGTAGTTACTGACGGTAAACAGGTTCTCACTGCCGGAAAGCAGCAAACTCCACTGCGGGGAAAAATGCAGCGTATCGCTGAGCAAAAATGCATGTTGAGTGGTGGTCGCTGAATGATAGCGATCGTTAAAATCTGGATACGGTGGTCGTGGATAGTCGGGATGTTGATCGAGGGAAGAATGCCCCAGAGTGAAAGTGCCGCCGTTTCTTGGATTATAGTTTTTCCACACAAATCCACGCATTCCGGTAGCAATATCCTGCGTCAGCCAGCCGGTATCAATGCTACCGGTCAGGTTCGCTAAATAACTGTTGATGGTAAACCGACTGGCCGCCGAATTAGAGGTTGTAGTGGTGTAATCGCCCCGGTTATCCGTCAGGGTGTTGGTCACGGCCGTCGACTCGCGGTCTGCAACCTGGTGCAGCGCCCCCAGATCCAGCATCCAGTTGCCGTCAAAATCATGCTTAATATGCATATCGACGGTAGTCGTTTCGTCATCATGACCCGCATAAGATTGACCATATTTACTGTCCGTAGGATCAAATGCCGCGGGAAAGTGAACGCCTTTCGCCAGGGCAAAGCTACCCGGCATGCCTTTTTCGTAATAATGGTAATAGCTGAAATTACTCTCCAGCACCGTTTGATCTGTCAGTTGAAAGTCCAGCCCCAAGCCAGCGTACTGTCGACGGACATGACTATCGGTGGTGTAGCTATGGCCCTCATCGTTCAGCAAGTTGAGGCGATATTTCACCCGGTCTCCCGCATCGATTGGGCCGCTGAAATCCATCGATGCCAACGTTCCCGACCCTGTACCTTGCCCTACTGTGACGCGATGCAACGGTGTATCGACAGGTCGTTTAGACACCAAATTAAACATCCCTGCTGGATTAGCAGGGCCATACAGCGATCCAGCGATGCCGCTCAACACCTCAATGTTCTGGAACTGTTCGGTCGAATATTCCGTCGTGGAGACGGCGTTCAGGCCACCAATCATATGGTTTTGTACCACGCTCCCCTGCATGCCGCGGGTTTGTGGGCGGACGCCGTCACCCTGAACGGACGGTAGGTAGCGATAGGCGTCTTTCACATCTTTGACTTGTTGCTGATCCAGCACTTTTTTCGACAACGTCTGCACCGACCAGGGAACGTCTATCAACTCTCGCTCGCCGAGGCTACCTAACGTGACTTTTTTTTCGCTCGCCGGAGGTTCATGTTCCGATAACGAGGATTGTGACGTGGCTGGCGCCGAAACGATGACGGTATCTTCAGCATGAGCCGTGACGGCGGTGGAAAAACAGGCAAAGGTTAACAACCCAGAGGCCACTGGGGTAAATTTGTTATTTAACATTCGTTAATTCAATTCGTTAGATAGAAAGACTGGAGGCCGCTAACGCAAGCGCCTTCTCTTGAAGAGTACAGTTATTATATTTGTATGATGAATAGAATAGATCCAATCGATATATATGTAAATATATAACGACATGTGGTTGGTAAATCCACGGCAACAAAAAAGCCGACGGTGATGACGACCGTCGGCTTTGGGTAAATGACAACTAACGAATTACTTGGTTGCTGCTTTGATAATATCGAGCGCTTTAGCGAACTGATCCTGCGGAATTGTCAGCGGGTAAAGGAAACGAATAACGTTGCCATACTGACCGCAGGTCAGTAGCAGCAATCCTTGCTCAAGGGCTTTCTTCTGCACGCGTTGTGCGGCGGCAGCGTTGGGTTCTCCTGTCGCTGCATCACAGAATTCAGCAGCAATCATAGAGCCTAAACCTCGCACTTCGGCCAGTTCAGGACACCCTGCTTGCGCGTCTGTCAGAGCGGCGCGCAGCTGTTCGCCGAGAGCCGCCGCACGCTGGCATAGCTGCTCATCACGAATGATATCCAGCACCGCATGGGCCGCTGCGATCGACAGCGGGTTTCCGGCGTAGGTTCCCCCCAGACCACCCGGCGCAGGCGCATCCATAATTTCGGCTTTGCCCACGACGCCTGACAGCGGCATGCCGCCCGCAAGGCTTTTCGCCATGGTCATCAGGTCCGCTTTATCGGCGTAATGATCCATCGCAAACAGCTGACCCGTACGGGCAAACCCGCTTTGTACTTCATCAGCGATCATCACGATGCCATGCTCGTCGCAAATACGGCGGATGGCAGCCACAAATTCTGGCGGCGCCACCACGAAGCCCCCTTCGCCCTGGACGGGTTCGAAGATAATCGCCGCAACCTGGGTTGGATCGATATCGGCTTTAAACAGACGCTCAATCGCTTTTAGGGAATCCGCCGTGGAAATGCCCTGCAATTCAGAAGGATACGGCGCATGGTAAACAGAGCCTGGGAACGGGCCGAAACCTTTTTTATAGGGTGCCACCTTGCCGGTTAACGCCATCGTCATGTAAGTACGCCCATGAAAACCACCGCCAAATGCGATAACGCCAGGACGGCCGGTATGCGCGCGCGCAATTTTCACCGCGTTTTCTACCGCTTCAGCCCCGGTAGTGAAGAATGTGGTTTTACGCTTGCCGTCGATTGGCGCAACGGCGTTGATTTTCTCAGCCAAAGACACATAGCTTTCGTACGGGACAATCTGATAAGCCGTATGGGTAAAAGCCTGAAGTTGCGCTTCGACTGCCTGCACCAGGCGAGGATGGCGGTGTCCGGTGTTCAGCACGGCGATCCCGGCGGCAAAATCGATGTACTGATTGCCTTCGATATCGGTAATCGTGCTGTTTTCTGCCGACTGGGCATAAAAATCACACATCACACCCACGCCACGCGGGGTGGCATCCAGACGACGTTGTTGCAGGTTTTTATTGTTCATTCTCTACACCTTGTCCATTAATACATTTCGGTTGAATTACCCTTTAAATTTAGACGCCGTCTGGTACTTTAATCGAGAGCCAAATCGTTTTATTTTAAGGATCCAAATGCGTTCACTTGCCGGAGATGTGATCAAGCATGCATTTAATCAGCAGACTGACGAAAAACTACATCGCCGCCTGTATGCCGCCATTTGTAGTTGCATCCTCGAAGGTAGCCTGAAACCGGCTACCCGAATGCCTCCGTCGCGTGATCTGGCAGGAGAGCTGACGCTATCGCGCAATACCGTCCTGCGGGTTTACGAGCAGTTGCAAGCTGAAGGGTATATTTCCGCGCGCACCAGCAGCGGCACATTTGTGACCGACAGCGTGCTGGACAATCTCGACCTGCGTCCTGACAAAGAGCCTGTTGCTGCCGCTCTGGAAGATCACACCCGCTTATCCGACCGCTGCCTTGAGCTGCTAGGTCATGCCAGCGCCAGTCCCCGTCAGTGGGGGGCATTTATTCCAGGCGTACCTGATGTAGAGCATTTCCCGCACCGGGTGCTCAAGAAAATTCAGGACAGGCTGGCAAGACGACTGCGCCCGGAGTATCTCACTTACGATGCCACAGGCGGCGTGAATGAGCTAAAAGAAGCACTGGCAGACTATCTGCGCACCGCTCGCGGCGTACGGTGCTCACCGGAGCAAATTCTGATTACTGAAGGTATTCACCAGGCCCTGGATCTGGTGACCCGGACTTTATGCAACCCGGGCGATCACGCCTGGATTGAGGAACCGGGCTACTGGGGAATCAAAAATATTCTGCGCATCAATGCCGTTAATTTTTCGGCTATCCCGGTTGATGAACAAGGCATGGTCCCGCCGGATGCAGGTGAAACACCGCCAAAACTTATTTTTGTGACACCGTCACATCAATACCCACTCGGTTCGGTAATGAGTCTGAGCCGCCGCCGGCAACTTCTCTTTCGCGCACGTGAAACGCGAAGTTGGATAGTGGAAGATGATTACGACAGTGAGTTCCGCTTTTCCGGCCAGCCGATTCCCTCTTTGCAGGGGCTGGAAGAAGAGACACCGGTCATTTACATCGGGACATTCAGTAAGACACTCTATCCCGCACTGCGACTCGGGTATGTCGTGCTACCTAAATCGTTAGCCGCTCCGCTGAAAAAGGTTCATAACGACCTCTATCGTGGTGGGCATCTGTTGATTCAGGCCGCACTGGCGGAGTTTATTCGCGAGGGTTATTACGCGGCACACATTCGGAAAATGCGTCAGCTATACAGTCGTCGTCGCCAGATGCTGGTAGAGCTTATCAGCCGCCAGCTTGGTGAACATTTTCTTGGTTCTTTCAGCAGCAACGCCGGGCTGCATATGATCTTACAGTTACCGGCCGGGAGCGATGACACGGTCATTGCCCAACAGGCGAATGCGCAAGGGTTGTTGGTGCGCCCACTGTCACGCTACTACGTGAATGAAGAGAAACGCAGCGGCCTGTTGCTGGGATTTGCCAGTATAGAAGAAAATGAAATGACGTCGGCGTTTACCCGACTCGCGGATATTATCAGGGTAAACACCGTGTAGGCACTGCCGGATGACGGTACAAGCACCTTCTCCGGCATACTGTTTAATGTGACGCTTTTTTAACGCCAGCCAGGTCTTCCTGGCTTACTTCGCCATTCCCTTCACCCCAGCTCTTACGCACGTAGTTGATCACGTCGCGCATTTCGTTGTCGCTTAACAAGCCACCGTAGGCAGGCATCTTAAAGGAGACGCTGCCACGCGTTGTCGGTGTTTCTGCGCCGTGGGCAATCACTCTGAACAACGGTGTCGGGTCATCAACCATCACCAGTGGATTGTTAACTAAAGAAGGCGCGTTATCATCCGTACCTTTCCCTTCCAGACCGTGACAAGTTGAACAGTAGCGGTTATAGGTCACTTTGCCCGCCTCAGGTGAATTCGACCAGGATGCTGTAGTCGCCGCAGCACGTACCGTTTCAGGCTTCGCACTTTTCAGGCTCAACAGATATTGGGCGATCGCCGTGGCATCTTCGTCGGTCAGATACTGTGTACTCTGCGTGACGACTTCAGCCATCGAACCTGAAACCGCGGCATGCTTGCTTTTACCGGTCAGCAACAGCGATTTTAACTCCTGCTCAGACATACCGGTGCCGCGCAGCGACGGTGCATACCAGCCGTCAATCATCGCGCCGCTCAGGTATTCGGCATCAGCATTAGTATACGCTTTTTCGTTCATCGCCATGCCTCTCGGGGTATGGCATGAACCGCAGTGTCCGGGACCTTCCACCAGATAAGCACCCCGTTTTACCAGGGCAGCATTATCATCCGTTTTCGCGCCCTCTACAGCTGACACTGGCGCGTCGGTAAACAGCCAGTTCCAGATATGCAGCGGCCAGCGGGCGGAGAGTAGCCACGGAATAGCATTCTCTTTATTGGGCTGTGCTGACGGCGTGACGTCATGCATAAAATAGCTATACAGCGCCTTAACATCCTCGTCAGAAAGTTTCGCATAGGAGGGATAAGGCATAGCCGGATAGAGCGGATGACCATCTTTGGCGATCCCCTGCCGTACGGCCTTTTCAAAATCCTCGTAAGAATAATTTCCAATACCCTGCGTTTTGTCCGGGGTAATGTTGGTCGAATAAATATCCCCCACCGGAGTAGGAAACTTTTTGCCCCCCGCCATCGCCGCACCACCTTCTGCTGTGTGACAGGCGACGCAGTCTGAAATTCGCGCGATGTATTCACCGTTAGATTCAGCAGCGGAAACCGAAGCGGTAAATAAACAGGCGGCGAGAATGGTTACATTACGCATAGATCACCCCATATCCTTGAGTTCATTAACCGCACGCCATGCCTGATCGATTGCCGTGTGGGCATAAGCACTCCAGTCAGAATCGGAGTTAGCGATGGCAATGCGACCGACTGGCTTACGCGCCCGTTCGATAATTTCTGGCATCTTATCCATATCATCGAACAGCGAGTTGGCGTAGTACGCATAGCCATGCGCCCAGCGGTTAACCGTAATGGCGGCAATATCGCGTTGATTATCAAATCCAGTTGAGCCAAACATCTCCTGCAACTGGGAGCGAATCATCTCCTCATGCGCGGCAAAAGTGGTCCCCAGCAAATAGGCTCGTCCTAGACGGAACTGTTCTCTGGCCGACAAGTTACTGCCCGGATAGGTCGGCACATAGACCATATGAATGACCATCGGATCGTCCGGGGAGGCCGGATGTTGATACCCACCAATACTGACCGGATAGTCGAGCTTGACCCTGCTATAAGGTGCCGCCGGAGAATAAAACTCATGTACGCCAAGCTGTTTGAACGCCTGCCAGTTTTTGACCACCACGTTGGTGTACACCAGCGGTGCCTTCACGTTCAGTTTAAGATCCGCCTGCTGCTGTTCCGGCATCTCAGGCACCAGATACGGGATCATCATGTTATAGCCTGCCATGATGGTGTTCTTACCGCGCACACGGTGCATTTTACCGTCACGCAGATAGGTCACCGCCACGCCATCCTGCACGTTGGCCGCATTAATCACCGTGCTGTTCAGGCGCAGGCGCGTGGTGTTTTCCGGCAGATCCAGCTTTTCGTAATGTAGTCTGGCGAGGACAGAGTCTTCCATCGTGTTGCCCAGTAGCGCATCCGGCAGCATATATCTGACTAACAGGCGGGCTAACCCGGCGTTACCGTCCGGGAAGTGGTAAACATACGGCTCTTCGAGGTCGGCCAGCGACTCTCCGTCCAACGGCGGTAACCCCATCCCTTCCATGCCGGGTAAGGCGCACGCTCGGGCATCGCTACAGGAAATACCTTCAATACCAATAGCAAAGAAGTCGTTGGAACGCTGCTGGAAATAGAGCAGCGCCATTTTGCTCAAACCAACTTTTGTTGCCAAAAATTCACTGTAGCTGTGGGTATCCAGCCATTCCATTTTCTCATCGACCGTCATCCCCGGCAGGTAATCACCGGGCCGGACGTGCAGGTCGATCAGCGCTTTTCTGTCGTTCTCACTTAGCGGAAAATCATTGATAAAGTCTTCAATTTTACGCCCATTGAGCCTGTCCGGCGGAATATCATCAGATACCGCTCGTCCCGGATCGCCGCTGACGATTTTTGTTTCGCCAAAATTCTTCTTATCGAAGAAAACGCCGCGACTGAGCTGCCAGTCGGGATAGAAGTTTACGTCAAAACTCTCTTTTAACCGCGTGACGCTGACGCCCACGGTTTCCATCAACTTTTGTACTTCAGGGCTGAAATTATGCGCAGGTGACTGGAATGCTTCGCTGCCACCATAACCGAGTAATTTCTTACCCGAGCTGGTAAATTCATTACGTTTGGCATGTCCACCAAAGTCGTCATGGTTATCGAGGATCAGGATCCGGCTATTTTGCCCTGCAACTTGACGCCAAAAACAACCGGCAGCTAACCCGCTAATCCCGCCACCCACAATCACCAGATCGTACTCTTCCTCAACGGGCAGAGCGTTTAAATCAAAATGTTTATGCTCGCGGCCTAGCGCATGCGCCATTTCAAACGATCCAGGATGATTACCCCGCAGCCCCGTCAGCGCAGGAGGATAATAATTTCCATCTATAAATGCGTTTCCCTTTCCTGCCGCCCTGACCCACTCCAGCGGGGTAAGTCCCGCCGCAATAGTCACCGCGACGCCGTTGAGAAAATCACGTCTGGTAATTGCCATTAACTTTTTTCCTTATTGCTACACACTGCCTTTAATACGACACAAATAAGAGAGATACCCCTTCTTATTTATAAAGGGGTACAACCGACTACTTCACTGGCTTTAACTCTTCATCCAGTTTTTTAGAATCATAATAATCACCCTGCCAGGTGATTTTTCCTGCTTTAACATGAATATAGCTGACGCCTTCAAATTTGATCGGATTATTTGTCGGCGGACTCCCTGCCCATTCACCACTATTTTTGCCTGAAAATTCCCAACGAAAGGCCACGGTATCTTCGTCGTAGACGGGTTTTCCAACCATTTTCCAGCTAAGATCTGGAACCGCCTTAATAAAAGCGCCGATAACCTCTTTTTCTGCTTTTTCCCTGCCGTTTATCGGTTCTCCTGCGGCGGCATCATAATAGACCGCATCATCAGCAAGAAATTGAGCGGCTCGCGAAGCATCATGCGCATTCCACGCCGCCATATACTCTTTTACGGTATTCAGCGATGTACTTTCTGCCAGGCTATAGCCCGAGAACATCACGAATGAAAGCACCGCGATTTTTAATGTTTTCATCGTAATCCTCTCTATTCAGAAATATCGCACATGATATGTTTCACCCGAGTGTATTCCTCGAGTGAATAAGATGAGAGATCTTTGCCGTACCCCGATTTTTTGAACCCGCCGTGCGGCATCTCGGCACACAGAGGAATGTGATTGTTAATCCACACCGTGCCAAAATCGAGGTCAATGCTGAAGCGTTGGGCGCGACCATGGTTACTGGTCCAGACGCTGGCGGCAAGACCATACTCCACATCATTCGCTTTGTGTAGTACCTCTTCGTCAGTAGAAAACGACTGAATAGTCATTACCGGGCCAAATACTTCATGCTGAATAGCTTCATCATTTTGATGCAAACCGGAGACGATCGTCGGCTCAAAATAGAAGCCTGGACCAGATCCTGCGCGCCCACCGGTTTCAATTTTTGCATGTGCCGGTAAACGCTCAATAAAGCCTTTCACCTGCTCCAGCTGATTCCGGCTATTCAATGCGCCGTACAGTGCATTTTGATCTTCTGGCGGCCCATATTTGATACTTTTTGTTTTCTGGATCAGTTTTTCCAGAAACTCAGCGTAGATAGATTGGTCTACCAGGATCCGCGTTGCCGCTGTGCAATCCTGCCCGGCATTGAAAAAGCCAGCTGTGGTAATCGTCGCAATCGCCTTGTCCATATCCGCATCGGCGAACACGATTGCGGGCGCTTTCCCGCCCAATTCCAGGTGTGCTCGGGTCAGATTTGCCGCCGCCGAAGCCGCAACCTGCAAACCCGCACGGACCGAACCGGTAATCGAGACCAGTGAGGCTTTCGGGTTTGAAACCACCAGCGAACCAGTGCTGGCTTTGCCCAACACAACGTTAAACGCCCCTCTCGGGAACAACGGTGCGGCCAGTTCAGCCAACAGCAGCGTACTGACTGGCGTGGTGTCGCTTGGTTTTAGCACCACCGTGTTGCCTGCCGCCAGCGCTGGTGCAATCTTCCACACCGCCATCATGAACGGGTAGTTCCACGGCGTCACTTGCCCAACAATACCCAGCGGTTCACGACGAATGGTTGAAGTAAATCCTGAGGAATATTCTCCGGCCGCCTTTCCTTCAAGACAGCGCGCCGCACCGGCAAAAAAGCGGATGGCATCGCAAGATGCTGCGATCTCCTCTTTCTCAATAAAATGGCGAAGCTGACCGGTTTCCTGACTCTGCGCGGTTACCAGTCGCTCAACGTTACGTTCAATCTCATCGGCCAGCCGCAATAACGCCTTTTGCCGCTGTGCCGGCGTCGATTTTCTCCAGATGCTAAACGCCGCCTCCGCTGCTGAGTAAGCCTGCTCTACCTCCGCCTCGTTAGCGTTGGGAGATATTGCGTACGTTTCACCGTCAACCGGACTCACCAGTTCGAAGCTATCTTCGCTACTGCCTGCTACATAGTGCCCATTAATAAAATGCTTCAGGGGTTTTCATGTTTGTCTCCTGCCAATTAATACATAAAGAATCTTATGTAATATATATATTGTAAAATTTTTTCAAATGCGCAACATTGACACTATGATAAGCCTCGCATTTTTAACTTAGTTTTCACATTTGCAGGATGAGGCTTTTTATTGCCAGCTGACGCGTTACGCCCAGCTCATCATAAGGTTATCGGGACACACATCCGCTTGTGCAGTGACGTTGCGCCCAGGCATGTAAAATAACTCGGCCATTCTTACCTTCCTTGCCCGACGGGCATGTGTTAAAAATGGTCGTTGTTTCAGGGAATTGAGTACAGAAAAGATTATGATTACTCACGCGGTCATATTTGCGCCTATCGGGCAGGTCAGTCGTTCAGACCAGATAGTCCAACGCCTTTCAAATGCCATTATCACGGGGTTGCTGGAGCCAAAAGAACAGCTCCCCAACGAAACTGATTTGGCAAAGATGATGGGTGTCTCACATATCACTATCAGGGAAGCGCTAAACACGCTTCGGGCTAATAATCTTATCCATACGGTTCGTGGTCGTAATGGCGGGAGTTTCGTTTGCGAAAATATTGATGGCAAAAATAGCGCCCTGCATCCGTTCAAGGCGATCAGTACGGATTATCTGTCTGATCTGGGTGAAATGCATTGCGCCATTATTAGCCATAGCGCGAGGCTGGCTTCCCGACGGATGACCGGTGCGGATATCGCCAAATTTCGCGAGTTTGTCGAGGTGCTCAGAAAGGCAAACTCACCTGAGCTGATGACTCAGGCCGATATGCGTTGTCTGCTGGCGATTGCCGCCAGTTCGCATTCAGCGCGACTGGCCAATCAGGAGCTGCAGGTTCAGGCTGAATGGGCATCGCTGGTGGCGATACTTTATCGCACAGACAGTATTCATGCAGAAATTATCGCGCTTTATTCGGCGCTGGCCGATGCGCTGGCTGCTCACAACGAGGCAGAGTCAGTACAGTTTGCCACGCAGATCATCGACACGTTTACCTACTACCTTATTGAAAAAAAGCTGAAATATAACTCGAACTGACAATCAGTGAAGGCAGGACAGACAATGAGCTCTTCGACATCCCTAAGCGCATTAATTCGTAAAATTGATGATATTACTGTTTCTACCGTAGATTCTACCGTTGCGCTGGCGAGGAGCATCCATGAGGCGATTTCAGGGGTACAAAAGGCCTCAGCCGAGATCGTTCTCGACCCCTCAGTCAGATCCACCGTTCAACAGCACATCAAGCGCACGCTCAATAACAACCATTACTGCTCAGGGGCGGGATTCGCCAGCCATATTGAGAGCACCGCAACCACAAAAGAGTACTGGTTGCTGGAGTGGTGGTATAAGAAAGATAATGGTTTAAGCCAGGCGCATCTGGATTTGGATCAGGCCACGCAACAACGACTGGATTTCAGAACCTTTGAGTGGTTTAAGCATTCTCCTCCGGCAGGCAAAGCCTATATCCACGGTCCCTACGTCGACTATATTTGCAATATCTCCTATACCTTAACGTCAGCCGTCCCGGTCTACTACAACGATCAGTTTCTCGGTGTTGCCGCGGTCGATCTGCTGGTCAGTCAGATAGAAGCCGAACTGCTTTCCTGTGCCCATCCTGACTATGTGATTCTGACTAATCTGGAAAACAGGATCATTTTCTCCAGTTGGCCACGTTTTCGCGTGGGTGAATTGCTGTCACCTGCAAACAGTACCGTGGTGTATCAGAGCGACTACTTTATCCTTTATCACTATCAAAACTAAGGGCCCGAAGGCCCTTAGTTTTTAGTTATCCTGCCCCATATTGAGCTTATTGGCGTACGCAATGGCGTCGTTTTCCGGCGCCGCTGAACGACCAAACGGACGGGTCAGGAACATATAAATAAGCCCCGAGCCAACAACAATCGCCAGGCCGAACAGGACCGTCCAACGGTCGATGAAGTCGCTGCTGTCTGCCGGTTGCGCCAGTAACCAGATCCCGCACAATCCGTAAGCTAACGCCAGCACATTCACGATTACGCCCCAACCGCCAATGGTCCACTCCCCCGCCGGTTTCCAGCCTTTCAGACGCTGACGCAGCGCGGCCAGCACAACCATCTGGAACGAGATGTAAATCCCGATAACAGCAAACGCGGTGATACGCGACAGGTTATCTGGCTGGAAATAAACCCAAACGCAGATGATCACTGGCAGCAGGCAACTGACGACCATGGCATTATCCGGAACACCATTTTTAGAGATTTTGGCCATCCATTCACTTCCCGGCAGCATTCTGTCGCGTGAGAAAGAAAAGATAAGACGGCTTAACGCAGCCTGCAGAGACAAAATGCACGACAACATGGCGATAATTGCAACCACGATAAAGACAGTCGCGCCAGTTTCGCCCAGAGCTTCATTAAGGATTGCCGGGATCGGATCGGACGTTTTGCCATTCACGATACTGACCAGATTCGGTGAAGCCAGCAAATAACCCATAACAGAAATAATGGCGGAAATCGCGCCGAATACGATGCTTAAAATCATCGCCACCGGGATCTTTTTACTCGGATTCTGCACCTCTTCCGCAACGTTACCGCAGGCCTCAAAGCCAAAGAACATAAACAGTCCCATCAGCGCAGCAGACATAAATGCGGTGGAGTAGCTGCCGTCATGAGCCAGCACGCCCATCGAGTCAAAAATCACAGAGAACGGCTGTGAACGGTGGAAAATCAGCAGATAAATCCCCAGCGCGATCACGCTGACAATTTCACACCAGAAGCCAATTTTTGCCACCCGGGCCAGATTTTTAGTCCCGGACATATTAACGGCCATCATCAACAGCAGCAGCAGGACGGAAGTCACCAACATCGTGGCCGGCGTCTGACCATAGTGGAAGAGTGATTCAACAAACGTTGATGTATATTCCGCGATCGACGTAATGGTGACCACCAGCGCCCACAGGTAGATCCAGGCGGCGATCCACGCATACTTCTTGCCCCACAACCTTCTGGCCCAGGGGTAAAGCCCGCCGGTTATCGGATACTGGGAAGCGACCTCACCAAACACCAATGCCACCAAAAGTTGCCCACATGCGACGATTAAAATCCACCATACTGCGGGCGGCCCCGCCAGCGTTACGGCCAGTGCAAACAGCGAATAGACGGCAGTAAGCGGCGACAGGTAGGTAAAACCCAACGCAAAGTTTGAAATAAGACCGATCGAGCGATTGAACTGTTCTTTGCCATCTTTTTGAAAATTATCATTTTTCTTATCAGGTATCTGTTCCATATTGCTTTCTCTTTTGTGGAATAGTCGCAGGGTTGAACAATTAATGTATAAAAGATATTAAGTTATATGTATAGTGATTTTGTCGCAGATTTGTTAAAAATGATCGCGCATCACGTTAATGAAAAAGTGGAGATAAAACGGTAGAGAGAGCGAGGATTTTGCGGTATTTACAACCAACGATTCTTTAGCAATTGCGAACCATAGGCTATTTTGGCGGATAAATACGCACAGCGGATTGCGTTCGATGCTAAGTAGCAAGAATCGCTGCTGTTAAGCAACATTTTTGCAATATAATAACGTGATGTTAAACGCTGAACCTGAGCAGGTGAATGATGGAAATTGATCTCGATAATCTGGTCTTTGATGGACTGGAAGAAGCGCAAGAGCGTAACGCTGAACGTCTGGAAGATGCAGACAAGAAAGCGCAGGAAATTATTGCTGATAATGACTGCGGCGACGCCTGCAAAATCTGATTTCCAAACCGGCGCAATGCCGGTTTTTTATCGCCTGTTAACCCCACCCACTTCAGCCCGTATATCGTAAGGCCTCAATCAGTTGGGCAAAGGCGGCGGTATGCTGTTTTCGGCTGGGGTAGTACAAATAATAGCCAGGGAAAGGTTCGCACCAGTCCTCCAACACTTTTTCCAATGCCCCCTCTGCAACAGCCTGCTCGACGGTGTCTTCCGGCACAAAAGCCAGCCCCATTCCCGCCATCGCTGCGCTAATTCGCGGGGGTAGATTGTTAAAAATAAGCTGCCCTTCCACCCGTACGCGCAAATCTTGCCCGTCTTTAGCAAACTCCCAGGCGTATAATCCGCCCAACGTCGGCATGCGCATGTTAATACAGCTGTGATTTTGCAGGTCGTGAGGGGTTTGCGGTTTGCCATGACGAGCAAAATACGCCGGTGACCCCACCACTACCATGCGCCAGTCCGGGCCAATTCTGACGGCGACCATGTCTTTTGCCACCTGCTCACCGAGCCGAATACCCGCGTCATAACGGCCAGTCACAATATCCGTCAGACTATTGTCGATGGTCATTTCCACATTCACATCAGGGTAAGCCTGCAAAAACGGCTCCAGCGCGGGCCAGACGGTAGATTGCAATGCATGTTCGCCCAGCGTCAGGCGGATGTTACCGGCCACGCGCTGACGGACATCGGTTAATGCCAGCAGCTCTGTTTCAATGTCATCAAAACGCGGGCTGATACTGTTGATAAGCCGTTCTCCGGCTTCGGTCGGCGCAACACTGCGCGTGGTGCGGGTCAGAAGCCGTACATCCAGCCGCTCTTCAAGCCCACGAATCGCATGGCTTAGCGCGGATTGCGAAACCCCAAGTTTTGCCGCTGCCCGGGTAAAACTACGCTCGCGGGCAACGATAATGAGATAATAGAGATCGTTAAAATTATCACGCAGCATGCTTATCCCCACTCCAGACCTGTTGTGATATATGGTACAGGTCCGGAGGGTATTCCAGTAGCATTTCTGGACATTAGCACAGCTCAATCTTATTCAAGCGTGCTCTCACACAAAAACAAAATGCGAATTATTACCAGGCTTATGCACGATTTTACCTTTCACTCATGCATTATTTTCACCCGCTATTAACACATCCTTCACTAATAACATTTTGTATATAGATAAGAATTTTTTCTTATTTTGTCCCAACCGTAAGTTATGGGAGCGTAAAAAGCACAAACCAAAAACTACAGGGATTTCATACAATGATGGCAACGAAAACTAACCGCGCTAAAAAAACACTGCTGGCATTGGGCGTGCTGCTGGCCTCAGGACTTACCGTCTCGCAGGTTCAGGCTGACCAACTGGCCGATATCAAAGCCGCAGGCGTCGTAAAAGTCGCGACATTTGACGCGAATCCTCCGTTTGGCTCCGTCGATGCCAAAACCCATAAGATTGTCGGCTACGACGTTGATTTTGCCGAAGCGCTGGCCAAATCCCTTGGTGTAAAACTGGAACTTGTAGCGACCAATCCGGCAAACCGCATTCCGTTATTACAATCTGGTAAAGCTGATTTAATCGTCGCAGATATCACGATTACACCTGAACGGGCGCAGGTAATAGATTTCTCCGTTCCTTATTTTGTTACCGGCCAGCAGTTCCTTGTGCCAGCAAAATCTCCGGATAAGCTCGATGAATACAGCAAAGCACGCATCGGCGCGGTAAAAGGCACTACTGGTGAACAGGCACTGCATCAGCGCTTCCCGCAGTCGCGCGTGTTGGCCTACGACGATATCCCGCTGGCGTTAACCGCGCTACGCAACGGCAATGTTCAGGCCATTACCCAGGACAGTACGATTCTGGCCGGGTTATTAGGCGCTGCGCCGGATAAAGCTGATTTCAAAATTCTGCCGGACCTGCTGAGCAAAGAAGAGATCGGCGTGGGGGTGAAAAAAGGTGAGCCAGCGTTGTTAAAAGCCGTCAACGATGAACTTTTGAAGCTGGAATCTACCGGGCAGGCAGCCAAAATTTATGATGTCTGGTTTGGTCCTGAAACCAAAAATCCGCAAGCCCGCGCCTTTAAAATAGAAGCCAAGTAATATGCTCTCAGCCCTTTTTCCTCGATCCGCAGCTTCGGCTGCGGATTTTACCCATTTGCGCCAGGCGAGCGTCGAACTACGCAATGTGATTAAACAGTATGACGCTCACACCGTCCTTAACGGCGTTAGCCTGGCGGTTGAACCCGGTGAAGTGGTGACTATTCTGGGGCCTTCCGGCTCAGGAAAGTCCACTCTTATTCGTCTTATCAACCAGCTTGAGTCGCTCAGCGGTGGCGAAATCTTCATTGATGGTAAACCGATTGGCCAGTTGCGCGGGGCGGCGTTACGCCAGCTACGTAGCCGTATCGGTTTCGTATTTCAGCAATTCAATCTCTATTCGCACCTGACTGCGCTGCAGAACATCGCACTGGCGTTGGAATATGTTCACGGCTGGAACAAGACGGAAGCGGATCGTCGGGCACTTGAGTTGCTGGAAAAAGTGGGACTGGCGGAAAAAGCCAACGCCTATGCCGCGCAGTTGTCCGGTGGGCAGCAGCAGCGCGTGGCCATCGCCCGCGCACTGGCCTCGTCGCCACAAATTATTCTGTTTGATGAGCCCACTTCCGCGCTGGATCCGGAAATGATCGGCGAGGTATTACAGGTAATGAAAAATTTGGCCCACAGCGGTATCACCATGATCGTCGTGACCCACGAAATGCATTTTGCCCGCGAGATTGCCGATCGGGTGGTTTTCATCGATGGTGGCGATATTCTGGAAGTGGCCGCGCCGGAGGATTTTTTCGTCCGACCACAGCACCCGAGAACCCAGCGTTTCCTGAAAAAAGTGCTCGACCCGTTACACCAGGAGTCATCGTCATAATGCATGCAATGGACTGGCAGGGGGTGCTGAGCGGGCAACCCCTGCAATGGATAATTTCCGGTTTTCTCACCACGCTCTGGGTGACGCTGGCAGGTATCGTGCTCGCCACGCTCATTGCCATCTCACTGCTCGGCCTGCGCCTGACGGGCAATCGTCTCGCTAAAGCGATGGTCGGGGTGTGGGTCTCGGTGTTTCGCAACACGCCTTTACTGGTGCAACTGATGTTCTGGTATTTTGCCGCCTGGAACTGGCTACCCCGTAACGTCATTAGCTTTATCAATGCCGATCATCCATGGTCAATTTTGCCAGGTGATGTCTGGTGGTTAACACCGGAGTTTATCTGTTCAGCATGGGGGCTTGGGGTATTTACATCAGCATTTTTGGTTGAAGAGATCGCTTCGGGTTTACGGGCTGTTTCTGCCGGACAACGCGAGGCTGCCGTGGCGCAGGGGTTTTCATCCTGGGCGATATTTCGTCACATTCTGCTGCCTCAGGGGCTGGCAAACGCCTGGCAACCGATTGTTGGGCAATATCTCAACCTGATGAAGCTTTCCTCGCTTGCCAGCGGTATTGGATTTGCTGAGCTCACCTACCAGGTACGGCAAATTGAGAGCTACAACGCGCACGCGCTGGAAGCCTTTGCCGTTGGCACTGCACTCTATCTGTTTACCGGCATCGTTCTGGGTATGCTGCTTACCCGTCTTGGCCCGCAGTCTGCGTCGGGTAAATCGTCAAAGATAAGAATGCGCATCTTCAGCGTCAGGAGCATACTGCATGATCGCTAATGTTTCGGTCATTACCGACAATCTTGACTATCTCCTGTGGGGACGTGTAGCTGAGGGGCAACCCGGTGGCGTCCTGCTCACTTTGCTGATGGCTATCAGTGCGGCTTTGCTGGCGCTGCCTGGCGGGATCGTTCTTGCCTGTTGTGCCTGGCGGTTTCCGGGCGCGGTTCGCAACGGGTTGTTTATCTGGGCGGAATTTATTCGCGGCATTCCGCTCATCTTTGTGATTTTCTGGATGTGGTATTTGCTACCCATGCTGACCGGAAGCGATCTGCCCGGTGCCGTTACCGTGACGCTGGCGCTGGCATGGTTCACCGCCGCCTCGGTGATGCACTCGGTGTATGCTGGAATTAGCGCACTGCCTGGCGGGCAATATGAAGCGGCAGTCGTTCAGGGTTTTCGCCCGGATCAGGCCCTGTGGCTTATCTTGCTGCCGCAGGTGCTGCGTAACGTACTACCGTCGCTGACAGGGATTTTTATTGGGCTGCTGAAGGATACGTCACTGGCGTTTATCGTTAACGTGCCGGAACTCACGACAGTTGCCGGTCAGGTTAACAGCCGGGTGCAAATTTACCCCGCAGCCATTTTTATCTTTACCGGGCTGGTTTATTACCTGCTGTGCTTTAGCCTTGAAAAAATCACCCAGCGCCGATTCGCACTAAAATGACCTCTCGGCTCAACATTCCACGAACTGATGGTCTTCGTTGAGCCGATATTTCACGCCCGCCCGAATGTTATTTTCCCCTTCAACGGCAAGCGCAAAACGCATTCTTTCGCCATCGTGATAAGCCAGCGCCGCACATCCGCCGGGACCAAGAATTATCGAGTCGACAGCACCGGTACTGGCAACAACGGCGTTTTCTCCGCTGGCAATAATGTGGATATTGTCCGCGCAGTTAGCGATTTTCGCCTCTGCGCCAAAACAGGCCAGTTGGGTTAAATCACCGCTACTGGCAATCCGATTTCGGTCGCCGAGCGAACTGATACGTACGCGCATGCCGGTACTGGCGATACGCGTTCCGTCGCCCACACTGCTGATACGCGCCGAGTTTCCCGCAATCGCTATTCGCCCGCGATCGCCTGAACTGCCGATATGCGTGTTATAGCCTACACTGCCAATCCGTGCGCTGTAACCGGCACAGGCGATCTGCGCAGCATACCCGGCGCTGGCAATTTTTACGTTATCACCCGCACTGCTAAATCGGGCATAATCTTCCGCACTCGCCAACGGACGACTGGTTTCCCCCGCGACTTGCTCACGGGAAATATTCCCCATCGCGTCAATATCCTGCTGAGCAAAACTCGCCTCTTCCCGCCATTTTGACCAGCCGTATTCCACCAGGCTATTTGCCCAATCGGTATACCCTTCCCGCTGGAGCGCGCGATGAACATCGGCATAGCTTCCTCCTGCGGGAAACGCGCGTAGAAACCAGCGATACATGACGGGCCCAACACGCCAGGCCCGTAAGTCACTTCGCGTAATCATCATCGCTTAATGCCGGTGGTAGCCATCCACCATACACTTAAAGGTTTCGCCCGGCGTGCGACCCGTAGTGCAGAGATAAAGATGCCCAAAAATGAAAAACAGACTGACTATTGCCAGCGCAAAGTGCGCCTGAAGCAGCCAGTAACGTACACCGGGGAACAGATCGCCGACAGCTACCGGGTAAAGCGATAACAATCCAGTGATCAGTAGCAGTGGCAACAAACCATACATCACGCCAACATAGGCCGCCTGCTGTAACGGATTAAATTTAGAGCGAGGTGAGGCCGGAAATGGGTGTGACTCGCCCTGCATAATGCCAAACAGGTAAAAACGAGTTTGTCTTTGCGCACGTGCGATCCAGCCCTGACGTTGAATAATATAGTGATGTCCGTTGCCGCCAATCAGGTTGATCAGCACAAAACCAATCCAGCAGGCAAGTAGCAAAAAGCCACAAACCTCATGAACGGTGAGCAGGCTTTTCATTACCGGTGCGCTAACGGCAGAGAAGTGATTGACCAGGCCACTAACCAAAAGCAACAGAAATAACAGCGCATTCGACCAGTGCCACAGGCGGACAGCCTTCGAATATAAATAGACCTTCTCACCATGCCCTGCCGACGCTTTATGCGCCGCCCGAAAGCGCAGCATGGCGTGAAGCGCCAGCACCAGCCACATTCCCACCAGCATTAACCCGGCAACGACTAACCACACAGGCCAGTAGTCCGGTGAAAACAGGGGGACATACTGTGCAAGTTGGGCGTGAAACTGTTCGGCATTCTGCGACGCGTTCATACATTTTCCTTTTTAATCAAATGTTGACCGAACCGACGATACAGATGGGGTTTCCCGGCGCCTGCAAGTTGATATTCGTAATACTTGTTTTCTCGCAACCAGGTCTGAATTTCCGGGCTATCTTCACGACCGAAAATCAGCGCATGTTCCGGGCAAGCGTTAACACAGATCGGAGGGAAACCTTTCGCCAGCCGAGATTCAGCGCAGAAGTCGCATTTATCCGCCACTTTGGTTTGCGGGTTGAGATAGCGCACCTGATAAGGACACGCGCCAATACAGTAACTGCAACCAATACAGCAAGACGTATCTACTCGCACAATACCGTTCTCATCTCGCCAGGAGGCACCGGTCGGA
Organism: Citrobacter sp. H12-3-2; assembly: GCF_009649895.1. NCBI lineage: Bacteria > Pseudomonadati > Pseudomonadota > Gammaproteobacteria > Enterobacterales > Enterobacteriaceae > Citrobacter > Citrobacter sp. H12-3-2. The sequence continues at coordinate 2,750,042 of NZ_CP045837.1, forward strand.
CACACCTCAATACAAGGTGCATCATCACAATGCTGGCAGGACTGACGGAAGTAGTGATACAGCGTTTCGTTGTCGTTATCGGTTACAGGAATATGAGCGATCGACAAACGGCTGCCCTGGTCAGGTACATGGTTGGTTTTCCGGCATGCACGAGCGCAAATATTGCATCCGTTACACAGTGATTCGTCGTGAATCATGACGTAACGAACGGCTTTAGGGCTCCTGGTACTCGCTAACAGATTTTGACCTGGGCCGGTAAAAAAAATCACCGTCCCCATGCCAATGACAAATTTTCGTCGGGTGAAGGACATCGGGTTATCCTCTAATGCTGTGACAGTGGTCGTCCACACATTCCATGACATCAACCTGAAGAATTCAGGGGTTCTGATACTGCTCAACCTCAAGCCATTCACACAGGCCGTACGCTTTGCCATAACTCATAAAACGTTCGCTGAACAAATAAGGCTCCGCATTTGACGATTCCACAGTACGTATATCTGCGTAATCAGGGTGCGTTTCCATGGCCGTTAGCGCCGCTGTAATTTGTTGGGACTCGAAGCTGTACGGCGGCTGCGTCAACATGGCGACCTTATAGGGGCGAGGATACGTTCGACAGTCGAAGCGTACCGCCTCGGCAATCGCACGGCAGATGTCGTTTTCAACCACCTGCACGCACATGTTGGCGTAGTTTGCCGTCATGGTTTGCGTTGAGTAGAAATAGACATCTTCCGCACCCTGCACACGGGTGATATCCGCGTTAATTGCGTCCTGACATAGCGTATCCAGCAGCGCGGAGAGAGCGGCTTCAGGGACCGAATAAGGTGGCTGCAGAAATACGCTGCGCGCCACCAGGTGCCCCGATGCCGAATGCTGGCGGATAAAATCTGCCACAATCGACTCCGGGCTGGCGGCTTCCTGAACCTGCGGCGCAGTCACCTGCTCGACCGACGGGTGAAACGCCTGTAGCCAGTGTCTCTTTTGGCTATCAACCTCGTCAGGAAGCGCCCCAACGGGTGCCTGAACGTTGCTCACGTTAGTCATCTCGCGTTCCTTACGCTGGCAACAGATCCTGCGCAGCCAAATCGGCTGCCACGTCTTCAAGTCCGAGTCGATTCAGGGTTTCACGCGTTGGGCAACCCAACTCGGGATCCCAGCCCATTTCCTGATAGAACATCGTCAGTGACTGACGCATATCCTCCCTGTCCATCTTGTCGGTGCCTTCGGTGAAGACCGGAATTTTCGGGTCTTTATCAAACACCCAGGAGCAGATGAGATCGTGTTCATTACGCATATCTTTGGTTTGCATCAGTTTGACCGTATAGGCACGATGCAGGGTAAAGATGCGTTCAGCGGCCAGGTCCAGACTCGCCTGCGTGGTTTCATCACCGGTGACTGCCTGGAAGAATTTCGCTTCCAGATCCAAATCTCCGCGATAGTTGCGGCTCTTGAGTGGTGAAACCGTCATCGGCCAAACCCAGTTACACAGCGTAACCGCGTTATGCAGGCAGACTTTCAGCAGCGTCCATTTGGCATATTTGATCTTGGCGGCATTGATTGGGGTATAGTTTTTGGTTTCGTCGTAGGCGTCCTGCGACCCAAATAACTCGCCCGCCACTTCGCGCTGTAATTTCAGCGGCAAACCGGAACCGATGAAGTTGATATGGGTGTGCGCCATACAGTCACGGTTAAACATACAGTTGGTGATCGCCCCCACCTGCGCCGAGGCTTCGTTTGCATGGTGGACCGGAAAACCAAACGGCGACCACAGTTTATTTTTGGCATAACCCCAGTACTCTTCGCCCAAATCCCAGCGTTCAGCAATGGCATACGAACCGTCCGCAAGATGACTGAGTTCCCCCACGCGATGCGCCAGTCGATAGTAAAAATCTTTGATAAAGTTAGGATCGCCCGCCTCCAGTTGATCCCAACGGATCTCCGCGTACTCTTCGGCTGGCAGCACGCGTTTAAAGACGCCTTTCGAATAACAGTAGGTAAAGTCACGATGCAGCTGGCCGTAGTTACACCAGATACCGTAATCGTCAAACAGGTTCAGTCCGATCAGGTTCCCTACGACTCGCCCATCGTCTTTATCGTCAAAATCTTTCGGGCCATTGGGGAAAATGGTGGTGTGAACAAAGTTCGCCACGCAGGTGTTGCCGCCGGTACTCGGCACGCCAAAATCCTTCACCCGCGGGACATTGAGCTGCGACATACAACGAATAGGGCATGAATGGCAGCCGCTCATTTTGACCGTGTATTTTTCTGCGGCTGGCCCCAGATCGAACACCGATTTATAGGTACGGAAACCCACTGTATTTTGGTTGCCCGGCGGGATTTCACCGGTTTCGATTGGCCCCCCTTCTGCCGCGCCCCAGAAAAGTCCCTTACGGGCTGTCCAGCGCGAGTTTGGCGAAGAGTATTCTGCCCAGGCCTGCGGGGTGCTTGGCACAACGTGGTTGTTGTTGGCGCCGATAAGCTCGGTCATCATGTAGTCATTGAGCCGCTTCATCTCTTTACGATCGGCAATGTTGACGCCTTTAGTCCCTTCTACCGCAATGGCTTTCAGGTTTTTCGAACCCATCACCGCACCTGTACCGGCGCCTCCGCTGTGGTTGCGGCTGTTGATCATGCAGGACAGTGGCACCAGATTCTCACCCGCCTGCCCAATAGCGGCAACGCAGGTTTCCGGGCTGGTAATCCGGCAAATCTCTTCGGTTGTGGCGCGAGTCCCCTTGCCCCACAAGAAATCGGCTTTTTCGATGCTGACTTTATCGTCTTTGATGTTGATCCAGACCGGTGATGCGGACTTGCCTTCAATAATAATGGCGTCGTAACCGGCGAATTTCATTTGTGCAGCAAAGAAACCGCCCATATGGGCATCTACGACTAAGTTACCTTTGGTAAACGTCGATAAGGAGGTGATATTGACGCGGGAGCTACAGGGAGCGCCAGACCCCGTTAATGGTCCGGTGGCAAAAACTAGCTTATTCCCTTCATCAAAAGGCATGGTGCCTGGCGGGACTTCGTCGTACATAATTTTATAACCAAAGCCCATCCCACCGACAAATTTTTTAAATTTACTGGAATCTTCAAGGGTGATATTACCCGTGGTGAGATTGACCCGTAAAATATTACCTGTCCAACCATTAGCCATCATGTTTTCCTTTGCAAGAAGGTTTAATAGATATACCCGCCATTCTTCAGGCAGTTTTTTATCCAAAACTGCAGTATTTTTGGCAATTAATGGCGCGAATCAGGTATGCCTGTCATCTATCAAACAGTAATATCTTTCCACTCGATAATTTTTAATGCTCCAGTCGGGCAAGCATTGGCGCATTCCCCGCATAACACACATTTTGAGGACTTTTTCGTTTCGGTATTTACGGTCGCCATCATCCACGGGCAGGCTGTGGTACACGCGCTACAGCCAATACAGCGTTTGTGGTCCACCGCAATACAACCGTCTTCCTGTTTCCAGGTAATTGCACCAATTGGGCAGACCTTCATGCACTGCGGATCTTTGCATTGACGGCAGGTATCAGCGGTATAGTTTAAATCGCCATACAGCCCACCACCGGACCCGACGCCATCATCGCCAAAGAAGAAATTGCGATGGATTTTTATCCGGGAAAAGAAGGTCCCTACGGCACCATCGTTATAATTGGTACAGGATATTTCACAGCGGTGACAGCCCGTACAGCGCGCTCGCTGGGTCACCAGAACCCCTTTCGGCGTATTGATAAGCCCCACGGTCCCACTATCGATATCTTCCTGCTTACAACCCAATAGGGATAACAGCGCGGGGGCAATCGTTAATCCCGCCAGTCCTTTCCCTGATATCCGCAGGAATTCTAGTCGCGTTAAACCACAATCTAAAAATGGACGATCAACCTGGTTCATTTATTTCGCATCCTCTTCGCAAATGCTGTGGTAGCAACACCTCCAGGCTAATTTAAACCAGCGCAGCTCAAGCCATATCGGGCGGTTAATGTTGCCAACAACACGTAAATTTTTGCCCTAACCTGATCGCGTAAATGACGGTGGTTAAACTGAATGAATCTAATCCTTTAGGGTTAGGCACAGAAATAATGTGGTTATTCAGCATGCATAGTCTTGATCGTCATCAATTAAAAAACGGAAGGGATATAATTAATGCGGAGTGAGATTTATTATCATTAAGAAATAGAGTGAAATAGCAGCCCATTTAAATTACAAATATTTGTGAACCCTCTCCCAAATATAATGCTGTACGACAACCGATATATAAATAAATACATATCGATTTATAGTTCTCTACAACCAATTATTAACGGAGATAAATTATATAGATTGATAGATTAACGTATCGAGAATAAGAGGACGGCAAAAAATTTCTGCGGTCCTCTTTTTATGAATTAACCGGCCAATGCTTTAATTACGGTCTCAATAGCCTGTTTTTCTAACTCACTGCGCTTCACGCGCTGGTTAGCAAGGGTGGTTCTCAGTACTCCCGCAATGACGATATGCTTAGGTTCTTGTCCCAGATCGCGCATTTCCAGCACTACTTTACCGACTACTCTGCACATTTCACGGTACAACTCGTCGTCTTTCGTCTGATTTCCCATTTTTGCCCGCTCGTCATTAACTCAAACCAACAGCATATATCACTCTGACGATTTAGACAAAATTCAATGAAAATCAAATAAATGTCATCATTCTACTGAACTCTCTGAAGTCGATTAACGAGCTCAGCAAGACTTCCTGCCTGCATTTTTTCCATCACCCGCGCCCGGTGCACTTCAACCGTACGCACGGCAATATTCATGGCATCAGCAATTTCCCGATTCATTAACCCTTTTGCTACCAGATGCGCCAGTTCCCGTTCTTTTGGCGTAAGTTGTTGGTAGCATGAGATGATCTCTTGTCGCGAGAACGCCGCTGCCGAGACCTGCAAGGCATGTTCTAATGCTGCCTGAAGCGGCACGGCTGACACCGGTTTTTGCAAAAAATCGACCGCGCCACGTTTCATTCGCTCAACCGCCATCGGCACATCGCCGTGCCCGGTGAGAAAGACCACCGCTAGCGTGCTTGCTTTCTGACGCATGATTTCATGCACAGCGTGCCCATCCAGAACCGGCATACGCATATCCAGCAGTAGTACGCCCACCTGGTGCAGATTTGCCTCGGCGAGGAATTTCTCGCCTTGTTCCCAGCAAGACACTTCATATCCCAGACTTTCCAATAAAAACGCACAGGCCTGGGTGACGGCAATGTCGTCATCCAGCAGATGAATTATCGCCACTACGGCCTCCTTCCTGATTTGGTTTAAAATACAATGTCACTCTCGCCCCCGCTTTACCGTCCGGGGCCTGCTGATTTTTGATCTCAATATCTCCGTTTGCGTAGCGCACCAGTCGCTGACAAATGGCCAGTCCTAGTCCCATACCTTCTTTACGGGTGGTCATAAACGGCTGAAACGCCTGATACAACTGAGCCTCGTCAATGCCTCCGGCATTATCCTGCACCTGAATACGCACGCCACCATCCTTGTGCAGGGCGCTAAACCATACCGTCGTAGCGCCTGCCTGGGCGGCATTGAGTACCAGATTAGCCAGCACCTGCTCAAGAAGAACGCTTGGCAGCATCAACGTTAACGCCTTGCTAACCTGCGTGTGCAGCGTTACCGCAGGGAATTGCTGGGGCATGCGCAGTAATTGCCAAACGTGATGGATAGCATCGTGAACGTTGATGGCTTGCCAGTCATCGGAGAGTACCGGATTGCCCTGTGCCTGGCTGACCCACTGTCGGAGATTGCGCAGCGTATCGGCTCCTCGTTGTGCCTGGGCGTCTATGTGCTCAAGCGCGGGCAGCAACGGATGCTGCTCATCCTGACCACGCAGGCGAATTAGACAGCCTTGGGCATAATGACGGATAGCAGACAACGGCTGATTGAGTTCATGGGCAAAACCGGAGGTCATCTCCCCCAGCACGCTCATTTGGCGGGCAGTCTCCAGCGCCTGTTCCTGTTTGTGCAACAACACGTTGTTCCGCTCCAGCTGCCTGCCACGTCGGCGAACCAACAGCATCACCCAGATGTAATTGAGCGTAAGCAACAGCAATACGATGACCACGCCCCCCATCGCCAGTCGGTGTTGAATAAACCAGCTTTTGACATCCAGCCACAGCTGACGCTGCTGCGGATGCTGTCGGACGTCGCGCAGCAACGCTTCTACTTCACGGGTCGAGGCGGGCGCCCCCCAGCGAAACGTCGCGTTTTGCGGTGCATTGAACAGTACCCGCGTGACGCGATCGGCCAGCTCGTCACTCACTGCAGGTAGTGCGGCAAATGACCAGTCCGGATAGAGCGGCGTACTGGTTAAACAGGGAATTGAAGTCGGATGATTCAACACGGTCATAAAATCGGTTTTACGGATGAGGCCCTCTTCATCCATTTTTTCCAGCAGGCACACCGGCACGATCACCGCCTGCACGGCTTTTTCACGTAATAAATAGAGTAAGGCATCGGCGGGAAATCCGGTAAACGTCAGACGCAAATCGCGCTCCGGGCGCAGACCGGCATCACTGAGCGCTTTATATCCCAGCAAATAGCCACCAAACGCCTGAGCATCAATGGCGCCAACCGTTTTGCCGATCAGATCGTGTGCGGAGGTTATCCCGCTGTCGCGCCTGACGAGAATGGCGCTGCCAATCACGTTACTGGTGGCTTTCCCACCACGGGTGGAGCGTAACGACGCCAGCCAGCGTAGCGCCGAGCGGCTGTTAAGCTGGACAAACTGCGCCGGATTGGTGACCACAAAGTGTACCGTTCCACGATTCACCGCCTCCTGCATCTGCCGCAGGTCCAGCGGTTGAATATGAAACTGCTCACCGGGGATTTGCTGATTCAACAAGGTTTCCAGCGGCTGCCAGTGATTACGTGTAGAAACCTCCCCGCGCATCGCCAAAACGCCAATGTTCCATGTCTGCGCCCTGACCGCGCCGCTTAGCATCCACAGCGACGCCAGTACCGTCAGACATCTTACTACGTTGCGTCCCACTCAATTATCCCTGTCAATTATGTTGTTTTAGATCAACAACAAGCCGGGTATGTGGTTAACCACAATAGAGTATACCCCGTCACGATTTTTACACTGTAAATCATTGAGATTCTTTATTCATCACACGCAAATCAACGGCGTGACCAATGTTTCGTTGTTGCATCGTGACGGGAGAAAATATGGACAGCAGTAAACGGCAGTTTCTCCAGCAACTGGGCGTCCTGACCGCTGGCGCATCACTGGTTCCGCTGGCTCAGGCGCAATTTCCCTTTTCGCCTGAACGCCACGAAGGCTCACAACAGCATCGCTACGCCATGCTGGTTGACCTGCGACGATGTATCGGCTGCCAGGCCTGTACCGTCAGTTGCGCCATTGAAAACCAGACGCCACAGGGCGAATTTCGTACCCTCGTCAACCAGTATCAAGTACAGATTGAAGGTCAGCAAAGCGTTACCAACGTCCTGCTGCCGCGACTGTGCAACCATTGTGATAATCCCCCTTGCGTGCCCGTTTGCCCGGTACAAGCCACTTTCCAACGCGAAGACGGCATTGTGGTGGTCGACAACACACGCTGCGTGGGCTGCGCCTATTGCGTGCAGGCCTGCCCTTATGATGCGCGATTCATCAACCATGAAACGCAAACCGCCGATAAATGTACCTTTTGCGTTCACCGCCTAGAAGCGGGGTTGCTCCCGGCCTGTGTGGAATCCTGCGTCGGCGGCGCGCGCATCATTGGCGATATTAAAGATCCGCACAGCCGCATTTCACAAATGCTGCATGAACACCATGACGCCATCAAAGTCCTGAAGCCGGAAAGCGGTACGTCTCCTCACGTGTTCTATCTGGGACTGGATGAGGCGTTTGTCACCCCATTGATGGGACGAGCTCAACCCGCTCTCTGGCAGGAGGTTTAAATGAACCATTCACTGATTATCGACGAGGTTCTGGCCCATCCCCAGGACGTAAGCTGGTTACCCTGGGCCGTACAGTACTTCTTTTTCATCGGCATTGCCGCCTGCGCCGCGCTGTTCGCCTGCGTTCTCCACTGGCGCAAAAAAGAAACGGCAAACCTGGAGAATCTGACGCTGTTAATCGCCCTGACCTGCGCGATTACCGCGCCACTGGCGCTGACCGCTGATCTACACCAAACCGCCCGCGTCTGGCATTTCTATGCGTATCCGACGCCATGGTCCTGGATGCCGTGGGGCGCGCTGTTTTTACCGCTGTTTACCGGTTTTTTAGGTCTGTGGTTTCTGGCGCAACATGTGAAACGGCTAACGCTAAAAAGTTACAGCGTCACAAAATGGTTAGCACTTGGTAGCGCGCTGTCCGCCATCGGATTGCTGGTTTACACCGGCCGTGAAGTGTCGGTGGTACAGGCGCGTCCCATTTGGTTCAGTTACGCCTTTCCGGTTGCGATGTTCCTCAGCGCGCTGCAAACATTTCTTGCCCTGCTTATTGCCACGACAAATAGCAAGGACGCACTACCGCGTAAGCTAGCGTGGGGGCAAATGGTCACGTTGATCGCGCTTGCTATCGTGGTGGCGATCTGGGCGAGTGGTAATACGCTTTCCGGTTCGGCTATCCGTCAGTGGCTGGATGTTGCCTCTTCAGCACAACACTACGCTATCGGTTGGGTTGCGCTATGGCTTGTTTCGCTTGCTCTTTGCGGGTTGGTTGTACGTTACCCCTTGTCGCGACTGCTGCGCATATTACTCGCTTTTAGCGCTATGGCGCTGTGCTGGCTAATGCGCTGGACGTTACTCATCCAGGTGCAGACCGTACCGAAATTTAACGCGCAGTTTAATCCCTATACTCTGCCCGGCGGCACCGATGGCTGGCTGGCTATTGTGGGTACCTTCGGCCTGTGGATAGCACTGATTATTATTGTTCGTGAAGCCCTGAACGCGATCGCAAGGAGAATGCAACATGGCTAATTTAACCCGTCGTCAGTGGCTTAAAGTGGGCCTTGCCGTAGGTGGCATGGTGACTTTTGGCCTGAGTTATCGGGATGTGGCAAAGCGCGCGATAGACGGTTTGTTGGACGGAACCTCGGGCAAAATTACCCGTGACCGCATTTTTGCCAACGCGCTCATCCCCGAAGCCAACGCCCGGCCTCACTGGCAGCAAAACCCGCAGCAGGTGATCTCGATGACGCAGTGCTTTGGTTGCTGGACGCAGTGTGGTGTACGGGTTCGCGTTGACACTGAGCAAGGCAAAGTGCTGCGCATTGCGGGCAACCCTTATCATCCGTTGTCGCACGAGCACCATATAGACGCCTCTGTCCCCTTTGCCACGGCAATGGAACAGTTGACCGGGGAGTCAGGTCTTGACGCACGTTCTACCGCCTGCGCCCGTGGTGCAACCTTACTCGAAGGTCTGTACAGCCCGCTACGTATTCTGGAGCCTATGAAGCGCGTCGGTAAACGCGGTGAAGGAAAATGGCAGCGCATCAGCTTCGAACAACTGATCAAAGAGGTGGTGGAAGGTGGCGATTTGTTTGGTGAAGGCCACGTTGATGGTCTGAGAGCCATCCACGATCCCACTACACCGCTTGATGCGAAACATCCCGGCTTTGGCCCAAAATCCAATCAACTGCTGGTCACCAATACCAGCGATGAAGGACGTGATACCTTTTTACGTCGCTTCGCACTGAACAGTTTCGGCAGTAAAAACTTCGGCGCTCATGGCGCTTACTGCGGTCTGGCCTATCGGGCCGGTTCAGGTGCGTTAATGGGCGATCTGGATAAAAATACCCACGTAAAACCCGACTGGGATAACGTCGAATTCGCACTGTTTATGGGCACCTCTCCGGCGCAATCCGGCAACCCGTTTAAGCGCCAGGCCCGCCAGCTGGCCAGCGCCCGTTTACGTGACGACTTCCGCTATGTTGTGGTGGCGCCAGCCCTGCCATTAACCACGGTGCTGGCTGACGATCGCGGCCACTGGCAGCCCGTACGACCGGGAAGCGACTCCGCGCTGGCTATGGGGATGATAAGCTGGATTATCGATAAACAACGCTATAACGCTGATTATCTCGCCATTCCCGGCGTGCAGGCCATGCAGCAGGCAGGAGAAAAAAGCTGGACTAATGCAACGCATCTGGTGATTACCGATGAAATTCCAACGCTTGCCGGACAACACCTGACCCTCGCCCATCTGAGTGCAAACGCAGCCCAGGAGCCGATGGTCGTCAACGAGGCCGGTGAGATTGTCGTCGCCAGCAGTTGCCCGCGCGCTCAGCTGTTTGTTACCCGTGAAGTGACGCTGGCCGACGGGCAGACAGTAACGGTAAAAAGCAGCTTCCAGTGTCTGCGTGAGTCCGCAGAGAAACTGTCGCTAACGCAGTACAGCCAGCAGTGTGGGGTGTCAGAAGCAGACATTGCCGCTCTGGCCGACGCATTCACCCGCCACGGGCGTAAAGCGGCGGTGATCACGCACGGCGGAATGATGGCAGGCAATGGATTTTATAACGCCTGGTCGGTGATGATGCTCAATGCGCTTATTGGTAACCTCAGCCTTGAAGGCGGCGTGTTCGTCGGCGGCGGCAAGTTTAATGGCGCCACCGACGGTCCGCGCTACAACATGGACAGCTTCGCCGGGAAGGTAAAACCGAAAGGGTTAAGCATCGCGCGCAGTAAAACCGCTTATGAGTCTTCGGAAGAGTACCGCAATAAGGTGGCTGCCGGGCAATCGCCCTTCCCGGCTAAAGCGCCGTGGTATCCGTTTGTCGCCGGTCAGCTTACCGAACTCCTCGTCTCGGCGCTTGAAGGTTACCCTTATCCGCTGAAAGCCTGGATCTCCAACATGACCAACCCGTTTTACGGCATTGCGGGGTTACGCGGCGTGGCGGAAGAAAAGCTCAAGGATCCTGCTCGTCTGCCGCTGTTTATTGCCATTGACGCCTTTATGAACGAAACCACGGCGCTGGCAGATTACATCGTGCCGGATACCCACAACTTCGAAAGCTGGGGATTCAGCGCTCCGTGGGCGGGCGTGGCCAGCAAAGCCACCACCGCGCGTTGGCCAGTTGTCAGATCGGCGACCAGCCTCACGGCTGACGGTCAACCGGCCTCGATGGAGTCTTTCTGTATCGCAGTGGCAAAGCGCATCGGGCTACCTGGATTCGGCGACAATGCAATTACCGATCCGCAAGGTAATCACTATCCGTTAAACCGTGCGGAAGATTACTACCTGCGTCTCGCGGCCAATATTGCGTTTATGGGCAAAGCTCCGGTTGCTGAAGCACAGCCGGAAGACATAGCGCTGACCGGGGTCCAGCGGATCATGCCTGTGATGACCCAAACGTTGAAAACCGATGAAATCAGCCGAGTGGCGTTTATCTACTCCCGCGGCGGGCGCTTTGCGCCGGACAACAGCGGGCGAGTTGATAACCGCGTCGGCAATGCCTGGGAAAAACCGCTCCAAATCTGGAATGCGAACGTCGCCGCGCACCGCCATGCGATTACCGGCGAGCGCTTCAGCGGCTGCCCGGCCTGGTATCCTTCACGTCTGTCAGATGGACGTGCGGTCGAGGAGTTGTTCCCGGAACAAGAGTGGCCGTTGAAACTGATTTCCTTTAAATCCAATACCATGTCCAGCGCCACGGCGGTTATCCCACGCCTTCATCATCTGAAGCCGGTTAATCTGGTGGCGCTCAATCCACAGGATGGTCAGCGGTATGGTTTAGCACACGGCGATATCGTGCGTATCACCACCCCAGGTGGTCAGGCGCAAGCGCAGATAAGCCTGCTGCATGGCGTCATGCCGGGTGTTATCGCCATCGAGCATGGTTACGGGCATAAAGAAATGGGCGCGGCACGGCATACCCTCGACGGTGAGCCGATGGCGTTTGATGAGCAGATTAAGTCGGGGATTAATCTCAACGAGTTGGGTTTTGCGGACCCAACCCGACAGGTAGCCAATACCTGGCTTGACTGGGTGTCGGGTGCGTCGGTGCGTCAGGGGTTGCCAGCGAGAATTGAGCGAGTGTAGCTCAGGTGCCACATGGCAACGCGAACGCGTTTTACCCGGCCTACAGGACATCGTAGGCCGGATAAAGCACTGCCGCCACCCGGCAAAAAGCAGATTAGTTGTTTACCGGGATCACCGCACCTTTATATTTAGTACGGATCCAGTCCTGGATCTCTTTTGAATGCAGGACATCAACCAGCGCTACGATATCCTTTTTCTTCTCGTCGCCACGATGCACGGTAATGATGTTGGCATACGGGTTGTTTTCACCACTTTCAACAGCAATAGGATCTTTCACTGGATCCAGCCCGGCGTCGATGGCGTAGTTGGCGTTAATCACCACCGCATCGCCTTCGTCGTTGTTATACATCTGCGGTAACAGCGCGGCTTCCACGTTTGGCAGGAACTTCAGCTTTTTCGGGTTTTCGACGATATCGCTAATGCGCGCGGTTACTTTATCCACGCCCGGCTTCAGCTTGATCACCCCCTCTTTTTCGAAAATCGACAGAATACGGCCTTCCTCAGATACCGCGTCACGCATGATGACTTTGCCGCCTTCCGGCAGATCTTTAAGTGATTTCACTTTTTTCGAATAGATACCAATCGGCTCAATGTGAATCGCTCCGGCGCTGACGAAGTCATACGTTTTATCGCCTGCATGGTCTTTAATCACGCTGTTCAGGTACGGAATATGCTGGAAGTAGTTGGCGTCAATCTCACGGCCAGCCAGCGCAGTGTTCGGCAGAATGTAATCCTGGAACGGTTTAATCTCCAGATCGATCCCCTGCTTCGCCAGAATCGGTTTGGCCTGTTCAAGGATCTCCGCATGCGGCACGTTAGACGCGCCAACGGTCAGAGTATCAGCCCAGGAGGCAAAGCTCAGGGCGCTTAAGGTTGCTGCGGCGAGTAACGTCAGTGATTTTTTCATGATTATGGTTTCCGTATTTTATTAGCGTTTATCTAACAGAGAGGTGATCACATCGCCGCAAAGCTGGATGATGAAGACAATGAGCAAAATCGTCACCGTCGCCACCAGCGTGACGTCGCTGTGGTTGCGCTGGAATCCTTCCAGATAGGCCAAATTCCCTAAACCACCGGCACCAATTACCCCTGCCATCGCGCTGTAGCTCACCAGCGCAATTAGCGTCACGGTGATCCCGGACACCAGAGCAGGAGATGATTCCGGCAGTAAAACTCGAAAAATAAGTGTGCTCAGTCGTGCGCCCATTGAACGCGTCGCTTCAATAACGCCTTTATCCACTTCACGCAGAGCGATTTCGACCAGACGCGCATAAAACGGCGCGGCCCCCACGATCAGCGCAGGCAACGCGGCATTGGCGCCGAGAATGGTGCCTACCATCGCTTTGGTAAACGGGATCAGCAGCACGATCAAAATGATGAATGGGATCGAACGAAAGATATTCACCACCAGCGAAATAGCGCTATATACCGCGCGATTAGGGAACAATCCGCCGCGCGCGGTCAGGAACAATGCCAGACCAAGCGCGATGCCCAGAATAAAGGTCGCCGCCCCCGAAAGAGCTGTCATATACAGCGTTTCCTGGGTTGCCGCTAACAATTGATCCCACTTCAGATGGGGAAACAGTTCTTCAGCCATGTTGAATCACCTCGCCTTCAATGTCGCTCTGGCGCAGGTCGGCCAAAATATTGTTCAATTGTTCCTCAGAGGCCACCACGTGCACCCAGAGTTGCCCAAACACGCCGTGTGCGGTTTGCGTCATCTTGCCGTGCAAGATGTTGAACGGCAGGCCATAGCGCAGGGTCAATTCCCCAACCACAGGCCGATGGGTACGTTGCCCGGTAAAGGTTAATTTGATAACCAACCCACCCAACTCGCTTGCCAGCTGCGGATTAAACTCGTCTTCTTCGGTGTACTGGCTCACCTGACGAACAAATTGTCGGGTAATAGGCTGCTGAGGATGGGTAAAGACGCTGAGCACATCTCCTTCCTCAACGACCTTGCCGTTTTCCATTACCGCGACGCGGTCGCAGATTTTGCGTACCACGTGCATTTCATGAGTGATCAGCACAATGGTCAATTTGAAACGACGGTTAATATCGAGGAGTAAATCGAGGATCTGATCGGTAGTTTGCGGATCCAGCGCCGAGGTGGCTTCGTCACACAGCAGGACATCTGGATTGTTCGCCAGCGCGCGAGCAATTCCTACACGCTGTTTTTGCCCACCGCTGAGCTGGGAAGGATACGCATTTTCACGACCGCTCAGCCCAACCAGCGTAATCAGTTCAGCAACCCGCGCTTTGATGGACGCTTTGGACGCACCGGCGATTTGCATAGAGAACGCAATGTTTTCGCTAACGGTCCGCGACCACAGCAAATTGAAGTGTTGAAACACCATGCTGATTTTCAGTCGCGCCTGGCGTAACGATTCCCCACTGGCGGCCGAGATATCGTGGCCGTTAATCGTCACGCTGCCGGAGGTCGGTTTTTCGAGACCATTGAGCAAACGAATTAAGGTGCTTTTACCTGCCCCGCTGTAACCAATAATGCCGTAAATCTGCCCCTGTTCAACCGTTAGGTTGACGTTATCGACAGCGGTGATGGCAAGCCTGCCTGGCGTAAACACTTTCGAAATATTTTTCAGGACGATCATGTCGTTTGGGTATCCGCTGCTGCTTATTGTTCTTCTGCTAGCGCTTTTGGCTGTTTAGCAGTATGGATGTCCAAACGAGTGTAATCAGTGGAATTGGCTTTTAAAATGAATTAAAACGCATTTGATATAACTTTTAGAAATATAGTGCTGCATCGACGTCAACGGCATAAAACGTAGTCATCGAGATGTTAAATGCTGTTTGTTGCGCAACAAATCGCAACGCCAGATAACCTCTTAATCCATACCGATGAACAAATTAATGAATAATTTTTGTAAAACTGCACAGAAGTGTTTTGAAACGCTGTTTCCATTTTCCTTTTTGATAATTTTCAGCGTATAATGCGCGCCAATTGTCTCTTGAATGGTTTCAGCACATTGACCTGTAAAACTCAACGACTACAGAACTCACCATCCCGTTGGGCTGAAACACAAGCACACATTCCTCTGCACGCTTTTTCGATGTCACCTATCCTTAGAGCGAGGCATCACAACTTTCGTAACTCAGGTTTAGCTTCCCATCCGTGCGCGATGGGAGCCAGATTTCCATATCCTTCTCAACTTAAAGACTAAGACTGTCATGAAAAAGACGAAAATTGTTTGCACCATCGGTCCGAAAACCGAATCCGAAGAGATGTTAACCAAAATGCTGGACGCGGGCATGAACGTCATGCGTCTGAACTTCTCCCACGGCGACTACGCAGAACACGGTCAGCGCATCAAGAACTTGCGCAACGTCATGAGCAAAACCGGCAAGAAAGCCGCAATCCTGCTCGACACCAAAGGTCCTGAAATCCGTACCATCAAACTGGAAGGCGGTAACGACGTTTCCCTGAAAGCGGGCCAGACCTTCACCTTCACCACCGACAAATCTGTCGTAGGCAACAACGAAATCGTTGCTGTAACTTACGAAGGCTTCACTAAAGATCTGTCCGTCGGCAACACCGTTCTGGTTGATGATGGTCTAATCGGCATGGAAGTTACCGCCATCGAAGGTAACAAAGTTATCTGTAAAGTGCTGAACAACGGCGACCTGGGCGAAAATAAAGGCGTTAACCTGCCGGGCGTTTCCATCGCGCTGCCAGCACTGGCTGAAAAAGACAAACAAGACCTGATCTTCGGTTGCGAGCAAGGCGTTGACTTCGTTGCAGCGTCCTTTATCCGTAAACGTTCTGACGTCGTTGAAATCCGTGAGCACCTGAAATCGCACGGCGGCGAAAACATCCAGATCATCTCCAAAATCGAAAACCAGGAAGGCCTGAACAACTTCGACGAAATCCTCGAAGCGTCTGACGGCATCATGGTTGCGCGTGGCGATATGGGCGTTGAGATCCCGGTTGAAGAAGTTATCTTCGCGCAGAAGATGATCATCGAAAAATGTATCCGTGCACGTAAAGTCGTTATCACTGCGACCCAGATGCTGGACTCCATGATCAAAAACCCGCGTCCGACCCGCGCTGAAGCCGGTGACGTAGCGAACGCCATCCTCGACGGTACCGACGCAGTAATGCTGTCTGGCGAGTCTGCAAAAGGTAAATACCCGCTGGAAGCCGTTACCATCATGGCGACCATCTGTGAGCGTACTGACCGTGTGATGACCAGCCGTCTGGACTTCAACAACGACAGCCGCAAACTGCGCATCACCGAAGCCGTTTGCCGTGGCGCGGTTGAAACTGCTGAAAAACTGGACGCGCCGCTGATCGTCGTCGCAACCCAGGGTGGTAAATCCGCTCGCGCAGTACGTAAATACTTCCCGGATGCCACCATCCTGGCGCTGACCACCAACGAAACTACCGCGCGTCAGCTGGTGCTGAGCAAAGGCGTTGTTGCACAGGTGGTTAAAGAAATCAGCTCTACCGATGATTTCTATCGTCTGGGTAAAGAAGTCGCTCTGGAAAGCGGTCTGGCTCAAAAAGGTGACGTTGTGGTTATGGTTTCTGGTGCACTGGTTCCGAGCGGCACCACCAACACCGCATCCGTTCACGTGCTGTAATAATTCCATCGCGAATTAATTTGCTTAAAAAAGCGCCCTGGTGGCGCTTTTTTTATTTTATCGATAGCCACAATTAATAAAAAATCAAATCGGATTTCACTATCTAATCCGTGATTATCTAAGATGAATCCGATGGAAGCTTTCTGTTTTCACTCGGGTTTTTAGCCGTTTTTGCACAATTCGATGCTTCTTTGAGCGAACGATCAAAAATAAGTGCATTCCCATCAAAAAAATATTCTCAACATAAAAAAGTTTGTGTAATACTTGTAACGCTACATGGAGATTAACTCAATCTAGAGGGTATTAATAATGAATCGTACTAAACTGGTACTGGGCGCGGTAATCCTGGGTTCTACTCTGCTGGCAGGTTGCTCCAGCAACGCTAAAATCGATCAGCTGTCTTCTGACGTTCAGACTCTGAACGCTAAAGTTGACCAGCTGAGCAACGACGTGAACGCAATGCGTTCCGACGTTCAGGCTGCTAAAGATGACGCAGCTCGCGCTAACCAGCGTCTGGACAACGCAGCTACTAAATACCGCAAGTAATAGTATCTGTGTAATAAAAATGGCGCACATTGTGCGCCATTTTTTTTGCTCTGAATTCCTCTTCCCTGTTATTGCGTAGCGCGCACCTCAGCATCTCCTCCCGGCACGCCATTTTGCGCAGACTTCACTTCTGGCCCATTGCTCGCGACCGATACTTGCCCGGCAGTGACGGTGACCGGATAACCTGCGCGACGATACAACGCCCTTTCTACCAGACTGTTATCCACCGCTTTATTGTCTTTAAACTGGGTAAAACCGGCTGGCAGCACATACGGCATGGTCTGGACGTTTTGTTCCTCTTCCGGCGACAGCGGTCGATGCACTTCGACATACCTCATGCCGTTCGGCTCAATCGAATATTTTATCGGCTCATTAATCACCCTGACCGGCGTGCCTGTGCGGACCTGAGCAAACAGTGCTTTAATGTCCGGCGCGTTCATGCGAATACAACCAGAACTCACACGCAGGCCCACGCTGTCCGGCGCGCTGGTGCCATGGATCAGATACTCACCGTTTCCATGTGCCAGACGCAGTGCAAAGCGTCCTAACGGGTTATTTGGCCCGGCAGGTACAACAGGCGGTAATGTAATGCCACGCTCCAGAGAGCGTTTACGGATGCCTGGTGTAGGGGTCCAGGTAGGATTCGGGATTTTCTGCCCAACCCGGGTTTCCATTACCGGCGTTTCCAGCCCCTGCAAACCGATACCAATTGGGAATACCTGAACAATATTCTCTCCTGGCGGGAAGTAATACAGACGCAGTTCCGCCAGATTCACAATAATGCCTTCGCGTGGTGCATCCGGCAGCAGTAATTGTGAGGGAATAGTAATCAGGGTTCCGGGTTTAGGTACGGGGGCAATAGTATTGTTGGCTTCAAGGATCAGCATGGCAGCGGTATCAAACTTACGGGCTATCGCCTGTAGGTTTTTATCGCCTTCCTGCACGGTGTAGGTTTGGTTTTGCCCAACAAGGCGGCTGTTCGCCTGGGGCAAAGGATAATCGACCGCCCATGCGGCCTGAATAGCGCTGTAAGCGCCGATTAGCATTAACGTAATAACAGACGCGCGTTTCATACTCACTCACCCCCCCTGGCGTTCTTGCCGGACGGCGGCGAGCGCCCAATCCGGCTTACGAGTCACTGCGTTGCCTTACACGAACGCTTTCAAGTCGGTCTGAAAGTTAACGTGTTTTATCAGTTTAGCTAAGAGTTGCGGCTTTGGCGCGAATAGCCCGAATCATCGCCTCCAGCCCTTGTGAACGAGACGGCGTGAGGTGCTGTGCGAGCGCCATTTTTTCAAACCACGGACGCACATCAAAATTCACAATATCCTGGGCCGTCATGCGATCATACAAAATGAATACCACGGCAATAAGTCCTTTCACAATTGCCGCATCACTGTCGCCCTGTAATTCAATAATCCCTTCGCCATTCTGGTTCATAACAATCCATACCTGACTTTGACATCCCTGGATGCTATTTTCCGGGCAGCGTAAGTCGTCGTTTAATTCCGGCAAACGCTGACCCAGCTCAATAATGTACAGGTATTTCTCTTCCCAATTAGCGCAACGCAGAAAATTACGCAACAACTTTTCTTTATCCGGTAGCGCAGCCATAACGCCTCCCTGTTAGCCCAGTAAATGATGAATACGCTTGAGGCCCGTTACCAGGCGATCCACTTCTTCATGGGTGTTGTACATTGCAATCGACGCCCGACACATAGCAGGAACGTTATAGTAGGCCATCAGCGGCATAGCGCAGTGATGCCCCGTCCGCACGGCTATTCCATAGTTATCAAGAAAACTGCCGACGTCAAAGGCGTGATGTTTACCAAGGTTAAATGCAATCACACCCAGGCGGTTATCCGGTCCGTAGAGTGTCAAATCCGGCACATCCGCGAGCTGCTCCAACGCATAGCGCATCATGAACTGTTCATATTCGCTGATTTCAGTAAGCCCCAGTGCTGAAACATACTCAATAGCCGCGCCGAGTCCGATAATACCTCCGGTGTTTGGCGTTCCGGCTTCAAAACGCCAAGGGGCTTTAGCCCACGTTGTTCCCTGACTCAAACTCACCGTCGCAATCATTGAACCACCGCCTTCCCAGGGTGGCATCTCCTGCAACAGCGACTCTCTGGCATACAGAACGCCAATACCGGTTGGTCCATAAAGTTTATGCCCGGAGAAAACATAAAAATCGCAATCCAGTGCCTGGACATCCACCTGATGATGCATCACCGCCTGCGCGCCATCCACCAACACTTTTGCGCCGTATTGATGCGCCAGCTCAATCATTTCCGATAACGGGTTCTCGGTACCCAACACGTTAGAAACGTGGGTAATCGCCAGCAGTTGCGTACGATCGTCAAACAGCGTCGGCAGCGTCTCCAGCTGCAACGTACCATCGGCATTGAGCGGAATAACGCGCAGCTCTGCCCCTACGCGGGCACACAGCATCTGCCAGGGCACAATATTGGCGTGGTGCTCCATTTCGCTGATGATAATGTTATCGCCCGCTCGCACATTGCTGCTGCCCCAGCTGTTCGCCACCAGATTGATGCCTTCCGTCGTACCACGAACAAACACCAGCTCTTCCGCTGAGCGGGCGTTAATAAACAACGAGGCAAGCTTGCGCACATTTTCCATTTTTTCCGTGGCTTGGGCGCTCAGCGTATGAATACCGCGGTGGACCGCCGCATAGCCGTGACGATAAAACTCGGCCTCGGCATCAATCACCTGATTGGGTTTTTGCGCGCTGGCAGCGCTGTCCAGATACGCCAACGGTAAACCGTTCACTTCACGCGTCAGGACCGGAAAGTCTGCCCGTACTTTTTCAATGGGAAATGTCATGCTGCGCCTCCCGGCAAGCGTTGGGCGATCCGCACCAGTACCTGTTGTTTCAGCGTTTCATCGCCCAGGGCTTCCGTCAGCTCAGCGGCAAACGCATAGAGAATCATGTGTTGAGCATCCTGCTGGCCGATCCCTCGCGAACGCAGATA
This sequence comes from Citrobacter sp. H12-3-2, assembly GCF_009649895.1. Taxonomy (NCBI): domain Bacteria; kingdom Pseudomonadati; phylum Pseudomonadota; class Gammaproteobacteria; order Enterobacterales; family Enterobacteriaceae; genus Citrobacter; species Citrobacter sp. H12-3-2. Next base: position 2,770,218 of record NZ_CP045837.1, read on the forward strand.
GAACATCTGCTCGTCGTCGATCCGTCCTACCGTCGCCCCGTGGCTGCATTTCACATCGTCGGCGTAGATTTCGAGCTGTGGCTTGGTATCCACCTCCGCCAGCTTTCCGAGCAACAAATTATTGTTGGTCATCTGACCGTCGGTTTTGATGGCGTGCTGGGCGACGTTGATCAGACCATTGAAGACCGCTCGTCCCTTATCGCTGACAATCGTTTTATGCAGCTGGCGACTGTTGCAATACCCTTTGTTGTGCTCAAGCCAGGTCCGTGTATCACAGACTTCATTTTTCACCGGCATCGCCAGACTGTTCAGCCGAAGCGTGGTGTTTTCACCGTTAAGCTGCGTACTGGTGTTATGGCGCAATACCGCATCACCAAGCAAGAAGCTGTGGCTAACGGCAGTAGCATCCGCGCCCAATTGAATGTCATTATGCGCAAAGTGGTGACTAAACGGATTTTCGAACGCCAGTTTGATATGGCGCAAATGGGCGTTTGCCGCGACGTTCATCGTTAAGCGTGCGCCGGTGAAATGGCGACGCTCGCTGAGGCTGGCATAGTGTTCAATAACGGTGGCTTCTGCGCCTTCCGCTAGCTCCAGATGGTGGCGATAGTGCGCCGTATTCACCTCATCGCCCGCCAGCCCCTGGGTTATGTGCAGCAGCAGCAGCGGTTTCGCGGGGCGCTGGTTACGCTTCACCTGAATGTGCGTTACGCTACGGGACAGGCTTTCGGTAAGGTGCAAAAACACTTCCGGTTGGATAGCCGCTGGCAGCGCCTGGCGCGCATCGTCAATGGTAATGTCAAAACCGCTACCGTCTGTACTGTCGCTGAGCGTCGGAGAGAATTGCCCGTCAACAAACACCAGTCGTACAGCATCAATTGTCGGCGACAACGCTGCACATTGGGCTGACGTTATCTCAGCGACATGACTGACAAACTGGCTGTTGGTTAATCCCTCCAGCGGCGTGTATTTCCAGTCCTCATGCTTCCGCGTTGGCAGCCCCAGACGCAGCATCTGTTGCAAGTGCTGCTGCGCATGGTGTGAGCGTGTCTCCCCTTGCGTCTCAAACAGATGGTGCCACTGTTGCAGCACGTTACTGCTGTTCGCTAAGCCAGCCATAACCTTGCTCCTCCAGTTGTTTGACCAGCGTAAAATCGCCGGACTTCACAATTCGCCCCTGGTAGAGAACGTGAACAAAATCGGGTTTGATATAGTCCAGGATGCGCTGATAGTGAGTGACGATAATGAATGAGCGTTTCCCGTCACGCAGCGAGTTCACGCCATCCGCAACGATTTTCAGCGCATCAATATCCAGCCCGGAGTCTGACTCATCAAGAATGCACAACTGAGGCTCCAGCACGGCCATTTGCAGAATGTCATTACGTTTTTTCTCACCGCCGGAGAAACCGACGTTTACCGAGCGCGTGAGCAAATCCTCCGGCATCTTCAGCAGCGCTATTTTCTCTTCCATCAGATCCTGGAAGTCGAATCGATCCAGCGACTCTTCGCCACGGTAACTTCGCACCGCATTCAGCGCCGTTTGCAGGAAAAACTGGTTACTGACGCCAGGGATTTCCACCGGATACTGGAATGCCATGAAGATCCCTTCACCGGCCCGGTCTTCCGGCGACAGTTCCAGTAAATCCTTGCCGTTGAACTCTACCGTTCCGCCAGTGACGTCGTAGTCTTCCCGTCCAGCGAGAGTTGCGGAGAGCGTACTTTTCCCCGAACCGTTTGGTCCCATAATGGCGTGAACCTCTCCGGGGCGAACCTCAAGGCTCAACCCACGCAAGATCGCCTTATCTTCCACACTGACCTGTAAATCTTTGATGCTTAACATGTGCTTTCCTTAAAATTTAACCGACGCTGTGCTCAAGACTTATGGCGAGAAGTTTTTGCGCTTCCACAGCAAACTCCAGCGGCAGTTCAGAGAACACGTCTTTACAGAAACCATTCACGATCATCGAAATGGCATCCTCTTCACTGATGCCGCGCTGCAGGCAGTAAAACAACTGGTCTTCACCAATACGCGACGTGGTGGCTTCATGTTCAAGCTGGGCGCTATTGTTACGACACTCCACATACGGGAAGGTGTGTGCCCCACAATCCGCACCGATCAACATCGAGTCGCATTGGGTATAGTTGCGGGCGTTAGTAGCGGTCGGCATGATTTTCACTAAGCCGCGATAACTGTTCTGGCTGTGTCCGGCGGAGATCCCTTTCGAGATAATGGTCGATTTGGTGTTTTTGCCAATGTGGATCATTTTGGTGCCGGTATCGGCCTGCTGATGTCCACTGGTCAGCGCGACGGAGTAGAATTCGCCGATCGAGTTGTCGCCACGCAAAATGCAGCTTGGGTATTTCCAGGTAATGGCCGAGCCGGTTTCCGACTGCGTCCACGACATTTTGCTGTTTTCGCCTTCGCAGAGTGCGCGCTTGGTGACGAAATTCAAAATACCGCCCGTATTGCCATCGCCGGGAAACCAGTTTTGCACCGTGGAGTATTTCACTTCGGCATCTTTGTGAATGATGACTTCCACCACCGCCGCGTGTAGTTGGTAACTGTCGCGCACCGGGGCTGAACAGCCTTCGATATAGCTGACGTAGCTGCCCTCATCCGCAACCAGAATGGTGCGTTCAAACTGCCCGGTTTTTTCCGCATTGATACGGAAATAGGTCGACAGCTCCATTGGGCAACGTACGCCTTTCGGTACATAAATAAACGTGCCGTCAGATGCCACCGCCGCATTCAGCGCGGCAAAGAAATTGTCATTGCCGGGGACAACCGTGCCCAGGTACTGTTTTACCAGCTCAGGATGATCGTGAATGGCCTCACCGAACGAACAGAAAATAATGCCCTGCTCCGCCAGTTTGTCGCGATAGGTGGTCGCTACCGATACCGAGTCGAAAATAGCATCAACCGCCACTTCTTTGCCTTCACGTACCGGCACACCAAGCTGTTCGAATGCGTCCTCAACCTCTTTGCTTAAAAATGCATTCGCGCCCGTTTGCTGTACCGCTCCCGGTTCAGACGCACAGGTTTCATCGCAGTTACCGCAGGAGGGTGCGGAGTAATAGCTGTACTCCTGATAATTCAGTTTGTCGTAATGCGCTTTAAGCCAGTGTGGTTCTTCCATGGTCAGCCACGCTTTAAAGGCATTCAGGCGAAATTCCAGCATCCAGTCGGGTTCATTTCGTTTTGCCGAAATCGCGCGCACGACATCTTCATTGATCCCTTTTGCCAGCTCATCGGTTTGCAGTTGGGTGAAGAAGCCCTCTTTGTAATTAAGGTGCCCGCCAGCCCAGGTGTTGACATCGTCAGTTGCTTCAGTATTACGAGACATAGTACCGCCTATACCCCAAAACTTTCGCCACAGCCGCATTCGTTCTGGGCTTTCGGGTTATGAAATTTAAATAACTGGTTTAATCCTTCGCGAACGAAATCGACTTCTGTGCCGTCAATGAACGGCATCGCCTGCAACGGCACATAAAGTCTGGCGCCCTCCGTTTCAAACAGCAGATCGTCTTTTTCGGGTTGGCGGACGGTATCCAGCACGTAACCGAATCCCGCGCACCCTGTTTGCTTCACGCCTAAACGCACACCCAACATGTCAGGTTGCTTTGCCACCAGTTCACGGATATGCGCCGCAGCCGCTGGCGTTAACGTCAGCCCACGCCAGGCAAAATCGTCCGGGTTAAATGTTCCTGAATGCAATTCCATAGAGTTACCTCGAGTCACTAGCTTTTAAGCTATAACACCATGTTAGTGATAATGATTATCACTTCAACCCCTCAACAGCAGGGGCATTCGGGTTAATCGCCCTTTTTGACTACTTTTACTAAGCATAGACCCTGCAGCGAGGGTTTACAGGGATGGATTATTTTGTTCAATGCATTGATTAATAATGGATTATGAAAATCCAATCGTTCAGTCAGGTCAAATGACAAAAGATGTATAGAAAATGTCTATTTAAGGGATAGGTGGGGATGAAGGTAGGGAAAAACAATTCAAATAATAAACAAACAACAAAAAACCCTTAAGTCTGCTTGTTGGCAGGCTTAAGGGTTCCGGCCCCATCCGGCGCTTATCTCCGGCACTCATATTGGCTTAGCTCTTGAAGGGGCGATAAGAAGAATCTCATACACCGATTAGTTTTTTTTAACACTAATTGCGGTTTGACTCTTTTATAAACGCGTTCAATCACATATTTAACGCTGTGCCTCACTGAGCGTGTCCAGCAGCAGGCGTAGCCCTGCGGGTTGATGCTCACGTGAAAGGTATAAACCATAAATCGGCAGGCACTTAGGTTGAAGTTCTGGCAGTAATCGAATTAGCTTTCCCTGCTCCAGCCCTTCCTGCGCCTCCAGCTCTGGCACCAACGCGATCCCCATTCCGGCCACTGCCGACTCGCAGAGCAGCGAAGAGATGCCTGCACTCAAATTCCCTTTGATTGCAACGGAGACAGGCTGCCCCTGAGGATCCAAAAAGTGCCAGGATTGTCCGGCAAAACCGCTGTAGTACAGGCAATTGTGCCGTGTGAGATCGTCGATTGTCTCAGGCGTGCCATGTTGATGCAGATAATCTGCAGACGCGCAAAGCACCGATTTACAGTCGCCCAACCGACGGGCAATAGTCCCTGGCTCTGGATTATCCGTTATGCGGATCGCCACATCGATGCGTTCCCCCACAAGGCTTACCGGTTGATTATTGATCTCCACCTCAATACGTAATTGCGGATATTGCGCCATAAACGTCGGCAGAACCGGAGCAAGAATATGCATCGCGGTAAAATGGGCGCAGGCTACACGTAGCGTGCCGGAGGGAATTTGAGCGGCACTGGCGGCACCAATATCCAGCGAAAGTTGCGCCAGAGAACGTGTTTTCACTAATGCATCTTCACCCGCTGGCGTGATCGTCAAGCGACGCGATGAGCGATGGATAAGCCTTGCGCCTGCCCATTTTTCCATCTCGTCGAGATAACGACTGACCATCGGACGGGAAAGCCCCAACGCACGCGCGGCTGCGCTCAGGCTACCCAAATCACAGATATGGTTGAATACCGTTGCCGCCATCACTCTGTCCATTGTTCCCATCCGATCGTTTTATGAAACTCAGCATGTCCTAATGAGGGAATTCTAACAGATCCGAATATCCTTAAACTACGGGAACTATCAAAAGACAATTTCCTGCACAAGGTTACCTGGTATGAAAGTTAAAACTCTGGCCCTGCTGTTACCTCTGTTTGCGTCTTCAGCTTTCGCCGCGCCGCTACAGCTGGACGTCTATAATCCACAGGATAAGGCTATTTTCCCGGTTTCTTCGACGCTGGTGTCTGGCCCAAAAGAGGCGATTTTGTTTGACGCCCAGTTCAGTACCAAAGATGGTGAACAACTGGTGCAAATGATTCGCGCCAGCGGTAAAACGCTGAAGGCTATTGTGATCACCTCCGGCGATCCCGATTTCTATTTTGGTCTGGAGCCCATCGTTAAGGCCTTCCCACAGGTAAAAGTCCTGGCAACGCCGCAGGTGGTAGACCATATCCGCGCCACCAAAGAGGCCAAGCTGCAGTTCTGGGGCCCGCAAATGAAGGACGGCGCACCAACATCGCTCACCGTTCCGCAGGCGACTACGCAAACGCAGTTCACGGTTGATGACGAAACGCTGGAACTGCGTCACGCCAACGATTATGCAGCGTATATCTGGATCCCGGCGAATCGAGCCATTATTGGCGGCACAGGCGTGGCTTCAGGTATTCACGTCTGGACGGCGGATACACAGTCTGAACAACAACGTAGTGCATGGCGTAGCGTACTGAGCGAAATGCAGAGCTTACAGCCCACTCAGGTGGTCCCGGGTCATTACATTGGCGACCGCCCAACCGGTGATAAAGCTATTCGCTTCACCCAGGACTATTTGCAGTCGTTTGAGCAGGCGCTAGGGGCGAAGAAAGGATCGGACTATGTGATTAAAACCATGACGGCAGCATGGCCAGGCCTTGCAGACGTAAGCTCGCTGGAACTAAGTGCAAAAGTTAACAGCGGCGAGATGAAGTGGTAATGAAGATTTAAGGCAAAAAATAACCCCGAACGCGTGTCGGGGTTTCGTTACGATAAGCATACCGGAATCAATGAACGCCCATGCGCCAGGCAAAATAGATCTCTTCTTTCAGTTCAGTGGAAGAGAGCGCCAACAGATCTGCAAACTCCAGCTCAAGCTGTTTCAGCCTTTTCAGGTACTGAGCCGGTGAAAGATCGGTTTTATCACGACGTAAAAATTCTATTGCCAGTTGGGCAGGGTCTAATTGGGTAGACATATCATCCTCGCTTGTGTTCAAAACCTGCACAGTATAACACCATTCCCTGTGCAGATAATGACCAAAAGCAATATGCATCACAAAATTGCGGTCGTCAGACGCGACGTGCAGCACAATCGACCCTGCTCATCGAAGATTTCTATTTGCCACACCTGGTGACGAGAACCTGTATGTAACGCGCGACATACACCCCTGACGAGCCCTTCCCGTGCAGAACGGATATGGTTGGCGTTGATCTCCAGGCCCACCACTTTCTGCTCACCCTGAGTACACAAGTAGCCAGCTACCGAACCAATGCTTTCCGCCAGCACCACGGATGCGCCGCCGTGTAACAACCCAAAGGGTTGTTTGGTGCGATGGTCCACTGGCATCGTAGCTTCCAGCGTATCGTCGCCAATGTGCACAAAACGAATATCGAGCAACCCAACCATATTTCCTTCACCCATGGCATTGAGCGCCTCGAGTGTGACTTCACGTTTCCAGATCATCCTATAATCTCCAGCAGTGCCTGTAATGGGTGGCGAACGCCCGTACCTTCAACGCGTTTAACCTGGCTGCGACAGGAGTACCCTGTAGCCAGACAACGGTTACGTGGCAATCGTTGCATTGCCTGGTGCCATGATAACTCATAGATACCCAATGAGTTTTGGTGATTCTTCACTTCGTGACCGTAGGTGCCCGCCATACCACAGCACCCCACGCTGACGTTCTTCAGCTTTGCGCCAAAGCGAGCAAAAATAGCCGCCCATTGTGCAGGCGCGCCCGGTAAAGCCGTCACTTCGGTACAGTGGCCAAAGAAGTACCACGGTTCACCGCCAACAGCGACTGACTGCTGTGTTTCCACAGCTTTTGATAACCATTCGTTGGCCAGCAGCACATGGAAATCACCCCGCAGTTCTCCCAGCACCAGCTTGTATTCATCGCGATAACAAAGCACCAGCGCCGGATCAACACCCACCATCGGAATATTCAGCTTCGCTACCCGGTTAAGAAACTCGGATGTCTTTTTCGCCGTTTTGGCAAAACGGTTTAAAAAGCCTTTAATGTGCTGCGCCTTGCCATTTGGCGAAAACGGCAGCAGTACCGGCTGCATACCCAGTTTTTCTACCAGACGTATAAAATCAGCGACCACCTGCGCATCGTAATAGCTGGTGAAAGGGTCTTGTACCACCAGCACCGTACGGGCTTTTTGCTCGAGGCTGAGTAATTCGAGCTGTTCCAGCGTCATATTGGCAGAACGATGTCCCACCAGTTGGCGTTGCAGCGACGGCGCAGACAATAGCGGTAAATCAACCATTCCAATGTGCTTTTTAGCCAGATTTCGCACCAGCGGCTGATTGATGAAGAAGTTAAACGTTTTAGGCGCCCGCGCCATTAGCGGTGCATAGCTCTCAACGGTCGCCACCATATGATCGCGCAACGGGCGCAGATAACGCGTGTGGTACAGTTGCAGGAAGCGTGAGCGGAACTCCGGCACATCAATTTTAATCGGACACTGTGTGGAACAGGCTTTACACGCCAGGCACCCTGACATCGCCTCTTTTACTTCGTGCGAGAAATCGTATTCGCCCTTGCGTGCATGCCAGCTGTTGCGGGTACGGGTAATCAGCGTGCGTAAACTGGCGCGTTTCTCCGGTAGCTCTTTTTCCAGTTGCACAGGATCGATCCCGCGATCGGCCAACAGACGCAGCCACTCACGTACCAGCGTAGCTCGCCCTTTCGGAGAATGGATACGGTTAAGGCTGATTTTCATCGACGGACACATGGGGCTTTTCGCATCGAAGTTAAAGCATAACCCGTTGCCATTACACTCCATTGCCCCACGCCACTCCTGGCGTACGGCCAGCGGGATTTGACGGTCATACGTTCCGCGTTTCACCGCGTCCACTTTCATCATCGGCGCATCAACGTCCTCCGGTGGACAGATTTTGCCGGGGTTGAGCCGGTTTTGCGGATCAAACACCGATTTCACTTTGCGCAGTTCACGATACAGTTCATCACCGAAAAACGCCGGACTGTATTCCGCACGAAAACCTTTCCCGTGCTCACCCCACAACAAACCGCCATATTTTGCCGTCAGCGCGACGACATCATCAGAAATGCGTTTCATCAGCACTTCCTGCTGCGGGTCGCACATATCCAAAGCAGGCCTGACGTGCAGCACGCCAGCATCCACGTGGCCGAACATGCCGTAACTCAGACCATGGCTGTCGAGCAGCGCGCGAAACTCGGCAATATAGTCAGCCAGATGCTCCGGAGGAACGCAGGTATCTTCGGCGAACGGAATTGGCTTCGCGGAACCTTTTGCATTGCCCAGCAGACCGACAGCCTTTTTGCGCATGGCGTAAATTCGTTCTACGCCAGCCAGTTCGGTACACAGCTGCCAGCCAATAACGCCCGCTTCCTGACGAGCGATTAACCCATCCAGGCGTTCGCAGAGTGCGCTGACCTGCGAATTAATTAAGGTTTCGTCGTCACCGGCAAACTCGACAATATTCAGTCCCAGCATCTCTTTATCCGCGACATCGGTAATCAGTTCGCTTACTGAGTGCCAGACGATGTCTTCACGCGCCAGATTGAGTACTTTGGAGTCGACGGTTTCTACCGACAATGCGCGCGCTTCCACCATCACCGGCGCGTTACGCAACGCCGAATCAAACGAATCGTACTTAACGTTAACCAACTGTCTGACTTTGGGCAGTGGCGTGATATCAAGGCGGGCTTCGGTGATAAACGCCAGCGTACCTTCAGAGCCGGTAAGAATGCGGGTTAAATCAAATTCAGTCATCTCATCGTTAAAGACGTGCCGCAGATCGTAACCCGTCAGGAAGCGATTAAGTTTCGGGAATTTATCCATGATCAGCTGTCGGTTATCACGACAACGCTCATAAACGGTCTTATAGATACGGCCAATCGTGGTATTGCTTTTACCCAGCATTTCGGCAAGCTCGACCGGCATGGGCTGGGTATCCAGAATATCACCGCCCATCAGCACCGCACGGATGCCCAACACATGATCGGAAGTTTTACCGTAAACCAACGATCCTTGCCCGGACGCATCGGTGTTGATCATCCCGCCGAGCGTTGCCCGGTTACTGGTGGATAATTCCGGGGCAAAGAAATAGCCATATGGCTTCAGAAACTGGTTAAGCTGGTCTTTTATCACCCCGGCTTCTACCCGCACCCAACCTTCTTGCGGGTTGATTTCAATAATGCGCCTCATATAGCGGGACATATCAACAATAATGCCCTGGTTCAGCGCCTGACCGTTAGTCCCGGTGCCGCCGCCGCGCGGGGTAAAAATCAACGACGAGAATAGCGGTTCTGCCGCCAGACGGGCGATTAGCGCCACATCTGCGGTTGAACGAGGGAAAACGACAGCATCAGGAAGCAGCTGATAAATACTGTTATCCGTCGACATTGTCAGACGATCGGCATAGCTCGTTGCCGTATCACCCGTAAATCCTTGCTGCTCCAGCGCCTGCAAAAAATTGAGCACCAGCTGAACGACACCTGGCGCCTGAGAAATTTGTGGAATCATTATAGTGACCCTTTCCTGCGGTCTGTGTTGTGAATTTAATCGTTTGCGTGTTGCTTTGTTTGTTGTATCACATTTTTTTCTAATACGCTCAGCAGATTTACAGGCAGAATCCGCCTGTTCAAAACCGCTGAAATTGCTCATCATTATAGAGTGTGATTAACGTGTTCACGTCGCGTCAACGTTCTGGCGCAAAGACAAAGGTGAAAAGTATTTATGGTAAATTTCCGTCAGCCCAGGGATATTGCACAAGTGCTGCTATCGGTGCTGTTTTTAGCCATCCTGATTGTGGCCTGTCTCTGGATTGTTCAGCCCTTTATCCTCGGTTTTGCCTGGGCAGGTACGATTGTCATTGCGACCTGGCCTATCCTGCTACGCTTACAAAAATTGCTCTGGGGACGTCGTTCACTTGCCGTACTGGTGATGACACTGTTGTTAGTGCTGTTGTTCATCATCCCTATCGCGCTGCTGGTTAACAGTATCGTCGATGGCAGCGGGCCGCTGATCCATGCCGTAACCGCAGGTGATATGACGCTACCGGATCTGGCTTGGTTGAACAGCATTCCACTGGTGGGTGCCAAAATGTATGGCGCATGGCACAGTTTACTGGATATGGGCGGTTCGGCCATTATGGCCAAGGTTCGTCCTTATATCGGTACCACCACCACCTGGTTTGTCGGTCAGGCCGCGCATATCGGCCGCTTTATGATGCACTGTGGTCTGATGCTGCTGTTCAGTGCCCTGTTGTACTGGCGCGGTGAACAGGTCGCATTAGGTATTCGTCACTTCGCTTGCCGTCTTGCCTCAAAACGTGGCGATGCTGCCATTCTGCTGGCCGCGCAAGCCATTCGCGCCGTCGCATTGGGCGTTGTGGTCACCGCTCTGGTGCAGGCAGTGCTCGGGGGAATTGGTCTGGCGGTAACCGGCGTGCCTTACGCCACGCTGCTGGCGGTATTGATGATCCTGTCTTGTCTGGTGCAACTGGGGCCGTTGCCGGTGCTGATTCCGGCCATTATCTGGCTGTACTGGACGGGTGATTCAACCTGGGGCACGGTTCTTCTGGTCTGGAGCGGCGTAGTCGGAACGCTGGATAACGTTATTCGACCGATGCTGATTCGTATGGGTGCCGATTTGCCACTGATCCTGATTCTCTCCGGGGTCATCGGCGGACTGATTGCCTTCGGCATGATTGGTCTGTTTATCGGTCCAGTAGTGCTGGCCGTTTCCTGGCGTCTGTTCTCCGCCTGGGTAAACGAAGCCCCTGCGCCAGGTACCAATCCGGATGAAATCCTCGAAGAAATTGCTGAAATCGAACGCAATAAGTAATCCAACATCAGGCGGCAGCGCCGCCTGATTGTTTAACAATACTAATCAATTCTTCCTCTTGCGGGATTAGACCCAACCTCGTCCTTCTTAAAATAATCATTTGTGTCGCAAATTCTTTACAGTTTTTAAACTATTGAGATGAATCTGATCGACGTAAAAAATCACTATGCCTACTATTAGGCCATGGCTTTAGATCAACACATTGATTTATAAGCATGGAAATCCCCTGAGTGAAACAACGAATTGCTGTGTGTAGTCTTTGCCCATCTCCCACGATGGGCTTTTTTTTGTCCTTCGCGCGCCACTCCACCAACCTTAACGCACCAACACATTATCTTCCCCGTCAAGGAACAAATAATATTGCACAAAATACTGTGACTCTCTTCAAGCAGAAATATCCACAGCAATGTTATTACTATTCCACCGTCTTTTATGAAGTGACCAAATAATGAACGCATTAGAACTACAGGCGATCCGCCATATTTTTGCTATGACGGTGGAAGAAAGCGCCAGGTATATCGCGCGCGATAACAATGTTGCCGCCTGGCAGCAATGGGAAAAGGGTGAAAGAGAAATTCCAGAAGACATCATCCGCATTTGTTCAGAAATGAAAGCAAGGAGGAAGTTAAGAATTAATGCAATTATCGACAAAATAAATAATCGTATCGGTAATAACACCATGCGTTTTTTCCCCGATCTGAACGCTTTTCAGGCGGTTTATCACCACGATTGTTTTCTCGACTGGAAAATCTATCAGTCGGCTGCTGTTGAACTCTATGCTCACGATCTCGAGCGTATGTGTTAAGAGATTGCAACGCCTTACCTATTTAGCCTCTTCGCTGAGTAACACATTATGAAAAACACCTATTTCTCCACTGCGATAGGGCTGTACCTAAATTACCTGGTGCACGGCATGGGGGTCATTCTGATGAGCCTCAATATGTCTTCGCTGGAACAACAGTGGCAAACCAATGCTGCGGGCGTCTCGATTGTTATTTCCTCACTCGGCATCGGCCGCTTAAGCGTTTTATTAGTGGCAGGGATGCTTTCCGATCGCTACGGTCGCAGACCATTTATTATCCTTGGTATGACCTGCTACCTGATTTTCTTTATTGGCATCATCAATACTCACAGTATTTTTCTTGCCTATGCTTTTGGTTTTTTAGCAGGAATGGCAAACAGTTTTCTCGATGCCGGAACCTATCCCAGCCTGATGGAGGCATTCCCCCGCTCCCCCAGCACGGCCAATATTTTGATAAAAGCCTTCGTCTCCAGCGGTCAGTTCCTGCTGCCAATGATCATCAGCCTGCTGGTGTGGGCCGAACTTTGGTTTGGCTGGTCCTTCCTGCTGGCGGCTGCCGTTATGATACTCAACGGCGTGTTTTTGTTTCGCTGTCGGTTTCCTCCACACCCCGGGCCTCATATCGTCATCCGGGCACAACCTGCAGAACGAGAAACCGCACAACCTGAACATCGTTGCTCCCTGCTCGACCTTGCCAGTTACACCCTGTACGGCTACATCGCAATGGCAACATTTTACCTGGTAAGCCAGTGGCTGGCGCAATACGGACAGTTTGTCGCAGGAATGTCCTATACGTTATCTATCAAACTGTTAAGCATTTATACCTGCGGCTCTCTACTGTGCGTGCTGATCACCGCCCCGCTGGCGCGAAAAGCAGAACGCGCGACATCGATGCTGATGCTGTATACGTTTATCTCATTTGTCGCACTGCTGATGGTTTGTCTGCATCCGACACCCTACGTGGTCATTATCTTTGCGTTTGTCATCGGTTTTTCTTCCGCAGGGGGCGTTGTGCAAATCGGTTTAACGCTCATGGCCGCACGCTTTCCGCATGCGAAGGGTAAAGCGACCGGTATTTACTACAGTGCGGGCAGCATTGCGACCTTCACTATTCCATTGATAACAGCAAAACTCTCAGAAACCAGTATTGCTCACATCATGTGGCTTGATACTGGCATAGCTGCTGTTGGGTTCCTGTTGGCGTTGTTTATTGGTTATCGCAGCCACATCGCGTCAAAGCATCAGCTAAAAATGATACAAGCCGTAGAATAGCGTGGATGCAATATTGTTCCCCCCTTCTGCAAAATAATTGGCATATGTTTTAAAACATCAACAAAACACCGGCTGGCAGAGTTCAATTTCACAGTGTGTTATGCAATATACCTGGTAACTTAAACGCCATGCTATGTAGGTTCTGTGGCTTCCGCCCGGTATATTAATTACAAGGTCGCCGCAATTTAAAAAATATCGACGAGCACAGAACAATTTTAAAATCCGCAAGGAGTTGTGAAAATGTCTCAAAGCAAGACCTTTAATACGCCATTTCTTTTGGCGATAACCTGTATTTATTTAAGTTATTTCCTACACGGCATTAGCGTCATTACACTGGCGCAAAATATGACCTCTCTTGCAGAAAAGTTTTCCACCGACAATGCAGGAATTGCCTATTTAATTTCAGGCATTGGTCTGGGACGACTGGTGAGCATCTTATTCTTTGGCGTGCTCTCAGATAAATTTGGTCGTCGGGCTATCATTCTGTTAGGGGCTATTCTGTATATACTGTTCTTCTTCGGTATTCCCGCCAGCCCTAATCTGATGATTGCCTTTATTCTGGCCGTTTGCGTTGGCGTGGCAAACTCGGCACTGGATACCGGTGGGTACCCGGCGTTAATGGAATGCTTCCCTAAAGCCTCTGGCTCAGCCGTTATCCTGGTGAAAGCTATGGTCTCGTTTGGGCAGATGATCTACCCCATCGTCGTCAGCACCATGCTGCTCAACCATATCTGGTACGGTTATGCGGTCATTATCCCAGGTGCGTTGTTTGTAGTCATTACCCTGATGCTGCTAAAAAGTCGTTTCCCCAGCCAGATGGTGGATGCCGGCATCGCGAAAGATCTGCCACAGATGAACAGTAAACCGTTGGTCTGGCTGGAAGGTGTGGCATCCGTCATGTTTGGTGTTGCTGCCTTTTCGACTTTTTACGTCATCGTGGTCTGGATGCCGAAATATGCGATGGCCTTTGCTGGCATGGCAGAATCCGACGCACTGAAAACAATCTCTTACTACAGTATGGGTTCGTTGGTCTGCGTATTTATCTTTGCCGCACTGTTGAAAAAATGGGTACGGCCTATTTGGGCGAATGTATTTAATGCCGGACTGGCAACCATCACCGCAGCCGTGATCTATTTATACCCATCTCCGCTGGTATGTAACGCCGGTTCATTTCTCATTGGATTCTCTGCCGCTGGCGGTATTTTACAGCTCGGTGTCTCGGTGATGTCAGAGTTCTTTCCCAAGAGCAAAGCCAAAGTCACCAGTATTTATATGATGATGGGTGGCGTAGCCAACTTTATTATCCCATTAATCACCGGATACCTCTCTAACATTGGTCTGCAATACATTATTTTGCTGGACCTTGCATTTGCTCTGTTGGCTTTTGTCACCGCCATCATCGTCTTTATTCGTTACTACCGCGTATTTGATATCCCCAAAAATGATGTGCGGTTGGGCGAGCGTTATTTTCAATAAATTGTTTAGAAGGAGTATCAAATGGACGTAACTGCTAAATATGAACTGATTGGTTTGATGGCTTACCCTATCAGACACAGTCTGTCGCCTGAAATGCAAAATAAGGCATTAGAAAAAGCGGGATTGCCATTCACTTACATGGCATTTGAAGTTGATAACTCAACGTTTGCTAATGCCATTGCCGGTCTGAAGGCCTTAAAGATGCGGGGTACCGGGGTCTCAATGCCCAACAAGCAGCTGGCATGTGAGTATGTTGATGAATTAACGCCTGCAGCCAAGTTGGTCGGCGCAATTAACACTATCGTCAATGATGATGGTTACCTGCGTGGTTACAATACCGATGGCACGGGCCATATTCGTGCAATTAAGGAAAGTGGTTTCGATATCAAAGGTAAAACCATGGTACTGTTGGGCGCAGGCGGTGCGTCGACGGCCATTGGTGCACAGGCAGCGATTGAAGGCATCAAAGAAATTAAACTCTTTAACCGCCAGGATGAGTTTTTTGCCAAAGCGCAGGAGTTTGCCAAACGCGTCAATGAAAACACCGACTGCGTGGTCACCGTTATCGATCTCGCCGATCGCCAGGCTTTTGCTGACGCACTTGCCAGCGCAGATATTTTGACCAACGGCACTAAAGTCGGCATGAAGCCGCTGGAAAATGAATCTCTCGTGACCGACGCTTCCCTGCTGCGCCCGGAACTGCTGGTAACCGAATGCGTCTATAACCCGCATATGACCAAATTATTGCAGCAGGCACAAAGTGCTGGTTGCAAAACAATTGATGGTTACGGCATGTTGTTGTGGCAAGGGGCTGAACAGTTCAAGCTCTGGACCGGGAAAGATTTCCCACTGGAGTATGTGAAACAGGTTATGGGTTTTGCCGCCTGACGGGCAAGCATTTGTACAATAGTTAAAGGGTAATCAATGAAAACCGTAACCGTAAAAAACCTCGTTATTGGCGAGGGTGCGCCGAAGATCATTGTCTCGCTGATGGGTAAAGACATCGCAACGATAAAAAACGAAGCGCTGTCCTATCGCGAAGCGGATTTCGACATTCTGGAATGGCGCGTAGACCATTTCACCGATGTCTCTTCCATTGAGGCGGTGTTGGAAGCTGCGCGCACCATCCGCGATGTGATGGCTGACAAACCACTGCTTTTCACCTTCCGTAGCGCCAAAGAAGGCGGTGAACAGGCTCTGTCTGTCGAGCACTATATTGCACTTAACCGCGCGGCGGTAGACAGCGGTCTGGTGGATATGATCGATCTGGAACTGTTTACCGGAGACGAGCTGGTCAAAGCGACCGTCGAGCATGCGCATGCGAAAAATGTCTTTGTGATTATGTCTAATCACGATTTTCATAAGACACCAGCCGCGGAAGAGATTGTCCAGCGCCTGCGTAAAATGCAGGAACTTGATGCTGATATCCCGAAGATTGCCTTGATGCCGCAAAATAAAACGGATGTTCTGACGCTGCTTAGTGCCACGCTGGAAATGCAAGAACGCTATGCCGATCGCCCGATAATCACCATGTCGATGGCTAAAACAGGGGTGATTTCACGTCTGTCTGGTGAGGTTTTCGGTTCAGCGGCAACCTTTGGGGCAGTAAAAAAAGCCTCCGCACCAGGACAAATTTCGGTCACCGACCTGCGTACTGTATTGACAATATTGCATCAGGCTTAATTACAGATATATCCATATAAATATCAGTAATGCCCTACCCCAGATATTCGTCTAACCACGGATATCTGGCCGGTAATTAAGCGTTATTAAATAACTAACAATATTATTGTCGAATATATCGACAGGTAGTCGCACGCATATAATCTGGAGTTCACATGAAATTTTCAAGGCCAAATCGTATAGATGGTCGGGTACCCGTATTATCCGCTGCAGATGCAGTCAATTATATTCCTGATGAAGCAACGCTTTGTGTATTAGGTGCAGGCGGGGGTATTCTCGAAGCAACAACATTAATTAACGCACTGGCTGAAAAATATAAAAATTCTCAGTCACCACGAAATTTAGCGTTGATTAGTCCTACAGGTCTTGGTGACCGTGCCGACCGGGGAATTAGTCCACTGGCACAGGAAGGTTTAGTCAAATGGGCATTATGCGGCCACTGGGGACAATCACCGCGAATCTCCGATCTGGCTGAACAAAATAAAATTGCCGCCTATAACTATCCTCAGGGCGTATTAACCCAAACCCTGCGTGCATCGGCGGCTCACCAGCCGGGGATCCTTAGTGATATCGGCATCGGTACATTTGTTGACCCTCGCCAACAGGGCGGTAAGCTGAATGAAGTGACCACCGAAGATCTGATCAAATTGGTGGAAATTGATAACAAAGAGTACCTGTATTACAAGGCCATTGCGCCAAACATCGCCTTTATTCGCGCCACCACTTGCGACAGTGAAGGCTACGCCACCTTTGAAGATGAAGTGATGTATCTTGATGCGCTGGTGATTGCCCAGGCCGTACACAATAACGGTGGCATCGTGATGATGCAGGTGCAAAAGATGGTGAAGAAAGCCACGTTGCATCCGAAATCGGTGCGTATTCCCGGCTATCTGGTCGATATTGTGGTCATCGACCCCGACCAAACGCAACTGTATGGTGGCGCGCCGGTTAACCGCTTTATCTCTGGCGATTTTGTTCTCGATGACAGCCAACAGACTGCCCTGCCGCTCAATCAGCGTAAACTGGTGGCCAGACGCGCCCTGTTTGAAATGCGCAAAGGTGCGGTCGGCAACGTTGGCGTAGGCATTGCCGATGGCATTGGCCTCGTCGCGCGCGAAGAAGGCTGTGCTGACGATTTTATTCTGACAGTCGAAACGGGTCCGATTGGCGGCATCACCTCTCAAGGTATTGCTTTCGGCGCCAACGTCAACACCCGCGCCATTCTGGATATGACCTCCCAGTTTGACTTCTATCACGGTGGTGGGCTGGATGTGTGCTATTTAAGTTTTGCCGAAGTCGATCGCCACGGCAACGTTGGCGTACACAAATTCAATGGCAAGATCATGGGTACCGGCGGTTTTATCGATATTAGTGCCACCTCCAAAAAAATTATTTTCTGCGGCACGTTAACTGCCGGAAGTCTGAAAACGGAAGTTGCCGATGGCAAGTTAAATATTGTGCAGGAAGGTCGGGTGAAAAAATTCGTCAACGAATTACCTGAAGTGACTTTCAGCGGAAAAATTGCTCTCGAACGTGGACTTGATGTGCGTTACATCACTGAACGCGCTGTATTTACGTTAAAAGCAGATGGTCTTCATTTAATCGAAATTGCACCGGGAGTCTCTTTACAGGAAGACATCCTGGACAAGATGGATTTCACGCCAATTATTTCGCCAAATCTGAAGCTGATGGACGAAAGATTATTTATCGATGCCTCGATGGGTTTTGTATTACCCGACGCCGCCAATTAAAAGGAGTACCCTGATGGACTTTTCTTTAACTGAAGAACAAGAACTGCTGCTTGCCAGTATTCGGGAACTGATTACCAGCAATTTCCCGGAAGAATATTTCCGTACCTGTGATCAGACGGCGACCTACCCGAAAGAGTTTATGCGTGCCCTGGCGGACAACGGTATTTCGATGCTGGGCGTTCCGGAAGAGTTTGGTGGCATCCCGGCGGATTACGTCACACAGATGCTGGCGCTGATGGAAGTTTCAAAATGCGGCGCACCCGCTTTTTTGATCACTAACGGTCAGTGCATTCACAGTATGCGTCGTTTTGGATCCGCTGAACAGCTGCGTAAGACCGCAGAAAGCACCATGGAAACGGGCGATCCAGCGTATGCGCTGGCATTAACCGAACCGGGAGCTGGCTCCGACAACAACAGCGCGACCACCAGCTACACTCGCAAAAACGGTAAGGTCTATCTCAACGGGCAGAAAACCTTTATCACCGGCGCAAAAGAGTATCCATATATGCTGGTACTGGCCCGCGATCCGGAGCCAAAAGATCCGAAAAAAGCCTTTACGCTGTGGTGGGTCGATTCGAAAAAACCCGGCATTAAGGTTAATCCGCTGCATAAAATCGGCTGGCATATGCTCAGCACCTGCGAAGTTTATCTTGATGACGTTGAAGTGGATGAAAGCGATATGGTCGGAGAGGAAGGCATGGGTTTCCTCAACGTCATGTACAACTTCGAAATGGAACGTTTGATCAACGCTGCGCGCAGTACCGGTTTTGCTGAATGCGCCTTCGAAGATGCCGCCCGTTACGCCAACCAGCGCATCGCATTTGGTAAGCCAATTGGTCACAATCAGATGATCCAGGAAAAACTGGCGCTGATGGCGATTAAAATCGATAACATGCGCAATATGGTGTTAAAAGTCGCCTGGCAGGCCGATCAGGAACAGTCTCTGCGCACCAGTGCAGCGCTGGCAAAACTGTATTGTGCACGTACTGCAATGGAAGTGATTGATGACGCCATTCAGATTATGGGTGGGCTGGGTTACACCGACGAAGCACGCGTTTCCCGCTTCTGGCGTGATGTCCGCTGTGAACGCATTGGCGGTGGTACAGATGAAATCATGATTTACGTCGCGGGTCGCCAAATCCTGAAAGATTATCAGAATAAGTAAGCAGTAATGCTTGCCGGATAGCGCAAATGCGTTATCCGGCACGTGCCAGGTTAATCATATTTCTGGCATCAAACATTCCTGTTCTACAAGGTTATTTTTAAACTGCTTACGATAATCGCTGGGGGTACAACCCACATGCCGCTGAAAGAGTTTGGCAAAGTGATCGACATTTTCATACCCTACCCGCCAGGAAATTTCTGCCAACGAGGACTCCGTATTCGTCAGGGCAAATTTTGCCTCTGTCATTCGCCGCTGAATCACATAATTAATCGGCGAAATACGATACTCCTTAGTAAACTCGTGACAGATATAGCTCACGCTGGCACGAAATTTCTTAGACAACTGTTCCAGCGTAATTTTCTCTCGGAAATTGTTATTTAAATAAACCAACACATCTTTAATTAAGATATCTTTTTTAATATATCCCTGCTCAGAACGATAAGCATTTTTAAAGTTTTCGTAATATAAAACGGTTAATGCATAAGCGAAGGCGTCATAAGCGGAAGACGTCAGGTTATTCTTGCTCTGCGGGATCATAACACTCAGTTCATTAAAGATACTTTTAATAACCTCTTTGCCCTGGCTAACGCTAATAACCGGACACGAGTGCATCTGCAAGAGTTGGTTCTCCTGCCAGTCGTTGAAACGAAAGCCGTAGAGCGCACAGGTGTAAGTGGTTGCAGGTGCGCTGCTATCGGAAGCAACCGCATGTAACCGCCCTTGTTCTATCACTACGATGTCACCCGCATGTGCGACATACAGCGAAGAGTCGATAATTAGCCTTGCGACACCTTTTTTTACATAGATAAGCTCTGTTTCATTGTCATGAACATGATGACCCGACTCCCAGTTAGGATCATCACTGATGACGAATCGCGAAAATCTCGGGGTTTTTCCCTGTTCAAAAAGGGTCTCCATGGCATTATCAAAACAGCGTTGATACATGACAACCTCCACCGAAAGGCAGTAATTTTGCGGATAGTTAATATTGAAAAGTAAAAACGATGAAGACGTTATACAACGTTATTCTGTCCAGGCGAAACAAAATTATTTACGTCGTCTGCAAGATGACACCTCCAACTTCAGCACGCTGCTCGCACAAATTGTTTTTATTTTAAAATAACAGGAAAGTGTAAATGTTATTAAGTCAGCAATAATAATTTACACACCAGAAACAAAGTGCATGCAGAAACGGATAAAAATATGATCCATTTCTCAAAAAAACGTCTCGATTTTATTTCCATATTTATCACTTTAACACCCGACGTCGTCTTTACGTTCATAAACTCAGCATTCCTAAAGTCCTTTTTTTTGCAAGATTGTTGGGAATGAAAACAGATTGCCCCGTCGAAAACAGTCTCCCTCTGCCGCACACTATTTTCAGTCAATTTTCCCTACTGTTGATGATGTCACTCCCCGTCATCATCCACACGAGAATCACTGGAGATGCCATGAAACTAATAACCTGCTTTAAGTTGGTGCCTGAAGAACAGGACATTGTTGTTACCCCAGAACGTTCGCTTAACTTTGACCGGGCCGATGCCAAAATCAGTCAGTTTGATTTGAATGCAATAGAGGCCGCGACGCAACTTAGTGCGGAAGGTGATGAAATCGTCGCCCTAACGGTTGGCGGCTCGCTACTGCAAAACTCCAAAGTGCGTAAAGACGTACTGTCCCGCGGGCCGGACAGTTTGTTTATGGTGCAGGATCCCCAACTGGAGCATTCATTACCGCGAGACACGGCTCAGGCGCTGGCCTGCGCGGCCAAAAACATTGAATTCGACCTGATGCTGTTCGGCGAAGGGTCTGGAGACATCTACGCCCAGCAGGTTGGCTTACTGGTTGGCGAACTCTTACAACTTCCGGTGATTAACGCCGTCAGCAACATCCAACGTAACGGCGATCGCATTGTGGTTGAACGTACGCTGGAAGACGAAGTTGAAGTGATTGAACTGTCGCTCCCCGCCGTGCTGTGCGTAACCTCGGATATCAACACGCCGCGTATTCCCTCGATGAAAGCCATTCTGGGCGCAGGTAAAAAACCAGTCACACCGTGGCAAGCCAGCGATATTGGCTGGACACCTGCCTCACCGTTAGCAGAACTGGTGAGCCTCACCGTTCCGCCACAAACAGAACGTAAGCACATCATTCTGGAAAATGACTCAGCAGAAGCCATCGCCGAGCTGGCTGAGCATCTGAAAAAAGCCCTGAACTAAGCCCAACGGAGAGAAATTATCATGAGTAAATTAGCTAACGTATGGGTGTTCAGCGATAACGTAGAACGCTATGCAGAATTAATGGCCGGCGCACGCCTGTGGGGTGAACAGGTACACCTTATTGTACAAGGCAACGAACAGGCCAATCAGGTTAAACCTCTGGGTGCCGATGAGATTGTCGTGCTTGAAACAACGTCTGGTTTACAGCGTGTTGAAAATTTCGCCGAGACCATCGCCGCCCTGATACAAGAACATACCGGACTATTGCTGATGCCAGCGACTAAACGCGCTAAATCCCTTGGTGCGCGGTTAAGTATTCAGCTCAATGCAGCGATGGTAAATGACGCCACGTCGGTAACGCTTGATGATGGCTCACTGTTCGCAGAACACCGTATGTACGGTGGCCTGGCATTCGGCAAAGAAAAAATCAAAACAACTCAGGCAATTATCACCCTTGCCCCAGGTGTACTTGAACCGGTAGAGGCTAATGCTTCACATACCTGCCCTGTTGTCTCTGCACCTTACATCGCACCGCACCATGAAATTATGTGCCAGGAACGTCGCGCCAAATCCGTAAGCAGCGTGGATCTCAGCAAAGCCAAACGTGTGGTGGGTGTGGGCCGCGGCCTGGTTGCGCAAAACGATCTGGAGATGGTGCACCAGTTGGCATCTGTACTGGGTGCAGAAGTGGGTTGTTCACGACCGATTGCCGAAGGCGAAAACTGGATGGAACGCGAACGCTACATCGGCGTTTCTGGCGTGTTACTGAAATCGGACCTTTACCTCACCCTCGGCATTTCGGGACAAATTCAGCATATGGTTGGCGGTAACGGCGCGAAAGTCATTGTTGCCATCAACAAAGATAAGAAAGCCCCTATTTTCAATTACGCCGATTACGGACTGGTCGGCGACATCTACAAAGTCGTTCCGGCTCTTATCGAGCATCTCAGCCGCTAACCCCCACATTTAACGCACATATCCCGCTGCCCTCGCAGCGGGAAGGGAGCATAAAGCATGTCAGATGAAAAATTTGATGCCATTGTGGTCGGTGCTGGCGTGGCGGGTACGGTTGCAGGCTACGTGATGGCTCAGGCCGGACTGGACGTACTGGTCATCGAGCGCGGAAACAGTGCAGGCAGTAAAAATATGACCGGCGGAAGACTCTATGCACATAGTCTTGAGCGCATCATGCCGGGGTTCGCGCAGGAAGCGCCGCTCGAGCGTAAAGTCACCCGCGAAAAAATCTCCTTTCTGACCGAAGAAAGCGCCGTCACTCTCGATTTCCATTGTGAAAAAGCTGACGCACCAACGCAGGATTCGTATACCGTTTTGCGCAACAGACTTGACCCATGGCTAATGGATAAGGCGGAACAAGCTGGCGTGCAGTTCATCCCCGGCGTGCGCGTCGATGCCCTGATCCGCGAAGGTAATAAGGTTACCGGAGTTCAGGCCGGTGACGATATCCTGGAAGCCAATATTGTCATCCTTGCCGATGGCGTCAACTCTATGCTGGGGCGTTCCCTGGGGATGGTTCCGCCCTCTTCTGCACATCACTATGCCGTTGGCGTAAAAGAGCTGATCGGCTTACCTCCAGCGGTCATTGCAGATCGCTTCAATCTTTCAGGTAATGAAGGCGCGGCCTGGCTGTTTGCAGGCTCACCGTCTGATGGGTTGATGGGAGGCGGATTTTTGTATACCAACCAGGACTCCATCTCTCTGGGTCTGGTGTGTGGTCTGGGGGATATTGCCCATGCCACAAAAAGCATTCCACAAATGCTGGAAGACTTTAAGCGACATCCAACTATTCGGCCATTGATTGCCGGTGGAGAACTACTGGAATATTCCGCGCATATGGTGCCGGAAGGCGGTCTGGCAATGGTTCCAAAGCTGGTCGATGACGGTGTGATGATCGTGGGCGATGCCGCCGGTTTCTGTTTGAACCTGGGTTTCACGGTGCGAGGTATGGATTTGGCCATCGCTTCCGCAGAAGCCGCTGCCCAAACAGCTATTGCAGCAAAAGAACGCCAGGATTTCTCTGCCAGCAGCCTGATGGACTACAAGCGCGCGCTCGAACAGGGCTGTGTGATGCGTGATTTACAGCATTTTCGCAAGATCCCGGCGTTAATGGAAAACCCACGGCTGTTCACTCAGTATCCGCGTATGGTGGCCGACATCATGAGCGATATGTTCACCGTTGACGGACGTCCAAATCAACCGGTTCGCAAGATGATTATGTCCCACGCAAAACAAATCGGGCTGTTGAACTTACTGAAAGACGGTATCAAGGGGGCAACTGCACTATGAATCAGGACAATACCGTTAACGTTGACGTCAAACTGGGCGTCAATAAATTCAATGTCAATGAAGGCCACCCGCACATTATCCTGGCCGAACATCCAGACCTTAATGAATTTCGCAAGCTGCTGAAAGCCTGCCCCGCCGGGCTGTATAAGCAGGATGAGAGTGGAAACATTCATTTTGATTCTGCTGGTTGCCTGGAGTGCGGAACGTGTCGAGTACTGTGCGGCGACACGATCCTCGACCAATGGGAATATCCGGTCGGAACATTTGGCGTTGATTTTCGCTACGGCTAATGGATTTTGCCTGTAGTACACCGGATCGGCCACGCCGGCCATCCGGTCAGATGTATGCCGAAATCATCCTGGGAATAACTTCATGAGTATCACACTAACGTTTAACGCCGAACGCCGCGAAGTCTGGCGGCAACAGGGTTTATGGGGAGATGCTTCGCTTGGCGATTACTGGAACCAAACTGCCAGAGCCATGCCAGATAAAATCGCCGTGGTTGATAACCATGGCGCTTCATACACCTATGCTGCACTCGACAGCGCGGCCAGCAGTCTGGCAACCTGGTTTTTAGCCTGCGGTATTCAACCCGGCGATCGCATTGCCTTCCAGTTACCGGGCTGGTGCGAGTTTACGATTATCTACCTGGCCTGCCTGAAAACCGGGGCCGTTTCCGTACCGCTGCTGCCAGCGTGGCGTGAAGCAGAGCTGGTATGGGTGCTGAATAAGTGCAAAGCGAAGATTTTTTTCGCACCGACGCTGTTTAAACAGACCCGACCGGTCGATCTGATCCTCCCCTTACAAAACCAGTTGCCGCATCTGCAACAGATCGTTGCCGTGGATAAACTGGCTCCGGCAACTACCTCGCTGGCGCTCAGTCAACTGCTTTTAGCTCCGCCTTTAACCCAGACGATTAATGTTCACGCCGATGAACTGGCGGCAGTGTTGTTTACCTCCGGTACCGAGGGAATGCCAAAAGGCGTAATGCTGACCCACAACAACATCCTTGCCAGCGAGCGCGCCTACTGTGCCCGCCTCAATCTCACCTGGCAGGATGTGTTTTTGATGCCCGCACCACTGGGACACGCTACCGGTTTTCTGCATGGCGTTACTGCACCGTTTTTAATCGGCGCACGCAGCGTATTGTTAGATATTTTCACCCCAACCGCCTGTCTTGAACTGCTGGAGCAACAACGCTGTACCTGTGTGCTCGGCGCAACGCCCTTCGTCTACGACATGTTGTGTAGCATGGAAAAACGACCACGCGATCTCTCATCGCTACGCTTTTTCTTATGTGGGGGCACAACCATTCCACAGAAGATTGCCCGTGACTGCCAGCAGCTCGGCATAAAATTATTAAGCATTTATGGCTCGAC
Organism: Citrobacter sp. H12-3-2; assembly: GCF_009649895.1. Classification (NCBI taxonomy): domain Bacteria; kingdom Pseudomonadati; phylum Pseudomonadota; class Gammaproteobacteria; order Enterobacterales; family Enterobacteriaceae; genus Citrobacter; species Citrobacter sp. H12-3-2. Next base: position 2,795,444 of record NZ_CP045837.1, read on the forward strand.
AGAGAGTTCACCGCATGCGCTGGTCAATCTCGATGATTCGCTTTCTCGCATGATGAATACCGACGGATATGCTGCTGCAGGCGTCGAAATTAAAGTGGTCGACGAAGCACGCAATACGTTGCCCGCGGGGGTAGAAGGTGAAGAAGCTTCGCGTGGTCCCAATGTGTTTATGGGCTACCTCGATGAACCTGAACTTACCGCCCGCGCGCTGGATCAAGACGGCTGGTATTACAGCGGCGACTTATGCCGAATGGACGATGCGGGGTACATCAAAATCACCGGACGGAAAAAAGATATCATTGTCCGCGGTGGAGAAAACATCAGCAGCCGCGAAGTTGAGGATATTTTATTGCAGCATCCTCGCATTCACGATGCCTGTGTTGTCGCGATGCCGGACGAACGCTTAGGTGAAAGGTCGTGTGCTTACGTGGTCCTAAAACCCCCGCATCATTCGTTGTCGCTGGAATCAGTGGTGGCCTTTTTTAGCCGCAAGCGGGTGGCAAAGTACAAATACCCTGAGCACATTGTGATCGTGGAGAAATTACCACGCACGGCGTCCGGTAAAGTACAAAAATACCAGCTTCGTCAGGATATTATTCAGCGTTTGAGCGTGGAGAGTATTACAGGATAAAGCGCCGGATGGCGATGCTAACGCATCTTATCCGGCCTACGTTGAATAGGCCGGATAAGGCATGATATTACTTGTTCAGTTCAGCCAGACTCAGCCAGGTTTGTACTACGGTGTCCGGGTTCAGCGACAGGCTGTCGATCCCCTCTTCCATCAGCCAGGCTGCGAAGTCTTCGTGGTCAGAAGGTCCCTGGCCGCAAATACCCACGTATTTACCCTGTTTCTTGGCTGCACGAATCGCCATCGACAGCAGTGCTTTCACCGCGTCGTTACGTTCATCAAACAGTTCAGAAACCACACCAGAGTCACGATCCAGACCCAGCGCCAGCTGCGTCATGTCGTTTGAGCCGATGGAGAAGCCGTCGAAGTACTCGAGGAACTGCTCGGCCAGCAAGGCGTTAGACGGGATCTCACACATCATGATGATCTTCAGTCCGTTCTCGCCGCGTTTCAGCCCCTGGCGTGCCAGCTCTTCCACCACCGCTTTCGCCTGGGCAACGGTACGTACAAACGGTACCATCACTTCAACGTTAGTCAGGCCCATGTCGTTACGGACACGTTTTACTGCGTCGCATTCCAGCGCGAAGCAGTCGCGGAAGCTGTCGGCAACATAACGGCCCGCCCCACGGAAGCCCAGCATCGGGTTCTCTTCATGCGGTTCATAACGCTCACCGCCGACCAGGTTGGCATATTCGTTGGACTTAAAGTCCGACATACGCACGATGACGCGTTTTGGATAAAACGCCGCACCCAGCGTCGCGATCCCTTCCGTCAGACGACCGACATAGAATTCACGCGGAGAATCGAAACCTTTCATCATGGCGCGGATTTCATTTTGCAGCTCAGGCGTTTGGTCATCGAACTCGAGCAGCGCACGCGGGTGTACGCCAATCATGCGGTTGATGATAAATTCCAGACGCGCCAGGCCGACGCCTTCGTTTGGCAGACAGGCGAAGTCGAAAGCCCGGTCTGGGTTACCGACGTTCATCATCACCTTCAACGGCAGATCCGGCATGGTCTCCACGCTGGAACTCTTCACGCTAAAGTCGAGCATGTCAGCGTAAACATAACCGGTGTCACCTTCGGCACAGGAGACAGTTACCTTCTCACCATCTTTCATGCGCTCGGTCGCATCGCCACAGCCAACCACGGCCGGGATCCCCAGTTCACGGGCAATGATTGCCGCGTGACAGGTACGACCGCCACGGTTAGTGACAATTGCTGCCGCTTTCTTCATGATCGGTTCCCAGTCCGGGTCGGTCATGTCGGTAACCAGTACGTCGCCTGGTTCGATGCGGTTCATTTCGCTGATGTCATGAATGACTTTGACCGGACCCGCGCCAATGCGGTGGCCGATGGCGCGACCTTCAGCAATAATTTTACCCTGAGCATGCAGCGTATAACGCTCCATCACCTGACCGCGAGAGCGCACGGTTTCCGGACGCGCCTGAACAATAAACAGCTTGCCGGTATGACCGTCTTTCGCCCATTCGATGTCCATTGGACGACCGTAGTGCTTCTCGATCTGCACCGCTTGCTTGGCCAGTTCCTGCACTTCTTCGTTAGTCAGGGAGAAAATGTCGCGTTGTTCCTGCGGGACATCTTCAATGGTCACCTGCTTACCGTGTTCCTGGGTCGGCGCGTAAATCATGCGGATTTTTTTCGATCCCATTGTGCGACGGACGATCGCCGGACGGTTAGCCGCCAGGGTCGGTTTGTGCACGTAGAATTCATCCGGGTTAACGGCGCCCTGCACGACCATTTCGCCCAAGCCCCAGGCGGACGTGATAAAGACAACCTGGTCGAAACCGGATTCGGTATCGATGGAGAACATTACGCCTGAGGACGCGAGGTCAGAACGCACCATCCGCTGAACGCCAGCAGAAAGTGCGACGCCACGGTGGTCATAGCCCTGGTGAACACGATAAGAGATCGCGCGGTCGTTAAACAGCGAGGCAAATACGTGTTTGATGGCAACCAGTACGGCATCAAATCCCTGGACGTTGAGGAAGGTTTCCTGCTGACCGGCAAATGACGCATCTGGCATATCTTCTGCGGTAGCGGAAGAACGCACGGCAAAAGAGGCATTGGCATCGTCCGCTGACAGCTGCGCGTAGGCATCGCGGACGGCATTTTCCAGTTCGGGCTGGAAAGGAGTGTCGATAATCCACTGGCGGATCTGTGCCCCGGCTTTCGCAAGCTCAGTGACATCGTCGATATCCGTTTTATCCAGCAGCTCATAAATGCGCTGGTTTACACCGCTCTGGTCCAGAAACTGGTTAAACGCATCGGCGGTCGTTGCAAAACCATTCGGTACGGAAACACCCATACCTGAAAGGTTAGTAATCATTTCACCCAGGGAGGCATTTTTGCCTCCAACTCTGTCTACATCATTCATGCCGAGTTGGTTATACCAAAGCACCAGCGGTGACGAGCCATTGTTGGACATCGAACAATCCTTATATATGAACGAGGTTAGGAAACTCAATTTTGCGTAATTATCTTGGCATATTTACTCCGGCGAAAAAAACGGTGAATCGTTCAAGCAACTTTATTTTTTATTTTTTCAGATTGTTTCCGCATTTGCGCAAACCCGCGAGCCACACGGGATCACCACAAAAATGACCGGTATAAACATTTGTTCCGAAAAATGAAATGTACTTTTCATTAAATATAAAAATACCGTTTCATTTTATAAAATAGATGCCGCAATATTCGCTTCTGGCGAATTTTAATTTATGCTTTCAGAGAATTATATCTGCCCCAGGATGAGCAAAATGGATAATGCTGTTGATCGTCACGTATTTTATATTTCTGATGGTACGGCCATCACCGCCGAGGTATTGGGTCACGCGGTGATGTCGCAATTTCCGGTCACGATCAGCAGTATTACGCTGCCGTTTGTGGAAAATGAGAGTCGTGCGCGCGCGGTTAAAGACCAGATTGACGCTATCTACCAACAAACTGGCGTGCGCCCTTTAGTGTTTTACTCCATCGTCCTGCCGGAAATTCGCTCGATCATTCTGCAAAGCGAAGGGTTTTGTCAGGATATCGTGCAGGCATTGGTTGCCCCACTGCAGCACGAGATGAAACTCGACCCTACGCCTATCGCCCACCGCACGCACGGTTTGAATCCCGGTAACCTCAACAAGTACGACGCGCGCATCGCTGCCATTGACTACACCCTCGCCCACGACGACGGTATTTCGTTGCGCAACCTCGATCAGGCGCAGGTGATCCTGCTCGGCGTTTCCCGTTGCGGCAAAACCCCGACCAGTTTGTATCTGGCCATGCAGTTTGGTATCCGCGCGGCCAACTACCCCTTTATTGCCGATGATATGGATAATCTGGTGCTGCCCACCTCCCTGAAGCCGTTGCAGCATAAGCTGTTCGGTCTGACTATCGACCCTGAGCGCCTGGCGGCCATCCGCGAAGAACGCCGTGAGAACAGCCGTTACGCCTCGCTGCGTCAGTGCCGTATGGAAGTTGCTGAGGTGGAAGCGCTTTATCGGAAAAACCAGATCCCCTGGCTGAACAGTACCAATTATTCGGTAGAAGAGATTGCTACCAAGATCCTCGATATCATGGGACTGAATCGCCGCATGTACTAGAATGCTAGTGCATTGGTTCGATTTTTTGTTATTATGCTCGCCACCAGGCAGGATGAGTGTGATATTGTGATGTACATCACTTCCCGGTAGTCCTGCCGTTGAAGCAACAAATTTCTGAGACAAGTAATGAACAGAACCGATGAACTCCGTACTGCGCGTATTGACAACCTGGTCACTCCAGCAGAGCTTGCGCAACGGCATCCTGTTTCGTCCTCCGTCGCCCGTCATGTTACGGACTCCCGACGTCGGATAGAAAAAATTTTAAATGGTGAAGACCCCCGTTTACTGGTGATCGTAGGTCCCTGCTCGATTCACGATCTTGATGCCGCGATGGAATACGCGACACGGTTACAGGCGCTGCGCACTAAGCACCAGGCGCGTCTGGAAATCGTGATGCGTACCTATTTTGAAAAACCACGCACCGTCGTAGGCTGGAAAGGCCTGATTTCCGACCCGGATTTGAATGGCAGTTATCGTGTGAACCACGGTATTGAACTGGCGCGAAAACTGCTGTTGCAGGTCAACGAACTGGGCGTCCCCACGGCGACTGAATTCCTCGACATGGTGACCGGCCAGTTTATTGCTGATTTAATCAGTTGGGGAGCTATTGGCGCGCGCACCACCGAAAGTCAGATCCATCGTGAAATGGCCTCCGCGCTCTCCTGCCCGGTTGGCTTTAAGAACGGAACGGATGGCAACACGCGCATCGCCGTCGATGCGATTCGCGCCTCCCGCGCCAGTCACATGTTCCTCTCGCCGGATAAAACCGGCCAGATGACCATTTATCAGACCAGCGGTAACCCTTACGGGCATATCATCATGCGTGGCGGTAAAAAGCCGAATTATTATGCTGAAGATATTGCTGCCGCCTGCGATACCCTGCACGAATTTTCCCTGCCTGAGCATCTGGTGGTCGATTTTAGCCACGGTAATTGCCAGAAGCAGCATCGCCGTCAGTTGGACGTTTGTGATGATGTATGCCAGCAAATTCGCAATGGTTCGACGGCGATTGCCGGGATTATGGCGGAGAGTTTCCTGCGTGAAGGTACGCAAAAAATCGTTAGCGGCCAGCCGCTGGTTTACGGTCAGTCCATTACCGACCCGTGCCTGAACTGGGAAGATACTGAACTGTTGGTTGAAAAACTCGCCTCTGCGGTTGATAGCCGTTTTTAATGCTGTTCGCCGGGCAATATCACCTTGCCCGGCGCTAATCCCTTGTTTTCCCCTTGCTTATTGCGCAAAAAACGTTCTCGTCACAATTATTTCACAAAAACGCTTGCCGCAAATTTGTAGTTTGATGATAATGATTATCATTGTTACATTGATTGTTATTTTTAAACACTATGTCACGTATGGATAACACAACGGCAACGCCCGCAAAAGACAAAACACCGCCTTCCGTCGCGCCAAACGAGCGACGAATTGACAGTAAAACCCTGCTTGGTAACGAAGGACGCGTGATCATAGAACATGATGGTCAGCACTACCTGCTGCGCCAGACACAAGCCGGAAAACTCATTCTGACTAAATAAACAACACATTTCGCCAGCCACCCAGGTCATACCCAGGCAGCCAGCGCTTTTCGATTTCCTAATGGAGAGTTGCTATGCCTTACCTGCACACCGCTTCCCTGCGCCCATCGCTGTTGGCGCTGGCGATTATCAGTAACCTGCCCGCCGTCGCCTGGGCGGCGGTCGAGGATATGACCGTTACCGCCACCGGCAATGCCCGTAGCGCCTTTGAAGCGCCAATGATGGTTAGCGTCATTGACGCCACCGCCCCAGAAAACCAAACCGCCAGCTCGGCTGCCGACCTGTTACGTAAGGTTCCAGGCCTGACCCTTGACGGTACGGGCCGTACCAACGGCCAGGACGTGAATCTGCGCGGCTATGATCGACGCGGAGTTCTGGTACTGGTTGACGGCGTTCGTCAGGGAACCGACACCGGACACCTGAACAGTACCTTCCTCGACCCGGCGCTTATCAAACGCATCGAAGTCGTGCGTGGCCCTTCCGCACTACTGTACGGTAGCGGCGCGCTAGGCGGCGTGATCGCCTATGACACTGCAGATGCCAAAGATCTACTGGACGTCGGGAAAAACAGTGGTTATCGCGTGTTCGGTACCGCGGCGACCGGCGATCACAGTCTCGGCATGGGCGCCAGCACGTATGGCCGTACCGATACGCTGGACGGACTGCTTGCCTGGTCCAGCCGCGATCGCGGTGATTTACGCCAGAGTGACGGTACTACTGCGCCGAATGACGAAGCAATTAACAATATGCTGGCGAAAGGTAGCTGGAAAATTGACAGCGCCCAGACGCTGGCCGGTTCGCTGCGTTACTACAATAATGACGCCCGAGAACCTAAAAACCCGCAGACCAGCGCGGCGGATGCCAGCAATCCGATGACCAACCGTTCAACGATCCAGCGTGATGCGCAACTGACCTACTCGCTCGCTCCGGCGGACAATGACTGGCTGAACGCTGACGCCCGTATCTACTGGTCCGAAGCGCGCATTAATGCTCAGAATGCAGATAACACTGGCGAATTTCGCAAGCAAACCACCAAAGGCGGGAAGATCGACAACCGCAGCCGTCTGTTTACCGACTCTTTTGCATCTCACCTGTTGACCTACGGCGGTGAATACTATCGTCAGGAACAACAACCGGGAGGAGCAACAACTGGTTTCCCGGAGGCTAAGATCGATTTCAGCTCCGGCTGGCTCCAGGATGAAATCACCCTGCGCGACCTGCCGGTTACGCTGCTGGGCGGTACCCGTTATGACTCTTATCGCGGCAGCAGCGACGGTTATGAAGATGTCGATGCCGATAAATGGTCGTCCCGCGCCGGATTAACGGTTGCGCCAACTGACTGGCTGATGCTGTTCGGTTCATACGCTCAGGCTTTCCGTGCCCCGACTATGGGCGAGATGTATAACGATGCGAAACACTTCTCGATTGGTCGTTTTTACACCAACTACTGGGTGCCGAACCCTAACCTGCGCCCGGAAACCAACGAAACACAGGAATACGGATTTGGCCTGCGCTTTGACGATCTTCTGATGGCGAGCGACGCGCTCGAATTTAAAGCCAGCTATTTCGACACCAAAGCGAAAGATTACATCTCCACCAGCGTCGATTTCGCCGCTGCGACAACCATGTCCTATAACGTACCCAACGCCAAAATCTGGGGCTGGGATGTGATGGCGAAATATTCCACCGATCTGTTCAGCCTCGACATGGCCTATAACCGCACACGCGGAAAAGATACTGACACCGGCGAATACATTTCAAGCATTAACCCGGACACCGTCACCAGCAAACTGAATGTGCCAGTTGCGCACAGCGGTTTCTCTGTCGGCTGGATAGGGACATTTGCTGACCGTTCAACGCATATCAGCAGCACCTACGCTAAACAGCCCGGCTATGCGGTAAACGATTTCTACGTCAGCTATCAGGGCCAACAAGCGCTGAAAGGCATGACCACCACGCTGGTACTGGGCAACGCCTTCGACAAAGAGTACTGGTCGCCGCAAGGCATTCCGCAGGATGGTCGTAATGGCAAAATTTTCGTGAGTTATCAGTGGTAATCACTTTTCCCCGGTTCGCCGGGGCCGCAATCTGGAAGGAAGAGACAATGAATCATTACACACGCTGGCTGGAACTGAAGAAAGAAAATCCTGGCAAATACGCACGTGATATTGCGGGATTGATGAATATTAGCGAAGCCGAACTGACCTTTGCACGCGTCGGTCACGACGCCTGGCGCTTACGTGGTGAAGTGCGTGAAATTCTCAGCGCACTGGAAGCAGTTGGCGAAACCAAATGTATTTGCCGCAATGAATACGCAGTACATGAGCAGGTAGGTGCTTTTACCAATCAGCACCTCAACGGTCATGCTGGGCTGGTTCTCAATCCGCGCGCCCTCGATCTGCGTCTGTTCCTGAATCAGTGGGCCAGCACCTTTCATATCAGCGAAACAACCGCCCATGGTGAGCGTCAGAGCATTCAGTTCTTCGACCATCAGGGTGATGCGCTGCTGAAGGTCTATACCACGCAAAATACCCTCGTTGAGGAATGGGCAGCGTTGCTGACCCGTTTCATCTTTGCAGAAAACCCGCCGCTGGCACTGCAACCCGCCAACAATTCCGCGCCTGCCGCCGTCACGGTCGATGCGCAGACCGTTGATCAAGAGTGGCGAGCGATGACCGATGTCCACCAGTTCTTCGGTCTGCTGAAACGCCATGAACTCACCCGCCAACAGGCATTTAATCTGGTAGGCGACGATCTGGCCTGTAAGGTTTCTAATAATGCACTGGCGCAGTTACTCGACACCGCGCGTCAGGATGGCAACGAAATTATGGTTTTTGTGGGTAATCGCGGCTGTGTACAGATTTTTACCGGCGTGATTGAAAAACTGGTACCGATGAAAGGCTGGCTAAACATCTTCAACCCAACCTTTACCCTGCATCTGCTGGAAGAGAGCGTGGCCGAAACGTGGGTGACGCGCAAACCGACCGTCGATGGCCACGTCACCAGTCTGGAACTGTTTGCTGCCGACGGTACGCAAATCGCACAATTGTATGGTCAACGTACTGAAGGCGAGCCGGAACAGACGCAATGGCGCACACAGATTGACGCGCTAACGCCGAAAGGACTGGCCGCATGAAAAAACTGCTGGCCCTGATCGCGCTGCTGCCCTTCGCCGCACTGGCTGCGCCCGAGGAGCGAGTTGTTGCCCTCGGTGGCGATGTCACCGAGATCGTATACGCACTGGGAGCACAACCCTCCCTTGTGGCGAGAGACAGCACCAGCCAATGGCCTGCTGCGGCAACCGCGTTACCTGATGTTGGTTATTTGCGCCAGCTCAACGCCGAAGGGATCCTTGCCACACGCCCTACGCTGGTCCTTGCCAGCGCGCAGGCGCAGCCTTCTCTGGTGTTAAAACAGCTCGAGCAGAGCAACGTCAGGGTTGTCACGATCCCAGCAAGCAACGATCTTAACGCGATTGATGAAAAAGTTCGGGTTATCGCCGAGGCTACTCATCGGGGGGCCGACGGCGAAACGCTGCGCGCAACGTTACGTCAGGAACTGGCGACGCTCCCGTCATCTGAACTTAATAAGCGTGTGTTGTTTATTCTCAATCATGGCGGGATGAGCGCGATGGCGGCGGGCCAGCAAACCGGAGCCGATGCGGCGATTCGTGCCGCAGGTCTACGCAACGCGATGCAGGGCGTTAATCGCTATCAGCCGCTGTCACAAGAAGGCGTCATTGCCAGCCAGCCCGATCTGGTAGTGATTTCACAAGAAGGTGTTAAGGCGATGGGTGGCGAGGCAAACCTGTGGGCGCTACCGGGACTTGCGCAAACACCTGCCGGAAGGAATAAACAGGTATTGCAGGTTGACGATATGGCGCTGTTGGGCTTCAGCGTTCGCACGCCACAGGCTATTTTGCAGCTTCGTGCTAAAGCGGAGCAATTGCCCTGATGTCCCGGCGGATCACCTGTTCATTGTGGATGTTGGCATTGATGCTGGTTGTAATGACGGTTCTGGCTACCGGTTTTGGCGCGTTGCGCCTGCCGGTAAGTCTGCTCTGGCGTGATGGCGATGAGGCACTGCGTCAAATCTGGCTCACGATTCGTCTGCCCCGCGTCCTGCTGGCGCTGGTGATTGGCGGCTCTCTGGCGCTCGCGGGCTGCGTGATGCAGGGGCTGTTTCGCAATCCACTTGCAGACCCTGGATTACTGGGAATAAGCAGCGGCGCCGCCTGCGCTGTGGCCCTGTGGGTGGTGCTGCCTGTCTCCTTGCCCGCGCTGCTGATGTTGTATGCTCCAATGCTGGCCGCTTTTTTCGGCGCGCTGGCGGCAACCGTAGTGATTTTTATCCTTAGCCAACAGCGCGACGGTTCACTCTCACGCCTGCTGCTGGTCGGCATTGCCATTAACGCGCTCTGTGGGGCGGCGGTTGGCGTTTTGTCGTGGGTCAGTAATGATGCGCAACTGCGCCAGCTGTCGCTATGGGGAATGGGAAGTCTGGGGGCCGCGCAGTGGTCCACACTGTTGGCTGTCACTTCACTGACAATCCCGACAGTGCTGATCATCTGGCGACTTGCTCCGGCGCTGAATCTTCTGCAACTGGGTGAGGAAGAGGCGCATTATCTCGGCGTTGATGTGCGTACAATCCAGCGTATTTTGCTGCTTTGTAGCGCACTACTGGTTGCCTCAGCCGTGGCGGTAAGCGGCGTGATTGGCTTTATCGGGTTGGTCATCCCACATTTAATACGTATGTGGCTCGGCTCAGACCATCGGGCCGTTATTCCGGGTTCCGTGCTGGCGGGCGCGTTTTTATTGCTGATTGCCGACACACTGGCCCGTACGGCGGTTGCGCCTGCGGAGATGCCGGTCGGTCTGTTGACCAGTATTCTCGGCGCACCGTGGTTTTTATGGCTTATTTTTCGTCAGCGAGGACCGCATGGCTGAACATTTCATCGCTGAAGGGCTTCACTATCACGTAGCTGGCAGAGCGGTGATCGACGACGTATCACTCGCCCTTACAAAAGGTGAACTGGTGGCGCTCATCGGCCCAAACGGTGCGGGGAAATCCACTCTGCTACGCTTGCTGACCGGTTTTCTGAAACCGGCTACCGGGCGCTGCGTGCTGGCGGGCAAACCGCTGGAGGAGTGGCCTACCCAAATGCTGTCGCGACACCGGGCGGTAATGCGTCAGCAAACGCAACTGGGATTTGACTGGCCGGTAGAGGCCGTCATCGCGATGGGTCGCGCGCCCTGGACCCAACGACCGGAACCTGAGCTTATTGCACAGGTAATGGAGATGACCGGATGTACGCCTCTGGCAGGCCGGCAATACGCCGCGCTTTCCGGCGGCGAGCAACAGCGAGTGCAGTTAGCCCGTGCGCTGGCGCAACTCTGGTGCGACGGTGCGCCTCGCGGTTGGTTATTCCTTGATGAACCGACCTCCGCGCTGGATCTTTACCACCAGCAGCATCTGTTGCGCATGCTAAAAACGCTAACCGCTTCGGGTGAGCTGCATGTGTGCATTGTGCTTCACGATCTGAACCTCGCCGCACTGTGGGCAGACAGAATAGTGCTGCTGCACAACGGCAGGCTGGTGTCGCAGGGAACACCGGAAACTGTGTTACAGGCCGATGATCTGAAGCGCTGGTACGGTGCTCAGGTACACGTTGGCCAGCATCCGGCCAACGCCTCCCCGCAGGTATTTCTGGCCCCTTAGCTTGAACAACTCACTTCCAGCCGTTTGCCCCAGTCAGGTGGACGGCTGGCATAGTCATCATCGCGATCGGCAAACGGGGTGCGCAACACCTGGTGCAACCGGTGCAGTTCGGCGTAATCCCCCTGCTCTGCCTGGCTAATCGCCCGTTGCGCCAGCCAGTTACGTAATACCATCGCCGGATTTACCGCCTTCATCTGTGTTTGTCTGACTGCATCGGCAATATTGTCTTGCTGAAGGCGCGAGCGATACCGCGTGAACCAGTCGTCAAATGCTGCGCGGTCGATAAACTCATCGCGCAACGGAGATTGCGCACTGTGCTGCTCCGTTTCGCTGAGCATGCGAAACGTTCGCGTATAGTCGCTTCTTTCTCGCGCCATCAGGCTAAACAGTTCGCTAAGCAGTTCGTTATCGTCTTTCTGCTCGCTAAAGAAGCCGAGCTTTTGCCGCATCCGCTGACCATAGCGAGTTAACAGCGCCAGCTGGTAACTGTCCAGCGCATCATTTAGCGCCTCGACCTGGATAAACGGCGACAGGGTTTGCGCCAGACGTTGCAGGTTCCACAACGCGGCAGCCGGTTGGTTATCGAAACTGTATCGCCCCTGGTTGTCAGAGTGGTTGCAGATATAATCAGGCACGTAATCATCAAGAAAACCGAATGGACCGTAATCCATCGTCAGACCCAGAATCGACATGTTGTCCGTGTTCATAACACCATGTGCAAATCCTACCGCCTGCCAGTCAGCGATTAACGTCGCAGTACGCGTGACAACATCGTTAAACCACAGCTGATACTTATCGGCTTCTTCCTGCCATTGCGGCCAGTAATGGCGAATCGCAAAGTCAGCCAACTCGCGCACTTTTTCCGGCTCTCGGCGATAGTAAAAATGCTCAAAATGGCCAAACCGCATATGGCTTTGCGCCACGCGAATGAGCATCGCCCCAGCTTCGACCGTTTCGCGATAAACCGGCGTGTCACTGGTGACAATCGACAATGCTCGCGTGGTCGGTATTCCCAGGTAGTACATCGCTTCACTGGCCAGGCTTTCACGAATGGTCGAGCGCAGCACGGCACGCCCATCACCCATGCGGGAATACGGCGTGAGTCCGGCGCCTTTCAGGTGCCAGTCAAACGTTGAACCATCCGCGAGCTGTTGTTCGCCCAGCAGGATCCCACGTCCGTCGCCAAGCTGACCAGCCCAGACGCCGAACTGATGCCCACTATAAACCTGGGCTAAAGGCGACATCCCGGGAAGCAACGATTCGCCGCCCCAAACGCCTGCACCAGTCGGAATATCAAATAGCGCCGCAGGAATTGCTAATTGCTCCGCCAGCGCATCGTTATGCCAGATAAGGCGCGCGTTTTTCAGAGGGGTGGGTGAAAGCGCGGTATAGGTTGCTGGTAGTTCATCACGCCAGCGAGTGGTAAAAGACAGGGTCATAGGGCCTCCTGCCTCTAGTGTAGACTGTTAATAGGCTGTTAAACACCAGCAAATAAAAGGGTTATATCTTAGCGAGCGAAATTATCTGCGCAGGAGGCACCGCAGGCCACAATCCTCCCTGCATGGCACTAAATCCCACAGGCAAGACGCGCTCCAGCATCTCTTGTGTATCAATTCCGCTAATGATTATTGACTCACAGCTGGGCGATAGTTGCGCCAGAATAGCCCGCATAAACGGTTCAAACGAAATATGTGCAATCCTTTGTTGAACAAAGTTTTTATCCAGCACGACGCGTTTGAACAGGCCGTCAAAAATTGCCCGGGTTGATATACCGCCAGAACCATAGTTTGTCAGGACTAATGGAAATCGCGCAGCAAGTGCGGCCAATATTGGATTATCTTTACCTTTGTTTAACTCCGGATAGCTTTCATTAATAGTCAGCTCCAGAAATGAAAATCGTTCAACTTGTGAAGCAAATTCAGTATCTGATAATAAAGTATTAGCAACTGCTGGCGTTAAATTAATCCAGGCGGATACTTTTCGCTGAATAAAAAAATGTTGGCACGTTTCGATTAATTCTAGTTTTTCTACAAATAAACGACATTGTTCGTCGTCTGACATCCGAGGTAGGACCAGCTCGGTGGGTATACGCACATCCCCATGCGCACTGGCGAAACTGGTGATGATATCGACGAATTCAAGATCGCCTTTTTCGCTTCTCGCAGGAAGAAAAGAGAACTCAGAATGGTAAAGATTATCCAGTGAAACAATCATCGTGCCAGCCCCGCTGCATGGGTGTTATCCGGCATCCTGTAGCAAAGGATGGAGAAATACGTTACTGCTGATGCAAGTAGAGGCCCTTTCATTTTTCCCTTTTTAGCCGGTAAATCGAATCCTTTTTTTTAGCTTATCCTGATTATAAGCGAATATCCAGCTTTGCACTTTTTAATATCTCGGAATAAATCATATTTTTAGCAAGATACGCTCTTAATGTTCAGGGGTATTGTCTAACCAAAAGCAGAAATAAAAGTTAACTTTCAAATGGTGATGTTGAGGCTGCGCACTCGATGGCAGCCTCGGAGTTGCGGGGGATTAAATACGTCGCGCCTGCCAAAAGTTTTTACGCCAGTAAACGTTATCCAGAGACGAGCGCATCACGCCACGGCTGGTTGAAGCATGAATAAATTGATTATTGGTATCGTAAATACCAACATGCAGACCGCTTTCCCCAGACCCGGTTTTAAAGAAAACCAGATCGCCGGGCAGCAAATCGTCTTTATCAATTTCGGTACCAATCTTTGATTGCGTACGCGTATCGCGCGGAAGTTGCAGGTCGAATTTATCGCGCATCGTCATCAAAACAAATCCAGAACAATCCACCCCACTACGGCTCATACCGCCATAACGATAGGGTGTGCCATGCCAGGTTTGTAGCTGATCATTAAGACCGGCGATAACGGCAATAGAATCCGACAAGCGGGCATTTGGCGCAGGCGCACGATGGCTGCTGCAGCCCGCCAAAAACAATGCTGTGATGAAAAGGAGCCAAAAGCGCATTCAGTACGAATCCTCTGAATTTTATTTTTATGCCAATTTAGCGTGGAAATTATATGATTTTCAAGAACCCATTTCACTTAAGTGGTTGATATGAGCATTCTGTGCCCTTCAATATCCAAACGTCGGAAGTTGACGCCATAGGCCGCAGACAGATTGGCCGGCGTCAGTACCGCATCTCGTGAACCACTGGCAAGCAGTTTCCCGCGTTTGAGTAGCCAGGCTTTATGTGCATGGCGTAAGGTGTGATTAAGGTCGTGGCTACTCATCACAATCGCTATGCCCTGCAAACACAGCTGACTCAACAAGCGGTCCAGTGCGTTTTGTTGCGCGACATCCAGACTGTTCATCGGCTCATCCAGCAGTAAAAGCTGACCTAATGGATTCGCTTGTGGGCAAATCTGCAGGATAACCGCAGCCAGGCGCACACGCTGCCACTCACCGCCGGAAAGTTGGTTCACGCCGCGCCCCAGTTTATCTCCCAGGCCGAGCGCATCGGCGATCTCCTGTAACAGATCGGTGCGTGCTTTGTCGGGTTGATGCAGCGTCAGAAAATGCCAGACCGGCATGGCAAACGGCGGATTTTGCTGTTGCGCAAGATAGGCGCGATATTGCGCCAGCCTGGCGGCCGGCCATTCCTCCAACGGCATATCACCAAAAGTGATACTGCCCTCTCCGTTTGTCAGACCCGCCATACGCGCCAACAGCGTACTTTTTCCGGCACCGTTTGGTCCCACTAAATGCAAGATCTCTCCTGCTTTGATCTCACCAGAAAGCGGGCCGAGACGGGTCGATTCCGCGACGTCCTGTAGCTGCATCAATCGAGACATTAGTTTGCCAGCGCCTGCTTGATGGTTTGCACCAGGATGGGATCCTCAGGCGTCATATCCGGTGAGAATCGTTGCAGCACTTTTCCATCGCGACCCACTAAAAACTTCTCGAAATTCCACAGGATATCGTCCGGGTAGAGCGGCGCACGACCTTTGCTCGCCATTCGCTCGTAGAACCCACTGTCCGCAGGCGCAACGGCCGTTGGCGCGGCATCAATCAGCTTCTGATACAGCGGATGGCGTCCCTCGCCGTTAACGTCGATTTTGCTGAACATCGGGAAAGTTACGCCCCATGTGGTACTGCAGTACGTTTTTATTTCCTCTTCGCTGCCCGGCTCCTGGCCCAGAAACTGATTGCAAGGGAAACCAAGAACGCTGAAGCCCTGTTGGTGCCAGGCTTTCTGCAGATTTTCCAGTTGCTCGTACTGCGGCGTCAGTCCACATTTTGAAGCAACGTTGACGATTAACAGCACATTCCCGGAATACGGCTGCAGTGAGGTAACCTCGCCGTTGATGGTCGTCACTTCTGTATAGAGGATAGTGTTTTGCATAGCATCTCCAGAACAACAGGTGGATTTTCAGTTTTTAATCATAGACCGAACCAACGCGTTCTAGCGCGCGGCTTTTAACAATAGCCAGATAAATACCGGTGCACCCATGGTGGCCGTTACCACGCCGATAGGTAACTCAGCCGAGGCCAGCACCAAACGCGCGACAACATCAGCAAACAATAATGCGATTGCGCCAGCCAACGCACAACCTGGCAGTAAAACACGGTGATCGGTGAGGCCGCACAGTCGCAAAATATGCGGGATCACAAGCCCAATAAAACCAATCGCCCCTGCCAGAGCCACGCTCACGCCAACCATCCAGCCTGTGGCAACCACCAGCAGGTTGCGCCAGAACCATAATGGCAGTCCCAACTGACGCGCAGAAGTCTCTCCTAACGCCAGCATATTCATCGGCTGCGACTGACAGCAGATCCACACCAGCACCGGAATCAACGCCACCATGAGCCAGGCCTGATGCCAGTCTACGCCACCGAAGCCCCCCATCATCCAGTACATCAGCTGTCGTAAGTCAAACGAGGTAGAGAAGTAGATAGCCCATGTCATCAGCGCGCTGCAGATAATCCCCAGCGCCACCCCCGCCAGCAGCAGGCGGCTGGTAGACAGATGTCGACGAGCGAAACGTAGCAGAATAAGCGTGATAATCAGCGCTCCGGCAATGGCGCAAAGGCCCAACGCCCAGCCTGGGAGTTGCCCCTGCCCCAGCAGCACCGCCGCGATAAGCCCGACTCCCGCACCGTTAGATACGCCCAGTAATCCAGGCTCTGCGAGCGGGTTTTCAAACAGAGCTTGCATCACTGCGCCAGATAAGGCCAATGCAGCGCCTACCAGCAAAACGGCAAGGGTACGGGGAAGTCGAATTTGCCAGACGAACAGATCGCCGCGGGCGCTGAACCAGTCGCCGGGAGCGATCCATTGTTCTCCTGCGCACAAACTTAGAATCGTTGCCAGTAGCATCAGTACTGACAGTGACAGTATCCAGCGTACGTTTCGACGCTGCTGTTGATGGGCGAAAGTCAGCATGTTTTCCATTCTGCTGAAAAGAGATGGAGATGATTCTACGGTGCTGATTCGGTAGTGAAAAGGAAAAAGGCCGCATAGCGGCCTTTTTAGTTATACGCGTCATACTCTGCGTATCGTTAAATCACTCTTCTTTGGGCGTTGCGTTTTCAACCCGGCTTTTTAACTTCTGTCCGGGTCTGAAGGTCACCACGCGCCGTGCTGTAATGGGAATATCTTCGCCCGTTTTCGGGTTACGGCCCGGACGTTGATTCTTATCACGCAGATCGAAGTTACCAAAACCAGAGAGTTTTACCTGCTCACCATTTTCCAGAGCACGACGGATCTCTTCGAAAAACAGCTCGACCAGTTCTTTGGCATCCCGCTTGCTAAGCCCAAGCTTATCAAACAGATATTCTGACATTTCAGCTTTTGTAAGCGCCATAGGTTCAATCCCTCAATGATGCCTGGAATCGCTCTTTTAATGCCTCTACACATTTGGCGACGGTAGCGGCAATCTCCTCTTCTTCAAGTGTACGGCTGGTATCCTGAAGGATCAGGCTGATAGCGAGGCTCTTATAGCCCTCCGCAACACCCTTACCGCGGTACACGTCAAATAAGTTTACGCCAACTACCTGATTTACGCCAACTTTCTTACACTCGGATAAAATATCCGCAGCGGGAACGTTTTCTGCCACAACGACTGCAATATCGCGACGGTTCGCTGGGAAGCGAGAAACTTCACGCGCCTGAGGCACCACGCGGTCTGCGAGCTTATTCCACTCCAGTTCAAACACCAGAGTGCGACCGTTCAGATCAAGTTTACGTTCCAGTTCAGGATGAACAACCCCAATGAAACCAATACGTTCACCTTTCAGATAAATCGCCGCAGACTGACCCGGATGCAGTGCTGGATTCGCTTCAGCTTTGAACTGAATGTCTGCCAGTTTGCCTGTCAGGTCGAGAACCGCTTCCAGATCGCCTTTCAGATCATAGAAATCAACGGTCTCTTTTGCCAGATTCCAGTGTTCATCATGACGGTTACCGCAGATCACGCCAGCCAGCATCAGATCCTGACGGATCCCGAGGTTGGCCTGCGTATCTGGCACGAAACGTAAACCCGTTTCAAAAATACGTACGCGGTTCTGCTGACGGTTCTGGTTATACACTACCGTAGACAGCAAGCCAGTCCACAGGGACAAACGCATTGCCGACATATCAATAGAGATTGGGCTTGGCAGCAGCAGCGCTTCTTCACCCGGATGCAGCAGCGACTGGACTTTCGGGTCGACGAAGCTATAGGTAATGACTTCCTGGTAGCCTTTGTCATTCAGCATGGTTTTTACGCGTTTCAGCGACAAATCCGCTTCACGATGCGTACCCATGATAAGACCCGCCTGAATCGGCGTGTTCGGGATATTGTCATAACCGTATACGCGGGCGACTTCTTCGACCAGGTCTTCTTCGATTTCCATATCGAAACGCCAGCTCGGCGCGACCGCTTTCCACTCATCCTGCCCTTCCGTCACGTCACAACCCAGACGACGCAGAATGTCGCTCACCTGCTCATCGGCAATATGGTGTCCGATCAGACGATCCAGTTTGCTACGACGAAGCGTAATGGTTGCGCGTTTTGGCAGCGTGGCTTCGTTCGTCACGTCAATGACTGGGCCCGCTTCACCGCCGCAGATATCAATCAGCAGGCGCGTTGCACGTTCCATGGCCTTATGTTGCAGCGCAGGATCGACACCACGCTCATAGCGGTGAGATGCATCGGTGTGCAGGCCGTGACGACGCGCGCGACCGGTAATAGACAGCGGGCTGAAGAATGCGCATTCCAGCAGGACGTTTTGTGTTTCATCATTCACGCCGGAATGTTCGCCACCAAAGATGCCGCCCATCGCCAGCGCTTTGTTGTGGTCCGCAATCACCAGCGTATCTGCATTCAGCTTCGCTTCGCTGCCGTCCAGCAATACCAGGGTCTCACCCTCTTTTGCCATACGGACAACAATTCCGCCTTCAATGCGGTCTTTGTCGAATGCGTGCATCGGCTGGCCCAGTTCGAGCAGCACATAGTTAGTCACGTCAACCACGGCATCGATAGAACGAATACCGCAACGGCGCAGTTTTTCTTTCATCCACAGCGGGGTCGGCGCTTTAACATTGATGCCTTTCACCACGCGGCCCAGATAGCGTGGGCAGGCTTCCACGGCTTCAACCTGAATCGGCAGGACGTCGCTAATGGTCGCGGCTACTGGCGCGATTTCCGGTTCAACCAGCGGGGCTTTGTTCAGTACAGCAACATCACGCGCTACACCGATGATGCCTAAGCAGTCGGCGCGGTTCGGCGTGACGCTGATTTCGATGGTGTTGTCGTCAAGCTTCAGGTATTCACGGATATCGGTGCCAATTGGCGCATCGGCAGGCAGTTCGATAATCCCGTTATGATCGTCGGAAATACCCAGCTCGGAGAACGAGCACAGCATGCCTTCAGACGGTTCACCGCGCAGTTTCGCGGCTTTAATTTTGAAATCGCCCGGCAGAACGGCACCAACGGTTGCCACAGCCACTTTCAACCCCTGACGGCAGTTTGGCGCACCGCAGACGATATCCAGCAGGCGGTCGCCGCCTACATTCACTTTGGTGACGCGCAGTTTGTCAGCGTTAGGGTGTTGGCCGCATTCAACCACTTCACCTACCACAACGCCATTGAACGCGCCGGAAACAGGTTCCACACCGTCAACTTCAAGACCCGCCATCGTGATTTGGTTTGACAGCGCATCGCTATCAATCGCCGGATTTACCCATTCGCGTAACCACAGTTCACTGAATTTCATTGTTTTATCCTGCCTTTATTTAAACTGTTTGAGGAAACGCAGATCGTTTTCGAAGAAAGAACGCAGATCGGTAACGCCGTAACGCAGCATGGTCAGACGCTCCATCCCCATACCGAATGCAAAGCCGGAATAGATTTCCGGATCGATTCCAACGTTACGCAACACGTTCGGGTGAACCATCCCGCAGCCCAGCACTTCCAGCCATTTGCCGTTTTTGCCCATCACGTCAACTTCCGCAGATGGTTCAGTGAACGGGAAGTAGGAAGGACGGAAACGAACCTGCAGGTCTTCTTCAAAGAAGTTGCGCAGGAAATCGTGCAGCGTGCCTTTCAGGTTGGTGAAGTTGATGTTGGTATCAACAATCAGCCCTTCCATCTGGTGGAACATTGGTGTGTGTGTCTGATCGTAATCGTTACGATATACACGGCCCGGGGCGATAATACGGATCGGCGGCTGTTTTTCTTTCATGGTGCGGATCTGCACGCCGGAAGTCTGTGTGCGCAGCAGACGCGTCGCGTCAAACCAGAAAGTGTCGTGGTCAGCGCGCGCCGGGTGATGGCCAGGAATGTTGAGCGCATCGAAGTTATGATAGTCATCTTCGATTTCCGGACCGGTCGCCACGGTAAAGCCCAGCTCACCGAAGAAACTTTCAATCCTGTCGATTGTACGCGTCACCGGGTGCAGACCGCCGTTTTCGATACGACGCCCAGGAAGGGAAATATCGATCGTTTCTTCAGCCAGACGAGCATTCAGCGCAGCACTTTCTAATTCGGCCTTACGCGCGTTCAGCGCTTGCTGTACCTGCTCTTTGGCTTCGTTAATCACCGCACCTGCTGTCGGGCGCTCTTCTGGCGGCAGTTCGCGCAGGGTTGTCATCTGAAGGGTCAGGTGCCCTTTCTTGCCCAAATATTCGACGCGGACATTGTCTAACGCGGCAACATCTGAAGCCTGGTTAATGGCGGCCGTTGCACTGGCAACCAGCTCTGCGAGATGTGACATGGTTTTCCTCGTTATGTTGCGATATTCACTAGTCGCTCGTATATACGCAAAATCATTCAAGTTGTATCAACGCGGCCAAAGAGCGAATGCAGCCAATACAGAGACAACTTGAAGGATGACGCGTATAAAAAAAGCCTCCACCAGGGAGGCTTTTAGGCGCTGTTTTCCGTTTCTTCTTTCACGCGCAAGCCTCCTGAGTTCAGGTGCTAAAGTAAAAGAAGAAGCGGAAAATAGCAGCATTCATGCTTGCGTTACCTTGTGTGGTAAAAACCGGACAACCTTTATTGAAAAGGCTTACGGATAAATTGTCAACTAATTGATTGCACTACAAATAAAAGAGAGGGAGCCAGGCTCCCTCTTTTCACCGGCTTATGCCAGAGCTGCTTTCGCTTTTTCGACCAGAGCGGTGAACGCTACTTTGTCGAATACTGCGATGTCAGCCAGGATCTTACGGTCGATTTCAACAGAGGCTTTTTTCAGGCCGTTGATGAATTTGCTGTAAGAAATACCGTTCTGACGTGCTGCTGCGTTGATACGCGCAATCCACAGTTGACGGAACTGACGCTTTTTCTGACGACGGTCACGATAAGCGTACTGACCAGCTTTGATAACAGCCTGGAAGGCAACGCGGTATACGCGAGAACGCGCACCGTAGTAGCCTTTAGCTTGTTTCAAAATTTTCTTGTGACGTGCACGGGCAACTACACCACGTTTTACGCGAGCCATATGTGCTCTCCTGTATCTATATTCTTAGTAAAAAAATGAATTAAACGTTAACGGCTTATGCGTACGGCAGGCACGCGATAACCAGACCCAGATCGCCTTTAGACACGAGGCCTTTTGGACGCAGGTGACGTTTACGCTTAGTAGATTTTTTGGTCAGAATATGACGCAGGTTTGCGTGCTTACGCTTAAATCCACCACCACCGGTTTTTTTGAAACGCTTAGCAGCACCGCGTACGGTCTTAATTTTTGGCATTTTAATAACTTCCACTTCGCATTGTTAATAAACGAAACGTAGGCGAACAACGGCTGTGGAACCCGTAGGCTCCACAGACATTGCTACTTGAAGGCCTTACTGTTTCTTCTTAGGAGCGAGCACCATGATCATCTGGCGGCCTTCGATCTTCGTAGGGAAGGATTCGACTACTGCCAGTTCACTCAGATCGTCACGGACGCGGTTGAGCACTTCCATACCAATCTGTTGGTGGGCCATCTCACGACCGCGAAAACGCAGCGTGATCTTAGCCTTATCGCCATCTTCCAGAAAGCGTACCAGGCTGCGGAGTTTTACCTGGTAATCGCCATCGTCGGTGCCAGGACGGAATTTAATTTCCTTAACCTGGATAACTTTTTGCTTTTTCTTCTGTTCCTTAGAAGACTTACTCTTTTCATAAAGGAACTTGCCGTAGTCCATAATACGACAAACTGGCGGTTCGGCGTTAGGGCTGATTTCAACTAAATCTACTCCAGCTTCTTCAGCTTTTTCGATCGCTTCTCTCAGACTCACAATACCCAAAGCTTCGCCTTCCAGACCTGTTAAGCGAACTTCCAGGGCGCGAATCTCGCCATTGATACGATTCGGACGTGCCGTTTGAACTCGTTTTCCGCCTTTAATACCTTATTCCTCCAGTTGTTGAAGACTGCGGCTGCGAATCTCTTGTTGCAGCTTCTCAATCACTTCATTTACGTCCAGGCTGCCCAAGTCTTTGCCACGACGGGTGCGCACGGCAACTTTGCCTGCTTCTACCTCTTTGTCGCCACAGACCAACATGTAAGGGACACGACGTAAAGTGTGCTCGCGGATTTTAAAGCCAATCTTCTCATTTCTCAAGTCTGCTTTTACACGAATACCCGCATTTTGTAGTTTCTGCGTTAATTCGTTAACGTATTCAGACTGAGAATCGGTGATGTTCATGACCACAACCTGAACCGGCGCGAGCCAGGTCGGGAAGAAGCCAGCGAACTCTTCGGTCAGGATACCGATGAAACGTTCCATCGACCCAAGAATTGCACGGTGAATCATAACCGGAACCTGACGCTCGTTGTTTTCGCCAACGTAAGAGGCGCTTAAACGGGACGGCAGGGAGAAGTCCAGCTGTACAGTACCGCACTGCCATGCACGATCGAGGCAGTCATACAGGGTAAATTCAATTTTCGGACCGTAGAACGCGCCCTCACCCAGTTGGAACTCAAACGGGATGTTGTTTTCTTCCAGCGCAACGGCCAGGTCAGCTTCAGCACGGTCCCACATTTCATCGCTACCGATACGTTTTTCGGGGCGAGTGGACAGTTTGACGACGATTTTCTCGAAGCCAAAGGTGCTGTACATATCGTAGACCATACGAATGCACGCGTTGACTTCATCACGAATCTGCTCTTCAGTACAGAAGATATGTGCATCATCTTGAGTGAAGCCACGAACACGCATCAGGCCATGCAGCGCACCTGACGGTTCATTACGGTGACAGCTACCAAACTCAGCCATACGCAGCGGCAGATCGCGATAGGATTTCAGACCCTGATTAAAGATCTGCACGTGGCCTGGGCAGTTCATTGGCTTAATGCAGTATTCACGGTTCTCAGAAGAGGTGGTGAACATCGCATCTTTGTAGTTATCCCAGTGACCTGTTTTTTCCCACAGCACACGGTCCATCATGAACGGGCCTTTCACTTCCTGATACTGGTATTCTTTCAGTTTTGAACGAACGAATACTTCCAGTTCACGGAAGATAGTCCAGCCATCATTGTGCCAGAACACCATACCCGGTGCTTCTTCCTGCATATGATACAGGTCAAGCTGTTTACCGATTTTACGGTGATCGCGTTTGGCCGCTTCTTCCAGACGTTGCAGGTAGGCATTCAGGGCTTTTTTATCTGCCCATGCAGTACCATAAATACGCTGCAGCATCTTGTTATTGCTGTCGCCACGCCAGTATGCCCCTGCGGTCTTCATCAGTTTGAAGTGATGGCAGAAACGCATGTTCGGCACGTGCGGGCCACGGCACATATCGACATATTCTTCATGATGGTACAAGCCTGGCTTGTCATCATGGGCAATGTTTTCATCAAGAATGGAGACTTTATAGGTCTCGCCACGCTTCACGAAGGTTTCACGCGCTTCGTACCAGCTGACTTTCTTCTTAATGACATCGTAGTTTTTCTCAGCGAGCTCGTGCATCCGCTTCTCGAGCGCGTCGACGTCTTCCTGGGTTAACGTACGGTCAAGATCGATATCGTAGTAAAAACCGTTATCAACAACCGGTCCGATCGCCATTTTGGTGTGCGGCCAGAGTTGTTTGATCGCGTGCCCTAACAGGTGCGCACAGGAGTGACGAATGATCTCCAGACCTTCTTCATCCTTCGCGGTGATGATGGAGAGCTTCGCATCATGCTCAATCAGATCGGAAGCATCTACCAGCTCACCGTCAACACGGCCAGCAATAGTGGCTTTCGCCAGACCTGGACCGATGTCCAGCGCAACATCCATGGGGCTTACAGCGTGGTCGTAATGGCGTTGGCTGCCATCAGGAAGAGTAATAACAGGCATGTTATATCCTTATTTGCAGTGGTGCCCCACACGTAAGAGCACATACAAAGATTCAATATTTAAAATTATCAAAAAGGTCTGGGCTGATTCCCGCTTCACTCTGCGAAATATGTCACTGGTCGCCTTAGAGACCACACTGGACCTACACCCGCTTTTTGATAACACCGTTTGACAGTGTACACGGCATTACGGGTCGATCAAAGCAACAATCAACGCGCGCTCTATGATGTAAATCAATTCACTGACACCCAACCGTCTTTGTTACACTTGCACAAAGTCATCTAACCTGAGCAGGAAAAAAACAATGCCCACAAATCGCTTTGCGAAGAAACACTGGAAGATGGTTGTGATTCTGCTCGTTATTTGTGCGGCCATGTTGATGCTGCGCTGGGCTGCGATGATCTGGGGCTAAATGACGCTCACCCACTGTTCCGGTTTCGTTTATTTATCGATTAATCGAATTTGTCTGAAAATAGCGCGTTATGGCCAGATAAAAAATAAAACGCAAATTAAATATTAAATAAACTTAACTTTAATTTAGGAAAGCCAGGTCATTTATTTGACCCGGCTTGTCATTACATCCGATAGCCGAGGGAAACTGTCGTGCGGCGATCGGTATGCTCCGGCGCTGTTGCCGGCGGTTCAGAGTTCCAGGTCACGTTGTAAGCCACCTTTAACCCAAAGTGCTCGTTGATGGCAACGTTCAGGGCAGTTTCAGAGTTGAGCGTGGTATCGTCAGCGCCGAATACCGACACACCCTGAGTAAACTTGGTATTGTCCGTCATCTGCCATGCATAGGCCCCGGACGCATAGCCCAACGGCTGTGTTTCGGTGGTGCCATCCGTGTGCTCGTCATAGCGCACGCCAGGACCGAATTCGAAACGGAAGCTGTGCACAGGTCCGTTGAGGAACTGACGACCATAACCCGCTGTCAGCACGTCACGCTCGCGGTAGCCGTTGTAGCGGTCGGTCAACCAGCTTGCCTGTCCAAAGAGATAGTCATAGTCGGTCATGTTGTAACGACTACGGCCACCTACGGCATATTTCTCCGATGAACGCTCATCATTTGAGGAGGTATTGCTGGCATTTCCCCACAGAGACCATGCGGTCGTTTGGCCGTACCAGGTCATGGTGGTATCTGCGGTTAAAGAAGAACTTTTTGTGTTGCCTGACTGGGCGAGATATCCCGCGTTCAGGTTACCTTCAAAGGGTTTTTTCGCGCTGGAAGGGTCATCCATGACAGTAAAAACGGAATCATCGGCTACAGCATGCATTGACGCAAGCAGGCCTCCCGTCAGCAGTAATGCTGCGGGCACTGTCTTCAAAAGCTTCATTTATTAAGAGTCCGTACAACAAAAAAAGAGACCATTACGGTCTCGGAAACTTTCATATGGATCAATGACAAAAGACCCTTGAAAGGTAACAAATTATAAAAAGACTCGAATAACATAGCAATAAATTCTTATTTCATTTTTTGAATAAGAGCGTTCCTAAACCTTTATTTTATTTATATATCTTTATGACGATAATTTTAAATAAAGATATGAAAAATCATGTTGTTAATTACTTCACTTTCGGGAGGTTAAGTGCCAGACTGAGTTCAGCCTAACAGGAGGTAAAGATGGTACGTATCTATACGTTAACACTTGCGCCCTCTCTCGATAGCGCAACAATCACCCCGCAAATTTACCCGGAAGGTAAGCTTCGTTGTACCTCGCCGGTTTTTGAACCCGGCGGCGGCGGTATCAACGTCGCTCGCGCAATTGCCCATCTTGGCGGAACCGCAACGGCGATTTTCCCCGCGGGGGGAGCAACCGGAGAGCATCTTGTTGCATTGCTCGCCGACGAAAATGTTCCCGTATCTACCGTCGAAGCCAAAGACTGGACCCGACAAAATCTTCATGTCCACGTGGAGTCCAGCGGCGAACAATATCGTTTTGTCATGCCAGGCGCTGCGCTGACCGATGAAGAGTTCTACCAGCTTCAGGATCAGGTGCAGGAAATTGAGTCTGGTGCGCTGCTGGTCATCAGCGGCAGTTTGCCGCCCGGCGTACAGCTTGAGAAGTTGACCCGACTCATTACCACCGCACAAAAACAGGGGATCCGCTGTATTGTCGACAGTTCAGGCGAAGCACTGACGGCGGCGTTAGCCATCGGCAATATCGAACTGGTCAAACCCAACCTCAAAGAACTGAGTGCGCTGGTAAACCGCGAACTGACACAGCCCGATGATGTGCGCAAGGCCGCGCAGGAAATCGTGCAAAGCGGAAAAGCGCACCGCGTTGTGGTCTCGCTTGGGCCGCAAGGGGCGCTGGGTGTAGATCGCGATACCTGCGTTCAGGTGGTTCCGCCACCGGTGAAAAGTCAAAGTACCGTAGGTGCAGGCGACAGTATGGTCGGGGCCATGACGCTTAAACTGGCAGAGAACGCGCCTTTTGAGGATATTGTCCGTTACGGTGTCGCCGCGGGCAGCGCAGCAACGCTGAATCAGGGTACTCGCCTGTGCTCTTTGGACGACACGCAAAAAATATATTCGTATCTCGCTCAGTAATAACACCGTCCCTCTTTTGAAGAAAAAGGAGGATTCTCGCGTAAAACTGTCAGCATGGGTGTTATGCGACTATGATAAAAAATCACGTGATTACAAAGAAGTGAATCATGTGCAGTCAGACGTCTCCACAACGGTGCGAGGTGAAGAAGAGCGACAAACATTAAGTGCCTTTCCAGCGATGACGCGTCCGTGGTGTGCGTCAGTTCGTGTTTTTTAACCGCATTCTTGCGCTAACCTTATGATCTGGCAGACAACATGGGGAGAGACATCATGTGGCAGGCTATCAGTCGTCTTTTAAGCGAGCAATTAGGTGAAGGCGAAATCGAACTGCGTAATGAACTGCCCGGCGGAGAGATCCACGCCGCATGGCATTTACGCTATGCGGGGCGAGATTTTTTCGTCAAATGCGATGAAAGAGAGCTGTTAACCGGCTTTACGGCAGAAGCCGATCAGCTGGAGCTACTTTCCCGCAGTCAAACTGTATCTGTACCGAAAGTCTGGGCAGTAGGCGCAGACAGAGATTACAGCTTTCTGGTGATGGATTTCCTCCCTCCCCGTCCGCTTGATGCGCATAACGCGTTTATCCTCGGTCAACAGCTTGCGCATTTGCACGAATGGAGCGACCAGCCTCAGTTTGGTCTCGACTTCGATAACGCGCTCTCTACCACGCCGCAGCCAAATACCTGGCAACGGCGCTGGTCAACCTTTTTCGCCGAGCAGCGTATAGGCTGGCAGCTGGAACTCGCCGCTGAAAAAGGCATAGCGTTTGGCAATATTGACGCCATCGTCGAACACGTTCAGCAACGTCTCTCTTCTCATCAGCCGCAGCCGTCTCTCCTGCACGGTGATTTGTGGTCCGGGAACTGCGCCCTCGGTCCTAACGGTCCGTACATCTTTGACCCTGCCTGCTACTGGGGGGACAGAGAGTGTGACCTGGCAATGCTGCCGTTACATACCGATCAGCCGCCGCAAATTTATGACGGTTACCAGTCTGTCTCGCCACTGCCGCTGGACTTTCTCGACAGGCAGCCAATCTACCAGCTCTATACGCTGCTGAATCGGGCAATTCTGTTCGGGGGACAGCATTTGGTTGTGGCGCAGAAAGCACTGGATAGATTACTGGCGGCTTAACGACGTACCGCGTTGCTTATCAGGCCTGCCGTTTCGCAACGTGGCAGGCCCGATAGTTCGGCACTTACAAAAAGCCCAGCAATGAGAAGAAGAAGTAGCCGATCACGATAACGATCACCGGCAGAATATAAAGCGGGAAAATTTGTAAGAAGATCGTATGGTGAGGTACCACAATTCGCGACTCCAGTTGCTCGCGGGATAATCCTTCACTGCCCTTTGCCTGTTCCAGAATTAGCTGATCTTCTACGCCTTCGCGTAAGAAACGCGCCTGACGGCTCATTCTGGCGCCTGAGTCCTGCAACGCCAGGCCGATAAAAATCAGGATGAATATCAGCCAAAAAACGAGATTCAGCCCACTTTGAAAATCGGGCGTTGGCGAGTTATACCAGAACACGTTAAGAAAAGGTGTGTTCACCCGCATCATGTCGATCATCACATGGGCAAAATCGAGCATGACCGCGTTAATCCCTTCCTGCTTTTCGCTGTGCGCGTACATAAACTTCAGTACTGAAACCAGCGTTGAAATCAGCGCGGGAATGAAAACCACCCATCCCACCAGCCTTTTCAAGATGGCAATGCGTCCAGCTTGTTGATACGTCATGAGTTCCCCTTGATTAAGACGTGTCATTTTGGCCTAAGTTTACCCGTTGATTACCGTTTTCGCCTGATCTTTAAAGGCGGTATACTTCTGAATTAGCCATAATGAACGCTCAGAGTCCGTCCAGGCTGGCTCTAATCCCTTTTATCACCGTAAAGGAGAGGTTGTAATGTCAACCCCGCGTCAAATTCTTGCTGCAATTTTCGATATGGATGGGTTACTGGTCGATTCTGAACCGCTTTGGGATCAGGCTGAACTGGATGTGATAGCAAGTTTAGGCGTTGATATCTCCCGCCGCCATGAACTTCCCGATACCCTTGGCTTACGCATCGACATGGTGGTTGATTTGTGGTTTGCGCAGCAACCCTGGAACGGCCCCTCACGTCAGGAAGTCACCGAGCGCATCATTACCCGGGCCATTGCGTTGGTTGAAGAGACAAAACCGCTGCTGCCAGGCGTTCGTGAAGCTGTGGCACTGTGCAAATCTCAGGGAATCAAAGTAGGACTGGCATCCGCCTCGCCGCTACATATGCTGGAAAAAGTGCTGACCATGTTTGATCTGCGCGATGACTTCGACGCGCTGGCTTCTGCAGAAAAACTGCCTTACAGCAAACCGCACCCACAGGTTTACCTCGATTGTGCAGCGAAACTGGGCATTGACCCGTTAAACTGCGTAGCACTGGAAGACTCAGTGAACGGCATGATTGCCTCGAAAGCTGCCCGTATGCGTTCCATCGTCGTACCAGCGCATGAGAATCAGGACGATCCTCGCTTCGTGCTTGCCGACGTCAAACTAACCTCGCTCACCGAACTTACTGCCGCACATCTGCGCGGCTAATCCTGTAACGGGCAATGATCGTATTGCCCGCTTTTTCATTTTTCATCCTTGATTTTTTAAAACACCGTTTCATTTTAAATTGTATTTCTGTTTAACCTCTCCTATCCTTGCCCTATAGCGCAAGCGTTAATGACATAAATAGTTGAGGTAAACATGATTCAGGAAGCTTTTCGTCTCGAAGGTAAAGTCGCCATCGTCACTGGATGTGACACCGGCCTCGGGCAGGGTATGGCAGTGGCGCTGGCTGAAGCGGGCTGCGATGTAGTCGGCGTGAATCGTAAAATACCGCATGAAACCGCAGAGAAAATTAACGCCCTCGGTCGACGCTTTATGGCCATTCAGGCCGACCTCAGTCAACAAGATGCTCTCACCAGCATCGTGACACAAACGGTGTCGGCGTTTGGCCGGGTCGATATTCTGGTCAACAATGCAGGAACTATACGCCGTCAGGATGCGCTGGACTTCAGTGAAAAAGATTGGGATGACGTGATGAATCTGAATCTCAAATCCGTTTTCTTTCTGTCGCAGGCCGTGGCGCGCCAGTTTGTGGCGCAGGGCAATGGTGGAAAAATCATTAACATTGCCTCGATGCTCTCTTTTCAGGGGGGTATCCGTGTACCTTCCTATACCGCATCAAAAAGCGGCGTTCTGGGCATCACTCGCCTGCTCGCCAATGAATGGGCGGCCAAAGGAATTAATGTCAATGCTATCGCGCCCGGCTATATGGCGACCAACAACACCCAGCAACTGCGCGCAGACAGCGAGCGCAATCAGGAGATTATCGATCGTATTCCCGCAGGGCGCTGGGGCACGCCGGATGATCTAAAAGGTCCGGTCGTGTTCCTCGCAAGTCCCGCCTCTGACTATATTCATGGCTATACGCTGGCCGTGGACGGTGGTTGGCTGGCGCGGTAAAGGCGCACTTGTGACAAAGGGTTACAACGTCACCTCTTCCGCCTACTGTATAAAACCCCTATACTGTATGAATCGACAGTTTATTGGGTTTTATCATGACGGCGGAAGGCCACCTTCTTTTTTCTATTGCCTGTGCGGTATTTGCCAAGAATGCCGAGCTAACGCCCGTTCTTGCGCAGGGTGACTGGTGGCATATTGTTCCTTCAGCCATTTTAACGTGCCTGCTGCCGGATATCGATCATCCCAAATCTCTGCTGGGGCAGCGTCTGAAGTGGATATCAAAACCCATTGCCCGGGCATTTGGTCATCGCGGGTTTACACATAGCCTGCTGGCGGTTTTTGCCCTGCTGGCCACGTTCTACCTGAAAGTCCCGGATACCTGGATAATACCGGCTGATGCCTTACAAGGTATGGTACTCGGCTATCTTAGTCACATTCTGGCTGACATGCTGACTCCAGCAGGCGTTCCCCTGCTTTGGCCCTGCCGCTGGCGTTTTCGTCTGCCCATCCTCGTGCCGCAAAAAGGCAATCAACTGGAGCGGTTTTTGTGCATGGCACTGTTCGCGTGGGCAATCTGGATGCCGCAAACCGTACAAGAGAACAGCGCGGTACGCTGGTCTTCGCAGATGATTAATACGCTACAAATGCAGTTCAATCGTTTCATAACGCATCAGATTGACTAATAAATCAGCCAAAAAATCATTTTAGGTATAAACAATTCCATTTGAATATAAGAGGCAAGTCACAGTTCTGCTAATCTTGCGCCAACAGAATCACCTTTAAACGGTGATACGCATAATAAGATCAGGAGAACGGGGATGAACTTTCCATTAATCGCGAACATTATCGTGTTCGTAGTGCTGCTGTTCGTGCTGGCGCAAGCCCGTCACAAACAGTGGAGTCTGGCCAAAAAAGTACTGGTCGGTCTGGTCATGGGTGTCGTGTTCGGCCTTGCCCTGCACACCATTTATGGCTCCGACAGCCAGGTTCTTAAAGATTCAGTACAGTGGTTCAACATTGTCGGTAACGGCTATGTCCAACTGCTGCAGATGATTGTTATGCCGCTGGTATTTGCGTCTATTCTCAGCGCCGTTGCTCGTCTGCATAACGCCTCTCAGTTAGGTAAAATCAGCTTCCTGACCATCGGAACGCTGCTGTTTACCACGCTGATTGCCGCGCTGGTAGGGGTTCTGGTGACCAACCTGTTCGGCCTGACCGCCGAAGGTCTGGTGCAAGGTGGTGCCGAAACCGCCCGTCTGAACGCGATTGAAACCAACTATGTTGGCAAAGTGGCTGACCTCAGCGTTCCGCAACTGGTGCTGTCGTTTATTCCGAAAAACCCGTTTGCCGATCTGACTGGCGCGAACCCGACGTCGATTATCAGCGTGGTTATCTTCGCGGCATTCCTGGGTGTAGCCGCACTGAAACTGCTGAAAGATGATGCACCAAAAGGCGAGCGCGTTCTGGTCGCTATCGATACCCTGCAAAGCTGGGTGATGAAACTGGTTCGTCTGGTGATGCAGTTGACGCCGTACGGTGTTCTGGCGCTGATGACCAAAGTGGTTGCGGGTTCCAACCTGCAGGACATCATCAAGCTGGGTAGCTTCGTCGTGGCCTCTTATCTCGGTCTGGGCATTATGTTCGTGGTACACGGGATCCTGCTGGGTGTGAACGGCGTTAGCCCGTTAAAATACTTCCGCAAGGTATGGCCAGTGCTGACGTTCGCCTTCACCAGCCGTTCCAGCGCAGCCTCAATTCCGCTGAACGTTGAAGCGCAGACCCGTCGTCTGGGCGTGCCTGAATCCATCGCCTCATTTGCCGCCTCGTTTGGTGCCACGATTGGTCAGAATGGTTGTGCGGGCCTGTACCCGGCAATGCTGGCAGTAATGGTTGCACCGACCGTCGGTATCAACCCACTGGACCCAATGTGGATTGCCACGCTGGTTGGTATCGTGACCGTGAGCTCCGCAGGGGTTGCGGGTGTGGGTGGCGGTGCAACATTTGCCGCGCTGATCGTCCTGCCCGCTATGGGTCTGCCGGTCACGCTGGTTGCGCTGCTGATCTCCGTTGAGCCGCTGATCGATATGGGTCGTACCGCGCTGAACGTAAGCGGTTCCATGACTGCCGGTACGCTGACCAGCCAATGGCTCAAGCAGACTGATAAAACGATTCTGGACAGCGACGATAACGCCGAACTGGCGCATCGCTAAGTCTGTCAGCTAAAAAACAAAAAACCGCCGGAGTATCATGCTCCGGCGGTTTTTTTATATCCATTAATCCCTTAGTTCATTTTCCTGGCGAACCTGATTAGCCCAGCGCTGTGCTGATTCCGGGACCGTAAATGCAGGCGAACGTTGAAACGCCTCCCCCATTAAGACAAAAGCGACATATTTTCCGCGTAGTATCCATACGTCACGAAACGCATCCATTTTAATCGCATGCTCTGGTGGCGCGGGCTCCACGCGAGGAACATAGCTGATAACCGGACGATTTTGTTGGCGAAGAGGTTTCATAATCAGTTGCTTCACTAAAGACAAATTCTAAAAATCAGAAAACCGCTATCTTAGCCGATTTTGCCACTGGGCGGTGCAAAAACAGCGTATTCATGAAGGGAATGACTATATCGGGGATCGCAGACGGGTTGCAGGTGCTATTTGTGCCACAAGCAAAAAAATGCGGCGCATTAAGCGCCGCAAACTCAGGAACTACACGTTCAGAAAACTGCCAAGACGATAACCGCGCTCCGCAATTGCATATTTCAGTGACGAAGACGTCAGCACGTCGAGCTCAGTTAAGCGGGGGTAACAGTAGGCACTTTGACGAATAATGTCATCGATAAAGGCCGGATGACACATCACTTCCAGCGAGGACTCGCCTCGATCGGCTGACGCGTCCAGCGTCTGTAAAAACAGAGCCTCTGAAATCGCTTCGCCGTAAAACTCGCTGCTGAATCCCTGGGAGGTACGTAACGTTTCCGGAAAATCAGACGCCTGGAACACGGTCTGACGATCGATACGCAATGCAATCCCCTTCTGGGCAGCAAACCCGGCTACGATAGGGAAAATTTGCGGGAACATATGCACATGGTGATGGCTATCCAGATGCGTCGGCTCCCGCCCGAACAGGTCAATAAAACGCTGATACTGCGCGGCCAGCTCCTGAGAAATTTCATCCAGCGGCAAAGTGTCCTCCTCTGCCATCTGCCAGATCCATTTCCCCAGTAATCCGTCACGAGTAAGGCCCGGCATTGCCGTCAACGGCCTACCCAGCGTCAGAACAAAATGCATCCCGACGGCAAGTGCAGGTATGTCGCGACTCAGCTGTACCGCATGGTCAATCGCCGCACCGTTAACCAGCGCCGTTGTCGAGGTGACAACGCCATTACGACAGGCTTCAACAATGCCGTAGTTTTGTCCTCTACTCAGGCCAAAATCATCCGCATTAACAATCAGTACGCGTTCCATAGCCGACCTCAGTTAGTGTTGTTCGCTTTTGAGTTTCTCAATGCACCCGGCGAAGTTTGGCAACCATTTTTCATGCGCCAGGATTAGCTCACGCGCCAGAATCTCGGCATCGCTGTCAGAATGAACCAGCGGACTCAGGTTTAACGCCAGCAGCACATCATTCAGCTCGCCGCTCAATGCCGCATTGCTCACCGCAACCTCAAAGCCTTTGATGGTGTAGATAAGACCGAGCACTTTCTCATCAAAATGGGTAATACGTGGGTGCGGCGTAGCACCGTTACGTCCGAGCGTGCAGGTCATCTCAACCGCCCAGTCCGCAGGAATGTTATCAACATGTCCATGATGTGGAATGTTGACGTAGTGCTCGGTCTGTTTGTCGTTGTAGATGGCGTTGATCACTTCACAGGCCGCATCGGAGTAATACGCGCCACCGCGCTGCTCCAGCTCTTTCGGCTTAACGTTTAGCTCAGGATTTTTGTAGAGATCAAACAGTTGTTTTTCTACTTTTTGTACTACCTGGGCACGTGCGCCGCCCTTATAGTACTCGCCCATTTCGATCGCCAGCATCTCTTTTGGCTTGAAGTAGTACAGCAAATACGAGCACGGCAGCAGCTTCAGCGAACGAATCAACCCTTCGCTGAACGGCAGGTCGAAAATGTTCTTCACGGTGGAAGCTTTCAGTTGTCCAGAAGCCACGCCGTCCAGCAGTTCATCAAAGCGTGATGTACCGTTCACCAGCACGTCTTTAATAAAGACCATGTGGTTCAGACCGAACAGATCGATGGATAAATCATCGCTCTCTTTCAGCGCCAGCACATCGCTAATGAACATTTTCATGCCGACAGGAATATTACACACACCGATGAATTTCTTGAAATTCGTGTGGCGATAGACCGCTTCAGTCACCATCCCTGCCGGGTTAGTAAAGTTAATCACCCAGGCATTCGGGCACAGTTCTTCCACATCTTTAATAATGTCAAAGATAACCGGAATGGTACGCAGACCTTTGAACAGCCCGCCAGCACCGTTGGTTTCCTGTCCCAGATAACCGTGGCTCAGCGGAATGCGTTCATCCTTTTCACGGGCTTTCAGTTGCCCTACGCGCAGTTGGGTGGTAACGAAATCAGCATCTTTCAGTGCTTCACGGCGGTCCAGCGTTTTAAACAACTTCATCGGTACGCCGGCTTTGTCGATCATGCGCTGGCAAAGGTCAAAAATAATGTCCAGCTTCTCTTTTCCACCGTCGACATCAACCAGCCACAACTCAGAAACCGGTAATTCATGATAGCGCTTAATAAAGCCTTCAAGTAATTCAGGGGTGTAGCTGCTCCCGCCACCGATAGTGACGACTTTTAATTTCTGGCTCATACTTTCTCCCTTCAGTGTAAAAACACTGACGTGTATTATGCTCAACCCGTTTGTCAGGTATAGCGTGGCTGTCCCGACGCTATTTTGGGCAAGCTATAAAAAATGTGTTATTGGCAAATAATATCTACTGATTAAATTCAGTTAATTTCTTACGGTAGCTATTCGGTGTAAACGACGTCAGCTTTTTAAACGTTTTAATAAACAGGCTTGGACTACTGTAGCCAGACTCGTAAGCAATATCCGTTACAGAATAGTTCGTCATTTCCAGCTGTTTTTTAGCAAAGTTAATGCGGATTTCATTAATAATCTGCATCGGCGTTTTGCTGTAATAACGCTGGGTAGCGCGGGTCAGATACTCCTGGGATTTCGCGGACAGGTGTACCATATTTTCCAGCGCATTCTCGCTAAACTGCCGTTTGTCGTGCATGGTCTCGACGGTGGTTTTAAGCCACTGCGGAATATCATCCAGCACTTGCTCTTCGCGATGATGGCGTAACCGATTTATAATATAGAAGGTGACCACTTCTACAAATTCATCCAGCCCGCTCTCACGAAAGTTAAGTGATGCAATAACCGTTTCAATGTAGGTAAGAAACGAGTTATTCGCCCGGTAGACCTGCGATGCAACGAAACAAAATGGCAGCAGCGGGTGATAGTGCTGTTCAAAAAAACGTTTACTGATGCCAACGTTAAGGATCCTTGTCGCACCAAAATCATAAAAACTCTGGTGGTGCGATCCCAACGGGATAAAGACAAAGTCTCCACGTTCAAGCAGTACGCGTTTACCGTTGATTTCCTGATAATAGCGCCCGGTTAAAACCAGGGTAAACTCATAGTAGTCATGCTGATGCAGCCCGCTGATGCTCTCAGTTTTGTTATAGATGAACACATGGAAATTTTTGCCATTAAACAGCTGCTGTTCATAAACGGTTTTGATTTCCGGTGCGTTAATCTGTAGCTGCATTATGCACTCCTCGCTATTTCAGCTTTTCGTGAAGCTCAATCAGTTCAGTCACCAGCTCACGCGCCAGCATTGATGTCATCAGGTGGTCCTGTGCGTGGACCAGCACCAGGCTAACTTTCATTTTACCTTCGCCCTGATCGCCTTCAATCAGTTTCGTTTGCACGAGGTGCGCTTCGTTCAGCGCCAGACGAGACTGGTCCATCATGGTCTTAGCTGACTCGAAATCACCCTGCTTGGCCATTTTGAGTGCGCCGTACGCCAGGCTACGCGCCTGACCGGAGTTGATGATGAGTCCCATCACCACTTCTTCAAGTTCTTCTGCTTCTGACTGCGTGTCGACGATGTTCTCGATATCCAACATACTTTTTTCCTCTGGTTCAGTCCGGCATGACCGTAAAGCCATGCCGGATTAAATTTAGAATTTTAATGCGTTAGCGATATCTTCTTCGCTTTCTTCTTGGTCAATAACGTTCTGAGCTTTGTTGGCTACCACCACGAACGGCAGGTAAACCAGCGTTGCGATACCGAGGTTGAACAGCGCGACCAGCAGAGCAGCGACGCTACCGTTGGTGTTAAAGAACGCGCCCAAACCGGTTGGCATAGTCCACGGTGCAATGTTGGTAATCGGTGGAATAATGCCTGAGTAGTAAGCTGCCAGCGTAATCGCCGCCAGAATCGGTTGCACCAGAATGAACGGGATAAACATCACCGGGTTCATGATGATCGGCAGACCGAACAGGATAGGTTCGTTAATCTGGAACAGACCTGACGGCAGTGCCAGTTTAGCAACCTGACGATAGTCAGGACGACGCGATGCCAGGAAGATAGCGATAATCAGACCCAGCGTTGCTCCGCTACCCCCAAGGAAAATATAGGAGTCGAGCATCGGTTTCGCCCAGACGTGGAACGTCTTACCGGCTTCCAGCGCGGCATCTACGGAACCAAACTGTTGGTAGATAGAGATGTTTTCCAGCGCCCATGGCGTCATGATACCGCTGTCCAGCGCAGTCAGCGCCAGTGAACCGTGAATACCGAAGAACCACAGCAGCGGGACAAAAATCACGTAGGCCCAGCCCACCACGCTGCCCAACGACGCCAGCGGAGTTGAAATGGAATCCATAATGATCTGGTGGAAGTTCGTACCCCAGGTGTTCAGTGCCCAGGCGATGATCCCCATAATCGAGAGGATAAGGAAGCCAGGAATCAGCGCAGAGAAAGAGCGCGATACGGATGTCGGTACGCTATCAGGTAATTTAATGACCCAATTGCGACGAACCACAAAGGTGAACATTTCCGCGACCGCAAGGCCGATAATAATACCGGAAATAATATTGGCACCGCCGAGCCAGTTTGCGCCAACGGCATAGGCTTCACCCACGCTATAAGGCGTTACGGTCATAAACGCGGCGACGGATAACAGCCCGGCAGCCAGTGAGTCGACTTTACGTTCTTCTGCCAGCGCCATGCCGATAAAGAACGGCGCCATCAAGGACATGATACCCAGCGTACCGTTATAGACGTTTCCACCAATGCCTTTCAAGCTATTCAAAGTTTCAATAGTTGAAGCATCAAGTCGAATGCCCATTGAATAAAAAAACGACCCCTCCCCAAAGCTCAGGAAAACGTTATTGATTAATACAAACATGGCCCCTGCGAGGGTTAACGGCATTAAACGAATAAAGCCGTTCTTGATTGCATTAACGTGTGGCTGCTTTCCAATTTTTACAGCAAAAGGAAGGAGTACCTTTTCAAGTGAAGCAATAGCGTTACTCATAGAAAAATACCCTTAAATACCGCAATTAATAATTGCGGTGAATGTTAATGAAATAACTCTTTGACGGGAAAAATTAAAATAAAATAATTAATTTGCTGCGGCTTTTTTAATTGCTGCAACAGCAGCCTTAAGCACGCCTAAACCATCGACTTTGCCATACAGCAGCGAGTCAATCACTTCCACAGGCTTGTTGGGTAACAAACGCTGAATTTCGGGCAACATATAAGCAATTTGTGGACCTAATAACACGACATCGGCGACAGGACCTTTTTCTCCGGCCAGCGTTTCAGGAAATGCTTCAATAATAACCGGCACTTCGTATTTTTCGGCCTGAGCACGCATCTTCGAAACCAACAATGAAGTCGACATGCCCGCAGAACAAAACAGATAAATGTGTTTCTTTTCCATTAAAACGATCCTCATGTGCGATTATCTGTCAACCAGACACTCCGCAAGCCATAACCTGCATCCATGCTCTGGGTAACTTGCGTCAGCTAAATTACTTTTTTAGGTGGCTGAAATGAGTATACGGGATTGCACCGGTGGATGGTATTTCCTTGACCAACTAAATTGTCTCTCCTTGACCTGTTGTTATGACCCCCCTCACATTTCGGGCAAATAATTCGCGGCAATAAATAAGATCGTTCGGCACAAAAAAACCGGCGCGATGGCCGGTTCTTCTGAATGCTCAGGCAATAAGCAGTTGTTACTTCTTCGCCGCCTGCGGGTCAGTGTCGTACTCTGCGCAGGTCTGGTAACCGGAGTTAATCACATGTCCGGTGTCGTCTAAAGCAACAAAATAGGTTTCAGCTTTACCATCTCGTTGACCCAGGATGTAGGTCTGGCATGTCCCGCGCGCATGAATCATGCTGACTTCAGAAGAAGGTTTACCGGCAATCTGCGCCACCTGCGCCCTGCTCATCCCTTTCTTCACATCTTTCACCACGGGCTGAACAAATTGGTCTTTGGTGCGATCGTAGGCCGTACACCCTGCCAGCATAGTCAAAACAGCCGCTGCGCTTAGAATTCCTGTTAGGTTCTTGTTCATATTCCGTCCTCTTGTATTTCAGCGTGTTATATAAGCCTGGAGCACAACAACACATTTTTCAAGCAATCAGATGATACTTAGGTCGTTTCGGAAAATTCTATTAAAACAAAATGATGTTAGATCAGGCCTGCATCCCTTGTCGTTTGGGTCCCAACGCGTTAGCTTTAACACATCATTTTTTTTGATCATTTCATTTTTCGGAGGGGGTTAAATGACTCTGCAGCAAGAGATAATCCAGGCGCTTGGCGCAAAACCGCGAATTAATGCAGAAGAGGAAATTCGCCGCAGCGTGGATTTCTTGAAATCCTACCTGCAAACGTACCCTTTTCTGAAATCACTGGTATTAGGGATAAGCGGCGGACAGGACTCAACGCTCGCGGGAAAACTTTGCCAGATGGCTATTTCCGAGCTTCGTGAAGAAACGGGGAATGACGCGCTGCAGTTTATTGCCGTACGTCTGCCGTATGGCGTTCAGGCTGATGAACAGGACTGTCAGGATGCCATCGCCTTTATCCAACCTGACCGCGTGCTCACAGTAAATATTAAGGGTGCAGTACTGGCCAGTGAACAGGCCCTGCGTGAAGCGGGTATTGAACTGAGCGATTTTGTCCGTGGCAATGAAAAAGCCCGTGAACGTATGAAGGCCCAGTACAGTATCGCCGGAATGACCAGCGGTGTTGTCGTGGGTACCGATCATGCAGCAGAAGCCATCACCGGATTTTTCACCAAATACGGCGATGGCGGTACTGACATTAACCCTATTTTCCGCCTGAACAAGCGTCAGGGTAAGCAGCTGCTTGCCGCACTGGGTTGCCCGGAACATTTATATAAGAAAGCGCCAACGGCCGACCTCGAAGACGATCGCCCTTCTCTGCCGGATGAAGCCGCATTAGGCGTCACCTATGACAACATCGACGATTATCTGGAAGG
The DNA here is from genome assembly GCF_009649895.1 of Citrobacter sp. H12-3-2. Lineage (NCBI taxonomy): Bacteria > Pseudomonadati > Pseudomonadota > Gammaproteobacteria > Enterobacterales > Enterobacteriaceae > Citrobacter > Citrobacter sp. H12-3-2. The sequence goes on from NZ_CP045837.1 coordinate 2,835,292, forward strand.
AAAAACGCTGGCTGCCGACATCGCGAAAAAAATTGAAGGCTGGTATCTGAAGACCGAACACAAACGTCGCACACCGATTACGGTGTTTGATGACTTCTGGAAAAAAGCGTAATTTTTTTAATCACATATCGCCGGATAGCACTGGGATCACCGCTGTCCGGCCCCTCCCCCTGGTCTGATGCCGCTTTTTTAATCGGTTTCAAACTGCTACACTGGATGAATAACCAGCATCCGGAGTGAGAAGTGGTACGGCGTCAATCAGCCCCACGCCTGACATTTGAGGCAGCGGTAATCTATGAATATCCAGAGCACCTGCGTCCATTTTTGAGTGCGCTTCCCACCGCGCCAGGCGTCTATCTGTTTCACAGTGAAAGCGACACTATGCCGCTCTATATTGGTAAAAGCGTCAATATTCGCAGCCGCGTGCTGGCACACCTGCGTACCGCAGACGAAGCGGCAATGCTGCGCCAGGCCAAACGCATTAGCTGGATTTGTACGGCGGGAGAAATTGGTGCCCTGCTGCTGGAAGCGCGGTTGATCAAAGAACAACAGCCGTTGTTTAATAAACGACTGCGGCGCAATCGTCAGCTTTGCGCCTTGCAGCTTACCGACCGAACTGTTCAGATTGTCTACGCACGAGATATTGATTTCTCCCATGCACCCAATCTGTTTGGCCTGTTTGCCAATCGTCGCACAGCGCTACAAGCGTTGCAAAGCCTCGCGGATGAACAACAGCTGTGCTACGGCCTGTTGGGGCTGGAACCCCTGAGTCGCGGGCGCGCCTGTTTTCGCTCCGCGCTTAAACGCTGCGCCGGAGCGTGCTGCGGGAAAGAGAGTCATGAAGCGCATCATTTGCGTCTGTTAGCGGCGCTGGAAAGAGTGAGAGTGATTTGCTGGCCATGGAGCAATGCCATTGCACTGCAGGAAACCGGCGCTGAAATGACACAGTACCATATCATCAACAACTGGCTGTGGCTGGGAGCCGTTTCAACGCTGGATGAAGCGACTACCCTGGCGCGTATGCCAGCAGGCTTTGACCATGATGGTTACAAAATTCTCTGCCGGCCTGTTCTGTCTGGTCAATATGACATTATTGAACTGTGTCCGGAGAATGCCCCGGCATCCAGTTAATCTCGCTGAACAGCAATTTTCCCTCGCGCTCCAGCAGTCGTAATGTGTGTTTGCCGTCATGCCAGCTCGCACCCTGGTCGGCCGTCAGCAGTTTATCGCCCAGTTGCCAGGCACCACTGATAACAAACACCACGCCGCCGCGTGAACCAAAGGTCGTAAAGGTGCGATCGGCAACTCTGACTTTTGCCTGGCAAACATCTCGTCGGGTCATGATATTAAAATCCATAGACATCTGCCCTTCCGTCAGCTTTGCTTTTACCACCTTGTCACCGGCAAAGGTAAAAGGTTGGTGCTGTTTGAGGGTATGCGTAAAGATGTTCGCTTCTTCCAGAGTGACCTCCCCTCCCTCCAGCAGCGTAATCACGCGTTCTACACCCGGGAAAAGTGAAAATTCACCGTTTGCTGCAATGGAGGCGATACTCGCCCGCCAGTGAAAATCTCGTGTTGCTGGCGGAAAACAGCAAATCTCACGCGTTTCCCCCGCACCATTCCGCCAGAGGTTAACCGGCATTTTGCGGATATCAAAGTATTCCATCATCCCTCCAGAAAGGAGAAGCATGGCAGCCTGCCGTAAACAGACAGCCATAAATCATCATTATTATGTTCACCCTGCAGATTATTGTTATCGGCAGCAGAGTTGATTTGCCTTAGCGATGAACCCGGCATTTTGCAAAAAAGAATAACGCCCTGATCCAGGTAGAATTTTCGCGGGCTTCAGGAGAATAGCGTGTCGTGCGTCCGGTGCAATAGGCAGAAATGAAAAAACCGCCGATCCTGCCCACATCGTTATACGTGTTGTGGACAAGAGCGGCGGTCTTGAGTTTTGTTTCACACTGTGCGGCAATCAGCGCGACACAGTGTGAATGATTTAGTGTAGACGCTGATCGATTACTCGGCAGCTTCCGGCATTTTACCTTTCTGCGCTGCACGTTCTGTCAGACGCTTCTCAAAATTGGCATTAAACTGCTTTTTCTGTTCCGGGGTCAGAATGTTGTAAATTTTGTTCTGGGTTTCCATATGCGCCAGCATGTTGGCTTTGCGCTGTTCTTCCATCTTCGCAATCTGCGCTTCGGCTTTCGCTTTATCGAAGCTATCGCTGGCGATGATATCGTGCATTGCACGGCGTTCTTCCAGCGGCGGACGTTTCATCTGATCGCGCTGGCCTTTCATGATCTCGCGAATCTGCTGTTTCTGAGCGTCAGTCAGATTCAGGTCTTTAAACATCATGTCGTGATGCGGGGCAAATTTGCCGTTGTGGTGCATCATCGGTTTAGCATCCGCTGGTGCAGCTGTTGTAGTGTCAGCAGCATGAGCCAGGTTCGCAGCACCCAGCGCCAGAGTAGAGGCAACAAACAGAGCAGTCAGTTTACGCATAATTTCTATCCTTTCTTTCAGTTATTTTTACGACACTCATGCGACTCTTATGCAATGTGATGTCGTGTTGACGAGAGTAACTTTACCGGCTTAATCGTCAATTAATCAGAGCAACGGTAAAACCGTGAAAGTGTAAAAAACAAACTTTCATCAATTATGGAGAAAAAAAGAATAAATTGCGTAGAGTTGAAATTAAAAATTACAAGCGGATGATTTTGAAAGGATTATGAAGAACTATACCTGAACCATGATTATTAAGAAAGCAACTCACCAGGAATAATCCGTAATAAATAAAAACAGCACGTAAAAATAAGCCCTTAGGGATAAACCTGAGGGCGAATATATTTATCACAACTTTTCGAGCATCAATCCGGCACGTAAACCACAGGCCACGTTAGGGTTGGGAAAGAGAACGTATTCAACATCATGGGTGACGATAAAACGTTCATCTCCGTCCTGCGCCAGCAAGGTGCCTTCTTTAAAGGGGGTAAAGTTTAGCGTCTGGTTATCCATGTGGAGAATGAAATCGTCGCTACGACGCGTGATTTGCGACACCACGCGATAACGCAGCGGGGATATTTCTCTCGTCGCCCCTCGTTCACCCCGCAGCAGTTTCTCCAGTGCGTCTGCCGTTTGTGCAAACTGGGTGAGGTCGTTTTGTCCAAACGGCAGCGCTTTACCCAGTTCCAACGTACAGGCCAACGCACCAAAATGTTCCCCGCTAAAATGGGTGAACGTGCCGCCAGGCGTCTGATGGAAAACTAGCGCTTCCAGTCCCGCATCCCCCAGCCATTCAAGAAAATCCTCGTCCCAGGCAACGTTGCGTTGTGGCAATACGCCAAAGCGCAGATGCTGTGAACCGCGGATCGCGGTGTGCAGATCCAAATGCCAGCGCACAGGCTCCTTTGCGCGCGAATAAAAATCTTCAAGACACAGCTCAAGCTCGTGGGCTCGGTGCGTTTCTTCACTCGCGGTAAAAATCTGCCACCGGCCGCCAAACATACGATTCAGGTCGCTATGACAATATCGTTTTCCCGCAGCCAGCGCCTGCGGGTTTCCCAGAATCACCAGCAGCCGCCATGTCAGTGTCAGCTCGCCGCTAAACAGACTGGAAAGCAATGAATCGAGTATCTCTACCGGCGCGGTTTCATTGCCATGGATCCCCGCAGACAGCACCAGTGAATGTTCAACGGGTGCAAGCGGCGTCAGTTCCAGAATTCCGTGACCGATCCACTGCCAGTCAAAACCATGAGTGGTTCCTTGCGTTTTCTCTGGAGTGGCGCCTGCGAGCGTGATCGCCAGAAAGTTATCCATGGCGCATCCCCTCCTGCTGGAAAGGATACACTGAGCCGAGGTTGAGCAATTGGGTCAGCGTATCCAGCGCTTCACGCCCCTCGCGCAACAGCTGTGGGTCGGCAAGGTCGGCAGCGGTAAGACGATCGCGATAGTAACGGTCAACCCAGTTATTCAACGTGTTAAACAGCGTGTCGTTCATGATAACCGCCGGATTCACCGCCTGCTGTTCCTGCGGGGTGAGCACCACTCTCAGGCGCAAGCATGCCGGACCACCGCCGTTGGACATACTTTCACGCAGATCGAATACCCGCAGGTCATCGATCGGATTGTCTTCCTCGAGAAGCCGGTTCAAATACCGCCACACGCCAGCATGCTCCCGACACTCCTGCGGCAGGACCAGCATCATCGAACCGTCACTACGACTCAGCAACTGACTGTTAAACAGATAAGTGGTCACAGCATCCTGCACCGACACTTCCGCTGTCGGGACTTCCAGCGGGGTAAAACCTGCCACCTGACTGCGCAACTGCTCTAACAATGCCTGCTGTCTGACAAACGCCTGCTGATGACAAAACAGCACCTGGCGATTCGATACCGCAATCACATCGTTATGGAACACGCCAAGATCGATAACGTCCGGGTTTTGCTGGGCAAAAATGCGCTGATGTGGGTTGACCTGATTCAGTCGCGCGACCGCCTCGCTGGCCTCACGGGATTGCCTTGCCGGATAGCGCTTCGGTTGGGATGCATTGCCTTCTTCACGACCGTAAACAAACAACTGTACGCCGGGGTCACCGTAATCTCCACCGAGGCGGTTATGGTTTGCCGCCCCTTCATCGCCAAAAAGCGCAACCTGGGGTAACGCACCGTGGACCGCAAAGCTATTCTCATCACGGAAAATCGCCCGTAACAATGCTTCGGTAGTAGGCGCTTCCAGTGAACGGTGGAACTTATTATTCAGATTCGCCACCGTCAGATGCACTTTCCCGTCCAGCGAGTCTGCCGAAGGGCAAACCGTTGCCGCATTCGCTACCCACATAGGCGATGCGGAGCTGGCACTGGAGAGCCAGTGAGGCGCCTGACGCGACACTTTCTCCAGCACCTGTTCGTCACTGCCGCTAAAACCCAACTGACGCAGAACCGGAATATAAGGCCGCTCGTGGGGCGGGATCACCGCCTGAGGAAATCCCGCATCCGCCAGCGCTTTCATCTTTAGCAGACCTTGCTTTGCCGCCAGACGCGGGTTCGACACCTGAAATCGATGTTTGGTTGAGGCCTCATTACCAAATGACAATCCAGCATAGTGGTGAGTCAGTCCCACCAGACCATCAAAATTTACCTCACGGGCTTTCATAGCTTATCCTCGCGAGAAAAATCCAGTCCGGGGCTAAGCGCCGTTGGCAGCGTTAAGGCCGGGGATTCCAGACTTGCCATCGGCCAGGCGCAATAATCTGCGGCATACCACGCGCTGGCGCGATGGTTCCCGGAAGCGCCTACACCGCCAAACGGTGCGGTACTCGCAGCGCCGGTTAACGGCTTATTCCAGTTGACGATCCCTGCCCGCGCCTCCAACAATAGCTGTTCAAACTGGCCGCGATCGGGCGAAACTAACCCACATGACAATCCAAAACGGGTGTTGTTCGCCATACGAATCGCATCATCAAAGCTGTCATAACGCCAGACGCCGAGCAGCGGACCGAAAACCTCTTCATCAGGTACGTTCCCCGCCCCGGTCAGTTCGATGATTCCAGGGGTCAGCAGTGACGTTCCGGCATTTAACAGACGTGGCGCTAACAGCGTACGACCGCCCAACGACGCCAGACGCTGCCAGGCATCATAAACGTGTTGCGCTGCCTGTTCGGAAATCAGTCCTCCCATAAATGGCTGCGGTTGTGCATCCCAGTTGCCGGGCATTAAACGCTGACTAACCTCCACCAGACGCGTCAGGAACGCATCACCCTGCGCGCCTTTTTTTACGAGCAGGCGGCGGGCACAGGTACAGCGCTGTCCGGCGGTGACAAATGCGGATTGAATAGTCAGATGCACCGCGGCATCAATATCCTCCGGATTCTCAATAATCAGCGGGTTGTTGCCCCCCATCTCCAGGGCAAGGATTTTTTCCGGCTGGCCGGATAACTGCTTATGCAGCTGATAACCGGTATTCGCACTGCCGGTAAACAGCAGGCCATCGAGGTCTTCCAGCGCACTCAGCGCCTGTCCCGTTTCACGTCCGCCCTGCACCAGATTCAGCACGCCCGGCGGCAACCCCGCCTGCTCCCACAGTTTTATTACTGCTTCACCGGTCCACGGCGTCAACTCGCTGGGTTTGAAAATCAACGTATTGCCTGCCAGCAATGCCGGAACAATATGACCATTGGGTAAATGACCGGGGAAGTTATACGGACCAAAAACCGCCAGCACGCCGTGTGGGCGATGGCGCAACGTTGCCGCACCATCCGGTAGTTCGCTGTGCTGCTCACCGGTACGGGCATGATAAGCTTTGACGGAGATGGCGATTTTATTGATCATCGCCGTCAGTTCAGTCGCGGCTTCCCAATGAGGTTTTCCGGTTTCCTTGGCGATAATCTGAGTTAGCTCGGCTTTATTGCTTTCCAGCAATAAAGCAAACTTTTCAACAATAGTCTGGCGTGCGCTGAAAGGCTGTTTAGCCCAACCGGCAAAGGCTGCTCGTGCGGCCTGGCACGCTTGCGTCACCTGCATTGCATCTGCATCATTACCGTGCCACAGCACATCACCGCTTACCGGGTTGGTTTTCACCCGACGCTCGCCCAGCCCCGTCACCCAGTCACCGTTTATCCATAGTGTCATGCTGTTTTCTCCTCTGCACAAAGACGTACAAAACGTACATGGTCGCCCGCGTGGCATTTCAGGGCATCCAGTTGCGCCGCCGTCAGTACCAGACGTTGGGTATCCGGGTCTGCGCGAACCAGCATGACGCGGAAGTTTTGATAGTTTTCATTGGCAACCAGACAGGCCGGATAATCACCGGTTGCTGGCTGACCTTCCGCCACTTCCACCAGCCTGCTTTTACGAATAGCCCGAACCCGGTCGATATCGCATTCCAGCGTTGGCCCACCGTCGAAAATATCGACATAGTTGCGGTAGCGAAATCCTTCTTTCTCCAGCACCGCCCGCGCTGGGGCCGTTTGCGGATGCACCTGACCAATCACGCCTTGCGCTTCATCAGACAGAAAATGGGTATAAATAGGATGCTTGGGCATCAGTTCAGCAATAAAGGCTTTCTGCCCTGTCCCGCAGAGAAAATCCGCCCGGCTGAACTCCATTGAGAAAAAGCGTTTACCGAGGCTTTGCCAGAACGGCGAGTAACCGTGCTCATCAATCACGCCGCGCATCTCGGCCACGACTTTCTCATTAAATCGGTCGCGAAAGGCCGCCATAAACATAAAGCGCGATTTTGACAGCAAATAGCCGTTGCCTTCTTTTCGCCAGTCCGGATCGAGAAACAGCGTGCAAAGCTCGCTGCTACCCGTGTGATCGTTACTCAGAAACAGCGTCGGCAGCGCGTTATAGACATTCAGCTCTTTCGAGGCGTGGACCAGGGTACCAACCCGATAGTTGTACCAGGGATCGTTAAGCCCTACCGCCACCTCAATGGCGCAAATCCCGGCCACGGTCCCGCTGGTACTGTCTTCAAGCACAAACACATATCCCTGCTCACTTTTTGGCAACTCACCGCGCCAGGTTTGGAGTGAACGTTCGATACGCGCCATCAGCGTAGCTTCATTCGCCGGTAGCGAGGTCAACCCGCCGCCGGTCTTACTGGCAAGCTGCATCAACGCGGTGATATCCGCGCGTTCAATGGGACGAATCACCATCATGATGAACCTCCTGCTTTAATGCGTTCGCAGGCCAGCGCAAAGCGATCCAGTCCGGTGGCGACTTCTTCTTCGCTGACGTTGAGCGCTGGCGCAAAACGCACCACGTTAGCGCCAGCGATCAGTACCATCACCCCGGCAACAGCCGCTTCTTGCGAGATGAGTTTCGCTTTCCCGGCAAATTCCGCGTTCAGCACGCAGCCGATCAGCAGTCCGAGTCCACGAATTTCACTAAACAGTCCAAAACGTTCGTTAATGGCGTTTATACGCTCCACAAACCAGTCGTGGCGCTGTTTTACTCCGTTGAGCACTTCCGGTGTATTCACAATTTCCAGCAATTTACCTGCCACCGCCGTCGCCAGCGGGTTTCCGCCGTACGTTGTACCGTGTGTACCAACCGTCATCACACTGGCGCAACGCTCTGTCGCCAGCAGTGCGCCGATGGGGAAACCACCGCCCAGCGCTTTTGCTGTCGTCAGCAGATCCGGCGTCACGCCGTAGTGCATATAGGCATACAGTTCCCCGGTACGGCCAACGCCGGTCTGAACTTCATCAAAAATCAGCAGCGCATTATGGCGATCGCATAACTCACGTAGCCCCTGCAAAAAGGCTTTTGTTGCCGGTACCACACCGCCTTCACCCTGCACAGGCTCCACGATAACCGCACAGGTGGTGTCATCAATCAGTTGGCTGGCAGAATCGAGATCGTTGTATACGGCATGACGGATATCCGGCGGCAGCGGCGCGAAATCCTGTGAATAGGCAGGCTGTCCTCCGGCGCTGACGGTAAACAGCGTGCGGCCATGGAAAGCATTTTTAAACGCTACAATCCCGCTCTTCTGGCTGCCAAATCGATCGTGGGCATATTTACGCGCCAGTTTTAGTGCCGCTTCGTTGGCTTCTGCGCCGGAGTTACAGAAGAAAATGCGCTCGGCGAAGGTGGCGTCAATCAGCTTTTTCGCCAGACGCAGTACCGGCTCGTTGGTGTAGCCATTTCCCGTATGCCAGAATTTGCTCGCCTGGTCGTTTAATGCCTCGCGCAATACCGGGTGGGCGTGACCCAGCGCGTTAACCGCAATGCCTCCCGCGAAATCGATATACTCTTTACCCTGCTGATCCCACAGACGTGAACCTTCACCCCGCACCGGAATAAAAGGGGCCGGAGCGTATACGGGCATCATCCATTCATCAAAATTTTCACGCGTAATTGACAGAGACATAGCGACCTCAACGGTAAATAAAAGGTTATTTATATGTTAATAAATATAGTGTTTGCGGTGTAAATGTAGATTGCAGGGTTCGTGCCAGCCAGCGAAAAAAGTGCATAAACGGATGTCGATGACGGAATATCAACAGGTTACAACGTGGCGATATTCACTGCATGTGCATATAAAGTGAATATGTTTGCGCATCAGGCGACTAAACAGAGGAAAAAACGCAGTTTTATTCAGTCGCCAAATATAATTCTGGAATTGTGATCGTATACGAAATTTTTCGGAAATTATTGCTCCATTCCGACGCGCTTCGCGCCAAAACGGTGCAGTTTTTGCTCCATCGTTAACACCATTAGCAATCATTGTTGGAATCAGGTGACAAGAAGCAGTCAGCCTGCAGAAATTCTGCTACCATCCTTGCACTATTCATCTTGCAAAGTGGCAGCGACTATGAAATTTGTCTCTTTTAATATCAACGGCCTGCGTGCCCGTCCCCATCAACTGGCAGCCATTGTCGAAAAACACCAACCGGATGTTATTGGCTTACAGGAGACAAAAGTCCACGACGATATGTTCCCTCTCGAAGAGGTAGCAAAGCTCGGTTACAACGTCTTTTATCACGGCCAGAAAGGTCATTACGGCGTGGCGCTGTTAACGAAAGAAACGCCAATTGCGGTACGTCGTGGCTTCCCGGGCGATGACGAAGAAGCGCAGCGTCGGATCATCATGGCAGAAATTCCGTCCCCTCTGGGCAGCATCACGGTGATCAACGGCTATTTCCCGCAGGGCGAAAGCCGTGACCATGAAACCAAATTCCCGGCCAAAGCCGCGTTTTATCAGAACCTGCAAAACTATCTGGAGACTGAACTGAAGCGCGACAATCCGGTATTGATTATGGGCGATATGAATATCAGCCCAACCGATCTCGATATCGGCATTGGCGAAGAAAACCGTAAACGCTGGCTGCGTACCGGTAAATGTTCCTTCCTGCCGGAGGAGCGTGAGTGGATGGAACGCCTGCTGGGCTGGGGTCTGGTGGATACTTACCGTCACGCAAATCCTGAAAAGAATGACCAGTTCTCGTGGTTCGACTATCGCTCAAAAGGCTTTGACGATAACCGTGGCCTGCGTATCGATCTGCTGCTGGCGAGCAACCCATTGGCGGAACGCTGCGAAGAAACCGGCATCGACTATGAAATTCGCAGCATGGAAAAACCGTCCGACCATGCGCCTGTATGGGCTAAATTCCGCGTCTGACCTTCTGCGTCTTTTTACTCTCCAGGCCCGGCCTGGAGAGTCTGTTTATTCTGTGCAAAATCAATAAAGTGACGGTAATACATTGTTACGGCCGGGAATTTATTATATCTTCGCGCGCGCTTTTCGCTGATGAAAATGCTCCATTGCACTCGGTTTTACAGGAGAACCCCCATGAAAAAGAAGTTCGCATAAAGCAGAATACCAGCTGCTGATTGTCGCGGTCCTGTTCTGCGTTCTGGCGGGAGTTTTCCATCATTATGGTCTGACCGACCTGATAACCAATTTCCATCATTTACAAGACGTCATCCGCCAAAGCGGTGTGTTCGGCTATGCGCTTTATATCCTGCTTTTTATTGTTGCTGCGCTGTGTCTGATTCCAGGCAGCATCCTGGTGATCGTCGGCGGTGTGCTGTTTGGCCCCGTAGCTGGGACGCTTATCTCGTTAGTGGCAGCAACCATGGCCTCAGCGCTGTCGTTTTTGCTGGCTCGCTGGCTTGGACGGGATCTACTACTGAAATACGTTGGGCACACGGCGACGTTTCAGGCTATCGAAAAAGGCATTGCCCATAGCGGAGTAGACTTTCTAATCCTGACCCGGCTCGTGCCGCTGTTCCCCTATAATATTCAAAATTACGCCTATGGGCTGACGGCCATTCCGTTCTGGTCATTTACCGTAATATCGGCACTTACCACCTTACCCGGCATCTTTATCTATACGCTGATGTCGCATGAACTCGCCAGCGAAGGCATTACCCTGGTATTCATCGGTAAGCTCAGCGTGGCAGGGCTGGCGTTATTCGCCCTCGTTCAGGCAGCCAAAGCCTGGGCCCGATATAAGCATATCGATCCGTCAGCCAACCATGAGTGTACGGGTAAATGATAAAACGGAATAAAGCGCGGCTGGCTCGCTATTACCGGGCGGGTTTGATTGCTCTGCTACTGCTCGCGCTAATGGCATGGGCATGGATACCTGGCGTGAGTGATTTTCTCCACGGCAGCCTGACAGTATTTACCACACTCGATCAGCATGCTCTTGAGAACTTTATTCGTTCTTATGGAACCCAGGCGGCGGTGGTGTCGTTCTTCCTGATGATCTTACAGGCCATCGTTGCACCGCTTCCTGCGTTTGTGATCACGTTTGCCAATGCCTCGCTGTTTGGCGCATTTTGGGGCGGCGTACTATCCTGGAGCAGCGCAATGGCAGGTGCGGCGCTGTGCTTTTTTATTGCCCGCATTTTAGGTCGCGGTGCGGTAGAAAAGCTGACCGGAAAAACGGTGCTGAACAATATGGACGCTTTTTTCGAGCGCTATGGTAAGCACACTATTCTGGTCTGCCGCCTGTTACCTTTTGTGCCGTTCGACCCGGTAAGCTACGCGGCTGGCCTGACCTCAATTCGTTTTCGCCATTTTTTCATCGCCACCGGCATCGGACAGTTACCCGCCACTATCGTCTACTCATGGGCGGGAAGCCTGTTAACCGGCGGCACATTTTGGTTTGTGACGGGTCTGTTTGTCCTGTTTGCCCTAAGCGTGGTGATATCGGTGGCGAGAAGCCTTTATCTTGAGCGCCAACGGAAAAAAAGCTGAGACCTTCCCCCATTTTTAGCCATGGAGATATTATGCGTTACTGCTTATTGTGTCTGAGTTTGTTGCTCTGCCCGCTGGCGACGTTTGCCCAGGAGGCCATCTGGCAACAAATCAAAAATGACGCCCGTGGTCAAACGGTATGGTTCAACGCCTGGGGTGGCGACAATGCAGTTAACCAGTATCTCGACTGGGTTAGCGGCGAGATGAAAACGCACTACGACATTAACCTGAAAATCGTGCGCCTGGCAGACGCCGCCGATGCCGTAAAACGCATCCAGACGGAAGCGGCATCCGGGCGAAAAACCGGCGGCTCTGTCGATTTACTGTGGGTTAACGGCGAAAACTTCCGTACGCTAAAAGAAGCCGGGCTGCTGCAAACCCAGTGGGCGCAAACGCTGCCTAACTGGCGCTATGTTGATACACAAAAACCGGTGACCGAAGATTTCTCCGTTCCAACAGAGGGGGCTGAATCACCGTGGGGCGGTGCCCAACTCACCTTTATTGCCCGGCGCGATCTCACCGCGCAGCCGCCGTTATCTCCGCAGGCACTTCTTGAATTTGCGCAGGCGCACCCTGGCACGGTGACCTATCCACGCCCGCCAGACTTTACTGGAACGGCTTTTCTTGAGCAGTTGCTAATTTCGCTCACCACCAAACCACAGGCATTGAAAGTTGCGCCAGATGCAGCGACATTCGCCAAAGTTACCGCGCCATTGTGGCAGTATCTTGATACCTTGCATCCTGTACTTTGGCGTGAAGGCAAAGATTTTCCGCCCACGCCAGCACGAATGGATTCACTGCTCAATAGCGGTACCCTGCGTTTATCATTGACCTTTAACCCTGCCCACGCGCAGCAAAAAGTGGCGAGCGGCGAATTGCCTAAAAGCAGCTACAGTTTTGGTTTCTCACAGGGCATGCTCGGCAACGTGCACTTTGTTGCCATTCCGGCGAATACCCACGCCAGTGCCGGAGCAAAAGTCGTGGCAAACTTCCTGCTTTCTCCTGAAGCGCAACTGCGCAAAGCTGACCCGGCTGTCTGGGGAGATCCTTCGGTGCTTGATCCACAAAAATTGCCTGACGAACAGCGTGATGCGCTGCTGGCGCGGATCCCACAGGGGCTCCCTGCCGTGTTGCCAGAACCGCATGCAGCCTGGGTAAACGCTCTGGAACAAGAATGGCTACGCCGCTACGGTACGCATTAATTCTGCTACTCTGGGCCATCATGGCGGCAGTTTATCTGCCGTTGGCGCCAGCGGCATGGTCTCTGATAACACCGGCGCTTAGTACCACACACTGGCTGGCGCTCTTTGCCGATCCTCAACTCCCGCAGGCGTTACTGGCAACGCTGGTTTCCGTCGGCCTCGCGGCTGGGGGCGCGCTGATTATCGCGCTGCTGGCGATCCTCGCCTTGTGGCCCGGCGCAGGCTGGGTACGTCTGTATACGCGTCTTCCGTGGCTGCTGGCAATTCCGCACGTTGCCTTCGCCACGAGCGTGCTGTTGGTTTTTGCTGAAGGCGGCCTGCTCTGGCAATGGCTCCCGTTCCTCAGCCCACAGCCGGACCGCTACGGCATTGGACTTGGCGTAACGCTGGCGGTGAAAGAGAGCGCTTTTTTGTTATGGATTCTCTCGGCCCTGCTGAGTGAAAAACAACTTTCTCAGCAGGTTATCGTATTGGATTCGCTGGGTTACAGCCGACTGCAATGCCTGAACTGGCTGGTTCTGCCCGCTATCGGCCCGGCATTAGGTAAAGCTATGCTGGCAGTCGTGGCCTGGTCACTCTCCGTTGTTGATGTGGCAATCGTTCTTGGCCCCGGCAATCCGCCAACGCTTGCCGTATTGAGCTGGCAGTGGCTCAGTCAGGGCGACGTCGAACAGCAGGCGAAAGGCGCACTTGCCAGTCTGTTGCTGGTGCTGTTACTCCTTGTTATCGCGCTGGTGGGTTATCTGCTCTGGCGTACCTGGCGACATACTATTCCGGCAGTAAACGGTGAACGCCAGCATTTTTCATCTATGACAATCGTACGCCCGCTGGTACAGATTTTGCCCGTCAGCGGTGTGGTATGCGCGCTGGTACTGGCGCTTATCGCCAGCTATTCCTCGCTAAACAACGAGGCGCTCAGCAATAGCCTACAACTGGGGCTCCTTTCCAGCGTGCTGGCGCTTCTGATACTTTTTGCCTGGCTGGAATGGGGTCCACAAACCGGACACCGCTGGGTCTGGCTACCGCTCATTTTTCCTGCGCTACCGCTGGTAACCGGACAATATCTGCTGGCGTTATATGCCGAACAAGATGGACTGATGACGACCATTATCTGGGGCCACCTGCTGTGGGTGATGCCCTGGATGCTATTTGTGCTTAAACCGGCGTGGCAGCGCATTGACCCACGATTAATTTTGATTGCGCAAACCCTGGGCTGGACGCGGGGGCGGATATTCTGGCTGGTGAAATGCCCGCAGCTGGCGCGCCCGGCATTGATTGCCTTCGCGGTTGGCTTCTCGGTTAGTATCGCCCAGTATATGCCAACGCTGTGGCTAGGTGCCGGACGCTATCCTACGTTAACCACCGAAGCGGTGGCATTAAGCAGCGGCGGTAGCAGTGCGATTCTGGCAACACAGGCGTTGTGGCAGCTGCTTTTACCACTGCTCGTTTTCGCACTTGCAGCCTTTCTCACCGCGTGGATTGGCCGCTTTCGACAAGGACTCCGCTAATGCTTACTGTACGAGGCGCTTCGTTGTACCAGGGCGTGAAAGCGCTGGTGAAAGACGTTAATTTTCAGGTTAACAAAAGTGACATCGTCACAATTATGGGACCTTCCGGCAGCGGGAAATCCTCGCTGTTTTCATGGATGATCGGGGCGTTGTCTCCCCAGTTCCAGGCCTCAGGCGAACTGTGGCTTAATGAACGACGCATCGATACGTTACCTACCGCGCAGCGCCAGATTGGCATTTTGTTCCAGGATGCGCTGCTGTTTGACCATTTCAGCGTTGGGCAGAATTTACTGCTGGCCTTACCCGCCAGCCTGCAAGGTCCCGCCAGACGCCATGAGATTGAATGCGCTCTCGCGCGCGCTGACCTGGCAGGTTTTTATTCGCGCGATCCGGCATCACTCTCCGGCGGACAACGCTCACGTGTCGCCCTGCTCCGCGCACTACTGGCGCAGCCCCAGGCGCTGTTACTTGATGAACCCTTTAGCAGGCTGGATGCGTCGCTACGCGATAACTTTCGCCAATGGGTCTTCACCGAGGTGCGTAAGCTGGGGATCCCGGTGGTACAGGTGACCCATGACGCGCAGGACGTTCCGCCTGCAGGCCACGTATTTCAGATGGAAAACTGGGCGTGAATGTGGCGATATGCTGCGTTAACGCAAGGTTTTTACGTAACTGGCGGCACAGAATGTCGTCTTCTTTTTTTCAACGTCGGGCTATTCGATGAAACGTGTTTCTCAAATGACCGCGCTGGCACTGGCTTTAGGGCTCGCTTGCGCTTCTTCCTGGGCTGCTGAAACAGCACAGACGCTCACCCTCAACCAGTTACAGCAAAAGCAAGGCGCGGCGATCGATACCCGTCAGAGCGCTTTTTACAACGGCTGGCCACAATCGCTCAATGGTCCTTCAGGACACGAACCTTCCGCACTGAACCTGTCTGCCGCCTGGCTCGACAAGATGAATGATGAACAACTCAGCGCCTGGGTTAAGTCACATCAACTTAAGACC
Source organism: Citrobacter sp. H12-3-2 (assembly GCF_009649895.1). Classification (NCBI taxonomy): domain Bacteria; kingdom Pseudomonadati; phylum Pseudomonadota; class Gammaproteobacteria; order Enterobacterales; family Enterobacteriaceae; genus Citrobacter; species Citrobacter sp. H12-3-2. The sequence continues at coordinate 2,850,723 of NZ_CP045837.1, forward strand.
GACGCTCCGGTGGCGCTGTATGGTAGCGATAACGACATGCAGGCCGTTAAATCCCGTCTGCAAAAAGTTGGCTTTAACCAGATTTCAACCCTCAGCGATGCGCTGACAGACCCTGCCCGTCTGCAACGTCTGCCGCACTTCGAACAGTTGGTTTACCCACAGTGGCTGCACGATCTTCAGCAGGGTAAAGACGTGACTGCCAAACCGGCGGGTGACTGGAAAGTGATTGAAGCCGCCTGGGGCGCGCCGAAGTTGTATCTGCTCAGCCACATCCCCGGCGCGGGCTACATTGATACCAATGAAGTTGAAAGCGAACCGCTGTGGAATAAAGTTTCCGACGAGCAGCTTAAAGCGATGCTGGCGAAACACGGTATCCGCCACGACACCACGGTAATTTTATACGGCCGCGATGTCTATGCCGCCGCTCGCGTGGCGCAAATTATGCTGTACGCAGGCGTGAAAGACGTTCGTCTGCTCGACGGCGGTTGGCAAACCTGGTCCGACTCAGGTTTACCGGTCGAACGCGGCACTCCGCCAACGGTGAAACCAGAGCCTGATTTCGGCGTGAAAATCCCTGCCCAGCCGCAGCTTATGCTGGATATGGAACAGGCGCGCGGTCTGCTGCATCGCCAGGATGCATCTTTGGTGAGCATTCGTTCATGGCCGGAATTTGTCGGTACCACCAGCGGTTACAGCTACATTAAGCCAAAAGGTGAGATCGCAGGCGCGCGTTGGGGCCACGCGGGCAGCGACTCCACCCACATGGAAGATTTCCATAACCCGGATGGCACCATGCGCAGCGCGGATGACATCGCCGCCATGTGGAAGCAATGGAATATCCTGCCGAATCAACAGGTCGCTTTCTATTGCGGTACCGGCTGGCGTGCTTCAGAAACGTTTATGTATGCCCGCGCGATGGGCTGGAAAAACGTCTCTGTTTACGATGGTGGCTGGTACGAGTGGAGCAGCAATCCGAAAAACCCGGTCGCCAGCGGTGAACGGGGTCCGGACGCCAGCAAGTAAGACTGGCATTATTGCCGGATGCGGCGAGAACGCTTTACCCAGCCTGGATATATCATCGTTGTAGGCCGGATAAGCGAAGCGCATCCGGCAACGCATTACCTTACGCCTGACGCTGAACGGTTTTCAGCGTCAGATATCCGCTCCAGATCCGGGTGAACGTTGTCATCCAGCACAACGCGCCAAAGACCCACGCCAGCACGGCAAAATAGTCCGGGAACAGACACCCCAACACAAACAGCAAAATTGTCTCAGTTCCTTCGGTAAGCCCGCCAAGATAATAAAACGATTTATGTGCGTAACCGGGGTTATCAATCTGATGTTTCGCTGCCAGTGCGGCGAAGGCCAGAAAGCTGCTACCGGTGCCAATAAACGCGAACAACAGCCAACTGCCTGCCAGCGCATTTTGCGCCGGAGCGGCAAGAATAAAACCAAACGGCACAAGGGCGTAAAATAAAAAATCGAGCGAGATATCGAGAAATCCCCCCGCGTCGGAGAGCCCTCTGCGCCGTGCCAGCGCCCCATCCAGTCCGTCAAACAACCGATTGAGCACAATGGCCACCAGCGCCGCCAGATACCAGTCTAACGCCAGAAATGGCAACGCCAGCACGCCAATGGCAAATCCGACCAGCGTAAGTCCGTCCGGGGTAATCGCCGGTTTATCGATAATACCTACGCACCGATGCAACAGCGGTTTTAATCGTGGATGAAGATGGCGGTCAAGCATGCGGGCGTCCTTTAAAACTGTCGCACAGTCCCTGCGAGGGAATATCGAGAGCGGCATTAAAACGCGCCGAGAGATTTTGAAACGCAATCAGCGCGGTCATTTCCGTAATGGCATCATCGGTAAAATGCTGCTTCATCTGCACTTTCAGCGCATCGTCAACCTGTGGAGGCGTTGCGGTAACCGCATCGGCATAGGCCAGCGCTACGCGTTCTTCAGCGCTAAACAGCGTCGAATCTTGCCAGTTGGCAACCTGCATGACTTTATCCAGCGCGCCACAGCGTTCTGCCAGCCGTAAACTATTCGCATCAACACAGAAAGCGCAGTGGCAGACCTGAGAAACGCGGGTCATCAACAGCGCGCGCATCACCGGCGTTAAGCGCGCCTTTTTACGCTCCAGAAACCCGACAAACAGCGCCACCAGCCAGAACAGAAACGGCATCCGCCCCCACCAGCGCGTGGGATGCAGCACATCGCCATAATGTTTATTCTGCGTGGCAACGAGCGGTTTTAAACTGGAAGGGATACGCGTTAACGGCTTTACCCACGACTGAGGTTCGTTCAACGGTGACTCCTGAATACTTTAGATAAAACAAAGATAACGATAGTATGTCATTTTCTGCTGTTAGATCTTGATGAATATGATGAAAACCCTCGACGTGGTCGCCGCTATCATTGAACGTGATGGCAAAATTTTACTGGCTCAGCGTCCGCTGCATGCGGATCAGTCAGGCATGTGGGAGTTTGCCGGCGGTAAGGTTGAATCTGGCGAAAGTCAGCCCGAGGCGCTGATCCGTGAACTGCGTGAAGAGTTGGGTATTGAGGCAGTCGTGGGGCGCTACATTGCCAGTCATCAACGCGAGGTTTCAGGCCGATTGATTCACCTGCATGCCTGGCATGTGCCTTCGTATCAAGGGGAACTTAGAGCGCATGAACATCAGGATATCGTCTGGTGCTCACCTGAAGAGGCGCTGCGTTATCCACTGGCACCCGCCGATATCCCGCTGTTAGAGGCGTTTATCCTTTTACGCGCCGCCAGACCAGCGGATTCGTGCTGATCGTTTTATCATCGCGCTGGCACTGCAACAGAACGCCATCGGCTTTAATCACCGCCCCTTCAGAGTAGTTTTGATCCTGATAAATACAGCACTGGCTACAGGGCTGAGCCCGCTGACCGCTGGAACTGAACACTTCCGGCGGTACATTCACCTGCACATCCGGGCGATAAAGCTGATTTGCCAGCGTCGCGCTGGACACTAGTACCAACGCTCCTGCCATGATTAAACGGCGCATTGTCTTTCCTTTTTAACTGACATTTATGCTCAGTATAACGGTATAGATCGGCAGAAACTTTAGTCCCTTCCATCATCGCTTTTGGTTATGACCCACGGCGCAATATTAATTTACTTAGCGGGGTTAATTTTTTCTTGCGTCACGTCACACTGCTGATGGTATAGTCAAAAACTGCACAACACATAACATAAATATCAAAAATATAACCATATCAATACATAAGAGGTTCTTATATCTATGGATCAGACATGTTCTCTGGAGTCATTTCTCAACCATGTGCAAAAGCGCGACCCGAATCAAACCGAGTTCGCGCAAGCCGTTCGTGAGGTAATGACGACGCTGTGGCCCTTTCTTGAGCAGAACCCGCGTTATCGTCAGATGTCGTTGCTGGAACGTCTGGTAGAACCGGAGCGCGTGATCCAGTTCCGCGTAGTTTGGCTGGACGATCGCAATCAGGTGCAGGTCAACCGCGCGTGGCGCGTACAGTTTAGCTCTGCCATTGGCCCGTACAAAGGCGGTATGCGTTTCCACCCTTCCGTGAACCTGTCGATCCTGAAATTCCTGGGTTTCGAGCAGACCTTTAAGAACGCCCTCACCACGCTGCCAATGGGCGGTGGTAAAGGCGGGAGCGATTTCGATCCGAAAGGTAAAAGCGAAGGCGAAATCATGCGTTTCTGCCAGGCACTGATGACCGAACTGTTCCGCCATTTAGGTCCTGATACCGACGTCCCGGCGGGCGATATCGGCGTGGGTGGTCGTGAAGTCGGCTTTATGGCCGGGATGATGAAAAAACTGTCCAACAACAGCGCCTGCGTCTTTACCGGTAAAGGTCTCTCTTTTGGCGGCAGCCTGATCCGCCCGGAAGCCACCGGCTACGGTCTGGTGTACTTCACCGAAGCAATGCTCAAACGCCATGGTCTGGGCTTTGAAGGCATGCGCGTGGCGGTTTCTGGCTCCGGCAACGTGGCGCAATTCGCCATTGAGAAAGCCATGGAGTTTGGCGCGCGAGTAGTTACCGCCTCCGATTCCAGCGGTACCGTGGTAGACGAAAGCGGATTTACTAAAGAAAAACTGGCGCGTCTGTGCGCGATCAAAGACAGCCGTGACGGTCGCGTGGCGGATTACGCCCGTGAGTTTGGCCTGACCTATCTGGAAGGCAAACAGCCGTGGTCGGTTCCGGTCGATATCGCCCTGCCGTGCGCCACTCAGAATGAACTGGATGTCGATGCAGCGCGCGTACTGATCGCCAACGGCGTGAAAGCAGTCGCCGAAGGGGCAAACATGCCGACCACTATCGAGGCCACCGATCTGTTCCTCGAGGCGGGCGTACTGTTCGCACCGGGTAAAGCCGCCAACGCCGGTGGCGTAGCGACATCCGGTCTGGAAATGGCGCAAAACGCCGCTCGTCTGGGCTGGAAAGCGGAGAAAGTGGATGCGCGCCTGCACCACATCATGCTGGATATTCACCATGCCTGCGTTGAATACGGCGGCGAAAGCAAGCAGACCAACTACGTACGTGGCGCCAACATCGCGGGCTTCGTGAAGGTTGCCGACGCGATGCTGGGTCAGGGCGTGATTTAATATTGTCTCTGCAGGCCGGATTAGGCACGGGTGCCGCATCCGGCTAAGCCTGATGCGCTATGCTTATCAGGCTTACAAACTTACAGGCCCGCCTCTTCAGATGGCGGGCTTTTTTTCGCCGGACGTTTACGCGGCGCGCTTTTTTTCTTATCGCTACCACTACCGCCCGGCGCGGCAATTCCACGAAAGCGTCGTACCGGTGTGCTGCGCGCCTGATCGATAAGCTGATACAGCGTTCCCACCAGCGGCTGCATGAAATCCTGATAGCGACACTGCTTTTCGCTGATTTGGGTCAGGATAGATTCCCAGTGCGCTGTCATGTCCGGGCGCGTCGCCATTTCTGGCAGCGAGTGGAACAGCGCTTTTCCCGCGTCAGTCGAATGGATATAACGTCCTTTTTTCACCAGGAACCCGCGCTTAAACAGCAGCTCGATAATTCCGGCGCGCGTCGCTTCCGTACCTAAACCATCCGTTGCGCGCAGGATCTTTTTCAGATCTTTATCCTGCACGAATCGCGCAATCCCGGTCATCGCTGACAGCAGAGTTGCATCAGTAAAGTGCCGCGGGGGCTGGGTCTGACGTTCAACTACTTCGCCTTTTTCGCACAGCAGTTCGTCATCTTTTGCCACCACCGGCAGCGGCGTCCCGTCATTATCTTCGTCGCGCTCTTTGTTGCCGAGCAGCGTGCGCCATCCGGCTTCCGCCAGAAAACGGGCTTTAGCGACAAACTTGCCTTTGGCGATGTCCAGCTCAATGACGCACTTCCTGAATACCGCATCTGCGCAAAATTGCATCAGATACTGACGGGCAATCAGGTTGTAAATTTTCGCTTCGTTGTCATTCAGATTGATGGACGAACTGCGCGCGGTAGGAATGATGGCGTGGTGCGCATCCACTTTTTTGTCGTCCCAACAGCGATTTCGCGTATCGGGATTGACCGCCGGCTGCGGGAGCAGATCCGGCGCATGGACGCTAATCGCGTTCAGTACCGCGTGACGTCCGGCAAAGTGTTCTTCCGGCAGATAACGGCTATCCGAACGCGGATAGGTAATCAACTTATGGGTTTCATACAGCTTCTGGCAGATATCCAGAACGTTTTGCGCACTTAAACCGAAGCGCTTCGCCGCTTCAATCTGCAACGCAGACAGCGAGAACGGCAACGGCGCGGATTCTGATTCCCGTTTATCGTTATAGCTGGTGACTATCGCCGGTTGACCGTTAATGCGGTTCACCACGTGTTCAGCCAGCGTGCGGTTCAGCAAGCGCCCTTCTTCATCCTGATACGGCTCACACGCTTCGCTCGGCTGCCAGATAGCGGTAAACCGCTCATCGGCGGGCGTTACGATATGCGCTTTCACTTCGAAGAAGTCTTTGGCGACGAAGTTCTCTATCTCTTCATCGCGACGCACAACCAGCCCAAGCACCGGCGTTTGTACGCGACCGACCGAAAGTACGCCCTGATAGCCCGCGTTACGTCCAAGAATGGTGTAAGCGCGCGTCATATTGATACCGTACAACCAGTCCGCACGCGCTCGCGCCAGTGCCGACACGCACAGCGGGATAAACTCACTGTTGGCGCGCAGCCGCTCAATAGCCCGCTCAACGGCCTGTGGGTTGAGGTCGTTAATCAGGCAACGCTGCACCTTCTGGCGCTTTTCAGGTGCCAGTTGCAGGTAATCCAGCACTTCATCCACCAGCAGTTGCCCTTCACGATCGGGGTCACCGGCGTGAATAACTTCGCTGGCTTCATGCAAAAAGCGCTTAATGACGTTGAGCTGTTTGGTCACCGAGGGACGCGGTTGCAGTTGCCACTTTTCAGGGACAATCGGCAGATCGACCAGACTCCAGCGAGCATAACGACTGTCGTAGGCATCCGGCTGCGCCTGTTCAAGCAGGTGACCAATACACCAGGTCACCACTTGTCCATTTCCGCATTCAATAAAACCATCGCCTTTGCGATGCGGCTTCGGCAGCACATCGGCGATAGCACGTGCCAGACTTGGTTTTTCGGCAATAAACAACCGCATCGAGTTAACGAATCTCAACCATGGCGCGACCGCCACGAGCTTCCACTAACTCACCAATGGCGGTGAGATCGATACCGAACTGCGCCGCTGCCGCTTTCACTTCGGCTTCAGCTTCCGGCGTTACCGCCAGCAGTAGGCCACCTGAAGTTTGCGGATCGCACAGCAGATCGCGTACCGATTGCGGCATTTCACCCATCAGGTGTCCGTAGCTGGCAAAGTTACGTTGGGTACCACCCGGCACCGCGCCCTGCGCGATGTATTCTTCAACGCCAGGCAGCTTAGGAATATCCTGGTAGACGATCTGCGCCTGAACGCCTGCGCCCTGACACATCTCACTCAGATGCCCCAGCAGACCAAAACCGGTAACATCGGTCATGGCTTTCACGCCGTCAATATCGGCGAATGCCGCACCGGCAATGTTCATCCGGCACATCACTTCTGTCGCCAGTCCTTTATGTTCTTCCTTCAGTAGTGATTTTTTCTCTGCGGTTGTCAGAACGCCAATGCCCAGAGGCTTGGTCAGGAACAACTTACACCCTGCCTCAGCGGTGCTGTTTTTCTTCACGCGTTCGGTCGGCACAACGCCGGTTACCGCAAGGCCGAAGATAGGCTCTGGGGCATCAATAGAGTGGCCGCCCGCCAGCGCAATACCCGCCTGACGGCAGGCAAAGCGTCCGCCTTCGGTGACTTCGCGGGCGATTTCCGGTGCCAGTTTATCCAGCGGCCAGCCCAGAATAGCAATTGCCATAATCGGTTTGCCGCCCATGGCGAAAATATCGCTGATGGCGTTAGTCGCGGCGATGCGTCCAAAATCAAACGGATTATCGACAATCGGCATAAAGAAATCGGTGGTGCTGATAACGCTGGTGCCGTTTCCCAGATCGTATACGGCCGCGTCGTCGCGGGTTTCATTACCCACCAGTAAGTTCGGATCAACAAACTTCGCCTGCTCGCTGTGCAGGATGGTTTCCAGCACTTTTGGGGAAATTTTACAACCGCAACCGGCTCCGTGGCTGTATTGCGTTAAACGAATAGCTTGCTCGCTCATGGACATCTCCTGTCATTGCAATCCGGATATGGTAGCGCTCATTCCATGATGTGGTAAGAGTGACTGTCTGAATTCGGGTGTCTTTGCTCAGAATCCAGACAGTTTTGCCGTTGATATCAGAAATAACGGACGAATGCGCTCGGATCGGCAAGGTTAATCGTCGTGGATGCTTTTAGCTGCGGTGTGCCCAGATAGAGAAAACCGACGATTTTATCTTGCGGGCGACAGTCGAATGCTTCGCGAACGACCGCACTTTCGGTTAATGCACCACTGCGCCAGATACCGCCAAAGCCCTGGGCAATTGCGGCCATCTGCATAGCCATCACCGCACAACCGGCAGACATTTCTTGTTCCCACAGAGGAACCTTGTCGTTTTCTTCACATTTCGCCACCACGGTAATAATCAACGGCGCGCGAAACGGTGCGCTGCGCGCTTTTTCCTGGGCTTTCTCGTCACTGCCTGCGGCAATCGCCCCTTTTTCAAGCACCGCGCTAAAACGCTCACGCCCTTCGCCCTCAATGACAAAGAATTGCCACGGTTGCAGCGTTTTGTGGTCTGGCGCGCGCATTCCCGCACGCAGAATGTTTTGCAGCTGCTCTCCTGTCGGGGCTGGCTCGACGAGACGAGAGGCGCTACGACGGGTAATCAGTAATTCGAGTGCATCCATTTGCTTAACTCCAACAATGAGATTTGTTCACAAAATTAACACGTGAGCGGATTTTGTTACAGCACAGGCGGTGATTCCTGCTGACAAGTGCCTGTCGGGTCATTACGATAGCCTCATCTTATCGCCTTTCTCCGGAATTTCGGGGTGGCGTGTTGTTAATCGGTAGGGAGAATACATGCGAACCCTGTGGCGATTTATTGCCGGATTTTTTAAATGGACATGGCGATTACTCAATTTCGTCCGTGAATTTGTGCTTAACCTGTTCTTCATCTTCTTGGTGCTGGTGGGCGTGGGCATCTGGATGCAGGTCAGCAGCAGCAATACCAGTGAACACGCTGAGCGAGGCGCACTGCTGCTGGATATCTCGGGGGTGATTGTCGATAAGCCTTCGAGCACCAGTCGCTTAAGCGTTATTGGTCGTCAGCTGTTTGGCGCCAGTTCCGATCGTCTGCAGGAAAACTCCCTGTTCGATATCGTGAATACTATTCGCCAGGCAAAAGATGATCGCAACATCACCGGCATTGTGATGGATCTGAAAAATTTTGCCGGGGCCGACCAGCCTTCCATGCAGTATATCGGTAAAGCGCTGCGGGAATTCCGCGACAGCGGCAAACCGGTCTTTGCCGTGGGCGATAACTTCAGCCAGGGGCAGTACTACCTCGCCAGTTTCGCCAATAAAATTTATCTCTCTCCGCAGGGTTCCGTTGATCTGCACGGCTTTGCCACCAACGGTTTGTACTACAAGTCCCTGCTCGACAAGCTGAAAGTTTCCACACACGTGTTCCGTGTCGGGACTTATAAGTCTGCCGTAGAACCGTTCATTCGTGATGATATGTCTCCTGCCGCGCGCGAGGCCGACAGCCGCTGGATCGGCGAGCTGTGGCAGAACTATCTCGACACGGTCGCTGCCAACCGCCAGATCCCTGCTCAGCAGGTGTTCCCGGGCGCACAGGCCATGCTGGACGGTTTGACAAAAGTCGATGGTGATACCGCGAAATATGCGCTCGACAACAAACTGGTGGATGCACTGGCCTCCAGCGCCGAAGTCGAAAAAATGCTGACCAAACAGTTTGGCTGGAGCAAAGCGGATAAAAATTATCGCGCCGTCAGCTATTACGATTACTCGCTGAAAACGCCAGCGGATACTGGGGACAGCATTGGCGTCGTCTTCGCGAATGGCGCAATTATGGACGGTGAAGAAACCCCTGGGAATGTGGGCGGTGACACGACTGCCGCGCAGATCCGCGAAGCGCGTCTTGATCCGAAAGTGAAAGCAATTGTGCTGCGCGTGAACAGCCCTGGCGGCAGCGTCAGCGCTTCCGAAGTCATTCGCGCTGAGCTGGCTGCGGCAAAAGCGGCAGGCAAGCCGGTTGTCGTGTCCATGGGCGGCATGGCGGCATCCGGCGGGTACTGGATCTCCACCCCAGCAAGCTACATTGTGGCGAACCCCAGCACGCTGACCGGTTCAATCGGGATCTTTGGCGTGATCAACACTGTGGAAAACAGTCTGGATTCCATTGGTGTACACACCGACGGCGTGGCGACATCCCCACTGGCGGATATCTCCATCACCAAAGCGTTACCACCTGAAGTGCAGCAAATGATGCAACTGAGTATCGAGAACGGCTATAAGCGCTTTATCACGCTGGTCGCAGATGCGCGTAAGACAACGCCTGAGCAGATTGACAAAATCGCGCAGGGCCACGTCTGGACCGGCCAGGATGCGAAAGCCAACGGTCTGGTAGACAGTCTGGGTGATTTTGATGACGCCGTGGCGAAAGCGGCTGAGCTGGCCAAACTGAAGCAATGGCACATTGAGTATTATCAGGACGAACCGACATTCGTTGATATGGTGATGGACAGCATGTCCGGTTCCGTTCGTGCCATGCTGCCTGAAGCGATCCAGGCGATGCTCCCGGCGCCGCTCGCTTCTGCGGCGAGTACGGTTAAAGCGGAGAGCGATAAGCTGGCCGCGTTTAACGATCCGCAAAACCGCTATGCGTTTTGCCTGACCTGCGCCAACGTTCGCTAATCTGCCAATGCTGCCCCAAGTCGGGGCAGCATTTTTTATGCATTCTGATGTCGCGTACTGCGACAATCTCCAGGCGTACAGCCAAACTCCCGACTAAACAAACGAATAAAGTGCGCACAGTCGCTAAATCCCAGACGCAGCGCAATCTCCGTGACGCTCTCTCCAGAATTCATTAGCAGCCAGTGGGCATAACGCAAACGCGCACGTCGGATAAACTCTCCCGGCGATTGGGCGAACTCGGCGTTAAACAACCGGGTAAGCTGTCGCGGGCTCAGGTTGACTTCAGCGGCCAGCCAGCGGGTCGAAATGGGCTTTACCAGTCCTTGCTCAATTAAAAAGACCGCTTTGCGTAACCGACTGTCGCTCACGTGGGTAAAACCTATCGCTCTGGAGACCGCCACTGACGTGCTGTCTATGCGGTTGGGGACGGACATCTGGAAGATGGCTTTTGTCGCCCTGTCGGGACCACAGTGGCGGCGAATAAGCTCTGTTGCCAGCCCTATCGTCGAAATGCCCCCCGGACATGTCAGAATCCCTTTTTCCTCAACAAAATCGACCCCGCTACGGGCAGCCAGCTGAGGAAATTGCGTTTTAAAATCATTCAGATGCCAGGGATGAATCGCCGCCATCAGCCCATTGAGGAAACCTTCTTGCGCCAGAACAAAGCTGCCCGTGCAGATACCTACCAGCGGAATGTTGAGCTGATGCGCAAGATGCAGGTAACGTCGCGCGGCCCGATCGGCTTTCGCCATACTGCGCAGCAAGCCGCCAATCACCACCACATAATCAAATTGTTCCGGTGCAACGAATGCGCTATCCGGCATCATCGCCATTCCTGAACTGCTTAGAACAGGTCGGTCTGGTGTAGCGCTCATCAGACGCCAGGAGCAGCGAATTTTCTGGCTATCATCCCCCATATCCGCCGCATGACGTAACGCATCGGTTAACCCCGCCAGCGCCAGCAGAGGAAATTCCGGCCACAGAAGAATGCCGACATTCAACTGTGGTCTGCGCGGTGTCTCTGTCTGACTCGCATCGATAGCCGTAATGATGTCTCCATCCGCCCACTCGCCTGGCTGATAAATTCTCAGGTCTTTCTTCACTTCAGGCTCCATGCGTATTGTCATTACGACGAAACATGATAACGGCAATCGCTATATCCAAAAAGCAAGGCTGCTACTGTAGGGCCGAGGGAGCAAAACCACACTGAACAAACGAGACAAGGCACTGAACATAAATGACATATTGATCGGATGGCAGGTATGCGTCATTTGCACTGTATTTTTTCGGGGGGAACTTTATACTGCGCCTGTTTATGCACAACTTAACCTGTGACGCCCATGCAAAAGAAATCGATTTACGTTGCCTATACCGGCGGTACCATTGGTATGCAGCGCTCAGAACAGGGTTATATTCCTGTTTCCGGTCATCTCCAGCGTCAGCTGGCACTGATGCCTGAATTCCACCGCCCAGAGATGCCAGACTTCACCATCCACGAATACGTCCCGCTGATGGATTCCTCAGACATGACGCCAGAAGACTGGCAGCATATTGCTGAAGACATTAAAGCGCACTACGACGATTACGATGGTTTTGTCATACTGCACGGCACTGACACCATGGCGTTTACGGCTTCGGCGCTCTCATTTATGCTGGAGAATCTGGGTAAGCCAGTCATTGTGACAGGGTCACAAATCCCATTAGCAGAGCTACGTTCTGACGGACAAATCAATTTGCTGAATGCGTTGTACGTTGCAGCAAATTATCCGATCAATGAAGTGACCCTGTTTTTCAACAACCGACTGTTTCGCGGTAACCGGACCACTAAAGCGCATGCTGATGGTTTTGACGCGTTTGCCTCACCCAACCTTGCACCACTGCTGGAAGCCGGAATCCACATTCGTCGGCTGGGAACACCGCCCGCACCTCACGGCACAGGTGAGTTGATTGTCCATCCTATCACTCCACAACCGATTGGCGTGGTCACCATTTATCCTGGGATCTCCGCTGACGTGGTACGCAACTTCCTGCGCCAGCCGGTAAAAGCATTAATTTTGCGCTCCTACGGCGTGGGCAATGCGCCGCAGAATAAAGAGTTCCTGAAAGAACTTGAAGATGCGAGCTCGCGTGGCATTGTGGTGGTGAACCTTACGCAGTGTATGTCCGGCAAGGTGAACATGGGGGGCTACGCGACAGGGAATGCGCTGGCGCATGCTGGCGTGATTGGCGGCGCGGATATGACCGTCGAAGCCACACTCACCAAACTGCACTATTTGCTGAGTCAGGGACTGGATACGCAGACAATTCGTGAAGCAATGACGCAAAATCTGCGTGGTGAGCTCACACCTGACGATTAAAGGAGTCTATGCCCATGGCCCGAGCCTTACTGTTGGTCGATTTACAAAATGACTTTTGTGCCGGTGGTGCCCTCGCGGTCCCACAAGGTGACAGCACGATCGATATCGCCAACCTCCTGATTGACTGGTGTGCCATACGCGGCGACACGGTCGTTGCCAGTCTGGACTGGCACCCGGAGAATCACGGTAGTTTTGCCAGCCAGCATCAGGTCGAGCCCTACAGCCAGGGACAACTCGATGGCCTGGAGCAGACGTTCTGGCCCGATCATTGCGTACAAAACAGCGAAGGTGCTGCCCTGCATCCGCTGCTGAACCAGCGTGCGATAACTCAAACGTTCACTAAAGGTGAGAACCCGCTGGTCGACAGCTACAGTGCTTTTTTTGATAACGGTCGTCGTCAGGCAACCGCGCTGAATGCATGGCTACTCGAACACCGCATTGCCGAGCTCATCATCATGGGTCTGGCTACCGACTATTGCGTCAAATTCACCGTACTGGATGCGCTCGATCTTGGCTACACCGTCAGCGTTATAACCGACGGCTGCCGTGGCGTTAATATTAAACCCCAGGACAGTGCAAACGCCTTTATGGAAATGGCAGCTGCGGGCGCAACGCTGTATACGTTGGACGACTGGCTGGAAACCCAGCGCTAATGCTTTAAAACGTTATATCCGGTCGATTGAAACTGCACATTTTTGCAAATTTATAGGCCGGATTAATACGCATCTCCCTTTCAACCAGTACTCCTCTAACCAATACAACCTACCAAAATTGGTTTGCCGCTGCGCCAGCATGGCGTGAACCCCTTCGCATTTTTCCTGTTATGAAACTGTTAACCTGCGGGTGCTGTTTTTTTCGCCACGCCATTTCCGTGGCGTGTTTGCTTGTTTAAATGTCAAAGAGGAACACCGATGAAACTATTGCCTTTGTTGGCAGCATTACCCCTGCTCTGCGCCAGCGTTGTTTCCGCCAGTTCACTGATGTCAGTTGGCTACTTTAATGGTGGCGGCGACGTCACTGCCGGTCCCGGTGGCGACATCAACAAACTGGATGTTCGCCAGATAACCCATCTCAACTATTCGTTTGGTCTTGTCTACAACAACGAAAAAGACGAAACCAATGACGCCTTAAAAGACACCAGCAAACTGCATCAGATTTGGCTTTCACAGAAAGTGCAGGATGATTTGCTGAAAATTCCACAGCTGCGTAAACAAAATCCAAACCTAAAAGTTTTGCTTTCCGTCGGCGGTTGGGGAGCGCGTGGATTCTCTGGCGCGGCAGCAACGAAGGAAACACGCGCAGTGTTTATTCAGTCTGCGCAGGAGATAATTGCGAAATATGGTCTGGATGGCATCGATCTCGACTGGGAATACCCGGTTAACGGCGCCTGGGGACTGGTCGAAAGCCAACCGGCTGACCGCGCTAACTTCACCGCGCTGCTAACAGAATTGCGTGCCGCATTGGGGCATAAAAAACTGCTGACCATCGCCGTGGGCGCGAATGCGGAAAGTCCGAAAAGCTGGGTGGATGTAAAAGCCATTGCACCATCGCTCGACTACATCAACCTGATGACCTATGACATGGCTTACGGCACCCAATATTTCAACTCGAACCTGTATGATTCGACGCAATGGCCGACGGTCGCCGCGGCGGATAAGTACAGCGCCGATTTTGTGGTCAATAACTATCTCGCAGCCGGTCTGAAACCGAGTCAAATGAATCTGGGCATTGGCTTTTATGGACGCGTACCAAAACGCGCCGTTGAGCCAGGTATTGACTGGAGCAAACCTGACGCGCAGAAAAACCCGGCTACCCAACCCTATTTCGAGTCAGCTCAAATTGAGTTGTTCAAATCACTGGGCGTCGACCTGAGCAAAGACACCTACGTGAAGTACAACGATATTGTGGCGAAGTTGATCAACGATCCGCAAAAACGCTTTAGCCAACATTGGGATGATGAAGCGAAAGTGCCGTGGCTGTCGGTACAGTCTGCGGATGGAAAAAAACTCTTTGCCCTCTCCTATGAAAACCCGCGTTCGGTGGCGATCAAAGCCGACTACATCAAAAGCAAAGGGTTGGCAGGCGCCATGTTCTGGGAGTACGGCGCAGATGACAATAATCAGTTGGCGAAGCAGTTAGCCGATTCGTTAGGCATCAAACACTGATCCCAACGCCTGACACAATAGGTTATGATTAGCGCATTCTGCTGCGCCAGCTTTTGGCGCAGCTCTTCATTTTCTACTGGAGGCATGAGCTTTATGGCTTTTATCCCTAAAAATTACGCCCGTCTGGAAGTCGGTTACCGGGAAAAGGCGCTTAAACTCTTCCCCTGGGTCTGCGGACGCTGTTCCCGTGAGTTCGTGTATTCAAATTTGCGCGAGCTGACGGTACACCATATCGATCACGATCACTCGAATAACCCGGAAGATGGTAGCAACTGGGAAATGTTGTGCCTGTACTGCCACGATCACGAGCATTCCAAATATACGGAAGCGGACCAGTATGGTTCAACGGTGGTTGCAGGAGAAGATGCGCAAAAGGCCGTGGGCGAAGCGAAATACAACCCGTTCGCCGATCTGAAGGCGATGATGAACAAGAAATAATATCAACTGACGGGCCCGACATCGATGTCTGCCGGGCCTGGGTAATCAGGATTTAAACGTCGCAATCGGTTCTGGCGTAATACCAAACTCCACCTTCAACTGCTGCTTGCTCTTCATCACCATCTCACCGTTGGTATCAATCGTCATATGCTGCGCGTCAATATTGTTTCGCGCCTGCCATAACATCACCAGCTGTAAGCTATTCTCTTTTTGTTCTGCCGTTAGCGCTACGCCATCCGGCCATTTTCCGAGTTCAACGGCAGTCGATAAGCGCTGATAAACTTCCGGCGTCATGCTGTTGATCATCTCATCAAGATTCATGTTAAATCCACTCTCCGTAGAATAATTTGCTGAATCGTTTCTTCAACCCTTGGTTTGTTCACCGTTTTCACCATCGGTAAAGTTCAAAGACGCTGAGTTAACGCAGTACCGTTCACCGGTAGGTTTCGGACCATCCGGGAAGACGTGTCCCAGGTGTGCATCACAGTTTCCGCAGCGGATTTCAATGCGCTGCATGCCGTGTGACGTATCTTTTATGTAACGGATAGCCTCATCGCTGACAGGCTCGTAAAAGCTGGGCCAGCCGCAGCCTGAGTCATATTTTGTCTCGGAACGAAATAGCGGATTGTCGCAGATCAAACAGTGGTAGATGCCGTCACGTTTGTTATGTAGCAAACGTCCGGTAAATGGCGGTTCTGTCCCGTGATTCTGCGTCACATAGAACTGCATTTCGGTTAAATTTTTTTTCAGTTCTTCTGGAGAAGGTTGATTAGCCATTTGCTCACATCTCGCTTTATCTAAACTCACATCGCGAGACAGATTCTAACAAAACATTAACACCGGAGTGCGAACTTTTGTTCTAAACTTGATCCTTGCGAAATGGCAGCCTGCAATTCGTGATCAGAATCACGTTTTTATCTTGATTGCCCTTTAAAATTCGGGCCGCCGACCCCATGTGGTTTCAAGCCCAAAGGAAGAGTGAGGCGAGTCAGTTGCGCAAAGCTTAGGCAGCAGATTGATTTGTCGCAATGATTGACACGATTCCGCTTGACGCTGCGTAAGGTTTTTGTAATTTTACAGGCAACCTTTTATTCACTAACAAATAGCTGGTGGAATATATGACTATCAAAGTAGGTATCAACGGTTTTGGCCGTATCGGTCGCATTGTTTTCCGTGCTGCTCAAGAACGCTCTGACATCGAGATCGTTGCAATCAACGACCTGTTAGACGCTGACTACATGGCTTACATGCTGAAATATGACTCCACTCACGGCCGTTTCAACGGTACCGTTGAAGTGAAAGACGGTCATCTGATCGTAAACGGTAAAAAAATCCGTGTTACCGCTGAACGTGATCCGGCTAACCTGAAATGGGACGAAGTTGGTGTTGACGTAGTAGCTGAAGCTACTGGCCTGTTCCTGACAGATGAAACCGCTCGTAAGCACATCACTGCTGGTGCGAAAAAAGTGGTTCTGACTGGTCCGTCCAAAGATAACACTCCGATGTTTGTTAAAGGCGCTAACTTTGACAAATACGAAGGTCAGGACATCGTTTCTAACGCTTCCTGCACCACTAACTGCCTGGCTCCGCTGGCTAAAGTTATCAACGACAACTTCGGCATCATCGAAGGTCTGATGACTACTGTTCACGCGACCACCGCTACTCAGAAAACCGTTGATGGCCCGTCTCACAAAGACTGGCGCGGCGGCCGCGGCGCATCCCAGAACATCATCCCGTCCTCTACCGGTGCAGCTAAAGCTGTAGGTAAAGTACTGCCAGAACTGAACGGCAAACTGACTGGTATGGCGTTCCGCGTTCCTACCCCGAACGTATCCGTTGTTGACCTGACCGTTCGTCTGGAAAAAGCTGCTTCTTACGAAGAAATTAAGAAAGCAATCAAAGCTGCTTCCGAAGGCCCGATGAAAGGCGTTCTGGGTTACACCGAAGACGACGTAGTATCTACCGATTTCAACGGTGAAGTTTGCACTTCCGTGTTCGATGCTAAAGCTGGTATCGCACTGAACGACAACTTCGTGAAACTGGTATCCTGGTACGACAACGAAACCGGCTACTCCAACAAAGTTCTGGACCTGATTGCTCACATCTCCAAATAAGTTGAGATGAAACAGTAATCTGTAAGAGCGACTCAGGTCGCTCTTTTTTTTGCCTGAAGAAAGGATTGCGTAATGATTAATAAAATTTTTGCACTTCCGGTAATCGAACAAATTACCCCTGTCCTCTCCCGCCGTCAGCTTGATGAGCTTGAGGTTCTTGTTGTCGATCACCCACAGGTTAAAGCTTCTTTCGCGCTGCAGGGCGCACATCTTCTTTCCTGGAAACCAAATGGTGAAGAGGAAGTCCTGTGGTTAAGTAATAATACCCCATTTAAAACCGGCGTAGCGCTGCGTGGCGGCGTACCAATTTGCTGGCCGTGGTTTGGTCCGGCTGCTAAGCAGGGCCTGCCTTCGCATGGTTTTGCCCGCAACCTGCCATGGACGCTGAAAGCGCACAACGAAGACGACAATGGCGTGGTGCTGACGTTTGAACTGCAGAGCAACGCTGAAACGCGTCAGCTTTGGCCTCACGAGTTTTGCCTGCTTGCCCGCTTCAAAGTGGGAGCCACCTGTGAAATGGAGCTGGAAGCTCATGGTGAGTTTGAAACCACCTCGGCACTGCATACCTATTTCAACGTTGGTGACATTGCGGCAGTGAAAGTCAGTGGTCTTGGCGATCGCCTGATCGATAAAGTGAATGATGCTAAAGAAGATGTGCTGGCTGATGGGATCCAGACCTTCCCGGACCGCACCGATCGCGTTTATCTGAATCCGGAAGCGTGCAGCGTGATTCATGATGATGCGTTGAATCGCAATATAGATGTTGTCCACCACCACCATCTGAATGTAGTGGGCTGGAACCCTGGCCCGGCGCTGTCCGTCAGCATGGGCGACATGCCGGATGATGGCTACAAAACGTTTGTTTGTGTAGAAACGGCTTACGCGACCGCTCCGCAGAAAACCACCGAAGAAAAACCATCTCGCCTCGCGCAGACTATTCGTGTAGCTAAACGCTAACACAGCTCTACGCACCGTGCCGGATGCGGCTAACGCCTTATCCGGCCTACAAACTACACGCAGCCGCAGGTCTGATAAGCACAGCGCCATCAGGCAGTTCCGCGCATCATGCCGGATGCGGCTGACGCCTTATCCGACCTACAAACTACACGCAGCCGTAGGTCTGATAAGCACAGCGCCCTCAGGCAGTTCCACGCACCATGCCGGATGCGGCTAACGCCTTATCCGGCCGACAAACTACATACAGCCGTAGGCCTAATAAGTGCAGCGCCATCAGACCGCTCTGCGCAACGTGCCGGATGCGGCTAACGCGTTATCCGGCCTACAAACTACACGCAGCCGCAGGTCTGATAAGCACAGCGCCCTCAGGCAGTTCCACGCACCATGCCGGATGCGGCTAACGCCTTATCCGGCCAACAAACTACATGCAGCCGTAGGTCTGATAAGCACAGCGCCATCAGGCAGTTCCGAGCACCGTGCCTGGATGCTGCCAACGCCTTATCCGGCCTACAAACTACATGCAGCCGTAGGCCTGATAAGCACAGCGCCATCAGGCAGTTCCGCGCACAGTGCCTTGATGCTGCCAACGCCTTATCCGGCCTACAAACTACATGCAGCCGTAGGCCTGATAAGCTCAGCGCATCAGGCAGCTCTACGCACCGTACCGGATGCTGCTAACACCTTATCCGGCCTACAAACTACACGCAGCCGTAGGCCTGATAAGCTGCGGGAACATCGGCATTTGGCAAATCAGGCCATATCCAGCGCGGTTTTACCGTTTGGCGCCGGATACGCCTTATCTAACTGCTTCAACTCATCTACAGAGAGCGTTATCTCCAGCGCGGCGGCATTTTGTTCGACATGCGCTACGCTTGCGGCTTTCGGGATGGCTATTACACCCGACTGACGAATCACCCATGCCAGCAAAATCTGCGCAGCGCTAACATTGTGCGCACGCGCGATGTCATTCACCACAGAGTTAGAAAGCAAATCGCCACGCAGTCGTCCCGCCTGGGCCAGCGGACTGTATGCCATGACCGGCATCTGCTGCTGCTGGCACCACGGCAGTAAATCATATTCAATACCGCGCGAGGCTAAATGATAAAGCACCTGATTAGTTGCACACTCTCGTCCACCGGGTACCTGCCATAACGCCTGCATATCATCATAATCGAGATTTGAGACTCCCCAACGGCAGATTTTCCCCTGCGCAATCAGTGTTTCCATGGCATCGATGGTCTCTGCAAATGAAAAATCGCCCATCCAGTGCAGCAAATAGAGATCCAGATAATCAGTTTTCAGTCGACGCAGGCTCGCTTCGCAGGCGGCAATGGCTTTCTGTCGACCGGCATTCCATGGGTAAACTTTCGAGACTAAAAAAGCGCTATCACGCCGTCCCGTTAATGCTTCACCCACCACCTCTTCCGCTGCACCATCAGCGTACATTTCTGCGGTATCAATCAATCGCAGGCCGAGATCCAGTCCGGCCTGCAGCGCAGACACTTCATCCCGGCGTCGGCTTGGATCCTCGCCCATGTACCATGTTCCCTGCCCAATAGCAGGAAGCGATACCTGGTTTGTAAACGTCACCTGTTTCGCTGTCATCGCACCCTCCTGTGTTAATGCACCACAGTAAAGCAAAACAACGTGCATGTGTCCTGTTAGGGTGCACAAATTGCACCATCATGGATTGGAAACCGATCGTTAAGGCGAGCGAAATAAAAAGCCCGGGAACAGCAGATGTTCCCGGGCCGAAAAAATACAAAATCTTATCTACGAAGTGGTTATTTCAACCGACCTAAATATTTCCCCTCTTTCATAGCGTTGATTTTTCCGTTTTTATAGACGATAACGGAAATCAAACCTGCGCTATAAGACTGAGCTTCAGCACTATTCTCATCATTTGCTGCAGGTTTGCCATTAATATAAGCAATGCCATCAGCACCACGTTTAAAGTCCACTCCAAGTTTATTCACATGCACGGGCATAATTTTACTGGCGTGTACCGGGGCATTCGTGTCACTGACCATGGTTCTATGTTCATGCTGTAACTGCTGGCGGTAAGCCTCGCTAATGGCATAAGCAGGTGCAGCGAAGGAAGCCACCAAAGCAACGATAATAATTAATTTTTTCATACGTTACACCTTAATACTTATCGTGTTTGTGGTGATGGCTGGAATTAGTATCATTAGTGCTATACAAGTTTTGCGCGTTTTCCATAGCCTGTTTTTCAGCGGCAGCATTGATTGTCGCCCGACGGTTTTGCTCCGCAACATAACAGGCATCACGGCTCACACCCTTGCTTTCGCAAGCATTCATGCGTGAAGCCTCGGTGGAACAACCAGCCAGAATCCCGCCCATCACAGCTATCATGATTAACTTTTTCATTATATATACCAGGTTTATTCTCAAAAAATCCACATGGCGAATTATATTTAATGCCATGAAGAGTTGCTGTCGATACTTTAAAGTTTAATTAATATCTGCAATGGGATATTTAATGTCAATTTTAATTTTTTCAGATAAATACCTAAAGATGTAAAATTAAAATCAATCGATTAATTTTTGTTTTTTCACATGAAAGTTAACTTTCGCCATGAGATAAACATGCTAAAAGAGTTATCAATAATTTTCATTGTGCTTAACAATAAGAAAATAACGCTTACCTCGATCGTAAACCCTAGTATTATCAACGCATTGTATAGCTACAAACCATTACCTCATGACAATGATTTGCTAAACCTTCACGACTTTATTTCATTCAAAAATGAATAGATAACAGGCTAATAAAATAGCAGGTTTATTTTTAGTAACAGCGACAGGAATAATACGTTAAAAATTCGTTGTAGCCTGACAGAATGTCAAATCAGCACAAATGATGAAATCTCATGTTTTAGATCAATATTCATATCGGTAGCGCACAAAAAAGCCCGCATGTCTGCGAGCTTGTGTTCAACACTGAATGTCATCAGAACTTGTAGGTCACACCCACTGAGAAGATGCCAGACCAGGACTTATCGACCATCGGACTGTCCTTCACTTCATCACTCAAGCGCACATAACGGCCAGTTCCGTATACGTTCCAGTTTCCAATGAAGTTATAGCTCGCGGTCAACTCCAGGTACGGATCCCATCCATCGTCAGCGTTGTAGCTTTTCAGACCACTGCGGCGAGACTCGTGATTGGACACGCCATAATAATAGTCGTTGTAGTTTTCGCTGCTGTACTGTACACCGATACCCGGCGTCAGAGTCAGCCCACCATTAGTGTAACGGTAGAGCCAGGCCAGATCCCAGATAAAGCCGTTGCTGTTATCCAGAGTATCACCCGCCAGTGCGGTACGCAGGAAACCATACTGGGTGTTATGTACATACGAGAGGCCAGCCATCAAGCTGCTTTTACGCTTGTCGAGTTGGCGCAAAGCATGGCTATCGCTATCACCCGGCTTGAAATGCGTCGGATCATAGTACGCCATGATGGAAAGCTTATCTGCCGTGTCATTCCACAGATAGTAGCCGCCACCCAAGCCGTGGAACCAGACATTATCGCCTTCATAGGTGACAACCGGAACAGGGTAAACATCGCGGTCATACTGTTTGTACGGGCTGTTAATCACGCCGACACCCGCGCCAACAGTCCACTGACTTTCCGCCTGTGCGGTGCTAACTGCGGTTGCGGCAAGGACGCCAAGTGCCAGAAGTTTGAGTTTGGTCACAATCCATAATTCCTTATTCAAATGTGTAGCGGTCAAAGTGTAACCGCCAATACGCTTCAGCCCAACTATTTTACGTATTCGCCCCAGAATGTAACCCCCTAATTTCTCAGCGAGTGATGACATTTTGCTTGCAGGACGGTGAACACCGCATGAATCCCGCTCCAATTCTTTACATAAGATGTGCTTTTTTTGCTGATGAGTTATTGATATGCCATTGAAATTCATTTGCGCACACAGGCAAGTTTTGCAAATGCCATCTACGCTTAATTTTAGAAGGTGTATCACCGAATACGTTGATCTCCTGACCACCAAAATGGCATGAGAGTTGCTTATTTATTCAGCAGCGACGTCGTTCAGTTTACCTCTTCAGGGGCCTCTACTATTCATATGAACGGCTCTTAACATGTGCTAAAAAACGAAAGGACGGCATACCATGAATATATTCGATCACTATCGCCAGCGTTATGAAGCTGCCAAGGACGAAGAGTTCACGCTGCAGGAGTTTCTTACCACTTGTCGGCAAGATCGCAGTGCTTATGCCAACGCGGCAGAGCGGCTATTAATGGCTATTGGTGAGCCTGTCATGGTCGACACTGCCCACGAACCTCGACTTTCTCGACTCTTTTCGAATCGGGTAATTGCACGCTATCCCGCCTTTGAAGAGTTTTACGGCATGGAAGACGCCATTGAGCAAATTGTTTCTTATTTGAAACATGCGGCTCAGGGTCTGGAAGAGAAGAAGCAGATTCTGTATCTGCTGGGGCCTGTGGGAGGGGGGAAATCATCTCTTGCTGAGCGACTGAAGTCGCTGATGCAGAGAGTACCGATTTATGTCCTGAGTGCCAATGGCGAACGTAGCCCGGTCAACGATCATCCGTTATGCCTGTTTAATCCGCAGGAAGACGCGCAGATCCTGGAAAAAGAGTATGGGATCCCGCGTCGCTATCTCGGTACGATCATGTCGCCTTGGGCTGCGAAACGTCTGCACGATTTCGGCGGGGACATTACAAAATTCCGCGTCGTCAAAGTCTGGCCGTCTATTCTGGAGCAGATCGCAATCGCCAAAACGGAGCCTGGTGATGAAAACAACCAGGATATTTCTGCGCTGGTCGGGAAAGTGGATATTCGTAAACTCGAACACCACGCCCAGAACGATCCTGATGCCTACGGTTATTCGGGTGCACTGTGTCGTTCAAACCAGGGGATTATGGAATTCGTTGAGATGTTTAAAGCACCGATTAAAGTGCTGCATCCTCTGCTGACCGCCACCCAGGAAGGAAACTACAACGGGACAGAAGGTATCTCTGCCCTGCCGTTTAACGGGATTATTCTTGCCCACTCGAACGAGTCCGAATGGGTAACGTTCCGTAATAACAAAAACAATGAGGCGTTCCTTGACCGTGTTTACATCGTCAAAGTGCCTTATTGCCTGCGTATCTCTGAAGAGATCAAAATTTACGAAAAACTGCTTAACCACAGTGAGCTGACCCATGCGCCTTGCGCACCGGGCACACTGGAAACGCTCTCTCGCTTTACCATTCTTTCTCGCCTGAAAGAACCTGAGAACTCGAGCATTTACTCGAAGATGCGCGTTTACGATGGCGAAAGCCTAAAAGATACCGATCCGAAAGCGAAATCCTATCAGGAGTATCGGGATTACGCCGGGGTTGATGAGGGAATGAACGGTCTGTCCACGCGTTTCGCGTTTAAGATCCTCTCTCGCGTCTTTAACTTTGACCATGCCGAAGTGGCAGCTAACCCGGTACATCTGTTTTACGTACTGGAGCAGCAAATCGAACGTGAACAGTTCCCGCAGGAGCAAGCTGAGCGTTATCTTGAGTTCCTGAAAGGTTATTTGATCCCGAAATATGCTGAATTCATCGGCAAAGAGATCCAGACGGCTTATCTCGAATCCTATTCTGAGTACGGACAGAACATTTTCGACCGTTATGTCACTTATGCGGATTTCTGGATTCAGGATCAGGAGTATCGCGACCCGGATACCGGTCAGCTGTTTGACCGCGAGTCACTGAACTCAGAACTGGAGAAAATTGAGAAGCCGGCGGGTATCAGTAACCCGAAAGATTTTCGTAACGAGATCGTCAACTTTGTTCTGCGTGCCAGAGCGAATAACAGCGGTCGCAATCCAAACTGGACCAGTTACGAAAAACTGCGCACGGTCATTGAGAAGAAAATGTTCTCCAATACCGAGGAGCTGCTGCCGGTCATTTCGTTCAATGCTAAAACCTCGACTGACGAGCAGAAAAAACACGACGATTTTGTCGACCGTATGATGGAAAAAGGCTACACGCGTAAACAGGTGCGTTTACTGTGCGAATGGTATTTGCGCGTACGTAAATCGTCTTAACATAAGTGCCCGGTGGCGCATGCGCTTACCGGGCTTGCAAAACAATGTTCCGTAGGCCGGATAGCGCCAGCGCCATCCGGCACTTACAGACATGGCGAACAGTTGGCAGTACGGGGGGCTTATGACCTGGTTTATTGACCGGCGTCTTAACGGCAAAAACAAGAGCACGGTAAACCGCCAGCGCTTCTTACGCCGTTATAAATCGCAAATTAAACAGTCGATCTCCGAGGCCATTAACAAGCGTTCGGTGACTGATGTGGATAGCGGCGAATCTGTCTCTATTCCGACTGATGATATTAGCGAACCAATGTTTCATCAGGGACGTGGTGGCCTGCGCCATCGCGTGCATCCGGGTAACGACCATTTTGTGCAGAATGACCGCATTGAACGCCCACAGGGCGGCGGTGGCGGTTCAGGAAGCGGACAAGGCCAGGCCAGCCAGGATGGTGAGGGTCAGGATGAGTTCGTCTTTCAGATCTCTAAAGATGAATATCTCGATCTGTTGTTCGAAGATTTAGCACTTCCTAACCTGAAGCAGAATCAGCAGCGTCAGCTAACGGAGTACAAAACGCACCGGGCAGGTTTTACCTCTAACGGTGTGCCTGCCAACATCAGCGTGGTGCGATCCCTGCAAAACTCACTGGCGCGCCGCACGGCGATGACAGCGGGTAAGCGTCGCGAACTGCATGCTCTCGAAGCGGATCTGGAAACCATCGCGAAAAGCGAACCAGCACAGTTGCTGGAAGAGGAACGGTTACGCAAAGAGATTGCCGAACTACGGGCAAAAATCGAACGCGTGCCATTTATCGACACCTTTGATTTACGCTACAAGAATTATGAAAAACGCCCCGACCCTTCCAGCCAGGCGGTAATGTTCTGCCTGATGGACGTTTCTGGTTCAATGGATCAGTCGACCAAAGATATGGCTAAACGTTTTTATATCCTGCTGTATCTGTTCTTAAGCCGGACCTATAAGAACGTGGAGGTGGTTTATATTCGCCACCATACCCAGGCGAAAGAAGTGGATGAGCATGAGTTCTTCTACTCTCAGGAAACCGGGGGAACCATTGTCTCCAGTGCGCTGAAGTTAATGGATGAAGTGGTGAAAGATCGCTACAACCCTGCCCAATGGAACATCTATGCTGCACAGGCATCGGACGGTGATAACTGGGCGGATGACTCACCACTGTGTCATGAGATTTTGGCGAAAAAGCTGCTGCCAGTGGTCCGCTATTACAGCTATATCGAAATCACTCGCCGCGCTCACCAAACCTTATGGCGTGAATACGAACATCTGCAATCAACCTTTGATAACTTTGCGATGCAACATATTCGCGACCAGGATGATATTTACCCGGTATTCCGCGAACTGTTTCATAAACAAAGTACGACCAGCAATAGTTAACCACCTAAACAAATCAGCCAGAGGTTATCTTCTCTGGCTGATTTGTTACGGGTGCTGTTTTTTCATCTTATCAATATTCATCCGTTTATCCTTTTTATTTTCCCTTTACAGAGCAGCAGGCAATGTAATTGAGTTGATGACGTTGCGAACGGAAGAAGCGAAACATTTTCAGGAAACGACGACGATTTTCGCTCGTGCGTAAGCCGTTAAACACAATTTTTACCGCCCCCGTAAGCCCTTCATCACGAACTAATCCGCGCGGCGACATCAGCGACATGTTGCCATTCTGCTGCAGGACCTGTTCGAACCCGCAGTTAAGAAACAAATCACGCCAGCCTTGTCTGGTCATTGGGCTAACGTTTGATTTCACCACATCGACAAGCTGGCCCTGATCGCCCGCGCCCAGTTTTTGGGCGGTGAACATAATATCGTGGGTGAGCAGACGCCCACCGGGCTTCAACACGCGATAATATTCGGCAATTAACTTCGCCTTCGCTTTATCGGCATACATTGTCAGCATGGCTTCGTTAATCACAACATCGAAACTGTTATCCGCAAAAGGAAGAGTGTTGGCGTTAGCAGCCATCACATGAATATGATTTTCCAGACCATTTGCCGCTACGTTATTCCTTGCATTTGACAGTGCGGTTTTATCCATATCAATGGCGTATACGGTACAGCCATAGCGTTGAACTAACTCTATCGCCGTCGTGGCCATGTTGCACGCCACTTCAAGAACCTGGCTGCCGGGCGTCAGCTG
The DNA here is from genome assembly GCF_009649895.1 of Citrobacter sp. H12-3-2. Classification (NCBI taxonomy): domain Bacteria; kingdom Pseudomonadati; phylum Pseudomonadota; class Gammaproteobacteria; order Enterobacterales; family Enterobacteriaceae; genus Citrobacter; species Citrobacter sp. H12-3-2. The sequence goes on from NZ_CP045837.1 coordinate 2,877,395, forward strand.
TGACTGGCTAAACAACCATTCTGTTGCTTCAACACCGCCCGGACGCAGACGGGTTTTGCCCAGGCTGGCTAAAAATGTATGACCCGCTTTTTCAGTCGCGCTCATTGGCCTGTCTCCTTTTTATAAGTTGCATTATAAATACAACATTAAGAGTTAAAGGTGAAGTACGCGAATGATTTTTATTTCAAAATGTCCTTTCCCGTAGCGTTAGAGCGGATGTATGCCGTGTGATAGACTGAAGTATCAGACTTACAGGGCTGTAAATCATTATGAAATTGCATCATAAAGCGCTCAGGATCTTTATCTCCGTCAGCGTAATTGTTTTGACATCTTCTTTTTTGGTTTATGAGCTCATTGCTAGTGATAAAGCAATGAATGCGTACATGCGCTATATCAATGAGAAAGCCGACTCCTCGTTTCTCTATGATAAGTACACAAATCAGAGCATCGCAGCCCATCTGATGCGCACATTTTCGTCCCCTCAGGGGCCTGCTTCTCTCGAACAGCAAAAAGTACTTTGCAACGCTTTCGACAGCGTTAACGGCACTCATGGGCTCAATCTCACTAAGCGCAACTATCTGCCATTACACGGTACGTTGCAGACCACCTCAACAAAATGTAGCGAACAGCTTGATGACATTTTTCTGCTGCCCTCTTTTGACCGGGCGGTCAATGTTAATCGCCAGCAGAAAGATTACGGTCAGGGATTAGGGACGCTGGAGTATAAATTTCGATATTACGTCGATCTCAAAAATAACTACGTTTATTTCTATGATGTGATCGACTCGCGGAAATTTGCGATACACAACTGGTCGTTTTTGCAAAAAGGTACGTTGGGAATCGACCAGAATGATATTGACGGTATTTTTACTGGCCGCACGGTGATCTCCAGTATTTATGAAGATAACCTGACCGAGAAAAAGGTGATGAGCTTTTTAACACCGGTTTACTACGCCAATAAGCTAAAAGGCGTGGTGATGGTGGATATTAATAAAGAGAATTTACAGAATATTTTCTATACCAGCGACCGCCCTCTCGTCTGGCGTTATCTTAACGTAACGGTCTCTGACACCAGTTCAGGTAAAGAGATCCTCGTTCACAAAAGTGAAACCGATCTGTTCCGCTATGTTCACTATGAGAAGGACATACCTGGCGGTATACGTATCACCCTCTCACTTGATGTTATGTACTTTATTGTCTCGTCCTGGAAGATATTCGCCTTCTATCTACTGGCAACGATATTGCTGCTGAATATGGTCAGAACGCATTTTCGCTTGTATCACAACGTCACACGGGAAAATGTCAGTGATGCGATGACAGGGCTCTACAACCGTAAAATTTTAACGCCAGCGCTTGAGCAGCGTTTGCAACAGTTGGTGAACACAGGAACGCTCGTGACCTTTATCGCCATTGATTGCGACAAACTAAAAGTTATTAATGATACGTTGGGGCATAAGGAAGGCGATCGCATTATCACCATTTTGGCCAAAGCTATTCAAACGTCCATTCGCAAAAGCGACTATGCCATCCGCCTCGGCGGCGATGAGTTTTGCATTATCCTCATCGATCACCCCAGTGAATTAACGCCCCGCCTGCTGGAGAGGATTCGCTATAACTTACAAATTATTGCGCAAGATAGATCAATCAGCTTCTCTGTCGGGATTTATAATATGCAGCCAAACGACACCATTGATGATGCCTACAAAGCATCTGATGCACAGCTCTACCTGAACAAACAGAAAAAACGCACCGATGCGTAATTATTTTTCTGACGGGATTTTCATTGTTGTACCAGGAGTAAGTCATGACGGAAGTAAACAAAGGTAACGCAACGCACCAGCGTTTAATCTCCCTGTTGTCAGAACACGGTGCGACCTACCGCGTAGTCAGCCATGAAGCCGTAGGCAAATGTGAAGCTGTCTCTGAAATTCGCGGTACCGCACTGGGTCAGGGTGCAAAAGCGCTGGTCTGCAAAGTAAAAGGCAACGGCGTCAATCAGCATGTTCTGGCGATCCTCTCTGCCGATCAGCAGGCCGACCTGAGCCTGTTGGCCAGCCATATTGGCGGGTTGAGAGCGTCACTTGCCAGCCCGGCGGAGGTAGATGAACTGACTGGCTGCGTATTTGGCGCTATCCCACCGTTCAGTTTTCATCCGAACCTCAAGCTGGTCGCCGACCCACTGTTGTTTGAGCGTTTTAATGAAATTGCGTTCAATGCCGGAATGCTGGAAAAATCTGTGATCATGGATACCGCAGATTACCTGCGCATCGCGCAACCGGAATTAATCCCATTCCGCAGAGAACAATAACTGCACAAGTTAGCAGTAAAAAACATCGCTTCGTGCGTTAGCCCAAAAAAAATCATAATCATTAAAAAAAGCCTGTTCCGTCACGCATTTACGCGTACAGTAAGCAGGCTTATTTTTTCTTTTGGCAAGGAAACTACGATGTTTGATGTCACTCTGCTGATCCTGCTCGGACTGGCAGCTCTGGGCTTTGTCAGCCACAACACCACTGTCGCTGTTTCAATTCTGGTGCTGATTATTGTCCGTGTTACCCCACTGAATACCTTCTTTCCCTGGATTGAAAAACAGGGCCTGACCGTCGGGATTATAATTCTGACTATTGGCGTCATGGCGCCGATCGCCAGCGGAACGCTACCGCCCTCCACGCTCATCCACTCCTTTGTGAACTGGAAATCACTGGTTGCTATTGCCGTTGGGGTATTTGTCTCCTGGCTTGGCGGACGCGGCGTTACGCTAATGGGTAGCCAGCCTCAGCTTGTTGCTGGTTTACTGGTGGGCACGGTACTGGGCGTGGCGCTGTTTCGCGGTGTGCCAGTGGGGCCGCTTATTGCGGCAGGTCTGGTCTCATTGATTGTTGGGAAGCAGTAGCCAGCCCGTTCAGATAACGGCCTGGTGTCTGTCCCAGGCCTTTTTTGAACATAGAGATAAATGCCGTGGTCGAATCGTACCCGAGCATTTGCGCGACCTGTTGTACATTGCGACCATCAATTAACGCCTGCAGCGCCAGAATCAGCTGGAGCTGGTGACGCCAGCGGCGAAAACTCAGCCCCGTTTCTTTGACGACCAGGCGAGCAAGGTTACGTTCACTCATCGCAAATACGCTGGCCCATTGCCCCAACGTCTGCCATTGTGCAGGCTCTCTCGCCATCGTTGCGACCATTCTGCGAATTTTCGGGTGATCGGAAACCGGCAACTGCATTTGCTCCTGGGGTTGCTGCGGCAGTTCATCAAACAACACTTGCGTCAGCCGCTGGATTGCCGGCTCCAGCCGTTGGGCATCCGTTTTGGATGCCAGCGCCAGAATAAGCTCCCGGCACAACGGAGCAATTTTCAGCGTGCAGCAACGATCGGGCATCACGACGGCCTGCGGCTCAATAAACAAAAAGCACAATTGTGCGCCAACGGTAACGTGGTTGCTGTGTGGAATTTCACCGGGGATCCACACCGCATATTGCGGGGGCACCATCCACATAGCATTCTCAACCTCACAGGTGATCGCGCCATGCAACGCCAGAATCAACTGGCCTTTACGGTGCTGATGCAGCGGACTGAAAAGTTCATCTTCCCGGGCCTGAATACAAAACGCCACCGCTGCATCGTGGTGAAGATCGGGTTCGTATCCATCCAGCCTCAGTCCTAACATAAAAATGTCCGATTTAAGCGATAAACTGTCATTTTAGCTTGATTCATCCATTGAGTAAAAACGCTAAGGTATCGCCTCGCCTGACGATATGAGAAAAAAATGACAAATACACCTTCCTCCCGTGGCAAGAACGCAGCGTTGCTGATCGCGGGGATCCTGATGATTGCCACCACATTGCGCGTCACCTTTACCGGTGCGGCCCCGTTGCTGGATGCAATTCGCGCCGACTACGGTCTGAGCACCGCCCAGACGGGGCTTCTGACCACCCTGCCACTGCTGGCTTTCGCACTGGTTTCACCTCTGGCTGCCGCCGTTGCGCGCCGTTGGGGTATCGAACGCAGCCTGTTTGTTGCTATGCTACTGATTTGCGTGGGTATTGCGATACGTTCGCTGCCCTCACCAGGGTTCCTGTTTAGCGGCACCGCTATCATTGGTTGCGGAATCGCATTGGGAAATGTGCTTTTACCCGGACTGATTAAGCGTGATTTTGCTCAGCATGTGGCGAAACTCACTGGCGCATACTCGCTGACCATGGGCGCAGCAGCGGCACTGGGTTCCGCCATTGTGGTACCGCTGGCGTTGAACGGGTTTGGCTGGCGCGGTGCGCTGATGGTACTGATGGCCTTTCCGCTGCTGGCGCTGATTATCTGGTTACCCCAATGCCGCCAGACGGCCAATGCCAGCTTGAGCAACTCGCGCGCTCTGCATTCCCGCGCGATCTGGCGCTCCAGCCTCGCCTGGCAGGTGACGCTGTTTCTGGGGATCAATTCGCTTATCTACTACGTCATCATCGGCTGGTTGCCCGCCATTTTGATCAGCCACGGCTACAGCGAGGCGCAGGCCGGTTCGCTGCATGGTTTACTGCAGCTGGCGACCGCCGCGCCGGGATTATTGATTCCTCTCGTCCTGAACAGATTTAAGGATCAGCGCGCCATCGCCGCTCTGGTTTCATTAATGTGCGCCGTCGGCGCGGCGGGATTCGCCATAATGCCCGACCAGGCATTGCTATGGACCATCCTGTTTGGCTTTGGCTCAGGCGCGACGATGATCCTCGGCTTGACCTTTATTGGCCTGCGCGCAAGCTCAGCGCATCAGGCTGCTGCCCTGTCCGGCATGGCACAATCTGTTGGGTATTTACTGGCCGCCTGCGGGCCACCGCTGATGGGGAAAATTCACGACCTCAACGATAGCTGGCTGATTCCTCTTGGCGGGGTCGCCGTGTTAGCGATGCTGATGGCGGTATTTGGTCTGTGCGCGGGGCGTAATCGGGAGATCGCGAGCGCATAATGCACAGGGCAGGTTCGTGAACAACCTGCCCGTTTTTTTATCCGCGCGCGGCGCGCAGCATCGCCTGAACTAACGGTACGGGTTTTCCCGCCAGCGCTCCGCGTTCATGCTGAAAGAGCGTGCCAACATAAAATGGATGCGTCACCAGCTCAATGGCACGAATATCACCAACCTCATCCCAACCGGTCACCCGAAGATCGCCGCTTTCAAGCTCGGCGGCAAAATCCTCCGATACGCCATAGTTGCAGTGATATCCCTCGGTGATAACATCCCGCCCGTAGGCTTTGGCAATCAGCGTATTGGCCCGCAGCTCAATATCATCCGTTTTTTCTACCAGCGAGCAGGTCAATGGTGCTATCACCATCCGACCCGTGGTGTCCGTCTCGGCGTGGGCGGCATCGCTCCAGCCCAGCACGTTGCGGGCGTACTCCAGAATCGCATGTTGAAAGCCGCCGCAGGTCCCCAGGAACGGGATGCTGTTTTCACGCGCGTAGCGTATCGCTATCAGCGCCCCTTCAAGATGGCGATATGGACTGCCTGGAACGACCCAGATGGCATCATAGCCAATCAAGTCCTCACTGCTGTTGATATCAGACGTAGTTAGCCAGTCATAATCAGCCACCAATTCCAGGACGGCGGCAGCATCATCGATAGCAAGGGGAATAGCCTGGTGCGCCACAATATCGGGGCTGTAATCGCCCACCAGCGCAATGCGAAGCGTATCTTTAATTGGGGAAATTTCCATTAAGCTTTCCTTGTGTCCTGACAATAAGGGACAGCATAAGGAGCCTCAGCCTACCGACTTTTTAGTGGTATCACAATCCCTTAAATTGGGAGTCAGGGCGGGCAAAATGCTATAATGGTCACGTTTTACGATCTTATTTAACCGTAATAAAGTTGATGAGCAATACCTGAGCGGTAGCTGAAAGGAGCGGATGAAGAGATGAAGATTCAGTGTAAACGCGTGTATGACCCGGCAGAAAAAAGCGATGGTTATCGCGTGTTGGTCGACCGGTTGTGGCCACGCGGGATAAAAAAGACTGACCTTACTTTCAACGAATGGAACAAAACGCTGACGCCATCTTCTGAATTGCGCAAAGCATTCCACGCAGAACTGATCGATTTTTCACACTTTTCCGAGCAATATCGCGCAGAGCTGGCCCAACAGCAGCAGGAAGGAAAGCGCCTCGCAGAGATTGCCCAGCAGCAAACCTTAACGCTACTGTATGCAGCGAAAAATACCCAGCAAAACCACGCACTGGTGCTCGCTGAGTGGCTACGTCAATGCTGACCGCGTATTACTTGGCCGTTGCCGGATGATCTCTACGCCAGAGTGACCATTCATCAATTACTTCCCCGTTGGGTAGTTTGCAGTCAGACTTAACACCTTGCGGAGTCTGCACCGCAATCAGAGAACCACCCTTTTGTTCGCAATACACCGATGCTGGATTCGCCATGCCAATTTTTGGTGGTTTAGGGGCTTCAGGTTGTGTGGTACACCCCGCCAGCACCAGCAAGCCGGGCAAAACAATAGATGTCAGTTTCATCTCTACTCCTGTTCAGAATGTTATCCCGGCAGATTACCCCGTCAGCCCGTGTATCTCCATGTTTTCCGACCAGGTTTCTATTTTATGTTTACATTTTGACCCGGTTGGTATGTTTCATCTTTCACCCTGATGTTCTATCATGCGGGCAATGCCAGCCTTGTCATCACTCAGGAGTATTTACATCTCATGTCGGACATGATCCTTGCCAGAGTCTCACAATCCTTAGCCACGGAGCAGTCTGTTGAAAGTCTGGTTCGGCAACTTTTGGAGATGCTGGAGATGGTGACTGAGATGGAATCCACATACTTGACCAAGGTCGATCTGGATGCCCGTCTGCAGCATATTCTGTATGCGCGTAATAGCCGCCAAATGCAGATCCCCGAAGGGCTATCCGTGCCGTGGGATGAAACGCTGTGCAAACGCGCTATTGAGGAAAACTGTCTGTACAGTGACAACGTGCCCGCACGCTGGCCGGAATGTACCGCCGCTCGCGCACTGGACATCACCACCTTTCTGAGCACTCCCGTTCATCTTCCTGACGGAACGTTTTACGGTACACTCTGCGCTACCAGCCGCCGCCAGCAGGCATTGAGCCAACGTGGAGAACAAGTATTACATCTGTTTGCCGGTCTGATCGCCCAGTCGATTCAAAAAGAGTCGTTGGTTGCTCAGTTACGTGAAGCGAACGCTGCGCTGATTGCTCACTCCTACACCGATGCCCTGACCGGTTTACCGAATCGGCGCGCAATATTTGAAAATGTGGAAACCCTTTTTTCGCTTGCCCGCCATCTCAGGCAGAAGATAGTTGTCGCCTATATCGATTTGGATGATTTCAAACTGATTAATGACCGCTTTGGCCACGAGGTTGGTGACCAGTTCCTGATCCAGATTGGGCAGCGCCTGCTCCGTGAATGTAATGATAATGACATTCTCGGTCGACTGGGCGGTGACGAATTTTTAGTCGTTCGCCTGTCAGCGGAAGATGAACTTGATCAACTTATGCGTCTGCAGCAGGTGAAAAATCAGCTGCAACAGCAGATTTGCGGTGACTACCACCTGGGTGACATTCATCTGTTTTATCCTGGTGCCAGCCTGGGTGTGGTGGAAATTGATCCGCTGGAGACTGATGTAAACTGTGCGCTTCATCTTGCAGACAGCGCAATGTATCAGGATAAAAAGCGTCAGGATAAAACCCCTTTTGTCGTACATTAAGCCCTGCTATGCTGGCTCGTCTTTAAATAACTCTGGTAGATAATCGTATGCGACTCGGTATTATTTTCCCTGTCATTATTTTCATTTCCGCTGTCGTTTTCTTATCCTGGTTTTTTATTGGCGGCTACGCTGCGCCGGGAGCATAACGATGAAAAAAACAACGATTATTATGATTGGCGTGGCGATCATCGTGGTTCTGGGCACGGAACTGGGGTGGTGGTAACCAAAATAAAGGCCACTTATCAGTGGCCTTTATTATCTGCATGTTTACTTAGCTTTTGATTTTTCTGTAGATAAACAACACCACAATCGCACCGATAACCGCTACGACGAAACTGCCGAAGTTGAAACCATCAACTTTACCAAAACCAAAGAAGGTACTGATCCAGCCACCCACTACCGCACCGACAACCCCTAAGATAATGGTCATAAAGAATCCGCCGCCATCTTTACCCGGCATAATCCATTTTGCCAAAATCCCAGCGATAAGACCGAAAACCACCCATGAAATAATGCCCATAATTTTCCTCACTTATGTTTTTAAATTAACGATTCACTCGTTGTATAAAAGCATAGCATAGCGCTGAAAAATTAAAATTTGTGATCGTCATCACTTCATATTTTCATCTTTTTCCGATGTTTCATAAGGTTATGACTGCTGACCGGCAGGCTAAATTTTTGCCGCTCCTCGTCATTAATGTCGAATCGTCAGTCATTATGCTTAACTCTTTTGCCGTCAGCCCCGTTATTGCTGGGTTTTCACTTCTGGCACACTTTATGCTTAAACAACCCGTCGATACGACAAATCGTAGTCCGCGGTGCTTATCGCGCGGCTGCGTCTACAATTCGCGCTATTTCAGCATTTAACAGGTCTGTTATTGATGAAAAAAATCACCAGTGTTTGCCCATACTGTGGGGCCGGGTGCAAGCTCAAGCTTGTTGTCGAAAATAACAAAATCATCCGCGCCGAAGCCGCAGAGGGTGTAACGAACCAAAATCAGTTATGCCTGAAAGGCTATTATGGTTGGGACTTTCTTAACGACACACGCCTCCTGACTCCCCGTCTGACTCGCCCGATGATCCGTTATGAAAAAGGTGGCAAATTCACGCCCGTTAGCTGGGATGAAGCCATTCGTTACACCGCAAAACGCTTATCTGAAATCAAAAATACCTATGGCCCTCGCGCCATCATGACTACCGGCTCTTCCCGGGGAACCGGAAATGAAACCAACTACGTGATGCAAAAATTCGCACGTGGCGTACTTCATACCAATAATGTCGATTGTTGTGCCCGCGTCTGTCATGGCCCTTCCGTTGCCGGATTACAGGAAACGTTAGGCAATGGCGCCATGAGCAATTCCATCAGCGACATTGAAAACTCAAAATGCCTGCTGATCTTTGGTTATAACTGCGCCGACTCGCACCCAATCGTGGCCCGACGAGTGATTAAAGCTCGCCAGAATGGCGCAAAAATCATTGTTTGCGACCCACGTCGTATTGAAACCGCCCGTATTGCTGACCAACATTTGCAGTTGAAAAACGGTTGCAACATGGCGCTGGTTAATGCCTTTGGTCATGTTCTTATCGAAGAGCAACTCTACGATCGCGAGTATGTGCAAAAGCATGCGGAAGGGTTGGAAACATACTGGGAAACCGTTAAGGGCTATGCGCCTGAAGCCGTTGAACATTTGACCGGCATTCCCGCACAGCAGGTTCGTCAGGCAATGCGTACATTTGCCGCAGCACCATCGGCAACCGTAATGTGGGGGATGGGCGTCACCCAGTTTGGTCAGGCCGTTGATGTGGTTCGCGGTTTGTCGAGCCTGGCGTTGTTGACCGGGAACCTGGGTCGCCCTAACGTCGGCGTTGGTCCCGTTCGCGGGCAAAATAACGTGCAGGGAGCGTGCGATATGGGGGTACTACCTAACCAGTTCCCGGGGTATCAGGACGTGACCGATTCCGCCGTCAGGGAAAAATTCGCCAGCGCATGGGGCATTGACGTTAATCAGATGGATGACAAGGTTGGAACGCGCATCACCGAAGTTCCTCACCTTGCTATCGAAGGCAAAATAAAAGCCTACTACATCATGGGAGAAGATCCGCTGCAAACCGAGGCCGACCTGGGCCTGGTTCGCGAAGGGTTTAACGCGCTCGATTTTATCGTCGTGCAGGATATCTTCATGACTAAGACAGCGGAAATGGCCGACGTCCTCCTGCCGGCCACCTCATGGGGCGAACATGGCGGTGTCTTTACCTGCGCCGATCGTGGCTTCCAGCGTTTTGAGAAAGCGATTGAACCCACCGGTGATGTAAAGCGTGACTGGGAGATTATCAGCCTGCTGGCCAGCGAAATGGGCTATCCGATGCAGTATCAAAATAACCAACAAATCTGGGATGAAATGCGCGAGCTGTGCCCGCTGTTCTACGGCGTGACCTATGAGAAAATGGGGGAAATGGGGCATGTTCAGTGGCCGTGCCCCGATCTCGATAGTCCTGGTACGCCGTACCTTTACGCGCACAGCCAGTTTGATACCGCCAACGGCAAAGGCAAACTGTTTGCCGCACCGTGGCGAGCGCCCGCAGAAGTTCCGGATGACAATTATCCGCTGGTGTTGTGTACCGTGCGTGAAGTTGGGCATTACTCCTGTCGCTCGATGACCGGTAACTGCGCAGCGTTACAAGCGTTGGCTGATGAACCAGGATATGTGCAAATCAATACCCATGATGCCGAAAAACTGGGTATCCGTCATCGTGATCTGGTGTGGGTCAGCTCGCGTCGGGGTAAGGTCATCAGCCGTGCGGATGTATCCGAGCGTATCAATTCCGGAACGGTGTATATGACCTATCAATGGTGGATTGGTGCATGCAACGAGTTGACCCAGGATAACCTCGATCCAATCTCGAAAACGCCGGAAACCAAATATTGTGCCGTAAATATCGAGCACATTAGCGATCAGAGATGGGCTGAAAAGTATGCCGCTCAATCGTATAGCGACATGAAATCACGCTTATGTGAGGCCATTGCGTAATTCCCCACCCTCGCCACCTGAGTCTGGATACCCAGACTCAGGTTTTATCTCATTACTTTACCAGGTGTGGTTCACTGAAGCGGATGGAGGAAGATTCCTCCTGCATATCCCGCTGCATAAAACCGAGGTTCATCAGAAACAGGCCAGCCATAAACGGCAGTTCGTACAATTCTTCAATCATATCGCCATATTGGACATTGTGCAGGAAGATGGGAGCCAGCAGACGATGATGCTCTACCGTATCGGAAATCAAAAATGCGCAGGCGGTGATCGTCAGCAGCCAGAGCGGTAGCGGTTCATTACGCACGCGTCGGACAATATCCAGGCGTAAGCGCTTCGACAACAGCACCGGCAGAATAATCATGGAAATCATTACAACAGAGATAGCTCTGAACAGAAGTTTAGGCTGCTCCGGGAAATAGTCACGGCCCCAACTGGTGCTTCTCCCCAGCAATACCAACCACCACACGGCTGCCCAAAGCCAAAATTGCTTCTCGCCTTCAGGGCGTGATAAAGGCCGGATATAGCCAAGGGTAAATACGGCACCAAACAGTAGCCATAGCGCCTGCCCATTTTCGATCCATCTGACGACAGTGCCGTTAAGCAGCGGAAGATTCCAGTTCGCGGTGAACGGGATCGCCACAATGACCAGTCCTAGAATAAGTGTGGGGAATGTAATTTGGGTATTCAGTTTCATAAGCGCGATGTTCTGTATTGTTACTGTTTTGCGATCATAACTCCTGTGAATGATCGACAATTAGCATTCAATGCGAATTTCTTAAGGTATTCTTAAGGAATCTTTTTTCGGACATCACTACGTTCAACACAAATAAAAAAACCGCACGGCGCCGTCAAAACGCTGTGCGGTTAGTACATTAAAATTCTGTGTATTCAATCAGTAAGAGTATTTAACGCCTACCATCCGCAGACTTCATGCTCATTCTCGGTATCGTACGAACGAACGGTATTGACCAAGTCTTTGACCACTTCTGCTGCCACATCCGGCACCAGTAATGTCATAGGCGCTTCTGTTTCATAATCCACAGAAACACCGTTGCTGTTATTGGTCACGGTTACGGTATAGGTTGCTTTGCCCATGATTTACTCCTTGCCGGTGCGCACGACTTTTCGTTGATTTGCACTCTCCATCAGAACTTCCGGGGCAACGAAAAAATCGATATTAAAGTAAGTGTCGTCGGTCATCACTTCGATGTTATGCCATTTTTCCGGCGGAAAAACGCCAAACTGACCGGCTTCAATAACCATCACCTCTACTGGCTCCGGACTGTGTTCATCGGCGTATCCGAGATATTTGACCGCCCCCTGCATAACAGAAAGTCGTGGATAAACCCCAGCACGAGTTCCTTTATCAAGGTGGCGTTCGAAAATTCCGGCAGGCGCAGTTTCTTTGTTCCAGAATGGTGTAGAGCGTGTATGGATATGATTCTGTGGAATTTGAAGCATTTTTCTTCCCTTTTCCAGTCGACAACCAGCGAGTCTTATTGAATCGCTGCTGTACACAGGGTACGCCTCAAAATATACATTTAAAATACCATTTATTGGTTATAACCCTACAATTATAAATGAAAAGCAAAGCGTCATATTGAAGGCCCGCCGCAACCAGCGGGCCGATAGCATCACGACTGAAGCGTGGCCAGACGAGCGGCAAAACCAACGAAAATCAGGCCGATTAGGGAATTACCCACTTTGGCCAGTTTTTTCTTCGTGCGAATATACTGTGTCACGAACGCGCCGGAGAAAATAAGGAAGCTCAGATAGAAAAAGCTCACTACTTCAAGCGTAATGGCCAAAATAAAGAATGACAGCCCTGAGTGCGGTGCATTGACATCAATAAACTGCACGAAGAACGAAACATAAAACAAAATAGCTTTGGGATTCGTCAGGCTTAGAATTAATGCTCGCTTAAAAATAGCGCCAAACGGGACTTCCTCGGCCGCAGCATCGCTTGCTTTCGATTTCAGTGTCGCATACAGGATCTTCGCACCAAGGTACAGCAGATAAAACGCGCCAAGATAGCGAACGATATTGAACAAAACGGGCGTTGTTTTGATCAATGCGGCAACACCGGCATAGGCCAAAAACATCAACACGGCATCACCGATAAACACACCGCTTGCGGCGAGATAACCACCCTTCACTCCCCGACCGACGCTGTTCTTCAACACAAATATCGTATTTGGCCCCGGTACCAACACGATAAAAATGGCTCCCACCAGATACGTCCAGTAATTCAGAACTCCATACTCTGCGAACACGTTAACCTCTTCCTGAAAAAACACATGCACTTGCTGCGATACAATATGCTAACGAATGCATCGGGTGATGGAAAGAGAAGGTTATGAATTAAAAAACCCGCCACTGGTGACGGGTGTGTACAGATAAGGTTAGTCCGGATTAATGGTGCAGCATCTCATCCACAACCTCTTCTCCCTTCAACTGATAAGGGTAGTAGGTAGGCCAGTTTTCCATCTCTTCAAGCAAGGCTGCCTGCGAGGTATTTCCCATAAAGATATGGAAGTGGCTCGATTTACGCGGCGCGATAATATGATCGCTAAATTGCACATATTTAGGCGCTTTGCTGTCAGCAGCTTTACACTCAAACAGATACCGTACACCTTTCTTGCCTGATTTATAATTCAGGATTTTATATCCGGCGTAGTCGTATTTACATGATGCAACCTGATTCCCGGTATGAAACTCCATCACGCCATTTTCAATACCGATAGTGTCTACGTTGGTTGCATAGCCTGTACGGTAATACGCTTTGATTTGTTCTGCCGTTTTGCTTTTATCTTTCTCCGCTTTCTTTTTGAATACTGGGTCAAGTTCGCCGCTGACCAGATACGGATAAACAGATTGCCACATGCCATCCCAGTCGGTCAGCGCCCTGTTCTGCACCTGGTTGTCATCAAATACCCCTTCCGACGCCTTTTGTTCTGCTTCACTCATTGGCGCACCATGGGAATGATGACCATGCGCCAGAACCGAACTACTGACTAAAAGCATCCCCAGAGCGATTGTCAGTTTCTTAAAACGAATAGCCAAAATTTCACCCTCAAATCATTTGCGAGTGAAATGTTATAATATAACATCAAATTTAAATCAACGGCGTTGTGAAGCATTTAACCGCTCTGGTGCGCGATTTTCCAACGGCTGTCAAAATGGGCCTGATACTGCGCAACAACGGCAGGTTCGTCACGAATAACTAACACATTTTCAGAGTTGGCAAATTCTGCGGATTTGGCAAAGTTGAACGAACCGGTTTCCAGCGTGTCGCCATCAATAATCATTACCTTGTCATGCTGGATGTGGTAGTGACCATCCAGTTGCACATCAACCCCATTCGCGGCAGCAAACGCGATGGCCTTCTGGCTAACCTTGCCCTGGTTACGTTTCTTATCGATCACAGCCCGAACCACTACGCCTCTCTTTTCAGCGTTTACCAGGGCCTGAACAATATCTGCAGACTGAAATGAATAAGCCATCATATCGATGCTGTGCTGCGCATGGTTAATTGAATCCAGCACTAAAGCCCGAGCCGACCCTTCCGGTGAAAAACCCACCTGAATGGAAGCATGTGCTGCAAAAGCACCCGCCCCGTACATTAGCGCAGCCACAGCGATAGTTTTTACGATCACGTTAGTTATTTGCCTGAAATGCGAAAGAGACCTAAGAGAGTAGCGCTCGCGTGCAGATCTGATCAAGCAGCGCCTGCTGATGACTGATAATGAGCATACCCAATGGCCGACGCTGAGATTCTTCAAGCAGCAGCGCCCAGATATCCCGTTGAATAGAAGGATCAAGCTGGGCTGTAATTTCATCGGCAATAAGAAAACGTGTCCGCGGGTCCAGAGCGCGAAGTAAAGCAATTCGCGCCAGTTCACCACCAGAAAGTTGTCCGGGACGGCGGGTTAACCACTCTGGATTGATGTGAAGACGGGTAAGCATTGCAGCATCCGGTCGCCATGCATCATGCACCGCATCACCGGTGCTGCGTCGGGGGTTAAAAGTTAATTCTGGATGCTGTGGCACCAGTTGCACCGGACAATACTGGTGCATCGGCAACGGTTGGTCATCAATCAGAATGTCACCGGAAGTTGGTTTCTGCCAGCCCGCCAGCACGCGTCCCAGCGTCGTTTTGCCAGTTCCACTGGGCGCACAAATCCCAATACGTTCTCCAGGGCGTAGAGAAAAGGTCAGATTTTGCCACAGAACCTTTTCCCCCTGACGGATTGTTACATCACGACAGCACAGCATCGCGCTCTCCAAAAAGTTGATTTCTTTCAGGCAGCGCCCGCCATTGTCGTTGCAGGTGTTCGCTAATCTCTCCGCGTAACAGCTGTTCCCGGCTGACGTTATCCGACACCCTTCCCTGATGCAGTGCGACAATACGATCCGCATGGCGGGCCGCCAGCGTGAGGTCATGCGTTACCCACAAAACACCAGCCCCTTGCTCACATTGCTCACGCAACTGTTCAAGCAGTTGATTAGCGAGAGGTGCATCAAGCCAGGCGGTAATTTCATCCGCCAGAATATAGCGAGCCTGACTCAGAGACGCATGACAAGCCAGAACACGTTTTGCCATACCGCCTGAAAGCTGACGCGGAAAAGCATCTAATACGCGACTTTCCAGTCGGCTACGCTGGAGCAATCGTTCAATTTTTCCGGCATTCCATTGCTGGTCAGAAAGCTGGCATGCCCTGCGCAGATGCTTTTCAATCGAGAGCAGCGGGTTAAGTGCCTGAATACCTTGTGGGACGTAGCTGAAGGTATTGCCACGACATTTGCGAATATCATCACTGCCCAGCGCTTTACCTTCCAGGGTAATAACGCCGTTGAAACGCAAATTGTCTGGTAAGAGATCGAGCAGACATTGCAGCAACAGGCTCTTACCTTCCCCACTTCCCCCAACTAGCGCCACCATCTGACCAGGCGCTACGTCGAAAGAGATATCCTGCAACAGCGAAGACCAGTTTTTCGCGCCGTACCAGCGATAACGCGCCACGTCCAGCGAGACCTGCCTTAAACTCAACATGCGTCACCTCGTAACCATAAACGATGCACCGCCCTTGCGAGCTGATCGAATAACATCACCAGACTGAACAGCATCAGTCCTGGAAACAGCACTAACCACCAGTCGCCATGACTGATAAACCTCAGCGCATCCGCCAGCAGCAGGCCCAGCGACGGTTCATGCGGTGCCAGTCCAAAACCGAGGAAGCTTAACGCCGCGCTGTGTAACACCGCATGGGGAAACATCAGCAATGTCCCGGTTAACCACTGGGGTAACAACGCCGGTAGATAGTGATGCCGCCAGCAGTAAAAATGGCCGTGTCCCAGACGCCAGGTCAACGTCAGATAGTCACTGTGGGCCACGCGCTGCGCTTCAGCACGCAGGATCAGCGCCAGACGCGGCCAGTGCGTTAGTGCAACCGCCATGATTACCCCGTTTTTCCCACCACCCAGCGTAAAACAGATCAAAATAAGCAACAGCAGATGCGGCATCGATAGCATGGCATCAGTAATTAGACGCATAAGCACATCCAGACGCGGATGTATGCGCGAAACCGCCGCCATCATTAACGCAATGAAACCGCTGCACAACGCCGCACCAATACCAATTTGCAGACTGGTTAGTGCCCCCTGAAAACAACGGATCCACAGATCGCGACCGAGGTTATCGGTGCCAAACCAGTACATCGCATCAGGTGGAAGATGACGGGCAAGCAGATTAACGCTCAACGGGTTATCCAGCATTGCGGCACCATACACTGCAATGAATAACAGGCAGCTAAAAGAGAACAAAAGACGAATTAGCGTCGGCGTCGGGTTATAGAGCATCAGGTCGCTCCAGAGCACGGTTCAACATACGGACAAGCCAGGTAGACAGCGAGTTGCCAATGAACACCAGTACGGTACTGAACAACACAATCCCCATCAGTAACGGCAGATCGCCGCGTAACCCGGCATCAATGGTGGCCTGCCCCAGTCCTGGATAAGCAAAGACTTTTTCGGCCAATAGTGCACCTCCCAACAGTTCTCCCAGTGAGGCAAACTGCAAACACAGCGCAGGCGTAATTGCATGACGCAGAACCTGATGGCGTAACAATGACCAGCCTTTATCTCCCTGGGAACGCGCAAAACGGACAAATTCGCTTTTCATTACGCTGGCGATGCTTTCCCGCGTGTGAAGCGTAATTTGCCCCAGTCCCAGCAAACTGAGCGCGCAAACGGGAAGCACCAGATGACGCAGACGCTCGGTCAGCGTCACCATATCGCCGCTGTTGCCCGGCTCCCACGCGCAGCAGACCGGAAATACCGGCCAGCGCACGGCAAATAGCGCCAGCAGCAACATGCCAATCCAGAAGGTCGGCAGCGAAGAAAGCAGATAGCTGAGGCGACAGATTGCTTTGTCCGGCCAGCGATTCAGGTAGCGACCCGCGACAAACCCCATTGCCGTTCCCAATATGCCGGAGAGTAGCCACGCGCCGCCAAGCAGCGCAAACGAGGTGGAAAAGCGTTCCTTGATCACGCTGGCAACCGGCGCATTAAACAACATGGAATAGCCGAGATCGCCCTGCAATACACGAACAAACCAGTGACCAAAACGCTCCCATAGCGGCTGGTCCAATCCCCAGCGAGCAGCAATGCGTGCATATTGCTCCGGCGGCACATGCAGGAGATCGTTGCCGATATAAGCGCGAATCGGATCGACTGGAGAAAAACTGAGCAGCACAAAAGTGCCAGCCGAAACCAGCACTAATAGCACAATCAGCCGTAGAAAATGGCCCACAACAGACTTCATCAACGGCAGGTCCAGGTCCATTCGTCCAGATTATTGAGCAGTGACCAGCTACCGTGAATCTCCGGTGCGCCTTTGCCTAAATCAATACACGGATTTGCCAGATAAGTGTGCTGAATATTCAGCAGCCATGCCCAGGCAGAATCGCCCTGCACGCCAGCCCCTTGCTTACCATCCCACTCCACCTGTTGCCAGAAAGGTAACGCCTTTTGCCAGTCTGGGGCGTCGATAGCCTGTTTAAGGTGCTGTTCAACAACAGGATTGCTGTAATAACCTGGGTTGTAATATTCCACGCCCGCGGCCTGATTACTGTAATGATGGAAAAGCTCCATCGGATCCAGGCTTCCCCAACCAAATAACGTCGGGTTCGCATGCATGTGACGTTCAACGGTTTCCCAGCTTCCTGACTGTAGTGATACCTGAATGCCCACCGGTTCCAGCATTGCGCGAACAGCTTCGGCTAAATCCCGGCGCGTACTGTCACCGCTGGCGTACCATAAAGTCAGTCGAGCCTCTTTGCCGTCTTTCACTCGTACGCCATCTTTACCCACCTTCCAGCCGGCTTCTTCCAGAATCGTGCGTGCTTTTTCGCTGTCACCATCTTTGAACGCAACGGATTGCCCCTGCCACGGCAGCCCCTGCACTGCGCTATACGCAGGAATCGCATGACCTTCCATGACCTGATCGGCAAGCTGCTTACGGTCGATGGCATAGTTGATGGCGCGCCTGATGGCAACATCGGCAGTGATATCGTTCCCAATCGGATAGCCATTGGCATCTTTTTTACCTGCAGGAACCATCGGGAACACAATGCCCCGGTTTTCCACGCTATCGCGTACCCAAAGTTTCAAATTTGTCTGCTGAGGAGCGACCGCCATCGACGGCGCGATACGTACGAGTCCCAGTTGGCCACTGCGCGCTGCGGCATAAGCGTTATCTTCATCAAGGAAGACAAACACCAGCTTACTGAAATCATTTTTCTTACCGGCATACCAGGGGTTAGCCTCCACGATCAACTGCTGTCCCGGCTGAAAACTCACCAGCCGATAAGGACCCGCGCCAATCGGATTTTTGGCAAATGTTTTTTCGTCATACCGTTTCGCCGGAACAATACCCAAAGAACCCAGCACATTCACAAAAGTGCTCTGTGGGCTATTCAGCATAATTTCTACCGTACGGTTATCTTTCAGGCTGGCATGGGTGAAGTTTCCCATGTCGATTTTGCCACCGCTTTTTGCTGCTTTGTTATAGGTGAACACCACATCTTCAGCGGTTAGCGGGGAACCATCAGAGAATTTAAGGTCAGGTTTTAACGTCAATGTCCAGGTTTTGCCGTCTGCGCTGGTCTCTACTTTTTCCGTCAGCAGGTTTCCCCAGCTCATATCTGCATTTTGTTTTAATAATGGTGCATGTAAAAGCAAATAGCTGCCATGACTCCAGCCCAGCATCGGGTCAAACCCTTCCGTTGGTTCTGGTCCAATTGCCAGTTTTAACGTCTGACCTTCGCTCGCATTTTGCGCGGCAAGAAGTGGTGAGGTTAATGCGAGAGTCAATGCGCACGTAAGCAGTGCCAGCTTGCCTTTGATCATTATGTTATCCAGATTTACGTTATTTTTATGCCGCATAACGATTTACCGTCGTTAAGCAGTCTCCTGGGGAAGGGATTATGGCGGACCGAAATGATGAAAAAAATGATGCGGCGCAGAAAAGTATGACGATTTTCTAAAATTATCATACTTTTTTCTGATACTCCGTTATGAGTACGATGTGAATCTCAGAAAATAGATTAATCCCTCGCCATTTATTCACAGGAATATTAATCCCGAACTAATAATTGCCTATGCGGACTATTGGCCCTTCCTGCTAAATCCTTATCTAAAATTCATGACAATTTATGTATATTTATTCAAGAAAAACACCAGAAGTGACAAGTTATGTAAATTTGTAATGATAATTATTTGTATTATCATTTCCATCAATTATCTTACTGCCTTTGAATTTTTAACAAAGGAAGTTTGACTATGCGTTTAAAACCTGTTGCCTCTGTCGTTCTGTCCTGTTTAGGATTTTCCAGCCCCCTGGTATTTGCTGAAGATGTCATGGTGGTAACCGCTTCCGGTTATGAAAAGAAAATCACCAATGCCGCCGCCAGCGTCTCTGTTATTTCGCAGCAAGAGTTACAAACCAATAAATATAATGACTTAGGTGAAGCCCTGCGTTCCGTTGAAGGGGTAGATGTTGAAAGCAGCACCGGTAAAACCGGCGGTCTGGAGATCAGCATCCGTGGCATGCCTGCCAGCTATACCTTGATCCTGATTGACGGTATTCGTCAAAACGGCAGCAGCGACGTAACACCAAACGGTTTCTCTGCCATGAATACCAGCTTTATGCCCCCGCTGGCGGCAATCGATCATATTGAGGTGATCCGCGGCCCGATGTCGACGCTTTATGGGTCCGACGCAATCGGTGGTGTGGTGAATATCATCACCAAAAAAAGCACCGATAAATGGAGCACTTCCATCAATACCGGCGTTAACCTGCAAGAGAGTAATAAATGGGGTAACAGTACGGTCGCCAACTTCTGGTCAAGCGGCCCGTTGATTGCGGGCGTACTGGATATGCAGGTTCGGGGGAGCACAACCCAGCGTCAGGGTTCCAGCGTCACCTCCCTCAGCGATACCGCCTCCACCCGCGTACCTTATCCTACCGAATCGGAAAACTATAATATTGGCACGCGCCTCGACTGGAAAACCAATGAGAACAATACGCTGTGGTTAGATCTCGACTCCGCCAGACAGCGCTATGACAACGATGACGGGCAGTTGGGCAACCTGACAGGGGGGTATGATAAAACGCTACGCTATGAGCGTAACAAAGTGACCCTCGGCCACGATACAGCCTTAACGTTCGGCACCTGGAAATCCTCCCTCGGCTGGAATGAAACCGAAAACAAAGGCCGGCAATTGGTATCTTCCGCACTCACACCAGAGAACGCAGGCCGGGCCGGTGACGCGCGTGAACTGAAGAACACCAACGTCATTCTTGACTCAGTGCTGCTGACGCCATTAGGTGATTCGCACCTCTTAACCCTTGGCGGAGAATACTGGGATGCCCGGATGAAAGATGGTGTGGTACTGGCCAATACCGGCGAGACGTTCCATCAAAAAACGTGGGCAGCCTATGCGGAAGATGAATGGCATATTCTCGACTCGCTGGCCTTAACCGCAGGAACACGCTATGAGCATAACGATGTCTTTGGCGGTCATCTCAGCCCACGAGCCTATATGGTATGGGACGTTTCCGACGCCTGGACGTTCAAAGGCGGCGTAACGACAGGTTATAAAGCACCATCACTAAGCCAGTTGCATAACGGGATCAGCGGTGTAACCGCGCAGGGAACGGTGAATACGGTCGGTAACCCGGACCTCAAACCTGAGGAAAGTATCAGCTACGAAACCGGGCTGTATTACGAGAACGACGCCGGACTTAACGCCAACATTACCGGCTTCTATACCGAATACAAAAATAAAATTGTCTCATATTCTATCGATGATAATACCAACAGCTATACCAACAGCGGCAAGGCAAGGACCGATGGCGTTGAATTTGCCAGCACCTTCCCTCTATGGTCGGATGTGCTGACCTTATCTCTCAACTACACCTACACTCAGAGCAAGCAAAAAGATGGTGACAATAAAGGCGCGCCATTAAGTTACACACCAAAACATATGGCTAACGCCCGTCTGAACTGGCAGGCAACGGAAGATATGAACACCTGGCTCAGCGCACGTTATCGCGGCAAAGCCCCACGCTTTACCGAAAATTACGACAACCTTAGCGCGGTACAAAAGGCCGTCTATGACGATAAAGGCGCTGATTTAAAAGCCTGGACCGTTGTCGATATGGGGATGTCTTATAAGCTGACCAAAGATCTGACGCTTAATACGGCGGTTAATAACGTGCTGGATAAAGACTTTAGTGAGGTCAAATTGTATCAGGTGGGGCGTAATAGTACTTACGCAGGTGATTACTATCAAACGGCGCAATCCACCACTGGGTACGTAAACCCTGGTCGTAACTACTGGGTATCTTTAAATTATCAGTTCTAATTTTATAAGATCCTGCTGGTCGGGGCACACTAATACCCCGACCAGCAGAATATTATTGAAAGAAGACACAAGATATAATCAGCAACTTATTTTAACATATAAGAATATTTAAACAATTAATACAGAAACACCCCTTCCTGCACCATAAGATATAATGCCAAAACAATAACCCCGACGATACCGCCTAAAAACAAGACTGCGGCAATCGCAAGCTGGTTGCGATTTGTGTTCTTCACTTTGCTTCGCACATCCAACTTATTTTTCGCCGCTCTATGACTTGAATCACGCTCCATCGCGAATGTTATATCTGCCATACCATTATCCAGTTGCTGTATATGAAAACATAAATAACCACCACATCGATAAGGGTATAGATTTTAACTAACAGAATCTGAGATTTGTCTCACGATAAAGATAATCGTCGGATTTTTGCTATCGAAGCAGATTTCATGCTCACTTTTCATCAATTAGGTTATCTTGTATTTATTCGACAAAAACCTTCACTTTAGGCTTTGACAGCAGAATCATGACGAACTCAGTGAAGGTTACTGGTTTATAGAAATAGTACCCTTGCAGGAAAACAATGTTGTTTTTGTTGAGATAATCAAGCTGAGCCTTTGTTTCAACCCCTTCTGCAACGATGCTTAAAGATAGTTTACGAGCCAGATCGAGGACACAATCTAAAATTCGGGTTGAATCGGGAAGCTCATTTACCCTTCCCACAAAGCTCTGATCGATTTTAATGTAATCAATGTGCAGGTCATGCAAATAAGAAAGCCCAGAATAGCCCGTACCAAAATCATCCAGCGCAATCACAAAGCCATTCTCATGCAGGATATTGAGCCTCTGCACAAGATCTTCATCCACATCTAACGGCTCGCGCTCAGTAACTTCGATTACCAGATTGAGGTCATCGCGGTTAAAACTATCCCTGTAATGCAGGCACTCCTGCACGAATGTAGGGGATGTGATATGGGATGCGCTGAAGTTAATGCCGACATGGAAGCCGGATGGCAGTTTGCTGGCAATGGCGTTCATGTTTTCCGCGACCTGCCTCATCAGGCTTTGAGTTAGTGGCACTATCAGGCCTGATTTTTCAGCGACGGGAATGAAGGAAGCAGGAGAGATATATCCGGCTTTTGGATGTTTCCATCGGGCCAGCACTTCAACACCGCGTAACGTCCCCTCGCGACCATTTACGATAGGTTGATAAAAAGGCACGATCTCTCCTTTTACTATCGCCCTGCGCAACGTTTCTTCAGGGGTATCGTTCTTGTTCAGATACTTATCAATGGCATATGCGGCGGCGAGCGATATCAGTAGGATAAAAATCAGGATCCCTCCGCCATGCCTGATCAGCCTGTTAGCACTAAACAATGGTGGTTCAGCGTAAATGATGCTGAAGGAATATTTCGCGGAATTCACTTGGCCAAACTTCTGCGCATTTGCAGCAACAGGTTTCACATCTCCCATTAAACCGAGTACTGCGTCACCCACAAGCAACGAGTACGTTACTCCCGCTAACGGGACATTCAGTGCCCCTCGGATATGCACGCCACTTATGGTGACGATGATACGGCCTGTGCGAAAACGTGTTTGATACAGCAGAACAGGTATTTCATTCTCGGTATTGCTTGCGGGAGTCAGTTGTAAATTAGTATCAGCTATGACGGGAATACGCTTAAGTAATATCCGATTACCCGGCAAAGATGTACACCAAACCTTCCCCTGTCGAATAATTATCAGCGTTCGCAAATGGGGTCGGAGCGCAGCTTCGGTTCCAAGTTGGTATTGTCCCTCCAGATCGCATTTTTTTTCAGCGATATGCATAGCGGTACGGGTTGCCTGGAAAGCTTCATCAAGTATGTTATCCATATTTTTCGCGGCATATCTGGCCCCCCCGAGGGTTTCCATCGAGGAGGAATACCAAAGCTGCATATTAAGAATAAAAACACCGATTAAAAAAAGACACACCGCAGCAGTTAGCGGTAAAAGTGCTTTGCGCATTCTCATGTCCTGTGGTGAAAGTCGATCGGTCGTTGCGATAAACATTGACGTATTCAAATTTGTTACTAAAGAGCATGGTAGACAGAAACAGAAATCGCCATGCGCCCAGTCACATTTCCTCAATAACAACGTAACTTACTAATTTATCGATAAAATCATTACTGAAATTTGCAGTACAAAACCGGCGTTGCACCTCATCCAATTTTGCTATCATTGGAATGCACTAATAAGAGGTAATCAAATGAAAATCTTTATCACAGACAATGACGGTAACCTGATTCCTGTTGACGGAAAAAGCGTTGTCATCGAATTGAATAGTGGCGGAACCATCGAGATCGCCGAGGAGTACAGCCGGGACGATGTTCCTGAAGGCATTAATCTGTGGGGCGGACGAGAACCCTCCCCTTCACTCTCTTTCGAGGAAATCAAAGCCAGAACAGAAGGCCTGGGCGTTTACCCCATAGCAGCTAACGCTCTACATGTATTTCCGTACAAACTTTCAGCAAAAGAATAATTGCACGCACCGGGTGCGCACGCGTATATGGGCTGTGCGCAATTGCTCTCATGGCTTTGCTGTCCGCACCAAGAAGTCAGACCAGATTGAAGTGATAAAGCCGTTCGTGCACACTATACGCTCTCATGACTAACAATAGGTTATAACCCTGATGGATCAGGTTGATGTTCTTGAAAAGATGTTTGAGCAAGTGAGAAAGGAACATAACTTTCCGTGGTTTTACTCTGAACTAAAACGCCAGAATATTGCTTATTATATTTACTACCTGGCTACTGATAACATCAGAGTTGTGACAGAAAATGATGAAGTAATATTAATAAGAGGGAAAAGAGACTTATTGAAAGTCAGTACAAATAAGAACCCGGAACAAGTAAAAAAAGCAGCCCAGATTCATTATTCCGGGAAATCCACATTTCGTGAATATACTGCAACACTTGTCAATGCTGGCGTTTTCCGATGGGTTACGGATGTCAATGATAACAAACGGCATTACTACTCTGTTGACGATACGCTTTTATACATGGAAGATGTTGAGAACAATAATCCATTAATATAATGATAGTTGAACTAGTAGTCCGGTTTCTTCCACTCAGCACCGTAGAAGCTGGCTTAAGGGACAAACCCGCGTGAAGGATCACCACATCGGGCTACAGTCATAGTTAATGCGGAACACTGCGGCGACATGACGCATGATTATGTCACTGTACTGTGCTTAATTGATTGGACACCCAGGTATATGAAATCCGCAATTAAGCTGGCTCAGTTAATTCAGGCATTGTGTCCTGATGTACTCCTGCAGGCAGTTATCTTCGCCGTGTTCTTATCTACCATGTCGGCGTAGTAACCTCTGCACCAGAACTCCCTGTTCCTGTATTTAAACTTCATATCACCAAACTGCTCATACAACATCAGACTGCTTTTACCTTTCAGATACCCCATAAAGCCGGATACGCTCATTTTGGGCAGGATTTCCACAAGCATATGGATACGATCTGCACAGCATTCCGCTTCCAGGATCCGCACGTTTTTCCACTCACACAGCTTTCTTAAGATGCTGCCTATCGCCCTACGTTTCTCCCCGTAGAATGCTTGCCTTCGGTATTTGGGCGCAAAAACTATGTGATATTTACAGTTCCATCGGGTGTGCGCTAAGCTCTTTTCGTCCCTCATTGGGACCTCCTTTTGATTTCTTGTTTAACCCTTGCAGTTGCCAGACCGTAAAGTGTTTTAACAAATCAAAAGGGGTTTTAATAACTGGCCCAAAGCTGAAAGCTTTCCGGCCCCCCAGCCTAGCTGGGGGGTTTCCTGTGCACAAAAAAACGGGAACCTCTCGGCTCCCGTTCTCATACAACCCAAGATCTGGATTACATGTTTTCGATGATCGCGTCACCAAACTCTGAGCATTTCAGCAGTTTAGCGCCGTCCATCAGACGTTCGAAGTCATAGGTTACGGTTTTCGCGTTAATCGCGCCTTCCATACCTTTAACAATCAGGTCAGCCGCTTCTACCCAACCCATGTGGCGTAACATCATTTCAGCAGACAGAATGATGGAACCTGGGTTCACTTTATCCTGACCTGCATACTTCGGTGCAGTACCGTGGGTTGCTTCGAACAGAGCGCATTCGTCACCAATGTTTGCACCCGGCGCGATACCAATACCACCAACCTGTGCGGCCAGCGCATCGGAGATGTAGTCACCGTTCAGGTTCATACAGGCAATCACGTCATACTCAGCCGGGCGCAGCAGGATCTGTTGCAGGAACGCATCGGCGATAACGTCCTTAACCACGATCTCTTTACCGGTTTTCGGGTTCTTGATTTTCACCCATGGACCGCCGTCAATCAGTTCACCACCGAATTCTTCACGCGCTAACTGGTAACCCCAGTCTTTGAACGCGCCTTCGGTGAACTTCATGATGTTGCCTTTGTGTACCAGGGTAACTGAATCACGATCGTTGGCGATGGCGTATTCAATCGCTGCACGCACCAGACGTTTAGTCCCTTCTTCAGAACACGGTTTGATACCAATGCCGCAATGTTCCGGGAAGCGGATTTTCTTCACGCCCATCTCTTCGCGCAGGAATTTAATCACTTTCTCAGCATCGGCAGAGTCAGCGTTCCACTCGATACCCGCGTAGATGTCTTCGGAGTTTTCGCGGAAGATGACCATGTCGGTCAGTTCAGGGTGTTTAACCGGGCTTGGTGTGCCCTGATAATAACGCACCGGACGCAGGCAGACATACAGGTCAAGTTCCTGACGCAGAGCTACGTTCAGAGAGCGAATACCGCCGCCAACAGGAGTGGTCAGAGGGCCTTTAATGGCAACACGATATTCACGAATCAGATCTAAGGTTTCAGCAGGCAGCCAGACGTCCTGGCCATAAACCTGAGTGGATTTCTCGCCGGTGTAGATTTCCATCCAGGAGATTTTACGCTCGCCTTTATAGGCTTTCTCGACAGCAGCATCGACAACTTTGATCATCGGTGGGGTTACATCAACGCCGATACCGTCGCCTTCAATGAACGGGATAATCGGATTTTCAGGAACGTTGAGTTTGCCGTTTTGCAGGGTGATCTTCTTACCTTCCGCCGGAACAACTACTTTGCTTTCCATTCACCTCTCCTTCGAGCGCTTCTGGTTCTGCTCGTCTGTCATCACGCTGCATGCGCGTTTGCGTCCTGCTACACGGATGCGTTAGAGCAACCTTTTGTTAATGATTTGTAATGAGCGTGTCAATACTACCCTATTGTTCGCCGCCATGAAAGACACTCGTTCTTAGGCTATAATGCGGCAATTGATATAATCTGAAAATACCATGCAAAAAACTTCTTTTAGAAATCACCGGGTTGAGCGATTCAGCTCACGACAAGTCACTAAGCAGCGTAAAGAAAACCAGCCAAAACGCGTGGTTTTGTTCAATAAACCCTACGATGTTTTGCCACAATTTACTGACGAGGCTGGCAGAAGCACGTTAAAAGATTTTATTCCCGTGCCGGGAATTTATGCGGCGGGCCGACTCGACCGGGACAGCGAAGGGCTTTTGGTGCTGACCAATGACGGCGCGCTGCAGGCGCGGTTAACGCAACCTGGTAAGCGTACCGGGAAAATTTATTACGTCCAGGTTGAAGGCGAGCCGACAGCAGAAGCGCTGGACGCCCTGCGTAACGGAGTAACGCTCAATGATGGCCCCACGCTACCCGCAGGCATTGAAGTAGTAGAGGAGCCCGTATGGCTGTGGCCGAGAAATCCGCCGATTCGGGAACGGAAAAACATTCCCACCAGCTGGTTGAAAGTTACCTTATATGAAGGTCGCAACCGTCAGGTACGTCGTATGACAGCGAATGTTGGATTTCCTACGCTGCGCCTCATCCGCTATGCCATGGGGGATTACACGCTGGAAAATCTTGCTAACGGCGAGTGGCGGGAACTGAAATCGTAACCGTACGGTTTAACGTGAGTGTTAACAGGGAAGAATGAAAAAAAATGGATAAGCAGCTTTTTGCAGCATTCATCCTGCTCGGCGCGTCACCGTTTTGTTCAGCAAAACTGGACTGTGAGACGATTGCCGGAACAGCAGCAGGAGAGGCAAACTACCTTTATGAGTCTGCCAAAGTAAAAACCGACTCACGCCTGCATTTCTATTCTGCACCAGCAACAGAGTGTCAACTCCCCGCGTTCATGGTCAATGGCGACACCGTCGAGGTGCTCAGGAGTTCACAGCGCTACAAAAGCACGGGCATGCTTTCCAAAGATGAGCCTTATCGTTACGTACGTTATCGGGACGCTAAAGGAACCTTCGCCACCGGCTGGGTCTCGGTTAATGGATTAACGCCGTTATCCAGTCCGCTTGCAGTAAGCGCGTCTTGCCAGACATGGGCAAATAAAGCGATGTCGCAGCGCGGGTTCTTACCCTCCTCCTCCACAAACCACTATCAGGTAACAGGAGACACCCGCGCATGGTTCTATGCGATGCCAACCGAACAGTGTCGCAGCCCGTCCGTATTTTTAGTGCCCGGCGACCTCGTCTCTGTACAAGAACAATCCAACGATGATTTTATGGAAGCGGTCTATTACACCACCGATCGCCAAATCATACGCGGCTGGTTAAAAAAGTCGCAGTTACAAGCTATAAACAGCGGTGACCACTATCGCGACGACATCAACCCGCTGTCGACAGACAAAGCAACGAGAGTCGCCACCCTTGGGCTACGTCACGACCACCAATGTATTTTTTATGAAAGCTGGAATGCTAAAAAGGCCATTGAGATTATCGTGCGCGAGGATCATCAAACCGCATTGTGCCGTGGAGGGGCCGACCCACAAACGTCGCCTCCTGTGGCTTATATTAGTATCGACAAGGCCAGCGGCGAAATTAGCTGGCCAGATGTTGCCGAAGGATTTGCTGAGGAATAAGGGGAAAATATGTTCAAACCGCACGTCACGGTCGCTTGCATTGTGCATGCAGAAGATAAATTCTTAGTCGTTGAAGAAACGATCAATGGCAAAGCCTTGTGGAATCAGCCTGCAGGACACCTGGAAGCCGATGAAACGTTGGTGCAAGCCGCAGCACGCGAACTGTGGGAAGAAACGGGCATTAAAGCGCAGCCGCAGCATTTCATTCGTATGCATCAATGGATTGCACCGGACAAAACGCCCTTTTTGCGTTTTCTTTTCTCTATTGAGCTTGCCAATATGTGCGCTACAGAACCTCATGACAGCGATATAGATTGCTGTCGTTGGGTCAGCGCAGAAGAGATTTTCTCTGCGCCAAACCTGCGTTCGCCGTTGGTTGCGGAGAGTATTCGCTGTTATCAGAGCGGACAGCGCTACCCACTGGCCATGATCGGCGAATTTAACTGGCCGTTTACAGAGGGTGTCAAGTAAAGGGCTGCGTGCTAGAATATGCCGCCTTGAAGTTCAATGTCGTGAGTATTCCTATGTCTGAAAGCCCAAAAAAAGTGATCGTCGGCATGTCCGGCGGTGTCGACTCCTCCGTTTCTGCCTGGCTGTTACAACAACAGGGCTATCAGGTAGAAGGCCTGTTCATGAAGAACTGGGAAGAGGACGATGGCGAGGAATACTGCACAGCGGCCGCCGACCTTGCGGATGCGCAGGCTGTCTGTGACAAACTCGGCATTGAACTGCATACCGTCAACTTTGCCGCAGAATACTGGGACAACGTCTTTGAACTGTTCCTTGAAGAGTACAAAGCGGGCCGTACGCCAAACCCGGATATTCTGTGCAATAAAGAAATTAAGTTTAAAGCCTTCCTTGAGTTTGCCGCCGAAGATTTAGGTGCCGATTACATCGCCACCGGTCACTACGTGCGTCGCGCGGATGTCGACGGCAAAAGCCGCCTGCTGCGTGGGCTCGATGGCAATAAAGACCAGAGTTATTTCCTCTATACGCTCGGCCATGAGCAAATCGCGCAAAGCCTGTTCCCGGTCGGTGAACTGGAAAAACCGCAGGTGCGTAAAATTGCCGAAGATCTTGGTCTGATTACGGCCAAGAAAAAAGACTCCACCGGCATCTGCTTCATTGGCGAACGTAAGTTCCGCGAGTTTCTTGGTCGTTACCTGCCGGCTCAGCCAGGCAAAATCATCACCGTTGACGGCGAAGAGATTGGCCAGCACCAGGGGCTGATGTACCACACTTTAGGTCAGCGTAAAGGTCTGGGTATTGGCGGAACGAAAGAAGGGACAGAAGATCCATGGTATGTGGTGGATAAAGACGTTGAGAACAACATTCTGGTTGTCGCTCAGGGGCATGAACATCCACGTCTGATGTCCGTTGGCCTGGTGGCGCAACAGCTGCATTGGGTCGATCGCGAACCGTTCACCGGCACCATGCGCTGTACGGTGAAAACCCGCTATCGTCAGACCGACATTCCGTGCACCGTTAAGGCACTGGATGCTGAGCGTATTGAAGTCATTTTCGACGAGCCAGTCGCGGCGGTCACGCCGGGTCAGTCGGCTGTCTTTTACAATGGCGAAGTGTGCCTCGGCGGCGGCATTATCGAACAACGATTGCCTCTGCCGGTATAATTACTTACACATTTGATACAAGGAAGCAGTGAACGTGGCAAAGAATTATTATGACATCACCCTCGCCCTGGCAGGCATTTGTCAGTCGGCACGCCTGGTGCAGGAACTGGCGCACCAGGGGCATTGTGATGCCGATGCATTACACGTTTCACTGAACAGTGTCATCGACATGAATCCCAGCTCTACGCTGGGCGTGTTTGGCGGCAGCGAAGCCAACCTGCGTCTTGGCCTTGAAACGCTGCTTGGCGTGCTGAACGCCAGCAGTCGTCAGGGGCTGAACGCGGAACTCACCCGCTATACGCTAAGCCTGATGGTGCTGGAGCGTAAGCTGTCAGCGGCCAAGGGCGCTATGGACACGCTGGGAGACCGTATTAGCGGCTTGCAGCGCCAGCTGGACCATTTTGATTTGCAGTCAGAAACGTTGATGAGTGCGATGGCTGGCATTTATGTTGACGTCATCAGCCCACTCGGCCCGCGTATTCAGGTCACGGGTTCCCCGGCCATCCTTCAGAGTCCACAGGTACAGGCTAAAGTACGCGCTTCGCTGCTGGCTGGCATCCGTGCTGCCGTGCTCTGGCATCAGGTTGGTGGAGGCCGTCTGCAACTCATGTTTTCTCGTAATCGCCTGACGACTCAGGCAAAACAAATTCTTGCTCATTTAACCCCGGAGTTGTGATCTATGGAATTATCCTCACTGACCGCCGTTTCCCCTGTCGATGGACGCTACGGCGATAAAGTCAGCGCGCTGCGCGGGATTTTCAGCGAATACGGTTTGCTGAAATTCCGTGTACAGGTTGAAGTACGCTGGCTGCAAAAACTGGCCGCGCACGCAGCGATCAAGGAAGTTCCTGCTTTTGCTGCCGACGCAATCGGTTTCCTTGATGCGATCGTCGCTAACTTCAATGAAGAAGATGCTGCGCGCATCAAAACCATTGAGCGTACGACCAACCATGATGTGAAGGCAGTTGAGTATTTCCTGAAAGAGAAAGTGGCGGATATCCCGGAACTGCATGCCGTTTCAGAATTTATCCACTTTGCGTGTACCTCTGAAGACATCAACAACCTGTCTCACGCGCTGATGCTGAAAACCGCACGCGACGAAGTGGTTCTGCCGTACTGGCGTAAGCTTATCGACGCGGTGAAAGATCTGTCTGTACAGTATCGCGATATTCCTCTGCTCTCCCGTACCCACGGTCAGCCAGCCACCCCGTCTACGCTAGGCAAAGAAATGGCTAACGTGGCTTACCGTATGGAGCGTCAGTATCGTCAGCTCAACCAGGTTGAAATTCTTGGTAAGATCAATGGTGCAGTCGGTAACTATAACGCCCACATCGCCGCTTACCCGGAAGTTGACTGGCATCAGTTCAGCGAAGAGTTTGTCACCTCGCTGGGCATCCAGTGGAACCCGTACACCACGCAGATTGAGCCGCACGACTACATTGCCGAGCTGTTTGACTGCATCGCCCGTTTCAACACCATCCTGATCGACTTTGACCGCGATGTCTGGGGTTACGTGGCGCTGAACCATTTCAAACAGAAAACCATCGCGGGTGAAATTGGCTCTTCCACCATGCCGCACAAAGTTAACCCCATTGATTTCGAAAACTCCGAGGGTAACCTGGGTCTGTCTAACGCGGTTCTGCAGCACCTGGCGAGCAAACTGCCGGTCTCCCGCTGGCAGCGTGACCTGACTGACTCTACCGTTCTGCGTAACCTGGGCGTAGGTATTGGCTATGCGCTGATCGCCTATCAGTCCACGCTGAAAGGCGTGAGCAAACTGGAAGTGAACCGCGATCATCTGCTGGATGAACTGGACCATAACTGGGAAGTTCTGGCAGAGCCGATTCAGACCGTGATGCGTCGCTACGGTATTGAGAAGCCGTACGAGAAGCTGAAAGAACTGACCCGCGGTAAGCGCGTTGACGCCGAAGGTATGAAGCAGTTTATCGACGGTCTGGCGCTGCCGGAAGAAGAGAAAACTCGCCTGAAAGCAATGACACCTGCCAATTATATTGGTCGCGCCATCACCATGGTTGATGAACTGAAGTAATCTGTTTGATGCCGGAGCGCGCTTGCGCCTGTTCCGGCCTTCCGTTCATATCGTAGTAAGCCGGAAAGCATCAGCGTTTCCGGCTTTTTATCGCCCGTAAAATATCCCTTCCCTGAAGAGTGAACACAATACCCGGATGAAATGAGCTGCTGGTAATCAACTGATAAGCAGTTGTTGTATTTCCAATAAAATGTATTCATCTCCTGCACAAGCTATTGCGTGGCAACAATTGGAACCTTGAATGTTTGCCGGTCAGAGCAGATGATTCTCATACATGCAACGTAACTGCGACAAATCCCTATCATCGCGCAATCCTCAATTAGCTGGTCGCAATTGCATTTATTTTCTCTAATGCCCGAAAGTGAAACTGTTTTGTGCAATGTGCATCATATTATGCTTTCCGCCCCACATTGATACTGATAGAATGCCGCGATGAGGTAGACTTCAAAAATATATTTCTAACGACCAGGTCGTGATTGGATAGGTAAAAATACGGACTGCATAACATGAATTCATCTATTACCATAGTTACAGCATTTTTCGATATAGGGAGAGGTAGTTGGACAAGCGATAAGGGGTTCTCTCCTCATTTAGAGAGAACGTCTGACACCTATATTCAGTATTTCAAGAATTTGTCTGAATTAGATAATGATATGATCATCTTTACATCTAAAGAACTAAAGTCAAAAATTGAAAAGATTAGAGATGGAAAGCGCACGACTGTAATCGCTGTAGATATTAATAAAAAATTTCGCCATCTTAAAAATAGAATTTCGCAGATTCAAAAAAATGACGAATTCAGAAGCAAACTTGAAACCCATCAGTTAATTAATCCTGAATACTGGTCTGCAGATTACGTACTTGTTTGCAATCTAAAAACATACTTTGTAAACAGGGCAATAAAGTTAAAACTTGTTAAGGATAACATGATTGCATGGGTTGACTTTGGTTACTGTCGTAATACAGAGGTAACAAACGGGTTATCTCGCTGGAGTTATCCCTTTGACAGAAAAAAAATTAACCTATTTACAATAAAAAAAGGGCTAAAAGCCAAAACGATCCATCAGGTTTTTGACCATATGATTAATAATCGTTCCTATATTATTGGTGGTGCCATTGTAGCAACACAAGAAAAGTGGAAAGAATTTTATGAACTGGTTTGTGCATGTCAAATGAAAAC
Organism: Citrobacter sp. H12-3-2; assembly: GCF_009649895.1. NCBI lineage: Bacteria > Pseudomonadati > Pseudomonadota > Gammaproteobacteria > Enterobacterales > Enterobacteriaceae > Citrobacter > Citrobacter sp. H12-3-2. Next base: position 2,910,867 of record NZ_CP045837.1, read on the forward strand.
GCTTAAAAACAATATAGTTGATGACGATCAAGGCATTTTTATAATGTGTTACCATTACCAACCAAAGTTAATAAAATTAAACTATCTCGGTAAAAATCGATGGTTTAATTTATTTAAAATGTTTGGGAGGAGAGATTTCATTACCTATTCAAGAAAATTAAAAGTGTCACTCATAGGGAAATAATCTTAATTCAAAATGTAAACAATACCGATACTGTTTTATGGCAGTATCGGTATTGTTCTGAAATCACTTGTAAATAGATAATCATGGTAACTAATTTTTGAACATCATCAGGGGTGGTTAGAGTAAATGAACAATACTAGCTCACGACGCAAAACACTCCTCGGTAGCCAAAACGTTTACGAAATTCATAGCCAAACACTAAAGATTTGAATGACTTTTATCAAGGCCTGGAGCGGTCGTTCTCAACAGTCAATAAACAGATGGCAGTTTTATCAGAAATGCTTACTCTCTCGAAGAGAAGCCAGTTTATATTGCATGCTTCTTTTGCAAGGAGTGACAAGATTCATGTTATTCAGCCCTCTTTTACTTCATGAGTACCTAGCTTTGATAGTCCCCCTTTCCCGCAGTAAGGCATTAAACATCATTGTCGCGGCACACCCGGGTAAAGGCCGAGCGTAATACGCTCTGGATGCTATCGGAGCGCCCCCACGGGCAGGGAGCATGAGAAAAGTTATTTAATTTCATAGCGCTGCTTTCAATCCACATAATCAGCGTTAAACTATTCATACCATTATTTTAGGGAGAAACGATGATGCGCGTACTGGTTGTCGAGGATAATGCTTTATTACGCCACCACCTCAAGGTTCAGTTACAGGATTTAGGGCATCAGGTGGATGATGCAGAAGATGCGAAGGAAGCGGACTATTATCTGAATGAACATCTGCCGGATATCGCGATCGTTGATTTAGGACTCCCCGATGAAGATGGTTTGTCGCTGATCCGCCGCTGGCGCAGTAATGAGGTTTCGCTGCCGATTCTGGTATTAACCGCGCGTGAAGGCTGGCAGGATAAAGTGGAAGTCCTCAGCGCTGGCGCTGACGATTACGTCACCAAACCGTTTCACATCGAAGAAGTGGCTGCGCGCATGCAGGCACTGATGCGCCGCAACAGCGGTCTGGCATCGCAAATTATCTCCCTTCCGCCTTTTCAGGTGGACCTCTCTCGACGCGAGTTATCCGTCAATGATGAAGTTATCAAGCTCACTGCGTTTGAATACACCATTATGGAAACGCTCATCCGTAATAATGGCAAAGTGGTCAGTAAAGATTCGCTCATGCTGCAGCTTTACCCGGATGCCGAGCTGCGCGAAAGTCACACCATTGATGTTCTAATGGGACGTCTGCGTAAGAAAATTCAGGCGCAATATCCGGACGACGTCATCACCACCGTGCGTGGTCAGGGATATCTTTTTGAACTGCGCTAATGAATAAACTATTGCGTCATTTTTTCCCGCTATCGCTACGGTTGCGCTTTTTACTGGCAACCGCAGGCGTTGTATTAGTGCTCTCGCTGGCCTACGGCATGGTTGCTCTGGTGGGCTACAGCGTCAGCTTTGATAAGACAACGTTTCGCCTGCTGCGGGGTGAAAGTAATCTGTTTTATACCCTGGCAAAGTGGGAAAACGGCAAGATAAACGTCGAGCTGCCTGAAAATCTCGATATGCAAAGCCCAACAATGTCGCTGATCTATAACGAAAGCGGTGAGTTGTTGTGGGCTCAGCGCAATGTTCCCTGGCTGACGAAAAGTATCCAACCGGACTGGCTAAAAACGAACGGTTTTCATGAAATTGAAGCCAATGTAGACGCCACCAGCACTTTACTGGGCGAAGATCACTCCGCTCAGCAGCAGTTAAAAGAAGTCAGAGAAGATGATGACGACGCCGAAATGACCCACTCCGTGGCGGTGAACGTCTACCCCGCCACCGCCAGAATGCCGCAACTGACCATTGTGGTTGTCGACACTATTCCTATAGAGCTAAAGCGCTCGTATATGGTCTGGAGCTGGTTTATTTATGTGCTGGTCGCCAATCTGTTGCTGGTCATTCCGTTGTTATGGGTGGCTGCGTGGTGGAGCCTACGGCCGATTGAATCACTGGCGCGTGAAGTCCGTGAGCTTGAGGAACATCATCGTGAGATGCTAAATCCCGCCACCACACGCGAACTGACCAGCCTGGTTCGTAATCTCAATCGGCTTTTAAAAAGCGAACGTGAGCGCTACGATAAATACCGCACCACGTTAACCGATCTCACTCATAGCCTGAAAACGCCACTGGCGGTACTGCAAAGTACGTTGCGCTCAATGCGCAATGAAAAGATGAACGTCAGCGACGCAGAGCCTATCATGCTGGAACAAATCAGCCGTATTTCCCAACAGATAGGCTATTACCTGCATCGCGCCAGTATGCGTGGCAGCAGTGCCCTACTCAGCCGCGAGCTGCACCCGGTCGCGCCGTTGCTGGATAAGCTCACCTCGGCGCTGAATAAAGTGTATCAGCGTAAAGGGGTCAACATTAATCTCGATATCTCACCTGAGATCAGCTTTGTGGGCGAACAGAATGACTTTGTCGAGGTGTTGGGCAACGTCTTGGATAACGCCTGTAAATATTGTCTGGAGTTTGTCGAGATTTCGGCGCAACTGTCTGAGGATCAGCTGCATATTCTGGTCGAAGACGATGGTCCTGGTATTCCGCAAAGCAAACGGGAAGTAGTGTTTGACCGCGGACAGCGCGTAGATACACTACGTCCCGGACAAGGCGTCGGTCTGGCGGTGGCGCGAGAAATCACCGAACAGTATGACGGGCAGATTATTGCTGGTGATAGCCTGCTGGGTGGTGCGCGCATGGAAGTTATTTTTGGTCGCCAGCAGCCGGGCCAGAAAGACGAGTAATCGTCGCATGTAATAAATATGTACTGACTTCACGCTTGAGGTTAAGTATCCGTTATAATCGGTTGCAGATACCAGCCTGCGGGATGCTCACTATGGAATACCAACTCACACTTAATTGGCCCGATTTTCTTGAACGCCACTGGCAGAAACGCCCGGTGGTCTTAAAACGCGGGTTTAATAACTTTATTGATCCTCTTTCTCCTGACGAACTGGCTGGACTGGCAATGGAAAGCGAAGTCGACAGCCGACTCGTCAGCCATCAGGATGGTAAATGGCAGGTTAGCCATGGTCCCTTCGAAAGCTACGACCATCTTGGCGAGAACAACTGGTCTTTGCTGGTGCAGGCGGTCAACCACTGGCACGAACCTACCGCCGCGCTGATGCGCCCGTTCCGTGAATTACCGGACTGGCGTATCGACGATCTGATGATTTCTTTCTCTGTACCCGGTGGAGGCGTTGGCCCGCACCTGGATCAGTACGATGTATTTATCATTCAGGGAACCGGTCGTCGTCGCTGGCGCGTAGGCGAAAAGCTGCAGTTGAAGCAGCACTGCCCTCACCCGGATCTCCTTCAGGTCGACCCGTTTGAAGCTATCATCGATGAAGAGCTGGAACCCGGCGATATCCTGTACATTCCACCGGGATTCCCGCACGAAGGCTATGCGTTAGAAAACGCGATGAACTATTCGGTTGGCTTCCGTGCGCCAAACACTCGCGAGCTGATCAGCGGCTTCGCCGATTACGTTTTACAACGCGAACTGGGCAGCACCTATTACAGCGATCCTGATCTGCCACCGCGCGATCATCCGGCAGATGTTCTGCCGCAGGAAATGGACAAGCTGCGCGAAATGATGCTGGGCCTGATTAATCAGCCAGAACATTTCCAGCAGTGGTTTGGCGAGTTTATTTCTCAGTCTCGTCATGAGCTGGATATTGCCCCGCCGGAGCCACCGTATCAGCCAGACGAAATTTATGATGCCCTGAAACAAGGTGATGTGTTAGTGCGTCTGGGCGGATTGCGCGTATTGCGCATTGGCGACGACGTCTACGCTAACGGTGAGAAAATTGATTCACCGCATCGTCCTGCGCTGGAAGCGCTGGCCAGTCATATTGTGCTGACGGCTGAGAACTTTGAGGATGCGCTGGAAGATCCTTCTTTCCTTGCCATGCTTGCCGCGCTGGTCAACAGCGGGTACTGGTTCTTCGAAGGGTAATGCGGACTGTGCCTGATGCGACGCCATGCGTCTTATCAGGCCTACTGGAGTGAAATATTGTAGGCCGGATAAGCAAAGCGCCATCCGGCAACTACACATATTTTATTTTTGTTTCGCGGCCAATTCAGCAATACGCACAATCACCTGCACCGCTTTTTCCATTCCTTCCAGGGTTACAAACTCATGCTTACCATGATAGTTGTAGCCACCGGTGAACAGATTCGGACACGGTAATCCCATAAATGACAGCTGTGCGCCGTCAGTGCCGCCACGGATCGGTTTCAGCACCGGCTCAATATCGCAATCGCGCATCGCCTGCTGGGCGATATCCAGCACGTGCGGATGCTCAATCACTTTTTCGCGCATATTGTAGTAACTGTCTTCAATCACCAGTTCGATATAGCAGTCCGGGTGTAACCCTTTGCCGACCTTCTTGGCGATATCCATGATCTTGCGTTTACGCGCTTCAAACTGCTTACGATCAAAATCACGAATAATGTAGTGCATATCCGCCCGATCGACCGTCCCTTTCATGCTCGCCAGATGATAAAAGCCTTCGTAGCCTTCCGTCTTCTCCGGGCTTTCATCTGCCGGGACCTCAGCGTGAATACGCGCCGCCAGCGACAGCGCATTCACCATCACCCCTTTTGCGGTGCCGGGATGCACATTGTTGCCAACAATTTTGATATTGACCGACGCGGCGTTGAAGTTTTCAAATTCCAACTCACCTACGCCACCACCGTCAACGGTATAGGCCCACTGCGCATCGAATGCCGCAACATCAAAATGCTTCGCCCCTTTACCCACTTCTTCGTCCGGCGTAAAGGCCACGCGGATATCACCGTGCGGAATATCTTTTTGGATAAGCACAGCCAGCGCGGTCATGATTTCCGCCACGCCTGCTTTATCATCCGCGCCCAGCAACGTTTTACCGTCTGTGGTGATCAGCGTCTGACCCAGAAGTTGATGCAGCACCGGGAACATCACCGGCGATAAAACTTCATCACCAATGCCTAACGCAATATCGCCACCGCGATAGTTTTCAACGATTTGCGGATTGACATTTTTACCGCTGAAATCCGGTGAGGTATCCACATGGGAAATAAAGCCGATCGCAGGAATATTACCAGCAACGTTCGCGGGTAACGTTGCCATCAGCGTACCTTTTTCGCTCAGTGAAATATTAACCAGCCCCATCTCTTCGAGCTGTTGTTTGAGCAGTTGTAATAATTTCCACTGTCCTTCGGTGCTGGGAACCTGCCGCACGCCCGATTTTGATTGGGTGTCCAGTGACACGTAGTGTAAAAAACGCTCAAGTAGTTTATCCATGCAGTCACCCTCACTTTTTGTGACAACATTATCAATAAGCAACAAAAGACAAATATTGCGTCAGGTCACTTTTATCCCCGCAAGTGAGAATATTTCGCCCTGACATCCCCTCTGACTATAGGGCTAAGTCAGTAATTCGCAACAAGGATTGGCGATTACAATGGTTTGCCGTAGAATAACGGCCCTCATTAAGAGTCATCAAGGTGGTTAACCACAAACCCCGCATCGGTCAGCCATCCGTTGCGTTTACATGGGACAGAGTAAAAAATTGAATAAACAACCGCGTTCGCTTTCTCCACTGGTGCAATTAGCGGGAATTCGCAAAAGTTTCGATGGCAAAGAGGTGATTTCCAGCCTGGATTTGACCATCAATAATGGCGAGTTTCTTACGCTGCTTGGCCCCTCTGGCTGCGGTAAAACAACCGTTCTTCGCCTGATTGCCGGTCTGGAAACGGTTGATTCCGGTCATATTTTGTTGGACAACGAGGACATCACTCACGTTCCAGCGGAAAATCGCTACGTGAATACCGTCTTCCAAAGCTATGCGCTATTCCCCCACATGACTGTGTTTGAGAATGTGGCCTTTGGTTTGCGCATGCAAAAAACGCCCGCAGCCGACATTTCTCCCCGCGTTACCGAAGCCCTGCGCATGGTGCAACTGGAAGAGTTCGCCCAGAGAAAACCGCATCAACTTTCCGGCGGACAGCAGCAGCGCGTAGCGATTGCCCGAGCAGTGGTCAACAAACCCCGCTTACTCTTGTTAGATGAATCCCTCTCTGCGCTGGACTACAAACTGCGTAAGCAGATGCAGAATGAACTGAAAGCACTGCAGCGTAAGCTTGGTATCACTTTTGTCTTTGTCACACACGATCAAGAAGAAGCGCTAACCATGTCCGACCGCATCGTGGTGATGCGCGATGGTAAGATTGAGCAGGACGGTACGCCGCGCGAAATCTACGAAGAGCCAAAGAATCTGTTTGTCGCCGGGTTTATCGGCGAGATCAATATGTTTAACGCCACGGTGATTGAACGTCTGGATGAACAGCGTGTTCGTGCTAACGTTGAAGGCCGCGAGTGCAATATTTATGTCAACTTCGCGGTAGTTCCCGGACAAAAGCTGCACGTCCTGTTACGCCCTGAAGATTTGCGCGTTGATGAAATCAATGATGATAATCATATCGAAGGCCTGATCGGCTACGTGCGCGAACGCAACTACAAAGGCATGACGCTGGAGTCGGTTGTAGAACTGGAAAATGGCAAGATGGTGATGGTCAGCGAATTCTTCAACGAAGATGATCCTGACTTTGACCACTCGCTCGACCAGAAAATGGCAATTAACTGGGTAGAAAGCTGGGAGGTCGTACTGGCTGATGAAGAGCACAAGTAAATTCCAGAATGTGGTGATCTTCACCATTGTCGGTTGGCTTGTGTTATTTGTCTTTCTGCCCAACCTGATGATCATCGGCACCAGCTTTTTGACCCGTGACGACGCCAATTTCGTCAAAATGGTCTTTACGCTGGAGAACTATACGCGCCTGCTCGATCCGCTCTATTTTGAGGTACTGGTTCACTCCCTCAATATGGCGCTGATTGCCACGCTCGCCTGTCTGGTACTCGGCTACCCGTTTGCCTGGTTTTTGGTGAAACTGCCGGAAAAAGTACGCCCGCTGCTGCTGTTCCTGCTGATTGTTCCGTTCTGGACCAATTCCCTTATTCGCATCTACGGACTCAAAATTTTCCTCAGCACCAAAGGCTATCTCAACGAGTTTCTGTTATGGCTCGGCGTTATCGATACACCCATTCGCATTATGTTTACTCCCAGCGCGGTGATTATCGGGCTGGTATACATCCTGCTGCCGTTTATGGTGATGCCGCTCTATTCCAGCATTGAAAAGCTCGATAAACCGCTGCTGGAAGCCGCACGCGATTTAGGCGCCAGTAAGCTTCAGACCTTCACCCGCATCATTATTCCGTTGACGATGCCGGGGATTATCGCCGGATGCCTGCTGGTCATGCTGCCCGCAATGGGGCTGTTTTACGTTTCCGACTTAATGGGCGGCGCGAAAAACCTGCTGATTGGTAACGTAATTAAAGTTCAGTTCCTGAACATCCGCGACTGGCCGTTTGGTGCAGCCACCAGCATTACACTGACCATCGTGATGGGTCTGATGCTGCTGATCTACTGGCGCGCCTCCCGCTTACTGAACAAGAAGGTGGAACTCGAATGATCGGTCGACTGCTTCGCGGCGGTTTTATGACCGCTATCTACGCGTATCTGTATATTCCAATCATCATTCTGATTGTGAACTCCTTTAACAGTTCGCGCTTTGGCATCAACTGGCAGGGTTTTACTACTAAATGGTACGGCCTGCTGATGAATAACGACAGCCTGTTGCAGGCGGCGCAGCACTCGCTGACGATGGCGGTGCTATCCGCCACCTTTGCCACCTTGATCGGCTCACTCACTGCGGTTGCGCTGTACCGTTACCGTTTTCGCGGTAAACCGTTCGTCAGTGGCATGCTGTTCGTGGTGATGATGTCGCCGGATATTGTGATGGCAATATCTCTGCTGGTGCTGTTTATGCTGATCGGCATTCAACTGGGCTTCTGGTCGCTGCTGTTCTCGCATATCACTTTTTGTCTGCCTTTTGTGGTGGTGACGGTTTACTCTCGCCTGAAAGGTTTTGATGTCCGCATGCTTGAGGCGGCTAAAGATTTGGGTGCCAGCGAAGTAACTATTCTGCGCAAGATAATACTGCCACTGGCTATGCCTGCGGTGGCTGCGGGTTGGTTGCTGAGTTTTACGCTGTCGATGGATGATGTTGTTGTTTCATCTTTCGTCACCGGACCGGGTTATGAAATTTTGCCATTAAAAATCTACTCAATGGTTAAAGTCGGCGTATCACCAGAGGTGAACGCGCTGGCGACCATTTTGTTGGTTCTGTCGCTGGTTATGGTGATTGCCAGCCAGCTTATTGCACGTGATAAAACCAAGGGCCGCTAAGGCCCTTAATTCAGGGGACGTTAAATGATGAAAAAATGGTCACGCCACCTGCTCGCGGCGGGTGCTCTGGCACTGGGCATGAGCGCCGCTCACGCGAATGACAACAACACGCTCTATTTCTATAACTGGACTGAATACGTCCCACCGGGTCTGCTGGAACAGTTCACCAAAGAAACCGGCATTAAGGTTATCTATTCGACCTACGAGTCGAATGAAACCATGTACGCCAAGCTCAAAACCTATAAAGACGGCGCATACGATTTGGTGGTTCCGTCCACCTATTACGTCGATAAAATGCGTAAAGAAGGCATGATCCAGAAGATCGACAAGTCGACGTTGACCAACTTCCACAACCTCGATCCGGAAATGCTCAACAAGCCGTTTGACCCAAACAATGACTACTCCATCCCGTATATCTGGGGTGCAACGGCCATTGGCGTCAACAGCGATGCTATCGATCCGAAAACCGTCACCAGTTGGGCCGATCTGTGGAAGCCGGAGTACAAAGGCAGTCTGCTGTTAACGGATGATGCGCGAGAAGTGTTCCAGATGGCGCTGCGCAAGCTGGGATATTCCGGCAATACCACCGATCCTAAAGAGATTGAAGCCGCCTATAACGAGTTGAAGAAGCTGATGCCTAACGTTGCGGCATTTAACTCTGACAACCCGGCCAACCCGTATATGGAAGGCGAAGTTAATCTGGGGATGGTGTGGAACGGCTCCGCGTATGTTGCGCGTCAGGCGGGCACACCGTTGGAAGTGGTATGGCCGAAAGAAGGTGGCATTTTCTGGATGGACAGCCTGTCTATTCCGGCTAACGCGAAAAACAAAGAAGGTGCGCTGAAGCTGATTAACTTCCTGCTGCGCCCGGACGTCGCGAAAGAAGTCGCAGAAACTATCGGTTACCCGACGCCGAACCTGGCAGCACGCAAGCTGTTAAGTCCTGAGGTCGCGAACGACAAAACGCTCTACCCTGACGCGGAAACCATCAACAAAGGGGAATGGCAAAACGATGTCGGTTCCGCCAGCGCTATCTACGAAGAGTATTATCAGAAGCTAAAAGCAGGACGCTAATACTCGTGCAACCCGGCAGGCGTCGCTGCGCCGGGTTGCTACCTGCCAATCCCTACTTTTTACGCCTTTCGGCTGATTCCCGCTCCCCAGTTTCTGGCTATGCTTACAGTATTCCAGGCCGGCTTCTGAGGCTTCCAATGACAACACTCTGGCTGCTACTTGAGTTGGCTAATCTGATCGTATTTACGCTGGTGATTCTCCCACGTAAGCAGCCGGTAAACGCTCGTCCTTTGCTGCCTGTCACCGCAACCCGCCTGCTACGGCTCACCTTTTTAATACCGATCCTGGTTTTTGGTTATAGCCTGTTTTTCAGTCATCAGATTGGCCCGGTGGAGTGGGGATGTCTGATTTTGGCGATCGTAGGTAACGCGCTGGTCATCAAAGGAAAATGGGATTTGGGGGAGAGCCACACATGGACAGGCTACTATTTACCTCGTGCAAAAAGGGTTACGCGCGGCATTTTTGCCTGGATTGCGCACCCCATGTATACCGGAATTATTCTGGTGATTATCTCGTGCAGCCTGGTTTACATTACCCGACTACCCATATGGCTGAGCGCACTGGGGCTGATCTGTTGTTTTTACATCGTAGGATTTTTGATTATGGCGGCCCTGCGTGAGGACCGCCAGCTTGTACAGGCTTAAACAGTATTATCCGGATAGCCGTTACAGCCCTTTCAATAACTTCTCAACGAACTCAGGCACTACCTGGCTTGCCGGACCGTAATACTTCTCTTCAAACTCGCTGCCTACCTGGCTCGGTTCGAGATTGAGTTCTACCGTATGTGCCCCATGCAGTCGCGCCTCATGCACAAAACCCGCTGCCGGATAAACATGTCCCGATGTGCCAATCGCAATGAACACATCTGCCATTGCCAGTGCCATATAAATTTCATCCATACCCAGCGGCATTTCACCAAACCACACTACGTGTGGTCGCAGCGGTGCCGGAAACTGGCAGCAATGACATTTATCTTCCGGTGTCACATCGCCCGTCCATTCCAGAATCTGCCCGCTTTGCGAACAGCGAACTTTGAGCAGCTCGCCGTGCATATGGATAACGTTCTGGCTGCCCGCACGCTCATGCAGATTATCAATGTTCTGCGTCACCAGTAAAAAACGATCGCCCAGCTCGGCTTCGAGTTTTGCCAGTGCGATATGCGCCGCGTTGGGTTGGATTTCAGGCTGCTGCAACTGATGGCGACGGGCGTTATAAAACGACTGAACCAGTTCCGGGTTTCGACTAAATCCTTCCGGAGTCGCAACGTCCTCTACCCGATGTTCTTCCCAGAGACCATCCGCCGCGCGGAATGTTCGAATTCCTGACTCAGCGGAGATTCCCGCTCCAGTCAGTACCAGCACTCTTGGTTTTTCCATCAATTCAGGCACCACTCTGTCTCTGAAAAAGATTCGTTGACGCAGGCGATCGCGCAAATGGCGTTTATTTTTACGAAAGCGGCTTAACCGATGACCCCGACGCGACAGCATAACAACCTCTTTGTATTAATCGGTAAGATGTAGGAAAGCAGCCCCGCGCATCCCGCCGGCATCACCGTGCCGTGCCTGCTCAATACGCGGTACCCGGGCAACCGGCAGCAGATGACGTGGCAGTCGATCCGCCAGTTGCGTCGTAATAGCGGTAAAATTCGACAAGCCTCCGCCAATCACCACCAAATCAGGATCGACGATAGTCAGGATATTCCCAAGACACACTGCCAGCAAATCCAGATAGCGTTCAACGTGGGCACGCGCGTGTTCGTCACCCTGCTCCCACAGCGCGATGATTTCGCGGGCATCCAGCGGTTGATGGTAGTAATGCTGATACAACCACGCAAATCCACCGCCGGAAAGATAGCTTTCGATGCATCCCAGTTGACCGCATCCGCAGCGGCGCAGCGGGAAATCAAAGCCCATCAGCGTCAGCGCATCGACCGGCAAACGAATATGACCAAACTCACCGGTGATATAGCTGCGCCCGGTGATGGATTTCCCGTTAAGCACCAGGCCGCCGCCGACGCCCGTACCGAGGATCAACCCCATCACCAGCGGATATTGGGTGAACTCGTCATCCCAGACTTCGGAGAGAGCAAAACAGTTCGCATCGTTATCCAGACGCACATCGCGGTCAAGGCGAGCGCTGAGATCGGCGCGGAGCGGTTTGCCACTGGCGGCAGGAACATTGGCCGCGTACAGCGTGCCGTCTTCGGTTTCCGGCATGCCCGGAATGCCGATGCCTACCGAACCTTTGATGCCGAACCGCTGATCCGCTTCCGTCACCAGATTGCAGACCGCATCAAGGAAAGCGTCGTAGCTGTCGCGAGGCGTAGGAACGCGAGTTTCCCATTGCAGACGACGTTGCTTATCAAACACGCCCAGCGCAATTTTGGTCCCGCCGATGTCAAATCCGTAATACATCACCGCTCCTTGATACACGTCATCCTTCAAGATGCCTCTGCGTTGGCTACGCCTTGATGCAGCATGAATGCTGTCGTGTATTATTGTTGTTATTGGCCGCTAAGTACTCTCGCAGGATCAATATTGCTGGCGCGACGCGCCGGATACCAACTTGCCAAAAGACTCAGCACGAGTGCTGTCACCAGCACGTAAATCACATCCAGCCAGTGTAATTCCGATGGCAGGAAGTCAATGAAATAGATATCGCCGGACAGGAACTGATGGCCGATAAGCGCCTCAATCCCGTTTATGATCGGCGTCAGTTGCAACGAGACAACCACCCCGATGACGACGCCTATCAGGCTACCGAACAGACCCGCCAGCAGGCCGTACCAGACAAAAATGGCACGGATCAACCCATCTTTCGCCCCGAGGGTTCTTAATACCGCAATATCGCCGCTTTTGTCTTTTACCGCCATCACTAACGTGGAAACGATATTAAAACAGGCCACGCCAATCACCAGCACCATAGCCAGATACATAATGGCGCGGATCATCTGAATATCGCGGTACATATAGCCGTAGGTGCCGATCCAGCTCTTGATGTAAACATAGTTATTGGTGACTTCACCCGCGTCTCGCACCAGCTTATTGGCGTTAAACACGTCGTTAACCTTCAGCGCGATCCCGGAGACGCTGGTTCCCATATCAAGATATTGCTGCGCATCTTCCATTGGGATCATGGCAAAGCTGTGATCGAGCTGACCGCTCAGTTGCAGGATCCCCGTCACGTGCAAACGCACGCGTTTAGGCTGCTGTAGCTTATGATCCGCACTGGCGTTAGGGATCATAATCGACACCCAGTCACCCTGCTTCACCTTCAGCGCATCGGCAATACCCTTACCAATGATGATTTGTTGTTCACCGGCTTTAAAATTATCCCAGGCGTGGTTTTGCACAAAGGATGGCAACGCGCTTAAACGCTGTTCCTGTTTCGGGTCTACGCCCTTCACCTGCACCGCGCGTAAGTTCGCCCCGCTCTCCACCAGTCCGGTAAAGTTGATATAAGGCGCCGCGGCGACAATACCCGGCACTTTTTGTACCTTGTCGAGCGCTTCCTGCCAGTTATTCCACGGCTGATTTACGGCTTCAATCTCTCCGTGTGGGACTACGGCCAGAATACGGTTGTTCAGCTCACGCTCAAATCCGTTCATGGCACTTAAACCGACGATCAACACCGCCACACCCAACGCGATGCCAACGGTAGATATCACCGAAATTAACGAAACCATACCGCCGCGCCGCCGACCACGGCTAAAGCGCAGACCAATCAATAACGATAAAGGCGAAGCCATTACTCAGCTCCCATCAGGCTCAGTTCAGCCGTCAGGCGACCATCGCGCATTTCAAGCTGGCGACTCATCCGCTTCGCCAGTTGCAGATCGTGCGTCACCACCAGAAATGCCGTGCCCTGAGAGCGGTTCAGCTCACCCAGAAGCTCGAAAATGCTGTCCGCGTTACGCGCATCCAGGTTACCCGTTGGCTCATCTGCCAGGACCAGGCGCGGGTTATTCACCAGCGCACGCGCGATGGCCACACGCTGGCGTTCGCCGCCAGACAGTTCAGACGGGCGATGACTGGCACGATGATCCAGCCCTACCGCTTTCAGCATGTCCCGTGCGCGCTCGGTGATTTCAGCCGGTTTTTTCTTGCCGATCAGCAGCGGCATCGCTACGTTTTCCAGCGCGGTAAAATCCGGCAGCAAATGGTGGAACTGGTAAATAAAGCCCAGCTTCTGATTGCGCAGTTCCGCTTTCGCCGCCGACGAGAGCTTGCTCATTGGCTGACCGCTAAAAATGACGTCACCGGAAGTCGGGGTATCCAACCCACCTAACAGATGCAGCAACGTACTCTTGCCGGAGCCTGAGCTGCCGACAATCGCCATCATCTCACCTTCGCCGACGCAAAAACTGACATCGTGCAGTACATCGGTCTGCACAGTGCCTTCCTGATAGCGTTTGCACAGGTTGTCGCATTGCAACAGGATCTTATTCATAACGTAAAGCCTCAGCGGGTTGAGTGGCGGCAGCGCGCCAGGAAGGATAAAGCGTAGACAGCAGCGCGATGGCCATCGCCACCAGCGCAATGACGATAACCTGCAGCGGCTCGATAGCGACCGGCAGCGCAGCGCCATCCAGCAGCACACCAATAATTGGCATCAGATTGTTCAGTTGGCTGGCGAGCAAGGTACCCAGTACAGCGCCCAGCAGCGCGCCAATCACCCCGGCACTGGCCCCCTGAACCATAAACACCATCATTATCTGCCGCGGCGTTAGCCCCTGCGTTTGTAAAATCGCCACTTCCCCTTGCTTCTCCATTACCATCAGACCCAGCGAGGTAATAATATTAAAAGCCGCCACCGCCACGATCAGGCTAAGCAGCAGCCCCATCATGTTCTTTTCCATGCGCACGGCCTGGAACAGTTCCCCTTTGCGCTCGCGCCAGTCCTGCCATTTGGTGCCTTGCGGCAGCGTTTGCTGGCTCAGCGTGTCAACTTTTAACGGTTCGTTCAGCCACAGACGCCAGCCAGTGATATTACCCACCGGATAACGCATCAGACGCGAGGCATCCTGAATGTTGGTCAGCATCTGGTAGCCATCGACTTCGCTGTTGGCGGCGAAAGTGCCAATCACTGTAAACAAACGCTGGCTCGGCAAACGTCCCATCGGCGTAAACTGGCTGGCCGAGGGCACCATCACACGGATTTGATCGCCACGGTTCACGCCCAACTGCCCGGCAAGCTGCTCGCCGAGGATGACATTATACTTACCCGGTTGCAGATCTGTTTGCTTCACATTGACCAGATACGGCGTTAACGGATCTTTTTGCGCCGGATCGATACCGAGCATCACGCCGACCGCCACGCTACGCGCACTTTGCAGCACCACATCTCCCGTAGTTATAGGTGCAACGCGGTTGACGCCGTTCAACACCACCGCTTTTTCCGGCAGTTGTTGCGGGTTGAGGGAACCCTGTTCAGACGAGAGTACGGCCTGAGGCATCAGGCCAAGAATATTGTTTTGCAGCTCGCGCTCGAAACCGTTCATCACCGACAACACCGTGACCAGCGCCATTACCCCGAGAGTAATGCCTATGGTGGAGAGCCAGGAAACGAAGCGACCGAAGCGATCTGCTGCACGCCCACGCATATAACGCAGGCCGATGAATAGAGCGACAGGTTGGTACATGAAATCCGTCTGGTTGCTGTTAGCAAAGTCACGAGTATATAAGCGAAAGCGGAATGGGTAAATGACTGAACCGTAAGTGTTCGTCAGCACTATTCCTAAAAGTATAAATAAATCAATTCGCTAAAGTTGTCCCTCTACCCTTCAGCCCGGGTCCCTGATCTTTATCTTAAAAAAACAAAATGCAGACAGTTACGCATTACAGCGCACAGCGGGTTGCGCAGGATGGCAGGCTATAGCCAACAATATGGATACGCCGTCTCGATGAAGAAAAAAGAACTATGGATTAATCAAATCAAAGGGTTATGTATTTGTCTGGTGGTGATTTACCACTCGGTAATCACGTTTTACCCGCACCTCACTACTTTTCAGCATCCGCTTTCAGAGCTGCTGAGCAAATGCTGGATTTACCTCAATTTGTACCTGGCGCCGTTTCGCATGCCGGTCTTTTTCTTTATTTCGGGGTATCTGATCCGTCGCTACATTGATAGCGTCCCGTGGACCACCTGCGTGGATAAGCGGATCTGGAGCATTGCCTGGGTGCTGGTGCTTTGGGGAGTAGTGCAATGGCTGGCGTTAGTCGCGCTCAATAACTGGCTGGCCCCACAGCGCGATCTGAGCCATGCTGCCAACGCCGCGTATGCCGATTCGATCGCGGGTTTTACCCACGGAATGCTGACCGCCAGTACCAGCTTGTGGTATCTGTACGCGCTGATTGTCTATTTTGTTCTGTGTAAAATTTTCAGCCGCTGGGCGGTGCCGCTGTTGGCGGTATTTGTGGTGCTAAGCGTGGCGATCAATTTTGTCCCGACGCCGTGGTGGGGAATGAACAGCGTGATTCGCAATCTGCCCTGGTACAGCCTCGGTGCATGGTTTGGCGCAACGCTGATGGTATGGATTAAGGAGGTGCCCCTGCGCCGCCATGCGGTCATTGTTCTGGTTAGCGCAATCGCCGCCGTCGTCGCGTGGCTGGCAAATGTCTCACTATTACTTTCTCTGCTTTCCATTGTGCTGATCATGAAGCTGTTTTATCAATTTGAGCTGCGCTTTGGTATGCGTGAGTCCGGCCCGTTAAGCGTGATTGGTGCCAATACCATCGCCATCTACACCACCCACCGTATTCTGGTTGAGCTGTTCAGCTTAACGCTAATCCCCAAAATCAATCATACCGCCTGGCCTGTATATGCGGAGCTGGCCCTGCTGCTGGTGTATCCGTTCGCCTGCCTGCTACTGTGCACCTTGTTTGGCCTGTTGGTACGTAAAATTTCACAAAAAACAGTGGCCGACCTGCTCTTTTCCCCGCCTTCTTTATCGGCTGTCTCGCGCTAACCCCTACGCGCTTTTGCCCCCATCAGGGGGCGAATCAATTTGCTTATGAGAAACGATCACGGATAATAAAGAACATTGCTTATCAGATGTATATCTAAACGAGATCCTGACAACCGAATGCCTGAACAACATCGTTACACGCTCCCGGCGAAAGCTGGCGATCAGCGCCAGTTAGGTGAGCTTACCGGTGCCGCCTGCGCAACGCTGGTCGCCGAAATCGCCGAACATCACGCGGGTCCAGTGGTCCTGATCGCGCCGGACATGCAAAATGCGCTGCGTTTGCATGATGAAATTCGTCAGTTTACTGACCAGATGGTGATGAACCTGGCCGACTGGGAAACGCTACCCTACGACAGCTTTTCTCCCCATCAGGAGATTATCTCCTCGCGGCTCTCCACGCTGTATCAACTGCCTGCCATGCAGCGCGGCGTGCTGATCGTTCCGGTAAATACACTGATGCAGCGCGTTTGTCCGCACAGCTATCTGCACGGTCATGCGCTGGTCATGAAAAAGGGCCAGCGACTTTCACGTGACGCTCTGCGTGAACAGCTGGACAGTGCGGGCTATCGCCATGTTGATCAGGTGATGGAGCACGGCGAATACGCCACACGCGGCGCGTTGTTGGATTTGTTCCCGATGGGCAGCGAGTTGCCTTATCGTCTGGATTTCTTTGATGACGAAATCGACAGCCTGCGTCTGTTTGATACCGACACCCAGCGCACGCTGGAAGAAGTCGATGCCATTAATTTGCTTCCCGCACACGAATTCCCTACTGACAAAACGGCCATCGAGCTATTCCGCAGCCAGTGGCGTGATACCTTTGAGGTGAAACGCGACGCCGAACATATTTACCAGCAGGTCAGTAAAGGCACGTTACCTGCGGGTATTGAATACTGGCAACCGCTGTTTTTCAGCGAGCCGCTGCCGCCGCTGTTCAGCTACTTCCCCGCCAATACGTTATTGGTGAATACCGGTGATATCGAGACCAGCGCAGAACGCTTCCAGGCCGATACCCTGTCGCGCTTTGAAAATCGCGGTGTTGATCCGATGCGCCCGCTTCTGCCGCCGGAATCGCTGTGGCTGCGGGTTGATGAGCTGTTTTCTGAACTTAAACGCTGGCCGCGCGTTCAACTGAAAACCGAGAGTCTGGCGAACAAAGCAGCGAATACTAACCTCGGGTTCCAGAAGCTGCCGGATATCGCCGTTCAGGCACAGCAAAAAGCGCCGTTAGATGCGTTACGTAAATTCCTTGAAGGCTTCACCGGTCCGGTGATTTTCTCGGTGGAAAGTGAAGGCCGCCGTGAAGCACTTGGCGAACTGCTCGCCCGTATCAAAGTGGCGCCGAAGCGGATATTGCGACTCGATGAAGCCGTAGATAACGGTCGTTATCTGATGATTGGCGCAGCTGAGCACGGCTTCATCGATAGCAAACGCAATCTGGCGCTGATTTGTGAAAGCGATCTGCTTGGGGAACGCGTGGCGCGCCGCCGCCAGGATTCTCGTCGCACCATCAACCCGGATACGTTAATTCGTAACCTCGCAGAGCTGCATCCCGGTCAGCCGGTGGTGCATCTGGAGCACGGCGTGGGTCGTTATGCCGGTATGACCACGCTGGAAGCGGGCGGCATCACCGGTGAATATCTGATGCTCACCTATGCCAACGACGCCAAACTGTACGTGCCGGTGTCGTCACTGCATCTCATCAGCCGCTATGCAGGTGGCGCAGAAGAGAATGCGCCGCTGCATAAACTTGGCGGCGATGCCTGGTCACGTGCCCGACAGAAAGCCGCTGAGAAGGTGCGCGATGTTGCGGCAGAGCTGCTGGATATTTATGCCCAGCGCGCGGCGAAAGAAGGCTTTGCCTTTAAGCATGACCGTGAACAGTATCAGCTGTTTTGCGACAGCTTCCCGTTTGAAACCACGCCTGACCAGGCGCAGGCGATTAACGCGGTACTCAGCGATATGTGTCAACCGCTGGCCATGGACCGCCTGGTCTGCGGCGACGTCGGCTTTGGTAAAACCGAAGTCGCGATGCGCGCGGCCTTTCTCGCCGTAGAGAACCACAAGCAGGTTGCCGTGCTGGTGCCGACCACCCTGCTCGCACAGCAGCACTTCGACAACTTCCGCGACCGCTTTGCCAACTGGCCGGTACGCATTGAGATGTTGTCCCGTTTCCGTAGCGCCAAAGAGCAAGCGCAGATTCTGGAGCAAGTTGCCGAGGGAAAAATTGATATTCTCATCGGCACGCACAAACTGCTGCAAGCGGATGTGAAGTTAAAAGATCTGGGTCTGCTGATTGTCGATGAAGAGCACCGTTTCGGCGTTCGCCACAAAGAACGCATCAAGGCGATGCGCGCAGATGTCGATATTCTGACCCTGACGGCAACGCCAATTCCACGTACGCTCAATATGGCAATGAGTGGCATGCGCGATCTGTCGATTATCGCCACGCCGCCCGCTCGTCGTCTGGCGGTCAAAACCTTCGTGCGCGAATACGACAACCTGGTGGTACGCGAGGCGATCCTGCGTGAAGTTCTGCGCGGGGGACAAGTTTATTATCTGTTTAACGACGTCGAAAACATCCAGAAAACCGCTGACAGATTAGCTGAACTGGTGCCGGAAGCGCGTATTGGTATCGGTCACGGACAAATGCGCGAGCGCGAACTGGAACGCGTGATGAATGATTTCCACCATCAGCGTTTTAACGTGCTGGTGTGTACCACCATTATCGAAACCGGGATCGACATCCCCACCGCTAACACCATCATCATCGAACGAGCGGATCACTTCGGTTTAGCGCAATTACACCAGCTGCGCGGTCGTGTGGGACGTTCTCACCACCAGGCTTACGCCTGGCTGCTGACGCCGCATCCGAAAGCAATGACCACCGACGCGCAAAAACGTCTGGAAGCCATCGCCTCGCTGGAAGATTTGGGCGCAGGTTTTGCGCTGGCGACCCACGACCTCGAAATTCGCGGCGCCGGGGAGTTACTGGGTGAAGATCAGAGTGGTTCCATGGAAAGCATCGGCTTCTCACTGTATATGGAACTGCTGGAAAACGCGGTCGATGCGCTCAAAGAAGGGCGTGAGCCGTCACTGGAAGATCTCACCAGCCAGCAAACCGAAGTTGAGCTGCGCATGCCGTCTCTGCTGCCGGATGACTATATCCCGGATGTAAACACCCGACTGTCGTTCTACAAGCGCATTGCCAGTGCGAAAGGCGAAAACGAACTGGAAGAAATTAAGGTTGAGCTGATAGACCGTTTTGGCTTGCTGCCCGACCCGGCTCGTACGCTGCTGGATATCGCCCGTTTACGCCAGCAGGCGCAGAAACTGGGGATCAGAAAGCTCGAAGGCAATGAAAAAGGCGGTACCATTGAATTTGCCGAGAAAAACCACGTCAACCCGGTCTGGCTGATTGGTTTACTGCAAAAGCAGCCGCAGCACTTCCGTCTGGACGGTCCAACCCGGCTGAAATTTATGCAGGAGTTGAGCGAGCGTAAAACGCGGATCGACTGGGTCCGCCAGTTTATGCGTCAGCTTGAAGAAAACGCCGTAGCATAAGCATAGTGAACAGGCCGGGTGAGCACACCACTCACCCGGCCTGATGAATTTACAAACTCTTTGCACTTCCCTGCACTTCCCGACACAGCAAACAGCCATAATTCTCGTTTACTTTTACATAATAAAAACCACGTAAAAACAATGGATTTATGGTGATGTTAAACAATAAACGACTCTCTCGCTGGCTCGCGTTTTTTACGCTTGCAGCGACATTCGCGTTAGCACTTCCGGCTCAGGCAAACACCTGGCCGCTGCCGCCACCGGGAAGCCGTCTGGTGGGTCAGAATGCCGTTCACGTTGTTGAAGACAATGGCGGTTCTCTGGAAGCGATTGCGAAAAAGTACAATGTCGGCTTTCTCGCGCTGCTGCAGGCCAACCCTGGCGTTGACCCTTACGTACCACGTCCGGGCAGCGTTTTGACGATCCCGTTACAAACTCTGCTACCTGATGCCCCGCGCGAAGGTATTGTTATCAACCTCGCCGAACTGCGTCTTTATTATTACCAGCCGGGGACCAATTCGGTGACCGTGTATCCTATTGGTATTGGCCAGTTAGGTGGTGACACGCTGACGCCTACGATGGTAACCACCATCTCTGATAAACGCGCCAACCCCACCTGGACGCCGACGGCAAATATCCGCGCGCGATACAAAGCAAACGGGATTGACCTGCCTGCCGTTGTGCCTGCCGGTCCGGATAACCCGATGGGCCATCATGCGATTCGCTTAGCGGCATACGGCGGCGTGTACCTGTTGCACGGTACAAATGCTGATTTTGGCATCGGAATGCGCGTCAGTTCCGGCTGTATTCGTCTGCGCGACGGTGATATAGAAACCCTGTTCCGTCAGGTAACGCCCGGAACTAAGGTCAATATTATCAATACGCCGATCAAAGCATCCGTTGAGCCTAACGGCGTGCGCCTGGTGGAAGTACACCAACCGCTGTCCGAAAAAATCAATGACGACCCGCAACTGCTGCCGATCGTGCTGAACGCGTCCATGCAGACATTTAAAAATGCGGCGCAAACAGATACCGCCGTCATGGATCATGCGATGGAGATTCGCTCAGGCATGCCGGTCGATGTGACCCGTCATCATGACGTTGCTCAACAACCGCTGTAAACGTAGCGTATAAAAAAACCCCCGCTGAATTTTATTCCGCGGGGGTTTTTTATTTAACTCGCAGTGGCATTGCGATGGGTTAAATCTTATTTGTAGATAACAGCAGTTCCGTGAAGAGTGTTAGGACCGGTAACGGAAGTAATACGGAAAGACTTCGCACCCATCTCATCGGCTTTCTGCGCCAGTTGATCTTCCAGAGAACCTAAGTTAGTCCCCGCATTCGCAGAAATAGTACCGACTTTCTCTTGGCCCGCAGGAGTGGATTGAACTTCAACAGCGGCAAAGCTTGCAAATGACAGTGAGCTAAGAACAGCAGCAACAAACAGTGTTTTTACGTTTTTCATGATAGTGACCTTTAGCAGATGAATGGGTGTCGAAAAGATTAACTTAACGATCGATAGGTAAATCATAGATGTGATCCAGGTCACACGTCAACATTTTTTTATAATGATCGTTATATAAAATATAAAGGTCTTATTTTTCATACTAATAGCTATAAATTATTTTTATCGTGAATCCGCTGGAGTGTGCAGTCGAATATTTTTATAATGGTTATTCAATAAACCCAACAAAGGTACATCGGCGCCATGACAACTGAAACGACAGGTTGTGCAAAAAAAAGCCGTGGCCGACCAAAAGTGTTCGACAGGGAAGCCGCGCTTGATAAGGCCATGACACTCTTCTGGCAGCACGGATATGAAGCGACCTCGCTCGCCGATCTCGTGGAAGCCACCGGCGCAAAAGCGCCCACGCTGTATGCGGAGTTCACCAATAAAGAAGGGTTGTTCCGTGCCGTACTGGACCGCTACATCACCCGCTTTGCGGCAAAACACGAAGCCCAGCTGTTTTGTGAAGAAAAAAGCCTTGAGTCCGCACTGGAAGACTATTTCACCGCTATAGCGACCTGCTTTACCAGCAAGGACACCCCGGCGGGATGTTTCATGATTAATACTTCTGCGACGCTGGCAGCCTCTTCCCGCGATATTGCACACACGGTGAAATCCCGCCATGCAATGCAGGAACAGACGCTTACCCAGTTCCTTCACCAGCGCCAGCAACGAGGCGAAATTCCGGCCCATTGCGACGTGCAAAAACTGGCCGAATACCTGAACTGTATTTTACAAGGTATGTCGATCAGCGCCCGTGAAGGCGCAACGTTTGAAAAACTGATGCAGATCGCACACACAACTCTGCGGCTGTGGCCCGAACTCGTCAAAGCTTAACCCTTTCCCGCAATTCCCCCGCTGTACTCACACCACCGGGAGCTGATAAAGCCCCCGGTTAGATTCCCGTTCTATTGTCCCTACATTTCTCATTGTTTTCATCGTGTTACCCGATCATTTTTTGTAAAAAGTATTGATAACGACAATTATTATCAGCAATATTCGCATTTGTTTTAATGACTGTTTCACAATGTAACCATCGGTTTCTCTACCGCTATAACAAAAACAGACCGACTTTTTTTAAAAGGAATACAAATGCATAAGCGTCTCTGGGTGCTCAATCCTCTCCTGTTATCTTTAACTCTACCCGCTGTTGCGGCTGAGGAAGAGAACCTCATCGTCAGCGCCAACCGTAGCCAGCGCACAGTGGCAGAAATGGCGCAAACAACCTGGGTTATTGAAGGAAGCGAGATTGAACAACAGGTTCAGGGAGGAAAAGAGTTCAAGGATGTTCTTGCTCAGCTAATCCCAGGAATCGATGTTAGTAGCCAGGGACGCACAAACTACGGCATGAACATGCGCGGTCGCGCCATTGTCGTGCTAATTGACGGCGTCCGTCTGAACTCCTCGCGAACCGACAGCCGTCAGCTTGACTCCATTGACCCATTTAACATTGCGCATATTGAAGTCATTTCAGGCGCAACCTCTCTTTATGGCGGTGGCAGTACCGGCGGATTAATCAACATTGTCACCAAAAAAGGTCAGCCGGAGCGTGAAGTTGAACTCGAACTGGGGAGCAAAAGCGGCTTCAACAATAGCAACGATCATGATGAACGCGTTGCCGCGGCGGTGAGTGGCGGAACCGATCGCGCTTCCGGGCGTATGTCCGTCGCGTATCAACGATTTGGCGGCTGGTATGACGGTAATCACGATGCCCTGCTGCTCGATAACACCCAAACCGGGCTACAGCACTCCGATCGTCTGGACGTCATGGGCACCGGGACAATTGAACTTGACGACAACCGTCAGTTGCAACTGGTTACGCAGTACTATAAAAGTCAGGGGGATGACGATTACGGGCTGGATCTCGGCGAGAACATGTCCGCCGTGACCGGAAACGGCAAAGCATATACCAGCAGCGGACTGAATTCCGATCGTATTCCCGGCACCGAACGTCATCTTATTAGCCTGCAATATTCAGATGCGGATTTTTTTGGCCAAAACCTGGTCAGCCAAATCTATTACCGTGACGAATCGCTGAAATTCTACCCCTTCCCTACGCTCAGCAAAGGCAAAGTCACCAGTTTCTCCGCATCACAGCAGGACACAGACCAGTTTGGTGCCAAAATTACCCTCAACAGCCAGTTGATGGATAACTGGGAGCTGACGTGGGGTGTCGATGCCGATCACGAAACCTTCGACTCCAATCAGAAATTCTTCGATCTGGCCTGGTCCCTGCCCTCCGGCGGCATGGACAACCGTACCGCTTATACCACCGGGCGTTACCCCGGTTACAGCATCACCAACTTCGCGCCTTTCCTGCAAAACAGCTATGACATTAACGACATTTTTACCCTCAGCGGCGGCGTGCGCTATCAGTGGACCGAAAACAGGGTTGATGATTTCGTTGGCTATGCTCAACAGCAGGGAATCGCGACCGGGCTTGCGAACTCTGCCGATACTATTCCGGGCGGCAAAACCGATTACGATAATTTCCTGTTCAACGCCGGTATCCTTGCCCACCTGACCGACCGTCAGCAAACGTGGTTTAACTTTTCTCAGGGCGTGGAGCTTCCGGACCCAGGGAAATATTACGGTAACGGTACCTATTCGCTGGTTGGCGATCATTACCAGCTCCAGCGCAGCGTCAACGTGGCGGATTCACGTCTGGAAGGGATTAAAGTTAACTCGTACGAACTGGGGTGGCGCTACACCGGCGATAGTCTGCGCACGCAACTGGCCGCTTACTACTCGACTTCAGATAAATCGATCGTTATCAACCGTAGCGATATGACCATTAACGTTCAGCCCGACGATCGCCGCATTTATGGCGTTGAAGGTGCGGTGGATTATTTCATTGCGGACACGGACTGGAGCCTGGGTGGCAACTTCAACGTCATTAAATCGGAAGTGAAACAGAACGGTAAATGGCAAAAATGGGATGTCACGCTGGCCTCACCGTCCAAAGCAACCGCGTGGGTCGGCTGGGCACCAGAACCGTGGACCTTGCGCGTACAGAGCCAGCAAACATTTGATCTGACCGACGCCAGCGGTAACAAGCTGGATGGCTATAACACGATGGACTTTATCGGCAGCTATCAGCTCCCGTTGGGTAAGCTGACCTTCAGCGTGGAAAACCTGCTGAATGAAGAGTACACCACACTGTGGGGACAACGTGCGCCACTGCTGTATAGCCCAACCTACGGCAGCCCGTCACTGTATGAATACAAGGGCCGGGGTCGTACTTTTGGTCTGAACTACGCCTTAACCTTCTGATAAAAAAAGCCCCCCAGCCTGAGCGAATGGGGGGCTAATGTTCAGGATAATGCTATTTTACGCTTTGTTATTCAGTACCAACTGTCCGTTGTTATCCAACGGAATTTGCGCGCCGGGGTCCTTATCCATACGGATTTTCCCCTGCTGATCGCCAATTTTGTACGTCACGTCGTAGCCCAGCATCTTTTCAGATTTGTCATACACCGTTTTACAACGCTGCTGCGTGGTGGTGTAAGTATCGTTTTCCTGCATCGAACCCTGAATCTGGTTACCTGCATAGCCGCCGCCTAAAGCACCGGCCACAGTAGCAATATCTTTACCACGTCCACCGCCAAACTGATGCCCAATAACACCACCCGCAACCGCGCCCAGTACGGAACCCGCGATACGGTTTTCATCTTGTACCGGCTTGCGGTGGGTGACCGTTACGTTCCGGCACTCCTGACGCGGTGTTTTTACCGACTCTTTAATCGGTGTTGCAGAGACAACTTGCGCATACTGTGGGCCACGCTCGAAAACGTTCAGACTGGCCACCGCTGCAACACCCAGCGCAGCAGCTACACCAATCCCTATACCCGCCAACATTGATTTATTCACGGGACTACCTCCTTTTTTGCTATTAGCAACAACTTTGCAACAGAAGGTAAGGAATGCCAATCAGATTACGGATGAAAATAGCGGGAGGTGGAGCGAAAGCGGAATGATTCAGACAACTCTGAAGGAAGGCGTCGGATGCGTAAAATCATCCGACGCCACAGGTCGATATTAATGCAGTTTCAGACGCGGGCGAATCACCCGGTTGATACTGCCGACCAGCATCATCAGGCCGGTTTTGAAGTAGCCGTGCAAAGCAATCTGGTGCATGCGGTACAGTGAGATGTACACAAAGCGCGCAATACGTCCTTCCACCATCATCGAACCACGGGTCAGGTTGCCCATCAGGCTACCCACGGTAGAGAAGTTAGAGAGCGAGACCAGAGAGCCGTGATCTTTGTACTGATACGCTTTCAGCGGCTTACCGTTCATCTGTGCCAGAATATTGTTCATCGCGCAGGTCGCCATCTGGTGTGCTGCCTGAGCGCGCGGAGGCACAAAACCGCCTTCCGGGCGAGCGCAGGAAGCGCAGTCGCCAATCGCGTACACGTCAGGATCGCGCGTGCTCTGCAGAGTTGGCTCAACCACCAGTTGGTTAATACGGTTCGTTTCCAGACCGCCAATGTCTTTCATAAAGTCTGGCGCTTTGATACCCGCCGCCCACACCATCAGATCGGCTTTAATGTATTCGCCATCTTTGGTGTGCAGTCCCCCTTCGTCAGCGCTGGTTACCATCGTCTGGGTCAGTACGCGTACGCCCAGTTTGGTTAACTCATTATGCGCAGCACCGGAAATACGCGGCGGCAACGCAGGCAGAATACGCTCACCGGCTTCGACCAGCGTAACGTTCAGCGCGTCATTGGTCAGCCCTTTGTAACCATAGCTGTGCAGTTGTTTTACCGCATTGTGCAGCTCAGCGGAGAGTTCAACACCCGTCGCACCGCCGCCCACAATGGCGATATTCACTTTTCCGTTAGCGCCCAGATTCGCGGAATACTTCAGGAACAGATTCAGCATCTCCTGGTGGAAACGACGCGCCTGATGCGGGTTATCGAGGAAAATGCAGTTTTCTTTCACGCCAGGGGTGTTGAAATCGTTAGACGTACTGCCCAACGCCATCACCAGCGTGTCATACGGCACTTTACGCTCAGGAAACAGTAGCTCACCCTTCTCATCGCGCAGCTCAGCGAGAGTAATGGTCTTCGCTTCACGATCGATATCCACCACCGAGCCTAACTGGAACTGGAAGCCATGGTTACGGGCATGTGCCAGATAACTCAGCGCATCCACACCTTCGTCCAGTGAACCCGTCGCCACTTCATGCAGTAACGGTTTCCACAAGTGACTGTGGTTTCTGTCTACCAGTGTGATTTTGGCCTTTTTCTTACGCCCGAGTTTTTTACCCAGCTGCGTCGCCATTTCCAGTCCGCCAGCACCGCCGCCGACAATCACGATCCTTTTCAATGGTGTAGTCAACGTGACCCCCTCAAATTTATTAACCAATTGTTAATTAAAAGTTATGAACATAGCCTTTAATTAACAACAAGTTACGGCAATGAAAATGTTCTTCGAGAGTGAGAATAACACGAACGGTGCATTGGTCATACCAAAATTGATGTGTATCAAGTTTTGATGCTGAAAAGATAGACAACCGGAACTTTAAGAACAAAAAAACCAGCCCGGCGGCTGGTTTTTTACACACTCAATAAGAATTAACCTAACGTCTTGAACGCTTTGATGCGCTGCAAATGCGGAGAGATATTCTTAAACTTATGCGTCTGCTCTTCGTCCCAGACTATCTCGTAAAAATGATGCAGCTCTTCCGACGAACGCTGACTGTTAAGCGCTTCATCATGACGTGACAGGATCACCAGGCAGCGATCGCGATTCTTCTCACGGAAATTGGTCACGCATTTTGTTGCGATGTCTGCATACTCCTCAGGTCTGTCGATTTTGCCTTCCATGTTCTCATACGGGAACAGGTTGGGATTAAACACTACCTGACGAATATCACACAGGAAACCAATCCGTTCAGCCCAATATCCCCCGAGCCCCACACCACAAATCAGCGGACGGTCATCCACATTCAGCTGCAGCATTTTGTCTACTTCTTTCAGCAGATGCTGCATATCATGTTTAGGATGCCGCGTACTGTAGCTAATCAGCCTGACATCCGGGTCGATGAATTGCAGCTGCAACACCTTCTCATGGTTGCCCGGGCTGTTAGAGTCAAAACCGTGTAAATAGATAATCATCGCATCCTCGCCAAACTTGCGTTAATGACCTGCTTTCTCTTCCTGCCAGCGCTCATGAAGTTGGTTAAGCTGAGTACTTACCGTCTTCCAGCGTGCCGAGTCCATCAGTTCCTGACGTGAAAATGAACCTTTATGATACAAACGTGTAACACGTTCTGCATTGATCGGCGACAGATTATCTAACACACTGACCGCTCCCTTACGATTATTGCAGACCAGGATCATATCGCAACCTGCATCCAGCGACGCCTGTCCACGCTCCGCATAGCTTCCCATAATCGCCGCCCCTTCCATCGACAAATCGTCGGAGAAAATGACACCATCGAAGCCAAGCTCCTGGCGTAGCACCGTTTTCAACCAGTGAGGTGAGCCACTCGCCGGACGCGGATCGACATCACTGTAGATGACATGCGCAGGCATAATGGCATTCAGTTTGTTTTCCGTAATCAACGTCTGGAACACGGACATATCTTTCGCACGAATCTCGGCTTCTGGGCGTGGATCGGTTGGCGTTTCTTTGTGTGAATCCGCCGTCACCGCCCCATGTCCTGGGAAATGTTTACCGGTCGTTTTCATGCCAGCAGCATGCATCCCGTCAATGAAGCGGGTCGCCATCGCCAGCGCTTTTAGCGGATCGGCATGGTAAGAACGCTCGCCGATTGCCGCGCTGATATGGCCCACATCCAGCACGGGTGCAAAGCTGATATCAATGTCCATCGCGATCATTTCGCTGGCCATCAACCACCCTGCGTCCTGAGCCAGTTTGCCGCCCTCTTCCAAACCGTGCAACGCAGCAAAGGATTGAGCCGCAGGCAGGCGGGTAAAGCCCTCACGAAAACGCTGTACGCGTCCGCCTTCCTGATCTACCGCCACCACCAGATGGTTACGTGACGCAGCCCGGATCTGACGCACTAATTCACGCAGCTGTTCCGGGTCATGATAATTTCGGGTAAAGAGGATCAACCCACCTACCAGCGGATGTGCCAGAATCTCACGCTCTTCAGCGTCCAGCTCATACCCTTCGACATCCAACATTACTGGGCCCACACTGCTCTCCTTATCCTTTCATTGTTAGCTGCCGCCAGGTTTCATCGGCCAGCCTGATAAATTGTCGATCGCCGGTTTGCCGCCAGCGATACTCAAACCACCCCGCCTTCAGCATCATTATCCAGGGTTGCCATTGTCTGACCTGTCGCCACAAAACGTCTGGCTCAATGTGCGCTCGTTGGGCGTAGGTGCTAACCAACTGTTGGTGCTGGGATTCATCGCTAACCCATACTGCCGCCAGCTCCAGGGCAATATCACCGTCTCCGGCGTATTCCCAGTCAATCAGCCGCAGCCCTGATGCCGTACGTACGATGTTGTCACCGTGAACATCCATATGCAGCGGCCCCAGGCGCAAAGGTCGAGGCTCACCTCGTTTCCTTAGCCGCTTCAGCGCGCGCAGCCAGCATGGTGTACGACGCGCCGGATCGCCACACTGCCAGTACTGTTCAAGTAGCGGAAGCAGGTTGATTCGCCAGCCCAATCGGGGTTGCTGGTGCAGATGATACAGTAAGCCTGCGAGTTCGTCGGCGTCCGGTAATCTGGATTCTACCTTACCGTGAAAAAACTCGACTGCCATCCACCCACGGGTATAAAAATGAGGACGTGGCGCAAGGCTTTCTGGCAGGTGTTTTAACGCATGATATTGGCGTAAGAAATGAGATTCCGGCGCGTCAGGGTCGTGATGGCAGCGCAGTACCAGTCGGTGGGAACGGTGTTCAATGATGCAGCTCCCGCCGCTCAGGCCGGTTTGGCTGGTTGCGACGGGATGATACTGCGGGAAATAGCGCGACAACACTTCGCCGCGCGTGAGTCTGTTATTGTTGCTGAACGGCACCTTTACCTGACCAGATTATCTCGCCAGTTTGTACCAGCATTAATTGCATTTGCAGCGCAGGCGAATTGACGTTGCCGGATGCGCTGGAATAAAGCACATACTGCGCGCCAACGTTACGGGCGATACCAATCGCTTTACTGCGCGTTCCCAGACTGTCATTCGGCGACAGACCTAACTGCTGTTTGGCGACAGCCAGCTGTTGGGCAGAAATCAGCGTAAACTTACCGTTATTCGCCAGCGCGTTACGTAAGGTTTCGGTGGCTTCACCCGCGTTCAACGAGCCGTTGGTGCGGTTATTCACGCTATCAACCAGCAGAACGCCGCCCGCTTTGACGCCGTCTGCCTGCAGCATTTTGCCGACCATCGGCTGCATAGCCCCGTTCCAGTCATAGTGACGTTGACGTGGCGTAGGCTGCGCCGTTTGGTCTTCATGCTCAATTGGGCCCGGCTGCTGCGGTATGCTTGGCACCGTTGGCACAACCGGCACCGGCTGTTGCGGCTGCGCAGGCTGTTCCGGTACCGGCTTCACTTCCTCTACCGGCGCGGGCTCACGTTGCGCCACACAGCCAGAGAGAAACATCGCCAGCGCGGCAATCAGTGCGTAGCGATTCATTTTGTTCATCAAGATTCACCCCTTACAAATAAAGATAAAGTCTAACCTTGTGCGCCCCCAGAAAATTGGCGCTGCCGTACAGCGTCACCGACGAATGAGCCGGAATAGTCACACTGCGTGGCGCTTCCAGAGGGTGCATTTCCAGCCCTCTGGCGTCATACCAGTAAAACCGATAATGAACGGTAACGGGTTCTTGTCTTTCGTTATAGAGTCGCGAGGATGCCGAAGCCTGAATATCAGACGTTGTTAACGTGGGCTGCTCTGCTGTAATACCCGCCGCCAGAATTGTTGATTCTATCACCAGCGACTGTTCATCACTTACCGGGATTTCAGGATGTGTTCGACAACCCGCCAGCAACAGCAAGCCCAGTGAAAGCGCAATGCATCCTCTGGTCATGCTTACAGACCTTTATGCGCAAGCATTGGGCCAAGCGCACGTCCACCCAGCAGGTGCATATGAATGTGATACACCTCCTGCCCCCCGTGGCGGTTGGTGTTCATGATTAAGCGGTACCCATCTGCAGCAATGCCTTCCTGCTCAGCAATTTTCGCCGCAACGGTGACCATGCGGCCCAATGCCTGTTCATGTTCCGCCGTCACATCATTGACAGTGGGGATCAGAATGTTAGGAATGATCAGGATATGCGTTGGTGCCTGAGGGGAAATATCACGAAACGCAGTGACCAGTTCATCCTGGTATACGATATCCGACGGAATCTCACGACGAATAATTTTGCTGAATATAGTTTCTTCTGCCACGACGTTTTCCTTTTTCATTAACAGCCCAAGCGTTTTGCCATGCTACGCCGGGTAACTCTGCGAGTATAGAGTATGAGCGAGTTACTCACGCTCTTTCAACTTTAACCCTCGATTATTTAAGCAAAATCCTTTGCCGCTGCTGTTCTTATAACCATTTCCCATCGCTATCGCTTAAGCATAGTACTGAAACAATATTTCATTTATCGCGTAGCATCTGTTTACACATTTAATATTAATGCGTATATTTCGCATTTGTATTTACATGCGCACTTAATAATTTACAACCAAAGGGTTCATCACACTACCGGTGATTCGAACTTAATATTAATAATTATCAAGGACTTTTCGATGTCTTTCACAACACTCAACGGGAATGTTCAACGCCAACCGGGGCTTGCCCCTTCTTTGCTGGCAGCATGCGTCACGCTAGCCCTTTTACCTTCCACCAGCCTCGCAGCCCCTGCAGAAGAGACAGTGATCGTGGAGGGTTCTGCTCCATCCGCATCCAGTGAGGAGCAGGATTACAGTGTTAAATCGACGACCGCTGGCACAAAAATGCAAATGACACAGCGCGATATTCCGCAATCGGTCAGCATTGTCAGCCAGCAACGCATGGAAGATCAGCAATTGCAAACGCTGGGCGATGTGATGGACAACACGTTGGGGATAAGCAAAAGCCAGGCGGATTCAGATCGCAGCAGCTATTACTCGCGCGGATTTCAGATTGATAACTATATGGTCGATGGGATCCCGACCTATTTTGAATCCCGCTGGAATCTCGGTGACGCCCTTTCTGACACCGCCCTTTTTGAGCGTGTCGAAGTGGTCCGTGGCGCAAACGGGCTAATGACCGGGACGGGTAACCCTTCAGCCTCCATTAACATGATCCGTAAGCATGCCACTAGCCGCGAGTTCACCGGTAATGTTTCAGCGGAATATGGCAGTTGGAACAAACAACGCTATGTGACCGATCTGCAAAGCCCGCTTACAGCAGACGGCAACGTGCGCGGCCGCATCGTGGCGGGTTACCAGAATAACGACTCCTGGCTTGATCGCTACAATAGCGAAAAAATGTTCTTCTCCGGGATTGTCGATGCCGATTTGGGTGACACCACCAGCCTGTCTGCGGGCTATGAATATCAGCGCATTGATATCAACAGCCCAACCTGGGGTGGATTGCCGCGCTGGAATACCGATGGCAGTAAAAACAGCTACGACCGCTCGCGTAGCACTGCGCCGGACTGGGCTTACAACGATAAAGACTTCAACAAAGTGTTTGTCACCATCAAACAACGTTTTGCCGATACCTGGCAGGCGACCATGAACGCCACCCACTCCGAGGTCAAGTTCGACAGTAAAATGATGTACGTCGATGCCTATGTTAATAAGGCCGACGGCACGCTGATTGGCCCATATGGTAACTATGGTCCAGGATATGACTACGTCGGAGGAACCGGCTGGAACAGCGGCAAACGTAAAGTGGATGCTGTCGATCTATTCGCCGACGGCGGTTATGATCTGTTTGGTCGCCAGCATAATCTGATGTTGGGCGGCAGCTACAGTAAACAGAATAACCGTTATGAAAGCTCGTGGGCGAACGTTTTCCCCAACGAAATCGGCAGCTTCTATACCTACGATGGTAACTTCCCGGAAACCAACTGGAACCCGCAGTCATTGGCTCAGGACGATACCACGCACATGAAATCGCTGTACGCCGCAACGCGTATTTCGCTGGCCGACCCACTGCATTTGATTGTTGGCGCACGTTACACCAACTGGCGTATCGACACCCTGACCTACAGCATGGAGCAAAACCACACCACGCCGTATGCGGGTCTGGTCTATGACATTGACGATAACTGGTCTACCTACGCCAGCTATACCTCAATCTTCCAGCCGCAGAACAAGCGCGACAGTTCCGGTAAATATCTCTCTCCGATCACCGGCAACAACTATGAGCTTGGCCTGAAGTCCGACTGGATGAACAGCCGTTTAACCACCACGCTCGCGGTGTTCCGCATTGAACAGGATAACGTAGCGCAATCAACCGGCGTGCCAATCGCCGGTAGCAATGGCGACACGGCCTTTAAAGCGATGGATGGTACGGTCAGCAAAGGGGTCGAATTCGAGATTAACGGTGCGATCACTGATAACTGGCAGATGACGTTTGGTGCGACACGCTATGTTGCAGAAGACAACGAAGGCAATGCAGTAAACCCAAACCTGCCGCGGACCACGGTAAAACTGTTTACCCGTTATCGCCTGCCAGCCATGCCGGAACTGACCGTCGGCGGTGGAGTTAACTGGCAGAACCGTGTTTACAGCGATACGGTCACGCCTTATGGCACATTCCGCGCGGAACAAGGAAGCTACGCCCTGGTAGATTTGTTCACCCGCTACCAGGTAACAAAAAACTTCTCAGTGCAGGGTAACCTTAATAACCTGTTCGATAAAACCTACGACACGAATATCGACGGTTCTATCGTTTATGGTGAGCCGCGTAACGTCAGCGTTACCGCCAGCTATCAGTTCTGACACCGGGTATTGCGTAGAATCGCTAACTCGCTGACTTAGGTTGCAAATTCTCATCAAACTCCAGCCGCTTTCTGTCGGGTTCTACCGCAGTCAGCGGCTTCACTTCTGCAAGCGTCTGCTGACAGCGCCCCACCAGCACCTGATACTCGCGAGTGCCCTGTTTTTTACACACCAGCTCCTGCTCAGTTAACATGCGAATCGCTTTCGCCGGGCTGCCGACAATCAGATGGTTGGCAGGCATCTCAGCGCGCGCTTTCACAAACGCCGAAGCACCAACGATACTGTTTTCACCGATGGTCGCGCCATCGATAATCACCGCGCTCATGCCGACCAGCGCGTTACGCCCAATCACACAGCCATGCAGAATCGCGCCGTGGCCGATATGTCCGTCCTCTTCCACCACCGTATCCTGGCCGGGAAATCCGTGCATCACGCAGTTATCCTGGATATTCGCCCCATCTTTAACCACTATACGCCCAAAATCTCCGCGCAGGCTGGCGTTGGGACCAACATAAACACCTTTGCCGAGAATGACATCGCCAATCAGCACTGCGGTTGGGTGAACATAGCTTTCTGCAGGAACTACCGGGATCATCCCGTCAATCTGGTAAATCGGCATGGCTTCTCCTGTTACACCTCGGCTAATCCGCCGAAGCGTTGATAATAGAGCGGACCCGGCGCGGGCAGTTCCCCCACCGAGCTCTCGCCTTTTTCGCTGACGAAAACCTGGGCGCCGGGCGCAACACGTTGATAAATATTAATGCACAGCTGACGCGCCGTCTGACCCAGCCAGTGAGCAGGCAACAATTCTTCCGGCAGCAGCGGATCTTTGAGCACAACCCGACGATAGAAGTGAATGAGCAACAGGCGGATCTGGAAGCAGCGCTCTGGCGTAAGTTCGTCCGGCCCGGCGTCACGCAGTAGCGGTAACAACGGACGGAACAGCGTGATAAACGCCTCGTACATGGCATTTTGTTCGGTTAAGTGCCAGCACCCTTCTACCCGCTCACGCAGCGCAGCGCGGGAGAGTGCCAACGGCGAATGCGCCTCAAAAACGATGACGTTTTCCGCTACCCCAGCTTCATGGAGCAGCGACTGTACGTCCGCCAGCTTTTGCGATGGCGACGCCAGCAGACTCGGCGCCAGTACGCCAAAACCTTGCCATAACAGCTGCTTTTTAACTTCGGCCAGGGTATTTTTCTCCAGCCCCTCCGACAGCAGCAGCAGCCAGGTACCGTCCCACTCAGGGGCGCTGGCACGGTAGATTTTGCTCTCGGCGCGGCGCGTCAAGCGTAGCCCTTTATCACTCAGGCGGTAGAAACTGCGGCGGCCGATACGTACTACGTCCAGCCATTCTTCTTTATTAAGGCGAAACAGCGCGGTACGTACAAAACGTTCACCGAAGCCAAGCCCTTCCAGCAGCGCGGCAACGCTACCGAGCCAGACTTCTCCACCGCGTTGCGATAAACAGTCCCCGTAAAGCGAGGCGATAAGAGAGGTGCCGCTGACCGGCATTGCGGTTACCGCCTGCTGAATAAAACTATCGAGTTTTTCCATATGATTCATACTGTTGTCTTTTTTGTCCTTTTTGAATCATAGCACAGGATAATTTCCGCGATATGGCAGGAATTTGTAGGCCGGATAAGGCAACGCCGCCATCCGGTAACTTGTGCGCTCTCGCCTGATGGCGCTGCGCTTATCAGGCCTACGAGTCTTAACCGTTGGCGGCAACTTTGCGCAGGTCGAACACCCGACACGCCTTTCCTTCTGAGCGCGGGATGCTGCCGCAGTTAACAATGCTTACGTCCGTTGAAATACCGACCATCGACTTAATACGATGACGCAAATGATGGCAAATCTGGCAGCGCTGCTCGTGGCTTAGCACCAGGCTACTCTCTTTAAGCTCCACGCGTACCGAAAGCGAATCAAGATGCCCTCGGCGATCCACTTCCAACTGGTAATGTGGAGCCAGATGTTCAATCTTGAGGATCTCTTCTTCCACCTGCGATGGGAAGACGTTGACGCCGCGAATAATCAGCATATCGTCGCTGCGCCCGCTAATGCGATCCATACGACGCATCGTGCGTGCGGTACCCGGCAGCAGGCGCGTCAGGTCGCGGGTACGATAACGAATGACCGGTAGCGCTTCTTTCGTCAGCGTGGTGAACAGCAGTTCGCCGTGCTCGCCGTCGGCCAGTGGCGTACCGTCATCCGGATTGACCACTTCCGGGAAGAAATGATCCTCCCATATTGTCGGACCATCACCCGTTTCGATGCACTCCATCGCCACGCCCGGCCCCATCACTTCCGAGAGGCCATAAATATCCAGCGCCGTAATACCCAGGCGACGTTCGATCTCCGCGCGCATCCCCGTTGTCCACGGCTCTGCGCCAAAGACACCGGTACGCAGCGAACAACCCCGCGCGTCACCGCCCATCTGGCGCTCCAGCTCTTCAATCAGGTTCAGACAGTAGGATGGCGTAACCATAATCATGTCAGGTTTGAAATCGCGAATCAGCTGCGCCTGTTTCTCGGTTTGACCGCCGGACATCGGGATAACCGTTGCCCCCAGGCGTTCCGCGCCGTAGTGCGCGCCCAGTCCGCCGGTGAAAAGGCCATAGCCATAAGCGACGTGGATTTTATCTTTCGCGGTACCGCCTGCGGCACGCAGCGAGCGGGCGACGATGTTAGCCCAGGTATCGATATCATTTTGCGTATAGCCCACCACCGTCGGTTTACCCGTGGTGCCGGATGATGCATGGATACGCACCACCTGCTCCATCGGTACCGCGAAGGTGTCGAAGGGATAGTTGTCACGCAGGTCCTGCTTGGTGGTGCAGGGAAACTTGCTCAGATCGCTCAGCTCACGGAAATCATCCGGGTGAACCCCCGCCGCGTCGAACTTACGGCGGTACATCGGGACATTTTCATAGGCGTGTTTTAACGTCCATTTCAGGCGCTCGGTTTGCAAAGCCTGTAATTCGTCACGCGATGCGGTTTCAATCGGATCTAATTTTGTTGTTGTCGTTGTCATTTTGTAGGGCACTCGCAGGTCAATTAGCTCACACTCGCTCAAGGATCATGGCAATGCCCTGACCCACGCCAATACACATCGTACACAGCGCATAACGTCCATTGCGTCGTTCCAGCTCCAGCGTTGCGGCCAGCGCTAACCGCACACCGCTCATCCCCAGCGGGTGACCTAAAGCGATAGCCCCCCCATTGGGATTCACGTGTTCTGCGTCATCTGCCAGTCCAAGCTGTCTCATCACCCCCAACGCCTGGGCGGCAAAGGCTTCATTCAGCTCAATCACATCCATATCGTTGATATTCAGCCCGGCGCGCTCCAGCACTTTTCGTACCGCAGGAACTGGCCCAAGCCCCATAAACTTCGGCTCCACGCCCGCCGTCGCCATCGCGACAATGCGTGCACGCGGCGTTAGTCCCTGGGCCTTTATGTGTTGCTCGCTGGCTACGATCATTGCTGCCGCGCCGTCGTTCACCCCAGAGGCATTGCCTGCGGTGACCACGCCGTTCTTACGAAACGGTGTTTTCAGTTGTGCGAGTTGCTCCAGCGTGGTTTCTGCACGCGGATGTTCATCTTCACGTACTGCGCTAACTGCCCCTTTCTTGCCAATGATTTGTACCGGCACAATTTCCTGCGCCAGAATGCCGTCACGCTGGGCTTTCGCCGTGCGCTGCTGGCTGCGATACGCAAAGGCGTCCTGGTCCTCTCGGCTTATATTTAACAATTCAGCTACATTCTCCGCCGTTTCCGGCATGCTGTCAGTTCCGAATTGTTGCTGCATGAGCGGGTTCACAAAACGCCAGCCAATGGTGGTATCAAACATTTCTGCCTGACGCTGAAACGGCGCGATCGCTTTGCCCATTACAAACGGCGCGCGTGACATTGACTCAACACCACCAGCGATCAGCAGGTCGGCATCACCGGCTTTGATCGTGCGAGCAGCGAAGCCGATCGCATCAAGCCCGGAGCCGCACAGACGGTTGATGGTCGTGCCGGCAACACTGTGCGGATAACCCGCCAGCAGGGTCGCCATATGCGCCACGTTGCGGTTATCCTCGCCCGCCTGGTTGGCGCAACCGAAGATCACATCGTCAATAGCGCTGGGATCCAGGCGTGGGTTGCGGTTGAGTAATTCACGCAACGGGATGGCCGCCAGATCGTCGGCACGCACGCCTGCCAGCGCCCCGCCGTAGCGACCAATCGGGGTACGAATACCGTCACAAATAAATGCGTCACGCATTAGACTTCTCCTGTAATCGTGCCACCGATGCGGTGGGATTTGCCGCGAAACAGAGCCACGGTTATGTGTTGCTGATTGACAATTTCAATGTCGTAAACGCCAGTGAGTTTGCCTTGCTGCTTGACCCGCGCGGTGGCGGTCAGTTTGTCACCTGCAAAGGCCGGACGCAGAAAGTCGATACTGGCCGCTGAGGCTACTGCTGCCAGTCCCTGACTGTTGCAGGCGTAAGCAAAGGCAGTATCCGCCAGTGAAAACAGTTGCCCGCCGTGACAGGTCTGATGTCCATTCAGCTGCGACGGCGACACGGTCATGGTCATCTGCGAATAACCGTCGTCCATCTCAATAATTTCAATCCCCAGCGCCTGCGCGCAGGTGTCTTTCACATACATGGCGCGGGCGTTGCGCCAGGCTTCATTACTCATGACGCATCTCCATCAGCGCTTTCTGGCGCAGCAGAGCACTCGGGCGATAGCGTTCTTCACCATAGTGCTGTTGTAGATTTTCCAGCAGACGAAGCACACGTCCCCAGCCGAGCGATTCACCCCAGGCCAGCGGCCCGTGCGGGTAGTTGACCCCCAAACACATGGCGGTATCGATATCCTCGGCGCTGGCGACTCCTTTTTGCAGCGCATCCAGCGCTTCGTTCGCCAGCATCGCTACCGTGCGCCATACCAGCAGCCCTGGGTAGTCGGCAATACGCAGCACTTTTTTGCCCTGCTGCTGGAAGTAGTAAACCGCTTTGTCGGTGGCTGAAGCCGGGTTGGTTGGTGCGCTTGCCAGCACGACGGTGTCGCCCGCAGCATGGTCATACACCACCACCGGGCGCTGGTGCTGCACGCTTAAGGCCAGCGCGGTTTCACCGGTCGTTTCAAGGAGCAGCACATCATCCAGTTCAGTGACAACGTCACGCTTGATATTTTTTGCTGCATTTTCAGGCGCTACCGCTGCAACAGCCAGTTCAGGCGATACTTCAGCAGGCCAGCGATAGACACCGTGACCGCTCTTCTTGCCCAGACGCCCCGCCAGAGCGAGCTCCTGTTGCAGCAAAGACGGCAGAAAACGGCGGTCCTGCCAGAAGGTGTTAAACACCGAACAGGTCACGGCAAAGTTGACGTCCTGGCCAATCAAGTCGGTCAGCGCCAGCGGTCCCATCGGGAACCCGCCGCCGTCGCGCAGTGCGGCATCAATCACTTCCGCTGACGCAACCTGTTCTTCCAGTGCACGCCAGGCTTCGGCGTAGTACGGACGGGCCACGCGGTTAACGATAAAGCCTGGCGTAGAGCGGCAGCGCACCGGCTGTTTGCCCCAGGCAGTCACGCACTGGCAAAGCTGCTCGACTACCTCGGTTGAGGTGGCAAGCCCGCTCACCACTTCCACCAGTTTCATCACCGGTGCCGGGTTAAAGAAGTGCAGCCCCGCCACACGTTCCGGATGCTTCACTCCCGCCGCAATCGCGGTAATTGAGATCGACGAGGTATTACTGGTTAGCAGCGTTGACGGCAAACAGATCTCCGCCAACTGACTAAACAGCGCTTTTTTAATTTCCAGCTGCTCGGAAGCGGCTTCAATCACCAGTTGTGCATCGGCAAGCTGATTCAGTTCAGTCGCGGGGGCGATCCGTGCCAGCAGCTCACTGGCCTGTTCCGCACTGATTTTTCCACGACCAACACGAACGTCGAGTCGCTGGCGAATACCCTCAATGGCGCGAGTAATCGCCTCAGCGGAAATGTCATACAGCAGGACCGAATGTCCGGCGCTGGCAGCCACCTCGGCAATACCTGCACCCATTGTTCCGCCGCCGATCACGGCAACGCGATGAAGAGTTTGCGTCATGGCTTATTTCCCGCTGAACTGTGGTGGACGTTTGGCGAGGAAGGCGCTGACCCCTTCGCGGTAGTCGTCGCTGCGACCGGCCATGCGCTGGTAGTCGCGTTCAAGCTCAAGCTGCTGATCCAGCGTGTTGGTTTCGGAAAGCTGCAAGGCTTTCTTAATCAGCCCCAGGCCATAGGTCGGCTGCGTCGCGAAATGGCGCGCCATGGTCAACGCGGCATCTTTCAACTCGGCATCGTCGACCACTTGCCAGATCATGCCCCACTGCGCGGCCTGTTCGGCGCTGAGGTTATGGCCAAGCATCAGCAAACCCACGGCGCGAGCGCGACCGACTACGCGCGGCAGCACCCAGCTTCCGCCGCAGTCCGGCACCAGGCCGAGTTTGCTGAAGGCCATAACAAACTTCGCCGAGCGCGCGGCGAGGACGATGTCGCAGCCCAAGGCCAGTGTGGCACCGGCACCAGCGGCAACGCCGTTGACGGCGCAGATAACCGGCTTCGGCAGCGCGGCTAAGCGGCGCACCAGCGGGTTGTAGAAGCGTTCCACCGACATGCCCAGATCCGGCGCGGGGCCGCTCGGGTCAACGTTACGGTCGTTCAGATCCTGTCCGGCGCAAAATCCGCGTCCGGCGCCGGTGATCAGCAGGCAACGAATGGTGTCGTCGCGCTCGGCCTGTTTCAGGCAATCGGCAAGCTGCTGGTGCATCACGTCGTTAAAGCTGTTGAGTCGATCCGGGCGGTTCAGGGTGATAGTCATCACGCCCTGCTCCACTTCGCTGAGAATAAATGCGTCCACGATTAGCGTCCTTTAAATTCCGGTGTGCGTTTTTCTAAAAAGGCGCTGACGCCTTCACGACGATCTTCGGTGCCGCTCAGCAGCGTAAACAGCTGACGTTCCTGCACCAGACCGGCCTGGAGACCCACTTCTTGCGCAGCGCGTAGAGACTGTTTTGCCGCCCGCAGCGCCAGCGGTGAGTGACGGGCGATGGTCGCCGCCAGCTTGAGCGCGTATTCATCGGAGAGGTTCGCCGGGTGAATGTCACTCACCAGCCCGGCCTGTTGCGCTCGTTCGGCATCAATGCTTTCACCGCTCAGCACCATTCGGCTGGCCAGCGCTTTGCCAACACAACGGATAAGCCGCTGCGTACCGCCCGCCCCTGGCATGGTGCCGAGAGTAATCTCCGGCAGACCAAAGCGGGCGTTATCCCCGGCAATCACCAGGTCGCACAGAAGAGCCAGCTCGCACCCGGCTCCCAGCGCGTAACCGTTAACCACCGCGATCAGCGGCTTGTTGAAGGCATCAATACGTGCCCACAGGCGTGGGCGAATATCGTCGAAAGTGGCGGGCAGATCTTTTTCCGCCATTTCGTTGAGATCGGCTCCGGCAGCGAAGTAGCGCGGGTTGCCGCTAATCACGCAAACGCTGATGCTGGCGTCCGCCGCCGCGCTTTCCAGCGCGTCAGCAATCTGCGTTAGCAGCGCATTGTTCAGGGCGTTGCGCGCCTGCGGACGGTTCAGGGTCAGTTGCAGTACACGGTCGTGACGGGAAATCAGCAGTTCGCTCATGCCATCCCCCGCGCATCGAAGTCGACCACTACGTCACCGCTGGTTGGCAGCGCCTGGCAGCTCAGCACATAGCCCGCCGCCAGTTCATCGGCTTCAAGGCTGTAGTTGGCGGCCATCGCCACCTCGCCGCTGACCACCTTGCATTTGCAGGTGGCGCACACGCCGCCTTTACAGGCGAACGGCAGGTCAGCGCCCTGGCGCAACGCGGCGTCGAGAATGCTGTCATCTTCCGCACTCAGTGAAATCAGGCGATCGCGCCCATCCTGACGAAGGGTGACCGTGCGGCCTTCCGCCTGCACGCCGGTGGCGCGTTTCACGCTGGTCCCCGGCGTATTGAAACGCTCAAGGTGAATGGATTTTTCCGCTATGCCCAGTTCGCGCAGTGCCACTTCGGCTTCATCCATCATTGCCGATGGGCCACAGATAAAGGCGTCGTCAAAGCGGCTGAAATCGAGCAGGTTTTTGCCCAGCGCACGCAGTTTGTCGCCGTCGATACGACCCTGTAGCAGATCGCTGTCCATCGACTCCTGACTGAACAGGTGCACCACCTGTAAACGCTGCGGATAGCGGTCTTTCAGATCGGCCAGCGCCTGACGGAACATCATGCTGTGGCTGCTGCGGTTGCCGTAGATCAGCGTGAACTGGCTGGCCGGTTCGGTCGTCAGCGTCGCTTCAATAATCGCCATCATCGGCGTAATGCCGGACCCGGCGGCAATCGCCAGATATTCGGCTTCGCGCTCGGCCTGCGGCTGGTAGCCGAAGTGCCCCTGCGGCACCATCACTTCCAGCGCCATACCCTGCTGGATATCCTGCTGGGCATAGCGGGAGAAACGCCCACCGTCGATAGCTTTAACTGCGACGCTAATTTCCGACGGCGAGCGGCTGCGACAAATGGAGTAACAACGACGCAGCTCTTCTCCACCGAGGTGAGCTTTCAGCGTCAAATGCTGGCCCGGTCGAAAGGCGTAGTCATTACGCAGCGCGTCGGGAATGGTGAAAGTGATGGTCACCGCATCGCGCGTTTCCGCTTCGACGTTGGCCACGGTAAGCGAATGAAATGTTGTCATCGCAACCTCAAATACATTTAAAGTAATCAAAGGGTTCACGGCAGCTGTCGCAGCGATACAACGCTTTACAGGCCGTGGATCCGAATTCGCTAATCAGCGAGGTATGGGTGCTGGCGCAGCGCGGGCACTGTACGTCAGTTGGCATTTCGGCATGGCAGGCGTGGGCCTGCGGCGGGCTGATACCATACTGGCGCAGGCGTTCGCGGGCGTCCGGGCTCATCCAGTCAGTGGTCCACGGTGGGTCAAGCTGCAGGACGATATGTACTGGCGTATAGCCGTGCTCCGCCATCACCATGCGAATTTCACCCAGTAGATGCTCGGTGGCCGGGCAGCCGGAGTACGTCGGCGTAAAGCCGATAACCCAGCCGTCGCCGCAGCGCTCAACGCTGCGTACCATGCCGAGATCGGTGATGGTCAGCACCGGCACTTCCGGATCGGGAATCGCACTTAACAGCCCCCAAACGGTGTGCACCTCTGGCGGTGCGATCGCGGTAAGACGTTGCATAGCCACCTCCTGCTACCACTGCTGCCCAGGATACGCACGCTGCAAGTACTGCATCTCGGCCAACATCGGCCCGAGATGTTCGCTGTGTAGCCCCTGCTTACCGCCGTTGCGAAACGCCGCCTCTTGCGGAACCTGTAAACCAGAATCAATCAGCGCAGTGTGTACCGTCATTTGCCATTCGGTTTGCAGTTCGCGCGGATCGACGGCAATGCCCTGCCTGGCCAGAGCGATCTCCAGTTCGTCGGCAAGGAACAATTCGCCGGTGTAACGCCACAGATTGTCCACCGCCTTCTGCATCAGTTGCGCGGAGTAGTCAGTACCATTCCCCAGTCGTTCCAGCCAGCCGTGGCTGAAGCGAAGGTGATAACGCACTTCTTTCAGTCCTTTGGCAGCGATAGCCGCAATCTGCTTATCGCGGCTGTTAACCAAACGAGTGAACTGCGCCACATGCCAGACATCGATAAAGAACTGGCGAGCGATCGTGTCGGCAAAGTTGCCGTTAGGCTGTTCCACCAGCAACAGATTGCGGAACTGACGCTCGTCACGACCAAAAGCCAGCGTGTCTTCGTCGCCGCTACCCGCCAGTTCGGCGGCGTAGCTGAGGAAGTTGCGCGCCTGCCCCAGCAGGTCGAGGCCGATGTTAGCCAGCGCCAGATCAATCTCCAGCTCCGGCGCATGACCGCACCAGGCACCCAGACGCTGAGCCAGCACCAGGCCGTTATCGCCCAGACGCAGAGCATAGGTTGCAACGGGATTCAGGTTATTCATCGTTGCCTCACATATGTTCCATGCCGTCCGGCACGGTGTAGAACGTGGGATGGCGATAGACTTTGCTCTCCGCCGGGTCAAAAAATTCACCGCGTTCTTCCGGCTGTGACGCAACAATTTCGCTGGCTTTCACCACCCAGATGGAGCAGCCTTCGCTGCGGCGTGTATAGGCATCGCGTGCATTTTCCAGCGCCATCTGGTCATCGGTGG
This sequence comes from Citrobacter sp. H12-3-2, assembly GCF_009649895.1. Lineage (NCBI taxonomy): Bacteria > Pseudomonadati > Pseudomonadota > Gammaproteobacteria > Enterobacterales > Enterobacteriaceae > Citrobacter > Citrobacter sp. H12-3-2. The sequence goes on from NZ_CP045837.1 coordinate 2,954,561, forward strand.
CATGCAGACTGCCAACGTGACGGTGCGATAACCCTTGTTTGCTGCGGACAAAAACTTCGTATAACGGCCAGTATGTTTTGCTCATGACTCTCTCCTTACGCCGCGTCGCGGGCCTGTTGCTTTTCGGCGTGCGCCAGTGCGGCCTCGCGCACCCATGCCCCTTCTTCCCAGGCCTTACGCTTTGCGCCCAGACGTTCGTGGTTGCAGACACCTCGACCGTTGATGACCTCATTAAATTCCTGCCAGTCGATCTCACCGAATCGATATTTCCCCGTCGCTTCATCAAGCTGTAGGTCGGCGTCCGGCACGGTCATACCGAGGATTTCTACCTGCGGAACCGTGTTATCAACAAAGCGCTGACGCAGTTCGTCGTTGGAGTGCAGTTTGATTTTCCACGCCATGCTGCGGGCACTGTTCGGTGAGTTGTCGTCGTTCGGGCCAAACATCATCAACGCAGGCCACCAGAAACGGTTGATGGCGTCCTGCAGCATCTGACGCTGTTCCTCGCTACCTGTAGCCAGCGCCATACACGCTTCGAAGCCCTGGCGCTGATGGAAGCTCTCTTCTTTGCAGATTTTGACCATCGCCCTGGCATACGGGCCGTAGGAGGTACGACACAGCGCCACCTGGTTAACAATCGCCGCGCCATCGACCAGCCAGCCGATCACACCGATATCCGCCCAGCTCAGGGTTGGGTAGTTGAAGATGGAGGAGTATTTCATCTGGCCGTCGAGCATCTTCTGGTACAGATCTTCACGCGCGCAGCCCAGTGTTTCCGCCGCGCTGTAGAGGTACAGACCGTGTCCGGCCTCGTCCTGTACTTTTGCGAGCAGAATGGCCTTACGCCGCAGCGTGGGTGCGCGGGTTATCCAGTTGCCTTCCGGTAACATGCCGACAATTTCCGAGTGCGCATGCTGGCCAATCTGGCGGATCAGCGTCTTACGGTATGCGTCCGGCATCCAGTCCTGCGGCTCGATGGCCGTTTCCTGCGCGATGCGCTGGTCAAAGCGTTGTTCTTCTGTCACGTCATCACCTTATGATTCCGATAATTTCAACAAATCAATATTTGCGAATCACTTTGTTTTATAAAAGTTACATCTTGGTTAAATAAAACCACAAATTTTGTTTGCTGATTTTGCGATACTTGTCGCAAATGGTTTTTGTTTATTCATTAATAACAGATAGATAACCAATAAAGGTAAAGTGTTCGCGATCTCATTGTTAACAAATTATTAAAATCTCACTTGCATTTTGTGATTCATAAAAGAACTATTTAAAGAGATATTACGGAACACATCTGGAGATTAACGATGCAGCAGTTAGCCAGTTATTTATCCGGTGCCTGGCAGACAGGCCGGGGCCGCACCCGCACCATCCACCACGCCCTTACCGGTGAAGCGCTTTGGGAAGTGACAAGCGTTGGACTGGATATGGCGCAGGCGCGCCGCTTTGCGATTGAGCACGGCGGCAAAGCGTTACAGGCAATGAGTTTTATTGAGCGCAGCGCGATGCTAAAAGCGGTGGCGAAGCATTTAATGGAACTGAAAGCCGATTTCTATGCCATATCCGCGCAAACCGGAGCAACGCGCGGTGACAGCTGGGTCGATATCGAAGGCGGTATTGGCACGCTTTTCACTTATGCCAGTCTCGGTGGCCGCGAGCTGCCGGACGATACGCTGTGGCCGGAAGACGAACTGATCCCGCTGTCCAAACAGGGCGGTTTTGCCGCACGCCACGTGCTGACCTCCAAATCCGGTGTTGCGGTGCATATCAACGCCTTTAACTTCCCCTGCTGGGGTATGTTAGAGAAGCTGGCGCCAACCTGGCTTGCCGGGATGCCAGCCATTATCAAACCTGCAACCGCCACCGCGCAGCTCACTCAGGCAATGGTGAAAGCGATTATCGACAGTGGCCTGGTACCGAACGGCGCAATTAGCCTTATCTGCGGCGGCACGGGTGACCTGCTCGATCACCTCGACAGCCAGGATGTGGTGACCTTTACCGGTTCTGCTCATACCGGACAGCAGCTGCGCGTGCACCCCAATCTGGTGGCTAAATCGGTTCCTTTCACCATGGAAGCGGATTCACTCAACTGCTGCGTGCTGGGTGATGACGTCACCCCAGAACAGCCTGAGTTTGCATTGTTTGTACGTGAAGTAGTGCGCGAGATGACGACCAAAGCCGGGCAGAAATGTACCGCTATCCGCCGCATTATCGTGCCACAGGCGCAGGTGAAAGCGGTCAGCGAGGCGCTGATTACCCGTCTGCAAAAAGTGGTAGTGGGCGATCCGGCGCAGGAAGGCGTGAAGATGGGGTCGCTGGTGAATAACGATCAGCGTCAGGACGTGCAGGATAATGTGAATCGTCTGGTTGAAGCCGGGTGTGAGGTGCTGCTGGGTGGAAAAGCAGATCTGAGCACGGCTGGGGCTTTCTTCCCGCCAACGCTACTGTTTTGTCCGCAGCCGGATGAAATTGCCGCGGTACATGCAATTGAAGCCTTTGGCCCGGTCGCCACGCTGATGCCGTATCAAAATACCGAGCATGCCATGACGCTGGCGCGCGCCGGTGAAGGCAGTCTGGCAGGAACACTGGTGACGGCGAGCGGCGAACTGGCGCGAGAGTTTGTCCTCGGTGCGGCCCGTGCCCACGGGCGTATTCAGGTGCTGAACGAAGAGTCCTCGGCGGAATCGACCGGTCACGGCTCTCCGCTGCCACAGCTGGTCCACGGCGGGCCTGGACGTGCAGGCGGCGGTGAAGAGCTGGGTGGGCTGCGCGCGGTGAAACACTACATGCAACGCACCGCCATTCAGGGCAGCCCAACCATGCTCGCGGCGGTAAGCCAACAGTGGGTGCGTGGCGCTCGGGTGGAGGAAGATCGTATTCACCCGTTCCGTAAATACTTCGAAGAGATCCAGCCGGGCGACAGCCTGCTGACGCCACGTCGTACACTGACCGAAGCGGATATCGTTAACTTTGCCTGCCTCAGCGGTGACCACTTCTACGCCCATATGGACAAGATTGCAGCAGCCGATTCCATTTTCGGCGAGCGCGTGGTGCACGGTTACTTCCTGATTTCCGCCGCAGCCGGTCTGTTTGTTGACGCGGGCGTCGGTCCGGTGATTGCCAACTATGGCATGGAAAACCTGCGCTTTATCGAGCCGGTTAAGCCGGGCGACACTATCCAGGTGCGTTTAACCTGCAAACGCAAAACGGTGAAACGTCAGCGCAATGCCGAAGAAAAAGCGACCGGCATGGTGGAGTGGTCGGTGGAGATCTTTAATCAGCACCAGCAGGCGGTGGCGCTGTATTCCATTCTGACGTTGGTTGCGCGTCAGCATGGGGATTTCCCGGCGTAAGATTCCGGCGTAGCTTCGCTCGACCAGGCTTGAAACAAAAAAGCAAAAAGCCTGCTTAGTTTCCTAAGCAGGCTTCTTAAATATGGCTCCTCTGACTGGACTCGAACCAGTGACATACGGATTAACAGTCCGCCGTTCTACCGACTGAACTACAGAGGAATCGTTGTGGAGGCTTATCTTAGCGGCGAAAAAAATTTTGTCAAACTCCATTTCCTCAAATGCGAATCAATTGATGCTTCTCTCGACAGTTTGTTGCATTTACAGACATTTTAAATAGAAAAAACTTTGCAGCTTTTTTGATTCTCCCTCATCATTTGAAATGAGGTTTCAACTTTCTTCGTTAAGGTCCACTTTGAACGTCTCCGCTGCCTTACGCCAGGTCGCTTCCCGCACGCCCTGGTATGCCAAACGCAAGAGTTATAAGGTTCTCTTTTGGCGCGAAATCACTCCGCTGGCTGTCCCCATTTTTCTGGAAAACACCTGTGTGCTATTGATGGGTGTTCTCAGTACCTTCCTGGTCAGCTGGTTGGGAAAAGAAGCGATGGCCGGTGTCGGACTCGCCGACAGCTTTAATATGGTCATCATGGCATTTTTCGCCGCCATCGATCTGGGCACCACTGTGGTTGTAGCATTTAGCCTCGGGAAACGAGATCGTCGACGGGCCAGAGCCGCGGCCAGACAATCACTGGTGATCATGACAATTTTTGCTACCGTTCTGGCAGCGGTCATTCACTATTTTGGTCAACAGATTATTGACGTTGTCGCAGGTGAAGCAACGCCAGACGTTAAAGCTTTGGCACTCACCTATCTGGAGCTGACGGTGCTCAGCTACCCGGCAGCAGCCATTGCGCTGATTGGCAGTGGCGCACTACGTGGAGCCGGAAATACAAAAATACCGTTGTTGATTAACGGCGGCATGAACATCCTGAATATCATCATCAGTAGCATCCTGATTTACGGGATCTTTTCCTGGCAAGGTCTGGGATTTGTGGGAGCAGGTCTGGGACTGACCATTTCGCGCTACATCGGGGCGATTGCCATCATCTGGGTACTGATGATTGGTTTTAACCCCGCGCTGCGAATTCCCTTCAAAAGCTATTTTAAGCCACTCAATCTCGCCATTATCTGGGAGGTGATGGGGATCGGCATTCCGGCAAGTATCGAGTCAGTGCTGTTCAATGGCGGTAAACTTTTGACGCAGATGTTTGTTTCAGGCATGGGAACCAGCGTTATCGCCGGGAACTTTATTGCATTTTCTATCGCCGCGCTTATCAACTTACCGGGTAATGCTTTAGGTTCCGCGTCGACAATCATTACCGGCAGGCGTTTGGGAAATGGCCAGATTGCCCAGGCTGAAATCCAGCTACGGCATGTATTCTGGCTGTCGACGATCGGCCTGACGGCAATTGCCTGGTTAACCGCTCCTTTCACCGGGGTGATGGCCTCATTTTATACCCACGATCAGGATGTAAAAGAGGTCATAGTCATCCTGATTTGGCTCAACGCAGCATTTATGCCGATATGGGCAGCCTCCTGGGTATTACCAGCAGGCTTTAAAGGTGCGCGAGATGCACGTTTTGCTATGTGGGTATCGATGCTGGGCATGTGGGGCTGCCGCGTAGTCGCGGGTTACACCCTGGGTATCGTATTAGGATGGGGAGTTGTCGGCGTTTGGTTAGGCATGTTCTTCGACTGGGCCGTACGCGCCGCGTTATTTTACTGGCGTATGGTCACCGGCCGCTGGCTGTGGAAATACCCGCGCCCCGAACGCGAAAAGTGCATAAAACAACCGGTTGCGTCTGAATAAGCGGCGAAATGGGGAATATTTCAGCAAACGATCGCATTTATCTATTCAGGCTTTGACAACGCTGAGCGGCATCGCTAATATTCGCCTCGTTCAAACGATTCCTCTGTAGTTCAGTCGGTAGAACGGCGGACTGTTAATCCGTATGTCACTGGTTCGAGTCCAGTCAGAGGAGCCATATTTAAGAAGCCTGCTTAGGAAACTAAGCAGGCTTTTTGCTTTTCTGCGATCCCATTCGCCAGGTAGACCGCTTCACTCCACACCAGGTTTTTCCATACTGCCGACGGGAGAATGTCCGTCTGCTTATGCAAAATGTCTCTATGATCCAATTCGTTAACGTCATGGTTAAGTATCTTATCGTGCAACGACATCAGAATGAGACCCATACTTGCCCATGCCGATACTGCTGAAAGCAGCGCTAATCGCTTTATTAGTAATTCCACTGAGTACAATAGCCGGTGAGAAAGTCACGCTACGTTGCCCGGACAGAGGCTGGGCGGAGGTGACATTTCATTTGTTCCAGCACGTTAGCGTGCTGTGGGAAAACAATAGTTTTTATGTTTCCGATGCCCGGCGTAGTCAGAGTAATAAATTCTATACGTTTACCAATCGAGATGTTCTTTCGGTGAAGAATGGATTTCAGTTTATTTATGCGGATTCGGGACGGGCGGTGTCTTGTTCGATATTGTCGCGGGTGCCGACGCAGGATCTGAGGCTGGAGACCTTGAGGTAACGCAGCTTTCTACCCGCCATTCAGCGACGTCAGGGAAGCCCGTTTACTCACGGGCTTTTGTAGTTAAATCTGATAATCAATCACCGCCTCATCTGGCTCCATCGCCTGACGCTTAATTTCATCGACGGATAGCCCTGCATTGCATAGCTCGATGAATCGCCAGACGTAGTTGCGCTGCAGCTGTCCGCGTTTAAGCCCTAGCCAAACGGTATTTGCATCAAACAAATGCCGGGTATCCAGACGGGTTAAGGTCCCCTCTTCCTGCTCGCCGCTGGATTGCTCTGCCACCAGCCCAATCCCCAACCCCAGCGACACGTAAGTTTTAATCACATCCGAGTCCTGGGCGCTGAGAATAATATCCGGTATCAGCCCTTTGCGAGCAAATGCTTCATCGATGCGGGAACGCCCTGTAATCCCCTGACGATAGGTAATTAACGGCCAGTGAGCAATAGACTCCAGCGTGAGCGGAGAGGCTTTCACTAACGGATGGTCATGAGGAACAAGCAGGCTGTGGTGCCAACGAAACCAGGGAAAAGCCACCAACAATGGATCGCTGCTCAGCCGCTCACTGGCAATTCCGATATCTGCCCCGCCATTTTGTAGCAGGACATCAATCTCCTGTGGCGTACCCTGAATAAGTTCCAGACGCACCTCAGGGAACAGCTCACGAAAATCTTTTATCACCGCAGGCAAGCTATAGCGTGCCTGGGTATGCGTGGTGGCAATCGTCAGAACGCCGGACGTGTCATTGGTAAACAGATCCGCCAGTCGACGAACATTGCTGGCCTCATTCAGAATACGCTCGGCAATAACCAGCAAGGCTTTACCCGGTTCGGTCATGCCCAACAGGCGTTTACCGCGACGGATAAAAATCTCGATACCAAGTTCATCTTCAAGTTCACGAATGTGTCGGCTGACGCCCGACTGCGAGGTGTACAGTATATTCGCGACCTCTGTCAGGTTGTAATCCTGACGGGCCGCCTCGCGGATTATTTTAAGTTGCTGGAAATTCACGTTTCGCTCCGGGCACATCAGACATTACGCTATTGTTAAAGTCTGATGCCCGGCATAACAAATAATAAAAACCTGCATCTTATTCCTTGCGGGAATAAGGTTTAGCTGACCAGCTGCAGCTCGCGATTTTCCAGCGCCGGACGGCTGACCAGCGACAACAGAATCTCCTTCACGGCCTGCGCCTGGGGCGATAAACTCCCTCTGGCTGATACGTTCAACGATAATGGCAGATTCATCGATGGTGTTGTGATGCGCGCCATCCAGCCGTTAGCCGCATTGCATAATGAACGGGCGGCCGACTCAGGCAACACTGTGACACCCATACCACTGGCAATGGCGGCCGTTAGGGTGGAGATAGACTCAATTTCGCCAATCACTTTAGCCGTTAAGCGACGTAGCGAAAAAGCTTCATCCACGCGCAGGCGAACCGCGCTGTAATCCCGTGGCAAGAACAAATTCATCTGCGCCACTGCGGCTAAATCGACGCTTTGGCCAGGACACTCACGCGTGCCGACCAGGTACAGATCCTCTTTAAGCAACGGTTGACTGCTGATGCCCGCCACAGGAGAACGCTCATAGAGCACTGCCATATCTAATTGCCCGCTGAGCAGCTTGTCATTCAGCACTGCCCCACTGTTTTCATGCAAATAGACCAGCACATCAGGCAGTTCGGCACGTAGCGTCTGTAATAACGGCATGGTAATGGATGACGCGACTGTCCCCGGCGCAAGGCCGATAGAGACCTGTCCACTCAAGGTCTGGCCCACGTTATTAACCGCAAGTTGCGCCTGTTCGCACTGACGTAAAATCGTCCGGGCGTGGGTATATAGCACTTTTCCTGCTTCCGTCGGCGTGACGCCACGCTTGGTACGAATCAGCAATTGCTGATCCAGCTCACCTTCCAGCGTAGCGACCTGCTGGCTCAGCGCGGGTTGCGCAATGTGCAACACTTCCGCTGCCTGGGTCAGGCTACCAATATCGACGATTTTCACGAAATATTTCAGTCGTCTGAAGTTCATTTTGCCTCCTGTCGGAATACCAGAACCCGTGCTGGCAGTCATTAAATTCAGGATTGCAAGATGCTTGCCACTTTCGTCTAAAACGGTGTTTTACGGTTAAAGCCGCGTAAAGTCAGGAGTAAAAGCGAAGGAAGATCATTCTGCACACCTAAGTATCTCATTCAGGCTGCCCTGGAAGAGGTAGACACGCACCAGAATGGGGCAAAAGCATAAAAAGACGGAAAGATCGCCGCTTTGCTGATTTTGTCAGCAAACGAACACACAAATGTATTTACCCCTTTGACAAGCCTCACCACCCTCGCTAATATGCGCCTCGTTCAAACGATTCCTCTGTAGTTCAGTCGGTAGAACGGCGGACTGTTAATCCGTATGTCACTGGTTCGAGTCCAGTCAGAGGAGCCATATTTAAGAAGCCTGCTTAGGAAACTAAGCAGGCTTTTTGCTTTTATGCCATTGCTCATTGCGCATACCAAAACCTCAACTTAGTCTGACCAATACTTCATTCATAATAGCCTCAGGTATTTGTTCCAGACGCTTGCCGTTCCGGGCTTCCATATCAATAGACAGGAACAACAATGAGTTGAGATGTCCACTCTTCGCTCACAGTAGACTTTAAACTCACCCAGTACCTTCGCTCTGTGCCAGCAGAGGACTTTTCTATCACTGCTGATATATTAATCAATGTAGAGCAGGCCATATTTATAATATAAATTGACGGGTACGCTGAATTTTACAGGAACATCTCCAATGAATATTGCCGCCTCAATTGCCCTTTTGGGCGCTTGCCCATTTGTGAGTCTGGCGGCAGTACCGGAGACCTTTTCCGAAACTGCCCTGGATGCCGCAGGGCCAAAAGGCCCTTTGAAAGGCACGTTACTCACCCCGAATTCAAAACCAACAGCCGTTGTTCTTATCGTTCCTGGCTCCGGGCCAACCGATCGGAATGGAAACAACCCGCTTGGTGTGAATGCATCGCCTTACCGACTTCTTGCTGAAGGCCTGGCTGCCAAAGGTTTTGCGACACTTCGTATCGACAAACGTGGAATGTTCGCTAGCGCAATGGCCGTAGACGATGCCAATGCGGTGACGATTGCTGACTATGTTGACGACATTCGATCCTGGGTAGACGTGCTTAGACGTCACATGCACACTCCTTGTGTTTGGGTTTTAGGACACAGCGAAGGGGGCCTAGTCGCACTTGCCTCGGCTCAAGAAGAGAATGTGTGCGGTGTGGTTCTTATCGCAACGCCTGGGAGGCCGATGGGCGAGGTGTTGAGGGGGCAACTTAACGCTAATCCGGAAAATAAAATTCTATTAAAGCAGGCGCTGCCGATAATTGATGCTCTGGAGCATCGGCGGCGAGTCGATATTACGAATATTCACCCAGCACTGCAAAGTATCTTTAATCCTGCTGTTCAGGGGTTTTTGATCAATGCGTTTTCATATAATCCGGGTCATCTCATTTCGAGTATTTCCAAACCCGTGTTAGTGCTACAAGGGCAACGCGATCTCCAGGTGGAAGAAACGGATGCAAGACTGCTTAAGGCCGCGAATCCTCAAGCGTCCCTGGTTATACTGCCCAATATGAACCATGTTATGAAAGAGGTGACTTCGGACGATCGCAAAGCGAATATCGCGACATACGCTGAACCCGCGCTCCCCTTAGCTCCCGGTTTAATCGACTCGATTGAGCATTTCCTGATCCGCAACTCACCTTTTCCCGAAAAGTAACAGCTGCTCTGCTCTCGGTGTCCTCCCAAGACGGTTTACTTTTAAAGAGTTCAGCATGCTTTAAAGCATTCGTCTGCTCCATGCTCACAGCAGACATGGTCAGATGTCATTCCAACCGTCACATGCCAGAAGCAGACTCCCCTTCCCCATCCGATATCCACCTCATAACATTTTTATAAATAACAACGCATTAAGAAGTTCAACGTAATACAATTATATTTCTAATTGTAATGATAACCATTCTCATATTACTATAATCGCGTGATAATTAACTTTTGATACATTCCACATGTCTGACCACGCCACTACCACTGCTTCCTTTACGCTCGAGTCGCTTTATGGCGCACATCACGGCTGGTTGAAAAGCTGGCTGACGCGCAAACTCCAGTCCGCCTTTGATGCAGATGACATTGCCCAGGACACTTTTCTACGGGTAATGGGCAGCGACTCGCTCTCGACGATCCGCGATCCGCGCTCCTTTCTGTGCACTCTCGCCAAACGGGTGATGGTCGACCTGTTTCGCCGAAACGCGCTGGAAAAAGCCTATCTGGAGATGTTGGCGCTTATGCCGGAGGCGCTCGCGCCTTCCCCCGAGGAACGCGAGAGCCAGCTCGAAACCCTGCAACTCATCGACAGCATGCTTGACGGGCTGAACGGAAAAACACGAGAAGCGTTTCTGCTTTCGCAACTGGATGGTCTGACATACAGCGAGATCGCGCTGAAGCTCGGTATCTCCGTCAGTTCGGTGAAAAAGTATATGGCAAAGGCTATCGAACATTGTCTGCTGTTTCGTCTGGAGCACGGTCTGTGAACGCTTCTATCACCGATTCTCGCCGCCAGGCATTGCGCTCGGCATCGCACTGGTATGCTGTATTGAGCGGCGAGCGTGTCAGCCCACAGCAAGAAGCGCGCTGGCAACAATGGTACGAAGAGGACAAAGATCATCAGTGGGCCTGGCAACAGGTTGAAAACCTGCGCAGCCAGCTCAGCCGCGTACCGGGCGATGTTGCCAGCCGGGCGCTGCACGATACGCGCCTTACCCGTCGTCATGTCATGAAAGGGCTACTGCTGCTGCTCGGCGTGGGCGGCGGCTGGCAGCTCTGGCAGTCTGAAGCCGGTGAAGGTCTGCGCGCGGATTACCGCACCGCCAAAGGCGCGGTCAGCCATCAGCGGCTGGAAGATGGCTCGCTGCTGACGCTCAACACACAAAGCGCCGCGGACGTTCATTTTGATACGCGTCAACGCGCTGTCCATCTCTGGTACGGAGAAATTGCTATTACTACCGCAAAAGACGCGCAGCAGAGACCTTTCCGCGTTGTGACCCGTCAGGGCCAGCTCACCGCATTAGGCACAGAATTTACCGTCTACCAGCATGACAACGTCACACGCGTTGTCGTTCAACAACACGCTGTTGAAGTCTTACTGGCAAATCGTCCGCAGGAAAAACGCATCGTCAGCGCTGGCGAGAGCCTGCAGTTTAGCGCGTCTGAATTTGGTGCAGTAGCCTCAGCGGATGATGAAAGCGCCACCTGGACGCAGGGCATTCTGAGCTTCAGCGATAAACCTTTGAGTGAAGTGATTGCCACGCTGAGCCGTTATCGCAACGGCGTGCTGCGCTGCGATCCGGCTGTAGCCGGGTTACGCCTGAGTGGCACTTTCCCGCTGAAAAATACTGATGCAATCCTGGATGTTATTGCCAAGACTCTTCCAGTTAAAATTCAGTCAGTTACGCGATACTGGGTAAATATTTCCGCACTGTAAGAAAAATAATTCTCATTTCGATTGTCCTTTTTCCCCTTCTCATTCGACTCATAGATGAACACAACAAAAATGATGATGGAGAAGGTATGACGCCTTTACGCGTTTTTCGCAAAACAACACCTTTGGTTAACGCCGTTCGCCTGAGCCTGCTGCCGTTGGCCGGGCTGTCGTTATCCGCCTTCGCAGCGCAGGTTGATATTGCACCGGGTTCGCTCGACAAAGCCCTTAATCAGTATGCCGCGCTCAGCGGAATTACCCTGTCGGTTGACGCCAGCCTGACGCGCGGCAAACAGAGTAACGGTCTTCACGGTGACTACGACGTCGAAACCGGCCTGCAACACCTGCTGAACGGTAGTGGCCTGCAGGTGAAACCGCTGGGTAATAACAGCTGGACGCTGGAGCCCGCACCAACACCGCAAGAAGATGCCCTGACCGTGGTGGGCGACTGGCTGGGGGATGCGCGCGAAAACGACGTTTTCGAACATGCTGGCGCACGTGACGTTATCCGCCGTGAGGATTTCGCCAAAACCGGCGCAACATCCATGCGCGAGGTACTGAACCGCATTCCTGGCGTTACCGCCCCAGAAAACAACGGCACCGGTAGCCACGATCTGGCAATGAACTTTGGTATTCGCGGCCTGAACCCGCGCCTGGCCAGCCGTTCAACGGTGCTGATGGACGGTATTCCCGTGCCGTTTGCCCCTTACGGCCAGCCGCAGCTTTCACTGGCGCCCGTCTCACTCGGAAATATGGACGCCATCGACGTGGTTCGCGGCGGTGGCGCGGTGCGTTACGGGCCACAGAGCGTGGGCGGGGTGGTGAACTTTGTTACCCGCGCTATTCCGCAAGACTTCGGCATGGAAGCCGGCGTGGAAGGCCAGCTCAGCCCAACATCTTCACAAAATAACCCAAAAGAAACGCACAACCTGATGGTGGGCGGCACGGCGGATAACGGTTTTGGTACCGCCCTGCTCTACTCCGGTACACGTGGAAGCGACTGGCGCGAACACAGCGCGACCCGCATTGACGACCTGATGCTGAAAAGCAAATATGCGCCAAACGAAGTGCATACCTTCAACAGTCTGTTGCAATACTACGACGGTGAAGCTGACATGCCCGGCGGCCTGTCTCGCGCGGATTACGACGCCGACCGCTGGCAATCCACGCGCCCTTACGATCGCTTCTGGGGGCGCCGCAAGCTGGCAAGCCTCGGCTATCAGTTCCAGCCGGACAGCCAGCATAAATTCAATATTCAGGGCTTCTACACTGAAACCCTGCGCAGCGGCTACCTGGAACAGGGAAAACGCCTCACCCTTTCACCGCGTAACTACTGGGTACGCGGCATTGAACCACGCTACAGTCAGAGCTTTATGGTGGGTCCTTCCGCGCACGAAGTGGGCGTGGGATACCGTTATGTGAGCGAGTCGACGCATGAAATGCGTTACTACACTGCCACCAGCAGCGGACAACTGCCGTCCAGCGCCAGCCCTTACGATCGCGACACTCGTTCGGGCACCGAAGCGCACGCCTGGTATCTGGATGACAAAATCGACATTGGCAACTGGACTATCACACCGGGTATGCGCTTTGAACATATCGAGTCATACCAGAACAACGCCATCAAAGGCACACATGAGGAAGTAAGCTACAACGCCCCACTTCCGGCGCTAAATGTGCTTTATCACCTGACTGATAGCTGGAATCTTTATGCAAACACTGAAGGCTCATTCGGCACCGTACAGTACAGCCAAATTGGCAAGGCTGTGCAAAGCGGCAATGTGGAACCGGAAAAAGCGCGAACCTGGGAGCTCGGAACCCGATACGACGATGGCGCGCTGACGGCGGAAATGGGGCTGTTCCTGATTAACTTTAATAATCAGTACGATTCCAACCAAACCAACGACACCGTTACTGCACGCGGTAAAACGCGTCATACCGGACTGGAAACTCAGACTCGCTATGATCTCGGCACATTGACGCCAACGCTCGACAACGTTTCAGTCTACGCAAGCTATGCGTATGTGAACGCTGAGATTCGCGAGAAAGGCGATACCTATGGCAATCAGGTGCCCTTCTCACCAAAACACAAAGGCACGTTGGGCGTGGACTATAAGCCGGGCAACTGGACCTTCAACCTGAATAGCGATTTCCAGTCCAGCCAGTTTGCGGATAACGCCAACACCGTTAAAGAGAGCGCTGATGGCAGTACCGGTCGCATCCCTGGCTTTATGCTCTGGGGCGCACGCGTAGCCTATGACTTCGGCCCGCAGATGGCAGACCTGAACCTGGCGTTCGGTGTGAAAAATATCTTCGACCAAGAGTATTTCACCCGCTCTTACGACGACAACAACAAAGGCATCTACGCAGGCCAGCCGCGCACGCTGTATATGCAGGGTTCGTTGAAGTTCTAAACCCCGTTTACCCGGCCTGCATGCTGTTTTGTAGGTCGGGCAAACGAAACGCCACCCGACACAGGCAATTTACATGTTCACACCATTACGCACGCTATTCGCCGCTCTGCTGCTCACCGGCCATGCTTTTGCCGCCACGGTTCATGACGAACATGGCACCTTTACGCTTGATAAAACGCCACAACGGATAGTGGTGCTGGAACTGTCGTTCGCGGACGCACTGGCTGCTGTCGATGTCAGTCCGGTCGGCATTGCCGACGATAACGATGCCATGCGCATTCTTCCAGAGGTTCGTGCCCATCTGAAACCCTGGCAGTCTGTCGGCACGCGTGCGCAGCCGAGTTTAGAAGCCATCAGCGCGCTGAAACCGGATCTGATCATTGCCGACAGCAGCCGCCATGCGGGTATTTACAGCGCCTTACAGCAAATCGCACCTGTGCTGCTGCTCAAGTCTCGCAATGAAACTTACGCTGAAAATCTGCAATCTGCGGCCATCATCGGTGAAATTGTGGGTAAAAAAGCACAGATGCAGTCACGCCTGGCGCAACACCAACAACAGATGTCAGCGTGGGCCAGCCAACTGCCAAAAGACACAATGGTGGTGTTTGGTACGTCCAGGGAGCAGCAGTTCAACCTGCATACTCAGGAGACCTGGACCGGGGGCGTCCTGACCTCTTTGGGGCTGACGGTGCCTGCAGCTATGGCGGGTTCGTCTATGCCGTCCATCGGTCTGGAACAGCTGCTGGCGCTCAATCCGGCATGGCTGCTGGTCGCGCACTATCGTGAAGAGAGCATCGTGAAACGCTGGCAACAAGACCCGCTGTGGCAGATGTTAACTGCGGCGCAAAAACAGCAGACGGCGTCGGTCGACAGTAACGCCTGGGCGCGGATGCGCGGCATTTTCGCAGCCGAACGCATTGCCAGCGACACGGTAAAAATCTTTCACCACCAGCCTTTATCCGATGTGAAATGACAGTTTTCAAACATCCAGCGCTACAGTGGGGGCTTCCCCTTGTCGCGCTTATCGCTATCTTCTGGCTGAGTCTGTTTTGCTACTCGGCCATTCCTGTTTCTGGCGTTGATGCCATTCACGCCCTGCTGCCAGGCCATACGCCGACGCTTCCACAAGCGCTGGTGCAAAACCTTCGTTTGCCGAGAAGCCTGGTCGCCATTTTGATCGGCGCAAGCCTGGCTCTGGCGGGAACGCTGCTGCAGACCCTGACGCATAATGCAATGGCCTCCCCTTCACTACTCGGTATTAACAGTGGCGCAGCGCTGGCGATGGCGCTTACCAGCGCTATCAGCCCTGCGCCCGTTACGGGTTACTCCATCGCCTTTATCGCCGCCTGCGGTGGCGGCGTAAGCTGGCTGATGGTGATGACCGCAGGTGGTGGATTTCGCCACTCCCAGGACAGAAACAAACTGATCCTGACGGGCATCGCGTTCTCGGCTTTCTGCATGGCCCTTACCCGCATCACTCTGCTGCTGACGGAAGATCACGCCTACGGCATTTTTTACTGGCTTGCGGGAGGCGTATCCCACGCACGTTGGCAGGAGTTCTGGCAGCTTTTCCCAATGGTAGTGGTTGCTGTACCGGTGGTATTGCTGCTGGCTAATCAACTGAACCTGCTTAACGTCAGTGACAGCACCGCCCGCACGCTGGGGGTGAATCTGCCGAAGCTCCGTTTGATCATCAATGTTCTGGTGCTGCTTCTGGTCGGTACCTGCGTCAGCGTGGCAGGTCCGGTGGCGTTTATCGGTCTGCTGATGCCGCATCTGGCTCGCTTTTGGGTAGGATTCGATCAGCGCAAGGTCCTGCCGATGAGCATGCTTATGGGCGCCACGCTGCTGCTGCTGGCTGATGTTCTGGCCCGAGCGCTGGCCTTCCCTGGCGAATTGCCCGCGGGGGCAGTAGTGGCGCTGATTGGTGCACCCTGTTTTGTCTGGCTGGTCAGGAGGCGTGGATGAAAATTGCGTTCATCATTTTCATCACCCTCGCGCTGGCAGGACTTTCAGCTTTGTCACTACAAATGGGGGTGATCGCCGTTCCCTGGCGTGCTCTGCTGAGCGACTGGCAGACCGGGCGCGAATATCATTACGTATTAACGGCGTACCGCCTGCCGCGACTGCTGCTGGCGCTGCTTGTCGGTGCAGCCCTCGCGGTGGCAGGCGTGCTGGTGCAAGGGATCGTGCGTAACCCTCTGGCATCACCGGATATCCTCGGCGTAAACCATGCCGCCAGCCTGGCCTCTGTGGGCGCGCTGCTTCTCTTACCGTCACTACCGGTGATTACTCTGCCGCTACTGGCCTTTGCCGGTGGCATGGCGGGCCTGATCCTGCTGAGAATACTGGCGAACACCAGCCAGCCGATGAAGCTGGCGCTCACGGGTGTTGCGCTCTCTGCCTGCTGGGCCAGCCTGACGGATTATCTGATGCTTTCGCACCCGCAGGATGTGAACAGCGCCCTGCTGTGGCTGACCGGCAGCTTATGGGGCCGTGACTGGAGCTTTGTGAAAATAGCCGCCCCACTGCTGATTTTGTTTCTGCCGCTGAGTCTGCGTTTTTGCCGCGATCTCGACCTCCTGGCATTGGGCGATGCGCGCGCCACCACGCTCGGTGTGTCGGTGCCGCGTATTCGGCTCCAGGCTTTGCTACTGGCCGTCGCCATGACATCGACCGGCGTGGCCGTCTGCGGCCCAATTAGCTTTATTGGTCTTGTGGTGCCGCATATGGTGCGCAGCATTACCGGTGGACGTCACCGCTGGCTGCTGCCCGTTTCAGCCATGGCAGGTGCGTTGCTGCTGGTGGTTGCCGACCTGCTGGCGCGAATTGTTCATCCTCCTCTGGAACTTCCGGCTGGCGTGCTGACCGCCATTATCGGTGCACCATGGTTTGTCTGGCTGCTTGTGAGAATGCGATAAATGACATTACGAACTGAAAATCTGACGGTCTGTTACGGTACAAACAAGGTGCTTGATGGCGTTTCACTCGCCCTACCAGCGGGGAAGACAACCGCCCTGCTCGGCCCTAACGGCTGCGGGAAGTCAACGTTGTTAAACTGTTTTTCACGACTGTTAACGCCGCAGTCCGGCGGCGTATTTCTCGGCGATAGTGCCATCAGTACGCTCTCATCACGCCAGCTAGCCCGCAGGCTGGCGCTGCTGCCCCAGCACCATCTAACTCCCGAGGGGATCACCGTCCAGGAGCTTGTTTCGTACGGTCGCAACCCGTGGTTGTCACTCTGGGGGCGTCTCTCCGTTGAAGACAATACGCGGGTCCATGATGCTATGAGCCAGACGCAGATCCAACATCTTGCCGACCGACGGTTAACCGATCTTTCTGGCGGTCAGCGACAGCGCGCATTTCTGGCGATGGTCCTGGCGCAGGATACGCCCGTTGTACTACTCGATGAGCCAACCACCTATCTCGATATCAATCATCAGGTGGAACTGATGCGGCTGATGGGCGAACTCCGGGCTCAGGGGAAAACGGTGGTCGCCGTGCTGCACGACCTTAATCAGGCCAGCCGGTACTGTGACCATCTGGTGGTCATGGCGAACGGACATATTATGGCGCAAGGCACACCAGAAGAGGTGATGAACCCTGGATTGCTGAGAACCGTATTCAGCGTGGATACGGAGATACACCCCGAACCAGTATCTGGCAGGCCGATGTGTGTAGTGAGGTAGATGATACAGTCTGTAATGGTAGCAGGGTCTCAACAGGTCGCTTGTCATATCACGCATGCTGCGATGACTTCACTCTGCCCTGTGAGTTCAATCGGTCGATGCAACGCTATCCTTAATCGAAGGGGGACGTTGGACGCTGTATGTTCACTAGAATACGGTAGATTCAGGTATGATGATTAACCATTACGCGTGGTTGCCGTTGTATCAACGTACTATCCTGGAGAGGATAAAATCCACACATCCCTCTATAGAAGCGCATAGCAATTCATAAGAAAATCTGTCGGCGCATCACCACTGATTTTTTTATGAAAATTATTTGACTGATCGTTCCATAATCAATACTATGCCGCCTCAACTCATTTCAAGTCCCACATCCCTATGAGTGCTGAAAAACCAACCTTTCCAGGTCGTCCACGAAAGTTCGAAGATCAGGATGTCATTGATGCTGCCGTCGCTGTTTTCAGCGCCAATGGTTATGCAGGCACCTCTGCGCAAGATTTATGCAATGGTACGGGATTAGGGCGGGGAAGCCTATACAATGCCTTTGGAAGCAAGCAAGCCCTGTACGAGCAAGCTTTGTTGCGCAGCCACGAACAAACTATGTCAGCACAGTTAACAATACTCACACAACCAGGTCTGGTAAAAGAGCGATTGCATACCCTTCTGCTCTGGGGTATTGCCGAAGATCTTTCTCAGCCAGAGCAGCATGATGCGATGGTCTTATTTTCAGCCTTAGAGATGGGCAGTAAAGATGAAGCCGTTGCGAGCCTGAATAATGAATATCGTCAGCATTTAGAAAAAACGCTGGTGTCGGTATTCATCGAAGGCCAACGAAGCGGCGAACTGAACAATAAAGCATCAGCCGTCGAAATGGCGAGAGGCTTTATGGCAGGCTATTACGGTTTACGTGTACTGAATAAAAACATTTCAGATAGAAAAATCCTCGAAGATGTCGTCGCTGGTCTGTTAATCAATTTATAAATTTAAGCGAAAAAATTCATTATTTACTTGCACTCATTTTTGTAACGATCATTCCAATACAAGGAAAAATAAAAAAACATGCCATTAGTCGTTTATATTTTAGGGTTAGCCATTTTTTCATTAGGTACAGCAGAGTTAATGGTGGCGGGTATGATGACCACGCTATCTGAAGCATTTGGTGTTACAGTCGGCGAAGTCGGGCATTTGATTTCATATTATGCATTCGGTGTAATGCTAGGTGGCCCGGTATTAACCTACACCTTTCTTAAGTTTAAAGCGCCCTATCGCTCAACGTTATTATGGCTGTTAGGGTTATATGTTATCGTACAAGGATTAAGCGTCTTTGCCTCTGATTACAATGTGTTAGTTGCTATTCGAATCGTGACAGGTATTTTATGTGCAGGGTGTTTAAGTCTTTCACTCGCGACAAGTATGGCTCTTGTATCTGTAGAAAATCGCCCTCGTGCCGCATCAATAGTGATAGCAGGTTTTATGGTATCCAATGTCTTTGGTGTACCTATCGCGACAATCATTGACCAGCACTGGGGCTGGAAAATGAGTTTTGGGCTGGTCGCGGTCCTGGTTTTCATATGCCTGCTAGCATTAGTACGTTTATTGCCACATATGAGTGGCGGCGGTGCTATCAAGATGGCTGAAGAGATTAAGGCATTTAAAAATAAAGCCTATTGGAAAGCCTGTGCAACCAGCTGTTTGATTTTGGGAGCAAGTTTTGCGGCATTCAGTTATTTTGTCCCCGTGCTGACGGATGTCAGTGAATTTACAATGCAGACGGTTCCCTTCATTTTGATGCTTTATGGACTAGCCAATATCATCGGGAATATGGTAACGGGACGTCTTGCATATCGCCATAGTTTAACTGTTATGGTTGTCGGCTTAACAATATTGAGTATTTCTTTGCTCGGCATGGCGCTATTTGTTCAATATCAGGTCATTGCTCTTCTGGCTGTTATACTTATCGGTTTATCTGGCGTACCAATGAATCCGGCAATGATGGCAAGAATTGTCAGCGTGGCACATCCAGGGCCAATGGTCAATGCCGTTCATACTTCCGTGATCAATATTGGATTAGGTGGCGGATCTTATTTAGGTGGAATGGCAATTTCATCTGGATTCGGTTTACGTTCAGCTCTATGGATTGGAATGGTATTAGCGGTTCTGGCTTTATTATCCGTATTACCTTATATCCGTCGTAGAAAACAAGGCTGGAGTTAATAGGTTCTGAAGATAAAAATGCCCCACTTATAAAAATTACGGGGCGTCGATTTAGCCGTTAAATTTTATTCAAAACTCACTGGCTGCATGTCGCTCAAAGTTGCTCCTCAGCTCCACGTCAGGTGCGGAGTAAACCCATCCGTGTAAGTGCACAATTTTCATGCGCTACTTAAGCAGCGTGCTCCCATCAACATTCAGTCAGCTTTATACGCCTGCCACTCGCGCCAGACATTCTCAGGATCAATATCGCGGTAGCCACGCTCTCTGATTATATCCTCAGCTGCTTCGGCTGGCAGGCGGATGGCTGTAGCGCCATCGCGAATGGACTCAACCTCATCGCGGGTCAATTCCCGTCCTATGTCCTGTTCTTTATCAATCAGAACTACGATCAACGCAGGGATAAAAACAATCTTCATACTGATAAGCCTCTGAAATGTTCGCATCCCACTGTATCACTGACAGTTTTGATATAGTTCAGTAATCGTTAATTTATTACCAGGACAGGAATCATTCATGACATTACAAATCCGTGAAGCCACACCTGCCGACGCGATGTTGCTTAATGCGCTGGGCTACCGCATCTACCGCGCACACTTTGAACATCTGTGGGAGTCAAAGTCTGAACTGGAAGCTTTTTTAGCAAGCGAATATTCTCTGGACGAGCTGGAACAGAGCCTGAATGAGCAAGCGGTCTGTTGGTATGTAGCAGAGACCGATAGGCCAATTGGTTTTGCGAAAGTGACCTATGAAAGCAGCATCCCTGATACGAATATGTCAGGGATGCTGCTTAACAAACTCTATCTTGATCCTGCAGACACCCGTAAAGGTTACGGTCAGGTCATGTTTGACACCGTCAAAGACCTGGCCCGGGCCAGGGGGAAAGACTTTGTATGGCTGGAGGTTCTTGAACAGAACGAACGCGCCTGTAATTTCTACCGCAAACAGGGCATGACCTTAATTAAAAGAGACTATTTCAAAACAGCTTCACAGCAGAGCGTCATCAGGATTATGGGGATTGCTGTCTAGCGGGTGACCGGCCGCTTCGTGCCAACAGCGGACATTGTTTCGGTCTACTGTCAGTGTTGTAACTTTTCTTAACTGACTGTTTTTGTGGGGCTGGCGGGAATTGAATCTGCGAGCACACAGAAAAGTGATCCAGAAAATTAACCATTAAAGGCAATTTATCCGTAACCGAGCCCCACTTAACATAAGTGCACGACTGGTTATTTCATTAATTTAGTAATATTGGGCCGATTGCGATATTTATTATCCCATGGCATACCATAGCCAATGAGTAGATCATCACTCTCCATTTCATAGGCAAAATACTGTTTTACAGGAATATTCACTCTTCCAGGTTTGACGAAGAGGACGGCAACAGACAGGGATGCTGGATTGAAATTATCTAAGATATATTTAATAAGGCGCTTCATTGTACCACCTGATTCTATTGCATCATCAATAAGAATGACATGACGATTTTCAATCTCAATATTTTGATGGTAAACAATAGTGGAGTTGTTATTTCGTTCCCCAGGTGTGTGAGGGCAGGATATGTAATCCATGCTTACATCAAACTTCAGCTTTCTTGTTAAGTCTGCTGTATAGAGAATACCGCCTGGAACAACAGTTATAACAACAGCATCGGTGTAGTCATTGTTCAACTGCTCAGCCACACGACTGACACCGACAGCAATACTTTCTTCATCAAGAATAACTTCACCAATATGATGATTCATCGTTCGAACTCCACGTATGTTGTAATAACGAACTAAGCATTCAACTTATCAATCAAAAAGACTTCTTTCCGATTAATTTTCAACCAGAGACAATAGCCTGTTTGCAAGTATTTCACCATCGTGTTTACCACGCACCCAGACATCTTCAAACTCATCCAGCACACAGGTGTAGCGGGTTGATTCATTGATTTCATCCGAGAGATAGGCAAATTCACCCACATATTTTTCAATTGAAAGAAATCTCTGATTTCCCAGAACCATCAACTCAGGCAAGGCAATGGATGCGTCTGCATCGTGCCATTGCTGGATAAAACGATTAGCAACATCCTGCAAACCCAGTCCATGACTCTCACGGCATTCTAAAATATTAGCGATCAGTGCTACGGGGCATCCTGCTTTTGCTATGGCTGCGATTAAGCCCTTAACCTGAAGATGTGGCATGATACTGGTATAAAAACTGCCAGGACCGAAAGCGACAAGATCCGCGTTCTTTATGGCTTCCAGCACGGCAGTATTTACCTGAGCATTGCTTCCGTTGGACGTTTGCAATGTGACAGAATTGATGCCAATCTCCGCCTGTTGCCTAGAAAGATGGGTAATTCTGTCCTGAGGTGAAACATGCTGCCCATCATTAAGATTAGCGGAAAGCACAAGATCATTATTGAGTGAAGAAGGCCAGACTTCTCCTGTAATGCCGCAGAGTTTTCTGAAAACAAAAATCGCGGTATTCATATCCCGATTATGTGCCAAATAGGCGCCGGTTAAGATGAAATTCCCGATACTGCCATTACGGTAGTCAAATGCGACACCCACCGTGGTAGAAAAAATCTGGAGATAATTAACAATTGCGCCTCTCAATCCAGTATCGAGGCGCTCAAGCAAAGGATGTCTGTCCTCCGCATAAGCCTGAAATTCTCTCAAAGCTTCCTGAGTTTCCCCCTCGGATGATAAACGGGTATTGCAGATGCGAACGATATCACCCGAACAGTTTTCACCATAGGCCATGGTCATTAGCGCCTGGCGGATATCACCTACAGATAATACATCGATATTTTCTCTAATTGATCGTGAGCTTCCACCGCTATCCCACGCAGGAACAATACGAGTCAAAGAAACTGGATGGTGGCAAAGCGCAATATTCAGAGAACGGCATGCACTGCCACCAGAAAACAAAACAATACGCTTCACTTTAAATCTCCTGGTGCAATTTTAGTGTTTTACTTAATGCCAGACTTAGCATTAATACGAGAATCATGAGTGCCGCTACAAAGATAAAGGCAGCAGGCAAAGAACTTCGGTGGGCAATAAAACCAATCATGGCTGGTCCTGCAAGTACGCCGATATACCCCATCGTAGTCACAGCTGGAACTGCAACTGCCTGCGGCATGCTCTGCTGTTTGCCAATCTGGCTGAACATAACAGGTACAATGTTTGCGCAGCCTGCGCCTATAAAGAAATAGCCGGCAAGGAGTGCAGGAATTGAGCTAACCAGGATAATGAGGCAAAAACCGAAAAAGGCCAGAATTGCACCGTAAATGACGACAGGCAAAGCGCCAAGGCGACTAATGACCGCATCACCGCTAAGTCTTCCCACCGTCATAGCGACAGCAAAGCAAGTGAAACCGAGACCTGCCTGAGAATCCGCAACTTGCCTTACTTCCGACAGATAAACAGCACTCCAGTCAAGTACGGTTCCTTCAGCCAGAAAAACGATAAAGCAGATGACACCTAAGAGCAGGACATCTCCTTTAGGAAAGGAAAATGATGGGCCTTCTGCTGGGCTGGCATAGGTAAGAAGTTGTCTGTAACTGGCTATTAACAACAAGAAGATAATGAGACAGACTGACAATGATGCTGTGTGAATGTTCAGACCAACAGTGAGCAGGCAGGTCATTACGCCAGCTCCCGCAATACCTCCTACGCTATACATCCCATGGAAACCGGACATAAGTGGGATGCTTTCGTTTTTCTCTACCAGTATTGCCTGAATATTCATGGCGCAGTTGGCAAGGCCAATCCCAGTGCCGAACGTGAGTAGAAGAAGGCCAAGTGAAACGGGGTCATTGGCTAATGTTAAAAACGGCATGGATAACAGAATAATCAGTACTGCACAGCCGATAATTTTACGACAGCCGAAGCGAGCTGTGAGAGGCCCTGCAAGGGGCATAGAAATAATAGCGCCCCCTCCTAGGCACAGGAGTAAAACACCCAAAACTGCCTCGTTAGCTCCAGTATTAATTTTTGCAAAAGGGACCATCACAGCCCAGGCTGACGTTGCCAATCCTGCGATGAAGAATATGCATCGTGTTGCAACTTTTTCGTTCATTCTTGTGCTCGCTTTGCGTTCGTTACGAGAGCGGTCTTTCGCATTTTCGCACTGCACCAGCCTGACTCATGGATACACAAATGTTGCTCTGATAATGAGATAAAGGGGCACGGTCGAAACATGCTTTAACCAGCTGAAATTTATGTTGATTTATGAATCCCCTATGCGCCGGGGAGTAATGTAAATCAACGGAGTTGACACAGATAATATGAATGCACGATCATGCACCCTCTTGCTCGTTTAAATGAACTTAGGAGTTAACGTGCTCGATTATGCAGCTTTCCCGGATCAACGACAAGCCCTAATTCGTGAGCTCTTACAAGAAAAAGGACGGGTTGTTTGTGTCGAGCTTTCTGCTCAACTAGGTGTGTCAGAACACACAATTCGCCGTGATTTACATGAGCTTAGTAAGGATGGCGTTTGCAAAAAGGTATACGGTGGGGCTGTGGCCACACTGCCTGAAGTAGGGAATTATGCTGATCGCACAACTACAAAAACAGATGAAAAGAGCATGATCGCGCAAAAGTGCGCGCAACTTATCAAAGCAAATAGCTGTATCTTTATCGATTCAGGCACGACGAATCTTGCTATGGCCATAGCTCTTCCGGAGTCAGTGGCTTTAACTGTGGTGACAAACTCGCCAGAAATAGCTGCCATTCTATTAAGAAAACCGTTATGCGAAGTCATCATGCTGGGTGGAGCGGTTCAACGCTCATCTGGAGGGTGTGTTGGCAGTCCTGCCCTTGAACAAATTAAAGCAATTATCTTCGATCAGGGTTTCATCGGAGGTTGTGCAATGTCGTTAGAATCAGGTCTGACTGGTTTCGATTATGCTGATTGTGAGTTCAAGAAAGCGGTTATCAGACAGTGCAGCGAAGTGATTGTGGGATTAACATCCGACAAGATCCCTGCGGCCGCTCGCTATGTCGTTGCAAGTAGCAGCCAGATAGATGTGCTCGTCATTGAGGGGGGTGTGAGCAAAAAATATGCTGAAGTATTCCAGGAAGCTGATCTTCAGATTTATGAAATTTAGGGTAAGACTGTGCTGCCAGTCCGCAGAACCCCCATGTCTGACTGTTTATGCTAACGCCGTTGTGGGGGGGGAAGTGCAAACGTCTGCTGTTCGCTCACAGCGGACCTTCAGCTCAGTTGCCTGGTCCGCTTCGCGCCAAGAGCGGACATTGAACAAGATTTGATGTAGGGTATTGCGCGATTCGTATAGCCGCAACGTTAATGAGAGCCAGACTTATGAACTACTTTATTCGACCAGCTACGCCTGACGATATCAATAAAATAATCGAATTCACCACTCAGGAAGCACAAGAATCTGAAGGTTCAGTGATTGTCCTTGTTGCTGTGGAGCGTGGCGTTTCGTCGGCGTTTAGTGAAAACCCACGTTCAAAATATTAGGTCATGGAAGATTCTTCAGGAACAGTGATCGCCAATACCTCTGTCGTAAAAGAATGGAGTGATTTTCATGGAAATGACTACTGGTGGATCCAAAGCTTTTATATCGCCCCGGAGCATCGTGGGATGGGATTAGCTGATGAGCTCATCAAACATCTTACAAAAGAAGCTAAATCAGAAAAGGCACTGGAGCTTCGCTTATATGTCCACGGAGATAACGGGCGTGCGATTCGTGCTTATGAGCGATGTGGTTTCACCTAATCTCCGTATACCATTATGAAAGTGGGTTTATAACTTCCCCAAATACAGCGCTCCTAATGCTCCACCTGAAATCAGAACACTCCTGACAGGCCACGATTCCACCAGGTTCAGATTTCTCATTCATCTTATTTTTCATGTTGCCATCAGATGAGGGAGATAATCGTTTTCACTTCCCGTCTGTCGCGGTAATCTCATAACGGTCGTTAATATTGCGACTGCAATGTGTGTAACCCAACTCAAATACTAATAACTAAAAAACAGTACAGACAGGATAACTATGGATTCCTCCCTCACCTCCACGGGTCCCCAACAGGACGCCTCTTCACTTAACCGCGCCCGACGCGCTGCGCTTGGTAGCTTCGCGGGTGCCGTGGTCGACTGGTATGATTTTCTGCTTTACGGCATCACTGCCGCACTGGTCTTTAACCGCGAGTTCTTCCCGCAAGTCAGCCCGGCAATGGGAACACTTGCCGCATTTGCTACCTTTGGCGTCGGATTTTTGTTCCGCCCGTTAGGCGGGGTGATCTTCGGCCACTTTGGCGATCGCCTGGGGCGTAAACGTATGCTGATGCTCACCGTCTGGATGATGGGGATCGCCACTGCACTGATAGGGATTATTCCTTCCTTTGACACCATTGGCTGGTGGGCTCCCGTTCTGCTGGTGACGCTGCGTGCTATTCAGGGATTCGCCGTTGGCGGTGAATGGGGCGGCGCGGCGTTGCTCTCGGTCGAAAGCGCGCCGAAAAATAAAAAAGCCTTCTACAGCAGCGGTGTTCAGGTCGGTTATGGCGTCGGGCTACTGCTTTCTACCGGTCTGGTCTCGCTGATTAGCTCGCAAACCACCGATGAGCAGTTCCTGAGTTGGGGCTGGCGTATTCCATTCCTGTTCAGCATCGTGCTGGTATTGGGCGCGTTGTGGATGCGTAACCGAATGGATGAATCGGCCGAATTCGAACAGCAGCAACAGGCGCCGCAACCAGAGAAAAAGAGACTACCGGTAGTCGAGGCGTTAATCCGTCATCCAGGTGCCTTTTTGAAAATTATCGCTCTGCGCCTGTGTGAACTGCTGACGATGTATATCGTCACTGCGTTTGCCCTAAATTACTCCACGCAGAATCTGGGCTTACCCCGTGAACTGTTTCTGAATATCGGCTTGTTGGTGGGTGGGCTGAGCTGTCTGACCATCCCCTGCTTCGCCTGGCTCGCCGACCGCTTTGGTCGCCGGCGCGTTTACATTACCGGCGCACTGGTGGGGACGCTCAGCGCATTCCCGTTCTTTATGGCGTTAGAAGCGCAATCCATTTTCTGGATCGTGTTTTTCGCAATTATGTTAGCCAACATTGCACACGATATGGTGGTCTGCGTGCAGCAACCAATGTTTACCGGTTTGTTTGGCGCAAGCTACCGCTACAGCGGCGCTGGCGTTGGTTATCAGGTAGCAAGTGTGGTTGGCGGCGGTTTTACCCCCTTCATTGCTGCTGCGCTGGTAACATTCTCCGGCGGAGACTGGCACAGTGTGGCCATTTATCTGATGGCGGGTTGTCTTATTTCCGCCACTACAGCATTGCTGATGCGGGATAAGCAGCACGGTTAAGCCCGGGTGCGGAGGCCGTCCGGTCTTCGCACAATCTTCCTCAACGTCTGACTTTTGTTTCACATTCCTGTGACATACTATCGGGAGAGCAGTACATCTGTGGAACAAGGAGACAGACATGAACAATAAGGGCTCCAGCCTGACCCCAGCTCAGGCACTGGATAAACTGGACGCGCTGTACGAGCAGTCGGTTAAAGCACTGCGTAGCGCCATTGGTAAGTATATTGAAACAGGGACGCTCCCTGACGTAATCGCCCGCCATAACGGTCTTTTTGTTTACCCATCACTGTGTGTCACCTGGGATGGCAGCGCCACCAATCCCCCTAAAACCCGCGCCTATGGTCGTTTTACCCATGCGGGCTGCTACACCACTACGATTACCCGTCCGTCGCTTTTTCGTCCGTATCTTGAAGAACAACTCACGCTGCTGTATCAGGATTATGATGCGCATATCTCCGTTGAGCCGTCGCAGCATGAAATCCCCTATCCGTATGTCATTGACGGTTCTGAACTGACGCTCGACCGCTCGATGAGTGCCGGCCTAACGCGCCACTTCCCCACAACCGAGCTGTCACAGATTGGCGATGAAACAGCCGACGGTACCTATCATCCGGCGGAATTCTCCCCGTTGTCGCACTTCGACGCACGACGAGTAGATTTTTCGCTGGCTCGACTACGCCACTACACGGGAACACCGGTTGAACATTTTCAGCCGTTTGTGCTGTTCACCAACTACACCCGCTACGTCGATGAGTTTGTGCGTTGGGGTTGCAGCCAGATCCTCGACCCGGACAGCCCGTATATCGCGCTTTCTTGTGCGGGCGGGATCTGGATCACCGCTGAAACTGAAGCGCCTGAAGAAGCCATCTCCGATCTCGCCTGGAAGAAACACCAGATGCCCGCCTGGCATTTAATCACCGCCGACGGTCAGGGGATCACGCTGGTTAATATCGGCGTTGGCCCGTCTAACGCCAAAACCATTTGCGATCATTTGGCCGTACTGCGTCCTGATGTCTGGCTGATGATTGGTCACTGTGGCGGGCTGCGTGAAAGCCAGGCGATTGGCGACTATGTTCTGGCCCATGCTTATCTGCGTGACGACCACGTGCTGGATGCCGTACTGCCGCCAGATATTCCAATTCCGAGCATCGCGGAAGTGCAGCGCGCACTGTATGACGCTACCAAAGAAGTCAGCGGTATGCCCGGCGAAGAGGTTAAACAGCGCCTGCGTACCGGTACCGTCGTCACCACTGACGATCGCAACTGGGAGCTACGCTATTCCGCTTCTGCGCTACGCTTTAACCTCAGCCGCGCGGTGGCTATCGATATGGAAAGTGCCACCATCGCCGCCCAGGGATACCGTTTCCGCGTTCCGTACGGCACGCTACTGTGCGTTTCCGACAAGCCGCTGCACGGTGAGATCAAACTGCCTGGTCAGGCCAACCGTTTTTATGAAGGTGCCATTTCTGAGCATCTGCAAATAGGTATCCGGGCTATCGATCGTTTGCGTGCTGAAGGCGACCGACTGCACTCCCGTAAATTACGTACATTCAACGAACCGCCGTTCCGTTAAGACCTGAAGGTAACTATGCACAACTCAACTCCTCTTTCCGCCCTGCGCAACCTGCTGATAGCGCAGGGGCTGGATGGCATGATTGTTCCGCGCGCCGATGCTCATCAAAGCGAAGATTGTACGCCGCATGACAATAAACTGGCCTGGCTGACCGGTTTTAGCGGCTCTGCTGGCCTCGCGTTGGTCCTTCGGGATCGCGCGTTAATGTTTGTCGATGGACGCTATCAGGTCCAGGTACGTAGTGAAGTCTCGCTGGATGATTTTGAGATTCATCATTTACACGATGAGCCGCTGGCCGACTATTTGCAGTCTCATGTTGCAGCAGGTAAACGTATCGGCTTTGAACCAATGCTGATGGTCAATAGTCAGTTTGAAGCACTGTCGGCAACCCACTGCGAGCTGGTGCCTCTTGAGCAAGATCCTTTTGACCAGGTATGGCTAGACCGCCCGGCAGCACCCTGCGGCATCATTCGTGAAATGCCCATTGAAATCAGCGGGGAAAGCAGCACGCAAAAGCGTGCCCGCGTCGTGGAACAACTCGCTCAACACCAGGCTGACGTGCTGGCAATTACCCTGCCGGATAACATTGCCTGGTTATTGAATGTGCGTGGTTCGGATCTGGCCATGGTGCCAGTGCCGTTTTCGTTTGCCCTGCTCCATCGCAGCGGTGAGCTGGAATGGTTTGTGGATAGCAATAAAACGCAACAGCTCCCCGCATCACTGCTGAATACGCTTACTCTGGCCCCGCAAGAGAATTTTCTGACTCGCTGCCAGCAGTTAGCTAATGGGAAGCGTTTCCTGGTCGATAAAGACTACGCCCCGGTCGCATTGCGCTTTGCCATTGAAGAACACGGTGGCAACGTCTTATGGGCGCCCGATCCCATCACTCTGATGAAATCCCACAAAAATGACGTTGAACTGGCAGGCTATCGTGAATGCCATGAACAAGATGGCGCAGCCTGGGTGAACTTCCTTGCCTGGCTGTCCCATGAAGTTCCTTTGCGCGAAGCGGCAGGCAATCCGGTCACCGAGCTGGAAGCGCAGGCCAAGCAACTGGAATTTCGCCAGCAGCAGCCGGGATTTATCGAGCAAAGTTTCAGCACGATTTCGGCCTCTGCCAGCAATGCCGCAATGTGCCATTACCACTCCAGTGAAAAAACCAATACGCCAATTACCTCACAGGCCATGTATCTGAATGATTCCGGTGGCCAGTACCACAATGGTACGACGGATACGACGCGTACCCTCGCGTTTGGCCCACAGGATCCGCAACGTCGCCTGCATTACACTGCCGTGTTGAAAGGCTTTTTGTCGCTTATTTCGCTGCAGTTTCCCAGCGGGACTCAGGGCCATCAACTGGATGCTTTTAGCCGCCGGGCGTTGTGGGAGCTGGGACTGGATTTTGATCATGGCACGGGACACGGCGTGGGTCACCAGTTGCTTATTCATGAGCAGCCACATCGCATTGCCAAAAAAGTAAACCCGTGGCCACTGGTCGCAGGCAACATCATCACCATCGAGCCAGGTTATTATCTGGCTGGACAATATGGGATCCGCATTGAAAATCAAGTGGAGATTATCAACAGTCGTCCTGGTTTCTGTCGTTTCTCAACGCTGACGCTGGTACCGATTGATTTGAATCTGGTCGAACTGCATCTGCTGAGTGATGCTGAGAAACAGTGGATTGATGATTACCACCAGCAGGTCAGAGAGACGCTATCCCCGCGCGTGAACGCAGAGGCTCGTCCCTGGCTGTTCGCTGCCACCGCACCGATTCGCGTTCAGGCTAATTAATGCAATAAAAAAGGCAGCCCGCAGGCTGCCTTAGTTCTCCCCAACTTCTTACTGCTTAGCTGTTACGGATGTACTCATCCATTTCAGTTTTCAGGTTATCGGACTTAGTCCCGAAGATAGCCTGAACACCGGAACCAGCTACCACAACGCCTGCCGCACCCAGTTTCTTCAGGCCAGCCTGATCCACTTTAGCAACGTCAGCCACGCTGACACGCAGACGAGTGATGCACGCATCGAGGTTAGTGATGTTTTCTTTACCGCCGAATGCAGCAACCAGAGCCGGAGCCATTTCACCGGTCGCACCAGCTTTGCTGTCTTCGGTAGCATCTTCACGACCTGGCGTTTTCAGGTCCAGCGCTTTGATCAGCACACGGAAGATGGTGTAGTAAACAATCGCATAACCGATACCGACAATCGGGAACAGCCACAGCTTGCTGCTGTTACCGGACAGAACGATAAAGTCGATCAGACCGTGGGAGAACGACGTACCGTCGCGCATACCCAGCAGGATACAGATCGGGAATGCCAGACCAGCCAGAATCGCGTGGATGATGTACAGGATCGGCGCCACGAACATGAAGGAGAACTCGATCGGCTCGGTAATACCGGTCAGGAACGAGGTCAGCGCCGCGGAGATCATGATACCGCCCACTTTCGCGCGGTTTTCTGGTTTAGCAGAGTGCCAGATAGCGATAGCAGCAGCCGGCAGACCGTACATTTTGAACAGGAAGCCACCGGACAGTTTGCCCGCAGTCGGGTCACCCGCCATATAGCGAGGAATATCACCGTGGAACACCTGGCCCGCAGCGTTGGTGTACTCACCGATCTGCATCTGGAATGGAACGTTCCAGATATGGTGCAGACCAAACGGTACCAGGCAGCGTTCAATGAAGCCATAGATACCGAACGCCACGACCGGGTTCTGGTATGCAGCCCACTGAGAGAACGTCTGAATAGCAGTACCAATCGGCGGCCAAATGAAGGACAGAACCACACCTGTGAAGATGGCAGCCAGACCAGAAATGATAGGAACGAAACGCTTACCCGCAAAGAAGCCAAGATACTCAGGCAATTTGATACGGTAGAAACGGTTGAACATATACGCTGCAATCGCACCGGAGATAATCCCCCCGAGAACACCCGTATCAGCAAGGTGTTTAGCGGCGATCTCTTCAGCAGGTAAATGCAGAACCAGCGGCGCAACAACAGCCATGGTCTTAACCATGATGCCGTAAGCAACAACGGATGCCAGTGCAGATACACCGTCATTATTAGTGAAGCCTAACGCAACACCGATAGCAAAAATCAGCGGCATGTTCGCAAAAACAGAACCGCCTGCTTCTGCCATTACGTGCGATACAACGGCTGGCAGCCAGCTGAAGTTAGCGGAACCGACGCCCAGCAGGATACCTGCAATCGGGAGTACGGATACCGGCAGCATCAGCGATTTACCGACCTTTTGCAGGTTAGCAAATGCATTCTTAAACATAATTAGGAGTGCTCCTGAGTATTTGTGCTTATACACTTCATCCTTCAAACCGCCTCAGCGCGGGCTGCGCTCGTTCATCCCAGACACTTACTCTAGTAAGCTCCTGCAATTCACTCACTTGCCGCCTTGATGCAGCTTGATTGACTTTGTGTATTCTACGTTCTCACGCATTGGCGAGGGGGGAGAACCTCGCCGTGTACAGGGCATCTAAGTACCCTTTATTTATTACACAGAGTAAAATAATTCAGTTTGTTTTTGTTTGACGGCTATCACAGTTCAGTCGTGAATGGCCACAAAATCCGCACATTCCGATAAAATGAGTTTCTGAATGTGTCAAACTGATTATTCACCGCCCATTTTGTGGCGGTGAACTTTACTCGCATTAGTGATTAATTACGAGCTTTAAAAAAAGTCAGTTAACGAACAGATTGCAGGCGAGAAGCGTCGATGTGAAACAGGCGGGCAAAGTTATCAGTGGTTGCCTGCGCCAGTTCTTCAACGGCAACACCTTTCACTACGGCCAAGTACTCTGCAACGTCACGAGTCATGGCGGGCTGGTTCTCTTTTCCACGATGCGGTACAGGCGCAAGGTAGGGAGAATCCGTCTCGACCAACAACCGGTCCAGAGGAACATAGCGGGCGGCATCACGGAGCTGCTCTGCATTTCGGAACGTGACGATGCCGGAAAACGAGATATAGAATCCAAGGTCCAGTAATTTGCCCGCCGTTTCTCTGTCCTCTGTAAAACAGTGTAGTACGCCGCCACAATCCGTCACTTTTTCTTCGCGCAGAATAGACAGCGTATCGGCTCGCGCATCGCGGGTATGCACGATAACCGGCTTCAGTAACTCACGGCCGATCTGAATATGGTGGATAAAAGATTCCTGCTGGCGCACCTTTGTTTCCGGCGTGTAAAAATAGTCCAGCCCGGTTTCTCCCATCGCCACAACCCCCTCTTCGGCGGCAAAACGACGCAGGTCCTCAACATCATAGGTTTCATCCTGATTTAACGGATGCACGCCGCAGGAGAAAACGACATTGTCACGCTCACCGACCAGTTCGCGCATACTGCGATATCCAGGCAGAGTTGTCGCGACGGCAAGACAGAATTTCACATCACGTGCGGCCGCTTTTGCCAGCACGTCATCCACGTCCTTATGCAGAGATTGATAATCCAGGCCATCAAGATGGCAGTGTGAGTCGACTAAAAACATAATGTCTCTCTCAAAGATGGGGAACAGGCAGTACGGTGCCTGGTTGCAGGTAATGCTCAATACGAAGAATAAGATCGGTTAACACCAGCTCACGGTTTACGCCTGTTACGTTCAGCAGTTGCTGACGACAATGACAAACGTCACCGAGTATCGCCTGTATCTGGGCAACGGATAACCGTTCTGCGATAGAAGATATCAGGTCCAACGCATCAGGATTCGTTAAATGGGAAACCCCATATGGACGTTTCAACGCATCCGTCAACAACGTTGCCAGCCAGTGTAAACGGGCGGCAGCCTGATCGTGGTTTAACGCCGCGAGCAAGATATACCAGTCGCCTGCGTTTAATGTGTTCACCAGTGCCGCACAAAAATCTGTGCGGTGCGCCCAGCTTTCAGCCTGTAACAACGTAAGTGCCGCGCCAGGTGAACCAGCACTCAGGCGTAACGCGCTCAGCAGCGCTTCTGACGATGCAGTCACCTCACGAGCAAGCCAGGAAATCGCATACGACTCCGGCGGTGGTGCAAGATGATGTAACCGACAACGGCTGCGTAATGTCGCCAGCAAACGAGCTGGCTCTGTGCTGGCGAGGAAAAACCAGGTTTGTGCCGGGGGTTCTTCCAGCGTTTTCAGCAAGGCGTTGGCGGCGGCATCGGTTAACTGGGCAGCATCCGGGATCCACACGACCTTCGCACCGCCGAGACGCGAATGCTCGTACAGCTTTTCACTGACTTCGCGTACCGCATCAACCCCGAGCGTGCTTTTGCCTTTTTCCGGCAGCAGCGAATAGTAGTCAGGGTGCGTCCCCGCCTGCATTAGCTGACAGCCGCGGCACTGTCCACAGCTTTTATGCCCTTTCGGCTGCTGGCACATTAAATAGCGGCTGAGGGCGTAAATCAGCGCGTCGTCGCCCATTCCGGGTAACGCCTGAATCAGTAACGCATGGTGACCACGACCCGTCTGGTAGCTGGCTACCAGTTTTTCAAAATCCGGTCGTAACCATGGGTACCATTTCATGCGCCCTGCTCCTTCACCCATTGGGTGATGGTATGACGGATATCAGCCATCACAGCCTCCAACGGCTGCGTAGCGTCTATAGTACGAATGCTGGCATCTTTAGCAGCCAGCTCAAGATAGCGCGCGCGAGTACGATTAAAGAAGTCGAAAGATTCCTGCTCAATACGATCCAGCTCGCCGCGGGCACGGGCACGCTTCAACCCGACTTCTGGCGTCACATCCAGATAGATCGTCAGGTCCGGGCGAAAATCACCAAGCACCGCATCGCGCAGGGTTGCCAGCATGTTTTGATCGATACCGCGTCCGCCGCCCTGATACGCCTGGGTCGACAGATCGTGACGATCGCCAATTACCCACGCGCCTTTTGCCAGTGCAGGTTTAATAACGGTTTCGACCAACTGTACACGCGCCGCGTAAAACATCAGAACTTCGGCTTTGTCGGTAATGACCTCGTCACCGACCGATTTAATATCCAGCACCAGACTTCTTAGTTTCTCAGCCAGCTGCGTTCCACCTGGTTCACGGGTGAAAACCATGTCACGAATACCGAGTTGCTCAAGTGTCTCCACCACCACGTTACGCGCGGTGGTTTTTCCGGCGCCTTCCAGGCCTTCAATGACGATATAGTTACTGCCCATTTTTTTCCTTAAGCACTTTCAGGTAATCCTGCACGGACCGGTTATGGCTGGCAAGATTGGTGTTAAACGTGTGGCCGCCTTTACCGTCAGCCACAAAATAGAGATACGGCGTTTTTGCCGGATGCGCCGCGGCCTGCAATGAAGCCTCTCCCGGCATGGCAATCGGGCCTGGCGGCAGTCCCGTAATGGTATAGGTGTTATAGGCGGTCGGGGTGTCTAAATCCACACGCGACAATTTGCCATTATACCGTGTACCCATCCCGTAAATCACGGTCGGATCGGTTTGTAAACGCATACCGATACGTAAGCGATTAATAAAGACCGAAGCCACCTGGTCGCGCTCGCTGGCAACCGCAGTTTCTTTTTCAATAATAGAAGCCATGGTTACCAGCTGATTTTTGTCCTGATAAGGCAGGCCATCAGCGCGCCCCTCCCAGACAGTATCCACCGCTTTAACCATTTTCTGATGCGCGCGTTTTAGCAACGCTACGTCAGTAGTATTGGCGGTATACATCCAGGTATCTGGCCAGAACCAGCCCTCCACCCATTGCGGGTTTTCCAGCTTCAGCGCCTCGGCCACGGTCTCATAGCTATCGTCGCTCAGCGTATGTTTGATATACGGGGCATCACGCAGCTGTTTGAGGTAATCGCTCAGGCGCATCCCTTCAACCAGACGTAACGGGAACTGCGCCTCTTTGCCACTTTCCAGCAGTTGCAGCATGTCCCGCACCGTCATGTCAGGCGTGAAGCGATATGTTCCGGCCTTAAAATGCGACAGCTCGGGCTCCACACGCAGCAGCCACTGGAACACGCGCGGACGATTGATAACTTTGTCTGCATACAGCTGTTCGCCGAGAGCCAGACGGCCCGTTCCCGCTTTCAGCGTAAAAATCGTTTCTTCTTTAATCAATAATTTGCTGTCCGCCAGATGGCGAACTTTCCACATTCCCACTCCAGCGGCAATGCCCAGCACAACCAGCAATAACAGGACAACAAGTAACAGTTTTTTCATGACTAATTCGGGTGCTCACAAAGTGGGGCTAAATAATCGAATAACAAACGTGAAGACAACAACGTGTCGCCACAGGCACGCACGGGAATAATGGGCATTAACGCGTTACAGACGACGATTTCATCAGCCTGCATTACCTCCTCCAACCCGGCATACACTTCGACAATACTGAATGGCGATTGTGCCAGCATCCGGATACAGAATTGTCGCATAATACCGTTCACTCCGGCCTGGTCCAGCCGGGGCGTGTAAACCACATCGCCTTTACGCCAGAACAAATTAGCCGCACAGCATTCCGTAACCCATCCCTCGCTGTCAAGAACCAGCGCTTCATCGGCGTCCGTCTGTTCAAGATGAGAGCGAATCAACACCTGCTCCAGTCGATTCAGGTGTTTAAGCCCGGCAAGCAGTGGATTACGTCCCAGCCGCACTGGGCTTAGCGCCAGCGTAATGCCTTCTTGTCGCCAACGATCGTAATGATCGGGCCAGGCTGAAACGGAGAGGATGCGTGTAGCGTTGTGACAACTTTTGCCACTGTAACCCCGGCCTCCACTGCCACGGCTGATAATCACTTTCAACACACCGCGTACGTGCCCTTTCGCCAGCATTTTCATTTCATTTTGCAGCTCGGACCAATCTTCAAAAGAGATCAGCAGTTTTTGGCAAGCGTCTTGTAAACGCTCTAGATGCGCTGCAAAGAGAGGAATTTCACCGTCGATAATACAGGCAGTGGTAAAACAGCCATCACCAAATTGGGTCGCTCGATCGCTTGCGGCCAGCATATCTTGCTCGCAGCCATTAATTAAGAACATGGTGGCTCCTTATTTCTGGTCCGCTAGTTTGGCAGGATGAGTAACACAGGACAAGGGCGGAAAACCGAATAAAAAAAGGCCCGACAAGCGGACCTTTTCAATTTGCTATCGATGCTAGCGCATCACCTGACGGACTTAAATCTTTTTAAAGATCAAAGAGCCGTTGGTACCACCGAAGCCAAAGGAGTTACACAGCGCATACTCCAGACCACTAACCTGACGCGCTTCATGAGGTACGAAGTCCAGGTCACAACCTTCATCCGGGTTATCCAGGTTGATGGTTGGCGGAATAGCCTGATCGCGCAGCGCCAGGATAGAGAAAATAGACTCTACCGCGCCCGCCGCACCCAACAGGTGTCCGGTCATGGATTTGGTGGAGCTTACCATCACACGGCTTGCCGCATCGCCAAAGACAGATTTCACTGCCTGGGTTTCAGCTTTATCGCCTGCAGGCGTAGACGTACCATGTGCGTTGACATAGCCGATCTGACCCGCTTCAATAGCCGCATCGCGCAGTGCGTTGACCATTGCCAGCGCAGCGCCTGCACCGTTTTCCGGTGGCGACGTCATGTGGTAAGCATCGCTGCTCATACCGAAGCCAACGACTTCAGCATAGATTTTTGCACCGCGCGCTTTCGCATGCTCGTACTCTTCCAGTACCACCATGCCAGCACCGTCGCCCAGCACAAAGCCGTCACGCTCTTTGTCCCATGGGCGGCTTGCCGCTTGCGGGTTATCATTACGCGTAGACAGTGCACGTGCCGCGCCAAAGCCACCCACACCCAACGGCGTACTGGCTTTTTCAGCACCACCCGCAACCATCGCGTCTGCATCGCCGTATGCAATGATACGTGCGGCATGACCGATGTTATGCACGCCTGAAGTACAGGCGGTCGCGATGGAGATGCTTGGCCCTTGCAGGCCGTACATGATGGTCAGGTGACCAGCCACCATGTTAACAATCGTCGACGGAACGAAGAACGGGCTGATCTTACGCGGTCCACCGTTTACCAGTGAGGTATGGTTTTCTTCGATCAGACCGAGACCGCCAATACCAGAGCCGATAGCGGCGCCAATACGATGAGCGTTCTCTTCCGTAATTTCGAGGCCAGAATCCTGCATGGCCTGAACGCCAGCGACAATTCCATATTGAATGAAGGCATCCATCTTGCGCTGTTCTTTACGCGAGATAATGTCTTCACAGTTAAAATCCTTTACTAAGCCAGCAAATTTCGTTGCATAGGCGCTAGTATCGAAATGGTCGATCAGGCTGATGCCACTCTGACCGGCAAGGAGAGCTTTCCAGGTAGACTCTACGGTATTGCCGACAGGAGACAACATGCCCAGTCCGGTCACAACTACACGACGCTTAGACACGGTTGTCCTCCAGGGAGGGAAAATAATTCAAGTGGGATAAAAAGATAAAACTCAGGCGGTCGAATGACCGCCTGGAGATGTTCACTTACGCCTGGTGGCCGTTGATGTAATCAATGGCAGCCTGAACGGTAGTGATTTTCTCAGCTTCTTCGTCCGGAATCTCAGTATCAAACTCTTCTTCCAGAGCCATTACCAGCTCAACGGTGTCAAGAGAATCTGCGCCCAGGTCTTCAACGAAGGAAGCATTGTTGGTTACTTCTTCCTGCTTAACGCCCAGCTGTTCGCCGATAATTTTCTTAACGCGTTCTTCGATAGTGCTCATACTCTTAAATTTCCTATCAAAACTCGCTTTCGCGATGGTTTTCGTAGTGTATAAAATGTTGAAAAATTTGCAACTAAATCCCGGCAGGTCTTACCACGATTTTACGTTATTTTGAGGCCAAGACCTACAATAACGCAAATATTTTTCATCGTGGTTAAACCATGTACATCCCGCCGTTGACGTGCAAAGTCTCACCTGTGATGTAACTTGCTTCGTCAGAAGCTAAAAATGCAACCGCACTGGCGATTTCCTGAGCGCCACCGAGGCGACCCGCAGGAACCTGCGCCAGAATACCCGCACGCTGATCATCAGACAGCGCACGCGTCATGTCCGTTTCAATAAAGCCCGGAGCAACAACGTTTACAGTAATGCCACGAGACGCAACTTCGCGCGCCAGTGATTTACTGAAGCCGATCAGACCCGCTTTCGCCGCAGCGTAGTTAGCCTGACCCGCATTTCCCATGGTACCAACCACAGAACCGATAGTGATAATACGCCCATGACGCTTTTTCATCATAGCTCGCATTACCGCTTTTGACAGACGGAAAACAGATGACAGGTTGGTTTCGATGATATCGTTCCACTCGTCATCTTTCATGCGCATTAACAGGTTATCACGAGTAATCCCGGCATTATTGACCAGGATATCGACTTCACCAAATTCTGCGCGAATATTTTCCAGAACAGATTCGATAGATGCCGGATCGGTCACATTCAACATCAGACCTTTACCATTTGCACCTAAGTAATCGCTAATGGCCTGCGCGCCGCTTTCGCTGGTAGCAGTACCGATAACTTTTGCGCCACGGGCAACAAGTGTCTCAGCAATTGCGCGGCCAATGCCACGGCTTGCACCGGTAACCAGCGCGATTTTTCCTTCAAAACTCATGGTCTTCCTCTTTTATTGCTCTAGCGCCGCAGACAGTGCCGCCGGCTCATTCAGTGCCGAAGCAGTTAGGGTGTCAACAATACGTTTCGTCAGACCGGTCAGAACTTTACCCGGACCGACTTCATACAGGTGCTCTACGCCCTGGGATGCCATAAATTCAACGGTTTTAGTCCACTGAACCGGGCTATACAGCTGACGAACCAGCGCATCGCGAATTGCGTCTGCCGTAGTTTCACACTTCACATCAACGTTGTTCACAACCGGAACAGTCGGTGCGTTAAAGGTGATTTTCTGCAGCTCAACGGCCAGTTTCTCAGCGGCAGGCTTCATCAGCGCGCAGTGAGAAGGAACGCTGACCGGCAGCGGCAGCGCACGCTTAGCGCCCGCGGCTTTACAGGCAGCACCAGCACGTTCTACGGCTTCTTTATGCCCGGCAATAACCACCTGACCCGGTGAGTTAAAGTTTACCGGTGAAACCACCTGGCCTTCGGCAGACTCTTCGCACGCTTTAGCGATAGCGGCATCGTCCAGACCGATAATAGCAGACATGCCGCCAGTGCCTTCCGGAACCGCTTCCTGCATGAATTTGCCACGCAGTTCAACCAGACGTACGGCATCGGCAAAACCGATAACACCCGCACATACCAGAGCAGAATATTCGCCCAGGCTATGACCCGCCATCAGCGCAGGTGTTTTACCCCCCTGCTGCTGCCATACGCGATAAAGCGCAACGGATGCGGTCAACAGCGCGGGCTGCGTCTGCCAGGTTTTATTCAGTTCTTCAGCCGGACCTTGCTGAGTCAACGCCCACAGATCATAGCCCAGTGCAGCTGATGCTTCAGCAAATGTTTCTTCAACAATTGGGTAGTTTGCTGCCATTTCAGACAACATCCCAACGGTCTGGGAACCCTGCCCCGGAAACACAAATGCAAATTGCGTCATGTTTAAATCCTTATACTAGAAACGAACCAGCGCGGAGCCCCAGGTGAATCCACCCCCGAAGGCTTCAAGCAATATCAACTGCCCAGCTTTAATACGCCCGTCGCGGACGGCTTCGTCCAGCGCGCACGGTACGGAGGCAGCAGAGGTATTACCATGTCTGTCGAGCGTCACGACAACATTATCCATCGACATACCCAGCTTTTTAGCTGTCGCGCTGATAATGCGCAGGTTAGCCTGATGCGGCACCAGCCAGTCCAGCGCAGAACGGTCGAGATTATTGGCTTCCAGCGTTTCATCAACGATGTGCGCAAGCTCGGTCACCGCGACTTTAAATACTTCGTTACCCGCCATCGTCAGGTGGATCGGGTTTTCCGGGTTCACGCGATCGGCGTTAGGCAGCGTCAACAGTTCGCCGTAGCGACCGTCAGCGTGCAGATGCGTGGAGAGAATGCCTGGCTCTTCTGATGCGCTCAGTACAACCGCACCAGCCCCATCACCGAAAATGATGATCGTTCCGCGATCGGTTGGATCGCAGGTACGGGCCAGGACATCGGAGCCAACGACCAGAGCATGCTTAACTGCGCCAGATTTAACGTACTGGTCGGCAACGCTCAGGGCGTAAGTGAAGCCAGCACAAGCGGCTGCAACGTCAAACGCCGGACAGCCTTTGATCCCCAGCATACTTTGGATCTGGCACGCCGCGCTTGGAAATGCGTGAGTGGATGATGTGGTAGCAACCACAATCAGACCAATTTGTTCTTTGTCGATGCCCGCCATTTCAATCGCACGGTTTGCGGCGGCAAAGCCCATCGTCGCAACTGTTTCATTTGGCGCTGCAATATGGCGTTCACGGATACCTGTACGAGTGACGATCCACTCATCAGATGTCTCAACCATTTTTTCCAAATCGGCGTTAGTACGCACTTGTTCAGGCAGATAGCTGCCAGTACCAATAATCTTCGTATACATGTACGCTCAGTCACTTTTTGGTTATATACCGCTACGAGCAAATCGCTGATACGTTGGCCACATTCACAAACGCACCGTTATCTGTGTGCTCGTGATTTTGCACTTTCGCCACCGTCCAGCAGTTCGAATCCAGCTGGGTATACAGATTCCAGGCGAGCGGCAATTCGCTGAGGAACTTGTCGCTGCACCGCCTGCACTGCCTGTTCAATCGCGACTTCAAATGCTCGCTGATTGGCCGCACCATGACTCTTAATCACCGTGCCGCGCAATCCTAACAGACAGGCGCCATTATACTGGTCGGGGTTGAGGTGACTAAATCGCCTTGTCAGGCTTTTTTGTAACCAACGTTTTAATAACAGAAGCCACCACGACCGTTTTTTGCCCTCACCCTGAGATTTCAGCAGTGAAAGGAACATTCTGACAACACCTTCCATCGTCTTTAATGTGACATTACCTGTAAAACCGTCACAGACCAACACATCGGTTTTGCCAGTCAGTAACTCATTGGCTTCAAGATAGCCGATATAATTAATGGAAGGGATTGTTTTTAGCGCAGCTGAAGCGTCTCGAATACTGTCGAGACCTTTCGTTTCTTCTTCGCCGATGTTGAGTAACGCTACGCGAGGATTGGCAATGCCAACAACCTCTTCTGCCAGCACGGAACCCATGACAGCAAATTGCACCAACATCGTGCTATCACAATCTACGTTGGCGCCCAAATCCAGCACCACCGTTTTGCCCTTTTGCTGATGGGGTAACACCGTCACCAACGCAGGACGCTCAATCCCCTCAAGAGGTTTGAGCAATAACTTCGCAAGTCCCATGAGTGCGCCCGTATTACCGGCGCTGACACAAGCTTGTGCCTGACCTTCTTTCACGAGCTCCAGGGCAACACGCATTGAGCTTCCACGACTGGCGCGAATAGCTTGCGAGGGCCGGGCATCACTGGCAATAACTGACTGAGCAGGGATAATCTGCAGACGCGAACGTTGTTCGAAGTCAGCTTTGGCAAGTAATGGCGTGATTGTATCGGGATCCCCGACTAAAAGAAGTGTGAGTTGCGAATTAGAATTCAGTGCCTGCAATGCTGCAGGCACTGTCACGGTAGGGCCAAAATCTCCCCCCATGACATCTAACGCCAGGGTTAGACGTGTCAAGGTATCGTCGCTGCCCGGTTAGGTGTTTCCCCAGTCACCTGGGGAAAGCCTCACTAAGCTTCATCACGCGTTCACTCTTTGTCTTTCTCACCAGAAGTGGGAAAGCCATTGAGTCATGCGTGATTACTTAGCGATTACCTTACGGCCACGGTAGAAACCGTCGGCAGTGATGTGGTGACGCAGGTGTTGTTCACCAGAAGTTTTGTCTACAGACAGGCTGGTGACTGCGGTCAGAGCGTCATGAGAACGACGCATGCCACGTTTGGAACGGGTTGGTTTATTCTGTTGTACGGCCATGGACCTTACTCCTCAATTACTTACGCTTTAAGCTGGCTAATACGGCAAATGGGTTTGGTTTTTGCGCTTCATCAGGCAATTCGCCAAAGACCATGTCCGCCTCGGACACTTCACAGTGTTCAGAATCATGCACCGGAACTACCGGCAAGGAGAGGATAATCTCATCTTCAACCATTGCAAGCAGATCGATTTCACCGAATTCGTTAACCTCAATCGGCTCATACGCTTCCGGGAGTGCTTCAGCCTGCTCGTCAGAACGGACAGGACTAAAACAATATGTTGTGTGAACATGAAGTGGGAACGGTTTCCCGCAACGCTGACATTCGAGCGTAACCGATACCTTCGCATCACCGGTTATAACGGCGAGACGCTGGTTATCGATAGCGAACGACATGGAGCATTCCACATCACTGTCCACACTGACTACAGAATCGGCGACGCGCTCAACCAGATCAGAAGTATAGATACCTTCATAATCGAGGCGTTTTTGAGCCGTACGAACCGGATCAAGAGTCAGGGGTAATTTTACCTTTTGCATAGGGCGCGCATATTAACTTTGTAACGTCATATAGTCAAAGAAAAAGGCAGCCTGTGGTTGCCTTTTGCCAATAATTCGCACACATTGCGGGTCATCGACTTAAAATCGCTCAAGACAAGCCACTACAGCCAGCTTGTAGGTCGAAGTCCATAGTTTAAAATGGCTCTCATCAATACGCTATATGCGAGGGAAAAAATATGCCTCAACTTATTCTTGCTTCTACCTCCCCCTGGCGTCGCGCTTTACTCGAAAAACTGGCAATCCCGTTTGAATGCGCTGCGCCAGAGGTTGATGAAACGCCGTTGCCCGGCGAAGCACCACGCCATTTAGTCTTGCGACTGGCGCAGAAAAAAGCGCAATCTCTCGCCCACCGTTACCCATCGCATCTGATTATTGGCTCCGATCAAATTTGTGTTCTTGATGGTGAAATAACCGGCAAACCATTAACTGAAGAAAATGCCCGCCAACAATTACTCAAAGCCCGTGGCAATATTGTGACGTTTTACACCGGACTGGCGCTGTATAATTCTGCGACCGGACATTTACAAACTGAAGTAGAACCTTTTGACGTCCATTTCCGTCATTTAAGCGAGGCGGAAATTGATGATTATCTGCGTAAAGAGCGCCCGCTCCATTGTGCAGGTAGTTTCAAAAGTGAAGGGTTAGGTATTGCACTCTTTGAACGCCTGGAGGGTCGTGACCCAAATACCCTGATCGGTTTGCCGCTTATCGCGTTGTGTCAAATGCTGCGGCGGGAAGAGATGAACCCGTTGAATGCCTGATTGATCTGCCTGATGGCGACGCGATGCGTCTTATCAGGCCTACGGTGCATCACACGATTGTAGGCCTGATAAGCAACGCGCATCAGGCTTTACTGCGTAAAACCTCAAGGCAGCGCTTCAATTGCTTATCCATCGGCGCCTCAATACGCATCACTTCACCCGTTCCCGGATGGGTAAATTTCAACGCTGCGGCGTGCAGGAAAAGTCGATTCAACCCCGTATCCGCCAGTTGCTTATCGAACTCACGGTCACCGTAGCGATCGTCAAAAGCAATTGGATGAC
This sequence comes from Citrobacter sp. H12-3-2, assembly GCF_009649895.1. Lineage (NCBI taxonomy): Bacteria > Pseudomonadati > Pseudomonadota > Gammaproteobacteria > Enterobacterales > Enterobacteriaceae > Citrobacter > Citrobacter sp. H12-3-2. The sequence goes on from NZ_CP045837.1 coordinate 2,998,722, forward strand.
CGGCATACTGGGTATGCACACGAATCTGGTGCGTACGTCCGGTCACCGGGCTACAGCGCACAAGCGTGGCAAACGCATAGCGCTCTTCCACTTTAAAACGTGTTTCTGACGGTTTGCCTTCCTGGTTCACCCGCACGATACGCTCGCCGCTTTGCAGAATGTTCTTTAACAGCGGCGCCTGCACTATTTTGACATGCGACTGCCATTGGCCTCGAACCAGCGCGAGATAGTCTTTCTGCATGCCTTTTTCACGCAGTTGTTCATGCAATGAACGCAAGGCTGAGCGCTTTTTAGCCACCAGCAAAACGCCGGAGGTATCCCGGTCGAGGCGATGCACCAGTTCAAGGAAACGCGCTTCAGGTCGCAACGCACGTAATCCTTCTATGACGCCAAAGCTTAACCCGCTTCCGCCATGTACGGCCGTACCTGAAGGTTTGTTAAGCACCAGAATGTGGTCATCTTCATATAAAATGACGTCGGTCAGCGCCGCGACCTTTTGCAGGTTCGGTGAAATGGCCTCTTCTTCACGTTCAGCGACACGCACAGGTGGAATACGCACAATATCCCCGTCTTCGAGTTTGTACTCGGGTTTAATGCGTTTTTTATTCACCCGCACTTCGCCTTTACGCAAAATGCGATAAATCATACTTTTCGGCACGCCCTTAAGCTGGGTGCGCAAAAAGTTATCGATGCGTTGCCCTGCTTCGTCGGCAGTAATGGCAACTGTTTTTACGGCTGGAGTCTCTGTTTTCATGGGGGCCGATTTTAAATAGCCATCAAGATTCGCGCCACACATTTTTCTATGCTTATATTAACTGCTATACCTTATTACTTAAGTTTGACATAGCCGATTTGGTGGTTATTAAAGCAATCACTACGCGGAAGTGAAAAAACTGTGAGTAACCGGGTGATAAATGGCAAAAGTCATCTTGCTATAACAAGGTTAGCAGTGGAATAATGAGGTTGTTTCCGTGTTGAATCTTGTTAAAACAAGAACTTTTCCGGAATGACCCAATTTTGCCCGACCGATCATCAACGCAGCAATGGCGTAAGACGTATTGATCTTTCAGGCAGTTAGCGGGCTGCGGGTTGCAGTCCTTACCGGTAATATGGAAGCTTTTCTGGAGAGTAACACCCAGACTGTTCCCCTGATAATTGCGCTGTGTTTCCGTATGAAATACAGGCAACCGACACTCTGCGCCTCTTTGAGCTGACGATAACCGTGAGGTTGGCGACGCGAATAGACACGAGGCCATCGGTTCACACCCGGAAAGGCATTACTCTGCCCGCAGCTTAGTCGTCAATGTAAGAATAATGAGTAAGTTACGATGAAAAGAATGTTAATTAACGCAACTCAGCAGGAAGAGTTGCGTGTCGCCCTTGTAGATGGGCAACGTCTGTACGATCTGGATATCGAAAGTCCTGGACACGAACAGAAAAAAGCCAACATCTATAAAGGCAAAATTACCCGTATTGAACCGAGTCTGGAAGCTGCTTTTGTTGATTACGGCGCTGAACGTCACGGTTTCCTCCCGTTAAAAGAAATTGCCCGCGAATACTTCCCCGCTAACTACAACTCCCATGGTCGTCCCAACATTAAAGACGTGTTGCGCGAAGGTCAGGAAGTCATCGTTCAGATCGATAAAGAAGAACGCGGCAATAAAGGCGCTGCGCTGACTACCTTTATCAGCCTGGCGGGTAGTTATCTGGTTCTGATGCCGAACAACCCGCGCGCGGGCGGTATCTCCCGTCGCATTGAAGGCGACGACCGTACCGAATTAAAAGAAGCGCTGGCAAGCCTGGAACTGCCTGATGGCATGGGGCTTATCGTGCGTACCGCAGGGGTCGGCAAATCCGCCGAAGCACTGCAGTGGGACCTGAGCTTCCGCCTGAAGCACTGGGAAGCGATTCAAAAAGCCGCTGACAGCCGCCCTGCTCCGTTCCTGATCCACCAGGAAAGCAACGTTATCGTTCGCGCTTTCCGTGACTACTTACGTCAGGACATCGGCGAAATCCTTATCGATAATCCGAAAGTGATGGAGATGGCGCGTCAGCACATCGCCGCACTGGGTCGTCCGGATTTCAGCAGCAAAATCAAACTGTACACCGGTGAAATCCCGCTGTTCAGCCACTATCAGATCGAGTCTCAGATTGAATCCGCGTTCCAGCGCGAAGTGCGCCTGCCGTCCGGCGGCTCAATCGTTATTGACAGCACTGAGGCCCTGACCGCTATCGATATCAACTCCGCGCGTGCAACTCGCGGCGGCGACATCGAAGAAACTGCGTTCAACACTAACCTTGAAGCAGCCGATGAAATTGCCCGTCAGCTACGTCTGCGCGACCTCGGCGGTCTGATTGTAATCGACTTCATTGATATGACGCCGGTTCGCCACCAGCGCGCGGTTGAAAACCGTCTGCGCGAGGCCGTACGCCAGGACAGAGCGCGTATTCAGATCAGCCATATTTCTCGCTTCGGTCTGCTGGAGATGTCTCGTCAGCGTCTGAGCCCGTCTCTGGGTGAATCCAGCCATCACGTGTGCCCGCGCTGTTCCGGCACCGGTACCGTACGTGATAACGAATCACTGTCGCTGTCTATTCTGCGTCTGATCGAAGAAGAAGCACTGAAAGAAAATACGCAAGAAGTTCATGCTATTGTTCCTGTGCCAATCGCCTCTTACCTGCTTAACGAAAAACGTACTGCGGTTAATGCTATCGAAACGCGTCAGAATGGCGTGCGCTGTGTGATCGTGCCAAACGATCAGATGGAAACCCCGCACTATTCTGTGCTGCGCGTACGCAAAGGGGAAGAAACACCGACCCTGAGCTACCTGCTGCCGAAACTGCATGAAGAGGCAATGGCATTGCCGACGGAAGAAGAGTACGTCGAGCGTAAACAGCCTGAGCAACCGGCGCTGGCCACCTTCGCCATGCCAGACGTTCCGCCAGCCCCTGCTCTGCAGGAACCTGCCGCGAAAGCCGCCGCGCCTAAAGCTGCAGCAGCAACCGCAGCCGTTGCCGCACAACCCGGTTTGATTAGCCGTTTCTTTGGCGCACTGAAGTCCATCTTCGGTGGTAGCGAAGAAGTGAAACCGGTTGAACAACCTGCGCCGAAAGCTGAAGAGAAAACCGAACGCCAGCAGGATCGTCGTAAACCGCGTCAGAACAATCGTCGCGACCGTAACGATCGTCGTGATAACCGTGATAATCGCGGTGACCGCGACAACCGTAGCGAACGTTCAGAAAACGGCGAAAACCGTGAAGATAACCGCCGTAATCGTCGTCAGTCCCAGCAGCAAAATGCGGAAGCTCGCGATAACCGCCAGCAAACCACTGATGTTGCAGACAAAGCGAAATCCGGTGATGAACAGCAGGCGCCGCGTCGCGAACGCAACCGCCGTCGTAACGATGACAAGCGTCAGGCTCAGCAGGAAGTTAAAGAGCTGAACCAGGCTGAACAACCTGTGCAGGATACTGAGCAGGAAGAGCGCGTACGTCAGCCTCAAACCCGCCGCAAACAGCGTCAGTTGACTCAGAAAGTTCGTTTCACAGACAGCCCGGCGGTTGAAGCCGAAGTGGCTACTGTTGCTGCAATCGCTGAAACTGCTGTTGCTCAACCAACAGAACAGCCGGTACCGGCACAGCGCACCGAACTGGCGAAAGTTGATCTGCCAGCCGTCGTTGCGACTGAGCAGGAAGACAACAGCGAAGCTCGTGACTCCAACGGTATGCCGCGTCGTTCTCGCCGCTCTCCTCGCCATCTGCGCGTCAGTGGACAGCGTCGTCGTCGTTACCGTGACGAGCGTTATCCGGTTCAGTCGCCGATGCCGTTAACGGTCGCCTGCGCATCTCCTGAATTAGCGTCCGGTAAGGTTTGGATCCGCTACCCTGTTGCACGTCCTCAGGATCAGCAGGTTGAAGAACAGCGTGAACAGGAAATGGTCCAGCAGCAAGCTGCACCTGTCGCCGTAGAACCTCAGGTTGCTGCCGCTGCCGTTGAACACATTGTGGATACCCCTGCGCCGGTTGAAGCCGTGCAACCAGAGGTTGTCGTAGCTGAGCCTCAGGCCGCCGTTGTTGAAACCACACAGGTTGAAACCACGCATCCGGAAGTGATTGCGACCCCGGTCGAGGAACAACCGCAAATTATCGCTGCATCTGATGCGCCCGTAGCAGAAGAAATCGCCGCTGAAGCCGAACCTGTGGTTGACGTTGTGACTGCACCGGTTGCCGAAGAGCCTGCAGAGGTTGTTATTCCCCAGCCAGAAGTGGTTGAAGAGATTACTGAGGTTGTGGAAACAGCGCCAGTTGTTGAAGAAGTTGCAGCGCCGAAAGACGTTGTTGCCGCGCCTGTCGTCAAAACTGAAGTCGTTAAGGCTGAAGTTGTCGCAGCCAGCGCTGATGCTGAACACCTGCACAGCCATGCAACCGCGCCAATGACCCGCGCTCCGGCACCGGAATATGTGCCAGAAGCGCCGCGTCATAGCGACTGGCAGCGTCCGGCATTCGCCTTTGAAGGCAAAGGTGCCGCAGGTGGACATAGCGCAACGCATCAAGCGACTGCGCCAGCAACACGTCCACAGCCTGTTGAGTAAGCCATAATCAATATCAAAGCCGGCCTTCGGGTCGGCTTTTTTATATCTGATCTACGCCTTTCATCCCCGTCAGCTGCGGCATAACATCCTTCATTAGGGCCAGAAACTTGCGTAAGCGGGTCGGATAGTAACGCGCCCACGGATAAACCAAATGTACAGGCAACGGCGCCGCATGCCACTCAGGTAGCAACGCAACCAGACGTCCGTCGGCAATATCCTCCGCCACCATCCAGCTTGAAACAATAGTCACTCCCAACCCCGCCAGCGCGGCATTTCTTGCGACATAAATACTGTCTGTGCTTAATCTGGGTGAAATATTCAGCGTGACTGGCTCATTACGCAATTGGTGCAACAACGAAACGCTATGCTGATAAAACGTGTTCACTGCAATCCAGGGCAGCGCTGATAACTGCTCAGGATGAGAAAGCTCGCCATATTGCTCCAGCAGTCCTGGACTCACCACCATACTACGGGGAACTTCAGCCAGTAAGACGGAAACCGTGGCCGGATCCACCTCAGCACCAACCCTGATCGCGCAATCAATATTATCGCTCAGAAAATCAACGGTTTTGTCGTTGAGCATCCACTCTACTGCCAACTGGGGATAGCGCGAAAGAAACTGCAAAAGTGGCTCAAGTAGTTGTTGTTGCCCGAACGCATGCGGTGCGCGGACTCGCAACGTCCCCACCGGTTCATCTTCTGTGACATTAAGTCCATCTTCCAGCGCCAGCCAGGCATCAATAATCTTCTTAGCATGCTGATAGCCTCTTTCGCCATCGTCGGTCAATTTCATCGCATGCGTGGTACGCATAAGCAGTTTCACACCCAGCAGCGTTTCCAGCGATTGCAGCCGTCGGCTAACGGTCGCCTGCGTCGTCCCTATCTGTTTTGCTGCTGCCGAAAGCGATCCTGCTTCAACAATACGTACAAACGTACGCATCAGCTCCACCCTGTCTATACGCTCATTTTTTATCATTTTCAGTTTCATCATACGTCTGGCGTATAACTGTTTTACCACTGCGCTCGCTACCGCGCCACTCGCTGAAGGATAAAAATAGCCGCACATCCTGTGATTGAGGAATCATTTGTGAACACACATACCGCACTTTCCCGTTGGGTCATTTTTGTTCTGGCAATGGGCGCCGGATTCAGCGTGGCCGCTATCTACTACGCCCAGCCTCTTCTGCCTTTAATGGGTCAGGATCTGGCCTTAAGTCTCACCGGTATGGGGTTGGTCCCGACGCTGACCCAGGCGGGATATGCGTTAGGTATATTGTTTTTATTGCCATTAGGCGATCGTTATGACCGCCGGACATTAATCCTGCTGAAAAGCATCTCTCTTGCCGCGCTGCTGCTGGCCTGTAGCTTTACCGGTCAGTTGCATTCGCTATTACTGGTGAGCCTGCTGATGGGAATGGCGGCAACCATGGCACAAGATATTGTGCCTGCGGCGGCAATACTGGCACCCGAAGGCAAGCAGGGAAAAACGGTGGGCACGGTGATGACGGGCCTTCTGCTGGGGATTTTACTCTCACGTACCGTCAGTGGACTGGTGGGCGAAGCGTTTGGCTGGCGCGAGATGTACCAACTCGCTGCCGTCAGCATTGCCGTAATTACCGCGATTATGTGGAAAGTACTGCCTCGCTTTACGGTCCATTCCACGTTGAGTTATCCATCATTAATGCTCTCAATGGCGCAACTTTGGCAACGATATTCCACCTTGCGCCGCGCAGCACTGGCACAAGGCTTTCTGTCCATTGCTTTTAGCGCCTTCTGGTCTACGCTGGCGGTAATGTTATCTGAGCATTACCACATGGGTAGCGCTATAGCGGGTGCTTTTGGTATCGCGGGGGCAGCCGGAGCGCTTGCCGCACCGATGGCGGGCCATCTTGCCGATAAAGTGGGTGCGGCAAAAGTAACGCAATTGGGTGCTTTGCTGGTAACGGTATCTTTCGCACTGATGTTTTTGTTACCCGCCCTGCCCGTTCAGGGGCAGTGGCTGCTCATCGCCCTTTCGGCGGTAGGTTTTGATCTCGGATTGCAATCCAGCCTGGTTGCTCACCAGAATCTGGTCTATAGCCTGGAGCCTCTGGCACGAGGACGATTGAACGCTCTGCTGTTTACGATGGTGTTTATCGGTATGGCGCTGGGTTCGGTTCTCGGAAGTCAGGTCTACGCCCTGGCAAATTGGGAAGGTGTCGTTGCGTTGGCTACCTTCAGCAGTGCAATTGCGTTGGTCATAAGACTGACGGGGAACCCGTCGCTTAGTAAGACGTCGGTTGCCTAAAAAAATGCCCGCTCCGGGGTGTTAAAGGAGCGGGCAGACAAACATACCCAGTTTCAAGATATGTTTCAAAACGAGGCGTTAACGATTGAGCTGGAACAACGACATTCCCTGCATATCGGTGAACGCTTTATAGGATGCCTGTAGCGCAGCCTGCTGCATGACGTAGGACGAGATCGCGGCGTTCCAGTCGACATCCACCAGATTACTCATCTGCTGAGTTTGGCCCAATGCACGATCGGCACCCAGTGAATCCAGCGAGCTTAATTCACTCAGCTGCGTACCTAATTCTGCACGAACAGACAGGACGTTATTCAACGAGTTTTTCAGGCCACGGCTGGTTTTATCAATGGCAGCAGCGGCTTTGTCTTTTGCCACATCATCACCCGCAATCGGGATTTTGAGCTCTGCAATCGCGCTATCCAGCATTTTAAACAGGTTCTTTTCCTGAGTGCCGCCACCAGGTTCCGGTACAGCGTTGCTGGTCAGGTTGGCGAATACTTTATCGCCAGTATGACCAATCACCATGGTTCGGGAGGCATCGACCTGTTGGGTAACGTTTGTTGTACCGCCGCTGTAAGCGCCATCTGCCTGGGCAAACGGTGCGGATTCTGTTTTATATCCACCGAAAATATAGCGACCATTACCGTCGGTACTGTTTGCCAGGTTCATCAGCTGATCGCGGATCCCCTGCAGGTCGGTGGCCAGCGATGCACGGTCATCATCACTTAACGTTCCGTTCCCGGCATAAACGATTTTTTCCTGTGCAGCCTGAATTGCCGTCGTCACCTGGCTCAGAACATTCTCTTCCAGCGACACCTTTTGCGTCGCGAATGAGCGTGCCAGCGTATATTGGCTGTTCTGCGCCTGAGCCTGAGAGAGTACCACGGCCTGCGAGGCGGCAATCGGATCGTCTGATGGGTTGATCACACGTTTGCCCGTTGACATCTGCTCGCCGAACTTCATCCATTCAGCCTGAGAGTTAGTGATGCCACGCATATTCTGCTGGTACATCATCTGGGTGCTGATACGCATTGTGTCCCTCTCCCTTAGCGGATATTAATCAGTGCATCAAACAACGCATTCGCGGTCTGCAGCACTTGAGCGTTAGCCAGGTAATACTGCTGAAAACGCTGTAAATTACCGTACTCTTCGTCGAGGTTAACGCCGGAAATAGACTGTTGCTGCCGGTAAAGCTGTGTCACCACGTTGTTCTGGGTGGTGGCGCTGGTTTTCAGCGTAGCGGTTTTGTTCCCGACATCGCTTACCAGCGTGGCATATGCATCGTTGAAGGTCTTATTACCGACAGTCGCTTTGGTTTGCAGATCTAACAGTTTCTGACCGTTACGGTTGTCGCTCTTGCCTTTATCGATGGTGGGGTCCGTATCATTTTTAGACACTTGAGCCATGGCGATTTTCGACTCATCAGTCACCATAACTTTCATATCAACGATAGCGTTACTCACGGGTTTTACAGTAAAACTGTCATTAGCTTTCGCGCCAGCATTAACGGTGATTTCCATCCCGTCAAAGGACATTTTTCCACCGGTAACGGTGGCTTTGAAGCTGGTATTATCCGCCAGGCGAGTAACCTGCCAGTCCGTCCCATCAAAAACGATTTTATAATCTGTCGCCTGCACAGCGGAGCTGTCAGTGATCTTAGCGCTTAACGATCCTGTGCCCGTATTTTTCGCGTTGTTGAAGACTTCCGGGCTGCCGATAGCAAAGAAATCCTTACCCTGATCGCCGTTGGCATCAAAACCTTCTTTATGCTGGGCGTTAAATGCACTGGCAAATGCAAGCGCCAGTTGGCCGAGGGTATTACGCGTCTGATCCAGCTCCTGAGAACGGAAGGTGAGCAGTCCGCCCAGTGAACCGGTATTCAGCAGTTTCTCCGGAATTTCAACAGCTCCGGCAACGCCATCAACGTAGGCCACGGTTGTACGATTAGGATCATCGCTGGAAGGCACTGCCGCCAGTTGACGCGCATTGCTGCCCTGCACCAGCGAATAGCCGTTGGCCATGGTCAGGTTGTAAGTGCCACCATCCTGAACGCTGACTTCAACACCGACAATCTGATTCAGTTCACTGACCAGCTGATCGCGCTGGTCAAGCAGGTCGTTAGGAGACGCGCCTGCGCCGACGCCTGTCATACGAGAAATCTGGTCGTTGAGGCTGGCAATTTGTTTCGAATAGTTGTTGATCTGATCAACGCTGGCTTTAATCGCGGTGTTGACCTGCTTATCCTGATCGCGCAGATACTGGTCAGTCGTTTTAAACTGATTTACCAACCCATCAGCTTTACCGATTAGGGCCTGGCGTGCCGCCGGATCTTCGGCGTTGCTGACCAGAGTTTGCAGGCTGGTAAAAAAGTCCTGCATGGAGGTCGAAATAGAACTGGTTTTGCTGGAGAGCAGATTGTCGATTTTTGACATTTGCTCATAACGTGTCGTCAGACCGCTGCTCTGGTTCTGCGCTGCTCGCAACTGGTTAGTGATAAAGGAGTCATATTCACGTTGTACACCAGAAACATAGACACCATTGCCTACCCAGCCCCCCGCACCCAGCGTGCTGTTCGCTTGCGCCATAATTGTCGTCTGTCGGGTATATCCGGCAACGTTATAGCTGGAGATGTTGTTACTGGCAGTATTCAACGCGGCCTGCGCTGCGCTGAGTCCACTCATCGCGTTATTAATCAAGCTGGACATGGAGGTTCCTTGTAATCCTTCAATACTCGTTATTATCGGCAGCAGGTCGGTAGACTTGAGCTATTTAAAAGAGATTATCGATGTTCGTGCTGTAGGTTTTGCTCACTTTTTCACTCATCGATTTCAACTGCTGGATCATGCTGGTTAATTTTCGCGCATAGTTAGGGTCCGTGGCGTAACCCGCATTTTGCAATGCCTGCGCCCCTTGCTCGGCGGTCGCGGCAGCGGTCACTGCCGCATAGCGCGGGTTACGCGATATCAGACCGACATAATCCGACAACGCTTCAAGGTAAGAGCTATAGACGCGGAATCTGGCTTTCACCTTTTTCGCCTCACCGTTCTCATATTCAGTCGTGGTGATTTCAGTGGTTGGACCTTTCCAGCTTCCTGAAGCCTTCACACCAAAAATGTTAAAGCTCGGTTCACCGTTCTCACGGCGAATTTGTCGCTGCCCCCATCCGGATTCCAGCGCCGCCTGTGCCAGAATCAGATGATGCGGGACCCCGCTTTGCTGGCTGGCCAGCTTAGCTGGCAGCGATAGCTGGGCGAGGAAGTCTTTACTGTCACCTGACAGCGGCTCATCATTGCTTTCCGTCGCCCGGGGGATGGCTTTGCGGACCAGTTGCGTCAATGCCTGATTTTGATAGCTGGTCACCGTTTCCAGTGAAAACTTCATCGGCACCTGCGGCGCGTCATCCGCAGGTTGCGCTTGCCCTTCAGTCATCTGCTTGACCATCATTTCAGCCAACCCCAGACCTTTGCCTGCGGTCATTTGCTGCGCAATTTGTTGGTCATACATACTGGTATACAAGCGCGTTGAATCGCTGCTAAACACGCCATCTTTCGGCAGCGCTTCACGCATGCTTTTCAGCATCATCTGCACGAACATCCCTTCAACCTGACGGGCGACCGGACGGATATTCGCCGCCGGGTCCTGGCCCGCTTTCGCTTTCAGTTCGTTCAGTGATTGCGCATCCCAGGCAGCGCTGGTCAACAGTTTGCTGTCACCAATCATTAGATGATTTCCAGTTTGGCGCGTAAGCAACCCGCGCTCTGCATCGATTGCAGAATGGACATCAGATCCATCGGCGTTGCCCCCAGCGCATTCAGCGCACGCACCACATTGTTCAGGTTGGCGCTGGAACGCACGCTTTGCAACGAACCACCGCTCTGGCGCAGGTCAATCTGGGTTTGAGGCGTCACCACGGTTTGTCCACCGCCAAACGGTGTGTCCGGCTGGCTGACGTTCGCCTGGCGGTTTACCGTAATCGACAAGTTGCCTTGTGCCACAGCACAGCTATCCAGCGTCACTTCACGGTTCATGACGACAGATCCGGTGCGCGAGTTGATAATCACTTTCGCATCCTGCGGCGTGACGTTCACCTCAATATTCTGGATATCAGCGAGGAAACGCACCTGCGAGCTGTTGCCACTTGGCACGCGCACCTGAATGGTTCGGGCATCCAACGCTGTTGCGCTACCAAAGCCACGCGAACGGTTGATGGTGTCGGTAATCTGCTGCGCCATCGTGAAATCTTCATTATTGAGCTGCAGATTAATGGTGTTACCACCGCCGAACTGGCTGGGTAATTCACGTTCGATAATCGCGCCGTTGGTAATGCGTCCACCATTGAGCTGGTTAACCTGTACGCTACTGCCACCTGCAGCCGCGCCCGCACCGCCCACCAAAATATTCCCCTGAGCCAAGGCATATACCTGACTATCGACCCCTTTTAACGGGGTCATCAGCAGCGTACCGCCGCGCAGGCTTTTGGCATTCCCCATAGAGGAGACCACTACGTCGATGGTTTGTCCCTGACGACCGAATGCAGGAAACGACGCGGTAACCATCACCGCCGCCACGTTTTTCAGCTGCATATTGGTGCCAGTTGGCACGGTTATCCCCAACTGCGAAAGCATGTTATTGAGCGTTTGCGTCGTAAACGGCGTCTGTGTGGTCTGGTCACCCGTACCATCCAGACCGACTACCAGCCCATAACCTATCAACGAGTTTTCCCGCACGCCCTGAACGCTGGTCAGGTCACGAATACGGTCAGCATGCGCAAAGGTGGTTATCAGCACCAGTACCATTCCAACAAAAGATTTAAACACTGGGTACCTCGCTTACATCGGCGACAAGTTAAGGAAGAAACGCTGCAACCAGCCCATATTCTGCGCTTCATTGATGTAGCCGTTACCGACGTACTCAATACGCGCGTCCGCAACCTGGGTTGACGGTACGGAGTTGCTGCCACTGATGGTGCGCGGGTTAACAACCCCGGAGAAGCGGATGAATTCAGTGCCCTGATTTATAGCGATCTGTTTTTCACCCACGACATGTAAGTTGCCATTCACCAGTACCTGATCGACCGTTACGGTCAGCGTACCGCTGAAGGTATTTCTGGCGTTCGCGCCGCCTTTACCGTTAAAGGAGTTACCGCCGGAGGCTTCTACGTCTGCACGTTCGTTACCGAACAATCCTTCCAGATAGCGCGGTACGGTATCAAAGCCAAAGTTTGTCTTGCCGTCGCGACTGGCGTTCGCCGAAGAGCTTTTGCTCGCGCTGACGTTTTCCTGCAATACGATGGTCAGCGTATCGCCAATATTGCGTGGACGACGATCTTCAAAGAGTGGCTGATAACCATAGTTAATCGGTTGTGCCGACTGGAAGATTGAGCCATTCGCCACCGGCGTTGGACCTGGAACGGGCTGGGCAGACGTTGCGCCCTGCACGAGCGGCGTGGCCGGGATCCAGGCACATCCTGTTAGTGAAACCACCAGCAGGGCTAAAATTGGGTATGGGTGAAGCGCGTATTTTCGCATTGCGGTCATCTTCAAAATCAGTGTGCCGGTGAGGTTTTCACCCCACCGGGCTCCACTTTAGAGTTGCGTCAGTTTTTGCAGCATCTGATCGGTGGTCGATACCGCTTTACTGTTGATTTCGTAAGCGCGCTGAACCTGGATCATGTTTACCAGCTCTTCCGCCACGTTGACGTTAGAGGTTTCAACATAGCCCTGATACAGCAGACCCGCGCCGTTCAGCCCTGGCGTGCTCTCATTCGGCGCACCGGATGACTGCGTTTCGGTGTACAGATTCTCACCAATGCTTTCCAGACCGGTATCGTTCATGAAGGTTGTCAGGTTAAGCTGCCCGACCTGAACAGGCGCCGCCTGCCCCTGTTGGGTCACGCTGACAATACCGTCACGTCCAATGGTGATACTGAGCGAGTTAGCCGGAATGGTGATGGCAGGCTGAACCTGAAAACCACCCGCCGTCACCAACTGGCCGTTCTGATCCACCTGGAAAGAACCGTCGCGGGTATAAGCGGACGTACCATCGGGCAACATGACCTGGAAAAAGCCCTGGCCTTTAATCGCCACATCTTTACTGTTGTTGGTCTGCGACAGGTTACCCTGGCTGTGTAAACGCTCGGTCGCAACCGGACGTACGCCGGTACCAATCTGCAAACCAGACGGCAGTGTGGTCTGTTCAGAAGACTGTGCGCCAGGCTGACGAATCGTCTGGTACAACAGATCTTCAAATACGGCACGTTGGCGCTTAAATCCGTTGGTGCTGACGTTTGCCAGGTTGTTGGCAATCACATCCATGTTTGTTTGCTGCGCATCCAGGCCGGTTTTGGCGATCCATAATGAACTGATCATAAAATGTCCTGTATTAACTCATCGACAGCAGTTGGTTGGCGCGGCCCGCGTTATCATCCACGCTACTGATAATTTTCATCTGCATTTCAAAGCGGCGGGCGTTGGCGATCATGTCGCTCATCGCAGCAACCGGTTTAACGTTACTGCCTTCCAGCACGCCAGACATCACACGGATGCTGGGGTCAGCCTGTAACGTCGCACCACGGGTTGCCTGTGCGGCCTGGGTCAGACGGAACATACCGTCATCGCCACGTTGTACTTCAAGTCCTGTAGCCTTCACCAGCTTCAACCGCCCCACTGGCGCGACCGTATTAGCCGGATCGCCAGGGTTAAGTGCAGAAATGGTCCCGTCCGCCGCAATGGTGACTTCTGAACCTTCCGGTACGGCTATCGGTCCGGCTTCGCCAATTACCGGGTGTCCCTGAATAGTCAGTTCACCCGTAGGGCTTACCTGAATAGCGCCGTTACGGGTATATCCTTCGCTACCGTCTGCGGTCTGCACAGCCAACCAACCATCCTGTTGCAGCGCCACATCCAGCGGGCGGGAGGTATAGTCCATCTGACCGGGCGTCATATCGGCCCCCGGCGTGGAGGCCACGACCAGCGTACGCGTTGGTAAAGACAATCCTTCTACAGGAACCGCGCGCAGTGCATTGAGCTGCGCACGAAACCCTGGCGTGGAGGCGTTTGCCAGGTTGCTGGCCGTCACCGCCTGTTGATTCAGCGTCTGACTGGCCGCGCCCATGGCGGTATAAATTGCGTGATCCATTAAGCCATCCCGTCAGGCGCTTAGCGCAGGTTGACCAGCGTGTTGAGGATCTGATCCTGGGTTTTGATGGTCTGCGCGTTCGACTGATAGTTACGCTGGGCGACAATCATATTCACCAGTTCTTTACTCAAATCCACGTTTGACGCTTCCAGCGCGCCGTTGGTCAGCTTGCCGAAGTTACCTTCGCCTGCGGTACCCAGCAGCGCCACGCCGGAAGACTGAGTCGCCGCCCAGACGTTGTCGCCCTGAGACGCCAGACCTTCGTTGTTGGCAAAGTTTGCCAGCACGATCTGCCCCAGAACCTGTTGCTGTTCGTTGGAGTAGTTACCGACCACCGTACCGTCATTGTTAATCTGGTAGCTCACCAGATCGCCCGGCTTGTAGCCGTTCTGATTCGTGGCAACGATGTTGTTGGCACCGGTGTTCTGCTGCATGGAGTTCAGGAAGCTCAGGGAGAAATTAGCGACATCTGCGCCGTTAATCTGCCCTGTATCGATTCTGATATCCTTTGGCCAGACGGCTGGAGCCGTCGGTGGTACTTCGGCTGCCGTGGCGCTAATCCCTAAAAACACACCGTTTTCGTTAAAGCGCATAAACCCGGCTGATTTTGCAGGATCGCCGGTTGAAGCATCCTGAGTGTGAACTTCCCAGGTATTGCTCTGCGCATTTTTGACATAAAAAATATTCATGTCATGGGCATTACCCTGGCTATCGAAAACGGTAACACTGCCTTTTTTGTTGTAGGAATCGGCATCGCTTGGATTAAACGGGGTCTTGGTTGGCACTTTGTCAGTGGAGTTCAGGTTGACCTGCATTGACGCAGTGGTGGTTGATTTAGCCGCCATCAGCGTATTCGGGATGGTGATCGGCGCCGGGTTCGCACCCTGCTGAACTGTTGGCGGTGTACCGGTAGCCGGATAGCCTGTCAGCTGCAGCCCCTGCATGTTAACGATATTGCGGTTTTCATCGAGCTTGAACTGACCGTTACGGCTGTAGAAAACGGAACCGTTGCTGTCTACCATACGGAAAAAACCGTTCTGGCTGATAGCAACATCCAGACCACGTCCGGTGTTGGTGGTCGTACCGTCGGTAAAGTCCTGAGTAATACCCGCAACTTTAACGCCCAAACCGACTTTCGAACCGGCAAACATATCGGCAAAAGATGCCGTGCCAGATTTAAAACCGTAGGTGGCGGAGTTGGCGATGTTGTTACCAATGACATCGAGGTTGGTCGCTGCAGCGTTCAGACCGCTGACCGCTTGAGAAAAGGCCATGACTTACTCCTGATAAGTGTGAAGGCTTAAATTATCTGCCGTACTTCGTCGAGGGTGGTGGTTCCATAAGTGCCCAGATCCAGCGTATTACCGCCGTTACTGCGAATAACGCCCTGCACCAGCGCAAACTGAAGCGGCTGGGCCACCAGTTGCGTTCCGCCATTACTGGCAGCAATTGACACGTTGTAAGAACCGCTTGGTGCATCCGTGCCATCGGTCATGGTGCCGTCCCAGGTGAAGGTATGAACGCCTGCTTTCAACCCGCCAATGTCAATGGTGCGCACCACTTTGCCGTCTTTATCGGTAATGGTTGCGGTAACCTTATCTGCCGGTTGCTGCAGCTCAATTCCAAATGGTGTTGTCGTGGTTTTGGCACCCTCTTCTGTCCCTTTACCGGTCAGGATGGTGGTACCCGGGATCATGACCCCGTGGCCAATCAGCGTACTGGCCTGCAGCGACTGACTGTTGTCGATCTGCCCGGAGATCGACCCTAACGTGGTGTTCAGCTTCTCAATCCCGCTCACGGTACTGATTTGCGCCAACTGGGTAGTCAGTTCGTTGTTTTGCAGCGGGTTGGTAGGATCCTGGTTTTTCAGTTGTGCAACCAGCAGCGTAAGAAAGCTGCTTTGCAGGTCAGCGGCGTTGCTGCCCGTCAGGGAGCTGTTCCCCGTGGCGGCATTAACCCCCGTCGTGCTCGGGTCATTCATTTTTACAGCAATAGACATGTGCGCCTCCTTTACTGGCCTAGCGTCAACGTTTTAAGCATCAAGCTTTTCACGGTGTTGAGCACTTCGACGTTTGCCTGATAGCTACGTGAGGCAGACATGGTGTTGACCATCTCGCCAACAACGTCCACATTCGGCATTTTTACGTAGCCGTTCGCATCGGCCAGCGGATTACCGGGTTCATAAACCAGCTTATCCGGCGCCTGACTTTCAATGACGTCAGCAACTTTTACGCCACCGGTTGCCGCGCCTGGCGCAGCATCTACCTGAAAAACAACCTGCTTCGCGCGATACGGCTGACCGTCGGGTCCGCTGACGCTATCCGCATTCGCCATGTTGCTGGCCGCGACGTTCAGGCGTTTAGACTGAGCCGTCAGCGCAGAACCTGCGATATCAAAAATATTTAACAGCGCCACGAATTAGTTCCCTCCTTGCAGCACGTTCATCATGCCTTTGATTTGTCCACCCAGCGCCGTCAGCCCCATTTGATATTTGAGGCTGTTGTCTGCAAATTGCGTGCGCTCCCGGTCCATATCTACCGTATTGCCATCAAGAGACGGCTGGTCAGGAATACGGTAGAGCAGCTCCGTAGACGGCGCAGAAACGGTCTGGGCTGGGATGTGTTGTGCAGAGGTCAGCGTCAACGAAACGCCGCCGGTTTCTTCCCGTCCTCGCACCATGACTTTTTTTAATTCACTGGCGAAATCCAGATCGCGCGCCTGGTACCCCGGCGTGTCGGCATTGGCAATGTTGGCCGCCAATATTTCCTGGCGTTGGGCGCGCAAATTCAGCGCTTCCTGTTGAAAACGTAAGGCGGCGTCGAGCTTATCGAGCATATCTCCTCCGCAAATGACAAAATTCAGCCGACAGCTTAAATCCCATTACGCGCGCGTTATCGCCGGAATAAACGCAAAATGCGTCGCTATTTGTTGCGTTGATGACTGCGTCACACAGGTAAAATCCTGCCACTACCTGAAAAAGCGCGAGGTTTTGATGCAAACGTTTAAACGTGGAATAGTCGTGGCAGCACTGCTGTTCAGCCCTATGACGCTGGCACAAGACCTGAATTCGCAGCTAACGGCATGGTTTTCCCAGCGCCTGGCCGGATTTAGCGATGAGGTGGTAGTCACTATCCGAACGTCACCAAACTTATTGCCCAACTGCGAACAACCGGCATTAAGCGTGTCAGGTAGCGCAAAACTGTGGGGCAATGTGAATGTGCTGGCCCGCTGTGCCAACGAAAAACGTTATCTGCAAGTGAACGTGCAGGCGACGGGAAACTACGTTGTTGCCGCTGCATCCGTAGCGCGAGGTAGCACCCTGACCCCAGCCAGCGTAACGCTGAAACGTGGTCGACTGGACCAACTACCGCCGCGCGCGGTGCTGGATATGAGTCAGGTGCAAGATGCAGTGAGCCTGCGCGATCTGGTGCCGGGCCAACCGATACAGCTTTCGATGTTGCGCCAGGCATGGCGGATCAAGGCCGGTCAGCGCGTACTGGTTATTGCCAACGGAGATGGATTTCGGGTCAATGCCGAAGGTAAAGCGCTGAACAACGCCGCTGTCGCACAGAATGCGCGAGTGCGGATGATTTCAGGCCAGGTGGTGAGCGGCGTCGTCGATTCTGATGGGAATATTCTTATTAACCTATAATAGGTTAAAGATTTTTTAGCGTGTGCCGATAGATAAACAACCAATGATTACAGCGGGCCGCTATAGCGTAACCCCTCGATGAGGAAAAATAAAATGAGCATTGATCGTACCTCACCATTGAAGCCAGTAAGCACCGTTCAGCCGCGTGAAACCAGCGATGCGCCGGTACAAAAAGCGCGGAAGGAAAAAACCACCGCGACCACCAGCACCAGCGTCATGCTGAGCGACGCCCAGGCCAAACTGATGCAGCCCGGCAGCAATGACATCAATATGGAACGCGTGGAAGCACTGAAAACCGCAATCCGTAACGGTGAATTGAAAATGGATACCGGAAAAATTGCCGACTCGCTGATTCGCGAGGCGCAGAGCTACCTACAGAGTAAATAAAGTATGACTCGTTTGTCAGAAATACTTGACCAGATGACGACCGTCCTCAATGACCTGAAAACGGTAATGGATGCTGAACAGCAGCAGCTTTCCGCAGGGCATATCAACGGCAGCCAGCTACAGCGTATTACAGAAGAAAAAAGCTCCTTGCTGGCAACCCTTGATTATCTTGAGCAGCAGCGCCGCCTGGAACATGACGCCACGCGCAGCGCCAATGATGAGATTGCTGAACGCTGGCAGACTATCACCAAGAAAACACAGCATTTACGCGACCTCAACCAGCACAACGGTTGGCTGCTGGAAGGGCAGATCGAGCGTAATCAACAAGCAATACAAGTGCTGAAACCGCACCAGGAACCAGCGTTGTATGGCGCAAACGGTCAAACCTCTGCTGCGCACCGCGGCGGGAAAAAATTCTCTATTTGATGTCAGCCTGATAACGTTTTGCTTATCAGGCCTACGCCTTTTGTAGGCCGGATACGGCGTTATGCCGCCATCCGGCATTGATCCTTTACGCCGTCCGACGCACAAACTCTTTTACTTTAAAGCCCAGTACGGCGAGTGCTGCGAAGTAAGCGGCAATACCTGCCACCACGACCGCCATCAGACGCAGCAGACGCCACAACATCGTTCCCTGCGACCAATCCGGCATGATGTAGAGCATCCCAACCAGCACCGCAGACATCACCAGCACGGAAATCACCAGACGCGCCAGGAACCAGCTCCAGCCCGGTTGTGGGGTAAAGATTTTCTGTTTCCGCAGTTGCCAGTACAGCAGTGAAGCGTTCAGACATGCCGCCAGACCAATCGACAGCGACAATCCGGCATGCTTTAACGGCCCGATAAACGCCAGGTTCATCACCTGGGTCATAATCAGCGTCACAATGGCAATCTTCACTGGCGTTTTAATATCCTGGCGCGAGTAAAAGCCCGGAGCCAACACTTTCACCACGATCAAGCCAATCAAACCTACCGAGTACGCCACCAGCGCACGCTGGGTCATCGCGGCATCAAAGGCGGTAAATTTACCGTACTGGAACAGAGACACCGTCAGCGGTTTGGCCAGAATACCCAACGCTACGGCACTCGGTAATGCCAACAGGAAACACAAGCGCAGGCCCCAGTCCATCAGGCGACAATATTCATCATGATTACCGCTGGAAAAGCTTTTGGACAGCGATGGCAGCAGGATAGTCCCCAGCGCCACGCCCAGAACACCGGACGGAAACTCCATCAAACGGTCGGCATAATACATCCATGAAACTGAGCCAGAGGCCAGAAACGAGGCGAAAATCGTATTGATGATCAGTGAAATCTGGCTGACCGATACCCCAAGGATCGCCGGGCCCATTTGCTTGACGACACGCATCGCCCCCGCATCACGGAAGTTCACGCGCGGCAGCACCAGCATGCCAATTTTCTTCAAGTGCGGAAGCTGATAAATCAGCTGTAGCACGCCGCCAACCGTAACGGCCCACGCCAGCGCCAGCACCGGCGGGTTAAAATAGGGTGCCGCAAATAGCGCGAAGCCGATCATGCTGATATTCAGAAAGGTCGGGGCAAACGCAGGAATGGAAAAGCGGTTCCAGGTATTAAGGATCGCACCAACCAGTGAGGCCAGTGAAATCAGTAGAATATAGGGAAAAGTGATCCGCAGCAGTTGAGTGGTCAGCGCAAATTTATCCGCTGTGTCGGCAAATCCCGGCGCGGTGACTAATATCACCCATGGCGCAGCCAACATCCCGGCTACCGTCACCACGGCCAGCGCCAGCGTCAACAGTCCGGAAACGTAGGCAACAAACACGCGGGTAGCATCTTCCCCCTGCTTGCTTTTGTACTCAGCAAGAATCGGCACAAATGCCTGCGAAAATGCGCCTTCGGCAAAAATTCGGCGCAACAGGTTAGGAAGTTTGAATGCCACAAAAAAGGCATCTGTCGCCATCCCTGCACCAAAGATTCTGGCGACAATCGCATCACGCGCAAAACCCAGCACACGTGAAAACATCGTCATCGAGCTGACGGCTGCCAGCGACTTTAATAAATTCATCTATGTTGTATTCCAGACTCTGAGGCAAAACCCCGACAAACCTGCCCGTAGGTCGGATAAGGCATTCTCGCCGCCATCCGACACTTTTGCTGTGCCTGATGGCGACACCCTGGCACCTTATCAGGCCGACAAACCAGCCTATGGTTGAAAAGAGGTGTTATTTTGAGTGGGCATATAGTACCTGGATTACAATGAATTACTACCGCCAGATGTTACAGGGGGTTATTCAGCCATCGCCTCCCGCCACAGCTTTTCAACAACACGCTGGGCCAGTAGCGCCTGCTCGCCTGCCGTCTGGGGAACCGTCTGATTTTGCACGCACTCAATGAAATGACGCGCACATCCGGCAAAACCACGCTGTTCTAAGGTCGTTTGCCAGCCCGCTATCGGCTTATGAACAACACCTTGCCCACGCTCTTCCCGCCATTCCCGCATATCAGTGACGTCAATCAGGCCGCCGTCCGTCACCGCCTGCACGCTCTCGCGCTGGCTACCGGCACGGCGATGCATACTGGTCGTTATCTGCATTTGACCGACAGAAAAATGATGCTCGGCGTAGAGCATCGCACCAGATTCATTGGTCAGCAGCGTGCCGTTATTTAACTGCGCCTGCCCTCCCGCCAGCCACAAAGCGGTATCGACCACGTGCAGATAGTCGTCCAGCAGAGTGAAGCGCAGATCGTGCGGCCCAACGCTATCCGTACGGTGCTTATCCATACGTACAGACGCTGCGGTGCTCAACTGGGTTTTGAGATCCTGGTACAGCGGTGCAAATCGACGGTTAAACCCGACCATCAGCGTGAGTTTTTTCCGCGCGGCCAGCTCGACCAGTTGCTCAGCCTCGTGCAGGTTTTCCGCCAGCGGTTTATCCACACACACGTGAACTCCGGCATTCAGCAATTCACTGACTACCGCATAGTGCGTCGCGGTACTGGAGTGGACGAAAACCGCGTCGCAGGTTTGCGCCAGATTCTTCAATGAATCCACGTAGGGTATTCGCCAGGTGTCACAGATACGCTGTGCTTTATCGCGTGAAGGTGAAAAGGCGCCTTGCAGCGTCCAGTCCGCGGAGGTGCCTAGCACGGGTAGCCAGGCCTTTTGCGCAATACCGCCCAGGCCGACTACGCCGATACGTAATTTATTCACGTTAGTCTCCCAGGTGCGCCAGCAAGGAATCAAGTCGCTGCTTAAGCTCTGCGACTTCCGTTTCCAGCGCTTCCACGCGCGCCTGCAGATCACCGGAGGCTACAGGGAGTTCATCTGCCGCGGCAATGGCTTCATCAACCTCACCACAAAACAGGTGCATATAGCGACTTTCACGTTTGCCCGGCTCACGCGCCAGGCGGATCACATAAGGCCCATCTTCCCGGTTCGCCAGATTTTCCAGCGTCGACTCCACTTCGGCCATATCGCTGAATTCGTACATACGGGATGCGCGGCTACGCAGTTCACCAGGCGTCTGAGCGCCCCGCAGCAGCAGTGTGGTGATTATGGCCACCTCTGCGGCACTAAGCTTCAGATTGCCAAATTCAGAGTTGCAGAAACGCTGCTCATATTTCGTGACGCGATTGCCAAAACCGCTCACCGTGCGCAGAAAATGTCGCTTAACCAGGTTATCCAACTGCTCCTGCACGTCCGATTCCGACAGGTTCATCACCGGTTCACGATTCGTTTTTTGATTGCAGGCTGTTACGACTCCATTAACGGAGAGTGGGTACTGTTCCGGCGTGGTCACTTGTTTTTCTAATAAACAGCCAATCACTCGTGCTTCGGTGGCGGTTAATTCGTATTTCATCGTCTTCTCCATTAATCATGGCTGCATCTGAAACTTAGCGGCCGGGGGTCCATTCTGATGTGGTCAACGCCGTCAGCACGTGATCGCGCCACTGCCCGTCAATCAGCAGGTAGTCTTTGGCATACCCTTCTTTTTCAAAACCCAGTCGCGCCAGCAGGTCACCGCTGCGCTTATTATGTGGCATGTAGTTAGCCATAATGCGGTGAATATGCTGCGTGCGCTGCATATAACGGATGGCCGAGGTTAAGGCTTCATACATTAGCCCCTGCCCCTGCCATTTCTGCGCAATGGAGTAGCCGAGATAACAGGCATGGAAGGATCCCCGCACCACGTTTGAGAAGTTCGCAACGCCGATAATCTCTTTTTCGTCCGGATCGAGCAGCGCAAAATAATAGGCGGTGCCCTGTTTATGAAACTCAGAGATCATGCTCAGACGCGCCTGCCAGCCGGACGGATAGCAGTGGCTTTCATCGCGAATAGGTTCCCAGGGTTTTAAGAAATGACGATTTTCTGCGTAATAATCTGCCAGACGCCAGGCATCACGCTCATGCACTAAACGCACGACCAGGCGGTCGGTGGTTAAGCGCACTTTTGGCACGTTACTGCGATAGCCAAACATTCTATACCTACTCCTTCCCGTAACGTCTTCAATACGCTATTCGCATTACTATACCTGTGCGAATACGCCCTGTGAAAAGAGCAAAATGCCATTTTTTGAATTATTCACACATTTTGATGAAAACTCTCTATCAAGACGGACTTTTGATAAAAAAATATTGTCCCGCGAAGGGTGGGAAAAGCGATGACGACACCGCAGAATAGGAGGTGCTTATCTTTTAAACTCTATCCAGAGTGACGAGTTTTTCCCTGGAGGGGAAATGTCGCAAGTCTCGCAGGCAAGGAACCTGGGTAAATACTTCCTTCTCATCGATAATATGCTGGTCGTGCTGGGTTTCTTCGTCGTTTTCCCGCTGATCTCAATTCGTTTCGTCGACCAAATGGGCTGGGCCGCCGTGATGGTCGGTATTGCACTAGGATTACGTCAATTTATCCAGCAGGGGTTGGGTATTTTCGGCGGTGCTATTGCGGACCGTTTCGGTGCAAAACCGATGATCGTCACCGGCATGCTGATGCGCGCTGCCGGGTTCGCCACCATGGGCATTGCCCATGAGCCGTGGCTGCTGTGGTTTTCCTGCTTTCTCTCCGGACTGGGCGGTACACTATTCGACCCACCCCGTTCGGCGCTGGTGGTTAAACTGATCCGCCCGGAAAAGCGCGGGCGCTTTTTCTCTATTCTGATGATGCAGGATAGCGCCGGGGCCGTGGTTGGCGCGTTGCTTGGCAGTTGGTTATTGCAATACGATTTCCGTCTTGTCTGTGCCACCGGCGCAATTTTGTTCGTTCTGTGCGCGGCGTTTAACGCCTGGCTGCTCCCGGCATGGAAGCTGTCGACGGTGAAAATTCCAGTGCGCGAAGGGATGAGCCACGTGATGCATGACAAGCGCTTTGTCACCTATGTGCTGACGCTGGCGGGCTATTACATGCTGGCGGTACAGGTGATGCTGATGCTGCCAATCATGGTGAACGACATCGCAGGTTCACCGGCCGCCGTGAAATGGATGTATGCCATCGAGGCGTGCCTCTCCTTGACGCTGCTCTACCCAATTGCCCGCTGGAGTGAAAAACGTTTTCGCCTTGAACATCGTCTGATGGCCGGTCTGCTGGTGATGTCTCTGAGCATGATGCCGATCGGTCTGGTGGGGAATTTGCAGCAGTTGTTCACCCTGATCTGTACGTTCTATATTGGCTCGATCATCGCCGAACCCGCGCGTGAAACCCTTAGCGCCTCACTGGCGAATGCACGTGCCCGAGGAAGCTATATGGGCTTCAGTCGACTGGGGCTCGCTATCGGTGGCGCAATTGGATATATCGGCGGCGGCTGGCTGTTTGACATGGGCAAGGCCCTGGCACAGCCTGAGTTACCCTGGATGATGCTCGGTATTATCGGCCTCATCACCTTCCTGGCGCTGGGCTGGCAATTCAGTCTCAAACGCCCAACGAGAGGCATGCTGGAGCCAGACACCTGATAGCCGAACCTGCTTCCGGGCGCTTTTCAGTTTTTTCTGCTGGCGTCCGGGGCGCTGGTACTCGATGATGCTTTGTGTCACGATTACGCCACATGCATCATGTTGAGGAACCCCATGAAAAAGTTTTTTTTTGCCGCTGCACTGATTGTCAGCGGCCTGTTGGTTGGTTGTAATCAACTCACGCAATACACGGTTAGCGAGCAAGAAATTAATCAGGCCCTGGCAAAGCATAATAACTTTTCTAAAGATATCGGCTTGCCCGGCGTTGCTGAAGCACACATCGTACTAAATAATCTCGCCAGTCAGATTGGCCGTGAAGAACCCAATAAAGTGACGCTGACCGGTGATGCCAACCTGGACATGAATTCCCTGTTTGGCAGCCAAAAAGCGACCATGAAGCTGAAGTTAAAAGCCTTACCGGTATTCAACAAAGAGAAAGGCGCAATTTATCTGCAAGAGATGGAAGTCGTGGATGCGACCGTTACACCAGAAAAAATGCAGTCGGTACTGCAAACGCTGATGCCTTATTTAAACCAGTCGCTGCGTAACTATTTCAACCAGCAGCCAGCCTACATTCTGCAGGATGACAGTAGCCAGGGTGAAGCACTGGCGAAAAAACTGGCGAAGGGAATTGAGGTGAAACCGGGGGAAATCATCATCCCGTTCACCGACTAATAAAACTGAGGGCGCCGATGCGCCCTTTTTTTTCGTGCAAACGAAAACGTTTCCGCTTATCCTTTGTTTCCGGCAAAAAAGACTATCCTCAGCCGGAGCATATTAATGACTGCACCATCCCAGGTTTTAAAGATCCGCCGCCCAGACGACTGGCATCTTCACTTTCGCGATGGCGACATGTTAAAAACTGTCGTGCCCTACACCAGTGAAATTTATGGTCGCGCCATTGTCATGCCGAACCTGGCACCGCCCGTCACCACGGTTGACGCGGCTATCGCTTATCGCCAGCGCATTCTTGACGCGGTACCTGCTGGACACGACTTCACACCATTAATGACCTGCTACTTAACGGATACGCTGGATCCCAACGAGCTGGAACGTGGATTTAACGAAGGCGTATTCACCGCAGCAAAACTCTATCCGGCCAATGCCACCACCAACTCGACGCATGGCGTAACCTCTATTGACGCCATCATGCCGGTGCTGGAGAGGATGGAAAAATTGGGTATGCCGCTGCTGGTGCACGGCGAAGTGACGCATGCAGATATCGATATTTTCGATCGCGAAGCGCGCTTTATTGAAACGGTGATGGAACCGCTGCGCCAGCGTTTGACCTCGCTGAAAGTAGTGTTCGAGCATATCACTACCAAAGATGCTGCCGAATACGTGCGCGACGGTAACGAGCTTCTGGCAGCGACTATTACGCCACAGCACCTGATGTTTAACCGCAACCACATGCTGGTTGGCGGGATTCGTCCTCACCTGTACTGCCTGCCGATCCTCAAACGTAACGTCCACCAACAGGCGCTGCGTGAACTGGTTGCCAGCGGGTTTACGCGCGCCTTCCTCGGTACCGACTCAGCGCCGCACGCACGTCATCGCAAAGAGTCAAGCTGTGGCTGTGCTGGATGCTTTAATGCACCGACCGCACTAGGCAGCTATGCCACCGTGTTTGAAGAGATGAATGCGCTGGACCATTTCGAAGCCTTCTGCTCACTCAACGGCCCACAGTTCTATGGTTTGCCGGTAAATGAGACCTTTATTGAGCTGGAACGCGTGGAGCACCTGGTTCCTGAGAGCATAGCGTTGGAAGACGATACGCTGGTGCCTTTCCTGGGTGGCGAAACGGTACGCTGGTCAGTAAAAAGCTAAAAAAAGTGTAGCCAACCGATTCGAATAACTGTATAAATAAACAGTATATTCCACAGGGGGCTACTATGCGTATTGAAGTCACTATTGCCAAAACTTCACCTTTACCTGCCGGTGCAATTGACGCACTGGCAGGTGAACTCTCCCGCCGTATTCAGCACCATTTTCCGGATAACGAAGGTAACGTTACCGTCCGTTATGCCGGCGCAAACAATCTGTCGGTTATTGGCGCGACCAAAGAGGACAAAGAGCGCATCAGCGAGATCCTACAGGAAACCTGGGAAAGCGCGGATGACTGGTTCATCAACGAATAAATAATGATATGCAGTGATGTTTGTTTGCCGGGTCGCCCCGGCTTTTTTATACACGCTATCTTGTAATCAATCGCGCATTTCTTCTGACGAGCATTTAATTTAATATTAACCCACCGATTATCTTTTAACCAAAACAACAAAATAATTGTGCAACATACTAAAAAAAAATGAATAACATGTCGGTTTCTTAGTCAGATAACGCTGAAAACAAAAAATTTATGCTCTTCCCTCTTTAAATTTTCAATGAATACCCTTATTTATTGATATACTGAAGTTGCTTCAGAAAAAAACGCATTGAACCTCGAAAACCGTTGTCTAGTAACACGAATTAGGGGGCATGATGGAAAAGAATAATGAAGTCATTCAGACTCATCCGCTTGTAGGGTGGGACATCAGCACTGTTGATAGCTACGATGCGCTGATGCTGCGTTTGCACTACCAAACCCCGAACCGCCCTGACCCGGATGGGACTGAAGTTGGTCAAACGCTCTGGTTAACCACTGATGTTGCCAGGCAATTTATTTCGATATTAGAAGCAGGAATCGCCAAAATTGAATCTGGCGATTACCAGGTAAATGAGTATCAGCGACATTAAACCTGATACATCCAACCATCAAAAGGCACCTTAGCGGTGCCTTTCTTATTTCCAGGTTGAATATTCCAGGTCAGTTATTTACCCTTCTACTATCGCGATTGCAGAGAGAAGCGGATGAAATACGACTTAATCATTATTGGCAGCGGTTCGGTAGGCGCCGCAGCTGGATACTATGCCACTCGTGCCGGTCTGAAGGTTCTGATGATCGATGCGCATATGCCACCACATCAACAGGGCAGCCACCACGGCGATACTCGATTAATTCGTCATGCTTATGGCGAAGGCGAAAAATACGTTCCGCTGGTGCTACGTGCGCAAACATTGTGGGATGAACTATCCACCCATAATGAAGAACCGATTTTTGTTCGCTCCGGAGTTATCAACCTCGGTCCGGCAGAGTCAACCTTCTTAGCAACTGCAGCGCAAAGCGCAAAACAGTGGCAACTTAACGTTGAACAATTAGATGCAGCGGCCATCATGGCTCGCTGGCCGGAAATTCGCGTACCTGACAACTATATCGGTCTGTTTGAAGCGGAGTCCGGTTTTTTACGCAGTGAGTTAGCAATTAAAACCTGGATCCGTCTGGCGGAAGAAGCAGGCTGTGCGCAACTGTTTAAATGCCCGGTCAGCGCAATTCATCACGGTGATGATGGCATCACGGTAGAAACGGTTGACGGTGACTACCACGCGAAGAAAGCAGTGATCAGCGCCGGTACCTGGGTGCAGGCTTTAGTCCCTGAACTACCGATACAACCTGTGCGCAAAGTGTTCGCCTGGTATCAGGCCGATGGGCGCTACAGCGTTAAGAATAACTTCCCGGCCTTCACCGGCGAACTGCCAAATGGCGATCAATACTACGGTTTCCCGGCTGAAAACGACGAGCTGAAAATTGGTAAGCACAATGGAGGACAGGTAATTCACTCTGCAGAAGAGCGTAAGCCATTTGCCGCTGTAGCCAGCGACGGTTCTGAAGCCTTCCCATTCCTGCGCACAATTCTGCCTGGCATTGGCTGTTGCCTGCACGGCGCATCCTGCACTTACGATAATTCACCAGATGAAGACTTTATAATTGATACTCTGCCGGAACATGACAACACGCTGATCATTACCGGACTGAGCGGACATGGCTTTAAGTTTGCCTCTGTACTGGGAGAGATTGCGGCAGACTTCGCTCAGGACAAACCGTCTGACTTTGACCTGACCCCCTTCAGGCTAAGCCGTTTTAAGTGATAATAAATGAATGGCCTCGTTGGTGAGGCCATTTTTAATGACAGGAATAACGTCAATGCGCCGTATCTTTCACTATCTGGTTAATAATATTCGCGAGCATCTTATGCTCTACATTATTTTATGGTCACTGCTGGCCATTATGGATGTAATATATATTATGTTTTTCTGATTCCTGCGCGCTGACATTAATTGACAAAAATTGAGATTAGCTTAATTTTCATTGCAATAAACTGAATAATAACAAAAACCACAACACCCCATAGACTAAGCCCCGCCACATATTTTCGCACTAATCCCTTGATGATTACCTCAACAATCAGTCAACTTTATTGAACAAAAAATAAATATCATCACTATTGTTATTTATTAGTTGCATTAATGTCTTTTACACGCCATTTTCATTCACTTCTGAAATATCAATCGGTGTGCTTATGCAATTCAATAATACTCCACAGCGCTATGGCGTAGTGTCAGCCACATTACATTGGCTGGTTGCGATTGCTGTATATGGCATGTTTGCGTTGGGGTTATGGATGGTCACGCTCAGCTATTACGACGGCTGGTATCACCAGGCTCCCGAACTGCATAAAAGCATCGGCATCCTACTCATGATGGGACTGGTTATCCGCGTTGTCTGGCGGTTGTTCTCCCCTCCGCCTGCTGCGTTGGCAAGCTACTCCCGTTTGACCCGTATCGCAGCGGCACTGGGTCACCTCGCACTTTATTTGCTGCTCTTTTCGATTGTCATCAGTGGATATCTGATTTCCACCGCAGATGGCAAAGCGATAAGCGTCTTTGGCTGGTTTGACATTCCTGCCACCCTGGCCAATGCGGGTACCCAGGCCGACCTCGCCGGTAGCTTGCACCTGTGGCTTGCGTGGACCGTGGTGATTTTATCCCTACTACACGGACTGATGGCCCTGAAACATCACTTTATTGATAACGACGATACCCTCAATCGCATGTTGGGAAAATCGTCATCTGACTATGGAGCTTAAAATGAAAAAAAACCTGCTGGGACTTACACTCGCTTCTCTGTTATTCACCACCGGGTCGGCCGTGGCGGCAGATTACAAAATTGACAAGGAAGGACAGCATGCCTTTGTTAATTTCCGTATTCAGCATCTGGGTTACAGCTGGCTGTACGGCACTTTCAAAGATTTCGACGGTACGTTTACCTTTGATGAGAAAAATCCTGCAGCCGATAAGGTTAACGTAACCATCAACACCAACAGCGTTGACACTAATCACGCCGAACGCGACAAGCATCTGCGCAGTGCAGATTTCCTTAACGTGGCAAAATTCCCGCAGGCTACCTTCAGCTCCACCAGCGTGAAAAAAGAGGGGAATGACCTGGATATCACCGGTAATTTGACCCTGAACGGCGTTACTAAACCGGTTACGCTGGACGCGAAGCTCATCGGTCAGGGTGGCGATCCCTGGGGCGGTACGCGCGCTGGTTTTGAAGCGCAAGGTAAGATTAAGCTGAAGGATTTCAACATCACCACCGATCTCGGACCTGCATCGCAGGAAGTCGATTTGATCATCTCAGTGGAAGGTGTTCAGCAGAAGTAACGCATGAATTACCGGATGAGGTTCTGCCCCTCATCCGGCATCATGTTATTGCGCAGGGTCTGGAATACCCAGTTTGGTATTCAGGTGACCGCGTGATTTATTGAAGATTTTATTGCCATTTTCACGTCCCGCACGACGACGCCGTTGTTCCTCTTCCGGCAACTCACTCTCTTCGCTACACAGCTCGCTACAGCAGCCTTTATATTTCTGCGCACAAGCCGGGCACTGAATAAACAACAGATGGCAGCCATCATTTTTGCAATTAGTATGGCTATCGCACGCCGTGCCGCACTGATGGCAATGCGCGATAACATCTTCAGAGATCCTTTCGCCCATACGCTCATCAAAGACAAAGTTTTTACCGACAAAACGTACCGGAAGTCCCTGTTCACGCGCCTTGCGGGCATACTCAATAATACCGCCCTCAATGTGCCAGACTCTGCTAAATCCATTGTGTTTCATCCAGGCGCTGGCTTTCTCACAGCGGATCCCACCCGTGCAGTACATCACGATTTTTTTATCTTTATGCGCCTGCATCATTTCAACAGCTTTCGGCAACTGGTCGCGGAACGTGTCTGCCGGGATCTCCAGCGCATTCTCGAAATGACCCACCTCATATTCATAGTGATTGCGCATATCAATGAATACCGCTTCAGGATCGTCCAGCATGGCGTTCACTTCTGCTGCCTTGAGATAATCCCCCACGTTGCTGGCGTCAAAGTCTGGATCGTCAATACCATCCGCCACGATACGTTCGCGGACTTTCATACGCAGTACCCAGAACGATTTACCGTCATCATCCAGCGCTATATTCAGACGTAAATCCTTCAATGCAGCATCAAACGCATAGAGCTGCTGGCGAAATGCCTCGACGTTGCTTTGCGGTACGCTGATTTGCGCGTTAATTCCTTCATGGGCAAGATATACTCGCCCGAAGACGTTCAATGCGGTGAACATCTGGTACAGCGCATCACGCGTGTGCTGAGGATTGGCAATGGTGAAATATTTATAGAATGAGATCGTCGTGCGCGGCTCGGTCTCGGCCAGCATTTTGGCTTTGAGGGCGTCGTTCGAAATGCGGTTGTGTAACACTGGCATGGTGTACGTATCCTGCAAATAAGGAATAAATGAAAATCGGCGGCATAATAAAGCAAACATCGCCAATTTACATCCACACATTTTACGCTACATTTCATACTTCACGATAAAATCGCAACAACAATTGCGGAATTAATCACCGTTCTCCCGTCACAAATTTTTGATACGCGCGAAAAAATGCGACAATACAGGGAATTGGTCGTTTGAAGACAGGATAGACATGACGAATTTACCCAAGTTTTCGGCTGCGTTACTGCATCCACGTTATTGGTTAACCTGGCTGGGTATTGGCATCCTTTGGTTAATCGTGCAGTTACCGTACCCCATCCTCTTTAAGTTGGGCTGTGCGTTAGGTCGACTGGCGCTACGTTTGATGAAACGTCGGGCAAAAATTGTTTCCCGAAATCTGGAACTGTGCTTCCCGCAGATGAGTGAGCAGGAACGCCAGCAGATGGTCGTCAAGAACTTCGAATCCGTAGGCATGGGCGTAATGGAAACCGGGATGGCCTGGTTTTGGTCCGATAAGCGTATTTCGCGCTGGACGGAAGTGATCGGAATGGAACATATCCGTGACGTTCAGGCGCAAAAACGCGGGATTCTGTTAGTGGGTCTGCACTTTCTGACTCTGGAACTGGGTGCGCGCCAGTTTGGCTTGCAGGAGCCGGGTATTGGTGTGTATCGCCCTAACGACAATCCGCTGCTGGACTGGCTACAAACCTGGGGCCGCATGCGCTCGAATAAATCAATGCTCGATCGTAAAGACCTGAAAGGGATGATTAAAGCCTTGAAAAAGGGCGAAGTGGTCTGGTACGCGCCGGATCATGATTACGGCCCTCGCGCCAGCGTGTTTGTACCACTTTTTGCCGTTGAACAAGCCGCAACAA
This sequence comes from Citrobacter sp. H12-3-2, assembly GCF_009649895.1. Taxonomy (NCBI): domain Bacteria; kingdom Pseudomonadati; phylum Pseudomonadota; class Gammaproteobacteria; order Enterobacterales; family Enterobacteriaceae; genus Citrobacter; species Citrobacter sp. H12-3-2. The sequence continues at coordinate 3,030,226 of NZ_CP045837.1, forward strand.
CCTCAGGGACCTGGATGCTTTCGCGCATGTCCAATGCCTGCCTGGTACCGTTTGTTCCCCGCCGCAAACCTGACGGTAAAGGGTATCAATTGATTATGTTGCCTCCAGAATGCTCACCACCGTTGGACGACGCAGAAACCACAGCCGCGTGGATGAACAAAATTGTTGAGCAATGCATAATGATGGCGCCAGAGCAGTATATGTGGCTGCATCGTCGCTTCAAGACGCGTCCTGAAGGCTCCCCTTCTCTGTACTGACGCAGTGTTGCAGTCCAGTGGGCTGCAACACCCTCCCAACCCGTTTTAGGTTTAACTGCTATCCACATTGCAGCAACTATCAACCAGGCGCATAATTAGCCCGCTTACTTATATTCAATCGATAGCGCAAACAGCGCATCACACTGCGGATCGCTATGTCACCCTCAGATGCCCCCATAAACTGGAAACGCAACCTCACCGTTGCCTGGTTAGGTTGTTTTTTAACCGGAGCAGCATTTAGCCTGGTCATGCCCTTTTTGCCTCTTTACGTCGAGAGTCTCGGCGTCACGGGTCATAGCGCCCTGAATATGTGGTCAGGCCTGGTCTTCAGCATCACCTTTCTCTTTTCAGCCATTGCCTCTCCTTTCTGGGGTGGCCTTGCCGATCGCAAAGGACGAAAAATCATGCTGCTGCGTTCCGCGTTGGGCATGGCAATTGTGATGCTGCTGATGGGACTGGCGCAAAATATCTGGCAGTTCTTAATCCTGCGCGCCTTGTTAGGGCTGCTTGGTGGATTCATCCCCAATGCGAATGCACTGATCGCTACCCAGGTTCCACGCAATAAAAGCGGCTGGGCACTGGGAACGCTTTCAACCGGTGGCGTTAGTGGCGCACTGCTCGGGCCGCTAGCGGGCGGGCTGCTCGCGGATCAGTACGGATTACGCCCTGTATTTTTCATCACCGCCAGCGTGCTGCTGGTCTGCTTCATCCTGACGCTATTTTTTATCCGCGAGCGTTTCCAGCCGGTGAGCAAGAAGGAGATGCTGCACATTCGTGAAGTCGTGGCCTCTTTAAAGAACCCCAAACTGGTGCTGAGCCTGTTTATCACCACTATGATCATTCAGGTAGCCACCGGTTCTATCGCGCCAATACTGACCCTGTACGTTCGAGAGTTGGCTGGCAACGTCAGCAATATTGCGTTTATCAGTGGGATGATAGCCTCTGTCCCCGGCGTTGCGGCATTAATCAGCGCCCCGAAACTTGGCAAATTAGGCGATCGAATTGGCCCGGAGAAGATCCTGATCGTCGCGCTGATCGTTTCTGTGTTACTGCTTATTCCAATGTCATTTGTCCATACGCCTTGGCAGCTTGGTGTTCTGCGCTTTTTATTGGGTGCGGCCGACGGCGCTCTGCTCCCGGCGGTACAAACGCTGCTGGTTTACAACTCGACCAATCAAATAGCTGGACGTATTTTCAGTTATAATCAGTCATTTCGCGATATCGGTAACGTAACAGGACCTCTAATGGGGGCAGCGATATCCGCCAACTACGGTTTTCGTGCCGTTTTCTGTGTGACCGCGGGCGTCGTACTGTTTAACGCCCTGTACTCGTGGAATAGCCTGCGCCGTCGTCGGAGTACAGAGGTCGTGGGATGATTTGTGTATTTGTATTCGCCGGTTCGGAATAATAAACTTATCTTACACGGCGTATATTTCAACCTTAATGATAATAGTAACACACCTTATTTCTGCCAGAATTTTTGGCTTCATACAATGCGGCATCGGCGTATGAAACAACTTTATCCACTGATTCATCATCAATTTTACTGCAATATACACCGATACTTATCGTCATTTTTTCTTTTAACTCATACGAATTTGGTATTGTCGTAGCATTCTCTACATTTCGCCTAATTCGCTCTGCAACAACAATTGCCTCATCTTTATCGTTACACTTAAGAAGGATCGCAAATTCTTCGCCGCCTACTCTGGCAAAAATATCCGTATCTCTGATTGATTTATTGACAATATCGACAATGCTGATTATCACTCTGTCACCTTCCTGATGACCGTAAGTATCATTAATCCGTTTGAATTTATCAATATCCAGAACCATTACACATACTGTGCCTTTTGCTAATGATAATTTTAATGACTTATAGAATAGTTTACGATTATATATTTTAGTCATTGCGTCTTTAATAGCTGAATCCGTTTCTTTTTTTAAGATGATGAAGGTGTTGTACATCAGTATTGAGATTATACACAGGGCACTTATCACCTCAATCCCCCGGCTTACATACCAAATATACATGCTATATTCATCCAGGCTCAGAAGTAGTACATTGGTCAATATTGCTGAGCAACACAGTAGCCCTATACTTTTCCACAAGATGTTATGCGTTCTGGTTTTAATGATTAAATACAACAGGACCAGTCCCCAGGATACAATAAGCGAATAAATGTACCCAATATGCCAGTGCACGGTGACATTATCAGGCTTCAGGCTTGTGATCTCGAGTGTAAAATTAGGGTTGTAACTGACCAGAGCGTGCGCCACCACCGCGATAACAAGCATGATTAAAAAAGACAGAACGATATAGCAAGGTTCTCTTTCTTTGGTTTCAATAACTGTCGAGGATACTTTATAAGATTTTAATGAAACAAATAGCAGAGCAATGAAACTAATCTGCCGAAAGTAATAGAATATGGCTATATCGTTAGTTCTTTTTTCGATTGAGGCATAATCATTAATCAAGTCCTGAACGATGTAGATAGTCTCGATGAAAAATATGTTATTCCCAAGAAACGCCATACCTAATATCATAAGGCAGGTGAGATCTTTTCTACAAAGATACTGGAATAACATAAACAGGAAGATTATCCCATATAAAAAGAATAACCCTACAATTATAATCAGATATACTGTTTGCGGCACACTTTGTATCGTTAATTTAAATTGTGTAAGACACACTCCACCAAGAACATAGCTAGCCAAACAGATTATATAGAAAGCCATTAACCTTCTATTATTTGAATTGCCGTTATCCATAACAACCTTAAGGGCTCTCTTAATTTTGCATTTTATATAATAAAGCATAAGATTTTGCAAACTATTATATCTGCACAGATTCAATGACACTAATTCATTTCTTATTTAATGGTTTCTTATAGATTTATAACCTTTGTCATTAATAACATTTTATTATGTATACTATTTTAGTATCACTCACACCATTCACAGCCCCCATACACAAAAGATACTTTGTCACCACCAGAGACACCACTATGTTTAGCCACTTTCATTGATTGCACCTGCGACACTTCCGTATTGGGCATTAATTTTCTTCTTTGTTTTTATTAAGTTATGAAATATTACGTCATAAGCGATCGGATTCCCTCTCTAAAACACATAAAAAATAACGTTCAACCCTGAAGATTTCCTTATATAACGTCATTTTTTAATTTTTTGATTTTCATTACTACATTGCAAATCACATACATTACTATTTTTTCTTGAATTTTTTTCCTGATATTACGTCGGCTTCAGTATCTGCCAATGTAAATTTTTCATAAACAACCGAAGTTACTTTCCCCCAGTCTCGTAGGCATTGCAGGCAGTAATCATCTGATTGAATGAACCATGCAGCTAATGGGTTTGACGCTCTGCGGATCGCCGTCTATAGATTGAATCATCCCCCTTTATTGTTCGCCTTAGGAGAAGAAATATGGCAAAGAATGACATGAATTTTTATGCCACGTTGGAAGAGGCTATTGATGCAGCTCGTGAAGTGTTTCTGGCTGATAACCCTGACCTTGAGTCAGACGACGCCAGCGTTCAACAGCTAAGCGTCCAAAAATACGTGCTACAGGATGGCGACATTATGTGGCAGGCGGAATTCTTTGCTGACGAGGATGATGTAGATGGTGAATGTCTTCCAATCCTGAGCGGGGAAGCGGCCCAGAGCGTTTTTGATGGCGACTATGATGAAATTGAAATCCGCCAGGAGTGGCAGGAAGAAAATACGCTTCACGAATGGGATGAAGGTGAATTCCAGCTGGAACCTCCCCTTGATACTGAAGAGGGACAGACCGCAGCCGATGAATGGGATGAGCGATAATTACTCGTAAGGTCCATGATGTATGTCGAGCGGCAGCAGCAACGTATCAAACACTAGCGAAAATGGCAGATCGAGGATAGTGACGTAGCGCCATGCGGAGTCCCTAACATCCCATTGAACGCCAGGATAGTATTGGTTTCCGTGTCCTTGCCCTGGGATGGTACGACTAATAATGCTGCCGCATCCGCTCAGGAAGAAGATCATTATTCCTACAGCCAATATTCGCACCTGCTACCTCACGACTCATTCTATTCAATATAAAAAAATACCGGCACCAGGCCGGTATTTTCACGTTACAGAACGCTTATTTTTTCCTGAGCGCCAGCGGGTTCAGTGTCAGTCCCTGATAGTAGTTCACCCACGAAGAATACTTATCAGGTGAATTCCAGACACGGTAATGTAAACGCGCCATGGTCACCGGATCGCTCAACAACACCAGGCGGCGATCGCGATTCAGTTTCTCCGGCGTTTCGTTCAGTGCCTGTTCCACATGACGATCGCGTGCAATCTCCAGCACGTTGCTGGCGCGGTGGCGTGCAGTCGCCATGGCCGTGGCCAGTGCGTTAAACGACGGATTAAACACCGCATGCATAAAGCCATCGTCCAGCGTACGTTTACGGTTCATCACCAGATAGGTATCGGTATCCACCAGCACCTGCGGCGGAGAATACTCTTCCGGGATCAGGAACAGCTTCCAGCGCTTGGTACGTAACCCCACCGTGGAACGGCTGGAAATCACGGAAACAAACGGTGACAGGATCAGCGAGAAGACAATCGGTGCCAGCCAGAACAGGAAACGCAGATCCAGCCAGGCCATACCCACAGCCCACACCAGCCCCAGCAGTAACTGAGAACCGTGACGCATAAACGCTTCACCCCACGGGGTCGAATCGTCATCACGCTGCGGTGAATTCCACACAACTTCCCAACCGAGGAAAGCGCTTACAACGAAGACGGTGTGGAACAGCATACGCACCGGCGCCAGCAGCACGGAGAACAGAACCTCCAGCAGCAGCGACAGCGTAACGCGGATAAACCCGCCGTACTCTTTCGTCCCTTTACACCAGATGAGCAAGATACTCAGCAGCTTCGGCAGGAACAGCAGCACCATCGTTGAAGCAAACAGCGCGATCGCCAGTTCAGGTCGCCATTGCGGCCATACCGGGAACAGCTGACGCGGTTGCAGGAAGTACTGCGGCTCCGTCAACGCATGCACCACCTGCAATGCGGTAGAGAGCGCGAGGAACATAAACCAAAGCGGCGCAGACAGATAGGACATTACACCGGTCAGGAATACCGCACGGTGAACCGGGTGCATCCCTTTCACCAGGAACAAACGGAAGTTCATCAGGTTGCCGTGGCACCAGCGGCGGTCACGCTTGAGTTCATCCAGCAGGTTCGGCGGCAGCTCTTCATAAGAGCCCGGCAGATCGTAGGCAATCCACACGCCCCAGCCAGCCCGACGCATCAATGCCGCTTCCACGAAGTCATGGGAGAGGATCGATCCCGCAAACGAGCCTTCGCCCGGTAACGGCGCGAGCGCACAGTGCTCGATAAATGGCTTCACGCGGATAATTGCGTTGTGGCCCCAGTAGTGTGATTCCCCTAACTGCCAGAAGTGAAGCCCGGCGGTAAACAGCGGTCCATAAACACGGGTCGCAAACTGCTGGCAGCGCGCATACAGCGTATCCATACCGGAAGCCTTCGGTGAAGACTGGATAATCCCGGCATTCGGATTCGCTTCCATCAGACGCACCAGGCCGCTCAGACAGTCACCGCTCATCACTGAGTCAGCGTCCAGCACCACCATGTAGCTGTACTGATTTCCCCAGCGACGACAGAAGTCATCAATGTTGCCGCTTTTACGCTTCACGCGACGACGACGACGGCGGTAGAAGATCTGCCCTTCGCCCTGCACTTCGGCAATCAGCTCCATCCACGCTTTTTGTTCTGCCACGCAGATATCAGGGTTGTAGCTGTCGCTCAGGATATAAACATCGAAATGTTCGGCGTTGCCCGTTGCTTTGACCGATTCCCACGTAGCGCGCAGTCCCGCAAATACGCGATCAACGTCTTCGTTACAAATAGGCATAATCAGCGCGGTACGGTGTTCGGGATTCAGCGGTTCGTCCCCAACCGTTGAGGCCGAGATACTGTACTTATCTCGTCCAATCAACAGTTGCAAGAAGCCCATCAGCGCAGTCCAGAATCCCGCAGACACCCAACAGAAAAGCACAGCAAACAAAATAAGAATGCCGGTCTGGAGCATGTAGGGCAGCAATTGCATAAAGGAGACCCATAAATCCTGCCCCATCATGTCTACCGGATTAATAAATGCCCACCCCTGATACGGGAGGATCGTCTTCATATACCAGGTTGCTACGACCGTTTGCGCCAGCGTTAGAATCAACAGCGTATAGCGGCGGATGGTGCCTACGGTACGCCATTTTTGCTCGCTTTCTTGCTCTTCTTTCGTCAAACGCGAAAGATAACGCGGCGTCACATCGCGCCCACGCAAGCGATCCCAAAAACGACCAACCGGGTTGGTACGCCAGGGATCGGGGAACATAGAGGTACGCGTTGCTTTTGGCATCGCCTGCAGCTGATCGCGGCCCTCATCGTCCTTAACCAACTGCTCTTTAGCCAAAGAATCCGGCCATGCTTGCTCAAGGCGAGCTTTCACAGAACCCTGCGGTGAATCATCTTCGCGCGAGTAAGTACGATGCTCGGCATCCAACGCCTGATGAACGGCGCGGATGTCAGTTTTCGGCAGTGCCGCTTTCTCGATATCCGAAAGCGGCATTGCGTCAATATACTCAGTTGTCTTATTCATTGGCAGGTAACTGGTAGCTCCAGGTTTCACTCAGCGTCTGATCGGCATTGACCAAGGCAGCACGCATTTCAGTGGTTTTCTTCACGTCTTTCACTTTCACGCGCAGCATCAAACGCCAACCTTTAGATACCGGGTTATAGCGCACAGTGCTTTCAACGATTTCACCGTTGTCGCCAATACTGGTTTGTGCGGTAACCGGGGTATCCTGCGGCAGCTTTTTCATATCTGTGCCGGTAAAGTCCACCACAAACGCGATGGTACCGTCAGGCTGACGAATCAGGTTGGACTGTTTTACATCACCGGTAGAACGACGAGTCTGCTGTACCCAGGCGCTTTCCGGCGCATGAAGCTTGTCCTCATCACGCGTGAACGTCAAAGTGTACTTGAAGTTCATCTCTTTGCCCGCTTCAGGCAGTTGATCCGGCGTCCAGTACGCAACGATGTTATCGTTCGTTTCATCGTTAGTTGGGATTTCAACTAACTCAATCTTACCTTTACCCCAGTCACCTTTTGGCGTGATCCAGGCGCTTGGGCGCAGATCGTAACGATCGTCGATATCTTCAAAACGCGAGAACTGACGGCCACGCTGCAACAGTCCGAATCCTTGCGGGTTTTCCATAGCGAAGCTGCTCACCGCGAGATGTTTCGGGTTATTCAGCGGACGCCAAATCCACTCCCCATTGCCCGCGTGGATAGACAAACCGTTAGAATCATGCAGTTCCGGACGATAGTTTGTCGCCGGAGACGGCTGGTTCGGTCCAAACAGGAACATACTGGTTAACGGTGCCACACCCAGTTTGCCCACTTTGTCGCGCAGGTATACTTTGGACTGAACATCCACGACCGTGTCACGACCTGGAATAATGACAAAACGATACGCTCCGGTTGCACGCGGAGAATCCAACAAAGCATAAATGGTTAAACGTTTATCAGTCGGTTTCGGACGTTCGATCCAAAACTCACGGAAGCGGGGAAATTCTTCACCAGAAGGCAGAGCGGTATCAATCGCGAGGCCACGCGCTGACAGGCCGTAGACCTGACCTGCACCCAGAACGCGAAAATAGCTGGCACCGAGCATGCTGACGATTTCATCGTTTTTATCTTTGCTGTTGATCGGATACAGCACTTTGAACCCGGCGAAGCCGAGATCTTTTACCGTGTCTTTATCATGCTGAACATCGCCAAAATTAAAATAATCCGGGCTGTATTTGATTCTTTTCACCGCCGTGGCGGTAACTTCGTTGATTTTGACCGGCGTGTCGAAGTACATACCCTGGTGGTAGAACTCGAGCTTAAATGGGGTCTTGAGATTGCTCCAGTACGCTTTATCGCGATTGAACTGGATCTGTTGATAATCCGCATATTTCATGTCGCGGAAAACGGAGGGCAAGTTACTTTTTGGCGCCTCATAGCCTTTCCCGGCTAAGGATTGAGCTTGTTTTGCAACATCATCAATACTGAACGCCCAGCTCGATGATGTGTACAGCGTTAACATGACTGCTGCACCCAACCAACGCATTTTCATCATTTGTAGTTTATGTTTCATAATTAGTAAGCACTTCCCCCTTTGTGTGCTTATATTGATCCGATCCATTTTAATGGATAATCGGGTACTCCGACAACTGAATCCCTGTATTGTTCGCGCGCTGGCTCATGGTTTAAGCAGGTTCATCTGCCTGTTTTCACTTTGCGTGCTTATCCTGGAGACAGGTTGTTGGACTTCGTGTAGGGTTGCCCTCGAATGTAACCATTATTCGTCTTAGGGATAAGACGAAAAGTCTGAGAATACGTAACTGTCTATGAGCTCTGTATCACCACCACGTGAATATTTTCTTGACTCCATCCGTGCCTGGCTAATGTTGTTAGGGATCCCATTCCATATTTCATTGATCTACTCCACCCACACCTGGCACGTGAACAGCGCAGAACCGTCTTGGTGGTTAACCCTTTTTAACGACTTTATCCATGCATTTCGCATGCAGGTCTTCTTTGTCATTTCAGGTTATTTTTCCTACATGCTTTTTTTGCGCTATCCGTTAAAACGCTGGTGGAAGGTGCGTGTAGAACGCGTGGGGATCCCCATGCTGACCGCGATTCCGCTGCTTACGCTGCCGCAATTTATCATGCTGCAATACGTGAAAGGGAAAGCAGACAGCTGGCATACCCTCAGCGGCTATGACAAATACAATGCGCTGGCCTGGGAGCTGATTTCCCATCTGTGGTTTTTACTGGTTCTGGTGGTGTTAACGACCCTGAGCATGTGGGTGTTTACCCAGATGAAAAACAGACTATCGCGTGGAGACGGTACCCCTGCATCGGGGGTGTCAATGACCAAATTAACGCTGATTTTTATATTGTTGGGTGTCGGCTATGCCGCCGTCAGAAGAACGATTTTCATCCTCTACCCTTCGATTCTCAGCGATGGCATGTTTAATTTTATCGTTATGCAAACGTTGTTCTATGTGCCTTTCTTTATGCTCGGTGCGCTGGCGTTTATCAATCCGAATCTGAAAGCACTGTTTACCACGCCATCGCGCGGCTGCACGTTAGGCGCCGCATTCGCATTTGTCGCATACCTGCTCAATCAGCGTTACGGCAACGGCGATGCCTGGATGTATGAAACCGAATATGTCATTACCATGGTCATGGGGCTATGGATGGTGAACGTTGTCTTCTCGCTTGGCCACCGTTTACTGAATTTCCAGTCGGCTCGCGTGACCTATTTTGTCAACGCGTCGCTGTTCATCTATTTGGTGCACCACCCGCTAACGCTGTTTTTTGGCGCGTATATCACACCGCACATCAAGTCGAACCTGCTGGGTTTTCTCTGCGGTCTGCTTTTTGTGGTTGGAATTGCGGTCATTCTGTACGAAATCCATTTACGGATCCCTGTGCTGAAGTTTCTCTTTTCGGGTAAACCGCCCATTAAGCAGGATAAAAACAAGGCGGTTGCCGGTTAGTTTTCTTGCATTGAATGGTTCAGAGCAACCATTCAATGGGCAGCACAGATGCAAGCCTCACCAGAACCCGCTTCCAGAATCCTGTAGCGGGTTCTTTTTTCAGTACCTGTTCGCTGCCAGAAAGCCGATCAACCCAGTTGATTCTGCCCCAACGGTCAAGACGTAGTTGCCAGGCCATGTCACGCTGGCTTTGCATAAAACGTTTATGAATCAACTCAGCCAGTACTTCACTCTCAATCACAAACCCCATTTCCGTATTGAGCAACGTTGAACGGGGATCAAAATTAAGCGATCCTATAAACACTTTACGACCGTCAATACTGAAGGTTTTCGCATGCAGGCTGGAGCCTGAATTACCGGTTAATCCCCGGTCGTGTACTGCTGAAACGCGATCGCGGGTTGGTTTGAGCTCGTATAACTCCACGCCGTAGCGCAGGAGTTTTTTTCGCCAACGCGCATAGCCTGCGTGAACAACCGCGACATCATTCGCCGCCAGAGAATTAGTTAAAATTGCGATCTTAACGCCTTTTCTCACCAGTCTCAGGAGCTGCGCCACACCGGCGCGAGTTGGTACAAAGTAGGCGGAAATAATATCAATACGCTCGGTGGGAGATCCCATCACGTCAAACAAACGCTGCGGTAATAGTGAGTGGCGCGGCGCTTTCCCCTCTCCTTTTGCAGGATCATCACTCAGCAAGCGCGTTTTCGCCCAAATTAGCGGCAGCGACCTCTGATCGAGATGGGTCATAAACTGGCTGGTTTCCAGCTTATGTAGATAGCGACGCGTGATGTCATCATTATACCAGGATTCGGGAAGTTCGATTTTTTGCGTAGAAGCTGGTTCAGCCACCTCAAGTACGTTTTGCAATGTTGAAACCGAGCGGCTGTGCCAGTAACGCTCAAAGTCGTCTGCAACATCCTGGACAACCGGTCCAATAGCCATAACGTCCAGATCGGAAAACAGTGGTTGTTCGCCTGCGCCAAAATAGGCATCGCCTATATTTCGCCCCCCCACAAGAGTTACGACGCCGTCAGCGGTATAACTTTTGTTGTGCATACGTCGATTCAACCGGGCAAAATCGGTTAAATAGCCCAGGGCACGCAGGATGCGAAAGGAAAAGGGATTAAACAGGCGGACTTCAATATTAGGGTGATTGTCCAGCAAACGCAGCGTGTCATCCAGACCTGGCGTGTTGTTATCATCCAGCAACAAACGCACCCGGACGCCCCGCTTCGCTGCGGCCAGCAAAACGGAAAATAACAATAGCCCGGACATGTCGCTTTCCCAGATGTAATACTGAACATCCAGGGTACGTTCCGCCATTTCTGTCAACCGATAGCGAGCAGCAAACGCATCCAGGCTGTCATCCAACGTCAGAATGCCGCATTCTCCCGGGTGGTTTACGCATAGCGGCGTGATGGCACGCTCAAGTCGCGTCATATCAGTCCGTGCGTTCATCGCCTTGTTGGGTAAGTAATCTCTTGTATAGTCGAGCGTTTTCTTCATCAAAGCACACGAAGTATATTTGATCAGGTAGCGTACGTCGGGTGATAAATTTCAACACCGTTTTCACCGCGATCTCTGCCGCTGCAGCACGTGGGTAACCATAAGCTCCGGTGCTTATAGCTGGAAAAGCAATGGATTGATAACCATTGGCTAAGGCCAGTTGTAATGTATTTAAATAGGCCTCTTCAAGTCGTTCAGCCTCGTGGTGATCACCGCCTTGCCAGACGGGTCCTACGGTGTGAATAACTGCTTTTGCCGGAAGCGCGCCAGCCAGCGTGATAACGGCATGCCCGGTCGGGCATTCTCCCTGTTGTTGTATAACCTGTTTGCAGGCCTCCAACAACGCAGGCCCGGCAGCACGATGAATCGCGCCATCGACTCCACCTCCTCCCAGTAACGAGGAGTTGGCCGCATTGACGATCACATCTACCGCGATCGTCGTAATGTCGCCCTGTAACACATGAACACGCGATTGCATAAGTTCCCCCTGACAAAACACTCTCCGTTAAGTGTACAGCAGGGTTTTCCTTGAAATCTCACTTTTTAGCCATAAGCGTGCATACCTACGCCAGAATGATTCATTTATATTCAATATTCAGAATAGCCATGCTTTTCTGTTCATTGAGGTAATGCATTTTCACCGTGGCAATTTGTTGCACACTCTGAGGCGCTGTCGTGACCTGTTGCAGGTCGTAGAGACTATTACTCATCGTGCCATCACGCATACATGACAATTCAATCTGTTGTTGTCGAGTGTTAACGTCGCAAGGTGCTTCAACTATTGCACCACGAAAATGAATTACCCCGCCGGGTAAGATTTGCGTCGCCATTGCGGGGAGGGTTAAAAGAGAAAAAGCCCACAAACCGGTATTTAAAATACGCTTTAATAATGTACACATAAGGGTTCCTCAATGATTAATCATCCTTGAGGGATCGCAATGATCCTTCACCGCTGCGAGTTACGATCAAATAAAACGTTTGTTCGTTTCTATATTCATAGAACAGCACTGCACTCCCAGCCACACCCTTAATGCAAATCCGGCAAAAAATTATGGGTGACTGTTTGAGTCAGGCCATTGTTGCGACAGATGCAGAGACTGCCCGTCAGAAACGGTAACGATAATTTTGACCGAATCCTCCGGTGAAATATTAAAGCTCATTTTTGTTAATTCAATTGGCCGATTAGCAGGGACCGAAAGGCTTGTTTTCTGCTGTGACTGACTTTGTCCGCCCTTTCCTTTACGTACGGCAAGGACTTGCACTTCACATACGCACGGTTGAGCTAATGTCACCTGAGGAATAATGGTGTACATGTCACCTTGCTGAGTTGTATTGAATGTTATTTGATTTGCCAACGCGGCAATGAGTAATAGCGTGTGCATAATATTCTCCCGAAAAAAAACAGGGCTTTCGCCCTGTTTATTATCAGTCAGAAAACTGAATTAGTGCTGGTTAGCTGTAGCATTGTTGCCATAACCAACCTGCTGAATCAGCACATTGGAGTCAGACGCTGTCTGATTAACCACAGCACCGTTACGACCACCGAACTGAGTTACGCTGATATCAGCATTTTTTGCATTCCACTGATTGATATCAGCACTGTTCTGGAAGCCGGTCTGTTTCAGGCTAATGGTACTGTCATCAGCACCTTGGCCGACAGTCGCACCGTTACCATGTCCGTGTTGTGTGATAGTCACGTCTGATTTACGTGCATCACTTTGCAGCGCATTCGCAACGTTACTAGAGCCAAATTGGTAAATACTCATTGAAGAGTCTGGGCCATAGTTGCTACCGCCACCATGATGATTACCGCCCCATTGCGGAACAACACCTGCCAGAGCACTGCCAGAAACTACGATTGCTGCGAATGCTGCCACTTTTAAAAGTTTCATGGTAAACCCCCATCGGATTGATTTAAACGTCGTTTATGGATTAGCGTTGAGTAACGCGAATTGCCATTTGCGACTGTCTCTGCACCACAACTGCTGTTTTTTGTGTACCGTACTGGGTAATATTGGCTTTATTACCAGAGCCTTTCTGGATAATCATCGCCGTATTACCGTAAGAGCTTTGTTTAATACTCGCATCATTAGAGCTACCCGTTTGATCAATATATGCAAAGTTATTTGATCCCGTCTGGTCTGTTTTCGCCCGGTTACCTGAACCTTCTTGCGAAATGACCGACAATAACTTGGTGCCCTCCTGGCGAGTATTTGCACTATTAGCAGTACCAACCTGACCAATAATGGCTGCCTGATTAAATGAAGACTTACTTAATTCATTTACCGCAAAGTTATATTCTGAATTAGCTAAATCATAACTGGTTGCGGATGCAATCCCAGGCACTCCCAGTATTGTAAACATCATAAATAACAACTTGTTTTTCATGTTGTCACCCTGGACCTGGTCGTACATGAAGTTAAATTAATTACCACTCAAATTGTTGTTAACATGACTTACATTTGTTAACGCCACGTTACGATGAAGAGTATGTCCGTGGAAACATTTTAAATAACTCACCCGCGAGTGGTATTTTTATATCCGGATTCACACCAAAGTACTAATTAACAGTGAATAACACCGCTTCTGGTCTGGCTTTTATTTTTATTTTGCTATCAGTAATGAATTTCTATGCAGTCACTGAGAAAGTGCATTTTGCACGATATCAGGGCCTCTCAGTACAACGTCGAGATAGACATCGGTACAAGTCGTGACAAAGGTCATTTTTTTCCATCTAAAATTGACCAACGTAAATTGAGACAAGGATTTTAGAATTCATTAGAAATCTAAAACTCAACAACCATTAATTAACTAATTTAAAATCAATGCGTTAGTATAATTTGTATGATTTTTTAAATCTATGCAGCAAAGGTAAAATGTACAACTTTCCTATCAAATCTAAACTCTAATAAAACCATAAAATCACATTTTAATATATAATTTTACAAGTTGTTACATATTTAACACTTGCTTTAAGATTTGTAATAGCTAGATTGAAATCAGTTGAAGTCCATTTGTTTTAATATTTTCACCCCTTTGGGTCGATATTTTATATCTACACAGCAGTGCAACATCTGTCAGTACTTCTGGTGCCTCTATTTTAGTAGAGACAGCTGTCAGGTGTGCGACTAAAAAGTGGAGTTTCATCATGTTTAATGAAGTCCATAGTATTCATGGTCATACATTATTGTTGATCACAAAACCTTCTTTGCAGGCAACTGCATTATTACAGCATTTAAAACAATCACTGGCACTCACCGGAAAACTACATAATATTCAACGTTCTCTGGATGATATATCCTCCAGCTGCATTGTTTTACTGGATATGATGGAGGCAGATAAAAAACTGATCCATTACTGGCAAGATAATTTGAGTAGAAAAAACAACAATATAAAGACGTTATTGTTGAATACTCCTGATGATTACCCTTATCGGGATATCGAAAACTGGCCGCATATCAATGGTGTTTTTTACGCAACTGAAGACGAGCAGCGTGTCGTAAGCGGCTTGCAGGGTATCTTGCGCGGTGAATGTTACTTCACGCAAAAACTTGCCAGTTATCTGATCACGCACTCTGGAAATTATCGTTATAACAGCACGGAGTCGGCACTGCTGACGCACCGTGAAAAAGAGATCCTTAATAAATTGCGTATCGGCGCCTCAAATATTGAAATCGCTCGCTCACTGTTTATCAGTGAAAATACGGTAAAAACACATCTTTATAATCTTTTCAAAAAGATAGCTGTCAAAAACCGTACGCAGGCGGTCTCATGGGCCAATGATAACCTCAGGCGATAAAGCCATGAAACGGTATTTGACCTGGATTGTGGCAGCAAATTTATTCTTTGCTGCCGGGAGTCTGCACGCAGCGACAACCGTAGAGGTGGAGGTTCCCGGGCTGTTAACTGACCACACTGTCTCTTCAATCGGGCATGATTTTTATCGGGCCTTTAGTGATAAGTGGGAAAGCGAGTACACAGGAAACTTAACCATTAATGAAAGACCCAGTGCGCGTTGGGGAAGTTGGATCACCATAACGGTCAATCAGGACGTTATCTTCCAGACTTTTTTATTTCCGACGAAAAAAGACTTCGACAAAATTGTAGTCTTCGCATTGGCACAAACTGAGGAAGCATTAAATCGCCGGCAAATAGATCAAACACTATTAAGCACTAGCGATTTAGCGCGTGATGAATTCTAAAACATGATTTTGTCCGGAGGCTTTCATGCGTGTTAAACATGCAGTGGTTTTGCTCATGCTAATTTCACCATTAAGTTGGGCCGGAAACATGACGTTCCAGTTTCGCAACCCAAACTTTGGTGGCAACCCGAATAATGGTGCTTTTCTGTTGAACAGCGCCCAGGCCCAGAACTCATATAAAGATCCAAGCTATGACGATTACGGTATTGAAACCCCGTCAGCTCTGGATAACTTTACTCAGGCGATTCAGTCACAAATTCTCGGTGGCCTACTCACCAACATTAATACCGGTAAACCAGGAAGAATGGTGACCAATGATTTTATCATTGATATCGCCAACCGGGACGGACAACTGCAATTGAATGTCACCGACAGGAAATCGGGGAAAACTTCGACAATTGAAGTGTCGGGTTTACAAACACAGTCGACCGACTTCTAAGTTATAGCCACGAAAGGAAATAATCATGCAGCGTTTACTTATCATGGTGGCAGTAATTTTACTCAGCGGATGTTTAACAGCTCCGCCTCAAGAAGCCGCTAAGCCGACATTAATGCCCCGAGCCCAAAGCTATAAAGACTTGACGCATCTGCCTATGCCTACAGGTAAGATCTTTGTGTCGGTATACAACATTCAGGATGAGACTGGCCAATTTAAACCTTACCCGGCAAGTAACTTCTCAACCGCCGTCCCGCAAAGCGCCACGGCTATGCTTGTCACCGCATTGAAAGATTCTCGTTGGTTCATCCCACTGGAACGTCAGGGGTTACAGAACTTGCTTAACGAACGCAAAATCATTCGTGCAGCTCAGGAAAACGGTACGGTTGCGATTAATAACCGGATCCCGCTACAGTCCCTGACCGCGGCAAACATCATGGTGGAAGGATCAATTATCGGTTATGAAAGCAACGTTAAATCGGGTGGTGTCGGTGCACGTTATTTTGGTATTGGCGCCGATACGCAATACCAGCTCGACCAGATAGCGGTAAACCTGCGCGTAGTTAACGTCAGCACCGGTGAGATCCTGTCGTCAGTGAATACCAGTAAAACCATTCTGTCTTATGAAGTACAGGCTGGGGTGTTCCGCTTTATTGACTACCAGCGTCTGTTGGAAGGTGAAATTGGCTACACCTCTAACGAACCGGTTATGCTTTGTCTGATGTCAGCGATTGAAACGGGCGTTATCTTCCTGATTAATGACGGCATCGATCGCGGATTGTGGGATTTGCAGGATAAGAAACAAGTTGATAATGACATCCTGGTTAAATACCGTCATATGTCGGTACCGCCAGAATCCTGATGGGTCTATACAGCATAAAAAGCGTGAGGAAAACCCTCACGCTTTTTTATTTACTGGTCAGCGTCGACGATATTCTATTTTCACGGCGAGATGCCAGCCACAGACCACTGTTTTTCATTGCATAGCCGAATACGAGGCCCAGTGCCAGTGACGGTACAACCAGTCGCCAGTCGCCCTGCCCTGCAAATGTTGCACATGCGCCAATGAACGTGCCCGGTACAAATGAAAGCAGCCATTGCTTTGCCTGGATACACATCAGAAACGCGACAATTCCTGTCATGACATAACCAATAATGTCCATATGCGGAGCAAGCGCACTACCGTTAATAATCACCAACGCCCACACCACACCGCTTAGCAGCGTACACGCCGAGATCCACAGTCCTTTTAACCCACCTTGCGGGCAGGCGAAATAAGCCGTGCAACCCAGAAAGCCAGCCCAACTGAGTAAACCAAGAGAAACGGCCACCCATCCCCAGATCCCGGAGAGAATGCCCGTTGTGATTGCAATTGAGAGAAGTATGTTCATGCCGCGCATCTTAGCAGAAAAACGGCATGGTAATGAGATCGCGCACACAATTTATGCAAGCTTATAAATTGAGTTGCACTTTTAAGTGACGTACGTCACATTTATTCGTCTGTATCTTCCTGCAATTCGTCCCACATCGCACCAATGGCATCACGCGTCAGCGGTGCTATCGTACGCCAGAAAGGCGTGTTCGCGTGCGCTTCAACTTTACCAAGGAACGTACCGCACCAGGGCAGCAAGTAGTCTACAAACAAGGTTTCAAGCGCCTCACTTTCATCTTCCGCAGACTGGTCCTCAAGCCATGAAGCCGCCAGCAACAGCGTACCAATGTGATCTGCCGGTGTATCAGCCAGCGGCATGCCCCGGGCTGAAAGAAATGCACGAACATCAGATTCTTTCGCCCCTTCTACCCAGGCACTACGATAAGGCGGCACTGCACACTCGTCACCGACAAACAGCGCGTTGTAATCTGCAGCCAACTGGGGCATATCGCAGCTCTTCTGTAAACGGGTGAGCAGTTCGTCCTGTTCCAGCGGCCAGTTGGCGGACAGTTTACCTTCACTAATCAGGGTAAACAGGGGAACCAGTAAAGGGTCCTGCGGTTGGCGGTAAAACAGCGAGCCCAGTACACGACACAGGATAGAAAACTCGTTCATTGATATATTCCAGTTAGTAACAATTACAGTTCAGCAAATTCCGCGATCGGCTCCATGCCTCGCGATTCCAGAAACGCCAATAGACGTTTAGGTGTGACGTTTAAAATTCTGTCTTCAGGGAAATTAACATCATCCAGGATTTTACGGCATTCGCCAAATTCTCCCAGCGTGAAAGCGGTATGTGAATCCGACCCTAACGCCACCCAGCCACCAGCATCACGCACAGCCGCAGCAACCGCACGGCAATTATCCTCACTGCCCTTACGCGAATGCAAAAACGAAGAGTTATTGATTTCCAGTGCAACCTGGTACTTTGCCGCCGCCTGCGCAATTGCTTTAATATCAACAGGATATTTGGGATTTCCCGGATGACTTATGATGTGCACATTACCGCTGGCCATCGTAGCTATCATTGCCTGGGTATTGGTGTCTTTATCGTGAGGTGCAAAAACCGGCTCATGGAAGCCCGCAATAATGAGGTCCAGGGAGGTAAACATCGGACCTGAACAGTCAATTTCACCTTCAATATTCTTAATATTGGCTTCTATTCCACGCAGGATCCCCACGCCATCCACGACACGCGGCCAAATACGCATATTGATAAAGTGCCAGTGGTGAGGCGCATCCGCCATGTCCGGTCCATGATCGGTAATGGCAAATAGCTTGATGCCTTTGCGACGAGCTTCCGCGATGTAATCACTTAAGGTGCTGTAGGCGTGGGTGCTGGCGACGGTATGCATATGCAGGTCAACGGGATACATAACTCTCTCCTGTAGTCATTTTCCGTCAAGGATAGCAGGTATCGCCGCCATTAATACCCTAAAATTCGAGTCGCAGGCAGGTGGCAAGGGAGTGATACCTGAATCACTTACTTACGTAGGTGATTCAGGTGAACAACCGTAGCCAACGCACATGCAGCTTGAAGTATGACGGGTATTTTAGCTGAAACCCGGTACTTGCCGGGTTACCATCAATATCCCCGAACGCGATTGACCTGACCTGTTACGACTTGCCCGCTCTCCAGGTTCATAATCGTGCGGGAGATATAGTCCACCGCTTCTGCCGGACGGGTAACTGCGGCAATATGTGGCGTCATCGCCACACGCGGATGTTTCCATAATGGGCTGTTTTCTGGCAGCGGTTCACGGCTATAAACATCCAGCATGGCCCCCTTCACCTTGCCGCTTTCCAGCGATGCCAGAAGATCGTCTTCATTAAGATGAACACCGCGTGCAAGGTTCAGCACGTAGGCGCCATCCTGCAATTGGCTAAGTAAATCAGCGTTAATAATGCCTACGGTTTCTGCCGTATTAGGCAGAAGGTTGATCAGCACGCGAGTTTGACTCAAAAATGCGCCCAGTTCCTCAGTACCGGCGAAGCTTTCCACGCCAGACCAGGATTTACGCGTACGACTCCAGCAGCGCAGTGGGAATCCCCATGCTTGCAGGCTTTCGGCTACTTTTGCGCCCAATACCCCAGCCCCCATGATCCCGACGGTAAACTCCTCGCGAGTATATTCTGACAACGGCTGCCATTTCGCCTGATTTTTCAATGCCTGATAATCATCAAAGCGACGAAACCAGTGCAGCACCTGACTGACAGCATATTCCTGCATTTGCAGGCCCATACCCGTATCTTCCAGACGGAAAAGCGGGATCGACGCATCCAACATTTCCGGATGAGCATTGAGTTTACTGAGAATAGAATCGACACCCGCTCCCAGCGCAAATACGGCTTTTAATTTTCGTCCTGCGAGCATTTCAACCGGCGGATGCCAGACCAGCGCATAGTCAGCATGTGCATTATCACCCGCTTTCCACTCACGTACGTTCGCACCAGGTATTGCCTTTGCCAACGCATTAATCCACCAGGTCGTATCGAATGTTGGGTGATAGAAAATTATATCCATATTGTCTCCTGAACATTGTTGTGCGGAACTTTCTCGCACTTATTATCATCATTTTTCGAGGGAACATCAGAGTAGCAAATTTTAGGATGCTGGCAAAAAAAACAATTCCCGCTTATTTATGCTCCATGTTGCTTGAAGTTTGTGTAAATGCACATTTTTTTCAAAAAGTTGATTGACGGCGGGGCGGTGTTTCCCCTACATTAGCGCCCGTTCCGGTAGCACAGGAACAACAATATGGTGAGGTGTCCGAGTGGCTGAAGGAGCACGCCTGGAAAGTGTGTATACGGCAACGTATCGGGGGTTCGAATCCCCCCCTCACCGCCATATTTTAAGAAGAGCTCGTACGCAAGTACGGGCTTTTTTTTCGCATGTTGCACATCTGCGGGGGGATGAGAAACCCCGACCGGGGTTCGACTGCTGGCTCAGCCAGCTGGACAGACCGCGAACGGAGTGAGTGGGCTGCCCGAAGGGTGAGCAAAGCGAGTCAATCCCCCCTCACCGCCATATTTTAAGAAGAGCTCGTACGAAAGTACGGGCTTTTTTTTCACATATTGCACATCTGCGGGGGGATGAGAAACCCCGACCGGGGTTCGACTGCTGGCGCAGCCAGCTGGACAGACCGCGAACGGAGTGAGTGGGCTGCCCGAAGGGCGAGCAAAGCGAGTCAATCCCCCCCTCACCGCCATATTTTAAGAAGAGCTCGTACGCAAGTACGGGCTTTTTTTTCGCATGTTGCACATCTACGGGGGGGATGAGAAGCCCCGACCGGTCATGTACTGGCGTCAAACAACAAAGCCCGGTTTCCCGGGCCTTGAAGACGGAGTACTTATCAGTTGTAAGCGTTGAGCGTCCGCTGACAGAGCGCAGAGCGGACGCAATCGTCTTTATTGAAACGAACAATCCCAACCATCTCATCTTCTTCGAAACGGGCCAGCGCATCGCTAAGCCCTGAGCGAACGTGGGCTGGTAGATCGCACTGGGTCACATCCCCATTCACAATCACCGTCACATTCTCCCCGAGGCGGGTCAAAAACATCTTCATTTGCGCAGCAGTGACGTTCTGAGCCTCGTCAAGAATGACCACTGCATTTTCAAAGGTACGTCCACGCATATAGGCGAACGGCGCGATTTCCACCTTACCAATCTCAGGTCGCAGGCAATATTGCATGAAGGAGGCTCCCAGCCGTTTGACAAGCACGTCATACACGGGGCGAAAATAGGGAGCAAACTTCTCGGAAACATCTCCAGGTAAGAAGCCGAGGTCTTCATCAGCTTGCAGAACTGGACGGGTTACAATGATCCTGTCCACATCTTTATGGATCAGGGCCTCTGCTGCTTTTGCCGCGCTGATCCAGGTTTTACCACACCCGGCTTCACCGGTGGCGAAGATCAGCTGTTTACTCTCGATAGCATTCAGGTAGTGCGCCTGAGCTTCATTCCGCGCCGTGATTGGCGAGGCGTCGCGACTGTCACGCGCCATACCAATCGTTTCTACGCCGCCCATCTGCACAAGCGAGGTGACCGATTCATCTTCACGTTGCTTATGGCTACGCGAATCCCGCCTCAGCACACGTTTTGCTTCACGACGAGCTTTGATCACTGCTTTTTGTCTTCCCATGGATAGCACCTTGAGTTGTAGGTATACATCACACGCGCCGTTGGCGGCACGATTATGCGCACGAACATCTGAGGGTTGGCTTCCTTGTAAGCCATTGCTTGCTTTCGGATAAGACGCCACGCACAGCTACGCGCACCGTACAGGGCGTCAGTTGCGAAGATAAGAAGTGAATGAGCGAGAGATTTAGCGGTGACGAGGAGGCTACCGGAAGAGAAACGTCCGCGTAAGGTACTGCTGTTACTGTGAAAAACGTGTCCAATACAGGACTTTTCCATTCGCGATCTCCATAGTGAATGACAATCACCGCCGGGAACTACCGCTATTACTTATAAGTACATCATAACCTTTCGCTAATGCAACAATATTTTTACTTGTTGTTAACTTAAATTCTATCTTATCACCAGAGACAGTCTCTTGCAGAAAGATGACAGAATTATTTCAGTCGCATACCGATCATAAAAAATAGTTTGTTCCTTCATCAAGATGTCAGGAAAAACCCCGCTGTACTGCGGGGCATAATCATCAGGCTTCAAGCAGAGACTGTCCCAGATAATTATCTGCAGTTTTAACACCCGGCAAAGCAAAGAAATATCCCCCACCAATCGGTTTGACATATTCTTCCAGCGCTTCACCGTTCAGACGTTTCTGCACTGTCAAAAAACCTTTTTCCAGATCGTGTTGATAGCAGACAAACAACAGCCCCATATCCAGTTGACCGGAATTAGTCACACCGAGCGAATAACTGTAGCCACGACGCATCATCAGGCTGGAGTCGGTCTCTTTCGTACGCGGATTTGCGAGACGGATATGGCTGTCGAGCGCAATCACCTCGCCTTCAGGATCGCTGGCATAGTCAGGCACATCATGCTCATGCTGCATACCCAGCGGTGCGCCGGTGTGTTTATCGCGACCAAAAATCGTTTGCTGCTCTTTCAGCGGCGTACGATCCCAGAACTCAACGCGAAACTGAATGAGCCTGACGGCCTGATAGCTTCCGCCTTGTGCCCAGGCAGGCTCGCCCTGCCCGTCCGTAACCCACACCACGTCTTGCATCAACTTCGCATCCGTAGCGTCCGGATTCGCGGTGCCGTCTTTAAAGCCAAGCAAATTGACCGGGGTCTCTTTGCCTTTACTGCGTGCGGCGTGGTCGGAAATAAAACCTTCACGTTTCCAGCGCACGCTAAGGAGATCGGGCGTATGTTTAATGATATCGCGCAACGCGTGGATGACGGTGTCCTGGGTGTTGGCACAAATCTGCAGCAGCACATCGCCATGGCACAGCGCCGCATCCAGTGAATCATTCGGGAAGCGGGTCATTTTTTGCAGCTTTTTCGGCATCTGCGATTTCAGGCCATAGCGTTCATCAAACAGCGAGGAGCCGACTGACAACGTCATCGTCAGGTTGTCTGGCGCAATGTATGCGCCGAGGATACCTGAATCCATAGGAGGAAGACGCGGATTCGGCGTATCCGGCGCCGGTCCACCGGTGGTCAGAAACGCAAACCGGCTGGTCAGCAACCGGAATAAACGCTCAAGATCGGCCTTATCGCTGGCGAGAACATCGAACGCCACCAGCATCATTGATGCCTGCTGCGGCGTCAGGATCCCCGCCTGATGCTGACCATAAAACGGCTGCGCTTCACTACGTGCATCCGGAGACAACGTGCCCGGCGCGCTTTGTGGTTTTTGCGCGTGGGCAACCGGACACCCACCCGCCAGCGCCAGCGCCCCACCCAGGGCGCCCATCCCTTTCAGTAAACGTCGGCGTGACGGTTCGCTCACGCCGTTTTCATTATCTTGCTGCATAGTGCTTAATCCAGACCCAGAACACCGCGTAATTGCGACAAATCTTCCGCCAGCGTCGTGATTGGCCCTTTCAGTGCATTACGATCGGCATCAGTCAGTTTGTCATAGGTTTCAAAGCCGTCTTTGGTACGGTACTTGCTCAGAATGGTATCGACCTTTTTGAAGTTCGCATCCACCTTCGCAAGCAGTTCAGCATTGGATTTTTGCAACTGAGGACGCAGGAGATCGACAATTTTCTGCGCACCATCGACGTTGGCCTGGAAATCCCACAGATCGGTATGGCTATAGCGATCTTCTTCCCCACTGATTTTGCTGGCAGCAACTTCTTCAATCAGTCCTGCTGCCCCGCCAACAACTTTAGACGGTGGGAAAGCCAGCTCGCTAATACGCGTTTGCAGGTCAAGAACATCGCTGTTTAATTGGTCGGCGTACTTATCCATACCTTTGGTGGTATTGTCGCCAAACAGCGCTTTCTCCAGGCGGTGGAAGCCGGTGAATTTAGGATCGGCGGCTTTTTGTTCGTAATCATCTTCCCGCGCATCGATGCTGCCGTCGAGATCGGAGAACAGTTCAGCAATCGGTTCAATACGCTCATAATGCTGACGGGTTGGCGCATACAGCGATTTCGCTTTTTCCAGATCGCCTGCCTTAATCGCATCGGTAAAGGCTTTAGTGCCCGCAACCAACTGCGCGGTTTCGGCTGTCACATAGGCTTTGTATTCGGTAATCGCGCCGCTCAGACTCAGCAGAGCCTCGCTTTGCGCGGCATCCGCCGTTGCGCTACCTTTTACGATCAGTTTGCCTTTCGGGTTAGTCAACAGACCGCAGGTCATATCATATTCGCCTGGCTGGAGGTTAGCGGTCATTTTCTGGCTAAAGCCTGGTGCAATGTTTTCGCGCTCTTCAACCACCATAACGCCTTTTAGGATCTCCCACTCCAGCGCTTTCTGGCTATGGTTCTGGATGATGAACTGCGTTTTCCCGGCATTAACCGTGATAGTCATCGGTTCACATTGTTTGTCGTTAACCGTGACTTTCACCTGCGGAATATCGGCAGCTTGTGCATTAAAAGCGGAGGCAAACAGCGCGGCGATACCTAGCTGCAGCGCACTACGGCGAAAATTAAACGTCATAACCTATCCCTATAAATAAGTATGTTGTAACTAAAAAGTATTCTGCATCGCGTTTTTATCAAGGTGCGGTACGCGATGCCGTAGTGCCTGAACGCGGCGGTAACGCAAACATAACCAACGCCGGAATCAGGTAGATAAACCAGACAGCGACTTCACTAACGCTTGGCGCTTCCTGATAGCCGAAAATGCCTTCCATCAATGTGCCAAACAGTGAATGCGTCGACAGCACACTGCTCAGGTCAAACGCCACATCCTGAAAATGATTCCACAACCCGGCTTCGTGGAAAGCGCGGATTGCCCCAGCGGCAAGACCGGCAGCCACCAGCAAAATGAACAGGCTGGTCCATTTAAAGAATGCCCCGAGGTTGAGGCGAATGCCGCCGAGGTAAATCAGGTAACCCAGTACCACCGCGGTAGCCAGTCCCAGCATCGCGCCTAACGGCGGCCAGATACCTACATCCTGCTGGAATGCTGCCAGTAGAAAGAACACCGACTCCAGCCCTTCACGGGCAACAGCAAAAAAGACCATCATCACCAGCGCCCAGCCGTGATGGTTGCCGCGTTGCAACGCGTTATCGACAGCCTGTTCAAGCTGGACTTTGACGTTGCGCGAAACTTTACGCATCCAGAACACCATCCAGGTAAGGATCACCACGGCAATGACCACCACGATGCCTTCAAACAGCTCCTGTTCTTTTTGCGGAAATTCACCGGTGGTTTCGTTGATGAAAATCCCTAACGCCAGGCATAACGCCGCCGCCAGCAGAACACCAATCCACATCACACCAATCCATCGACCACGCTGAGTCCGTTTCAGGTAGCTGGCAATCAGGCTGACAATCAGCGCGGCCTCTAACCCTTCGCGCAACATAATTAAAAATGGAACAAACATGCGAAGAACCCTTAAACGTTATTCTCAGTCAATTGATGAAAAGAAAAGTAAATTACAGTGATAGTGATTATCATTACAGCAAAGAAAAACTCAAGCAGAATGTTTTGAGAATGATGACTGAATGTAAAAGGCCAGGCGGGTAATGGTTATAGCAGGTTTACAACGGAAGCAATAAAAAAGCCCGCACGCGGCGGGCTTGAAGACTGAGGCAGATTATTCTGCCTGTAAACGCGATGGTGGAGCTGAGTGATAATGCGCATCAGCCTCGGCAAAACGTTGCTGCATAGCAGTTGAAGGCGCTTTACCCAACAGGCTGAAGACCACAATACCGATGCTGCCGAAAACAAAGCCCGGGATGATTTCATACAGACCCAACCAGGCAAACTGCTTCCAGACGATTACCGTCACCGCACCAATGATCATCCCTGCCAGCGCACCGTTGCGGGTCATACGCGACCACATTACGGAGAACAGGACTACCGGACCAAACGCAGCGCCGAAGCCCGCCCAGGCGTAGCTTACCAGACCAAGTACACGGTTTTCCGGGTTCGCAGCCAGCGCGATAGACACCAGGGCCACAACCAGCACCATGATGCGGCCAATCCACACCAGCTCTTTCTGGCTGGCATTTTTACGCAGGAACGCTTTGTACAAATCTTCGGTGATTGCGCTGGAGCACACCAGCAGCTGGCAGCTCAGGGTCGACATAACCGCAGCGAGGATAGCAGACAGCAGAATACCGGCAATCCACGGGTTGAACAGGATTTGCGCCAGTTCAATAAACACACGCTCGGCGTTCTGGTTAACGGCACCGGCAAGCTGTGGGTTGTTGTTAAAGTAAGCAATACCAAAGAAGCCCACGGCCACAGCACCTGCCAGACACAGAATCATCCAGGCCATGCTAATGCGGCGAGCATGAACGATGCTATGGTGGGAATCTGCAGCCATAAAGCGCGCCAGAATATGCGGCTGACCAAAGTAGCCCAGACCCCAGCCCATCAGGGAAATGATGGCAACAAAATTCAGCCCTTTGAACATGTCCACGTTCTCAATGCTCTTTTGTTTAATCACTTCCAGCGAATCGTCGAATCCACCCACGCCAATGACTACCATCACCGGCGTCAGGATCAAAGCAAAAATCATCAGGCTGGCCTGGACGGTATCGGTCCAGCTAACCGCCAGGAAACCACCAATAAAGGTATAAATGATCGTCGCGGCCGCGCCCGCCCACAGTGCTGTTTCGTAGCTCATGCCAAAGGTGCTTTCAAACAGACGAGCCCCTGCCACAATACCGGAAGCACAATAGATGGTGAAAAACAGCAGAATAACCAGCGCGGAGATAATACGCAGAATTCGGCTTTTATCTTCAAAGCGACCGGTAAAGTAATCCGGTAACGTCAGCGCATTGTTATTGTATTCGGTGTGTACGCGTAAACGTCCGGCCACCAGCTTCCAGTTGATCCAGGCGCCCAAAATAAGGCCGATGGCGATCCAGCATTCTGAAATCCCCGACAGGAAAATCGCGCCAGGCAGACCCATCAGCAACCAGCCGCTCATGTCAGATGCCCCGGCGGATAACGCGGTCACGAATGGACCCAGACTGCGTCCACCCAGAATGTAATCGTCAAAGTTTTTGGTTGAACGCCATGCAATAAACCCTATCAATATCATGCCGAAAATATAGACACAGAATGTCACTAACATCGGTGTGCTAATAGCCATCAAAACTCTCCAAAATTATGTATCAGCAATGCCGTGGCTTGCCGTTTTATTACCCTGCCGGAACGTGGCAAAGATATCTATGTTGACCAGGGCGACCGTATCCTGCCGGAAGCGATGGTTATTCACAATCGATTTAACACACCATTTACATCAAATTTGATCCAGAGTAGATAGCATTTTTCTGTAGGTTGCACTCTCTCACATTTTTTTCGGTTGCACCTTTTAAAAGTGTTAACTACCGCAGAGAAAAAGATTCTGTAATTTATACAGCCCACATCATAAGACTCATATTTATTAACATCTCATTCATTTCCAAGCTTGCAAACCAAGTCACATTTAACACGGTTGCACAAAGTTGCAACATAGTGGATATTTCTCGGTAACTATCAGACCCGTATTTCAGTACAACAGGAGTAAACGGCATGGGAACCACCACGATGGGGGTTAAACTGGATGACGCCACTCGCGAGCGTATTAAAACAGCAGCATCACGAATCGATCGCACGCCACATTGGCTGATCAAGCAAGCCATCTTTAATTATCTCGAAAGACTGGAAAATGACGACGCGCTTCCTGAACTGCCGGCCCTGCTGGCGGGTGCCGCGAATGAGGGTGAGGAGTCAACCACGCCGCAGAATGAAGCGCATCAGCCTTTCCTGGAATTTGCCGAACAGATCCTGCCGCAGTCAGTTTCCCGCGCAGCAATCACCGCCGCGTACCGCCGAGCCGAAACCGATGCTGTGCCGATGCTGATGGAACAGGCTCGTCTGCCGCAACCCATCGCAGAGCAAGCGCACAAGCTGGCGTACGATCTGGCCGACAAACTGCGTAACCAAAAGACCGCCAGCGGCCGCGCCGGGATGGTACAGGGTTTATTGCAGGAATTCTCACTTTCTTCACAGGAAGGGGTCGCGCTGATGTGCCTGGCCGAAGCCCTGCTGCGTATTCCTGATAAGGCAACCCGCGATGCGTTAATCCGCGACAAAATCAGCAACGGCAACTGGCAGTCGCACATTGGACGCAGCCCGTCCCTGTTCGTCAACGCGGCGACCTGGGGGCTGTTGTTTACCGGTCGTCTGGTTTCTACGCATAATGAAGCCAGCCTCTCACGCTCACTCAACCGTATTATCGGTAAAAGCGGTGAACCACTGGTGCGTAAAGGCGTCGACATGGCAATGCGCCTGATGGGCGAGCAGTTCGTCACCGGAGAGACTATCGCCGAAGCGCTGGCTAACGCCCGTAAACTGGAAGAAAAAGGTTTCCGCTACTCTTACGACATGCTGGGTGAAGCAGCTCTGACCGCCGCCGATGCCCAGGCTTATATGGTTTCGTACCAACAGGCAATCCACGCCATTGGTAAAGCCTCAAATGGTCGCGGCATCTATGAAGGGCCGGGCATTTCTATCAAGCTGTCAGCGCTGCATCCGCGTTATAGCCGCGCGCAGTATGACCGCGTGATGGATGAACTCTATCCGCGTCTGAAGTCGCTTACTCTGCTGGCCCGCCAGTACGACATCGGTATCAATATCGATGCTGAAGAGGCCGACCGACTGGAGATCTCCCTCGATCTGCTGGAAAAACTGTGCTTTGAACCTGAACTGGCGGGCTGGAACGGTATCGGCTTTGTTATTCAGGCCTACCAGAAGCGCTGCCCGTATGTTATCGACTACCTGATTGACCTCGCCACGCGCAGCCGCCGTCGCCTGATGATCCGTCTGGTTAAGGGCGCCTACTGGGATAGCGAAATCAAACGTGCGCAAATGGACGGTCTGGAAGGTTATCCGGTCTATACCCGTAAGGTCTACACCGACGTTTCCTATCTGGCCTGTGCGAAAAAACTGCTTGCGGTGCCGAATCTGATCTACCCGCAGTTCGCCACCCACAACGCCCATACGCTGGCGGCGATTTATCAGTTGGCCGGTCAAAACTACTATCCGGGTCAGTACGAGTTCCAGTGCCTGCACGGTATGGGCGAACCGCTGTATGAGCAGGTCACAGGTAAAGTTGCCGATGGCAAACTGAATCGTCCATGCCGCATTTATGCACCGGTAGGCACGCATGAAACGCTGCTGGCATACCTGGTGCGTCGTCTGCTGGAAAACGGCGCCAACACCTCGTTCGTCAACCGCATTGCAGACACTACCCTGCCGCTGGATGAATTGGTAGCCGATCCGGTCGAAGCCGTTGAAAAACTGGCGCAGCAGGAAGGCCAGGCTGGTCTGCCACATCCGAAGATTGCCCTGCCGCGTGACCTGTACGGTAAAGGCCGCGAAAACTCAGGCGGACTGGATTTAGCGAACGAACATCGTCTGGCCTCACTGTCCTCCGCCCTGCTCAACAGCGCGCTGCAAAAATGGCACGCTAAACCGATGCTCGAACATCCGGTTGCTGACGGTGAAATGACCCCAGTCGTCAACCCAGCCGAACCGAAAGACATTGTCGGTTACGTGCGTGAAGCGACTCACAGCGAAGTGGAACAGGCATTGCAGAACGCGGTAAATAACACGCCGATCTGGTTCGCCACACCGCCACAAGAGCGCGCCGCTATTTTGCATCGCGCCGCCGTTCTGATGGAAGGCCAGATGCAGCAGTTAATTGGCATTCTGGTGCGCGAAGCGGGCAAAACCTTCAGCAACGCCATTGCGGAAGTGCGCGAAGCGGTAGACTTCCTGCACTATTATGCCGGTCAGGTCCGCGATGACTTCGATAATGAAACCCATCGTCCGTTAGGGCCGGTGGTCTGTATCAGCCCCTGGAACTTCCCGCTGGCCATTTTCACCGGGCAGATTGCCGCTGCGCTGGCGGCGGGCAACAGCGTGTTGGCAAAACCCGCGGAACAAACTCCGCTGATTGCCGCCCAGGGTATTGCCATTTTACTCGAAGCAGGCGTGCCGCCAGGCGTGGTGCAACTGTTGCCTGGTCAAGGTGAAACGGTCGGGGCACAGCTCACTTCCGATGAGCGCGTACGCGGCGTCATGTTTACCGGCTCAACGGAAGTCGCCACGCTGTTGCAACGTAATATCGCGACCCGCCTTGATGCTCAGGGGCGTCCAATCCCGCTTATCGCCGAAACCGGCGGGATGAACGCCATGATCGTCGACTCTTCTGCGTTAACGGAACAGGTCGTGGTCGACGTTCTGGCTTCTGCCTTTGACAGCGCCGGACAGCGCTGCTCCGCGCTTCGCGTCCTGTGTCTGCAGGACGATGTCGCCGACCATACGCTGAAAATGCTGCGTGGCGCGATGGCGGAATGCCGCATGGGTAACCCGGGCCGCCTGACCACCGATATTGGACCGGTAATCGATGAAGAAGCCAAAGCCAATATTGAGCGCCATATTCAGGCCATGCGCGCCAAAGGGCGTCCGGTGTTCCAGGCCGCGCGCGAAAACAGCGACGATGCGCGTGAATGGCAAACCGGTACCTTTATCGCGCCGACGCTTATCGAGCTGGAAAGCTTCGACGAATTGCAAAAAGAGGTGTTCGGTCCGGTACTGCACGTTGTGCGTTACACCCGCAACAATCTGGGCAGCCTGATTGAGCAAATTAATGCCTCCGGCTACGGCCTGACGCTGGGCGTGCACACCCGTATCGATGAAACCATCGCCCAGGTCACGGGTTCGGCACATGTGGGTAACCTGTACGTTAACCGCAATATGGTCGGCGCCGTCGTCGGAGTGCAGCCATTCGGTGGCGAAGGCTTGTCAGGAACCGGGCCAAAAGCGGGTGGACCGCTGTATCTGTACCGCCTGCTGGCAAACCGTCCGGAAAATGCGTTAGGCATTACGCTTGCCCGTCAGGATGCCGAATACCCGGTCGATGCACAGCTTAAAACGGCGCTCGTTCAGCCGCTGGAAGCGCTTAGCGAATGGGCAACCGATCGTCCAGCACTGCGTGCGCTCTGCCAACAGTTTGGTGAACTGGCGCAGGCCGGAACGCAACGCCTGCTGCCAGGACCCACCGGCGAGCGCAATACCTGGACGCTGTTGCCGCGCGAACGCGTGCTGTGTATCGCCGATGATGAACAGGATGCGCTGGTACAGGTTGCCGCTGTAACTTCCGTTGGTAGCTTAATTCTGTGGCCGGATGATACATTCCATCGCGACCTGGCAAAACGCCTGCCAGCAGTAGTTTCCGGGCGCATCCAGTTTGCCAAAGCGGACAACATCGCTACGCAGCCGTTTGATGCGGTTATATTCCACGGTGATTCCGATCAGCTTCGCGCACTGTGTGAAGCGGTGGCGGCCCGCGAAGGGGCGATTGTGTCGGTCCAGGGCTTTGCCCGCGGCGAAAGCAATATCCTGCTGGAAAGGTTGTATATTGAGCGCTCCCTGAGCGTCAATACCGCCGCTGCTGGGGGAAACGCCAGCCTGATGACAATCGGCTAAGGTTGTGGTTAATTAAGGCTCCGGTAACGGGGCCTTTTTTTATGAAGCCAGAGGGAAGCATGAAACGAATCGTACTGACATGTGCAGCGCTGCTGCTTAGCGGCCAGGCGCTGGCGGATGACTGCGCCAACGCGAACACGCAGATTGAGATGAACACCTGTGCGGCAGAGCAGTATAAGGCGGCCGACGCCAAACTTAATGAAACTTATCAGAATGCGCTGAAGCGCGCCGCCCCAACCCAGCGCGATTTACTGAAAAAAGCGCAAATATCCTGGATAACTTTGCGCGATGCGGACTGTGCGTTAATCAGTTCTGGCACTGAAGGCGGTAGCGTTCAGGCGATGATTTCCAGCCAGTGCCTGACGGATAAGACCAACGAGCGCGAAGCGTTTCTCGCCTCGCTCTTACAGTGTGAAGAAGGCGATTTAAGCTGCCCGTTACCGCCGGCCAGTTAACGCACGCGGATCCCTTCAATAATCATCCGCTGTACGCTCTCCACCGTTTGGTTAAAAAAGGCTTCATCACGCAGCGTTGCGCCCGTCACCGCCTCTACCTGTGGGGCAAAATCGGCGTAGTGCTGAGTTGAAGCCCAAATCATAAAAATCAGATGATGCGGATCGACCGGAGCCAGTTTTCCGCTTTTGATCCAACCGGCAATCAGCGCGGATTTCTCATCAATTAGCGTTTTGAGATCCCCCTCCAGTTCTGCCATCAATAAAGGCGCTCCGGCCAGCATCTCCATACAAAACAGCCGTGAGGCCTGAGGGTAATCGCGCGACACTTCCAGCTTAAGGCGAATGTATTCTTTAATGGCCACCAGCGGCGCAAAGTCTTCGCGAAAAGCCTTCAATGGAGCCAGCCAGATGTCGAGGATCTGCCGTAAAACGGCGATATAAAGCACCTCTTTTGACGGGTAGTAATAAAGTAGATTGGTTTTTGACACGCCCGCCTGCTCTGCCACCTGCTCCAGGCGCGTGCCGTGGATCCCATATTGGGAGAAGATATTTAATGCCGCGGTTAAGATGGCCTGGCGTTTTGCACTGACGGCCTGCGAGCGCTTACCTGTTTTTTTCTCTGCGCGTTGGACCATGCGCCCTCTCCTTCTTGTGAGGGCGTCAGCATACCAAATCACGCGGTGAATGGTTAAATTAAAGCGATTCCGGCGGCGCCTCTTGTCCAAGCGCTTTTTTCTTTTTGAACTTCAGCTCGCTGACCAGTACGCCAACAATAATGAATGCCGCACCAAGCAATGCAAGTAGCGGTAAGCGTTCACCCGCCAGACGGCCAAAGATCCCCGCCCACACCGGCTCACCGGTATAAATAACCGTCGCGCGCGTCGGCGAAACGCTGCGCTGCGCCCAGTTCATGGTGACCTGAATAATCGCGCTAAAAATCCCCAGCCCCAGCGCCACCACCAGCAATCCGGTAGACATTGGTGGTACGGTCTCTCCGGCCGGTCCCATCGCCATAAACGCCACTATCGAAGCGGTTGCCAGTTGCACTACCGTTACCCGACGTACATCCACTTTTCCCGCCCACGCGCTAATCAGGATAATTTCTGCCGCAATCGCCACCGCACCGACGAGCGTGATCCACTCGCCTTCGCCTAAAGCCAGTAAATTGCCTCCCGGTCCGGCAAGAAATATCAATCCGATAAAGGCCAGCACAATGCCGACGCACGGCATCAGACCTGGCATGCGTCCCAGACACAACCATTGTAAAAGCGGCACCAACGGTACGTACATCGCGGTAATAAACGCCGATTTACTGCTGGGAATAAACTGTAACCCCCAGGTTTGCAGACTATAGCCCAGCGCAATTGCGATACCGATTGCAACCCCTGCTTTAACTTCCAGCCACGTCAGCTTATGCAGTGTGTGTAACGACAAAAGTGCGACCGCCAGCGCGGCAGTGGCAAAACGCACACCGACAAAGAAAAAAGGGCCGCTCAGGGTAACGGCATATTGCACCGCCAAAAACGTGCCACCCCAGAACATGGTGATCACAATGAGGATCGCTTCCTGAGGTTTAACAGAGAAGGAATAACGAGAAAGTAATGACATGAGACACCCGATTAACTGAATGTCATTAGTCTGCGTTGCGTTTTGTTACAGTTCAACCTTGCAGACAAAAAAAACCGCCGGAAAGACCCGGCGGCGGTGGCTACGTAACGTCTGTCTCTGACTCTCAGCCGTCACGACATATCTGACAGATAGCCCGACAATTACGATTTGTTGTTGCCGTGACTATTTTTGCCCCCTTTTTTGCCTGCCTCTGAAGCGCGTTGCGGGTCATTCTTGAAGTTGCCCCCGCTGTGCTGGCCACCTTTTCGACCTGCTTCTGATGCTCTTTCGCGGTCTTCCGCAAAGTTGCCGGAACCGCCCCGATGGTTTGCCATTACTGACCTCCGTCATTGATTAGACATCATATTGCATAGGTACTGAGGAGTGATACCTCACGCAGCGTTACGGGCGAGGCCCTGAAAATAACTGCGTGGGAATAAGCATAGTGAAGTGTGGCCAGGGCAGACGCTAACTGTAATATCCTGCAACAGGATCAGGAGTGACAAAGAAATAATCACCATAAGAAATCAATAAGTCTTTCTTATGACTACCGAATTCTACCCGGTTAAATATGTATCATTTTGCTACAAAGAAGGTTGTTATAAAAATTGTTATAAATCAAAGAAGTGATTGTGAAATTTGCACTCCTGACAGTACGTCATATCTTTAAAGGTAGGTAGCGAATCGCTACGGACACGGTTAACTCGAGGAGTAGTGTAAAATGGCAAAAGTTCTGGTGCTTTATTATTCCATGTACGGACACATTGAAACTATGGCCCACGCAGTCGCAGAAGGCGCAAATAAGGTAGATGGCGCGGAAGTGATTATTAAGCGTGTACCAGAGACCATGCAGCCCGAGATTTTCCTTAAGGCTGGCGGCAAAACACAAAACGCACCAGTCGCAACCCCACAAGAACTGGCTGATTACGACGCCATCATTTTTGGTACTCCCACGCGCTTTGGCAATATGTCCGGTCAGATGCGTACCTTCCTCGACCAGACTGGCGGGCTGTGGGCCTCTGGCGGCCTGTACGGCAAACTCGCCAGCGTATTCAGCTCAACGGGAACCGGCGGCGGTCAGGAACAAACCATTACATCAACCTGGACTACGCTTGCCCACCATGGGATGGTGATTGTACCTATCGGTTACGCGGCGCAAGAGCTGTTTGATGTCTCTCAAGTTCGCGGCGGTACCCCTTACGGTGCAACCACCATTGCCGGAGGCGACGGCTCCCGCCAGCCAAGTCAGGAAGAGTTATCTATCGCCCGCTATCAGGGTGAATATGTCGCAGGTCTGGCAGTAAAACTCAACGGCTAATCTTCAACAGGAGGATTCGAATGCCAACTCAAGAAGCGAAAGCCCATCGCGTCGGCGAATGGGCAAGTCTGCGCAATACATCGCCGGAAATAGCCGAAGCCATTTTTGAAGTCGCACATTATGACGAGAAACTGGCGGAAAAAATTTGGGAAGAAGGTAGCGATGAGGTACTCATCAAAGCCTTTGAAAAAACAGACAAAGATTCGCTCTTTTGGGGTGAACAGACTATCGAACGCAAAAACGTCTAGCGCGCTGACTCCCCCGCGAACACGGGGGAGTTTTCTTTTACTTAGCCGCCTCATTCAGCACGCTATCGAACTTATCTATCGGGCAAAAACCATCCGCATCTATCGGACATCCTTTCAGCTCCAGCGTTACGCGCTGCGCCGGGGATTTCAGCGTCAGAACGTCTGCATTACGCAACTGCTGCGAGCTCTGATACACATACTCGATTTTCATCAGATCACGATTTGCATTGCTGTCATGCCAGCGCTGGAAGACAATCTTTCCGCCAATCGGCGTACGCTCGTTCTGATCGTGAAGCTGGTACGGTTTAAAATCCAGCGCGGTGAGCAGCGAAGCGATATTTGAATCATGCCCCACCAGCACGGTTATTTTCGGTGCTTTCGCACGTTCAGTAACCAGCGCATTATCAATATATTTCACCAGTGGTTTGGCGACGTTCTGCGCCACTTCCGGGGAGGTGAACAGGCTATCCTGATAGCCGTTTTTCAGCTTCGACAGAACCTTCCACTGCTGATCGGATTTAATCTCGCCCCAGGCAACTTTTTCCATCGGGAAGCCTTCGTAATATTGTAGCGTGAAGGCATCAACCAGCGAATTCCCCACCTTCAGCGGCCCCGAAACGCCTGGCTCCTGCCGGTACTTCGCGCTAAACGTATCTTTGGCATCGGTCAGGGAACACTGCTGTTTTTCTTTGCAGGACGGAGAGTCTTTGTAGTCGGTCATTTGCTCAAGCAACTGATAGCTATCGTTGAGCTGCATTTTGCTGCGCTCTTTCTCCATGGCCTGAACGGCCTGCTGGCTGAAGGCGGCGGAATCATCGGTGATCACCGGGTTAAAGGTGGGATCCATGGTACCCATTTTTTCCTGATGATGGACCGGAACATCGCAACCAGGGAAAGCACCGGTAACAAAGAACTGCGCCGTGGCGACCGTACGCTGCAGGCTGTTAGCATAGGTATAGACCGTGTTCGGTGCCGGGCATTCGCCCGATTTCACCATCCCCTGCTCTGCCAGCCACTCTCGCATGTAGTGGCCCATATAGATTTCCAGCACACCGCCTTTAGTAGTGAGTTGCCCACCGGGGACATCCCATTCTGGCCATTGTTTGGGGGTGGACTGCTCAAGAACGCTGCCATTATTGGCTAAAGGTGCGCGTAAGTTATGCCGACTCATCATCAATACTTGCTGAAGCTGATAGCCTTCCGGCGCGGTCTGCGCCTGCGCGGCGGTTGACAATAAGACAGCCCCTGCCACGACTGTGGCGATTAACGATTTATTCATCCCTACGACCTCTTGTTGTTATCAATCACAACAGAGTGTGACAGAAATATGACATATTTCCGGGAACGCTTTCGCAAAACAGACCATCTAGCGTGTCGTTTTAACACCAAACTCGGTTTCGAGTTTACGAATGCCAAGAGGTGTGAAGATGACATGGCGGCTGCCCTGTTCGGTTTTTATCCATCGCTGTTCACTGAACCAGCGCAGCAGCGTTGCGCCAAGCACACCACCAGGATGATAACGTCGTTCGCTCCAGTCCAGACAACCACAGGTTAACTTCCGCCGGGATGAGCCAGCCGCCAGGACAATCCCCATCTGTGCCAGCTTTTCCTGGCCAAATGGAGTCAGCGTTTCACCATCCGGCGTTAACCACTGACGGGAAACCAGCGTATCGAACAACCTCACCGCGACCTCTCCGGCGAGATGGTCGTAGCAGGTGCGGGCATGCCGCAAACCTGGCGGTGTAGTGATTCTGCGGGGCGTTGATGTCGCCCACGCAACGCCCATCAGGCGTTCCAGCAGTTCAGCGATATCGGAACCTGCAAGGCGAAAATAACGATGTCTGCCCTGCGCCAACGCGACAACAAAACGTTGTTCGCACAGACGCGCCAGATGCGCGCTGGCGGTCGACGCGGATATATCCGCCACCGCGCTGAGCTCAGTTGCAGTCCAGGCGCAGCCATCCATTAGGGCGCACAACATACGTGAGCGCGATTTATCGGCCATCACTGCCGCAGTGAGTGCCATTTTCGACTCCAGATCGCCCTCTTCTTCATGTAACATCACGGATGCCATAACGACCTCATTGGCCCTGAATCTCTGAATTAACGATGCCATGAAAGTCGCGCAAAGTCACCGCACCGGTCACACAGCACGCAGCATCATCTCTGTCCCCAACCCGACCAGACAAAACAGAAAACAGCGTTTAAACACGAGCGGAGAAATAACCCTTCGCACACGGGTACCTATCCATTGGCCAATCAGCGCAGGAACAATGGCCAAAGCCGACAAACTTAGCGATTGTATGGGCAGCGCGTTGTGCCACCACAGACCCAGCGCCAATGCCAGGGTCGAAAAGGTAAAAGAGATCCCGAGCGCCTGCACCAGTTCATCTTTCTCAAAGCCGAGGGACTGGATCCAGGGCACGGCGGGCATCACAAACACCCCGGTTCCGCCGGTCAATAAGCCGGTCACAAATCCAATAACGAGGGAGTACGGTTTTTCACGCTGCGGGGCCACCGCGATTTTCTTTCCCGCCAGCGTCCAGATAGCATAGGCCACCAGCGCTACGCCGAGTACAAACTGAGTTCGGGTGGTGTCACCACCGGTAATCCAGGCGCTGGCAAGCAGTGTCGCCACCACTACTGTCAGCAGCATTGGCCACAGTCGTTTGAGTAATTGGCGTGTATTTCCACCACCGCCAAACTGGAACAAATTGCTTATCAGCGAAGGCAATAACAGCATGGCCGCCGCGGCAACCGGCGAAATAAGCGATCCGAGGATCCCCATTGCCACGGTGGGTAATCCCATACCCGTAACGCCTTTCACCATCCCGGCGAGGACAAATGTGGCGGCAATCATCACCACCAGAGCGGGTCCAAACGCTAAAGAACTCGTCATGTTGCACTTTCCTGGAAAAGAGAAGATGACTGATTCTGGACGTTAATCACCGTGTTTGCTTCGTCAGGCAACGAAATATGCCTTCCTGGGGAGGGCGACGCCATAAAAAATGCCGGGTTTCCCCGGCACATTTATCAGAACGTTTTCGCCCACCACAACCGAAGTTTCATGCCCCAGTAGCTGGTCCAGCCGCTGGTGGTTGATACTACCCGACCTTGTGACATCACCACCAGCGTTGGCGTGACGCTGATTGCCCAACTGCGGGAAATGGCCCCGTTCGCATCATTGATGACCGGAAAGTCCACGCCTTTACGCGACAGCCAGCGAGATACCTCAGCTTCATTTCCGGAACGTAACGCAATGGTCATCACATTTTCCCCTTCCGAACGCAGCCTGGCGACTTCCGGCGTCGTGAAGCGGCATACGCCGCACCAGCTCGCCCAGAAATAAAGCAACACCGGCTCATCTTTGCTGAGCGCCGCCAGCGTGACGGTTTCACCATCCAGTGTTTGTAAAGGCGTGCTGTCAAAGGAGGCAGGGAGCTGCGGCGCGCGCCAGACATCCATCAGCAGCATTGCCCCCGCCAACAGTGCCAGTAAGATCAGCCCTTCGCGCAACCAGCGGCGCAGTTTACTGAGCATTGGCCGCCGCCAGTTTTTCTTTTACCACTTCCTCAAGGGTTTCCCACGGCACCGCGCCGGGAATAAGTTCATCACCAATAATCGTTGCCGGGGTTCCCTGCACCCCCACCAGTCGCGCCAGTTGCAGGTTAGTGCTCAGCGTTTCAGCACTTTGGGCGTCCAGCGTCACCGGACTGGCCCCCGCTTTTTCCTGCGCCTGTTTGATACTGACGTCGGTATGATAGCCCTTCTTCTGCATCAATTTTTCATGTAATGCCAAGGACTGTTGCGGATGCTCATGCCATGTCGTCAGCACGGTCCGCGCCGCCAGTTCCGAACTTTCACCTTTAAACGGCAGCGGTTTAATCACTACCGCCACGTCAGGGTATTTCTGCACAATTTTTTCCAGCATTGGATCCAACTGCTTGCAGTATGGGCAGTTGTAATCGGTGAAGTTTATCAGGGTCAGTTTCGCCTGCTTCGCGCCAATCCGCGGGCTGTTGGGATCGTTAAACAAGGCTTCCTGAATTAATGCTTCAATTTGCTTTTCCTGTTCCGGGGTAAACGGCGCAGGCTCTTTCGCGATACCGACGGCAGAAAACAGGGTTAACAACAGAACAATCATCATTTTCATGGGGTTACTCCTTTGGCATCATTCAACGTTTGCAGTACCGCATCGCGGGTTAACAACGTGGGTAACGCCTGGCCATCCGGCAGACCGGGGCCATAAATTTGGTTATACGGCACAGCAACCTGGCCGCGTTTTTTTAGAAATTCGGTAATAGCTTCAGAAGGGAGTGTCCAGTCGCCGCGCAGCGCCACCACATCCGGCTGTTGCAATGCGGCCTGTACGTCTTCTTTATGCAACACGTTGTATTTGTTTACCTTACAGGTGATGCACCAGTCGGCTGTGACGTCAATGAACACGCGCTTATGTTGCGCCAGCGCATCCTCAATCGCCTGCTCGCTTAGCGGTTGCCAGTTCACGCTTTCTTTAGCGCTACTTTGTCCGCTAAACCCTAAGTGTGGGAGCAGCAACGTCGCAAGCCAGATAGCCGAACCCAGCATCATCACGCCAAGCAGACGCCGCAAAATATTCATCCACCGCCCTGGCCGCGGCAAACGCAGCGCCAGACCGGGACGCAGGGCCACCAGCAGCCACGGTAAGCTCATCCCCAGCCCTAGTGCGATAAACAATCCCCACAACGTCGGCAGCGAAGCGGTCAATGCTACCGCCACCGCCGTTCCCAGAAACGGGGCACTGCACGGCGTGGCAAGCAGTGCCGCAAATGCACCTTGCCAGAAATGTCCCGACAGTCCGTTGCCGCCGTGAGTCGCCAGCGTGGTGGTCATCGCAGAAGGGAGTCGGAATTCAAACCACCCGAACAGGCTGGCGCTGAACGTCAGCATCACTAGCACCATGACGCCAATGAACCACGGATTCTGAAACTGGATCCCCCAGCCAAGGGCCTGATTGGTTAAACGCAGCACCGTCATCAATAGCGCCAGTGCCATAAACGAGACCAGTATTCCGGCTACCGATGCGAGGAACTGACGACGGATCTGGCGACGACTTTTTTCCTCGACCAGCAAAATAGAGCCCAGCTTCATGCCCAGAACCGGTAACACACAGGGCATCAGATTGAGGATCAAACCACCCAGCAGTGCCATGAGCACCACTTGCCACATTGGGAGTGAGGCGTTCTCAACAACCGGGGCTTCGCCAATCGCAAGACGACTCTCCTGGGCAACACCGCTATCTGCCAGCACCAGCGTGACTGACTTACCACGCAGATCCGGCGCGCCTTCTCCCCAACCGTCATGTACAGGTACCGTAGCGCGTAACGTCTCCCCCGCAACATGAATTTGCGGCATGCCAAAATCCGCATCATCAACAGCATCCAGATACAGCCCTGGTTCAGTCCAGCCTCCCACACGGCGAGCCTCGACGACTAACTCTCCCGCCCGTGCGCCAGCGCTCAGAGCATCGGTCAGGCCGCTGGCAAGTGGGATCTGTCCCATCGCCTGAGCATAGTCATGTGCAAAAGTCGGGTCCTGGGCTGTGGGCTTCACGGAAAAAGGAAAATCCGTCAACAGGCAAACGTTGCTACAGGTGGATAGCGTCAAAACGCCGCTGAGCGTGGCGGGCGCTCTACCGCGCACCCCCATCGGGAACGTCACCTTATCGTGATACCCCTGAGTAGTGATATTGGCGACCTCAAAACGAGCAGGGGTCGGCCAGAACCAGTCGACCGCGGGCATTTCCCCTTTCCAGGCGATAGCAGGCGCAACGCCCCCCTCGCCTGGAGAACGCCAGTAGGTTTTCCAGCCGTCCTCCAGTTTGACATCCAGCAACAGACGGGTTTCTCCGCCTGCGGACGTATCAGCGCGTAACCGAACGCTGGCGTGATCGTTATCGGGTGAACGCAGCCAGCCGGGTTCAGCCGCCCAGGATACGGGCAGCCATAGCAATAACAGACAGAGCAGCGCCTGTCTGAAAACAGTCATCATAGTTTTTCTCCGTGAATAATTATCTAACAGTCAGCAACGGCTGTTCTGTCATTCACGGAAGACGCAAAATCGGAGATGCACCCGGAGAGTGGGCGGCGAGATGGCTCGCGGTGGGAAAAAAGGTAGACGAAACGCCCGTACTGGCGCCAGCAACGACAGCAGCAGGCACAGCACCAGAATAGCACCTTCAAACAATACGGGTGGCGCAGCCAGTAATGATTTCGCACTCAGTTCACAAGGGGTAACGGGTGAGGCCTCATCGGTCTGCACTTGTGCGCTGGCGACAACGCTTGTAACGGCGGTATCCATCTGCAACGCGTGCAGGCCCGCCATGCGTTGTGCGGTGCAAACCATCACCACAACACATGCCAGACAGAGGAACCACCATCCCATCCGTTGACGTTTCGCCATTATACCCTCACTCATTGATGCGAGTTATCTTAACCACTCGCCAGGTTTTGGCAACCTTTACGCTGTAAAGTTATGTCCTGCCATCTGCTGGATATACCGCGATTTCAATCAGATTGAGATCGGGATCCCTGACATACACCGAGCGAATAGGTCCTGTCGCACCGGTACGTGCAACGGGCCCTTCAATAATCTCGACTCCGTGGGTTTGAAACGTCTCCATCACCTCTTCCAGCGTACGCGTGGTGATAAAACATAAATCCAGCGCCCCCGGCGTTGGCGCGTAGGCTTTGGGTTCAAACTCTTTTCCCCGAATGTGGAGATTGATTTTCTGATTGCCAAAGACGAAGGCTTTCCGACCTTGCGCGAAGGTTTCCAGCCTCATGCCTAAAAGCTCGACATAGAAACGAACGCAAGCCTCTTCATGATTGGTGGTTAGTACCAGGTGATCCAGGTGGTCAATCATAGCGATATCCATTTGGGTTGCTCATCTCTGACACTTACCCTATTCATTCACGCGCGACAAGAAAAAGAAAATCTACGGAGTTATTTGCAGAACTTAACGCAACAACCTGTAATTCACGCTTTAAAAACGAAATGATAATTAATCATATTCCCGCCTTTATTTATTACACTATAACATTGCTAAAAACACCCCTGAAAATATCACGCAAGTTATCATTCACTATTTACGAAGAATGCCAAAAGATATTTCCATGACAGCACACAGATAATGCCCACCACGTACTGATGCGTAAATGAAAGTAAGGGTCAGCGCATTTCCAGAGAATTTCCTTATTATATTCAGACGCAATGAATAACGTATTCATTAGCAGATAATTTGTTTATTAAATGTTATTTAGAGTATATGGAAATGAAAAAATATTTATTACCCCTGATTGGGTTACTTTTTACAGTTAGCGCTCAGGCAGCATCATTTACCGACGGCAAAGAGTATATCTCACTGGAAAAACCTGTCGCTTCCGCTCCAGCCGCACTGAAGTTTTTCTCATTCTATTGCCCTTCCTGTTATCAGTACGATGAAGTTTTTGAAATCACTGATAACGTGAAAAAAGTATTGCCTGCAGATGTCAAACTCACCGAATACCACGTCGACTTTTTAGGTCCGCTGGGGCAAGACATGACCCACGCCTGGTCCGTCGCCATGCTGTTGAACGTACAAGATAAAGTTAAGCCGTTGCTTTTTGATGCCGTTCAGAAAAAACAAACCGTTAAAACAGCGGACGATATTCGTAACGTATTTATCAGCGCGGGCGTCAGCGCCAGTGATTATGATGCGGCATGGAATAGCTTTGCCGTGAAATCACTGACCGCTAAGCAGCAAGAAATGGCGAAGGCAGTTGATTTAACCGGTGT
This sequence comes from Citrobacter sp. H12-3-2, assembly GCF_009649895.1. NCBI lineage: Bacteria > Pseudomonadati > Pseudomonadota > Gammaproteobacteria > Enterobacterales > Enterobacteriaceae > Citrobacter > Citrobacter sp. H12-3-2. Next base: position 3,073,218 of record NZ_CP045837.1, read on the forward strand.
GCCCGCCATTTTTATCAACGGAAAATATATGATCAATCCAAAAGGACTGAAGTCAGATGATCTTAATGCATTCGTGCAAAACTATGCTGATACGGTCCGCTTCCTGATAAGCAAATCCTGATGTTTAGCTAATCTCATTTTTCGCACCACACAACAGATGCCGTAACCTCAACTGCGCTGTTGGTGGTGCAATGCCTGCATCGTTTATCGCAATATCCTCCCTTCCCGGTTGGCATTCGCCGTTATCAGGATTACCCTAAACTTAGCGGTGATACCTGTTGTCAGGGTTCACCTTCTGCAAGTGTTGATTTACACGAGAGAACGCTATGGAATTAAAGGATTATTACGCCATTATGGGCGTGAAACCGACAGACGATCTCAAGACAATCAAGACCGCCTATCGTCGACTCGCCCGTAAATATCATCCTGATGTCAGCAAAGAGACTGACGCAGAGGCCCGGTTTAAAGAGGTTGCAGAAGCCTGGGAAGTATTGAGTGATGAGCAGCGACGCGCCGAGTACGACCAGCTGTGGCAGCACCGCAACGACCCACAGTTCAGCCGTCAATTCCAGCAAGGAGAGAATCAAAGCTACAGCGCCGAAGATTTCGACGATATCTTCTCCTCCATTTTTGGCCAGCGTGCGCACCAGTCGCGCCAGCGCCCTGCCAGCCGCGGGCACGACATTGAAATTGAAGTTGCCGTATTCCTCGAAGAAACGCTTACTGAGCATAGCCGCACTATCAGTTACAACCTGCCAGTCTATAATGCGTTTGGCATGGTAGAACGAGAAATTCCTAAAACGCTGAATGTGAAAATTCCGGCTGGCGTCGGTAACGGTCAGCGTATCCGTCTGAAAGGCCAGGGCACCCCCGGCGAAAACGGTGGGCCGAACGGTGATTTGTGGCTGGTGATTCATATTGCGCCGCATCCGCTGTTCGATATTGTTAATCAGGATCTGGAAGTTGTCGTTCCCCTCGCGCCGTGGGAAGCTGCGCTGGGTGCGAAAGTAACCGTTCCGACGTTGAAAGAGAGCATCCTGCTGACCATTCCTGCAGGCAGTCAGGCCGGCCAGCGACTCCGCATTAAGGGCAAGGGTCTGGTAAGTAAAAAACATACCGGCGATTTGTATGCGGTGATCAAGATCGTCATGCCACCGAAACCTGACGACGCCAGTGCCGCCCTGTGGCAACAACTGGCGGATGCACAAAAGACCTTTGATCCGCGCAAAGAGTGGGGGAAAGCATAATGGCTAACGTTACCGTCACTTTTACCATTACCGAATTTTGTCTGTACACCGGTGTGTCAGAAGAAGAACTGCATGAGATTGTCGGCTTAGGGGTGATAGAACCTCATGAAGACGAGACGTTTGACGATCATGCGCTGACAGTAATGCGTCGCGCGGTGCGCCTGCGTCAGGAGCTGGAACTTGACTGGCCAGGGATTGCCGTTGCGCTGACGTTGCTGGAGGAGAACGCTCAGTTACGCCAGGAAAACCGCCTGCTGCACCAGCGCCTGTCTCGCTTTATCAGCCATCCTTAGTGTGTCAGGACCAGCATGGTGCTGGTCCTTTTATTATCCGCCCCGCGCTCTTAATGACATTGCCCAGCAGATGGCATACAGTCTGAGATAAGAATTATCTTAAACAATAAGACGTTGAGTCATGCAGCTTAAACCCCTCACGAAAGGTCGTTTTCACAACATCTGGCAGCAGGATGATGCCTTGATTGAGAAGATATTTCAGGAACTGCTCTCTGAAACGCAGATTATCCAGGAAGATGAGTATCTATACCGCCAGGGACAGGTTGTCGATCGACTGATCATGGTGCAATCCGGAAGAATTTCGCTGCGTTACAGCGCGGAGAATGGTCGCCGATTCCAGTTGGGCGCCATGGAATGCGACGAGCAGCTGTTTGGTGAAATGGAGTTTTTTACTGGGTATCGCTGCCAGCTTGATATCGTCGCGGAAGAACCACTGACCGTAGCGGTGTGCAGCTGTGACCGTCTGGAAGAAGCGCTAAATCAGCACCCCAGACTGGCGATATTTTTTGCCAGTGCAATGGCGATTGATTATCAGGATATGCTGGAAATCTTCCTGCACCGGATGCTCTATCCTATCGTACATAACGTGGCGTATGACCTGTATCGCCAGCATCAGAACAAGCAGCCGATGGATGGTTTCCATAAAAAATACCAGGAAGCTGAGCGATTCGGTACTACCGACCGGGTCTATCGGCGGGCGGTTAAAGCGCTGACGGATGCCGGGCTGGTAACGCGAACGAAGCAAGGACTGGAAATTAAGGATCTGGATGGGCTGCGTAAATTTCTCGGCAATGACATCATTGACTGACACACCAACGCTCGTTAACAGAGCATTGGTGTGTCATTTCGGCGCAATCAGAACTTATAGGTGAGGCTGAAATAGTGACCGAGCCCGGTGGTACGCCCTGCTCCGCCGTGGTTTTCCATCAATGCCATGTTACGGAAATACTTCAGGCCATAACCGACTGCATAATGCTCTGAATGCCAGTAGATACCGTTATACCATTCAATCGCGTTATTGCTGTATAACGGTTGATTAGCAATCTTATTCGCGGCGAACTGGTAGTCAAAGTACCCCTGATAGTTCAGATAACTGCCGTTGGCAAAGGTATAGAATGGCGTCGACCAGTTAGTCGAGAACATATAGCCATCCCACTTTCCTTCGTTATCCGCACCGTAGTTTTCACGAACATAATGCGCATAGATGTTCATTCCCACCAGACCAAACCACGGGACCTTCACATCTGTACCCAGGCCAACGTAATGTTCAAATAATTCCCGGTCGCCAATGTTATTTACCGTTGCAATATAGAATTCGTTAAACGGCCCAACGGATAAATCTTTATTAAAAATGGCGTCCAGGGAAAAACGCGGAGATATCTTGGCAAAGAAGTTATCCCCCCCATGACGATCGTCCTGCTCGCGATCCAAAATATCAAAGAAATCCACATAACCGTACAGATCGATAATGCCAGAGCGTGCACCAAACTCCAGTTCCAGATAGGTGTCATTGCGAATACCATATGGCACTTTCGCGTCCACACTTTGCATTAAGTTCATCTGCATCCAGTTAAAATCATTTTTACGGATGTTGCCATCAGTATAGTCAGCCGCGAATGCTTGCATACAGCTCATTGTCACTACTGCACCCAGGATTGTTTTTTTAATCATTAACTTATTGTTCTTCAGCATTTTTCAATTCCTTTGAGTAAGGTTGAGTATCGCCCCACCATATAAATGGTGTGGCGACTGGCTATTTAATTAAAGAGGTAAGTGTTATTAGTGCTTTTAATTACGCTTGAGTTTTAATGTCACCATCAACATGACAAAGATAATTAAATACAACACCGGTATCGCGTACATAATTTTCTGCAATCCCATTGTTTTTTCCATGAGCGCGCTGATCGCCGGACTAAACATGGCCCCGGCACTGCCGCTAATTAAAATATAAGAAACGTTCTGACTGCTCGCACGCTTCACGAAAGAAACACCGTAGGCAATAAATGAGTTATACAGCGCAGCACAGACAAACCCGTAACTGTATGCCAGATAATCAAGCCCGGAGATATTATCCTTCGTGACGATAATTGTGGTAATAATGCTAGCCAGCAGAATAATACTTAGCAGGAAATAATGTATCTTCACCCGAGAAACAATGACGGTTGATACTAATGCCCCGACCAGCGCAGCGCCCCAGTATTGCGTAATAATATTTCCTGCTTCTTCAAAGGGAATGCCAAATTTGTTCTTCACAAATAATGGTGCCCAGGTCAGGAAGGTGTACAGCGCCAGCATTCCTAAGAACAGGCCAATGCCTCCGCTGATGATCCCTGGATTCCACTCCGATTTTACCTTATCTGTCCGATCTGCCGTGGGCGCCGTCTCGCAGGCAGTAAAGCGGGTGAGCGCCACAACGCCCAGCGTGAGTAAGGCCACCATACCCACGCTTAGATAGCTGTAACTCCACGACATATTGTGCGTCAGGGCGAAGGTCGTGATCAGCGGAAAAACCACGCCCGCAACGTTGAAAGTGGCGTCCTGCACCACCAGCATCGTACTTTGAATACGATCCTGCCAGACCGATACCACAATCGTTCCCGCCACGCACAGACCGATCCCTCCGCAAAAACCCACCAGGGTCATGGCGACCATCACTGGCCATAAGCCAGGGCTTAAATGCATTACCAGAGCGCAAAGGAACACTATCGAATAGATAATGAGCGTCATACGCTTCACACCGATTTTCTCAATCAGGAAAAAGGCGGCGATAGTGCCGGCTAATGCTCCACCATTGAGCAACGAAAATATCGAAGCAACGGTATTCACATCGGCACCGTAGCGTACTGCAATCGGTTCGATTAGCATACCGAACTGACTGGCAAACCCTGCCATAATAAAATTTGCCAGAAAACTAATCAGCGTAAGTGCTATTTTATTCTTCATATAATGCCATCTCTGATTGGTTCAATTAAAAGCCGGAACTAAGCGGTAACAGCAGTATTTAGCGCCAGCTCAATCATGTTATTAAAGGTCAATTGTCGTTCTTCTGCAGTTGTTTCTTCACCTGTCAGGCAATGATCGGAGACAGTTAAAATAGCCAGCGCTTCAATATTAAACTGATGCGCTAAAGCGTATAATCCTGCTACTTCCATATCCACACCGAGCACACCGAATTTTTCCAGTGCCGGTATTAAATTATCGTCAGGATCGTAATAAAGATCGCCGCTAAAAACATTGCCGACTTTAATATCGATACCGGCCTTCTGTGCCAGCGTCCACGCCTGCTGCAATAATGGGAAATAGGCGGATGTTGCCATCGCATAGCCTGCGCTACGTTTTAAATTTGTGACTGAATCCGTTCCGGCGGCGACGGCCAGGATAATATCGCGCATTTTGACATGATGTTGTGTTGCCCCTAAACTGCCGACGCGAATAATTCTTTGCACACCAAAATCATGTACCAGTTCATGGGCATAAAGCGTCATTGAAGGAATGCCCATTCCATGTCCCATCACCGAAACAGGTTGCCCAAAATATAAACCGGTATAACCCAGCATATTACGTACATTGGTGACTTCGCGGTAATCCATTAGATAATTTTCGGCAATAAATTTAGCGCGGAGCGGATCGCCCGGCATAATAACGGTTGGAGCGAAATCACCTGGCTTGGCATTAATATGTGCAGTCATAACAATTCCTGAATTATGGGTATTGAAGATATGCAGGGATTGTAACCAGACGTTTGTGAGGTGATTGAGGACAAAAGTCCTGCTCAGAGGATCGGCCTCTCATTTTTGAGAGTTAGTGTTGTAGTGCCCCCCGCAATACAGGCTGGGAACACGTCAGAGATTGTCAGGGCTTGTCGACCCTTCCGAACAGTAACATAGTGTAATGGGTGTTTATTTTACCGCTGCGCTTACCGTCGGTGCCGAAATAGCGGTCATCCCGACACAAACGTTCGTTGGTGTCACAAAACAGGCCACCGCGGAATGTAAAAGCCGAGGTATCGAACTGTCCGGCAGCTGCCAGTTTTTCGCCCTGCTGCTTGCCAAGATATTTCGTGGTCAACGCCACCGACAAACCGTGTTCATCGGCACAGATGGTTTTATCGCACAATACGCCCGGCGCTGGACTGTTTAGCCCAGTCGTTGCTGCGTACGCCGACAATGACAGAATGCTTAGCGCCAGCAAGGTGCCAACTTTTATCATCATAATCTCCTTATATCAGCTGACTTGCGCCAAAAGTATAAAGCAAAAAGCGGGGGCTTTCGGCAACCTATTCTTACAGATAACATGGCTGTAGCATTTACAGCCCCTTAATCATCCCCAAATGACTCTGCTTACTGCGCTGACTGGCGTCAACATGTCGATCTGGTTTTACATCAATGTTAAACTCCCTTTCTTCCTGTTCAGCATTTTTAATCATGATAAAACTACTTTCTCGCTACATTTCTGTCGGAATCGTAAACACGGCATTGCATTGGGCCGTGTTCGGCATCATGGTGTACATCATGAAAAATGACCAAGCTGTGAGCAATGTAGTGGCATTCTTATGCGCAGTAACATTTTCATTTTTTGCTAACGCAAAATTCACCTTCAATGCAAAAGCCACCAGCAGAGGATACATACTGTTTGTTGGTTTTATGGGGTTGTTGAGTTTCATCTCCGGTCAGATTTCCGATCGCTTTAACATTTCCCCACTCATAACGCTGATTGAGTTCTCCTCAATCAGCTTAGTATGTGGGTTTGTATACTCTAAATTTGTTGTTTTTAGGGATCCGAAATGAAAATTTCTCTGATAGTGCCAGTCTTCAATGAAGAAGATACAATACCTATTTTCTACAAGACGGTGCGAGGATACGAAGAACTAAAAAAGTACGATGTTGAAATTGTGTTTATCAACGACGGTAGCAAAGATGCTACAGAATCAATTATTAATGCCCTTGCCTTATCTGATTCGCTCGTTGTTCCCGTTTCATTCACACGTAATTTTGGAAAAGAAGCCGCCATATTTGCAGGACTGGAATGTTCCACTGGCGAAGCCGTTATCCCAATCGATGTCGACCTACAGGATCCAATTGAAACAATTCCATTGATGATAAATAAATGGTTATCGGGTGCAGATATTGTACTGGCAAAGCGTGCGGACCGTTCTACAGATGGCAAACTTAAGCGAAAAACCGCTGAATGGTTCTATAAATTGCACAATAAAATAAGCGACCCGAAGATCGAAGAGAACGTTGGTGACTTCAGACTCATGTCCCGCGATGTCGTAGAAAATATCAAACTCATGCCGGAACGTAATCTCTTTATGAAGGGTGTTCTTAGCTGGGTTGGAGGTCGTACTGACGTAGTGGAGTACACTCGAGCAGGCCGCATAGCCGGTAAATCAAAGTTTAATGGCTGGAAATTGTGGAATCTCGCACTCGAAGGTATTACCAGCTTTTCAACGTTCCCACTCCGAATTTGGACTTACATTGGTTTTTTTGTCGCCACTTTATCCTTCTTATTCGGCGCATGGATGATTATAGACAAAATATTTTGGGGCAATCCGGTAGCGGGATATCCATCTATTATTGTTTCAATTCTTTTCCTGGGCGGTATTCAGTTAATTGGAATCGGTGTACTCGGGGAGTACATAGGTAGAATATATATTGAAACCAAACAAAGACCGCGCTACATAGTTAAAAAACAAGATGGGATTTAACATGTTTTCTAAATTCGATAAAAAATTATTTTTTATTTATTCAGGACTGGCCCTCCTATTTATTTACCCTCTAATTCAAGCTGGAATATATTATAGAGATGATTTAGACAGATCGATCACTGGAAACTACGGCTGGCGAGGTTTAGGTCGACCTTTTGCGGATGTTATAGCAAGAATTTTTTCTGCAAGTGGCCACTACAATCTAGATTTATTTCCTTATACCATGATCGCGTCCTGCATTCTCTTAGGAGCATCTTCACTTGCACTTAGTAAACATTTGATTAAATCAGATGTACCTAACGCTAAAATGGTTGCCGCACTTTTAATATTCAACCCATTTATCCTGCAAAATATCGCTTATAGATACGATAGCCTGGGAATGTCTATTTCCTTTTTCGTGGCTGTAGTGGCATATACATACCAAAATAAAAACTTGACACTAGAGATAGCAATAAAGTTGATAGCGGGTGTATTATCCTTAACATTGTATCAACCGTGTGCAAATATTTTCATCGGTTTGCTGGCTGTTGACGTAATAATTATCGCAATAAAAAAACAGGCACATATCAAAGAATCGGTAATATTTTTATTTAAAAAAACAATTTTATTTATCTCATTTTATCTTATCTACATGATTTTCTTTTCTCCAAAACACAACTCGCGCTCAGAGTTAATATCTTTGGATAAGGGAGGATTTGAGCACCTAATCGGAACATTAACCTCTTTAAAAGCAATAACCCTTTCATATTTTTACCACCCTGTTTACATTTACTTTGCTATTCCGATACTAATTAGCCTGGTGTTTATGCTCATTTCTTATCGCACAAATATAGGGAGTATAGTATCCTTTATTTTGTATAGTGGATTGTCTTTTTTAATATTCATTATATCTCTTATGGGGCCAACTATATTACTTCAGGATGCACCGGTACTCCCCCGCACCTTAGTATCATTTTCAGTCATATTGGTTATAATAGCTATACCCATTATGCATTTTGCTCCACGCTTTAAATATGCAGCATTGATACCGGTTATTGCTTCACTTGCTTTTAGTGCTCAACTAAGCAACACAATGAAATCACAACAAGAATACGAAGATTTTGTTTTTAACATGATTGCGCAAGATATTGCCAATCATAAAAACATCGTATCTATTGGTACTGTAGGTCAATTAAATATAAATGAAAGAGCAAAGCTAATAGTAGAGAGCAAACCCCTCATAGGTTACTTCGTTTTCCCAGCCACTGAATTCTTAGCGTCCTTTCAATTGATCAATAAAGGATTAACACAAACACGACATGGTTATACTGATGTGAATGAAAGCAAAAATCAATTTGCTGATATGATTAACAAAGGAATTGAACCTGTATCATCTAATGAATATTATTCATTATTCATCTCAGATAACTCCGCTATAGTCTACTTAGGTAAATTTAACAATTAACGATTACAAGCCCTCACACCTAAATGTGGAGGGCTTTGATTTTGAAGAAGTGTCTACACCAGTCATTTCAAGTGATATCAGGGATTACCATAGCTCACTCAGGCTGGGCTGGAGAATATGATGCCTGCTTACGTTATTCAGTTTACTTGCCAAATATAGAGCATGTAATGCGCAACAGTAACACTGACATTCACGACACCATGTTTTAAATCTTTCTCAAAAGCAAAAAGGGGTTACCTTTCGGTAACCCCTTTTCATGTTTGGCGGAAGCGTAGAGATTCGAACTCTAGAACCCTTTCGGGTCGCCGGTTTTCAAGACCGGTGCCTTCAACCGCTCGGCCACGCTTCCAATGAGGCGCACTATAAACATCCCGAACGGACCTGTAAAGCACCAATGTGTTCGTTTGCCTGAAAAACAGCCAAAATGTTGTTAATCGACTGAAATAACAACAAATTGACCATTTATTCAGCACGAATACCGGCTATAGCGCTTAATGTTTTTTGATGTACATATCTTTGGTGTAGTAATTTCCCCGGTTATCCGGCGCAAATCCCCCCACCCACGGCTTCACCAGATGCGTGCGGACATAGTGGTAAACCGGAATCGCGGGCACATCCTCACCTAAAAGGTCTTCAGCCTGCTGATAGTATTTACCGCGTTCTTCCAGTGAACTTGCTTTTGCCGCATTACGCATCGCTTCATCAAAGGCGGGGTTACTGTACTTGGTGGTGTTCTCGCTATCACCGGTCCGGAAGATATTGAGGAAACTTGAGGCATCATCATAGTCGGCTATCCACGCATAGCGCACGACGTCAAAATTACCGGTGTGCATAGTGTCCAGCATGGTTTTCCATTCCTGGTTTTGCAGCTTCGCCTCGACGCCAAGGTTTTTCTTCCACATCGACGATGCGGCAATCGCAATACGCTGGTGCGTTTCGAAGGTGTTGTAGAGCAGATTCAAGCTAAGCGGATGCTCAGGACCAAAACCGGCTTCAGCCAGCAGTTTTTTGGCTTCAGCAATACGTTTTTCGAGCGGCCATGACGCATACTCCGGCGCATGCAGTTTCACCCCACCTATTTCCGGCTGGCTGATAACCCACGCTGCTCGCTGCCCCTGCCCCATCACCTTTTGCGCAATGATGTCTTTATCCAACGCCATATTCAGCGCCCGGCGCACGCGCGGATCATTAAACGGCGCGCGGGTTGTATTGAACTGATAGTAATACGTTGAAAGCTGAGGCGAGACATGCAGTTCATCCCCCATTGTTTTTTTCAGTTGCGCGAACTGGTTAACCGGTACGCTATACACAATGTCGATTTCACCGGCCTTATAGCGATTTACGTCAGCCGACTCTGAGCTAATAGGCAAATAAGTAACTTTATTAATAACCGTATGCCGATCGTCCCAATAATGTGGGTTACGCTCGGCAACGATGCGCTCATTAACCACCCACTGCGATAATTTGTACGGCCCGCTGCTGACAAAATGCTCTGGCCTGGTCCACTTATCGCCAAAACGACCTATCAACACTTTATCCAGCGGGACCAGAGATGGATGCGCCAGCATCGCCAGAAACGCCGCCGTCGGTTGCGTCAGGGTAATTTCCAGCGTGGTATCATCCCGGGCTTTGACTCCCAGCGTGGCGGGATCTTTTTTCCCTTGGGCAATATCAACCGCGTTCGCAACGTGCATGTTGCCCAGATACGAAGCATAAGGTGAAGCCGTTTGCGGCGAAACCAGACGCTGCCAGCTCCAGACGACATCCTGTGCGGTAATAGCAGATCCATCTGACCAGGTTATGCCCGGGCGTAAATGGAAGGTCCAGACAGTGTTGCCTTTATTCTCCCAGGACGAGGCTAGACGGGGTTCGATAGACCCATCCTGCTTGACAGCAACCAGACCGTCGAACATATCGCTGATTAAATTAAACTCAACGTTGCTTTCAACTTTATGCGGATCCAGAGATGCCGGCTCACTGCCGTTGTTTCTGACCAGTTCCTGTTTTTCTGCCAGTAGTGTTCCTGCGGGAACATTTGCCGCCCTCGCCGCGCCGTTTATAGACATCAAACAGACAGCCAACAGCGTAAACGTCAATATCTTCGATTTATGTTGAATCATTCCCTTTACCTTATTGCTCTGTTTTATGTAGACACCGCTGTCACTGTCAGAGAGATTCAGGAATAACGCAATATTTTTCAGTTACCTGGTAGATAGCGATCTGACATTTTTGCACATACAGTGCTAACATCTAATTCGGGAACTTTTGTTGAAATAATATGCTTAAGTTTGGCGGGCTAAAATGCGTAAAGATGGGTAAAACCGCTGTGTCATTCCCCTTGATTTCATTATCCTCCATCATTAATTACATCTGTCATAAGAGAGTGACTCATGGATCGTATTATTAGTTCTTCGCGCGAGCGTACATCGCTACTCAGCACGCATAAGGTGCTGCGCAATACCTATTTCCTGCTCAGCCTGACGCTGGCGTTTTCAGCGATCACTGCGACCGCCAGTACCGTACTGATGTTACCTTCTCCGGGACTTATCCTGACGCTGGTGGGTATGTATGGTCTGATGTTCCTGACCTATAAAACGGCAGATAAACCGGTTGGTATTTTGTCAGCGTTCGCCTTCACTGGCTTCCTGGGCTACATCTTGGGACCGATGCTGAATACATACCTGTCCGCAGGCATGGGTGATGTTATCGCCATGGCGCTGGGCGGTACGGCACTGGTCTTCTTCAGCTGCTCGGCCTATGTGCTGACCACGCGTAAAGATATGTCCTTCCTCGGCGGTATGCTGATGGCGGGTGTTGTAGTGGTGTTGATTGGTATGGTTGCCAATATCTTCCTGCAACTGCCAGCATTACATCTGGCAATCAGCGCGGTGTTCATTCTGATTTCTTCAGGCGCAATCCTGTTTGAAACCAGCAATATCATCCGCGGCGGTGAAACCAACTATATTCGTGCCACCGTTAGCCTGTATGTTTCGCTGTACAACATCTTCGTCAGCCTGCTGAGTATTCTGGGCTTCGCCAGCCGCGATTAAGATGTCCACACGCATTATCCAGCCCCGCTTATGCGGGGCTTTCTTTTTTGGTAAACTGCCGCCAGTTTGACTAACGCAGTGACGAATTATGTTGATCTTTGAAGGTAAAGAAATCAGTACCGATAGCGAAGGCTATCTGAAAGATACCACGCTGTGGAGCGAGGCGCTGGCGGAGAGAATCGCCGAAAACGAAGGCATTACGCTCTCCGCGGAACACTGGGAAGTGGTGCGTTTTGTCCGCGAGTTTTATCTGGAGTTTAATACCTCCCCCGCTATCCGCATGCTGGTAAAAGCAATGGCCAACAAGTTTGGCGAAGAGAAAGGCAACAGCCGTTATCTCTACCGCCTGTTCCCGAAAGGTCCGGCCAAGCAGGCGACTAAAATTGCCGGCCTGCCGAAACCGGTGAAATGTATTTAATAGCGGATACTAAATCCCTTTAGCTCGTCGCCAGGACGATGTGGTTCACTAAGAACCCGGTCAACCCTGGCGCTGCTCGGCCCCCCGGCTTTCAACCACTTCATCAGTTGTTCTACCCGGTCGCTTTCACCACAGGCGACAACCTCTACGCTGCCGTCATCCATATTCTTCGCGTAGCCGGTCAACCCCAGCCGTTGTGCTTCATGCTGGGTGGTGTAGCGAAATCCTACCCCCTGAACCCGGCCATAGACCCAGGCGATTATGCAGACTTTCGACATTGCGGTTCTCCTTATCATCACAGCGCGCGTTGCAAATATGCGTAAAACTCAGGACAATGGCGCCCATTTCTTTGAATTGACAGAATAGTAAATTATGAGTGTACGTTTAGTGTTAGCCAAAGGGCGCGAAAAATCATTACTGCGCCGCCATCCGTGGGTATTTTCCGGTGCTGTCGCACGTATGGAAGGTAAAGCCAACCTCGGTGAAACCATCGATATTGTTGACCATCAGGGTAAATGGTTAGCACGCGGCGCGTACTCACCCGCGTCGCAGATCCGTGCACGCGTCTGGACATTCGACAAGTCTGAGTCCATCGATATTGATTTCTTCACCCGTCGTCTACAACAAGCGCAAACATGGCGTGACTGGCTGGCGAAAAAAGACGGTCTGGACAGTTACCGTCTGATCGCCGGAGAATCCGATGGCCTGCCGGGCATCACCATTGACCGCTTCGGCAACTTCCTGGTGTTGCAGTTGCTCAGTGCGGGGGCTGAATACCAACGCGCCGCGCTGATTAGCGCTCTGCAAATTGTTTTCCCGGACTGCGCCATTTATGACCGTAGCGATGTGGCCGTACGTAAAAAAGAAGGTATGGAGCTGACTCAAGGGCCAGTAACGGGTGAGCTTCCGCCAGCCCTGCTGCCAATTGAAGAGCACGGAATGAAGCTGCTGGTTGATATTCAGCATGGTCACAAAACCGGCTATTACCTCGATCAACGCGACAGTCGCCTGGCCACGCGTCGTTATGTGGAAAATCAGCGTGTACTGAACTGTTTCTCTTATACCGGCGGCTTTGCGGTCTCAGCATTAATGGGCGGATGCCGTCAGGTCGTCAGCGTTGACACCTCTCAGGAAGCGCTCGATATTGCCCGCCAGAACGTGGAACTGAACAAGCTGGATCTGAGCAAAGCTGAGTTCGTGCGTGATGATGTGTTCAAACTTCTGCGTGCTTATCGCGATCGTGGTGAGAAATTCGACGTCATCGTGATGGATCCGCCGAAATTTGTCGAAAACAAAAGCCAGTTGATGGGTGCCTGCCGCGGCTATAAGGACATCAATATGCTGGCTATTCAGTTGCTCAATCCGGGCGGTGTGCTGCTGACTTTCTCCTGCTCTGGGCTAATGACCACCGATTTATTTCAGAAAATCATCGCTGATGCCGCAATAGATGCTGGTCGTGATGTACAATTTATAGAGCAGTTCCGTCAGGCCGCCGATCACCCGGTGATCGCTACCTACCCGGAAGGGCTGTATCTGAAAGGGTTTGCCTGTCGCATCATGTAACTTGAAAAGTGGAATATTACCCTTACATAAAGGGTATCTATTTCCCGGGAGGTGACTATGATTGCCAGCAAATTCGGTATCGGCCAGCAGGTCCGCCATTCCCTGTTAGGTTACCTCGGAGTGGTCGTGGATATCGACCCGGAATATTCGCTTGATCAACCGTCAGCCGATGAGTTGGCGGTTAACGACGAACTTCGCGCCGCTCCCTGGTATCACGTGGTGATGGAAGACGATAATGGTCTGCCAGTGCATACGTATCTGGCCGAAGCACAGCTGAGTAGTGAGCTACAGGAAGAACATCCGGAACAACCGTCGATGGATGAACTGGCGCGAACAATTCGAAAACAGCTTCAGGCCCCGCGCCTGCGCAATTGATGCTAACACAGGCCCGATGGCGATTCGCTAATCGGGCCTGTGCGTTTTGTTCGGCTACAGATCAGCCTTACTTCGCCAGTCCCAACCGCGGGATCTCAATCGCCGGGCAGCGATCCATCACCACCATCATCCCTGCATCGCGAGCCAGCACGGCTGCCTGCTCGTTAATCACGCCGAGCTGCATCCATAGCGTCTTCGCTCCGATGGCAATTGCCTCCTGAGCAACACCCCACGCCGCTTCAGAATTACGGAAGACATCTACCATATCCACTTTCTCTGGTACATCTGCCAGCGTCGCATAGCCCTGCTGCCCCAGCAGCGTTTTTCCGGCAACCTTCGGTGAAACAGGAATAACGTGATAGCCCTGATCGAGTAAATATTTCATCACCCGATAGCTTGGACGATCGGGTTTATCGCTTGCCCCCACCAGCGCAATCGTATGGGTCGTTGTCAAAATGCCAGCAATATCGGTCTCTTTCATCGTTTTCCTCCAGGCTGTTTAGCAAAGTGTACGACAAACCTGCCCCCGCAACCATTCATCCCATACTGGCGCATGAGAGCTAAACTCAAAAATATGTCTATATGTTAGTAAACATGATTATCGAAAAATTTAGATACATCTTATAGAGATATTTTCTGGACAGGAGAAACCTATGAAAGCCGGCATTGTGACAGCCTTGATTGCCCTATGTTTGCCGGTAACCGTTTTTGCTACCTCTTTACGTCTGTCTAATGATATTGACCTTCTGGTACTGGACGGAAAAAAAGTCTCCAGCTCATTACTGCGTGGTGCCGACAGTATTGAGCTGGAAAATGGTCGGCACCAGCTCGTGTTTCGCGTAGAAAAAACCATTCGCCTGTCCAGCCACGAAGAACGTCTGTATATTTCGCCTCCGTTGGTCATCAGCTTTGATACCCAACTCGTCAGTCAGGTTAATTTCCACCTCCCACGTCTGAGCAACGAGCGGGATGCAACGCATTTTGATGATGCCCCGCGCGTAGAACTGCTGGATGGGGACTCCATGCCTATACCGGTTAAGCTGGATATTCTGTCAATCACGTCCACCGCAAAAATCGTAGATTATGAAATGGAAACAGAGCGCTATAACAAAGCGGCTAAGCATGCGTCTTTACCTCAATTTGCCACGATGATGGCCGATGACAGTTCGCTGCTTTCCGGAGTGTCTGAACTGGATCGCGTGCCGCCTCAGTCGCAAACACTAACCGAGCAGCGCTTAAAATATTGGTTTCAACAGGCTGACGCACAAACGCGAAGTAACTTCTTACAATGGGCGGAGAAACAACCCCCATCGTGACATTTATGTTCGTATACGCATTTTTTTTGTCTTTCTCTTGCAGCGTCAAGTGCTTCCAGTACTCTGTAACAAGGTTAACTTGGGAGCTGTACTATGGAATTAACGACTCGCACATTGCCAGCGCAGAAACATATTGCGTTGGTCGCACACGATCACTGCAAAAAGATGTTGATGAGCTGGGTTGAACGCCACCAGCCATTACTGGAAAAACACGTTCTGTATGCTACAGGAACAACAGGAAACTTAATTCAACGCGCGACAGGAATGGACGTCAACGCCATGCTGAGCGGCCCGATGGGGGGTGACCAGCAGGTGGGTGCGCTGATTTCAGAAGGGAAAATTGATGTGCTGATTTTCTTCTGGGATCCGCTCAACGCCGTTCCCCACGATCCTGATGTCAAAGCCCTGCTACGCCTGGCCACGGTCTGGAACATTCCAGTCGCCACCAACGTGTCAACGGCTGATTTTATTATCCAGTCGCCAAACTTCAACGACGCAACGGATATCTTGATCCCGGATTACGCCCGTTATCTGGCAGAACGCCTCAAATAAACGCTAAGCAGGCGGTAATTGCCGCCTGCTTTTCAGGGTTTCCGGGTCACCGGAACGTCTAATTGCTTAAGCTCATCAACAAAGCATGATGGCGCGTCTTTGCTAAACAGTAGCCATACCCGATGCCGCGCACGCGTTAGCGCCACATACAGCAACCGTCTCTCTTCTGCATCAGGAAAATCTTCAACAGCCGGGAGTAACGCCTCTTCCATAATCGACTCGCGAGCCGGAGCCGGGAAACCGTCATTCCCTTCATGAAGCCCCATAACAATGACGTAATCCGCCTGCTGCCCTTTGCTGGCATGAATAGTCATAAAATCCAGCTGCAGCTTGGGCCAGCGGGTGGCCGCTTTGTCCAGGCTGGCAGGTTTGAGATGATGGTATCGCGCCAGCACCAGAATTCTCTCTTCGGCTTTTACAAAACCCGACAGCTTATCCAGCAACAGATCTAACTGGCTTTCGTCGAGCAAAGTGACGGCTTTTTTATCACCGGTCGCCAGACTGTTCAGCGGTTTTGTGAGCTGGTGTGGGTTTTGCTGGATAAACTGGTTTGCGACTTCGCCGATACGGCTATTAAAACGGTAAGTCGTATCCAGATTACAGCTATCGCCCTCACCAAAATTATGCTGGAATGCGGTTGTCAGAGAAAGCTGTGCTCCGCTGAACCGGTAAATGGCCTGCCAGTCATCTCCCACGGCAAACAGCGTAGTCTGCGAGTTTTGCTTACGCAAGGCGGCTAGCAGAGCGGCGCGCTGAGGGGAAATATCCTGAAATTCATCGACCAGAATATGTTTCCACGGACTGATAAACCGCCCCTTCTCCAGAATGACAATAGCCTGATGGATCAACCCGGAGAAATCGACGGCATTCTCATCCTTCAGGGCACTCTTCCAGGCCTTGAGCAGCGGCGCCATTAGCTTTATGCGTTTACTGAACAGATCACGGATCTCCTCCGGAGCATTAGCAATCATCTCCGCCTGTGCTCCGCCATGCATACGCATCAAACTAACCCAGCGATCCAACCGGGAAGCCAGACGGCGCTGTAATTTTTCGTCATCCCAGAAGTTACCTTCGGGTACAGACCACTGCATTTCTTCTTCTAACCATTGTCGCCAACCTTTAGCCTGAGCCTTTTTCTCACTGCACTGCTGACGCCAGGTTGTTATAAAGAGTTTGTTGCGCGCGATAGCATCATTTTCAAGCTTGCTCACCGTTGGAACTTTTTTGCTACCTTGCGAAATAATGTGCAACGCGAGTGAATGGAACGTCCGTGCGGTGACCTCATCCGTATGCAGACGCTCACGGATGCGGTCATCCATCTCCTGGGCTGCTTTGCGTCCAAACGCCAGCAACAGGATCTGTTCTGGTGCAGCTTCTCCTCGTGCAAGCAACCAACCAGCCCGGGCAACCAACACAGATGTTTTACCGCTTCCAGCACCTGCAAGTACCAACAATGATTGCTCACCATTCACCACCGCGCGCGCCTGAGCAGGGTTCAACGGCGAAGATTCAATATGCTGGAAAAACTCGGCATACTCTTCCAGCATTGCATCGGTGTACGCCTGATTGTGCTGTAAGCGACAGGCTTCAATGTCTTTCAACCATGCCTGGCATTGACGTAACGCCTCCCGGCAATTTTCAAATTCCTCCAGCCGATTAACCGGGAGCGGTAACGCGGCAAAGGCACGGCGAATCTGCTGCTGCAGCCCTGACGTTTGTTCGCGCGTCAGCCATTTACTTTCACTAGTACGCGCCGCTATCGCATCCAACTGCTGCTGTAAAACCCCCGCAGCAACGTCACTCATTTCCTGGCTCCACTGTTGCCAGAGCGCATTCAAATGATGATGGAAGCGCTGGGTTTCCGCCCACTCTGTACCGTGAAGACGAACCACCTTCTCATCCGGGAGTACAAACTCCAGCTCGCCCCATACCAGGCCGCGTTTGCAATGAATAGCCAGTAACTGATTGAAGGGAATAAGATACTCGTGACGATCGCCGGAAACTTTAATCCCGGCATTGAGAATAACGGCCCGATCGTAAGGGTGTTGTGCCAGACGTTTTCCAAGAGAAGTTGCTTTCAGTTCCATAAGACTCAAGCGGATCCACACGAAGAGGTTTGCTTATCAGTGTAACCGCCAGAGAAAACGTGCTCCAGCCCAAAAAAACGTTACAATTGCCGAATTCACAGAAAACCAGAGTTAACCGAGGGTTTATGCGTACTGTTCTGAATATTTTAAATTTTGTGCTTGGGGGGTTCGCCACCACCCTGGCCTGGTTACTGGCAACGCTGGTCAGTGTCGTGCTTATTTTTACTTTACCCTTGACCCGTTCATGCTGGGAGATAACCCGACTTTCGCTGTTTCCCTATGGTAACGAAGCGATTCATGTCGATGAACTGAATCCGGCCGGTAAAAGCGTCCTGTTAAATACCGGCGGCACCGTGCTCAATATTTTCTGGCTGATTTTCTTCGGCTGGTGGTTGTGCCTGATGCACATTATCTCTGGTATTGCCCAGTGCATAACAATTATTGGTATTCCGGTTGGCATTGCGAACTTTAAAATCGCTGCCATTGCGCTCTGGCCGGTGGGTCGCCGGGTGGTTTCAGTAGAAGTTGCCCGTGCAGCGCGTGAAGCCAATGCACGTCGTCGTTTTGAATAATCAGGACCGATGGCCTTTATGTTAAGTCCTCTGCTCAAACGCTATACCTGGAACAGCACATGGCTGTACTACGTGCGGATTTTTATCGCGCTATGCGGCACAACGGCGCTACCCTGGTGGCTGGGTGACGTCAAGCTGACTATCCCACTCACGCTAGGTATGGTCGCTGCCGCACTTACCGATCTGGACGATCGTCTCGCAGGCCGACTGCGCAATTTAATCATCACACTGGTGTGCTTTTTTATTGCCTCGGCCTCCGTTGAACTGCTCTTCCCATGGCCATGGCTGTTTGCTATTGGGTTAACGCTTTCCACCAGCGGCTTTATTCTGCTGGGGGGATTAGGCCAGCGCTATGCAACTATTGCTTTTGGCGCATTGCTGATCGCCATTTACACGATGCTGGGCACCTCGCTTTACGATCAGTGGTATCAACAACCCATCCTGCTGCTCGCTGGCGCTATCTGGTATAACCTGCTGACGCTCACCGGACATCTTCTGTTCCCCATCCGCCCCTTACAGGACAATCTGGCACGCAGCTACGAACAGTTAGCGCACTACCTGGAACTGAAATCGCGTCTTTTTGACCCCGACATAGAAGATGAAAGCCAGGCACCGTTGTATGATTTAGCTCTCGCGAATGGCCAACTGATGGCAACGCTGAATCAGACTAAAGTGTCGCTGCTGACCCGCCTGCGCGGTGACCGTGGACAACGGGGAACACGTCGCACGCTACATTACTATTTTGTGGCGCAGGATATTCATGAACGCGCAAGCTCTTCACATATTCAGTATCAAACGCTACGCGATCATTTCCGTCACAGCGATGTGATGTTCCGTTTCCAGCGGTTGATGTCGATGCAAGGGCAAGCCTGTTCACAATTATCTCGCTGTATTTTATTGCGCACACCTTACCAGCACGATCCGCACTTTGAGCGCGCCTTCACCCATATAGATGCCGCACTTGAGCGCATGCGTGCCAGTGGTGAACCTGCCGACCTGCTCAATACGCTGGGTTTTTTACTGTCAAACCTACGGGCAATCGACGCGCAGCTTGCTACCATAGAGTCTGAACAGGCTCAGGTACTCTCGCGCAATGAGTCTGAAAATCAGCTTGCCGATGACAGTCCCCATGGATTCAGTGATATCTGGTTACGTCTGAGCCGTAATTTCACCCCTGAGTCTGCTCTGTTTCGCCATGCCGTTCGCATGTCGTTAGTGCTCTGTGTTGGTTACGCCATTATCCAGATAACCGGCATGAATCACGGATACTGGATCTTGCTGACCAGCCTGTTTGTCTGTCAGCCAAACTACAACGCCACCCGACATCGCCTGGCGCTCAGGATTATCGGCACGTTGGTTGGGATTGCCATTGGTTTACCGATCCTGTGGTTTGTGCCCTCTCTCGAAGGGCAACTGATACTCCTGGTGATCACTGGTGTACTGTTTTTTGCCTTTCGCAACGTCCAGTATGCTCACGCCACCATGTTTATCACGCTGCTGGTGTTACTGTGCTTTAACCTGCTCGGCGAAGGCTTTGAGGTTGCGCTGCCGCGTGTCATCGATACGCTAATTGGCTGTGCCATCGCCTGGGCGGCTGTCAGTTTCATCTGGCCAGACTGGCGTTTTCGTAATCTACCACGGGTAATTGAGCGGGCGACTGACGCTAACTGCCGCTACCTTGATGCAATTCTCGAACAATATCATCAGGGTCGTGATAATCGTCTGGCCTACCGTATCGCTCGCCGTGATGCGCATAATCGTGATGCTGAACTCGCCTCCGTGGTATCAAACATGTCGAGCGAGCCGGATGTCACGGCCCAAACCCGCGAAACGGCGTTCCGTTTACTGTGTCTCAACCATACGTTTACCAGCTATATTTCTGCGCTGGGCGCACATCGCGAACAGCTGACCAATCCAGATGTTTTGGCATTGCTGGATGACGCTGTTTGCTATGTTGATGATGCCCTTCACCATCAACCCGCTGACGAGCAGCGTGTATATCAGGCGTTAGAAGGGCTGAAGCAGCGAATTCAGCACCTGGAACCCCGCCCGGACAGTAAAGAGCCGCTGGTCGTTCAGCAAGTTGGGCTATTGATCGCCCTGCTCCCAGAGATCCGGCGATTACAGCAGCAAATTGACGTGCTGCCGTCTAATACCCCGGCTCCGGCGTAAGAGAACTTACCCACTCAACCAGCTCCTGGCGACGCGTCGCCGGGAGCGCGGCTTCATGTATCCCCCCTACCGCGCCTTCAAGGGCATAGAGTACTTTTACCGTCAGAGCCGGGTTATTTTGCCGAAGTTTCAGCCAGCACATTTGTGCTCCCAACGATCGCATGGTCCCCTCATCTTTAATTCCAACTTCATTCAACAGAGTCTCCAGATGAAACGTCATATTCGGCAATTCCCGCAGACGATGCTGGGCAAAGCGACTCTGTTTTTCCTTAACCGCTGCATCCAACGAATATCGCGATAGCGACACCAGCTGCTGCTGGTTTTGCCACAGGGCATCGTTCACCTGGTAATAATTAAGTACAAGAGGACGTCCGCGCTTAATAAATGTCAGCCAGACAGGAGAATTTTGTACACAATACTGGGCGCTCTGCTCACAGGCGCGAAGATACAGCTCACCATTAGCAACCATGGCAAAGACCGTATCGCCAACCGTCAGACTGTAGCCACCAAACAGTGAGCGATAGTGAATTGTCCCCAGAGAAGCCAGATATTCCTGCGATTTATAGATCCTTGCATAAGAAAGCTCTTTCATAAAAATCCTTTTTAAATCATAACGTAAGCAAATGATTTTCAGTAGCGGATCCGTTAATGACGAAAATAGGCAACTTATGCGTATGGGGCAAGATGAATTTTATTTTTCCCGTGACGACGACTAAAAAATGCGAACCTGTTTCCGAAAATAAGGTTGATCTTTGTTGATGGCAGGGTTACTGTATATCCATACAGTAACTCACAGGGCTGGATTGATTATGTACACTTCAGGCTATGCAAATCGTTCATCGTCGTTCTCTTCCACATCAAGCAACATTGCGCGCGTTTCATCAGAGAACGCAACCGCTGGGCTTATCAGTGAAGTTGTCTATCGCGAGGACCAGCCCATGATGACACAACTGCTGCTGCTTCCCCTGCTGCAACAGTTAGGGCAACAATCACGCTGGCAGCTGTGGCTGACGCCTCAGCAAAAATTAAGCCGGGAGTGGGTGCAGTCAGCTGGACTTCCATTGACGAAAGTCATGCAAATTAGTCAGCTCTCCCCCTGCAATACGCTGGAATCGATGATTCGTGCGCTGCGCACGGGTAATTACAGCGTCGTTATTGGCTGGCTGGCGGAAGAATTAACGGAAGATGAACATGCCGAACTGGTCAAAGCGGCTGATGAAGGTAATGCGATGGGTTTTATCATGCGTCCGGTTCGCGCCCAGACACTTGCGGGGAGACAGCATTCCGGGCTAAAAATTCACTCGAATTTGTATCATTGAGTAAAATTAGGATTTATCCTGGAATTTTTTTTCATCTTTCAATTTGTCTTTGAGCTGTAATGTGTTTTTCGTCTGAACGCTTGTCTGAAGCGGTTTTCAGGATATCCTCAGTACATTTATTCAGCCATAAATGTTAAATATTGTGTATACAAGCCTTTTTTTTTCATATGCCTGACGGACTTCACACTTGTAAGTTTTCAACTACGTTGTAGACTTTACATCGCCAGGGGTGCTCGGCGTAAGCCGCAGATATCGGTAGAGTAACTATTGAACTGGTCCCCGGGTGAAGGATTTAACCGTGTTATCTCTCTTCGGAGATATTCATGGCGAATTTTGGATGATAACGAGGCGCAAAAAATGAAAAAGACAGCTATCGCAATTGCAGTGGCACTGGCTGGTTTCGCTACCGTGGCGCAGGCCGCTCCGAAAGATAACACCTGGTACGCTGGTGCTAAAATGGGCTGGTCTCAGTACCATGATATTGGCAACAACCAGATCAACAACACCGGTCCGACCCACGAAAGCCAACTGGGTGCCGGTGCGTTCGGTGGTTATCAGGTTAACCCGTACGTTGGTTTCGAAATGGGTTATGACTGGTTAGGTCGTATGCCGTACAAAGGCACTGCTGACGCTACCAATCAAAATGGCGCTTTCAAAGCTCAGGGCGTTCAGCTGACCGCTAAACTGGGTTACCCAATCACTGACGATCTGGACGTTTATACCCGTCTGGGTGGTATGGTTTGGCGTGCAGACGCTAAAAGCAGCAACGGTTTCAAAGACCACGACACTGGTGTATCCCCAGTATTCGCTGGTGGCGTAGAGTATGCAATTACTCCTGAAATCGCTACCCGTCTGGAATACCAGTGGACCAACAACATCGGTGACGCGAACACCGTTGGTGGTCGTCCGGATAACGGCCTGTTGAGCGTTGGTGTTTCTTACCGTTTCGGTCAGCAGGAAGAAGCAGCTCCAGTAGTTGTTGCTCCGGCTCCGGCTCCAGAAGTACAGACCAAGCACTTCACTCTGAAGTCTGACGTTCTGTTCAACTTCAACAAAGCAACTCTGAAACCAGAAGGCCAGCAGGCTCTGGATCAGATGTACAGCCAGCTGAGCAACCTGGATCCGAAAGACGGTTCCGTAGTAGTTCTGGGCTTCACTGACCGTATCGGTTCTGACGCTTACAACCAGGCTCTGTCCGAGAAACGTGCTCAGTCCGTTGTTGATTACCTGATCTCTAAAGGTATTCCTTCTGACAAAATCTCTGCACGTGGCATGGGTGAATCCAACCCAGTTACTGGCAACACCTGTGACAACGTGAAAGCTCGCGCTGCACTGATCGACTGCCTGGCTCCGGATCGTCGTGTTGAGATCGAAGTTAAAGGCATCAAAGACGTTGTAACTCAGCCTCAGGCTTAAGTTATCGTCTTATAAAAAACCCCGCTATGCGGGGTTTTTTTTCATCTGTTTTCATCCAAAGTAAGCCACGCATTAAACCAGCCGACCGCTACTCTTTCCCCAGCAACGCCTGTAAATCCTGTTTCAATGTCGACATTTTGTTCGCGTACTTCTCTTTATGCTCTGCGTCTTCAATTAGCTGCACAATAGTTTCAGAAAGCGTTTTTCCGCGCCGCTGCGCAAGACCAGCCAGACGCTGCCAGACCATAAATTCCAGATCGATGGATTTCTTCCGGGTATGCTGATGCTCAGCATTAAAGTGCCGCTTGCGCCTGGCACGTATGGTTTGTTTCATACGATTAAGCAGCGCAGGATTCATGTGTTCTTCAATCCAGCTATTGACCCGAACCGGTTCATTTTCGAGGGTTAGCAATAAATCAACGGCTTCTTTGGCAGCGCTGGCCTCGACGTAACGGGTGATTAATTCCCCCTCACGATGCTTCTTCACCAGATACTTCCATTTCCAGCCGCTTTCAAGGTTTTCAAGTTGTTGATATTTCATTGCGATCTCAATGTTACCGTGTAACTCTTATCAGAATATCAGCTTTTTCGGCATCTGAAGAAAAGAATATCCAGCCTGTGAACTGTCGCGCGTCATCACAACCGTTTCGCGGTGCTTTCCAGGTGTTTAGTGGTGAGGGTTACGGTATAATCTCGTTTTTTACAACAGACTAAAAAACATCAACTTTGACCATTACGAAACTTGCATGGCGTGATCTGGTTCCTGATACCGACAGTTATCAGGAAGTATTTGCACAGCCGCACGTCACTGACGACACCGACACCTTACTTAGTGATACTCAGCCACGTTTACAATTCGCGCTAGAGCAGCTTCTTCAGCACTGGACAACATCCTCGTTCATGTTGGTAAAAGCACCGGAAGAGCTTGAGTATCTCAACCTTATTGCAAAGGCTGCACGTCCCTTGCACACGGATGCGGGAAGCCTGACTGGCGGCCATTACGACATCTCCGGTCACACTATTCGTTATCGTACAGCTGAGAAAGCGGAAGACAATTTTGCGACGTTGACGCAGGTGGTCAGCGCTGACTGGGCCGAAGCCGAACAACTGTTTGGCTGTCTGCGTCAGTTCAATGGCGAAATTACGCTGCAGCCAGGTCTGGTACATCAGGCCAATGGAGGTGTGCTGGTTATCTCATTGCGCACGCTGTTGGCCCAACCGCTGTTATGGATGCGCCTGAAAGCCATTGTCAGCCACGAGCGTTTTGATTGGGTGGCTTTTGATGAGTCTCGCCCGCTGCCTGTCTCCGTTCCGCCTATGCCGCTTAAACTGAAAGTGATTTTAGTAGGTGAGCGTGAATCGCTGGCGGATTTCCAGGACATGGAACCAGAGCTGGCTGAGCAGGCCATTTACAGCGAGTTTGAAGATAATCTGCAGGTAGTGGATGCCGAAACCATGACGCAGTGGTGTCAATGGGTCACGCATACTGCTATGCGCAATAATTTGCCTTACCCCGCTCCTGATGCCTGGCAGGTTCTGATCCGTGAAGCCGTTCGCTATACCGGTGAACAGGATACATTGCCGCTTAACCCGCTGTGGATCACCCGACAGTTCAAAGAGGTGGCTCCGTTATGCGAGGGCGAAACCTGCAACGCTGAACAGTTCAGCCTGATGCTGGCTCAGCGCGAATGGCGTGAGGGATTCCTGGCTGAACGCATGCAGGATGAAATTCTGCAAGAGCAGATCCTTATCGAGACGGAAGGCGAGCGTATTGGCCAGATCAACGCCTTGTCGGTGATTGAGTTTCCGGGCCACCCACGCGCATTTGGCGAGCCTTCTCGTATCAGTTGCGTCGTGCATATTGGCGACGGCGAGTTTACGGATATTGAGCGCAAAGCCGAGCTTGGCGGAAATATTCATGCCAAGGGTATGATGATTATGCAGGCGTTCCTGATGTCGGAACTCCAGCTGGAGCAACAGATCCCCTTCTCTGCCTCGCTGACCTTTGAGCAATCTTACAGTGAGGTGGACGGTGACAGCGCGTCCATGGCAGAACTGTGCGCATTGATAAGCGCCCTCGCCGACGTACCTGTTAATCAAAGTATCGCTATTACCGGTTCTGTCGATCAGTTTGGTCGGGCGCAACCTGTCGGTGGTCTGAATGAGAAAATTGAAGGTTTCTTCGCCATCTGCCAGCAGCGTGAGCTGACGGGCACGCAGGGCGTTATCATTCCTTCGGCTAACGTCAGACACCTCAGCCTGCAGCCTGCGCTGCTACAGGCCATAGAAGAAGAAAAATTCACTATCTGGGCGGTGGACGACGTGACCGATGCGCTGCCACTGTTGTTAAATCTGGTGTGGGATGGCGAAGGCCAGACAACGCTGATGCAAACCATTCAGGAGCGTATTGCCACGGCAACGCAACAGGAAGGTCGTCACCGTTTTCCATGGCCGCTACGTTGGCTGAACTGGATTATTCCGAACTGATCGGACTTGTTCAGCGTACACGTGTTAGCTATCCTGCGTGCTTCAATAAAATAAGGCTTACAGAGAACATGGTAGATAAACGCGAATCCTATACGAAAGAAGACCTTCTTGCCTCTGGTCGCGGTGAGCTGTTTGGCGCTAAAGGGCCACAACTGCCAGCACCAAGCATGCTGATGATGGACCGTGTCATCAAGATGACCGAAACCGGTGGCAACTTTGACAAAGGTTATGTTGAAGCTGAACTGGATATCAACCCGGACCTGTGGTTCTTCGGTTGTCACTTTATCGGCGATCCGGTGATGCCGGGCTGCCTGGGTCTCGACGCCATGTGGCAACTGGTTGGATTCTATCTCGGCTGGCTGGGCGGCGAAGGTAAAGGCCGTGCGCTGGGCGTAGGCGAAGTTAAATTCACCGGCCAGGTTCTGCCGACCGCGAAGAAAGTCACTTACCGCATTCACTTCAAACGCATCGTTAACCGTCGCCTGATCATGGGCCTGGCAGATGGTGAAGTGCTGGTTGATGGTCGTCTGATCTACACCGCAAACGATCTGAAAGTGGGTCTGTTCCAGGACACTTCCGCGTTCTAATCCAGAACTGCGAAGCAGCCAGACATTAACGTTTCCCCGTTTTATCTGGTGTGCAAAAAGGCGAAACCTCCGCTCTGCGGAGGTTTCTTTTATCTAAAGAGACAGAATCAGGCCATTAAAACCCTATCCCCCATGGCTTCTCGCCAGCCTCCCAGCCAGTATGACCTCTGATTCAGCGTCTGATAGGGACACATTTCTTTTGAGCGTCCGGCAATGCCGGCCTGATATCCACGTTGATGTGCCCGTTCCAGGCGATCTCGTTTTTGTCTCTTCATGCCTCGTTTCCCTCATTTTTGGGTCTGGTGGAAAAGAAAACAGTGATTACTAAGTGTGCAATCACACTAAACGAATACCCCTAAACATCAGGCTCGTCAATGCGCAAAATTCACGCCAGTGTCATATTTGTGAGCTAGCCTCTAAATCATTTGTACAAAAATAGTCAGTCAGAACAGCTATCTTCACGGCTAAAAAAATAAAAAAAACCGCCCCGGGCAATGAACCAGGGGCGGCATAATTTACAATTATTTAAGCTTAAGGGATGCGTTTCAGCTCTTGAGCAATGGCCGTCGCTTCCTGACTCCAGGCATTGGCTAGAACCTTCACCATCTCATCGTAGCCGTCTTTCGTCTGCACAACTTCGATGTGGAACGGGCGTTTGATCAGTTGTCCCTGATGATTCAGCAACCATTCACCGCTCACAATAACCTTACCATCGTACCGACCGTGGAAGCCGGTTACGGTCACGTTCAGCGTATCCTGAGTGCTTCCCAGCGGTTGTGAAGCGACAACCCAGCCAGGCAACTGCATACTGAGGTTCGCAACCAGTGTATTGCGCAATTGCTGATCTAATGGGCTGGCCCAGAGATTATTATTGGCTATCACATATTGCACATCGCTGGTCTGGTAAACCACCCCATTACCGGCCAGATAATCAGGTACCGCAATCTGTTCAACCCACAGCAGACGGTTTCCCTGATTGGCAGAGCTCTGCACACCGCCTTGTGCGATAGGGAGCTGGTAATAGCTTTTATTTTCTCCGCTGGAGCTGCATGACGTCAGCCAGACCGCCATCATCACCACTAGCCACTTTTTCATTGTTTCGCCCTCTTCGGCTCTGGATCTTTTTTGTCCTTCGCTTCAAATACCAGCGCATTACTCTTATCGTTCAACGTTTTCAGTACCGGTTGCAGTTCACGCAGTACCTGATCAAGACGCTGCATATCCGCCACCATCTTGTTGTAGGCCGCGGAACCAGGCTGGAAGCCCTGCATACTACGATTCAGTTCACGTAGCGTGTTTTGCATATCCGCCGGCAGATCCTGCATCGACTGGCTGGACGTGATCTTGTTCATGTTATCCAGCGTGGTTTGCAGATGTTTCATTGTGCGCTGGCTTTCCGACAGCGTATTGGTTGCCTGCTCAATCATCGGGTTCAGCGGCAGATTGTTAATCTTATCCAACGCTTCCATCAGACGCTGTTGGATCTGCGCCAGACCACCGCTCACGGTCGGAATAATTTGATAACCATTGAATTCGCGTACACCGGTAATCGGCGGCTCTTTCGGGTAGAAGTCGAGATCGACATACAGCGCGCCGGTCACCAGGTTCCCGGTTTTGAGCGATCCTCGTAATCCGCGTTTAAGCAGTTGCTCCAAATGAGCGCCAACATCGGTATCTTCTCCCAGCTGTGCCTTCAGACGTTCTGGTTCAATACGCACCAGCACCGGAATGCGGTAATCATTGTTAAATACCTGACGCATATTCGGTGAGAAGAAAGGTACTTTACTCACCGTACCCAAGCGGATGCCACGGAATTCCAGCGGTGCACCAGGCTGTAGGCCACGAATCGAATCTTTAAAGAACATCAGGTAATCAATATGATCGGTATACAGGGAATCCTGAATACTTTTTTGATCGTCATAGAGGTTAAATGAGGCCTGCTGCTCAACCGGTTGACCTTGTTCCAGTCCTTCGGGCACATCAAAACTTACACCACCGCCAAACAGCGTGGAGAGCGATCCCATTTCTACGCGCATACCTGCTGAGGTAAGATCTACGGCGATCCCGCTGTCTTTCCAGAAACGTACATTGCTGGTCACCAGACGATCGTTAGGCGCATTGATGAAAAGCTGATAGCTGATCGTACGCTTTTGCGCATCAAACGTGCTGGTTTCAACCGAGCCCACACGATAGCCGCGGAAAAGCACCGGATCGCCTGGGCTCAACTGACCGGCTTTTTTGCTGTCCAGAATCACACGGATCCCTTTTGCATCTGGCGGGGCCAGGGGCGGTGAATCCAGCAGTTGGTAATTTTCCAGCTTACTGCCTTTATTGCCGGGCTGCAGTTCAATATAAGCCCCGGACAATAGCGTGCCGAGCCCACTGATACCTTCACGTCCAACCTGCGGCTTCACCACCCAAAAGACAGAATCTTTATGCAGCAGCTTTTCCATTCCGGAGTTAAGACGCGCTTTAATCTCCACATGGGTCAAATCATCAGTCAGGGTTGCGCTCTCGACGATACCGACATCCACACTGCGGCTCTTAATCGTCGTTTTGCCCCCTTCAATACCTTCGGCATTGGTGGTAATCAGCGTGACTTCCGGCCCCTGATGACTGTAGTGATAAAACAGAACCCACGCGCCAATGAGTGCAGTGACGATAGGGAATATCCACACGGGCGACCAGTTTTTTACCTTTTGCACTTTGGCTTCCCCACTTTTAGATTCCATGCTGTCAGGACTCCTCATGGCCTGGTTCTGGTTCACGGTCCCACGACAGACGCGGATCAAATGTCATCGCAGAAAACATTGTCATAATGACGACTAAAGCAAACATCAAAGCACCCATTGCAGGATAAATGTTCATTAACCCTCCCATGCGCACCAGCGCAGAGAGTACCGCAATCACAAAGACGTCGATCATTGACCAGCGACCGACAAATTCCACAACTTCATAAATCAGGTGCATACGTTCGCTGTCACGTTTGCCGTGGCCTTTGGCATCCCAACATAACCAGGCAATGGCGATCATTTTCAACGTCGGCACCATAATACTGGCGATAAAAATAACCGCAGCCACCGGATACGAGCCTTCGCTCCAGATTAAAACCACCCCCTCAAGTATCGTTGATGGCAGCTTTGACCCGAGCAGATCGGTAATCATAATCGGCAAAATATTGGCAGGAAGATAAAGCATGATTGACGTAAACAGTAATGCCAACGTCCATTGCAGACTGTTTTTACGCCGCACATAGCCTTTCGTCTGGCAGCGCGGACACACCCGCTCATCAGCGGGAAGAATCGCGGTGCAGCAAGAGCAGGAACGCAGTCCCTGTCGAATGCCGGGCACGCCAGGTTTTAACTCCTGCTTAATCACTGGCATTGGCGCAATATCATCCCACAGCCAGCGACGGTCAACGCACTGGAATGCGCGCAGTTGCAAAACGCAAAAGAAGCACCACGGAATAAAGCTGCTGCCCACGCCGATATCGCCGTAAGCCATAAGCTTAACGAAGCTGACCAGCACGCCGGCAAGGAAGATTTCCGCCATCCCCCAGCTTTTTAACTGGAACAGGACGCGTGCAAGACCCGCCTTAAGTCTGGCGGGCATCTGCACCCGATTCACCAGCAGCAGGATAGTCAGCAGGCAAAACGCGGGGACCAACTGCACGAATAATAAAAAGAAGGTGCCGAGACTGGCGTAGTCTTCAGAAAAGAGAACGCTGGGGATCTCCAGCAACGTCACTTCGCTGCTCACCCCTGCAACGTTCATATTCACAAAGGGGAAGAGATTTGACAGAAGCAGCATGAACAATGCTGCTAAAACATAGGCGGTAGGACGCTGCCGCGGCGCGTCCCACTCAACCGTTAACGTAGTGCCACATCGTGGACATGCCGCTTTTTGACCATGCTCAAGGCGAGGTAACGCCACCAGCATGTCACACTGCGAGCACAAAATATGCTTCGCGGCATGGTGATGTTCGCACATATGTGCTCCTTTAAATTATGCGCCGTTCTTCAAAGACTCAAGATACTCCCAGCGCTCAAAGGCTTGCTCAAGTTCTTGTTCCGCTTCGTTCAGATTAGCTAATACCTGCTGTGTTTGCTCATGTGGCTGACTGAAAAAAGCGGCGTCAGCAACCTGCGCTTGTAGCCTTTCCAGTTTAGCTTCCAGTTCTTCAAGCTGCGCGGGGAGTTGCTCGAGTTCGCGCTGCAGTTTATAGCTTAGTTTGCTCGTGCCACGTTTGACAATTTCTGCTTTAGGAGCAACAGCTTCCTCTGTTTTTTTCGCGACCGGTTGTTTAAACGCCACATACTGAGATTGCTGGCTGCGCGCGTCATGATAACCGCCGACATAACGACCAATTTTACCACCGCCCTCGAAGATCCAGCATTCAGTTACAGTATTATCCACAAACTGACGGTCGTGGCTTACCAGCAGTACAGTCCCCTGATAGCTATCAATTAGTTCTTCAAGCAGTTCCAGCGTTTCGACGTCAAGATCGTTCGTTGGTTCATCGAGAATCAAAAGATTGCTGGGTTTCAGAAAAAGACGCGCCAACAGCAGGCGATTTCGTTCCCCACCAGAGAGCGCTCGCACTGGCGTCATCGCGCGTTTCGGATGGAACAGGAAGTCCTGCAGATAACCCAGCACATGGCGAGGTTTACCGTTAACCATCACCTCTTGCTTACCTTCAGCCAGGTTGTCCATCACGGTTTTATCGGGATCCAGTTCGGCGCGGTGCTGATCGAAATAGGCCACTTCCAGCTTGGTGCCGACGTGAATGCGTCCACTGTCAGCCTGAAGCTGGCCTAACATCAGCTTCAGCAGCGTTGTTTTGCCGCAGCCGTTCGGTCCGATTAGCGCAATTTTGTCGCTGCGCTGTACCTGTGCTGAGAAATCTTTTACCAGCTGCTTTCCATCAACCTGGTAATCCACGTTCTCCATTTCGAAAACAATCTTGCCTGAACGGCTCGCCTCTTCGACCTGCATCTTCGCCGTGCCCATCACTTCGCGACGTTCGCCACGCTCGCGACGCATGGCTTTCAGTGCGCGCACGCGGCCTTCATTACGGGTACGGCGCGCTTTGATCCCCTGACGGATCCAGACCTCTTCCTGCGCCAGCTTGCGGTCAAACTCTGCATTTTGTAACTCTTCTACGCGCAGCGCTTCTTCTTTCTCCAGCAGATACTGATCGTAATTCCCCGGATAAGTCACCAGCTTGCCACGATCGAGGTCGACGATACGCGTCGCCATATTGCGTATAAATGAACGGTCGTGGGAAATGAAGATGATTGTCCCATTGAAGGATTTCAGGAACCCTTCCAGCCAGTCGATAGTTTCAATATCGAGGTGGTTCGTTGGTTCATCCAGCAGCAGTACACGCGGATTGCTCACTAACGCGCGGCCCAGCGCCGCTTTACGCAGCCAACCGCCTGAAAGCGAAGAAAGTGCGGCGTTTGGATCCAGCCCCAACTGCTCCAGCACTTCATTAATACGGCTTTCGAGCTGCCACAGATTGTGATGATCGAGCATTTCCTGAACCCGCGCCATCTCATTCAGATTTCTGTCGCTTGGATCAGTCATCACCAGACGCGAAATATCGTGATAACGTTTGAGATACTCGGCCTGCTCTTCGATACCCTCGGCAACGAAATCATACACGCTGCCCTCAACATTACGCGGCGGATCCTGTTGCAGACGCGCCACAACCAGATCCTGCTCATAAATGATACGCCCGTCGTCAAGCCCCTGCTCACGGTTCAGGATCTTCATCAGCGTCGATTTACCTGCGCCGTTACGGCCAACCAAACAGACGCGTTCGTTATCTTCGATATGCAGTTCTGCATTATCAAGAAGTGGCGCATCGCTGAACGACAGCCATGCACCATGCATACTGATCAATGACATTTATTTATCCTTTCAGGCTGCGGTAATCAGCCAGCAATTGTGGATCTGACGGTTACGGGCAAAATCCTGGGAAAGCGTTTTTTGGGTAATTTCTTGTGCTTTCAATCCCAGTTCAGCCAAACCGTCGAGATCCATACGGAACCCACGTTTGTTGTTGGAGAACATGATCGTGCCGTCTTTACGCAGCAGACGTTTCAGATCTTTCATCAGCGCCAGATGATCGCGCTGCACATCAAACGAATCTTCCATACGTTTTGAGTTAGAGAACGTCGGCGGATCGATGAAAATCAGATCAAACTGTTCATTCGCATCACGCAGCCAGCCCAGGCAATCGGCCTGAATTAAACGGTGAGCGCGACCGCTCAATCCATTCAGGCGCAGGTTACGTTCCGCCCATTCCAGATAGGTACGCGACATATCGACCGTCGTGGTGCTACGCGCGCCGCCCAATCCTGCATGTACGCTGGCGCTAC
The DNA here is from genome assembly GCF_009649895.1 of Citrobacter sp. H12-3-2. Taxonomy (NCBI): domain Bacteria; kingdom Pseudomonadati; phylum Pseudomonadota; class Gammaproteobacteria; order Enterobacterales; family Enterobacteriaceae; genus Citrobacter; species Citrobacter sp. H12-3-2. The sequence continues at coordinate 3,106,209 of NZ_CP045837.1, forward strand.
CGGTGTAGGAAAACAGGTTGAGGAAGTCCTTACCTTTACTCATCTGCCCCAACATGCGGCGCGCAATACGGTGATCGAGGAATAAACCCGTATCAAGGTAGTCAGTCAGGTTCACCCACAGGCGCGCGTTGTACTCGCTTACCTCAATGAATTCACCCTTCTCATTCATCTTCTGATACTGATTCTTGCCTTTCTGACGCTCACGGGTTTTCAGCACCAGTTTGTTTGGCGCGATTTCCAGTACTGACAGCGTGGCGGCAATGATGTCGAACAAGCGTTGACGTGCTTTTTGCGCATCGACCGTCTTCGGCGGTGCGTATTCCTGAACCACGACCCAATCACCGTAACGATCTACTGCAACGTTGTATTCCGGCAGGTCAGCGTCATACAGGCGATAGCATTCAATGCCTTCCTGACGCGCCCATTTTTCCAGCTTCTTAATATTCTTGCGCAGGCGGTTGGCATAATCTTCCGCTACCGTAGCCGGCTTGCTGTCCGCAGTGGTCTCTGCAACGTGATAATTCTTCTGCACACAATCCAGCGGGCCGTTTTTCGCTTTGAACTGCTTGTCGGCACGTAATTGCAGGCTGCTGAGCAGATCCGGCGAGGCGCTGAACAGCGACAAATTCCAGCCGCCAAACTGGTTTTTCATCGTACGGCCCAGCAGGCTGTGCAGGGCAATCAGCGCCGGTTCGCTATCCAGACGTTCGCCGTAAGGCGGGTTACTGATAACTGTCCCATACGGTCCTTTCGGCAGCGGATTGCTCAGTTTGGCGACATCTTTCACGTCAAACGTCATCAGATCGGCGATACCGGCGCGGCGAGCATTACTACGCGCTTTTTCAATCACGCGCGCATCGCTATCGGATCCATAAAAATGCGAGGTATAGTCAGCCAGTCCCTTACGCGCACGCACCTGCGCTTCGGCTTTAACTTCTTGCCAGACAGCTTCGTCGTGTTGCGCCCAACCGCTGAAGCCCCAGTATCCACGGAGCAGACCCGGCGCGCGATCGGTCGCCCACATTGCCGCTTCAATCAGCAGCGTGCCGGAACCACACATCGGATCGAGTAACGGGGTTCCTGGCTGCCAGCCAGAACGCATAACAATAGCGGCAGCCAGCGTCTCTTTAATCGGTGCCTGACCCGCGCGATCGCGATAGCCACGCTGATGCAAACCGTCACCGCTCAGATCGAGCGCAATGCTGGCAGTATCTTTGTTCAACCAGACGTTGATGCGCAGATCCGGGGATTCACGATCCACATTCGGACGCGGCATATTTTTGCGGGTAAAGGCATCGACAATTGCATCCTTGACCTTCAGCGCGCCGTACTGGCTGTTACGAATGGTCTCGTTCAGTCCGCTAAAATGGACGGCAAACGTAGCACCAGGGTTAAATATCTCTGTCCAGTCGATTGCCTGAACGCCGAGGTACAGATCAAGATCGCTGTAGACCTTGCACTCTCCCATCGGCAGGATAATGCGCGAGGCCAGGCGGCTCCACATCAGGCTCTGGTAAACAAGCCGCGTGTCGCCCTTAAAATGGACCCCACCCTGAACGACCTGACACTCCAGCGCGCCGAGGTTTTCCAGTTCAGTTTTTAACAGCTCTTCCAGCCCGCGGGCCGTACTGGCAAACAGAGAATTCATAATGTCACTTTTACTCCGAGAAAATTGCTGCGCATTATAGCTAATATGGGCTGTATGTCATAAAGTTGAAGGCTTATTTTCATTCGAGGGGCTGTACAGTGGTCACGTTAACCCGACTTTTTATTCATCCGGTTAAATCAATGCGAGGCATTGGGCTTACGCATGCCCTGGCAGATATTAGCGGTCTCGCCTTTGATCGCATATTTATGATCACTGAACCTGACGGAACGTTCATAACCGCCCGCCAGTTCCCACAAATGGTCCGTTTTACGCCTTCCCCATTCCACGATGGACTGCATCTTACAGCTCCAGATGGCAGCAGCGCGCTCGTGCGATTTGCCGACTTCGCTCCCCAGGATGCACCAACAGAAGTATGGGGAAACCATTTTACCGCGCGTATTGCGCCAGCGGCTATCAACCAGTGGCTTAGCGGCTTTTTCTCCCGTGACGTGCAGTTACGCTGGGTCGGCCCGCAGCTGACGCGCCGTGTAAAACGCCATGTTGATGTTCCTTTATCCTTCGCTGATGGTTATCCCTATCTGCTGGCCAACGAAGCATCCCTGCGCGATGTGCAACAGCGCTGTCCGGCAAGCGTCAAAATGGAACAGTTTCGCCCCAATATAGTGGTTTCGGGAGCTGGTGCCTGGGAAGAAGATACCTGGAAAGTGGTTCGTATTGGTGACGTCATTTTTGATGTAGCAAAACCCTGTAGCCGCTGTATTTTCACGACAGTTAGCCCGGAAAAAGGCCAGAAACATCCATCCGGTGAACCGCTTGCCACATTGCAAACCTTCCGTACTGCGGTAGATAACGGCGATGTCGATTTCGGTCAGAATCTTATCGCGCGTAACAGTGGCGTTGTTCGCGTCGGCGATGAGGTAGAAATTTTGGCAACCGGCCCCGCCAGAGCGTACGGCGCGGCTGAATCAGACGAAACTACACCCGAACAACAACCTGATGCCACGGTGCTTATTGACTGGCAGGGACAGACCTTTCGCGGAAATAATCAACAGGTATTGCTTGAGCAGTTGGAAAACCAGGGTATCCGGGTTCCCTATTCATGCCGGGCAGGCATTTGCGGATGCTGTCGAATTCGACTGGTAGAAGGCGAAGTTAGCCCGTTGAAGAAATCAGCGATGGGGGACGACGGAACGATTCTGTGCTGTAGCTGTGTTCCCAAAACGGCAATCAGGCTGGAGAGCTAAACCGCCTGCTCAAGGCTGAAACTGTCAACAACGGCCTGCGGTTTCAGTCTGTCATTCATTATTTTAATCGCATCGCCAAGCTGCATCGTACGCCCGGCGATAACCACGCCAGGTTGCGCAAGCAGGCAAAGCGCGGCGTTTTCACCCGGCTCAACCACTAACAGGTTTACCTGTTCATCGGTATCGCTTAAATCAACACAGGCTGCGTCACCCACGACCGGCGACCAGTTAATACCGTGTGCGACAAAGTGCCAGCTTTTTGGCATTTGCGGTTTGAGATAACGAATCGCCACCAGCGCATTAAGCACCAGTTCCGCTTTTTGTTCTTTGGCTAAATCCAGGTAGCGACATTTTTCTTCAAAGGAAAAATAAAGCGCGGCGTCATCAACACAAAAACCTGACGGAGAAAATGCATCAGGAGTGAGCATTTTACGAGCAAAACGCGAACGGAATAACATGCCATTGGCTAAATCGAGCATCATACGATCGTGCTCTTCATCATAATACCAGCGCCAGTTATCGTCGGGTTTAATTCGCATCAGTTTCTCTCCTTTCCTTAATCATCACCGTTACGACAGTATCCTTTTGCCGCTTCGTTTATTGCCCTAATAATAAAAGCTCAGAATGTTTAAATAAGCAACAGTAAAGGAATATAAAACAACCAGGGCTAGAAATAAAGCCCTGGTTTGTGATTAAGGTAGCATTCAGATATTGCTGACGATTTCTTTTATCAACGGCGGACCTTTAAAAATAAAGCCCGAATAAATCTGTACGAGGGTTGCACCAGCAGCTATTTTCTCACGTGCAGCAATCACCGAGTCGATACCACCAACACCAATAATCGGCAGCTGACCTTTTAATTCCTGAGACAACTGGCGAATAATTTCTGTACTTTTTAATTGCAACGGTCGACCGCTCAGACCACCCATTTGATCGCAATTTTTCATTCCCTGAACAAGAGAACGATCGAGGGTGGTGTTAGTCGCAATTACGCCATCAATATTATGACGAACTAAACTATCGGCGACCTGGATCAGTTCTTCCACAGAAAGATCCGGCGCGATCTTTACCGCCACCGGAACATATTTATGGTGGATCGCTTGCAGATCGTTTTGCTTATTTTTAATTGCCGTCAGGAGATCGTCCAGCGCCTCGCCGTATTGTAGCGTACGTAATCCCGGCGTATTCGGCGAAGAGATATTAATCGCGATATAGCCAGCATAAGCATAGACTTTTTCCATACAAATCAGATAGTCATCTTTGCCGTTCTCTACTGGGGTATCTTTGTTCTTACCAATATTAATACCCAGAATACCGTCGAAATGTGATTTTTTAACGTTCTCAACCAGGTTATCAACCCCGTGGTTATTAAACCCCATGCGGTTGATCAAACCTTCTGCATCGACCAGACGGAACAGACGCGGTTTATCGTTACCCGGCTGAGGGCGTGGCGTCACGGTACCAATCTCAATGGAACCAAATCCCATCGCGCCGAGCGCATCAATGCACTCCCCGTCTTTATCCAGTCCGGCAGCAAGCCCGAGCGGATTTTTAAACGTCAACCCCATACAGGTAACCGGTTTTGCCGGTACTTTCTGGCGCACAAGCGCTTCAAGCGGTGTGCCGGTAATGCGACGTAATTGCTGGAATGTCAATTCATGAGCGCGCTCTGGATCGAGCTGAAAAAGGGCTTTACGAACGAAGGGGTAGTACATGAACTCTCCTGGATTCCCGGTGTGCAAACCGGGGGCGTATTATGTGCGATCGCGAGCAAAAAGGGAATTGACCTGCGGCAATAAATAGCAATCGTTTTCCTCGCCTCTGCCTTTTTATTCAATTTCCAACTTTTCTATCCCGTATAAATCATTTCGATAAACAAAATCTCTCTGCCAGACTGCTCAAATTGTTATCAATGTTAACCAAAAGCAAACAATTAGTTATAAGGGGAGAATGAAATTATGCGCGTCATCACTCTGGCGGGGAGCCCTCGCTTTCCCTCTCGATCCAGTGCGTTACTGGAATATGCCCGAGAAAAACTTCACGGTCAGGATGTCGAAATCTTTCACTGGAACCTGCACAATTTTGCCCCGGAAGACCTGATCTATGCTCGTTTCGACAGTCCGGCGCTGAACACATTTATCGAACAATTGCAGGATGCAGACGGGCTGATTGTCGCAACACCAGTCTATAAAGCCGCTTACTCTGGCGCCCTGAAAACCCTGCTCGACCTACTCCCCGAGCGGGCGCTGGAAGGGAAAGTGGTTTTGCCGTTGGCGACCGGCGGCAGCGTGGCGCATTTACTTGCCGTCGATTACGCGCTGAAACCGGTACTGAGCGCATTAAAGGCCCAAGAGATCCTGCACGGTGTGTTTGCTGATGATTCACAGGTGATTGATTATCAGCATAAACCTCAGTTTACGCCCAACCTTCAGCAGCGTCTGGACAGTGCGCTCGATACCTTCTGGCAGGCGTTGCATCGTCGCGATGTCCAACTTCCTCAACTGAACACCCTGCGAGGTGCCGCTCATGCTTGATTTTCTCAGGCGTCACACGTCATGGCTGGCACTGACCGGGTTGTTGTCGCTGTCAACGCTGGGGCATGCCGCAGAATCGGCCCCCGATGCCCTGCGTATTGGTTACCAGAAAGGAAGCGTCAGTATGGTGCTGGCCAAAAGCCATCAGCTACTCGAGAAACGCTATCCGCAGACTAAAATCTCGTGGGTCGAATTCCCGGCTGGACCACAAATGCTGGAAGCACTCAATATCGGCAGTATCGATCTCGGCAGTACCGGTGACATTCCGCCGATTTTCGCCCAGGCAGCCGGGGCCGATCTGGTTTACGTGGGCGTCGAGCCGCCCAAACCGAAAGCCGAAGTGATTCTGGTGCCAAAAAATAGCCCGATCCAGAGCGTCGCGCAGCTTAAAGGACATAAAGTCGCCTTCCAGAAAGGCTCCAGCGCCCACAATTTACTGCTCCGGGCGCTGCAACAGGCCGGACTGAAATTTACCGATATTCAACCGACGTATCTGACTCCCGCCGATGCGCGAGCGGCCTTTCAGCAAGGAAACGTGGATGCGTGGGCTATCTGGGATCCCTATTATTCCGCCGCGTTACTGCAAGGTGATGTACGCGTACTGAAAGACGGCTCAGACCTCAAGCAAACCGGTTCGTTTTATCTCGCCGCCCGTCCTTATGCCGAGAAAAATGGCGCTTTTGTACTTGGCGTACTGGATACCTTTAGCCAGGCCGATGCGTTAACGCTCAGTCAGCGCCAGCAAAGCATTACCCTGCTGGCCAAAACCATGGGGCTACCCGAACCGGTGATTGCGTCTTATCTGGATCATCGTCCGCCAACCACCATTGTGCCAGTCAACGCCTCTGTTGCTGCCCTACAACAACAAACCGCCGATCTGTTTTATGACAACCGTTTGGTGCCGAAAAAAATCGATATTCGCCAGCGTATCTGGCAACCCACTCAGCAGGCAGGAGAAAAATTATGAGTCTGAATATGTTCTGGTTTTTACCCACCCACGGTGACGGTCATTATCTTGGAACGGAAGAAGGTTCGCGCCCGGTTGATCACAGTTATCTGCAACAAATCGCGCAAACGGCCGATCGTCTTGGATTTACCGGCGTCCTGATCCCAACCGGTCGCTCTTGCGAAGATGCCTGGCTGGTCGCCGCTTCGATGATCCCGGTCACCCAGAGATTAAAGTTTCTGGTCGCGCTGCGCCCAAGTGTCACCTCGCCAACGGTTGCCGCACGTCAGGCTGCGACGCTCGACAGACTCTCAAATGGCCGGGCGTTATTTAACCTGGTGACCGGCAGCGATCCACTGGAGCTGGCAGGTGACGGCGTGTTCCTCGATCACACAGAACGATATGAAGCCTCTGCTGAATTTACTCAGGTCTGGCGGCGCTTGCTGCAAGGTGAAACGGTGGATTTCAACGGCAAACATATTCATGTCCGCGGCGCGAAGCTGCTTTTCCCTCCCGTACAACAACCCCGGCCACCGCTTTATTTCGGCGGCTCGTCTGATGTCGCACAAGACCTTGCTGCCGAGCAGGTTGATCTTTATCTGACCTGGGGCGAGCCGCCGGAACAGGTGAAAGCGAAGATTGAACAGGTGCGGGCCAAAGCAGCGGCGCTCGGGCGCAAGGTCCGCTTTGGTATTCGTCTGCATGTGATCGTACGGGAGACAACCCACGAGGCGTGGCAGGCAGCGGATCGTCTGATAGCCCACCTTGATGACGACACCATTGCCAAAGCCCAGGCCGCCTTCTCAAGAACGGATTCGGTTGGTCAGCAGCGAATGGCTGCACTGCACAATGGTAAACGCGACAAACTGGAAATTAGTCCGAACCTGTGGGCAGGCGTTGGACTGGTACGCGGTGGTGCGGGTACCGCGCTGGTCGGAGATGGTCCGACTGTCGCGGCGCGTATCAACGAGTATGCCGCGCTGGGAATCGACAGCTTTGTGTTGTCCGGATACCCACATCTGGAAGAGGCATACAAGGTTGGCGAGCTGCTGTTCCCGCATCTGGATGTTGCTATACCGGAAATTCCGCAGCCGCAATACCTGCAACAACAAGGTGAAGCGGTGGCAAACGAATTTATCCCGCGCAAAGTCGCGCAAAGCTAAGGAGCGGCTAATGGCAACGCCGAAAAACAGGTGGTTATTACGCCTCGCGCCCTGGTTTTTACCGGTAGGTTTGGTGGCGCTCTGGCAGCTCGCATCTTCAATGGGCTGGCTGTCCACTCGCATTCTGCCCTCTCCGGAAGGTGTTATCGAAGCTTTCTGGACGCTTTCCGCCAGCGGCGAGCTTTGGCAGCATCTGGCCATCAGTTCCTGGCGCGCGCTGATCGGATTCTCCATCGGTGGATCGATTGGCCTGACACTGGGACTTATCAGCGGTCTTTCGCGTTGGGGAGAACGCCTGCTGGATACCTCGGTGCAGATGCTGCGTAACGTACCGCATCTGGCGCTGATCCCCCTGGTGATTTTGTGGTTCGGCATTGATGAATCCGCCAAGATCTTTCTCGTGGCGTTGGGCACGCTGTTCCCAATTTACATCAACACCTGGCATGGGATCCGTAGTATCGATCGTGGGCTGGTAGAAATGGCGCGCAGCTATGGATTATCCGGCTTTTCACTGTTTGTTCATGTGATCCTCCCTGGCGCCCTGCCCTCGATTATGGTCGGCGTGCGTTTTGCTCTCGGGCTGATGTGGCTGACGCTGATTGTGGCGGAAACTATTTCTGCCAATGCAGGTATTGGTTACCTGGCGATGAACGCCCGCGAATTTCTGCAAACCGATGTGGTCGTGGTGGCCATTATTCTCTACGCCCTGCTCGGCAAACTTGCCGACGTCAGCGCCCAATTGCTGGAGCGAGTCTGGCTACGCTGGCATCCGGCTTACCATGTAAAGGAGGCTACCGTATGAATACCGCTCGCCTGAACCAGGGTACACCGCTGTTGCTGAGCGCCGTGACAAAACAATACGCCGCCAATACAGTGCTCAATCAATTAGATTTGCATATTCCGGCCGGACAGTTTGTTGCCGTGGTTGGCCGCAGCGGCGGTGGTAAAAGTACGTTGCTGCGTCTGCTGGCAGGGCTGGAATCGCCGACCTCAGGCGCATTACTTGCCGGAACCACCCCACTGGCGGAAATTCAGGATGATACGCGTATGATGTTCCAGGATGCGCGTCTGCTGCCATGGAAGACGGTTATCGATAATGTGGGCCTGGGTCTGAAAGGTCAGTGGCGCGATGCGGCCCGAGATGCGCTGGCCGCCGTTGGGCTGGAGAGTCGTGCTCACGAATGGCCGGCTGCGCTGTCCGGTGGACAAAAACAGCGTGTAGCCCTGGCACGGGCATTAATTCATCGCCCCGGTTTGCTGCTGCTGGATGAACCCCTCGGCGCTCTGGATGCCCTAACCCGCCTTGAAATGCAGGATCTGATCGTCTCTTTATGGCAAGAGCACGGCTTTACCGTACTGCTGGTCACTCATGACGTCAGTGAAGCGGTGGCAATGGCCGATCGCGTGTTGCTGATTGAGGACGGAAAAATCGGGTTGGATCTGACGGTGGATATTCAGCGCCCCCGCCGTTTGGGATCGGTACGGTTATCCGATCTGGAAGCGGAAGTGTTGAACCGGGTTATGAAACGCGGCGAGACGGAACAACCGATCCTTCGACATGGATAACCGCTCAGAAAACCAGGCCCGGTAGCGCTTACCGGGCCTTTTGCCGGATGGCGGCGTTACCGCCTTATCCGGCCTACTAAACTACAGGTCAACGTTTCAGGCTAACGCTTTGTCAATCTTCTCGAACAGATCGCCGGAGAGATTCTCCAGAACTTTCAGCTGTTCCAGCGCCGCACGCATTTTCGCCTGACGTTTTGCATCATAACGTTTTAAGCGAATCAGCGGCTCAATCAGACGTGACGCCACCTGCGGGTTACGGCTATTAAGCTCAGTCAACATGTCGACCAGGAACTGATATCCACTACCATCTTCCGCATGGAATGCCGCCGGGTTGCTACCTGCAAAGGCACCGATCAGCGAACGGATTCGGTTCGGGTTACTCATGCTGAAAGAGCGATGCTTCAGCAGGCCGCGTACCGTTTCCAGCACGTTTTTCGCCGGGCTGGTGGATTGCAGGATAAACCATTTGTCCATCACCAGACCGTCATGGTGCCACTTATCGTCATACTCCTGCATTAGCGCGTCGCGACAAGGCAGCTGCGCAGCCACTGCCGCGGATAGCGCCGCCAGCGCATCGGTCATATTGTTCGCTTCACGATACTGCTTGCTTACCAGCGTGTCAGCCAGATGGGTTTCGCCAAAGGCCAGGAAACGCAGGCAGGCGTTACGCAGCGTACGCTTGCCAATATCGGCATGCTCAACGCGGTACTCATCAAGATGATTAGCGTTATAGATGGCGAGGAATTCATCTGCCAGCTCGGCCGCCAGCGTGCGGGTTAACGCTTCGCGTACTTCGGTTATCGCCACCGGATCGATGATGTCGAACAGTTCGGCTATTTCATTTACTGAAGGCAGCGTCAGGATCTCTGCCGCCAGCGCCGGATCGATTTTCTCATCCAGTAAAATTGCGCGGAATGCATCAGCCACGTGTACCGGCAGCGACAACGGTTGTCCCTGCTGATGACGGGCAACGTTAAGCTTAATATAGGTCGCCAGCAGGCTTTGCGCCGCGTCCCAACGAGAGAAATCGTTACGCGCATGACGCATCAGGAAGGTCAGCTGCTGATCGCTCCATTTGTATTCCAGTTTTACCGGCGCGGAGAATTCGCACAGCAGCGCCGGAACCGGCTGGAAGTAGACGTTATCAAAGACAAACGTCTGCTCTGCCTGGGTGACGTTGAGTACAGAATTCACCGGGTGCCCGCCTTTTTGTAGCGGGATCACTTTCCCTTCGTTGTCATACAACTCGAGGGCGAAAGGAATATGCAGAGGCTGTTTTTCGGCCTGATCCGGCGTGGCCGGCGTGCGCTGGCTGATCGTCAGCGTGTACTGCTCAGTTGACGGATTGTAGTCATCACGCACGGTCAGAATCGGCGTACCGGACTGACTGTACCAGCGGCGGAAATGGGAGAGATCAACGTTAGAAGCATCTTCCATCGCCTGCACGAAATCATCACAAGTTGCAGCACTTCCGTCATGACGCTCAAAGTACAGTTGCATCCCTTTCTGGAAGTTAGCCTCACCGAGCAGGGTGTGGATCATACGAATGACTTCAGCGCCCTTTTCGTACACGGTCAGGGTATAGAAGTTGTTCATTTCAATGACCATATCCGGACGGATAGGATGCGCCATCGGGCTGGCATCTTCAGCAAACTGCAGACCACGCATGGTGCGCACATTGCTGATGCGGTTTACCGCGCGTGAGCCGAGATCGGAACTGAACTCTTGATCGCGGAACACGGTTAAGCCTTCTTTCAGGCTCAACTGGAACCAGTCACGGCAGGTCACACGGTTGCCGGTCCAGTTGTGAAAATACTCATGACCGATAACGCGCTCAATATCGAGGTAGTCTTTGTCGGTGGCGGTATCGGTACGTGCCAGCACATATTTGGAGTTAAAGATGTTCAGACCTTTATTCTCCATCGCGCCCATGTTGAAGAAATCTACAGCGACAATCATATAGATGTCGAGGTCATACTCGAGGCCAAAGCGCTCTTCATCCCATTTCATGGAGTTTTTCAGCGAGGTCATCGCCCACGGTGCGCGGTCAAGGTTGCCGCGATCGACGTACAGTTCCAGCGCCACTTCACGCCCGGAACGGGTGGTAAAGGTATCGCGCAGAACGTCGAAATCACCGGCTACCAACGCAAACAGATAGCACGGTTTCGGGAACGGATCTTGCCACTGTACCCAGTGACGACCATTTTCCAGTTCGCCCTGCGCCACACGGTTGCCGTTAGAGAGCAGGAACGGATATTGGGTTTTATCGGCGATAATTTTGGTGGTAAAACGCGCCAGGACATCAGGCCTATCCAGATACCAGGTAATATGGCGGAACCCTTCCGCTTCACACTGGGTGCACAGCGCTTCGCCAGACTTGTACAGCCCTTCCAGCGCGGTATTGGCCGCTGGGCTAATTTCATTCACGATACGCAGCGTAAAACGTTCCGGCAACTGACTAATGACCAGAGCGCCCTCTTCTTCTTTATATTCTGTCCACGGCTCGTCGTTCACGTGGATCGACACCAGGGTCAGATCTTCGCCATTCAGGCGCAGGGGCACATCGGACGCGCCATGACGGACAGCCTGGCTCACTGCGGTGACCACGGTTTTTTCAGCATCCAGGTCAAAGGTCAAGTCAATATCAGTAATCTGGTAATCCGGCGCACGATAGTCGTGACGGTATTTGGCTTGTGGCTGTTGTGTCATAAAAAAACCTTTAGCATCTTTAATAGAGTCTCGGCTTCAGTCTATTCCTGTTGCGTAAATCGCGCTACGCAGAATGTTCATCTTTTCAGGCACAAACACCCTTTTTGCTACATTTTCATAATATGAACTCATAATTTTTAATATCGATAAAGATCGTCCAGGAGCGCATGAAACAAGGGATGAGCGAGATCGAGATAAAGCTTGATTAACGAACTTTAACGAACTTCACAGACCACTTTTGCCCCATCCATGCCCCACACATAATTTTAGTCAACGCCAGCCCCCATCAGCCCTGCAGGGCAAATCGATAACAAACACACCAGCAGTATGTTCCCCAAAATTTAAAAACAAGTGGTTCATGCCTTGACAGACAAAACCGCCAAAGCAAAAATACTGTATATCCAAACAGTAAACAGTGGAGCACGTATGTTCGTAGAACTGGTTTATGACAAGCGTAATGTTGAAGGACTCGAAGGGGCCAGAGAAATCATTCTGGCCGAACTGACGAAGCGGGTGCACCAGATTTTCCCCGATGCTGATGTTCGGGTTAAACCGATGATGACACTGCCGGCAATCAACACTGACGCCAGCAAGCATGAGAAAGAACAGATAAGCCGTACTGTTCAGGAAATGTTTGAAGAGGCTGATATGTGGCTGGTTTCAGATTAAACGTCTTGAGCCATCATATTGCTTAAGTACAATCCGCCGTGACTGGCAATCATTCAATACTCGCACTATCGAACGTTCGCCAGTCGGTCGCTGCCATGCTCTTGCATACGGCGTGGTTGCGTCAACTTTCAGATCCCGGCCCCATCCGGTATATCGGAGCCATTGTTTGCTTCTGCCTGCTTCCGGTTCCAGGCGCTGTCTTCTGGCATATCCATACGAACATCGATCCAACTGCAGACCGGGACGTCGATCGGCTCGCCTTTGACTTTTATAATTTCGCCGTCATCAATCATCATGTATTTACGCCTGAACAGGCGGATCGTGATTTCGCCGCTTTCCGTCTCTTCTCCTTCGACAATGCCAAGTTCACCCATACCTCCTGGGTCCATTGGTGGAATCAACTGCCAGCCTTGTGATGCCAGGCCAGACGAACCGGTAAGCACATACACTCCGGTTTCCTGACGTGAAATACTGATACCTTCAGCTTCTTCGTTTGCTGTGCCGCATCCACACCATGCAAAGCCATTTTTATCCACATCCATACGCTGGTTTTCTTCCTGCGATTTGACAATACGGGCGACCGGAGAGGCGGACTTCAAAGTACCGTCACTGGATTTCGTCGTATTTGCCGTCGTGTAAACTTCATGCCAATTGTAGGTCCCGTTCTGTGCATGTGCCGTCTGAATAAATGCCCGGCCATCAGTTGTCCATACAAACCACGTAGTCGATGGGGTGGTGTCAAACTGCAATTGCAAGCCTACACCCTGCCCCTGCGGTTTATTTATTGTACTGCCAGTGTAGCGGCCAAAACCAATTAAGGTTGTATCAGAGAAATTATCTATATGACGCGCTACTGTCATCCCTATAGATTTTGCGTTAAAAAGATTCTCTGAGTTAACGCCAGGCATTAATTTATCTATAGTTGCATTGGCCGTGGCAGCACTTCCGAGGCCTAGAGTTTTTCTCCCCCCTTCTGGGGTCGTTGATCCGAGCCCACCCTGATCTAAAGGAACAGCCCCATTTATTTTTGTGGCCATATTATCGGCCAAGTATTTCCATGACGGGCCGGTGAAGGTAGTGCCGTCTGGCAGCCTTACGGTAATGGTTCCGGCACCGCTGAATACCTGCTGCCAATTCTGTTTGTCATAATTCAGTCCACGCAGTGCTTCCGCACTCTGAGTCACCAGCGCGGAGGTAACCATATTCAGTGCTACACGCGGGACGGCAGACCAGGCTGCACCTGACTGCGTTGGTCCGGTGAAATTGCTCACCAGTGTCAATGATGTATTGCTGTTGACGGTCTTAACCTGGAGGGTGTAAGGAATACCGCCCACTGTAACGACAGCGAAATCACCGCCCGCCAGTTCTGTAGTAAATGCTGTTCCGCTGCCGGAAACAGCAGCAGAGTTATTCGTCAGGGTGAGTGTTCCTGCGGACATAGATTTTTCCTCAATACATATTTGGGATAACGGGAAGTGGCGTGGTCACATCTCTGTAGAAAGAGAAGTTACCCGCAGTGGATGCGTAATTTCCGAACACGGCATTACGTTCGCTTCTGACGCGCCCCCCTGACATTACAATTCCGTTGTACCTGACATTGTTATATCCTCCGATAAAACGGCTTCCCATGCCGCTTCGTATTATGGGGAAAAAACCTTGTCCTATATCCTTAAAATCCTGCGACAGGTAAATACTGTTACGGTAAACAAAAGGACGTTTTTGAGTGGAAAACGTTACCTGCCCTGCACTATTGGTCATCGTTATTCCATGCCCCGCTACTGGTGGCGTGTTATTAAAAATAACAAGATCAATATCGACCTTCCCCTCCAAATCATCCCTGCCATCATACTGAATATTACGGCAAACCAGCCCTGACCCGTCGAATGCCACTGATACCCCGGCATTATCCCATCGCCCGAAAGGTATCCCCTGGACGGGAAGTGGCAAATAGCCATCAACAGTTACACGCCCGACATATTGCGCCGTCATCAGTCTTGCGTTGTCAGGTATTGCCGTGAAGTCGGTGGAGTTTTCAACGAGGATACCCACACTACCCGCACTGGCTGGCATAATCTCCATAACAGTTCCTGAGAAGCTGGTAAGCCGGTTGCCGCTGGTCCCATTGATGGTTCCATATTTTATATATGCTGAGTTCTGATTATTTAGTCCGAACTCAGTAACATAATAAAACTGTGGCACGAACGTGACATCGTTATAATCAATCACGCTTTTTGGTATGAATATTACCTGTGAACCCGGCGTGCTCTTGATATCAAAGTTAATTATGCGGGCTGCGGAAGGAACCAGGTTATTAATGCTTAACTCACCGCATAAAGACGGAGCGCGAAGCCCAGCAGTTATTGCCATGGCTGGGCGCCCGTCATTGTAGTCAATCAGAATCCCCTCCGGCATTATGTCCACCTCCCGACAACAACTTTTCCTCCACCAGGCAAATTAACCGTCAACCCGTTTCCATCTATCCTCACAACATTATTTAATCCGTTAAATGCGAACTCCCCGCTGTCGGCATAAAGCTTTCCATGAAATTCAGCATTCCCCGTTTTAGGTAAATTCCAGCCGCGCCCGCCACCACCGGAAATAAAATTTGACGACTGAAGAGAATCAGTTATTTTTCCGAAATCTATGGATGCTTCCTGAATCAATGCACTACGAATAAATACCTGACCGTTATAGACAAAGAATGCAGCCTCCCAGTTACCGGGGTTATTACCGGAATAGATACCGAACTGATCGGCGGCAAATACAACTGTGGATTTATACCCGCTGCCGTCCGGCTCAATGGACATGCCGAAACCGGTATTATATTTCACACCGTTCCTGACAATACCCATATTCAGGGTGTAAGAGGCTTTGGCTGTTCCGTCACTTTTTACTTCAGCTGTCATCTTCTGGTTTACAGCAGCCATTAACTGTCCATCAGGACCAATTTGCGCCTGTACATAATCAGCCAGTTCAGCAAATGCACCATCCAGATTTGCCACTGTTGTCCTGACCGTCATAATTTCAGCTTTAACTTCACCGTACTGTTCAAACTGACGCTGGACCGTTCCATGATTCGCCAGCGCATTTTCCATAATACCTTCCAGGTTAGTATCAACCCCGGCCTTAATATTCTGGAACGCGTCAGAGTTCTGAATCTGATCATCTATGATGTCAATCAGCCCGCCCGTATCCATAGAGCACAGCGCCGGCACTTCGATAAAACCGGATGCACCAAAGGCGTTAACCGTTCTGATGTACCAGTAATAGGTATGTCCAACCTGTAGCTGATTGCTTGTCCATGTGGTTCCCATGCCTTCGCAGCTGGCACTCCCTTCCACCGTGGCTGTTGAGGTATTTGGCAGTTTCGTTTCGCCTGACGTCCAGAAATCGAACTGTGTGGAAACATTAGTGATCGCCGCCAGACGCGGGATCAGCGTGACGGCAAAGAATCCCTGCTCAATATCAACATGGGAAGGTGCTGGCGGGGCTTCAATGCTGAATTCCAGATATCCTTCTGGCGATTCTGCCCCCATCTGGTTTACGGCAATAACGTGGGCTGTGTAAGTATTTTTCGGTAACCCGGTAAGACGCGTGAACGTCCCCGGAACCTGGACGGACATAACCATCTGACCATTGCGGCGAATGACCACCTTGTTGTAGACCACCTGCCCGATGTTCTGCCATGACAGAATGCCCTGTACAACCTGTCCAATTTCCTCCACGGTGTATTTCAGATTCTGCGGCTGCGCCACCCCACCGGATGGCAACTGAGTGAACGGCGGTCGCTCGATCGGTTTACCTATGGCATCCCCCCAGACATCTGCCGTTTCCTGCTTCAGAGTCAGTTGCACGCCATTCTGAACGCCGAACTTCCAGTCAGTTACCCGCATCTCAACATTCACGATACCGATAGACGGGAAATTCACCTTCACATACATTCCCGGGCGGTAACGGTACCCGCTCAGGTTTAACGTAACGTTCATGGTTCTGGCGATGCGGGTGCGCTTTAACTTCACGTCAGCCAGACGCTGGGCCTGAAATTCAGAGGTCACAAATCGCAGCTTCATATCCTGCGATATTTCCACGCCATCTTCCGTCACCCATTCACTGACAGACACAGAAGGGAAATCCGCTTCGGTATAGCCCTGCTGCGGATCGACAAATGTCCCCTTGATAGTGTTAACACGTTCCGCCTGAGAGACTTCTGGCATGATTTCGATATCACCGGCCAGCTGGCTCTCAGTGATCACCTCTGTCGCGGGGCCGTAGTATGCCCCAACCAGAAGGCCATGTTTACCCGCGGTATATGTTACATCCCCGGCACATGCCGCCAGCATTCCCTCCAGAATACTGACCTTGTTTTCACTGAGATCGAACTCACCGTTAATCGTGTAACGCTTCTCAACGGTATTACCGCCAGTAATCACATCCTCATCACAGATGTTCGCCGCTTCCTGAAACTGGTCCCAGAGAATATCGGTGTCGGGTACTTTCAGGTAATTGCGGTAATAGTCCAGGATAACCAGCGCCGCATTATTGCTGTAACCCGTCAGTCCGGTACGCGGGTCGTAAATAGCCCGACCCTGCTTTTCGACCTTGATGTTAGGGATGCCTGCCGGGAATTTTTCAGCATTGAATTTCAGGGATACACGCAGCCAGGTGATCCCTTTCCCGATCATGTCTTCTTTCCATGACGGGCAGTTTTCCAGCATGTAGGGGTCCGCCGTCTGGCGATTGGTGTGCAGCTCGAAAAAGGCATGCTCAGGATAGCTACTGATCGGCTCATCACCCAGCCAGACAGTCTGTACACAGGATAACGGATGCCCCGCCAGGGCAATGCCCAGATGCAGCATTTCGCCATCATCCTGTTCGCCAGCCTGCTCTTCGGAAAAGAACAGAGTGCCCGCCGACGTTGAGCGACCGTAAACAACGGTTTTGGCACTGGCCGCAGCGCGCAGAACCTGTTTGCGTTCTGACGTATCACGGTAGGAATTCAGCGACGGGGTCTTGGTCAGCGCCTGAGTGGCAATCTGTGCGGCAACGGTAATAACCATCGCGATGGCATACATTTCATTTGCCGCCGCCACACCTGCAGCAATGGTGGCAACAATAGGAACAGCAGCAGGCATTAACGCACCCTCCAGACACTCAGCGGTTTAACCCGCAGACTGACAAGACCATTTTCGCCGGGCACCCACACAACACCGGAATACACCACCCCGGCACATCGCGCATCGGCATTTTCAACCACGGCAATATCCCCTCGCTGCGCCAGCTTCACTGGCACCTCATCGAGATAACGGGCCAGCACCTTTTCAAGCGAACCGCCACCGCGCAATATCGCCTTTTTAGCTCCATGCTCGCTGTCGTAGGTTCCGCGCCAGCCTGCCGCAAAATCCTCGCCGCACATGGCCTGAGCGCAGTCCGCCGCGAACAGGCAGCAGTCATGACTGCCCCATAAAAAAGGCCGCTTTTCAGCGGCCCTTATTACAGTGATTAATCTGTTATGCCAGTCCGGATGCTTCATGCTTCCTCACTTATAGGTAAATCCTGGCGCATCTTTTTTACTGCCCCAGTAAATAGAACGTTCTGACATCTGAGCCACATACCGGAATATGCGGTCACCGGGATAAGCAGCCTGCTGCGATTCATCGGTATAACGATCGGGGAAAGGACGCTGCCAGTCTTCAAAAATATTACTGATGGTGTACTGCAGGGCGTTCGTCCCGCCAGCAGTCGCCCCCGTACTGGATACCCGCCCTTTAAACAGGAGATCGGCAACCTGGACAACACCGCTATCATCCATGGCCACCAGATAAATTTCGGCATTTCTGCCCACGCATCGCTCATTCAGCGTGGTGGCAAAGAGGGCCATATCCAGACCTGAAAGGGTCATTTTGACCTGCGTGGGGCTGGTCGTGCTGGTTTCACTGGCATCATCAACAGAACCCATGCGCCCCATGCCGTAATAGACATAGCCGCCGAGAACCAGTGTCCCGGTACCGGAATGCACATAGACGGTACCGGATTCAAACTGAATATTAGCGGCGATCGCGACCGTCACCCTGTCGCGGGATAACCAGTCCACCATCGAATCCGAAAAGGGGGAATACAGCATTAAAATGCCTCCTCAAGCTCCAGCGTGTAACTGGTAAAAACACCCGGCACACGGTTACCTGCACCCTGCTGGTTGTCCTTCAGTTTGAAAATTCCGTAAGGTTTCGCGACCTCAATGGCCGCATTAGCAGGCGGCGAACCACGCAACATCGGAGCAAATGCAATCATTGCGGTACCGTTCGCTGCACTCGTCACATCAGCTGTGACCATCTTCAGCTCGTCGTTAACAGTGAAATAATCGCCCTGTCTGAGCACCACCGTTCCTGGTGTCCAGCCCTTACTCTGAAGCTGGGTTCCGGTCTGATTAGCGCCATCAACAA
Organism: Citrobacter sp. H12-3-2; assembly: GCF_009649895.1. Lineage (NCBI taxonomy): Bacteria > Pseudomonadati > Pseudomonadota > Gammaproteobacteria > Enterobacterales > Enterobacteriaceae > Citrobacter > Citrobacter sp. H12-3-2. Next base: position 3,125,089 of record NZ_CP045837.1, read on the forward strand.
CTGGCGTTCCAGCAGGTGTTCTGCCACTTCTCCCCCAGTCACGAACTTTTACCCTGCCATACTCGCCATCGAGTGAAGCCACCAGAGCATCAATACGTCTGGATTTTTCATCTGTCAGGTTATTAAAGGTCAGGGAACAGACCCAGCGGGTACCGGGAAAGCGTGCTGTCTGCGATGAGCCATTGAAGGGGGAACGAAAAGTTTTGGTATTACTCTCCGGTCGCCAGGTCAGCGACGCGGGACAGACATCTTCCGGCCATTCGAGTACAGCCATAGATTCTCCTGCATTATTCTGCGCACGGCGGCGCTACTGATCATTTGTCAGGATGTTACTGATTTACATACCTGGTTATGGTTGTTACTCAGCCCGTCAGTGGTGGGACATTGACGCACTCAGATTAAGGAGGGATAGCTGATTACCTCTGGATAAGGAAATAAAATGAAGTTTTACCTGTCTAAAGTGCAACTGCTACACATTGGAATGCCAGGTGATTACGAACCAGAAGCCGGGGATCCAAATGTCAGATTTACCGTTTATGGTGAGCACGGAGAAAGCATCACCAATCATATATACATTAAGGATGCGAAGAGTCGCACTCTCGTGGATCTTGAAAAAGAAGTTAATCAGTACCTCAATGGATTATATTCCGCCTCAGTCAAGTAATCGGCGTAGTGGTCCACGAGAAATAAAGTCTTGATGTATTTGTTTCATAGCCGCCTCCGCACCAGCAGTAGCGGCTTTCTCCATTGCCTGGCGTAATTTATCTGATTCGCTTACAGGGGAACTAAAACAGTTAATAACAATAACCCCTCCCCCTTTAAGATGAACAGTAATACCGCCATCTGCTAATGTAACTTTGTCGCCCCGCTCCTGAAGTCCATTATCATTAACTTTCAGTTGCTGTCGAACAGAAGCACTGAGTTCATCAATCGCACAGTTAATCTCATTATTGGCCTGGCGCATACGCAAAAGCGACTTTTCCAGCACTTCAACTCGTTCTTCTAAAGTCATAACTGTCTCCCGCCTTTCGGCTTAATGAATATTAATAGTGCATTACACGCCAAGTAGTCGCCTTGCCTGACCTCTATTAGAGAAGTCCTGAAGCAAATCCTGACGCGCCTGTTTCGCACCATCATTAGCTCCCTGTCGTGCAGCTTCCTGCATAGCCTGTTTCAGTGCAGCGTCTCCGTTACCGGAAATAGAGAAATGCTGATGAATAATCGTATCACCGCCGCCTGATGTAGCCCCCTGAGTACCAACCATGCGAACACCCAGCGAACCATCAGCTGATCGTGTCAATGGCATAATGGCTTCCGGCCCCGCCTCCCCCATAAGCCCGGCGCCTTTTGCAAAAGCAAAATATGTCGGTGTGCTAACAATGCTGTTGCTGTAAGCGCTCAGACTTTCAGAAGCATATGCGCCACCTTTCGCATTTAGCTTTATGCCTGAAGCGGCAGAGTTATAAGCGCCGGAAGGAGTGCTACCAGATGCAGCCCCAGCGCCCGCACCAAACATACCGCCGATTGAACTGAAAAAACCGCTGTTACTGGCTGAGCGCAAAGAATCCACCAGCATCGCATTGAGGATAATTTTCTGCATAGACTGAAGCACCGAACTGGCCCAATCTTCCCAGTCAACCTTATTACCGGCCAGTGCATCAGATATGTTACCCACCAGCCCGGACATTGCGTTATTCACCAGGTCAGCAGACTGAGATGCATAATCAGAAGCAGTGTCAGCCCAGTTTGCAAAACCTTCACGCATACCCGTTGTCCAGTCACTACGCTGAGCGTCAGAAGCTGAGTAGTAAGCTTCCTGATCTCGTAACCGTTCATCGAGATAACGTTTATTCAGTGCCAGTTCCTGACGGTATAGATCTTCAGAAATATCGCCTGACTGGTACTGCCGCTGCAGATCAACGTTCTTCTGCTGAAATTCCTCCCGGATGCGTAGCATTTCCTGCATACGTTCACGCATTCGGCTTCCCTGTCCATACCCGGTAAGTTCTGCCTGGTTAGATGCTCGCGCGCTGGCGTTTGAGTCAGCGAGGTTAGCTTCATACGCCGCTAATTGTTCGCGGATTTTCTGCTGGTCGATAAGTGCAGCATTCTGTAGCAAAATTTGCTTCTGCGTTTCTGTCAGCGTAGCCAGCTCGCCCTGGCTTACCTGATATTTAAGCTTTGCCAGTTCGGTATTCTGCCCAGCAAGAGCGATCTGCTCTTTCTGTTGCTTAATCAGCTTGTCATAAGTATCCGCAGTTTTTTCAGCTTCTGTTTTTCCACCTTTTGCTTTCGGCTTGTTAGCCTGATTATTTCGCCACTCCGCCAGTCCATTGTTTATCAGCTCTTGTCTGCTAGTTTGATACTGAGGATCATTTGTCAGCCCGAGATCGTCAGCAGTATATCCAAGCCGAACCCGTTCTTTAGCTTCTCCCTGTAACCTAGATAACTCCAATTCACGGCGACTCTTTGCTAGCGCATCACTCTGTTTGCTGGTCAGCTCGGTCTGAGTGATGCGGAGCGGGATGTTAGCAAGTCCCTGTCGCGCTCGAAGTAAATCATTACCTAGCCCCAGCAACCTATTGAACTCAGTATGTTGCCCATTCATGTTTACCAGAGACTGATACTCAGCATTTTGACGCCAGGCTCGCTCTTTAATGAGGTCATTGCGCCGTCTTTCGTTATCTTCAAGCGATTGCGATACTGAGCGAGATTTTTCTCTTAACTGCGCGAGTTTTTCTTCTTCGACTGCGATCTGATCGGTGACTATCGCTATTGCCCTAACAATATTCAGATCGTTTTGCTGATTTAAGGCAGGATTGTTTCTCGTCTCATTAAGTTCATTCAACCGACGATTCAGGCTGTCTACACTTTTTTCTTGCTCCGTTATCAGTCGCTTCTGTTCTTCCAACGCAGCAACTGTCTGACTACGATTACTGTCGAGTTCGGGGAGAGACATTTTTGATGTCTTCTCTTTGATTTCATCTATCTGGTTTGCATATTCTCGGGCAGACTGTCGCGCCTGTTCCTGATTTTGGTACATGGTGTACCAGGCTCCAGCCCCAAGCATCAATATTCCAGGGAGACCGCCAACCAATGAAAGCAATCCTATTGCACCACTTTTGACAAGCCCCATAACAGAAGTTGCAGAATTAAGAGCTTGCTGAGATGCAGTAACAGCACGGTTTGACTGAACCAGTGCAGCATTAGCCGTAATCATTGCGCGACGTTTGGCAATCACGTTCTGGGTTGCCGTCGCTTCTGCATTAGTATTACGGGTAAGCTCAAGTTCCATCTGAGACAGTTGATATGCCCTTTCTGCTGCAATTGCGTCTGCTGCGGCTTTTCTCTGTGACTGTGTCGCTGAACTGGCTCGTGCGGCTGCGAGCGCTATCTCATTTTTACGTGCATCGATCAGTTGTGCTGTTTGCCCACTGAGATCACCAAACATACCTCCGAGAAATCTTGCGCCACCAATAGCCGCCAATGCTCCAGCAGCGGCAGCAACAGTATTAATATTATCGGAAATGGTATTGAGAACGCCCGTTAAAGCACTTGTCGCTCCAGTTGCTTCGTTTGCCCCGCCCACCCACGCCATGAAAGCATTTTCAATTTTTGTTGTAGCTGCCGCCACTGTCTGTGGCATTGCGTTGTATTCTTCCCGAAGCGATCCGAGTTGGCTGATTAATGCCGGCACAACCTTGTCAGAAGTTAATTGCCCCTGATCGGCCATCGCTTTAAGGTCTTTTCTGGCCACCCCCATTCCCGATGCCAGCGCACGGATTACACGATCGCCATTTTCGTTGACTGAGTTAAACTCTTCACCACGAAGCACACCTTGCGCTAGTGCTTGGCTGAATTGGGTGATTACTGAGCTTGCCTCTGACGTATTTGCACCTGAAAGCTTTAGACCCGTTGAAATAGCTTCGGTTACTTTCAAAACCTCTTCTGAACTGTATCCATATTCACGCATCGAAGCGGCAGAACGAGCAAAAAGGCTGGCATTATCTGAAAATGCAGTACCAGTTCTCTGGCTAATATCCATCAGCGCACGCTGTGATTCTTTAAAATCATCAGTAGACTTAGATGCCTGCTTTAACCTTGCATTAACCGAACTCCATTCATCCGCTAAAGTTATCAGGTGTCCTGTGGCGTATGCTCCAGCAAATGCACCAGCCAGTCCCATAGCAGAAGCTTTTGCAGAATTAAGTTGGCTTGTTACTTCTGCCAGAGCACGTTGTGTTTCTCTTGAAGCCGCCGCTGCCTGACGACCGCCATTTTGCATGGTTCGGTAATAATCTTGTCCGGTGCGTGAGGCACGCGCGATCTCCGTCTGGAAAGACTGAGAGTTAGCCGAGATTTTAATTATCAGTTCGCGGAGAGTCGCCATATATCACCTATTAAAAAACCCGCCATAGGGCGGGTTGTTTTTATGAAGCTAAAACTTTGATGCTTTATTTTTCTTAATAATAGTACATTCTGTTTTTTCGTTATATGTTTCACCGGTTGCGTTACTGTAAGTTTTTCTTTGAAGCTCAAGTGTTGCTCTATTTACAGAAAAGCTCTGTTTAAAAGAAGAACTCTTCTTTGACCAAGTAACCAAATCAGCACCAAATGAAGCCTTTTCGGTAAAATTTAATCCACTACCGCTGCTTGGTGATTGAAGGGATGCTGTTCCATTATCAATATCTAAAACCACCTCTAAATCTTGTGCTCTTTTATCCAAGCCGGGACATGATAAGTTGACTGTTTTAGCGTTTAATGTAAAAAAAACACTTGAGCAGAATATACCAATAAAGATAATTATTTTTTTCATTACTATTTCCCTTTGTTAAAATTTATTAAATATTAGCAAACAGAAATTTTTAATGAAAACACTATTTCATCGCCGCCTCTAAAGCAGCCTCAAGGCTAGCAAACGGGTCTTTACCTTCATCCTGCTCATCAACCCCCCAGCGTAGAATTGCATCGTCCAGCGGTACTTTTGCCCCCTGTGATCCGTAGACGGCCGAGACGATCTGAGCAGCCTGAATATCACCGCGAATATCGCCAATAGGGCTTTGCCTGTCGAACTCAATCCACATCAGAAGCTCGTTTGCTGTCATGGTCTGCCGAAGTTCTGAGAGCGTGCGCCCCATGCGGAGCGCAAGCGCCATCAGAAACTTTACGCCGGGGGTTGCGACTTTTCCCGCGCTTCATCCGCGCTGTTGATAAGGTCAAGCGCCTGTTTTAGCAGACGTGAGTGAACGGGGCCGTAAATTTCACGTACCTGCTCTTCTTCATCGACACTGAATACCGGTTGCTTGTTGGTATCGCAAAGGACATCAATGAACAGCACGACGTCAGCACAAAGATTACGGTGTGCTTTTTCTGATACAGATACCTCGCCTTCTTCATCAGCACCAGATTTTGCAATTTCCTGCCAACGTAACCACCCTTCGCCAGAAGGTTCCCGGAGAACAACCTTCACACCGCCCCATTCAGGGACCGTAATGATTTTATGACGAAAGCCTGACATTTTAGCCAGCGCCAGTTCTTTAAGACTCTTAGCCATTTTTTATCCCTGATTAAAGAAGATGATTTACGCTACCGTTACGACGCAGGTTGCTGAGGTAACTTTTCCGGCAGGTGTGGAGGCGTCGGTAACTTCACAAACATAATCACCGGCATCACCTGCAGCAGCGTTTGCCTTGTTAAACGTTGCTGTCGTCTGTCCACTAACCGCGCTACCGCCTTTCTTCCAGACATAGGAATAAGGTGCAGTTCCCCCGGCAGCTACGACCGTCAGTGACAAAGCCGCACCAGAGGTAACGGATTTGGTGTCAGGCAGATCGGTGGTAAGGCGCAGCGCGTTATCAATTTTCGTCGGCTTACCTTTCAGGCGTAGCGAGAACGTTGCGGCCACTACGCTGTTTGTCCCTGAAGACCAGGTATGCTGACGGACTTCAGACAGGAACTGGAAGCCAATACCAGACGGGAAGACAATCCGAAAACCATACGTGGTGTCGTTATCGTAAGCATCACGCAGCGCATCCTGTGCCGGGTTAACATAAAAGTTACCGGACATAGAGATTTCTGACTGAGCGCCCAGGCCGTTGATGTTTTCCTGCTCGGTTGAGCACAGCGTGGTGACATCGATGTCCTGCTTCTGGCCGCCAGTAAACTGGACCTCTTTGATAGTGCAGTGCAAATCAAGCCAGGTTGCGGCGCCAATCGTATCCAGTGTCGCTGGCGCAGAGGTGATCTGAATTTTAGTACCCTGCGATTTTTCATAAAGTGAGGACATATTTGTCTCCTGAAAATAGAAAACCCGCCGTAGCGGGTCTGTGAGTTAATGGATTTGTCAGACAGTGACCTGAAATTCCAGCGTCGCCCGGTAATACCGGTTCTCTGGTTCATAACCAGGGGTTTTGCTTATATTGGTGGGATTGAGTGGCTTAACCACCTGAAGCGCCATCTCACAAAGATTCCGCGCCTCTTTGAGAGTCAGTGAGTAAACATCCACCTGAACCGATATCCCGGATTCGGCCTGTCCGCAAAGAACATCGGCGGTCACATCAGAAATAAGTGAAAAAATCACCCATGGCGGTGATATCGAGGGCTGTCCATCACTGCCCAGCGGCGCAACGTAAGGATAAACCTGTCCTCCGGCCAGCGGCTTCAGCAAAAGATAAAGGTCATCTTCCGTCATTTACTCAGCACCTCATCAATGGCCTGGTTCATGCGTTTCATAGCAACCTGCGTCGCCAGTTCTTCGCGGGTATCAAACGCAGGACGGACAAAAGGATGTGGGGGCATATTCACTGTGCCCATTTCGACAAATCGCCAGTAAAACGCGTTACGTCGATCGGAGGCTTTCATTGAATTATCGCTGTTACCCGTTCGCATGTTTCGACCACGAATATGAACACCGGATGAAATATCACCGCGTTTACGTGATCGCTGCGTCAGCACCACAACGTTTTTCTTCAGCTTGCCGGTTCGTTCAGGCGCTCTTACTATCACCTCATCCTTCAGAACCTCAGCACCAGCTCGAGTGGCATCACGCAGAACTTTGTTGTTTTCGGCGCGGCTCAGTAATTCCAGATCGCGGGATATCTCTTCAAGGCCAGAAAAATCAAGACTGATATCAATCATTTTTCTGCTCCATTTTTACAGAGTATTTCCAGCCTGGTGGCTTTACTGTCGGGTATAGGGGGGCTGATGATATTCAGTACCGCGCCTTTAAATGGTCCTGTGAGCACCTTTAATCTTGACGCAGCAGTCACATCACGCCGGAAACGGACCCACACCCGGATCGTTGCCTGAGCCGTTTCCGCACCCGATTGCAACTGCTCCCTGCCGCTGATACCCAACACTTCCGCCCATATGGTCTTTCCCTCCTGCCACTCTTCAACCGGCTGGCCTGTCGTATCACGAAAAGAAGTAAAGTTCAGGATAGTAACGCGATGGCGTAATCGACCTGCCTGCATATACCCTCCTTATGTTCCCGGGTGCTTCCGGTGCGGCCCAAGGAGAGCCTGAACACCAAACGGCAATGTGCTTGTAATATTGCCAATATTTACCGGCTCTCTGTTCTCGTACCAGTGGCTGACAAGAAGCATTAACGCCAGTTTGATATCGTCGCTGATGATGATGCCATCAGGGTCACTATCCGGGATGCTCGTATCGTATAGAGCCCTGTTTACAATTTTCTCAGCATGGGACTTTGCTGCACTGAGATATATCGCCAGTGTCTGATCTTCAGAAACATCATCGCTGTCTATCCGGCATTGCTGCCGTAATTCGGCAATAGACGGTTTCATTTGGTCTTCTCACGTTTTGTTTTCGGTGGCTCTGGCTCTGCAGGAACATGAACACCGCCACTACCAAATTTGATAATGCCAAGTTCGGCAGCAATTTCCTCAGCGCGGACAGGTAGCTCACCGTCCGAATACACCCCTGCGGGAATGGATTCGACAATACAACCATCTGGGGACCACTTAAGTTCACGCAATAATTCAGGCATAAATCACCTCGAAAAATCGGGGCCGAAGCCCCAGAGAATTAAGCGCCAGTGCCGATCTGCAGCAGTTTAATGGCCTGAGAATCCACCAGCATTCCCCCGGTTCGTTTGGTGGTGTAGAAACCAACGAATGGTTTTTTGGTGTAGGGATCACGAAGAATGCGGGTGCCGATGCGGTCAACAATGGTGTAACCACGCTTGAAATTGCCAAATGCAATTGCTTTAGCATCAGCCGCGATATCCGGCATCTGTTCGTTCTCTGCCACACCGTACCCGGCCAGAGAGGAAGGCTGACCCAGTTCCAGGCCAGGACGCCACAGGTAGTTGCCTTCTGAATCTTTCAGGATTCGGATAGCAAACAGACTGTTGTTGTTCATCATGAACTTAGCGCCATTACGATGCACTTTACGCAGCGTGTAGACCAGTTTGATGATCGCATCAGCCGTTACGCCTGCCGCAGCGCCAGAGAGAATGTGCTGGAGAGTACCAAATGCACGAGTCTTGTCCGGATCAAGCGTGGAAGCGTATGCCAGAAAACCTTTCGGCTTCTTCGTCCCGTTACCGCTGGTAAAGGCGATTTCTTCCTGCTCTGCAAACTCAATTGCCAGTTCGCTGTTGATCCAGTCTTCGACGTTGAAGAAGGCATCGTCCAGCATGGTTTGAGTGGCCTGTGGGTTACCGTAAATTTCCCCCATGAACGGCTCAATCTGACCGAGTTTAGACGCATCGGTTTCCGGACGGGCATCCGTTTCACCAACCCAGCCTGACGCCGTACCGCCGAGATTAACCAGTTTTTTATAGTTAGCGCCGCCGACTGTAATGGTTGTCGCCTCCTGGCGCATCACCACTTCATCTTTCAGAAGATTAAGGATCGTGCGATCCAGCTCTTCCGGCACGGCATAGCCGCCATCTTCATCCACACCAACCTGCAGAGCTTTGCGTTCAAGTTCACGAAGCCCGTCATCTTTACCCTTACGCATAAAGCCAATGAAAGCGGTTTTATGTTCGCTTGCGGCTTTGCTCTGAGGACCACCGGCTGGACGTTTAACCTGCTTCAGTTCCTCTTCCAGAGCAGATTTAAGCTCATCAAGTTCAGACAACTTACCGTTTAAGGTTTCAACTTCCCCCGCCAGCTTGCCCTTTTCCTGTTCAACTGCTTCCAGGCGCTTATCGTTCTTTTCTTTGAACGCATCAAACTTCGCCTGCAGTTCCTGCGCGACCTGCTCTACGTCTTTAACGTCAACTGACATAATTAACTCCTGATTAAAATTTGATGTTTTTCAGTGCATCCAGTGCGGTACTCACTTCATCAACATCACGCTGTGAAAGTGAGCTATAACCCCAGGCCATGAATGCTTTAGCCTGGGTGCGTGAGAGCCCAACATCGCGCAGGACTCGTTCAATACTTTTTTGAGAAGGGATTTCTCCGCGGGAAAATGCGCTTTTGACATCACTTACACGCGCTTCATCGTTCGACGGAAACGTGACGAGACTGACTTCCCACAGGTCGATCTCTTTGAGAAGGAACACGCCCTTAACACGGTCGTACTCCCAGTCTTTCAGCATGTAGCCAATAGAAAGGCCGGTTAAAGAACCGGCCTTCATGTGGGCGTGTGCGCGTTTCGAAAGGGGATCGTCATCAATGAGTAACCGGCCTTTAACATAAAGGCCAACCTCATCCTCTTTCATCTCAGTGTAAATACCGATGGGTTCATCCATACGGTGCTGCCAGAGTAACGCAGGGAGAGCATTCTTTTCTTTCCATGCCTGAAGGGAGGTCGAAAAAGCGCCTGGCACAACAACATCATCGTAGCTGTCCTTTACGCCAAAAACAGAGCCATAGCCTTCAAACTCCCCGCTGTCGCTGACAGATTTTAGCTGTAGCGGAATATCCAGCCGCTGTTTAGTCATCGGCATTATGTTGTTCCTCGGTTGTTTTCTTCTTGCTGCTGTCTGACGGCTTAGTCGTCATGTTCATTGGCGTAAGGTAAATATCTCCGCCTGCGCGTGGGTTAAGTTCTTCAAGTTCCCGGCAGTCATTTGGTGAGTAAATCCCCCAGTTAATGCCTGTTGAATACGCCTCAAATCGCGACTTCATATCCCCGCGCAGCAATGCGCCGGCATTGAATTTTGCGTAGTACACACCCTGCTTTGATTCCTTCACCAGCCCGATATTGATTCGCTGCTCAATGCGGGTCATATACGGAACGAGTGAATAATTGATAAACCCCATGCCGAGGTTTTCAATATTGTTAAACGTCGAGCGGTCAGTGTTCTGCACCATGTGCATCGGCACCCGGAACAGGCGGCATATTTCCTCCAGCTGGAATTTCCTGGTCTCAAGGAACTGACTGTCTTCCGCATTGAGCGCCATCGACTTCCAGTCCAGTCCCATTTCGAGAATCATTGGTCTGTGCGCGTTGCTCAGCCCGAGGTGACGATCCTCAAAATCCTTTTTCAGCCTTGCGTAAGCAGCGTCAGTGAGCGTTTGCTCAGTGCGGAGTACGCCGGAGGTAACCGCGCCATTTGAGAACAACCGCGCCCCATGTTCCTCTGTTGCCATTCCCAGAGATATTGCTTCTCTTGCATAGGCTATAGGGTTCAGCCCCACCAGCCCGTCAAAGGTAAGCGTTCTGACATGCCAGATATCATCCTGCCCAAGCACATCTGTTGAGCCATCGGGGAATGTTACCTGGTAAACCGGCTGCCACTGGCTGTTAAGCTTTGGTTCAACACACCCAGGGTCAATGGGAAGAAGTTCCACCACCTCGCCAAGCGCTTTAACTTTGTAGGCGTAAAAATTCCCGCGAAGACAAAGACAGACAATGACCAGTTCCCAGAACTCCTGGGGGGTCATGTAATCATTTGGCTTCATCGTAAGTAATTTATGCAGCCTTTCGGAAGTCGCTTTTTGTTTACTGTTTCCGGTTATCTTGTACAGGTTACAGGGCAGCATGCCCATCGACTCAGCAAGAACACGGATACAACCGAAAACTGCTGTAAGCCGCATGGCTTTCTGGCTGCTTACCCTTTTCCCTGTATAGGTGTCGTAAGTCATTCCCACTGCTTCAGCGAGTTCTGCCGGAGTAGTGACAGGGGCGTCACTTTTTTTGAACATTCCGGGGAAAAACATCAGTCAGTCCCTCCTCGCGATGTTTTCCCGGCCAGCGAAAGCGTGCGGGAAACCAGCCATGACCAGATAAGGCAAAGCATACCCGCACTGATTAAGCCTCCAGGCGGATAAATCATCCATACACCAAACGAAAGCAAAATAGCGCCCATCACCCCGATCAGTGGGGCGAGAATCATCAGGATCATAACTGCCTCTTTATAATGAACGGACGCCGTAACTTTCCAGATGGTCAGAGAGGCTGTCCTGTTGTTCGCCGCCGTTTACAAGCATGCGGCTCATTGCGGTAAACAAGGCGGCAGGCCCGTCTATTTTCGCTTCTGGCGTGGATTTGTTCGGAAAGATATTGTCGTTTTTGTCAGGCTTGACGGTGACGTTAGACATCATCCAGTTCATTACAGGGTGATTGCTGTGATGGAAGCGCCCGCCGTAAACCAGCGATTCAACCTCCTTCATTGACTCAGAAAAGTTTCTGACCGTTTGCGGAACTTCCACCAGCGGTACGCCCTCTTCTGCCAGAGCGAGGCTAAACTGCGTTGCGCTCCACGGGTCGAATCCTGTTTCCTTCAGGTTTTCGCCACTAATCCATTCCAGAAAATCAGCTTTAATCTGCGCATGATCGATAACATCACCATCGGTCAGTTCCAGCTTCCCAAGCTCAGCCCATTTGCGATACATCTGCGCCATTTGAGCGGAACATTTTTCCAGTCGCCCTTCGGGTAACCAGAATTTAAAGTCTGCATGCGCGTGACCGTTGTCTGCCCGCCAGAGTTTTACTGCTGCGCAAATATCAATCTTGTGGGCCAGATCCACGCCAGCCCACATCGGGTAGGTTTTCAGCTCATGACGGGGGGCTATAAACTGACATTTTTCCCACTTAATCATGTCCATCCAGGCTGACTCAGCGGTCACCCAGATATTCATGTGTTTGGTGAAAAAGTTAACCCTGGCGGAAACTTGTTCTTTGGCCTTCTTAGCCAGTCGGCGAAGGTCATCCCAGCGCTTACAGATTCCGAGTCCGGGGTTAGCCTTTTGCCAGACCGTTTCATCAAACGGATCATCATCTTTATCCAGGGTGAAGATGATGGCGAAAAAGGTGTCATCCTTCACCGCGCCTTCCACTTCGCTGTTATAGCCACGCAGCACCTTAATGGCATAATCGCGCAGCTCGTAACAAATCCCTTCTTTGTTAAACCCGGCTGTCGTTATGCCAAACAGAAGAGACTGCAATCGTGCGCCGGTTGCAGTCTCCAGAACGTCCCAGACATCACGGGTCTTATGCGCATGAAGTTCGTCGACGATGCCACAATGGATATTGAGACCATCAAGATTGTTGGCATCAGAAGAAAGCGGTTCAAACTTGGATGCTGTCTGCTCCTGGTAGATCGCCAGTTTATTGAATTCAAACAGTCGCCCCAGTGTAGGTTTCGCTTTTTTAACCATGTTTTTCGCATCTTCAAAAACGATGCGAGCCTGATCCCGCGTTGTCGCTGCGGAATAAACCTCTGCCCCGCCCTCACCATCGGCGCCTGCCATATAAAGACCAACGCCAGAGGATAATGTCGATTTAGCATTTTTACGGGCAACTTCGTTATATGCCGTGCGAAACCTGCGGACCATTACCGGACGACCGCTGCCATCATTACGCAGCACAACTTCGCCTGTTTCTTCATTTACCAGAGGTATAACAAAACCGAAGATGTTGATCAGAATGAAAACATGCCAGTCCATCAACTCAATCGGCTGGCCTGCCAGTGCTCCTTTAACATGAGGCACGAATTTATAGAAATTGAGGATGTGCTGTGCGCGGGGCTCGCTGAAATAGATGCCACGTTCTTCACCGTGCTTCAGATCATCAAGAAATCGCTGACAGGAAAGACGGACAAATTCACAGGCAATAACCTCCCCGGCAACGACGCGTTCGGCGTAACGTATGCCATCAGTAACTTTTGCCATCAGTCCCTCGAATTAAGAAATTGACTTAACAGATCATCATCGTCTGGTTTGTCTTTACTGACCTTAGACCTGCTGGAAGGAGTCATACCAAACTCCGCTAACATCGCGCGAAGTCGCTTCCAGGCATCAGCTTTCATCATGGCTGCCGGATGCGGCTTGATCATGCGTATTTCACGTTCTTTCCCTTCATCAGCATCATCATCGCTGTATACCGCATAGGTATAACCTTCCCGATCCAGCGTTTCACAATGATGGCGGTATTCCGTATATGCCTCTACCAGCAACTCCAGAGCCCTGGCATCCAGCTGAGATATGACGCCAATGGCATCAAGTTCTTCGGCCATCCGCTTAAACCAGTACTTCCCCTGCTTGTCGAAATGCTTGGGAACTGGGGGGACCCCTTTAGGTGGCTGCGGCTCGTTTTTGTTGATTGGTCGTTTGGAAGGGTTACCCCTCACCAAACGCAGATGGGTAGGGGTTTTCGGCGGTCCTGACATAATCGAAAACTCCTATTAATCATCAGCTGGGGGACCCCAAAAAAAGTTTTCTAACCTGCGGCGATGTGAAGAAAGGCTAGGCGGCGGTCCTTTGGGCCCCCGGCCACAGGGATTTGATCCCCCCTCCACCACGATGATAATGATTATCATTTAATGCGTTCGCGCCCTGTTTTCGAGCGGTGGCAGGGCCAGCACAGGCTTTCGAGGTTCGAATCCTCATCGGTACCCCCATGAGCCTTGGCCTTGATATGGTCAACGGTGGTGGCCGCAACAGCGCGACCAGTACGCAGGCAGTTCTGACACAGATGATTATCACGCTTCAGAATACGAGCACGCTTGATATCCCACTTGCTACCGTAACCACGTTCATGGCGACTCTTACCTTGTTGGTGCTGCTGCCAGCCCTCATTGCGATGCTGCTCACAGTATCCTGAACGGTCAGTAGTCGTTCCTGGACAACCGCGCTTGCGGCAGGCTCGGGGGATTAGTGCTGGCATGTTTTATAACCTATTGCGTCTAATCCTGCTGAAGCTGCATATTTATTATGCTCAGCCACCAGACGCTTTGTTTCGTCCAGTAAATCGCGGTATTCCCTAGCTACTAACTCGATAATCTCGACTGTTTTTGTCTCAAATGTTAATTCATTGCCATGCAGAATCGGTGATGGTGCTACTGCTATGTCGTACTTCATTTGCTGAAGCTTGCGAGTATTTTTTTCAATTTGCTGGCTCAGCACCACACAGCGACCAATATGCTCATAGTTTGGCTTATGCATTATTCATTTCCTTTTAGACGTGAGCCTGTCGCACGGTAAAACCGCCGAAAGTTAACGGATTACCCAGGCTCACAACTGAAAGACTTTCTTAGATGTGCGCGTGCGATGCGCATTAAAAAGCCCCGCAATTGCGAGGCCTGGGGTTATTTGTATCGCGACCCACTACCTGTGAATGACAAACAGAGATTTACATTTAGGGCAAAGTAACGCCTGTTGTTGGCGTACTTTCGTGGTCGAGTGTGTGGATTTATGTCCGCATATCGGGCACATGACAGTCGTATTGGCTGCAAGCCCAACACGCTGCATTGCATAATCGAAAAATGACATGGTGGTTAACCTTTCAATGAATGGGGCTTATTATACCATGCATAGTTCAATTATTAATCAATCATCATCGCATGCTTGATGCCATTTAGCTTTGTCGCAGGCACTCAGTGAATGCCTGCTGTAATGCTATTGCCGTTCCTGTTCGATCCGGCGTATTCCTGCCAGTTGGTTATTCGCTTTTTCAATAGCAGCCAGCAACGGCTTAATCCATAGAACAGCCTGGCAATATGTCAGGGTGCTGGCGGTAGTGGCGTTATCACTGGCTGCGTCAGCGCTCCCGGAATCGGTGTGCATTGCCCCGGTACGTAAACGGTTCGCGTAGTCGAGCAACCCACCAGCGACATCAGCAGGAACAGGCAGGTCACAAGTTTTTTCACGTCGAAGAATCTCCCGGTATTCGATGACAGTCTTTTCGGTACCTGCATCGATCAACGAATTAAGGCGGCTGGCATTCTCAGCCACCTGATTGAAGCGGTTGAAGTTGAAAGCCTGCACCGCGATAACCCGTCCCTGTAGCGCGTTATCATGCTCCAGAACTCGCTTATCGCTTTGCGCTGTGCTCAGGTCAGCCTGGCTGTTTGCCAGCAGAACACCGAGAATAGCGACAGCGCCAACGACAATAACCACCGCGATAATTACCAGCCACCAGCGCCATGACGTTTTCAGTGATGCCAGTAGAGCTTCAATCATGATTCTTTCACCGAACTGGTGCCATTCATCAACGGTAACATGCGGCTATCCCTCGGCTCGTTAACCGGCCAACGATAACCCGTCACGCGGGAACGTGAGAATGCACGAATATTGATAGCGTCGGACTGATTACCACCGAGGACCATCAGGTCACCATTCTGGTGCTGCCCGACCACAAATCCGACATGGCCGCCGCCGTCGCGACTGAATACCACCACACATCCATAGGCTGGCTCGCGAAGTTCGACGCCCCAGTTGAGATAGGATTTTGCAGACTCGAAACGGGTGGATTTGATTCCGACGCGCTCAAGCATCGACCCGACGTAAGCGGCACACCAGGGCGTTTCATCATCTTTAATTCCACCTCGTTTAATGTCCTTCCAGAACTGGAGGATTAACGGATTGTGTCGCGGGCCTTTAATTTCCATCTGCCCCATGTATTTACGGGCTTCCACCAGCCAGCGCGGTTCATTGCTGATTGTCATCGTTCACTCCTGCCCGTTTTTTAAGTGCGCTGATAGCGATTTCGCGCAGCTTGTCTACGCCAACGAATCCAATCACACCACCGACGAACGGTGATATCGATACCGGAAGGCCAACCACATCAAGCGCGCTGGTGATGCATAAAGAAAGGGCGCCACAAAGGACGCCCTCAAGCCATTTATTTTTTCGTGTTGCACCGTCATATATCAGACGACCATAGGCAATGAGTCCGGCCATTGACGCCCCCAGAATCTGGGGCCACGCATTTTTGAGTCCGGTCAAAACCGCAGCCCAGAATTCAGGGTTCTTGTCATTCATTTTCATAGCCTCACCTCGCATAGTTAGCGGGTGCTGTTTGTAGTAAGGGAGCAGGCTTCACGGGCTGGATTTATCAACAAAGCACGTAGCGGATGATTCCCGTGAGCCTGAAATAGAAAAGGCCACGCAAATGCGCAGCCTGTAACCAGAAATCAATATTGTCTTTACATCAATTTTTCTTAAGGTTAAATTCTTCTGACAAGTTGATGAAAGACAACTTGAATATTAGCTATTTGTTCTCTGTTATGCCCGCAACCCAATGCGGGCTTTTTTTCGCCCTGCTAAAAGTTCCACCGTTGTGAGCCTTTTTGCTATGCAATAATGGATGCGTGGTGCCGGGTGTGTCCCGGTGATCCTTTGGCTGACAACCCATGCCTCACGAACATTTCACAACGGGATATAGAAAAGGCCACGCATTTGCATAGCCCTGAAAGATGTTTATGCTTTATTAATTCGCTGGAATATCTGGCATGGCGCGATCCATAGAAGAGCTAATTAACGCCTTAATAGCGTTGCATACCTGATAAAATCCACCCAGCTGAGATGAGACAGAAAAACGGGAGACGTCGTCTCCTGAGCCTACTTCAGCATAAAATGATGAGTTCTCATACCAGAGTGAGATGCTTACGCCCTGCCTGTAGCCACCTGTTAGCGGAGAATCATCAAGAGTGGTTGCAATCACGAAATTCAAGTGGTAACGGCTGTCCATATTGAGTTGGGGGATTAAGACAGGAAAGAACTTCCCCTCCTCCTCCCAAATACCAATGTCCACATAAGGCCATCTTGTTCCGTCAGAACCAGTCCACTCACGAGATGTAAGATCAAGAGAACCTGAATACTCTCGTAGTAGTTCGCTCGCCTTCTCCTGAAGTTTATCCTGTAACTTCCATTGCGCCTCGACCAGTTTAGTGCGTTTTTCTTTCAGATCCTTAAATGTTAATTCCATGCCACTCTCCAGACAACTTTTGAAAGGAATCTGCATAGTAACTCACCCTGAAAGCACATGGTTATATTTCACTTACACTGAGTGCGAAAAGCAAAAACCCCGCCGAATGGCAGGGTTCCAATGATTAGGTTGTGTGTCGAAGTGACGCTCATTACGCTGCTAAACTGTGCTGTTCTTCAATCAGCGGCTGGCGATGATTGCGATCAAATACACCCTTTAGCGCCTCTTTGCGCTGCTCAAAGTCCCAGCCCATGCCAATGAAAACTGTATTGGCCCGCTGCAACTCAGTTACGCAGTGGATCTGCTCCGGCGTCAGGTAGTCACGGATGTTCTCTTTTTTGTCGAGGTCGTGGTAAACACGAAATTTTGCCGCCGTCATACCGAGCGCGATGCGGTTAATCAAATCGGCTTCGTTGCTGAAGTGGTAAGGCTTGATTTCTTTACCCTGCACTTCACGCTCATGCTTAATGGCATCGCTCATCGGGCGATATTCCAGACGGGCGGTGTTGCGATCCATTTTTTTGCCCGCCAGAGCGCCACGCATGCGGAAGAACTCAGCAACCAGTTTCTTTTTGAACTTGCGGACAACATCGTTATTACGCATGTAGGTGATCAGTAGAGTGGTTTGCTGTTCATTCAGTAGCGCCACTCGACGCTTTTGAAGACCACCGTCAGTTTGAATGGTTCGGATTTCAAATCCGACCCTTCCAAATTCTTCAAGATCAGCCTTGTTACGGTCCACTAACTTAATGACGGTGTCATGATCACGCCCAACCCCGTCAGCAATAGAGACAGTGCTGGTTACAAGGTCGAGTTTTTTAATTTCAACTAATTGCATGGCGTTTACCTTACTTTGAGATGAACCTTTGCCGCACAGGAAATCAGCCCGTCGAGGCTCGCCAGCGCTAACCGACTTCCTCAAAGGCTCATTTCAAATGGATTGGTTCGACGTGATGGATGCGCGGGCGGTGCGCAGGAAATGCGGATACAAAAAAACCCGCAACGTGGCGGGCTTTTCGAGGTTAATTATCTACAGGCGTTATACTCCATAATCAGAAGCATACAGGACAGTTTTATGCAAAGTCAACATTAACGTGCAAAAAAATGTCGCCATTTGCTCCGATCATATTAATAAGTTGTTGCCTTCTCGAATTCTACAGCTGCGTGACTCTCCCCCTGCCGCAGTGTATCCACCAGCATTTCATAGAAGGGTTTCCAGTTGCGTGACCATGAGGATTGATGGAGGTCAGGGAGACGCTTCAGAATGGCACGGTGTACCGTCGCCGAGGAGATAGCAGAAAATCCATTACCAGAGCATCGCTCACAGGTTTTAAACACCGGTGCGCCTCGCTCGCTAGTGGCTTTGCGGTCGAGTACCTCGCCCTTTCCACCGCAACGGCAGCGTGCTTTTATTTCGCCTTTTCCATCGCAAACAATACAGAGCCGTTTCACAAGTTCGCGTTTAATGTCAGTGGCGACAATTTCATCACCATCATGATTGAATAATCCAGGGTACTTAACCACGTCCTCATACTGAGAAATAAGACCACTACCGTTGCAGGTGTGACACATCACGCTGGTGGCCGCAGAACGCGAGTATTCAGAAAAGGCAAATTGCGCCAGCACCTGCATACACCATCCAAGCTCGCTCCCTGCGGCCTTTCTGACATTCTTCGGGGCTGATTCCATTGCATGACGCGCCAGCGCCTGAACCGCCAGTTGTTCATCAGTTTTGCTGATCCCCGCCTTACCAAAGAACGCCGCCAAGCCAAACCGTGCGCGGCTGCTGGTGGTGCCAATAGCAGCCATAACATCAGTGCCGGTGAGACGATCCGGAGAGGTTCCTTTCACGTCGTCGCTGATATGCATCCCCTGAGGGCTGAAATGTTTGAGTGATGCTTCCAGTTTCATGCTTTCCCCTCAACGTCCACATTACCCAAAAAATCAGTATCGCCGCCTAACCTGGCGACCTCATTTTTAAGAATGATATTTTCTAGTATCAGCGCCCCGATCTCGTTGTTAAGGTGCGACACCTTATCCTTCATCGCAAAATAATCATCGGGGTTAATCAGCTCCTGAAGCTGACTTTTGGCAAACATGAACCGTTCAAATAAATCCGTATCAACCCCACCGAAAGACTCAATGTCATCATCGTCTTCTTCCTGCTGGCGAACCTGAGCTTTCAGGTGCTGATAGTTTTCAATAGCTTCTTTTAAAATTTCGTTTGTCATGCTCAGTACCTCGTCACGTTGCCTGCTTCCCATTCCAGATCCACCTCGCTCTGAGGCTTACCGACCAGATAGTTAAATGGTTGTTTTTCTCCTTCCAGAAACTGGTGTGAACGGGTATCAAAATTTGCGCCAATATCACCAACCCACCCCTCACCTTCGCGTTGTTTGAGCAGACGAATCATTGAAGCTGGCATCTGGATCGCTGCCTGCTCATCCTTATCCAGGCTTTCGTATCCCATTTTTTCAGCCTTACGTTGTGCCAGCTCGCGGGGAATGTTGCGCCAGACGGACATAACGTTATCAGGCATATCAGTTAATGCGCCGGTGCCTTTGACGTCCATTTTCCCGGTCGGTGCCGCTTCGTTAGTTTTGCGGGCGTGCGTCACCAGAAGGACGTGACAGTTATGTTCGTTTTTGAAATCACACAGGGTGTCGATAAATTCTTTCTGTCCCCCGTAGTCTTCCTCATCGAGTCCGCATTTCGCCAGGTTATCGATTACGAACAGATCAATCCCATAACGACGCCGGGCATAGGCGAAGATTTCCAGCAGACGACCAGCCTTCGCGGTGCCGGTGAGTTTGAACACCCACAGACGATCGGAAAACCATTCGTTCGTCATAACGATTTCTTCGCGTTTCGGTGATGCGGTACAGATAGTCTGCCGCGTCAGACGGGCCAACATTTTCCCTGGCTTCAGTTCCAGAGAGGCGATGCACGTCCGAATCCCCTGATTCATAGCAGCAACTGCGATATGGCCAACCAGTTCGGTCTTGCCGTGACCATTCACGCCATTTACCAGCGTCAGTTCTCCGGCGCGAAATTTGAAATTGTAATTCAGCGAGGTCCATGGGCTGGTGAACAAGCCAACATCGCGATGCTCAAACGCTTCAATGGTTTCCTGAAGTAAATCACCTGCCGAGCACAGTTCATCTGGATCGAAAAATTTAGCGCGTTCCATGTGCTCCAGGATGGACTCACTGTCCATGCCGCTCATCAGGCAATCGTTGATATCCTTGTGCGGGAGTTCAACCAGGCGGCAGCGATGCTCGCCAAGTCGTCTGGCAATTTCCTTTGCAGCTTCACGGCCGACATCGTCGTTATCCAGGCAAAGCCAGATCTCCTGAAAGCGATCCAGATTGTGGTACTCATATTCAATCCACTGCTGTTTGGCACCCTTGCCGCCGCCAAAGGGAACAGAAAGCGCGTCGTAACCAAGCTGCGTGAAAGTCATACAGTCAATCTCGCCTTCGCACAGAACAACCAGACGCGTGGATTTGTCCAGGGCCTGCCAACCAAAGAGACATGGCTCGCAATCCGCCTCAGCCATAATTATCTTTTTGCCGTTTGGTCTTTCAGTACCTATGCGTTTTACTTGCAGCAGTTCGCCATTCCGGATGTACGGGAATGCCACGGCGGGTACTTCTCGATTTTCTTCGTGATACCAGACCACCGCATCAGACACACGGAACAGATCCGCCGTCTCGCGGGTGATTCCTCGCGTAGCCAGGTAGTCGTAACAATTGCTCGCTTTTTTCACGCCCTTCTTCGTCGGCCTGGAGAATGTTTTTTTCTTCGCCTCGAAATGGTGATCGTCGTCTTTCAGACCGAGAAATTCTTTTGCCTCACGCATCGCATCATGCAGCTGGCAGTTGCGTACCAACACCCACAAATCAAGCAGATCACCACTGTCGCCGCTGGCGAAGTCTGCCCACGTTTTTTTGCCACCGATGTTAATTTTAAGGCTCTTTCCGGCGTCACCGTTGGTATTCCCAACACACCATTCTTTGCCTTCCAGGTGACCTTTTGGCAGCAGGTACTTTGCAACCCTTTCGGCGTTGTCCCATAATTTTTCTGAAAGTTCGGCGGGCGTCATGCTCACTCACTCCGTAAATCAAATTTAACAAAACACCATGTCACGAATTCCTCGCTCAGAACGCCGTGGTTATAACCTGCAATCAGCACGCTCTTGAGGAATGGTTTCATTGGCGATACCCACCGCGCTTCATGCGCTCGATAGCGGCCTGGTTGATAAATACCTCCGCTGTTCCATCTCCAGATGGTGTGCACCATGACCCAGCTGGCGGTTGACTTGCGGTCAGCGTTTCGTTTTCAGCTAGTGACATTGCGGGCTTGTTGGGCACACGATCCGGGAACAATCCCTGCCAGCCTCCAGCAATTGAGCGTCGGATCACTTCATCGGCATTCTGATGGCCTGCAAGCTGCTTAGCCTGGTATGCGCAGGTTGTTTCCGTCAGCGGTTGACGCTTCTCCCGGCGAAATTTAATCCAGTCCAGCCAGATTTCAGCGCTGACGTTTTCAGGTTTTAGCCATGCAGGGTCGAAAGAAGATTTTTTCTGGCGCTTTGCGCGCACTTCTTGTGGTTCATGATCTTTTACTTGTGGATCATGTTTTAAACCTTGTGGATCATGTCCCCCAGAATCTGACGGGTCAAAATGGTTGTTTTTGCCAGAATCTGACGGGTCAAGTGCACTTGAGTCACTCATTTCTGACGCGTCAAAATCTGACTTGTCAGAATCCGATACGTCAGAATCTGACGGGTCAAAATGGTTGTTTTTGCGTCGTTCCAGACGAAGAGCAGATCTCTCCCGAAGTGCAATTTCTTCAAGTTTTTCGACATTCAGAAAGTACATATTTGATGTATTGCGGTTACCATTCCGGCGATTCTCACGTCGAAGCCATTTCTCTGATTCAAGTTCAGCAATGGCTGTTCGTATGGTGCTCTCCCCCGCGCCAAGTTGGCGGGCAATGGTTTTTATGCCAGGATAGCTTTTCCCATCATCACTGGAATAATCAGCCAGGCGTACCATAACCATTAGCCGCGTCCCCTTGACACCAGAAACAGCGCAGGCATCCCAGACATAGCCCTGTAGTTTGCTGCTCATGATGTTAACCTCTTGAAATACTGTTGAAACTTCCAGACCGGTTGCATGCACTCATGCGGGTATCCGGGCCGAGTGAAATAAACCTGCTGCTTTTCCCGGTTCCATCCGGTGACATGCACAACAACACCTCGCGGATCGCGATAATTGATATCGAGTGACTTAATCGGATTTGGTGATGTGTTCGCGTGTGACATGTCATGCCTCTGAGGATGGGCGCGGGAATAATTTTGGTTTATCGGGTCTCAATTCATGGGCGGGAATTCCGGTTAATGCAGCCACATCAGGCACATGTTCAACGCCAACAAGACCAACCTTTCTCCAGCGAGAGACTGACGGCTGCTTTACACCTATAGCCCGAGCTAAGGCATTGACTCCGCCAGCCGCGTCAATAGCCCTTTCAATTGCTGATTTCATTTTTTTACTCACCTCATTCGATTGCTATCGATAAATAATAGCAATAGCTATTGGAATGAGCAATAGACTTGTTTATCATGCCGAACTAGAATGTGATAGCGGAGGCTATAAATATGCAAGAGAGTACACTTAAGACGTTAGCAGACAGACTTAACTACGCAATGCATGAAATGGGCATGAGCCAAGGTCAATTGGCAAAGGCAGCAGATATGGCGCAACCAACCATATGGCGCATAACGTCTGGTAATGCTAGAGGAACAACAAAAATCGTTGAAATTGCGAATGCTTTAGGTGTTCGCTCGGAGTGGTTGTCAAACGGGACTGGGCCAATGAGAGTTGATGCCAAACAAACAACCTCCGAAATTACCAACAAAACAGACCCAAGTATCTTCAGAGTTGACGTACTCGACCTCACGGTTAGTGCAGGCCCAGGAATAATTAACAGCGAATTCGTGGAGGTGTTGCGCTCCGTGGAATACTCAGTTGAAGATGCACGACAAATGTTTAACGGACGAAAACAGGAACAGATACGCATCATCAACGTTCGTGGCGATAGCATGTCCGGAACAATTGAGCCTGGTGATTTACTTTTCGTCGATATCAGCGTTCAGCACTTTGACGGCGACGGCATTTATGCGTTCATATACGACGATACGTCGCATGTTAAGCGTTTGCAGAAGATGAAAGACAAGCTCTTGGTTATCTCTGACAACCATACTTATCGACCATGGGACCCGATCGAGAAAGAAGAGATGAACAAAATTTTCATATTCGGAAAGGTGATAGGCAGCATGCCACAGACGTACAGAAAACATGGTTAAAGCAGTTCAAAGACAATGAAACTCCCAGCAACAGAAAGTGAATAGCTTCCAACCCGGCCACCGTGCCGGGTTTTTATTTACCACCCTCGCTACCTGTGTAACCACTCATAATCGCACGACGTCTAATTACTCTCCCTTTGATTATCAGGATTGATACCTCGTAATTTCATAACGTTGGATGCTCTCCGCAATACAACAAAAACCAAATAGCTGATTTTTTATTATTGATATCAATCACATAAAAAATAATAGCAATACAGATAGCAATATCTATTGCAATAAGTAATAGCAGGTTCTATCATTCAACTATCAAGTTAACGTAGAGGTGATAGGAAATGACAGAAACG
Source organism: Citrobacter sp. H12-3-2 (assembly GCF_009649895.1). NCBI lineage: Bacteria > Pseudomonadati > Pseudomonadota > Gammaproteobacteria > Enterobacterales > Enterobacteriaceae > Citrobacter > Citrobacter sp. H12-3-2. The sequence goes on from NZ_CP045837.1 coordinate 3,148,933, forward strand.
ATAAAAACATTTAAGGGGCTATCCACTCGCCCAAGCGATGCTTTCAAGAATATGTCCTTAATCATTGAAGCTGCTAGTTTGTTATCTGCAACTAACGATGACAAGTATCGTGAGATCAGCGATACCCTCCTTGCATTTGTTTGTAATTATGCAAATGAGGCCCACCAGAACGAATCGGAGAAACGCCAATGAAAACCTTTAAAGGCCTCACCCTCGAACCGGAAACCGCTTTTCATCAGATAGCGGTTATGATTGAAGCGGGATTAATTATTTCGGTTACAGATGGAGAAGACCATTCAGATCTTGGTGACTGCATTTTTATTCTGGCCAAGCAATACGCAGAAGCAGCCCATGCTAACGAGATGGAGAATAGAAAATGAAAACTCCAGTTGAAATTCTCGAAAGTATCGCAGCTGATATTGTGGAGAATACTTCACTACTTGAGGTTATTTACCGTATCAATGAATTGCCACCAGAAGCAGATAATGCAATTGCATGCCTTATTCGCTCAATGCAGAAAACACTGGATGGTGTTAATGAATACGTCACTATGCTACACCAGACGCGCATTACCCAGCACGCCATCGCCGATAATTCATCCACAGGGGCAAGCAAGAGATTAACATCTGGCGTGCTTAACTCCTGGGCTACTGAAGCCGGAAACTGCAAAATGGCGGTTTGTAATGCGATGGATTGCATTCCGCAGGAATTATCTGCAATCGGAACTCTGACTATAGTTTTTGAAAAGCTTGCAGAGCTACAAGAAGTAATCAGCAAAAGATCTGAAATAATAAACTCGTAATTAGCAAATAAATAATTAACGCCTTGACTGGTGTGGCATCACTCACCCTGAGGAAATGCAGATGAATATTACCGTCAAAAGTGAAGTCTTAAATAACAAGATCCATTCAGTTAATCAGGATGACGACATTCTTTATATAAACAAGGCACACAAAACAGCAGAGTGTGCCAATAAATACGCGCATGAGCTACGTGCAGAGTTTATCCAGTTACTGATGCCAGCAATCACGCGTACAGATGTGAAGGTAGCAGGAAGATTCACCTCGTTACTTAATGAGCTTTGCTTCATGACCCAAATGACCATGGAGAATTCATCCAAGGGGGGGCAATAATGACTTTTCTGAGAGATAAAGCGGCACATAAAACAGCAAAGCTCTTTGCCTCTTATGGCAATAGCTATCTGCATATTGCAAACCTTTTTCTGCGCAAGGCTTACGGGCGGTAATGACAATGAAAAACAACACCATTGAAATTTATCGCCACCGTATTGCTATTGCGGCATTAAACCGAATGAAGCGCAAGACAGGAGGTTACTGCCTCTCCGTAAATATGCCCGATGACAATATTCAGGTTATCGAGATTAACGAAGAATCAATGCTGAAACTTTTGCTGCGTTTCGAAAAACAGGCTCGGACTGAATTCAACACAGAAGCGGAAACATTTCTTCGCCTGACGTATATGAAAAGTGTCGATATCAATGGACACACCGAATATCTGACCGAAACAGGAAAGATGATTGTTGACGAGATTTTTGCGGAATTAATTAAACACGCGAAAGAGAAATACGTATGTGGAGGGATTAACTAATGGCCTCACAACAAACAATTATGCATGGAATGCAGATCCCCACCCCAGTTCTCAACGTGGATCTGCACGTCCTTCCGAACTTCACCGGGCGCGTTGTTCTTTACATCGAAAAAGGTCGTGTGACATGCGACCGCCGGCTGCTCGACGACGAACATATTTGCGCACTGGACACTTTTATCGAAATGGCTCGCGAAATGGAGCTACGCCTTGAGGAGATATCGAATGACTGACAACCGTACCGTAAGCGCGATTGACCTCGCGTTACATAAACACGATACGCCAGTTGGCCCTTTGTTCGTGGCAGTACGACACGGGCGCACTAAAAAATGCTTCACACGGGATACGGCGATCCGCTATCTGGCTTTCTTCATGACCACCGAAGCTTTCAGCCGTTCTGGTTTTGAGCAGCGTCACCCGCGGGTGCGTATTGATCGCGATGACAGGGAGGTATGGCGAGACGGAGAAACAAAGGCTGAATATCTTGCCGCCCACCAACGTTGTATTCGCCGTCTGCGTCGCATCTTGGCACGTAAGCGAGAAATGCAGAAATGGTGTGAAAAGTGGGATGCCATGCACGACAGCTACTTGAAAGAACGCAATGAACTTCAATCCAGCAAACCAGAGGGTGTGCGCTGATGGCTAACCAGGATAACGCAAACGTTTTTGCAGTTGAATCCTCGCACAGGGTGCCGAATGCAAAGCATCTTCGACGCCAGTCGAGAATTTACAGTCCTGATGAATTTCTCGCGTTACCAATGGTGCAAGAGTTCATAAAGAACAACCCGAATCAGTATTTTGTCAATGAAGAAACCGGCGAGCAAATGATGGCCCAGAAGCTGGCAGAACTTTATTGCTCAGTGAACAACGGAAAGAAAATGAAGAAAGCGCTGCGTCGCGCCTTTGGAGATAAAGCATGAAAACTGAATTAGTACCGGTAGCGGCAATCGATCTGCAGCGCATCGAGTATCGCGGTCAGCGCGTTGTGACAACTGAGCAGTTGGCGGCGGGTTATGGTGCAACGGAGAAAATGCTCACAAATAACTTTTCTCGCAACGAATCGCGCTTCGTTGAGGGTAAGCATTTCTTCAAAGTGGAAGGTGCTGAATTGCAGGAGTTCAAAAGGCTCCCCTCTTTAAGAGGGTTGGTTAGTAAATATACGAGTCAGTTGATTCTCTGGACCGAGCGTGGCGCAGCCAATCACGCAAAAATGCTGGAAACCGATCAGGCATGGGGTTACCACGAAGACCTGGTGGAGTTTTACTTCACGCAGCGTGACGCAATTGCCCTGCCAGTCAGCCGTAAAGAGCTGGCGCTAATGGTGATTGAGGCAGAAGAACGTGCCGAAGCTGCTGCACTGGAAAATAAAACTCTCAGCGCCACCGTAGAAAGCCTGGAGAAGCACTTCACCAAAGGCATGACGATCCCTGCCTTCTGTAAGGGTCTGAACGGTGTCAACGTCAGCAAAATGTCTTGGTGGGCCTATGAGCGCAACTGGCTCTACAACGCCCAGCGGGATCCGGATAAAAACCCAAAGTGGCGGGTGGCATCATATGCCCGCGACAAATACCTGACCGAAGACGAAACGCAAATCACCCCGCACGGATCAGACGAATTTACCCGGTTTACGCCCGTGCTTCTTGAAAATGGCTGTCACCGCCTGTACCAACTGTACATGAAAGGTGAGTTGCCTATGAAAAAGACCTGGAATGGCGAGTACAGCCACGATAAAGCGATTTATACGCCGGAGGGTCGGGGAAATGAATAAGCAATTCTGGTATCCCGCGGGATCATTACAGATAGCCCACCAGCAAGCTCTGACATGGGTATGCGATGCGTATCTGTTTTATCTGGTCAGCCTTCACCGCCGCCCGGTTTATCGCCACCAGTTCGGTGATATTTCCCTTGCTCAGCCAGCATTACAGGGATTCATCGATTCGTATCTGGAAGACAAAGGCTGGGATATGGAAAAACGCCGTGCCCATTACATCAACATTCTGGACCTCATTAAATATATGCACCGCAGTAATTCTGACTTCATCGACTGGGGGGCTGTACCAACATTAACCCCAAGGGGAATCCGATGGATGAATGCCTGCTTCTCAAGGCTTGGGGAAATGGTGAACAGTTATGGGGGATGGGAAAACTACACAAAAGAAACTGCCGGAGATTCAATTTCATGAACGACGTTATCTGCGGAGGTGAAGTAATGCACAAGGCATTCGAAATATGGGTGCGCCAACAGTACGGGAGCCGTTACGGCCTTACGCGGGATTGCGACGGTTTCTACTACCAGGAAGTGGTAAAGAGAATGTTTGAAGTCTGGTGCCACTGCCGTGGCCTGAATGTAGTGTGAGGTGGGTATGTCAAATGTGATTATGCTGGTACCTAACGACTGGGTAACTGAAAAAGTTTTGATATCTGTAACCGGGCTTAAGCCCGGTACCATCACCCGCGCTCGTAAGGAGTCATGGCTACTTGGCAGGGAGTACGTTCATGTCTCACCAGATGGAAATCCGAAGCCATCAAGTGAGTGCATGTACAACAGGAAAGCAGTCGATCTCTGGATCGAGGCGCAGAAAAAAAATCAACCAGGTGCGCAAAGAGCATGAAAAGCAGTACACTCGTCGATGCTCCTGGACGTCAGGAGGGCTTAATGGCTAATACATCATACCCGACAGGCGTCGAAAACCACGGCGGTTCACTCCGCATCTGGTTTCTGTATAAAGGTAAACGTGTCAGGGAAAACCTCGGTGTCCCTGACACTGCAAAAAATCGCAAGATAGCTGGTGAGCTGCGTTCTTCGGTTTGTTTTGCGATAAGGATGGGAAATTTTAACTATGCAGAAAAATTCCCAAACTCACCGAACCTTGCCCGGTTCGGTCAGGATAGAAAGGAAATTACTGTGCTGGAGCTTACAGAAAGATGGTCAGAGCTGAAGAGAATGGAGATCAGCTCTAACACCATGAGTAGGTACGAATCCATCATAAAAAACATGCTTCCGCGCATCGGCGAAAATAAAATGGTTTCTGCGGTTACCACTGAAGATTTGCTGTATGTCAGGAAAGAGTTGCTGACGGGCTTCCATGTAATGAAGAAGGATCACCGGACACAGGTAAAAGGCCGGAAGTCTTCCACGGTGAATAATTACATGATGCTGATGGCCGAGATCTTCCAGTTCGGAGCTGATAACGGTTATGCAAAGGAAAACCCGTTTAGCGGAATTAACAGACTCAGGAAGGCTAAAGACGAACCCGATCCACTCACGTCAGACGAGTTCATCAGGTTCATTCAGGCATGTGGCCACCAGCAGATGCGTAACCTCTGGACCGTTGCCGTTTATACCGGAATGAGGCATGGGGAATTATGTGGTCTTGCATGGGAAGATATCGATCTCACTGCGGGTACCATTACGGTTAAACGTAACCTGACCCAAACGTATGAGTTCACCCTGCCAAAAACCGAGGCAGGAACTGACAGGGTGATTTATCTCATACAACCAGCTATTGATGCCCTGAGGGATCAGGCCCAGTTGACACGCCTTGGCCGGCAGTATGAGGTTGAAGTGAAATTGCGTGAGTATGGACAGTCCGTCATACAACCGTGCACTTTCGTATTCAGCCCTCAATGTGTCAAACGTGGACCTCGCACAGGATATCACTACGCGGTTAATTCCATTAATAAAATTTGGGCCCCGATAATCAAGCGCGCGGGTATTCGCTACCGTAACGCGTACCAGTCACGGCATACCTATGCGTGCTGGTCATTATCAGCTGGTGCAAACCCAAACTTTATAGCAACTCAGATGGGGCATACCGATGCTCAGATGGTTTACAAGGTGTATGGAAGGTGGATGTCAGAAAAGAGTGCCGAACAGGTTTCACTGCTCAACCAGGCTCTTTCACGTTTTGCCCCATCACTGCCCCAAAGCATTGTATCAGCACAGTAGATAGCATTTAAATCAAGTGGTTAGCGGTGGTATCGCTACATTTTCATAACACGTGGCACGAATTGCCCTCGACCAGAAAGAGAGCTTATGGTGTGATCGGGGTTCAATAAATCGCTAAACAGGGTATACTCCAGCGGTTTTCTTAGTTGTTTATTGTACTAAACGCTCCCGTGAGAGGATGCTACTGCGCACCTATGACACAATTCGCTTCTCCTGTTCTGCACTCGCTGCTGGATACAGACGCTTATAAGTTGCATATGCAGCAAGCCGTTTTTCACCACTACTATGATGTACAAGTAGCGGCTGAATTTCGTTGCCGTGGCGATGACCTGCTCGGTATTTATGCCGATTCTATTCGTGAGCAGGTGAATGCTATGCAGCACCTGCGACTGCAGGAGGATGAGTACCAGTGGCTCTCCGGCCTGCCTTTCTTTAAAGCTGATTACCTCACCTGGTTACGTGATTTCCGCTATAACCAGGAACAGGTTTGCGTCACCAATGATAACGGCAAGCTAAACATCCGCTTAACCGGTCCGTGGCGTGAAGTGATCATGTGGGAAGTCCCGCTGTTAGCGGTGATTAGCGAACTGGTACATCGTTACCGTTCACCTGAATCAGGCGTCCCGCAGGCACTCGATGAGCTGGAAAGCAAACTAGTAGAATTCTCTGCTTTAACGAAAGATGTCGATATGTCCCGCTTCCATTTGATGGATTTCGGTACGCGTCGTCGTTTTTCGCGCGAAGTACAGCAGGCTATCGTTAAACGCCTGCAGCAAGAGCCCTGGTTTGTCGGCACCAGTAACTACGATCTGGCCCGCCGCCTGTCATTAACCCCAATGGGTACGCAGGCGCATGAGTGGTTCCAGGCTCATCAGCAAATCAGTCCAGAACTTGCCACCAGCCAGCGCGTAGCCCTGGCAGCCTGGTTAAATGAATACCCTGATCAACTCGGCATTGCATTGACCGATTGCATCACCATGGACGCATTTTTACGCGACTTTGGCGTTGAGTTCGCTACCCGCTACCAAGGGTTACGCCATGACTCAGGCGATCCGGTGGAATGGGGTGAAAAAGCCATTGCTCATTATGAAAAACTGGGTATTGATCCGCTAAGCAAAACGCTGGTCTTCTCAGATAATCTCGATCTGAAAAAAGCGATTGAACTCTACCGCCACTTCTCTTCCCGCGTACAGCTGAGTTTTGGTATTGGGACACGGCTAACATGCGACATTCCGCAGGTTAAGCCGCTCAATATCGTTATTAAGCTGGTGGAATGTAACGGCAAACCGGTGGCGAAGTTATCTGACAGCCCGGGTAAAACCATCTGCCACGATAAAGCATTTGTTCGTGCATTGCGCAAAGCCTTCGATCTTCCGCATATCAAAAAAGCCAGTTAAGCCTTCCAGGGAGCCATTTTGGCTCCCTTTTTCGCGTTTATTTCCGAAATCTTTCACTCCAGCTACGAATTCTGCTTGTCTGATTGCAGATGCCAGGTAACATAGGTATCCCCCCATTACGGGTGGACATGTGTTTATATATCCGACTATTAACAGAGAGAATATTATGAGCGTTGTGCCTGTAGCCGACGTACTCCAAGGCCGCGTAGCCGTTGACAGCGAAGTCACCGTGCGCGGATGGGTGCGTACCCGCCGAGATTCAAAAGCTGGCATCTCCTTCCTCGCCGTTTATGACGGTTCCTGCTTTGATCCTGTACAGGCCGTCATCAATAATTCTCTGCCCAATTACAATCAGGACGTACTGCGCCTGACGACGGGTTGTTCAGTTATCGTAACGGGTAAAGTCGTTGCATCTCCTGGACAAGGACAGAGCTTTGAAATTCAGGCCACTGAGGTTGAAGTAACGGGCTGGGTTGAAGATCCTGACACATACCCAATGGCAGCCAAGCGTCACAGCATTGAGTATCTGCGTGAAGTGGCGCACATGCGTCCGCGTACCAACATGATTGGTGCGGTAGCGCGTGTACGTCATACGCTGGCGCAAGCTCTGCATCGTTTCTTCCACGAGCAGGGTTTCTTTTGGGTATCGACTCCGTTGATCACCGCTTCCGATACGGAAGGTGCCGGTGAAATGTTCCGTGTTTCTACGCTGGATCTGGAAAACCTGCCGCGTAACGATCAGGGCAAAGTCGATTTCGACAAAGACTTCTTTGGTAAAGAAGCCTTCCTGACCGTTTCCGGTCAGTTGAACGGTGAAACCTACGCCTGCGCCCTGTCTAAAATTTATACTTTTGGCCCGACATTCCGTGCAGAAAACTCTAACACCAGTCGTCACCTGGCAGAGTTCTGGATGCTGGAACCAGAAGTGGCTTTTGCTGACCTGAATGATGTTGCAGGCCTGGCTGAAGCGATGCTGAAGTACGCGTTTAAAGCTGTACTGGCAGAACGTGCGGATGATATGAAATTCTTCGCTGAACGTGTCGACAAGGACGCGATTTCACGCCTGGAACGTTTCATTGACGCTGACTTCGCGCAGGTGGATTACACCGACGCGGTAAGCATTCTGGAAAAATGCGGTAAACAGTTCGAAAACCCAGTTTACTGGGGTGTGGATCTGTCTTCTGAGCATGAACGTTACCTTGCTGAAGAGCACTTTAAAGCGCCGGTGGTAGTGAAAAACTACCCGAAAGATATCAAAGCGTTTTATATGCGCCTTAACGAAGACGGTAAAACCGTTGCTGCAATGGACGTACTGGCCCCGGGAATCGGTGAAATCATCGGTGGTTCTCAGCGTGAAGAGCGCCTGGACGTGCTGGATGCCCGTATGCTGGAAATGGGTCTGAACAAAGAGGATTACTGGTGGTATCGCGACCTGCGTCGCTACGGTACCGTTCCGCATTCCGGCTTCGGATTGGGCTTCGAGCGTCTGATCGCTTACGTCACCGGCGTACAGAACGTCCGTGATGTTATTCCGTTCCCGCGTACTCCACGTAACGCCACCTTCTAAACGTGCGTTATTGTTTCAAAGGCCAGCATTGCTGGCCTTTTTTATACCCCTTTAGTGTTATCTGGATACCCATCTCACGTTAAACACAACCTTTCAATCCCCTCCACCTGTTACGTAATATTTCGTCGCAATACATTTGCACAAAAAATAATCAGCAATTTTATTGTGGATTAGCATTTTCTGATTAAATAGTACATTTTTTAGCCTCTCGCACGGCACTCCAGACGTCCAAAAATCGTTACCTGTAAAATCCGAACTTTCCGGCATAACGGAGAAAAAATGACCTTAGCAAAATTAAACATAAGAAAATCATATAAATAGAAATAAAAACGAGAATTTTAAGCGCAGGGGTATCCGAAGTTTGACGCTGTTCACAAAGTTGCACAAAAATAACAATTTGTTACACATTTTTTCTTTTTGAAACCAAATCTTTATATTTGTAGCACTTTGACGGTAGCGAAACGGTAGTTTGAATGGAAAGATGCCTGTCAGACACATAAAGACACCAAACTCTCATCAATAGTTCCGTAAATTTTGATTGACGGAATTTATTGGCGGCAGTGGCAGGTGTCATATAAAAACCGATGAGGGTAATAAATAATGATGAAGCGCAATATTCTGGCAGTGGTTATCCCTGCTCTGCTGGTAGCCGGGGCAGCTAACGCTGCAGAAGTTTATAACAAAGATGGCAACAAGCTGGATGTATACGGTAAAACCGTAGGTCTGCACTATTTTTCTGATAACGCTGGCAACGATGGCGATCAGACTTATGCCCGTCTTGGTTTCAAAGGGGAAACTCAGATTAATTCCGATCTGTCCGGTTACGGTCAGTGGGAATACAACTTTGCCGGTAATAACTCTGAAGGCGGCAGTGACGCTCAGAACGGCAACAAAACCCGTCTGGCATTTGCTGGTCTGAAATATGCCGATCTGGGCTCTTTCGACTACGGTCGTAACTACGGTATCGTTTACGATGCACTGGGTTACACCGATATGCTGCCAGAATTTGGTGGTGATACCGCATACAGCGACAACTTCTTCGTTGGCCGTGTGGGTGGTGTTGCAACCTACCGTAACTCTAACTTCTTCGGTCTGGTTGACGGCCTGAACTTCGGTATCCAGTATCTGGGTAAAAACGAGCGTGATGGCAATACCGGTCGTTCTAACGGTGACGGCGTTGGCGGTTCTGTAAGCTACGAAATGGATGGCTTCGGTATCGTTGGCGCTTACGGTGCAGCTGACCGTACCAACGCGCAGGAAAACTCTTTCTACGCTAACGGCGGCAAAAAAGCTGAGCAGTGGGCAACTGGCGTTAAATACGATGCTAACAACATCTACCTGGCAGCGAACTACGGTGAAACCCGTAACGCAACTCGCATCTCAGGTGCCGGAAACAGTGGCTTCGCCAACAAAACTGAAGATTTCTTTGTTGTCGCTCAGTACCAGTTCGATTTCGGTCTGCGTCCATCCCTCTCCTACAACAAATCTAAAGCGAAAGACGTAGAAGGCGTGGGTAACGAAGATCTGGTTGACTACATTGAAGTAGGCGCTACCTACTACTTCAACAAAAACATGTCCACCTATGTTGACTACCAGATCAACCAGATCGACTCTGATAACAAACTGGGCGTGAACTCTGACGACACCGTAGCAGTCGGTATCGTTTACCAGTTCTAATAGCAGACCTCTTTGTTAAATGCCTATAAAACAGGACTTCGGTCCTGTTTTTTTATATCTGCTAGCGAATTCTTGCGTCTTAAAAAAACACCTCAGCTTTTCGTCAGTAACGGTTGGCATTTTTTAAATCTACCGTTAACCTGATAGCGGACTTCCCTTCTGTAATCACTATGGAACCTCGTCATGTTTGAGAACATTACCGCCGCTCCTGCCGACCCCATTTTGGGTCTGGCTGATTTGTTTCGTGCCGATGACCGCCCTGGAAAAATAAACCTCGGGATCGGTGTATATAAAGATGAGACAGGCAAAACGCCGGTGCTGACCAGCGTTAAAAAAGCCGAGCAATATATACTGGAAAATGAAACCACCAAAAATTACCTTGGCATTGACGGTATTCCAGAGTTTGGTCGCTGCACTCAGGAACTACTGTTTGGTAAAGAAAGTTCGCTGATCAACGATAAGCGTGCACGTACCGCACAGACCCCTGGCGGCACTGGTGCACTGCGTGTGGCAGCTGATTTCCTGGCAAAAAATACGTCGGCTAAACGCGTATGGGTGAGCAATCCAAGCTGGCCGAACCATAAGAGCGTCTTTAACTCTGCAGGCCTGGAAGTTTGTGAATACAACTATTACGATGCAGCAAACCACTCGTTAGATTTTGATGCGCTGCTGGCAAGCCTCAGCGAAGCGCAGGCTGGCGACGTGGTGCTATTCCACGGCTGCTGCCATAACCCTACCGGCATCGATCCTACGCTGGAACAGTGGCAAACGCTGGCTCAGATGTCTGTCGAAAAAGGTTGGTTACCGCTGTTCGACTTCGCATACCAGGGTTTTGCCCGTGGCCTGGAAGAAGATGCAGAAGGTCTGCGCGCATTTGCGGCTCTGCACAAAGAGCTGATCGTTGCCAGCTCCTACTCCAAGAACTTTGGACTGTACAATGAGCGTGTAGGCGCCTGTACGCTGGTTGCTGCCGATACTGAAACCGTTGACCGTGCGTTCAGCCAGATGAAATCAGCCATTCGCGCTAACTATTCCAACCCACCAGCACACGGTGCATCCGTAGTGGCCACGATTCTGAGCAACGATGCGCTGCGTGCCATCTGGGAACAGGAACTGACTGATATGCGCCAGCGCATTCAGCGCATGCGTCTACTGTTCGTGAATACGCTGCAGGAGAAAGGTGCAAACCGCGACTTCAGCTTTATCATCAAACAGAACGGCATGTTCTCATTCAGCGGCCTGACCAAAGAACAGGTTCTGCGTCTGCGTGAAGAATTTGGCGTCTATGCCGTCGCTTCCGGACGCGTAAACGTGGCAGGAATGACGCCAGATAATATGGCGCCGCTGTGCGAAGCGATTGTCGCAGTACTGTAATCTATCGCGCACAAAAAAGGCCGCAATAGCGGCCTTTTGTTTATCTGAGATATTACCAGACAGGCATTTCATCCTGCAGGAACGGGTTATGTAGCCGTTCGTTACCCAGCGTAGAAATTGGGCCGTGACCCGGAATAAACGTCACATCATCGCCCAACGGCAAAAGTTTACGTTTAATCGAATCGATCAGTTGGCTGTGATCACCGCGCGGGAAATCGCTGCGCCCTACGCCACCTTTGAAAATCACGTCACCAGAAATCAGTAACTTTGATTGCTCATCAAAGAAAACCACATGTCCCGGTGTATGACCCGGACAATGCAGAACCTGTAACGTCACGTTGCCAACGCTTATCCGGTCACCTTCATTCAACCAGCGATCGGGCGTCAGCGGCTCACAATCTCCCAGGCCAAACATGCGGCTCTGAGCAGGGAGTCCCTGTAACCAGAACTCATCTTCTTTTTCCGGGCCAATAACCGGTACACCATAATGCTGTGCCAGTTCAGCCGCCGCCCCAACATGGTCAAGATGACCGTGAGTAAGCAGGATCTGCATTAGCGTCAGACCGCTGGCATCCACTTCCTGTTTGATTTTCTCGGCATCGCCGCCGGGATCGACCAGCGCGGCCAGACGAGTCTGCTCACACCAGATTAGCGAGCAGTTCTGGGCGAATGCAGTGACCGGAATAATACGATAGTTCATACAGCTCCTGTTTCATTAAGCTTATGGATCACCAGTGCCGTGCAGGGCCGGTGTCAATATGCACAAAGTTACTGCTGGGGTAGTATCCTACACCACCTGCGCGCATAGATAACGCAGCTTTGCGAATATTACTTAATGCGATGCCTTCAATATGGAAATCCATGGCCTGACCTTTAGTGTGGTAGCTTTTCTTGGCCACACCACGGCTACGTGCACGGAGTTCATTATTGGTATCGATAGAGCGATAGCCTGAGATCAGCTGTACGGGTTTACGCGTGCCCAGCAGGCCCTGCAGACGGAAGAGTTGATCAAACAGTCCCGGGTCAATGGATTTCACTTTATTGGCCCGAAAATCACGGAAAAAGTGGTTAAGTTTTGCTAATTCGTCCTGAATATAGCCCCTGCCATCAAAAAACTCTGCTTTTATTGACTCACCGGTATGCAGGTTATTCAGAGTCAATATACGCGGACGTGGGGTAGAGAGTGTTGCAAACGCAGGCGTAGGCAAGATGGCAGCGCCGAGGGCAATGCCACCAAGCGCCAGCAGTTTGCGGCGATTAGCGTCAAATTTGTCCATGGTATTAAGGTCTACAAGGTCAATGTTATCGTATGTATGCTCTAGCGCACGCGGGAAACCTTATCTGGCTAAGTAGTCCACGTCAAGGCTCCCAACCCCAGGAAATACGGGGCTCACAGCCATTTTGCCCCGTTTCCAGCATAACTTACGACAATCATTTTCCTCGAACTGCTTCATTTATCTGATTAATTGCTCGGCTTTTGACACAATTTGTGCGCTGGATCGCGCTGTCAGATCGTAATTGTAAATATCTGTACGATACTGCGTGCGCCCATCAGGGCCGACAAATGCGGTCAGATAGTAGAGGTTGACCGGGATATTCTGGCGAATATTCACGTACCGCGTATCCCCTTGCTTCAGGGCATCCGAGATGCGCGTATCATTCCAGCCCGCATCCTGTAGCAGCATATTTGCCAGCTCAGAGGCCTTATTCACCCGCACGCAGCCGGAGCTTAATGCCCGCGTATCCTTCTGGAACAGATTGTGGTTCGGCGTGTCGTGCAGATAAATAGCGTCCGAACTCGGCATGTTGAATTTATAGCGTCCGAGCGAGTTACGCGCTCCCGGAGCCTGCTGGAAGCGGAACGGCAGATTGGAGGCAGTGATGGTCGCCCAGTCAACCTGCCACGGATCTATCGTTTCTTTGCTGTTCCAGCCGCGCATCACGGTATAACCGTGACGCTCAAGATACCCCGGATCATTCCAGACCTTAGGCAGGATATCTTTTCGGGCCAGCGTTGGCGGCACGTTCCACGGTGGGTTAACGACCACGTTATTCAGCGCACTGCTCATCATCGGCGTTTTACGATCGGGACGCCCGACAATAACGCGCGAGGCCAGCACCTGATTGCCATTCTGATAATAAACCAGCGAATAGGCAGGAATGTTCACCATGATACCGGTAGACAGCTCACTCGGCAGCAGGCGCAAGCGCTGAATATTTAACGCCAGCACGCCCGCACGCTGAGCAGGCGTCACGTTCAGCCAGTCACGTGTGGCTGGGCCAATCGCGCCATCTGCGCCAAGTCCCTGCCACGTCTGAAAACGCTTTACCGCATCAACCAATTCACGATCGTAGGTGCCACGACCTTCTTTGCCAGACGTACTGACGGCAGGCTCCAGCATCCCGGTTCGACGCAAAATTTCACGTAGCGCGGGGATGTCATTACTCCACTCCCCCGGACGCAGCGTTGCTGTACTGGTGAGCAGTGGCCAGGGACGTGTATCGCCCACCAGCTTGAGCAGTGATTCATGCATGGCTGCATACTGCGGATGTTGAGGCGCAAGGCTGGCCACAAATGAAGTCAGTTGACCGTTATCCAGTGCGACCTGCCACTGGTTGATGACGGAAATCGGCGGCGTCGTTAGCGCATAGGGCTTATCGCTGTAAAGCCAGCGATTACCTTTGACAGGGATGTTAGCGATAAAGTGCAGATACCCCATCATCGCATCAGAGAGCACGATGTCTCTCGCCTGACCGGTTACTGCCGGGTCAGTCAGAAGTGCAACCCAGGTAGTGAACTGCGGCTGAAAGCCGGCAATTGCGACCTCGGCTAACTGTTGCTGAAATGCCTTTACCGCATCACGATTTTCCCACATCGGCTTCATTTCGCGTGCGGCATACAGCAGTTCCAGCTGGCTCATGTAAACCGGCGTATAACCTGCTGGCAGCTGAGAGTGTATTTCGGCGCGGGCTTTATCGACAGACACGCCTTCTGGCAGCGGTTGAATACCCGCCATGATGGCCGTCGCAGAAGATTGAACCTGCGGCTGCGATAACGCTGTTGGCTGTTCACTGACGGTCGCAGAGCTATCGCCAGGGATCATTTCAGGCTCATCGGCCTGAGCATTGAACAGTGGAGCGAATGTTACGGCCAGGCACAAACTGATTGCCGACAGCCGACGACCAAACATTTTATTAAGCAACATCCCTTGCCCCCTGTTTTCTTTATCATACTCTGAATAGCCAGGCCGTCTGTATTCCTCTTTATTCTGACGAGGGTCGGACCTGTAAAACGCCAATACAAACTGAAGTATGACGAGCAAGCCTGTGACGCGTTAGGCTCACCTTTAGTATATAAACATCAAAAACTTTTTGCCTAACCTAATGTAAAGAAGTCTAAAGAAATTACACCAGGCATGAAGTCTTTTCGGAAAAAAATAAGGCGGCCATGTAGCCGTAATGCCAGTCAGTTAGCGCCTCAGTTTCAGTAAACTGGCGGAGGTAAAGAACATGCTATCTCGGAAATAGAGTTCCGTTCACCTCATGCTCATTGTTTCTCTGAAACACGGATTCCCGTGAACGTGTAAAGGGCGTTCTCCGCCACGCCCTTTACAATCCCGGCTCCCGGCGGGAAAATTGTTGCTACGCAATACCCTCCGCTTATTCCTCCTGGCTACCGGGCCGGGCGCGAGGAAGCGTCCCTGCAAAGCGCGCCCTGAGCCAGCATCCATGCTGGCTCTCCCGGCCTTACGGAAACACGTCGGCAATTTTCAGCCGGACCAGCCACGCCTGACCATCTGCGTTTTTGTTTAAACAGCAAAACAGCTTTTACTGAAAGTCAGGGCATTGAAGCGATGACCCCTGTCCGGCTGAAAATCGATGAGGCGTTGACGTCTGCCCGGGACTGCCCGCAGGGATGCGGGCAGAGGGGATGGCCTGCATGGATGCAGGCTCGGCCCCGACCCGACAGGCAGACGGCATAAGACGAATAACTCGCGCAGCGACGATTTTCCCGCCGGGAGTCTGGGTTGCAAGGGAGGTGGCGGTGAGCCTCCCTTGCACGTTCACAGGTATCTGCGCTTCAGAGAAATGACACCACTGAGGTGAACGGAACCCTGAGCAAGAATCACATGTTCATCATACATGCTTAACTGATGAGCATTAGCCATGTAGCCGCCTTTTTGCTTAGCTTGCCTGCGAGGAGGCATCTTCAGTCCCCGGCAGCGGTTCCGGTAACTGAGGCGCAAATCCGCGCAGCCCCACCACGTGAACGTGTTCGGTGTTCTGGAAGACTTTACGCACCAGTTTGTAGGTGGTGCCTTTCTCTGGGCTGATGTTTTCCGGCGCAGCGATAATCAGCTGCATCTGCAAACGCTCACACAGCTCAAACAAGGTCGCAATAGAACGCGCATCGAGTCGTGCAGCTTCATCAAGGAACAGCAGGCGGCAAGGAGAGATATCTTTCCCGCGCAATCTGCGGCCTTCATCTTCCCAGCTTTGCACCACCATCACCAGAATAGACATCCCGGTCCCGATCGCTTCCCCCGTTGACAACGCACCAGACTCAGCACGCAGCCAGCCGTCAGAGCCACGGTTAACCTCAACTTCCATTTCCAGATAGTTACGATAATCCAGCAGCTCTTCACCAATGGTTTGTGGCGTACGTTGCCCCATGTCTATCTGCGGATTCAGACGCTGATACAGCTTCGCCAGCGCTTCTGAGAAGGTCAGGCGATTGCTGTTAAACAAATCCTGATGCTGTTCATGCTGCTCTGAAAGTACGTCCAGCAAGGTAGCATGTGTTTCACGCACATTGACGTTCAGGCGAACGCTGTTGACCTGGCCAAACGACACGCTTTGCAGCCCCTGGTTCAGCATGCGAATACGGTTCTGTTCACGCTGAATGGTCTTACGAATAATGTTCGCCACGCTGCGTGAGCTGATCGCCAGCTTCTGTTCGCGTGAGGTTAACTCTTCCGTCAGACGGCTCAGCTCAATCTCCATCTGTTCAATAGCTTCAACCGGATCATCGGTACGAATAATATCCTGGCGAATACGTTCACGCAGATGCTGGTAAACCGCGACGAAGAACTGAATTTTGCGCTCTGGACGTTTTGGATCTTCAGACAGACGCAACACATCGCGCAGGTGCTCGTTATCCGCAACCGCCAGACGTAGCGCACCGAGCGCCTTATCCGACATGGAACGCAGTTCGTCACCGGAAAGATAGGCCAACTCGCGGCGGTGCAGACGACGTTCCACACCGTTATCTTTCACCATCCGCATGACTGCACACCAGCCGGCTTTGGCGGTGACTACCTGCTCGCGCATTTCATGATAATCACGTTCCAGCTTGCGCAGTCTGCGGGTCAGGTTTTCCATCTCCGCTTCGCAGAAGGTCAGTGCTTTCTCAAGTTGGTTGCGGCGTGCACGGTTGTTGCTGAGTTGTGCATGCAGTTCGTCACGACGGATACGCGCGCGCTCTTCGGCACCGCTGTCCGCACGAACGCCAATATCCTGCAGTTCACGTTGTAAATCGTTCAGCAGCTCTTTTTTGGTGTCAAAAGAGCTTTTCAGCGATGCCATGACCTGGTTGTACTGGCTTAACTGTGCGGCGTGGCTGCGCAGCGCTTCACGAGCGCGGGTACGTTCGGCTTCCGCCTGTTCCAGGCGTTCACGCAATTTTTCGTTCAGATCGCTATTGCCGCTCAGCATTTCGGCTGAGTCGGAATAACTAAAGTGCGCCCGACGCTGTACGACTTCGGTCAGCGCAAAAGCCTGCTGACGCGCATCGCGCTGCATCTGCTGGGAATACGCATAGTCTTCCTTCAGCTGTTCAAACTGCTCAGGGTCATTTTGCAGAACCGAAACGATAGGTTCCAGTTTCGCCAACTGATTGCCATGTTGCTGTACAAAACGCGCGGCTTCCTGAGCTTCATCCAGACGCTCGCGAATTTCGTCTACGCGATCGGCTAGCGTATCATCTGCCAGCAGATTCAAGCGCGGCAGCAGGCGGTTCAGCGCAGAGACGCCATCTTTCGCCTGTTCAAACTGCATACGGCTTTGCTGGTTATCATTTTCATGATTGGTCAGCGCACGTTCCAGTTCAACGCGACGGCTATTCAGTTGGCGAATTTCCGCTTCTGGATCGGCTTCAAACGCCACCGACAGATGGCTGCCGATAAAGCGACTGAACGCCTGATGCAGACGTTGGGTTTTCTGGACGTCAAAGGAGAGCGTGGCGAAACGTTCAGACAGCCCTTCACGCTCGGCATGCAGGGTTTCGATACGGCTTTCACGTGCTGCACGCCCAAAAATAGGCACCGTCGGGAAGCGAGAATAACGCCACTGACGCTCGGCAGTTTTCACCACCACCGCATTTTCCAGTTCATCAACGCTGAAGACGCTGTCATCAAACGACTGCGGATCCCCTTCGATGAAATAGAGATCTTCCGGGCAATCCGTCAGCCCTTCAAGCTGTTCGGTAATCAGCGACAGATCCGGTACCACAATGGCATGACGCGAAGGACCGTATAGCGCAGAGAAGTACGGTGCATCTTCAAGGCTAACGTCATCATAAATTTCTGACAGCAGTACGCCGCCAAAGCGTTCCGCCAGCGCGTTCAGACGCTGATCTTCCGCCCCGCCCGGTTGACTTAAACGTTCAATCTCTTCATCAACTGCATTTTTACGTGCACCGACTTCATCACGCTCAACAATGGCCTCACGCTCGCGCTCCAGCAATTGTTGCAGATACTCAGTCACTTCCTGGCTGGAGGTAAACTCTTCGCCACACTGCTCGCTAAGCTGATTCAGGCTATTTTGCGCAGCCAGCCAGACAGGTGCCCGCTTCATCAAATGCTGAATACGGGATTGTAGTTGTTCCTGCTCCTGACGCAGCGTCATACGCTGTTCGCTGGCAGACGAGACGCTGTCCGACAAGGCGGCGATGCGCGCTTCCAGCTCCTGGTGCAGCGCTTCCAGCTCATCGATATCGAACTGTTTACCCTGACGCTTGCAGAATTCGGCCAGCAGACGCTCGGCATCCTGCTGTTCGCGCAGACGCTGCTCCAGTTCGCTCAGTCGCATACGCAACGGCTGAACCTGTTCTGCCAGGTGGCGCTGTTCCACGCCTTCGCGCAGCAGTTCACGCGCCACGCTCCAGGCTTCACCGCGCGCCAGCGGGCCGTTGATAGCCGCCACCAACTGATAAGCCTGTTCGAACTGGCTATGCGCGGTTTGCGCCACGCTCATTTTTTGTTCTAGCGTCAGCAGCTTTTCAGTGGCTTCCTGCTCTTTGGCCTGGAAAGTCTCCAGCCATTCGGCGGCGCTGTCGGCTGTCAGGTCCGGTAAGTGACAGAGCTCTTTCGCCCGGTTTAGGGCCTGGATCGCCTGGGTATACTGGATGGCTCGCGTTTGCTGGACGTCCAGCGCTTGCTGGTAATCGGCAAGCTGGCTTTTCAGCTCATCCACTTCCAGCTCAGCGGCTTCTGCGCGGGCTTCGTTTTCATCCTGGCGGTCAACGGCTTCCGCGACCACCTCGTTTTGTTCTTCAAGACGGACCTGCAATTCTTCGAGATCCGCCTCGTAGCGTTCAATTTTTTCCTGCTGACGCAGCGCGGTTTGCACCAGATTCAGGTGATCGCTCGCGGCCTGGTAATCAGCTTCCAGATCGCCTTCCGCACCGTTGTGTTCACCCAGTTCACGCGCCATATCCACGTGTTTGTACTGCTCTGCCGCCAGCTGCTTGCGCGAGGTATACAGTTCACGACGATATTCCAGTGCTTTATCCAGATGGATGCGACGTTCATTGGCGTGGCGCATATAATCTGCGGCCACATAGTTGGTCGCTTCACTGATTAAATGCTTAAACAGGTCGCGGTCAGACTGGGTTACGCGAATCGCTTCCAGCGTCATACGGTTTTCACGCAGCGCGGCTTCCATATCCTGGAACGCTTTACGTACGCCGCTGTTTTCCGGCAGCAGGTAGTCACGCAGTGAACGGGTAATGGCGCTGGAGATCCCGCCGTACAGCGAGGCTTCAATCAGACGGTAGAATTTACTACGATCGGACGCAGAGCGCAGACGACGGGCAATGATGCCCAGATCGAACATCAATGAGTGATAATCGGTTATTGAGTTGAACTGCTTAAACTGCACGCCTTCCATCTCATCAAGCTTCTCTTTCAGCTCAGGTAAAGACAGTACGCGCGCCTGGCGTTCGTTCAGCGTTTCCGTCACCAGTTGGGTTGGCTGTACCGACATCGGCAGCCCCTGAATGGCAAACGGTTTGATATCCACTTTGCGATCGCGACCAGCAACCTGTTGCAGACGCACCCCCACGACCACGCGCTGATGACGCGAGTTGAGGACGTCGAGCATTGAATAACAAACCCCTGCTTTCAGCTTACCGTGCAGGCCTTTATCACGTGAACCGCTGGTTGCACCGGCTTCGGTGGTGTTACGGAAATGCAGCAGGGTTAAGTCCGGAATGAGCGCCGTAACAAATGCCGCCATGGTGGTGGATTTACCCGCACCGTTACCACCGGACAGCGTGGTGACCAGCTCATCGAGATCAAACGTACGGGCAAAAAAACCATTCCAGTTAATCAGCGTAAGTGAGCGAAATTTACCGCGTTCAATCATTATTCTTCTTCTCCACTGTCCGGCTGATTCTCTTCGGGCTCATCGTTGAGCTGCAGACGGTTCTCGACCGCCATCGCTTCACCATCACGAATTAAGCGACGCTGTGCTTCACGCGGATCGTCACCGCTACGCACATCCGCACCAAAGCGGAAGACAGATTCCGTAATACGGAATTTGCTGCTGTCGTGGCCCAGAAACCACACCATGCCTAAGCGGCGCAAGCGGTTGAGCGAAGAACGCACTTTTTCCTGTAGCTTCTGGCGGTCAACGTCAGAACCGGTTGAACGGTTGTTCACCAGCTTCAGTAACTTCGCTTCATCTGCCAGCGTTAGCAGCTCGTCGTACAGCTCTTGCTGGGTAAAAATCCCTTCGTTCGCCAGGCGTTCCGGGCTGAGATAGAGATAGCAAAGAATTTTACCCACCATCATGTCCAGTTCAGACAGGACCGAACGCGGAATGAGCGTCGTTGAACGCGGACGAAGGTAGAAGAACCCTTCCGGCGCACGGATCAATTCCACGTTATAGCGGCTGTAAAACTCTTCAAAATATTCCTGAAAATCCATCAGGAAGGCATGATTATCCAGTTCATCCAGACCGATATGGCGGCCCGAACGTAAGGCACTATCCAGTGCCGGAAATAACGGATTCGCCAGCGCCTGCGCCAGCTTTACCGGCATCACTTGTTCAATATTTGTCAATGACATGCGCCTGTACCTTGGCTCCGTAATCATTAATCGGCTGCCATTTGGCTGGCAGTCCGGTGAAGTCTGCTTGCGCTACGCCAAGGCGTACCGCCTGATCGATAACAATACGCGCGACGTCGAAATGACGCGCACGTGGGTATTGCGCCAGATACTCGCGCACTACCAAACCGAGATCCAGTGGTGTTTGTCTGGATTTGTAGATAGCCAGCTGTTCTTCGATGATCGCCGCCAGCTGCTCACGGATCTCGTTAAATTCTTCATATTCCAGGTCTTCCGGAAGTTCACCGGTGACCTCTTCGTCACGCAGCACCATCTCCTCGTCACGCATATCCAGCAGACGATCGGCGTTGGCATAGGTCAGCGCCCATGGGTCGTCAAAGTAGGTCTGCACGGACTGACGCAGACGCTGGGCGAAGACGCGGTTTTTATCCATGTCGATCGCGGTACGGATAAATTTATGCACGTGACGATCGTAGCCGATCCACAAGTCAATTGACTGCTGGCCCCAGCTAATAATGCGGTCGAGCTTGCTTTGTAAATCAAACACCAGCCGATCGACAAAATGCAAATCGTCATGCGTCATCGTGGCGTCCTGGATGCGTAACAGGTTAGCCTGCAGCTTATCCCCTGCCGCTTCCAGCGTATCTTGCAGCTCACGCAGCGTACCAGATGTTTCAGACAGCAGCATTTCACAACTGGAAATCGCCGCCCGCCAGTCTTTGTTTAGCAACTGTGCGATGTCGTCTTTTACCTGCTGCTGCTGTTCATCCATGATGCGCTGGGTCAGATCGATACTGTCGAAAATCTCCGCCACCGAGTATTTCAATGGCGCATAGACGTTGCGATGCCAGTGGAATTCATCACCACCTTCCGCTGCCGCATCAGCCGCGCGCTTCAGTTCGCCTGCCACAATTGACAGCTGCATAGAAAGACGCAGCGTAGAGAATTCGCGCTGACGAATATAGTAATCTGTGATGCCAATCCCGAGCGGCGTTAAACGGTAAATGGCGTTGCCTTCAGCCTGCTCGCTGGTAAAGCGGTTCAGCAGACGTTGACGCACCATATCGTTGATCGCGTTGTTGGCGCGGACGCCGATGGTTTCGCTGGTTTGCTCAAACGCATCACTCACATGGCGGAACGCATCCACCAGTTCACCTTCACTCATCTCACCGTCAAGTCGCTCACCGTTCAACGTGGCGACCGCCAGCAGGAACGAAAGTCTGTCTACCGGCAGAGAGATGGAGAAGTCATTTTTTCTGGCCCAGGCAACCAGTTCGGGGACTGTCTGGGAAAATTCACTCATAGGTTATCCTTGCATCTGCGGCTCGGGCCGGACGTTTAATCGCGGTGACATGAATATAGCGCCCAAGGCTGATATACGGTTCCTGGCGGCAATAACGTGTTTCTATTTCTGTTAAAGCATCAAAACAGTCATGCTGTTTTTGTTTATCACGCAGATAATCATGAAACACCCTCACGCCCGTTTTACCGGTTATCTCCCAGCCAATCTCCTCCAGCCAGCGATAGACCTGCTGAGGGTCGCGCGGAAAATCGGGAGACAACGTGCGCCGTTTCTTTTTATACATTCCCTGCTGTACATAGCCGAAATTACCGACCAACACATTACGCATCAACAGACCGTTTGCATTGTAGAACATCAGCGATAAAGCACCGCCCGGGCGTAACATCGACCACAATGTTTTTAAGACGGCTTGCGGATCGGCCACCCATTCCAGCACAGCATGAAACAATATCAGATCAACCTGAGAATCCAAATGCTGTGGGATGTCCTGAGCGGCACAATGTATAAAATGCATGTTGTCGCTCACACCTTGCTCTTCTGCCGCCCGTTGCGCTCGCGCCACCATCTCAGCAGAAAGATCGCACAAGGTGACGTGATGGCCCCGCTGCGCCATCAGAATGGCTGTCTGCCCTTCTCCGCCACCCGCATCAAGCACACGCAACGTTTGGCCCGCGTAGTCGGCAAGAAGTTTGTCCAGATCCTGCCAGAGGATCGTCTGACGAAGCTGACCTTTGGTGGTGCCGTAAATGTTACGGGAAAACTTCTCTGCAATGTCATCAAAATTGCGATCCCGCATCGGGCTCTCCACATGCTGGCTTTAGGGTGACTAAGTAAAACCGCTATTTTGTCACACCCACGCCGAGAATGAACCTTCCTGGTGTAATATCCCTGCTGATCCCCTGCTGTATGGTTAAAAAAGGAACCAAAAAGGATGCTTTTTACGCTGAAGAAAGTGATTGGCGGTATGATGCTGCCACTTCCGCTAATGCTCATTATCATGGGCATAGGCCTGGCGCTGCTCTGGTTTAGCCGCTTTCAAAAAACAGGGAAAGTGTGCATTAGCCTGAGTTGGCTGGCACTGTTACTTCTAAGCTTGCAGCCCGTCGCCGACAGTCTGCTGAAACCGATTGAGGATAGCTATCCAACCTGGCAGGATACACAAAAAGTGGAATACATTGTGGTGCTGGGCGGAGGGTATACCTGGAATCCACAGTGGGCGCCGAGTTCAAACCTGATCAGCAACAGTCTTCCGCGTCTGAATGAAGGTATTCGCCTTTGGCGTGCTAACCCGGGATCGAAGCTTATCTTTACCGGCGCTGCGGCAAAGAGCAATAACGTTAGTACTGCAGAAGCGGGAGCCCGCGTAGCGCAGTCACTGGGTGTGCCGCCCGGTGATATCATCACGCTGGATAAACCTAAAGACACCGAAGAAGAAGCCGCAGCGGTTAAGCAGGCCATCGGCAGCGCGCCGTTCCTGCTGGTGACCTCCGCATCGCACTTACCACGAGCAATGATTTTCTTCCAACAGGCCGGACTACATCCGTTGCCCGCGCCAGCCAACCAGTTAGCGATTGACTCACCGCTTAATCCGTGGGAGCGCGCGATCCCCTCACCTGTCTGGTTGATGCATAGCGATCGTGCTGGTTACGAAACGTTGGGGCGTATCTGGCAGTGGCTAAAAGGATCGGAGCATTGACAGGAATGTTGCCTGATGGCGACACTAACGCGTCTTATCAGGCCTACGTGTTCAGCGCAGAATTGTAGGCCGGATAAGGCGTTCACATGTTCATCAGGCGAGCCACGGCAGCAGTGATTTCGTAGCAAGGTCAAAGTTGGAGCGGTTAAAACGTCCGGTGTTGACCAGTTGCGCCACCTCATCCCATAACACATACAGCCAGCGCCGCCAGATGAAGGACTCCGCCACGGGCGCGCGTTGCAGGTATTGCCAAAGCAGACTTTCCGCCAGCGCATTATCCATTAAACGGAACAATTCATACTCTCTGGGTGCCCACAGCATCAATCCCGGTCCGACCATCGCCAGAAGCTGATCGCTACGGGCGTCTTTGAGCATGCTACGTAAACTAAAATTACCGTGGATCAGCACGCAGTTATCATTGAATCCTTCAAATAAAGTGGGCAAACACTCACGGGTACGAAACAGGATCCGCTTATCCTGCATCGTCAGCCCGGTATTGTTGAACTGATTTAACGTGGTCCACAACACTTCAACACGCTGACGATACCAGGATGGCCAGATATTCTCTTGCGTGTTATCCACCATTCCCACGCAGCCACGGCTATCCTGCCGATGCCATGACAGCAGACCTTCTACGATCTGATCTTTTAAATGTTCCCAGCGTTCGGGCGTTCGGGCTGGCGCTTCCACCGGCACACCGCGTAAACGCTCAAGCAGTAGCACATCAGGACCGGGATGCTCTTCGTGGGTTAAGACCCCGTAAATGACGGGCATTCGCACCGTACCACTGCGCGCCAACATGGAGGTTTTCCATGCCAGCTGCTGCGCCATACCTGGCGTGGTGAAACTTCTCGCCATCAGCGGCATCGGATTTCCCTGGCTGTCGTACAGTGACCACAGGGCCGTATCCACTTTTTCATTCACGCATTCTATGCGACTGAGTTTTTCGCCCAACAGGTGGCTGAGTTCGGCACGCAACTGTTCCATTTCAGATTGCCCTCATAAATGCTACTGCTTTCATAATGAGCGTCGTGCAGACAGATGTCACCCGGATGAGATCAATTGATGAAAAGAAAAGTGGAGGGAAAGCGCAACGATACGACACTCCTCCCAAAAATACGCCTCAATATGGGGGAGTGTCGTGAGAAAAACTAATGCATCTCGGCGCGAACGCGCTCAAGATCTTCGGCAGTGTCTACGCCGGTACCCGGGACTTCTTTTGCGACGGCAACGTGAATTTTTTCGCCGTACCACAGCACTCGCAGCTGCTCCAGCATTTCGATATGCTCAAGCGTGCTAGGCTGCCAGTTAACATAGCGGCGAATAAAACCGGCGCGATAGCCGTAAATGCCCAGATGGCGCAGGAAGGTGTCCCCCACCGTTTCCAGACTTTTGGCGAAACGATCGCGATCCCATGGGATGGTCGCGCGTGAAAAATAGAGAGCATATCCTTCAGCGTCCAACACGACTTTTACCGCATTCGGATTAAATGCCTCTTCCGCACTGTGAATCGGAGCCGCAAGAGTCGCCATACCGACCTGACGTTGCGCCAGATTCTCAGCCACCTGGCGAATAATGACCGCAGGAATCATCGGCTCATCACCCTGTACGTTCACAATAACGGTATCATCGCTAAAACCACATTTCTCGACGACTTCCGCCAGGCGCTCCGTACCAGACTGGTGATCGGCGCGAGTCATGCACACTTCGCCACCCACCGCTTCTACCGCGCGAGCGACATCCTCGTGATCGGTAGCAACGATGATACGTTCAGCGCCAGATTCACGCGCACGCTCCAGTACATGCACGATCATCGGTTTACCGTTGATATCCAGCAACGGCTTACCCGGCAGACGAGTGGACGCATAACGCGCAGGAATAATGACCACAAAACTCATGATTTACTCTCATCAGCAGTCAGAACGCGGGCTTCGGTTTCCAGTAACACGGGAATGCCATCACGCAGTGGGAAAGCAAGGTTATCCAGTTTACAAATCAGTTCCTGTTTTTCCTGGTTAAACCAGAGTTTGCCATTGCATACCGGGCAGGCAATGATTTCAAGCAGACGATGATCCATAGTTCCTCCAGATGGACCGGATTGTGAATCCGTAAATATTAACATAATCGCTTAAAGGGCTGGGTCTATTTCCCAACCATGGCGTGCATCAGCAAATAAACCTTCAGGATAACGTCCCAGCGTCACGCGTGCTGCCTGCTGCCAGCGGGCAAAATCGTCAATCGCCTGAAACAATCCTTTTTGCAACGTCACTCCAGGCTTAACCCCATCCTGTAACCACAGCGAAATAACGTCCAGCACACCTGTTTTGCGGTGCATTTTGGCATCCATCCGCCCAACCAACTGTCCACGATGCAGCAACGGCAAGACAAAATAACCATACTGACGTTTCGGTGCTGGCGTATAACACTCCAGCCGGTAGCTAAAATCGAATAGCTGCTCTGCCCGTTTACGATCCCAGACCACCGGATCAAAAGGTGATAATACTGCACTATGAGTCGCCGTTAATTTGCCCGCCAGCGCCTGTTCAAGCAGCGGCTGAAGGTGGCTATGTAGCCACAAGGCTCCTAGCCCCTCAACGTCGACAGGAATAATCTGCCGCTGTTCCGCCCGTTCGTTGCACCAGTTTTTTAGCGCCGGGCGCTTCAGGCGGTAGTAGTCTGCCAGCCATTGTTCGCGGAAAATCCCCAGACTGCGGGCACTGTTATCCAGCATGACACTTTCAGCATCTTCTTGCGAAAGTGGGTCGCGTTCATCGTCCCAGTGCGGCATGACGCGATGGGTTAAATCATACACTCGCTGGAAATTACGCCGTTCCACGACCATCACTTTCCCGGCAGTGAACAACCCTTCAAGATGACGCTTCTGCGGTTTCCATTCCCACCAGCCGCTGGTCCCTTTGCGTGGATGCTCAAAATCAGCTGAGCGTACCGGCCCGTTATGCTGGATGTGCTGGAGCAGTTGCTCAATCTCATGCGCATGTTCTTTCATCCACGCCGCTTTATATTTCCAGCCCATATTCTCCGGGGCCAGCATGCGGTGACGTATCAGCATAAAATCGCTGCGCGGCAAAAAACAGGCCTCGTGCGCCCAGTATTCCATCAGTTCGCCCTGCTGTAACGAGTCGTCCAGCCATTGGGGGGAATAATCGCCTAAACGACTAAACAGCACCAGGTAAGGACTGCGCGCCACAATATTGATGGTGTCGATTTGCAGTAACGACATGCGCGAAATGGTCGCGAGAATATCTGCCGGGGTTGCCCGGCGGCGTGTTTTTTTCAGCAGACCTTGAGCAGCAAGGTGAAGATGACGGGCATCCGTCAGAGAAAGGCGCGGCAACGACATTTATGGCCTCATAAATGATTCGCTGCCGCAGCGTGAATCAGTTAGCGAGTCAGCGAGATTAAGCTATTCAGCAATACATCAGGCCGATCGCCTGACAAATGTGCATCAACAGGTAAATACCACCAGTTTTCATCGGCAAATGCCCGGCACTTAACCGCATCTTTTTCCGTCATGACCAGCGTTTGCCCGGCGTCTACAAACGCACTGACGTCACTGTAGGTCAGAGACTGATGGTCTGCCAGCGCAATGCTTTTTTGCACGCTGGCACCACATGCTTTCAGCGTGGCAAAAAAACGCGGTGGATGACCAATACCCGCCATGGCGACAATATTGGACAATTGCGCCACATCACGGCGTTCACCTGTACGTAAATTAACGGCCAGCCCCGGTTCAAGTCGCATAGGGATTTCCCCAGGTTGCGCAACGCCACCGTTAACAATAGTCGCATCCACCGATTTAAGGCGACCTGCGCGTTCCCGCATTGGACCAGCGGGAAGCCACCAGCCGTTGCCAAACCGACGTTCGCCGTCAATGACTACGATTTCAACATCTCGCGCCAGACGATAGTGCTGTAGTCCATCGTCCGTCACAATAATCTGCACGTCGTGTTGGGCCAAAATGGCTTTTACCGCATCCGATCTTACCGGGGATACCGCTACCGGCACGCCGGTACGTTGGGCTATCAGCACAGGTTCATCGCCCGCTTCTGCGGTAGTAGTATCAGCTGTTAGCAACAGCGGGTAAGCAGTCGCTTTCCCGCCATATCCACGCGATACCACACCCACGCGAATCCCGCGTTGTCGCAGTTGTTCAACCAACCAAATCACCACCGGCGTTTTACCGTTTCCGCCCGCAGTAAGGTTTCCGACCACCACTACCGGGACTGGCGCGCGCCATGCGCGTTTAAGCCCCAACTTGTAGCATAAGCGGATCGCGCCACTCACCAGGCCATACAGCCAGGAGAGTGGAAGTAACAATCGCCACAGCGGCGATTCACCAGACCAGATACGTGCGATCATTGACCAAATTGCATTTTGTGTAATTGCGCATACACCCCGCGCTGCTCAATCAGCTCGCTATGGGTTCCGCGTTCGACAATCAGACCATCCTCCACCACGATGATTTCGTCGGCTTGTTCAATGGTTGAAAGACGGTGAGCAATGACCAGAGAAGTACGGTTTTTCTGTAGCTCATCCAGCGCAGACTGAATCGCGCGTTCAGATTCAGTATCAAGAGCCGATGTTGCTTCATCAAGGATCAGAATTGGGCTGTCACGCAACAAGGCACGGGCGATAGCGATACGCTGACGTTGTCCGCCGGAAAGCAGGACGCCGTTTTCACCAATCACAGTATCCAGGCCATTATCCATCTTGTTGATGAAATCCATGGCGTAGGCCATCTGTGCCGCTTTTTCGATCTGCTCACGGCTGTACATATCGGTACGAGCGTAGGCGATGTTGTTGGCAACCGTATCGTTAAACAAGTGCACATTCTGCGAAACCAACGCAACCTGATCGCGCAGTGATGCCAGGGTATATTCGCGCAGATCGTGTCCGTCCATCAGAATCTGCCCTTCATCAATATCGTAGAAGCGCGTAATCAGGCTGGCGATGGTGGATTTCCCTGAGCCAGAACGGCCGACCAGAGCAACAGTTTTACCCGCGGGAATATTCAGGTTGATGTTACGCAGAGCCGGTACTTCACGTCCCGGATAAGTGAAAGTCACGTTGCGGAACTCGAGATCGCCGGTAGCACGCTCGATCACACGTTTACCTTCATCTTTCTCCTGTTCACTATCCAGAATCGTAAATAAGGTCTGGCATGCCGCCATACCGCGCTGGAACTGCGCGTTGACGTTGGTCAGCGATTTCAACGGACGCATTAATGCGATCATTGAGGAGAAGACAACCGTAATTGTCCCTGCTGTCAGGTTTTCCATTACGCTTGGGAAGCTAGCCGCATATAACACGAAGGCCAGTGCCAAAGACGCAATCAGCTGGATGATAGGGTCGGAGATAGAAGAAGCGGAAACCATCTTCATACCCTGCAAACGCATCTTGTTGCTGACCTTATCAAAGCGCTTGGTTTCGACTTCCTGACCACCAAAAATCAGAACTTCTTTGTGGCCTTTCAGCATCTGCTCCGCACTGGTCGTAACCTGACCCATGGTGTTTTGCATGTTTTTACTGATGCTACGAAAGCGCTTGGAAACCACACGGATTGCCACTGACACAATTGGCGCCAGTACAATCAGGATCAGTGACAGCTGCCAGCTGTAATAGAACATCATGATAAACAGGCCAATAATTGAGGCCCCTTCACGCACCACGGTAATCAGCGCGCCGGAAGACGATGACGCAACCTGTTCTGAATCATAGGTAATACGCGATAACAATGTCCCTGTAGACTGTTTATCAAAAAAGGAGACGGGCATGCCCATCATATGGCCAAACAGGCGGCGGCGCATGGTCATGACCACTTTGCCTGACACCCATGAGATACAGTAGCTGGAGACATAGCTGGTTAAGCCACGAACTATCATCAGCCCAATGACCACCAGCGGCATCCACAGCAGCACCGAGCGATCCGTTTTACCAAAACCATCATCCAGTAATGGTTTAAGGAGCGATAACATGAAGGTATCGCTGGCCGCGTTAAGGACTAACGCTATACCCGCCACGATCAGACCCGATTTAAAAGGCGCTATGGTTGGCCATAGTCGGCGAAACGTCTGCCACGTAGAGAGATCTTTATCGTTATGCATTCAAAAAACCAGCATTTGTTAGAATAGCCGCATATTCTACCCGTTATCCTCCGACACGCCAAACCACTGATGATACCAACGAGGTAAAATCTGATCCCGCATGCTGCGTATGCGCCAGTTTTTTTGATAAAAATCCAGCGTAATCTGTCCCTGATGGGGGGTATCCAGCCATTGATAATTTTGTTGCCGATAACGTTGCTTCACTTTCCAGGACGGCAGACGCCAGGCGTTGTAACGGGATGCAGAGGCGAGTGCGACCTGCCCGTCAACCCGCTGAATGAGTGCCAGCGATGATGAAGTATTGCTGCCATGATGTGGAACCTGCATCACCGTCGACTGTAGGTGCTGCCAATAGTGACTTAGCATTTTTTGTTCAGCAGGAGATTCGATATCACCGGTCAGCAGAATACTCTGATATCCGTCATCGACCTTAACCACGCAGGAGTGGTTATTCCCCTGGTCTGTATTTCCACGCACAGGCCAGTGCGCACTGAAGGTTAACCCTTGCCATTGCCAATGCTCTCCGCGAAAACACGGGAGATGACCTTTCCAGCTCAGCGGACTTCTTACCCATAGCGACGGCCAGGCTTGTTGTAAGGAGTGCAACCCGCCGCGGTGATCCATGTGCTCATGGCTTAAAATAATTCCTTCTGGCTCCAGATTATGCCAACGCAACCAGGGAATAATCAGCTGTTGTGCGCTATCGCCTTCAGGCCATGCCAGACCGGTATCGTAAAGCAGCGCTTTCCCATTTCGCGCGATCACCATTGCCAGCCCCTGCCCGACATCCAGCATATGCACTTGCCACACATCAGTACGCGGTGCACGCCAAAGCGGCCCACTCAGCAAAAGGAGCACAGAGAAACAGATCACCGGTAGCGTACGCAAGATATTTAGTCGCCATGCGATAATCATCATTCCGGGTAAAAATGCCAGCCATTGCCAGCGCGCATCAATATTGATCCACCCTTCAGGCAGACTTCTGAGCCCCCAAAATAGCAGCGCCAGAGAACGATCCGCTAGATACCACAGGCTTGATTCAACCATCACCGTCCCGGCTAAATGCACGATCATGCCTGCTAATATCAAGGGTACGGAAACAAACGTGACCAAAGGGACGGCAAACAAATTAGCCAGAAACGAGGTCAGACTAAAACCGTGAAACATTGCGATTTGCACGGGAAAAAGCAGAAGCGTAATACCCAATTGCAGATGAGCCAGCGCCAGAAATTGACGTCCAGCACGCGACAGCGGCCAGTCCGGGAGCGGTACCCATTGGTACCAGAACAGCAGTGCCGCAACGGCGGATGCAGACAACCATAGGCTTTGCGAAAGAACAGCAACAGGATCCACCACCACGATGGCTGCCAGACAGCAGATCCAGACCGACCATCCACTCCACTGCCTGCCGCTAAGTCTCAGCGCCCCCCAGACTAGCAGCGCAACAACCGTTCGTAATGCCGGGGGTTGCAGCCCCGTCAGCCAGGCATAAAATGTGGCGCAGACAATCCCACCCACTAATGGCATCTGCCAGCAAATCCACCTTGTTGGCATAAAAAATTGTCCAGCACGTATCAATCCTGCGGCCAGTAATGCAGCAAACGCAATATGCAGCCCGGAGATAGCCATCAAATGTGCCGTGCCGGTATCACGCATAATCGTTTTCACCTCTTGTGACACAGACAAGCGCTCCCCCATTCCCAGACCCAGTATGACCTGCTGCCAGGGATAGTCGGTGAGTGCCGTTTTCAGCGAGGCGAGATACCGCGAACGCAAACTGCATTGTGGTGTGATTACCGAAGCCTGCAAGAATCGTCCCGTCAGCGGTTGATGCTGCGCCAATGCGTAACGCTGGCTATCAAATCCGCCTTCGTTTAATTGACCGTGTACAGCGCGGACTTTCAACGTCATCGCCCATGTCTGACCCGCACAAACATCACCGGGTAAATACTGCCCGTACAAGACGATTCCTTGCGCAGGAAAGATTCGTTTCCCCTGAAGGTGAGTGATCTGGCCGTAGTGCGTTGTCATATTGTCAGTTCCGGTTATCCGCACAATGGCTTGCTGGGTTTTCGCAGGCAGCGTATTACCGGCCCACATAGCCTCTTTCGCGGCCAGGATTCCCCAAAGAAAAAACAGCAGGGTTAGTCCGGCGGAACGCATATATTTGTAGGGGAGAAAACAGAGCAGACATGCCAGACAAAATACAATGCCGATACACAACATGCCTGGCAGCATAGGTAATAGCATGAGTGGGAGAATGCCGAGTAATGCGCAGGTACTCACCGTTGTTATTTTCATCAATCACCTCCCTGTTACAGGGAGTGTGCAGTACTCTTCGACGGTTGTCTGGCATCAATTTATCGTTATACGACCTGAGTTCCGCAGACATTTAGTGATGGTTGTAACGTACAAATTAACTGGGATGAGGATTCCAGGATAGGTGGACAGAAATGAAAAAAGCACCCATTTGGGTGCTTTTCTCGGCGTTAAGTCTCGCTAAAAACTTAACCGTAAATATTGGCGCGATCGCGCAATTCTTTACCTGGTTTAAAGTGCGGAACGTATTTCCCTTCCAGATCCACTTTATCGCCGGTCTTCGGATTACGTCCGGTACGTGGTGCGCGGTAATGCAAAGAGAAGCTGCCGAAACCGCGGATTTCAATACGCTCGCCTTGCGCAAGAGTCGAGGCCATATGTTCCAGCATCTCTTTAACTGCATCTTCAACCGCTTTCGCGGGAATATGAGGTTGCTGGGTTGCAAGTCTTTCAATCAATTCTGACTTGGTCATGATTCCTCCGGTTCCTTAAAGGCATAATTAGCTGCTGCATTGATTAAGGGCGGCCGTAGCCGCCCTTTGTCATTGATTACAGGACGAATCCTGTAATCTGTCAAGCTACTCGTCACCCTTTGTGCCGTTAACAGCACAAAGGATTTAGAGCACTCGATATTACTCGCCTTTAGCTGCTTTGAAAGCTTCAGCCATTGCGTTGTTAGAGAAGTTAGCATCTTCCTGTTTGTTAACAGTTGCGATTGCATCTTTCTCATCAGCTTCGTCTTTAGCACGAACAGACAGGCTGATTGCACGGTTCTTACGATCAACGCCGGTGAATTTAGCTTCAACGTCGTCGCCTACGCTCAGAACCAGAGTTGCATCTTCAACGCGGTCACGTGAAGCTTCAGAAGCGCGCAGGTAACCTTCAACGCCGTCAGCCAGTTCTACGGTTGCGCCTTTAGCGTCAACTGCAGTGACTTTACCGTTTACGATTGCGCCTTTCTTGTTCAGTGCAACCCAGTTGTTGAACGGATCTTCTGCGAGCTGTTTAACGCCCAGAGAGATACGCTCACGCTCTGCGTCAACCTGCAGAACAACTGCTGCGATTTCGTCGCCTTTTTTGTATTCACGAACTGCTTCTTCGCCTGCAACGTTCCAGGAGATGTCAGACAGGTGAACCAGGCCGTCGATGCCGCCGTCCAGGCCGATGAAGATACCGAAGTCAGTGATAGACTTGATTTTACCTTCAACACGGTCACCCTTGTTGTGGGTTTCCGCGAACTGCTGCCATGGGTTGTTTTTGCACTGCTTCAGACCCAGGGAGATACGACGACGTTCTTCGTCGATATCCAGAACCATAACTTCCACTACATCGCCAACGTTAACAACTTTGGACGGGTGGATGTTTTTGTTGGTCCAATCCATTTCGGAAACGTGAACCAGGCCTTCAACGCCTTCTTCGATTTCAACGAAGCAGCCGTAGTCGGTCAGGTTGGTCACGCGACCAGTCAGTTTGGTACCTTCCGGATAACGCTTAGCGATAGCTACCCATGGATCTTCGCCCAGCTGTTTCAGGCCCAGAGATACACGAGTACGCTCGCGGTCGAACTTCAGCACTTTAACAGTGATTTCGTCGCCAACGTTTACGATTTCGCTCGGATGCTTAACGCGTTTCCATGCCATGTCGGTGATGTGCAGCAGGCCGTCAACGCCACCCAGATCAACGAATGCACCGTAGTCAGTGAGGTTCTTAACGATACCTTTAACTTCCATGCCTTCCTGCAGGTTTTCCAGCAGCTGATCGCGTTCTGCGCTGTTTTCGGATTCGATAACGGCACGACGGGAAACAACAACGTTGTTACGCTTCTGATCCAGCTTGATTACTTTGAATTCAAGCTCTTTGCCTTCCAGGTGCAGCGTGTCGCGGACCGGACGAACGTCTACCAGGGAACCCGGCAGGAACGCGCGAATACCATTCAGCTCAACAGTGAAGCCACCCTTGACTTTGCCATTGATAACACCAGTAACGGTTGCAGCTTCTTCGTAAGCTTTTTCCAGCGTGATCCAAGCTTCGTGACGTTTAGCTTTTTCACGGGACAGCAGGGTTTCACCGAAGCCGTCTTCTACTGCATCCAGAGCAACGTCAACTTCGTCACCAACCTGGATTTCCAGCTCGCCCTGGGCGTTTTTGAACTGCTCTGCCGGAATGGCGGACTCAGATTTCAGACCAGCGTCAACCAGTACTACGTCTTTGTCGATAGCAACAACAACACCACGAACGATGGAACCCGGACGGGTTTCGATTTCTTTTAAGGATTCTTCAAACAGTTGAGCAAAAGATTCAGTCATGTTTAATCTTCAGGTTTCATATTTAACGTCCACCTGGCTCCATGCCGGATGGGGTTGTTTAACATACCCGCTGTCAATCCATTGCAACGGGGGTACTGCAAATTCGGTCGCACTTAAGCGAGAGCCAGTTTTTGGCGCGCGTATTGTAACGCTTTTTCAATCACTTGCTCAATGCTTAATCGGGTTGAATCCAAAACTAAAGCATCAGCAGCGGGAACCAGCGGCGCTACAGCACGATTACGATCGCGATAATCGCGTTCTTCGATCTCGGCCAAAAGGCGTTCAAAGTTAACACTAAAGCCCTTCTCCTGCAACTGTAGCATACGTCTATGCGCACGTTCTTGCGAGGAGGCGTCCAGAAAAATTTTCACCGGCGCATCCGGGAACACCACGGTGCCCATATCACGTCCATCAGCAATCAGACCTGGGGATTCGCGAAATGCGCGTTGACGACGTAATAACGCTTCACGCACGCGGGGAAACGCCGCAACCTGAGAGGCGGCATTCGCTACTTCCTGAGTACGTATTTCACCGCTGACATCTTCACCTTCAAGAATGACTTCCAGGTTGCCGTCTGTTGAGATAAAACGCACATCAAGGTGTGAGGCAAGCGGTACCAGAGCATCTTCAGATGTTACATCAACATGGTGATGTAACGCTGCGAGCGCCAGTACGCGGTAGATCGCGCCTGAATCTAACAGATGCCACTGCAATGCTTCCGCCATTGCCTTGCACAAGGTGCCTTTACCTGCACCACTTGGGCCATCAATGGTAATAACCGGGGCAATTGCCGTCATCTTTTTCTCCTTAAAAGGGCGTACATTAACGTGAACGCCGCGCATTATACGCGCCAACGCCAACGATCGTTATCTTTGTGTGAAAAATGCAGAATCATTGAAGCTGAGTGTAGAATAAATAGGCAATCGGAGATGTCAGAATGTGCCGCACCCGAAAGTGCGGCAATAAAATCAGGCAGATGTACTAATACGAGCCAACTGTTCGAAATAATCCGGGAAGGTTTTGGCGGTACATTTTGGGTCAAGAATGGTCACCGGCGTGTCAGACAGCGCCACCAGCGAGAAACACATCGCCATGCGGTGATCGTTGTAGGTCGCGATGTCCGCAAATTGCAATGTTGCAGGCGGGGTGATGCGGATAAAGTCATGCCCCTCTTCCACTTCCGCGCCCACTTTGCGTAACTCCGTCGCCATCGCGAACAGACGATCGGTCTCTTTGACGCGCCAGTTGTAGATATTACGTAATGTCGTGGTGCCTTTAGCGAACAGCGCCGCCGTTGCAATGGTCATCGCCGCATCAGGAATATGGTTCATATCCATATCCACTGCGTTCAACTCGCCGTGAGTACAGGCAATAAAATCGTCGCCCCATGTAATGGTTGCACCCATTTTCTCCAGTACATCGGCAAAACGAATATCACCCTGCATGCTGTTGCGGCCAATCCCGGTAACTTTTACCGTACCGCCTTTAATAGCACCCGCCGCAAGGAAATAGGAAGCGGAAGAAGCATCACCTTCAACCAGATATGCACCCGGTGACTGATACTGCTGCTGCCCCTTCACGACAAAGCGCTGGTAGTTTTGATTTTCAATTTCAACACCAAACGTTTTCATCAGGTTCAGTGTGATATCAATGTAAGGTTTGGATACCAGGTCACCTTTAATTGCGATCGTCGTATCCTGCGGCGCCAGCGGCGCAGTCATCAGCAACGCAGTGAGGAACTGGCTGGAAACGCTACCGTCTACCTCAACCTGGCCTCCGGTAAAGCCACCGCGCAGACGTAAAGGTGGATAGTTTTCCTGCTCCAGATAGTCAATTTTGGCTCCGCCCTGGCGCAGCGCATCAACCAGATGGCCAATCGGGCGCTCTTTCATGCGCGGTTCGCCCGTCAGCACGATGTCATTGCTGCCCAGACATAGCGCTGCGGCCAGCGGGCGCATTGCGGTTCCGGCGTTGCCAAGGAACAGCTCAACTGCACCTTCTGCGTGCAACGCACCGCCATTGCCAATTATCTCGCAGCGGGTACGATCGGCAGAAAGGGTATAGCTAATCCCTAACGCATTCAGAGCATTGAGCATATGGCGAACATCATCGCTGTCCAGCAGATTGGTCAGGACAGTGGTGCCATTGGCTAATGCAGCCAGCAGCAAAGCGCGGTTAGAAACACTTTTGGATCCAGGCAGATTGATGGTGCCATCCACCCGCGCAATGGGTTGTAACGTCAGGGATTCCATGAAACTAGACTCTCAAAAACAGACATAAAAACCCCACAGACGGGCTGTGGGGATGAAAAGTACAGCAGATTAGCCGCGGCGGCGTTCGAAATCGACCATGAAATCGGTCAGTGCTTTAACACCTTCAAGCGGCATGGCATTGTAGATGGACGCACGCATACCGCCGACTACACGATGCCCTTTCAGCGCGTGCAGGCCCGCAGCAAAAGACTCTTCCAGGAACAGTTTATCCAATGCGCTATCAGCCAGCTGGAACGGTACGTTCATGCGTGAACGGTTAGATTTCGCCACATCGTTACGGTAGAAATCGCTGTTATCGATTACGCCGTAGAGCAATTCCGCTTTTTGCTGGTTAATTTTATCCATCGCATTAACACCGCCCTGCTTTTTCAGCCATTTAAAGACCAGGCCAGACAGATACCAGGCAAAGGTTGGCGGCGTATTGAACATGGAATCGTTGTCATTCAGCACGGTATAGTCGAGGATTGACGGGCATGAGACATGAGCTTTACCCAGCAAATCTTCACGGACGATGACAATCGTCAGACCGGCCGGGCCGATATTTTTCTGTGCCCCGGCATAAATTACGCCATAACGACTAACGTCAAGCGGTGCGGAAAGAATGGTAGAGGACAGATCCGCCGTGACCACAACGTTGCTGGCAAAATTCGGCGTTTCATCGATCGCAATGCCATCGATGGTTTCGTTCGGGCAATAGTGCAGGTATGCCGCGTTATCAGAAAGTTGCCATTCACTCATCGGCTTAACAGCACGCAGGCCGTCCACGGTGACTTTGGCATCAATAACGTTTGGCGTGCAGTATTTTTTCGCTTCTTTAATTGCGCTGGCGGCCCAATAACCGGCATCGACGTAATCCGCGGTGGTTTTATCGCCCAGAATATTTAACGGGATACCCGCGAACTGCCCGCGACCACCGCCATGGCAGAACAACACTTTATAGTTGGAGGGGATGCTGAGAAGATCGCGAAAATCCTGCTCCGCTTCCTCTGCGACCTGGATGAATTCTTTGCCACGGTGGCTAATTTCCATCACTGACGTGCCAAGACCGTTCCAGTCACAAAGATCCTGTTGAGCCAGTTTAAGTACTTCTGCCGGTAACATTGCCGGACCTGAACTAAAATTGAAGACCTGAGCCATTTCCCCTCACCACGTTGTGTTGTTGTCCAATCAACATCCTGTCATTGACGATAATCCGGTGACAGACATTGGTATAAGTTATTCCTGTGGATATCGGTTTTATCATTCAGTGACACGCGCCGCAATGGGTAAAACTGGCAAGGGTAAAAATGTGTCATCGGTCACACAACAGAATCTATCGGATTGACGGGTAAAAACCGAGATTTTTGCTGTCAGGTAACCCGTTTTGCCCGACTGGCCTTCGACCATTCTGGATTTGCACAGCGCGGACATAATTGATGATCTCCGGCCTTCATTTGCACCACTTCGCTACAACGTATGCAGGCATAGTCCCCTGCTTCAGGTATTACTTTAAATCGTTGCGTACAACGTTTAGGCAAAATACTGAGCCCCGGCTTTACGTCTTCATCGGCAAAGAAGTAGACGCTGATTTGCCCATTCGTCTCCAGAATAGCCAGTTTCACTTGTCCCAATTGCTCCACGCCGTTCAAACGCAGTTCCATAAAGAATTCAAATTCCGTCATATTGGCGCTATTGAGCTTTGACCATGCCAGCTCGCCGTCTTCAATGATCACGACGGGTTTGCCCTCCAGCAGGTCCTCCATTTTTTCACTATGCGCCATTAGCCACATTACCAGCCGATACAGCACAGCAAGAGTAATAAAGACCACCAGCACCGGCAGCATCGGAACATCGTCATAAAACGCCACGTCTCCCGCGGCGGAACCCAGCGTAAGGATGATAAGGACTTCAAAAAGCGACATCTGGCGTACGCCACGAC
This sequence comes from Citrobacter sp. H12-3-2, assembly GCF_009649895.1. Classification (NCBI taxonomy): domain Bacteria; kingdom Pseudomonadati; phylum Pseudomonadota; class Gammaproteobacteria; order Enterobacterales; family Enterobacteriaceae; genus Citrobacter; species Citrobacter sp. H12-3-2. Next base: position 3,187,792 of record NZ_CP045837.1, read on the forward strand.
GTCCGGTGATTTTTAAAAACAGAAAAACCAATATAAAGGTGTAAAGGCTGCGTAGCGCAACTTCCCCCAGAAAATCCATGGGCACCTTATCAAGCGCCATACGGTGTAAATCGAAAGCTTTCATTAATATGCTCTAAACGTGATTGGCTGTAAGAAAGCATAGCCAATGCTTTTATTTACGCATGGGCTCCGGCGACGATAGCGCCGTTCATTGAAAACCCGTATCATTGCGCGCTTTCCGTACGACAAAAGTGATTTTCATGACGCAAACATTTATCCCCGGCAAAGATGCCGCTCTGGAAGACTCCATCGCTCGCTTCCAGCAAAAATTGCTCGACCTCGGTTTTCAAATTGAAGAAGCTTCGTGGTTGAATCCCGTCCCTAACGTCTGGTCTGTACATATTCGCGACAAAGAATGCGCGCTGTGCTTCACCAACGGTAAAGGCGCGACAAAAAAAGCGGCGCTGGCTTCTGCGCTGGGCGAATACTTTGAGCGTCTGTCGACTAACTACTTCTTTGCAGATTTCTGGCTGGGCGAAACTATCGCCAATGGCCCGTTCGTACATTACCCGAACGAAAAATGGTTCCCGCTGACTGAAGAAGACGATGTTCCAGAAGGTTTACTGGATGCGCGTCTGCGTGCATTTTACGATCCAGATAACGAACTGACCGGCAGCATGCTTATCGATCTACAGTCTGGTAATGAAGAGCGTGGCGTCTGTGGCCTGCCGTTTACCCGCCAGTCTGATAACCAGACCGTCTACATTCCGATGAATATTATCGGCAACCTGTATGTTTCTAACGGCATGTCTGCGGGTAACACACCTAACGAAGCTCGCGTTCAGGGCCTGTCTGAAGTCTTTGAGCGCCATGTGAAGAACCGTATTATCGCCGAAAGCATCAGCCTGCCAGAAATCCCGGCCGAGGTGATGGCGCGCTATCCGGCAGTGGTGGAGTCCATCGCCACACTGGAAGCAGAAGGTTTCCCAATTTTTGCCTACGATGGCTCGCTGGGCGGCAAGTATCCGGTGATTTGCGTTGTCCTGTTCAACCCGGCCAACGGTACCTGCTTTGCCTCCTTCGGCGCACACCCGGATTTCGGCGTTGCGCTGGAGCGTACCGTGACTGAACTGCTGCAGGGCCGTGGTCTGAAGGATCTTGATGTCTTCACCCCACCGACCTTCGACGATGAGGAAGTGGCAGAACATACCAACCTTGAAACTCACTTCATCGATTCCAGCGGTCTGATCTCCTGGGATCTGTTCAAGCAGGATGCCGACTATCCGTTCGTTGACTGGAATTTCTCCGGCACCACGGAAGAAGAGTTCGCCACCCTGATGGCCATCTTCAATGCTGAAGATAAAGAAGTGTATATCGCTGACTATGAGCACCTGGGCGTTTACGCGTGCCGCATTATTGTTCCGGGAATGTCTGACATCTATCCGGCAGAAGATCTGTGGTTAGCCAACAACGCTATGGGCACCCATCTGCGTGACACCATTCTCTCTCTGCCAGGCAGTGAGTGGGATAAAGAAGACTACCTCAATCTGATTGAACAGTTGGATGAAGAAGGTTTTGACGACTTCACCCGCGTGCGCGAGCTGCTCGGTCTGGCGACCGGTGCGGATAACGGTTGGTACACCCTGCGTATTGGCGAGCTTAAAGTGATGCTGGCGCTGGCCGGTGGCGATCTGGAGCAGGCCCTGGTGTGGACCGAATGGACGATGGAATTTAACGCCTCCGTCTTTAGCGCGGAACGTGCAAACTACTATCGCTGCCTGCAAACATTGTTGCTACTGTCTCAGGAAGAAGACCGTCAGCCGCTGCAGTATCTGAACGCATTCGTCCGCATGTACGGCGCTGAGGCGGTTGAAGCGGCAAGTGCGGCACTGAGTGGTGAAGCGCCGTTTTATGGACTTCAGCCAGTAGACAGCGATCTGCACGCATTCCCGGCACATCAGTCTCTGCTGAAAGCCTATGAGAAATTGCAACGCGCGAAAGCGGCACACTGGTCAAAATAGTGACAAACAACTTGCCTCGAGTAGGCTAAATGTATTGTCTGAGCTATATTACGGGGCGCTTAAAGCGCCCCGTTTTTTATTTTGGTCAGACCAAAAAATAAATGTAAAAGCAAGGTTAAATATTAGTAGTTGATATTAAAAAAATTAGCTTATTAATGTGGTTTTTTATCTCAATTACTCCATTTTAATTAACCATCCCATAGGAGGCTGAAAGAAAAAATTCAACTCACTTTATAATTTTTAAAATTTATTTTTATATGGATAATCAACATGTTACACCGTAATCGCATAAAAACCATGCGTCTTACGGGCCTATAAGCCAGGCGAGATATGATCTATATCAAATTCTCATCTATAATGCTTTGTTAGTATCTCGTCGCCGACTTAATAAAGAGAGAGTTAGTGTGAAAGCTGACAACCCTTTTGATCTTATTCTACCTGCTGCAATGGCCAAAGTTGCCGAAGAAGCAGGCGTCTATAAAGCAACGAAACATCCGCTTAAGACGTTCTATCTGGCAATTACTGCCGGTGTATTCATTTCAATTGCCTTTGTTTTCTATATCACCGCCACAACCGGCACTGGTACTATGCCTTTCGGCATGGCGAAATTAGTAGGTGGTATCTGCTTTTCCCTGGGGCTGATCCTTTGTGTTGTCTGCGGTGCAGACCTCTTCACTTCAACCGTACTGATCGTCGTTGCTAAAGCCAGTGGTCGTATTACCTGGGGTCAGTTAGCGAAAAACTGGCTTAACGTTTATGTCGGCAACCTGATTGGCGCCCTGATCTTTGTGTTACTCATGTGGCTTTCTGGCGAGTATATGACCGCCAACGGCGCATGGGGGCTCAACGTTCTGCAAACAGCCGACCACAAAGTGCACCATACTTTTGTTGAGGCAGTGAGCCTTGGTATCCTGGCTAACCTGATGGTGTGTCTGGCCGTATGGATGAGCTACTCAGGCCGCAGCCTGATGGACAAAGCGTTTATCATGGTATTACCGGTCGCAATGTTTGTTGCCAGCGGTTTTGAGCACAGTATCGCAAACATGTTTATGATCCCTATGGGTATTGTAATACGCGATTTCGCCACCCCGGAATTCTGGACCGCAGTTGGGTCTTCTCCGGAGAATTTTTCTCACCTGACCGTGATGAATTTCATCACCGATAACCTGATTCCGGTTACGATCGGTAACATTATCGGCGGCGGTTTGTTGGTCGGGTTGACATACTGGGTCATTTATCTGCGTGGTAACGATCATCATTAATCTGTTGATGCCCATTACACGCAGTAAATAAAAAATCCACTTAAGAAGGTAGGTGTTACATGTCCGAGCTTAATGAAAAGTTAGCCACAGCCTGGGAAGGTTTTACCAAAGGTGATTGGCAGAATGAAGTAAACGTACGTGACTTCATTCAGAAAAACTACACTCCGTATGAGGGTGACGAGTCCTTCCTGGCTGGCGCAACTGATGCGACCACTGCACTGTGGGACAGCGTTATGGAAGGCGTTAAACAGGAAAACCGCACTCACGCGCCTGTTGACTTTGACACCTCCGTTGCTTCTACCATCACTTCTCACGACGCTGGCTACATCAACAAAGCGCTCGAGAAGATTGTTGGTCTGCAGACTGAAGCTCCGCTGAAACGTGCGATCATTCCGTTTGGCGGCATCAAAATGGTTGAAGGTTCCTGCAAAGCGTACAATCGCGAACTGGACCCGATGCTGAAAAAAATCTTCACCGAATACCGCAAAACCCACAACCAGGGCGTATTCGATGTTTACACCAAAGACATTCTGAACTGCCGTAAATCCGGTGTTCTGACTGGTCTGCCAGATGCGTATGGCCGTGGCCGTATCATCGGTGACTACCGTCGCGTTGCGCTGTACGGTATCGACTACCTGATGAAAGACAAATACGCTCAGTTCGTCTCTCTGCAGTCCGATCTGGAAAACGGCGTAAACCTGGAAGCAACTATCCGTCTGCGTGAAGAAATCGCTGAACAGCACCGCGCTCTGGGTCAGATCAAAGAAATGGCTGCTAAATATGGCTGCGATATCTCTGGTCCGGCTACCAACGCTCAGGAAGCTATCCAGTGGACTTACTTCGGCTACCTGGCCGCAGTTAAATCTCAGAACGGTGCAGCAATGTCCTTCGGTCGCGTATCCACCTTCCTGGATGCTTACATCGAACGTGACCTGAAAGCAGGCAAAATTACCGAGCAAGACGCACAGGAAATGATCGACCACCTGGTCATGAAACTGCGTATGGTTCGCTTCCTGCGTACTCCTGAATATGATGAACTGTTCTCCGGTGACCCGATTTGGGCAACTGAATCAATCGGTGGTATGGGCGTTGATGGCCGTACTCTGGTTACCAAAAACAGCTTCCGCTTCCTGAACACCCTGTACACCATGGGTCCTTCTCCGGAGCCGAACATCACTGTTCTGTGGTCTGAAAAACTGCCTCTGAACTTCAAGAAATTCGCCGCTAAAGTGTCCATCGACACCTCTTCTCTGCAGTACGAGAACGATGACCTGATGCGTCCGGACTTCAACAACGACGACTACGCTATCGCTTGCTGCGTAAGCCCGATGGTTGTTGGTAAACAAATGCAGTTCTTCGGTGCGCGTGCAAACCTGGCGAAAACCATGCTGTACGCAATCAACGGTGGCGTTGATGAAAAACTGAAAATGCAGGTTGGTCCTAAATCTGAACCGATCAAAGGCGACGTTCTGAACTTCGACGAAGTTATGGATCGCATGGATCACTTCATGGATTGGCTGGCTAAACAGTACGTCACCGCGCTGAACGTTATCCACTACATGCACGACAAGTACAGCTACGAAGCCTCTCTGATGGCGCTGCACGACCGTGACGTTATCCGCACCATGGCGTGTGGTATCGCTGGTCTGTCCGTTGCTGCTGACTCCCTGTCTGCAATCAAATATGCGAAAGTTAAACCGATTCGTGACGAAGACGGTCTGGCTATCGACTTCGAAATCGAAGGCGAATACCCGCAGTTTGGTAACAACGACTCTCGCGTTGATGACATGGCGGTTGACCTGGTAGAACGTTTCATGAAGAAAATTCAGAAACTGACTACTTATCGTAACGCTATCCCGACTCAGTCTGTTCTGACCATCACCTCTAACGTGGTTTATGGTAAGAAAACTGGTAACACCCCAGATGGTCGTCGTGCTGGCGCGCCGTTCGGACCGGGTGCTAACCCAATGCACGGTCGTGACCAGAAAGGTGCTGTTGCCTCTCTGACCTCCGTTGCTAAACTGCCGTTTGCTTACGCTAAAGATGGTATTTCTTACACCTTCTCTATCGTTCCGAACGCACTGGGTAAAGACGACGAAGTTCGTAAGACCAACCTGGCTGGTCTGATGGATGGTTACTTCCACCACGAAGCGTCCATCGAAGGTGGTCAGCACCTGAACGTGAACGTCATGAACCGCGAAATGCTACTGGATGCGATGGAACATCCGGAAAAATATCCGCAGCTGACCATCCGCGTTTCTGGCTACGCAGTACGTTTTAACTCCCTGACTAAAGAACAGCAGCAGGACGTTATTACTCGTACCTTCACTCAGACCATGTAATTGGTTTTGACTGAAATCGTACTTTAAAAAGCGTACAATAAAGGCTCCACGTAAGTGGGGCCTTTTTAATAGCCTGCTTTGTCAGCTATCTATACTTATATACTCGATGGATTTCGAGTTGCATTGAGGCGGCAACGGAGTGAATCCCCTGGAGCGTACAGAAGTACGTGACTGGGGTGAGCGAAGGAAGCTAACAAAGATGCATCTTGAAAGACGAAAAGTATGGATAGCAGCCAAAACAGACTCGACACAGTTAATAACTGTGCACTAACACTGGCCCCGGATGGGCCACACCTGGAGAAACACCGCAATGTCAGTTATTGGTCGCATTCACTCCTTTGAATCCTGTGGCACTGTTGATGGCCCGGGCATCCGCTTTATTACCTTCTTTCAGGGCTGCCTGATGCGCTGCCTGTATTGCCATAACCGTGACACGTGGGATACACACGGCGGTAAAGAAGTCACCGTCGACGAATTAATGAAAGAGGTGGTGACCTATCGCCACTTTATGAACGCATCCGGCGGCGGCGTGACGGCGTCTGGCGGCGAAGCTATCCTGCAAGCTGAATTCGTACGTGACTGGTTCCGCGCCTGTAAAAAAGAAGGTATTCATACCTGTCTGGATACCAACGGTTTTGTTCGCCGCTACGATCCGGTGATCGATGAGCTGCTGGAAGTCACCGATCTGGTCATGCTCGATCTCAAACAGATGAACGATGAAATCCATCAGAATCTGGTCGGCGTATCTAACCATCGTACGCTGGAGTTCGCGCGTTACCTGTCAAATAAAGACATCAAAGTGTGGATCCGCTATGTTGTCGTACCTGGCTGGTCTGATGACGATGACTCCGCACACCGCCTCGGCGAATTTACCCGCGATATGGGTAACGTTGAAAAAATCGAGCTGCTGCCTTACCACGAGCTGGGCAAACACAAATGGGTGGCAATGGGCGAAGAGTACAAACTGGATGGCGTCAAACCACCGAAGAAAGAGACCATGGAGCGCGTGAAGGGCATTCTCGAGCAATATGGACATAAAGTGATGTATTGAGTTTTAGCCACCACGAAACGGCTGCCCTGAACGGCAGCCGTTTTGCTATCTAAGCGACAACCACTCGAATTAAAGGAAAGGACGCCATGCGGTTATTCATTTCTGGCATGTTGCTGTTATCTGCCCAATACGTAAATGCCGCCAGCAACTGTGATATCAACGCCATTGTGCAACATGCGTGGCCAGATGCAAAACCGACAGCGGAAGGCAAGCTACTCACACAACATAATCAGGTTATCGATATCACAGGTAACTCACCGCAAAGCGCAATTTGCCGTGTCTGGCCAGCCCACCCGGAACTGACCCTAGCGGCGATTCCGCTGATGGCACAACAATATAGCGATTACGATCGCATTGGCGATCTGGAGCTTCTGGTACTGGATTCCACAAACCTCGACGTAAAACAGCGGCTACGCCTGCCCGAACGTATGAATGACGATGCCATTCAAATTACCGGTCTGGCGTTGGATACTGCGCGCTGGAAAGTTACCCCAGATCAGACCGCATTTGGCTTACGAGTCGCCCGCACCGGCAGTTCCCGTGTAAATCCTTTTAGTGAAGATGCGCTATCGCTGTTTGTTATTGAAAATAATCAACTACGGGCGGTATTAAACGGAATCGTACTTGAGAATAGCACCGGTGAATGGGACGGGAACTGTGTGGGAACATTCCACGATATTAAACGCACCCTTGCCCTTGCGCCTGATTCACATAATGGATACTTCGATATTCGGGTAAACGAGAAAAACGTGGAATCAACGGCCTATACAGACGCCAACGAGCAATGCGCATCAAAGGATAAACCGGGGAAAGCCAGTTGGGTACTGCGTTATGATGGCAAACAGTATGCCATCCCAAAAGAACTGTCCCCGTTGTTTTGAGAGGCAAAGCAGGAGATAGCATCACTATCTCCTGCTCTTCTGCCACACTTGTCTTTAGCGTCCTCTTCTCGCCAGTAGCGGGAAAATCAATCCCAGTCCAACCAGCACAAATGGCGTCACGATATTCAGCGTGAGCTGGAATGTCCACTCAGGGGTAAAGGCTTCCATTTTCGGGAAAATCCCGGTCAGACAGGCAAATGCGGTAAAGGCAAAGCACCAGATCCCCACGGTCATCGCAAGCGAGCGGTTGCGAATAAAGACATATTCCGATTTATATTTTTGCGCCAGGCGAATAACGGCAATGAACGCCACAAACACCCATAAATAACGCAATGGCATCACGACAGAGTTAAGATTCAATAGCCATTTATACAGGTTGTTCATGTCGCCAATTCCCAGTGTTGGCAACATAATCAAAATCGCCACCAGCACCAGCGTCAGAATATAACCATTTACCGGCGTACCGGAAGCGTTGGTTTTACACAGGCTCTCGGGAATATATTTACGATCAGCATCCCCCAGCAGAACTTTAAGCGGTGCATCAATAGAAAATACCAATGCCGCAATCTGTCCCAGCGTATTGGCAATCGCGTAAATAACCATCAGCGAATTACCCATACCATAATACTCACCCAATTTCTGGAAGGCGTAATATTGACCATTCGTCATCAGGTCATCTGGAATATGCCGGGAGTCAAACATCATTCCCATAGCCAGCGACCCGAGAATCGCGCATACCGCTACCATAACAGCCAGAACGAGCATCCCTTTTGGAAATTCTTTGCCCGGATTACGTGTCTGATTAACGTATGGCGAAATTTTCTCCGCACCGCCCACGGCAAATACCAGCATGGAGATCGTAGTAATGTAGGTAAAATCGATGTGCGGGATAAACGATTCCCAGGTGATATTGGTTGTCGCTATTTGCACATCCGTAATTGCAGGCGCGGTTACCGCCATCACGACATACAAAATGGACATCACAAACATCGCGATGCCTGCAACTGACCCAACAATTTTCAGTGACTTCATGCCACGGGACGCAACCCACATGAAAAAGACAAACAGCGCCAGCGTCAGCCCCTGCAACGCCACGACGGTGTACTCTTTAATCAACGAACCATCGCCCTTCAGCGCCCATCCCAGCGCAATCAGAATAGCCTGCGGTTTTTGCGCCAGATAAGGTATATGAACAACCCAATAGGTCCAGGCAGCAAGATAGGCCAACCCTGGCCCCATGGTATGTTTAATCCAGGTACTGACGCCGCCTTTACCCTCTTTAAAGGTTGAGCCAAGCTGCCCGACGATCAACGCATAAGGAATAAAATAGAGCGCGAAAATAAATATCCAGGAGGAGACAACAACCAATCCCTGATTAGCATAGTTGTTAACGACGTTGCCAAAACCCCAGACGGTAATAAATGACATTAATGCAATGTTGTACCATCGCAATTGTTTTTCCTGCACACCAGCCATACGCAATCCTTTGTGGAAGCTTTTTGATTATCAATATATGAGGCGTGGGATTATGCGCGGTAAAATGAGCGAGCGGAAACGGCAGGATGTAAAACTATAACCTTCTGCACACTTTATTTTCAGGACAGACGTGTGCGATTAAATAATGCAGGTTCCCATAAAGCATACATAAACAGTATGTATGGGAACCTGTTCATATTCTGTTAAATCAGGTCAAATGTGCGCAATAGAATTGGGCGTATGGCCCGTCTTACGCAGCAGCATTAGTAAATAAATAAACGATACGCTGGCGATCATGATAAACAGCAAGCTATCTGAATAATTCTGCATCAGCATCGCAGTAAACGAAGGTCCCAGCAGACTGCCTACGGTATAGCTCAATAGCAATGCCTGATTCATGGCGACCAGCTGATGATGTTCCACCTTTTCACAGGCCCAGGCCATCGCGACCGGATAGAGGGTAAAGCCTGCCGCACCCAACATAAACAACGCGGGCGCCATCGCCGCCTGGTTCAGCATGGCGATACTCCCGACGATCACCACGAAGACCTGGACGCGTAAAACCAGCAGACGTCCCAGCTTATCCGCCAGACGGCCAATCGGCCATTGCCCCAGAATACCGGCGCTTACCAGAACCGCCATCCAGAAACCAATGCTGGCGTTGCTCACCCCCTGATGGTTGAGATACAGCGGCATCAGGCCATACAAAGACCCCAGCACGATCCCGGAAATAATGCAGCCATTAACGCCCAGGCGCGCCTGACGCAACCTCAGCATGGAGACAATAGGCGTAGACTGCTGTTCATCGCCCTGCTGATTAGCAATGCGCGTAAAGAGCAGTGGCAAAACACCCGCCAGGATAGTACCCGTCACCCACGGCAGGACGTTCATCAATTCTGTTGATACTTTACTAACCAGCAGTTGGCCTAAAAACGTTCCCACGTAATAGATCATCATATAGGCGGCAAGTAACCGTCCGCGATTACGTGACGTCCCGCTGCACATCAGCGCGCTTTCCACGACCACCCAGATCATGGCGCAGCCAACACCGGCGATAAAACGCCATGTCATCCAGCTCCAGAATCCCACCATAATCCCCAGCCCGACACAGCCCGCGGCAAAAATAAGCGAGGCGATGTAATAGCTGCGGTTAAAACCAAGGTGTTTTATTAAATACCCTGTCAGCAACGTCCCTACCAGATTACCGGTAAAGTAAGACGAGCTCACCACGCCTACCTGCCAGGTAGGCAGATTTTCATGGGCGAGCCAAAGCGGGACGAGCGTGTTTAACACGGCGATCGCCAGGGTCAACAGAAGTAGCCCGCACAGCAATAGCATGACGGGACGGGTATAGGTGGACATGAATAAAAACCGTGAGGAAGTTCAAATTTCATGCGCATCATGCCACTGCTAAAAACATTGTCAATCGGCGGAATCAGAGGGCTGAGGCGCTTTCTGGTCGATCGATTTGCATTACTGATTCTTAATGTGAATAGATAAAAAATACAAAAACACATCTGCTTGTTTTTATTGATCTAAAACAAAAATCTCGCGTTACGTTCAGTCGAAAAATTTCATGGACTCCCCTTACTTTTATTTCTTACTAAACTCTATGCGGGATGCTGAGCTGCATTGTCTTCAAAATAGAACAGTGAGTTCTTATTTATCTATCTAATCCAAATATCGTTCTTTTCGTAGACTTAAACTCATCAAATTTCCCCCACTGATACTGAACAGGAGAAATACCATGACTAAACCTTACGTAAGACTTGATAAAGACAATGCGGCAGTACTGCTGGTCGACCATCAGGCTGGCCTGCTCTCTCTGGTTCGGGATATCGATCCCGATAAATTTAAAAACAACGTGCTTGCGCTCGGTGACTTAGCAAAATACTTCAACCTCCCAACCATTCTGACAACCAGTTTTGAGACAGGACCAAACGGACCGCTGGTACCGGAACTGAAAGCTCAATTTCCGGATGCGCCCTACATTGCTCGCCCAGGAAACATTAACGCATGGGATAACGAAGATTTCGTGAAAGCAGTAAAAGCGACCGGCAAAAAGCAGCTGATTATCGCTGGTGTCGTGACGGAAGTTTGCGTCGCTTTCCCAGCGCTCTCGGCTATTGAAGAAGGTTTTGACGTCTTTGTTGTCACCGATGCTTCAGGCACGTTTAATGAAATTACCCGCCATTCAGCATGGGATCGGATGTCTCAAGCAGGCGCTCAATTGATGACATGGTTCGGAGTAGCATGCGAACTGCACCGCGACTGGCGCAACGATATCGAAGGTCTGGCGACGTTGTTCTCTAATCACATTCCGGATTATCGCAATCTGATGACCAGCTATGACACGTTAACTAAGCAGAAATAAAGACTGGGGCAAAACCCTGGCCTGACATGTAGCCGGATAGCGCGCAGCTTGAAGACCTACGGATATTGTAGGCTTGATAAAGCACGAGGCGCCATCCGGCATATTATGGATTAACTCGCCACCGCCATACCGACGGTCATATGCAGCCCGTAGAACACGCCACGACCAATCAGCTCGCCGACTAACAGCAGAATAAACGCGACGGAAAGCAACGGAACGGCAGGCTGGTAACCCTTCACTTGCGGTACTATCCAGCAGCACAACGCTAACGCCAGCGCCACGATCCGCCACGCCATCAGCGAACCGTAATCCGGAACCAGCGCAGAGGCCTGTTGAATCGAACTGTGGATTGTCGCCAGTTCAGTCCCCTGCATTACCGACATGATGGCACTCACGACCAGAGCAAGCACTGATATAGCCGGCAGCAGGCGCATCGCCCAACCATCCACGCCAGCAATTCTCAGTAACAGATATCCCAGCAGCGGACCGCCCATAAACATCGTCAGGAAGAAGCCCAGCGGTGTCCAGACGCTGTACCAGGTCGGTACGGTATCGATGGTGTTATACACGCGCACCATCATCCAGACAAAAACCACACCCAGCATCATGGTGACAACTAACCACAGATTGCGTAATGCGGGCGACATTTTCTTCAACATAGCCAGCAGCCAGCCGATACCGCCAACGGCAAAGAAGAGTGAGCCGCTGGCAATTTCGTTACTCAACGCAGATGACCCAACGCGATTGAGTGAGTTAAAGGCGCGCATCGGTGAGCCCAGGTGGAGCATGGAAGCAATAAAACCAATGCCCATTAATACCCACAGCCCAAACATGCAGGTAATTACGCGTTGCTGCGATTCTGGGCGTAAGCCCCCTTTCATCAACGCCAGCGCCAGAACAATAAAACCGCCAACCACACACTGTCCGAAGACCGTGAAGATCATCAGCGGCCATTCATGCCATCCACTTCCCATCTTACACCTCCTTCGGATTAGCCAGATAACCTGTGGTATCCCCGGTCGGGCGGCTATTGGCGTTAGGTTTGATGACAATGCTCGGTTTGGTAAAGTGCGCACCCGGCAGTGGCGCAACCGCAGCCAAAGTACCGTGTTTTTTGCGCAGTTCATCAATTGGGCCAAAATCCAGCGCACGCAGTGGACAGGACTCGACGCAAATAGGTTTCTTACCTTCAGCGACGCGCTCATGGCAGCCATCGCATTTGGTCATGTGCCCTTTGTCAGCATTGTACTGTGGTGCGCCGTAAGGACAGGCCATGTGGCAATAGCGGCAGCCGATGCACACATCTTCATCGACAACGACAAAGCCATCTTCACGTTTGTGCATCGCACCGCTCGGACACACTTTGGTACAGGCCGGGTCTTCACAGTGGTTACACGCAATGGAGAGGTAATAGGCAAAGACGTTCTGATGCCAGACGCCGTTGTCTTCCTGCCAGTCACCTCCCGCGTACTCATAAATGCGGCGGAAGCTGACTTCAGGGGTTAAATTTTTGAAATCTTTGCAAGCCAGTTCGCAGGTTTTGCAACCGGTGCAACGGCTGGAATCAATAAAAAATCCATACTGGGTTGTCATCGGTTACTCCTTACACCTTTTCAACCTGAACAAGGTTCGTGTGTGATGGGTTCCCCTTCGCGAGAGGAGACGGACGCTGGGTCGTCAGGACGTTAATACAACCGCCCTGGTCCACGCGTTTTGCGTCCGGGTCATACCACGCCCCTTCGCCCAATGCCACCACGCCAGGCATCATACGCGGCGTTACTTTCGCCTCAATGTGCACTTCACCACGATCGTTAAAGATGCGCACCTTGTCGCCGTTGTTAATGCCGCGTCGCTGTGCATCCATCGGGTTGATCCACATTTCCTGACGGCAGGATGCTTTCAGAACATCCACGTTGCCATAGGTCGAGTGAACGCGAGACTTATAGTGGAAGCCGGTCAACTGCAGAGGGAATTTCTCCACCAGCGGATCGTTTAAGCTCTCAAAGCCTGGGGTATAAATCGGCAGTGGATCAATCACATCACCTTCCGGCAGCTCCCAGGTTGACGCGATCTCGGCAAGCTGCTGCGAATAAATTTCGATCTTACCTGACGGCGTGGTCAGCGGATTGGCGTTAGGATCCTCACGGAACGCCTTGTAGGCCACGTGATGTCCCTGCGGGTCGCGCTGTTTAAAGATCCCCTGCTTGCGGAATTCTTCAAACGTTGGCAGTTCAGGAATGGCTTTGCGCGACTGCTCGTACAGATGACGCATCCACTCTTCCTGAGTACGACCTTCTGTAAACTGCTGCTCAACACCAAGGCGTTTCGCCAGCTCGCTGGTCATCTGGTAGATAGTCTTGCATTCGAAGCGTGGTTTGATCGCCTGATCGGTGAAAATCACATACGACATATTTCCGCAGGAGGCATCCAGTGCGAAGTCCATCTGCTCCGAAGCGGTGCAGTCCGGCAGCAAAATATCCGCGTATTTCGCCGAGGAGGTCATATGACAGTCGATGACAACGATCATCTCGCAATTCTTATCATCCTGTAGGATTTCATGTGTGCGGTTGATATCAGAGTGCTGGTTAATCAGACAGTTACCGGCATAGTTCCAGATCATCTTAATCGGAACATCAAGCTTATCTTTGCCACGAACACCGTCACGCAGCGCCGTCATCTCCGGACCTCGCTCAATGGCGTCCGTCCACATAAACATAGAGATGCTGGTTTCGACTGGGTTTTCCAGCGTAGGCATACGTTCAAACGGCAAACTGTATGAGCCCTCACGCGCCCCGCTGTTGCCGCCGTTAATCCCAACGTTACCGGTAAGGATTGCCAGCATAGAAATGGCACGAGTCGCTATTTCACCGTTAGCATGGCGCTGCGGTCCCCACCCCTGACTGATATATGCCGGTTTAGCGCTACCGATTTCACGTGCCAGTTTGACGATTCGATCAGCAGGAATACCGGTAATTTGCGCTGCCCATTCCGGGGTCTTGGCGATACCGTCTTTGCCCTGCCCAAGAATATACGCCTTATAGTGACCGTTTTTCGGTGCGTCGGCCGGTAAGGTTTTCTCGTCGTAACCCACGCAGTATTTATCAAGGAACGGTTGATCGACCATGTTTTCGGTGATCAGCACATACGCCAGACCATTAACCAGCGCCGCATCGGTACCTGGGCGGATCGGGATCCATTCATCTTCACGACCCGCGCCGGTATCCGTGTAGCGAGGATCGATAATGATCATGCGGGCATTGGATTTCTGTCGCGCCTGCTCAAGGTAATAGGTTACCCCACCCCCGCTCATACGGGTTTCACCTGGGTTATTCCCGAACAGAACCACCAGCTTGCTATTTTCAATGTCGGACGGGCTGTTACCGTCTGCCCAGCCGCCGTAGGTGTAGTTCAACCCGGCAGCGATTTGTGCTGAAGAGTAGTCACCGTAGTGGTTCAGGTAGCCGCCACAGCAGTTCATCAGACGTGCTACCAGCGTTTTGCCTGGCGGCCAGGAGCGTGTCAGGGTGCCGCCCAGCGTACCTGTGCCGTAGTTCAGGTAGATAGACTCGTTGCCGTAGTCTTTGATAAGACGCTGCATATTGCTGGCAATGATGTCGTAGGCTTCATCCCAGCTGATACGCTCAAATTTCCCTTCGCCACGTTTACCGACACGTTTCATCGGGTATTTCAGACGGTCGGGATTATAAACGCGACGACGCATGGAGCGACCACGCAGACAGGCGCGTACCTGGTGCAAGCCGTCATAGTTGTCATCACCGGTGTTGTCGGTTTCAACATACTTTATTTCACCGTCTACCACGTGCATACGCAGAGGACAGCGGCTACCACAGTTCACCGTACACGCGCTCCAGATGACTTTCTCATTGGCCTGTGTCGGATTAAGGGCTTCTGCAGCATTTGCAATACGGGTAAATGGCAGGGTAAACGCGCTACTGGCCACCGCCAGTCCGCCTATCGCCGTCGTTTTCACCAAACCTCGGCGACTAACCTCAGCTGCCAGCATGGCATCGGGGATCTTAGTTTTCATAGTGGCTCACTCTGCTGCTCACAATAAACAAAAGAGAAATACTCGTTATATGGATTTTTATATAGCGTTAATATCGATATACAGACTGGTATATACCGAATTTGCGAAAAGACAGAGATAAATACTGACTTTCATTCGAAGGCAGTATTACTCCTATGGAGGTAGGCGTTATTGTCCGACGTCAAACGGGCATAAAAAAAGCGCCCTGAGGCGCTTTTTTAGCAAAGAAAGGTAGCTTAGCCGATAAACTCCAGGCCATTCATGTACGGACGTAACACTTCCGGAACCTGAATACGGCCATCAGCCTGCTGATAGTTTTCCATCACCGCAACCAGCGTACGTCCAACCGCCAGACCAGAACCGTTCAGCGTATGTACTAAACGGGTCTTTTTGTCGGATTTGCTGCGGCAACGCGCCTGCATACGACGAGCCTGGAAATCCCACACGTTAGAGCAAGAGGAGATTTCGCGATAGGTGTTCTGCGCCGGGATCCACACTTCCAGATCGTACGTTTTGCATGCGCCGAAGCCCATGTCGCCTGTGCACAGGACGATCTTACGGTACGGCAGGCCCAGCAGCTGAAGAACCTTCTCGGCATGGCCGGTCATCTCTTCCAGCGCGTCCATAGAGTCTTCTGGGCGAACGATCTGCACCATTTCAACTTTATCGAACTGGTGCATACGGATCAGACCACGGGTATCACGACCGTAAGAACCTGCTTCAGAACGGAAGCACGGCGTATGCGCGGTCATTTTGATCGGCAGCGCATCTTCGTCAATGATTTCGTCGCGAACCAGGTTGGTCAGCGGAACTTCTGCCGTTGGGATCAGCGCATAGTTGCTGCTGTCAGCTTCTTCATCCAGCGGACGGGTGTGGAACAGATCGCCAGCAAATTTCGGCAGTTGCCCTGTTCCGTACAGCGTGTCATGGTTAACCAGATACGGAACGTAGTTTTCGCTGTAACCATGCTGTTCGGTATGCAGATCCAGCATGAACTGAGACAGCGCACGGTGCATGCGCGCGATCTGCCCTTTCATCACGACGAAACGAGAGCCGGTTAGCTTAACCGCAGCGGCAAAATCAAGACCCGTGTGCATTTCACCCAGGGTAACGTGATCGCGCACTTCGAAATCAAACTCACGCGGCGTACCCCAACGGCTGACTTCAACGTTGTCATTTTCATCTTTACCCACCGGAACGTCGTCCGCTGGCAGGTTAGGAATGGTCAGCGCAATGTCGCGGATCTCGGCCTGTAAGGTATCAAGTTCAGCTTTCGCGGCATCCAGCTCTTCGCCCAGTTTGTTCACTTCCAGACGTAAAGACTCGATATCTTCCCCGCGCGCTTTTGCCTGGCCGATGGATTTCGATCGAGAGTTACGCTCTGCCTGCAGGTTTTCAGTTTGTACCTGCAGAACTTTACGACGCTCTTCAAGAGCGCGCAGCTTATCTACATCCAGCTTAAAGCCCCGGCTTGCCAGTTTTTCTGCGACTGCGTCTGGCTCATTACGCAGCAGATTGGGATCGAGCATGCTTATCCTGTGCTTATCGAATTAAAATAGGAGAAAGTGACCACAGCCTGCGGTCACAGGGATACAGAGACAACATTACCGCAACGATAACACTAACGGTAGCGTTTTATAGGGCTATTTTGATCCTGTCCGGCGAGCCAGGCGAGCTTTTCGCCAATCTTGCCTTCAAGACCTCTGTTTGTGGGGTGATAATAGCGCGTTTGTGCCATTTCCTGCGGGAAGTACTCTTCTCCGGCGGCATAGGCATTTGGTTCATCATGGGCGTAACGATACTCCTGACCATAGCCCATTTCTTTCATCAGCTTAGTTGGCGCATTGCGCAGGTGGACCGGCACGTCGTAATCCGGACGTTCACGGGCATCAGCCAGCGCGGCTTTGAAGGCGGTGTAAACCGCATTACTTTTCGGCGCGCAGGCCAGATAAACAATTGCCTGAGCAATCGCTCGTTCACCTTCCGCGGGTCCCACGCGGGTAAAGCAGTCCCATGCGGAAATTGCCACCTGCATGGCGCGAGGATCGGCATTGCCGACATCTTCAGAGGCAATGGCCAGACAGCGACGGGCAACATACAGCGGGTCACCGCCTGCACTAATGATGCGCGCATACCAATAAAGTGCCGCATCCGGGGCGCTGCCGCGAACCGATTTGTGTAATGCGGAGATGAGATCGTAAAAACGATCGCCTTTATTATCGAAGCGTGCGCTGCGTTCACCGGCAATTTCAGTGAGCAATTCTGGTTTCAATACGCGCTTACCGGAATCATCAACTTCGGCCATATCGGCCATCATTTCCAGCGTATTCAGCGCTCGCCGCGCGTCGCCATTCACCAGTTCGGCAATCGCCCGACGCGTCTCTGGTGGCAGTACGATATCCTGACCACCGTAACCACGGGCATTATCTGACATCGCCTGGTCCAGCACCTGTTCAATATCGTCGGTGGTTAACGATTTCAGTAAATAAACACGCGCCCGCGACAACAGTGCCGAGTTCAGTTCAAACGAGGGATTTTCAGTGGTGGCGCCAATAAACGTGATGGTACCGTCTTCAATATGCGGTAAAAACGCATCCTGTTGGCTTTTATTAAAACGGTGAACTTCGTCCACGAACAGGATCGTACGTCGACCCGCGTTACGATTCTGACGCGCCCGCTCAATCGCTTCACGAATTTCTTTTACACCAGACGTGACCGCCGAAATTCGTTCAACATCGGCGTTAGCGTAACGGGCAATAACTTCGGCTAGCGTGGTTTTCCCCGTCCCCGGCGGCCCCCATAAAATCATAGAGTGCAGGTGCCCGGCCTCGATGGCGCGCGGCAAGGGTTTACCCGCAGCCAGCAGATGCTGCTGGCCGATGTACTGCGCTAAATTTTCTGGCCGCATACGTGCGGCCAGTGGCTGAAAGGTATTATCAGAAAAGTCGAGCGACAGATTGCTCACTCACACGCCTCTACTTACGTTGATCGTCAACCGTTACACCTTGCGGCGGGGTAAAGGTGAATTTCGAAGGTTCAATCGCACCATTCTGCTGAGATTTCAGCTGATAGCTGCTGCGCTGATCGTCTTGCTCAACGGCACTGAACTGATGGATCGTCCCGTCCCGCCCAACATTGATAGTAAACTGCTTCAGATTACCGCTGCTGGTTTTTGGCGTCAGTACGAAATCGTCGCCGTTTTGCTTAATGTTGTACTGTTGCCAGTCGCTGGCCTGGTTACGCGCAATCAGCATGAACGGCGTGTTGCCCGTGGCGTCTTTCAACCAGGTCGCAGTCGCCTGCTCAACAAACGGGTTAAAGAACCACAGCGTTTTACCATCGGAAACCAGGATGCTCTCGTCAGGCTGCGTCATATGCCAGTTAAACAGATTAGGGCGTTTAACCCATAAGTCGCCCTGACCTTCCTGCACCGCCGCGCCGCTACCGTCCGTGACCTTCTGAGTAAAGCTGGCATGGAAGCTACTGACTTTATCCAGACGGCTTTTCAGGTCGCTGGCAGCATCAGCCCAGACGCTGCTCACCACAAAGCTAGACAGTAATGCACAGGTGATTGCGATTCTTTTCATCGTTATTCCTCAAAATACGTCACTCCCAATGGGGAGATCCCTCTGCTATCCATTTCAGGCCAAAAATCAGCATGAGGAAAGTAGAAAATACTGAATTACTTAACTTTGCAATCATTCGAAGGGCGGCGGAGCCAGCACTTCACGATTACCATTATGCCCTTGTTCGCTGACTATTCCCTGCGCTTCCATCTGTTCGATGATGCGCGCCGCTCGGTTGTAACCGATACGGAACTGACGCTGGACGCCGGAGATTGAGGCTTTGCGTTTCTGAGTAACAAAGTTCACCGCCTGATCGAACAGCGGATCCAGTTCTTCGCCACCATCAAAGCCGCCACCGCCGCCTTCGCTTTCGCTGTCAGAGGTAATGCCATCAACGTATTGTGGACGGCCGCGCGCTTTCCAGTCCTGAACTACCGCGTGAACTTCTTCATCGCGTACAAAGGCGCCGTGTACACGCACAGGGATCGTCGAGTTTGGTGCAGAATAAAGCATGTCACCCATACCCAACAGCGATTCCGCTCCGCCCTGGTCAAGGATGGTACGCGAGTCAATTTTACTGGACACTGTAAAGGCGATACGCGTCGGGATGTTCGCTTTAATCAGACCAGTGATAACGTCAACTGACGGTCGCTGGGTTGCCAGCACCAGGTGGATACCCGCCGCACGCGCTTTTTGCGCCAGACGAGCGATTAGTTCTTCCACCTTTTTGCCAACGGTCATCATCAGGTCAGCGAATTCATCCACCAACACCACGATATACGGCAGTTTTTCCAGCACCGGATGCTGAACATCCATGCTGTCGCCCGGCTTCCAGTATGGGTCTGGAATCGGACGTCCCATACGGGCGGCTTCAGCAATCTTATCGTTATAACCGGCAAGGTTACGCACGCCAAGCGCCGACATCAGTTTGTAGCGACGTTCCATTTCATTGACGCTCCAACGCAAGGCATTGGCGGCATCTTTCATGTCGGTCACAACTTCAGTCAGCAGATGTGGAATACCTTCATAAACAGAAAGTTCCAGCATTTTCGGGTCAATCATGATAAAGCGAACGTCTTCCGGCTGCGCTTTGTACAGCATGCTGAGGATCATGGCGTTCACCCCAACAGACTTACCGGAACCGGTTGTCCCTGCCACCAGCAGGTGCGGCATTTTAGCCAGATCGGCCACCACCGGTTCGCCCGCAATATCTTTGCCCAGCACCACAGTCAGCGGAGATGAGTTATCACGGAATTTAGCGTTATCCAGCACTTCTCGCAGATAGACGGTTTGACGTTTTTTGTTCGGTAACTCCAGTCCGACATACGGTTTGCCTGGAATAACCTCGACCACACGTACCGCCGCGGTCGACAATGAACGCGCCAGATCTCGTGACAGGTTAGAAATACGCGCTGCTTTAACCCCTGGAGCCAGATTAAGCTCAAAGCGGGTAATCACCGGGCCAGGAGAATAGTTCACCACATCGGCTTTAATGCGGAAATCCGCCAGACGCGCTTCCACCAGACGTGCCATTTGTTCCAGTGCGAACGTATCTATCGGCTCAACTTCGCTCGGCGGCGGCGTGAGCAGATCTAACGATGGCAGCGGCGTGCTTGGACGGTGCGCCGGACGACTATCCCCATTACGCATCAGCAGCGGATGGATCAGACTATCCTGCGGCGGTGGTGTAGCAGGCTGCGCTGGCTGCTGATAATGCTGCTGCGGTGCAACTGGCTGCGCTGGCTGTTGATAATGCTGCTGCGGTGCAACTGGCTGCGCTGGCTGTTGATAATGCTGCTGCGATGCAACTGGCTGCACCGGTTGCTGGTAGTGCTGCTGCGGTGCAACAGGCTGCGCTGGTTGCTGATAATGCTGCTGTGGTGCAACAGGCTGTGCCGGTTGCTGATAGTGCTGCTGCGGTGCAACTGGTTCCTGGTACTGCGGCGCAGTCTCCGGCATTACGCCAGGCGTAAACAGCGGCTCATGCGGCCCCTCATCTACCAGCGTTTTCATTGGCGAAAATTCAAAGTCATCGAGGGAGAACGGATTCGCTCCGGCAGGCTGTTCACCGGAATAACGCTGCTGCTGAGAAGAAGCAAACTGGCGCGCCAGTTCCGCTTCTGCGGCTGAATCTTCGTCATCAATCTGGTGGGTATCGTCCTGATACTCTTCGCCATAACGATGCTGCTGCGACTGAGCGAACTGACGTGCCAGCTCGTCCTGCTGCATTGCATCCATTTCATCGTCACTATACGCATCTGTATCAAGCTGCTCTTCGCGCGCTTTCTCTTCAGCCATACGCTGTGACGGCAGTTTTATGCCATATGAAGCCAGTTCACGACGAGTAGGCACGCGCACACGATTCGGACGCGGCAACTGCGGGCCAATGCCCTCTTTCACCTGCGGACGCGGCGTACCGCTGCCTGCAAGGCTAAAGACAGGTGCTGCGGCAGCGGCACCTGCCCCTAACGCGGCGCTTTTTACGCCAGCGGCCAGCGGTGCAACGGCAGCAACAGACTCAACGGGTGGTATGGATGCAGGCGTCGGCATAGATGGCGTAGACGGCTTAACACGCTCAGGCTCCTGAGCAGGTTCTGGAATCGGCTGATACCATGCGGCCAGTTGCTCACGCTCACGCGCACGTTTCTCTTCGACTTCTTCAAAGTAATAGAGCGGCGGACGAGTCGGTTTAACTTCTTCAACCACCGGCTCAGGTTCCACCACTGTTGGTTGTTCAACCACAGGCTGCTGGAACGTAGTGCTCTGTTGAAAAGTTGGATCCTGCTGATAAACAGGTTGCTGCACAGGCTCCGGCTGATAACCAGGCTGCTGGAATGCGGTGTTCTGTTGAGAGGTCGGATCCTGTTGATAGACAGGTTGCAGCACGGGCTCCGGCTGATAAACAGCTTCCGGCTGCGGCGCGACAGGCTGCGTATAAACAGGTTCAACGGGCTGCTGTGCGTAATATTGCGGCTGCGGACTCTGCTCCACAACCGGTTGTTGCCATGGCTCATACGGCTGCTGCACCGGAGGTTGCGCGTACTGGGCTGGCTGCGGATAACCTTCAGGCGCTGGTGCAATTGCGGCATCACCGGTTTGCGGGCCAGGCACGGGTTGCCAGGCCACAGTTGGGACCGGTTGCTCCATAACAGTGTTGGTCACGGGTGACGTTTGCAGTAACGGATCGACCGGTGCGCTCCAGGCCTGAGCGGCTGTTGTAGCTGCAGCTGCTGCAGCCACAGGCTCGGTCACCGAGTGGCCGTTAAGCAGTGGATCAAGTTCGTCATATTCAGGCAGCGTCGCGCGATTACCGGAAAACAGCACATCATTAGGATCGGCAACCACGCCACGGGCGCTGTATTCAATTTCGTCTTCATCATCCATGCGTTTGCCGGAAAACAGCGCCGCATCGGTATGACGACCAAGCGGGTTGGTAAATTTCTCCGCCAGACGTTTACGGCGCGCTAACGCACCGCGCAGGATACGAGCTCGGCGCGATTCATGGGGTTTGCCATCAGCGGCGTCGACAGACTCTTCTTCGTCTTCATATTCTTCGTCATCGACCCAGGTATCGTCGCGGCGGGTACGGTTGCTGGCAAACGTCAGGATATTGAGTAACCAGCCGCCCAGTTTTTCCGCAATGCTCACCCATGACCAACCGGTGAACAGTGTTAATCCCGCTGCCCAAATGCACAACAACGTCAGCGTGCCGCCGCTGCTGTGCAGCAATGGTTGTAGCGTGGTGCTGAGCAGACTGCCGATCACGCCGCCAGAGGCGAAATACCAGATGTCATCGGCGTTAATTGCGGCCAGCCCGCAGGAAGTGAGAATCAGCGCCAGAACGCCAATAATGCGCAGCGAGACGGCAAAATAATCGACGTATTCGTCGCTGGCCTGATGTCGCCAGGCAAACCAGCAGCCACCGACAATGATGACGGGGATGGTGTAGGCCATGACGCCAAAAATAAAGAACAGCGTATCCGCCAGCCATGCTCCAGGTATTCCACCCAGATTATGGATAGGCTCATGCCACGCGGTTTGCGACCAACTGGGATCCGAAGGGTTAAAGCTGAGTAAGGCAGCCATCAACCAGACGGCAAAAAGGGCAATAAGGATCAGTAGCGCTTCCAGAAGTCGGCGCCCGCTGCTTAACTTCGTCAATGTGACGTCTTTGTCTTCAGTGTATTCCTGGCTCAAAAACGGCTCTCCAGGTTTCGGGCTTTTCCTGCCCGATGCTAAAACGGACAACAGCACCGGGTTGCCCCGGCACTGTTGCTGTATGGATTAACAGGAGTGTAATCAAACTGCGTCGATTTTGCACCTGTTCCGTGTTAGCGCGTCTTAATTACCAGACGATTGCTCTGTTTGACTTCTTCCATTACTACATAAGTACGTGTGTCATTCACGCCAGGCAGACGCAGCAGGGTTTCCCCCAACAGCTTACGGTATGCCGACATATCCGGTACGCGTGTTTTCAGCAAATAGTCGAAATCACCGGAAACCAAATGACACTCTTGAATTTCTTCAAGTTTTTGTACTGCAGAGTTAAATTGTTCAAACACATCCGGGGCGCCACGATTCAGAGTAATCTCAACAAAAACCAGAAGTGATGCATCCAGATAATGCGGGTTTAACAGCGCTGTATAGCCCTGAATAAAACCCTGTCTTTCCAACCGACGCACACGCTCAAGGCAGGGCGTTGGTGAAAGTCCCACACGTTTAGAAAGCTCGACGTTAGAAATACGCCCATCCTTTTGCAGCTCATTAAGAATGTTACGATCGATACGGTCGAGATCTTTGCCAGGGCGCTTCTTACTATCTACCATTATTATTGTCTCTCTGTATTCCTTCCCTACTCCTGCCTGACTCTACCAACATCACTGTTCAGAGTCGCTACCCATCAAAATAAACCGCAACCCAGAGGGATTTTCGGTTCGCAATGTCTGGGTTTATGGTGAGAAGACCGTTGCCTGTCGGCGGCTATCGACATCACGAATGGCATCTGTCCACACCATGCGTAGATTTCGCTAACACGGTAAACATGGTATCTACATGCATGATTATGCAGCACATACATGACACAGTTTTTTTCTTCCTTGAATGTTTTCGCAAAACAGCAGGGGATTGTCAAAGCAAAACATCGATTTTTAGTACAACATGCCAGTTATTCATTCGCAGTGATGGAAAATCGTCATTTTATCACCTTATAACTGACCGATTTTAAGTAGAAATCGTTATAGTATTACGACTAATTCTGCCGTTCATCGGTTCCCGCTATTACACATATTGTTAACAAAATCGCCATACTCTTTTTTTACGCCTGTAAATTCCCTACAATCCTGCTCATTGCCTGCTAACAACTATGGGGATCTCATGGGCGCAACCAAACACAGTAAACTTCTTATTCTGGGCTCTGGCCCTGCGGGGTATACCGCTGCGGTCTACGCTGCACGCGCGAACCTGCAACCGGTACTGATTACCGGTATGGAAAAAGGTGGTCAGTTGACCACAACAACAGAAGTGGAGAACTGGCCTGGCGATCCGCACGATCTCACAGGCCCATTGCTGATGGAACGCATGCACGAACATGCGACCAAATTTGAAACTGAAATTATTTTTGATCATATCAGCAAAGTTGATCTGCAAAACCGCCCTTTCCGTCTGACCGGTGACAGCGGTGAATACACCTGTGACGCACTGATCATCGCCACCGGTGCGTCAGCACGCTACCTGGGTCTGCCTTCAGAAGAAGCCTTCAAAGGCCGTGGCGTTTCCGCCTGCGCGACCTGCGACGGTTTCTTCTACCGTAACCAAAAAGTTGCGGTGATCGGCGGCGGCAACACCGCTGTTGAAGAAGCGCTGTACCTGGCGAATATCGCATCTGAAGTGCATTTGATTCACCGTCGCGACAGCTTCCGCGCCGAGAAAATCCTGATCAAGCGTTTGATGGATAAAGTCGAAAACGGCAACATCGTGCTGCATACCCACCGCACACTGGAAGAAGTGACCGGCGATCAAATGGGCGTAACCGGACTGCGCCTGCGCGATACGCAAAACACTGACAACGTCGAGTCACTTGACGTTGCAGGCTTGTTTGTCGCTATCGGCCACAGCCCGAATACCGCCATTTTTGACGGTCAGCTTGAACTGGAAAATGGCTACATCAAAGTTCAGTCCGGTATTCATGGTAACGCCACCCAAACCAGCATTCCGGGTGTATTCGCCGCCGGTGATGTGATGGACCATATTTATCGCCAGGCGATCACTTCAGCAGGCACCGGTTGTATGGCTGCGCTTGACGCAGAGCGTTATCTCGACGGTCTGGCAGACGCTTGCAAATAAGTTTTACAAATCAGTAACAAAAGTAAAAAAGGCGACTATAAGTCGCCTTTATTTTTGCCTCGTTGTAACATTGTCCTGCCCAAAAATTCCAATAACTCACCTGCTAAGCGTGCAATGAATAAAACCCGTCAAAAAGAGCTGACCCGCTGGTTAAAACAGCAAAGTGTAATTTCCCAACGATGGCTGAACATTTCACGCCTGTTGGGGTTCGTGAGCGGCCTGTTAATTGTCGCTCAGGCCTGGCTCATGGCCCGAATTCTCGACCATATGATCATGGACAATATCCCCAGAGAGGCGCTTCTGCTCCCTTTCATTGTGCTGGTATTGATTTTCATCCTGCGGGCATGGGTCGTCTGGTTACGCGAACGCGTCGGGTTTCATGCTGGCCAACATATCCGCTTTGAGATTCGCCGCCAGGTGCTTGACCGTCTGCAACAAGCAGGTCCCGCCTGGATACAAGGCAAACCAGCCGGGAGCTGGGCTACGCTAATCCTGGAACAGATTGATGACATGCATGATTACTATGCACGTTATCTGCCGCAAATGGCGCTGGCTGTATGCGTCCCTTTATTGATCGTGGCGGCGGTATTCCCGTCAAACTGGGTAGCCGCCCTTATTCTGCTTGGAACTGCCCCGTTGATCCCGTTATTTATGGCGATGGTTGGTATGGGTGCAGCCGATGCTAACCGCCGCAACTTTCAGGCTCTTGCTCGCCTCAGTGGCCATTTCCTCGATCGCCTGCGGGGCATGGAAACGCTAAGAATCTTTGGCCGCGGTGAAGCTGAAACAGAAAGCATCCGCGCAGCGTCACAGGATTTCCGCCAGCGCACCATGGAAGTCCTGCGCCTGGCGTTTCTGTCATCCGGTGTCCTTGAGTTCTTTACCTCCCTGTCCATCGCACTGGTCGCGGTTTACTTCGGTTTTTCCTACCTCGGTGAACTCGATTTTGGCCACTACGGGACTGGCGTCACATTGGCAGCTGGCTTCCTGGCGCTCATTCTGGCGCCGGAATTTTTCCAACCCCTGCGCGATCTGGGCACGTTTTATCACGCCAAAGCACAAGCCGTTGGTGCAGCAGACAGTCTGAAAACCTTCATGGAAACCCCGCTTGCACATCCTGAGCGTGGCGATATTGAGCTGACTACAAAAGACGCAGTTTCAATTGAAGCAGAAGATCTGGTCATCACCTCGCCGGAAGGTAAAGTGCTTGCAGGTCCGCTCAACTTTACCCTGCCAGCGGGCCAACGCGCGGTGCTGGTTGGCCGCAGCGGCTCCGGCAAAAGTTCGTTGCTCAATGTCCTGTCCGGTTTTCTCTCTTATCAGGGATCGCTGCGGATTAACGGCTTTGAGCTGCGCGACCTGTCGCCTGATTGCTGGCGCAAACAGCTGTCCTGGGTTGGACAAAATCCGCAGCTCCCTGCCGCCACGTTACGCGATAACGTGCTGCTCGCTCGCCCCGATGCCAGCGAAGAACAGCTGCAAGCCGCACTCGACAGCGCCTGGGTCAGTGAGTTTTTACCACTTCTGCCACAGGGTGTGGATACACCAGTAGGCGATCAGGCTGCTCGACTTTCTGTCGGACAAGCGCAGCGCGTTGCCGTGGCTCGCGCCTTACTCAATCCATGTCAGTTGTTGCTGCTTGACGAGCCCGCCGCCAGCCTTGATGCACACAGCGAACAACGCGTGATGCAGGCGTTGAAAGCAGCTTCACGCCGCCAGACCACGCTGATGGTGACACACCAACTTGAAGATCTTGCCGACTGGGACGTTATCTGGGTGATGCAGGACGGACAGATCGTTGAACAAGGCACTTATGCCGAACTTAGCGCAGCCAACGGGGCGTTTGCGACATTACTGGCTCATCGTCAGGAGGACATTTAAATGCGCGCTTTGCTACCTTATCTGACGCTGTATAAACGTCACAAATGGATGTTAACCCTGGGGATCGTTCTGGCGATCGTCACACTGCTGGCAAGTATTGGTTTGCTGACGCTTTCCGGCTGGTTCCTGTCGGCTTCTGCTGTGGTGGGTGTCACTGGGATTTACAGTTTTAACTATATGCTCCCTGCTGCTGGGGTACGCGGTGCGGCAATCACCCGAACCGCGGGCCGCTATTTCGAGCGGCTGGTCAGCCACGACGCGACGTTCCGCGTGCTGCAACATTTGCGTATTTATACCTTCAGCAAACTGCTGCCGCTCTCCCCTGCTGGCCTGTCCCGTTATGGACAAGGTGAATTGCTTAACCGCGTGGTGGCGGATGTCGACACGCTCGATCATCTCTATTTGCGCGTGCTCTCCCCGCTTGTGGGCGCTTTTGTCGTCATCATGGTGGTCACGCTGGGGCTAAGCGTTCTCGATTTCACGCTGGCTATCACTCTCGGCGGTATTATGCTGCTGACCTTATTTATCCTACCCCCACTCTTTTATCAGGCAGGTAAAAGCACCGGGCAAAGCTTGACGCATTTACGTGGGCAGTATCGTCAGCAGTTAACATCCTGGCTGCAGGGCCAGGCTGAACTGACCATCTTTGGCGCCAGTGAACGTTACCGCGCCCAAATGGAAGCCACCGAGTTGCAGTGGCATGAAGCCCAACGACGTCAGTCTGAATTAACGGCGCTATCACAGGCGGTCATGCTGTTAGTCGGCGCACTGGCAGTGGTTGTAATGTTATGGATGGCCTCAGGCGGCGTGGGTGGCAATACCCAGCCTGGCGCACTGATCGCGCTGTTTGTCTTCTGTGCGCTGGCCGCGTTTGAAGCTTTGGCACCCGTCACCGGGGCGTTTCAGCATCTCGGACAGGTTATTGCCTCTGCGCTGCGCATCACCGAACTGACCGAACAACAGCCAGAAGTCACCTTCCCGGATGCCGGTTCTCCAGTTTCTGAGCAGGTCACTCTCACGCTACACGATGTTTCATTCAGCTATCCGGGGCAAACACAAAAAGCACTCGACACCCTTTCGCTGCAGGCTCAGCCCGGTGAACACATTGCGATTCTCGGTCGCACCGGCTGCGGTAAGTCAACGTTACTACAATTGCTGACCCGCGCATGGGATCCGCAGCACGGCGAAATTCTGATTAATGAGCAGCCGATTTCAGCCCTCAGTGAAGCCGCGCTGCGCCAGAGCATCAGCGTCGTGCCACAGCGCGTGCACCTGTTCAGCGCGACGCTTCGCGATAACCTGCTGCTGGCAGCACCGCACGCCAGTGATGACACATTATCCGCAATGCTGTGCCGCGTCGGTCTGGACAAACTGCTAGAGGGTGATGGACTCAATGCCTGGTTAGGCGAAGGCGGTCGTCAGCTTTCTGGCGGCGAACTCCGTCGTCTGGCTATCGCTCGCGCCTTATTGCACGATGCCCCACTGATGCTGCTGGATGAACCGACTGAAGGGCTTGATGCCACAACAGAAAGCCAAATGCTTGAATTAATTGGCGATGTCATGCGCGATAAAACCGTACTGATGGTGACACATCGTCTGCGCGGCTTGTCACGTTTTGATCAAATAATAGTGATGGACAACGGACACATTATTGAGCAAGGTAATCACGCAGATTTGTTAGCCCGGCAGGGGCGTTATTACCAGTTTAAGCAACGTCTGTAAGCTATTATTGAACGATCAAACTCGCGTAGTGGAGTTTCGCTGTCATGCGCCTGGTGCAATTGTCCCGCCATTCTATAGCCTTCCCTTCACCGGAAGGCGCTTTACGCGAGCCTAACGGTTTGTTGGCGCTTGGCGGCGATCTCAGTCCAGCTCGACTGTTAATGGCCTACCAGCGCGGAATTTTCCCGTGGTTTTCACCTGGCGACCCCATCCTTTGGTGGTCGCCCGATCCACGCGCCATTCTTTGGCCCGAGAAATTTCATCTCAGCCGCAGCATGAAACGTTTTCATAAAAACTCGCCTTATCGCGTGACGCTCAATTACGCGTTCGGTCAGGTGATTGAAGGCTGCGCGAACGACCGGGAAGAAGGCACCTGGATAACGCATGATGTAGTGGACGCCTACCATCGCCTGCACGAGCTGGGCCATGCGCACTCCATTGAAGTATGGCGACAAAATGAATTAGTGGGCGGTATGTATGGCGTGGCGCAAGGTACGCTATTTTGTGGCGAATCAATGTTCAGCCGTCAGGAAAATGCGTCCAAAACCGCACTGCTTGTTTTTTGCGCTGAATTTATCCGTCAGGGCGGAAAATTAATCGACTGCCAGGTATTAAATAGCCACACAGCTTCGCTGGGCGCCGTCGAAACCCCACGTCGGGAGTACCTTGAACACCTGAGCAGACTGCGCCAGCAGCGGCTACCGAGCCATTTCTGGGTTCCCAGGACGTTATTTTCGCCTCAGAGGTGAATGTTTTCGGCACATTTTTTGTCGGGGTGTTATAATTGTCGCGCAGAGTTGGTTTAGCCCATTACCCCGCCGCCGTTAAGGAACAGTTCGCGTCAGGCAACGCCTATCGTTTATCTCCTCGTTCCCTTACACGTTGCGCTTTAAGTGCGGCTTTGCCGTGTGTGGTTAGAGTAATGCGCCAAACCCGATTTGCTGTGTTTTAAACGCACAAATCTTTACTTATTAAAAGAACTTCGGCATTATCTTGCCGGTTCAAATTACGGTAGTGATACCCCAGAGGATTAGATGGCCAAAGAAGACAATATTGAAATGCAGGGTACCGTTCTCGATACGTTACCTAATACCATGTTCCGCGTAGAGTTAGAAAACGGTCACGTGGTTACTGCACACATCTCCGGTAAAATGCGTAAAAACTATATCCGCATCCTGACGGGCGACAAAGTGACTGTTGAGCTGACCCCGTACGACCTGAGCAAAGGCCGCATTGTCTTCCGTAGTCGCTGATTGTTTTTAACGCCCGAATGGCGTCCAGATAATAAAAGGTCGGTTTAACCGGCCTTTTTTGTGGGCCAAGGTCAGGTATTTAATCCTCAATCATCCGCGCATATTCTTCTGTTAAGAAATCCACTAATGTGCGTACTGACGGCAATAATCCCCTGCGTGATGGAAAGACTGCGTGAATTATTTCTCGCTTCGGTTCCCAGCCGTCGAGCAATGCCACCAGTTCACCCGCGGCTACTTGATCTTTTACCATCAGCTGTGGAAGTTGAACTACCCCCACACCGGCAACTGCGGCTTCACGTAACGCCAGCATATCGGTGGTGATCATACGCGGCGTGAAATGCACCTCCGCACGTGCGCCCTGCGGCCCGAATAACTCCCAACGATGCACATGTTTACCCGTCGCCAGACTCAGGCCCGGCCAACGCGTCAGCTCCGCCGGAGAATGTAGCGTTCCCATTTGCTCGATTAACTGCGGGCTGGCATACAAACGATGTCCCCTGTCCGCCAGCACACGCATCACCAGGTCACTATCCTCAAATGGTCGGGGCCTGACGCGAATCGCCACGTCCAAACCCTCTCCAACCACGTCCACGCGGCGGTTAGTGGCCTCCAGTTGCACTGATACGTCAGGATAACGCGCCATAAAACGGGCAAGCATTGGCCCGATATGCACATGCAGCAGCGTGACCGGACACGTCAACTTCACCACGCCACGCGGTTCAACCTGTAACGCGGCAATCGCATCCTGCGCTGCCTGCGCTTCCACCAGCATCGCCTTACAGTGTTCGTAAAAGGTTTGCCCAACTTCCGTCACGTTAAACTGGCGGGTGGTTCGCTGAATCAGTCGAACTCCCAGCGTCTCTTCCAGTTGTGCTATCCGTCGGCTTAGTTTTGATTTCGGTTCATCAAGCGCCCGACCCGCCGCCGCGAATCCCCCTTCCTCTACAACATGTACAAACCATGCAAAATCATTGAGATCCGGCTTTGTCATCTAATTGTCCTATTTATGAGACAGTGAGGACTATTTTAGCTACTACTCAGCTCGCTGTCATGAATATAAGCTTATTCACATCAAGATAACGCCACAGAGGAGACACATATGAAACAAGTAACAGGCGTCTACACCGCACCTCGCCCACACTGGGTTGGCGATGGATTTCCGGTTCGCTCGATGTTTTCTTACCAGTCTCATGCTGAACAGCTAAGTCCGTTCCTGCTGCTGGATTACGCCGGCCCACATACGTTTACGCCGGGTAACGAAAAACGCGGCGTAGGTGAACACCCTCACCGTGGTTTTGAGACGGTGACCATCGTTTACAGCGGCGAAGTTGAACACCGTGATTCAACCGGTCGCGGCGGCATTATCGGCCCCGGTGACGTGCAGTGGATGACCGCAGGAGCAGGAATATTACACGAAGAGTTCCATTCACCTGAATTTACCCGTCAGGGTGGCGAACTGGAAATGGTACAGCTGTGGGTCAATCTGCCAGCAAAAGACAAAATGGCCGTTCCGGGTTACCAGGGCATCAGCAGCGATGTGATCCCCACTGTCACTCTGTCAGATGAAGCAGGGAGCGTTCGTGTGATTGCGGGCAGCTATCAGGATACAAAAGGCCCGGCACATACCTTCTCGCCGCTGAACGTCTGGGATATGCGTGTGCAACGTAATCATCAGCTCACGTTGTCCCAGCCGGAAGGATGGAGCACTGCCCTGGTGGTATTGAAAGGGAATATCACCGTAAACGGCACTACGTCTGCCAGCGAAGCGCAACTGGTGGTGCTGAGCCAGCAGGGGAAAACGCTGCATATTGAAGCCTCCAGCGACGCCAGCGTGCTGCTGCTTTCTGGAGAACCGTTGAACGAGCCGATTGTAGGTTACGGTCCGTTTGTAATGAACACGAAACAAGAAATCGCTGAAGCCGTACGCGATTTTAACACCGGCCGCTTTGGCCAAATCTGAATCGAAGGAGAAGAATATGTCCAGTCCTGCAAACTTTAATGGTTCACGTCCGGTCATCGATGTGAATGATTCCGTCATGCTGCTTATCGATCATCAGAGCGGGCTGTTCCAGACCGTCGGCGACATGCCAATGCCAGAACTGCGTGCGCGTGCCGCCGCGCTGGCTAAAATGGCGACTCTGGCGAAGATGCCGGTGATTACCACGGCATCCGTACCGCAGGGACCTAACGGCCCGCTGATCCCTGAGATCCACGCCAATGCGCCGCATGCCCAATACGTGGCGCGTAAAGGCGAAATCAACGCCTGGGATAACGAAGACTTCGTGAAAGCGGTCAAAGCAACGGGTCGTAAAACGCTGATTATCGCCGGTACAATTACCAGCGTGTGCATGGCTTTCCCGGCTATCAGCGCGGTTGCGGAAGGCTATAAGGTTTTCGCTGTGATCGACGCTTCCGGTACTTACAGCAAAATGGCGCAGGAAATCACCCTGGCTCGTGTTGTTCAGGCTGGCGTCGTGCCGATGGATACCGCCGCAGTCGCTTCTGAAATTCAGGGCACTTGGAACCGTGAAGACGCCGCCGAATGGGCGGAGGTGTATACCAAAGTCTTCCCGGCTTATCAGTTGCTGATCGAAAGCTACAGCAAAGCTCAGGAAGTCGTGACCAGCGGCGAAAAACTGGACTCTCAGCGCTAATCCTTTCCTCCGCGCCTGCCTGGGCGGAGGAATATGTATATTGCGTAACCAAACGAGAGTTAACACGTAAATTCTGCTTGACCGTTTTAGCGCAACTCCCTATAGTAGCGCCCCGTTGCCCCCCAAGCGGTCAGGCAGCAATACAATATGGTGAGGTGTCCGAGTGGCTGAAGGAGCACGCCTGGAAAGTGTGTATACGGCAACGTATCCGGGGTTCGAATCCCCGCCTCACCGCCATATTTTAAGAAGAGCTCGTACGAAAGTACGGGCTTTTTTTTCGCATGTTGCATTTGCCGGATGCGGCGCAAGCGCCTTATCCGGCCTACATTGCTACAGCCCTGAATATCTCCGTAGGCCTGATAAGCGAAGCGCCATCAGGCATGGCAGTTATTGTCGGCTGAGCAGCGTTAGCACTTCATAGTGCGCGGTGTGTGGGAACATATCGAAAAGTTGGACGCGTTCAATGCGATACCCGGGCAACTCACGAATATCCTTCGCCATGGTTTGCGCATTACAGCTGGAATAAACGATATAACGCGGTGCCATGCGGGAGAGAAAATCGCACAGCGGCTTTCCAATCCCGCGACGCGGCGGATTCACCAGCACCAGGTCAGGTACTTCGCCCTGAGCGGTAGCAAACTGGGTTGAATCCAGCGCCTGAAAATGCAGATTCTGCAACCCAAGCTCCTGCGCTGACTGCTTCGCGCAGGTAATCGCTTCTGGCGCGATTTCAATCCCCGTCAGTTTCATTTGCGGTGTAGCACAGTGCAGACCAAAACCCCCGACGCCGCAAAACAAATCCCACATGTGATTAACCGGAAGCTGACGCACCCAGTCACGCGCCGTGGCATATAATTGCCCCGCTACCACCGGATTGGTCTGGAAGAAACTCTGCGGGCGGATCCACAACGGCACATCGTTAAAGCGTTCCGCCAGCGCCTGTTGTTCCGTCAGGAAGATTTCTGTCTCCCCTTCCATGATCGCCATATGCACCGGCTGAATATTGGCAGTGATCACTTTTAACTGTGGGAGTTGTGCCTGCAACCAGGGTAGCGCCGCGCGCAGCTGTGCCAGTTTTGCGTCAGAACGCAGGACAAAACGCAGCATCATACCGCCATCGAATCTGCTTTCCGTTAACAGCAGATATTTCAGCTCCCCGCGTTTGCGCGCCACGTTATAGGGCGTCAGCCCCGCCCGAGCGATAAACGGCTTAAGCGCGGCAAATACGGGCGCAAAAGACTCAGGATAGAGCGGACAGTCGCACAAATCCTCAGGCGTACCGTCACGATGCAGCATTCCCAGAAGCGGTTTTTCCACGCTGCCGCTGACTACCATTTTGGCTTTATTACGAAACGCGCTTTCCGGACCACTGACCGGCGCGCACCATTCTCCGACCGGATACTCGGCCAGCAGATTCTGCAGATCGGCTGTTTTTTCGAAGAGTTGATCGGCGACAGGCTGTGTTATCCACTGACAGGAGCGGCAGCGTTCGGCGTCATATAGTGCGCACTGCATACAAAGACCTACAAATTAACCGGGGGCCAAGATTATACACGTTATTGCAAACGGAAGAACCGCCTGCTGGACGCAGGAACAAACAGCAGCAGCAATACCAGCATATCCGGCAGTTTTTGCATTACCAGAGTATGCAGGATTTCGCGTCTGGACTCCCCCGCAATGCTGAACAGTTCGGGATATCCGTAGCCCAGCGAAGCCGCCCACAGATAGACGCTGGCGATAATCTGGGTCAACAGATAGATCCAGCGTGCCCAGTTCCGTCCTTTTACCAGCGAAAATGCGCAGTAAATTTCGATAAATAGCAGCACCAGACTGCCCAGAAACACCAGCGTCAAATTCCAGGTCTGCACACTGCGATGAATAAACTCACTGGTTCCACGAAACCCAAGCGTATTAAAAATCATCAACAGATCGAGACAGCGGATCATGATAATAGCCAGCGCCGCCACCTGCACCAAAGCAGGGACGTTTAAGCGAGCATGTGATGTGGATGATTTCTTAAAAAATCCCAACGCGTCGTCTTCCATGAAAACGGCGCAACCACCACAGCTGCGCCGTATAGACAGGTTGGCAGATTTTAGTTTTTTCAGCCGCGTCTTGCACGTTGGATATCGCGGATCCGTTGTTTTTCTGTTCGCGCCATCAGATACCACGCGATAAATCCGATAATTCCTACCACACCAAGGATCAGCGTCGCCAGCGCGTTGATCTCCGGGTTCACCCCCATACGTACGCTGGAGAACACCAGCATCGGTAACGTTGTGGCGCCAGGACCAGAGACAAAGCTGGCAATAACCAGATCATCGAGTGACAGCGTGAAGGCTAATAGCCAACCGGAAATCACCGCCGGCATAATCATCGGCAGGGTGATGACGAAAAAGACCTTCAGCGGCGTGGCGCCGAGATCCATCGCCGCTTCCTCAATGGAGTGATCCAGTTCGCGCAAACGTGAAGAAATCACCACCGCCACATATGCCGTACAGAAAGTGACGTGCGCCAGCCATATGGTCAACATACCGCGATCCGCTGGCCAGCCGATGGCGTGAGCCAACGCTACAAACAGCAGCAGCAGCGACAAACCGGTAATGACATCTGGCATAACCAGCGGCGCGGTGATCATAAAAGCGAAACCATTCGAACCACGAAAACGACCAAAGCGCACCATTACCACGGCGGCGATGGTGCCAAGGATTGCCGCCATCGTCGCAGCACCCGCAGCAATCGTTAAACTCATGCCGACGGCGCTTATCATCGCGCTATCGTGGAAAAGCTCGCCATACCAACGTGTTGACCACCCCGCCCAGACCGTCACCAGCTTCGAGCTGTTAAACGAATAGATAACCAACATCAGCATCGGCGCGTACAGGAAGGTAAAGCCCACTACCAGGATAAAAATACGCCACGGCGAGCGAACGACCGGTAAGTTATTCATCCGTGTTCCCCCACGCTTTTTTGCTGATATTTGTGGAACCACATGATCGGCACAATCAGTAGCAGCAGCATAATAATGGCGACAGCAGAAGCCACCGGCCAGTCTCGGTTATTGAAAAACTCTTGCCAAAGCACACGGCCAATCATGATGCTATCCGGTCCGCCCAACAGTTCCGGGATCACAAACTCGCCAACAGCCGGAATAAATACCAGCATTGACCCGGCGATAATCCCACCCTTGGTCAACGGCACAATCACGCTAAAGAAGGTCTTAAGCGGCCGGGCACCTAAATCCAGCGCCGCTTCCACCAGCGAGTAATCGATACGGGTCAGCGCGGTATAAATCGGCAGCACCATAAAGGGCAAATAGGCGTAAACAATACCGATGTAGACCGCCAGATTGGTGTGCAGGATCGTCAACGGCTGGTCGATAACACCCAGCCACATCAGGAAGTTGTTCAACACGCCGTTATTTTTCAGGATCCCCATCCAGGCGTAAACACGAATCAAAAACGACGTCCAGGACGGCAGGATCACCAGCAGCAACAGAATATTGCGCGTCGAGGGCTTGCTGTGCGCGACCGCCCATGCCAGCGGATACCCCAGCAGCAGGCAACAGACAGTCGAAACTCCCGCCACCTGCAACGATTGCAGGTACGCATCAAAATAGAGCGGATCGTCCGTCAGTTGCAGGAAATTTCCTAAGTTGAGCGTGATGGAGAGCTGACCATCAGCCCATGAAACGAGGTCGGTATACGGTGGAATAGCGCGCGCCATTTCAGCCAAACTGATTTTGAAGACGATCAGAAACGGCAGCAGGAACAGGAGCAATAGCCACACATACGGCAGCGCGATCACCAGCTTGCGCCCGTGCTTCATTTGCAGCCGCGACATAAACAGCGTGAATCGCCCCGCTTTATCCACGCGTGCTGGAGGTTCAAGTGTACTCATCTTCGCTCCTTAAACCGTCAACACCACACAGCTGTCCGCATCCCAACACAAACGAACTTCGTCACCCCAGGTTGGTAATCCCTTACGATAACGATGTTCATTTTGTAGCTGAGCGCTAAGCATCTGGCCGCTTTTCAAACGTACATGGTACACCGACAAATCACCCAGATAGGCAATGTGCACCACTTCGCCTACCGCGAAGTTATAACCCTCTGGCGGAGGGGCTTCGCAGAGCATGATTTTTTCCGGACGCAGCGCAACATACACCGGGACGTTATCGACAACAGAAGCATCGGCGTCCACTTTCAGCGGATGCACCAGACCAGGAGACTCAATCACCAGACCATCTTCCTGGCGTTCTTTTAGCAGTCCCTCAAAAACGTTTACCGAACCGATAAACTCTGCGCTGTAACGCGTAGTCGGATGCTCATAGATCTCTTCCGGCTCGCCAATCTGGACAAATTTGCCACGGTTCATGATCGCAATACGGCCCGCCATCGTCATGGCTTCTTCCTGATCGTGTGTCACCATCACGCAGGTCACGCCGACGCGTTCAAGGATATCCACCACTTCCAGTTGCATGCGGTCTCGGAGTTTTTTATCCAGCGCTCCCATCGGCTCATCCAGCAGCAGCAGTTTTGGCCGTTTCGCCAGACTACGCGCCAGTGCCACACGCTGACGCTGGCCGCCAGAAAGCTGATGCGGCTTGCGTTTGGCGAACTCCTGCATATGCACGAGTCCCAGCATCTCATTCACCCGACTGGCGATTTCAGCCTTCGGCAGTTTGTCCTGCTTGAGGCCAAAGGCAATGTTCTGCTCGACAGTCATGTGCGGAAACAGAGCATAGGACTGAAACATCATATTAATCGGACGCAGATAAGGCGGGACATGCGCTAAATCGACGCCATCAAGCATGATTTGCCCAGTAGTCGGCAGTTCAAATCCCGCCAGCATCCGTAGCAGAGTCGATTTGCCACAGCCGGACGCGCCGAGCAGAGCAAATATTTCACCTTTGTAGATAGTAAGATTGACGTCATCAACGGCGTGCTGACCGTCAAATGACTTGGTCAGATTGCGAATTTCAAGCAGCGGGGTGAGCGCTTTGCGGATTTTCGCTTGTGGGCGTGGGGTTGCATCATTCACTCAGGTGCTCTCCGGCATAAAACAAAGAAACGGTGCAAATAACGCACCATAAAGGTGCGTATTGCCGGGTTATATGTGTCCGGGCTCAACGCTGCCCGGCAGGCAAAAATCCTGCCGGGTCATGTCCCAAACATCGGTTTATTTCCCGCTTTTTACCTTCGTCCATGCGCGGGTACGTACACGATCGATCTTCGGATCCTGTACTTTCAGTGTGAACAGCTTGGCGCGAACATCCGCAGGCGGGTAAATGCCCGGGTTGTCACGAACTTCAGGGCTGACCAGAGCCGTCGCTTCTTTGTTGGCATTGGCATAAAACACGTGGTCGGAGATATGCGCAATCACATCAGGGCGCAGCAGGTAATTGAGGAACTGATAGGCTTCATCTTTGTTTTTCGCATCGGCAGGCATCGCGAATACGTCAAAGAACGCCATTGCACCTTCTTTAGGAATTGAGAAGGAGATATTGACGCCATTTTTCGCTTCTTTCGCACGGTTTGCCGCTTGCCATACGTCCCCTGCCCAGCCAATCGCGACGCAGGTATCACCGTTTGCCAGGTCGTTGATATATTGCGAAGAGTGGAAGTAGCGAATATTTGGGCGCAGCTTCAACAGCAGATCGGTTGCTGGCCCGGTGTAATCATCCGCTTTGGTACTGTTTGGGTCTTTACCCAAATAGTTCAGCACCGTGGCAAACACCTCTTCGGGCGCATCGAGGAAAGAGACGCCGCAGCTTTTGAGTTTTTCCAGATTTTCTGGCTTGAGGATCAAATCCCAGCTATCAACCGGCGCATCCGGCCCCAGCACCGCTTTGACTTTATCCACGTTATAGCCAATACCGGTCGTAGCCCACATATACGGCATCGCGAACTTGTTGTCCGGATCGTGTTTACCCACCAACTTCAGCAGTTCAGGATCAAGATTTTTCCAGCCCGGCAATTTGCTCTTATCCAGCGGCTGGAATACGCCCGCAGTCAGTTGACGCTCAAGGAAGCTGGCAGAAGGAACGACAAGATCAAAGCCGGTGCTGCCAGCCATGAGCTTACCTTCCAGTACTTCATTGGAATCAAATACGTCATAGATAACTTTAATTCCGGTCTCTTTTTCAAAATTAGCCACCGTGTCCGGGGCGATATAATCAGACCAGTTATATATATGCAGCGTTTTTTGTTCAGCAGCGAGCGTGCCGGCAGAGATGGCCATCAGAGCACCCGCAACCAGGCCTGATAACCATTTTTTATTTAAGGCGGTCATAATCTCTTTCCTTCTGAAAGTTCGTTAACAAACGAACAAAAATGTCACACTCTAATGATATGCAAGAAACGTGCATATTCTTTCATGCGGCACCGATGAAAAGAGAGACCTCTCCTCATGCCGCTGTTGCTCGCTGGCATCCGCCGATGCATTCAACACACATTGTGGCCACAGGTCAGGTCACAAGGGGTTGTTTAAATGATGACGTTGGTAAGCTTCGCAAGAATAACTTTAGCCAGGAATTGTGGATATAGCCCAGATTAAAAAACGTCTTTTATCAATTTTTTATGCAGGAATTGTCTATGACATAAAGCGGAAGGCGCTGAATCGAGGTGAATAATTCTTTAATGAAAGGTTAAATGCAGAATAAAAACAGGCAATACGCAACCGCTCTGGCAGCGGCTGCGCGATATATGTCCAGATTCAGGAAGAATTAATGGAGGAAATGAATTTCAGCGGTGCTGTTTTGCGCATCTTCTTCAGCATTAAATAACAGCTGATGCGCTCCGGCTTCGAGGATCACCATCGATATTTGCTCTTCGCTCTGGCGAACAAAATATTCAAACTGCTCAAACGTTACGCCCGGCGTAACGGATAAAGACTGGCAAACCACCAGCTTTGGCAGATTATCATCCTGCATATCCAGAAAAGCTTTCACCGTCAGTGAACTGGCATTGATCGCAGACAGATCGGCTGCCAGTGGCAGCAATGCAGAAGGTCTGACTTCCGCCATCGCAGAAAACAGAATGACGTTATCGACCAAATCAACTTTTGCATCAAAGATGCCGTCAAAATTCTGCATGTGTGGCAAGTGCAGCGCCTGACAGGTATCGCATTCAAAAAAACTCATGCCCAGGTCGTCGAGCCATTGACGCAACGTATCCAGAGTGGGAACGACCAGTGATGTCATAATAATGTGCGACCTCTATTGATGAAAAAAATACCGGCACAGCTTACGCAAAAAGAGCGTGTCATACCACGATCGCAATCGATATTGCGCTTAGCCGCCGATTTTAAGACAAAATTCAGGCGTAGCATGGCGCTCGATCCACTGGATCATTTTCGCGGCAATGTCTATTCCGGTGGTTTTCTCCACGCCTTCCAGCCCCGGAGACGCGTTGACCTCCATGACCAGTGGCCCTCGATCAGCACGCAGAATATCAACGCCTGCAACGTCCAGGCCCATCGTCCGGGCGGCTTTGAGCGCAATTTCTCTTTCGCGCGGCGTGATACTCGCAATAGTCGCCACCCCACCGCGATGGAGATTAGAACGAAAATCGCCCTCTTTAGCCCGTCGTTCAATGGCGGCCACTACTTCATCGCCCACCACGAAACAGCGGATATCGCGACCCTTCGCTTCTTTGATATATTCCTGAACCAGGATATGGGCATTCACCCCACGAAAGGCATCTACCACGCTTTCTGCAGCCTGCCGCGTTTCCGCCAGCACCACGCCAATACCCTGGGTGCCTTCAACCAGTTTCACCACCAACGGCGCACCGCCAACCATGTCAATCATGTCGCTGGTATCGTCCGGAGAGTGAGCAATTCCGGTAATGGGTAAATCAATTCCCTGACGCGCCAGCAGCTGTAGCGAACGCAGCTTATCGCGCGCTCGCGTAATCGCTACCGATTCATTCAACGGATAGCTACCCAGCATCTCAAACTGGCGCAGCGCCGCCGTCCCATAAAAGGTAATCGCGGAACCAATCCGCGGGATCACCGCATCGAAATGAGGAAGCTGACGGCCCTTGTAATGAATAGAGGATGCCGCCGGGCTGATGTTCATATAGCAAGAAAGGGGATCGATAACTTCAACCAGGTGACCGCGCTGCATCGCCGCTTCACGCAGGCGTTTACAAGAATAGAGCGTTCCGTCCCGGGACAAAATGGCAATTTTCACCCTGCACCTCTCTGAATGACCTGGTAAAAGCTGGCGTATCATACACTGGGTTAAAATCTTTAGCGCGTAGCCCATCCCTGTTTATGCAAATATTCCAGGATAAAGGGGCGACTTTCTTTAATGATGGTACGGCGAATATGATCGCTCCAGGTGTCGCGGCGGGTATTGCTGCCTCGGGTCAGATAGTACTGCGCGAGCTGCTCATCATATTGCGCCAACACATCACTGTTGAGTGGCTGGTATTGGTTTTCTTGCACCACAAGCGACGCGGGCAGGCGCGGCTTGATATCCGGGTTATCCGCAGGCCAGCCGAGGCACAATCCAAAGAGCAGCAGAACATGTTGCGGAAGCTTCAGCAGTTCGGTGACCGGCTCAATATTGTTACGCAAACCGCCAATAAACACGCCGCCAAGTCCCAGCGACTCTGCCGCCGTCAATGCATTTTGCGCCATCATTGCAGTATCAACCACACCCAGCAGCAGCTGTTCCGCCAGCCCAAGTTGCGCGTCAGGGCAAATCTGCAAATGACGGTTAAAATCAGCGCAAAACACCCAGAACTCAGCGGCCTGTGCCACATGCTTTTGACCGCCAGATAAGGTAGCCAGTGATTCACGCAAGGATTTATCCGTTATGCGAACGATCGTCGTGCACTGTAGAAAACTGGAGCTTGACGTTCCCTGAGCGGCGGCAATAATCGCCTCACGCTGTGCATCCGAAATGGCATCATCAGTAAAATGGCGAATGGAACGGTGGCTGCGGAGTAAATCAATGGTTGGAGTCATCTCTTTTGTCT
Source organism: Citrobacter sp. H12-3-2 (assembly GCF_009649895.1). Lineage (NCBI taxonomy): Bacteria > Pseudomonadati > Pseudomonadota > Gammaproteobacteria > Enterobacterales > Enterobacteriaceae > Citrobacter > Citrobacter sp. H12-3-2. The sequence goes on from NZ_CP045837.1 coordinate 3,229,655, forward strand.
CTGTCTGAATCAGTTGAATCACCGGGTGTGCGAGACATCAGTTGCGGTGCCAGCAGTTGAGCAACACGCCACATCAACGCCACCGCAGCAGGGAGCATCAGCAGTACGCCCAGAAATATCATCACCACGCAGGCTAACGGGCTGTTAAGCGGTGCGGGCAAGGTGAGGTAATCGTTAAGCGATAGCAGCGCCAGCGATAACAAAACCATCCCAATTATTTCCAGCATCAATACGCTTTTGGGTAATACACCAATTGTGCGCATACGCGGCCTCCCGGCGAAATGGCTTCCATTATAAAACGTTCCGGCTTGCCGTGTTTAACAGATATAGCTTGAGGATATCAAAGCAACAGGCTGAACCTGCTTTCCATCCGTCACAAATCGCGGCATCATAACCATTATTGCCATCCGGCCTGATAAGTTCGAGGAGAAAGAGATGTTTGCCGTTATTTTTGGTCGCCCAGGGTGCCCGTATTGCGTGCGCGCAAAAGAATTAGCAGAAAAATTAAGCAGTGAGCATGAAGATTTTAACTTCCGCTACATTGATATCCATGCTGAAGGAATTACCAAAGCAGATCTGGAAAAGACGGTAGGTAAGCCAGTTGAAACCGTTCCGCAGATTTTTGTCGATCAAAAACACATCGGCGGCTGCACGGATTTTGAAGCTTGGGCAAAAGAGAACATGAATCTGTTCGCCTGATAGCGGTTTCTACGCCCTCACCTTGAGGGCGTCATCAGTTCTTTTTCCGTCGTTGATGCTGATTGAATAAGCTACTGATAAATAAAAAACATAATGCGCCAAGCGCGCACCAAAACACCGCACTAAACAACCACGCCAGCTCTTGCCACAATGAACGCGTCGGCATAAAAACGAACCGCATCAGTAACAGGCAGCACGGCGCCGCCAACATTGCACCAAGCAGGGGTTTGAGCACTTCCCGACGATGGGAAAAAAAGCTTGCTGCAGCACCCGGTAAGATAAAAAACAACAATCCGACCTCAGGATGCCCTGCCGCTCTGAATGCCCCTTTCACGTTCAGCGTTAATGAAAGACACACCACAATAAAGAGCACAAAGCAGCAGACCGCACTCGCCCAACTTTGCTTATGTTTCAATCGTTCCTCCTGACACATTCTCTATCGAACACTCTTTTCGCCCGCAGGCGTCCAGTCAGATAAAGTAACTCGGCATTCCATGCCAAAAACACACCCACACGATTCTTATAGCCGTTGATACGTAATGAGATTAAACTAACCGCATATATTGTTATGCTGCATTATTCGGGGCTGTGTACGATGCTATCGCCCCTTAATTTCTGGCAAAAACATTAGCGTAAATTGCCATTTCTTTCAATAGCTTACTAGTAAACAAGAAGTTAGTCTCCGTGAATATAAACGTCGCAGATTTGTTAAATGGGAATTACATCCTGTTATTATTTGTGGTCCTGGCTCTGGGCCTGTGTCTGGGCAAATTACGTCTGGGTTCAGTCCAACTCGGTAATTCCATTGGCGTTTTAGTGGTCTCCCTATTATTAGGTCAGCAGCACTTTAGTATTAACACCGATGCATTAAATCTCGGCTTTATGCTGTTTATTTTTTGCGTCGGCGTCGAAGCCGGTCCCAACTTTTTTTCGATTTTTTTTCGCGATGGGAAAAATTATCTAATGCTTGCCCTGGTGATGGTCGGTAGCGCAATGCTGATCGCGCTGGGGCTGGGTAAGCTATTTGGCTGGGATATCGGCCTGACGGCGGGTATGCTGGCTGGCTCGATGACCTCAACGCCGGTGCTGGTCGGCGCGGGTGATACCTTGCGCCATTCAGGAATGACAGGGACACAACTTTCAAGCGCTCTCGATAACCTGAGCCTGGGTTACGCCCTCACCTATTTGATTGGTCTGGTCAGTCTGATTGTTGGTGCGCGCTATTTGCCGAAACTCCAGCATCAGGACCTGCAAACCAGCGCCCAACAAATCGCGCGTGAACGAGGTCTGGACACCGACGCCAACCGTAAAGTGTACCTCCCGGTGATCCGCGCCTATCGCGTTGGCCCTGAGTTGGTGGCATGGGCCGATGGTAAAAATCTGCGCGAACTGGGTATTTATCGCCAGACCGGTTGTTACATTGAACGCATCCGTCGCAACGGCATTCTGGCCAACCCGGATGGTGATGCGGTGTTGCAAATGGGCGATGAGATAGCCCTGGTGGGTTATCCGGACGCCCATGCTCGCCTCGATCCCAGCTTCCGTAACGGTAAAGAGGTGTTCGATCGCGATCTGCTCGATATGCGCATCGTCACTGAAGAAATTGTGGTGAAAAACCACAATGCCGTTGGTCGTCGCCTGGCCCAGTTGAAACTAACCGACCATGGTTGTTTCCTGAACCGCGTGATCCGTAGCCAGATTGAAATGCCTATTGATGACAACGTCGTACTCAATAAAGGCGACGTGTTGCAGGTCAGCGGTGATGCTCGTCGCGTGAAAACCATTGCCGATCGTATCGGCTTCATTTCCATTCACAGTCAGGTGACCGATCTGCTGGCCTTCTGCGCCTTCTTTATCATCGGTCTGATGATCGGGATGATCACCTTCCAGTTCAGTAATTTCAGCTTCGGCATTGGGAATGCGGCTGGACTGCTGTTCGCCGGGATCATGCTGGGCTTCCTGCGAGCCAACCACCCCACATTTGGCTATATCCCACAGGGTGCGCTGAATATGGTGAAAGAGTTTGGCCTGATGGTATTCATGGCAGGCGTCGGTTTAAGCGCGGGCAGCGGCATTGGCAATGGCCTGGGCGCGGTCGGTGGTCAAATGTTGATTGCCGGTCTGGTAGTCAGCCTGGTTCCGGTTGTCATCTGTTTCTTGTTTGGTGCTTACGTATTGCGCATGAACCGTGCCCTGCTGTTTGGTGCCATGATGGGCGCACGTACCTGTGCTCCGGCAATGGAAATCATCAGCGACACCGCACGCAGCAACATCCCTGCGTTAGGTTATGCCGGGACCTACGCGATTGCCAACGTTCTGCTGACATTAGCGGGGACACTCATCGTCATTGTCTGGCCTGGCCTTGGTTAGCGCTGAAATTTTCCTTTAATTGAAAAATTTTTTGCAGGTAAGCAGAACTTTTCTTCAAGGCGTCAGTCATAACTATTGCCACTGCTTTTCTTTGATGTCCCCAATTTGTGGAGCCCATCAACCCCGCCGTTTTGGTTCAAGGTTGATGGGTTTTTTGTTGCCTGAAATTCGCGTTCATCGCCTGCCACCTCTGAAACGCCCCTCTAATTTGCAGCATGCCGGTTATGGCACATACTTTAAAACGGTGCTTTATCGGGGATGGGGGTTAGTCATGTTGCTTACTGGCAAAGTCGCAGTAATTTTTGGTGGCAGCGGGGCTATTGGTAGTACGGTTGCGCAGGCCATGGCGCGCGAAGGAGCCCATGTGTGTTTGGGTGCTCGCAGCCAGGAAAAGCTTGATCGGACGGCCAGTATTATCCGAATGGCAGGAGGTACAGTCGAAACCTTTATCACCGATGTACTCGACGAGCACAACGCATCGAAGGAAGTTACCCGCCTTGTAGAGCAAACCGGTGGAATAGATGTGGTGGTTAACGCAACGGGATTTATGCACGAACAGGGCAAACGCATTAACGCATTATCCCTCTCTGAGTTTATGAGCGGCATCACCCCTTTCCTCTCGGCGCAGTTCAATATCGCTAAAGCCGTAACGCCGCACATGGGCGGCAATCGTGCGGGCGTCATTCTCAGCGTTGTTGCCCCCGCGGCCCCGATGGCGATGCCTGGTCATCTGGGTCATATTGTTGGTTGTGCAGGAACAGAGGCTTTTATTAAAGCGCTCGCCAGCGAGGTAGGACCGGCAAATATCCGGGTCGTCGGCGTGCGCTCGCATGCGATTGTGGATGCTGTTGCAGCTGGCTCCTATACCGGAGAAATTTTCTCCGCCAAAGCACAGTCAATGGGTTTAACCGTCGATCAATGGTTAGGGGGGGCGGCGCAAAGTACCATGCTCGCGCGCCTGCCTACGCTTGCACAAATCGCTGAGGTCATGACCTTTCTTGCTTCAGACCATGCCAGCGCCATGACCGCGACGGTGGTGAATATTACCGGAGGCGCTACGCACAGCTGACTGTCGCGGGTATCCCTGCAATACGCTCCACCATCAGCAAGATATCTTCTCGCTGCAGCGGTTTTTTGTCCGTGACAAAATGCAGCGTCATTCCTTCAATAAACGCATCCAGCGCCCGCGCCGTAACCGGGTCAAACCACTGCTCCAGCGTTTGTTGGCTGCGTAGCATCCAGTTCTGCATCACCGTTTTCAACGCTGGTTTACGGCTGGCAAAAGCATACAGCTGATACATGAGCTCCATATTATCAGGCGTTGTGACCTGAGAGCCGTAAATCATATCGGTAATGGCATGGCAAGCCTGCGACGCATCCTTAACATCGGCAAAAAAGTCCTGATACTGCAGCATCATCCTGTCAGTAAAACGGCCAAATGCCTCCATCAAAAGCTCATCGATTCCCGAAAAGTAATAGGTCATAGAACCCAGTGGTACCTCGGCAATCATAGCGATTTTACGGTGTGTAACCCCATGAATACCATGGGCTATTACTGCATCCAGAGTCGCCTGAACTATTTTTTCCCGCCGCTGCGGATCGTTTGCACGTCGCACTACATTTCCTCTTCTTGCATTTGTGTACAAATGTACACAGTCTTGCTAATGTTGTCTCCTTCCCTCTTTTCTTTGGCTCGAATTCATGACTGGCATCTCATCACGCAAAGCCTTAAGACGTCGCACCTGGGCGCTGTTCACGTTCTTCTTTTTACCAGGATTATTAATGGCCTCCTGGGCAACGCGTACCCCTGCCATCAGAGATATCCTCTCCATCTCCACTGCCGAAATGGGTGCGGTGTTGTTTGGGCTCTCTATTGGTTCGATGAGTGGCATACTTTGTTCGGCCTGGCTGGTGAAACGATTTGGCACGCGTAAGGTGATTCGCACCACCATGTCTTGTGCAGTCCTCGGAATGGCGATCCTCAGCGTAGCGCTCTGGCTGCATTCCGCATGGCTTTTCGCGTTTGGCCTGGGCGTATTTGGCGCCAGCTTTGGTGCGGCAGAAGTTGCCATCAACGTCGAAGGTGCGGCAGTTGAGCGCGAAATGAACAAAACCGTGCTGCCGATGATGCACGGTTTTTACAGCCTGGGAACGTTGGCAGGGGCTGGAGTTGGAATGATGCTTACCGCCTTCAGCGTCCCGGCTACCGCGCATATTCTGCTGGCAGCGATGGTTGCTATCACACCAATTTTCATCGCCATCAAAGCTATTCCTGACGGCACGGGCAAAAATGCTGCTGATGGTTCTCACTCCGGTGAAAAAGGACTGCCTTTTTATCGTGATATCCAGCTATTGCTGATCGGTGTTGTTGTGCTGGCGATGGCATTTGCTGAAGGTTCCGCCAACGACTGGCTTCCACTGTTAATGGTGGACGGACATGGATTTAGCCCGACATCAGGCTCGCTGATTTATGCCGGTTTTACGCTGGGTATGACCGTTGGGCGATTTACCGGCGGCTGGTTCATCGACCGTTACAGCCGCGTTGCGGTGGTGCGCGCCAGTGCGCTGATGGGCGCTCTCGGGATTAGCCTGATTATTTTTGTCGACAGCTCCTGGGTGGCGGGTGTGTCCGTTATTCTGTGGGGACTCGGCGCATCGCTCGGCTTCCCGCTGACCATTTCAGCCGCCAGCGACACCGGCCCCGATGCCCCAACCCGCGTCAGCGTCGTGGCGACCACCGGTTACCTGGCGTTCCTTGTTGGACCGCCGCTTCTGGGCTATCTGGGTGAACACTATGGCCTGCGCAGCGCTATGTTAGTGGTGCTGGCGCTGGTGCTTGTCGCCGCCGTCGTCGCGAAAGCGGTAGCGAAACCGGATCTCAAAAATACCACGGTGATGGAGAACAGCTAATGAGTATCAAACTAATTGCGGTCGACATGGACGGCACATTTTTAAGCGACCAAAAAACCTATAACCGTGAGCGCTTTATGGCGCAATATCGCCAGATGAAAGAACAAGGGATCCGCTTTGTAGTCGCCAGCGGCAACCAATATTATCAGTTGATTTCCTTTTTCCCCGAACTGGCCAATGAAATCTCATTTGTCGCCGAAAACGGTGGTTGGGTGGTCAGTGAAGGAGAAGATGTCTTTAACGGCGAACTGGCTAAAGACGATTTCCATGCCATCGTAGAGCATCTGCTGACCCGCGCCGATATCGACATTATTGCCTGTGGTAAAAACAGCGCCTATACGTTGAAACAGTACAGCGATGAGCATAAGAACGTTTCCGCCATGTATTATCATCGTCTTGAATTTGTAGATGATTTTGACAACCTCAACGACGTTTTCTTCAAGTTCGGGCTGAATATTTCCGACGACCGAATTCCAAAGGTACAGGCCGATCTCCACGAGGCGATTGGCGATATTATGGTACCAGTGCATACCGGCTACGGCAGCATCGACTTAATAATTCCCGGCGTGCATAAAGCTAACGGTCTGCGCCTGCTGCAACAACGCTGGAATATTAACGACAATGAAGTTGTTGTATTTGGCGATGGCGGAAATGATATTGAGATGCTGCGCCAGGCAGGATTTAGTTTTGCAATGGCCAACGCCCATGAGCCGGTGATCGAGGCGGCAAAATATCGCGCAGGCTCGAACAACGAAGAGGGCGTTCTGGATATTATTGACCGCGTGTTAAGGAATGAAGCACCGTTTACGCATTAACGGCTCAGCACAGACGGCAACAAAATGATGGCATGATCTATTCATAATCCGCCTCAAATTAACCCGCTGGATTATTACTTCCAGTGAATATTTCAGGCGAGCGGATCATGAAGAAAAGTGTACTAATGGCGACATTGTTGCTGGGCTTTGCGGGGACCACATTTGCACAGAGCGTTACCGTTGATGTCCCCAGCGGTTATAAAGTGGTGGTAGTGCCCTCTTCCGTCAGCGTCCCGCAGGCGGTCAGCGTAACGACCGCACCACAAACGGTATATGTTGCTCCAGCGCCTGCTCCGGCCCCTGTCTATCGCGCACATCCTTATGCGCGACATGTGGCAAGCGTCGGTGAAGGGATGGTTATCGAACATCAGATTGACGACCACCACTAAGTTGTCGCCAGGCCCAGACAACCGTAATACTGGTCAGTTAAGATCTTTGGTGAGCGGTAGGCCGGATAAGGCGTTTACGCCACCATCCGGCAATTTGCTGTAGGCCGGATGGCGCTTCGCTTATCCGGCCTACAGCGTGATTCTATTATCAACATAATGATGAATTTATCGGCGTCATTATGCTTATCTGCGCTGGATTGCGGAAATCCGGACCTTAACCTTCCCGGGAATTCCCTACCCGTTTATCTTTCAGGAAGATAACCATCAAAATCAGCCACAGTACGCCGCTTGCCAGATTGAACAGGCTGAACAAGCCGTTCCCTCCCAGCAGATACGCGTGTTTACTCAGCTCAATACCGACGGTAAAAATCAGCATCTGCAACATACCCATTGCGGCAGAAACAGTACCCTTACTCATTTCGCTGGCAAACAGCGTCAGGCGCACCAGCCCCGCATTCGCCACGCCAATGCCAAACGCATAGATACTCAAACCCGCCGTCATCCATAGATATGCATGGGATGACACCACCGTGGCCGCAGCGGCAATAATCAGGCCAACGGCGATTGGCCAGCCGCCCATGATAATTAGCGAACGCACGGTTTTTCGCGAAGTCAGACGCGCCAGCACCAGGTTACCGGCAATCAACGCGCCAAAAATCGGCACCTGCAACAGACCATATTCGTAGCTGCTGAGATGTTCACCACTGATGATAATAATCGGGGACTGCGCAATCCACGCCAGTAACGGCAGGCTGACAAAACCCAACGCCAGTGCGCCTGCAACGAAACGTACGTTCCTCAGCACCAGCTTATAATCCTTGCCCAGCTCTTTAATGGACAGCTTTTCACCAAGCCGGGTTGCCGTTTCCGGCATCGCGCGTTGCAGACCAAAAAAGGAGATGGCCGCCAGAGCAGCAAACAGGATAAACATCCCTTCCCACGGCAGAACATGTACCCAGGCTGCGCCTACCAACGGACCCAGCAGTGGCGCAATCAGCGCCACGTTTGCCATCAGCGCGGTAATTTTTATGCAGACCGCTTCTTCAAAGGATTCCTGAATGGCGGCGTAACCCACTGCACCAATAAAGCACAGGCTTATCCCCTGTAAAAAACGCAGGAAGGTAAATTGCTCAATATTCTGTGTAAGCAGGGTTGCAAGGCAGGTAACGATGAACCAGATCACACCGGTTAACATTACCGGACGACGACCAATACGGTCCGACAGCGGTCCTAACAACCACTGCAAAAACATGCCGCCTGCCAGATAGGCGGTCATGGACGTAGGTACCCAATCTAATCCGGCGTTATATTGCGCCACCACCGCCAACATTCCGGGCTGGATCATATCGTTGCCGATATAAGTGGAGAATTCGTAAAGCACCAGACAGAGCGGGAAAAGTAATGCCTGACGCCCCAAACGGACGCCTGAAGATAAACGGTTCTGCATGCAATCTCTTAACTATAGAAAAATCGCGCAAAGTGTAATAAATGCGCCGTACTGGTGATAGTGAATTATGTGATTTGAAAGCAAAATGCGCACATTTTTACACTCATTTGCTCAAGAACATTTTGCTTTAAGGTTAATTTAAGTTGAGACCGCTATCATGCTCAATAAGTCTCATTAATTGTCTTAAAAATCGTCATTTAACAGGCAAATAAGACAAGACCGCTTTTTATCCCGTGAAAGCAATTTTATGCTCTCCCCAAATGGGTCTATTTAACGATTACACTGAGTCTGGACGTTATGCTGGAAAATCTGAACAATTCGCTTTTTTACTTGATCAATGCAACACCCGACTCTGCGCAATGGGCAATTTCGCTCGCCATTTTCATTGCCAAAGATCTGATCAGCATTGTGCCGCTGTTAGCCGTTGTGCTCTGGCTTTGGGGACCTCGTGGTCAGGTTACGCTCCAGCGCCAGTTGGTCATCAAAATGGCCATTGCGTTGGTAGTCGGTCTGACGATTTCCTGGCTGATGGGGCATCTTTTCCCCCACGATCGTCCGTTCGTTAACCACATCGGCTATAACTTCCTGCACCATGCGGCAGATGACTCTTTCCCGAGCGACCACGGTACGGTTATCTTTACCTTTGCTCTGGCCTTCCTGTTCTGGCATCGCTTGTGGACGGGTGCTCTGCTGATGGTTGTCGCCGTGGCGATTGCCTGGTCACGAGTTTACCTTGGCGTTCACTGGCCGCTGGATATGCTGGGCGGATTACTGGCCGGGTTGATCGGCTGTCTGAGCGCCCAGATGATCTGGCAACGGTTCGGCACAACCTTGTACCTCGGCCTGCAGACGTGCTATCGCACCTGCTTCGCTCTCCCCATCCGTAAAGGTTGGGTACGTGACTAACCCGCGGTAAAAAGAGTAGTATTAAGCGCGAAACTAAGCACTTATTCTATTCTCCAGGGGAACTATGGAAACTCGACGCGACGAGCGTATTGGTCAATTACTGCAGGCGCTGAAACGCAGCGATAAATTACACCTCAAAGAAGCCGCGACGTTGCTGGGCGTATCTGAGATGACCATTCGTCGCGACCTGAATAATCATGATGCTCCCGTCGTGCTGCTCGGGGGCTATATTGTTCTGGAACCCCGCAGCGCTAACCACTATTTAATCAGCGATCAAAAATCCCGTCTGGTTGATGAAAAGCGTCGCGCTGCCCAGCAGGCGGCGAGTCTCGTGCAGGCGCATCAGACCATCTTTTTCGATTGCGGTACGACCACGCCGTGGATCATTGAAGCGATCGACAATGAACTGCCCTTCACCGCAATCTGCTACTCGTTGAATACGTTTCTGGTGCTGCAGGAAAAACCGCAGTGCCGCGTCATTCTGTGTGGTGGTGAATTCCATGCCAGTAACGCGATTTTTAAACCGCTCGATTTTCAGGAAACGCTGAACAACCTCTGTCCGGATATCGCCTTTTATTCCGCAGCAGGTGTTCACATCGAAAAAGGCGCGACCTGTTTTAATCTGGAAGAACTGCCGGTGAAGCACTGGGCTATGTCGATGGCGCAGCATCACGTTTTGGTGGTCGATCACAGCAAGTTTGGCAAGGTGCGCCCTGCGAGGATGGGGGAATTGAAACGCTTTGATACCATCATCAGCGACAGCCGTCCTGACGAGGCATTTGTTGAGTACGCTAAAGCACAACGTATCACGCTGAAGTACTAACAGATACTGCCGGACGGCGATTGCGCCATCCGGCAATAGATAAGATTAAGAGAACCAACCACCAAACCACTGGTGGAATTTCATCATCACAAAGTCCCACATGCGGCTAAAGAAACCACCCTCTTCCACATCTTCCATCACCATCAACGGACGCTGCTCAATGGATTTTCCGTTCAACTGGAAGTCGATAGTGCCCACAACCTGACCTTTCTTCAACGGCGCGGTTAGCTGTGGTTCAGTCAGGGTAAAGCTGGCCTTCAGATTTTTGAGCTGACCACGCGGGATAGTCACCGAACCCGCTTCTCCAGCGCCCAAATTCACTTCACTCTTATCGCCAAACCAGACGCGCTGGGTGACGAAAGTCGCATCTGGCTTGATCGGCGTAACGGTTTCAAAGAAACGGAAGCCCCAGGTCAGCAGCTTTTCTGACTCATTGAAACGAATGCGGTCGGTTTTTGCTCCCAGCACCACGGAGATCAGGCGCATATCGCCCTGGGTCGCGGAGGCCACCAGGTTGTATCCCGCCCCGGCAGTGGTCCCGGTTTTCATACCGTCCACGTTCAGGTTGGTGCTCCACAACAGACGGTTGCGGTTTGGCTGGCGGATTTTATTGAAGGTAAATTCTTTCTCTTTGTGAATAGCGTACTCTTCCGGCACATCGTGGATTAACGCCTTCCCGAGCAACGCCATATCACGCGCGGTACTGAACTGTCCTGCCGCATCCAGGCCGTGTACCGTCTGGAAAGTCGTGTTTGTCAGCCCCAGTTTTTTCGCATAGCCGTTCATCAGACCAATAAAGGATTCCTGGCTACCGGCAACGTAATCAGCGAGTGCAATACAGGCATCGTTACCTGACTGAATGATAACGCCTTTATTCAGATCGGACACCGCGACCTGATCCCCGGGCTTGAGGAACATGACCGACGAACCGCGCAGGGCTGGATTACCGGTCGCCCAGGCGTCTTTGCCCACGGTGACCATGTCGTTGAGGTTAATTTTTCCGGCCTTCAGCGCCTGCCCAACCACATAGCTGGTCATGATTTTGGTCAGACTGGCAGGATCCAGTTTCTCATCAGCATTACCTTCCGCCAGCACCTTACCACTGGCGTAATCCATCAGAATCCACGCACGCGCGTCCACGCTCGGCGGGGCCGTCGGTTGCTCCGCCGCCTGTACGGTCGGCGCCAAAAGGATTAAGAGTGCAGAACCTGCAGCAAAGCTGCGAAGTGAAGAGAAGTATTGCGTCATAAATGCCACCCGAGTATCCATTCCAAAAAACCACGTCATACCACACCGTGTTTACACAAAACCGGCCAAGCGACCTCGACCAACCCATGCAGAAAAAGTCTGATGGATGACGTGTAAAATAAGTGCGGTGAGTAATAACGCACTAACGAGCTTAAAGAAACCGTAAGTTGGTAAAGTTTTTAAAGTTTATGCAATAACGCCGCGCTGCGCTGCTCCTGGCACGATTTTTTTAGACTTTGTTGCGTAAATATTAGGTTTACCCCACCATGTGAGCTAGTCAGATGGCATCTGCAGCCATAAAGCTGCTCAATTAATTTGCGGGGTTACTATGATTACACTGTGGGGTCGCAATAACTCGACCAACGTAAAAAAAGTATTGTGGACGCTCGAGGAACTGGAACTGCCGTATAACCAAATTCTGGCGGGCGGGCAGCATGGCGGTAACCGCGATGCCGACTATCTGGCACTGAACCCGAACGGACTGGTCCCGCTGCTACGCGATGATGAAACAGACGTTGTCCTGTGGGAATCCAATACCATTGTCCGCTATCTGGCCGCTCAGTACGGACAAAAACGTTTGTGGATTGACGCCCCGGCCGCGCGCGCCGTCGGTGAAAAATGGATGGACTGGGCAAATCAGACGCTAAGCCCTGCGCATCGGGTTATCTTATTTGGTCTGGTCAGAACACCTGCCGATCAGCGCGATATGGCGGCCATTGAGGCAAGTAAGCAAGTTTGCGATAACCTGTTTGCCATTCTGGATAACGCGCTGGCAGACCAGCCATGGTTCTCCGGGGCTGAATTTGGCACAGCGGATATCGCTGTTGCACCGTTCATCTATAACCTGTTCAACGTTGGTCTGAGCTGGACCCCGCGCCCGCATCTGGAACGCTGGTATCAACAACTGACCGAGCGACCGGCGTTTCAAAAAATCGTGATGATCCCGGTCAGCTAACCAAATCAGGGACTCACTTTCAGTAATTCCCCGTCGGACTCGTCGGTTAGCACGTACAAATAACCGTCTGGTCCGACGCGCACATCACGGATCCGCTGCCCCCTTTCCTGCAACAGACGACCATCCTCAGTGACCGTATTCCCCTTAACGCTCAGCACGATCACTTCTTTATCTTTCAACGCGCCGATGAACAACTTCTGCCGCCACTGCGGGAAGGTATCGCTATTGTAAAAAGCCATTCCACTAACCGCCGGCGACTTTTCCCAGTAAAAGATGGGTTGTTCCGTGCCTGCAACAATTTGACCTTTTGCTTCGGGAATTTTCAAACCACTGTAGTTAACACCCCAGGTCGCGATAGGCCAGCCGTAGTTTTTCCCTTTCTCGGGGATATTGATTTCATCGCCTCCGCGTGGACCATGCTCATTGAGCCACAGCACATCACTCCACGGATTCATCGCCATCCCCTGCGGGTTGCGGATGCCATACGACCAAATCTCTGCCCGCGCTCCCGCCATGTTCACAAACGGATTATCCGGCGGAATTTTTCCCTCGTCGGTCAGTCGGACTAATTTACCCTGCAATTTATCCAGGTCCTGGGCGGTAGCGCGTTGATTATTCTCCCCCAGGCCAATAAACAGATAACCGTTACCATCAAAAACCAGACGTCCACCAAAATGGTTCCCGGTGGAAAGCTTAGGCTGTTGGCGAAAAACGGTCTGAAATCCTTGCAGTTGTTTGAGATCGTCACTCAATCGCCCGTAGCCTACCGCGGTGCCCGCTTTGCCTTCGCGGTCGGCTTCAGCGAAGCTTAGCCATACCCGGCGAGATTGTGCAAAATCCGGTGCTAACGCCACATCAAGCAGTCCTCCCTGACCATTTGCCCAAACTTTGGGTACGCCGGTCAGCGGGTCGGAAAGCCCTTTCTCAGGCTGCCAGAGTCGAAGCTGTCCACCTTTGAGCGTAATGAGCATACCGCGGTTATCGGGTAAAAAAGCCAGTGACCATGGGTGATCGAGTTTAGTTTGCAGCACTTCCACTTTTACCGCGGCGGCATAAGTGGAAAATAGCGCAAGTGGAATAGCACAGAGAAAGAGTCGACGCATAACACCTCCTTAATGGCTCTGCATAAAGCGTAGCCAGCAAGGGGAATTATCCCGCTACATTTACATAACCTTGACGAAAAGGGGGAGCGCCCTCCCCCTGATTCAGACGTGTTCCAGCGTTGGGTAAGATTGCAAACTCTGGATACTTAGCGTCAGCGTTGTCAGGCAGTTTTCCAGTTTCTCTGCGTTAACGGCGATAAACGTTGGACAATCGTGATGTCCACTCATAAGACAAACAGCGGCGGCGGCTAACGCCCCTTCAGCACGATGAAGGGCATTCCACTCTTCCTGATCAAGATGCATACCGTGAAGCTGTGATTGCTCGTGCAATTCGCGATTCAGTGCAAAAAAAACATCACGCAGGCGATCGCTCTCGCTAACTGACATGTAGCCTTTCGCTTTTCTCAACTGCAGATAAGCGGCAAGTTCGATACGGGCGTTTATCAATTTGTTGAGAAGATCGGTTCTCAGTCTGTCAACAACCATACTTTGTTCCTCCTCTTTCCAACTATGGTGCAACTTAATAGTATGGTTGTTTTTTGAACAAATAGATGTCCTACATCAATAAAGCCCAATTGATTAACATAATTTACAATGTTACAACTTCATTCTGTACGCTTATCGAAGGCGCTCTGTGTCTGACTCGCCTGACTTTTTTTGCTATACCTGATGTGGTTACTGCCATGGTGTTGATGATGAGGGGTCTATGTCGAAAGCAAATGATGCAGAAAAAATACGCACACTATCAAAAATAGATCTCAATCTGCTGACCATTTTCTGTTTGATCTATAGCGTGGGTAGCATTTCCAGAGTCGCTGACATGCTGAACATCTCACCTTCCGCCGTCAGCCAGTCATTAAGAAAACTGCGCGAAATGATGGGTGATAATCTTTTTGTCCGTAGCGGGAATGCACTGTTACCGACAGTCTATTCTGATGAACTGTATGATAATACAATCCCAATTATCGATAAGCTATCAACGCTGATGCCGCTTTCCACGCCTGCCGCCAAAAAAAGGTTAACGCTTTATACGGAATCTTTTATTTCCTCTATCGTTATTCCAGATGTCACCGCCAGAATAATCGAGACTGACGCCGATATCAGCCTCCTGCACCTTACCGCCGACCTGAATGAACAGAGTATTATTGAACTGCTGAATATGCGTCAGGCAGATGCCGTTTTTTCTACCTTTGCCGTAGAGTCAGCAAGTCTTTCATGCCAGAAAATATGCGATATGCGCCTGGTACTGGCGGCCTCGCAGAATAATTCTTTATATGGTAACACCATCAGTGAAGCGCAATTCAGAAACGCTAACCTGGTCGGTTACAATACTAAGAATGAGAAAATCATTTATCATCGCAGTATTGTGGATAAAAAATTCAGAACCGGAGAACGCTGCCTGCTTACCTCATCGTTTACGGCGATTCTGACGATTGTGTCCAATACCCATTGTTTAGGGGTGATCCCGGAAAAGGTATTTGAAACACACGCTCAGCTGTATGGACTAAAAAAAATAAACACTCCGTTTCCCTTGCCACAATTTAGCGTGTTTGCCTCATCGCGCAAAGAAAGCAATACCCACAAAATCCTCTCACCTATTCTGGCTGATTTGCAAACAGCCTCCCTGTTATGAAAACCAGAGAGGCTGAGCGTTAGAAATACTGGCTACACGCGTATTTTTGCTATGCGCCAGATATGGTCGGCATATTCCTGAACCGTTCTGTCCGACGAGAAATACCCCATGTTAGCAATATTATGCATGGTTTTTGTCGTCCACTCCCGGGGAGTACGATACAACTCATCCACCGCATCCTGACAATCTACATAGCTGCGATAATCTGCCAATACCTGATAGTAGTCGCCGAAGTTAATCAATGAATCCAACACGTCTCTATAACGCCCTGGCTCCTGCGGACTGAACACCCCTGTACCGATTTGCGTCAGCACCTGATGAAGTTCCTCATCCTTTTCAAAGATGTGCCTCGGGTCATAGCCATCACGTCGCAGAGTTTCAACCTGATTAGCCGTATTGCCAAAGATAAAGATGTTATCTTCCCCAACGTATTCGCGCATTTCGATATTCGCACCGTCGAGCGTACCGATAGTGAGCGCACCATTCATACCGAATTTCATATTGCTGGTCCCGGAGGCTTCCGTCCCGGCCAGGGAAATTTGCTCTGACAGATCGGCTGCCGGAATAATTAGCTGAGCGAGACTGACGCTGTAATCCGGAATAAATACTACTTTCAGTTTGCCGCCAATCAGCGGATCGTTATTGACTAACTGCGCCACATCGTTAATCAAGCGAATAATTTGTTTTGCCATGTGATAAGAGGAGGCCGCTTTTCCGGCAAAGATATTCACTCGCGGTACCCAGTTGGCATCCGGCGCGGCTTTAATCCGGTTATAGCGTGTAATAACGTGGAGCACATTCATGAGTTGCCGCTTGTACTCGTGGATGCGTTTCACCTGCACATCAAACAGCGCATCAGGATTCACCACCACGCCATAGTGGGTGGCAATATGGTGCGCCAGCCGCTGCTTATTTTCACGTTTCGCACGATGCACAGCCTCATTCACCGACGGATAATCTATAAACTGCTTCAGCTCGCCCAACTGCATTAATTTAGTCCGCCAGCTGTCACCGATATTTTCGTCCAGCACTTTGGCAAGCGGTGGATTCGCCAGCGCCAGCCAACGACGTGCAGTCACACCATTGGTTACGTTGGTGAAACGCAAGGGAAATATACGCGCGAAGTCTGCAAACAGTGATTCGGTCATCAGTTTTGAATGCAATGCCGACACGCCGTTTACCTTATGACTGACAACTACCGCCAGCCAGGCCATACGCACCACACGACCATTGGACTCATCAATTAACGACACACGTTTCAGTAGATCGCTGTCATTACGATAACGTTCCTGTAAGGTCTTCAGAAAACGATCGTTAATCTCAAAAATAATCTGCAAATGGCGCGGCAAAATTCGACTTAGCATTTCTACTGGCCAGGTCTCCAGCGCCTCACTCATCAACGTATGGTTGGTATAAGAAAAAATCTGACAGGTCACGTCAAACGCGTTATCCCAGCTAAACTGATGATGATCAACCAATAAACGCATCAACTCAGGGATCGCCAGTACCGGATGCGTATCATTAAGGTGAATCGCAATTTTATCGGCCAGATTGTCGTATGTTTTGTGCAACTGATAATGACGACTCAGAATATCCTGGATCGTCGCCGAGGCCAGGAAATAGGCCTGGCGTAAACGCAATTCACGCCCCGCATCGGTGGAATCATCAGGGTACAAAACCCGCGAGATACGATCGAAGTGGTATTTGTTTTCCACTTCAGTAGCAAAGTCGGCCTGCTGATTCAGTTTGCCCGCATTAACTTCGCTATTCACCTGCACGTTCCACAAGCGTAACGTATTAGTCGTGTCCGTCGCATAACCTGGAATAATTTGATCATGTGCCACGGCCAGAATATCCTCGGTTTCAAGCCAGCGGGTTTTATTCCCTTCCTGTTGAACACGCCCGCCAAAACGTACTTTATAATGCGTATTATGACGTTTGAACTCCCACGGATTACCGTATTCCAGCCAATAATCAAGCGACTCTTTTTGTACACCGTTAACGATATTTTGTTTGAACATACCGTAGTTATAACGAATACCGTATCCACATCCCGGCAACCCAAGCGTCGCCAGTGAATCAAGGAAGCAGGCCGCCAGACGACCGAGACCACCATTACCTAACCCGGGATCGTTTTCTTCGTCAATCAGTTCTTCCAGTTCAAGCCCCATTGCCTCCAGCGCGCTTCTGACTTCGTCATAAATACCTAAAGAGAGCAACGCATTGGATAGCGTACGACCAATTAAAAATTCCATCGACAGATAATATACCTGGCGCGCATCCTGAGAGAATTGCGCCCGATTAGAACGGTGCCAGCGCTCGACCATCCGATCGCGTACCGCATATAACGTCGCATTAAGCCACTCCCGTTTCGTGGCGATTGCGGGATCTTTGCCAATAGTGAATAAAAGTTTATTAGCAATATCATCTCTAAGTTTATCAACATCAGAGTCCGTGGCGACCGGAAGTGGCGAAATATACATATTAACGTTACCTTTCAAATTTTGTAGGATGGTAATAGACAGGTGAATTATTTAAAGTTTGGGTACGTGAGCGTTAGCTTTTTGTCGAATATTTTCATGACTGGCGATGAACGTTAATTCTGTCATTAATACACGCCAACTTAAGCCTGTGGCAAGTGAGATATAATATAAACTCACACCATTAGCATAAAGAGTTTTAGCCATTTCAAGTTTCGACTTCAAAACAATATCTTTCAAATTTAACCTCATTAGTAACGCTCGACGAGATAAAATTTACGATAATGAGTGTCTATAGCCAAGAAGCGGCACTTAAAGCCGGAATTAGACTCACTAAACACCTTTCACTAACCGATCTACTCTTTATAGGTATCGCTCTTTATTCTCTCCGTCTTATGCTGATCAGATATAGATGTACCGTGAAGGCATCTGTATAATCCCCCGATTACGAGCAATGTACAGTATAAGAAAATGGCAAAAATTGGTTTTATATCACTAGGTTGTCCGAAAAACCTCGTCGATTCTGAGCGCATCCTGACCGAACTTCGTACCGAAGGCTATGATGTTGTGCCAAGCTACGACGACGCGGATATGGTTATCGTTAATACCTGCGGCTTTATCGACAGTGCGGTTCAGGAGTCCCTGGAAGCAATTGGCGAAGCGCTGAACGAGAACGGTAAGGTGATCGTCACCGGCTGTCTGGGCGCGAAAGTCGATCAGATCCGTGAAGTCCACCCGAAGGTACTGGAAATCACCGGGCCGCATAGCTATGAACAGGTTCTGGAGCACGTTCACCACTATGTGCCAAAACCAAAACACAACCCGTTCCAGAGTCTGGTTCCTGAGCAGGGCGTTAAGCTGACTCCTCGCCATTACGCCTATCTGAAGATTTCCGAGGGCTGTAACCACCGCTGCACGTTCTGCATTATTCCCTCCATGCGTGGCGATCTGGTGAGCCGTCCGATTGGCGACGTCCTTAGCGAAGCCAAGCGTCTGGTCGATGCGGGCGTGAAAGAGATTCTGGTAATCTCTCAGGATACCTCAGCGTACGGTGTAGATGTGAAGCATCGTACCGGTTTCCATAACGGCGAGCCGGTCAAAACCAGCATGGTTGATCTGTGCGAACAGTTATCAAAACTGGGGATCTGGACGCGCCTGCATTACGTCTACCCTTACCCGCACGTTGATGATGTGATCCCGCTGATGGCGGAAGGGAAAATCCTGCCGTATCTGGACATTCCGTTACAGCATGCCAGCCCGCGTATTCTTAAACTGATGAAACGCCCGGGCTCCGTGGACAGACAGCTGGCGCGCATCAAGCAGTGGCGTGAAATCTGCCCTGAACTGACGTTGCGATCCACTTTCATTGTTGGTTTCCCGGGTGAAACGGAAGAAGACTTCCAGATGTTGCTCGACTTCCTGAAGGAAGCGCGTCTGGATCGCGTGGGCTGCTTTAAATACAGCCCGGTAGAAGGCGCTGGCGCTAATGACCTGCCGGATCAAATCCCGGAAGAGGTGAAAGAAGAACGCTGGAACCGCTTTATGCAATTGCAGCAGCAGATCTCTGCTGAACGTTTGCAAGAGAAAGTGGGCCGCGAGATTCTGGTTATCGTTGATGAAGTTGACGAAGAAGGCGCAATTGGTCGTAGCATGGCTGATGCTCCAGAAATCGACGGCGCGGTATACCTGAATGGTGAAACCAAGGTGAAACCTGGCGATATCATCCGCGTGAAGGTCGAAAACGCAGATGAATACGATCTGTGGGGCACCCGCGTTTAATTAGCGTAACCCAACGTAGGCCGGATAAGGCATTTATGCCGCATCCGGCAATGCCTGATGGCGACGCTGAAGCGTCTTATCAGGCCTACGGTTTATCCTTTTATCTTCGGGTCCAGCGCGTCGCGCAGACCATCTCCCAGTAAGTTAAACGCCAGCACCGTCAGGAATATCGCTACCGCCGGGAAAATCGCCACGTGCGGCGCGATCACCATATCAGCGCGCGCTTCATTAAGCATTGCCCCCCACTCCGGCGTCGGCGGCTGTGCGCCTAATCCCAGAAATGACAGGCTTGCGGCAGAGATGATCGACGTGCCAATTCGCATGGTAAAAAAGACTACGATCGATGAGACCGTTCCAGGCAGAATATGGTTGAAGATGATGGTCGCATCGCTGGCACCAATACTGCGCGCAGACTCAATAAACGTCTGTTGCTTCAGCACCAGCGTATTCCCACGCACCAGGCGCGCGAAGGCTGGAATGGAGAAAATGGCCACGGCAATGATCACGTTAGCAATACCGCTGCCCAGCACAGCGACCACGGCTATCGCCAGCAATATCCCCGGAAAGGCGAACAGCACATCGCAGATTCGCATGATCAGTCGATCCCACCAGCCTTCGTAGTATCCCGCCAGCAGACCCAGTACCGTACCAATCGCCGCGCCAATAAATACGGCAAAGACTCCTGCCGCCAGCGAGATTTGCGCACCAACCAGCACGCGGCTAAAGATATCCCGTCCCAGTGAGTCAACGCCAAACCAGTGCAGCATCGACGGCCCATCATTCAAACGGTCATAATCGAAGTAATTCTCGGCATCAAATGGCGTCAGCCAGCGGGCAAAAATCGCTACCATGATCAGGAGCAATACAAACAGCCCAGCGACCATCGCCATGTGCTGTCGACGGAACCGACGCCAGAACTCATGCCACGGTGTGCGTATCTGCTCTGGCTTAACAAGGGGCATCGCATTTAAAATCGCCTGTCGGCGCCAGTTAAAAAATCGCATCCTTACTTGTACCTGATAGCCGGATTAATGGCAGCGTAGAGCACATCCACCACTAAGTTAATAAGAATAAATTCCAGAGAAAACAACAGCACCTCGGCCTGAATCACCGGGTAGTCGCGCATTTCGACGGAGTCCACCAACAGTCGCCCAAGCCCGGGCCAGTTGAACACCTTCTCAACCACGATTGATCCACCAAGCAAAAAGCCAAACTGTAGTCCCATCATGGTGACCACCGGGATCATCGCATTACGCAGACCATGTTTTAACACCACCCAGGTTTCACTCACCCCTTTAGCCCGCGCGGTGCGCATATAATCTTCGCTAAGCACATCAACAAACGAGGCGCGAGTAAATCGGGCTAACACCGCAGCCACCGCCGCGCCCAGCGTAATAGACGGGAGGATGTAGTGAAGCCAGGTGTCTGCGCCCACGGTAGGCAACCAACCGAGTTCAACGGAGAATATCTGCATCAGCAGCATGCCAAGCGCAAACGCCGGGAACGAGATCCCGGTGACCGCCAGCGTCATGCTTAATCTATCCGGCCAGCGATTTCGCCATACGGCAGCAATGATCCCCGCCGTCATACCAAACAATACCGCCCACGCCATACTGGCAATAGTCAGCCATAGTGATGGCATAAAACGACTGGCTATCTCTTCAGATACCGGGCGACGAGAAACCATCGAGGTGCCAAAATCGCCTTGCAACACGTTAGTCATGTAATGCCAGAACTGAACATGCAGCGGCTGGTCCAGACCCAGCTGCTTGCGCACCAGTTCAATAACCTCGGCGTCAGCTTCCGGTCCGGCAATCAGCCGGGCCGGATCGCCGGGTAGCAGGTGAACAAATAAAAATACCAGCACCGCAACAATCAACAGAGTTGGAATCAACCCCAGCAGGCGCTTGAAAACATAGTTAAGCATCAGGCTCCCTTCGTCGGCCCCTGGGCTGCGGGGCCGAATGCATAGCTTATTTTAAATCCGCATCATCAAAACTAAATCCGGTATCCGGCATAATCCAGAACCCGGTCAACCGGGTACTGTGCGCCGAAATCAGTTTTTCCACCACCAGCGGGATCCACGGCGATTCTTTCCAGATAATATCCTGCGCGTCTTTGTACAGCTTCGCTTTCTGCGCCGGATCGTTAGTTTGCAACGCTGCCGCTAAATCACTGTCCACCTGCTTATTGCTGTAGAACGCCGTATTAAACAGTGTCGGCGGCCAGTTTTGTGATGCAAACAGCGGTGACAGCGCCCAGTCAGCTTCACCCGTAGAAGCAGACCAGCCGGTGTAGAACATCCGTACCCCGCTCTCTTTCTGCGCTTTCCCTTCAACTTCCGCGGCGCGCTGACCGGCATCCATCGCTGTAACCTGAGCCTTAATGCCCACCTGCGCCAGCTGCTGCTGGGTAAATTGCAGCACTTTCTGCGCGGTACTGTGGTTATGCGAAGACCATAGCGTAGTGGTAAAACCGTTCGAATAACCTGCTTCTTTCAGCAGTTCGCGCGCTTTCGCCGGGTCGTAGGGCCACGGCGTATAGCTTTGCGCATAGGCTATCGACGGGGGGAGAACGCCGGTTGCCGGCGTTGCGTAACCAGCAAAAGCCACTTTCACCAGCGCCTGGCGGTTGATGGCATAATTCAGCGCCTCACGCACTTTTGGGTTGTCGAACGGTTTTTGCGTGACGTTCATGCTGATGTAACGCTGCATAATAGACGGACTGGCCACCAGTTCCAGGTTTTTGTTCTTCGCCAACAGCGACGCCTGCTCGTATGGGATCGGGAAGGCAAACTGCGCTTCCCCAGTTTGCAGCATGGCCGCACGCGTGTTGTTGTCGGTCACCGGACGCCAGGTAATCGTATCCAGCTTTGGCAGCCCTTGCTGCCAGTAGCCCGCGAACTTCTTAACCTTCACAAAATCCGTCTGATTCCAGGTATCAAGCTGGTACGGCCCGGTCCCCACAGGATGGAAACCGATCTCCTTACCGTATTTCTCCAGCGCAGCGGGAGAAATCATCGCCGTTGCCGGGTGCGCCAGAATATTGATAAAGGCAGAGAACGGCTGTTTCAGCGTAATCTTCACCGTCGACGGATCGACGACTTCGGTTTTATCGATATTCTTATACAGGTTGTAACGTTTCAGATGGTTTTCCGGGTTACTGGCCCGATCGAGGTTAGCTTTTACCGCATCGGCATTGAAGTCGGTTCCATCCTGAAACTTCACCCCCTGGCGCAGCTTAAGGGTATAGGTCAGCCCATCATCAGAAACCGTATAACTCTCCGCGAGCACATTTTTCAGTTTCATCTCTTTATCAAGGCCAAACAACCCCTGATAAAACGACTTCGCTACCGCCTGTGACAACGTGTCATTCGCGTCATAGGGGTCGAGCGTCGTGAAATTGGACCCCACGGCTACCACCACATCTTTGGCGGCCCAGCCAGGCGATGCGGCCAGTGCAGAGACCACTCCCACAGCAACCAGCCATTTTCGAGCAACAATTTTTGTCATGTTATTCTCCTTAAACCCTGCCTGCCTGTTATAAACGCGAAAGCGCATTTTCTGGTAGCGGACGCGCAACATAATGCCCCGGACCAACTAACTGGAGTGATACGGGGGAAATCTCTTCGCCACGTTTACGAATATTGCTGGGGATATCGTCCGACAACAGCACACGCTGGGGCCGGTGATGGGATGGATCGGCGACCGGAACTGCCGCCATCAGCTTGCGAGTGTACGGATGTTGCGGATTTTCAAACACCGCCCGCCGGGTGCCTATCTCAACGATCTGCCCAAGATACATCACCGCCACACGGTGACTGATCCGTTCCACCACCGCCATATCGTGGGAAATAAACAGGTATGCGATACCCAATTCTCGCTGTAGGTCGAGCATCAGGTTGATGATTTGCCCACGAATTGAAACATCCAGCGCCGAGACAGATTCATCGGCAATAATCACTTTGGGATTGAGCGCCAATGCCCGTGCAATACAGATACGTTGACGCTGACCGCCGGAAAACTCGTGCGGATAGCGCCAGGCATGCTCAGGTAGCAAGCCTACACGTTCCAACAACCATGCAACCCGTTTTGATCCCGCATCGCCCTGCAATAACCCATGTACCCGTAGCGGCTCCAGAATGGAATATCCCACGGTCTGGCGCGGATCGAGCGAGGCATACGGATCCTGGAAGATAAACTGAATATCCCGACGCAGCGGCTGCAACTTGCTGGCAGCAAGGGTATCAATACGCTGTCCGTTGAAAATGATTTCCCCACGCTGAGACTCAACCAGGCGCAGCAGCGCCCGCCCGGTGGTGGATTTCCCGCAGCCCGACTCCCCCACCAGCGAGAGCGTTTCTCCTGGCCACAGGTCAAAACTGACGTTTTCCACTGCATGCACCTCGCGAGTCACGCGATTTAGAATACCGCTGCGCAGAGGAAAACGCGTCACCAGATTGCGTACCCGTAGGATAGGCTCGCCTTCAACCACGGTGTCCTGCTCGGTCTGCGGTTCTACATGACTGGGATCGTGCAATGAAATGAGCGGGAAACGGCGCGGAAGCTCATGCCCGTTCATCGCCCCAAGCTGCGGCACGGCTGCCAACAGCGCTTTGGTATAGGGATGCTGGGGAGCGTGAAAAATTTGTTCAACGCTGCCGGTTTCTACCGCCTCGCCCTGATACATCACCAGCACGCGGTCTGCAATATCCGCCACAACGCCCATATCGTGGGTTATGAAGATCACTCCCATCGACATATCCTGCTGCAACACTTTTATCAGTTGCAGGATCTGCGCCTGAATGGTGACATCCAGCGCGGTCGTCGGCTCATCGGCAATTAAAACCGCAGGGCGACACGACAGTGCCATGGCAATCATCACCCGCTGGCGCATACCGCCGGAAAGCTGGTGTGGATAACGCGATAAAATCGCCTTCGCCTCGGGGATACGCACCTGATCGAGCATCCGCTTCGCTTCTACCATCGCCTCTTCATGGCTGGCACCCTGGTGCAAGCGTATAGACTCGGCAATTTGCTCGCCCACGGTAAACACCGGATTGAGCGATGTCATAGGCTCCTGGAAGATCATCGCGATATCCGCACCGCGCACGTGACGCATTTGTGATGCGCTCTGTTCACCCAGCTCAATAACCTGCCGGTTGCGGCGTCGCAGCAGCATTTCATCGCAGCTTACCTCGCCGCCTGCTTGTTCAATCAGATGCATCAGCGACAAGGCCGTTACCGACTTTCCTGAACCGGACTCACCAACAATCGCCAGCGTTTCGCCACGCTTCAGGCGAAATGACAGATTACGCACTGCGCTGACACGTTGCTGTTCCTGTTCAAAGGCAATATTCAGATTGCTGACTGCCAGCACGTCGCTGGCATCAAGCTCATCACTGTGTGGCAACGCTATCTCCTTTTTCCCGATAAATACCGGTGGTTGGCGTATCGCCTGCATATCCCCAGGCGCGGTACATGCCTTCGCTATTAAACGGCAAGGCGACATTGCCCTCATGATCGATAGCAATTAAACCGCCACTGCCGCCAAGCGCCGGTAATTTTTCCATCACTACGCGTTCACACGCTTCGGATAAACTCAGGCCGCCATAGTCCATCAACGCCGCAATGTCATAGGCCGCCAGCGCACGAATAAAGACTTCCCCGGTTCCGGTGCAGGAGACTGCCACACTTGCGTTATTGGCATAACAGCCTGCGCCGACCAACGGACTGTCCCCCACCCGACCTGGAAATTTGTTGGTCATCCCCCCGGTCGATGTTGCGGCCGCCAGATTGCCAAACATATCTAACGCGACCGCCCCCACGGTACCCATTTTGTTGTTTTCATCCAGCGGGCTCGCGCTATGGTCCAGTACCGTTTCACCCGCTGTTCGCGCCGCCAGTAGTTGAGCGTAGCGTTCTGGCGTCGAGAAAATATCCGCTGATACGCGCTCCATACCCTGCGCAATGGCAAAGTTTTCAGCCCCTTCACCGATCATCATGACGTGTGGGCTGTGTTCCATTACCAGGCGCGCCGCGAGAATCGGATTGCGTAAATGGCTGACTCCGGCGACGGCTCCCGCATTAAGCGTGTTACCGTCCATCACGCAGGCATCCAGTTCATGAGTTTCATCACGGGTATACACCGCGCCAATTCCGGCATTAAACAACGGACACTCTTCCAGTAAGCGCACGGCTTCGGTCACCACATCCAGTGCGCTACGACCGTCTTCAAGCATCCGCTGGCCGGTTTCAACGATATCCGACAGCGCCTGTATATAACGCAACTCTTGCTCCTGGCTCAGCTGCGAACGGGTGATAGCCCCTGCGCCGCCGTGAATTGCAATGACTGCTTTACCCATTTTTTTCGTCCATTAGGTGGCAGGTACCGGGGTTATAAATATCAGAATTTCTGTGACTTATTGATTCGATTTTTGAATATAGAAAGATGCAGACGTCATGTAAAGGTTAAGGCCCGTACCTCACGCCCCATCCCATCAGGTTATTTAGATGAGTTAAACAGAAAGAGTTTCTTCCAACATCGTTGAATATATTATTCAAGCCGATCGGCAATCTGTTTTTTTGCATAAAACACAAAGCGTTCAACAGATGGCATAGACGCAGCCCAGTTCTTTTTGGTTAACCCCAGGTATTCTGCACGTGCGGCTTGCAGCGTATCAGCATACTCATCGGGTAATTGCGGTATAAGCCAGGAGGCGGCTTCATCTTTAGCGACAATATTGCCCGTAACTACGCTGTACCAAATACGCGCCAGAGTAAGGATGATATTTCGCTCGTCACCCTCTAAATCGCCCGGTTTCTGCCACATATCAAGGATATGCCGAAACGTTTGCACGACATCGCTAAAAGGGATGACGTTGAATAACGTCTCAGCGGGTTCACCGAACAACGCTACGCTGACGCGCCGGGCCTGGGTCAGCAGGATCGAAAGATCAGGATCCACCTGTCTCGGTTCAACAATTCCCGCGCGAATATCGTCACGCAACCATTCGCCAAATTGCATTTCTCTTGACGGTGGGAATTGCCACGGCATAAGTTGTGAATAGACCACGATGGTCACTTCCAGCGCCCGATAG
Source organism: Citrobacter sp. H12-3-2 (assembly GCF_009649895.1). Taxonomy (NCBI): domain Bacteria; kingdom Pseudomonadati; phylum Pseudomonadota; class Gammaproteobacteria; order Enterobacterales; family Enterobacteriaceae; genus Citrobacter; species Citrobacter sp. H12-3-2. The sequence goes on from NZ_CP045837.1 coordinate 3,256,311, forward strand.
CTATCAACGCTGCCAGGCGGTGCTGATATTTCCAGAAACCCCTGCATCAGATCTTTTCTTTGCCGGGTATTCAGTGGCAGCCTAATGGTAACCAGTAAATCGATATCGCTTTGGGGCTTTAAGCCACCTTCAACAGCAGAGCCATACAAATGAACAGCAACCAGGTCGCCCTCTATAATCCGCGCAATCAGTGCACTGGCGGCATTCACCTGTTGTCGAATTGAATTCGGGATAGTCGCAGCCATTTAGCCTCCTGGAAAAAAGCAGAAATAATGAGTCTATACTGCATTTTTCCTGTAGCGCTATTCTCTGGCAGAAAACCTGTCTCAGATCGGATCCTAAGCCTGAGGTAGCATACTGTCCGCGTCCATTTTCTGACATAATGAGCGGATTCGATTTTGCCCCGCAGGAGTCTTCTCATGGAATTTACCGCCGGACTGATGCCGCTTGAAACGGCTCTCTCTCAGATGCTTTCGCGTATTACCCCACTCACCGCCGTCGAAACGCTGCCGCTGGTTCAATGCTTTGGCCGCATTCTGGCCACCGACGTCATCTCCCCGATTGATGTGCCGGGATTCGATAACTCGGCAATGGATGGCTATGCGGTGCGATTAGCCGATTTACAATCAGACCAGCCTCTTGCGGTGGCTGGCAAAGCCTTTGCTGGTCAACCATTCCACGGCGAGTGGCCTGCGGGAACCTGCATCCGCATTATGACCGGTGCCCCGGTGCCTGCCGGTTGTGAAGCGGTGGTGATGCAGGAGCAAACAGAACAAACTGACGACGGTGTGCGTTTTACCGCCGAGGTCCGCAGCGGACAAAATATTCGTCTGCGCGGTGAAGATATAGCAAACGGCGCGGTGGTATTCCCTACCGGAACTCGTCTGACAACCGCCGAGCTTCCTGTTCTGGCCTCGCTCGGCATTGCCGAAGTACCGGTCGTTCGCAAAGTTCGCGTGGCGTTGTTCTCCACCGGTGATGAGCTGCAACTGCCGGGTCAACCGCTGGGCGACGGGCAGATTTATGACACAAACCGTCTGACCGTTCACCTGATGCTGCAGCAGCTGGGCTGCGAAGTGATCAACTTAGGAATTATTCGCGACGATCCAAACGCGCTGCGAGCCGCATTTATCGAAGCCGACAGCCAGGCCGACGTCGTCATCAGCTCTGGCGGCGTTTCGGTAGGCGAAGCGGATTACACCAAAACCATTCTGGAAGAGCTGGGAGAAATTGCCTTCTGGAAGCTGGCCATCAAACCCGGTAAACCGTTCGCGTTTGGTAAACTGAGCAACAGCTGGTTTTGCGGCCTGCCGGGTAATCCGGTTTCTGCGGCCCTCACCTTTTATCAGCTGGTGCAACCGCTGCTGGCGAAACTCAGCGGCAACACCGCCTGTGGGTTACCTCCGCGCCAGCGCGTGCGCACAGCCTCACGCCTGAAGAAAACGCCAGGGCGTCTGGATTTTCAACGTGGTGTATTGCAGCGTACCGCGGAAGGCGAACTGGAAGTCACCACCACCGGACACCAGGGCTCGCATATTTTTAGCTCCTTTAGCCAGGGCAACTGCTTTATCGTGCTGGAGCGCGATCGTGGTAACGTTGAGGCCGGAGAATGGGTTGAGGTCGAGCCGTTTAACGCACTGTTTGGAGGCCTGTAATGGCGGAACTCAGCGACCAGGAGATGATGCGCTATAACCGGCAAATCATTCTGCGCGGCTTCGATTTCGAAGGTCAGGAAGCGCTCAAAGATGCGCGGGTACTGGTCGTTGGTCTGGGGGGACTGGGATGCGCAGCAACCCAGTACCTTGCGGGCGCTGGCGTCGGGCATTTAACCCTGCTCGACTTTGACACGGTCTCCGTGTCGAACCTCCAACGCCAGACGCTGCACAGCGATGCAACCGTCGGGCAACCCAAAGTGCTATCCGCCCGTGACGCGCTAGCGCGGATTAACCCTTATATCGCCATTACGCCGGTGAATGCGCTGCTTGACGATAGCGAGATTCACGCGCTTATTACCGAACACGATTTGGTGCTGGACTGTACGGATAACGTCAGCATCCGCAATCAGCTGAATGCCGGATGTTTTGCCGCCAGAGTCCCGCTGGTTTCCGGTGCAGCTATTCGCATGGAAGGACAAATTACCGTATTTACATACCAGGACGGTGAGCCCTGCTACCGTTGCCTGAGTCGTCTGTTCGGTGAAAATGCCCTGACCTGCGTAGAAGCCGGAGTGATGGCCCCGCTGATCGGCGTGATCGGATCGTTACAGGCGATGGAAGCCATTAAGCTACTGGCAAACTACGGTAAACCGGCATCCGGAAAAATCGTCATGTACGATGCCATGACCTGCCAGTTTCGCGAAATGAAGCTGATGCGCAACCCGGGGTGTGAGGTTTGCGGGCAGTAAAAAAGTCGGGTGGCGCTAACGCTTACCCGACCTACAACGGCTCCAACGTAGGCCGGGTAAGCGTTAGCACCACCCGGCAACAGCATCAGATCGACGTGCGACCGAATGCGCTCTGCCAGTCGTGCTCAAACTTCGCGACGGCAGCATCAACCGCCGGAGAGCTAATCATCTGCTGAGCAACGTCCAGCGGTAGCGTGATGGACTCGCAGCCCGCCAGCAGACAATCCAGTGCCTGACGCGGTGTTTTAAAACTGGCTGCCAGTACTTTGGCGTGCGGGGCATGCATTTTCAGTAACGTCTGCAGGTCGGCCACCGTCTGAATGCCATCCCCTCCTTGCGCATCCACGCGGTTAACGTATGGCGCAACGTATTCCGCACCCGCCAGAGCAGCCAATAACCCTTGAGCAGCACCGTATACCGCGGTACCCAGCGTCGGGATCCCTTCTTCTTTTAGAAGCTTAATCGCCGCCAGACCTTCTGCCGTCACTGGTACTTTGACCACGATATCCGCAATGATTGTCCGCAGTTTACGCGCATCGCTGACCATACCTTCGGCGGTCGTCGCCATCACCTGAGCAAACAGACGCCCTTGCCCTCCCATCGCTTCCTGCAGTTGCGGCAGTAGTACTTCCAGCGTCTGGTTCCCTGCCGCCACAATGCTCGGGTTAGTGGTCACCCCTGCCAGCGGGAAAATGCGCGCCAGAGCTTTTACCGCATCAACATCAGACGTATCTAAATAGAGTTCCATAACCTTTCCTCAAACGAATAATTAGCATGAATAAAAGGTAGCACGGCGAAACCTCACGGTTAGTTGACGCATGTCAATATAACTTTCATTCGAAAGTAATTTAATCTTTATACGAAAGAAAAGAGGTCGCTTATGATTTTCAATATCCAGCGCTACTCCACGCATGATGGCCCCGGTATTCGTACCGTGGTGTTCCTTAAGGGATGCTCCCTGGGCTGTCGGTGGTGCCAGAATCCGGAAAGCCGCGCCCGCACGCAGGACCTGCTATATGACGCGCGTTTGTGCCTCGACGGTTGCGATCTCTGTGCTCAGGCTGCACCCGCGGTGATTGAACGGGCGCTGGGCGGATTACTTATTCATCGCGAAAAACTGACCGATGACGCTCTCACCGTACTGACCGACTGCTGTCCGACTCAGGCGTTAACCGTCTGCGGAGAGGTAAAAAGCGTGGACGATATCATGGCGACCGTATTGCGAGATAAACCGTTTTACGACCGCAGTGGCGGAGGCCTCACCCTGTCCGGCGGTGAACCGTTTATGCAGCCAGAGCTGGCAGCTGCTTTGCTCAAAGCCAGCCACGACGCAGGCATTCATACCGCAGTGGAAACCTGTCTGCATGTCCCGTGGAAGTATATTGAACCATCATTACCTGACGTCGATCTGTTTCTGGCAGATCTAAAACACGTTGCAGATGCGCCGTTTAAACAATGGACCGATGGGCGTGCCTCTCGCGTACTGGAAAATCTAAAAAAACTGGCTGCCGCCGGTAAAAAAATGATTATCCGCGTACCGCTGATTCAGGGATTCAACGCAGACGAAGCCGCTATTCAGGCCATTACCGATTTTGCCGCCGATGAGCTTCACGTCGGTGAGATCCATTTTTTGCCCTACCACACCCTTGGCATCAACAAATACCACTTACTCAGTCAACCCTACAACGCACCGGATAAACCGCTTGATGCGCCAGCACTGCTCGAATTTGCCCAGCAGTACGCCAGCCTTAAAGGTTTAACCGCGACCCTACGAGGATAATCGCCATGACCACTCTGAAACTGGACACACTCAGCGACCGTATCAAAGCGCATAAAACGGCCCTGATCCACATCGTGAAACCACCGGTTTGTACCGAGCGCGCCCAGCACTATACCGAGATGTATCAGCAACACCTGGATAAGCCTATCCCGGTACGTCGCGCACTGGCGCTAGCCCATCATCTGGCGGAACGCACCATCTGGATCAAACATGACGAACTGATCATTGGTAACCAGGCAAGCGAAGTGCGTGCCGCGCCTATCTTCCCGGAATACACCGTCTCGTGGATTGAAAAAGAGATCGACGACCTCGCCGACAGACCGGGCGCAGGCTTTGCGGTAAGCGAAGAGAACAAACGTGTATTGCATGAGGTGTGCCCATGGTGGCGTGGTCAAACCGTGCAGGATCGCTGCTACGGGATGTTCACTGATGAGCAGAAAGGGCTGCTGGAAACCGGTATTATCAAAGCCGAAGGTAACATGACCTCCGGCGACGCACACCTGGCGGTAAACTTCCCGCTGCTGCTGGAAAAAGGTCTCGACGGCCTGCGTCACAAAGTCGATGAACGTCGCTCCCGCATCAATCTGACATGTCTGGAAGACCTCCATGGCGATCAGTTCCTGAAAGCGATTGATATCGTGCTGGAAGCCGTCAGTCTGCACATCGAGCGCTTTGCCGCGCTGGCACGTAAAATGGCATCCATGGAAACCCGCACCAGCCGTCGAGATGAACTGCTGACCATGGCGGAAAACTGCGATGTGATCGCCCATGAACCGCCAAAAACGTTCTGGCAGGCATTGCAGTTATGCTATTTCATCCAGCTGATCCTGCAAATTGAATCAAACGGTCACTCGGTGTCGTTCGGTCGTATGGATCAATACCTCTATCCGTTCTATCGTCGTGACGTTGAACTGAACCAGAGTCTTGATCGTGAGCACGCTATTGAACTGTTGCACAGCTGCTGGTTGAAACTGCTGGAAGTGAACAAAATCCGTTCCGGCTCCCATTCGAAAGCCTCAGCGGGTAGCCCGCTGTATCAGAACGTGACCATTGGTGGTCAAAACCTGGTCAACGGCCAGCCGATGGATGCCGTCAACCCGCTCTCCTACGCGATTCTGGAGTCCTGCGGCCGTCTGCGTTCTACGCAGCCAAACCTGAGCGTGCGTTATCACGCGGGGATGAGTAATGACTTCCTTGATGCCTGCGTGCAGGTGATCCGCTGCGGTTTCGGGATGCCAGCCTTTAACAACGATGAAATCGTCATATCGGAATTCATTAAGTTGGGCATTGAACCGCAGGATGCCTATGACTATGCGGCCATTGGGTGTATCGAAACCGCCGTTGGCGGGAAATGGGGCTACCGTTGCACCGGCATGAGCTTTATTAACTTTGCCCGCGTGATGCTGGCGGCACTGGAAGGTGGGCGCGATGCCACCAGTGGCAAAGTCTTTCTGCCACAGGAAAAAGCGCTCTCGGCTGGTAACTTCAACAATTTCGACGAAGTGATGGATGCCTGGGATACGCAGATCCGCTACTACACGCGTAAATCCATAGAAATTGAGTATGTCGTCGACACCATGCTGGAAGAGAACGTGCACGATATTCTGTGTTCCGCGCTGGTAGACGACTGCATTGAACGGGCGAAAAGCATTAAGCAAGGCGGCGCGAAGTATGACTGGGTATCGGGTTTGCAGGTGGGTATTGCCAACCTCGGTAACAGCCTGGCAGCAGTGAAGAAACTGGTCTTTGAACAGGGCGCTATTGGTCAACAACAGCTGGCCGCCGCGCTGGCCGATGATTTTGACGGTCTGACCCATGAGCAGTTACGCCAACGACTGATCAACGGCGCGCCGAAATACGGCAACGATGACGATAGCGTTGATACGCTGCTGGCCCGCGCTTATCAGACCTATATCGATGAACTGAAACAGTATCATAATCCGCGTTACGGACGTGGCCCGGTTGGCGGCAATTACTACGCCGGGACCTCATCTATTTCGGCAAACGTGCCGTTCGGCGCAGCAACGATGGCAACGCCGGATGGCCGTAAAGCACACACTCCGCTGGCAGAAGGCGCAAGCCCGGCTTCCGGTACGGACCATCTCGGCCCAACGGCGGTAATTGGTTCGGTGGGTAAACTGCCGACCGGTTCGATTCTCGGCGGCGTGCTGTTAAATCAGAAGCTCAACCCGGCCACGCTGGAAAATGAATCCGATAAGCAAAAGCTGATGATCCTGCTGCGTACCTTCTTCGAAGAGCACAAAGGCTGGCATATTCAGTACAACATTGTCTCCCGTGAAACGCTGCTGGAAGCCAAAAAACACCCGGATCAATATCGTGACCTGGTGGTCCGTGTAGCAGGTTATTCCGCCTTCTTCACTGCGCTTTCTCCGGATGCGCAAGACGACATCATCGCGCGTACTGAGCATATGCTGTAAACAATATTGTCGGCCGGATGAGATTCCACACCGCCATCCGGCACGCTAACCTCCCCATTGCCGGATGCGCTGACGCTTATCCGGCCTACAACGATTCTCCCCGTAGCCGGGTAAGGCGAAGCTACTACCCGGCTTTTTACTTTCATTCGAAATTAAATTTGTGCTACAGGTCACATTGTTATTAGAATGTTTCTGGTTGCAGTAATCGCCAGGAGCCTATCTTTATGACCATCAAAGTTATCGTCACCGATATGGACGGAACTTTTCTCGACGACGCCAAGAAATACGATCGTGCACGTTTTATGGCGCAGTATCAGGAACTGAAAAAACGAAATATCGAATTTGTCGTGGCCAGCGGCAACCAGTATTACCAGTTGATCTCCTTTTTCCCGGAGCTTAAAGACGAAATATCGTTTGTCCCTGAGAATGGCGCGCTGGTTTATGAGCATGGCAAGCAGCTGTTTCACGGCGAGCTTACCCGCCACGAATCCCGTATTGTCATTGGTGAACTGCTAAAAGATAAGCAGCTCAACTTTGTGGCTTGCGGGCTGCAAAGCGCTTACGTTAGCGAAAATGCGCCGGAGTCCTTTGTCGCATTGATGTCAAAACACTACCATCGCCTGAAACCCGTAAAGGATTATCAGGATATCGACGATGTGCTGTTCAAGTTCTCGCTAAATTTACCGGACCAACAAATCCCATTGGTTATCGATCACCTGCATGCTGCGCTGGACGGCATCATGAAGCCCGTCACCAGCGGCTTCGGGTTTATCGATCTGATCATTCCGGGCCTACATAAAGCCAACGGGATCAGCCGCCTGCTTAAACGCTGGAACCTGTCACCGCAAAACGTAGTCGCCATTGGCGATAGCGGAAACGACGCGGAAATGCTGAAAATGGCGCACTACTCTTTCGCCATGGCCAACGCGGCAGAGAATATCAAAGCGATTGCTCGCTATCAGACCGACGACAATAACCATCAGGGCGCGCTGAACGTAATTCAGGCTGTGCTAGATAACACCTCCCCTTTTAACGTCTAATCCTGCCAACCGGGGTATCCCTCATCCCGGTTTTCACCCTTTTTCTATTTTGCTCACTCCATCAAGTTTTAAACTTGCGTTAACTAAATTTTAACTTATATTATCATTTGTAAGTTAGTTAAGTTTCGAATGAAAGTTAATGCGAGGTGGATATGGCTTTTACTTTTACCAGCGACACGCTACCCGCCGATCACAAAGCGGCAATCCGGCAGATGAAACAGCAACTGCGGGCACAGCTTGGGGATGTTCAGTTAATCTTCAATCAGTTGAGCGATGCTATCACCACCCGCGTGGCGGAAATCAACGCCCTCAAAGCGCAAGGTGCCCCGGTGTGGCCGGTGATATCTTATGCAGATATCAAAGCGGGCCACGTAAGTGCAGAGCAGCGTGAAGAAATTAAGCGTCGCGGATGCGCAGTCATTAAAGGTCATTTCCCTCGCGAACAGGCTCTCGGATGGGACAGCTCAATGCTGGACTATCTGGACCGCAACCACTTTGACGACGTCTATAAAGGACCCGGCGATAATTTCTTCGGTACTCTGAGCGCATCACGGCCTGAAATCTACCCCATCTACTGGTCCCAGGCGCAGATGCAGGCCCGCCAGAGTGAAGAAATGGCCAATGCACAGTCGTTCCTCAATCGTTTGTGGACCTTTACAAGCGAAGGTAAACAATGGTTTAACCCGGATATCAGCGTTATTTACCCTGACCGCATTCGCCGTCGACCGCCGGGAACCACGTCTAAAGGGCTGGGCGCGCATACGGATTCCGGCGCGCTGGAACGCTGGCTTCTTCCGGCATATCAGCAGGTCTTTGCTCATGTTTTCAATGGCAAGCTGGAAGATTACGATCCGTGGCAGGCGGCGCATCGCACTGAGGTAGAAGAGTACACGGTGGATAACACCACCAAATGTTCGGTATTCCGTACCTTCCAGGGCTGGACTGCACTGTCCGATATGCTGCCAGGTCAGGGATTGTTGCATGTGGTCCCTATCCCTGAAGCGATGGCGTATGTGCTGTTACGCCCATTGCTTGACGATGTGCCAGAAGATGAACTTTGCGGCGTTGCGCCCGGCCGGGTGCTGCCGATTTCCACGCAATGGCATCCTCTGCTGATTGAAGCGTTAACCAGCATTCCACAACTGGACGCCGGAGACTCCGTCTGGTGGCATTGTGATGTGATTCACTCCGTCGCACCGGTGGAAAATCAGCAGGGTTGGGGTAACGTGATGTACATTCCTGCCGCACCGATGTGCGAAAAGAATCTGGCCTACGCCCACAAAGTGAAGGCCGCGCTGGAAAAAGGTGCGTCGCCGGGTGATTTTCCACGGGAGGATTATGAAACTAACTGGGAAGGACGCTTCACGCTGGAGGATTTGAATATCCACGGCAAACGCGCGCTGGGGATTGTTTAATTTTATATACCCTTATCCCTAAGTATCCCGTGTTACAGGTGCAACCATCACACCTGTAACACGAGAACGACGGGATAATTATTCGACGCCTTTACTACGCAGGTAATCTTCGTAGTTACCGGTGAAGTCGATTACGCGTTCCGGCGTAATTTCAATCACGCGGGTTGCCAGCGAGCTGACGAACTCACGGTCGTGAGAAACGAAGATCAGCGTGCCCTGGTACATTTCCAGCGCCATGTTCAGCGATTCGATAGATTCCATATCCAAGTGGTTGGTCGGTTCATCCATAACCAGGATATTCGGTTTCTGCATCATCAGCTTACCGAACAGCATGCGTCCTTTTTCACCACCAGAGAGCACTTTCGCAGGTTTCTTGATATCGTCCTGGCTGAACAGCAGACGGCCAAGGAAGCTACGTACTACCTGCTCATCATCGCCTTCCTGCTTCCACTGACTCATCCATTCGAAAACGGTCAGATCGTTTTCGAACTCGTATTCATGATCCTGCGCGTAGTAACCGACCTGGGCGTTTTCAGACCACTTAACGGTACCGTTGTCCGGCTGCAAGTCGCCAACCAACGTTTTCAGCATGGTGGATTTACCCACGCCGTTGGCACCAATGATGGCAACCTTCTCCCCTACTTCCAGCAGCAGGTTGAAGTTTTTAAACAGCGGGCCTTCATCAAAACCTTTCGCCAGCGCTTCCACTTCCAGCGCGTTACGGAACAGTTTCTTATCCTGTTCGAAGCGGATAAACGGGTTCTGACGGCTGGATGCCTTCACTTCGTCGAGCTTAATCTTATCAATCTGACGCGCACGAGAAGTCGCCTGTCGAGATTTAGACGCGTTGGCGCTAAAGCGGCTGACGAAAGATTGCAGATCGGCAATCTGTGCTTTCTTCTTGGCGTTATCGGCCAGCAGACGTTCACGCGCCTGGGTTGCCGCCGTCATGTATTCGTCGTAGTTACCCGGATAAACACGCAGTTCGCCGTAGTCCAGATCCGCCATGTGCGTACAGACCATGTTCAGGAAGTGACGGTCGTGCGAAATGATGATCATGGTGCTGTCACGCTCGTTCAGCGTCTGCTCCAGCCAGCGGATGGTGTCGATATCCAGGTTGTTCGTTGGTTCGTCGAGCAGCAGAATGTCCGGGTTAGAGAACAGCGCCTGTGCCAGAAGCACACGCAGCTTCCAGCCGGGTGCGACTTCGCTCATCGGGCCGTAATGCTGTTCTACCGGAATACCTACGCCCAGCAGCAGTTCACCCGCACGCGCTTCCGCAGAGTAGCCGTCCATTTCGCCATACTGAACTTCGAGGTCAGCAACTTTATAGCCGTCTTCTTCGCTCATCTCGGCCAGAGCGTATATGCGATCGCGCTCCTGCTTCACTTCCCACAGTTCAGCGTGACCCATGATCACGGTGTCGAGCACGGTGAACTCTTCAAAGGCGAACTGATCCTGGCGCAGCTTACCAATGCGCTCGTTAGGATCGAGGGAAACGTTGCCCAGCGTCGGTTCGAGATCGCCGCCGAGAATTTTCATAAAAGTGGATTTACCGCTACCGTTCGCGCCAATCAGGCCGTAACGGTTGCCGCCGCCAAATTTGACGGAAATATTTTCAAACAGCGGCTTACTGCCGAACTGCATGGTGACGTTGCTGGAAACTAACACTGGCGTATCCTGAAAGAGAAAGAAATATGTGACAAACCGCTTATTATGCCATAAGTCTGCAAGAAGATCGCGTCTTCATGCGGAAGGGAAAAAGTGAAACCAAAAGGAAAAAAATGTGATTTAGTACACATCCGAATTCCTTGTTGCTCAGATTGCACATATAATGCGTGCCCAACACTACATAAATCTCAACCCACTAGCCTGCCTGGCACTGAATCTCGCATACATGAATATGAATATGAAATTAACAACGCTTTTCGCGGCGGCACTCGCAATAGTTGGTTTTTGTAATACCGCTTCAGCCGTCACGTACCCGCTGCCGACTGATGGTAGCCGTTTGATTGGCCAAAACCAGGTCATTACTATTCCTGAAGGCAACACCCAACCGCTGGAGTATTTTGCGGCAGAGTATCAGATGGGTTTGTCTAACATGCTGGAAGCCAACCCGGGCGTGGATACCTTCCTGCCGAAAGGCGGCACCGTGCTGAACATTCCTCAGCAGTTGATCCTGCCGGATACCGTGCATGAAGGTATTGTTATCAACAGCGCTGAAATGCGTCTGTACTACTACCCGAAAGGCACCAACACCGTAATTGTTCTGCCGATCGGTATCGGCCAGCTGGGCAAAGACACGCCAATCAACTGGACCACCAAAGTAGAACGTAAAAAAGCGGGCCCAACCTGGACGCCAACGGCGAAAATGCATGCGGAATACCGCGCTGCGGGCGAACCGCTGCCAGCCGTTGTTCCGGCAGGTCCGGATAACCCGATGGGACTGTACGCGCTGTATATCGGTCGCCTGTATGCTATCCACGGCACCAATGCTAACTTCGGCGTAGGCTTACGCGTCAGCCACGGTTGCGTGCGTCTGCGTAACGACGACATCAAATTCCTGTTTGAAAATGTGCCAGTCGGCACCCGCGTACAGTTTATCGATGAGCCGGTAAAAGCCACTACCGAACCAGACGGCAGCCGTTACATCGAAGTACATAACCCACTGTCTACGACTGAAGCACAGTTCGAAGGCGGAGAAATCGTACCGATTACCCTGACCAAGAGCATTACCAGCATCACCGGTCAGTCTGACGTCGATCAGGCCGTCGTTGAGCAGGCGGTACAGAACCGTTCAGGTATGCCGGTTCGTTTGAACTAATCTGCTATATATGCCCGATGGCGCTACGCTTATCGGGCCTACCAACGCAGTAGGCCGGATTAGGCGCCAGCCGCCATCCGGCACATCACATCAATTACATCAACAGCAGCAAACCATACCCCACCAGCGCCGCCCATATCAGCATCGGTACCGAATACCAATGAAAACGCCACCAGATCCGTCGGTCGTTTGCCATCCGTAACGCAATGAGATTCGCCAGCGATCCCGGCAACAAACCAAAGCCGCCCACATTAACCGCCCAGGCCAGCAACAGCGTCGGCGGGACATAGTTCAGCAGCAAAATCGTACTGGGCACATTACTGATAAACTGCGACAGGCCAATAGCCGTCAACCAAAGTCCCGACGCTGAGAGCGTGCCAATCTGGTGGGTAATCCCCTGCAAGGCCGGGAGCTGCGTCAACAAATGCACATCAATGAACATCGCCATAAACACTAACAGCAACGTCCAGTCCACGCTGAGGATCACGCGACGCGCCAGTACCATGAACCCTGTCGCCACAATCGCCAAACCCCACAGCTCTTGCTTTAACTCCAGCGCCGCCAGGAAGATGATATACAGCGCCAGACAGCTCCATACCAGGCGTGGTTGCCAGTCAGACGCGCGCGTACCGGTATGATAGTGCAACGCTTTATGCGGGAAACTGAACCAGCACAGCACCACCAGCGTCAGCATCATGGCCCCCGCAAGCGGCGCCATTTGCCAGGTAAACGCGGTAAACGATAAGCCTGAGCGTCCCCACATCAGAATGTTTTGCGGATTACCTATTGGCGTGAGCAACGATCCGGCGTTTACCGCCAGCGCCTCAAAGATAATCAGGCGATTCACCGGAATGGCACATAATTTTTTCAGGGTGATGGTCAGCGGAACAACAATAAACAATGCAACGTCGTTGGTCAGAAACGTCGACAACAACGCCGCCGCCAGCACCATAAATATCGCCAGCTGGCGCTCTGTTTTGAAGCGGCGGGTCATCTTGCGCCCTAACACATCGAAATAACCGCTTAGCTCCACGCCTTTGGTCAGTAACATCAGCCCGCTAAGCGTGATAATCGTGTGCCAGTCAATTGCCCCTGGCCAGGACCGGGGCGTAAATGGCGTGAACAGACTCAGTACAACCCCAACGATGATTAACAGCTGGAAAAAGCGATCGCGCTGTAAGGCACGTAATAAAGGAAAACTCATTCAGAGCCAGTTCCTTGCTGTTGCGTAAACCGGCTAAAAGCCTCCAGCGTTTCCTTACTGACGTGATGCTCCATCCCCTCCGCGTCGCGACGGGCAATTTCCGGGCTGATGCCTAACATCAACAGGAAATTTTCCACAATCTGATGACGTTCCCGGCTCTCCTGGGCTAGTCGTTCACCTTCTGCGGTTAAAAACACCCCACGCCACGGGATCATTTCAATCAATCCGACTGAAGCAAGGCGCTTAAGCATTTTAGCAACCGTCGGCTGGGAAACCCCAAGTCGCGCGGCCATATCCACCTGGCGCGCTTCACCCACCTCAATAATGAGATCGGAAATCAGCTCTACGTAGTCATCAATCAGTTCGCGGCGATGCGCCTCCCGGACCTGACGAAATCCTTCAACGTGTTCTTCGACATTCACCAATTGCGTCACTTTTTTTGTTGTTGGCATACCTGCGCGACGACTCATTCTGCTTCCTCGTTACTGTGACGCGTTAACGGCATCTGATTAGAGAGCGCTCATTGTAAACCAGAGTTGCGTGGGCACAAAAAATTAACGTTTTAGCAATAGCTATATAATATAGCCTGTGCTATATCTGTATATAATAAAGACATCCCTCAAGGACTGATGGGATTGTGAAGTCAGGAGGTTTACATGAATGAATTTAAGAGGTGTATACGCGTGTTTAGTCACTCTCCCTTTAAAGTACGGTTGATGCTGATCTCTATGCTGTGTGACATGATTAACAGCAAACCAGAGCAGGATAAACCTTCAGAAAAATAATGCGGCGTCGCGGTACGCCGCTTCATTTTCCTGCCGTCATTCGGGTACGGTGGTGGTTTTCGTCTCAATAACCCTTCTTTTTGTCAGTTTTGCCACGTCCCTCGCAAAACAATTTCTTTGTAGTAGTTGACCTTCTCTTGCGCACACTCTATCTTTTCGCAGCCCTGCGTATATTGCGGCTCGCGGATGCGGACCCTATCCCTCTTCTCGCTCTCTCAGGCAGGCAATGACCCTTAGCGCCAGGGTAAGCACATGGCGTTTTTGTAACAGTGGCATATGAATTTAACCCTCAAAGATTCAATCATTGCTCGTAGCCGGGCAATTAGTCCGTGGACTGGCCTCTATTTCTTACAGTCTCTGCTAATAAACCTTGCTCTGGGCTATCCGCTTAGCCTGCTCTATAGCGTTGCTTTCACCTGTATATTGATGCTGCTGTGGCGTAGCGCGCCGCGCGCGCAGAAAGCACTGATTGGCATTTGCTCACTCATTGCAGCAATGTACTTTCCGTTCGGCCAGGCTTACGGCTCACCGAACTTCAACACCTTGCTGGCGCTGCACTCAACCAATATGGAAGAGTCAACCGAGATCCTGACCATCTTCCCCTGGTACAGTTATCTGGTTGGAGTGTTTATTTTTGCCCTTGGCGTTATCGCCGTACGCCGTAAAAAAGATGTGCAGCAGCGCAGCTGGAATAAGTTCGACAGCATTTGTTTGCTGTTTAGCGTTGTCGCATTCTTTGTTACCCCGGTACAAAACCTGGCCTGGGGCGGCGTGTTCAAGCTGAAAGACACTGGCTATCCGGTTTTCCGTTTCGCCAAGGACGTTATCGTCAATAACAACGAAGTGCTCGACGAACAAGAGCGTATGGCGAAACTGTCGAGCGTAAAAGACAGCTGGACGGTAACCGCCGTTAAACCGAAGTATCACACCTACGTCGTGGTAATCGGTGAAAGCGCCCGCCGCGATGCGTTAGGCGCGTTTGGCGGTCACTGGGATAACACCCCGTTTGCCAGCTCCGTTAACGGCTATATCTTTGCGGATTACATTGCTGCCAGCGGTTCAACGCAAAAATCGCTCGGCTTAACGCTTAATCGGGTAGTGGATAATAAACCCCAGTTCCAGGATAACTTTGTCACCCTGGCTAACCGCGCGGGCTTTCAGACATGGTGGTTTTCCAATCAGGGACAGATTGGTGAATACGATACGGCCATCGCCAGCATTGCGAAGCGCGCTGATGAGGTTCAGTTCCTCAAAAGCGGTGACTTCGAAGCGGATAAAAACACCCGTGACGAAGCGCTGTTGAAGATGACTGCCCAGGTGCTGGCAACCGAGCGCACCCAGCCACAGCTCATCGTGCTGCATTTAATGGGCTCGCATCCGCAGGCCTGTGACCGAACGCAGGGTAAATACGAGACTTTCGTCCAGTCAAAAGAGACATCTTGTTATCTGTACACCATGACGCAAACGGATGACCTGCTGCGCCAGCTTTACGAGCAGTTACGTAACAGCGGTAATAGCTTCTCGATGGTCTATTTCTCCGATCATGGCCTCGCGTTTAAAGAGCGGGGAAAAGAGGTGCAGTACCTGGCGCATGACGATCAGTTCCAGCAGAATTTCCAGGTGCCTTTCATGGTGCTGTCGAGCGATGATAAAGCGCATCGGGTGATTAAAGCCCGTCGCTCCGCCAATGATTTCCTCAGCTTTTTCTCGCAGTGGACGGGGATAAGCGCAAAAGAAATCACCAACAACTACCGCTTTATCTCAGAGAAAAAAGCCGGGCCGGTGTACATCACCAACTTCAAACTGCAGAAGGTGGATTACAACCATCTGGGTACCGATATTTTCTCAACCAAATAATACGTTGTCGGCCGGATAAGGCATTTTGCTACCGATGCCTGATGCGCTGCGCTTATCAGGCCTACAACGACATTCCTTCCTGCATTACACGCAAAAAAAATCCGCCCCAAGAGGCGGATTTTTCATATCACCGAAGTGATTAGAAGCGGTAACCCACGCCAGCAATCCAGGTGCCAACGTCAACGCTACGAATACGGCTCTGCTCGTAGGAGAAGTCCAGAGCAACGTTTTCGATCGGGTTGAACTGCAGACCAGCACCGTAAGAGAAACCGTAGTCGCTGGTGCTGTGGTTGTCAGCCGGAGATGCTGCGTTCTGGAATTTACCGTAACCAACACCCACTACACCGTAGATGCTTGCCCAGTCGTTCAGACGGTAAGCCGGACCAGCAGTGATGCCGTAGTACTGGGTTTTGTTGTAGTCGCCAGAAGCATCGGTACGATCTTTTTCAGTGTAAGTGAAGGAACCGATAACACCCAGCGGGTTGTTGTCCTGCTCGTAGCGATACTTCAGGTTGAAACCGTTCATTTTGTTCGCTGCGCCCTGAGCATCGCTCTGAGCGTAACCACCGGTAACGGTAGAAGTAGCAGCTACAGCAGTACCTGCGGAGAAAGCCAGAACAGCGGCCAGTGCTGAAAGACATGCAATTTTTTTCATAACCACCTCAAATGTGCTTCAAGTAAATCTTAAGTTTTAAATATACCAAAAATTGATGGGAAACTCTTTGCGATTCGCGATGTCTAACGGGGTCTTTCATGTAACAGAACATTTCAAAAACCCGCTATCTCTTTCAATTAACATCACTTTTTCAACTGAAAATACCATTATTGCGCGCACAATATGGCACATTCATCCAGAACATTCCTAATCACACAGATTATTAATCCATCATTTTCATGCCATTGTACGGAACTGAGCAATTTTTTTTTCAACGAATACTCAACCAGTTGAGCGTAATTCCATTACACTCGCTGTTTTACTTTTCTATACATAAAATCATCTGCGTCGGAACAATGCTGAAGCGTGGCACAGATGGAGACGTGTAATCATCATTTGACAGGAGAAAGGATGCCGGGGTTGTCACGTAAAGCGCCAGTCTGGTTGCCTATTTTGGTTTTGCTTATTGCTATGTCCTCCATTCAAAGCGGAGCATCACTGGCAAAATCTTTGTTCCCACTCGTCGGTGCGCCGGGCGTTACCGCGCTGCGCCTTGCGCTGGGCACGCTCATCCTTATCGCTTTCTTTAAGCCCTGGCGTTTACGATTCGCCAAAGAACAACGCCTGCCGCTACTGTTTTATGGCCTGTCTCTGGGCGGGATGAACTATCTTTTCTACCTGTCTATCCAAACCGTCCCACTGGGAATCGCCGTGGCGCTGGAATTTACCGGCCCGCTCGCGGTAGCGCTGTTTTCATCCCGACGCCCGGTGGATTTCATTTGGGTTGCGTTGGCAGTACTCGGGCTCTGGTTCCTGCTGCCTCTGGGTCAGGACGTTTCTCACGTAGATTTAACCGGCGCAGCGCTGGCACTGGGGGCTGGCGCCTGCTGGGCCATCTATATTCTTACCGGGCAGCGAGCCGGCGCGGAACACGGTCCTGCGACCGTCGCAGTAGGGTCATTCATTGCAGCTCTGGTATTTGTACCAATCGGCACACTCCAGGCCGGAGATGCCCTGTGGCACTGGTCCATTCTGCCGTTAGGTCTGGCCATTGCAGTCCTCTCTACTGCGCTTCCCTATTCGCTGGAGATGATTGCGTTGACGCGCCTGCCTACGCGTACTTTCGGTACATTGATGAGCATGGAACCCGCGCTGGCAGCGGTTTCCGGAATGATCTTCCTCGGTGAAACGTTGACGCTTATCCAGACGCTCGCTCTGGGCGCCATTATTGTCGCATCAATGGGCTCTACGCTCACTATTCGTAAAGAGCCACAAATAAAACAAGTCGACGTGAATTAACCACGTAATATTCTGCATGGTTTGCATAATCATGCAGAATATCCAATTGTAAATCTGCGTGATAATAATTCTAATAAATATAATTTTCTCATCCGCATATTTCATTTAATCTTAAAATTAACATAAAAATAACACCACGCAAGTAACAAAACACTCATCACATTGATTTTATTTGATATTTTATATTCACCCTCGTCTTCGCTATTAAAGTGATAGGCAACACCGGAAACAAAAATCCAAATTTAGCGCTATACTTAATTCCGTTGAAGAGTTGGGACATAAATATCAAGAGGATATGAAAATATGAGTACCGCGAAACTGGTAAAAACAAAAGCATCCGCCCTCCTTTATACCCGCAACGATGTGTCTGATAGCGAAAAGAAAGCGACCGTAGAACTGCTGAATCAGCAAGTAATCCAGTTCATTGACCTGTCATTGATCACCAAACAGGCTCACTGGAACATGCGCGGTGCAAACTTCATTGCAGTACATGAAATGCTGGATGGCTTCCGTACAGCTCTGACCGATCACCTCGACACCATGGCTGAACGCGCCGTACAGTTGGGCGGTGTGGCACTGGGCACAACTCAGGTTATTAACAGCAAAACGCCTCTGAAAAGTTACCCGCTGGATATCCATAGCGTACAGGACCACTTAAAAGAGCTGGCCGAACGTTATGCCGTAGTTGCAAACAGCGTACGTAAAGCTATCAGCGAAGCAAAAGACGAAGATACCGCGGATATCTTTACCGCAGCTTCTCGCGACCTCGATAAATTCCTGTGGTTTATCGAAGCCAACATTGAGTAACAGCAGACATAAGAATTACCTATATAACCCTCGCTCCGGCGGGGGTTTTGCACATCTATGGTGCATAACATTGATCATTCGTCACTCCAAAGTAAATTATTTGTAATAATCACCTCACACAATCGTTAACGAAAGATTGTTTTATCAACAATTTTTACGCTAAATAGTCATACCGTTTGCACCGTGACTGGTTCGCACCAAATGAGTGCCCCAAAACAGTGCAGATTATTCGCTATGCCCTACTTATTGTGCAGAGAAACGAGACACCCTCTTGTTAAAACAATGAGTTGCAAAATTGGCACGATTTTTTCATTAAGCCATATGTTCTCGCAGGGGATCGCCCCGTGGATATAAAAGGAAATCCTATGAAGTCTGTATTAAAAGTTTCACTGGCTGCACTTACCCTGGCTTTTGCGGTGTCCTCCCATGCCGCAGACAAAAAACTGGTTGTCGCAACCGACACCGCGTTTGTACCGTTTGAATTCAAACAGGGTGACAAATACGTTGGTTTTGATGTGGATCTGTGGGCTGCCGTGGCCAAAGAACTGAAACTGGATTATGAACTGAAACCGATGGATTTCAGCGGCATCATCCCGGCTCTGCAAACCAAAAATATCGACCTGGCACTGGCAGGTATCACCATCACCGATGAGCGTAAAAAAGCGATCGACTTCTCCGACGGCTACTACAAAAGCGGTCTGTTAGTGATGGTGAAAGCGAATAACAACGACGTCAAAAGCGTAAAAGATCTGGATGGTAAAGTCGTTGCAGTTAAGAGCGGCACCGGTTCCGTTGATTACGCGAAAGCGAATATCAAAACCAAAGACCTGCGTCAGTTCCCGAATATCGATAACGCATATATGGAACTGGGCACCAACCGCGCAGACGCTGTACTGCACGACACACCAAACATTCTTTACTTCATCAAAACAGCAGGCAATGGTCAGTTCAAAGCTGTAGGCGAATCGCTGGAAGCCCAGCAGTACGGTATCGCCTTCCCGAAAGGCAGCGACGACCTGCGTGAGAAAGTGAACGGCGCGCTGAAAACGCTGAAAGAGAACGGTACTTACAACGAAATCTACAAAAAATGGTTCGGTACTGAACCTAAATAATAACCGGCAGCGTTGCCCGGTAGCGTGATGCTTACCGGGCCTACGCCTGGATTTTTGAGACCTGTAGGCCGGATAAGCACAGCACATCCGGCAAAACGGGCATTTGAATATTTACACCACGGTAACAGGAACGACATATGCAGTTTGACTGGAGTGCCATCTGGCCCGCCATCCCGCTTTTGATTGAAGGCGCCAAAATGACCCTGTGGATCTCGGTCCTCGGTCTGGCTGGCGGTCTGATAATCGGACTTGCAGCAGGGTTTGCGCGAACTTTCGGCGGTTGGATCGCCAACCACGTTGCGCTGGTGTTTATCGAAGTCATTCGCGGTACGCCAATCGTTGTGCAGGTAATGTTTATTTACTTCGCTCTGCCAATGGCATTTAACGATTTACGCATTGACCCCTTTAGCGCCGCCGTTGTCACCATCATGATCAACTCCGGGGCCTATATTGCGGAAATCACCCGCGGTGCCGTGCTCTCAATCCATAAAGGGTTCAGCGAAGCCGGTTTGGCGCTTGGACTTTCACGCACAGAGACTATCCGCCACGTTATTTTACCTCTCGCACTGCGTCGTATGCTGCCGCCGCTGGGCAACCAGTGGATCATCAGCATTAAAGATACCTCGCTGTTTATTGTCATTGGCGTCGCTGAACTGACCCGTCAGGGCCAGGAAATCATTGCCGGTAACTTCCGCGCACTGGAAATCTGGAGCGCCGTTGCGGTGTTCTATCTGATCATTACGCTGGTGCTGAGCTTCATTCTGCGTCGTCTGGAAAGAAGGATGAAAATCCTGTGATTGAATTTAAAAACGTTTCTAAGCACTTTGGTCCAACCCAGGTGCTGCACAATATTGACCTGAACATTCAGCAGGGTGAAGTCGTGGTGATTATCGGGCCGTCAGGATCCGGTAAATCTACCCTGCTGCGCTGCATTAACAAGCTGGAAGAGATAACCTCCGGCGATCTGATCGTCGATGGTCTGAAAGTAAACGATCCGAAGGTAGACGAGCGCTTAATCCGTCAGGAAGCCGGAATGGTGTTTCAGCAGTTCTACCTGTTCCCACATCTGACGGCACTGGAAAACGTCATGTTCGGACCGCAGCGCGTACGCGGGGCGAATAAAGAACAGGCCGAGAAACTGGCGAAAGAGCTGCTGGCAAAAGTGGGTCTGGCCGAACGTGCACATCACTACCCTTCTGAACTGTCCGGCGGTCAACAACAGCGTGTGGCTATCGCCCGTGCGCTGGCAGTAAAACCGAAAATGATGCTGTTTGATGAACCAACCTCAGCACTCGACCCGGAACTGCGCCATGAAGTTCTGAAAGTTATGCAGGACCTGGCGGAAGAAGGGATGACCATGGTGATTGTGACCCACGAAATTGGCTTTGCCGAAAAAGTGGCTTCACGCCTGATTTTCATTGATAAGGGACGAATTGCCGAAGACGGTAATCCGCAGGCCCTGATTGAAAATCCACCCAGCCAACGCTTACAGGAATTCTTGCAGCACGTTTCCTGATAGCTCAACCTCCCTTCGCCCGAAGGGAGGTTTTTCACCAGAATCCTCTCATTTCAATTCCCTCCCGCCCTGACATCTATACTTATCCTTTTGAATTTATTTTCTCATGGGAGGAGTCATGCGCTGGATCCTGTTCATCTTTGTTTGTCTGTTGAGTCTTCCGACTCAGGCAGTGACGATACCTGGCGTCACCACGCCAACGTCAACCAACGCACAAACCGCCCCGGCAAAGGAGCCAGATGTTGAACAGAAGAAAGCGGCCTACGGCGCACTGGCTGATGTGCTGGAAAATGACACCTCGCGGAAGGAACTGATCGATCAATTACGCAAAGTAGCGACAACCCCTCCAGCCGAACCGGTGCCCACGATCGTCCCACCCACGTTAACGGAAGAAAAAACGGTGCTGGAAAACGTCACCGATGTCACCCGGCACTACGGTGAGGCGCTCTCCAGCCGCTTTGCCCAGCTTTATCGCAATATTACCGATGCACCGCACAAGACCTTTAACCCGCAAACATTCACCAATGCCCTGACTCATTTTTTAATGCTGGCGGCGTCAGTGTTCGGGTTTTACTGGCTGATCCGCCTGTGCGCGCTGCCGCTGTATCGCAAAATGGGGCAATGGGCGCGGCGGAAAAACCGCGAACGCAGCAACTGGCTGCAGCTTCCGGCGATGATCGTTGGCGCATTCATTATTGATTTGCTTCTGCTGGCGCTGACATTGTTTGTCGGGCAGATACTGAGCGACAGAATGAACGCCGGCAGTCGCACCATCGCCTTTCAGCAAAGCCTGTTTCTCAATGCCTTTGCCCTGATTGAATTCTTCAAAGCCATTCTGCGTCTGATATTTTGCCCAACGGTGGCCGAACTGCGTCCGTTTAACATTCAGGATACCGGTGCGCGCTACTGGAATCGGCGTTTGAGTTCATTAAGCAGTTTGATTGGTTACGGGCTTATAGTTGCCGTTCCCATTATCTCCAATCAGGTCAATGTGCAGGTCGGCGCGATGGCCAACGTCATCATCATGCTGTGTATCACGCTATGGGCGCTGTACCTGATTTTCAGAAATAAGAAAGAGATAACGCTGCATTTACAGAATCTGGCAGAAAGATCGTTAGCTTTTTTCAGCCTGTTTATCCGCGCCTTTGCGTTGGTATGGCACTGGCTGGCCAGTGCCTACTTCATTGTGCTGTTTTTCTTTTCGCTGTTTGATCCGGGCAACAGCCTGAAATTCATGATGGGCGCTACGCTGCGCAGCCTGGTAATCATTGGAATTGCCGCCTTTGTTTCCGGCATGTTTTCCCGCTGGATAGCCAAAACTATTACCCTTTCGCCACACACCCAGCGCAGCTATCCGGAACTCCAAAAGCGGCTGAATGGCTGGCTGTCGACGGCGTTAAGCGTGGCAAGGATCCTGACGGTGTGCGTTGCGGTGATGCTGCTATTGAATGCCTGGGGACTGTTCGACTTCTGGAACTGGCTGCATTACGGCGCAGGAGAAAAAACGGTGGATATTCTGATCCGTATCGCGCTGATTTTATTCTTCTCCGCCATCGGCTGGACGATCCTTGCCAGCCTGATTGAAAATCGTCTGGCTTCCGATATTCACGGACGCCCGCTACCCAGCGCTCGTACCCGCACCCTGTTGACGCTGTTTCGCAACGCGCTGGCGGTGATCATCAGCACGATCACCATCATGATTGTGCTGTCGGAAATTGGCGTTAATATCGCCCCATTGCTGGCCGGGGCCGGGGCGCTGGGGCTGGCAATCTCTTTCGGCTCGCAAACGCTGGTAAAAGATATTATTACCGGGATTTTTATTCAGTTTGAAAATGGCATGAACACCGGCGACCTGGTGACCATCGGTCCACTCACCGGTACGGTTGAACGAATGTCCATTCGTTCTGTGGGCGTGCGTCAGGACACCGGGGCGTACCATATCATTCCCTGGTCATCAATAACGACCTTCGCCAACTTTGTGCGTGGAATTGGATCGGTCGTCGCCAATTACGACGTAGACCGCCATGAGGATGCGGATAAAGCAAATCAGGCGTTGAAAGACGCGGTTGCTGCGGTGATGGAAAAAGATGATATTCGCGGGCTGATTATCGGCGAGCCGTCGTTTGCCGGGATTGTAGGATTAACCAATACGGCATTCACGCTACGGGTCTCGTTTACCACCTTGCCGCTGAAGCAGTGGACGGTACGTTTTGCGCTCGACAGCCAGGTGAAGAAATACTTCGATCTGGCCAACATACGCGCCCCGGTACAGACGTATCAAGTGTTACCTGCACCAGGGAATGGCCCTGCGTCGGCGGCAAGCGAACCGCTACCGCCAACCGAGCCAACGCTTTAGCGTTTACGCGCCATAAAACGACGACGCTGATCGTTATCCATAAAGGTCCAGGCAATAAAGCGACTCTGCTTTTGTCCCTGGGCCATCTCTTTCTTGACCACTTTCACCGCGCCCGCATCCGTTAATGCATGGTACAGCGGAGGCAAGTTCTCACCGCGCGACACCAGCGTGGTGAACCACATCACCTGGCGACCAAAGGCCTGGCTTTCAGCAATCATTTTCTTGATGAACGCCACTTCACCGCCTTCACACCACAGCTCCTGCTGCTGTCCGCCAAAGTTCAGCGCATCGTCTTTGTCCTGTCCCAGATTACGGCGTTTGCGCTCGCTTCCGGCACGGGCTGAGGCCGCAGAATCATGGAATGGCGGGTTACATAATGTGGCTTCATACTGCTCATTTTTGTGAATGATGCCGTTGAAGATTGCCATTGCATCTTTCTGGCGACGCAGACGAATAGCACGGGTTAATCCCGGATTGGCGTTGACGATCGCCTGAGCGCTGTTAAACGCTTCGCTACTGGTTTCACTACCCGTGAATCGCCAGCCATATTCATGCACGCCGATCAGTGGATAAATACAGTTTGCCCCCACTCCCACGTCCAGCACGCTCGCATTTGCCGGAATGGTTCCGCTGGTTTCACCCAACAGGTCGGCCAAATGGTGTATGTAGTCAGCACGACCAGGCACCGGCGGGCACAGAAAACCATCTGGAATATCCCAGTTTTTCACCGCATAAAAATGCGCCAGCAGTGCTTTATTGAGCGCCTTTACTGCCTGCGGATTCGCGAAATCAACACTCTGCTCGCCGCCTGGCGTGAGGGTGAGAAATTGCGTCAGCTCGGGCGTAACCTGGCATAAAGTCGCAAGATCATAACGGCCATTGTGGCGGTTGCGTGGGTGTAATCCCGGTTTCTGGGCGGACATAGCATTCTCCTTTTAACAGCGGCGTAAGATACCCGCATAACGCCACGCGGTAAACACACACAACAAGGAAATTTGATTTTTTACACCTGTTTGACGCCTTGCTGATTGTTCAAAAAACAGACAGTTCATCACCAATTTTTTGCGGTAAATGTCATCCGCTGACGACCTAAACTTATCAGGCACACCTGTTGTTTTTCAGAGGACATCACCATGAAGAAATGCCTCACATTACTTGCTGCTACCGTACTTTCCGGCATGACATTTGCCTCCTTTGCTGCACAGCCCAACACTAGCCCTGCAACCGGTCAGCTACATGCTTCCGGCACCGTATCCGCTACCGGCGCCTCTAATCTGAGCGACCTGGAAGACAAGCTGGCGGAGAAAGCGAAAGAGCAAGGCGCAAAAGGCTTTGTCGTTAATTCTGCAGGCGGTAAAAATCAGATGTACGGCACCGCAACCATCTATAAGTAACCCCTTCTCAGCCCAACTGCATTCATCCCGAATGCAGTTTTCTGCGCGCTGTTCACTTCATTGCAGTTCAATTTGTAATCAATATGTTGGCATTTTGAATCCAATGTAAATAAATGTATTTATTTTTGAATTAATGAATGCTAAAACGTCGCACTGATTAGTAATGCTTATCAAAATCATTATCAATTACACATTCATTTCCGCGAGACCTGCAGGGTATAACATCCATAGAGATGTCCCTTCGCGCGAGTGAAACCGTCCACTCAAAAAATAATAAGTCACTCATTAACATGGATAAAAATCGCAACTTGCCGTCCAGTAGCTTTCACTCACTGACTTTTTTTGCCGGTCTGTGCATTGGCCTGTCCCCTATAGCTCAGGCTGTCGCTGCGGACGACCAGGATAAAAAACAAGAAGACACTCTGGTCGTTGAAGCGGCCAAACCTTCGCTGTACGCCCCAACACAGTCTGCCGACCCGAAATTCTCCCGTCCGGTGGCGGATACAACCCGCACCATGACGGTGATTTCTGAGCAGGTGATTAAGGATCAAGGCGCAACAAATCTGACCGACGCGCTGAAAAACGTCCCGGGCGTTGGCGCATTTTTCGCCGGTGAGAACGGTAACTCCAGCACCGGTGACGCGGTTTACATGCGTGGTGCGGATACCTCGAACAGTATTTATATCGACGGTATCCGTGATATTGGCAGCGTCACGCGCGACACCTTCAATACCGAACAGGTGGAAGTAATCAAAGGTCCTTCCGGTACCGACTATGGACGTAGCGCACCGACTGGCTCTATCAATATGATCAGCAAACAGCCACGCACCGACTCAGGAATCGATGCATCGGCCAGCGTCGGTAGCGCCTGGTTCCGCCGTGGTACGCTGGACATTAACCAGGTCATCGGCGAGACCACCGCCGCACGTTTAAACCTGATGGGTGAAAAAACGCATGATGCTGGTCGCGATAATGTTAAGAATGAACGTTACGGTGTGGCCCCCTCTCTCGCTTTTGGCTTAGGGACTGAGAACCGACTGTACCTGAACTATCTGCATGTCACCCAACACAACACACCGGATGGCGGCATCCCTACCATTGGCCTGCCGGGATACTCCGCACCTTCTGCGGGGACTTCTGCACTGAATCATTCAGGCAAAGTGGACACGCATAATTTCTACGGTACCAACTCGGATTATGACGATTCGACAACCGATACCGCGACGATGCGTTTTGAACATGACCTGAACGACAGCACCACTATTCGCAACACCACCCGCTGGTCGCGCATTAAACAGGATTATCTGATGACGGCGGTGATGGGCGGCGCGTCTAACATCACCCAACCCACCAGCAGCGTCGACAGCTGGACCTGGTCACGCCTGGCAAATACCAAGGATGTCAGCAATAAGATCTTGACCAACCAGACCAACCTGACCTCAACGTTCTACACGGGATCCATCGGTCACGACATCAGCACCGGCGTGGAGCTGACGCGCGAAACACAAACCAACTATGGCGTGGTGCCGATCACCCCACCACCGGTTAATATCTATCACCCCGACAGCAACGTGAATATCGGCGGATTGTCTCGTAACGGCGCCAACGCTAACGGGCAAACAGACACCTTCGGTGTATACGCTTTTGATACGCTACAAATTACCCGTGAATTCGAGCTGAACGGTGGTATTCGCCTTGACAATTACCGCACGGAATATGACAGCGCCACCGCTTGTGGCGCTTCCGGTCGCGGCGCAGTCGCGTGCCCGACAGGCGTAGCCAAAGGTTCCCCGGTCACCACTGTAGATACTGCCAAATCAGGCAATCTGGTGAACTGGAAAGCTGGCGCGCTGTATCACCTGACCGATAACGGTAACGTGTACATCAACTATGCCGTTTCTCAGCAACCGCCGGGCGGCAGCAACTTTGCTCTTGCTCAGGGCGGCAGCGGTAACAGTGCGAACCGTACCGATTTCAAACCGCAGAAAGCGAAAACCAGCGAGATCGGCACCAAATGGGAGGTGCTGGATAAGCGCCTGCTGTTAACCGCCGCGATTTTCCGCACAGATATTGAGAATGAAGTTGAGCAGAACGACGACGGTACCTATTCCCAGTACGGAGAGAAACGCGTTGAAGGCTACGAGCTCTCGGTAGCAGGTAACATCACTCCCGCATGGCAGATTATTGGGGGTTACACCCAGCAACGCGCGACCATCCACAGCGGTAAAAACGTTGCTCAGGATGGATCCTCTTCCCTGCCATATACACCGGAACATGCATTCACGCTGTGGAACCAGTATCAGGCTACCGATGATATCTCCGTTGGCGCAGGCGCTCGCTACGTGGGCAGTATGCATCGCGGTTCCGACGGTGCGGTGGGTACGCCATCCTACACTGAAGGTTACTGGGTCGCTGACGCCAAACTGGGCTATCGCGTGAATCGCAATCTCGATTTCCAACTAAACGTCTATAACCTGTTCGACACCGATTATGTATCCTCCATAAACAAGAGTGGATACCGTTATCATCCGGGCGAACCAAGAACTTTCCTGCTCACCGCCAATATGCATTTCTAATCCATCGCGTGGGGCGTAAGCCCCACTTTCAGGAGAAACACTGATGATGTACCACATTCCCGGCGTTCTGTCGGCGCAGGATGTAGCCTGGTTTCGCGAACAACTGGACGCTGCCGACTGGGTTGATGGCCGCGCAACCACCGGCGCTCAGGGGGCGCAGGTTAAAAACAACCAGCAGGTGAATACGCAAAGTGAACGCTACGGCGTTTTACAACAGGCGGTACAGACTGCGATAAATAACAGCGCGCTTTTCTTCGCCGCAGCACTACCGAAAACGCTCTCCACACCGCTGTTTAATCGCTACCAGGACAACGAGACCTACGGTTTTCACGTTGACGGTGCGGTGCGTAGCCATCCGCAAAACGGCTGGATGCGCACAGACCTTTCCGCAACTTTATTCCTGAGTAACCCCAATGATTATGAAGGGGGAGAACTGCTGGTCAATGATACTTACGGCCAGCATGCGGTGAAGCTTCCGGCAGGCGATCTGGTGCTTTACCCTTCCAGCAGCCTACATTGCGTTACGCCAGTGACCCATGGCGTTCGTGTGGCGTCTTTTATGTGGATACAGTCGATGGTCCGTGACGACAAAAATCGCGCCATGCTTTTTGAACTGGATAAAAACATTCAATCCCTGAAGGCTCGCGATGGGGAGAGCAGCGAGATCCTGTCATTACTCAATCTCTACCATAACCTGCTGCGCGAATGGTCTGAAATCTGATACTGCTGGCGCGTGGTCGTTTTTCAACCATCACCTTCGCTATACTTAGTCTGTAGACATCAGCAGGAGGTACACATGGCATCCGGATGGGCAAATGACGACGCGGTTAACGAACAGATCAACAATACTATTGAAGATGCTGTTGCCCGCGCTCGCGGTGAGTTACCGACGGGGGAAAGTCTGTATGAATGCGAAGAATGCGGCAATCCTATCCCTCAGGCCAGACGTGAGGCCGTGCCAGGGGTACGCTTGTGCATCGCCTGCCAACAGGATAAAGATTCACATAACTCAGCATTTTCAGGATATAATCGCAGGGGTTCGAAAGACAGCCAGCTACGTTGACTTATCTTTACCAAAAGTTTCAGCGCATACGATTTCCTTTACGAGCACGCTTTTTTGCACCCTGTGTAGCAAAATGTGCCGTTGTCGCCTTCTCTGTAAAGCGCAATGACAAGAACTGTAAATCCCTTACTCGAATTTATTAATATTCAATAAGTTATTTGTCATTCAATTTTTTTGATTGATGTCGTCAATTCTATTCGATTTTCTCTCACCAAAAAAAACGTGATACTTATCACATCGACGGAACAACGTCTTCTTAAAGAACACTGACTAACAGAACAACCCTGCGAGAGATTAATCATGAAAAATATCAAATTTGCTGTTGCTGCCATCGCCCTGTCTACCCTGTCATTTGGCGTTTTCGCTGCCGAGCCGGTTTCCTCTACTCAGGCGCAAAACATGAACAAAATTGGAGTGGTATCTGCTGACGGCGCCACTACGCTGGACGGACTGGAAGCCAAACTGGCTGAGAAAGCGAATGCTGCTGGCGCAACTGGGTACAGCATCACTTCTGCTATCGGCAAAGACAAAATGAGCGGCACCGCGGTTATCTATAAATAACCGAAAGATTACCTGTACGACCCAATGCTCCAACCCTCATTGACCCTGTTTGTTACCCTTTGTTTGCCCGTCCGCCACTGGACGGGCTTTTTTTTGCCTATTGTTTCAGCCGTTGACAGAATTCCTGCAACACGGCGTCTGGCATCCCAATTTGCAGTGCCGCCTCACAAATCGCTTGCCAGCTTCCGGCATCCAGCGGAATACCGTGTTCCAGCCGTTCCTCGCGAGTGTTCACCTCCCACTCCCCAGGCAATAGGATCGGGGCATCTTCAGCATGCGGGGACGCTTTCACCCACTCAGCAAATGCCGCGACCTGGTTGTCGCAGTCCGGCGCGCCGAACAGTTGTGGATTCATAATGATGGTGGTCATACAGTTAATGATGGCGTCCGCGCTGGTCTGCAGGCTCTCTTCATGTGTGGTTTTACCGCCAGAAAGCGCACCGCCCATAATTTCGCACATCGCCGCCAGCGCATACCCCTTGTGCTCGGCAAAGGTCAGCAACGACCCCAGCGGAGAAACCTGCATTACCGCAGGATCGGTAGTGGGCACACCCGCCACATCAATCAGGCATCCTGGAGCCACCGGCTCGCCCTTATGCCATGCCACACGGGTTTTGCCAAACGCGATGGCGCTGGTTGCATAGTCCAGCAACAGTGGGAAGGTATTTTTACGCGGGAATACGACGCAGAAGGGATTGGTGCCAAAACGGCTATCGCGGCCATGAAACGGTGCGACCATCGGGATCCCCACCACATTCACAAAGTGTACCGAGACAAAACCTGCCGCCGCACATTGCTCCGCCCAGTAGCCAATACGGCCGATATGGTGCGAATTATGTAATGCCACGGCAGAGATTCCGTACTGACGCGCTTTTTCGATTCCAAGCGTGATTGCCTCGTGCGCTGCCACCTGACCAAACGCACAGTCGCCGTCAAGCGTAATCACCGCCCCCGCATCTTTTACCACTTTGGCATGACGGTTGATCTGCAGATGCCCCTGCGAGAATGAACGAATATAGCTTGGGATCATACCGATGCCATGGGAGTCGTGACCGGCGAGGTTAGAGGCTATCAGATGGTCGGCCACCAGCCGCGCCTCCCGATCATTGCTTCCCATCTGATGAAAAACGGCCTGGATAAAGGCGTGCAGCGTTGGCACATGGAAGCGATGTCCACTGTTCATTGTTATCTCCTGTTGTGTCGCGTGTTTGTTGTGTTTCTTATTTTTCAACAAACTATGCTGCGCCACGGTGCGCTGGAGGTCAATAAACGTGCAGAAATTTCACATTGCCGAACAGAGAGAGCCGACAGGCCAGGCAACAGGCCCGTCGGGATAACAAATGGTTTAGAAACTTTGCTCGACGCGGGCAAGTCCTTCAGCCAGTGAGGCGGACTCACCGGTTGCCACCAGGCAGCAGGCCATCTGGATTTTCAACGATGCCGGAACAGGCTCACTGCCAGCCAGACAACGCTCAATCCAGCGCGCGGTGGTTTCCGGGTCTTTTGCTACCGGTAGGGGTACCGGCTCGTCAGGCATCTCGCTCTGTCGGTCTTGTAGCACTCGCACACCGGATGAATCTATCAGGCTTATCTGCGGGCAGCGCTGCGGGTTGGCATACACTTCGCCCTCGGTACCATGCATCAACAGGCCGCGCCCACCGATATCGCCGAAGAACTTCGCCACGCGCGAAACATATTCCGGGTGGGACACGCTGGAAAGACGCAGCGCGGCATCTTCAGCAAACGGCGTGGCTAATTTAGCCAGCGTATGTGCACTGTTACGCACCCCCATGCGCCAGCGCATCGCCAGCTGTTTCTCCAGCGGAGGGCACAGCGCGCTCACCGGAATAAACACCGGCTCATGACCATCCAGCTTTGCCTGCGCCTGCCCGGCATGCAGCGTTGGCGTAATCCCCATCAGTTCGAAAATGGTTTCAGTCAGTACACGGGTTGGATCCTCGCTGACGCCGTGCACCACCACCGGAAAACCGAGTTTATGCAGTAAAATCGCCAGCAGCGGAGTCAAATTCGCCTGCTTGCGCGCGCCATTGTAGCTGGGAATGACAATCGGCATGGGTTTGGTTACCGGCGGAGTCAGTCGAATGGTGTGGTTTTGCATCGCTTCGTAAAAGCCCAGCATCTCCGCTTCACCTTCGCCCTTGATACGTAGCGCAATCAGTACCCCGCCCATCTCAAGGTCAGGTACGTCACCGTTCATCATATGGGTATACAGTCCGCGAGCAGTATCCTTATCCAGGTCACGCGCGTGATTTTTTCCTCGCCCAATCTCTTTAATGATTTTGCGGTAATCCATCGATAACTCCTTGCCTGTTGCTCGCATCGTTAACGCCGACGGCGGCGCGTGGGTTTCGCTTTTTCTTTTGGTTTTACTATAACGTCTGGCACAGCAGGTTGCTCTATCGGAAATATGGGTAACGCGTTTAGTAAACGCTTGCCATAGCTTTTGGTCAATAAACGCTTGTCATAAATAACCACTTCTCCCCAGCAGCCATGGCTACGGATGAGTCGCCCAACCTGCTGGATCAAATTGAACGACGCCGCAGGCAGGCTCTGCACCTCGAAGGGGTAGCGGTTCAGGCTTTTCAACCACTCGCCCTCGGTGATCACCACCGGGCTGTCGATAGGCGGAAAAGCAATTTTGTGAATATGCACCTGAGTCAGCAGGTCGCCTTTCAAGTCCAGACCTTCAGCAAAAGATTGCAGCCCAACCAGCACACTGCGCTCGCCGTTGGTCACCCGTTTGCGGTGCAACTCCACCAGACGGTAGCGCGGCTGATCGCCCTGCACCAACAACAGCAGGCGCAGATCGGTAACGTGTTCAAGAAAACGCTGCATCGCCCGACCGCTGGCAAAGAGTACCAGCATGCCCTGATGCTTTTTACTCTCCAGCTGTTCGCGAAAATAGGCGGCCATTTCCGCGATATGCTGCTCTTCGTTATCAATTAACGGTTCGTAGCGCATCTGCGGAATGACGATTTTGCCCTGTTCAACGTGATTAAACGGTGAATCCAGCGCGACAAACCGGTCCCCTGCTTTTTCTTTCAGACCGCTCATCTCCTGCAAACGCGAGAAGCTGTTGAGCGAGCGCAGCGTTGCGGAAGTGACAATAATATGCGGGACGCTACGCCACAGCAGTCGTTCGAGCTGATCGCTCACACGGATCCCCACGCAGTGGAACCAGACGTGGATCTGCCCGTCACGCACCTCGCGCGTCGCCCATTTACTCACCGGCGCGCCTGACGATTGCGCGAGCGATGCCAGCCGCCACAGTTTGCTTTGCGCCTCAAACATGCCCAGCGCCCGGTTCATCTGCAAAATAACCCGATGCAGACGCACGATATCGTGAGTGCCGGTTTTTTCGCTGAGATCGTTGAGGAACAGTTCCGCCAGACCGCGCAGCATTTCTGTTAGCTTTGCCAGACGCTGACAAATCTCCATCACTTCCGTAGGCAATTCGCCCATCGCGAAGCGGTGTTCTGCCTCCTGGGTAGCGGGCATATACAGATTAAGAATGTTATTGAGCGATGAAATCAGCTCATACAGTTCCTCACAGTGACCGTTCAGACGCTCGGCATTTGCCAGTGGCGGCGTGGTCTTCGGGCGAAACTGCTCCAGGCAGGTAGCCACTAATTTGCAAAATAGATCCAACTGAAGTCGATACCAGGGGGCGCTGATTTCTGCGCTCATCTCCAGTGCATCGCGCGCGACATCCGGCAAATGGTGGCCTTCATCAAGTACCAACAACAGGTTTTTCGGCTCCGGCAAAACGGCTTCGCTTTCCATGGCCGCCATTACCAGCGCATGATTAGCCACGACCACTTCAGCTTCCTGAATCTCCCGGCGGGCGACAAAAAAAGGGCATTCACGATAGTAGTGACAGTTGCGATTCAGACAGCTGGCTTTATCGGTGCTCAGACGCTGCCAGAGTCCGTCGTCGATAGCGATATCGGTGTGATCGCGCAGCCCGTCCCACTTGTAGCTGTCGAGATCGCCTTTTAGCCTGGCGCAGCGCTTTTGTTCTTCCTGGTTGTTGGGCGTCAGGTCATCGTCGAGAAAAGCCAGCAGATCCTGCTGATTGGGTTCAGTGCTGGCCAGCGCCGCTAAGTTACGCGGGCAGACATAGCGTCCGCGACCAAACGCAGCGGTAAAACGCAGGTCGGGGATAATTTTGCGCAGCAGCGGTAAATCTTTGCTGTAGATCTGGTCCTGCAAAGCGACGTTGGCGGTACTGACCACCAGCGTTTTTTGTTCTTCGCGCGCGATGGCAATACCGGGAATCAGATACGACAGGGTTTTCCCCACTCCGGTCGGTGCTTCAATCGCCAGATGCCGCCCTTCTTCCCCGGAGAGCGTTTTCGCGACGTCAGCAATCATCTGCCGCTGCGGCGCACGGGGGATAAAGTCGGGGATCTGTTCCTGAAGCGCCTTGTACCAGGCAGCGATTTGCGCTTTTAGCGCGGTGGTAAGTGCCATGAGAAAACCTGAAATACTGTATAAACAGCCACTATTGTGGCACTTTCTATCCCGTGTCGCAAAAAGAAAAGCCCGACCTTTCGGCCGGGCTCGCAATTACTGCGCTGCAGACGGTTTGCGCGGACGGCGCGGTGGACGAGGTTTATCACCTGCCGGTTTGCCTTCGCCATTACGCGGCTTCGCTTTTGGCGCTCCGCCATCCTGATGACGCGGCTGCTGTCCACGCCCTGCTCCGCCCTGCCCGCGACCACCGCCGCCGCCACGCTGCTGACGACCGTTCTGGATCGGCTCAGCTTTAATGGACGGGTCTGGCTCATAGCCTGGCGTTGCAATACGCGGGATCTCTTTTTTCAGCAACTTCTCGATGTCACGCAACAGCTTGTGTTCATCGACGCACACCAGAGACAACGCTTCGCCGGTAGCGGCCGCACGACCGGTACGACCAATGCGGTGCACGTAGTCTTCCGGGACGTTTGGCAGCTCGTAGTTCACCACGTGCGGTAACTCTTCAATGTCCAGACCTCGCGCGGCAATGTCGGTCGCTACCAGCACGCGAATATCACCGGATTTAAAATCAGCCAGCGCACGCGTACGCGCACCCTGAGATTTATTACCGTGGATAGCCGCACTGCGGATGCCGTCTTTATTCAGCTGCTCTGCCAGATGGTTCGCGCCATGTTTGGTACGGGTAAACACCAGCACCTGCTGCCAGTTGCCCTGACCAATCATCTGCGACAGTAGTTCGCGTTTACGTTTTTTATCAACGAAATGAACGTGCTGAGTAACCTGCTCTGACGCGGTATTACGACGCGCCACTTCGATTTCCAGCGGGTTGTGCAACAGTTTTTCGGCCAGCGATTTAATGTCATCAGAGAACGTTGCCGAGAACAGCAGGTTCTGACGTTTTGCCGGCAGTTTTGCCAGAACGCGACGAATATCGTGAATAAAGCCCATATCCAGCATGCGGTCAGCTTCATCCAGTACCAGGATCTCAACCTGATCCAGTTTCACCGCATTCTGGTGTTCCAGATCGAGCAAACGACCCGGAGTGGCAATCAGCACATCTACGCCGCCACGCAGCTTCATCATCTGCGGGTTAATGCTGACGCCGCCGAAGACCACCAGCGAGCGAATATTCAGATACTTACTGTAATCACGGACGTTTTCGCCAATCTGGGCCGCCAGTTCGCGGGTTGGCGTGAGGATCAGCGCACGAACCGGACGACGGCTTTTACCATGCGGCTGATTGGTGATCAGGTGCTGCAACAGCGGCAGGGTAAAACCTGCCGTTTTCCCCGTACCGGTCTGGGCACTAGCCATCAGATCGCGGCCTTCCAGCACGGCAGGAATAGCCTGCTGCTGAATAGGGGTAGGTTCACGGTAACCCTGCTCGGCAACGGCACGTAAAATTTCAGGGTTTAAACCAAGGGAATCAAAAGACATAACAACTCCGAACCGCCCTGACCGTTACCGGTGTCGTTTTCAGGGAGATACATACAATAGAGATGACAAAAACCACAATGTCATGAAGGGGCGGAGTGTAGCAGTTTTTGTGATGTGCCGCATAAATTATCCCTTCACTGGAAAATAACGCTCCGGACTGGACAAGGCTGCACATCAGTCATAATCTTAATCAATCGATTGATTAAGATCAGAGTCGTGCCATGAATACACCCACCATGACAACCAAAGGTGAACAGGCGAAGAACCAGCTCATTGCCGCCGCATTGGCGCAATTCGGTGAGTATGGTCTGCACGCCACGACGCGCGATATCGCTGCACAGGCCGGGCAAAACATTGCGGCTATCACCTACTATTTTGGCTCAAAAGAGGATTTATATCTCGCCTGCGCCCAGTGGATTGCGGATTTTATCGGTGCACAGTTTCGCCCGCACGCTGAAGAGGCCGAGCGTTTATTCGCCCAGCCTGAGCCGGACCGTGGCGCGATGCGCGAACTGATCCTGCGCGCCTGCAAAAATATGATCATGCTGTTAACTCAGGACGACACCGTTAACCTGAGCAAATTTATCTCGCGCGAACAGCTTTCCCCCACCGCGGCTTATCAACTGGTGCACGACCAGGTTATCAATCCGCTGCATACACATCTGACGCGCCTGATTGCCGCCTATACGGGCGGCGATGCCAATGATACCCAAATGATTCTGCACACCCACGCCATACTCGGCGAGGTGCTGGCTTTTCGTCTGGGGAAAGAAACCATTCTGTTGCGTACAGGCTGGTCACAATTTGATGAGGATAAAACCGCGCTGATTGACCAAACGATCACCTGTCACATCGATCTTATTCTGCAAGGTTTAACGCAAAGGAGTCTGGAGTCATGAAAAAACCTGTCGTTCTCGGGCTGGTTATCGCGGCCCTCGTTGCCGTGATTGCCGGTGGAACGTGGTGGTATCAGAGTCGGCAAGATAACGGCCTGACGCTATACGGCAATGTCGATATCCGTAGCGTCAACCTGAGTTTTCGTGTCGGCGGCAGGCTGGCCTCGCTGGCGGTTGACGAAGGCGATGCGATTACCGCCGGTCAGGTGCTGGGTGAACTGGACCGCGCACCGTATGAAAACGCATTGATGCAGGCAAAAGCCAACGTTGCCGCCGCACAGGCACAATACGATCTGATGCTGGCAGGGTATCGCGAAGAAGAGATCGCGCAAACCGCGGCGGCAGTCAAACAGGCGCAGGCCGCCTATGATTACGCGCAGAACTTTTACAATCGGCAGGTCGGATTGTGGAAAAGCCGCACCATTTCAGCCAACGATCTGGAAAACGCCCGTTCATCTCGCGATCAGGCGTTAGCTTCGCTGAAATCCGCACAGGATAAACTCACGCAATATCGCAGCGGTAATCGTGTGCAGGACATCGAGCAGGCAAAAGCCACGCTCGAACAAGCTCAGGCCGAGCTGGCACAGGCAGAGCTTAATTTGCATGACACCACGCTGACCTCGCCGTCTGACGGCACGCTTCTCACCCGTGCAGTTGAACCCGGCAGCATGCTGAACGAAGGGGGCACGGTACTGACGCTGTCGCTCATGCGTCCGGTTTGGGTTCGTGCTTACGTTGACGAACGAAATCTGAGCCAGGCGCAGCCAGGACGTGAGATCCTGCTCTATACCGATGGCCGCCCGGACAAACCGTATCACGGCAAAATCGGCTTCGTTTCTCCTACCGCCGAATTTACCCCGAAAACGGTCGAGACTCCTGACCTGCGTACCGACCTGGTTTATCGCCTGCGAATTGTGGTGACCGACGCGGACGATGCGCTGCGTCAGGGAATGCCGGTAACGATAAAGTTTGGCGATGAGGCACGGCATGAATGACGCCGTCATTACGCTTAAAGGGCTGACGAAAAACTTTGCCGGAATGGAAAAACCGGCCGTCGCCCCGCTCGACTGTACCGTTCATGCAGGCTACGTGACCGGGCTTGTCGGGCCGGACGGCGCGGGCAAAACTACGTTGATGCGAATGCTGGCGGGATTATTAAAACCTGATGCCGGAAGTGCTGAAGTGATTGGTTTTGACCCCATCAAAGACGACAGCGCACTACATGCGGTGCTGGGCTATATGCCGCAGAAATTTGGTCTGTACGAAGATTTAACCGTCATGGAGAACCTCAATCTCTATGCCGACTTACGCAGCGTCACCGGTGAAGCGCGAGAAAAAACCTTTGCCCGACTCCTGGAATTCACCTCGCTGGGACCATTTACCGGACGACTGGCTGGCAAGCTTTCTGGCGGCATGAAGCAGAAGCTCGGGCTTGCCTGTACGCTGGTTGGCGAACCCAAAGTGTTGCTGCTGGATGAGCCAGGCGTAGGTGTCGATCCTATTTCCCGTCGCGAACTGTGGCAAATGGTCCACGAGCTGGCCGGGGACGGCATGCTGATCCTCTGGAGTACGTCGTATCTGGATGAAGCAGAGCAATGCCGTGATGTGCTGCTGATGAACGAAGGTGAACTGTTATACCAGGGCGATCCTACTCAGCTTACGCAAACCATGGCAGGTCGCAGCTTCCTGATGAGCAGTCCGCAGGAAAACAACCGCCGACTGCTGCAACGCGCGTTAAAACTGCCGCTGGTCAGCGACGGAATGATTCAGGGCAAATCCGTCCGTTTAATCCTAAAAAAAGAGGCTACTGCTCAGCAGATCCAAAACGCTGACGGCATGCCGGAGATAACCATCAACGAAACCGCACCCCGCTTCGAAGATGCCTTTATCGATTTACTCGGTGGAGCCGGAACATCGGAATCCCCGCTGGGCGCTATCCTGCATACCGTGGAAGGCACGCCTGGCGAAACGGTGATCGAAGCCAAAGCGCTGACCAAGAAATTTGGCGATTTTGCCGCCACCGACCACGTAGACTTTGCCGTGCAGCGCGGCGAGATTTTTGGTCTGTTAGGACCCAACGGCGCTGGCAAATCCACCACCTTTAAAATGATGTGCGGCCTGCTGGTCCCCACTTCCGGCAAAGCGCTGGTGCTGGATATGGACCTGAAAGTTAGCTCCGGTAAAGCGCGTCAGCATCTGGGCTATATGGCGCAGAAATTCTCCCTGTACGGTAACCTGACGGTTGAACAGAATCTGCGCTTTTTCTCCGGCGTCTACGGCCTGCGCGGTCGGGCGCAGAAAGAGAAAATCGATCGTATGAGCGAGGCATTTGGCCTGAAGAGTATCGCTTCCCATGCCACCGATGAACTGCCGCTGGGATTTAAGCAGCGTCTGGCGCTGGCCTGCTCGCTGATGCATGAACCCGACATTCTGTTCCTTGATGAACCCACTTCCGGGGTCGATCCCCTCACCCGTCGTGAGTTCTGGTTGCATATCAACAGCATGGTGGAAAAAGGCGTCACGGTGATGGTGACCACCCACTTTATGGATGAGGCAGAATACTGCGATCGCATCGGGCTGGTGTATCGCGGCAAACTGATAGCCAGCGGTACGCCAGACGACCTGAAGGCTCAGGCTGCCGACAGCGACACGCCGGACCCGACCATGGAACAGGCGTTCATCACGCTAATCAATGACTGGGATAAGGAGCATACGCATGAGTAACTCCGCTCTCTCCTGGCGTCGCGTCCGCGCGCTGTGCGTGAAAGAGACGCGCCAGATCGTCCGCGATCCCAGCAGTTGGCTGATTGCGGTGGTGATCCCGCTGCTGCTGCTGTTTATCTTCGGCTACGGGATCAACCTCGACTCCAGCAAGCTGCGGGTAGGGATTTTGCTCGAACAGCAGAGTGAAGAGGCGCTGGATTTTACCCATACCATGACCGGTTCGCCGTATATTGACGCCACCATCAGCGATAATCGCCAGGAACTGATTGAGAAAATGCAGGCCGGGCGCATTCGCGGTCTGGTGGTGATCCCAGTGGATTTTGCCCAGCAGATGGCGCGACCTAACGATGTCGCCCCGATCCAGGTGATCACCGACGGCAGCGAACCGAATACCGCCAACTTTGTGCAGGGTTATGTCGAAGGCATCTGGCAAATCTGGCAGCAACAGCGGGCAGAAGATCGTGGGGAATCGTTCAAACCTTTGATCGACGTGCAAACCCGCTACTGGTTTAACCCGGCGGCCATCAGCCAGCACTTTATTATTCCCGGGGCGGTCACCATCATCATGACGGTGATTGGCGCCATCCTCACCTCATTAGTGGTGGCGCGCGAATGGGAGCGCGGCACCATGGAAGCGCTGCTGTCGACAGAAGTCACCCGCGTCGAACTCCTACTGTGCAAACTAATCCCGTATTACTTTCTGGGCATGCTGGCGATGCTGCTGTGTATGCTGGTGTCGGTGTTTATTCTTGGCGTGCCCTACCGCGGCTCGTTGCTGATCCTGTTTTTCATTACCAGCCTGTTTCTGCTCAGTACACTCGGTATGGGGTTGCTTATTTCCACCATCACCCGCAACCAGTTTAACGCCGCGCAGGTTGCGCTGAACGCCGCCTTTCTGCCCTCGATTATGCTGTCGGGATTTATCTTCCAGATAGACAGCATGCCCGCGATTATCCGGGCGGTAACCTACATTATTCCGGCGCGTTATTTCGTCAGCACCCTGCAAAGCTTGTTCCTGGCGGGCAATATCCCGGTGGTGCTGATTATCAACGTGCTGTTTTTAATCGCTTCGGCGGTGATGTTTATTGGCCTGACGTGGCTTAAAACCAAACGTCGGCTGGATTAAATTCGTGTATGGATAATTGTAGCCGTAGGCCGGATAAGGCGTTCACGTCGCCATCCGGCATTATGCCTGATGCGCTTAGCTTATCAGGCCTACAAACTGGACTGAGAGGACAGGCATGTTTCATCGCTTATGGACATTAATTCGCAAAGAGCTGCAATCGCTATTACGCGAACCGCAGACGCGAGCCATTCTGATTTTACCGGTGCTGATTCAGGTTATCCTGTTCCCGTTCGCGGCAACGCTGGAAGTCACCAACGCCACTATCGCTATCTATAACGAAGACAACGGTAAACATTCGGTTGAGCTTACCCAGCGCTTCGCCCGCGCCAGCGCCTTTACGCATGTTCTTCTGTTGAAAAGTCCGCAGGAGATCCAGCCCACCATCGACACGCAAAAAGCCCTGCTGTTGGTGCGTTTCCCGGCCAATTTTTCGCGTAATCTGGATACCTTCCAGCAGGCTCCCATGCAGATTATCCTCGACGGACGTAACTCCAACAGCGCGCAAATTGCCGCGAATTACCTGCAGCAAATCGTTAAGGAGTATCAGCAGGAGCTGATGGACGGCAAGCCGAAACCGAACAACAGCGAGCTAGTGGTGCGTAACTGGTATAACCCGAATCTGGATTACAAATGGTTTGTGGTTCCGTCGCTGATCGCCATGATCACCACCATCGGCGTAATGATCGTCACCTCGCTCTCGGTTGCCCGCGAGCGCGAGCAAGGCACACTGGATCAACTGCTGGTTTCCCCGCTTACCACCTGGCAGATTTTTATCGGTAAAGCTGTGCCCGCGCTAATTGTGGCTACTTTTCAGGCCACCATTGTGCTGGCGATCGGCATCTGGGCTTATCACATTCCGTTTGCCGGTTCATTGGGGCTGTTCTATTTCACAATGGTGATTTACGGGCTGTCGCTGGTCGGCTTTGGTCTGCTGATTTCGTCACTGTGCGCCACCCAGCAGCAGGCGTTTATCGGGGTGTTTGTGTTTATGATGCCGGCGATTTTACTCTCGGGCTATGTCTCACCGGTCGAAAACATGCCGGTCTGGTTGCAGAATCTGACGTGGATAAACCCGATCCGCCATTTTACGGACATCACGAAACAGATTTACCTGAAAGATGCGAGTCTGCAGATTGTCTGGGGAAGCTTGTGGCCGCTATTAGTGATAGCGGCCACGACCGGATCAGCGGCGTATGCGATGTTTAGAC
The DNA here is from genome assembly GCF_009649895.1 of Citrobacter sp. H12-3-2. Classification (NCBI taxonomy): domain Bacteria; kingdom Pseudomonadati; phylum Pseudomonadota; class Gammaproteobacteria; order Enterobacterales; family Enterobacteriaceae; genus Citrobacter; species Citrobacter sp. H12-3-2. Next base: position 3,297,288 of record NZ_CP045837.1, read on the forward strand.
GCAAGGTGATGTAGCTTTTTGTCTTTCGCCAGCAGCGAGACCACGGCGGGTCCGGCAAGGATGACCAGCCCTGCCAGTGCCAGCAAGACGTTGTTTTGCAGCACGCGTGACAGCAGCCACAGTACGATCATGGCGGCACCGAAATACCACGTCGTGGTCAACTCTTCCAGCACATCAGCCACGTCGCGCCAGCGCTGTTCGTGGTGACGTTGCAATGCAAGCATCAATAAAACGGTAACGCCGTACACGACGCACAATCCCAGGCCGACATGCACCAGTCTGCCGCTCATCCAGCCCATTACCAGCAACGCCACTACCAGTAAATGCAACACTATCTGCCAGCAACTTAGACCCGTTGCGACACGAACACGTTGTTGCCACCTCATGGCTATTCTCCTGAAGGATTTTCGACTAATTGTTCAGAGTACCGGACTTTACGGAAAATTCCGCAACACCGCATCTTTTTGTGACGACGACTACACTATTTTATTTAGGAAGTGACGCCATCGGGAGGCTCATGAGCGGATCGGGAGTTCAATTTTCATTCAATGTGCTCACCATTAATACTCACAAAGGGTTCACCGCCTTCAACCGGCGTTTTATTTTGCCTGAGCTACGGGAAGCCGTCAGAACCGTCGGCGCAGACATTGTGTGTCTGCAGGAAGTCATGGGGGCGCACGAAGCGCATTCGCTGCACATTGAGAACTGGCCGGATACCAGCCACTACGAATTTCTGGCGGACACGATGTGGAGCGATTTCGCCTACGGGCGTAACGCCGTGTACCCGCAGGGACATCACGGTAATGCAGTGCTGTCGCGGTATCCCATTGAGCATTATGAAAATCGTGATGTGTCAGTCGGTGCGAGTGAAAAGCGCGGAGTCCTTTACTGCCGCATCGTACCGCCAATGCTCTCCCACCCCATTCATGTGATGTGTGTGCATCTCGGCCTACGTGAAGCTCACCGCCAGGCTCAGCTCTCAATGCTGGCAGACTGGGTTAACGCCCTGCCCAACGCGGAGCCCGTGGTGATTGCTGGAGATTTTAACGACTGGCGGCAAACGGCCAATCGCCCGTTGAAAGCCAAAGCTGGTCTTGACGAGATTTTTACCCGCGCCCACGGTCGCCCGGCGCGAACGTTTCCGGTGCAGTTTCCTCTGCTGCGCCTGGACAGGATCTATGTGAAAAACGCGAATGCCAGTACCCCGACGACGCTTGCGCTGCGTCACTGGCGACATTTGTCCGATCATGCCCCCCTGAGTGCGGAGATTCATTTATGAAATATGGCTGGCGTGAAGGCAATCAAATTCAACTGCTGGAAAACGGCGATCAATTCTACCCCGCCGTCTTTGACGCCATTGAGCAGGCACAGCAAAAAATTATCCTTGAGACTTTTATCTGGTTTGAAGATGCGGTAGGAAAACAGCTGCATGCCGCGTTGCTCGAAGCCGCCCGACGAGGAATCAAAGCAGAGGTGCTGCTGGATGGCTACGGCTCGCCGGATCTGAGCGACAGTTTTGTTGAAGAGCTGACCGTAGCCGGTGTTGTTTTCCGCTACTACGATCCGCGTCCGCGTCTTTTTGGAATGCGCACCAATCTCTTTCGCCGTATGCATCGAAAAATAGTGGTCATTGATGACCGTGTTGCCTTTGTCGGCGGCATCAATTACTCCGCTGAACATATGTCGGATTACGGCCCGGAGGCCAAGCAGGATTACGCCGTTCGCGTTGAAGGTCCAGTCGTTGCTGACATTCTGAACTTTGTACTGGAAAACCTGCCCGGGCAAAGCGCCGTACGACGCTGGTGGCGACGTCATCACCGGGCAATCGACAATCATCGCCCCGGCGAAGCGCAGGCGCTGTTTGTCTGGCGCGATAACGAAGAGCATCGCGATGATATTGAACGCCATTATCTTAAAATGCTGACCCAGGCCCGACGGGAAGTGATCATTGCCAATGCCTATTTCTTTCCCGGTTATCGCCTGCTGCATGCCCTGCGTAAAGCAGCACGACGCGGCGTTCGGGTAAAACTCATTGTGCAGGGTGAACCGGATATGCCGATTGTGAAAGTGGGTGCCCGCCTGCTGTACAACTATCTGGTTAAAGGTGGCGTCCATGTCTACGAATACCGCCGTAAACCTCTGCATGGCAAAGTGGCGCTGATGGACGATCACTGGGCGACGGTGGGCTCCAGCAATCTTGATCCGCTGAGCCTGTCACTGAATCTGGAAGCGAATCTGATTATTCATGACCGCACGTTTAACCAGACCCTGCGCGACAACCTGAACCCTATTATTGCGCAGGACTGCAAGCGGGTAGATGAATCCATGCTGCCAAAACGCACCTGGTGGAACCTGACTAAAAGCGTGTTGGCCTTCCACTTTTTACGCCACTTCCCGGCGCTGGTCGGCTGGCTTCCGGCGCATACCCCGCATCTGGCCGAGGTAGAGCCGCCCGCGCAGCCCGCTCTGGAAACTCAGGACCGTATACAAACTGAGGATGCAGGAGGGAAATCCTGATGGCAAAAAATCACCGACGCTGGCGGTTAGCGAAAAAGATCCTCACATGGTTATTTTTTATTGCGGTGATCGTGTTGCTGGTCGTTTATGCCAGCAAAGTCAACTGGCAGGAAGTGTGGACGGTAATTCGCGATTACAACCGGATCGCCCTGCTCAACGCCGTGGGGTTGGTGATCGTCAGTTATTTACTTTACGGTTGTTATGATCTGCTCGGGCGCTACTACTGCGGTCACAAACTGGCAAAACGCCAGGTCATGCTGGTGTCGTTTATCTGTTACGCGTTTAACCTGACGTTAAGCACCTGGGTGGGCGGTATTGGGATGCGATATCGGCTCTACTCGCGTCTCGGGTTGCCGGGGGGCACAATAACGCGGATTTTTTCGCTGAGCATTACCACTAACTGGCTGGGCTATATTCTGCTGGGCGGTTTTATATTTACCTTCGGCGTCGTCGAACTGCCCGCTCACTGGTATATCGATGAAGTCACATTGCGCATTTTAGGCATAGCGCTGCTGCTGATTATTGTTGTTTATCTGTGGTTTTGCACCTTCGCTAAACATCGTCACATCACCATCAAGGGCCAAAAGCTGGTGCTCCCCTCCTGGAAATTTGCCCTCGCGCAGATGGCGATATCCGGGACTAACTGGATGGTTATGGGGGCGATTATCTGGTTGTTGCTGGGTCAGAATATTAACTATTTCTTCGTGCTTGGCGTGCTGCTGGTGAGCAGTATTGCCGGGGTTATTGTGCATATTCCGGCAGGGATCGGCGTGCTGGAGGCGGTTTTTATGGCGCTGCTGGCGGGAGAGAATACGTCTCAGGGCACGATCATTGCTGCCCTGCTCGCCTATCGCGTGCTGTACTATTTTATTCCGCTACTGCTGGCGCTGATGTGTTATTTGCTGTTGGAGAGTCGGGCGAAAAAGCTACGGGCAAAGAACGAGAAGGCGATGGCGAAATGATGGTGCTTATAGTGCCGGATGCGGCTTAACGCCTTATCCGGCCTACTTTTTATACCATTCGGCAACAGACAATTAACGACGATTGCCGAAAATACGCAGCAGCATCAGGAACAGGTTGATGAAGTCCAGATACAGCGTTAAGGCCCCAAGAATCGCGTATTTACGCAGATTGGAGCTGTCTCGCAGGTCGATCTGCTCACCGATATTTTTCAGCTTCTGCGTGTCATAGGCGGTCAGACCGACAAACACTATCACCCCGATATAGGTCACCGCCCACATCAGCGCTTCGCTCTTCAGCCAGAAGTTAACCAGCGAAGCCAGCACAATACCGATCAGCGCCATAAACAGCATATTGCCGAAGCCGCTCAGGTCGCGCTTGGTGGTGTAGCCATACAAACTCATGATCCCGAACATCCCGCCAGTGACCACGAAGGTGCTGGCGATAGACGAGTAGGTATAGACAATAAAGATGCTTGATAGCGTCAACCCGGTTAATGCCGAATAGAGCATAAACAGCGTGGTCGCCATACCCGCGCTCAGCCTTTGCACCATGCCGGACAGAACAAACACCAGCGCCAGTTGAGCGATGATCAGGCCAAAGAAGGTGATTTTGCTGGAGAAGACAAACATCATCACCGCGGGCGTATTTGCCGCATACCAGGCGATAAACGCCGTCAGCAACAGTCCGCAGGTCATCCAGCCGTACACCTGCGCCATATACGTTTGCAGGCCGGAACGGGCCTGTACAATAGAATCGGATCGTGGGAATCGGTCCATGACAATCTCCTGAATCAGTATGAGCCTACAACAATTGTACTCTACCAGCGTTTTGCTGCTAGCTTATCACTGTCGCGGGCATCAACCCAGCGCTCACCTTCCGGCGTGGCCTCGCGCTTCCAGAACGGCGCGCGGGTTTTCAGGTAATCCATAATGAACTGCCCGGCATCAAACGCGCTGCTGCGATGCGCGCTGGTCACGCCAACAAAAACGATTTCGTCACCCGGCCACAGTTCGCCAATGCGATGGATCACCGTCACCCGACCCAGCGGCCAGCGCGAACGCGCTTCGTCGACAATCTCCGCCAGCGCTTTTTCGGTCATTCCCGGATAGTGTTCCAGCGTTAACGCCTTAACGCTGTCACCGAGATTGTAATTGCGGACTTTACCGGTGAAAGTGACTACCGCGCCGTCTTCATCGCGCTCTGCCAGCCAGGGATACTCATCCCCGACGCTGAACGGCGCATGACCAACAACAATTCGCGTTTCAGCCATTTTAGCCTCCGGTTACCGGCGGGAAGAAAGCGACTTCATCACCCGCGTTAAGAGGATGGTCAAAACTGACCAGCGTCTGATTCACCGCCGCCAGCAGCTTGCCGTCTTCCAGCGCCAGCGCCCAGCGATCGCTTTGCGCCGCCAGATGCTTGCGCAGCGCTTCTACCGTTGCAAACTCGGCGGCAACTTCTAACGCATCGGTGTTCACCAGTTCCCGTACCTGAGCAAAGAAAAGAACCTTAATCATGCGCATCCACCTTAAAATCACCCGATTTGCCGCCGCTTTTTGCCAGCAAACGCACCGGACCAATCACCATATCCTTTTGCACCGCTTTGCACATATCGTAGATGGTCAACGCCGCCACGGAGGCTGCCGTTAACGCTTCCATTTCAACGCCGGTTTTACCGGTCAGGCGACACAGCGTTTCAATACGTACGCGATTGTGCTCCGGCTCGGCGTGCAAATTGACTTCGACCTTGCTCAACATCAGTGGGTGACACAGTGGGATAAGATCCCAGGTCCGTTTGGCAGCCTGAATACCGGCAATACGCGCCGTGGCGAAAACATCACCCTTATGGTGACTGCCGTCGATGATCATCGCCAGCGTTTCGCTACGCATGGTTACAAATGCTTCTGCACGCGCCTCGCGTACGGTTTCCGCTTTGGCGGAGACATCCACCATATGCGCTTCGCCAGCGGCGTTAATATGAGTCAGTTGCGACATACTTATTTCTTCAAATGTGGGTGGAAATTACACGGACGCGTACGGGCATCAAGCTGCGGCGCAATGATATTTTCCCAGGCAGTACGACACGCTTTGGTCGAACCCGGCATGGCAAAAATCAGCGTTTTATTGGCCACCCCGGCAATCGCGCGGGATTGCAGCGTCGCGGTGCCAATCTCTTCAAACGACAGCATACGGAATACTTCGCCAAACCCTTCGACTTCTCTGTCGAACAGCGGTTGCAGCGCTTCCGGCGCCTGGTCCCCTTCGGTTAAGCCAGTGCCACCGGTAATGAGCACCACCTGTACATCGTCACTGGCAATCCAGGCAGAAACCTGGGCGCGGATGGCGTAGCGGTTCTCTTTGACAATCGCCTTATCGACAATCTGATGACCCGCTTCTTGCGCCGAGTCACGCAGATAATGGCCGGAGGTGTCATCTTCTTCGCCGCGACGGTTGGAAACAGTAAGAATAGCAATGCGTGTCGGGATAAATTCAGCGCTTACCTGACTCATGAAAAACTCCTTTTAGCGATCAGCCGCCAATGTAAGATAAGTTTTGCGTAATACCGGTATTGTTCTGATGCAGGAAATGGGTCTGCTTTTTCTCCAGCAGCGTGGCTGAAATACGTTCTTCCAGCGCCGGTTGCTGAGCATCGTCTTCCAGCAAATCACGCAGGCTTACGCCGCCTTCACCAAATAAACACAGATGAAGCTTGCCGACAGAGGAAACGCGCAGACGATTACAGGTGGCGCAGAAGTCTTTCTCATAAGGCATGATCAGACCAATTTCGCCAACATAATCAGGATGACAGAAAACCTGAGCCGGGCCGTCGCTACGCTGTCGGATCTGGTGGATCCAGCCGCGACGCAGCAGCTCATCGCGCAGTACCTGTCCTGAAATATGGTGTTTACGGAAGAGAGAGCTGCCCTCGCCCGTTTCCATCAGTTCAATAAAACGCAGTTGGATTGGTCGAGGTTGGATCCACGCCAGGAAGGTGTCCAGTTGATGATGGTTTACGTCGCGCATCAGCACGGTGTTGACTTTCACTTTTTCAAAACCGGCATCAAAGGCGGCATCAATGCCCGCCATCACCTGCTGAAACTTGTCCTGTCCGGTAATGGCGTGAAACTGACGGGCGTCGAGGCTGTCGACGCTGACGTTGAGCGCGGTCAGTCCGGCATCGCGCCAGGCGGCGGCATCGCGCGCCAGACGATAACCATTGGTGGTTACCGCAATCTGGCGAATGGCGTCGTTTTCGCGCACGGCGGCGATAATGTCAGTGAAGTCGCGACGCAGTGAAGGTTCGCCCCCCGTCAGACGCACTTTTTCCGTTCCCAGACTGGCGAACGCACGCGTGACACGGCGAATTTCATCAACGGTTAAAAAGCCGTTATTGGTGACCCCGCCGGGCTTATAGCCATCCGGCAGGCAGTAGGTGCAACGAAAGTTACACACATCGGTAATCGACAAACGTAAGTAGTAAAACTTACGTGCGAAAGCATCGGTAAGTTGAGAGCCCATGTACACCTTTCCAATTACGGGAGACGTAGTCATTTCTTCCTGCGCCCTGGTGACAAACTTTTTCAAGTCTTGTCACGGCCAAAGCACCGTATCATTTGACCCAGGTGCAGAGGCTAGAGTGTTTATACTCATCATACTTCGAGTTGCAGATGCGTTGGCTTACGGCAACTCAAATTTTTAAGAGTACTTTGTGGTTATGCCGATACTAGCGTGTAAATGGCGCTTTTGCCATGTACACTTTCGCTGTATAAATATGTATATAGCGACATGATCGTGCAATTTCGCTACAGAATAAGCAAAAATCACAGTTTTGCATTGATATACATCATCTTGCCATCAGGTGAGTGTCGTCAGAAAGGAGTAGATCGCAGAAAAAAATTACGGCAGATGCCGACTGGATAATTGCTGAAAACACGCTATTTACGTTACTGTAGCGCCGATCAATTGATATCAGGAAAATATATGCGCACTCGCACGCTGGCAGATTTGGACCGCGTTGTCGCTCTCGGCGGAGGGCATGGATTAGGACGCGTTCTCTCCTCTCTTTCCCCATTAGGTTCCCGCCTGACGGGTATCGTCACCACCACCGATAACGGCGGGTCGACAGGTCGTATTCGTCGCTCTGAAGGAGGGATTGCCTGGGGAGACATGCGTAACTGTCTGAACCAGCTAATTACTCAACCCAGCGTTGCATCCGCTATGTTTGAGTATCGTTTTGGCGGTAATGGCGAACTTTCCGGGCATAACCTCGGAAATCTAATGTTAAAGGCGCTCGATCACCTCAGCGTGCGGCCTTTGGAAGCTATCAATTTAATTCGTAGCCTGCTGAAAGTTGACGCACATTTAATTCCGATGTCGGAGCTGCCGGTGGATCTGATGGCCATTGATGACCAGGGACACGAAGTTTATGGCGAAGTGAATATCGATCAGCTCACCGTCCCACCTCAGGAACTGATGCTTTCGCCAAAAGTCCCGACTACACGGGAGGCCGTTGAGGCTATCGCTGAAGCGGATTTAATTTTGATAGGCCCCGGCAGTTTTTACACCAGCCTGATGCCGATTCTGTTACTCGATGAAATGTCACAGGCATTACGTCGCACACCGGCTCCGATGGTCTACATAGGCAATCTTGGGCGAGAATTAAGCCTGCCAGCAGCCAGCCTGACGCTTAGCGATAAGCTGGCCATTATTGAACAGTACGTCGGGAAGAAAGTGATTGATGCGGTGGTTGTGGGGCCGAAAGTGGATGCTTCCGCCGTTACCGACCGCGTTGTGATCCAGGAAGTGCTGGAAGCCAGCGATATTCCCTACCGTCATGACCGCCAGCTATTGCATAGTGCGCTGGAGAAAGCGGTGCAGGTGCTGGGCTGAACGGATTTGCCTGATGCGCTGCGCTTATCAGGCCTACAAAACGATTTGCTCCGGCATCCGGCCTACGTACGCTATCTACCCCGTAGGTCGGATAAGGGTTTACCCCGCATCCGACACCGCCTTACGATGCCGCAATAAACAACTCGCGCAACTGATGCAACTGGTCACGGATTGTCGCGGCCTCTTCAAATTCGAGATTCTGCGCGTGTTGCATCATCTGCCCTTCCAGCTCGTGAATCTTCTGCTGCAGCGCTTTTGGCGTCATATCCAGTTCGACAACCTCAGACTTCGCGCCTGCGCGTGACTTCCCTTTGCCTTTCGCTTTGGTCTTCGCAATATTCTGACCCAGCGCCAGAATATCGACCACTTTCTTGTTCAGCCCCTGCGGCGTAATACCGTGTTCTTCGTTATAGAGCTGCTGTTTCTCACGACGACGTTCGGTTTCACCAATCGCTTTAGCCATAGAGGCGGTAATTTTATCACCGTAAAGAATCGCCTTACCGTTGATGTTACGCGCCGCACGACCGATGGTCTGAATAAGTGACCGTTCAGAACGCAGGAACCCTTCTTTGTCTGCGTCCAGAATCGCCACCAGGGAGACCTCAGGCATGTCCAGACCTTCACGTAACAGGTTGATACCCACCAGCACGTCAAACTCGCCCAGACGCAGATCACGAATGATTTCCATACGTTCCACGGTATCGATGTCAGAGTGCAGATAACGCACCCGTTCACCGTGCTCTTCAAGATACTCGGTGAGATCCTCCGCCATCCGTTTGGTGAGCGTGGTGACCAGCACACGTTCGTTAATCGCCGCACGGGTGCGGATCTCAGATAGCAGATCGTCAACCTGCGTCGCCACCGGGCGCACCTCAATGACCGGATCCAGCAGGCCGGTCGGTCTTACGACCTGATCGACCACATCATCACCGGATTTCTCCAGCTCATAGTTGCCCGGCGTCGCCGAAACATAGATGGTTTGCGGGGCCAGCGCTTCAAACTCTTCAAATTTAAGCGGACGGTTATCCAGCGCCGACGGCAGACGGAATCCGTATTCGACCAGGGTTTCTTTACGCGCCCGGTCACCGCGATACATGCCGCCAATTTGCGGGATAGTCACGTGAGATTCATCCACCACCAGCAGGCCATCGGCAGGCAGGTAATCAAACAGCGTCGGCGGCGGCTCGCCCGGACCACGCCCGGACAGATAGCGGGAATAGTTTTCAATCCCCGAGCAGTAACCCAGCTCGTTCATCATTTCCAGATCGAACTGGGTACGCTGACTTAAGCGCTGTTCTTCCAGCAGTTTGTTATTAGCCAACAGGACTTTTCGCCGCTCTGCCAGCTCAACTTTAATTTCTTCCATCGCCTGTACAATACGTTCGCGCGGCGTCACGTAGTGCGTTTTAGGGTAGATAGTAAAGCGCGAAATAGTAGATTCGACCTGTCCGGTAAGCGGGTCAAACAGCGACAAACGTTCGACCTCTTCATCAAACAGTTCCACGCGCAACGCGATGTCGTCAGATTCCGCCGGAAATATGTCGATCACTTCACCGCGCACGCGGAAGGTCCCGCGCTGGAATGCCTGATCGTTGCGAGTATACTGCAGCTCCGCCAGACGACGCAGGATCGCGCGCTGGTCGATAATCATCCCCACCGTCAGGTGCAGCATCATTTTCAGGTACAGGTCCGGGTCACCCAGACCATAAATCGCGGAAACCGACGCTACGACGACGACATCCCGTCGCTCAAGCAACGCTTTGGTTGCTGACAGACGCATCTGCTCAATGTGTTCGTTAACCGAAGCATCCTTCTCGATGAAGGTGTCAGAACTTGGCACGTAGGCTTCCGGCTGATAATAGTCGTAGTAGGAGACGAAATACTCCACCGCGTTATCCGGAAAGAACTCTTTCATCTCACCGTACAACTGCGCGGCAAGCGTCTTATTGGGGGCCAGCACCATGGTAGGGCGCTGTAGGTCCGCAATCACGTTCGCGATGGTGAATGTTTTCCCCGACCCCGTCACCCCCAGCAACGTCTGATGCGCCAGACCATCCTCCAGACCTTCTTCCAGGCGACGTATCGCCTCAGGCTGATCGCCAGAGGGTTTAAAAGCGGAATTTAGTTTGAACGGTTTACTCATGAGCAGCTACCTGAAGCAATGGGCGGGCAGGTGTGTAATTTTACTCGCAGCAGTATATTTTGCCAGTAAAATATACTGGATGAAAAAACAGTAACGCGCCAGAATATTTCTGTTACGCCAGCAAAATGGCCGTGACTACAGGCTAAAATTTGTCCGCAGGCAAGATAAAACACCAGCAAAAATGTGTTATCCCCAAACCAATGACTTTTTTAACATTTGTCAAGCTACCCGATGAAAGTTTTGTGGCAACACATGACACTTCTGCGACAGCCATTGCATTTATCTAACACACTGTAATTTAATGACTATTATCTCAAGCCGTCTTTCGCATCAATTTAGTCGCAGGCCGCGTCTTCTCTCGCTTACCTTGTGTTTTCTAACTCTAATACACAAGGTTATCCACAGGAATAGTGGATAACTGCCTCCAGCCCGTACGGACTGTAGCCTGGCAAAAACGTCCTGATGATCTTTTCTGGTGGGATAAAAAAAAATTATCGCTATTTTTTGATATTTATCAGCTAACGAAGCGACCTGGGATGGCCGAGATCTTGCTCGCATTTTCATCATTTTCCTGCTTGCACCATCACAACGCCACCAGGCACTGACAATGTGCACACTGCGGCGCTCATCCACAACAAGCCGGATACCGCAACCCGCTCAATACGCTATTCTGCTGTATTTTCCCCTAATTCCGCTTCTGGCAAGAGATTTGCAGTTTTCTCCCGACCATCAGCCCGCGAGGCGGATATCATCATGAGGGAGAAATCTATGTTGAGTCTTCGTGCAGTGAATCACTATTACGGTAATCAACACTCGCTTTGGGATGTCGATCTCGACCTGTTGCCCGGCAAATGTACCGCCGTGCTGGGTCTTCCAGGGATGGGAAAAACCACGCTGGCCAATTGCATCATCGGTAATTTACCGATTGAGAGCGGAACCATGTTCTGGCATCAGGCTGGCGCACCACCTTGCGATCTGCTTCAGATTCCGGCGGCAAAGCGCATTGCGCTGGGTATTAACTGTGTATCACAGGAACGGCGAATTTTTTCGCAGCTGACGGTAGAGGAAAATCTGCACATTGCGCGCCAGGCGGTTGAGGAAAGCGAAGCGATGAACAGCAGCGATATTTACCGCCTGTTTCCGCAGCTGTTTGTACTGCGTCAGGCCAAAGGGGTGGCATTATCAGAGGAAAATCAGCACCTGCTTGCACTCGCCAGTGCGCTGGTCACTCGCCCGCGCCTGCTGATCCTCGATGAGCCGACGCGAGGAAGTGGCCAGGCGTATATCCACAAATTGGGGAATCTGATTGTGAGGCTAAGCCAGGAGCTTGGCATCGCCATTATGCTCGCGGAGCAGAGCCTGCCGTTTATTCGTCGGGTCGCCGACTGCTATTGCTTGTTACATCGTGGCCGCAACGTGGCTCAAGGACAAATAACACAATTCAGCGACCCGCTAATCAACAACTGGTGGATGCCAGAGACAAAACGCTAAGATCGATATAACGACCTGTCGATGCTCGTTCCGGCTCTTCTGCCAGCCAGGGTATTTCCCCCAGTAGCGGAGCCGCAAGCGCACGCTTTAGCGTCGCCATATATTCAGCATGACGCTTGCCAGGTGGCATCACATCATTGGCAACCCATCCGGCGAGCGTCAGCCCGGCCTGCTGCACCGCCTGGGCGGTCAAAATGGCATGGTTGATACAACCGAGCTTAACACCAACCACCAGAATCACCGGCAGTTGTTCCGCTTTTACCCAGTCAGAAAAACTCAGCGTTGGTGAAAGTGGCGTAAACCATCCGCCTGCGCCTTCCACCAATACCCAGTCAGCTTGTTCTTCAAGCAAGCGTAAACCCGCAGACATCACTGAAGCCTGAATGGGGCGTCCTTCGTCAGCACTGATGATATGCGGTGAGGTAGGTTCGGCGAAGGTATACGGATTGATGGCCGCATAATCCACTGCCACAACGCTGTTGCGCTGTAGAGCCAGCGCATCGCTGTTTCGCAGACCTTCAGCCGTCATTTCACTGCCTGACGCCACCGGCTTATAGCCGACCGTTCGCAACCCCAGCTGTCCCGCCGCCTGAAGCAACGCACAGCTGGCGATAGTTTTACCTACTTCGGTGTCCGTCCCGGTGACAAAATATGTGTTAGTCACGTTGAATCACTCCCAAAAAAAGATGATAGGTCAGCGGATATTTACCCTGCTGACAGGGCCAGGCGAGCTGTAACTGGCGCAACTGCGAGCGGGTCAGCACACGCTGCTCGCGTCCATCATGCAAATGCGTCGCGCCAATGCCCTTCAGCGAGCGCATGGCGCTCAGTGCATCATCAAACCACAGCGTGACGGCATGAGACTGGTATTCAACGTCCCAGCCGCACAGAGCGTTTTCCAGTTGCTCCACGGGCAAAAAACGGTTGGCATGCTCCCGGTCATCAACTGCTCGCCACGCCTGACGAAGTTCCGGCATCGACCCTTGCGCCAGCGTACTAAACGCCACCGCCCCGCCAGGACGCACCACCCGGTATAGCTCGCGTAACGCGCCGCGCAGGTCGTTGCACCACTGCACGGCCAGATTGCTCCAGGCCAGGTCGAAAGTGGCAGCGGCCTGCGGAATGGCTTCGATATCCGCCAGCAGATAGTGATGGGCGACATCGTGACGCTGCGCTTGCGTAAGCATTTGCGCCGACAGATCCAGCGCACAGACCTCGCTCCCCTGCTCCCGCCAGTAACGACTCATACGCCCAGGCCCACAGCCCGCGTCCAAAACCCGTGAGAACGCCCGGCCATTGAGTTGCGCCAGTAACGCATCGGCGCTCTGACGCTGAAGCTCCGCATGTTGCTCATAGTGCGTGGCCGCGCGACCAAACGCAGCGGCAATCGCCTGCTTATTGACCTGCGCCATGCAGCACCTCCAGTAAGTTGTCGATATCCTGGACTTCATGCGCCTGGGTCAGCGTAATCCGCAGCCTGGCCGTCCCAACCGGCACCGTCGGTGGACGAATCGCCGTCACCCAGCACCCCTGTTGCCGTAGCGTCTGTGCCAGTTGCAAGGCTTTATGATTGTCGCCAACGATCAGCGGTTGAATAGCGCTGTCTGAATGTGCCAGCGTCAAATCCGTAGTATTCACCCCTGCGCGAAAACGCTGGATCAGCATCGCCAGCTTTTCTCTGCGCTCATCGCCTTCGCGGCTGCGGATCACCGCCAGCGCGGCGCGCAAGGCCTGAGCCTGGGCTGGCGGCATGCTGGTGCTGTAGATCAGATGACGGGCAAACTGCAGCAGATAATCGGCCACGCTATCAGAACACAGGATCGCCGCACCGCTGACGCCGAACCCTTTGCCAAATGTCACCACCAACAGCTCAGGTTTCACCTGCTGTCGGGAGCACGAACCACGCCCTTCCTCACCGCTTACGCCAATCCCATGCGCATCATCCACCAGCAGCCACGCGCCCTGCCGTTTCGCCACCGCGTGGATTTCTGCCAGCGGCGCGCTGTCGCCATCCATGCTGAACACGCCTTCGGTGACCACCAGCTGCTGCCCCGGACAGGGGGCTGTCAGCAGACGATCCAGATGTTGCGAGTCGTTATGAGTAAAGCGACGTAACACGGCAGGGCTAAGACTGGCAGCCTCCAGCAGCGAGGCATGGCTGAGCCTGTCGGCAACAATCTTGTCATCTTTTCCCATCAGTGCGGCAATGACCGCCTGATTGGCGGCAAAACCAGAGATGAACAACAGCGCCCGGGAATAGCCGAGCCACTGCGCCAGCTCTTCTTCCAGCGCCTGATGAGCAACGGAATAACCGCTGACATGGCCCGAGCCGCCGCTGCCGACGCCAAAACGCTCAGCGCCCTGCTGCCACGCGCAGATAATCTGCGGATGGTGGCTTAAGCCGAGGTAGTCGTTGCTGGAGAAATTCAGATACTGGCGACCGTCGGCCTGCAGCCAGCGCCCGGCTCCCTGCGTCACTGCATAGCGCTGACGCAGGGCATCAGCACGACGACGCGCTGTTAGCGCATCGTCAATTTTTTGCTGCCAGGTCATACGGTTGCCGCGTTGTAGTAATCGTCGGTATCCGGGGTACGCAGCGCCTGCTCCAGACGTTGTTGCTGTTCGTTATCGCCCGCCAGTACCGCCGTTTGCTGCGGGTTAAGACCCAGCTTGCGAAATAACAGCAAATCCTTATCTTCGTTCGGGTTCGGAGTGGTCAGCAGTTTGCAGCCGTAGAAAATCGAGTTGGCCCCGGCCATAAAGCACATCGCCTGGGTTTGTTCGTTCATCTGCTCGCGCCCGGCAGAAAGACGCACGTATGAGGTCGGCATCATGATACGCGCCACGGCGATAGTACGAATAAAATCAAAAGCATCTACGTCGTCGTTATCGGCAAGCGGCGTGCCCTTCACTTTCACCAGCATGTTGATCGGCACACTTTCCGGCGGCGTCGGCAGATTCGCTAATTGCAGCAGCAGACCCGCGCGGTCGGTCACCGTTTCGCCCAGCCCAACAATCCCGCCGGAGCAAACTTTAATGCCCGCCTCGCGCACTTTATCCAGCGTATCCAGGCGCTCCTGGTACGAGCGGGTGGTGATGATATTGCCGTAAAATTCCGGCGAGGTGTCGAGGTTGTGGTTGTAGTAGTCCAGACCCGCATTGGCCAGGCGCTGGGCCTGAGATTCGTCCAGCGTGCCCAGCGTCATACAGGCTTCCAGCCCCAGTTCTTTCACGCCCTGAACCATTTGTTCCAGGTACGGCATATCGCGCTCATGCGGGTTCTTCCACGCCGCGCCCATGCAAAACCGCGTTGAACCGGCCTGCTTCGCCTTACGTGCCGAGTCCAGTACCTGTTCAACCTCCATCAACCGTTCTGTTTCCAGACCGGTTTTATAGCGGGAGCTTTGCGGGCAGTATTTGCAATCTTCCGGGCAAGCACCGGTCTTAATCGACAGCAGCGTACTAACTTGTACCTGCTGCGGATCGAAATGCTGACGATGAACCTGCTGCGCTTCAAACAGCAGATCCAACAGTGGTTTTTCAAATAATTCGGTGACTTGCGACATTGTCCAGCGAGAAGAATGAGCCATATTGGTATACGTTTCGTTGTTAGTTTGGTGTAGACTCGTAAACCTAAATCTTTTTAATTTGGTTTACAAGTCGATTATGACAACGGACGATCTTGCGTTTGACCAACGCCATATCTGGCACCCATACACCTCCATGACCTCCCCGTTGCCGGTTTATCCGGTGGCGCGTGCCGAAGGTTGCGAACTGATCTTAGCCAGCGGTGAGAAGCTGATTGACGGCATGTCATCCTGGTGGGCGGCAATCCACGGTTACAATCACCCGCAGCTGAACGCCGCGATGAAAACGCAGATTGATGCCATGTCGCATGTGATGTTTGGCGGCATTACCCATGCCCCGGCCATTGCGCTGTGCCGCCAGTTGGTGGCGATGACGCCAGAGGCGCTGGAGTGCGTTTTTCTCGCGGATTCAGGGTCGGTCGCAGTAGAAGTTGCAATGAAAATGGCGCTGCAATACTGGCAGGCTAAAGGCGAATCCCGCCAGCGTTTCCTGACATTTCGTAACGGTTATCACGGTGATACCTTCGGCGCGATGTCGGTCTGCGATCCTGACAACTCAATGCACAGTCTGTGGAAGGGGTACCTGCCGGAGAACCTGTTTGCCCCTGCCCCACAAAGCCGCATGGCCGGCGAGTGGGACGAACTGGATATGGTGCCTTTTGCCCGTCTGATGGCCGCGCATCGCCACGAAATTGCGGCGGTGATCCTAGAGCCAATCGTACAGGGCGCTGGCGGTATGCGCATGTATCATCCCGAATGGTTAAAACGCATCCGTAAGATGTGCGACCGTGAAGGGATCCTGCTGATTGCCGATGAAATCGCCACCGGATTTGGTCGTACAGGCAAGCTGTTTGCCTGCGAGCATGCCGACATCACTCCGGACATTTTATGCCTGGGCAAAGCGTTAACCGGCGGAACAATGACCCTTTCTGCAACCCTCACCACCCGCCAGGTTGCGGAAACCATCAGCAACGGTGAAGCCGGATGCTTCATGCACGGCCCGACCTTTATGGGCAATCCGTTGGCCTGCGCCGTCGCCTCCGCCAGCCTGTCGTTAATCGAAACCGGCGAGTGGCGCACGCAGGTAGCGGCCATTGAAGCGCAACTGCGGGCAGAACTCGCCCCGGCGGTAGATTCCTGCTGGGTCGCGGACGTACGCGTGCTCGGCGCCATCGGCGTCATCGAAACCACGCATCCGGTGAATATGGCAGCGTTACAGAAGTTCTTTGTCGAACAGGGCGTGTGGATAAGACCGTTTGGCAAGCTCATCTACCTGATGCCGCCGTACATCATCCAGCCCGATCAGTTGCGTCGCCTGACGCAGGCCGTGAACGAGGCTGTGCGCAATGCAACATTTTTTAGCGATTAATCAGCGGTAAGCTCTACGGTTTCTGGCTACACTTTTTGGCTAACGAGAGGAGTCAGCATGAAACTAATCAGTAACGATCTGCGCGATGGCGATAAGCTTGGGCATCGCCACGTCTTTAACGGCATGGGGTATGACGGGGATAATATTTCCCCGCATCTGGCGTGGGATGACGTACCCGCAGGAACCAAAAGCTTTGTCGTGACCTGCTTTGATCCTGATGCGCCAACCGGCTCCGGCTGGTGGCATTGGGTGGTGGTAAATCTGCCGGCTGATACCCGCGTACTACCACAAGGATTCGGCTCCGGGCTGGTTGCGCTGCCGGATGGGGTGATTCAGACCCGTACAGATTTTGGTAAAGCTGGTTATGGCGGCGCTGCGCCGCCGAAGGGTGAAACCCACCGCTATATCTTTACGGTTCACGCCCTGGATGTGGAGCGTATTGATGTCGATGAAGGTGCCAGCGGCGCGATGGTTGGATTTAACGTCCATTTCCACTCGCTCGCCAGCGCTTCGATTACGGCGATGTTTAGCTAAGCTGTGTTGAGCCGGATGTCGGTTTCGCCTCATCCGGCCTACAAAGCAGACCGTAGGCCTGATAAGACGCGTCAGCGTCGACATCAGGCAATTTTCTACAGAAATTCAGGCAACAATTTCAGCAACGTTCCTTGCGCTAACAGCTCGGTCGCGCACTCAATATCCGGGGCAAAAAAGCGATCCTGCGTGTAGTGGGCAACCTGCTCGCGCAGCGCCTGTCGCGCCTGCTCCAGCAACGGACTGGAGGTTAACCCTTCACGCAGGTCAATCCCCTGACACGCCGCCAGCCACTCCACGGCAATCACGCCGCGCGTATTTGCTGCCATCTCCCACAGTCTGCGCCCCGCCGCCGGAGCCATAGAAACATGATCTTCCTGGTTAGCAGATGTCGGCAAGCTGTCCACGCTGTGCGGATGCGCCAGCGCTTTGTTCTCGCTCGCCAGCGCGGCGGCAGTTACCTGAGCAATCATAAAGCCGGAGTTAACCCCGCCATTTTTCACCAGGAACGGCGGCAACTGCGACATATGTTTGTCCATCATCAGCGCAATGCGCCGCTCTGACAACGAGCCGATTTCCGCAATCGCCAGCGCCAGATTATCTGCCGCCATCGCCACCGGTTCAGCATGGAAATTCCCACCGGAGATCACATCGCCCTCTTCGGCAAACACCAGCGGGTTGTCGGAAACCGCGTTGGCCTCAACCAGCAGGACATCCATCACCTGGCGCATTTGTGTCAGACATGCCCCCATCACCTGTGGCTGACAGCGCAGAGAATACGGATCCTGAACTTTTTCACAGTTATGATGCGACTGCGAAAGCGCGCTGGAGTCGGTCAACACATGACGGTACAGCGTTGCGGCATCAATCTGCCCACGCTGCCCTCGCGCGGCATGAATACGGGCGTCAAACGGACGACGGGAGCCCAGCACGGCTTCTGTGGTCAGCGCCCCGCACACCGTCGCAGACGCAAACAGTTCCTGAGCTTCAATTAACCCGCGCAGTGCAAAGGCGGTGGAAGCCTGAGTGCCGTTGAGCAGCGCCAGTCCCTCTTTCGCCTCCAGCGTGATCGGCTCCAGTCCGGCCTTTTTCAGCGCGTCGGTAGCCGGGAGCCATTCCCCCTGCCAGCGCGCTTTACCTTCGCCCAGTAGCGTCAACGACATATGTGCCAGCGGCGCCAGGTCGCCCGATGCGCCCACCGACCCTTTCGCCGGGATCAGTGGATATACCTCGGCATTCACCAGCGCAATCAGCGCTTCAATCACGCTCAAACGAATGCCGGAAAAACCGCGCGCCAGGCTGTTGATTTTCAGCACCATAATCAGGCGAACCATTGCGTCATCCAGCGCCTCGCCAACGCCTGCCGCATGGGAAAGCACCAGCGAACGCTGTAAATTCTGCAAATCTTCCGTGGCGATACGGGTCTGAGCCAACAGGCCAAAGCCGGTATTAATGCCATACGCCGTACGGCCTTCTGCGACAATATTATTGACGCAGGCGACGCTGGCGTTGATTGCATCAATCGCCCCGGCATCCAGGTTCAGTTTGACCGGCTGCTGCCAGATTTCACGTAGCTGGGTAAAACTCAGATGGCCCGGCGTGAGTGTCATGGTGTTCATATCAGCGTTTCTCCTGCGTCGCAGCAATCATTGGCAAATTCAGCCCTTCTTCAACGGCGCACTCCACCGCAATGTCATACCCGGCGTCGGCGTGGCGCATCACCCCGGTAGCCGGATCGTTATGTAATACCCGGGCGATGCGCGCCGCGGCTTCATCGGTGCCATCGCAAACAATCACCATCCCGGCATGCTGAGAGAAGCCCATGCCAACCCCGCCGCCGTGATGAAGCGACACCCAGGTCGCGCCGCTGGCGGTGTTAAGCAGCGCGTTCAGCAGCGGCCAGTCGGATACGGCGTCTGAACCGTCGCGCATAGCTTCTGTTTCGCGGTTTGGGCTGGCAACAGAACCGGAGTCCAGATGATCACGGCCAATAACAATCGGCGCGGATACTTCACCGCAGCGCACCATTTCATTAAACGCCAGCCCCAGCTTTTGTCGCCACTCCAGGCCGACCCAGCAGATACGCGCTGGTAAGCCCTGGAAGTTAATCCGCTCACGCGCCATATCCAGCCAGTGATGAAGGTGCTTATCATCAGCCACGATCTCTTTCACTTTGGCATCTGTCTTATAAATATCCTGCGGATCGCCCGACAGCGCCACCCAACGGAACGGGCCTATACCGCGACAGAACAGGGGGCGAATATAAGCAGGTACGAAGCCGGGGAAATCAAAGGCGTTTTCCACGCCCATCTCTTTGGCCATCTGGCGAATGTTGTTGCCGTAATCAAACGTCGGCACACCCATTTTGCTAAACGCCAGCATCGCCTCAACGTGCGTTGCCATTGAACGTTTCGCCGCCTGCACCGTGCCCTGGGGATCGGACACCGCTTTTGCCTGATACTCTTCCCAACTCCAGCCGCACGGCAGATAACCATGCAGCGGATCGTGGGCGCTGGTCTGGTCGGTGACCATATCCGGGCGCACACCGCGCTTCACCAGTTCCGGCACAACGTCGGCGGCATTAGCACACAGCGCAATGGACACAGCTTTACCCTCGCGGGTGTATTTGTCGATACGCGCCAGCGCATCGTCAAGCGATGTCGCCAGCTCGTCGACATAACGGGTACGCAGACGGAAATCAATTCGGCTTTGCTGGCATTCAATGTTCAGCGAACACGCACCCGCAAGTGTAGCGGCTAGCGGTTGTGCTCCGCCCATGCCGCCCAGCCCGGCGGTCAGCACCCAGCGTCCGCTGAGGTTACCCTGATAATGCTGACGCCCGGCCTCAACGAAGGTTTCATAAGTCCCCTGCACGATGCCCTGGCTGCCGATGTAGATCCAGCTCCCGGCGGTCATCTGGCCGTACATCGCCAGCCCTTTGGCATCCAGTTCGTTGAAGTGTTCCCAGGTAGCCCAATGTGGCACCAGGTTGGAGTTGGCAATCAGCACGCGCGGTGCGTTGTCGTGAGTTTTGAATACGCCTACCGGTTTACCAGACTGGACCAGCAGAGTTTCATCGGTCTCCAGTTTAGTCAGCGCGTTGACGATGGCGTCATAACATTCCCAGTCACGCGCGGCGCGGCCAATCCCACCGTATACCACCAGCTCATGCGGATTTTCCGCCACATCGGGATCCAGATTATTCATTAACATGCGCAGCGGCGCTTCGGTCAGCCAGCTTTTGGCCGTTAAGGTGGTGCCGCGTGGGGCACGAATATCCTGCTGACGATATTTGCTATGGGACATGACAGAAAACTCCTCGCGAACGTCGGATAGATAAGAAACATATACTTGTCTATACAAGTCATCGCAAGGGTGATTTTAACAATTAGGATACATTTTTATTATATTGCGTCAGCAATCACGGTTTTCATGTCCTGTATCAGGACATAAACCGTCCTTGCAGGCGATAGCGGGAACCCGGGAACAGCAAACGGGCATGAGAGACTATGGACGACGCAGACCAGGTCTTACGGCGAATCAGCAGGCAGGGATCGTGTTCTTTGATATTCAGCAGCGCGCACTCTTCAGCGCTGGCACGTACCGCTTCAACAATATGCTCACCTTCCGTTAAAGGGGCTATCAACGACAGGTATGCGTGCGGTGTAGTCTGGCTGTAATCCTGCGCCAGATACTCCGGCACAATTTCGGCATTCACGCAGCGATCTTCTATCTGTACCGGCAGGTCGTTCTCGTAGTGCACCATGACAGAGTGAAAAATGGAGGTGCCTTCTTTGACATTTAACACCAAAGCCTGCTGGGCGTTGGCCTGGGTTTTTTCCAGCGTCAGCACTTCGCACCGGTGCTGATGCTGACGGGCGTTGATTTCATCCGCTATGCTGCGGATTTCAAACAGCGCGGACTGGCCTTTGGGCTCGGCGACAAACGTCCCCACGCCCTGCAAACGCACCAGTAAACCTTCATCCGTTAACTCACGTAGCGCCCGGTTGATGGTCATGCGGCTGAAACCATACTGCGCCACCAGTTCTGCCTCAGACGGAATGCGATCGTGAGGCTGCCAGATACCGCTGGCAATTTTTTCGCTGATCTCCTGTTTGACCTTTTCGTAAAAAGGAGCCGGAGCAGAACGGGATGGGAGCATGCGTGAGCCTTCCTTAAGCTGAAAATGTGAGTGGGTAGAGTTTACAGGCATTACCCGAGCCTGATAAGCGCAACGCCATCAGGTATATCAGTGCCACCAGTGGGCGATTTGCCAGCCTAATCGCGCCGCCACGCGTGCTGCTCTGCCATCATCGTCAAAGCGTGGATTAAATTCAACTATATCCACCGCCAGGAGTTTACCGCTACGACACAGAGGCTCAATCAGTCTCAGCAGCGTCGCCAACGGTACGCCAAGCGCGGCGGGGGCCGACACGCCGGGCATTTCCCACACCGGCAGCACGTCGAGGTCGATTGTCAGATAGATGACATCCAGATTGGCAATGAACTGCGCTAACTGCGCCTGCGCCGTATCACAATGCAGATCCTCCACCACGGTAACACCGAGCCGCTGGGCCTCATCCCACAACGCCTGGGTGTTTGCCGCCCGACTAACGCCGATACAGGCATAGTGAAATTCACGCTGCTGTTCATCGCAAAGCTGCGCCAACTGGCGAAATGGCGTACCGGATGTAGCTTGTTCAGCTTTGCGCAAATCGAGATGCGCATCGAAGTTGACTATCCCCACTTTCGCCTGCGGGAACGCATCCAGTACGCCCGCGCCGTGCGCAAAGGCAGTTTCGTGTCCCCCGCCCAAAACAAAGGTACGCATGTTCTCGTGCTGACAGCGCTGTACCGCATTGCGTAACGCCTGCTGCGCGCCCTCAAGATCGGGAGCCTGCGCCACAATATTTCCCAGATCCACCAGTCGATTGTGCCCATCATGACTGGCTAAATTCGCCAACGCCTTGCGCAGCACATCGGACGCTCCGGCGGCGCCCGTGCGCCCCTGATTGCGTTTAACGCCTTCGTCGCAGGCAAACCCGAGTAACGCTATCTGCTCGCGGTACATTTCTGGGCTAAACGTCTGGCTCAGGGTGATAGTCTGAAACAGGCGCAGCGCATTCGGCGATTCGGCGCGGTCATCACGTCCCTGCCACAGCGCAGGTGAGGCTGGTTGCCAGTTGGTCATGCTATTTGTCCTTTGAATACGCGTTGGTAGAGCGGATTGCGCCCGGGTTCATACAGGATCTCGACCGGGAGGGTTGCATCCCACACCACAAAATCGGCCACAAACCCGGCCTTCAATTGACCGTGGGTGGCATGACGCCCCAGTGCCCGGGCCGCATGACGGGTTACGCCCGCCCATACTTCTTCCGGCGTTAGGCCAAACTGAACGCAGGCCATATTCATCGCCCAGTGCAGGCTGATAAACGGACTGGTACCGGGGTTAAAATCTGTCGCTACCGCCATCGGTACCTGATATTGACGCAGCAACGCTACCGGTGGGCGCTGCTGCTCTTTGAGGAAATAGAATGCGCCGGGCAGCAGCACACCGACCGTACCGCTTTGGCTCATCGCCGCTACACCCGCTTCATCGAGGTATTCAATATGATCGGCGGATAGCCCTTGGTAGCGGCTTACCAACTGTGCGCCGCCAAGCAATGACAGTTGTTCGACATGGCCTTTAATCGGGATGCCCAGCGCCTGTGCAGCCTGAAACACCCGCTCACTCTGCGCCAACGAAAAACCAACGCTTTCACAGAACAGATCGACGGTCTCAAACAGCCCTTGTTCCCACAATTGCGGCAAAATGGTCTCACACACCAGCGTAATATAGCCGTCAGGATCATCCCGGTATTCCGCTGGAGTTGCATGCGCGGCCAACAGCGTCGGGCTGATTTCAACGATACTCTCTGCCGCCAGCGCTGCCACCACGCGCAATATTTTCTCTTCTGTCGGCAAATCCAGGCCGTAGCCGGATTTTATTTCCAGCAGCGTAACACCTTCTTTGATCAGCTGTTCCATCCGCTGATGGGCTACGTGTAAGAGTTGTTCATCCGTGGCGCTGCGGGTCGCCGATACGGTGGCATTGATCCCCCCACCCTGAGCGCTTATCTGCTGGTAGGAGACACCATTTAGCCGCTGCTCCCACTCACCTGCGCGGTTTCCGCCAAAGACCAGATGCGTATGGCAATCAATCAGGCCAGGCGTAATCAGCCTGCCCTGCATATCAAGAGTATTGTCATGCGTGAGATATAACGATGATTCCGGGACGATATCGCGAATCTTGCCCTGGCGGACGATCAGCGCGTGACCGTCCAACAGCCCATATGGGGTACCACGTTCAGGGTCCATAGTCGCCAGACGAACATTGCGCCAGATAACATCATCAGGGAAGAATTGCTGCATTCGACTCACCACTTGTCATAGGTTGTATAGACATTTATTTTTGATTATAGGGATGTTGTCAACCTGAAGAACCATAATTGTTATCTATTTGTGATATAAAGACTCTCCGCGCCAGACATTGCTGCGATAAAAAACAACTTTTTACCTTTTCGCCTTCCCGTTTCGCTCAACTTAGTATAAAAAAGCAGGCTTTAATGGATAACTTTCAAAGCCCGGAGCAACCTGTGAACATATCATCAGTTTCCCGTCTGGCGCTGGCAATGGCTTTTGGCGTGACGCTGACCGCCTGTAGCTCT
Source organism: Citrobacter sp. H12-3-2 (assembly GCF_009649895.1). Taxonomy (NCBI): domain Bacteria; kingdom Pseudomonadati; phylum Pseudomonadota; class Gammaproteobacteria; order Enterobacterales; family Enterobacteriaceae; genus Citrobacter; species Citrobacter sp. H12-3-2. The sequence continues at coordinate 3,321,486 of NZ_CP045837.1, forward strand.
ACGCCGCCCGATCAAATTCCTTCCGATCAAACCGCGCCAGGAACCTCTTCGCGCCCGATTTTGTCGGCCAATGAAGCGAAAAACTTCGTTACTGCGCACTATTTTTCCGCGCTGACGCCAAACACCGCGCCGTGGAGCCCTTCTTCTATTTCTCTGCCTGCACAGCCTGACTTCGTCGTTGGCCCGGCAGGGACTCAGGGCGTCACCCATACCAGCATTCAGGCCGCTGTTGATGCAGCAATCATCAAACGTACTAACAAACGTCAGTACATCGCGATTATGCCAGGCGAGTACCAGGGTACGGTATATATCCCGGCAGCAACAGGTAGCCTGACGCTGTACGGCATGGGCGAAAAACCGCTTGATGTGAAAATTGGCCAGGCCATTGACGGTGAAATGAGCACCGCGGACTGGCGTCGTACGGTGAACCCAGCCGGTAAATACATGCCGGGTAAACCTGCGTGGTATATGTTTGATAATTGCCAGAACAAACGCGGCACGAATATTGGCGTGATGTGTTCTGCTGTCGTCTGGTCGCAAAACAACGGGTTGCAATTGCAGAACCTGACCATCGAAAACAACCTGGGTGACAGCGTTGATGCGGGTAACCACCCGGCCGTTGCACTGCGTACCGATGGCGATAAAGTGCAGATCAACAAGGTCAATATCCTTGGCCGCCAGAATACCTTCTTCGTGACCAATAGCGGCGTACAAAACCGTCTGGAAAACGATCGTCAGCCGCGTACGCTGGTTACCAACAGCTACATTGAAGGCGATGTGGATATCGTTTCCGGTCGCGGTGCCGTAGTGTTCGATAACACCGATTTCCGCGTAGTGAACTCCCGTACCCAGCATGAAGCCTATGTATTCGCACCGGCTACCCTGTCAAACATCTACTACGGTTTCCTGGCGATTAATAGTCGCTTCACGGCAAGTGGCGATGGCGTGGCGCAGTTAGGCCGCTCGCTGGATGTCGATTCCAACACTAACGGTCAGGTCGTGATTCGTGACAGCGTGATTAACGAAGGCTTTAACATGGCAAAACCATGGGCTGACAGCGTTATCGCAAAACGCCCGTTTGCCGGTAATACCGGTGCGGAAGATGACAAAGGTGAAATCCAGCGTAACCTGAACGACACCAACTTCAACCGTATGTGGGAATACAACAACCGCGGTATCGGTAGCAAAGTGGTTGCTGAACCTAAGCAGTAAACGTCATTCTCTGATGTAAACCCGGCAGATTCATGCTCTGCCGGGCAATGTGCCGGATACTCATCCGGCATTAGACGCAATATTAGTACGCGTTAACAACCACCCACATCGGGCCTTGTCCTACCGCGTAACGACCTTTCTCCGTCAACAGTCCTTGTTCGCCAGCAATCTCGTATACCGCGATATGGTGCGATTTTTGTCCGGCTGCAATCAGGTATTTACCTCTGTTATCGATATTAAAACCGCGTGGCTGAGTTTCGGTAGGTTGGAAACCTTCTTTGGTCAACACGCTGCCATCTTCAGAGACGCTAAAGACCGTAATCAGGCTGGCGGTGCGATCACAGGCATACAGATGACGACCATCCGGTGTGATGTGAATATCTGCTGCCCAACGGGTATCCGCGAAATCAGCAGGCATCATATCCAGCGTCTGCACACACTCAATCTTGCCGTACGGATCTTTCAGCTCCCAGACATCAACAGAGCTATTCAGCTCGTTCACGCAGTAGGCATATTGCTTATTCGGATGGAACGCCATATGACGCGGGCCCGCGCCTTCAACGGTAGTCACTTCAGCCGGTTCCTGCGCAACCAGATGGCCATCATCGCTAACGTCAAACAGGCAGATACGATCCTGTTTCAACGCCGGAACCCACAGGGTACGGTTATCCGGAGAGATGTTGGCTGAGTGGCAACCATCCAGACCTTCTACCACGTCAACCAGTTCCACCGGCAGGCCATCTTCCAGACGCGTGACGCTCACGCTACCCGCGTTATAAGAGCCAACGAACACGAAACGTCCCTGATGATCGGTAGAAATATGCGTCGGGCTACCCGTCAGCGCAGACTCTGCCGCGAAGGTCAGCGCTCCGTCATCAGGCGCAATACGATAAGCCAACACGCGAAACTCCGGGCGCACACCAACATAGAGGTAACGCTTATCCGGGCTGACGACCATCGGCTGTACCTGACCCGGTACATCAACCACCTGCGTCAGCGTCAGAGAACCATCGTGATTCAGGCTCCAGACGTGGATTTGCTGACTTTCAGGGCTGGCGGTATAAACGGTTTGCTTCATGAATACTCCTTTGCTTTTTGGCAGGTGGCTGCAATTGCCTGACACACGCCTAAGGTAGACGCTTTTAACGGTGAATGCTTAATTAAGGCTCAGAATTTTGTCCGGCTCCCGTCTCGGTGTACCATTCCAGCAGACAAAATTCTCAACCTTAATCTGGAAAAAACTATGACCGCACGCGTGATTGCCCTGGATTTAGACGGTACCCTGTTGACCCCGAAAAAAACCTTGCTGCCATCCTCTCTCGAAGCGCTCTCGCGCGCCAGAGAAGCAGGCTACCAACTTATCATTGTCACAGGTCGCCATCACGTTGCTATTCATCCTTTTTATCAGGCACTGGCGCTGGATACACCTGCAATTTGCTGTAACGGTACCTACTTGTATGATTATCAGGCAAAAAAGGTACTGGAATCCGATCCCCTCCCGGTTGACCAGGCATTACAGCTGATCGAAATGCTGGATGAACATCAGATCCACGGGCTGATGTATGTGGATGAGGCCATGCTGTATGAGCGCCCAACCGGGCATGTGGTGCGTACCGCTAACTGGGCACAAACTCTGCCGCCGGAACAGCGCCCGACCTTCACCCAGGTTCCTTCGCTGGCGCAGGCCGCGCATGACGTTAACGCCGTCTGGAAATTTGCCCTGACCGATGAAGATATTCCGAAATTGCAGCAGTTTGGTCGGCACGTCGAGCAACAGCTGGGGCTGGAGTGTGAATGGTCCTGGCACGATCAGGTCGACATTGCCCGTAAAGGCAACAGCAAAGGACGACGCCTGACCCAGTGGATTGAAGCACAGGGCGGGTCAATGGAAAACGTGATTGCCTTTGGCGATAACTTTAACGACATCAGCATGCTGGAAGCCGCAGGTACCGGGGTGGCGATGGGCAACGCGGATGACGCGGTCAAAGCCCGCGCCAACATCGTGATTGGTGACAATACCACAGACAGCATTGCGAAATTTATCTACTCCCACCTGCTGTAATCAGGCGGTAATCGATACGCTCTTAATTTGCGCGTACAGCCACAGGCCAGGTTTGATACCCAGTTCATCCCTGGCCCACGGGCTGATCCTTGCCCACAGCGTCTTACCGCCCACCTCAAGCTGAACTTCCACCTGACCGTTATCGTCATAACATTGCGCGACTTTTGCCCGGAGAACGTTACGAATACTGGTCTGCTGGGGTGGTTGGAGCACCAGTGAAACATCAGATGCCTGAATACGAATACGCAGCGCGGTTTGCAGCGGTTGCTCCAGCTTATTGACCCACAGATGCTGATCGCCGAGCGCCAGCGCGGTCATCGCATAGTGTGGATGATGTTCCAGCACGCTGACTTTCAGAATACTGCTTTGCTGTTCCTTAGGCAGCCAGGGGTGCATCACGCTGCTACCCCAGACATCTTCCAGCGAACCAAACGCTTTGACCTGCCCGTTCTCCAGCACCATCACTTTATCCGCCAGGTGCAAAATCTCATCAAGCGAGTGGCTGACATACAGCATCGGAATATTGATTTCACGTGCAAGGCGTTGCAGGTAAGGCAGCAGTTCGCGTTTACGCGGTATATCCAGTGAGGCTAACGGCTCATCAAGCAGCAATAACTCAGGCGCGGTCAGCAGCGCCCGACCGATGGCGACACGCTGCTTTTCACCGCCAGAAAGACCGCCAGGCAGACGGTCAAGCAGCGGTTCAATGCCCAACAACGCCACCAGCTTATCAAACTGTCCGGCCATGCTTTTCGCCATTCCGTAACGCAGGTTGCCGCGCACTTTATAGTGCGGGAACAGGCGCGCATCCTGGAAAACATAGCCCACCCGGCGTTTTTCCGGCGTTAAACAGATACCGTTCTCGACGTCGTTTAAGACCCGACCGTTGAGCACGATGCGTCCGGACTGCGGCTGCGTCAGGCCGCTGATGGCGTTAATCAGTGAGGTTTTGCCCGCGCCGGAAACGCCAAAAATAGCGGTGATGCCGCTGGCTGGCAGCGTTTCGTTGAGCGTCAGGCAATGCGTCCCCAGCGTCTGGGAGAAATTGAGTTCCAGCATAATTATCGCCCCGTCCGCTCACGGCTAATACGCGCCAGCCATTCAGAAATCAGCAGCGAAATCAGCGCTAAAACAATAGAAATGATACACAACCTCGCCGCCGCACTTTCGCCGCCGGGAGTCTGGATCAGGGTATACATCGCCGAAGGAATGGTGCGGGTTTCGCCAGGAATGTTGGAAACAAAAGTAATGGTTGCGCCGAATTCCCCGAGGGAACGCGCGAACGCCAGCACCGTACCGACAATAATGCCGGGCAGCATCAGCGGTAGCGTAATGGTCATGAATACACGCCAGCGTCCGGCTCCCAGCGTGCGGGCCGCCTGCTCCAGCTTGACGTCGACACCTTCCAGCGCCAGACGAATTGCCCGTACCATCAGAGGAAAAGACATCACCGCCGCAGCCAGTACCGCACCGCGCCAGCTAAAGGCAAAGGTAATGCCAAACCAGTCGTACAACCATTCGCCAATGAATCCGCGCCGCCCCATGGCGACCAACAGCAGATAGCCCACCACGACCGGCGGCAGAACCAGCGGCAAATGCAGAACGCTGTCGAGCAGCGCTTTGCCCGGGAACTTGCATCGCACAAGCAGCCAGGCAAAGAAGATCCCAAACGGCAAACTAAACAACACAGCCAGGGAAGAAACTTTCAGGCTCAGGATGACGGCCTGCCATTCAGGATCGGTCAGTATCATTACTTGGTCGTAAATCCATAACGTTTAAAGATTTCAGCAGCCTGCGGTCCTTTCAGGTAATCATAGAACGCGCTAACCGTTGCGTTTTTGTGCCCATCAACAATCGCGATAGGGTATTCCACTTTTTTGTGCGAATCTTCCGGGAAAGTCGCAACAACTTTTACGCCCTTACTGGCGACAGCATCGGAACCATAGACGATCCCCAGCGGCGCTTCGTTACGCTCTACCAGCGCCAGCGCACCGCGCACATCTTCAGCAGGAGCCAGTTTCGGGGCCAGGGTATCCCATGCACCCAGTTTTTGCAGCGCTTCTTTGGCATAAATGCCCGCCGGAACATGTTCTGGATCGCCAACAGCCAGGCGTCCACCATTCAACAGACTGGTCCAGTTGGTTTTGCTGTCAATGGTGAAGTCTTTCTGCGCGCTGGCTTTCGGCGCAACCACCACCAGACTGTTACCCAACAACGTTTCACGCGATACGGTATCAATCGACTTCTTGTCTACCGCGTAGTCCATCCATTTCTGATCGGCAGAAATAAACAGATCGGCCGGTGCGCCTGCTTCAATCTGACGCGCCAGCGTGGAAGAAGAAGCAAAAGAGGAGACAACATCAACGTTCTTCTCTTTTTTATATTGCGTTGCAATGTCCTGCATCGCGTTGGTCAGCGAAGCCGCTGCAAAAACGGTAATCTTTCCTTCATCCGCCAGCGCATGTCCGGCAACGGTAAGAGAAAGTGTTGCCCCTGCAAACAAGCGTAACCATGTACGTGCCATCTGTAACTCCTTTGCGTTTCGTTATGTAGGCGCAAATATAACGAGTAAACCAGGATTTTCCCAGTGGTTATTGATACCAATTAGAGGTTACACAAAGAAAATATCGGCAGGGAAAGCAAGATCTTGAGAAAACGAGTTGGCAGGCAAAAAATATAAACGCCCGACTGAGCGGGCGTTTGGGGAATCAATGATTCTGTCTGGACTGGTCTTTCTGACCGATAGAGGAGAAGATGTTGAACACTTCACCCAGTCCGTAAATCAGCCCCAGGATGACAGCCATCACCACAGGAACCATAATTACGGCGAATACCAGACTTTTCAATAACTCTAACATGGTCAACTCCAGATATAGTCCTTAGTTGTATTCTAACCACATAACACAGAAAAGCACTCCCCTTTTGTGCGGTTGGCTTTGCGCGCGCGCGGTTTTCCGTCACAATACCCCTTTTGCCAGGAGCTTGTGATGCAGGCCGAAATCCTTCTTACGCTGAAACTTCAGCAAAAACTGTTTGCCGATCCCCGTCGCATTTCTCTGCTTAAGCACATTGCGCTTTCCGGCTCCATCAGTCAGGGCGCGAAGGATGCAGGTATCAGCTATAAAAGCGCCTGGGATGCGATTAACGAAATGAACCAGCTCAGTGAGCAAACGCTGGTTGAGCGCGCCACTGGCGGCAAAGGCGGCGGCGGCGCGGTGTTAACGCGCTACGGCCAACGCTTAATCCAGCTGTATGATTTATTAGCGCAAATCCAACAGAAAGCCTTCGATGTTTTGAGCGATGACGACGCACTGCCGCTCAATAGCCTGCTGGCGGCGATCTCTCGCTTTTCGCTGCAAACCAGCGCCCGTAACCAGTGGTTTGGCACCATTACCGCCCGCGACCACGATCAGGTTCAACAGCATGTCGACGTGCTACTGGCGGATGGCGAAACGCGCCTGAAAGTGGCAATCACTGCACAAAGCGGCGAGCGTCTCGGGCTTGAGGAAGGCAAAGAAGTACTGATTCTGTTGAAAGCGCCTTGGGTAGGAATCACTCAGGACGACGCCATCGCTCAGGCCGCCGATAACCAGTTGCAGGGCACGATTAGCCATATCGAACGCGGAGCGGAGCAGTGCGAAGTGTTGATGACCTTGCCAGACGGCCAGACGCTGTGCGCGACTTTGCCGATAGAGCAGACCCACACATTAACGGAAGGCGCTAACGTCACAGCATATTTTAATGCGGACAGGGTGATTATCGCCACACTGTGCTGAGTTAATTGACATCAGCCTGAAGAACACGTATCCCTGTTATTCATCGCTGCAAATAATGGGATACAAAATGTCATCGTTGCAAATTTCGCAAGGCACGTTTCGTCTTAGCGACACAAAAACGCTCCAGTTAGATGCGTTGACGTTAAACGCGGGCGATAGCTGGGCGTTTGTTGGCTCTAACGGCAGCGGGAAATCTGCGCTGGCCCGCGCGCTGGCGGGCGAGTTACCGCTCCTGAAAGGCGAACGTCACTGTCAGTTTACGCGTATTACCCGACTCTCTTTTGAGCAGCTACAAAAGCTGGTCAGCGACGAGTGGCAGCGAAACAACACCGATCTTCTTAGTCCCGGTGAAGACGACACCGGGCGCACGACCGCAGAAATCATTCAGGATGAGGTCCACGACCCCGCCCGCTGCGCTGCGCTGGCGCAGCAGTTTGGCATTTCATCCCTACTTAACAGGCGTTTCAAATACCTTTCCACCGGTGAAACGCGCAAAACCCTGCTCTGCCAGGCATTAATGTCCACACCGGATTTGCTGATCCTTGATGAACCCTTTGACGGGCTGGACGTGGCGTCCCGTCGCCAGTTAGCAGAGTTGCTCGCTGAGTTGCACCGGGCCGGTTTAACGTTGGTACTGGTGCTTAATCGCTTTGATGAAATTCCTGAGTTCGTGCAGTTTGCCGGCGTACTTGCCGACTGCACGCTGACGGAAACCGGTGCAAAACCCGACCTTCTGCAACAGGCATTAATCGCTCAGCTTGCCCATAGCGAACGGCTGGAAGGCATCCAGTTACCTGAACCGGATGAGCCTTCGGTGCGCCACACGTTGTCAGATAACGAGCCGCGCATTGTGCTTAACGACGGCACCGTCTCGTATAACGATCGCCCTATCCTGCATCATCTGAGCTGGCGGGTAAATCCGGGGGAACACTGGCAAATCATCGGCCCCAACGGTGCGGGGAAATCAACCCTGCTCAGTTTAATCACTGGCGATCATCCCCAGGGATATAGCAACGACCTGACCCTGTTTGGCCGCCGCCGGGGCAGCGGTGAAACTATCTGGGATATCAAAAAACATATTGGCTATGTCAGCAGCAGCCTGCATCTGGATTACCGGGTAAGTACGACAGTTCGCAACGTTATTCTCTCCGGTTATTTCGATTCAATCGGCATTTATCAGGCCGTCTCCGACAGGCAGCACAAGCTGGTACAACAGTGGCTGGATATTCTGGGCATCGATAAACGTACCGCGGATGCGCCATTTCATAGTCTTTCCTGGGGGCAGCAGCGGCTGGCATTGATTGTTCGTGCACTGGTGAAACATCCTACGTTGCTGATCCTCGATGAACCGTTGCAAGGATTAGATCCGCTCAACCGTCAACTGATCCGTCGGTTTGTGGATGTCCTGATCGGTGAAGGTGAAACTCAGCTTTTGTTTGTCTCTCATCACGCCGAAGATGCCCCTGCCTGCATTACCCATCGGCTAGAGTTTGTACCCGAGGGTGATATCTACGCCTATCGACAAACCTCTCTGCGTTAATTTTCATGCCAGGGCGTTTATCACGCCCTTTTTTCTGCTTTTTTTTCAGACAAGTGCTGAAATAACAACCTAACATAATGATTTATAATAAAGTAACTGGCAGTATCGAGTGAAAACACCGGAGTGTAAACGATTCCACTAATTTATTCCGTGTCACACTTTTCGCATCTTTGTTATGCTATGGTTATTGCATACCATAGGCTTAACGGAGCGAATTATGAGAGTATTGGTTACAGGTGGTAGCGGTTACATTGGAAGCCACACTTGCGTGCAGTTACTGAAAAATGGTCACGAAGTGGTGATCCTGGACAATCTCTGCAACAGCAAGCGCAGCGTACTGCCCGTCATTGAGCGTTTAGGCGGCAAGCATCCGACCTTCGTGGAAGGAGACATCCGTAACGAAGCGCTGATAACCGAAATTCTGCACGATCATGCCATTGATACGGTCATCCATTTTGCCGGTTTAAAAGCCGTTGGAGAATCCGTTGCCAAGCCGCTGGAGTACTATGACAACAACGTCAACGGCACTCTGCGTCTGGTGAATGCAATGCGCGCTGCCAACGTGAAAAACTTCATTTTCAGCTCCTCCGCGACCGTCTATGGCGATCAGCCGCAAATTCCTTACGTTGAAAGCTTCCCCACCGGCACGCCGCAAAGTCCGTACGGCAAAAGCAAGCTGATGGTGGAACAGATCCTGACCGATCTGCAAAAAGCGCAGCCCGACTGGAGCATTGCCCTGCTGCGCTATTTTAACCCAGTTGGCGCTCATCCATCGGGAGATATGGGGGAAGATCCGCAAGGTATTCCAAACAACCTGATGCCTTACATCGCGCAGGTTGCCGTTGGCCGTCGCGAATCTCTTGCCATATTTGGCAATGACTACCCTACTGAAGATGGCACCGGCGTACGCGACTACATCCACGTGATGGATCTCGCCGACGGCCATGTTGCTGCCATGGAAAAACTGGCGGGCAAACAGGGCGTACATATTTACAACCTCGGTGCAGGCATCGGTAGCAGCGTGCTGGACGTGGTCAACGCCTTCAGCAAAGCTTGCGGTAAACCGGTGAATTACCATTTCGCCCCGCGCCGTGATGGCGATCTTCCGGCCTACTGGGCTGACGCCAGCAAAGCCGATCGAGAGCTCAACTGGCGCGTGACCCGCACACTGGATGAAATGGCACAAGATACCTGGCACTGGCAGTCACGCCACCCGCAGGGATATTCGGATTAAGGACCAATCATGACGCAATTCAATCCTGTCGATCATCCACATCGCCGTTTTAACCCGCTCACCGGGCAGTGGATCCTCGTATCACCACATCGCGCCAAACGCCCGTGGCAAGGGGCGCAGGAAACTCCGTCTAAGCAGGTACTGCCTGCACATGACCCGGACTGCTTCCTGTGCGCTGGCAATACGCGCGTTACCGGCGACAAAAACCCGGATTACACCGGGACCTATGTCTTTACCAATGACTTTGCGGCGCTGATGTCCGATACCCCGGACGCGCCGGACAGTCACGATCCGTTAATGCGATGCCAGAGCGCGCGCGGTACCAGCCGTGTAATTTGCTTCTCGCCCGATCACAGCAAAACGCTGCCGGAACTCAGCGTCCCTGCACTAACAGAAATTGTGAAAACGTGGCAGGAACAGACTGAAGACTTAGGCAAAACCTATCCCTGGGTGCAGGTATTTGAGAATAAAGGCGCAGCGATGGGGTGCTCAAACCCGCACCCACACGGACAAATTTGGGCCAACAGCTTTTTGCCTAACGAAGCCGAACGTGAAGATCGCCTGCAGAAAGCGTACTTCGCCGAACAAGGCGCACCGATGCTCGTTGATTACGTCCAGCGTGAGCTGGCGGACGGCAGCCGTACGGTCGTTGAAACCGAGCACTGGCTGGCAGTTGTCCCTTACTGGGCCGCGTGGCCGTTCGAAACGCTGCTGCTGCCGAAAGCGCACGTGTTGCGAATTACCGATTTGACCGACGAACAGCGTGCTGACCTGGCGCTGGCGTTGAAAAAACTGACCAGTCGTTATGACAACCTGTTCCAGTGCTCATTCCCCTATTCTATGGGCTGGCACGGCGCACCGTTTAACGGTGAAGAAAACCAACACTGGCAGTTGCACGCACACTTTTACCCGCCGCTGCTGCGTTCCGCGACCGTGCGTAAATTTATGGTCGGATATGAAATGCTGGCAGAAACCCAGCGCGACCTGACGGCAGAACAAGCGGCTGAACGACTGCGTGCGGTCAGCGACATCCATTTTCGCGAATCCGGAGTTTAAATAATGAGTCTGAAAGAAAAAACACAATCTCTGTTTGCTGAAACATTTGGCTACCCTGCCACCCATACTATTCAGGCACCGGGTCGTGTGAACCTGATCGGTGAACATACCGATTATAACGACGGCTTCGTTCTGCCCTGCGCTATCGACTATCAAACCGTTATCAGCTGTGCGGCACGCGACGATCGAAAAGTCCGTGTGATCGCCGCTGATTACGACAATCAGGTTGATGAGTTCTCGCTTGATGCGCCAATTATCGCTCATGACAGCCAGCAGTGGTCAAACTACGTGCGTGGCGTAGTGAAACATCTGCAAAAGCGCAATAACGCCTTTGGCGGCGCGGATCTGGTTATCAGCGGTAACGTCCCGCAGGGTGCGGGCTTAAGCTCTTCTGCCTCACTGGAAGTCGCTGTGGGTACGGTATTCCAGCAGCTCTATCATCTGCCGCTCGACGGCGCGCAGATTGCCCTGAATGGCCAGGAAGCTGAAAACCAGTTTGTCGGCTGTAACTGCGGCATTATGGATCAACTGATCTCGGCGCTTGGTAAGAAAGATCATGCGCTACTGATCGACTGCCGAACGCTGGGCACCAAAGCCGTTTCCATGCCTGAGGGCGTCGCGGTGGTGATCATCAACAGTAACTTTAAACGCACATTGGTCGGTAGCGAATACAATACCCGTCGCGAACAGTGTGAAACCGGCGCGCGTTTCTTCCAGCAGCCAGCGCTGCGTGATGTCAGCCTTGAAGCCTTCAACGCCGTCGCCCACGAACTGGATCCGATTGTCGCCAAACGCGTTCGCCACGTGATCACGGAAAATGCGCATACCGTTGAAGCCGCACAGGCGCTGGAAAAAGGCGACCTGCTGCGCATGGGCCAGCTGATGGCGGAATCTCACGCCTCAATGCGCGATGACTTTGAAATTACCGTGCCGCAAATTGATACGCTGGTCGAGATTGTCAAAGCGACCATCGGCGATAAAGGCGGTGTCCGTATGACCGGCGGCGGCTTCGGCGGCTGCATCGTGGCGCTGATCCCGCAAGATTTGGTACCTGCCGTACAGCAGGCCGTCGCGGAACAATACGAAGCAAAAACCGGTATCAAAGAAACATTCTACGTCTGCAAACCTTCACAAGGAGCAGGACAATGTTAAGCGAAACCCCTGTGCAGGCTCCGGACGGTCAGCCGTTTCGCCTGCTCACCCTGCGCAATGACGCAGGGATGGTGGTCACGCTCATGGACTGGGGCGCGACGCTGCTCTCTGCGCGTATTCCGCTTAGCGATGGTAGCGTGCGCGAAGCATTACTCGGGTGCGCCAGTCCGGAACAATACCCGGAGCAGGCTGCGTTTCTGGGCGCTTCAATTGGTCGCTACGCTAACCGTATCGCCAACAGCCACTATACCTTTGCCGGCGAAACCATTGAATTGCTGCCAAGCCAGGGTGATAACCAACTGCACGGCGGACCGAACGGTTTCGACAAACGTCGCTGGCAGATAGTGAATCAGAATGACCGTCAGGTGCTGTTCGCCTTAACATCTGACGATGGCGACCAGGGTTTCCCTGGTAATCTTTGCGCCACCGCGCAGTATCGCCTGACTGACGATAATCGTATTTCGATAACCTACCGCGCCACGGTCGATAAGCCCTGTCCGGTGAATCTGACGAATCACGTTTATTTTAACTTCGACGGTGACAAAACGGATGTGCGCCAGCATAAGCTGCAAATTATGGCGGATGAGTACTTGCCGGTGGACGAAATGGGCATCCCGCATGACGGGCTGAAATCCGTCGCTGGTAGCACTTTCGATTTCCGCACGCCTAAAATCATCAGCAGTGAATTTCTTGCCGATGACGATCAGCGCAAGGTGAAAGGTTACGATCACGCCTTCCTGCTTCAGGCACAGGGCAATGCGCGTACGCCGGTCGCTCGACTGTGGTCCCAGGATGAAAAACTGCAGATGGTGGTATACACCTCCGCCCCAGCATTGCAGTTTTACTCCGGCAACTTCCTCGGCGGTACACCATCTCGCGGACCAGACGCCTACGAAGACTGGCAAGGTCTGGCGCTGGAAAGTGAGTTTCTCCCGGACAGCCCAAACCATCCAGAGTGGCGGCAGCCGGACTGCTTCTTACGCCCGGGTGAAGAGTATGCCAGCGTGACGGAATATCAGTTTATTCCAGTCTGATCCTTTCCCCTCACAGGCCCGATGACGTAACGTAGCGGGCCTGTTATTTGTTTATCACAGTAGAACCGCTCAAATCCCCACCACTCAAAGACAAAATCGCAACCTTGAATTCACAAGAACCTTACACTGTGGCGCTATTTTCGCTATGGTTATGCGTAAGCATTGCCGCTGACGCTTTACGGCAATATAATGAGAATTATTATCATTCAATATGATTTATAGGAGTGAGTGTATGGCTGTAACTAAGCTGGTTCTGGTACGTCACGGTGAAAGTCAGTGGAACAACGAAAACCGTTTTACCGGTTGGTATGACGTTGATCTGTCAGAGAAAGGCGTGGGCGAAGCAAAAGCGGCAGGTAAACTGCTGAAAGAAGAAGGCTACAGCTTCGATTTTGCTTATACTTCTGTGCTGAAACGTGCCATCCACACCCTGTGGAACGTACTGGACGAACTGGATCAGGCCTGGCTGCCGGTTGAAAAATCCTGGAAACTGAACGAACGTCATTACGGCGCGCTGCAGGGTCTGAACAAAGCTGAAACCGCTGAAAAATACGGTGACGAGCAGGTTAAGCAATGGCGTCGCGGCTTTGCGGTAACGCCACCGGAACTGACCAAAGATGACGAGCGTTATCCGGGTCACGATCCGCGTTATGCGAAGTTGACCGACAAAGAGTTACCGGTTACCGAAAGCCTGGCGCTGACCATCGATCGCGTTATCCCCTACTGGAACGAAACCATTCTGCCGCGCATGAAAAGCGGTGAGCGCGTAATTATCGCCGCTCACGGTAACTCTCTGCGTGCGCTGGTTAAATATCTGGATAACATGGGCGAAGATGAGATCCTTGAACTGAACATCCCGACCGGCGTACCGCTGGTATATGAGTTCGACGAAAACTTCAAACCAATCAAACACTACTATCTGGGTAATGCTGACGAGATCGCAGCAAAAGCGGCAGCCGTTGCGAACCAGGGTAAAGCGAAGTAATTTTCATCCCGGATCAAACGAGAAAAGCGTGGAATGCTCCACGCTTTTTTATTGCCGGATGACGGCGTTGCCTTATCCGGCCTACCGAGCGTAGCCCGGATGAATTTTTTAACCGCGGCGCGCTTTTACAGCATCCGCCAGCTGGCGCAATACTGCATCGGTATCTTCCCAGCCAATGCAGGCGTCGGTGATGCTCTTACCGTAGGTCAGCGGCTCACCGCTATCCGGGTTCTGATTACCTTCTACCAGATGGCTTTCGATCATCACACCAATAATTGCTTTTTCGCCCCCAGCAACTTGTCCGCAAACATCTTTCGCGACATCCATCTGCTTTTTGAACTGCTTGCTGGAGTTGGCATGGCTAAAGTCGATCATCACCTGCGCTGAAAGCCCTGCTTTGATCAGACCTTCTTTCACATCGGCAACGTGCTGAGCGCTGTAGTTCGGCTCTTTGCCGCCGCGCAAAATAATATGGCAATCGCCATTACCACTGGTATTTACGATCGCCGAATGACCCCATTTGGTCACAGACAGGAAGCAGTGCGGCGCTCCTGCGGCGTTAATCGCATCAATCGCTACTTTTATCGTGCCATCAGTACCGTTTTTAAAGCCAACCGGGCAGGACAGACCAGACGCCAATTCGCGGTGCACCTGAGATTCTGTGGTACGTGCCCCAATCGCGCCCCAGCTCATCAGGTCGGCGAGGTATTGCGGCGTAATCATATCGAGGAATTCACCCGCAGCAGGCAATCCGCTGTCATTGATATCCAGCAGCAGTTTACGCGCAATGCGCAGCCCATCGTTGATCTGGAAGCTGTTGTCCATGTGCGGATCGTTGATAAGCCCTTTCCAGCCGACGGTAGTTCGCGGTTTTTCAAAATAGACGCGCATAACGATTTCAAGCTCGCCTTTTAACTCTTCACGCAGTGCCAGCAGGCGAGCGGCATACTCTTTGGCGGCTGCCGGATCATGAATAGAGCAAGGCCCAATCACTACCAGCAGGCGATCGTCACTCCCTTTCAGGATTTTATGAATCGCCTTACGAGCATGAGCCACCGTGTTTGCGGCATTTTCAGTAGCGGGGAATTTTTCCAACAATGCGACTGGCGGTAATAACTCGTTGATCTCTTTAATGCGTAAATCGTCGTTCTGATAATTCATGATTATTCCAGCGTTGCCATACTTATATAAATGAATGCAATCCCTCCAATCTATATCTTCAGTCATAAAGTGTAAACGGGGTTTTACACTTTGGACGGATTAATCCTGGAATTGGCCAAAAAAACGCAATAAAGTAGCGAAAAACGAGATCCAACCTACAATTTATAACTGTAACAGCTTTAATTTTCATAAATTTCAAGATTCTATGCTGGGTTTAATTTCTCTGGCAAAACTATTAACCACATATTGATGATGTAACTGGCACATGCACTGTTGGAAGACGTTATCCGACATATCGACCATAACAGGAGCATATTATGCATATGACAAAGCTGGCTTCACTCTTTCTTACCGCTACACTCAGCCTCGCCAGCGGCGCGGCGCTGGCAGCTGAAACCAATACGCAGTCCAATAACGGCCAGGCAAATTCCTCGGCGGATGCCGGTCAGGTCGCCCCAGACGCACGCGAAAACGTGGCACCAAATAATGTCGACAACAGTAACGTGAATTCGGGTGGCACAATGCTGCACCCGAACGGTTCATCAATGAACCATGAAGGGATGACCAAAGACGAGATGCACAAAAACACCATGTGTAAGGACGGTCGCTGCCCTGATGTGAATAAGAAGGTTGAGACCGGAAACGGCATTAACAATGATGCTGAGACAAAAACTGATGGCACTACGCAGTAACGCTGAAAATAAAGCTAATAATGGGAGAGCAATAGCTCTCCTTTTTAATTTTATCATCCCAAAAACGGTATGATGGCATACAGTAAAGATGAGAATAACAAAGGGATGGCATAATGGCGCACTCGCATACTCATACTTCTTCTGAGCAACCCAAGGACAATAATGCCCGCCGCTTGATGTTTGCATTCTGCATTACAGCCGGAATTATGTTGGTTGAAGTGGTGGGTGGAATACTTTCAGGTTCACTGGCCTTGTTGGCCGATGCCGGGCATATGCTCACTGATGCCGCAGCGCTCCTTTTTGCGCTGCTGGCCGTCCGGTTTTCCCATCGCCCGCCCACAATACGACACACCTTCGGCTGGCTGAGGCTCACGACACTGGCCGCGTTTGTTAACGCCATCGCATTGGTCGTGATCACCATTTTAATCGTCTGGGAAGCCATTGAGCGCTTCCATACGCCCCGCCCCGTGGCTGGCGGCATGATGATGGTTATAGCTGTCGCGGGTTTACTGGCTAACGTGCTGGCTTTTTGGGTTCTACACCGCGGCAGTGAGGAGAAAAACCTGAACGTCCGCGCCGCGGCACTACATGTGATGGGCGATTTACTCGGCTCGGTCGGGGCGATCATCGCTGCGCTGATTATTATCTGGACGGGCTGGACGCCTGCGGACCCGATTCTCTCGATTCTGGTTTCCGTGCTGGTACTGCGTAGCGCCTGGCGACTGTTAAAGGATAGCGTTAATGAATTACTGGAAGGCGCCCCGCTGACGCTGGATATCGCCGCACTACAGCGCCATCTCAGCCGGGATATCCCCGAAGTCCGCAATGTGCACCATGTCCATGTCTGGATGGTGGGTGAAAAACCGGTAATGACGCTGCATGTGCAGGTGGTCCCGCCGCACGATCACGACGCGCTGCTGGAGCGTATTCAGCATTTCCTTATCCATCACTACCAGATTGAACACGCCACAATCCAGATGGAGTATCAGCCGTGTAATGGGCCGGACTGCCACCTGTATCAGGGGGTATCCGGCCATTCACACCATCACCATTAATGGGACAGCGCGTGGGAACCCCGCTCGCGCGCGCTGTTAATCCACATCCTGCTACCGTTCAGTGCGATAACAGTCAGGATCACATATTCCAGCGACATGGCATATACGCCTTGCAGGGCGAAAATCACTACGCTTATTACGTTAATGATCACCCACAGCAGCCAGTTTTCAACGTACTTACGCGTCATCAGTATCATCGCCGCAATCGACAACACCATCATGCAGGAGTCCCAGAACGGGAATGCATCGGGTTGCAACTCAGGCACAACAACCTGCAATCCTAATGCCTGCATAATGTTCACCGCAATGCGGGTCAGGAACGCAAAGACCGGATCGATATAGACCGACATCAGGCCGATCGCCACCACGCAAGCCGCCAGCCAGCCGATCGCTTTTGGTAACGGCAGCCAGCGAATTTTCAGTTCCGCTTCATGCTGGTTGGTTTGCCTGGACCAGGCATACCAGCCGTAGATGTTGGCGGCAAAGAAGAAAACTTGCAGCAACAGGCTTGCATAGAGCTGGATCTGAAAGAAGATAATCGCAAACAGCGTGACGTTTATCAGGCCGAAGAAGTAATTGCTGATTTTCTCAAGGCTAGCCAGGCCAATACACAGCAACCCAGCGATCGTCCCCACAGCTTCGATCCACGACAGATCGTAACCGCCAGCGCCAATCGGAATATGTACCAGAATGTTCTGCGTGCTAAAAAAGTCCATCTTTTCCCCCAGAGCCAAAAAATTAATTAAGCTCGAAGTGTAGCCGCAAATTCCAACATGCGGTTTAACGGCAACAACGCCCCTTCTCGCAGCGCAGCATCAACATGTATCTCATGAGCCGCTCCGCCTTGTTCCAGGCCCTCAGCAATCGCCTTGAGGCCGTTCATCGCCATCCACGGACAATGCGCACAGCTGCGGCAGGTTGCCCCCTCACCAGCCGTCGGCGCTTCAAGCAATTCTTTATCCGGAACGGCCTGCTGCATTTTGTAAAATATGCCCCGGTCAGTCGCCACAATCAGCCGTTGATGCGGTAACGATTTAGCGGCGTTGATTAACTGGCTGGTTGAGCCAACCGCATCGGCCATATCAACGATAGACTGAGGGGACTCCGGGTGCACCAACACCGCGGCATCAGGGTAAAGCCCTTTCATGCGTGTTAAAGCCTGAGTCTTAAATTCGTCGTGGACGATACAGGCCCCCTGCCAACAAAGAACGTCTGCACCGGTCTGTTTTTGGACGTAGTTGCCCAGATGTCTGTCCGGAGCCCAGATGATTTTTTCACCTAAACTATCAAGATGCTCAATAAGTTCTACCGCGATACTGGATGTGACGACCCAGTCCGCACGTGCTTTAACGGCGGCTGAGGTATTGGCGTAAACCACCACGGTACGATCCGGGTGCGCATCGCAAAACGCGCTGAACGCATCAATCGGACAGCCCAGATCTAATGAGCATTCCGCCTGTAGGGTCGGCATCAGGATGGTCTTTTCCGGGCTGAGGATTTTGGCGGTTTCCCCCATAAACCTCACGCCTGCAACCAACAGCGTAGAGGCAGAATGTTTTGAGCCGAAACGCGCCATCTCCAGAGAATCAGAAATACAACCACCGGTCTCTTCGGCCAACTGCTGAATTTCGGGATCGGTGTAATAGTGCGCGACCATAACGGCATCACGCTCTTTCAGCAGGCGCTTGATTTTTTCACGATAAAATTGCTTTTCATCCACACTCAGCGGGGCTGGCTTTGGCGGAAACGGATAAATTGCTGCTTCTGGATCAAACATCACGCTCATCTTGCTTTCTCGTTTTACTGGCTTAACGAAATAACCGATTAAAAGCGTGACGCACGCCGTATTCGGTTAGATTTGTTTTATATGCTAAACAAGATAGCGGATTGGCGTAAGAAAGTCACAATAATTGCGTGTGATGAATGCCGGAAGGCGACTGGCGTCTTATCCGGCCTACGTGAATAGTGTCGTCTGTAGGACTGATAAGCGAAGCGCATCAGGCAAGCAGATTCGAATCTTATAAATCGCAGATAGCAAAAAGGCGCCTTTAGGGCGCCTTTTTACACTGGTGGGGCGTGCAGGATTCGAACCTGCGACCAATTGATTAAAAGTCAACTGCTCTACCAACTGAGCTAACGCCCCCTTATGGGGTTTACTTCTTTATACTTTCAGGATGGTGGGTCGTGCAGGATTCGAACCTGCGACCAATTGATTAAAAGTCAACTGCTCTACCAACTGAGCTAACGACCCGCTCGGGTATAACCTGAAAATTTTTACTCGGTGCCACCAATAAATTGGTGGGGCGTGCAGGATTCGAACCTGCGACCAATTGATTAAAAGTCAACTGCTCTACCAACTGAGCTAACGACCCGCTCGGGTATAACCTGAAAATTTTTACTCGGTGCCACCAATAAATTGGTGGGGCGTGCAGGATTCGAACCTGCGACCAATTGATTAAAAGTCAACTGCTCTACCAACTGAGCTAACGCCCCGAGTGGTGGGTGATGACGGGATCGAACCGCCGACCCCCTCCTTGTAAGGGAGGTGCTCTCCCAGCTGAGCTAATCACCCGATACTGCGCTGGATACTACTTACTAACTAAGTTAGTGGTGGGTCGTGCAGGATTCGAACCTGCGACCAATTGATTAAAAGTCAACTGCTCTACCAACTGAGCTAACGACCCACTTTTTTTGCCGCTTTCGGGCTGTTTGATATCCCTTGGCAACGGCGGCATATATTACTGATTTCAGATTTTAGCGCAACAAAAATTTCGATGTAAATAACTCAACTGCTTAGGAATCACACGACGCGACCAGAATTAACACGATTTCTGGTCGCATGGTGTTCATTACATCGCGCCAAGGCGTTTTTGCGCTTGTTTCGCGCCATCAGTGCCAGGGTATTTAGTGATAACCTGCTGAAAAACGGCTTTCGCTTTCTCTTTATCACCTTTGTCCTGCATGATGACGCCGACTTTATACATCGCGTCTGCAGCCTTTGGTGATTTCGGGAAGTTTTTGACTACTGAAGCAAAATAGAACGCTGCATCATCTTTTTTCCCCTTGTTGTAATTCAACTGACCCAGCCAGTAATTCGCATTTGGCAGGTAAGTTGAGTCTGGGTACTTTTTAATGAAGTTCTGAAATGCTTCAATCGCGTCATCCTGGCGGGATTTATCCTGCACCAGAGCAATGGCCGCATTGTAATCGGTATTCGCATCGCCAGTTTGTACCGGAGCACCTGACGCTGCCGCTGCACCCGCATCAGGTGTAGGGGTTGCTGCTGCCCCACTCTGATCGCCGCCCGCAGATTGCGCCGCAGGTGCACTACCGCTACCAAGATTATTCATCTGCAGCAATATCTGCTTCTGGCGTTCAACAACCTGATTCAGTTGATACTGATTTTCCTGAATTTGACCGCGCAGGGAATCAATATCGGACTGATTATCGGAGAGTTGTTGCTGGAGTTGGGTTAAAAGCTGACTGTGAGCGTTAGAAATACGCTCGAGTTGAGTGACACGGTCTTCGACCGAGCCAGAGCCGACACTACTGATTGGCGCCTGTGCAAAAGCGGCCCAGGGGGCCGCTATGCCAACCAGTAACGACAGACTCAACAGATGATGTCTGAAGTTACTGCTCATGCAATTCTCTTAGTAAACCAGTACGGCGCGACGGTTTTTGGCGTAAGCCGCTTCGTCATGACCCAGTACTGCAGGTTTTTCTTTACCGTAAGAAACGATGGAGATCTGGTCAGCAGAAACGCCTTTACCCTGCAGGTACATCTTAACGGCGTTCGCACGACGCTCACCCAGGGAGATGTTGTACTCAGGAGTACCACGTTCGTCCGCATGACCTTCTACGGTGACTTTGTAAGACGGGTTGCTACGCAGGAAGTTAGCGTGAGCATCCAGCATTGCAGCGAAGTCAGAACGGATATCGTACTTGTCCAGATCGAAGTAAACGATGTTGTTCTGCTGCAGCTGTTGCATCTGAAGACGCGCTTGCTCTTCAGAAGACATGTTGCCGCTGCCGTTTGCATCCATACCAGTGCCGGCACCCAGCATGCCTTCGCTGCCGTCATTGCTGGCGTTCTTGTTAGAAGAACACGCTGCAATAGCCATAACAGGCAGAGCAATCATCAGCCCTTTCAGCACTTTGTTCAGTTGCATTTCAATGATTCCTTTATTAATCAATTATTTATTATCACAGATACGGCGACCAGGCAGGGAATTTAACCTGTCCATCAGTTGCCGGAAGACGCGCTTTGAAACGCCCATCTGTAGAAACCAAATTCAGCACGGATCCCATCCCCTGAGAAGAGCTGTAGATTACCATAGTGCCGTTAGGTGCCAGACTTGGCGTTTCGTCCAGGAACGTTGACGACAGAACTTGTACGCCACCCGCTACCAGATCTTGTTTGGCAATGTGTTGCTGACCGTTGGCCGAGCTTACCATTACCATAAATTTACCGTCGCTGCTCACATCCGCATCCTGGTTTTGCGAACCTTCCCAGGTAATGCGCTGCGGAGCACCGCCGTTGACGTTAACTTTATATACCTGCGGACGACCGGCCTGGTCAGACGTAAAGGCCAGGTTTTGGCTGTCCGGGAACCAGGTAGGTTCCGTGTTGTTGCTACGACCATCCGTCACCTGACGGATCTGACCGGAACCAATGTCCATGACATACAGGTTCAGGCTACCGGTTTTAGACAGGGCAAACGCCAGTTTGCTGCCATCCGGAGAAAACGCAGGCGCACCGTTGTGACGTGGGAACGAGGCTACCTGACGAACCGCGCCGTTAGACAGTGTCTGAATAACCAGTGCAGAACGACCGCTTTCAAAGGTAACGTACGCCAGTTTTGAACCGTCCGGGGACCACGCCGGAGACATCAGCGGCTGCGGAGAACGGTGTACCACGAACTGGTTGTAACCATCGTAGTCGGACACACGTAATTCGTACGGGAACTGACCACCGTTGGTCTGAACAACATAAGCGATACGGGTACGGAATGCACCTTTAATGCCGGTCAGTTTTTCAAACACTTCGTCACTTGCAGTATGGCCCGCGTAACGCAGCCACTGCTTGTTCACTTTATAGGTGTTCTGTGCCAGTACGGTACCCGGTGCGCCACCGGTGTCAACCAGCTGATAGGCAACGCTGTAAGAACCATCCGGGTTCGGCGTAACCTGGCCGACGACTACGGCATCAATGCCCAGCGCAGACCAAGCGGCAGGTTGAACTTCCTGCGCGGTACCGGGCTGCTGAGGCAGACGAGAACGGTCTAACGGGTTAAATTTACCGCTGTTACGCAGGTCAGCACCTACGATACCACCGATATCTTCAGGTGCAGCACCCGGTCCTGCCCACTGGAAGGGGACAACACCAATCGGGCGCGCCGAGTCCACCCCCTGGGTGATCTCGATACGTACTTCTGCGTGCAGCACCGCTGCCCACAGCATCAGAAAACCAAATGCTACTCGTAATGCCTGCTTCATCATATCTCCCTTATCTGGACGGAAAGCCCACGATAATTTAGCAGAATGTTAACAAACTCAAATACACAAAACTACCAGAACTCTGTCTCAACCTTAGACCGTTTCCCCTGATTTCTCAGGGGTCGTTATTACAGTTTGAAGTCCAGTTTGGCATCTTTTACTTTTTCATAAACTGCCTGGCTAGGCGGTTTAGGAATTCTGGCGGTTTTCGCAGCCGTCAGCGCAGCCTGACACAATGCCGGATCCCCGCCCTCTTCGGTCACATCCAGTAACAGACCATCGGGTGCTAACTTGATATGTAATACGCAAGATTTACCTGCATACAAATCTGCACCATACAGACGGCTCTGGATCGCATTGCGAATTTGAGATGCGTAAGCACTGATATCAGCGCCAGATGCACCGCCATTGGCACCACTTGTACCACTATCTTTCGCCGGTTGGCCGTTTCCTTTCGCTCCACCGCCCGATTTCGGTGCATTCTTACCGGAGCTCAGGTCGCCCAACAAGTCGTCAACGCCAGAGGCTGCAGCGGCTTTTTCGGCCGCAGCCTTTTTAGCAGCAGCTGCTTTATCTGCCGCAGCTTTCTTATCGGCAGCGGCTTTCTCAGCAGCAGCTTTTTTGTCTGCTGCTGCTTTTTCTGCAGCGGCTTTCTTATCAGCCGCCGCTTTTTCAGCAGCGGCAGCTTTCGCGGCAGCGGCTTTTTCTGCTTTCTCAGCAGCAGCTTTCTCGGCTGCAGCTTGCTTAGCGGCCTCAGCCTGTGCTTTCTTCGCAGCGTCCGCAGCTGCCTTAGCAGCTTGTGCTTCTGCAGCTTTCTTCGCATCAGCGGCGGCTTTAGCGGCTTCAGCCTCAGCTTTTTTCTGTGCGTCTGCAGCGGCTTTCTTCGCGGCATCTGCCGCTTGCTTAGCCTGGGCATCAGCTTTAGCCTTCGCGTCTGCAGCAGCCTTCGCCGCAGCCTCTTCAGCCTGTTTCTGTTGCTCTTGCGCTTTCGCTGCGGCGGCTTCAGCTTGCTTCTGCTGTTCCGCCTGTTCGCGCACTTTTTCCTGCGCGGCTAAACGTTCTTTTTCCAGCTGCTTCAGTCGCTCTTGCTCAGCTGCCTGCTTCTCGCGAAGTTCTTCAGCTTGCTGCTGCGCCTGCTTTTCACGCTGCTCTTCAGCGCGTTTCGCACTTGCCTGCTGTTGCTGCTGCCTGTCGTACTGTTGCACAACGGCGCCAGGATCGACCATAACGGCGTCGATGGACGAACCGCCACCGCCGCCGGCTGAAGCATCAATGTGCTCATCGAACGAACTCCAGATCAGCGCTGCAAATAAAATGACATGCAGCACTGCTGAAATAATTATCGCCCTTTTGAGCTTGTCGTTTTGTTCGGTTGCCTTTGACACTCTCGGTTCCCAAAAAACTGTTCGCCTGTTACGTGCTATCTTTCAAGCCAGCAAAACGCAGTCATCAGATTGGCTGCGTCATCAAGCCAACCGATTTTACGCCTGCACTGTGTAACAAGTTCAGCGCTTTAATTATTTCATCATAAGGCACGTCTTTCGCACCACCGATTAAAAAGACCGTTTTCGGATTGGTCTGCAGGCGGCTTTTCGCCTCCGCGATAACCTGCTCCGGCGGCAGTTGATCCATACGATCTTTCTCAACCACCACGCTGTATTGCCCAATACCGGAAACTTCAATAATGACCGGGGGTTCGTCGTTACTGCTGACGGCTTGCGACTCGGTCGCATCCGGCAGGTCGACTTCCACACTCTGCGTAATGATCGGTGCGGTTGCCATAAAGATCAGCAACAGCACCAGCAGTACGTCGAGCAGCGGTACAATATTGATTTCGGACTTGAGTTCGCGACGACCTCGTCCACGCGTTCTGGCCATGGCTTACCCCTTGTTGCTCTCGCTAACGGTAAACGCCTGGCGGTGCAGAATCGCGGTGAACTCTTCCATAAAGTTGTCGTAATTCAGTTCCAGTTTGTTCACGCGCTGGTTCAGACGGTTGTAGGCCATAACCGCCGGGATTGCCGCAAACAGACCGATAGCCGTTGCAATCAACGCTTCTGCGATACCCGGTGCGACCATTTGCAACGTCGCCTGTTTTACCGCGCCAAGCGCGATAAATGCGTGCATGATCCCCCAAACGGTACCGAACAGACCGATATACGGGCTGATGGAGCCAACGGTTCCGAGGAATGGAATATGCGTTTCCAGCGTTTCCAGCTCACGGTTCATCGAGATACGCATCGCACGGGAAGCCCCCTCAACGACCGCTTCCGGCGCGTGGCTATTTGCCCGATGCAAACGCGCAAATTCTTTGAATCCGCTGTAGAAAATTTGCTCCGAGCCCGCCAAATTATCACGACGCCCCTGGCTTTCCTGGTACAGGCGCGACAATTCAATGCCGGACCAGAACTTGTCTTCAAATGCTTCGGCTTCACGTGAAGCAGCATTAAGAATACGGGTCCGTTGGATGATGATGGCCCAGGATGCGATTGAGAAACCAATCAAAATCAACATGATAAGTTTAACCAGAAGGCTTGCCTTCAGGAACAAATCAAGGATATTCATGTCAGTCACTGCTTAAACTCCGCGACAATAGACTTGGGAAGCGCACGAGGCTTCATTTTGAGTGGATCAACGCAAACAATCAGAACTTCGGCTTCATTCAGCACGGTGTTCTCTGCGTTGACAATGCGTTGCGTGAAAACCAATGAGGTGCCACGCATTGACGTAATTTCGGTTTGAACTTCGAGCATATCGTCGAGCCGGGCAGGCGCAAAATACTCGAGGGTCATCTTGCGCACCACAAAGGCGACACGTTCGGCCAACAGGACCTGCTGACTGAAGTGATGATGACGAAGCATTTCTGTGCGTGCTCTTTCATAAAAAGCGACGTAACTGGCGTGGTAAACCACCCCACCGGCATCGGTATCTTCATAATAGACACGAACCGGCCATCGAAACATATACTTATTCATTCCTACTGCCTCTTTGTTGGCTTCGCCCACTCGCACCAGTTACTTACCTTCGTAAGCGTCTGGTGATTCGCGTTCTTGCCGCCGCGATGCATCAAGAATGTCGTTGTATATCGCGCTGTCTTCACTGTACATCCCGGTAATGCAACAAAAGGTTAGTGCTTTCAAACTTCGCTACTATACGCGCGGGAATGGTGCTTTGGAATGGGGGAAAGTAAACGGAGAGTAAAAAATTATGGGCTTATGCAAGCCCATAAATATTTAAGGATGTTTCTTATTCAAAAGAAGAAGAAAATCAGACCAACAACGAGGACAATATCCGCGATCAGCGGGCAGAAGATGCCCTGCCAATGTACGGCGCGAGGACGGAAGCCAACGCCGTGAATAATGCCTGCACAGACCGCCCACATCAGCAGGAAACCATGCCAGATTTCAAGCTCGCTGGTTTTGGCCGCGAAACGAGACGGATCCCAGAATATGCAGCCAGCCAACACGATTGCCAGCACAAATGAAAGCGCCCGCAAGGGGCGCTTGTCCATCGCGTTGTATACCATCGCGATAATGTTGGTCATTAGCTATCTTCTTGCCCGGCTTTGCCTGATTCAACGTGCTCAAGCGCCAGCGCTGTGATTATCCCAAATGCACAGGCAAGAAGCGTTCCCAAAATCCATGCGAAATACCACATTTTAAGCTCCTTACTTAGTACAGAGAGTGGGTGTTGCTTTCAATATCTTCTTTAGTGATGCGACCGAACATCTTCCAGTAACACCAGCTGGTGTACAGCAGAATGATCGGTACAAACACCGCCGCGACCCAGGTCATCAGATTCAATGTACGCTGGCTGGAGGTGGCATCCCACATGGTCAAACTTGCGTTCATCATGGTGCTGGATGGCATTACAAACGGGAACATTGCGATACCGGCAGTCAGGATGATGCAGGCTAACGTCAGTGAGGAGAAGACGAACGCCCATGCCCCTTTCTCCATGCGAGAAGTCAGGATGGTCAACAGCGGCAGAACCACGCCCAGAGCAGGAACCAACCACAGGATAGGTGCATTGTTAAAGTTCACCATCCATGCGCCAGCCACACGAGCCACTTCTTTGGTCAGCGGGTTAGAGGCGGCATGATGATCCAGTGCAGAGGTCACAACATAACCGTCAATACCGTAAATCACCCACACACCGGCCAGCGCGAAGCAGACCAGAGTCACCAGCGCCGCAACCTGTGAAGTTGCACGAGCACGCAGATGCAGTTCACCTACCGTACGCATCTGCAGATAGGTCGCCCCCTGGGTGATGATCATCCCAACGCTCACGACACCTGCCAGCAGACCAAACGGATTCAGCAACTGGAAGAAGTTACCGGTGTAGTACAAACGCATGTAGTCATCTACGTGGAACGGAACCCCTTGCAGCAGGTTGCCGAACGCCACGCCAATCACCAGCGGTGGCACGAAGCTACCAATGAAGATGCCCCAGTCCCACATGTTGCGCCAGCGCATATCTTCAATCTTAGAGCGGTAGTCAAAACCGACCGGACGGAAGAACAAGGACGCCAGAACCAGAATCATCGCCACATAGAAACCGGAGAACGCAGCGGCATAGACCATCGGCCAGGCAGCGAACAGTGCGCCACCCGCGGTGATGAGCCAAACCTGGTTACCGTCCCAGTGCGGGGCAATGGAGTTAATCATAATTCGACGCTCGGTATCATTACGACCGAGGAAACGGGTGAGCATGCCCACCCCCATGTCGAAGCCATCAGTGACCGCAAAACCAATCAGCAGAATGCCAACCAGCAGCCACCAGATAAAACGCAATACTTCATAATCGATCATTTGACGACTCCTGTCTTAGCGTGCCGGCTGAGAAGTCACAGTGGACTGCTCGTAGTGATAACGACCGGTTTTCAGGCTACTCGGCCCAAGGCGTGCGAACTTGAACATCAGATACAGTTCAGCCACCAGGAACAGGGTATACAGGCCGCAAATCAACAGCATCGAGAAGATGAGGTCGCCAGCAGTCAGCGAAGAGTTCGCTACGGCTGTTGGTAACACTTCACCAATCGCCCACGGTTGACGACCGTACTCTGCAACAAACCAACCGGATTCAATAGCAATCCACGGCAGAGGAATCGCATACAGCGCGGTGCGCAGCAGCCATTTTTTCTCACCAATACGGTTACGAAGCACAGTCCAGAAGGACACCGCGATAATTGCCAGCATCAGAATGCCGCATGCCACCATGATACGGAAAGCGAAGTACAGCGGCGCAACGCGAGGAATAGAATCTTTCGTTGCCTGCTGAATTTGCGCTTCGGTCGCGTCGGTAACTTTGTCCGTATAGCGTTTCAACAGCAGACCATAACCCAGGTCTTTCTTCATGCTGTTGAACTGGTCACGAACGGCCTGGTCGGTAGTACCAGCACGCAGTTCTTCCAGCAACTGATACGCTTTCATCCCGTTACGGATACGCTCTTCGTGTTGCACCATCAGATCTTTCAGACCAATGACCGGTGTATCAACAGAGCGGGTGGCAATGATGCCCAGCGCATAAGGAATTTGAATCGCAAAATGGTTTTCCTGCGCATCCTGGTCCGGAATACCGAACAGCGTGAAGGAAGCCGGTGCAGGCTGAGTTTCCCATTCTGCTTCAATCGCAGCGAGTTTGGTTTTCTGCACGTCGCCCATTTCGTAACCAGATTCATCACCCAGAACGATAACAGACAGAATAGCAGCCATACCAAAGCTGGCAGCGATAGCAAAAGAACGTTTAGCAAACGCGAAGTCACGACCGCGCAGCATATAGTAGGAGCTGATACCCAGAACGAACATCGCGCCACATACATAACCAGATGCCACAGTGTGAACAAATTTCACCTGTGCTACCGGGTTGAGCACCAGTTCAGAGAAGCTCAGCATCTCCATACGCATGGTTTCGAAGTTGAAATCCGCTGCGATTGGGTTCTGCATCCAGCCGTTCGCAACCAGAATCCACAACGCGGACAGGTTAGAACCCAGAGCCACCAGCCAGGTGACACACATATGCTGGACTTTACCCAAACGGTCCCAGCCGAAGAAGAACAGACCTACAAAGGTGGATTCGAGGAAGAAGGCCATCAAACCTTCGATCGCCAGCGGCGCACCGAAAATATCCCCTACATAGTGGGAGTAGTAAGACCAGTTAGTCCCGAACTGGAACTCCATGGTCAGACCGGTAGCCACACCCAGAGCGAAGTTGATACCAAACAACTTGCCCCAGAACTTGGTCATATCTTTATAAATCTGTTTGCCGGAAAGGACGTAGACCGTTTCCATGATGGCCAACAAGAACGCCATACCGAGCGTCAGTGGCACAAACAGGAAGTGGTACATCGCGGTCAAGGCAAACTGTAAGCGCGACAGTTCGACTATATCTAACATCATGACTCCTTGCTCATCGCATGAAGACTCCGAGAGTGAACCCCGTTAGAAAGGGTCACACGCATGCCCCAATACAAATTTATCTGCTTCCTTCCGCCGCTACCCTTTCCTCTCATTTGAAGAAAGGACAATGATGAAAGGTTACAAACATGTTAATAAAACACTCAAATTGATCCCGCAATTATATTACGCCGTAAAATCCTTACAATAAACAGGTTTTTATCGAGACAAATTTGCATTTTTCGATAGTGATCAATTTATAGCTAATTTACCACTTTCAGACCAATTTGATCTGAAGCAATTTACCCTCTTTTGATGCTGTTTTCCAAGTTTTAAACATTGATTTAAATCAATTTTCAAATTTAATGTTAATAGTGTTTAACACTCACGCTACTAGTAAACGCGATGTTAACAACATGTTTTTCAATGAGTAATTGCCGTTACTACAAATGATAGGATATTTATTTAAATGTACACGATCTTTTAACCAGCCCAGCTGACAAAATTGATAACAGATAAAGAATCACTAATGCTGGGTAGCTCACAGTTTTTTGTTTAGCAAGTCATGGATTTGTTATTTCATACAAATTATTCATTTAAATTTTACTTATAATTAACACCGAGATGTAACTATCTCAACTGGAAGCGAAAACGTTCCACAATGACCGATGCATTGCGTTTGTCGTTCTGCGAGAGAACGCTGACGTTTCGCTTAAGTCATCACTGAAAGTTATCATTAACACCCCCTTTTCTCTTATGTGGCAAAGATTAAATATGCCACAAACATTTCCTTATCATTTTTATCCTAAATTTAACAAAAATGAATTGTGACATATAAGATTAAAAAATAAAAAACCGTTATGTCGTTCACAAGTTAATTAGTAATTGGGATTTTTGAAATTATTTAAAACACGTCATAAACGGCGCGCATAACAAAATAAGATTTCGATCACAAACATGGCAAGTCATTTATTACCCAATTCTCTAATAAATTAAAACCAGCTAAGAAAAGATAATCTATCACATTGATTATGAAAGGATTTTATAGATGACAAATATAATAATCATTTTTCTCAGGATATTTTGAAAATAGATCAATTGCTTCCTTTTTCGCTTCCACAGAAACTCCAACCCTATTAAGAGGTTGTCACAATCCATGTTCTAAATATTAGAAAATAATTTCACTTATTGACCATCAGCCCTACAGAGGATTACCCATGAAGAAATCTACACTTGTTATTGGCGTCATCGGTGCTGACTGCCATGCAGTAGGTAATAAAGTTCTGGATCGCGTTTTTACTGCTCATGATTTTCACGTAATCAACCTCGGGGTGATGGTGAGCCAGGATGAATATATTGATGCTGCGATTGAAACAGGCGCCGATGCCATCGTGGTGTCCTCTATCTACGGTCATGGCGACATTGACTGCCTCGGATTACGTGAGCGCTGCATCGAACGCGGCCTTGGCGACATTCTGCTGTACGTCGGCGGCAACCTGGTCGTCGGTAAACATGACTTCGCCGACGTGGAAGTGAAGTTTAAAGAGATGGGCTTTAACCGGGTTTTCGCCCCCAGCCACGATCTGGAAGATGTTTGCGCGCTTATCACTAATGATATTCACCAACACAATGGCCTCGAACAGCGTTGCCTGGAAGAGGCCATCTGATGCAAACAGTTTCTGTCGATATCGGCTCGACATGGACCAAGGCAGCCCTCTTCGCACATGAAGGCGAGGAATTAACCCTGGTAAACCATGTCCTGACCCCAACCACCACACATCATCTGGCAGACGGTTTTTTTGCCAGCCTGAATCAGGTGCTGAATGTTGCCGATGCTCGCCCGTTACTGAAAAGTGGTGAAGTGCAGTTGAAATACTCCTCCTCAGCGAAAGGTGGGCTCGCCGTTGCAGCAATGGGGCTGGTGCCTTCCATTACGCTGGAGTCGGCAAAAGTTACCGCCCATTCGGCAGGAGCGAAAATCGCGCAATATTATTCGTACAAGCTGAACCGTCATGACATCCAGGAGCTGGAATCATCACCGCCAGACATTCTGTTGTTTACCGGCGGGACAGACGGTGGCGAAGAAAGTTACGGCCTGGCGAATGCGCACGCGCTGGCAGGCTCAAAGCTTGATTGCGCCATTATCTACGCCGGAAACCGGGACATTCAGGACGAAATACAAACGATTCTGGGACATAAGGATCTGACCACGGTAGACAACATTCTGCCGGACCTCGATCACCCGAATCCGTTTGCCGCGCGCCAGGCGATTTGCGATGTGTTCTTGTCACGCATCGTCAAAGGCAAAGGTCTGGACGTTATCGTCGGCGAAACAGGCGAAGAGCCTATGCCGACGCCATGGACGGTATATGAGTTAGTCAAAGCCATTAGCGATTACGACAGCGCATGGAAGGAATTCATGCTGATTGATATGGGCGGAGCCACCACGGATGTCTATTCGGCCAGCGCGAATACCCTCTCCCCCGATACCGTCCTGCATGGTGTTCCTGAACCGTTCGTCAAACGTACCGTTGAAGGCGACCTTGGAATGCGCGTTTCCGCCGTTGTGGTGGGAGAAAGCACGCAGGATATGGTGAAAGTCATCTTCGCCCAGCAGCCACAGCGCGAGGAAGCGTTTTACCGCTATCTACGCCACCTGGTTGGGCAACCGGATTACCTGCCACTCAGCGAGGAAGAGAAATATTTCGACACCCTGCTGGCAGGTTTATGCGTGGGCTATGCCGCTGAGCGCCACGCGGGCACTAAAAAGCAGGTTTGCACCTGCGTGGGTAATGTGGATTTACAGATGGGTCGCGATCTCACCACCGTACGCAAAATCGTCGGTTCAGGGGGATGGCTCTCTCGCGCCAGCCAGTTCGATATCCATAACTGGCTCAAATACAGGGAGCTGGACGACCAGGGTAAAAGAATTCTGTTACCGAATCAGTTTGAGTATTACCGCGATTCAAATGGCCTGCTCCCTCTACTGGCAAACGTCGCCAGGCTGTACCCGCAAGCCGCTGCTCGCACCAGCATTCAGTGTTTAACCCTATAAAACTTAAGGCAGCTACGAATGGAACTTCGAAATAAAAAATTGACCCACGACGAATTTATGACCGAAAGGCATCAGGTGTTACAAACCTGGGAAACCGGCAAAGACGTTGAGAACTTCGAAGATGGCGTGAAGTACCAGCAATCAATTCCAGAGAAAAAGCGTTTCTCCCTCGCCCTGTTGAAGGCCGATCAGGAAGGTAAAACTCTGAGCCAGCCGCGCGCAGGTGTGGCATTAATGGATGAGCATATTGCGCTGCTCAAAACATTGCAGGAAGAGTGCGACCTCCTGCCAAGTACTATCGATGCCTATACCCGTCTGAACCGCTATGAAGAAGCCGCTGTCGGGATCCAAAAATCCATCGAAGCAGGTACTTCCAAGTTGAATGGTTTACCGGTCGTCAATCACGGGGTTGCTGCCTGCCGTCGTATGACTGAATCGCTGGATAAACCGATCCAGGTTCGCCACGGTACACCGGATGCGCGTCTGCTGGCAGAAATCGCCATGGCCAGTGGCTTTACCAGCTACGAAGGCGGCGGTATCTCCTACAACATCCCTTACGCCAAACGCGTCACCCTGGAAAAATCTATCCGTGACTGGCAGTACTGCGACCGTCTGATGGGTCTGTACGAAGAGAACGGCA
Organism: Citrobacter sp. H12-3-2; assembly: GCF_009649895.1. Taxonomy (NCBI): domain Bacteria; kingdom Pseudomonadati; phylum Pseudomonadota; class Gammaproteobacteria; order Enterobacterales; family Enterobacteriaceae; genus Citrobacter; species Citrobacter sp. H12-3-2. The sequence goes on from NZ_CP045837.1 coordinate 3,354,031, forward strand.
TTCGCATCAACCGTGAGCCGTTTGGTCCGCTGACCGGCACGCTGATCCCGCCGTTCATGTCCCACTCAGTCGCGATTATCGAAGGTCTGCTGGCGCTGGAGCAGGGCGTGAAGTCTATTACCGTCGGTTACGGCCAGGTCGGTAGCCTGACACAGGATATCGCTGCTATTCAGGCACTGCGTGAACTGTCCCACGAATACTTCCATAACCATGGCTTCGACGATTACGAGCTGAGCACCGTTTTCCACCAGTGGATGGGCGGATTCCCGGAAGATGAAGCAAAAGCCTTCTCCGTTATCGCCTGGGGCGCAGCGGTTGCCGGTATGTCTGGTGCCACAAAAGTCATTACCAAAAGTCCGCACGAAGCATTCGGTATCCCAACCGCGGCAGCTAACGCCCAGGGTCTGAAAGCGTCACGCCAGATGCTCAACATGGTCAGCGATCAGAAATTCCCGCAGTGCGCTGCCGTGGAGCAGGAAGTTGACCTGATTAAGAGCGAAGTCCGCGCGGTATTGAAGAAAGTCTTCGAACTGGGCAATGGTGACATTGCGCGCGGTACGGTGCTGGCCTTTGAAGCTGGCGTGCTGGATGTGCCTTTCGCTCCTGCCGCCTGTAACGCCGGTAAGATCCTGCCTGTTCGCGATAACACAGGCGCAATCCGTATTCTTGAAGCCGGTGCCGTGCCGCTGCCGAAAGATATTCTCGCCCTGCACCACGACTACGTTGCAGAGCGCGCACATTTCGAAGGTCGCAAGCCTTCTTTCCAGATGGTCATTGATGACATCAACGCCGTATCCCACAGTAAATTAATAGGAAGACCATAATGAAAATTAAACAGGCCCTTTTCACAGCTGGCTACTCCTCATTTTATTTTGACGATCAGCAGGCCATCAAAAACGGCGCCGGTCATGACGGGTTTATCTATACCGGCGATCCGGTAACGCCAGGATTTACGTCTGTTCGTCAGGCGGGTGAATGTGTTTCCGTACAGCTGATTCTGGAAAACGGCGCGGTAGCTGTGGGCGATTGCGCAGCGGTGCAATATTCAGGTGCAGGCGGTCGTGACCCACTGTTCCTAGCTGAAAACTTCATTCCGTTCCTCAACGACCACATCAAGCCGTTACTGGAAGGTCGTGACGTTGATTCGTTCCTGACCAACGCCCGTTTCTTTGACGAACTGCGTATTGACGGCCATCTGCTGCATACCGCCGTACGTTATGGTCTGTCTCAGGCGCTGCTGGACGCGGCGGCACTGGCTACCGGTCGTCTGAAAGCCGAAGTGGTTTGTGATGAATGGCAACTGCCATGTGTCCCGGAAGCCATTCCGTTATTTGGTCAGAGCGGCGACGACCGTTATATCGCCGTCGACAAGATGATCCTCAAAGGTGTGGATGTCCTGCCGCATGCGCTGATCAATAACGTTGAAGAGAAGCTGGGCTTTAAAGGTGAAAAACTGCGTGAGTACGTCCGCTGGTTGTCTAACCGCATCCTGAGCCTGCGCACCAACGAAAGCTATCACCCGACGCTGCACATTGATGTCTACGGCACCATCGGTCTGATCTTCGATATGGATCCAGTGCGTTGCGCCGAATACATCGCCAGCCTGGAAGCCGAAGCGCAAGGCCTACCGCTGTACATTGAAGGTCCGGTTGATGCCGGTAACAAGCCGGATCAGATCCGCATGTTAACCGAGATCACTCAGGAGCTGACTCGTCTGGGTTCCGGCGTGAAAATCGTTGCGGATGAATGGTGTAACACCTATCAGGACATCGTGGACTTCACCGACGCGGGCAGCTGCCACATGGTGCAGATTAAAACCCCGGACCTGGGCGGTATTCACAACATCGTTGATGCAGTGCTGTATTGCAACAAACACGGAATGGAAGCCTATCAGGGCGGTACCTGTAACGAAACGGAAATCAGTGCTCGTACCTGCGTACACGTCGCGCTGGCCGCGCGTCCAATGCGCATGCTGATCAAACCGGGTATGGGTTTCGATGAAGGTCTCAACATCGTGTTTAACGAAATGAACCGCACCATCGCGCTGTTGCAAACTAAGGATTAAGAGATGGCACGCACATTTAAGATCTTATCGCCTACGGCTATCCTGGGTTATGGCTTCCCGGAAGAAAGTTTTCGTAAAGCCATGGAAGAGTCACCGGATCTTATTGCTGTTGACGCAGGTTCCTCCGATCCTGGCCCCCACTACCTGGGGGCAGGTAAACCCTTTACTGACAGGGCCGGTGTGAAACGCGATCTGCGCTATATGATTGTGGCAGGCGTTAAGAACAACATCCCTGTCGTGATCGGCACAGCCGGTGGTTCTGGTGCAGCTCCGCATCTGGAGTGGTGTCGCCAGATAATCCATGAGATCGCGCAGGAAGAAAAACTGTCTTTCTCAATGGCGCTGATTCCGTCTGATGTCGACAAAGAAATCGTTCATCAGGCGCTGGATAACGGCAAAATCACCGCGCTCGATTTTGTGCCTGAACTGACTCACGAGGCCATTGAAGAGAGCACCTACATTGTCGCGCAGATGGGCGTCGAGCCTTTCCAGCGTGCGCTGAAAGCCGGTGCGCAGGTGGTCCTGGGCGGACGTGCCTACGATCCGGCCTGCTTCGCCGCGCTGCCGATTATGCAGGGCTTTGATGAAGGTCTGGCGCTTCATTGCGGTAAGATCCTTGAGTGTGCAGCCATTGCCGCCACCCCTGGCTCCGGCTCAGATTGTGCGATGGGAATCATTGACGATAACGGCTTTACGCTGAAGGCGTTCAATCCCAAGCGTAAGTTCACCGAGACTTCCGCAGCAGCGCACACCCTGTACGAGAAGTCAGATCCGTACTTCCTGCCAGGGCCAGGCGGTGTGCTGAACCTGAAGGCATGCACTTTCACCCAGGTTAACGAGGGTGAAGTGTATGTCAGCGGTTCACGGCATGAAGAAACACCGTATGCGTTGAAACTGGAAGGTGCACGCCAGGTTGGCTTCCGTTGCCTGACCATCGCCGGAACACGTGACCCTATTATGATTGCCGGGATTGACACGATTCTTGAAGAGGTACAGGCAAGCGTTGCACGTAACCTCTCACTGAATGACGACAGTATCCGCATGACGTTCCACCTTTACGGTAAGAACGGTGTGATGGGCAACCATGAGCCGATGAAAACTGCGGGCCATGAACTGGGAATTCTACTGGATGTCGTTGCGCCAACGCAGGATATCGCCAACAGCGTTTGCTCGCTGGTGCGCTCTACCCTGCTGCACTACGGCTATGAAAATCGTATTGCGACTGCGGGCAACCTCGCCTTCCCGTTCTCGCCATCTGATATTCAGAGTGGACCGGTGTATGAGTTCTCGATCTATCACCTGATTGAAGCGAGCGATGCGCTGCGTTTTGATTTCCACATTGAACAGGTGACGCCAGAAGGAGTTCAGGCATGAAACACTCAATTTGTTCACTGGCGCAAGTAATTCGTTCCAAAAACGCCGGACCGTACGAACTGGTTTTAGATATTTTATTTAAAACAAGGGAAGACTATCAGCGGGTAAAAGCCTGCGAGCAATTAACACCGCAGCTTATTGCCGGTTTATATAATGTTGAGCCTGAATTTATTCACAATATCGTCTGGTTCGATCCAGCGAATGCCGTAAAAATCGTCATGCCACGAGATATTATTTCCGGCAACGTCGGTGACAATGATGTTTATGGTGCGCAGCAACACGCTCCATTATTAAGTATTGAGTTCGACTTGTAACAAAAAAACACAATAACAACCATTGGAGCACAGAATTCAGCTGTATCACAGTGCTTCGAATTATTCATGCGGTTGGTCACAACAGGCGTGCGTCTGAGCTGCTGTCCAGGTTCAGGCGCACGCCACCCTACACAATTCCAATTACCAGCCTTTATCCGATGGAGTACACATGAAGAAAATTAGTTTAACGAAGATGATCATATTAGGCCTGATACTCGGCATGATTGCCGGGGTGGCCATAAATAATATGGCCGCGGCTGAAACAGCAAAATCTTATGCAGCAGATATTTCCATTTTCACCACCATATTCTTACGTATGGTGAAAATGATTATCGCTCCATTGGTTATTTCAACTCTGGTTGTAGGTATTGCCAAAATGGGCGATGCCAAAACGCTGGGACGTATATTTTCGAAAACCTTCTTCCTGTTTATTTGCGCCTCTCTGGTGTCAATTGCACTGGGTCTGGTTATCGTTAATATCTTCCAGCCAGGCGCAGGTATCAACTTTGTGCCACATGACGTCGGAGCCGTTGCCGCCGTTAAGTCAGAGCCATTCACGCTGAAAGTATTCATCTCACACGCGGTACCGACCAGTATTGTCGATGCGATGGCGCGTAACGAAATTCTGCAGATCGTCGTGTTCTCAATCTTCCTCGGTTGCAGCCTCGCTGCGATTGGTGAAAAAGCCGATCCTATCGTGAAAGTGCTGGATTCACTGGTGCACGTCATGCTGAAGCTGACGGGTTACGTCATGCTGTTTGCACCATTGACCGTTTTTGCCGCTATTTCAGGTCTGATTGCCGAACGTGGTCTGGGTGTGATGGTTAGCGCCGGGATCTTCATGGGTGAGTTCTACCTGACGCTGGGTATGCTGTGGGCGATCCTGATTGGCCTGTCTACGATGATCGTCGGGCCTTGCATCGCACGGTTAACTAAATCAATCCTCGAACCCGCTCTGCTGGCCTTTACCACTTCAAGCTCTGAAGCCGCCTTCCCGGGTACGCTGGACAAGCTGGAAAAATTCGGTGTTTCGTCAAAAATTGCCAGCTTCGTTCTGCCTATCGGTTATTCCTTTAACCTGGTCGGTTCCATGGCTTATTGCTCATTTGCCACCGTCTTTATTGCCCAGGCGTGCAACATCGAACTGAGCATGGGCGAGCAAATCACCATGCTGTTGATCCTGATGCTCACCTCGAAAGGAATGGCAGGCGTACCGCGCGCATCAATGGTGGTTATCGCTGCAACCCTGAACCAGTTCAACATTCCAGAAGCAGGTCTGATTCTGCTGATGGGTGTCGATCCGTTCCTCGATATGGGTCGTTCCGCCACGAACGTTATGAGTAACGCAATGGGAGCAGCCATTGTCAGCCGTTGGGAAGGTGAACACTTCGGCCAGGGTTGCCGTGGCTCTGCACCAGTGAAGTCCCCGGAGCAGGAACGTCCGGTTACCGAACCGTCAGAAGTTGCCATGTCCTGACACAACGCCATTGCCGGATGGCGCTCGCGCTTATCCGGCCTACATAACGTTTAACCATCCGTAGGCCGGATAAGGCGGTACGCCGCCATCCGGCACCACGATGAGCACACCAACAGGAATGCATAATGAATAAAACAATTCTCGGCGTGAGTCTCTTTTCTTTCAGCGTCTTGTTTAGCGCAACCACATTCGCGCAAACCACGCCCGACTACGCCAAGCTGATAGAACAGGCTCATCAGAAGTACAAAAGTAACAACGATGGAAAAGTCGCCGACTACATCCCTGCTCTGGCGACCTATAGTCCGAATAATTTTGCCATCACCATTGCGACGGTGGACGGCAAGATCTACCAGGTTGGCGATGTTAACAAACCTTTCCCAATGGAATCCCTGAGTAAAGTGTTCACCATGGCGCTTGCCATGGAGCAGCACGGTCCTCAGGTAGTGCTGGATAAACTTGGCGCCAATGCCACCGGTATGCCATTCAACTCAGGTTTAGCCGTTGAACTGACCAAAGGCGCGCCTGAAAACCCTCTGGTAAACGCCGGGGCCATGAGCACTGTTAGCCTGATCGAAGCCAAAGACAAAACCGATCGTTGGAACAAAATCCTCGACAACCTGAACGTCTGGGCCGATGCCACTCTCACCGTGAACGAACCGGTTTTCAAATCTGAAATGGAAACCAACCAGCACAATCAGGCGCTGGCCAAGCTGATGGAATCCTATAACAGCTTCTATGGCAACACTGACGAAGCCGTTGAAATTTATACCCGCCAGTGCTCGGTGGATATCACCGTTGAGCAACTGGCCAAAATGGGTGCCGTACTCGCGAACAAAGGCAAATCTCCGTTCAACGGTAAACAGTTGCTGAATGAGAAATATGTTCCGCAGGTGCTGGCAGAAATGGCAATCGCCGGGCTTTACGACGGTAGCGGTAAATGGCTGTACACCGTTGGCATCCCGGCGAAAAGCGGCGTCGGCGGCGGCATGGTTGCCGTTGTCCCAGGCGAATATGCGATTGCGGTCTATTCTCCGCCGCTTGATGAAGCCGGAAACAGCGTTCGTGCCCAGAAAACTATCGAATATGTCGCCGAAGCGACAAAAGCCAATGTCTTTTTAGCCAAATAACTTTACGCCGGATGGCGCTTCGCTTATCCGACCTACATCAATGCGTTAATCGTAGGCCGGATAAGCGAAGCGCCATTCGGTAAACAACACGAAGAGGTGAGAAGTAAACATGTCTAAACCATTTGTCTGGCAGGAACTCTTTGTTCAGAGTAAGGATAGTACCGAGTATGAATTACTTAGTAACCAGCACGTTACGGTAACGGAGTTAGACGGAGAGGAAGTGATCAAGGTTGCACCGGAAGCGTTAACCTTGTTAGCACAGCAGGCGTTTTATGAGGCTTCATTTTTCCTGCGCGCCGGACATTTAAAACAGATTGCCAGCATTTTGCACGACCCACAGGCCAGCAGTAACGATAAGTACGTCGCATTGCAGCTGCTGCGCAATGCAGAGGTTTCAGCTAAAGGCGTACTGCCCAACTGCCAGGATACCGGGACGGCAACCATTGTGGCCAGCAAAGGACAACATGTCTGGACCGGCGGCGATGACGCAGAAGCATTAAGCAAAGGCGTGTATTCCACCTTTACCGAAAACAACCTGCGTTACTCGCAAAATGCCCCGCTGGATATGTATACCGAGGTCAATACCCAGACCAACCTGCCCGCACAAATCGACATTAGCGCCACCCCAGGTAACGAATACCGTTTCCTGTTCGTCAATAAAGGTGGCGGCTCAGCTAACAAAGCGGCGCTGTTCCAGGAAACCAAATCCATTCTACAGCCGGAAAAACTCACTGCGTTCCTGATCGAAAAAATGAAATCACTGGGTACAGCCGCTTGTCCGCCGTATCACATCGCTTTTGTGGTTGGGGGCTTATCCGCCGACCAGACGCTGAAAGTCGCCAAACTGGCTTCAACCAAATATTACGATAATCTACCCACCAGCGGGAACGAGCTGGGCCAGGCGTTCCGTGATACGGCGCTGGAAGCCGAGTTGCTCAATGCCAGCCGCGAGTTTGGCATCGGGGCGCAGTTTGGCGGCAAATACTTTGCCCACGATATCCGCGTAATTCGCTTACCGCGCCACGGCGGCTCCTGCCCAATCGCGATGGCCCTCTCCTGCTCTGCCGACCGTAACATTAAGGCCAAAATTAATAAACACGGTATCTGGCTGGAGAAACTCGAGCATAATCCGGGCAAATTCATTCCTGATTCACAGCGAGTAGAAAACGGTGCCCAGACCGTACAACTGGATCTGAACCGTCCGCTGCGTGACATCCTGCATGACCTTTCCGCTCTGCCCATTGGTACACGCCTGTCGTTAAGCGGCCCGATTGTTGTCGCTCGCGATATCGCCCACGCGAACATCAAAGCGCGACTGGATAACGGCGAACCGATGCCGGAATACATGAAAAAGCATATCGTTTACTACGCAGGACCCGCCAAAACCCCGGAAAATCAGGCCTGTGGCTCGATGGGGCCTACCACCGGCGGGCGCATGGATGGGTATGTCGATGCTTTCCAGGCACAAGGCGGCAGCCTCATTATGCTCACCAAGGGTAACCGCAGCCAGCAGGTCACTGATGCCTGTCAGAAACACGGTGGATTTAGCCTCGGCAGCATTGGCGGTGCAGCAGCCCTGCTGGCGCAGCAGTACGTGAAAAGCCTGCAGTGCCTTGAATATCCCGAACTGGGAATGGAAGCCGTATGGATGATGGAAGTTAAAAATATGCCGGCCTTCGTATTAGTGGATGACAAAGGCAATAACTTCTTTAGCCAGTTCGAGCAGCAGCATCGCTGCGCAACTTGTCCGGCAGGGCATTAAGGAGTTTCCATGGAAGCGCGCGCCAATAACGACAGACACCGTCAGCGTCAGCAGAAGCTGAAAGAGCAGGTTGATACCCGCGTAGCGGCGGCAACGGAGAAGAAAGGGATCCTCATTGTCTTCACCGGCAACGGAAAAGGAAAATCCACCGCAGCCTTTGGCACGGCAACGCGCGCAGTGGGTCACGGAAAAACCGTTGGCATCGCGCAGTTTATTAAAGGTCAGTGGGACAATGGCGAGTACAACACCCTGCATCCCCTCGGCGTCGAGTTCCATATTATGGGTACCGGATTTACCTGGGAAACCCAAAATCGGCAAGCAGATATCGAGGCGGCAACGGTTGTCTGGCAGGAAAGTAAGCGCATGCTGGCTGATGCGCATTACGATCTAGTGGTGCTGGATGAACTCACCTACATGCTTGCTTACCACTATCTGGATATGCAAGAGGTTATCAGCGCCATCGAAAATCGTCCTGCCGGTCAGAGCGTTATCATCACAGGACGCGGATGCCATACGCTGTTACTGGAACTGGCCGATACAGTCAGTGAAATTCGCCCGGTCAAACACGCGTTTGACCGCGGTGTTCAGGCACAGGTTGGGATCGACTGGTAGCCGTTCTTTTGCCGGATAACGATGCTAACGCGTCTTATCCGGCCTACCCATCGTTGTAGGCCTGATAAGGCGCAAGCCACCTTCAGGCAGCCGATACCACGGACTTACTGAGCAACCAGTTACGGAAAATCTGTAAATGCTCGGATTCCGATTTCTCTTCACGCCACGTCATAATAAATCGATTCCCGGTACGCATTGGAACATCGCAAGGAATGACCATATCACCGCTGTCCAGATCGTGCTGAATGGCAAAACGTGGGAGCAGCGCAACGCCCAGATTAGAGCGGACCGCCGCGATCAGCATCGATAACAAATCAAATCTCGGACCTTTATTCACTAGCGGACTGCTGACATCTGACAGCGCAAACCACTCCTGCCACCCTTTGATGCGCGTGCTTTGGTGTAAGAGCGGAAATTCGTTTAGTAATTCGTTCACCGCCAGTTTTCGTTCCGGTTCGGCCAGCAAACAGCGACTGCAAACCGGCAGAATTTCCTCTTCAAACAGGTACTCAACCCCTGACCATGGCGAATAAAAGTCTTCACGCATAATTGCCGCGTCATACTCTCGATTGAGAAAATCACCAATATTCGCCAGGGAATGAATGTTCACGATAATATCAGGATTAAGTTTGTTAAATTCACGCAGGTTTGGGATCAGCCAGTGCGTGCTGAACGTCGGATTCACCGCCAGCTCAATAACCTGTACCGTCGGCTGCCAGGTCATTATCGTCGTCGTATCTCGTTCAAGTTTATTTAACGTTTCTTTAACGATACTTAAATAGTGTTTGCCGGCCGCATTTAAGAAAATGCGTTTTTTGGCATGATTAAATAGCGCGGTATTGAGAAAATCCTCCAGTGCATTTACCTGGCGGAAAACAGCACTTTGTGTCAAAGCCAGCTCTTCAGCTGCCCGGGTATAACTTTCGTGACGCGCAACAACTTCAAAAGTTACCAGCAACTCCGTCTTGGGTATTTTTCCTCTCATAACCTCTTCCATATGCAGCGTACAAAAATAGTTTAATTTATAAAAAATAATTCAAGCTACCCAGATAAGCACCGAGAGTTATATTTTATTTCATCCATTAATGTCATTGATCCAATCCATGATTTACTCACACTGATGGCGGATAAATATTAACCAATAATACTCAAGAGCAGCAATAAACACAATTTAAATAAGGTTAAACCTAAGCAAATGGTGCCAATAAGTTCTTAATAATTTTTCAAGTCATCTTGTTTATTGCAGAAAAAACTTTGCGAGATTAATCAATATTATCAGTGCGATAATTTTGGATAATTTCACGTTATAACTTACGGGCAAACGACTGCTTTTTATCATTCCTTGATGTGGTTTCTGCCTTTTTTTGATCGATGTGATAAAGGACACAATGTGAAAACTTTCGGAAAGGTCTGGCTCGTTGGGGCAGGTCCCGGTGATATTTCATTACTTACCCTCAAAGCAATGATGTGCATTAAACAGGCTGATGTCATTATTTACGATCGGCTGGTCAATCCTAAAATTTTGGAATGGGCATTACCTGATTGTCTTCTTATCAATGTCGGTAAAAACCCAGGTTTCCATTGTGTACCGCAGGATGAAATCAATGCACTGCTTGTCCAGTATGCCCAAACGCACAATAATATTGTGCGTCTGAAAGGCGGCGATCCGTATGTTTTTGGACGTGGGGCTGAAGAAGTTGAAGATCTCGTCGAGACGGGCATCCCGTTTGAAGTGGTGCCGGGTATTAGCTCAACCATTGGTGGCCTGACCTATGCCGGGATTCCGGTAACACACCGCGATTTCGCCTCGGGATTTCACGTGGTAACCGGCCATACGCGGGAGGGCAACCAACAGCAGGACTGGCGTCAGCTGGCGAAACTGAATGGTACGCTGGTTATTGTCATGGGTATCGCCAATCTGGCGTTTATCTGTGAGGAATTATTGATGGGTGGAAAATCAGCAGATACGCCTGCAGCGCTAATTATGTCCGCCACCCGGGATAACCAACGCCGACTTACCTGTACGCTCGGTTCACTACTGAGCAAGGCGCAGGAAGCTAACATCCTCCCCCCTGCGCTGATAGTGATTGGTGATGTGGTAACCCTGAGCGATCGGCTCTCTTTTATCCCTGAAGCCATCACGCTGCCAGAAAACCTTTACTGTGACAGTCTGGCATGACGAAAAGACTGGGGCGACGTTTGATGCGCCGCCCGGAAAACACGGCAAAAGTAACTGGTTTGTGCGTATTGGAGTTTCCGGGCAATGCTGTCTATTGAATGAACGGGATCGTGCAATAACTCCCCCGCTTTTTGCATTTTTTTCTGATTCACCCAGGTTTTAAAGTTAACGCCCTGTCGTTTCTTAAAAAAACGGCTGAAATAGTTTGCGCTTAAGCAAACGTGAGCTGCTACGGATTCCAGGGATAATTCACTATATAAATTCTCATCAATATAACGCAACGCTGCCAGAAGCTTTTTCTCGTGTCGGGAAGGCTCTGTAAAATAATGACGCATGTAACTGGTCGACGGGATAACAAACTCATCAGGTTGTTGCTGTTCTGTCTCAAAATTATCAACAATAAAATTTAATAAATTAGCTGATGCCACCAGTGTATTATTATCGACTACCGCCACCTGACTCCATTCAGCTTTTATTTTTGGTTCATCCATCCATGAGCATTCATTATCAATAACGATAGTTTTATATTCCTGATATTTTGCCCGCACCTGCCCACAGAGCATAAAACCGTACAGATGCCCCTCGCGAATTAATGGCATAGAAAACAGACTTAGCCCAGCGTGGCAGCTGAGTATTCTGGGTTTAAGGTGTTTTAATCCTTCAAAAGCACAATATTTTTCACACTTTTGGCACCTCGTACAATATCGTTCATCCGCCCGCATTAATGTGCAGAACGAATTAAAGTTATGGCAATCCGAGAGAGTTTTTCCGTTAACATCAACCACAACCGTGGCTAATCCAGTCGCACTGGAGAATACTTTTGCTATCGAGAAAAAACGTTGTAGATAATCATCCTGGATTTTCAACGACACGGTATCCTCCGGCATTAATGAAATTAAAGCCGGTAATATGCAGAAATTAATCAAGAGAAAGAATGATGCTCACCGCAGAAAATAATCTCATTTATGCAGATGATTATGATCAAATTGCAAGATAAATATTGAATGCCATGATGGTTATTACCTACAGAAGAAAAACCGTATAGCTTTAAGCAGGTTATAAAAATAACACACAGACAAAAGTTGAATTGCAGACATAAAAAAGGCCATCATCAGATGGCCAACCATGTCGAAACGGGACCAGCCCTTGACTATGCAGAGAGTCAGGGCTGTTTTTTTATTTCTTACTTAATAACGGTTTTCAGCGCTTCGCCGATATCGGCCAGGCTACGAACAGTTTTCACACCTGCAGCTTCCAGCGCAGCGAATTTCTCATCCGCTGTACCTTTCCCACCCGCGATGATCGCCCCCGCGTGACCCATACGCTTACCTTTCGGCGCAGTCACACCCGCGATGTAACCTACAACCGGCTTGGTTACATGATCTTTGATGTAAGCAGCCGCTTCTTCTTCCGCGCTACCGCCGATCTCACCGATCATGACGATCGCTTCAGTCTGCGGATCTTCCTGGAACAGCTTCAGGATGTCGATGAAGTTAGAGCCAGGGATCGGGTCGCCACCGATGCCCACACAGGTAGACTGGCCGAAACCATAGTCGGTGGTCTGCTTAACCGCTTCATAGGTCAGGGTACCTGAACGGGAAACGATACCCACTTTACCCGGCTTGTGAATGTGGCCCGGCATGATACCGATTTTACATTCACCCGGAGTGATAACGCCTGGGCAGTTCGGGCCGATCATGCGTACGCCAGCTTCATCCAGCTTCACTTTCACGGTCAGCATATCCAGCGTTGGGATACCTTCGGTGATAGTGATGATAAGCTTGATGCCTGCATCGATTGCTTCCAGAATGGAATCTTTGCAGAACGGGGCCGGAACATAGATAACGGTGGCGGTTGCGCCGGTCGCTTCTACCGCTTCACGTACGGTGTTGAACACTGGCAGACCCAGATGCGTGGTGCCGCCTTTGCCCGGCGTAACGCCACCGACCATTTGCGTACCGTAAGCGATCGCTTGTTCGGAGTGGAATGTCCCCTGGCTACCGGTGAAGCCCTGGCAGATAACCTTGGTATCTTTATTAATTAAAACTGACATTATTTCCCCTCCACTGCGGCAACAACCTGCTGAGCTGCATCCGTCAGACTTTTCGCTGCAATAATATTCAGGCCGCTATCAGCCAGTTTTTTCGCGCCGAGTTCAGCGTTGTTACCTTCCAGACGTACCACAACCGGAACGTTTACACCTACTTCTGCTACCGCGCCGATGATACCGTCAGCGATCAGGTCGCAACGTACGATACCGCCGAAGATGTTAACCAGTACGGCTTTAACATTGTCATCAGAGAGGATAATTTTGAACGCTTCGGTTACACGCTCTTTGGTCGCACCGCCGCCAACGTCGAGGAAGTTAGCCGGTTCGCCGCCGTGCAGCTTAACGATGTCCATGGTGCCCATTGCCAGGCCCGCACCGTTAACCATACAACCGATGTTACCGTCCAGTGCGACGTAGTTCAGTTCCCACTGTGCAGCCTGCGCTTCACGCGGATCTTCCTGAGACTGGTCGCGCATTTCGCGCAGGTCAGCCTGGCGGAACAGTGCGTTGCCGTCAGCGCCCAGTTTGCCGTCGAGGCAGATCAGATCACCCTGTTTGGTCACAACCAGCGGGTTGATTTCGATCAGCGCCAGATCGCGCTCCAGGAAGATAGTCGCCAGACCCATGAAGATCTTGGTGAACTGCTGAACCTGTTTACCTTCCAGACCCAGTTTGAACGCCAGCTCACGACCCTGGTAAGGCATCGGGCCTGCCAGCGGATCGAGCGCCACTTTGTGGATCAGGTGCGGGGTTTCTTCCGCTACTTTTTCGATTTCCACGCCGCCTTCGGTAGAGGCCATGAAGACCACGCGACGGGAGCTACGGTCAACAACTGCGCCGAGGTAAAGTTCTTTACCAATGTCGGTCGCGGCTTCAACCAGAATCTGATTTACCGGTTGGCCATGAGCATCTGTCTGGTAAGTGACCAGACGTTTACCCAGCCAGTGTTCAGCAAAAGCGCGAATGTCTTCTTTGCTGTTTACCACCTTCACACCGCCCGCTTTACCACGGCCACCAGCGTGAACCTGACATTTCACTACCCACGGGCCAGCGCCGATTTTAGATGCAGCTTCTTCGGCTTCACGCGGAGTAGTACAGGCATAACCCACCGGTGCCGGTAAGCCATAGCGGGCAAAAAGTTGTTTTGCCTGATATTCATGTAAGTTCATGTGTTCTGTCCATCCTTCAGGTAATCGTTATCTTTTACCCGTAGGTCTGATAAGCGTCCAGACCTACGGGGCAGGTGATACTCTTATTAACTACACGTCCAGCAGCAGACGCGTTGGATCTTCCAGCAACTCTTTAATGGTTACCAGGAAGCCTACTGACTCACGACCATCGATCAGACGGTGGTCATAAGACAGCGCCAGATACATCATCGGCAGGATTTCAACCTTGCCGTCTACCGCCATCGGACGATCTTTGATGGCATGCATACCCAGGATGGCGCTCTGCGGTGGGTTGATGATCGGCGTGGACATCAGGGAACCGAACACACCACCGTTAGTGATGGTGAAGTTACCACCCGTCAGATCTTCGACCGTCAACTTGCCGTCGCGACCTTTAACTGCCAGTTCTTTAATATTCTTCTCAATGTCAGCCATACCCAGCAGATCCACATCACGCAGGACCGGCGTGACCAGGCCACGCGGCGTGGAGACCGCCATGCTGACATCAAAGTAGTTGTGGTAAACCACGTCATCGCCGTCGATGGACGCGTTCACTTCCGGATAGCGTTTCAGCGCTTCAACAACCGCTTTCACGTAGAAAGACATAAAGCCCAGACGGATACCGTGGCGTTTCTCGAACGCATCACCGTATTGCTTACGCAGGTCCATGATTGGCTTCATGTTGACTTCGTTGAACGTGGTCAGCATGGCGGTAGAATTTTTCGCTTCCAGCAGACGCTCGGCTACGCGTTTGCGCAGACGGGTCATCGGAACACGTTTTTCGCCACGCGCGCCCAGTTGAGCCTGCGGTGCAGGTGCTGCAGCCGGCGCTTTTGCTTCGGCTTTCGCAGCCGGAGCTTTCGCCAGATGTTTTTCAACATCTTCACGGGTGATACGACCGCCGACACCGGTGCCGTTGATAGCGCTGGCTTCGAGGTTATGCTCACCCAGCAGGCGACGGATCGCCGGGCTCAGGGCATCGTTGTTCTGCTCAGCAAGAGACGCCTGCTGGCGCTGTGCCGGAGTAGAATCTTTCTCTTCAGACTTAGCACTGGTCTCTTTACCGGTGCTGTTGCCTTCACGCAGGCGACCGAGGATCTGGCGAGAAGTGACGGTTGTCCCTTCATCTTCCAGAACCGCATCAAGAATACCGTCCGCTGATGCCGGTACTTCCAGTACCACTTTGTCAGTTTCGATTTCTACCAGTACTTCATCACGACGTACTGCATCGCCCGGTTTTTTGTGCCAGGTTGCAACCGTTGCATCCGCTACGGATTCAGGCAGGTCGGGAACAAGAATATCTACGCTACTCATTATTTATCCTTTATTTAATCGACGTTCAGCGCGTCATTTACCAGATCTTGTTGCTGCTTCTGGTGAACGGACATATACCCTACTGCCGGAGAGGCAGAGGCCGGGCGACCTGCATAACGCAGAGCTGACCCAAATGGAATTACTTCACGAAAATGATGCTGGCTGCAGTACCATGCGCCCTGGTTGAGCGGCTCTTCCTGGCACCAGACAAAATCATGTACGTGAGCAAATGGTTTCAGCGCTTCCTGCACCGCTTTATGCGGGAACGGATAGAGCTGTTCGATGCGCACAATGGCGACATCTTTTTGGTCGTTCTTGCGGCGTTGCTCCAGCAGGTCGTAATAAACCTTACCAGAACACATCACGACGCGCTTCACGCCTTTAGGATCAAGTTCATCTACTTCGCCAATGGCTGGCAGGAAAGTACCATTTGCCAGTTCGTCCAGCGTAGACACCGCCAGCGGATGACGCAGCAGCGACTTCGGTGACATCACCACCAGCGGACGACGCATACCGCGCAGCGCCTGACGACGCAGCATGTGATAAACCTGCGCCGGGGTAGACGGGACGCAAACCTGCATGTTTTGCTCAGCGCAAAGTTGCAGATAACGTTCCAGACGCGCGGAGGAGTGTTCCGGACCCTGACCTTCATAGCCGTGCGGCAGCAGCATAACCAGACCGCACATACGGCCCCATTTCTGCTCGCCGGAAGAGATGAACTGGTCGATAACGACCTGTGCACCGTTAGCGAAGTCGCCGAACTGTGCTTCCCAGATGGTTAGCGTGCGCGGTTCTGCTGTGGCATAACCGTACTCGAACGCCAGCACGGCTTCTTCAGACAGCACGGAGTCCCATACGCGGAAGGTGCCTTGTCCGTTATGCACATGCTGCAGCGGAGTGTAGGTTGAACCGTTCGCCTGGTTATGAATCACCGCGTGACGGTGGAAGAAGGTTCCGCGACCGGAGTCTTCACCCGACAGACGGACCGGAATGCCTTCGTCAACCAGCGTGGCGTAAGCCAGATTCTCTGCACCACCCCAGTCAAACAGCTTCTCGCCTGCGGCCATGGCCTGGCGGTCGCCGTAAATCTTGGCAACACGCGACTGCATTTCAACCGCTTCAGGTACGGTGCTGATGCGTTTTGCCAGCTCCTGCAGACGCTTCATCTCAACTTTGTTCGGGTAGTTTTCATCCCATTCGTGGTTGAGGTACGGCGACCAGGTGAAGGAGTGCATGTTCATTGGACGCCACTCTTTCACTACGCATTCGCCAGCATCCAGCGCGTCACGGTACAGATTGACCATCTCTGTCGCATCTTCCAGCGTGGCGACCTTGTCCGCTTCCAGCTTATCAGCGTAGATTTTGCGCGGGGTCGGATGCTTTTTGATTTTCTGATACATCAGCGGCTGGGTTGCGCTCGGCTCGTCGGCTTCGTTGTGGCCGTGACGGCGGTAGCACACCAGATCGATAAAGACATCGCGTTTAAAGGTATTACGGAAATCCAGCGCCAGACGCGTCACGAAAGCGACCGCTTCCGGGTCATCCGCGTTCACGTGGAAAATCGGCGCCTGAACCATCTTACCGATGTCGGTACAGTACGGTGTAGAACGCGCATCCAGCGGGTTAGACGTAGTGAAGCCCACCTGGTTGTTGATAACGATGCGAACGGTACCGCCCACTTCGTAACCACGCGCTTTCGACATGTTCAGGGTTTCCTGAACCACGCCCTGCCCGGTAACTGCCGCATCACCGTGAATGGTGATTGGCAGGACTTTATTGCTGCTCGGCTCGTCCAGACGATCCAGACGTGCACGTACAGAACCGATAACCACCGGGCTAACGATTTCCAGGTGCGACGGGTTAAACGCCAGCGCCAGGTGCACCAGACCGCCTTCGGTTTCGATATCTGACGAGAAGCCCATGTGGTACTTCACGTCACCGGTGCCGAGGTGTTCTTTATGTTTGCCCGCAAATTCGTCGAACAGTTCCTGCGGGCGTTTGCCCAGTACGTTAACCAGAACGTTCAGACGACCACGGTGCGCCATGCCCAGCACCACTTCACGGGTACCGCTGTTACCGGCGTGGCGGATCATCTCTTTGAGCATTGGGATTAACGCATCGCCGCCTTCCAGCGAGAAGCGTTTCGCGCCCGGGAACTTAGCGCCCAGGTAGCGTTCCAGACCTTCTGCTGCGGTCAGTTCACTGAGGAAACGTTTCTTCTCTTCGCTACTGAATGCGGCACGGCCAGACTCGATACGCTGCTGAAGCCAACGTTTTTCTTCGGTGCTGGTGATGTGCATATACTCGGCGCCAATTGGGCCGCAGTAGGTTTGTTTCAGCGCAACAACCAGGTCGCTCAGCTTCATCGTGTCTTTGCCGCCGGCAAAAGAACCTACGTTAAAGCTTTCCTGGAAATCCGCATCGGTCAGATCGTGGAAAGACGGGTCCAGATCGGCCACATTTTCTTGCTGCCACAGTCCCAGCGGATCAAGATTCGCATGCTGATGACCGCGGAAACGATAGGCGTTAATGAGCTGCAGGACTTTAACCTGCTTCACATTGGCATCAGGGTCGGAAATAGAAGAAGAGTAACGTGGGGTAATCAACGCCTGTCGACGGAAATAATCACGTGTTTTTGAGTGAAGTTGATCCGGTTTGACTCCGGTACCAGGTAACTGCTGGAACGTCGAACGCCAGTTAGCATCTACCGAGTCAGGGTCGGTTAAGAAGTCTTCATAGAGCTGTTCTATCCAGCTCTGGTTAGAACCAGAGAGGTAAGAAGAGTCCAACCAGGCTTTCAAAGCGCTGTTCTGCATCGTGATCCCTTAAGCATTTGTATGCTTACTTCGCCGTGGATACTACCACGCACACCGATGTGCGTGCCGGGGTTCACTTGTTGCGGACTGTCGTGTCATCTGCGTCCGCTAAGGAACCTTTAAAAACTGTCTAATAATGTGGCAGTTTTTAGAGGTTTCCTGCACTTAAATTGCCTGATGGCGCTTCGCTAATCAGGCCTACAAGGTACGTAACCCGTAGGCCGGATAAGACGCTACGTCGCATCCGGCAACCATTGCCTGATGGCGCTTCGCCTATCAGACCTACAAGGTACATAACCCGTAGGCCGGATAAGACGCTACGTCGCCATCCGGCAACCACTACAACTACTTACGCACTACGTTTGAGCAGCATCGACTTAATATGGCCAATGGCGCGCGTCGGGTTCAGTCCTTTCGGACATACGCTGACGCAGTTCATGATGCTATGGCAGCGGAATACGCTGAAAGCGTCACTTAAACCTTCCAGGCGGCTGTCGGTCTCGGTATCGCGGCTATCAATTAAGAAGCGATACGCTGCCAGCAGGCCTGCCGGGCCAATAAACTTGTCCGGGTTCCACCAGAATGATGGGCAGGACGTTGAGCAGCATGCACACAAAATACATTCATACAGCCCATCGAGCTTCTCACGCTGCTCTGGCATTTGTAAATGCTCACGAGCTGGCGGATTTTTCCCATTATTCAACAAGTAAGGCTTAATCTTCTCATACTGTGCGTAGAATTGCCCCATGTCTACCACCAAATCGCGCACAACCGGTAAACCCGGTAGCGGGCGAATGACAATTTTTTTGCCCGGCTGATTCAGCGCAGAAATAGGAGTGATACAGGCCAGTCCATTTTTGCCGTTCATGTTCAGACCGTCGGAGCCACAAACCCCTTCACGGCAGGAGCGACGAAACGACAGCGACGGATCTTTTTCTTTCAGCTGCATCAAGGCATCCAGCAGCATCATGTCGCGCCCTTCTTCCGCCTCCAGGGTGTAATCCTGCATGCGCGGAGCGTCGTCAACATCCGGGTTATAGCGATAAACTGAAAACTCGAGTTTCATTGTCCTGTCTCCGCATTAATAAGTACGAATCTTCGGCGGGAATGCCGGGCGCAGCTTCGGTTCCATATTGACTTGACGTCGCGTCATGGATTCCGACTCTGGCAGGTACAGGGAATGGCACAGCCAGTTTTCATCATCACGTTCCGGGAAGTCGAAGCGGCTATGCGCACCACGGCTTTCGGTACGGAAGTTTGCAGATACTGCAGTGGCGTACGCGGTCTCCATCAGGTTATCCAACTCCAGACACTCAACGCGCTGGGTGTTGAACTCGCTGGAGGTATCGTCCAGACGGGCATTTTTCAGGCGTTCGCGGATCGCTTTCAGCTCTTCCAGACCTTTCGCCATCGCATCGCCTTCGCGGAATACCGAGAAGTTGTGCTGCATACATTCTTGCAGCGCTTTGCGAATGGCCACCGGGTCTTCACCGTTGCGGTTACCGTTCCAGCGGTTCAGACGCGCCAGAGAAGCGTCGATTTCATCTTCGGTCGCATCCAGCAGGTCACCCTGCTCAGCGATGGACTCCTGCAGATGCAGACCAACCGCACGACCAAATACTACCAGGTCCAGCAGCGAGTTGCCGCCCAGACGGTTGGCGCCGTGAACCGACACGCAGGCGATTTCGCCGACGGCAAACAGCCCAGGGATCACCACATCTTCGCCCTGCTCATTCACGGTCAGCGCCTGACCGGTTACTTTGGTCGGAATACCGCCCATCATATAGTGGCAGGTTGGGATAACCGGAATCGGCTCTTTGACCGGGTCAACGTGAGCAAAGGTACGGGACAGTTCGAGAATACCCGGCAGACGGGATTCCAGTACTTCTTTACCCAGGTGGTCGAGTTTCAGTTTGGCGTGCGGACCCCACGGGCCGTCGCAGCCGCGACCTTCGCGAATTTCGATCATGATGGAACGCGCCACCACGTCACGACCCGCCAGGTCTTTCGCATTCGGGGCATAACGCTCCATGAAGCGCTCGCCATGTTTGTTCAGCAGGTAGCCACCTTCACCACGGCAGCCTTCTGTTACCAGAACGCCTGCACCGGCGATACCGGTTGGGTGGAACTGCCACATCTCCATATCCTGCACCGGCACGCCAGCGCGGATAGCCATACCAACACCGTCACCGGTATTGATGTGGGCATTAGTAGTGGACTGATAAATACGGCCAGCACCGCCGGTCGCCAGCACGGTCGCGCGGGCTTTGAAGTAAACCACTTCACCGGTTTCGATACACAACGCGGTACAACCGACAACGGCGCCATCGGCGTTTTTCACCAGGTCCAGCGCATACCACTCGGAGAAGATGGTGGTATGGTTTTTCAGGTTCTGCTGATACAGCGTGTGCAACAGTGCATGACCGGTACGGTCGGCCGCTGCCGCAGTACGTGCCGCCTGCTCGCCGCCGAAGTTCTTCGACTGGCCGCCAAACGGACGTTGATAAATTGTGCCATTGTCGAGGCGAGAGAACGGCAGCCCCATGTGGTCCAGCTCCAGAATCGCTTCCGGACCGGTTTTACACATATATTCAATAGCGTCCTGGTCACCAATGTAGTCCGACCCTTTAACGGTGTCGTACATGTGCCATTCCCAGTTATCTTCATGGGTATTACCGAGCGCAACGGTGATGCCACCCTGCGCGGATACGGTATGGGAACGGGTTGGGAACACTTTGGAGAGCAGCGCACAGGTCTGACCGCTCTGGGAAATTTGCAGCGCCGCGCGCATACCTGCGCCGCCGGCACCAATCACAACAGCATCAAATTCTCTGACTGGCAGTTTCATTACACACCCCACACCACAACAAATCCATAAATGACGTAAACCACCAGCGCAACAACGATAGCCAGTTGCAGAATCAGGCGCACAGCCAGAGGTTTAACGTAGTCGGTCAACACCTGCCACATGCCGATCCAGGCATGAATCAAGATGGAGAAAAGTGCCAGCAGGGTGAAGACTTTGGTGAATGCCGATGAGAAGAAACCGGTCCAGATTTCATACGTCAGCTCGCCGCTGGTGGCGAAGAAACCGACCATATAGATGATGTATAACGTCAGAACGATAGCGGTAGCACGGACCAGGATGAAGTCATGTACGCCGTTGCGTCCTAATGCGGAGGCGTTGCTTACCATACGAGGACTCCTGCGAGAAGTGAAAGCACGACAATGATAACGAAACAAATTTTGGCGGAGCGTGTCCCTGCTTCGAGGGTTTCTTCGATATAGCCAAAATCCATCAACAGATGGCGAATGCCCATTACGGCGTGATATGCCAGCGCAAACAGGATCCCCCACAGAATTAACTCCACAAAGAAGTTATTCATAATGGATGACGCGGTGAGGAAACCTTCAGGGGAGGAAAGGCTGGTACCCAATAACCACAACAGAATCCCGACCGCCACGAAGGTGATCACTCCGGATACGCGATGGAGAATGGACGCTATCGCCGTGATTGGGAACCGGATCGTTTGCAGATCCAGATTGACAGGTCTTTGTTTTTTCACATTTCTTATCATGAATAACGCCCACATGCTGTTCTTATTATTCCCTTTAGACTTCGGGTACAGAAGATGAAGACACCTGTAGCCTGAAAGACGACGGGATTTCCTTCCTCCGGTCTGCGTGCGGGTCAGACAGCGTCCTTACTATAACTACGCGTCATATAAAACACTGCTTCCAGATGCTAAAACGACACGTTACAACGCTGGTTGGCTCGGGATTGCAGGGTATTCCGGAGACCTGGCGGCAGTATAGGACGTTCACAAAATCATTACAATTAACCTACATATAGTTTGTCGGGTTTTATCCCGAACAGTGACATAGGTCACGATAACAACATTATTTTAATTTTTAATCATCTGATTTGACAATCATTAAACAAAGTTGTTACAAACGACACCAGAAAAAGCATATAATGCGTAAAAGTTATGGGGTCACTCTTTCACCGGAGATTTAGTTATGTAACAGTGTGGAAGTATTGACCAATACCTTCAGGACAGTTATTAGTGATAGACAGGTTAAATAATTCGGATTGCTAAGTTCTTGATTTGCAGTTTATTCGCCATGAAAAGACCGTTTTACCTGCAAGCGCCCATAGCTCTGTACCCAGGTCATCCCCTCTTTCGCAGAGCGGCGAGCCAAATAACAAACTGGTAACGGTTTATTGATGCACGAAGGCAAATTTAAGTTCCGGCAGTCTTAAGCAATAAGGCGCTAAGGAGACCGTAAATGGCTGATACTAAAGCAAAACTCACTCTAAATGGTGACGCTGCTATTGAACTGGATGTGCTGAAAGGTACGCTCGGTCAAGATGTTATTGATATTCGTAGCCTTGGCTCAAAAGGGATGTTTACTTTTGACCCAGGTTTCACCTCTACCGCATCCTGCGAATCCAAAATTACTTTCATCGACGGTGACGAAGGTGTTTTGCTGCATCGCGGCTTCCCGATTGACCAACTGGCGACCGAGTCCAACTATCTGGAAGTGTGTTATATCCTGCTGTACGGCGAAAAACCGACGCAGGAAGAGTACGACGAGTTCAAAACCACAGTCACTCGCCATACCATGATCCACGAGCAGATCACCCGTCTGTTCCACGGTTTCCGCCGCGACTCTCACCCGATGGCCGTTATGTGCGGTGTTACCGGAGCGCTGGCAGCGTTCTATCATGACTCGCTGGATGTAAACAACGCACGTCACCGTGAAATCGCCGCCTTCCGCCTGCTGTCCAAAATGCCAACCATGGCAGCGATGTGCTACAAATATTCCATCGGGCAGCCGTTCGTGTACCCACGTAACGATCTCTCCTACGCCGGTAACTTCCTGAACATGATGTTCTCTACGCCGTGCGAAAAATACGAAGTGAATCCGATTCTGGAACGCGCAATGGACCGTATCTTAATCCTGCACGCTGACCACGAACAGAACGCCTCAACCTCTACCGTACGTACCGCGGGCTCTTCTGGCGCTAACCCGTTTGCCTGCATCGCGGCTGGTATCGCTTCCCTGTGGGGACCGGCACACGGCGGCGCAAACGAAGCTGCGCTGAAAATGCTGGAAGAAATCAGCTCTGTTAAACACATTCCGGAATTTGTTCGCCGCGCGAAAGATAAGAATGATTCCTTCCGCCTGATGGGCTTTGGTCACCGTGTTTATAAAAACTATGACCCGCGCGCTACCGTCATGCGTGAAACCTGCCATGAAGTACTGAAAGAACTGGGCACCAAAGATGATCTGCTGGAAGTGGCGATGGAACTTGAGCACATTGCGCTCAACGACCCGTACTTCATCGAGAAGAAACTCTACCCGAACGTAGACTTCTACTCCGGCATCATCCTGAAAGCGATGGGCATTCCGTCCTCCATGTTCACCGTTATCTTCGCCATGGCACGTACCGTTGGCTGGATTGCACACTGGAACGAAATGCACACCGACGGCATGAAAATCGCCCGTCCTCGTCAGCTGTACACCGGCTACGACAAGCGCGATTTTAAGTCTGATATTAAGCGTTAATTGTCTGCCGGATGGCGCTAGCGCTTGTCCGGCTTAAAGTTATAAACGCTCCCAGGCCGGATAAAGCAGTGATGCCTATGTCCGGCCTGTTTTTATTTGATCCACATTATTTTATTCTTATCGTGCTTTCTCTATGATTTACTGAGATTTCTCACATTTTACTCAGGAGCATGGGATGCCTGTTTTGCAGTGGAGCCTGTTGTTTGTGCTATCGCTCCTTCTTTCCCTGCTCTTTCTGTTTATCCATCTTCCAGGCCCCTTGCTGCTCGGTTCGATGATCGTCGGCATCATCTTCAGTATGCGCGGCATCTCGCTGCATCCTCCTCGCTGCACATTTCTTGGCGCACAGGCGATTCTCGGCTGCATGATTGCCCAAAATCTGACCGGTTCAATCTTCACAACCCTTGCAGCCCACTGGCCGATGGTGATTGTTATACTGCTGGCAACCCTTATCAGCAGCGCGATAATCGGCTGGCTGCTGGTTCGCTATAGTAATCTACCGGGGAATACTGGTGCGTGGGGCTCGTCACCAGGCGGTGCAGCAGCAATGGTCGCAATGGCCCAGGATTATGGCGCCGACATCCGGCTGGTGGCGTTTATGCAGTATCTGCGCGTACTGTTGGTGGTCGGCGCGGCAGCGCTGGTCACCCGGCTGGTGATGGGCGACCAGGCCCAAACGGTCAGTGAACAAATCATCTGGTTTCCGCCGCTAAGCGGCAATCTTTTCAGCACTCTGATGCTGGCCGCCGTTGCCGGCACGGCTGGGCGCCTACTGCGTATTCCCTCTGGCGTTATGCTATTGCCAATGCTGGTGGGTGCCATGCTGAATGCAAGCGGAGTGATGGTGATTGAACTGCCGGAATGGCTACTGGCAATAGCCTATATGTCAATTGGCTGGCAAATCGGTCTTGGCTTTGACAAGCAGATCTTTTTGATGGCGTTACGACCACTGCCACAGATCCTGTTGTCCATTTTTTCACTGATGGCGATCTGCGCAGCCATGGCCTGGGGACTGGCGCATTACATGCAGATCGATTTTCTCACTGCCTATCTGGCAACCAGTCCTGGAGGAGTGGATTCTGTTGCGGTGATCGCCGCAGGAAGCCACGCTGATATGGCGCTCATCATGGCGATGCAAACCCTGCGACTGTTCAGCATTTTGTTAACTGGCCCCGCAGTCGCGCGTTTTATTTCGGTGCACGCACCAAAACAACCCGCTTAGTGCTGACAACCCGGGCACCAGTAAAAGGGGCGCGAAGAGAGCATCGTTTTCTCGATTATTCCACCACAACGCTCACAGGTTTCGCCGTCCCGATGAAAGACCTTGAAGCGAAACAACGCACCGTGATGTTTATTCTCATCGACCAGGCCGCGGGTAGTATAAGACAGCCGCGGAATATCAAGCAGCGCATGTGCCAGTTGATCCAGTTGCTCATCACTAAGCTGCAACGCTTTATGCTGCCCGGTCAACCCAACCTGCCAAAGGATCTCTACCCGCAGGTAGTTACCTAATCCCGCCAGAAATGCCTGGTCCAATAGCAGACCAGAAAACTGGCGATTGCGAAAACGCGGAGATAACAGACGCGCTTTAACCTCATCAGGCGTTAAACGTAAATCCAGTACATCCGGCCCTACCCGTTGCAGGAACGGATGGGTGGTGAGCTGTTCTGGCGTCAGCATTTCAATATCAGACGCACTATAGAGCAGGATAGTTTTGTCGTGTGTCTGCAGCCTGACGCGCAGTACCCGCGAAGTTTGCGGGATTTTGCCGGTGTCCACCACTCGCCACACGCCATAGAGCTGATTGTGACTGTACAGCGTCAGGCCATTAGAAAAATGGGTCAGTAATGCTTTCCCCCGCGTTTCAAGCTGGGTAACACGTTGCCCAATCAGTTGAGATTGATACGGTTTTAACTGCTCAAAGGCAAACCAGACATCCGTCAGGGGTTTGCCTTTGACTGCCGCCTCCAGGTTATCCGCCGCGCGGCGGATCTCCGGGCCTTCAGGCATAATACTTTCCTTTGTTAATGTGTTGCGCCGCCCGTCACTGCGATATCGCTTTCCACCTGCAAGGCGGTGGCAATCGCAATCTCCAGCGCACGGCGCACCGTTTCTGTCGCCATACTTGGCGCCCCGGGATGCTGTGCAGCCTGTTGCGGCAAATAAGGGATATGAATAAAGCCGCCCTTCACCGCCGGTACGTCGCGTAGTTTATGCAGCAGGCCATACATCACGTGGTTACACACGAAAGTACCCGCAGTCTGGGAAACCGAGGCCGGAATTCCCGCGTTGCGCATGGCGACAACCATCGCTTTAATCGGCAACGTACTAAACCATGCCGCCGGGCCATCGACCACAATCGGCACATCGACCGGCTGTTGCCCCTGGTTATCCGCAATACGCGCATCGTCAACGTTAATCGCCACGCGTTCCACGGTGATATCCGTGCGACCACCCGCCTGCCCCACAGCCAGCACCAGTGATGGCGACAACGCGTCAATCGCGGCATTGAGTACAGCGAGAGACTCACCAAAGACACACGGTAGTTGGCGGGCAATAACACGGCATCCGCCGATAATAGCATTGTCGAGGCTCGAGACCACTTCCCAGGAAGGGTTAACTGACTCGCCGCCAAAGGGTTCAAATCCCGTGATGAGTACTGTTTTCATCCTTCCTCCTTACAGGAACATCAGGAAATACATCAGGAACACGTTGACCAGCAGCAGCAGTATGCCGGTTGGCACCTGCGCTTTAATCACCGCATTTTTGTCCGGTAGTTCCAGCAACGCTGCAGGAACAATATTAAAGTTCGCCGCCATCGGCGTCATCAGCGTCCCACAATAGCCGGAGAACATACCAATCGCCGCCATTACCGCTGGGTTGCCGCCGTGTTGCAGTACGAGGATTGGAATACCAATCCCAGCGGTCACGATCGGGAAAGCAGCAAACGCATTACCCATAACCATGGTCAGCAATGCCATGCCGATGGTGTACACCGCCACCGCGATAAAGCGACTATCCACCGCCAGATATTCCTGCGTCAGGTATGAAATGCCGCTACCGACACCCGCCGCTGTAAACAGCAGCCCAAGCGTAGCCAGAATCTGCGGCAGAATGAACGCCCAGCCAATGGAGTCCAGCAGACGGCGTGCCTCCTGAATCGGTTGATGCACCCGCTCATGGGTCATTTTTATCGCCATCGCCAGACCAATCAACGAGCCCGCTGTCATTGAAAAGAGCGTTACCAACGTGGCGTGATTACCCGGCCCGAACAGCGCATCCTGTAAGCCCGGAATATGGTTGAACATCAGTACGCCAATGACCGTTACCACCGGGATCGCTAATGCCGGGAAAAACAGGCGGTTGCCCAGGCGGCTGGCGCTTTCTTCGCGCTGTTGCTGCGTCCGTTGATGGTAGCTTCCCAGCTTCACACCACCAAAACCCGCGATCAGGGCCAGCACAACCACCGCAACGCCGACGGCAATATGCACTGCGCGTTTATCGCCAAACAGCGAGTATGTCCAGTCACCAAGCAGAAACAGTACGCCATATATGCCCCAAAACAGGCCTGTGGTGAAACGGCGCGGGTTTGCTTTGTCCTGCCAGGACATCAGCGCCACAATCAGTAATACCGCACCTGCCAGCCAGTAGAGATAGCTTTGTTGAAAATTCATTTCGCTTCCCCTTTCGCTGCGGCATTTGCTTTCGCCACCTCACGTTGCAAATAGCTATCCAGACGCCACAAACGCGTGCCGTGGATCAGGAAAGCACAAATTGCCGTCGGGATCCCCCACAAGGCGATATGCAGCGGTTCGGTCTGGATCCCTCCAGACTCCAGCATAAAGTTGTGCATGAATATGATCGCGCCGAAGGCAACAAAGATATCTTCACCGAAAAACAGCCCGACGTTATCGGTCGCCGCTGACATTGCGCGCAGGCGATAGCGAACCGCGCCGGGTATCTCTCCGTGATTTTTCTCGGCGGCCCCTTCCGCCATTGGCGCCAGCAGCGGGCGCACCATCTGCGGATGCCCCCCCAGACTGGTCAACCCTAACGCAGCGGTCGCTTCACGAATGAACAGATAGACAATAAGCAGACGGCCACTGGTGGCACTGCGGATTTTCGCAATCCACGCCTGAGCGCGCTCTTTGAGTCCGTGACGTTCCAGCAGGCCAATAACCGCCAGTGGGATCAGCAGGATAAACGGCAGGTTGCGGGTGTTAAGAAAACCTTCACCCAGCTTCTCGAGGATGGTGGCGATCGGCATATGCGCCGCCAGTCCCGTGACGATCCCGGCAATAATAACCACCAATACCGGATTAAAACGTAAAAGAAATCCGACCACGATGACGGCAATCCCCGTCAATGGCCAGAGAGAAATTACCTCTCCCATAATTCATTCCCGTATATGTTGTTGTGTAATATATTGTTGTTTTGTATGGTAAATCTTATGCACCAATTTCAATATTGCATGCATTAAAGGCGCTACGCAAGCGACGGGCAAAAGCGAGTGCGTGCTCGCCATCCCCATGAATGCATACCGTCTGGGCGGTCACGCTTGCCCATGTTCCACTTTGGCTTTTTACTCTGCCGGATTGCACCATTTCTAACGTTTGCGCCAGCGCCTGCTCTTCATCCTCAATCAGTGCGCCCGGCTGGCTGCGAGGTACCAGACTGCCATCGGCCTGATAACCCCGATCGGCAAAAACCTCCTGACGCGTTATCAAGCCATAGTGTTCTCCAGCGCGAATCAGTTCGCTTCCCGCCAGCCCGACCAGAACCAGCGACGGATCGCAGGCATGAACCGCTCTCGCAATTGCATCAGCCAATTGAGGATCTTTCGCCGCCTGGTTATAGAGCATGCCATGCGGTTTGACATGGCGCATCACGCCACCTTCTGCCCGCGTGATGGCAGCCAGCGCGCCAATTTGATACAGCGTCTGTGCATACACCGTTTGTGCAGGCAGTGCCATGGCGCTACGACCAAAATTTTCCCGATCCGGAAAGCTGGGGTGCGCACCTACCGCCACACCATTTTTTAACGCATCACGCACGCTTGAGAGCATAGTTTGCGCATCGCCGGCGTGAAACCCACAGGCGATGTTGGCCGATGACACCAATTGCAGCAACGCTGCATCGTTCGCACATCCCTCACCGAGGTCTGCATTGAGATCAATTTTCATTGTTAAGTCGCCATGCTAACTGTTCCAGATAACGCTGCTGGTCGTACCGCGCCTTCAGCGCTTCCTCCAGCGAACACTGCACAAAATGAATCGGCTGACCGAGCGGGATCTGCGCCAGATGATACATATCTGCCTCGATAATACAGGCGATGCGCGGATAGCCACCCGTCGTCTGAGCATCGTTCATCAGCACGATTGGCTGGCCATTATGCGGAACCTGCACCACGCCGGGGAGCAAACCATGCGACAGCAGCTCGCGATCGGTCGTGCGCGTCAGCGGCTGCCCCTGAAGACGATACCCCATACGGTTACTTTGTGGGCTAAGCTGCCACGGCGAGCGCCAGAAAGAGGCCTGCGATACCTCATCAAACTCCTGATATTCAGGGCCGGGCAGTGCGCGAATGAGATTACCCCACATCAGTTGTTTTACACCTTGTGGCCCGCTGAATTGCCGGGTAGATACGCCAATCGCCAGTCGATCGCCATCACGCAGCAGACGCCCTTCAAACCCACCAATGCCCACTTTCAGATCGGTACTACGCGAGCCCATCACTTCGGGAACATCAATACCGCCCGCTACCGCCAGATAACTGCGCATGCCATGAAGCGGGCGTTTTAGCGTCAGGCGCTGCCCGGCTTTTACCGGTAGCCGCCATCCGCTCCATACGGGAGTTCGATCCAGATGCGCTTCGCATCCGGCACCGGTCAGGGCAAACCAGCCATCGGCTTCAAACTCCACCACCAGTTGCCCCAGCGTGATTTCCAGCGCTGCGGCATTCGCATCATTACCCACCAGCAGGTTGGCCACGTTCAACGCCGGTTTATCCAGCGCGCCACAGTGACTAATTCCGGATTGACGAAAACTATGGCGTCCCCCGTCCTGTACTGAGGTGTACATGCCAGCGCGGATGATGTTTAACATATCCCCTCCTTCTGCGGGACAAAACGCACGGTATCGCCAGCCCGTAACAGAATCGGCTCCTCCCGTTTTGGATCAAATAACGAAACGGAGGTACGCCCAATCAATTGCCATCCACCAGGTGTTGCAAGCGGGTAGATCCCCGTTTGAGATCCACCGATACCGACAGAACCTGCCGGAACAAGCAAACGCGGTTCCGCACGTCTGGGGGTATGCAGCTGTTCAGGTAAGCTCCCGAGATAGGGAAATCCCGGCTGAAAACCGATAAACCACACCACATAGTCAACTGACGCATGAAGTTCGACGACCTGCTTGTCGCTTAATCCGCTGTGTCGGGCGACCTCTGCCAGATCGGGGCCAAACTCACCGCCATAGATCACGGGTATTTCAATAAAACGTGAATCCGGCTCCAGTGCTTCGCTCTCTTCCCACCAGCGCTGCAGGCGTTCAATCGCATCCAGCGCCAGTGTTTGCGGGTCGCGCAGGGTAACCGTGATATTGTTCATTCCCGGAATAGCTTCAAGCACATTCGGGGCATCAACTAAACGCTGAGCCAGACGCCAGATGCGTTTCTGAGTCGCCAGCGTGATGGGGGGTTCCAGTTCGAGAACCACCGCCGTTTCACCTAACAGATAACAACGCGCTCGCTGCACTTTCATCCCTCTTTATTACGCTGGATTAGGAATATCGATAAAGGTTACGTCCAGATCGGTATTTTCATTCAGCCATTCGCTTAATGCACGAATGCCGCCGCGTTCGGTCGCATGGTGACCGGCAGCATAAAAATGCAGCCCCTGCTCGCGGGCTGAGTGAATGGTTTGCTCAGAGACTTCACCGGTAATAAAGGCGTCGACACCAAATCGGGCTGCGCTATCAATAAAACTTTGACCGCCCCCGGTACACCAGGCAACGCGCTGAACTTTCTCCGGCCCGGTATCACCGCACCATAACGGTTTACGGCCTAAACGCGCTTCAATCCACGATGCCAGCTCCAGCCCCGGTACCGGCATGGAGAGTTCTCCCCATGGCACCAGCGGTTCAATTTCCCCCATCACGGTGATTCCCAACAGCGCGGCCAACTGCGCGTTATTCCCCAATTCCGGGTGTGCATCCAGCGGCAAGTGCCAGCCATACAAGTTGATATCATTTTCTAACAGCGTTTTCAGACGATTGCGCTTCATGCCGCGAATAACCGGAGATTCGCCTTTCCAGAAATAGCCGTGGTGAACAATAACCGCATCCGCTTGCTGGCGTACCGCCTCGTCCAGCAATGCCTGGCTTGCAGTCACACCGGTCACGATTTTATGCACCGTCTCTTTGCCCTCAACCTGCAAACCATTCGGCGCATAATCGCTAATGGCGGCGCTGTTTAGTTTGTCGTTGATCAGTTGTTCCAGTTCGGTGTTTTTCATCATCGTCCTCGTAGTCATCATTTCTGCCTGCCCAATCAGCAACACAGCTTAGGTTAAAATAGCGTCCCCGCCTGCGTTCGTCGATAGCCATTTCACTGACACATAAAGAAACAATCACACCCGCTTTGAACGTGATTTGCTTACCACTACGCGATCTAATTCATGTATATTTATGCAATCAGACAGCATATTGCAAAAATAATCAGATCTGTATCAAAGTTACCACTTTAAGGAAACACACTCGCGCAGCACGTTCAGCCAGTCGCGAGGCATTTACTTCGAGAAAATAATGAATAAACAAGCATCTCAACCACGGGCGATTTACTACGTCGTCGCGCTACAAATCTGGGAATACTTCAGTTTTTACGGCATGCGTGCGCTGCTGATCCTGTATCTCACTAACCAGCTTAAGTACGACGATAATCACGCATATGAACTGTTCAGCGCCTACTGCTCGCTGGTCTATGTCACCCCTATTCTCGGGGGATACCTGGCCGATAAAGTGCTCGGCAATCGAATGGCGGTGATGATCGGCGCATTTTTAATGGCGGTGGGACATCTGGTATTAGGTGGCAGTGAAATGGCCCCGGCGTTCCTCTATTTGTCGCTGGCGATAATTGTCTGCGGTTACGGTCTGTTTAAATCAAATATCAGTTGCCTGCTGGGCGAGTTATATCAACCTGAAGACCCGCGTCGCGACGGTGGATTCTCTCTGCTCTACGCCGCCGGTAACATCGGTTCGATCATCGCACCAATTGCCTGCGGATACGTGCAGGAAGAGTACAGCTGGGCGATGGGCTTTGCGCTGGCTGCCATCGGCATGCTGGCTGGGCTGGTGATTTTCTTATGTGGTAATCGCCATTTCGCCCACACCACCGGCGTCAACAAGGCCGTTCTGTGTGCTAAAACCTTTATTCTGCCAAACTGGGCCTGGCTGTTAGTTCTGCTAGTTACCACACCGCTGCTGATTACCGTGCTGTTCTGGAAAGAGTGGTCCGTTTATGCACTGATTGTTGCCACTGTTATTGGTCTGGCAGTTCTGGCGAAGATTTATCGCCAGGCACAGACGCAGAAACAGCGCAAAGAGCTGGGGCTTATCGTCACGCTGACCTTCTTCAGCCTGTTGTTTTGGGCCTTTGCTCAACAGGGCGGCAGTTCGATCAGCCTGTATATCGACCGCTTCGTTAACCGCGATATTCTGGGGTATTCCGTCCCTACCGCGATGTTCCAGTCGGTTAACGCTTTTGCCGTTATGCTGTGCGGTATCGTACTGGCGTGGGTAGTCAAAGAAAGCGTGAGTGGCAATCGTACCGTACGTATCTGGGGTAAATTTGCCCTTGGCCTCGGCTTAATGAGCGCTGGGTTCTGTATTCTAACCTTGAGCGCTCGCTGGTCCGCTGCTTACGGCCACTCTTCCATGCCGCTGATGGTACTTGGGTTGGCGGTCATGGGCTTTGCCGAACTGTTTATCGATCCGGTGGCAATGTCACAAATTACGCGTATTGAGATCCCTGGTGTTACCGGCGTATTAACCGGCATTTATATGCTGCTTTCCGGTGCCATCGCCAACTACCTGGCTGGTGTTATCGCTGATCAGACCTCACAAGGCTCGTTTGATGCTGCGGGCGCTATCAACTACTCCATCAATGCCTATATTGATGTCTTTAGTGAAATTACCTGGGGCGCGCTGGCCTGTGTGGTGCTGGTGCTGATGATTTGGCTGTACCAGTCGCTTAAGTTCAGAAACCGTTCACTGGCGGTAGAATCCTGAGTGTAGGGGCCCGATGATGTAATCTGATTCGGGCTTTTTTCAGGAATTACGCATGACTGGCAGTCAACTCCTCTTCAGAAAGACCTGTAACCAGAAGCACCATGTTGCGATCTATTCCCTGCTCCAACATAGTTTGCGCTATACGTAATGCGGCTTCTCGTTTGCCTTGCTGCAACCCTCGCTGCAACCCTTCCTGTAATCCATCTAAGCGTAACCGCTCGGCAATCGTCATCAGCTTCTCCTTATGTTGGGGGATCCGTTGCGCCATCTCTTGTATAAATTCATTAAAGCGAGATTCATCGCCGGATTGCAGGATGTAATTAAACATCGCCTGTAGTTGCGTGTCATTAGCGCACCCTGTAAGTAACAGCGTGGCCAGTTGATCTACCAGCCCCATCAAATCCCGCTGACGGATATGTTTTTGCATTAGTTCCAGCAGTGCCATTCGCCTGTGAGCCATGATTTCGTCATCGGGCACCACTGTGATATCCACCAATGGAAATGCGCTGGCATAAAGTTGCCGTGCCGTTACAGGATCGGTAAACGCATCAAGCCAGCACAGTGAGTACGGATACGGACTTCGACAGCCATGATAAAACAGCATGGGTATCACAATCGGCAGTTCTTTGTGCCCGGCATCCAAATGACGCTGCATCGCCGCTATTGCGTAACGCAGCAGACGAAAAGCCATATGCGGATCGGCTGAACTCTGGTGTTCTATAACCACGTATACATAACCTTCACCATCGTGCGTATGCACAGACCAGAGCACGTCGGAGTAGCGGGTACGTAAATCTGCTTCAATAAAGCTTTCTGACTCCAGCTTCAGCGTATTTAAATCGCAAAGCGTTTGCAGATCTGCGGGTAGATGAATTTCGAGAAAGTCCCGAGCTGTTTCTGGATGATGTAAAAACGTTTTAAATACCGCATCGTGCGGTGTAGATGTCGTTGGTGTTGTCATCAAATTCCGTCACCTGAATGAAGATGACGGCACTTTACTGCTGGCGGAAAACATCTTCATCAAGGCATTAGCAACCTTGCGTACACGCTTCAGCGCTAAATGCCCCCCCACTGCAACATATTCACTCTGCTGGAAGGTATTACGCAGAAATCCGCTGCGCGCTTATCCCTTACGCGCCGCCTCATATGCCGCCAGTGTCGCCAGCCTTACCTGTTTATGATCCACAATCGGGCGAGGATAACTCAGTGTTACCTGCGCATTTTCAGCCCACGACCACGGTTCATGAATGGCTTTACCCGGCACGTCGCGCAGTTCCGGCACCCACTGGCGGATAAAATCACCGTCACGGTCGAATTTTTCGCCCTGCGTCGTGGGGTTAAAGATACGGAAATACGGCGCAGCGTCGGTTCCGGTTGAGGCAGCCCACTGCCAGCCGCCGTTATTGGCCGCCAGGTCGCCATCGATCAATTGCGACATGAAATATTGTTCGCCTTTACGCCAGTCGATCAGCAGGTCTTTCACTAAAAAACTGGCGGTAATCATGCGTAAACGATTATGCATCCAGCCCGTGGCGTTGAGCTGACGCATGGCCGCATCCACAATGGGGTAGCCCGTATACCCTGTTTTCCAAGCATGCAAATGCGTCGGATTATTCTGCCATTGCACGCGATCGGTCCAGCGAATAAAAGGTTGATACCGACACAGCGCCGGATGGTAAGTCATCAGATGACGATAAAATTCGCGCCAGATAAGCTCATTCAACCAAACGCTGCCTGCCCCATCCTCAAGTGCCTGCGGCTGCTCCACGAGCAGTCGATTCAGGCACTGGCGCGGTGATAGTCCACCTGTCGCCAGGCTCGCGGATAATCGACTGGTTCCATCAATCGCCGGAAAGTCACGCAGTTGTTCATATTCTCCGGCGGCCTGCTGGCAAAAATGGCGTAACTGCGCGATGGCCAATTTTTCTTCTGCCGGAAATTGCTGCGAATCAAAATCCTGCTGCGGGTAGCTCAGCGTGATGGATGTTAATGGAGAGTCAAGAGCACCGCTTTCTCTCACCTTCGGCGCACTGACACATTCTGGGATCCCGTCTTTTATCCGCTTCAGCCAGGCATTTTTAAACGGCGTAAAGACTTTATACATCTCGTGATTACCGGTCATGACCGCCCCCGGAGGCAGGATCACGCTGTCGTCAAACCCTTCGCACACCACCTGAGGTATTGACTTTTCAACGGCAGCATCACGCTGGCGTTCGTTTATTTCATATTGATAGTTATAAAATATTCGACTGACGCCATGCTGTACGCAGACGTTTTTGACGGTTTCCACACTGGTCGCAAAATCACCGACTTCATGAAACAGAAGCGGGATGCCCTTTTCTGCCAGCGCCGTTTGCAACGCGTTCAACTGCACGTTAACCAATGCCGCCTGACGTGGGGCCATATCATGCGCCTTCCACTGTTCAGGCGTGGAGATATAGAGCGCGAGTACATGTGCAGAACGATCCCGACAAGCCGCCGCCAGCGCGAGATTGTCATGCAGACGTAAATCACGCCGAAACCAGACCAGATGCGTGGTCATAACACTCCCTGATAAAAATTAATCATTGCCCTGTAAACGCCAAATCGCAGGCCAGAGTTCAAAATAACGTTGCCCGGACAACCAGGTGTTCGGGTGCTCAGCCATATAGTGTTTGAGGAGCATTAAGGGTGCAAGTAGCGGCTGCGCCTCGCGTCGATAGTTATCGATTATCGAGGTCAATTCCTGACGTTGACGCAGATCGAGCTGATTACGGAAATAGCCCTGTACGTGCATCAATACATTGGTATGGTTACGCCGGGTAGCAGGATTTAATAACAGATGGGTCAATCGTAGGCGATACTCGGTAAAAAAAGCATCGAGATCTTGCCATTCATGGATTGCGGCAACGAAGGGGCCAAGCTCCCGATACTCTGGCTGGGAATGCGCCAGTAGTACCAGTTTGTAGCGGGTATGATAGTCAATTAATGCGCCCCGCGTTAATTTTCGCTGACGCAGGCGGTGCAATTCATGCAAAGCGTAAACACGTATTAATGTATTTTCGTCGAACTGAGGTGCCTCACTCGCTTCTGTGGTCAGACAGGTGCGGATACCAACAGGAATTCTCGTGCTCATCGCCACTCCTTATCCGTTACTCAGATAAGTGTAGACGTCGGCGTATAAAAAAACCGCCACATTGCTGTTGGCGGTTTTCTTGAACAATAACGACAACTTAATAGAAGTCGCAGGTGGCTTTTTCAGCCTGCTCCATCCACACCGGTTTATCACTGGTTTTGGACCAGACGCGGTGCAGATAGCTGTAAAAACGGGCGCGGTCTTTCCAGAACAACATGACCGGCAGCGCCAGCACGCCCGCCACAACGGCAAAGGTACGGCGCAAGAAAACAATGTGTGCTGGATATTCTTTATAAAAGTCCATAATCCTCTCCCATATATCTGTTCGGTGAATCGCACCGGAAAAATAAACTTGGTTAACTGATGAAAATAATACCGCCTTGTGTGTAATTTTGCTACTCATCCGACCACTTATTTTTATCTATTGATGCTCCGTTTAGCTAAAAACCGTAATTAAGTTACATAAAAGTTAAATTAATACTAATCATTAGTTAAATAATGGTCTTTGCCATTTTTATACTTTTTTTACACCCCTCCCACTGATTTTTGCGAAATCTTTGCAAGCAAAAATCTACGCTCTGGTTATCACATTTATGCCACTGGAGGTGCACCGTGAGTGCAGGCGTGATAACCGGCATTGTGCTGGTCTTTTTATTATTAGGTTATCTGGTGTATGCCCTGATTAATGCGGAGGCGTTCTGATGGCGGCCCAAGGATTTTTACTCATTGCCAGTTTCTTGCTGGTACTGTTTATCATCGCCAGACCGCTGGGTTTTGGCTTGGCTCGGCTGATCAATAATACGTCCCTGCCGGGCCTGGCTGGCGTGGAACATCTGCTCTGGCGCGGTCTGGGCATCTCGCAGCAGGAGATGAACTGGCGGCAGTATCTGTTGGCGATCCTCGCGCTCAATGTGCTGGGGTTGCTGGTCCTGTTTTCAATGCTGATGGCGCAAAACCTGCTGCCGCTAAATCCGCAACAGCTACCTGGGCTTTCGTGGGATTTGGCGCTCAACACGGCGGTAAGTTTTGTCACCAACACCAACTGGCAATCCTATGCTGGCGAAACCACCTTAAGCTACTTCAGCCAGATGGTCGGGCTGACCGTGCAGAACTTCCTGTCAGCGGCAACCGGGATTGCGGTGATTTTTGCCCTGGCCCGCGCCTTTACTCGCCAGAGTATGAACACGCTGGGCAACGCCTGGGTCGATCTGGTTCGCATTACGCTGTGGATCCTGCTCCCCATTGCATTGCTCATTGCGTTGTTCTTCATTCAGCAAGGTGTGCTGCAAAACGTGTTGCCCTATCAGCCCATTACTACCCTTGAAGGGGTGAAACAGCTGCTGCCAATGGGGCCCGTCGCCTCACAGGAAGCGATTAAGATGCTTGGCACTAACGGGGGCGGGTTCTTTAACGCTAACTCATCACATCCGTTTGAAAACCCTACCGCGTTGACCAATCTGGTACAGATGCTGGCCATTTTCTTAATTCCTACCGCGCTGTGTTTTGCCTTTGGTGATGTGGTTGGCGATCGTCGCCAGGGGCGGACCCTGCTGTGGGCCATGTCGCTGATATTTGTAGTCTGCGTAGCCGTGGTGATGTGGGCCGAAGTTCAAGGCAACCCGCACCTGATGGCATTCGGTGCAGACAGTAATATCAACATGGAAGGCAAAGAAAGCCGCTTTGGCGTGCTGGCTACGAGTCTTTTTTCCGTCGTGACGACAGCGGCATCTTGCGGCGCTGTCGATGCGATGCATGACTCCTTCACCGCGCTGGGCGGGATGGTGCCGATGTGGCTAATGCAGATTGGCGAAGTGGTCTTCGGTGGTGTCGGTTCGGGCCTGTACGGCATGTTGCTGTTCGTGTTATTGGCGGTGTTTATCGCGGGCCTGATGATTGGTCGCACGCCGGAATATCTGGGTAAGAAAATAGACGTGCGTGAAATGAAAATGACCGCGCTGGCGATTCTGGTCACCCCTGCGCTGGTGCTGCTCGGTACGGCGATAGCGATGATGAGCGACGCCGGACGCAGCGCCATGCTCAATCCTGGCCCACATGGCTTTAGTGAGGTGTTGTACGCCGTATCGTCTGCCGCGAACAACAACGGCAGCGCCTTCGCCGGATTAAGCGCCAACAGCCCGTTCTGGAACTGTCTGCTGGCCCTGTGCATGTTCTTCGGCCGTTTCGGCGTGATCATCCCCGTGATGGCAATTGCCGGATCGCTGGTCAGTAAAAAGATCCAGCCAGCAAGTCCAGGCACGCTGCCTACCCACGGTGCACTGTTTGTCGGGTTGTTAATCGGTACGGTGTTACTGGTTGGCGCCCTCACCTTTGTTCCTGCCCTGGCGCTTGGCCCGGTCGCAGAATACCTGTCGTTACACTGAGTGATGCGGAGCACATTACTATGAGTCGCAAGCAACTGGCGCTGTTCGAACCCTCTCTGGTCGCACAGGCGCTGATGGATGCCGTGAAAAAATTAAGCCCACATACCCAGTGGCGCAATCCGGTGATGTTTATCGTCTGGCTGGGCAGTCTGCTGACAACCCTGTTAACGGTGGCAATGGCAACAGGCCATATGCAAGGCAATCCGTGGTTTACCGGCGCGATAAGTCTGTGGCTGTGGGTCACCGTACTGTTCGCCAACTTTGCCGAAGCGCTGGCGGAAGGACGCAGTAAGGCTCAGGCTAACAGTCTGAAAGGAGTGAAAAAAACTGCTTTTGCTCGCAAACTCCGCGAGCCGAAATACGGTGCCGCCATGGATCACGTTCCGGCGGAGGATTTGCGCAAAGGAGATATCGTGTTAGTAGAAGCGGGCGATATTATCCCGTGTGACGGCGAGGTCATCGAAGGTGGCGCATCGGTGGATGAAAGCGCCATTACCGGTGAATCCGCGCCGGTCATTCGTGAATCCGGTGGTGATTTCGCCTCCGTCACCGGCGGGACCCGCATCCTCTCCGACTGGCTGGTGATTGAATGTAGCGTAAACCCTGGTGAAACGTTCCTCGACCGAATGATCGCCATGGTTGAAGGCGCGCAGCGGCGTAAAACGCCGAATGAAATCGCCCTGACGATCCTGTTAATAGCCCTGACCATCGTTTTTCTGCTGGCGACCGCCACGCTGTGGCCGTTTTCCGCCTGGGGTGGTAGCGCGGTCAGCGTCACGGTACTGGTTGCCCTGCTGGTGTGTCTGATCCCCACCACCATCGGCGGGCTACTCTCCGCAATTGGCGTCGCCGGGATGAGCCGCATGCTGGGCGCGAACGTCATCGCCACCAGCGGACGTGCAGTAGAAGCTGCGGGTGACGTGGACGTATTGCTGCTGGACAAAACCGGCACCATTACGCTGGGTAACCGCCAGGCTTCAGATTTTCTGCCCGCCCAGGGCGTGGACGAAAAAACGCTGGCCGACGCCGCGCAGCTTTCATCACTGGCCGATGAAACTCCAGAAGGCCGCAGCATCGTGATTCTGGCTAAACAGCGCTTTAATCTGCGTATTCGCGACGTGCAATCGCTGCACGCCACCTTTGTACCGTTTACCGCCCAAAGCCGAATGAGCGGGATCAACATCGACAACCGCATGATCCGCAAAGGGTCGGTCGATGCTATTCGTCGTCACGTCGAAGCCAACGGCGGCCACTTCCCTGCCGACGTGGAGCAGAAGGTCGAAAACGTCGCACGCCTTGGCGCTACGCCGCTGGTGGTTGCCGAAGGCTCCCGCGTGCTGGGCGTGATTGCCCTGAAAGATATTGTAAAAGGCGGAATCAAAGAACGTTTTGCCCAACTGCGTAAAATGGGCATCAAAACGGTGATGATCACCGGCGATAACCGCCTGACCGCTGCCGCGATTGCGGCAGAAGCCGGGGTAGATGACTTCTTGGCTGAAGCCACGCCGGAAGCCAAGCTGGCGCTGATTCGTCAGTATCAGGCGGAAGGTCGTCTGGTGGCGATGACCGGCGACGGAACCAATGACGCCCCGGCGCTGGCGCAAGCCGACGTGGCGGTCGCCATGAACTCCGGGACCCAGGCCGCGAAGGAAGCAGGCAATATGGTGGATCTCGACTCTAACCCCACCAAGCTGATTGAAGTGGTGCACATTGGTAAACAGATGCTGATGACGCGTGGTTCGCTGACCACCTTCAGTATCGCCAACGACGTGGCGAAGTATTTCGCCATTATCCCGGCCGCGTTCGCCGCCACCTACCCGCAGCTCAATGCGCTTAACGTGATGGGGCTGCATTCGCCGGATTCGGCGATCCTCAGCGCGGTTATCTTTAATGCGCTGGTTATCGTCTTTCTGATCCCGCTGGCGCTTAAAGGCGTGAGCTACAAACCGTTATCCGCATCCGCAATGCTGCGCCGTAATTTGTGGATCTATGGTCTGGGTGGTCTGGTTGTACCGTTTATCGGTATCAAAGCAATTGATTTAATGCTGACCCTGCTGGGTCTGGTGTGAGGTTTCAGATGAGTGGATTACGTCCTGCATTATCAACATTGATTTTCCTGATGCTTATCACCGGCGGGGCTTACCCGTTGTTGACCACCGCGTTGGGGCAGTGGTGGTTTCCCCACCAGGCTAACGGCTCGCTTCTACGCGAAGGTCAGGTCGTTCGCGGCTCTGCGCTCATTGGGCAACATTTTACCGCGGCCGGTTATTTTCAGGGACGCCCGTCTGCTACAGCAGAAATGCCCTATAATCCAATGGCTTCAGGCGGCAGCAATCTGGCAGCCAGCAACCCGGAACTGGATAAACAGCTGCAAAGCCGGATAGCCGCGCTGCGTGCAGCTAACCCGCAGGCAAATCCTGTCGTTCCGGTAGAGCTGGTAACGGCTTCTGCCAGCGGGCTGGACAACAATCTGACACCCGCCGCGGTGGCCTGGCAAATCCCCCGCGTGGCGCAGGCTCGCAACCTCAGCATTGAAGAGGTCACGCGCCTGGTTGCACAATACACGCAAAAGCCGTTGGTCAGTTTTATCGGCCACCCGGTGGTGAACCTGGTAGAACTTAATTTAGCGCTGGATAAGCACTGAGAAAAAGGACATGCATAACGAACCCTTACGCCCCGACCCCGATCGCCTGCTGGAGCAGACCGCTGCCCCGCACCGCGGAAAACTGAAAATTTTCTTCGGCGCGTGTGCAGGCGTCGGTAAAACCTGGGCCATGCTGGCAGAGGCCCAGCGGCTGCGGGCGCAGGGGTTAGATGTGCTGATTGGCGTGGTGGAAACCCACGGACGCAAAGAGACCGCCGCGTTGCTGGACGGTCTCAGCATCCTGCCGCTAAAGAGACAGGCGCGCCATGGTCGTCATATCAGCGAGTTCGATCTCGACGCGGCGCTGGCCCGCCGTCCGGCGCTCATTTTGATGGATGAACTGGCGCACAGTAATGCGCCTGGCTCACGCCATCCTAAGCGTTGGCAAGATATTGAAGAACTGCTCGAAGCCGGCATTGACGTTTTTACTACCGTCAACGTGCAGCATCTGGAAAGCCTCAATGATGTGGTCAGCGGCGTCACCGGCATTCAGGTTCGCGAAACCGTCCCCGATCCTTTTTTCGATGCCGCCGACGATGTGGTGCTGGTCGATCTTCCCCCCGACGATTTGCGCCAACGCCTGAACGAAGGCAAGGTCTATATCGCCGGTCAGGCGGAAAGAGCCATCGAGCATTTCTTTCGCAAAGGGAACTTGATCGCGCTACGTGAGCTGGCCCTGCGCCGCACGGCCGATCGGGTTGACGATCAGATGCGTGCCTGGCGAGGGCGTCCGGGGGAAGAAAAAGTCTGGCATACCCGTGACGCCATTTTACTGTGCATTGGACACAATACCGGCAGCGAAAAACTGGTGCGTGCTGCCGCGCGTCTGGCAGCGCGCCTCGGCAGCGTCTGGCATGCAGTGTATGTCGAAACGCCAGCGCTACACCGACTGCCCGAAAAACAGCGCCGGGCAATCCTAAGCGCTCTGCGGTTAGCCCAGGAGCTGGGTGCAGAAACCGCCACCCTTTCCGATCCCGCTGAAGACAAGGCGGTAATCCGCTATGCCCGTGAGCATAATCTGGGAAAAATTGTCCTCGGACGTCCGACTACACGACGCTGGTGGCGCAGTGATTCCTTTGCTGACAAACTGGCCCATCGCGCACCGGATCTCGACCTGATGATTGTTGCGCTCGATGAGCCACCTTCGCGCCCTGTGCTACAAACTGCAGATAACCGCACCTTTAAGGATAAATGGCGGGTACAAATTCAGGGTTGTGTGGTTGCCGTCGCGCTGTGCGCCATCATTACGTTGATTGCCATGCAGTGGTTGATGGCCTTTGACGCCGCCAACCTGGTGATGATCTATTTATTGGGCGTGGTGGTTATCGCCCTCTTTTACGGACGCTGGCCGTCGGTGCTGGCAACTTTTATTAACGTCGCCAGCTTCGATCTCTTCTTTATTGCTCCGCGTGGCACGCTGGCCGTTTCCGATGTCCAGTACCTGCTCACCTTCGCCGTGATGCTAACGGTAGGGCTGGTTATTGGTAATCTGACCGCCGGAGTGCGTTATCAGGCGCGGGTGGCCCGTTATCGTGAACAACGTACGCGCCATTTGTATGAGATGTCGAAAGCGCTGGCCGTTGGGCGTAGTCAGCAAGATATTGCCGCCACCAGCGAACAGTTTATTGCCTCAACGTTCCAGGCCCGCAGCCAGGTTTTACTACCCGGTGAGAACGGTAAGCTGGCCCCTCTCACTCATCAACAGGGCATGACGCCGTGGGATGATGCCATTGCCCAATGGAGCTTTGATAAAGGGCAACCGGCTGGCGCAGGTACTGACACGTTGCCAGGTGTGCCGTATCAAATTTTACCGTTAAAAAGTGCTGACAAAACGCATGGGCTGCTGGTTGTGGAACCAGGAAATTTACGCCAGTTGATGATCCCCGAACAGCAACGCCTGCTGGAAACTTTTACTTTACTGGTCGCCAGTGCGCTGGAGCGTCTGACGCTGACTGCCAGCGAAGAGCAAGCCCGGTTTGCCAGCGAGCGTGAAAGCATTCGCAACGCGCTGCTCGCCGCCCTTTCCCACGATTTACGTACGCCGCTAACGGTGCTGTTTGGTCAGGCAGAGATCTTAACGTTGGATCTGGCAAGCGAAGGATCGCCGCACGCGCGCCAGGCCAGTGAGATTCGCCAGCACGTCCTTAATACGACCCGACTGGTTAATAACCTGCTGGATATGGCGCGAATTCAGTCTGGCGGCTTTAATCTTAAGAAGGAGTGGTTAACACTGGAAGAGGTGGTCGGCAGCGCCCTGCAGATGCTGGAGCCAGGACTCTCTGCTCCTATTAATTTGTCGCTACCAGCACCGTTGACGCTGATCCACGTCGATGGCCCACTCTTTGAACGGGTGCTGATTAATCTGCTGGAAAACGCCGTTAAATACGCAGGTCCAGCGGCGCAAATCGGTATTGATGCCAGCGTCGATGGCGAGCACCTGCAACTGGACGTCTGGGATAATGGTCCCGGCATTCCATCGGGTATGGAGCAGCGAGTTTTTGACAAGTTTTCCCGGGGAAACAAAGAGTCATCGGTACCGGGCGTTGGGCTGGGGCTGGCAATCTGTCAGGCCATTGTGGACGTGCACGGAGGTACGATTTCCGTCCACAATCGCGCACAGGGAGGAGCATGTTTCCGTGTTACACTGCCCCAGGAAATCCCCCCTGAACTTGAAGATTTTCATGAGGATATGTGACGAACGTACTGATTGTTGAAGATGAACAGGCTATCCGTCGCTTTCTGCGCACCGCGCTGGAAGCCGATGGTCTGCGTGTATATGAAGCGGAAACGCTGCAACGTGGTCTGCTGGAAGCCGCCACGCGAAAACCCGATCTCATCATTCTCGATCTCGGTCTGCCGGACGGTGACGGCATTGATTTTATTCGTGACCTGCGACAATGGAGCGCGATACCGGTAATTGTGCTCTCAGCCCGCAGCGAAGAAAGCGATAAAATCGCCGCTCTGGATGCCGGTGCCGATGACTATCTCAGTAAACCCTTTGGTATTGGCGAGCTACAGGCGCGATTACGCGTGGCATTGCGCCGCCACGCCAGCGGCGCGTCTCCCGAGCCGGTGGTGCATTTTTCCAACGTAAAAGTAGATATCGCCGCCCGCCTCGTACATCGTGGTGATGAAGAGATTCATCTGACGCCGATTGAGTTTCGCCTGTTAGCGGTACTGCTGAATAATGCCGGAAAGGTACTAACGCAACGCCAGTTGCTAAATCAGGTTTGGGGACCGAACGCCGTCGAACACAGTCACTATCTGCGAATTTACATGGGACACCTGCGCCAGAAGCTGGAACAGGACCCGGCGCGTCCGCATCATTTTCTGACCGAAACCGGGATTGGTTATCGGTTTATGCCGTGAATCTAAGCCGAATAAAAAAGCCGGATCAGCATAAAGCTATCCGGCTTTTTTATTCATACCGGATAGCGACGCTAGCGTCTTATCCGGCC
The DNA here is from genome assembly GCF_009649895.1 of Citrobacter sp. H12-3-2. Classification (NCBI taxonomy): domain Bacteria; kingdom Pseudomonadati; phylum Pseudomonadota; class Gammaproteobacteria; order Enterobacterales; family Enterobacteriaceae; genus Citrobacter; species Citrobacter sp. H12-3-2. The sequence continues at coordinate 3,398,747 of NZ_CP045837.1, forward strand.
TACGGTTTACGCGTTTTTCAGCACTTCGCTGACGATCTCAACCGCTTCTTTTTCAATCTGCTTGCGATGTTCTTCACCGAGGAAGCTCTCGCAGTAGATTTTATAAGCGTCTTCGGTGCCGGACGGACGAGCGGCAAACCAGCCGTTGTCAGTCATCACTTTCAGACCGCCGATAGAAGCACCGTTGCCCGGTGCCGCCGTCAGACGTGCGGTGATCGGGTCGCCCGCCAGCGTGCTGGCACTCACCATTTCCGGAGACAGCTTAGACAGCGCCGCTTTCTGTGCAGAGGTCGCACTTGCCTGCAGGCGGTTGTAGCTCGGCGCACCAAAGCGGGCAGCCAGTTCGTTGTAGTGCTCCTGCGGATTCTTACCGGTCACTGCGGTAATTTCTGCCGCCAACAGGCACATGATGATGCCGTCTTTGTCGGTCGACCACGGTGTACCGTCGAAACGCAGGAAAGATGCCCCCGCGCTCTCTTCACCACCAAAGCCAAAGCTGCCGTCGAACAGACCGTCAACAAACCATTTAAAGCCAACCGGCACTTCGACCAGTTTACGCCCTAAATCATTCACCACGCGGTCAATCATCGCCGAGGACACCAGCGTCTTACCAACGGCAACGTCTTTGCCCCACTGCGGACGATGCTGGAACAGGTAGTTGATCGCCACCGCCAGATAGTGGTTCGGATTCATCAGCCCTGCCGGGGTGACGATACCGTGACGGTCGTAGTCTGGGTCGTTGGCAAAGGCCAGATCGAACTTGTCGCGCAGCGCCAGCAGGCCCGCCATCGCGCACTCGGAGGAGCAGTCCATGCGGATTGCGCCATCTTTGTCGAGATGCATAAAGCGGAAAGTCTGATCAACGTGATCGTTAACGATAGTCAGGTTCAGGTTGTAGTGCTTAGCAATACGCTTCCAGTATTCGATACCGGAACCGCCCAGCGGATCGACACCCAGCGTCAGACCCGCTTTTTGGATCGCCGCCATGTCGACGATGTCAGCCAGTCCTTCAACAAACGGCTGAACCAGATCCTGCTCTGTTACATGACCAGATGCCAACGCAGCGTCCAGCGACATGCGCTTCACGCCTTGCAGACCGTCAGCCAGCAGCGCGTTGGCTCTGTCTTCCACCACTTTGGTGACGTTGGTATCTGCCGGACCACCGTTTGGCGGGTTGTATTTAATGCCGCCATCTTCCGGCGGGTTGTGGGACGGCGTGATCACAATGCCGTCAGCCAGCGGGCCGCCTTTTTTGTTGTGGACCAGGATAGCATTCGACACAGCAGGGGTTGGCGTAAAGCCGTTATTTTCCTGCACGATGACGTCAACGCCGTTCGCCGCCAGCACTTCCAGTACAGAGATAAAAGCCGGTTCAGACAGCGCGTGGGTATCCTTGCCCACATAGCACGGGCCAGTAATCCCGTTTTTCGCACGTTCTTCAGCAATCGCCTGAGCGATAGCCAGAATATGCGGCTCGTTAAAACTATGACGACCTGCACTGCCGCGATGTCCGGACGTACCGAACTTAACGGCGTGCTCAGCGTTCCCTGCTGTTGGTTTCAGTACATAGTACTGTGCCGTCAGTTGGGCGACGTTAATCAAATCACTCTGTTGCGCAGGTTGACCTGCACGGTTGTGGATTGCCATTGCCTGGTCCTTCTAATGCAAGGATTAAATTGTTCCGCAAACCTTTTCAATCAATTCCGCAGGGAATTGCATTGACTGCATGATGTGTTCAACCATGCTGCATTTACGGCCGGTATTGGTGTTGGTGATCACCCAGTACGGCGTGCCTGGCACGTGTTTCGGTTTGGTTTGATTACCATTTTTCAGCAGCGTCTGTTCATCCGCTGCAAAATAAACGCGCGTACGGCCATGCAACGATTCCGTTGCTTCGGCGAACGCGTTTTGATCCAGTGAATAGAGTGTAGACAGCACCAGCATAAAGCGATTTACTGCTTTCTTCTGTTCCGCGTATTCGTCGGACAGCAGCAGTTCACGCATCGCGCGCACTTTATCTTTTACGGGGTTAACCGGCTTAGCTTCCACGACAGGTTGCACAGCGCGGACTTCTTTGACTATCGGAGTGACAGGCTGTGATGCGGCGGAAAATTTCAACATACGCCGTAAAATGTCGGATGCGCTCTCGCCAATATGCTTGGTGTGGCTGGCAATATAGCTATAGAGTTCATCATCAACTTCAATCGTTTTCATCTTAATCCAGTGCAGTGTTTAGCTGAATACAAGTTGTCGGGGTAAACACACGTAGTGTAAAGGCAAATCCCAACAGCGGATAGCGTCAAGCCTGGTGGCCAGCAAAACTCAGAGTAACCGTAGTTGTTGCAGCCATGTGGCAGAATGGTCAACATGATACCCTAACCCGTGAGTGTGAAAAAAAGAACTTTGCCATGAAATTGAATATCCGAGCGCAATCTGCGCAAAACCTGCACAATAATTCTCCCATCGTCCTGGTTCACGGCCTGTTTGGCAGTCTGGATAACCTGGGGATCCTGGCACGCGATCTGGTGGTCGATCACGATATCATCCAGGTCGATATGCGAAATCATGGCCTCTCCCCTCGTTCCCCTGAGATGAATTATCCGGCCATGGCGCAAGATTTGCTGGATACGCTGGACGCTCAGCAAATAGAAAAGGCGACCTTTATTGGTCACTCGATGGGGGGGAAAGCCGTCATGGCGTTAACCGCGCTGGCTCCTGATCGTATCGATCGACTGGTGGCCATTGATATTGCTCCGGTCGACTATCATGTTCGCCGTCACGATGCGATCTTTACCGCTATTAATGCCGTAACCGATGCCCAGGCCACTTCGCGTCAGCAGGCGGCCAACGTCATGCGTCAGCATCTGCATGAGGAAGGCGTAATCCAGTTTCTGCTGAAATCTTTCGTAGACGGCGAATGGCGTTTTAACGTTCCCGTGCTGTGGGATCAGTATCCTCATATCGTCGGTTGGGAAACCATTCCTGCGTGGGAGCACCCGGCGCTGTTTATCCCTGGCGGCAACTCACCGTATGTTACCGAAGCGTATCGCGAACAACTGCTGGCGCAATTCCCACAGGCTCGGGCGCATGTTATTGCTGGAGCCGGTCATTGGGTGCATGCGGAAAAACCGGAGGCAGTGCTGCGCGCCATCCGTCGTTATCTGAACGAACAGGCTAACTGATTAAAAACTCAGCGTCTGCGCGCGATTACGCGCGTGGGCGTTGGCGTGTCACCCCTGCTGATGTATTATGGCGCGCTATCCATCCGGGCAGACGCCTGGCTGATTGTTTCCCCGAAGTCACCAAGATCATGGCCAAAGAACAAACGGACCGTACGACATTAGATCTGTTCGCGCAGGAGCGTCGCCCGGGACGACCCAAAACTAATCCGCTCTCGCGTGATGAACAGTTACGTATTAATAAACGTAATCAGCTTAAGCGTGACAAAGTTCGCGGGCTTAAGCGTGTCGAACTGAAACTGAACGCTGATGCCGTTGACGCTCTGAACGAGCTGGCTGAGGCGCGCAACATGAGTCGTAGTGAACTCATCGAAGAGATGCTGATGACCCAACTCAGCACATTGCGCGGTCAGGCATAGTCTGAATTTCTGCTCTAAATCATAAATCGTGTAGCACAGAGTGCAGTCCTGCGTGTTTGCTGTTTCCGCATGCCTGACTGTTCTGCTATGATTGCCCTTATCCGTGGGCAATGCGCCACCACCATTTCAATAAGTTTCAAGAGGTTATTTTACTCATGGCAATCACTGGCATCTTTTTCGGCAGCGACACCGGTAATACCGAAAACATCGCAAAAATGATTCAAAAACAGCTTGGTAAAGACGTTGCCGATGTTCATGACATTGCAAAAAGCAGCAAAGAAGACCTCGAAGGTTATGACATTCTGCTGCTCGGCATCCCAACCTGGTACTACGGTGAAGCGCAGTGTGACTGGGACGACTTCTTCCCTACCCTCGAAGACATTGATTTTAATGGCAAACTGGTTGCATTGTTCGGCTGCGGCGACCAGGAAGATTACGCAGAATATTTCTGCGATGCGTTAGGGACCATTCGCGACATCATCGAACCGCGCGGCGCAACTATCGTTGGTCACTGGCCGACTGCGGGTTATCACTTTGAAGCGTCTAAAGGCCTGGCTGACGACGACCACTTTGTCGGTCTGGCTATCGATGAAGATCGCCAGCCAGAACTGACAGCAGAACGCGTAGAAAAATGGGTTAAGCAGATCTCTGAAGAGCTGCACCTCGACGAAATCATTAATGCCTGATTTCGTGCGGCGCAGATTTCCATCTGCGCCGCATCAATAGATAAAACCAATCAAAATAATTGCTACAAATTTGTAACTTTTTCGTCTGACCCTGTACAATGGCTGGATGCCAATCGGGTGTTGCACAGTGTGTTTGTCGGCGATACCACGTTTTGATTAACAATATATGCCAGAGACTTGCAGTTTTCATTTAGCCATGGCAGTTCTATAATGATACGCATTATCTCAAGTGCAATTTCTGTCACTTCTGTTAATGAAGTGAATCGTTTAGCTACAGGACAGATTCCGCATGACTGACAACAATACCGCATTAAAGAAGGCTGGCCTGAAAGTAACGCTTCCTCGTTTAAAAATTCTGGAAGTTCTTCAGGAACCGGATAACCATCACGTCAGTGCGGAAGATTTATACAAACGCCTGATCGATATGGGTGAAGAGATTGGTCTGGCGACCGTGTATCGTGTGCTGAACCAGTTTGATGATGCCGGTATCGTGACCCGCCATAATTTTGAAGGTGGTAAATCCGTCTTCGAACTGACTCAACAGCATCACCACGATCACCTCATTTGCCTCGACTGCGGCAAAGTGGTCGAGTTCAGCGATGATTCCATCGAAGCGCGCCAGCGTGAGATTGCGGCTAAACATGGTATTCGTTTAACCAACCATAGTCTCTATCTCTACGGCCACTGCGCTGAAGGCGATTGCCGCGAAGATGAGCATGCGCACGACGGTGTCGCCAAGTAATTTATGTCTCACGTTAATCCCCGGCTCTGCATGAGCCGGGGATTAACGTACCAGCAAAATATAAGTACGAAATAGTCACAATTACCGCCAGTCGTCCGCCGAAAATCCGCAAAATGTGTTAACCTCCCCCGCGGCTAAATCAAATAATAATCGTTGTAGCATGATGACTCTTTACCTGTTAAATGAGGCATGATGTCCCGCAATATTATTTTTTGTTACTTCTTCATGTGTACTGGGCATCAGCTCCAGGGCGGAACAGGCAAGAGGCTCGCGGTGTTAAAAGATAAAATCTTTGCGTTTTTGGCAGAAGAGACCCGTTATTTTTCTTTTGACTCGCTGGACGACTTTCACACAGCCCAGACCATGGCGGAACGCTTCAATGTAAAACGTAATACCATCAGCCATTACCTCAATCAGTTAATTGATGATAATGTAGTCATCAAACTCAATACTCGCCCTGTCTATTTTTTGCATAGAGCTGTCTTTGAAGAACACTTTTTCCCTGTCCATCAGTCCGTATTTCCCAGTCTTATCGAGTTGAAAAAACATCAATATAAACAAGAAAATACATTCGCAGAGTTAATCGGTGCTAATGGTAGTCTGGTCCCTGTGATCGAAAAACTGAATACAGCTATCTGTTATCCGCCGCATGGCCTGTCGGTAATGCTGTACGGTCCGACAGGCAGCGGTAAGAGCATGTTGGCGCAATTGTCCTGGAAACGCGCAGTTGAGAAGCAAATTCTGCCGCCAGCAGCGCCATTTATTGCCTTTAACTGTGCACAGTATGCCAACAACCCGGAGCTGTTATCGAGCCACTTGTTTGGCTATGTCAAAGGTGCGTTCACCGGTGCGGATAAAACCACCGAAGGTTTATTACAAAAAGCCAATGGCGGGGTACTGTTTCTTGATGAAATCCATCGCCTAAATGCAGAAAGCCAGGAAAAGTTGTTCACCTTTATGGATACCGGGCGTTTTCGGCGGATGGGTGAAAGTGAAAAGGAAAACAGCGCTCAGGTCAGGCTTATTTTTGCCACCACTGTGTCACCTCAAGAGTATTTCCTAGATACCTTTATCCGCCGGATCCCATTGAATATTGCAATTCCTTCATTGGAAGAAAGAGGTGAAGCTGAAAAAATCCAGTTCATTTATGCTTTCTTCCTTGAGGAAGCCAAACTACTTGGCCGGAATATAAAACTGTCATCTCAAGTAAATAGTGTTTTAAAACACCACGTTTACCCTGGAAATGTTGGCGAGCTAAAAAATACGATCACCTGTATGAGCGCCGGAAGATTCGCAAAATCTCAGCCGGGACAGACACTTTCTTTGCATTTAGACGATTTACCCGAGAGCATCGCTTTACACGCGGCGAAGACTAAACATGCGGTGTCGGGTGACCCGGTTGTTTTTACGCCGACAACCACCCTGCAACAATTATCCCTCCCAGCAACACCCCTGAGCCAATTTATCAGCGACTTTTGGGATAACATTTTTGAGCTGTTTCAACAACAGAGTGAGGGTACACTGCTATCCACCGTGTCTCGTGAAATCGATACGCTGTTTGATAAAATCATATTTGACCCGAAAACTAAAAACGTTCACTCAGCCATTTATTCGAACCTCAGTGCCATTCAGGATATTGTTCAACAGATAGAAGATAAACATGCCGTACAGTTCAATGGCAACCGCCTGTACGGTCTGGCATGGTATTTTTTCACTAAAAACAGACAAGGCAACGAACCTACCCCAGCACAGAAAAAAATGCTCAAAAATCTGCAACATTATTTGAGTCAGCATCTGGCTGAGGAGCAATTTATTGCAGGTAAGTTATCCGCGCAGTTTGAACAACAGTTTGATCTCACCATTGCGTTAGAGGATGAGGTATTTTTTACACTGTATTTGAAAAGCATGAAAATGGTGACGGTTTCCCCAAGAACGAAAGCCGTCATTCTAGCGCATGGCTACGCAACAGCCAGCAGTATCGCCAATGTGGTCAACCGGATGCTAGGTGACACTATTTTTGCCTCTTTCGATATGCCTATTGATACGGCGATCAAAGACATTGCCAGTAATATTCTGCAGTACATAAACGATAATGACATGTCCAACGGACTGGTTATCCTGGTGGATATGGGGTCATTGACGGATATTTACTCCGAATTTAATAAAAGTATCCATTTCCCGGTCGCCATTATTAACAACGTATCCACCGCAATGGCTCTGCATGTTGGTGAGTTATTGCTGGACAATGCCTCACTGGAAAACATTGTTGAAAATGTTACCTCGTATCAAAAGAATGACAGTAAAATAATCTATTCAGAGCAAGCCAAACGCCCTGTCATCATTACCTGCTGCTATACCGGGATGGGTACAGCGCAGCGCGTACAGTCATTGTTGGAAGACAGTATCCCTAAAGAAGCCGGTGTTGATGTGATTGCCTACGATCATCAGCTACTGCTTTCAGAGTCCTCTCGTCAGTCGCTTTTTCAGTTCTATAACATCATTGTCGTAGTCGGCACAGTCAATCCGGAAATACCCTTTATTCCTTATATCTCATTAGATGACCTGATCAGTGGGCGGGGTGATGTCCGTTTGGATACAGTATTCCAGGGAATCGCTGATGCTGAAATGATCCAGACTATCAACGACCGCTTGGTGCATAATTTTTCGTTGAAACGCGTAATTGCTCAGTTAACGATTCTGGACACAGGAAAAATTCTCGAACATCTGGATATTTGTCTCTGCACACTGGAAAGATTACTGAAAAAACGCTTAGCCAATGAAACGAAGATCAATCTCTATGTGCATGTGAGTTGCATGTTGGAGCGATTAATTCGTCAGATCCCAATCGAAACTTACTCCTCGCAAGATACCTTTAGCCAGAACGATAAAGAAACACTATGCATGATCCAGGATGCCTTTAGTGTCATAGAAGACACTTATAGTGTCACAATTCCCTTTAGCGAAATAGGCTATATTTACGACATCATAAAATCAAATTAGCCATAAAAATCAATCAATTAACATAAGAAACTTCTCCATTCCCTCTCAGCTTTGACATTAGCTGGCATGATTCCTGCTACTTGATACTCAGGCTTATCATTTATTACGACAAGCGTAGGTATCGTCACTTAATGCGGAGAATGGAGCTGTATGCGTAAGTTTTTGTTCGCCAGTCATGGCAGATTCGCTGATGGAATCAGAGATTCACTGGAAATGGTCGTTGGTAAAAATGAAGATATCTCTACACTTTGCGCCTATACCGAGGACGTTCCTGATATAAAAGTCAGCGTACAAAAATTTCTGGCGTCTTTAGACAGTCAGGATGATGCGATTGTGATTACTGATATCTCAAAGGGAAGTGTCACCAACGAATTTATTACTTATCTTGAAGACCCGCGCTTGCATTTAATCACCGGACTTAACTTACCGTTACTGATTGCGTTGATACTGGAGAGTCCGGATACCGTTGATACCAAAGAGTTGATTAGAACTGCCGTTCTTGAATCAAAAGAAACCATTCAGTACTGCAACGATATCCTATTAACCAGAAACCATAAAACAGAAGATTTTTAATATCAGGAGCGCCCATGAAAAATAAAGTTGAAACGTTATTCGGCAATAATAAATTCATCCTTGCCATGCTGCATCTGAAAGGTGAAGGCGATCATGATGTTCTTGAAAATGCTAAGAAGGAAATTCGAATTTATCAGGAAAATGATGTTGATGCAGTTATTGTTGAAAACTATTTTGGCACACCAGAACAAGTAGAAAGTGTTCTACATTATCTTGATAGTAATCGTATAGACATTATCTACGGTGTGAATTTGCTGGATGATGATCGCAAAGGATTTGAGCTGGCAAAAAAATATAATGCCAGTTTCATCCAATTAGATTCTGTCGCCGGACACTTACCTCCCGAAGAAGATCTCATATTTGCCCAGTTCCTTGAAGAACACCGTCAGGAGTCCTCGGTTGCCATTTTCGGTGGCGTACGTTTCAAATACCAACCCTATCGCTCTGGGCGTAGCCTGGAGGAGGATTTGATGCTGGGCATGCAACGCTGCGATGCGATTGTGGTCACCGGTGATGCTACCGGGCAGGAAACAGATGAAAATAAAATTCGTGAATTCAAGGCAATTATTGGTGATTTTCCTTTAATTATCGGCGCAGGAATTACCCTTGATAATTGTCAGGATCAGTTGGCACTTGGCGCAGGTGCAGTTGTTGGCAGTTATTTTAAAGATACCTATATAGACACCGGTAATGTTTGCGCCGAGCATGTTTCGCAGTTAATGAAAAAGGTAAAACAAAAATGATTAAATTATTACGTGTTGACCATCGCTTACTACATGGACAGGTGGCATTTGCCTGGACTGCAGCGCTACAGGCCGACTGCATTCTCATTGCAAATGATGACATCATTAATGATGAACTAAAAATGACCGCCATGCGTCTAGCCAGGCCCAATAACGTTAAGCTGGTCATAAAAAATATCCACGATTCCATTAAAGCATTACAAAGCGGTGCAACAGAAAAATACAACCTCTTTATTGTTGTCGCCTCAATTAATGATGCCCATGCACTGGCTATAGAATACGATAAAATAACCAGCATAAACCTCGGGGGGATTAAATCTGCTCCAGGAACCCGTCAAATCTCTAAAGCAATATTTATTACCGAGCAGGATGTAGCACAATTAAAAGCGCTGGATAAAAAAGGTGTAGAACTTGAGATTAGACAAGTTCCAAATGATACCCGCTTAAAAGCTATCGCCTTACTTGGATGAGGTAATGGATATGAGTTTATTAATGCAATCTTTTTTATTAGGTGGCTTGTCCTGTGTAGGTTACCTGGACTCCATCTTTGGCACCGCCATGCTCCGGCGACCTATCGTTATGGGGCCGTTGGTAGGGCTGATTATGGGCGATCTTACCAATGGCATCATTATTGGTTCGGCAATCGAACTCGTCCTGCTTGGTGCGTTTCAAATAGGTGCATCCAATCCGCCTGACGTGACATCCGGAGGGATTTTAGGCACAGCATTTGCAATTGCCTCCGGGCAGAATGTAGCAACCGCCGTCGCCCTAGCGGTGCCTATCGCCACGCTGGTATTGGTGTTACAGAACGCCGTTTATATTTTTGTCTTACCGATATTTTGTCGCCGGGCAGACAAACATGCATTAAATGCCAATATTAATGGCGTGGTACGGATGCATATTTACTCGACCCTCGCCTGCTCGGTACCGTTCGCCATTCTGGTAGGATTTGCATTTTATGTTGGCACCCCGGTAGTCAATGCCATCCTTGAAGCAATCCCTAAAGATATTATGACGGGAATGACAATAGCGACGGGAATCCTACCAGCACTGGGCTTCGCCATGTTGGCGAGAATGATCATCAACAAAAAAGTGTTCCCCTATTTCTTCTTTGGTTTTTTACTGGCGGCCTATTTAAAGCTGCCTCTGGTCGGGATCGCCCTGTTTGGCCTGTTCCTCGCCATCGTACTCGTCAATAACGAAGCCAAAAAACAAGAGGTCATTGATGACAACGAATTCTGATGCCAAAATTACCCGGCGAGACCTATGGAGCGTCTATTTTCGCTCATTGACCATGGAGTCCTCTTGGAACTATGAACGTATGATGCATATGGGCTACACCTTTTCCATGGTTCCCATCATCCGAAAAACGTGCAAAACAGACCAGGAGATCTCTGATGCGTTGGTCAGACATTTAGAGTTTTTTAATACCACCCCCCATCTGTCGACATTACCGTTAGGGATTACTTCCGCTATGGAAGAACGTCGTATGCTTGACGATGACTTTGATGCCAGTTCAATAAATGCCGTGAAAGCCTCACTGATGGGCCCTTTAGCTGGCATTGGCGACTCTTTCTTCTGGGGTACTTTGCGTATTATCGCCGCAGGTCTGGGTATTTCACTCGCCTCCAGCGGTAATATCCTGGGCCCATTATTGTTCCTGTTAGTATTTAACGTTCCGCACTACTTCATCCGCTACTTCTGCTTAATGGGTGGATACCGATTGGGCGCTGATTTCTTTAAAAAAATGGAAGAATCAGGAATGATGCAAAAAATCACCTATGGGGCCGCTATTTTGGGGCTAATGGTGATAGGAGGGATGACGGCCACCATGGTCTCGTTGAACGTCCCTTTTGTGATTGGCGAAGGCGATTATGCCGTACCGTTGCAGAAAATCTTGAACGATATTATGCCATGTCTGTTACCCATGGGGGCATTTGGCGTCATGTACTATCTGTTAGGTAAGAATATCCAAATTTCCCGCATCCTCATTGGCATCATTGTGGTTTCAATACTGGGGGCATACTTAAACATTCTTGGCTAATTGCACAGCACAATCAAATCGGGCGGAGAATTCTCCGCCCGGTGTATTTTCATTTTTCGATTTACTGCGCAGTATTCTTACTGCGTATTTCCTGCCAGACCTTGTCACAATCAGCATTGACGAACTGGCCGTTACCCGTGCGCGTGGCCTGGATACACTGCTGATAATCCAGCACGCGTACGCTTTCTTCATTGGCAAACTGTTGGTGCTGTTTTTCTTTCTTCAGCACATTCAACACGCTTTGGCAGGCTTCAATTTTCTCCGGCGATCCCTGCGCGGTATTAATACACGCGCTGTAGGCTTCTTTCAGACGGCTGTCCTCTTTCGGCGCAGGAGATTGCGCACACGCCACCAGCCCTGATGCCATAACGGCGATGAGTATCAGTTTTTTCATAGCACTTTCCTCAACGATGCGGCAGGCACCCGGCCTGCCGCTGTTGGCATTAGAAGATGGTGAACGGAGCAATAACGATGAACTTCACGTCGCGCTCATCCTGGAACATGTTGCCGTAGCCACCGCCCCAGCTCGGAATGTCTGAATGGTTGTCGTACTGAGTGAAGTGCAGCTTAAACATGGTGCCCTTCGCACGACCTTCCTGCAGGGTGTAGACCGCATCCAGGCTGTAAGAAGATTCTTCGATAGTCCGGTTTTTGTCGTAGTACGCATCCGGGTTGAGCTGCCAGGTTGATGGCTTAGCATCCCATGCGTAAACGTAGGACGCGCCTACCGCCCAGCCCGGCAGATTCCAGTTCTTCAGGTCATACATTGCGCCGAAGAAGACTGCCTTTTCACCGTTGGCGTTGAAGTCAGAACGGTTATCCCACCAGACATCCAGACGACCGTTTGAAGAGGCGTAGGTTGGGGTCATACGCTGCAGGAAGTAACCCTGCTGGCCGTCCGCTTTAACCCAGGTCCCTTCCAGACGAAGGTCAACGACTTCTGCCACTTTGTAGCCAAAGGTCAACGCCTGCAACCAGGCAGTGCCATCATAAATATCGTTCACGGTACGATCATCAACCTTGTCGCGTGCACCGTAGAACTGGTAGCTGGTGGTAAATGGGTTACCGCCTAAATCGAATTTGTAGCTGGCTTTTGCGAAGTACTGATCGACATAACCTTCAGACTGACCAAATGCCGCTTCCAGCAACAGGTTATTTTTGAAGTCATATTTCGCGCCAATTGAGTGCAGGTAATCAACACTGGTCTTTTTATCAGCCTGATAGAATTTATCGACTTCGGTGTGCCACGGTGCTTTATATTCGTTAGCCCACATATAGGAGAAGCTCAGTGCGCCAGCATCACCGTAATCGAAGTTGGCACCGGCTTCAGCTCCCTGATAGGTACCTGGCATAAAGCTCCAATGCGGTGCCAGCAGAGTCTGCCCGGTTGGTTGAATGTAACCGGCGCGCGCCCAGGTTGGGCCGTATTTAAATTTAGCTGCTGCTTTATAAAGGCTAATCCCGCTCTTATCGCCGGAGTAATCCTCGTCATAGCCTTTATTTTTGGAAGAGAATGCGATTTCGTTTGGATGGCCGCTTTCGCTACTTTCGTTCATTTCAATAGCGGTAAATGCCGCGATATCAATACCAAACATATCGGCCGCGTAACCGGACTGGAAGTCGAGGTTAGCGTTCCAGGTGGAGTGAGAAAGGTTGGTTTTATATTTGTCATGATCGGTCACATCTTTACGGTCACGCTCACGCTGCCAGTAATAGATGCCACCGGTTAAGGTTGAGTCATCAATAAATCCTTCGGCGTGTACCTGCGGAGCGACAACAAAACCCGACATTGCTGTGATACCGGCGATAGCCAGCGCCAGCGTACTACGTTTGCCACTAAACGTACGCATATGTTAATCCTCTTTGACGTATAAAATGCTGCCGACAAAAGCGGACAGCGAAAAAACAAAAAATAAAAAAGTAGCGCTAAGAAAACCTCAGTGACTACAATGAATAGACTATTTTTCGCGACGCGAATTATCAATCTCTTTCTGTAACGAGTATGTAATAGTATGAGCAACCGCACATATTTGATTGCTTTCTGTTACATTTTCATCGGAAGATAAAAAAGCGTTGAAAAAATGAAAAAATCGCTTGTTTTCCATGGGGATGAAATCGGTTTCAGCCCATTTCATATTGAGGTAAGTTATTTAAACGTAAAAACATTCGCCCAGTCCATTATTACGGACATGTAATTAATTCGCTCCGCAAACGGAGCCTGGAACACGGTTTTTTTGCGAAAAAAAACGCCGCATGAAGCGGCGTTTAGAGAGGATGTGTTGCGGCTTATTCGCCCGCTTTAGCCCACGTGTCACGTAGACCAACGGTACGGTTAAACACCAGCTTGTCAGCCGTTGCATAACGACTGTCCAGGCAGAAGTAACCTTCACGCTCAAACTGGAACGCTTTACCTGCAACCGCTGCCTTCAGCGACGGCTCACCGTAACCCTGCTTAATGACCAGCGATTCCGGGTTAATAACGGACAGGAAGTCTTCCGCCGCGCCTGGATTTGGCACGCTAAACAGACGATCGTACAAGCGGATTTCAATCGGCAGCGCATGGGATGCGCTCACCCAGTGAATAACGCCTTTGACTTTACGACCATCGGCCGGGTCTTTGCTCAGGGTGTCGGCATCGTAGGTGCAGAAAATGGTGGTGATATTCCCTTCCGCATCTTTCTCAACACGTTCGGCTTTGATCACATAAGCATTACGCAGACGTACTTCTTTGCCCATCACCAGACGCTTGTACTGCTTGTTCGCTTCTTCACGGAAGTCTGCGCGATCGATCCAAATTTCACCGCTAAATGGCACTTCGCGGCTGCCCATTTCCGGTTTGTTCGGATGGTTAGGCATGGTGACCAATTCGCTTTCGCCCTGCGGATAGTTTTCGATAACCAGTTTAACCGGATCGATAACCGCCATCGCGCGCGGGGCGTTTTCGTTCAGATCTTCGCGGATACAGGATTCCAGAGAAGCGATCTCAATGGTGTTGTCTTGTTTGGTCACGCCAATGCGTTTGCAGAACTCACGGATCGCGGCAGCGGTGTAACCACGACGACGCAGGCCAGAAATCGTCGGCATACGCGGATCGTCCCAGCCTTCAACGTGCTTGTCGGTCACCAGCAGGTTCAGCTTGCGCTTGGACATCACGGTATATTCCAGATTCAGGCGCGAGAATTCGTACTGACGCGGATGAACCGGAATGGTGATGTTGTCCAGCACCCAGTCGTACAGACGACGGTTATCCTGGAACTCCAGCGTACACAGGGAATGCGTAATGCCTTCCAGCGCATCGCTGATGCAGTGGGTAAAGTCGTACATCGGGTAGATGCACCACTTGTTGCCGGTCTGGTGGTGTTCGGCGAACTTAATGCGGTACAGCACCGGATCGCGCATCACGATAAACGGCGACGCCATGTCGATTTTCGCACGCAGGCACGCTTTGCCTTCTTCAAAACCACCGGCACGCATTTTTTCGAACAGCGCCAGGTTCTCTTCGACGCTACGATCGCGGTACGGGCTATTTTTGCCAGGCTGAGTCAGCGTGCCGCGGTATTCGCGGATTTCGTCCGCTGACAGTTCGTCAACGTACGCCAGGCCTTTATTAATAAGCTCTACTGCATAGGCGTGAAGCTGATCGAAGTAATCCGAAGAGTAGCGAATGTCGCCAGTCCAGTGGAAACCTAACCATTCAACGTCGTTTTTAATCGACTCAACGTACTCGATATCTTCTTTAACCGGGTTCGTATCATCAAAACGCAGGTTGCACTGGCCCTGGTAATCTTGCGCAATGCCAAAGTTCAGACAAATGGATTTCGCGTGGCCAATATGCAGATAGCCATTTGGCTCCGGCGGAAAACGGGTATGGATAGTGGTGTGCTTACCACTGGCCAGATCTTCATCGATGATCTGACGAATAAAGTTACTCGGGCGGGCTTCAGCCTCACTCATCGTGGATTCCTCAAAGCGTAAACAACGTATAACGGAGTATGATCTTATAAGCGACGTCAGGAGACAACTATTAGTTGCACAAAAAAGGTGTTTCAACAGGATATATGAGGGCATTTGCTGCAAAAAAAAGCGGCGGAGGAATATCCCCCGCCGCTTAAGGCACTTAACTCACTTTACTCAGGAGCAGTTATTTACCTTTAATCTCATACAGTGGTGTTTGACCGGCAACCACATGACCTTCGGCTTTAATAACCAGAGCGCCGAAATCATCGCTGTTGCTGCACACAACCGGGCTTATCATCGAACGTGCGTTAGCGTTCAGGAACTCCAGATCCATTTCCAGAATCGGTTGGCCTGCAGTAACTTCCGCACCTTCTTCAACCAGACGCTTAAAGCCTTTGCCTTCCAGCGCTACGGTATCGATGCCCATATGGACCACGATTTCCGCGCCTTTAACAGTTTCCAGGCAGAACGCATGGTTAGTGTTGAAGATTTTCACGATAGTGCCCGCAGCCGGAGCAACCACGATTTTATCCGTTGGTTTCACTGCCACGCCGTCGCCTACTGCTTTGCTGGCGAAGGCTTCATCAGGAACCTGTTCCAGCGCAACTACGTCACCAGTAATCGGAGAAACCAGCGCTTCAACGGTGACTGCATTCGCTACAGCCTGCGGTTTTGCTACTGGGGCCGCTGCTGCTGGCGCACTTTCACCAGATGCTGCTGCCACCGGACCACGCGCGACAACTTTCTTCATTTCGTCGCCGATGGATTCGGCTTTCGCACCCACGATGACCTGGATAGTTTGCTTGTTCAGCTTAACTACTCCAGATGCACCTAAACGCTTACACATCGCATCGTTTACGCGACCGGAGTCGGCAACGGTCAGACGCAGACGAGTGATACAGGCATCAATCGCTTTCAGGTTATCAGTACCGCCAACCGCTGCAATGTAGTTGGTTGCCAGTTGAGCCAAACCTTCTTCAGTGTTGCTGTTGGCTTCTTCAGTAACGATATCGTCTTCTTTATCTTCGCGGCCCGGCGTTTTCAGGTTAAACATACGAATAACCGCGCTGAACAGCACAAAGTAGATAACGAAGAACACCAGACCCATCACCACCAGCATCCAGACGTTCTTACTTGCTGCTGGCAGGTTGTACATCAACACGTAGTCGATAGCACCTGCGGAGAAGGAGAAGCCTGCGTGGATCCCCAGCAGTGTTGCAACGAACAGGCTGATACCCGTTAACAGTGCGTGCAGGAGGTACAGCAGTGGAGCCAGGAACATGAACAGGAATTCCAGCGGCTCGGTAACACCGGTCAGGAACGCGGTGATCGCAACGGACAGCAGCATACCGCCAACCATCGGACGACGTGCTTTCGGAGCCGCGAAGTACATCGCCAGCGCCGCACCCGGCAGACCAAACATCATGATTGGGAAGAAGCCAGACATGAACATACCCGCAGTGCCGTCACCCGCGTAGAAGCGGTTGATGTCACCGTGGAATACGGTACCTGCAGCGTTAGTAAATTCGCCAATCTGGAACCAGGCGATGGTGTTCAGCACCTGATGCAGACCGGTTGGGATCAGCAGACGGTTGATGAAACCAAAGATACCGGAACCCAGCGCGCCAGCGCCCACGATCCACTCACCACCCGCATGGATGGCGTTCTGCACCGGCGGCCACACGTAGCCGAAGATAGCAGCCAGCACCAGACAGAAGAAGCCAGTGGCGATCGGCACAAAGCGTTTGCCGCCAAAGAAGCTCAGGAAGTCAGGCAGTTTGATACCAGACCAGCGGTTATACACGGCACCGCCGACCAGACCGGTGATGATACCAGCCAGCACGCCCATATTGATTGCAGGGTTAATGGTAACCATTGCTTTGGTCAATATGAAATAACCGACCGCACCTGCCAGCGCTGCTGCACCTGCGCTGTCTTTTGACCAGCTGGAAGCAACACCGATCGCAAAAATTAACGCGAGGTTATCAAAGATGGCCCCACCCGCTTGCGCGATGAAGGGTACGTTAAGTAAATCTGGTTGGCCGAATCGCAGCAGCAGTGCCGCGACTGGCAGCACAGCGATGGGGAGCTGTAACGCCCTACCCAGCCGCTGGAAAAAACCTAAAATATTCATTTTATTCCCCCTACGAGACCCCGATTAGGCTTCTTTGAAGCCATATTTTTATTGTGCGACCATTCCTGACAGCAAGATTCTGGAACAACGATATTAACCATTCATCTACATTCAGAGTGTGTGAAAAATTAATTCGTATCGCAAATTAAACGCGTGTTTTTTGTGATTCCAGTCACCAAATATCGTTATTAACCCTCCCTTTCACTGGCTAACTACGAAAACTTATTTTATCATTCAAAAAATCGAAACGGATTGATCCTTACCGATGCAAAACCAGGTTACGCTTATTACTGCACAGAGACTCAATCCGCCAACTGCTTACTTTTACTTTTGAGGTGAAGAATGAGACTGATCCCCCTGAATACCGCTGAACAAGTCGGCAAATGGGCTGCTCGCCATATCGTTAACCGTATTAACGCGTTCAAACCAACGGCAGATCGTCCGTTCGTTCTGGGCCTGCCGACTGGCGGTACTCCGCTGACAGCTTATAAAGCATTGGTTGAAATGCACAAAGCGGGCCAGGTGAGCTTCAAGCATGTTGTTACGTTCAACATGGACGAATATGTTGGCCTGCCGAAAGAGCATCCGGAAAGCTACCACAGCTTTATGCACCGCAATTTCTTTGATCACGTTGATATTCCAGCAGAAAACATCAACCTCCTCAATGGTAACGCGCCGGATATTGATGCAGAATGCCGTCAGTATGAAGAAAAAATCCGTTCTTACGGTAAAATCCACCTGTTTATGGGCGGTGTAGGCAACGATGGTCACATCGCGTTCAACGAGCCAGCTTCCTCTTTGGCTTCCCGTACCCGCATCAAAACGCTGACTCACGACACACGTGTTGCTAACTCACGCTTCTTTGACGGCGACGTAAGCCAGGTGCCTAAATATGCGCTGACCGTTGGCGTGGGCACCCTGCTGGATGCTGAAGAAGTGATGATCCTGGTTCTGGGCCACCAGAAAGCACAGGCGCTGCAAGCCGCCGTTGAAGGCAACGTTAACCACATGTGGACCATCAGCTGCCTGCAGTTGCATCCAAAAGCCGTTGTGGTCTGCGATGAGCCTTCCACCATGGAACTGAAAGTGAAGACGCTGAAATACTTCAACGAGTTAGAAGCGGAAAATATTAAAGGTCTGTAATTGATGTCTCCGCCCTGTCGATAAGTTGCAGGGCGGCATTTTTTTGAAATCGGGGGTCGGAATGTATGCTTTAACCCAGGGCCGGATCTTTACCGGTCACGAAATTCTTGATGACCATGCGATTGTTGTCGCCAATGGCCTGATCGACAGCGTTTGCCCACTGGCTGAATTACCGTCAGGGATTGAACAGCGCTCACTGAATGGGGCCATTGTTTCCCCCGGTTTTATTGATGTACAGCTGAACGGCTGCGGCGGTGTGCAGTTTAACGATACGGCAGAAGCCGTAACCGTTGAAACGCTGGAAATCATGCAGAAAGCCAATGAAAAATCTGGCTGCACCAACTATTTGCCAACGCTTATCACCACCAGCGATGACCTGATGAAACAAGGTGTTCGCGTGATGCGTGAATACCTGGCGAAACACCCGAATCAGGCATTAGGACTTCATCTTGAAGGCCCGTGGCTGAACCTAGTGAAAAAAGGTACCCATAATCCGGGATTTGTCCGTCAGCCGGACGCTGCACTGGTTGATTTCCTGTGCGATAATGCGGATGTGATCACCAAAGTCACACTGGCACCAGAAATGGTCCCGGTAGAGGTCATCACCAAACTGGTGAATGCGGGTATCGTGGTTTCTGCGGGCCATTCCAATGCAACGGTAAAAGAAGCAAAAATCGGATTCCGTGCAGGTATTACCTTTGCAACGCACCTGTTCAACGCGATGCCGTACATTACCGGCCGCGAACCCGGTCTGGCGGGCGCTATTTTGGATGAAGCCGATATCTACTGCGGTATCATCGCCGATGGCCTGCACGTTGACTACGTTAACATTCGTAATGCTAAGCGCCTGAAAGGCGACAAGCTGTGCCTGGTTACTGACGCGACCGCGCCAGCAGGTGCAAACATTGAACAGTTCATTTTCGCTGGTAAAACAATATACTACCGCAATGGACTGTGTGTTGATGAGAACGGCACGTTGAGCGGTTCATCATTAACCATGATTGAAGGCGTACGCAATCTGGTCGAGCATGCAAATATCGCCCTCGACGAAGTCTTACGCATGGCAACGCTCTACCCTGCTCGCGCCATCGGCGTCGACAAACAACTCGGCAGCATCGCGCCAGGCAAAGTAGCCAACCTGACTGCGTTCACGCACGACTTTAAAATTATCAAGACCATCGTTAATGGCAACGAGGTCGTTACTGAGTAAGAGAAAGAATGACACCAGGCGGACAAGCTCAAATAGGTAATGTTGATCTCGTAAAACAGCTTAACAGCGCGGCGGTTTATCGCCTGATTGACCAGCATGGGCCAATCTCGCGAATTCAAATTGCCGAGCAAAGCCAGCTTGCCCCCGCCAGCGTAACCAAAATTACGCGTCAGTTGATCGAACGCGGGCTGATCAAAGAAGTCGATCAGCAGGCCTCCACCGGGGGCCGCCGCGCTATCTCTATCGTCACAGAAACCCGCAATTTACACGCCATTGGCGTACGACTGGGTCGCCACGACACAACGCTCACGCTCTATGATATGAGCAGTAAAGTTGTCGCCGAAGAGCATTACCCCCTCCCGGAGCGCACCCAGGAAACGCTGGAATATGCGCTGCTCAACACCATTGCCATCTTTATTGAGAGCTGCCAGCGGAAAATCCGTGAGCTGATCGCAATTTCTGTCATCCTGCCAGGCCTTGTCGATCCTGAAAGCGGCGTCATCCGCTATATGCCACACATTCAGGTCGAAAACTGGGGACTGGTCGAAGCGCTCGAAAAACGCTTCAAAGTCACCTGCTTTGTTGGTCATGATATTCGCAGCCTTGCGCTGGCTGAGCACTATTTCGGGGCAAGCCAGGATTGCGAAGACTCCATTTTGGTGCGAGTGCACCGCGGAACCGGCGCGGGTATCATCTCCAACGGCCGAATTTTCATCGGTCGCAATGGCAACGTCGGCGAGATTGGTCATATTCAGGTAGAGCCGCTGGGTGAGCGCTGTCACTGCGGTAATTTCGGCTGCCTGGAAACCATTGCCGCCAATGCTTCTATTGAACATCGCGTGCAAAACTTACTGAAGCAGGGTTATCCAAGTCGACTCACGCTGGATGATTGCAGCATCAAAGCCATCTGTAAGGCAGCAAATAAAGGCGATAATCTGGCAGCAGAAGTTATTGAGCACGTTGGTCGCCACCTGGGTAAAACTATCGCCATTGCCATCAACCTGTTTAACCCGCAAAAAATCGTCATTGCGGGCGAAATTACCGAGGCGGATAAGGTGCTGCTGCCTGCAATAGAAAGCTGTATCAACACGCAGGCGTTAAAGGCGTTTCGCCATAATTTACCGGTGGTTCGGTCCACGCTGGATCACCGCTCCGCCATTGGCGCCTTTGCGCTGGTGAAGCGCGCAATGCTCAACGGTACACTGCTGCAACGTTTGCTGGAAAACTAATACACGTCATCCTTCGAGCTGCCTCTGCGTTAGCTGCATCTGCTCACCCCGGTCACTTACTTCAGTAAGCTCCAGGGGTTCGCAGACTTGCCGCCTTGATGCAACTCGAATGATGTAGTGTATTTTGTGTATAGTAATGCCTTCTTTTTTTAATGTCGGATTGTCCATGGCCATTAAGAATGTAATTTGTGATATCGACGGCGTGCTGATGCACGACAATGTTGCTGTACCGGGTGCGGCAGAATTTCTGACTGGGATCCTGGAAAAAGGCCTGCCGTTAGTCCTGCTGACTAACTACCCTTCGCAGACCGGGCAAGATCTGGCAAACCGCTTCGCCACCGCGGGTGTGAATGTCCCTGATAGCGTCTTTTATACTTCCGCGATGGCTACCGCTGATTTTCTTCGTCGCCAGGAAGGAAAAAAGGCCTACGTGGTGGGTGAAGGCGCGTTAATACACGAACTGTATAAAGCTGGATTTACCATTACCGACGTGAACCCCGATTTTGTGATTGTTGGCGAGACACGTTCCTATAACTGGGACATGATGCATAAAGCAGCCTATTTTGTCGCCAACGGCGCGCGTTTTATCGCCACTAACCCGGATACCCACGGTCGCGGCTTTTATCCCGCCTGTGGAGCACTCTGTGCCGGTATTGAGAAGATCTCAGGCCGTAAACCGTTTTATGTCGGCAAACCCAGCCCGTGGATTATTCGCGCGGCGCTCAACAAAATGCAGGCGCACTCGGAAGAAACCGTTATCGTTGGTGACAACCTGCGTACCGATATTCTGGCAGGTTTTCAGGCGGGTCTGGAAACTATCCTGGTACTGTCTGGCGTATCCAAGCTTGATGATATTGACAACATGCCGTTCAGACCAAGCTGGATTTACCCGTCCGTTGCTGAAATAGACGTCATTTAATCTCTTTAGCCGGATAACAACATCTGCAAGTTATCCGGCCTGAAAAATACATCCATTCAATAAAATCACCACTTCACTGTTGATTCATCAATAATAGCGTTCATTACATAATCTTTTTTCATCAATCCACAATGACCATTGCGTTTTTTATTTTCTGACCCGTAATTCGCTTGCGCCCTCTCCAGCTTTGCGGCATTTTCTTTATCAAGCAAACATAAAAAGCATCACGCAACAGGTTAACGGAGAAGGTTATGTGTTCTATTTTTGGCGTATTCGATATTAAAACTGACGCAGTTGAACTGCGTAAAAAAGCCCTGGAACTGTCTCGTCTGATGCGCCACCGCGGCCCGGACTGGTCAGGTATTTACGCCTGTGATAACGCCATTCTGGCGCACGAACGTCTGTCCATCGTCGACGTCAATGCCGGTGCTCAGCCGCTGTACAACGTGAAGAAGACACATATCCTGGCGGTTAACGGTGAAATTTATAACCACCAGACACTGCGTGCTGAATACGGCGATCGCTACCAGTTCCAGACCGGTTCCGACTGCGAAGTTATCCTCGCCCTGTATCAGGAAAAAGGACCCGCGTTCCTCGATGACCTGCAAGGGATGTTCGCTTTTGCCCTGTACGACAGCGAGCAGGACGCCTACCTGATCGGTCGCGATCATATCGGGATCATCCCGCTCTATATGGGTTACGACGAGCACGGTAACTTCTACGTTGCGTCTGAGATGAAAGCGCTGGTTCCTGTCTGCCGCACAATCAAAGAATTCCCGGCCGGTAGCTATTTGTGGAGTAAAGACGGTGAAATTCGTCAGTACTACCAGCGCGACTGGTTTGAATACGATGCCGTCAAAGACAACGTTACCGATAAAAACGAGCTTCGCCAGGCGCTGGAAGATGCGGTGAAAAGCCACCTGATGTCAGATGTTCCTTATGGAGTACTGCTGTCCGGCGGTCTGGATTCATCCGTAATTTCCGCGATAACTAAAAAATACGCGGCACGCCGTGTTGAAGATCAGGAACGTAGCGAAGCCTGGTGGCCACAGCTGCACTCCTTCGCCGTCGGCCTGGAAGGCGCTCCGGATCTGAAAGCTGCGCAAGAGGTGGCGAACCATCTGGGGACCGTGCACCATGAGATCCACTTCACCGTGCAGGAAGGTCTGGATGCGATCCGCGACGTGATTTACCACATCGAAACTTACGATGTCACGACGATTCGCGCCTCGACGCCAATGTACTTAATGTCGCGTAAAATTAAAGCGATGGGTATTAAAATGGTGTTGTCGGGTGAAGGTTCGGACGAGGTGTTTGGCGGCTATCTCTATTTCCACAAAGCGCCAGATGCAAAAGAACTGCACGAAGAAACCGTGCGCAAGCTGCAAGCGCTGCATATGTTCGACTGTGCCCGTGCCAACAAAGCCATGTCGGCCTGGGGTGTAGAAGCTCGCGTGCCCTTCCTGGATAAGAAATTCCTTGATGTGGCGATGCGCATCAACCCGCAGGACAAAATGTGCGGCAACGGCAAAATGGAAAAACACGTTCTGCGCGAATGTTTTGAGTCCTACCTGCCGGCAAGCGTCGCATGGCGTCAGAAAGAGCAGTTCTCTGACGGTGTCGGTTACAGCTGGATTGACACGCTGAAAGAGGTGGCTGCAGAACAAGTTTCAGACCAACAACTGGAAACCGCCAGCTTCCGTTTCCCGTACAACACGCCATCGTCAAAAGAAGCGTATTTGTACCGTGAGATTTTCGAAGAGTTGTTCCCGGTAGCAAGCGCTGCCGAATGCGTGCCTGGCGGGCCGTCGGTTGCCTGTTCTTCTGCCAAGGCGATCGAATGGGATGAGGCGTTTAAAACCATGAACGATCCATCTGGCCGTGCCGTTGGCGTACACCAGTCCGCTTATAAATAAGTTAATCCTTAGATAAGAGCCCTGCGGGGCTCTTTTTTTATGTTTGTTTTCTGTGCAAAAAAACAATTAATAACTAATAATTGCCGAATATTGCGTCATGCTGTTCGCAACCTAACCAAACAGTCACATTCCAGCTATTTTCAATGAAAAAGGGGTTGACGCTTCAAGGCTCAATACGCATAATGCGCCCCGCAACGCCGATAAGGTTACGCGAAAAAAAGATGGCTACGTAGCTCAGCTGGTTAGAGCACATCACTCATAATGATGGGGTCACAGGTTCGAATCCCGTCGTAGCCACCATCTTTTTTGCGGGAGTGGCGAAATTGGTAGACGCACCAGATTTAGGTTCTGGCGCCGCAAGGTGTGCGAGTTCAAGTCTCGCCTCCCGCACCATTCACCCGTAAGCGTTGCACGGATGGGGTATCGCCAAGCGGTAAGGCACCGGTTTTTGATACCGGCATTCCCTGGTTCGAATCCAGGTACCCCAGCCATTTTTTCTTCGATATAGCGGTTCACCGCAACGGTCATTGGGGTATCGCCAAGCGGTAAGGCACCGGTTTTTGATACCGGCATTCCCTGGTTCGAATCCAGGTACCCCAGCCATCGAAGAAAATGTTAGTATTTGGCTACGTAGCTCAGCTGGTTAGAGCACATCACTCATAATGATGGGGTCACAGGTTCGAATCCCGTCGTAGCCACCATATTAAGGACGTATCGACTCGTTCGGTAAATCCAAAAAATTGTTGGGGTATCGCCAAGCGGTAAGGCTCTGGTTTCTGATACCAGCATTCCGAGGTTCGAATCCTCGTACCCCAGCCAATTTCAAAAAGTCGTCCACTCTGTGGGTGCACCCGTTGGGGTATCGCCAAGCGGTAAGGCTCTGGTTTCTGATACCAGCATTCCGAGGTTCGAATCCTCGTACCCCAGCCATATTAAAAAAGCTCGCCTCGGCGAGCTTTTTGCTTTTCTAACGTTGGGTGACGGAAAGCCTTACCCGGCCTACATGACTTGTAGGCCTGATAAACGTAGCGCCATCAGGCACCACTCGAGCTACAACCCTAACGCATACTTCAGTGCCTGACGTTTCAGTACGCCAGCGCGCTCTGCGGCCATGAGCCCGAGATTACGCATGATGCGCAGCGGCTGCAGGTTATTGCTGAATCCGGCATAGAACAGATCCATACCGCTTTGCATGATGAAATTGTCAGTCATACGGCGATTCTGATAGCGCTTGAGCACCGGCTGACTGGCCCAGGATTCACCGTAGCTGCGCGCGTTCACCAGCACATCAATCAACGCATCGACATCACGAAAGCCCAGATTAACGCCCTGCCCCGCCAGCGGATGAATGGTATGCGCGGCATCACCTACCAGCGCCAGCCCCGGTTGCACATATTGCAGCGCATGACGACGCGTAAGCGGGAACGCCCCCGCAGCCACTGGCATCACCTTACCGAGTCGCGATGGAAAATGTTTAGCAATCTCCGTCTGCAATTGCGGCATATTCAGCGCTTGCAATTGGCGGATGCGAGCCGGTGAGTCGTACCACACCAACGAGGCCCAGTTATCAAACAGCGGTAAAAACGCGCGCGGGCCGTCAGGCGTAAATTGCTGCCATGTGCTATCTCCCGGTGAATTTTCGCATTGCACGGTTATCAACATACAGGACTGCGCGTACTGCCAGGCATGGATACCAATCCCGGCCATTTTTCGCACCTGAGAGTTGGCACCATCGGCGCCGATGACCAGCTTCGCGCTGATGGTTTCGCCGCCTGCCAGCTCAAGCTCATGTCGATCGTTATGTTGATGCAAAGAAATCAGGGACGCCGGTACGCGCAGCGTGACTTTAGGGTTAGCTTGCAGCGCCTGCCAGAGCGCCTGTTGCAGGACCGTGTTTTCCACCATATAGCCCAACAGAGGCAGCTTTAGCTCGGCGGCATCAAACATCACATGGGCATTTTCCCACTCCCACGTTTCCAGTCGACGATAAGGATGGCTGCGCATCCCCTGCACCGAATCCCAGACGCCCAGCCCTTTTAGCAACGACACCGATGCGGAACTAATGGCAGAAATTCTGACATCAGGCTGTCCGTCAGCCACAAACGGCGCGGGAACGGCATGCTCAATGACCGTTACCGTAAATCCATGCTGCGCCAGTCCAAGCGCCAGCGCGCCGCCGACCATCCCCCCGCCGACAATGGCAATTTCCGTTGGTTGATTTGTCATGGTCAATTATCCAGTTACATGTATTGTGTAAGTTTACAGGATTTTTTACCCCTTGAGGCTGACATCCGTCATACTGGTCACAACCGCGCCAAAGCAGTACACTATGCGCCCTGCATTTCAGCCACAATTTCGCAAGAGCAAGTCGATGACCAAAAAACTCCATATTAAAACCTGGGGCTGTCAGATGAACGAATACGATTCATCGAAGATGGCCGATCTGCTGGATGCCACTCATGGGTATCAACTGACTGACGTGGCGGAAGAAGCGGATGTGCTGCTGCTGAATACCTGCTCAATCCGTGAGAAGGCTCAGGAAAAAGTGTTCCATCAACTGGGCCGCTGGAAACTGTTAAAAGAGAAAAACCCCAAGCTCATCATTGGGGTCGGTGGCTGTGTTGCGTCTCAGGAAGGCGATCATATTCGCCAGCGCGCGCATTACGTCGATATTATTTTTGGGCCGCAAACGCTGCACCGCCTGCCGGAAATGATCAACAAAGTGCGTGGAAGCACGACCCGTAGCCCGGTGGTTGATATCAGTTTCCCGGAGATCGAAAAGTTCGACCGCCTGCCGGAACCGCGTGCTGAAGGTCCAAGCGCGTTTGTGTCCATCATGGAAGGTTGTAATAAATATTGTACTTACTGCGTGGTGCCCTACACCCGCGGTGAGGAAGTCAGCCGTCCGGCGGATGATATTCTGTTTGAAATCGCCCAGCTTGCAGCCCAAGGCGTGCGTGAAGTGAACCTGCTGGGGCAAAACGTGAACGCCTGGCGTGGTGAGAACTACGACGGCACGATCGGATCTTTTGCCGATCTGTTACGTCTGGTCGCAGCGATCGACGGTATTGATCGTATCCGCTTCACCACCAGCCATCCGATCGAATTCACCGATGATATCGTTGAAGTTTATCGCGATACGCCAGAGTTGGTGAGCTTCCTGCATCTGCCGGTACAGAGCGGTTCAGACCGCGTACTGAACCTGATGGGGCGTACCCATACCGCGCTGGAATACAAAGCGATCATCCGCAAACTGCGCGCTGCGCGTCCGGATATCCAGATTAGCTCCGACTTCATCGTTGGCTTCCCGGGTGAGACCACGCAGGATTTCGAGCAGACCATGAAGCTGATTGCTGACGTCAATTTTGACATGAGCTACAGCTTTATTTTCTCTGCGCGTCCTGGCACCCCTGCCGCCGATATGGTTGACGACGTACCGGAAGAAGAGAAGAAACAGCGTCTGTACATTCTACAGGAGCGTATCAACCAGCAAGCTATGGCCTGGAGCCGCCGTATGGTCGGCACGACCCAGCGCATTCTGGTTGAAGGCACATCGCGTAAGAGCATTATGGAACTGTCAGGCCGTACCGAAAATAACCGTGTGGTGAACTTTGAAGGCAACCCGGATATGGTCGGTAAGTTCGTAGACGTAGAAATTACCGATGTCTGGACTAACTCCCTGCGCGGTAAAGTGGTGCGTACCGAGGACGAAATGGGTCTGCGTATCGCAGAATCCCCTGAATCGGTCATTGCGCGTACCCGCAAAGAAAACGATCTGGGCGTCAGTATTTATCAGCCTTAATCCTGCTGAAAAACGTAAAAAAGGCCCGATACCGCTACACTTATCGGGCCTACAATCCAGGGCTCGCTGTCCCGGCGGGTCTTGTAATCTGCCCTATCATCCCCATATTTGCTGCAATGCTTGCGCCTTTCCCCCATGGCGTGAATAATTTCCTTAGATGCCGGTAAATGTTCAGCGTCCGGCGAGACATGCATAAGAGGAACAGTTTGAACATAGACACTCGCGAAATCACCCTTGAACCCGCAGACAACGCCCGCCTGTTGAGCCTTTGCGGCCCATTTGATGACAACATCAAACAGCTGGAACGTCGCCTCGGCATCGAAATTAACCGCCGTGATAACCACTTTAAACTGACCGGTCGTCCAATTTGCGTCACCGCTGCGGCAGATATTTTACGTAGCCTGTACGTCGATACCGCCCCAATGCGCGGTCAGACGCAGGACATCGAGCCTGAACAAATTCATCTGGCGATCAAAGAAGCGCGAGTACTTGAGCAAAGCGCAGACAGCGTGCCTGAATTTGGCAAAGCGGTGAACATCAAAACCAAGCGTGGAGTAATTAAGCCGCGCACGCCGAACCAGGCACAGTACATTGCGAATATCCTCGACCACGACATCACATTTGGCGTTGGCCCTGCGGGTACGGGTAAAACGTATCTCGCGGTTGCCGCTGCGGTTGATGCGCTTGAGCGTCAGGAGATCCGTCGCATTCTGCTGACCCGTCCGGCAGTGGAAGCGGGCGAAAAACTGGGATTCCTGCCAGGAGATCTCAGCCAGAAAGTCGATCCGTATTTACGACCGCTGTATGACGCGCTTTTCGAAATGCTCGGCTTTGAAAAGGTTGAAAAGCTGATTGAGCGTAACGTCATTGAAGTTGCGCCACTGGCCTATATGCGCGGTCGTACGTTGAACGATGCTTTCATCATTCTTGATGAAAGCCAGAACACCACCATCGAACAGATGAAAATGTTCCTGACCCGTATCGGCTTTAACTCCAAAGCGGTCATCACTGGCGATATCACCCAGATTGACCTGCCGCGTAGCACCAAATCCGGTCTGCGTCATGCCATTGAAGTGTTGGCTGAAGTCGACGAAATTAGTTTTAATTTCTTCCATAGCGAAGACGTGGTGCGCCACCCAGTGGTTGCCCGTATCGTCACGGCGTATGAAGCCTGGGAAGAAGCAGAACAGAAACGCAAAGCCGAGCAGGCTGCAGAACGCAAGCGCGAAGCTCAGGAGCAGGAACAAAAATGAGTCAGGTTATCCTCGATTTACAGCTGGCATGTGAAGACGAATCCGGTCTACCAACAGAAAGTCAGTTTCAGGGCTGGCTGGATGCGGTGATCCCGCAGTTTCAGGAAGAGTCTGAAGTGACGATTCGTCTGGTCGATGACGCGGAAAGCCACGACCTGAACCTGACCTATCGCGGGAAAGACAAATCCACCAACGTGCTCTCTTTCCCGTTTGAGGCTCCGCCGGGCATTGAGATGCCGCTGCTGGGCGATTTGATCATCTGCCGTCAGGTGGTTGAGAAAGAAGCGCAGGAGCAAGGCAAACCGCTTGAGGCCCACTGGGCGCACATGGTGGTGCACGGTAGCCTGCATTTACTCGGCTACGACCATATTGAAGACGATGAAGCGGAAGAAATGGAATCCCTCGAAACAGAGATTATGCTTGCTCTGGGCTATGAGGATCCGTACATTGCCGAGAAAGAGTAAGCATTTCGACATCTTGTAGGCCTGATAAGGCCTACAAGGTTTGAAGTACAATGAAGAGATATGCCGTCAACAGCTGAGTAAACGCATGACGCGCTTTGTATTAACTAACATGAGAACCCATACGACGCCATGAGCGACGACAATTCACACAGTAGTGACACCTTAAACAGCAAAAAGGGATTTTTTTCCCTGTTACTGAGCCAACTTTTCCACGGTGAACCGAAAAACCGCGACGAACTGTTGGAGCTGATCCGTGATTCCGGGCAAAACGACCTTATTGATGAAGATACGCGCGATATGCTCGAAGGGGTAATGGATATTGCGGACCAGCGTGTTCGCGACATCATGATCCCTCGCTCCCAGATGATTACCCTGAAACGCAACCAAACTCTGGACGAATGCCTCGATGTCATTATCGAGTCTGCCCACTCGCGTTTCCCGGTAATTAGCGAAGACAAGGATCACATTGAAGGGATTCTGATGGCCAAAGATCTGCTGCCGTTTATGCGTAGCGATGCCGAAGCCTTCAGCATGGAGAAAGTGTTACGCCAGGCGGTTGTCGTCCCTGAAAGCAAGCGGGTTGACCGCATGCTGAAAGAGTTCCGCTCCCAGCGTTATCATATGGCTATCGTCATCGACGAGTTTGGCGGTGTCTCAGGTCTGGTGACCATTGAGGACATCCTTGAACTGATTGTCGGTGAAATTGAAGATGAGTACGACGAAGAAGACGATATTGATTTCCGTCAGCTCAGTCGCCACACCTGGACTATTCGTGCGCTGGCGCCGATTGAAGACTTCAATGAAGCTTTCGGCACGCATTTCAGCGATGAAGAAGTAGATACCATTGGCGGGTTGGTCATGCAGGCCTTCGGTCATCTGCCCGCGCGTGGAGAGACCATCGACATTGATGGTTACCAGTTCAAAGTGGCAATGGCCGACAGCCGTCGTATTATTCAGGTTCATGTCAGAATTCCGGACGACTCACCCCAGCCCAAACTGGACGAATAAACCCGAAACTGGATCTAAGACTACATGGCATTTGCCCCTTTAATTGAACGCCAGCGCATTCGCCTGCTTCTGGCGTTATTATTCGGTGCCTGCGGGACACTGGCTTTCTCACCGTATGACATCTGGCCCGCTGCGATTGTTTCGCTGATGGGCCTGCAGGCTCTCACCTTCAACCGTCGTCCTCTCCAGTCTGCCGCTATCGGCTATTTCTGGGGACTGGGACTGTTTGGCTCAGGCATCAACTGGGTTTACGTCAGTATCGCACAGTTTGGCGGTATGCCGGGCCCCGTTAACGTCTTCCTCGTGGTTCTGCTTGCTGCTTACCTTTCCCTCTACACTGGCCTGTTTGCCGGCGTTTTGGCGCGTCTGTGGCCGAAAACCACCTGGATACGCGTAGCGATTGCCGCGCCGGTAGTCTGGCAAATCACTGAATTTCTGCGCGGCTGGGTACTGACCGGTTTCCCGTGGCTGCAGTTCGGTTACAGCCAGATCGATGGCCCGTTAAAAGGACTGGCGCCGGTAATGGGCGTTGAGGCGATAAACTTCCTGCTGATGATGGTTAGCGGCCTGCTGGCACTTGCACTGGTAACGCGTAACTGGAAGCCGCTGGCTGCCGCCGTGGTGCTTTTCGCTCTGCCCTTCCCGCTACGTTATATTCAGTGGTACACGCTGGAGCCAGAAAAAACCACCCAGGTCTCGATGGTGCAGGGTGACATCCCGCAGTCGCTCAAATGGGATGAAGGCCAGTTACTCAACACCCTGAAGATTTATCTCGACGCCACCCAGCCTGAGATGGGCAAATCACAGCTCATCATCTGGCCAGAATCCGCTATTCCGGACCTGGAAATTAACCAGCAGCGTTTTCTGAGCATGATGGATGACCTGCTGAAATCGAAAAATAGCACGCTGATTACCGGTATTGTAGACGCGCGTCTGAACAAGCAGAATCGTTACGACACCTACAACACCATCATCACACTGGGTAAAGACAGCCCATACAGCTACGACTCCAGCAACCGCTACAACAAAAACCATCTGGTACCGTTTGGCGAATTTGTCCCGCTGGAATCTATTCTGCGCCCGCTAGCGCCATTCTTTGACCTGCCAATGTCTTCGTTCAGCCGCGGTCCTTATGTACAGCCACAGTTGCATGCACACGGCTTTAAGCTGACCGCTGCCATCTGCTACGAAATCATTCTTGGCGAACAGGTCCGGGATAACTTCCGCCCGGATACGGACTACCTGCTGACTATCTCTAACGATGCATGGTTTGGTAAATCTATTGGCCCGTGGCAGCACTTCCAGATGGCGCGTATGCGTTCCCTGGAGCTGGCGCGACCTCTGCTGCGTAGCACCAACAACGGTATTACGGCGGTGATTGGTCCGCAGGGCGAAGTTCAGGCGATGATCCCGCAGTTTACCCGTCAGGTGCTGACCACCAGCGTGACGCCAACGACGGGCTTAACCCCTTATGCCCGTACCGGAAACTGGCCGCTCTGGCTGCTAACCGCGCTGTTTGGCTTTGGCGCAGTGGTAATGAGTCTGCGCCAACGTCGTAAGTAAAACAGCGCCCCATCAAATGCAGGCCGGATAAGGCGGTACGCCGCCATCCGGCAGTTGTGCAGCATCGTGCCTGATGGAGCTACGCTTATCAGGCCTACTTCCCCCCTCTAAAAGACCATTCTGGCACGTCTATTGCTTTGTTCTACAAGGCAAACGCTGTTTTGGCTGAATGTGCAACCTGGTCGCACCAAAGTTGAGCGCCGGTAGCACCTGAAAAGTGCAACAAGATATTTTTGCCCCCAAATGGTGCGGCGCACTTCGCAAAAATAAACAATAACACAGCAAATTCTTTACATTCATCCAAACTAAATGTTAACAAACACATACAAGACTGCACGTTTTAGTAGCAAACAATAACAACATCACAATGGGTATCAATGCGTCCCTGGCGCAGACGATAAAGGAGTTGGATATGCAATTACGTAAGCTCGCCACTGCCATGCTGGTCATGGGAATGTCCGCCGGTCTGGCGCACGCAGAAGACGCAGCACCAGCGGCAGGCAGCACGCTGGATAAGATCGCCAAAAATGGCGTGATCGTTGTCGGCCACCGTGAATCATCAGTACCGTTTTCTTACTACGATAATCAGCAAAAAGTGGTCGGTTATTCACAGGATTACTCCAACGCGATCGTTGAAGCCGTGAAGAAAAAGCTGAACAAGCCAGATCTGCAGGTGAAACTGATCCCGATTACTTCACAAAACCGTATCCCGCTGCTGCAAAACGGCACCTTCGATTTTGAATGTGGATCCACCACCAACAACGTCGAGCGCCAAAAACAAGCCGCTTTCTCTGACACCATTTTCGTTGTCGGCACCCGTCTGCTGGCGAAAAAAGGCGGCGACGTTAAAGATTTCGCCGATCTGAAAGGTAAAGCCGTAGTCGTGACTTCAGGTACCACCTCCGAAGTTCTGCTGCACAAGCTGAATGAAGAACAAAAAATGGATATGCGCATCATCAGCGCGAAAGACCACGGTGACTCTTTCCGTACTCTGGAAAGCGGTCGTGCCGTTGCCTTTATGATGGATGACGCCCTGCTGGCTGGCGAGCGCGCGAAAGCGAAGAAACCAGACAACTGGGAGATCGTCGGCAAGCCACAGTCTCAGGAAGCCTACGGCTGTATGTTGCGCAAAGATGATCCTGAGTTCAAAAAGCTGATGGACGACACTATCGCCAAGGCGCAAACCTCAGGCGAAGCTGAGAAATGGTTTGATAAGTGGTTTAAAAACCCAATTCCGCCGAAGAACCTGAACATGAATTTCGAACTGTCAGACGAGATGAAAGCTCTGTTCAAAGAACCAAATGATAAAGCGCTTAACTAACTAAAATAAATGGGAGGCTTCCCCTCCCTCTCGATTGTTACTCGGCACGGACAGACTATAAGCCTGATGGTCGTTCCCCATCAGGCCTGAAAACCGCAAAACGCCGAATAACAATCTTCGAGGGTAGCGCTGCTACCCTTTTTTTTCTGGAGTAGATTTATGTCTATAGACTGGAACTGGGGTATTTTTTTACAACAAGCCCCGTTCGGCAACACCACCTATCTCGGCTGGCTCTGGAGTGGTTTCCAGGTCACTGTCGCGTTATCCATCACCGCATGGATTATCGCTTTCCTCATAGGCTCTTTATTCGGCATCTTACGTACCGTTCCAAATCGTTTCCTTTCTGGGATCGGCACGCTGTACGTTGAGCTGTTTCGTAACGTTCCGCTCATCGTCCAGTTTTTTACCTGGTATCTGGTTATTCCTGAACTGCTGCCGGAAAACATTGGGATGTGGTTCAAGGCTGAGTTGGATCCCAACATCCAGTTCTTCCTCTCATCAATGCTTTGTCTGGGGCTGTTTACCGCCGCGCGCGTCTGCGAACAGGTTCGCGCCGCAATTCAGTCTCTGCCTCGTGGGCAGAAAAACGCCGCACTGGCGATGGGGCTAACGCTACCGCAGGCCTACCGCTATGTGCTGCTGCCAAACGCTTACCGCGTGATTGTTCCGCCAATGACCTCAGAGATGATGAACCTGGTGAAGAACTCCGCGATCGCCTCCACCATCGGCCTGGTCGATATGGCGGCACAGGCGGGCAAATTGCTGGATTACTCCGCCCACGCATGGGAATCGTTTACCGCTATCACTCTGGCCTACGTCCTGATTAACGCCGTCATCATGCTGGTGATGAATCTTGTTGAACGTAAAATCCGCCTGCCTGGCAATTTGGGAGGCAAATAATGTACGAATTTGACTGGAGTTCTATCATCCCTTCCCTGCCGTATCTGCTGGATGGGTTAATCATCACGCTGAAAATCACCGTTACGGCGGTAGTCATTGGTATTGTCTGGGGAACCATCCTTGCAGTAATGCGTCTGTCCAGCTTCGCGCCGATTGCCTGGTTTGCGAAAGGCTACGTCAACGTATTTCGTTCTATTCCGCTGGTCATGGTGCTGCTGTGGTTCTACCTGATTGTGCCCGGCTTCCTGCAAAACGTACTGGGTCTGTCGCCAAAAACCGATATTCGCCTGATCTCAGCAATGGTCGCGTTTTCGATGTTTGAAGCCGCGTACTATTCCGAGATTATCCGTGCCGGTATCCAGAGTATTTCTCGTGGGCAATCCAGCGCCGCGCTGGCGCTAGGGATGACCCACTGGCAGTCGATGAAGCTCATTATTCTGCCGCAGGCATTCCGCGCGATGGTACCGCTGCTGCTAACCCAGGGCATCGTACTCTTCCAGGATACCTCGCTGGTCTATGTATTAAGTCTGGCAGACTTCTTCCGTACCGCCTCCACCATTGGCGAGCGTGACGGCACACAGGTTGAAATGATCCTGTTTGCTGGCGCCGTTTATTTTGTATTCAGTCTGAGCGCATCGTTGTTGGTCAGCTATTTGAAGAAAAGGACAGTTTAATGATTACCCTGAAAAATGTTTCTAAATGGTATGGTCACTTTCAGGTGCTGACCGACTGCTCCACGGAAGTGAAAAAAGGGGAAGTGGTGGTGGTCTGCGGCCCGTCAGGTTCAGGTAAATCAACGCTTATCAAAACGGTGAACGGGCTGGAGCCGGTACAACAAGGCGTCATCACCGTTGATGGTACCGTGGTGAATGATAAAAAAACCGATCTGGCCAAACTGCGCTCTCGCGTTGGTATGGTGTTCCAGCACTTTGAACTGTTCCCTCACCTGTCGATCATTGAGAACCTGACTCTGGCGCAGGTAAAAGTGCTCAAGCGCGATAAAAAGCCGGCCCGCGACAAAGCGCAAAAGTTACTGGAACGCGTTGGTCTATCAGCACATGCGGAGAAGTTTCCAGCTCAGCTCTCAGGGGGCCAGCAACAGCGTGTCGCTATCGCCCGGGCGCTGTGCATGGATCCTATCGCCATGCTGTTTGACGAACCAACGTCGGCGCTTGATCCTGAAATGATCAACGAAGTACTGGACGTTATGGTTGAACTGGCCAATGAAGGGATGACCATGATGGTGGTAACCCACGAAATGGGCTTTGCGCGTAAAGTGGCGAACCGGGTGATCTTCATGGATGAAGGGAAAATTGTTGAAGACTCACCGAAAGAAGAGTTCTTCGCTAATCCGAAATCGGACCGTGCCAAAGACTTCCTCGCGAAAATACTGCACTAATCTTGCTGGCGCGCATCTCCATGTGCGCGCCACTTCACGCTTCATCCCTTCGCCTCTCGAAACACATACAGCCCAGCGTTAACCTTGTCACAAAGTCCCACTTACAAGGAGCAACAATGGCACTTCCTATCCTGTTTGATTGCGATCCGGGTCATGACGACGCTATCGCAATTGTGCTCGCCCTCGCCTCACCAGAACTGGATGTGAAAGCGATAACCTCATCAGCCGGTAACCAGACACCTGACAAAACGCTGCGTAACGTGTTGCGCATGTTAACGTTGCTCAACCGTACGGATATACCAGTAGCTGGTGGCGCAGTGAAACCACTGATGCGCGATCTGATTATCGCCGATAACGTTCACGGCGAGAGTGGGCTGGATGGCCCGGCGCTGCCGGAACCCGCTTTTGCGCCACAAGACTGTACCGCCGTGGAACTGATGGCGAAAACCCTGCGTGAAAGCCCGGAACCGGTGACGATTGTCTCCACCGGGCCGCAAACTAACGTCGCATTGCTCCTGAATAGCCATCCTGAGCTGCACGCCAAAATCGCCCGTATCGTAATTATGGGTGGTGCGATGGGCCTCGGAAACTGGACGCCCGCCGCCGAGTTCAATATTTTCGTGGATCCTGAAGCCGCTGAAATCGTATTCCAGTCTGGCATTCCAGTGGTGATGGCTGGTCTGGACGTCACGCATAAAGCGCAAATACATCGCGAAGATACCGAGCGGTTCCGCGCTATCGGCAATCCCATTTCGACGATCGTAGCTGAACTACTCGACTTCTTCTTTGAATATCACAAAGATGAAAAATGGGGATTCATCGGCGCACCACTGCATGATCCATGCACCATTGCCTGGCTGCTGAAACCTGAACTGTTTACCACCGTTGAACGCTGGGTCGGCGTGGAAACTCAGGGTAAATATACCCAGGGAATGACCGTGGTGGATTACTACTTCCTGAGCGGCAATAAGCCAAACGCCACCGTAATGGTAGACGTGGATCGTCAAGGGTTTGTCGATTTGCTGGCAGAACGTTTAAGATATTACGCGTAAAACTGTAGGCCGGATAAGGCGCTTGCGCCACCATCCGGCATATTGCCTGATGGCGATGCTGGCGCATCTTATCAGGCCTACAAATAACTTCTGGCACGCCTAATCATCACGGCTCAAACGGTCGGCGCTGGAACTGATCGTGTCCGCATTTCGGACACAGCGGCAGCACATCCGGGGTGTAAACCGCTAAATGGAAGTGGCACTTCTCACAGACCAGATTACCTAATCCGACCACCTCACCGCTGTGATAAACCCCGTGATGACTGAGATCCTGGAACACCTCGCGCCATTCGAGCTGCGTTTTATCTGTAATATCGGCCAGTTCCTGCCAGATACTCTCCTTGATAACCCGCATAAAGACGCTGTCTGTCTCCTCATCAAGACTTTCTTCATAGCTCAGAGCAAACTCTTCCAGGTCACGTCTGACGGCCCGGGTGAGCTCTTCTACCTCGGTTCGCGTTAACTCCCCGGTCTGCATAACTCGTTGACGCGCCTGCTCCACCAACGCATCAATATCGCGTTCGCCATTACGCAGACGTTCGCTCAGTGAAGCCACCAGTTCACGGTAATATTGAGCAACCTTGTTCATCGCTTCGCCTCCTGGGTCGTTAACTGTCTATAATAATAGACGTTATTTACGCTACGCTTTGCAAGACTGTCCACAGAGTGTGTAAATTCGTGCAAGAATTATCCTTGCGGGAATTCAACGCTGAATGCGCGAAAGGCTGTTTTGGCGCGGGCGTTTGGGCTATGCTATGCGGATCTGAAACACCACATCTAAAGCTACGTTTGTAGCTGTATTGAAAACAGGACCACTGGCTGCCATGCAAGAGCAATACCGCCCGGAAGAGATAGAATCCAAAGTACAGCTTCACTGGGATGAGAAGCGCACATTTGAAGTTACCGAAGACGAGAGCAAAGAGAAGTATTACTGCCTGTCTATGCTTCCCTATCCTTCTGGTCGACTACACATGGGCCACGTACGTAACTACACCATCGGTGACGTGATCGCCCGCTACCAGCGCATGCTGGGCAAAAACGTACTGCAGCCAATTGGCTGGGATGCGTTCGGTCTGCCTGCAGAAGGCGCTGCGGTTAAAAACAATACCGCGCCAGCACCGTGGACGTACGACAACATCGCATACATGAAAAACCAGCTCAAAATGCTGGGTTTCGGTTACGACTGGAGCCGTGAGCTGGCGACCTGCACCCCGGAATACTACCGTTGGGAACAGAAATTCTTCACCGAGCTGTACAAAAAAGGCCTGGTGTACAAGAAAACGTCTGCGGTCAACTGGTGCCCGAACGACCAGACCGTACTGGCGAACGAACAGGTTATCGACGGCTGCTGCTGGCGTTGCGATACCAAAGTCGAGCGTAAAGAGATCCCACAGTGGTTCATCAAAATTACCGCTTACGCTGACGAACTGCTGCGTGACCTGGATAACCTGGATCACTGGCCTGACACCGTGAAAACGATGCAGCGCAACTGGATTGGCCGTTCTGAAGGCGTGGAAATCACCTTCGATGTGAACGGTTACGACAACACGCTAACCGTTTACACCACCCGCCCGGACACCTTTATGGGTGCGACCTATCTGGCCGTTGCCGCAGGTCACCCGCTGGCGCAGAAAGCTGCTGCAAATAACCCAGAACTGGCCGCCTTCATTGACGAATGCCGCAACACCAAGGTTGCTGAAGCCGAAATGGCAACCATGGAGAAGAAAGGCGTCGACACGGGCTTTAAAGCTGTTCACCCGCTGACTGGCGAAGAAATCCCCGTTTGGGCAGCAAACTTCGTCCTGATGGAATACGGTACGGGCGCAGTCATGGCCGTTCCGGGCCACGATCAGCGCGATTACGAGTTTGCGACAAAATATGGCCTGACCATCAAGCCAGTAATTCTGACCGCTGAAGGCGCAGAGCCGGATCTGTCCGAACAAGCTCTGACCGAAAAAGGCGTGCTGTTTAACTCCGGCGAGTTTGACGGTCTCGACTTCGAAGCTGCCTTCAACGCCATTGCTGACAAGCTGGTAGCGAAAGGCGTGGGTGAGCGTAAAGTGAACTACCGTCTGCGTGACTGGGGTGTTTCCCGTCAGCGTTACTGGGGTGCGCCAATTCCGATGGTGACGTTGGAAGACGGTACCGTACTGCCGACGCCAGAAGATCAGTTGCCGGTTATTCTGCCGGAAGACGTGGTTATGGACGGCATCACCAGCCCAATCAAAGCCGATCCGGAGTGGGCAAAAACCACCGTTAACGGCATGCCTGCGCTGCGCGAAACCGACACCTTCGATACCTTTATGGAATCCTCCTGGTACTACGCGCGCTACACCTGCCCGCAGTACAACGAAGGGATGCTGGATCCAGAAGCCGCAAACTACTGGCTGCCAGTTGATATCTACATTGGTGGTATTGAACACGCCATCATGCACCTGCTCTACTTCCGCTTCTTCCACAAGCTGATGCGCGATGCGGGCATGGTCAACTCTGACGAACCGGCCAAACAGCTGCTGTGCCAGGGTATGGTGCTGGCTGATGCGTTCTATTACGTTGGTGCAAACGGCGAGCGTAACTGGGTTTCTCCGGTTGATGCCATCGTTGAGCGCGACGAAAAAGGTCGTATCGTCAAAGCTCAGGACGCAGAAGGCCATGAACTGGTCTATACCGGCATGAGCAAAATGTCCAAGTCGAAAAATAACGGTATCGACCCGCAGGTGATGGTTGAGCGTTACGGCGCTGACACGGTACGTCTGTTCATGATGTTCGCATCTCCGGCTGATATGACGCTGGAATGGCAGGAATCCGGCGTTGAAGGGGCGAACCGCTTCCTGAAACGTGTATGGAAGCTGGTTTACGAACATACTTCCAAAGGCGATGTAGCTGCCCTGAATGTTGATGCGTTGAGCGAAGACCAAAAAGCGCTGCGTCGCGACGTACATAAAACCATTGCTAAAGTTACCGATGATATCGGTCGTCGTCAGACCTTTAACACCGCAATTGCGGCGATTATGGAGCTGATGAACAAGCTGGCGAAAGCACCGCAGGAAGACGAACAAGACAGAGCCCTGATGCAGGAAGCGTTACTGGCCGTCGTTCGCATGCTGAACCCGTTCACCCCACATGTTTGTTTCACGATGTGGGAAGCACTGAAAGGCGAAGGCGATATCGACAACGCACCGTGGCCGGTGGCGGACGAAGCCGCAATGGTTGAAGACTCGACGCTGGTTGTAGTTCAGGTGAACGGTAAGGTCCGTGGCAAAATTACCGTTCCGGTAAATGCGACAGAAGAACAGGTTCGTGAACGTGCTGGCCAGGAGCATCTGGTGGCAAAATATCTTGATGGCGTTACCGTACGTAAAGTGATTTATGTACCAGGTAAACTCCTCAATCTGGTCGTTGGCTAAGCGCGGGAGGAAGCGTGCGACTTCTGACAACATTGTTGTTATCTCTGGCGGTGCTTGTCACCGCCGGATGTGGATGGCATCTGCGTAATACTACGCAGGTACCACCCTCAATGAAAACCATGATTCTGGACTCTGGGGATCCAAACGGCCCATTAAGCCGCGCGGTTCGTAATCAGCTGCGTCTGAACGGCGTTACGCTGCTTGAAGACGGCTCAATGCGTAAAGATGTGACGTCCTTACGTCTTGGCGCGGTCAGCATTTCGCAGGATACGGCGTCGGTATTCCAGAACGGTCAAACGGCTGAATACCAGATGGTGATGTCCGTAAGTGCTACTGTGCTGATTCCAGGTCATGATATTTATCCAATCAGCGCCAAAGTTTATCGTTCGTTCTTTGACAACCCACAGGCTGCACTGGCGAAGGATAACGAGCAAGAGATGATCGTTAAAGAGATGTATGACAAAGCGGCTGAACAGTTAATTCGTAAGCTGCCAAGCGTACATCTGGCCGATACTCTGTCATCCAATGCTGATGATGATGCTAAGCCAGCGGCGACAAAAGCCGCAGAGCCTGCGTCATCTCCGGCGCGTGTTTCCACCACGCTGGGTAACTGATGCTCAAGTTGTACCCTGAACAACTCCGCGCACAGCTCAATGAGGGGCTGCGCGCGGCGTATTTGCTCTTAGGTAACGATCCTCTCTTGTTGCAGGAAAGCCAGGACGCTATCCGTCAGGCTGCCGCCACACAAGGGTTCGAAGAACACCACGCTTTCACCCTGGACAATAGCACCGACTGGGGAGAGATTTTTTCACTCTGCCAGGCGATGAGCCTGTTTGCCAGCCGTCAAACCCTACTTTTGCAGTTGCCTGAAAATGGCCCCAATGCCGCCATTAACGAACAGCTCGCTTCACTCGTCACACTGCTACATGACGACCTGCTGCTGATCGTTCGCGGCAACAAACTGACTAAAGCGCAGGAAAACGCCGCATGGTATACCGGACTTGCCAATAATGCGGTGCAGGTAAGCTGCCAGACGCCGGAGCAAGCACAGCTTCCTCGTTGGGTCGCCGCCAGAGCGAAGCTTAACAATCTACAACTGGATGACGCAGCCAATCAG
Organism: Citrobacter sp. H12-3-2; assembly: GCF_009649895.1. NCBI lineage: Bacteria > Pseudomonadati > Pseudomonadota > Gammaproteobacteria > Enterobacterales > Enterobacteriaceae > Citrobacter > Citrobacter sp. H12-3-2. The sequence goes on from NZ_CP045837.1 coordinate 3,439,927, forward strand.
CTGTTGTGCTATTGCTATGAAGGTAATCTGTTAGCGCTGGCGCAAGCGCTGGAACGGCTAGCATTGCTTTGGCCTGATGGCAAACTAACGCTGCCTCGCGTGGAGAAAGCCGTTAACGATGCCGCGCACTTTACCCCGTTCCATTGGGTGGATGCGCTGCTGATGGGCAAAAGCAAACGCGCGCTGCACATTCTGCAACAGTTACGCCTGGAAGGCAGTGAGCCGGTTATTTTGCTGCGCACGATACAGCGTGAATTACTGCTGTTGGTCAACTTAAAACGGCAGTCAGCCCATACGCCTTTGCGCACGTTGTTTGATAAACACCGGGTGTGGCAAAATCGCCGGGGTATGATGGGTGACGCGCTAAACCGGCTGAACCCTGCGCAGTTGCGTCAGGCGGTAACACTGTTAACGCGTACTGAAATTACGCTTAAACAAGACTATGGTCAGTCAGTGTGGGCGGAACTTGAGGGGCTTTCCCTGTTGCTCTGCCATAAATCGCTGGCCGATGTTTTTATTGATGGTTGATATGAAATCATTGCAGGCTCTGTTCGGTGGCACCTTTGATCCGGTGCATTATGGTCATCTTAAACCGGTTGAAATTCTGGCGAATCTGATTGGCCTTTCCCGGGTTATTATCATGCCCAATAATGTGCCGCCGCATCGTGCGCAACCCGAAGCGTCCGGCGAACAACGTCAGCGCATGGTTGAACTGGCCATTGCCGATAAGCCGTTGTTCTCCCTCGATGAACGCGAACTGAAACGCGATACCGCCTCCTACACCGCGCAAACGCTCAAAGAGTGGCGCGAGGAGCAAGGCCCGGAAGTACCGTTAGCGTTTATTATTGGCCAGGACTCACTGCTTACCTTTCCGTCCTGGCATGACTACGACACGATTCTGGGTAACACCCACCTCATTGTCTGCCGACGTCCGGGCTATCCGCTCGAAATGGCGCAGGAAAAGCACCAGCAGTGGCTGGAGGATCATCTGACCCATTCGCCAGATGACCTGCACAACTTGCCTTGCGGGAAAATTTATCTGGCTGAAACGCCGTGGTTTAACATCTCCGCCACGCTCATCCGTGAGCGTCTGGAAAAAGGCGAGCCGTGCGACGATCTGATGCCAGCTGCAGTGCTTGACTATATCAATCAGCAGGGGTTGTACCGCTAAGCACCTTGCGTAGAGCCGCCAACAGGCGGTTATTCTCTTCCTGGCTGCGAACGGCTACCCGATAATAGCGCGCATCCAGCCCCGGATAATTAGCACAACTGCGAATCAAGACATGTTGTTCCAGCATTGCGCGTTGCAGATCAAAATCCGCCCGCTCGCAGCGCAATAAGCGATAATTTGCCCTGCCAGGATACACCGTCAGGCCGGGCAGTTCTTTCAACTGCCGATCAAACCTCGCGCCCTCTTGCTCCAGCCACTTCCACGTTGCCTGCTGATATGCGCTGTCGTGTAAAATAATCTCGCCTGCCAGTGCAGCAAATGCGTTAATTGACCACGGCATTTGTCGACGGCGCATCTGTGCAACAGCCTGTTCATTACTGTTGACCAGATACCCCAACCGCAGCCCCGGTATCGCATAGAACTTGGTTAGCGAGCGCAGCACCCAAATATGCGGGTTATCCCGAAGCAGCGGAATAAACCCCTGCTCCCCGGCAATAAAATCGATAAACGCTTCATCAAGGATCAGATTGATCCCAAGCAACTCACAACGCGCGGCTATTTCGCGCAGCAGGCGGTTATCGGGCAGCAAGCCAGTGGGATTGTTGGGCGTACAGAGAAACAGGCAGTCCAGCTCTGAGGTTAACGTATCGAGGATTGCATCGGTAAGCTGCCAGCCATCGTCTTCGCGTAGCGCAAACTCATGGATCGTGCAGTCTCCCCAGTGCAGCGCCCGACGATATTCAGCAAACCCGGGCGTCACGATCATCGCATGGCGTGGTTTAAGTCCTTGCACCAAAGTGAAAATCGACTCAGTCTCGCCGTTTCCGGCAAGTATCCATGAGGCAGGAATCTGATGATGCTCCGCCAGCGCCGCATGCAGTTTAGCGTAATCAACATCCGGGTAACGCTCCGCGCAGTCCAGGTTGTCGACGATCGCGCGTTTTAAACTTGCCGGCATACCCAGCGGATTAATATTCGCGCTAAAATCCAACAATTGTTCAGGCGAGATGCCCAACAGTTCGGCGGCTTCTCGGGTATTGCCACCATGCGCGCTCTTCAATAAAGACATCGTGCCGCTCCACGCAAAAAAAGGTATTTTAGTGAAAAAACTCTGCGCAATCAGGGCAAACATCATGTTTTGTGCGAATAACCTCAAGAGGAAAAAATGAGACTCTGGTTAGTACGTCATGGAGAAACTGAAGCCAATGTCGCTGGTTTATACAGCGGCCACGCCCCCACTCCGCTAACGGAACGGGGTATCGCTCAGGCGCAAACACTGGGTACGCTGTTACGCAATGTGCCTGTCGACAACGTTCTGTGCAGCGAGTTGGAACGTGCCCGCCATACAACGCAGTTGATCTTAGGCGATCGTGAAGTCCCTGTGCGCAACATGCCTGAGCTCAATGAGATGTTTTTTGGTGACTGGGAAATGCGCCATCATCGCGATCTGGCGCGAGAAGACGCCGAAAACTACGCCGTGTGGTGTAACGACTGGCAGAATGCGACGCCAACCAATGGTGAAGGTTTTCAGGCATTTTCCCAGCGTGTGGAACGCTTTATTGCTCAGCTCGCTGATTACAAAACGTGTCAAAACCTGCTGGTGGTGAGCCATCAGGGTGTTCTGAGCGTGTTGATCGCCCGTCTGCTGTCCATGCCGGCTGCAGCAATGTGGCATTTTCGCGTCGAACAAGGTTGCTGGAGCGCAATTGATTTTTGCGACGATTTTGCGGTTCTGAAAGTGCTCAACAGCCGGGCTGTATGGCACGACGGGGAGTGAAAGCCCTGTTTTTTCTGCCGAAGGGCTTCTCTCCCATTGACACCCCATGACAGGCTGTTATTCTCCGCAACCTGACTTTTCCCGCCCTTCAGAGCTTTGCAGAAATTGTTTTACAAAAATGGCGATGCATTCTGCGGCGTGGGGTGGGATGATAGCGCACTTCAAAAGCGCTTTCGGAGACATTTGTCCCGATATCGCCTCTGGTTCAGGTATACTAACAGACGTTTTTAACTCTTTTCACCCAGGGGGAACACTTGCAGGGTAAAGCACTTCAGGATTTTGTAATCGACAAAATTGATGACCTGAAAGGTCAAGACATCATCGCCTTAGACGTTCAGGGCAAATCCAGCATCACTGATTGCATGATTATCTGCACCGGCACGTCCAGCCGTCATGTAATGTCTATCGCAGACCACGTTGTTCAGGAGTCCCGCACTGCTGGTCTGCTGCCGCTCGGCGTAGAAGGCGAGAACGTTGCAGACTGGATCGTCGTTGACCTCGGTGATGTGATTGTCCACGTGATGCAGGAAGAAAGCCGTCGCCTGTATGAACTGGAAAAACTCTGGAGTTAATGCGTGAAGCTGCAACTTGTCGCTGTGGGTACGAAAATGCCTGACTGGGTGCAAACCGGGTTTACGGAGTATCTCCGTCGGTTTCCGAAAGATATGCCCTTTGAGCTGATCGAAATCCCGGCAGGAAAACGCGGCAAGAACGCGGATATTAAACGCATTCTCGACAAAGAGGGTGAGCAGATGCTGGCTGCCGCAGGCAAAAACCGCATCGTCACCCTTGATATCCCTGGTAAACCCTGGGACACGCCGCAGCTGGCGACTGAACTGGAACGCTGGAAACTGGACGGTCGTGACGTCAGTCTGTTGATTGGCGGGCCGGAAGGTCTCTCCCCTGCCTGTAAAGCGGCAGCGGAACAAAGCTGGTCACTCTCTGCGTTAACCCTTCCTCACCCTCTTGTTCGGGTTCTGGTCGCGGAGAGTCTGTACAGGGCGTGGAGCATCACCACCAACCATCCTTATCACCGTGAGTGATCATTGATTCTTGAGTAGATTAAGCAGCGGATGAAACTACAGAATTCTTTTCGCGACTATTCGGCTGAGTCCGCGCTGTTTGTGCGCCGGGCGCTGGTCGCTTTTTTGGGGATTTTGCTGCTCACCGGCGTGCTGATCGCGAACCTTTATAATCTGCAAATCGTTCGCTTTACTGATTATCAGACTCGCTCGAACGAAAACCGCATCAAACTGGTGCCTATCGCCCCCAGTCGCGGCATCATTTATGACCGTAACGGAATTCCACTCGCCCTTAACCGCACCATTTATCAGATAGAAATGATGCCGGAAAAGGTCGACAACGTTCAGGATACCCTCGACGCGCTGCGTAACGTCGTAGACCTGACGGACGACGACATTGCCGCCTTTAAAAAAGAGCGCGCCCGTTCACACCGCTTCACCTCCATTCCGGTAAAAACTAACCTCAGTGAAGTGCAGGTGGCACGGTTCGCCGTTAATCAATATCGCTTTCCCGGCGTCGAAGTTAAAGGCTATAAACGCCGCTATTACCCCTACGGCTCTGCGCTGACCCACGTCATTGGCTACGTATCGAAGATCAACGATAAAGACGTGGACCGCCTGGACAAAGACGGCAAGCTGGCCAACTACGCGGCGACGCACGACATCGGTAAATTGGGTATTGAACGCTACTATGAAGACGTACTTCACGGCCAGACGGGTTATGAAGAAGTTGAAGTGAACAACCGTGGCCGCGTCATTCGCCAACTGAAAGAAGTGGCGCCGCAGGCCGGGCACGATATCTATCTCACCCTTGACCTGAAACTCCAGCAGTACATCGAAACGCTGCTGGCTGGCAGTCGTGCCGCGGTGGTAGTCACCGACCCGCGTACCGGTGGCGTTCTCGCACTGGTGTCCATGCCGAGCTACGACCCGAACCTGTTTGTCGATGGTATCTCGAGTAAAGATTACTCCGGGTTGCTCAATGACCCGAATACCCCATTGGTTAACCGCGCAACTCAGGGTGTCTACCCTCCTGCTTCGACGGTTAAACCTTACGTCGCGGTTTCTGCATTAAGTGCAGGCGTCATCACCCGCAATACTGGTCTGTTCGATCCGGGTTGGTGGCAATTACCGGGCTCTGAAAAACGTTACCGCGACTGGAAAAAATGGGGGCACGGCCATCTGAACATCACCCGTTCTCTGGAAGAGTCGGCGGATACGTTTTTCTATCAAATCGCCTATGATATGGGGATAGACCGCCTTTCAGAGTGGATGAGCAAGTTTGGCTACGGTCAATATACGGGTATCGATCTTGCCGAAGAGCGCGCCGGAAACATGCCAACCCGCGAGTGGAAGCAAAAACGGTTCAAAAAGCCATGGTACCAGGGTGATACCATTCCGGTCGGCATCGGTCAGGGTTACTGGACAGCAACCCCTATCCAGATGAGTAAAGCGCTGATGATCCTTATCAACGACGGTTTGGTAAAAGTTCCGCATCTGCTGATGAGTACGGCAGAAAACGGCAAGCAAGTGCCGTGGATTCAGCCGCACGAACCACCCGTTGGTGACATTCATTCCGGTTATTGGGAAATCGCAAAAGACGGCATGTACGGTGTAGCCAACCGTCCTAACGGTACTGCACACAAATATTTCGCTGGCGCACCTTACAAAATTGCGGCGAAATCCGGTACTGCACAGGTCTTTGGCCTGAAAGCCAATGAAACCTATAACGCACATAAGATCGCCGAGCGCTTACGTGACCACAAGCTGATGACGGCCTTCGCACCCTATGATAAGCCCCAGGTTGCTGTCGCCATAATTCTTGAGAACGGTGGCGCGGGCCCGGCTGTGGGTACCATTATGCGCCAGATCCTTGACCACATTATGTTGGGCGACAATAACACCAATCTGCCTGCAGAAAACCCCGCGGTTGCAGCAGCGGAGGACCAATAATCGTGACGGATAATCCGAACAAAAAAACATTCTGGGACAAAATCCACATCGATCCCACGATGTTGCTTATTTTGCTGGCGCTGCTGGTTTACAGCTCGCTGGTCATCTGGAGCGCCAGCGGCCAGGATATTGGCATGATGGAGCGCAAGGTCGGTCAGATCGCAATGGGCCTGGTCATCATGGTGGTGATGGCGCAAATCCCGCCCCGAGTTTATGAAGGCTGGGCTCCCTATCTCTACATCTTTTGCATCATTTTGTTGGTGGCAGTAGATGCCTTCGGCGCTATCTCCAAAGGTGCGCAGCGCTGGCTGGATTTGGGGATTGTGCGTTTTCAGCCATCCGAAATCGCCAAGATTGCCGTGCCGCTGATGGTCGCGCGCTTCATCAACCGTGATGTTTGCCCGCCATCGCTAAAAAATACCGCCATTGCGTTGGTGCTGATATTTATGCCCACCCTGCTGGTGGCCGCCCAGCCAGACCTCGGAACTTCAATACTGGTCGCTCTTTCCGGTCTGTTTGTTCTGTTCCTTTCTGGTTTGAGCTGGCGTTTAATCGGTGTTGCGGTAGTCCTGGTTGCGGCGTTTATCCCGATACTGTGGTTCTTCCTGATGCATGATTATCAACGTCAGCGCGTCATGATGTTACTCGATCCGGAAACCGATCCGCTGGGTGCGGGTTATCACATCATTCAGTCTAAAATTGCTATTGGCTCCGGCGGTCTACGTGGTAAGGGCTGGCTACACGGTACGCAGTCACAGCTTGAGTTTTTACCCGAACGTCATACAGATTTTATCTTCGCGGTATTAGCGGAAGAACTGGGTCTGGTAGGGATCTTAATTCTGCTGGCGCTGTACATTTTGCTGATTATGCGCGGGTTATGGATCGCTGCCCACGCGCAAACCACCTTTGGTCGCGTCATGGCGGGTGGTTTAATGTTGATATTATTCGTTTATGTCTTCGTAAATATTGGTATGGTGAGCGGTATTCTGCCCGTGGTTGGCGTTCCTCTCCCACTGGTTAGTTACGGAGGCTCGGCACTTATCGTGCTGATGGCTGGGTTCGGGATTGTTATGTCGATCCATACCCATAGAAAAATGTTGTCGAAAAGCGTGTAAGGGGTACGCAATGCGTAAGCAGTGGCTTGGTATCTGCATCGCAGCAGGAATGCTCGCGGCGTGTTCGAGTGATGATGGTCAGCAACAGGGTGCTGTCGCGCCGCAGCCTGCGGTGTGTAATGGTCCGATTGTTGAAATCAGCGGGGCCGATCCGCGCTTTGAACCCCTGAACCCAACGGCGAATCAGGACTATCAGCGTGATGGTAAGAGCTACAAAATCGTCCAGGACCCTTCCCGCTTTAGCCAGGCAGGGCTTGCCGCTATTTATGATGCGGAACCCGGAAGCAACTTAACCGCGTCTGGTGAAGCGTTCGACCCGATGCAGTTAACCGCAGCGCATCCGACGCTGCCAGTCCCAAGCTATGCCAGAATAACTAACCTGGCAAACGGCAGGATGATTGTCGTGCGCATTAACGATCGCGGCCCTTATGGCAACGATCGCGTGATTTCACTTTCACGTGCAGCAGCCGACCGTCTGAATACCTCCAACAATACCAAAGTACGTATCGACCCGATCATCGTCGCCCAGGATGGTTCCTTGTCCGGGCCGGGAATGGCTTGTACCACGGTAGCGAAACAAACCTATGCCCTGCCCGCGCGTCCTGATTTAAGCGGCGGTGGCAGTATGGGCAGCATGCCTGCGCCATCGGATGCAGGTCAGCCGCAAGGCGATATTCGTCCGATCAGCAATTCCACGTTGAAAAGCGATGATACAACCGGTGCGCCAGTGAACAGCAGTGGATTCCTCGGTGCGCCGACCACGCTCGCAGCAGGCGTGCTGGAAGGTAGCGAGCCGACTCCGGCTCCGCAACCGACCACCACCGCACCGGTAACGCCAACCGCACCAGCAGCAACACCAGCCGCCGTCGCTGCACCTGCGCCAGCGGCAGTAGCCAACGGACGCTACGTGGTTCAGGTTGGCGCAGTCAGCGAGCAGTCGCGTGCGCAGCAGTATCAAAAACGTTTAAGCCAGCAATTTGGCGTCCCAGGTCGGGTGGTACAAAACGGCGCAGTCTGGCGTATCCAGATGGGGCCGTTCGCCAGCAAAGCTGAAGCCTCCACATTGCAGCAGCGTCTTCAAGCCGAGGCGCAATTACAGTCCTTCATCACCGGCGTGTAATAACGTAAATCAGGTATCTGAACTGTCAGTTTCTGTAAATGACATTAACAAAGTCACGCGGAAAGTCAGATGCCTGCCCGTTTTGCATTTGCTATAGTAGGGCACTTTTTTTAATTTCATCACGGACGTCGTAGTTCAGACCATGAAGACCACTTTTTCCGCTCGTTTCGTGCAGCGTATGGCGCTCACCGCGGCTCTCTGCGCAGCTTCTCTCTCTGCTGCCCATGCCGATGACCTGAATATTAAAACCATGATCCCGGGTGTTCCGCAGATCGATGCGGAGTCATATATCCTGATTGATTACAATTCAGGCAAAGTTCTGGCAGAACAGAACGCTGACACTCGCCGCGACCCCGCCAGTCTGACCAAAATGATGACCAGCTACGTCATCGGCCAGGCGATGAAAGCCGGGAAATTCAAAGAAACCGATCTGGTCACCGTCGGCAATGACGCCTGGGCTACAGGTAACCCGGTCTTTAAAGGTTCATCGTTGATGTTCCTGAAGCCAGGAATGCAGGTTCCTGTTTCTCAGCTTATCCGTGGTATCAACCTGCAATCCGGGAATGACGCGTGCGTGGCAATGGCGGACTTCGCCGCCGGTAGCCAGGATGCTTTCGTCGGTCTGATGAACAGCTATGTGAACGCGCTGGGCCTGAAAAACACCCACTTCCAGACCGTTCATGGTCTCGATGCTGACGGTCAATACAGCTCGGCTCGCGACATGGCGATGATTGGTCAGGCGCTGATTCGCGACGTGCCTAACGAATACTCTATCTATAAAGAAAAAGAGTTCACCTTTAACGGCATCCGTCAGTTAAACCGTAACGGCCTGCTGTGGGATAACAGCCTGAATGTCGACGGTATCAAAACCGGTCATACCGACAAGGCTGGCTATAACCTCGTTGCATCCGCAACCGAAGGTCAGATGCGTCTGATCTCCGCCGTCATGGGTGGCCGCACCTATAAAGGTCGTGAAACCGAAAGTAAAAAATTGCTGACCTGGGGCTTCCGTTTCTTTGAAACCGTGAACCCACTGAAAGTCGGTAAAGAGTTTGCTTCAGAGCCCGCCTGGTTTGGTAATACCGATCGTGCATCGTTAGGCGTAGATAAAGATGTCTACCTGACTATTCCGCGCGGCCGCATGAAAGATCTGAAAGCAAGCTATGTGCTGAACACCACAGAACTGCACGCACCGCTGCAGAAAAACCAGGTTGTCGGCACCATCAACTTCCAGTTGGATGGCAAAACCATTGAGCAGCGCCCGCTGGTAGTCCTGCAGGAAATCCCTGAAGGCAACTTCTTTGGGAAAATCATTGATTACATTAAATTAATGTTCCATCACTGGTTTGGCTAAAAATTGAACACTTGAAAGTGTGATTTACGTCCCCATATACTAGGTATCCAGATAACTCCCACGCGCTGTGGGAGTTATTATTTATTGATGTAACGCCGGAGCTGACATGAAAACCAAACTTAACGAACTGCTTGAATTCCCTACTCCATTTACTTACAAAGTAATGGGGCAGGCGTTGCCTGAGCTGGTTGATCAGGTGGTTGAAGTGGTACAGCGCCATGCGCCAGGTGATTACTCTCCGACGGTAAAACCGAGCAGCAAAGGCAACTACCACTCGGTCTCAATCACTATTACTGCTACACACATTGAGCAGGTTGAAACGCTGTACGAAGAATTAGGCAATATCGATATCGTACGCATGGTACTGTAAAAACCTGTTGGTTACCCGCTGCATCCCCGCTCGGGTAACCCCTCCCTCCTGTGATATACTTTTCCCCCTCTTTTATATTCTCTACTCTATGTGAGTATCTACGGAGATGCCGTTTTGTATCAGGATAAAATTCTTGTCCGCCAGCTCGGTCTTCAACCTTACGAGCCAGTTTCTCTGGCCATGCACGAATTCACCGATACCCGCGATGAAAACAGTTATGACGAAATCTGGCTGGTAGAGCATTATCCTGTTTTTACCCAGGGTCAGGCAGGTAAAGCAGAGCACGTACTGATGCCAGGAGATATTCCGGTGATCCAGAGCGATCGTGGCGGTCAGGTGACTTATCACGGGACGGGCCAGCAGGTCATGTATGTGCTGTTGAACCTGAAGCGTCGTAAACTTGGCGTTCGCGAACTGGTTACGCTGCTGGAGCAAACCGTTGTGAATACCCTTGCGGAAATCGGTATTGACGCCCACCCGCGAGCCGATGCGCCTGGCGTATACGTTGGAGAGAAGAAAATCTGCTCTTTGGGGTTACGTATTCGTAAAGGTTGTTCATTTCACGGCTTAGCGCTCAATGTGGATATGGACTTGTCGCCTTTCCTGCGTATCAATCCTTGTGGTTATGCCGGAATGGAAATGGCGAAGGTATCGCAGTGGGATAGCACCGCCACGACCGAGAGCGTTCGCCCCCGGCTGCTGGCCAACATTCTGGCGCTGTTGGGTAACCCACCGCACGAGTACATTGCGGACTGAAAATACGCGCATACTTTGCCACGGCATATGTTGTGGCAAATGGCACAAAACAACAACTATTTTACATTTTGCCAGCCTGTCAGGCTGCTTTCTGGCCCGTTTCAATGATATACTGCGTATCACTAATTCAAAAATAGTTGATAAATGCAACATTCCCTTGAATTGAAACGCTTTCCTTCGTAATTCGCAACTGGAACACGCAAGCTATGAGTAAACCCATTGTGATGGAACGCGGTGTTAAATACCGCGATGCCGATAAGATGGCTCTTATCCCGGTAAAAAATGTGGCAACAGAGCGTGAAGCCCTGCTGCGTAAACCGGAATGGATGAAAATAAAACTGCCAGCGGACTCCACTCGCATCCAGGGCATCAAAGCGGCAATGCGCAAAAATGGCCTGCACTCTGTCTGCGAAGAAGCTTCCTGCCCTAACCTGGCTGAATGTTTCAATCACGGAACTGCAACCTTTATGATCCTCGGCGCAATCTGTACCCGCCGTTGCCCATTCTGTGACGTTGCCCATGGCCGTCCGGTTGCTCCTGATGCTAACGAGCCGTTAAAACTTGCTCAGACGATTGCTGACATGGCGCTGCGCTATGTCGTCATTACCTCCGTTGACCGCGACGATCTGCGTGACGGCGGCGCTCAGCACTTTGCTGACTGCATCACCGCTATTCGTGAGAAAAGCCCGTCGATTAAAATCGAAACGCTGGTGCCTGACTTCCGTGGTCGTATGGATCGTGCGCTGGATATCCTCACGGCCACCCCGCCGAATGTGTTTAACCACAACCTCGAAAACGTACCACGTATTTATCGCAATGTTCGTCCAGGTGCTGACTACAACTGGTCACTGAAGCTTCTGGAACGTTTCAAGGAAGCGCACCCGGAGATTCCGACTAAATCAGGTCTGATGGTCGGTCTGGGCGAAACCAATGCGGAAATCATTGAGGTCATGCGTGACCTGCGCAGTCATGGTGTAACCATGTTGACGCTGGGGCAGTATTTACAGCCAAGCCGCCATCACCTGCCGGTTCAACGCTATGTGAGCCCGGATGAGTTCGATGAGATGAAAGCCGAAGCTATGGCAATGGGCTTTACCCATGCAGCCTGCGGTCCATTCGTTCGCTCTTCTTACCATGCTGACATGCAGGCCAAAGGGCTGGAAGTGAAGTAATCGTGTAATACTCACTTACATATCAGCAATAAAAAAACCGGCAAATTGCCGGTTTTTTTTCATGCAGAGTATGCAGTATGAGCATCATGCTCCTGACATTACTCTTTATGAGAAAGCTTCTCAGCCTGAACGCTACCATCAGCATCTTTCTTAGCATCGGCATTATCGTCGTTCATTGCTTTCTTGAAGCCCTTGATTGCCGTTCCCAGGTCTCCACCCAGTGTACGTAACTTCTTGGTACCAAACAGCAGAACAACCAGTGCGGCAACCACCAGCAGTTTGGTAATACTAATCTCACCCATAGATACCTTCTTGACTTAAACCAGGCTGCATAAAGCGCCATATTAACCTGAGAATATTAACGGCCTTTCGACGCGCGCACACAATAGCAATCTGTAACAAGGTGAATCAAGCCTTGTTTAAAAAAACGTCATAATAATTGCGGTGGCGCAAAGCGTCGGTTACTTAACACCGGGAGTTGTGCCCTAACCTGCCTCACCCGCTCGGCGGAAACCTCGGCCATAATTAGCGCGGGCGTTTCTGCCGCAGCAGCAATGGTCACACCAAAGGGGTCGATGACCCTGCTTTGGCCGATATTCTTGTTACCGCACTCTCCCGCCGCAATCAAGTAACACGTCGCATCTAACGCTCTTGCCGCCAAAAGCGTAGCCCAGTGATGCTCTTTAAGCGATCCCCGAACCCAGGCTGCGGGTAAGACAAGAATTTCCGCTCCCTGCAATGCGTGCACCAGCGCCAGCTCAGGAAAGCGCAGATCATAACAGGTCATTAACCCTACTTTTAACCCGTCTACGTCCAGCAGCGGCGCTATGGCGTCCCCTGCATCCACATTTCGTGACTCCTGAATCGAAAAGGCATCATAGAGATGTAATTTAGCGTAATGGGCCACGACCTGACCTGCCCGTAGCGCCACCAGCATGTTAAACGCCCGGCCTGGCACAGAAGGAACATGAATCGTCAGGATTGTCGTCATCTCGTTTTGCGCGCTTTCTCGCAGCAAGCGCGTCAAAAATCCGCCCTCCAGCAGTTGAGCTGATTTCACTGACAGGTCTGGGTCCAGATCGTCACGGGCCAGAAGCGCCTCCGGTAATACCAGCAGCGACGCCCCCTCTCCTGCAGCCTGAGACATCAAAAAGACGCAGGTTTCTGCATTTTTTTCCCATGAAGGTCCCACGGCAAATTGCCCTGCTGCAACAAACATATTCCCTCCAGAAAACGTTGTTAGGCTCGCCAACCACGATTATTCAGCGTTACACTCATCCTATATACAATCAAATAGCAGGATTATGCAGTGTTACAACTCCTTTTAGCGGTTTTTATCGGTGGTGGTACAGGTAGTGTAGCAAGATGGATGTTGAGCATGAGGTTTAACCCGCTACATCAGGCCATCCCATTCGGTACGCTGGCTGCAAACTTACTTGGCGCATTTATCATTGGTATGGGTCTGGCGTGGTTTAATCGCATGACTAACATTGATCCAATGTGGAAGGTACTGATTACCACTGGCTTTTGCGGGGGACTAACAACGTTTTCCACTTTCTCAGCTGAGGTGGTGTTTTTGCTACAGGAAGGACGCTTTGGTTGGGCTATGGTGAATGTACTGGTTAATCTGTTGGGATCATTTGCGATGACCGCCCTGGCATTCTGGCTGGTTTCGGCCTCTCCCGCGCACTGAAGCGAAAAAAAACCCGCAATTAAGCGGGTTTTGAATGCTTGCTGTCGTATGCTTACAGAGCGATTACGTTTGCAGCAGAAGGGCCTTTGGCACCGTTAGTGATTTCGAACTCTACACGCTGACCTTCAGCCAGAGTTTTAAAACCATTGGTCTGGATTGCAGAGAAGTGTACGAACACGTCTTTGCTGCCATCTTCCGGAGTAATGAAACCGAATCCTTTGGACTCATTAAACCACTTAACGTTACCTTTAATCTTAGACATCAAAATTACCTTTACATGAAAAATAGACACAAATGCTGTGTCGGGTATCAGTACAACAATTGTGGTGGACTTTGTCCAGTCGAATTTTATCAAAAAGTGATAAATGTCGCGTTATTTTTCAGTTAAAGTTAATATGGCACTGTTTTTAAAAGACTTTTTAATAATCCACCTGACAATACAGGTAGTCCATCAAAACTGGAAACGCATCCATGCAAAGTAGACGTTACCGTTGTTGTACGTTCCCGGAATGTAGGTCATCTGGAACGTTGCCGGACCATACCCTATTGATGCCAGCGGTAACAGCACGGGAACCGGAATGTAGTTCCAGTTATCGCGCGCGGTAAAACCAGCGGTAAAACCGAGACCTGTATGAAAATTTTCATCTGCCAGCGGTCGCCAGGTTTTTTCCCAGCCATAACCACCAATGGGTTCCCATTTATTGTAGGAATCCTTAAAGGCCATTATATAAAGCCCGTGCCAGTTACCTTTATCATCCCAACGGGATTGACCAAAGCCCGCCCCCCATGGACGTTCATTGTAGCGATCCGTTTTTTCTTTATCGTAGGCAAAGCGTGCATGCCAGGTAATAGCCGGCACGTACAGATCATAATGTTCTGGCTGCTGCCAGGTTTCACTGACGTTGTCTTTAAAAGTAGCGAACCAGCCTTTATCTTCAGCAGCGCCCTGGGGAATGAAAGCTAACTGAATAAAAAGAAATGAAAAAATGAGAAAATATCGTTTAGCGACAATCACAACTTAATTACCATCCTGGGATTTATTATTAATTGTAGCAAACCCAACCTTAATGTTAGCTTAACAAAAATGCGCAGCTAAAAAATCAGAATAATCCTCAGCCTATAATTTTTAAGATAATTATCCATGAGTTTATTGAGCCATCTAATAGGAACTATTTTCTCTTTATTGCCAATAAATTGTTCTTTCCTGCGAAAAAAGTTAAATATCATCACAATAAATTAACAATCAATATTCATCATCGCCACAAAACACACACATCAGCGCTGCGCTTCACAGTTTCTTATTGTGAGATTCTTTTTTAAACCGCGATGCTGAAAAAACGGCTTAACCATCGCTTGAATCCGTATTTTTATTGATTTTAATCAGCAAGAGTTATCGGTTTATTAGGCACATTCTGTCACCACTTTTTACTTTTTTTAGTTTTTTTACTTTCTGGGCAGCAATGCGACAGGGGAAACGATGTTGACATTTATTGAACTCCTTATTGGGGTTGTGGTTATTGTGGGTGTAGCGCGCTACATCATTAAAGGTTATTCCGCGACAGGCGTACTGTTTGTTGGTGGTCTGGTTTTGCTGATTATCAGTGCGCTGATGGGGCATAAAGTTTTGCCGTCCAGCGCGGCATCAACGGGCTATACGGCAACAGACATTGTTGAATATATTAAAATTTTGCTGATGAGCCGTGGTGGCGATCTCGGCATGATGATCATGATGCTGTGTGGTTTTGCCGCTTATATGACCCACATTGGCGCGAACGATATGGTCGTTAAGCTGGCCTCCAAGCCTCTGCAATACATCAACTCTCCTTACCTGCTAATGATTGCCGCCTATTTTGTCGCCTGCCTGATGTCACTGGCGGTTTCTTCAGCAACCGGTCTGGGTGTATTGCTGATGGCAACACTATTCCCGGTCATGGTTAACGTTGGGATCAGCCGTGGCGCCGCAGCGGCCATTTGTGCCTCCCCTGCTGCAATTATTCTTTCACCAACATCCGGTGATGTGGTGCTGGCGGCAAAAGCTGCGGAAATGCCGCTGATCGATTTCGCCTTTAAAACCACGCTGCCAATTTCCATTGCCGCCATCATTGCTATGGCGATTGCCCACTTTTTCTGGCAGCGTTTTCTGGATAAAAAAGAGAACATTTCTCATGAAATGTTAGATGTGGCTGAAATCACCACGACTGCCCCGTCATTTTACGCCATTCTGCCGTTTACCCCGATTGTTGGCGTCCTGATTTTTGATGGTAAATGGGGTCCACAGCTGCATATCATTACGATTCTGGTACTGTGCATGCTCATCGCGGCTATTCTGGAGTTCGTACGTGGGTTCAATACCCAAAAGGTTTTCTCTGGTCTGGAAGTCGCTTACCGTGGCATGGCGGATGCCTTTGCTAACGTGGTGATGTTGTTAGTCGCTGCGGGTGTTTTTGCCCAGGGCCTGAGCACAATCGGCTTTATTCAGAGTCTGATTTCTATCGCTACCTCGTTTGGTTCGGCGAGCATTATTCTGATGATGGTGCTGGTGATCCTGACTATGCTGGCGGCAATGACTACGGGTTCCGGTAACGCCCCGTTCTATGCCTTCGTTGAGATGATCCCTAAGCTGGCGCATTCCTCCGGCATTAACCCAGCTTACCTTGTTATCCCGATGCTGCAGGCGTCAAACCTTGGACGCACAATCTCCCCGGTCTCCGGCGTGGTGGTTGCTGTTGCTGGTATGGCGAAGATTTCTCCGTTCGAAGTGGTGAAACGTACCTCGGTTCCGGTTCTGGTTGGGTTGTTGGTTGTGATTATCGCAACTGAAGTGATGGTACCAGGTTCTTCTTCAGCCGTCGTTGGCGGCTGATACTCAGAGAAATGTAGGCCGGATAAGGCATTCACGCCGCATCCGGCATTTCGATTGCAACGTTGCCGGATGTCGATGCTAAAGCATCTTATCCGGCCTACGTCAGATATCAGCATTTAGCCGCCGTGATAGATACGCTGCGGCCTACCCACCTTACCGTGAATAATCTCCGCAATAATCAAATGACGGCTGGCACAGTACTCCAGGTAGCGTCTGGAAGTCGTTCGGCTGATGGTGAGCGCCTGGGCGATCGTTTCTGCTGTATGGTGTACCGTCGGATCGGCAAATAATTTCAACACTGCATTCAGTGTTAACGCATCAATCCCGGTCGGTAAATCCCCTTTCGGCTCGCCCCGCGCGTAGGCATTAAACATCTCATCAATCTGCTTTTGACTGGCGCTATCATTACCGGCCAACATGCGTCGCCGCTGTTGATAACGCGTCAGGGTCTGCCCCAGCCGCTCGTAGGCAATGGGTTTGACCAGGTAATCAAACGCGCCGCTGCGCACAGCTTCGGAGACTGTTTCCATGTCGCTGGCCGCCGTGGTAAACACCACACCGCCCGGATAACGCGCCTGGGTTAGCTCATGCAATAAGGTAATTCCCTTGCCGTCCGGCAAGTAGTTATCGAGCAGAATCAAACCGGGCTTAAAACGCTCAATCATCATCCTCGCCTGCGCAAGATTACCCGCCAGCCAAATCTGGCTGAAGCCGGGTATATGGCGGATATATTCAGCATGCATTTCCGCCAGTAGCGTTTCATCCTCAACGATCAATAGCGTTAATGGTTCCGTCATTGTTTTTTTTCACTTTCGGAAGAAATAAAGAAAATAAGGTGCCGCAGGGGGAGTTATCTTCGAGCGTAATCACCCCGTCACAGCGCCTCACATAACTAGCAATAAGATACAAACCGATGCCATGTTCACCTGGTTCATCGGTACGGGTGCTCACACCCTGTTCAAATATTTTTTCACGCAATGCTTCCGGCACACCGCATCCCTGATCGGCAACTTCGATGATCACGTCATCCCCTTCATCGCTCAAATAGAGTTCGACGACCTTGTTGCCTTGCTGGGTGCGCAAGCTCGCTTCAAATGCATTATCAAGCAGATTGCCAACAATTGCTGCAAACTCTGTGCTATCCAGCCCCTCGGGGAGTTGATGCAGTTGGCTGCCCGGAACAATAGTCATGGTGAGACCCAGTTCCCGCGCGCGCTGCACCTTGCCAAACAACAGACCGGCTACCTGACGATCGGCAAACGCGCCGCGCAGGCTGTCAATCAGTTGCTGTTGCGCCTGGGATTCTCCCTGCACCATGGCCAGAACCTTGTCATACTCTTTCATTTGCAGCAGACCATTGATGGTCGACATCCAGTTCAGGTGCTCATGACGCAGCGTCCTCAGGCTCTCTACATACTGTTTGATTTGCGTTAACTGCGCATTAAGAGTAGCAATTTCATCTTTACTACGAAAACTGATGATTGCCCCAAGCAGTTCGTCACCGGAGCGAATCGCCTCACGGTTGGCGATAACGCTCAGTCCATTAAAGTTGACCATCGCGTCCTGTCGTTTTTCCGCAATCTGTTGGGTGAAAAAGTCCGCTGGCTGAACCACCTCACTCACCGGTTTTCCAAGCCACTTTCTCCCAGGTGAAGACAGCCCCAGCATTTTCCTCGCACTGCGGTTTATTGCGGTGATATATCCATCAGGATCCACGGCAATCAATCCTTCATATACCGAGCTGAACAACGCTTCCTGCTGACGTACCACACGCGCAATTTGTTTCGGTTCCATACCCAACATCTGCCGACGAATATGGGCAGCGAAAAACCAGGAGAGCAGCATAAGTACCAGCAACAGGAGGATAAACACGCCGGCCATCGGAAGTATGAAGTCCGATCGCCAGCTATCGATTTTGCTGATCAGATAACCAATTGAGACTACGCCAATGATTTTGCCATCGTCATCAAAGATGGGCGTTTTAGCGCGCATTGCCATCCCGATGGACCCTTTACCGGTAATAAAGTAGCTCTCGCCTTTTTCCAGCGCACCGGGTTTGGTGAACTGCATCGGATAGCCAATCTTTTCCGGGTTCGGATGATATAGACGAATGGAGTTGGTATCCCCGATAACCACGTAGTCGAAGTCAGTTCCGCTCTGCAGTTTGTCGGCAATCGTCGCCAATCGCTTGTAATCACGATGCTTAACCGCCGTGATGATACTGTCGTTAGAGGCGATGATTTTGGCCTGATTCATTGCCATATCGCGGACATGCGTTGCCAGATAATCTTCAAAGCTGGCGGTGAAGTATTGTGCCAGGGCGGCAATGATAAAAACAGAAACGACCAGAATGAGCAGAAAGATACGTAAAGGAAACGCCAGACTGCGGAAAAAAGGAAACCGTGTTTTATTTTTCTGTTCTGCCATCACATTTTTCCTCACCGACGTTAACTAAAACTAATTTCTCATTGTAGTTGTAATTAAAATGTTCTATTTACACGTTATGGTATAAAACAAGATCGTTGCAGATTCCCCACCTTAAATCAATTAAACAAATTAAAACCACACCTTATTTTAGGGTTAAATTAATTAAAAAACTTAAAACCATAAAACACATTAAAACCTTCTAACTTATTGTGAAATAAATCAAAAATTACCTCCAAAATACCCCTTACGATGTATGCAGCAGGGAAAAAAAGAAATACTCCGTAATAAAAAACCATTCCCTTCAATTGCAAACAAAACGTTATCAGGTTGCTAAACAGAGCAACAAAAACAGAAACCCAGTAACAAATATAGCATCGGGGCTCTATTCACTATGTTCGGTAATAATATATTCACGCAAGTTAAACGCTCAGAAAATAAAAAGATGGCGGCTATCGCGCAATTTCTGAAAGAGAATGATTTGAGCGTAGATACGACCGTCGAAGTATTTATCACCGTCACCCGTGACGACCGTCTGATTGCCTGCGGTGGTATCGCTGGGAATATTATTAAGTGTGTCGCAATCTGTGAATCTGTCCGCGGCGAGGGTTTAGCGCTGACGCTAGCGACCGAGTTAATCAACCTTGCCTATGAACGCCATTGTACGCACCTCTTCATCTATACCAAAACCGAGTACGAATCGCTGTTTAAACAGTGCGGTTTTTCTACGCTCACCAGCGTTCCCGGCATTATGGTATTGATGGAAAACAGCACCACACGTCTGAAACGCTACGCCGAATCACTGGCAAAACAGCGTCATGATGGGAAAAAAATTGGCTGTATCGTCATGAACGCCAACCCCTTCACCAACGGACACCGTTTTCTGATCCAACAGGCGGCCGCGCAATGTGACTGGCTGCATCTGTTTTTGGTGAAAGAAGATACCTCACGTTTTCCGTATGAAGACCGCCTGGATCTGGTGCTTAAAGGAACAAAAGATATTCCACGTTTAACCGTGCATCGCGGTTCGGAGTACATCATTTCCCGCGCCACGTTCCCGTGTTACTTCATCAAAGAGCAGAGCGTTATTAACCACTGCTACACCGAAATAGACCTGAAAATCTTCCGCCAGTATCTGGCTCCGGCTCTCGGCGTCACGCACCGCTTCGTCGGTACTGAGCCGTATTGCACCGTCACCTCCCAGTACAACAACGATATGCGTTACTGGCTGGAGACCCCAACGCTTCCCGCCCCACCGATTGAACTGGTGGAAATTGAGCGGCTGTGTTTCCAGGAGATGCCGATTTCCGCCTCCTGGGTGCGCAAGCTGCTGGTTAAAAAAGATCTCACGGCTATCGCATCCCTGGTCCCTGACGCCACGCTGCAGTATCTGCAAAGCATGGTTGAGCGAGCCTCATCGGGTGCGGCAGTCCGCCAAAATACCCCCGCATTAGCAACAGGTGAAAAATGAAAATAAACCAGGCAGCCGTCGCAGGCACACTCGAGTCCGGTGATGTGATGATTCGCATCGCCCCACTCGATTCGCAGGATATTGACCTGCAGGTTAACAGTAGCGTCGAAAAGCAGTTCGGTGATGCCATCCGGGCCACCATTCTGGACGTTCTGTCCCGCTACAACGTACGCGGCGTGCAATTGAATGTTGATGATAAAGGCGCACTGGACTGCATTTTACGTGCGCGACTGGAAGCACTACTGGCCCGCGCTGGCGGTATTCCGGCACTGCCATGGGAGGATTGCCAGTGATTTCCGAATCTTTGCAACAACGTAAAACCCGTACTCGCCGCAGCATGTTGTTCGTACCGGGCGCCAATGCCGCCATGGTCAGCAACTCGTTCATCTACCCGGCAGATGCGCTGATGTTCGACCTGGAAGACTCCGTCGCGTTGCGTGAAAAAGATACCGCTCGCCGCATGGTGTACCACGCGCTGCAGCATCCGCTGTATCACGACGTTGAAACCATCGTGCGTGTAAACGCCCTCGACTCCGAATGGGGCATCAACGACCTTGAAGCCGTGGTACGTGGCGGTGCTGACATCGTACGTTTACCGAAGACCGATACCGCGCAGGATGTCATCGACATCGAAAGCGAAATTCTGCGTATCGAAAACGCCTGTGGCCGTGAGCCAGGCAGCACCGGTCTGTTAGCCGCCATCGAATCGCCGTTAGGCATTACCCGCGCGGTAGAAATTGCCCATGCTTCCGAACGTCTGATCGGTATTGCCCTGGGTGCGGAAGACTATGTACGTAACCTGCGCACTGAGCGCTCACCGGAAGGTACTGAACTGCTGTTTGCCCGCTGCTCTATTTTGCAGGCTGCACGTTCTGCCGGTATTCAGGCGTTCGACACCGTGTATTCCGATGCCAACAACGAAGCGGGTTTCCTGCACGAAGCCGCACATATCAAGCAACTGGGTTTTGACGGCAAATCGCTCATCAACCCGCGCCAGATCGAACTCCTGCACAACCTGTACGCCCCAACGCGCAAAGAACTGGCTCACGCCCGTCTGGTTGTGGAAGCCGCTGAAGCCGCTGCTCGCGAAGGTCGTGGCGTAGTTTCCCTGAACGGCAAAATGGTCGACAGCCCGGTTATCGAGCGCGCCCTTCTGGTTATCTCCCGTGCAGAACTTTCCGGCATTCGCGAAGAATAAGGCAAAAAAATGACGCAGAAAATCGAACAGTCTCAACGCCAGGATCGCGTGGCGACCTGGAGCCGTCATGCAGAAAGTGAGCTTTCCGCTTATCAGAGCACCGCAAAAGTAGAATTGCAGGCGCAAAAACCGCGCGACAAAAAGCTGTGCGCTAACCTGGAAGACGCTATTCGTCGTTCAGGTTTACAGGATGGTATGACTATCTCTTTCCACCACGCTTTTCGTGGTGGCGATCTGACGATTAACCTGGTGATGGACGCCATCGCCAATATGGGCTTTAAAAATCTGACGCTGGCCTCCAGCTCTCTGAGCGACTGCCATGCTCCACTGGTTGAGCACATCCGTCAGGGCGTGGTTAGCCGCATTTATACCTCCGGTCTGCGTGGTCCGCTGGCGGAAGAAATCTCACGTGGCCTGTTGGCCGAACCGGTACAAATTCACTCCCACGGTGGCCGTGTGCACCTGGTGCAAAGTGGCGAGCTCAGCATTGATGTGGCGTTCCTCGGCGTGCCGTCCTGCGACCAGTTTGGCAACGCCAACGGTTATACCGGTAAAGCGTGCTGCGGCTCACTGGGCTATGCCCGCGTAGACGCCGAAAACGCGAAACAGGTTGTCCTGCTGACTGAACAGCTGCTGACCTATCCGCATAACCCGGCCAGCATTACGCAGGATCAGGTAGATCTGATCGTGCAGATCGATCAGGTCGGCGATGCGGACAAAATTGGTGCCGATGCGACCCGCATGACCACCAACCCGCGTGAACTGTTAATCGCCCGTAGCGCGGCTGAGGTCATTGCTAATTCCGGCTACTTCAACGAAGGCTTCTCACTGCAGACAGGAACCGGCGGCGCTTCTCTGGCTGTTACGCGTTTCCTGGAAGACAAAATGCGCAGCCGCGATATCCGTGCCGACTTCGCGCTGGGCGGCATTACCGCTACCATCGTTGACCTGCACGAAAAAGGCCTGATTCGCAAACTGCTGGACGTTCAGAGTTTTGACCGTAACGCCGCGGAATCGCTGGCCCGCAATCCAAACCACATTGAGATCAGTGCCAACCAGTATGCCAACTGGGGCTCAAAAGGCGCATCCGTCGATCGTCTGGACGTCGTGGTGCTCAGCGCGCTGGAAGTTGATACCAGCTTCAACGTTAACGTACTGACCGGTTCTGACGGCGTACTGCGCGGCGCATCCGGCGGTCACTGCGATACCGCGGTTGCCGCTGCGCTGTCTATCATCGTCGCGCCGCTGGTTCGCGGACGCATCCCGACCCTGGTTGATAACGTGCTGACCTGCGTAACCCCAGGCTCCAGCGTTGACATTCTGGTCACTGACCACGGTATCGCCGTCAACCCTGCACGTCCGGAACTGGCAGAACGTCTGAAAGAAGCCGGTATGAAAGTGGTGTCCATTGAATGGCTGCGCGAACGTGCACAGCAGCTCACCGGTCAGCCACGCGCTATCGAATTCACTGACCGCGTGATTGCTGTTGTGCGTTACCGCGATGGTTCAGTGATTGACGTTGTGCATCAGGTGAAGGAATAAACCATGCACCTGCTCCCTGAATACGCCACCCAACACGCGGTTTCCATTCCCGAGCTGCTAGCCAGCCGCGATGAGAGACAGGCAAGGCAACAGGAGTGGCTGACACGCCACTCTGCGCCGCTGGTCTCGTTTACCGTCGTCGCACCGGGTCCGATTAAAGACAGCGAATTAACTCGTCACATCTTTAATCATGGCGTAACCGCCTTGCTCGCGTTGGCGAAACAATCCACCTGGATTGTCAGGGAGCAAACAGCGCTGGTTTCTGCCAGCGGTCCAGAAGGTCTTTTGTCTATTGAGGCTCCGGCCCACGACCTCAAGCTCGCCACGATTGAACTTGAGCATTCACACCCGCTGGGACGCCTATGGGACATCGATGTCCTGACCCCTGAAGGGGAAATTCTGTCCCGGCGTCATTTCGCACTCCCTGCCCGCCGCTGTCTGCTGTGCGAGCAAAGTGCTGCCGACTGTGCGCGGGGTAAAACCCACGCGCTTTCCGACTTACTCACTCAGATGGAGGCACTGCTGCATGATGCCGATTCCCGCAACATCAACCAATAACGCAGTCCTCCCTCTGGATCTGCCTGATGCTTACGCAACGCTTGCGTGGCGCGCCATGTTGACTGAAGTCAACCTGTCGCCCAAACCCGGTCTGGTAGATCGTATTAACAACGGCGCGCATAAAGATATGGCGCTGGAAGATTTTCATCGCAGCGCTGAAGCGATTCAGTCGTGGCTACCACGTTTTATTGAGTATGGGGCGTTTAGCGCACAGCTGTCGCCTGAAGATGTATTGAAAGGACTGCGCCCGCTGGGCATGGCCTGCGAAGCCGATATGTTCCGCGCCACCGCCGGGGTGAACACCCATAAAGGGAGCATCTTTTCACTGGGACTGCTGTGCGCCGCCATTGGCCGCCTGCACCAGCTCCAACTCACTGTTACCGCTGAAACCATTTGCTCTACGGCAGCAACATTTTGCCGTGGCCTGACCGAGCGCGAACTGCGCCAGAACAATCAACAACTCACGGCTGGCCAACGTCTTTATCAGCAATTGGGATTAACCGGCGCACGGGGCGAAGCCGAAGCGGGATATCCGCTTGTCATCCAGCATGCCCTGCCGCACTACCGCGCACTGCTGACTCAGGGCCGCGACCCTGAACTGGCGTTACTCGACACATTATTGCTGCTGATGTCTATCAACGGCGACACCAACGTGGCTTCACGTGGCGGCGCAGAAGGTCTGCGTTGGCTACAGCAGCAGGCCACCGCCCTGATGCAGCAAGGGGGGATTCGTACCCCTGCCGATCTCGAATATCTATACCAGTTCGACCAACAGTGCATTGAACGCAACCTCAGTCCCGGAGGCTGCGCCGATCTGCTGATCGTCACCTGGTTCTTAGCTCAGATTTCACAAGTTCATCATTATCACAATTAAAGATCCTTTCCGGAGAATCACACACATGTCTTTAGCAAAAGATAAAATATGGAAGTTATTGGCCCCCCTGGTCGTCATGGGTGTCATGTTTCTAATCCCCGTCCCTGATGGAATGCCTCCACAGGCCTGGCACTACTTTGCCGTGTTTGTGGCGATGATCGTCGGTATGATCCTGGAGCCAATTCCGGCAACAGCGATCAGCTTTATCGCCGTAACGATCTGCGTTATCGGCAGCAACTATCTGCTGTTTGATGCTTCAGAACTGGCCGACCCGGCGTTTAAAGCGGGTAAGCAAGCGCTGAAATGGGGCCTGGCGGGCTTCTCCAGCACCACCGTGTGGTTGGTGTTTGGTGCGTTTATCTTCGCACTGGGTTATGAAGTCACCGGTCTGGGTCGTCGTATCGCGCTGTTCCTGGTGAAATTCATGGGTAAACGTACCCTGACGCTGGGCTATGCGATTGTTATCATCGACATTCTGCTGGCACCGTTTACTCCATCTAACACTGCGCGTACCGGTGGCACCGTATTCCCAGTTATCAAAAACCTGCCGCCGCTGTTTAAATCATTCCCGAACGATCCTTCCGCGCGCCGTATCGGTGGATATTTGATGTGGATGATGGTCATCAGTACCAGCCTGAGTTCCTCGATGTTCGTGACCGGCGCTGCGCCTAACGTGCTGGGTCTGGAATTCGTCAACAAAATTGCCGGTATTCAAATCAGCTGGTTGCAGTGGTTCCTCAGCTTCCTGCCGGTCGGTATTATTTTGCTGATCGTTGCTCCGTGGCTGTCATACGTTCTGTACAAACCAGAAGTTACTCACAGTGCTGAAGTTGCCGCTTGGGCCGGTGATGAACTGAAAGGCATGGGTAAACTGACCCGTAAAGAGATAACGCTGATCGGTCTGGTATTGCTCAGTCTGGGTCTGTGGGTCTTCGGTGGTAAACTGATTGATGCAACCGCAGTGGGCCTGCTGGCTGTTTCCCTGATGCTGGCGCTGCACGTTGTACCGTGGAAAGACATTACCCGTTATAACAGCGCATGGAACACTCTGGTTAACCTCGCCACGCTGGTCGTTATGGCGAATGGTTTAACCCGTTCAGGTTTCATCGACTGGTTCGCCAACACCATGAGCACGCATCTGGAAGGCTTCTCGCCTAACGCGACCGTGATCGTACTGGTGCTGGTGTTCTATTTTGCTCACTACCTGTTTGCCAGCCTTTCTGCACACACGGCCACCATGCTGCCGGTTATTTTGGCTGTAGGTAAAGGCATCCCGGGCGTGCCGATGGAACACCTGTGTATCCTGCTGGTACTGTCCATCGGTATCATGGGCTGTCTGACTCCATATGCAACAGGCCCAGGCGTTATCATCTACGGCTGTGGTTATGTAAAGTCCAAAGACTACTGGCGTCTGGGTGCTATCTTCGGCGTTATCTACATCGCTATGCTTCTGCTGGTCGGCTGGCCGATTCTGGCAATGTGGAGCTAATCATTCCCGTTCACGCTTGATGAAAATGATGCCAGTCAGCTAAACCTGACTGGCATTTTTTATGATTAAATAGATGATATTCAGAATTTATATAAGTGTCCGAAATCATCATGACATCAACATGGCGTTATTCTTCGTTGCTGGCAGCACTCCTGCTACCAGTTTCTGCAGCTCAGGCCGATGAACTTCAGGCAAAACAGTACGCTGATTTTGACAGCTACGTGCTGGCTCTCTCCTGGCAAACCGGATTTTGTCAGAGCCAACACGAGCGTAATCGTCAGGAGCCTGACGAATGTCGTTTGCAAAAAGAGAGCGCAGACAAAGCTGATTTCCTGACCGTTCACGGTTTATGGCCCAGCCTGCCTAAATCCATTGCCGCCCGTGGAGTAGACAATCGCCGTTGGATGCGTTTTGGCTGCGCGACTCGCCCTATTCCTAACCTGCCTGAAGCGCGCGCCAGCCGTAAATGCGCGGCCCCCGAAACCGGGCTGTCGCTGGAAAGCGCGGCAAAACTCAGCGCCGTAATGCCTGGTGCTGGTGGAAGATCCTGTCTGGAACGTTACGAGTATGCCAAACATGGCGCGTGTTTCGGTTTTGATCCCGACGCGTACTTCGGCACGATGGTACGGCTGAATAATGAGGTTAAGGACAGCGAGGTGGGCAAATTCCTGGCGGAAAACTACGGCAAAACCGTCAACCGTAACGCATTTGACGCCGCCGTTGCCAAAAGCTGGGGCAAAGAGAACGTCAAAGCGGTGAAGCTAAGCTGCCACGGCAATCCAGCGTATCTCACTGAGATCCAGTTATCCCTGAAAGCCGACAACATCAACCAGACGTTATCTGCCCAGTCATTCTTACCGCAACCGCATCCGGGTAACTGCGGTAAACAGTTTATTATCGACAAAGTGGGATACTGAAACTCGTGACCGACGCTGCAAGATGGCGTCGGTTCGTAAGCTTAGCGTTTTACACGGGCATCCGGGCGAACTAAATCAAAACGGTGTGTTTCACTGATCGAATAATACGCCGTTGGCCCACCTGCACGCAGTACCGGCTTCGCTTTCGCCGTCTGATAGATGCCGTCTTCCAGGAGCGTTTCATCTATGTGAATGCCTACCACTTCCCCCAACACCAGCCAGGTATCAACCGGTGAGCCATCAGCGGTAGTCAGTTGCAGGCTTTGCGATAAGCGACACTCAAAATTGACCGGGCTTTGCGCCACGCGCGGCACGTTGACTATCCGGCTATCTGCCTTGCTAAGCCCGGCGGCAAAAAACTCGTCCTCACCGTGCGGCAAGCTGGCTGACGTTTCGTTCATCGCAGTGGCCAGCTCAAGAGTCGTCAGGTTCCAGACAAATTCACCAGTTTCGATAATATTCTGCACGCTGTCTTTCCAGCCGCTGCTGGCGAAACCGATAATCGGCGGATGATAGTTAAAACAGTTAAAGAAACTGTATGGTGCCAGATTGTGCCGACCGTTGCCGTCACGCGACGCAATCCAGCCAATCGGGCGCGGTCCAATGATGGCATTTAGCGGATCATGCGGTAAGCCGTGTCCCTGTGACGGTTGATAGAAATACATAGCGTTCCCTGTTGAAGTTAACGTCAGCGCAGCACAAATTATGCTTCGCTCATCCCCCTGGAAAAAGAAGATCAGCGTAGAACAATCTGCCAACGATTACGACTGAATAAAGTTGAGCAGGTCACCGTTGATCTGTTTCTTATGGGTGGTGCAAATGCCATGCGAGCCGCCGACATATACCTTCAACTGCGAGTCCGGCAGCATTTCCGCCGCGACCTTTCCGCAGGTTTCAAACGGAACAATCTGATCGTCATCACCGTGGATCACCAGCGTCGGGATGGTCATCTTTTTGAGGTCTTCACGCAGATCTGTTTCCGAAAACGCGTGTATACAGTCGTACAACGCTTTGATGGAACCTTGTAAACCTTGTTCAACAAAACTTTCCCTGACGGCTTTCGACTCTTTTGCGCCAGGACGATTGTAGCCATAGAATGCAGCGGTCAGCTCATAGAAAAAGGCGGCGCGATCGTTCACAACCCCCTCACGGATGCCATCGAATACCTCTTTCGGCACGCCATTTGGGTTAAAGTCAGTCTTGATCATGATGGGCGTCACCGCGCCAATTAACACCGCTTTTGCCACCCGCTGCGTCCCATGCCGGCCAATATAACGAGCCACTTCCCCACCGCCGGTAGAGTGCCCAACATGTACGGCATCTTTAAGATTGAGATGCGCGGTAAGTTCAGCCAGGTCGTCAGCATACTGATCCATATGATGTCCATCCCAGGGTTGGGCCGAACGCCCATGTCCGCGCCTGTCATGGGCGATCACACGAAATCCTTTCGATCCAAGGAACAGCATCTGATCTTCAAACGCGTCTGCCGTCAGCGGCCAACCGTGACTAAACACAATAGGTTGTCCACTTCCCCAGTCTTTAAAATGCAAATAGCTGCCGTCTTTCAAGGTAAGTTTGTCGTACTGGCTCATGAGATCTCCTGTCGCGGAACACTGAGTTGTTTGACGCGCCCGCAGCGAGCGCTTAAAAAGCATAATGCAAATTGGAGAACGATCACGTTTTTCGGCTAAAATCACACCATATGCGACAATGTTGATGATTTACCTGAATGTGAACTAAATCACTTCAAACATGGGGTAAGTCTCAGTATCATCATAAAAGCTAAACCCTTGCCGCCTGACGGTGAGGGTTTTCTTTTGGGATTATTTACCTGCGCACCCGCAGTATCGACGACATGGAGTAATAAATGTCCAGACCAACTATCATCATTAACGACCTCGATGCGGAACGCATTGACCGCCTGTTGGAGCAACCTGCGTTTGCTGGTTTACCGATTGCCGACGCCCTTAACGCCGAGCTGGATCGTGCCCAAATGTGTTCTCCAGAAACCATGCCGCACGACGTCGTGACCATGAACAGCCGCGTGAAATTCCGCAATCTGAGTGATGGCGAAGTCCGTGTGCGTACCCTGGTGTATCCGGCCACTATGACTGACAGCAACACACAGCTTTCGGTAATGGCACCTGTCGGCGCTGCACTTCTGGGGCTGCGCGTTGGTGATACCATTCACTGGGAATTGCCAGGCGGGACCTCAACGCACCTCGAAGTTATCGAGCTTGAGTACCAGCCTGAAGCTGCAGGCGACTACCTGCGCTAACTCTGTCTTATCAAAGCCACTCGCTTTATCTTACAGGGGATGCATCCGCATCCTCTTTCCGGTTAGATCTCCCTGCTCCTCGCTTTCTTTCCTGTTCGCAAAACATAAATCTGTGTCGTGACTGACAGAATCATTTTTAATACTATGCTGTTATGTGTTCATGTAATGACAAGGAGAATGTTTATGTACAACACAATCATAATGCCAGTTGATGTATTCGAAATGGAACTGAGCGACAAGGCTATTCGCCATGCAGAATTTCTGGCCCAGGATAAAGGGGTTATCCATCTGCTGCATGTGCTGCCAGGCTCAGCGAGCTTAAGCCTGCACCGCTTTGCAGCCGATGTCCGTCGTTTTGAAGAGCATCTGCAACACGAAGCGGAAACCCGTCTGCAAACGATGGTCGGTCACTTCAGCATCGATCCTTCCCGTATTAAACAACATGTCCGCTTTGGCAGCGTCCGTGACGTGGTCAACGAGTTGGGTGAAGAGTTGAATGCGGATGTCGTTGTCATTGGGTCGCGTAACCCATCAATCAGCACCCATCTGCTCGGCTCAAACGCTTCCAGCGTTGTTCGACACGCGACTTTGCCAGTGCTGGTTGTTCGTTAACAGCCACTGATTTGCTAAAGAAAACCCCTGCCAGGTTAACGCCTGACAGGGGTTTTTATTACCTCACGATTAATACAAATGGCCGATATTCACGATGGAGCTGATCGTATCGCCAAAAAACGTCAGACGGCTCAGGAATACGCCAACAAACAGCAGGGCGAAAAGCGCTTTTGCGCGACGCTCGCCCTGACGGCTAAGCACAAAGGCCACCGCCAGACACACCAGACTCGCCAGATAAAGTGGCGACGTCAGCCAGGCATGCGCCGTCATCTGCATGATGGTGCCACCGCTTAGCCAGATAATGGGTGCGGCGATCATGACTGCCATACACACGACAATCCCCTGGCGCAATGCAGCAACGGCAGGTACGAGGTTAAGAAGTGGAATCGCAGCACACCCCATCACCCACACCGTGATGAAGAACAACAGCATTGTCAGACCGTTGGCGATCGCCACCATTGCCGGGGCGGCATAGGTCATCCCCTGTACCGCCACCAGTGCGATACCGAGAACAGAGGCCAGAACAGCTGGTGCTTTGTGCCCTTTTGCCAAAAACGTCACCCCGACAGCTGCACCGTATAAAGTGGCGCCCAGAATCTCTCGGCTCAGCCAGGCGTGCTGCAGGTTGATCAAGGCATCGTAGGCGCGATCCGGATGCGCAAGGTGTAATATCGCCGCCACGGACGCCGCCGCCAGAACCAGTCCACTTACCAGCCAGTACAGGCGCTTGCTCTCCAGTTTTCCTTGCAGCACACGCAGCGTCAGAATGAGCGTGATCCCAACCGACATTTGGCTTAATACGGTAAAAATGACCAGAGGAAGTTCATACTTTTCCATTACTTGGCCTCCGGCTGCTTTGGTTGACGCGCAAGGATAAAACGCGTGCCAGGATTAAGCTGCGGCATACGCGGGAATCCCGGCGGATACTGCACCGCATTATCAGGTATAGGATCGGCATCCAGATCGATAAGCGTCAGCGCACCTACCGGACAGGCATTCACGCACGCCGGCTGCATGCCAACATCAAGACGCTCATAGCACATGCTGCATTTTTCCGCTTTTTTCGTCTCTTCATTAAAGCGCGGCGCACCGTATGGACAGTTGCGAATACAGTTTTTGCATCCGATACAACGTTCCGGGTTATGCACTACAACGCCATCCTCACGTTTGGTGTACGCCTCTACCGGACAAGCCGCCAGGCAGGCCGGATTTTCGCAGTGGTTACAGGCCAGCGAGTAAAACGCTCGCTCTTCATGCGGATAAATTTCTTTATCCAGCGGGTAGACGTAGCGCCAGAAACGTTCTGGCTCCAGCTGGTTAAAACTCTTACACGCCATCGCACAGCCACGGCAGCCGATACACTTATCGCTATTAACTAAAAACGCGCGCCTCATGCCGCTGCTCCTTTATCGATTAAAATGATGTCCGCAAACTGACTATGGATGGCCGCACCTGGCGCACCAGTTTTCATCAAGCCCATATCGGCTGGAGTATCCGCCACTACGTTTTGAACGTTGTATTTCCGTTTCGGGAACCAAGCCTCGTACATCACCAGGAAATCCTCCGGAACGTTAGCGGTTACCTTCGCACGTAACTCCACCTCACCTGCGGTGTTAAACACTTTCACCAGGTCATTTTCAGCGATGCCTCTTTTCCCGGCGGAAACCGGGTGCATATAAACAAACGGTTCAGGATAGAAGACCTGCATCCAGTCAAGGTTGATGAATTGGGAATGGATACCGAACTGGACATGCGGCGTAAACAGGTGGAATGGCAACGTGCTTTTTGCCTCCGGTTTGTATTCCGGCAGCGCCGTATGACCATTTTTCTCACACAGCTCAG
The DNA here is from genome assembly GCF_009649895.1 of Citrobacter sp. H12-3-2. Lineage (NCBI taxonomy): Bacteria > Pseudomonadati > Pseudomonadota > Gammaproteobacteria > Enterobacterales > Enterobacteriaceae > Citrobacter > Citrobacter sp. H12-3-2. The sequence continues at coordinate 3,471,498 of NZ_CP045837.1, forward strand.
ATTTGAACTCAAACTTTCCAGAGGGCGTTTTAAACTTACGGTCATACCAGGCCGCAGAACTTGGCAGAATGGCTTTTTTCGGCCCTTCCAGTAAATCATCCCAGGAGGAGATACCAAACATTTTGGCCATTCCGTCATTGAACTCCTGGTCCAGCCAGCGCTTATGATCGAACTCCTGCGGGAATGTGCAAGAACCCGGCTCCAGCTTGTTGATTGTGCGGGAAAGTAAAACGGCGATTTCCAGATCGCATTTTGCCTCATACATTGGCTTAATTGCAGGCTGGTTGATTGAGAGCCAGTAGTGCCAATATGAGGCGTCTACGTTCCACTCTTCAAAGGCTGTGGTGACAGGCAAAACGATATCGGCATGCTGGACGGTCTCGTTAAAGAATTGGTCGGCGCACACCACCATTTCCAGTTTTTCGAATGCTTTTTCCATCTTGCTGCGATCAAAATCCTGAGCAAACGGGTTCTTACAGGCAACCCAAAGCATTCGGACAGGCGGCTCATTGGCTTCCAGAATTCCCTTTGCGGTCTGGTTGATATTCAACGAGCGATCGGAATACTGTGCGACTTCCCCCGCAGAACCAAACTCGCTGGTTGTGCCCGCCGCTCCCGGCATCCCGATAGAGCCTACCGGTGGCTTCTGCAACATGGCATTGTAGTTAAAGCCCCAGGTATGCAAATGACCGTAGCGAGCGCCACCGCCCTCAATGCCAATATTGCCGGTCATTGCCACAAAGGCATCGATCGCCCGTACGTTAGCGCCGCCGTTGACATGGCGCTGCATGCCGTAGCCAATCCACACGGTAGCAGGGTTAACCGCGGTAAATTCTTCCGCCAACTGGCGAATAACATCCGCCGACAGCCCGCAAATCTCAGATGCCCACTCTACGGTAACGTTATTACGCAAATACTCTTCAAATTCAGCATAACCATGGGAATAGTTGTTAACGAAATCCTGATCAACCAATCCTTTGTCCACCAGGTGGCGTGCCATGCCCAGCGCCAGAGCGCCATCTGATCCTGGGCGAACGCGTAAATAGAGATCGGCTTTCGCAGCGGTTTGGGTTAACAGTGGATCGATAACGACCACTTTTGCGCCTTTTTCCCGCGCCTGATAGATGTACTTCATGGTGTGCATAGAGCACCAGGCCGGGTTAGCGCCCCAGATAATAATGTATTTGGCTTTCACCATATCTTCCGGGTCGTTACACCACATGTCGCCCATGTCGTAGTTTTGCGCGTCAATACCGGCTGGCCAGCAAGGTGTTCCGGCAAAACGGGTGGTGTAACCCAGTGAAGACATCATCCCTTCAACGGCATAGTTCAATACACCAAATTTGCCTGAGTACTTGGTCAGCGCCAGACCCAACATTGAACCATCTTTCTTTTTAATCTCCAGCATCTTGGTCGCAATGCGCTGCATTGCTTCATCCCAGGAGATACGACGCCAGTTACCGCTGCCGCGAACATCCTGAACCATCGGATATTTAATGCGGTCCGGGCTGTATACCCTACGTGGATAGCTCAATCCCTTCACACACGGAGTTCCATGCGTAAACGTTGATTCAGGCGCGCCTTCCACAAAGGTGATGACGTCATCCTTCACCCAGGTTTTCAGGCTACAAGTGTCATAGCAGTTACGTGGACAGGCGTTACGATAGATTTTGTAGGTTTTGGGATTAAACGGAATTGGCGGTTGCGCCAATGCACAGCGTGAAGTCAGCAATCCCCCTGGCAGGGCAGCCACCGTTCCAAGGGCAATCAACCCTTTCAAAAATGAACGTCTGTTCAGAACTCCCGGTTCATTACTCATATTGATACTCTCGTGTTTAATTCATCAAGCCAAAAAGACAACCTTTCCGCGACGTTTTTCAACGTAACGGTTTGTGCATTTATATGTATTTTTTCTATATACGCGGGCATCCACATCGCTATATACTCAATCACATATCGAGTCATAATGATCTGGTATTCTGCTGATATCCTGGCATTAGCCGATAATAAAACTGCTAATTCCAATACGCAGGAAATATGATCATCCGGCATATTATTTACATGGTTTATAGATAGACCTATATTTGCCATGAATTCCCGAATGCTTAAGGTTGATTTACCCATTACGAGGGCATCTTCTTCAAGGTATACCGAAGCGAACGGCGGGGCTTTTAGCGTCTGCGGCCCAACAAATAGTGCATTGAAGTCGTACTCCGCCTCCAGCCACTCCTGCTCTGTTAGCGTTGAGGCATTTGTATCTAAAGCTGAATAAGCCGCTTTCAGCGTGTAACTATCGTGAGAGATAAAAAAATCACGTAACAATAACCCTGTCGATTCAAAGATCGTCAGGGTTTCATATATTTCACCCATGAATTAACCAACCATTTATTCACACAGCAAATGAAAAAATAATGCAGGTTAATATAATAAAGATAACGCCCTCTATTTCTTTGATGAAAATAATGATCAGGCTAATTAAGTGAATGTTTTAAACGGTTTATTGTTTCAAGAATTGACAATTTAAGTGTATGGAAATAAAAAACCGCCAGCGGATGACTGGCGGTTTTGGCATTGCAGGTGAGTCTTACTTTTTTTATGCTACTGTCGTGCGAATCAGATAATCAAACGAACTTAACGAGGCCTTCGCGCCTTCACCGGTCGCGATGATAATCTGCTTATACGGTACGGTGGTGCAGTCACCGGCAGCGAAAACGCCTTTCACGCTGGTTTCGCACTTGGCATCGATGATGATTTCACCCATACGGTTACGTTCAACGGCGCCTTCCAGCCAGTTGGTGTTCGGCAGCAGACCAATCTGAACAAAGATACCTGCCAGTTCCACATTGTGAACATCGCCGCTCACACGGTCACGATACTCCAGGCCAGTAACTTTGCTGCCATCGCCTTTCACTTCTGTCGTTTGCGCATTCAGAATGATGTCGACGTTTTTCAGACTGCGAAGCTTATTTTGCAGCACCTGGTCGGCCTTCATTTCAGGAGCAAACTCCAGCAGCGTCACATGTTCAACAATACCTGCCAGGTCGATAGCCGCTTCAACGCCGGAGTTACCGCCGCCAATCACCGCAACACGCTTGCCTTTAAACAGCGGGCCATCACAGTGCGGGCAGTAGGTTACGCCTTTGGTGCGATACTGATCTTCGCCCGGAACGTTCATGTTGCGCCATTTCGCGCCGGTGGCGATGATAATGCTACGTGCTTTCAGCACCGCGCCGGAGGCTGTTTCAATCTGATGCAAACCGCCTTCCTGCGCTGCTGGAATGAGTTTGCTTGCGCTCTGGCTGTCAATCACATCGACATCATAATCATCAACGTGTGCTTTCAGCGCGCCTGCCAGTTTCTGACCTTCAGTTTTCGGTACTGAGATATAGTTTTCAATATCAACAGTATCAAGGACCTGACCGCCAAAACGTTCGCCCATCAGACCGGTGCGAATGCCTTTACGTGCAGAGTACACCGCTGCCGCTGCACCAGCAGGACCAGAACCGACAATCAATACGTCATAAGCATCGCGCTTATTCAGCTCTTCAGCCGCACGTTTTTCTGCGCCAGTATCCACTTTCGCCACGATCTCAGTCAGCGTCATACGCCCCTGACCGAACTCTTTGCCGTTCATAAATACCGCCGGAACGCCCATCACGTTACGATCGGTGATTTCGTTCTGGAAAGTACCGCCGTCAATCGCCGTATGTTTGATACGTGGGTTCAGCACCGCCATTAGGTTCAGCGCCTGCACCACGTCCGGGCAGTTATGGCAGGAAAGTGAATAATAGGTTTCAAATTCAAAATCACCGTCGAGATCGCGGATCTGCTCCAGCAACGTCTGCGCCTCTTTTGACGGATGACCACCGGTCCACAACAGCGCCAGCACCAGAGAGGTAAACTCATGACCCAGCGGAGAACCGGCAAAACGCGGTCCCTGGTGAGAACCGGGATTGGTAATCAGGAACGATGGCTTACGCACCGCCAGAGTATTGTCTTCTTTGAAGGTGACTTTTTCTGACAGTTCAGCAATTTCAGTCAGCAGTTCCTTGATTTCTGCCGATTTAGCGCTGTCATCCAGCGTCGCAATCAGCTCAACAGGTTTGGTCAGTTTCTCAAGGTAAGCCCTGAGCTGGGTTTTCATATTTGTGTCGAGCATTCTTCTTCCCTCTCTGAAAACATCATCATGCAAGCCGATTTTGCAGGACTGCATTAATGCAACTTGCGTCATGGTGCTGGAATGAAACAGGCGCAAATTTGCGCCTGTGGAATGCCGGATGCACTACGTTTATCCGGCCTACAAACTATGCGACTTAGATTTTACCAACCAGGTCCAGAGATGGCGCTAAGGTTGCTTCACCTTCTTTCCATTTTGCCGGGCAAACTTCACCTGGGTGGGAAGCGACGTACTGTGCGGCTTTGATTTTACGCAGCAGGTCAGACGCATCACGGCCGATACCTTCAGCAGTAACTTCGATTGCCTGGATGATACCCTGCGGGTCAACAACGAAGGTTGCGCGGTCAGCCAGACCTTCATCTTCACGCATGTTGTCGAAGTTACGGGTCAGGGCGCCAGTCGGGTCGCCGATCATCGCGTATTTGATTTTCGCGATGGTTTCAGAGCTGCTGTGCCATGCTTTGTGAGTGAAGTGGGTGTCGGTAGACACGGAATACACATCTACGCCCAGTTTCTGCAGTTCTTCGTAATGGTCTGCAACGTCACCCAGTTCGGTCGGGCATACGAAAGTAAAGTCAGCCGGGTAGAAGAAGAAGACGCTCCAGCGACCTTCGGTATCTTTCTCGGTTACTTCGATGAACTCACCGTTTTTGAACGCCTGGTTTTTGAAAGGTTTAATTTTGGTATTAATCAAAGACATCTGTACTTCCTCCGTGTTTTCGTTGAGAGATAAGTTAACGAAAATCTCTTCGCAGGGCTAATGCGTTTCCTTTATCAAATCAATAAGCGTTAACTAACAACCCACTCAAACTCATGTTGTGAACCTAAAGATAAAAGTAAAAAAGGCCCCCTTTGCAGGGAGCCTCATTACCCGAGCTACCCGCAGGTAACGTCAGTGCCAGCAGGGCTGGCTATGTGTTGCGCTCTACATTACCTTAACAAAGGTCGTAACAGCGATGGGGATTACATCACCCAACTAAAGAAAGGGCAATCGACAGACCGTCGATCTTACCTATGGCTGTGATAGGTTTTGCAATTAAGCCCACTTTCCTGCTGATTTTATAAGGAAAATCAATGTTTAAACGCACCTTACTCTTAACTCTTCTCCCCGCTATCGTGCACGCAGAGGAGCTCCCTGCCCCTGTTAAAGCCATTGAGAAACAGGGAATTACGATCCTGAAGCCCTTCGACGCACCGGGTGGAATGAAAGGCTATCTGGGAAAATACCAGGACATGGGGGTCACTATCTATGTCACGCCTGACGGTAAACATGCCATCTCCGGCTACATGTATAATGAAAAAGGAGAAAACCTCAGTAATGCGCTCATAGAAAAAGAGATCTATGCCCCTGCCGGACGTGAGATGTGGCAGCGAATGGAAAAAGCGTCGTGGATTCTGGACGGGAAAAAAGAAGCCCCGGTCATCGTTTACGTGTTTGCCGATCCCTTCTGTCCTTATTGCAAACAGTTCTGGCAGCAGGCGCGCCCATGGGTAGATTCCGGTAAAGTTCAGCTGCGTACGCTGCTGGTTGGCGTGATCAAACCCGAAAGCCCGGCAACCGCTGCTGCAATCCTGGCATCCAAAGATCCGGCCAAAACCTGGCATGACTATGAAGCATCGGGCGGGAAAATGAAGCTGGAAATCCCCACGTCTGTCCATCCAGAACAGATGAAAGTACTGAATATCAACCAAAAACTCATGGATGATTTAGGTGCTAATGTGACGCCCGCGATCTACTACATGAGCAAAGACGATACGTTACAACAGGAAGTGGGATTACCCGATAAAGATAAATTAAATATTATTATGGGAAATAAATAAAGGTAACAGAATGAGTGATTGTTATGGTTCTCATTTCAATCACTCTTTAAAATGTATTTTTATCGTAACCATCAAGCAATCTGTGTTATTTTAGTTTAAGTTAATTATTCATTAAGCCATAAACATAAACTCTAAGAATGATTAGAATTTAAATTATTCAACAATTGAATTATCCTATACATTACCATCACAGGAAGGTATGCATGGCTAACCTCTATGACCTCAAAAAATTCGATCTTAACCTGTTGGTAATTTTTGAATGTATTTATCAACATTTGAGCATCAGTAAAGCTGCGGCAACACTGTATATCACCCCTTCAGCCGTCAGCCAGTCATTACAGCGACTGCGTACACAGTTTAACGACCCCCTGTTTATTCGCTCAGGCAAAGGCATTACGCCTACGGTCACAGGGGTAAACCTTCATCTTCACCTTGAAAAAAATCTCAATAATCTGGAACAAACCATCAATATCATGCACGGTTCCAGCCTGAAAAATAAATTCGTCATCTACAGTCCACAAATTACAACCAACCTGAATGTGACATCTTTAATTAATAGCCTCAGAGAAAACTCAGATATTGAAATTGAGCATCATGATATATTAATGTCGGCAGAAACGGCCGAAAACATCCTTGCCTATCGTAAAGCCGATCTGGTGATTACAACAACGCCAGTTCACAATCGTTCTATTGTATGTACTCAATTCAAGACCATTGACTGTGTTTTAGTGTGCAGTGGCAACCATCCAAGAATAAATGAAACGAGCACACTCGAACAAATCCAACAAGAGCAATTTACATATTTTTCCTCTGAAGATCAGGGCATTAAAGATTATCGCTCCCGTGCCAGCGAATCGATGGCATTCCATAAAGTAGGTTTTAGTAGCGACTCCTTACTCTCGATTGCTAACGTTATCGCCAGTACGGATATTATTGGTGTGATCCCCAGACAAATTTATGAAATTTATCAGCCAGCATTGAAATTTAAAGAAATTAAAACCGATTTTGAATTACCAAAAGTAAAATTATTTATAATGTATAACCGGGCATCCTTGAATAACAAAGCCTTCGCAGAATACATAAGCAAACTATCCTTGGATAGTTAAGGATAACATGATTAAAAGCACATTATAATTCATATAAAATATACAATAACAAAATAGCATGCAGATAATGAATATATTTAAATATTGCATGCTGCAAGAAAAAGCTTATCCTATTACGGACATTTATTATGGCTGCAAATAATAAAAATTCGATATGGATTTGATATGTCTGTTTATAAAATACCGTTGGATAAAAATGTTCTGCAAGCAGCACAGGAACGCATTACCTGGACGCTTGAAACTCTACCGCGTGTCTGCGTTTCTTTCTCTGGGGGTAAAGATTCGGGGTTAATGTTACATCTGACCGCCGCCATTGCCCGCCAGTTACAGAAAAAAATAAACGTCTTATTTATCGACTGGGAGGCTCAGTTTTCCTGCACTATCGACTATGTCCAGGCGCTACGCGAGAATTATTCCGATGTCATCGAAGAATTTTATTGGGTTGCATTGCCGCTGACGACACAAAATTCACTGTCACAATTTCAGCCTGAATGGCAATGCTGGGAACCGGGTACTCAATGGGTTCGCCAACCGCCTGCAGATGCCATTACCGATCCCGAGTTTTTCTCTTTCTATCAACCCGGTATGACTTTCGAGCAATTTGTTCGTGAGTTCGCTGAATGGTTTTCGCAGAAACGACCAGCCGCCATGATGGTCGGGATCCGCGCCGATGAGTCATATAATCGTTTTGTCGCCATTGCGAACTCGAAAAAACAGCGTTTTGCCGATGACAAACCCTGGACCACCAGCGCCCCCGGCGGGCATACCTGGTATATTTATCCGATTTATGACTGGAAAACTGCTGACATCTGGACGTGGTTTGCCAAGTCAACGCTCCCGTGTAATCCCCTGTACAACCTGATGTATCAGGCGGGGGTTCCCACGCGATACATGCGTATCTGCGAACCCTTTGGACCAGAACAACGCCAGGGGCTGTGGCTTTACCATGTTATTGAGCCTGAACGCTGGGCAATGATGTGCTCCCGCGTCAGCGGGGTAAAAAGTGGCGGGATATATGCTGGTCAGGACAACCATTTTTACGGTCACCGCAAAATATTAAAACCCGAACATTTAAGCTGGCAGGAATACGCCATGCTGTTATTGAAGAGTATGCCGGAAACGACCGCCGAACATTACCGCAATAAAATCGCCGTCTATTTACAGTGGTATAAGAAAAAAGGCATGGAGAATATCCCACAAACCCAGGAAAGAGATATTGGTTCAGTGGATATTCCGTCATGGCGGCGTATCTGTAAGGTCCTGCTGAATAACGACTATTGGTGCCGGGCTCTCTCATTTAGTCCAACGAAACCCAAAAACTATCAACGCTACAATGAGCGCATGAAAACAAAACGCCAGGAATGGGGACTCTTATGCAACAGCGATTAACTCAGGAACTCCTCGGCTTTCTTTCTGGTTTATCAGAACCAGAGAGAATTGAAGCCATAAATGAATTCAGAAAGGCAATACACAGCGTCAGTCCCTTTCGCGAGGAGCCCGTAGATTGCGTTCTTTGGGTTAAAAATGATCATATTTCACCCAATGACTACAACCCCAATAACGTTGCGCCACCGGAGAAAAAGCTGCTGCTGAAGTCCCTCGAAGCTGACGGGTTTACGCAGCCCATTGTAGTGGTTCACTCAACGGCTGAAGAATACGAAATTGTCGACGGTTTCCACCGCCACGAGTTAGGTAAAGCCAAAGCCTCACTGAGGCCCAGGCTGAAAGGATATCTGCCGGTTGCCTGTTTAGAACGCGAACGCCATGAGCGTATGGCGGCAACCATTCGCCACAACCGCGCTCGCGGGCGTCATCAAATCCACGCCATGTCCGAGATTGTCCGCGAGCTATCGCAACTGGGATGGAGTGAAGAAAGAATTGGCAAGGATCTTGGTATGGACAGCGACGAGGTGTTACGCCTGAAGCAAATCAACGGCCTGCAAGCGTTGTTTGCTGACCGTCGATTCTCCAAAGCCTGGACTGTGAAATAGCTACAACGAAACCAGACGCTCGGCTGCCGCTAACAGCGTCGATTCTTGCTTGGCAAAACAGAGGCGAATCAGTTTATGCGGGAAAGAATCGGCGCAGAACACCGACAGCGGAATTGCCGCAACGCCCACTTCAGTGGTCAGCCACTGGCAAAACTCCACGTCGTTAAGCGAGGAAACGGCGCTGTAATCGACCAGTAAAAAGTATGTGCCTTCACACGGCAGAATTTCCAGTCGGCTGTCACGCAGCGCGTTCACTAACACGTCGCGTTTTTTCTGATAAAACGCGGGCAGTTCGCGATAGTGTGCCGGATCTTCTCGTAGCATATCCGCCAGTGCGAGCTGAGCCGGCGTGTTGACGGAAAACGTCAGATACTGGTGCACTTTTCGTAGCTCAGCGCTAATGGCGGCTGGCGCAACGCAGTATCCGACCTTCCAGCCAGTCATATGGTAGGTCTTACCAAACGATGAAACAGCAACAGCGCGTTCTCGCAGCTCTGAATGTGCCAGCACGCTGGCATGCCCCTGTTTGGCGAAACAGATATGCTCATAAACTTCGTCGCTGATGACAAAGATCTCGCGTTCTTTAATCGCCTGCCACAGCGCGTCAAAATCGGCGTGATGCCACACGGTGGCAGAAGGATTATGTGGCGTGTTCAGGATAACCAATCGGGTACGGTCGCTGAGTAAGGCACCAAACGCCTGCCAGTCGACGCGAAAAGACGGTGGTTGCAGGGCGATACGTTTAACCACACCGCCGGATAATTCAACCGCAGGCGCATAGCTGTCGTAGCTCGGGTCAAAACAAATCACCTCATCACCAGGGCGCACCAGCGCAGTGATCGCGGCATACAATGCTTCCGTTGCCCCCGCCGTGATAGTCACCTCACTATTCGCGTCAGGTTTATAGCCGTACAGGTCTGCCGTTTTATCCGCGATGGCTTCGCGCAGCGGCTGCACGCCGGTCATCGGCGCATACTGGTTTGCGCCATGCGCGACGTGATACGCCAGACGCTCTTGCAAAAAGAGTGGACCGTCAAAATCAGGAAACCCCTGCGAGAGGTTAATGGCCTGATGCTGCTGCGCCAGCGCACTCATTTGCGTGAAGATAGTGGTGCCCAGATTAGGCAGTTTGCTTTGCGGAATCAGCGGGTTATTACTCATTATTGTTATCCCAGCGTGTGATGTTGTGGTTGAAGCCACTATAGCACGATGCTAGTATTTGGCAATCAAGACGTTCAGACGTCTATATAAAAATAACCTGCCTGGACAGGACAGCCAAAAGGACAACACAACATGAGTAATACCGAAATTCGCGTCGTCACCGGCCCAGCCAACTATTTTTCCCATCCTGGCAGCCTGTCGAGACTGAACGATTTTTTCACTGCAGACCAACTTTCACGCGCCGTGTGGGTTTATGGTGAACGCGCCATCGAAGCGGCCCGCCCTTACCTGCCAGAGGCTTTTCATCTTGCCGAGGCTAAACGCCTGCTGTTTACGGGACATTGCAGCGAAACCGATGTTGCCCAACTGGCAAAAGAGTCGGGAGAGGATCGCAGTGTGGTGATTGGCGTGGGTGGTGGTACATTGCTCGACACCGCTAAAGCGTTGGCCCGTCGTCTGGATCTGCCGTTTGTCGGTATTCCTACTATCGCGGCGACCTGCGCTGCCTGGACGCCGCTCTCCGTCTGGTATAACGATGCGGGCCAGGCACTACATTTCGAAATTTTCCCTGACGCGAACTTCCTCGTGCTGGTCGAACCCGGGATCGTTCTCAATGCGCCAGAAGAATACTTACTGGCGGGGATCGGCGACACGCTGGCAAAGTGGTATGAAGCCGTCGTGCTCGCACCTCAGCCGGAAACACTGCCATTGACAGTACGTCTGGGTATTCAAGCCGCGCAGACCATCCGCGACGTCCTGCTGGAAAGCAGCGAGCAGGCGCTGGCAGACAAACAACAAGGCACGCTAAGCCGCACGTTTTGCGATGTGGTGGATGCGATTATTGCCGGAGGCGGCATGGTTGGTGGTCTGGGTGAGCGCTACACACGCGTGGCGGCGGCGCATTCTGTTCACAATGGCCTGACCGTCCTCCCACAAACCGAGAAGTTTTTACACGGCACCAAAGTGGCGTACGGCATCCTGGTGCAGAGCGCGCTGCTGGGACAAGATGACGTGCTGGCGCAGTTAATTACCGCTTATCAGCGATTCAACCTGCCAACCCGATTAGCTCAACTGGAAGTGGACATCAATAACCGCGCCGAAATCGACAAAGTGATTGCGCACACTCTGCGCCCGGTGGAGTCCATTCACGCCCTGCCGGTAACGTTAACGCCGGAGACACTGCGCGCAGCATTCGAAAAGGTAGAGTCGTTTACGGTGTGATTATGGTGCGGGTTGCCTGATGACGGCTTCGCCTTATCAGGCCTACGACGCAAATTACGCCAATACGATGTTGTAGGCCGGATAAGCGTCAGCGCCATCCGGCAAAAAATCAACAGCACTTCGCGCCACCTTTCCCGCCATATCGTGCATCCTGGCGCTCACGGAAAAATTCTTCATAGGTCATTGGCGTCTGGTCCGGATGCGTGACGCGCATATGTTCAACATAGTTGTCGTAATCCGGCATACCTATCATTAATCGGGCGGTTTGACCTAAATACTTCCCGGCTTTGGCGAGTGTTTCAAACATAGTGTTTCCCTGTCGTACAAACGCCCTCCCCGTTCAGGAGAGGGCTGGTTGGTTAAGAGAATATTAGTGCGCGCCTTTCGCCTGCGCCACGATCTCTTCGACATTCTCAGGCATCGGCTCGTACGGTGTCTCTTTCGAAGTTGGTTTGTCCTCTTTCAATGCTGCCAGCGCAGTTTTGATGGAGAACAGACCCAGCACCACAACGACGACCATGAAGAAGATGGTGAGACCCGCATCCAGGCGGTTGTTAAACACCAGTTGCGTCAGCTGCGACTGGGTGTACTGCGCCGGAATGTTACCGCTGTCGATCATCGCCTGGAACTTGTTGGCGATAGCCAGGAAGCCGATTTTCGCATCCGGGCTAAACGCTTTCTGCCAGCCAGCGGTCAGGGTACAAATCAGCAGCCAGGCGGTTGGGACCAGTGCCACCCACGCGTAGCGCTGGCGTTTCATCTTGAACAGCACCACAGCACAGAGCATCAACGCCATACCGGCCAGCATCTGGTTAGCGATACCAAACAGCGGCCACAGGGTATTAATACCACCCAGAGGATCCACCACGCCCTGGTGTAAGAAGTAACCCCAGGCCAGCACGCACAGCGCTGTAGCCAGCAGGTTTGCAGGCAGCGAATCGGTACGTTTCAGGCTCGGTGATACCACGCCCAGCAAGTCCTGCAGCATAAAGCGCGCGGCGCGTGTACCGGCATCTACCGCCGTCAGAATAAACAATGCTTCAAACAGAATGGCGAAGTGATACCAGAATGCCACATCCATCATGCCGCCCAGTGCGCCATGCAGAATGTACGCCATCCCGACGGCCAGCGTCGGCGCACCACCTGCGCGGGAGATGATGGATTGCTCACCCACTTCATTGGCGATTTGATGCAGGGTGTCTGGCGTAATGGCAAAGCCCCAACTGCTGACTACCTGTGCCGCAGAAGCCACTACGTCAACCGTGCCCGCAGGAGCCAGCACCGCCATCGGGCTGTTCATTGCAAAGTACACGCCCGGATCGATGATGCACGCGGAAACCAGCGCCATAATGGCGACAAAGGATTCCATCAGCATTCCGCCGTAGCCGATAAAGCAGGCCTGCCCTTCATTTGCCAGCATCTTCGGCGTGGTGCCGGAGGAGATCAGCGCATGGAAGCCAGATACCGCACCACAGGCAATGGTAATAAACAGGAACGGGAACAAGTTACCGGTCCAGACCGGGCCAGTACCGTCAACAAACTTGGTCAGCGCTGGCATGGTCAGCGTTGGACGCATGATCAAAATCCCTACCGCCAGACCAACAATGGTGCCGATTTTCAGGAAGGTAGAGAGGTAATCACGCGGGGCCAGCAGCAGCCACACAGGCAGGACGGCGGCAACAAAACCGTAGCCCACCAGCATCCACGTCAGCTGTACGCCGGTAAAGTCAAAGTACGGTGCCCAGGTCGGGCTTTCAGCCACCCAGCCGCCGGAAATAATGGCAAACACCAGGAACACCAGACCGATGACCGACACTTCGCCAATGCGGCCCGGGCGCAGATAGCGCAGATAAATCCCCATGAAGATCGCCAGCGGGATGGTGAACGCCACGGTGTAGGTTCCCCACGGACTGTGGGTCAGCGCTTTCACGACGATCATCGCCAGTACCGCGAGAATAATCACCATGATCATAAAACAGGCCACCAGCGCAATAACGCCCGCCGTTGGGCCCATCTCTTCTTTCACCAGTTCGCCAAGGGAACGACCATCGCGACGGGTAGAAACAAACAGCACCATGAAGTCCTGCACCGCACCCGCCAGTACCACCCCAGCGAGCAGCCAGATCATCCCCGGCAGATAGCCCATTTGCGCCGCCAGCACTGGTCCAACTAACGGACCCGCTCCGGCTATCGCCGCAAAATGGTGACCAAACAGTACTTTTTTATCGGTGGGAACATAATCCAGACCGTCGTTATGGCGCACGGCTGGCGTCATACGCGTCGGGTCAAGCGCCAGTACATTTTTCGCGATGTACAGGCCGTAGAAACGGTAAGCGATAAGGTAGACACAGACCGACGCCACGACTATCCACAACGCGTTGATCTGTTCACCACGATTTAATGCGATATAGCCGAGGGCAAATGCTCCCATAACGGAGAGCACTGTCCAGACGAGGTACTTCCCTGATTTGTTCATAGTTGTTATCCGTTGTCCGATCCAGAGAGATGTTACATTTTGTTTCTATAACATCTTTTCTGAATTTAACAACCTGACAACCATGCAAAGCAGATATATCACTGATTTTTTACATTGTATTGTTAACTTGATCACTATCAACGCAGAGACAACTGAAAAAATTGCGCAGTATGTGCCAACACCTCTATGTTTTATCCAATTCTCCTCTCAGCATGATGCTGAGCGTGCCACTTAATATTTTTATTATTAATAAGGATATTAATTAACAATATTAAACTGAATTTCTCAGCTTAACGGTTATTGCTCTTAGAGATTCAGACCATCCTGATTTTGTATGCAGTAAGTGCTTTATTTCACCTTAATCACCAATTTCAAAACAAAGAATATACCTGCAGCACCAGTTTTAATGACAAAATACCCCACATAAAAAAATAAAATTAATTCAGCAGAATTTTTCAGCGCCAGGTTGTTCAGGATGGCCGTATAAGGATATAAATTATGAATAAATGCTATCGCATCGTCTGGAATATCGCGAGAAATATGTTTGTGGTGACGTCAGAACTCTCGCAGGGCGATCAACGGGTTCGCGCAACCGTCGCAGGCCTGGTGTTATCGGCAGTTGGATTAATGGCAAATTGCGTTCATGCCAGCGACTACGGCCCGCTTAGCGGTGAAACCATCAACTTAAATGATGGCGATACCGTGACATCTGTCGATGGAACCACGGGTATCGAAAGTCTGTCCTCAGGGGGGCAAGGCGTACAGATTAATGGTAAAACCACCATTAACGTTACCGGTGATAGTGGTTCTATTGGGGTAAAACTTGATAACAGCGCCAATAATAATTTAGGTACCGGTACACAGATTAACGTTACAGACACAGGAACGGCGAAAGCAGCATCAACCACAGGTCTTTATATTAACAACACCAGTCCAGGCACAAATATAGACGCCGAGAATATATCAATTAACACCATCAGTAAAAAAGATGCTTACGGAATTAACGTTCATACAGAAAACACCACGCTGAACTTCGGCAACAAGAGTAAAATTATCACCGAATCCCAAAATGGTAATGCGACGGGTGTCTATTTCTATGACGACAATAATACGTTAACCATGAACGCTGGATTAATCCAGGTTAACACCGATGCAACCGGTAAGGCTGTAGGTATCGACACATACTGGGCAAATGGTACCACGCTCAATTTTGGGGATGACAGCCGCATAGAATTAACCAGCGGCACAGCCGGCGGCAGCGCGCTCTATCTTGGAAAATACACCCAGGTTAACGCGAACGGGCTGAACATTGATTTCACCGTATCAGAGGCAGGAACAGGCACCACGATTTATGGTATCCAGGAGGGGCAATACAGCCAAATTGATCTGGGCAAGAACAGCGCAATTACGCTCTCAACGCCTGGAGGTACGGCATATGGACTTGTTTCTGGTTCACAAAGTTATTTTACGGCAGATAACCTTGATATCACCCTTTCCACAACCTCTAACGAGCGCGCAAACGGTACAGGTGCGAACATCAGCGGCAACGTGGATTTTGGCAATGATTCCACCATTACCGTGTACGGTTTCTCCGAAGGATACGGGATGATTGTTGAGGATTATTCGGCAACCAGTAAAGATGATACCATCGGAACAGTAAAGGCCAACCACCTCACCATTGACGTCACCGGCCAGAAGACGGAAGGGCTTCGAATAGAAGGCGGCGTGGTTGATTTAGGGTCAGACAGCGCCATTAGCGCAAACGGGACTGCATCAACAATTTACCTGACCGGCCGAGGATACAGTGAATTCAATGCCAGAAATCTGACCGTCACGACCGCGCAGTCCACCGCTCTTACACTAATGAGCAGCATGCATGCCGCCGTCGCCAACATTGGTGAAGGCAGCAGCATTGATGGAAGAAATTCCACAGGCCACACGACCAACGGTATTGTGGCCAACACCCCTTACACCGCACCGACAACCATAAATTTCAACGGTTCCGCAGAGCAGCGAAACACTATCTACGCGGTTAACGGCTATGGCGCATCAGCCCAATACAGTGGCGCGACGATCAATATATCCAATACGGATATCATCATGAGCGGTAAAAATCCTTACGGTCTTTGGGCCATCGGCGATGGGGATTTTACCCATGCAGGCATCATCAATGGTGAGAATCTGACCATTGATATGACCGGCGCTAACGGCAGTGGTTACGGCGTGGTGATGCAAGAAGGCGGTATCATGAATCTGACGGGCGATACCACCATTATCGCCGACGGCGGCGTTGCCATCTGGAATCCGAAAGTTTCTTCGGGCGGGAATGTTCTACCTGGCGGGACGGTAAATGGCTCAGGGAAAATGACCATAACCGGCGACATCGTTAACAGCGGCTGGGGATATATCAACCTCAATATGGACGCGGATTCTTATTTCGCTGGGGCAACCTCGGTTAATGAAAGCTTCAACGACCAGGGTATTGATTCAATCCTCAACCTTAACCTTGCCGACCAGAGCCTGTGGCGGGTTACCGATGATTCCACGCTCACGACGCTGACTAACGCAGGAACCCTTGAGCTGGCGGCAGACCACGCAGCCGGAACTTACAGCACCGTGCATGCTGACGAGGTCACGCTGAAAGAAAGCAGTATTCTCAGCGTCGATTTAAGCGCCGCGGCGCTGGCCAGTCGGTCCGCTAACCCGCTAATTACCGGCGGGCAGGTTAATCCAGGCGGCGATCTACACATCAGCAATTCGGGTAATGCGCTGGATCTCAACGCGCTGACCTCAGACAATCAACTGGCAGACATCGACACGGTTACGCTAATTGATGCCAACTCCGCAATCGTGAGCGATTTCGCTTCGATCTCAACCGATCCGGATACCCTGCCCGACTATATCGCGATTTCTGGTCAGGTTAATGCCCTTGATAATACCCAATATGAATTGGGCGTGGGGCTCAGTTGGTACGCCGGAGACTCCGCCGCGGTCTCTACGCCTGCACACGGTACGTTCACCCTGAACGCGGGCCAGGCATTTACCGTCAATGGGTTGCTTGCAGATACCTCACCCAACGCCACCACGGGATGGGACGGTAAAAGTCTGACCAAAAAAGGAGACGGCACGCTCACCCTTACCGCAAAGAATACCTGGAGCGGAATCACAGACATTCAGCAGGGAACGCTGTGGTTGACTAGTTCTGGCGCTATTGGCTCTGAAGGGAGCAAGCAGAGCATCGATGTTGAAACTGGAGCCACTCTCGGCGGTAACGGGGTAATCAACGGTGCTGTGAACAACGTCGGCCTGCTAAGCTTTGGTGATCGTACAACGCCAGATAGCCAGTTTATCGTTAATGGTAACGTAACCAATCAAGGTGTAATCCGCAGCAGTAGCACGACTCCCGGGAATGCGTTAATCATCAACGGCGACTACACGGGCAACGGCGGTCAGCTCTCACTTAACGCCATTTTAGGCGATGATAATTCACCAACCGACCAGCTCATTGTCTCGGGTAATGTTAACGGCAGCACCACACTCTACATCAATAATGTGGATGGCGTGGGTGCATATACCGATCAAGGTATCGAGATTGTCGACGTCGGTGGGGTGTCATCAGATAACGCGTTTTCTCTTGGCAATCAGATTCAAATCGGCCTGTATGAGTATCGTCTGTATGAAGATAACGAAAGCTGGTATTTGCGTTCCAAAGCAGAAACGCCTGATGACCCGGATGATGACGTCACTCCGATCGATCCTGACGACAGCGACGTGACACCAGTCGATCCTGATGACGGCGGCAGCGACGTGACACCTGTCGACCCTGACGACGGCGGCAGCGACGTGATGCCAGTTGATCCTGACGATGGCGGCAGCGACGTGACACCGGTTGATCCTGATGACGGCGGTAGCGACGTGACACCTGTCGATCCTGACGACAGCGGCAGCGACGTAACCCCATCGAATCCACAATATCGCGCCGACATCGGCGCTTATTTGGGCAACCAATGGCTGGCGCGTAACCTGCAGATGCAAACACTATTCGATCGTGAAGGTAGCCAGTACCGCTCGGCCGAAGGAAGCTTCTGGATGCGAATTAAAGGCGGAAAAACGGACACATCAGCTGTCAACGGCAATATCGACATGGACAGCGATTACACCCAGTTTCAGCTTGGCAGCGATATTGCTATCTGGCGCGATGAACAACAAAGCATCACGTTTGGCCTGATGGCCAGTTACCTTGACGGCAGTACCGACAGCACCGGAAATCGCGGCGCGGATGGCAGTCAGTTTACAGCCACAGGCGATATCGACGGTTACAATCTTGGCGCGTATGCCACCTGGTTCTCTGATGCCCGGCAACATCGCGGCTGGTATGTTGATACGTGGTATCAGTATGGCTTCTACAATAACAGCGTCGAGAATGGCAATGCCGGTTCAACGCATTACGACTCCCTGGCTCACGCGATTTCGCTGGAAAGCGGTTACCGCTACAACATTAACTTGAGCAGCGCTAACACAGTAAGCCTGACGCCACAGGCGCAGGTTATCTGGCAACGCTACGAGGCAGATAGCGTTGAGACAAATGGTACACGCATAGACGGGCAAAATGGCGATAGCTGGACTACACGTCTTGGTCTGCGAATTGATAGCCAGCTTTCATTCGTCGATGCTACCGTCCGGCCATTCGCAGAGATTAACTGGCTACACTCCACCGACGATCTGGCCGTATCATTTGATAACGCAACGGTAAAACAGGATCTTCCTGCCGATCGCAGCGAGCTAAAAGTAGGAATTCAGGCGAATCTCAATAGTCAGTGGAACGTCAGCGTCCAGGCGGCGGGTCAGAAAGGTAATAACGACTACCGCGATCTCAACGGGAGTTTTAATCTGCGCTATAGCTGGTAACTGGTGTCACGAAGCGCGTCTAAACGACGCGCTTATCTTCACCCCATCACCGCAGTGCCTAAACGGCAGGTGCAGCAGCGTCGTCCCTGCTCATCAAAGATGACGATTTCCCAGCTTTGATTTTGACGCCCAAGGTGCAGCGGCTGGCAAACGCCGCGCACTTTCCCTTGCGATACCGCCCGATGATGCGTGGCGTTGAGTTCCGTCCCCACTACGCATTGCCCGTCTCGGGTCATCAGATAACCCGCCATTGAACCCAGCGTTTCCGCCAGGGCCGCGGATGCGCCGCCGTGCAGCAGGCCAAATGGCTGATGCGTGCGGCTATCCACCGGCATTTCGGCTTCCAGCACATCATCACCCAGCCGGGTATAGACCATGCCTAAATGCGCCACCATCGTGTTCTGACTGGTGGCATTGAGTTCATCCAGCGTTAAATGACGCTTCCAGATCATCGTCATGCCCCCAGCGTGGAACCGCCGTCCACCACGATATCCTGTAACGTAATGTGGCTGGCCAGATCGGAAGCGAGGAATAAAATAGTGTTGGTGATCTCTTGCGGCCGGGCGATTTTCCCCAGCGGAATCCCGAGTTTAAACTGCTCGCCAAATCCACGAATGCGCTGTTGCTCCGCGTCATCGCTAACCCACAGCGTGCGCTGCATATCGGTGTCGGTCGAGCCTGGCGACACCACATTACAGCGCACACCGCTGCCCGCCAGTTCAAGTCCGACGGTCAGCGCCAGACTTTTCAACGCGGCTTTTGACGCGCCGTAAGCACTCATGCCGATACGCGGCATGTGCGCCGCATCCGACGCGACGGTCACGATCGCCCCGCCCTGCTGGCGACGAAACTGCGCCATCGTCTGCTGAAACAGATTGAACGCCCCACCAACGTTAACCGCAAACGTCTGCTGCCACTCCTCAGCGCTCAGCGCATCGGTGGCCCCCATACGCAAAATACCTGCGGCATTGACCAACACATCCAAACGCTCGCGCGCTTTGAGGACGCGCTGGCACACCTCAGCTACCTGTCCGGCATTCGCCACATCCAGCACTTCGGTCGCAAACGGGTAGTTATCCTGAGGAAATTCGCGATCGAATCCTGTCACCTCAGCGCCAGCATTCGCAAATGCCAACGCCGTGGTGTAGCCAATCCCTTTACCCGCGCCGGTTACCCAGACGGTTTTCCCGGCAAAATCAAATCCAGCCATTACTTCACCTCGCGGGAGAGCAGCGCCCACCATGCGTCAATGGTCGGTTTTTTCGCCAGCATCACGAAATCAATGTCACCATGAACCTTACGCCAGCGCGCCGCCAGCGCCATCATGCGCACGGAATCCAGCCCGTAGTCGATCAGGTTTTCGTCATCCATCGGCTCTTCAGATTCATCCAGCAACGGCAGAATAACGCTGCGCAACGCATCTTTACTGGTCGGGACCGGTGTCGGCAATAATTCCTGGGTCATTACCACACGCCCGGAACGTCCCGCCACGTATTTCAGCGACATCAGGTGTTCGTCACGGCTAAAGTCCGCCAGCGCATCGGCAACCATAAACGGCTTGATGTCACGCATGAAGGCGTCCGTTGCGGTGGTCATACAGCCGATATGCGCATACACCCCGGTAATGATCAGTTGATTACGCCCGGTTTCCTTGAGCATCTGTTCCAGCAGGGAACGATGAAATGCGCTATAACGCCATTTCACCAGAATGGTATCCGCTTCATCCGGCGCCAGCGCCTCAACGATCTTTTGTTGTTCCGGGGAACGCGTCAGGCCCGGTCCCCACATATCATTGAGCAGAGCGCGGTCTTCATCACTCTGTTCTTTCGGCTGAGCGGTGTAATACACCGGAATGTTATGCTCTTTGCAGTACTGGCGCAGCGCGGCGATGTTCGCGACGACCTGCTCCATCATCGGGCAGTTATCGCCCCAAAAGCCGATAAAATAATCCTGCATGTCGTGGATCAACAGCGCGGCGCGTTCAGGGTCAAATGCCCAGTCGACTTTGTTCACCGGAACATCGAGCGCCGTTGGTAGCGCATAAGCCTGCAGTTTAGGAATTGCCATTTCTATTTCTCCTTCAGGCCAGTGAACGTGATGCCAGCCACTGACGTAATTGTTTTTTATCTACCTTCCCCACTGGAGTCAGCGGTAATGACTCAACGCACTCAACACGATCGGGTAATTTGAATTCCGCTATGCCCTGTTCGCGTAGAAAACGGCGCACCTGCACCGCGCGCAGCGGCTCTTTCACCACCAGCCAGGCACAGCTTTTCTCACCCATCAGTTCGTCTTCCATACTGACCAGCGCGGCATGGATCACCATTGGATGGCGCAGCAGCAGGTTTTCAATCTCTTCAGCGGCGATTTTCTCCCCACCGCGGTTGATCTGATCCTTTTCACGCCCCTGAACGGTGATGTAGCCATCCGGATCGATAGCGATCAGATCGCCGGAACAGTAAAAGCCATTGGCGTCAAAGGCGCTGGCATTATGCTCAGGACTTTTGAAATAACCGCGGAAGGTGTATGGACCACGCGTCATCAGGCGTCCGGTCTCTCCCTGGGCTAAAGGGTTGCCGTCAGCGTCTGCTACCCAGACTTCATCATCGGGACACATCGGGCGCCCCTGGGTATTGATGATGCGCTCAGGACTGTCGTCCAGACGGGTATAGTTCACCAGCCCTTCCGCCATGCCGAAGACCTGCTGCAACTGGCAGCCAATCTCGGCTGGAATACGTGCCGCAAGCGTGGCGGAAAGTCTCGCGCCACCGACCTGAAGCAGTTTCAGCGAAGCCAGTTGCGCATTACTGCCCCACTCCGCAATCGCCTGCAACCACAGGCTCACCGCAGGTGGCACCAGCGCCGTGACGTTAACCTGATGCTGTTCAATCAGCGGGAAACACAGAGTGGCACTCGGGTCAGCCGCCAGCACCACGGTGCCACCGGCCAGGAATACGCCCAGCGCGCCTGGCGAACTCATGGCGTAGTTATGCGCCGCCGGGATTGCGCATAAATAACGCGTTTCCCCGGTGAAGCGGCAAATCTCATTGCTGCGACGCACGCTGTAGTAGTAATCGTTATGAGTGCGAGGAATCAGCTTTGGCGTCCCGGTCGTCCCGCCAGAAAGCTGGAAGTACGCCACCTCATCAGCAGGCGATGGCGTGGCGGAAAAATCTGTCGCAGGCTGGTTTATCGCCGTTTGCAGATTGTGTTCACCTTCATCATTACGCAGTAACACCACGCGCACTGAATTGTGTTCGGCCACAAAAGCGTTAAGAACATCGTCGCCGCTAAACAGCGTATGCTGGCGATCGGCAATCAGCAGTGCCGGCTCAATCTGTTTGGCGTAGGCGTTGAGTTCGTTACGCTGATGGCTGAACAGCGCCAGCACTGGAGCTATGCCCAGCTTGAGCAGCGCAAAGAAGGTGATATACAGCTCAGCCACATTGCCCAGTTGTACCAGCGCGGTTTCGCCGGGTTTGATCCCCTGGCAACGCAAACTGCAGGCAAGATTGTCAGCGGCCTGATTCAGCTGGCGATAGCTCAGATGGAATTCACCATCAATAATCGCCGTATGGTCGCTGTCGGCGTGACGGGTCAGAATGTCGGTCAGCGGCAAATCCTGCCAGTAACCTTTTTCACGATACCTGCGGGCAAACTCTTCCGGCCAGCGGGTGAAAGGAATACTCATTATTGCTCCTTAAAGCCAGTCCACAAGGCTCTTAATGCAGTCCAAAAACATTCAACATTGTGGAGAGCTTGGCCCCCGTTTCACGCCATTCCGCAACCGGGGAAGAGGCTGGAACAATTCCTGCTCCGGCAAAAAAACGCACCTGATTGCGCAGCAGCTTCGCACAGCGGATCGTCACCACCCACTCACCGTTACCTTCGGCATCACACCAGCCGACAATACCGCCGAACAATTCGCGATCGAACGGCTCCAGCTCGGCGATAAGCTTGCGCGCAACCTGATGTGGGAAGCCGCTTAGCGCAGGCGTCGGATGCAGCAGGCACGCCAGCGTCAGGGCGTTTTCCTGCGGGTTGGCTTTACCTTCAAACGGCGTGCCGAGGTGCCAGAGCGTCGGCGTGGTAACCAGCTGCGGAGAAGAAGGCAGTTGCAATTCACGGCTGCGATCGCGCAATACCATTTTCATCGCCTGCGTCACAAGTTCGTGCTCATGGCGGTCCTTCTCAGACGCCAGCAGGCGGATCCCTGCTTCGCGATCCAGCACATCATCAGGCTGGCGACGTGCAGAGCCCGCCAGCGGCAGAGAACTGAAACGATCGCCTTCTTTGCGCAGTAGCAGTTCCGGGCTGGCACCAATCAATACGCCGCCGTCTTCAATCGGTACATGGAAGTTGTAGCTCGCTGGATTTTGCGCCACCAGACGCTCCAGCAGCGCACCGCTGTCAATGTTGGCATCGGCGGTGATATCGATCAGGCGTGACAACACCACTTTGTCGACTTCCGGAGTGGACGTCAGCGCAGCCGCCCGGGCGACCATATCTTCAAAAAAGTCCTGTTCCGGGATCGATTTACGTTCAACGACGTTCAGCGACTGATGCGCGGTAAAGTAACGTGATGATTGCTGCTTCGCCGTACGAGAGAAGCTCTGCCATGATTGGGGAATAAACAGCGATGATGGCTGGCGGGTATCAAAGGGAATCGCCCCGACCATGACAGGGTTCGCGATGCCCTGCGATTTGGCATCAGCAAACAGTGCGTTCATTTTCTGTTGGAAAGGGCTGTCTGGCGAATCGCCATCAATTGCCGGTTCCGCATAGCGGGCGAAGCATCCTGACGTCGTAAAACTACGGTACGGCGACATAAAGAAAAAACTGTCGGGAGCGAGCGTCGGCATAGTCTGCGTTTTTTCCTCGGCCAGTGACGTATCCATATCATCCTCCAAAAATGATAAAGGCTCTAATAATGATTATCATTTATATTTTCGGTCGCTAACCTAAAAGTAAAGCGGCGGTATGTCAACTCTTGTGGTAGCACAATGTGCGACTTTGGCTTGCATCCTTGCTCGCTAACAATGAAAATGAGAAGCATTACTCATACTGATAACAGGAAGCCGATTCGTGAGTCTCCCCTCTTTTTGCCGCACCGTGCTCTTACTGGCAGGTTTATCTCTTTCAGGAATTTCTTCAGGTCACGCCGCCGACTGGCCGCGTCAGGTTACTGACAGCCGCGGCACGCATACGCTTGAGCATAAGCCGCAGCGAATTGTCTCCACCAGCGTGACCCTCACCGGCTCGCTGCTGGCGATTGATGCCCCGGTCATTGCCAGCGGTGCCACTACGCCGAACAATCGCATCGGCGATGCGCAGGGCTTTTTACGTCAGTGGAGCGAAGTAGCAAAAGAACGCAAAGTGAGCCGCCTGTATATCGGCGAACCGAGCGCCGAAGCCGTCGCAGCTCAAATGCCGGATCTGATTCTGGTAAGCGCCACTGGGGGAGATTCTGCCCTCGCGCTATACGATCAGCTGTCCACCATTGCGCCAACGCTCATCATTAATTACGACGATAAAAGCTGGCAGTCGCTGCTGACCCAGTTAGGTGAAATTACCGGTCAGGAGCAACAGGCAGCTGCGCGAATTGCCGAGTTTGATAAGCAACTTCAGGCGGTTAAGCAACATATTACCCTGCCACCACAGCCGGTCAGCGCGCTGGTATATACCGCCGCGGCGTACAGCGCCAACCTGTGGACGCCTGAGTCAGCGCAAGGCAAGCTGATGGAGCAGTTAGGGTTCACGCTGGCAACGCTGCCTGCCAACTTGCACACCAGCCAGAGTCAGGGCAAACGCCACGATATCATCCAGCTTGGCGGTGAGAACCTGGCAGCAGGCCTGAACGGCGAAGCGCTGTTCCTGTTTGCTGGCGACAGCAAAGATGCCGACGCTATTTACGCCAATCCGCTTCTGGCGCATCTGCCAGCCGTGCAGAATAAACGCGTTTACGCCCTGGGTACGGAAACCTTCCGTCTCGACTACTACAGCGCCACGCTGCTGCTGCAACGTCTGTCGGCTCTGTTTTAATGTTCAGCGCCGGATGCGGCTAACGCCTTATCCGGCCTACAACCGTAGAGCACAACGCGATCAGACATTCACGGGGACCTGCCGGAATCGGCGCACTTCTCCCAACAGCAGCAGCAGTAACAGACCGACAATCACCAGCCCAAATCCACTCACGCTTGCCGAAGCAACCGGCGTCATCATCGCGCCCAGACCACCTAACAACGCCGCGCCAATCGCATCGCCGGTGACGTTTTGCGCCGTCCACAAACCGTTAATTCGCCCGAGCATCGCTTCCGGCGTCTGCGTCTGTAACAGGGTGTACTGCAACAAAGAGCTGACCGCGCTCAACCAGCCAAACAGCGCCAGACAAACCACACCAAGCTGCCAGACGGGCATCAAGCCAAACAGGCCGATAGCCAGAAATGAAGCCACGGTCGATGCCAGCATAATCAGTCCCGGGCGAACGCTGTGCGCCAGTTGTCCGCTGGTCAATGCGCCCACGGCTGCCCCCAGCGGAATAGCCGCATACAGCAGGCCAATTTGCGCACTCGACATGTGCCAGTTAATCGCCAATGCCGGATACAGCACACGCACGGCGCTCGCCATGGTTAACAGACCACCGAGCAGCGCAATGCCGCCAATCAGCGGGCTGGCAAGCAGAAAGCGAAATGCTGCCAGCAGCGATTTCAGCGGATGCTCGCGCGGCTGCGGCGGAGGCGGCAACGCAGGAAGGCTCAGCAGCGGTAGTAAGGTAATGAAGGTTCCCGCCGCCGCCAGTCCGTAGTTCCAGGCCACGCCGCCAGTCGCGAGCAGCACCCCGCCAAGCATCGGTGAAATTACCGATCCCAGACGCACCGTCAGCATGGTAATCGCCCCTGCCTGCATCAAATTCTCGCGCCCAACCAGCGCTGGCGTCGCAGCCAGCAATGCGGTCACGCCCAGAGAGGCAAAGAAACCATCCCATAAGCCAAGCAGATAAATCGCCAGCAACGACGGTTCGGGCAGCAGCGCATTCAGACACAGGCCAATAAAGCCAATACCACAGGTTCCACGCGCCAGCAGGATCACTTTTTTACGCTCATAGCGGTCGGCCAACACTCCGCCCACCATCAGGCCAATAAACATTGCGCTACCGGTCAACGTCACCGACAAACCCACCTGCCAGGTCGACTGGGTCATCATCTGGATCTGTACCGGAACCGCCACGCCGAGTAGCCCCAGAGAGACAATGGAAATAAAACGGGCGAGGAAGACAGCGCGAAATGCTGGGTGGGTCTTTAACAGGCTGAGATTGAGCAGCCAGGATTGTCGATTCATTACAGAGCCTTACCAGGTACTTTTTCAATATCCATTCGATGGCTGCACATGCTAACATATTCAAATAAGATCGATAACGATAATTACTATCATTATCAGGGAAGTTGATATGTCATGCTCTGTTTCCGCGACACGTGCCTTCGCCGTGCCCGGACTATTGTTATTACTTGTTCTCACCACGGTATTAAGTCTGGTTATTGGCGCCAAGTCGCTACCTGCCTCCGTGGTGCTGGATGCGCTCACCGGCAGTTGTCAAAGTGCTGATTGCACCATCGTGCTGGACGCGCGCCTGCCGCGCACGCTGGCGGGGCTGCTCGCCGGTGGCGCGCTGGGCCTGGCTGGCGCACTTATGCAAACGCTCACGCGTAACCCTCTCGCCGATCCCGGCATTCTGGGTGTCAACTCCGGCGCCAGCTTCGCTATTGTGCTGGGGGCCGCGCTGTTCGGCTTTTCCTCTGCGCAAGAACAGCTGCTGATGGCCTTTTGCGGTGCGCTGGCTGCATCGCTGATCGTAGCTTTTACCGGTAGTCAGGGCGGCGGGCAGTTAAGCCCGGTACGTCTGACCCTGGCGGGCGTCGCGCTGGGCGCGGTGCTGGAAGGATTATCCACCGGCATCGCCCTGCTCAACCCGGACGTTTACGATCAGCTGCGTTTCTGGCAAGCCGGCTCACTGGATATCCGCAGCCTGCAAACGCTGAAAGTTGTGCTGGTACCGGTACTGATTGCCGCGGCTGTCGCACTGTTCCTCAGTCGCGCTCTGAATAGTCTGAGCCTCGGCAGCGACACCGCTACCGCGCTTGGCAGTAAAGTCGCTCGCACGCAGTTTATTGGCCTGCTGGTTATTACCGTGCTGTGCGGCAGCGCGACCGCGATTGTCGGTCCTATCGCCTTTATCGGCCTGATGATGCCGCACATGGCGCGCTGGCTGGTGGGGGCGGATCACCGCTGGTCACTGCCCGTAACCCTACTGGCAACGCCTACTCTGTTACTGATTGCCGATATAATCGGTCGCCTGATTGTCCCCGGCGAGCTGCGCGTGTCGGTAGTCAGTGCGTTTATCGGTGCACCGGTGCTTATCTTTCTGGTACGCCGTAAATCGCGCGGGGGTGGCGCATGATGCACCTCTCCCGCCGCCTGATAATCAGCAGCCTGCTGCTGGTTGCAGGTTGTCTCGTCATTGGTTTGTGGAGCCTGCGTAGCGGCGTTGTTACGCTGGAAACCCAGCAAATTATTGCCGCCCTGCTTGGCGATGCGCCGCGCAGTATTACGCTGGTGGTGACCGAATGGCGCTTGCCACGCGTGCTCATGGCGCTATTGATTGGCGCGGCTCTCGGCGTGAGCGGCGCAATATTTCAGTCGCTGATGCGCAACCCGCTGGGCAGCCCGGATGTGATGGGTTTCAATACCGGAGCCTGGAGCGGTGTGCTGGTGGCAATGGTGCTGTTCGGACAGCATCTCACCGCTATCGCGCTGGCGGCCATGCTGGGTGGGATTCTGACCTCTCTGGTGGTCTGGGCGCTCGCCTGGCGCAATGGGATCGACACCTTCCGGCTGATTATTATTGGTATCGGCATTCGCGCCATGCTGGTGGCGTTCAACACCTGGCTACTGCTGAAAGCATCATTAGAAACCGCGCTGACGGCTGGGCTGTGGAACGCCGGATCGCTCAATGGCCTGACCTGGGCCAAAACCTGGCCTTCTGCCCCGCTGATTATCATCATGCTGGTGTGCGCCGCGCTGCTGGTACGCCGGATGCGCTTACTGGAAATGGGTGATGACAGCGCCTGTGCGCTTGGCGTCAGCGTTGAGCGCTCACGTCTGATGATGATGCTGGTTGCGGTGGTACTGACCGCTGCCGCCACCGCGCTGGCCGGTCCTATCTCGTTTATTGCTCTTGTCGCGCCGCATATCGCGCGACGTATAAGCGGTACATCGCGCTGGGGATTAACCCTGTCGTCGCTGTGCGGCGCGTTGCTGTTGCTGATGGCGGATTTATGCGCCCAACAGCTGTTTATGCCTTATCAGCTTCCGGTGGGCGTTGTCACCGTAAGCCTCGGCGGTATTTATCTTATCGTCTTGTTAATTCAGGAGTCCCGCAAAAAATGATCGAATCAGTAGCCCGTTTGCGTGGCGACCAGTTAACGCTGGGTTATGGCAAGTTTACCGTGGCGGAAAACCTCAATGTATCGATTCCCGACGGCCATTTCACCGCGATTATCGGGCCAAACGGCTGCGGGAAATCAACGCTACTGCGCACGCTGAGTCGTCTGATGACGCCCGCGCACGGCAAGGTCTGGCTCGATGGCGAGCATATTCAGCACTATGCCAGCAAAGAAGTCGCCCGCAGAATAGGTTTGCTGGCGCAAAACGCCACCACGCCGGGGGATATTACGGTACAGGAGCTGGTTGCCCGCGGACGCTACCCACACCAGCCGCTGTTTACCCGCTGGCGGCAAGAGGATGAAATTGCGGTCTCAAACGCCATGCAGGCGACGGGTATCACCCACCTGGCATCACAAAGTGTGGATACCCTTTCCGGCGGACAACGTCAGCGTGCATGGATTGCGATGGTGCTGGCGCAGGAAACGTCAATTATGCTGCTCGATGAACCCACCACCTGGCTGGATATCAGTCATCAGATCGATCTGCTGGAACTGCTGAGTGAGCTAAACCGGGAAAAAGGTTACACGCTGGCCGCCGTTTTGCACGACCTGAATCAGGCCTGTCGCTATGCAACACACCTGATCGCGCTGCGTGACGGAAAAATTATTGCCGAGGGTGCACCGAAGGAGATCGTCACCGCGCAGCTTATTGAAAAAATCTATGGACTGCGCTGTATGATTATCGACGATCCGGTTGCCGGAACGCCGTTAGTGGTGCCGCTTGGACGCAACAAATAACACGCGTTACAGTATGGCGGCCAGCTTGCCGCCATACGACAATTCATCACACCAGTTGCTGATCAATAAACGTCATTTTTTGCTTACGCGACATCATGGCATGGTTCAACAGAACACCACCACACGCCACCATCCCCCCCAGTAATGCGGCCAGAATAACGATCATCGATTTAGCCGGACCGTCTTTTTTCACCGGCAGCGAAGGTGAAAGTTGATATTTAAACGGTGTGAATTTTACGTCGCTCACATTCATCGCTAACAGCTGCTCAACGTGATATTGGCGATTACGCAAGTCACCGTTAATTTCAGCTACATCGGTCACTGATTTTTCTATTTCTAATTTACGTTCGATGCCGTCAGCACCCAGTGAAATAGAGAAATCGGGGTCATCCTTCACGGCCTGGCCATTACTGTAGACCGGTTTTTTAATCCCGGCGGCATTGGCGATCTCCAGCGAGTAGTTCAGTCGCTGGATTTTTGCTTCCAACTGATTCTTAAGCCTGACGCGATCCATCTCCAGTCTTTCTTTCTCATAGCTGGTTTTGATGAACAGCTTATTACGAATATCTTCCAGCGTTTCTTTCACCACAAGGGCAGAAATATACTGGATATATCCCTTCAGCACTGACTGGGCTTCTTCGGCCTGAGGCGCGGTAAAACTCAGCGTCCATGCGGTATACAGCGAAGTTTCGTTCTTCTTATCGCGGTTGGCGTCAACCGCTTTCATTTTCTCACTGAGTCTGGCAATTGCCTGATGCAACTCCATTTCGTCGATATCAGCACCTTTCAATTGATCCATTACGTAAGGCGAAGAGCGCAGATATTCTTCTAACAATGAAGGCGACTGGAATTTTTTGATAAACAGGTTAAACACATCACCACGGCTAACGCTAATATCCATATCCAGCACGCGCAATTTGGTCAGTGTATTCTCAAGTCCCTGCCATTGAACCGCTTCTGCCGGCGTCACGATGGCCTGACTGGTCCATTTTTGCGGAAGCAGGAAAGAGACCAGAATACCCACACAGGCAAAGGCGAAAACGGTCGCCATAATTTTGGTTCTTGCACGCCATAAGATTTCGATTAGATTCACTAAATCGATTTCATTTGCGTTTGCCGTTGGCTGAGGATACCCAGTAAATTCCGAAACGTTATCTTGCTTTATATTTAATGATGACATGTTGCGTAGCCTGAATACTTTCCCAAAAGAAAAACATTTCCGTGAGAGAAGTCTACCAGCTTGTCAGAATTATCCGAAACACTGTTTGCACATGGAGGCCTACCAAATATTATATTCGGAATTTATTCACCCCTTTCATCACCTTGCACCGCACAAAAAAGAACAATTCCATAACATATTATTTACACTATGGAATTGTTCGATCACCGCGATAGCAATATTCGTCTTGTTACACAGATTTATTAATCAGTGTATTTATTACAGGCCCTATCGCCTCAAACGCGGTGGGGGAAATAATATCAACATGCGCGCAGTCGTGGCGGTAAACATCCAGACTGGATATCCACGGTAACCAGCTGCGCTCAGGGCTGACACCCGGTACTAACGTACGCTCAGCGACGAACAGCGTGGCATGACCTGCAAACGGCACGCTGTGCGCCGTGGTAAGCAGGCGAACCGCATCGGCGTAGTTGCCTTCGATTGCGTTAAATAAAGCCTCTGACGCATTCCCCTGCTGCGCCGCCAGAAACGCTTCGCGTTCACGCTCGATCTCCGCCAGTACCGCTGGATCCAATCCATTGGCCTCTTTTTCTTGCCAGTTTTGCGTTTCTGGCGGCCAGGTATCCAACAGTCCGAGGAATGCAACCGTCTCTCCTCTGGCATGTAAGCGCGCGGCGATCCCCTGTGCCAGCGTCCCACCCAGCGAATAACCTAATAAATAGTAAGGTCCGTGAGGCTGTTGACTGAGCAACGTTGCCAGGTGATGTTCGCATACCGCATCAAGATTTTCCGCCGCCTGCATAGGGCCATCCGGTCGTGGCGACTGAATGCCAATAATCGACCACTGCGGGCTGAGATATCGTGACAGCACGCTAAACTGCCAGGCAAAACCCGACGCCGGATGGAAACAGAACAGCGTTGGGCCGTGACTTTCACGCAGCGGCAGCAGTGCCTCAAATCCCAGAAGCTGCGACTGCTCATCATCAGTGCTCTCCAACAGAGCACTCAGTTGTTCAACGGTAGAGGCCACCATAATCTGCCCCGGCGTCACCTGACGCTCAAAAACCCGGCTCAACTGTGCCGCCAGCTTCATCGCCAGCAACGAATGTCCGCCAAGCGCAAAGAAGTCTGCCGCCACGTCATTCACCTCGCAATTCAGCAAAGCCGCAAAAGACTGCGCGATGGTGGTTTCAGTCCCTGCTCGCGGTGCGCGCCCGGAAACACGCGACGTCAACTGAGGCATCGGCAGCGCTTTACGATCCAGTTTACCGTTCGCGCTAAGCGGCAGCTCCGCCAGTTGCAACAATACCGTCGGCACCATATGCGCAGGCAGTTTTTCACGCAGCTTTTCCCGCAACGCTGACGTATCCAGCGGTAAACCCGATTGTGACACCAGATACCCCACCAGTTGACGCGCATCGCCGCCTGTCGCCGCCGCCTGGTTGAATACGCAGGCGTGGGCAACGGCATGCTCGACATCAGGCAACTGCTGCATCACCCGGTCAATCTCGCCGAGCTCAATGCGTTGTCCGCGAATTTTAAGCTGGTCATCGCTGCGCCCGAGGTATTCC
This sequence comes from Citrobacter sp. H12-3-2, assembly GCF_009649895.1. Classification (NCBI taxonomy): domain Bacteria; kingdom Pseudomonadati; phylum Pseudomonadota; class Gammaproteobacteria; order Enterobacterales; family Enterobacteriaceae; genus Citrobacter; species Citrobacter sp. H12-3-2. Next base: position 3,503,348 of record NZ_CP045837.1, read on the forward strand.
ACCGCGCCATTTTCCAGCCAGCGCGCCACATCCCCGGTACGGTACATGCGTTCGCCAGCGTTAAACGGATCGGCGATAAAGCGGCTTGCAGTCAGATCCGGACGGCCCAGATAACCTTGCGCCAGTTGGATCCCCGTCAGATATAAGTCACCAGCCACGCCGAAAGGCACCGGGCGCATCATGGCATCCAGGATACGTAAACCGGTATTCCATACCGGATAGCCAATCGGCACGCTGTTGCCGGTTACAGCAGCAAGGTCTTCCCCCCAGGCCGGATACCAGCTCACATCAACCGCCGCTTCCGTTGGTCCGTACAAATTGTGCAGTGGCGCATGAGTTAACTGTTCCCACTCACGGCATAAATCTGCAGGCAAGGCTTCGCCGCTGCAAAATACCCGTTTCAGCGAGGCACAACTCTCCCGCGCGGTTTCCGGCGTCAGTGAAGCGACAAAAGCGGCCAACATAGAGGGAACAAAGTGCGTGGTCGTCACCCCATATTGGGCAAAGAACTGCTGCATCGCCAGCGGATCGCGGTGCGCCTCAGGCTCTGCCATTACCAGCTTTGCCCCGGCAATAAACGGCCAGAAAAACTCCCATACCGAGACGTCAAAACTGCACGGTGTTTTCTGCGCCACCACATCATCCGCGGTCAGCGAATAGTGATTTTGCATCCACAGCAGACGGTTAACGATGGCGGTTTGCCCAACCATCACCCCTTTTGGTCTACCGGTAGAACCGGAAGTAAAAATGATATAGGCAGTATGATTGGGCTGAGATAGCGCCAGCGGAGCAGCATCTTCTGCTGGCAGGGGCGAGTCATAGCACAGACTTTCCAGCCCAGGAATATCGCTAAAGCGCGCCAGTTGCTCATTGGTCGCGATCAACAATTTTGGCTTCGCGTCTTCGAGCATCATCCGCAGGCGATCGTCCGGGTATCCGGTATCCAACGGCAGCCAGGCTGCACCGGCTTCAACGATACCGTGCAGCGCCAGCGTCAGGAACACGGAACGCGGTAATGCCACGGCGACGCTGTCGCCAGGCTTGACGCCGCGTGCACGCAAAAGGCTCGCCAGCGCCACGACCTGCTGGCGCATTTCGCGATAGCTAAACTGATAGCGGGCATCGGCCAACGCCGGGGCATCCGGCGTTTTATCGGCCTGCTGTGCCACCAGCGCGCTCAGCGTAGTGGACGGGATCTCGACGGTGGTGTCATTAATCTTCGCCAGCCGCTCATGTTCTGTTGGCAACAGCATCCCGGCGTCGCCGCAGCATAGCGCCGGATTGTCGGCAAACTGCTCGATAAGCCCGATTAAACGCGAGGCATGCTGCGCTAGCGTTTCTGCATCGTAGCGCTGTTTATTGGCCAGAATTTCAATACTCAGCCCACCGTTTTCATCCGGGAATAACGCCAGTTCAAGATCGTTCACCGGCCCTGTCGCCAACGTGTGGGTTTGCGCCTGAACGCCGGGAATATTCAGCTGATAGTCGAATATTTTCACGTTCAGCACCGGGCCAAACAGCGGCTCGGCACCGGCTGCACGCCCGCTGTCGCGAACGATTTGTTCGGCATCATAACGTTGATGCCGACGCATTTTCTTCAACTGTCCGGCCAGTCGTTGTGCAAGCGCAGGCAAGCTTTCTGCCGCATCCAGCCTCACACCAAATGGCAGTACGTTTAAAACCGGTCCAGTGGAGGTCAACGCCGCCGACCCCATGCGCCGCATAAAGATAAACCCGGCGGCATAATCCATTCGGCTGCATAAACGTCCCAGCCACAATGCCACCAGCGCGAGGGCCAGATCCGCACGCTGAACATCAGGCATACGTGCCGCAAGCCGACGAAACGCCCCTTCAGGCGCGGTTAACTTCATACGAATAATATCCGCGCTGGCCGATCGTCCCGGCAACGGATTGTTCGACAGCGAAGCAGGAGGCGGGAGTTGCTTTCGCTGCTCGCTCCAGAAAGCGCCGTCTCGTTGCCAGGCATCGCTTTGACGGTACTGTTGATACTCTTCCACCACCTCGGCGAACGGCGTAAAAGGCGAGTCTGGCGTAGGCTCGCCGTGTAGCCATGCGCGATAAATTGCGGCTATCTGGCGGGTAATGGCCGGAAAACTGAACCCATCGACCAGCAAATGATGGTAGCGCTGATACCAATACCAACGCTTTTCTCCCACCTGTATAAGCAGGTGAAAAACCAGCGGTTTATTGCCATCAGCACGTATGTCCTGCTGCAGGTCTGCCTGCATCAACGCACGCGCCGCCTCATGTGGATTTGATTTTGCGCGCAGGTCGATAATTTCAGGTTGCGCAAAGGCGAGCGCAGAATCCACCCATTGCCAGATCTCACCGTTATCTTCGCTAAACCGCATCCGCAGGGTATCGGCCTGCTCCAGGCCCGCCACAATCGCTTTTGACAGCAACGACGCGTCCAGTTCGCCAGTTAATTCTACGTAGTGCGCCACGCTCCACGCCGAGGGCAATGCGGAGAGTTTTTCCGCCATCCAGATCCCCGGCTGAGCCGCCACTAACGGTAAACGCTGAGTCATGGAGCCTCCTGCACATCGATGTAGTTCGCGGGCGTCAGCGTGGTCCAGTTTGCTTCCAGCCATTGTTGGCAGGCTTCCTGGGATTGAGGTTCGCAAGCAATTTGCCAGCCAGCAGGAAGCGAGCACTGCTGCGGCCAAAGGCTAAACTGACGTTGGGGATTTTGCAGAATGTAAAACTGGCCCTGCGGATTATCGAAGGGGTTACTGAATTCCATACTCAACTCCTGTCGTGGAACATCGTCCGGTTAAATCGTGTCGGTAAGCGGTTGCCAGAGCGTCATTAGCCCTTGCATCAGACCGCCGCGCCAGCAAAGCGCATCGTGTCCGCCATCAACCTGACGCCAGAAAATAGACTGTGGTGCAGAAGGTAACTGGGCATATAGCGCCTGATTAGCGCGATAAATAATGGGCTCGCGGATCCCCGCTTCCAGGACAATACGCAGCCCCTGAGCACTGACGGTCCCGGTCTTCAGTTGCTCGACGATCGCCCCGTCCTGATGACCACCACGATGCGGCCACCAGTAAGAGCCCGACTGGCTAAGCACACAGCCAAAGCGCGCGGGCCAGTTCAGTCCAGCATACAGCGATGACAACCCGCCAAAACTTTGCCCAGCCACCACGGTGCGCTGCGGATCGTCACTAAACGCGGTCGTTGTCTTCACCAGTGGTAATAACTCCTCCTGCACCGCCAACCAAAAATCCGCATTACACGGTAGCTCATGGCTGCGGTGAGCCGTATCAATGGCATCAATCAGGAGATAAACGGCAGAAGGAAGGTGTCCGCGATGCGTGAGTGAAGTCAACGCAGGCCAGACCGGCATACTCTGTGCCCAAAACTGTCCGTCCAGCAGGATAGCCAACGGACGCGTTTCGGGTTGAGCATCACCGGTGGTAAACACCCATACGCGACGCGAATTGCCGAGCCTGGCGCTATGCCATTGCAGGCACACTGCGGGGGATTTGGGGGGTTCAGGTTGATCCCATCCGGGCTGTACGGGTGCCTCCGGCATTTCCAGCGCAGACACCGCGTGGCCACGACCGCCCCGCCAGCTCTGCGGATTAAGGGGATCAGCAATGGCCTGTGGCAGCAATTGCCGCCAGCCTTCACGCAGCACGTTTCGGTCAGGCGCTTCGCCTGCCACAAGCGAGGAAAAGATATCGTTGCGCTCTGTTGGGATAAAACAGTAACTGCCACGCCAGTTGGCGCTGAGGGAAACACTCCAGCACCAAACATTTGTTCCATCAATGCGTCGCATCGACTGAGGGGTGGCATTTTGATGGTGGTCGGTGACGCCGGTGATATAAACCCAAACGCGATGAATGGCTGACTCATTTTCCGTTCCCTGCGGGTCACGCCACCAGAAGGTTACCCGATAATTTCCGTTATCTTCACGCTCCCACTCCGGGCCTTTTTTCGACTGCCACCACGCCTCGCTTCCCATCTTTAACGTCGTCACAGCCATAACCCCATGTTTATTGTGAAATTTTATGATCTATCGTGAAATATATTGATAATATTATTGATAACTATTTGCATTTGCAATAGCGTATTGTCGCGCTGTGGGAAGCGCGTACAGTTTTTCACCACTTATTAACCGACCTGGCGCTGCGTACTTTTTCTGGAATGGATAGTTTACGCAGATGCGGGCGACATCAGGCCAAATGCCGCACCACGGCACATTGGTACTCGTGGCTAAAAGAACAGCAGGACATACAATGAACAACAAGATTCATTCACTGGCCTTATTGGTCAATTTAGGGATTTACGGGGTAGCCCTGCCAGCAATGGCAGAAGATCAAACCGATAGCGTCGCTGTCTCCCATGAAGACACCATCGTCGTTACCGCCGCCCAGCAGAACCTGCAGGCGCCGGGCGTTTCAACCATTACCGCTGATGAAATTCGTAAGAACCCTCCCGCTCGCGATGTGTCGGAAATCATCCGTACCATGCCAGGCGTTAACCTGACCGGTAACTCAACCAGCGGACAGCGTGGCAACAACCGCCAGATCGATATTCGCGGCATGGGGCCAGAAAACACCCTGATTTTGATCGACGGTAAACCGGTTACCAGCCGTAACTCCGTGCGTCAGGGCTGGCGCGGCGAGCGTGATACCCGCGGCGATACCGCCTGGGTTGCTCCGGAAATGATTGAACGTATTGAAGTGCTGCGCGGTCCTGCCGCAGCACGCTATGGCAATGGTGCAGCTGGCGGTGTGGTGAACATCATCACCAAGAAAGGCGGCGATGAGTGGCATGGTTCCTGGAATACCTATTTCAACGCCCCGGAACACAAAGAGGAAGGTTCAACCAAGCGAACCAACTTTAGTCTGAATGGACCGCTGGGCGGAGATTTCAGCTTCCGCCTGAACGGTAACCTCGACAAAACCCAGGCCGATGCCTGGGACATTAACGACGGTCACCAGTCAGCACGTACAGGGTCATATGCCGATACGATGCCTGCGGGTCGTGAAGGGGTAAAAAACAAAGATATCAACGGCCTGCTGCGTTGGGATTTTGCCCCAATGCAATCGCTGGAGTTTGAAGCTGGCTACAGCCGTCAGGGCAACCTGTATGCGGGTGACACTCAAAACACCAACAACGATAACAAAACTAACGGGCTGGTAAAAAAATACTACGGTAAAGAAACCAACCGTATGTACCGCCAGAACTATGCGCTGACGTGGAACGGCGGCTGGGACAACGGCATTACCACCAGCAACTGGGCGCAATACGAACACACCCGTAACTCCCGTTTGGGTGAAGGTCTGGCAGGTGGCCTTGAAGGGTTATTTAACAGTAATCAATTTACCGACACTGACCTGGCGGATGTCACCCTGCACAGCGAAATTAGCATTCCATTCGACCTGTTAGTTAACCAGAACCTGACGCTCGGTACCGAATGGAACCAGCAGCGAATGAAAGACATGAGTTCCAATACCCAGACCTTTATGGGCGGGAACATACCTGGTGCCAGCAGCACCGATCGTAGCCCATATTCACAGGCTGAAATTTTCTCCCTGTTTGCTGAAAATAACATGGAGCTGACCGACAGCACCATGTTGACGCCGGGTCTGCGCTTCGACCACCACAGCGTCGTTGGCGACAACTGGAGCCCGTCCCTGAACCTGTCCCAAGGTCTGGGCGACGACTTTACGCTGAAAATGGGTATCGCACGGGCCTATAAAGCACCTAGCCTGTACCAGACTAACCCGAACTATATTCTGTACAGCAAAGGCCAGGGCTGCTATGCCACCGGATCTGCGACGGGCATTGGTTGCTACATGATGGGCAACGATGACCTGAAGGCCGAAACCAGTATCAACAAAGAGATTGGTCTGGAGTTCAAACGTGACGGTTGGCTGGCTGGCGTAACCTGGTTCCGCAACGATTACCGTAACAAGATCGAAGCGGGGACTGTACCGCTAAGCAGAACGTCAATTACCCAGAAAAACCCGACTACGGGTAAAGAAACAACAACCTACACCGATATCTATCAGTGGGAAAACGTACCTAAAGCTGTGGTGGAAGGCCTGGAAGGGACGTTGAACGTGCCGGTTAGCGAAACCGTTAACTGGACCAACAACATTACCTACATGCTGCAAAGTAAGAATAAAGAGACCGGCGAGCGCCTGTCGATTATTCCTGAATATACCCTGAACTCAACGCTGAGCTGGCAGGCACGCGAAGATTTGTCGCTGCAGTCCACCTTCACCTGGTACGGCAAACAGCAGCCGAAGAAATACGATTACCAGGGTAAACCAGTAACCGGTAGTTCGGCGAGTGAAGTCAGCCCGTACAGCATCGTCGGCCTGAGCGCGACCTGGGATGTGACGAAAAACGTCAGCCTGACCGGCGGCGTGGATAACGTCTTCGACAAACGTCTGTGGCGTGAAGGTAATGCCCAAACCACCAGCGATATCAAAACTGGCGACTATATGGCGGGCGCTGGCGCGTACACCTATAACGAACCGGGTCGTACGTGGTATATGAGCGTTAACACCCACTTCTGATAGCGTTGTTCCCTCTCCTCGCGACGGGGAGAGGGAAATTATAACTATCATGCACACCACGCACACACCGCTCACTTTCGCAGACCACACGCTGCACATGGTCGAGTTCGATCCCGACAGCTTCCATGAGCGCGACCTGCTCTGGCTCCCCCACCACTCTCAACTTCAATCCTGTGGACGTAAGCGCAAAGCTGAGCACTTAGCAGGGCGTATTGCCGCAGTACATGCATTACGTGAATACGGTATCAAAACTGTACCTGGCATCGGCGGGCAGCGACAACCGCTGTGGCCACAAAAGTTGTTTGGCAGCATCAGCCACAGTGCATCAACTGCGCTGGCGGTAGTATCGACGCATCCCGTTGGGCTGGATATAGAAGCTATTTTTACGCAACAAACCGCAGTTGAGCTGGCTGACGGTATTATCGATAACCACGAACGACCGATTTTGCATCATTCTGAATTGCCCTTTCCACTCGCCTTAACTCTGGCATTCAGCGCCAAGGAGAGCCTGTATAAGGCGTTTTCCACTCAGGCATCCGGGTTACCAGGTTTCACCAGCGCAAAAATTACCGCACTCACGAATCAGCAATTAACATTGCAAATCATGCCATCATTTTCGCCTAACCTCGCCAATCAGGAAATTAACGTGCATTGGTTTCAACGCGATTACCATGTCATTACTCTGTGCGACGTTACTTTTTAACAAAGTCACCAATCGCCAGATAGGTGGCTTTTGCTTCCTGCGGGACTTTATCCTCCAGCATCAGATAAGCATGCGTCATCCCAGGAAAGTGAACATGCTGTACGGGTATCCCCTCAGCTTGCAGTCTGGCGACAAAAGCAAAATCTTCATCCCGCAACGGATCCAACCCACCACTGACTACCAGAGTGGGTGGAAAATCCTGGCTCAACGGCAGGTAAAGCGGAGACGTCTGTTTACGATCTTCTTCATTGCGGAAATATTGCTGAAAATACCAGCGTATTTTGCTTTCATCCAGTAGCTTTCCGGTACCGTTCTCCTGCACCGATGGCCAGTTCAGCGTGTAGTCCAGGCTCGGATAAATCAGCACCAGGCGATGAATAAATCCTGGCTGCTCGCGGGAAAAGTAGGCCGCCAGCGTCGTGCTAAATGCGCCGCCACCGCTGTCGCCGATAAGCGTGAGTTGGCGAGTGTAAGGAATATGCTGACTGTCGAGCAGCGACCAGACGTTTTCTATTACTGCTTTTGCATCAGAAAGACCAGCCGGATACGGGTTTTCTGGCGCAAGTCGATAATCAACCGACACAACGATATTTCCTGTCGCCATCGCCAGATGACGGGCAACCGGGTCATACACTTCCACCGAACCGCTCAGATGCCCACCGCCATGGATAAACACCACCACCTTCGGCTCTCCGGTCAGTGCCGGGAGATAAATCCGTACCGGGATGCGACGCTCTCCGGTATCCACTTCCGTATTGATAATTGCCGCCATCGGTTCTGAGGTGGACACATTTGCTTTTGTCAGTGCTGCTAACCCTGCTCTTGAGCAGAGCGTGTCGTAGCAAAGGTTGGGATAGCGAGGTTGTGCTGCGAGTAAATCAGCCAGAAGCGCAGGCGGTGTTTGCGTCAGCGAGCCGTGTTCCTGTTGCCAGCGCTGTTGATAACCTTGCTGTTGCGTCTGCACAGTCTCAACGTTGGCAGTCTCACAGGAAAAGCACTCTGCCATCGACTGGCGTTGCCGTCCGTTTTCATCAAAGTTCTCTGCGGCCAACCAGCGCTGTAACACGGCGTCACACTGGGGCCATTCGCTATCAATCATTGATAACCAGTCGCTGTCGCGATTACGCCCCTTGCGCACAATCTTCTGGCGAAAGCGACCTTCGAAGATAAACCCAAGGCGTTCCGCTGCCCGTCGAGAAGCGGTGTTCAGAGAATCGCATTTCCACTCCACGCGACGATAGCCCAACGCAAATGCCTGGCGTAACAGCAGCCAGATGCTTTCGGTGCCAAGAACCGTATTTTTCATACGCGGTGACCAGGTCACATGACCAATTTCGACCGAACCGTGCTCTCGTTCAATCGCCATAAAGCACACCAGTCCGACAGCTCGTCCTGAACGCTGTTCAATGACGGCATAGGGAACCAGAGATGCATCAGTAACTTTCCCCTGCACCCAGCAAGCTGTGGCCTCGACGCTTGTGGGGCGAGAACTTGCAAGCCAGGTCCAGTCGCGATCGTCCGGCGCCTGCGCGTAGGCATCAAACAGATCGGCGGCATGGCTGTCGGCATCCAGGGGAACCAGTCGACAATATTGCCCTATCAGCGTTTCCCGTGGCAGTACGGCAGCGCCATTCCAGTCCGGCACGACATCGCCGACGGTCTGCCCATAAAGATTTATTTCCGGCACGATTCAACCCCAGTAGCGAAGTAAAAAAATAGTTATAACACTGGCCATTACACCTTCAAAGCGTCGCAAGGGTGATTTTGACGACGAACAGAAAATCAGCAGTCCTTCTATACTGATTAAAAATCAACGCAGAAGAGAGCCTTATGCCACTACCTGATTTTCATGTTTCCGACCCTTTTACGTTAGGCATTGAACTGGAAATGCAGGTGGTCAATCCGCCAGGTTACGACCTGAGTCAGGATTCTTCCCGGCTGATTGACGCCGTAAAACCGCAGCTCACCGCCGGAGAAGTGAAGCACGATATCACCGAAAGTATGCTGGAGATGGCGACCGGAGTTTGCCGAAATATCGACCAGGCTGATGCTGAATTGTCCGCTATGCAGCAGATAATTATGCGAGTTGCTGCAGAGCATCACCTCGCCATTTGTGGCGGTGGCACACATCCATTTCAAAAATGGCAACGTCAGGAAGTCTGCGATGACGAACGCTATCGGCGCAACCTGGAAAATTTTGGCTATCTTATCCAGCAAGCGACGGTATTCGGCCAGCATGTGCATATCGGCTGCGCAAACGGCGATGATGCCATTTACCTGCTACACGGCCTGTCGCGATTTGTTCCCCATTTTATTGCGCTCTCTGCCGCTTCACCTTATATGCAGACCTCCGACACGCGGTTTGCTTGCGCGCGCCTGAATATTTTCTCCGGATTTCCCGATAATGGCCCGATGCCATGGGTGAATAACTGGCAGGAATTCGAGGGGTTATTCCGTCGACTGGCTTACACCAGCATGATTGATAGCATTAAAGATTTACACTGGGATATCCGCCCCAGCCCGCACTTTGGCACGGTAGAGGTTCGGGTCATGGATACGCCGCTGACCCTTGATCATGCGGTCAATATGGCAGGACTTATTCAGGCTACCGCCCACTGGTTACTCACCAAACGTCCATTCATGCACCAGGAGCGTGATTACCTGTTGTATAAATTCAATCGTTTTCAGGCCTGTCGCTTTGGTATGGCGGGAATCGTCACCGACGTCAATACCGGCGACGGCTGCCGCCTGTCAGAAGACACATTGCGACTCCTGGAGAATATCGCTACCTCTGCAGATAAAGTAGGCGCAATCAGCGCGATTGAAGCCTTACGCCTACAGGTTAAACATGGTCATGACGAAGCACAGAATATGCGTGATTTCGTGGCGGAAGGGGGATCGTTGAGTGGTCTGGTGAAAAAGCATTGTGAGATTTGGGCGGGGTTGTAAGCGTGGGATTTGCGTTGCCCGCTGAGATCCCGGACAATGGTTTTTTAACTCAAGTTTAACAATGCCATGAAACACCCGCTTGAATCACTGATGACTGTCGCAGGGATCCTGCTACTGGCTTTTTTGTCTTGCCTGCTGCTACCCGCCCCCTCGCTTGGCCTGGTGCTGGCGCAAAAACTCGTCGCCATTTTTCATCTGATGGATCTCAATCAGTTTTATACTTTGCTGTTTTGCCTGTGGTTTTTACTGCTGGGCGTGATTGAATATTTGGTGCTGCGCTTCATCTGGCGGCGCTGGTTCTCGCTGGCGGATTAGGCCCGCGAGAACCCTCTGCTGTTAATGCGTTCGGCTATGATTTTCTTTGCGATAAGCTCCCGGCGGCTGGCTGAACGTACGGGTGAAAATACGCGTAAAGGTCTGCTGCGAATCGAATCCGTATTTCAAACAGATGTCGTACACTTTCTGGTCGGTATCGCGTAGATCGCGCGCCGCCAACAGCAGCTTGCGCTCGCGGATGTAACGCCCAAGACTTTCGCCTTTGTACTGCATAAAAAGACGCTGCAGGTGCCATTTGGAATATCCCGCATGGCGTGCAATATCATCAATGCGCAATGGTTGATTCAAATTATCATCAATCCATTCAACAATCGTATCAATTACCTGAGCAGAAATCGTCATCATGCTCTCCCCTGTATTCATTGAGTCACCTGTTGCCACCAGGCCGTAAACGGTTGGTCCGGTTCGGACAGTATTACCGGTTCACCCAGCATTGGCGTCAGCAGTCGGTAATCCTGATGACGGCTGGCAAGCGCCAGTCGTTTGTAAGGATCATCCCAGGTATGTTTCGCCAGAACGAAACGGCCGGCATGCCCTGGCAACACGGCTTTCGCATGCAGATCTGCCGCAGCCTGCGCCGTCTCTTCCGGCATCATGTGAATAAACTTCCAGTCCTGGTCATACTGACCGTTCTCCATAATCGCCAAATCGACAGAGCCAAACTGCTCGCCGATGGCTTTAAAATGCGGTCCATAGCCGGAATCGCCGCTGTAATAAACGTTCTGCTCCGGCGTTTCGAACATGGAGCTCGCCCATAGCGTTTGGTTGCGTTTGATACCGCGCCCCGAGAAATGACGGGCGGGCAGCACATGAACGATCAGCGAATCCGTCACTCTGACGGACTGATTCCAGTCCCGTTCTTCGATTATCTCGCTGCGCATCCCCCAGTAACGCAGATGCGACCCGACGCCAAGCGGCGTAATCACCCGCTTAATTTTCGGCATTAGCGCCTTGATAGTGGCGAGATCCAGATGGTCATAGTGATCGTGCGAGATGATGAGCAGGTCTATCTCCGGCATCGTCTGTGCGGTCCACGGATAATCACCGGCAAAGGCCTTGTTCAGGAACGAGAACGGTGCGGCATAATTGCTGAAAACCGGATCAATCAGGATACGTTGACCCGCCAGCTGTAAATACCACGAAGAATGGCCCAGCCAGACCAGGGTATCCTGCTGCGGCGAAAGCCCGGCGAGATCGGTCGCGACCATAGGTAACGGTTGTGCTGGTCGTGCATTTTCACGCTTAGCGACCAGAAACTCCCACCAGGCCGCCAGCATGCCTTTGTTGCCGGTATAGCCCGGTGTCGGCACCTGGTTATGAAACTGTCCATCACGATAGTGCGGTGACTGTTCAACCTGACTCAGTTGTGCCCCTTGCGGCGCCTGACCAAACCCGGCATTGAGTACAAACGGTAAACTTGCAGCTGCAGCAATAAGCATAATAACAACCACACAAACTGTGAGACGCTTCATATCCTGACCTTAAACGCGCCCCCTTTCCGCTGGTTTGCGCGACTGACTCTTGATTATGAGTGAGTAAGCACTCATTATAGAAATCGAAAGTTCTCCGTCAAGATGATTTTCAATCTTTGACATTCGCCGTTGCGGCGCAGCAAACGCCGTGATTCAATCATGTTTTTTACAGACTTAAGGGTAAAGTGTAGTGGCTCGTCCGAAGAGTGAAGACAAAAAACTGGCATTACTGGAAGCTGCAACCACAGCATTTGCACAATCAGGTGTTGCGGCTTCGACCGCCGTGATAGCCCGTAATGCAGGGGTTGCGGAGGGAACGTTGTTTCGCTATTTCGCGACCAAAGATGATTTGATCAACGAGCTTTACCTCTTTTTGAAGCAAGACCTTTGTCAGTCGATGATGGCAAACCTGGATCGTTCAGTGACCGATGCCAAAACCATGACTCACTACATCTGGAACAGCTACATTAGCTGGGGCCTGAACCACACCTGCGGGCATCGCACGATTCGTCAGTTGGCCGTCAGCGAGAAAATAAGCAAGGAAACCGAACAACAGGCTGACGATATGTTCCCGGAACTGCGCGATCTTTGTCATCGTTCCGTACGACCCGAGTTTATGTCTGATGAATATCGCGCCTTTGGCGACGGGCTATTCCTTTCTCTGGCAGAAACCACCATGGAGTTCGCCGCCCGCGACGCTGCCCGCGCAAATGAATATATTTCGATGGGGTTTGAAGCCATGTGGCGCGCCCTGACCCGCGAGGAACAATAATGGACGGCCAGACCCTTCCTGCCTGTGCGAAACGCCTTGCGCTCGAACTACCTTTTACCGAACACTGCTGGCCTTTCGGCCCGGAATACGATGTCTTCAAGGTTGGCGGTAAAATTTTTATGCTGGTCACGGAGCTTCGCGGACGGCCGCTTATTAACCTGAAATCCGATCCGCAAAAATCACTGTTAAACCAGCAGATCTACCCCAGCATTAAGCCCGGCTATCACATGAATAAAAAGCACTGGATCTCGGTCTATCCTGGTGACGATATTACCGAGTCATTACTGGCAGAGCTGGTGAATGATTCCTGGCACCGCGTCGTCGACGGCTTGCCGAAACGGGATCAAAAACGCCTGCGTCCAGGTTGATTTATCGCTAACCCCGATAAGTGTTTTTGCATTTTCCTGTCTTATCTTTTTCCTGCTAACCCTGTACCCTGCTGAAACAAAACGCACCCGCAGGGTATGGAAAATCACCAGGAGTAGTTATGGATATTGTTTCTGTCGCCTTAAAACGTTACTCCACTAAGGCATTTGATCCGAATAAAAAACTGACCGCTGAGCAGGCCGAAAAATTAAAAACGCTGCTGCAGTTTAGCCCGTCCAGCACCAACTCTCAGCCATGGCACTTTATTGTCGCCAGCACTGACGAAGGTAAGGCGCGTGTAGCTAAATCCGCAGCCGGCGGCTTTGTATTCAACGAACGTAAAATGCTGGATGCTTCCCACGTCGTGGTGTTCTGCGCCAAAACGGCGATGGACGATGCGTGGCTGGAACGCGTGGTGGATCAAGAAGAAAGCGATGGTCGTTTCGCCACGCCTGAAGCGAAAGCTGCAAACCACAAAGGCCGCACCTTCTTTGCCGACATGCATCGCAAAGAACTGAAAGATGACAACCACTGGATGGCAAAACAGGTGTACCTGAACGTCGGTAACTTCCTGCTGGGCGTTGCGGCGATGGGCCTGGATGCGGTGCCGATCGAAGGCTTTGATTCAGCAGTCATGGATGCAGAATTTGGCCTGAAAGAAAAAGGTTTCACCAGCGTAGTGGTGGTTCCTGTGGGTCATCACAGCGTAGAAGATTTCAACGCCGCGCTGCCGAAATCTCGTCTGCCGCTGGAAACGACGCTGACGGAAGTCTAATCCTCCGCATTTGCATAAGCTCCGCACAGCGGTCATCATAGACCGCTGTTTATTAAGGAGACATTATGCAGGAATTGATATCTCAGGTAGAAGAACTCGGCATTGAAATAAATCACACCACCTCGCTGGTGATGATTTTTGGCATTATTTTTATCACCGCCATTATTGTTCACGTTATTTTGCACTGGGTGGTATTACGCGCATTTGAAAAGCGCGCCAACGCCAGCTCCCGCCTGTGGCTACAAATCATCACGCAGAACAAGTTATTTCACCGGCTGGCATTCACCCTGCAGGGTATCATTGTCAATATACAGGCCGCACTCTGGCTACAGAAAGGCAGCGAAGCCGCAGAAATATTAGTGAACTGCGCACAGCTGTGGATCATGATGTACGCCCTGCTGTCACTGTTTTCCCTGCTGGACGTTATTCTCAATCTGTCGCAAAAACTCCCTGCTGCGTCGCAATTGCCGCTAAAAGGTATATTTCAGGGCATCAAGCTAATCAGCGCAATCCTCGTCGGAATATTGATGATTTCCCTGCTGATTGGTCAGTCACCGGCAATACTGATAAGCGGTCTGGGCGCCATGGCCGCCGTGTTAATGCTGGTGTTTAAAGATCCAATCCTCGGACTGGTTGCCGGAATACAACTTTCAGCCAACGATATGTTGAAGTTGGGTGACTGGCTGGAAATGCCGAAATACGGTGCCGATGGCGCGGTCATTGATATTGGCTTAACCACCGTCAAAGTGCGCAACTGGGATAACACCATCACCACTATCCCCACCTGGTCCCTGGTATCAGACTCTTTTAAAAACTGGAGTGGAATGTCAGCTTCCGGTGGGCGGAGAATAAAACGCAGCATCAGCATCGATGCCACCAGCATCCATTTTCTTGATGAGGATGAGCGCCAGCGTCTGCATAAAGCCCACCTGCTGAAACCGTATTTAACAACACGTCACCAGGAAATTGACGAGTGGAATCAGCAGTTAGATGCGCCTGAATCGGTGTTGAATCACCGCCGGATGACCAATATTGGTACCTTCCGCGCTTATCTGAACGAGTATTTGCGTCATCATCCGCGTATTCGCAAAGATATGACGTTAATGGTGCGCCAGCTTGCGCCGGACGATCATGGTTTACCGATCGAAATTTATGCCTTTACCAATACGGTGGTCTGGCTTGAATATGAAAGTATTCAGGCTGATATCTTCGACCATATATTTGCCGTAGTCGAAGAGTTTGGATTGCGCATTCATCAGTCGCCTACCGGAAACGATATTCGTGCGCTATCTGGCGCGTTTCAGCGATAAAGCTCAGGTACTGGCGCGTGAAATATAGCGCCAGTCCATCATCACCCTTTCCGTCTGCGCGTCAGGATTTTCTATTTTATTCAGCAATAATCCTACCGCTTTGCGGCCTATATCCCGTGAGGGCTGCTCAATGGTCGAAAGCTGTGGAGAAACCATTTCTGCCAGTTCCGTACCGTCGAAACCAACAACGGCGATATCCTGCGGGATCTGTAATCCGGCATCGAAAATAGCGCGCATCGCACCAGCGGCTAGCGTATCCGATACGGCAAACACCGCGTCGGGTTTCACCTCTGCGGCAAGTAGTGTTTTCATCGCCGCAATTCCTGCACTGGAACTTAATTCACTGGCATATTCCACAGCCTGATATTCAAGCGACAGCGCATGCAGCGCCGCTTTATAGCCGCGTTCGCGCAAACGAGCATATTTATAACTCAGGTCATGATTGATTAAGGCAATTCGTCGGTAGCCCTTATCCACCAGGTGAGATATTACCGACTGTGCGGCGTCAACATCGTTAATCCCCACGCAGGAAACCGCGCCTTTGTCAGCATATTCCGCGCACTGAACCCAGGGCGCATCGCCAATCAGCGTAGTCAGTTCCGGTAATTTGGAGAATGCATCCATGGTGATAATGCCATCGACGATTTTCCCCGACAGGAGCTTCAACGCCGATTTTGAGCGGGCTGTATCTGAGCCGGAATTACACAGTAAAATGCGATAGCCATTCTTCTCCGCCTCCTCTTCAATGCCTTTAACAACCTCTGCACAAAAAGGATTGGCGATGTTGGAAACCATCACCAGAATCATCGAACTACGTGCCGTACGCAGCTGACGCGCCAGCAGGTTGGGCTGATAATTGCTTTCTTTAATAGCCTGTAGCACGCGCTCACGATTTTTGGCTTTGACGGTATCACTGTGATTCAGCACACGCGATACCGTCGCCACCGACACACCGGCAAGCTGGGCGATTTTTTGAATAGACATAACGACGACACATCCTGCGGTTTACGCTTTGCGTTGAGGCTACCATAAAATCACCGACTGGCGAACCGGATGTGTGTTTAGCGCTGTACTGATATCCAACGCTGCTGCTGATGGCTTTTTATAATTGCATCAATAATATACATCACATCCGCACCATCAGAAAAAGACGCAAATCGACGCTCCGCCGTTGCGGGCATTTTGCCTGCCAACACAGCCTGATAAAACTGCTGCATCATATTCTTGAACGCATCCGGCCAGCCTTCAATATGCCCCCCCGGAAAGTGCGCACTGGCAGCTACATCAGCATTCATCAATCCAGGGTCGTCCGTCAGGATCTGGTTCGCCTGCTGACGGTGCCCGACCCAAAGCTGTTGCGGCGTTTCCTGATCCCAGTGCAGTGAACAGTGGCTACCGTTAATTTCAAAGCTCAGGTGATTCTTGCGCCCGGCACTCACCTGCGAAACGCTAAAGCAGCCTTTGCTGCCATCATCAAAACGTACCAGCACCGATCCACGATCTTCTGTCGTAACCGCTTTATCCTCAAATTGCACATCAGCCGTTTGCTGGCCAAACGTGGCGTTACTGGCAATGCTGGCTTTACGTACCGGCCAGACGATAGCCAAATCGGCCATCACCTCGACAATACGTTTTCCAGTCACGAATTGCACCGTATCACACCAGTGCGAACCGATATCCGCTACCGCCCGTGAATCGCCGCCCTGTGCGGCATCGACCCGCCAGTTGTAGTCAGTCTCCAGCAGCATCCAGTCCTGCAGATAGCTCCCCTGTACGGCAAACAGACTGCCCACGCTGCCGCTTCTGACCATACTGGCCGCCTGCTGCACCATTGCAAACTGGCGATAGACAAAGCTCACGCCGTGCACCACTCCAGCCTGCTGTGCCAGCGTTTCCAGTTCACGAGCCTCATCCGGCGTCATACACAGCGGCTTTTCTGAAAACACGTGCAGACCCGCGCGTAAAATCTGCCGATTGATGTCGGCATGCAGATGATTCGGTGTACAGTTATGCACTACCTGCAGTCCGGGATGCGCCAGCAGCGCTTCAACGCTGCCGTAGGCATGAGGAATATGAAGAGCATCTGCGCGTTCCTGGGCAACCGCCAGTGAGCTATCACAGAGCGCCACCACGTTCACACCGCCGAGTCGACGCAACGCCTCAATATGTGCAGGCCCAATAAATCCGCTGCCAATAATGCCAACCTGTATCATTTGCGTACCTCATCGCCAGCGGCGAAATCATCAAATGCACGTGCAGAAACCGGAATAATATGGCGCCGTATAAAATCACTCCCCTCACGCGCCCCGGTTTGCGCGTCTTTCAGGCAACACTCCCATTCCAGCACCGCCCAGCCAGGGAAATCATATTGTGTGAGCTTGCTGAAGATCGTTTTGAAATCGACCTGCCCGTCCCCCAAAGAACGGAAGCGCCCGGCGCGATCGAGCCACGGCTGATAACCGCCATAGACACCGCTGCGGCTACTGGCATGGTACTCAGCGTCCTTGACGTGGAACGCTTTAATACGCGAGTGATAGACATCGATAAACCCAAGATAATCCATCTGCTGCAATAACAGATGGCTCGGGTCATAGAGAATGTTGCAGCGAGGATGATTATCAACCAGCGCAAGAAAACGCTCGAACGTCATGCCATCGTGCAGATCTTCGCCGGGATGGATCTCAAAGCAAACATCCACCCCATGGTGATCAAAGCGATCGAGTATCGGTCTCCAGCGGCGCGCCAGCTCCAGAAAAGCCTCTTCAAAGCGCTGACGATTATGCGGTGGCCACGGATAAAAGAAAGGCCAGGCGAGCGAACCTGAAAACGTGGCATGTGCCGTCAGCCCCAGTCTTTGCGAAGCCGCAGCGGCCTGGTGTAGGGTTTCGATGGCCCACGCCTGTCTGGCCTGCGGATTAGCGCGTACAGACGGCGGAGCAAATCCGTCAAAAGCGTCATCGTAAGCCGGATGGACGGCAACCAGTTGACCTTCAAGATGGGTAGATAATTCGCTAATCACTAACCCATATCCGGCCAGCATCCCGCGAATATCATCACAATAGGCCTGACTTACAGCAGCTTGTTCGACATCAAACAGCGACTTGTGATTACACGGGATTTGTAATGCCTTATAGCCCAGCTCCGCCGCCCATTTTGCCACGCCTTCCAGGGTGTTAAATGGCGGGCGATCCCCAATAAATTGCGCCAGAAAAATGCCTGGCCCCTTGATGGTTTTCATAACCCCTCCTGAAAATTACGCCTGCTCTTTGTCGTCATACTTGAAAGAGAAAAGGAAAATCAGGGCAATCACTGCGGCAGCGACTGCCGGGATCCACCAAAATGTGGTCCACGCCTGAGGCACGGTTTGCCCCGCCACCAGCCGGTTGTAAAGTGCGCCTGAAATTTGCGAGCCCAGCAGCATACCGATCCCATAGGTAAACATGACGATCATGCTTTGCGCCTGACCTTTTACTTTTTCCCCGGCGATACGATCGGTGTAAATAAAGCCGACTACGAAGAAGAAGTCGTAGCACACGCCGTGCAGCAGAATGCCGAGATACAGCAGGAATCGGCCCTCTTCGCTGATGCCGAGGGCAAAGAAGGCATAACGCACGAACCAGGCGCACATCCCGATTAACAGCATGTATTTCACGCCCAAACGTCTGAACAGGAACGGGATCACCAGCATGAAGAATATTTCAGACATCTGACCAAACGACATCGCCGTACTGACGTCGCCGACGCCCGCATCAGCAAGAAACGACGCGGTATACGCGTAATAGGTTCCCAACGGTACAGAGATAAGCGTCGCGCAGAGCGAGAAGACAAAAAAGTGACGGACCTTGAGTAAAGCAAAAGCATCCGCACAAAACAGATCGCGAACTTTTACCGGCAGTCCTTTCGCCGGTGCTGGCGTGTTGGGCAGCGTCAGGCTGTAGAGCGCCAGAACCACAGAGATAATCGCCGCCAGCGTAAAGATGCCGGTGGTGTCCGAAATCCCGGTTACACCGATAAAGATCCCCGCGACAATCCAGCCAATGGTGCCAAACACCCGCACCACCGGGAAAGTTTTGTCTTTATCCGACAAGCTATGAAAAGCAATATTGTTGGTAAGCGCCAGCGTTGGCATGTAGCACAACGTGTAGCCAAACAGCAGACCAATCAACAGTGCACCGTTTTGCGCCACCAATGCCTGCGGAACAAACCACAGGATTGCCGCGCCAGCAAGGTGCATCACCGCCATCACCTTTTGCGAGGCAAAAAAGCGGTCTACCAGCATCCCTAAGACGAATGGCGACAGAATAGAGGCAATGGGCCCGGCTGAAAACGCATCGCCAATCAACAGCGACATGTTGTGCTGGCTCATCACCAGCCCCAGCGTGACGGACCAACTTCCCCAGATAAAGAACTGTAAGAACATCATTAGCGACAGCCGGGGTACCAGCAGCCGGTACTGTACGCTCTGTTTTCCACTACTTTCGGTTGTTGACACCATTTTTTGCCCCATCCTTAAAAAGTAATCGATTACAAAATAGATTCAATAGAAAAGTAATCGATTACAAAACAAAGATCCTGTCAACAGCAGCAAAATTGCGAGAACGGTCACGATAAACGTTGAGTGAGGATCCGATCCCATCCTGACGATGGGATCGGTAATAACAAGATCGGTAGAAACTTAGCGGGACTTACGACGCAGCAGTTTGAAGGCAACAAACAGGAACAGGATCCACACCGGTAGCAGGATAGCTGACAGGCGCATCTCATCCATCGTACACATCAGCACCAGAATCATGCCAAGGAAAGCAATACACAGGTAGTTCCCTGCCGGATACAGCAGCGCTTTAAACTGCGTGTCACGTCCCTTACGACGCATCGCCGCCCGGAATCGCAGATGTGCCAGGCAGATCATAATCCAGTTCAGCAGCAGCGTCACCACCACCAGCGCCATCAGCAAGCTAAAGGCCTTTTGCGGCAGCACATAGTTGATGAGTACCACCAGCGACGTAATAGCACCGGAAAGGATCAGTGAGTTCACCGGTACGCCGCGACGGCTGACGCGGGTTAAGAACTTCGGCGCGTTACCCTGAACCGAAAGACCAAACAGCATGCGGCTGTTAGAGTAGACGCCACTGTTATACACCGACAGTGAAGCCACCAGGATGACAAAGTTCAGTGCAGAAGCCACTACGTTGCTGTCGAGATTATGGAAAATCATTACGAACGGGCTGCTGTTGGATTTCACTTCCACCCACGGGTACAGCGCCAACAGCACCACCAGAGAACCGATATAAAACAGCAGAATACGGTACACCACCTGGTTTACCGCCTTTGGAATGCTTTTCTGCGGATCCTGCGCTTCCGCGGCAGTAATCCCGATAAGCTCCAGCCCACCAAAGGAGAACATAATCACTGCCAGCGACAGAATTAATCCGTTCCAGCCGGTAGCAAAAAAGCCGTTGTAACGCCACAAGTTATCGATGCTTGCATGTTCCCCGCCGTTACCGGAAAACAGCATCCACACGCCAAAACCAATCATGCCGATAATGGCCAGTACTTTAATCAGCGCAAACCAGAATTCCGTTTCGCCATACAGACGTACGTTGACCAGATTGACGGCGTTGATGATCACGAAGAATGCCGCGGCCCAAATCCAGGTTGGAACATCGGGCAACCAGTACTGCATGTAGATCCCTGCCGCTGTCAGTTCTGCCATGCCGACCAGCACAAACATCACCCAGTAGTTCCAGCCGGACAGAAAACCCGCGAACGGTCCCCAGTATTTATAGGCAAAATGGGCAAACGATCCGGAAACGGGTTCTTCGACCACCATTTCGCCCAGTTGACGCATAATCAAAAAAGCGATGATCCCGGCAACGCCGTAACCCAGTAACACCGCAGGTCCCGCCATCTGAATAGCCGGGCCAATGCCCAAAAACAGGCCGGTACCAATTGCGCCGCCCAGCGCAATTAACTGAATATGGCGGTTTTGCAACCCTCGTTGAAGCGTCGGCTCGTTCGTCGACGCGGCATCAGACACGCTGGTGTCAGATGCAGTTGACGCGTTTTTCACGCCCTTCCCCTGTGTGGTTTTTATTGAAGGGGCTTCTTTTAACATTTCAACCTGGTTGTCGCAAGGCGCAATCGATTGGATACGCCGGGCTTCCTTGCCCAACGCACCGAGGCTCGGGAGAAAAACAATAGAAAGAAGGCGAGCTGTTATTGTTTATTCAGGTCAATACGTACCACGTTATCTGGCGCAGATGTAGAGTGGTCTTTATTAAATTTCTGTTTCACGGTGACAAACAGGGTTTGCCCATCCGCCGAGAGCAGCAAGCTGTTAGGGTTTGGTGGTAAATCCCAGCTTTTCTTCACGCTGTAATCGGTCGCATTCAGGCTGAGCAATTTCCCTGAATCACGCTGGGTAATATAGATTTCGTTGCGTTTTGCGTTAAATTTCACCGCTAGCGAATCACCCACATCCAATTTTTTCAGTAGCTTACCGGTATGGATATCCAGCACCAGGGTAGTCTTCGCTTTCGAGTTGTCGGTGACAAACAGGCGACCCGTTTGTGCGTCCTCCGCCATATTCAGCAACAGCGCAGGTTGTTCTCCCAGCGGTTGCCAGCGTTTTTCTACGCGCTGATTACGCGGGTTGATAACAAGAATTTCACCGCCGCCGTTAGCTGCATAAATTCGCTGCGTCACTTCTGAATAATGCAGTCCGGTCATCCATTTACCCGTATTTTTAATGCGGGTTTTTAGCTTCAGGGTTTCAGCGTCAACCACCCAAATCACCGCTGGATCCGCCACGGCACCAATATAGAGCAAACCGTTATGCAGCAGCACCTGGCGCGCACCATACGGGAAACCTTCTGGGTTACGTTCCGGGAACAGTACGCGATTTTTCACTTTGCCGTCAGCGGTATTCAGCGCGCTCAGGCCACCATCCAGTGAGTTGGTGACATACACTGTTTTACCGTCCGGCGAGATAGCCATACCAAAGTTTTTCATATCGGTATGACTCAAGCCGAGCGTTTTAAGCGTTTTTGGATCCAGCTTGTAAACCACGCCGCCCTGCACATCTTTAAATCCTTCGGCGCTGGCAACGTACAACGCATCCCCTACCGGGCTAAGCGCCATTTCATATAACCCATCCGCCAGCGCGCGTTGTTGCATATCACTGACGGCAGGTTGCGCTGTTTTTTCCGTAACGCTGGCGTTGCTGGCTGGTGTGGTATGCGCCGCACAACCGCTTAACGCCGCAGCAATCAGCAATGCCAGCGCGGATGTTGTTTTTTTCATTGTCGGGATCCTTACCAGAAGTAATACAGGGAGTTAATAACAAAAGAGAATGAGAACTATACGCATTATCTTTACTGAATCAAGAATAATTACCCGAGAGTAAAAAACATGAAACAGAGGTTTGAAGATGCAGACAGGTGCGCGCGACTTCCGGTTTTTCATAATTACAGTGAATTATTCTGGACGAAAAGGCATCGCAGGCCACAGAATGCGCTTTACTGTTTTTCTAACATTTTCAAACGGGTGAACCTGTTGTACTTCAGCCACTCGTTTTTTAGCCAGGCCAGGCAACGACTGTCATGAATAAGATCATCAAACGACTGGAAATCGTCAAAAGCGCTATTGAACTGGAAGATGAGGAGATTATTTTCCAGCAGGTGGCGCATCTTAAAAATGAGCCTTTGTCAGTCGTACCTGGCACCATTGTGCAGGCGATCGAAGAACGACGCTTTGGTGATGCCCTGCGTGAAATCTCGGCCTGGCTGCAATCTCAACGGGCAGTCTCTACGTGGCAGGATCCCGCCATTGCCGCCAGTAAGCTGGAACTCAAAGCACTCGAAACTCAGCTGCGTGACCTGATCGATAAGCGTAACACGCGCATTCAAATCCTCGATGATTTCAACGATCTGTATCACCTTCGTCTTGGACCGCTGATGAGCCGCATTCTCGAACTGCGTAAACAGCTCGCCGCTAGTGCCCAGCGCAAACAGGAAGCGGAGCGAAAACGCCGGGAAAAAGACTATCAATCCTGTCAGCACTATATTTCCCAGGCTGTTGATCAACTGGCCAGGCTCAAGCAGCACTGGATGAACCAGAATTCAGATTCGCGCGAATCGGTGGAAACACGCCAACGCATTCAGCAGCAAACTGAACTGATTACCGCCCTGCTGGCGGAGATTCGTGAGCTGGAAAACGACTTTTCTCGCCAGGACGACAGCGCAACCCGTCAGGCACAGGAAGAGGCCAGCCATGAATATGATGAATATCAGGAGCAGCAGCAGGATGCACAGCATCGTTTTAGCCGTGACCAGCGGCTTTCCTCTGATGAACGTAATGAGTTAAAACGCCTGTGGCGTCAGGCAAGCCGTCTTTGCCACCCGGACGTGGTAGCCGATGATCTGAAAGAGAAAGCGCATCAGATGATGGTACAGCTAAACCAGGCGCGCCAAAATGCCGATCTTGCTGCCGTCCGGGCGCTACTGACTCAATTGCAAAGCGGCCTCGAACCGATGATGGCGAGTGACCGATTGAACGATTTGCAGCATTTACGCAGCAAAATACAGCAGCTCAGAGAACAAATTAACGCGCTGCTCAAAGAGATTACCGAACTGGAAGCCGAGAACGCCTGGCGGCTTGCCACCTCCGTGACTGATAAAGAAGCCTACTTCTCCGATCAACAACGGGCGCTTACGGAAATCCGCAATACGCTGGAACAGCAGGTGCATCAGGTTGAACAGGAACTGTTGGCGGGCTAAGCCCTATCAGCAATAGCAATCAGAAAAAATAACCTCTTCAAGTGAGTTTTTAAAATTAAGCACAAAAAGCCAAAAATAGGATAATTCCCTAAAAAATTCACAACACTAAGAATTATCAACCTGAATACTCGAGTTTCAGGTCGATAACTGCAAATTTAGCGATATTTCTCTCTTCCCCTCGACGCGCCTTCTCTTTGTCCTGGTCTTGATTAAGAATTCTCCTACCAACCAGTAAGCCCATTAAGAAAAACGGGTATCCATCTGAAATATAATGTTTTTCATATAAATCCCCTCCAAAACAGATTGGAATACCCTGTCTTTATAGAAACCACTCAATCATTATTCATGCGATTCATAAGCGAAATCTATCAATCATTTACGCAGAGCTGAAATAAACGATTTATCTTAAATTTTAACAAAGTGTAATATCTACTTTAAGAATAGTTAATGATTCTAATAAATACAGAGAATATCTGTTTAATCTGGAATTAATAAGGATACGTTCACAGCACAGAACGTAATACGAGATTTAATTAACATTTCACGCGTCGCAAGAAACTCTTTTTTAACCTACAAAAAGAGGCGGCTGCTTGCACCAAAATTTCAAGGAGATCGTTATGTCAAAGGCTATTTTTTTGGGTGACTCAATTTACCCTTGGCTAGGCATGCGAGAAATCCTACGTGGCTCATCATTATATATTGATATCGCGTATTACTCCTCCCAGACGCTCTCTGCTGTCAAAATGCTTCCTTATGAAACGGATTGCATCATCATTAATCCTGACAAATCAGATTTTTTAAAATATGCCAGGATTATCCGCAACATGGCTTTACGACCTGTCACCAAAATTATTGTTTTGGCAGATGAAGCTACTTTTACTCTTTTTCAAACCGTTTGTGGGAAGAACATGCTGTTTCTTGATCAAGATGCCAGTCTTGATCGGCTACACCATGCCGTTACACGTATCACAAAAAACAATAACCAACAAAATATCAAAGCATTACACAACAAGATCACAGCAAACGAATTCAACGTAATGATGATGCTTGCCCGAGGATGGTCACTGACACAAATCGCCGGGGCATCACAAAAAAGTGAAAAAACCATCGGGGCGTACAAAAGCAATATTGCCAGAAAACTCGGCAAAAATAACACCCGGCTCAAGTACACCATTTCTCACTATAGCCAGCCGTAACTGACTTATTTAAGGACAATTATCACGGTTATTATTTAAAAAAAGTTTTCTTTCGACTCGCTTTTTAATTCCGCATCGCACGGAAGGAAACCCTATTCCCAAAAATCTATTACCGGGTAGCACATCCGCGTGCCAACCATAGCCAACAACTCAATGTATTAACACATGCATAACAGGAATGTAGACGAGGGTTATATATGAACAAAGTTTACAGCATTATTTGGAACGCGGCGCTCGGTATCTGGGTGGTCGTTTCTGAATTAACCAAAGGAAAGAAAAAAAGCAGCTCGCGTAAAACGGTTGCGGTATTAGCAGCAACGGCATTACTCAGCACCTCTCCGCTTGTTATGGCGGATAATACTGGCGATCATGATATTTCCGTTGATTATAACAATATTGTTATTCAACCGGGCACGAAGGACAACATCCACAATGATGGCTTCCTCTACCAGAACACCACTAACGGTGCAGTGTTAAACGTCACTGGCGCATTGCCGCAAATTGAACAAGGCCAAACCGGACTGGTCGAATCAGCGACTATTGAGCAGTTGCTAGATCAAAAGAAGATTACGCTCACAGCGAACATTGGGGGCGTTAGCACCCCGATTACCGAAGTTGAAGATCTGAAAAAGTATTACTTCAACCAGCCAACAACGACACCTACGCAAGATAAAGAAATTCCCATCATCGATCCTGCATTAGAAACCCCGGCGGCTATGCAGGTCTACAACACCGATGAACTGGTTCGTTATCTGACCGAAACTCCGTTAGATGGCATAACGTTAAATACCTATGACTCAACCCTTTCTAAAATCTACAACAACTTTGGCATTGCGCAGGCCAGCAACGGTTCGACGGCCAATCTGAACATTGGTAACGATCAGAAAAATGCCCGCGATGCAGAAAACACCATCAAACTCCTTGCCAAAAATAGCGCCTTGCTTGAAGCCAGCGGTACAGGCAGCAAGGTTAACTGGATTTCCGATAACTACATCTCTTTTGGCGCCGCTCCCGTCGTCCCGAACGAAACCTTTAACGGTTCTCAGACAATGGACCAGTTCGGCAAAGTATTGACTATCGATACCTACGGATACGATAGCAACGGTGATGCAGTGAAAACCGGCACTCAGGAGTTTGATATCACCAATACTCAAGAACTGGGCGATCTTAACGACTGGCTGCTGGGCGAAAGTGATGCAACGGTTTTAAATTCGCAGGGGCAAAAGGTCAGTCAACTACAGCTGATGCTGGATGCCAATCGCGGCACGATGTCGCTCAAAGACGTTGAAGACTGGTATGCGGATCTGATTAGCAGCGTTTTACAATCCGATACCGTAACCGGCTCGGTTGATTGGCAATACCAGGTCTGGAAGGATGGTAAAAGCCATACCAATAATGCCACGATCGGTAATACCGAGCTGCACGCCGTTTACGCGCATGGCGCGGGCGCGACCGGCACTGTGACCAAAGATTCTGTGCTGGCGGTAGATGGCAGCATTAATGGTGTGATGAAAGGCGCAGATGGCGCTGTCATTACGAACCAGGGTTCCCTCAACGCACTGCGTACTTCCACAGGCCACAGTCTGGCGATTGGTATGCTGGCGGAAAATGCTACGGCAACCAACACCGGCACCATCAACTCCGGTTTGTTCATCGATAAAGATGGACGACAGTCTGTAAATAGCTACGGCGCTATCGGTATGCAGGGCAAAGGGGCCAGTACTGTCACCAACGATGGCATCATAAACCAGGCTGTCACAACAGGTAACTATGGTACCGCCTCTGCGGCCAACCCGTGGGATACCAATACCACGGTAACGACGCCAATTACGCTGGCCATTGGGATGCTGTTGTCAGGAGACTCCACTGGGGTTAACAACAAAACGATCAATGTGGTGGACGGCAACGCCAACGGTGCCTCCTTCGGGAAAGGTACCGCTTATGGCGTTGAAGTGGCTGAAAATGCCAATTTCACTAACAGTACTGACGCCACGATTTATCTCGGTCGTGATGGTTCTAACACCGCACAGGATGTCGAATTGACTGGCGGCGCTAACCTCAGCGCAGGTATCCATGTGCGCGGCGCAGGGACTGTGACTAACGAAGGGAAAATTACCCTCGGAACCGGCGTACGTAACGCAGCCGGCTTACTGGTCGCTGGTGCGAGCGGGAATGTTATCAACTCCGGCGAAATCTCAGTTAATGGTGCGACATCCGGACTGTCAAACTACGGGATGTCGGTGCATAACAGCGGCGCAAATGCTGGTCAAACTATTCGTAATGACGGCCAGATTAATGTTAACGGCAAAAGTAATATTGGCATTCATGTTCGTGCAGACAGCTCGGATGCCAAAGTCACCACCAGCCAGGCCGGTCAAATTACAGTTAACGGTGAAGGTAGTACCAACGAGCGTAACTACGCTATTTGGGTTGAAGGCTCAGCTGGAAAGCAGGCGATTGCGGATATCTCTTCCGGTATTACACTGAAGGGCACCGGGGACATCGGGGTGCACGTTCGTGGCAGTGCGACGGCGAATATCAATAACGACAGTAGCCCTATATTTAACAGCACCGACCAGATAGGCTATTTTTTATACGGCGCCAATGCGATCGCTAACATTGGCAAGACGGAGATGAATGATAATGGTCAGGTTAATACCACTATCTTCCGTGTTGCTGAGGGCGCCAAATTTGCCGGTAACAGTAAGGACCCCGTGAGCGGAGCTTACTCCGATCTTAAACTATCACTCAGCGGTAACAACTCTGTTGGTGTACTGGGTACAGGGAAAGGTACTGACGTTGTCACCGGTGAAGCGACATTCAACATTGGGGGGATGGGCGCAACTGCCATTGTGATTGAAGGCGGTGCAAGCGGTAATATTAGCGATAAAACCATCATCAATTTGACCGGTGTAGGAACCACTGCCGGGATTGTTGACGGCAAGGCGCATAATTTAAACGGCTCTGAACAGGGTAAACCGGTGGAGACTACCCTCACCTCTGATGCCAGCATTACCTCTGAAGCTAGCGGCAACAAGGTTATCGCCTATGTTGCGAGGAATCTGGGTAACCTAATCCTCAACACCAACTCGATTATCGATCTGGCCAGCGTAAACAGCATCGGCGTTGATGTGCAAGAAGGCGGGAGCTTAACTAACAACTCTTCCAGAGCCCTGCATGTCAGCAACGGTATTGGCGTACTGGCTTCAGGTGCCAGCGCCCAGATAAAAAGACTAGGCCAGGTAGCCGTTGATGATGGAACCGCAGGGGTTCTGCTGACCAATGGTGCAAGCCTGAGTATTACCGGTGATGCCGGCGATGCCATCACGACCAATGGTTCAGCAGACGGTATTCGTCGGGATGCGGGCGCAGGCTCTTTGACCGCCAGAGGAGTTTCCATCAGCGCATTGGGTACGGGTGCAGGTATTCAGAACGATGCCAACAACACCGATATCACGCTCAACGACGTGACCATCAATGCCAACGATGGTCCGGGGATTCGGACTAGCGTGGCGCTGAACATGAACGATGGGTTGAACAATATCCTCAACGTTAACGGGAAAGGTACCGGCTTCGCTTTTGAACAACGCAATGGCGGCTCGGTGACGGGCGATCTGACCATCGGCAAAGGCTACACCATTGAGGTGCTGAACAGCGAAGGCAGCGGTATCCGCGCTAATACCAACGGTAATGTCACCACCAATGCCGACATTAACGTGCATAACGACGCAGGCGGTTCGGCGATCATCGCGAAAAACGTCAGCGCCTTGACCAACAGCGGCAAGATTATCTCTGCCAGCACCACCTCACCGGTTATTGACGCCAGCGGCGACAGCAGTAAAACCATTACCAACACGGGAACCCTGCAGGCCATCAACGACACGGCCGTGGCCATTCAGTCCGGCAAAGGCAATGACACCATTGATATCAGCGGCGGTGTAACCAGCGGCGTAATCAATACCGGCGAAGGTGCGGACATCTTTAACTGGCGTAGTGGCTCCTATGCGGGTGAAGTGAATTTCGCCGGTACTGGCGGTAACAATAAAGCCAACATCGGCAATGTGACGCTGGATAAAACACGCCACATCACTACTGAAGCAGGTAGCGGCAACGCCCTCACCTTCACCGATACAAAAGGTGCGAAGATTGGTACGCTGGCTAGCGACAACCTGACCACTGGCACCAACATCGGCACCGGCTGGGATTCGCTGACCATCAGCGGCTCAAACGCAGATGTCCGGGTCGTAGAAAACCTGACGCTGGCAAGCAAAACCATTGCCGTAAACAATGGCGCAACCCTGAGCACCGGCGACCACGTCGAGCCGACCAGTACTGCCGCAAGCATTGGCGATTACAATGTTACGACCCAGGGCACAGGCAGCCGGGTTATCTTCGATACCCAGGGTGATGCTTCAGCGGCGCAAATTTATCGCGGTATCATCAGCGGTGACGGGAAGTTCGAACGTGCGGCGGGCGGTACCACGATCTTCACCGCTAACAATACCTACACCGGCTCTACCACTATCGCTCAAACCGGTACGCTGCAGTTGGGTGACGGCGGAAATACAGGCGAAGTCAGCGCCGTGTCGAATATTCTCGATGACGGCGTACTCATCGTTAATCGAGCTGATAAAGTTTGGCTCAACGGCGTGATCTCCGGTATTGGCGCGCTGCAGCAAATCGGTGGCGGCATTACCCGTCTGAACGGTAACAACATCTACACCGGCGACACCACCGTTACCAACGGCACACTGCTGGTGAATGGCGATCAAAGCGCGGCGCGCGGTGCCACCACCGTTAGCGGCACGTCCACACTTGGCGGTAATGGCACTATCGGCGGCAACGTGCTGATGAACGATGCCACGACCCTCAGCGCAGGCGACGGTGGTGCGGGTACGTTATCCATTAACGGTAATCTGCAGCTTGGCAGCAAAACGACTTCCGCTTTCGAACTGGGTCAGGCCTATACGCCAGGCGGCGCGCTAAACGATCTGATTAACGTCGCGGGCGATCTGCAACTGGACGGGACTCTGGATGTCACCACTTCACAGGGCGGTAACTTCGGACCGGGCGTGTACCGTATCTATAACTACGGCGGCACGCTGGATAACCAGACGCTGGAATTAGGCGCAATACCGGACAGTCAGGATAAGAGCAATATTTTTGTCCAGACCTCCATCGACAAACAGGTCAACCTGGTGAACGCCAACGGCGTTATCCTGCAGTTCTGGGACGGCGCAACCGTCAATCAGAGCCACGGCGCGTCGGGTATTGAAGGCGACAGCAAAATTGACGGTGGCGATGGCAAATGGATGGCAATCGGCAGCCAGGGTGATAACAACTGGACCACCGCAACCGGTGAAGGTAACGCCCCTTGGGCACAGAAGTCCTTCGCCGTCTTCACCACCAAAGGCGGTAAAGTTACCGTGGACAACGCCGCGGGAGAAGTTAACTTCTCCGGGGCACAGTTTGATGCCGATGGCTATGTCGTTAAAGGCGATGCGCTTAACGCGTATGCCACCACTGAAAACGCGACCCACGCAGGCCAGACGCCGGGAACAGGCGAACTGCTGCTGCGCGTTGGCGCCGGTGGCGCGGGGCAAAACTATACCGCGACCATTGAGTCTGTTATCCGCGAAGCCAGTACTGCTGACAAGCTGACGCTGGTGAAAACCGACCTTGGCCGTCTGATCCTCAGCGGCGATAACGAGTATCGCGGCGGCACGCGCATTGATGGCGGCACGTTGCAGATCTCCTCCGACAGCAATCTCGGCCAGAGCGGAACTGACCTGGCAATCAATAACGGTTCAACGCTGCAACTGGGCGCGGACCTGACCAGCAATCGCACCATCGAGCTGGGAGCGAATGAGAACGCAGCGGTGTTCGATCTCAATTCGCACCACTTCACGCCAACCGGTGAGATTACCGGCGACGGTAAACTGAAAGTCACCAGCAGCTCTAGCGATGCGGGCAGCACCTTGTCGCTCGACCGCGCAAACAGCTACAAAGGCGACACAGAAATTGCCGGTACCGGAAACACCAACAATGTGACGGTCAACGTCAGCAAAACCGGAGCCTTTGGCAGTAACGAAAGCAGCACCGTGAATGTCAATAAGGGCGCGACGCTCAATGTCAGCGGGACAGATACCAGCCTGAAATCCCTGACCATGAACATCGCCGACAGCCTGTTAACGCTGGCAGATAACGTCACCGCAGCGAGCGCAATGCTGAACCTGACGGGCACGGCGAAAGCGGTGTTAACCAACAACGCCACCGCGGGCAACGCGACGGTTAACGTGTCAAAAGACAGTACTCTGGCGCTGGAAGAAGACGCCAGCGGCGGTAATGCCACCGTGAACAACAGCGGACTGATGACCTTTGCTGACCAGGCGATGGCAGAAAATACCGTCGTTAAAAACCTGGCGGGCGGTAAGGTCGATATCAGCGCAGTCGACAGCGCAACATCGATCGGCTCGTTGTCCGGCGCAGGTAATGTCGAATTGGGCAATAAAGAGCTGTCACTGGGTAATCTGCATCTTGATGACACCATCAGCGGCATTATCAGCGGCAACGACGGTAGCCTGGTGAAAATCGGTGACGGTACGTTAACGCTGACCGGCGACAATACTTACACCGGCACCACGGACGTCAATGAAGGCGTGCTGCTGGTCAACGGTAATCAGTCTGCGGCTACCGGCCAGGTGACGGTGAAATCCGGGGCAACGCTTGGCGGAAACGGAATTATTGGCGGCGCGGTTGATGTGCTGGACGACGCTCATATTACCGCAGGTGCGGCCATCAACAGCGTGGGTAAACTGACTACCGGTTCGCTGACGCTCAGTGATAACGCACAGCTGGATTATCAGTTTGGTCAGGCTTACACCCCGGGCGGTGCTTTCAACGACTTGATTGATGTAAATGGCGATCTGACGCTCGACGGTAAGCTCAACATTGAAACCTCACCGGGCGGCAGCTTTGATGTCGGCGTCTATCGCGTCATCAACTACACCGGCACATTGACCAACAATGTGATGGATATTGCTAACGCGCCGGAAGCGGCTGACAGCCTGTACGTGCAGACATCGGTGAAAAATCAGGTCAACCTGGTCAACCACGCAGGACTAACGCTGCGCTTCTGGGACGGCACCGGCGGTGAGAATGGCGAGCTGAAAAACAACGGCGTCATCAACGGCGGCGACGGTATCTGGCAATCCAGCCAGGGTAACGACAACTGGACTACCGATGAATCAACGCCGGAAGGCGCGCTGAACGCACCGTTTACCGATGCCGCGTTTGCCGTCTTCCAGGGTGAAGCAGGCAACGTGACCGTCGATAACAGCAAAGGCGACGTCATCATCAGCGGCGCGCAGTTCGCCACCGATGGTTATCGCGTGGGTGGCGAAGCCATTACCACCGATACGGCCAACACCCTGATTCGCGTTGGCGATGGCACAGTAGACGGCGCCAACTACACCGCGACTATCGACAGCGTTATCCGCGGTACCGGCGGCCTGAATAAAGGCGATCTCGGTACCCTCATCCTCACGGGCGACAACACCTACAGCGGCGGAACGACCATCACCTCCGGGACGCTGCAGGTAGCGGGCGATACCAACCTGGGTGCGGCAGATACGGGAATTACCTTTAATGGCGGTACGCTGAAGTATGGCGAAGCGTTTGATACTGCCCGTCAGGTGACGCTGGAATCCGGCGGCGGGACATTCGACACCAACGGACATGACGTTTCTCTGCTGACTGAAGTCGAAGGTAACGGTCAACTGACCAAAACCGGTAAAGGCTCCCTCACCCTGACGCTGGATAACACCTACACCGGTGGCACCACCATCGAACAAGGCGTTTTACAGCTGGGTAACGGCGGTGATATCGGCAGCATTCAGGGGGATGTCGTTGATAACGGCGTACTCAACGTCAATCGTGGCGATACCCTGGCGCTGACCGGCAATATCAGTGGTAAAGGCCAGTTGCATCAGACCGGTAGCGGCATTACCGAGCTGCAAGGCGAAAACAGCTACAGCGGCGCGACGTTGATCGCCAACGGCGTGTTGCAAGCGGGTAATGCCAACACCCTGAGTAGCGCATCGCACCACTATGTGGTCGCAGACACCACGTTGAACACTCAGGGTTACAACCAAACGGTAGCGGGCCTGAGCAACGGTGGCGATGTCTCGCTCATCGGTCAGCAGACTGGCACAACCTTAACCGTCAAAGGGGATTACACCGGCGAAAAAGGGACTATCAACATGGCGGCTATCCAGAATGGTAGCGGCGCAGGCATTGCCGACCGTCTGATTATCGATGGCGGTAAAGCCAGCGGTAGCACGCTGCTGGATGTCGATGGTTCTGGTCTCGGCGCGCCGACCATTGGGGATGGTATCGAAGTGGTGACAGCGCTCAATGGCGCAACCACCACCGCACAAACGTCGCGGGATGCCTTCCATCTTGCCGCCGATCGTATGGCTGCAGGTGCGTTTGAGTACCAACTGCATGCGGGTAATGCTCAGGGCCAGGGTGAAAACTGGTATCTGAGAAGTGAATACCGTCCAGAAACCATGCTGTATTCTGGCCTCGCCAGCGTCGTACGTCAGGGTGATCTTAGCCTGTTGGGTAACATGCACCAACGTATGGGTGACGAGGTTAAACCGGGCATTGATGAAGACAATCGCGCGTGGGCAAGAATGATTGGCTACTCCGGTAAAACCAAACTGGATGACGCGGCCGGTACACAAACCAGCTCCCATACCATGGGCATTCAGGTCGGCGTTGATATGTATGCTAACGAAAGCTGGAAAGCCGGGATGTATACCAGCATCCTTGATATCGACAGCAACGTGAAAGGCACGAAGACAGGCAGCGATGGCAAAGGCGGTAACATCGACGACAACGCATTTTACGTCGGCGGCTATGCTACCTGGTTCTCGGGTGACGGTATGTATGTTGATAACGTCCTGCAGTACGGTAACCATAAATCCCGCCTGGAGGCGACCGGTAACAACGGCTCGTATACGGTCAGAGGCAACACGCTGACGGCGTCGACAGAGGTAGGTAAATCGTTCCGTTTAGGTGCCAGCGCATGGAGTCTGGAACCTCAGGCTCAGTTGATCTACCAGTACAGCGACTTTGATAACAGCACGCTGGATGGTGTGACCCCAACGAAAGTGAAAATGGATACTGCGGATTCCTTTACCGCGCGTCTGGGCGTGCGTCTGGTCGCTGACTATGACACCAACCATGGCAAATTCCAGCCGTATGGCAGGGTAAACGTCTGGCAGGGTCTGGGTTCAAAAGACAAAACGCACTTTACCAATGCGGTAGCCACCACCACGCTGGAATCTTCACAGCAGTACTCCAGCACTGAAGTTGCAGCCGGCCTGTCATGGTCCATCGACAGAAACCTGCAGGTCTACGGTGAGCTGGGTACGCAATTCAGCAACGGCGGCAGTAAATCGCAGGTAGAAGCGCCGGTCAATGCCTCTATCGGCTTTAAGAAATCGTTCTAAGCTGACATAAACTCACCAGCCCCCTGTTCTGCAGGGGGCTTTTTTTTGCCGTTCAAAGCCGCCTGATGCGCTACGCTTATCAGGCCTACAGACTTAACAGCAACGCGGAACAACCAAGGGGTTGGGAAACGTGAAAAGGAGGGATTAACGATTATATTGTGCTAAGAGTGAAGGGATCTCTTCTGCCAGTACCGGGGGAGAAATGAAAAAGCCTTGAATTTTGTCACAACCAATCTGCATCAACCGCTCCAGCTGGGACTGGGTTTCCACCCCTTCGGCAAGAACTTCAATGCCAAAATTATGCGCCAGTGAAATAATACCCTCAACAATCTTCGTTGATCGGGTGTCGGGCTCAATACCGGTGACAAATTCCTTATCAATTTTTAAAGTGTCAAAAGGATATTTCAACAGGTAATTAAGATTAGCATGGCCGGTTCCAAAATCATCAAGTGCAAGCTTGACCCCTATCGCCTTTAATTCCGTCATATTTTTAGCCGCAATCTGGCTGTCACACAGCGGTGACGTTTCCGTGACCTCTATTTGGCATCGATGGACCGGCAGCCCGGAAGTGGCAAGATTTTGTCTGACGCGTTGGGGTAGCAGAGGATCGCAGAATTCAAGCGCGGAAATATTGACGGATAATACAATGGGGTCAGGCCAGGAAGTTGCAACATCCCACGGAGAGTGAGTAACCATATCTTCAATGGAAATAATATTGCCGCTATCTTCCAGTAAGGTAATAAAAACATCGGGAGAGATCATACCCATCTGAGGACTATTCCAACGCATTAATGCTTCAAATCCGCTTATACGCTGGGCATGCAAATTGAAAATAGGCTGATAAACCATATAAAGTTGACTGGTATTCAAAGCCTTTTCAAGCGCAGTTAGCACCTCATTGGAATTAAACATTCCCCTCTCCCTCTACAAATCATAAAATTAAAAACCAGTCAAAATCACTCCCAAATTGTATCTACTATTAGGTGTATTACATCAGAAAAGAATGGTCAGGTTAGGGTAAAAAAGACATACGATGGGTAAATCTGACAATTAACTTATTTAAATCAGAGGTATGGGTCAGGCCAAGTTTGGCGACGACTCTCATCTTATGTGCCTGAATCGTTTTATAGTTCAGGCTAACTAACTCAGAAATTTCTTTGGCTGTATAACCACTTACCAGTAAGTTCAGGATCTGCTGTTCTCTTTCGGTTAATCTCTTCTGCGAACGATACAGTCGGGGGTTCCATTTCCCGACTGATAATTTCGCCAATTGACCAAAATCGCGCAGTGAAGATTTTTCAGTCAAAACTATTGTTTTTTCGACATATAATAACTCTACGCATAATTTCGCCACCAAACTATCAGCAACAATCACCACGACGTTATTATAAAATTTGAATCGGTTTTTATTCAAAAACTGAACAATGTCTGAACACGCTTGTTCATTATCAATGATATTAAAAACCATGGTTTGATGCTGGCATAATGATGACTGATGCAACATATCCTCAAACTGGAATGTTTGTATCGGTACATGTTTGCTGGTCAGGTAGGCAAACATACCATTGCCCACAAAATTATCACTGCCACACATCAACATCCTGTTCACCGTTCCTTATAAGCTTCTAATCTTGTTACTCATTAAAAATTTAATAATGATTTTCTCGACTTCAGTCTCTTCACGACGATTTTTAAAGTCGAACTCACATGAGATCTGATGACAGGAATACAACTGGTTATCCTCATCAAATTCATTGATCGGGACGACATCGATCACTTTTAAGTCCAGTTGTAAACTGCCAAAGGTATCGAAATCCAGAGATGCATTTTTAATCACCGCATCTTTATAAAGAAAACGGGCGTTTACATCTTTAACGATTAACGCACAACCACCCTGCGAGATATTTTTAATCTTGAGAGAGTAGTTTTCTCCATTTTTGTAACGACCAAAACAGAAAAAGTCATAACCCTTCAGGAATGAAAAACGCTGATTTTGTCTCTGCTGGGCAAAGAAAATCATATCCGGGATGAAGTAGGATAATCCTGCTTCCGCACCTGCTGACGAGGTTTGTTCGAACCTGGCACTAAATTTTACAATCCCGCTTTCACTGTGCAGGATAAAGTATTGGACCTTTTCAGGAACAATGTCTCCGTGTCCGGAGATGACAAACCGTTCGAAATCAATCTTCTCTAACTGCGTGATAACGCTACTGTCTCCACACAGGATTTCCAGTTTCGTTTTCTTATGAAGCTCTTCACGAAGGATAGCGATGATTTCAAACTTGTCTTCCTTTGCTAAGCCAAAGCTCATTCTAAAACCCTTATTTCCATATTTAAGATATGTCCCGCCTTTGGTTACTCACAAAACGCGAGATCAGCATCCACCCCTGGTGCTTAATTACCATAGTGGATTCCATGTCAAACAGTTGGTTAAAAATTAAGTTTTTAACTATCTTTAGTCAGTTATTGATACGTAAAAACATTTAATCAGGATTAATTCTAGCTCAAGCCAGGCCTAAAACCACGCGAACTTGCGTACTGGCTATAACAAAAGCGAATAACAAAATTTTTAAAATGAGGTTTTGAGATAACAAATAGCAAGAATTGTACAGAAAAAAAATAAAGCAATCATGATGGAGGGGCTACGCAACATGCGGGTTGGCGTGCTATCGCGGGGGATAAGAGAAGATGTTTACTGCACTCTATCATTAACTAAAATATAGCCCTGACTCGTTATGCTTCTAAATTGAATAATTGCAATTTATATATGCTTAATAAATTTACCTTAAGTCAGAAAAAAAGCCAGCATCCTGCTGGCCCGGTAAGTACCGAATCGAACTATAGTGGCTTGCTATCTTACAGAGGGCACAACGTTAAAAATTCAATACCGCTGCTTAATTATTGATCGGGATGAATCTGCGATAATCATCACTGCTCCCGCCAACATTAACGTATCTTTTAACACCAACCGCCCGGCGCCTGACAAGTACGGAAATCCGTGGTGTAAATCACCCAGAGGCATTACCCATGCTTCTGGCGTGGTTATTAAAAATGATAAGGTAACAATTGGTGTGGCAAATGCCAGAACGCCGCCAATTAATCCCAACCAACGGCTAACAGGATTAGCCAGCACCAGCAAAGCGATAAGAACTTCGACTACGCC
Organism: Citrobacter sp. H12-3-2; assembly: GCF_009649895.1. Lineage (NCBI taxonomy): Bacteria > Pseudomonadati > Pseudomonadota > Gammaproteobacteria > Enterobacterales > Enterobacteriaceae > Citrobacter > Citrobacter sp. H12-3-2. The sequence goes on from NZ_CP045837.1 coordinate 3,541,245, forward strand.
CAGGCCATTTGAGAACGTATACGTGTTATTCGCTGTCTGCCATTCACGAGCCTGCGGTTTGAATTCACCTTCGTGGGTTAAATGTTGTTTGTATTCTTCTGGATGCTCATAAAAAAATGACATTACCGGACTATTGGCGACAAACGGCGTAATGCTGTCGGCTTCGTAAGGTACAAATTTTAATAAACCAATCCAGATAAAAACAATCGCGATACTCAGGCGAATCAAGGTTAATCCAACTCTATCGCCTTTGCCCAATATACGAAGATACTTTTCCATCCCGGCTCTCCTCACTTGTACAAAATTGCCGTTGCGTGAGTGCTGCTATCAATGCGCATTGAGGTAATTTTCCAGGAAGTCGCATTCTTTTCCTGCGCCAGTTTCGCAATGGCTTCTTCCACCACGGAAGGAGAGCCAGACACGGCTGATACGCTAACGTGGGCAACCTCGGTTTGCGCTAACGCGGAAAATGTCACCGGAGCAGTCAGTAACGCAGTCATTAGTAACGTAGTTTTAAGCATGTTCATTTCTATTTCCATTAACGAGTTATTTCAGTGGGAATATAATAAAACATGCCACCTTATTTTATTTCATCCGTAACGCCAGAATAACTGTCAATTAGTATCAGGAATATAAAAAACAAATAAAAAAAAGCCCCACACGGGTGGGGCAAATATGCAGACTACGCTATTATTATTTTATGAGAGAAAAGAGATCGTTTAATGATTCGCTCATACTTGGATGGGTAAATATCTGGTCACGCAATGTGGTATAAGGTAACCCCGCATCTATAACCGTCTTGATGATATTAATCATTTCATGAGAATCCGCGCACAGCAGCGACACGCCTAATATTTGTTTCGTTTCGCTATCCACCACCGCTTTAAGAACACCACGCGTATCATTCATCACACGTGCACGCGGGATAGCCGCTACCGGCAACGTCACGACTTGCACCGCCGCACCGCTGGCGCGAGCCTGTTCTTCAGTCATTCCGACGCGGGAAAGCGGCGGCGTCATAAAGACGGAATACGGTACGTTTTGGCGATCGCCCGTGTTACGTACCCCCTCGCCTAGCAGGTTGTCACGCACAATACGGAAGTCATCCAGTGAGATATAGGTAAATTGTAATCCACCAGTGACATCGCCCATTGCCCAAATGTTATCTGCCGATGTACGCAAATATTTATTCACAACAATGGCACCACGATCGTTTACATCCACACCCGCTTTCTGCAATTGCAGGTTTTCTGTCGCCGGTTTGCGACCTGATGCTACCAACAGCGCATCCACCGTCTGGGCACCCTCCGGCATGTGCAGCTGTACTGCACCATCATGAGAGGAGACCGACTGCACGTTGGCATTGAGGATCAGCTCGACGCCTTTGTCGCGTAAAATGTTGGCGATAGCGTCAGCAATATCCCGGTCTTCACGAGGCAAAAACTGCGGAGCTGCTTCATAAATAGTGACTTTGCTACCAAAGTTGGCAAACATCGATGCGAATTCAACGCCGATATACCCACCGCCCAAAATGCCCAGACGCTCTGGACGTTGCGTCAAATTCAACAGCCCGGTGCTGTCAAATACGCCAGGTGTCGTGGTTAATCCCTCAACGTTTGGAATCGTTGACTGGGCGCCAGTATTAATAAAGATTTTCTCGCCGCTCAGCTCAATCTCGCCTGTTGACTGCACGACTCGCACAGTATGGTTATCAACGAATTCAGCACGACCTTCAATCACATCCACGTTTTCCAGATCGGCAAGATTATGGAAATTTTTATCGCGCAGAAAACTGACAACAGAGGCCTTGCGTTGCATTGCTTCGGCAAAGTCATGCTGAAGTTCAGCATCATGTACCAGGGTTTTGGTTGGGATACAGCCGACGTTGATGCATGTCCCGCCATACATGGTGTTTGACTGTTCAATAATCGCTACCCGCCAACCCGTTTTGGCCAGTGTTGCCGCCAGCGTTTTACCCGCTTTGCCAAATCCAATAATAATCGCCTGATACTGATTCATGCTGTCTCTCCGCCAAGTCACTGTTCGTTTGATGAACTGAAATATAGCTCTAACTCTGCCGAAACAATGTATCCACAACTCGCAGATAACTGTCAGATCGTCTAAATTAGCCTTAAAGATGACTAACATTTCGAGAATGAATTATTACACTAACACTTTGAAGGTATTAATATAATAATGAAATAAAGAGATAATATCGTTTCAATAAACGACAACAAAAAATGTTCAGGAGTCTCCATGGATGCCCTTAGCCGATTACTGATGCTTAACGACCCACAAGGCTCAATTGACCAAAACTGCCTACTGAGCAGGGACTGGCAACTGCCTCACGCAGCAGGTGAATTGTCCATTATCCGCTGGCATACGGTCACACAAGGGGCAGCCCAACTGGACATGCCCGATGGGACATCTTTTACTCTGCGGCCCGGTACTATCGTGATCCTGCCGCAAAACTCCGCACATCGGCTCTGCCAGTCTGGCGATGAACAAACACACATTGTTTGTGGCAGCCTTCGATTGCACGCTTCCTCACGCTATTTTTTAACTGCGTTACCGGAAGTATTGGTTCTGGCACCTGATGAAAATAGCCCTGTCAGCTATTGGCTCAAGGCCATGATTGCATTGATGCAACAGGAATCCTTGAGTACTCTGCCAGGTTCCAGTGTAGTCTGCAGTCAACAATGCGCCACACTGTTCGCCTTAGCCGTTCGCGAATGGTTAACCAAGGCGACCCCCGTTCAGAACGTGTTAAATCTACTGCTTCATCCCAAACTAGGGGCTGTCGTCTTCATGATGCTGGAGTCACCGGCGTTTGCCTGGACCGTCGAAGAACTGGCGAAACGTGCGCATATGTCGCGGGCCAGCTTCGCGCAGCTATTTCGTGAAGTCTCAAACTCCACGCCGCTCGCAGTATTAACCACATTACGCCTGCAATTCGCTGCCCAGATGCTGTCTCGCGGGTCGCAGCCATTGGTTGTGGTGGCCGAGTCGGTGGGCTACGCCAGCGAATCGTCATTCCATAAAGTCTTTTTAAGGGAATTTGGCTGCACGCCGGGCGAGTACCGCAAACGCGTGAAGGCACTGGAGGTATAACGCGGCGCCTGCTTCGGCAACAAATCCGAATGCAGGCGCGCGCTTTAGAGCATTATTTTTGACCGCGGTGTCTGTGCAGCCACATCAGCTTATACGCAGCCGGAATAATGAATAGCGACAGCAATGGCGCGGTGATCATGCCGCCAATCATCGGCGCGGCGATGCGGCTCATGACTTCTGAGCCAGCTCCCGTCCCCCACAAGATAGGTAACAGACCCGCGATAATCACCGCCACGGTCATCGCTTTTGGGCGCACGCGCAGCACGGCACCGTGATATAACGCTTCATCCAGCTTGTCCGCCGTAAAGGTTTGCGGATTTTCCAGCGCGGGTTCGGCTTCAATAGCGTGGCGCAAGTACATCAGCATCACCACGCCAAACTCCGCAGCAACACCTGCCAGGGCGATAAATCCGGTTCCGGTTGCGACCGACATATGGAAACCCATCCAGTAAAGGAACCAGATGCCGCCCACCAGCGCAAAAGGCACACTGGTGATAATCAGCAGCGCTTCGCCAAAGCGACGGAAGGCCAGATAAAGCAATACGAAGATAATCATCAGCGTCATTGGCACCATCAACTTGAGCTTATGGCTGGCGCGCTCAAGCAGCTCGAATTGCCCCGAAAACGCCACACTGGTCCCCGGCTTTAACTGGACCTTTTCAGCAATAGCCTTTTTCAGATCGTTCACCACTGAGACCATGTCACGATCTCGGGCGTCGATGTAAATCCAACTGGTTGGTCGCGCATCTTCGGTTTTCAGCATCGAAGGCCCCGAAACCACCGTCACATCGGCGACATCCGCCAGCGTAATTTGCTGTTTCATGGGCGTCAGAATCGGCAGATTACGCAATGCTTCCGGGCTATCACGATAGCTCTGCGCATAGCGCAGGTTGATAGGATAGCGTGCAATCCCTTCCACCGTTTCGCCCACCATTGCCCCTCCTACCGCTGAAGTGACAAACAGCTGCACAGCACCTACGGTCATGCCGTACCGGGCTGCTTTTTCACGATTAATATCTACGTTGAGATAGCGTCCGCCCACCAGACGCTCGGCCAGCGCCGAAGAGACACCCGGCACGGTTCTGGCCACCTCTTCAATTTGCTCCGCCGTGGCGTCGATATCTGCCAGAACATTACCCGACACCTTAATGCCAATTGGGCTTTTGATCCCCGTAGAGAGCATGTCGATACGGTTACGAATCGGCGGAACCCACAGATTCGCCAGGCCCGGCAAGCGTACTGTTTTGTCCAGCTCGGCGATGATTTTGTCCATCGTCATCCCCGGACGCCACTGGTCCTGCGGCTTCAGTTGGATCGTCGTTTCAACCATTTCCAGCGGCGCGGAGTCTGTTGCGGTTTCTGCCTTACCGGTTTTACCAAACACGCGCGCCACCTCCGGAACGGTCATGATTAGCTTGTCGGTTTTCTGCAGCATATCCGCTGCCTGCGCCGCTGAGATCCCCGGCAATGTCGAAGGCATATACAGCAGATCGCCTTCGTTAATCTGCGGCAGGAATTCACCACCGACTTTATTCAGCGGGTAGACAACCGTCAGTATTGAAAGCACCGCCACCAGAATGGTGGTCTTGGGCCAGTGCAACACCTTCAGCAACAACGGATGGTAAATACGGATCAGAAAACGGTTAAGCGGGTTGCTGCTTTCGGCCGGTATTTTTCCACGGATCCAGAATCCCATCAGGATCGGAATAACCACAATCGCCAGAAATGCCGCGCCTGCCATGGCATACGTTTTGGTGAACGCCAGCGGGCCAAACAGTCGCCCTTCTTGCCCCTCAAGCGTGAAAATGGGGATAAACGACAACGTGATGATCAACAGGCTGATGAACAATGCCGGGCCGACTTCTACCGAGGCGTCAGTAATAACCTTCCAGCGCGTTGCGTTATCGAGCTTTTCATTCGGATGATGATGCCCCCACTCTTCCAGCCGCTTATGGGCGTTTTCAATCATCACGATTGCGGCATCAACCATCGCCCCGACGGCAATGGCAATTCCCCCTAGCGACATGATGTTGGCGTTCAACCCCTGGAAATGCATCACGATAAACGCGATACACAGCCCCAGCGGCAGGGAAATAATCGCCACCAGCGCCGAACGCAGATGCCACAGGAACAACGCACACACCAGCGCCACGACGATAAACTCTTCCAGCAGCTTGTAGCTGAGGTTATCAATGGCGCGATCGATGAGCTGACTGCGATCGTATGTTGTAACTACCTCTACGCCTTCCGGCAGGCTGCTTTTCAGCGTATCGAGCTTGGCTTTAACGGCAGAGATCACCTCACGCGCATTTTTACCGGAACGCAGGATAACCACCCCGCCCGCGACTTCGCCTTCGCCATTCAGTTCGGCGATCCCACGGCGCATTTCCGGTCCAATCTGTACGCGCGCCACATCGCGCAGGTAAACAGGTACACCGTCGGCCCCTGTTTTCAGGACGATGTTATTGAAATCATCAAGCGTTTGCAGATATCCACTGGCGCGGACCATATATTCCGCTTCAGCCATCTCAACAGATGAGCCGCCCGCTTCCTGATTCGACGTATCCAGCGCCGATTTCACGTCCGCCAGGCTGATGCCATATTGCGTCAGCTTCATTGGATCGATAACGACCTGATACTGTTTAACCACGCCGCCTACCGAGGCGACCTCCGCCACGTTAGGAATCGTTTTTAACTCATACTTTAAAAACCAGTCCTGAAGAGAACGTAATTCCGCCAGATCATGTTTCCCACTGCGATCCACCAGCGCGTACTCAAATATCCAGCCAACGCCCGTGGCGTCCGGTCCCATTTCCGCGCTAACGCCAGCCGGTAATTTTCCCTGAACCTGGTTGAGATACTCCAGTACGCGCGAGCGCGCCCAGTAAGGATCGGTACCATCTTCGAAAATGACGTACACGTAGGAATCACCAAACTGCGAGAAACCGCGCACGGTTTTCGCGCCGGGTACCGACAGCATGGTGGTGGTCAGCGGGTAGGTCACCTGATTTTCAACAATTTGCGGCGCCTGCCCCGGATAGCTGGTTTTGACGATCACCTGAACATCAGAGAGATCGGGCAGCGCATCAACCGGCGTATTGATGATGGTCCAGGTTCCCCAGACGCTAAGAAACAGCGCCCCCATCATCACCAGAAAACGGTTTGCCACCGAACGACGGATAATCCATTCAATCATTTATCATGTCCTCAGTGTGAATGGGTCGCCTGGGCTGGCATGGCGGCTGTGTCTTGCGCCTTACTGTTCTGGGCGCGCATACGGTCCAGTGCGCCAGAGATATTCGCTTCAGAATCAATCAGGAACAGGCCACTGGACACCACTTTTTCGCCTTCGGTCAGGCCGGAGCGGATAGCCGTCAGCCCCTGGGATTCATGGAATACCGCAACCTGTTTCGGCACAAATCGGCCTTCGTTATCAACGGTGATGACCCGCTGCTCGGTACCCGTATCAATCAGTGCTTTAGACGGGATCAGCAGCATTGGCTCGCTTTGTGTTTTCAGTTGCAGGTAAGCATTCATCCCGGGCTTGAGCGCCTCGTCGGGGTTATCGACCTGTAAACGGAGCTGGAGCGTACGCGTGGTAGCATCAACGCTTGGTAAGATACTCCACTTGCTGATGGTGAAAGGCTTATCCGGCCAGGCGGGCACGGTGATGGTAAATTGCGAGGCATCTTTAATCAGCCAGGCGATAGATTCCGGGACCGACGCGCTAACCCATACCGGGTCCATACCCTGAATTTTCGCGACCACATTGTCTTTGGAAATGTTCATACCGGTACGCAAATCGAATGCGGTGATCACCCCATCGATAGGCGCTTTCAGGGTAAAGCGAGTCTGAATTTTACGCGTCGATTTTAAGCGCTGGATATCTGCTTCAGGCATTCCAGCCAGACGTAATCTCTCCAGAATCCCTTCCACCTGCGTCGCGCTACCACCCGTTTCCCGCAGCAATAAATATTCGCTCTGCGCCTCAACCCAATCAGGAATAGTCAGGTCGATCAGCGGCGAACCCTTCTTAATTTTGTCCCCCACGGTCAGCGGGTAAACCTTCTCGATAAAGCCCGCAGAGCGTGCCTGGACAATAACAAACTGGTATTCGTTATAACTAACGTTGGCCGGGAAAGTTTGCGCGTAGTGCAGTGGTCCACGACGCACTGGCTCTGTTTTCAGCCCCAGGTTCTGGGTCTGTGTAGGATCGATGCGCACGCCAGGCGATGACGCGTTCGCGGTCTCTTCATCGGCATATTTCGGGATCAGATCCATATCCATAAACGGCGATTTACCCGGTTTATCAAAGCGCGTGTTCGGATACATGGGGTCATACCAGAACAACACTTTTCTGGCTTCTTTTTGCTGAACTGGCCCGGCTACAGACGATATTTTTGCCGATGAATAATAAGTATAAACACCGACAGAAATAATCCCGCCGGCAATCATGCTACCGAGAATAAGCGCGGTATTTTTAATATTTAAAGACGCCATAGTGATTTCCATTGCGCGATAGTCTCACCCGCGTTCGCAAAAAACTCGGGCAAGAATAAAAGAGACCAGCGAGAACGTTATTTACTGATGTGAATATCGCGTAACACAGAGAGATTTCCCTGCTGAACAAACGTAAACGCGACCTTATCGCCTGGCTTAATATCATCAGCCTTCGTATCAGCAACCAGCGTAAAGCGCATCGTCATGGCCGGCCAGTTCACCGCTGGAATAGGGTCATGCTTAATCGTGATTTTTTTACTCTCCATATCAACAGCTTCAATCACCCCGTTAGCGCTAATGAGTTGTTCCTGTTGAGCCGCTGGCTGCATATTCATCATCTCGCCATGCTGATTTTCATTGGCCTGGGCGTTAAACATAACCACAGAGAAAAGGCTAAACAGTACGGCTTTGGCGGTAGTATTCATACATCATGCTCCTGAAAAGTTAATATTAAGGATTACTCCACCCAACCGCCGCCTAAGGCAGCAAACAGTTTAATTTCATTAACCTGTTGGGCGTAATTAAGATCGAGCAGCGATTGCCGCGTAGCGAATAAAGAACGTTCTGCGTCTAATACTTCGATATAGCTAACTGCGCCATTCTGATAAAGCGCTCTGGCGCGCTGTAGTGTGATTTGCAATGAATCCAGATAACGCTGCTGCCCACTAATTTGATCGGCAATGCTTTGGCGTAACACCAGTGCATCCGCCACTTCTTTAAACGCGTTCTGAATTTTTTGTTCGTAATTCACTACCGACTGTTGCTGGCGAATTTCTGCCAGGTCGAGATTGGACTGATTACGTCCGGCATTGAAGATTGGAATATCTATTTTGGGGACAAAATTCCACATGCCGCTGGAGGCATTAAATAAATTGGAAAGATCGCTACTGCTACTGGACACGGAACTGGTCAACGTTATCGACGGAAAAAATGCCGCCCGTGCAGCACCGATATTGGCATTTGCCGCCAATAATCCGTGCTCAGCTTCCATAATATCCGGGCGCTGCAACAGTATTTGCGACGAAAGCGATGGCGGCAGCGTTACCGGTTTAATATCCCCACGGCTGCGCGCCTGGTCATCGGGTAATTTCCCGTATGTACCCAGCAACAGTTGCAGCGCGTTATTGGCCTGTGCCAACTCACCTTTACGCTTGGCAATTTCGCTACGCGTACTTTCAATCACGCCGCGCGCTTGTTCCAACGCCAGTACGTTGGTGCTACCGGTTACCAGTTGCTTCTCTACAAAAGCGTAAGAGCGCTGATAGTTTTGCAGCGTTTCTTCGGCAACTTGCAACTGCGCGTAAGCCAGACGCTGGTTGAAATAACTTTGCGATACGTTGGAAATTAATAAGATATGCACCGCCCGACGCGCCTCTTCGCTGGCGAAGAAGTTCTGCCGTTCGACTTCACTCATATTTTTAAGCCGTCCAAAGAAATCCAGGTCGAAACTGAGATTGAGTCCAGCTTCGAATTGACGATCGGTGCTGCTATCACCTTTTAATTTACCGCTGTAGGTACCGCTGGAGCCTGCCGTGATTTGCGGATAACGGTCAGCGTCCGTGACGCCATACTGCGCTCGCGCTTCCTGAACCTTCAGCGTCGCCATGCGTAAATCGCGGTTATTGATCAGCGCTTCACCAATCAACGCCTTCACTTGGTCGTCAACAAAAAAGGTTCGCCACCCCGTGTCCTGGTATTCACCAGGAGCCGACACCAGGGAATTCTGGCTTAAAGAAAATTGCTGTGGCACCGGCAAGGCCGGGCGCTGATAGTCCGGCGCCAATGAACAACCAGCGAGCACGAATATAGCGCTGAGAGTAAGAAGCTTAAATTTGCTCATAGTTCTTCTCGTCCTGACCGGACTGATGTCCCTAAAATAAGTAGGAATTTATAGTCTTGTACTTTAACGAAGTGACTCTGTTTAACCGGTGACAGGAAAATGACAAAACTGTCATTTTCCCAATAACAGATTGCTATCCGATCCCGCTTCCCTAGAATTGAAAGTCCGCACAACCAGTGCGAGAAGGAGAATGCGATGAAGGTTTTGATAGTCGAAGATGAGAAAAAAACCGGTGAATACCTGACGAAAGGCCTGACGGAAGCGGGTTTTGTCGTGGATTTAGCGGATAACGGCCTGAACGGGTATCACCTGGCGATGACCGGCGATTACGACCTGCTCATACTCGACATCATGCTGCCGGATGTAAACGGCTGGGATATCGTGCGGATGCTGCGTTCCGCCAACAAAGGAATGCCCATTCTTCTCCTCACCGCACTGGGTACCATTGAACATCGGGTTAAAGGTCTGGAATTGGGTGCTGATGATTACCTGGTTAAACCGTTTGCCTTCGCCGAACTGCTGGCACGGGTCAGAACGCTGCTGCGCCGGGGCGCTGCGGTGATTGTTGAAAGCCAGTTTCAGGTCGCAGATTTAATGGTCGATCTGGTCAGCAGGAAAGTCACCCGCAGCGGTACGCGCATCACCCTGACCAGCAAAGAGTTTACGCTGCTTGAGTTTTTCCTGCGCCATCAGGGGGAAGTTTTACCCCGCTCGCTGATCGCCTCCCAGGTCTGGGATATGAATTTTGACAGCGATACTAATGCCATCGACGTCGCCGTTAAGCGTCTGCGCGCCAAAATTGATAACGATTTTGAGCCGAAACTGATTCAGACCGTGCGCGGTGTGGGATATATGCTTGAGGTTCCTGATGACCAGTAAACGATGGCGACGCCCTTTTTCACTGGCGACACGACTGACCTTTTTTATCAGCCTGGCGACAATTGCTTCATTTTTCGCCTTTGCATGGATAATGATCCACTCCGTGAAAGTCCACTTCGCCGAGCAGGACATCAACGATTTACAAGAGATTAGCGCCACGCTGGAGAGGATTATTAACCAACCCAACGAGCCAGAATCACGCCGCCTGGAAACGCTAAAAAATGTGGTGGCGGGTTATTCGAACGTCATTATTTCTCTGGAAGATAACAACCAAAAGGCCATTTTCCATTCGCCCAATGCGCCGGATCTCCGGCAGTTTATCGCCAGTGCAAGGCCGGATAAAAATGCTCATGCCAGCGATGTTTTTATTATCTCAGGCCCCACACTGCAAACCTCCAAACATATCCACGGACAGAAAACATCGTCTAACTGGCGAATGATTCGCCTGCCGGTAGGACAACTTGCCGATGGAAAACCAGCGTATACGCTGTATCTGGCATTATCGATCGACTTTCATCTGCACTATATTAACGATCTGAAAAACAAGCTGATTATGACAGCATCGCTGATTAGCATGATGATTGTTTTTATCGTGTTGTTCGCCGTATACAAAGGTCATGAACCGATTCGTAACGTCAGTCGTCGCATCCAAAATATCACCTCGAAAGATCTCGATGTACGCCTCGATCCGCAAGCTGTTCCTATTGAACTGGAACAACTGGTGAGTTCGTTTAATCACATGATCGAACGCATCGAAGACGTATTTAAACGCCAGTCGAACTTCTCAGCGGATATTGCCCATGAGATCCGCACGCCAATAACTAACCTCGTCACCCAAACGGAGATTGCGCTCAGCCAGACCCGCAGCCAAAAAGAGCTGGAAGATGTGCTGTATTCCAATCTCGAAGAGTTTGGCCGTATGTCGAAGATGGTGAGTGATATGCTGTTTCTGGCGCAGGCGGATAACAATCAGCTGATCCCAGAAAAAAAAGCGCTCAATCTGGCTGATGAGGTCGGTAAAGTGTTCGACTTTTTCGAAGCCTGGGCTGAAGAGCGTGAGGTTGGTTTACGGTTTGAAGGACGCGCATGCTGGGTTTCAGGCGACCCATTAATGTTACGCCGGGCAATGAGTAATCTGCTGTCAAATGCCATGCGCTATACGCCAAAAGGCGAGTCGGTAACCGTGCGGGTGAAAGAGGCGGATGGCCAGGTGCAGATAGTCGTTGAGAATCCCGGAAACCCCATTCCCCCGCAACATCTTCCGCGACTCTTTGACCGCTTTTATCGAGTGGACCCTTCACGACAGCGTAAGGGCGAAGGCAGCGGCATTGGTCTGGCGATTGTGAAATCAATTGTGACTGCCCATCAAGGAAAAGTCTCGGTGACTTCCGACCCTCATGCCACTCGCTTTATTCTGACGCTGCCCAAGCACGCGATTTAATTTATGGTGATGACGTTTATACCCGTCATCACCTGTTGTCTGACACAACCGTCATAATCCTGTCACGCCACTGACAGCCCCTATTAATTATACTTTCTTCCGTAAACCCAAACAGGAGAAATATGATGAATAAGATGTCCTCTTTTTTAGCTATCGCGTTTTTTATTTCAGCTGGCGTTAATGCGGCAGAAACAGCCCAAATGCATCAGCAGGCCGCAATGGCTCATGAAATGATGAATAACAGCGATGCCCCTGCACATCAACAAATGGCACAAGCACACGCCGCGCAGGCAAATAATTCATCGTCAACATCAACCAATGCGCAATCATTTTCACAAATGAATGAACATGAAAAAGCGATGGTTGTTCACCAATCGGTAAACAACGGCCATTCATTTGCTCATGAGGTACAGGCCGAGCAGCACCGCGCGCAGATCTCCACTCAGGGGTAAAGACGAACTATATTGACAACGACATCCATAAATACGCGAAGTTTGAATATTGTGGACTACTCTCCCCACGCGGGCCTGTTTATATACAAGCCCGCGTCCCACTTCATCGTTAATGTCAATATTAATAATTCATTAAATCCTTCTTCTAAAAGTAAATACATCTTAGCTCTCTACCCGGATTGTATAAAATAAGTAAATAAACAGCTTATTATGTTGCGTATTACAGCATTCACCACCCCACCCTAATTATAAATTAGGATTCCCCCTGGTATGCTTCATTAATATTTAATGGGAGACTGCCGTCGTCGTAAACATGACAGTCAAAAAGTTCGCATTCCTATAAATAAATTTAATGATGATAGTGAGTAAAAAATGAATAAACGTCTGCTAACCCTCCTTGTCCTTGGCCTGACAACTGCCACAACAGCATGTGCAATTACCCCGGCAATGCAGAAAAAGTATGAACGTTCAGGTTGTACGCAGATGAGTGAACTCAATGGCTGCGATGTGAATAAATCCTATCAGTGGAACCGCGATCATGGCTTTATTGAGAACAGCAACGGCCAGCAGAATCGTCATCATCATGGTGAAAAACAGCAAAATACCACTAACACGGATAACCACGATAATGCCGGTATTGATGGCAAATTCAGCGGAAATTACGTAGCCAAATTTGCCAATGGTCAACGCAGCGTTGATATTCACGTCGAAGATTCCGGCGTTTACGTCAATGGTAATGAAGTGCGTGACGTAAATACCTATAAGGATACGATGACCTTCCGTGTCGGCTATGCCACCTATACGATTAAAACAAATGGTCACGGTAGCTGGAATGACAGCGATGCAGGAAACGCAGGCAAAATTGTGCGTGAATAACGGATAACGCTAAAGAGCGCTGCGATCACAGCGCTCTCAAAAGCGATGCATTACAGTATGCCGTTTTAATACGGGAGTCAGGCATGGCTTTAACCCTCACAGTGCTGCTTGAAAACCGACGCGCTGCTGGCGCAGAAAAATCAATACTGGCCAAGCCTGGATTAAGTCTGTTAGTTCAGGATGAAACAACCACAATATTGTTTGATACCGGGCCGGATGGCAGCTTCATGCACAACGCTACGCAAATGGGCGTAGACCTGACCCAATTAACCGCCGTAGTGCTATCGCACGGTCATTATGATCACTGCGGCGGCGTGCCGTGGCTTGCGGATAACAGCCGTATCATTTGCCATCCCCAAATAGCCTGCGAACGGTACGCCTCAGTTACGGTTGCGGGAACACCACGAAAAATTAAAAAACTCTCGCGTGATAACAACTACTCTCGATTCATAATGGAATACACCCGCGAGCCGCTGGCTATCAGCGATCGTTTTTTGTGGTCCGGGGAAATCAGTGTCCCCACGCCACAGTCCTATGGCGTGATTAGCGAGAAAACACTCCAGCCAGATTACATCAGTGACGAAGGCGTATTGATCTATAAATCTGCACGCGGGTTAGTCATCATTACCGGTTGCGGGCATCGGGGAATAGAAAACATCGTACGCCATTGCCAGAAAATCACCGGGGTTACCAAAATTCACGCCCTGATCGGTGGCTTTCATTTACGCGCCGCCTCCCCCGCTAAGCTATGGCGGACCCGACAATTTATTCAGCAACAACAACCCGAAAAACTGCTCGGCTGTCATTGCACCGGTTCGTGGGGGCGATTGTGGCTACCGGGAACTGACGCCCCGGCAACGGGAGATGTGATAGTGCTGGCTGAGTAACAACAGTAAAACGTTGCCCAAACAGCAATAAAAAACGGGAGCCTTACGGCCCCCGTTTATCAGTCATCATTACATGGTGACAATTGCTGGCTCATCAAAGACGGTGAGTTTTGGCGCTTCACCGGTGTATTTTTCTGCGTATACCAGGCTGGTATTCCCGGCACAGCCGTTCGCCAGTCTTGAAGTCGGGATATCCGCCGTCAGCACGTTCGCGCCGCCATTTTTACAGATACCGTTTTCAATATCCGGCCATGCGCCTTCATGAATACAGATGATGCCCGGTTTGATGCCGTCGCTGACGTGCGCCCCAACCAGAACCTGTCCACGAGCATTCCATACGCGGACCAGATCGCCCTCGGCAATCCCTCTGGCTTTTGCGTCATCCGGATGAATCGTCACCGGTTCACGATTGGCAATCGCGTACTCTTTACGTAGCGACGCGTAGTTCAGCTGGCTATGCAGACGATGTGCCGGGTGCGCCGTCAGTAGCTGCAGCTGATCTTTATCCGCAGTTCCTTTCCATTCATCCGGTTCAATCCAGGACGCATGCGGCGGACAGTCTTTATACTGATAGCCTTCAATCGTTTTCGAGTAGATTTCTATCTTGCCGCTCGGCGTTCCGAGTGCGTTCATCACCGGATCGCTGCGGAAATCCGCGTAGCGCACATATTTGTTATTCTTTTCATTCTCACGCATTTCGATCAGTTTATTCTGCTGCCAGAACGCGTTGAACTGAGGCATGGCAACACGCTGGGCGCGGGCGGCTTTTTGCGCGACGTCATAGAACTGCTTCAGCCACGCCATTTCATCTTTGCCTTCGGTGTAGACAGCTTTCCCCCCCGGCTTGAGCATCTCAGCCAGATCGGCAAAGACGTCAAAATCACTACGCGCTTCAAACTGCGGCTCAATGACCTGCTTCATCGGTACCAGATGCTGGTTACTGTAATCACCGGTCATGGTCAGATCGTTACGCTCAAACGAGGTGGTGATTGGCAGAACGATATCGGCGTGTTTGGCCGCAGCGGTCCAGTAGCATTCAGAGATGACAACCAGTTCAGGCTTCTGCCAGGCTTTGATTAAGCGGTTGGTATCCTGATGATGGGTAAAGTTAGCGCCGCCCGCCCACCAGATCATTTTGATATCCGGGAAGGTTTGCTCTTTACCGTTATGTTGATATTTGCCGCCTGGGTTTTCCAGCGCCTCGACAATTCTCGCTACCGGCAGGCTGGTCACCGCATCGGAAACCGCCCAGTCATTACCTGCCGATGACCCACCCTCAATTTTGGCGGAGATCGCCGGTAAGACTCCACCGATGCGCGTTGGATTACCGCCGTTGGAATAGTGATAAGAGAACCCGAAGCCGCCGCCTTCGGTACCAATTTGCCCCAGCATCGCCGCCAGAGTCACCAGCATCCAGTGTTTTTGCTCACCGTATTGCTGGCGCTGAATCCCCCAACCTGCCATGAGCATGGTTTTGTTGCTGGAGAAAATTTCCGCCAGCTTTTCCAGTTGCTCAGCAGGCACGCCACACACGCCAGATGCCCACTCGGCGGTTTTCTCTACTTTATCGCTCTTGCCGAGCAGGTACTCTTCAAACTGCGGATATCCGGTAGTGTATTTTTCCAGGAAGGCTTTGTCGTGAAGGTTTTTCTTCACCAGCGTATGGGCAATCCCTAACATCATTGCCACATCGGTCCCCATATGTGGCGCAATCCAGGTCGCATTATCACCAAAGAACTCGATAGTTTCAGAACGCATCGGATCGATGGCGATGACGCTTTTCCCTGATTTCTTCAGCAGATTAAAGTATTCGATCCCTTGTTCATCCGTGCTGCTCCAGGCAATCTTAAGGGTGTTGAGCGGGTTCATCCCCCACAGCACCACGACCTGACTGTGCTCAAGCACCATCGGCCAGGTGGTTTGCTGCTCATAGACCTCAACCGATCCCACAACATAAGGCATGATCACCTGCGCGGCACCGGTTGAATAATCTCCGGTATGCCCAGCGTAGCCACCGGCCATGCTCATATAACGTTGCAGTAAGGTTTGCGCCTTATGCAGAACGCCGCTGGATCGCCAGCCATAAGAACCGGCAAATATCGAAGCGGGACCATAGCTGCTGCGGATCCGGCTGTGCTGTTCATGAATGAGCTTCAGCGCTTGCTCCCAGCTGACCCGCACGAAAGGATCGTTACCGCGTTTGCCATCCGCTTTACCCGGGTTTTCCAAATAGCTTTTGCGCACCATCGGATACTTCACGCGGATATTGGTATGAACCTGATCTGGCGCAGTTTGCTGTAATGAGTTCGGCACCGTTTTCGGCAACGCACCTTTTGAGGAAACCACTTTTCCGTCTTTTACTTCCACGTATACCGCACCCCAACGTGCTGCCGTCAAGATTGCTCCGCCATTCTGGCCTTCGGCCCAGGCTGGCATTGGGATCACCGAAGAAATCGCCATTGTCCCGGTTGCCGCGCCAGCCGTCTTAATAAAGTCACGTCTTGTGAGTTTCATGATTTCTCCTGATTGATCGCTTATTTATTCATGTCTTTAGCGTTGTACTGGAAGTAACGGCTCAGGATATCCAGTTCGGTTTCACTGATATTGGTGCGAGCGCCCATCCCTTTGGCTACTGAAGGCCAGGCGTTGAGCGTGAAATGATTCGCCGGAATTGGCGCATGACAGCCTGCGCAGTACACATTGTCGAGTTTGCGCGCGTAATCCCACATTGGTTCGCGGCTGGCGAGAGCGGAACCGCTCCATTCCCCCTGTAGCACGACATCTCGCCACGCATTGCCGTAGTCATCTTTTTTCCAGTCGGAGAGGATCTTCAGCGACTGTTGACCTTTTTCACTCAGGCTGGCAAGAATCAAACGCTGCCCTGCTGCGTAGTAAATAACCTGTTCACTTCCTTGCATCTGGCTACCGCGAATCTCGACCAGTCGCGCGTTGTCCGTTGTTTTCAGGACCTGCATTTTAGTTGCCGGGTAAACGGTTCCCAGATCGCCCAACGCGGTGTTGCTTACAGCATAAAGTTCAGTTGCTGAAGCTAGGGTGGAGGCTGACTGCGCTTCAAGCCCTTTAAGCGCGCTGTCATCCATTTTTATTTCAGGTGGGAAATGGGCGACGCCTTTATGGCAATCAATACAGGTTTGCTTTTCCGCGATGCCCATTTTGTGCATCTTCTGAGCATCCGCGCTTTGTGCGGCAAGATCCATGGAGTCCATACTGTGGCAGCTACGGCAGGTCGCAGAATCATTAGCCTTGAGCTGTGCCCAAACGGTTTGCGCCATCTCCAGACGGTGTTCTTCAAATTTTTCCGGGGTATCGATCTTTTTGGTGATGAACTGATGATAAACATCTTTTGAGGCCCGCAGCTTAGCCACCAGAAAATCCAGACCGCCCTCCGGGATATGACAGTCCGCGCACTCTGCGCGAATGCCTTTCTGATTCTGGAAGTGAACCGAGCCGGTATATTCTTCGTAGGGCGCCTGCATCGTATGGCAAGACAAACAGAATTCTGTACTCGAGGTTTTATGTAATGTCCATTGCCCCGCCAAAACAATAACTGCGCCAAGAACAATGCACAGCAGCATCGTCCATAGGATAGTTTTATTTATTTTTCTCATCTTTTATTTCCATCAGGCGAATACCCTTTTAGAGGTAGACAATAAATATCCTAAAGCAGCTATTTATTGATATTCATCAAGCAAAGAGAGAAATAAGAATCAGCCAATGGGTAAGTTTGAAGGGGCTCGCATAATTAGTGAGAATGAAATGTAAATATCAAATTTCGTTTAAAATTAGAGTTTTATTCTACACGCAAGGTTTGATTATCCATTAACCACACAAACTTCAGAATAAAAATTCTATAAACAGTAAAAGTCGCTGAAGTTAATCCCGCGTTAACACTCGCTATATAATTAAATATACAATGAAAGCATATAAAAAAGAACCCTTTTCTATTTTGCGATTACACGTATTAATGAAGATACCTGTCTTACTATTTCGCTCACATATACATTACGGCCAGACATACGACACACACACATTTCATTGGCCCGCACTGATGCACACATCCTTGATCTGGTCACTTATTATACAGAAACAACTTTCGCTACAATCAGAGTAGAGGTAAAACAAACAGGAGGTAGTGAATATGTATCGCTCAATTCTGGTGCCCATTGATATCTCTGAAGCCGATCTCACTCGTCATGTTGTGCCGCAGGTCCAGGCGCATGCCAAAACCGCGAAGGTCCACTTTTTAGCCGTTATTCCTACCGTTCCGTTCTATGCCTCGCTGGGACTGGCCTACTCTACCGAATTTCCGGACAGAAGTGGTCTGCAGGCCAAAGCCAGCGAAAAACTCGAAGAAATTATTAAGCAGTTCAATATTCCTGCCGGCAGGACTCAGACCCACGTCGTTTACGGCCCGCCGAAGGATCAGATCCTCAAGCTGGCGGAGGCGGTTGACGCCGAGCTTATCGTCATCGCCTCACACAAACCGGGGTTTAGCACTTATTTACTGGGTTCAACGGCGGCAGCCGTAGTCCGCCACGCGAAATGCCCGGTGCTGGTTGTACGGTGATAGGGTTAAAACGGGAGCGAATGTGCTCCCGTTTTTCTGTGGCTCAGGCCATCACTCAGTTCTGATGATCCAGCCTGACAAATGCCAGCAGCAGCTGGCTCAACGCACCGTAGAAACCAAAGTCATCATATCGGCGGCATTTAGCGGTGAACTCCGGTAACCAGCGTAACAGCCCCGCCAGCGTTTCTCTGCGCAACGCATCAATACGCTGACGGCTAACCCCTGGCTCACCAAGAGAAAAATGCAGATGGCTCAGCAGTTCGATAAAAATCGCCAGATGATCGGCTGATTCGCTAAACGTATCGCTTACCTGCATGCCCGCATCAGATAACAGTTGTTTAATGACCCCGTAGTTTGGCCCTTCTTCAAGATGAGCCGACGCATAGGGTAACGCGGCGTGTTTATCCGACATCAGGAACAGGCTGCAAAAATCAGCCGCCAGTTCCAGGGTAGCGTCTTCACGTACCTTGAGCGCGGCAATTTTCGCTTCCAGCAAAAGAACATCCGCCTCAAGCGACGGTTCACCTTTGAGTACGGTGAACCACTCAGTCATTTCGCTGGACTGCAATTGCGCTAATCCCTCACCGTCACGCTCCCGGGAAAACATTTGCGCCAACCATGCATAAACACAGGCCATCTGTTCTGTCGTCAGGGAGGTGTGTTTCATCATGACGTCACCTTCTCCGCCGGGACATATTCGCACTGCGCCACCATTTTTATCGGGCCGCTGAACGCCGTCACGTTATCCACCTTACCGGTATATTTCTCAATTTCCACCAGCGTAGTATGCGCACTGGTCGCCTGCGCCAGCTGAGACGTACCGATATCTAGGGTTAACACGTTCGGATTGCCGTATTTACACAGCGCTCCGATTTCTCCACCGTTATCAGGATCGTACCAGGCACCTTCATGGATGCGCGCCACGCCCGGCGAGTAGAGATCGGAGACAACCGCGCCGGCCAGCACTTGTCCACGCGCGTTAAATACACGAACTATATCGCCGTTGCGGATCCCCCTGGCGCTGGCATCCTGCGGGTTAATAAACACCGGCTCTTTGCCACCTACCGCGTAATGCTTGCGCAGCGCTTCGGACTCGCAGAGCTGTGAATGCAGACGGAAATCCGGGTGGACGGATTGCAGATGCAGCGGCCAACGTTGCGATCCAGGCCCACCGTGTGAACGTTCGATTTTCTCAAACCACATTGGATGCCCCTGACAATCGTCATATTGCATATCGGCAATAGTTTTCGAATAGATCTCGATCAAACCGCTCGGCGTCCCCAGAGGCTCAAGGTCGGGATCTTCGCGGAAGGCCTGATGACGGACAAACATCTGCGGATGTTCGAATTCAACGTACTCCTGCTGATTCCAGAAAACGTCGAAAGCCGGGAGATGGACGCCGCGCCCTTTCCCCTGCTGGCTACCTTCCTGCCAGATCCGTTTTAACCAACCCATCTCATCCAGCCCTTCGGTGAAGGCTTCTTCACGATTAAAGCGGCGGCAAAGATCGCGGAAAATATCGAAATCATTACGCGCTTCAAACTGCGGCTGCACCAGCTGCTTCATAGCGATAATGCCGCGGTTGGAGTGGTTGCCATATTGGTCGAGATCGTTACGTTCAAACTGGGTCGTCGCCGGCAATACGATATCGGCGAATCGACAGGTCGAGGTCCACTGATTGTCGATGGCGATAACGGTTTCCAGCTTACGCCAGCCCTCAATAATACGGTTGATCTGCTGGTGACGATGGAAAGGGTTGGTCCCGGCAAAAACGCACATCTTCAACGGTGGCAGCTTGACGGTTTTACCGTTCCAGTTAATGCTCTTGCCCGGCTCCAGAATCGCATCGATAAAACGCGCGATCGGAATGGTACTGCTGTAGCCCTTATAATCGGTTCTGTCATGTACCGGTGGAACGGTGGTAGAACCAGAAAATCCGCTCAGGATAACGCCTTTACGACCTGGGGTGCCCGCGCCGTTGTAATGCCAGCCAAAGCCAAACCCCCCCCCGGGTAAGCCAATTTGCCCAAGCATTGAGGCTAGCACTACGATCATCCACGCCCACTGTTCCCCATGCTGCATACGCTGCACGCACCAGCCAGCAATAATTTGCGTTCTGCCCCCCGCCATCTGCCGAGCCAGTTCACGGATTGCCTCAGCATCAATCCCGCAGATTTTTTCCGCCCACTGAGCATCTTTAGGCTGTCCGTCACTTTCTCCCAGCAGATAAGGCAGAAATTGCTCAAACCCAACGCAGTAGTTCTCGAGGAAATGCTTATCGTAGAGCTTCTCGGTATACAGCGTGTGTGCCAGCGCCAGCTGTAGTGGCACATCAGCCTGCGGGTTTACGGCGATGTGCTTAACCTTGTCGCGGCCCAGGTAGTCATGAGTCGAGGTGACGACCGGGTCAACGCTGATGACCGAAATCTCGCCCCGAGCCACTTTATCCTTCAGTTGCTCGTAGTATTCGTAGACATCATGATCCGGGCACCACCAGTTCGCCTGCTGGTTTTTGATGAGGTCAGAACCCCACAGCACAATGGTTTTGCTGTTTTCGAGTACCAGTGGCCAGGAGGTCTGCTGTTCATATACCTCCATTGAACCCACCACGCGCGGCAGAATGACCTGAGCGGCACCGGTGGAATAGTCGCCCCCCGTACTCACGCTGTTGCCATGCAGCGCAATGGCACGTGCCAGCATCCCGGAAGCATTGTGGAACATCCCGGTCGATTGCCAGCCGCTGGCCGTTAGCAGCGCGCTCGGACCATAAGTATTCTGAATGCGTTCCAGCTCCTGATAGAAGAAATCCAGCGCTTCATCCCACGAAACGCGCACAAAGCGGTTATCTCCACGTTGCGAGGTATCGCTCTGATGGCGTTTACGCAACCAGTCCACGCGGACCATCGGGTAGCGAATACGCGCTCCACCGTGTACGTGATCCGGGAGTCCGGCGATCATTTTTGACGGGTATTTATCGCGCTCGAACGGCCTGGCTTCAATGAAACGACCGTCAACCACGGTGGCACGAATGGCCCCCCAGTGAGAACCGGTCAGAATCCCCTCTTTGACGCCTGCCCCCTGCACCTCTGCGGCATTAGCGTTACGCGGCGTGAGCAGCGAAGGCCCTAACATACCAGCTACGGTCAAGCCGCCCAGTTGCAGCAAAAAACGTCGGCGCGATGCCTGAAAGAGATCGTTATTTTTCATTGCTTTCTCCCTTATCGCCATGCGGCTTATCCGTAGTGTCAGAGGCATTCATCTGCAAATATTTCAGCAAGGTACGTTCTTCACGTTTATCCAGACTGGTAAATCCAATCATGCCGTTCAACGTGCCAATCCAACCGTTAGCATCAAAGTGTTCTTTCTCTGGTGCACCGTGGCATTGGTTACAGGTTCCGTTATAGAGCGAGTCGGCATAAGCCCAGATAGGTTTGATATCGTTAACCATATCGCCCTTCTGCATCCAGGCAGTGGCCTGCAATTTACTCCATGGCGTATTCGTTTCCGCAACGGTGGTTTGCTCCAGCGTCTTCACGTGCTGCTGGATGTCGCCACGAATGGAAGCCACAAAAATGCGCTTGCCCGGCAGTTGCGCCAACACGCGCTGACGCCCATTACTCTCGGTCCAGCCCACAATTTCAATTTGCAGCCAGTCACCATCACGCTTTAACACTTTCACTTCAGAAGCGGGCAGCAGTGAGCCTGCAGGTTCTTTATCACCTTTGGCGGCATAAATAGGTTTGATGTCCAGAGAGTAGAGCGTCTCGCCATCGTCGTTCGCCCTGGCGCGTAACTCATCAAACTGCTTGCGGAAACCGCTGCTCATATCGGGAAGCTGGTGTGCAATACCTTTATGGCAGTCGATACAGGATTGGTTGTCCTTGGCCGCAATCTTCATCTGGCGCGCAGCTTCAGGATGTTGTTTCGCGTGGTCCATCGCATCATAGTCATGACAAGAACGACAGGTCGCGGAGTTGTTCTCCTTCATTCGCGCCCATTCGCGCTCCGCCAGCTCAGCGCGTTTGGCTTCGAATTTCTCTGGAGTATCAATAGAGTGGGCAACAAAGGTTTGGTAAATATCGTTGCTGGCCTCCAGCTTACGTTTCACCATGCCTGGAATATCGGATGGAATGTGGCAGTCATGACATTCTGCGCGCACCCCGGAGGCATTCTGAAAATGCGCAGACTGTTTATATTCTTCGTAAACCGGCTGCATACTGTGGCAGCTCACGCAAAACTCGGTAGAACTGGTTAATTTAATACCAACGTGCGGCAAGACGATCAGCGCAATACCGACCACAATCCCGATAACGACCAGCGCCAACACTGACCAACGTGCGCTCGGTCTGAGCAGCGCCCTCCATAGTTTCCGCATAATAGCCCCTGTAATATTATGGTTTAGTTACAGAGGATCTTATTTCTCAAATGTGAACAGCAACACTGGTCAGGATGAATGGCTTACGGCACAATGTGAACAGATATGAACAGAAAGAGAACGCCATCAAAATGCCGCATCACATTGTCATTGTTGAAGATGAACCCGTCACCCAGGCGAGGTTACAGGCATATTTTGAACAGGAAGGTTATCATGTCTCTGTCACCGCCAGCGGAGCTGGTCTGCGTGAAATCATGTCACAACATCCTGTCGATCTCATTCTGTTGGATATCAACCTCCCGGACGAAAATGGCTTAATGCTGACCCGCGCCCTGCGCGAACGCTCAACGGTGGGGATCATTCTGGTGACAGGTCGTAGCGATCAAATTGACCGGATCGTTGGCCTGGAAATGGGCGCTGATGATTATGTCACCAAGCCACTGGAGCTACGTGAACTGGTGGTTCGGGTTAAAAATTTGCTCTGGCGTATCGATCTTGCCCGCCAGGCACAGCCGGAGACCAAAGATAACTGCTATCAGTTTGCCGGATACTGTCTGAATGTCTCCCGGCATACCCTGGAGCTGGGCGATGAGACGATCAAACTCACCCGCGCCGAGTATGAAATGCTGGTCGCCTTTGTCACCAATCCGGGGGAAATTCTCAGCCGCGAACGTTTACTGCGTATGCTTTCGGCACGACGGGTAGACAATCCAGACTTACGCACCGTAGATGTACTGATCCGCCGTTTGCGCCACAAGCTACGGGCTGATTTACTGGTGACGCAGCACGGCGAAGGTTATTTTTTAGCGGCCGACGTGTACTGATACAGATAAACCGGACGGAACCCGCCAGGAGACAGCGAGCGTTGAACATGCTGGCTGTCGGCATTTTTCGGGGTGAGCACCAGGATCGGCGGACTGATATTTTCCGGTACCGGTTGCCCTTGTAGTACCCTGATCGCCTGTTGAATCGCCAGTTCACCTTGCCAGACCATCTGATCGCTGGCAGCCATAATGATTCTTTCGCGTTTAAGTCCGCGATATACCTGATGCGACAGGTAAAAAGAGACCACGGTGAGCGGCGTCCCCGGATTCCGCTTCTCTCCCATCGCCGCTTCCGCAGCAATTGCCGTACCGGCAACCACATCGACATCCGGGTGACGCTCAAGCATCTCCTGCAACAGGTTGCGCTGAACTTCAATATCATTATCCCCCAACGCCACATCCACGATGTTCACCTGACTACCGGCAATCGCCTGACGGAATCCTGCCACCATTTCGCGGCTGCCTCCGGCGTCATCAGGTCCTGGCAATAGCAGAACCTTTAACGGTTTGCCGCCGCTCCACTTGACCAGATAGCGGCCCGGCTGGTACCCCATCTGGAACCACGGAACGCCGACCCGTGCTTTCACCGTCGGATCGTGTATCGCATTCACTACCTCAATGACCGGCAACGCGCCTACCTGCGCGGAAAGATCCGGGAAGGTCGTCGTGCTGCTACCCAGCAATATGGCATCTGCTCCCCATTGCTGGCACTGGGCGATTTGTGTTTTTTGCGTGGAGAACTGACGATACCCTCCCGCCTCTAACACCTTCAGACTTACCCCGTATTTTCTCGCCGCCTCAAGCATGCCGTAATTCACGGAAAGCCAATAGGAGTCTTTCAGGCTGGGATACAGTGCGCACAGTTTCCAGACTTTGTTTGCAGTAACGTCCGATTGCAGTTCCGGGACTGCCTGCTGCGTATCCTGCCAGCGCAGCAATGCGGACCCGGCCGCATAACTCAAACCGGGAAAAAGCATGATTAACAGGAAAACCAATACGCGCATGATAGCCTCAACATTGATAAGGCTTTATCCTAGTTGCTTTCCTCTTTTGGACTCAACCTTTTTAATCTGTGGCGACCAGACAGTGAATTTATCTCTGACCAAACGACTGTGGATAGGCTTTGCGCTGATGGCGGCACTGACTCTCATCAGTACGCTGACAGGCTGGTATAACCTGCGTTTTGTCAGCCAGGTTGAGCAGGCCAATACCCAGGCGCTAATTCCAACCATGGATATGGCGCGCCAGCTCAGCGAGGCCAGTGCCTGGGAACTGTTTTCCGCACAAAATCTGACCACCGCAGACAATGAAAATATGTGGCTGGCTCAGGGGAGAATGCTAACCGCCCAGAGCCTGAAAATAACCACATTACTCAGAACCCTTCGAGAACAGGGCTTTGATACTTCTGCCATTGAACAGCAGGAGAAAGAAATCGCCCGGTCGTTAAGCCACCAGGGGGAGATGGTTGGCGAACGCCTGAAATTACGCGCTCAACAGCAACAACTCAGCCAGCAAATTACTGAGGCCACCGCTGACGTTGCCGAAATGGCACGCGGTCAGGCCAGTAATGCCGCCACGTCGGCGGGTGCGACACAGGCCAGCATTTATGATTTGATTGAGAGCCATCAGGGACAGGCCGCTGAACACGCGCTGGACAGGCTCATCGATATCGATCTGGAATATTATAACCAGATGAATGAACTGCGCCTGAGTGCGCTACGCGTGCAGCAAATGGTCATGAACCTGGGGAATAACCAGGCGCAGAATAACCTGGCTGCGCTGGAAAACCAGTTGAATGCCGCCGTCAGAGTACTTCAGCGCCGACAAATACGTATTGAAGATCCCGTGGTGCGCACTCAGGTGGCCAACACCGTCAATACGATTAGCCAATATGTTGAGCTGCTGTCCCTGTATCGCCAGGATAATGACATCACGACCCAATTGCAGATCTTATCGCAGAATAATATCGAGCAATTTACCCGTTTCAGTAGCGAAGTCAGCCAGTTGGTGGAAACCATCGGCCAGCGTAATCAAAGTGGACTGGCGCATCTCAAACAGGCCAGCCAGCGCGGGCAACACTTGCTGCTGCTGTTAAGTGGCGTGTCATTATGTTTGCTGATTCTTATACTTTGGCGTGTGGTTTATCGCTCAGTCACTCGACCACTGGCACAGCAAACCCAGGCGTTACAGCGTCTGCTGGAGGGGGATATTGACTCCCCATTCCCGGAAACCGCAGGCGTTCGTGAACTGGATACCATCGGGCGGTTGATGGATGCCTTTCGCGGCAGTGTTCACGCCCTCAATAGCCATCGCGAACATCTGGCCGCACAGGTTAAAGCTCGCACCGCCGAGCTGCGTTCTATGGTATCTGAACACCGACAGGCCCGTGCAGAAGCTGAAAAAGCTAACCAGGCAAAATCGGCGTTTCTTGCCGCCATGAGCCATGAAATACGCACCCCACTGTATGGTATCCTCGGCACTGCGCAGTTGCTCTCAGACAATCCCTCCCTGGCACAGCATCGGGAAAATCTACGCGCAATCACCGATTCGGGCGAGTCTTTGCTGACCATCCTCAACGATATTCTGGACTATTCCGCCATCGAAGCCGGTGGAAAAAATGTGGCAATAGGCGATGAGCCTTTTGAACCCAAACCCTTGCTGGAAAGTACGCTTCAACTCATGAACAGCCGCGTTGCTGGTCGCCCGGTCGTGCTGGTTGCGGATTTTGCCGATGACGTTCCCGCTTCCCTGCGTGGCGATCCGCGCCGCATTCGGCAAATCATTACTAATTTATTAAACAACGCACTACGCTTTACCGATCGGGGACACATCATCCTGCGTAGCCGATGTGAGGGCAAAAACTGGTACATCGAGGTTGAAGATACGGGATGTGGTATTGACCCTGCCCGCCAGCACGATATTTTTCAGCCGTTTGTTCAGGTAAGCAGTAAACGAGGTGGAACCGGACTCGGACTAACCATCAGCGCCAGTCTCGCTCAGGCAATGCAGGGAGAGCTGAGCGTCACCAGCACGCCCGGCGTCGGGAGTTGTTTCCAGCTGCGTCTGCCATTGCGGGCAACCACGATGCCCATCATGAAACCCGCACAACGCTCCATATCGTTACAGGGCTTACGCTTATTGCTTATCGAGGATAATCCTCTTACACAACGTATCAGTACTGAAATGCTCATCCTCAATGGCGCACAGGTTACTGCTGCCAGCAGCGCCGCTGAGGCGCTAAAAATATTGCAGGAAGATACACGCTACGATGCTGCTCTGGTTGATTTCGATCTTCCTGATATCGACGGGATCACGCTGGCGCAGCAGTTAGCCCACGACTATCCGGCACTTAGCCTGATCGGCTTTAGCGCGCACGTCATCGACGAAACGCTAAGCCAAAGAACCAGCACCCTGTTCCTCGGCATTATTCAAAAACCAGTCCCCCGGGATGAACTCAGTCGACTTATTACGCATTATCTGCACGGTAGTGCGACTCTCCCGCTTGCATCAGAAAATGACAACAAACGGTTAGATTTTCAGCAGTTGTCTGGAGATATCCAGGTTATGGGATGGCAAAAGGTGCACGAATGGTTAGCGCTCTTTAAGCAACACACTCTTCCTGTATTAGATGAGATTGACGCTGCCCGCGCAGCACATGACGACGAGCGGATAAAACGTCTGACGCATCAGCTAAAAAGCAGCTGCGCCAGCATGGGAATGCGCTCAGCCAGCACGATGTGTGCAGCACTTGAACAGCAGCCGTTGGGTGATTTTTCACTCAGAGAGGAGATCCAACAAAGTCTTTATGAGGTAGAACGTTGGCTGGAAAAAGAAAAACCGTCCCGCGCGTAACGGTACGTTGAAGCTGAGCATAGGGACTGATTTTGAATGGTACGCCCTGTAGGATTCGAACCTACGACCTACGGCTTAGAAGGCCGTTGCTCTATCCAACTGAGCTAAGGGCGCATTGCGAAGTGATTACTTCATGCAGATGAAACGCGTGAATTATACGGTCAGCGCCTGCTGAGTCAATGCCTTTTGTTTCAGTTGCTGGCGAAGTGAACGAATGTTGATTTTTTCTGCTGGTTCAAGGGTATCCAGGAAATCGCCTGGTAACAACTCAGCCCACGAAACGCCAGATTTAGGGATACATGTATTTAGAATATTTATGATTTTGCTTAACATTCCCTTACCCCTCCAGCGGTTCAGGAACTCTTTAATGTTAAGTATCGCCATCAAGGAAGAAAACAGTCACTTCGAACATGGACTAAAAATTATCATCTCCCATTTGGCAAACCAGTGGCATCAGGAGATTTGCTTTTTGCCTGTCGAGGATATCGATCGCGCTGACATCGCGTTTATTTCCCTGGATGAAGATTGGCTCAGCGCCGATTGCTATCAGATTCCGGTCCATACCCGCCGCCAACACCGGGTTGTCATCTGCAACAGAAACGATAAAGATAAGCTGATGTTCCGGCCCTGCCTGTACATGTTGCCACTGATCTATCGGGAAGATGACGTTGAGGAAATGACTAAAAAATTAGTCCTCATCCTGCAAAAACGTGCGCTGCGCAACAACGTGCCCGCAACTATCTGCCATTACTGCACCACTCGCAACTTTTCTATCGAAGAACGTCAGTTCTTAATGTTTCTCGCCAGCGGCTATACCTTAGCCGAAACAGCTCACTTACTCTCGGTAAGCGAAATTCAGGCCAAAGCCACCCGTCGCAGCATTATGAAAAAGCTGCATGTGAAAAACGATCAGCAATTCTTAAGATACATCCGGGCGCATCTGAACTTTCTACAAAATTAGGTGGCATCTCTCTGCCTGGTTTTTTATTGAGAAAAATCTCATCACCAATTAAGTATCGGCACCTACTGTACCTATCTCCATGCTGCCAGAATAATCTTGGCTTACTATTTCCGGGGTAACAGAAAGACACACCCGGTAATATTTTATCTAATCCCATAGAGAGGTTGAACTGGATAAAACGACTTTTTGGGCATTGAGTAAGACATCAGAAAACTTCCGGCAGATTATTCTGATGGGATACGCAATTGCCAGTCTGATGATTGCTGAAGCATTGAAACCCAACAGCACAAGGAAACTCGCCTTTATGCTGGAGAAAATTTGGGTCAGGGATGTTTATAGTCGGCAATTTATCCAGACCTGCCGCAACAGAAATGGAATGGAAAAGGATGCACAGCGCAAAACGCCGGGATCGACTTCGCCGTATACGAAACACAAACTGTACCTGGCAATATCCTCACTACACATCACAGGTATTTGACCAACTTGAGTATCTGACGCAAAAACTCGAATACACATTACCGAGTGACACTATATCTCAGGCGATTATTACGACAGATTACTATCTGGCCTATGCGCTGGGTCGACATTTATTTTCAGGAGCACGTACCGCAATCTTCCAGACCATTGAATCGGCCAAAGTCAGCCTGCGATCGTCGGTAATTAGTCAGTTAGTGGTTGATATGGAAGGTTTAACAATCTCTTATTTTGATGTTCTGGAGTATCTGCGCCAGCTAATTAAACCGCGGAATAACATCCAAATCTTCATATTGCTTTCCCGCCACGATGAAGACCTAATCCCTTTTATTTCTCTGTCCGGTCCATTTTATATCTTGTCACGTAGCCTGCGCCTCCCGGAGATGCGCCGCGCTTTATTGTCGCCAGTCCTTAACTATATTCACTCCAGGCACATAAACCAGCTCGATTGGGAGATGGTGGAATTACTCTTACAAGGTAACTCCTTAAAAGAGATTGCTTTGTTACAAGCTCGCCCCTACCACCGTATCATCTATCGCTTGAACCAGCTGATTGCGCGTCTGGGCTTAGCAAACCGGCAGCGTTTTTTGCACCTGATACATCGCCTCAGCGTTACCTCTGCTCATTTAATTTAACACCCTAACCCTATGTGCCATAAGATTTTTTAGGAAATTACTTATTTTTATATGAGATAAAAGATCTAAATTTCACAACTATTTAATATTTACAACTATTCCTGGTATTATGCTAACTTCCACCACCCCAGTAAACCATACTGGTTCTGTGCATATCAGCACAAATAGCGTCATTCCCACCTTAACAAATCCTAAACAATTAGTTTATTGTATTGTTTTTACCATTTAAAAATTTTTTTCAGTCTGCCATAATTCAAACAGCAGTAAAATAATGCCAATAGTCATTAACACATCTGGATCTTTTAGAACATCCTAACTGACATTAACAACCTGAATGTTGTAAGCCTTTTCCGAAAGAACAGAGCAGGTATAATCCCCATAGTTTTCTGATTAATTGTTAGTTTTCCCAGTGTGAAATGGATTTTCCACAAATTCATTGTTCTGTAGAAGAGCAACCGAATAAACAAGGATGAAATAATATTTATTCGACTCTCCCTCAGAACAACCCTTGGCTATTTGACAATATTATAACGCCTGATGTTTTATAAAATTATCAAGATACGCATACAGTTTGAGGCATACAACAATGAAACCAGCATCCGTTATCATTATGGACGAACACCCTATTGTCAGAATGTCGATAGAAGTACTACTTGAAAAAAACAGTAATATCCAGGTTGTGTTGAAGACCGATGACAGCCGTACGGCAATAGAGCACCTGCGCACTTACCCTGTCGATCTTGTCATTCTGGATATTGAACTACCTGGTTCAGATGGATTTACATTACTCAAGAGAATAAAGTCTCTGCAGGAGAATACTCGGGTGTTGTTTCTCTCCTCCAAATCGGAGTCTTTTTATGCCGGGCGTGCTATCCGGGCCGGTGCAAATGGTTTTGTCAGTAAACGAAAGGATTTGAATGATATCTACAATGCGGTAAAAATGATTTTATCGGGATATTCTTTTTTCCCTTCAGACACCCTTAACTTCATTAACAATATAAATATGAAAAAAGGTGTATTGAATGACATGCCGCTCTCTAATCGCGAAGTTACGGTTTTGCGTTATCTGGCAAATGGCCTCTCTAATAAGGAAATTGCTGAGCAGCTGTTACTCAGCAATAAAACGATTAGTGCTCACAAAGCTAACATCTACGCCAAACTCGGCTTGCACACTATCGTTGAGCTGATCGATTACGCAAAAATGCATGAATTAATGTAATTGCACTCCCGGCGAGACTTCGTTCGGGAGCGTTTTATCCGCGCATTGATTAGTTATAGTTAATCATAAATGTGGCATCGGCCCTGGCGAGGCCAGGCTGAACCCCACCTGCTAACGCGATATAGTTGGCGAAAAAGGTCAGCGTGGCATTGCCGCTTTCATCAATCCCTACGGTTTGGCTGGCCTGCTCGAGCGGTAATCGCGTACGGTCGCTGTCATGCAGTTCGATCGCCACCTTTTGCGCCATCACCACATCGTCGAGCGCCAGCAACGTCGTGCCGGGGGCCGGAGTACCAGAAAACGTTATCGATGCGGAGCCCGGCGGGCAGCCTTCCAGCTTCAGCGTAAACGCGACTGGTTGGGTAGTATCCCCGCTGGTCTGTAACTGTTTTGTCGGCCAGGTGCCCAATTCAACCGACTTATTGCTGTCACTGGCAATCACCGCACAGGTAAAGTCCACCACGTTTCCGCGCAGTTCAATATTGATTTCACCCAGCGACGAGGACGCATGGCACAACGAGCTGAATGTCAGTATGGGCAGCATCACCAGAAGTGCCCATACAGTTGGCGTTTGCTTGTTAGTCATAATCTACTCGCAGATAGCCACGGGCAGTAAAAGGCCCTTCGGTAGGTTTATTCCCCGTCACGCTGACCGGCCATGACCGAATACCCACGCTTGCAGCGGCGTTATCATCCAATTGAAACGGGATAGTGCTGGACAGATTATTGGGCGTCAGCGGTCTACCGGTTTTGTCGGCGACAATAAATCCTAAGTCAGGATTGTCCGATACCATCATTTGCCCGCTGGCTTTCTCGGCCTCTACACGCATGGTTAAGTAGGCCTGTGCAGCGACGTTGGTGCATTTTATCGCCACCGTTTTGGTCTGCGGATTAATGCCTTCGGGCCGGTTTCCTGCCCCCGCCTTGCTAAACAACGATGCACCAATATCACCAAAATCAAACTCGACAATCTGCCCGGCATTCACCTCGCAGTTTTGTGGAACCTCCACCTTGCCGCTGTAACTGATGGTGTAAACCGGTGTGCTTAACGCATCTCCGGTACTGGTGGTAACGTAGACTCTGAACATCGTCTGCCGAGGGATCGGCACCATGTTAATAAACGAGCGGATCACTTTGAGTTTAAACACCAGGTTTGAATCCTGTACGCCAAAAGGCTTCTGCTGCGAAACGTTCGAGTCAACGCCCATACGGATATAATTGCGCGGAGGATAAAACAACCCGGCGTAGCTGTCGGTGATGCTCATGGCTCCCAGCAGGTAGTCATTGAGTTTCAGGTACTGAAAACCATTTTCTGTACTTTGCACAGGGAGTTCCGTAACGTAGCTTCGATAGGTGTAATTCACCGTCGTCCCGGCCGGACAGGTAGCATTAACGCCAATCCATCCTGATTTTTCCGGTAATGTCACCACCTGTCCTGGCTGGTTGTTGCTGCTGTTAAAGACGTTAGACAGATCGTAAAAAACATCCGTTGGTGTGCCATTCGAGTTTTGGCAGACCGTCGCCCAGGACGAATGAGCCATCAGCAGTAAAGCGCTTCCCAGTAACAAACCTGTTTGTCGTTTCATCGTATTATTCCTGTCGTGCCGTTGGAGATTCGCACGTCACGTTCGTGAGCGTCACCGCCTGTTTCAGACTCTCCTCAGGCAAGGCATAGTGCGCCACGCAGCGAGCGTTAGCGCTTTCCCCCCATTGGATCAGCAATTCGCCTTTTAGCGGTAAGCCGCTCAGGTAGATTTGCCCGTCTTCGCCCACCATACTGGTCACGCCGCTGGTGTTTTCACGCACAACGGATCCAAATGGCACAGGTTTACCTGCATATTTCGCAGTTATCAGCGCCCGCACACCGATACGTGTATCAAACGCCGCTCGCACCAATGCTCCTTGCGTTGGCACGACGCTGCTAACGTTATTTTCCACATCGGTATTGTTGTTCATTGAATTGGTATCTAACGCGACGCGGTTATAGCGATAAACGGTGGCATACGGCATCACCGCGTATCCGCGCCAGTCGGTTTGCACGCCGGTCTGGTTTTCTATCCGCACACCCTGCACGCCAGGTGCTTTAACCAGCACATTGGTGTCCCCCAGCGGCTGACTGAGCGTAATACCGTCCGCATGCCCCACCACGCCGCCGGAGAGCTGCCAGTTATAGTCATGTTGATCGCGATCGTAGTTGTATCCCACACCCAGCGTGCCATAAGCCGCCTGCCAGTTGGCGCTGGCGTTTCCGCTGTAACCGTTGGTGCTGCTGTGCCCCTGATTCACGCTGTAGCTCAGGTTGCGTCCATCCAGTAACGTACCGCCGATCCCGCTCTGCCAGCTGTTTTGTCCGTTGCTGTTGCGGTTGGCATTAAAAGTGGCGTAGGTGCGATCGAGCGCGTTATCACGCGAGTAGCGCCGTCCGCTTAGCAGGCTGAACGGCACTGACATATTGAATGCCAGAATACGGTCGGTGTCGGAGATGCCTACCGATTCATTCCACGACCAGGAGAGTGAATAGCTAATTCCCTGCCAGCCGCTGGCATAGCCCACCTGATACCAGGTATTGGTGTCTGAGGTATTCCAGTACGTTTGCTGACTCCCCGAAACATACAGCGAGCCGTAGTCTCCCAGGTTCTGCGAAATGTTAATCTGGAAGCGGCCCTTTTTGCTGTAACTCAGGTTGTGGTAACTCTTCACATCGGGCACGTCGTGGCGATTGCCTTCGCTGTCGTATTCATACTCATACCCTTCCATGCTGCGATACGCGACATCGTCGAGGGTATAGAAGCCGCGCGTTGAGTAGCGATATCCCAACAGCTGGAAGTTTGTACCAAAGTTGTTCAGCGATTTTGCATACAGAAAACGCAAAGACTGCCCCTGGTGCGTACTGTCATCCGCCAGCTGACTGCGCGCATGGGTTAAATCCACAGAAACCGCCCCCCAGTCCCCCAGGTTTCGGCCGGTGCCTAAAACTACCGCGGTGTAACGTGAGGCCAGCTGCGTACCGCCATAAGCGGTATAGCCTTCTGGTAACCCGGCAATTAATGTTCCCTGGAAAAAGAACGGTGAAGATTGCTGGCTATTGCCGCTGCGAAAATCCCCGGCAACCACGTCGTATTTGAAACGCCCTTCTCGTTGTAACAAGGGAACCGTGGAGTACGGCACCGTATAGCGCTGCTGGCTGCCGTCCTTTTCGTCCACCGTCACCTCAAGGTCACCGCTGGATGACGTCGGGTTGAGATCGGTTATCGAAAAAGCGCCTGGTGAAACATAGCTTTGATAAATCACATAGCCATTCTGACGAATGGTCAGTTTCGCTGCGGTACGCGCAATACCGCGAACGGTAGGCGCGTAGCCTTGTAAGCTGTCGGGATACATACTGTCTGAGGAATAGAGCCGCGCCCCGCGAAACCCGACGCTGTCAAAAACGTCGTTGCCGGTGTTGCTGTCGCCCATCACCAGTTCACCCTTCAGCGGGATAATCGCGCGCTGAAGCCATGTACCGATATTTTTCCAGCTTTGTGAGTGGTATCCGTCACCTTTGGAATAGCTCCATGCGCCGTTATTTCTCAAGCGCCAGGGGCCATAGTTCAGGCCACTGAGCATACTTAAGAAATAGCTGTCAGTGTCACTGCCGCGGCTGCCGGTAAAGCTGTAGTTGACCAGCGCAGCCGGGATCCCTTCATCCCACTCCTCCGGCGGAATATAGCCACGCGCGCTGTTTAACATTGACGCCTGCGGCAGGCTGACGTTTAAGCGCAGGGTAGAAAAATCAAATGCAATCTCACTGCCTGGAATCGCCTCAGGTAGATTGATGCAGGTATCGTTCGGATCCTTACTGAGTGCCGGAAATGCGGTGATATTGACGCCAAGGCGCTTCACCCAGTCGAGTCCAAAACACGGCATCAACCCACCAGACTTCTCCCCGGCTTTTCCCGCACTGCTCGTAAAACGAATATCCTGAGTAGCAACAAACTCATCGTTGCGCCAGATATCCACACGATAAACACCTTCAGGCTGATGATTGCCTTTTTCAAAACGTGATAAATCCGCCACGGTCGCCGTATCCGCAGATAAAAAGGCCGGATTAAAATAGCTTTCCCCATGGCTTAAAGAGGGAAAGAGCGCCGCCAGCGTGGACAACGCCACCCCCGCCAGCGGTGGCGTAACCCCCGGTAACAGGCCAGGAAAATACGTTGTCTTATTCATCGTTATCTCAACGCACGCTAACCGTTTGGGCCGGAGTCACGGCGCCATAATCATTGACCGTCTGGAACGTGACGTTGCCCTGAACGCCCGTTGGTAGCAGTACCTGCGCATCACTTTTCGGCGCGACCATCACGTTATCAACCTTCGTTTTCCCCACGTTGAGATTGACCAAGGTGACGTAATACGCTGACGGATTATTGATTTTCAGGTGGTTGCCGGTACGGGAAAATTTCAGCATCCCGGGCGCATCTTCCGGAATTTGCGGCAGATTATTCGGACGGACAAAAAGCTTGATGCGGGACAGAATCGCCAGTTGCAGAACGTTTTTACCCTCAAGGCTGTTTTTATTGACTGACGGAATGGCTTTCACATTCATCCAGAACAGCGATTCACGGTCTTTGGGCAGCGGAACACCTGCATAGATGATACGCAGCGTGTTTTCGCTTTTGGGTTCGCTGACGAACAGCGGAGGCGTAACCACAAACGATTTTTCTTTAACGCCTGCGCTATTCTCGATCCATGAATTGACCAGGTAACGTTCTTTGGTATCACTATTGCTAATAGACAGGGACGTTTGTTTGGCATCAGCTGGATAAATAACGCGGGTAGCGCCTAATGCAATACCGCCGGCAGCCTGAACACTGGCAGCAGAAAATAAGGCCAGTAAAAGGATAAAACCTGATTTTAGATAATTAAACATAGCTACAAATACCTTTGGTGTGATTATCGTTGGGAAATAAATCAGGGATAAACCAACGTAAACCACACGTCTGAACGAAGCGTTCCCGGCGTTATATTTTCCGAGACAGCCCGATAACGAGCAGTGAAATGAAACGTCATCTCTTGCGTTATAATCGGCGCATAATGAAGTGGCAGCGCATTCGGAATAATTTGCTGTTGACGCTCATCAAATAACGCCAGACCGATCCCCGAAGCCGCAGACGCATCACCACTAGCAAGAAAAACCTGCGGATCTTCTGCTGGTGTCACACCTGCAAACGCAATCCCTACGTGGTCATAAACATCGGAGCTGCATGACGTTAAGCGCAGTGAAAACGGCACGCTGGTAGAGGCAAAGCTTCCCGTCCCGGAGAAAGCATTAGTGCGATACTGCCCCATTTGCACCCGCAAATTTTGGCTGTCGGTAGCGACCGTACAGGCACCATTGACGAGCTGCCCCCGTAAGTGAAGGCGGCCACTTTCCAGTATTACCGTATGTGCAAACACAGGCAGTACGCACAGCATTCCCGCCAGCGCCACGCCTTTCCCTATCATCTGCCGCATCCTTCATCATCCCCGGAAATTGCCTCATCCAGTGAGGCGAACGTCATCCTTGCGCAAATCAGAACGGCTTATTCGTACTTCATAATGAACGTCGCGTCGGCATTTGCCTGACCCGGCGTAGCGCTGGTGGCTGTGGCTTTGTAACGCGCAGAGAAACGCAGGGTGTTGGTCCCTTCTACCAGCGCCTGAGCTGTAGAGAAGGTGGCTCCATCCGGCTTCAGCGCGGTGGACGTATTGTCCAGGATTTCAATCCCGACACCGCTGGCAGTAGTACCGTTATCTGCAGAAGTGACAGCCAGCAGGTTGTTGTTGGTAATATCGGATTGACCAGAGAAAGCCACGGCTGCGGTTGCGGCAACTTTCGGGTCACAGTCGTTTAGCACGATTGAGAACGGAATTTGCGCCGTTGTATCGCCAACTGCGGTAAAACTGGCGGTACGATACTGGCCTAAGGTGACAACCTGATCGGATGACTGAGTACTGACTGCACAGGCTGCATTGACCAGTTCACCTTCAAAATGCACAGTACCGCCGCTAACGCTTACCGGATCGGCTGCAACCGCTGCACCTGCAACTAACATCAGGCTGGCAATAACAGAAGAGGTCATTAATTTACGTTTCATGGATTTCCCTTGAAATACACACATCCGGCTCCGGCGTCCTGCGGGATCCGTTTGAATCATTATCGACATTAAATGTCAGGCTAATTATCTCTGCATCCTGTAAAGATATATATCGCAAGAGAATTAGCTAACCTTTTACCCCAACTCTCCTGAGTATTTGATTCACTAATTAATCTTCGCGAATATGACTATTCGTCACAGGGTTAAATTAAACATTTCAATTAATGAAAAATACCTGCAAATCCTTTTATTGACCCTGGCCAATTCTTATTGGGACCTAAGAAAAATCTGGGTGAATATTACTTAAATGCTCCCATAAAGGTACGTAACAGACTGGTTTATGGCGCATTACCCCTGAAAACACCAGGGTGATGAATTGTTTCATTCACGTTAATTTTAATTCGCATGCTCATTAATTACCCGGGGGACTTCAGCCTCTGTGCTGCTCCCATTCTCTGACCATGACACCCGTTATCGCACGTAAAAACGCAAACGAAAACTGACAGCACGCCCCGCTTCTGACAAAATAGTGACATCCCCTTCGGTTTAACGTAACAGACGGAATTCTCTCTCTGATGGCAGCAAAGATTATTGACGGTAAAACGATTGCGCAGCAGGTGCGCTCTGAGGTTGCTCAAAAAGTTCAGGCGCGTTTAGCGGCTGGATTACGCGCCCCAGGCCTGGCTGTTGTGCTGGTAGGTAGCAACCCGGCTTCGCAGATTTATGTTGCGAGTAAACGCAAAGCCTGTGACGAAGTGGGGTTTGTCTCCCGCTCCTATGACCTGCCTGAAACCACCAGCGAGGCGGAGCTTCTTGAGCTGATCGATACGCTCAATGCAGATACCACCATCGACGGTATCCTGGTACAACTGCCGTTGCCGGCGGGTATCGACAACGTGAAAGTGCTGGAACGTATTGCACCGGATAAAGACGTTGACGGTTTCCACCCGTATAACGTCGGTCGCCTGTGCCAGCGCGCGCCGCGTCTGCGCCCATGTACTCCGCGCGGTATCGTTACCCTGCTTGAGCGTTACAACATCGATACCTACGGTCTGAATGCCGTGGTCATTGGTGCCTCGAATATTGTCGGTCGCCCAATGAGTATGGAGCTACTGCTGGCGGGCTGCACCACCACCGTCACCCACCGATTCACTAGAGATCTGCGCCGCCACGTAGAAAATGCTGACCTGCTGATTGTTGCCGTCGGTAAACCGGGCTTTATTCCTGGTGAGTGGATCAAAGAAGGTGCAATTGTGATTGATGTCGGCATCAACCGTCTGGAGAATGGTAAGGTTGTTGGCGATGTGGTCTTTGACGATGCGGCCGCACGAGCGTCATATATCACGCCGGTCCCCGGCGGCGTAGGCCCAATGACGGTCGCCACACTTATCGAAAACACGCTGCAGGCGTGTGTTGAATATCATGATGTAAAGGACGTTTAAGATGGCCACATTTTCACTGGGTAAACACCCACACGTTGAACTCTGCGATTTGCTGAAGCTGGAAGGCTGGAGCGAAAGCGGCGCCCAGGCAAAAATTGCTATTGGTGAAGGGTTAGTGAAGGTCGATGGCGTTGTTGAAACGCGTAAACGCTGCAAAATCGTTGCCGGACAGACCGTCAGCTTTGAAGGCCACAGCATTAACGTCGTGGCGTGACCCTAAGTGCCGGATGAGGTTAACACCGTATCCGGCCACTTCCCCCTCTCGTTTTCAGATAATGACTTCATACCCACTTCACAGTGAACTGATAGCATGTTGTTTTTCCTCACGAAGCGATCATCATGCCCACTATCGTTACCCACGCGGCCGTTCCGCTCTGTTTAGGGTTAGGTCTCGGACTTAAAGTCATCCCCCCACGATTACTGTTTGCTGGCGTCGTTCTGGCCATGCTGCCAGATGCCGACGTGTTGTCAATTAAGTTCGGCGTCGCCTACGGCAATGTGTTTGGTCACCGGGGTTTTACCCACTCACTGCTGTTCGCCTTCGTGGTACCGCTGCTCTGCGTCTTGATTGGCCGACGATGGTTTAAGGCGGGATTGATTCGCTGCTGGCTATTCCTGACGGTTTCACTGCTGTCGCACAGTCTGCTGGATTCTGTCACCACCGGCGGCAAAGGCGTCGGCTGGCTGTGGCCGTGGTCGGATGAACGCTTTTTCGCGCCTTGGCAGGTGATTAAAGTCGCGCCGTTTGCGCTATCACGCTACGCCACGCCATACGGGCACCAGGTGATCATGTCGGAGTTGATGTGGGTATGGCTGCCGGGAATCGT
Source organism: Citrobacter sp. H12-3-2 (assembly GCF_009649895.1). Classification (NCBI taxonomy): domain Bacteria; kingdom Pseudomonadati; phylum Pseudomonadota; class Gammaproteobacteria; order Enterobacterales; family Enterobacteriaceae; genus Citrobacter; species Citrobacter sp. H12-3-2. The sequence continues at coordinate 3,580,547 of NZ_CP045837.1, forward strand.
AATGATGGGTGTGCTGTGGTGGTATCGGAAATATTAATCTGCCGGATGCGACGCGCTGCGTCTTATCCGGCCTACACGGCCCGGTAAGCGTAAGCGCCACCGGGCATTACAGAGTTACTTACGACGCCAGGTGGTACCCTGCGGGCCGTCTTCCAGCACGATGCCCATCTCGTTGAGACGGTCACGCGCGGCGTCAGCTGCCGCCCAGTCTTTCGCCTTACGGGCATCCAGACGCTGTTGGATTAACGCTTCAATTTCAGCAACTTCACCGTCATCCGCCTGCGCACCACTTTGCAGGAACGCTTCTGGATCCTGTTCCAGCAGGCCCAGTACGCTGGAAAGCTTACGCAGATGCGCAGACATGCCGTTAGCCGCCGCCATATCTTCACCCTTCAGACGGTTAACCTCACGTGCCATATCAAAAAGTACGGAGTAGGCTTCCGGGGTGTTGAAGTCATCGTCCATCGCTTCAATAAAGCGCGCTTCAAAGGCTTCGCCACCGGCTGGCGCAACGGATTTGTCGGTGCCACGCAGCGCGGTATACAGACGCTCCAGCGCAGAACGCGCCTGCTTGAGGTTCTCTTCGCTGTAGTTTAACTGGCTACGGTAATGACCGGACATCAGGAAGTAACGGATGGTTTCGGCATCGTAGTATTTCAGCACGTCACGAACGGTAAAGAAGTTGCCCAGCGATTTGGACATTTTCTCGCGGTCAACCATCACCATCCCTGAGTGCATCCAGTAATTAACGTACTCACCGTCATGCGCACAGGTGGACTGAGCGATTTCGTTTTCATGGTGCGGGAACATCAGGTCCGAACCGCCGCCGTGAATATCGAAATGGTTGCCCAACTGTTTGCAGTTCATCGCCGAACATTCGATGTGCCAGCCCGGACGGCCCGCGCCCCACGGAGACGGCCAGCTCGGCTCGCCTTCTTTGGACATTTTCCACAGCACGAAGTCCATCGGGTTGCGCTTCACATCAACCACGTCAACGCGCGCGCCTGCCTGCAGCTGATCCAGATCCTGGCGCGACAGCTGGCCGTAGTTCGGGTCAGTCGGCACGTCGAACATCACGTCGCCGTTATCAGCAACGTAAGCGTGACCTTTGGCAATCAGCTGTTCAGTGATTTCGATAATTTCAGCGATATGGTGCGTAGCACGCGGCTCCAGATCCGGGCGCAGAATATTCAGCGCATCGAAATCGCTGTGCATTTCCGCGATCATTCTGTCGACCAACGCCACAAAGCTTTCGCCGTTTTCATTCGCGCGCTTGATGATTTTGTCATCGATATCGGTAATGTTGCGCACATACTTCAGCTTATAGCCGAGGAAGCGCAGATAACGCGCAACGACGTCGAAAGAAACGAAGGTACGTCCGTGGCCAATATGACAGAGATCGTAAACGGTAATACCACACACGTACATGCCGACTTCCCCGGCATGAATAGGTTTGAATTCCTCTTTTTGGCGCGTCAGTGTATTAAAGATTTTTAACATCGAAGATTCCGTGTAGACGTGTGTGGATAGCAAAGTCTGTATAATACCCATAATTTAGACCGGAAGCAGCACACTTTGCGAGGTGATCGCAGCTTGCGGTTATGCTATAACACACCCCTAACTCTGACCCTTGACGGGGTCGAAGCACCAATCTATCGGAACAGGATGCAAAAATGGTTACTTTCCACACTAATCACGGCGATATCGTAATCAAAACGTTTGATGATAAAGCGCCTGAAACAGTTAAAAACTTCCTGGACTACTGCCGCGAAGGTTTTTACAACAACACCATTTTCCACCGTGTTATTAACGGTTTCATGATCCAGGGCGGCGGTTTCGAGCCAGGCATGAAGCAAAAAGCCACGAAAGAAGCGATCAAAAACGAAGCGAACAACGGTCTGAAAAATACCCGTGGTACGCTGGCGATGGCGCGTACTCAGGCTCCGCACTCCGCAACCGCACAGTTCTTCATCAACGTTGCAGACAACGACTTCCTGAACTTCTCCGGCGAAAGCATGCAGGGTTGGGGTTACTGCGTGTTCGCTGAAGTTGTTGAAGGTATGGACGTGGTTGATAAAATCAAAGGCGTTTCCACTGGTCGCAGCGGTATGCATCAGGATGTGCCAAAAGAAGACGTTATCATCGAAAACGTGACCGTCAGCGAGTAATCGTGGCGACACTGTTTATTGCAGATCTTCACCTCTGCACAGAAGAACCGGCGATCACCGCCGGTTTTCTGCGTTTTTTAGCCGGTGATGCGCGAAAGGCCGATGCGCTATACATTCTTGGCGACCTGTTTGAAGCCTGGATTGGCGACGACGATCCTAATCCGCTGCATCGTGAAATGGCCGCGGCGATAAAATCACTGACTGATTCCGGCGTTCCCTGCTTTTTTATTCACGGCAACCGTGATTTTCTGCTCGGTAAACGTTTTGCCCGTGCGAGCGGCATGATCTTGCTTCCCGAAGAAAAAGTGCTCAACCTGTATGGCCGCAAGGTGCTGATCATGCATGGCGACACCTTATGCACCGACGACGCAGGCTATCAGGCATTTCGCGCCAAAGTGCATCAACCCTGGTTACAGAAGCTGTTCCTCGCTCTGCCGCTGTTCGTTCGCCAGCGAATCGCTGCGAAAATGCGTGCCAACAGCAAAGCAGCCAACAACACCAAATCGCTGGAAATCATGGATGTGAATCAGCAGGCCGTGATTAGCGAGATGGAAAAACATCAGGTTCAGTGGTTAATTCACGGCCATACCCACCGCCCTGCCGTCCACGAACTTACGGCCAATGAGCAACCCGCTTTCCGCGTGGTTTTAGGCGCATGGCACACCGAAGGTTCGATGATCAAAGTCACCCCTGACGACGTTGAACTGATCGCCTTTCCGTTTTAATTCTGCAGATACCCAGTTCCTCTTTACACAAAACTATTCGAGTTGCATCGAGGCGGCAAATCTGTGAGTCCCCTGGAGCTTACAAAAGTAAGTGACTGGGGTGAGCAGATGCAGCCAACAAAGAGGCAGCTTGAAGAGTGAAGCGCAAAGCGCGCAATCGTTTTCCTTGGCGGTGAATTATGCTATTCTCTGTGGCCTCAAAAGTCGAGTGTAGTGCACCACAGGAGTTTTCAGACGCATGTCTTCCCGCAATAATCCGGCGCGTGTCGCCATCGTGATGGGGTCCAAAAGCGACTGGGCTACCATGCAGTTCGCCGCCGAAATCTTCGAAATCCTGGACGTTCCGCATCATGTTGAAGTCGTCTCCGCCCACCGCACCCCAGACAAACTGTTTAGCTTCGCCGAAAGCGCTGAAGAGAACGGTTATCAGGTGATTATTGCCGGGGCCGGTGGCGCAGCGCATTTGCCTGGCATGATTGCAGCGAAAACGCTGGTGCCAGTTTTGGGCGTTCCGGTGCAAAGCGCAGCGCTGAGCGGCGTAGATAGCCTCTACTCTATCGTTCAAATGCCGCGCGGTATTCCGGTCGGCACGCTGGCTATCGGCAAAGCGGGCGCGGCAAATGCGGCCCTGCTGGCAGCACAAATTCTGGCAACACACGACATAGCATTACACCAGCGTCTGAACGACTGGCGCAAAGCGCAAACCGATGAGGTGCTGGAGAACCCGGACCCGCGAGGTGTCGCATGAAGCAGGTCTGCGTACTTGGCAACGGACAGCTAGGGCGCATGCTGCGCCAGGCCGGTGAGCCACTGGGCATAGCGGTCTGGCCCGTCGGGCTGGACGCTGAACCGGCTGCGGTCCCTTTTCAGCAAAGCGTGATCACCGCTGAGATTGAGCGCTGGCCGGAAACGGCACTCACCCGCGAACTGGCACGCCACCCGGCGTTTGTTAACCGCGACGTCTTCCCGATTATTGCCGACCGTCTGACGCAAAAGCAGCTTTTTGACAAGCTCGGTCTGGCGACCGCGCCGTGGCAGTTGCTGGCAGATAAAAGCGAATGGTCTGCGGTATTCGACAAACTTGGCGAGCTGGCGATCGTGAAACGTCGCGTCGGCGGCTACGATGGACGTGGACAGTGGCGCTTGCGCGCAAATGAAACTGAGCAACTGCCGGACGACTGCTACGGCGAGTGCATCGTCGAGCGGGGAATCAACTTCTCCGGTGAGGTCTCCCTGGTTGGCGCTCGTGCGCACGACGGCAGCACCGTTTTCTATCCGCTGACCCATAACCTCCATCAGGACGGTATTCTGCGCACCAGCGTGGTATTCCCGCAGGCTAACGCCAGACAGCAGGAACAGGCTGAAGCAATGCTCTCTGCCATCATGCAGGAGCTGGGCTATGTCGGCGTGATGGCGATGGAGTGTTTCATCACCCCGGAAGGTCTGCTGATTAACGAACTGGCTCCGCGCGTGCACAACAGTGGCCACTGGACGCAAAACGGCGCCAGCATCAGCCAGTTTGAGTTGCATCTACGTGCCATTACCAACCTGCCATTACCGACGCCGGTGGTGAACCACCCTTCGGTGATGGTAAACCTGATTGGTAGCGACCTGAACTACGACTGGCTGAAGCTGCCGCTGGTGCATCTGCACTGGTATGACAAAGAGGTGCGTGAAGGGCGTAAGGTGGGTCACCTGAACCTGAGCGACAGCGATACCGCGCGCCTTAGCGCGACGCTGGAAGCGCTTATCCCCCTGCTGCCGCCGGAATATGCCAGCGGTATTATCTGGGCGCAGTCAAAGCTGAAATAAGAAAATAGGGGCGTGCATATAAACGCCCCCTTTTTTTACAGACGGATACAGGTTCCGGCTTTGCCCGCCAGCGTATCTTCAATGCGTGACAGCGCGCCAATCCATGCTGGTTTTCCCCGTCGTTTCACGTATCCGCTTACGGCTGTGACCTTAGGCCCCATCGAACCATCAGCTTTAGCAAACGGCGCCAGCTCATCAGGAGAGGCCTGACGGATCGCGCGTTGCTCCGGCGTCCCCCAGTTTTCATAGACCGCATCGGCATCGGTCAGAATGACCAGACCATCGGCATCGATCTGTTCAGCCAGCAACGCCGCCGCCAGGTCCTTATCAATGACCGCTTCAGACCCTAATCCTTCGCCAGTGACGGGCACGCCGCCGCCCCCGCTACAAATCACCACATGCCCTTCTTTGAGTAAGAGCTTAATAGCATCGCTTTCTACGATCTGGCGAGGTTCTGGCGAAGCGACAACACGCCGCAGGTATTTGCCGTCACGCTTCATATGCCAACCGTATGTCGCTTCCAGTTGCGTTTGTTCTTCGGGCGAATACACCGGGCCGATAAATTTTTCAGGTGCCATAAATGCAGGATCGTCCTCGGATACCACAATCCGCGTTAACACCGTGGTCACTGGCGGCATCTCCGGTTCTGCGGTCAGGCTCTGTGCCAACATATAACCAATCATGCCCTGCGTCTCGGCCACCAGCACATCTAACGGATAAGGCTCGACCTCCTTCCAGGCAAGGTTCTGTAACGACAGCAAGCCAACCTGCGGTCCGTTGCCATGTACGATAGCCAGGCGATACGAGCGCGCCAGACGCGCCAGAGCGGGTACGGCGCTGGCAATATTACGATATTGATTTTCTGCCGTTAGCGCCTCACCGCGCTGCAATAATGCGTTGCCACCAAGAGCAACAACCAGCGTTTTCATTCCCTATCCTTCTATGATTTGTTGTCCAAGCCAGAACCCCAACAAGGTGTCTGCGCCGGAGGTATGCCCAAGCGCCAACAGCGAATTTATCGCCGCATCCAGCCTTTCCTGGCGGCGCAGAGCATGGGTGAAGTGGAGTAAAGGTGAAGCGAAGTACCCTAGCGCCGCATAGCGCAAGTAGCTCACGCTAACCACGGTCGTCGCTTGTTCAAGGTTGCCGGAATAATCAAAGAAACGGTGACCGGAATCCTTATTCAACGCACCAAAATACCAGGCGGCCAACAGCATGCCAGTCAACGTGTCATCATGGCTGGGCGTTAAACCAGGCCCCTTGCCCAACCACTGCCGCCAGTCTGTCGACAAACCGGCAAGCGCCGAGAAGAAGCAGTGGCGGAACTGACGCAGCTCGGGACACAAAGGCAGGCTTGTGGCCAGCATTAACGGTCCGAATAATCCCGTTTCCTCGCCGCGCTCCATCCAGCCCGGTGCAAGGCGCGCGGCATGAGGACGATAGGTTATTTGCAATGAACAGCAGCGCTGAGGTTGACGTAAAAGATACGGTCCCAACACAATCCCCTCGGGGACAGCCAGAGGGGTTTCACTACCACTTAACGACGTACGCAGCGCATCAAAGTCATGAGCGCGGATCACCCATCCCCCTGGGCTAAAGCCGCTTCCCTGGCGGTGCAGCGTTAACAGTGCGCCCCCTTCGGCTACAAGGTTAATCGAGCGTCGCCAGACACCAGACAATTGCCATGACTGGCGAAAATCCGCAGACTGCTGGCTGCCCATTAGAGGATGGATGATCATCATGCGCACCTCTTTTAGCTAATGCCCATGCTTTCCGCCAGCGCTTCCAGCGCCAGCTCAAAGCAAGCGAGCGGCGCACGGACTGTACCTGCACCGATCTGGCCAATACCGGCCTCTTTATGGGCAATACCAGTATTGATCAGCGGCGTGATCCCCGTTTCGACCACGCGACGGATATCGAGTCCCAGACAGGCCCCCTGGAAATCCCAGCCGGGGATCTGTAGCTGCATATTGCGCTCCAGATAGATTTCCGCCATCTCTTCGGAGACGGATTTTGCGGCTTCCATTCCTCCGGCACCGACAAAACGCGTTACGCCAGGCGCGGCAATCATCGCCGCACCGCCAATACCAAAGGTTTCAGTGATGGCGCTATCACCCATATCCGGGTTAGCCTGTTCCTGCGAAAAACCGGTAAAGAACAGTCCCTGCGGGGTGTTAACAGGCGCGGTAAACCAGCGATCGCCAAGTCCGCTCACGCGAATACCGAACATGTCGCCATTACGGGTCATTGCCGTCACAATACTGCCAGAACGCACCTGCGCCCCGGCGTCCATTGCCGCTTTGCAGTAAGCCATCGCCAGGTTGAGGAAGAACTGGTCGGTTACACTCAGGAAATCCATCACCTCAGCAATCTGCTGCTTATCATGTTCCAGACGGGCAATTTGTGGTGCCAGCGTACGCATCAACAGGGCTGAAGAGGCAATATTGCGCTGATGGAACTCATCGCCCATCGTAATGCCCTGTGCCATCATGGCGGTCAGGTCAATACCTTGCTCCAGAGTGCCCAGCGCTGCGCTTAAGACCGGCATCAGAACATCACGCATCCAACGTAAACGCTGCTGGACATCCTCACCGTACGCGCCAAAGCGCATCACTTTGCCAATACCTTCGTTGAGATTGCAGTAAGCCCTGTTCCCTTCGGTGATATTTTCCACCACCAGCATCGGCATGCTGGCAGAGGTGATTCCGCCCATTGGGCCCACGGCATTAACATGATGGCAAGGTACAAAATTGACTTTTCCCTGCTCCAGTAAAGCCAGCGCGCCTATTTCATCATTGGCCCATCCTTCAAACAGGCATGCACCAATGCAGGCCCCTTTCATCGGGCCGGTCATCTCTTGCCAACGCATTGGCGGTCCTGCATGAAGCAGTGTTTTCCCCTCATTGAGTTCGCTGATTAACGAGGACGCGGGTTGCACATCCAGCCAGTGTGGACGCGCACGACGAATTTGTTCGATTACTGCAGCATTGGCTTGCGCCACTGATGTAAACATTGGAACCCCTTATTGCAAACGTTCTAATAAACGAGCCAGTTTTTTATTACCGCCAGCGACAGGCGCCCACTGGTAATGCACCACAGGCTTTTCTGCCGCCTGTAAATCCAGTGCAAAACTGCGTAACCCGGCATTAATAACCGCCACTTTTTCCAGTAGCGCAGGTGCGGATTGATGAGATAACGATTGAACTGGTCGAATCAGTTCAGCGGCAAGTAGTGTTGCCTCAGGCAGTGAATTCACCACGGCGATACCGGCATCTTCCAGCGTGGCAATTTGCAGTGAACGGCACTGCGGATCGCGCTCGGTGCCGGTGACCGTCGCAATGGCAAACAGCGGTTGCTCGCTAGCTCGCGCAGCACATGCTTTCTGCCAGGCCTGGGCCAGTGATGCAGCCGGGTCGGCTGTCGCACCGTAGCCAATCACAACATCCACCAGCAGCACCCTCACCTGCGGCTGCGAACCCAGATCTGTAATAAGCTGATTACGTAATGCGGGATCGATCATCGGATGCGGACGCCCGACAGTGTAAAAATCATCACCCAGATCGATAATCTGATGCCCGGCGGCATCCAGCATCATCCCGTGGTGGTGTTCCGCATCCGCCGGGACATTCAGGTGACCGGCCAGCAACCCCGCCGCTTCAGCAGCCAGCGTACCTCCGGTATACAGCCCCCTGATTACGCCATCTCCTGTAGCGAAAAGCGCACTGCGTCGCGCAGTCACTCGCGCCAGTAAACAGGCAAGACGGGCTGCATCATCCAGCGTCGCTGCAAACCAGACGTTCTCGTCTCTGGCAACCGCAGAGGTATAACCTAAAAACAGCGCTACAACAGGTTTTCCCGTAGCTTTCATCGCAGTAACAATACGCTGACGAACAGCTTCTGCCGGTGGTTTTGACACAAAAGCCAGCACCTGACTTTTGTCATCTGCCCCAAGCATCTCCAGTGCGGTAAGTGCACTAATCCCGCCCACCTCGGCGCTCAGATCGCGCCCCCCCAAGCCAATAGCATGAGTAATACCTTCATCGGCCAACGCAATTTGCGAACAGAGTTCCTGGATTCCTGTACCGGAGGCACCAATTACACCGATATTACCTTCCGGCATCACGTTGGCAAAAGCCAGCGGCGTACCGGCGATCATGGCAGTTCCACAATCCGGCCCCATCACCAGAAGACCTTTATCTTGTGCGCGACGCTTCAGTTTAATTTCATCTTCCAGCGTGACGTTGTCGGAGAACATCATGACGTTCAGGTTGCGATCCAGTGCCTGGTTCGCCAGTTCCGCCGCATATTCGCCAGCAACAGAAATTAATGTCATATTCGCTTCAGGCAGTTTCTGACACGCGCTTTCCCAGCGTCTGACCTGCAGGAGCGCTTGACTCCCCCCGGTGGCCTGCGCCAACTGCTGCAACGACTCATCCAGTTGCTGCGAAATAGCCTGGGTAATACTTTGATCGGCAGTTTCAGTTCGGATCGCCACGCAAATATCATTCGGCGTCGCCTGATTAAAATCGTCATGCCAGAACCCGGTCGTTTCCAACAACGATTTATTCGCTGGCGTTCCCATCATGACCGATACATCATCTACATTTTCGGACTCACTCAGCTTGCGTGAAATAATCATTAAACTGACAGAGTCCTGAAAACACCCTTTTTTAATAAAGGCGTGAATCATAACAACCCCTTAATAATTGCACCCATGGCAATTGCACGAGTAGTGTTAATGTGTCGCTCAAGGTATATATCCGGCATCACAAATAGAGTGACTAATATCACATACAATTTATTAGCAAAAGAATTTTAATAACCACCAGAGGATTACATGTTATTTTCTAACGGCAATATTTATTTAAAAAGAAATGGCAAATCGGCTCTGATTATCAAATAAATTCTAACTATATTTTTTTGCGTATCTGGATCACATAATCTGTTTATATTCCCGGTATGTTAACGGCAGTCATGCTTCACACCGTCGTTAAAAAGGAAGACAGATGAAAATCAGTCGGGAAACACTCCACCAGCTTATCGAGAATAAGCTTTGCAAGGCCGGACTAAAACGTGAGCACGCCGCAACGGTTGCTGAGGTATTGGTTTATGCCGATGCCAGAGGCATTCACTCTCATGGCGCCGTACGCGTTGAATACTATGCCGAGCGCATTTCAAAAGGCGGTACCAACCGCGAACCCACATTTCGTTTTGAAGATACCGGTCCCTGCACAGCAATTTTGCATGCCGATAACGCCGCCGGGCAAGTCGCTGCAAAGATGGGTATGGAGCATGCAATTGAAATTGCTAAAAAAAATGGTGTCGCCGTTGTCGGAATTAGCCGAATGGGACACAGCGGAGCCATTTCCTACTTCGTGCAACAAGCCGCCCATGCTGGACTTATCGGCCTCTCCGTTTGCCAGTCCGACCCGATGGTTGTACCTTTCGGCGGCGCGGATATTTACTACGGAACCAACCCATTAGCCTTCGCGGCACCTGGAGAAGGTGACGATGTCATGACATTTGATATGGCCACAACGGTGCAAGCCTGGGGTAAAGTTCTCGATGCCCGCTCGCGTAACGAACCGATTCCCGATACCTGGGCTGTCGATAAAAACGGTGCGCCGACGTCCGACCCTTTTGCTGTCAATGCATTGCTACCTGCTGCTGGGCCAAAAGGCTATGGTCTGATGATGATGATCGATGTGCTATCCGGCATTCTGCTGGGATTACCATTTGGTCGTCAGGTCAGTTCCATGTATGAAGATTTGCATGCGGGGCGTAATTTAGGCCAACTGCATTTGGTTATTAATCCCGAGTTTTTCTCCTCCAGCCAATTATTTCGTCAGCATCTCAGCCAAACCATGCAAGAGTTAAATGCCGTTACGCCTGCACCTGGTTTTAAACAAGTTTATTACCCTGGACAAGATCAAGATATTAATCAACGCAATGCTGCGGCCCATGGTATCGACATCGTTGACGATATCTATCAATACCTGATTTCCGATGCCCTTTATTTGAAGTCATACGAAACCAAAAATCCCTTTGCGCAATAATTATTGAAACAGGAATTTCATATGATCAACCATTTTCGTCACGCAATAGAAGAAACCCTCCCCTGGCTCTCTTCCTTTGGCGCAGATCCTACAGGTGGGATGACACGCTTGCTGTACTCGCCAGAATGGCTTGAAACACAACAGCAATTCAAAAAACGGATGGACGCCAGCGGTCTGGAAACGCGTTTTGATGAAGTGGGCAATTTATACGGTCGCCTGCGCGGGAGCGAATCCCCGGAACAGGTAATTTTAAGTGGCTCGCACATTGATACCGTCGTCAACGGCGGCAATCTTGACGGCCAGTTTGGCGCACTGGCTGCGTGGCTAGCGATTGACTGGCTTAAGACCACCTACGGCGCGCCGCTGAAAACGGTCGAAGTAGTTTCTATGGCAGAAGAAGAAGGCAGTCGATTCCCGTATGTCTTCTGGGGCAGTAAGAACATCTTTGGGCTGGCAAATCCCGATGACGTTCGCAACATCCAGGATGCCAAAGGCACACGTTTTGTTGATGCGATGAACGCCTGCGGCTTTACGCTCCCCGCAGAACCACTTCACGCTCGCACTGACATCAAAGCCTTTGTTGAATTGCACATCGAGCAAGGGTGCGTGCTTGAAAGCAATGGTCAGTCCATCGGCGTTGTCAGCGCGATTGTCGGGCAGCGCCGCTATACGGTAACGCTGAACGGCGAATCCAACCATGCGGGGACAACGCCGCTGAGCTACCGTCGCGACACCGTTTACGCCTTCAGCCGTATCTGTAGCCAGTCGATTGAGAAAGCCAAAAAACATGGCGATCCTCTGGTACTAACCTTTGGCAAAGTTGAGCCGCAGCCAAACACCGTCAACGTGGTGCCAGGAAAAACGACTTTCACGATCGATTGCCGTCATACCGACGCCGAAGTGCTGCGTGATTTTACTCAGCAACTGGAAAATGACATGCGCGCCATCTGCGATGAAATGGATATCGGCATTGATATCGATTTGTGGATGGACGAAACGCCGGTCCCGATGGACACAAAACTGGTCGCCACTCTGACTGAGCTGTGTGAAAAGGAACAGCTGAACTACCGGGTGATGCACAGTGGTGCGGGCCACGATGCGCAAATTTTCGCTCCCCGTGTGCCGACCTGCATGATTTTCATGCCCAGCATTAACGGTATCAGCCACAACCCCGCTGAACGAACAAATATTAACGACCTTGCCGAAGGGGTCAAAACTCTGGCATTAATGCTTCATCAACTTGCCTGGCAGAAATAAGGAGTCAACAATGGGATATCTGAATAACGTCACGGGTTACCGCGATGATTTACTGGCTAACCGCGCAATTGTAAAACACGGCAACTTCGCCCTCTTAACCCCCGATGGACTGGTTAAAAATATCATTCCGGGTTTTGAAAACTGTGACGTCACCATCCTGTCAACGCCAAAACTGGGCGCATCGTTTGTTGATTATCTGGTGACGTTGCACCAGAACGGTGGCAACCAGAGTGGTTTCGGTGGTGAAGGCATTGAAACGTTCGTTTATGTTATTTCCGGAAAAATTGAGGCAAAAGCAGAGGGTAAAACGTTCGCTTTAACTCAGGGTGGATACCTTTATTGCCCGCCTGGCGAGCTGCTCACCTTTAGCAATGCCCAAACAGAAGACAGCCAGCTGTTTTTATATAAACGTCGTTATACACCAGTAGCAGGTCATTCGCCGTGGCTGGTTTCCGGTAACGCCAACCAGTTAGAACGTATTCATTATGAAGGCATGGATGACGTGATCCTGCTGGATTTCCTGCCTAAAGAATTGGGCTTCGATATGAATATGCACATTCTGTCGTTCGAGCCGGGCGCCAGCCACGGTTATATCGAAACGCACGTACAGGAACACGGTGCCTATATTCTCTCAGGCCTGGGGGTTTATAACCTCGACAATCAGTGGATACCTGTGAAAAAAGGCGACTACATCTTTATGGGCGCTTATTCCCTGCAGGCCGGATACGGCGTGGGTCGTGGTGAAGCATTTAGCTATATCTATTCTAAAGATTGCAACCGGGATGTTGAGATCTAACGGCGTACAGCCCGCCTGATAATTTTTTATTTAGCTATGTTGGGTTTTGCCACGGTTAATACCGTGGCTTTTTTTATGCTTAACGCTGATTCACAACCTGGCCCAGTTTCATTGCACAGGCGATATTACGCGCACAGTGATAGAGATTGGTTTCGCCGCTAGCCAGCACTTCGGCTAACGGAGCGAGGCGCGGCAAAATACTGAATACCGCATCAATACCGTGATCGTGAACCACCTCCACGCCTTCCCCCAGCACCCCAGCGATACCAATAACGGGAACGTTATGCTGCATGGCCACCGACGCTACACCAATGGGCGCTTTACCGCCGACCGTTTGTGAATCAATACGCCCTTCGCCGGTGATAACCAGCGCCGCGTCTTTGATGGATTGCTCCAGCTGTACTGCCTGCAACACAATCTCAATACCTGGCTTCATGCTGGCCTGCAGGAAGATAACCGCTGCAATCCCCAGTCCACCGGCCGCCCCACCGCCCGCAACCTGAGCAACGTCCTCACCGGTCAGTGTTTGCAGCACACGGGCATAGTTGAGTAACCCTTCTTCCAGTATCTCAACCATCTCAGGCGTCGCCCCTTTCTGCGGTCCGAATACCCTTGCGGCACCGCGCGGGCCAACCAACGGGTTATCCACATCACAGGCAACGTCAATGCGACATGCTTTCATTCGCGGATCGCACTGTTGCAGGTCGATGCTCGCCAGACGAGACAAGCTACCGCCTCCTGCATTTAATGACACGCCCTGTGCATCAAGAAAACGCACGCCAAGCGCCTGAGCCATCCCCATACCACCATCAACCGTGGCACTCCCGCCAATACCAAGAATAATATGACGAATACCTGCATCCAGCGCATGCCGAATCAGCTCACCGGTACCGTAACTTGAGGCCAGGAGAGGATTACGCGCCTGCGGTTCGACCAACATCAGCCCACTCGCCGCCGCCATTTCAATAATTGCGGTCTTTCCGTCACCAGTCAGGCCATAAAACCCCATGACCTTTTCCCCCATCGGCCCGCAGACTTCCACAGAGATAACTTTTCCCCCTGTTGCCGCCACCATTGCATCCACGGTTCCTTCTCCACCGTCAGCAACCGGCAAACAAATATATTCTGCATCAGGGAATATGGCTGAAAATCCGGCTTTAATTGCCTGGCAGCATTGGTCGGCGCTTAAGCTCTCTTTAAATGAATCTGGCGCAATTACAATTTTCATCATCAATCCTTTTCATCGTGTTATTTAATGCGTTCCCATGGAATGAGATTTTCCATAAGCACTGCCAGTAAAATCCCCACCAGCAAACCATTGCTCAGTAATGGCCGAATAGTCAGCGGAAGATCTTGTAAATAAACCGGAGGCAGCCCCATCAAAAAAATGCCGACAAACAGCGGGAGCGCCAGTCGATAAATATTTCGCGCGGTAAATGTGATTTGCTGGCTAAATACCAGACCGGAATAAAGCAACGGAAGATAAGAAACCAGCATCACAGCGCTGCTGATCGCCAGTGGAATCGCGCAAAATAAGCGGGTTAGCGGCGTTACTATCGCCACGAATAAACATAATACGCTGCCGCAAATAAATGATTTTCGCGAGCTGTCACCTGTCTGTGTTAACAGGCCGATAGAAGAGACAAAAGGTGAAAATGGAATCACCGCAAAAGGTACTGTCACCAGCGTAATAAAGCCGGAAATGATAAAACTGCGACGATAACGCGAGCTGCTGGAGCCTTGCTGCGCATAAAAAACATCTGTGCCGCGCACCGCTCCATAGGTATTACTGATATTCACCAGACCGGTGATAACCGCAGTCAGAATAATACCTGGTAACAGTCTGCCATGGCTGCCTAACGGGAACCACTGCCAGCTTAATTCGCTGGACGGCAGGGATGTCGATGGAAAGCACAATCGCCAAAGCCCCCACCCTACGACTGCGCCCACCAACAGGGCATAGCGTGAGATCCGCTGCGGTAAAAAGATAATCATCGCAAGGATGAAGCACATCACGGCAACTGCCAGGCTAAAGGGAGCCAGTTGAATTTTGACGCTGGTATCAGCAATGCCAAAGGGTAAACCCAGCATGCCTTTAAAAAAGATGGTGGTCAGCTGCGCGCCGAGCAGCAGCATAAAAAAGACCATAACCGTCGGGGTAAAAAGCCGGGCTAATCGATGCCCTAAGCCACTAAAGCCGATAATCATCGTCAGAACAGCGGAAATCACAATTCCAACGGCCAGACTGGTGGCGATATCATTGAGCGGGGTTCCTCGTGACGCCTCAGCCAGAGTAATCGTCAGAATGGTTCCCCACCATAAACCGGTTGGTCCTTCCATAATGGCACGGCGATGGCCACAAATTACCTGGGCAAGACAGGCCAGCGACGTCGTTAAAAAAGCGTACTGCGTAAGCATTAGCAGATTGTTCGCGGGGAGATGAAAAGCAGAAACCAGCGTTGGCGGGACCACGACCGTATTACAAAAAATAAAGAAAAACCACTGAAAGCCGGATAACAAACTTTCTCGGTTAATAACAGGAAGCATATTCATACCTTAAAATAGAGAATGCCCGCCAGCATGACGGGCATTAATTCACATCACATTATTGTTGATGTTTAAGGATAAATTGACCTTTTGGCGATACCGGGAAACCCTGCTCGATGTCATAAATAACATCACCACGCAGAATGGTTTTCGTAATGCGCGCGCCAATTGTACGGCCAACATACGGGCTGACTTTATGGCGATATTCCAGATCTTCATTTTTCAGAACGTATTTGCTGTCCGGCTGAATAAAGACGAAGTCAGCATCTTTACCCGGGGCGATACGTCCTTTCTGCTTCAGACCAAAAATATCTGCAGCATTGGTTGCCATCAATTTTGCAAACAGCGGCAGTGACATACCGCGTTTTTGCACGGCTTCATCAAACATAACGTCCATGCAGCTTTGCAGTCCGGCAATGCCGCCCCACGCCTGCATGATATTTCCGGCCTTCATTTCTGGAGGACATGGAGAGTGGTCGGATACCAGGCAGTCAATCTCACCGTTAAACAATTTTTCCCACATACCCTGCTGGTTCTGCTGATCGCGGATCGGCGGAGAGCATTTTGCCAGGGTACCAATCTCTTCAAACTGATCGGTATCCAGCACGAAATAATGTGGACAAGATTCGCAGGTCACATCCTGACCTTCCTGACGGGCGCGGGTCACTTCTTCTACACCTTCCGGGCTGCTGATGTGGCAGACATGCAGGCGACAACCGGCGACTTTTGCCAGATACAACACGCGACGAATAGCTTCCACCTCGGTAAATACCGGGCGTGAGGCCACATAATCATGCGCCGTCACACGGCCTTCGCGTTTAGCTTCCTCACCAAGCTCATCGCAGATAAGCGCATTTTCACAATGCACCAGTACAGTTTGGTCCATTTCTGCCAACTTCTGTGCGCCTTTGTAAAACTGCCAGTCGTTAACATCACGGAAATCATTATCGATACCGCGGTCACCGCAGGTGGCAACAAAGCATTTGAAGCCGACGACACCGACCTCATCCAGCTCGTGCAGGCGATCGAGGTTGTAAGAGACCAGACCGCCAAGCTGCGCGGCATCGATGGTCAACTTGCCTTTAGCCGCATCAAATTTCAGTTCGATGGTTTCACGATCCACCGTCGCTGGCAGCTGGTTGAGAGGCATTTCGATCATCGTGGTGATACCGCCTTTTGCCGCGGCACGCGTTCCGGTCTCATAGCCTTCCCAATGCGTACGGCCCGGCTCAGAGATATGGGTATGCGCATCAACCATGCCCGGTGAAACCACCAGACCCGTCGCATCCATGACCTGCTTTGCCTCACCCAGATTCTCGCCAATGGCGGCGATTTGTCCTGCCTGTACGGCAATATCAACAATACGAGCTTCATTTTCTAAAATAACAGTACCGTTCTTAATAATTAAATCAAAAGACATAACAAACTCCTTGTATGGATACAGATAGTTTTTATAAATAACGCACTTTTAATAAAATGCGCTTACTGATTTCATCACATCTGGCCTGTAACTTTTTGTACGCCGGCTGGCTGCGCACCCGTTCTTTTTTTCAGTAAGGCATATGCCACGAAAGCGACAATAACCCCAACAAACCACGACACTCGCTATAAAGGCTCAAGGAATGGAATAAACTTGCCACCCAGTGAAAGAATTACGGCAACTAACGTTACGGAGAATGCAGTCAGGTTAAACCCGTTATCATAATATTGGTAATCACCGCTCGCGGTATATAATTCATCAAGATTGATTTGGCCACGCATAACCACAAAGTAGTGGGCTAACATAACTCCAATAACAGGACCAAGCATCCCACCAATGATATCCAGAAACAGATAAATACTGTTCTGATTTTCCATTAACTTCCACGGACAAATTAGCAAACTAATAATACTGGCAATCAACACCCCATTCTTATATGTTAATTTAGTGGGTGCAATGGCGGCAATCTGATAACCGGCTGGGATAATATTCCCTGTGGCATTTGTCGAGATTGTCGTCATCAGAATAACAAGCACCGCGAAGAATGAGGCGAACAGACTGTCCCAACGCTGTACAATATCCAGCACATTCCAGGTATCCATTCCGTAATGAATACTAGCACCGGCTATAATGCACACGCTGGCAACAGCAAATAATACATATGCGACTATAAGTCCTAGTGTTTGACCCAACGCCTGTTCACGGAATGAATGGGCGTTTTGCGTGAAGTCGGATGCACTTACTGCCGGAGCAGCCCATACAGCAACGACTGCGTTGATGACGACAAGGAACAAGAATCCGCTGTTCCCCGCTTTTTGCACCCCGCTGGGAATGTAGTCGAGAATCGGTCCAATCCCTACCAACGATATCGCCCAAATGGCCATCCCGCCAAATACAATATAAATACAGGGATTGAGGATTGCGGTGAATTTATTTAATACTTTACCACCACCAAAACCAATACCGACGTTGATAAGCCAAAAAATAAGAAATGTGATTAACCCCGGCAGAGACAACCCTAGTAATGTAAAGTCACCACCCAACGTTAAAAAACCTGGCCATATTTTGCCAATGAGAATAAGAAATGCCAGCGATCCGGCATAGCATTGCAGACCGAACCACATAATTGCTGCAATCCCTCCTCTCAATAGTCCCGGGAAGAGTGCTCCACGTACGCCATACGATCCACGGAGAATCATTGCAAAAGGTACGCCATATTTGCTTCCGGCGGCACCGTTCATTACCATGACTAACGCAATAAACAATGCACTAATAATAATAGCCAGCATAATACTGAATGTGGAAAGTCCAAGAATAAAGAACCCTCCAACCATAACGTAATTAGGTACGTTATGCACAGAACCCATCCATAAAGTAAAATAGTTGAATGTTTTCCAGTTTCTTTGTGCTACCGTTTTTGGTAATAAGTCGTCACTATAACCACGTTGTTGGTATAGATCTCTTTGATGTTCCATAAATCCCTCTTGTCACGTATCGGATAACGTTGTAATGGGTTTAGCTATGCGGAACAAAAACAATAAAGAAAATAATACAACTAATTTTTATTATATTTTAAGCTGAAGCAATAATAGGTGTTGCTTTCTTTTTATATAGCGCAACGCCAGCAAAAATAAGCGTTCCGGTAACAACCAGACAAGCGGAGATGACAAAGCTTATCTCTTTTGAGCCCGTTAAATCAGAAATAAATCCGGTTAATGTTGGTGCGATAACCGCTGAACTCATACCAAAAAAGTTAAACAGGCTGAATGCTCTGCCCAGCGTTTTCGACGATGCCTGCTCAGAGACAAAGGAGATCAGAATCGGATCCACCGCCATTTTGCCGAGTAAACCGTACAGAGTCAGGCTGACCATCAGCATAGTGGTATTTGGTGATAACACTGTAAATACCAGCATGGCTGCGGCCATAATTTCCAGTCCAAGAATAACTTTGACTTTGCTGTTGCGAAACTTATCGGACAGATGGCTAAAGAACAATGCGCCAGGGACACCCACTACAGCAACCAGCGCCGAGGCCACTCCAATTGCACCACCGTCAAATCCTCTTTCAGTTTGCAGATAAGACGGAAGCCAGGTCACGATCAGGTAATAACCATAGCAAGTGCAGAAATAGAGGAAGTACACGCTGCACAACAGACCCGAAAACAGCGGCGGATTCTTCTCTTCAGTCGTCGTTACCGTCTGCGCTTTCTGATCTGACGCAGTGGTTTCGCTTTTTGCCTTGCCACGGATAACCAGTGTAAATACGCATAGCATCACAACCAGCACAGCGGCAACAAGGAACAGAACGTTTTGCCAGGCCATACTCATGCTTTTTACCAGCACGCTGGAACCAATTAAACCTATCCCCATCCCAATCGCTGAGCCGCTATTAATAATAGCGTTTGCCAGTGCACGACGAGCCTGCGGGACATTTGCCGAAGAAAGTGAATACGCTGAACTAAAGAAAGAGGCACAGCCCGCTCCAGCCATCAGCGAACCAGCATAGATCATCGCCAGTCCTGTGGCTTTCGCGATACAAAGCGTGCCAATAATAAAGAGCGTAAACCCACACATCAGCATAATTTTCTGGCCGAGCTTATCGACCAAAATTCCGCAGGGAATCTGCATGCTGCAATAGGCGAAGAAATAAAAGCTGGCAATGGCGCCAATTTCAGCATTGCTGACATTACCCAGGGATGCCTGAATCTCAGGATAAATTGGAGTCAATACGGTGCGATAAATCCATATCGCAACCCAACCCAGACTCATTACGACGACGATCTTCTTCCAGTATTCAATACCGGATTTATTCTTTTCACTCATGACATGCACCTTTCCAAAGTGTGCCTTATTAAAATGTATCGCTGCAAAGATCACAGCGATACTAACGATCATGACAATTTGTGGTTTGCCATTAATTCCAGAGCCTGAACCATTGCCGAGTGATCCAACTGGCTACCACCATTCGCTGCACAGGTGTTAAATAATTCCTGACAGGTTGCCGTATTAGGTAAATTCAGTGAAAGCGCCTTTGCACTTTGCAATGCCAGATTGAGATCTTTTTGATGCAGTGCGATTTTGAAGCCGGGGTCAAAGGTGCGTTTAATCATGCGCTCACCATGAACTTCCAGAATACGAGAAGAGGCAAACCCACCCATTAGGGCCTGGCGCACGCGAACCGGATCTGCCCCCGCTTTTGAGGCAAATACCAGCGCTTCAGAAACAGCTTCAATATTTAAGGCAACGATAATTTGGTTAGCCACTTTGCAGGTTTGGCCATCACCATTACCACCTACCAGAGTGATATTCTTACCCAGAATATCAAACAGCGGTTTGACCCGTTCAAATACCTCTGGCTCACCGCCAACCATAATAGACAAGGTACCTTCGCGAGCGCCAATTTCCCCACCAGAGACTGGCGCATCCAGATAGTCACCGCCCAGTTCATTAACCTGCTTAGCAAAACGTTTGGTTTCGATAGGAGAAATAGAACTCATATCGACAATTGTTTTTCCCTGCAATGAGGTTTTAGCGCAGCCGTGCTCGCCAAAAAGCACTTCTTCGACCTGCGGCGTGTCCGGAACCATTATGAAGATAATATCTGCAAAATCAGTTACCTGACGTGCATTTTCAACATTTACCGCGCCTAATGACAGCAGTTCTTCCGCTACTGGACCAATGGTCGTCACATGTAGCTGATGTCCGGCGCGAGCCAGATTAATCGCCATTGGCGATCCCATAATACCCAGGCCAATAAATCCCAGTTTCATTTTTAACCTCTTATATATCTGCCGGTTTTCCCGAATTCAGGCAACACAACCCCCTTCCAACAAAGTGGAAAAAAATAGCGATGCCTGAAATTCCTTACAAATTATCGATATTGATTAATCCACGTTAATCCCGCTTCGGTGGTGGTCAGCGGTTTATATTCACAACCAACCCAGCCGTCATAACCTGATTTATCGATAAACTTAAAAATAAAGTCATAATTAATTTCCCCGGTCCCTGGTTCTCCGCGACGAGGGTTATCTGCAATTTGCAAATGACCTATTTTATTTGCCCATGTGGTCATAGTTTGGGTTAACTCTCCCTCCATGCGCTGCATGTGATAAATATCATACTGAATCTTGATATTATTGCAGCCGACGCTGTCAATTAACGCCAGAGCCTGATGAGTTCCGGTAAGATGGAAACCCGGTATATCAAAATGGTTGATCGGCTCAATCAGCAATAAAATATCTTCTTTTGCTAACATATTTGCCGCATAGCGCAGGTTTTCCACCAGCGTCTGCTGGATCTGTTCGGCAGAAAACCCCGTAGGCGTTTTACCCACCAGGCAATTAATTTTCTTATTGCCAAGTCCCTTCGCATAACGAACCGCCGCTGCCACACCGTCACGAAATTCCTCTTCGCGACCAGGAATACAGGCGATACCACGTTCACCCGCAGCCCAGTCTCCGGCAGGAAGATTATGCAGCGTATGTTCCAGTTGGTTGTTTTGCAGCTTTTCTTTTAATACATCAATGTCGTAATCGTAGGGAAACATAAACTCTACGCCACGAAAGCCCGATTGTGCCGCTTTATCAAAGCGCTCAAGGAAACTGTATTCCAGAAACAGCATGGAAAGATTGGCTGAGAAACGTAACATTTGTCACTCCCTCTATTCGTATTTCATAAAACAGGTTTCGGTTGGTGCATCGGTAGCACCGTCTGCAATCTCTTCAAACTCGGTAACATTATCCAGTTCACTGCCCATGGAAATATTCGTTACACGTTCAAGGATCACTTCGACAACAACCGGAACGCGATACTGCGCCATCAGAGCTTTGGCTTGTTCAAACGCCGGAGCAAGCTCTTCAGGTTTAAACACGCGAATGGCTTTACAGCCTAACCCCTCAGCTACTTTGACGTGATCGACGCCGTAGCCGTTTACTTCGCTGGAGTTGATGTTTTCGAACGCCAGTTGCACGCAGTAATCCATATCAAACGCGCGCTGCGACTGGCGAATCAACCCCAGGTAGGCGTTGTTGACCAGCACATGGATGTAAGGAATGTTGAACTGCGCACCCACCGCCAGCTCTTCGATCAAAAACTGGAAGTCAAAATCGCCGGAAATCCCAACGACATTGCGCGAAGGATCGGCAACACAAACCCCTAATGCCGCCGGCAACGTCCAACCAAGAGGGCCAGCCTGACCGCAGTTGATCCAGTGACGGTCTTTAAATACGTGCAGCATTTGCGCAGCGGCAATTTGCGATAACCCGATGGTGGTGACATAGCAAACATCACGACCGAAGGCTTTATTCATCTCTTCATACACACGCTGCGGTTTAACCGGAACGTTGTCGAAGTGGGTTTTACGCAGTAGCGTCCGCTTACGCTGCTGGCATTCATCAACCCAGGTATTCCGGCAAGGCAAACGTCCGGCTTTCTGCATCTCCTGAGCAACGTCAATCAGCAAAGTGAGCGCGGCTTTGGCGTCGGAAACGATACCTAAATCCGGGCAAAGAACGCGGCCAATTTGCGTCGGCTCAATATCGATATGAATGATTTTGCGCCCTTCAGTATATTTCGCGACGGAACCGGTGTGTCGGTTAGCAAAGCGGTTACCAATACCGAACACCATATCGGAAGCAAGCAACGTGGCGTTTCCGTAACGATGCGCCGTTTGTAATCCCACCATTCCGGCCATTAACTCATGATCGTCCGGGATACATCCCCAGCCCATCAGCGTAGGAATTACCGGTACGTTGGTTAGTTCAGCAAAGCGTTGCAGCAGTTCGCAAGCATCCGCATTAATCACCCCACCTCCAGCTACGATGACCGGACGCTCAGACTGAATCAGCATTTCCAGCGCTTTCTCAATCTGTTTGCGGCTGGCTGCAGGTTTGTACACCGGTAGAGGCTCATACATTTCTGGATCGAATTCGATTTCTTCAACCTGAATATCAAAAGGTAAATCGATCAACACCGGGCCAGGACGACCAGAGCGCATAACATGGAATGCCTGCTGTAAAACCCGAGGAAGCAGCGCCGCTTCACGCACCGTTACCGCCATTTTGCTAACCGGTTTGGCAATAGACTCAATATCTACAGCCTGAAAATCTTCCTTATGCAAGCGGGCGCGAGGGGCCTGGCCAGTGATGCATAAAATAGGAATAGAATCGGCAGAAGCGGAATACAGCGCGGTGATCATGTCAGTACCTGCCGGACCGGAAGTGCCAAGGCAGACACCAATGTTACCTGCCGTTGCACGCGTGTAGCCTTCCGCCATATGGGAGGCACCTTCAACGTGGCGAGCCAGAATGTGACGAATGCCTCCGTGCTTACGCATTGCGGAATAGAACGGGTTAATTGCGGCTCCAGGGACCCCAAATGCGGTGGTGATACCTTCTTTTTCCAGCACATACATTGCCGCGTCAACAGCTCTCATTTTTGCCATTTTCTTTCTACCTCTATTTATTGGAAAGATTTTCCAACTTTAAAAAAATCCAAAAAAGTCCCGCTCCTTTGAGCGGGTTACGACTTACGCTACGGGGGCTTTTAAGCCAAGCGCCGTACTGATATCTCGTGCGGTATCCCGTACCAGTTCCCCCTGACTGATAAAACGATCTTCCGTCAGTCTGGATGCGGGCCCCGAAATAGAGATGGCAGCGACGACACTGCCTGCATCGTCATAGATAGCCGAAGCGATGCAATTCAATCCAATAACATGCTCTTCGTGATCGACGATATAGCCATTCTCGCGCGCCAGTTCCAGATTGCGCAGCAGAGTCGGAAAGTCTACCAACGTGGTCGGCGTAAATTGCTGCAAACCCGTTTTCACGACGATGTCCATTAGCTCTTCTTCCATCAACGGATAAAGCAGTGCTTTTCCCGCACCAGAAGCATGTAGCGGCATACGACTACCCAAAGGTGCGCACATTCTGACCATCGATTTGCACTCCTTCTGACCAATCAACACCGCTTCGGTGCCATTGCGAATCGCGACATTAACTGTTTCGCCCGAAAGCAGCATTAATCGGTGCATAAACGGTCCGGCAACCGACAGGACATCGCGATTATGAATATACGCTGAGCCCACGTTGAATACGCCTAAACCGATGTGCCACCAACCTAACTGGCTATCCTGATAGACAAAATCAGCACCCTGTAAAACCTTCAACAGGCGAAAAGTCGTGGAGAGCGGCAAATCCAGACTGCCGGAAATATCGCTCACTGACGAACTACCTCCACTTCTTTCGAGATACTGCAAAATCGCAATGCCTCTTTCGAGCGCCTGAGCGCCTTTCTGCGCAACCGGCTCCGCCTGTCCTGGCCTGCCGCGCCGTCTTACTTCCGTTACCACTACATTTACTCCGGCCCAAAATATGAGCATAAACAATGAACAATATGCTCATATTAAGCAAGAAGGCCGATAGCGTCACGCAAAACAGAGTTCATGAGCAGGGATACTTTCAACATCGCAATTATCGCTACCACCGCGATCGACGGTCAGAAAATCGGTCACGGTTTGCCAGGCGAACAGCGGGTGATGCCAGACGTTTCGGTGGTAATTCACACCCTGTTGGCCATTGGTGATAAAAGCTTTTAAGGTGGAAAGATCGGGTTTGTCCTCGCCGAGCGCGACAATCACCACAAACGCTTCGCCATTCATAGGCATAAATGCCTGGGTGCCTAGCGGGTGGCGCTCCAGTTCATGCACAACAATCGGCATAGCCGCTGGTTGCGCGCGATTAATACTGATGAGCGTACGATCCTGCTCCAGGACCTCGACATTGGCCAGGTCGTGATAACGCTCAACGAGCCCATCATTGATATGAAAAAAATCACGTTTATGAGTTTCTATGACATCGCCATAAGCGCTGAACGTATGCTGATTTAACGGTAATACCTCAAGTTTCATCATCATTTCCTCGTAACTGAATTCCGCTGAACCGCAGTCAGAACACGTGGCGGTTTCAATACCATGCAATCTAAAACCTTCGTGATTTAACATCAATACAAAAATTGGAAAATTTTTCCAAAACTAGATTTAGACCACAATTTAAACAAGGCCATTATGCAAAAATACTTATAAATCAGAGAACAAGAAATCAGGCTTGTAGAAGATCATTGAGGGAGTAGCTGACGATGTTTGACCCGGAAACACTGCGTACCTTTATCGGCGTCGCCGAAACGGGAAGTTTCTCCAGGGCGGCGGACCGCTTGTGTAAAACCACAGCCACCATCAGCTACCGTATTAAACTTCTGGAAGAAAATACCGGCGTCGCGCTGTTCTTTCGCACCACCCGAAGCGTGACGTTAACCGCCGCCGGTTCTCATCTCCTTTCTCAGGCAAAAGACTGGCTCGCCTGGCTGGACAGCATGCCCAGCGAGTTGCAACAAGTGAACGACGGAGTAGAGCGCCAGGTGAATATTGTGGTCAACAATCTGCTGTACAGCCCTGAAGCCGTCGCTCGCCTGTTATCCTGGCTTAACGCACGCTACCCCTTTACTCAGTTTCACTTTTCCCGGCAGATTTATATGGGCGTGTGGGATTCTCTGCTGTACGAAGGATTTTCACTGGCTATCGGCGTCACCGGCACTGAACCAATGGCAAACACCTTTACCCTCGATCCTTTGGGTTCTGTTCAGTGGCGATTTGTCATGTCGGCAGATCATCCGCTGGCAAACATCAGCGGTCCATTAACGGAAGCGCAACTGCGCCGTTTCCCGGCTATCAACATTGAAGACAGTGCGCGGACCCTGACCAAACGGGTCGCATGGCGTCTTCCAGGTCAAAAAGAGATAATCGTCCCCGACATGGAAACCAAGCTTGCAGCGCATCTTGCGGGGGTGGGTATCGGCTTCGTTCCGCAGCCGCTCTGCCAGCCGCTGCTGGATAGCGGGCAACTGGTTAGTAGCATCATCCCGACCATGCGTCCCCCCTCTCCCTTAAGCCTCGCATGGCATAAGTTTGGCGCAGGTAAAGCAGTTGACGATATTGTGACGCTGTTTACCCAGCGAAAACCGGAAATTGCCGGATTTTTGGCAATTTTCAACAATGCACGCGATTGAAAATCAAGTCATCCTTTCATTTGGCGCGTAAAATAGTACGCAGGATGATTTGAGGTTTCGTTTTTTACTATGCAAGACACACAAACAATACAAGACTACCGCGCAATTTTGCTTGCCGGTACGCCTTTAATCGATGTACGCGCCCCCGTCGAATTTCAGCAAGGCGCAATGCCGGGCGCAACCAACCTTCCCTTAATGAACGATGACGAACGTGCCGCCGTGGGTACCTGTTACAAACGCCAGGGACCTGAAGCTGCCCTCGCGCTTGGTCATCAACTGGTTTCGGGTGAAACCCGTCAACAGCGCATGAGCGCCTGGCTGGATGCCTGCCGTCAACATCCTGCGGGCTATTTATGCTGCGCGCGCGGCGGTCAGCGTTCGCATATTGTGCAGCAGTGGCTGCATGAGTCCGGCATTGACTATCCGTTGATTAAAGGCGGTTACAAAGCCCTGCGCCAGGCAGTGATACAGCTGACTGAAGAATTAGTGCAAAAGCCGATCGTCTTAATTGGCGGCTGTACCGGGAACGGTAAAACGCAACTGGTGCAACAGCAGCCAAACGGTGTGGATCTCGAAGGTCTGGCGCACCATCGCGGCTCCTCGTTTGGGCGCACCGTTGAACCTCAATTGAGTCAGGCGAGTTTTGAAAACCTGCTGGCGGTTGAAATGCTCAAAACCGATAGCCGTCAGGATTTACGTCTGTGGGTACTGGAAGATGAAGGCCGCATGATCGGGGCTAATCATCTGCCCGAATGCCTGCGCGAGCGCATGACCCAGGCATCAATTGCGGTGGTGGACGATCCTTTTGAGCGTCGTCTGGAGCGACTACGTGAAGAGTATTTCGTGAAGATGCACCACGATTTTACCCACGCTTATGGCGAGAGCCAGGGCTGGCAGGAGTACAGCGAGTATCTGCACCACGGCCTGTTTGCTATCCGCCGTCGTCTGGGTTTACAACGTTTTGCCGAGCTGACCACCCTGCTCGACGAGGCTCTGCGCGAACAGCAGGCAACGGGCAGCACCGACGCCCATATGGGCTGGCTGGTGCCGTTGCTCAATGAGTATTACGACCCGATGTATCGTTATCAGCTGGAAAAGAAAGCCGCGAAAATCGTCTTTCGCGGCACATGGCAGGACGTTGCCGAGTGGCTTAACGCACAGTGATCAGTGTCTGTCGCGCTTATCTGCGCGTTTTGCCAGCCAGTCACCCAGCACCTGAACGACCTGCACCAAAATAATCAGCGCCACCACGGTGACGATCATGACCTGGGTTTCGTAGCGGTAATAACCAAAGCGAATCGCCAGGTCGCCGACTCCACCGCCGCCAACGATCCCGGCCATCGCGGAGTAACCGATCAGACTCACCAACGTTATCGTCAACCCACGCAGCAGACCCGCGCTCGCTTCAGGTAACAGAACGGTGCAGATGATGCGCATCGGGCTGGCACCAAACGCTTCCGCCGCTTCAATAATGCCTTTATCGACTTCACGTAACGCGCTATCAACCAGACGGGCATAGAAAGCGATTGCCGCCACCGAGAGCGGGACCGACGCCGCAATCGGGCCAATGGTATTCCCGAGCAAAAACTGGGTTAGCGGCAGCAGCAGAACTAGCAGGATCACAAACGGTACCGAACGAATGATATTCACCAGCACGGAGCTGAGCAGATACACAAAACGGTTTTGCCAGAATAAATGCCGGTCGGTGACGAAAATCAGAAAACCGAGCGGCAGACCACCAATAATTGCCAGCACCGTAGAGATGCTCAGCATCTGGAAGGTTTCATTAAACGCCAGCGTTAAATCAGGCAATAAATCATCCACGAATCACCTCCACCTGTGCAGTACGTTGACGAATATGTTCCACGGCGACTTCCACCGCTGAAGGGTTATGCGGCGCGGTCAGCTGCACGACCAGAATCCCCAGCGCACGTTCGCCAATATATTCAATTTTGCCGTGCAGAATGTTCACCGCCACGCCAAATTTAACCGCGACTTCTGACAACACCGGCTGTTCCGCCGAATCGCCGATGAACAGAATTTTTAGCAACTGACCAGGCAGATGCTGGCGCAGACGCTCGGGCAGCGTCAAATTGAGGGTATGCGACACCAGCTGCTGCGTAAACGCGTGCTGCGGGTGAGCAAAAACGTCAAACACCTCACCAGACTCCACCACCTTGCCGCCGGACATTACCGCCACGCGATCGCAAATCGATTTGATCACGTTCATCTCGTGAGTGATCAGCACGATCGTGATCCCCAACTGTTGGTTGATCTGCTTAAGCAACGCCAGAATCGTGGCTGAGGTTTCGAGGTCCAGCGCCGAGGTAGGTTCATCACACAGCAGCACATCCGGGTGATTGGCAATCGCGCGGGCAATACCCACACGCTGCTTTTGCCCACCGCTGAGCTGAACCGGAAAGCGGTTCGCCTTGTCGGACAGCCCCACCAGCGCCAGGATTTCGCTCACGCGCGGACCAATTTTACTGCGCTCCCATCCGGCAGCCTTCAGACTAAAGGCGACGTTTTGCGCCACGGTACGGGTATGCATCAGGTTAAAATGTTGAAAAATCATACCGATACGCTGACGGGCTTTACGTAGATGCCCCCCTTCCAGCGCGGAAATTTCTACGCCGTTCACCTTCACGCTTCCCTGGCTCGGACGCGTTAAGGCGTTCAGGGTGCGCAGCAGCGTACTTTTCCCCGCGCCGCTGGTCCCGACAATGCCAAATATCTCACCTGCGCCAATGCGCAAGCTAACGTCATCAACCGCCCGGGTTGATGGTCCACGGCCTGCGCTAAAATCCACGCAAACTTTCTCAATCTCAATCATAGCCACCTCAGAAATGCGAAAAGGGCAGTCGTCGCTGCCCCTGTTAACCCTTGTGCGCAGCGATTATTGGGCTGTCGACATCCATTCCGGTTTCTGGAAGGCGCTGTAGATATTTTGCGGATCGTCGATCACCGCGCGATACGCCGGAGATTTCACCGCCTCAACAATATCTTTTGCGAACGGTTTATCCGCATCTTCACTGCGTACCGCGATGATATTTTTCAGATTTTCGTCCAGGTGTTCCTGCTTGATGGCGCTGGCGAGATCCATTTTTGCCGCCACGGCAAAGTTACCGTTGACCAGCGCACCGGTCACACCGTCCAGCGTACGCGGCAGCTGTGCCGCTTCCAGCGGTTTAAACACCAGCCCTTTGGGATTGCTGGCGATATCGCGCTCGGAGGCTTTAGTTGGATCAATATTGTCTTTGATGGTGATAAGGCCAATAGACTGCAGGAAACGCAGACCGCGAGCCAGGTTGGTGGGATCGTTGGAAAGCGTGATCACATCCCCTTTTTTCAACTCATCCAGGCTTTTGATTTTATGTGAGTAAAACCCCATCCCGGCCGTCGGGACCACAATCAGCTTGCTCAGCTTCAGGCCTTTATCGGCGGTGAATTTGTCAAAATAGAGCGAATGCTGGAACAGGTTAGCATCAATGCTACCGTTGGAGAGCGCCATGTTTGGCTGCACGTAATCGCTGAATTCGCGCACCACTACCTTATAGCCTTTCTCTTTCAGCGTGGGGGCAATGGCCTGTTTCACCATATCACCATATGGCCCAGGCGCGACGCCAAACACGATTGTGTGCGGGTCACTGTTCGCATGAGCAAATTGTAAGCCGCAGGCCAGTAACAGCGCCCCGGTCGCGACGCGTAAACTCTGACGCAATCCCATATTTTCTCCATTTTAACGTTGTGGTGTCATGTCTCACGCCGTTCATGCGGCGTTGTTCTCGTTGGCCTGATAACAGGCAGATTTCTAACATGACACAGATCACAACCTGCTGTCCTTGAAATTATTTCATGATGTTGCAGAGTATGTTTTTAAATGTGAGAAGGTATGAAAAAGCCGGATGTCGGCACAAGTGCCTTATCCGGCCTACAACTGCTTTCTTAGGCCCGATAAACGCAAGCATATCGGGCGGCAGGCGTCGATTAGAAGTCGTAACGCAGACGCACCAGGTTCATGTCACCCAGATTGTCGGTGCTGGAGGTAAAGACGTGTTCGTAATCAACACGGAAACCGTAATCCAGCTGGAAGCTGATCCCTACGCCGTTGTCGGTACGCAGGTAGTTACGGCCATTCACGTACTCAATACGGTCGCCCATAAAGTACGGCTGAACGGATTTCAGCGCATACTGACCCACCGGGAAGGTGTAACCGGCGAAGTATTCCAGACCCCAGGCGTCACCGGCAAAGTAGTCGTTAACAGAGACTTTTTTGGTGGTCATGAAGTTTTGATACCAACCGCCGCCCATCGAGAAGGTCCAGTTGTCCGGTTTCCAGCTCAGCGCGGTACCGACGATGTTTTGATCGTAGGTTTTGCTGGTGTTGCCACGCATTTCCGCGCGAGTGTAGTTCCACGCCGTACCCCAGGTCAGGTCATCGGTAATGTGATAATCCACACCCAGTGAGCCGCCGCCTTTACGCTTGTAGCGCAGACCGTTGTTCGGGTTGTAATCATCACTGAACAGATAAGAGGCGTAGAGATCCACATCACCAACGGTATTCTTATACTTCAGTGAGTTACGCGTACGATAGGAACCATCATAGTCGCCATTAATACCGTTACCTGGCGCCTGACCGATCATGTCATAGTCCCAGATATCCGTTTTCGCACCGACTACATCATAGTAAATGCTGTTTTGTTGACCGAAGGTCAGCGTACCCCAGGTTGCACTCTTCAGACCGGTGTACAGCATACGACGCGTGGTATCGTTGGCACCGTCAGCGTAGTGGTTATCCCAGTTGAACATCGCCGGGAAGTTAACGCCCAGCTCGTAGTAGCTCACCCAACTGATATCATCAAACAGATAGTAGTCAGCGGCGAAGCGGAAACGTGTACCGCCATCGAAGCCATTACGTTTGTAGCCATTCTTACCATCGTCACCGGCCATATTCTGGAACTGCGGACGAATACTGCCGCCGACGGTGAAGTTAAGACGGCTCAGCGGGTTGCCCGCCTGCGGATCTTGTTTCAGGACCGTGATTTCCGCCTGTGAAGCGAAAGTCGTTAATGCCACTGCTGCGCCGAACGATACCGCCAGCGCTGTTTTTTTTATAGTCATTATTTATACCTTGATAGATAGCCTGCCAATTATTCAGCACACAAATATTAACGTTTATTAATACTCTCGTGTTGTTGGGTTTTTATTGTTCTGTGCTGTTAAATATCAAGGAGTTATCAATTTGTGCTACATAGAAAAAAAGACGCACCGATTTTAAAACCGGTGCGTAATCATCACGAATATGAATTAACTACTGAACTGACGGAACAGCGCTTTACCTTTTAGCAGACGTGAACCGAGCCATCCGCCGCATAAAGAGAGCAGCAATGCTCCACTAAATGGTAATACTACCCACAGTCGCCAGTCTGGCTCCCACGGGAAATCAAACACTTTGGTTTGCAGTACCGCCAACGCTGTTTCCGCACCGATGGCCGCCACCAGTCCGGCAACCATCCCGAGCATGGCGAACTCGCACCACAGCGTGGTACGCAGCAGCTTCTTACCTGCTCCCAGCATGCGCCAGACCACCAACTCCTGATGACGTTGACGCATCCCGACCTGGACCTGCGCCAATAGCAGCAGCATGCCACAGGCGGTGACCAGTACCACCATCACCTCCAGTGCGCGGCTCACCTGATCCAGCACCTGGCTCACCTGTTTGAGGATGGCGCCAATATCCAGCAGGCTGATGGTCGGGAATTCGCGGTTAAGCTGCGTTAGCATGCCGTTGCCATTCTCCCAGCGAAAGCTGGTTAACCAGCTTTGCGGCTGAGCATCCAGCGCGCCGGAAGGGAAGATAAAGAAGAAGTTGGGCCGCAGGCTTTCCCAGTCCACTTTGCGCAGACTGCTGACCGTGGCGCTGAAATCCTGGGTATCGCCCATAAAAGTCACCCGATCGCCGAGTTTGACGTTCAGCCGTTTCGCTAACCCCTCTTCCATCGACACTTCGCCCGCTTTTGGCGGCCAGCTTCCGGCGGTTATCGGGTTATGATCCGGTCGGGTATCCTGCCAGGTCAGGTTAAGCTCGCGGTTCAGCGCCTCATCCTGATTGCCTTCGGTCGGCTTCTCATTGATAGCCGTCAGACGCGCCCGCACAATCGGATAGAACGATTCCGGGATCACCTGATGCTCGGACAGGAAAGCCTTCAGCGGAACCACCTGCTCGGTGGCAATGTTAATCAGATAATAGTTCGGACTTTCCGGCGGCATTTGCTGCTGCCAGCGGTCGAGCAGATCGCCGCGCAGCACCAGTAACAACGCCAGCAGCATAAAGGAAAGCGAAAATGCCGATAGCTGGCTGAGCGTTGACCACGGCTGGCGTAACAGTCGACTGACCGCCAAACGCAGCGGCAGTGAGGAGAGCGTCAGACCACGCAGCACGTTGAGCAGCATCCAGCCGAGCACCCCGCACAACAGCGCCAGTACCACCGCACCAGCCAGTACCGCCCACAGCAGTGGACTTCCGCCCATCAGTCCAGCAAGCAGTGCAATCACGACTATCACGACCACCGGCAAATAAAACTTCAGGGGCCAGACGTTTGCCACCACGTCACGGCGCAGCACCCGCAGCGGCTGCGTTGCCAGCAGCAGGCGGTAAGGGCGTAACCCCACCAATAGCGAAATCACCGTCATGGTGCCTAGTGCCCATAACCACGGCCAGGGGCTGGCAGGCGGTAGTTCTCCAGGCAGAACCGGCTTGAGCAGCAGCACCAGCACGCGCTCGAATAACAGTCCGAATAGTCCGCCGGTCACGCCAGACAGCGCCAGCACCATCAGCCATTGACCAACAATCAGCCTGCGCAGTTGCGCTCTGCCCGCACCGAACGTTTTCAGAATAGCCACCAGATCGTAACGGCTGCGGCAATAATGGCTCATAGCCACGGCAACCGCGGCGACCGCTAGCAACAGCGTTAACAGCGCCGACAGCAGCAAGAACTGTTGCGAACGCTCAAGTGATTTCCCCAGCGCCCCTTCATCCTGCTCCAGCCCATACCAGCGCTGTTCAGGCTTTAACTGTGGCAGCAGCCACTTTTCATAGGCTTCCAGTTGCGATGGCGTCCCGCCAAATTTATAGCGCCAGGTCACGCGGCTTCCCGGCTGGACCGCCGCCGTTTTTTCGACATCCGCCATGTTCATCATCAGACGCGGTGCTATCTGGAACGGATTAAAACCAGAGCCCGGCTCCTGCACCACCTCCCCGGCAATGCTCAGCGTGGCATCGCCAACGTCGATGGAATCACCGACTTTTAAGTTGAGTAGCGCCATCAGACGTGGGGCCAGCAGCACCGAGCCCGGCTGCGGTTTCAGTCCCGGCGGGTTGGTTTGCAGTGTGCCGTACATCGGATACACATCATCTACCGCTTTGACGTTCGCCAGCTGCGGCGTATCCCGGGCAAAAGTCATGGTAGCAAAGGTCAACTGTTCGCCCACCTTCAGGCCACGCTGTCGCGCCTCGTCAATCCACGCTTTCGGCACGGTACGCGAACTTTGTAGTGACCGATCGCC
This sequence comes from Citrobacter sp. H12-3-2, assembly GCF_009649895.1. Taxonomy (NCBI): domain Bacteria; kingdom Pseudomonadati; phylum Pseudomonadota; class Gammaproteobacteria; order Enterobacterales; family Enterobacteriaceae; genus Citrobacter; species Citrobacter sp. H12-3-2. The sequence goes on from NZ_CP045837.1 coordinate 3,614,014, forward strand.
CGCCATAAACTCACGGCTTTGCTGGCTCAGCCCTTTTTCCATACGATCGCTGATATTGCCCAGCGCCAGCACACAAGCTACCGCCAGGCTCAGCGCCAGCCAGACAATCAGTAGTGAAGGCGAGCGCCATTCGCGCCAGAACCAGCGTGCAATCATGCCTCCTCCTGCAACTGTCCATTCACCAGACGTAAGCGCCTGTCGCAACGCGCCGCCAACTGCGGGTCATGCGTCACCAGAATCAGGGTGGTGCCGTGTTCCCGGTTCAGAGAAAACAGCAGGTCGGCTATTTTGTCTCCGGTCTGGCGATCGAGGTTGCCCGTTGGTTCATCGGCAAACAGCACGTCAGGGCGACCGTTAAAGGCCCGCGCCAGCGCCACGCGCTGCTGCTCCCCGCCGGAAAGCTGGGCCGGAAGATGATCGAGACGTTTTCCCAGCCCAAGTTGCTCGAGCAGCGTTTTTGCCCCGTCGCGGCTTTTTCCGCTATTTTCGCCGCGCAACAGCGCGGGCAGTTCGACGTTTTCCAGCGCGTTGAGGGTCGGAATTAACATGAATGACTGGAAGACAAAACCCACGTGCCGCGCCCGCAGCTGCGCCCGGGCTTCTTCGTCCATGGTGTGCAGCGCCTGCCCCACCAGGCTGACTTCACCGCTGGTGCCATCGTCAAGCCCGGCGAGAATCGCCAGCAGCGTGGATTTCCCCGATCCCGACTCGCCAATCAACGCAATGGTCTCGGCGCGTTTGACAACCAGTTCAACTCCGGTAAGGATGGATAGCTCATGATCACCCTGACCGACGGATTTCTTAAGATGATGAACTTCAACAATGTTTTCCGCTGGCATTGGCCTTTCCTGTTCCTGGTCCTGTTAACTTTCCGCGCCGCCGCAGCGGACACGTTATTAATTCTGGGTGACAGCCTGAGCGCCGGATACCGAATGTCCGCCAGCGCCGCGTGGCCTGCGCTACTTAATGATAAATGGCAAACCAAAACGCCGGTGGTGAATGCCAGCATCAGCGGCGACACCTCGCAGCAAGGTCTGGCCCGTCTGCCTGCATTACTCAAGCAGCACCAGCCGCGCTGGGTGCTGGTCGAACTTGGCGGCAACGACGGCCTGCGCGGCTTCGCGCCTGCGCAAACCGAACAAACCCTGCGAACAATTTTGCAGGACGTGAAAGCGGCAAATGCCGAACCACTGCTGATGCAAATTCGTCTGCCGGCAAACTACGGTCGCCGTTATAATGAAACCTTTAGCGCGATTTATCCAAAGCTCGCCAAAGAGTTTGATATCCCTCTGCTGCCATTTTTCATGGAAGAGGTTTATCTGAAACCCCAGTGGATGCAGGATGATGGTATTCATCCTAACCGTGACGCCCAGCCGTTTATCGCCGACTGGATGGCGCAACATCTCACACCTCTAGTAAATCACGACTCGTAATTCAACGGAGATCCTGACAGGTAAAGTTATGCAAAAATCGGTCTTAATAACAGGATGTTCCAGCGGAATCGGCCTGGAAAGTGCGCTTGAGCTAAAGCGCCAGGGTTTTCAAATTCTGGCAGGCTGTCGCAAACCTGACGATGTCGCGCGTATGAACAGCATGGGATTCACTGGCGTGTTGCTGGATCTGGATTCACCCGAAAGCGTGGATCGTGCCGCCGATGAAGTGATCGCCCTGACCGATAATCGTTTATATGGGATCTTTAACAACGCCGGATACGGTGTCTATGGTCCCCTGCCCACCATCAGCCGTGAACAGATGGAACAGCAGTTTTCCGCCAACTTCTTTGGCGCACATCAGCTTACCATGCGCCTGTTACCTGCCATGTTACCCCACGGCGAAGGGCGCATTGTGATGACCTCATCGGTGATGGGATTGATCTCAACGCCGGGACGCGGCGCCTATGCCGCCAGCAAATATGCACTGGAAGCCTGGTCCGACGCACTGCGTATGGAACTGCGCCACAGCGGGATTAAGGTCAGCCTGATTGAACCCGGCCCCATCCGTACCCGCTTTACCGAAAACGTCAACCAGACCCAGAGCGATGCTCCCGTTGAAAATCCCGGCATTGCCGCGCGTTTTACGCTGGGACCAGAAGCGGTTGTCGCCAAAGTGCGTCATGCGTTTGAGAGCGATAAACCAAAGCTACGTTATCCGGTTACGCTGGTGACCTGGGCAGTGATGCTGCTTAAACGCCTGTTGCCAGGCCGCATAATGGACAAAATTTTACAGGGTTGAGTTGAAGCTCGCGCGTCAGCCCCCATGTAACAAGAAATCGACAAAAGAGAGTAACTCCATGTCCACACAGAATATTGTTAACATTAACGAATCGAACCTACAGCAGACCCTCGAACAGTCGATGACCACGCCGGTCCTGTTCTATTTTTGGTCTGAGCGCAGCCAGCATTGTCTGCAATTAACGCCGGTACTGGAGAACCTTGCCGCCCAGTATAACGGTCAGTTTATTCTCGCTAAGCTGGACTGCGACGCCGAGCAGATGATCGCCTCCCAGTTTGGTCTGCGCGCGATCCCTACGGTTTATCTGTTCCAGAACGGCCAGCCGGTAGATGGATTCCAGGGTCCGCAACCGGAAGAGGTTATTCGCGCGCTGCTGGAGAAAGTGCTGCCGAGCGAAGAAGAGCTGAAAGCACGCCAGGCTATCGAATTCATCGAAGCCGGTAATCACGCGGATGCGCTGCCGCTGCTGAAAGAAGCCTGGCAGATCTCCAACCAGAGCAGCGAAATCGGTCTGCTGCTGGCGGAAACGCAAATCGCCCTGAACCGTTCTGACGAAGCCGAAGCGGTGCTGAAAACCATTCCGTTGCAGGATCAGGACACCCGCTATCAAGGGCTTATCGCACAGATCGAATTACTGAAGCAGGCCGCTGATACACCGGAAATCCAACAGTTGCAGCAGCAGGTCGCCAGCAATCCACAGGATGCGGCGCTGGCAACGCAGTTGGCTATTCAATTGCACCAGGTCGGACGTAACGAGGAATCGCTGGAATTACTGTTCAGCCACCTGAAGAAAGATCTTACGGCTGCCGATGGTCAGGCACGTAAGACTTTCCAGGAGATCCTTGCCGCACTGGGTACCGGTGATGCGCTGGCCTCGAAGTATCGCCGCCAGCTGTACGCGCTGTTGTACTAATTGGTTCATCATGCCCGATGGCGCTACGCTTATCGGGCTTACAAACACAACCAACACCTCATTCCCGTCGGCCGGATATGGCGGTAGCCGCCATACGGCATCACATCACGGTTTCTTTAATGGCGTTACCACTAATTGGTGACGTGAGTTATAGAATTTTCGATAGGTTAAGTAGCAGGCGATAATGGTCGACAGGCTGGCGGTTGATAGCAGCATAAACGTCACCATAATCTGATACTTAATTGCTTTTACCGGGTCAATACCTGCAAAGATCAGTCCTGACATCATTCCCGGTAAACTCACCAGTCCTACGGTCTTCGCTGAATCAATCGTCGGGATCAGCGAGGCGCGAATGCTGTCGCGAATAAGCGGTGCAGAAGCCACCTTCGGCGTTGCGCCGAGGCTGAGTTTTTCCTGAATTTGCTGCTGCTCGCTGTTAAACCGCTGCCCCAAATTGTTGTAACACAGCCCCACCGCCACCATCGCATTGCCTGCAATCATGCCGGAGATCGGGATGACCTGCATCGGCGTGAACTCGATAGAGCCTGAAAGAACCAGCACCGAAAGCGTTAGCCCCGCTCCCACCGTAATAGCAATAAACGACGAGAGAAAAGCTTTATCAATATATTTACTGCGTTTTTGCGCGTTATAGGCCGCGTTAAAGCAGATAAACAGCACCATCAATAAGGTCAGAATGCTATGGTTGACGCCGAAAATATATTTCAGCACGTAGCCCACGATAATAAGCTGAACCACTGCCCGGCAAACGCTCCAGAGAATATCTTTTTCCAGCGCCAGCTTTTCTTTGTTGCTGATCAGTATCGCGACCACCACCAGCATCATCGCTAACGCCAGGGATTCATTGGTAATATTATGCTCGTTCATTACTTACTTCCTGCATTTCACCGGCGTGCGGTTGAAGGGTTATGACGTTATCCGCATGATCAATTTCATCTTTGTCATGCGTCACCCACAGCACAGCAATATTCTTATCGCGAACATAGTGGTGAATTAATTCGTTCACATTACGCTTGTTGGATTCATCCAGCGCGCTGGTGATTTCATCAAGCAGCAGAATTTTCGGCAGAAACTGCAAATTACGAATTAACGAGACGCGCTGCTTTTCGCCGCCGGATAGCTCATTGATATTTTTTTTGAGGATCGTCTCGGGTAACTCAAAGCGGGCCAGATCGGCCAGAAACACATCCGGATCCGGACGTTTGTCGCGAATTTGCCAGGGGAAAATGAGATTGTCGTAAACGGTGTCACCAAACAAAGCGGGCGTTTGCGCGCAATAAGAGACCTGCTGGCGATAAGCTTCAGGCTTAAGCGTTGATATCTCCTTACCCTCAAAAAGGATTTCACCAGAACTCGGGCTAATTAACGACGCGACTATCTTGAGTAACGTACTTTTACCGCAGCCGGACTGGCCGGTAATCAGCTTAAATTCTCCGGCGTGGAGATCAAAACAGATGTTATTAAGAACCTGCGTCGCCCCTGCCTGCCATGCGACATTTTTTAACTGAAGCAGAATGCTGCTTTCTTCCATTACCAATCCCTTTTTACATCTTTCGTGCAGATAGTCTATCCCTGTAATTTATTATAGGGGAGCCCACCTTGATAAATCGGGTATAATTTGACTAATGAGGCAGTAAAGGACAGCACAACAGGAGGTTTCATCAATGCTCATTTTTATTCCTATTCTTATTTTTGTCGCGCTGGTGATCGTCGGCGCAGGCGTCAAAATCGTCCCGCAGGGATATCAGTGGACGGTAGAGCGTTTTGGCCGTTACACCAAAACCCTGCAACCGGGTTTAAGCCTTGTTGTACCGTTCATGGACCGCATTGGTCGTAAGATCAATATGATGGAACAGGTGCTTGATATCCCCTCTCAGGAAGTCATCTCCAAAGATAACGCCAACGTCTCGATTGATGCTGTGTGCTTTATTCAGGTGATCGACGCGCCGAAAGCCGCATATGAAGTCAGCAACCTGGAACTGGCGATCATCAACCTGACCATGACCAACATTCGTACTGTTCTCGGCTCGATGGAGCTCGATGAAATGCTCTCCCAGCGTGACAACATCAACACGCGCCTGCTGCATATTGTTGATGAGGCCACCAATCCCTGGGGCATCAAAATCACCCGTATTGAGATTCGTGACGTGCGTCCACCGGCGGAACTGATTGACGCCATGAACGCGCAGATGAAAGCCGAACGTACCAAGCGCGCCTACATTCTGGAAGCCGAAGGGATCCGCCAGGCGGAAATCGTCAAGGCCGAAGGTGAGAAGCAGTCGAAAATCCTCATCGCGGAAGGTGAACGTCAGTCCGCATTTTTACAGGCTGAAGCGCGTGAACGTTCCGCAGAAGCAGAAGCCCGCGCAACACAGATGGTTTCTGAGGCCATTGCCGCCGGGGATATTCAGGCCGTGAACTACTTCGTGGCACAGAAATACACCGAAGCGCTGCAGCATATCGGCTCGTCGAATAACAGCAAAGTGGTGATGATGCCGCTGGATGCCAGCAGCCTGATGGGCTCCATTGCCGGGATCGCCGAACTGGTTAAGGACAGCGCCAGCGAGCGGAAAAAATCATGATAGCGATGATTCTGGTGCACCCGCATATTTTCTGGCTCAGCCTCGGTGGTCTGTTACTGGCCGCCGAGATGCTGGGCGGCAACGGTTATCTGCTGTGGAGCGGCGTGGCAGCGGTGATTACCGGTCTGGTCGTCTGGCTCGTTCCGCTAGACTGGGCGTGGCAGGGGGCGATGTTCGCCGCCCTCACCCTGCTGGCGGCCTGGCTGTGGTGGAAGTGGCTGGCAAGACGCGTTCAGGAGCAGCAGCCGGCCGACAGCCATCTTAACCAACGTGGACAACAGTTAGTTGGCCGTCGATTTACTCTGGAAACTAACCTGGTCAATGGTCGCGGACATATGCGCGTCGGCGACAGTTCCTGGCCCGTTAGCGCCCGTGACGATTTGAGCGCCGGAACGCAGGTTGAAGTCATTGCCGTTGAGGGAATCACCCTGATTATAAAAGCGGTATCACACTAAAAAGACAGGAAATAAGACTATGGTCAGGAAGACACCCCTTGCCTTTGCCCTTTGCACATTGCTGACCGCCGCCCCGCAGGCATTCGCTTCGTTCGATATGGAAGACTGCAAATGGAGCGACGACAGCTGCCTGCTGAAGGGAACGCCGACCTTTAACCCTGAAAACGACAGCCGCGACAACCTGCTGCGGCTGCTGAGCCAGGAAAAATCATTTGCTCTGCCCGTGCAGTCGATGCCCGCAGACATCACTCGCTCCCGCGATTTCTATTTTGCCTATCACCCGCAATGGGATGAGGCTGCCCCGCAAACAGCGGCAGCTCAGGCATCCGCCGCGGACAGTCCTCTCTCCCGACAGATGGCCGAGCTGAACATTAGCGCCGACGAAATAAACATCAATGACGCTGAGCTAGAGAACCGTCATGTTTCGAATAACGCCGAGAGCGTTAGCGCCTTTTTTGCCGCGCTGTTGGCTGATTCCACATTAACAGCGGAACAGCGTCAGGCTTTAGCCCAGGCGCGTACGGGACTGCTTTCTGGGGCAACCCGCGAGCAAATTGAGTCTTCTCTTGCCACCTTCCCGGCAGATTCTCAAGCTCTGCCCTATAAAAGCTATCTGGCAGCAGCCGCCAGTTTCTATGCCGGTGATTATGCCAGTGCCGAACGGGATTTCACTCAGCTTGCCAAAAGCGATCGTCCGTGGTTAGCAGAGACCGCGCAATACATGCTGATGCGCACGGCGTTGAACAAGAGCAGTCAGAACAGTGTGGGCGAGTACGGCGATTTTGATATTGCGAAAATTAACCGCGAGGATGCCACTCAGGCTCAAGAGTTGGCGCAGGCCTATCTGCAGCGTTTTCCCCAAGGACTCTACGCTGACTCTTCACGAGGCATGTTGCGTCGCATCAACTGGTATTTACAGTCATGGCCGCAGCTGGCCGGGTTGTATGAACAGACTTTGCAGCAGTCGGCAGACGCACGGCAACTGCGCGAAAATGTCATCGAATACGATAATGTCTATGGCATGGCGTTCTACGACCAGTCCGTCGTTGAGGCCTTCCCCGACGCGCCGCGAGTCAGCTATATCGAGCTACTACGCGCGCTGCGCCTGGATAACAATAACAAACCGACACTGACGCAGGCACAGCTCGACGCCAGCAAACCGGTGTTTGAACAAAGCCAAAAACTGCCGCTATGGCGCGATCTGCAACTGAATCTGTGGCTGGCAACGTGCAACTACGCGGCAATTATTCAGGCAGTTACGCCAGCGCAGAAACTTGCCGCTCACGATACCCTCGCCTTCAGCGAACAGGTGCTGTACGGCGAAGCGTTGATGGGCCAGAAGAAATGGGCCGAGGCGCGCGATTTTTGGCAGCAGTTGTTAAAACTCAGCCAGGATAACGAACAGCAGCAATATGTGCAGGCTAAGCTCACTGCGACGCTGGTATATAGCGGCGACGTGGCGGCAGTTTTCGCACCGAATAGCGCGGTGACCAACCTGCGCTTTCGTTCGCAGGTACTGAAAACGCAGGCCACACCAGAACTGCTGCGCCAGCAGGCCGTTCATGGCCCGAATAACGAAGAGCGTACCATTGCGTTGCATACGCTGCTGGTGCGGGATCTAACAGAGAATCGTTTTGGCGACTGGCTTACTGACAGAAAGCTGGCCAGCGCGATTACATCACCGGTCATTGGCGAAGCGTTTGATGACGTTAACCTGAGCATATTCGACTGGAATGGCGACACGGCGCAGGCGGGTTATACGTGCCGCAGCCTCAATGAAACGGTAACGGTATTGAGCAAAAAAGCGGATGATGCTCACGCGCTGAACTGCCTTGGCGAATTCTTCCGCACCACGCAAACACATGTCGACCTGTGGAAAAGCAGCGCTGGCAACGACGTGCTTGAATCAGCTATCTCGCGCAAGAAACCGTTCGGCCAGTTCGACAGACAGAGCTACTACCAGCAGGTAATCACCTCACCCACCGCGGAAGTCGAAGATAAGAGCTTCGCGCTGTATCGCGCCATCATGTGCTATGCGCCATCAGGCGCTAACGAATGTGGCGGAGAAGACGTGGACAAATTGCAGCGTAAGGGCTGGTTCACCCAACTGAAAACGCAGTATCCGGGAAGCCCGTGGGCGCAAAAACTCAAATATTACTGGTAACCGCACTGCTTCTCGGCCAGGCACAGGCGGCGGATATCGTCGCCGCCCGTGAACATTCAGCCTTCTGGCTGTGGTCTGGGGTGAAAGCCAGTGACGAGCTGAAAGACGCGCAAACGGTTTATCTGCACCAGGGCGAGGTACTGGTTCGTTCCGGTAACGTGGTGTTCCAGCGCCTCGGACTGCCGGTCAGTCGTCTGTCTTTTCCCTCAATCTGGCTGACCGTACGCTTTACAACCCTCGACGTACCGGAAGAGATCCCGGCGCGTATCATACGGTTGATGCAGCGCTGGCAGACCGCCGGGAATCACGTCGTCGGCCTGCAGGTTGATTTTGACGCTGCGACCCATCAACTGACCGACTACGCCCGCTTTCTGCAGCAACTGCGCCAACAGCTCCCGGCCGAGTTTGCGCTAGGCGTAACCGGACTACTGGATTGGGCAAAAACGGGCGACGTCGCTACGCTGAACGCGTTGGCGGTCGATGAACTGGTGGTGCAAAGCTATCAGGGGCGTCGCACGGTGACGAATTATCAGGCGTATCTACCCGCGCTGAGCCGCCTGCGCATTCCATTTAAGCTGGGACTGGTGCAAAACGGTAGCCGAGATCCACTGGCTGAAGCGCAGCTTGAGAAATCTCCGTGGTACCGCGGCACGGTGGTGTTTATGCTTAATCCTTCTCGCCGTTAAGCCTTCGCTTTGTGATGGCAGCAGCCGGAGAGATTATCCATAATCGGACATTCAGCGCTGTCATCACCCGGGCAACTGTCCGCCAGCGCCAGTAAATGCAAGCGCATGGCCTGCAGCTCACTGATATGCCGCTCAATATCCGCCACCTTTTCCAGGGTGCGCTTTTTCACATCCGCGCTGTGACGCGCCGGATCGTTAAACAGGTTTACCAGCTCGCCGCACTCTTCCAGATTAAATCCAACCTGCCGCGCCTGACGCAGCAACGTCAGTTCATTCAGATGCTGTTGGTTGTAAGTGCGATAGCCATTGTCACTACGCAGCGGCGGCGTCACCAGTCCTTTCTCTTCATAAAAGCGAATGGCTTTGCTGGTTAAACCGGTTTTTTTCGCAACATCGCTAATATTCACATTTCCCCCGCGGTGCTTGTTGGTGCTGAGCCACATTATAGCCCAGATTGCCGTAATCATTTACCCGAGAAATCTGCACATTATAAGCCAACAAAGAGATGAATAAATCCTTTCTATTCACATTGTTATACCCGATACAGATCACATTTCAGTATTTATTGACCGTACAAAATTGACTCAAATCAAAAGATATATTGGTTATGCATCTTTCATATTGAACAAAGGGAAACATTTTTATATACAAATACGAATGATAATGATGATCATTTACATTTAATAAAGGTTCTCTTATGTTGCCACGGATTAACCAAAGGCCATTTATTCTTTCAGCCCTGACATTATGCATGTCCGGCGCTGCTTCTGCAGCTACCTCTACAACACACGCTTCAGCGCCCGACGATGATACGGTGATCGTCACGGCTAACCGCTCTGAAAGTAGTCTCTGGGATAGCCCGGCAACTATTCAGGTTATCGATCGCCAGACGCTGCAAAACTCCACCAGCGTTTCTATTGCTGATGATTTACAAGATATTCCCGGCGTCGAAGTCACCGATAACGCCCTCGCTGGCCGGAAACAAATTCATATCCGTGGCGAAGCCTCTTCGCGGGTGCTGATTTTGATCGACGGCCAGGTCGTCAGCTACCAGCGCGCCGGGCAAAACTACGGGGCCGGTTTGCTGATTGACGAATCCGCGCTGGAACGGATTGAAGTAGTAAAAGGCCCCTACTCTGTCCTTTACGGTTCGCAGGCGATTGGCGGTGTCGTAAACTTTATTACGAAAAAAGGCGGCGATAAGCCTCTCGGCGGCAGCGTTAAGGCCGTTTATAACTCCGCAACGGCAGGATGGGAAGAATCAGCAGCAGCCTGGGGCAGCATCGGAAACTTTGACTACCGCATCAATGGCAGCTACTCCGACCAGGGGGACCGCGATACGCCTGACGGGAGATTGTCCGACACCAATTTCCGTAATAACGGCCAGGGCGTGTGGCTTGGCTACAATTTCGATCGCCATAAAATCGGACTCTCCCTCGATCGTTACAAACTGTCTACTCAAACCTGGTTTGACGATCCAGAGGGCCAGTTCGACGACTTTAGCGTCAAAATACCTAAGCTGGAACGCGAGAAAATCGGTCTTTTCTACGACTACGCGGCTGGCGGGGATTACCTGAAGAAAATCCATGTTGACGCATACACCCAGACAATAGAGCGCAAATTTGAAAACCGGGTCAAAACGACTCAGGTAATCCCCAGCCCGGCGATTAAAGCGCTGACGATAAACAATCAAACCAATACCAACGACAAACAGTATACCCAGGGGGTAACGCTGCAGGGCAATTTCTCCCTTCCCGCGAACAACGAGCTGGTGATTGGCACTCAATATCAGCATGACAAAATCAAACAGGACACGGACGGCAGTACGCGCCAGACCGCAGCTACCGGCTTCTTCGATACGCAAACCCGCACCCTGTCATACAACGAAGCGGAGCAAAGCAACACCTCATTGTTCGCGCAAAACGACTGGCGCTTTGCCGATGACTGGACCTGGACCGTAGGCGCACGCCAGTACTGGCTGTCTTCGAAGCTCAATCGCAACGATACGCAAACCCTGCAAAGCAGCGGCAGCACCTGGAATTCCACCGGGGGAAATTCAGTACACGATGATGAACTGGTGACCTCAACCAGCCTACGCTATTCCGGTTTTAAAGATCTTGAACTCCGGGCAGCATATGCCCAGGGCTATGTTTTCCCCACGCTGACTCAGCTGTTTATGCAGACGTCCGCAGGCGGAAGCGTGACCTACGGCAACCCAAACCTGAAGGCGGAACACTCGAATAACTATGAGCTGGGCGCACGGTATAAAGGGAATATGTGGCTGATTGACGGCGCCATTTATTACTCCGAAGCCAAAGACTATATCGCCAGCCTGGCCTGTTCAGGCCAACCCGTTTGCAGCGGTAATACCACCTCTTCACGGGGCGGCTATTACTACTACGAAAACATCGATCGGGCCAAAACCTGGGGCATGGAACTCACCGCAGAATACAACGGCTGGGCGGTTTCACCTTACCTGAGCGGTAATCTCATTCGCCGTCAGTACGAAGGCAATACCCTAAAAACCTGGGATACCGGCGAACCCACGCTGACCGGGCGTGTCGGCCTGAAACATACCTGGTTGATGAATGTCGCTAACGTGACGTCCGATGCCTTTATCCGCGCGGCGTCCAGCGCTAAAGATAATACCGGCACCACGGAAATCAACTACCCAGGCTGGGCCACACTTAACCTCGCATTCAACACCGAGTTCGGTCCACAGGACCAGTATCAGGTCAACCTCGCGCTCAACAACCTGACCGATAAGCGTTACAGAACCGCACATGAATCTATTCCAGATGCTGGTTTCAATGCCGCCGTTGGCTTTGCGTGGAATTTCTGACGATGAAAAAGCTCATGATTGGCTTACTGAGCCTCGCCTGCGTTTTCAGTGCCCAGTCCGCCGACCGCCTGGTGGTGGCGGGCGGCTCGCTTAGTGAACTGGTATACGCCATGGGCGTCGGCAACCGGGTGGTTGGCGTTGATGAAACCACCTCGTATCCGCCCGAAACTGCCGCACTCCCGCATATCGGCTACTGGAAGCAGTTAAGCAGCGAGGGCATTTTGTCGCTCCATCCGGACAGCTTTATCACCTGGCAGGATGCAGGTCCCCAAATCGTGTTGGATCAGTTGCGGGCGCAAAAGGTTAACGTCGTGACGTTGCCGCGCGTACCGGCCACCGTCGAACAGATGTACGCCAACATTCAAGAACTGGCTACAACACTGCACATTCCTGACCAAGGTGAGGCGCTAGTCAATCGCCTGCAGCAACGTCTGGAGCGTATTAAGCACAGCGTGGCGGCGAAAAACGCGCCGGTCAAAGCCATGTTCATTCTCTCTGCTGGCGGCAGCGCACCTCAGATCGCCGGAAAAGGCAGCGTTGCCGATGCCATTATGGCCCTCGCAGGCGCACAAAATGTCGCCACCCATGCGCAGTATAAAAGCTACAGCGCGGAGTCACTGATCGCCGCCAACCCGGAGGTGATCGTGGTGACATCACAAATGGTCGATGGCGGTCTGGCTCGCCTGAGCGCGATTGCCGGTATTACCCACACTGCGGCCTGGAAAAACCAGCGCATTGTGGCGGTAGACCAGGCGCTGATTCTGGGAATGGGACCACGCGTCGCCGATGCGGTTGAAGCCCTGCACCAGCAATTCTGGCCTCACTAATTGGATTTATTAAGAAGAATGAAAACTGAACATTCGCTGGATCTCACCGCGCATTTTGCGCTCGAGGGAAGTCAGCCATTTAAGGATCGCCGCGCCACGATGCCCTGGCGTGGGGCGATCCCGGTTGCCAAAGAGCTATTGTCACAGACCTGGCAGGAGGTCATCAACCAGCCAACCCCACCGCGTAAACGGCTGGTGTACTTGCATATTCCTTTTTGTGCAACACATTGTACTTTCTGCGGTTTTTATCAAAACCGATTTGAAGAAGACAACTGCGCCCTCTACACCAACGCGCTGTTGCGCGAAATAGAGATGGAAGCTGATAGCGCATTACATCAGTCGGCCCCCATTCACGCCGTCTATTTTGGCGGCGGTACGCCTTCTGCGCTGTCTGCACAGGACCTGGCCAGAATCATTACCGCGCTGCGTGACAAGCTACCGTTGGCGCCGGACTGCGAAATCACCATTGAGGGACGGGTGCTCAATTTTGACGATGCGCGAATTGATGCCTGCCTTGACGCTGGCGCCAATAGATTTTCAATCGGTATTCAGTCTTTTAACAGCCGAATCCGCAAGAAAATGGCGCGTACTTCGGACGGCCCGACCGCGACGGCCTTTATGCAGGGACTGGTAAAACGAGATCGTGCCGCCGTGGTGTGCGATCTGCTGTTTGGTCTGCCAGGACAAGACGCAAAACTGTGGGGCGAGGATCTGGCGATTGCCCGCGACATCGGCCTCGACGGCGTAGATCTTTATGCGCTGAATCTGATCCCTAATACACCGCTTGGCAAAGCGGTTGAAACCGGGCGCACAACCGTTCCCTCTCCCGCCGAACGCCGCGATCTCTATCTTCAGGGCTGCGATTTCATGGACAGCGCGGGCTGGCGCTGCATCAGCAACAGCCACTGGGCGCGTACCACACGGGAACGCAATCTGTACAACCTGCTGATTAAACAGGGTGCAGACTGTCTGGCATTCGGCTCTGGCGCAGGAGGGTCAGTCAATGGCTATTCCTGGATGGTCGAGCGCAACCTGAATACATGGCATGAATCTATCGCCGCCGGAAAAAAACCGCTAATGATGATGATGCGCACCGCCGAGCGTGGTTTCCAGTGGCGACACACTCTCCAGGCCGGTATTGAGACGGCCCGCGTTCCGCTGGATGAGCTGACGCCTCATGCACAAAAACTGGCCCCGCTACTGACCCAATGGCATCACGCAGGACTGACGCGAGATGCCAGCACCTGTGTACGCCTGACCAATGAAGGGCGTTTTTGGGCGAGCAATATTTTGCAGTCTCTTGATGAACTGATTCAGGAACTTAACGCGCCGCGCATTGCGGTAGAGCAACCATAAAAGGAGTGAATAATGAGCCATGTCTCTTTACAGGATTTTTTGAAAACTGAGCCGGACGGTACGCTGGAAGCTATCGCAGCCCAGTACAACACTACATTGCTGGAGGTGGTGAAAAACCTCCCTTCCCCAACGCTGGTTTCCGGCAGTCAATTTGATACCGTCTGGGAAACCGTCTGCGAATGGGGCAAAGTCACCACCCTGGTCCATACTGCTGATGTCATTCTGGAATTCACCGGTGAATTACCTTCCGGATTCCACCGCCACGGTTACTTCAACCTGCGCGGCAAAAAAGGCATGACCGGTCATATCAAGGCAGAAAACTGCACGCATATTGCCCTGATTGAACGCAAATTTATGGGAATGGACACTGCGTCCATTCTCTTCTTCAACCAGGCGGGTAGCGCTATGTTCAAAATTTTCCTCGGTCGCGATGAGCATCGACAGCTGCTGGCCGAACAGGTCAGCGCCTTTCACACGTTGTCTTCATCTTTAAAGGAACATGCCTGATGGCTCCATGGCTTATTTTTGGTGCAGGTGGAAGCGGCGTCGGCGCGAAAACGCTGGAGCTCGCACTGGCGGAGCGTCGTCCGGTGATTGCTGTCGTTCGCAATCCCCAGGTTGCTGCCGGGCTGCAGGAAAAAGGTGTGCAGGTCTTTATTGGCGACGCCTGCGACAGCCAGGTCACCGCCTGCGCCTGTCGCGCAGCGGGTCAGCATGCCACGGTGATCTCCTCCATGGGCGGTGCCCAGGATTATCTGGCGCACAGAACCGTCATTGATGAAGCAGAAAAAGCTGAGATCAAACGCATGATTCTGGTTACCTCTCTGGGCTGTGGCGACAGTTGGCCCTTTTTGTCCCCACGCGCCAGGGCCGCATTTGGCCAGGCCGTACGGGAAAAATCGTTGGCTGAAAGCTGGCTACAAACCAGTCTACTGGACTACGCCATTCTCCGCCCCGGCGGTTTGCTGAATGGTGAAGCCACAGGTCTGGCGCAACGCATACAGGCCGAGGAGTGTCATGGCTTTGTGATGCGCGCGGATGTTGCCAGGCACATTCACGAACTGGCCACGGCGCCGACACTCAAAAACCAGATTTACAGTTTAGTTGAGCCGGGACTAAAACCCGCGTAAACCCCTCGCGGCGCGGAAACTTCGCGCCGCAAAGACGTTATGGAGCGTTGCGTGCTTAAGGACTCGCTTTCTTCCGTCAGCATTCTGACGGGCCTTTCTCTCTTGCTGGTCGCTCTGATGCTGTTCGGTGCCAGCCAGGGGGCGTTGAACATTAGCTTCAGCGCCCTGTTCAACGACGAATACCGAGATATCTGGTTGAACATCCGCCTGCCCCGCGTACTGCTGGCCGTTTTGGTCGGTGCTGCGCTGGCTACGGCAGGGGTCATTATGCAGGGACTTTTTCGCAATCCAATGGCCGATCCCGGCCTGCTTGGCGTCAGCAGCGGCTCCGCGCTGATGGTCGGCATCGCGATAGTTATCCCATTTTCATTCCCCGTAGTGCTGGTGTTGTATGAGCAGATGATTTTTGCCGTCGCGGGCAGCATGGTGGTCTGCACGATTATTTTCCTGATAAGTCAGCGTCATAACCACGGCGGAATGATGCAACTACTGTTAGCAGGTATCGCTATCAATGCTCTGTGCGGTTCGGCTATTGGTGTGCTGAGCTATGTGGGCGACGAACAGCAGCTACGTCAACTTACACTGTGGATGATGGGGAATCTCGGCCAGGCCCAGTGGCCAACGCTGCTGGTTGCCAGCACGTTTGTTCTTCCAGCCATTGCAGTCACCGTCTGTATGGCGGGAACGCTTAATTTGCTGCAGTTGGGTGATGAAGAGGCGCATTACCTCGGCGTAAACGTCAAACGTAAGCGCCAGCAGTTACTGTTGCTCAGCTCGCTCCTGGTTGGCGCTGCCGTTTCCGTCAGCGGCGTGATTGGCTTTATTGGCCTGGTGATCCCGCATCTGATCAGAATGACTACCGGCGCCGATCATCGCTGGTTGATTCCTTGCTCTACGTTGGCCGGTGCCTGTTTACTTCTGATTGCCGACACGCTGGCCCGCACACTTGTTCAGCCTGCCGAAATGCCCGTTGGTCTGTTAACCAGCCTGATCGGTGGACCGTATTTCCTGTGGTTAATACTGCGTAGCCGGAGGATGTCATGATCGTCGCTGAAAATCTGGTCTACCACATTCAGGGCAGACGACTGACCGATGACGTTTCCCTGACGCTACCTGATGGAGAAATCATCGCGATTCTTGGCCCGAATGGTGCCGGAAAATCGACGCTGCTTCGCCAGCTTACGGGCTATCTGCAGCCCCATAGCGGACGTTGCAGCTTGTTTGGCAAGCCGCTGAACGAGTGGTCAATCACCGAGCTGGCAAAAACCCGTGCTGCGATGCGCCAGAACAGTCATATGGCCTTCCCGTTTAGCGTGCAGGAGGTCATCCGCATGGGCAGGCATCCGTATCGTACGCGCAACACGGGCGATGAAACGGAGCACATCATGACGTTGTGTGACTGCCAGGCGCTGGCCGCGCGCGATTACCGGCACCTGTCGGGAGGAGAACAACAGCGGGTACAGCTGGCGCGTCTGCTGGTTCAACTTTGGGAGCCCGAACCCAGGCCAAAATGGTTGTTTCTCGATGAACCCACCTCCGCCCTGGATATTCACCACCAACAGCATCTTTTTCGTCTGCTGCGTCGTCTGGTAGGTGAACGACAGTTCAGCGTCTGCTGCGTCCTGCACGATCTCAACCTTGCGGCGCGCTATGCTGACCGCGTTGTATTGATGGAACGCGGCAGGATAGTTGATAACGGTCGTCCGCAGGATGTTCTGCAGCAATCGTCACTAAATGCACTGTACGGCGCCGATCTCACGGTGATGAATGAACCGCAGCATCGAACGCCGCTTATCGTTCTCAATCAATAACAGACCGGGAACGTGCTGACCTGACGTTCCCGTTTTTCTTCCTTTACGCCCTTTTTGCACCTTTTCTAAAAACTCCCTTGACCTTCCCCTAGATGGAAGGTTTAACCTTTATCACAGTCAGTTAATCCTGCAATAAAGGAGTTGGTTATGTCTCAAACAATCGATCTAACCCTGGACGGCTTGTCCTGTGGTCACTGCGTAAAACGCGTTAAAGAAAGTCTGGAGCAACGCCCGGACGTTGAGCAAGCGGATGTCACTGTGACTGAAGCGCACATCACCGGGAGCGCCAGTGCTGAAGCGCTGATTGAAACCATCAAACAAGCCGGTTACGGCGCGGAGTTAAGCCACCCAAAGGCTAAACCGCTGACGGAGTCATCAATCCCGTCGGAAGCACTGGCAGCGGTCCCTTCCGAGCTTCCGGCAGCTACGGCTGATGATGACAGCCAACAGTTGCTGTTAAACGGCATGAGCTGCGCCAGCTGTGTTATCCGCGTACAAGATGCTCTGCAAAGCGTACCGGGTGTCACGCAGGCACGGGTAAACCTGGCGGAACGTACTGCGCTGGTAATGGGCAGTGCGTCCGCCGACCAGTTAGTGAAAGCGGTGGAAAAAGCGGGCTACGGCGCAGAAGCCATTGAAGATGATGTTAAGCGCCGCGAGCGTCAGCAAGAAACCGCCATAGCAACCATGAAACGTTTTCGCTGGCAGGCGGCCGTCGCGCTGCTGTTGGGTATCCCTGTCATGGTATGGGGAATGATTGGCGAAAACATGATGGTCACTGCCGACAACCGCAGCCTGTGGCTGACGATTGGTCTGGCAACGCTTGCCGTGATGGTTTTCGCGGGCGGTCATTTTTACCGCAACGCGTGGAAAAGCCTGATGAACGGCACCGCGACTATGGATACGCTGGTGGCGCTGGGTACGGGGGTGGCATGGCTTTATTCCATGAGCGTCAACCTCTGGCCGCAATGGTTCCCGATGGAAGCGCGACACCTCTATTATGAAGCCAGTGCGATGATTATCGGTCTGATTAACCTCGGGCACATGCTGGAAGCGCGGGCTCGCCAGCGTTCGTCCAAAGCACTGGAAAAATTACTCGATCTGACGCCGCCGACCGCGCGTGTTGTTACCGACGAAGGTGAAAAGAACGTGCCGCTGGCAGACGTTCAGGCGGGAATGTTGCTGCGCCTGACCACCGGTGACCGCGTTCCGGTAGATGGCGAAATCACTCAGGGCGAAGCCTGGCTGGATGAAGCCATGCTGACCGGAGAGCCTATTCCGCAACAAAAAGGCGAAGGCGATAGCGTCCACGCCGGTACGGTCGTACAGGACGGCAGCGTGCTATTCCGCGCCAGTGCCGTTGGCAGCCACACCACGCTGTCACGCATTATTCGTATGGTGCGCCAGGCGCAAAGCAGTAAACCGGAGATTGGTAAACTAGCCGACCGTATCTCCTCAGTGTTCGTTCCGATTGTCGTCGTCATCGCGCTGGTGAGTGCGGCAATCTGGTATTTCTTCGGGCCGGCACCACAAATTGTTTATACGCTGGTGATTGCCACTACCGTACTGATTATTGCCTGCCCTTGTGCGCTGGGCCTGGCTACACCAATGTCGATTATTTCCGGTGTAGGTCGTGCCGCTGAGTTTGGGGTTCTGGTACGTGATGCCGATGCGCTGCAGCGCGCCAGTACGCTTGATACCGTCGTATTTGATAAAACCGGGACATTGACTGAAGGTAAACCGCAAGTTGTCGCCATCAAAACGTTTGGCAATACCGATGAAGCGCTGGCGATTCGTCTGGCTGCGGCCCTTGAACAGGGTTCCAGTCACCCGCTGGCCAGGGCGATTCTGGACAAAGCCGGTGATGTTACGCTGCCACAGGTCAATGGTTTCCGTACGCTGCGCGGTTTAGGCGTAAGCGGTGAAACGGAAGGTCATACGTTGCTGCTGGGCAACCAGGCACTGCTCAATGAGCAACAGGTTGATACCACTGAAATGGAAGCTGAAATCACCGCTCAGGCATCCCAGGGTTCAACCCCGGTCCTGTTGGCGATTGATGGTAAAGCGGCGGCGCTGTTAGCGGTGCGTGATCCGCTACGTAGCGACAGCGTGGCAGCACTTCAGCGCCTGCACCGCAACGGGTATCGTCTGGTGATGCTTACTGGTGACAACCCGACCACGGCTAACGCTATTGCCAAAGAAGCCGGTATTGATGAGGTGATTGCCGGTGTTCTGCCGGACGGTAAAGCCGAGGCGATTAAACGTCTGCAAAGCCAGGGGCGTCAGGTTGCCATGGTGGGTGACGGTATTAACGATGCGCCTGCGCTGGCTCAGGCCGATGTCGGAATTGCCATGGGTGGCGGCAGCGATGTGGCGATTGAAACCGCCGCGATTACGCTGATGCGTCATAGCCTGATGGGCGTTGCGGATGCACTGTCTATCTCCCGGGCAACGTTGCGTAATATGAAGCAGAACCTGGTCGGCGCGTTTATTTATAACAGCATCGGTATTCCCGTTGCCGCTGGGATCCTGTGGCCGTTCACCGGAACACTGCTGAATCCGGTCGTTGCAGGGGCGGCGATGGCACTCTCCTCCATTACTGTGGTGAGCAACGCTAACCGACTGCTGCGCTTCAAACCGAAAGAGTAACCCTCTGCCGCATGGCGCTCACGCTTATCCGGCCTACAAAGTGCAGGTAACATTGTAGGCTGGATAAGACGATTTCGCGTCGCCATCCGGCGATTCTCGCATTGCACCTTCCTGGACCACGCGCTAGCATGAAAGTCTACTTAGGGAGGTCGTATGGATCTGTTATACCGGGTAAAAACATTTTTCACCGCGCTACGCGGCAACCACTATACCTGGCCTGCCATCGACATTTCATTGCCCGGCAACCGCCATTTTCATCTGATTGGCAGTATTCACATGGGCAGTCGCGATATGGCACCTCTGCCTGCCAAATTACTCAAAAAAATCAACCATGCCGACGCGCTGATTGTCGAAGCGGATGTTTCCGGTGACGACGCGCCGTTTGCTAACCTTCCTACATTTGCCGCACTCGAAGAACGAATCAGCCCGGAGCAGTTAGAAAACCTGCGTAAAGTCACCAACGAACTGGGCATTTCCCCATCGCTGTTATCTACTCAACCGTTGTGGCAAATCGCCATGGTATTACAGGCGACACAGGCACAGCAGTTGGGTCTACGGGCAGAATACGGAATTGATTACCAATTGCTGAAAGCGGCAAAACAAGCGCATAAACCCGTTATCGAGCTGGAGGGCGCATCCAGTCAAATCGAGCTGTTATGTCAGTTGCCTGATAACGGGCTGGCCCTGTTGGACGATACTCTGACGCACTGGCATACCAATGCCAGATTGTTGCAACAAATGATGGGCTGGTGGCTTAAAACACCGCCACGCAATAGCGAACTGACGCTTCCCAATACCTTTAGCCAGTCGTTGTATGACGTTTTGATGCATCAACGCAACACAGCCTGGCGCGATCGGCTCAGGGCGATGCCTGCTGGTCATTACGTCGTGGCCGTTGGCGCGTTGCATCTGTACGGAGAGGGAAATTTGCCGGAGATGTTACGGTAAAAAAAATGGCCAATATTTCTATTGGCCCGTCAAAGAGGAATTTCATCATTATTATGATCCCAATGCTTAAAGCATCGGTGTAGTTCGATTGTCGCTCAAAGTCATCATCCTGCCAATACTATTGCGCAAGATGGTACTATTTTTTAGACAGACATCAGGCGTATGCTTGAGTCGTATTTTGTCTGGTCCAGGAAAATTGCTATGACACCCGCCGTTAAATTACTCGAAAAAAACAAAATTTCTTTCCAGATCCACACCTACGATCACGATCCGTCCGAGACGAACTTTGGTGATGAAGTGGTGCGCAAGTTAGGTCTGAATGCGGACCAGGTCTACAAAACGCTGCTGGTTGCCGTGAATGGCGATATGAAGCATCTGGCAGTTGCGGTCACGCCTGTAGCCGGTCAACTGGATCTCAAAAAGGTCGCTAAGGCTCTGGGGGCTAAAAAGGTTGATATGGCCGATCCAATGGTTGCGCAACGAACTACCGGTTATCTGGTGGGGGGGATCAGCCCATTAGGACAGAAAAAGAGATTGCCAACGCTCATTGATGCCCCTGCCCAGACGTTTGACACCATTTATGTTTCCGGCGGCAAACGCGGGCTGGATATCGAACTGGCAGCGGGCGATCTGGCGAAAATTCTGGATGCGAAATTCGCCGACATCGCACGCCGCGATTAAGCGGTTATAGAATGATTGCCTGATGGCGCGCAGCTTTAAGGCCTACAAATCGCACTGACCTGTAGGCCGGATAAGGTGCCCGCACCGCCATCCGGCACTCCGCCCTGTTACTGCCAGGTAACTTCCCCCTTCGGCTCATACACACTGGCATCCAGCGGTGAGTTCTTCTGCACGAACTCTTTCAGCACTTCTGCATCAATAAACCCGGTATTCACATAGCCTGGTTTGTTATCAATTCGCGGATAGCCATCGCCGCCGGTTGCGTTGAAGCTTAGCGTTGCCATACGATAGTTTTTGGCTGGGTCAACGGGTTCGCCTTTGATTTTCAAATCGTTAAGCTTGCCGTCTTTCGCCACAAAGCTGACGTTGGCAAACTGTGGATAGGCCCCGGAGTCCGGCTTCATTTGCGCCACGGCGGTCAGATAGTCAATCACCTCTTTCCCGCTCATGTCGGCATACACCACGATGTTTCCGAACGGCTGTACTTTCAGCACGCTCTTATAAGTGATATCGCCGCCTTCGATGGAATCACGGATGCCACCGCCGCTCATCACGCCAAAATCAGCGCTGGTTCGCGCCATTTGCGCAGCCAGCAGCAAATGTCCCATGTTGGTCTGCACGAAACGGACTTTGCTTCGGTCGCCTTCGAGGCGCGCATTGACGCTACCGATTTTCACGTCGAGCTGCGCTTTACCTTTATTCTGGAACGGCGTCAGCAGCGAAAGCATTTGCTGATTTTCAGCTATTTCCGGGGTGTAGAGTACGCGCTCACTTTTACCGTTGTCCCAGGTCACTTTTTTCTTCAGGTTGACGGGAATGAGCTGGTAGTTGACCATTTTCATTTCGCCGTTACGGAACTCAAAGTCCGCCCGGCCCACATATTTCCCCCACTCGTGCGCCTGCACAATCCAGATCCCATTTTGCTTGTCTGGCGCACACGGCGTACCTGGTACGTAATCAACCTGCTTCTTGTTCTCTGAAGCCATACACACCGGATCCTGCGAGTGACCACCTACAATCATCGCCAGCGATCCCGCCGGCAGGCTACGCGC
Source organism: Citrobacter sp. H12-3-2 (assembly GCF_009649895.1). Classification (NCBI taxonomy): domain Bacteria; kingdom Pseudomonadati; phylum Pseudomonadota; class Gammaproteobacteria; order Enterobacterales; family Enterobacteriaceae; genus Citrobacter; species Citrobacter sp. H12-3-2. The sequence continues at coordinate 3,636,360 of NZ_CP045837.1, forward strand.
CATTTCGACATCGCCAGGGGCGTTCGAGCCGTGGTTGCCGTTGTCATAATGTCCCATATGGGTGGTCGCGATAATGATGTCTGGCTTTTCACCCATATTCAGTTCCTGGATAACCAGTTTGGCTTCATCAGCAGGTTTACGGAACTCAATATCGGTAAAGAACTCGGGGTTGCCTATTTTCGCCGTATCGTCGGTGGTTAAACCGAGTACAGCAATTTTTAAATCCTGGCGCTTAAAGATGGCCCACGGCTTAAATAAACGCTCGCCGGTGCTTTTCTGATAGATATTGGCCGAGAGAAACGGAAATTTGGACCATTTTTCCTGCTGACGCAATACGGTCATGGGATTATCAAACTCGTGGTTTCCGACCGCCATCGCGTCATAGCCAATCAGGTTCATCCCACGAAAATCAGGTTCCGCATCCTGCAGATCAGACTCCGGTACGCCGGTATTAATGTCGCCACCGGAAAGCAGCAGTACGCTGCCCCCTTCCTCTGCCACCTCTTTACGAATACCGTCCACCAGCGTTTTTTGCGCCGCCAGTCCGTATTCTCCGTATTCGCTGCGCCAGAAGTGACCGTGATGATCGTTGGTATGCAAAATGGTAATTTTGTAGGTTTTATCTTTTTCGTACGCTTGTGCAGGCTGACCTGCCAGCGTAAATGCGGCTAATAACGCCAGCGCCACGCCCCGTTTTAAAAACTTCATATTTCTCTCCCTGAGCCAAAATCAACGACTGAAATTACAATGATATGAAATAATAGTCGAAAATGTTTTCAGAAATGAGACTTCCTTCAAACACCTTCCGCAGGTATGTTAGTCAGGTAATAATAACAAAATAGATTACCCTCATAATCGCAACCCAAACAGAAGTGACTTTCTATGGCAATAAGTGAACCAACCCAGCCTGTGGCTGGCGCGTCAGCGTCGGTTGCTAAAGCACGCACCTCATTTGGCATTTTAGGAGCGATCAGCCTCTCCCATCTGCTAAACGATATGATTCAGTCGCTGATCCTGGCGATTTATCCGCTATTGCAGTCAGAGTTCTCGCTAACGTTCATGCAGATCGGGATGATCACCCTAACCTTCCAGCTTGCTTCCTCGCTGCTGCAACCGGTGGTGGGTTACTGGACGGACAAATACCCGATGCCGTGGTCGCTGCCCATAGGGATGTGCTTCACGCTGAGCGGGCTTGTTTTGCTGGCTATGGCCGGCAGCTTCCATATGGTGTTGCTCGCCGCGGCGCTGGTTGGCACCGGCTCTTCGGTATTTCATCCGGAATCGTCCCGCGTGGCACGCATGGCCTCCGGTGGTCGTCACGGCCTGGCACAGTCAATTTTCCAGGTTGGCGGCAACTTCGGCAGCTCTCTGGGACCCTTGCTGGCAGCTGTCATCATCGCGCCATATGGTAAGGGTAATGTGGCCTGGTTTGTTCTGGCTGCGTTATTAGCGATTGTCGTCCTGGCACAAATCAGCCGTTGGTATGCCGCGCAGCATCGGATGAGTAAAGGAAAACCGAAAGTTGCCATCGTAAATCCGTTACCGCGCAATAAAGTGGTGCTGGCGGTAAGCATCCTGCTGGTGCTGATTTTCTCCAAATATTTCTATATGGCGAGCATCAGCAGCTATTACACCTTTTATCTGATGCAAAAATTCGGATTATCGGTACAAAATGCCCAGTTTCATCTGTTTGCCTTCCTGTTTGCCGTCGCGGCCGGGACGTTGATTGGCGGACCATTAGGCGATAAAATTGGCAGAAAATATGTTATTTGGGGCTCTATCCTCGGCGTTGCGCCATTTACCCTCGTTTTACCCTACGCAACTCTGGAATGGACCGGGATTTTAACCGTGATCATTGGTTTTATCCTCGCATCGGCGTTTTCTGCTATTTTGGTCTACGCGCAGGAGCTGCTTCCTGGGCGTATCGGCATGGTTTCTGGGCTATTTTTCGGGTTTGCCTTCGGCATGGGCGGCTTGGGAGCCGCGGTGCTAGGGCTGATAGCCGACCATACCAGCATCGATTTGGTCTACAAAATATGTGCTTTCCTGCCACTTCTGGGGATACTGACCATATTCTTACCTGATAACCGACACAAAGCCTGATTTTCTGACGGCCAAAAGTAAATTTTGGCCGTCATTACTTGCAGTAGCCATCAGCCTTTACCTCTCACATATCACCATACTTTTCCGATCCGTGCTTTTTTACGCTTAAAATCCCGTTTTCTTCAAAATTCAATAATTATTCATAAACATAAACATTAAAATTGTCATAAACTATTACTCGTAGTTTGGGTTTTCAGGATCATCACAGCAACCAAAGGAGACGGAATGCATCACGCCACCCCGCTTATCACCACCATTGTCGGCGGCCTTGTGCTCGCTTTTATATTAGGCATGATTGCCAATAAACTGCGTATTTCTCCTCTGGTGGGATATCTGTTAGCGGGCGTTCTGGCCGGTCCATTTACACCTGGTTTTGTTGCTGATACTAAGCTCGCGCCAGAGCTGGCCGAGCTTGGCGTTATTCTGCTGATGTTTGGCGTGGGGTTGCACTTTTCGTTGAAGGATTTGATGGCGGTAAAGTCTATCGCCATTCCCGGCGCGATTGCCCAGATAGCGGTGGCAACGCTGCTGGGTATGGCGCTTTCCGCCATATTGGGCTGGTCACTGATGGTGGGGATCGTGTTTGGTCTGTGTCTTTCAACCGCCAGTACCGTGGTGCTACTGCGCGCGCTTGAAGAACGACAGCTCATTGACAGCCAGCGCGGGCAAATTGCCATTGGCTGGTTGATTGTCGAAGATCTGATGATGGTGCTGACGCTGGTTCTCCTGCCAGCCGTCGCCGGGATGCTGGAAAAAGAAGACGTCGGCTTCGCCTCGCTGGCCGTCGATATGGGCATTACCATCGGTAAGGTGGTGGCGTTTATCGCGATTATGATGCTGGTGGGTCGTCGCCTGGTACCGTGGATTATGGCCCGCAGCGCCGCAACCGGTTCACGCGAACTGTTTACCCTCTCTGTCCTCGCCCTCGCCTTAGGTATCGCCTTTGGCGCAGTAGAGCTGTTCGATGTCTCCTTTGCGCTGGGCGCGTTCTTCGCCGGTATGGTGCTGAATGAATCTGAACTAAGCCACCGTGCGGCGCATGATACTCTGCCGCTGCGCGATGCGTTCGCCGTGCTGTTCTTCGTCTCCGTCGGGATGCTGTTCGATCCGTTAGTTCTGATCCAGCAGCCGTTGGCGGTACTGGGCACGCTGGCGATTATCATCTTTGGTAAATCCCTTGCCGCCTATTTCCTGGTGCGCCTGTTTGGTCACTCCCAACGCACGGCGCTCACCATTGCCACCAGCCTCGCGCAGATTGGTGAATTTGCCTTTATCCTGGCGGGTCTGGGAATGGCGTTGAACCTGCTGCCACAGGCCGGACAGAATCTGGTGCTGGCGGGGGCAATCCTGTCCATCATGCTCAACCCGGTGCTGTTTGCGGTGTTAGAAAAATACCTCGCCAAAACAGAAACGCTGGAGGAGCAGACGCTGGAAGAGGCTATCGAAGAAGAGAAGCAAATTCCGGTGGATATCTGCAATCATGCCTTGCTGGTTGGCTTTGGTCGCGTCGGCAGCCTGCTGGGTGAGAAATTGATGGCTGCAGGGATCCCGCTGGTGGTGATCGAAACCTCGCGTACCCGGGTGGATGAACTGCGCGAGCGTGGGATCCGCGCGGTACTGGGAAATGCCGCCAACGAAGAGATTATGAATCTGGCGCATCTGGATTGCGCGCGCTGGCTGCTGTTGACCATCCCCAATGGTTATGAAGCGGGTGAAATTGTCGCTTCTGCACGTGAGAAATGCCCGTCGATTGAGATTATCGCCCGCGCACATTATGACGATGAGGTGGAATATATTACCGAACGCGGCGCCAACCAGGTCGTCATGGGTGAGCGTGAAATCGCCCGCACCATGCTGGAGCTGATTGAAACACCGCCTGCAGGTGAAGTTGCTACGGCCAGTTAATGTCCATGCCGGATAGCGTTATCGCTTATCCGGCCTATACAAGATTTAACGGTCCCAGTACGACTCTTCTAGACTGTCTTCACGTTCCGGTAAACCGCGCGTCAGGCGCGGTGAATGCTGGTTCAGCACCTGATAACTCACGCGATTAGCATACTTACACACCTGGGCTAACGACGAATAGGTCAGCCAGGTGAACTTGTGCTTGCTGGAGTTAGGCACGTTGCTGCGGTGATAGCTGTTGGCGGTAATATCATGCAGCAATGCCGCCAGCGCGCCGTCACCTGCGCCGTTGGTGTTCATTATCTTCTCAGGCCCGCCCATATACGGAGCGATGTGCGAATACACGCGCAGCGGATTGGTACAGTCTTTATGGCGCATGGCGCGGCTGAATTCGTACTGGTTAAATTCGGCAATAGCACCTGGCAGCAGCGGATGCTGGGTTTTACGTTTCACTTCTTCTTCCGTAAAGCCCGCCATATACAGACCCGCCGGACCCGCCGTGCACAGCACCAGATCCACCCAATCCAGCGCCTTGTCAGATGCCAGCAGCGGATCGTTCTCGCCGGTCAGCGCTTCAGCCTCTTCTTCATTCATCGCCAGAATAGAGACATGCTCTTTCAGGAATGCCTGCCACCACTGCGGGTTATCGGCAATGACGAATTTGGTGCCCAGGGTCAGAACCACCGGCACATTGTGTTTTTTGGCATATTCAATCGCCTTCATGGTCGCTTCCGGCATCGGCTCACCCGGTTCGCAGCGCACCAGATAGGACGTCAGCACCAGCGCGGACGCTCCGGCAATCACTGATTCAGGGATGCTATCAGCTCGTAGCTTATTCATATGCCCAGGGCTGATTGCGAAGGTACGCTCACCTGACTCGCCAATCAGTGTAAAGCAGCGGCCAATCGGTCCGTTAACGCCTTGCAGGTAATTCAGGTCGGTACGGCTGGAGGTATTGCATAAATAGCGGTAAGCATAGCTGCCAATCTCAATATTGCTGCACATCACGCCCAGCAGCACCGAGCGGTCATCCGCCAGCACAGAGTAGTTGTGCATCGTGTTACCGATAGTACCGCCCGCAAACTGATGGGTGATCAAATTTTCACGTACCAGTTCCTGGTAGAGCGCTTCTGCGACATCATCGGCAATCACCAGAGAATGCCCGGCGCTTAATCCATAACGTTTTACAAAGTCATCATCCACTTTGGCTTCAATATCCACCAGCGTCTGGTCGATACCTACCACCCAGGCTGCGCTGGTTTCATTTTCTGGCTGAATTTGTTGCAGCAACGGATCGCGCGCGCTGACGGGAAAATAGTGTTTGGATTTGCGTTTACCGGGAAATTTCATGGTCGATTTTACGGGTGGTTAACTGAGCGATGCATGGTAGCACATTCCCTGCCACGCATGCGATGCGGCGCTAAGTTTCAATATCAGACGGTGAGATCGCAGTTTATACGGGATTAATTTCTACAATAACTCACCTTCACAAGGAGCGTTTTATGAAGCCGGAAAACAAGATCCCCGTACTCGACAGAATTTCGGATGAAATGAAAAGCGTGGTGAATTTTCATCGCGACGATCTGCCGCCGTGGCCCGCTGCAGATGACTTCGTGGCCCAGCGCCAACACTACATTCATGAACGGCAGTTGTGGAATGCCGATGCCCCAGAGATGAATACCCGCGAATGCGTTATTTCTACCGCATGCGGCCCCGTGGCCACACGTATTTACTCACCGCAGCCTCATAGCCTGGCAACGTTGTATTATCTGCACGGCGGCGGTTTTATTCTCGGTAATCTGGATACCCACGACCGTATTATGCGCTTGCTGGCGCGCTATACGCAGTGCACGGTACTTGGTATCGACTATTCGCTTGCGCCAGAAGCCCGTTTCCCGCAAGCCATCGAAGAGATTGCCGCCGTCTGCCAGTATTTTCATCAGCACGCTGGCGACTATTCTCTTAATGTGAATCATATCGGTTTTGCGGGCGATTCCGCCGGAGCCATGCTGGCGCTTGCCAGTGCGCTGTGGCTGCGGGATAAACGCATTGTCTGCGGCAAGGTGGCTGGGGTGCTGTTGTGGTATGGGCTTTACGGCCTGCAGGATTCACTGAGCCGACGGCTGATGGGCGGAGCGTGGGATGGGTTAACCCGCGAGGACTTGCAGATGTACGAAAACGCGTACCTGCGTAGCGCTGACGATCGCGAGTCACCGTATTATTGCCTGTTTAATAACGATCTGACACGTGACGTGCCACCGTGTTTTATCGCTGGCGCTGAGTTTGATCCGCTGATTGACGATAGCCGCTTACTATTCCAGACGTTGCAGGCGCATCAGCAGCCCTGCCAGTACAAAATGTACCCCGGTACGCTGCACGCCTTCCTGCACTATTCGCGAATGATGAAAACCGCCGACGATGCGTTACGGGAAGGCGCTCGTTACTTCAGAGCCCAGCTTTAACGGTAAGCGTCGGTCAGTTTAACCATCATTTCGATATGTTCCGGTGCGGCATTAAGCGCCGGAATATACTCATATTGCTTACCGCCAGCTTCGAGGAAAATCTCCCGGTTTTGTACCGCTATCTCTTCCAGCGTTTCGAGGCAATCTGCCGAGAAGCCCGGACACATAACCTGGATATGTTGTGTCCCTTTCTCCGCCAGCATTTTTAACGTTTCGTCGGTATACGGCGTCAGCCACGGTTCGCGACCAAAGCGAGACTGGAAGGTCATCATTACTTTTTCTGGCGGCAGACCAAGCGCTGAAACCAGCTCTCGGGTGGTATCGCGACAGCGCTGCGGGTAGTCATCGCCTTCATCGGCGTAACGCTGCGGAATGCCGTGGTAGGAGAGCAGCAGCAAATCAGGTTCACCGTGTTGAGCAAATGAATCCCTGGCACTCTTCGCCAGCGCATCAATGTAGCTGCTGTCATCGGCGTAATCACGAATAAATGAAACGCCAGGAATACCGCGTTTACGCGCTAAGATACGCGCCAGTTCGTCCCAGACGGCCGCTACCGTCGAACAGGAATATTGCGGGTACAGCGGTAACACCACCATGTGTTCAACCCCGCTTGCCAACAGTTCATCGACCGCGCTTTCAAGCGACGGCGAACCGTAGCTCATTCCCAGCGCGACAGGGGTATTTGGTAGGCGTTCTGCCAGCGCCCGCTGTTGTGCCTTGCTATAAACCATCAGCGGAGAACCGTCTTCCATCCAGATTGACTGGTACAGCTTGGCTACGCGTGGCGCACGCAACGGTAAAATCACCCCGCGCAGCAGCGGCCACCACAGTGCAGGTGACGTATCAACTACGCGTGGATCGCTTAAAAACTGGCGCAGGTAGCGCTTAACGGCTTCGGGGGTTGGGGCATCGGGAGTGCCGAGGTTTGCCAGCAGGATACCGGTTTTCGTCTGACGCATTACCGCCTCTTATCGATTCAAATTGTTGATAATTGTAGCGGAAAAGCGATAAAGAAGAACTAATTGCTGTGAGAGGTAAGACGAGAATTTGCCTGATGGCGCTACGCTTATCAGGCCTACGCGATAATGGCAGGCCTGATAAGAGGTTTATTACGCGAAAAAATTAGCCGAGGATTTTTTCCAGCGCTGCGCGCACGTCAGCAACGGCCTGGGTGCCGTCAACTTTCGCGTATTTGGTGTTACCCGCCTGCGCTTCTTTAGAGTAGTAGCCGATCAGCGGAGCGGTCATCTGATGGTATTCCACCAGGCGCTTACGTACAGTTTCTTCTTGATCGTCTTTACGGGTGGTCAGCTCTTCGCCGGTCACGTCGTCTTTACCTTCAACCTTAGGCGGGTTGAATTTGATGTGGTAAACGCGGCCAGAAGCAGCGTGTACGCGACGACCTACAATACGGTCAACGATCAGTTCGTCAGGAACATCGAACTCCAGAACGTAGTCCACGTTGATGCCCGCTTCTTTCATGGCGTCTGCCTGCGGAATAGTACGCGGGAAGCCATCCAGCAGGAAACCATTACGGCAGTCTTCCTGAGCAATACGCTCTTTTACCAGCGCGATCACCAGCTCATCAGTCACCAGCTTACCGGCGTCCATGATGTCTTTCGCTTGTTTGCCCAGCTCGGAGCCAGATTTCACGGCGGCACGCAGCATATCACCGGTGGAGATTTGCGGAATACCATACTTCTCCATGATGAACTGAGCCTGAGTTCCTTTACCCGCGCCCGGAGCGCCAAGCAGAATGATACGCATTACGAAAATCCCCTTAAAGGTTGTCGATATTTTTTAAAAAGCGCTAAACGATACCACCATCACGCAATTGGCTCAAGAAAGACGCCCGACGCTGAAACGGTTAACGGTGGGAAAATTAAAAATAAGGCGAGAAAATGCCGGATGGCGGTGGAAACACCGTATCCGGCATACTATTACGAGATGCTGTAGGCCGGATAAGCGTTAACGCCATCCGGCATTACATTACGGGTATCAGGACACCAGCAACTGGTTCATACGACGGATGAACTGGTTCGGGTCTTCCAGCGTGCCGCGCTCAGCAAACAGCGCCTGATCCAGCAGCAGTTCGACCCATTCTTTGAACTGCGCTTCGTCCTGGGTATCTGCCGTGCGTTTTACCAGCACGTGGTCCGGGTTGAGTTCAAAGATATATTTCACTTCCGGTACGGCCTGGCCCGCAGCGGCAAACAGTTTCGCCATCTGGGTGCTCATTTCATCCGCATCGGTGGTGACGATGGCTGGCGTGTCGGTCAGACGGTGCGTCAGACGCACTTCTTTCACGCGGTCGCCCAGCAGGGTTTTCACGCGCTCAACGAACGGCGTCAGCGCTTTTTCCGCTTCTTTTGCCGATTCATCAACTTCATCCGCCAGCTTGTCGATGGACTCGTCAGCTTTGGCAACAGACTGGAATGCCTTACCGTCGAACTCGGTCAGGTAGTTCATCATCCACTCATCGATGCGGTCAGAAAGCAGCAGCACTTCGATGCCTTTCTTACGCAGCAGTTCCAGGTGCGGGCTGCTCTTCGCTGCCGCATAGCTGTCTGCGGTGATGTAGTAGATTTTCTCCTGCCCTTCTTTCATACGCGACACGTAGTCTTCCAGCGACACGGTCTGTGCGGAGGAGTCAGTGTGCGTAGACGCGAAGCGCATCAGCTTAGCGATCGTTTCCTGGTTGGCGTGATCTTCCGCCGGGCCTTCTTTCAGTACCAGGCCGAACTGTTTCCAGAAGGTCTGGTATTTTTCCGCGTCGTCTTTCGCCAGTTTTTCCAGCATCTGCAGTACGCGTTTGGTCAGCGCGCTGCGCAGGTTACGGGTGACGGTGCTGTCCTGCAGGATCTCACGGGAAACGTTCAGCGGCAGATCGTTGGAATCTATCAGACCGCGCACAAAGCGCAGGTAGTTCGGCATGAACTGCTCGGCGTCGTCCATAATAAACACACGCTGGACGTACAGTTTCAGACCATGCTTGTGATCGCGGTTCCACATATCCCACGGAGCCTGGGACGGGATGTACAGCAGGCTGGTGTACTCCTGCTTACCTTCCACACGGTTATGGCTCCAGGTCAGCGGGTCAGTGAAGTCGTGGGCGATGTGCTTGTAGAACTCGTTGTATTCGTCGTCTTTGATTTCCGACTTGTTACGGGTCCACAGCGCCTGCGCTTTGTTGATCTTTTCCCAGGAAACCACGGTCTCGCCGTCTTTTTCTTCGGATTTTTCGATCTCTACCGGCAGCGCGATATGGTCGGAATATTTGCTGATGATGGAACGTACGCGCCAGTCATCAAGGAACTCATCTTCGCCTTCACGCAGATGTAGGGTGATTTCGGTGCCGCGATCGTCTTTGGTGATATCGGCAACGGTGTACTCACCTTCGCCCGCAGATTCCCAGAACACGCCGTTTTCCGGCTTATCGCCCGCAGCGCGGGTACGCACGGTGACTTTGTCCGCCACGATGAACGCAGAGTAGAAACCCACCCCGAACTGGCCGATCAACTGGCTGTCTTTCGCCTGATCGGATCCCATGGATTCGAGGAAAGATTTAGTACCGGATTTCGCAATGGTCCCCAGATGATCGATAACGTCATCACGGTTCATCCCCACGCCGTTATCGGCAATGGTCAACGTACGTTTATCTTTATCGAAGGAAACACGTACACGCAGCTCACCGTCGCCTTCATACAGGTCCGGGTTAGACAGGGCGCGGAAACGCAGCTTGTCTGCCGCATCCGAGGCGTTAGAGATAAGCTCACGCAGGAAGATTTCTTTATTGGAATACAGAGAATGGATCATCAGGTGCAGAAGTTGTTTTACTTCTGACTGAAAACCACGAGTTTCTTGTCCTTTCATGTAGATCTACCTCAACAATGCCATTTTCAATGGTAAAAACACGTTGAGGGTGAAATGGGGACAAGCGGGAAGGATTTCAAGCGGAAGCCGCCGTCGCGGCCTCCGTTTGTTCAGAATTTAATCTTGTGTCGCCCTGCCAGAGAGTGCGACAGCGTGGTGCCATCGACCATTTCCAGCTCGCCGCCTACCGGAACGCCATGGGCGATACGGCTGGCTTCAACGCCATATTGCATGCAAAGCTCAGCAATATAGTTGGCGGTCGCCTCTCCTTCGACCGTGGGATTGGTCGCCAGGATCAGTTCGTTGATTTGCTCAGACTCCAGTCGCTGTTCGAGACGATCCAGCCCGATATCATCAGGGCCAATACCATCCAGCGGCGACAGGTGTCCCATCAGCACGAAGTAACGTCCGGAAAATTGCCCGGTTTGCTCAATGGCGTAGATGTCCGCCGGACTCTCCACCACACAAATCTGACCGTTTTCCTGGCGACGCGGGTTCGAGCAAATGTTGCAGACGTCTTGCTCTGTGAAGGTGCGGCAATCGGCACAATGGCCGATTTCCGACATTGCCTTCGTTAACGCCTGTGCCAGACGCATCCCGCCGCTGCGATCGCGCTGAAGTAGCGTGAACGCCATGCGCTGCGCCGACTTCGGGCCAACGCCCGGCAGACAGCGCAGTGCTTCCATAAGCTGAGTTAACAGCGGGCTGGTTTGCATCAGAACGGCATCTTAAAGCCAGGCGGCAGCTGCATTCCGGAGGAAACAGAGGCCATCTTCTCTTTCTGCGTCTCTTCAATGCGACGCGCCGCGTCGTTGAATGCCGCAGCAACCAGGTCTTCCAGCATTTCTTTGTCGTCTTCCAGCAAGCTTGGATCGATCTCCACGCGACGGCAGTTGTGCGCGCCGTTAATGGTCACTTTTACCAGACCCGCGCCAGATTCGCCGGTCACTTCCAGCTTGGCGACTTCTTCCTGCATCTGCTGCATTTTTTCTTGCATCTGCTGGGCCTGTTTCATCAGGTTACCCAGACCGCCTTTACCAAACATAGGCTTCTCTCTCAATCACGTTAAGGGATGACGACCGTCAAACCATTAGGCTCACGATCAAATGGGGCGAATACTCTCTTCGTCCAGCTCCGCATCGAAAAAACGACGCAGCGTCTGGATGTTATTATCCGCAATAATCGACTCACGCGCCTGCGCGAGTTTCTCTTCATAAATGGCCTGACGCCACTCCAGCGGCGTACGCACCGCTGGATTATCATCTTCAACGATGGTCAATTCAACCGTTGACCCCGTTAAGGAACTCAGTGCTTCAGCCAGTTTTTGCTGCGCGCCGCTGGAATTTAGGTGCCGCTGCGTGGAACGCAGGTGCAGGCAAACTACGTTGCCATTCTCTTCTTTCCAGGCATTAAGCGCCACCTGCTCCACCAGTTTAGGCAGCGAGAGCTGACTCACCTGGGCGGCCCACGGGTCACGTTCAATGGCTTCAGCCGCAAGCTTTGCCGCCAGTTCAGGCGTTTTTTCATGCTCAAGCGCTTTTTTCAGCGCTTTCGGCGTGGCAACGACTTCTTTAACTTCTGCAACAGGATTGGTCGCTTTCCAGCGATACGCTTCTTTCTTCGCCGGTGCTTTTTCCAGCGCAGAGACCGCCGGACGCGCCTGAACACGTTCCGACACCGAAGCCAGTCTTTCCAGCGCAGCATTATTCACCGGCCGCGCGCGGGAAGCGGCTGCCGGTTCACTCTTTTTTGCTTTGGTTGCTCCCTGAGCGCGTTGCAACTGGCTACGCGCCGCCAACACCTGACTGGTGGCATCGGAGAGCGGTACATTCTGTTGCTGTTGTGCAGGCGCAGGCTGCTGCTGCACCTGCGTCGGGGTCATCACCGCAGTGGGTGCGACCGGGGCAAACGACTGTCGTGGAACTTCAGGTTCCGGGAGCGGCATGCGCGGATGAAAAGCCAGCGCACGCAGCAGCGTCATTTCGACGCCCATTCGCCTGTCCGGCGCATACGGCAGTTCTTTGCGCCCGATTAACAAAGTTTGGTAGTAAAGCTGCACATCAGTTGGCGGAACAATTCGCGCCAGTTCACGCATACGCTGTTCAATGGCGGCCATATCGCTGCCGAGCGCGGCAGGCGAAAGCTGAACCATGGCAATACGATGCAGCAAAGCCGACATCTCAACCAGCAGCGCTTCCCATTCGATACCGCGCGCGGCGGCGTCGTTTACCAGCGCCATAACGCGTTCGCCGTCCGCAGCCACAACAGCTTCAACGAGCGAGAGCGCCTGGTCGTCATCCAGCGTGCCGAGCATGGTGCTGACCGCCTCGGTCGAGACCTGACCATCGCCGCTGGCGATCGCCTGATCGGTCAGGCTCAGCGCATCACGCAGGCTACCGTCCGCGGCGCGAGCCAGCAGTTGCAGTGCACGTGGTTCATGGGCGATATGCTCTTCTTTGAGGATATGCTCAAGCTGATGGCGAATCTGTTCGACATCCAACGCTTTAAGGTGGAATTGCAGACAGCGCGACAGGATAGTCACCGGCAGCTTCTGCGGATCGGTAGTCGCCAGCAGGAACTTAACGTGCGCGGGCGGCTCTTCGAGCGTTTTCAGCAAGGCATTAAAACTGTGGCGCGACAGCATGTGCACTTCGTCGATCAAGTAGACCTTAAAGCGACCGCGCGCAGGCGCATACTGGACGTTATCCAGCAGGTCACGGGTGTCTTCGACTTTGGTGCGTGAGGCGGCGTCGATTTCAATCAGATCGACAAAACGCCCCTGCTCGATTTCCCGGCAGTTATCGCACACGCCGCACGGCGTAGCGGTGATACCGGTTTCACAGTTTAATCCCTTCGCCAGTAAGCGGGCGATAGAGGTTTTCCCGACGCCACGGGTGCCGGAAAACAAATAAGCATGATGAATACGCCCTAACGACAAGCCGTTCGCCAGTGCCGTCAGCACATGTTCCTGGCCGACGACGTCAGCAAAGGTTTGTGGGCGCCATTTTCGGGCTAAGACCTGATAACTCATTGGCAGGCTCTGAAAGGCTGGAGGGTGGATTCACAGGGGGATAATGCTAACACAACCTCGCAGCGACGGCGAGGTTGACACGTTATATTCGGGCGTTATCGTTGCAGTCAGTTTGGTTTCGGGCAGCGCACAGAAACCGGAGCGTACACGCAGTACGTGAGGATTTCGAGCACTGACCGGGGCCAAAATGGCAAAAAAGATAGCCCTAAATTAGTGGCCCGGGAATGGAACCAGGCTATAACAGGTCAGCCCCTGTTTTTCCAGACGCTGTTCGCCGCCCAGATCAAACAGGTTAATGATAAAAGCAGCATCGGTAACTTCACCACCCAGACGGCGGATCAGCTTCACGGTCGCTTCAATCGTGCCACCAGTTGCCAGCAGGTCGTCCACAACCAGCACTTTATCGCCAGGTTTGATGGCATCAACGTGGATTTCCAGCTGATCGGTGCCGTACTCCAGCTCATAGGTCTCAGCAATAACTTCACGCGGAAGCTTACGGGGTTTGCGTACCGGAACAAAGCCGACGCCCAGACCCAACGCTACCGGCGCGCCAAACAGGAAGCCACGCGCTTCGGTGCCAACCACTTTAGTGATACCCGCATTTTTGTAGCGTTCAACCAGCAATTCAATGCTGAGGGCGTAGGCTTTCGGGTCTTCCAGTAAACTGGTGACATCACGAAAGAGAATGCCCGGTTTTGGGTAGTCGTGGATGCTTTTGATGCTATTTTTGAGAAACTCAAGCTGCTGTGCTGTCGCGGTCATAAGTTTGTGCCTGATTAATACAGTATTACTTCACGGCGCACTAAACACTTCATCCTCGACGAATCTTGAATGATTTTGTGTCTATATAAGAGCCAAGGTTACACTTGCTTAACCTTTGACCACCTGCGCCTGTGCTCGAAAACGGTCGAATTTACTGGCTGTGAGAGACAATTGCAACAGCGATTATTGCGCTTTACTGCTTTTGTTGTTTTTCATCAATCACCGGGATCCGCCACATAAAAATCAGTAAACAGGCGAGAATAACCAGCAGCAGGCCGCGCACCCACATCATATTGACCAGCCAGAGCGAAATACCAAACGTCACCAGGATCAACAAAATAGCGCGCGGTTTTGCTCCCGGCGGCATCGCACGGTGTTTTTGCCAGTGGCGCAAATACCCGCCGAACCACGAACGGTAAAGCAACCAGTCGTGAAAACGCGGCGATGAGCGGGCAAAACACCAGGCAGCCAGCAGTATAAACGGCGTCGTCGGCAACAGAGGCAATACTACGCCCAGCGTACCTAGCACTACCGCTATCCAGCCAATGATGATTAGAATAATGCGTTGCATAATATGAGTACTTAACACAGAGAATCGCTACTTTAGCATAACGGTTCTCATTTTCATCGGAGTGTTGTTGTGAAAACCGCCATGCTGTTACAGACGCTCGAAAACCAGCTTAACCGCTTGCGACAACATTGCGCCCCGCTGGCGCACCACACAACGCTTAGCGCCCGCTTTGACAGGCATCTGTTTCACACGCGCAGTACGTTGCTGCAGGCCTGTCTGGATGAGGCTGACGATAATCTTACTGCCCTGCGTCGCGCCGTTGAGCAGCAGCAACTCCCACAAATCACCTGGCTTGCGGAACACCTTGCCTCACAGTTAGAGGCGATTTCACGTGAAACCGCCAGTTGGTCCCTTCGAGAGTGGGACAGCGCATCTCCAGGTCTTGCGCGCTGGCAGCGCAAGCGAGTACAACACCAGGAGTTTGAACGCCGTCTGGTTGAAATGACGCGAGAACGCAAAGAGCGCCTGGCTCAGGCTACCGGCTTTGAAGAACAGCAAAAACTGCATCGTGAAGTAGAAGCATTCGAGGCGCGACTGGCGCGCTGTCGCCATGCTCTGGCAAGAATAGAAAACGTGCTGGCGCGTTTAACCCGTTAATCCCCGGAGAATTTATGTCATTAGAGAACGCCCCGGACGAGGTCAAACTGGCCGTCGATTTGATTGTTTTACTTGAGGAAAATCAGCTACCAGCACGAACGGTGCTACGCGCGCTGGAGATCGTCATGCGTGATTATGAAAACAAACTTAAAACTGCGGAAGGCACCTCGCAAACTGATTAATTGCCCTCTGGTCTGCCATTGGCTTCGGTGTCAGAGTCGTCGCAACATCACGACGATAACGGACAGATCATGGAACGACTCCCCACCACACCCCACGACGCGGTCTTTCGGCAAATGCTGACGCAAAAGGAAGTTGCCCGAGATTTTTTGCAGATCCATTTGCCTGAAGCATTTCTCAATATATGCGATATGGATACATTAACGCTGGAATCAGGCAGCTTTATTGAGGACGATTTACATACCAGCTATTCAGATATCCTCTATTCCCTGCAAACAACACATGGACCCAGCTACGTTTACGCACTGATTGAACATCAGAGTAAGCCCGATAAATTCATGGCCTTTCGCCTGATGCGCTACGCAATTGCCGCCATGCAACACCATCTTAACGCCGGGCATAAGACATTACCTCTGGTCGTTCCTATCCTGTTTTACCATGGTATGGAAAGTCCGTGGCCTTATACCCTTAACTGGCATCACCTGTTTAGCGAACCAAAGCTTGCGAAAGCGCTTTACGGCAATGAATTTACACTGGTAGACCTGACCGTAATGCCAGATAATCAGATCTTGCAGCATCAACGGGTAGCGATGCTGGAACTCCTGCAAAAACATATTCGTCGACGGGATCTGAGTGAGCTATTGGATCAACTGGTCACACTCTTAACACAAGAGCATCTGACAGAATATCAAATCGACGTTTTGATTAATTACATGCTTAAAGCAGGAAATACCACGGAACCCGGCGTACTTGTCCGCCATCTGGCGCAGAGTGCGCCACAGTACAAGGAACAGCTGATGACGATTGCCGAATGGTTGGAAGAAAAAGGCAGAGTGGAAGGCATACAACAAGGGCTGGAAAAAGGGTTAGAAGAAGGTCGGCAGGTTGAAGCGCGTAATATCGCACAAAAAATGCTCGCCCGCGGCCTGGAACTGGAGCTGATTACGCACCTTACAGGCCTGACGCAGGAAGAACTGGTCGCGCTGGCGCACTAAATGCAATCAGGGCGGCAAATATGCCGCCCTGATTGCAACTTAACCTACCGAAGGCGTCGGATCATCACCTTTAATGATGTCACGCTTAACCTCGGTCACGGTATCACCTTTCGCGTTATGCAGGTGCACTTCGAGCTGGTTAAAGGCGATATCAATGTCGTTTTCACGGCATAAACGATCGACCGCACGGTTCAGTTCATCAACCGTGTGGCTACGATCGCGCAGTTCACGTACGTATAATCGCAGTTCATGATCCAGCGTGCTGGCGCCGAAGGCGGTAAAGAACACCGCAGGCTCTGGATCGTGCATCACTTTCGGGTGTTCCATCGCCGCCTGCAACAGCACTTTCTTCACTTTATCCAGATCCGAACCGTAGGCCACGCCGATGCGGATCACCAGGCGCGTGGTGGTATCGGAAAGCGACCAGTTGATCAAACGCTCCGTCACAAATGCTTTGTTCGGGATGATCACCTCTTTGCGATCGAAGTCGGTAATGGTGGTGGCACGGATACGGATCTTGCTGACCGTTCCTGAGAACGTACCGATAGTCACGGTATCGCCGATGCGGACCGGGCGTTCAAACAGAATAATCAGACCCGAAACAAAGTTACCGAAGATTTCCTGCAAGCCAAAACCAAGACCAACCGACAGGGCTGCTGCCAGCCACTGTAGCTTATCCCATGAAACACCGAGCGATCCGAAGACCGTCATCGCGCCGATGGCGATGATCGCGTAGTTAAGGATCGTGGTGATCGCATACGAAGCGCCCTGACGCATCTTCAGTCGCGACAGCACCAGCACTTCCAGCAGGCCGGGTAAGTTACGGATCAGCGCCCACGCGACCATTGACGCAATAATCGCAAACAGCAGGCTGCCCATGGTGACGTCTTTCACCACCGCAGCTCCCGCTTCGGTGCCGTTGTAATGCCAGAGCGTAATGCTATCGAGGTAGCTGAATACAGTTATCAAATCAGACCAAATAGCCCAGAACAGAACACCAAACAGGGCAACCATTACCAGCATGGTGATGCGCAGCGTTTGCTGGTTCACCTGCTCAAGCGCAATGGTCGGTTCTTCCTGCGGCTCGGCTCCTTCCGCCCCTTCTTTCACCAGGTTCTGACGACGCGCTAAGGCACGGCGCCAGGCGATACGCCGTGCCGCCACGCTCAATCCACGCAGTACCGTCTGATACAGCAGGTTCCAGAGGATAACCAGATAGACCGTTTCAATCCAACGACCGGCCAGGCGCAACGTGGTGTAGAAATACCCTGTCGCCGTCAGCACCATTAATGCAATCGGGATAATTGAGAGGACAGTAATGGTAACCAGACGCAAGCCATGCGACTCTTTGTCGCGCCAGCTTTCACGACACATTGGCCATACCAGGAAGGCGATCAGCAGCAGGTTGAGGAAAATAACTACCTGACCCAGCACATCGTCCATCAAATTAAGCGGTGACAGCTCAGCAATGACCGACCAGAAGTTGAGCGGTAACAGCGCCAGGCTAATACGCACGATCTGGCGGCGCCAGTGGCTGGTCTGCTTCGCTGGCATACCAAAATGACGAATTGCCACGCCATCTTTTTCCAGCACCTTCCAGCACAGACCAAACACCAGCCAGAAGACTGTCATCTTCTTACTGAACGCCCACAGCAGGTCGCTGATATTCAACTGCATGGTAAGCAGAATCAGGCCCACGGCGAGGATAATCAGGCACGCCGGCAACGCTCGGATCAGATCGATCAGAATCGCTTTTGGCGTATTGAGCTGACTGTCATTACGCAGATTCCCTACTGCGGCGGCTAATTTCGCCTGATACTCTTTCAACCATTTCAAACGCCAGCGGATTAACCCGGCAATAAGCAGCAGCGGTAGCCCCGCCAGGAACGCAATAAAGACGGCGGGCCAGGCTTTTTCCCAGTTCACCGTGATTTTCATCGACTTAAACTGGTCTTTTAGCGTTTGCGGGAAGGCTTTGATCCAGTCCCAGTCCATCGGACGGTTACTATTAACCCAGAAGATTTGCTGCGTGAGGATCCCTTTCAGGTTCTTCGACACGCTCATTAGCTGCTGTTGATTGATTTGCAGGTTAATCGCCATCATCAACTGGTTGCCCAGCTGCTTGTTCAGCTGATCCAACAGTTCACGGCGCATATCCACAACCTGCAGCAGGGCATCATGGACTTCACCATTCACTTCGTTGCTGTGCCCTTCTTCCAGTTTGGCGACAAACGCATCGTTCTGGAATAGCGCATCACGCTGCTGGTTGATTTCAAACTGCTCCAGACGCAAATCAGCGATCCGGTTAGTCATATCGGCAAGTTCATCCGCCGACGGCAGTGTTTGTTGTTGCTGATACAGAATACGCGACAGCAGCAGACTGCCTTTCAGGACGGCGATCTGTTCTTTAATGTTGCGTTCGGATTGCAGCGCGCGGTCAAGCCAGTTTTTGACTTTGATATTCTGCTGCATCAGGTTGTTGCCGTTTTCGGTCGCGGCAATCAGACGCTGGCTGAGCTGATGGTTAACGTCCAGTTCCTGCTTCACTAACGGGTTTGACTGAATACGTTCGGCTTCATCCGGCGTTACCGCTTCCTGAGCCGTCTTTTCGGTTAACGTCAGTCGTTTGCTGTTCACCGCTTCTTGCAGAAGCTGGAGCTGATGTTCAAGCCGGTTACTGTTAGCTGTTACGTAATCACGTTGTTTTTGCAAGGTATCCTGCAAAACAGTATTACCTTCGAGGCTCTTACGCTGTTGGTCGATCTGCGCACTCAGCAGCGCCTGCTGTGCCTGCAGCAACACCTGCTGACTGGGGCGTAACGCAGCCTCTCCCACATTGTTGCCATCGAGTCGATTACGAATTTGCTGCATTTGCTGCGACGCGGTGTACATCGCATTCTGCACACGCTCTGGCTGCGTCTGGAGCGACACCAGTTGGCTGTTGTAAGCTGCAAGATCGTTTTGCGCACTTTGCAGGTCATCCAAAACCTGTGCCACGCGCGACTCAAGCTGTCGCAAGGAGAGTGTACTCAGCGTTTTTCGCGTTTCATCGTCGTTATCGACATCGCTGAGCGAATTCAGCGCATCCGTCGCCTGACGCATTTTCTCCGGTGCCTGGGCAACTTTCTGGCGAAGCTGTACGGTCTCATCTTTCACGCGATCGATTTTATCCAACGTGGCGATGGTATCGATGAGATCCTGTTGGACCAGCTTATCCTGCGCGGAGAGATCTTTTTGTTTACTCAGTGCGTCCAGTTGGCTCTGAATATCCGCTTTCGTCGGCAGTTCACCACTCTGTTGCGCCCGCGCAAAAGCAGACGACTGGCAAGATAGCAAGAGAATGAAGAAAAGAATGGTAATAGCAATAAGATGCTGTGAACGTTTATAGAGCTGCAACATAGTCATGAGAATGAACGTTTCTGAACCGGAAAAGTGACCGAAAATAGTCAAGCGGCAAGAATATCACGGCTGTGACCGGTAGAATAGCAGCAGGCAAAACGACCAGGAGAATTCCTGGTACAGGCCCAAAACGTTTAGTGGATTTCCGCCACGCCAAGCCGCAGAGTTGGGCACATAAGGCACATCTCCAGCAGCACAGCCACGTATTCCCGAGCTTCTTTTTTCAGATCAAACGATTCGGGGGCAAATAACCAGTTTTCTATGATTCCGGTAATATAGCTGCGCAACAGGACCGCCACGCGACGGGTGTTCAGGTTTTCCGGCAGCATATTGGCATCCATACAGTGCCGCAATGTTTGTTCAATACGATCGTAATTTTCAATACAAAGATGGCGTTGAGCTAACTGAACAGAGGCCATTTCCCCGACAAATTCGCATTTGTGGAATATAATTTCCAGCAACAAACGTCGGCGTTCTTCTGTCACGGTAGCTTCAAGAACGTAAATTAAAATTTCTCTTAATACTGATAGTGGATCGTCGGGGAATTTTGCCTGATACTCAGTCTCTAACTCATCAATGTTAGGTTTTGCTAGCTCCCAGATTTCACTGAATAAATCCGACTTGTTTTTGAAATGCCAATAGATTGCGCCGCGCGTGACACCAGCGGCTTTTGCGATCTCCGCAAGCGAGGTGGATGATACCCCTTGTTGCGAAAACAAATGCAGAGCAACATCGAGAATATGCTGTCGTGTTTCCTGTGCTTGTTGTTTGGTTTTTCGTGCCATATGTCAGTGAATTTACAGGCGTTAGATTTACATACATTTGTGAATGTATGTACCATAGCACGACGATAATATAAACGCAGCAATGGGTTTATGGGCTTTAAGCCATTGATCAATTTGAAATCGGACACTCGAGGTTTACATATGAACAAAAACAGAGGGTTAACGCCTCTGGCAGTCGTTCTGATGCTCTCAGGCAGCTTAGCGCTAACAGGATGTGACGACAAACAGGCCCAACAAGGGGGCCAGCAGATGCCAGAGGTTGGAGTTGTTACGCTCAAAACTGAACCTCTACAGATAACAACTGAGCTTCCGGGTCGCACCAGTGCGTTTCGCATTGCAGAAGTTCGTCCTCAGGTTAGCGGTATTATCCTGAAGCGTAATTTCACGGAAGGTGGCGATATCGAAGCGGGTGTATCTCTCTATCAGATTGATCCTGCGACTTACCAGGCCGCTTATGAAAGCGCAAAAGGTGATCTGGCCAAAGCACAAGCCGCAGCAAATATCGCTCAACTGACGGTTAAACGTTATCAGAAACTGTTGGGTACCAAGTACATCAGTCAACAGGATTACGATAGCGCGCAGGCAGACGCACAGCAGGCAAACGCCGCCGTTGTCGCCGCGAAAGCCGCGGTAGAAACTGCACGCATCAATCTGGCCTATACCAAAGTGACGTCGCCGATCAGCGGCCGCATTGGTAAATCATCCGTTACGGAAGGTGCTCTGGTGCAAAACGGTCAAGCGACCGCGCTGGCGACCGTTCAACAGTTGGACCCGATCTACGTGGACGTGACGCAGTCAAGCAACGACTTCCTGCGCCTGAAGCAAGAGCTGGCCAACGGCACGCTGAAGCAAGAGAACGGCAAAGCGAAAGTCGAACTGGTAACCAATGACGGCATTAAATTCCCGCAGTCCGGTACGCTGGAGTTTTCTGATGTTACGGTTGATCAAACTACCGGGTCGATTACGTTACGCGCCATCTTCCCTAACCCGGATCACACCTTACTGCCGGGTATGTTCGTCCGCGCACGTCTGGAAGAAGGGATTAACCCAACGGCATTACTGGTTCCACAGCAAGGCGTTACCCGTACACCGCGTGGCGATGCCAGTGCATTGGTTATCGGTGCAGACAATAAAGTTGAAACTCGTCAAATTGTCGCCGCACAAGCGATTGGCGACAAATGGTTAGTCACTGATGGACTTAAGCCGGGCGACCGCGTGATTGTCACTGGGCTGCAGAAAGTACGTCCTGGCGCGCAGGTAAAAGCGCAGGAAATCACCGCTGATAACAACCAGCAAGGCCAAAGCGGTAGCCAGCCTGAACAGTCCAAGTCTTAACTTAAACAGGAGCCGTTAAGACATGCCTAATTTCTTTATCGATCGCCCAATATTTGCGTGGGTGATCGCCATTATCATCATGTTGGCAGGGGGGCTCGCGATCCTCAAATTGCCGGTAGCGCAATATCCAACTATTGCACCGCCAGCAGTGACGATCTCCGCGACCTACCCTGGCGCTGATGCCAAAACAGTACAGGATACTGTTACGCAGGTTATCGAACAGAACATGAACGGTATCGATAACCTGATGTACATGTCCTCTAACAGTGACTCCACGGGTACCGTGCAGATCACCCTAACCTTCCAGTCTGGTACTGATGCGGATATCGCGCAGGTACAGGTGCAGAACAAACTGCAGCTGGCCATGCCGTTGCTGCCTCAGGAAGTACAGCAACAAGGGGTTAGCGTTGAGAAGTCATCCAGCAGCTTCCTGATGGTTGTCGGTGTTATCAACACCAACGGCACCATGACGCAGGAGGATATTTCCGACTACGTTGGCGCCAACATGAAGGATGCCATCAGCCGTACTTCAGGTGTGGGTGATGTTCAGCTGTTCGGTTCTCAGTACGCGATGCGTATCTGGATGGATCCGAACAAACTGAACAACTTCCAGCTGACGCCGGTTGATGTAATCAGCGCCATCAAAGCGCAGAACGCCCAGGTTGCAGCCGGTCAGTTAGGTGGTACACCACCGGTGAAAGGCCAACAGCTTAACGCGTCAATCATCGCGCAAACCCGTCTGACCTCCGCTGATGAGTTCAGCAAAATTCTGCTGAAAGTGAATCAGGATGGTTCCCAGGTTCGTCTGCGTGACGTGGCGAAAGTGGAACTGGGCGGTGAGAACTACGACATCATTGCGAAGTTCAACGGTAAACCGGCATCCGGTCTGGGTATCAAGCTGGCGACAGGTGCTAACGCCCTGGATACAGCAAACGCTATCCGCGATGAACTGAAGAAGATGGAACCGTTCTTCCCGTCAGGTCTGAAGATCGTTTACCCGTATGACACCACGCCGTTCGTGAAAATCTCTATTCACGAAGTAGTGAAAACGCTGGCGGAAGCAATCATCCTCGTGTTCCTGGTAATGTATCTGTTCCTGCAGAACTTCCGCGCGACGCTGATTCCGACTATCGCCGTGCCGGTGGTGCTCTTGGGTACGTTTGCCGTCCTTGCGATTTTCGGCTTCTCGATAAACACCCTGACGATGTTCGGGATGGTGCTCGCCATCGGCCTGCTGGTGGATGATGCCATCGTTGTGGTCGAGAACGTTGAACGTGTAATGGCTGAGGAAGGACTACCGCCGAAGGAAGCAACGCGTAAATCAATGGGCCAGATTCAGGGCGCACTGGTGGGTATCGCGATGGTACTGTCAGCGGTATTTATCCCAATGGCGTTCTTCGGGGGTTCTACCGGTGCAATTTACCGTCAGTTCTCCATCACCATTGTTTCCGCGATGGCGTTGTCTGTACTGGTGGCATTGATTCTGACCCCTGCCCTGTGTGCGACCATGCTCAAACCGATTGCTAAAGGCGATCACGGAGAAGGCAAAAAAGGCTTCTTCGGCTGGTTTAACCGCATGTTCGATAAGAGTACGCACCATTACACCGATAGCGTAGGCGGTATTCTGCGCAGCACCGGTCGTTATCTGGCGCTGTATCTGATCATCGTTGTGGGCATGGCCTATCTGTTCGTTCGTCTGCCAAGTTCGTTCCTGCCAGATGAAGATCAGGGGGTATTCCTGTCTATGGCTCAGTTGCCAGCGGGTGCAACGCAAGAGCGTACCCAGAAGGTGCTGGACGAAATGACGGATTACTATCTGACCAAAGAAAAAGCGAACGTTGAATCGGTGTTTGCCGTTAACGGCTTCGGTTTTGCAGGTCGTGGTCAGAACACCGGTATCGCATTCGTCTCTTTGAAAGACTGGAGTGAACGTCCAGGTAAAGAGAACAAAGTTGAAGCGATTACTCAACGTGCAATGGGCGCATTCTCGCAGATCAAAGACGCGATGGTCTTTGCCTTTAACCTGCCAGCGATTGTGGAGTTAGGGACCGCGACCGGTTTTGACTTCCAGTTGATTGACCAGGCAGGTCTGGGCCATGAGAAGCTGACTCAGGCGCGTAACCAACTGTTTGGTGAAGTCGCGAAGCATCCTGATCTGTTGGTCGGTGTTCGTCCTAACGGTCTGGAAGATACGCCGCAGTTCAAGATCGATATCGATCAGGAAAAAGCGCAGGCTCTGGGCGTTTCCATTAGTGATATTAATACAACGCTGGGTGCAGCATGGGGCGGAAGCTACGTGAATGACTTCATCGACCGTGGTCGTGTGAAGAAAGTTTACGTCATGTCTGAAGCGAAATACCGTATGTTGCCGGAAGATATTGGAAACTGGTATGTCCGCGGCAGCGATGGACAGATGGTACCGTTCTCCGCCTTCTCTACCTCACGTTGGGAATACGGTTCACCGCGTCTGGAACGCTATAACGGTCTGCCGTCCATGGAAATCTTAGGTCAGGCCGCTCCGGGTAAAAGTACCGGTGAAGCCATGGCCATGATGGAGCAACTGGCCAGCAAACTGCCATCCGGTATCGGTTATGACTGGACCGGTATGTCCTACCAGGAACGACTGTCCGGCAACCAGGCCCCTGCCCTGTATGCCATTTCATTGATCGTCGTGTTCTTGTGTCTGGCAGCGCTGTACGAGAGCTGGTCAATTCCGTTCTCCGTAATGCTGGTTGTACCGCTGGGTGTTATCGGTGCATTGCTGGCAGCAACGTTCCGCGGCCTGACCAACGACGTTTACTTCCAGGTAGGCCTGCTCACAACCATTGGGTTGTCGGCGAAGAACGCGATACTTATCGTCGAATTCGCCAAAGACTTGATGGATAAAGAGGGTAAAGGTCTGATAGAGGCGACGCTGGACGCAGTACGCATGCGTTTACGTCCAATCCTGATGACGTCACTGGCCTTTATTCTGGGCGTAATGCCGCTGGTCATCAGTTCCGGCGCAGGTTCCGGTGCACAGAACGCCGTTGGTACTGGCGTAATGGGCGGGATGGTGACGGCAACCGTGTTGGCGATCTTCTTTGTTCCGGTGTTCTTTGTGGTGGTACGCCGCCGCTTTAGCCGCAAAAATGAAGATATTGAGCATAGCCACTCAGTAGAGCATCATTGATACATCTCTAAAGATAAGGCCGCGCAAGCGGCCTTTTTTCTGGAAAAATCATAAAAATCACTTATTGCCATTCCGTTTATTTTCTATCGGATAAATAAGCGATATAATCCTTGCAGCCTTAAAGGCTATTCTTAAAAAAACAGCGAGAGTTCTTATTTACTTTAATAAATATTAAGATTAATCCTATCCACTGGTTCACATTGTCGGTTGTTGCCTTTCGTTGCTAAACCTAAACAAGATAACCCGATGATTGCCCGAAGAATAAAGAAATTGTCCCATTTCGAATAGCGGCATTTATCTGTTAAAATGTAAAAATGACGTAGCATCATAATTTTACATAATTGTAATTTTTCGTGATATGACGATGAAATCTTTTTTAGAGTAGATTATAGTTAAATCATCAGGAGTCGCGGGCAAGTTCCAGGTAGTTGTTGTATCCATCCCGAAAGGTGTTCGGTTAGTTTAAGCCACTAAGAAGGGGATGCGTTATGGATGAATACTCACCCAAAAGACATGATATCGCGCAGCTTAAATTTCTCTGCGAAACTCTGTATCATGACTGTCTTGCAAACCTTGAACAAAGTAACCATGGCTGGGTTAATGACCCTACCTCTGCAACCAGCTTGCAGCTCAATGAACTGATAGAGCATATTGCAACCTTCGCACTTAATTATAAAATTAAGTACAATGAGGACAATAAGCTGATCGCGCAGATAGATGAATACCTGGATGACACTTTTATGTTGTTCAGCAGTTATGGTATTAATACGCAGGATCTGCAGAAATGGCGGAAGTCAGGTAATCGACTGTTTCGCTGTTTTGTCAATGCCACCAGGGCTAATCCTGTTAGTTTGTCTTGTTAAAAATTATTACAATCATAGGTAAGAGTTATGTCCGATAAACCATTAACTAAAACAGATTATTTGATGCGCCTGCGACGTTGCCAGACAATTGATACGCTAGAGCGCGTTATTGAAAAAAATAAATATGAATTGTCCGACAACGAACTGGCTGTATTTTACTCAGCAGCAGATCATCGCCTTGCTGAATTGACCATGAATAAGCTTTACGACAAGATTCCAACTTCTGTTTGGAAATTCATTCGCTAATTGCACTCAAGGTTAAGTCAGGTATAGCGGTACCGTTGTCTGGCTGACCATTTTCGTATTTACAATGGTTATTTAATTCAAATCGCGTGACTATGATCACAGCAAAGAAGCGGGAACGTTCCCCTTGTTTGCATTACGTTTTACTGTGCTGAAATAACCTTCAGTACACAGGGAATTCGTAATGCGTAATGAAAAGCAAAAAATGATCGCCGGCGAATACTATCGCCCGGCAGATGAAACGCTGCGCAGTGACCGACTACGCGCTCGTCAGTTGATCCATCGCTACAACCTCACCGCTCCCGATGAAAAAAATGAGCGTCAGGCAATCCTGCACGATCTGTTAGGTCAGAGTGAGGGAGCCTATATTGAACCCTCTTTCCGTTGTGATTACGGTTATAACATCTATCTTGGTAAAGACTTTTACGCTAATTTCGACTGCGTTATGCTCGACGTTTGTCCAATTCATATTGGCGACAACTGCATGCTGGCACCAGGCGTTCATATCTACACCGCGACCCATCCGCTGGATGCTACCGAGCGCAACAGTGGCCTGGAGTTCGGAAAGCCCGTGACTATCGGCAATAATGTCTGGATAGGTGGCCGTGCAGTGATCAATCCCGGCGTCACGCTGGGCGATAACGTGGTTGTGGCATCAGGCGCAGTGGTCACTAAAAGCGTTCCGGCAAACACCGTGGTTGGGGGCAATCCCGCAAGGATCATCAAAACGCTGTGATCTTAAATGTAACTGTTATGCTAAATTGCGGTTAATCTGTTACTTTCATCAAAGGGTATCCCCTTTTAAAATAGGGCGATCCCTCCTGAATTTTGCAGATATCACGAAGGCAAGAGATGACAGAAATACAGCGCCTGCTTACTGAAACAATCGACGACTTAAATATTCGCGAGAAGCGCGACAACAAACCGCGCTTTAGCATCAGCTTTATTCGCAAACACCCAGGGCTGTTTATCGGCATGTATGTTGCGTGGTTTGCCACGTTGGCGGTGATGCTACAGTCAGAAACGTTAGTCGATTCAGTATGGCTGCTGGTGGTGCTGTTCGTTGTACTCAACGGCTTTTTCTTTTTCGACGTTGCGCCACGATACCGCTTTGAAGATATCGACGTTCTGGATTTTAGAGTTTGCTATAACGGAGAATGGTACAACACTCGCTTTGTCCCCTCCTCTCTCATCGATACTATCCTGCACTCACCGTCCGTGGATAGCGAACATAAAGCACAGCTGCAAAAGATGATATCGCGCAAAGGCGAACTCTCGTTTTACGATGTTTTTACGCTTACCCGCGCCCAGACCAGCCAGTAACGGCATCTCAGCACAGATAAAAAAGTGCGTTCCTGCGAAGGTAACGCACTTTAATCCCTGAAATGCTGGCAAAGAAACTAACGTCTTTTTTTACGCCCCTGTACTGCTTTAAAGCGCGGATTCGTTTTGCAGATAACGTACAAACGCCCTTTGCGTTTTACTATCTGGCAGTCAGGATGGCGCTGTTTTGCGCTGCGAAGTGAATTGAGTACCTGCATTTTAACCCCGCTTAACGCCAATAAAATGACCAAAACGTTTTTGGAAACGTGCTGCACTACCTTCATTATCAAAGTTTTTTTGTTTCCCGGTATAGTACGGATGTGATTTAGAAGAGATATCGAGGGTCACGTACGGGTACATTTTCCCCTCAAACTCAATTTCACGCTCAGTCTTGATGGTCGAACCGACCTTAAAGAATTCATTGGCACTGGTATCGTGAAACACGACGGTACGGTAAAAAGGATGAATATCCGGTTTCATGGCAACCTCAATTTGTTACGTTATAACATAACTATCAAAATACACCTCTCTTGTACAAACCACAACCTGATTTACGCTACAGGGAGTCAAACGGGAGGATAAGTGGCCGTAAATATATGATGCCAATCGAATAGCTTTTTGGGGTTTCGGATATACTTTCCCTACGCTGTGTAAATAAGGATATCACTGTGACAACACGACATTTGATAAGCCTGGTGGCTGGGGTACTGTTCCTTTCCATCCTCGCGCCTGTAGGTTTAAGCCTGTGGCTGGCACATCGTCAGGTCGAAACGAAATTTATCGATGAACTCGATATGTTCTCAACTCGAGTCGCATTACGTACGGAACGCGTAGGCGAGCAGGCGAAAAAAGCATTACGCAATATTGAAGCTTTTCAGGGAGTGCCTTGCAGTGACGAGCATTTGCTGGAAATGCGTCGTTTGTCCTATAGCTACCGCTATATTCAGGAAGTGCTGTACCTCAAAGATAATGTTCCGCAATGCTCATCTCTGGAAAAAAGAAGCCAGGCAGACGCATTTCCACCCGCAATGAAAGTCACGCCTGATGGATATCGCGCATGGCTTACCACGCAAAATGATTTGGGCATCAAGCGCTTTATGGCAGCATTAGGGAGCGAACATTATGTTGTGATGGTCGATCCGGGTTCTTTCATTGACGTCATCCCTTTTGGCTCATGGCCGATTGAAGTGACTATCATTGGCACCGTGCGCAACGTCGTGGTTGCCAGTAGCGCCGATCTGCCATCGGACGTTTTGCAGCATGTAAAACAAGAGAGCTCGATTACCCATTTTCAGAAGGATGGTAATATTTTTAACGCTCGCCCCTTCCCGGAACTGGGTATCACGATCGTAACCTGGGCATCTACCCAGCCGTTACAAAAAACCTGGCACCGACAGGCGCTGATCTGGCTTCCGGCAGGCATTCTTATCGGATTGCTCACCGCCGCCTTTGTTTTGCGCATTTTGCGCCGCTTACAGTCGCCCCATCACCAATTACAGGACGCTATCCAGCATCGGGATATCAAGGTCTACTACCAACCGATTATCTCGCTCAAAACGGGAAAAGTCGTCGGGGCTGAAGCACTGGCTCGCTGGCAACAGGCTGACGGAAGTTATCTGTCGCCGGAAATTTTCGTCGCGCTGGCGCAAGAAACCGGGCTGACAGAGCCTCTCACACGGTTGATTATTGAAAGCGTATTTGAAGATTTAGGTAAATGGCTGCGTCAGCATCCGGAGCAGCATATATCCATCAACCTTGAGTCAGCCGATCTGGCCTCCGAAACGCTTCCTGCTCTGTTAAGTCAGAAAGTGAACCACTGGCAACTTAAGCCTACGCAAATCGCGCTGGAACTAACCGAACGCGAGTTTGCCGACCCGAAAAACAGCGCGCCGTTTATTGCTAAATACCGTCAGGCAGGCCACTCGATCTATATCGATGATTTTGGCACCGGCTATTCCAGCCTGAGCTATTTACAGGATCTGGATGTCGATATCCTGAAGATAGACAAATCGTTCGTTGATGCACTGGAGTACAACAACGTGACGCCACATATTATCGAGATAGCGAAAACGTTGAAGCTGGAGATGGTGGCGGAAGGTATCGAAACCGAGAATCAGGAAGCCTGGCTACGCCAGCACGGCGTCCAGTACGGTCAGGGCTGGCTTTACAGCAAAGCCCTGCCGAAGGCGGAATTTATTCTGTGGGCAGAAAAACGGCTTTAACATTGCTGTTGATGTTGAGATGGCTGGCGGCACGCCGCACAGCCAGTCACATCACTCTTCCATAATGGGCGCAAATCCACCGTAGATCATTCGCTTGCCATCAAATGGCATAGATTCACCGAACTCCTTCATACGGGGATCGGACATCATCTTCTGATTCGCCGCATCGCGGACCTCTTTGGAAGGGTATTCAATCCAGCTGAATACCACTTCTTCATGCTCCTGTGCTTTCACAGCCATGCGAAAATCGGTCAGTTTGCCGTCGGGGACATCATCTGCCCAGCACTCCACTACGCGCAATGCACCGAACTCCTTGAAAAGCGGAGCTGCTTTTGCCGCCATCGCAATGTACGCCTCCTTGTTTTCAGCGGGTACGGCAACCACAAAGCCATCAACATACTTCATGAGAAAAACCTCCGAAGTGTACTGCGCGGCAAGCCGATTCCGGCCGCGTCAGTCGAGGTTAAGTTTAGTCGCCAGTAGGCGATCGCGCCCCAGGTGCATTCCTGATACGCGTACGTGACTGCGGCTGATGCCGAAACCACGGCAGGCAAAGCTGAATGAGCGGCCCGATTGCCAAGGCATACAGCACCGTACCAACCCCCACGGTTCCCCCCAGCAGCCAACCGATAAGCAGCACCGACACTTCGATTGCGGTTCGAATTCGTCGTACTGGCCAGCCGGTACGCGCGTGGATACCGGTCATCAGACCATCACGCGGACCGGCGCCAAAACCTGCGCCAATGTACAGGCTGGTTGCTAACGCATTCAATATTACCGCTGACACCAGCAGCCCGCTGCGCGCCAGCAGAGATTCAAATCCAGGAATCACCAGCAGCGCGGCATCTGCCGCCAGCCCGATCATAATCACGTTGCTCAGCGTGCCAAAGCCTGGACGCTGGCGCAGCGGTATCCACGCCAACAACACCAACACGCCAACGGCAATAATCACCACGCCGATATTCATCGACAATAAATTGGCTACACCCAGGTGAAACACGTTCCACGGATCGGCCCCTAAATCAGCACGGACAAACATGGCCGTCGATACACCGTACAGCGCCAGCCCGATATATAACTGAAGTAAACGACGCAGCATGCATTTCCCTCCCACTCTCGGATAACTTTCATCTTCACCGCAATTGGCACTATGATTAATGTCCAGTTTTCAAAAAGTGGACTGTTATGTCATCTCGCCGTTATGGAAGTCAGTCTTTGCAACGCCTGCTCGGACACTGGCTGGAAAGCCCCTCGCGAACGCCCATCTGGCGACAGCTGGCAGAAGCGTTACGTCTGCTTATTCTCGATGGTCGGCTGGCGCTGGATAGCCGCTTACCGGGTGAACGCGAGCTCGCCGTCGTCCTGCAAGTAAGTCGAACTACCGTCGCCAGCGCTATGGCGCAACTGCGTGAAGAGGGATATCTGGAAAGCCGTCATGGTAGCGGCTCACGGGTGATCCTGCCGGAACATATTCGCCATGTGCCAACCCGGACCAGCACCGGCACAGCGCTTGATTTGTCCACGGCGGCACTAAGTGCCGGTCCCGAAATTCATCAGGCTTACCAGCAGGCGCTGTTTGCTATGCCACAGCATTTGCTGAGCTCCGGGTATTTGCCGCAGGGGCTGTCGGTATTGCGTGAGTCCATCGCTCAGCATTATTGCGATCGCGGGCTCCCGACGCAGCCCGATGAAATCATGGTCGTGAATGGTGCAGTCAGCGGCCTGGCGCTGATCCTGCGTTTGCTCACCGGCCCCGGCGATCGCGTAGTGGTCGATCACCCCACTTATCCGCTGGCGATTGCCGCGATTCAAGGCGCATCCTGTCGCCCCGTCGGCGTGTCGCTACCCGAGCACGGTTGGGATACCGCGGGTCTGGTCGCCACCATCGCGCAAACCGCACCGAGAATGGCCTACCTGATGCCGGACTTTCACAATCCGACCGGGCGTTGCATGGACGCTGCAACTCGCCAGGTCGTGGCGGATATTGCCGAACGAACCCGCACTACCCTGGTGGTCGATGAGACGATGGTGAACCTGTGGTATGACGCCCCGCCGCCGCCGCTTGCCGCATTCAATCGCGACGCGCCGATCATTCTATTGGGTTCAGCCGGGAAAAGCTTTTGGGGGGGATTACGTCTGGGCTGGATCCGGGCGTCGGCGCGAACCATTGCGGCGCTGGTACAAACCCGCGACACCTTCGATTTAGGCTCCCCGGTGCTTGAACAACTTGCCACCAGCTGGCTGCTGGATAACGCCGCCGACTTTCTTCCTGACAGAAGACGGCTACTCACATCGCAGCGCGATCTGTGCTCGAGCCTGATGAACGCACATTTCCCGGAGTGGCAGTTTACCCAGCCACAGGGAGGACTCTCTTTTTGGGTTGAACTGCCCGATACGCTGGCAACGCTATTCGCTACGCGCGCCGAAAGCGTAGGCATTCAATTAGGAACCGGTACGCGGTTTGGGCTTGATGGCGCATTCGATCGTTTTTTGCGTATGCCTTTCACGTTGCCGGATGACACAGCGCGTGCCGCCTTCAGGGTGTTACAACCCATTTGGGATAACCTGCGTTTGCAGGCCAGCAGCGGGAAAGTACGCAAAATAATCTAAGCGACGAGTCAAAGGACTCGCCCTTATAAGCCGGGATGGATGAAAGAGTCCCGGTGATATTACCGCTGAGGGGGAACCGGAAAACCCTTCAGTGAAATCACGAAATTTTCACCGTCTTTCTTAATTTTTGCCCCAGCATCACACCAGTCGGAGGCAATACGGAAGAACTCGTCGCTGCCGACATTCCAGCTCAGGCGGACATGTTTCACATAACCGGAGCGTAGTAAATCACAAGCTTCGCCGTAATTACTGGCGGTTGAGAGCGGTTGTTGTTTCATTTTTTCTTCTTCAGTAGTCTGCGCAATGCTTTGATTTCTTTAGGAGTCAGTGCTTCAACTACGGACTCTTCCGTATGCTGGCTATCGATATCCTCAGCGGAGACTCCTGCCTCTTCAACGGCGGTAAACGCAATCAGCAGCAGTTTTTCCGTCGCAACACTTAAATTTTCGTTATGCACTTCAGCGTAATGGCGAAGCTTTTCTTTTAGCGCCTCATCAATTTTGACATTCAATACAGCGGTCGACATCGTAGAAAATCCTTGTGGTCAGCCAAAACACACCGGATGTAAGACCCTGTCGTTACAGCGCGATGGCGGCGGCAAAAGCAACAAATAACATCCCCGAAACACATTGACAGCATTTGATGACAATAAAATGACAATACGATGACAAAGAAAAGAAGATAAGAAGAAGGGAAATTGCCGGACGGCAGAATTGGGTGGGGGCCCTGCCAGCTACATCCCGGCACACACGTCATCTGCCTTGGCTGCTTCCTTCCGGACCTGACCTGGTAAACAGAGTAGTGTTGCGGGAGAACCAACAGAGCCCCCATTGAGAGCGTTGTTAACCAACGCGCAGGCGCATTATCACTGCTGCACCCTGTAATTGCAACCCATCCAGCATCGGATGCTGTTTTCTTGTGCAATGCGGCTTCACTCCCTCGCCATTCGGCATTATGCTGGAGGATTAGCGCAGGAATAAATAATGGATATACAAGACACTTTCCCCCAACGCGTCTGGCAAATCGTCGCGTCAATCCCCGAAGGTTTCGTCACCACGTATGGCGATGTTGCCAGGCTTGCCGGTTCGCCGCGCGCTGCGCGCCAGGTCGGCGGCGTGCTTAAGCGTCTCCCCGAAGGCAGCACTTTGCCCTGGCATCGGGTGGTTAATCGTCATGGTGCCATTTCGCTGACCGGCCCCGACTTACAACGGCAGCGTCAGGCGTTGCTGGCAGAAGGAATAGTGGTTTCAGGAAGCGGGCAGATCGATTTACAGCGCTATCGCTGGGTGTACTAACCCTCTCCAGGCGGAGAGGGTTACGACTGCCTTAGTACTGCGTGGGAGCAGGAACGGCAGAAGAAGGATTCACCTGGGTTGGTGACGTTGACGGCACCGTGGTGGCTGCCCCACCGCTTGCCTGAACCGGTACTGCTGTTTGCTGTACAGGAACCAGCGTCAGATCGGCTTTCGTACCACCCTGATTAATGACCGTCTGAACGGTATCAGTAATAAAGACCAGTTTGTCATTAACCGTAATTGCCGCACTCAGCAGAATACGGGCGTTAGGCTGAATATCTGCCGGGTTAAATGGTAATACAAAGCTGAATGGCGCCTGCTTACCTTCAGTACGGACTGCTTTTTGCGACAGCACTTTTGACGGTGCATCGGCCAGCGACGCATCTGACAGCGTGACGGTCAGCACCGCATCGGGTGGCAAGGCCACTTTCTGGCGGATCCATACCGTACCAGAAACATTTGGCTGTTGAATTTTAGACTGTGTGTCAGCAATTGACGTATTAGGGCTTGGCGCAGGTGTCTGAATATCTGCACTTTTATCAGCACAGGCCGCCAGAGCGACCGCAACCGCTAAACCACTTACCATGTGCACGAGTTTCATTAAATTCTCCTTATCATCTATGCACCAGCGAGAACTTTCCTCGCCAGAAGAGTGGTTAACAAAAACATAACGTGACTAAGTGTGGCACAAGACAGCTGTTTTTGCCTGTAATAGGCCTTTAATTCAGACAATTGCACCCATCGGACCACTTTCAAAATTGCGTTATACTCTGCCTACCTCGCTGCGAGATCGATATAACCTGGAGAGCACGTATGAGTCTGGCGCTGAAAAATTTGCTGACATTGTTAAATCTGGAAAAAATTGAAGAAGGACTCTTTCGGGGCCAAAGTGAAGACTTAGGGTTACGTCAGGTTTTTGGGGGACAAGTTGTCGGTCAGGCGCTGTATGCCGCCAAAGAAACCGTACCGGAAGAGCGTCTGGTGCACTCCTTCCACAGCTACTTTTTACGCCCCGGCGATAGCCAAAAACCCATCATCTATGATGTAGAAGTCTTGCGTGATGGTAACAGCTTCAGCGCGCGCCGCGTTGCCGCAATTCAGAATGGTAAACCCATTTTTTACATGACCGCCTCTTTCCAGGCACCGGAAGACGGATTTGAACATCAGAAAACCATGCCGGATGCGCCGGGTCCCGATGAGCTGAAATCAGAAACAGAAATTGCCCGCTCAGTGGCGCATTTGCTGCCGCCGCTGTTGAAAGAAAAATTTATCAACGATCGTCCGTTGGAAGTGCGCCCGGTTGAATTTCATAACCCCTTAAAAGGTCACGTCGCACCTCCGGCACGCCAGGTATGGATCCGCGCAAACGGCGAGCTGCAGGACGATCTGCGCGTCCATCAATATCTGCTGGGTTATGCCTCAGACCTGAACTTCCTGCCTGTAGCGCTGCAACCGTACGGGATTGGTTTTCTGGAAAAAGGGATTCAGATCGCCACCATTGACCATTCAATGTGGTTCCACCGTCCGTTCAATATTAATGAGTGGCTGTTGTATAACGTCGAGAGTACTTCTGCCTCCGGTGCCAGAGGTTTTGTACGCGGGGAGTTTTATACACAGGACGGCGTGCTGGTAGCCTCTACCGTGCAGGAAGGGGTAATGCGTAATCGCAATTAAGAATTACCGGATGGTGGCGCAAAAGCGTTGCCATCCGGCAGATTGAAACATCAAGCGTTGTAAGCGTTCTCGCCGTGACTGTTCACATCCAGACCTTCGCGTTCCTGCTCTTCCGGTACGCGCAGACCCACCGTCATATCCGCCAGCTTATAGCCAATGAAGGCCACCACGCCGGACCAGACGATGGTGATCGCCACGCTTTCCAGTTGCACCAGCAGCTGATGCCCCATGGTAACACCCTCAGCAAATCCCACGCCGCCCAGAGAGCTGGCAGCGAAAACCCCGGTCAGGATGCAGCCAACAATACCGCACACGCCGTGCACGCCAAACACGTCACACGGATCGTCCACGCGCAGAAAACGCTTCAGCATGGTTACGCCCCACAGACCAGCCAACCCCGCAACCACACCGATAATCAGCGCCCCGCCGACACCGATGTAGCCACATGCAGGTGTTACGCCCACCAGACCTGCAATAGCACCGGAACAGGCGCCCAGCAGAGACGGTTTACCACGCAGCGCCCATTCACCGAAGATCCATCCGAGGATGGCGGCAGCGGTGGCGACCACGGTATTGACGAAGGCCAGTGCAGCAATTTCATTCGCCGTTCCCGCTGAACCGGCGTTAAAGCCAAACCAACCAATGTAGAGAATAGCGGTACCGGTGAAGACCATCGGCAGGTTATGCGGTTTAAAGGCTTCTTTGCCAAAACCGACGCGTTTGCCAATCAGATACGCGCCAACCAGACCGGCAATCGCTGCGTTGATGTGCACGACCGTCCCGCCCGCAAAATCCAGTGCGCCGTGAGAAGCCAGCAATCCGCCGCCCCAGACCATATGTGCAATGGGGATGTACGACAGCGTTAACCACACCACCACAAAAATCAGCACCGCAGAGAAACGAATACGCTCAGCCAGCGCCCCGACAATCAGCCCAACGGTGATGCAGGCAAAAGATCCCTGAAAAGCAACGTGAATGTACTGGTAGAAGCTCCCCGTGACCGCCGTCAGCGCGATGTTCTTCAGCAATACCCAGTTGAAGTTGCCGAAGAAATTATTCCCTTCGCCAAAGGCCAGTGAGTAGCCATAAACCACCCATAGAATACAAACCAGAGCGAATGTCACCGTCACCTGAGTCAGCATCGACAGTACGTTCTTACCGCGAATCAAACCGCCGTAGAACAACGCAATGCCAGGGATAGTCATAAACAGCACCAGCGCGGTACAGATCATCATAAAAGCGTTATCTGCTTTATCCGCAACCGCCGGTGCCGCCATTGCCAGTCCCGGCAGTAGCGCCAGTGAAGCAATACCCGTTTTCATCGTTGCTATCTTCATTTTTTGGTTTCCTATCACTGTGTGCCAGAAGTTACAGTGCGGCTTCGTCGGCTTCGCCGGTACGAATACGAATCACACGTTGCAGCTCGGCGACGAAGATTTTGCCGTCGCCAATTTTTCCGGTGTATGCCGCCTTACTGATGACATCAATCACGCCATCCAGTTGGTCGTCGGCAATCGCCACATCAATCTTCACCTTTGGCAGAAAATTGACGCTATATTCAGCCCCACGGTACAGCTCAGCATGACCTTTCTGTCGGCCAAACCCCTTCACTTCGGTGACGGTCAGCCCCTGAATACCAATAGACGACAGTGCTTCACGGACGTCTTCCAGTTTGAACGGTTTGATTACCACGGTAACCAGCTTCATAGATCCCCTCCAGTCAGAATTCAGTAGTGGCTGCAGATACACGAGAGGAATATTGCAAGGGGTGTGCCAGGAATGAAAAACGCGGAATGATTCAGGTTCGCCGGGTACTGCCGGGAGAGAAAAAGAAAAAACGCACTATAACGGTGCATAGTGCGTTACATTTTTGCACCAGATTGTTGATTGCCGGATGGCGGCGTAAACGCCTTACCCGGCCTACGATACCGCGTGGCCGGATAAGCACTGCGCCGTCAGGCGATAACAGAATCCTCTTGTGTGCTGGCGGCTAACTCTTCCCCCGCCAGCTGCAGCTGATACATCTGCCAGTAACGGCCTTGCGCCGCCAGTAATTGCTGGTGCGTACCACGCTCAACCGCCTGACCGCGATGCAGCACCAGAATGGTATCCGCATCGACAATCGTCGATAACCGATGCGCAATCACCACCAGCGTAGTGTGTTCACGGACCGCCGCCAGCGCGTGCTGAATGGCCTGTTCAGTACCGGAATCAATACTGGCCGTGGCTTCATCGAGAATCAGCACCTGCGGCGTTTCAACCAATACCCGCGCCAGCGCCAGCAGCTGTTTCTGCCCAACGGAGAGATTATTGCCCTGCTCGCCCAGCCGGGTATGAATCCCCTCGCTCAAACCCCGAGCCAGTTCTGCCAGTTGCACGGTCTCCAGAGCCTGCCAGACCCGCTCTTCTGAGATATCGCGCCCCAGCGTGACGTTTGCCAGGAAGGTATCCGCCATCACCACCGGATCCTGCTGCACCATCGCGATGCCCTGACGTAACGCACCGTGGCTCAGAGAAGACAACGGACGTCCGTCAAGGCGGATTTCCCCCTGCGTCAGCGGGTAATATCCCATCAGCAGGCTTGCCAGCGTGCTTTTGCCGCTGCCTGTGTGTCCGACCAAAGCCACAAAGCTGCGCGAAGGCACAGACAGACTGATGTTTTGCAGCACCAGATTGTCGTCGCGATAGGCAAATGAAACGTTATCCACCTCAATGTCTCCGCTTTTGAGCGGGCGATCGTCTTCACCATAGCGCTGACGAGGCCCGTCCATCAGTTCGAACACTCGCTCACCAGCGACAACCGCCTGCTGCAGCATTGATTGCTGGGTGGTCAGCTCGATCAGCGGTTCGTTCAAACGGCCGAGGTAGCTGATGAACGCGTACAGCACGCCAACCTCGATGGAGGTGCCAGAGGTAAAACTGAACAGCATCAGCAAACCGCAGAGGATCAGTGCCGAGAACAGGCTCAGCAGCGGACGCAGCAAAAAACCATCCAGTCGCAGGGTTTGCATACGCGCCATATAGTGCGAGCGGCTGGCCTCGCCCATTCTCTCGCCAAACCTTGCCTGCTGGCGGAACTGCTGGATAACGCTCATGCCGTTGATGACTTCGTTAAAGCCATCGTTAATATCCGCCAGATAAGCGCGCACCCGACGCACAATCGGGGTGCTGTAGCGTTGGTAAATCACCATCACCACCAGCACGGCTGGGAAAATGGCCATTGCCACCAGCGCCATGCGCCATTCCAGGCTGAACATTGCCACCAACATCGCGCCGATTAAGGCCGCGCTGCGCAGGACCGTTGCGACCACCGTCACGTAAAGGTCGCGAATAACTTCAGTATCATTGGTCACGCGGGAGATAAGCTGCCCGACGGGCTGAGTATCAAAAGCGCTGAGCGGCTGGCGCAGCGCAGCGTCCATTACGTCGGTGCGTAACTGTTGTACTACGCCAACCGCCGCCTGGTTAAACAGCAATGACTGCGCGTAATGCAGACCTGCCGCCAGCAGTTGCAGACCGACATAAGCCGCAACCAGCCCGGCAACCATCGCCAATGGCAGATTGTTCTTCGCCACCATGTTATCGATAAAATAGCTAATCAGCAGCGGACCGCTGACTTCCGCCGCAGCCGCCACCCACAGCATAACTACCGCAATCGCCAGCTGTTTTCGCCATGGGGAACCATACGCCAGCAGTCTTTTCAGAGTTGGCCATAATTGCCCGAAACTACGCATTAGCCGCCTCCTCGTTTATCTCTGGTGCATCAGACAGCGCCGCTTCAAGTTGCTGATAGCGGTACATGTCGCGATACCAACCGGGCTGTTGCACTAAAGATTCATGCTCACCGCGCTGAGCAATATGCCCATGCTGCATCACGATAATCTCGCTGGCTTCCGTCAGAGCCGATAAACGGTGTGCGCTGATAATCACGGTTCTGCCTTCGCCCCACTGGCGCAGGTTATGTAGGATCTGATGTTCGGTACGACCATCCACCGCCGACAGCGCATCATCCAGAATCAGAATTTCAGCGTTCAGCAATAACGCTCGAGCGATAGAAATACGCTGTTTTTGCCCGCCAGACAGCATCACCCCGCGTTCGCCCACTTCGGTGTTGTAGC
Organism: Citrobacter sp. H12-3-2; assembly: GCF_009649895.1. Taxonomy (NCBI): domain Bacteria; kingdom Pseudomonadati; phylum Pseudomonadota; class Gammaproteobacteria; order Enterobacterales; family Enterobacteriaceae; genus Citrobacter; species Citrobacter sp. H12-3-2. The sequence goes on from NZ_CP045837.1 coordinate 3,675,878, forward strand.
CCTGAGGAAGACGTAAAATATCCTCATGAACGCTGGCAAGGCGCGCCACATGCTCGATCTCTTCCTGCGTGGCCTGCGGACGTCCTAAGGCGATGTTATTACCGACGGTATCGGAAAACAGGAATGGCGTCTGGCTGACAACCGCCAGTCGGCTGCGCCAGCTATCCAGCTGTAAGCGCGTTAATGGGATATCATGAAAGCGCACATCGCCCTGGGTGATATCAAAATGACGCTGGATCAGCGACAGCACCGTACTTTTTCCCGCGCCGGTCGGACCACAGATGCCCAGCATCTGTCCAGGTTTGAGCTGGAAATTCACATTTTCCAGCGCCGGGAGGGTGGTTTGCGGGTAACAAAATTCGCGAATCGCCACCGCCAGCTCGCCGCGTCCTTCCGGCACCGGTTCAGTACCGTCATCCACTACCGGCGCTTCTGCCAGCATGGCGCGAATTCGGCTATACGCGGCGCTGCCGCGTTCGACGATGTTAAACATCCAGGCCAGCGCCAGCATCGGCCAAATCATCAGACCGAGATACATCATAAAGCTGGTGAGCTGCCCGAGCGTCAGCGAGCCGTGAACCACCATCCAGCTTCCCCCGGCAATCGCCAGCAGGTTAGCCATACCAATGGCGATATAAATCGTAGGATCAAAGCGGGCGTCAATGCGCGCCACACGCAGGTTTTTCTTACCGGTATCTTCAGCATCAGCGGCAAATAATGCCGACTGCCGATCCTCCAGCCCAAAGGCCTTGATCATACGAATACTGGTCAGGCTTTCCTGAGTACGATCGTTGAGACTGGAAAACGCCGCCTGCGCCAGCTTAAAACGGTTATGGAGTCGATCGCCGTAACGTTTGATCATCAACGCCATCACCGGCATCGGCAGCAGCGCAATGAGCGTCAGTTGCCAGCTTATCTGCGTTGACATCACGATCAGCACCGCACACCCCATTACCAGCGAATCCACCAGCGTCAGCACCCCTTCTCCGGCGGCAAATACGACGCGATCGACATCGTTGGTTGCCCGTGCCATCAGATCGCCCGTACGGTGCCGCAGATAAAATTCTGGATGCTGGCGACTCAACTGACGGTAATAATCTTCCCGCAGTTCAACCGCCAGTTGGTAGGATGCGCCAAACAGCAGCACGCGCCAGACATAACGCAGCAAATAAACCACCACGGCAATCAGGGCAATTGTCCCCACCCACATCAGCAGCCGCTCGGTGGTGAAGCGTTGAGTCGTCACGCCATCCACAATGATCCCGACCACTTTCGGCGGAATAAGCTGAAGGATAGCGATGATGATAAGCAAGGCCACTGCCCCGAGGTAGCGACGCCACTCCCGGCGGAAGTACCAGCTTAATTGAGCAAATAATCGCACGCGTTATATCCTGACAAGATTTCCGGCAATAAGCGCCGGGAGAATTATTCAATAGGTAGAGCAGTTGTGTATTTAATCTGTTCCATGGCAAAGCTGGAGGTGACGTCAGACAGGCCCGGTACGCTGTTCACCAGGCGCTTATAGAATTCATCATAGCTTTTCATATCAGCAACCTGCACTCGCATCAGGTAGTCATACTCCCCTGCCATACGCCAGAACCCCAGAACCTCGGGCATTCCGGTCACTTCAGTGACAAAGCGGCAATACCATTCGCTGCTGTGATGCTGAGTTTTGATCAGCACAAACGCGGTGAGTCCCAGCCCCAGTTTTTCTGGATCCAACAGGGCGACTCTGCCCAGCAGGATACCGTCATCCTCAAGTCGTTTGAGACGTTTCCAGCAAGGGGTGGTAGTCAGATTAACGGCATCTGCTAATGCCTGCAAAGAAAGGGTGCAGTCCTGTTGCAGTAAGCCGAGTAGCTTGCGGTCAATTTTGTCTAACATATCCACTCCACAGAGAAGAATTTTCTCCTTACATTCTATTTTAAAGGCTAAATGGCAACAATTTTTTCCGTGCTTTTCGCTATTCTGGGCACAAAATGACAAATGGATATCTATTAATGATGAATAGCTCCTGGGTTAAAAACGCCATCAATGAAATCAACGCGGATTATCAGCGTTCTGCGGATACGCATCTCATTCGCCTGTCGCTACCGGCGTTCCCGGGCATTCAGCTCTATTTAAAAGATGAGAGCACGCATCCGACCGGGAGTCTGAAGCATCGTCTGGCACGCTCACTGTTTCTGTACGGATTGTGCAATGGCTGGATCAAAGAAGGCACCACCATCATTGAATCATCGTCCGGTTCAACGGCGGTCTCTGAGGCTTATTTCGCTCGACTGTTAGGGTTGCCATTTATTGCCGTCATGCCTTCCTGTACGGCAAAACGTAAAGTTGAACAGATTGAATTTTACGGCGGTCGCTGTCATTTCGTGGAAAGCGCCTGCGAAATCTATGCGGCCTCTGAGCAACTGGCGCGTGAGCTGAACGGTCATTACATGGACCAGTTCACTTACGCTGAGCGCGCCACCGACTGGCGCGGCAATAATAATATCGCCGACAGCATCTTTCGTCAGATGCAGTGCGAGCCCAACCCCGTTCCCCGCCATATTGTGATGAGCGCCGGAACCGGTGGCACCTCAGCAACCATTGGCCGCTATATTCGCTGTCAGGGCTACGATACTCAACTGATGGTGGTAGACCCGGAAAACTCGGTCTTTCTGCCCTTCTGGCAGGATCGCGATGCCACGTTACGCAGTCCGGTAGGAAGTAAAATTGAAGGCATTGGCCGCCCGCGTGTCGAACCGTCTTTCATTCCTGACGTGGTCGATGAAATGCTGCGCGTGCCGGATGCCGCAAGCGTGGCCACCGCACACTGGCTGGAAACGCAGTTGGGCCGCAAGGTCGGCGCTTCAACTGGCACCAATATGTGGGGAACGCTGCAACTTGCCGCCCGTATGCGCGATGCCGGAGAAAGCGGCTCACTGGTGACGCTGTTGTGTGACAGCGGCGAACGCTATCTGGAAACCTACTACAACCCACAGTGGGTCGATGCACACATCGGTGATTTAACGCCGTGGAAAGCGGAGCTTGCCCAACTACTGAACACCCATTAATGGGATAAAAAAAGCCAGACGCGAAGTCTGGCTTGCTGGAAGGGATCTCTCATTCGGGGGAATAAGGTAGATGTGGATTGTCCAGCCAATGCGTCAAAAAGTGTGACACTGCCTGATTACGGCAATGCCCAATCACCGATAAATGAGGCAGTTCAGCAATCAGTTGCGGCATCGCGTTACCCATAATCAGCCCGCGCCCAACGCTGCCTAACATTTCGCGATCGTTCATGGCATCGCCAAACGCCATACACTCGGCCATTGAATAACCTAAATGGTCGCTCAACACCGCCAATGCCGATCCTTTATTACAGCCCAGCGGCAGCACCTCAAGGCAATCAAACGCGGAAAAACAGAGATTCGCCTGTTCACCCAGCGCTTCATTCAGTTGAATGCGCAATTGGATAAGAGAGTCATGATCGCCGCAGAAGCAGACTTTGGTGACCTGATGCGCCGGAATACGTTTCACATCGACGATCTGATAGCGAAATCCGCTATATACATGCGCCTGCAGCAGCGAGGGGATCTCTTGTCCGGTGAACCAGCCATTGTCATTAAAGACATGCATGCTGGCGGTAGTGTCCCACTTCTGATGCAACACAATGTCCGCGACATTCGGATCCAGATCCTGACGGTGTAACACATCGCCCTCAAGAGAGTGAATGCGCGTGCCATTACCCGTGATCAAAAAGGCGTCCAGTGAGATCGAGCCTAAAATATGACGCATCTCAAGCACATGGCGACCGGTAGCAAATGTCAGAGTAATATCGCGTTCACGCAGGCGCGACAGCGTTGAAAGCGTTTCGTCACCTAAATGGTGATTCGGCATCAAAAGGGTGCCATCCATATCAAATGCAGCCAGACGAGCCATTTCTTTCTCCACACTGTGACGCGGTTAACTTGTGATCCAGTATCACCTGAGATATACGGAAGTAATAGTGAATAGATAAAATGAATTGTTCCGGGTTTCTCTACGCATAAACCGTTAACGAACATCCTGAAGGAAAAAGTATCAATGCGTCTGCTTAATCGCCTGAACCAGTACCAACGCCTGTGGCTGCCCTCGAACGGCGAACCGCAGTCGGTGACCGTCGGGGAACTGGCCGAACGCTGTTTTTGTAGCGAACGCCATGTGCGTACCCTGCTAAAGCAAGCGCAGGATGCAGGCTGGCTGGAGTGGCATGCCCAGTCGGGGCGCGGGAAACGCGGGCAGCTGCGGTTTTTAGTGACGCCAGATTCACTGCGCAACACCATGATGGAACAGGCCCTGCAAAAGGGCGAGCAGCTTAGCGTACTGGAACTGGCTCAGCTGGCGCCGGGTGAATTAAGAACACTGTTACAACCGTTTATGGGCGGTCAGTGGCAAAACGACACGCCAACCCTGCGTATACCCTATTACCGCCCGCTCGACCCCTTGCACCCCGGTTTTCTCCCCGGTCGCGCGGAGCAACACCTCGCTGGACAAGTTTTCTCTGGCCTGACCCGGTTTGACAGCACTACGCAACGTCCCTGTGGAGACTTAGCCCACCACTGGAATATCTCCGCTGACGGCCTGCGCTGGGATCTCTATATTCGTTCCACCCTGTACTGGCATAACGGCGATGCGGTCAGCAGCACACAGCTACATCAGCAGTTGCTGAAGCTGTTAGAACTCCCCGCGCTGAATAAGCTGTTTATCAGCGTAAAGCGCATTGAGGTGACGCATCCCCAGTGTCTGACCTTTATTCTGCATCGTCCCGACTTCTGGTTGGCGCACCGTCTGGCAAGCTACAGCAGTCACCTGGCGCATCCTGAGCACCCGTTTGTGGGTACCGGCCCGTTCCGGCTGACGCTGTTTACTCCTGAGCTGGTGCGTATCGAGAGTCACGATCACTACCATCTGAGTCATCCGCTGCTAAAAGCCATTGAATACTGGATAACCCCGCAGCTCTTCTCCCAGGATCTGGGCACCAGCTGTCGCCATCCGGTGCAAATTGCGATTGGTAAACCCGAAGAGTTGCCTATGCTAAGCCAGGTAAGCAGCGGGATCAGTCTTGGTTTTTGCTATCTCACGCTCAGAAAAAGCGCGCGCCTGAATACGCAGCAGGCCCGTAGACTAATAAATATCATCCACCGTTCTTCCCTGCTACAAACGCTTGAAGTGGATGAAAATCTGATCACGCCAAGCAATGCACTGCTCCCCGGATGGACTATCCCGCAATGGGATGAACTCGACGAGGTAGCGCTGCCGGAAAAGTTGACGCTGGCTTATCACCTGCCGGTAGAACTTCACGCTATGGCTGAACAGCTTCGCCAGGCGTTGGCGCTGCTCGGCTGTGAATTAACGCTTATTTTTCATAATGCTAAAAACTGGGATGGCGATCATCCCTTAGCCCAGGCCGACCTGATGATGGGCGACAGGCTGATTGGTGAGGCACCTGAATATACTCTCGAACAGTGGTTGCGCTGCGATCAGCTCTGGTCACATGTATTGAATGCGCCAACATACACACATTTGCAAACGACCCTGGATGCCCTTCAAATTCAGGCCGATGAGGACGATCGCCACGCGGCTTTACAACAAGTTTTCGCCACGCTAATGCATGACGCTACCCTGACGCCACTGTTCAATTATCACTATCGCATCAGCGCGCCACCGGGCGTGAACGGCGTACGCCTGAATCCTCGTGGCTGGTTCGAGTTTACCGAAGCCTGGCTGCCACCTCCTTCCGCGTGAAGAAGCTGGTCGACGGCACGCCCAGGCGCTACCATAAGGGCTTCGTTATTTTGTCAGGAAAAGCCATGAAACGTGCCGTTGTTGTATTCAGTGGAGGTCAGGACTCCACGACTTGTCTGGCGCAAGCGCTGCATCAGTATGATGAAGTACACTGCGTGACCTTTGATTATGGTCAGCGCCATCGCGCTGAGATTGATGTCGCACGTGACCTGGCCTTAAAACTTGGCGCGCGCGCGCACAAAGTGCTTGATGTCACATTGCTCAGTGAACTGGCTGTCAGCAGCCTGACCCGCGATAACATTCCGGTACCCGATTACGAACCGGATGCGAACGGCATTCCCAATACCTTTGTGCCAGGACGCAATATTCTGTTCTTAACGCTGGCAGCAATTTACGCGTACCAGGTGCAGGCAGAGGCGGTCATTACCGGCGTTTGTGAGACCGATTTCTCCGGCTATCCGGACTGTCGCGATGAGTTCGTTAAAGCCCTGAACCATGCTGTAAGCCTGGGGATGGCGAAAGATATTCGCTTTGAAACCCCACTGATGTGGATCGATAAAGCCGAAACCTGGGCACTGGCCGATTATTGGGGCAAGCTGGACCTGGTACGCGAAGAAACGCTGACCTGCTATAACGGCATCAAAGGTGACGGTTGCGGTCACTGTGCGGCGTGTAATCTGCGTGCCAACGGCCTGAACCATTATCTGGCGGATAAACCGGCAGTGATGGAGGCAATGAAGCAGAAAACCGGGTTAAAGTGATTGTATTGCCGGATGGCGCTTTGCTTATCCGGCCTACATGAAGTTGCAGCAACTCTTGTAGGCCGGATAAGACGCTTGAGCGTCGCCTTCCGGCAGTCGCAGCCACTACTGCACCATCTGCTCCAGTTTTTCGCGCAACTCCCCTTCCAGCGGCAACGCTTTTTGCGTTTTCAAATCAATACAGACGAACGTAATCAGCGCGTCTGCCACCACCTGCCCTTCCGGCTCCAGAGTAATGGTCTGATTTAACACACCACTTTTGCCATTTAACTGTTGAACCTGACTGGTGATAGTCAGCAGGTCGCTCAGCACCGCAGGTCGTCGGTAGTTGATATTAATATTCACGACCACAAAAGCGATGTTGTGTGCTGTCATCCACTGAAAGCTGTCGCTGTTTTCCAGACCATCCCAGCGGGCTTCTTCCAGAAACTCCAGATAGCGGGCATTGTTAACGTGCTGATAGACATCAAGATGAAAACCACGAACTTTGATTTGTGTTTGCATAGCGCAGGAGCCTTACGTTGTTTTTATAGGAACAGATTTTTGGGTAAAGAGGTCATAACTGGTATGACCTCTACAGTCTGGCAAACTTTCAGCGCTCTGCAAGTTATTAAAGTGTTAAAACTGCCAGGTTACGCTCAACCAGTGAACTGCCCATGCCCGGCACCTGCTTTAAATCGTCCACCGTTTTAAACGGCCCGTACTCCTCACGATAGCTCACAATCGCCTGCGCTTTCTTTAGACCCACGCCATTCATAACTCGCGCTAAATCCTCCGCAGAAGCGTTGTTGATGCTTACCCTGGTGCCCTCATCGTCGCTTGCTTTAGCGGGCTGTGTGGCTTTGCTTTGTGCCGCCCCTGGGTTTTCCGCTTTGGTTTGAGTCGCCTGGCTTTTGGCGACAGGCTCAGCCGCCAATGCGGTTTGGGCCATACCAGCGCAGGTCAATGAAAGAGTGATAAGCAGAGCTTTGATTCCATGTTTCATACTGTTTTCTCCTTGTTTGTTAACAGTGGAATCACGATAGCGAGGTGCAGAACGGCAGACAAACGGCAAATATCAGAAATGGAAAAGGCCGCGAAAGCGGCCTTTGGTAGATACAACTTTTTGCAATTTTTTGCGAACTGCCTCGGTTATTGCTGCTGTTCCAGCGCATCCCCGATTTTAATTTTTGCAGCTTTACGCAGGTTGCTCATCAGCGCTTCAAAGACAATCTGCGCGTTGTTCTGAGTGATCCCCTGAACCATCGCTTTCTTCTGCGCTTCAGGCATAGAACCAGCTTTCACCTCGTCCAACGCCAACAGAACAACGTTACCCTGCATGTCGTTCGCGACGCCGTAGCTCGGTTTGTCTTTCGCCGGCAGGCTCAGACCAAAGGCAGCCTGGCTCAGCGGATCCTGACCCGTACGGCTCAGCGTTTTCGCCTCACCAAAGCTCAGACCCGCCGCTTTCATCGCTTCATCGCCTTTACCGGCTTTCAGATCCGCCAGCAGTTTATCGGCATCAAGCTTCGCCTGCTGCTCTGCTTTATTGTGCTTAACGAGCGCAGTTACCTGCTCTTTCACTTCAGCCAGTGGCTTCACGGCTTCGGCTTTGTGCTCTGCAATACGCAGCACGAACGCACGATCGCCGTCCACGGTGATGATATCGGAGTTACTGCCAGGCGTACCGTTCTCACCAACCAGACCACCATTGAAAATGATGTCAGCGACTGGTTTGAAATTCAGTTCTTCCGGCAGGCTGTCACGGCTAAACCAGCCCGTTTCAACCGCTTTCATACCCGCAGCCTGCTCTGCACCCGCCAGAGATTCGTTATCATTGCTGGCCGCGTCGCTGACTTTCTGCTGCAGCGCATAGTACGCATCCAGCGCTTTTTCCTGCTTCACTTTTGCCGCAATCTCGTCACGGGCTTCGCTCAGCGGTTTAACTTGCGCAGGCTGTACGTCGTCAAGACGCGCAACGAGGAAACCAACGGAAGACTTAATTACGCCAGACAGTTGGCCTTTTTCTTTCAGACCAGCATTTTTCAGCTCATCCGGGGTGGTGGAATCTTCCAGCCATCCCATATCGCCGCCTTTACGGGCAGAGATGATATCGGCAGATTTTTCTTTCGCCAGCGCAGCAAAATCACCGCCTTTGTTCAGCTCGTCCAGTACCGCTTTGGCTTCATCTTCCGTTTTGGTCTGAATGATGCTGTAGCGGTTACGCTGCGGCTGAGTGAACTGATCCTGATGCTGGTCATAGTAAGACTGAATATCAGCATCGCTGGCCGTCTCCTGCATTGCAGCAGCGTCCAGCTTGATGTAGCTCACGCGGAACTGTTCCGGAGTCATAAAGTTGTTTTTATTCTGCTCGTAGTAGCTGGCAACTTCCTGCTCGGTAACAGACTGCTTCGCGGCCAGTGCGTTAACGTCAATCGTCGCCTCGCGCACGATACGCTGCTGTGCGACCAGCGCCGCCAGTTCGTCCGTTTCACCTTTCAGCATGAAGTCCGTACCGGCAACACCGTTAATCAGCTGCTGTGTCGTAAGCTGATTACGTAATGCCTGAGCGTACTGGTCTGCAGTCATTCCCATTTGATTGACAATCGCGTTGTAGCGGTTGTTATCAAACTTGCCGTCCACCTGGAACGCAGGCGTGGCGAAAATGGCCTGTTTAACCTGATCGTCGCTGATGTTGAGCTTAAGCTCGCGGGAATACTGATCCAGCAGTGCTTCGTCAACAAGACGATTCAGCACCTGCTGACGCAGCGTTTTCATATAACCTTCGTTCGCGGCCAGCTCGGAGTATTGATCGCCCAGCTGTTGCTGCATGCGGTTACGTTCGCTGTTGAACGCATTCTCGAACTGCCCGCGGCTGATCTCCTGGCCATTCACTTTGGCGGCGAAGTTATTGCCTCCGCCAATCAGGTAACCACTCACGCCGGTCAAAATGAACGACACGATAATGATACCGAAAATAATCTTGAGCACGAGACTGTTAGCAGCCGTGCGTAAGCTGTCCATCATGGTGTAACCACACTCCGCTGTAGATGACTATACGCGTTATCCTCTCTGCTGCCCCCGCGTTGATGACAACAACGGCAACAAGGATTTTGAGTATATATGCTTCACGCAGCATAGCGTTTCCTGAACGCTGCGCACAAAGGTCTATTGTGACAAGAAACAGGGGCAATTGTCAGCCCACAACGCGTAGAAAGTACCGGAATTACAAATAAAAAAGGCACATCAGTCGATGCGCCCTTGTACTTCGTCACATCCCCAAAGGGGAAATCACTTAGTTTACCGCGTCTTTCAGTGCTTTACCTGCACGGAAGCCCGGTACTTTAGCCGCGGCGATGGTGATCTCTTTACCTGTTTGCGGGTTGCGACCAGTACGGGCAGCACGCTCTTTAACGGCAAAAGTACCAAAACCTACCAGCGCTACGTCATCACCTTCTTTCAGAGATTCGGTAACAGAAGCAATAATTGCATCTAACGCACGTCCAGCCGCAGCTTTAGAGATATCAGCCCCTGCAGCAATTTTGTCGATCAGTTGAGATTTATTCACTCTTCTCTTCCTCTTTATAATTTATATCGCACCTGAATCCTTCAAAGTGCGACCGCGCAGCAGTTATATCAGGCCTGCCATGCCCTTACAACACCCGTTAATGATGGCAAGCCTAATCCGTTATCTAAATTAGCTATACAAAAAAAGGCTGGCAAGCCCGAAATGGCCTGCCAGCCCTGTTTTTATTAATGCTCTTTGCGCGAGGTCACTATTTTGCCGTCACAACCTGCATTCCAGAGGGTTCATTTTGCAACGCAAGAGTCAGAACTTCCTCAATACGTTTCACCGGGTGAATATTAAGATCGGCAATTACGTTGTCCGGAATCTCTTCCAGGTCACGTTTGTTCTCATCGGGAATTAAGACCGTCTTAATGCCGCCACGGTGTGCCGCCAGCAGTTTTTCTTTCAAACCACCGATAGGCAGAACCTGACCACGCAGGGTGATCTCACCCGTCATCGCCACGTCGGCGCGAACTGGGTTACCGGTAAGACAAGAAACCAGCGCAGTACACATAGCAATACCCGCACTTGGACCGTCTTTCGGCGTAGCCCCTTCAGGTACGTGAACGTGGATGTCGCGTTTTTCGTAAAAGTCCGGGTTAATACCCAGTTTTTCCGCACGCGCGCGCACCACGGTCAGCGCAGCCTGAATCGACTCCTGCATGACTTCACCCAGAGAACCGGTGTAGGTCAACTTACCTTTACCCGGTACGCAGGCGGTTTCGATAGTCAGCAGATCGCCGCCAACTTCCGTCCACGCCAGCCCCGTCACCTGACCAACGCGGTTTTCGTTGTCCGCGCGGCCATAGTCAAAGCGCTGTACACCCAGATAATCGTGCAGGTTGTCGCCATTGATCTCAATATGTTTCAGCGATTTATCCAGCAGCAGCTGTTTCACCGCTTTACGGCACAGTTTAGAGATTTCACGTTCCAGACTACGTACGCCTGCTTCACGGGTGTAGTAACGAATAATGCCCACAATGGCGCTATCGTCGACCGTCAGCTCACCTTTTTTCAGCGCATTACGCTCAATCTGTTTCGGCAACAGGTGACGTTTGGCAATGTTCAGCTTTTCGTCTTCGGTATAACCGGACAGACGGATCACTTCCATACGATCCAGCAACGGTGCCGGAATATTCATGGAGTTAGAGGTCGCAACAAACATTACGTCGCTGAGATCGTAGTCCACTTCCAGGTAGTGATCGCTGAACGCCACGTTCTGCTCTGGATCCAGCACCTCAAGCAGTGCGGAAGCCGGATCGCCACGCATGTCGGAAGACATTTTGTCGATCTCATCAAGCAGGAACAGCGGGTTTTTAACGCCTACTTTGGCCATTTTCTGGATCAGTTTACCCGGCATAGAACCGATATAGGTCCGGCGGTGACCACGAATTTCGGCTTCATCACGCACGCCGCCCAGCGCCATACGGATGTATTTACGCCCAGTTGCCTTAGCGATGGACTGCCCCAGAGAGGTTTTACCTACCCCCGGCGGTCCAACCAGACACAGGATCGGCCCCTTGATTTTATTTACACGGCTTTGAACCGCGAGGTACTCAAGGATACGGTCTTTGACGCGCTCCAGACCATAATGGTCGGTATCGAGGATTTCCTGCGCCTGACGCAGGTCTTTTTTGACCTTGCTACGCGCATTCCACGGCACCTGTACCATCCAGTCGATGTAGCCACGCACCACGGTCGCTTCCGCCGACATAGGAGACATCATTTTCAGCTTCTGCAGTTCTGCTTCCGCTTTCTCTTTTGCCTCTTTCGGCATTTTCGCCGCGTCGATTTTACGCTTCAACGCTTCGTTTTCGTCCGGTGCATCGTCCATCTCACCGAGTTCTTTCTGAATAGCTTTCATCTGCTCGTTCAGATAGTACTCGCGCTGAGATTTTTCCATCTGCTTTTTCACGCGGTTGCGAATGCGTTTCTCAACCTGCAGCAGATCGATTTCAGACTCCATCATCGCCATCAGATATTCCAGACGTTCGTTAACGTCGGACATCTCCAGCACGGACTGCTTGTCAGCCAGCTTCAGCGGCATGTGTGCAGCGATGGTATCCGCCAGACGTGCAGGATCGTCAATGCTGTTCAGCGACGTCAGCACTTCTGGTGGGATTTTCTTGTTCAGCTTGATATAGCCTTCGAACTGGCTGATAGCGGTACGCACCAGCACTTCCTGTTCGCGCTCATCAATAGCAGGCGAGTCAAGGTACTCTGCTTTCGCAGAGAAATGCTCGCCGTTGTCAGACAGCGCAGAAATACGCGCACGCTGTAACCCCTCGACCAGCACTTTTACGGTGCCGTCAGGCAGTTTCAGCATCTGCAAAATAGAGGCCACGGTCCCGACGGTGAAAAGATCGTTTACACCCGGCTCATCCGTTGACGCTTCTTTCTGTGCGACCAGCATGATTTTTTTATCATGGTCCATAGCCGCTTCCAGACAACGGATAGATTTTTCCCGCCCTACAAATAAGGGTATGACCATGTGCGGATAAACCACCACATCGCGCAACGGCAATACGGGGATTTCAATGCGTTCAGAACGCTCAGGATTCATAGAGCTCTCTCTTAGTTTAGTTTCCGCCAGGTAATCAGATGGTACGACTGTGCTTCACACCACCTTTAACATGTATGTCAGTATATGGGGATGTTTCCCACACATTCAACGCCATGTTTACGGAAAAATAAAAGGGGAGATAAAATCCCCCCTTTTTAATTAAATGTCTGTATGAATTGATGAATTATTCGCCAGATGCCTGCTGCGCTTCCGGCTTACCGTAAATCAGCAATGGCTTGCTCTGACCGCCAATCACCGACTCATCGATCACCACTTTTTCGACGTCTTCCATAGAAGGCAGATCGTACATGGTGTCGAGCAGCGCAGCTTCGACGATAGAACGCAGGCCACGAGCACCGGTTTTACGCGCCATCGCTTTCTTGGCGATCGCATCCAGCGCTTCCTCACGGAATTCCAGATCGACACCTTCAAGATTGAACAGCGCCTGGTACTGCTTGGTCAGGGCGTTTTTCGGCTCTTTGAGGATCTGGATCAACGCTTCTTCGCTCAGCTCGCTCAGCGTTGCCACAACCGGCAGACGACCGATGAACTCAGGGATCAGACCAAATTTGATCAGATCTTCCGGTTCGACCTGCGACAGCAGTTCACCTTCGCTGGCTTTATCAGACTGTGCTTTTACCGTTGCGCCAAAACCAATGCCGGAGCCGGTTTCAACACGGTTAGCAATGACTTTATCCAGACCGGCAAATGCACCACCGCAGATAAACAGGATCTTGGAGGTATCAACCTGCAGGAATTCCTGCTGAGGATGTTTACGACCACCCTGTGGCGGAACGGCAGCAACCGTCCCTTCGATCAGTTTCAACAGCGCCTGCTGTACGCCTTCGCCGGAAACGTCACGGGTAATAGATGGGTTATCAGACTTACGAGAAATCTTGTCGATCTCATCGATATAGACGATCCCACGCTGTGCTTTCTGCACGTCGTAATCGCACTTCTGCAACAGCTTCTGAATAATATTTTCAACATCTTCACCCACATAACCGGCTTCGGTCAGCGTGGTGGCATCAGCCATGGTGAACGGAACGTCCAGCAGGCGCGCCAGCGTTTCAGCCAGCAGCGTTTTACCGGAACCCGTCGGGCCAATCAGCAGGATGTTACTTTTGCCCAACTCGACGCCATTGCTGGTGTCGCCGTTGCGCAGACGTTTGTAATGGTTGTATACCGCGACCGCCAGCACTTTCTTCGCCTGCTCCTGACCGATAACGTAATCGTCCAGGTGGTTGCGAATTTCATGTGGCGTCGGCAGCGCACTGCGTTCACGGTGCGGTGCTACTTCCTTAATCTCTTCGCGAATGATGTCGTTGCATAAATCAACACATTCGTCGCAGATATACACGGATGGACCGGCAATCAGCTTACGCACTTCATGCTGGCTTTTGCCGCAAAAAGAGCAGTACAACAATTTGCCCGAGCCATCTTTGCGTTTATCTGTCATGGGTCAAAACCTCTTCTTTGTTCTTTGTGCCGCACACGACGACGCAAATGCCATTCTCAGGCGCAAGACGCTAGTCAGCGTTGTGCCGCTCCAGGTAATTATAGCGGCACACCTGCGCACTGGGCATTAATTACGATGGGTCAAAATCGAGTCGACCAGACCGTACTCTACCGCTTCAGAAGCGGAGAGGAAGCGATCGCGCTCGGTATCACGTTCAATCTGCTCAAGAGATTGACCCGTATGATGCGCCATAAGTTCGTTCATGCGCCCTTTTACCTTCAGGATTTCACGGGCATGAATTTCAATATCCGTTGCCTGGCCCTGGTAACCGCCCAGAGGCTGGTGGATCATGACGCGAGAGTTAGGCAGGCAAAAACGTTTGCCTTTCGCCCCGGCGGTCAGCAGGAACGCACCCATTGAGGCCGCCTGGCCCATACAAATGGTGCTGACGTCCGGCTTAATAAACTGCATGGTGTCATAGATAGACATCCCGGCAGTGATCACTCCACCAGGGGAGTTGATGTACAGGTAGATATCTTTTTCTGGGTTTTCTGCTTCCAGGAACAGCATCTGCGCCACGATCAGGTTAGCCATATGGTCTTCGACCTGGCCGGTCAGAAAAATGACGCGTTCCTTAAGTAGACGAGAATAGATATCAAAAGAGCGCTCACCACGTGAGGTCTGTTCAATGACCATCGGCACCAGCGCCATATGGGGTGCAAAGTTATCTCGTTCGCCGCTGTATGACATTTCCGTCTCCTGGATAAAATTTGAAAAAACCTGCTGTGCTGATTGTAACCTTATGGACGGATTATCAGCTAGTCCCTCAGTAATGGGTACGACATCGCCATAATTCAAGCATAACAATCTTTTGTTGTAACGCTAACACTGAAACGCTGTTTTCGCACTCTTCCCATGCAAAATGCGTGACAAAAAAAAACCCGCCACCAAAAGGTGACGGGCTTGCGTACGAAATTCGAGCTAAAAAAGCGACGAATTACGCCTGCTGGTTCATCAGTTCGTTGAAGGAAGTGGCTTTTTCAGTCACTTTCGCTTTCGCCAGAACGGCTTCAACAGCCTGCTCTTCCAGAGCGACGTTACGCATGTTGTCCATCAGCTCTTTGTTTTTGCTGTAGAACTCAACAACTTCTTTCGGATCTTCGTAAGCAGAAGCCATCTCTTCGATCAGGCCTTTAACGCGATCTTCGTCAGCTTTCAGTTCGTTGGTACGAATCACTTCGCCCAGCAGCAGACCAACAACTACGCGACGCTTAGCCTGTTCTTCGAACAGTTCACGCGGCAGTTCCAGAGCTTGTTTCTCGTTGCCGCCGAAACGTTGTGCAGCCTGACGACGCAGAACGTCGATTTCGCTGTCGATCAGAGCAGCCGGAACGTCGATGTCGTTAGCTTTTACCAGACCTTCGATCGCCTGAGACTTAACGCGGTTACGCACAGCGCCTTTCAGCTCGCGTTCCATGTTTTTACGGACTTCAGCGCGCAGACCTGCTACGGAACCATCTTCAACGCCGAAACGTTTGATGAACTCTTCAGTCAGTTCCGGCAGTTCGCGTTCTTCAACTTTCTTCAGGTTGATAACGAACTTCGCAGCTTTACCTTTCAGGTTTTCAGCGTGGTATTCTTCCGGGAAGGTCACGTCGATAGTGAACTCTTCGCCAGCTTTGTGGCCTTTAACGCCTTCTTCAAAGCCCGGGATCATACGACCCTGGCCCATCGCCAGTACGAAGTCAGACGCTTTGCCGCCTTCGAACTCTTCGCCGTCTACAGAACCGGTGAAGTCGATGGTTACACGGTCTTCTGCATCAGCAGCGCCGTCTTTGTCTTTCCAGGTAGCCTGCTGCTTGCGCAGGGTGTCCAGCATTACGTCAACGTCAGCGTCGGTAACTTCAACAACCGGTTTTTCAACTTCGATTGCTTCCAGGCCAGTCAGCTCAACTTCCGGGTAAACTTCAAACTCTACCGCGTAAGTAAAATCTTCACCCAGTTTGTATTCGCCCGGAACGTAGTTCGGTGCGCCAGCCGGATTGATTTTTTCTTTGATGATCGCGTCAACGAAGTTGCGGCTCATCAGGTCACCCAGAACGTCCTGGCGAACAGACGCGCCATAACGCTGAGCAACAACATTCATCGGTACTTTTCCTTTGCGGAAACCGTCAATACGCACTTTCTTCGCTACGTTGACCAGCTCGCTTTTCACAGCGGTCTCGATGCTGTCAGCAGCGATAGTAATCGTTACACGGCGGCCAAGGCCTTGAGTGGTTTCAACTGAAACTTGCATCTTGTTACCTCAAAAAATCACAGTGCTCGGTCAACTCTTCTCCGCAAGCACAGGTTGTTGGCTTCGCGGAACTGGGATGTTCTCATAAGCAATCACATTCCCTGTCGTCAGAATCATCCCGAAGACATTCCGAAAAATAAGACGCGCATTATAGCGGCATCACTTTTATGAGTCGAGAACGGTTATCGCGCGTTGCTGCGGCTTTTTTCACAATTCCCGGCTAATTTTTGTCTGAATACTGTACGACTGCCCCAGAATTCAGACAAAACAAAACGGCCCGCAGGCCGTTTTCACATAATCTGTAGCAACATACTGGAAAAGCGTCGGTTGTTGCAAATCCGTTTTTACGCGATGCTTCCCGCCCCACGACACGGAGGCGATGCAAAAATCGTATCCTGCAACGCTTCCCACTCCTTAATAGTGTATGTATGCAGGGCAAGCGCATGAACGGTTGTGGAAAGCTCCGCCGTTAACGTGCTGTAAATCATCCGATGACGATTAAGAAAACGTTCACCTGTAAAGCGATCGCTAACCAGTACAACCTTAAAGTGGCTTTCAGAACCAGCCGGGACATTGTGACGATAGCTTTCATCCACAACTTCGAGGAACACGGGTTCGAACGCTGCCCTTAATTTTTCTTCTATTTGCTCACGAATCATCATGAAATTTTTCCTCCGACAACGCTGAGATGTCACCCATCCCTTTAAATACTAGCCGCTTTTACCGTTTTCATTACACCTTAGCAACAAAAATTAGCGCTTGTCTGATTTTCTCATTCAAACGGATGAAGTTCACTGATTCCTCACTCCAATTTATTGCAAAAAGTCCGTTTATAGTCTCCACAAAGTCATAAAACGGACAACACAATGAATTTACATGCGTTACCCACTTCCCCTCATCGTTGGCGATGTTATGATGGCGGGAATTTTCTCTAACCATACAATTTAGATTCGCTGAGAGCCCTGGCATGTTTAAAAAAATCCTCGTCCCGTTTGTCGCGCTGTTTATGTTAGCTGGATGCGCAACACCGCCGACCACTATTGAAGTCTCCCCGAAAATTACCCTGCCGCAGCAGGACCCAAGCCTGATGGGTGTGACCGTTAGCATCAACGGAGCCGACCAGCGCCAGGATCAAGCGCTGGCAAAAGTCACCCGCGACAACCAGTTGGTGACCCTGACCGCATCCCGCGACCTGCGTTTCCTGCTGCAAGAAGTACTGGAAAAACAGATGACCGCACGCGGTTATATGATTGGACCGAACGGTGCAGTCAACCTGCAAATCATTGTTAGCCAGCTGTATGCTGACGTGTCTCAGGGTAGCGTGCGCTATAACATCGCCACCAAAGCAGACATCGCCATCATTGCTACCGCCGCCAACGGCAACAAGATGACCAAAAACTACCGCGCAAGCTATTCTGTTGAAGGTGCACTGCAAGCCTCTAACAAAAATATCGCTGATGCCGTTAACAGCGTGCTGACCGACACCATCGCTGATATGTCTCAGGACACCAGCGTTCACGATTTCATCAAGCAGAACGCTCGTTAATTTCTGCCCATATGGCCCGGCGTTCGTCGGGCCTATAGAAGCCCATGTCCAGTCAATACTTACGTATTTTTCAGCAACCACGTTCAGCTATCCTGCTCATTCTGGGGTTCGCCTCCGGTTTACCGCTCGCACTCACCTCCGGTACGCTTCAGGCGTGGATGACAGTCGAGAATATCGATCTTAAAACCATCGGTTTCTTTTCCCTGGTCGGTCAGGCCTACGTATTTAAATTTCTCTGGTCCCCGTTGATGGACCGTTACACGCCACCGTTTTTAGGTCGACGTCGCGGCTGGCTGCTGGCGACCCAGGTGCTGTTGTTAATTTCTATCGCTGCGATGGGCTTTCTGGAGCCTGGCACACAGTTACGCTGGATGGCCGCACTCGCAGTAGTGATCGCTTTTTGCTCGGCATCGCAGGATATCGTCTTTGATGCCTGGAAAACCGACGTATTGCCCGCAGAAGACCGCGGTACCGGCGCGGCTATCAGCGTGCTGGGCTATCGATTAGGGATGCTGGTTTCAGGCGGATTGGCCTTGTGGATGGCCGATCGCTGGCTGGGCTGGCAAGGGATGTACTGGCTGATGGCTGCACTGTTGATTCCCTGTATCATCGCCACTCTGTTAGCACCTGAACCAACTGACACCATTCCGGTGCCTAAAACGCTGGAACAGGCAGTTGCGGCTCCGCTGCGAGACTTCTTTGGTCGTAACAACGCATGGCTGATCCTGCTGCTTATTGTGCTGTATAAGCTCGGGGATGCTTTCGCCATGAGCCTGACCACCACCTTTTTAATCCGCGGCGTTGGGTTTGATGCGGGTGAAGTTGGCGTGGTGAATAAGACGCTGGGGCTACTGGCGACCATTGTTGGCGCGCTGTACGGTGGGATCCTGATGCAGCGCCTCTCTCTGTTCCGCGCATTGCTTATTTTCGGCATCCTGCAAGGGGCGTCGAATGCGGGCTACTGGCTACTGTCCATCACTGACAAACACATGTTCAGCATGGCGGCGGCCGTCTTCTTTGAAAACCTGTGCGGCGGAATGGGCACGGCGGCATTTGTCGCTTTATTAATGACGCTGTGCAATAAGTCCTTCTCAGCGACCCAGTTCGCCCTGCTCTCCGCGCTTTCAGCCGTTGGTCGCGTTTACGTTGGCCCGGTAGCGGGTTGGTTTGTCGAAGCACACGGCTGGCCGACGTTTTATCTGTTCTCCGTATTTGCCGCGATCCCCGGCCTGATACTGCTGCTGGTATGTCGCCAGACCCTGGAACATAGCTGGCAAAATGAAAGCTTCATTCCGCGCACGGAATTTCGTGGAGCATACAGTCTGGCATTAATGACGCTAGTTGCGGGCTGCTGCCTGCTGCTGGTTTGGCTGCTGCTGTTAACCATGAACGCGCTGGATTACACCAACTTCTCCTTCCTGCCGGAACTGCTTGAAGTCTCAGTGGTAGTCGCGGTCTGCGGGGTCGTTTTTGGTGGATTGCTTGATTATCTGGCATTGCGCAAAACCCGTCTGGCATGATGTTGCATATTTATGCTCTAAATAATTCGAGTTACGGGACAAAAGGCGTGAGCGTTTTGAACAGCGCTTGCGCTGGCCCCGTAGGGGAGAGGCCGAGAGGCCGAATCACGCGGCGACGCAGCAAATCCCCAGGAGCTTACATAAGTAAGTGACTGGGGTGAGCGAGGAAAGCCAACACACCCGTAGCTTGAAGTATGACGAGCATATTTGGTCGTTGTAATCACCCTACGTAATTATAACGGCGAAATAAGCAACAACTGCTAAAAATAATATTTGTTATTTTGTGCGCCAAAGAATTTGGAAATTATTGACGCCTTTTATATATACTATTTTCCTTACTCGATTCAGCCAAGAAAGATTTATTTTTTGTTCCTCAATTGTCCTTTTATTGATAATCAATTGTTAAGCAATTGTTTTATTTTCGTATTGGTTATACCAATTGCCCTCAGTACGCCCCCCACCTGCCCGCTTTCGTTATAACGTGATGTTGCAACAGGTTCTTAAAGCCAAAGCGACATATATTGCAACATATGTGACATGCACGGCAGAACCCAGTAACACAGATCTAGAGATGTTTACAGTAATGTAACCTTCCCGTAAAATGCCCTCACACTTTAAACGCCACCCGGTCCCGTGGAATTGAGGTCGTTAAATGAGACTCAGGAAATACAATAAAAGTTTGGGATGGTTGTCATTAATTGCAGGCACTGCATTACTCAGTGGCTGTAATTCTGCGCTGCTTGACCCTAAAGGACAGATTGGACTGGAACAACGGTCATTGATACTGACGGCATTTGGCCTGATGTTGATTGTCGTTATTCCCGCCATCTTGATGGCTGTTGGTTTTGCCTGGAAGTATCGTGCAAGCAATAAAGATGCGAAGTACAGCCCGAACTGGTCACACTCCAATAAAGTGGAAGCTGTGGTCTGGACGGTGCCGATCTTAATCATCATTTTCCTTGCCGTTCTGACCTGGAAAACCACTCACGCTCTTGAGCCAAGCAAACCGCTGGCGCATGACGAGAAGCCCATTACCATCGAAGTGGTTTCCATGGACTGGAAATGGTTCTTCATCTATCCGGAACAGGGTATCGCTACCGTGAATGAAATCGCCTTCCCGGCGAATACTCCGGTTGAATTCAAAGTGACTTCCAACTCCGTGATGAACTCCTTCTTTATCCCGCGTCTGGGTAGCCAGATTTATGCCATGGCCGGTATGCAGACTCGACTGCATCTGATCGCCAACGAAGTCGGTACTTATGATGGTATCTCCGCAAGTTATAGCGGACCAGGCTTCTCCGGTATGAAGTTCAAGGCTATCGCAACAAAGGACCGCGCCGAATTCGACCAATGGGTTGCTAAAGCTAAACAGTCCACGAACACCATGAGCGACATGGCAGCGTTCGAGAAAGTGGCTGCGCCAAGCGAATACAACCAGGTGGAATACTTCTCCAACGTGAAACCGGATTTGTTTAAAGATGTTATTAACAAATTTATGGCTCACGGTAAGAGCATGGACATGACCCAACCCGAAGGTGAGCACAGCGCACACGAAGGAATGGAAGGCATGGACATGAGCCACGCGGAATCCGCTCACTAAGGGGCCGAGGAAGAATACGATGTTCGGAAAATTGACGCTGGATGCAGTTCCGTTCCATGAACCTATTGTCATGGTTACGATTGCTGCCATTATCATCGGTGGTGCGGCCTTACTGGGCCTTATCACTTACTTCGGTAAGTGGACCTACCTGTGGAAAGAGTGGCTAACCTCGGTTGACCACAAACGCCTTGGCATCATGTATGTCATCGTCGCAATCGTCATGTTGATTCGTGGCTTTGCCGACGCCATCATGATGCGTAGTCAGCAAGCGCTGGCTTCTGCAGGTGAAGCAGGCTTCCTGCCTCCTCACCACTACGACCAGATCTTCACGGCTCACGGCGTGATTATGATCTTCTTCGTGGCAATGCCATTTGTTATCGGTCTGATGAACCTGGTGGTTCCGCTGCAGATCGGCGCACGTGACGTTGCATTCCCGTTCCTGAACAACCTGAGCTTCTGGTTCACCGTTGTCGGCGTAATCCTGGTTAACCTTTCTCTGGGCGTGGGTGAATTCGCGCAGACCGGTTGGCTGGCGTATCCGCCACTTTCGGGAATAGAGTACAGTCCAAGCGTCGGGGTCGACTATTGGATATGGGCAGTCCAGTTGTCCGGTATTGGTACAACCCTGACCGGTATCAACTTCTTTGTGACCATCATTAAGATGCGTGCACCAGGAATGACCATGTTCAAGATGCCGGTGTTTAGCTGGGCATCTCTGTGTGCAAACATCCTGATTATCGCTTCTTTCCCAATCCTGACGGTTACCGTCGCGTTGCTGACCCTGGATCGCTATCTGGGCACCCATTTCTTTACCAACGATATGGGCGGCAACATGATGATGTACATCAACCTGATTTGGGCCTGGGGCCATCCGGAAGTGTACATTCTGGTTCTGCCAGTCTTCGGTGTGTTCTCCGAAATCGCGGCAACCTTCTCACGTAAACGTCTGTTTGGTTACACCTCGCTGGTGTGGGCAACCGTGTGTATCACCGTTCTGTCGTTCGTTGTTTGGCTGCACCACTTCTTCACCATGGGTGCAGGCGCTAACGTAAACGCCTTCTTCGGTATCACCACCATGATTATCGCCATCCCGACCGGGGTGAAGATCTTCAACTGGCTGTTCACCATGTATCAGGGCCGTATCGTATTCCACTCAGCAATGCTGTGGACGATTGGCTTTATCGTCACCTTCTCAGTCGGCGGCATGACCGGTGTACTGCTGGCGGTGCCGGGTGCGGACTTCGTTCTGCACAACAGTCTGTTCCTGATTGCGCACTTCCATAACGTTATCATCGGCGGTGTCGTATTTGGATGCTTCGCTGGTATGACCTACTGGTGGCCAAAAGCGTTTGGCTTCACGCTGAACGAAACCTGGGGTAAACGCGCATTCTGGTTCTGGATCATCGGCTTCTTCGTAGCATTTATGCCACTGTACGTGCTGGGCTTCATGGGTATGACCCGTCGCCTCAGCCAGCAGATTGATCCACAGTTCCATCCGATGCTGGTCGTTGCCGCCTGCGGCGCCGCGCTGATTGCACTGGGTATCCTGTGCCAGCTGATTCAGATCTTCGTTTCTATTCGCGACCGCGAGCAGAACCGTGACCTGACCGGTGACCCATGGGGTGGTCGTACGCTGGAGTGGGCAACCTCTTCCCCGCCACCGTTCTATAACTTTGCCGTTGTGCCGCACGTTCACGAGCGTGATGCCTTCTGGGAAATGAAAGAAAAAGGTGAAGCGTACAAGCAGCCTGCGCACTATGAAGAAATTCATATGCCGAAGAACAGCGGT
The DNA here is from genome assembly GCF_009649895.1 of Citrobacter sp. H12-3-2. Taxonomy (NCBI): domain Bacteria; kingdom Pseudomonadati; phylum Pseudomonadota; class Gammaproteobacteria; order Enterobacterales; family Enterobacteriaceae; genus Citrobacter; species Citrobacter sp. H12-3-2. The sequence goes on from NZ_CP045837.1 coordinate 3,698,728, forward strand.
GCCGGTATCGTCATTACCGCCTTCGCAACACTGTTTGGTTTCGCCATGATCTGGCATATCTGGTGGCTGGCGATTGCAAGCTTCGCAGGCATGATCATCAGCTGGATTGTGAAAAGCTTTGATGAAGACGTGGATTACTACGTGCCGGTCCCGGAAGTCGAAAAACTGGAAAACCAGCATTTCGATGAGATTACTAAGGCAGGGCTGAAAAATGGCAACTGATACTTTAACGCACGCGACTGCCCACGCGCACGAACACGGGCACCACGATGCAGGCCAGACCAAGATCTTCGGATTCTGGGTCTACCTGATGAGCGACTGCATTCTGTTCTCTATTCTGTTTGCAACCTATGCCGTTCTGGTGAACGGCACCGCAGGTGGCCCGACAGGTAAGGACATTTTTGAACTGCCGTTCGTTCTGGTTGAAACATTCCTGCTGTTATTCAGCTCCATTACTTACGGCATGGCAGCGATTGCCATGTACAAGAACAACAAGAGCCAGGTTATCTCCTGGCTGGCGTTGACCTTCTTGTTCGGTGCCGGATTCATCGGGATGGAACTCTATGAATTCCATCACCTGATTGTTAACGGTATGGGCCCGGATCGCAGCGGCTTCCTGTCTGCGTTCTTCGCGCTGGTCGGTACGCACGGTCTGCACGTCACCTCCGGTCTTATCTGGATGGCGGTGCTGATGGTGCAAGTTGCTCGTCGCGGTCTGACCAGTACTAACCGTACCCGCATCATGTGCCTGAGCCTGTTCTGGCACTTCCTGGATGTGGTGTGGATCTGTGTGTTCACTGTTGTTTATCTGATGGGGGCGATGTAATGAGTCATTCTAACGAGAGCGGCGGCGCATCCCATGGCAGCGTAAAAACCTACATGACAGGTTTTATCCTGTCGATCATCCTGACGGTCATTCCGTTTTGGATGGTGATGACAGGTTCTGCCTCACCGGCCGTCATTCTGGGAACTATTCTGGCAATGGCAGTGGTACAGATTCTGGTGCACCTGGTGTGCTTCCTGCACATGAATAGCAAATCTGATGAAGGTTGGAACATGACGGCCTTTGTCTTTACTGTGCTAATCATCGCCATCCTGGTTGTGGGCTCCATCTGGATTATGTGGAACCTTAACTACAACATGATGATGCACTAAGAGCGGCGATTATGATGTTTAAGCAATACCTGCAAGTAACGAAACCAGGCATCATCTTTGGCAACCTGATCTCGGTGATTGGGGGATTCCTGCTGGCCTCGAAAGGCAGCATTGATTATCCCCTGTTTATCTACACGCTGGTTGGGGTGTCACTGGTTGTGGCGTCGGGTTGTGTATTTAACAACTACATCGACAGGGATATCGACAGGAAGATGGAGAGGACCAAAAACCGCGTGCTGGTTAAAGGTCTGATTTCCCCTGCGGTCTCGCTGGTATACGCCACCCTGCTGGGTATTGCTGGCTTTATGCTGCTGTGGTTTGGCGCGAACCCTCTGGCTTGCTGGCTGGGGGTAATGGGCTTCGTGGTCTATGTGGGCGTTTATAGCCTGTACATGAAGCGCCATTCCGTTTATGGCACGCTGATTGGCTCACTCTCCGGCGCTGCGCCGCCGGTGATTGGCTACTGTGCCGTAACCGGTGAGTTCGATAGCGGTGCGCTGATTCTGCTGGCTATTTTCAGCCTGTGGCAGATGCCGCACTCTTACGCGATTGCGATTTTCCGCTTCAAGGATTATCAGGCTGCCAACATCCCGGTACTGCCGGTGGTGAAAGGTATTTCGGTCGCGAAGAACCATATCACGCTGTACATCGTGGCGTTTGCTATCGCCACGCTGATGCTAACCCTGGGCGGCTATGCAGGTTATAAATACCTGATTGTTGCCGCGGCGGTGAGCGTCTGGTGGTTGGGCATGGCGCTGCGTGGTTATAAAGTGGAAGATGACAGAGTCTGGGCGCGCAAGCTGTTCGGTTTCTCCATCATCGCCATTACCGCGCTTTCCGTGATGATGTCCGTCGACTTTATGGTGCCAAACTCGCAGAACCTGCTGACTTACGTCTGGTAAGTTAATCGTCACACCTTCTATGCCGGATGGCGGCTGACGCCTTATCCGGCCTACCAAAAAGCATATAGCTTGTAGGCCGGATAAGTTACGTTCAGATCGCTATCCGGCATTTTCGTCTCCAGCCGACGCCCCTCACAACCCCAACATTTGTTAATAAAGCGCATATTTACCCAGCCTGCTTAGCGCTTTACACTAGGCGCGAAATTAATACAGAGGTGGGAATGAACGATTACAAAATGACGCCCGGTGAGTTGCGCGCCACCTGGGGTTTAGGGACCGTATTCTCGTTGCGCATGCTTGGCATGTTTATGGTCCTGCCAGTTCTGACCACGTACGGTATGGCGCTACAGGGTGCCAGCGAAGCGCTGATAGGCCTTGCCATCGGCATATATGGTCTGGCTCAAGCCGTCTTCCAGATCCCCTTTGGCCTGCTCTCTGACCGCATCGGTCGTAAGCCGCTTATTGTCGGCGGGCTGGCGGTATTTGTTCTCGGCAGCATAATTGCTGCTCTCTCCGATTCAATCTGGGGAATTATTCTTGGCCGGGCCTTGCAAGGCTCTGGCGCGATTGCTGCTGCCGTAATGGCGCTACTTTCCGACTTAACCCGTGAGCAAAACCGTACCAAAGCGATGGCGTTTATCGGTGTCAGCTTTGGTATCACCTTCGCCATTGCGATGGTGCTGGGACCAATAGTTACCCATGCGCTGGGGCTACACGCGCTGTTCTGGATGATTGCAGCTCTTGCTAGCACGGGTATCGTGCTGACCATTTGGGTCGTTCCCAATAGCACTACCCACGTGCTGAACCGCGAGTCGGGCATGGTAAAAGGCAGCTTCAGCAAAGTGCTGGCAGAGCCCAAACTGCTGAAGCTCAACTTTGGCATCATGTGTTTGCACATTTTACTGATGTCCACCTTCGTCGCCTTACCAGGCCAACTGGCGAAAGCAGGCTTCCCCGCCGCAGAGCACTGGAAAATTTATCTGGTGACGATGCTGCTGTCCTTTGTTTCCGTGGTGCCGTTCATCATTTACGCCGAAGTGAAGCGCCGCATGAAACGCGTGTTCCTCGCCTGCGTGTTACTGATTCTTATTGCAGAGATTGTATTGTGGAGCGCTAACGTGCGTTTCTGGGGGTTGATTGCGGGCGTGCAGATATTCTTCCTCGCCTTCAACCTGATGGAAGCCCTCCTCCCCTCGCTTATCAGTAAAGAGTCTCCGGCTGGCTATAAAGGCACGGCAATGGGCGTTTACTCCACCAGCCAGTTTCTTGGCGTGGCGATTGGCGGTTCGCTCGGCGGTTGGGTGGTTGAAATGTTTGATGGTCAGGCCGTATTCCTGGCCGGTGCGCTTCTGGCGGCAGTGTGGTTATTGGTGGCAAGTACAATGAAAGAGCCGCCGTATGTCAGCAGCCTGCGGGTGGAAATCCCACCTGAAATTGCTGCGGATGACACCCTGAAGCAGCGTCTGCTGGCTAAAGAAGGAATAAGCGAAGTGTTAATTGTCGCGAAAGAGCATTCGGCCTACGTGAAAATCGACAGCAAAGTCACCAATCGATTTGAGGTTGAGCAGGCCATCAGCCAGGCGTAAAGATGAGATTTGTCAGATGGCGGCTTACGCCATCTGACATAACGACTTAATCGCGGAAGTTCTTGAACTGGAACGGTTGACCGAGGTCGCCGCCGCGAACCAGCGCCATAACGGATTGCAGGTCGTCACGCGCCTTGCCGGTTACACGGATTTCTTCGCCCTGAATCTGCGCCTGCACCTTCAGTTTGCTGTCTTTGATCAGCTTAACGATCTTCTTTTGCACTGCACTTTCAATGCCTTGTTTCAGCTTAGCTTCAACAAACCAGGTTTTACCGCTGTGCACGAAGGTTTCTGGTACGTCCAGCGACGTGCCTTCAATACCGCGTTTGAGCAGCTTGGCACGCAGAATATCCAGCAACTGATTGACCTGAAAATCAGATTCGCTCAGCACCTTAATCGTCTTATTTGACTCATTCAGCTCAAAAGTCGCTTCAACGCCACGAAAATCAAAGCGTGACTCCACTTCGCGGCTGGCGTTATCTACCGCGTTACGGGCTTCCTGAAGATCAACTTCAGAGACAATATCGAAAGATGGCATCTTTTCCTCTCCCTTCATTTTTGATGCGAAGCATAATACCTGCAAAGTTACCCAACAGACAGCGCTATACTAGGCTGTATCCTTTAATTGTACGTGGTACTGATACCTGCGAACAATAATGGGGTACGGCCGATATGGATTAACACCTGGTGCTGTTGCAGGTGAGGAGGAAGAATGAAAATTACCGTACTGGGATGTGGAGCGCTAGGACAGCTTTGGCTTACCGCGCTATGCAAACATGGACATGAGGTGCAAGGGTGGCTACGCGTACCGCAACCCTATTGCAGCGTAAACCTGATCGACACGGATGGGTCAGTTTTTAATGAATCCCTGACGGCAAACGACCCCGACTTTTTGGCAAAAAGCGACCTGCTACTGGTCACCCTTAAAGCCTGGCAGGTTTCTGATGCGGTAAAAGGCCTGGCCGCAATTCTGCCTGAAACCACTCCCATTCTGCTGATTCACAACGGCATGGGGACAATTGAAGAGCTGCATAACATTAAGCAACCTCTGCTGATAGGTACCACCACCCACGCAGCACGCCGTGACGGCAACGTCATCATTCATGTCGCTCAGGGAACAACGCGCATTGGTCCTGCGCGTGAACAAGACGGTGATTTCAGTTATCTGGCTGAAGTCCTGCAAGAGGTGCTACCGGACGTCGCCTGGCACGACACTATTCGCGCCGAGCTGTGGCGAAAGCTGGCCGTCAACTGCGTCATTAACCCGCTGACCGCATTATGGGATTGCCCAAACGGCGAGTTACGCCATCATCCTGAAAAAATAGCACTCATCTGCGAGGAAGTGGCCGCGGTCATTGAACGCGAAGGCCACCACACATCTGTGGATGATTTACGCTATTATGTCGAGCAAGTGATTGACAGTACGGCGGAAAATATCTCATCAATGCTGCAAGACATTCGTGCCCTGCGTCATACAGAGATCGACTACATTACCGGATATTTGTTAAAACGCGCCCGCGCGCACGGCATCGCCGTCCCGGAAAACGCCCAACTGTTTGAAATGGTAAAGAGAAAGGAAAGTGAGTATGAGCGCTCAAGCACTGGTATGTCTCGCCCCTGGTAGTGAAGAGACCGAAGCGGTCACCACTATCGATCTGCTGGTGCGCGGCGGAATTAAGGTCACGACCGCTAGCGTCGCCAGCGATGGCGACCTGACGATCGTGTGCTCACGCGGAGTGAAGCTGCTGGCGGATGCGCCATTAGTCGAAGTTGCTGACGGCGATTTCGACATTATCGTGCTACCGGGCGGTATTAAAGGCGCCGAGTGTTTTCGCGACAGCCCGCTGCTAATCGAAACCGTGAAACAGTTTCATCGCTCCGGGCGCATTGTCGCGGCAATTTGCGCCGCGGCCGCCACCGTACTCGTCCCACACGATATTTTCCCCATCGGTAACATGACCGGTTTTCCGGCGCTGAAAGACCAAATTCCCGCTGACCAGTGGCAGGACAAGCGCGTCGTATGGGATCCTCGCGTCAACCTGTTAACCAGCCAGGGACCGGGGACTTCCATTGATTTCGGTTTGAAAATCATTGATCTTCTGGTGAGTCGCGAAAAAGCTCACGAGGTGGCGTCACAACTGGTGATGGCCGCGGGAATCTATAACTATTACGAGTAAATCTTCGAGCCACTCCCTTATAAGGAATCATAATGAAAGGATATCTGAGTGGAGTGGCTTTACTGCTCCTTTCCGGTTATGCCACAGCGACACAACTCGAAATAAAGAGTATTGAATATCGCTATCCCGAAAGCACTGAAATGCAGTATCGCTTGCCATGGTTTTCCTCGACGGATAACCCCAAAGTTGCAAAACGCATTAACGATTATATTTTCGCAAGCTTTATCAATCAGCTACCGGGCAATACTCCACAGGCCACAGTAAATCAGTTTGCGAAATCAGCCATGAATCCCACCGCAAACCTTGACTACACGGTTGAGTATCGCGACGCAAAAATCCTGACCATGAATATGTTTATCGAAGGTTGCGGGGCGTATTGCGAGTCGTACAATGTGCCGATCAGCTTCGTTTTAGCCAGCGGTGCGGCAATTACCCTTAACGATCTCTTTTCCCGGGCTACAATCGCCGAATTAAACACCCGCATCAGAAAAGATATCCGCGGCCAAATCGATACCTTTGTTACGGCGCATAATTCGCAAACACCAGAACAAATAAAAGAAGAGAAAGGTGAAGATTTTAACTATGCCGAATTCTACGCATCGTGCGCAACCTACACCGACGGTTTGTACTACATCGACAAATTCTCCCTGCAAAAAGACCATCTGGCTTTCCTGAACGGACGCTGTAGCAACCACGCCAGCCGTGCGCTCGACGAGTTGGGTGATTTCACAACGAAAATCCCAACCGCGGAACTGCAAAATCGACTCACACCGTACGGCCAATATCTGACTACAGCAAAGAGTACAACACCAGTTTCGCCAGCGCCCGGCATTGACGGCAAAGTCATGTACGGCACGCTGGGAAAAAGCATGCATATTGTGTTGAAGGTGGACTGCAAATACGGTGATTTTTTTGAAGGGGCTTACTTTTACCAAAAATTTGGCGCACCGATTGAATTGACCGGCAAATGCGACACAGCCGACAATCAACATTATGAACTGAAGACATCTGCGGCTGAAAAAACGCAAGAGAAGATAACGCTGGAATTAAAAGACGGTGTCTATCAGGGGGTCTGGGAGTCGAACGGGAAGACGCTTCCCGTTCGTTTTGAATAATATCGTTATATTGCCGGATGGAGGCGTAACCGCCTTATCCGGCCTACAACACGGTGTTTACTCAATTACGGGCGATACACCTTCACGTTCTCAAAGCCCTGCTCGCGCAGATAAAGCGCCTGCAGACGGCTCATCACCCCGCGTTCACACCACAGCAGCCAGGTTTTACTCTGGTCCAGATCGCCGAATTTAGTGCTCAGCTTGTAGAATGGCAGAGAAACGACGTCCACACCTTCAATCTTCAGCGGTTTATCATCCTGTTCATCCACAGAACGGATATCAAGGATTACGTCATTCGGGCCGAAACCGCTCACGGTTTCCACTTCTACCACGGTCTGTTGCGTCTGCTGGGCGATATCGCGAATATCGATATTGTTCGCTTCTTCAACCACTTTATCGAGGATAGAGAAATCGAAGTTTTCTTCTTCGGCCTCAATCTTCGCTTTGATCGCTTTCACCGTCGGGCTTTTTGAAATTACACCGCAGTATTCCGGCATGGTACGGGCAAAGTCTTCGGTGCCAATTTCACGCGCCAGATTGATGATGTGCTCTTTATCATGGGAGATAAGCGGGCGCAGGATCAGGGTGTCAGAAACGTTATCGATCAGACGCAGGTTGGTCAGCGTCTGGCTGGACACCTGGCCCAGTGCTTCACCGGTTACCAGCGCCTGTACGCCGTAGCGCTCAGCGACTTTCGACGCCGCGCGAACCATCATACGTTTGAGAACCACGCCCATCTGGCCGTCATCAACTTTCTCCAGGATCTCACCGACCACCGGTTCAAAGTTGATAGCAACAAAACGCACGCGATGCGAACTACCGAAGCGATTCCACAGGTAATGCGCCACCTGGCGAACGCCGATTTCATGCGCTGCGCCGCCAAGGTTAAAGAAGCAATAGTGTACACGGCAGCCGCGACGCATCAGCATATAACTGGACACACCGGAGTCGAAACCGCCGGAAATCAGCGACAGTACGTCTTCCTGCGTACCAATCGGGAAACCGCCAATACCTTCATAGCGGCCTTTAACCAGCAGCAGACGGTCGTTTTCGATTTCAAGATTTACCGTAACATCCGGCTTCGTCAGCTTCACGCGTGCAGATTCAATATGTTGGTTCAGTCCACCGCCAACATAACGTTCCACCTCAATGGAGCTAAACTCATGCTTCCCGCGACGCTTCACGCGAACACAGAAGGTTTTACCTTCCAGTTGATCGCGATACTGCACCAGTGCCTTCTCGAAAATATCGTGCATATCAGTAAACGGCACGTCTTCTACTTCGAGAATGTGGTGGATACCCGGAATACGGGTCAGCGCGTCGCGAATATCCAGGCGCTGGCTTTCATCTTTAGCGCGAACCTCAACGTGATCCCAGTGACGGACAACGGCAAGGTCTTCATCATAGTGCTTTAAAACGTTACGAATGTTCCCTGTCAGAATTTTTATAAAGCGCAAACGCACAGATTGGCTTTTGATGGTGATTTCTGGGAACAATTTAATGATAAACTTCATGGCGGCAATGGTTCTTAGGCAAGTCTGAATGACTTGTAATGGAAAAAAATACAGCAGCCCATACCCGCGACTGCATCCAGGCGCGCAAGTATATCACCATCACGCGGCTACTGTGCACATTGCGCGTTATTTGCTTATCAGTGCGAGTCCGTTACCATAGTCTTGTGCTGCCAATACAGAGAGTCAGACATTCATTATGCCGAAGAAAAATGAAGCGCCCGCCAGTTTTGAAACCGCGCTGAGCGAGCTGGAACAAATTGTTACCCGTCTGGAAGGCGGCGACCTGCCGTTAGAAGAAGCGTTGAACGAATTCGAACGTGGCGTACAGTTGGCGCGTCAGGGACAGGTCAAATTGCAACAGGCTGAACAGCGCGTACAAATCCTGCTGTCAGATACTGAAGACGCGGCCCTTACGCCTTTTACACCGGATAATGAGTAAATGGATTTTACGCAGCAGCTACAGGCTTGCGTTGAGCAGGCCAACCAGGCACTGAGCCGTTTTATCGCGCCACTGCCCTTTCAGAACACTCCCGTGGTAGAAACCATGCAATATGGCGCATTATTAGGCGGTAAACGCCTGCGCCCGTTCCTGGTGTATGCGACCGGTCAGATGTTTGGTGTCAGCCTGAGTACGCTTGATGCTCCCGCTGCCGCCGTCGAATGCATTCATGCCTATTCGCTGATGCACGATGATTTGCCCGCGATGGATGACGATGACCTGCGACGCGGTCTGCCGACTTGCCACGTAAAATTTGGCGAGGCAAATGCGATCCTGGCCGGAGATGCGCTACAAACGCTGGCATTCTCCATTATCAGCGACGCCCCAATGCCGGAAGTCACTGACCGTGACCGCATCGCGATGATCTCTGAACTGGCTCAGGCCAGCGGCATCGCCGGTATGTGCGGCGGTCAGGCGCTGGATCTGGAAGCTGAAGGTCATCAGGTTGAGCTGGATGCGCTGGAGCGGATTCATCGCCATAAAACCGGAGCATTGATTCGCGCCGCCGTGCGTTTGGGGGCGTTAAGTGCTGGCGATAAAGGGCGAGAATGCCTGCCAATACTCGACAAATATGCAGAAAGCATCGGTCTGGCTTTCCAGGTTCAGGATGACATCCTGGATGTGGTAGGCGATACTGCAACATTGGGTAAACGTCAGGGTGCTGACCAGCAGCTTGGCAAAAGTACCTATCCTGCACTTCTGGGTCTTGAGCAAGCCCAGAATAAAGCCCGGGATTTAATCGAGGACGCCCGCCAGTCGCTAAGTCTGCTGGCCGCACAGTCACTCGATACCTCGGCACTGGAAGCGCTAGCGGACTACATAATCCAGCGTGATAAATAAACCAACATATCCCATGAGCTTGCGATGAGTTTTGATATAGCCAAATACCCGACCCTGGCGCTGGTCGACTCCACCCAGGAGTTACGTCTGCTGCCAAAAGAGAGCCTGCCAAAGCTTTGCGACGAACTGCGCCGCTATTTGCTCGACAGCGTAAGCCGTTCCAGCGGGCACTTCGCCTCTGGTCTGGGCACGGTGGAACTCACCGTCGCGCTGCACTATGTCTACAACACCCCGTTTGACCAGTTAATCTGGGATGTGGGACATCAGGCTTATCCGCACAAAATTCTGACCGGTCGCCGCGATAAAATCGGCACCATTCGTCAGAAAGGCGGCCTGCATCCGTTCCCATGGCGCGGTGAAAGCGAGTATGACGTACTGAGCGTTGGGCACTCTTCTACCTCCATCAGCGCAGGTATCGGTATTGCCGTTGCCGCCGAGAAAGAAGGTAAAGAGCGCCGTACCGTGTGTGTGATTGGTGATGGTGCCATCACCGCAGGGATGGCGTTTGAAGCGATGAACCACGCGGGCGATATTAGGCCCGACATGCTGGTTATCCTCAACGACAACGAAATGTCGATTTCAGAGAACGTTGGCGCGCTGAACAATCATCTGGCACAGCTGCTCTCTGGCAAACTCTACTCCTCGCTGCGCGAAGGCGGGAAGAAAGTCTTCTCCGGCGTGCCGCCGATTAAAGAACTGCTCAAACGTACTGAAGAACACATTAAAGGTATGGTTGTGCCGGGGACTCTGTTTGAAGAACTGGGCTTTAACTATATCGGTCCGGTGGACGGTCACGACGTGCTGGGGCTTATTACTACGCTCAAAAACATGCGCGATCTGAAAGGCCCGCAGTTCCTGCACATCATGACCAAAAAGGGTCGTGGCTACGAGCCTGCGGAAAAAGATCCGATAACCTTCCACGCGGTACCCAAATTCGATCCGTCCAGCGGATGCCTGCCGAAAAGCAGTGGCGGCCTGCCGAGCTATTCAAAAATTTTCGGTGACTGGCTGTGCGAGACCGCAGCGAAAGACAATAAGCTGATGGCAATCACCCCGGCGATGCGCGAAGGTTCCGGAATGGTGGAGTTTTCACGTAAGTTCCCGGATCGCTATTTCGATGTGGCGATTGCCGAGCAGCACGCGGTGACATTTGCTGCCGGTCTGGCGATTGGCGGCTACAAGCCGGTGGTAGCCATTTACTCAACCTTCCTGCAACGCGCCTACGATCAGGTGCTGCACGATGTAGCCATCCAGAAACTGCCGGTCCTTTTCGCCGTTGACCGGGCAGGGATTGTTGGCGCAGATGGACAAACCCATCAGGGGGCGTTCGATCTCTCCTTCCTGCGCTGCATCCCGGAAATGGTCATCATGACCCCGAGTGATGAAAACGAATGCCGCCAGATGCTGTTCACCGGCTATCACTACAACGACGGTCCAACGGTCGTGCGCTACCCACGCGGCAACGCGGTAGGCGTTGAGCTGACCCCGCTGGAACAACTGCCAATTGGTAAAGGCATCGTGAAACGTCACGGGGAAAAAGTGGCAATTCTCAACTTTGGCACCCTGATGCCGGAAGCCGCTCAGGTCGCAGAGTCGCTGAACGCCACGCTGGTCGATATGCGCTTTGTAAAACCACTGGATGAAACGTTGATCCTTGAAATGGCTGCCCAACACGAGGTGCTGGTTACCATTGAAGAGAACGCCATTATGGGTGGTGCTGGCAGCGGCGTAAACGAAGTGCTGATGGCCCATCGTAAGCCCGTCCCGGTGCTGAACATTGGCCTACCAGACTTCTTCATCCCGCAGGGAACTCAGGATGAAGCCCGTGCCGATCTGGGTTTGAATGCCGCCGGAATTGAGACCAAAATCAAGGCCTGGCTGGCATAATCCCCTCCCCGCTCCTGCTATGCTTAATTCATCACGAGCTAAGCAGGAGTGGATTGATGAAATACAACATCTTAGGAAAAACCGACCTACGGGTCTCCCGCCTTTGCCTGGGTTGCATGACATTTGGCGAACCCAATCGCGGCAATCACGCCTGGACGCTACCTGAAGAAAGCAGCCGCCCAATAATCAAACACGCCCTTGAGGGCGGCATTAACTTTTTCGATACCGCCAACAGCTACTCCGCTGGCAGCAGCGAAGAGATTGTCGGCCGCGCACTGCGTGATTTCGCCCGCCGCGAAGATGTCGTGGTCGCTACCAAGGTTTTTCACCAGGTGGATGATTTAGCGGAAGGTTTATCCCGCGCACAAATCCTGCGCTCAATCGACGATAGCCTCAGACGCCTGGGTATGGACTATGTGGACATCCTGCAAATTCACCGCTGGGATTACAACACGCCAATCGAAGAAACGCTGGAGGCTCTAAACGACGTCGTGAAAGCCGGTAAAGCTCGCTATATTGGCGCCTCATCCATGCACGCTTCACAGTTTGCTCAGGCTCTGGCCTTACAGAAGCAACACGGCTGGGCGCAGTTCGTCAGCATGCAGGATCACTACAACCTAATCTACCGCGAAGAAGAACGCGAAATGCTGCCGCTTTGCTATCAGGAAGGCGTGGCCGTTATCCCATGGAGCCCGCTGGCGCGCGGTCGCCTGACGCGTCCCTGGGGAGAAACGACCGCACGTCTGGTTTCCGATGAAGTCGGTAAAAATTTGTACAACGAGAGCGATGAAAACGACGCGCAAATCGCCGCACGACTGACCGGTGTCAGTGAAGAGCTGGGTGTAACACGGGCACAGGTTGCGCTGGCCTGGCTGCTGAGCAAACCCGGCGTGGCAGCGCCAATTATTGGCTCTTCGCGTGAGGAACAGCTGGATGAGTTGCTCAACGCGGTGGATTTAACGTTGAAGCCGGAGCAGATTGCCGAACTCGAAACACCGTACAAACAACATCCGGTGGTGGGATTTAAATAAGCGAGGTTGTAGATTGTAGGCCGGATAAGCATAGCGCATCCGGCACTGATCGCCCGATGTCGCGGCACTTATCGGGCCTACAATAGTCCCTGAAAAGGGTTAAATGATACCTACCGGCCAGTGATGACCGATAAAATACAAAATACCGGCAGAGAGTATTCCGGCCACAATATCGTCGATCATGATCCCCGTCCCGCCATGCACGTTGCGATCGAACCAACGAATCGGCCACGGCTTCCACATATCCAGAATACGGAAAATCACAAATCCGGCGGCAACCCACTGCCAGTCGTTGGTCGGCAGCGCCATCAGGGTAATCCACATCCCGACAAACTCGTCCCAGACAATGCTACCGTGATCGTGCACGCCCATATCTTTCGCCGTTTGATGGCACAGATAAACGCCGATACAGATAGATAACATCACCACCAGCGAATACAGCTGCCACGGCAGGAAGGTCATTAAATACCAAAAAGGGATTGCCGCCAGCGATCCCATCGTGCCTGGAACAATTGGGCTCAGCCCGCTGCCAAAACCGGTGGCTAACAGGTGCCACGGATTGCGCATACTCAGGCGGCTTTTGGCGACATCTTTTTTAAGGCGCGGCAAAATGGTCATATCCTTTCCAGTCAAACGTGACGGGTTTTCCATCGCGCGTAAAGTGAATGCCTTCCACGTCCGCGCTCATCTGCCCAATACAGGTAAACGCTGCGCCGAGATTTCCCAGCGCCACTTCCAGCGCACCACGATTAATTTCCGGTACGGTAAAGCATAACTCATAATCTTCACCTCCCGAGAGCGCCCAGCGCAGGGCCTGTTCCGGCTCAACGTGCTGTGACAATGCAGTGGAGTATGGCAGCACATCAACGTTAACCCGTGCGCCACAGCCGCTGGCATTAACGATGTGTCCCAAATCGGAAATCAGGCCATCGGAGAGATCGATAGCCGCACTGGCCAGATCGCGCAGGGCTTGTCCCTGCAAAATACGCGGCGTGGGACGCAGATGGCGTTGCAGAAGATAGTCCGCGTCTGTTGCATCTGCAACCTGCAATCGGTTCTGCAAAATCGCCAGCCCGGCCGCACTGTCGCCCGGCGTGCCGGTAACATAAATCCAGTCACCCGGTTTCGCGCCAGAGCGTTTTAAGGCCCGCCCAACGGGGACGTAGCCATGAATACCCAGCGTCATCGACAGCGGCCCACGCGTGGTGTCACCGCCAATCAGCTGCATATCATAGTAATTGAGGAGTTCAAACAGGCCATCGCTGAAGGCTTCCAGCCAGGCTTCATCGACGTCAGGTAACGTGAGCGCCAGCGTCAGCCACGCAGGATCCGCCCCCATCGCCGCCAGATCGCTTAAATTCACCGCCAGTGCTTTCCAGGAGAGATCGGTCGGATCAATGTCGGGGAGAAAGTGGTTGCCTGCCACCAGCGTATCGGTACTGATCGCCAGCGTTTGTTTTTCAGGGATGTTCAGAAGTGCGCAGTCGTCACCAATACCGGTTTCGACATCAAGACGAGAAGTTCTTACGCGGTCAAAATAACGGGCAATCAGGGAAAACTCGCCACATGCCATACGTTATGCCTCAGCAGAAAAAAAAGAAAAAGCCGGGGACAGCGGAAACAGGTTCCACCATCCAGCCGGCCTCGGGATTACTTTTTGTTGGGGCGAATCACAGGTGCTGCTTTATCCAGTACGCCGTTCACGAATTTGTGGCTATCTTCAGCGCCGAAGGTTTTTGCCAGTTCAATCGCTTCGTTGATGGCCACTTTGTACGGCACATCACTACGTTTAGACAATTCAAACAGCGCAATACGCAGTACGGCTTTTTCTACCTGACCCAGCTCTTCCAACAGACGAGACAGGTAAGGCTTCATTAATCCATCCAGGTACGCGCTGTTAGTCGCCACCCCGGACAGCAGTTCACGGAAATACAGAACGTCGACATCTTTAACGTCCTGTTCCGCCAGGAACTGGTATTCAACATCAGCGATGTCGTTCTGGGACAACTGCCAGGAGTAGAGCGCCTGGACGGCACACTCACGGGCGCGGCGACGAGCAGCAGGTTTCACGGATTTCCCCTTACAAAAATCAGGCCTTGATGGCTTTCAATACATTAATCATTTCAAGCGCAGTCAGTGCAGCTTCTGCGCCTTTGTTACCGGCTTTAGTGCCAGCACGTTCGATGGCTTGTTCAATACTTTCGGTGGTCAGAACACCGAAGGCTACCGGAATGCCACTGTCCTGAGCGACATGCGCCAGGCCATTGCTTGCACCGCCAGCCACATATTCGAAGTGCGCGGTACCGCCACGGATCACCGTACCGAGCGCAATCACCGCGTCGTATTTACCGGTTTTTGCCAGTGCGTCAGCCGCCAGTGGCAGCTCATATGCACCTGGAACCCAAACAACGGTAATGTTTTCATCTTTAACCTGGCCAATACGTTTCAGGGCGTCGATAGCACCTTCCAGCAGGCTGTCATTGATAAAGTTGTTGAAACGCGCAATGGTGATGGCGACGCGAGCGTCCGGGGTAGCAACGTTAGCTTCAATAATGTTCATATTCTTCCTTCGGGTTCGATTTATGGCCCCGTAAGGGGGGCGGATTTTATCATAATATTCTGTGCGCTGCTTCCTCTAAATCAGAAAGCCTCACGCAGTCGTTAAATGCAGGCAAACGTCCGGGCCCACCTGGCGTATCTCATTGAATTTGAAATGGGGTGCGTCAGCCAGTTTCTCAAGGCCTGGAAGCACACATAATCCTCTCGCTTCGCTGCCTAACAGTTTAGGCGCAACATACACGATTAGCTCATCGACCAAACCGGCCTGTAATAATGCCCCGGCGAGCGTTGGGCCTGCTTCAACCCAAATGCTGTTAATTTGCTGTTTGCCCAGTTGCATCATTAGCACCACCAGATCCAGATGCCCGTTATGTTCCGGCACCTTCAGGCTGCGCACCGTTTCCGGCCAGCTACGAGGGTCGTCTTCAGTCCGGACAATCCAGGTTTCTCCAGGCTGTTGCACAATTCGGTGCGCCGGTGTGACCTGATTCTGGCTATCAAGAACAATACGGATTGGCTGACGCAGCTCTTCCTGCGGGTAACTCGCCTGAGTTGACTCCCCAAGCTCCGACCAACGCACGGTAAGCTGAGGGTCGTCTGCCAGCACCGTAGCACTGCTGGTTAAAATGGCATGGCTTTGCGCGCGCAAGCGTTGCACATCGCGGCGCGCCTGTGGCGAGGTAATCCACTGGCTTTCACCGCTGGCCATCGCTGTACGGCCATCAAGCGACGCGCCAAGCTTAAGCTGAAGATACGGGAATCCCGTACGCATGCGCTTGAGGAAGCCTTTATTCAGTTGCTCAACTTCGCTCATCATCAGCCCGTGGCTGACGTCGATACCCGCCTGCTGCAAACAGTAGAGCCCACGTCCTGCGACCTGCGGATTGGGATCCTGCATCGCCGCAACCACACGCGACACCCCCGCCGCAATCAGCGCATCGCAACACGGCGGCGTGCGACCATGATGACTACAGGGTTCAAGCGTCACGTAGGCAGTTGCCCCCTGCGCTTTTTCTCCGGCCATCCGCAGAGCATGAACTTCGGCATGCGGTTCGCCCGCTCGGTGATGATATCCTTCACCGACGATCTCCCCATCTTTCACAATCACGCAGCCCACGTTGGGGTTGGGGTGAGTGGTAAAACGTCCGCGCGCAGCAAGCTTTAGCGCGCGCGCCATGTACAATTCATCCTGCATGGCTTAGTCCTGTAGGCGAGCAATCTCTTCGCCAAATTCTTTGATGTCTTCGAAACTCCGGTAGACAGAGGCAAAGCGGATGTAGGCGACTTTATCGAGCTTTTTCAACTGCTCCATCACCAGGTTGCCAATCATCTTGCTCGGCACCTCACGCTCGCCCGTCGCACGCAGCTGTGATTTGATATGGTTTAACGCCATTTCGACGTCATCTGCGCTGACAGGCCGTTTCTCAAGCGCTCTGAGCATGCCGCTGCGCAGCTTTTCTTCATTAAAGGGTTCACGCACATCGTTGCTTTTCACAACGCGCGGCATGACAAGTTCAGCCACTTCAAAAGTGGTGAAACGTTCGTTACAAACCAGACACTGCCGACGGCGGCGTACCGAGGAGCCCTCGCCTACAAGACGAGAGTCAATTACCTTAGTGTCTACGGCGAAACAGAATGGGCAATGCATACGGCGTCCTGTACCTCAGTGGTTAACAGAATCTATTTTACCCTGAACTGCCGTGACAACAAAGGCGCTGCGCTTTTGAGACAAAGGATCGATGCCTTCGTGCTCAGTGCACACTACCATTATGCTATCGCGACAATGAAGGAAGTAATCACAATGACAAGACGTTACCTAAGAATTCTCCTGGTGGGAAGTCTCTTTAGTCTTAGTGCCTGCGCACAGCAAAGCGAAGTACGCCAGATGCATCAAAGCGTTAGCACGTTGAATAAAGAGATGACGCAGCTTAATCAGGAAACGGTAAAAATTACGCAACAAAATATGTTGAATGCAAAATCAACCAGCGGCGCCTATCTGCTGCCCGGCTCCAAAACCCCGGCACGACTGGACAGCCAGATTGGCACCTTACGCATGTCGCTGGTGAACATTGCGCCGAACGCTGATGGTACTCGCCTGACTCTACGAATTCAGGGTGAATCCAACACGCCTTTACCCGCCTTTAGCGCCACCGTCGAGTACGGGCAAATTCAGGGCACCACGGACAACTATCAGGAAGTGAACGTTCATAACCAGTTGGTCAACGCTCCGGCGAGTATTCTTGCTCCCAGCGACGTAGACATTCCGTTACAGATAAATGGCCTCACTCCAGATCAGTTAGGATTTGTGCGCATCCACGACGTCCAGCCTGTTAGCCAATAAACTTTTTTGCGGAACGTTTTGTGCGTTCCGCAACATCACTCTGCTTCTTTTTGTTACTCCCCTGACATAACCGATATTTCTGGTAAAACTTGGCAACATTCATGGGAGCCAGTACAATTCGCCGCCTAAAGTACGCAAACGTGAACGCAATCGATTACGTAAATGATAGAACTGTGAAACAAGACATATTTTTGTGAACAATGATTTTTATAATAGGCTCCGAAGAATTACGAAATATTTAGAAACGCAAATTGCGCATTTTTCACTCCCGAAAGGGATTTCAAACAGTGGCATACATATGAAAAAAACATTACTTGCAGCCGGTGCAGTGCTGGCGCTCTCCTCGTCTTTTACTGCCAACGCAGCAGAAAATGACAAACTGCAATATCTGTCCGACTGGTGGCACCAGAGCGTTAACGTGGTGGGTAGCTATCACACCCGTTTCTCCCCGAAACTGAACAACGACGTGTATCTTGAATACGAAGCGTTTGCCAAAAAAGACTGGTTTGACTTCTATGGCTACATCGATATTCCGAAAACCTTCGACTGGGGTAACGGCAACGATAAAGGTATCTGGTCTGACGGTTCCCCGCTGTTTATGGAAATCGAACCGCGTTTCTCCATCGACAAACTGACCGGTGCTGACCTGAGCTTTGGTCCGTTCAAAGAATGGTATTTCGCCAACAACTACATCTACGATATGGGTGATAACAAAGCCAGCCGCCAGAGCACCTGGTACATGGGTCTGGGTACCGATATCGATACCGGTCTGCCGATGGGTCTGTCCCTGAACGTGTATGCTAAATACCAGTGGCAGAACTATGGCGCATCCAACGAAAACGAGTGGGATGGCTACCGTTTCAAAGTTAAATACTTTGTGCCGATCACCCAGGTTTGGGGCGGCCAGTTGACCTACATCGGCTTCACCAACTTCGACTGGGGCTCAGATTTGGGTGATGATCCGAACCGCACCAGCAACTCTATCGCGTCCAGCCACGTCCTGGCGCTGAACTACGATCACTGGCACTACTCCGTCGTAGCGCGTTACTTCCATAACGGCGGTCAGTGGAAAGGTGGAGATACCCTGAACTGGGGCGAAGGCGACTTCAGCGCGAAATCTACCGGTTGGGGTGGTTACCTGGTCGTAGGTTACAACTTCTAATCCAGACAATGTCTCGCAGATAAGCCAGCTTAACCGCTGGCTTTTTTATGGCTGGTCTTCACAGCGTACTTTACGCAAAAAGTCACTTAGCGAGCGATCTGCCGATTCGCGAAAATGCCTTTCGAGTGGCGTAATCTTCAGACATCGATCAACGCGAAAGCAACGATAATCGTCACGCTTCTCGCACCAGCCAACCAGCAGCCAGTGCTCGCCCCAGAAAAATAATCCCAGCGGCTGAACGTCGCGCCAGGAGAGGTTCCCGGACTCATCGCGATAATGCAGCGCCAGCACCTGCTGGGCTGAAACCGCGCGATGTATGAGATCGAAGGCACTACGTGAATGCGGCTGATTACCAAAATCTGGCGCGAAAATCCGCGTTTGCTCGGCTCTGCGCCGACTCTCTGGCGGCAATATCGCCAACACTTTTTCCTGCGCGGATTCCAACGCCTGTGAGAGTGAATCCCCACCCCATGTTTTCAGCAATCGAATCGCTACCATCAATGCTTCTGATTCGTGATGCGTTAACATCAACGGCGGTAGATCAAACCCGGCCATTAAGCGGTATCCGCTGCCCACTTCGCCTTCAATAGGCACACCGGATAAAGAGAGATCGCGGATATCGCGATAAATCGTCCGTTCAGAAACCTCAAGACGCTCTGCCAGCAGCGCCGCCGTTGTCACTCGCCTGCCACGCAGGATTTGCACAATCTGAAACAAGCGGTCGGCGCGTCTGCTCATTTTAATCCTCAGTGCTGAAAATATTACGCGGGTTGATGTAAACCAACACGATTGCCTTCGCTGTCAGTAAATAGCGCAATCGTACCAATGTCCTGACCCAGTTCTAGTGGGCCAAACACGCACTGACCGCCAGCAGTGGCGACGCGTTCAAGCGTTGCAGCCAAATCGTCCGTATGCAGATAAATAATAGCGCCCTGCGTTGAAGGCGTAATACCGTCAAATTTAGCCAGCGCCCCGCCGGGAGCGGGATCCTGATGCGGAAATACGGCGAGCTCAGCGCAGTCCATGTTCTCCCGGCGCAAAGAAATCTGCATTACTGGCTCATAAAAAGCGATGGCGCGGTCCATTTGTGCCACGGGGATTTCAAACCAATTAATTACGTTGCTCATACTTCCTCCTGCCTGTGTGGGTAATCTCAGGAGGACTATAAGGCAGGGCTACTGACAGCATACTGTCAGTAGTGTGGCGACAGGAAAAGATAATTACCTGTCGCTAATTCACAGGCAAAAAAAATCCCGACCTTGCGATCGGGATTCCAGTATCTTCACTCCAGGATGGGTTAAGGCAGAATCGACGGTTGATCCGCCCCTTCTTTCTCGACCTTCTGCTGCAGCATGTGCTCACGCTTCATACCCAGCTTCAGCGCCAGCGCCGATGCCACGTAGATAGAAGACGCAGTACCGATAGAAACACCGATCAGCATCGTCAGCGAGAATCCTTCCAGTACCGGACCACCGAACAGGAACAGCATCAGAATAACCATCAACGTTGTACCGGACGTAATCAACGTACGGTGCAGCGTTTGAGTCAGTGACACGTTAAAGATTTCGTAAGGCGTACCGCGACGAATTTTGCGGAAGTTTTCACGAATACGGTCAGATACAACGATACTGTCGTTCAGCGAGTAACCGATTACCGACATCAGTGATGCGACGATAGTCAGGTCAATCTCGATATGGAACAACGACAGGATCCCAAGTGTGATAATCACGTCGTGCGCCAGCGCGATAACTACCCCTGCCGCCAGTCGCCACTCAAAGCGGAAACCAACGTACACCAGGATGGAGATCAACGCCGCCATCAGCGCCATCGCACCGGTTTGCGCCAGGTCTGCACCCACGCTCGGACCCACGAATTCAATTCGCTTCACCGCGGCGTTTTGGTTGGTGGATTCGTTAATCACACTCAACACTTTGCTACCCAGCACCTGACCGCCGTCTGCACCTTCAGTTGGCGGCATACGTACCATAATGTCGTGGCTGCTGCCGAAGTTCTGCAGGAGCGGATCAACGAAGCCCGCTTTCTCCAGCGCATCGCGCATCACGTCCATATCGGCCGGTTTTTCCAGCGTGATTTCAATAACCGTACCACCGGTGAAATCGAGCCCCCAGTTAAACCCGCGTACGCCCATCACCACGATGGCCGCAATCAGCAGGAAACCTGAAATGCCGAAAGCCCAGTAGTCCCAGCGCATAAAGTCCCAGACTTTACGGCCGTGGTTCAATTGTTCAACAGTATATTCCTGTGCCACTTCGCACTCCTCAGATTGACAGCTTTTTGACGCGCTTGCCGCCATACAACAGGTTTACGATGGCACGTGTACCGACAATCGCGGTAAACATCGACGTCGCCACACCAATACCGGTAGTAATCGCGAACCCTTTAATTGCCCCGGTGCCAACTGCGTACAGGATGATGACCTTGATCAGCGTCGTAATGTTCGCATCAAAGATGGAGCTAAATGCGCCCGCATAACCTTCATTGATGGCCTGCTGCACCGAACGCCCGTTACTCAACTCTTCTTTGATACGTTCGTTGATCAGTACGTTCGCATCGACCGCGACGGCAAGGGTTAAGACGATCCCCGCAATCCCCGGCATACTCAGCGTAGCACCCGGCAGCAACGACATAATACCGACAATCAGCACCAGGTTAGCAATCAGCGCACTGGTCGCAATCAGACCGAACTTCTTATAGAAGAAGATCATGAACAGGATAGACACCACCAGACCGGCCAGACATGCTTCCAGACCCTGTTTAATGTTCTGCATACCCAGGGTTGGGCCGATGGTACGTTCTTCAACAATCTGAATCGGCGCAATCAACGCACCGGCACGTAACAGCAGGGAAAGCTGGCGTGCTTCGTTCGGGTTGTTGATACCGGTGATACGGAAGCTGTTACCCAGGCGAGACTGGATATTGGCGATGTTAATCACCTCTTCCTGCTTCACCAGTACTGCACGACCGTTGGCATCTTTCTTACCGCTGTCTTTGTACTCCACGAACAGGGTCGCCATCGGCTTACCGATGTTGTCCTTGGTGAAGTTGGACATGATGTTACCACCTGCGCTATCCAGCGAGATGTTAACCTGCGGCTGATTGTATTCGTCCTGGCTGGAAGTGGAGTCGGTGATATGGTCACCGGTCAGGATCACGCGCTTGTACAGTACAACCGGCTGACCTTCACGAGATTGTTTCACTTCCGAGTCACCCGGTACACGCCCGGATGCCGCAGCAGACTGGTCAACGTTGGTATTTACCAGACGGAATTCCAGCGTCGCGGTTGCGCCCAGAATTTCTTTCGCACGCGCGGTATCCTGAATACCCGGCAGTTCGACCACAATGCGGTCAGCACCCTGACGTTGTACCACCGGCTCAGCAACACCCAGTTGGTTAACACGATTACGCAGAATGTTGATGTTCTGCTGTACCGCGTATTCACGGGCTTCGCTCAGGCGCGCATCGGTCATTACCGCACGCAGAGCATTGCTGCCCTGGCTGGAAATAACCAGATCCTGGTGACGTTTGCTCAGGTAAGAGATAGCTTCATCACGGGCGCTGCTATCACGGAAAGTGATGCTCAGACCGTAGTTATCTTCTTTGCGAACGGTAGTATAAGGAATGCCTTTTTCACGCAGATCGCTGCGCAGGCTATCGATATTTTGTTCCTGCAACTTACTCAGCGCGGTGTCCATATCCACTTCCATCAGGAAGTGAACGCCGCCACGCAGGTCAAGACCGAGTTTCATCGGTTCTGCGTGAATGGCAGCCAGCCAGCGCGGGGTTGCCGGAGCAAGGTTAAGCGCCACGACGTACTGATCGCCCAGTACGCCCATTAATACTTCACGTGCGCGCAGTTGGGTATCAGTGGAGTCGAAGCGCGCGAGAATAGCACCCTCTTCCAGAGCCACAGACTTAGGTGTGATTTTATCTTCTTGTAACGTTTTCTGGACCTGGATCAGCGTTTGCTCACTGGCGGCGGCACCGCGCACGCCAGTGATTTGAACAGCCGGATCCTCACCATACAGGTTGGGAAGCGCATAGAGCAGACCGACGACAATAACGACGATCAGCATGACATACTTCCACAAAGGATAACGGTTTAACACGGCAGTTCCCTTTGGGAAAACAATAAATTACAGCGCCTTCATGGTGCCTTTCGGCAGAACGGCAGCTACGAAATCACGTTTGATAACCACTTCAGTGGTGTCGTTCAGCGCGATAGCGATGTAGCCAGATTCTGCTACTTTAGTCACGCGACCCACCAGACCACCGTTAGTCAGTACTTCATCGCCTTTCGCAATGGAGTTCATCAGGTTCTTGTGTTCTTTGGTACGCTTTTGCTGTGGGCGCAGGATCATGAAATAGAAAATCAGACCAAACACCACCAGCATCAGAATCAGAGACATCGGGCTGCCCTGCGCCGGAGCACCTGTTGCCGCTACCGCATCAGAAATAAAAAAGCTCATTCAAATTCCCTCATTATTAAAATTAATCAACGTTCACAGGTGGAACTGGTCTACCCTGACGTTGGTAAAAATCGGTCACGAAGCTCTCTAATTTACCCTCTTCAATAGCCTTGCGTAAACCCGCCATCAAACGCTGGTAGTAGCGAAGGTTATGAATCGTGTTGAGTCGCGCGCCCAATATTTCGTTGCAACGGTCGAGATGATGCAAGTAAGCGCGCGAATAATTGCGACAGGTGTAGCAATCACACTCAGCATCGAGCGGACTGGTGTCGCTTTTATGTTTCGCGTTACGAATTTTTACCACGCCGTCAGTCACAAACAAATGACCATTACGGGCATTTCGCGTTGGCATCACGCAGTCAAACATATCGATACCGCGACGCACGCCTTCAACCAGATCTTCTGGTTTGCCGACGCCCATCAGGTAACGCGGTTTATCTGCCGGAATCTGTGGGCATACATGCTCCAGGATGCGGTGCATATCTTCCTTCGGCTCACCGACAGCCAAACCGCCGACAGCGTAGCCATCAAAGCCGATATCTACCAGACCTTTAACAGAGATATCACGTAAATCTTCGTAAACGCTGCCCTGAATGATGCCAAAAAGCGCATTTTTGTTGCCGAGACTATCAAAACGGTCACGGCTGCGCTTCGCCCAACGCAAAGACATCTCCATTGAGCGTTTAGCATAGTCCCAGTCGGCCGGATACGGTGTACATTCATCGAAGATCATCACGATATCGGAACCGAGATCGTATTGAATCTCCATCGACTTCTCGGGATCGAGGAAAATCGGATCGCCGTTGATCGGGTTACGGAAATGCACGCCCTGCTCGGTTATCTTACGGATATCGCCCAGGCTGAACACCTGGAAGCCGCCGGAGTCGGTGAGGATCGGCCCTTTCCACTGCATGAAATCGTGCAGATCGCCGTGCAGTTTCATGATTTCCTGACCCGGGCGCAGCCACAGGTGGAAAGTGTTGCCGAGGATAATCTGTGCGCCGGTCGCTTCAACTTCTTCCGGCGTCATGCCTTTTACTGTGCCGTAAGTACCGACCGGCATAAAAGCAGGCGTTTCTACTACGCCACGATCAAAAACCAGGCGGCCACGGCGAGCGCGACCGTCTGTGGTATCCAGTTCAAATTTCATTTTTTCTCCTGCATCAGAGAGACAGTCTGATGATTAAACTTTCCCCACGGAATCACTCCACGGAGTAAAAATATATTAACCCACTGGCGAAGGCGCAATCGGCGCAGCCAGTTTGGGGGGCGACCAGCGCACAGCCACCGGAGCGTACACGTAGTACGTGAGGATGGCGAGCACTGCCCGCCATCAAAATGGCAAGTGAGATAGCCTTCTCACGGTCGCTCAGAAATAGCCTGCGGATTGTACGTGATAAACATGGCATCCCCGTAACTAAAAAAGCGATATTCCGCTTTTACCGCTTCATGATAGGCGTGCATGGTGTTTTTATAACCAGCAAATGCGGAAACCAGCATAATCAGCGTTGATTCCGGCAGGTGGAAGTTGGTGACCAGAGCATCAATCACCTGATATTTATAGCCTGGATAAATAAAGATTTGTGTATCGCCGAAGAACGGCTCGATGAGATCGTTTTTGGCCGCCTGCGCCGCACTTTCCAGCGAACGCACGGAGGTGGTACCTACCGCAATCACGCGATTACCGCGCGCTTTCGCCGCCAGCACCGCGTCCACTACATCCTGCGGCACTTCCGCATATTCGGAATGCATAATGTGGTCTTCGATGGTGTCTACGCGCACCGGTTGGAAAGTACCCGCGCCAACGTGCAGGGTGACGAACGCCATTTCAATGCCTTTATCGCGCAGTTTAGCCAGCAGCGGATCGTCAAAATGCAGACCCGCGGTCGGCGCAGCGACGGCACCCGGTTTTTCGCTGTACACGGTCTGGTACAGCTCGCGGTCGGCGTCTTCATCCGGACGGTCGATATACGGCGGCAACGGCATATGGCCGATGGCGTTGAGGATATCCAGCACGCTGCGTTCGTCGTTAAACTCAACTTCAAACAGCGCGTCATGGCGGGCGACCATCGTCGCTTTAATACTTTCGTCGTCGCCCAGCAGCAGCTCGGCACCCGGTTTCGGCGCTTTCGAGGCACGAATATGCGCCAGAATACGTTTGTCATCCAGCATACGCTCGACCAGCACTTCAATCTTGCCGCCGCTGGCTTTACGACCAAACAGACGCGCAGGAATGACGCGGGTGTTGTTAAAGACCAGCAAGTCTCCAGGGTTGAGCTTATCGAGCAAATCGGTGAAAGTACCGTGCGTCAGCGCGCCCGTCGGCCCGTCCAAAGACAGCAAGCGGCAGCTACTGCGCTCAGCTTGCGGATAGTGGGCAATCAGGGATTCGGGTAGTTCAAAGGTGAAATCGGTAACGCGCATGACACTGACTCAGACTAAAATAAGAGGCGGGTAGTCTAGTGCCGGGGCGTTCTCCCTGCAACCTTTACCCCTCTGGATAAACGTTTAACTATGAATTTTCTTGCACATTTGCATCTCGCTCACCTTGCCGATAGCTCGCTTTCCGGCAATCTGCTGGCCGATTTTGTCCGGGGTAATCCGGAAACACACTACTCGCCTGATGTGGTAGCAGGCATCTTCATGCATCGTCGTATCGACGTGATGACCGATAACTTACCGCAGGTGCGTGAAGCCAAAGAGTGGTTTCGTAGCGAAACGCGCCGCGTCGCGCCGATTACGCTGGACGTTATGTGGGATCATTTTCTGTCGCGCCACTGGTCGGAAATCTCCCCTGACTTCCCGCTGACGGACTTTGTGCGCTATGCCCGTACCCAGGTAACCACTATTTTGCCGGAATCGCCGCCGCGCTTTATCAATCTGAACAACTATATATGGTCAGAGAAATGGCTTGAGCGCTACCGGGACATGGATTTTATCCAGAACGTCCTGAACGGCATGGCCAGCCGCCGTCCACGGCTCGATGCCCTACGCGACTCATGGTATGACCTCGATACGCATTACGATGCGTTAGAAGAACGATTCTGGCAGTTTTATCCGCAAATGATGGAACAGGCGCGGTGTAAAACCCTTTGATCGCAGCCCGCATTCCCCGCCGGATAAGCAGTAGCCGCCGTCCGGCAAAAGATTGATAGACAAAACCTGTCTCATTGATTGCCAGCGCCTCTTTGTCTTATCCCCGAACACTCTCTATACTGGCCCGCGTTGCGTTCCAAAAACCCCTTAACTTTGCAGGAGAATTATATGGTACTGGTAACTCGTCAGGCTCCGGATTTCACAGCAGCTGCGGTACTGGGTAGCGGTGAGATCGTTGAAAACTTCAACTTCAAACAGCATACCAACGGTAAAACCACCGTTCTGTTCTTCTGGCCGATGGACTTCACCTTCGTTTGCCCGTCTGAACTGATCGCATTCGACAAACGTTACGAAGAATTCCAGAAGCGCGGCGTTGAAGTTGTTGGCGTTTCCTTCGACTCTGAATTTGTCCACAACGCATGGCGTAACACCCCTGTCGACAAAGGCGGCATTGGTGCAGTGAAATACGCAATGGTTGCTGACATCAAACGCGAAATCCAGAAAGCCTACGGCATCGAGCACCCGGAAGCGGGCGTTGCGCTGCGCGGTTCTTTCCTGATCGACGCTAACGGCGTTGTTCGCCACCAGGTGGTTAACGATCTGCCGCTGGGTCGTAACATCGACGAAATGCTGCGCATGGTTGACGCGCTGCAGTTCCACGAAGAGCACGGCGACGTTTGCCCGGCACAGTGGGAAAAAGGTAAAGAAGGTATGAACGCGTCTCCGGACGGCGTGGCAAAATACCTGACCGAGAACGTTTCCAGCCTGTAATTGGCATGAATCGACAAAAGGCCCGCAAATGCGGGCCTTTTTTATTGTCAGCAGATCCGATAAGCGATTAAAACGCGAAGCAGGAGCAGCCAAGCGCGCCCCAGAAAGCCCGGTCATCTGACACCGGAATCCCCGATTTCCGCGCAATATCATGCTGGTGACCGTGTACACCGCAGCTACCGCAGCACTGGTGCATCTGCACCATTGCGCCAATTTTCGCCGCAGCAGGTGGTGCTGAGCGATAATGCCCTGGCACCTTCACCACTGGCGACCAGTCCGGCACAATCGGAATAGCAGGTGGTGCCAGCGGGGTGAAATGCCCTGCGGCGTAAACCACTTTGCCATCAACAACGGTCATCACCGACTCAATACCTTTGATCTCTTCTTCCGGCACGCTGAAGTAATCTTTAGACAGCACCACCAGGTCGGCCAGTTGATCTTTCTCGATGCGCCCTTTCTTACCCTGCTCACTGGAAAACCAGGCGCTACCGGCCGTCCACAGTTCCAGGGCAACATCACGCGGCAGACGGTTGTTATCATCGTACATTGCCATCCCGCCAACGGTACGGCCCGAAACCAGCCAGTAGAGCGCGGTCCACGGGTTGTAGCTGGCCACGCGGGTGGCGTCAGTCCCCAGCCCGACCGGAACGTCAGCCGCCAGCATTTTCGCCACCGGCGGCGTATGTTTAACCGCGTCTTTGCCGTAGCGATCGACAAAATACTCTCCCTGGAACGCCATACGGTGCTGGACCGCAATCCCGCCGCCCAGTGCTTTTACACGCTCAATGTTCCGTTCAGTAATTGTTTCGGCGTGATCGAAGAACCAGTGCAGGCCATTGAACGGGATATCACGATTAACTTTCTCAAATACGTCCAACATTCGGCTGATAGATTCATCGTAGGTGGCGTGCAGGCGGAACGGCCAGCGATGCTCCACAAGATGTCGTACCACGCGCTCCAGCTCATCTTCCATCCCCTCCGGCAGATCCGGACGTGGCTGGAGAAAATCTTCAAAATCCGCTGCAGAAAAGACCAGCATTTCCCCTGCCCCGTTGGCACGATAGAAGTCGGTTCCCTGCCCTGGCTTGAGCATATCGGTCCAGCGTTCAAAGTCTTCCAGTTCCTGCTTCGGACGCTGGGTAAACAGATTGTAGGCAATACGTACCGTCATCTGTTTGTTAGCGTGTAACTGCTCAATGATCTCGTAATCTTCCGGGTAGTTCTGGAAGCCGCCGCCCGCATCGATGGCGCTGGTCAGTCCCAGACGGTTCAGTTCACGCATAAACTGGCGGGTCGAATTAACCTGCATTTCCAGCGGCAGTTTTGGTCCCTTTGCCAGCGTCGAGTAAAGGATCATGGCGTTCGGTTTAGCGATCAGCATTCCGGTCGGGTTGCCGTTGCTATCACGCACAATCTCACCGCCCGCCGGATCCGGCGTCGCTTTGGTATAGCCAACCGCTTTCAGCGCGGCGCGGTTGAGCAAAGCCCGGTCGTAGAGATGCAGAACAAAAACCGGAGTATCCGGAGCGGCTTCATTCAGTTCTTCGAGGGTTGGCATGCGACGTTCGGCAAACTGGAATTCACTCCAGCCGCCCACCACGCGTACCCATTGTGGCGACGGCGTTCTGTCAGCCTGGTCTTTGAGCATGCGTAGCGCGTCCGCCAGTGACGGCACGCCCTCCCAACGCAATTCCAGGTTGTAATTCAGTCCACCACGAATAAGGTGCAGGTGCGAATCGTTCAGGCCCGGGATCACCGTATGTCCTTGCAGATCGACAACCTGCGTCCCTTCGGCGGCAAAGCTCATTACCCGTTCGTGGCTACCGGTCGCCAGGATCTTTCCGTTGGCGATCGCCACCGCCTCGACCTGCGGACTTTGCCTGTCGAGAGTATGAATTTTTCCGTGAGTCAGAATCAGTGTGGCAGTTTGAGACATAACAATCTCCTGAGATACCGGTCAGGCTTTTTTCAGCCATCCGGCAAACAGACGGGTTACGATGGGCATCCAGAACCAGACCACCAGCGCAACCACAAAGGCATCATTGATGAGATGCAGGAGTAACGAGCCCTTCATTGCAGGCAGTACAATGCCGGTCAACCACGGCACCAGATTGGTACTGGGAAATATCACCAGCAGGGTTATCAGAAACTGTTTCCAGCGTTTGGGCTGGCGTACATGGGCCGCGGGCGGCGTAAACCAGAACGCTGCTTCGGTGCGAATTTCGGTTTTGTCACCTTCAGCCAGCAGTGGAGCAATCTCTTCGACCAACACGCGGCGCGTATCGGACTGGGTCCAGCTATACAGATGCTCAAGCGTGTCGAAGCGGATAATGATGTTCCACAGGTTGTTGCCATCTGCCGGGCGAATAACGTTCGCCCCGAGATGACCGGGAAATTCAGCCGCTACAGGCATGATTTTCCCCAGCCACTGCTCATACCGCTGCGCCTGCTCAGGTAGCAGAGTGTGAGTAATTACCAACGTCACATGTTTGTTCTGCGCCATGAAGGGTTCCTTGTTGACAGGAAACAGGCCGCTTAGGCCAGGAAAGCAATACACAAAATCATTCATGGTGCATCGAGGCGGCAAGGTTGTGGATCCCCGGGAACTGACATAAGTAAGTGACCGGGGTACGCAAGCGAAGCCAACAAAGATGCAACATGAAGGATGACATGTATTTAAGCTTTACGTTCCGGCGCGCCATGCACCATGGTATAGGCATAATCCACGCCCATACCGTAGGCGCCGCTGTGCTCGCGCACCAGATCCATGACGGCGTCGTAGGTTTCTTTGCGGGACCAGTCGCGCTGGTACTCGAGAAGAACCTGTTGCCAGGTTACGGGTACGGCACCTGCCTGTACCATGCGGTCGATAGAACGCTCATGAGCATCTACGGACGTGCCGCCGGAGGTATCCGTTACCACATAAACTTCATAGCCTGCCTCCAGTGCCATCAGCGCCGGAAAAGTCAGGCATACTTCGGTCCACAGCGCGGAGATAATCAGTTTTTTACGCCCGGTCGCTTCCACCGCTTTCACAAACGCCGCATCTTCCCAGGAGTTCATTGAGGTGCGTTCAATGGGTTTGACATCAGGATGAACCGCTAACAATTCCGGCCAGATATATCCGCTAAAACTTTTGGTTTCTACAGAAGTATAAATCACCGGAACATTGAATATTTTCCCGGCTTTCGCTAATGCCACGGTATTATTTTTCAAAGTCTGGCGATCAATATTCGCCACACCGAATGACATTTGCGGCTGATGATCAATAAAAATAAGCGTAGAATTTTGAGGGTCAATCAGTTCCCGAATAGACATAGCACACCTTCTTAATCAATAAGTTAAAAGGCAACGGTCTGTATCTGCCGTCAGCAGCAGGATCCTGAATCAGAAAGCTTGTTGAGTATAGCGGGAAATTTCTAACGAGTTATTAAAGAAAACTTACCATCCTGTGAAACTATTAATTTTGTGTTGCGATATATCCTAAACAACATCAAAAAAATGCGCATGACTCATCTAATTTATTCACTGGCATTGTTTTACTTCATTCGGTACAACAGAAGGGTTTAATTTTCAGGATATTTTCTGCTTATGCGCATTAATCTGGATGTTTTGCTTATTCTCGACGCTCTCGACAAACAGGGTTCATTTGCCGCAGCGGCCGAGTCGCTGTTTAAAACCCCTGCCGCACTCAGCTATATGATTCAGAAGCTGGAAAGCGATTTGAATATCGAGCTGCTTGACCGTTCCGGGCACCGGGCAAAATTTACCGATACCGGACAGATGATGCTGGAAAAAGGGCGTTTGCTGCTGAATGCGGCGAAAGATCTCGAAAAGCAGGCGGTACAGCTGAGTTCAGGCTGGGAAAAAGAGCTGGCAATTGCGCTGGACGACTCCTTCCCTTTCTCCGCGCTGTTGCCCATTATCGATGAATTTCATGCGCTGAATAAGCAAACTCGCCTCAGTTTTACCCACCATACGCTGGCGGGCTCCTGGGAGGAGCTGACCCATAATGGAGCCGATATTATTCTGGGGGCAATTAATGAACCGCCAACGTCTGCAGCCTGGTCCTATAAAATGCTCGGCACGTTGGACAATGTGTTTGTCGTTGCGCCTGAGCATCCGCTGGCCGCAGCAGCAGACGGCCTGACCAACGAACAGTTATGCCTGCATCGGGCGATTGTTATCAGCGACAGCGCCCGCTTCTGCCATCCGTTACAAACCAATCTGATGGAGGAACAGGCGCAAATCCGCGTCGATGACTTCCACAGTAAGGTGATGCTACTACGAGCCGGTATGGGCTGCGGATTTCTCCCCCGCCATATTGCCAGCCCGTGGCTTACCACGGGCGAGCTGGTGGAAAAAACGGTTATCTCATTTCGCCAAAAAGACGTGGCTTATATGGCATGGCGCAATAACCGCGATGGGCTGGCACAGCGCTGGTGGCGGGAAACGCTGCTGGCAAGCCCGGAAATTGCGCGCTTATATCAATGACCTATCCATACTGAGGCGGAAATCGCCGGCAACGTCAGGATATCGTCGGCAAGCATGCCGTTGCCCTCTTTGTGCTGCCATTGACTCACGCTCAGTAATGGCGAGGCTGGCAGGACCACTTCACAAGCGTGGCCACGGTTAATCGCCACCAGGACGCGCTGTCGGTTTAGCACGCGAACAAACACTACCACGTTATCCTCGGCGTAAATCACCTGGCAACCACCGTGGCGCAGCGCCTGATTCTGGTGGCGTAATTTTGCCAACCGCTGATACAACGCCAGCAGAGTAGCGTCCTGTTTTTCAGGCTGCCACGGGAACGGTTTGCGACAAAACGGATCGTTGTTCCCGTCCAGCCCCACTTCGTCACCGTAGTAAATACAGGGCACGCCAGGCCAGGTAAACAGCCATACCACCGCTAGCGGTAACCGTGCGACGTCTTTACCGAGCAGAGATTTAAAGCGGGCGGTATCGTGGCTGTCGAGCTGATTAAACATCCGCAGCTGTTGCTGATGCGACAACCCCGCGCGGTAGTTATCCATCCATGCCATACAGGTCTGGGCATCAATGGATTGCGGGTCGTATGAGATA
Source organism: Citrobacter sp. H12-3-2 (assembly GCF_009649895.1). Classification (NCBI taxonomy): domain Bacteria; kingdom Pseudomonadati; phylum Pseudomonadota; class Gammaproteobacteria; order Enterobacterales; family Enterobacteriaceae; genus Citrobacter; species Citrobacter sp. H12-3-2. Next base: position 3,730,932 of record NZ_CP045837.1, read on the forward strand.
TCGGTATTGGCGAGAAATCCCCAGAGGGGGAAAGTAAAGCCGCGATAGTTCATGGCGGCATCTTCTGCATCAGCCTGCAACCACTGGCGCGCATCGCCAAAATGCTCACCCACCACATACGCCTCTGGCTGGGTTTCTTTTGCCGCCTGCGTAATTCCAGCCACATGTTGTAGGTTGTTACGTGCGCCTCCGGCCTCTCCCAGCATGTGCACCACATCAAGACGCCAGCCGTCCATACTCCACGGCGCTTTCAGCCAGTGGCGGACGATACTGTCTTCACTACGATAAATTTCATTCACCAGGCTTTCCGAGGAAAAGTCCAGCTTAGGTAAGCTGGAATATCCCAGCCAGTCGAGTGCAACGCCGTCGGCTGAGAAATGATACCAGTCGCGCCAGGGGGATTCTGGATTATGGCACGCCCCGTCTGTCCCCCGATTATGTCGGTCAAACCAGGCGTGCGAATCGCCGCTATGGTTAAAGACGCCGTCGAGAATCAGACGCATGCCCTGCTGTTGGGTGTTGTGCCGCAGACGCAGTAGCGCCCTGTCGCCGCCAAATTGCGGATCAACATGACGGTAATCTTCGGTATCGTATTTATGCACGCTCGGGGCGGTAAATACAGGATTCAGGTACAGCGCCGTGACCCCTAACGTTTTCAGGTACGGTAGCTTTTCGCTGATGCCGTCCAAATCGCCGCCATAAAACGTGGAGCCACCGGCCTGAGCCGTAAGCGGTTCGTCCCATTCGCGCCGCACGATGTCGTGTCCGGCGGCGTGGTGGTAATAGACGTTATCCTGGCCCGCTTCACGCGACTGGCTGCGGGCAAAACGGTCCGGGAAAATTTGATAGAAAATCTGATCGGCAACCCACTGCGGACCGTTATCCGGCACATCAACCGCAAACTGCTCCAGACGCGCAGGCGGAAAACGGCTGAATCCCTGTGGGGTGAACCACAGCTGACGATCGAGCCAAAGTAATTTAAAGCTATAGCGTCGACGAGGCTGCCCGCTGGAGAGATTGATCGCCGCTCGCCACGCGGTCACACCCGGCTGCGGCTGGCTGCGCTGCTTGTGCATAGCCAGCGAAATCTCTTCGTTATCGTTTTCTGCGCGTAGCGTCACCCGCTGGGGTGGATTTTCCCCCGCCAGCCATAATGTAATCGTCAGTTGATCTTTGTTTTGCTTAACAAATGGGGCAACCGGAAGGTGCCAGGCGTTCAACATCACGTATCCCCTTTGATGATAATGACGTCACCTTGCCATAGCGAAGTGCAGGATCACTCATCATCTTAACGTTTATTGGGGGAGGAGTTCGGGGGAGGAGAAAATTGCCGGGTAACGCAAAGCTACCCGGCAAAAATATTACTGTGCTTCAGCCAGTTGGCGCTCGCGACGGCGCTTGAATCCCCATCCGACCAGCAGCAGGACAATCCACGCAAAGCCGACGTACAGCGAAATGCGGGTATCCGGATGATAGCCGATGAGCGCGATGATAAAGACCAGGAAAATCAGGCCAACAACGGTCGTCGTTACCCCACCCGGAACTTTAAATTTCAGCGCTTTGACCTCATCCGGCGGCAGACGACGACGGAAAGCAATCTGCGACAGCAGGATCATAATCCACACCCATACCGTGGCGAAGGTCGCCAAAGAGGCGATCACCAGGAAGACGTTTTCCGGCATGATGTAGTTAAGATACACCGCAAACAGCAGCGCGATAGTCATCACCATTACCGTCACCCACGGCACGCCACGACGCGACGTCTTGGCGAACATTTTCGGGGCACTGCCCTGCTCCGCCATGCCGTGTAGCATACGCCCCACACCGAAGACGTCAGAGTTAATAGCCGACAGCGACGCAGTCAGAACCACAAAGTTGAGGATCCCGGCAGCAAAAGTAATGCCCATATGCTGGAACGTCATAACGAACGGGCTACCGTCGGTACCCACCTGGTTCCACGGGTAGATAGACATAATGACGAACAGCGTCCCCACATAAAATACCAGGATACGCATTGGTACGGAGTTGATGGCGCGCGGAATAGATTTTTCCGGGTCTTTGGCTTCGCCTGCGGTAATCCCGATAATCTCAATCCCGCCATAGGCAAACATCACCATTTGCAGCGACATCACCATGCCGAGCCAGCCGTTGCTGAAGAAGCCACCGTTGCTCCATAAGTTATGGATACCGGTTGGTTGCCCGCCGTTGCCAATCCCCCAAATGATGATACCGAAACCGGCGACAATCATGATGATAATGGTGGCGACTTTGAAGAACGAGAACCAGAACTCCAGCTCACCAAACACCTTCACGCTCATCAGGTTGATGGCACAGATAATCAGCACCACGCTGAGTACCCAAATCCAGTGCGGTACCGCCGGAAACCAGACGCCCATGTATATGCCGAAGGCTGTCACATCGGCAATGGCGACAATCAGGATTTCAAAACAGTAGGTCCAGCCGGTAATGTAGCCTGCCAGCGGTCCGAGGTTTTCCTGCGCGTAGCGCGAGAAGGAGCTGGCTGCCGGGTTATGAACAGACATTTCGCCCAGCGCACGCATAATAATGTACGCCGCGACACCGCCGATAATATAGGCCAGCAATACGCTTGGCCCCGCCATTTTGATAGCGTCGGCCGAGCCGTAAAACAGCCCGGTACCAATTGCTGAACCTAATGCCATAAAGCGGATGTGCCGGGTGCTCAGCCCACGCTTTAGCTTGTTATTACTTTCCATCGATTCCTAACCTGTTAACACAATAAAAAAACCACGGGGCCATGTTAATAGCCCCGTGGTTAAAACTTATTGTCAGTGATATTAGTGTGCGCTGGAGGTCACTTGTCGACCCGCGGCGCGATCCCAGATAACTGCCAGGACCACCATCACGACTGTTGGCATCAACCACGCCAGCCCCTGCTCCGCCAGCGGTAAACGCTGGGTCCAGGCCGGTAACACGTCGCCAATTGCAGAAGCTTTAATGCCATCAAGGATACCAAAAATCAGGCTGATAAACATCGCAGGAGCAATGACGCGGGAAGAATTATGCCACCATGAGCGGGTAAAGCTTAATACAACCAGTGCGATACATGGCGGATAGATAGCCGTCAGCACCGGAATAGAGATCTGAATCAGATGGCTCAGACCCAGGTTAGAAACCACCATCGAGAAGCCGCCGAGGATAAATACCAGCGTGCGATAAGACAGTGGAACGTACTGGGCAAAGAACTCTGCGCACGCACAGGTCAGGCCAACCGCGGTGACCAGACAGGCGATGAAAATCAGCGCCGCCAGCAGGAAGCTTCCTGCACCGCCAAAGGTGTGCTGAACATACGCATGCAGAATCGCCGCGCCGTTAGCAGACTGATCGACCAGAATCGCGCTATCTGAACCCAGACGGAACAGCGCGAGATACAGCAGCGTTAAGCCCACACCCGCCATTAAACCCGCCCAAACGGTATAACGGGTCAGCAGACGCGCTTCAGTAACACCACGCGAGCGAGCGGCGTTAACGATAACAATACCAAACACCATCGCGCCCAGCGTATCCATGGTCAGATACCCGTTCACGAAGCCATTAGAAAACGCCGCAGTTTGATAGGCTTCCATCGCATTACTGATCGGGCCTGCTGGCCAGACGATTGCAGCGACAGACAGGACCACCAGCGCCAGGATTTTCAGCGGTGCCAGGAAATTACCCACCGTATCCAGCAGTTTGCCCGGATAAAGCGAAACCAGAATGACAATCGCGAAATAGATAACGCTATAGATAAACAGCGGCAGCGCAGAATCACCAGTCAGCGGTGCAATCCCGACTTCGAAAGAGACCGTCGCGGTACGCGGGGTAGCAAATAACGGCCCAACGGCCAGATAGCAAACGGTCGCCAGCAGCAGACCGGCAACTTTACCGATAGGCGTGCTCAGTCGGTCCACACCACCGCCGACTTTCGCCAGCGCGACAACGGTAAGTACCGGCAGGCCAACGGCCGTAATCAAAAAGCCAAAAGCCGCAGTCCAGACGTGTTCACCTGCCTGCAAACCAACCATTGGGGGGAAGATGATGTTACCTGCACCAACGAACAGTGCAAATGTCATAAATCCCAAAGCGATAATATCGCGCGATTTTAACTGATGGGTCATAAAGTCTTACTGCCTGTGGATGTGGTGTTGAAAATAGTAAATTTTTGCCTTTCCCTGGGGGACAATACAGCGGCATTTTTGCTCAATTCCAGCGGGAAACACTCCCGACCTGGCGCGGCGAAGAATAGTTTTTCGATTTACCGCGTAAATGCAGTCGGTATGACAGCACCTGGAGCGCAATTTAAACGCTTATAACGTTTTAAAGCAAGGTGGGATCCAAAAACCAGAACAATATAGCGATATGAAAAATAGGGTTAGCACAAAACACCATTTCATGGAAAAAGGTATGGGTAATCATTCGAACAAAAAACAATCAAACGTCGTAAAATTCAGGAGGCATCTATTGACCACATAAAAAAAACCAGCTTGCGCTGGCTTTTGGAAAGATTATCTTACGAATACGTCTTAGCCGTTACTTTTGGCAATGAAACGTTCCGGGATCATGAAACTAAATCGCGTCCCTTTGCCTGGTTCGCTTTCGATGTTCAAACGGCTGTCGTGATGATGCAGCGCATGTTTCACGATAGCCAGACCCAGCCCGCTACCGCCCGTTTGTCGCGATCTCGCCTTATCCACACGATAAAAACGCTCGGTCAAACGTGGTATATGCTCGGGGGCAATGCCCGGACCGTTGTCTTCCACGCAAAACTCCGCCCCTGACGGCACATGCTGCCAGCGTACGGTAATGTGCGTTCCCGCTGGTGTATGGTTCACCGCGTTGTACACGAGATTCGAGATAGCACTACGCAACTGCTCCTCGTTGCCTCGCACATTCAGGCTGTTATCGACATCAAAGGTAAACGTATGTTTATGCTGGCTCAGGGTTTGCGCTTCGTGCTCGATCACGCGCAGCATCATGGGTACATCGACTTTCTCATTCAGCTGCAACGTCGGCGCAGCTTCAATTTTTGACAGCGTCAGCAGCTGTTTCACCAGGCCTTCCATACGATACGTTTGTTCACGCATGGTATGCAGTGCTTTTTCGCGCGTTGTCCCTTCCAGCGGATGCTCCTGCATCATTTCCAGGTAGCCTTGCAGCACCGTCAGCGGTGTGCGCAACTCATGGCTGGCGTTGGCGAAAAAGTTACGCCGTGAACCTTCCAGTTGGTGCATCTGGGTAACGTCGCGCGCCACCATCAACAATTGCTTATCGGTATAGGGCATCACGCGAATTTCCAGATGCCGTCCGGTATTGAGCACCAGATTGATTGGCCGGCTAAAATCGCGCGTTTTCAGATATTGTGTGAATTCCGGGTAGCGCAGCAGGTTAAGAATATTTTGCCCGCTATCGTCCGGCCAACGCAGTCCCATAACCTGCTGAGCCAGTCCGTTACACCAGAAGATACCGCCTTCTTCGGTGGTCAACACCACCGCGTCGGGTAGTGATTCCGCCCCGCTGCGAAAACGTTTAATCAGGTTACCCAGTTCTCGACGGCGCTTTTTGTTGCGAAGCTGCATTTGATGCAGCCCATATAACAACGGCTCCCAACTGCCTCGCCCCGGCGGCGGCGTCATACTTCTGTCGACCCATAACCACCAGGATAAACGTAATAAATTCCAGAAATGCCAGATAAGCAGGCCCGTTACCGACGCCAGTAAAAACCAGGGCAGGTAACCGAAAAAAGCGCTAAGGATAAATGCCGGTATGCAGCACAGGATCAGCTCCAGTACCAACCTTTTCCATGACAATCGTTCTAGCAAACGTCTTACTCCATAAACGGCCTAATCCATCAGGCCCTGATTCTTGTCAGTCAGAAGCGGGTCGAAAAACGATATCCCGTCCCGCGAACTGTCTGCACCATACGATCGTGTCCGCTGTGCTCCAGCGCTTTACGTAAGCGGCGGATATGCACATCCACTGTCCGGTCTTCTACGTAGACATTGGTTCCCCAGACATGATTGAGGAGTTGTTCACGGCTGTAGACGCGTTCGGGGTGAGTCATAAAGAAGTGCAACAGTTTGAATTCGGTCGGCCCCATATCCAGCGGTTCTTCGCCAGTCATTACGCGATGCGAAGTGGGATCAAGACTCAGCCCCTGCATCTCAATAACCTCTTCCACCGCCATGGGGGAAATACGACGCAGCACTGCTTTAATACGCGCCACCAGCTCCTTGGGAGAAAACGGCTTGGTAATATAATCATCCGCACCGGTTTCCAGACCCCGGACGCGATCTTCCTCTTCTCCCCTCGCCGTCAGCATCATTACGGGGATGTCCCGCGTCATGGCTTCGCGCTTGAGATGCTTAATAAACTGTAGACCCGAGCCGCCGGGAAGCATCCAGTCAAGCAGGACGAGATCCGGCCAGGGTTCATTGAGTTGGTTCACAGCACTGTCATAGTCTTCGGCTTCTACGGGTTGAAAACCGTTTTGCTCGAGCACGAAGCAGACCATTTCACGAATTGGAGCTTCATCTTCTACGACCAGAATACGTCTCGCCATGATTTGCCCTGTTTATAATTAAATCGTTTGCCATCAATACGGTGCCATTATGCGTCAGTTTTATGACAGATTTATGAAAAGATAGTCCAGGTTTAACGCAGCCAGACGAATTATGACAGCCCGGAGACAAGATATTACCGTCCTTGAAAGGTTATAATCCCCGCCACTGTTTTATCGTCATGGAACTCTTATGCGCATCCTTCACACGTCTGACTGGCATCTGGGCCAAAATTTCTACAGCAAGAGCCGCGCCGCTGAACATCAGGCCTTTCTCGACTGGCTGCTGGAAACGGCACAATCCCAGCAGGTGGATGCCATTATTGTGGCGGGCGATATTTTCGATACCGGCTCACCGCCAAGCTACGCCCGTGAGCTGTATAACCGTTTTGTCGTCAATCTGCAGCAAACTGGCTGTCATCTGGTCGTGCTGGCAGGCAACCACGATTCCGTCGCCACGCTCAATGAATCCCGCGATATTCTGGCGTTTCTCAACACCACGGTCGTTGCCAGCGCCGGCCATGCGCCGCAGGTGCTGCCGCAACGTGATGGCACGCCGGGAGCGATCCTGTGTCCGGTTCCTTTCTTACGACCACGTGACATCATTACCAGCCAGGCCGGGCTAACCGGACAAGAAAAACAGCAGCATCTGCTGGGGGCGATCACCGACTATTACCAGCAGCAGTATCAGGACGCCTGCACGCTGCGTGGCGATCGAAACCTGCCCATCATTGCGACCGGGCATTTGACCACCGTTGGCGCCAGTAAAAGTGACGCCGTACGTGACATTTATATCGGTACGCTGGACGCCTTTCCGGCGCAAAACTTTCCACCCGCGGACTACATCGCACTGGGGCATATTCATCGGGCGCAGGTTATCGGCGGGACGGACCATATTCGCTACTGCGGTTCACCGATTGCCCTCAGTTTTGACGAGTGCGGCAAAAGCAAATGTGTACATCTGGTGAGTTTCGAAGCGGGGAAACTCAGGGCCGTTGAAAATCTCACCGTACCGGTCACCCAGCCGCTTGCGGTACTGAAAGGCGATTTAGCCGCCATTACCACCCAGCTTGAACAGTGGCGTAACGTGCCACAAGAGCCGCCGATATGGCTGGATATTGAAATCACCACCGACGACTATCTGCATGACATGCAACGTAAGATCCAGGCCTTAACCGAAGATTTACCGGTCGAGGTGTTATTGGTGCGCCGCAGTCGGGAACAACGTGAACGTATTATGGCCAATGAACGACGCGAAACGTTAAGCGAGCTAAGCGTAACGGAAGTTTTTGACCGCCGCCTGGCGCTGGAAGAGCTCGAGGAGCCTCAGCGTGAGCGGTTGAATCAGCTGTTTAGCGCAACCTTACACACGCTTGCCGGGGAGAGTGAAGCATGAAAATTCTCAGCCTGCGCCTGAAGAACCTCAACTCCCTGAAGGGAGAATGGAAAGTCGATTTCACTGCAGAACCTTTTGCCAGCAACGGGTTGTTCGCCATTACCGGGCCAACGGGCGCGGGGAAAACCACCCTGCTGGACGCGATTTGCCTCGCCCTGTACCACGAAACACCGCGCCTGAATACCGTGTCACAGTCGCAAAACGACCTGATGACTCGCGATACCGCGGAGTGTCTGGCCGAAGTTGAGTTTGAGGTGCGCGGCGAAGCCTACCGCGCATTCTGGAGCCAGAACCGGGCGCGCAATCAGCCCGAGGGCAACCTGCAGGTCCCGCGCGTAGAGCTAGCCCGCTGCGCTGACGGTAAAATCCTCGCCGATAAAGTCAAAGACAAGCTGGAGATGACAGCCGAGCTTACCGGGCTGGATTACGGGCGTTTTACCCGTTCGATGCTACTGTCTCAGGGCCAGTTTGCCGCCTTTCTTAATGCCAAACCGAAAGAGCGCGCCGAGCTTCTGGAGGAGTTAACTGGTACTGAGATCTACGGCCAAATCTCCGCCATGGTGTTTGAAAAGCACAAGTCGGCGCGTACGGAGCTGGAAAAACTGCAGGCCCAGGCCAGCGGCGTGGCGCTGTTAGCACCAGAGCAGGTGCAGTCCCTGACGGAAAGTTTGCAGGTACTTACTGACGAAGAAAAACAATACCTTACCAGCCAACAAACCCAGCAACAGCACCTCAACTGGCTTATTCGGCAAAATGAGCTTCAGACGGACATAAACCGCCACCAGCAGGCATTACAGGCAGCACTTCAGGCGCAAGAAGACGCGCAGCCGCAGCTGGCAGCGCTGAGCCTGGCGCAGCCGGCCAGAGCATTGCGCCCTCACTGGGAGCGAATCCAGGAACAAACGGCTACTATCGAGCGTACGCGCCAGAAGATTCAGGAAGTGAATACTCGCTTACAAAGCAGCTTAGCGCTGCGCGGGCGTATCCGTCAGCAGGCGCACACGCAATCTACCGCGATACTCGCCGAACAACAGACGTTAACCGACTGGCTGAACGAACATGACCGCTTCCGCTTATGGAGTAGCGAACTGGCAGGATGGAAAGCGCTGCTGGCGCAACAGTCCGACGCCAGCGCCCAGCTACGCCAGTGGCAACAGCTGCGGGAGAACGACACACGTAAGCTCGATGCCCTGCAGCTTCCCACGTTGACCCTTTCGCCGCAGGAAGTGACAGAAGCGCTGGCGCAACATGTGCAGCTTCGTCCACTACGCCAGCGCCTCAGTAATCTGCACGGGCAAATCGCCCCGAAGCAAAAGCAGCTGGCACAGCTACGCGCTTCACTGGTGCAGCGCCAGCAAGAGCTGACCCAGCGCAACGCGGTACTTGCCGAGAAACGTCAGCGCTATAAAGATAAAAATCAGCAACTTGCCGATGTGAGACTCATTTGCGAGCAGGAAGCCCGCATCAAAGATCTGGAAAGCCATCGGGCATTACTGGAATCCGGCAAACCTTGTCCGCTTTGTGGCTCTATTACACATCCGGCTATCGCGCGTTACCAGACGCTTGAGCTGAGCGTAAATCAGGCACGACGTGAAGCGCTGGAAAAAGAGGTCAAAACGCTGGCCGATGAGGGTTCAACCCTGCGCGGGCAGCTTGAGGCGATAACGCAGCAACTTCAGCGCGATGAACATGAAGCACAGAGGCTTTCTCAGGAGGAGCAAGCACTTACTCAGGAGTGGTTGACCGTTACCGCCAGCCTCAACGTATCGCTACAACCGCAGGATGACATTGCCCCGTGGCTGGCCGCTCAGGAAGAGTACGAACAACAGCTTCACCAGTTAAGCTTGCGTCATACCCTGCAGGCGCAAATCGCCGCGCATACCGAACAGATTACTCAACTCCAACAGCATATTGACCAGCGCCAGGCAACGTTAACCTCAGAGCTGGACCGTCATGGTCTGGCCCTTCCGCCCGAGGATGAAGTCTCCTCATGGCTAAGAGAACGGGCGAACGAAGCGCAAATGTGGCAACAGCGCCAGAATGAACTGACTGAGTTACAGGCCCGGATTGCCCAGCTTGCGCCGCTGCTGCAAACGCTGCCAGAATCTGAGGCGCTTTCTGAAATCATTGAGGATCTGCCGCTGGAAAACTGGCGGCAGGTGCACGACGATTGCCTCTCTTTACAGGGACAGTGGCAAACCTTGCAGCAGCAGGAAGCACAGGACGTTCAGCGCACCGCAGACATTCAGGCGCAGTTTGATGCCGCATTGCAGGCCAGCATCTTTGACAATCGTGACGCCTTTATCGCCGCCCTGCTGGATGAAGAGACCTTCAACCGTCTTGAGCAGTTGAAACAATCGCTGGAAGTCCAGCAACAACAGGCACAAACGCTGCTTAATCAGGCCCAGCAGGCGCTGGTGACTCATCAACAGCAGCAACCAACCGGGGTGGATCTCACGCTCACGGTACAACATCTTCGCGACACGCTGGCGCAGCTCACCCAACTGCTGCGGGATAACACCACTCGTCAGGGAGAGATTCGCCAGCAACTCAGGCAGGATGCTGAAAACCGCCAGCAACAGCAGGCGCTGATGCAGGAGATTGATAACGTCGCGCAACAGGTCGAAGACTGGGGCTATCTGAATGCGCTGATCGGCTCGAAAGAGGGAGATAAGTTCCGCAAATTTGCCCAGGGACTGACGCTGGATAACCTGGTCTGGCTTGCCAACAACCAGTTAACCCGTCTGCACGGTCGCTATCTGTTGCAGCGCAAGGCCAGCGAAGCGCTGGAACTGGAAGTGGTCGATACCTGGCAAGCCGATGCGGTGCGTGACACGCGTACGCTCTCCGGCGGCGAGAGCTTCCTGGTGAGTCTGGCGCTGGCGCTGGCATTGTCCGATCTGGTCAGCCACAAAACACGAATTGACTCCCTGTTCCTCGACGAAGGCTTCGGCACGCTGGACAGCGAAACGCTGGATACCGCGCTGGACGCACTGGATGCACTCAACGCTACCGGTAAAACCATTGGCGTGATCAGCCACGTCGAAGCAATGAAAGAACGCATTCCGGTGCAAATCAAAGTGAAAAAAATCAACGGGCTGGGCTACAGCAAACTCGACAACACTTTCAGAGTGGAATGACGCTGATTTTTCGACGTATTGATATTGCCGACAAGATCGGCAATATCATTCCCTGCATATTATTCTTACGCTTAAAAAATAACCGCTAGCGGTAAATCATATCAAAGGTCGCCGTGGCGTTGATTTCGCCGGCCCGCAAGTTCTCATTTAAACGTATGACGTGTGCTTTAAACGGCAGGTTGACGCTCCCTTCTGCAACATTTTTCACCGTGGGCAGGAGTTCACCAAAAGTCACTAACCGATCGTTATATAAAATTTGCACACCGACACCTTGCGCAGACGCCGGAGAATCAAGATCATTTAATGTCAGAATAGTGCTATCGCCTGCTGCCGTTGTACCAGAAAATAATACATTGACATTGGTATCCGGATCGCACGTCAAATCAATTTTAAAATCAACCGCATCACCAGTATCACCCGGGTTATTCAGACTGACAGTTTTAAAGTAACGTCCCAAATTAACAGAAATATTCTTACTATTAAGTACACAACTGGCACTGTTAACTACCACATCTGCATCGGTGAAGTTAATATGAAGTTGGGCGGCGGATTCATATATTCGGGAAGCACTAAATCGTGATAATTGCAAGGGAGTATCTGTAATAGGTTGCCCGGTTGAGATTAATCGCACCTCAAACATTGCCGATACATTTATGTATTCACACCCCTTACATGTTTTATTACCCTCGGCCTTTGCCGGAGAATAAAAAATACGGGCATCACTTGGTGAGTAGCTTTTGCCACTCTCAACAGACAACCACCAAATTTTAATCCCAATACCTGGGTTATTCGTCTGATAAACATATTCTTCAACGCCATTTACCAGTGTCAATGATGAGTCATCATATCCACGATAGATTGGGTGCACCCCATTACAAAATATATCCGATTGATTTGGAGCACTAAGATAACCGCTATCCCATAGGACAGTTCCTGCAGGGACATCGCGCTGAGCGTTAATAGTCGGAACGGTGACCGTATAGGTTGCAGCTGTCGTATCATTTCTATAATAACATGAAGCATAACTTACCACTGACCAGTTTAGTACAAAAAATACAATCACATACCTAATGAAGGATATCATTATCACTTTCACCTTTATTTACACTCTGCCGCTAATATAGCAACGGCTTTGTTGGTAAGTTCATCGGCAGGAATAGCAATCTGCGCGGTACACTGCTGTGTCGCTTTCTCACCCCACTTCACCATAACGCGATCGCCTGCCGATACACCGGTTAAATAAACCTGTCCGTTATCACCCACGATACTGGCATAATTTTTTTCGTTTTCTCTTGCCAATGCCGCAAGCGCGCCGAAAGGAACGTTATTTCCATTATGTTGTAGCGATAACAAAACACGTATACCGGTGCGTGCAGAAAATGTTGCCAGTGTGACCGCACCACGCGAAGGAATTACCTGTTTGACGGGTTCCGCGATATCAACCTGAGGGTTACTCGCTGTATTCAATATAATGTTATTCGTTCGATAGGGTGAGGCATATGGAATAACGGCGTAGCCATAGGAATTAGTATATACACCGGTACTGTTTTCTACTTTAATATCAGGTCCATCGTCGGCATCGACTAAGGTCACCGTTTCAGGTAGCGACTGTGCTAAAGTAATCCCGCCAGCATGGCCGATAATCCCACCTTGTAACTTATAATTCACTTGCCGGCTGTTGTTGTCATAATTGTACCCACCAGAAACAGAGCCAAATGAGCCTTGCCAGGTGGCATTCATACTTCCATTCTCCCCCATTCCATTATTCCCCCAGGACTGCTGGAGATTATAATTAAGGTTATCATCCTGCAATGCAGTACCACTGATCCCAATCAGATGTTGCTGACTACGATGACGGTTATCTGTATAAGTATAATTCGCCCAGGCACTGGGTAACCATTTATCTAAGGGAATACTGACAGTAAATGAAACCTGCTCATCACGATGTGAGGTTGGCGTTTGCGTCAACGAATAGTTGAGCATAAATCGGATCCGTTCCCAGTTCTGGTTATAACCGACAGAAACCGTGCGCTCATAACCCGCCAGCCCCCAGTAATCTTGCTGATAACCTGAGAGATAGAAAGAACCTAGCTCATTCAGGCTCTGGCTGATATTTACCTGAAAGCGGCTACGACGGTTATTGGTATTGCGATAAGCATAAAAACTGTCGTCATCAATATCGTTAGTTCGGTTATTTAACGTTTCCGTAAACGTATAAAAATTACGGGTAGAGTATCGATAACTCGCAAGCGTAAGATTGGTGTTGGTCGTATCAATATTCTTCGCATACTGGGCACGATAAGACATCCCCTGCCAGACGTTATCAGCCACTTCGCTTCTGGCCGTTGTGGCATCAAACGAAAACGCGCCAAAATCATGAAGATCGATACCAAAACCTAATGCCGCGGAACGATAAAAATCACTGCCCAACACGCCGCTATACACGGTAAAACCATAAGGCAACCCATAGATAAGTTGCGCTTCGACCAGATTAGGATCCTCTGATGTATCATTATTTTGGTAATGCCCGGCGGCAACGCTATATTGCAATGCCCCCTGTCGCTGCATGATAGGTAAAGAAGACGACGTCTGAACGAAGCTACGCTCACTCCCATCAGCCTCCGTGATTGTTATATCGAAATCACTGCCGGAAGATACCTGCGGTACATCCGTAATTTCAAACGCCCCTGCGCTGACATAGGTTTGATAGAGAGTGTAGCCATTTTGCTTAATGGTCACCTTAGCATCGCTTTTCGCAATCCCCCGGATCACCGGCGCAAACCCTTGTTGGCTATAGGGCAGCATAGCGGTATCTGTTTGCAGACGAATACCACGAATCGGAAGGCTGTCAAAAATATCTCCCGCTGTAGAGCTATCGCCGAGCGTCAGTTGGCTACGCAGGCGCTTTATATCCCGCTGAATATACGTCGAAATGTTTTCCCAACCGTCTCCACTTTGGTAGTTTCCATTGTTTCGTATGCGCCACGGCCCTACATTCAGCCCACTGTTTAAACTCAGGTAATTTTGTGTCGACGAGCCCTGAGAGCTGTAGTGTGTTTTAGAGCCGCTATAGTAATAACCCAACAGTGCAGCAGGTATTCCATCATCCCAATTATCAGGGTCGATATACCCCTGCACTTCCTGATTAACAGCAACTTGCGGTACACGAATATCCAACCGTTGTTGCTGAGTGGAGAAAGTCCAGGAAGCCTCTTCAATGTAACGTCCGATATCATCAACCGTGGCGTCATCAGACATCGTTTTCATCAATGGCATTTTGCTGACATTGACGCCATAGGCGGCCAGTTCTAATTTTTTTAACACGGGAATGAGTGCGGTATGGGCTTCATTAAGCACATACGTCACATTCTTTTTTTCAACAAAATGATTATTAAAATAAACAGAACTGAGGTAGACGCCTGGTGCAAGTGCATTATCGTCTAAAAAAGTACGGATCGCCTCTGCGCTGTCTATTGGGGAATCAAAACGTAGCGCATCAATATTAAACTCATCATCAGCAACTTGTGATTCAGCGATACAAAACGGACTACACAACATCAACGCGGTGGCAATAGCTGATAATTTCAATGAGAGAATTTCATGATTATTATTGATAGGCCGCATATTGTGGATATCCTTATCCGCCAAATTTAAAGTGACTTTTCCTGTTCGGAAGTGGCATTGCCGTAGTCGTCGATTGCACTCCATCGAACAAACTTAGCGTTCCCACCAGGAAGGGAATAGATCATTTTTGAATAGGGTGAAATCATCATAGACACAGCAGAAAGCGTATCTTTCGGCGGCTTTACCTCTTTGCCGTCAACGGTCATATTATGCAAAGAAATATAGTATGCCGTCGGGTTATCCACAGCCAAACGTCCACCTGAAACAGAAAATATCAGACTTTTGTATGCTTCTTGCGCGTCGTTTTTATTTAATCCTTTTGGTCGCCATATCAGCTTAATACGACTGCGGGTAGCCAATTGTAGCTTACTTTGTTGTACTAACACTTTAGGCGTCGCTTCGATAGACTTGATATTAGCCCAAAAAATTTGTTCACGATCTTTTGTCAGGATGCCATTTTTATCGACTGAGATAAAATGCAGGATATTCGTCTGTCCGCCAATAAGTTTAAATAACGGAGGAGTAATAATAAGAGGAGGCTTACTTTTATCATTCTTATCGAAGTTATCAACCCATGCCTGAACAAGCTGATTTCCATTACCCGTATTTTTTACCGTTGCCTGAACTTCATCCACATCTCCAGGATAAATAATACGCGTATTACTAATTTGCACCCCCGCCGAAGCAGTGTTTTGAAAAAGAATGAATATTGCTGAAAACAGCAAACCAGAAATGTTGAGATTCATCATTCATCCCTTATGGCTAAATCTCGAAAAGAATTACAGGACATACCCTGATTATCCTATGGCATATCCTGTCTGAACTTACGTCACACCCACTCTACGTCCCTTATGGATAGTAAATGGTATAGGTTGTGGTTGCGGCAAACTCGCCGCCTTTGATACTCGCCGGATCAACGGTTGCCACAACTTTTGATGTGAAGTTAAACGTCAGGTCATTTTCTTCGCTTGCCCCGGTCGTTTGAGCAAAAGCAGAGTTCGCTTCGTCGTTAAAAACGACTTTATCATTGCTGGCATCAGCGCCATAAACCACAATGCCAACACCGGTATCAACGCCGCCAGTAAGCGCTTTCAACTGCGTATTTTCCGTTGCGGTATCACCTGCAAAGGTCAGGTTTACCACAGTATTTTCCGGGCACTTAGTCAATTTAATTGCAAACGGCTGAACCTGAGACGCTTCTTCGCCAATACCAGCAAAGGCGTTCGTCCCCAGCGGGGTAAAGGGTACCTGAACATCTTCGCTGTTTGTCTCAACCTGGCAAGGCGGGTTAATAATGGTACCGGTAAAAGTGACGGTGCCCTGGTCATCAGTTAAGTCTGCCGCATGCGCAACATTGATAGCTGCAACAAGCAACAAAGAGGCAGAAAGGAGTACTTTCTTTTTCATATGAAATTTCCCTATAATAAATTTTATTATCTTTCGAATGCTGCCTCTGAAATTCCCGCCAAAGACTTTTGCATATAAAAATCCCAAACAGTCCTCAGAAGAGGTCCGAAAGATAGAATCTTATGCGTTCTAACCCAATGGATATTGTGGTCGGCATATATAATATAATATGATTTTTATTTCATCAATAGCACAAAGACAAAAAACAATACCATTATAAAACAGTAAGTTAAAATAAATTAATCACACAAAGAAAAACAATATTTAAATAATTTATAGCTATGCGTTTTATATATAAAAAATAAATCACTATCGATTCATATTCGTTATGAATACAACAACCCATTCCCAACCAGAAACCGCCCATCAATAAAACATTATTTTAGTGTATTTTATATATTGAAAAGACTACAATTCCGAGTCCGTATGTTATCGGCATCTAACATGCAAATAATTGCTTTCAAGAATAATTGCAATCGTTCGTTCAGACTTCACAAATATGATAGCATTAGCCCTACTTAGCTGTTGTTGCTGTGTATGACAGGTGGTATGAAAAAAGTCATTTTCTCTTTAGCCCTGGGGACGTTTGGGCTGGGCATGGCCGAGTTTGGCATCATGGGTGTACTCACCGAATTGGCGCGGGACGTGGGAATCTCCATTCCTGCCGCTGGCCATATGATTTCGTTTTACGCCTTTGGCGTGGTGCTTGGCGCGCCCATTATTGCACTCTTTTCCAGCCGCTTTTCGCTCAAGCATATTCTGCTGTTTCTGGTCACGCTGTGTGTGATTGGCAACGCCATTTTCACCCTCTCCTCCTCGTATTTTATGCTGGCGGTAGGCAGGCTGGTTTCAGGCTTCCCGCACGGCGCGTTTTTTGGCGTTGGCGCAATTATCCTGTCGAAGCTCGCCCGCCCGGGAAAAGTCACCGCCGCTGTCGCGGGCATGATTTCGGGGATGACCGTTGCCAATCTGGTTGGCATTCCCGTCGGCACCTGGCTGAGTCAGGAATTTAGCTGGCGCTATACGTTCCTGCTGATTGCCGTCTTTAATATCGCCGTGATGGTCTCGGTCGCTTTTTGGGTACCCAACATCAGCGATGAAGCAAAAGGAAACCTGCGCGAACAATTTCACTTTTTGAAAAGCCCCGCCCCGTGGCTCATTTTCTCCGCCACCATGTTTGGTAACGCCGGGGTTTTCGCCTGGTTCAGCTACGTCAAACCGTACATGATGTTCATCTCCGGCTTTTCCGAAGCGCTGATGACCTTCATCATGATGCTGGTAGGATTAGGAATGGTGTTGGGAAATCTGCTGAGCGGTCGGCTGTCTGGTCGCTATACGCCGCTGCGCATTGCGGTGATAACCGACTTCGTGATTGTGCTGGCTCTGCTGTTGCTCTTTGCCTTTGGCGGGATCAAAGCCGCGTCGCTGACCTTCGCTTTTATTTGCTGCGCGGGCCTGTTTGCCCTGTCGGCACCGCTGCAAATTTTATTGCTGCGAAATGCTAAAGGAGGGGAGCTGCTGGGTGCTGCTGGCGGGCAAATTGCCTTTAACCTCGGCAGCGCGATTGGCGCCTACAGCGGTGGCATGATGCTGACACTGGGCTTTGCCTACAACTACGTGACGCTGCCGGCGGCACTGCTGTCGTTTTCTGCGATGTCGTCACTGTTGCTGTACGGTCGCCTGAAGCGCGCAGTACCCCAGATGACACACGCTGCCGGATAGCATCTGCGCTACCCGGCTACGCGAACCTTACTCCTGCGGCCACAGCCAGGCCGCACCGCGTACACCGCTGGAATCCCCGTGTAGCGCCTTGCGTAGAGGCGTTTCGCATTCGCCGCCAAAGACAAACTGCTTAATCAACGTCGGAACGTTTTGATACAGCCGGTCGACATTGCTCATTCCGCCCCCCAGCACAATGACGTCCGGATCGAGAATATTCACCACATGTGCCAGTGATTTCGCCAGACGACGCTCATAGCGGCTCAACGCCTGCTCCGCAAGAGCATCCTGCGCAGTAACAAGGCTGATAATTTCATTGCCTTTGAGCTGCTTACCGCTCAGACGCTGGTAGTCGGTGGCAAAGCCGGTCCCGGAAATGAAGGTTTCAATGCAGCCTTGTTTACCGCAATAACAGGGGACTTCCTGTCGGAAACGCAGCTCATCTTCGTCCATCCATGGCAGCGGATTATGCCCCCACTCACCCGCGGTACCGTTACCGCCCGTGTGCGCCCGACCATTCAGTGCCACGCCTGCGCCACATCCAGTGCCGATAATCACCGCAAACACGGTTTGCGCCCCGGCCGCCGCACCATCCACCGCTTCTGAAACCGCCAGACAGTTGGCATCATTTGCCAACCGCACTTCACGATTCAGACGCGAACTCAGGTCTTTGTCAAAAGGTTGTCCGTTAAGCCAGGTCGAGTTGGCATTCTTTACCACCCCGGTGTAGGGCGAGATTGAACCTGGAATGCCCATTCCCACGGTTCCCGTCTGCCCGGTGGCGTTTTCCGCCATCTCCACCAGCGTGGCGATGGTTTCTATCGTTTGCCGATAATCATCACGCGGCGTGGGCAGGCGATGGCGAAAAAGCTGTTCGCCCGCATCGCCAAGCGCAATAACTTCCGTTTTCGTACCGCCCAAATCGATACCTATACGCACTGTTTGCTCCTCTTCCCGATTAACAATGCAAGCATAGCGACAATTCGCTATCATGCCCGCTGGATTTAACGACAAGGCCGTGGAAATTATCATGCTGTGGTTCAAAAATTTAATGGTTTACCGTCTTAGCCGCGATGTTTCTTTGCGAGCCGAAGAGATGGAAAAACAGCTGGCATCAATGACGTTCACCCCTTGCGGTAGCCAGGATATGGCAAAAATGGGCTGGGTTCCGCCGATGGGATCGCACAGCGATGCATTAACGCATACCGCCAATGGCCAAATTATTATCTGCGCCCGCAAAGAAGAAAAAATTCTGCCGTCGCCGGTTATCAAACAGGCGCTGGAAGCCAAAATATTCAAACTGGAAGCTGAGCAAGGTCGCAAACTTAAGAAGACCGAAAAAGACTCGCTGAAAGATGAAGTTCTGCACTCATTGCTGCCGCGCGCCTTTAGCCGCTTCAGCCAGACAATGATGTGGATCGATACCGTCAACGATCTGATCATGGTTGATTGTGCGAGCGCGAAAAAAGCCGAAGATACGCTGGCGCTGCTGCGTAAGAGTCTCGGTTCGCTGCCGGTCGTTCCGCTGACGATGGAAAACCCTATTGAGCTGACGCTGACTGAATGGGTTCGCTCCGGCACCACGGCGCAGGGCTTCCAACTGCTGGATGAAGCTGAACTGAAAGCGATCCTTGAAGACGGCGGTGTGATCCGCGCGAAAAAACAGGATCTGGTCTGCGACGAAATCGCCGTGCATATCGAAGCGGGCAAACTGGTCACTAAGCTGGCCCTCGACTGGCAGCAGCGCATTCAGTTCGTTATGTGTGACGACGGCTCCATTAAGCGCCTGAAGTTCAGCGACGAGCTGCGCGATCAGAATGAAGATATCGACCGCGAAGATTATGCTCAGCGTTTTGATGCCGATTTCATCCTGATGACAGGTGAACTGGCGGCGCTGATTAAAAGTCTGGTGGAAGGATTAGGCGGCGAAGCGCAACGTTAAGCTGTGTTTAGCGAATGGCGACTCAATATCGCCATTCGTCATTTTTACGCTTACAGGTAACGGCAAAGATAGGATGTTGGCTCTGCTACCTGCAGATGAAACTCGCTGTTGCCCGGTACGTTAAACACGTCTCCTGCGGCATACACTTTCCACTCGGTTTCCCCTGGCAGCAGCACGTTCAGTGCGCCACTAACTACCGTCATCTCTTCAGGCGCCGCAGTACCAAAGGTATATTCACCTTCAGCCATCACGCCTACACTGGCGCGGCCAGTACTGCTGCTGGTAAAACCGATCGATTTTACTTTGCCGGAAAAGTATTCATTACTTTGAAGCATACAACTGGCCCTATCTCGTGATTAAGTTAATACCCAATATAGGGGGCTGACGTTCCACCTGTCACGCAAAATTACGCCAGCAATTCCGAAGCCAGTCGGGCAATCAACACATTGGACAGCAGAACCGGGACATCCAGCGACTTTTGCAGTAAATCACGATGACGTTGATGAAACCCCAGGCAGTCCAGCATAAGAACATCAGCACCTTGCTCAAGGAGATATTTCCCGGCATCAATCAGCTGTTGTTCAGAACCTTCTACTGGATTCGCCACGGCGTACACTGGCGGAGTTTGTAACACCTGCCACTTTTGTGTCTGGGCTTTGAGCAATTCAGCAACAGGTACAATGACCCCAACCTGATGCCCTTCGACAATCGAAGCCACTAACGGGGGAATAATGCGTATAGGTTCCAACAAGATACTATTGCGGGCGGTCAGACGGGTGATTGAGGCGGTACTCATCAGCAGGATCACATCAAATCCCTGATTATCGAGCACCTCCACAATGCTTTGCAGCGAGCGTTCCACTTTCTGACGTGAGACATGAGCAAGTTGGTGGTCGCTAAGCAGCGTTAATAACAGCTCGTCACCGGGTGAAGCCCCGTACTCGGCCATCACATCTTCTCGCTGCATCTGCCCCAGCAGACTGTGGTGAGTAATGTGCTGTTCATCAATATATTCCGTCAGGAGCGGTAACATCTCACACATCGGCACAACGCCAATCGTGAGGATAGCCAACGACGTACTCATTTGTTGCTCCACCGTCTTCTTACTTTGCTGTGAAATCCCGGATAAGTGCCGGGCGCTGACCTGTGCTACAAATGCTCAAAAGCGTAGCAGTAGATCGGCGGTGTATTGTGTAAAGATTCCAGATCATTCCAGTACTGGATTGTTATTGTTTAATTTTCAATTTTTACTGTATACGGCGAAATTTAAAATAATGTGATGCACGCCCGGACTGGCACTTTTAAGACTCGTGCCAGAGCGGTCTTCATATCAGGTTTTATCGGGGTCTTCGTAGCGTTTTTTAGCATCCATCGCTTCCTGAGCTGAAGGATGCTCACTGATCAACGAATTCGGTTTAGGGTGGTCGGCACGAAGTTGATACCAGGTTACCGTCTGGCCTGGCGTCCCTTTTTCAACCGTAACAATGGTCGCTTGACGTGGGTAAGGTGGTTGTGTCGGCATAGTTCTTCCTTTTCACTGGATGAACATTAAGTATAGACACCGCCCTGCAACCGTGGCGCTGCCTGCGCCAGTATCCCAAGAATGTCTTCCACTACCTGCGAAGGCGGATTGGTGGCATCAACGATATAGTGCGCAGCCTCACGATACAGAACATCACGCTGGGCGAGCACTTCCTGAACCTCTTCGGTCAACGGTTTGCCGGTTAGAGTCGGTCGTAATCCTTCTTCAGGCGTGGCCTCCAGACGATCAACCAGTACCGATACCGGTGCGCTTAGATAGATAACCACGCCGTGGCTGCGCATGTAATGACGATTAAATTCGGTAAGAATGATACCGCCGCCGGTCGCAACAACCGTGGCAGGAGCTGTAACAGCCTGCAGAGCGGTCGTTTCCTGGGCACGAAACCCTTCCCATCCTTCTCTTTCGACGATTTCCGCCACGGTCATTTGCACGTGCGATTGCAACCAGCGATCGGTATCAACGAACTGGAAATCAATAGCCTTTGCCAGCGCCATACCGGTTGTCGTCTTACCACACCCCCGGGGGCCAACAAGAAAAAGAGGTTGCGTCATCACAGAATTTCCCCAGAGAGCCGCCAACAAGCGGGATCTGATGCGGTTAAAAATATAATCATATCATCAAACTAGTACATCGCCAAAACCGTAAAGAAAAAATTACAGAAAGAATGGCAAGATGAGTTAACCCCTACTATAACAAGAATTCACAATGAATAAAGTGTAAATAATAAATTACACACTCTATTTTCTACGCTGAACTTCCAGCCACCACTTATCCAGTTCAGCCGCAAAATGCTGTCTGTCGCGGGGCGAAAGGCTGTCCGGCCCCCCGGTCTGGATACCGCTGGCACGCAGTGTATCCATAAAATCACGCATCATCAGACGCTCACGGATCGTCGCTTCGGTATAACGTTCGCCGCGCGGGTTAAGCGCCGCCGCACCTTTTTCAATCACTTCAGCCGCCAGCGGAATATCTGCCGTTATCACTAAATCACCGGCGCTGCACTGACGCACAATCTCGTTATCAGCCACGTCAAAGCCCGCAGGCACACGTAATGTGCTGATGAAACGCGAAGGCGGGACGCGCAGGCTTTGGTTGGCCACCAAAACAAGCGGCATTTGCATGCGCTCAGAGGCGCGGTACAAAATGTCTTTAATCACATTCGGACACGCATCGGCATCCACCCATATTGTCATAGCTTCTCCCCACTGGTGTGCTGTCGCACATTGTCGCGTGCTTTTACTTTCAGGCAAAGTGCTGTTTCTCCTTCTGAACATATTCATTCCGCGCTAAGCTTAGCTTTCCCAGATTTACCCTAAATAATTCGGGTTGCAGGCAGGCGGCAAGAGAGTGAGTCCCGATGAGCTTACTCTGGTAAGTGATTCGGGTGAGCGAACGCAGCCAACGCACATGCAACTTGAAGTATGACGGGTATAAAACAATGAATATCATCCATAGGGAGTGACAAGATGGACAAGAAAATTGGTTTTATCGGCTGCGGTAATATGGGCAAAGCCATTCTTGGCGGCATGATCGCCAGCGGCCAGGTTCTCCCCGGACAAATCTGGGTCTACACCCCTTCCCCCGATAAGGTCGCCGCGCTACACGACCAGTACGGCATTAATGCGGCGCAGTCTGCACAAGAAGTCGCGCAAATCGCTGATATTGTTTTTGGGGCCGTAAAACCAGGCATCATGATTAAGGTGCTGAGCGAAATTACCTCCAGCCTGAACAAAGATTCCCTTGTCGTCTCGATTGCCGCCGGTGTTACCCTCGATCAACTTGCCCGCGCGCTGGGTCATGACCGTAAAATCATTCGCGCGATGCCAAACACGCCATCGCTGGTGAACGCCGGAATGACCTCCGTCACGCCAAACGCCTTAGTCACGCCGGAAGATACGGCCGACGTGCTCAATATCTTCCGCTGCTTTGGCGAAGCTGAAGTCATTGCGGAGGCAATGATTCATCCGGTCGTTGGCGTCAGCGGTTCAGCACCGGCCTATGTATTTATGTTTATCGAAGCGATGGCAGATGCCGCCGTTCAGGGGGGGATGCCCCGCGCACAGGCTTATAAATTTGCAGCACAAGCGGTAATGGGTTCGGCGAAGATGGTTCTGGAAACGGGTAAACATCCTGGCGAATTGAAGGATATGGTGTGCTCGCCGGGTGGAACCACCATTGAGGCGGTACGCGTCCTGGAAGAACGCGGTTTCCGTTCATCGGTGATTGAAGCGATGATTAAGTGCATGGAGCAGTCGGAAAAACTCAGCCGCTCCTGAGTTAACACCGCCGGACGTCAGGCCGCCGCTTCAGTGCGGTTACGTCCGGAATTCTTTGCTTTGTAGAGAGCCATATCTGCTGATTTTAACCATTCTCGATAGTGTTCAGTTTCAGACGTCAGCGGCGCAACGCCCACGCTAATGCGCAGGTCAACCTGCGGCGCGCAAGATAAACGCAGTTGGGTAAGCCGTTCGTGAACACGAGACATCGCTGCAATCGCGCTGCTCGCTGACGTGCCACACATGATTACCGCAAACTCATCACCGCCAAAGCGACCAATCACATCGCTACCGCGTAAGGTCATCTGTAACTGGCGGGTCAGTGCAACAATGGCCTGATCCCCGACGTCATGGCCCCAGGTATCATTGATACTCTTAAAATGGTCGATATCGATGATAAGGAGCGTGGCATCACGCTGATGGCGGCGGCAATTATCAAATTCATTCCGCAGCAACAGTTCCCAATGACGTCGGTTATAAACCCCGGTCATCCCATCTCGCGTACTCATAACCTGTAAGCGACGTTTATGTTCTGCCAGCCTGATGAGCGTCTGGTAACTCACCCAGGCAAATAGCAACGGGTAAACCACTAACACCGGCAGCGACAGCAGCACACTCAGTTGCGTACTGCTAAAAGCCACGGGAATATCCGTTAACTGTAACGTCACCAGGCAGGAAACCACCATCAACACGGCGCCTGCGATGAAGACACGCATACCCCCTGCGCCCATCAGGTTGATACAGATAATCATCAACAGCGCCGTGGATGGCAGCAAGTTTATCCCCATAATCCCCATCCACATCCCGGCGAGGATGGCATCGGCTTTTAAGTTGGTATATTCGCTATGCAGTGGATCGATAGCTTTACTTGCCAATTGCCATGCCAGATGCGGCCAGACAAACGCCCATCCCACCAGCAAAAGCCACCAGCCTCCGGTTATTGGCTGAGAAACTAATACCGACGCGATAGGGAAAAACATTCCCCCCAGTCCCACCGCTCGCGGCAGCCTGATTCGTCGGGCAAATCGCAGACCGGAACGTTGGTGGTCATTTTGATGAAGCAATATAAATGCTTCATTCGGGACGACCTTCTTTTGATAAAAGTTTTCATCATTCATCGTATTTGGGAATATTCTGAAACAAATTTCCCAAATTATAGGAAGGGGTCTGGTGGCGGAAGTATGATATTTCGGGTGAGCGATTTTACCTGCTCACCCGGAAGTGCTAAGCAGATTTTTTCAGGCAAGCGCTCATAAACTTATTACGATCATCGCCTTTCAGAGACTGTTCCGTCGCCTTGACGTTGCATTCACGCATTTTCTGTTGCTGTGGCGTCAGGCTCTTTTCCTCAGGTGCAGATTTACTGTTTTTCAGGCAATCACTCATATAGGTCTTACGCGCATCCCCTTTTAAGGTCTGCGCCGTGGCCTGCTGATTGCAGGTGGTCATACGCTGTTGTTGCGGGGTTAACGTCTTCTCGGCAGCACCGACGGTAGTTAAAAAAATCAGACCAAAAAGTAACGTCATTAATAATGTAATTTTCATAGCACCATCCTTTTCTGAACGACGACACACAGGTAAGTTTGGCTGCTAACGATAAAAATACCACCCGACGGCAAAAGTATTGCCGCCGGGTATCAGCTTATTTCAGTCCTAACGCCGCTTTCATGGTGTAAAACAGATCGGTTTGATCGGTCAGGCCAACCACATTCGCCGCATGAGGGCCATAGGCTGCAATACGCAGTTGGCTGCCGGTGTGCTCCTGGGACTCTTCTTCAGAGTTGCCATAGCTAATGACCATCACCGCGCCATCTTTAGTGTTCAGCGCCTGCGTCAAACCTGGCGCTTTGGTATCCGGTGCGACGATCTGGCTGGCATGCGCGTGGTCAGCGGTTACCACAACCAGGGTGTTGCCATCTTTCTTCGCAAAGGCAAGTGCACGCTGCACTGCTTCATCCAGATCGACCGTTTCACCAATTTGTCCACACGGGTTAGCGGCATGATCTTGTTTGTCGATTGACGCGCCTTCTACTTGCAGGAAGAAACCTTTCTCATTTTTGCTTAACAGCTCAATCGCTTTATCCGTCATCTGCGCCAGCGTTGGCACGCTGTCGTTACGTTTTGGATTTGGCGTACAGGTCACTACCGGCTTATCCAGGTTGCCGTGATAAGACGCTTTCGGCCCTTCCCAACGCACTGGCATATTACCGTCTGAGAACAGACCCAACAGCGGTTTATCCTGATTCGCTTCGCTAACAGCCGCCAGCGTCGCGGCATCACTCACCATCTGGTAACCACGGGCCTGGGCTTGTTCTCGCAGCGTTTTACCCTGCCACTCACCTGCCGTAGCGGTTTCAGTAAAAGTCTTTGCCCCGCCGCCTAACGTAACATCCGCACGAGCATTCAATAATTGTTCGGTAATTGACCCTTTACCGCCTTTTTCCAGCGCGTTCGTCGGGCATTTTTCAGCCGTCACGCTCGGGCCATAGCATTTACGCGAAGTGACATGGGCAACCAGTGCGGCCGGCGTGGCATCCTGTAATTCAGCCGTGGAAACGTTGCCTGTCGCCAGACCTGCCGCTTTGGCCATTTCCAGAATCGTGGTGTGATCTTTTTCATGAATATCCACACCCAGTGCCCCATTATAGGTCTTCACGCCGGTTGTCCATGCTGTCGCAGATGCTGCTGAATCTGTCACATAATCGGGCTTGCCCGTTTTCTTATCCAACGCATAATGCGTGTATTGCCCGGTCAGCGGTAAAGCATCAATACCTTTAAAAAAGCCGCCCGCGCCTTCAGCATAATTTCGCGCTGCCGTTATTTCGGAATCGCCCATCCCATCGCCAATCAGTAAAATTATATTTTTGGCTGGTTTATCGTTCAGGGATTCGCGCAGAGCCGCCGTTTGATCGGCAGACAATCGGCGAGCGCCACCCGGCGTGGTGATATCTCCCTGAGCAGCACGATTATCCATAACCGCTACAGTAGATGTTTCTGCATTAATAACCGGGGTAAACAGCAAAGGTAACAGGGCAATAGCCAGAGCGCTTTGTTTCACTTTATATTCTCCATGTATAAATACGGTAAAATTAAAACAAAGCGACTATAAGTATTTGATGTGACACTTTTATGATAATTTGTGGTTACCCCAACACAGATGGATCACAACGCTTTTGGTACGCACTCGCCAGCATTATGTATGTTCGTCAGAAACGCGGGCATGCGGTTTCCGCCAGCCAGCGCCCCCTCAATTTGACGAATAAATATTTGCCGATCGTTCCACGCCATATTGCGCAGCATTTCGATGATTACCCGCTCTAACGTTTCGACCTGTGCCGCCAGATCTTGCGATTCTTCTTCTTTTTGCGCGAGCTTAAGTAACAACTCTGTGACGAGGTTTTTCATTTGCCTATTCCCTTAACAAAATATGGGCCACGTTATCATTAAGGCTCACGACTGCCTAGAGGATGAAAGTTGTATTTTTATAAGGAATAAAAAGATTTGAGAAAACAATCACAACACAAAATAAGGGTAAATGCGTCTGGATGCAGAATGATTCAATATAAAAAGGTAAGAAAAGTAATAATCACACAAATATATAATACACACTTATGAATTAACAACGCTGACAGGCAGCGTTGTTAATCAGGAACTCAACGAACCCCGCGCCGACGTCGCAACGCGATAGCCAGTTGCCAGATATTGATAAGCACAATGCTTGCTGTAGCAATGAACACCCAACGAAATCCCGCCATAGCCGATACCGTTGCACCCATCAATGGCCCGGCGACGTTGCCAAGGTACATAAATGACTGGTTATAGCCAAAGATGCGTCCGGTTATCTGGTCGCTGGAGTATTTCACCAGCAGCGTCTGCACCGCCGGCAACATCGCACCATCAGCAAAGCCGAGCAGAAAACGTAAAATTCCCAACTGCAACGGCGTGGTGACCCACGACATGGCGAAAAACAGCACCACCGCGAAGATTAACGTCGCCATTAAAATCCGCTCAGTACCAATACGGTCGCCTAATTTACCAAGTCGAGGCGCGGAAATCAGAGCAGAAATGCCCGGTACTGAGGCAATCAGCCCACTGAGAAAAGCAATATTCGAACTGTCCGGGACCATTGATTTAATAAATAGCGCCAGAATAGGCCCAATTGAGCCGTTACACAGTTGAATCACCATGGTGGTAAAAAACAAGCTGATCACCAACGCCGGATGCAAAAGCGAGGCAAACACGGCCTTCCCACTCAGACGTTCGCTTTTTTTAATCGTCGGGCGAACGCCCTCTTTGATCAAGAACAGTGTGACCAGAAAACTCACCACCAGCAAGGCGGCGGTAATACAGAATACCGCCCGTAAGCCAACATGATCGGCGATAAAGCCTCCCATCAGCGGTCCGCCAATGACGCCGCTAATTTGCGCCGTAGAGAGCGTACTCAGCGCCCAGCCGCTGCGCTCGCGTGGAACCTGGGACGCAACCAGCGCCATCGCATTAGGAATATAGCCGGAGGTTAACCCCATCACCCCGCGCAGCAGAAAAAGCTGCCAGACGTTAGTGGCAAATGCCTGTAGCAAAATCGCAATGGCCATCCCCAGTGAGGCCCGCAGCAGCATCAGCTTGCGTCCTTTGCGGTCGGCCAGACTGCCCCACATCGGAGAAACAATGGCTGAAATCAGGAAGGTGACGCTGAACGTTAATCCGGACCACATTGATAGCGCTTCATGCGAGGTCACGCCCAGTTGGGAGATATAGAGTGGTAAAAAAGGCAAGATTTGGCTAATCGCCAGTCCGGTAAAAAAGCACCCGAACCAAACGGAAATAAGGTTAACTCTCCAGGATTCCATAAGGACTCATAACGATAAGTAGCTGAAAACTGCGAGCAGCTTAACAAATTACTTAGCTGAATAAGGATCCACAGGTGCGATAAATCACAGTTTAGGATTTTATCTTCCCGCTCATCATATTTGTGATACAGCTCATATCAAACCCATGTTATAAACAGGGGATTGTGCTTCCCGCGCGATCTGCGTGTATGTCCCCTTCTAATCCCCTGTCATTCGCCAAAACAATCTGCCAGAAGCCGAGGAAACCTGCGTTTTGTCGTGGTAATGTATGTGCTTTGCATTCATGGAATGGGTTTTTAAGATGGCAAAGTTGCGGGTAGGAATCGTATTTGGTGGTAAATCAGCGGAACATGAAGTGTCATTGCAATCGGCAAAAAATATTGTCGATGCCATCGACAAGACTCGCTTTGACGTTGTGCTGTTAGGTATTGATAAACAAGGGCAATGGCACGTCAGCGATGCCAGTAACTATCTGCTCAATTCAGACGATCCGGCGCATATTGCGTTGCGGCCTTCTGAAACCAGCCTGGCGCAGGTACCCGGTAAACAAGAGCACCAGTTGATCGATGCACAAAACGGTCAACCACTGCCGACGGTCGATGTTATTTTCCCAATCGTACACGGTACTTTGGGTGAAGATGGCTCTCTGCAGGGCATGCTGCGCGTGGCGAACCTGCCGTTTGTCGGTTCTGATGTGCTGGGTTCTGCTGCCTGTATGGATAAAGACGTGACCAAACGTCTGCTGCGTGATGCCGGGTTAAACATCGCGCCATTTATTACGCTCACTCGCGCGAATCGCAACAGCATCAGCTTTAGTGAAGTGGAATCCCGCCTGGGTCTGCCGCTGTTTGTAAAACCGGCCAACCAGGGATCGTCCGTTGGCGTCAGTAAAGTAACCAGCGAAGCCCAATACGATCAGGCCGTCGCGCTGGCATTTGAATTCGATCATAAAGTCGTTGTGGAGCAAGGGATCAAAGGTCGCGAGATCGAATGTGCGGTACTGGGCAACGATCATCCGCAGGCCAGTACCTGTGGTGAGATCGTGCTGAACAGCGATTTTTACGCTTACGACACTAAATACATTGACGATAACGGTGCCAAAGTTGTCGTTCCAGCAGCAATTGCGCCAGAGATTAACGATAAGATCCGCGAAATCGCCATTCAGGCCTACCAGACTCTGGGCTGTGCCGGCATGGCGCGCGTGGACGTCTTCTTAACTGCTGAAAACGACGTTGTGATCAATGAGATCAACACGCTGCCTGGCTTTACCAACATCAGTATGTATCCGAAGCTGTGGCAGGCGAGCGGTTTAGGCTATACCGATTTGATCACTCGCCTGATCGAACTGGCGCTGGAACGCCATGCTGCGGATAGCGCGCTGAAAACCAGTATGTAAACCCGTCAGGATGCCTGATAGAGCTATTGGGCATCCTTTGCTTCATCATCTTCAACGCGGCGACGGATGATTAATCCGGCCAGCCAAAAGCTAATCACCCAGCTCACCAGCCCCACCGCATAAGTTTGCCATCCCTGCGCTTTAAAACCTAATAACCCCACCACGCCATTCAGAATAAAGATAAGCCCAATAGCGAAGGCATAGTAGTGCCAGTCTCGGCGGATTTTTACAGGCAGGTTCATAACAGCTCCGGTGAAAATACAACACAGGGAGGCATCCTCGCACATTTCCCCGAGGGCGTCTGTGGCCTGTGCATAATTTCTTAAATGTAACTCAGTTTAACTTAAGGTTACATAATTGTGACCGCCAACAAAAAACCGAAATCCAGGAATAATCTCTACCTGAAATTACCATCATTCTGATATTGACATTGCCGATCACCTGTCAGACTCACTCTCAGTTCCAGGCATTACGTCAAAAAAAGCAGGTTATTTCCGGAGGTCTTTATGGCTGATTTTACGCTCTCAAAATCCCTGTTTAAGGGCAAGCATCGGGATCCCTCCTCCCTGCCCGGCAACATTGCGTATGCCGTATTTGTGCTGTTTTGCTTCTGGGCGGGTGCACAGATTTTAAATCTGTTGGCCCACGCGCCCGGCATCTATGAAGAACTGATGCAGCTGCAAATGCAGGAGACAGGACGCCCGCGGGTTGAAATCGGTTTAGGCGTCGGTACCCTCTTTGGACTGATCCCCTTCCTGGCCGGAAGCCTGATTCTTGGCGTCATAGCGGCGGTCATGCGCTGGCGTCACCGTCATCATAAAGATGACTGATTCATACACTTCGCCCGACGATCGTCCACCCGTTTAGCAAACCACGCAGTAGTCAGATTACGCGTGATCTTCGGGCTTTCCAGTTGAATGCCCGGCAGCATTTCACGGGGTAACGTTTTCCCGGTCTTCGCTTCCGCCAGCTTATAAACCTTTTCGTACAATGCGGTTTTTTCAAAGGCCAGGCTGTCACCTTTTTGCAGTTGACGGCGGATCTCACTCTCGCTCATCCCTAGCTTCCCGGCCAGTTTACGTACCGCCAGCTCCGTTTTGCCCGGCTCACTGCTGCCATAGAGAATCAGATCCCCGTCCATCGCCAGCTTCACTCCGCTGGCTTTACTGACCGCATTCTGGAAAGCTGCATTGCGGCTCGCATACCATCCGGCATTAAAATCGGCGAAGCGGAAGATTGGCGCACTGTAATTCGCCGGGTAGTTGAGCAGATGATACGTACCGAACCACAACCCACCACGGCGGCTAAACACTTCCTGACGTACCGTCCCCGCCATTTTCCACGGATACCCGCTGGTGTGCTGCTCAGCAAACGCGATACTGACCTGCATTGGACCACCGGTATGTATCGGATTAAGCGATCCGAACAATGTCTGCCCCATCGGTACCATGTTGATGAAATCATCAAAGATGGCACTAAGCTGTTTTTCCGTCTTCACCGTATCCAGACGCTCGCTGTAGCTTTTCCCCGTTGGCGAGTTAATCTTTAGCGCGGTATGCACGACAAACAGCGGGATATGCATGCGTTCTGCGCGACGGTCAATCTCTTTCCAGGCGATTTTGCTTAAACCAGGAACAGCCGGATCGGCCTGGAAGTTTGACTCCTGCTGCGCTACCGCCAGCACCGAACAGATATTTTCAACCGTTGGTGCCAGCTTCTGGCTTTCAAAGGTCTTTGCCAAATCCTGCGCCCATGCGTCCCGGTCTTTCACGCTGGCGGGCATTTTCTGGCGCACCACGCTCGCCACATCGACGGCTTTCTCCCCTTTTTTTAGCGGCTGCGCGGGTTGACTACTGCATCCCACCAGCACTAATGCTGCCAGACCGGACAAGGGGTAAAGACGGGAAACCGTCGACATAACATCTCCTTTTGTTAACTAAGAGTATGGGTAACTTCCTGAATTTCCTGACCATCAAGCTCGCGCTCAAAGCTGCGCAGACGCTTATAAATAGACATCAGTTCCACTAACGTTGTCCAGGAGTTAATCAAATACTGGAACGAGCCGCGCACCTGGCCAAATACGTTGGTGATTTGCGTCATCAGGCCGAGCGTAATCGTACCGGCAACAATTGACGGAAACAGCAGGAACAAACCGAAAACGTTATCAACCTGCAGGTAAAGAATACGGGCGATATTGAAGTACATATAGTGAAAATAGAGACGGAAGTAGTTTTGCCGTACCGCATGGAACAGTTCACGCACCGTCGGTGGCGTCGCACGGTTGCCATCATCTTCGCCATAGACCAATTCTTTACGATAGGCCGCTTCCACGCGCTGGTTTTTAAACTCCAGCCCGGGAAGTTTTATCCCGACCACGGCCAGTAAACCGGTTCCCATCAGCGACCAGACAATCGCGGCAATCACCAGGCCATAAGGCACATGTCCAACAATCGGCAGGTCAGGAACATGGGCAGAGAGTGTAACCAGTACAGGCAGGAAGGCAATCAGCGTCATAATTGCGTTGATAAAGCTGACGCCCATATCTTCCAGCGTAGAAGCAAAACGCATGGTGTCTTCCTGCACACGCTGCGCTGCGCCTTCGATGTGACGCAAATGCTGCCAGTGTGCCATATAGTGTTCGTTCATCGCGGTACGCCAGCGGAACACATAGTGGCTAACGAAGAAGTTGTTCATCACACCAATGACCACGGCTATCAGCGCAATGCCGAGAAAAACGCCCACTTCATGATAGAACTGCTCAATCTTCACCTTGTGTGGTGCGCTGAGCGCAGTTTGAATCAGGTCATAAAATGGCGCATACCAGGCGTTGACGGCGACGCCGACTTCAACCAGAAACCAGGTCACAAAAATAATCAGCGATGTGCCCAGAATAGACCAGTACTGCCAGCGGTGTGGACTGTAGAGAAACCAGAACAGCGCGAACACCCCGACACAAAGAATGTAGTAAGCATAAAAAATCAGGTAATCTAACGACCAAAAACGCGCTGCGCTAATAGGTACGTCTCCCGACGCGCCGGTAATATGTGCAACCCAGGCTCCCCCACCTGCTTGCCAGAATACAACGGCGACCAGTGCCCAAATAAATGCCGAAATAAAGAACGGCCCCGGCTTTGGGAAAAAAGACTTAAACATAGTGCTCTCCTGCTAACTTCTTATCGTTATGACGACTGCTGTGCATTTGCCACCGTGGAGTGCGGAGGCCAGACGGCTTACGCCCAAAAACACAAGCTGAAACCGACAATTGTGACCAAAACCGAGGCACTTAGTTCGCACCTCGGTTATGAAGAATTGTTTCTGTGGTTTTCACACTCGACAACGTTCCAGTATGTGCAGATTATCACAGCGTGAGATCACAAAAGCGAACATCCGCAATCCAGGAAACTCCTGTGTTTACTCATCGTTACGTTTTTCCCACTATCATTGGTTGATAAGCGCTTTGCAATACGCCGATGAGTAGTATAAATACGCATACGCACGACATCCTTTTTCACTTTCTCTAACTCATGGACACCACCGTTGAAACGTAGTCTGCTTTTTTCTGCCGCGCTGTGTGCGGCGTCATTGACATCTGTCCAGGCGGCACAGCCTATAACCGATCCGGTCTTCGCCTCTGATATCGTTGATCGTTATGCCGACCATATATTTTACGGCAGTGGTGCTACGGGGATGGCGCTCGTGGTGATTGATGGTAATCAGCGTGTATTTCGCAGTTTTGGTGAAACACGCCCCGGCAATAATGTTCACCCGCAACTGGATTCCGTAATCCGCATTGCCTCAATTACCAAATTAATGACCAGCGAAATGCTGGTGAAATTACTCGATCAGGGCACGGTCAAACTCAACGATCCATTGAGTAAATATGCACCTCCTGGCGCACGCGTACCCACTTATCAAGGAACACCAATTACGCTGGTGAATCTGGCGACGCATACCAGCGCACTGCCGCGCGAACAGCCAGGCGGCGCGGCCAAGCGCCCGGTGTTTGTCTGGCCAACCCGCGAGCAGCGCTGGAGCTATCTCTCGACGGCTACGCTTAAAGCCGCGCCAGGATCGCAGGCTTCTTATTCCAACCTGGCGTTTGACCTGCTGGCCGATGCGCTGGGTACCGCGTCCGGTAAGCCTTATCCGCAGCTGTTTGAAGAAAAAATCACCCGTCCGCTGGGGATGAAAGACACCACCTTTACGCCATCTCCCGATCAGTGCCGACGCCTGATGGTCGCGGAAAAAGGTGCCAGTCCTTGTAACAATACGCTGGCAGCGATGGGCAGCGGCGGCGTCTATTCAACGCCTGGCGATATGATGCGCTGGATGCAGCAGTATCTTTCTTCTGACTTTTATCATCGTAGCCAGCAGGCCGACCGGATGCAGACGCTGATTTACCAGCGTACGCAGTTAACTAAAGTGGTGGGAATGGACGTTCCAGGCAGAGCCGATGCGCTTGGTTTGGGCTGGGTCTACATGGCGCCGAAGAATGGCAGACCGGGAATTATTCAAAAAACCGGTGGCGGCGGTGGCTTCATTACCTATATGGCGATGATCCCACAGCAAAACGTTGGGGCATTTGTCGTAGTGACGCGCTCTCCGCTGACCCGTTTTACCAATATGAGCGACGGTATCAACGAACTGGTTGCAGAGTTGAGCGGGTACAAGCCACAGGTCATTCCTGCATCCTGATTCAATACTCAAAAGGCAAACGGTTAATGCACACCAGTTTGCCTTTATTCATTTCAATGTAACCGCCTTTACGCAATGCTGCGAGAACCTCAGCGACAACCGAGCGTGAAATTCGTGTGCGTTGGTGAATATAGTTCATAACGCCGATGCGTGAGCGAAGGGCTTCATCCCATTTCGTCATAGAGATCAATGTCGCGCGGATCTGATCGTAGGAGTTATTGCCGATCAACTGCAGATCGCGTAATTCAAGCATGGAGTTTTGCCATGCCAACCAACAAAAAGCTTCACGCCAAAGCTGGCACTCTTCAATTATATTAATTGTTTGCGAGGCAGGTAGATGGTATCCCGTACAATCGCTTTCCGTGATTAATCTGTATTGTATATCTGTTTTTATCACACCATCTGAAAGCCCCATTATAAACGGTGCCTGCGCAATACCGACCAGCACATTCTCCCCTCGCCTCAGAGAAATTACACCATTTAAAATGATAAAGGTATCGTCACTGTTTATATCACTGGAATAAATTATTTCTTTATCGTTATCACACTCAAAGTGTTTGCCATATTTTGACAAACATTTATCAAGCTTACCAAATTCCACAAGCGGTTTATTTGCAGACAACATTTGGGCATTCCTTGCAATAAATGCCCGTCAAATCCGTGACGGGCATTTTTCTGAGTTAGATTATCTTTTCTTTAACAACAAGAGATGTCTTACCAGGTATATTTAACACCAACATTTGCAGACCAGTCTTGATCAACATCGCCACCACCGAGGTAGTTAGCATCGGTGTATGCGCTGAAGTTTTTGGTAAAGCTGAACTGAGTACCCAGTCCAACACGTACCGCAGAACCTTCTACACCGTTGTCGATAGAGTCGCCGTTTACGTCAGAATCGTTGTTAGAGTCGTCGTAAACGTAGGCCAGTTTGAAGTACGGAGTCAGCGCCTGGTCGTCGCTATAAGCGAAGGTATAACCTGCATCGACACCGAGTTCATAACGCATGCTGTCATAAGACTGGCTATCAACTTTCATGTCGTTGCTCAGCTTATAGTCATCACCAGACTGGAACAGACCGGATACGCTGCCGTATGGCGTTACGTAACCTGCGTCACCCAGCTTCAGGTCATAACCCAGTTTCAAGCCAAAGCCCCAGGCATCAGAAGAGGTGCTGCCATCAACATACTGACCGTTGCTCATGTTAGCAGTCAAATCGTTGTTGAAGTGAGAGTAGCTTAAGTTACCGTCAACAAAGATGTTGTTGGCAAAGTGAGCAGAAGAGTAGATGTAGGCAGTCTGGCTATCCTGATCCACCTGACCGGTACGGTCGCTCATATCACCTTTCGCGAAGCCTGCTGCAGCACCGACAATCCACTTAGCGTTGTTACCATCAATTTTGGAATCAACACCGACCATGATGCCGTTAACATCCTGATCGTAGTTAATGGTGCCGTTATCTGCATCGAAGCTACCACCGAAGTAGCTTACCCATGCGCCACCGTTATCAACCAGACCATGACGCGCGTTAGTCAGACGAGTACCAACGGTATCTTGTTCCAGGTTCCAGATATTGGTGTTAGCAGACGGAATGCTCAGCGCCATGTTCGCGTAGTCTGTCAGTTCCATCTGCTGCAGAACAACGGTGTTACCCTGCTGCTGTGCCTGATAGGTGTAAGCACCCAGGTCAGCTTTGTTAGCTGCAGAGAAGGTCGCAGTGCTGTTCGCGTCGTTAACGTAGACCAGCTCGTTACCTTTGTAATCCGCAACAGAACCTGCGCCAGTAGCGTTGTCGATACGGACTTTGTAGTTACCGGTTGCGGCCGCTACATGGTCACCATAGTTATCAACTTCAGACTGATCGCCTGATGTGTCGGAATCGCCGTTACCGTTGATAGTCAGATGACCATCAGAGTTCATCGCGATCACGCCATAACCGTAGTTAGACTGAGATTTATCGTTAGTGCGATCGTTGGTCAGATCAGCATTCAGCACATAGTCAGTGCTGTTGATGTCGAAAACACCCGCGTTAACATGGTTATAAGCGTCGGTGTAGCTAGTCAGGTTCAGGGTATCAACCTGCAGTGCATTACCGGTACTGTTACCCACATCCAGAACGCCGTTGTTAGTGACGTTAATGGTGTTTGCATACAGCGCAGCTTCAAGCACATTCCAGCCAGCAGAAACATCATCGGCGATTGTGACAGTACTGTTGTCGATAGACAGCGTATCAGTTGCAACATGACCATCTTCGTTGATGTTCAGTGCAGAAGCACCAGTCAGAGAGATGGAGTCAGCAACCAGCTCAGAATCACCCACGTTGACGACAGAACCGCTGTTGATGCTCAGGGTATCAATCAGGGAAGTTTTGGTGGTATCCCACTGTGAAGCACCGTTCAGCGTGACGTTGAACAGGCCGCTCTGGTAGACAGCGTTGCCAACTACATGACCATTTTCGTCATAAGAAGTTGTGTCGCTATCAATACCGTAGGTTGAATCCGGCCACAGGCTGTTAGCAGTGATGTCGATCAGCGTAGCGGTGGCTTCAGTGCCTGCATCGTAGCTGTCATAAACTCCGTCACCATCGGTGTCAACCTGGTGCACAGACATTGCCGCACCGACCCACTTACTGCCGTTGTTCAGGGTCAGATCCAGACGGTCAGTACCGTCCCAACCATTGGTATCCAGGTCAGCATCGGTATCACGATAAGTGTCAGCACCGTTCGGGAAGAAGTTCTCATCGAAGTTGCTGGAGAACAGCACATCACCCATCAGTGTGGAATTGTTAAACGTTGCGGTGGTCTGCATCGCGTTATCCGCATTTGGATTAGCAATAACCGCTAACGCAATATCGTCTGCAGTATAAGAGCCGCTGTAGTCGCTTGCATTGCTGGTGTTACCAAACCAACCGGTGGTGCCTTCGTCAGTCCATGAACCAGAGGTCAGGGTAGAATCGCTGACAGCGATAGTGTTGTTAAACACTTCACTGCTGTTTACGCCGGTACTAACGGTGTTATCGTCAATATCCTGCCACTCGTAACCCTGAGTCAGGGTAATGCCAGCGACGTGAGAGTTGGCGGAGATAGACAGATCAACTTCTTGATCCAGCGTGATAGCCGTACCCAGGTTATAAACGTCGACAACGTGTGTGTCAGCTGCGTCATTATACGTACCGTTGTAGGTATAATGTTCGTAGTTGTCATCGATAGTTGAGTTGATGACGTTCATCGCCAGGCGATCGTAGTAATAGTCAGTACCCGTACGGTTAGTACAATCCGTGGTCATACATTCGGATGTCACCATACCGTGAATGGTGCTGTTTTTAATCGTCAGGCTGTTGTTATTGGTGTTAGTAGACAGCCCATCATCCAGATAATAAGTAGAAATAACGCCGTTGACAGTGGCGTTATTGATTACCGGATAAATATCACCGTTATAAATACTATCGGTGTCGTAATTGTTCCAACCAACATATCCATCATAATAGACGCCATCCGCATAAGATGCGTCATTATAATGAGCAAACGTTGTGTAGGTGGTCCCAGAGATATCAGTTGAAGCATTCGCCTGAGAAGTGATTGCCAAAGTGCAGGCTAATGCTAATTGTGAGACTACAAGTTTCTTTTTCCAAGTGTGCATTTGTCATCCCTCCTCAGGGACGTAATATAGTTGATCCATCAATTATCAATGCAAAGAAAACATTTTATGTTTCGCGGGGAAGATTATGCGGTTTCACAAAGGAAAGGTTCAATTATTCTTTGGTTTAAGTCCGATTACGGACAATAGATATGCAAATTATTCGAAACAGCAAATAAACGTAAAAATCATTTTTATTTTAGACAGTTACATGTAAAACCATTGGCGAAACAATATATTGAAATTATGATTAGCTTAAAAATCAAACGTCAGCAAATAAATACCGTTAAATCTCGCCACTTAATTAAAAATTAAATTAAACTAAATTCACCATAAAACTAATCACTATTTAAAATAGTCATAATTGCAAAAATAGAGATAACACATAATACCAAGCATTGATAACATCAACATAACCTCGGCATAACGCCAACTTTCGTAAACCCCTCGCCCTCAGGTTCGGGTATACTACGGCCTTCGATTCCACAAACATCAGGCATACCATGACAGACCTAATCCAACGCCCTCGTCGCCTGCGCAAATCCCCTGCGCTGCGCGCTATGTTTGAAGAGACAACACTCAGCTTAAATGACCTGGTGTTGCCGATCTTTGTTGAAGAAGAACTCGACGATTACAAAGCTATCGACGCCATGCCCGGCGTGATGCGCATACCAGAGAAACACCTGGCGCGCGAAATCGAACGTATTGCTAATGCAGGCATCCGCTCGGTCATGACCTTCGGGATTTCTCATCACACCGATGAGACCGGCAGCGATGCCTGGAAAGAAGACGGTCTGGTGGCGCGCATGTCGCGTATCTGTAAGCAGACCGTACCGGAAATGATCGTCATGTCCGATACCTGTTTCTGTGAATACACCTCGCACGGTCACTGCGGCGTATTATGCGAACACGGCGTTGATAACGACTTAACCCTTGCCAACCTCGGCAAGCAGGCAGTCGTTGCCGCAGCAGCGGGCGCAGATTTCATCGCCCCTTCCGCCGCAATGGACGGCCAGGTACAGGCGATTCGCCAGGCTCTGGACGCCGCGGGCTTCACCGATACTGCGATCATGTCCTACTCCACCAAGTTTGCCTCTTCTTTCTACGGCCCGTTCCGTGAAGCTGCAGGCACGGCGCTGAAAGGCGATCGTAAAACGTATCAAATGAACCCGATGAATCGCCGTGAAGCGATTCGCGAATCGCTGCTGGATGAAGCCCAGGGCGCAGACTGCCTGATGGTGAAACCGGCTGGCGCGTATCTCGATATTCTGCGTGATATCCGCGAGCGCACCGAGCTGCCGATTGGCGCTTATCAGGTCAGCGGTGAATACGCGATGATCAAATTCGCGGCGATGGCAGGTGCAATAGATGAAGAGAAAGTGGTTCTGGAAAGCTTAGGCTCGATCAAACGCGCTGGCGCGGATCTGATCTTCAGTTACTTCGCACTGGATCTGGCTGAGAAAAAAATCCTGCGCTAACCACTTTGTTGCCGAATGGCGACTTCGCCTTATCGGGCCAACAGTTCCATGCCCGATAAGTAAAACCCCACCAACAATCACCCTGCCCGATAAAAAGGCTGATCCCCGAGGATCGTCGCCCGGTGCATAATACGCCGCTGCGGCAGATAATCCGCATTGGCATAATGTTGCGTGACGCGATTATCCCAAATCGCCACATCGTTGGGCTGCCAGCGCCAGCGCACCTGAAACTCCGGTTTGGTGATATGGGCGAATAAAAAGCTTAGTAACGCTTCGCTCTCTTTTTCCGTCACATCGACAATTCGCGTAGTAAATCCCTCATTCACAAACAGTGCCTGTTTACCGCTTACCGGATGGGTCCGCACCACCGGATGTAGCAACGGCGGATGTTTCGCCACCGCATCCAGCCAGCGCTGATGCTCCTCTGGTGTCTTGCGGTATTTATATTCCTGGAACGATTTACGGAAATCATGCTCTGCCCGCAGGCCACTCAGCAACTGACGAAACGGCTCAGACAATGCCTCATAAGCAGCAATTCCGCTGGTCCATAGAGTGTCTCCCCCGGCCGATGGCAGCTCTTTTGCTGCCAGAATCGCCCCGGCAGGCGGCGTGTCGATAAAGGTGACATCGGTGTGCCAGTTGTCGTTATCCGGCGGATTATCGTTATGGGTATCCAGTACGATAATTTCCTCTACCCCTTCGGCATGCGGATAGACAGGGTGAATATGCAGATCGCCGAAACGCAGCGCCAGTGCCCACTGCTGTTGTGGCGTAATCACCTGCTCCCGCAAAAACACCACCTGGTGGCGCAGTACCGCATGATAAAGCTGTTCAAACTGATTATCGCTCAGCGGACGCGTCAAATCCGCACCAGTGATTTGTGCGCCAATGTACGGCCCCAGCGGGGTAATGCTCAGACGTTCACTCATTGTACTTCTCCATGCCAGGGCGTCAGGCGACGCTGAAGCGCGCGCAGACCCAGTTCTAAAATAAATGCGATAACGGCAATGACCGCGATCCCTGCCAGCACCACATCCGTTGCCAGAAACTCACCGGCTGACTGCACCATAAATCCTAACCCTCGCGTGGCCGCGATCAGTTCAGCTGCCACCAGCGTCGACCAACCCACGCCAAGCCCGATGCGTAACCCGGTGAGGATCTCCGGTAATGCCCCCGGCAAAATAACAAACCACAGCACCTGCGCACGGCTGGCCCCCAGCGACTGCGCGGCGCGCACTCTCACCTGCTGCGCACTTTTCACCCCCGCCAACGCCGACATCGCCACAGGGGCGAAAATCGCCAGATAGATCAGCAGGATCTTGGAGGTTTCACCGATGCCAAACCAAATGACCATCAGCGGTAAATAGGCCAGGGGAGGAACCGGACGATACAGTTCAATGATCGGATCGAGAATGCCGCGCATTGTCGGACTCAGCCCCATCGCGATCCCAACCGGAACGCCCAGCAGCACTGCCGCCAGCAGCGCGATAACAATACGCGTCAGACTCGCCGCCAGATGCTGCCACAGCGTGGCATCCATAAACCCTTGCGGCCCGGCAATGACGATCAACTTTTGTAAAACCTGTCCCGGCGGCGGTAAAAACAGCGGACTGATTAACTGCAGCGCCGCCACCGTCCACCACACCGCCAGAATGACGGCCAACGTACCAAGGCTTAAGGTAATCTGCCGCGAGAACGGCCAGCGCCAGTTCAGCACCCGCTGGCGACGGGGTTTATCATTAATCACCACGCTCATGAGAATGCCTCCCGTTGTTCAAAGACACGACCTAACACGTACTCGCGCATGGCGATAAACTGCGGATCGGACTTAATGCTGCGGCTCGACTCTCCGGCCACAAAGCGACGGGCGAAATTGAGCGGCAGACGTTCCAGTACCCGGCCTGGTCCTGGGGACAGCAATACCAGTTCTGTCGCCATAAACACCGCTTCTTCAATATCGTGGGTAATCAGCAGCACCTGTTTGCCAGTCTCATGCCACAGCTTCAGCAGCAGGGTTTGCATCTGCTCGCGGGTAAAGGCGTCGAGCGCACCAAAGGGTTCATCCAGCAGCAACAGCTGCGGGTTGGCCGCCAGCGCCCGGGCAATGCCGACGCGCTGACGTTGTCCACCGGAAAGTTGCCAGATAAAGCGTTTTCCCGCGCCCTCCAGCCCGACTTTCTGCAACATCTCCAGAGCAATACGCTGACGCTGCGGCTTGTCCGCGCCCGCCAGCTGCAGCCCAAAAGCCACGTTGTCCTGCACGTTGCGCCAGGGCAGCAGTCCTTCGTTCTGGAACACGACCCCGCGATCTGCCCCCGGACCATCAACCCTGTTACCCGCCAGCGTGATGCTGCCATGCTGATACGGCACAAACCCAGCAATCAGATTTAACAACGTGGTTTTCCCGCAACCGGAAGGCCCGAGTACCACCAGCAGTTCACCGCTATCGAGCGTCAGGTTGATATCCTCCAGCGCCGGTTTTCCACCGTAGCTGGCGGCAAGATGAGAGATTTGCAGCATCATCGCCTCCTTATTTATTGCACGAAGCGATCGGTCACGTACTGGCTGTAATCCGTCGCGACAGCGGGGACTTTGCCCTGCTCTTTAAGGAACTGCGCGGTGTCGATAATCGCTTTGTTCACCGGGCCGGTTAGCTCAGCGGTTTGCTGTTGCGGTGTCAGGTAAGTGTTACCTTTCACCAGCCCCGGAACATCCGCCTCCGGTACGCCGCTCAAACGTGACAGTTTGCTGATATTCTCCGGCTGCTTCAGCCATTCATCAGGATTAGCGATATAAGGCTGTTGGGCATCAATAGCGCTTTTGGCAAAGGCTTTCACCACCTCAGGATGCTTCTCGGCAAAATCTTTGCGCACCACCCACACGTCCAGCGTCGGTGCCCCCCACTCGCCAACCTGCGAGGAGTCGGTTAACACCTTTCCGTCTTTTTCCAACGCGTTGACCGCAGGTGCCCAGACATACGCACCATCAATATCTCCGCGCTGCCATGCGGCAATGATCGCTGGTGGTTGCAGGTTCACAATCTCCACCTGGCCGGGTTTAATCCCCCAATGTTTCAACGCCGCCAGCAGGCTGTAATGGGTGGTGGAAATAAACGGCACGGCAATGCGTTTGCCAATCAAATCTTCCGGTTTACTGATGTTTTTCTTCACCACCAGCGCCTCAGAATTGCCGAGCTTTGATGCCAGCAGGAAAACCTCAATAGGCACCTGCTGACTGGCAGCGACCGCCAGCGGGCTGGAGCCAAGATTACCGATCTGCACATCACCGGATGCCAGCGCACGAACGATGCTCGCCCCGCTGTCGAATTTGCGCCAGTCAACGGTCGCCCCGCTCTCTTTGGCAAACGAGTTGTCCGCCTGCGCCACTTTGGCAGGTTCGGCGGAGGTCTGATAAGCAACGGTGACGTTCACCGCCTGCGCCTGAAATGCGATGAATGCCAGTACGGCAAGAAGTGCGTTACGCGATGAAATAGCCATGATTGTCTGCTCCCCTGTCTTGTTATGGAGGCAGTATTTCGTTGCGGCACATTTTGATAAAGGAATTAAAAATTCTGGCTAAGAACAAAGCGTTTTTAGAAAAAAAGCGGCAATAGTTAGCTATTTCGCTCATTACAGAACGTAGGCCGGATAAGGCGCTTGCGCCGCCATCCGGCAATCAATGCCTGATGCGCTGCGCTTATCAGGCCTACACTCGCTGTAAATTATTGCGATTTTGTTACATTCGTTACATATCCGCGCCACGATGATTGCCAGCGCGGCGCTGGCAGGCATCATAGAGGCCATTGTCAGCAAGAGAGCAATATCATGATTCATGTTGTGCTGGTGGATGACCATGTGGTGGTGCGTTCCGGCTTTGCGCAATTACTCAGTCTCGAAGACGATCTTAACGTTACCGGTCAGTACAGCAGCGCGGCGGAGGCCTGGCCTGCACTTCTGCATGATGACGTCAGCGTCGCG
Organism: Citrobacter sp. H12-3-2; assembly: GCF_009649895.1. NCBI lineage: Bacteria > Pseudomonadati > Pseudomonadota > Gammaproteobacteria > Enterobacterales > Enterobacteriaceae > Citrobacter > Citrobacter sp. H12-3-2. Next base: position 3,774,582 of record NZ_CP045837.1, read on the forward strand.
GTAATGGATATCGCCATGCCGGATGAAAATGGCCTGAGCCTGTTAAAACGACTGCGGGCGCAGAAGCCCGGTTTTCGCGCCATTATTCTCAGCATTTATGACTCGCCCACGTTTGTGCAAAGCGCGCTGGACGCAGGCGCCAGCGGCTACCTGACCAAACGCTGCGGCCCGGAAGAGCTGGTGCAGGCAGTACGCTCAGTAGGCATGGGCGGCCATTACCTGTGCGCCGATGCGCTGCGGGCGCTACGCGGCGGCGAGCAGCCCGCGCAGGTTCTGGAAGTTCTGACCCCGCGCGAGCGTGAAGTGTTTGATCTGTTGGTTAAAGGTGACAGCGTAAAAGAGATCGCCTTCAAGCTCGACCTCAGCCACAAGACGGTGCACGTTCATCGGGCGAACGTGCTGGGAAAACTGCAATGCCACAGCACCATCGATCTGGTGCATTTTGCCCTCGACCACCAGCTATTGACGGGGCATTAATGTCGCGTAACCTTCGGCATTGGGTTATTTCTCTGTTTATTCTGCTGGCCTGGGGATCGGGCTGGCTGATGCTGTGGACGCTGGGGTTTTATCTGACCCACAACGGCCAGCAGGCGGCGCTATTTCTGCCACACGGCGTCTATCTCGCGCTGTTAATTCTGCTTTCTCGCCGTTACTGGCCCGCGCTGATACTGCCGCCGGTGTTGATGTTGTTCTGGCTGCACAGCGAGCAATTACTGAATGGCTATATCCTGCTGGCTGCGCCGTTAATTAGCCTGATTCCAGCGAGCATCGGCCAGTCATACTGGCACCGCTTTCCCCTTTACTGGCAACGCTTAACGCTGCTGCTGGCCGCCGTAACGCTCACCTCATTGCTCAATACTGCCCTGCTTTCACCGTTTATCCAGAGCCCGGCAACGCTGATTGGCCTGGCGTCGTTTACCGGCGGCGTGTTGCTGACGCCGTTTGTCTATCTGATCTATGAATTTCTGCGCCAGCAGCACCGCTATCATCTGCTCGGGCTGGATACCACCAATCCCCCGCTGCGCACCTCGCTTATCATCTGGTGTAGCCTGTTTTTTATTATTGGCATCGGTACTCAGATGGTGCTGTCGCCGGAGATCGAGCGCCTGTTGCTGATCGTGGTGTTTTTACCAAACGTGGTGATGGCGTGGAAATTTGGCTGGCAGGGTGGCGTGTTGTCCGGATTGCTCGGCAGTATGATGATCACCATCGCCCGGCAAATCGGCGTCGGGTTCAGTAATTTACTGGAGCTGGAGATTTTCCTCGCCACCCAGGCTCTGCTGGGTATAGGGCTGGGGATCGCCATCAGCCGCCAGCAGCATCTGGCGCAAAACCTGCACCATTATCGCCAGCGTCTGGAAACCGAACTGGCGGCGCGTCGCGCGCTGACCGAACAGCTGATCCGCACCGAAGAAAACACGCGCAAAAGCCTGGCGCGGGAACTGCACGACGAAATTGGTCAGAACATCACCGCCATTCAAATTCAGTCGCAACTGGTCAAACGCGCACCGGGTCGTGAGCAAACGCTTGAGGCTGCGAATCAAATCAACGACCTGGCCCGGCGTATTCACCACTCCACCCGTCAGCTGCTGCGCCAGCTGCGCCCCCCCGCGCTCGATGAACTGTCTTTTAAAGATGCACTACATCATCTGGTGAATGAATTTGCTTTTGCTGAACGGGGTATTCGCTGTCGCTTTGATTATCAGCTAGAAAATACGCCAGAAAACGAAACGGTGCGCTTCACGCTGTATCGCCTGTTGCAGGAGTTACTCAATAACGTCTGCAAACATGCCGATGCCAGCGATGTGTCGATTACGCTGCGCCAGCGGGAACATTGCTTGTTTCTGGACGTCGCTGACAACGGCGTTGGTATTCTGCCAGAAAAAATTCCCGGTTTCGGTATCCAGGGGATGCGTGAGCGGGTGAGCGCCCTTGGCGGTGAACTGACGCTCGAATCAAGCAACGGCACGCGAGTAATTGTTAACCTGCCCACAAATTTGCAACAAACCAGCCGCTAACCAGGAAAAAGTCTTAGTCACTGCGGACTTTCTCTCATCCCCTTTTGCTTTCACTTTCCTATAGTCAGCACAAACGGAGACTGCCATGCATACACGCTCAGCCAGCGAAACAGACCAACAATACCGGGCGCTACGCCCCCGGCTGCTGATGTGTATGGTAATTGGTTACGCCGCGTTTTATCTGACGCGCAAAAGCGTTAACTACGTCCTCCCGGCGCTGCAAACGGATCTGGGTCTGGATAAAGGCGATATCGGCCTGCTTGGGTCACTGTTTTATCTGACCTATGGTCTGTCGAAATTCACCGCCGGGCTGTGGCACGACAGCCACGGACAGCGCGCGTTTATGGGTATTGGTCTGTTTGCCACCGGCGTTTTAAACGTGCTGTTCGCCTTTGGTGAATCGCTGACGCTGCTGCTGGTGGTCTGGACGCTGAACGGATTTTTTCAGGGCTGGGGCTGGCCGCCCTGTGCCCGACTGCTGACCCACTGGTACTCGCGCAACGAACGTGGCTTCTGGTGGGGCTGCTGGAATATGTCGATCAACATCGGTGGCGCCATTATCCCGCTGATTAGCGCTTTTGCCGCCCACTGGTGGGGCTGGCAGGCGGCCATGCTGGCACCGGGGATAATCAGTATGGCACTGGGAATCTGGCTCACCCTGCAATTGAAAGGCACGCCCCAGGAAGAAGGATTACCCACGGTTGGGGAATGGCGGCATGACCCGCTGGAGCTGCGTCAGGAACAGCAAAGCCCGCCGATGGGGCTGTGGCAAATGTTGCGCACCACCATGCTGAAAAACCCGATGATCTGGCTGCTCGGCGTGTCGTATGTATTGGTCTACTTGATCCGCATTGCGCTCAACGACTGGGGCAACATCTGGCTGACGGAAAGCCACGGCGTGAATCTGCTCAGCGCCAATGCCACGGTGATGCTGTTTGAAGTTGGCGGCTTGCTGGGGGCGCTGTTTGCCGGATGGGGATCGGATCTGCTGTTCAGCGGTCAGCGTGCGCCGATGATTTTGCTGTTCACGCTGGGGCTGATGGTTTCCGTCGCCGCACTGTGGCTGGCACCAGTGCACCACTACGCGCTACTGGCAGTGTGTTTCTTTACCGTGGGCTTTTTTGTGTTTGGCCCACAAATGCTAATTGGCCTCGCAGCCGTTGAATGCGGACACAAAGCGGCGGCAGGTTCAATTACCGGTTTTCTCGGGCTGTTCGCCTATCTGGGGGCCGCGCTGGCGGGTTGGCCGCTGTCGTTGGTCATAGAACATTACGGCTGGTCGGGAATGTTCAGTTTGCTCTCGGTTGCCGCTGTCTTTATGGGTTTATTGCTGATGCCGTTGCTCATTGCGGGCATTACCCCTTCTCTCAGTCAAAGGATAAAACAATGAAACTGACGCTTACCTCTACCCTGATCGCTTCCGCTCTGACGCTGGCAGCCTTCAGCAACGCAGCCCAGGCGCAGGGCCGTCTGGTGGTGTATTGCAGCGCCACCAACGAGATGTGCGAAACCGAAACCAAAGCCTTCGGTGAAAAATATGATGTGAAAACCTCATTCATTCGCAACGGCTCTGGCAGTACGCTGGCGAAAGTGGATGCAGAGAAGAAAAACCCGCAGGCGGATGTGTGGTACGGCGGTACGCTGGATCCGCAATCCCAGGCCGGTGAAATGGGTCTGCTGCAGCCGTATAAATCACCAAACCTCGAACAGATCATGGAGAAATTCCGCGATCCCGCGAAGGTCAAAGGTAATCTCTCTTCGGCGGTTTACGTCGGTATTCTGGGCTTTGGCGTTAATACCCAGCGCCTGAAAGAGAAAAACCTGCCGGTGCCAAAATGCTGGAAGGATCTGACCAAACCGGAATACAAGGGCGAAATCCAGATTGCTGACCCGCAAAGCTCCGGTACCGCCTACACCGCGCTGGCGACCTTTGCTCAACTGTGGGGTGAAGATCAGGCCTTTGATTACCTGAAACAGCTCAACGCCAACGTCTCTCAATACACCAAATCCGGCATTGCCCCGGCGCGTAACGCCGCCCGCGGCGAAACGGCTATCGGCATTGGCTTCCTGCACGACTATTCGCTGGAAAAAGAACAGGGCGCACCGCTGGAGCTGATTTCTCCATGCGAAGGCACCGGTTATGAAATCGGCGGCGTCAGCATCCTGAAAGGCGCTCGCAACGTCGACAACGCCAAACTGTTCGTTGACTGGGTGCTGTCGAAAGACGCGCAGGAGCTGGCGTGGAAGAAAGGCAAATCCTATCAGATCCTGACCAACACCACTGCCGAGACCTCTCCTAACTCGCTGAAGCTCGACGACCTGAAGCTTATCAATTACGACATGGATAAGTACGGCTCGACTGACGTACGTAAGGCGTTGATCAATAAGTGGGTTAGCGAAGTTAAGATGGGTAAATAAGCCCACATTGCGTTCATTTGCCGGGTACGGCGTAAACGCCTTACCCGGCCTACATTACCGGAAACGCTATGTCACACACACTTGCACTCCATCCCGTGAAAAAACGGGATGCGATATTTCTTTGGGTTTTGCTCGGCTGGCTGGCGTTTGCCCTGCTGCCTAGCTGGAGCCTGGACTACGGTCTGCTGGAGTCAACGCGGGAAGAAATACTCGCCGCCTACGGCTGGTCGCAGTTCAATATCAGTTGGCTGTGGTATCTGCTGCCAAGCCTGCTGCTGGTGCGCCCATTCCATGAAGCCAGGCGCGAACAGCGCAGCCGCCATTATCTTGACGCGGGTTGGGCATTTTTCTGTATGGCCTTTATTGTCGCCAGCGCCACCCTTGAGGGGCGCGGCTTAGGCTATGCCACCATCGTGCTGTTTGTCGCGCTTGGCGCAATCATGACCCTGGCGCTCACCCGCCTCGAATGGCTGGGCGGTGACCGTTTCGTCATCGGCTCGCTTACCGCGATTGTCGCGCTGATCGGTATTTTTATCGTCTGGCCGAGTATCGCCATTTTCATTCCGATGTTCACCAACGACGCCGGGGAATTTGCCCCGTTGGCGTTTATGAATGTGCTGTCGCAGGCACATATTATTCAGGTGATCCTCAACTCGATTATGCTGTCGATTGCCGTCGGCGTCGGCTGTACCTTCTTTGGTCTGGTACTGGCTATCTATACCACCCGTATCGCCAGACGCAGCGCCATAATCGGACGTATCTTCTCGATTTTGCCGATCGTCACTCCGCCGTTTGTCGTCGGTTTAGGCGTCACGCTGATGATGGGACGCTCCGGTTACATCACCGAGTTTATGGTCGAATGGTTTGGTTTAACCAACACCAACTGGCTGTATGGCTTTACCGGCATCTGGCTGGCGCAGGTTCTGGCCTTTACGCCGATGGCGTTTATGATCCTCGACGGAGCAATCAAAACCATTCATCCGTCGCTGGAAGAAGCGTCATATACCCTGCGTGCCAGCCGCTGGCAGACCTTTAACGGCGTGTTTGTCCCTCTGCTGAAACCCGCACTGGCGAACGCCTTTTTGATTGTGGTCGTGCAGTCGCTGGCCGACTTTAGTAACCCGCTGGTGCTCGGCGGTAACTTCGACGTGCTGGCAACGCAAATCTACTTCTACATCACCGGTTCGCAGCTTGACTACCAGGCCGCCAGTACGCTGGGTGCCTTCCTGCTGCTGTTTTCGCTGCTGGTGTTCTGCGTGCAGTATATGTGGATTGGTAAACGCTCATACGTCACCGTTTCCGGCAAATCCTACCGGGGCGACGTACAGCCGTTGCCGGTAACGCTGGTATGGAGTGTGGTCGCGCTGCTGGCAGTGTGGATTGCCTTTAACGCCCTGCTCTACGGCAGCATTTTCTACGGCAGTTTCACCGTCAACTGGGGCGTGGACTACACCCTGACGCTGGCGAACTTTACCAAACTGTTCGGTCAGGGGATGAGCGACGGCGCGTGGCCTTCACTGCTCGACACCCTGCTCTACGCCGGGATTGCCGCGCCAATTACCGCGATCTTCGGCCTGCTGATCGCATGGATCGTGGTGCGCCAGCAGTTTAAAGGCAAGAAGACCATCGAGTTCACCACCATGCTGTGCTTTGCCGTTCCGGGCACCGTCGCGGGCGTATCGTACATTCTGGCATTTAACAGCGCCCCGGTGTATCTCACCGGCACCGCCGCCATCGTGATTATCTCGATGGTGATGCGTAACGTCCCGGTCGGTATCCGCGCAGGCATCGCGGGCTTGGGCCAAATCGATAAATCGCTCGATGAAGCCTCACTCAGCCTGCGCGCCGGTTCCCTGCGTACCATTACGCACATCCTGCTGCCGCTGCTGCGCCCGGCGATCCTCTCGGCGCTGATTTACAGCTTTGTGCGCGCCATTACCACCGTCAGCGCCATTGTGTTCCTCGTCACGCCGGATACCCGCGTAGCGACGGCTTACATCCTCAACCGCGTGGAAGATGGCGAATACGGTGTGGCGATTGCCTACGGTTCCATTCTGATCGTGGTGATGCTGGCGATTATTTTCATCTTTGACTGGCTGATCGGTGAATCACGTACCTCCCGTTCAAAAGCCAAAAACCAGGCGTAATGGAGCGCACTATGACTCAGAAAAATTTCGTTGAACTGCGCAACGTCACTAAACGATTTGGCAGTAATACGGTAATCGACAATATCAACCTCACCATCCCGCAGGGGCAAATGGTGACGCTGCTCGGCCCGTCCGGCTGCGGCAAAACCACTATTTTGCGCCTGGTTGCCGGGCTGGAAAAACCGAGCGAAGGGCAAATTTTCATTGATGGCGAAGACGTCACCCATCGCTCTATTCAGCAGCGCGATATCTGCATGGTGTTTCAGTCCTATGCCCTGTTCCCGCATATGTCGCTGGGAGAGAATGTCGGTTATGGCCTGAAAATGCTCGGTGTACCGCGCGCAGAGCTGAAAGCCCGCGTCAAAGAGGCGCTGGCGATGGTGGATCTGGAAGGATTCGAAGACCGCTTTGTCGATCAGATCTCCGGCGGTCAGCAGCAGCGCGTGGCGCTGGCCCGCGCGCTAATCCTCAAGCCGAAAGTGCTGCTGTTTGATGAGCCGTTGAGTAACCTCGACGCCAACCTGCGTCGCAGCATGCGCGACAAGATCCGCGAGCTGCAAAAGCAGTTTGATATCACCTCGCTGTACGTCACCCACGATCAGAGCGAAGCCTTTGCGGTTTCTGATACCGTGCTGGTGATGAACAAGGGACACATCATGCAGATCGGCTCACCGCAGGATCTTTACCGCCAGCCCGCCTCCCGCTTTATGGCGAGCTTTATGGGCGATGCCAACCTGTTCCCGGCAACCTTCAGCGACGGATATGTTGATATCTACGGCTATCATCTGCCGCGCCCGCTGCACTTTGGTACACAGGGCGAAGGGATGGTCGGTGTGCGCCCGGAAGCGATCACGCTCAGCGATCGCGGCGAAGAGAGCCAGCGCTGCGTGATCCGCCATGTCGCCTATATGGGGCCGCAGTATGAAGTGACGGTGGAATGGCACGGGCAGGAGATTTTATTGCAGGTCAACGCTACGCGTCTGCAACCGGACGTCGGCGAACAGTATTATCTCGAAATCCATCCGTACGGCATGTTTGTTCTGGCGGATGCGGCATAACGTTTTGTGGCTTTGTAGGCCGGATAAGGCGCTTGTGCCGCCATCCGGCAATGCCTGATGCGCTGCGCTTATCAGGCCTACAATGAACGATGTAGACCCGATAAAACCCTCAGCTTCGCGCTTTTAACGCGGCGATATCCGCAGGCGTGGTGCGACAGCACCCGCCAATTAACCGTGCGCCAGCGGCCTGCCACTGCGGCAGATAATCCGCCAGCTGCGCGCAATGTTCACCGTGATGATGCCAGGTTTTGCTCACGGCATCGTAATGCTCGCCCGAGTTCGGATACACCACCAGCGGCAGCGCCGTTAAACCGTGTAAATGCTGCAACGCAGCGGTGGTGTTTTCCAGCGCAATGCAGTTAATGCCTAGCGCCACCACCTGCGGATAACCCGCCAGCAACGCAACCACGTCACGCAGCGGCGTACCGTCGCTCAGGTGCTCACTGTCGCGCAGGGTAAATGAGAACCATGCCCGCGCACGCGGATATGCGGTCAACAGCTCAGCCAACGCCTCAATCTCGGCGAAATTCGGCAGGGTTTCGCAGGCCAGCAGATCGGCCCCGGCATCCAGCAAGGCTTCCACGCGCGGGCGATGAAACGCCTGAAATGCCTCAACGCTACAATGATAATCGCCACGGTATTCAGAGCCATCCGCCAGATACGCGCCGTAAGGCCCGACGGATCCCGCCACCAGAAGCGTTCCCGCCTGCGGGTTCTCTGCCAGATACGCTTCACGGGCTTTACGAGCCAGCTCCACGCTTTTGCCAATCAGCGCTTTCGACTGCGCTTCATCCAGACCTCGCGCGGCGAAGCCCGCCGGCGTCGCCTGATAGCTGGCAGTGATCGCGCATTGCGCCCCCGCCCGGTAGTAATCAAGATGCACTTCGCGGATAAGCTCCGGGTTTTCTACCAGCACTTTGGCTGACCACAGGCTGTCGGCTAAGTTACACCCTCGCGCTTCCAGCTCCGTCGCCATCGCGCCATCCAGCAGCAGGATATCCTGTTTATCAAGGAGAGCGCGTAACGGATTATTCTGCGACATGTTCTGGCTCCTGTTTTGCGTTTCGGGGTTGAGTAAGGAAATAAGCACCATAGCACAACGCAACAAACGGTAACCCGCACCACAACGCAATTCTCTGCGCTGGATCGAATGCCAGCCCTACACAGGCCACCAGGCACAGCACAAAACCTAATACTGGCACCAGCGGATACCACGGCGCGCGATAATGTAATTCACTCAATGCCTTACCTTGTTGCAGATGACGGCGACGAAAAACAAAATGCGAGGCGCAGATACTCAGCCACACCGCTACCACCGCAAACCCGGAGATTGCCGACAGCGCAACAAATACCGTGTCCGGGGCCACCACGCTGGAAAACAGCGCCAGCACACCACCGAGCATACTGACCGACAGCGCCGTCAGTGGCACGCCGTTTTTCGTTACTCGCGCAAAACAGGCCGGTAGCGTACGTTCATTCGACAACGACCACAGCATGCGCCCGGAGGCATATAACCCGGAGTTCGCTGCAGAAAGAATAGCCGTCAGGATCACGAAGTTAAAAATATCAGCGGCGTACGGGATCCCTACTTTCTCAAACACCAGCACAAACGGGCTTTTCTCCACGCCCGCCTGCTGCATCGGGATCAGCGCTGCCAGCACAAACACGGTGCCGATAAAGAAAATAATCAGTCGCGCGATGGTAGTACGAATCGCTACCGGGATAACCTTGCGCGGGTTTTCCGTTTCACCGGCGGCAATGCCGATAAGCTCGGTACCCGAAAAAGCAAAGTTCACTGCCACCATAGTCATCAAAATCGGTAAGCCACCGTGCGGGAACCAGCCTTCTGCCGTGATATTACTCAGCCCCGGCGCGGGCGAGCCATCCTGCATCGGAATAAAGCCGAAAATCGCCGCCCCACCGAGGATGATAAAGGCGATGATAGTGACCACTTTGACCAGCGAGAACCAGAACTCCCCTTCGGCAAAAAAGCGCGTGGAGATAACATTCAGACCAAAAATAATCGCGCAGAACACCACGCACCAGACCCATACCGGCACCTGTGGAAACCAGTACTGCATACAGAATCCAGCGGCGGTAAAGCTCGAACCCAGCGCCACGGTCCAGGTCAGCCAGTAGAGCCAGGCCACGGTATACCCGGTAGCCGGACCAAGATAGCGCGCGGCATAAACGTGAAACGCTCCGGTCTCCGGCATCGCGACCGACAGCTCGCCCAGACACTGCATAACCAGCCAGACCACCAGCGCGCCAATCAGATAGGCCAGCAGCGTTCCCGCCGCTCCAGTGGTGGAAATGATGTACCCGGTATTGAAGAATAATCCTGTGCCAATCACGCCGCCCAAGGAAAGCATAATCAGGTGACGCGTTTTCATTGTGCGCTTCAGTGGCGCATTTTGTTGTGTTGTTTGCATGTAACCTTCTAAACGTATGGACATCTAAACATCCAAAGAAGGTTTGTTATACCGCGTTTGTTAACAAAATGCAAAGTCAACCCTGCACCAGACGCAGATGACCGCGCCGGGCGCTTAATAGCGGGTGGGGATTAATAATCAGATACAAAAAGGGCCGCCAGCTCATAACGCCTCCGTTGCCATGTTTTATCTAAACTTTGGCAACACAGTTGACTGACGGCGTTCACCCGGAAGTAGGAACCAAATCTCCCCACTCACACAACCGGATGAATGCTTAAGCACCGCTGGCCGGGATCGGCATCTGCGATTTGCGGCTCATCAGAATAAATACCGCCAGGCCTGCCAGCAAAATGCCCGGCGCAGAAGCCGCCATCACCCCTACCGTTCCGGTACCGAGCGCTAACATTTTCCCTGCCAGCAGCGGGCCGCTCATCGCCCCCAGACGCCCGACTGCGACGGCGGTGCCCACACCTGTGGCGCGGATCTGCGTGCTGTAAAACAGCGGCGCCAGCGCATACAACACGCTTTGCCCGCCGGTGGCGAACATCCCGGCCACAAATCCCGCCACTAGCATGCCGCTCAATGACGACACCGTACCCAGCGCCAACAGCGAAGCCAACATCCCAGTGTAGATCAGCAGCGACATCACCACCGGGCGCAGTTTATCCATTAACGCCCCGAGAATTAACGTGCCGCTGGCCGCGCCAATTTGCAGAGCAAACATTACGCCTGCCGCCTGCGATGGTCGAAAGCCCTGCTCCACCAGCAGCATCGGCAGCCAGTTGATCAGCATATACACCACCAGCAGGGTGAAGAAATAGCACAACCACAGCAGCAGCGTGGCACTCGCCGTCGCTGGCGCAAACAGGGCACGCAGCGGTGCGGCGGCCACTTGCGTTTGTTGGGTATAAACCTGAGATTCCGGCAGCCAGCGCATCAACAGCGGCACCAGCAGCAGCGGGATCACCCCGCCTACCCAGAACACCGTTTGCCAGGCGGAGGCCAGGCCGCTAAACCCGAGCGCTGCCGCCAGCGCCGCGCCAATTGGCACACCGCAGTACATCAGGCTCACCGCCGTACCGCGAAAACGCGGGCCCGCCGCCTCGGAGGTCAGCGCGATCAGATTCGGCAACGCCGCGCCCAGCCCGACACCGGTCATCAGACGGGCAAACACCAGTGATGAGAAATCCCAGGAAATCGCCGTCGCCAGCGAGAACAGGCCGAACAGCGCCACAGAGGCAATGAGAATGCGCTTGCGCCCATAGCGGTCAGCCAGCATGCCGCCCACCAGCGCGCCGGGCAGCAGTCCGAGAATGCCCGCACTGAAGATCCAACCCATCTGCATTTTATCCAGCGCAAACGCGTGGGCGATACCGACGGCAGCGATACCGGCGGCCTGTAAATCCAGCCCTTCCATCAGGGCAACTAAAAAGCAAAGCCCAACGGTCAACGTCAGGCGGTAAGATGCGGGGGTACGGGTCGTCATAAGATGTCCCTCTGAGGTCACGATGCAGGTGAATCGCGGCTGATACGTTGCCAGCCGCGTTATCATTTTTTATTTGCGGTTGCGCAGGTCCAGCGCTACGTCGACGATCATATCTTCCTGGCCGCCCACCATCCGACGTTTGCCCAGTTCCACCAGAATATCTACTGCGCTCAGGTCATAACGTGCTGCCGCCACTTCGCAATGACGCAGGAAGCTGGAGTACACCCCGGCATAGCCCAGCGCCAGCGTTTCACGATCCACCCGCACCGGGCGGTCTTGTAGTGGACGCACTAAATCGTCGGCGGCGTCCATCAGTGCATAGAGATCGGTGCCGTGCTGCCAACCAAGCTTATCCGCAGCGGCGATAAATACCTCCAATGGCGCGTTGCCCGCGCCTGCGCCCATCCCGGCCAGGCTGGCGTCGATACGGTCACACCCCTCTTCTACCGCGGCAATGGAGTTCGCCACCCCAAGACTCAGGTTGTGATGCGCATGCATTCCGGTTTCTGTTTCCGGCTTCAGCACCGCTTTCAGTGCGCGGAAGCGGGCGCGAATATCGCTCATGTTCATTGCGCCGCCGGAATCGACCACATAAATACAGGTCGCGCCGTAGTTTTCCATCAGCTTCGCCTGCTGTGCCAGGTTCTCCGGTGTGGTCATATGGCTCATCATCAGAAAGCCGACGGTATCCATGCCAAGCTCACGCGCATACTGAATATGCTGGGCCGACACATCCGCTTCAGTGCAGTGGGTCGCCACGCGCACTACCCGTGCGCCGGCCTGATATGCATTTTTCAGGTCATGAATAGTGCCGATACCCGGCAGCAACAGCGTGGCAATTTTGGCATGCTTCACCACGTCCGCCGCCGCTTCAATCCACTCCAGGTCGCTGTGCGCACCAAAGCCGTAGTTAAAGCTGGAACCTTGTAAACCGTCGCCGTGGGCCACTTCAATAGAATCAACCCGTGCGTCGTCCAGCGCTTTGGCTATCTGGCGCACATTCTCCAGCGAATATTGATGACGAATAGCGTGCATACCGTCGCGCAGGGTCACGTCAGAGATATAGAGTTTTTTACCGTTCATGCTGCTTCTCCTGCCTGACGAGCGAGGGACTGCGCCATCTTCTCAGCGGTCGCCAGCGCGCTGGAGGTCATAATGTCGAGGTTGCCCGCGTAGGCTGGTAAATAGTGCGCCGCGCCTTCCACTTCCAGATACACCGCGGTTTTCAGCCCAGAGAACTGGCCGATACCCGGCAGATTCACCGGTTTATCCTCCGGGATGACTTCAAACTGGACACGCTGTTTCAGGCGATAGCCCGGCACGTAGGCCTGCACCGCCGCCGCCATCTCATTAATCGACGCTTCAACTTCAACCTCAGAGGCCGCTTCGCTCAGCACATACACCGTGTCACGCATCATCAGCGGCGGCTCGGCCGGGTTAAGGACAATAATGGCTTTGCCTTTTGCCGCGCCGCCGACCACTTCAATCGCCTTCGAGGTAGTTTCGGTAAACTCGTCGATATTGGCACGGGTACCCGGCCCCGCCGATTTACTGGCGATCGAGGCGATAATCTCGGCGTAATGGACTTTTGCCACGCGAGAAACTGCCGCCACCATTGGGATGGTCGCCTGTCCGCCGCAGGTCACCATATTGACGTTCTGCTGATCAACGTTGGCTGCCAGATTCACCACCGGCACGCAGTAAGGACCGATTGCCGCGGGCGTCAGGTCGATCAGGCGGATGCCTGGTTTAACGGCACGTAGCGCGGCGTCGTTCTTCACATGCGCGCCTGCGCTGGTGGCGTCAAACACAATGTCGATATCAGCGAATTCCGGCATGTCGATAAGCCCTTTCACCCCTTCATGGGTGGTGGCAACGCCCATGCGTCGGGCACGCGCCAGGCCATCAGATTCTGGATCGATACCGACCATCACCGCCATTTCCAGATGCACGCCGTGACGCAAAATTTTTATCATCAAATCGGTACCGATGTTGCCGGAGCCGATAATGGCGACTTTACGCTTACTCATGACTGACTTCCTTTTGTAACCGCCGCTGAAAAGGTGGCGGCGACTGAACCAATACCGTCGATATAGGCTTCGAAACGATCGCCCGCATTCACCGCCACCATCGGGCCTAACGCTCCGGTGAGAATAATGTCTCCCGCACGCAGCGGCTCGCCGAGGCTGGCCATTTTGCGCGCTAGCCAGACGGCGGCGTTGATCGGATGTCCCAGGCATTCGCTGCCGCGCCCGCTGGAGACCTCTTCGTTGTTGCGCGTCATTTTCATCGCGCAGTTTTTCAGATCTAATCCTGCCGGACGCTGTGCCGGACCGCCGACCACATACACGCCACAGGAGGCGTTATCCGCCACGGTATCAACAAATTTGATCGACCAGTCGCGGATACGGCTGCCGACCACTTCCAGCGCGGGAAGTACCCACTCTATGGCGTTGTAAAGCTCGTCAAAAGTGGTGTCGGTATTGGGCAGATCGCGGTTCAGCACCAGCGCAATTTCGGCTTCAATACGCGGTTGCAGCACACGGGAAAACGGGATGGTTTCGTTATCGCCATAACACATATCAGCAAACAGCGTACCGAAGTCCGGTTGATCGACACCCAGCTGTTGCTGCACTTTCGGGTGCGTCAGCCCCACTTTGCGCCCGACCACGCGACGCCCGCGCGCCACGTCGTACTGCACGTTGATGCGCTGAATGGCGTAGGCCGCTTCGGCGTTATCCACACCAATCAATTCACGCAGTGGGGCAATGGCTTCCCCTTTTTCTTCAGCCTGACGTAAATCGGCGGCTAGCTGCTCAAGATTACGATTCGTCATGTCCGTTCCTTAAGGGCGTGCGAGGAAGTTCAGCACCAGTTGGTTAAAGGCATCCGCATGTTCCCACTGCGCCCAGTGCCCGCAGTCGCGGTAGATATGCAGCTCAGAACCGGCAATTCCGGAGAGCAGGCGCAGACCGGCATCCATCGGTACAAAGCGGTCATTGCGTCCCCAGACAATCAGAGTCTGGGCTTTGATTTCACCCAGACGCGGGCTGAAATCCGGGAACTGTTTCGGGTTGGCCTCCAGGCTCTGGACAAAGTTTTCCAGGTGATCGCGACGCGACAGCATGTTATTCAGGCGCGCCTCAAACAACGCCTCGGTCAGGTCGCTGGTGTCGAAGACAAAGATCTCCATCATCAGCTTCAGATTCTCGATGGTCGGCTCGCGATACAGCTGATTCAGGCGCTTGATACCTTCGGTCGGCATCGGGGTAAACAGGCTCATGCCGCCCGTTCCGCCACCCATTAGCACCAGTTTGCCCACGCGCTCCGGCCAGCTCAGGGTAAACGCCACAGCACTGTGACCGCCCATCGAGTTACCCAGCAGGTGGACTGTTTGAATATCCAACTGATCGACCACGCTTTTCAGGATGCGGGCGTTGAGATCGGATCGCGAACCGCGGTTAACGATCCCATCGCTTTTGCCCCAGCCAGGACAATCCAACAGGATCACCCGGTATCCGGCCTGTACCAGCGGATCGATATTGCGGCTGAAGTTTGCCCAGCCCGTCGCGCCAGGACCGGATCCGTGCAGCAGCACGACGGTCTCTTCGCCCTGCCCACAGTCATTGAAATGCACGCGTAGGGTTTCGCCTGCTTCCTGCACCTCCAGAAAACGACTGGTAGCGGCTTCGGTTTGCGGTTGGTAAGTCATGATGTTCTCCTGCATATTCAGTTCTGTTTTAGTTCTGCGTAGTGGCGCTCAGGGAGCCGAATCCGGCGATCCACTCCGGGATCGGGCGGTAATAACGGCCTTCGCTGCGCCAGTTGCCAAAGGCAGAAATGGCGGCAAAGGCGGCAACCCAGGTTTTAACTTCGTGCGTTGATTTGCCCGCCATCGCGGACAGCTCTTCGTTACTGACCGCATCCAACTCCTGCAAACGCCCCTGCTCAAGCAGGGTCATAAAACGGTTATCCCAGACAGGGTTAAGCGGGTGTAGCGTGTTTTGATCGACCACAAACTTCTCGGCGGCGCTGATCACCCGCTGCTGGCGTAGCTCGCGCTCGTTTTCAGGTAACTGTTTGCCGCTGCCGAGCAGGCGGTCACGCATATGGGCATCGGCCTTCGCCAGCTCCGGTACCGGCGGCTGGTGCGATAGCCCGCCGGAGCCTAAAAACAGCACGCGCTTATTCAGCGAGCTGGCGAAACGGCCAATCGCTTCACCGAGCATGCGGGTACGCTGAAAGCCCGGCAGCGGCGTGGCGACGCCGTTAATAAACACTGGCAGCACCGGCACCTTATCCAGGCCGCCGAGCAAAAACTCCAGCGGCTGCGCGAAGCCATGATCGACCTGCATGTTGTAGGACACGGCGAGATCGATACCGCTTTTCATTACCGCGTGGGCGCAGGCTTCAGCCAGATCTGTCGGCACCGGTAATTCCCCCGCCGCGCTACCAAAATCGCCGATCGCCGTAGCTCCAACGCCTAAACAGAACGGCGGCATCACGTCGTAGAAAAATCCGTTGTAGTGATCGGGGGCAAACAGCACGACCAGTTCAGGTTCGAACGCCGCAATACGTGCCCGAGCGCTGGCGATCACGCCGTTAACCTCGTCGAGCACAGCCTGTGCCGGGTCGACATAGCCCACCAGCGGCGAGTGGGAAAGACAGTGAAGATAAGCGTGCATATCAGGCAACCTTTTCAACAGGAATGTCGGCAGTAGCGTGAGTGAGCGTCATCACCGACGCCAGTTTATTCAGGGTGCTGCCCAGGGTTTGCGGAATGGCGATGGCGGCCACGAAGCGGTCCGGGCGCATGACTACCAGCGCGGCGTTGTGCTGGGCAAACCACGCGCGCAGGCGGTTTTGCGTATCGCCTATGCGGGTAACGCCGTCGTGGTTATCCTGATCGGTATGTATCTGCGTATCCGGCACGACCTGGATAAAACGCGTCCCCAGCGCCTGCCACTGTTGGATCTGCGCCTCGCTCATGCCCCATAGTGGGTTACAGCCCCAGCCAATCACCGCGAAATTCGGTCCGATGACGTTGTCGAGCAACGTCACTTCGCCCGATTCCAGCGTCACCTTCGGCTGGATAAACATCTTGCCGACCTGTGAAGTTTTCGCGTCGCCTTCACGCACCAGCGCCCCGGCGTGGTACTGCGGCATCGGCTTAAACCGCATTTCAAGGAAGTAACGTTTGACCGGCGGAATATAGTTCAACAGCCAGGAAACCCCATCGCGTACCGCGCCGTGCCAGCGTTTGGGCGGCGCAAGTACGTTGCCAGCGGTCACGGAGAGGTCGATCATCGCTTTGGCGTGGTCGCGGCGTTCCTGCTGGTAGGTATCCAACAGCGCATCGTCGGCTTTACCGTTAATCACCAGCGCCAGTTTCCATGCCAGGTTGAAAGCATCGCGCATGCCGCTGTTGTATCCCTGACCCTGCCAGACCGGCATAATGTGCGCCGCATCGCCCGCCAGCAGCACGCGGTCAATACGAAAACGTTCGGCCAGACGAGCATTATGGGTATACACGCGCTGGCGGATCAGCTCGACGTTGTCCGGGTTCGGCAGCACTTTGCTCAGTAACTGGCGCATATTCTGCGGCTCGCTAAGCTGCGCTTCGGTTTCCCCCGGCATAACCATAAACTCAAAACGGCGCACCGCGTGCGGCAGCGCGGCAGAGACATACGGGCGCACCGGATCGCAGCACAAATACACATGCGGCGTGCTGAGCGGATCGTTGGCGATATCCACCACAATCCACTGATTCGGCGCGGTTTTACCTTCAAACGGCACGTTCAGAGAACGTCTGACGTTGCTGCCGCCGCCGTCGCAGGCCACCAGCCACTGAGCCTTCACCGTTTCACGTTGACCGTCTGGCGCTTTCAGATTTAGCGTCACTTCGCCGTTTTGTTGGCTGAAGGCCTCCAGCTCGCGGGAGAACAGGCAGCGCACGTTGGGAAAACGCGACAACCCTTCCAACATCACCGCGTCCACCTGCGGCTGAATAAAAGCATTGCGGCGCGACCAGCCAAATTCGTCGGTCATCGGCTGGATATCAGCAAAACAGCGGCCTTTCGGGGTGAGAAAGCGCATCGCGTGCCACGGCGTGGTGTGCGGCAAAACGTTCTCGACCAGCCCCACAGACTGCATAGTGCGCAGCGCTTCATCATCAATGCCGATGGCGCGAGGATAGTCGATCAGCGTGTCGAGCTTCTCCACTACCAACACCTCAATGCCCATCTGCCCAAGATAGTTGGCCATCATCAGCCCTACCGGACCAGCACCGGCAATCGCCACCTGCGCGGTATGCTGCAAAGCGGGTTGGATATCCGGGTTTTTTGTTGTCATTTCAGAACCTCACGACTCGGACAAAACGCAATTGCGGACCCTGGTGAGGCGCAATTTGTTTTGTTAAAAATATGTGAATAATTTTTTGTTGTGCGGTCAGTATAGAAGCGAGTTTTTGCGCTACAATCAAAACATGCTAGGATGTGCACTAAGTGCACAACGTTGTTTTACCTGTAGATTTGTCAATAAATATGAAAAATGACGAGAGCACTGAGTACAAAACCGTACGCGGATTAACGCGCGGATTAATGTTATTAAATATGTTAAACCGGCTCGATGGTGGGGCCAGTGTTGGCTTGCTTGCTGAGTTAAGCGGCCTGCATCGCACCACGGTCAGACGGCTGCTGGAAACCCTGCAGGATGAGGGTTACGTCCGGCGCAGCCTGTCCGATGACAGCTTTCGCTTAACCATTAAAGTCCGCCAGCTCAGCGAGGGGTTTCGTGACGAGCAGTGGATTTCTGCACTCGCCGCCCCGCTGCTGGGAGATTTGCTGCGCGAGGTCATCTGGCCGACCGACGTTTCCACGCTGGATGTGGACGCGATGGTGGTACGTGAAACCACCCACCGTTTCAGCCGTCTGTCGTTTCACCGGGCGATGGTAGGGCGTCGTTTGCCACTGCTGAAAACCGCATCCGGTCTGACCTGGCTGGCATTTTGCCCGGAGAATGAACGGCAGGAACTGATTGAAATGCTTGCCTCCCGATCGGGAGAAGAGTTCCAGCTTGCGCGCGAGCCGCTGAAGCTCAATGCCATTTTGACCCGCGCGCGAAAAGACGGTTTTGGCCAGAACTTTCGCGGTTGGGATCAGGAGGAAAAAATCGCTTCTATCGCCGTCCCCATCCGCAGCGAACAGCGGGTGATCGGCTGCCTGAATTTGGTGTATATGGCCAGCGCCATGACCATCGAACAGGCCGCGGAAAAGCATCTTCCGGCCTTACAAAAGGTGGCGAAACAGATAGAGGACGGCGTCGAATCGCAGGAGATTTTGGTTGCCGGGAGGTGAGATGGATCACAGTTATGCGGATCATCTGATTGATAGCTGGCATAACTCACTATCCGGCCGATAAAACTCTGTGACCTCTTGCCCAAAAAATATCTTCATTACATAGTGTGCATTCGTTTTCTGCCAGGAGGCTGCATGTTAAAGGTCATTGCTGAGGATTTCATCAAACCTGAGTATATTGAAACTGTTCTCCCGTTGTATCGTGAGCTAATAGCGGCAACGAAGAAAGAACCGCACTGCATTGCTTACGACCTCTATATTGATGAAAAAGATCCGGGGCATTTTATTTTTATCGAAGAATGGCCAAACCACGCGGCTCTCGATGAACATTGTGCCAGCGAGCATTTCCAGCGACTTGTACCATTAATCGATCAATACACGCGCCAGGAAGCACGTTACATACTGATGGATGACGTGGTAAATCCGGCAGTCTCGTGATAATGAAGAAAGTAGTTGGAATACTGTTAATTATGTTTTTGGCAGAATGCTCAACACCAGGAAAGACAGTCTTTTACTTCCCTGGTCGCTGAGGGCTTAAAGCCTCTTCAAAAGAGGCTTTAAGCTTTGCAACAATGCATCCCACGGATTACAAAACGGAATCATCACTGTTCCAGCTGTATTGTTATTTAGAGTTTATACTCCATTATTACTGTTACAGATATTAAGCGCATTTTTACGAGGCCATTTTCATCGCGGCACCAATAACTGCCATACACATACTGCTCGCAAGTAAAACAATAAACCAATATATATAATTATTAAACTTTGTAAATAACCAGATAAATCTAAGCAATGACAATGCAGCAATAGAAATAGAAGACACAAACATTGTAAATATATAAATACCAGAAATTATCCATCCTGCTTCTTCGTAAATACTCTTCATTGTAAAAATAAGGATAGATAAGTAAAATGCTGATAAAGCAAGCCCGCTCAGAAAATCATAATAATCGATGTATGTGATGTTTTTACCTTTCTGCGGAAGAGCTATAAACTTTTCAAGTTTCTCATTGTCTACTCGTGACAAAAACCGATTAATTAGCGGAGTAAACATCACTAAAATCATCACCAAATGAATGAATAGTAAAGAAAGTTTAATTCTGTCATCAACCGATTCATTCTGTGGCCAGATAGATATTATTTCATAATCCATTTTTGCAAGGAGAAAAAAGCAAATGGCCGATGGTATATATTCAGAAGATATAGCTTTCCATATTTTTTTAAAAATCACTTATATTACCCCATTAGTTATATCGGTGAATCACTATTAGTTAACCGTGCTACTAATCTGCAAATAGTTGGCGATCATATTTATTTAATACGGATAATATATACCTATTCAGAAACGGATTGCTACCTACTAATTTTATCACTACATACCTGAATCACGTAAATTACACATATCAAAAAAAAAACCGAAACCCGCTCCTGGAAAGCGCGGCGTTCCGGTTTTTATTCAGTTCGAAGGGTTTCAGACTTTAAGCAGTTTCACCGTCGCGTCGATGTCGATTTCATCTTCCGAGAAGATCAGCGTCGTGCCCTGGAAGGTGGTGATAGCCAGCTTTTTCAGCGTGCGCAATTCACCAGGCTTGACGTCTGATTTCGGTCGGATGCTGTTCATCAGCACGCCGACAGACAGCACAGCATTTTCTTTGTCGATACGGGTCTCTACAGGGACTTCTTCGCTGTAGACCAGGAATGACTTGATCGAGGTGAGCTTCAGACGCTCGCCTGCAATATAGATGTACTTGCTGTCTGGTATGACTTTTACCGCGTAGGCAGACAAGCCTTTGTTGTTGGTGGTGGGCTCAAAAGTCACCGCCGCGTCTTTCTTGATCAGCTCAGGATTAGCAACCTTAATCACATGAAAATAGCGGTTGTCGCCGTTTTCATCTTTGATAAATCCAAAGCCTTTATCTTTAAACCACGTTGTGATTGTTCCGTTCATTGCTGTTTCCGCCTGATTAAACCTATTACTTGTAGAGTATACCTACTCAATTTGCGCGCAGTGTAAAACACAGGCCATGTCTTTGGCTACTCGTTACCCCAACGATTGAGAAACTCCGCAATATCATCGATACGCTGAGCGTCGACACCTGCCACGGTAGCCATCTCCTGCTGCGCTTCTTCGCTGATCTCTTCGTTGTTCATCAAACGGGTGATCAGCTGCTGGAAGTAGTGCGCCAGCGCGTCACGTTCTGTGTCGCTCACCGGCTTTGCGGCCTCGGTCGCGTACTCGTCGGCGATATCATAATATTTTAGCGGAATGTCGTTGTTCATCAGTTGCTCCGGGGTAAATGCGTGTGCCAGCAGTTGCCTGCCGCGTCTGGTGTGAATGATAGCATTCTTATTTCATGGTTCGCGATCTGTTTTATTGGTCACTATGCATTACATATATCAATAATGTTTTCCGGCACCACTTCGCATTTAATAAACCTTCCGTATTTAAATAACAGCATTCTTATTCAGTTCGATATAATGGCTGATTATTAAATAACGAGCCACCAAGGAAATATTAAATTACTTTAATTCTAATTACATTATCGACATCTGTAATCCGCAGTTGGCCCAATCCCATCGCTAGTCGCCCATTTGCCCACATTCATCTTCTGGACAACACTCTACGATGACACCACTGACCCAACACGTGGAGCAAACACCATGAACATCACGCAAATCCGTAACGCTACGCAGCACATCACTTTTGGTGGCAAAACCTTTCTGATCGACCCTATGCTGGCGGCAAAAGGTACTTATCCGGGATTTGCCGGAACGGCACGCGCCGAGATCCGCAACCCGACCGTTGATCTGCCCGTCGATATAGACACCCTGCTCAACGTTGATGCGCTGATCGTGACCCATCTGCATGAAGACCACTGGGATGAATCCGCGGCTCGTGTCGTACCGAAAGACAAACCGATTTATGTGCAAAACGATCGCGATGCGCAGGTACTGCGGGAACAAGGTTTCACGCAACTGACCGTACTGACGCAAAACACTGCGCTTGGTGATATCACCCTGCGTAAAACCGGCGGCCAGCACGGTTCGGATCGCGCTTACGCCATCCCGCAAATGGCTGAGCGTCTGGGTGATGCCTGCGGAGTTATCTTCCAGCATCCGGCGGAAAAAACGCTGTATCTGGTCGGGGACACCATCTGGCGCGACGAGGTGGAAACCAACATGCGGACTTTCCAGCCAGGCGTGGTCATTCTGAACGCAGGCTTTGCTCACGTTATCGGGTTTGGCCCAATTATCATGGGCGCGGAAGATGTGCTAAAAACCCACTTCACGCTGCCCGAAGCACAAATTGTGGCGACCCACATGGAGGCGATTAACCACTGTCTGCTGACCCGCGCAGCCTTGAAAGAGTACGCCTGCGACAACCAGATTGCGCAATTCGTTAACGTGCCGGAAGATGGCGAAACCCTGACGTTTTAAACTCCACAGAGGACTCGTATGCAACCGCTTAACGTCGCCATTGTTGCCGTGGAAGATTTCAGCCCGTTTCACTTCTCGGTGCCGTGCATTATTTTCAGTGACAAAGTGGCGACGAAAAAGCGTTTTGAGGTGCAACTGTGTGCAGAACAGCCGGGCATCGTTTCCTCGCAGGATGGCTTCTCCATTAACGCAGCCTACGGCTATGAAGCGGTGGAGGCCGCCGACATTGTGGTGATCCCCTGGTGGGGTACCACGGCACATCGGCCACCACAAAGCCTGCTTGATGCGCTCAATCGTGCGCGACAAAACGGCGCGCAGATTGTTGGGTTATGCCTGGGTGCGTTTGTCCTCGGCTACGCCGGTCTGCTGGATGGCAAACGGGCGGCTACGCACTGGGAGTTCGAGCAGGATTTTCAGGCCCGCTTTCCGGCAGCTCATCTGGATATCAACGCGCTGTACGTGGATGACGACGGTATTATTACCTCGGCAGGCACCGCCGCTGCGCTGGATTGCTGCCTGTACGTCATCCGCCAGCGTTTTGGCAGCACGGTGGCGAATCAGATTGCCAGACGGATGATTGTGCCGCCACATCGCGAGGGCGGCCAGGCACAGTTTATCGAGCAACCGGTGGCGAAAAATACCAAAGATCAGCGCATCAACGTCCTGCTCGACTATTTGCGCCAGCATCTCCATGAACCGCATAATCTTGACGAGCTGGCGCAACGGGTGATGATGAGCCGTCGCACCCTCACCCGTCATTTTATGAAGGCCACAGGGTCAAGCGTGGCCGAATGGTTGATTGCCGAGCGCCTGCGCCGTAGCCAGACGTTGCTGGAGTCCAGCCAGTTACCCGTTGAACGCATCGCAGAACAGGTTGGTTTTCAGTCGCCCGTCACCTGGCGCCAGCATTTTAAATCCCACTTTGGCGTTAGCCCGGCTGAATGGCGTAAAACCTTTCGCGGTGATTAGCCTCTTTTTTGCGCCAGCCAGATGGTGTGCCCGGTGCAGTGCGGATCTTCCATCACCACCTCGACCACCGCAAAACCGTGTGCTGACAGCAGTGCGCGGTATTCATCCGGCGCGAGGCTGGCGTGAAACAGCGGCTCACCTTCAAATTGCCCCATCGCGATGCCGTTGTCCGTACCGCTGGTAAACATCAGCGCGCTACCGGGATGGCTGAGGCGGTCAAAAATCGGGAACATCTTTTGCTGGTCCTGCTGAGTTAAATGGAAAAAGCTGTCCCAGGCGATCAGTCCATCGAAAGTCTCATTGAGTGCCAACTCGCGCATATCCTGTTCCAGCCAGTGCTGTGCAGGATAAGTGTTTCGGGCCCGCGCCAGCATCGCCGAGGAACCATCAACGCCGGTAAGCTGAAAACCTTGCTGGATAAAATAACCGGCGATCGGCTGACCGTTGCCGCAGCCAATATCCACAATGCTGCCCTGCCCGCCCATCACGGAAATAAATTTATCGAGCCAGCTTTTCTCGAACAAGGTGCGCGAGCGCTGGCTGGCAAAAGCATCCGCATGGCGTCGGTAGATGGACAGAATATTTTTAGCCGCAGAATCGCTCACAATATCCTCACTTTTTTCTTCTGTTAGGTATAACGGCGATAAATCTTTCAGCACGCTATCCTCAAACCCTGGAATGCGCCTCGCAGAACCCATGCGCAAATCCCCCAAACCCGTCCCGCTGTGGCATCATAGCGCACAGATAACGTCATGACAGGGGTGATAAACGTGAAACCGGTAACGCTATACGATGTGGCAGACCATGCAGGTGTCTCTTACCAGACCGTCTCTCGCGTCGTGAACCAGGCCAGCCACGTTTCCGCAAAAACCCGACAGAAAGTTGAGGCCGCGATGGCGGAACTCAATTACATTCCTAACCGCGTTGCACAGCAGCTGGCTGGCAAACAGACGCCACTGATTGGCGTTGTGACGGCAAACCTTGCCCTGCATGCCCCCTCACAAATCGTTGCTGCCATAAAATCCCGCGCCGACCAGTCCGGTGCCAGCGTGGTGATCGCCATGGTCGAGCGCAGCGGCGTTGAGTCCTGTAAAACCGCGGTCCACAATCTGCTTTCTCAACGCGTAACCGGGCTTATCATCAACTATCCGCTGGATGAAGAAGATGCCATTGCCGTGGCAGCTGCCTGCGGTACAGTGCCGGTGCTGTTTCTCGATGTCTCTGACTTGACGCCAATTAACAGCGTGATTTTCTCTCATGACGACGGCGCGCGCCTTGGCGTTGAACATCTGGTGCAGCACGGACATCAACGGATCGCCCTGCTGAGCGGGCCGCACACTTCCGTTTCGGCAAGGCTTCGGCATGCGGGCTGGCACAAGTATCTGGCACATTACCAGCTACAACCCGTTGTGGAGCTGGAAGGCGACTGGAGCGCGATGTCTGGTTTTCAGCAAACGATGCACATGCTGAATAACGGTAACCTCCCTACCGCCATGCTGGTCGCTAACGATCAAATGGCGCTGGGCGCGATGCGGGCAATCAGCGAGTTCGGTCTGCGGGTTGCAGTGGATATATCGGTAATTGGCTACGATGACACAGAAGACAGCGCCTGTTACATCCCACCGCTGACCACCATCAGGCAGGATTTTCCGTTGCTGGGTGAAACCAGCGTCGACAGGCTATTGCAACTCCCCCGTGGCGGCTCCAGCGTGGGTAACCAACTGCTTCCCGTCA
Source organism: Citrobacter sp. H12-3-2 (assembly GCF_009649895.1). NCBI lineage: Bacteria > Pseudomonadati > Pseudomonadota > Gammaproteobacteria > Enterobacterales > Enterobacteriaceae > Citrobacter > Citrobacter sp. H12-3-2. The sequence continues at coordinate 3,799,637 of NZ_CP045837.1, forward strand.
CCCTGGTCAAGCGCAAAACGGTTCTGCCTCCCGATACGCAAACCACCACTCCCCAGGCGCTGGCTGATTCACTGATCCAGCTGGCGCGGCAAGTTTCTCAGCTCACCCCCAAATTGTGAACGCATAACAATTGTGTGAGTCAGTTCACTTATTGAACGCCCCATCCTTTACAGCAAGGAGCGCTTGTTCGTATTTTGATTGGAATTGTGAGCGAGTAACAAATTCAAACAGGATACCATTATGAACCTGAACACAGATTCACTCTCCGCTGTTCTGGCCCGCCGCGACTGGGAGAATCCCGGCGTCACGCAGCTCAACCGGCTGGAAGCACATCCGCCGTTCTGTAGCTGGCGCTCAGCGGATGATGCACGTACCAATCAGCGTTCGAGTCAGTTACGCTCGCTGAATGGCCAGTGGCAATTTGCCTGGTTTGCCGCGCCGGAGGCTGTCCCAGAAAGCTGGCTGACAAGCGATCTGCCACAGGCAGACATCATCAACGTCCCCTCTAACTGGCAGATGGACGGTTATGATGCGCCAATTTATACCAACGTCACCTACCCAATCCCGGTGAATCCTCCGTACGTTCCGGCACAGAACCCGACAGGATGTTACTCGCTCACATTTAATGTTGAAGACGCGTGGTTAGAGGAAGGTCAGACGCGCATTATTTTTGACGGCGTAAATTCCGCGTTTCATCTGTGGTGCAACGGTCGCTGGGTCGGCTACGGTCAGGATAGCCGTCTGCCGTCTGAGTTTGATCTTAGCGATTATCTGCTGCGCGGCGAAAACCGTCTGGCTGTGATGGTGCTGCGCTGGAGCGACGGCAGCTATCTGGAAGACCAGGACATGTGGCGCATGAGTGGTATTTTTCGCGATGTCTCCCTGCTACATAAGCCCACTACGCAAATCCGCGACCTGCGCATTAATACCCGTTTTAATGACGACTTCAGCCGCGCCACGCTGGAAGCGGAAGTCAGAGTGGGTGGCAACGAGAGCGAAGATTTACGCGTCACCCTGCAATTGTGGGAAGGTGAAACGCTCACCCACGAAACGACCTCACCGCTCGGCAGCGAGATCATTGATGAACGCGGCGCTTATCATGACCGGGTGACTCTGCGTCTGAACGTCGAAAAACCGGCGCTGTGGAGTGCCGAAACGCCCAATCTGTACCGCGCCGTTGTGCAGTTACACACCGCAGGCGGAGTACTGATTGAAGCGGAAGCCTGTGACGTTGGTTTTCGTCAGGTTTGTATCGAAAACGGCCTGTTGCTGTTAAACGGCAAGCCGCTGTTGATTCGCGGTACCAACCGCCATGAGCACCATCCGGTCAACGGCCAGGTGATGGATGAGGCGACGATGGTGCAGGACATCATCCTGATGAAGCAGAATAACTTCAACGCCGTGCGCTGTTCCCATTACCCGAACCATCCGTTGTGGTACACCCTGTGCGATCGTTACGGCCTGTATGTGGTCGACGAAGCCAACATTGAAACCCACGGCATGGTGCCGATGAATCGCCTCACCGACGATCCCGCATGGTTGCCTGCCATGAGCCAGCGCGTCACGCGCATGGTGCAGCGCGATCGCAACCACCCGAGCATTATTATCTGGTCACTGGGCAATGAATCCGGCCATGGCGTCAATCACGACGCGCTCTACCGCTGGATAAAATCAGAAGACCCGTCACGTCCGGTGCAGTACGAGGGCGGTGGAGCTGATACTGCCGCCACCGACATTATTTGCCCGATGTACGCCCGCGTCGATCAGGATCAGCCCTTCCCCGCAGTACCCAAATGGTCGATTAAAAAGTGGCTGTCGATGCCCGGCGAACAGCGTCCGCTGATCCTTTGTGAATACGCCCACGCTATGGGCAACAGCTTTGGCGGCTTCGCCAAATACTGGCAAGCGTTCCGTCAGTATCCGCGCCTGCAGGGCGGATTTGTCTGGGACTGGGTGGATCAGTCGCTGACCAAATATGATGAGAACGGCAAAGCATGGTCAGCCTACGGTGGCGATTTTGGCGACACGCCTAACGATCGTCAGTTTTGCATGAACGGGCTGGTGTTCGCCGATCGCACTCCGCATCCGGCGTTATATGAGGCCAAACATGAACAGCAGTTTTTCCAGTTCACGTTACTGCCGGGCGCTGAATGCCAGATTGAAGTGACCAGCGAATATCTGTTCCGCCGCAGCGATAACGAAGTTCTGCACTGGTCGATTGCCCTGGACGGCAACCCGCTGGCCGCCGGAGAAATCATTCTGGATATCGCCCCACAGGGTCGCCAGGTGATTACCCTGCCGAACGTTCCGATGCCGGACACCGCAGGCGAATTGTGGTTGACGGTGCGCGTAGAGCAGCCTCAGTCGACAGCATGGTCAGAAGCCGGGCATATCAGCGCCTGGCAACAGTGGAAGCTGGAAGAGAAGCTCAGCCTGGTACGTCCATCACACGCCAGCAGCGCACCACAGCTGGATGTTAGTGAGAGCAATTTTACCGTGCTGGCCAACAACACACGCTGGCAATTCGATCGTCAGTCCGGTCTGCTAACACAATACTGGATTAGCGATGAAGCCCAGTTGGTAAGCCCGCTTACTGACCAGTTCACCCGCGCGCCGCTGGACAACGACATTGGCGTGAGCGAGTCAACCCGCATCGACCCTAATGCCTGGGTTGAACGCTGGAAGGCCGCCGGTCACTATCAGGCTGAAGCAACGTTACTGCACTGTGCTGCCGATACGCTGAGCAGTGCGGTACTGATCGCCACCGAACATGCGTGGCAGTATCAGGGCGAAACGCTGTTCATCAGCCGAAAAAGCTACCGTATTGACGGCAATGGTGAAATGCAGGTAACGGTGGATGTCGACGTTGCCAGCAGTACGCCACATCCGGCCCGCATCGGCCTGAGCTGCCAGCTGGCGCAGGTTGCGGAGCGAGTGAACTGGTTAGGTCTCGGCCCACATGAGAACTACCCGGACCGTCTGGGCGCCGCCTGTTTCGATCGCTGGGATCTGTCGCTTGATGAGATGTACACCCCGTATGTTTTCCCGAGCGAAAACGGTCTGCGCTGCGGCACGCGCGAACTGTACTACGGTGCGCACCAGTGGCGCGGAGACTTCCTGTTCAACATCAGCCGCTTTAGCCAGCAGCAACTGATGGAAACCAGCCACCGCCATCTGCTGCAACCTGAGGCGGGCACCTGGCTCAATATTGATGGCTTCCATATGGGCGTCGGCGGCGATGATTCGTGGAGTCCTTCCGTGTCGCCGGAATTCCAGCTGAGCGCCGGACGCTACCACTTCCAGTTCGTCTGGGGCCAAAAATAATAATATAAGCAGGGCAGGTTGATACCTGCCCGCATTTATAGGAAGTCTGTTATGTATTATTTAAAAAACACTAACTTTTGGATGTTCGGCTTTTTCTTCTTCTTTTACTTTTTTATTATGGGTGCGTATTTCCCCTTCTTCCCTATCTGGTTACACGATGTAAACCATATCAGCAAAGGCGATACCGGCATCATCTTCGCCTGCATCTCACTGTTTTCTTTGTTATTCCAGCCAATTTTCGGACTACTATCCGATAAGCTCGGCCTGCGTAAACATCTGCTGTGGGTAATTACCGGCATGCTGGTAATGTTTGCCCCGTTCTTTATTTACGTATTTGGCCCATTATTGCAGTTTAATATTTTACTGGGTTCAATTGTCGGCGGGATTTACCTTGGCTTTATTTACAATGCCGGTGCCCCAGCGATTGAAGCCTATATTGAAAAAGCCAGCCGCAGAAGCAACTTTGAATTTGGTCGCGCGCGCATGTTTGGCTGCGTGGGCTGGGCGCTGTGCGCCTCGATTGCCGGAATTATGTTCACCATCAATAACCAATTCGTCTTCTGGTTAGGCTCTGGCTGTGCGGTCATTCTGGCATTGCTGCTGTTATTTTCAAAAACAGATGCCCCCTCTTCTGCAAAAGTCGCGGATGCGGTAGGCGCCAATAACTCGGCATTCAGCCTGAAGCTGGCGCTGGAGTTATTTAAACAGCCGAAACTTTGGTTCCTCTCCCTGTATGTGGTCGGCGTTTCCTGTACTTACGATGTGTTTGACCAGCAGTTCGCCAACTTCTTTACCTCATTCTTTGCCACCGGCGAACAGGGTACCCGCGTGTTTGGCTACGTCACGACGATGGGAGAATTACTCAACGCCTCGATCATGTTCTTTGCACCGCTGATTGTGAACCGAATTGGCGGAAAGAACGCCCTGCTGCTGGCCGGTACGATTATGTCGGTAAGGATTATTGGCTCGTCATTCGCCACCACTGCACTGGAGGTCGTTATTCTCAAAACGCTGCATATGTTTGAGATACCGTTCCTGATCGTCGGCTGCTTCAAGTACATCACCAGCCAGTTCGAAGTACGTTTCTCGGCCACGATTTATCTGGTGTGTTTCTGTTTCTTCAAACAGTTAGCCATGATTTTCATGTCAGTTCTGGCCGGGAAAATGTATGAGAGTATTGGTTTCCAGGGAGCTTATCTGGTGCTGGGGATTATTGCGCTGAGCTTCACGCTGATTTCCGTATTTACCCTTAGCGGTCCGGGGCCCTTTTCCCGCGTTTTCACCCCAGCAAGCAAACAAGTTTGAAAACGAATAACAAGGAGGGAATATCTTCGATGAGCATGTCCATGAGAGACAGAATAAAAGCAGGCAAACTGTATACCGATATGTGCGAGGGCCTGCCGGAAGAGAGATTGCATGGAAAAGAGTTAATGTATGAGTTTAACCACACGCGTCCATCGGAGGTTGAAAAGAGGGAAAGACTGATTCGTGAAATGTTTGGAAGCGTGGGTGAACATACGTGGATTGAACCCCCTATTTATTTCTCATACGGGAGCAATATTCACATTGGCAAAAACTTTTACGCCAATTTTAACTTTACCATTGTGGATGATTACACGGTCACCATTGGCGATAACGTTTTAATTGCACCAAACGTCACGATCTCAGTAACGGGTCATCCTGTTCATCATGAATTAAGAAAATCCGGAGAGATGTTTTCCTTTCCAGTCACCATCGGCAATAACGTATGGATTGGCAGTAATGTGGTGATCAATCCTGGCATAACGATTGGCGATAATTCTGTTATCGGCGCAGGGAGCATAGTCACAAAAGACATTCCGGCAGATGTCGTGGCGGTGGGAGTTCCCTGTCGGGTTCTAAGAACCATTAATGAGCGAGATAGAGAGTTCTATTACCAAAATTATAAAGTAGAGCCGTCAATTTAAGCAGTCATGCCGGATAGACCACTTATGCGGTCTATCCGGCATGGAGTTACTCTTCGATCGCCTGACGGATTTGCTGCAACGACGCGGGATCGTCAATGGTCGTTAGATCGCCAGGATCGCGGCCTTCACAGATCGCCTGGATCGTCCGTCTGAGCATTTTGCCAGAGCGCGTTTTCGGCAATTGCGACACAAACCAGACGTGCGCCGGGCGGCCAAAATTACCAATCTGACTGTCCACCAGCGCCATAATCGCCTTCTCTTCCGAATGTGCGATGTCGCGATCTTCAAGGCTGTCGCTCTGTTTCGGAATGACAAACGCGACCGCGACCTGCCCCTTCAGCGCGTCCTTCACGCCGACCACAGCCACTTCGGCAACGTTCGGATAGCTGGAAATACTCTCCTCTATCTCACGCGTCCCCAACCGATGCCCGGCCACGTTGATGACATCATCCGTACGACCAAGGATGAAGTAATAGCCGTCCGCATCGCGAATACCCCAGTCAAAGGTGGCGTACACCTGACGAGAAAACAGCGACCAGTAGGTATTCACAAACCGCGCGTCATCACCCCAGATAGTCTGGATACAGCCCGGCGGCAGCGGCCCTTCAATCACCAGCATGCCCTTTTCATTCGCTTCGCAGGGCTCACCGGTCACCTCATTGAGCAACTGCACGTTATATCCGTACATCGGCACGCCTGGGCTACCCAGCCGCGACGGGCGGTCGTCCAGCCCGCGAGCGATCGCCATAATCGGCCAACCGGATTCAGTCTGCCAGTAGTTGTCGATAACCGGGACGCCCAGCGTTTCCGTTACCCAACTGGCGGTCGGTTCATCCAGCGGCTCACCCGCCAGATACAGCACCTCCAGCGAGGAAAGATCGTGATTGCGGATTTGCGCGGTCGGGAATTTCTTCAGCACGCGGATGGCGGTTGGGGCGGAGAACATCCGGCTGACCTGATACTTCTCAACAATTTTCCACCATACGCCACAGTCTGGATACGTTGGCAACCCTTCGTAAACCACTGTCGCCATCCCCGCCAGCAGCGGGGCATACACGATATACGAATGCCCAACTACCCAGCCGATATCCGACGCGCAGAAGAACACACCGCTCGCTTTACCGCCGAAAATGGTGTCCATCGAGGTCGCCAGCGCGACCGCGTAGCCGCCAACGTCGCGCTGGACGCCTTTCGGTTTACCGGTTGTCCCGGAGGTGTAGAGAATGCAGGACGTTTCGTTCGACTCCAGCCAGGCAACCGGTACCCGTGCGCCGAGATGCTGCTGGCGCAGCGTGGCAAAGTCGAGGTCTCGCCCCTCTACCCGCGCCATATTCGCCAGACCGCGATCGACTAATACCACATGACGCGGCTGATGCTGCGCCTGATCGATCGCATCATCGAGCAGCTTTTTATACGGCAGGACTTTACCGCCGCGCGCCCCGGCATCCGCCGACACGATAACCACCGGTCGGGCGTCGTCGATACGCGCCGCTACGCTGTGCGAGGCGAAACCACCGAACACCACCGAATGGATCGCCCCTATACGTGCGCAGGCCAGCAGCGTAATGTGCGCCTCGGCGATCATCGGCATATAAACCAGTACCCGATCGCCACGCTGTACGCCCAGCGACAACAACATCGCCGCCGCGACGTTCACTTCGTCATACAGCTGACGAAAGGTAAACGTGCGTTCTTCTTCAGTTTCTGAAGAAACGGCAATCAGCGCCAGCGCGTCAGGCTGTTTCTCCAGCCAGCGGTCAATGGCGTTGTGGCACAGATTGGTCGTACCACCGCAAAACCAGCGGGCAAACGGCGGATTACTGTGGTCCAGTACCTGCGTATACGGCTGCTGCCAGTCAATACGCTGGGCCTGCTCGGCCCAGAACGACTCCGGCTGCGTAATAGAACGTTGATAAAACTCGCTATAAGACATAATGCTCTCCTGTTGAACTTACGCCTTGCCGCACGCAGGTTTAGATTACATAAAGGTCCATATACTCATTGACCGGCATCTGCTCCAGGCGAGTTCTGTCCAGGGAGACATCCAGGATGCGCTGCTGCTGACGGGTCGGGAACTGACGCGCCAGGTTAATTTTGAACTTCTCGACCAGCTTCGGCATACCGTCGTTACGACGGCGCGCGTGGCCGATTGGGTATTCCACTACCACTTCTTCAAAGCGTGAGCCGTCGGTGAATTCAAGCGTGATGGCATTCGCGATGGCGCGTTTTTCAGGGTCGTGGTAATCGGCAGTAAAGGCCGGATCTTCGAAGCAGTTAATCTTTTCACGCAGTGCATCAATGCGTTTATCCTGCGCCACGCCGTCTTCGTAATCTGCCGCCGTTAAGCGTCCGAACAGCAGCGGGATAGCCACCATGTACTGGATGCAGTGGTCACGATCCGCCGGGTTATTCAGCGGGCCTTTTTTATCGATGATGCGGATACAGGCTTCGTGCGTACGAATGGTCACTTTTTCGATATCGGCAGCGGTCTTACCTGCGGCCTGTAACTGCTCGTACAGCGTCATCGCCGCTTCTACCGCGGTCTGCGAGTGGAACTCTGCCGGGAAGGAAATTTTAAACAACACGTTTTCCATCACGTACGAACCGTACGGGCGCTGGAAGCGGAAAGATTCGCCTTTGAAAGAGACATCATAGAAGCCCCAAGTTTTCGCCGTCAGTGCAGATGGATATCCCATTTCACCGGTTTTCGCCATCAGCGCCAGACGTACAGCACGTGAGGTGGCATCGCCAGCCGCCCAGGATTTACGCGTGCCGGTATTCGGCGCATGACGATAGGTACGCAGCGACTGACCGTCGACCCACGCCAGCGAGACGGCGTTGAGAATTTCATCCCGGTTCAGGCCAAGCATCTCGGCAACCACCGCCGTGGAGGCGACTTTTACCAGCAGGACGTGATCCAGACCGACGCGGTTGAAGGAGTTTTCCAGCGCGATACAGCCCTGAATTTCATGGGCTTTAATCATTCCGGTTAACACTTTTTTCATGGTTAACGGCGCTTTACCCACCGCCACCGCATTGCGCGACAGCCAGTCAGCCGTCGCCAGAATACCGCCGAGGTTATCGGAAGGATGACCCCATTCTGCGGCCAGCCACGTGTCGTTAAAGTCCAGCCAGCGGATCATCGCACCGATGTTAAACGCCGCCTGCACCGGATCGAGCTGGAACTGGGTACCCGGTACGCGCACACCGTTCGGGACGACGGTACCCGGTACAACCGGCCCCAGAAGTTTTTTACAGGCCGGATATTCCAGCGCTTCCAGGCCACAGCCAAGGGTATCAAGCAGGCAATAATGCGCGGTGTCATACGCCACCTTCGAGGTGATCTCGTAGTTCATGACATAATTAACGATATCAACGATTTCACGGTCAAATTCAGGGCGGACGTTCGAAATATGTGCAGACATAGGGTACATTTCCTGTTTTTTTATCTTTAGAGGTTTTGCATTAGCAACGCTGATCAATCGAGACAAATACGCGATCTTCCGGGCCGGTATAGTTGGCGGAAGGACGGATAATTTTGTTGTCCTGACGCTGTTCGATGATGTGCGCCGCCCAGCCAGTGACGCGGGCGATAACGAACAGCGGTGTGAACATTTCAGTGGGGACGCCCATCATGTTGTAAGAGACTGCCGAGAACCAGTCGAGGTTGGGGAACATCTTTTTCGTTTCCCACATCACCTCTTCCAGACGGTCGGCGATGTTGTACATTTTCAGCGAACCGCCTTCCTGAGAAAGCTGTTTCGCCACGCTCTTGATCACCTGGTGACGCGGGTCGGCGATGGTGTAAACCGGGTGACCAAAGCCAATCACCACTTCTTTATTTTCAACGCGTTTACGGATATCTGCTTCGGCTTCATCCGGCGTTTCATAGCGTTGCTGGATCTCCAGCGATACTTCATTCGCTCCGCCGTGTTTCGGCCCACGCAGTGCGCCAATCGCACCGATAATCGCGGAGTACATATCAGAGCCAGTTCCCGCAATCACACGCCCCGTGAAGGTAGAAGCGTTAAACTCGTGCTCGGCGTACAGCACTAGCGAAATGTGCATCGCCTTTTCCCAGCTTTGTGATGGCTTCTCACCATGCAGCAAATGCAGGAAGTGACCGCCAATAGAATCATCATCGGTCTCCGGCTGAATACGCTCGCCGTTATGGCTGTAGTGATACCAGTACAGGAGGATAGAACTGAGCGAAGCCAGCAGTTTGTCGGCAATATCGCGTGCGCCGGAGACGGTATGTCCTTCTTTTTCCGGCAGCGTACAACCCAGCGCGGAAACACCAGTGCGCATCACGTCCATCGGATGCGAGGCGGCAGGCAGCGCTTCCAGTACGGTACGCACATTAGCGGGCAATCCGCGCAGCGCTTTCAGTTTGCTTTTATAGGCGGTGAGCTCATCGCGGGTGGGTAATTTCCCGTGAATCAGCAGATGCGCAACTTCTTCAAATTCACACTGTTGCGCCAGGTCAAGAATATCGTAGCCACGATAGTGCAGATCGTTACCGCTTTTACCCACGGTACATAAGGCAGTATTTCCGGCAGCGACGCCTGACAGCGCAACCGATTTTTTGGGTTTAATGACATGGGTACTATTTTGCAGAATCGTTGTGTCGCTCATGTTGTCCTCGTCATTATTGTAATATGTAGGGTACTAATTTATTGCCGGATGGCGGCTACGCCTTATCCGGCCTACGACGGTTACTTTTTTGTGTACAACGCGTCGAGTTTCTCTTCGAACTGGTAGTAATTGATGCTTTCATACAGCTCGTTGCGCGTCTGCATAATGTCGATAACGTTCTTTTGCGTACCTTCCTGACGCAGCACGTTGTAAACCTTCTCCGCCGCGCGGTTCATGGCGCGGAAAGCTGACAGCGGGTATAGCGCCATCGCAACGTTCGCGCTGCGCAGTTCATCGGTGGTAAACAGCGGTGTGGCGCCAAATTCAGTAATGTTGGCGAGAATTGGTACCTGTACCGCATCGGCAAACTGGCGGTACATCGCAAGTTCGGTAATGGCTTCCGGGAACAGCATGTCAGCGCCCGCTTCGACATACGCCTGGGCACGATCGATGGCAGCCTCTAACCCTTCCACCGCCAGTGCATCGGTTCGCGCCATAATCACAAAGTTGGGATCGGTGCGCGCATCAACGGCTGCGCGGATCCTGTCGACCATCTCTTCTTTCGAGACGATCGCCTTGTTCGGGCGATGACCGCAGCGCTTGGCGCCGATCTGATCTTCAATATGCAGCGCAGCAGCACCCGCTTTGGAAATCGACTTGACGGTACGCGCCACGTTGAATGCAGACGATCCAAAACCAATATCCGCATCCACCAGCAACGGCAGCGGGCAAACATCCGTAATGCGACGAATATCAGTCAGCACATCATCAAGGGTAGAAATGCCGAGATCCGGCAGACCCAGCGACCCCGCAGCGACACCGCCGCCGGAGAGATAAATCGCTTGATACCCGGCACGTTGAGCCAGCAGAGCGTGGTTGGCGTTGATGGTGCCAACGATTTGTAATGGGTTTTCTTTAGTGAGCGCAGCGCGAAACGCCAGCCCTGGGGAGTGTAGAGACATATCCCGTCCTCTTGTTATCAACTTGTTATCGTTCGTTGATATTTCTAAAGCAAGGGGTATGCCAGGGAGCTTATTTTCTCTTCGATTTAATTTTTTATCTTTTAAAACAACAGATTAAATCCAATGTTTCTATTTTTGTTGCACAAAAGCGTGTCAGCTATCGTTTCATGAAACGTTCCTTCACGTTTCATTGCAACATTTATGAAACACAACTAAACCCTACTACTCGGTTCCTTAATTTTTGGGGTTAGTTATGGCAGATACGCATCTACCGCCGCGAGTGAACGACGATAAACCGGTTATCTGGACAGTCTCGGTCACCCGCCTGTTTGAACTGTTTCGCGACATCAGTCTGGAGTTCGACCATCTGGCGACCATCACCCCCATTCAGCTTGGTTTCGAAAAAGCGGTGGCCTATATCCGTAAGAAGCTGGCCACCGAGCGTTGCGATGCCATCATTGCGGCAGGCTCCAACGGCGCATATCTGAAAAGCCGTTTGTCTATTCCGGTGATCCTGATTAAACCCAGCGGATTCGACGTGCTACAGGCACTGGCAAAAGCGGGAAAACTCACCTCGTCAATTGGCATCATTACCTATCAGGAACCCCTCCCGGCGCTTCTCGCGTTTCAAAAAACTTTCAATTTGCAGCTTGAACAGCGTAGCTATATCACCGAGGAAGATGCTCGTGGGCAAATCAACGAGCTGAAGGCTGGCGGTACACAAGCGGTAGTTGGTGCGGGGTTGATTACCGATCTGGCAGAAGAAGCAGGCATGACCGGCATCTTTATCTATTCGGCGGCCACCGTGCGCCAGGCCTTTGTCGATGCGTTGGATATGACCCGCCTGACATTACGCAGAAACGGTCAGTACGCCTCTGGCGATACGTTGCGCACTCGCTACGCGCTCGGAGATATGCGCGGTCACTCTGCGCAGATGGAACAGGTACGGCACACCATTATGCTGTACGCCCGTTCGCGTGCGCCGGTCCTCATTCAGGGCGAAACAGGAACGGGTAAAGAGCTGGCCGCACAGGCCATTCACCGTGAGTTTTTCACCCGTCAGGAGAATCGGCGCGGTAAACCCTCACCGCCGTTTGTTGCCGTCAACTGCGGGGCAATCACCGAGTCATTGCTGGAAGCGGAGCTGTTCGGCTATGAGGATGGCGCCTTTACCGGCTCTCGCCGAGGGGGACGCGCGGGCCTGTTTGAAATCGCTCACGGCGGAACCCTGTTTCTTGACGAGATAGGCGAGATGCCGCTGCCGTTACAAACCCGACTGCTGCGTGTGCTGGAAGAAAAAGAGGTTACCCGGGTCGGTGGACATCAGCCGATTCCGGTCGATGTCCGGGTGATTAGCGCCACACACTGTAATCTGGAGCAGGAGATGAAACTGGGGGAATTTCGTACCGATCTGTTTTATCGCCTGAGCATTTTACGCCTCAAGCTGCCGCCGCTGCGCGAGCGGTTGCCCGATATTCTGCCACTGGCGGAAGGCTTTTTAAAACAATCGCTGGCGGAACTGGACGTGCCGTTTTCTGAGCCTGTACGCAAGGGGTTGGGATTAAGTCAGCCGACGCTGCTGAATTATGGCTGGCCGGGGAATATCCGCGAACTGCGTAATATGATGGAACGTCTGGCACTGTTTTTAAGCGTCGAGCCGCAGCCAGAGCTGAATGTGGACTTTTTACAACAGCTGTTACCGGAACTGGCCATTGTTGCAGACTCACCGCAAGCATCGTCATTGCTGACGCCACAACAGGTGTTGGCACAATTCAATGGTGATAAAACCGCGGCTGCACGCTATCTCGGAATTAGCAGAACCACGTTCTGGCGCAGATTAAAAGAAAACCCGCCGGTACAATGACCGACGGGTGTCGTATTTTTTACAGCTGCACGTTATTTTTTCTTGTAAATATTCGCTGTGCCATGGATTTTGTTATCCGTTTGGCCGGAGGTTAATACCACCACATCAGCACCTTTCTCTTCAGCTTTCTTCAAAAGGTCTTCTTTAGCATCCGAAGTAGAGACTTCATTACTCGTTGAAATATCACCGATTTTTGTATACTGAGACTCAACCTTTTCAAACTCAACCTTCGTCATAAATTCCGCGGCGTACGCGTTGGTCACAACAAAAGCTAACGCACCAATAAGTACTTTAATTCCAGTTTTCATATAAAAGCTCCAGATTTTGTTATATATGCCATCATCGACCCCTGAACATTCGACATGCGAGTCAAGGATGATTAATAAGTAGTTCAGCCTGGCAAAAAGATCCAGAGCAGGCGGAAATATAAAGAGATTTTGCGAATCGTTGATAACAGAAAACCTGCGCCGCCGCGTTATCTGACGCGCCAGGCTTGCACAAAATAGTCTATGAAGTCATTTGCAAATCTCAGCGCGTTTCACCGCGCAGTGTGAGTGAATACGCAGAATGATGAACACACTAAAATTATAGTGTTAGCTGTCACTTAAGCGCTTACTAATGGAAATGTTGTCTATGGAACCTCTGCACGCCGTCGTTCTTACCATCAGCCTCTTTGTTTTAACCTTTTTTAACCCCGGCGCAAACCTGTTCGTGGTAGTACAAACTAGCCTGGCATCCGGACGACGCGCAGGTGTGATGACCGGTCTGGGTGTTGCCTTGGGTGATGCGTTTTACTCCGGCCTTGGGCTTTTTGGTATGGCAACGCTAATCACCCAGTGTGAAGAGATATTTTCATTGATTAAGATTGTCGGCGGCGCCTATCTGCTGTGGTTTGCCTGGAACAGCATCCGCCATCAGGCCACGCCGCAAATGCCCACTCTACAGCAACCGCTTTCCGCTCCCTGGTATGTGTTTTTCCGTCGTGGATTACTAACGGATTTATCAAATCCGCAAACCGTACTGTTTTTTATTAGTATCTTCTCGGTCACCTTAAGCGCAGACACGCCTACGTGGGCCAGACTGATGGCCTGGGCAGGCATTGTGTTGTCTTCCGTTATCTGGCGTATTTTTCTCAGCCAGGCATTTTCTTTGCCTGCCGTGCGACGGGCGTATGGTCGCATCCAACGCGTTGCCAGCCGGGTGATTGGCGCAATAATAGGTGTTTTCGCGCTAAGACTTATTTATGAAGGTATTAGCCATCGATAAGAGAGTTTAACTTGACCATTGTGAGGTAATTGTCCGTAATACCGCCTGAATTTTTAATCGCAGGTTGAGTGGCAGTGAGATGGAACAGGTTGAACCGGTAAACGACACATTACTCCATACAGAATGGCAGGCGCTGATACGACAAACATCGCCTGACGTTCACACGCTCCTCACATCGTTAAGCGATGAAGAGATCCGCCATTTAGTGACCGTTTTTTATGACTATATGCTCTCCCATGCCCAGAGCGCATTGTTCCTCAATACAGAACAGGTCAGTACCCGCCTCAGCGGCAGTATGTTTGACTGGTTACGCAGCGTGCTTGGCAGCGCGCACGAAGATCTACCGCAGCTGCTGACCAAACAGCGAGAAATTGGCGTGGTGCATGCCCGTATCGGCCTGCCCATCGATCTGGTAAACCGCGGCGCGCGTAAGCTCAAGGATGAGCTGTATCGGGTATTGAAAACCAAAGCTGACGACTCGTCTTCCCTGTTGAGCAATGCTATCTGTTTCAGCAGCCTGGCAATGGATACTGCGCTGGAGGCCATGACCGTCTCCTATTCCCCAAGCCACCAAAACTCTCTGCATACGCAGGAGCAGTATCGCCTGCAGACCATTTACGATGACGTTAACGTCGAGCGCGAACGGCAAATTCGCTCATTTACCGACTGGGAAAATCAGTTTATCTATAACATCGCCATCGGTATGCCTTTCGGTGAGATGGTATTTCTGGCGAATTCTGATTTTGGTATGTGGTTCTCACATAAAGGAAAACACATTCTCGGCAACAGCAATCTGTTGAAAGAAATGGAATCGCTGATAGCAGAGATCGACAACCGCATGACGACCACCTTTTCGCATCAGCATCAGCCAACAGAACCTGAGAGGATGAGCCTGTTGCAGGATGTCCGCCAGCTATCGGCAAAAATCCATTTCCTGCTCGCCTCAATGTTTGACGCACTGGTTAAACAGGAAAATGGTAAAGACTCGCTGACCCAGTTACTTAACCGCCGCTTTATTCCAACCATCATGCGGCGTGAGATTTCGTTAGCGTTACATGCGCGGAAGCCCTTCACCCTGGCGATGCTGGATATCGACTACTTTAAGCAAATTAACGACAACTATGGGCATAATACTGGTGATATGACGCTCAAAAACGTCGCAGCGGTCATTTATGATCATATCCGTAGCAGCGATTACGTGTTTCGCTATGGTGGTGAAGAATTTATGATCCTGCTCGTCGAGTCAGACAAGTCGCAGGCCAGTATTATCCTCGAAACGCTGCGTATGAAGATTGCCGAGATGTGCATGGCGGCATCGGCGGCAGAATCATTTTCTATTACCGTCAGCATTGGCATCGCCGAATATGACTATCATCCCGACTATAAACAGTTGGTTGATAAAGCCGATCGCGCGCTTTATCTGGCGAAAAGTAATGGTCGCGATCGCATAGAGGTATATCAGGAATAACCTTCTCCGCCACAGAGAAATAAATACCCCGTTCAGGGTATTTATCTGATCGGCGATAAATACCGAGCTGTTATTTTTATTCAGGCCTATTTGCGTGATGAAAATAACAGCCACGTAATAAGATGCAAATCAAATACACCAAATCTGAATAGCGCTAGCATATCCCGGTGATGACGCCTTCTGAATGCAGAAGGGGAAATATGAGGGATAGTATAAAACCATGAACGGGAAGAAAAGAACGCGCTGGCAGCGCCGTCCTGGCACGATCGGAGGCAAACTGCCGTGGAATGACTGGCGCAACGCCAGCAGCTGGCGAAAAGCCACACAGTTTCTCCTGCTGGCTATTAATATTTATATTGGCGTAACGTTCTATTACTGGGTCCGCTATTTCGAAACCGCCGGCACCAGCGTCTATATTCCAAGGCCAGGTGGTATTGAGGGATGGCTACCAATCGCGGGTTTGATGAATATCCGCTATACGTTGGAGACTGGTTTTCTTCCGCCTATCCATGCCGCCTCCATGCTGCTGTTAGTTGCGTTTATCCTGATTAGTCTGTTGTTAAAAAAAGCCTTCTGTTCGTGGTTATGCCCGGTGGGCACGCTGTCCGAACTGCTCGGCAATCTGGGGAAAAAAGTATTTGGTCGCAACTTCACGCTGCCGCGCTGGCTGGATATCCCGCTGCTCAGTCTGAAGTATTTGCTGCTGAGTTTCTTTTTGTATATCGCCCTGTCGATGCCTGCACAGGGGATTCAGTATTTTCTAATGTCGGCCTATGGCATGATTATCGACGTGAAGATGCTCGATTTCTTTCGCCATATTGGCTCCGCTACGCTCATCTTTGTTGTCGTTATCAGTGTCCTGAGCCTGTTTATTCGCAATGCCTGGTGCCGCTATCTGTGCCCTTATGGTGCGCTGCTCGGTCTGTTCTCGCTGCTCTCGCCGTTTAAAATCCGCCGTAACGCAGACAGCTGCATCGACTGCGGAAAATGCGCGAAAAACTGCCCGTCGAATATCCCGGTCGACAAACTGATTCAGGTGCGTACCGTGGAATGCACTGGCTGCATGACCTGCGTTGAATCCTGCCCGGTGGCCTCAACGCTGAGTTTCTCACTGCAAACACCGCCGGGGGCGCAAGACAACGGTAAACCGTTATGGCGACAGAAGACGCTATCAGGTGTTGCCATGACGCTACTGGTGCTTGGCATTCTGTTTGCCACCATTGGTTATGCCGTTTATGCCAATGTCTGGGATACACCAGTGCCTGATCATATGTATTTCCAGCTGATCCCGAAGGCAAAGATGATCGGCCATTAATTTTTTTATCAGTATGTTCAAAACCCTGCCAATTCTGGCAGGGTTTCCCGCCTGTCCTGCCATTTTAAGACAATTGAACTTGTGCCATCGCGCTCTCGTTTATACAACCTTAAATATCATCTGTAATAATTTTTCTATTTTGTTATGGGCGACTGGGATCAAAATAATGAACGGGATAACATCATGACTAAAATAAAACTGGCACTGCTATTACCTCTGTTTCTGGCAGGTTGTACGATGAATGACGGGGAATTAAGAAACGCTTACGCTCAGCATTATCAGCAACCTACCGCTTATGTAGATGCTTATAAACAGAAAATAGCCAGTATGGATATTCATGCGCTGGCCCAATATGCCGCCGCAGAAGATAAGAAAAAAATGCGTGGGCAGCCAAGACTGAAAATCGACGAATTCATTACCATTGAGAACGTGCAGGCGAAAGGAAATCGGGTGGTCTACGATTACTCACTGTCCGAAAGCTGGCTGGCGCTGTCCGCAGATAAACAGCGCGAGAAGCAGACCAATATGAATAAAGACCTGATCTACCGTACCTGCTCGCTGGAAACGGTACGTCTGGCGCAGGCAAAAGGGCTGGAAGAAGAGCATAACTATTACAGCCAGTACCCAGACAAAGTCGCCTTTACGCTGAAAACCAGCGCGCAGATTTGTCTGCAGAACGGTTTTACACAATAGCCGCAATCACAAAGCCTGATGCGCTGCGCTTATCAGGCCTACGATTTGCACGCTGCCGTAGGCCGGATAAGGCGCCAGCGCGCAGGTTGTATGCAGAACGGTTTTACACAATAGCCGTAATCACAAAGCCTGATGCGCTGCGCTTATCAGACCTACGATTTGCACGCTGCTGTAGGCCGGATAAGGCGCCAGCGCCGCATCCGGCTAAAACATCAGAATTTCCAGGACACACTGCCGACAATGCTGCGCTCGGCGCCGAAGTAGCAGTA
Organism: Citrobacter sp. H12-3-2; assembly: GCF_009649895.1. Lineage (NCBI taxonomy): Bacteria > Pseudomonadati > Pseudomonadota > Gammaproteobacteria > Enterobacterales > Enterobacteriaceae > Citrobacter > Citrobacter sp. H12-3-2. Next base: position 3,817,379 of record NZ_CP045837.1, read on the forward strand.
TGAGAGCGAGTTACAGGCTGCAACGTAGCGCTTGTCGGTCAGGTTGTTAACGTTCAACTGCGCGCTCAACCCTTTAATGCCGATATTCGTTAAGTCGTAACCAATAATCATATCCACCAGCGTGTAGGACGGCAGGGTGTGAGTATTCAGGCGATCGCTGGTAATACCGTTAACGTAGCGCACGCCTGAACCCAACGTCAGGCCGTCCAGCGGACCACTTTTCACATCGTAGCTCAGCCAGGTACTGGCCTGGTTACGCGGGGCGTACACTGCTCGCTTGCCCTGCTCTTCCGGGCTGCTTTTCTTATAGCGAATGTCGGTATAGGTATACGCCGCCTGCAAACGGAAGCTATCCGTCAGTTGGCTAATTGCCTCCAGCTCCACCCCTTCAGATTCAATTTCCCCAATCGAGCGGTACGGATCGGTCGGCTCTTCTTTGGTGGCTATATTCGTCTGATTAATACGGAATACCGATGCGCTGAACTGGCTGTTGAGTCCTTCCGGCTCATATTTCAGCCCGGCTTCCCACTGCTTGCCTTTCATCGGATCCAGCAGATTGCCGTTCTCATCGGCAAAACTGGTTGGCGTAAAGGCAGTGGAATAACTCACGTACGGCGCAAAGCCGTTATCGAATAAATAGAGCAGCGCGGCACGGGTACTGAAGTTGTTTTTATCCAGATCGCTGCGAGTATCCTTGATCTTATCAATGTTAGAAACGCTGACCTGATCGTAGCGACCACCGAGCGTAATACGCCAGCGATCCCATGACATCTGATCCTGCAAATAGTAACCCGTCTGGCGCAGCTTGTGTTTCTCACGCGCATACATGTCGATGTAATCAGGCTTCGCGCCGTACACTGGATTAAAAGCGTCAATCGGCGGGAAAGCGCCGTAGTAACCGGTAGTATTGTTGCTGCGATCCTGATAGTCGATCCCCACCAGCAGACGGTGGTTTACCTGCCAGGTATCAAAGCTGCCGTCAAGCTGGTTATCCAGCGTAATCGCCGACATTTTTTCATCGGAGCCGGAGTAACCGCGATTAAGCTCGGTTTCATTCAGCCAGCCCGCCGCATACACCTGATTCAGCTCAACGTCGGTATGCAGATAGCGCAGCTTTTGCCGCACCGACCAACCGCTATCAAACATATGCTCAATGTTGTAGCCCGCCATGTTTTCACGGCGATCGTATTTGTCGTAATCATCCTCGCCTTCGTAAAAGGTGTTGGAGATCTTTTGCCCGTAATGCGGAACCACGGTGCCGTCATACGGCAGACCGGAGTGGCTACCGCCTTCCGGGTCGCGGTGCAGATAGGCCATCAGATCCAGACGCGTCTGGTCGGTGATACGCCAGGTCAGGCTGGGCATCAGCGCGTAACGCTCTTCCTTCAATGGACCAAACTGCGAGTCCGCGTAACGCGTCATCCCGCTCAGTCGCGCCGCCACGCGATCGTTATCATCCAGTGCCCCGGTGACGTCAAACGCCGCGCCGCGCTGGTTATTGTTGCCGGCAAACAGCTTCACCTCACCGCCCGCATCAAACGACGGCTTACGTGAGGTCAGCGCCACAATGCCACCCGGGGAGGAACGGCCATACAGTACGGAAGCCGGGCCACGTACGACTTCGATATCTTCGAGGAACCACGGATCGACCACCAGCGAGCTGTGTGAGTTGGTGTCGCCCATCATCTTCAGACCATCGAGATAGACGTTATCCAGGCTACCGTCAGAAAAGCCACGTAGCACGATGTAGTCAAAGCGGTTGGAGGCGCCAATCTGATTGCTGTACACACCCGGCGTATAGCTGACGGCCTGGCGCACGCTGGTTGCGCCCTGCTCTTCAAACTGTTCACGGGTAACGATCGATACCGACTGCGGCGTTTCAATATCCGGCGTGGCAAGCTTCGTGGCCCCGCTCTGCATCTGCGAGGTGACAACCACCGTATCGTTTTTTGTTGTTTCCTGCGCCAGCAGAGGAAAAGCCACGCTGCCGGTAACCCATCCCACCAGCAGCGCCAAGCGAGTCTTCGCGAACATGAATATCTCCAAAGGCATGTCTAATTGTAAGTGAGAATTATTACCTTTTTGCTGGCGGAGATAGCTATGCCGGATGCCAGGTTGCCTATGCGCAGTGCCAAATTGTCAGGAAATCACGTGCGTAAAACGCAAATATGGATTAGCAAAGTTTGAGCAAATCACCGGGTGAAAAGCCGTAACGGCGGCGAAAAGCGGTAGAAAAGTTGGTGGCGTGCTGATAACCCGACATCCAGGCCGCCTGCTGTACGCTATATCCTTCCAGTAGATAGCCGCGCGCACGTTCCAGACGGCAATCGCGCAGGTAGTCGAATACCGAACAGCCATAGGCTGCGCGAAACTTACTGCGCAGGCTGCTGGGACTCATCGCTGCGCGTTGGGCCAGTTCATTAAGGGTGTAGTCTTTTTCGGGACTCTGCTCCAGCAGTCGGCGAACGACCTCCAGCCGCTGCTGCTCACCGCTCGCCGCAAGACGTTTACCGCTCTCGACCTGACACACGCTGAGGCCATGACCAAACAGTTGTAATATCAGCCCTTCCAGCATCAGCTGACGAGAAATATGGCTAATCGTACTCTGCTGTGCGTACAGTAGTCCACTGAGTAAAAACCCCGGCACCTGCCAGATAAGCGTCGGCGTCTGGCATCTTTCCCACTCACGCATCAACGATTCGAGCAACCCCGTGCGACACGCGCCGTCGGGATACAAACCGAGCGATAATGTCCGCAGTTTACAATCAGCATGATGACGGGCACGCATCGTCTGGTGCTCACTCAGGCGTGAGCTAAACGCCATGCCGGAGCGCACCACGTGTTCCTGGCCGTTAAGCGAGAGGATCACGCAGCCTTCCAGTACCACCAGCATATACAGAGGGCTGTCGTGACGAGAGGTGGTTTCGTAGGGTTGCAATACCTGTACGTCGGAGTGAGTCACGCACATCCCACATGGGAGAGTCATCTCCTCAATTTCACCTTGCAGAACAGGGCTGCCAGACGGTAAATCCGGCCTTTGTGCCAACTGGGGAAAGCGGTAATCGATCCCGTAGCGCTCACCAAAATCCATAAACTCGCTGACGGAGAAAGTGCGAGCGACGCGTCCGGAGGCATTCAGGGCGGTGGTATTGTTCATGCTGTCTTCTGCACAGGAAATGGGATTAACGGTTTATAACTGAAGCAACATTACCATTACCTGCGCAATACGACAATAATAATGAGAACCATTATCAATATTATGATTAGCAGAATAAACAGCTTAATCCAGCCAGTTTAGATCTGCCGAGGAGACACACGGCGCAGCCTCTTTTAACCAGCGATACAGCAGCTCAATATTTCTAAGCCGTATTGAAGCCTTTGGCCAGACAAGGTAATACCCCTCGCCAGTCGCCACCGCATCTTTAAACGGTAACGCCAACATCCCTGCCTGAATGGCCGCCAGGCTTAACAGCAGGTCGGCAACGGACACGCCATGACCGCTCATCGCGGCAAGACTGCCCTGCTCCAGGGTGTCGAACACTTTGCCTCGCGCAAGATTCAACGCCGTAAACTTCCCGGTGCGTTGCAGCCACCGACGCCAGTCACGGCGATCCGCTGAGGGATGAATCAGTTCACAGGCAGAAAGATCGCGCTGCGCCTGCACCAGCAGTGCGGGTGAGCACACCGGGATAAGCCACTCCTGAAACAGCAACCGGCTGTCGGTATCGTCACCAAAATGGCCATTCCCTAACAGGATCGCACAGTCATACGGTTCACGACCGAAGGATACCGAATCGGTATCCATCCAGACGCTGGAAATTTCGACAACCGGGGTCGGATGCGCTTCACGGAAATGACGCAGCACGTCCAGAAGCCAGCGCATCGTCAACGTAGACGGCGCTTTCAGCCGTAGCTCATGACTGCTGCTGCGAAAGGCATGACACGCATGTTCCAGACTCTGAAACCCAGCCGTCAACTGCTGCGCCAACCCTTGGCCAGAAGGCGTTATCTCGATACGCGGGCCGCTGCGGACAAATAGCTCACAACCAAACCATGCCTCCAGCGTGCGAATATGACGGCTTACCGCGCCCGGCGTCACGTTAAGTTGAATAGCAGCTTTACTGAACGATCCCAGACGGGCTGCGGCTTCAAAAGCCCTCAGGGCATACAACGGAGGTAGCGTCATTCTCAGCTTCTATGTTGAGTTTTACTCACAGTAGAGCGCAGTTTTATTCGTTTTTCAATGCGCCACGCAGGCGGAATACTGATGGAAAATATCATCAGGATAATCAGGTATGAATTTCACTTTACTGGCTACCTATAGCCTCAGCGTAGTAACCCTGCTGTTAACTCCGGGTCCTGTCGTGGCGCTGATTACCACCACCGCGTCGCAGCACGGCTATCGCCGGGCCTTTATCACGCTGATTGGCACTAACGGCGCTTCTTTAGTATTGATTGCTCTGGCTGCACTGATGCTAGCTGGCGTGGTTTCAATCTCTGCGATATGGCTTGGCGTACTGGGTCTTGTGGGATCGTTGTATATCGGTGTGATGGCGATTAACGGCCTGCGGGCCAGGGACTCAAACCCCGGACTGTGCGCGCCAAAACGCGATAACAGCGGGCTTATCCATGGATTTCTGACAGGGGTCGCTAACCCAAAGGACATTTTGTTTTTCGTAGCGTTTTTTCCCCAGTTCATTGCCATTACGCAAGATTTCACCACCAGCATTGTGACGCTAACGCTGGTATGGGTTATTTTTGATGTTACGGTGCTGTCTTTTTACATCATGGTTTTCAAACGCTGGATGCCAGAGCGGTTTGCCAGACGCAGCGTTTTTATCTCCTCCCTGTTTCTGCTCGCGGTGGCGGTGTTTGGCATTATTTATAATGTACACGCGCTACAAATGCTCTCACCCGCGATGTGATCCCCGACAGATTGTTCAGCCAGACATCTCATCTTGCACCGGGAGGAATAAAATAAGAACAAATCGACATTAACATTATTAATGGATTTATAAACCAGGAGTCAGAAAATATAGACGATAACATTTTCCTGGCGTTCAACTGGCACCCTCACCCATGACAATGCATCAACGGCGACAGGTGCCATTTCATTTTCTAAGCGAAGTAGAGGTGTGTTGCCATCTGGCACAACCGTGCTTTCACCGATCTCAAGAACGCCCCGAAAAGAAATGGATACATTGTCTGGCGTATCCGACAACCTTATCCATTCGGTTGTAATCACTAACTTTCGAGTAAACATTCGCTGTCCTTTGCGCGTGGTATATATCCGATAACTTCACAGGTAGATCAATACACTCTTTGAACAAACAGAAATTTGTCCCCCATATCAGTTAAGCATTACTTATCAGAAAGAAAATTGAAGTAATAAAACTCATTCGAAATATGTTTCACAAATTCAACCGGCAGGTTATGTTTGATGAACGTTAACTTTGCAAACTCAATATCGCCGTACACTCGAATACAGAAAGGTTTGACTATCTCGCCCTGCACGCCAAAGCACTCCTGAAGCCGGGTGTCATCCATAAAAATAAAGTCACCTTTTCTGACCTTAATACTTTCATGAAGGCCTTGCCACTTCTCCGGAGTGAGCAGAAAGCTCTCCCATCCATTATTTCTCAACACTTCAATCGTGTGAGTAAATTTAAAATAGTCGTTTTGCATTGTCACATCACCACTCGATGTGGCGTACAAATATTCTATTTTAAATTTAAGTTGTGCATTGAGGCTTTTTTTCTTCCCCTCATCAATTAACCACTGAAGCTCACTGACAATGCTCTTCGAAAATATCTTTCTTTTTTTGGCAATAGCCAGCCAATGCATAATGAATAGATGCTCTGACATTTTAGAGTAGATTTTATGATCCTTTATTGCAATACCAATTGCGACTAACGCACTCCAGGTAAAGGCTTCCAGATCATCCTGATAATGATGTCGTAACGTACTAACTCTTCCAGAATCCCTTACCACTTAAACCTGCCCAAATAAATTATCATTGTTATTCCACGTCATTCTTGTATTACTCTATTAAAAAATTACTACAACTAAAATCGCCAAAATATGATCCAGATTAACTTATCTCTATGTAATAAACGTGCAAATATAATACATCATACTTATTAATCATTAATCCGGGGTGGCTCAACAATAACTAATAAGAATAATGCGATAAAGATAAAGGTTAATAATAATCACCAGTAATCAATATCACCTTTTGTGATGAGACCTGTAAACAGAAAAAGCAAACTACCGGGCATTCAGCAATGCCGGAAGTTTGCTTATTACAGACGAAGTTAATAGAAAATACCGATGATCAGGGTATGCGTTACAAAGCCCACAATCAACGGTACGGCGGTACGTTTAACCACATCAAATGGCGTTATTTTCGCCCCACTGGAAACGGCAATCACCACGCCGGAAACCGGTGAAATTGCCCGCCCCATATGTGATGCCTGTTGCATCGGCAGGATCATGGCAACAGCGTTAGCGCCCATACTTGCCGCGATTTGCGGGATCAGCTCAACGAAAGCAAGGAATGGCGCATTACCCGATCCCATAATAATTGCTGCCGCCAGCGTCACCAGCGCAAACACCACCGCCATAGCAAATGGAGGTAATCCCACGTGCTCCGCCATCAGGATTAATTGATCAATGGCACCAATAACTTTAATCCCGTGAGCAAAAACACCTGCCGCAACCAGTAGCCCAACCACCCCGGTAAAGGCGGTGCCCATGCCTTTAAGGAAATGGCTGAATCCTTCGCATACTGACTTTAAATCACGCACCCGCAGCCACTCAATCAACATGCAGACAGCCATTGAAATGAGCACAATGGTGATAATATTCAGGTTAATACCACTGACGAACATTTCCGATGATCCCACCGCCATCAATATCGGAAGCATCGGGAGCAGCGCATAAAAAGCCGGGGCTTTTCCTGAATCAGTCACCTCAGCGCTACCGATTTCCCGTGGAAGCGTCCCCGCTTTACGGTCGCAATGCCGCTGCCAGAAGAAATGGCAGACGCCGACGACCAGCACGGTTGCCAGCGCTGCGGGTCCCTGGTGGTAAACAACGTATTCCACCACATCCATATTGACCGCTTTAGATCCCCTGATAGCATCGATGGCCGTCGGGGTATACGCCACACCAAGCGAGGTGGCAATAACCCCAGCAGCCGAGGCCGCAGAAAGCCCTAACCCCAGCATAATGGGGAACATCGTCCCCATCAGCAACACGGCAAGCCCGGTAGCGGATGGGATGGCCAACTGCAGGAGGCTGGCGAGCAGATAGGAGAAAAATAGAAGCACATAGGGCGAACGCAGCGCGCGCAAAGGCTTCGTCACGACCCGCACAACCGCTTCATTTGCCCCGATATGATCCATGTAATGCGCAAATCCCATGAGCGCCATAATCATCAGGCCGAGATCGGCAGCACGCGTACTAAAGAGATCGCGCATCACCTCGAAAGGATCGAGAAATGAAATCCCCGTACTGGCAACGCCCTTCGGTAATACAGAACCCCATCCGGTTAACGCCGTACAAATCATCAACACCAGGCCCGCAATGAACAGCACGGGTTCAGCGCGATAACCTTTCAGTATCAGACGCGCGACCACCACGATAACCAGTAGGGCAATTAACACCTGAATCATGACTGAGCTCTCCTCTGCGCGAACTCAGCAAAGGTTTCCTCAATGACCGCTACCACCACATCGCTGGCGGCTCGCAGTGAACGCACCGGTAGATATTCATAAATTGAATGAAAGTTATGAGCACCGGTAAAAATATTCGGGCAAGGCAGTCCTTTCTGCGATAGCACTGCGCCATCATACCCACCACGCATGGCGACAGGTTGCGGGGTAATGCCACACTTCTGATACGCGCGTAACGCAATATCAATCGGGTAGTGTGCATCGCCCTGCAAGCTATTGAACACATTGGCATAGCGATCGGTTAAATGACAGACCACGCTGTTTTCTCCCCACAGCGCGCAGGTGCTGACGGCAAGCTGGCGGATATATGCCATACGCGCCTTATACCCTTCTTCGGTAAAATCCCGGATATCCAGCTTAAGTACCGTACGGGCGCTGTTGCCCTGAAGCTGTTTTACCCAGTAATACCCTTCGCGTCCTTCCGTATACTCAGGCGCCTCTCCACCGGGCAGCATCGCAATAAACTTATGCGCCATCAGCAGAGAGTTCTTCAGCTTACCTTTGGCCGACATAGGGTGCGCGGACTGGCCGGTAAAGATGATTTCCGCATCACCCGCGTTCCAGTTCTCATAGACAAACTCTCCAATGCCGCAGCAGTCCAGGGTATAGCCAAAATCAGCGCCAAACGCCGCAACATCAAACGCTTTTGCTCCCCGTAATCCCTGCTCTTCATCAGGAACAAAACCGACCTTCACCGGCCCATGCTTAATCTCCGGATGCGCTACAAGGTACTCCAGGGCATTCATAATCGCGGCGATGGCGGCTTTATCATCAGCCCCTAGCAGACTGGTACCATCCGTCACCAGCAGGTCATCACCGATATAATTTTTCAGTTCCGGAAATTCACTTTCACGCAGATAAATATTCAGCTCCTTGTTCAGACACAAATCCCCACCGCTGTAGTGAAGACGTTGCGCATTTGTGTCCGCGGTCTGTTCTGCGCTGGTATCCAGATGACCAAAAAAGGAAACGACAGGGATGGTGTCATCGGTATTTCCAGGTAAGGTCGCGGTCACAATAGCAGTATCCCTGACCTCAATGTTTTCCATTCCTAATGCTTCAAGTTCTACTGCAAGTAGTTTTGCCAGTTCCATTTGACCAGGTGAAGAAGGCATTATCCCATTAGCACCATTTTCCCTTGAGGTCGTGGTATTGATTTTCGTGTAGTTAATAAAGCGTTCAACAATATCCATTCCAGGAGATCCTTTAATGTATCATTTACGAGGTACTGCAAGAGAAGACCTGCATACAGCGTGGGTTGAATAATCTGAGAACAAAATAAAATCAGCGCTCATCCCAGAACGCTGATTTTATGGGTGTTACGACAACGATTTATATAAAGGAAGATAAAAAAGGCCAGTAATTATACCAGTGATTAAAAACTCCTTTTGATTGATAAAATCATATTCCCTGTCTGTTTTTACTACATTTTCCATGGTGTTAAGCTAACAGAAGTCATAAACTGAATTCGTATGTCTAAGGGATAATAAAAATCATTTAGATTCTTGCCCCCGATACCGACACAAGACATACCATCGCTATATTTTTTTAATGAACAAATGCTGTAACAGCAACATGCAACCGTTTGCACCTCTCTACAAATAGCCACTTAACGCACTAAAATCCGTGAACAAAATCACAATTACTTCAAAAGCGAAAATTAACATAACGCTTAAAAACAGATAGTTATAAGAAAAACTATATAATACCCATATAAATAAAGATGAAATCATACTATTCACCATGAAATAGATTCATAGCGATACTATTTCAACATTACCGTATGGTTCACAGAACAAAACCTGTCGTCATCACTAATGCAAAACAACAAGAACAATAATATTAAATTATCTATATATGACGATTATCAAAATTATACACAGGCAAAAAAAACCTCTCCCCTGAGAAGAGATTCAGGGCAGAGGTAATACGGGTGTTAAGGACATTTTTATAGTTTTGATGATAACAGAAGAGCTTCTTGCTGGATTGAGTATACACACTTCACGACGTTAAGAAAATTCCTAAAAAGAATTAAAAGTAAACACCATTAAAAATCCTTTTTATAATAAAGACATGTTTATCAAATAAAACAAAATTAGGATAGGGAAAAATTAAATATCACTAATCTATAGTATGACGCAAGTGGGACTCACAACACATCATTACGGACAATGCCGCTACTGATGATGTCTGAATATTCAATAAATTTAATATATCCATACACTGCTCAGCTAACGAGAGTTAAAAAATTATAAAATAAGCTAAACGCAATTTTTCGTCATAGATCACATTTTCCCGACAGAACGATTCCCCTACTCGCCCAGGCTGGTATGATTCAGCAGGTAAATACCTATCAACTCAACCCGAGGCTTTGATGCTGGAGAATGTAATCATCAGATAATCAGCTTACCGACCTTTTCAGGCCGGACTGGTTATCAATGCGCCGAAATCGAATGCGGACACCGCTGTGTGTTTGCACGTTTTGCACATGATGATTAAACAGGTTTTCCAGTATGAATTTATCCCGTCAGGAACAACGTACCTTACACGTTCTCGCCAAAGGTGGCCGTATTGCTCACGTCCGCGATGCGTCTGGTCGCGTCATTTCCGTCGAATGCTATAGCCGCGAAGGGTTACTGCTCTGCGACTGCACGCTCGACGTATTCAAAAAACTCAGAACGAAAAAGCTGATCAAATCCGTTAATGGTCAGCCCTACCGCATCAATACCACCGGGCTGAACAACGTTCGCGCCCAACTGGATAATCGCTAAGGAGAGAGAGATGGATATCCCGAAGATTTTTACGATCAGCGAAAGCGCACATCGCATTCATAATCCGTTCACCGCGCAAAAATATGCGACGTTAGGTCAGGTTTTACGGATGCCCCCAGGAACCCGCATCCTGGATCTCGGCAGCGGCTCGGGCGAGATGTTGTGCACCTGGGCACGCGATCATGGAATTTCCGGCGTTGGTATCGATATGAGCCAGTTATTCAGTGAGCAAGCCACCCTGCGGGCAAGTGAATTGGGCGTCACTGAGCACGTGCGTTTTATTCATGCCGATGCAACAGGTTATATCGCCGAAGAAAAATTCGATATTGCCGCCTGCGTTGGTGCAACCTGGATTGCCGGCGGCGTTGCCGGAACGATCAAACAGCTGGAACAAAGTCTCAAACCAGGCGGGATCCTGCTCATCGGCGAACCGTACTGGCGTCAGATGCCCGCAACGGAGGAGATCGCTATGGCTTGCGGCGCGGCTTCAGTAGCCGATTTTCTTTCTCTGCCAGAACTCGTTTCGTCTTTCGACCTGCTCGGTTATGACGTGGTGGAAATGGTACTGGCTGACCAGGAAGGTTGGGACAGATACGAGGCGGCAAAATGGTTGACAATGCGCCGGTGGCTGGAGGCAAATCCGGACGATGAGTTTGCCGCCGAAGTCAGAGAGCAACTGAGAAGTTCACCAGTCCGCCACGTTGCATTCACCCGGGAATATATCGGGTGGGGCGTGTTCGCACTCATGCAGAGGTAATAAATGCAGTCGGTATAGCCTGGCAGGTTATACCGACTTTTTCATCGCATCATCGCTTACTTCATTAATACTTCAACAAATTTAGCTAACCATTGCGGATGCGCGGGCCATGCTGGTGCCGTCACCAGATTGCCATCAACGTGGGCCTGATCAATGCCAATATCGGCATAATGTCCACCGCTCAGACGAACCTCGGGCGCACAGGCCGGATAAGCGCTACAGGTCCGGTTTTCTAACACCCCCGCCGCCGCTAACAGTTGGGGCCCATGACAAACTGCGGCGATAGGCTTACCGGCAGTGTTGAAATCTTGCACCAGCTTAATGACATCCGGATTCAGTCGAAGATATTCCGGAGCACGCCCGCCGGGGATCAACAGTGCGTCGTAATCGGCGGCCCGCGCCTCGGCAAAATTCGCATTTAACGTAAAACGATGCCCCGGCTTTTCACTGTATGTCTGCGCCCCATCAAAATCGTGAATGGCGGTTTGAACGTAGTCACCCTGACTTTTATCCGGACAGACGGCATCCACACGATGCCCAAGCATTTGCAAAGCCTGAAAAGGCACCATCGTTTCATAATCTTCGACATAATCTCCGACCAGCATCAGTATCTTCTTCATTCACATCCCCCACTCACGGTTATTAATGATGAGAAATAACGGCCATCTTTACTATAGTCCACACGGTTCATGTCATTAATAAATACAACAGAACAATCGGCCAGATCACAATCCACGGCAAGGCCCGTCAGACGGGGCTCAGAGCTAACAGCGTGCCATATGTTCATGCTGATAAATATAAATTATATATAAATATATAGTTGAGAAATTTTAATAGTCGCCAGTTTCACTCATTATATAAAACTAAGAGATTGCAACGTATATCTCCTGTGCTATATTTCGCGTGAAATTTACCCGCGATCACTTTATTTATTATTCAATATTTAAAATACGCAGAATATTTATTATCTATTATTATTTTATTCACCTGATATCAGGTAAAATTACGCAAAGGTTAATCCTATGATGACAAGACGTTCATTCGTCAGACAAGGCCTGGTGACTTCAACGAGTATGCTACTCGCTGGTATGACGGGCTTCAGCTTTAGCCAATTTGCCCGCGCGACAGAGAACCGCCGCTGGCAAATGCCTGATGAAGGCGCACCGCATGCGGCAACCTGGATGGCGTTTGGTGCCAGTGCGGAGATCTGGGAGCCTCATCTGCTACCGGTGGTGCAGGAAAACCTGGCGTTAGTTGCCAAAACCATCGCCGCATTTGAACCCGTGAATATGTTAGTACGCGAAGAAGACAGCGAGCTCGCCGCGCGTCTGTGCGGGCCGTCAGTCAATCTTCTGGTTCACCCAATAGACGATCTGTGGATCCGCGACACCGGGCCGGTATTTGTGAAAAGCGCTAGCGGCGCGCTCGGCGGAGTGGGATTTAATTTCAACGGCTGGGGCAATAAGCAAGAGCACGAACGAGATGCCGATGTGGCTGAATTTGTTACTGATTACGTTCATGCTGAGTTTATCCGCTCGGTGCTGACTCTGGAAGGTGGCGGTATTGAGGTAGATGGTGAAGGTACAGCAATCATCACCGAGAGCTGCGTGCTTAACTCCAACCGTAATCCTGGCGTCAGCAAAGCCGAATGCGAAGAAGAACTAAAGCGACTGCTAGGTCTGGAGAAAATCATCTGGTTGCCGGGTATTACCGGCAAGGATATTACCGACGGCCATACAGATTTTTACGCCCGATTCACGCATCCGGGTACGGTGGTGGCGGGTCTTGAGCAGGATCCGTCATCCTTTGATTACGCGATCACTCGACGTCATCTGGACATATTACGGGCCGCCACGGATGCCAAAGGCCGACGGTTGGAGGTAGTCACGCTGGAAGGACCTTCTACCATCCGCCAGACTTATGCGAGCGATGATTTCGCCGCGGGGTATATCAATTTTTATCTGTGTAATGATGCCATCATTGCACCGCAATTTGGCGATAAGCGCACCGATCGTAATACCCATGCTATTTTGCAGGAGCTGTTTGCCGATCGTGAAATTATTCAGTTGAATATCGACGGTATCGCTGCCGGTGGCGGCGGTATTCACTGCGCGACACAGCAGCAGCCTCGTTAATGATTAACAATTGAGTGTGTTGTGGGAAGGTGGGGAAACTCACTTTCCTGACAATAACAGAATGATTCCCTTAGAAAGATGCCTCCGTAGGTTAAATTTTAATAAACAAAGCACTTAATTAACATTTATGAAATAAATACCATTAAAAGATAACACTTTAATAGCTTTCATCGATCTTTCATGGTATTTATGATCTACCAAACCTATCGATAAAATCTATCAAAAGATCTATATTGATCGTTATTATCGATCGTATATTCTGTCTTAAATAATGACTAATGACAGAACTTTTATTATCAGTATAGCCACAAAGATTGTTCTCCCCTGCGTTGTGAAACACAGTGAAATTATCGAGGGTTACTTTTAAAAAATTCACATAACATATTTTAGAATGGTTTTCAATTAGCGAAAACATCCAAAAATACACATTTCGAACCTCTAGTCTAACCTGTTTTAAGTAGATGACTTAAATCGAGAACGGTGATAACTCACTGAGAATTGCGAATGATGATATTGCTAAGAAAAGCGGAAAATATAAATTTCATTAATACAATTAGAGACTATTTTTGTGTCGGCATCGCGTTTTTTGCATTACAGCTGGTCGCAGGTCATCTCAGTAAGCAAGAGGATGTTGCGGGTATAACACTGCATTTTTACGATCTCACTTTACCTCTCATTTCTGCACTGCTGGTTTTATACCGGCAAAAGGCGCTGCCAATTTTGGCTGCCTTTTTCTTGTATGCGCTTTACTCTTACTCTTTATCTTCGGTATTCACACTAACGGCTCAGCTACTGGCTGCACTCATTAGCCAGACACTCTACTTTTTCTCGACAGGCAAACGAGGCGCGGTTAGCTTTGGTCGTAGCCAGCTTACAACCCTGCGTATTGTCTGGCTCGTGTGTTGCAACGCCTTACTATTCATCTCAATTGATCACTGGTTCCAATCGAACACAGCCTCTGCATCGATCGCAAACCTTTTTACACTACAAACATTAATTAACTTACAGTGGCTGATGAACTCTTGCCTGACTGGCATCCCTTTTTGTTATCTGTTGCTTAGAAGCGTTCAAAATCCTGCATGGTGCATTCTATACATTAGACAAGTAAAGGCGCTGATAAAATCCGGCCCTCCTATTCTGTATCAAGTATTATGGCTGGTGCTGTTACTGTGCATTATGTCCGCTTTGATCGTCATCAGAGAGGATATTCTTATATTTACAGACTATTCATTACTGTGGTTACTTCCAGTAATGCTATGGGGAGTGATCTGTATTGGCCATGCTTTGATATCCCCTGTATGGGTAACAATGCTCATCCTGTTGGGATATTATATAAACAGTTATATTCCACCTGCTAACTATAATAATTATGTACATAGTCTCGTGATTTCCTCCACGATAGTGTTTGTCTTTTCTATTACGATTGTTGTTACCGGTGTACTTGTGGTTCATAACCGAAAATATCTCCGCCGCCTCAAACAACTTTTTAGATCAGAGCCTAACACCGGACTGCCTAACTTTCAGGCCCTGCAAATGGACATCCGTAAACACGCAACAGAGTGCTTGTGTTACATCCGTTGTACAGAGTTGAATACGCTGGAGCAAACTCACGGAATAGAATTCCGTTTTGAATTTGTAAAAGCGCTAAGTGCATATGTACGTAAATTGATTAAGGGTACAGGTGACATTTATTACGCACCAGGTCATGGAATAATTCTTCGCCTTAATGCTGTCCCTGACATTCCTGATCTCTACAAAGACCTAAACTCTTTTCGTTTTATCTGGAAGGACTACCAATTAGGGCTATCTTGTGGTGTGGCGTATACCACCGAGAAAAACCTGATTAAAAATTTATCTCAAGCAATTAAGCATCTTAATACCCAAAGCTACATCTCGTTAATGCAGGGGCAACCGTTGTTACTCAGCCCGCAAGTGCCAGGTGATAAAATTGTCAGCCAGGCTGTCATTCGTCATATGTTGCAAAAGGCAATTGACAGAAAGTCGTTTGAGCTTATGGCTCAACCCATCGTATCAACGATGCTGGTTGTTCAGCCGATCGTTTCAACCACGGGACTGACACGTTATCACGAGATACTTATTCGGATAAAAATGGTTGATGGCAAGTTAATCTTTCCAGACACCATCCTACCGGTTGCTCGCGAGGCAGGATTACTTCCTGCGCTGGATATCACTGTTATAGAGCAAACATTTCGTTTTATACAGTCACGGCAGAAATCTGACCCAAACAGTCACTTCTCCATTAATCTGACGCCTGACTCGCTTAATAAAATTGATTTTCTTGATAATGTTTTTACATTGTTCAGAAAATACTCAATAACACCTGAACGTATAATATTTGAAGTTATTGAATCAGATATTATTGACAACGCTAATGTCACTGATGTTCTGAGAGCACTACGTAAAGCCGGTTCTAAAATTGCTATTGATGATTTTGGCACAGGAGCATCAAGCTATTCACGACTACGAACGTTAGACGCAGATATTCTGAAAATTGATGGTTCCTTCATCCGTAACATACTGACCGATGAATTTAGTCGATGCGCCGTCAGATCCTTCTGCGAAGTAGCAAAACTCAAAAACATGGAAGTAGTCGCTGAGTTTGTTGAAAATGAGGAAATTGAAAAGATGCTAATTACGATGGGTATTGGTTGGTTACAGGGATACCATATAGGGAAACCCGTTCCTATTGAGTTGGCTGAATTATAATTCAGTAATTATAATAATAATTATATTCCTACATTGATTTACTTACCGGCTCCCGTGCCGGTTTTTTTATTCCCTAAAACAAGCGGGACTTTAATTAAAGCAGGTATGCCGCGACCGTTTGCCGCGACATACCGTGTTTCATTTTTACCTCAACTCAGCCGAATGCTACGGCCTATTCAGCTTCCATCACTCCCAGGCGCGCTCAGATTTCGCGGCGTCAAACTGCGGCGGCGGTTTGCGAAAACGTCCGGTCAGCCAGGCAAGATACACCAGCCCAACGCCGGCCCATACCAGACCCAGCGTCAGCGATGTCACCTCAAGATTCACCCACAGTACGGCAACCGTGGCGGCACCGACCATTGGCAATACCAGATAGTGCAGCTTCTCCTGCCAGGTATGCTTGCGTCCTTCACGACGCCAGAAGTGGTTAAACACGGAGAGATTAACGAACGTAAAGGCCACCAACGCACCAAAGTTAATCAACGCCGTGGCAGTCACCAGGTCAAAAAACAGGGCCGACAGCGCCACAATCCCGACCATGATGACGTTCAACGCGGGAGTACGCCATTTGGGATGGACATAACCAAAGTACTTCTCCGGGAAGACGTTATCGCGGCCCATCACGTACAGCAGACGCGAAACGCTGGCATGCGACGCCAGACCTGAAGCCAGCGTATTCACAAAGGTGGTACACAGGAAAATAGACTGGAACAGCTTGCCGCCGACGTATAGCGCAATCTCCGGTAGCGCCGCATCCGGGTCTTTGAATCGGCTAATGTCCGGGAAGAACAGTTGCATAAAGAACGAGGCAGCAATGAAGATCAGCCCACCGTACAGCGCGGTAAGAAAAATAGCTTTTGGAATGGTGCGCGCAGCATCCGGTGTCTCTTCAGATAGGGTCGTCACCGCGTCAAAGCCGAGAAACGAGAAGCAGACAATGGTCGCCCCGGTGATAATCGGGATCAAATGCGCATTCTGGCTGAAAAACGGTTGCAGCGACCAGACGGTCCCAACCCCTTCCCCTTTGTGCAGCCCCTGCACCACGAGGAAAATGAACACCACGATGATCGCCACCTGCACCAGTACAAAAAGCGCATTGAAGTTCGCTACCAGATTAACGCTTTTCAGATTGGCCGCGGTGAGGATCGCGACGAACATCACCACCCAAATCCATGGCGCAACCCCCGGGAACAGCGCGGAAAGGTAAATTTTCGCCAATAGTACGTTAATCATCGGCAGGAAAAGGTAGTCAAGCAGTGACGACCAGCCGACCATAAACCCGACATGCGGGTTGATCGCTTTTTGCGCATAGGTATAAGCCGAACCGGCCTGTGGAAACTGGCGCACCAGCTTTCCATAACTGATGGCGGTAAACAGTACTCCCGCCAGGGCCAGCAGGTAGGAGGCCGGAACATGGCCATTGCTAATACCCGAAACAATGCCAAAGGTGTCAAACACCGTCATCGGCGTGAGATAGGCAAGCCCCATCACCACCACCTGCCACAGCTTCAGGGATTTACGCAGCTGTGCTTTGCCCGGCTGGGCAGAATGATCCGCAGAAGAGTTAGTCGACATAGTTTTCCTCCCCGCTACGAGTCCAGATCTGCGTTCGAAACGTGGGTACAGCAGACCTGGGTCGTGTCGGGGAGGAATGGCATAAAAAAGGCGTCAATGGGGTACGGCACAGATGCGGTCCGTATTTACTGCGGGAGCCATGAATACTCACGCGGGGCGGGTTTTTAAACATTGGCATCATCACATTTCCTCGTCACAAACTCTGTCGGTTATCTGAAGACCCGTTGTCGCCCGCGCTCCATTACGCGACATCCGGGAAATGGCAGGTATTCCTGCAATTTTTACGGGCTGGCTCCGCTCAGCCCGCATGATGCGACTTCTTTTCAATGACCTGTACAACGGTCAGGCGTTTTTCAGCATCCACTCAATTTCAGTGTCGGTAATCAGACGTTCAAACTGGATAAGCTCATCGTTTTTACAGGCGTGATACACATGGCTAAACCGCTCACCCAATAGTTCACGCAGACTGTCATTTTGCATAAACTCCCACAGCGCATCGCTCTGGCGAATCGGGAACGGCAGCCCTTCCTGCTCCAGACCGTTACCCTCCACTTCTTCTTGTAACGGCAGTTCGTTATCCAGACCGTGAAGGATCCCCGCCAGGATGGTCGACATCACCAGATACGGGTTGGCATCAGCCCCCGCTACGCGATATTCAACCCGATGGTTATCACGGTCGCCGCAGGGAATACGCAGCGCCACCGTACGATTGTTGTGCCCCCAGGACGCCTGGGTCGGAACATACATCCCCGGCTGGAAGCGGCGATAGGAGTTCACATTCGGTGCCAGCAGCGCCATTGATGCGGGCATCAGATCAATCATCCCGGCAAGCGCACGCTTTAATAACGCGGAATCATCGCCATTCGCATCAGCCAGCACGTTCTCACCTTTGTTATTCATTACGCTGATGTGGATATGCATCCCGCTACCGGCATGCTCCTCATAAGGTTTTGCCATAAAAGTGGCATGCATCTTATGTTTCTCCGCCACCAGCCGTACCAGACGTTTCAGCGCCAGCGCGTCATCGCAGGCGTCGAGCACGTTGTCGGTATGGTAGAGGTTGATTTCAAACTGCCCAGGAGAGGCTTCAGCCACCGCGCCGTCAGCCGGGATCAGCTGTAAACGGGCCAGTTCATCGATATCGTTCAGCACATCCGCAAAGTGGTTCAGGTTATCAACCGAATAAACCTGACTTTGGGTATTACGATCGTCCGTTCCCGGCGCGCATGGCGGCTGCAGATAACCTTCGGGGTCACGCTTACGATCGAGTAAATAGAACTCCAGCTCTACCGCTACGACGGGGAACAGACCGCGCTGGCGAAGTTTCTGCCAGAGTCGGTTTAGTACGTTCCGCGGCTCAACGTCAAAGGGAGCGCCATCTTCATCCAGCATCGTCAGCATCATCTGCGCCATAAATTCCGGATCGGCAGCCGAAGGGGTTAACGTACCTGCCACGGGTACACAGGTCCGATCGGGTTCGCCAAGCTCCTGGCCTAATCCCGCCTCTTCGACCACATTGCCCAGAATATCCATCGCGAAAACGGATGCCGGGAAATAGCAGCCTTTCTCTAACTTATGCAATCCCGCAACGGGAAGGCGCTTACCGCGAAAACAGCCATTAAGGTCGGTTAACAACACATCCACATACTGCGTATTAGGATAGCGTTCCAGATATTGCTTAACTTCGCGCGCAAACGCGCTACTTCGTCTCTCTTCAGAATGCTGAACAAAATTCTCAACTTCTACGATATTGGTTTCCATGATTCACCGCCGTTGGCCTGGTAAGCTGTTCTGTGATTTGACTGTTAAATATAATGTCCACCCTTCGACTCTGGATGCAAACAAATTGTTTGTCAAATGTTAAATTAAGTTTGCTAGAAGGTTATTCCGCTGCTAGATTGAGAAAATAATGAACGGAATGGCACAACAAGGAACCGTTTGGCAATAATTTATTCCAAAACGTGAGGTCGATCATGGGCAATATATTTGACAAGCCAGTTATTGGTGTAGTGATGTGTAGGAACAGGCTTAAGGGTCACCAGACCCAGACTCTGCAAGAAAAGTACCTGAATGCGGTATTAAATGCCGGAGGATTACCGATAGCGCTTCCCCATGCGCTTGCGGAACCCGAATTGTTGAACGCGCTGTTACCGAAACTGGACGGTATCTTCCTGCCAGGAAGCCCAAGCAATGTGCAGCCGCACCTCTATGGTGAAAATGGCGATGAGTCTGACGCCGATCCCGGGCGTGATCTTCTGAGCATGGCGCTAATTACCGCCGGGCTCGAAAGGCGCATTCCCATTTTCGCCATCTGCCGGGGCTTGCAGGAATTAGTTGTCGCCACTGGCGGGACTCTGTATCGTCGCCTGTGCGATCACTCACAGTTCCTGGAACATCGTGAAGATGCGGAACTCCCGGTGGAGCAGCAATATGCACCATCTCATGAAGTCCAGGTTCAACAGGGAGGATTGCTATCTCAGTTAATACCAGGTTGCAGCACGTTTTGGGTCAACTCCTTGCATGGTCAGGGCGCAAAAACCCTTGGCCCGCAGCTGCGCGTGGAAGCACGCTCGCAGGATGGATTAGTGGAAGCTGCCAGCGTCTATGACCATCCTTTCGCGCTCGGCGTGCAGTGGCACCCGGAATGGAACAGTAGCGAATACGCCCTGTCGCGTTTGTTACTTGAAGGTTTTATCACCGCTTGTCAGAACCACCTCGCTGAAAAACAGCGACTCTGACCACTACAGTTAAGGAAATGCAATTATGAGCGATGACGGCCTGGCGCCGGGTAAACGTTTGTCAGAGATCCGCCAGCAATTGGGTCTTTCGCAGCGTCGTGCCGCCGAACTGTCTGGGTTAACGCATAGCGCCATCAGCACCATAGAGCAGGATAAAGTCAGTCCTGCCATCAGTACGCTGCAAAAGCTATTGAAAGTATATGGGCTGTCGCTCTCCGAGTTCTTCGCGGAACCGGAAAAGCCTGACGAACCGCAGGTGGTTATCAATCAGGATGATTTGATTGAGATCGGGAGTCAGGGAGTATCCATGAAGCTGGTACACAACGGAAATCCGAATCGTACGCTGGCAATGATGTTTGAAACCTATCAGCCAGGCACGACAACCGGGGAGAGAATTAAACATCAGGGTGAAGAGATTGGCACAATACTGGAAGGTGAAGTGATACTGACCATCAACGGTCAAACGTATCCTCTTGTTGCAGGGCAAAGCTATGCCATTAACACCGGCATACCACACAGCTTCAGCAACACCTCGGCAGGGATCTGCCGCATCATCAGTGCCCACACTCCCACCACTTTCTAATAAGTAGCGGCCTGAGTTTCTCAGGCCTTCTTAAATAACGCGCATTAACAGGGTACATCCCTGGGGCATCGTGCAGCCTGATTTTGCCTGAAAAAGATCAGCAACGAACTTTATCTTATTGATATAAAAGGAGTAGCTATGAACTTTCAGAATCTTAAATATTGGCGTGAGAAAGCCAGCCATTATTCACCAGAGACCCGTTTATTTATTAACGGCGAATATTGTGCCGCCGCTGATAACGAAACCTTTATTACGCTGGATCCGGCAGGACAACGTCCTCTGGCTAAAGTCGCCCGCGGTAAAAAAGCGGATGTGGACCGCGCGGTCACCGCAGCCCGTACCGTCTTTGAACGCGGAGACTGGTCGCAAGCATCACCCGCAGAGCGCAAAGCGGTACTGCACAAACTCGCCGATTTAATGGAGCAGCATCACGAGGAGCTGGCGCTACTGGAAACGCTCGATACCGGTAAACCGATTCGCCATAGCCTGCGTGATGATATTCCCGGCGCGGCGCGCGCCATCCGCTGGTATGCCGAAGCTATAGATAAAGTCTATGGCGAAGTTGCCACTACCTCGGTGAACGATCTGGCACTGATTGTGCGCGAACCGGTGGGCGTGATTGCCGCCATCGTACCGTGGAATTTTCCTCTGCTGCTGGCCTGCTGGAAACTCGGCCCGGCACTGGCTGCGGGTAACAGCGTGATCCTCAAACCCTCGGAGAAATCACCGCTGACCGCCATTCGCCTGGCTGCGCTGGCTAAAAAAGCAGGTTTGCCCGATGGCGTTCTCAGCGTTGTTAGCGGGTATGGTCACGAAGCGGGTCAGGCGTTGTCACAACATCCGGATGTTGATGTGATCACCTTTACCGGCTCGACTCGTACCGGCAAGCAACTGCTCAAAGATGCTGGCGACAGCAACATGAAACGCGTCTGGCTGGAGGCCGGAGGTAAAAGCGCCAATATCGTGTTTGCCGACTGCCCGGATCTGCCGAAAGCCGCCGCTAATGCAGCGGCAGGTATCTTCTATAACCAGGGCCAGGTTTGTATCGCCGGTACGCGCCTGCTGCTGGAAGAGAGTATTGCCGACGAATTTATCGCGCTGCTGAAAGAGCAGGCGAAAAACTGGCAGCCTGGCAACCCGCTGGATCCGGAAACCACGATGGGCACGCTTATCGACAATGCGCATGCCGACACCGTAGACACGTTTATTCGCGACGGTGAAGCGCAAGGCACGCTGGCGCTGGATGGCCGCAGCCACGTACATCCCGCCGCTATCGGCCCGACGATTTTTGTCGATACCGCACCGCAGGCCCACGTTAGCCGTGATGAAATCTTCGGCCCGGTACTGGTCGTCACCCGTTTTAGCAGCGAAGCCGAAGCTCTGGCGCTGGCTAACGACAGTGACTACGGCCTCGGCGCCGCGGTCTGGACCCGCGATTTGTCGCGCGCCCATCGTATGAGCCGTCGCCTGAAAGCCGGCTCAGTCTTCGTGAATAACTACAACGACGGTGATATGACCGTGCCGTTCGGCGGTTATAAGCAAAGCGGTAACGGACGCGATAAATCCCTGCATGCGCTGGAAAAATTTAGCGAACTGAAAACCATCTGGATCTCCCTGGAGTCTTAATCATGACTGAACATACCAGCAGTTATTACGCCGCAAGCGCCAATCAGTACGAACCGTTTCCGCCCCTTAGCGAATCGGTAAGCTGTGATGTTTGCGTCGTGGGCGGTGGTTATACCGGACTCTCCTCCGCCCTGCATTTAGCGGAAATGGGTTATGACGTGGTGCTACTGGAATCCGCGCGTATTGGTTTCGGGGCCAGCGGACGTAACGGCGGTCAGTTGGTGAACTCCTACAGTCGCGATATCGACGTCATCGAACGTACCTATGGCCCGGACGCCGCTAAAATGCTCGGTGGAATGATGTTTGAAGGCGGCAATATCATCCGCGAACGCATCAAGCGTTATCAGATCGAATGCGACTATCGTCCCGGCGGGCTGTTTGTAGCGCTGAACCACAAACAGATGGAAACGCTGGAAGAGCAGAAGTCGAACTGGGAACGCTACGGCAACACGCAGCTTGAACTGTTAGACAGCAGTGAAATTCGTCGCGAAGTCAGCAGCGATCGTTATGTCGGCGCGCTGCTCGACCACAGCGGTGGTCATATTCACCCGCTGAACCTGGCGATTGGCGAAGCTAACGCCATTCCTCTGAACGGCGGACGCGTCTACGAACAGTCGCCAGTCACCCGTATTCAGCACACCAGCCCGGCGGTGGTCAGCACTGAAAAAGGCCAGGTGACGGCCCGCTTTGTGATCGTCGCGGGCAACGCCTATCTCGGTGACAAACTGGAACCTGCGCTGGCAAAAAGCAGCATGCCGTGCGGCACGCAGGTGTTAACCACCGAACCGCTGTCGGCGGAGATGGCGCGCTCGCTGATCCCGAAAAACTACTGTGTGGAAGATTGTAACTACCTGCTCGATTACTACCGTCTGACCGGGGATAACCGCCTGCTGTACGGCGGTGGTGTGGTCTACGGCGCTCGTGATCCGGACGATATTGAGCGTCTGGTAATGCCGAAACTGCTGAAGACCTTCCCGCAATTGCAGGGGGTAAAAATTGATTACCGCTGGACCGGTAATTTCCTGTTAACGCTGTCTCGTATGCCGCAGTTCGGCCGTCTTGATACCAACATTTACTATATGCAGGGCTACAGCGGCCACGGCGTGACCTGTACTCACCTGGCAGGACGCCTGATTTCCGAACTGCTGCGCGGGGATGCCGAGCGCTTTGACGCGTTCGCCAACCTGCCGCACTACCCGTTCCCGGGAGGCCGCAGCCTGCGCATTCCGTTTACCGCCATGGGGGCGGCATATTACAGCTTACGCGATCGCCTTGGGGTTTAAGTTCTTCCGCGATAAACCCGACGCACAGGGCGATCCCCCCTGTGCGTTTTTTTATTCCTGGAAAGCGAAAAACAGATAACAGGTACGAAAATATCGCAATAGGACATAACCACACTCTTTGCATTGTTTCTCCCTTCCGATCGGATACGCTTTTTTAGATATCGCTGGCGGCATGCGCCAGAACTCAACGGGGGAAGAAACGCGTGTTATGAATACGAATAACGAGGAGACCTTTTATCAGGCGATGCGCCGCAAAGGCGTAAGCAGACGCAGTTTTCTCAAATATTGTAGCCTCGCGGCTACATCGCTGGGGTTGGGAGCCGGAATGACGCCCAGAATTGCCTGGGCGCTAGAGAACAAACCCCGGATCCCGGTAGTCTGGATCCACGGGCTGGAATGCACCTGCTGCACCGAATCATTTATCCGCTCCTCTCACCCACTTGCCAAAGACGTCATCCTCTCCCTGATTTCCCTCGATTACGACGACACGCTGATGGCCGCCGCCGGAACGCAGGCCGAAGAGGTATTTGAAGACATTTTGCGCCAGTACCATGGCCGCTACATTCTGGCCGTCGAAGGCAACCCTCCGCTGGGCGAGCAAGGGATGTTTTGCATCAGCAGCGGGCGCCCTTTTATTGAAAAGTTAAAACGAGCCGCAGCAGGAGCCAGCGCGATTATCGCCTGGGGAACCTGCGCCTCCTGGGGCTGCGTGCAGGCTGCCCGGCCTAACCCTACCCAGGCTACGCCGATCGATAAGGTGATCACCGATAAGCCGATCGTGAAAGTGCCCGGCTGCCCGCCGATTCCGGATGTCATGAGCGCCATCATTACCTACATGGTGACATTTGATCGTTTGCCTGAACTCGATCGTCTGGGTCGTCCGCTGATGTTCTATGGTCAGCGTATTCACGATAAATGCTACCGCCGCGCCCACTTTGACGCCGGGGAGTTCGTTGAGAGTTGGGACGATGACGCCGCCCGCAAAGGCTATTGCCTGTACAAAATGGGCTGCAAAGGGCCAACCACCTATAACGCCTGTTCCACCACCCGCTGGAATGGTGGCGTTTCTTTCCCCATCCAGTCCGGCCACGGTTGTCTGGGATGTTCGGAAAACGGCTTCTGGGATCGCGGTTCGTTCTACAGCCGCGTGGTTGATATTCCACAAATGGGGACGCATTCAACCGCCGATACCGTGGGCCTCACCGCGCTAGGCGTCGTGGCGGCCGGTGTCGGTGTTCACGCAGTCGCCAGCGCCGTCAATCAACACAACCGCCACAAACAGCAACTAGCCGACGCCGGACAACAGTCTCCAGACAATAAGGATAAACAGGCATGAGCAATTCGTATCAAACCCAGGGATATACGGTCAATAATGCCGGTCGCCGCCTGGTTGTCGACCCCATCACGCGCATTGAAGGCCATATGCGTTGTGAAGTGAACATTAATGAGCAGAACATCATCACCAACGCAGTTTCCTGCGGCACTATGTTCCGCGGGCTGGAGATCATTCTACAGGGGCGCGACCCGCGCGATGCCTGGGCATTTGTCGAACGAATTTGCGGAGTGTGCACCGGCGTACATGCGCTCGCCTCGGTCTATGCCATTGAGGACGCTATTGGCATAAAGGTGCCCGACAACGCCAACATCATTCGCAATATTATGCTGGCGACGCTGTGGTGCCACGACCATCTGGTGCATTTTTACCAGTTAGCCGGAATGGACTGGATTGACGTGCTGAATGCACTGAAAGCAGACCCGCGCGCCACATCGCAGTTGGCACAAAGCCTTTCAGCCTGGCCGATGTCTTCTCCAGGCTACTTCTTTGACGTTCAAAATCGCCTGAAGAAATTTGTCGAAGGCGGTCAGTTGGGGATTTTCCGCAACGGTTATTGGGGACATCCGCAGTACAAGCTGTCGCCAGAGGCCAACCTGATGGGCTTTGCCCACTATCTGGAAGCGCTCGATTTTCAGCGCGAGATCATCAAAATCCATACGGTGTTTGGCGGTAAGAATCCGCATCCGAACTGGATTGTCGGCGGGATGCCGTGCGCTATCAATATCGATCAGAGCGGCGCGGTAGGCGCAGTCGATATGGAACGCCTGAACCTGGTGCAGTCGATCATCACCCGCACCGCTGATTTCATCAACAACGTCATGGTGCCTGACGCGCTGGCTATCGGCCAGTTCAATAAACCCTGGAGCCAGATTGGCACCGGGCTTTCTGATAAGTGCGTCTTAAGCTACGGCGCGTTCCCGGATATCGCCAATGACTTCAGCGCGAAGAGCCTATTGATGCCTGGCGGCGCGGTGATTAACGGTGATTTTAACAACGTCATGCCGGTGGACCTGAACGATCAGCAGCAAATTCAGGAGTTTGTCGATCATGCCTGGTATCGTTATCCGGACGATCAATTAGGTCGCCACCCGTTCGAAGGGATTACTGAACCCTGGTACAACCCGGGCGATGTCAAAGGCAGCGATACCGATATCAAGCAGCTCAACGAACAGGAACGCTATTCGTGGATTAAAGCCCCGCGCTGGCGGGGACACGCTATGGAAGTTGGGCCGTTGGCGCGTACGCTGATTGCCTATCACAAAGGGGATGCCGCCACGATTGAATCCGTGGATCGCATGATGTCCGCCCTCAAGCTGCCGCTGTCGGGTATGCAATCAACGCTGGGACGTATTCTGTGCCGCGCGCACGAAGCGCAGTGGGCCGTGAGCAAGCTGCAATATTTCTTCGACAAGCTGATGACCAACCTGAAAAACGGCAATCTGGCTACCGCAAATACCGAAAAGTGGGAGCCTGAAAGCTGGCCGCAGCACTGTCGCGGGATCGGTTTTACCGAAGCGCCGCGCGGAGCATTAGGCCACTGGGCATCGATTCGTGACCAGAAGATCGACCTGTATCAATGCGTGGTGCCGACCACCTGGAATGCCAGCCCGCGCGATCCAAAGGGACAAATTGGCGCTTACGAGGCGGCGCTGATGGGCACCCAAATGGCGATACCGGATCAACCGTTGGAGATCCTGCGCACCTTGCACAGCTTCGACCCCTGCCTGGCATGTTCAACCCACGTACTCGGCGACGACGGCAGCGAGCTTATCGCCGTCCAGGTTCGCTAAGCGTTAAGGAACGGAACGATGACTGGAAAAACATCCCCACGCGTCGGGGAGGCGCGTGATACCGCCACCAGCCACTATGTGTTTGAAGCGCCAGTACGCTTGTGGCACTGGCTGACGGTGGGCTGCATGTTGGTGTTGATGGTGACCGGATACTTCATTGGCCGACCGCTGCCATCGGTCAGCGGTGAGGCCACTTATCTGTTCTATATGGGCGACATTCGGCTGGTGCATTTCGCCGCCGCCATGGTGTTCACGGTGATACTGCTGATGCGCATTTACTGGGCCTTCGTCGGTAACCGCTATTCACGCGAACTGTTTATCGTGCCGGTCTGGCGGCGCAGTTGGTGGCAGGGTGCGTATTCTGTGGTGCGTTGGTATCTGTTTCTGGAAAAAAAACCGGGAGATGATATCGGTCATAACCCCATCGCACAGGCGGCGATGTGCGGTTATTTCCTGCTTTCCGTTTTTATGATCCTCACAGGTTTTGCCTTATACAGCGAACATAGCCAGTACGCCATTTTTACCCCTTTCCGCTATGTGACAGAGTTTTTCTACTGGACCGGCGGGAACTCTCTCGATATCCACAGTTGGCATCGGTTAGGGATGTGGTTCATCGCCGCCTTCATCGTAGGCCATGTGTATATGGCGATTCGTGAGGACATCATGTCTGACGAGACCGTCATCTCAACCATGATTAACGGCTTTCGTAGCCATAAGTTTCCCAAGGGTCAGCACGATAAGGAGGCGTCATGAGCGAACCTAACGTCATCGTGATGGGCTTAGGCAACCTGCTGTGGGCAGATGAAGGGTTTGGTATTCGCCTCGCTGAGCGCCTGTACGCCCATTATCACTGGCCAGAATCGGTAGAGATTGTTGACGGCGGCACGCAGGGACTGAATCTGCTGGGCTACGTTGAGCAGGCCAGCCATTTGCTGCTGCTTGACGCCATCGACTACGGGCTTGAGCCGGGAACCCTGCAAACTTACGCCGGAGACAAAGTCCCGAGTTACCTCAGCGCTAAAAAAATGAGTCTGCATCAGAACAGCTTCTCTGAAGTGCTGGCTCTGGCGGATATTCGCGGCCATCTCCCCGCGCACATCGCTCTGGTGGGACTACAGCCGGTACAGCTGGACGACTATGGCGGCAGCCTGACCGACATCGCGCGCGCTCAGCTCCCGGCGGCAGAACAGGCCGCGCTTACGCAACTGGCCGCGTGGGGCATTGCGCCACAGACAAGCGATGAAACGCGTTGCCTGAACTATGACTGCCTGTCGATGGAAAACTATGAAGGCGTGCGTATTCGCCAGTATCGCGTAACGCTGGAGAGATAATTAACATGTTGAATGACCAACCGTTTTCTGCGCTATGGCAGCGAATGCTGGCTAAGGGCTGGCAACTGCTGAGCGCATCTGAACTGGATGACTGGATAACCCGCGTGGGTGATGGCGTGGTCCTGCTCAGTAGCGATCCTCGCCGTACACCGGAAGTCAGCGATAACCCGGTCATGATTGCCGAGTTGCTCCGCGAGTTTCCCCAGTTTGACTGGCACATCGCTATGGCGGATCTTGAACACAGCGAGGAGATCGGCGATCGCTTTGGCGTGTTCCGTTTTCCGGCTACCCTGGTGTTTACCCAAGGTGAGCTGCGCGGCATTCTCAGCGGTATCCACCCGTGGGCCGACTTGCTCAACCTGATGCGTCCCCTCGTTGAAGAACGTATACCGCCGGAGTCTGCATGATGAGCGATTCCTTTTTTCATCTGCTGGGGCCAGGAACGCAGCCGGGTGATGACAGCTTCAGCATGAACCCCTTGCCCCTCACCTGCCAGGTCAACAGCGACCCCAGCATGGCAACACTGGAAAACTGTCCGCACAGCCCGGCGGTGATGGCATTGTTAGCCGATGTGCGCCACCAGCTCACCCAGAGAATTCCCGCCAAACAGGATGTGCTGGGATGGGATTTATCCGCGCTCAATGCAGACGATCTCACCTTTCTGAATACGCTACTCGGCGAAGGCGAAGTTTCCGTGCGCATTCAGCATGCTGACGGCAGGGCGAGCGAGATTCAGGAGTCGATTTTCTGCGGTATCTGGCGGGTGCGTTGTCAGAATGACAAGGGGCAATGGCAGGAACATCTGGAAGCAGGTAGCGCGCCACGGGCGCTGTGGCAGGCGGCAACAATCAATACGCTGCCGGACGATAGCCTGCTGCCTCCGCCTATAGATGGGTTGATGAATGGCCTGACGCTGGCCCAGGAACTGCTGGCGCACGTGCGCGATCCGGCAGCGCAACCCCATAGCATTAATCTCACCCAACTGCCGATTAGCGACGCGGATCGCCTGTTCCTCGCCTGCCTGTGCGGCGAAGGACACATTCAAATCCGCACCATCGGCTACGGCGAGAGCCAAATCGACGCCACGGCGCTGCGCCATGTCTGGCATGTTCGCTGTCTGGATACCCTGAAAGGGCTTCTGCTTGAGAGTTATGAGATCTGTCCGTTGCCGGAACTGGTGTTGGCCGCACCGGAAGATCTGCTCGACTCGCTCGAGCGCCTGGATGAAGTCTGCGGCTGGCTGGCATCCGGCCCGCCTGCCTGATCCCCCTCTTTAGACCCGCGTACTTTTCTACTGCGGGTCTGGCGTTTTCTTCCTTACCTATTCACTCTCTAATGCCTGATGGAGTTCGCATGTGGGACGTCATTGACTTATCGCGCTGGCAGTTTGCGCTGACCGCGCTGTACCATTTTCTGTTTGTTCCCCTGACGCTGGGGCTGATTTTTTTGCTGGCCATCATGGAAACCCTGTTCGTGGTGACCGGCAAAACAGTCTACCGCGACATGACGCGTTTCTGGGGAAAGCTATTCGGTATTAACTTTGCGCTCGGCGTGGCAACCGGCCTGACCATGGAGTTTCAGTTCGGTACTAACTGGTCGCTTTATTCCAACTATGTGGGTGATATTTTCGGTGCCCCGCTGGCGATGGAAGCCCTGATGGCTTTCTTTCTTGAATCCACCTTCGTGGGGCTGTTCTTTTTTGGCTGGCAGTGCTTAAACAAGTATCAGCATTTACTGGTGACCTGGCTGGTTGCGTTTGGCTCTAACATCTCGGCCCTGTGGATCCTCAACGCCAACGGCTGGATGCAATATCCAACTGGCGCTCACTTTAATATTGATACCCTGCGCATGGAGATGACCAGCTTTAGCGAGCTGGTCTTTAACCCCGTCAGCCAGGTGAAATTTGTGCATACCGTGATGTCCGGTTATGTCACCGGCGCCATGTTTGTGATGTCCATCAGCGCCTGGTATTTGCTGCGTGGTCGCAATCGCGAGTTCGCCCGGCGCTCCTTCGCGGTGGGTTCCGTCTTTGGCACGCTGGCTATCCTCGGCACGCTACAACTGGGTGATAGCTCAGCCTATGAGGTCGCCCAGCTCCAGCCGGTAAAACTGGCGGCAATGGAGGGCGAATGGCAAACCGAACCGGCCCCCGCGCCCTTTCATGTCATCGCCTGGCCGCAGCAGGAGCAAGAGCGTAACGCCTTTGCCGTGAAGATACCGGCCCTGCTGGGTATCCTGGCGACTCACTCGTTAGATACCCCGGTTCCAGGACTCAAAAATCTGATGGCGGACGCGCTCCCACGCCTGCAGCGAGGCCGGGAGGCATGGTTACTGATGCAGGAAATTGCCAAAGGTAACCGAACGCCTCAGGTACTGAACGCTTTTCACGCTGTGGAGAAAGATCTGGGTTACGGCATCCTGCTGGCGAACTACGCGCCTGACATGAACCACGTTACGCCAGCGCAATATCAGGCCGCGCAACGCGGCGCCATTCCGCAAGTGGCCCCCGTGTTCTGGAGCTTTCGCATCATGATTGCTTGCGGTTCGCTGCTGCTACTGGTGATGGCGATTGCGTTGATACAGACCTTACGCTGGCGTATCGACCAGCATCGCTGGGTACTGCGCATGACGCTGTGGAGCCTGCCGCTACCATGGATTGCCATCGAAACTGGCTGGTTTATGACGGAGTTTGGCCGCCAGCCGTGGGCGATTCAGGATATTTTGCCGACATGGTACGCCCACTCCGCGCTGAGCGCAGGCCAACTGGCCTTCTCGATGGGGCTAATTCTCACGCTTTACACCCTGTTTTTAATTGCTGAGGTCTACCTGATGCAGAAATACGCGCGCCTTGGTCCAGATGCAATGCATAACCAGCAACCAACGCAACAACAGGGATAAAGGAGACAATCATGTTGGATTATGAAACGTTGCGGCTCATTTGGTGGCTGCTGATTGGCATCATTCTGGTGGCCTTTATGGTCACTGACGGGTTTGATATGGGGGTCGGCTGCCTGTTACCGCTGATCGCGCGAAACGATGATGAGCGTCGGGTGTTGATTAATAGCGTCGGGGCGCACTGGGAAGGTAACCAGGTGTGGCTCATTCTGGCGGGCGGTGCATTATTCGCGGCCTGGCCGCGGGTCTATGCCGCCGCATTTTCGGGGTTTTATGTAGCGATGATCCTGGTGCTGTGTGCTCTTTTCTTTCGCCCGTTGGCCTTTGATTATCGCGGCAAAATAGCCAATGCGCACTGGCGTGCTATGTGGGACACCGGGTTGGTTATCGGGAGCCTGGTCCCTCCTGTTATCTTCGGCGTCGCGTTCGGCAACCTGTTCCTGGGCGTGCCTTTTATCTTCACACCACAGCTTCATGTGCAATACCTGGGCACTTTCTGGCAATTACTCTCACCCTTTGCGCTGCTGTGCGGCGCATTAAGCCTGATGCTGGTTATTCTGCAAGGGGGCGTGTGGCTCCAGTTGAAGACCGACGGCATTCTTCACCAACGCGCGCTCTCTGCTACCCGTCGTAGCGCAATGCTGGTCGTGCTCTGCTTTCTGTTAGCCGGTTACTGGCTATGGACGGGGATCGACGGCTATGTGCTACTTAGCCAGGATCCGAATGGTCCTTCCAACCCGCTATTAAAAATGGTAACGACCTCACCGGGCGCGTGGATGGCGCACTTTTATCAGTCACCACTGCTGTTAATTATTCCGCTGCTTGGCATGATGTTCCCGATGCTCGCGATCTATGCCTGCGGGCAACGTCGGGCCGTATGGGGATTTCTGTGCGCTTCACTGACCCAGGCCTGCGTGATCTTCACCGCCGGAATCACCCTGTTTCCGTTTGTGATGCCTTCAAGCGCGTATCCGCTCTCTAGCCTGACGGTGTGGGACAGTACCTCCAGCCAGATGACGCTCAGTATCATGCTGGTTATTGTGCTGATTTTTCTACCGATCGTTCTGCTTTATACCGTGTGGAGTTATTACAAAATGCTGGGACGAATCAATGTAGAAACGATCCGCCGCCACAATCACGAACTTTACTAGGGAGGACCGTACGATGTGGTATCTGTTTTGGTTTGTCGGCATTCTGCTGATGTGCGCACTCTCCACGCTGGCACTGGTCTGGCTGGAGTCGCGGCAGAAATAATACTGCGCGTGCGCTACGCTTTCTGGCTCCCCGGTTTATTCGGGGAGCTTTTTTATCCCCTTTCCATCAGTTCGCCAAGGCGCCGAATCTGCCGTCCCTGGCTATCGAAATTACCCTCATCGAGCCACAGATCGTAGGCAGGTCGAAGTGTCGGGTACTCGCCGTCGATGATTGAGTACCATGCGGTATCACGATTTCGTCCACGGGTAACGATAGCCTGCCGAAATATACCTTCAAAACTGAAGCCAAAGCGCTCTGCCGCCCTACGGGAAGGCGCATTGAAGGCATCACATTTCCATTCAAAGCGGCGATAGCCCAGATCCTCAAAAACGTACTTTAAAAGCAATGAGATGACTTCCGTTGAAATTCGTGTGCGTTTCATGCGTACTGAGTAAGAAACATGCCCTACCTCAATCACACCATTTGCGGGATCAATCCGCATAAGAGCAAACGTCCCAACAGGTTTCATACTGGTTAAATCGATCACGGCAAAATGCATCGGATCTGTCTGTTCTTCCATGTTTTTTAAATAAACCAGGAAGGCATCAAAAGTTTCAAAAGGCCCGACCGCCAGATATGTCCAGTCGCGACAATCGCTTGCTTCGCAGTACGCTTCATACAACTCTTTTGCATGACGTTCGGTGTTAATGCGTTCAAGCTTACAATAGCGACCTGTAATTTGCTGAGCCTGTGGAAAGGGTGCGCCTTTCCAGTCAGACAAAGTCATACCTACGGGTTGTTGGAATTGATTAAAGACGCCCGGCATATCTGTACCTCTTACAAAACAGAACTAAACCAGCGCAGGGTATGATCAAACTGAGCGGCCCAAAAGAACCACAATGCGTGTTTTTAACGGATCCACACTCTTTAATTGTACAAAAAACAGGCGCTATATTTTTGCCCGTAGCGAAAGAAACGTATTTACTGCATTAATGCTAAGAGCGGAATAAATTTTAATTTAAATAACCTGAGCCAAACGGCGAATCCCATCAACAATTGCCTCTACCGGATGATTTGCAAAACCAATCAAAATCCCCTGTCGTGATACATCTCTCTGGTAATAACGACTTAGTGATAGTATTCCCATCCCTAGTAATCTGGCTTGCTCCTCAACTTCATTTCCGGTTAATCCGTTTTGTAGCCAGCACACAATATGGACGCCAGAGTCAGAAGGCTGCACAATCATTTTATCAGCCAGGTATTCTTGAATAGCATTGACCAGCGCAGTTCTTCTTTCATAGCATGCCTTACGAATTCGGCGCACATGACTGGCATAGTGACCATCCTCAATAAAATTCGCCATCACAGCCTGTTCAAGATAACTGGTGCCAAGATCGGAAAAATATTTCGTCACCATAATCTGTTCTTGTAAACCCGGCGGGACAACTAAAAAACCTAAACGGAATTCCGGGTACATCATTTTAGAAAATGTTCCGGCGTAGATTACGCGTTGATTCTGATCTAATCCTTGCAGAGCTTGTAAAGAACGGTCGGCATAACGGAACTCGCTATTATAGTCATCTTCAAATATCCATGCCTGATTCGACTTCGCCCATTCCAGCAACTCAAAACGTCGGGATAAACACAACGTTCCACTTAATGGATATTGATCCGACGGGACGACATAGGCCAGCTTAGCGTCAGGAAAATGATCAATACCATAGCGGACGTTCATTCCCTCGCTATCTACCGGTACTGGCCTCACCATCGCGCCAACTGACATGAAGGCTCCGCGGGCGCCTTTGTAACCCGGGTCGTCCAGCCAAACGTCACTTCCTGCCGACAGCAATGCTCGTGCAGTAATGTTCAATGCCTGTTGAATACCATTTACGATGATTATCTGTTCTTCGTTACAGTTCACTCCACGCGTTGTTTTAATGTAGCGGCAAACCGCTTTTCTCAATGGAAAGTACCCGCAAGGATGAGTGTGAGCGCCCAGTTGATGCCGGGATTGTCTCCAGACACGTTGCAGTAGCTTTCCCCATAACGCATGCGGGAAGAGATCCGTACACCCGACACCAACCGCAAATAGGCGGTTCATGCCGCGCCCTTCATACTCATTTGACCACAAATCGCGAACAGGATTATTTCGGCTGTGAACCTGTTCATCAGGCGAGACGACGCCCCCCGACGCCATCTTTGGATAGCTATTGCTGATACTCCGATCCGGAATATTATGTGAGACATATGTTCCAGACCCTTTACGGGTCTGGATATACCCTTCATCTAATAGCCTGTCATAACCGGCGATCGCTGAGTTTCGTGAAATTGACATCATCTCGGACAATGCCCTGGTTGACGGCATTTTTGTTCCTGGCGGCAATCGCCCTTCGAGGATGTGATCGCGGAGGATGTGGTAAACCTGCTCCTTAACCGCGCCTTTTCCTAAAACAAATCCTTGAAATAAAGGCGCATTGTTTTTCTTCATTGTATTAACCTTTATACTAAAAGTGGATCCTATCAATATATCGAAAGTGTCTCTTTACGAGAATTTATAAAGTTCTTAGTATCATCATACTAACACATTACTCGTATAAAATATCAGGATATATATGACTAACATGAATACCGTTACTATTGAAAGTGCAGAACAAAAAGACTACGCCTGCTGGCTTCCTTTATGGATAAACTATCAAACATTTTATCGCACTAAAATTTCAGATGAAGTAACAAAATTAACGTGGGAGCGTTTCCTTACCCCGAGCGAACCTGTTTATTGTGCTGTTGCCAAATATGATGGAAAAATAGTGGGACTGGTGCATTATCTCTTTCACCGTTCAACATGGGCAGAATCCAACTATTGCTATCTCGAAGATTTATTTATTAGCGAAGAGGTACGTGGTCAACATATCGGTAAACAGCTTATCGAGTATGTCCAACAACAAGCCAAAAAACACCACGCGTCAAGATTATACTGGCATACGCATGAAACCAATCTCCGTGGACAACGTCTGTATGACTGGGTGGCCCAAAAGAGCGGGATGATCGAATATCGTATGTAAGGATAATAATACTCAGGATAGTATTTAATTATTCAGTACTAAAAATAAGCCTCTGAGTAGATATACTCAGAGGATGTCTCGGTGACAAATCCCCCCAACCTGAATAAGATAAGGAAAAGACCCAGCGATAAGCAAATTCTTAAGAATCAAAAAGGTAAAGAGCCAGCATGGCAACGATAAAGGATGTTGCAGAGTTAGCGGGAGTGTCCACCGCAACAGTTTCACGTGTTATTAATCAAACCGCATGGGTTGAACCCGTGACGCGTGAGCGTGTTGAAAAAGCCATGCGCGAACTGAACTATCATCGCAATGCCGCCGCTATTGCATTAGCGAAACGCAGCGGTGACATGCTCGGGTTATTGACCGGCAACCTTGCCGATCCCTTTTTTGCCAGGCTTGCCCGAGGCGTGGAAGAAGTATCACGCCAGCAGCAATTTCGGCTGATGGTATGCAGCGGTGGCCACGATGAAGGAATGGAAAAATCAGGACTCGATTTCCTGATAAACCAGGGCTGTGAAGCTATTGTGGTCCATGCCAGTAGGCTTTCTGAAAAGGAACTGTTGAGATATGCCGCTCATTTTCCTGCCATGGTGGTCGTGAACCGCTATATTGCCGGGATGGCCAATCGCTGCGTGTGGCTGGAAAATAGTCAGGCAGCTAAAACAGCCACGCTACATCTCCTGGAACAGGGGCACCGTTGTATTGCCTGCGTGACAAGTGATTTACCGATTATCGATCGCCGTGAGCGGCTGGAAGGCTATCGCCAGGCGCTGGCCGAATATGGCATTACGCCAGATAAAAACTGGGTGATTAGCGTGCCCTTTAATGAAGAAGGTGGCGAACGCGCTGCACATCAGTTGCTTAATTGCGGCATTCCTTTCACCGCAGCGGTGACATTTAATGATGTAATGGCCGCCGGGATTATGCGCATCCTCCATCAGCAGGGAATTACACTTCCGCAGCAGCTTTCGATCGTTGGATTTGATGATGTGGTGATGGCCCGCTATCTCTACCCCGCACTCACAACAATGCATTATCCCGTTGAGCGCATGGCTCGCTGCGCTTCGCAGCTGGCGATACAGCTTTTTAAGGGCGCAACTCAGCGTCCCAGCGTGAATAGTTTCACTGCGGATTTAGTGATCCGCGATTCTGTTCTTCCCCCCTCTCTCTGAAATCAATGCGTAAATCGTCAAGCCCCTGAATTGTGATCGACTTCAAGTTTAACGTTTTCATGTAATCGCTTACATGAGGGCCAATGAGCGATCACAGTCAGGCAAAAGGGTGTTCTCTACTCTTGAGCGACCTTACAGACTGGAGATTCATGAATGAATGCCTCTCAAAATCAGAAAAAAACACTCTCATTTGGACTGGCAGTAATCCCTATTTTAGCCATGCTACTGCTGTTAATTATTGGCTACGGCATCATGGGGCTACGTATTGAGCCTTTGTTGCTATGTTCTGCTGCAGTCGCCGCGGGTATGGCCTGGTGGCAAGGGTATTGCTGGGAAGACATCATTAATTCGGTGGTTGATAAACTCGCCAAAGCAATGCCGGTTATCATGATTCTTATCTGTGTCGGCGGTCTGATTGGTACATGGATGTTCAGCGGCACCATCCCTTATATGGTGTACTGGGGACTTAAACTCATCAGCCCCGAATACATTCTCATCGCCGCGTTCTTTTTGACCAGCGTCGTATCGGTGTGTACCGGAACCTCCTGGGGTTCCGCCGGAACGGTTGGCGTAGCATTGATGGGCGTTGCCGCCGGACTGGATGTTTCGATGGCAGCAGCGGCAGGTGCCGTTGTTTCTGGCGCTTACTTCGGTGACAAGATATCGCCGCTGTCAGACTCCACCAACTTTGCGGCCATTGTTGCAGATACCACCCTTTTCGAGCATATCCAGCACTTATTATGGACCACCATTCCCAGCTTTCTGCTTGCCGCCGTGGTTTATCTTATTGCCGGCCACAGCAATATGCTGGGCGAGGTCGCCACGCCGCAACGGGTTACCGATATTGTCAACGCTCTGGAGTCGCTATACCACTTCAATATCATTCTGATTTTGCCACCGGTTATTGTGTTGTGGGGCGC
The DNA here is from genome assembly GCF_009649895.1 of Citrobacter sp. H12-3-2. Classification (NCBI taxonomy): domain Bacteria; kingdom Pseudomonadati; phylum Pseudomonadota; class Gammaproteobacteria; order Enterobacterales; family Enterobacteriaceae; genus Citrobacter; species Citrobacter sp. H12-3-2. The sequence continues at coordinate 3,855,010 of NZ_CP045837.1, forward strand.
GATTCGTAAAAAGCCGGTCATTCCTTTAATGCTGAGTGCATGCGTATTAGCCCTGATTCTGGGCGTTGTCATGCAAGGACTCAGCATCAAGCAGGGACTGGATGCCTTTATAGATGGATTCAACATTACTATGTTCCCGCAAGGGAGTGAGGGCATTATTGCTGATGTTCCGCGCCTGCTGAACCGCGGCGGAATGTTCTCAATGATGAGCACTATCCTTCTGGTATTTTGCGCATTCTCTTTTGCCGGTGCCTTAACGTTAACCGGCGCACTCAACATTATCATTAACCGCTTACTGACGGTCATTCACAGTGTCGGTCAGTTAATTGCGGCAACCATTGGTACCACCCTTCTGGTGACCGGAGCGACAAGCGACGGCAAGCTGGCTCTTCTGGTTCCAGCTGAACTGTTTAAAGACGCATATCGACGTATGGGACTGGATACCAAAAATCTGTCCCGCACCATTGAAGACGCTGGCACCGTCATTGAGCCGTTGTTGCCGTGGACCGCTGCCGGAGTTTATATGGCCACGACATTAGGAGTGAGCACGCTGGATTTATTGCCATGGGCGATTCAGTGCTATGCCGCAATCTTCTTCGCCTTGATTTACGGTTTCACGGGAATCGGTATTGCGAAGGCGCCATCAGTGGCAGAAACAGAAAAAAATATTACGGCAGCAGAATAGGGAGAGCATGTAATGGATTTTAATAAGATTATCGATCGTCACGATACCGCCTCGTTGAAATGGGACTTTATGGCGCGATATTTCGGCGAGGATACACATCAACTGTTGCCAATGTGGGTGTCTGATTTTGACTTTACTTGCCCGCCCGCTGTTCAGGAGGCTTTAACTCACCGCGTCGGGCACGGTATTTTTGGTTACAGCGAACGACCACAAAGCTACTTTGATTCATTAATTTCATGGTTCTCAACCCGGCATCAGCTGGAAATCAAGCAAGAGTGGATCTGCAGTATTGAAGGTGTTGTTCCGGGATTATCGCTACTCGTACAAATGCTAAGTCAACCCGGTGAAGGCGTGGTCGTTCAGGGGCCTTATTATGGCTCATTCGCTAAAATTATCTCTCTGAACGGCAGACAGCTGCTGGAAACTCCGTTGTATGAGGACCCGGCTACCGGTTATCAAATGGATTTTGCTCACCTGGAAATGTTATTCCGGACTGAACGTCCGCCGTTGATGATTTTATGTAATCCGCATAATCCAACCGGTCGTTGTTGGTCTGCACAGGAGCTGGAACAGCTACTTACGCTATGCGAGACCTATGATGTAACGTTGCTGTCTGATGAGATATGGGCAGATTTATTGCTTCCTGGAGAACAATTTACTTCAGTTCTGCATCTGGGAGAACGCTGGCATTCACGTGTAATTTCAGCCACTTCAGCCAGTAAAACGTTTGGTTTGTCGACATTGCGTATTGCTAATTTTCTGATACCGGCACCGGCATTGCGTGAACACTTTTTACGCCGTCTGGATGCGCATGGACTGGATGTATTCAATGCGCTATCCGTCGAGGCGAGTACGGCTGCATGGCAACATGGTGCACCATGGTTAGACGATTTACTTGGCTATCTGGCTGAAAATCGACGCTGGTTTATTCAACAAATTGATGAATATCTCCCATGGGCTCGGGTTGTTCCTTCCCAGGCAACGTATCTACTGTGGATAGATTGCAAAGCGCTTGGACTGGATGATGAGCAGCTCAAATGGGTAATGCTTGATGTTGCCGGTATTGCGCCTTCAATGGGAAATGGCTTTGGTCCTGCTGGAAATGGTTTTATCCGCCTGAACATGGGATGTCCACGCGCCTACCTCGAAAAAGCGGTAGAGGGGTTGAAGCGTATTGCATTTACATCCTGCTGAATCTGCTCAGTAAATGAATCGGCCCTGGCACAGGGCCGCTCGATATTATCAGCCATTTCGACGAGGCCTGATTAACGACCTCTGAACTACCAACCAAGAATGGCGATGCGAAGAACGTGGTGCAGGTTACCCGGAAAAAATAAGATGCGCACTGAAAACCGCAGTAAACGGGGTTTGCGTTGATTTCGGTAGACCTGGGAAGAGTTTGAAATGGTGCCGATAATAGGAGTCGAACCTACGACCTTCGCATTACGAATGCGCTGCTCTACCAACTGAGCTATATCGGCCCTGATAAGGACATGCCCACGAATGTGAACACGGGGTAGAAGGTTAAAACTAACCGGGCGATGCGTCAATGGCCTTGCGAATCAAACGCCTATTTTTGCATCATCCGGATTCAATTACGCACGAATCGTGTCGTCACAGGCGTCCTTGTTCGCGGCAAGGGAATTCTATAACCAGCGGCGAACACGCTGCTCATAGCGTATCCATTCCGGCCCGAAATGTTTTCGCAGTTGTTCCTCTTCAAAATCAATATGTAATCTGGCAACCACCAGTATAAACAGCGGTGCAGCCAATATTCCAATCAGGCTACCAACGTAGAGAGAAAAAGCTAACTGGAGTCCACTCATTCCAAGATAGATTGGATTGCGGCTCCAGGCATAACATCCGCCAGTAACAAGTGTGGTCGATTTCTCTGCATGCAGTGGGTTTAGCGTCGTACGTTTCTTCCGCATCTGCCACGCGGTATGCAGTATCATCGCCAGACTGACGCTAGCCAACAATGCACTTATTACGATAGTCACCGCGCCAAATGTGAAACGCGGGATCGCCGTCAACGCATCCGCGATGAGGAATAATAATAGGATGAGTGGTGGTGGAAGCCAGACTCTTAATTTTGTCAGGAAAGGACGCATGGCTACGGGCTAACCTCAGTACCTGTTTGATTAACGCTGATATCACTATAAATACCCCGTTTAAGATACATAAACAAACGGTGCATACTTCACTGTAGGACTTTTTACTTAACCAGACAGACAGGCAGCGATGCAAAGACGCCAATACCAGAGGCGTCTGCCCCTGGTGTTCAGGAAAAAATCATGCTGCAGGCCATGTCAGCTCAGAGCACATACTCGTTTAAAGGTTTTACCCTTCATATGTAAAAACCGTGTCAAAAATGAATTACGTAGATAAAGGTGAATCCGACGCTGATTCAAACAAATCTACAGACTGCTGGTAATACCGGATAAAATCATTAAATGTCACTGGCGGTAGAAACTGATACCCCTGCAGATAATCAACATTATTTTTTCCCAGCCATTGTTGCTGATAGTTATTTTCAACGCCCTCGGCCACCGTACGTAACCCCAGGAGTCCTGAAAGGTGAGTAATTGATTCGAGCATAGGGATATATTGATCAACCTCTTTAATTTCCTTAATGAAGCTTTTATCAATTTTGATTACATCCAGGTCTAACTCATTGAGATAGCAGAGGTTAGCGTATCCCGTCCCAAAATCATCTAAAGCAAACAGAACCCCTCGGTTTCGCAACGATCGTATCAGCTCTTTGATTGCAGGCGTGATCGTGAACGTCTGGTTCTCTGTTATCTCTATCATCAATTTTATCGGAAGACCTTGCGTTATCTCCATAAAATTAAGGCATTCCCAATAGAATACGGGATTATTTAAACCTGACGGACTGACATTAAAAGAAACGAACAGAGTTTTATTAATGCTTGCGCCTCCAGAGACCAGATTGCGCGCAACAGCGGTCATTAAATAGCTAGTTAACTCATTGATTAAGCCACTTTTTTCAGCCAATGGAATAAACTCTCGCTGAGAAATAGCATAGTTATGTCCCTGTGGCCAACGAGCCAATACCTCAACACCACAAACGTCGCCCCTGATATTCACGATGGGCTGAAAATAAGGAATGATCTCCTCATTCCTTATTGCCATACTCAGTCTACTAGTATCCGAAACATCATATGCGTCAGTGTAAACTGCATCCCCATTCACATTATTATTGATTATAGAGCTTTCATTTAATAAATTATTTCGGGTTAAAAAGATAACAGTTTCATTAAAATTGGAAAAGCCGAGGCGAGCAGTAATTTTATCCCGATATCGATACACTGACTTAATTGTTAGCGAATTAGCAATACAGAAATCATGCAGTTTTTCTTTTGTGAATGATGAATACAGCATTTCTTCTTCAAATTCAGTCAAGTTAAAAGTAAACATCGGTGAATCTTTATTGACTTCCACAACTTTGTTAGGTGCCAATAGACTCTCTTTTAATTGAGCGATCAACTGCTCCGACAATTCCCCCCCATTGATAAAGGAATATTCTTCATATCCCCGATTAACAGGCAGGGTTTCGCACATCCGCAGAACAATACAGTGTATGTTGATGAACTGTGTACTGTTTCTCTGAAGCCATTTTTTGACCAATAATAATGGCAACCGGTTATCGATCACCAGCAAGCAGGACGGATATTGCGACATAACTGACTGCGTGCCAGAAATAAATGTCCGTGCATCGATCAATACCAGATTTGGTAACCATGCTTTTATTCCTGAAAAAAGGAAAGTATCATAACTGAGCAGAAAAATTTTTTTCGTATTCATAGTTATCACCAACTTAAATTTATGGCATAGCAGGTCCCTCGCTCTATTCACGAGAGAATATACAACACCTTCGACCTCCAATAATCATAAGGCGATTCGTGATATAACTTTATCCATAAGCCATATCACGTAAATTCAGAATTTATAATCACAGTTATCCATATGAGTATTCTCATCACACCGTAAATTCCATTTAAAAATTGAAAAAGAAAAAACTCCATTTCTTAATCAGTACAAATCCCTTTACTCACTTTCACTTCATTACAAAACAAAAAGCTATAAATACAAAATTTACAAAACATATAACTACAATGACCAACAGAATAACATATTACCGTAGTTTATGCTGACCGACAAACTAAGAGAGGATGTCGTAGTTCTTGTATTCATAAACATTTCCGGCAATTTGCACGACATATTGTTTCATCGACTCTAAATTTATTGCTACATTTTCTATAGCGAGTGACAGTATAGGTTCAATATATAATCAGGGCATATTGGTTCAGCCCCCCCCCTAATGATTAAGTTTTAAGCAACCCTGACCAACGGGTAGGTATTTCTGCAACGCTACGATAAATTTCCGGTTTTTTGTTTTCAACTCACTACTATGCCAGGTCTCCCCCGGTAACACATAACGCATGGTGGCTTCATCATCAGTTGAGTGACACCCCTGGTGTACGATAATTTTGAAAAAAGTATTCCCTGTGTTTTTCAACGTCCCGTTTATCTCATCAATGGTGTAGGCCAGGTTCATTTTCCTCGGACGAACGACCAATATGGTATCCATAGCGATCACCGGGAGAGCCTGTCCGCCTTTCCCTTGATTACGCTCGGTAAACAGCGTTATCGGCATTTCACGAAACAGTATTCGGTAATAGCGTTCTTTATCATCCTGCGGGCCACGATAGAAAATCTTAAAAAACTCACTTGCCTGCGGTGCCAGTGAAAAACGGAGCGGAGTAAACAAAAGTTCGCCTTCGGCAATAGCACTTCTGTTTTCACCTCCCGGTCCCGGTTTATCTATTTTAACTGCGCTAATACTGTACACGTTCTGTTTCTGGCTATCGTTATAGATTCGTTTACTGATAAATGATTTATCCGATGGCATCTCATAAATAGTCGACTCCAGGTAGACGGCCTGTGCGGAGAACACCGCCAGCCCGGAAAGCAAGGCCAATATCCATCTTAGCGCCAAACGACAGTGGCTCATGGCGTCACTCCCACCCAGTTCGCCGTCACTTTTATCTCTCCGCTGGCACTGACAACACCTTCCCAATCCGCACCGGAAACGGTCAACATCGAACGCGAATCATTCATTGGGAAAAGCAATTTTAAATCAGTCGCAAAGTAGCTTCCATCATCTGTATTATTTGCGTCCCAGGGCGTCTGTTGCCATTGCGCATCTCTCATGCTGATTGCCGCTTCACTACAACTATTTCGTTTCTGTACCACGCCACCCGACTGACTGTTGTACTGAAGGAAGGCGGGAATGGGGACAGATAACCCACCTTGCGTAGAGGTGAACAGGCAATAAGGCACATTGTTTATCGTCGTACTTTCCCCAATAACTTGTGCGGTAATGCTATCAGCCTGACGAGGCCCCGAGACCGTCACGGTGTAATCCATCTCAATCGGAGCGGTCTCGCCAATTGTGCCGCTGCCGCTTGCCGAGGTGCTGTTATCCGATGAGATAATACTGATCCCATATTCCTTTGGAACAATATTGAGCTGTAGCGAAGGAGTAAACTGGTAATACCCCGACTCTGGCGTCACGCTATTTGTAAAAGCAAATGTAAATGGTTGGCTGTTGGTGATACTGACGCCACGATCCACCATATTTTTCAGGAATGTTTTCGACAGAAAAACATAGACATACTCACCACTATTACTAAAAACATTATAATAAACCGACGTCGAGCTAAAGTTAGTCCAGGTTTGACCATCACCAGAATATTTTATTGTGGCAGCCGCAGGCGTAAAACCGAGCAAACCGCTATCTGCGTACATACGAATACGTAGTGAAGCCGTCAGATTGCTGGTTTGATTTAAATTATATGAAATCATCTTACAGATAACGCCATCTTCACGACTGACCACACCCAGCTCACAATAACCACTGTCTTTAGTGATGCTCGGGGTGCCATCACTGGCAACCCATAACTCCTGAAATGCATTGGTAGAAACCAAAGATAAATGACCTATTTTATTTAATGTATAAGGTCTGATATACCAATTACCGCTGCTCTGGTCTTTACAACGTTGCCCAGCCGCATAATCATAGTCAATCGTGGTTCGACAAAAATTAAGGTTATATGTCTCTGCGCTTCCGACCGACATATTGCGGAAGTATTCATACGCCGAGTCTGTCAGCGATGCAAAACCATAGTATCCACCGGCGATTCCGGATCCGGTTGCTTTGGTGTGATAAAAACCAAATTGATCGGTTAGCTCGGCAGCAATATAGCCAGATGCAGGGCAATTAGCACCAGTGGTGCAACGAATACCCCGGAATGGTTCACTGATTGGCGAATTATCAATCCACATATCTTTATAATATGAGGTATTGGCTACCCAACCAACGATACCCATATATCCCAGGCTATCCTGGTCGTTTCCATATTTTACCCAGGTGTTCGACCCACTAATGCGAGGATCGAGAGAGGACGGGGTAATAAAGTATTCGTTATCAACATTGTTTTCTATAAACAAATAGTTGTTGTTGACCGCCGCCTGAGTGGAAGCCGAGAGCGCCCAGGCGGATGGAGATAACGCGGCAAAGACACAGCCGAGAATAAGGGAAAGAGATTTATTCATTATTAATACCTTATCGTTGTGCCATCGTGGTTTGCGTTGCACATTTCACATCGCCAACCCACGCAGCGCCGCGTGCTTTTTCCAGATCCAGATCGGCTTCACATATCCTGCCATTGGCAGAAATTAACGTAATAACCGGATACTTTTTATCAATATCGATAGCAAACTCACCTTTTGCATCCGTACGTGTTTTACCGATGTGGTTATGAATATCGGTATTTGCAGCCAACTGTCCATCGGGATAACGAATGCGACCGAATACGGTGACCATGCTTTTCACTTCAGGGTTGATAACACCCACGTTACCCGGATATAGCGTCAGCTCCTGTTTGCGTCCTGAAACAATATCGAAGCTGTCCTCAGAATTTTTATCATTGAGGATTTCCAGCTTGTACTGAGCATAGGGCGGCAGTGCAATGAAATTTGATTTACCGCTGAGACGATAATTGCGGTTATTAATCTTCGCAGCCAGTTTTCCCTCGCCGGTCAAATCTGTTTTTACGATAACGCCAGAACGCTGTCTCTCTTTACTCAGACCAAAGTCTTTACCTGCCCATGCCAGAGAACCCTGGGAAGAGAAGTTCATATTGGTGGAGTTGTCAGCAGAACGCGTTACCGATACGGTGCCAGCGTTATATTTCGTGTCATAACTTAGATTGCCGTTTACCGAATAATTATTGTCGTAATACTGTTCACCACTCAGACGCGTTGATGCCGATAATCCGACCGATTTAATCGGCCCTTCAGCATACTGTTTTCGTGCACTGAGATTACCCTGGGTGCTGCCATAGCGATCTCGGGAGACGCCCATGCTCAACCAGGTCGCCAACGGCAACGATAAGTCCAGGCTGACATAACGTTCCTGTCGCCCATCGTCATTTCGGTTGTTGTAGTAATAACGCTGAATTCCTGCACGTAACCCAATCGTGGCATACCTTCCAGAATAAAGAGTCGTATTGTAATCCAGATTACGGTATTTATTGCCTGAGTAACGATTCTCCGTCTGACTAACAGTGAGTGAACCACCATGAGGAATAAACTTTCCGAGGTTAAGAGTTCCGCCAATGGAATAGTTATCACGCTCCTGCATAGGCAAGCGATCGCCAATTTTACTGTCTTCACGAGATGCCCAAAGGGAACCATATCCCTCAGGGACATTGAGATTAATGTTACTGATGTTTCGCCATGATGAATCGTTCGCTACCAACATCTGATTGCCAATACTGACGTATTCATTCACATTCAGCGTGACATCCGTTTCATTAACCGCATTGTTGTCAAAACCGTAGATCGTTGATTTCAGGCCCAGTCCCGACAATATCGCCAGCGTCACCGATGCGGCCCCCCCGGCAATCCAGGTCTGCTCATTACCCAAATCCTGATAGTGGTTACGCTTATAGCTCACCCGATCATAATCCAGCGAACCACCAAAAAACTGCCATGAGAGCTGATGAACTCCGGCAGCTTGTTGGCGAGCAAAGATCTTATTAACCCGGCTGACACGACTATTAATTGTCCGCCCATTGACCACGATATCTACCGTGACGTCGTAAACACCATACGGAAAGCGACTGGTATCAATTTCATAGCTGCCCATATTAAAGTTCTGCACGCTGAGCAAACGTCCATCGCGGAAGACATGAACCTCACCAGCGGCTGGCAAAAATACGGTAATCGGCGTGAGTGAAAGCGCGGTATTCTCAACAACCGTACTTCCTTTGTTCCCGTAGCTCACACCGTAAATTTTCCCACCATTCAGCGCATTCAGGCTGGCAATGGACTGGACATTCCATGTATCAAGCATCCCCAGCGCCAGTCGATACCCTTCATAATCGCGCTCATACATCGCACGATAAAGTTTACTGGTACCATTGCTGTCACCGATGCCGTAAAACGAACCGTTAACATTAATGTGGTGCTCCCGCAGCGATGTTGTATTGTCCATCGTCAGATAGCTGCGGGTACTGCTGCCATTTCGGTAATCGTTATAGTAGGTACCAAAGTTGTAGTTCAAGACGTTAGACAGAGTTTCAACGCTGGAAGGTCCAAGCAAGCTACTGCGCGCGACAATCGCTTCAGTTAACGCATCTTTGCTGACAATCATCTCCAGGTGAAATGATGAGACATTAAGTTGCAGTCGAGCATCATCTGACAGTTCAATATTCGTATTATCGTGAAACTTTACATCACGGATTTTTTCCACTAACGCGCGGGTTTTCTCGGATAACACAGCATTATTGGGCAATTCAGCAAGAGTCAGTGCTTTAACTGTAATATTGCCATCAACAAGCGAAATCACCGCATCGGCAATTTTTTGCTGACTTTTCTCATCAGTCTCGTTGTAACGTATATATACCGGCACCGTCATTCCCTGCTCCAGTGAACGGGCGAAAGCGCTGGGAATAACGTAATTACCCACTTTTACTGGGGCTGCATGTGAAGTTCCTGGTGTCAGCGCAAGAAAAAGACAAATGCTACCGCCAACAATATATGTTGTTGTCATATGCATCCTTACAATCCGGTATTTTTATTTATCCCGTACAGATGGCTGCTATTGACCATCACTTCACTGTAATAAACTGCTTACCGTGCCAGATACCGATGCGTGAGCGGCTATTACTAATGTCGGTGAACTGCAGTTTTATTTTTGTACCTGGCATAATGTAATAACGTTCACGACAGCCCCGCCCCTGATCGCGAGCATTATCTTTGCAAGCTCCATAGGCGATTACTCGAAATGAAACATTGCCAGTATTGCTAATAACATCACCATTACGGTTATATTCAAAACGCTCTTTTCGCGGCGCAACGACCAAAATCGTGCCAATTTCTGCTGACGCTGTCGCAACAGCCAATTTATTGGCCCTGGTTTCCGCGCTCTCGGTGACCGGCTCATCTATCCATTGCAGACGATAATAACGCTCGATATCATCAATTGGCCCTTTATAAAAGAAGCGAAAAACATCCTTTGCCTGACCAGGCAGAATTAGATTGGCAGGCGTAGAGAGTAATTCCCCGGAATTAACGGGTTTTATTTCGACTCCGCCCGCTAAAGGTGATGACAGTTTTTTTACCGATACGCTGACATAACGAGCCGAATCTGTCGTATTAGTAATTTCTTTCGATAATGAACTCTCAGCAGAAGTCATTATCGACGTGATATCACCGACGTTAATTGCCCAGCTGGAAAAAGATATTACCAACCCTACCAACATTGCTGCCGGTAAATATTTATTCATGACACCATTCCTGATAAATTCGGGAGAAATTCTCCTCCCGAACTTTTATTTCTTAGGCGGACGGAGTCGTCCAGGTTGCATTGAACTGTACTTTTACATCCCCAGTCCAATAGCCGTCTGGCAGTGCAGAGTAATCCGTTACCGGCGTGCTACCATCAGAAGTCGCAGACGCAATGGTGAATTTGAAGTTGGATTGATCGCTGACGCGGTCAGCACCGTTGTAAGCACCATCAGCCATCAGGCTTTCAAGACCAGAAGTCGAGCTGGAATTTACCAGGACAGTATCTGATGAATTAGTCAACGCGGTGCCATTCCATGCCACCCCTACGTTCAGGGTAGACGCATCGCCACTGGCGTTGGTCAGAGTATTGCTAATAATCTGAGCGGTCAGTTCAAAATCAGTTGCCGTTTCCTGGCCCTGAATAGTCACATCAAACGCGCCATCCTGGGAGTTGAAGCCATTCAGACCTTCCGCATACTGGAAAGTCAAAGAGTTCAGCGGAGTGACGACCAACATGCTGGTGGTATCTTTTGTTGCCGTCGCGTCCCACGAGGCCGTTGCAGAAGCAGTGACATCTGCCATTGCATTTGCCGCAACAAATACAGACGCCAGAGAGGTCACTAATAATAATTTTTTCATTTTTATCTTCTCCTAAGAACAAACTCACCACCGAGTCTTATTATTAAGTCACTCCAGCGGTTCCATTAATTGCGAGCCAGAATTGCCGCGCCCAAAAATTATCATTTGAATTAAGTAACATCTCAACAAACCCTGAAACGCAAAAATTACAAAAAGACTAAGAATTTTCCCACTAAAACGATAATCTAAGAAGTTTCCTAAGTTTAATTTACTTAAATAACACCATGAACCAGAACTATCACCCAAATAAATAAGACAAATCAAACAATTCATCTTTTTTATGTTTTTGATAAATATCAAAAAGATCATACAAATACCACGAGAGCAAAACCCTTACAAAACATAAAGATAATTAACACCTCCATAGTTTCTCTATAATGCTTATTATTTGTTGCAATTATGCTAAATTTTTAACGCCGCAAGAAAATTCTCATGATATATCCATTTGCGAGGGAATATTCTTATAAAAAAAACATTCACCTACAGAAACTACATTCTAATTGATAATTATTTGACAAAATTAAAACCAGGAATTTTCCATATAAAATGAATATTCCTGGCTTATCAGGAGAGATAATGATTATCGTTAAATAGAAAATTAGATAAAACTTTTTAAACCAAGATAACTATTAATAGTTACGGTACGTACCCTATGTAAGGTAATCAAATTCTGCTGTTCAAGTGACTTTAATGAGCGGCTAACGGTTTCAATTTTAAGATCGAGATAACTGGCAATTTCCTCGCGAGAAAATGGCAAGCGAAGCGTCGTTTCTGGCCTGCCGATGCGTAAATGCATCTCGTAAAATTCCACCAGGAAAGCCGCGATCCTGGCCTCAGCATGTTTATTCGCATAGCGCCGCAGTTTTTCAACAATGAATCCATTGTCCCTGCAGAGAAACTTGATGACTGCGGCAGCTACCGAAGGCTCCTTCTCTGCTACCTTGAACAACCGCGCAATATCAATGTGGCAAACCTCTGCAGCCGTTGCGGCCTGGATAGTTGTCAGGTACTTCCCCCCTTCGACAGCATCCAGCGCCATGATATCTCCCGGAACATAAAAGCGGCTGATAAAAACGTTATCGCCACATTCCACGCTGGACTTGCAGTACCCCTCATGGATAACAAAAAGCATATCCGCGGTTTCATCCTGCCGAGCGAGTATCTCCCCAGCTTTAAACCGCCTTCTTTTGTCTATTAATTTGTATTGATTATCACGGTCAATCGCCGCTCCCTTTGGGCACAGCGAACAATGGCGGGGGGGAAACGGGTTGCCGAGCGGCACAACAGGAATGCGATGTTTGTGAATATCCGATTTCACGCAACAACTCCTCATAAAAAATGAGACTGATTCTAATAGATCGGGCCATGGGAACAATACGTAAAACGAAGACCAGGAAAATTCATGCAGGCAGGGAAAATTCTGTGATACGTCGCCTTTCGGGCGCTGGTGAGAGCATAGGTCAAAAACAGACTGATGCGGATGATGTTAAAACGCAGGATAGAAAAATAAATGCGGCAGCGAAGTGAAGGTTAGAATTAAGCGGGAGATGCCTTAATAGCTGTTTAAATCAGATAGCTATTATTGCATCACCCAGTTTCAATTACGCACGAACCGTGTCGTCACCGAAGCCAATCCACTTATATGTGGTCAGTGCTTCCAGTCCCATTGGGCCACGTGCATGCAGTTTTTGCGTGCTCACCGCCACTTCCGCACCCAGTCCGAACTGGCCGCCATCGGTAAAACGAGTAGAGGCGTTTACATACACGGCAGAAGAGTCCACTTCATTCACGAAACGGTTGGCGTTGCTGAGCGTGCGCGTCAGTATGGCGTCCGAGTGCTGGGTACCGTGTTCGCGAATATGGGCGATAGCACCATCCATATTTTCGACCACCACAACGTTCAGATCCAGAGACAGAAACTCGTTATCCAGCTCTTCCGGTTTTAGTGGCACCAGTTTGGCAGGGCCATGCAGAACCTGCATCACGATTTCATCACCGTGCAGCGTAACACCGCTATCCGCCATCTTTTGGCTTAACGCAGGCAGGAAACGCTCAGCAATATCCTGATGCACCAGCAGAGTTTCTACAGTGTTACAGGTGCTTGGACGCTGGGTTTTAGCGTTAACGATAATCTTCAGGGCCGGGGCGATCTCCGCGGTATCATCAACATAAATATGGCATACGCCAATACCGCCGGTGATGACCGGGATGGTCGACTGTTCACGGCACAGCTTATGCAGACCCGCGCCACCGCGAGGGATCAGCATATCGATGTACTTATCCATTCGCAGCATTTCGGCGACCAGCGCGCGGTCCGGGTTATCAATTGACTGTACGGCAGCCGCGGGTAAACCGCAGGCTTCCAGCGCCTTTTGGATAACCGCCACGGTGGCGGCGTTCGTCCGGTAGGTCTCTTTCCCACCGCGCAGAATCACCGCATTGCCGGTTTTCAGGCACAGTGAGGCAACATCAACGGTGACGTTTGGACGCGCTTCATAAATCACGCCAATCACGCCCAGCGGGACGCGACGACGCTCCAGACGCAGACCGCTATCCAGCAGGCCGCCGTCAATCACCTGCCCTACCGGGTCGGCAAGATTACAGACCTGGCGCACATCGTCAGCAATCGCTTTCAGACGCGCCGGCGTCAGCGCCAGGCGGTCGAGCATCGCTTCGCTCAGGCCGTTGGCTCGCGCCTGCTCAACATCTTGTATGTTCGCGCTGAGGATGCTTTCCGTTTGCGCTTCCAGCTCATCAGCAATGGTTTCCAGTACGCGATTTTTTTCGCGACTGGAGAGCAGCGCCAGCTTGTATGACGCGGCTTTGGCAGCAATGCCCATTTGTTCCAGCATATGCTTGTTCCTTAACGGGTGATCATGTCGTCGCGATGGACAGCAACCGGACCGTATTCGTAGCCCAGGATAGTGTCGATCTGTTGTGAGTGATGTCCGGCAATACGGCGCAGCGCGTCGCTGTTATAGCGGGTGACGCCGTGGGCAATATCGCGCCCTTCGAGATTGCAGATGCGGATCACTTCACCACGAGAAAAGTTACCTGTCACGCTTTTAATCCCTTTTGGCAGTAATGAGCTGCCGCGTTCCAGAATTGCTGCGGTCGCGCCCTCATCGACGGTAATCTCCCCGGCAGGCGGCGCGCCAAAGATCCAGCGTTTACGGTTCTCCAGCGGAGAGGCTTGAGCATGAAAACGCGTCCCAACGGAAACGCCTTCCATCACGTCGCCAATCACGCCCGGCTTGCTGCCTGCGGCAATAATGGTGTCGATCCCGGCGCGGCACGCGACATCGGCTGCCTGCAGTTTTGTTCCCATGCCGCCGGTTCCCAGACCCGAGACACTATCCCCGGCAATGGCGCGCAGCGCATCATCAATACCGTGCACGTCTTTAATCAGCTCAGCCTGCGGGTTAGTGCGTGGATCGGCGGTGAACAGCCCCTGCTGATCGGTCAACAACAGCAGTTTATCGGCACCGGCCAGAATTGCCGCCAGCGCGGAGAGGTTGTCGTTATCGCCGACTTTAATCTCAGCGGTCGCTACGGCGTCATTCTCATTAATGACAGGAACAATGTTGTTATCCAGCAGCGCGCGGAGCGTATCGCGGGCATTGAGGAAACGCTCTCTGTCTTCCATATCTGCACGCGTCAGCAGCATCTGCCCGATATGAATACCGTAAATCGAGAACAGCTGTTCCCACAGTTGAATCAGTCGGCTCTGCCCGACCGCCGCCAACAGCTGTTTCGAAGCTATCGTTGCCGGGAGCTCCGGGTAACCAAGATGCTCACGTCCGGCGGCAATCGCACCAGAGGTAACGATAACAATACGATGCCCTGCGGCATGGAGCTGCGCGCACTGGCGAACCAGTTCTACGATGTGGGCGCGGTTCAGGCGGCGGGATCCGCCCGTTAACACACTGGTGCCAAGTTTTACCACCAGCGTCTGGCTGTCACTCATGATTCTCTGCCATTCAAAATTGGGGAAAATGATATCAAACGAACGTTTTAGCAGGACTGGCCCCGGTTGCCAACAGCCAGCGCACAAAGCATGAAATTTTATTGCGCAGGATCAGCAAGCGTAGCGGCAGATTTTGACGCATTTATTACAGAAACAAAAAAACATCCTTTTTTAAAAATATTCTTACTTTGTCATAAAACGTTCATTGCCAGACGTTAAAAACCCTCCTGTCTTTTAACGGGGATCACACCCAGTGAATATTAGCGCGTACTTTTAATCAGGAATGAAAATGAAAAAGAGCACTCTGGCATTAGTGGTGATGGGAATTGTTGCATCAGCATCCGTACAGGCAGCGGAAGTGTATAACAAGAATGGTAATAAGCTGGACTTGTACGGCAAAGTAAAAGCTATGCATTACATGACGGATTATGACAGCAAAGATGGTGACCAAAGCTATATCCGTTTAGGTTTTAAAGGCGAAACGCAAATTAACGATCAACTAACCGGTTATGGTCGTTGGGAAGCAGAGTTTGCCGGCAATAAAGCTGAAAGCGACTCTAACCAACAAAAAACACGTCTGGCCTTCGCCGGTGTGAAATTAAAAGATTTTGGCTCGTTTGATTATGGTCGTAACCTGGGCGCGCTGTATGACGTGGAAGCCTGGACCGATATGTTCCCGGAATTTGGTGGCGACTCCTCCGCACAGACCGATAACTTTATGACCAAACGCGCCAGCGGTCTGGCAACTTACCGCAACACCGACTTCTTCGGCGTCGTGGATGGCCTGGATCTGACCCTGCAATACCAGGGTAAAAACCAGGATCGCGATGTGAAAAAACAGAACGGCGATGGTTTTGGTACTTCTGTTACTTATGACTTTGGCGGCAGCGATTTCGCGGTGAGCGGCGCTTATACCAACTCCGATCGTACCAACCAGCAGAATCTGCAAACTCGCGGTACGGGTGATAAAGCTGAAGCCTGGGCAACCGGCTTAAAATATGATGCTAACGATATTTATATTGCGACGTTCTATTCTGAAACACGCAATATGACGCCAATTTCCGGCGGCTTCGCCAATAAAACACAGAACTTCGAAGCGGTTGTTCAGTACCAGTTTGACTTTGGTCTGCGTCCGTCACTGGGTTATGTGCTTTCTAAAGGGAAAGATATTGAAGGCGTCGGCAATGAAGACCTGGTGAATTATATCGACGTGGGCGCAACGTATTATTTCAACAAAAATATGTCCGCGTTTGTTGATTATAAAATCAACCAGTTGGATAGCGATAATAAACTGGGCATCAACGATGATGACATCGTTGCTGTCGGTATGGTCTACCAGTTCTAATTATACCCGTCATATTTCAAGCTGCATGTGCGTTGGCTTTCCTCGCTCACCCCAGTCACGTACTTATGTACGCTCCTGGGGATTCGCTGCGTCGCCGCCTTCCTGCAACTCGAATTATTTAGGGTATAGCATAAAAAAATGCCGGATGGGGTTGCGCCGCCATCCGGCATTTTACTGTTCATTATGCCGTTAACTTAACCGGTTCATCCTTAAAGTCGTCAGCAGGTTCCAGCGCCAGATTCAGCGTCGTTAACAAGCCACGTAATTTTTCATGGAATTCACGTAAGGTGTATTCCAGTCGCTCTACCACTTCAGTCTCTTTCACCGGCACCGCCGTCCAGTTACCGTCTTTATCAAACAAACCAAACTGATAGCTGTACGTGAAGCGTTTTTCCTGCGCCTCCAGTTCCATCCACCAGCCCCAGAACTCGCGTTTCTCAGGGGCGGGTTTCACGTTGACGCAAACAGCCAGACAATCGAAAAAAAATCGATTATCTTCGCACTGCCCTTCCCGGATATACGGGCCAAGCGCGGTGAATTTCTTGATCAATCTACTTTTCGGATGCCCACTCGGTAACGTCATTACGATCTCCTTAGGTGAAGCACCTGTTTTACCAAATCGCTAAAATTTAGCAAACTTTTAACACAATCTCTGATTGATCCAACCGGTTATTTCCTGCAGCCCTTTGTCAAAATTGCGATACACCGGGTTGAAGGGGATCTCCAGTAGCTTACCGTCTGAAGATGAAGATGTGATTAAACGTGACTCTTCTTCCGGGCTAAACGGGTCGTTCTTCCAGAATCCTGAGAGCATTGGCGTCGGGCAGCGTCGACCCAGCAGGCCCTGCACTTTTAATGAATAGCGATTAAGCTCAACGCGCAGCGCTTCATCGGAGGCGTCGTGCATCCCCAGGCGGCTGGCCAGAACGTCAAGGTACATTTCCGGGACGCTCGCCTGACGCTGCGGGTCGCTAAGCAGCGCATGAACCACTGGCCCCAGACAGGCCACCGCCTTCAGCCGTGATGATTCCAGATACGCCAGGCGTACCGCCACGTTAGCGCCAAAGCGGAAACCGAAGGCCGCCACGCGAGTGTGATCCACCCAGGGAACATTAGGCAGCGCTTTTAATACATGCTGATGCAGCAGGCTGGAATCCTGAGTCAGTTTCCATTTTGACGAGAAACCAACCGACGGCATATCCAGCGTCAGCATGGCTATACCCCGTGGGGCAAAATAGCGCTCATACAGGGTGTAGTAATCCGTTTGCATGGAATCGAGGCCACCACACATCAGCACCGTCGGGAACGGACCGTCACCTTTTGGCATATGTAAGAAGCCGGTGATCGGCGCACCGCCAGCGACGGGAAACTCCATCTCACGCAGCGTGCCCGGCAATCGCTGTGCGGCCTCTTCATAGGCGCGATTCGCCAAAGCCTGTGCCTGTTCTGCCAGCTCATCGCCTTTCAGGTGTGGGTAAGCAGCTATGTTGTACAACGTAGACGCATGCAGCCAGTGGCGTCCGCTCACCTGCGGATCCTCTTCCATAGACGCTTTCTGTTGCCAGTCCATCGCCTGCTTCGCCCATTCATAGATCCAGTTCCCACCGCGATAGCCGATAACCGTATCGTAGAGTTCTTTATCTGTACGCTCGGCTTCGCTCATCACGATACGTGCCTGCACCTCAAGGATTTCACGCGGGTCGACGCCGCGCCAGATCCACATCAGGCGATTCACCATGCGATACCAGTGCGGAATGGTTTTGCCATCCAGGGCAGATTGTACGGACGGCTGCGCGCCGTGATTAAAACGACGAACCAGTGTTGACGTTTCAGGGTGTTTGAAGCGGGGTTTAAACAGGACTTCGCTGAGGTTAGCCTGTGACATGATTGCAGCCTCCATGAGTACTCACTAAGGCATAGTGTAACCTGACACAGCACAAAAAGAACAACGCCCGGCAGTTGCCAGGCGTTGAAAACTTTTTAGATTAGCGACCAGAGATCGGCGGGACGAATACTACGCCCATATCCCACGGCTGCTCAATCCAGGTATCCTGAGGGATATCAACAACATAATCATTCACCAGCGGGCGACCAGCCGGCTTAGCGAAGATAGTGACGAAATGCGCTTTAGGATACATTTCGCGGATCGCAACGGCGGTACCACCGGTGTCAACCAGGTCATCGATTACGATGAAACCTTCACCGTCGCCTTCGGCACGCTTCAGCACTTTCAGTTCGCGCTGGTTGTCGTGATCGTAGCTGGAGATGCATACGGTATCGACATGACGAATACCCAATTCACGCGCCAGCAATGCGCCCGGCACCAGACCACCACGGCTAACGGCAATAATGCCTTTCCATTGTTCAGAAGGCATCAGGCGGCTTGCCAGTTTACGTGCATGGATCTGCAACATGTCCCAGGTGACGACGTATTTTTCGCTCATGTGAAGTGTCCCAGCCTGTTTATCTACGGCTTAAAAAGTGTTCGAGGGGGAAATAGGTTGCGCGAGATTATAGAGATCTGACGCACTAAAAACCAGTGTTTCGCGGAATCCGCGCCTCTTTTTGCATGCTTTATGCTAGCCGTCAGCGGAGAAAGTGGTATTCTCAATCGCATCGCGCAAGCCTGGCTTGTGGTGTTTTTAATTCTGCTAACCCCGTGGCCTGCAAGCAAGTTTTGTAGGACATCGCCAAGGAGACTCAACGTGTCTGAACTGTCTCAATTATCCCCGCAACCGCTATGGGATATTTTTGCCAAAATCTGTTCTATTCCTCATCCGTCCTATCATGAAGAGCAGCTCGCTGAACACATTCTGAGCTGGGCCCAAGAGAAAGGTTTCCACGTCGAGCGCGATCAAGTCGGTAATATCCTGATTCGCAAACCCGCAACCGCAGGTATGGAAAACCGCAAGCCGGTCGTTCTGCAGGCGCACCTGGATATGGTCCCGCAGAAAAACAACGACACCGTGCATGACTTCACTAAAGATCCTATCCAGCCTTATATTGACGGCGAATGGGTGAAAGCCCGTGGCACCACGCTGGGTGCGGATAACGGCATCGGTATGGCGTCTGCGCTGGCCGTTCTGGCTGATGACAGCGTAGTACACGGTCCGCTGGAAGTGCTGCTGACCATGACCGAAGAAGCGGGTATGGATGGCGCGTTTGGTCTGCAGGCTAACTGGCTGCAGGCAGATATCCTGATCAACACCGACTCAGAAGAAGAAGGTGAGATCTACATGGGTTGCGCAGGCGGTATCGACTTTACCTCTAACCTGCCGCTGTCCCGTGAAGCAATCCCGGCTGGATTCCAGAGCTTTAAGCTGACGTTAAAAGGCCTGAAAGGCGGTCACTCCGGCGGCGAAATCCACGTGGGTCTCGGTAACGCGAACAAACTGCTGGTACGCTTCCTGGCGGGCCACGCTGAAGAGCTGGATCTGCGTCTGGTTGATTTCAACGGCGGTACGCTGCGTAACGCGATTCCGCGTGAAGCCTTTGCCACCCTCGCCGTGGCTGCAGATAAAGTTGATGCGTTAAAAGCGCTGGTCAACACCTATCAGGAAATCCTGAAAAACGAACTGGAAGCCAAAGAGAAGAACCTGGCTCTGCTGCTGGATGCCGTAACTCAAGACAAAGCCGCGCTGACCGCTCAGTCTCGCGACAGCTTTGTGCGTCTGCTGAACGCCACCCCGAACGGCGTAATCCGCAACTCTGACGTCGCCAAAGGCGTGGTAGAGACCTCTCTGAACGTCGGAGTTGTCACCATGACTGACGACAACGTTGAAATTCACTGCCTGATCCGTTCCCTGATCGACAGCGGTAAAGACTACGTGGTGAGCATGCTGGATTCACTGGGTAAACTGGCTGGCGCGAAAACCCAGGCAAAAGGCGGATACCCAGGCTGGCAGCCGGATGCTAACTCTCCGGTTATGCACCTGGTTCGTGAAACCTATCAGCGTCTGTTCAACAAAACGCCGAATATCCAGATCATCCACGCTGGTCTGGAATGTGGTCTGTTCAAGAAACCGTATCCAGATATGGACATGGTTTCCATCGGGCCAACTATCACCGGTCCGCACTCCCCGGATGAGCAGGTTCATATCGAAAGCGTCGGCCATTACTGGACGCTGCTGACTGAACTGCTGAAGTCTATTCCGGCGAAGTAAGATTCTGCGCTAATTGCCGGATGGCGCTGCGCTTATCCGGCCTACACGCTGGTTTGTAGGCTGGATAAAGTTTTTACGCTGCCATCAGGCATGCTCGCTGGTTTGTAGGCCGGATAAGGCGTTTACGCCGACATCCGGCAATTGTTCTGAATCACAGCCCCAACAGTAGCTGTCTTTCCATTTGTGGATCCAGCAGCGTGACGTGTAATCCCACCAGCCTGACACCTCGCCCTCCCCTACGCTCGTCCCAGGTCTTGCGCGCTGTCGTAATTAAGTCATCTTTATTTAAGCGCGGCCAGACGTGCTCCTGCGTAGTCTGCTGAAAATCATTAAACTTGAGTTTTATCCCCTGGCGAGCGATCAGCAGATCCGGCTTTACCTTTGCCAGACGCCGTTCCAGTTCAGGATAGAGCCGTTCAATTATCGCCTCACACTCCGACCACTCGTGAATATCTTCCGCCAGCGTACGCTCCACGCCGACGGATTTACGCAGCCTGTCGTTGTTGACGTCCCGCTCGTCAATCCCCTGACTGCGCTCCCACAGCACGCGACCAAACTTGCCGAAGCGTTTGAGCAGCATTGCCAGGTCGTATTTTTGAACATCTTCGCAGGTACGTAATCCCATTGATTCCAGCTTAGCGGCGGAGACTTTGCCAACGCCGGGAATTTTGCCTAACGGTAATGTTCTGAGAAATTCAGGAACATCGGCAGGGGTAATCACATATTGCCCATTGGGTTTGTTGAGATCGGAAGCTATTTTTGCCAGAAATTTTACCGGCGCAATTCCGGCAGAGGCGGTTAACTGTAACTCGTTAAAAATTGTCTGGCGGATTTCCTGAGCGATCAGCGTAGCTGAGCCGTGGCAGTGGGTGCTGTCGGTCACATCCAGATAGGCTTCATCCAGCGAAAGGGGTTCTATCAGCGAGGTATAGCGAGAGAAAATAGCCTGAATCTGGCGGGAGGCCTCTTTATAGGCCTCGTAACGACCAGGTAATAAAGTGAGATGCGGACACAGCTTTAATGCCATTCCCGTTGGCATTGCGCTACGCACGCCAAATTTGCGCGCCGGGTAATTGGCCGTGCTGATGACCCCCCGACGTTCACGACTGCCGCCAATAGCAATGGGAATGTCGCGCAGGGCGGGGTTGTCGCGCATTTCCACTGCCGCGAAAAAGCAGTCCATATCGACATGTATGATTTTACGCATCGTTTGTCTCCCACATCACTGTTTAAGTATACAGTATTTTTATGTTGTGAGAAGTCTGGTTGTACCTAATGCTGGGCCGTTCCAGACCCATTATCCATCCAGCACGATTAAGATCCAATGAAGCGCAGTAACCAGCAAAATACGCCAGTGTCTGACTGCCTTTAAGCGCAATTTTCCGTATAAAGAAAAACTAAAGTGTAAACGCCGCACGAGAGACTTGCGAAAAACTCTCTTGGTGCTAATGTGAGCGCTCCAGATCCAGATTTATCCGATTTGGGGATTCTTTTTGCCGTCCTGGCGTGTGTGATCGTTTTATCAAGGAATAAGCAGTATGCGTAAAATCGCATTTTTTCTTGCGATGCTTTTATTGCCGTGCGTTTCATTTGCCGGTTTGCTGAGCAGCAGCAGCCCGACTACGCCTGTCAGCAAAGAATATAAGCAGCAATTAATGGGCTCCCCCGTTTATATCCAGATCTTCAAAGAAGAGCGAACCTTAGATCTGTACGTCAAGATGGGCGAACAGTATCAATTGCTCGACAGTTATAAGATCTGTAATTATTCCGGTGGCTTAGGTCCGAAGCAGCGTCAGGGTGATTTCAAAAGTCCGGAAGGGTTTTACAGCGTACAACGTGGACAGCTGAAACCAGATAGTCGCTTCTATAAAGCGATTAACATTGGTTTCCCTAATGCCTATGACCGCGCACACGGTTATGAAGGTAAGTACCTGATGATCCACGGTGCCTGTGTTTCCGTCGGCTGCTACGCAATGACCGACAACGGCATTGATGAGATTTTCCAGTTTGTGACCGGTGCTCTGGTGTTCGGGCAGTCCAGCGTACAGGTTAGCATTTACCCGTTCCGCATGACCGATGCCAACATGCAACGCCATAAGTTCTCGTATTACAAAGATTTCTGGGCCCAGTTAAAGCCGGGATACGATTACTTTGAACAAACACGTAAACCACCGACCGTTTCCGTCGTCGATGGTCGTTACGTCGTCAGCAAGCCGTTGAGTCACGAAGTGGTTCAGCCGCAACTGGCATCAAACTACACGCTCCCCGAGACAAAATAATGCCCACTCGCCTGGCATAATCTTTTGCCAGGTTTCATTGCCGGTTAACGGTTGAGTGGCAATCACGGTGACCACATCATTGGGTGTGGTCTCTGAGCTAAAATCGATTTCCACGTCCTGATCCAGCAATGTCGCCACGCCAAACGGCGCACGACGCGTGATCCAAAACAGGTTGGTCGAACAGAAGGCCATCACATAGCGTCCGTCAGACAACAGCATGTTGAAGACGCCTTTCTCCCGCAGCTCTCCTGCCAGCATTGCGATGTATTTAAACACTGCCGTCATATTGCCAGGCGTGCGCGGATAACGCTCCGTCAGCTTATGGAGCAGCCAGCAGAAAGCTTTTTCGCTGTCGGTTTCCCCGACCGGACGGAAATTTCCGGTTTCCAGCGATTTATAGCCACTGAGCTGTCCATTATGAGCATAGGTCCAGTTGCGTCCCCACAATTCGCGGGTAAAGGGATGGGTATTTTCCAACGCCACTTCGCCACGATTCGCCTGACGAATATGGGCAATCACGGAACAGGATTTGATGGGGTAGTCTTGTACCAGTTTGGCAATAGGCGAATTAAAGCTGGGTTGCGGATCTTTAAACGTACGGCAGCCCTTACCTTCATAAAACGTAATACCCCAGCCGTCTTTGTGCGGCCCGGTCCCTCCGCCGCGCTGAACCAGCCCGGTGAAGCTAAAGCAGATATCGGTTGGCACATTGGCGCTCATCCCGAGCAGTTCGCACATACATCACCTACCTTAAAACCTTGAACTGCCTGATGGCGCTGCGCTTAACAGGCCTACGTGGCGCTCATGTAGGCCGGATAAGGCTTCAGCCACCATCCGGCAATCGTCTTCTTATGGTTTAACCATCTCTTTTTCGATCAGCTGGATCAGGATATGGATCACTTTGATATGAATTTCCTGAATACGGTCAGCGTAGCCAAAGTGCGGCACGCGAATTTCGATATCCGCGCTGCCCGCCATTTTTCCGCCATCTTTACCGGTCAGGGTGATCACTTTCATCCCTTTCTCACGCGCTGCGGCAATCGCTTTAATTACGTTACCGGAATTACCCGAAGTCGAGATGCCTAGCAGGACATCACCTTCACGACCCACGGCTTCTACGTAGCGAGAGAACACATAATCGTAACCAAAATCGTTGCTGACGCAGGAGATATGGCTAACGTCAGAGATAGCGATAGCAGGGTAACCAGGACGGTTTTCACGATAGCGTCCGGTCAGCTCTTCGGCAAAGTGCATCGCGTCGCAATGGGAACCGCCGTTACCGCAAGAAAGCACCTTACCGCCCGCTTTAAAGCTGTCTGCCAACAGGACCGCCGCGCGCTGAATGGCGTGAATATTGGCGTCATCTTTAAGAAAATTAGCCAGCGTTTCCGCCGCTTCGCTCAGTTCGTTACGAATAAGATCCTGGTACATGAGGATATCCTTCAGCATGAATGTAAATGACAAGACGCAGTGTACCGGATAGCGCTACCAGCGAGAAGTCCAAGCCACAGGAATGGTCATAATGACTGCAAGTGAATCATGCAAGGAGAATATTTTATCTTTGAACAGGGTTACGTTCACCTTATGTTCATCGCTACTCTGATATCGCTATTTACGTGAACGTGCAAGGGTGGCTCACCGCCACCACCCTTGCAACCCGGGCTCCCGGCGGGAAAATCGTCGCTATGCGATTCATTCGTCTTATTCCGTCTGCCTTTCGGGTCGGGGCCGAGCCTGCATCCCTGCAGGCCATCCCCTCCGCCCGCATCCCTGCGGACGACCCCGGTCAGCCGTCATCGCCTCATCAATTTTCAGCCGGACCGAGGGTATCACTTCAACTCTCTTAATTTCAGGTGTTTCTGTTTCGCTGTTTGAAAAGACGGCGGAGATGATCAGGTGTGGGCTGGTCCGGCCGAAAATTGCCGACGTGTTTCCGTAAGGCCGGGAGAGCCAGCATGGATGCTGGCTCAGGGCGCGTTTTGCAGGGACGCTACCTCGCGCCCGGCCCGGTAGCCTGAAGGAATAAGCGGAGGGTATTGCGCAGCAACAATTTTCCCGCAAGGAGCCGGGATTGTTAAGGGTGCAGCGATAGCACCCTTAACACGTTCACAAATATTGGTGCTGCAGAGTGGCGATAAACGCAAAGTGAACGGAACAATTTCTCAGAATTAACACGTTCATTACCTTAACAACGCATGTTGATATTTCCTACTACAGAAAATTATCCAGACAGGAATGGCTACGGCTTTTGATTTTTTGTGCCGGTTAAAACAGCAACAATGTGAGCTTTGTTGTAATTATTTTGTAAACACATTGCTAAAAGAATTTACATCCACTACAACCATATCATCACAAGTGGTCAGACCTCCTACAAGCAAGGGAGCTTTTCGTTATGATGATTTTGAGTATTATCGCTACGGTTGTTCTGCTCAGCGTTCTGTTTTATCACCGCGTGAGCTTATTCCTCAGCAGCTTAATTTTGCTCGCCTGGACGGCTGCGCTTGGCGTGGCTGGCCTGTGGTCAGTCTGGCTGCTGGTTCCTCTGGCCATTATCCTCGTACCGTTTAACTTTACGCCGATGCGCAAATCCATGATCTCTGCGCCGGTGTTCCGCGGTTTCCGTAAAGTCATGCCGCCGATGTCGCGCACCGAGAAAGAAGCGATTGATGCCGGTACGACCTGGTGGGAAGGCGACCTGTTCCAGGGCAAGCCAGACTGGAAAAAACTGCATAACTATCCTCAGCCGCATCTGACTGCTGAAGAGCAAGCGTTTATTGACGGCCCGGTGGAAGAAGCGTGCCGCATGGCGAACGACTTCCAGATCACTCACGAACTCGCGGATCTGCCCCCGGAACTGTGGGCGTATCTGAAAGAACACCGCTTCTTCGCGATGATCATTAAGAAAGAATACGGCGGGCTGGAATTCTCCGCCTATGCTCAGGCTCGCGTTCTGCAGAAACTCTCCGGCGTATCCGGGATCCTGGCGATCACCGTTGGCGTACCTAACTCGTTAGGCCCAGGCGAACTGCTGCAGCATTACGGCACCGAAGAGCAGAAGAATCATTACCTTCCGCGTCTGGCTCGTGGTCAGGAGATCCCATGCTTTGCTCTGACCAGCCCGGAAGCAGGCTCCGACGCAGGCGCGATCCCTGATACCGGCGTAGTTTGTATGGGCGACTGGCAGGGCCAGCAGGTGCTGGGTATGCGCCTGACCTGGAACAAACGTTATATTACGCTGGCCCCTATCGCTACCGTACTGGGTCTGGCATTTAAACTTTCCGACCCGGAAAAACTGCTGGGTGGTGAAGAAGATCTCGGTATTACCTGTGCGCTGATCCCAACCTCAACGCCGGGCGTACAAATTGGGCGTCGCCACTTCCCGCTGAACGTACCGTTCCAGAACGGTCCGACCCTCGGTAAAGATGTGTTCGTACCGATTGATTACATCATCGGTGGTCCGAAAATGGCCGGTCAGGGCTGGCGCATGCTGGTGGAATGTCTGTCCGTGGGACGCGGTATTACCCTGCCGTCTAACTCGACGGGCGGCGTGAAATCCGTCGCGATGGCAACCGGCGCGTATGCGCACATTCGTCGCCAGTTCAAAATCTCTATCGGCAAGATGGAAGGTATTGAAGAGCCGTTGGCGCGTATTGCGGGTAACGCCTACGTGATGGATGCTGCGGCGTCGCTGATTACCTACGGTATTATGCTGGGTGAAAAACCGGCGGTGCTGTCGGCTATCGTGAAGTATCACTGTACCCACCGTGGGCAGCAGTCAATCATCGATGCCATGGATATCACTGGCGGTAAAGGCATTATGCTTGGCGAAAGCAACTTCCTCGCCCGTGCTTATCAGGGCGCGCCTATCGCCATTACCGTTGAAGGCGCTAACATCCTGACCCGTAGCATGATGATCTTCGGTCAGGGTGCTATTCGCTGCCATCCGTATGTACTGGAAGAGATGGCTGCGGCACAGAGTAACGATGTGAATGCGTTCGATAAGCTGCTGTTCAAACACATCGGTCACGTCGGCAGTAACAAAGTGCGCAGCTTCTGGCTTGGTCTGACGCGTGGCTTAACCAGCAGCACGCCAACCGGTGATGCGACCAAACGTTACTATCAGCACCTGAACCGCTTGAGCGCCAACCTGGCCCTGCTTTCAGATGTGTCCATGGCCGTACTGGGCGGTAGCCTGAAGCGCCGCGAACGTATCTCCGCGCGTCTGGGCGATGTGTTAAGCCAGCTGTATCTGGCCTCTGCGGTACTGAAACGTTATGACGATGAAGGCCGTAATGAAGCGGACCTGCCGTTGGTTCACTGGGGCGTTCAGGATGCGCTGTACAAAGCGGAACAGGCGATGGACGATCTGCTGAAAAACTTCCCGAACCGTCTGGTCGCGGGCTTGCTGAACGTGGTTATCTTCCCGACCGGTCGCCACTACGACGCACCGTCTGACAAGCTGGACCATAAAGTCGCGAAGATTTTGCAGGTTCCGAGTGCTACTCGTTCTCGTATTGGTCGCGGTCAATATCTGACGCCAAGCGAGCATAACCCGGTTGGTTTGCTGGAAGAGGCTCTGCTGGATGTCATTGCAGCCGACCCTATCCACCAGCGGATCTGTAAAGAGTTGGGTAAAAACCTGCCATTTACCCGCCTCGACGAACTGGCGCACAATGCGCTGGCGAAAGGGCTGATTGATAAAGATGAAGCCGCGATTCTGGTGAAAGCCGAAGCGAGCCGCCTGCGCAGTATCAACGTGGATGACTTTGAACCCGAGGAGCTGGCGACTCAGCCGGTAAAGCTGCCAGAGAAAGTGCGTAAAGTCGAAGCCGCATAACGATATACGCACAACGTTTAGCCCCGCTTAATGCGGGGCTTTTTATTGCCACATTTTCATTAATGCTCATGCTACAGTGTCAAAATGTTGTTCAACGAGGAGCCTCGATCGTGCCTGGTTTGAAAATTACTCTGCTGCAACAACCCTTGATCTGGATGGATGGCCCGGCCAACCTGCGCCATTTTGACCGACAACTGGAAACCGTCGCCGGACGTGATGTCATCGTGTTGCCCGAGATGTTTACCAGCGGATTTGCCATGGAAGCGGCAAATAAATCGTTGCCGCAAGAAGAAGTCGTAAGCTGGATGCGCGCCAAGGCGCAACAGACCAACGCCCTGATCGCGGGCAGCGCTGCTATCCAGTCTGAACGCGGCCCGGTAAACCGCTTTTTTCTGGTTGAGCCCGAAGGTAATGTGCATTTCTACGACAAGCGCCATCTGTTCCGCATGGCGGACGAGCATCAGCATTACCATGCAGGTGACGCGCGCGTTATTGTTGAATGGCGCGGCTGGCGCATTCTGCCGTTGGTCTGTTATGACCTGCGTTTTCCGGTATGGTCGCGTAATCGCAACGATTACGACCTGGCGTTGTATGTTGCCAATTGGCCTGCGCCGCGTTCGCTGCACTGGCAGCTTCTGCTTGCCGCACGGGCGATTGAGAACCAGGCTTATGTAGCAGGATGTAACCGCGTGGGCACAGACGGTAACGGGCATCATTATCGCGGTGACAGCCGGGTGATTAATCCGCAGGGTGAGATTATTGCCACCGCCGAGCCGCATCAGGCCACACGCATTGACGCCGAGCTGTCACTCTCAGCGCTGCGCGAGTATCGCGAGAAGTTTCCCGCCTGGCAGGACGCCGACCCGTTCACGCTATAACTATCGCCTTCACTCCCGCTGCACTACGTTTCTTGTGGCGGGATTGTTTCACTCCGTAACCAACCGCAAAACAAATTCGCGTGGCGACATGCGGTGAGCATCGTATTCTGCAAAGGATAATCACTCGTAACCAGCGAGTGGCAGACAATGTCGATAATTTCCTTATCAGGATTTCAATAATGAAGAACTTCTTACGCATGACTTTGCTGGCGGCTACCTTAGCGGGCGCTTCTTTTAGTACGCTTGCAGCAAACGTATCCAATGTTCCTGCTCCAGCTCAGGACCCGGTCGTTCAGCATCTTAAGCTGACCAACGACCAGGTGGCGCAGATTAAAAAACTGCACCAGCAGCTTGAAACCAACGTAAGCCAGATTTCGGTGAAAGATGTTAAAGACGGCGCGTTGATTGACGTCATCAAGTCCGGGAAATGGGATGAAGCTGCCGTTCAGAAACAGCTTTCTGCGTTCAGCAACATCGAACAGCAGGCGCGTTATTATCGCGTAAAATACTATTTTGACCTGAACAAAGTGCTGACCCCAGAACAGCGCCAGCAGGTGCAAAAAGATATCGCACAGACGCTGAGCGAGTAATTGTCAGAGCCTGAGTCAGCAATGATTCAGGCTTTTCGGTAAAATTTCCTGCTCAAACAGAAAGCCCTGTACAGCATCTGCGCCGCTCATACGGCAAATGGCATAATCCTGTGGCGTTTCTACTCCCTCAATGACAACCCGCTCACCCAGCCCACGAAATTGATTGACCAGAACCCTCAACTGCCACTCCGATGTTCTGAACTGATGAAACATTCCACTTTCAATTTTGATGGCATCGAAACGGATGCCCGACAGCCGCCAGACAAAAAATAGCTCAGGCGAAACATCATCCAGCCACACGCGAAACCCGTGACGCACCAGCGTTTTTACGGCAATGCATACGGCCTGCTGCTCTGCCTTATCCAGGCGCATCATGGAGCCCGGATCCTGAATTTCAATAACAATCCTCCCCTGATGCACCTGCTTTGTGAGACGTGTGATCCATGACAGACTGGTCAGCATCCTGACGGATAAATTCAGCGAATAGCTTCCAGAGAGGGCCAGCACCCGCTGCATTTGCCATAGAAAAAGCTGCTGTTTTGCCGTGATGGAAAGGTGCTTGAAAAACAAATCCAGTGGGAGCGGTGTGCGTACCTGACTTAACACCTCACAGACATCCAGCGATGCGTCATCAAAAAAATGAATGCGCTGCAAACGGATCCCGGTGATCCGCAGCAGCTCGGCGTTGCGGGGAAGTTCTGGCACATAACGGGCCTGTTCGCTGAAACTGTTCATATCATTCCATTATTTTATTAAAAGGACGTCGTGCATCCTGCAGCCACGGGATACGGCGATCGTTTGGGTATATCAGGCAAAAGTGCGTCGCCAGACGATGCGCCTCGACCAGGTCGCGCTGTTGCAACGCCAGTAAGATTTGCGTGAAGGAGACATTAGGGTCTGGGTGAACGCGCACATAGTCAGGCGCCCAGTGGCGAACTGCCTCCAGCCAACGTACGTCCCGGGTACGCTGATACCGTTGCAGATACCCCATCTGGACATCAAACCGATAGCGACTGGTAAGAAGCCAGCCTCCTACAGGGAACTGTTCGGCAAGATGCCACTGCGTTGACTGCCTCTCCGCCAGCGTCAATTGCTGTTGCGTGTGCAGCGTGAGAAGCAGCAATGGCGCGACGGTCAGTAACGAGATAAACCCTGCCGCGCGAATCAGCGACGTTGACGTAAGCGCCAGGCGTATTCCCGTTCGCGCGCTGTCTGCACATCGAAGCAGTAGGATCAACAGCAGCCAGTGTGGCGTTGACTGCCGGACGGGGTATTCCGTCAACATATGAATAACCACCGGCAGTGCCGCCACCAGGCTGGTGCGACGCCAGCAATTACCGTGCAGCCAGAGCCATAAACCACCCGCTATAAAACAGAGTGCCCCCGCCAGCCCAACCAGACCACCCTCCACCAACCACAGCACCAGTTCGTTGTGCGGATGCGAAATGCTGCCCAGCCCCAATGGCCCCGCGCGTTCGAGAAACACGGCAGCAAAACTGCCCACGCCCCACCCCATCCACGGGCGTTCGGCAAATAATGCCAGCGACGTTTTCAACACCGTCCAGCGCACTTGAGAAGTCGTCAGATGATCGACCGTGACCACAGACAAAAAATGGCGGGCCGTGGCCCCTATCGCCACGCCTAACGCCAGCGGCAGTAGAAGCAGCAGTAGCGTGCGCCATTGCGCCGGGAAAACCGCCAGCAGCAGCACTTCACCGACTACCAGAGACAGGTAGCCGGTTTGCGACTGAGATTCATGCAGCACAAATCCCATCATTACCAGGCCTATCCCAATGGCAATTCGATACCCGCGGTGCAGACGTAAAAAGAGCGGCGCTGACAGCAGCACACCGCATGCCGTGAAGCTGGCTATCAGGTTGACCTGCTGAAATATCCCGTAGGGTCGCGTACCGCGCCGCCAGGCAAACTCCCAGTATTCAACGCCCGGCAAATGCCAGTACTGATAGACAAACGCCAGACATTCAATGACGCACGCTCCCCATAGCAGAGCCAGCAGTGCCGTTAAGGTGTTTGCCGTGAGCGGAATTTGTAATGTGACCAGATAGACGCTCACACCGCCCAGTAACGCCCCCGCCACCAGCAGTGCCTCGGCCTGCCAGACATCAGGCGTTAGCAGGCAAAGCAACGTCAGGATGAACGCCCCGACTGTAAAACCCGCAGCGGGCACAGTGATGCGCCAGCGTTGACGAGGCACCAGCATCAATACGCTTGCAGCCAGTACAACAGCGTAGATCCAGCTCGTAATATTAAGCGGCAACGACAGACCGCTGCCGCCGTTGTTCGGCCAGTAGAGATGCATGGCCCCACACCAGAAAAACAGACTAATACCGAGCAATAATTTCTGCGCAGGCAGCGGCGCAATGCGATTCAGTACGTTCATCATGCTACTGGTAGTTCAACGTCCAGGTCCCGCTGGCGCTGAACGGACCGTATTCGAGAGACTGATTTTTTATCGCCGATGGCTCCGCTGCGACCCACGCCAAGAAATTCAGCGTCATCGAGCCTTCTGTTATCTCTTTGACTGACGTGCTCTCATCAAGGCGGATTGCCGTGCCGTCCTCTTCGCTCATCCCAATCCCGATCCCTGACGCACCGCCTTGTTCACTGCTATCCAGCGCCAGATGATCGGTCAGCTCCGCATCCTCACGACCGCTGAAGGTAACCGAGATCCCACGGAAAACCTCCGGGTTGCAGTCGCGTAACTGGATGCTGAATTTTTCCGGCTTACTGCGCCCCGAGAGATAGAGATCCTGTGTCGCGATTTGCTTGAAATCGACCTCGATTTTGTCGCCTCCCGGTGCAAGGCTGCAGGCCAGGGCTCTGATGGTGCCGTGAAAATACATATCGCCGCCGACCAGTTTGGTGTCGGCCTGCGCCATGCCACCTAGCAGTAACATACTGGTCGCGAATAACGCCGAGAATCTCATGACATCCCCCTACTGAAACTGCGCGACAACGGTGGCAGAGGCTTCAAATTCACCTTCTTTCACGCTTCCCACGCCCGGCTTTGCCACCGGCGCGGCGGTGAGATTCCAGTCGCCCTGATTCTGGTAAAATCCCTTCACGTTGTAGAATTGATTGGGCACGACGGTGCCACCGCTTTCGTCTTTAAGCATAATGCCGAGATCGTCGCGCTTTTGTCCGCCGCTCAGCGTGCCAAGGAGATTACCGTTAAACCCCGCCGTGCCTGACGCCGTGGTCGTTTGTATACCAAGATTAATGTTCAGCGCGCCCTGATCGAAGCTCCCACCTTCACAGACCACATGTATAGGGACTGACTTGCTGTAGTTAGTGCCGTTGAGCCGGGCAGCGGATCCAGGCAGATCGCCAAACTCAATGCTGATTTTGTCTCCCCGGTTGAAGGTGCATTTGTCCGGGACGGTAATTAGCCCGGATTTAATCACCACGCGAGAAATCGCCGTGGTTGGCGTAGGTCCCGCGCTTCCCATGCGCCCGGCCACCTCCACCAGCGACTGGGAAGTGATATTGATGCCATTGATAATGGGTTTAGTGACAATAAACGTCACTTTCCCTTTTGAACCACTTTCAACGTTAGTCGCTCGCGTGTAGCCCTTACGCTTTTTACAGCTGTTGTTGCTGTTGCGGTTTGAAACGTTGGTAAAAGGCGCCTGCACATATTTTTTATAGCCCCCGGCAACCCACACCTGAACTTCCACATCCAGATACTCGTTTAGCCGAAAACGGTTCGCCCCCTGATTTGAAGGCGGCATCGTGGTTGTGGTGGTGTAGTAAATTGGTGCTCGGGAGATGTCAGCCTGTTCGCAATAGAAATTCACCACATACCAGCCGCCCAGATTCCATGGGAACGGCTCCGTTCTGCCACCCACGTGGTTTTTACTGACATCCAGCGAGCTCAGTTCAATATCGTACTGATGCGGCGACCCACCTTCCGGCTCACCTTCTCCCTGTGTAAATGCCTGCCCGGCCAACGGACAACCTGCCAGCACCAACCACAACAGCGTGTTACGAAATACGCTCATAGATACTCCAGCTTAAGTCTGACCAGACCGTTAAATTCTCCGGCGGTCACCTCTCGCCCAAAAGATTCCAGCGCGGCAAGAAAATGAATGGCGTTATCGCCCGGTTTGAGGATCCACATGCGTTGCGGTTGGTTCAGGTGGATTAACTGATTACGTTCAGTCAGTAGCCGGATGCCCGCGCCGCGAACATCACCACGAATGCGCCCCAAATCGCTGTTTTCCGGTGCGCCTTCAGCCATTAGCGTCATCGAAACACCACGCTCCACCGTGCTGTGCGCCAGCTCAGGCATCTCACTGGTCTGCCCGGGGAAATCCCTTAAGGTATGACCGGAGCCCTTTAAACAGCCATTCAGATACAGCGTGACCAATACCGGATCGCTGCGATCGCCGCCCTGGCGAAATCGGCCGGCGGAAATATCACCAAGATCGATAGTCTGATCGCGGGAGGCCATATCCAGCACGCACGGCGAAACGAACACCCGACCATGAAAGCGGACGTTGCCATACTCGCCGGACACATTGCTCATATCCTGGCGACCGCTTGTGGCCTGAACCGAGCAGGCCATGCCCGCCATCAGCAGAGCGCAAAGCATCTTTTTCATTTACGAATCCTGTTACCGGGGCTGTTGCTCCATCGGCAATGCTTTACACACATTGCCTGTGCAGCTGAATTTCAATTCGGGATGACCGCCAAAATCGTTCACATACATCATGCTGAACTGGCTAACGCTGCCGTCGGCCACGCTGAAATCGAGAGAGGACTTTGGTGAAACCATAATCCCAGGGAAGTCAGTCAGCCTGTCGCCGCCCTGCGCTTCAGGCTTGCGGCTTAAGCCGATTAAGGTAACGAAGTACGGCGTTGGGTTATCCACACTCCAGCGCTGCCCCTGCTTATGAAAGACCAGTTGGTTTTGCCACACGGCGCCCGGTGTTTCCGGCACGATGGCGGTCGGACGGTAGAACAGTTTGATGCGCGACTGCATCGCCAGTTGCAGCACGTTCGGCTTATCCGGCTTGGGCGGAATTTCACGCACGTTCAGGTAGAACAGACTTTCGCGATCCTGCGGCAAAGCGTTAATACCGCTGGTTTTTGTCACACGCGCAATGCCCTTTTGCCCGCCGTTAATCCGTTGTAGCGGCGGTAAAACCATCAACGGCGAGGTAATTTTTGTTCCATTGGCGTCTTCCACCCACGACTGAGCCAGAAACGGAATGCTCGGACTGGTGTTGGTTAAGTTCGCACTGACAGATCGCGCATCACCGGTGATAATCAGACGGGTACGGTCAAGTGCAATGCCCGCCCATGAGGCGTTGATCTCTGCAATAAAAAGCAGACCGCAGACCACGGGTTTGAGCCAACGCTGCACGGAGTAAAATGCTTGATTTTTCATGACAAAATTCATTCAGGTTATTGATATTATTCACAAGGCAACAGCACGTTACCTTCCGGGTTGATTTGTTGCGGCACCTGTAAGTGACACTGCGCGCGACCGCCCCAGGCAACAGAAAGACGCTCGGCTGGATTCACACCCGCAATCCAGGCCATGCCGTTTTCCATCACCATGGCGACGCTGACACCGTTGGCGTTAAACACTTCGGCACCAAACGGCGGTACCGAACCATCTTTCAGGCGCAGCAGCGCCATCATTTTTTGCCCCTGCGCCACAGCGAAGCGCTGATAACCAATCGCGCCTTCCGTCAGGGTGTTGGTGACGATGGCTTTGGTCGCGGAAATGTCCTCGTCCATTGCGTCCACATCGATACGGGTATCAAAGCTGTGATAGCTGACGACGTCCGGTACGACGGCAATACCGAAGCGGTTTGAGTGCGCCTGTTCGCCGTTCAGCGGTACATTCGCCACACCGTCGGTATCAACCATCACCCTGGCGGTATTCATCGACGCCTGGCTGTTGTGTAGTGCCGCACCATGACGCGTTGCGGTAAAGCCGCCGCGCATCGTGCCGCCAACGGAGAAATAACGTGATTGCTGCCAGCTGACGTTAGATTCCAGTTCCGCCATCATGCTGCGATGCTTGTAGTAACCATCAAACGCGGTGTGCCCTTCACCGGAAACCCCTGCGCGCAGTCGCCATGGATTGTTACGGTCGCGGTTATCGGAATACGAAACCATCTGACTGGTCTGGCTACCGCTGTTTTGCACTTCATAATCCATTGAGCGGCCATCGCTCCATGGCACCGAAATGGACAGCGAAAGGCTGTCGTCCCGTTTGCCCTGGTACTCAGAGCGGTAAGCGGCAAGGTTGGCGCTGATCCCCTGAATGCCTGCGAACGAAAAGCTGTGCCCCATCGACACCCCGTAACGATCCTGAGAGCCACGATCCCAGTAATTCTGGTGGGTATAGGTCAGGTACAGCGTGGTCGCTAATTGCGGGTCGTCAGCAAAAAAGGTCTTGTTACCGGTGATGGTGTACATCTCTTTTTCGTTGCCGGCGCTGTTGTTATTTTCATACTGCTCGTCGAGGAACTGCGAGAAGGTGCGGAAGTTACGCTGTGAAAAACGGTAACCGGCAAAGGTGATGGCGCTGTTGTATTCATCAAAGGTTTTGGCATAACTGAGCTTAAAGGACATCCCTTTTTGTTCAGCCTGATGCTTCACCCGGCTCACGGATTGCGTCGCATCAGCCGACAGCGCGCCCAGCCAGCTCAAATCCCGCCCAATCCCCATCGACCAGGCGTTATAGCGATCGCCAGTGAGTAACGCGCCACCGTACAGTGACCACGCATTGCTGACCCCCCATGAAAAATCACCGCTATAAAATGCAGGTCCCTGGACGTCGTGGTTATAACGCGATGGCTTACCGACGGCGGCGTTATAACGAACATAGCCCGGGCGCGTCAGGTAAGGGATATCGGCCGTATTGACCTGAAAGGTTTGTACGCTGCCATCCTGCTCTTCGACGCGAACATCCAGCGTGCCGCGTACCGAGCCGTGTAGATCCTGAATATTAAATGGCCCTGCTGGAACAGTGGTTTGATAGATAACACGCCCCTGCTGACTGACGGTGACCTTCGCATTACTGCGGGCGATGCCGTGCACTTCGGGCGCGTAGCCCTGCAAATTCGGTGGTAGCATGCGCTCGTCGCTGGCAAGGTTAGCCCCCGTAAATCGCACTGAATCAAACACCTGGGAATTCAGATATATTTCACCGACCGTCAGTTTTGCAGCCTGCATCGGTAACGGGCGATAGGCATAGATCTGATCCCAGTCGATACGCCCACGATTTTCATCCGAAGCATAATTGGCCTGATACTGACCACGAAAGCGCCACGCGCCGAGGTTAAAGCCCGTCTGTCCATAACCAGACAGTGAGCGGTAATGATCGCCACCTTGTTCGTAATGTGTGGCCTGGCCCGAAACGCTGTAGTCGAAAATCAGTCCCGCGACGCCGTTATCCCAGCGCTCCGGCGGCGTCCAGTCTGGATCGGTATATTTCATCCATGCCTGAGGCACGGTAATGTCCAGTACGCCTGCGCTATTATTCAGCACCACACCCGGCAGGCGGGAAATGTCATAGCAGGTCGCGCTAATCGGATGAATATAGGTCAGCGCCTCTTCTTTGAGCGCCAGTAATTCGAGCTGTTGCGGCGTCAGGCACGCCATGGATTTATGCGAGTTGGCAGGATCAACGATATAACGGATCGACTGCTGAGGAATCTCCTGGCTGTTAATACGAACATCCAGCAGATATTCTCCGGGAGTCACAAAGTTGCCTTCGGAAAAACGCTGTAAATCGACATTTTGTCTGTCACTGGCATCCAGGACGTCAGTATTAAATTCAATAGACTCATCCGCTTCAGCCCATGAAGAGGCACAGACCAGAGCAATTAAAAGCGCCAGACGTTTTTTATCTGTTTTCAGCGTGATCATTTTCGTTCGCAAACCTTCAGATACCCGAATTGCTGTGCAGCTCAGAGATAATTCACAACAAAATGCGTGACTGCAGTAAATTCACCAGACGTCATTCTTCCGTCGCGGGAGATCAAATAAGCCGTAAAATTGAGCGTGTTTTTCCCTGGGTTAAGCGCATAATCCGGTGATGGCTCACCCAAATGAATTTGCTTGCCTTTGCCGTCATATATTTCTATCGCTAAATTTTCAGTTTCCGATTGCACGCTCAGATAATCAGGATTGTCACTATCCGGTGCGCCGGAAAAGGTAATATTGGCGCGTTGGAACAGATTCCCGGGGTGTTGAGAATCCCCTAATGAACATCCCAGCAAATGAATGCTGAAATCATGCGCAGATACTTTTTCAGGTTTTCCGGAAATATCTCTGGCTGAGAGGTCATCAAATTCAACCAGCAGCGACCGGTCGCGTGGATCGACATAACAGGCAGCCTCAATAATATTTCCCCGTATGCGCATTTTGCCGGGCGTACTGACAAGACGATGGGTGTCAGCCAAAACCCATGCAGGCGATATGAAGATAAAAA
Organism: Citrobacter sp. H12-3-2; assembly: GCF_009649895.1. Taxonomy (NCBI): domain Bacteria; kingdom Pseudomonadati; phylum Pseudomonadota; class Gammaproteobacteria; order Enterobacterales; family Enterobacteriaceae; genus Citrobacter; species Citrobacter sp. H12-3-2. The sequence goes on from NZ_CP045837.1 coordinate 3,892,748, forward strand.
GCAGTAAAATACGCCATCCAGGCATCACCGCATTTCCTTTCAGTTATTCGCAGGAAGGGTTAAGCAGGCGCATAATTGCGCCCGCAGCAGATCGTTACTGATAATCGATCTGGAAATTAACGGTAGATTCGAAGTCACCCGGGGTTACGGCTGCGGATGCGTTGTTGGCCTGCAGGTAAGCAACGAAATCAATGTCGGTTTCGCCATCGGTAATGTTGACCTGAGATGCGGCTTCGCCCCATTTCACGTCCTGGTTACCACTGTCAATCATACCGATGCCCGCGCCCTTTGCTGTACCCGAGGTAAATGCAGCCAGCGCATTGTTGTCGGTATCAATCGTTGCCGGGGTGTAGGTTACTGTGGCGGTTTTCGCAACAGTTGTATCGCAGCCCTGCAGAACGATTTTGGCATGCTTAACACCAGCACGTTGGTTGTCTTTTAACTGAGAAGTTGGGATCTCACCAAAATTAACCTGCACCGGGCTGGATTCTGGGGCCAGACCGCATGCGGAATTAACCAGAGAACCAGTGAAGTGAATTTTACCGTTAGTCGGTTCAACATTTTTTGCAGCGAAAGCAGAAGATGCAGTAAAAGTCATTCCCGCCATCAGCGCACAAGCCACAGCCACGTTTTTCATTTTCATATTACTACTTAACCTTATATCTGTTTTTTGGTTATTCCGACGATCTATTTCCACAGACAATTTATGCAAGGGAAACCCTGATCTGCAGGTGGCGGAAGTGCATTTCCTTGCAAACAATCCATCTCAAGCCACCCTGTATTTTGAACTTCATTGGTATTCCATCCGAAATACCGCCCACAGTTGTTTACGCTGTTTCGGGGCTTATATTAAGTCGACGAAAAAATGACACAATGCAAAAATCCGGTATTAATCAAACTCAGGGAATCGTGTTGTAACACTGTCTGTAGAACGATCGTTTACCTAAAAAATATCCAAAAAACACGCCAACACCAGTGTTAATATCTATTATTTATAATTTTTATAGAGTTTTTATCTATCAACTATTTTTTTATTTAGCCAGAAGAACAGGCAAAATGTATTTATGAATGTTTTGTAAAAATGAAATTGGGCATCAAAAGCGAGTAATGACAATAAGATAGTGAAAGAGATGAAGGAGATTGGAGGATTCTATTAGATATATTAAGAGATTGTTATATAAATATTAATAAAGCGATCTATGGCACAATCATTTTTTATAAATGAATTATGTTATGCTATTGCTTCCCCCACTCGAATGCGAGATATCCTGCTTTAAAGGAGACATCAGTGATTTCTCATATACCAATAAACAAAATTAAATCCGTAATTATTGGTGAAGGCTTAGTTTTCAGACCACATAAAAATACCCTAAAAGACCTGGCATCTGGTGAAATGGCCACATTGAATAATGTGGCAACACAATTACTGCTCTATCTGTTGCAAAATGGTAAAGAGATATCCTCGCGCGATGAAATTCTGCGGAATGTTTTCCAGCATAATGGCGCCAGAGCGACGGATGCTAATCTCAATCAGCACATTTCATTTCTGCGCAAAGCAATAACGTCTACGGGCCATCCTGCAGAACTGATCGTCACCATTCCGCGAATAGGATTTCGGATGAGCGACGCCAGTATCAATATTCAGCAACTGGAGGAATCGCAAGCGCCCACCAGAATAGTCAATGTTGCATTGACGCCCAGGAAAAAGAAACGAAACCTGTGGCCTGTCACGATAACAACGTTAATTACCAGCATCGCCGTGCTGGCGACAGCGTGGTTAACATGGATACCCAATGAAATCGCGATGACGGACGCGGCGATCCTGCGGACTATCGACTACGAGCAATGCCGTGTGCATATATTAGGAAACGCCCTCACCGACACCATAACCGAAAAAAAAGCGCTGGATATTTTCAAGTCCGTGGGTATTAACCCCAACTGTTCGTACCCAAAAGATCTGTATCTCAATACCTGGGCGAGCAACCATAATCTGGTTGAGTGGTCGTTTGCCGCTGAATGCGGGCTAAACCTCGGCTATTACCATTGCATCAGCCAGTATCGCCATCATGAGGAATGATATGAAGCAGGAAAGCGATCACTCTCCTTTACTATGGTCAGTCGTGATTGCCATTTTTGGGCTAGCGGCTATCGCTTTTTTTATTATCGCCGGGAATGCGAAAAAACAAGAAATCAGTTTTTCCTGCTCCTCGGAATTCACGTCGATACTCGACATCCAGAATACAAAAAAGGAACTCCACGGAATAATGCTGATAACCAGCTACAACTCCGGACACCTTTCATTGTCAGTCCAGGGGAAACTCAAAAGTGACGACGGCGAGTTCGCTGTTAACCGAAAACTGTTCTTTCGCTATGCCCGTCCACTCGGCCATACCGCAGGCGTTTTTATGCTCACTCCCGATGGTCGGGAAAAATCCCCCGATGATGACGCAACGGACGCTGTCGACTATCTCTTCTTCGACGCTTACGAACGTGCCGACAAGCTGTATATGCTAAAGCACCTGAATGAGGAAACGGTTCTTATTGGCGATAACTTCTCACCCCGCTTCGCCTGCGTGATGAACCACTTCGCGAGTTAATCGCCTTCTGGATATGCGTCGGGTTAAGGATGACCTGATGTGTTACCCACCCGAAAGCTCGGGCGCGGTCGATAAAGTATGGTAATGAGATTATTATTTTTGGCGGGCTAAAACGACGAAAGCCTGAATCATTTCTGATTCAGGCTTTCTGAATAGTGGCGGAATGGACGGGACTCGAACCCGCGACCCCCTGCGTGACAGGCAGGTATTCTAACCAACTGAACTACCACTCCGCGTTGTGTTCCGCTTGGGAACGAAGCGAATATTACGGATTGCCTCGCGCCTCGTCAACGCTTTTTCTCACGTTTTTAATCGTTTGCTGCAAAAATCACCCGAATGGCCATTTTCATACGGTAAACGTACAAACTATGCCCGCCAGAGGCAACTTCCGCCTTTCTTCTGCACCAGGTCAAGGCGTGACTCATGCGCCGCTAACTCTTCATCAGTGGCGAAAACAACGCGTAGTTTGCTGGACTGTCGCACAATACGCTGGATCCCCGTGTCATTCTGCTGCTGGCTGTCGCCTTCCATTGAGAACGCCATGGTGGTCTGCCCGCCGGTCATCATCAGATAAACGTCGGCCAGAATCTGGGCATCGAGCAATGCGCCGTGCAGGGTTCGTTTACTGTTGTCTATCTCATAGCGCGAGCATAACGCATCAAGGCTGTTTCGCTTGCCAGGAAACATTTTCCTCGCCAGCGCCAGGCTATCGGTTATTTTGCAAAATTCATTCGTCTTCGGAATATCACGCTTGAGCTTCGCGAATTCGTAATCCATAAAGCCGATATCGAACGATGCGTTATGAATGACCAGCTCCGCGCCGCGAATGTAGTCGAGAAACTCGTCGGCTACATCGGCAAACGTAGGTTTATCGAGCAGGAATTCGTCTGCGATTCCGTGTACGCCGAACGCTTCCGGGTCCACCAGCCGATCCGGCTTCAGGTAAACGTGGAAGTTATTGCCGGTCAGGCGGCGGTTCACCACTTCAACCGCACCGATCTCAATGATCTTGTGGCCTTCATAGTGGGCGCCAATCTGGTTCATACCGGTGGTTTCGGTATCGAGGACGATCTGTCGTGTAATTCCAGTGCTCATAACGGTCATTTATGTCAGACTTATCGTTTGATTTCGATTTGCTAAAACAGGAAGTCTACCAGAGATGCTTAAACAGGTAGAAATTTTCACCGATGGTTCTTGCCTGGGAAATCCAGGGCCTGGTGGTTATGGGGCGATTTTACGCTATCGCGGGCGCGAAAAAACCTTTAGCGAGGGCTACAACCTCACCACTAATAATCGCATGGAGCTGATGGCGGCAATCGTTGCGCTGGAAGCCCTGAAAGAACAGTGTGAAGTGATACTCAGCACGGACAGCCAGTATGTGCGCCAGGGCATTACGCAGTGGATCCACAACTGGAAGAAGCGCGGCTGGAAAACAGCAGATAAAAAACCGGTGAAGAACGTCGATCTGTGGAAACGTCTCGATGCCGCGCTGGGGCCGCATCAAATCAAATGGGAATGGGTTAAAGGCCATGCGGGCCATCCGGAAAACGAACGCTGCGATGAGCTTGCACGCACCGCGGCCATGAGCCCGACTCAGGATGATATTGGGTATCAGACTGAGGCTTAAGCGTCCGGTTTACGGTATTGCCGGGTCGCGCCAACGGCATGACGGATAGGCGTTTTGCTTTTATTTTGTTTCATCGGGTTGAGCGTAAGCGGAATGGTTCGCTTGCGCGCAACCACCAGCTGTAAACAGCCCAGCGCGGGAATATGGGCGCTTAACATTTTCCCGCCCTTCTTGTTCCAGGGCAGAACATGAAAACGACTATAGTGCAGCACTTCAAAATTCAGTAATGATAGCCAGTCCAGTTGACGCATGAGGGTAAACATCCGACTGTTATAGGGCGATGTCTTGCGCAATACGGGCACCAGTTTACGCAATCCCATCAAGCTTACCGGGTTAAAGCCGCTCAGAATCAACCAGCCATCATCAATCAACACGCGATCGGCTTCACGCAGTAGGCGATGCGGATCAGAGCACCACGGCAACGTATGGGCCAATAAACAGACATCCACGGACTTATCGGCAAAGGGAAGATGCAAAGGATCGGCCGTCACCTGCATGGGAGATCCCTGCAAAGAAACATTTACCTGATGAGAAACCGCGCACGCTTCAGAATCGATTTCTGCGCTTAAATTACCAACCTTAAGCAGATGAAAACCGTACATTTTTGCAAACCACGGGTTAAGCTGATGCTCCAGCGCCTCACGATAGTGTTCGCCCCAGGGCAAATCATCCCAGCTAACGGGCGCTACGACAGTTTGAGGGATCCTTGCCGGTTTCATCACAACCTTCCGTTACGCATTGAGAGGTAATATATGAATCTTAACAGTATTCCTGCATTTCAGGACAATTACATCTGGGTCCTGTCAAATAATGACCAGCATTGTCTGATTGTGGACCCGGGTGAAGCGGCTCCTGTTTTGAAAGCCATTGCAGAGCATAACTGGGTGCCGGAAGCCATTCTGCTAACCCACCATCATCAGGATCACGTGGGCGGTGTGAAAGAACTCCTGCAACATTTCCCACAAATAGTGGTATACGGACCGGCTGAAACGCAAGATAAGGGAACTACACACGTAGTCGAAGATGGCGATATTGCACTCGTTTTGGGGCATGAATTTAGGGTAATTGCTACTCCGGGTCACACTTTAGGACATATCTGTTACTTTAGCCATCCTTACTTATTTTGTGGTGACACGCTCTTTTCTGGCGGTTGCGGTCGACTTTTCGAAGGTACAGCAACTCAAATGTATCAATCACTTAAAAAAATAAACGAACTTCCTGACGATACATTAATTTGTTGCGCACATGAGTACACATTAGCAAACATGAAGTTTGCCTTAAGCATTCTCCCGCACGATTCGTTCATAAATGAATATTATCGTAAAGTTAATGAGTTACGCGTAAAAAAACAAATGACACTACCCGTAATTCTGAAAAATGAGCGGCGAAATAATCTTTTTTTGAGAACGGAAGATATTGATTTAATTAATGAAATCAACAAAGAAACAATATTGCAACAACCTGAAGAGCGTTTTGCCTGGTTAAGGTCAAAGAAAGATACGTTCTGACAATTCCGGGTTGCCTTTTGAAAACTTCGCCGTTATGATCGGTCGTCTTTTAAGCAACTATTGACACACACATGAAGGCAAAAGCGATATTACTCGCCTCTGTCCTGCTTGTTGGGTGCCAGAATACTGGTAACGTCCAACAACACGCACAGAGCCTTTCTGCAGCTGGTCAAGGGGAAGCAGGAAAGTTTACAAGTCAGGCGCGATGGATGGACGACGGAACATCTATCGCTGCTGATCAAGATTTGTGGGCTTTCATTGGTGACGAGCTAAAGATGGGAATTCCGGAAAACAGCCGGATTCGCGAACAGAAACAGAAGTATTTACGCAATAAGAGCTATCTCCACGATGTAACTTTACGGGCAGAGCCGTATATGTACTGGATAGCCGGGCAGGTTAAGAAACGTAACATGCCTATGGAACTGGTACTACTACCCATAGTGGAGAGCGCTTTTGATCCTCACGCAACGTCTGGCGCCAATGCCGCAGGTATTTGGCAGATCATTCCGAGCACGGGGCGCAATTATGGTTTAAAACAGACCCGCAGTTATGATGCACGTCGCGACGTTGTGGCTTCCACCACCGCCGCGCTGGACATGATGCAGCGTCTGAACAAGATGTTTGATGGCGACTGGCTGCTGACCGTTGCTGCTTATAATAGCGGTGAAGGTCGTGTCATGAAGGCAATCAAAACGAACAAAGCACGTGGTAAACCCACTGACTTCTGGTCGTTGCCATTGCCTCAGGAAACGAAGCTATACGTGCCTAAAATGCTGGCATTGAGCGATATACTCAAAAACAGCAAACGCTATGGCGTACGTCTGCCAACAACAGACGAAAGCCGCGCGTTGGCACGTGTTCGCCTGAGTAGCCCGGTTGAGATGGCTCAGGTTGCCGATATGGCGGGTATTTCCGTCAGCAAGCTGAAGACCTTCAATGCTGGCGTGAAAGGCTCCACGTTGGGTGCCAGCGGCCCGCAATATGTGATGGTGCCAAAGAAGCATGCAGAGAAGCTGCGTGAGTCTCTGGCTTCAGGCGAAATTGCAGCCGTGCAGTCAACGCTGGTCGCGGATAACACGCCGCTGAGCAGTCGTAGCTACAAAGTTCGCTCTGGCGATACGCTTTCTGGCGTCGCGTCACGCCTTGGCGTGAGCACCAATGACCTTAAGCAGTGGAATAATCTGCGCGGGTCATCCCTGAAAGTGGGTCAAAACCTGACGGTGGGTGCGGGTACCAGCGCACAGCGTCTGGCGAATAACAGCGATAGCATCACCTATCGTGTGCGTAAAGGCGACTCGCTGTCGAGCATTGCCAAACGTCACGGGGTTAACATCAAAGATGTCATGCGCTGGAACAGCGATACGGACAATCTACAGCCAGGCGATCAGCTCACGTTGTTTGTGAAAAACAACGGTATGCCGGACTCCTGATAGCATTGTAGAAATGAAGGCACTGGATTCCCCCCAGTGCCTTTTTTATTTATCCCGCTTTATGTGCCTCAACCATTATCGTGTCGCTGGTAAACGAGCCATCTTCCTGTAACGCAAAGTAGGCTTTCACGTCTGCAGAAGCACTTTGTTGGTATGCACGAATCGCGTCGCTCAACGCCACAGGCGTGCGCATCCTCGCGACCCACGAACTGAACTCCAGTGGCAGGCGATCGGTTAACAAAGTATCGGCAATCAAATTGGCATCGTTGATTAACGACAGCCACTCTCCACTGGAATAGTTACGAACGTGCGAGGTATCGCGTAACGCCTCCACGGTTTGCAACCAGATATCACGTACTGGGTGGCCTGGCGACATCACATCCATCACAATCAATACACCACCGGGCTTCAGAACGCGGTTCACTTCCCGCAGCGCGCGTCCGACATCATGCCAGTGATGCGCAGAATAGCGGCTAATTACCACGTCAAATTCGCTATCTTCAAATGGCAGACTTTCGGCATAACCCTGGCGTGTGGCGACATTCTCCAGGCCTCTGTCTTTTGCCGCCTCAGCGACCACCTCAAGCATCTGCGACGATAAATCATAAGCCACAACCTGCTTTACGTGTTGCGCGGCTACAAAGCTGGCATGCCCCGCTCCACATCCCATATCCAACACACGGGCCTGCGGAAATGCCGACAACCTTTCCCCCAGACGCAGCAAGTCACGGCCAGAGGCGTGCACCGCACTGGTTAAATAGGCATTAGCCTGAGAGCCAAACTGTTTTTCGACGTTGTCATGGTGAGAGCGTGTTGTCATTGTGTTGTCCTTCGGTTGTTGTGAAATAGGAAGGGCAACCATCACAGGCCTGCCCTACGGCAGACCTGACACACCGTTATTGTTCAGGTTTGCCGGGACTGAATTCAACGAGTAGCGGGTTGTGATCGGATGCACGGGTGACCAGCACAGAGGCTTCACTCACGTTCAGACCACGATAGAACACAAAATCGAGAGGGCGACCAAACGCGCGTCGGCGCTGATCGTCAGTAAAACGTACCTGGCGCAGCGACATTTCTCGCGCAAAGCGGTACAGCGCATTCATCCGTCGACGGCTCCAGGCATTGAAATCGCCGGCCATAATAACCGGACCGCTGTGATGAGCAATCTGATCGCCAATGGGAAGTAACTGCTTACTATAAACATCGACGCCGAGGCTAAAGTTAACCGCGTGGATATTCACCACCATTAATAATCGAGAGTCAGGCAGCGGATACACCGTTACCAGAGCCGATTTCGCCAGCCGTAAAATAGGCTCACGCTCGCGCAATGGACAACAGTAAACAGGATGAGCAGCAGAGAGCGTCATGACGCCAGAGGGATGCTGAGGCAGCACAAAGGCAGGAACCTGATCGGCAGCAAGGTAGTTAGCGGTCGCAAACTGCACCAGTTCTGGCGTGGTTTGCGCTTCCTGTAATAATACCAGATGCGCATCTTTGCCAAAATTCTTCAGCACCGACTGCCATTCTGCGCGCTGCTGTTTAAAAATATTCCATACCAGCACGCGAATGCGGTCTTCACTGCTTAACGGAACGCCTGCGGATAATGCCTGGCCAATATGCGCAAACGACCCCGGCGGTAAAATCCGCTCGGCGGGTTGTCCGGCAACATAACGCATGGCATAGGTGTTTTTTCGCACTTTAGACTTTCAAACCTCTGTAACGTCAACCAGTCCGCAGCCGGACTGGTTCTTCTGTTATAGGGATTTTAGCACTCACTTTCAACGAACAATTGCAGTTTGTTTTGTAAGTGGGCGCTTACATCAATGATTTACCCCAGAGCAACACGCACAGGTTTATCAAGACGACCGCTGACACCCATCAGCAGGAAAGCTACCAGAACAATGAGGGCGCCAATCCACGGCGTCTGCGCTAAACCATAATGCTCGACCGTTTGCCCGCCAATCACTGACCCCAGCGCAATCCCAATGTTAAACGCCGCAATGTTTAACCCTGACGCCACATCTACAGCATTAGGCGTAAATTGCTCAGCTTTCTGTACCACGTAGACCTGCAATCCCGGTACGTTACCAAAGGCAAAGATCCCCATCACCAGAATGGTAGCCAGCGCGGCGTATTGCGTGGAGGCCGTCAGTTGGAAGACCATCAGCAGAACAAACAGCGCGGCGAAAATGAATTTCAGCGCCGGAACCGCACCATGTTTATCCGCCAGCTTACCGCCCCAGATATTACCGATAGCCACTGAAACACCGTAACCCAGTAAGATCCAGCTTACTGCTGCCGGGGAGAATCCCGCCAGATCCTGCATCATCGGTGCAAGGAAGGTGAATGCCGTGAATACACCGCCGTAGCCCAGTGCCGTAACGGCGTAAATCAGCAACAGACGGGGATGAGTCAGTACCTTCACCTGGTCGCGAATGCTGGCGGCTGCACGACCGGGAATGTTGGCAGGGATCAGTAACTGGCTGCTGATCAGTGCAATCACGCCTAACATTGATACCGCGAGGAAAGTCTCACGCCAGCCAAAGTGTTGACCGATAAATGTTCCCAGCGGCACGCCGGTGACCAGCGCCACCGTTAAGCCACCAAACATAATGGCAATGGCGGAAGCCGCTTTCTCTTTTGGCACCAGACTAGTCGCGATGGTAGAACCAATCGAGAAGAATACGCCGTGTGCCAGTCCAGTCAGCAGACGAGCAATAATGAGTGTCATATACCCGGGTGCCTGCCATGCCAGCAAATTCCCCGCCGTAAACAGAACCATCAGCGCAACCAGTAACTGTTTACGTGGCAGGCGTCCGGTCAGAGCGGTCAGTACCGGCGCGCCAATTGCCACACCCAGCGCATAGATTGAAACCAGCATCCCGGCTGAAGGTAACGAGATCGCCAGCTGTTGAGCGATGGTCGGCACCAGACCAACAATCACAAACTCAGTAGTGCCTATAGCGAAGGCACTTATTGTTAGTGCAAATAAAGCGAGAGGCATAAATAACTCCGTAACATCAGTAATCAGATGACACGCAGTATGCCTGGATGTTTTAATGACAAAAACATTCAAAATCTCAATATAATTTTGCGTCAGGTGCAAAAATGAAAGCAACCTCCGAAGAACTTGCAATTTTTGTGGCGGTAGTGGAAAGCGGCAGCTTTAGCCGGGCGGCAGAACAGCTTGGACAAGCCAATTCTGCGGTCAGCCGGGCAGTAAAAAAGCTGGAGATGAAATTGGGCGTCAGTTTGCTTAATCGCACGACCCGACAGCTAAGCCTGACCGAAGAAGGAGAGCGCTACTTCAGGCGGGTGCAGCAGATACTGCAAGAGATGGCTGCAGCAGAAACTGAAATCATGGAGTCGCGTAATACTCCGCGCGGCCTGCTGCGCATCGACGCAGCAACACCGGTGATGTTGCATTTCCTGATGCCGCTAATCAAGCCGTTCCGGGAACGGTATCCCGAGATGACGTTGTCTCTCGTCTCCTCAGAAACGTTCATCAATCTTATTGAACGAAAAGTGGATGTTGCTATACGAGCGGGTACACTGACTGACTCGAGTCTACGTGCGCGTCCGCTATTTACCAGCTATCGTAAGATTATTGCCTCACCGGACTACATTGCCCGTTTTGGCAAGCCAGAGAGCGTCGAGGAGTTAAATCAGCATCTGTGTCTGGGGTTTTCCGAACCGGTTTCACTCAATACCTGGCCGATTGCCTGTAGCGACGGACAGCTGCATGAGGTTGAGTGCGGAATTTCTTCCAACAGTGGAGAAACGCTAAAACAGCTTTGCCTGAATGGCAACGGCATCGCATGTCTTTCAGATTATATGATAGATAAAGAGATCGCGCGGGGTGAACTGGTGGAGTTATTGGCAGATAAACGTCTGCCGGTAGAGATGCCTTTTAGCGCAGTTTATTACAGCGATCGTGCCGTCAGTACGCGCATCCGGGCATTTATCGACTTTTTAAGTGAGTATATAAGAACAGCTCCCGAAGGAGCTGTGAAAGAGGGTTAATGGGTACAGAGGGTCAGGCAATTAATCCCAATCAGGGGCCAGACCTTCCGGGCTGACCAGACGATCGTTGCAGTCCAGTGCCGCGATCGCTTTTTTATCTTCGGCATCCAGATGCAGTTCCAGCGCCAGCAGGTTGCTTGCCAGGTTTTCACGTTTGGTAGAAGAAGGAATTACGGAGTAACCTTCCCCCATTGCCCATGCCAGAATAACCTGCGCCGGGGTCGCGTTATGTTTAGCGGCAATGTGCGCAATCACTTCATCTTTCAGCGCTTTACCGTAAGCCAGCGTCATGTAAGAGGTGATGTGGATACCGTGTGCTTTCGCCCAGTCAACCACCTTACGGCTCTGCAGATACGGAGAAAGCTCAATCTGGTTAGTCGCGATATTCTCTGCACCTACTGCGGCAATGGCTTTTTCCATCAGCGGAATGGTGAAGTTTGAGATACCAATTTCACGAGTCAGTCCCTGCTGTTTTGCTTCGAGCAGCGCCTGCATGAATTCCTCAACAGATACCGCATCACCTGGAGATGGCCAGTGGATCAGCGTCAGATCGACATAATCTGTACGCAACTTCTTCAGGCTTTCTTTCAGGCTTGGGATCAGTTTTTCTTTGCTGAGATTTTCAATCCAGATCTTGGTGGTGATATACAGCTCGTTACGCGGTACGCCACTTTCGGCAATCGCCTGACCAACAGCCGCTTCATTATCATAGATTTGTGCAGTGTCGACAGCACGGTAGCCTAGCTCAAGCGCCGTTTTAACAGAAGCGATAACCACGTCGTCTTTCAGGCGGAAAGTACCTAAACCGAATGCAGGGATAGTCATAGAATTCCTCTTTATAATCACTATGTTCGTTAACTGAGAGGATTATGAGCTTTAGCTCTTTATAGAAAAAGAGTGAAAAATGCAGAGGATATTTGCGGATTCAGCAATAATTAAATTGCAGACAAAGAAAAAGCCCTGAGCGTTAGCTCAGGGCTCTTAATAAGTGGCGGAACGGACGGGACTCGAACCCGCGACCCCCTGCGTGACAGGCAGGTATTCTAACCAACTGAACTACCGCTCCACCGAATTTCTTTGTCACCACCCGGATTCTTCATCCCGGTTTACTGCAATTTGATGCCTGGCAGTTTATGAATCACTTTGTGATTCACCCTTCGGGCCGTTGCTTCGCAACGTTCAAAAGCTTTCGCTTTTGTCCTACTCTCTATCGAGTAGTGAACTGCCTCGAAAATCAGTGCCATACTTCTAATTTGATGCCTGGCAGTTCCCTACTCTCGCATGGGGAGACCCCACACTACCATCGGCGCTACGGCGTTTCACTTCTGAGTTCGGCATGGGGTCAGGTGGGACCACCGCGCTACAGCCGCCAGGCAAATTCTGTTTATCAACACGCTTTTGCATGTCAATCTAATCTGTAATCAAGCTGAATCTTGTGTCTGTCTCTTCGCCAAAACATCTTCGGCGTTGTAAGGTTAAGCCTCACGGTTCATTAGTATCGGTTAGCTCAATGTATCGCTACACTTACACACCCGACCTATCAACGTCGTCGTCTTCAACGTTCCTTCAGGACTCTCAGGGAGTCAGGGAGAACTCATCTCGGGGCAAGTTTCGTGCTTAGATGCTTTCAGCACTTATCTCTTCCGCATTTAGCTACCGGGCAATGCCATTGGCATGACAACCCGAACACCAGTGATGCGTCCACTCCGGTCCTCTCGTACTAGGAGCAGCCCCCCTCAATTCTCCAGCGCCCACGGCAGATAGGGACCGAACTGTCTCACGACGTTCTAAACCCAGCTCGCGTACCACTTTAAATGGCGAACAGCCATACCCTTGGGACCTACTTCAGCCCCAGGATGTGATGAGCCGACATCGAGGTGCCAAACACCGCCGTCGATATGAACTCTTGGGCGGTATCAGCCTGTTATCCCCGGAGTACCTTTTATCCGTTGAGCGATGGCCCTTCCATTCAGAACCACCGGATCACTAAGACCTGCTTTCGCACCTGCTCGAGCCGTCACTCTCGCAGTCAAGCTAGCTTATGCCTTTGCACTAACCTCCTGATGTCCGACCAGGATTAGCTAACCTTCGTGCTCCTCCGTTACTCTTTAGGAGGAGACCGCCCCAGTCAAACTACCCACCAGACACTGTCCGCAACCCGGATTACGGGTCTACGTTAGAACACCAGCCATTAAAGGGTGGTATTTCAAGGATGGCTCCATGCAGACTGGCGTCCACACTTCAAAGCCTCCCACCTATCCTACACATCAAGGACCAGTGTTCAGTGTCAAGCTATAGTAAAGGTTCACGGGGTCTTTCCGTCTTGCCGCGGGTACACTGCATCTTCACAGCGAGTTCAATTTCACTGAGTCTCGGGTGGAGACAGCCTGGCCATCATTACGCCATTCGTGCAGGTCGGAACTTACCCGACAAGGAATTTCGCTACCTTAGGACCGTTATAGTTACGGCCGCCGTTTACCGGGGCTTCGATCAAGAGCTTCTCCTTACGGATAACCCCATCAATTAACCTTCCGGCACCGGGCAGGCGTCACACCGTATACGTCCACTTTCGTGTTTGCACAGTGCTGTGTTTTTAATAAACAGTTGCAGCCAGCTGGTATCTTCGACTGATTTCAGCTCCATGGGTAAACCACTTCACCTACATATCAGCGTGCCTTCTCCCGAAGTTACGGCACCATTTTGCCTAGTTCCTTCACCCGAGTTCTCTCAAGCGCCTTGGTATTCTCTACCTGACCACCTGTGTCGGTTTGGGGTACGATTTCGTGTTACCTGATGCTTAGAGGCTTTTCCTGGAAGCAGGGCATTTGTTACTTCAGCACCGTAGTGCCTCGTCATCACACCTCAGCGTTAATAAGGTACCGGATTTACCTGGAACCTCCGCCTACATGCTTAAACCGGGACAACCGTCGCCCGGCTAACATAGCCTTCTCCGTCCCCCCTTCGCAGTAACACCAAGTACAGGAATATTAACCTGTTTCCCATCGACTACGCCTTTCGGCCTCGCCTTAGGGGTCGACTCACCCTGCCCCGATTAACGTTGGACAGGAACCCTTGGTCTTCCGGCGTGCGGGTTTTTCACCCGCATTATCGTTACTTATGTCAGCATTCGCACTTCTGATACCTCCAGCATACCTCACGATACACCTTCAACGGCTTACAGAACGCTCCCCTACCCAACAACACATAGTGTCGCTGCCGCAGCTTCGGTGCATGGTTTAGCCCCGTTACATCTTCCGCGCAGGCCGACTCGACCAGTGAGCTATTACGCTTTCTTTAAATGATGGCTGCTTCTAAGCCAACATCCTGGCTGTCTGTGCCTTCCCACATCGTTTCCCACTTAACCATGACTTTGGGACCTTAGCTGGCGGTCTGGGTTGTTTCCCTCTTCACGACGGACGTTAGCACCCGCCGTGTGTCTCCCGTGATAACATTCTTCGGTATTCGCAGTTTGCATCGGGTTGGTAAGTCGGGATGACCCCCTAGCCGAAACAGTGCTCTACCCCCGAAGATGAGTTCACGAGGCGCTACCTAAATAGCTTTCGGGGAGAACCAGCTATCTCCCGGTTTGATTGGCCTTTCACCCCCAGCCACAAGTCATCCGCTAATTTTTCAACATTAGTCGGTTCGGTCCTCCAGTTAGTGTTACCCAACCTTCAACCTGCCCATGGCTAGATCACCGGGTTTCGGGTCTATACCCTGCAACTTAACGCCCAGTTAAGACTCGGTTTCCCTTCGGCTCCCCTATTCGGTTAACCTTGCTACAGAATATAAGTCGCTGACCCATTATACAAAAGGTACGCAGTCACACCCCAAAGGGTGCTCCCACTGCTTGTACGTACACGGTTTCAGGTTCTTTTTCACTCCCCTCGCCGGGGTTCTTTTCGCCTTTCCCTCACGGTACTGGTTCACTATCGGTCAGTCAGGAGTATTTAGCCTTGGAGGATGGTCCCCCCATATTCAGACAGGATACCACGTGTCCCGCCCTACTCTTCGAGTTCACAACACATGCACTTTTGTGTACGGGACTTTCACCCTGTATCGTGCGACTTTCCAGACGCTTCCACTAACACACATGCTGATTCAGACTCTGGGCTGCTCCCCGTTCGCTCGCCGCTACTGGGGGAATCTCGGTTGATTTCTTTTCCTCGGGGTACTTAGATGTTTCAGTTCCCCCGGTTCGCTTCATTACGCTATGTATTCACGTAATGATAGTGTGACGAATCACACTGGGTTTCCCCATTCGGAAATCGCCGGTTATAACGGTTCATATCACCTTACCGACGCTTATCGCAGATTAGCACGTCCTTCATCGCCTCTGACTGCCAGGGCATCCACCGTGTACGCTTAGTCGCTTAACCTCACAACCCGAAGATGTTTCTTTCGATTCATCATCGACTTGCAAAAATTTGAGAGACTCGAACACACCGCTTTTCATTTCTTATTACGGAGAAATGAAACAGTGTGTCGTTTCAATTTTCAGCTTGATCCAGATTTTTAAAGAGCAAATATCTCAAACGTGACTTGTAAGTCAGTTTTGAGATACTTCGGTCGGCGACTTTCACTCACACATACCAGCAAGTGGCGTCCCCTAGGGGATTCGAACCCCTGTTACCGCCGTGAAAGGGCGGTGTCCTGGGCCTCTAGACGAAGGGGACACTGAAGTCTCAATCGCAAGACGCCTTGCTATTTACTTTTCATCAGACAATCTGTGTGAGCACTACAAAGAACGTTTCTTTAAGGTAAGGAGGTGATCCAACCGCAGGTTCCCCTACGGTTACCTTGTTACGACTTCACCCCAGTCATGAATCACAAAGTGGTAAGCGCCCTCCCGAAGGTTAAGCTACCTACTTCTTTTGCAACCCACTCCCATGGTGTGACGGGCGGTGTGTACAAGGCCCGGGAACGTATTCACCGTGGCATTCTGATCCACGATTACTAGCGATTCCGACTTCATGGAGTCGAGTTGCAGACTCCAATCCGGACTACGACATACTTTATGAGGTCCGCTTGCTCTCGCGAGGTCGCTTCTCTTTGTATATGCCATTGTAGCACGTGTGTAGCCCTACTCGTAAGGGCCATGATGACTTGACGTCATCCCCACCTTCCTCCAGTTTATCACTGGCAGTCTCCTTTGAGTTCCCGGCCGAACCGCTGGCAACAAAGGATAAGGGTTGCGCTCGTTGCGGGACTTAACCCAACATTTCACAACACGAGCTGACGACAGCCATGCAGCACCTGTCTCAGAGTTCCCGAAGGCACCAAAGCATCTCTGCTAAGTTCTCTGGATGTCAAGAGTAGGTAAGGTTCTTCGCGTTGCATCGAATTAAACCACATGCTCCACCGCTTGTGCGGGCCCCCGTCAATTCATTTGAGTTTTAACCTTGCGGCCGTACTCCCCAGGCGGTCGACTTAACGCGTTAGCTCCGGAAGCCACGCCTCAAGGGCACAACCTCCAAGTCGACATCGTTTACGGCGTGGACTACCAGGGTATCTAATCCTGTTTGCTCCCCACGCTTTCGCACCTGAGCGTCAGTCTTTGTCCAGGGGGCCGCCTTCGCCACCGGTATTCCTCCAGATCTCTACGCATTTCACCGCTACACCTGGAATTCTACCCCCCTCTACAAGACTCTAGCCTGCCAGTTTCGGATGCAGTTCCCAGGTTGAGCCCGGGGATTTCACATCCGACTTGACAGACCGCCTGCGTGCGCTTTACGCCCAGTAATTCCGATTAACGCTTGCACCCTCCGTATTACCGCGGCTGCTGGCACGGAGTTAGCCGGTGCTTCTTCTGCGAGTAACGTCAATTGCTGCGGTTATTAACCACAACACCTTCCTCCTCGCTGAAAGTACTTTACAACCCGAAGGCCTTCTTCATACACGCGGCATGGCTGCATCAGGCTTGCGCCCATTGTGCAATATTCCCCACTGCTGCCTCCCGTAGGAGTCTGGACCGTGTCTCAGTTCCAGTGTGGCTGGTCATCCTCTCAGACCAGCTAGGGATCGTCGCCTAGGTGAGCCGTTACCCCACCTACTAGCTAATCCCATCTGGGCACATCCGATGGCAAGAGGCCCGAAGGTCCCCCTCTTTGGTCTTGCGACGTTATGCGGTATTAGCTACCGTTTCCAGTAGTTATCCCCCTCCATCGGGCAGTTTCCCAGACATTACTCACCCGTCCGCCACTCGTCACCCAAGGAGCAAGCTCCTCTGTGCTACCGTTCGACTTGCATGTGTTAGGCCTGCCGCCAGCGTTCAATCTGAGCCATGATCAAACTCTTCAATTTAAAAGTTTGATGCTCAATGAATTAAACTTCGTAATGAATTACGTGTTCACTCGTTGAGACTTGGTATTCATTTTTCGTCTTGCGACGTTAAGAATCCGTATCTTCGAGTGCCCACACAGATTGTCTGATAAATTGTTAAAGAGCAGTTGCGACGCGCTTTAGCGCTCTGTCGCGAGGTGGCGTATATTACGCTTTCCTCTTTCAGAGTCAACCCTCATTTTCAGGTTTTTCTCTTCAACCGAACCGGCTGTTTGTGTGAAGTGATTCACATCCGCCGTGTCGATGGAGGCGCATTATAGGGAGTCGACTCAGGAAGACAAGCGGAAAAATGCATTTTTGTTTCAACCGCTCACCTTTTATCCACAACGCTTACTTTTGCTGCTTTTTGATCGCCATTGGCAGGTCTGCCAGACTATTTATGACCAAATCTGCCGCATTTTCTGCTTCCGGCGTGACGGGTTTGCCTGTGCGCACCAATACCTTCGTGCCAACATTCGCAGCTGTCGCCGCCTGCATATCTTCAATTTTGTCGCCAACCATATAAGAAGCGGCCATATCGATGTGCAAGAAGTCTCGGGCGGAGATAAACATGCCAGGATGCGGTTTACGGCAGTCGCAGACCTGACGATACTCTTCTACAGTACCCTGCGGGTGATGCGGGCAGTAGTAGATACCATCCAGCTCAACGTCGCGATCGGCCAGCGACCAGTCCATCCATTCGGTCAACGTTTCAAACTGCGCCTCAGTAAATTTACCACGCGCGATACCAGACTGGTTCGTCACGATAATAAGCGCGTAACCCATCTTTTTAAGTTCACGCATGGCATCAATAACGCCGTCGATAAACTCAAACTCGTCGATCTCATGTACATAACCGTGGTCCACATTAATGGTACCGTCACGGTCGAGAAAAATTGCGGGTACAGACTTTGCCACCTTTTATAGCTCCTGAATAAGGCATGTGACTCTAGTATCGCATGTTTCAGCGGGCAAGAAAGTGCTCATCGTGCAAAGCCCGATTGATTTAGACGTCTGGATGCCTTAACATCCATCTTGTTGACGGCTTCGACCGTACCTGACAGACGAAAACGCCACGGCTAACTTAATTACGATAATAAATAACCAATGATTAAACTTTCGAATATCACCAAAGTGTTCCAGCAGGGGACTCGCACCATTCAGGCGCTAAATAATGTCAGCCTGCATGTTCCTGCCGGGCAGATTTATGGCGTTATTGGCGCCTCCGGCGCCGGTAAAAGTACGCTCATCCGCTGCGTTAACCTACTCGAACGCCCTACCGAAGGCAGCGTTCAGGTTGGCGGTCAGGAGCTGACCACGCTTTCTGAGTCGGAGTTGACTAAAGCTCGCCGTCAAATCGGCATGATTTTTCAGCACTTTAACCTGCTCTCTTCCCGTACGGTGTTCGGTAACGTCGCACTACCGCTGGAACTGGATAACACGCCAAAAGAAGAGATCAAACGCCGCGTAACAGAACTGTTGGATTTGGTTGGTCTTGGAGACAAGCACGATAGCTACCCGGCCAACCTTTCCGGTGGACAAAAACAGCGTGTGGCGATCGCCCGTGCGCTGGCAAGTAATCCCAAAGTGTTGCTGTGCGATGAAGCCACCAGCGCACTCGATCCGGCAACGACACGCTCGATTCTGGAATTATTGAAAGATATTAATCGTCGTCTGGGACTCACCATTCTGCTGATTACTCACGAGATGGACGTTGTAAAACGTATTTGTGACTGCGTGGCGGTCATCAGTAATGGTGAACTGATTGAGCAAGACACCGTTAGTGAAGTGTTCTCACACCCGAAAACGCCGCTGGCACAGAAATTTATCCAGTCCACGCTGCACCTGGATATTCCGGAAGATTATCTGGAACGTTTAAAAGCGGAGCCGGAAGCCGACAGCGTGCCGATGCTGCGTATGGAATTCACCGGTCATTCGGTCGATGCACCGCTACTTTCTGAGACGGCCCGTCGCTTTAATGTGAATAACAACATTATTAGCGCGCAGATGGATTACGCCGGCGGCGTGAAGTTCGGCATCATGCTGACTGAAATGCACGGCACACAGGAAGATACACAAGCAGCCATTAGCTGGTTGCAGGAACACCATGTAAAAGTAGAGGTACTGGGTTATGTCTGAGCCGATGATGTGGCTGCTGGTTCGCGGCGTATGGGAAACGCTGGCAATGACCTTTGTGTCCGGTTTTTTTGGCTTTGTGATTGGTCTGCCGGTCGGCGTGTTGCTGTACGTAACGCGTCCGGGGCAAATTATTGAGAACGCGAAGCTCTACCGTACGCTCTCTGCGCTGGTGAACATTTTCCGTTCCATCCCGTTCATCATCTTACTGGTGTGGATGATTCCGTTCACCCGCATGATCGTAGGCACCTCTATCGGACTGCAGGCAGCTATCGTTCCGCTGACCGTCGGTGCCGCGCCGTTTATCGCCCGTATGGTGGAAAACGCGCTGCTCGAAATCCCGACCGGGCTGATAGAAGCCTCTCGTGCGATGGGCGCCACGCCGCTGCAAATTGTACGTAAGGTATTACTGCCAGAAGCGCTGCCAGGACTGGTCAATGCGGCCACCATCACCCTTATCACGCTGGTTGGTTACTCCGCGATGGGCGGTGCCGTCGGTGCCGGTGGTCTTGGACAGATTGGCTATCAGTACGGCTATATTGGTTACAACGCTACCGTAATGAATACAGTACTGGTATTGCTCGTCGTTCTGGTTTATTTAATTCAGTTATCCGGCGATCGCATCGTCCGGGCTGTCACGCACAAATAACGTTGCACACAACACTAAAAACTCATTAAGAAAAGGAAATAAGCATGGCGTTCAAATTCAAAACCTTTGCGGCAGTTGGAGCCCTGATCGGTTCTCTGGCACTTGTGGGTTGCGGTCAGGATGAAAAAGATCCTAATCACATCAAAGTGGGCGTTATTGTTGGCGCAGAGCAGCAGGTTGCAGAAGTCGCGCAGAAAGTGGCAAAAGAAAAATACGGTCTGGACGTTGAGCTGGTCACGTTTAACGATTACGTTCTGCCTAACGAAGCGCTGAGCAAAGGCGATATCGATGCTAACGCCTTCCAGCACAAACCATACCTGGACCAGCAGATCAAAGATCGTGGTTACAAGCTGGTTGCTGTAGGCAATACTTTTGTTTACCCGATTGCGGGCTACTCCAAAAAAATCAAATCACTGGATGAGCTGCAGGACGGTTCCCAGGTTGCGATTCCAAACGACCCGACTAACCTTGGCCGTTCCTTGCTGCTGCTGCAAAAAGTGGGCTTAATCAAACTGAAAGACGGTGTTGGCCTGCTGCCAACCGCGCTGGACGTGATTGAAAACCCGAAAAACCTGAAGCTGGTTGAACTGGAAGCACCGCAGCTGCCGCGTTCCCTGGACGATGCACAAATCGCACTGGCGGTCATCAACACCACCTACGCCAGCCAGATCGGCCTGACTCCGGCAAAAGACGGTATCTTTGTTGAAGATAAAGATTCCCCGTACGTAAACCTGATTGTAACTCGTGAAGACAATAAAGATGCTGAGAACGTGAAGAAATTCGTTGAAGCATACCAGTCTGACGAAGTGTACGAAGCAGCAAACAAAGTCTTCAACGGCGGTGCTGTTAAGGGCTGGTAATTTTAGGCTGTTTACAGAATCTGTAATATCATCAGGACGGGCGCTTGCCCGTCTTGTCATTTATGCAAGCACCTGATTCAATATCTGACGTTTAGATCATTCATTGAGGAAATATTATGCGTGCTTTACCGATCTGTTTAGTAGCACTCTTGCTGAGCGGCTGTTCTATGTTAAGCAGATCCCCTGTTGAACCCGTTCAAAGCACCGCAACCCCGCCGAAAGCGGAGCCGGAAAAACCGAAAGCACCGCGCGCTACGCCGGTAAGAATCATTACTAACGCTGAAGATTTAGTAGGCAAACCGTTCCGCGAT
Organism: Citrobacter sp. H12-3-2; assembly: GCF_009649895.1. Taxonomy (NCBI): domain Bacteria; kingdom Pseudomonadati; phylum Pseudomonadota; class Gammaproteobacteria; order Enterobacterales; family Enterobacteriaceae; genus Citrobacter; species Citrobacter sp. H12-3-2. Next base: position 3,914,210 of record NZ_CP045837.1, read on the forward strand.
CTTGGCGAAGTTAGCGGTGAATCCTGCCAGGCTTCAAACCAGGATTCCCCTCCGAGCATTCCAACCGCACGCAAACGCATGCAGATTAACGCATCAAAAATGAAAGCTAATGCGGTATTGCTGCACAGTTGCGAAGTGACCAGCGGAACGCCGGGTTGCTATCGTCAGGCGGTTTGCATCGGTTCTGCACTGAACATTTCGGCGAAATGAGCCATTTTCAGTTCGAGCAAATAGGCGTTATCCGCTCACCTTATAAAGAAAAGTTCGCCGTTCCACGCCAGCCCGGTCTGGTGAAAAGCGCCAGCGGTGAACTGCATTTGCTCGCACCTTATAACCAGGCCGATGCCGTTCGCGGCCTGGAAGCCTTCAGTCATTTGTGGGTGATTTTTGTTTTTCACCAGACAATGGAAGGTGGATGGCGTCCGACCGTGCGCCCTCCCCGCCTTGGCGGCAACGCCAGAATGGGTGTCTTTGCCACGCGTTCAACGTTTCGTCCTAACCCTGTTGGCATGTCGTTGGTTGAGCTACGGGGCATCCGCTGCCATAAAGAGCACGTGATCCTCGAACTCGGTGGGCTGGATCTTGTTGATGGCACGCCAGTCGTAGATATAAAACCGTATCTGCCGTTTGCCGAATCGTTACCCGATGCTCGCGCCAGCTATGCTCAGGATGCCCCCAAGGCCAGCATAGACGTGACGTTCAGTGAAGATCTCGCGGAGCAGCTACCGAAGCTCGAACAACGTTACCCGCATCTTCGTCAGTTTATTGCCGAAGTGCTGGCGCAGGATCCGCGTCCTGCCTATCGTAAAAACGAGGAAGAAGGCAAAACCTACGCCGTCTGGCTGCTGGACTTTAACGTCCGCTGGCGCGTCACGCCGTCAGGATTTGAGGTCTTTGCTCTGGAAGCCCGCTAATTTGCGTCGCGTACTCTTTTGACATCCCTTTCTCGCTGGTAAACTAAACCACTTTTGTTTTGTGCCAGGCTCGTTTTGAGCCTGTTCGATCGTTCAACTGGAACCGTAACAACATGCGTACTAGCCAATATCTGCTCTCCACTCTGAAGGAGACACCTGCCGACGCCGAAGTCATCAGCCACCAGCTGATGCTGCGCGCCGGGATGATCCGCAAGCTGGCCTCCGGGTTATATACCTGGCTGCCGACCGGCGTGCGCGTCCTGAAAAAAGTCGAAAACATCGTGCGTGAAGAGATGAACAACGCCGGTGCGATCGAGGTGTTGATGCCGGTCGTTCAGCCTTCTGAACTGTGGGAAGAGAGCGGCCGTTGGGAACAATACGGCCCGGAACTGCTGCGTATTGCTGACCGTGGCGATCGTTCGTTCGTCCTCGGCCCAACGCATGAAGAAGTGATCACCGACCTGATTCGTAACGAGCTGAGCTCTTACAAACAGCTGCCGCTGAACTTCTATCAGATTCAGACCAAATTCCGTGACGAAGTCCGTCCGCGCTTCGGCGTGATGCGCTCCCGCGAATTCCTGATGAAAGATGCATACTCTTTCCACACCTCTCAGGAATCCCTGCAGGAAACCTACGACGCGATGTACGCTGCGTATAGCAAAATCTTCAGCCGTATGGGGCTGGATTTCCGTGCAGTACAAGCGGATACCGGTTCTATCGGCGGCAGCGCCTCTCACGAATTCCAGGTGCTGGCGCAGAGCGGCGAAGACGATGTGATCTTCTCCGACTCCTCTGACTATGCGGCGAACATCGAATTTGCCGAAGCCGTTGCGCCGAAAGAGCCGCGCGCGGCAGCAACCCAGGAAATGACGCTGGTAGATACGCCGAACGCTAAAACCATCGCCGAACTGGTTGAGCAGTTCAACCTGCCTATCGAAAAAACCGTGAAAACCCTGCTGGTGAAAGCGGTTGAAGGCAGCAGCTACCCGCTGGTCGCCCTGCTGGTTCGTGGCGATCACGAGCTGAACGAAGTCAAAGCGGAAAAACTGCCGCAGGTTGCCAGCCCGCTGACCTTTGCCACCGAAGAAGAAATTCGTGCGCTGGTAAAAGCAGGTCCTGGCTCGCTCGGTCCGGTGAATATGCCAATTCCGGTGGTTATCGACCGTACCGTTGCAGTAATGAGCGATTTCGCTGCCGGTGCCAACATCGACGGTAAACACTATTTCGGTATCAACTGGGATCGCGATGTGGCCACCCCGGAAGTTGCTGACATCCGTAACGTAGTCGCCGGCGACCCTAGCCCGGACGGCAAAGGTACGCTGATGATCAAACGCGGTATCGAAGTCGGCCACATCTTCCAGTTGGGTACCAAGTACTCTGAAGCGATGAAAGCCGCTGTTCAGGGCGAAGATGGCCGTAACCAGACGCTGACTATGGGCTGCTACGGTATCGGGGTCACTCGCGTAGTCGCTGCTGCTATTGAACAAAACTTTGACGATCGTGGCATCGTATGGCCAGATGCCATTGCCCCGTTCCAGGTCGCCATTCTGCCGATGAACATGCACAAATCCTACCGTGTGCAGGAGCTGGCTGAAAAGCTGTACGCTGAGTTGCGCGCACAGGGTATCGAAGTGCTGATGGACGATCGTAAAGAGCGTCCGGGCGTGATGTTTGCCGATATGGAACTGATCGGTATCCCACACACCATCGTGCTGGGCGACCGTAACCTCGACAACGACGATATCGAATACAAATACCGTCGTAACGGCGAGAAAGAGCTGATTAAAACCGGCGACATCGTCGACTTCCTGGTCAAAGCCATTAAAGGCTAATACCAACAAAAAGGCCCTGATTATCAGGGCCTTTTTTCTATCGATTAATTACACGCTTTACCAGGGATAAATTTCGCGTCTTTATCCGCCATCAACGTTTTCACTTTCTCACCCGTATCCGGGTTTGACTCCAGCGTGAAATGCGCCTCAAGCGTCAACAGTACGGACTGTCCGTTTTCCGCACGAGCGGCTAAATAGTCGCGTTCAAGCTGAGCGTTATTCGCCACCGGCATCCGTTTACCCGTTGCGCAGTCGGTAAAGATTGCCGCGTCAGCCATATAGAAATACATGCCTCGCATCGGCATTGGCGTCACCGGTAAGCTGGCGGAAACCGGCTGGAGCGTGTAGTTAAACTGTGACTCAATCGGGTTACCTTCACGATCGAGCATTTCCAGCGCCTCGCCTTTAGCCCGGTAGTACGATTTTTCACCTTTGCTGTCGGTCAGCACCAGTTTGTCGGCTGTACGCGCCCATGTGCCATAAGAGGCAAATGAAGACGGTTCATCCCGCACGCCCTGATAGCGTTCGTTCATCACCCATGTACCGTCTTTTTCCAGAAACAGAGAGGTTTCAATCCCTTCGCAGTCCGCGCAAGGTAAGATGCCACGCCAGCTTTGCTGCATCGGTTTTAATTCTGCCGCCCGCGTCGGCTGTAGTACTTCAACTTCAGTACGGTTATTACAGCCGATCAAGGAAAAAAGCGTGCATGCAGCGACCACGGACAATATTGCTGTTTTCACTATCAATTCCTTATTAATTTTTATTCCCGCTCGTCAGTCTTGCGTTCGACGAACTCTCCCGCGCAGTGCTTTCACTGTGGATTTTTGCGCCTTCGATGACAACCTGCGCTCTTTCGAGGCGCGCGTAGGGCGAGTTGCCTGTCGGCTTTTTTGCACCGCGGTTAATTCTTTTATCACCGCCACCAGTCGGGAGATTGCCGCTTCCCGATTGAGCTCCTGGCTACGGTATTCCTGCGCCTTAATGATAATAATGCCATCGCCGCTAATCAGATGATGGCTGGCGGCCAGCAGGCGTTCCTTGTAATACTCTGGCAGGCTCGAGGCCCGAATGTCAAAGCGCAAATGGATAGCCGTCGAGGTCTTGTTAACGTGCTGACCACCCGCGCCTTGTGCCCGAATCGCCGTGATTTCCAGCTCATTATCAGGGATAGAGACGTTTCGGGAGAGAACAATCATGAACGCGGCTGCCACGCGGTCAGATGAATTTCCAGATTGTTCTGAGAGTCGGACAGCCAAATAGCGCCGTCCTGAATAGTCGCCTGCAGTGCCATTGTACGACCAGCAAAATCACTCAGTTGCGCCAGCAGTTCATCATCCAGATACCACACGGTGAGATTTTTAAACTGCGCACATTTGTTCTGGTTTTGCTGCCACCAGATCTGAGCCGCACGGCTGTTGTAGGCAAACAGAGCAACCTCACCAGACTGGGTACAGGCTTTCTTGATACGGCGCTCATCCGGCAGACCCAGCTCAATCCAAAGATCGATGCCCAGATGGTCGTTACGCAGCCATGCTTCAGGCTCGTCTTCCGCGCTCAGGCCACGCGTGAACTGCAGCCGTTCATCGGCATATTTAATCCAGGCCAGCAGGCGCAGCATCATGCGCTCCTGGGTTTCAGAGGGGTGACGCGCCAGCGTCAAGGCCGCGTCAAGAAACTGGTTGCGGTCAAGATCCGCTACGTTGACGACGGCTTTATAAATTGTCGCTTTAAGCGCCATGGGAGAACTCCTTTCGAATCAGGCGCACATTGTAGCGAAAACTGCGGCAAAAGGCTGCTAACTGCTCATCTATCAAGGCGCTGATATTGCTTGAATGAGTATGGTATAGTCACCTTGCTAAACAGAGTTTATCTTCGTAGGCTTAGACTTGCATCCACGGTTAAGTCAGAGTGCTGACAGGAGGGCATGTGGAAAAATATTGTGAGTTAATACGCAAGCGGTACGCGGAAATCGCCAGCGGAGACTTAGGGTATATCCCGGATGCGCTGGGTTGCGTATTGAAGGTGCTTAATGAAGTGGCGGCAGACAGCGCCCTTCCAGAGTCGGTCAGGGAAAAAGCGGCCTATGCTGCCGCGAACTTACTGGTGAGCGATTATGTCAATGAATGAAACGTATCAACCCATCAATTGCGATGATTACGACAATCTTGAACTCGCCTGCCAGCACCATTTGTTACTGACGCTGGCGTTAAAAGATGGCGAAGTTTTGCAGGCGAAAGCGAACGACCTGGTTTCACGCAAAAACGTGGAGTATCTGGTCGCAGATGTCGCAGGTGAAACCCGGGAGCTTCGCCTCGACAAAATTGCCAGCTTCAGCCACCCGCAGATCGGTACCGTGGTGGTCAGCGAATCCTGATTATTTTGGTGCCGGATGACGGTGCAAAGCACCTTATCCGGCCTACTTTCCACGCCAAACCAGACTCACGCCTTCTTCATCTTCCGCCGCTCCCTCACGCGTCACGAAAACACCCGCAGCCGCAATCAACGTTTCGCCGTAAAACAGCATCGGTGTGGTATCTCGTCGCCAGGGTGGGATCCCCTGCTCCTGCCAGATTTTCTTTAATTTCCGTCCACCGTTACGCCCGACAATATGCAATAACCCTGGTGCTTTGAAACGAATGCTGACGGCTTCATCCGCTTGCGGCATGCGCAATTCACCCGCAGAAATTAACTGAACCGAACCCAATCCGGCAGGCAGCGCCAACGGTGTTTTCCACTCTAACCATGGGATAACGGTTTCGCTTTGCCCATCGACTGACTTCACCCACCACAGCTGTGACTGATAACGACGGACCTCGTACTCCCCGAGGCGAAAACAGGGTGAGGCATCTTCCCGCGCCAGCGCCACTTCCTGCCAGATACGTTCCAGTCCATCACGAGAAGGCATCGGCGCATTTAACCCCGCCAGCCAGCGACGAAGCAGCGCGGCACGACGCACGTCGCTCATCATCATTAACGGTGCCAGTAACAGTGTGCCGTGGGCTGTGATGCAATCTGCTAAATCGCTGGCCAGAAGTTCATCCAGTAAACTCTCCTGCTCAGCACACAGCGCGGCGCTGCGGGCTACGGCTTGCGCGAAGTGCGGCCAGCGCTGTTGCAGCAATGGGGTAACGCGCAATCTGAGGAAATTGCGATCGTAGGTATCATCCTGATTGCTTTCATCTTCAATCCAGCATAATTCATACTGCCGCGCCCATGTTTCAAGCGCCTCTCGCGTTTGCGCCAGCAGCGGTCGAATCAGCTGGGTTCCGGCGAACGGTGAGTTTTCGCCCATGGCGGAAAGTCCGGCAGGGCCACTGCCGCGCTTAAGCGCCAGCAGAAAGGTTTCACACTGGTCATCGAGATGCTGGGCAGTCATTAGCACCTCGCCCGGTAGTAAGGTCTGCGCAAATGCCTGATAGCGCGCGCGTCGTGCCTGAGCTTCGATGCCCAGACCATCATCCTCAAGGTGTACCCGCTCAACCACCAGCGGAACCTGCCACTGCATACATACTGACTCACAGTGCTGCACCCAACTGTCTGCATGTGGGCTTAATCCGTGATGAATATGGATTGCGCGTAAAGCGACCTCAGGATGCTGCGCTCGCCACTGCACCAGCTGATGCAGGAGTACGGTTGAGTCCAGCCCGCCGCTAAAGGCGACCAAAATCGATTGAGAATTCAGCAGTGAAGTGTTCAGCGTGAGTGTCGTCATGATGGTTACTTACAATGGCATTGCCCGGCACGTTACCGGGCTAACGCCACAATGACAAGCCTTACATCTCGTACAGTTCGAGGGGCAATCCGTCCGGATCGTTGAAAAACGTAAAGCGTTTACCGGTAAATGGATCGATACGTATGGATTCACACTTCACGTGGTGTGCTTCCAGATGCGCGATCGACTTTTCCACATCCTCCACGCTGAACGCCAGATGACGCAAACCGCAGGCTTCCGGTCGGCTCGGACGGCAAGGTGGAAACGGGAAAGAAAAAAGCTCAATCACATACTGGCCGTTCAATGCCAGATCGCCTTTCCACGAGTCTCTCTCTTCCCGATAGGCTTCGCTCATCAGTGTAAAGCCAAGCACATCGCAGTAAAATGCCTTACTCGCCGCGTAGTCCGTCGCAATAATGGCAATATGGTGAACCTGTTTTAATCCCAGCATAGCGTCATCGCCTCTTTCATTTTTCTGTCAGCACGTTACTCGTATGTCTTAGGGTCAGGCAAGTCGTTATGCCATTTTTAAGACTCTCACGCGATACACGCCATCCTCGCCCAGCTTAGCGCCATGGATATCGGTTTCAAATCCCGGGTAGCGCTGCCCCACTGAACACAGCATCAGAAGAAAATCGAGGACAGCCCGGCTTTTGGCAGTGATCATTTCCCCGGGCATCAAGAGCGGCACGCCTGGAGGATAAGGTAGGATCATATTGGCGGACACGCGTCCTACCAGTTGATCAAGCGCCACGGTTTCCACCTCACCTTTGATCTGCCTCTGCCAGGCCTGGTGCGGTGTCATTTTCATTTCCGGCAAGGTATCAAATGCCCGCAGCATCAGTCCGGAGAGATCGTGCTGGCGGATCAGCTTATGGATCCCCTGTGCCAGATCCTGAATACGCATATTGCGATAGAAATCGGGATCTTCAGCATACAGATCCGGCAGCATATTTTTCACGCGTAAATTCAGATCGTACGAGCGCTTAAATTCCGTCAGGCCACGTAGCAGCCCCATCGCCCGGGTTTTATCTATGCCAATACTGAACAGGAATAACAGGTTATACGGTCCCGTTTTTTCGACGACGACGCCGCGTTCATCAAGGAATTTCGCCACCAGCGCCGCGGGGATCCCCTCTTCGCTCATATTTCCCTGTTCATCCATTCCCGGCGTCAGAATCGTGACCTTCACAGGGTCGAGGAACATGTGGTCGGCATCAGCATCAACAAATCCGTGCCAGTCTTCACCTGGCGCTACCGGCCAACATTCTGCTTCATCGACCTTTTCAGGCTGCCAGATATCAAAGAACCAGCCATCCGACTCTTCGCGCAGACGCTGCACTTCTTTACGGAAATGCAACGCCCGTTCCACCGAACGATTGATTAACCGCTTGCCGGAATTGCCACGCAGCATTGCCGCCGCCGTTTCTATCGACGCCACAATCGGATAGCTCGGAGACGTGGAGGTGTGCATCATAAAGGCTTCGTTGAACGTGTCTTCATCATAGTCACCCTTAATGTGGATCAGCGAAGCCTGTGACAACGCCGCCAGCATCTTGTGGGTGGACTGTGTTTCAAAAATCACCTTTCCCGGTACCCGTTCGCCGCTCATCCCGCTTTTCCCCTGATAGATCGGATGAAAATGGGTATATGGCACCCAGGCTGAATCAAAATGGATGGAGGGCACATCCAGGGTTTGCTTGATCCAGTTGGTGTTATAAAGCAGCCCGTCATAGGTGGAGTTGGTGATCACCGCGTGTACCGGCCATTGCGCCTGAGTCGTCTCTTCTACCTTGTGTTCAATACTTGCGTGGGTAAATTCCCGACGGGGTATACCGCCGAGGATCCCCAACGCGTTACGCGTAGGCTTCAACCAGATTGGCACCACATCGCTCATCATCAGCAAATGCGCCAGCGACTTATGGCAGTTGCGGTCAATCAGTAGCGTACTGCCTGCAGGCGCAGCATACATGCCGACAATTTTGTTCGACGTCGAGGTGCCGTTGGTCACCATATAGCTCTGTTCGGCACCAAAAGTACGCGCGATATACTCCTCCGCTTCGAGGTGCGGACCGGTATGATCAAGCAATGAACCCAGTTCGGTTACGGAAATGGACACGTCGGCTTTCAGCGTATTGCCGCCAAAGAAATCATAGAACAGGCAGCCGACCGGGCTTTTCTGGTACGCCGTCCCCGCCATGTGCCCGGGCGTACAGAAGGTATACTTTCCTTCCTTCACATAGGTAAACAGCGCCTTGGTGAACGGAGGCGTGATGTTATCGAGGTATTCGCTGGTGTACTGGCGAATGCGGGTGGCAATGTCTTCAGACTGACCCAGCGCATACTCAAAAAACCACAGCGCCATGCGCAGGTCGTGCGCACTGACATCCATCGTCGAATGGGTATTAATAAAGGCGTACAGCGGGAGATACTCGTTGAGCTGGTTGATGTCACTGCACAGCTCCAGGCTATATTCATCCCAGTCAAAAATGACGCCGCAAATTCGCGGGTTGTGTTCGATAAACTTCAGCAGGTCAACGCTATTCTGCGGCCAGATAATCTGAAATCCCTGCTGTTGCAGCGCACGTTCAAGTTCCTTGATGGGCTCATCTTTATAAAAGACGCCATGCGGTCCCATGATGGCAATGATATTCATGCGTTCCTCCTGGAAAAACCTTAGTTAATCATAGCCTGGCCAAACCACAGGTAAAAAAAAGGGCCACAACGTTGTGGCCCTTTTCGGAATTAATGCAGTTTACGCGTAACCGTAGCTCATCAGACGCTGGTAACGACGGTTTTTCAGATCGTCTTTGCTTAACACGTCTAGATCGGCGAGATCGGCCAGCAGTTGTGCTTTCAGGGACGCAGCCATCACTTCCGGATTGCGGTGTGCGCCGCCTAACGGTTCCGGAATGATAGAGTCGATAAGCTTCAGCTCTTTCAGACGCGGGGCAACAATTCCCATCGCTTCTGCGGCCAGCGGTGCTTTGTCGGCGCTTTTCCACAGAATTGAAGCACAACCTTCCGGGGAGATAACGGAATAGGTGCTGTATTGCAGCATATTCACTTTATCGCCTACACCGATCGCCAGCGCGCCACCGGAACCACCTTCACCGATAACGGTGCAGATTACCGGTACGCTCAGACGCGACATTTCACGCAGGTTACGCGCGATCGCTTCTGACTGACCACGCTCTTCCGCGCCCACACCCGGGTAAGCCCCTGGGGTGTCGATGAAGGTAATGATCGGCATGTTGAAACGCTCGGCCATTTCCATCAGACGCAGCGCTTTGCGATAGCCTTCCGGCGCTGGCATGCCGAAATTACGGCGAATCTTTTCTTTGGTCTCACGGCCTTTCTGATGACCAATGATCATCACCGGACGGCCATCCAGACGCGCGATACCGCCGACAATAGCTTTATCATCCGCATAGGCACGATCGCCCGCCAGCTCATCAAATTCATCAAACGCCAGGCGGACATAATCCAGGGTGTACGGACGCTGTGGATGGCGCGCCAGTTGGGCTACCTGCCATGCGCCAAGATCGGCGAAGATTTTACGCGTCAGTTCTACGCTTTTTTCACGCAGGCGATGCACTTCTTCATCGATGTTAATATCCAGTTTCTCATCCTGACGGCTAACCGCAGTCAAAGAATCGATTTTTGCTTCCAGCTCTGCAATCGGCTGTTCAAAATCAAGGAAATTCAGACTCATAGTATTCCTGTATTAGTCAAACTCCAGTTCCACCTGCTCCGAACCAATAAGGCCACGGAGATCGTTTAGCAAACGATCGCTCGGAGAGACACGCCACGTCGCGCCAAAACGCAACCGCGCACGTGCATCCGCCCTCTGATAGTAGAGATGTACTGGAATTGTCCCCGAGCGGTGGGGTTCCAGAGACTGACGGAGTCGGTTTAAAAGCTGGTCATCAATTTGCCTGTCCGTCAGCGAGATAGCAAGCCCGCGAGCATATTTTTCCCGGGCTTCGTCAATATCCATGACTTCACGGGCCATCATTTTAAGCCCGCCGCTGAAGTCATCAAAGCTGACCTGTCCGCTGACGATAAGTATGCGGTCTTTTTCCAGCAATTGCTGGTATTTATCCAGAGCATCGGTAAACAACATAACTTCCAGACGTCCGGAACGGTCATCCAGTGTACAGATGCCGATACGATTGCCGCGCTTGGTGACCATTACCCGCGCAGCAATGACGAGCCCCGCAGCCGTGGTGACTTTACCACGTTCTGTCGGATGCATGTCTTTCAGCCTGTAGCCTCCGACATAGCGCTCAATTTCTTTTAAATACTGGTTGATGGGGTGTCCCGTCAGGTAAAGCCCCAACGTTTCACGCTCACCATCTAATACCACCTGCTCCGGCCACGGTTGGCAACTGGCATAGGATTGTTCAATTTGCTCCGGTTCTTCCGCCAGCACGCCAAACATATCGGCCTGACCGATGGCTTCGGCTTTTGCATGCTGATCGGCGGCTTTTAGCGCATCGTTGAGCGAATTCATCAACGCCGCGCGATGCGGGCCAAGGCGATCAAACGCCCCGGACATGATTAGCTTTTCCAGCACCCGGCGGTTAAGTTTTTTGATATCCGTGCGCGCACAGAGATCAAACAGCTCACGGAAGTAACCGCCTTCGTTACGCGCCTCAATAATAGCTTCAATTGGTCCTTCACCCACGCCTTTTATCGCGCCGATGCCATAAACAATCTCGCCATCATCATTCACGTGAAAATGGTAAAGCCCGGAGTTGATATCCGGCGGCAGGATTTTGAGCCCCATACGCCAGCATTCATCTACCAGCCCGACCACTTTCTCAGTGTTATCCATATCGGCGGTCATTACCGCCGCCATAAACTCAGCAGGATAATGCGCCTTCAGCCACAGTGTCTGGTAAGAGACGAGCGCATAGGCTGCGGAGTGCGATTTGTTAAATCCGTAACCGGCGAATTTCTCCACCAGGTCAAAGATTTTCATCGCCAGTTCGCCGTCTACGCCGCGCTTTTTCGCCCCTTCTTCAAAGGTGCCGCGCTGCTTAGCCATCTCTTCCGGCTTTTTCTTACCCATCGCACGACGCAGCATATCCGCGCCGCCAAGGGTGTACCCGGACAACTCCTGGGCAATCTGCATAACCTGTTCCTGATACAGGATAATGCCGTAGGTCGGCTCCAGTACCGGTTTCAGACACTCATGCTGCCATTGTACGTCCGGGTAGGAAATCTCTTCGCGACCATGCTTACGGTCGATAAAGTTATCTACCATCCCCGACTGTAGCGGACCTGGGCGGAACAGAGCCACCAGTGCGATCATGTCTTCGAAGCAGTCAGGCTGCAGACGTTTGATCAGGTCTTTCATACCGCGGGATTCAAGCTGGAAGACCGCCGTGGTCTCCGAGCGTTGCAGCATATCGAAGCTTTTCTTGTCATCCAGCGGGATAGCCGCAATATCCAGCGGTGGCTCACCGTTCTTTTCACGGCGCGCGTTGATCATTTCCAGCGCCCAGTTGATGATGGTGAGCGTACGCAGGCCGAGGAAGTCGAACTTCACAAGACCGGCATATTCCACGTCGTTCTTATCAAACTGAGTAACCGGGTGCAGCCCCTGCTCATCGCAGTACAAAGGCGCAAAATCAGTAATTTTTGTCGGTGCGATAACCACACCACCGGCGTGCTTACCAGCGTTACGCGTGACGCCTTCCAGCTTACGCGCCATATCGATCAGCGCTTTAACCTCTTCATCTGCCTCATAGATTTCCGGCAGTTGGGGTTCGGCTTCAAAGGCTTTTGCCAGCGTCATGCCCGGGTCGGGCGGCACCAGTTTCGAAATACGGTCAACGAAACCGTACGGATGCCCCAGCACGCGGCCCACGTCGCGGATAACCGCTTTTGCAGCCATCGTACCAAAGGTAATAATCTGCGAAACCGCATCACGACCGTACATTTCCGCCACGTGCTCGATAACCTGGTCGCGTTTCTCCATACAGAAGTCAACGTCGAAGTCGGGCATTGAGACACGTTCCGGGTTAAGGAAACGTTCGAACAGCAGGTCAAATTCCAGCGGATCGAGATCGGTAATTTTCAGCGCATAGGCGACAAGTGAGCCAGCGCCGGAACCACGTCCCGGGCCTACCGGTACGCCGTTATCTTTCGACCACTGGATAAATTCCATAACGATCAGGAAGTAGCCTGGGAATCCCATCTGGTTGATAACTTTAAGTTCAACTTCCAGACGTTCATCGTAAGGCGGGCGCTTCTGCGCACGAACTTCAGGGTCAGGGAACAAAAATTCGAGACGTTCTTCCAGCCCTTCGCGTGATTTCGCCACGAGGAAATCCTCGGTGGTCATATCGCCGGTCGGGAACTGCGGCAGGAAGTATTCGCCCAGACGCACCGTCACGTTGCAGCGTTTGGCTATCTCGACGGTGTTTTGCAGTGCTTCCGGAATATCGGAGAACAGCTCGCACATCTCATCTTCGCTGCGCATGTACTGCTGCGGCGAATAGTTACGCGGGCGTTTCGGGTCATCAAGGGTGAACCCGTCGTGGATTGCTACGCGGATTTCATGCGCGTCGAAATCTCCGGTTTCCAGGAAGCGGACATCGTTAGTCGCCACCACCGGTAGACCACGTGTTTCGGCCAGTGCTACGGCTGCATGCAGATAATTTTCTTCATCTTGCCTGCCGGTGCGAATCAGTTCGAGGAAATAGCAATTGGGAAAATGTTCTTCGTAAAACGCCACGCACTCGTCAACCAGTGCGCTATTGCCGCGCAGCAGGCTGCGTCCGACATCGCCCATGCGACCGCCGGAGAGCAAAATCAAACCTTCTTTTAGCTCGACCAACCAGTCCCGGTCGATAACCGGTCCTTCTGCGCCATAGCCTCGCTGATAGGCTTTCGAAATCAACAACGTCAGGTTCTGATAGCCGGTATTATTTGCGGCCAGCACGGTGAGCTGCGTGAGTTCATCGCCCAACAGCTCACTGCGGACATGAAAATCTGCGCCAACTATCGGCTTGATACCCGCGCCGTGGCCCGCTCCGTAAAACTTCACCAGACCACACAGGTTGGTAAAATCGGTGATCGCCAGCGCAGGCATGCCTAACGCGGCCGCCTTTTTCACCAGCGGCCCGGTTTTCGCCAGCCCATCGATCATGGAGTAGTCGCTGTGCACCCGTAGGTGGACGAAACGTGGTTCAGACATCTTCAGATTCCTTCGACACAAGAATCAGGACGAGAGTCCCAGTGCGCGTTTGACGGGGCCAAAGCTGCGGCGATGATGCTCAGTCGCACCATGCAGTGCCAATTTTTCCAGATGAAATGCGGTTGGATAGCCTTTGTGCTGTGCAAAACCATACTGTGGAAAAACCGTATCCAGCGCCGCCATTTCAGCGTCACGGGTCACTTTTGCCAGAATCGATGCGGCGCTAATCTCCGCCACGCGGCTATCACCTTTGACCACCGCCATCGACGGTACCGGTAATGCAGGGCAACGATTGCCGTCAATCAGCACGTATTCGGGCGCAATATGCAAACCCGCAACCGCACGCTGCATGGCAAGCATGGTGGCATGCAAAATGTTCAGCTCGTCGATTTCATGCGGTTCCGCCCGCCCCAGGCTCCAGCTTAACGCTTTTTCTTTAATTTCATCAAACAGCGCCAGGCGACGTTTTTCTGACAGTTTTTTTGAGTCGTTAAGACCGATAATAGGGCGAGCCGGATCCAGAATGACGGCAGCAGTGACGACTGCGCCAACCAAAGGGCCGCGCCCGACTTCATCCACACCCGCCACTAAATGCATATGCGGATACACAAATTCAATCATTGCGCTAACTCCAGGACCGCATCCGCCGCCTGCTCATCAGCATTGCAACGGATCTGCTGGTGCAGTTCACGGAATGTGTCGTGCATCGCATGGCTGGTTTTACCATTTGCCAGCAACGGCAACAGCGCTTGCGACAACGCCTGCGGTTCACACTCTTCCTGCAACAGCTCTTTAACCAGTTCTCTTCCCGCCAGCAGGTTAGGTAGCGAAACGTAATCCGTTTTCACTAGGCGCTTCGCCAGCCAAAAGGTGAAGGGTTTCATACGGTAGCCAACCACCATCGGGCATTTTGCCAGCATACATTCCAGCGCGGCGGTACCTGAAGCCAGCAGTGCGGCATCGCTGGCCACCATTGCTTCACGTCCCATCCCATTGAGCAGATGTACAGAAAGCTCCGGTGCAACTTCCGCTTTAATGCGTTCAAACTGCTCGCGACGTTTGGCATTCACCAACGGCACCACCACTTCGAGATCCGGATAATGCTGGCGTAATAGCTGCGCCGTTTTCAGAAAATCTGCGCTGAGCATCTCCACTTCAGCACCACGGCTTCCTGGCAATAGCGCCAGGCAGTGAGCGTCATGAGGAATGCCCAGAACATCACGCGCCGCATTTTTATCCGGGTCCAACGGCATGGCATCCGCCATGGTATGACCGATAAAGCGGCACGGGACGTTAAATTTGTCATAAAACGCTTTTTCGAAAGGCAGAAAGGCCAGCACCATGTTGGTGGATCTGCCTATTTTGAAAACGCGTTTCTGTCGCCACGCCCAGACGGACGGACTGACATAATGAATGGTTTTAATGCCCTGTTTTTTCAAGTTCCCTTCGAGGGTAATATTGAAATCAGGCGCATCAATGCCGACGAAAACATCCGGCTTTAAGTCGGTGAATCGGCGAGTGAGGTCGGCACGAATATGCAGTAAACGGCGCAGGCGTCCGAGCACTTCAACAATGCCCATGACCGCCAGCTCTTCCATTTCGTACCAGGCTTCACAGCCTTCGGCCTGCATCAGCGGACCCGCCACGCCAACAAAACGCGCATTGGGAACGCGAGCCTTGAGTGCACGGATTAACCCTGCACCAAGAATATCGCCGGAGGTTTCTCCGGCGACGAGGGCAATCGTTAAAGGACGCTGTTCAGTCATTAACGAATCAGGCCACGCGTTGAGCGCTCAAAGAAGTCGCTGAAAGCCTGAACTTCGGGGTACTGTTTCGCCAGTTCCGCGATTTCTGGTTTCACTTCTTCCAGCGTTTTACCGCTACGGTACAACGCTTTGTAGGCGTTACGAATCGCGGTAATCGCTTCGCGGGTGAATCCACGACGCTTCAGACCTTCGATATTGACGCCAAACGGCGTCGCGTGGTTGCCCTGGGCGATAACGTACGGAGGCACGTCCTGGGCTACACCAGAACAGCCGCCAACCATCACATGCGCACCGATGATGCAGAACTGATGCACCGCAGTCATGCCGCCGATGATAACAAAATCATCAAGCGAAACATGTCCGGCAAGCGTGGCGTTATTCGCCAGAATACAGCGGTTGCCTACCGTACAATCATGCGCGACGTGCGCATTAATCATCAGTAAGTTATCGCTGCCCACCTTCGTCACTCCACCGCCCTGCACTGTGCCACGATGAATGGTGACGCTTTCGCGGATGCGGTTGCGATCGCCAATTTCCACACGGGTCGGTTCG
The DNA here is from genome assembly GCF_009649895.1 of Citrobacter sp. H12-3-2. NCBI lineage: Bacteria > Pseudomonadati > Pseudomonadota > Gammaproteobacteria > Enterobacterales > Enterobacteriaceae > Citrobacter > Citrobacter sp. H12-3-2. Next base: position 3,930,196 of record NZ_CP045837.1, read on the forward strand.
CCAGCATATTTAAGATCCTGGTTAACTTCACCGATGGAGGCAAACTGATAGATCTCGTTATCGCGACCAATTTTTGTATGGCCATTCACGACAACGTGAGACTTCAGTACGGTACCCTCACCAATTTCAACATGGGGTCCAACAATACAAAATGGGCCAATGTGAGCATTGGCACCAATGCTGGCGCCCTCTTCTACAATGGCGGTCGGGTGAATAAAGGCGGATTTATCAATCACGTATCAGGCCTCCCGGCTACGGGCACACATCATCGTTGCTTCGCACACAACTTTACCGTCGACCAGCGCAACCCCTTTAAAACGGGTCAGGCCACGGCGCGTTTTCTCGAAAGTCACTTCCATGATCATCTGATCGCCAGGCACGACAGGACGCTTAAAGCGTGCTTCATCAATACCCGCGAAATAATACAGCTCGCCTGGTTCCAGTTTTCCTACGCTTTTGAACGCGAGGATACCGGTAGCCTGTGCCATCGCTTCCAGAATCAATACGCCAGGGAAAATAGGTTTACCCGGGAAGTGGCCCTGAAAGAAAGGCTCGTTAACGGATACATTTTTCACTGCGCGCAGAAAACGACCTTCTTCAAAATCCAGCACGCGGTCAACCAGCAGAAACGGAAAACGGTGCGGCAGAAGTTCTAAAATCTCTTCAATATGCAGAGTATGAGTGTTAGTAGTCAAAATACTCTTCCTGTCAAAATATACTAAAAGGCAATAATAACACGGCCTGTCGCAATCGTATGAATGGGACAGGCCGAAAAGTCAGACATGCAAAAACGGTGCTTTAGTCTTGTTGATTAACCTTGCGCTCAATCGCTTTGAGGCGCTTGCTCATATCATCAATATTCATCACCAGTGCAGCTGTTTTACGCCATACCTTGTTGGGTTGTAGCGGAATGCCTGAGGAGTAGACGCCAGGTTCAGTGATAGGACGCATCACCATACCCATGCCAGTTACCGTAACTTTGTCGCATATTTCCATATGCCCATTGATCACGCTGGCACCGCCAATCATGCAATAACGGCCAATCTTCAGGCTACCCGCCATAATGACGCCACCGGCTACCGCCGTATTGTCGCCAATCACAACGTTATGCGCAATCTGGCACTGGTTATCAATGATAACACCATTACCGATCACAGTATCGTCCAGAGCACCACGGTCAATGGTGGTACAAGCGCCGATCTCGACGCGATCGCCGATAATCACGCGACCAAGCTGGGGGATCTTCACCCAGTTACCACGATCGTTCGCGTAACCAAATCCATCAGATCCAACGACAGTGCTGGACTGGATCAGGCAATTTTCACCGATCTGGATGTCGTGGTAAATCGTCACATTCGCCCACAAGCGTGAACCTGCACCGATTTTGGTATTTTTTCCGACGAAGCAACCTGCACCGATAACCACGTTATCGCCCAGTTCTACGCCAGACTCAATGACCGCATTTGCGCCCACAGAGACATTATTACCCAGCTTCGCCGTTGCATCGATCACTGCACTGGGTGCAATGTTCTGTGCAGGCTGAGGCGTGGTATCTAAAATTTGCGCCATACGTGCATAGGTCAGGTAGGGATTCTTCACTACCAGCGCCGCACTCTTAGCAAAAGGAAGATCGTCCTGCGTCATCACAACGGCAGACGCCTGGCATACGCCTAAATGTTCACGGTATTTAGGATTCACCATGAACGTGATATTGCCAGTTTGCGCAGATTGCATGGACGCTACGCCGGTGATGACGATATCGCCATCACCGTGTAATTCTGCATCCAACTGCTCTGCTAAATCAGCCAGTCGAATTGAAGGCATTACTTATTTAACCTGTTTCAGTACGTCAGCGGTGATGTCTTTTACATCGCTGCTGTTGTATGCAACGGTGTTTGCGTCAACGACCAGATCAATGCTCTGGCTGCTGGCAACAGATTTCACAGCTGTCTGGATACGAGTAACCAGTTTGCCACGTTCTTCGTTGGAACGACGTGCACGATCCTGCTCGAAAGCCTGAGCTTTCTGAGAGAAAGTCTGGCGCTGAGCCATGACGTCTTTTTCCAGCTTGGTACGATCGCTACCTGCTTTCATTGATTGCAGACGCTGCATTTTAGATTGCAGATCGGATTCCATACGCTGCAGTTCGCTGGCACGGCCTTTGAACTCGTTTTCCAGCGTAGCAGAAACACCCGTCTTCTGTGCAACCTGTTGGAACAGGCTACCCATATTGACGATTGCAATTTTGTCAGCAGCCTGTGCGGACGTTGCCATCGCTAAACCGAGACCTGCAGCTAATAACCACTTTTTCACAATTAACTCCTTACCATCCCATTTGCACCCGAAGGTGCAGTTCTTTGCGTGGCCAGGCGATCCCATGCAAGATCGCCTAAAGTCATCGCTACACTACCACTACATTCCTTTGCGAAGAACAGTTACCAGGTTTTACCAATATTAAACTGGAACTGTTCCGCTTTGTCTCCATCGTACTTCTTGAACGGCTGGGCGTAGGAGAAAACCAACGGCCCCAATGGGGACATCCATTGTAACGCGATACCTGCAGACATACGGATATTGCTCGGATCACCGTAATCTGGAACCCCAATAGCGCGAGTTTGATCGCTATCCTGCCAGTTAGTATCCCAAACGGTACCCATATCCCAGAAGAAGGAGGTACGGACCGAGTTAGCATACTTATCGCTGATAAACGGCGTCGGGGTAATAAATTCCAGGCTGGCTACGGCCATGGCGTTACCACCGACCGCATCGTCTGATTTACAGTACGAACCGTCTTTATTGGTACACTCTTCGTAGCTGTCAGTATCGCCGGCGTAAGCCCCTGATTTATAGACTGCTTTTGGACCGATGGTATTCGACTGGAAGCCACGCACGGTGCTGGAGCCACCGGCATAGAAGTTCTCGTAGAACGGCATTTCTTTACTGCCAATACCGTCGCCATAGCCTACCTTCGTACGTCCTAACACTACCCACTTATGATCGTCATCGATCGGTACATAGGTCGCGGTATCCAACGTCGCTTTATAGTATTCGTTGTCAGAACCCGGAATGGTGACTTTGCCGTTCAGGTTGACGCGCGTACCTTCCGTTGGGAAGTAGCCGCGGTCAAGCTTGTTATATGTCCAACCATAGTTAAAGGTGAAGTCATCAGCAGCAAAGCTGTTGGTATTGGTCTCACCCATTGACTCAAGATAACGATCCATCGCAACCTGCGGCTGCATATTGGACAGTTTGTTATGTACATAACCCAGGCCCGCGCGCAACGTGTTGTATTCGTTGACCGGGAAGCCCAGCGTCACGTCTGTACCATAACTTTTGTTGGTATAGTCGGACAGGTCTGCATCATCCGCTTCAAAGTCGTTATAGAAGACGCGGCCACCAAGGCTCACACCATCAACGGTGAAGTACGGGTTAGTGACAGACAACTCAGTATAGGTCTGGTAGTCGTTTTTGGTGCCGTTAATCCCGACAGAATAACCGGTACCTAACCAGTTATCTTGCTGAACGCCAGCCTGGAAGCTCACGCCGCTCTCGGTACCGTAACCGACGCCGAAGTTAAAGCTACCGGTGTTACGCTCTTTGACCTTGTAGACCACATCAACCTGATCCGGGCTGCCCGGAACACGCTGAGTATCGGTATCAACGGTTTCAAAGTAACCCAGACGGTTCAGACGCTCTTTACCCTGGTCGACCAGATCGCTGCCCAACCATGCGCCTTCCATCTGACGCATTTCGCGACGCAGAACGGAGTCTTTAGAAGTGTCGTTACCTTCAAAACGGATCTTACGCACATAGAAACGGTTACCCGCATCCACGTTTACACGTAATTTAACGGTTTTGTCGGCGTCGTTGATTTCAGGCTGCGACTGAACGCGCGGATAGGCATAGCCATAGCGACCCAGAAGCTTCTTGATGTCATCTTCCATTTTGGTCACTTTGGTGCCGTTATAGAGTTCACCTGGCTCGATCTTCGTCAGGGTCTCAATTTCGGCGGAGTGCCCGGCCAGGTTACCGCTCACCTGAACCCCAGAAAGCTTGTACTGCTCGCCTTCAGTGATGTTAACGGTGATGTAGATGCCTTTTTTATCCGGCGTCAGGCTGACCTGAGTGGAATCAATATTGAAGCGAGCATAACCGCGATCCAGATAGTAGCTACGCAGGGTTTCAAGGTCGCCCGCCAGCTTCTGTTTCTGGTATTTACGATCGCCCACCACGTTCCACCACGGCACTTCGTCACGCAACTGGAAGTGAGAGATAAGTTCGTCAGTCGAGAAGGCATGGTTGCCGACGATATTGATCTGTTGGATCTTCGCCGAAACACCTTCCTGGAAGACCAGCTTGAGGTCAACGCGGTTACGCGGCAACGGCGTCACCACCGCTTTCACACTGGCGCTGTACTTACCGACGCTATAGTAGAAATCTTCCAGGCCCTTTTCGATATCGGCAAGCGTGGTGCGATCCAGAGACTCGCCAACACGCACGCCAGACGCCTCGAGGTTTTGCTTCAGCATGTCATCTTTCACCGATTTGTTACCGGAGAAAGTGATGCTGGCAATCGTCGGACGTTCTTTTACCTGAACCAGAAGGGTATCACCATCGCGCAGGACGCGGACATCCTCAAAGTTTCCGGTGGCGAACAGAGCACGAATGGTATTACTGATGTCTTCATCATTAACCGTGTCGCCTGTGCGCACCGGCATACTGAGGAGAGCCGCACCAACGGCGACTCGCTGTAGGCCTTCGAAATGAATGTCCTTCACTACGAACCCTTCAGCACCGTATACGGTGGCGCTGCTAAACAGCAGCGACGCTATGAGCAACTTTTTCATCGCCATCGTTATTATGCGTTCTTCCTAACACTCTCTTACAACCGAGAGAAATCATTGAAAAGTGCAAGCCCCATTAACAACACCAGCAAGATAGAGCCAATGCGATAACTAAAGTCTTGAACCCGCTCGGATACCGGACCGCCCTTCAGCTTTTCAATCGCCAGGAACAGCAGATGCCCCCCGTCAAGAACGGGCAACGGAAACAGGTTGATTATCCCTAAGTTCACGCTGATAAGCGCAAGGAACATCAGGTAATAAATAATCCCGAACTCCGCTGACATCCCAGCCCCCTGGGCGATAGAAATCGGCCCACTGAGGTTGTTCAGTTTTACATCACCGGTAATCAATTTTCCCAGCATACTGACCGTCAGCTTCATCAACTGCCACGTTTTATCCGAGGCTTCGAGGATGGCGCTGAATGGCCCATACTGGCGTACAGTCTTATACTCATCAGGCAGAGGAATAACTTTAGGCACCACGCCCGCAAACCCTTCTGCCTTACCGTTAACCTGTTTTGAATCTGGGGTTAACGTTAAAGACAAGGAACTTCCTTGTCTTTCAATATCTAGCGCTAACGGCGTATCCGGATTATCGCGCACCAGCGTCACGAACGTCATCCATTGCGTCAGCGACTGACCATTGACTTTAACGATCCTGTCGCCAGCTTGCAAACCTGCCTTACTTGCAGCGGAATTAACCTGCACTTCTGACAGTACCGGTTCAATCTGCGGACCACGCGGACGCATGCCCAAACTAGAGACAGGATCCTCTTTGTCTGGCTCAAATGCCCAATGGCGTAAATCCAGCGTTTTGTCCTGTCGCTGGTTACTGCCAAATTGCGCCACGCTGAGGGTCGTATGCTCATCGCCAATTTTGGATACCAGTTGCAATCGCACGGCATCCCAATCAGGGGTTTCGATGCCATCAACCGCTTTTAGTTCCGTACCCGGCTGAATTTGCGCCTGTGCAGCAATCGAGTTGGGTGTTATTTCACCAACAACCGGACGAACGCCAGGGACACCAATGATAAACACCAGCCAATAAGCAAAAATAGCAAAAAGGAAGTTTGCAATCGGACCCGCGGCGATAATGGCAGCACGTTGTCCAACCGTTTTATTGTTGAAGGCGTAATGGCGCAATTCCGGTGCGACCGGTTCAGCGCGCTCATCCAGCATTTTGACGTAACCGCCGAGGGGAATCATGGCGATGACGTATTCCGTACCTGATTTATCGGTACGCCGCCAAAGCGCTTTTCCAAAGCCAATGGAAAAGCGTTCGACGCGGACTCCGCAGCGCCGTGCAACCCAGAAATGACCAAATTCATGCACGGTGATAAGCACACCAAGTGCAATGATGAATGCAGCCAAATTCCAGAGAATACTCAGCATAAGACCATCCGTTAGAGCGTCCTGAACACCAGTAACAACAGGCAGGCAAAGACCGGTACCGCAGCCGTCAGGCTATCAATACGATCCAGAATACCGCCGTGTCCTGGAATTAAGTGACCACTGTCCTTAATACCTGCTTCACGCTTAAACATACTCTCGGTCAGGTCACCCAGCACGGAGGCCAGGGCTGCAACGATGGAGCAAATGAGCAAGGTGACAGGCGCAACTTCAAGATTCGCCCACATGCCATAACCCCATGAGATTACGGCCGCAGTGGCGAGTCCGCCAAAAAAACCCTGCCAGGTTTTTCCAGGAGAAACCTTCGGCGCCAGCTTATGTTTGCCAAATAGCTTACCAAACATATACGCACCAGAGTCCGCTCCCCAGACGAGGATCATGACATACAGCAGCCATAGCGCGCCACTATAATGATTCTCATCATAGTGCCATGCACGTAGCGCCAGCATTCCCCAAAAGAACGGGACAATGGTTAACACGCCGAAAATTATGCGTAATGTTTTGGAATTACGCCAGACCGACGCAGACCCTGGATAAAACAATACCAGTAACAGCGCTACAACCCACCAGCCCAGCGACGCCCACAGCGATACTTCAACCAGCGGTTGATGGATATCGCGATGGTACTCTGGCAGCAAAAATAGCATCAGTGCCAGCAATAGCCCGCACAAAACCGCCAGCCAGACTCGCTGCGTACGCGTGGTAAAACCGCTTAACTGTCCCCATTCCCAGGCGGCCAACATACAGACGACCAACGTAACAATGGCGAACCCCACCGGCGGCAGCAAAAACAGCGCCGCGATGACAACGGGTATTAAAACAAAAGCAGAAATCAGGCGATACTTCAGCAAAAGCGACCCCCATCAGGCTTTTTCATCACCGGGTTCGGTGCCGCCGAAACGACGCTCACGATTAGCAAAGGCATGCAGCGCACCTTCAAAGTCTTGTTCATCGAAATCGGGCCAGAGAACATCGGTAAAGTAAAGTTCGGCATAGGCAATTTGCCACAACAGAAAATTACTAATTCGGTGCTCTCCCCCAGTCCTTATCACTAAATCCACAGGAGCCAGCTCATGCATACAAATTTGCTGCCCAAGCATCTCTTCATCGATTTGCTCAGGATGCAGCACACCGTCCTGCACCTGTTGTGCCAGTTGCCTGACTCCCTGGACAATATCCCACCGTCCACCGTAATTCGCTGCAATATTCAGCGTCAACCCGGTATTCTGGGCGGTAATCGCTTCTGATTTGCGAATCCGTTCTTGCAAACGTGAGTTAAATCGACTGATATCCCCGATAATACGCAGGCGTACGTTATGGCGATGCAGGTTTTTCACTTCGCTATCAAGTGCCCACACAAACAGTTCCATTAACGCGCTCACTTCCTGCGCAGGTCGGTTCCAGTTCTCACTGCTAAAGGCATACAGCGTTAACGCATCAATACCGTTATTTGCAGCAAAAGAGACAGCCCGGCGGACGGATTTTGCTCCAGCCTTATGCCCAAAGGCGCGAATCTTCCCTTGCTTTTTCGCCCAGCGGCCATTGCCATCCATGATAATTGCGACATGGCGACAACCATGTGCTGGCAAATTTTCGCTTAATGGTTTAGTTGCAGACAACATAACGCGTTATTAGTCCCTGAAAGGATTTACGGTACTCAGGAATACTGAAGCCTATCCACAAAAAAGCCGTGTCAAACCACGGCTTACCCGACCGAAAAAAAGCAAATACCCGCGATCGGGTGGCGCAGACTATATCACTGAAGCCCAACGCTAACAAATAGCACGATTCTCCGTAGAGGGATTATCATCAGCTTGAGAGTCGCATCACTTCTTTTCTGGCGACTTCCCGCGCGATGGCATCGACCTTCAACACGTCGTCAACGCTCTGCGGTTCCTGCAAATCCATCTTATCCAGTACAGATAAATTGAGATCGGCAATATCGGTAAATCGGATCTGCTGCGCCAGGAATGCGGCAACGGTAATTTCATTCGCGGCATTGAGTGCGGTCGTCGCCGCCTGACCTTGCTCAAACGCGTCCATCGCCAGTTTCAGGCACGGATAACGCTGGTAATCAGGTGCGGAAAACGTCAACGCACTGAGTTTGCAAAAGTCGACAGGCTTAACACCGGACGTCACACGTTCTGGCCATGCCATCGTATGGGCAATAGGTGTACGCATATCAGGTTCACCCAACTGCGCCAGAACACTACCATCCTGATAACGGACCATCGAATGAATAACCGACTGCGGGTGAATCAGCACTTCCATCTGGCTTGCACTGGCATTAAATAACCAACGCGCTTCAATGTATTCCAGACCTTTGTTCATCATGGTGGCGGAATCGACAGAGATTTTTCGTCCCATCGACCAATTCGGATGACGGCATGCCTGATCGGGGGTCATAGAGACCAGATCGCGCAATGGCGTTTCACGGAATGGGCCACCAGACCCGGTAAGCAGAACTGACATGACGCCGTTTTGCTCAAGGTCAGCGTATCCCAGATTGTGTTGGATAGGTTGCGGTAAACTCTGAAAAATCGCGTTATGCTCGCTATCTACCGGCAAAAGCTGCGCTTTGTGGCGTTTCACGTCGTCCATAAACAGACGACCGCAGGTCACCAGCGATTCTTTATTCGCCAGTAAAATGCTTTTGCTCGCACGAATTGCCGCCAGCGTCGGCAGCAAACCCGCTGCGCCGACAATCGCCGCCATGACCTGATCAACATCATCCAGCGCAGCCATATCACAGGCCGCCTGCTGCCCGCTCATCACCTCGGTACGGCTACCCTGTGCCAAAAGAGTAGCTTTTACCTGTGCCGCGCTTTTTTCATCATCCATTACCGCATAGCGAGGCGCAAACTCCAGGCATTGCTCTACCATACGGGCAACATTTTTACCCGCCACCAACGCAGCAACACGAAATTTTTCCGGGTTATGGCGTACTACATCCAGCGTACTGCAACCAATGGAACCGGTTGATCCCAGGATGGTTAATTGCTTCATCGGACATCCAGAAGAATTTTACTCGTCATACTTCAAGTTGCATGTACGTTGGCTTTACTCGGCCTTTGGCGTCACCGCCTTCCTGCAACTTGAATTATTTAGAGTATGTAGACAGAAAAAAGCAAAACGCCGCCATCCAGCCTTCTCAGGCCTTCTAAGCGGCGTTTTTAGCGTACAGGCGAATCAGAACTGCATCAGTTCTGCTTCTTTCTCTGCCAGCGCCGCATCAACTTTCTTGATTGCTGCGTCAGTCAGTTTCTGTACGTCGTCCTGAGAACGGCGATCGTCATCTTCGCTGATCTCTTTTTCTTTCAACAACGCTTTCACTTTGTCGTTTGCATCGCGGCGTACGTTACGTACCGCAACACGCGCGCCTTCAGCTTCACCACGTACGATCTTGGTCAGATCTTTACGACGTTCTTCGGTCAGCGGCGGCAGCGGAACGCGGATGTCAGAGCCCGCAGAGCTTGGATTCAGACCGAGGTCGGAAGCCATGATTGCTTTCTCAACGGCTGGACCCATAGAACGGTCAAATACGTTGATTTTCAGGGTACGGGAATCTTCAACCGTTACGCTTGCCAGCTGGCGCAGCGGAGTCGGCGTGCCGTAATATTCCACGACAATACCATCCAGCAGGCTAGGAGAAGCACGACCCGTGCGAATTTTGCTGATTTGGTTTTTGAACGCTTCGACGCATTTGTCCATGCGTACTTCAGCATCTTTTCTGATATCGTTGATCACGTTACGAATCCTTGAAAGCTTGTTTCAGTCAGACCATACCCGCCACGCAAGATGTGACAAGTATAGTCTTGATTAATTTTGAGGGACGTATCCCGCGACATTAAAGCGGAATATTACCTGCATTTAGCCGCAACGGGAATTATTCCGTGATTAACGTGCCTTCTTTTTCACCCATAACAACACGGCGCAGTGCACCTGGTTTGTTCATGTTAAAGACACGAATCGGTAATTTGTGGTCACGAGCCAGCGTGAACGCGGCAAGATCCATTACTTTCAGCTCTTTATCCAGTACTTCAGTGTAGGTCAACTGTTCGTACATAGTCGCCGTTGGATCTTTAGCCGGGTCGGCAGTAAATACGCCATCGACTTTGGTGGCTTTCAGAACCACATCCGCTTCAATTTCAATACCGCGCAGGCAGGCTGCAGAATCGGTGGTGAAGAACGGATTGCCGGTACCCGCAGACAAAATAACAACGCGGTTGTTACGCAGCAGGCTGATAGCTTCGGCCCAGCTGTAGTTATCACACACGCCGTTCAGAGGAATTGCGGACATCAAGCGAGCGTTCACATAGGCGCGGTGAAGCGCATCGCGCATCGCCAGACCGTTCATTACGGTGGCTAACATGCCCATGTGGTCGCCCACAACGCGGTTCATCCCCGCTTTCGCCAGACCAGCGCCACGGAACAGGTTACCACCACCAATCACTACGCCAACCTGAATACCCAGCTCAACCAGCTCTTTGATTTCCTGAGCCATGCGGTCGAGGATGCTTGCATCAATACCGAAGCCTTCTGAACCTTGCAGAGCTTCGCCACTTAACTTAAGCAGAATACGTTTGTAGACGGGTTTTGCATTGGTAGCCATGTTTCTTTCCTGAGACTGTCAACGAATGAGATGAGTTAATTCCGGCGACATTGTATGTCGCTTTTCAGCATGACCACTATAGCGGTTCGCTGAATTTACAAGCCAGACACAAAAAGAAGCCGCCCTCAGGCGGCTCCTTTAAAAATTAAGACTGCTTGGACATCGCAGCAACTTCTGCTGCAAAGTCAGTCTCAACTTTCTCGATGCCTTCACCCACTTCAAAGCGGATGAAACCAGTTACGTCAGCGTTATGCTCTTTCAGCAGCTGACCAACAGATTTGCTCGGTTCCATGACGAAAGGCTGACCGGTCAGAGAAACTTCGCCGGTGAATTTCTTCATGCGGCCTTCAACCATTTTCTCTGCGATTTCTTTCGGCTTGCCAGACTGCATAGCGATGTCCAGCTGAACCTGGTATTCTTTTTCTACCACTTCAGCGGAAACGTCTTCCGGCTTAACGAATTCTGGTTTGCTTGCAGCAACGTGCATTGCCAGCTGTTTAACCAGTTCTTCGTCAGCGCCAGTTGCAGCAACCAGAACACCGATACGAGCACCGTGCTGGTAGTTACCCAGAACTTCGCCTTCCAGGGAAGCAACGCGACGGATGTTGATGTTCTCACCGATTTTAGCAACCAGAGCAACACGTTCTTCTTCGAACTGTGCTTTCAGAACTTCAACGTCAGTGATTTTGCCAGCAACGGCAGCGTCCAGTACTTTGTCAGCAAATGCCTGGAAACCAGCATCTTTAGCAACGAAGTCAGTCTGGCAGTTAACTTCCAGAATGAAAGCGATGTTGCCGTCGATTTTGGTTTTGATTACGCCGTCAGCAGCAACGTTGCCTGCTTTTTTCGCCGCTTTGATTGCACCGGACTTACGCATGTTTTCGATTGCCAGCTCGATGTCGCCATTAGCTTCAGTCAGTGCTTTTTTGCAATCCATCATGCCTGCGCCAGTACGCTCACGCAGCTCTTTTACCAGGGATGCGGTAATTTCAGCCATTCTAAAATCCTCGGAAGATTTGATCTGCCCGGCATGAAACCGCACAGATTTAAAAGTGAAAAAGGGGGCCATATACAGGCCCCCTAACCAAACGTGATACTACCTGGTCTATAAGGGCTCTAACGAGCGTGCCTTATTATTCAGCTTCTACGAAGCTTTCTTCCGCCTGGGAAGCCAGATCCTGAGAACGGCCTTCACGAACGGTAGTAGCTACAGCGCCCAGGTACAGGGTCACAGCACGGATTGCGTCGTCGTTACCCGGGATAACGAAGTCAACACCGTCCGGATCAGAGTTGGTATCAACGATAGCAAATACTGGGATACCCAGGTTGTTTGCTTCTTTGATAGCAATGTGCTCGTGGTCAGCATCGATTACGAACAGAGCGTCCGGCAGACCGCCCATGTCTTTGATACCGCCCAGGCTGTTTTCCAGTTTCTCAAGCTCACGAGTACGCATCAGCGCTTCTTTCTTGGTCAGCTTTTCGAAAGTACCGTCCTGAGACTGAGTTTCCAGATCTTTCAGACGTTTGATGGACTGACGAACGGTTTTCCAGTTAGTCAGCATACCGCCCAGCCAGCGATGGTTCACGAAGAACTGGTCGCAGCTGTTAGCAGCTTCTTTCACCGCTTCGCTTGCAGCGCGTTTAGTACCAACGAAAAGGATTTTACCTTTACGAGCAGAGATCTTGTTCAGTTCAGCCAGAGCTTCGTTGAACATCGGTACAGTTTTCTCAAGGTTGATGATGTGAACTTTGTTACGCGCACCGAAGATGAACGGCTTCATTTTCGGGTTCCAGTAACGGGTCTGGTGACCGAAGTGAACACCAGCCTTGAGCATGTCGCGCATGGAAACAGTTGCCATGATTAAAACCTCTATATATAAAAGTTGGGGTTAAGCCTCCACGCATCCCATATTACCGACCCCAAAGGGCACCCCGGAATATGTGCCGATACGTGTGTGTTGTTACACAAAGTGAGATTTGTCGCTCCCGTCCATCGTGTGTAGTCTTCGAATGGATCGGAAGTCCGGCGCGCTTTATACCACAAATACGCCACCGACACCAATAATTGTTGGCGGTCTGTGCTGAATGAACGATGAATTTCGTGTTACAGGAAGGCGGCAAATTTTTGAATCCCCGGGAGCTTACAACCAGTAAGTGACTGGGGTGAAAAAATGTAGCCAACGCATCTGTGGCACGAAAGGCGAAGTTCAGAATGATTCTCAATTTGGCAGGGTACACCCCAGACTGATACCATTGGCAGCACTTAAACAATTATTGCCGATATCATCGGCACTGATGGACAGAATTTATGGCTATCTCAATCAAGACCCCTGAAGAAATCGAAAAAATGCGCGTCGCTGGCCGCCTGGCCGCTGATGTACTGGAAATGATCGCGCCGTTTGTTAAACCGGGCGTCAGCACCGGCGAGCTGGATCGCCTCTGTAATGACTACATCGTGAATGAGCAGCAGGCTATTTCCGCCTGCCTGGGCTATCACGGCTATCCGAAATCCGTATGTATCTCTATTAATGAAGTCGTGTGCCACGGGATCCCGGACGACGCCAAACTTCTGAAAGACGGCGACATCGTCAACATCGACGTCACCGTGATTAAAGACGAGTACCACGGCGATACCTCCAAGATGTTTATCGTCGGCAAACCTACTATTCTGGGCGAGCGTCTGTGCCGCGTCACGCAGGAAAGCCTGTACCTGGCGCTGCGGATGGTAAAACCGGGCATTCGCCTGCGCACGCTGGGCGCTGCAATTCAGAAATACGCGGAAGGCGAAGGTTTCTCTGTTGTTCGTGAATACTGCGGTCACGGTATCGGTCGCGGCTTCCATGAAGAGCCACAGGTTCTGCACTACGATGCAGACGACGGTGGTGTGGTACTGCAGCCGGGCATGACGTTCACCATAGAACCGATGCTGAATGCCGGTGATTACCGCATCCGCACCATGAAAGACGGCTGGACGGTGAAAACCAAAGACCGGAGCTTGTCTGCACAGTACGAGCATACTATTGTAGTGACGGAAAACGGCTGTGAAATTCTGACGTTACGCAAGGATGACACCATCCCGGCGATCATCACACACGGCGAATAATGTTTTGCCTGATGGCGATGCATTCGCATCTTATCAGGCCTACAAATTGTACTACTTAGTAGGCCGGATAAGGCGTTCACGCCATCATCCGGCTTTTTAATGGGTGGCGCATAATGAATACTCTTCCTGAACAGCACGCAAATACTGCCCTCCCCACCCTGCCTGGCCAACCGCAAAACCCAGGGACATGGCCACAGCAAGATCTTAACTGCTCCGGCATTAAAGCGCATATCGACACCTTCCAGAACTGGTTAGGCGAAGCGTTTGACAGTGGAATTTCCGCAGAACAGCTCATTGAGGCCCGCACCGAATTTATTGACCAACTGCTACAGCGTTTGTGGATAGAAGCTGGGTTCGGGCAAATAGCCGATCTGGCGCTGGTTGCCGTTGGTGGCTACGGACGAGGCGAATTGCACCCGCTTTCCGATATTGACCTGCTGATCCTGAGTCGTAAAAAGCTGCCTGATGCGCAGGCCGAGAAAGTCGGTGAGCTGTTAACGCTGCTATGGGACGTGAGGCTGGAGGTTGGGCATAGCGTGCGTACGCTGGAAGAGTGTCTGCTGGAAGGATTGTCAGATTTAACCGTCGCCACCAACCTAATTGAAACACGCTTGCTGATCGGCGATGTGGCGCTGTTTCTGGAGCTGCAAAAGCATATTTTTAGCGAAGGTTTCTGGCCTTCCGACAAGTTTTACGCCGCTAAAGTGGAAGAGCAGAATCAGCGCCACCAGCGCTATCACGGCACCAGCTACAACCTGGAGCCGGACATCAAAAGCAGTCCCGGCGGCCTGCGCGATATCCATACCCTGCAATGGGTGGCGCGTCGCCATTTTGGCGCCACCTCACTGGACGAAATGGTCGGCTTCGGCTTTTTGACGCTGGCTGAACGCGCCGAGCTAAATGAATGTTTGCATATCCTGTGGCGGATTCGCTTCGCCCTGCATCTGGTCGTTAGTCGTTACGACAACCGCCTGCTGTTTGACCGCCAGCTCAGCGTGGCGCAAAGGCTAAACTACGGCGGCGAAGGCAACGAGCCTATCGAGCGGATGATGAAAGACTATTTCCGCGTCACCCGACGGGTCAGCGAACTGAATCACATGCTGTTGCAACTGTTCGACGAGGCGATCCTCGCCATGCCCGCCGACGAAAAACCGCGCCCGATTGATGACGACTTTCAACTGCGCGGCACGTTGATCGATCTGCGCAACGACGACCTGTTTATCCGCAAACCCGAAGCGATACTGCGGATGTTTTACATCATGGTGCGTAACAGCGCGATCAGCGGAATTTACTCCACCACGCTGCGCCATCTGCGTCATGCCCGCCGTCATTTAACGCAGCCGCTGTGCTACATCCCGGAAGCGCGATCGCTGTTTCTCAGTATGTTACGCCATCCGGGCGCGGTGAGCCGCGGTCTGCTGCCGATGCATCGCCACAGCGTGTTGTGGGCCTATATGCCGCAATGGTCGCATATTGTCGGCCAAATGCAGTTTGACCTGTTTCATGCCTATACGGTGGATGAACACACCATCCGCGTAATGCTCAAGCTGGAAAGTTTTGCTAACGAAGAGACCCGTCAGCGCCATCCGCTGTGTGTGGATCTATGGCCGCGTCTGCGACAGCCGGAGTTGATTCTGATTGCCGCGCTGTTCCACGATATCGCCAAAGGTCGCGGCGGCGATCACTCGGTACTCGGCGCTCAGGATGTGCTCAAGTTCGCCGAACTGCACGGCCTGAATTCCCGCGAAACGCAGCTGATCGTGTGGCTGGTGCGCCAGCATTTGCTGATGTCGGTGACCGCTCAGCGCCGCGATATTCAGGATCCCGAAGTGATCAAGCAATTCGCCGAAGAGGTACAAACGGAACACCGTCTGCGCTTTTTGGTGTGTCTGACCGTCGCGGATATTTGCGCCACCAACGAAACGCTGTGGAATAGCTGGAAGCAAAGCCTGCTGCGCGAGCTGTACTTCGCGACGGAAAAACAACTCCGTCGTGGCATGCAAAATACGCCGGATATGCGTGAGCGTGTACGCCATCATCAACTTCAGGCGCTGGCGCTACTGCGAATGGACAACATTGATGAAGAAGCGTTGCACCACATCTGGTCACGCTGTCGCGCCAACTACTTCGTGCGTCACAGCCCAAATCAGCTGGCCTGGCATGCGCGCCATCTGTTGCAACACGATCTCAGCAAGCCGCTGATCCTGCTCAGCCCACAGGCCACGCGCGGCGGGACAGAAATTTTCATCTGGAGCCCTGACCGCCCTTACCTGTTTGCCGCCGTCTGCGCTGAACTGGACAGGCGTAATCTTAGCGTCCACGATGCGCAGATTTTCACTACCCGCGATGGGATGGCGATGGATACGTTCATCGTACTGGAACCGGACGGCAGCCCGCTGTCTTCAGACCGACATGAAGCGATCCGTTTTGGACTGGAACAGGCCATCACGCAGCGCAGTTGGCAGCCACCGCAACCGCGTCGCCAACCGGCAAAATTACGCCACTTTACCGTCGATACTGAAGTTACCTTTTTGCCGACCCATACCGACCGAAAATCATTCCTGGAGCTTATCGCTCTCGACCAGCCCGGCCTGCTGGCACGGGTCGGGCAGATTTTTGCCGATCTGGGAATTTCGCTGCATGGCGCCCGAATTACAACCATTGGCGAGCGAGTAGAAGATTTATTCATAATCGCCACCGCCGACCGGCGCGCCCTTAATAATGAGCTGCAGCAGGAAGTGCATCAACGGTTGACAGAGGCCCTCAATCCAAACGATAAAGGGTGATGTTTTTATTTATTATGGAAAGAGTTTAACAATGCAGCAGTTACAGAACGTTATTGAGTCCGCTTTCGAGCGCCGTGCCGACATTACTCCGGCAAATGTAGATACCGTAACCCGCGAAGCGGTGAATCAGGTTATTTCTTTACTGGATTCCGGTGCACTGCGCGTCGCAGAGAAGATTGAGGGTCAGTGGGTCACACATCAGTGGCTGAAAAAGGCGGTCCTGCTCTCTTTCCGTATTAACGATAATCAGGTCATCGAAGGTGCGGAAAGCCGTTACTTCGATAAAGTACCGATGAAATTCGCCAACTACGACGAAGCGCGCTTCCAGAAGGAAGGTTTCCGCGTGGTTCCGCCTGCGGCCGTGCGTCAGGGTGCGTTTATCGCCCGTAACACCGTGCTGATGCCATCTTACGTAAACATCGGCGCTTATGTTGATGAAGGTACGATGGTTGATACCTGGGCGACAGTCGGTTCCTGTGCGCAAATCGGTAAAAACGTACACCTGTCCGGCGGCGTTGGCATCGGCGGCGTACTGGAGCCGTTGCAGGCTAACCCAACCATCATCGAAGACAACTGCTTCATCGGCGCACGCTCTGAAGTGGTTGAAGGCGTGATCGTCGAAGAAGGTTCTGTTATCTCCATGGGCGTGTACATCGGTCAGAGCACCCGTATTTACGATCGCGAAACTGGCGAAGTGCATTACGGTCGCGTTCCGGCAGGCTCCGTGGTCGTCTCCGGCAACCTGCCGTCGAAAGATGGTAAATACAGCCTGTACTGCGCGGTGATTGTGAAGAAAGTCGATGCCAAAACGCGTGGCAAAGTGGGAATCAACGAACTGTTGCGCACTATCGACTAACAGCGATTTGAAAAAGCGGGCTTAGCCCGCTTTTTTTACATCTGCGAGTGGCATAAACAAGGCTTTTCGTTAATTATTCAATGGTTATAGTGAGCTTAAGGGTACCGCTATGTATGACAATCTGAAAAGTCTGGGCATTACTAATCCTGAAGAAATCGATCGTTACAGCCTGCGGCAAGAAGCCAACAACGATATCCTGAAAATCTATTTCCAAAAGGATAAAGGCGAGTTTTTTGCCAAGAGCGTGAAGTTCAAATATCCCCGTCAGCGCAAAACGGTGGTAGCTGATGGCATCGGCCAGGGTTACAAAGAAGTGCAGGAGATCAGTCCCAACCTGCGCTATGTGATCGATGAACTGGATCAGATCTGCCAGCGCGATCGCAGCGAAGTCGATCTTAAACGCAAGATCCTTGATGATTTACGCCATCTCGAAAGCGTCGTGACCAACAAGATCAGCGAAATTGAAGCCGATCTGGAAAAACTGACGCGTAAATAACCGCACGTGAATGTATTCGTAGGCCGGGTAAGGCGAAGCCGCCACCCGGCATTTTGCCTGATAAGCGTAGTGCCATCAGGCAATTAATCAATGCTGTTCATCCAATTGTAACGCCACATACAGCAGCAGTCGGTCGTCAAAATTCCCCAGATCCAGCCCGGTCAGTTCTGAAATACGATTCAGGCGATATTCCAGCGTATTGCGGTGAATAAACAGTGCCTTTGAGGTGGCCAGCGGCTGGACGTTATGACGAAACCATGCCGCCAATGTCCGACGCAGCAACCCATTGTTATCCATCGCTTTCAGCCTCACCAACGGACGCGCCAGCTCATTGGCCTGCCAGCCGCCGCGCAGGCTGTCCAGCAGTACTGGCAGCATCAAATCCTGATAGAAATAGCTACGGCTTTCCGGCATCCGCTGTTTACCGACCATCATGGTAGTGCGCGCCGTACGATACGAACGGGCAATGCTACCGGGCCCGGTAAAATAGTTGCCCAGCGATACGCGAAAACGCAGCTGTCCGTTCTCTTTCATACGGGCAATAAGCTGCTCAACGCGCTTACGATGATCTTCAGCGTCCCAGCGGCCAAACTGATTGAGCGCCGGTTTCAGCACCACCATCTCGGTCAGAGAGACAATCGCAATCAGATTATTACGTTCGGGCGTGGTCAACGCATTCTGCAATTGCTGTAACTCCGCCATCGCACTGTCAACGCCAAGCTGGCCACTATCGACCTCCAACACCGCCACCACGCGTGGCTGGTTCAAATCAATGCCTAAACGCTGGGCCCATTCCATCAGCGCTGGCGTATTCTCTTCCGCCTGAATCAGGTTCATCACCAGCTCTTCACGCAGACGGCTATCCTGCGCTAACAGATGCATCAAGCGCGACTGTTCCAGCATCATTTCGGCGGTCATACACACTAACTCGCCGTATTTGCGCAGATGCTCCGGCTCGCCGGTAAGGCCGATAACGCCAACGATTTCGCCTTCCAGACGTAGAGGCAGGTTTATCCCCTGTCGTACACCGTGCAAGTGACGTGCCACCGCATCGTCGATATCGACCACCCGACCCTGCGAAAGCACCAGCAGCGCGCCTTCGTGCAATTCACCAATACGTTCGCGATCGCCGCTGCCGATTATCCGCCCACGGGCATCCATTACGTTGATATTGGTATCAATGATGCGCATGGTACGCGCCACGATATCCTGCGCCATTTTGGTATCAAGATGCCAACCAGCCATAAACCCCTCCTGTGAGCAGAGCTCAAGCATAGGGAAGATAATAAGCGGCGACATTGTGCAAATGCACAAAGCGAAAGGGAGAAGTATGGAGTTGTGGGAAGTATCACAAAAAGAAACCCCTTCCTGTGCAGGAAGGGGTTGAGGGAGATTACTGCATCAACAGATAGATGGAGCTGTCACCGCGCTGAATGTTCAGCGCCAGTACAGCCGGTTTGCTGTCGAGGATTTTGCGCAGTTCAGCGATGTTTTTCACCGGCTGCTGGTTCGCGCCGATAATCACATCCCCTTTCTTCAGGCCAATCTGTGCAGCCGGAGAATTCGGTTTCACGTCGCTTACCACGACACCTTTGTCCTGGCCTTTGTTGCTCATATCGGCACCTTCGATGCCTTTAAAGATAGAGCTGGAGTCAACCTGAGTCTGGCTGCTCTGCTGCAATTCCAGGTTCACGGTGACCGGCTTACCGTCACGCAGCAGACCCAGGGTGATTTTGCTGCCAACCGGCATCGTACCGACCTGCGCACGCAGGGCGGCAAAGCTGCTGATAGGTTTGCCGTTCAGGGAGGTAATCACATCCCCGGCTTTAATCCCCGCTTTCGCTGCGGAAGAGTTCGGCATCACCTGGCTGACGAATGCGCCACGCTGAGCGTCAACTTTCATCGCTTTCGCCAGCTCAGAGCTCAGCTCGGTACCCATAATGCCCAGCTCACCGCGTTTAACCTGGCCAAACTCAACCATCTGCGAGGTCAGGTTTTTCACCATGTTGCTTGGGATCGCAAAACCGATACCGATGTTACCGCCGTCCGGCGCGAGGATCGCGGTGTTAATACCGATCAGCTCACCGTTCAGGTTGACCAGCGCACCACCGGAGTTACCCCGGTTGATCGCAGCATCCGTCTGGATGAAGTTCTCGTAGTTTTCCGCATTCAGGCCGCTACGGCCCAGTGCAGAAACGATACCGGAAGTCACCGTTTCACCGAGGCCAAACGGGTTACCAATTGCCACGGTGTAATCACCCACGCGCAGCGCATCGGAATCTGCCAGCTTAATCGCCGTCAGGTTTTTCGGATCCTGAATTTGGATCAGCGCGATATCGGAGCGCGGATCTTTACCCACGATCTTCGCGTCAAATTTACGACCATCGCTCAACTGAACTTTAATCACCGTGGCGTTATCTACCACGTGGTTATTGGTCACGACATACCCTTTCGCGGCATCAATAATTACGCCGGAACCGAGTGCCATAAATTTCTGCTGCTGGCCGCCGCCATTGTCAGCGCCCGGTGCGCCGCCCTGGCAGAACGGAGAACTCTGGAACGGAGAACCGTCCTGGCAGAACGGTGAATTATCACCGAAGAACTGCTGGAAATTACGCGGCATGCGCGGCGTATTTACCGTCGTGCTCCCCTCGACGTTAATACTTACCACCGATGGCATCACTTTTTCGAGCATCGGGGCCAGGCTTGGCATCTGTTGGGCGGTCATTGCTGAAGACGACGTCTCAGCCGCTGTAGCAGACAGGGGGGACAACGCCAAACCTAAACTCAGAGCCAGTGCACTCATTGCTAATGTGGTTTTTTTCATGTGTTTCGTTCTCGATTAACAGGTAACGCAAAATTGCTGTATACGTCAGAGTCGTTTTATAGCGCTAAGTTCCAGAATTAAGTTTAAGGAAAAAGTAAAATTTTATTGTCCGTCTTTACAAATGAGTATTTATTGTTCTACGGCCATCAAGCGACGATATTCATCCCAGGCATACAAATCTGTCATTCCGCTGATATAATCCTGAATCAGCCGGCAGCGATAATAATATTCCAGAACCGAATACTCGGCGCACCCCGTCGATATTTTACTAACCGCCTCAACATACGCAAGACGATGGCGGGTAGACAACTTCTGAAATAAACGGGACTCGATAGGAAAACGTTTTACTCTTTCATTGTCGACCAGTTCAGAAAAATCTGACTGAGACATTTTTAATAACGGCTGATAGATCTCCAGCAACCCGCTGATCACCCGATAGCCCTGTAGTTCCAGTTGTTCAACATCCGGATGGCTAAACACATGTTTTACCGCCACATTTTTATAAACACCCAGTAGCTGGCTGAAGCTACTGGCATCTTCTAGCAGCGCATGATTAAAGCTGCCTTCATAAATCTGCGGCAAATTATCAATAAACCGCTGGGCCGCATATGGCACCAGTTTATTCAGCGTATTGACGCGTAAATACATAAAGAACTGATCTTCGGTACTCCGGCTTAATGTATTTGAACGTGACTTCTCCCAGGCGTTTTCAACAACCTGGCTAAACAGGGAACCTTTTTCATGCTGCCCCCACGCCTCATGCAGGTGGTGATAAAGTTGCTCGACGCTAAAGATTCTTTTCTCAACGGCATCTTCCAGATCCGCCACGCAATAAGAGATATCATCGGCAGCTTCCATAATCCAGGTTAATGGAAAGCGACTGTAAGGCGCTAATGATAATTCTTTACGCAACCGCTCAATATACGGTTCTTCAGAAAGGTAATAACCCGGCTTCTTCATTAAATAGTTGTGTGTCTCGGGTGCACTGCCGCGCCACCACGCCGGACGGGTATATTTTAAAATACCGCCAACCTGCGCCCAGGTAAGGTTCATACGCATCAACGTATGCACAAGGCGAATACCCTGCGCATTGCCTTCAAAATGGCACAGGTCCTGGCGCACCTTGCGGCGAATATCATTCAGCGACTCTTCGCCTTCACGCAATCGTAATGCCGTCACCTGGCAACGGTCATCACTTAGGGGCTGACTTTCTGCGTCTGCGGGATACAGTCGCTGGCGAAACCAGTCATTAATTGCCGCCTCCCCAAAATGGCCAAACGGCGGATTACCAATGTCATGCATCAGGCAGGACATTTCGACAATACTCTCAAATGGCCCTGTCAGTTCATCCAGGCCATACAGCTCAAGCAGCTTTAGTTCTTTCAGTCGGCTGAGGATCTCTTTCGCGATATAGCGCCCAACCTGCTGAACTTCCATCGAGTGCGTCAAGCGCGTGCGTACTGCCGCATTACGCTCCAGCGGAAAGACCTGCGTTTTTTGTTGCAGTCGGCGAATGGCCGGTGAATTGATAATACGTCCGCGATCGCTTTCGAAAATACGCAGGATCTCATGCTCAGTCTTCACGCCCTGCGGCGAACGGTAACGACGATGCCAGTTTATTTTTTTTCGGAAATCGATCTGTGCCATGTCCTCTCCCGCCTGAGAAATGCGCTACCCCTTAAGCGCATGATAGACTATGCCCTCAAATCTGGCTTATCGCGAGTAAATCTATGAAAATCGGCATCATTGGTGCAATGGAAGAAGAAGTTACGCTGCTGCGTGACAAAATCGAAAACCGTCAGACCATCGCGCTCGGCGGTTGTGAAATTTACACCGGCCAACTGAACGGTACAGAGGTTGCGCTGCTGAAATCGGGTATCGGTAAAGTGGCTGCGGCACTGGGCGCTACGCTGCTGCTTGAACGCTGCAAGCCGGACGCCATCATTAATACCGGTTCTGCGGGTGGCCTGGCCTCTACGCTGAAAGTCGGGGATATCGTAGTTTCTGACGAAGCGCGCTATCACGACGCCGACGTCACTGCCTTTGGCTATGAATTTGGTCAGCTACCGGGCTGCCCGGCGGGTTTTAAAGCCGATCCTGCGCTGGTTGCCGCAGCAGAATCCTGCATCGCCGAACTGAATCTGCATGCCGTTCGTGGGCTTATCGTCAGCGGCGATGCCTTCATTAATGGATCCGTAGGGCTGGCTAAAATTAAGCACAACTTCCCACAGGCGATTGCCGTTGAGATGGAAGCCACCGCTATTGCGCACGTTTGCCATAACTTTAACGTACCGTTCGTCGTGGTTCGCGCCATCTCTGACGTTGCCGATCAGCAGTCCCATCTCAGCTTTGACGAATTCCTGGTGGTTGCCGCGAAGCAGTCAAGCCTGATGGTTGAAACGCTGGTACAGAAACTGGCGCATGGCTAAATTACTCTCCAGGGCGCTGGTCGCCCTGCTTTTCACTCTCCCGGCGTTCCTTTACGCCGCGCCGCGTGTTGTGACGCTTTCTCCTGCCAATACTGAACTCGCTTTTGCCGCTGGCATTACCCCCGTTGGCGTCAGCAGCTATTCTAACTACCCGCCAGAAGCCAAAAATATTGAGGAAGTCTCAACCTGGCAAGGGATGAATCTTGAACGTATTGTGGCGCTGAAACCTGATTTGGTCGTCGCCTGGCGCGGGGGAAATGCTGAGCGGCAGGTGAATCAACTGACCTCTCTGGGTATTAAGGTCATCTGGGTGGATGCCGTTACCATTGAGCAGGTTGCCGATGCGCTACGCCAATTAGCAGCATGGAGCCCCAGGCCTGAACAAGCTAAACAGGCGGCGCAAACCATGCTTGATGACTATGCTTTACTTAAATCTCAGTATGCCAACAAACCGAAAAAACGCGTGTTTCTCCAGTTTGGTGCCAATCCTCTGTTTACCAGTGGAAAAGGTTCTATTCAGCACGAAGTTCTTGAGGTCTGCGGCGGAGAAAACATCTTTGCCGGTAGTCGGGTTCCCTGGCCGCAGGTTAGCCGTGAGCAGGTCCTGGCACGAGCCCCCCAGGCTATTGTTGCCACAGGCGGTCCGGGCGAAACTCTGAAAATTGAGCAATACTGGGGAAACCAGCTAAAAATACCCATTATTACACTTAATAGTGACTGGTTCGAACGCGCGAGCCCGCGTATTATCCTCGCCGCAAAACAACTCTGTAATGCGCTTTCACAGATAAATTAGCGCCTGCCCCCACCAGGTCTGTTGTGAGGATTTAAAAATGCTCGTCTATTGGCTTGATATTGTCGGCACCGCGGTATTTGCAATCTCTGGCGTATTACTGGCCGGAAAATTACGTATGGATCCGTTTGGCGTCCTGGTACTCGGCGTGGTTACCGCCGTTGGTGGTGGAACGATCCGCGATATGGCGCTGGATAATGGACCGGTTTTTTGGGTTAAGGATCCGACCGATCTGGTGGTGGCGATGATCACCAGCATGCTGACGATCCTGTTGGTACGTCAACCAAGACGCATACCGAAATGGATCCTTCCGGTGCTGGATGCCGTTGGTCTGGCTGTGTTCGTGGGTATTGGGGTCAACAAGGCATTTCTCGCAGGAACAGGGCCTCTGGTGGCGATTTGTATGGGGGTGATTACCGGCGTTGGTGGTGGGATCATTCGTGATGTGTTAGCTCGTGAAGTCCCGATGATTTTGCGCACCGAGATCTACGCCACAGCCTGTATTATCGGCGGGATCGTGCATGCGACAGCGTTTTATACCTTTGATGTTTCACTGGAAAACGCCAGTATGATGGGGATGATTGTCACGCTGCTGATTCGGCTTGCCGCCATTCGCTGGCATCTGAAATTGCCGACGTTTGCGCTGGATGATAACGGGCGTTGATATGACGATACAGAACATGTAGGCCGGATAAGGCGTTTACGCCGCTATCCGGCACATTGCCCGGTGGCGCTACGCTTACCGGGCCTACAACATCAGACCATCAGTATTACAGACAGCAATCAGATGCTGAAAGAAGAACCACACCCGCAGGTGCTTTTCGCATTCGGGTTAGTCACAACGAAGCGGGAACCTTCCAGACCTTCGGTATAGTCAACCGCGCCGCCCACCAGATATTGCAGACTCATCGGATCAACGACCAGACCAACACCTTGTTTCTCGATGGTCATATCACCTTCATTGATCTGATCATCAAAGGTGAAACCGTACTGGAAACCGCTGCAACCACCGCCAGTGATATACACGCGTAATTTCAGATTCGGGTTATCTTCGTCAGCGATCAGGCTTTTAACTTTATTGGCTGCTGCTTCAGTAAATTGCAGTGGCAGCGCTACGTCATCACTCATATTTTGCTCCAAACGACATCGGCAATTGGGTAAATTTCAACCCAATATTTTGGGCCATTATCTAATACCCTGGTATTTCGTTCAAGTATTCTCGCCAGCGGCAGTACCCTGGCTTTTTGCCGCCTGCTCCGCTTCCTGTTTTGCCAGCGTACGAGCGAGGATAGTCGAGTATAGCGGCTTTCCGCCCATAAATTGGGCTAATAGTGTTGCGCCAAGACAGGTAATAATCATTGGCAAAATGAGCTGATAGTTATCGGTCATCTCCAGCACCAGTACAATACCTGTTAGCGGCGCACGCACCGAAGCAGCCAACAAAGCCCCCATTCCGGCAATGGCAAAGGTTCCGGCCTCCAGGTGATACTGCGGAAAAGAGGCTGCCGCAGCCATACCGAACGCCGTACCAAGCAACGTCCCCAACGCCAGCATCGGGGCAAAGATCCCACCGGGCGCACCGGATGAGAAGCACAGCAGCGTGGTGACGACCCGGGTGATAAATATAAACAGCAGTAGACCGACGCTAAAATTGCCTGCTGCGGCAATCGGGATCAGGTTAAAGCCACCGCCTGCCGCTTCAGGTTGAATTAATCCCAGGATCCCGCACAGACCGCCGATCGCGCCGCCCATCAGCACCCATTTTTTAATTTCACCGCCGTGAAAGCGCTGGAACATATCCTGGGTGCGCAACACCATGGTGTTGAACAATGGCCCGACACAGCCAAAAATAAGCCCGAGCACGAGATACAGCCACAGCGTATTCACCGGCGCATTAGACAGTTTCCCGACTTCAATTATCGGGGCTTCACCGTTGAAAACACGAAACACAATGCTCGACATAATAACGCCGGTAAACACGGCTTTGATCGACACGAGGTTATAGCGAAACTGTGGACGCATCTCTTCAATAATGAACAGGATCCCCGCCAGCGGAGCGTTAAACGCCGCCGACAAGCCCGCTGCGGCACCGGTAGCCAGCAGGGTATGCCGCGCTTCGGCGCTGCGCATACGGAAAATATCTAGCACCATGCGTCCAATGTTGCCGCCAATCTGCACGGTCGGCCCTTCTCGCCCGAGCACCATGCCAGCACCCAGCGTGCCCATGCCGCCGATAAATTTCACCGGCAGGACACGCCACCAACGCACAGGTCGCAGCTCTTCCAGCGCACCTTCAATCTCTGGGATCCCCGAACCACCGGCTTCCGGCGCAAATTTACGCACCAGGAAATAGCCGACCATCGCCAGCAACGCCGAGAGAATAAACGCCAGCGGCCACAGCAGAATGTCATGGTCCGCAACCTGAGCCAGCGTGCCAATGCGCTGATTCTGCACCCAAGTCACCGCTTTCTCAAATGCCACGCCAACAAGCCCTGTCACAGTACCCACTACTGCAGCCATCAACAGGATCGCCAACGGCGTTTTGTCTCGTTCCAGGAGACGACGAATTTGATCCCTGCGGCGTAAACGCACAATTTGCTGTGCTTCAAAAGAGGGAGTGTCTGTCTTCATCAGATGATCATTAATTGGTAATACAAATACGGAATCGGCATTCTACTCGCACATTTCGCGAAAATCCCCTGCAAATCGCATTGTTTCAAATGCGTAAAACTTTCATAACCTTCTCTGAATAACTAGAATAGCGGGCATTTACTTTTTCTACGAACCAGGACCCCATCCATGAGTAAGTCTGAAAATCTCTACAGCGCAGCACGCGAACTTATCCCAGGCGGCGTTAACTCCCCCGTTCGCGCCTTTACTGGCGTGGGTGGTACTCCGCTGTTTATCGAAAAAGCGGACGGCGCGTATCTGTACGATGTCGATGGTAAAGCCTATGTCGATTACGTCGGTTCCTGGGGACCGATGGTACTGGGTCACAACCACCCGGCAATCCGTAATGCGGTGATTGAAGCTGCGGAGCGCGGTTTAAGCTTCGGTGCACCGACCGAGATGGAAGTGAAAATGGCGGCGCTGGTCACCGAATTAGTGCCGACCATGGACATGGTGCGCATGGTGAACTCCGGTACGGAAGCGACAATGAGCGCAATCCGTCTGGCGCGCGGTTTCACCGGTCGCGATAAAATCATCAAATTTGAAGGCTGCTACCACGGCCATGCCGACTGCCTGCTGGTTAAGGCTGGTTCAGGCGCATTAACGCTGGGCCAGCCGAACTCCCCAGGTGTTCCGGCAGATTTCGCGAAACACACTCTGACCTGCACCTACAACGATCTCGCTTCAGTACGTGCGGCATTTGAACAGTATCCGCAGGAGATTGCGTGCATCATCGTTGAGCCGGTTGCCGGCAACATGAACTGCATCCCACCGCTGCCGGAATTCCTGCCGGGCCTGCGTGCGCTGTGCGATGAGTTTGGCGCACTGTTGATCATCGATGAAGTGATGACCGGTTTCCGCGTAGCGCTGGCCGGAGCACAGGATTATTACGGCGTTGTTCCGGATCTGACCTGCCTCGGTAAAATTATCGGTGGCGGAATGCCCGTTGGCGCATTCGGTGGCCGTCGTGATGTGATGGACGCACTGGCGCCGACCGGTCCGGTTTACCAGGCGGGGACGCTTTCCGGTAACCCGATCGCGATGGCGGCAGGTTATGCCTGTCTGACCGAAGTGGCCCAACCGGGTATTCATGAAACGCTGAACGAACTGACGACGCGTCTGGCGGAAGGTCTGTTGGAAGCTGCCGAAGAAGCGAATATTCCGCTGGTGGTTAACCATGTGGGCGGGATGTTCGGGATTTTCTTCACCGATGCAGAAACGGTAACCTGCTATCAGGATGTGATGGCATGCGACGTCGAACGCTTCAAGCGCTTCTTCCACATGATGCTGGATGAAGGAATTTATCTGGCGCCGTCCGCGTTCGAAGCGGGCTTTATGTCCGTGGCGCACAGTGAAGACGATATCAATAACACCATCGACGCCGCGCGCCGGGTGTTTGCGAAGTTGTAAAAAAGAGAACGTGCAGAAATGTAGGCCGGGTAAGGCGAAGCCGCCACCCGGCTTTTTTATTGCCGGATGTCGACGCAAAGCGTCTTATCCGGCCTACATGAAAGGGGTCAGCCTCAGCGGCTCTGCTTTCTCAGCAGATAGATAAAGTACGGCGCACCAATAAACGTCGACAATAATCCCGCCGGGATCTGATACGGAAACAGCACCATCCTGCCGCACCAGTCAGCAAAGACCAGCAACACGCCACCCGCCAGCGCCGAAATCAGCATATGCGGCATCGCCCGACGAAAACCCATCATACGGGCAATATGCGGAGCCATCAGCCCGACAAAGCTCAACGGTCCAATAGTCATGGTGGCTGTCGCCGTCAGCCCTGCCGCCAGCAGCAGTAACCCCACGCGTGATGGCGTGATAGCCATACCGACAGCCCGCGCCGTATCGCCGCCTAGCGGTAAAATTGTTAGCCAACGGCGGCACAGCGGCGTCATCGCCAGCAGAATCACCATCACAATCCCGGTACGCAGTACCTGCTCTCCGCTCGCGTTATAGGTTGAACCGGAAATCCAGGTCAACACGCCCGCCATGCGCGGATCGCCGCTGGCCTGCAGCATCATCAGCAGCATAGTAAAGGCCGTACTGAGCGCCATACCGGCCAACAGCATACGGTGCGGTGAAAAACCACCGCGCCCGGCGGCAATCATAATGATAAGCAGAGTAGCCGCGGCCCCGAGGCTTCCGGCAGGCAGCAGCCAGCCAAAAGCATTTCCGGGGACCAAAAACAGCATGAGCACCACGCCAAATGCCGCACCGGAGCTAATGCCCAGCACTTCCGGGCTGGCCATCGGGTTGCCCGTCAGACGTTGAATAATACAGCCCGCTACCGCCAGCATCACCCCGGCAATCAGGGCCGCCAGAATGCGAGGCCAGCGCCAGGGCATCAGCTCATCCAGCATCGCGCCGCTGGCCCATGTCCAGCCATGTGCGTCGCGGCCAAACGACAGCGCCACCACGAGGGTTAGCAGCAAGATAACGCCACCTGCCAGCGCAAACATCAGCACATTCTGACGCTCAGCGGCGATGCGATTACTGGCGTTCATATCCGGGGCGCTCATACTCCTCAAGCGCGGCAACAACCACAGTAGCAACGGTGCGCCAATCAACGCGGTCACTGAACCGGTGGAGACTTCCATCCATACGCGGGTCAGCCACAAAATGATTTGGTCGGAGAGCCAGAGGATCAACGCACCAATCAGCGGGGCAAGCACCAGACGTGCCAGCAAACGACGCGCACCGAGCATTTTCGCCAGCAGCGGTGCAAACAGGCCAATAAAGCCGATAATCCCAACCGCGTTAACCAGTAAGGCGCTGATGACAATGGCCAGCGATAACGCCGCCAGACGTGCCAGCGACAGCGCCAGACCGAGGTTACGCGCCACGCCGTCATCCAGTCCCATCAGCGTCATTGGGCGTAATAACAACAGAGTCAGCATCACACCGCCCAACAGCTGCGGCCACAGACGCTGTACGCCGCTCCAGTCGGTTTGCGTTAACGTGCCGCTGCTCCATAAAAACATGCTTTGCAGCTGATCGTGATGGAAGATAACCATCAACTGGTTAATCGCCCCGCAGTACAGGCTGACCACCAGCCCGGCAAGGATTAACGTCACCGGAGAAAGACGCTTGCCCCAGGCAACGCCAAACACCAGCGCCCCAACGACACATGCTCCCGCCAGCGCCGCAAATTGCGTGGTCAGCGCACCAGGAATAGCCCACAGCGTGGTAACCGTAATGCCCAACTGCGCACCAGTCGCAACGCCCAGCGTGGTTGGCTCCGCCAGCGGGTTACGCAACACCTGCTGAAACAACACGCCGACCAGGCCCAGCCCAGCGCCGACCAATAGCGAAATCGCCAGCCTCGGCAGCAGGCTATAGTGAAAAACCATCTGCTCAATGATGTCGATATCCGGTGACCAGATAGCCTGTTGCCACTGACTGCACGGTAGTGCAACGGAGAAGTTAACCCATGTCAGCCAGCAGGCAGCAACAAACAGCACCAACAACAGC
Source organism: Citrobacter sp. H12-3-2 (assembly GCF_009649895.1). Classification (NCBI taxonomy): domain Bacteria; kingdom Pseudomonadati; phylum Pseudomonadota; class Gammaproteobacteria; order Enterobacterales; family Enterobacteriaceae; genus Citrobacter; species Citrobacter sp. H12-3-2. Next base: position 3,960,492 of record NZ_CP045837.1, read on the forward strand.
AACGCCGGATGGCGGCTTCGCCTTATCCGGCCTACAAAGCGCCCAAACCGTAAGTCGGATAAGGCGTTTTTCGCACCGCCATCCGGCATTTCAAGTTTCCTGCTCACGCTTTGCCTCCCAACGCATTATCCAGAATACGGGCAAAATGCATGGCCGATAGCGTTGCGCCATAGAACCAAACGGCAGGCACACGTTGAAAACGTCCGCCACGGACAAACGGCATTGCCTGCCATAATGGCGTAGACATCAGCGCAGCCATCTCTTTATCATTGCCGTGATCAAAGCACAGCACATCGACATCCTTATAAGCAGCCAGACGGTCAATACTCACGGCAGTGCTGCCCCAGAAGTTTGTTTCTCCCTGCCAGGCGTTAGGGATCCCATATTCGTCCAGTACGTCCTGGAACAGGCTGTTTGAACCAAACACCAGCATATGCCGCGAATCAAGCAGGGATGTCAGGAGCACGGGACGCGCGCCGCGTTGCATAAAGCGCGGTTTCAGGCTGGCGATAAAATGATCGTACTCAGTCAAATGGCGTTCAGCAGAAGCTTGCAGATTGAACAATTGCGCCATTTCCTGCAGCGACTGTCGCGCAACGGCCAGCGGCTTTTTGCCATCGCTAAAGTTAAATCCCCGGCCTGGTGCAATCCGCGCCAGCTTTTCAGGAGAAGGACCGTAACCTGCCGACCAGAGCAGAAACGAGGGCTTCATTTCGGTCAGCAGTTCGAGATTGGGTTCCGTACGTAGCCCGACGTCAATTACCGAGTCCGGCAGAGGAGGCTCACTGACCCACAGCTTGTAGTTAGGGATATCTGCGATGCCATACGGCGTAATACCCAGCGCCAGCAGCAGCTCTACAGGCAGCCATTCCAGCGCTACAATGCGCTGGGGATCAACCGCCGCGGCGTGCGCCGTATTCATCCGCCACAGCAGAGGCGACAGCGCCATCGCCGTAAGCAGCCGCCGACGGGTAATATGATGTAATCCGATCATTAATAGACAAAACTCACGGGTGCGGCACCTGCCGGATGCGGCAAAATGCCCATCGGGATACCGTAAATTTGTTCCAGAGTTTCACTGCGCATCAGTTCAGCAGGCGTTCCTTGAGAAATCATCTCACCACAGCGCAGCGCAACGAGGTAATCGCAGTAACGGGCCGCCATATTGATATCATGCAGCACCGCAACCACCGTCAGCCCGCGCTGCTGGCTTAAGCGGTGCACCAGCGCCAGCACGTCAACCTGATGGGCGATATCCAGCGCGGAAGTCGGTTCATCAAGCAGCAGACAGCGGCTGTCCTGTGCCACCAGCATGGCAATCCACGCGCGTTGGCGTTCCCCACCGGACAGGCTATCGACCAGGCGGTGCGCCAGCGGCTTTAAACCTACCAGCGAAATTGCTTCTTCTACTTTCTCTCTGTCGGCAACGCCAAAACGCCCCAGCGCCCCGTGCCACGGATAACGACCAATCGCCACCAGTTCGCGTACGGTCATCCCTTCTGCCTGCGGCAGCTGTTGCGGCAGATAGGCGACCTTGCGGGCAAACGCTTTACTACTCCAGCTCTCCAGCGGCTGTTCGTCGAGCAGGATTTCACCTTCTGACGGCGGCTGATGACGTCCCAACATTTTCAATAATGTCGATTTACCGGAACCGTTGTGGCCGATAAGACCAGTCACTTTCCCTACAGGAAAAGTTAATGAGAGAGGATGCAAAAGCGTGCGGCCAGGCACACGAAAGGAGACATTACGCAACGCAAAAGTGGTGTCGGGATGGGATCTGTTTTCCTGCATAGCAGCCAACTTGTAAAACGGGCACGCAAAGCGTGCCCAAAGAGAAATTAGAAACGGAAGGTTGCAGTTGCAACGACCTGACGTTCTGCGCCCCAGAAGCAGCCATAAGTATTGAAGCAGCTGGCGACGTATTCACGGTCAAACAGGTTGTTCACATGCAGCGCCACGTTGGAGCCAGCCATACCTACACGCGCCAGATCGTAACGCACTAACGCATCTACCAGCGTGTAGCTTCCCACTTTGAAGGAGTTTGCCGGATCGCCATAACTGGAACTAGTATAACGAACACCCGTACCCAACGTCAGCCCGGAAAGCGCACCATCATAGAGGGTGTAATCCCCCCACAGTGATGCCATATGTTTTGGCACCTGGGCAGGCGTATTGCCTTTGTAGTTGGTGTCAGTGGTGTATTCCGCATCGGTATAGGTATAAGAACCAACCACGTTAACGCTGGCTGACAGCGCCGCTTTCGCTTCAATTTCTACACCACGTGAGCGAATTTCGCCGCCTTCAACTGACCAGATCGATCCATTCGGGTCGGCCATCAGGTTGTTGGTTTTGGTCAACTGGTAAACGGCACCGGTCAACACGATCGGACGATCGCTGGGTACGTACTTCACGCCCGCTTCGTACTGCTTACCTTTAGATGGCGCAAAGATATTACCGCTTTCCCCAACCTGAGAATTTGGTTCAAACGATTCGCTGTAGCTGAAATACGGGGTTACACCGTTATCGAACAGATAGTTAACACCGCCACGCCAGGTGAACTGTCGGTCATCACGGGAGTCCAGCACACCAGAAACTCGGTTCAGAGAGTCCTGCTTAGCCCAGTCGTAACGACCGCCCAGAGTGACCAGTACCTTATCCCACTGCATCTGATCCTGAGCGTACAGGCCCGTTTGTTCCTGTTTATTCAGAACGCGATAAGCTGCGCCAGGTCCAGGGTGCGAGCCAAAGTCAAAATCGCTACGGTCAAGATTATAGATATCAGACGGCGCTACCGAACCAGCCCAACCGAACCAGGAGTTGATATCGTTACGCATATAGTCAACGCCGGTCAGCAATGTGTGATCCAGGGAACCGGTGGCGAATGTGCTCTGCAACTGGGTATCAACAGAGAAATTCTGCAATTTTTCATTATCGTCAACGTACTGACGAGTCAGCGTGTGATCCCAATCTGACTGAGGGATGCTGGCGCAAGGGCTGTTAGCCGGATCTTTGGTATACAGCGGATCGGAGCACATGCCATAGCCGTACACGCTTTTCTGCGACACTTTGTTTTGGGCATAACGTAGGTTCTGACGTACGGTAAAGGTGTCGTTAAATTCGTGGTCGAAGCTGTAGCCCACCATCTTCTCGTTACGAGAGTAGGTATTGTTGTCCGCACCTTCGTTGAAATCGGTCGGCAGACGTGAACCATTTGGCAGCTTAGACACGGTCCCCTCTTTCGGCAACCAGCCGTAATAACCGGTTTCCGGCTCGTTCTGGAAGTAGGAGAGGAAGGTGAAATTCGTCTTATCATCCGGACGCCATGTGAAAGATGGCGCGATAGCATAACGCTGTTCTTCTGCGCCCTGCTGCTGCGCATTCGCGGAACGCGCCAGGCCGGTCAGGCGGTATGAGTACACACCATCGTCATCCAGCGCATCGCTGAAGTCAAAACCGGTCTGGAACAGGCTGTCAGTGCCCATTTTGAACTGAACTTCTTTCAGCGGCTCCGTTGTCGGGCGCTTGCTGACCATGTTCAACAACCCACCCGGGTTGCTCTTTCCGTACAGAACGGAAACCGGACCGCGCATCACTTCGGCGCGCTCCAGCATATAAGGGTCGATAACCGCATCATTGTAGAAGTTGCCCTGCATCTTCAGGCCATTCAGATAGTTATTCTGACTTTGGCCGTCTGCGGCAAATCCGCGAATAATCAGGTAGTCATAGGTATTGGACGCGCCACGCGTACCCACGGCAACGCCCGGGGTGTAGCTGAGCGCCTCTTTGACCGATTTTGGTTGATGCAACGCCATCTCTTCGGCGGTGACCACTGAAATAGACTGAGGAACTTTTTGAATCGGAGTGTCGGTTTTGGTCGCCGTAGCAGACTGTCGTGCAGCGATGGTTGCCGCAGGCCCCCATGCGCTTTCCTGCGGAGCAGGTGCAGCAGTTACGGTGATGGTTTCTTCTTTCGGGTCAACCGCCGCCTGTGCATAGACAGACATGCCGCTAACCGCTGTGGCTACCACTACTGCGATTTTACGCAGCGATGAACTTGGCTGAGCAGTTTTAAGACGCGCCATTGGTATTTCTCTGATGAAAGTGAATGATAACGTAAACGAGAATTATTATTATAACGAGAGCATAATATTCGAAACACCGTTGCGATCGCAAGCGGTACACGCCCCTACTAAAACTGAGGGGTTAAGAAATAACCAGATGAAAAGAAAGGGTTAATAAATTAGGCTGGAATGTTGAAAAGAAAAGCCTGCAAATACACAGGCTATTTTTGGCTAGCGGTAAAAAACGTTAAATGTCGCAACAGAGTCAACCTTTCCCGCTTTTACAGTGCCTGTTTGTACATATCTCGCTTTCAAAGGGATAGTGACAGACTGCCTATCGGTTGTTTGCGCTACCGCGTTGTAATCTTGATCAAATTTCAGCACAGTATTGTTGCTGTCGAGAATTTGTAATCCGACCCCTTCGGCCGCGTCATTACCACTGGCGATCTCCAGGATGTCGCTATTGCCACTCACGCCAGTTGAACCGGCGGTGGTGAATTTATAATCAAGCTTGATACCCGCGACACACTGTTCCAGCTGAATCTTGAAACTATCATCAGATACAACATCGGAATAACCGTCCACAATATCGCTAGTCATGATTCTCTTAAGCGGCACTGTGATATTTTTTTCAACTAAATTGCAGGTGTTAGCAGTAACGTTAATCGCTATTGGCGCAAAGCGAATTTGAGCAATAACCTGCGAATCATAAATCCAGTCCGCATTGAGCATGTTGACGTCAATAACTCCTGACTGCACAACGCCAGTGACGACAAATTCAGCTCTCGCACGTGATTGAATACTATAGTCACTTAAGTGGGTTGTTTTTGACGTCCCTAGATGCATTGGGGTAACCACCGATCCTTCTGTTAGGGCGGAAGCGTTATCTTTAACCCAGGCGACCCGAAAACCTATTCCCGGAACATTTGTTTGATAAACGCGGCTAAGGGGATTATCCGTGCGGGCATCGCTACTCGTGAATACGGTATAGCCTGTATAGATATCGCCATTATCTGTACAGTCCACGACTTTAATAAGATCGCCAGTCACTTCCTGGGTTGCAATGATCGTACCTGGAGCGGCGTCCGCATTTACCGTAAACGACGGCATATTGAACGTAGAGGTTGACGGCGACGCATCATTCTCAATTTTGCAGGATGCCTGAACTGATTGCTGTGCGAACAATAGACCGCAACATAGAATCAATCTAAAAATCATATAATTATTCATATTCCCACAGTCCATTTTATGTTTTCCCTTTACACTATCGACACTCAACCGCAGCCTGGTAAATAGAGGACTCGATATCTTCGGGGATCTGTGCATTTCCTTCGCAGCGTTGTTCTGGAGCACTACCCCACTGTACTTTAAACGGTACATTACCTTTCAAACCGGTCAGATAAACTTCGCCACCATCTCCGACTATTGAGGAGCCCCCCTCAATTGACAGTACCGCGCCGAAAGGCACAAAACTCGATCCATGGTGAAGTGTTAATAAGGCGCGAATACCCTGGCGGGCAGAGAAATTAGCTGCGACAACTGCCCCTTTCGTAGGTACGACATCTTTGGCCGGTTTTTCGATATCCAGATCGTCGCGTTCCCCGCTGTTCACCGTGACGGTATTACGACGATAATTAGTTAAATATGGTACGACCGCATTTCCCCAGTAGTCAGTATAAATACCTTGCATATTCTGGACTTTAACATCTGCTCCCTCGTCAATATGGACAATAGCAAAAGCATCCTGGACAGATTGCCCCAGCGTAATACCATAAGGATGTGCGACGACGGATCCTTGCGCGCTGTAGTTCCACTGTTTGCTATCTTTGGCATAGCTATAGTTCGCCCCAATTTCACCGTATGAGCCACGATAACGCCCCGACATGCTCGCACCATATCCAGTATCGTGATCGGTATAGCTTTGCTGCAGGTTATAACTTAAGTTGTTATCTTCCAGCGCAGTCCCGCCAATCCCAACCTGATGCACGGTATTGCCATTTTTAGCGCTGTTTAGGTTATAGGTCGCCCAACTGTTTGACAGCCAACGTGACAAGGGAATATTGACGGAAAATGCAACCTGCTGGTCATTATCGCTGTTTGGTGTTTTTGTCAGGCTATAGTTCACAGACCAGGTGATGTCCTGCCAACTGGAGCTGAATCCCATACTGGCACTGCGCTCATGCCCACTCATATCCCAGTAATCTTGTTGATAACCATTGATATACACAGACCCTACAGAGCCCAATGATTGCGACATACTCAACTGTAAACGGCTACGACGATTGTTTGTTTTACGGTAATTGTAAATTCCATCATCTTCGCCTCTATCACGCTGATCGAGTGCTTCCTGGAAGGTATAAAAACCTGAAGTGGAATAACGGTAACTGGCCAGCGTCACCGTGGTATCTGTTGCAGAAAAGTCTTTGGAATATTGTGCACGCCAGGATAAACCATTGGCATTACCACGCCCATCGTCAAACTGAGTTCTGGCCGCAGTAACATCTACAGACACAGAACCAAGCTCACCGAGATCGGCCCCCGCCCCGACCAGACCGGCACGGTAAATTGATGCGTCGAGCGCTCCGCCATACAGCGTAATGCCATGAGGCATGCCGTAGATTACCGTCGCCTGACCAAACCCAGGTTCCTCGCCGTTATCGCTATCGCGGTATTTTCCACCAGCAAGGCTATATTTCAGCGCACCTTCACGCTGTAAGATGGGTACCGAAGCGCTTGCCTGAATAAACGAATGCTCGCTTCCATCAGCCTCTTTAACGGTAACTTGTAAATCTGACCCTGCTGTTACCTGACTGAGATCTCTGATTTCAAAGGGGCCGCTGGAGACATAAGTCTGATATATCGTGTAGCCATTTTGCTTAATCGTTACTTTTGCATCGCTATTGGCAATTCCGCGCACAACAGGCGCAAACCCTTGTAAGCTATTGGGTAACATGCTGGTATCGGTTTCCAGCTTCACCCCTGTCATCTGTACGCTGTCAAACAGTTCGCCGTTGGTATATGTCTGGCCAATTTCAAGCTGGCTTTGCAGAAATTTAATATCCCGCTCCAGCGTGGTGCTGATCGCATCCCAGCCATCCGAATTGCTGTAAGTACTTGAATTACGAAGCCGCCAGGCGCCAAGATTTAGACCGGAATTAAGGCTTGCCCAGTTTGAGTTATCGTTCTCGCCATTTACTTGCTGGCGGTTGCCGCTAATGTAATAGCTGCTCCATGCCGCAGGAATGCCATCATCCCAGTCTTTAATAGGGATAGCGCCAGCGACTTGCTGGTCGCGATAAATTTGCGGGATCCGCATGAAAAGAGTTTGGCTATCGAGTTGAAAATCAAACTTTGCTCCCGATATGTACTGGGCGATGTCGCCAACTGGAGCCGTATCAGCCAATGATTTCAAGCCGGGAAGGCTATCGACCTTCACCCCCAGCTCTCTGAGATCCCCTTTGCTGAACTGCGGGAGTAATTGCGTCTTATCCTGTGATAGTACGTAAGTAATATTTCGCTTATCAATGCGATCATAATCCCACATCACTTCAGTCAAATAAGTCCCTGGCTGTAACCCATTATTTTGCAAAAAGGTTTCCAGTGTTGACGTATTCTCTAACGGTGTACCGAGTTCCAGAATATGCAAATTGAATTCATCTTCAGCACTCGCTGGGTGCAAAAATGAGCATAATGCCAGCGTAATGCTGTTGAGCAAAAAGAGTCGGCAAGATCGCAAAGGATAAGGCTGCATATAATAAAGTCCCTTTAATTTTTACCCATACGCGTCATTGCGTTTATAGTTGTTGGCGCTTTTTCACCGTTGCAGCACCATAGTCATTCACTGCAGCCCATGACACATCACCTACTGCAGCTGCAGGTATTGAAAATATTTGTTCCCCAAAGGGAGGAATCGTCATTGACAATGACTCAGGTACAGAACTGTCTGCGAGAGGTTTTACCCGCTTTCCACCAACAGAGAGTTCTAATAACGAAATATGAAATGGCGTTGGATTCTTTGCGGTTAATTGAGAACCCTGACGGCTAAACCGTAATTTTTCCCACGCACCGGCAGCGGCCGATTCTTTAAGACTCACTGGCCGCCAAAAAAGTTTCAGCTGTGTTTTCATCGCAAACTGCAGCGTATTTTTATCTTTTAATTCATCAGGCATAGCCGAAACAGATTTAAAGTTGGCAACAAACATCGATTCACGGTCTTGTGGTAGAGATCCTTTATCGCCAATAAAGACGATATGCAGCAGAGCCTGGCCATTAGCGTCCATTTTATAAATCGGCGGAGTGATAATAAAAGGCGCTTTTGTGTTATCTGTCTTTGTTACCCAGCTTTGTATCAGATATTTATTGGCATCTTCTTTATTCTTAATAGATATCTGTACTTCTTTTTTATTCTCCGGGTAAATGATTCTAGTTCCCCCCAGAACAATGCTGGCCTGTGCATTTATGGCAATAAGCCCAATAATGGCAAAACAAATTCGCGCATATAATTTCACCCGCAATACTCCCTGGTCAGGCAGCCCTGATGGGCTGCCTGTCATACTTAACGATAGAACACGGTAAAATTCGCGGAGGCGTGATATTTACCTGCAGTCGGTTTTTCATCACCAATCTGAATCACTTTCGCGGTATAGTTGAAAATAGAAGGTGTTGCTTCATCGCCAGTATTCGCCACATCAGTGGTTGATACCGGAACGGAGTCATCAAACACAACGTCAGTGTTACCACCATTATTATTGGTTACGGTAATACCTACATTTGTTGCAGCACTCGCATCACTAAGGTCGTTCTTCAGGCGTAAATTCTCGCCGTCAGTAGTGTCACCACTGAACCTCAGGTTTAAACTTGCTATGGCAGGGTCACATTTAGCCAAGGAAATCTGGAAATCTTTTGTCGGGCCAATTGCCCCATCAGAACCAAAATTCTCCGGGTAAGCATCAGCAAAAGTCACCACGGTATTTGCTCCTGCACCATCGACATCAATAACGCAAGTGTCGGCAACAATACGGCCAGAAAACTCTACCTTACCCGTATCTTCTGCAAATGCAGAAGTATTTACAGCGGCAATCAGGCTTCCAGCCATCAGCACAGTAAGAAGCTTTTTATTCATTAGAATCCCTTAATCAGAACGATTGAATGACAAAGTCCCATTACCAATAATAAATTACTGGTGAGAAATATTGAGGGTGAGCACGGAGAGAAAAGAATAAAGATATGCAAAAAAACATGATCTTCTGAAATCCATTCGTCAAATCAATACAATGAATCGCGTATAATGAATCTTGTATAGTGTTCACTCGCGGATTAAATCAAACCACCGGAGAGACTGTCTATAGCCTGCGATTTTTCACACACCATAAAAGAAGTTAACTATTTAATTTCCAATATCTTTTACAAACATTTATTTTACTTAATTTGTTCTTAATTAAAATTAAATCAATACAATTACATCATGAAAAAATAAAAATCATTTTACCCAGAAATAAAAACACCCGCTAATAGCGGGTGTTTAGGTCTAATTTATTACTGAATTAATTACTACCAAACATCTCTTTAATCCAACCGGCTACGCCATCGCCGTCCTTCTTCTCTTGCTGCGGCGGTTGCTGCTGTTGAGGCTGCTGTTGCTGCGGCTGCTGAGAAGATTGATCGAACGGATTACCCGACTGCTGCAGCATCTCACCTTGCTGACACAGTGAATCCGGATCGGTGGTCCATACAGGAAGCGTGCGCATCCCGCCGCTACAAACGAAGTTACCGTCGTAGTCTACGCCCATATCCACCACATCCTCCGGCGGCGTCAACACCAGCGGTGTTGGCGTCTGGTTGGCCAGATAACGCTGATAAATCGACATCGCGCCGCTGGCACCGTACAGCTTGGTTGGCTGGTTGTTATCGCGGCCCACCCAGGTGATGGTCACCTGGCTGCCGTCGATCCCGGCAAACCAGGTATCCACGTTGTTGTTGGTGGTCCCGGTTTTCCCTGCCAGATGCAGACCCGGATACTTCGCGCCAAGCTGGCGACCCGTACCACGCTGAACCACCTGCTGCATAGTCCACAGCGTCATATACGCCGCCTGCGCCGGAACAGCACGCTCGGCCTGTGGGAAGCTCTGGTACAGCACGGTACCATCTTCGGCAATCACCGAACGCAGCGCCGACAGCGGCGCGCGGTTCCCACCGCTGGCGATAGTCTGGAACGCCTGCGCCACTTCGATTGGCGTCAGGTTTAACGCACCCAGCAGCATGGCCGGAACCGGGTTAAGCTGATCTTTCGGCGCACCCAGCTTCAACCAGGTATCGGTTACAGCAGGCAGGCCCAGCGCCATCCCCAGATTTACCGTTGGCACGTTCATTGAACGCGTTAACGCATCCACCAGCATCACTTTACCGCTTTCGCTATAGCGACGGTCATCGTTCTGCGGTGACCACACCTGGCCGTTCGGCTGACGCAGTGCAATCGGCGCGTCGGCAATCCAGGTATTCAGGCGGTACAACTTCGGCTGGCTGAGCGCGGTCAGATAGGTCGCAGGCTTGGCCAGAGAACCAATCGAACGACGCGCCTGCATCGCACGGTTATAGCCCGCAAACTGCGGTTCTGCTCCGCCGACCATGGCGCGAACTTCACCACTAAAGCGGTCAACGACCACAATCGCGGTTTCCAGATCGCTCAGCTTACGCTGTTTCTTCAGTACCGGAATGCCTTCCACCGCCGCTTTTTCTGCGGCATCCTGCGCCACGGAATCAAAGGTGGTGAAAATCTTCACGCCGGAGAGATCTTTAACTTTATCGCCCAGCTTCGCCTGGAGCTCCTGACGCACCATCTGCATAAAGGCAGGCTGCGGGGAGATCACCCCACCACGCGGCTGTACGCCTAACGGACGCGCACTCAGCATGTCATACAGATCCTGGTCGATAATCTGCTGCTGTTGCAGCAAACGCAGAACCAGGTTACGACGCTCCAGCGCCAGTTTCGGGTTACGCCACGGGTTGTAGATCGACGCCCCTTTAACCATCCCCACCAGCAGCGCCTGCTGGTCGAGGCTCAGCTCTTCTACCGGACGACCGAAATAATAGAGGCTCGCCAGCGGGAAGCCGCGAATCTCGTTATCGCCGCTTTGGCCGAGATAGACTTCGTTCATGTACAGCTCAAGAATGCGGTCTTTGCTGTAACGCGCATCCATGATCAGCGCCATATAGGCTTCGTTGGCCTTACGCCAGTAGGAACGTTCGCTGGACAGGAACAGGTTTTTCACCAGCTGCTGAGTCAGCGTACTGGCCCCCTGTACCGTACGACCCGCCGTCAGGTTCGCCAGCACCGCACGACCAATGGAATAAAGGCTGATACCGTCATGCTCATAGAAGTGACGGTCTTCGGTCGCCAGCAGCGTGTCCACCAGCAGATCCGGGAAGCCGCTACGCGGAACAAACAGGCGCTGCTCACCGTTAGGTGAAGAGAGCATGGTGATCAGACGCGGATCGAGACGGAAGAAACCGAACTGGCGGTTGTTATCCATATTCTCGATAGTGTCCAGATGATCGCCGTCAAAGGTCAGACGCGCACGCACCTGCCCTTCTTTACTGTCCGGGAAGTCAAACGGACGACGAATCATCTCGATGCTCTTCGCCTGCACGGTAAATTCGCCCGGACGCGTCATCTTCGTCACCTGACGATACTGCGTGGCCTCCAGCAGCTTCACCATCTCGTTTTTGCCGATAGGCATTTCTGGCTCAAGGTTAACCATACGGCCATAAACTGCCGCAGGAAGCTGCCAGACTTTGCCATCAATACGGCTACGAATTTTTTGGTCCAGATAAACGCCGTAAATGGCGATCAGTACCAAAAAGACAATCGACAGTTTTACCAGCAGCCAGAACCAGCCGCGCTTACCACGAGGCTTACGCCCTTTGCCTTTACCCTTACGCGGCATCGGTTCTTCATCCTCATAGTCATCATCATCATAATCGTCGTCATACTCATCATCTCTGAGTTGACGACGGCTCACCTTTTGTTTCACCGGACGCGAGGGTTTTCCTTTACGTCCAATTGGCTCGCGGTCATTCCCCGCCATGCTTTTTCTCCGCAACATTCAGGCGCAAGGGCCCGATTCTCTGTTCTTCCGTCCTGTGACAGAAGAAGAAATCTCTCAATTATTACCGCTCTTTCGCCGGATGCGGCATAACGCCTTATCCGGCCTACAGTTACATTACGAATACTTTTTGGTGCGCCGCGTTGGCGCGGTATTCGCCGGATCGTCCGGCCAGACATGTTTGGGATAACGCCCTTTCATCTCTTTTTGCACCTCGCGGTACGATCCCTGCCAGAACGCGCTCAGATCGCTCGTCACCTGTAGCGGTCTTTGGGCCGGAGACAGCAGCTCCAGCACCAGCGGCACGCGCCCCTGGGCAATGGTTGGGGTTTTTGCTTCACCAAACATTTCCTGCATCCGAACTGCCAATACTGGAGGATTATCCTCATGATAGCGAATGGCAATCCGGCTTCCCGTCGGCACAGTGTAATGCGCAGGCAGCTCACTATCCAGACGTTGCAACATTGACCAGTCCAGTAAACCGCGCAACGCCTGTCCCACATTGAGTGCTTTTAATGCGCGTAACGAGTGCACACCGCTCATGTGCGGCAGCAGCCAGGTCTCCAGCGACGCCAGCAGAGAATCCTCATCTACCGCGGGCCAGTCGTATTCTGGCAACCAGTTTGCCGCACATTGCAGACGCAGTCGAAACTGCTCAGCTTCCGGCGTCCAGTTGAGCACACTTAGCCCTTTATCGCGAATGCCATTCAACATCGCCTGATGCAACTCCTCTTCCGAGGGTTTGGCCAATGGCTGTACTTTTACCGTGAGCTGACCAATGCGCGACCGACGCAATGCCTTTAACGTTCCCTGGGTTTCATCCCATTCGATGGTGTCGGACTGTTGTAGCAGCTCAGGACATGCCTGCATCAGCGACTCGATATCCAGCGGCAGAGCCAGCAAGATACGCGCGTCTGGCGAAGCGCTGCCCTGCAACAAAAGTGGCGCTATCAGCCATTCATGGCGTCCTGAGGCATCATCGGCATCCAGCATGGCGCCCATGCCATTCGCCAGTTGATAGCGCCCTTCCTGCCCGCGTCGACGCGCTATCCGATCGGCAAACGCCCGCGCCAGCAATGAGGGGAGCAGCGTGCTGTCGGGCTGCCCGCTGCTAACGTTAAGCCGTTTCAGCAACTGTTGACTGCGCTGCTGCCAGGCGGGCTGATTTCGTGAAAACGCCACGGTCAGATCGGTACTTCCACCGCGCGGCGGCTCTTCCAGAATCGCGGCCAGTTTTGCCGCCGTAGCCACTTCGGTATTATTTTTGGCACCGACCAGCATCGCCGCTAAACGAGGATCGTTACCCAATGCCGCCATTTTCTGCCCGCGGGCACTGAACCTGTCGCCCTCAAGCGCGCCCAGCATCTGCAACAGCCGTTTTGCCGCCTGCAGGTTGATGGCGGGCGGCGTATCCAGCCAGTTCAGTTGCTCAGGTTCGGTACATCCCCATTGCAGCAACTCCATCAGTAGCCCGGACAGATCGCTCTGCAATATCTCCGCTTCCCCCTGCGCTGCCGCTCTTTCTGCCTGCTCTTTGGCAAGCAGATGCAGGCAAATACCGGGCTCCAGACGACCCGCACGTCCCGCGCGCTGAGTCATCGAAGCCTGGCTGATGCGCTGGGTAATCAGTCGCGTCAGACCGGTACGCACGTCATAGCGTGCCACGCGTTCCTGGGCGCAGTCCACCACCAGTCGGATGCCTTCGATCGTCAAGCTGGTTTCAGCAATATTGGTGGCCAGCACCACTTTGCGTTTACCTTGTGGCGCGGGCACAATCGCCTGACGCTGCTCGGCAAGCGTTAACGCACCGTACAGTGGACACAGCACAACATCGCTGCCTACACGCGTAGCCAGCTGCTCCTGTACACGCAGGATTTCGCCCACACCCGGTAAAAATAGCAGCAGTGACCCGCTTTCATGGCGCAATAGCTCCGCCGTCGCTATCGCCACCGCTTCATCAAAACGCAAATGCGCCGCCAACGGCTGATACCGCCGCTCAACGGGAAATGCGCGGCCTTCAGAAACGATCGTCGGCGCATCGGGCAACATCTGCTGCAAACGCCCGTTATCCAGAGTGGCGGACATAATCAACAGTTTCAGATCGTCCCGCAGCCCTTGCTGCACATCCAGCAATAGCGCCAGCGCCAGATCAGCCTGTAAACTCCGTTCGTGAAATTCGTCGAGGATCACCAGCCCGACGCCTGTCAGTTCAGGATCGCGTTGGATCATCCGCGTCAGGACGCCCTCTGTTACCACTTCCAGCCGGGTCTGCGGCCCTACGCAACTTTGTGCGCGCATGCGATAGCCCACAGTTTCACCAGGCTTTTCGTTCAGCAATTCCGCTAATCGTTGCGCCACATTGCGCGCTGCCAGGCGGCGCGGCTCCAGCAAAATAATCCGCCCCGTGATACCGCAATGCTCAAGAAGTCGCAACGGCAGCCAGGTCGATTTCCCGGCACCGGTCGGCGCCGTCAGCAGAACCTGCGGCGAGGCATCAAGGGCGGTAAGCAGTTCAGGCACTACGGCAGCAACGGGCAACAACGTCACAAATGGCTCCAGAGGGTTAACATTCTTCGCGCTGCATTGTAGCATCGCGTTAATTCATAACCGAGTATCCATCATGTCTGAGCCAAAAAGGCTGTTCTTTGCGATTGAATTGCCAGCCGGGGTTCGGGAGCAGCTAATCCACTGGCGGGCCGCGCAGTTCCCCCCTGAAGCGGGTCGCCCCGTCGCGGCTGATAATCTGCATCTGACGCTGGCCTTTTTAGGCGACGTCAGCGCTGAGAAGCAACAGGCGCTGTCGCAGCTCGCGGGGCGTATTCGCCAGCCAGGTTTCACGCTCAAATTCGATGATGCCGGGCAATGGCTGCGCTCCAGGGTCGTGTGGCTGGGTATGCGTCAGCCGCCGCGCGAGTTGCTGCAACTGGCGAATATGCTACGGGCGCAGGCAGCGCGTAGCGGGTGCTATCAAAGCCCGCAGCCGTTTCACCCGCATATCACGCTGCTGCGCAATGCCGGTCACGCGGTTCCAATCCCTCCACCGGGCTTTGGCTGGTCATTTCCGGTAACGGAGTTCGCACTTTACTCCTCCTCATTTTCACGAGGACGCACGCGTTATACGCCGCTGCAACGCTGGACGCTGACTGAATAATTAAAGGGACTGCTTCTGCAATTTTCTCCACCTTTACAACCTGCAACGCTCATTCAGCGCTATAAGCGCTTTTTAGCGGATGTGATCACACCCGATGGCACTGAGTTAACGCTACACTGCCCAAATACCGGTGCGATGACCGGATGCGCAATACCAGGTGACACCGTTTGGTATTCGACATCAGAAAATACTAAACGCAAATATCCACATACCTGGGAATTAACGCAAACCCAATCCGGTGAATTTATTTGTGTTAACACGCTGTGGGCCAACAGATTAACGAAAGAGGCGATTCAGCAGGCGTTAATTTCGGAAGTTTCAGGCTACAGTACTTTGAAAAGTGAAGTAAAATACGGCGCCGAAGGGAGCCGCATCGACTTTTTGTTACAGGCAGATTCCCGACCTGACTGCTATATTGAAGTGAAATCAGTCACGTTGGCGGAAAAAGAGCAGGGTTATTTTCCCGATGCCATCACTGAACGAGGTCAGAAGCATCTTCGGGAATTGATGAGCGTAGCGGCTGAAGGCAAGCGGGCAGTGATATTTTTCGCCGTGCTACATTCAGCCATTACACGGTTTTCACCCGCGCGCCATATCGATGCAAAATATGCGCAATTATTAGTTGAAGCACAGCTTAAGGGGGTTGAAATTCTGGTTTATAAAGCGGAACTTTCTGCCCACGGTATGACTCTTAAAGAGCCGTTGCCCATTACCTTGTAATGGTGTAAATATCTGGTCAATTAGTATTCTGGGCGCGTGGGCAAATACGCTTTTCCTCACAGGGTTGTCAAGTGTTACGTTTAGATAATTGCTATCCGGAAAAGCATCTGCTATTTATAGCGACCTGATTTTTCCCCCGAACATGGGGATCGATAGTGCGTGTTAAGGAGAAGCAACATGCAAGAAGGGCAAAACCGTAAAACATCGTCCCTGAGTATTCTCGCCATCGCTGGGGTGGAGCCGTACCAGGAGAAACCGGGCGAAGAGTATATGAACGAAGCCCAGCTGTCGCACTTCAGGCGTATTCTTGAGGCATGGCGCAATCAACTTAGGGATGAAGTCGATCGCACCGTAACTCATATGCAAGACGAAGCGGCTAACTTCCCTGATCCGGTGGACCGCGCCGCACAGGAAGAAGAATTCAGCCTTGAGCTGCGTAACCGTGACCGTGAGCGCAAACTGATCAAAAAGATCGAGAAGACGCTGAAGAAAGTAGAAGACGAAGATTTCGGCTACTGCGAATCATGCGGCGTAGAAATTGGTATTCGCCGTCTGGAAGCGCGTCCGACAGCCGATCTGTGCATCGACTGTAAAACGCTGGCAGAAATCCGC
This sequence comes from Citrobacter sp. H12-3-2, assembly GCF_009649895.1. Taxonomy (NCBI): domain Bacteria; kingdom Pseudomonadati; phylum Pseudomonadota; class Gammaproteobacteria; order Enterobacterales; family Enterobacteriaceae; genus Citrobacter; species Citrobacter sp. H12-3-2. The sequence continues at coordinate 3,977,138 of NZ_CP045837.1, forward strand.
GAAAAACAAATGGCAGGTTAATTCCGGTCATTTTTACCACGTTTACTACAGGCGGGAGCTTCTCCCGCCTTATTATTTGTTAGTCCGCAAAATGAGCGATTCACACTATATAGGCCGCTTCGCCCCTTCCCCTTCTGGCGAACTGCATTTCGGTTCACTAATTGCCGCCCTCGGGAGTTACCTGCAGGCCCGCGCACAGCGCGGAATCTGGCGAGTGCGCATTGAAGATATTGACCCCCCTCGTGAAGTTCCCGGTGCTGCAGATACGATTCTGCGTCAGCTGGAACATTACGGACTGCACTGGGATGGCGATATTTTATGGCAATCCCAACGTCATGACGCCTACCGCGAGGCGCTCGCCTGGTTACATCAACAGGATCTGAGCTATTACTGCACCTGTACGCGGGCGCGTATTCAAAGCGTCGGCGGTATTTATGACGGCCACTGCCGTGAGTTACGCCTCGGACCAGAGCAGGCGGCTGTCCGCATAAAGCAACGTCACCCGGTGATGCAGTTTACTGACCAACTGCGCGGTGAAATTCAGGCAGACCCACAGCTTGCAGGCGAAGATTTTATCATTCACCGTCGCGACGGGCTCTTTGCCTATAACCTCGCCGTGGTGGTTGATGACCACTTTCAGGGCGTAACAGAGATTGTACGCGGCGCCGATCTTATCGAACCCACGGTGCGGCAAATCTCTTTGTATCAGCAGTTTGGCTGGCAAGCGCCTGACTATATTCATCTTCCGCTGGCGCTCAACGAACAAGGCGCTAAACTTTCAAAACAAAATCATGCACCTGCGCTGCCGCAAGGCGATCCGCGTCCGGTGATTATTGCCGCGCTGCGCTTTCTCGGCCAGCGTGCCGATATCCCGTGGCAGGATATGCAGGTTGATCAGATCCTGGAGTTTGCCGTTGAGAATTGGCGTCTGACAGCGGTGCCTGAATCGGCGATCTTAAATCCGGCATTCTCAAATGCATCATGCTGAGCTATGATTAGCCGCTATTTTTACACAGCAACACTTGTTCTGATTGAAGTTTGACACTACCGAGGTGCACTATTTTTACCCGAGTCGCTAATTTTTGCCGCAAGGTGCTAAGCCGCGAGGAGCGCGAGGCTGAGCTCGCCGTCGCCCGTCCACATATGACGGTAATTCCGCGTGAGCAGCACTCTATCTCCCGCAAAGATATCAGTGAAAATGCCCTGAAGGTAATGTACAGGCTCAATAAGGCCGGATACGAGGCATGGCTGGTTGGCGGTGGTGTACGCGATCTTTTGCTGGGCAAAAAACCGAAAGATTTTGATGTCACCACTAACGCAACGCCGGATCAGGTGCGCAAACTGTTTCGTAACTGTCGCCTGGTCGGTCGCCGTTTCCGTCTGGCCCATGTCATGTTCGGCCCTGAAATTATCGAAGTGGCGACGTTCCGCGGCCATCATGAAGGCAGCGAATCCGATCGCACAACATCGCAGCGCGGGCAAAACGGTATGCTGCTGCGTGACAACATCTTCGGCTCCATCGAAGAAGATGCCCAGCGTCGCGACTTCACGATTAACAGCCTGTATTACAGCGTGGCCGATTTCACCGTACGTGATTACGTCGGGGGAATGCAGGATCTCGAAGAGGGCATCATTCGCCTGATCGGTAATCCGGAAACGCGCTATCGCGAAGATCCCGTGCGTATGCTGCGCGCCGTACGCTTTGCCGCCAAGCTCGACATGCGTATCAGCCCGGAAACCGCAGAGCCGATCCCACGTCTGGCAACCTTGCTTAACGATATTCCTCCTGCACGCCTGTTTGAAGAAGCGCTCAAGCTGTTACAGGCGGGCTATGGGTACGAAACCTATAAAAAACTGCGTGAGTACAGCCTGTTCCAACCGCTGTTCCCAACCATTACGCGCTACTTCACCGAAGACGGTGACAGCCCAATGGAACGCATCATTGCCCAGGTACTGAAGAATACCGATAACCGCATTCACAATGATATGCGCGTTAACCCGGCGTTCTTGTTTGCTGCCATGTTCTGGTATCCGTTACTGGAAGCCGCACAGAAAATTGCGCAAGAAAGCGGTCTGGCCTATTACGACGCTTTCGCGCTGGCAATGAACGACGTGCTGGACGAAGCCTGCCGCTCGCTGGCGATCCCGAAACGTCTGACCTCACTGACCCGCGATATCTGGCAGTTGCAGTTACGTATGTCCCGTCGCCAGGGCAAACGCGCCTGGAAGCTGATGGAGCATCCAAAGTTCCGCGCAGCTTACGACCTGTTAGCGCTGCGTGCTGAAGTCGAACACAACGCGGAATTGCAGCGACTGGCGAAATGGTGGGGTGAATTCCAGGTTTCTGCGCCGCCAGAACAAAAAGGCATGCTGAACGAGCTGGATGAAGAGCCAGACACACGTCGTCGCCATCGTCGCCCGCGTAAACGCGCGCCACGCCGTGAAGGCTCCGCATGACCTATCACGTATACCCAACAAATTTCGAGTCGCATCAAGGTGGTGACACAGATGCAGCTTGAAAAACGACGGGTATATATCGCCCTCGGCAGTAATTTAGCCTCCCCTCTGGAGCAGGTTAATGCTGCCGTGAAAGCGATCGGTGAAATCCCTGACAGTCGAATCGTGGCTGTCTCCTCATTTTACCGTACGCCACCATTAGGCCCACAGGATCAACCCGATTACCTGAACGCCGCCGTCGCACTGGAAACCACCCTCGCGCCGGAAGAATTACTCAATCACACCCAACGCATTGAGTTACAGCAGGGCCGGGTGCGCAAAGCCGAACGCTGGGGACCACGAACGCTGGACCTCGACATTATGCTGTTTGGCGATGAAGTGATTAACACCGAACGTTTGACCGTACCGCACTACGACATGAAAAACCGTGGTTTTATGCTGTGGCCGTTATTCGAAATTGCCCCTGAGCTTATCTTTCCAGACGATAAACAACCACTTGCGTTTTTCATCCAGCAAACCACTCCTCGTCCGGCGCAATGGTAACCGCGTTATATAATAAATTAATTATGAAAAGCCTCACTCAAATTAATTAAACTACATTTTCCTTTCAGTAAATCTAATTAACACATACTACTCAGACATCATCCATGCAAAACAATTATTATTAAAGACCAGTAGTTGTTTGTTCCTTGCGCTTTATCACACAAACCTATATCCCATAAAAATATATTTCAAAAAACAAAGAAAGCCCTCCTACAATAATTTTAAAATAAAATGATTTTATAAAAATCATAGACCCAAGTTATTTTACAAAACATTACTAACCGCTAGAATATGCCCCTGCTATTTAATATAGCAAAGTAGTAATTATCTAATATTTCAAATCCTGTAAGGATACAGTAATGAAAAAAGCAATTTTGGCAGTAGCTATGGTTATGGCAATGGGCTCAACTTCAGCAATGGCAGCGGATGCAGAAGGCGGTCAGCTTAATTTTCACGGTTTAGTCAGTGCTACAACCTGTTCTAAAGTCGTTTCCACCAGCCGTGGTGATGAATCCACTGATGGCAATATCTATCTGGAAACCGCAACCCCGGCGGATATCACCACTGAAGTCGCTGATGCTACTTACGGCGCAAAAGCAGAACCTTTCTCCATCGTTCTGAACTGTAAAGATGCATCCGAAGTGACCACCGGAACTAAGGCCAGTCTGTCAATGGTCTCTTCTTTTGGTAACACCAAAGGCACGCTGGATAACGACACCAACCTGACTGCCGCCGGCATGGCTGCTGCGAAGAACGTAAACATCGCGATTCACGATGCAGACACCAAAACGCTGATGAAAGTTGACGGTGCAGACGTTCACGAAGCCACCTTCGATGCCAGCAAAATCGCTACCTACCACTTTGTAGCTTCCTATGTGAAAGCAGTACTGAGTGATGACGTAACCCCAGGTCACGTTACCACTAACGCAATGTATACCTTTACTTATCAGTAAGCATTAACGCTTTACTGATGAAATAAGTATACAAAAAAGCGCGTTAATAGCATTAACCGGAATTATTACACCGTTTGTCATTAACACAGCTTGTAATAACGAGGTGAGAATTACGATTACTATCGCACCTCGTTTCTTAAATTAAGAACACCAAATCATCCACTGGCAAGGAATGCTCATGTTGAATTTTAAGAAAACGCTTACCACATTGGTACTAGCAGGAAGCTTATTGAGTAATACCAGTCATGCCGATATTATCATTTCCGGCACGCGCATCATTTATGATGAAAATAAAAAAGATGTCAGTATCCGCCTGGAAAATAAAGGTACCCGACCGCTGCTGGTGCAAAACTGGATTGATCTCGGGAATGATAATGCCGATCCTGGCAGTATTAAGGCCCCATTCGTCTCCACTCCTCCCGTTTCACGTATAGAACCAAAGCACGGTCAATCCGTGAAAGTTATGTTTACCCAAACCACAGCATTGCCAAAAGACCGTGAAAGCGTGTTCTGGTTTAACGTGCTGGAAGTACCGCCAAAAGCAGACGCCAACAAAGAAGAAAACAAAAGTTTGCTGCAGTTAGCTTTCCGCACTCGTATCAAACTGTTTTACCGCCCTGCCGGTTTACAGGGTTCGCCTGCAGAAGCCACCAAACAGTTGAAGTGGCAGATGGGGAATGAACAAGGCCATACGACGCTAAAGGTTAATAACCCAACACCTTACTACGTTTCATTTAATGATGCTGTCGTTACGGTTGGCGGGAAGCGCTATACCGTTGATGCCACCATGGTTGCGCCTTTGAGCAATGCCTCTTTTAACGTCAAAGGTCTACAAAATACCGTATCAGGCAAACTGGACTACCACGCCATTAACGATTATGGCGGCATGATCGAAGGCTCTGTTTCACTGTAATCGATTAATCAAAACGCAGGATGCAAAAGACGGTGCAAAACTTTCCTTATACCGAATCGATGCCGAAAAAAACGCTACTGGCGATGTGCTGTGCACTGCTTTACAGCCAGCCCGGTTTTGCCGCAGAAAACGTCGAGTACGACAGCTCATTTTTAATGGGAAGTAGCGCGGCTAGTATCGATATCAGTAAATATTCCGACGGCAACCCTACGCCAGCGGGAACCTACAGTGTGAAAGTTTTCGTCAACGAGAAATCAGTAGCAAGCCTGACCCTTCCCTTTGTTGATGTTGGTAAAAATAGCGCGCAAGCCTGCCTGACGTCGAAGAATCTGGCACAGCTGCACATTAAGCAGCCTGAGATCGGCAACGAACACGCTATTCTGAAAAAAGGTGATGAAGATGGGGATGACTGCTTAAACCTACCTGCACTTATCGAGCAGTCAAACGTAAGCTTTGATATGGGTGAGCAGCGCCTGGATATCTCCGTTCCTCAGGCGTGGCTCATTAAAGGTTATTCTGGCTATGTCGAGCCCTCCTTGTGGGAAAGCGGCATCCCGGCAGCCCTGTTTTCCTATACCCTTAACGGCTACCACAGCACCAACCACGATACTGACAGCGATAGCTTGTATGCTGCATTTAATACGGGCATCAATCTCGGTGCATGGCGTCTTCGTGCCAGTGGTAACTACAACTGGGCGAAGGACGGCGGCAGCAATTTCGAATACCAGAACCGTTATCTGCAGCGCGACCTCCCGGCACTACGCTCACAGCTGATTGTCGGCGAAGCCTATACCACTGGCGAAACCTTTGACTCGGTGAACATCCGCGGGGCACGTCTGTATAGCGACACGCGTATGCTGCCTTCACAGTTGGCTAACTATGCGCCTATTATCCGCGGCGTCGCCAACACTAACGCCAAAGTGACCGTGACTCAGGGCAGTTATAAGATTTATGAAGCGACCGTTCCGCCGGGACCTTTCGAGATCAACGATATCAGCCCTTCCGGCTACGGTAGCGACCTGATCGTCACCATCGAAGAAGCTGATGGCAGTAAACGTACTTTCTCCCAGCCGTTTTCTTCGGTCATGCAGATGCAGCGCCCGGGCGTCGGACGCTGGGACGTGAGCGTCGGGGAAGTCAATAACGACGAACTTCATGACAAACCAAACCTGGCGCAGGGCTCATACTACTACGGTCTGAACAACGTTCTGACGGCCTACACCGGTATTCAGGCAACGGACAACGACTATTTCGCTGGACTCCTCGGTCTGGGTCTGAATACACCCTTTGGCGCACTGGCGGTTGACGTTACCCATTCACGCGCAGATATCCCTGACGACAATACCTATCAAGGCCAAAGCTATCGCTTGACCTGGAATAAACTGATTGAGGCGACCGATACGTCGTTCAACGTCGCGGCCTATCGCTACTCGACGCGAGACTACCTGGGCCTGAATGACGCGCTAGAGCTAATCGACGATGCCAAATTCAAAGGTACTGACGCTGAACGCAATACCATGAATAACTTCTCGCGTATGAAGAATCAGGTCACCGTCAGCATGAACCAACCTTTGCAGTCCGCTGAGGTTGATTACGGTTCATTTTATCTGTCAGCCACCTGGACAGACTACTGGGCAAGCAACGAGAGCCGCAGCGATTACAGCCTGGGTTATGGCAAAGGATTTTCCTGGGGCAGCATGAGTATCAACCTGCAGCGCACCTGGGATGAAGAAGGCGATAAGGATGATTCGCTTTATATCAACTTCAATATTCCGCTGGAGAACCTGCTGGGTGGTGAACGTCGCCGCTCAGGATTCAGCAACTTGAGCACCCAGATGCGTACCGATTTTAACGGTGGGCACCAGCTCAGCATGAACAGTAGCGGCAGCAGCGAAGACAATAAGCTGAACTACAGCGTGAATACAGGCTACACCATGCAAAAAGAGGGGAAAAACATCTCCGATATTGGTGGATATACCAGCTATCAGTCCCCATGGGGAGATCTTTCAGCATCCGCCTCGGCGAATAACGACAGTAACCGTCAGTATTCGCTCTCCACTGACGGCGGTTTTGTGTTGCACAGCGGTGGCTTAACGTTTACCAACGACAACTTTGGCAACAGCGATGCCATTGTGCTGGTGAAAGCGCCTGGCGCTAAAGGCGCTCGGATTAACGGTGGAAGCAGCACAATTGATCGTTGGGGTTATGGCGCAACGAACTCACTGACGGCCTACCGGGAAAACCAGGTCAACCTCGACATCGATACGATGGATAACGACGTTGAGCTGAAGAGCACCAGTACCACACTGGTACCACGCGATGGCGCGGTCGTTTTCGCCAGTTTCGAAACCGATGAAGGACGTTCAGCCATTCTCAACATGACGCGCAGCGATCACCAGACGATCCCATTCGGCGCCGAAGTTTATGAGAACAATGTACAGATCGGCAATATGGGCCAGGGCGGCCAGGCTTTTGTCCGCGGTATTAGCGATAACGGCGAACTTACGGTGCGCTGGTTTGAAAATAACCAACCCGCAACCTGTACGGCAACTTTCCTGTTGCCAGCAACGCAACAAACGGTCGGCACCAGCCAGACCCTACTGTTAGACAACATTACGTGTCGTGTCATTAACCACAATACAAATGGAATCCCCAATGAAAAGGAATAAGCGCTTTTTAGCTGCCTCCGTACTTGCGATGATATTTCCGCTAGCCAGTCACGCAGAATCTATCAACGTCGACTTTACTGCTACGGTAATAGCATCAACCTGTAACATTAAATTAACAGCACTCAATGGTTCGAGTGTTACAGACAATGGTGGGGATAAATACACTTTAACAATCCCTAATGTCGGCCTGGATAAAATTGAAAATGCAACGACTGCTGCGCAAGCCGATTTTAAATTAGTCGCGACGGAATGCAGTGCTGGCCTTAATAGTATTGTGACCAAAATAACGGGGACGACTATTTCCGGTAAGTTAATTAAAAACACGCTCACCGATACGACCGCTGCAGAAAATCTTGGCATGGGATTTAAACTTGTTAATACAGAGGATTCAGAGTTTATTACTCCAGATGGTTCAAGTAGTGTGACATGGGACGCCAATAATATTGCAAATGGCTTAGACATGACCGTTGCATTACGTGAAATCACGCAAGGACAAGGGACTCCTGGTGACTTTGAATCCTCAGCAACTTTTAGCTTTACCTATAATTAACAAGGACGAATAGCATGAGCCTAAAACTAACTAACACACTCTTGTTTAGCACACTATTAACAATAGGTACAGTGCATGCTGCTGAAACCAGCAGCCTTGAGCTAAAAGTAAAAACGACCGTCACATTGGGAACATGTTCTGCTCAGGTTATGGATGGTGATATTGCTACCAACACCATCGCTCTGGGAGATGTAACTTCATCGCAAGTTATAGCAAAAACATATACCAAACCGTTTAAAATTCGATTCAGTAATTGTGCTGGTTTGCCAGAGAGTAAAGCAACTATCAAATTTGACCGCAAGTCTGGAACCTCCTGCGCAGGTAGTAACGGGCCAGGGTTTCGAAATATTGGAGGAACATCATCCAGTATAGGACTTGAGCTATGGACAACAGAACAACCATCTGGTGCAGATAGCGTGCAATTGCTTTGTAACACACCCAACGCACAGGTAGTTGATGTATCTACAGCGAAAGGAAATACGAACTTCGACTATAAACTAAGCGCTCGATTGTTTGATGTTAGTGGTTCGGGTAAAATAGGTGCTGGTACATTCACATCGCCAACGACTTTGACAATTACATATCAATAATAGTTGATATAAATAGAACAACTATTTACCAAAAAATATATTGGGGTAAATATGTCATTGCATAGAAATTTCTATTTATCTTTATACTTAGGGCTGACAGCAGCCCTTTTTTCGCTATCCTGTCACCCCAGTATAGAGTTAGATCTTACAGCTAACATTATTAACAATACGTGTAATATTGAGGTTAGTGACGGCGGTACTGTTACTTTTCGTACAGTAGGGCTCGGTTATTTTGTACCTGGCATAACCTCTGAATCTGATTACGAAGGTGGTGAAATATTTTCCATCAAACTGTTAAGCTGTCCTGTCAGTGATAACGAAATAACCAAGGTGACGTTTGAGTTCACGCCGCAAAGCGGGCAGTTTGCCATCGGCAATCAACAGGTGTTTGCCAACGAGCTCACCCAGAGCGCAGGTGGGGCAGAAAACGTCGGCGTGGTGATATTTACCACGGACGTCCCGCGTAAGAATGTGTTGAATACTGATGGTACATCGCGAGCAACCTTTAGTGCAACGTCCTACAGCGATACCAGCTGGACCTTTTATTCCAGAATGCAAAAAATCCTTGATAGCGGCACGGTGACGCCAGGTCAATTAAGTAGCCATGTACTTGTCAATGTCACCTACCAATAAAATTCGGAACGACCATTAATAGGGAAATTAGCCATGAAAAAAAACATACTCCTTTTAATATCATCTCTATTTTTATGGTTAGGAGCCAGCAACGCTTATGCATGGTCTGTCTATATTGGGCAAGCGACCTCGTATCAAGGAGGTGCAGAATATGCAGATGTACAAGACTACTCAGTTCCATTCTCATGGAACCTGCTCCCTTCAGTTGCCGCCCATACAGAATCAGGATTACGCGAACTTGCTGTTTCTAATGCGACAGAATTTGATCCCAAGCATGGGCTTAATTGTAACTATAACCACGATGTTCATAGTGTAAACCTTTATCATGGTTTTCAAAGTGCGGGTATTAAAAATGATAGCGGCAATCCATTATGGAAAACAAATACTACGGGTTTGTATCTTGGTATGGAAATTACCAAGATTAACTTTGGCACCGCCTATTATCCAGGGAGTTCATTTTGGGTTGACTGGAACGGCGGTGGTACGGATTATAAGTCCTTTGATCTGAATTTCATTAGTACCTCTTATGCAGATTTCTCCACTTTCTGTGATTCAATCGCATGGAAGAAAGGTTATTTTGAAATGGGGGGAATTGTTCTGTGGATTAAATTCCATCTTTATGCTGATGATACATTTAAGCCAACCACATCAGCAGTTAACGTTACCTTTCCAACAAGTACCGGATACAACTTCCGATTTAAGCTTTCAGACACCAGTATCGGTGGTGGCAACCACTACCTTGATTACGTCATCAGTCCAGGTTCAATAACGATTCACTACCCAACATGTACTGCCACTGCCGTTACAGGTGAAGGTGTTTCAGGATCTACCGTGCCTTTTGGCAGTCGCAACGCAGAAGAACTGAAAGGCGATGGTGTGACAAAAGACTTTTCAATAAAATTAAGTAACTGTACCTACATTAAAAATGTCGAAGTGAAGTTAGGATCAACAATAACAGGCAGCAGTGACAACGCATTATTGGGTAATACTTTAACATCTGGTGCCGCCAGCGGTATTGGCGTGACGGTTGCCGGCGAGAAGAACCCAGCAAGCATCAGCGACTGGATGACGATCATGCCAAACAACTCCAGCTCCGTTTATAAGTTTACGAATATGGAAGACTATACCTATAGCAATATCGGTAACCCCGATCAGATTCTGAATTTCAGAGCAACGCTGAAACAAGACGGTAGCAACACCATCAAACCCGGCGAGTTCAAAGCGACGGGCAGCTTCACTATCGACTATCCCTAAGCGCGTTAATCCGGCGGCTTTCGCTGCCGGGAATACACACAAAGGGCTAACGCTTTTCTGCTTCATTCCCCTACAATGCGGCCATTATATTCATCAATATTATGGCCGGAGAGGTTATGAGCAAACCCACCACTATCGCTGTGTTGCAGAAATGCAAACAAGAGAAAAAGCGCTTCGCGACTATCACCGCCTACGACTACAGCTTCGCTAAGCTGTTTGCCGATGAAGGCATCAACGTGATGCTGGTCGGTGATTCACTGGGCATGACGGTACAGGGGCACGACTCCACCCTGCCCGTCACCGTTGAAGACATTGCTTACCACACCCGAGCCGTGCGTCGCGGCGCACCGAATTGTCTGCTGCTCTCCGACCTACCGTTTATGGCTTATGCCACTCCGGAGCAGGCGTTTGAAAACGCTGCGGTGGTCATGCGCGCGGGCGCTAATATGGTCAAAATCGAAGGTGGCGCCTGGCTTACGGATACGGTGAAAATGCTCACCGAACGCGCGGTGCCGGTTTGCGGCCATCTGGGATTAACACCCCAGTCGGTGAATATCTTTGGCGGCTATAAAATTCAGGGCCGCGGCGACGCCGGGCAGGTACTGCTGGATGATGCGCTGGCCTTAGAAGCCGCTGGCGCTCAGTTGCTGGTGCTGGAGTGCGTGCCGGTTGAGCTGGCGAAGCGCGTCACTGAAGCGCTGTCGATCCCGGTGATTGGTATCGGTGCCGGCAACGTCACCGACGGGCAAATCCTCGTCATGCATGATGCCTTTGGTATTACCGGCGGCCATATTCCGAAATTTGCGAAGAATTTCCTCAATGAAGCAGGCGACATGCGCGCCGCAGTGCGGCAGTATATGGCTGAAGTGGAGTCCGGCGTTTATCCGGGTGAAGAGCACAGCTTCCACTAATTTTCTGACCGTGCCGGATGACGACGCTACGCGTCTTATCCGGCCTACGGTACCTCAGGCAACTCAAGGAGTCTTGTCGTGTTAATCATTGAAACCCTGCCGCTGCTGCGCCAGCATATTCGTCGTCTGCGTCAGGAAGGCAAACGCGTCGCACTGGTTCCCACCATGGGCAACCTGCACGACGGCCATATGAAACTGGTCGATGAAGCAAAAGCGCGGGCTGATGTGGTGTTCGTCAGCATTTTCGTTAACCCGATGCAGTTTGACCGACCGGACGATCTGGTGCGCTATCCGCGTACCCTGCAGGAAGATTGCGAAAAGCTGAACAAGCGTAAAGTCGATTATGTCTTTGCTCCGGCCGTTGAAGAGATCTACCCGCAGGGTCTGGAAGGCCAGACTTTCGTTGATGTTCCCGGCCTCTCTACCATGCTGGAAGGCGCCAGCCGTCCAGGCCACTTCCGCGGTGTTTCCACTATCGTCAGCAAGTTGTTTAACCTGATCCAACCCGATATCGCCTGCTTTGGTGAAAAAGATTTCCAACAGCTGGCGCTGATCCGCAAAATGGTAGCGGACATGGGTTATGACATTGAGATCGTTGGCGTACCGATTATTCGCGCCAAAGACGGTCTGGCCCTCAGCTCACGTAACGGTTATCTAACGGCAGAACAGCGTAAAATTGCGCCAGGCCTGCACAACGTGATGAACGGTATCGCTGAAAAGCTGATTGCGGGTAATCGTGAGCTTCAAGAAATTATTACCATTGCCGAACAAGAACTGAATGAAAAAGGCTTCCGCGCCGACGATATTCAAATTCGTGATGCCGACACGCTGCTGGAGTTGACTGAAACCAGTAAACGCGCGGTGATTCTGGCCGCAGCATGGCTGGGTCAGGCTCGTCTGATCGATAATCAAAGCGTTACATTAGCCCAGTAGACAGGGGTTAAAAATCGGGCAATACTGCCTGAAGATTTCTCAAAGCAGGCCAGTCGCGCCTGCTTAGCCAAGGTAAACGACAGGGTATAGAAGTTATGATTCGCACCATGCTGCAAGGCAAGCTCCACCGCGTAAAAGTCACGCAGGCGGACCTGCATTACGAAGGCTCCTGCGCCATCGACCAGGATTTCCTCGATGCCTCAGGTATTCTGGAAAACGAAGCTATTGATATCTGGAACGTGACCAATGGTAAACGTTTCTCAACCTATGCTATTGCGGCTGAACGCGGCTCCAGAATCATCTCGGTGAACGGTGCAGCGGCGCACTGTGCTGAAGTTGGCGACATTGTGATTATCGCCAGCTTCGTCACCATGTCTGACGAAGAAGCCCGTACATGGCGTCCGAAAGTGGCCTATTTTGAAGGCGACAACGAAATGAAACGCACTGCAAAAGCCATTCCGGTACAGGTCGCCTGACAGCCCTTACCCCTGCGGCTGATTGACTATCAGCCGCGACATTGTTTCCAGCGAATCCGTCCGCAGGATATACAGCCGCTTTAGCAACATCGGGTTATCGCCAGGCTTCACCTTCCCTTTCACCGTCGTCACCGCCAAATGAAAACCGGCATCATGCGCCGCTTTCACCGCCGTCGCGTTATAGCCGCCAAACGGGTAGGAAAGATAGAGCACATGCGGATTAAACTGCCCGAGCGCCCGACGGGAGTGTTCAAAATCAAACAGAATATTGTGATAGTTACGGCTGAGTAAAATTGGTCGTCGCTGGCCATCCACCCGATGCAAGAAATGGGTGTGCGACTGGAAGTCGAAAACATCTTTAATCCCTTCCAGCTCGGAAATACTCATAAACTGCAGCGATTTCGGATCCCACTTCTGTGGGTGGCGCTTGATACGTGAGCTAATGATAAACGCCGTCGCCTTAAAGCCATACTGCTTGAGGACGGGATGCGCATAGCGGCTAACGGACTTCAGGCCATCATCGAACGTAATAACGACCGAACGCGCCGGAAGGTTTGCGCGATTATTGAGGTAGTCTTCTAACTGATACATCGTCAGCGTGGTATAGCCCATATCTCGCAGCCAGGTCATCTGGTTACTGAACGCGCGCACTGATGTGGTGGTGGAGGTATGACGAAAACGCGTGTTCTCTTCATCGCGCAGAATATGATGGTAAGTCAGAATCGGGATACCGTTATCCTGCTGAGCATCCAGCGCGCTGATATAGGCCAGCCGCTCGCCGATGCGAATCTGATACCAGGTCTGATTCAGTCTGTCTTTCAGCCGACTGAGCACCGGATAACGTAGATTCTCTGCCAGCGTACCAAACGGCGCACTGCCTACGTCCGGCGCGTTATAGACCGGGGTATCTTTCCAGGTAATCAGGTTCTGGTTACTCAACGGTTTATTTAAGTCACCCAGGCCGTCTTCCACACGCTGACGCCCCTGCACAGGTTCCAGGTGCCCTTTGTCGATGTAGCCTTTGCCAAAACCGAAGTTGAAGGTGTAGTAATCCTTTGCATCCGGTTCAACGGCAATAATCTGTCCCGCGCGTAAATTACCGACAGTCTCAGTCTTATTGCCAACATGCGCCCAAATCACCGCATCTTCCGTGGTTTGCATATAGCGAGCGGGCAAGGCCGCACCTACGCCACCAGAGAACAGGAGCAACAAAACAAACAGAACGCGCATAACCATATGAGATAACCGAGGCGAGAAACCTCGGTTATTGTAGCAAAAGCATCATCAATACCAATGATTAATACTCATACAAATCATGCTTCAACACGAAGGGGGGATTTTTTTGTTGTTGATGCCAGAGGCTGGAGACTTCGGGGCCGCCAAGCGCGACGATGCAATCGCGAAACGCAGAACTGCTCAGTAATTCCCGCGACGAAAGCATTCGTTCAAGCAATGGATAGCTGATACCTGAAATCACTTCGCACTGGGGATGTTTATGACTCATTAACGAGGCTACACGGTATGGCGCAGCCCCGGCCATATCCGTCAGGAATACTACCCCTTCACCTGAATCTGTAGCATGCAGGGCATGGCACATCATGCGGCTTAACATATTCGAGCTGAGCCCACGCCAGAAACTTACCGCCTGACATTGCTCCAACGGACCGTACTTTTTCTCCAGACGATGCAGCATATCCTGTGCCTTATCGTCATGACAGGTAATTACCCAACCTAACATCGCCTACCTCCTTAGCAGGCAAGTAGTTTATCAGGGTGATAAATCGGTAATGGTGATAAGCATCAAAAGTCTTCCTCTCCCGAGTCAGGAGAGGAAGAAAGAATTAGCTACGCAGGCCGCGTCCGCGCTGAATCAGGTACCAGCACAGCAAGTAAAACGCCGCAATGAACACCACCAGCACGCCAAACGTGGTGACCAGCGGAACATCATGAATACCCAGGAAGCCGTAGCGGAAGCCACTAATCATGTAGACAATTGGGTTCAGATGCGACAGTCCCTGCCAGAACGGCGGCAGCAGCGTTAACGAATAGAACACGCCACCCAGATAGGTCAGCGGCGTCAGCACAAAGGTGGGGATCAGGCTGATATCGTCAAAGGTTTTAGCAAAGACTGCGTTCAGCAAACCGGCTAGCGAGAACAGTACCGCCGTTAACACCAGCGTGAGCGCCACAAAGACCCAGGAATGCACCTGGAACGGTACGAAGAACAGTGAAATAGCCGTGACCAGAATGCCTACGCACAGGCCACGCGCCACGCCGCCGCCGACGAAACCGGCGATAATCACGTGCGTCGGCACCGGGGCGACCAGCAGCTCTTCGATATTGCGCTGAAACTTGGCGCTAAAGAATGACGATGCCACGTTCGCGTACGAGTTGGTGATCACCGCCATCATAATCAGCCCCGGCACAATAAATTGCATGTAGCTAAAGCCATGCATTTCGCCGATACGCGAGCCGATCAGGTTACCAAAGATAATAAAATAGAGCGTCATGGTGATGACGGGAGGCACCAAAGTCTGGACCCAGATACGCATAAAGCGGTGGATCTCTTTCGCCCAGATGCTTTTCAGCGCAACCCAGTAAAGCTGCATCATGCGCGATCTCCTTGTTTTTCATGCACCAGAGAAACAAACAGTTCTTCCAGTCGGTTCGCTTTGTTACGCATACTCAATACCTGAATGCCCTGCGCGCTCAGCTGAGAGAAGACGCTGTTGACCCCTTGTTCACGCAGAACCTCCACTTCCAGCGTGGAAGTGTCGACCAGTCGGTACTGATAACCTTCCAGTTTCGGCAGCGGACTTTTTGGTGCCAGATCGAGGATAAAGGTCTCAGATTTCAGCTTGGAGAGCAGACTCTTCATCGAGGTGTTTTCCACCAGCTCGCCGTGCTGAATAATGCCGATATTACGACACAGCATTTCCGCTTCTTCGAGATAGTGAGTGGTCAGAATAATGGTGGTGCCTTTGTCGTTTAAATCCTTTAAAAAGCCCCACATTGAACGACGCAGCTCAATGTCAACGCCCGCCGTTGGTTCATCCAGAATGAGTAATTTCGGCTCGTGCATCAGCGCACGGGCAATCATCAGACGACGTTTCATCCCACCAGACAGCATGCGCGCGCGCTCGTTACGTTTTTCCCATAAATCGAGCTGCTTTAAATATAGTTCGCTGCGTTTGACCGCTTCTTTATGCTCAACACCGTAGTAACCCGCCTGGTTGACCACGATCTGCTGCACGGTTTCAAACGGGTTAAAGTTAAACTCCTGCGGTACCAGGCCAAGCTGGCGTTTAGCATTAACCGTATCTTTTTCAAGATCGTATCCGAAGACGCTCACCCGCCCGGAGGTTTTATTCACCAGCGAGCTGATTATTCCAATGGTGGTGGATTTTCCTGCGCCATTCGGTCCCAAAAGCGCATAAAAATCACCCGCTTCGACTTGCAAATCTATCCCGCGTAACGCCTGAACGCCACCGGGGTAAGTTTTTTTAAGTTGTTGAAGTTCCAGAGCAATGGTCATGTTTTTATACTTACCTTACGTTCTGACATTTTATATATAGTTTAAATAATGATGGAGTTACCCTATATTAGCCCATCGAATTTATCTGGCTTCGGGTCGTGCTACTCCATGAAAGACATAGATACACTCATCAGCAACAATGCACTATGGTCAAAGATGCTGATAGAAGAAGATCCCGGATTTTTTGAAACGCTGACACATGCCCAGAATCCGCGTTTTCTATGGATTGGATGTTCCGATAGCCGCGTTCCCGCTGAACGATTAACCGGTCTTGAACCGGGCGAATTATTTGTTCACCGCAATGTTGCCAATCTGGTTATTCACACCGACCTGAACTGTCTCTCAGTGGTTCAGTATGCGGTGGATGTGCTGGAAGTGGAACATATTATTATATGCGGCCACTATGGATGCGGCGGCGTCCAGGCGGCGATTGAAAATAAAGAACAGGGGCTGATTGATAACTGGTTACTGCACATCCGCGATATCTGGTTCAAACACAGCTCACTGCTGGGCGAAATGCCGCAGGAACGTCGTATGGACACCCTGTGCGAACTGAATGTCATGGAACAGGTCTATAACCTGGGCCACTCAACCATTATGCGTTCAGCCTGGAAGCGCGGTCAGAAAGTGACCATTCACGGCTGGGCTTACGGTATTCATGATGGCCTGCTGCGCGATCTCGACGTCACCGCCACCAGCCGCGAAACGCTGGAACAGCGCTATCGCCAGGGGTTGTCTAACCTGAGTCAGAAACACAGTAACCATAAATAATGTGACATTGCCGGGAGGCGGCGACGCCTTACCCGGCCTACAAACCTGCGCCATCAGGCGCTCCAGCCAGTTACTCGTCCAGCAGCACCACTTTGCCAACATACGGCAGATGGCGATAACGCTGGGCATAGTCAATGCCGTAACCGACCACAAACTCATCAGGAATTGAGAAGCCGATAAACTCGACCGGAACATTCACTTCACGACGAGAAGGTTTGTCCAGCAGCGTACAAATAGCCAGGGATTTCGGCTCGCGCAGGCTCAGAATTTCACGCACTTTGGACAGCGTATTGCCGGAGTCGATGATGTCTTCGACAATCAGCACGTCCTTGCCACGAATGTCTTCATCCAGGTCTTTCAGGATTTTAACATCACGCGTGGTAGACATTCCGCTACCGTAGCTGGATGCCGTCATGAAATCGACTTCGTGAGAGACATGCACTTCACGGCACAGATCCGCCATAAACATAAATGAGCCACGTAACAGACCAACCAGCACCATATCGCTGCCGCTGTCCTTGTAACGTTCGTTAATCTGGCGCCCCAGTTCAGCAATACGCGCTTTGATCTCCGCTTCCGGGATCATCACTTCAACAGTATGTTTCATAAACCCTATAACTCACTGATTTTTATCAGTTGACACATCATGCAGATCGAAAGAAAGCGCTTACGTTGATACACCGACTGACAGACGGCGACCCGCTCTAACCACAAAACTTGCGACAGCATACAAACAATTCAGTTGATGAAGTATACCAGTAAAGAGAGCGGGTTCCTCTGATAGTTCACAGGAGAACCCGTTTGCGTCGTTTTTTGTACGCTTATTAATCAAAACCAGGAGTGCACGGCAGTCTGTGGCTAAAACGTTTCCCAGTGCGGATCTTGTGGCGAACTCCCCGCAGAGGTCGCTCGTGGAGTATCCTTAGGTGGTTTTCGATGCTCACTGTTGGAGGCATCGCGAGTGATGCGAAATGCCGCCACGGCCAGGCGTAACTGTTCAGCTTGTTGTTCCAACGAAGCGGCTGCGGCGGCAGACTCCTCTACCAGCGCGGCGTTTTGTTGTGTGACACTGTCCATCTGCGAGACCGCGAGACTCACCTGCTCAATCCCCCGACTCTGTTCCTCCGAGGCTGAGGCGATTTCCCCCATGATGTCCGTCACACGGGTGACCGCTGCGACAATCTCTTTCATCGTTTTACCCGCGTCCGACACCTGCTGAGATCCCATCCCCACGCTGTGGGTTGAGTTATCAATCAACGCTTTGATCTCTTTGGCTGCCTGAGCGCTACGGCTTGCCAGGGTACGGACTTCACCCGCCACAACAGCAAATCCGCGTCCCTGCTCTCCTGCTCTGGCAGCCTCAACCGCCGCGTTGAGCGCCAGGATATTGGTCTGGAAAGCAATACTGTCGATGACGCTGGTGATCTGCGCAATTTGCTGTGAACTACCGGCAATTTCACTCATCGTGTGCACGACAGTATCAACAACCCGTCCACCACGTGCGGCAGTATCAGACGCATTCTTAGCCAGTTGAGTCGCCTGTTTCGCATTGTCCGTATTTTGCTTCACGGTCGCGGTAAGCTGTTCCATGCTGGCGGCTGTCTCTTCAAGTGAAGCAGCCTGCTGCTCAGTACGCGAAGACAGATCGTTGTTACCTGATGAGATTTCCGTTGCGCCGCTATGAATCGTTTCTGAGCTGTTACGCACCGACGTGACTGTCGAAATCAGCGACTGTCGCATTTCATCTAAGCCCGTCGCCAAACGTCCCATTTCATTACGTCCCTGGACGTCGAGTTGATGGGTCAGATCACCACGGGTGATAATACGGATATGCTCCATGATCTGCGCCAGGGGTTTAAGCAGCATATGCTGCAACCCACTCCAGATCATGCCCAGAACGATGAGCACAGCGACGACAATTGCCCCTAACGTCCATTGCATGCGGGTAAAGCTGTGCTGATTCTCCGCCGCCGCGTGCTGCAGCAACGCGTTGTTTTCGTTACGCCACTGGTCATAGCTGGCTTCCATTTCATCCTGCGCCTTCTGAGCATCAAGATCGCCATAGGCCTGATAGTTATTCGCGCGCAGATACTCTATCGATAACGCCATCACGTCGTGCATCTGCCGATACTGTTTTTCCATTTCAGATGCAATTTGCGGATTCTGCCCCGACACCTGCGGCAATGACTGATAATGCGCGAAGTATCCCTCAGCCTTCTTCATCGACTCACTCGCCGTTTTTAGCAAAGTATCAATGGCCGCCAGTGAGGCTGGATCGCGTTGATTCTTTAAGAAACGTATTGCTACGCGGGTTACCGTTACTCGGGTTTTAATCAGCGTATTGACGCTATCACTCAGATTTTCCTGTTGGGCATTCAGGGTGCCTGAGTTCTGGAAATTATGGCGATCATTGTTTACCGCAGAATAAAAAAAGCTTCCTGTCACGACCTGTAGCAAACAGAAAATGGCGAGAACCAGAAGAATGCCGGTAATAACACGCACATTTTTAATCATAGTATTTCATCCATTGAATTCACATTGGGTACCCAATGATTATCGGCTTCAAAGGCGATTACTTTATGTGCAATAGCAGAATTTGCAGGAGGAGGGAGTCGTGCGGTGAAACGCTGTAAAGAGACTGTGTCTTATCCGGCCTACGAGAGATTTCTGCAGGCCGGATAAGCACAGCGTAATTTTTTAGACGGTGAAGCCGAGCATCATCCCGGTATCTTCATGCTCTAACAGATGGCAGTGCGCCATATAGGCATGCTCTTTTGGCGCGTCGTGGTCAAACTTCACTAACACCTCGCTCACGCCGCCTTCTACCCGCACAGTGTCCTTCCATCCCGCGCGGTGTGCGGCAGGCGCTTTGCCATTCTCAGACAGAATGCGGAACTGCGTGCCGTGAATGTGGAACGGATGCAGCATCATGTCGCCCTGGCCGGAAATCACCCAGCGTTCGTGCTGACCTTTCGCCGCGGCAAACATCGGTTTATTCATATCAAATGCCTGGCCATTAATCCGGTTGGCATTATGGAAGTCGAATGTTCCATGCTTCATGTTGCCCATGTCGCCATGCTGCATATTCCCCATCTCACCGTGATTCATATTGCCATGATTCATATTGCCGTGGCCCATATTGTCATTATTCATATGGCCCATCATCTTCCCATGATCCATACCCGCCATGGCCTGACCGCCGTATTTCTTCATCAGCATTTGCATGCCCATCATATCGAGCATCGGATCCATCGACAGCTGCAGCTTGCGCACCGTCAGACCTTCCAGTGATGGCAGCGATGGCATGGATGTCAGCGAATCTGGCAGCGTGCCGGAAGCGGTAATCAGCAACGGTTGAACGCGCATCACCGGGTGCGGCTTATCGAATGGCGCAATCGCCATCCCCATCTGACTGACTGGTAGAGTGACCAGATCAAAAGCTTTGCCGTCACTGACATCCACCAGCACTTCAAAGCGCTCGCCCATCAGCATAGGAAGCTCGGTCACTTTTACCGGTTCAGCCAACAGTCCACCGTCGCTGGCAATGACGTACAAAGGACGATTGTCGCTGGCCGCAATGTTCAGTGAGCGTGCGTTACAACCATTCAACAGGCGTAGACGCAACCAGCCACGCGGTGCGGCATGCTGAGGATAAATCGCCCCGTTGGTCAGCAGCGTATCGCCAAACCAGCCGACGGCGGCGGTCATGATGTCCAGTTGATAATCAACCTGCCCATCAGCAGAGAACTGTTTATCCTGAATAATCACCGGCACATCATCAATGCCCCACTGCTTAGGCAGCATCAGCTTGCGAATCTCTTCATCTTCAATCAGCACCAGTCCGGCCAGTCCCATAGCTACCTGACGGCCGGTCTTTCCATGCTGATGCGGGTGGAACCAGCAGGTCGCCGCCCGCTGATCCGGCGTGAAGGTCACTGAACGTTTCCCGCCCGCCGGGATAATGCCTTGCGGCCCACCGTCGACTTCACCGGGGATTTCCAGACCGTGCCAGTGCAACGTCGTCTCTTCGGCAAGCTGGTTATGGATATCCACGGTCACCGACTGCCCTTTGTTCAGCTTGACCGCAGGTCCGAGTAAATTGCCGTTATATCCCCAGGTCGTCGCTGTTTTACCAGCAAAGCTCGATTTTCCGGCTTGCACCACCAATTGCATACGGTTTGAGGCATCCGCGGTTAACAGGTCAGGAATGGGCAATGCAGGGCGGTCTGCGGCAAATACGCTCCGGCTCCACAGAGGTAACGCTGACGCGACGCCCAGCGCCACGGAGTACTTTAAAAAGTCACGACGTTGCATAATCACTTCCTTATATTCAGCAGCTTAAGCAGGCTATCTTTTAAGCATAAGCCTTCCCCTTACGGGAAGGTCAAGTGAACGGCTAATAATAAAGGTCGTCGCTTCGCTCGCAGTATGCTAACGTTTAAATTCCGTGATGCAGTGGTAGAAGCAATGAAGACGTTTTTCAGAACAGTTTTGTTCGGCACCCTGATGGCCGTATGCGCAAATAGCTACGCGCTCAGCGAGTCCGAAGCCGAAGATATGGCCGATTTAACGGCAGTTTTTGTTTTTCTGAAAAATGACTGTGGATACCAGAATTTGCCTAATGGGCAGATTCGTCGCGCACTGGTCTTTTTTGCCCAGCAAAACCAGTGGGACCTGAGTAATTACGACACCTTCAATATGAAAGCGTTGGGTGAAGACAGCTACCGCGATCTCAGCGGTATCGGCATCCCAACAGCAAAGAAATGCAAAGCGCTGGCGCGTGACTCTCTGAGCCTGCTGGCCTACGTTAAATAATCTCCGGCGCAATCAGGGTTGAGAGTGCAGTTACTCTGGCTGTACCAGCGTCAGGGCAACGGATTGCGCTTTTAATTCAGCCTGCGCGTTTGGCGGTAGATTCACATCGGTAACAACATCGGTAAAGCAACTAAGCGGCGCGACGTTAAATAACGAATGTGCGCCGTACTTACTGCTATCCGCCAGCAATACCTTCCGCTGGGCATTCGCAATAATTTCCTGCTTTAATCCCGCTTTGTCTTCCGTTGGCGTGGTTACACCCTTTTCCATACTCCAGGTGTTACAGCTCATAAAAGCAATATCAGGATAGACGCTGCGCAACATTTTCCGGCCAAACTCACCAATACAGGACTGGCTGCTGTCATCGATGCGTCCACCGACGATCGTCACCTCTATCTGACGGAATTCTGACAAAAACAGGGCAATATGCAGATCAACGGTAATCACTCGCAGCGGCAAATGCGTCAGACATTTTGCCAGCTCCAGCATTGTGGTACCGGCATCAAGCACCACGGCATCGCCCGCACGCACCATTGAGGCGGCAAAACGCGCAATCGCCCGTTTCTCAGCAGGCGATCGCAGTTGCTTTTCGTTTGTGGTTGGCTGCGCCGCTTCAAAGCGTCGTAACGCAACACCGCCGTGGCTGCGGCTGATCACACCCTGTTCATCCAGCTTGATGAGATCGCGCCTGATCGTTGCTGGAGAGGCGTCAACCGCGTCAACCAACTGTTCCACGGTAACCAGCGTATGATTTTTCAAATACGCCACAATCTTATCCAGACGGTGTTGCCCTTTCATAACAGTAAATTACGCCAGTTGCATTGCCAGTTTGATCGATACGGCCATGCTCTCAGATTTTGCTTTTCCCGTCCAGGCGATATCAAATGCCGTACCGTGATCGGCAGAGGTACGAATAAACGGTAAACCTGCTGTGATATTTACACCATCATAGAAACCCAGCAATTTCAGCGGGATATGCCCCTGATCGTGGTACATCGCCACCACCATGTCATACTGACCTTCATAAGCCTGTAAAAACACGGTATCCGGCGGGCACGGACCGTAAACATCCATCCCCTTCGCTTTCATATTCTCAATCGCGGGTCCGACAATACGAATTTCCTCATCGCCAAACAGGCCATTCTCTCCGGCATGTGGATTTACCCCCGCAACGGCAATACGCGGGTGTGCAAAGCCTACGCGCTTCAGGAAGGTATCCGCGATACCAATCACCGTTTCGACTCGTTGCCCATTGAGCGTATCAAGGAATTTGCGCAGAGCGATATGCGTCGAAACATGGATAACTTTCAGCTTATCGGTGTACAGCACCATCGCATAGTCGCGGCTTTCGGTTAGCGTTGCCAGCAGTTCGGTATGCCCAGGATAATTGTGTCCGCCGAGATGCAGCGCTTCTTTGTTCAACGGCGCGGTCGCGATGGCATGTACATCCCCCTTCATCGCCAGTTCAGTCGCCCGCTTCACACAGCGATAGGCCAGATCGCCCGCCTGCGCCTGCACTGTACCAGGGACCAGTTCGTCAGGTTTCGCCAGCGGTTCATCAATCACATGAATCGTATCTGGCGTGAATCTGGCATCGGCGACCTGTTCAATAGCGCGAAATGTTACTCCGTCAGCCAGCCCCTGAGCCTGTAACCGCTGCAGCGTTTTTAGGCACCCAACCACCACCAGCGGTGCACCATTAAGTTCATCTTCGCGTAGCGCTTTAACAATAATTTCCGGACCAATCCCCGCCGGATCTCCCATCGTAATCGCAATTGTTTTAGTTACCACGGTACATCTCCTCAATAAAATACAGCGCATCGCAAAGGGTCGTATCAGAACCGAATCCACCCGCTTTGGTAATAACCGGCAAGTCGTCAATCTCGCTATTCACAAACGTTCCGCACGGAATACAGGGGGCGACCTCACTGTGGATGCGATACCCTTCAGCACCCAACGCACTGGCGACCGCCGTAGCAATATCGCCTCCGGTCAGGAACAATCCGCCGATACGTGCTTGTTCAATAATGCGCAGCGTTATCTCCCCTAGACGCTGACTCAGCAGTTCTCCCAACTGCTGGCGACTCATCCCCACGTTGAAACACAGCGTGTCGATCATGTCCCGGTCTTCTGCCCATCGACTGGTGCGTAAGATCGTGTGCTGCTGCTGGCTCAGTTGCGCGCAAGCCTGTTCAATAACAGAGTCCATTTCCGGTGCAAATGACGATGCAACCAACCGCGCGGCATCGATATCAACGACTTTTGCCCGCCCCTGACACACTGCTTTTTCCACCTGACGTCGCGTTGCCTCACTCATTGAGCCAGCCACAACCAACACCGGTAATTCCTGCTTTTCTTGCATAAACGTTGCGGCCGGTAGCGCATTGGCAAGCCCCGCAGCCCCTACGAGTAGCGGCATCTGTTTTTGCTCACAAACCGCCTGCGCAATGAGCGCGAGATCTCGCTCTTCCACGGCATCCACCACCACCATACATTCGCCGGCTTTTGCAAAAGCGCTCAGCAGCGCACTCAAACTTCCCCGACGCACATCCACCAGCGACACCTCATGTACAGGGACATCGCTTTGCAGCGCGACCAGTTCAGCAATACGCGAAGAGTGAATAGGCGTTTTTGGATCGCTGGCGAATTCCGTTTCCAGCAGCGGCACACCATGGACCAGGCACAAGCCATCCTGCGTGGTGCGCCCGGCAGCAGGAATTGCCGCCGCAATCACGGCCAGCGTCCGATCGGCTGTACGCATGGCTGCAGTGACTTCAGCCCCCACATTGCCACGAAATGTCGAGTCTATTTTTTTGTATACCAGCGGTATTGCTTCGCCCTCACACCATGGCGCTAACGCTTGTTGTACAGCCGCGGCGGCCTGCGTTGCCGGCATCGCCCGGCTTTCCGTATTGATGACCAGAACATCGGCGCGGCGCGACGGTTTCTGCGCTGGGGTCAGCATTACTTCGGTACGCGCCCCTTTTTTCGCCAGCTGTACGCCGGTATCGTTAGAGCCCGTAAAGTCATCGGCGATAACGATCATTTTCATGCTTTCTTCTCCTGCACGGCCTGACGAGACTGCCTTTTCGCGACCCACGACGTAAGAATTGGCGTCAGAATGGCGGTTGTAATGACTGACGCAGCGATCAGCGGCGCTGCCGCAGCGGCAACCTCTGCCAGCGAGGGATCGGCCTGTGCTATAGCCAGTGGCGTCGCGACGGCGTTCCCCGCCGTACTGGATGCCGCAGCACCAGCAATACCACTCCCGCCAACCAGACGATCGGCACGAATGTTAAAGAAACCGCCCACAAAGGTGGTCAGCACGCCCAGCAGAATGCCCGCCAGACCGCCTTGCAGCAGCATTTCCAGGTTAATACCGGCTCCAAGTGCAAATGCAAAGAAAGGAATGAGCAGTGGACCGCCTTTGGTCAGGAAGTCACGCATATTAGCGTCGAGGTTACCGAGGATCATGCCAACCACCAGCGGAACAAGAACCGCCACCAGCGCCATGATAGGAATATTTGCCATACCCGCCGCGCCCAGCGCGATCATGGTAAAGAAAGGTCCGTCATTCAGAGACAAAATGGAGATCGCACCGACATCACGTTCATTGCCAAACTCGCCAACCAGCGCCGCGTAAAGCCCGCCATTGGAGTTACTCATTGCCGCAATAATGGCAACACCGCTTAAGCCAAAGATGCCCTCCGCGCCAAACAGGTGTTCAACCCCGAGACCAATTGCAATCGCGACCAGTAACTTGGTCAGCGTAATCGTGCCGCCTTGTAGCAAAGCTTGCGGCGCCGCCTTTACGCTAATTCCCGCCCCCATACAGAGCAGGAACGCGCCAATCAAGGGAGCCGCGCCATTTTTAAATAAAGCCGTGGTGAATCCACCGATCTGCAACGCCTGCGGGGCAAAAGTGTTGATAATGGCACCGATAACCAACGGCACAACCATCATGCCGCCGGGTACGCGTTCTATTGCCTTCTTGATGTTCATGGTCTTCCCGCCTGTTGTTATGTTGTGATTAAATAAAATCACAACGATTATATTCAATCAAAATCAGATCACAAACGCGGCAGATCACAGTTTTTGAATGATTAATAAAAATCAAATAATCATTCGGACGAAAAAAAAGCCGGGTTTGTCTCACCCGGCTTCATTGATATCTGAAATATCTCAGGATTGATGCACAAATTCGCGGTATGCCGCCACAACCTGAAGAAAGTCCTCTACACCACAGAGCGAAAAACTTTCTTCGTCGTAGTAGCTCATCCCCTCTTCCATCTCATCGCCAGAGAACTCCAGCTGATTAGCGCGAACCATCACTTCTTCGCCATCCAGCCAGAGCGTGTATTCATGCCCTGCTCGCTGCCAGGAGCGCTCACTGCCCTTAACCGCACGCGCTGCCTGTTCCACTTCATCAAGTAAGGCCAGGTTTTCTTTCACTTCCTCATTAAACCAGTGCCCCACCACCTCGTGGCCCATGGACATACGCACTTTTACCACCCCGGTAATATCGCGCAGAAATTCGTAATCCATAATGTCTTCCTCTACTCCCGGCAATGCGCCAATACCGCATTGCGCCTTGCTGTAATTATCGCAGCAGCGCGGCAGAAAAAAAGCGTAGTGGGTATAAGGAATAGAAATAAAAATGCCCGGAGAAGCAGACTTCTCCGGGCATTGATGCGTTTTTACACAAAATGCTTTAGGGCATTACACCGCGGTCTGGAAAATCACACCATCGGCTTTCTCGGTGTACTGAGACAGTTGGTCGAAGTTCAGATAACGGTAAGTATCTACGGCCGTTTTATCTACCTGCGCCACATAGGTCTGGTACTCTTCCGCCGTCGGCAGTTTGCCGATCAGCGCCGCAACCGCCGCCAGCTCCGCAGAAGCCAGGTAGACGTTCGCTCCGGTACCTAAACGGTTCGGGAAGTTACGGGTAGAGGTCGACACCACCGTTGCGCCGTCGGCTACACGCGCCTGGTTACCCATGCACAGAGAGCAGCCTGGAATTTCGATACGCGCACCGCTCTTACCGAACACGCTGTAATAACCTTCTTCGGTCAGCTGTGCCGCATCCATACGGGTTGGCGGAGCCACCCACAGACGCGTTGGCAGTTGGCCTTTGTGCGCATCCAGCAGCTTACCAGCGGCACGGAAGTGGCCGATGTTAGTCATGCAGGAGCCGATGAACACTTCGTCGATCTTCTCGCCCTGTACGTCAGACAGCAGACGCGCATCGTCCGGATCGTTCGGTGCACACAGGATTGGCTCTTTGATATCCGCCAGATCGATGTCGATCACTGCCGCGTATTCTGCGTCAGCGTCGGCTTCCAGCAACTGCGGATCCGCCAGCCATTTTTCCATGCCCTGCACACGACGTTCCAGCGTACGGCGATCGCCGTAACCTTCTGCGATCATCCACTTCAGCAGAACGATGTTAGAGCTCAGATACTCAACGATCGGCTCTTTGTTCAGCTTAATGGTACAACCGGCAGCAGAACGTTCAGCGGAGGCGTCGGTTAATTCGAACGCCTGCTCCACTTTGAGATCCGGCAGACCTTCGATTTCAAGAATGCGACCAGAGAAGATGTTCTTCTTACCTTTCTTCTCAACGGTCAGCAGACCCTGTTTGATCGCGTACAGCGGGATGGCGTGTACCAGATCGCGCAGGGTGATACCCGGCTGCATTTTGCCTTTGAAACGCACCAGAACGGATTCCGGCATATCCAGCGGCATCACGCCGGTCGCCGCAGCAAACGCCACCAGACCAGAACCTGCCGGGAAGGAAATCCCGATAGGGAAACGGGTATGGGAGTCACCACCGGTACCTACGGTATCCGGCAGCAGCATGCGGTTCAGCCAGGAGTGAATAACGCCGTCGCCCGGACGCAGCGACACACCGCCGCGGTTCATGATGAAGTCTGGCAGCGTGTGATGCGTGTTCACGTCAACCGGCTTCGGATACGCCGCAGTGTGGCAGAAGGACTGCATCACCAGGTCAGACGAGAAGCCCAGGCACGCCAGGTCTTTCAGTTCGTCACGGGTCATAGGGCCAGTAGTATCCTGAGAACCGACGGAGGTCATCTTCGGTTCGCAGTACGCGCCCGGACGGATGCCTTTCACGCCGCAGGCACGGCCAACCATTTTTTGTGCCAGGGAGAAGCCACGGCTGCTTTCCGCCACGTCTTTCGCCTGACGGAATACGTCACTGTGCGGCAGACCCAGCGCTTCGCGCGCCTTGGTAGTCAGGCCACGACCGATGATCAGCGGGATACGGCCACCGGCGCGTACTTCGTCGATCAGGACTTCGGTTTTCAGCTCAAAGCTTGCCAGCAGTTCGCCGGTTTCGTGGTTGCGTACTTCGCCTTTGAACGGGTAAACGTCAATCACGTCGCCCATGTTCATGTTCGACACGTCCACTTCAATCGGCAGTGCGCCCGCATCTTCCATGGTGTTGAAGAAGATAGGTGCAATTTTGCCGCCGAGGCACAGGCCGCCGCCGCGCTTGTTCGGCACATGAGGAATGTCGTCACCCATGAACCACAGCACGGAGTTGGTTGCGGATTTACGCGAAGAACCGGTACCGACAACATCACCCACATAAGCCAGCGGGTAACCTTTTTTCTGCAATTCTTCGATCTGTTTGATCGGGCCAACCACGCCCGGCTGATCCGGTTCGATACCTTCACGGGCGTTTTTCAGCATCGCAAGGGCGTGCAGAGGGATATCCGGGCGAGACCATGCATCCGGTGCCGGAGAAAGGTCATCGGTGTTGGTTTCACCCGTCACTTTAAAGACGGTAACGGTGATTTTTTCAGCCAGAGCTGGACGGTTCAGGAACCATTCGGCATCAGCCCAGGATTGCATTACCTGCTTCGCATATTCGTTGCCCGCTTTGGCTTTTTCTTCTACATCGTAGAAGTTATCGAACATCAGCAGCGTTGAAGAGAGCGCTTTGGCGGCAATCGGTGCCAGTTTTGCATCGTCCAGCGCGTCGATCAACGGATGAATGTTGTAACCACCCTGCATGGTGCCCAGCAGTTCAATGGCTTTTTCTGGGGTAACCAGCGGGGAGGTGGTGTCGCCTTTTGCGACAGCGGCGAGAAAACCAGCTTTAACATAAGCGGCTTCATCTACGCCAGGAGGAACACGGTTGATCAACAGGTCTAACAGGAATTCTTCTTCGCCCACAGGCGGGGTCTTCAGCAGCTCGACAAGTGCAGCCATTTGGGTTGCGTCTAAAGGTTTTGGCACAATCCCCTGGGCAGCACGCTCAGCTACGTGCTTACGGTATTCTTCTAGCACGACGATATCTCCTCGCTCTCATTGTCATAATGCGGCGCTTTTGTAGATGGGCGATTCTCTTCACGCTCCTGTGAGACAGTAGTTAGTAGGGTAAATGCCCGGTACCGCATAAGGCACAATAACAGGATTTTCATTAAGTGTTAATCCGTTTACAAAAAAGCAACATAAAAAATTGGCTGAATCGTTAAGAATGGTATAGCGACAAGGTGAGGCGAAATTAAGTCAGCTTAAAACCGCCCATAAACGGTTAATTTTCAAGCGCGATCGGCTGAATATTCCAGCGATTTTTCCGCCATCACATATAATTGTGTAATAAATACTCACACTCTTTTTCCGGACGTATCTGGTGAATCAACCATAAAAGTCAAAACTGTCTAACACGGGTGAATAATACTCGCGGCAACAGGAACGCCTCACGGCACAGCGCTCGTCTCGTTGGAGTCATTTTATGAAGTTGCCCCTTAAGCCACATCTGCTTGTCCTTTTGTGCAGTGCCGGGCTGTTTGCCGCCTCTGGCGTGATGTTTGTTAAAAGTCGCACAACGGAGCCTGCTGCTCCGGCCCCCGTTGCGCAGCAACCGTCAACACCGGCCCCAGCTCCCGTAGCGGCCCCTACCCCGGCCGACCAAACAGCGCCCGCCGTGGCACCAACCTACTCGGCAGCACAGATCGATCAGTGGGTTGCACCCATCGCGCTCTATCCAGACTCGCTGTTGTCGCAAATTTTGATGGCCTCAACCTATCCGGCTAATGTCATCCAGGCCGCACAGTGGTCAAAAGACAATCCCAAAATGCAGGGCGATGCTGCCATTCAGGCCGTTGCCAGCCAGCCCTGGGATCCCAGCGTGAAATCGCTGGTCGCTTTTCCTCAGTTGATGTCGCTGATGGGTGAAAATCCGCCGTGGGTACAAAGCCTGGGCGATGCTTTCCTCGCACAGCCGAAGGACGTCATGGATTCCGTTCAACGTCTGCGTGTACTGGCGCAACAAACCGGCGCGCTGCAATCAACACCTCAACAGACCGTCACCACCGTGACCAAAGCGGCACCGGCGAAAACCGCCACCAGCACGTCGACGACCAGCACTACCACCACGACAAGCCCTACTGTCATCAAGATTGAATCCGCCGATCCGCAGGTGGTGTACGTTCCAACCTATAACCCGAACACGGTTTACGGTACCTGGCCGAATACCGCCTATCCGCCAACCTATCTGCCACCAACGCCCGGTGAGCAATTTGGTAACAGCTTCGTCAATGGTTTAGGCTTCAGCCTTGGTGTCGCCACAACCTATGCCATCTTCAGCAACATCGACTGGGATGACGACGACGACCACCATCATAATGATGACTGGGATAACCATGGCGGCTATAACCGCAACGGTGATAACAACATCAACATTAACGTTGATAACTTCAATAAAATCAGTGGTCAGCGCCTGACAGATGCCAACCGTACCTGGCAGCATAACCCAGCCTACCGTGAGGGTGTGCCTTACCCAAATAGCCAGCTCAATAACCGCTTCCACTCCACTAACACGGCAACCGGGTTAAGTTCGACCCAGCAAAGACCGGTCAACCGTGATAACCAGCGCCAGGCCGCGATGAGCCAAATGGAAAAATCGACGGGGAAAACATTCCCGCAGACGGCACGCTCGGGCACGAAAGACGCCCAGCGTCAGGCATCGAATCAACAGCTGAAGCAAATCTCCCAACGTAATAACTACCGCGGTTACGATACCAAACCGCAAACCGCGAAGCGGACGAGCACTCAGCAGCGTGAGAATCGCCAGGCAGTCGCCCAGCGACAGGAGAAACGGGTCACGCAACCGGCACAACAACGCAATGTGCAACAGCGCAATCTTCAACAGCGAACCAGCCAGCCACGCGCCAATGCGCTGAGCGGTAACGACAGTCGCTCCGCCAACTGGCAGGCACAGCAACAGCGAGGTGCCCAGAGCCGGCAGGTCGCCCGTAATCAGCCATCACGCCAGCCTTCTGGCGGGCGTGCTGAACACCGTGAATTCCGTCATCGTTAAGGGAACCGACATGAAAAATAAACTACTCAGTGGAATGGTGTTGTTCATGGTTTCGGCCACCGCGATGGCACAACAATCCTTCAGCACACCAGACCAGGCAACAGATGCGCTGGCAAACGCTATCAGTGAGCAAAATGAAAGTGCAATGAGCAACCTGCTCGGGGAAAACTGGCGTGATTTTCTGCCGCCAGAAGGCGTCGATCCTGATGCGGTTGATCGCTTCCTGCGTGACTGGAAGGTACGCCATAGCACTGTCATCGACGGCAATACGGCGCATCTTGTGGTTGGGGACAGCGACTGGCAACTGCCAATCCCGGTCGTCAAAAACGCTTCAGGCTGGCAATTTGATATCAAGGAAGCGGCCGAAGAGATCCTGACCCGTGAGATTGGACGCAACGAACTTGCTGCCATCGAGGCGTTGCACGCCTATGTGGATGCTCAGCAGAGCTATTTTGCGATGAACCAGAAATACGCGCAAAAGATTGTCAGTTCTGAAGGGAAAAAGGATGGTCTGTACTGGCCTGTTTCGCCGGGCGAAGCGCCAAGCCCGCTTGGCCCAGCCTTCAGTCCACAGGAGCCGGGCATGGGCTATCACGGCTATCGCTTCCGGATCCTTCCCGATAAAACCAGCGGTTTTGCCATGGTAGCCTGGCCCGTTAGCTACGATCACTCCGGCGTGATGAGTTTTATGATTAACGGTGAAGACAAAGTCTACCAGGCCGATCTCGGTGTTGAATCACAGCAGAAAGCACAAGCGTTAACCACATTCCATCCGGATAAAAACTGGCAACCTGTAGCGCCCTGATACCGAGTCGGAAGGTTAGTAGGCCGGGTAAGGCATAGCCGCCCCCCGGCAACCCGCAACAAATTACAGGATGTTAGCGACAGATTTCGCCAATTGAGCTTCCAACACCGGCTTCGCTTCTTCGAACTTCAGATTCACTTTGTTAGCATTAGACACAACGCGGGTCTGGTATTTTGCGCGATCGCCTTGCGCGCTGCTGGTTTGCAGCTTGATGCCAGATGTCCCTTGACGCAATGCAGCAACATTATCCGTTGTCACTTTCGCTTTGCTGCGTTCAGAGATTTGCAGGTCAGTAACCATGGTGTAGTTAACGTCTTCCACCATCGCATCCGCGGCCATGCCGATCAGCCCCGCCGCGATACCAACACCCAGCGCCGCACCAGAGGAGTTGCTGTTATAAGCGGTAATCCCCGCGCCCAGCGCTGCGCCCATCGCGGCACCTTCGTAACCCGTTTTCAGGAAGCCTTGAGCTTCACGCAGATCCATTTTGTCCGCTTTCAACACGTTCGCCTGCACCCAGTAATAAGCGCTGTCTGGCGAACTGGTCACTTTATACCCCTTCGCTGACAGGTCATTTGCCAGCAGGGTTTGCAGGTTACTCATGTCTTTGTCAGAGGTGTTTTTTACCTGAATGTAGACGGTCTTCTCGCTGGAAGGCTCCAGCCAGATGGTTTCACTCATCTGCGTTTTCACTTCAAGGTTACGTTTTTTAACGGCTGTGGTCATCGCACCACAACCGGTCAGCGTCATTGTCGCGACAACCATGCCAACAACCGCGATTTTTTTTAAAGACATGTATTTTCCTTTTTCGTGTAATAGAGAGTCCAGAGCCTCTTCTCCGTGCGGCCAGTAGCCACACAATGGCGAAAAAAGTATCGGCAGTTGCGCAATTTTTTTTAGTGGAAATATCAATGAGATGACTACTAAAACTGGTAGTTTTCAGGCAAAAAAAACGCCTCCGAAGAGGCGTTTTCACAAAAGCGGGAAGATTACTTTTTCTTCGCTTTCGGGTTTGGCAGGTCGGTAATGCTACCTTCAAAGATTTCTGCCGCTAGGCCCACGGACTCGTGCAGAGTCGGGTGCGCGTGGATGGTCAGCGCGATATCTTCTGCGTCACAACCCATTTCGATCGCCAGACCGATTTCACCCAGCAGCTCGCCGCCGTTGGTACCGACAATCGCACCACCGATAACACGGTGAGATTCTTTGTCGAAAATCAGTTTGGTCATACCGTCTGCGCAATCGGAAGCGATAGCACGGCCAGAAGCAGCCCACGGGAAGGTGGCGGTTTCGTAGCTAATGCCTTTTTCTTTCGCTTCTTTCTCGGTCAGACCAACCCATGCAACTTCTGGTTCAGTGTATGCAATGGATGGGATAACTTTCGGATCGAAGTAGTGTTTCTTGCCGGCGATAACTTCAGCGGCAACGTGACCTTCATGAACACCTTTGTGTGCCAGCATCGGCTGACCGACGATATCGCCGATAGCAAAGATGTGCGGTACGTTGGTGCGCAGTTGTTTGTCAACGCGGATGAAGCCACGGTCGTCAACTTCCACGCCAGCTTTGCCCGCGTCAAGGTTTTTACCGTTCGGTACACGACCGATAGCGACCAGCACAGCATCGTAACGCTGAGCTTCGGCAGGGGCTTTTTTGCCTTCCATGGAAACGTAGATACCGTCTTCTTTCGCTTCAACGGCGGTTACTTTGGTTTCCAGCATCAGGTTGAATTTCTTGCTGATACGCTTGGTGAAGACTTTAACCACGTCTTTGTCGGCAGCCGGGATAACCTGGTCGAACATTTCAACCACGTCGATCTCTGAACCCAGCGCATGGTACACGGTACCCATTTCCAGACCGATGATACCGCCGCCCATTACCAGCAGGCGCTTAGGAACAGTTTTCAGTTCCAGTGCATCGGTGGAATCCCACACGCGCGGATCTTCATGCGGAATAAACGGCAGTTCGATCGGACGGGAACCCGCCGCGATGATTGCGTTGTCGAAGTTGATCACGGTTTTGCCGTTTTCGCCTTCAACTTCCAAGGTGTTTGCCCCGGTAAATTTACCCAGACCGTTAACCACTTTCACTTTACGGCCTTTGGCCATACCCGCCAGACCGCCGGTCAGTTGAGTGATAACTTTTTCTTTCC
Source organism: Citrobacter sp. H12-3-2 (assembly GCF_009649895.1). Classification (NCBI taxonomy): domain Bacteria; kingdom Pseudomonadati; phylum Pseudomonadota; class Gammaproteobacteria; order Enterobacterales; family Enterobacteriaceae; genus Citrobacter; species Citrobacter sp. H12-3-2. The sequence goes on from NZ_CP045837.1 coordinate 4,011,447, forward strand.
AGGTACGAATCTTGTCGATATCGGTTTTCGGCTCGCCAAAAACGATACCGTGTTCAGCCAGCGCTTTGGCTTCTTCGATAACTTTTGCTACGTGCAGCAGCGCTTTAGAAGGGATACAGCCGACGTTCAGACAAACACCGCCAAGGGTGCTGTAACGTTCTACGATGACGGTCTCCAGACCTAAATCTGCGCAACGGAAGGCAGCAGAGTAACCTGCAGGGCCTGCCCCAAGTACCACGACCTGAGTTTTGATTTCAGTGCTCATCATGACCTCTTAATTTATACCCGTCGTCCAGCGGGTCGTTCTATCCGCCCGTATTTTACAAAATTGTTAACAATTTTGAAACAACAAACGGCAACCGATTTGTCTTTCGCACAATAACCTCACTGACTTCATGAGATTACCAGAAAAAAGCCGGCCGTCGGGCCGGCTTTTTCGCTTACATCACCAGGCGGCGAATGTCAGACAGCATGTTGTTGATGATGGTGATAAAGCGCGCACCATCCGCACCGTCAATTACACGGTGGTCGAAGGAGAGCGAAATCGGCATCATCAGACGCGGCATAAACTCTTTACCGTTCCACACTGGCTCCATAGAGGACTTGGAGACACCGAGGATAGCCACTTCCGGCGCGTTCACAATCGGCGCGAAGTGGGTAGTACCCAGGCCACCGATGCTGGAGATGGTGAAGCAACCGCCCTGCATTTCGCCAGCGGTCAGCTTGCCATCACGCGCTTTCTTGGAGATCACGGTCAGTTCACGAGACAGCTCGGTAATGCTCTTCTTGTTCACGTCTTTGAAGACCGGAACAACCAGACCATTCGGAGTATCAACCGCTACACCGATGTTGATGTATTTCTTCAGGGTCAGGCGCTGACCGTCTTCAGACAGGGAGCTGTTGAAGCGCGGCATCTGTTCCAGAGCTGCGGCAACGGCTTTCATGATGAAGACTACTGGGGTGAATTTCACGTCCAGTTTACGTTTTTCAGCTTCGGCGTTCTGCTGTTTACGGAACGCTTCCAGATCGGTGATATCGGTCTTATCGAAGTGAGTAACGTGCGGGATCATCACCCAGTTACGGCTCAGGTTAGCACCTGAGATTTTCTGGATACGGCCCAGTTCCACTTCTTCGATTTCACCAAACTTGCTGAAGTCCACTTTCGGCCAAGGCAGCATGCCCGGGATACCGCCACCTGCTGCTGCCGGAGCCGCTTCAGCACGCTTGATAGCGTCTTTCACGTAAGCCTGAACGTCTTCACGCAGGATACGACCTTTACGGCCAGAACCTTTCACTTTCGCCAGGTTCACACCGAATTCGCGCGCCAGGCGACGAATCAGCGGCGTTGCATGAACGTAAGCGTCGTTTTCAGCAAACTCAGATTTGCCTTCCGCTTTTGCGGCCGGAGCTGCGGCTTGCGCTGGCGCTGGTGCAGCGGCCGGAGCCGGAGCTGCTGCTTGTGCAGGAGCGGCTGCAGGTGCTGCGCCTTCGACTTCGAAGACCATAATCAGAGAACCGGTTTTAACTTTGTCGCCGGTGCTGATTTTGATTTCTTTCACGGTACCCGCGAACGGTGCCGGAACTTCCATCGACGCTTTATCGCCTTCAACGGTGATCAGTGACTGCTCAGCGGCAATTTTATCGCCCACTTTAACCATCACTTCAGTGACTTCAACTTCGTCACCACCGATATCCGGTACGTTAACTTCTTTCGAGCCGGAAGCAGCCGGAGCCGCCGCTGCTGCTGGAGCAGCAGCCTGAGCCGGTGCAGCAGCAGGCGCTGCGCCCGCCACTTCGAAGACCATAATCAGGGAACCGGTAGACACTTTGTCACCCGTGTTGATTTTGATCTCTTTAACGGTACCGGCGAACGGCGCCGGAACTTCCATAGAGGCTTTGTCACCTTCAACGGTGATCAGAGACTGTTCAGCCGCAACGGTGTCGCCCACTTTAACCATGATCTCGGTAACTTCTACTTCGTCGCCGCCGATGTCAGGTACGTGTACGTCTTTCGCCGCAGAGGCAGCAGGTGCTGCTGCCGGAGCTGCTTCTTTCTTCTCTTCTGCCTGAACAGGTGCAGCTGCTGCTGCACCGTCGGCGGAATCGAAAATCATGATCAGTTTGCCGGTCTCAGTTTTGTCGCCAACAGAGACTTTGATCTCTTTAACGATACCCGCCTGAGGGGACGGAACTTCCATAGAGGCTTTGTCGCCTTCTACGGTGATCAGCGACTGTTCAGCTTCAACTTTGTCGCCTACTTTGACCAGGATCTCGGTGATTTCAACTTCATCAGCCCCGATGTCCGGTACATTGATTTCGATAGCCATTATTCTTTTACCTCTTACGCCAGACGCGGGTTAACTTTATCTGCATCGATGTTGAATTTGATGATTGCGTCAGCAACCACTTTCTTATCGATTTCGCCACGTTTAGCCAGTTCGCCCAGGGCCGCTACAACCACGTAGGAAGCATCAACTTCGAAGTGGTGACGCAGGTTTTCACGGCTGTCAGAGCGACCGAAACCGTCAGTACCCAGTACGCGATAATCATCAGCCGGTACATAAGTACGAACCTGTTCGGCAAACAGTTTCATATAGTCAGTAGATGCCACTGCCGGAGCGTCGTTCATCACCTGAGCGATGTACGGAACGCGCGGAGTTTCCAGCGGGTGCAGCATGTTCCAGCGCTCACAATCCTGGCCATCACGCGCCAGTTCAGTGAAGGAGGTTACGCTGTAAACGTCAGATCCTACACCGTAGTCGTTCGCCAGGATCTGTGCTGCTTCACGCACGTGACGCAGGATAGAACCGGAGCCCAGCAGCTGAACTTTACCTTTCTTACCTTCGAGGGTTTCGAGTTTGTAGATACCTTTACGGATACCTTCCTCGGCACCTGCTGGCATTGCCGGCATGTGGTAGTTTTCGTTCAGCGTGGTGATGTAGTAGTAAACGTTCTCTTGTTTCTCACCGTACATACGCTCCAGACCATCGTGCATGATGACCGCAACTTCGTACGCGTAAGACGGATCGTAAGAGATACAGTTCGGGATAGTCAGAGACTGAATATGGCTGTGACCATCTTCGTGCTGCAGACCTTCACCGTTCAGCGTCGTACGACCGGAAGTACCACCAATCAGGAAGCCACGAGCCTGTTGGTCGCCTGCCTGCCAGCACAGGTCACCAATACGCTGGAACCCGAACATGGAGTAGTAGATGTAGAACGGGATCATCGGCAGATCGTTGGTGCTGTAAGAAGTCGCAGCAGCCAGCCAGGATGCGCCTGCACCCAGTTCGTTGATACCTTCCTGCAGGATCTGACCTTTCTCGTCTTCTTTGTAGTAAGCAACCTGCTCACGGTCCTGCGGGGTGTACTGCTGACCGTTCGGGCTGTAGATACCAATCTGACGGAACAGACCTTCCATACCGAAAGTACGCGCTTCGTCAGCGATGATCGGAACCAGACGATCTTTGATCGACTTGTTCTTCAGCATCACGTTCAGGGCACGAACGAAAGCGATAGTGGTGGAGATTTCTTTGTTCTGCTCTTCCAGCAGCGCACCGAAGTCTTCCAGAGCCGGCAGTTCCAGCTTCTCGGTGAAGTTCGGCTGACGAGCTGGCAGGTAGCCATGCAGTTTCTGACGCTGAGCGTGCAGATAAGTGTGCTCTTCAGAACCTTCCGGGAAGGTGATGTAAGACAGGTTTTCAACCTGCTCATCGGTCACAGGAACGTTGAAACGGTCGCGGATATAACGCACGCCGTCCATGTTCATTTTCTTAACCTGGTGAGCGATGTTTTTACCTTCAGCAGTGTCACCCATGCCGTAACCTTTGATGGTATGGGCCAGGATTACAGTTGCTCTGCCTTTGGTTTCCTGCGCTTTTTTCAGTGCAGCGTAGACTTTCTTCGGATCGTGACCACCACGGTTCAGAGCCCAAATCTGCTCGTCAGTCCAGTCAGCAACCAGTGCTGCGGTTTCCGGGTATTTACCGAAGAAGTGCTCACGTACGTATGCGCCATCTTTGGATTTGAAGGTCTGGTAGTCGCCGTCAACGGTTTCGTTCATCAGCTGGATCAGTTTACCGCTGGTGTCTTTACGCAGCAGCTCATCCCAACGACCGCCCCACATGACTTTGATAACGTTCCAGCCAGCGCCCGCGAAGATGCCTTCCAGTTCGTTAACAATCTTGCCGTTACCGGTTACCGGGCCGTCAAGACGCTGCAGGTTACAGTTGATAACAAAGACCAGGTTGTCCAGTTTTTCACGGGTCGCGATGGTGATCGCACCTTTAGATTCTGGCTCATCCATCTCGCCGTCGCCCAGGAAGGCGTAAACGGTCTGTTTAGAGGTATCTTTCAGGCCACGGTGTTCCAGATATTTCAGGAATTTAGCCTGGTAGATAGCACCGATTGGGCCCAGACCCATAGATACGGTCGGGAACTGCCAGAATTCTGGCATCAGTTTCGGGTGCGGGTAGGAAGACAGGCCTTTGCCATGTACTTCCTGACGGAAGTTGTTCATCTGCTCTTCAGTCAGACGACCTTCCAGGAATGCGCGTGCGTAGATGCCCGGAGAGATGTGACCCTGGAAGTACACCAGATCGCCGCCATCTTGCTCGTTGCGTGCACGGAAGAAGTGGTTGAAGCAAACATCATATACCGTTGCGGAGGACTGGAAGGATGCCATGTGGCCACCCAGCTCGAGGTCCTTTTTAGACGCGCGCAGTACGGTCATAATGGCGTTCCAGCGGATAGCAGAACGAATACGACGTTCCAGCTCCAGATTGCCCGGGTATTCCGGTTCATCTTCAACGGCAATAGTGTTTACATAATTGCTGGCCCCTGCACCTGCCGCTACTTTCACGCCGCCTTTGCGAGCTTCTGAAAGCAGTTGGTCGATCAGATACTGAGCACGCTCAACACCTTCTTCACGGATGACCGATTCGATCGCCTGTAGCCAGTCGCGAGTTTCGATCGGATCCACGTCATTTGGGAAACGTTCTGACATGGGGGTATTCCTTATCTATCTAATACGTTGAGTTATCTGGAACCTGTCCCATTACGTTCTCGCCAGAGAGCGTAATAAGACAGGTTCTGCGTTTAGTTGCCGCGCACTTTATATGGCGCTTGATTTACAACATCTTCTGGTTAACGTTCTACCAGAAAAATCACTAATTCTTTCGTTGCTCCAGACGGCGTAAGGCGCGTTCACGACGGCTTTCCTCACGGCTTCTGTCCAGCAGGATCTCTTCGATAAACGCCAGGTGACGGTGGGACGCTTCACGCGCCTCTTCCGGCTTCCCGGCAATAATTGCTTCAAAAATACGGGTACGGTGACTGCTAACCAGTGGCAGCATTTCACGACGCGCATACAGCAATTCGAAGTTTTGCCGAACGTTCTGGGCCAGCATCGGCTCCATACACCTTAGCAAATGGAGCAGCACCACATTGTGTGCCGCTTCGGTGACAGCAATTTGATACTGGAGTACCGCATCAGATTCGCCGTCAAGATCGCCGGACTGTTGAGCAAGCTCGATCGCATGGTGGAGTTCACGGATACGCGTTTTGTCTTCATCCGTGCTGCGCAGTGCAGCGTAATAAGCCGCAATACCTTCCAGCGCATGGCGCGTCTCAAGCAGGTCAAACTGGGATTCAGGATGGTCGGAGAGCAGCTCTACCAGTGGGTCGCTAAAGCTCTGCCACAGGCTGCTCTGAACAAAAGTGCCACCGCCCTGACGACGAAGCAGTAAGCCCTTCGCTTCAAGGCGTTGGATCGCCTCGCGTAAGGAGGGGCGGGAGACGTCGAACTGTTTTGCCAGCTCGCGTTCCGGTGGGAGTTTTTCTCCGGGGCGAAGTGTCCCCTCAAGAATTAAAAACTCCAGCTGCTGCTCAATCACATCGGAGAGTTTTGGTTGGCGGATTTTGCTGTAGGCCATGATTTCCTGTCTTAAGCCATTTGCCCGGAGTCAATTGGTCTTACCAATTTCATGTTCTTGACGCTAAAGTAACAAAGTATTCACCTTCTGTCCATACAGGTTTTGATTGAAATCAGTAAAGGAGGCATATTTTAACAACATTACAGAAATAACGTTTCAAACATGTAACTATGCACAAATGTTAAATTTACCCACCCCGGGGTAGTTTTAACGGAATTGAAACGAAAAATTATCTCATCTGAACCGATTCACCTGCTTATTTATCGATATATCAACCACTATTAATGAATAGAAATTCAAAATGGAAATTTTGTGGTAGATAAACTCGCATTTACAAATGGTTTCTTTTTATTCAACTCGTCATCTTCCCCGCATAAAGCAGGTGCATTCGCGCTCGCATATCATTATTCTGATCAAGACAAAAGTATTAAGGCAACATTTTATCAAAAGCATCTGTAAACAAATTAATACAACAAACGGAATTGAAAACTTACACACGCATTGCTGCGTAGTTCAAAAAATAAGCACTCGAAATATGAAGAGTAAAACCACACACGAGGTTTCATGATGGAAAGTCAACAGCATGGCGATCAGCTCAAGCGCGGCCTTAAGAACCGCCATATACAGCTAATCGCACTGGGTGGCGCGATTGGTACCGGGTTATTCCTCGGTAGCGCATCCGTTATCCAGTCTGCAGGACCGGGTATTATTCTGGGTTACGCTATTGCCGGCTTTATCGCCTTTTTGATTATGCGTCAGTTAGGTGAAATGGTGGTTGAAGAGCCCGTTGCAGGCTCATTTAGTCACTTTGCTTATAAATACTGGGGCGGTTTCGCGGGGTTCTCTTCCGGCTGGAACTATTGGGTGCTGTACGTGCTGGTTGCCATGGCTGAGCTAACTGCCGTGGGTAAATACATCCAGTTCTGGTACCCGGAGATCCCAACATGGGTGTCTGCGGCTGCCTTCTTTGTGCTGATCAACGCCATCAACCTGACCAACGTGAAAGTGTTTGGTGAGATGGAGTTCTGGTTCGCCATTATTAAAGTCATTGCCGTCGTAGCGATGATCCTGTTCGGCGGCTGGTTACTGTTTAGCGGTAACGGCGGCCCGCAGGCCAGCGTCAGCAACCTGTGGGACCAGGGAGGCTTCCTGCCGCATGGCTTCACCGGTCTGGTGATGATGATGGCTATTATTATGTTCTCTTTCGGTGGGCTGGAGCTGGTCGGGATCACCGCAGCAGAAGCGGATAACCCAGAGCAAAGCATTCCCAAAGCGACCAACCAGGTTATCTACCGTATCCTGATTTTCTATGTGGGTTCGCTGGCGGTTCTGCTTTCCCTGATGCCGTGGACGCGTGTCACGGCGGATACCAGCCCGTTTGTCCTTATTTTCCACGAACTGGGCGACACCTTTGTTGCTAATGCCCTGAACATCGTAGTGCTGACTGCCGCCCTTTCTGTCTATAACAGCTGCGTATACTGCAACAGCCGTATGCTGTTCGGTCTGGCACAGCAGGGCAATGCGCCCAAAGCGCTGATGAACGTCGACAAACGCGGTGTACCGGTGAACACCATTCTGGTTTCCGCACTGGTGACGGCTCTGTGTGTGCTGATCAACTACCTGGCACCGGAATCCGCCTTTGGCCTGCTGATGGCGCTGGTGGTTTCCGCACTGGTGATCAACTGGGCAATGATTAGCCTGGCACACATGAAGTTCCGCAAAGCCAAACAGCAGCAGGGTGTTACCACCCGCTTCCCGGCGCTGCTCTATCCGCTGGGTAACTGGGTGTGCCTGATTTTCATGGCTGCAGTACTGGTGATTATGCTGATGACGCCGGGTATGGCGATCTCGGTGTACTTAATCCCTGTATGGATTGCCATTCTTGGCATCGGCTACCTGTGTAAACAAAAAACGGCCGGCGCGGTTAAAGCGCATTAATCCCCCCCTCCCCCCACCTGCGTCAGGTGGGGGTTGTTACCTGCCTCACACTTTCCCACTCACGACTGTTTAGTCCATATCAGCGGCGTTATCCTGCAACGCAAAAACACCGGTGCCGGACAATAATTCTCTCCATATCTCATTAATGGAGTGCAGTTGATGGAAACCAGTAAGCTCACGGTGAAAGAAAAGATCGGCTATGGAATGGGCGACGCCGGATGCAACATCATCTTTGGCGCCATCATGTTGTTTGTTAACTATTTTTACACAGACATTTTTGGTCTGGCACCTGCACTGGTCGGCGTATTACTGCTCTCAGTACGCGTTATCGACGCCGTTACCGACCCTATAATGGGCGCGATGGCCGACCGCACCCGTAGTAAATATGGTCGATTTCGTCCATGGCTTCTATGGATGGCTTTCCCGTACGCGTTATTCAGCGTACTGATGTTTACCACTCCAGAGTGGACCTATAACAGCAAAGTTATCTATGCGTTCGTTACCTACTTCCTGCTATCTATTACTTATACAGCGATCAACATTCCCTACTGCTCGCTCGGCAGCGTCATCACCAACGATCCGAAGGAACGCGTCGCCTGCCAGTCATATCGCTTTGTGTTGGTAGGCATTGCAACCCTGCTGCTGTCCCTCACCTTGCTGCCAATGGCCGACTGGTTCGGCGGGGAAGACAAAGCCAAAGGGTATCAGATGGCGATGGCGGTTCTGGCTTTCATCGGCATGTGTATGTTCCTGTTTTGCTTCGCTACGGTCCGTGAACGCGTGCGCCCTGCTGTCCAGACCAATGACGATTTAAAAGCCGATCTGAAAGACGTGTGGAAGAACGATCAGTGGGTAAAAATTTTGCTGTTAACACTGTGCAACGTCTGTCCGGGCTTTATTCGCATGGCTGCCACCATGTACTACGTGACATGGGTTATGCAGCAAAGCACGCAGTTCGCAACGCTGTTTATCAGTCTTGGTGTGGTCGGAATGATGATCGGCAGTATGTTGGCGAAGGTATTAACCGATCGCTGGTGCAAACTGAAAGTCTTCTTCTGGACCAATATTATCCTGGCGATTTTCTCTGCCGCGTTTTACTTCTTCGATCCGAAAGCCACCATGATGATTATGGTGCTCTACTTCCTGCTCAACATCCTGCACCAAATCCCTTCTCCGCTGCACTGGTCGCTGATGGCGGATGTCGATGACTATGGCGAGTGGAAAACCGGTAAACGCATAACCGGAATCAGCTTCTCCGGTAACCTGTTCTTCCTGAAACTGGGCCTGGCAATTGCCGGAGCGATGGTCGGCTTCCTGCTCTCCTGGTACGGCTACGACGCTGGGGCGAAAGCGCAAAGCGACTCTGCCATTAACGGTATTATGCTGCTGTTTACCATCATACCGGGCGTAGGCTACCTGATTACCGCAGGCGTGGTTCGTCTGCTGAAAGTTGACCGCGAGTTTATGCAGCAAATCCAGACAGATTTAGAAAAGCGCCGCGCCAACTACCGTGAACTGAATGAATACCACGATATAAAAACGACTGAAACCGTAAGGAAAGCCTAATGAATCAGTGGCCAAATCCCTTTATTGAACAGCGTGCCGATCCGTTTATCTTACGTGACGGTAGCCACTATTATTTCATTGCTTCAGTACCCGAATATGACCGACTGGAGATACGCCGGGCCGACTCGCTGGAGGGGTTGCGCACCGCCGCCCCGGTTGTCGTCTGGCGCAAACCAGAAAGCGGCCCCATGAGCCAACTCATCTGGGCACCCGAAATCCATCATCTGGCAGGCAAGTGGTACATCTATTTTGCTGCCACCCACACACAGTCGCTCGACAAGCTGGGGATGTTCCAGCATCGCATGTTTGCGCTCGAATGTGCCGACGCCGATCCGTTGACCGGGCAGTGGACGGAGAAAGGTCAGATTAAAACGCAGTTTGATACCTTTGCGCTTGATGCCACCACCTTTAACCATCAGGGAAAACAGTGGTACCTCTGGGCGCAGAAGTCGCCCGATATCGCCGGAAACTCCAATATCTATCTCGCTGAGCTGGAAAATCCATGGACGATTAAAGGCGAGCCGGTCATGCTAAGTCATCCTGAGTATGACTGGGAATGCCGGGGTTTTTGGGTCAATGAAGGTCCTGCCGTCATGGTTCATGGCGATAAGCTGTTTATCAGCTATTCCGCCAGCGCCACCGATGAGAACTACTGTATGGGATTATTGTGGATTGACCTCAACGCCGATCCGCTCAAACCGCAGAACTGGCACAAATCACCGCGCCCGGTCTTTACCACCAGTTATGAAAACCGCCAGTTTGGGCCAGGACACAACAGCTTTACACAAACGCCGGAAGGTGAAGATGTACTGGTGTATCACGCGAGAAACTACACCGAAATCGAGGGCGATCCGCTGTACGACCCAAACCGCCACACTCGTCTGAAGCTCGTGCGTTGGGACGAAAACGGCATGCCAGATTTTGGCGTGCAGCCTGCTGATACGAACTAAACCGTTGCACTGCCCGGTGGCGCTAGCGCTTACCGGGCCTACACGCTTTTTCATTGTAGGCCGGATAAGCATTAGCGCCATCCGGCACAACGCTATACTAATGCCCCATAAATGGTGAGCACCGCAATAACCACCACCACCACAAACGAGGTTTTCTTCGCCAGCGAAACGGCGGCTTTTGGCGTTTCGACTTTATCGGTGTGCGGTTCACGCGCCAGCGAGAACTGCGCCAGACGCGTAAGCACCTGATATTGCGACGTGTGCAGATCCGCAAGCGAGGCAAACCAGGCCGGCAGCGCTTTCTCACCATGTCCCAACAGCGCATAGACCACGCCCGCCAGACGCACCGGGATCCAATCCAGCACATGCAGGATCGCATCAATGCCTGATTGCAGACGCTGGTGCGGTGTCTGATAGCGCGCCAGCCAGGACTGCCAGGCGCGTAAAAAAGCATAACCAACCAGCGTCACAGGTCCCCACGGACCACCGACAATCAGCCAAAATAACGGCGCCAGATAAAAACGGAAGTTGTTCCATAACAGCGCGTTCTGCAGTTCGCGCAAGAATTCACGCTCATCGCAGTCCGGCGGAACCCCATGGATAAGCGTCAGCTCGCTGGCCATCGCATCACGGGCGTGAGCATCATCGCGAGCAGCCGCGTTCAGGTAAGCGTGATAGTGAAGGCGCGCCTTGCCAGCACCGATGCACAGCAAGCCAATTAAGATCCACGCCACCAGCAACGGAACATTAAACAACAGCCCATGAAGTGCGCGCAGTAGCAGAAATGTCACTCCCATCGCAATCAGAGTCATGCCTACCGTACGCATCATCGAAAAATGCTTAATCCGGCGGAAAAAAGCTTCAATCCGGTGATCAAGCTGCCAGTGCTCACCCAGCTTAAACAGGCGTTCAACAATCAACACCAATAATGTTGTAAACAGCGTCATGTCATCTCCTTGTGCGACGAGGGGGTGACCAGGGCGCGGAACCTTGCCCAGTCAAAGGACGGCCCGGGATCGGTCTTACGCTCGGGCGCAATATTGCAATGTCCTGTCATGTTGTTAGCAATGGCCGGATAACGCGTAATCAGAGTATTCGTCACGGCAGCCAGTTGCTGATACTGCGCATCGGTATAGGCCAGCGTATCCGTCCCTTCCAACTCAATACCAATTGAAAAATCATTACAGCGTTCTCGCCCTTGATAGCTCGACACACCCGCATGCCAGGCGCGTTTATCAAAAGGCACATATTGCACGATTTCACCGTCACGGCGAATCAAACAATGGGCCGAAACACGCAGATGGGCGATCCCGGCAAAATAAGGATGGGCGTTGGGATCAATCGTGCCCGTAAACAGAGCGTCTATCCACGGGCCGCCAAACTCGCCGGGCGGCAGGCTGATATTATGCACCACCAGCAGAGAAGGGTTTTCGTCATCCGGGCGGCAATCGTAATGCGGAGAGGGGACGCGTCGCGCCTCTGCCAGCCAGCCCTCGTCTAACAACATGCAGAATCTCCTTATTGGTGGTGCTCATATCAGGTTCAGGGTAGCATGTTTCCACCTTATGATTCGTTAGCAATTTGGAGTTTTATCATGCCGCCTCGCCGCTATAACCCTGACTACCGACGTGACGCGCTGTTGGAACGCATAAATCTGGATATCCCTGCCGCTGTAGCTCAGGCGCTGCGTGAAGATTTAGGCGGAGAAGTTGATGCCAATAACGATATCACCGCACAGCTTTTACCCGAAGACATGCGCTCCCATGCCACCGTAATCACCCGCGAAGATGGCGTTTTTTGTGGAAAACGTTGGGTGGAAGAGGTCTTTATTCAGCTGGCTGGCGATGATGTCAACATCACCTGGCATGTCGAAGATGGCGACAGCATAAAGGCCAATCAGCCGCTGTTTGAACTGGACGGCCCTTCCCGCGTTTTACTGACCGGTGAACGTACTGCGCTGAATTTTGTGCAGACGCTTTCAGGTGTAGCGAGTGAAGTGCGTAAATACGTCGACCTGTTAGCGGGAACCAAGACCCAACTGCTGGATACGCGCAAAACCCTGCCGGGACTGCGTACCGCGCTAAAATACGCCGTATTGTGCGGCGGCGGCGCGAATCATCGTTTGGGGCTGTCCGACGCCTTCCTGATTAAAGAAAACCACATTATTGCTTCCGGCTCGGTACGTCAGGCCGTCGAAAAAGCCTTCTGGTTGCACCCGGATGTGCCGGTTGAAGTCGAAGTAGAAAGCCTGGATGAACTGGACGACGCGCTGAAAGCCGGGGCCGATATCATCATGCTCGATAACTTCGAAACTGACCAAATGCGCGAAGCGGTAAAACGCACCAACGGCCAGGCGCGTCTGGAAGTGTCGGGCAACGTCACCCATGAAACGCTGCGCGAATTTGCCGAAACCGGTGTGGACTTTATCTCCGTTGGCGCGCTGACCAAACATGTTCGCGCACTCGATCTCTCCATGCGATTTCGCTAATTGCTGATTGTATTGCCCGATGACGCTTCGCTTATCGGGCCTACTACACAGGTTTATTCCGTAAGCCGAATACGGCATTTACACCACCACCCGGCAGTTTCTTCGAGTCTCTTCGCAAATACATTGTCTGACTCTGTAATTTCGTAAAAATCCTCTGAACCCGCTTTCCCGTTTTGTTTTTTGTCTCTCGCCGTCCTCCCGTCGGTTTGCCAAAGTAGCGCCAGCAAACTCAAGGAGCGAACGATGAACAAGCAACGAGGCTTTACGCTTATCGAACTCATGGTGGTGATTGGCATTATTGCCATCCTTAGCGCCATCGGCATTCCGGCATATCAAAACTATCTGCGCAAAGCCGCGCTGACAGACATGCTGCAAACCTTTGTCCCCTATCGCACGGCGGTTGAGCTCTGTGCACTGGAGCATGGCGGAACAGATACCTGCGATGCCGGAACGAATGGTATTCCCTCTCCAACAACTACCCGTTACGTCTCAGCCATGAGCGTTGAAAAGGGAGTTGTCAGCCTTAGTGGGCAGGAAAGCCTGAGCGGGCTAAGCATCACCATGACGCCAGGTTGGGACAATGCCAACGGCATTACCGGTTGGAACCGAAACTGCGTCATCCAGAACGACAGCGCATTGCAGCAGGCCTGTGAAGACGTTTTCCGCTTCGATACCCACTAAGGAACAGAGATGAACACCACCCAACTTACGGCACTATGCCAACGTTATCAGGCAATATTACTGGATGCAGACAATGAAGTGGTGCATATCGCCGTCGTAGACGCCCCATCACACGAGCTGCTGGATGCGCTGCATTTTGCCACCACCCGACACATCGACATTGTCTGCTGGACACGTCAGCAAATGGAAGGCCACACGCATACACCGCAGAAAATGCTCCCGGCAGTGGTCACGAAAAGCAGCGCCAGCGCAGCAGACTTGCTGAATCAGACGTTTCATTCCGCTCTGACGCAACGGGCTTCTGATATTCATTTTGAACCCGAGGAAAATCACTATCGAATCAGATTACGCGTAGATGGCGTGCTTCACGCGTTACCGGAAGTCACGACCGAGATGGGCATAGCCATCACCGCAAGGTTAAAAGTATTAGGCAGCCTGGATATCGCCGAGCATCGGCTTCCACAAGACGGACAATTTACCGTTGAGATTTCAGGAGAGCCGGTCTCGTTTCGCATCGCCACCCTGCCCTGTCGCTACGGCGAAAAAGTCGTGTTACGGCTACTTCATCAGGTCGATCAGTCACTGGAGATCGCGGCGCTGGGAATGCAAGACGCGCAGCTGGCCGCATTTTCGCAAGCCTTGCAGCAGCCTCAGGGGTTGATTCTGGTCACCGGGCCTACCGGAAGCGGCAAAACGGTCACGCTGTACAGTGCGCTGCAAACCCGAAACACCCCGGATGTGAATCTTTGTAGCGTGGAGGATCCGGTAGAGATCCCGATCGCAGGTCTCAACCAGACGCAAATTCACCCACGCGCCGGTTTGACTTTTCAGGGCGTATTGCGCGCGCTGCTGCGCCAGGATCCCGACATTATCATGGTGGGTGAAATCCGCGATGGCGAAACGGCAGAAATAGCCCTTAAAGCCGCACAAACAGGTCATCTGGTTCTTTCTACGCTGCATACCAATTCCACCAGTGAAACGCTGGTGCGCCTGCAACAAATGGGTGTCGCACGCTGGATGATCGCCTCCGCGCTGACGCTCGTTATTGCACAGCGGTTGGTCAGAAAGTTGTGCCCCCATTGCCGACAACGTCAGAGTACACCTATCACGCTCCCGAAAACTGTCTGGCCTACACCACTACCGAATTGGCAGGCCCCTGGCTGCAAACATTGTTATCACGGATTTTATGGCCGTACGGCATTGTTTGAAGTGCTCCCTGTTACTCCGGCATTACGTCAGAGTATTGCCAGTGGCACATCCGTAGACGAAGTGGAATCTGATGCTCAGCAATCAGGAATGAGAACGCTTTTCGAGAATGGCTGTCAGGCCGTCGAGCAAGGGTTAACGACATTTGAAGAGCTGATTCGTGTACTGGGCATGCCTCATGTCCGCTAAACAGCTTTGGCGCTGGCAAGGCATTAACAACGAAGGTAAATCGCTGGAAGGCACACTATGGGCCGATACCCGACCGTCATTGATGCTGGCTCTTGAGGAACAACAGATTACGCCGCTGCGCATTAAACGTATGCGTGTCAAAATCTCGCACTGGAGCCGTACAAGAAGTGCCGAAACCATACACCAGTTGGCGACATTGCTAAAAGCAGGGTTAACGCTCTCAACAGGGCTAGCTCTGCTTGCTGAACAGCATCCCAGCACTCAATGGCAGGCGCTACTGCGTACGCTGGCTTACGATATGGAACAGGGCATAACCCTCTCCGCCTCGTTATCACAATGGCAACACGTTTTTCCGCCCCTTTACCAGGCAATGATCCGTACCGGAGAACTTACGGGTAAGCTGGACGACTGCTGTTTTGAACTCGCCTACCAGCAAAAGAAACAACAGCAACTTGCTGATAAAGTTAAAAAAGCCCTGCGCTATCCGATCATCATCATAACAATGGCGGTGATGGTCGTATTTGCGATGCTGCAGTTTGTACTCCCTGAGTTTGCCGCTATCTACCAGACGTTCAACACCCCGCTACCGGCGCTCACTCAGTGGATTATTACCATCGCACACTGTAGTAGCCAATGGGGATGGCTGGCGGTAGCGCTTGGCCTGGTAGCAGTTGCCACACATCAATTGATAAAGCAGAAACCGTACTGGCTCATTCTGCGCCAGCAATTGCTGCTCAGCCTCCCGGTCATAGGGTCGATGGTGAGAGGGCAAAAACTCACGCAGATATTCACTGTTCTGGCGTTAACGCAAAATGCAGGCATTCCCTTTTTGCAGGGTCTTGAGAGCGTTACCGAAACGCTGGCTAACCCTTTCTGGTCGCAACGTTTAGCACTGGTTCAGCAGGACATCAGCTCTGGAAAACCGATCTGGTTAGCGCTTAAAAATAGTGGTGAATTCAGCCCATTGTGTATACAGCTGGTCAGAACTGGTGAAGCTTCCGGCTCGCTGGATGCAATGCTGCGCAATCTTGCTCATCACCATGGCGAGAAAACCCTGTCTCAGGCTGAGAATTTGGCTGCATTACTTGAGCCTGCGTTGCTGGTCATTACAGGGCTTATCATCGGTACACTGGTCGTCGCGATGTATTTACCGATTTTCCATTTGGGAGATGCGATGAGCGGGGTGGGATAGATTCAAATGCCTGATGACGGCGTAACGCCATCAGGCATTTCACAGAACTAGCTGTTCTTACAGGCTATTGAAAACACGGTTTTCTTGTTCCTGTACACGAATAAACGTTGTACGTTTGGTCAGCTCTTTCAGACGGGATGCGCCCACATAGGTACAAGCAGAACGCAAACCGCCGAGGATATCGCGAGCGGTATTATCAACCGGGCCGCGCAGTGGCAGCTTGACGGTTTTACCTTCTGCAGCGCGGTACTGTGCAACACCACCTACGTGACGCGTCATGGCAGATTCAGAGCTCATACCGTAGAACAGCATGAATTTCTCACCGTTCTCTTCAACAATTTTGCCGCCACTTTCTTCATGACCAGCCAGCATGCCGCCGAGCATCACGAAGTCTGCGCCGCCACCGAACGCTTTTGCCACATCACCCGGCATGGTGCAGCCGCCGTCGCTGACAATCATGCCACCCAGACCGTGGGCTGCATCGGCGCATTCAATAACCGCAGAAAGCTGTGGATAGCCAACGCCGGTTTTTACACGCGTGGTACATACAGAACCTGGGCCAATGCCGACTTTGACAATATCAGCACCGGAGAGCACCAGCTCTTCACACATTTCACCGGTGACCACATTGCCCGCACAGATCGTTTTAGTCGGCCATGCTTCACGCGCTTTCGACACGAACTGAACAAAATGCTCTGAGTAGCCATTGGCCACATCAATGCAGATAAAGTTCAGCGCGGGGTTGAGCGCCAGAATCTGTTTAGTTTTTTCGAAATCTGCATCAGACGTACCGGTTGAAACCATTACGTGTTTGAGCACATCGGCAGAGCTCTCTGCGATGAAGGCGGCCCAGTCTTCAACAGAATAGTGTTTGTGCACAGCGGTCAGGATGTCGAAGGAAGCCAGTGCCGTTGCCATGGCAAACGTCCCGACAGTGTCCATGTTCGCGGCAATAATAGGTACGCCGGACCAGGTCTGACCTGAATGCTTAAAGGTAAATTGACGTTCCAGCTCAACATCGGAACGGCTTTTGAGAGTAGAACGCTTAGGGCGGATAAGAACGTCTTTGAAACCTAACTTCAGATCTTCTTCGATACGCATGTGCGGATTCCTGGGGTTAATGGCGAAAAATCGAAACTCACAACTCCAGTGACGCTATCATACGCACTAATCAATGCCGCGCAAGACTGCGAAATTCTCTTTTTTTACGCTACAATCCCATAAATTTACCTGGCGAATAGTAGGTTAATCCTGCAGCAGCCTCGCCTTCGCACGCATAACTTTTAACTGTTTGATAATCAAACTTAAACTCCAGGATCGGCATCTATGAGGTATACGGTAGCCTTAACCGGCGGCATTGGCAGTGGTAAAAGCACCGTTGCAAATGCGTTCGCTGACCTCGGAATAAACGTCATTGATGCAGATATTATTGCGCGCCAGGTGGTTGAACCCGGCACACCTGCTCTTAAGGCGATCGAAGAACATTTTGGTTCCGACGTTATAGCCGCAGACGGATCGTTGCAGCGACGCATTTTACGCGAACGCATTTTTTCCAATCCTGAGGAGAAAAGCTGGCTGAATGCCCTGCTTCATCCGCTTATTCAGCAGGAAACCCAGCGTCAGTTTCAGCAAGCAACCTCTCCTTATTTGCTATGGGTTGTCCCTTTGCTGGTGGAAAATTCGCTGTATAAAAAAGCCGACCGCGTACTCGTGGTGGATGTCACCCCCGAAACCCAGCTCAGACGCACCATGCAGCGTGATGACGTCACGCGTGAGCATGTTGAACAAATTCTTGCTGCCCAGGCAACGCGTGAAGCGCGGCTGGCCGTGGCAGACGATGTTATTGATAATAATGGCGCACCGGAAGCCATCGCCTCGGATGTCGCCCGCCTGCACGCGCTCTATTTGCAATGCGCGTCGCAGTTTGTCTCACAGGAAAAACCGTAATGCACACCCAAGTCCTTTTTGAACACCCTCTCAATGAGAAGATGCGTACATGGCTGCGCATTGAGTTTTTAATCCAACAGCTCTCCGTTAATTTGCCCATTACTGACCATGCCGGCGCTCTGCATTTTTTCCGCAATATCGGAGATTTACTGGATGTATTTGAACGCGGCGAAGTCCGTACCGAACTCCTCAAAGAACTGGAGCGACAGCAGCGTAAACTCCAGGCCTGGGTCGAAGTTCCCGGCGTCGATCAAAGCAGAATCGACTCTTTGCGTCAGCAGCTAAAAAGTGCAGGCAGCATTCTGATTTCTGCCCCGCGTATTGGACAGACGCTGCGCGAAGATCGTCTGATTGGTCTCGTACGTCAGCGTTTAAGTATTCCTGGCGGGTGCTGCAGTTTCGATCTGCCGACTCTGCATATCTGGTTACACCTGGCACAGTCGCATCGTGACGCGCAGGTTGAAACCTGGCTTGCCAGCCTGAATCCGCTCAACCAGGCGCTGTCGCTGGTACTGGATTTAATTCGCAACTCAGCACCGTTTCGTAAGCAAACCAGCCTGAATGGTTTTTATCAGGACAACGGCGAAGATGCAGATCTGCTACGCTTGCAACTGCCGCTTGATTCGCTGCTTTATCCGCAAATCTCTGGTCATAAGAGCCGTTTTGCCATCCGCTTTATGCCGCTGGATAGCGAGAATGGTCAGGTGCCTGAGCGCCTCGATTTTGAACTGGCGTGCTGTTAAGGAGTCAACATGTCTGAACAAACCATCGTCAACTGCCCAACCTGTGGCAAGCCTGTAGTATGGGCTGAGGTCAGTCCGTTTCGCCCATTCTGCAGCAAGCGCTGCCAGTTAATCGATCTGGGAGAGTGGGCCGCAGAAGAGAAACGCATCCCAAGCTCTGGTGATCTGTCAGAAAGCGACGACTGGAGTGAAGAACAGAAGTAATTCTGCTAAAACGGTGGGTCGGATTAGGCAACGCCGCACCCGGCATTTTATGTTGTTTTGCCTGATGGCGCTGCGCTTATCAGGCCTACGAACTAAAACGTAGGGCGGGCAAGCGTAGCGCCCCGCCATAATTTGCCGGATGCGGCGTTGCCTTATCCGGCCTACAGCACCATTAGCCAGCTATCAGCTTTTCAATGACTGGTGCATTCGCGGGCGGGAAATCCTGCGCATTCAGAGCATCTTGCGCAATCCACTGCGCCGGTTGCCCCTCTTTTCCCCACGGCTCGCCTTCCCAGCTTTCAACCAGCCAGAACCACAGAGTGATATGCCTGTCCGGAAACTGATACTCCAGCTTTTCGAACAATGAGCTTTGAGTCGGCGTGATCCCCACTTCTTCCTGTAGCTCGCGAATCAGCGCCTGCTCCGGCGTTTCGCCCGCTTCAATTTTCCCGCCGGGGAATTCCAGCTTATTTGCCATGTGGGCATCAGCCGCACGCTGGGTGATAAAAATTTCATGTTGCTGATTACGAATAATCCCGACGGCGATTTGCAGTATTTTCATCTTTATCGTCCATAAAAAAGGCGCAGAATTCTGCGCCTTTTCAGTAAGTTATTTTCTTAGCTCAGACGGCCGTGGCACTGTTTGTATTTTTTGCCGGAGCCGCAAGGACACGGATCGTTACGACCCACTTTACGATCGCCGGTTTGTGCTGCCAGCTCTTCTGCTGCGGCAGAATCGTCGCCTTTATGACTCAACTGCTGCATCTGCGCTAAGCGCTCAGCTTCTTCACGACGCTGCTGCTCCATGGCTTCGACTTCTTCAGGCATACGCACCTGAACTTTGCTCAGGGTGCTGATCACTTCGTATTTCAGTGATTCCAGCATTGACGCAAACATAGAGAAGGATTCACGCTTGTATTCCTGCTTCGGATCTTTTTGCGCATAACCACGCAGGTGGATACCCTGACGCAGATAGTCCATCGCAGCAAGGTGCTCTTTCCACAGAGAGTCGAGAGTTTGCAGCATCACGCCTTTTTCGAAGTGACGCATCATCTCCGCGCCCACAACTTCTTCTTTACGCTGATAAACTTCGATGGCGTTTGCCAAGATACGTTCACGCAGCGTTTCTTCGTGCAGCTCAGGCTCTTTATCCAGCCACTCTGAAATCGGCATCTCAAGATCGAAGTCGTTTTTCAGACGTTCCTGCAGACCCGGGATATCCCACATTTCTTCCAGAGACTGCGGCGGAATATAGGCATCAATAGTTGCTTTGAAGACATCTTCACGGATGCTGTTGATGGTTTCGCTAACGTCAGTTACGTCCAGCAGTTCGTTACGCTGGGTGTAGATAGCACGACGCTGATCGTTGGCAACGTCATCATATTCCAGCAGCTGCTTACGAATATCGAAGTTGCGGCTTTCCACTTTACGCTGCGCGTTAGCAATTGCTTTGGTCACCCATGGGTGTTCAATGGCTTCGCCAGGCTTCATACCCAGTTTACGCATCATGCCTGACACGCGGTCAGAGGCAAAAATACGCATCAGCGCATCTTCCATCGACAGATAGAAACGGGAAGAGCCCGCATCACCCTGACGACCCGAACGACCACGCAGCTGGTTATCGATACGGCGAGATTCGTGACGCTCGGTACCGATAATATGCAAGCCACCGGCAGCTAATACCGCGTCATGGCGAACCTGCCAATCGGCTTTAATCTGCGCGATTTGATCAGGAGTTGGGTTTTCCAGCTCGGCAACTTCCGCCTGCCAGCTACCGCCCAGTACGATATCGGTACCACGACCGGCCATGTTCGTCGCGATAGTCACGGCTGACGGGTAACCCGCCTGGGCGACGATTGCAGCTTCGTTGGCGTGGAACTTGGCGTTCAGAACATTGTGTTTGATACCCGCTTTGCTCAGCTCGTTAGACACTACTTCCGATTTTTCAATGGAGATAGTACCTACCAGCACCGGCTGGCCATTTGCAGTACGTTCTTTAATATCTTCAATGATCGCCTGAATTTTTTCCGCTTCGGTCATGTACACCAGATCCGGTAAATCCTTACGGATCATCGGACGGTTGGTCGGCACAACCACGGTATCCAGTTTGTAGATGGAGCTAAATTCAAACGCTTCAGTGTCGGCTGTACCGGTCATACCGGCCAGTTTTTCGTACAAACGGAAGTAGTTCTGGAAGGTAATAGATGCCAGCGTCTGGTTCTCGTTCTGGATCTCTACGCCTTCTTTAGCTTCAACAGCCTGGTGCAGACCATCGGACCAGCGACGCCCCTGCATGGTACGACCGGTGTGTTCATCGACGATGATAACTTCGCCGTCTTTCACGATGTAGTCTACGTCGCGGGTAAACAGCACGTGCGCACGCAGTGCGGCAGTCACGTGGTGCATCAGCATAATGTTGCCTGGAGAGTACAGTGACTCGCCCTCGTCCATAATGCCTTCGTTAACCAGCAGCTCTTCAATCAGTACCAGACCACGTTCGGTCAGGTTAACCTGGCGCGCTTTCTCATCAACAGAGAAGTGGCCTTCGCCCTGGAACGTGTCGGAATCTTCCTTCTCCTGACGGATCAGGTGCGGGATGATTTTATTCACTTTTTTGTACATTTCCGAGCTGTCTTCAGCCGGGCCGGAAATGATCAGCGGCGTACGCGCTTCATCGATCAGGATGGAGTCGACTTCATCGACCAGCGCATAGTGCAGTTTACGTTGAACACGCTCTTCCGGACTAAACGCCATGTTGTCACGCAGGTAGTCAAAGCCGTATTCGTTGTTGGTACCGTAAGTAATATCGGCGTTGTAGGCTTCACGCTTGGCTGGCGCAGGCAGGCCAGACATGTTGATACCAACGGTCATGCCGAGGAATTCAAACAGCGGGCGGTTATTTTCGGCATCACGCTGAGCCAGATAGTCGTTCACGGTAACCACGTGTACGCCCTTCCCGCTTAATGCGTTCAGGTAGGCTGGCAGCGTCGCGGTAAGAGTTTTACCTTCACCAGTACGCATTTCCGCGATGCAGCGATCGTTAAGCACCATACCGCCCAGCAGCTGAACGTCGAAGTGACGCATACCGAACACACGCTTACTCGCTTCACGCACTACTGCGAACGCTTCCGGGATCAGGCTCTCAACGCTGGCACCTTTTTCCAGACGGGCGCGGAATTCAGCGGTCTTCGCTTTCAGTTCATCATCGGAGAGTTTTTCCATCTCCGGTTCCATCGCGTTGATGACATTGACCACTTTACGCATACGACGCAGCGTACGCTCGTTACGGCTACCGAATACTTTCGTTAATAATTTGATTAGCATAATAAAATCTCAAACGCCCCGCGGTGCGGAGTCAAAAATTATAAGTTGGAAGGTTCTTTTTTAGCTGAGGCGTTGAGGACCAGCGCGGATACCCTGCAGCTGGCTGATCCAGACCGGAACGCTAAACGCGGCCTGAGAGGTAAAGTGTGCGTATGTCACGCGACTTACTGTCGCGGGCGGAGTGCCTTCCTGCGTCAGCATCGCGCTGAGCGTATTCAGTAACGCAAGATGGTGCGCCTGGATTGGCAATGGCTCTTCGGCAACGGGCAACGCCTGAGGTGCCATGGCAAAAGAAAGATGGCGGATAACCGTACGAATGGCATGTTGATGCCAGTAATCGACGGTAAAATTTGGGCGGCGATTAGTCGCTTCCAGCAAAGCAAGCTGGCTAAAGTTAACTTTAGCACCTTGATCGTGATTGCTGGCGGTCGCCTTCGCGGGGGTATTAGGTTCAGCAGCATTACCGAGCGCGGGCAGGCCAAAACTAGCCGCGACCATCCCCAACAGGAGATGCGGCCAGAAGTACCGTCTGCCTAACTGTCGCCAGCGCGTCAGTATTCCACTCACGTTATTGCCACCTGATATACCCTGCGTTTGGGGTTACAAATGCAAAACCATTTTTTGCGCACAAATCTTACCATTAATGCGTTCGCACCACAGCAGTAATGACAGCAAGTCGCGGGTAAATATGCTTAAGAAAGCAGCGATCGAACGGTATTTTAATCTACCTGTGGGGAAAAAGTCGCTTCAGATAAGATGGTTTGCACTCGGAAGATAAAAAAACGACTGGCTCACCTGGCCGGAGAGAGTGCCAGATTTACCAGTCGAATTTATGCGACAGCGTATGTCGTTATGCCAGTACGGTCGATGGTGCTTTGAACGCCAACGGCAGTTCTGCATCGTCCTGGAAGGTCACATATTCCCAGGCTTCCTGTTTTGCCAGGACCGCCTGCAACAGTTTGTTATTCAATGCATGACCAGATTTATACGCGGTAAATGCACCAATAATGTTGTGACCACACATGAACAAGTCACCGATCGCGTCGAGCATTTTGTGACGAACGAATTCATCTTCAAAACGCAGGCCGTCTTCGTTCAATACGCGATAATCGTCAACAACGATGGCACAATCGAAGCTGCCGCCCAGGCACAGGCCGCGGGACTGCAGATATTCGATATCACGCATGAAGCCGAAAGTACGCGCACGGCTGATCTGACGCATGAACGCATCCGCAGAGAAGTTCATCGCGTAGCGCTGCGTGCTGGAGTCGATCGCCGGATGGTTAAAGTCGATGGTGAAATCCAACGTAAAACCATTATACGGCTTAAACTCAGCCCACTTATCGCCATCTTCGACACGAACGGTCTCTTTGATGCGAACAAATTTTTTGGCGCTGCTCAGTTCTTCAATACCTGCATCAAGCAGCAGATAAACGAACGGAGCGGCACTGCCATCCATGATCGGGATTTCCGGTGCGTTAACTTCAATAACGATGTTATCGATACCTAAACCCGCCAGAGCAGCATTAAGGTGCTCTACGGTTGAAATCCGTACATCATGCTCATTGACCAGACACGTACAGAGCATGGTATCACGCACAGATTTGGCATCGGCCGGGAAATCTACCGGAGGATTCAAGTCGGTGCGACGATAGATGACCCCGGTGTTGGCCGGCGCAGGGCGTAATGTCAGGGTGACTTTTTTGCCGGTATGCAAACCGACGCCAGTCGCCTGAACGATACGTTTAAGAGTCCTTTGTTTGATCATCGTATAATCTCGCCAAATTACCTATCCAACCGAAGTGTACTATACATTCGGTGGGCCAGTTTAGCACAAAGAGCCACAATTCCCAAATTCCAGCTAATTCTTAATCAGCTTGCTTACGCAGGAATGCTGGGATATCCAGATAATCCGGCTCTTTGGTGGTTTGCGGCGTATTGTCATTAACCACTTTCGCTACCGGTTTCTGCTCTTGCGTCAACGGCGCCATGCCGTGCTGCTGGTAACGATCCATTACCGGCTGCTGTACCTGCTTGTTGGTCACCAGAGTGATTTCAGGACGTTTGTCCATACCAATTCCAGTTGCAACAACGGTCACGCGCAGTTCGTCGTTCATATCCGGGTCCAGGGAGGTACCGATAACCACGGTCGCATTATCCGATGCAAAGGCACGAATCGTGTTACCGACGGTTTCGAACTCATCCAGACGCAGGTCGAAGCCCGCAGTAATGTTGACCAGCACGCCGCGCGCACCAGACAGATCGATGTCTTCCAGCAGCGGAGAAGAGATAGCCATTTCAGCCGCTTCTTCTGCACGGTCTTCACCGCTTGCCACGCCTGAACCCATCATCGCGTAGCCCATTTCGGACATCACGGTGCGCACGTCTGCAAAGTCGACGTTCATCAGGCCCGGACGAGTAATCAGTTCAGCGATACCCTGTACTGCGCCTTTCAGCACGTCGTTCGCTGCGCCAAACGCATCCAGCAGGGAGATACCGCGACCCAGCACTTTCAGCAGTTTGTCATTCGGAATAGTGATCAGAGAGTCCACATGTTTGGACAGCTCGGTGATACCCTGCTCCGCGAATGCCATACGCTTCTTACCTTCAAAGTTGAAAGGCTTAGTCACGACAGCAACGGTCAGAATACCTAAATCTTTTGCTACTTCAGCAACCACTGGCGCTGCACCGGTACCGGTACCGCCGCCCATGCCAGCTGCGATAAACACCATGTCTGCGCCGTCAAGCGCTGCACGCAGAGCTTCACGATCTTCGTCTGCTGCATTACGGCCTACTTCCGGGTTTGCACCCGCGCCCAGACCTTTGGTGATGCCGCTACCAATCTGAATGGTCTGTCCAACCGCCGTTTTACGCAACGCCTGAGCGTCGGTATTCACCGCGAAGAATTCAACACCTTCGATGCGCTCGCGCACCATGTGTTCAACGGCATTACCGCCGCCGCCGCCGACGCCGATGACTTTAATCACCGCGTCATTGGTAAGTTCCATAGGTTCAAACATAGTTTCTCTCTCCGTTGTGCCTGTCGCCTGAGACCGTTAATGTGCGTTGGTCTCTTTAAAAATTAAAACTCTTTTCGCAGCCAGCTATTGAGTCGTTTGATCCACGAGCCAACTGATGCCGTAACGCGTTTTTCAACTTCAGCCTCACCACTCAAATGGGATTCTTTCCCGTAGTGAAGCAGCCCCACTGCCGTTGAATAATACGGCTCCTGGGCATAATCCGTCAGACCAGTGATATTCAGCGGTGCGCCAATACGTACTTGCGTATGGAACACGCGCTGTGCGCAGGCCGCAAGACCTTCAATTTGCGCAGCGCCACCGGTTAACACAATCCCCGCCGCCAGATGATGTTTCACACCCTGCTGGCGAAGCTGTTCTTGTAATTGCAAAATTTCTTCGTTGACCAGGTTGAGCAGCTCGGTATAACGCGGCTCAATGACCTCTGCCAGGGTCTGACGTTGCAGGCTACGCGGTGGACGACCACCTACGCTTGGCACTTCAACGCTTTCGTCTTTACCCACGATGGAGCCCAGCGCGCAACCATGACGCACTTTGATGGCTTCAGCATCGCTCGGCGGCGTACCAAAGGCATACGCGATATCGCTGGTCACTACATTCCCTGCATAAGGGATAACTTTAGTGTGGCGCAACGCCCCGCCAGTATAAACGGCGATGTCCATTGTACCACCACCAATATCCACCACGCAGACACCCAGCTCACGTTCATCTTCCGTCAACACGGAATAACTGGCTGCCAACCCGGCAAAAATCAGTTGGTCAACTTTCAGACCACAACGTTCAACGGCTTTGACAATGTTCTTCGCCATGTCGTTGTGGCAGGTAATAAGATGGACTTTTGCCTGCATACGCACGCCGGAAAGACCGACCGGATTTTTAATGCCTTCCTGGTAGTCGATGGCGTATTCCTGCGGAATAACGTGCAGAACACGATGTTCATCGCGAACGCGTACGGATTTTGCCGTATGTACTACGTTTTCCACATCTTCCTGCGTCACTTCCTCTTCGGAAATGGGCACCATACCAATTTCATTTTGACAGCTAATATGTTTACCGGAAAGTGCCAGATACACCGAGGAAATCTGGCAATCTGCCATCAGTTCAGCCTGGTCAATGGCGCGCTGTACGCACTTCACCACTGACTCAAGGTCATTCACCCCGCCTTTATCCATACCTCGCGATGGGCAACTGCCCACGCCAATGATATTGACCATACCGTCGGGCAGAACTTCCCCTACTAAAGCGGCTACCTTCGCGGTGCCAATCTCCAGTCCAACTACCAGTTTTCTGTCCGTCGCCTTGATCATTGTTGTTCTGCCTGTGCCTGATTCTGTTGCTGATTAGATTCCTCAGGAGGCAAGGGAACCCAGCCTACTGCCGCTCCTGAGTCATAACGCAAATCAACGTAGCTAATCCGTTTGCCATCGGTTTGCGCCTGCTGCTGTAAAACCGGGTAGAGTTCCACAAAGCGAGCCAAACGTTTTATCGTATCGCCCCTGCCCAGATTCAGCTTAATATCGTTATTCAGCGTCAACTGCCAGGAACGACGAGCGGTCATCGCCGCTTCCTTCAGGGTGAATCTATCCTTAGCCAGCACCTGCCCCATATCGCGGAACCCTTGCAACACTTCACTTGCGCTGCCTTCCGGTCCATACAACATGGGTAATACCTGCTTATTGGCCCGACCGGTTGGAACACTGAACGTATTTCCTTCAGCATCCACCATATGTTGGTCATTCCAACGCGCAATGGGCACATATTCAACCAGATGAATCTTCAATTCATCGGGCCATTGCTTTCTGACGCTCGCCTGTTTAATCCAGGGGAGGCGTTCAATTTGACTCTGGATGATGTTCACATCCTGAGTCATAAAGGTTCCCGGAGCGCCCAGTGCCAAAATGGACTGACGAATATCGTCATTGCGCGTGTAATGCCGTTCGCCGGTTAACACCAGTTTCGATAAAGGCAAACGTTGCGCATCTTCCATCCATCCCAACACTACCCAGCCGCTGACAAACACGGTGCACAGCACTGTCAGCAGGAACAATATTCCTGCAAGACGCGTTCCATTATTGCGGCGTGAGGAGTTTACTTCTTCTTCATCACCGTTTCGCGTGTTCAGCGCAGCCTGCGACATATCAGTCCGCCAACTCCAGAATTCTTACCACCAACTGCGAGAAGCTCAGGCCCGCCTGACGCGCCGCCATCGGCACCAGACTGTGGCTGGTCATACCCGGAGAGGTATTCGCTTCCAGCAGATAAAACTGGCCATCGCTGTCCAGCATGACGTCAATGCGACCCCAACCTTTACAGCCCAATGTGGTCCACGCTTTCAGAACTAATTCCTGTAAACGGGCCTCTTGTTCGACTTCCAGACCGGCAGGGCAGAAATATTGTGTCTCATCAGAGAGATACTTCGCCTCATAATCATAGAAGGTTCCCGCGGGTTGGATACGTATTGACGGTAAAATTTCTTCACCAAGTATCGCAACTGTAAATTCCGGGCCACTGAGCCATTTTTCGATCAGTACTTCTTCATCATGCTGAAAAGCCAATGCTAATGCACCATGCAAAGCATTTTCTTCTTCAACTTTTGACATCCCTACGCTTGAGCCTTCACGGCTGGGCTTCACAATCAGCGGCAAACCTAGCGCAGAAATCTCCGTAACCACCTCATCATTAAGGCCTTTTTCGAACTCAGCGCGGGTCAATGCGACCCAAGGCGCGACCGGTAAACCAGCCCCCTGCCACAACAGTTTGCTGCGCAGTTTGTCCATCGAAATCGCAGAAGCCATGACGCCACTACCGGTGTACGGCAGACCAATCAGCTCCAGCATGCCCTGCAACGTGCCATCTTCACCACCACGACCGTGCAGCGCAATAAACACCTTTTGAAAACCCATCGATTTCAAAAGCGTGACATCGACCTCTTTTGGGTCAATTGGATGAGCATCCACACCACCTTCGCGTAACCCTGCCAGTACGGCCGCGCCGGAATTCAGCGAAACGTCACGCTCTGCGGAGGTTCCCCCTAACAGGACCGCGATTTTATCAGCCATGTTGTTCTTCCTCCGGGTTTTGCGGCTTCAGTTTGATTTCAGCTAAGGAACGCGCGATTTTGCCGATATTTCCAGCGCCCTGCACCAAAATCAGATCGTTGCCGGTTAATACCGGCGCCAGCATGTCTGCCACCTGAGCCGGATCGGATACCAGAATCGGGTCGATCTTACCGCGACCACGGATCGTACGGCACAGCGAGCGACTGTCGGCTCCTGGAATCGCGGCTTCACCCGCGGCGTACACATCCAGCATCAACAGTGCATCGACCTGAGTCAGCACGTTGGCAAAGTCGTCATACAGATCGCGAGTACGCGTAAAGCGGTGCGGCTGGAACAGCATCACCAAATTTTTGTCCGGCCAGCCCGCGCGTGCAGCTTTAATCGTGGCATCCACTTCCGTAGGGTGATGACCATAATCATCCACCAGCATCGCCGTCCCGGCTTTACCGTTTACCGGCTCAAGTGGGAATTCGCCGAGGAAGTCAAAACGTCGTCCGGTGCCCTGGAAACTTTCCAGCGCGCGCAGAATTGCGTCGTCTTCAATGCCTTCTTCTGTTGCAACTGCTACCGCCGCCGCCGCGTTCAGCGCATTGTGACGGCCCGGTGCGTTCAACGTCACGCGTAAATCGGCCATCCCCTGACGCAGCAGCGTGAAGTGTCCTTGTGGACCAATCTGCTGGTAATCTTCGACGCGCACATCAGCATCATCGCTGAAACCATAGGTTGTGGTTTGACGACCAACTCGCGGCAACAACTCGCGGATCACTGGGTCGTCAACGCACATCACCGCACGACCATAAAACGGCAAGTTATGCAGGAAATTAATAAACGTCTGCTTTAAATTTTCGAAGTCGCCATGGTAGGTATCCATATGATCGGCTTCGATATTGGTAACAATCGCTACCATCGGCTGCAAATGCAGGAACGACGCATCGCTCTCATCCGCCTCCGCAATTAAATAACGGCTATGACCCAGACGCGCATGGACGCCTGCGGCCTTCACCAGACCGCCGTTGACAAACGTCGGATCCAGCCCCGCTTCCGCGTAGATACTGGAGACCATCGCTGTGGTCGTGGTTTTACCGTGCGTCCCGGCAATGGCGATACCGTGACGAAAACGCATTAACTCCGCCAGCATTTCAGCACGACGGATCACCGGAATGCGCGCTTCATGCGCCGCAACAATTTCCGGGTTATCCGCAGAAATGGCGCTGGATACCACCACCACGCTCGCATCGCGCACGTTTTCCGGGCGATGGTTGAAGAAAATCGTGGCGCCCAGATTCGTCAACTGCTGCGTCACCGGGTTCGGCGCTAAGTCAGAACCGCTGATCTGATAACCTTCGTTGGCCAAAACTTCGGCAATACCGCCCATACCAGCACCACCGATGCCGACAAAGTGAATGTGCCGAACGCGACGCATTTCGGGCACGATGGAACGCAGTTTTGCCAGTTGTTGTGTATTCATTCTTTAGCCATTAACTTCTTAGTTCATGCGATGCAAAAGGCATCACCACAATTACGCCCGGGCAGCCCGGCTCACTTCATTAGCAACGCGCTCTGTAGCATCCGGAATGGAAGCGGCGCGCGCACGTTCTGCCATGGTTAATAAGGTTTCTCGCGACCACCCGGAAAGGGTGTTAGCGACGGCATCCACAGTAAACTGCGGCTGCTCAAGAATTTTGGCGGCGCCCGCTTTCTCCAGCGGCAGCGCATTCCAGTACTGCTGTCGGTCTTTATGCTGAAAAGGCACAAACAGCGCAGGCAAACCTGCGGCGGCAATTTCGCTTACCGTCAGCGCGCCGGAGCGACAAACTACGACATCCGCCCACGCGTAGGCTGCTGCCATATCATCAATAAACTCAGTGACCTTGTGCTGCGGTTGTCCCGCGTCGGCATACGCCTGTTCAACGGTTTGCTGCGCGCCTTTGCCACTCTGGTGCCAGATAGTCACCGCGTCACCAAGCTTTGCGGCAACCTGCGGCATCGTCTGGTTCAATACGCGTGCGCCCTGAGACCCCCCGACGACCAGCACGCGAACCGGGCCTTCACGTCCAGCCAGACGCGCTGCGGGTAACGGCAGCGCCAGCACGTCCGTGCGTACCGGGTTCCCGACCACTTCAGCATTCGGGAAAGCGCCTGGGAAAGCCTGCATAACCTTCGTTGCAATCTTCGCCAGCCACTTGTTGGTTAATCCCGCAATGCCGTTTTGCTCATGCAGGACAACCGGAATGCCTAATGACCAGGCAGCCAGACCGCCTGGGCCGGACACGTAGCCGCCCATCCCCAGCACCACATCAGGCTTAAACTGCTTCATGATGGCGCGCGCCTGACGCCAGGCATTAAAAATACGCACGGGGGCGGCAAGCAGCGCGTTGACACCTTTGCCACGCAAACCGGAGATGCGAATAAAGTCAATTTCAATGCCATGCTTCGGCACTAAGTCCGCTTCCATACGATCGGCGGTGCCCAGCCAACGAACCTGCCAGCCCTGGGCCATTAAATGGTGCGCGACCGCCAGCCCCGGGAACACATGCCCGCCGGTACCGCCTGCCATCACCATTAACCGCTTCGGTTGACCACTCATCGTGCACCTCGTGTAAACGCCTGGGCTTTTTCCAGACGCGTTTCATAATCAATACGTAACAAAAACATGATGGCCGTCGACATAATCAACAAACTGGAACCACCATAACTGATCAGCGGTAACGTCAGACCTTTTGTTGGCAGCATACCTGCTGCCGCGCCGACGTTTACCAGGGCCTGGAAGCTAAACCAAATCCCGATGGAGCAGGCTAGAAAGCCTGAAAAACGGTGGTCAATTTCCAGAGCTTTGCGACCGATCGACATCGCGCGAAAAGCGACGAAGAATACCATTAAAAGCGCCAATACCACACCGATATAACCCAGCTCTTCCCCAATGATGGCGAAGATGAAGTCGGTGTGCGCTTCCGGTAAATACTCCAGTTTTTGCACTGAATTACCTAACCCCTGACCCCAAACCTCACCGCGACCAAAAGCCATCAGCGATTGCGTTAACTGATAGCCGCTGCCAAACGGATCTTCCCATGGGTTCCAGAAAGAGGTTACGCGGCGAATACGATACGGTTCGGCAAGGATCAGCAGCACCACCGCCGAAATCCCCATGCCGATAATGGCAATGAACTGCCACAGTTTCGCACCAGCGAGAAACAGCATCGCCAGCGTCGTGACAAACAGCACCACCACCGTACCAAGGTCAGGCTGCGCCAGCAGTAAGACTGCCAGCACCAGAATCACGCCCATCGGTTTTAAGAAGCCGCGCAGGTTGTTACGCACTTCATCGACTTTACGCACCAGGTAGTTAGCGAGATAACAGAACAGCGACAGCTTGGTAAATTCCGCAGGCTGAATACGCAGTGGACCCAGCGCGATCCAGCGCGATGCCCCGTTAACGGAGCTTCCCACTACCAGCACGATCAACAACATGATGATCGAGGCGATCAGCATCGTCGTGCTGTACTTTTGCCAGAACTCCATCGGCAGACGCAGCGTCACCATCGCCAGACAGAACGCGAGGAAGATATACAGCGCGTCACGCTTAGCAAACAGGAAAGGATCGCCTGCCAGGCGTTGCCCTACGGGCATCGATGCCGATGTCACCATCACAAAACCGATCGCTGCCAGACCAAAAGTCAGCCACAGCAGCATGCGGTCATACATGATCAGGCTGTCCGCGTCTTTATCACGCGAAGCCATCACCCAGCCTTTAAGTGCCGCGAAGATCCACGCCAGGACACCCAGTCCCGATACGCGCGGCATTTTCAGACGAGGGAGAGAGAATCGCATCAACCCAACTCCTTCGCTAAACGGGTAAAGACATCACCGCGTTGCTCAAAGTTCTTGAACTGGTCAAGGCTGGCGCAGGCTGGCGACAGCAGCACCATATCGCCCGACTTCACACGCGGTGCGAGCAGACGCATTGCCTGCTCCATGGTTTCAGTGTGTTCCGCAACCTCAGGACGCAGAGCGGCAAGCTGCGCGCCATCGCGACCAAAGCAGTACAGACGAATGTTGTCGCCAGTCAGGTAGCGTTGCAGCGGCATAAAGTCGGCGGATTTCCCATCACCGCCCAGCAGCAGGTGCAACGTACCGTCAACGTGCAGACCATTCAGCGCCGCTTCGGTGCTGCCAACGTTGGTGGCTTTTGAATCGTTGATCCAACGCACACCGTTATGATTCAGTACCAACTGGAAACGATGCGCCAGACCGGTAAAGGTAGTCAGCGCTTTCAGGCTGGATGCCCGCGGCAGACCCGCAGCATCCGCCAGCGCCAGCGCCGCCAGGGCGTTGGTATAGTTATGCTGGCCGGTAAGCGTCATCTCTTTCACGTTCAGGACTTTTTCACCCTTCACCCGCAGCCAGGTTTCACCCTGCTGACGATTGAGATGATAGTCACCCATGTTGATGCCAAAGCTCACGCAGCGCTCATCCGCCCCGCGAATCGGCATGGTCAGCGCATCATCGGCATTAACCACACACACTTTCGCATTCTCATAGACGCGCAGTTTGGCCGCACGGTACTGCTGCAAGCCAAACGGATACCTGTCCATATGATCTTCAGTGACGTTCAAAATGGTGGCGGCTACGGCCTGTAAGCTGGAGGTTGTCTCCAGCTGGAAGCTCGACAGCTCCAGTACATACAGCTCACGTTCGTCATCCAGCAGCATCAGCGCGGGTAGGCCGATATTTCCGCCAACACCCACGTTCACACCAGCCGCTTTCGCCATTTCTCCCACCAACGTGGTGACGGTGCTTTTCCCGTTGGAACCGGTGATCGCGACGATCGGCGCCTGCGCTTCACGACAGAACAGCTCGATGTCACCGACAATTT
The DNA here is from genome assembly GCF_009649895.1 of Citrobacter sp. H12-3-2. Taxonomy (NCBI): domain Bacteria; kingdom Pseudomonadati; phylum Pseudomonadota; class Gammaproteobacteria; order Enterobacterales; family Enterobacteriaceae; genus Citrobacter; species Citrobacter sp. H12-3-2. The sequence goes on from NZ_CP045837.1 coordinate 4,044,778, forward strand.
CGATCCCTGCATCAGCAGCGGCGCTCAGAGAAGGATGCGCCAGGGCAATACCAGGGCTGGCGACGATGAGATCGGCGGCCAGCAGCCAATCATCATTCAGGCTGCCAACATGACGCTCAACCGCTTCCGGCAATTTATCCAGGCCAGGTGGCGTCGCGCGGGTATCCATCACACGCGGCGTCACGCCACGCGCCAGAAAGAAATCCACGCAGGACAGCCCGGTCAATCCCAGACCGATAATGACGACTTTTTTACCCTGGTAATCAGCCATGATTAACGTACCTTCAGCGTTGCCAGGCCAATCAGCACCAGCATCAGCGAAATAATCCAGAAGCGCACAATTACGCGCGGTTCCGGCCAGCCTTTCAGTTCATAGTGATGGTGAATCGGCGCCATACGGAAGATACGCTGTCCGCGCAGCTTAAAGGAGCCAACCTGCAGAATGACCGACAGCGTTTCCACAACAAATACGCCGCCCATAATTACCAGCAGGAATTCCTGACGCAGCAGCACGGCAATAATGCCCAGCGCGCCGCCCAGCGCCAGAGAACCGACGTCGCCCATAAAGACCTGCGCCGGATAGGTGTTAAACCACAGGAAGCCTAACCCCGCACCGACAATCGCCGTACAGACGATCACCAGTTCGCCGGCATGGCGTAAATACGGAATGTGCAGATAGTTGGCAAAGTTCATGTTACCTGTCGCCCATGCCACCAGCGCAAAACCCGCGGCCACGAACACGGTCGGCATAATCGCCAGACCATCCAGGCCATCGGTGAGGTTTACCGCGTTGCCAGTGCCCACAATCACGAAGTACGCCAGCAGCACGTAGAACAGCCCCAATTGCGGCATGACATCTTTAAAGAACGGCACCACCAGCTCGGTAGCCGGGGTATCTTTACCGGCGAGGTACAGCGCAAAGGCTACACCCAGCGCAATCACCGACATCCAGAAGTACTTCCAGCGGGCAATCAGCCCCTTGGTATCTTTGCGCACCACTTTGCGGTAGTCATCGACAAAACCGATAATGCCGTAGCCAATCAATACCACCAGCACGCACCATACATACGGGTTCGACGGATATGCCCACAACAGAACGGAGATAACAATCGCGGTGAGGATCATGATCCCGCCCATGGTTGGCGTACCACGTTTACTAAAGTGCGATTCCGGACCGTCGTTACGTACAACCTGTCCAAAGGACATTTTTTGCAAGCGGGCAATCATGCGCGGGCCCATCCACAAAGAGATGAACAGCGCGGTCAGCAGGCTGACGATGGCGCGAAACGTCAGATAGGAAAAGACGTTAAAGCCGGAATAATATTTGACCAAATGTTCGGCCAGCCAAACTAACATGTCCCATTCTCCTGTAATGCGCGTACTACCTCTTCCATGGCGGCACTACGTGAACCCTTCACTAAAATCGTCATGACCTGATGTTCTGCAATCAATGCTTTAAGATGCGCGGCCAGCGCGCTTTTATCCGCAAAATGTTCGCCAACGCCGCTGGCGTCGCTAATTGCCTTACTCAGTTTTCCTGTACTCAGTACACGGTCGATACCTGCTGCTTTCGCAGCAACACCTACCTGTACATGGCATGCTTCACTTTCTGCGCCAAGCTCTGCCATATCGCCAACGACCAGTACGCGATAGCCCGGCATTTCAGACAGCACCTGCACCGCTGCGGTCATCGAACCGACGTTCGCGTTATAGGAGTCGTCCAGCAGCAACTGATTTTCTGCGAGTTGAATCGGGAACAGACGTCCCGGTACCGCTTGCAGATCCTTCAAACCCGCTTTGATCGCCTCGTGCGTCGCGCCTACCGCCATAGAAAGCGCCGCCGCCGCAAGGGCGTTAGCGATATTGTGGCGACCCGGCAACGGCAGCAGGACATCAATGCTTCCGGTCGGCGTTTGCAGAGAAAATTCTGTGCCATGCGAGGTCACATGAACGTTGGTAGCAGAAAAGTCGCTGTTGGCCGCATTCGGGGAGAAGCGCCAGACTTTGCGTTCGCCGATGATGCTTTGCCAGTTCAACCAGTCGTTGTTGTCGGCATTCATAATGGCGATACCATTCTCAGACAGGCCGGTAAAAATCTCACCTTTTGCCTTCGCAACGCCCGCCAGAGAACCGAAACCTTCCAGGTGCGCGGCGGCCAGATTGTTCACCAGCGCCGCTTCCGGACGCGTCAGGCCGACGGTCCAGGCGATTTCGCCCTGATGGTTGGCGCCGAGCTCAATCACGGCATAGTCGTAATCGTTAGTTAAGCGCAGCAGCGTCATCGGTACGCCGATGTCGTTATTCAGATTGCCCGCGGTATATAGGGTGTTACCACACTGGCTCAGAATGGCAGCCGTCATCTCTTTGACGGACGTTTTACCGGATGAGCCGGTCAGCGCGACAACGCGCGCCGGAACCTGAGCGCGAACCCACGCCGCCAGTTCACCAAACGCCAGACGCGTATCTTTAACAATCAGTTGCGGCAGGTTGGTGTCCAACGGGCGGCTGACCAGCAGCGCACCCGCCCCGCTCTCTTGCGCTTTGTCTGCAAAATCATGGGCATCAAAGCGTTCGCCTTTCAGCGCCACAAACAGGCAGCCCGGCGTCACTTTACGCGTATCGGTTGTTACGGCATCAAGGGTCAGATCGGCCCCTTTCAGTTCGCCACGGAGGATCTCCGCCAGTTGGCTGAGCGTTACGCTAATCATGCGATAACCCCCAGCAGACGCGCTGCGGTCACGCGGTCAGAATAGTCGAGACGCTGCGAGCCGACGATCTGGTAATCTTCGTGACCTTTCCCGGCCACCAGCACCACGTCGTTTTCTTTCGCCTGCATAATGGCGTTTGTCACGGCTTCTGCGCGCCCTTCCATCACCTTCGCCTGTCCGGCATCCAGCATACCCGCCAGAATGTCGTTAATAATGGCGCGCGGCTCTTCGGTACGCGGGTTGTCATCAGTCACCACGACAACATCTGCAAACTGCTCGGCGATTGCGCCCATCAACGGACGTTTGCCTTTATCGCGATCGCCGCCGCAGCCAAAGACGCACCACAGTTTGCCAGTACAGTGCAGACGTGCCGCCTGCAGCGCTTTTTCCAGCGCATCTGGCGTATGAGCGTAATCAACCACCACGGTGGTTTTACCCGGCGCGCTGAACACTTCCATACGTCCGCAAACCGGCTGCAATTGTGTCGCCGTTTTCAGTAAATCAGCTAACGGATAGCCCAGTGCCAACAGCGTTGCCAACGCCAGCAAAAGATTGCTGACGTTAAACGCCCCCATCAGGCGGCTTTCAATTTCGCCGTCGCCCCATGAGGAGGTAAAACGAATCGTTGCCCCACTGTCGTGATACTTCACGTCAACCGCTTTTAACCAACGACCATGACAGTTCGGGTTGATGTGGTCTTCCATCGAAACGGCAACCGCATCCGGGAGTTTCGCCAGCCAGCGACGGCCGACCTCATCATCCGCATTGACGATGGCCTGGCCGCAATGGTGCGTGGAATACAGCAGCCATTTCGCGGCTTCGTAATGTTCCATGTCGCCGTGGTAGTCGAGATGGTCACGGCTTAAGTTAGTAAATACTGATGCGGCAAACTTCAGCGCCGCCACGCGATGCTGAACCAGGCCGTGTGAAGAGACTTCCATCGCGCCAACCGTTGCGCCCTGCGCAGCCAGCCCCGCCAGCACATGCTGGACATCAACGGCTGAACCGGTGGTATTTTCCGTCGGGATCACTTTGCCCAGCAGGCCATTGCCTACTGTTCCCATTACCGCGCTGGTTTCGCCAAGCAGTTGGCTCCACTGGGCCAGCAATTGGGCGGTGGTGGTTTTACCGTTAGTCCCGGTTACGCCGACCAGACGCATTTTCTCAGAAGGCTCGTGGTAAAAACGGCCCGCCAGTGCAGATAAACGTTCGTTAAGCTGACTGAGATAGATGACCGGAACGCCATGCATTTCACGGATTTCACCATCAGTAGCTTCATCTTTTGCTTCTGCAATAATGGCAGCCACACCTTGCGCTATCGCCTGCGGGATATACCGACGCCCGTCCGCCTGATGACCCAATACTGCGACAAAGAGATCGCCTGATGCAGCCACACGGCTGTCAAGCGTCATCTCCCGCAGTGCTCGCTCCGGTGCACCCGGCACCCATGGAGCAAGAAGGTCGCGCAAATTACGATCTGCCACCTGTTGCCTCGCCTTGATTATTCACAAATTCATTTTTATCGCCCGTTGTCAGCGCATCCGGCTCGATGTTCATGGTGCGCAGTACGCCGCCCATGATGGCACCAAAGACCGGCGCGGAAACGGCGCCACCGTAGTATTTACCCGCCTGCGGATCGTTGATAACAACAACCAGCGCGAAGCGCGGCTGACTCGCAGGCGCAACGCCTGCGGTATAAGCAATGTATTTGTTGATGTAGCGGCCATCCGGCCCTACTTTTTTCGCTGTACCGGTTTTAATAGCGATGCGATAGCCTTTAATCGCCGCCTTCACGCCGCCGCCGCCCGGCAGCGCCACGCTTTCCATCATATGCACGACGGTACGCACGGTATCTTCCGGGAAGATACGCTCACCCGGAACAGGAGGGTCAACTTTGGTAATCGACAGTGGACGATAAACGCCGTAGCTGCCGATCGTTGCATAGACTCGCGCTAACTGTAACGGCGTTACCATTAGCCCGTAGCCGAAAGAGAAGGTGGCCCTCTCTATGTCAGACCACCGTTGTTTTTGAGGATATAAGCCACTGCGTTCTCCGACCAACCCCAAATTGGTCGCTTTTCCCAGCCCAAAACGTGAGTAAGTATCTACTAACGCTGAGGACGGCATCGCTAACGCCAGCTTGGAAACACCGACGTTACTCGACTTCTGCAAAACCCCGGTGAGGGTTAATTCGCTATAACGCGCCACGTCTTTGATTTCGTGACCATTAATTCGGTAAGGGATAGTGTTGAGGACGGTATTTTCGCGTACCACGCCACGCTGCAGCGCGGTCATCACCACCATCGGTTTAACGGTAGAACCCGGTTCAAACACGTCGGTGATAGTACGGTTACGCATCGCGTCTTTTGGCGTACCGGTGAGATTGTTCGGGTTGTAGGACGGACTGTTGGCCATGGCCAGCACTTCACCGGTGTTTACATCCACCAGTACCGCACTGCCTGACTCCGCCTTGTTGAACGCCACGGCGTTATTCAGTTCACGGTAGACCAGTGCCTGTAAACGCTCATCAATGCTCAACGCGAGGTTATGCGCCGCCTGGCTGTCGGTAGAGGAGATATCTTCAATGACGCGGCCATAACGGTCTTTACGTACAATACGTTCGCCCGGTTGTCCGGTGAGCCACTTGTCGAAGCTCTTCTCTACGCCTTCAATCCCCTGGCTGTCGACGTTAGTAAAGCCGATGAGGTGAGCAGTCACTTCTCCGGAAGGATAGTAACGGCGGGATTCTTCGCGCAGGTGGATACCTGGCAGCTTCAGTTTCTTGATGTAGTCGGCCATGTCAGGGTTTACCTGACGCGCCAGATAGATGAAGCGCCCTTTCGGGTTGGCGTTAATGCGGGAAGCCAGCTGGTCGAGCGGGAGATTCAGCGCAGTCGACAGCGCTCTCCAGCGTTCACCAACGCTCACGCCGCCTGCATCATGTACTTCTTTCGGGTCGGCCCATATCGCTTTAACCGGAACGCTCACCGCCAGCGGGCGACCAGAGCGGTCGGTAATCATTCCGCGTGATGTAGACACTTCCTGGACGCGTAGAGAGCGCATATCACCCTGACGCACCAGCATGTCCGGCGCGATGATTTGCAGCCAGGCAACGCGCCCCAGCAGAAAACCCAGTGCCAGCAAAATACAGCCGCACAGTAACGCAAAACGCCAACTGATAAAGTTGGCTTGTTCTTCCTGGCGTTTTGGTTTGTGCGTTTTTGCCGCTGCTTTCATGCGTCGCGTTTATCCTTATTTTTGTACTACGATATTTTCTTGTGAGGGATCGACATGCTGCATTTGCAGCTTTTCCGTTGCGATCCGTTCAACACGGCTATGGTCGCCGAGCGCGTTCTCCTCAAGGATCAAGTTGCGCCATTCGATATCCAGCGCATCTCGCTCCAGAACCAGCTGCTCACGCTGCGCAGTCAGTAACCGCGTATGGTGTGCTGTTGTCACGACGGTAACCGCCGTCAAAATAATGCAAATGAACAGGCAGAGTGGCAGCTTCCCAAACCGCAAAAGATCGTCACCGATCACGCCAGGCAAGGCATGGCGCTCGTTGCTTCCTATCGATCCTTTAACTTTGCTGAGGGCTTCTGTCACTCTGCTGATCATGCGTTCGTCCTCTCTGCAATACGCAGAACTGAACTACGGGCACGAGGATTCTCAGCTACCTCTTCTTCACCCGGCATCATCTTGCCTAGTGCTCTTAACTCACGGCCGCCCAGCTTTTTGATCTGCGCTTCGGTCATCGGTATTCCAGCCGGTACCTGAGGACCACGGCTTTGTTCACGCATAAAGCGTTTCACAATGCGGTCTTCAAGCGAATGGAAACTGATGATCGAAAGGCGACCACCTGGAGCCAGCACGCTGAGCGAGCTTTTTAGCGCCTGCTCTATCTCCTCCAGTTCACTGTTCACCCAAATGCGCACCGCCTGGAAGGTACGGGTCGCGGGATGTTTGAATTTGTCTTTCACCGGCATTGCCGCTGCAATAACTTCCGCCAGCTCTTTGGTGCGGGTCATCGGTTCGATGCGGTTGCGCTCCACGATGGCGCGCGCAATGCGTTTGCCGAAGCGCTCTTCGCCAAAGGTTTTAATCACCCAGGCAATGTCTGCTTCATCGGCGGTTTGCAGCCATTCGGCCGCTGACTGACCGCGTGTTGGGTCCATACGCATATCTAACGGACCGTCACGCATAAACGAGAAACCGCGCTCTGCATCATCGAGCTGCGGTGAAGAAACGCCGAGATCGAGAAGAATCCCGTCGATCTTACCGGTCAGTCCACGCTCGGCGACATAGTCAGCCAGCGCAGAGAAAGGTCCATGTACGATGGAGAAACGGGGATCAGTAATCGTTTTTGCAACGGCAATAGCCTGCGGATCGCGATCGATTGCCAGTAAACGTCCCTCTTCGCCAAGCTGGGAGAGGATCAGACGTGAGTGACCACCGCGACCAAATGTCCCGTCAATGTAGATGCCGTCTGGACGAATATTCAGGCCGTTTACGGCTTCATCCAGCAACACCGTTGTATGTTTATAATTTTCCGTCATTTTATAGAGACAAATCCTGCAATCGTTCCGACAACGCGCCAGTAACAGACTGCTCAGCGTCGATATCTTCCTTGACCTGTTGATACCAGGTCGTTTCATCCCACAGCTCAAACTTATTGAACTGCCCAACCAGCATCACTTCTTTCGTTAGCCCTGCGTGTTGCCGCAGAATGGGTGCTATCAGTAATCGACCAGCGTTATCCATCTGACATTCGCTGGCATGACCCAACAATAAGCGCTGTACGCGGCGCTCAACTGGATTCATGCTCGACAGACGCGATAGCTTCTGCTCGATTATTTCCCATTCAGGCAGGGGGTACAGCAGCAGGCACGGGTGATGGATGTCAATGGTGCAAACCATTTGACCGGTAGCGCTCTCAATCAGTTGATCCCGATAACGGGTAGGCACGGATAAGCGCCCTTTACTGTCGAGATTAACTAACGTTGCTCCCCGGAACATGCCAGTCTCACCCCCAATTACCACTTTATCCCACAAATTCCCACTTAAAGGAGTTTACGGAGCGGAGGAAAACCTTGTCAAGCAAGTCGCGGCGCTTAGCGGAGCAAAAAACCCATTGTTTACGGCTAATATCAGCGTTGAACAAATTCCGTACAGCAAACGAAGCAAATTAACGTCATGAATATTTGTAAGAAAAAAATCCAACAACTCATCATTGTTTAAAACAACTGAATATCATCCAAAGAAAATATAAAGTGTCAGTTTGCGACGCGAGCGGCATTTTAGGACAATATGCAGCGAGTTAACAGTACCAGTTAATCGGTCTGTACGCCGCGCAGAGCCGAGGAAAGCACCAGATGGCCGCAATACGAGAGCAAAGTGTTTGTTAATTCGGCAAATCCATACAAGCATGTAACAAAATAATACAAGCGTAACGCGTCGTTACGTATCAATAACCTAAAAATGGATAGTTGCATTTTTAATTCGGGGTATTTCAAGAATGATTTCAGATAATTCTAAAGAATATTCTTAAATATAATGCGGTTATTTCTGAGAATAGAAAAATTGAAGACGTCAGAGGCTTATCCCGCCGACGTCATCAATTGAGGAAACTTAGTTACGGCTGAGAATACCGCGACGGTACAGATTACGCCGTATACGCGTTAAACCTGGTTTTGGTTTACGCGGTTCGTCCAGACTTGCCAGTACAATCTCCAGCACGCGTTCTGCGACATCGCGATGGCGCTGTGCCACTGCCAGTACCGGGCACTGCAGGAAGTCGAGCAGTTCGTGATCGCCAAAAGTCGCAATCGCTAAATCAGACGGCAGTTGCCCATCACGACGCAGGGTCACATCCATCACGCCCTGCAACAGGGCAAACGACGTGGTAAACAACGCCTGAGGCATTGGGTGCGTTTCCAGCCATTTATCAAACAGCTGCGCAGCCGCTTCCCGCTCATAGCTGTTGGCGTACAGGAAATGGACTTCACGCGGATCGTCCTTCCACGCGGTACGAAAACCCTGCTCGCGCAGGAAACTGACGGATAATTCAGGAAGCGCGCCCAGATAGAGGACGGTTTCAGCAGGGAATTTGCGTAACTCCTCTGCCAGCATTTCGGCATCATCCTGATCCGCACCCACAACGCTGGTAAAATGTTCGCGGTCCAGTGCACGGTCCAGCGCCACAATCGGGAATGAACTGTTTGCCCAGCGTTGGTAGAACGGATGCTCAGGCGGCAATGAAGTCGACACAATAATGGCATCGACCTGGCGCTGTAAAAGATGCTCAATACAGCGCATTTCGTTATCCGGCTGATCTTCAGAGCAGGCAATCAACAGCTGATACCCACGCTGACGCGCCTGGCGTTCCAGATAGTTTGCGATCCGGGTATAGCTTGTGTTCTCAAGATCCGGGATCACCAGCCCGATAGAACGTGTGCGTCCAGCACGCAGCCCAGCCGCCACGGCATTCGGGTGGTAATTATGCTCACGCACCACCGCCATGACTTTTTCAACCGTTTTGTCGCTTACGCGATATTGCTTTGCTTTGCCATTAATAACGTAGCTTGCAGTCGTTCGCGAAACGCCGGCCAACCGAGCGATTTCATCCAGTTTCACAATTGCCCCTTGCGTAAAATGTACAAACCATAACCTTTTAGATGGCATGGGTTAAACTTCTTAACATCTAAGCGCAGAATAATGACTGCGGCAACCGCTTTTGTCTCTGGTTACTGCTGATTTCGCAAAAAAAAGCGCAGCAGGTAGCATCAGCGAAAGCGGGTTCGTTACCTGCAGGCAGGATAAGGCGTTTATGCCGCTATCCGGCATGACCTCCACGATGAGGCCTGATAGCGCTTTGCTTACCAGGCCTACGGTTGACGATTAGCGCATAATTTTATCGCCACGGGAGAGTCCCACCACACCGGAACGAGCAACTTCCACAATTTTGGCGACTTCACGCAAGGTTGCCAGAAACGCATCCAGCTTGTCGCTGGTGCCCGCCAGTTGTACGGTGTAGATAGACGGCGTCACGTCGATGATTTGCCCGCGGAAAATCTCCGTGTTGCGTTTCACCTCCTCCCGGCCATAACCGCTGGCCTGGATTTTCACCAGCATGATTTCTCGTTCAACATGGGCACCCTGCCCCAGCTCGCTAACGCGCAGAACATCCACCAGTTTGTGGAGCTGCTTTTCGATCTGCTCAAGGACTTTCTCATCCCCTACCGTCTGAATCGTCATCCGCGATAAGGTGGGGTCGTCGGTCGGCGCGACGGTCAGGCTTTCAATGTTGTATCCACGCTGGGCGAAGAGGCCAATCACCCGCGACAATGCACCCGACTCATTTTCCAGCAATACTGATAATATCCGGCGCATAATCAGGTCCTCTCCGTTTTGCTTAGCCACATTTCATCCATCCCGCCCCCACGAATCTGCATCGGGTAGACATGCTCACTGCCGTCGACGGTGACGTCGACAAACACCAGGCGATGGTTACGCACATGCTCCAGCGCTTCACCCAGCTTGCTCTCCAGTTCATCTGGATGATTAATCTGGATACCGATATGCCCATAAGCCTCAGCAAGGCGCACAAAATCGGGCAGCGACTGCATGTAAGACTGGGAGTGACGCCCGGAGTAGATCATGTCCTGCCATTGTTTGACCATGCCGAGATAACGGTTGTTAAGGTTGAGCACCAGCACCGGCAGTTCATACTGCAGCGCCGTCGACAGCTCCTGGATGTTCATCTGAATGCTGCCATCCCCGGTGACGCACACTACCGTTTCATCCGGCAACGCCATTTTCACCCCTAACGCCGCAGGTAAACCGAATCCCATCGTGCCGAGGCCGCCTGAGTTAATCCAGCGACGCGGTTTATCGAACGGATAATAAAGTGCGGCAAACATCTGATGCTGGCCAACGTCAGAGGTCACATACGCCTCCCCTTTCGTCAGACGCCAGATGGTTTCAATCACCGCCTGCGGCTTAATGCTTTCGCTTTGCGTGTCGTATTTCAGACACTGACGGGCGCGCCAGTGCTCAATCTGTTGCCACCAGTCACGGTTATCATCCAGTGGCTGCTGTGATTTCTCTTGCTCCAGCAGTTCGAGCATTTGATCCAGCACCAGACGGGCATCACCCACAATCGGAATATCCGCAGTAACGGTTTTAGAAATAGAGGTCGGATCGATGTCGATATGCAGCACGGTCGCATTCGGACAATATTTTGCCAGGTTATTCGTCGTTCGATCGTCAAAGCGAACGCCGACAGCAAAAATCACATCGGAATGATGCATGGTCATATTCGCTTCGTAGGTACCGTGCATCCCTAACATGCCCAGCGCCTGACGATGCGTGGCCGGAAACGCGCCCAACCCCATTAGCGAGGAGACAACCGGCAGATTCAGCTCTTCAGCAATCTGAGCTAACTGCTCATGGCAAGCAGCATTGACCGCGCCACCGCCCACATAGACAACCGGTTTCTTCGCCGCAACCAGCGTCTGTAGCGCCCGTTTGATCTGTCCTTTATGCCCCGTCGTCGTCGGATTATACGAGCGCATACTTACCGAGTCCGGCCAGCTATAAGGCAGTTTCTTCGCCGGATTCAGAATATCCTTCGGCAAATCCACCACCACCGGCCCAGGACGACCGCTTGCTGCCAGCCAGAAGGCTTTTTTCAGCACCTGTGGGATATCTTCCGTTTGTTTGACCAGGAAGCTGTGTTTTACCACCGGGCGGGATATACCTACCATGTCGCACTCCTGGAAGGCATCGTAGCCAATCAGCGACGTTGCGACCTGTCCGGAGAGGATCACCAGCGGAATGGAATCCATGTAAGCCGTTGCGATTCCGGTAATCGCGTTGGTCGCCCCCGGTCCGGAGGTAACTAATACGACCCCCACTTCTCCCGTGGCACGCGCCAGGCCATCAGCCATATGTACCGCCGCTTGTTCATGGCGAACCAGCACATGATCAATACCGCCGACCGTATGCAGCGCATCATAAATATCGAGAACGGCCCCCCCGGGATAACCGAATACCTGCTTCACACCCTGATCGATGAGCGATCGGACGACCATCTCGGCTCCAGACAACATCTCCATGGCTTGCCTCACTCTTATAATGAATTACGGTTTAACAACACATTAACCGCTGACGATGACGCATGGCAATTGACTCCGAAGGGGTGTCACTGGAGTAAATAAGAATAAAAAGGAGGAAAGACGCGAATAAACGGAGAATTAAACCAGCATAAGCAATCAGTATGATAAATAATCGCTTAAAAATGGGAACTTACAGCAATTACTCTATTTTTTGACACTTTTGGACAGACGTAAAAAATAGAGTTCAGCATAAAATTTCAGTTATAAAGACAAAAGCAGAATAAACAGGATGTATTGTCCGGTTTACTCTGCCAAGTGCTACTGCTTACAAACGGAGACTAACAGCTCTTCCATCCATTGATGTCCTTTATCCCGGCCCGCGGCTTCATGCCAGGAAAGATAGCATGTGCGGCTGTTCAATTTTAACGGTAAAGGTAAGATCTGTAGTTCTAAAGAATCGGCAAATTCTTCTGCTAACCAACGCGGCGCAATAGAGACCAAATGCGTTTGCGACACAATATTAAGAACGCTAATTAATGCCATGCCCTGATAAGCTACGCAGGATTGTTTATCCGGTGTGTCATACCACGGTTGGCTGAATGATGCGAAGCGATCAAGTGACACCACCGCATGCTGTTCATTATAGACATCGCTTTCCAGTAACGGACCACTAATGCGCGGATGCTTTTTACTTGCGACTAACACCATTTCGTCATTGAATAACGGAATACTGGTAAATTCAGGACGACGGAATTCTTCATAGCTAATAACGAATTCTGTTTCCTGGTAACGTAATTGATGCTCTGTATTTTGATTGAGTGAAGATTTAAATACGACATGAATGTTTGGTGCAACTTGCTCAACCCGATTATAAATCAACGACGTCAGAATATTATCCAATGGGCTGCATACGCAAAGATTGAATACGCGCTCGCTGCTGGCTGGCTCAAAACCCGATCCAGGCAGTTCATTTTGCACTAATTGCAATGCCTGGCGAACAGAACCAAATAGCTGGAAAGCTCTTGCTGTCGGCTGGATACCGCGTCCATAACGAACAAAAAGCTCATCATTAAACATCACTTTCAGGCGCGCGACCGCATTACTGACAGCGGGTTGGGACATCCCCAAAGTATGTGCGGCACGGGTAATGTTTTGTTCTTGCATCACCGCATCAAAGACGGTTAATAAATTAAGATCAACCATGCGAAGCTGTGGCTTCCCCATATCTATAATATTTGTTTTATCTATTATTTTTACTTCTGGCATATTTAACTCCACTGTCACTCTAAACTCCCTTTTCCCAGACGGAGTGAAGAAATAATCTCCGTTAATATGATTTACCATACATATAAGATGAGAAAAAGAAAAAACATTAAAATTAGGAAAACATAAAGGCACAAACCTAAATGAACAAAAAACCAATGCGAGCGCAGTGTGGCAGGTGTCACTGCACGGTGATTCATATGTTTAAATTTCAAAAACAATATAACCATAAGCATGGCGAATATACAATCATACGTATCGTGAATACGTATTTAAGTTTTAATTAAATGTTTATATTATTAATACATTAAAAGTTAACATTAATTTATCAATTATGTGGTGTTACACTGTCCATAGCCATTCACGATTACTATAAAAACAGATAAATCATAAAGATATGAAATCCCAAGAGCGACCTTTTCTTCAGTTCGCCGTTACAATAAATGCAAATAATTATGCTCAAATATGTCAAACCATGAAAAGTATGTACAACCATCAACTGATTAATTTTATGTACTCCGAAAAATTCAGCACAATTCGCTTAAGTTTTGCAGAAACTTCTCCCCTTAAGTAAGGCATTTGCTGGGGTGAGGGTTGACATCAGTCTTCATATCCAGTACCACTAAAAGCATATCGCATTCGCCTGGAGCTTAATTGATGACTTACATTGCTCGTTTTAACGGTCTACTACTACTAAACGCATCTTCATTGCGCGGTAGACTGGTGGACGACATTCAGCATTAAGTCAGCTCCAGTTAAGACAAAAACCCGCGCCGTTGCGCGGGTTTTTTTATGCTCGAAGCAAGGCGCCCTAAGAAACCAAGGACCTAAACCATGAGCCAGCAAGTCATTATTTTCGATACCACCTTACGCGATGGTGAACAGGCGTTACAGGCAAGCCTGAGTGTGAAAGAAAAACTGCAGATTGCGCTGGCCCTTGAGCGTATGGGCGTTGACGTGATGGAAGTAGGTTTCCCCGTTTCTTCACCGGGCGACTTTGAGTCAGTTCAGACCATTGCTCGTCAGGTTAAAAACAGCCGCGTTTGCGCCTTAGCACGCTGCGTAGAAAAAGATATCGACGTCGCAGCAGAATCGCTGAAAGTCGCTGAAGCTTTCCGTATTCATACGTTTATCGCCACCTCGCCGATGCACATCGCGACGAAATTACGCAGTACGCTGGATGAGGTCATTGAGCGCGCGGTCTACATGGTTAAGCGTGCGCGTAATTATACCGATGACGTGGAGTTCTCCTGCGAAGATGCAGGCCGTACCCCTATCGCCGATCTGGCTCGCGTTGTTGAAGCTGCTATTAACGCGGGTGCCAAAACCATTAACATCCCCGATACCGTCGGTTACACCATGCCTTTCGAATTTGGGGCAATCATTTCTGGCCTGTATGAACGCGTACCAAATATCGATAAAGCCATCATCTCCGTACACACCCATGATGATTTAGGTTTGGGCGTCGGCAACGCGCTGGCAGCCGTTCACGCCGGAGCGCGTCAGGTGGAAGGCGCGATGAACGGTATCGGCGAACGCGCCGGTAACTGCTCACTGGAAGAAGTGATCATGGCGATCAAGGTGCGTAAAGATATCCTGAATGTACAGACCCGCATCAATCACCAGGAGATCTGGCGTACCAGCCAGTTAGTCAGCCAAATCTGCAACATGCCCATTCCGGCAAACAAAGCCATTGTCGGCAGCGGTGCCTTTGCCCACTCCTCCGGCATCCATCAGGACGGCGTACTGAAAAACCGTGAAAACTACGAAATCATGACGCCTGAATCAATTGGTCTGAACCAGGTACAGCTGAACCTGACCTCCCGTTCCGGACGCGCCGCGGTGAAACACCGTATGGATGAGATGGGATATAAAGAAAATGAATACAGCCTGGACAACCTGTATGACGCATTCCTGAAACTGGCGGATAAAAAAGGTCAGGTATTTGATTACGACCTGGAAGCGCTGGCCTTCATTAATAAACAGCAGGAAGAACCAGAGCATTTCCGTCTGGATTACTTCAGCGTGCAGTCCGGCTCAAACGACATCGCCACCGCCTCCGTCAAGCTGGCCTGCGGTGACGAAGTCAAAGCCGAAGCGGCGAACGGTAACGGTCCGGTCGATGCTATTTATCAGGCCATCAACCGTGTAACTGAGTACAACATCGAACTGGTGAAATACAGCCTGACCGCCAAAGGGCACGGTAAAGATGCGCTGGGTCAGGTGGATATCGTTGCCAACTATAACGGTCGTCGTTTCCACGGCGTCGGTCTGGCGACAGATATCGTCGAATCTTCTGCTAAAGCGATGGTGCATGTGCTGAACAACATCTGGCGCGCCGAAGAAGTCGAAAAAGAATTGCAACGCAAAGCTCAGAACAACGAGAACAACAAGGAAACCGTGTGATGTCGAAGAATTATCATATTGCTGTTTTGCCGGGTGACGGTATTGGCCCGGAAGTAATGGCGCAAGCCCTGAAGGTACTGGACGCAATCCGCAACCGCTTTAATATGCGCATTACCACCAGCCACTACGACGTGGGTGGTGCCGCTATCGATAACCACGGTCAGCCGCTGCCACCTGCAACGGTTGAAGGCTGTGAACAAGCTGACGCCATTCTGTTTGGCTCCGTTGGCGGCCCGAAATGGGAAAACTTACCGCCAAACCAGCAGCCAGAGCGTGGCGCACTGCTGCCATTGCGTAAGCACTTCAAATTATTCAGCAACCTGCGCCCGGCTAAGCTCTACCAGGGGCTGGAAGCGTTTTGCCCTCTGCGCGCAGATATTGCCGCGAACGGTTTCGACATCCTGTGCGTACGCGAACTGACTGGCGGGATTTACTTCGGTCAACCAAAAGGCCGCGAAGGCAGCGGACAACATGAAAAAGCCTTTGATACCGAGGTTTATCACCGTTTCGAGATCGAACGTATTGCGCGTATCGCGTTTGAATCCGCTCGCAAACGTCGCCGTAAAGTTACGTCGATTGATAAAGCTAACGTACTGCAAACGTCTATTCTGTGGCGCGAAATTGTCAATGAAATTGCTAATGAATACCCGGACGTTGAACTGGCGCATATGTACATCGACAACGCGACTATGCAATTAATTAAAGATCCATCCCAGTTCGACGTGTTGCTGTGCTCTAACCTGTTTGGTGACATTCTGTCTGATGAGTGCGCCATGATCACCGGTTCAATGGGCATGTTACCGTCCGCCAGCCTGAATGAGCAGGGCTTCGGTTTGTACGAGCCTGCTGGCGGCTCCGCTCCGGACATCGCAGGGAAAAACATTGCCAACCCTATCGCCCAGATCCTGTCGTTGGCGCTGCTGCTGCGCTACAGCCTGGATGCCAATGATGCGGCAACCGCAATTGAGAGCGCCATCAACCGCGCATTAGAAGAAGGCATTCGCACCGGTGACTTAGCCCGTGGCGCTGCCGCAGTCAGTACCGATGAAATGGGCGACATCATTGCCCGTTACGTCGCAGAAGGGGTGTAATCATGGCCAAAACGTTGTACGAAAAATTGTTTGATGCGCACGTCGTCTTTGAGGCGCAAAACGAAACCCCACTGTTGTACATCGACAGGCATCTGGTGCATGAAGTGACCTCTCCGCAGGCGTTTGATGGTCTGCGCGCGCATGGCCGTCAGGTGCGCCAGCCAGCTAAAACCTTTGCCACCATGGATCACAACGTCTCGACCCAAACCAAAGACATCAACGCGTCGGGTGAGATGGCGCGCATCCAGATGCAGGAGCTGATTAAGAACTGTAACGAATTTGGCGTCGAGCTGTACGACCTGAACCATCCGTATCAGGGTATCGTTCACGTGATGGGGCCAGAACAAGGCGTGACGTTGCCGGGTATGACCATCGTCTGCGGCGATTCCCACACCGCTACACACGGCGCGTTCGGCGCACTGGCATTTGGCATTGGCACCTCTGAAGTTGAACACGTTCTGGCGACGCAGACCCTGAAACAGGGGCGCGCCAAAACCATGAAGATTGAAGTCAACGGTAAAGCAGCCGCTGGCATTACCGCAAAAGATATCGTGCTGGCGATTATCGGTAAAACCGGTAGCGCAGGCGGTACCGGACACGTCGTTGAGTTTTGTGGCGAAGCCATCCGTGCATTGAGCATGGAAGGCCGGATGACCCTGTGCAACATGGCCATTGAAATGGGCGCCAAAGCGGGTCTGGTCGCACCGGATGAAACGACCTTTAACTATGTTCAGGGTCGTTTACACGCACCGAAGGGCGAGGATTTTGACCACGCGGTTACATACTGGAAAACCCTGAAAACCGACGACAACGCGACGTTTGATACCGTCGTTACCCTGCAGGCAGAAGAGATCGCTCCGCAGGTCACCTGGGGAACAAACCCAGGTCAGGTCATCTCGGTGAACGATAATATTCCCGACCCGGCGTCATTTACCGATCCCGTTGAGCGTGCATCAGCTGAAAAAGCGCTGGCGTATATGGGGCTGAAACCGGGTATTCCGTTAACGGAAGTGGCTATCGATAAAGTGTTCATCGGTTCCTGCACCAACTCGCGTATTGAAGATTTACGCGCCGCGGCAGAAATCGCCAAAGGGCGCAAAGTTGCGCCGGGCGTGCAGGCACTGGTGGTGCCGGGCTCTGGTCCGGTGAAAGCGCAGGCGGAAGCAGAAGGTCTGGATAAGATCTTTATCGAAGCCGGTTTTGAATGGCGTTTACCGGGCTGTTCCATGTGCCTGGCGATGAACAATGACCGCCTGAACCCAGGCGAACGCTGCGCATCCACCAGCAACCGTAATTTTGAAGGTCGTCAGGGCCGCGGTGGTCGCACGCATTTAGTCAGCCCGGCCATGGCCGCCGCTGCCGCCGTTACCGGTCATTTTGCCGACATTCGCAGCATCAAATAAGGAAACTACCATGGCAGAGAAATTTACCCAGCATACCGGCCTGGTTGTCCCACTGGATGCCGCCAACGTTGATACCGACGCAATTATCCCTAAACAGTTTTTGCAGAAGGTTACGCGCACCGGTTTTGGCGCCCATCTGTTTAACGACTGGCGTTTCCTGGACGAAAAGGGCCAACAGCCGAATCCTGAGTTCGTTTTAAACTTCCCGGAATATAAAGGGGCATCAATTCTGCTCGCACGGGAAAACTTTGGCTGCGGCTCTTCACGCGAACATGCGCCGTGGGCACTGACCGATTACGGCTTTAAAGTGGTGATCGCACCAAGCTTCGCCGACATCTTCTACGGCAACAGTTTCAATAACCAACTGTTGCCGGTGACCCTGAGCGACGCGCAGGTTGATGAAATGTTCGCGCTGGTGAAAGCCAATCCGGGCATTAAATTTGAAGTGGATCTGGAAGCGCAGGTGGTGAAAGCAGGCGATAAGTCCTACAGCTTTAAAATCGACGACTTCCGCCGCCACTGCATGCTCAACGGTCTGGACAGCATCGGGCTGACGCTGCAGCATGAAGCGGCCATCACCGAGTACGAAGACAAACAGCCAGCGTTTATGCAGTAATCTCTTCCGCTGGTCACCGCACGGTGGCCAGCCCTTTCTCTTCGCCTAAAGCGTATCGCCGTAATAGATTTGGTAGCCAAGATTGACGCTGCCCGGCGCATCTTTCCCGTTCAAACGCTTAATCAGAATATCCGCCGCCGTTTTGCCAATCTCAAAGCGTGGCGTAATCACGCTGGCGATTTTTTGCAGCCGCGCACGGCCAATTTCCAGCCCGTGGAAACCGGCAATCGCCATTTTTCCCGGCACATCGTACTGCTGTGCCTGACACTCCAGCAGCGCGCCAACCGCCAGGTCATCGTTGGTACAGAAAATAGCGTCAATATCCGGCTTTTCCGCCATCGCCTGCTGGAACATCTTGCGGCCCAGCGCCACCGACGAAATAGTTTTTGGCGCCAGGTGGTACGCTTCCAGTCCCTGCGCCGCCAGCGCTTTCTCGGTGCCGCGAAAACGGCTAAGGTCTCGGGGGTCATCCATCGAGCCAAAGAAAGCAATGCTGCGTTTACCGCTGTCGATAAAAGCCTGCGTCATTTCAAACGCGGCTTTTTCGTTATCAAACCCAACCTGTATATCAAGATACTGGCCGCTAATATCCATCAGTTCCGCCACCGGTACGCCGCTGGCGCGCACGTACTGGATCATCCGCTCGGTATGCAGCTTTCCCGTGAGGATCAGGCCGTCGATATTGTAAGAGAGCAGGTTCAGCACCTCGCGTTCTTCACGCTCGGCATCATATTCGTAGTTGGCGATCAGCGTCTGGTACTGGCAGGCCGAGGTGACGGATTCAATCCCTGCCAGCACGTCGGCAAAGATCTGATTACGAAACGAGGGGATCAGCACACCAATGGTTTTGCTGCGTGCGTTGAGCAGAATTTCCGGGGCGCGGTTGGGGATGTAGTTGTTCTCTTCCATCACTTTCGAAATCAATTCGCGGCTGCGTTGCGACACCTGATTCGGGTCACGCAGATAACGGCTGACCGTCATCTTATTCAGCCCGGCCAGATTAGCGATATCCTGTAATGTCATCCGATTGTTTTTCATGAGGTTCTCTACGACCAACAGCCCATTATGCTCGCAGAGAACCTTATCACAGCCGGTTAGCGACTGCACTCCTCGCTCAACCTTAACGCGTAGCCATCTCAGCCGACGGCGACGTGGTTTCATTTTGCGCACGAACGCAGTACATCAGCACCACCGACGCCAGCAGAGCAATCGCCATGAAGGTGTAGGAGACGCCCGGCCCGCCGGTCACGCCGTTGAGGTAACCCACCAGCCACGCGCCGAGGAATGCCCCTAACGCGCCAAAACTGTTGATCATCCCCATGGACACGCCGGAGACGTTGCGCGGTAGCAGTTCGGGGATCAGCGCAAAGAACGGCCCGTAAGGCGCATACATACAGGCGGCGGCCACAACCAGCAGCGCGTAGGAGAGCCAGAAGGACTGGTTGCCCAACAGCCACGAGGCAAAGAACGCGATGGCGGCAATCAACAGCAGCGGCCAGATAAACAGCTTACGGTTCTGGAACTTATCGGACAGCCAGGAGACGGTCAGCATCAGGCAGATCGCCGCCAGATACGGTACCGCTGCCAGCCAGCCCACCGCCACGATGTCCATCTGCGCCGCATTTTTGAGGATTGACGGCATCCACATCATGAAGCCATACACCCCGATGCTCCACAGCGCATGCACCGCGCAAAGCATAATGACGCTGCGTGAACGCATCGCTTCACCGTAGTTACGCATCGGTTTGATGTCGCGCTGCTCGCGATCCATCGCCTGCTGTAATGCCTGTTTCTCCTGCTCGCTCAACCAGCCCGCATCCGCCGGTTTGTCGCGTACCAGAATCACCCAGCAGAACGCCCAGATCACCGCCGGGATACCTTCGATAATAAACATTTCGCGCCAGCCCCAGGCTTCAATCAGGTAGCCGGAGACAATCGACATCCACAGCACTGTGACCGGGTTACCGAGAATTAAAAAGGTGTTGGCGCGCGAGCGTTCAGTTTTGGTAAACCAGTTGCTGATATAAATCAGCATCGCGGGCATCACCGCCGCCTCAACGATCCCAAGAATAAAGCGAATAGCCATCAGCGTGGGAATGTTACTCACAAAGCCGGTCGCCGCGGCGCAGAGTCCCCAAAGGATCAGGCTGCAAAAGATCATTTTGCGCACGCTATGCTTAACGGCATACATCGCGCCCGGCACCTGGAAGAAGAAATAGCCCAGGAAGAACAGCGCGCCAATTAACGATGCGGTTCCCTGAGTAATTCCTAAATCATGTTCTATACCGGCGGCAGCGGCAAAGCCGTAATTGGCGCGGTCGAGATAAGCTAAGCTGTAGGTAATAAAAATAATCGGCATTAAATACCACCAGCGACGCGCCGGCAGTTTTGCGAGCATATTCATACTCACTCCTTGGATTATTGTTTTATCGCTCAGGCCGCGCGTAGCGGCCCATTATTGATCAGACCGCGGCCAGCATGCCGCCGTCCACAAACAGAAGATGTCCATTAACAAAGTCAGAGGCCGGCGCGGCAAGATAGACCGCCGCGCCAATCAACTCTTCCGGCTTACCCCAGCGGGCGGCGGGCGTTCGCTGGAACAGCCAGGCGGAGAATGCTTCATCGTTGACCAGCGCGGTGGTCATGTCGGTAGCGAAATAGCCGGGAGCAATGCCATTGACCTGAATATTGTATTCCGCCAGCTCCACGCACATGCCACGGGTTAACATTTTGACCGCGCCTTTTGACGCCGCGTATGGAGTAATGGTTTTACGACCTAATTCGCTTTGCATTGAGCAGATATTAATAATCTTCCCGCGGCGGCGTTGCACCATGTAGCGGGAAACCTGCTGCGACACCAGAAAGACCGATTTCTGGTTTACATCAATCACTTTGTCCCATTCAGCCTCCGGGAATTCTGTGAAGGGAAAACGACGCTGAATTCCGGCGTTGTTAATTAAAATATCAATGGCCCCAACTTCCTTTTCGATTTGCGCGATGGCGCGCGCAACCTCTTCCCCGTTGGTGACATCAAATCCATAGCCAACGGCGCGATAGCCTTCGGCAACCAGTTTGTCCGCCGCCGCCTGAGCGCGCTGCTGGGTAATATCGTTAATCACAATCTCAGCACCGTGCGCCGCCAGACCGTTGGCCAGCAGGTTACCAATGCCCTGAGCGGAACCGGTAATCAGCGCGCGTTTACCGGTCAGGTCGAATAGGTTCTTCATATAAAACTCCTTTTTTAATAACTGTTATGCGTAACTGTATACGCGTAACAGTAGAAAAAAGAAGATCCAGGAAGAGGAAAATGATCGTTATGTGATCAACATTGCATTTACGTGCAAGATGAAAAAAAGAGGGATTGGCCTGATAAGCGTAACGCGATCAGGCCGTAAGGACAGGTTGCCGGATGGCGGCGTAAACGCCTTATCCGGCCTACAAAAACGACAAAAGCGAATACGAAATGTCGTCCGGTCGAGCACTGCAACGCCGGGACTGCACCGGACTAAACATCCTTCACCCGCCCGGTCATCCACAGCGTCACCACCGAAATCACCGCAATCACCCAATAGACGGCATAGTGACCGTAGCTTTGCGCAACAGCCCCCTGAATCACCCCTGCCAGAATGACTCCCGTTGAAATACTGTTGGTAAATAATGTGGTCGCTGATCCCGCACGTCCGGGCATCAGATCCTGAAACCACAGCATGCCTATCCCGGCGATAATACCGATAAATACCGCGTTAAACAGTTGCAGCACCAGCAACGCCGTACGGCTGTGAAAGAAGATCAAACCAAGATAAAACAGCACGCCTGCTGCTACGGCGGCGATCATCATTCGCCGTTTGCCAAAGCGTTTCACGTAATAGCCCGCCAGAATCATCGCCGGAATTTCCAGCCCAGCCGCCGTCCCCATTAGAATCCCGGCCAGCTTGTCCGGCAAGCCCAGTTCGAGGCTTATCCACAGCGGCATATCGATGATGTACATGGTGTTGCAGGTCCACATCAGCGTGGAGGCAATAAACAACATACGCACATTTTTGTCCTGCCAACCACCGGTCTGTTCCAGCGGCACGTCTACAGGCTGCTCCACCCGAGCAACTGACGGCAGTATCAGCGCAATCAGCACCAGGCTAATGGCAAAAATCCCTGCGGCAATGGAAAACATCGCCGTAAAGCCGTAATTCAGCGCCAGCATAAAAGCCAGCGGTGGGCCAATTACCCAGGCCAGTGAAAGCTGCGCACGCATCACCGAGCTAAACATCACCACTTCACGCGCGGAGTTATCAGCATATTCCCGCGCCAGCGCAAACAGCTGCGGCATGGCGGTGTTCGCCAACGAGGCCAGCAGCACACCACAGGTGATCAGCGTAAGATAGTGACGATTAAAGGCAAACAGCAACGCATTGCCAATTGCCATCAGGCAGCAGAACATGATCAACTTACGTCGATCGCCCTGGCTGTCGGATCGTTTCGCGAGGCCAAGGCTGACGACGATCCCGACAATCGCATTGACGGTGTAAAACAGCCCGCCCCAAAATGGCTGCGCCCCGACTTCACGGCTCAGGAACAGACTCAGCGTGGGTGCCTGCAATGCCCCCGCCACGCCCATCATAAAAGCGACCAGCATAAATGCTGCGTAAACGCCGTTGAGGCGCCGTCCCATGGTCATAATCCAGAGCATATCTTTCCTTTTAAGCGCAGCTGAAACGAAAAAAGCCAGCAGATGATACCTGCTGGCGCGGCGATTAACACCAATACTCAGTCACACATGATGTCTGCAATTTCCAATTCAGGAGTCAGATGTCATCTCCCACTGCATCAGCTCTTCGAGCATCTTTAAGCGCTGCGGGGCACTCAGGCAAGCCAACCAGGACGATTTTTCTGTCGCGGTAAAGTACTTCAACCAGAACTGACGCATAGATGACCCCTTCGTTGTCTCATCGCTTCATCGGAATCTATTATTGGCTTAATATAGGGATTATAAAATTGCTGAGTTTTCCGCAGGAGTTCCCCTTTTATGTCTTCTGGTCGTTTGCAACAACAGTTCATCCGTCTGTGGCAATGCTGTGACGGCAAGACGCAAGAAACGACGCTCAACGAGCTGGCGGATCTGCTGAGCTGCTCGCGCCGCCATATGCGTACGCTGCTTAATACCATGCAGGATCGTGGCTGGTTAACGTGGGAAGCTGAAGTTGGACGAGGCAAACGCTCGCGACTGACATTCCTCTATACTGGGCTGGCGCTCCAGCAGCAGCGCGCGGAAGACCTACTGGAACAGGATCGCATCGATCAACTAGTGCAGCTTGTCGGTGACAAAACGGCCGTCCGGCAAATGCTGGTCTCCCACTTGGGCCGCAGCTTTCGCCAGGGTCGGCATATCATGCGCGTTCTCTATTATCGCCCGATGCACAACCTGCTCCCCGGTACAGCATTACGCCGCTCCGAAACCCATATCGCCCGCCAAATTTTCAGTGCCTTAATTCGGGTAAATGAGGAAAATGGGGAACTGGAAGCGGACATTGCCCATCACTGGCAGCAAATTTCACCTTTGCATTGGCGATTCTTCCTGCGCCCGGGGATCCATTTTCATCATGGCCGCGAGCTGGAAATGGAAGATGTTATCGCCTCGCTGAGGCGCATTAACGCCCTACCACTGTACTCACACATCACGCAGATCGTCTCTCCCACGGCCTGGACGCTGGATATCCATCTGGCCCAGCCAGATCGCTGGCTTCCCTGGCTATTGGGGCAGGTCCCGGCCATGATCCTGCCGCGAGAATGGGAAACGCTAAACAACTTTTCCAGCCACCCGATTGGTACCGGTCCGTATGCGGTAATGCGCAATACCAATAACCAACTGAAAATTCATGCATTTGATGATTACTTTGGCTACCGGGCGCTGATTGACGAAGTTAACGTTTGGGTATTACCAGACATCGGAGAAGAGCCTGGCGGCGGGTTGACGCTAAAAGGTCCAACAGAGGATGAAAAGGCGATCGAAAGCCGCCTCGAAGAAGGTTGCTACTACCTGTTGTTTGATGCGCGTAGCCACCGTGGCGCGAACCAGGAGGTTCGCGAGTGGGCAAGCCGCGTTCTCTCGCCAACAAATTTAATCTGCCACGCCGATGAACAGTACCAGCGGTTGTGGTTTCCCGCCTACGGTTTGCTTCCCCGCTGGCATCACGCCAAACCAGGTCATGGTGAAAAACCCGCCGGGCTGGAAACGCTGACGATCACCTACTATCGCGATCATATCGAACACCGGATTATCGCGCAGATCATGAAAACGTTGCTGGCGCAGCATCAGGTACAGTTGAATATTCAGGAGATCGACTACGATCAATGGCATGCAGGTGAAATCGTCAGCGATATCTGGCTCAACAGCGCCAACTTTACCCTCCCGCTGGACTTCTCACTGTTCGCCCATTTGTGCGAAGTCCCTTTGCTGCAAAACTGTATCTCGCGTGACTGGGAAAACGATGCGGCTCGCTGGCGAACGGGCGAAATGAGCCTGGCAGCATGGTGCCAACAGTTGCTCGCCACAAAGGCCATTGTGCCATTAATCCACCACTGGCTGATCATTCAGGGACAGCGCAGTATGCGCGGGCTGCGCATGAATACCCTCGGCTGGTTTGATTTTAAATCGGCGTGGTTTGCTCCGCCGGATCCATAAGAGCCAGCTCTTAATTGCTGCCCGGCAACAAAATCACTACACTAACGCCGTTCTCAACGGGGTGCTAAATAAAAAACATACACAAGATCATTCATGATGCATCAAGGCGGCAAGCGAGTGAGTCCCCAGGAGCATAGATAACTATGTGACTGGGGTGAGCGAGCGCTGCCAACACAGAGGCAGCGTGAATGATGAAGTGTATGGGCTGAGAGATACCCGTCGAACCTGATCCGGATAATGCCGGCGAAGGGATTTGAGGCTTATCTCAAGTCCTTTGCCACCCAACTCTTGAGGTGCAAAGTGTTTAAAAAATGTCTTCCGCTTTTACTGCTGTGCGCAGCGCCTGCTTTCGCTAAACCTGTACTGACCGTCTATACCTACGACTCGTTCGCAGCTGACTGGGGCCCGGGCCCGACAATCAAAAAAGCCTTTGAAGCTGACTGCAACTGCGAGCTAAAACTGGTCGCGCTGGAAGATGGCGTTTCGCTGCTTAACCGCTTGCGCATGGAAGGAAAAAACAGCAAAGCCGACGTCGTACTGGGTCTGGATAACAACCTTCTGGAAGCCGCTACACAAACCAAACTGTTTGCCAAAAGTGGTGTTGCAAACGACGCCGTTAACGTACCCGGCGGCTGGAAAAACGATACCTTCGTTCCGTTTGATTACGGCTATTTCGCCTTCGTTTATGATAAAAACAAGCTGAAAAATCCGCCCAAAAGCCTGAAAGAACTGGTAGAGAGCGACCAAAAATGGCGCGTCATTTATCAGGATCCGCGCACCAGCACGCCGGGATTGGGTCTGCTGCTATGGATGCAGAAAGTCTATGGCGATAAAGCGCCAGAGGCGTGGCAGAAACTGGCAGCCAAAACCGTCACCGTCACCAAGGGCTGGAGCGAAGCCTACGGCCTGTTCCTGAAAGGTGAAAGCGATCTGGTGCTCAGTTACACCACCTCTCCGGCCTATCACATCATCGCCGATAAAAAAGACAACTACGCCGCGGCCAACTTTAGCGAAGGCCACTATTTGCAGGTGGAAGTCGCCGCCCGTACCGCGGCCAGCAAGCAGCCGGAACTGGCCGAGAAATTCCTGAAGTTTATGGTATCCCCGGCATTCCAGAATGCGATTCCGACCGGCAACTGGATGTATCCCGTGACGCAAGTCGCCCTACCGCCAGGATTCGAGCAACTGAATAAACCGGCCACCGCGCTGGAATTTACGCCGCAGCAGGTTGCGGCTCAACGTCAGGCATGGATTAGCGAATGGCAACGCGCCGTCAGCCGTTAATCCCCGGCTGGCTGGTTCCAGGGCTTACCGCCGCCACGCTAATGGTGGCCGTTGCCCTGGCCGCATTTTTGGCACTGTGGTTTAACGCCCCGCAGGGAGAGTGGCTCTCGCTGTGGCAAGATGACTACCTGTGGCACGTGGTGCGCTTTTCTTTCTGGCAGGCTTTTTTATCCGCAGTGTTGTCGGTTGTCCCGGCGATTTTCCTTGCCAGAGCGCTCTATCGTCGTCGTTTTCCAGGACGTCTGGCGCTGCTGCGTCTGTGCGCAATGACGTTAATCCTGCCAGTGCTGGTCGCGGTATTCGGTATTCTTAGCGTCTACGGCCGCCAGGGTTGGCTGGCCTCGCTCTGGCATACATTCGGGCTGGAGTGGACGTTTTCGCCATATGGTTTGCAGGGCATTCTGCTGGCGCATGTCTTTTTCAATCTGCCGATGGCCAGCCGCCTGCTGTTACAGTCGCTGGAGAATATTCCCGGCGAACAGCGGCAGTTAGCCGCTCAGTTGGGTATGCGTGGCTGGCATTTCTTCCGTTTTGTTGAATGGCCGTGGCTGCGTCGTCAGATCCTGCCCGTCGCGGCACTCATCTTTATGCTGTGCTTCGCCAGCTTCGCCACCGTTCTGTCGCTTGGCGGCGGGCCACAGGCCACCACCATCGAGCTGGCTATCTATCAGGCGCTGAATTTTGATTACGATCCTGCCCGCGCAGCCATGCTGGCGTTGATCCAGATGGTTTGTTGTTTGGCGCTGGTGCTCCTCAGCCAACGTCTGAGCCGGGCGATTGCTCCCGGTGCTACCCTGTTACAAGGCTGGCGCGATCCCGACGATCGCCTGCACAGCCGACTGGCTGACGCAATCCTGATTATTCTTGCCCTGTTGCTGTTACTGCCGCCGTTGCTGGCGGTGATTGTCGATGGCTTAAACCGCCATGTTCTGGATGTACTGATGCAGCCAGTGCTGTGGCAGGCGCTGGGAACCTCGCTGCGCATCGCATTAGCAGCAGGAGCGTTATGCGTGATACTCACCATGATGCTGTTATGGAGCAGTCGTGAACTGCGCGCCCGACAGCAGGTGCTGGCAGGCCAGATGCTGGAGCTTAGCGGCATGATGATCCTCGCCATGCCGGGTATCGTGTTAGCTACCGGCTTCTTTCTGCTGCTCAATAACACCGTTGGACTCCCCACATCTGCCGACGGCATTGTGATTTTCACCAATGCGCTGATGGCGATCCCTTACGCGCTGAAGGTACTGGAAAACCCAATGCGTGACGTGACCGCACGCTACAGTATGTTGTGCCAGTCGTTGGGAATTGAGGGATGGTCGCGCCTGAAAGTGGTTGAACTACGGGCACTGAAACGCCCGCTGGCGCAGGCGATGGCGTTTGCCTGTGTACTGTCGATTGGCGACTTTGGCGTGGTGGCGTTATTTGGCAATGAGGATTTCCGCACCCTGCCGTTTTATTTATATCAGCAGATTGGCTCTTATCGCAGTCAGGATGGCGCGGTTACGGCGTTATTGCTGCTGATCCTGTGCTTTACGCTGTTTACCGTTATTGAGAAATTGCCGGGTCGAAATGTTAAAACTGATTGATATCACATGGCTTTATCACCATTTGCCCATGCGCTTTACGCTGTCGGTCACGCGCGGTGAGCAAATAGCTGTACTCGGGCCCAGCGGCGCCGGGAAAAGTACGCTGCTGAATCTGATTGCCGGCTTTCTCACGCCTGCCAGCGGTACCATGATGATTGACGGTGAAGATCACACCACCACGCCACCCTCACGCCGTCCCGTTTCCATGTTGTTTCAGGAAAATAACCTGTTCAGCCATCTGAGCGTACAGCAAAACATCGGCCTGGGCCTGAATCCGGGATTGAAGCTGAACACATCGCAGCGGGAGAAAATGCACCACATCGCTCAACAAATGGGACTCGACTCTCTGCTGGAACGCCTCCCCGGTGAGCTTTCCGGCGGGCAGCGGCAGCGCGTGGCGCTGGCGCGTTGTCTGGTGCGAGAACAACCTATTTTACTGCTTGATGAACCGTTCTCAGCGCTCGATCCCGCGCTGCGCCAGGAGATGCTAACGCTGGTCGCCGAAGTCTGTCGCGAGAAGCAGCTGACGTTGCTGATGGTTTCTCACAGCGTAGAAGATGCCGCGCGAATTGCGTCCCGCTCGATTGTGGTCGCCGACGGGCGCATCGCGTGGCAGGGCAAAACGGACGATCTGTTAAGCGGCAACGCCAGCGCCTCGGCGCTATTGGGCATTAAAGCATAATGCGTTGCCGGATGACGGCGTGAACGCCTTATCCGGCCTGTAGGTCGCACATTTTGTAGGCCGGATAAGGCGAAGCCGCCATCCGGCAAAGGTATCGTCAGTAACCTACAACCTTACGCAGAATGTCGATATACACCGGCATCAGCGGATGGCGCAGTAACGCCACCAGCGCGACCACGCCGATCCCGAGCGTTAACGGCGCCAGATACAGCAAACGGCTGCGGGGGAAATACACCGTTAAGCGATCGACAGCCGCTTTGCCACTACGCCATAGCCGCCAGCAAAACCAGCCGCCCACCCAGAGCAACACCGCCGTCGCCAGCAGCAACCATTTAAAATCCCCGCTCTGCATATCAGAAGGGATATCAATTGCCGCTCCCGCCAGGATCCCCGGCAGGAAGTAGAACGGTGGCCACAGCACGCAGCCAATAATATTCGGGACGATAAATTTAGCGACAGGCAGATCCAGCATGCCTGCTACCATCGGCACCAGCGGGCGCGTCGGTCCGACAAAACGGCCTACCAGAATGGTAAACATGCTGTGTTGATGCAGGGCGTGCTCGGTTTTATCCAGCAACGCCTTGTTCTTTTTCATGAACGACCAACGGTGCAATGGCTTTTTAAAGCGCCAGCCCAACCAGA
The DNA here is from genome assembly GCF_009649895.1 of Citrobacter sp. H12-3-2. Classification (NCBI taxonomy): domain Bacteria; kingdom Pseudomonadati; phylum Pseudomonadota; class Gammaproteobacteria; order Enterobacterales; family Enterobacteriaceae; genus Citrobacter; species Citrobacter sp. H12-3-2. Next base: position 4,074,251 of record NZ_CP045837.1, read on the forward strand.
AGGAGATCCAGTCCCCCAACAGGCAGCCGACAATGCCCGCAAGCCAGGCATGCCAGAAGTTCAGTTCGCCGCTGCCAATCAGCGCGCCCAACCCCGCCATCATCACGGTCCCGGGCAGAATCAGACCAACCAGCGCCAGCGACTCCAAAAAAGCCACCAGAAGTACGGCGATCAGAGAGTACAGGGCGGACTGGAGAATAAAGTGTTCCAGCAATGCTTGCATAATGTGTCCGTCAAATTTACGAAGCAGGGATTTTGATAACCCCTCTCAACTTCGTCAAGCCATCAATTGTCTGAATAGATTGCGAGTTATGACAACTTTCAGGATACATCATTCACTTTTTATTCACATCCAGCGCGAAACTCGCTCGGACTGGCACCGGTACATTTTTTGAAAACACGAGAGAAATAGAGCTGGTCGTCAAAACCAACATTGCGACCTACGGTGGCGATAGGCATACGTGTGGTACTCAGCAGTAGCTTCGCCTGGCTGATGCGCTGGTCCTCGCGCCAGCTTAATACGCTGATCCCCAACTGCTGACGGAACAGATGCGACAAACGGGAAGGCGACAGGCAGACGTGCTGCGCGACGCTGGCGATATCAAAATTGCTGTCCGCCAGGTGATCGCTGATGTACTGGCAGGCATCGCGAACGCGGTTGTCCATGGGCGGGTGTAGCGATTCATTGATGGCTTCCATACGTCGGAGCAACAACTGCTCCAGTAAATTAATCGCCAGCAGTTCAGAATAACGACCTTCTCCCTGCCCGGCGTTAATTATTTGCCCAAACAGCTCGTTAAAATGCGGCTGATGTGCTTCATCCGGGCGGAAAAAACCGGTCTGGCCAAAAATGGCCGGCCAGGTCAGCCACTCCTGCCAGTAGGCGCGCGGGCGAAAGTAAACCCACTGGTGATACCACTCGCTGGCATCAGGATGGCGCCCGTAGTGGTGAATTTCTCCGGGTGGAAACAACAGAATATCGCCAGGCCGGCAGACAAACTGCTTGCCCTGATTATTGATAACCCCTTCGCCACGGATGGTGAGATTGAGGATATAACCCTTCATACCCAGCGGCCTGTCGATAAAAAAATCCAGGTATCCGTTCGCCTCAATGGGGGTTAATCCGGCCACCAAATGCGCGTTAAACGAATAACCTGGCAACAGGGGATCGTTTTGCGTTTCAGCCATAATTTCAATACTCCCTATGTCCTGCCAAGAAACAATTTGTCCATATTACGCCAGACATCATCGCTGTCGCCCCTGCGGGCCGCTGTATTTGCGGCAATGGACCACCAACCCCGCTTGTGAAAAGCTCTTTGTAAAAAACATGTACTACGCCAACGTCAAAATCGGCTAACAAAAGTGTCTATAACTACGGCAGAAATGTCCACATTGATTATTTGCACAGCGTCACACTTTGTGATGTCACAGCATTTTAGTCCATAAGATTAGCGGATCCTGCCTGACGGTTTTTATCGCTACTCACTACTGTTTATCCATACCCGTATTTTTGGATGGAGTAAGACGATGGCGATTGCAATTGGCCTCGATTTTGGTAGTGATTCAGTACGCGCTTTGGCGGTGGAATGTGCCACCGGCGAAGAGATCGCCACCAGCGTTGAGTGGTACCCACGTTGGCAGGAAGGGCAGTATTGCGATGGCCCAAACAACCAGTTTCGCCATCATCCGCGCGACTACATTGAATCCATGGAAGCGGCGCTGAAAACCGTCCTGGCCGAACTGAGCGCTGAGCAACGCGCGGAAGTGGTCGGGATTGGCGTTGACAGTACCGGCTCAACCCCGGCACCCATCGATGCAGACGGTAATGTACTGGCGCTGCGTCCGGAGTTCGCGGAAAACCCGAATGCGATGTTTGTCCTGTGGAAAGATCACACCTCAGTAGAAGAAGCCGAAGAAATCACCCGCCTGTGCCATACACCGGGCAAGATCGATTACTCCCGCTATATCGGTGGCATTTATTCCAGCGAATGGTTCTGGGCCAAAATCCTGCATGTAACTCGTCAGGACCACGCAGTTGCCGAAGCTGCGGTTTCGTGGATTGAGCTATGCGACTGGGTTCCAGCCCTGCTCTCCAACACCGTACGCCCACAGGATATTCGCCGCGGTCGCTGCAGCGCCGGGCATAAATCCCTGTGGCATGAAAGCTGGGGGGGTCTGCCGCCAGCCAGTTTCTTTGACGAACTCGACCCCATCCTCAACCGCCATCTGCAATACCCAATGTTTACCGATACCTTCACCGCGGATCTGCCGGTTGGCACCCTGTGCGCCGAGTGGGCACAGCGTCTGGGGCTACCGGAGAGTGTGGTGATTGCAGGCGGTGCTTTTGACTGCCATATGGGCGCGGTCGGCGCAGGTGCACAGCCTAACACGCTGGTGAAAGTCATCGGCACGTCAACCTGCGACATTCTGATTGCCGACAAGCAAAGCGTTGGCGAGCGTGCGGTGAAAGGCATTTGCGGCCAGGTTGATGGCAGCGTGGTGCCGCATTTTATCGGTCTGGAAGCGGGGCAATCTGCTTTCGGCGATATCTATGCCTGGTTTAGCCGTGTATTGAGCTGGCCGCTGGAACAGCTTGCCGCGCAGCACCCGGAACTGAAAACACAGATTAAAGCCAGCCAAAAACAGCTGCTGCCTGCACTCACCGAAGCATGGGCGAAAAATCCGTCGCTGGATCACCTGCCGGTGGTGCTCGACTGGTTCAATGGTCGTCGTACGCCGAATGCCAACCAGCGTTTGAAAGGCGTCATTACCGACCTGAATCTGGCAACCGATGCGCCAGCGCTGTTCGGTGGTCTGATTGCCGCCACGGCCTTTGGCGCACGCGCCATCATGGAATGCTTCACCGAACAAGGCATTGCGGTTAACAACGTGATGGCGCTTGGCGGTATCGCGCGCAAGAACCCGGTCATCATGCAGGCCTGCTGTGACGTGCTGAACCGTCCGCTACAGATTGTCGCTTCAGACCAGTGCTGCGCACTCGGTGCAGCTATCTTCGCCGCCGTTGCCGCGAAAGTACACGCCGATATCCCTGCCGCTCAGCAGCAGATGGCAAGCGCCGTGGAAAACACGCTGCAACCTCGCCCAGAGCAGGCTCAACGTTTTGAACAGCTTTACCGCCGCTATCAGCAATGGGCGATAAGCGCTGAACAGCAATACCTTCCGACTGCCGCTCCGGCGCAACAAGCCCCGGTAGACCTGGCAACCCTGACACATTAAGGACACGACAATGACGATTTTTGATAACTATGAAGTGTGGTTTGTGATTGGTAGCCAGCATCTGTATGGCCCTGAAACCCTGCGTCAGGTAACCCAACATGCCGAGCACGTCGTTAACGCACTGAATACTGAAGCCAAACTGCCCTGCAAGCTGGTATTAAAACCGCTGGGCACTTCCCCTGACGAGATTACCGCTATCTGTCGTGACGCGAATTACGACGATCGCTGTGCAGGGATGGTGGTCTGGCTGCATACCTTCTCCCCAGCCAAAATGTGGATTAACGGTCTGACTATCCTCAACAAACCGCTGATGCAGTTCCACACCCAGTTCAATGCCGCACTGCCGTGGGACAGCATTGATATGGACTTTATGAACCTGAACCAGACTGCGCACGGCGGTCGTGAGTTCGGCTTCATCGGCGCGCGTATGCGTCAGCAGCATGCCGTGGTCACCGGTCACTGGCAGGATAAACAAGCGCACGAACGCATTGGCTCCTGGATGCGCCAGGCCGTGTCCAAACAAGATACCCGCCACCTGAAAGTCTGCCGTTTTGGCGACAACATGCGTGAAGTTGCGGTCACCGATGGCGATAAAGTCGCTGCGCAGATCAAGTTCGGCTTCTCGGTAAACACCTGGGCCGTGGGCGATCTGGTGCAGGTAGTGAACGCAATTAGCGACGGTGAAATCAACGCGCTAATCGATGAGTACGAAAGCACCTACACCATGACGGCGGCGACGCAAGTCCACGGCGAAAAACGTCAGAACGTCCTGGAAGCGGCCCGTATTGAACTGGGGGTGAAGCGCTTCCTGGAACAGGGCGGATTCCACGCCTTCACCACCACATTTGAAGATTTACACGGACTGAAACAGCTCCCTGGTCTGGCCGTACAGCGTCTGATGCAGCAAGGCTACGGCTTTGCGGGCGAAGGCGACTGGAAAACCGCCGCTCTGCTTCGCATCATGAAGGTGATGTCAACCGGTCTGCAGGGCGGCACCTCATTTATGGAGGATTACACCTACCACTTCGAGAAAGGCAACGATCTGGTGCTCGGCTCGCACATGCTGGAAGTGTGCCCGTCCATCGCGGTGGAAGAGAAACCGATCCTCGACGTACAGCACCTCGGCATTGGTGGTAAAGACGATCCTGCCCGTCTGATCTTCAACACCAAAACCGGCCCGGCAGTGGTTGCCAGCCTGATCGATCTCGGCGATCGCTATCGCCTGCTAGTTAACTGCATCGACACGGTACAAACGCCGCACTCCCTGCCAAAACTGCCTGTCGCTAACGCACTGTGGAAAGCTCAACCGGATCTGCCAACCGCTTCTGAAGCCTGGATCCTTGCCGGTGGCGCGCACCACACCGTGTTCAGCCACGCGCTGGATCTGAACGATATGCGCCAGTTCGCTGAAATGCATGATATCGAGATCGCAGTGATCGATAACGATACCCGCCTGCCGGCCTTTAAGGACGCGCTGCGCTGGAACGAAGTGTATTACGGCTTCAAACGTTAACAACTGCCGGATGACGGCGTAAACACCTTATCCGGCCTACAAGAATGTGCGATTTGTAGGCCGGATAAGCGTAGCGCCATCCGGCAAGATTCATCGGAGAGCATCATGTTTGAAGATCTCAAACGTCAGGTACTGGAAGCCAATCTGGCGTTGCCTAAGCACAATCTGGTCACCCTGACCTGGGGGAACGTCAGCGCCGTCGATCGCGAGCGCGGCGTGTTTGTGATTAAACCTTCGGGAGTCGATTACAGCGTAATGACCGCCGACGATATGGTGGTAGTCAGTATCGCCACGGGTGAAGTTGTTGAAGGTACGAAGAAACCTTCCTCAGATACCCCAACACACCGTTTGCTGTATCAGGCGTTCCCGACCATTGGCGGCATTGTTCACACCCATTCGCGCCATGCAACCATCTGGGCACAGGCGGGTCAGTCGATTCCGGCAACGGGGACCACCCATGCGGACTATTTCTACGGTTCGATTCCCTGCACACGCAAAATGACCGACGAAGAAATCAACGGCGAATATGAATGGGAAACCGGTAACGTAATCGTTGAAACCTTTGAAAAACAAGGTATTGACGCCGCACAGATGCCTGGCGTGCTGGTGCACTCTCACGGTCCATTTGCCTGGGGAAAAAATGCCGAAGATGCGGTGCATAACGCCATCGTGCTGGAAGAAGTCGCCTATATGGGGATCTTCTGTCGCCAGCTCGCGCCGCAGTTACCGGATATGCAGCAAACCCTGCTAGATAAACACTACCTGCGCAAACACGGTGCAAAAGCGTATTACGGGCAGTAAAAAAATAAGCGCGCAGATAATCTACGCGCTCCTTTATAGTTATTCGCTATAATATTCGGCGAATGAACCTTGGTATACACAATCATTTGAACAGATATAATCAATTACATTATCATAGTGTCCATGAGCCTTATTTCCTTCCAGACAATGGAAAAAGACATAATCTGTAATGGTCGCCTGCCACTTCTGCCCGTTCAGCAGATAATTAATCACTGTATCTTTGTGCCCCTTACTTTTGTCATTACCCTGCCAGTGAAAAAAAGCGCTACCATTTTCAATAATTTCAGCATTCCACAACTTACCGTCCCATGTTTTATATAAAATATACTTGCTCACAGTTTTAATGGCTGGATTAGAAATCATTGTGTTAACAAACATATAGTTCTGATATTTAATGCCAAGCTGATGTTTGGAAAGAACGTTCATAAAAACTCCATTTTTTCAAAATCAATATCAAAAGGACAAAAAAATGCACAAGCCATCGAAAAAATAAAATTATATTCACAGAGAATTTCCCGACGAAATTGAATTGAAACTGCTTATTTAGAGCAATAACAACCCCATTTAAATATATTATATTTAAGATGATGGCCCAAACATTTCGAATGAAAGTTTTACACTAACAGCTAATAAAAACAAATAAAAATATAATTTTTTTACTAATCCGAGAAATATGTAGCAAAATCAAATGAGCACTATTCCTAAAAAACAGAAAAAGTATGAAAACGAACTTGTAATTAACAATTAAAACATAAACAACGTAATTAATGGAAACTAATGTACAAATACCAGCTATAACATATCTATCTGTAGCCTATCAAAGCTATTTGATTCATATATTGCATATGAAGATAACATTGTCAGGTAGGAATAATTATTTTACTCAGGAAAGCGTATTTCGGGCAGTAACCTCTTCTGAGCATTACAACTGTATAAAATCACAGCTAATCTATCAGAACCAGGCTATAATAATGCCTGGTTTTTTGACGGATACGCAGCGTGGCGCAAGCAGGTTTTATTTTAACCCGGCACTGGCGGGACACCCCGCAGGGAACTGAGGTCTCATTCTGGCTGGCTACAGACGATGGGCCGCTGCAGGTCACGCTCGCGCCTCAGGAGTCGGTCGCGTTTATTCCCACCAGTCAGGTTCCTCGCGTAATGTCATTATTACGCACTGAAAACGGCTATCGCCTGAAATCGCTGCAATTGCAAGACTTCCACCGCCAGCCTGTTTCCGGACTGTATTGCCGCTCACATCGCCAGCTCATGCGATTGGAAAAACTGCTGCGCGAAAACGCAGTCACCGTCTATGAGGGCGACGTACGCCCACCTGAGCGGTATCTGATGGAGCGCTTTATCACCTCCCCTGTTTGGGTCGAAGGCGACAGACATAATGACATGCTGGTGAATGCCCGCCTGAAGCCGAACCCTGACTATCGACCACCGCTAAAATGGGTATCGCTGGATATCGAAACCACGCGCCACGGCGAACTCTATTGCATCGGTCTTGAAGGCTGCGGGCAACGTATTGTCTACATGCTCGGCCCGGCAAACGGCGACGCCTCTACGCTTGATTTTGAACTTGAGTACGTTGCAAGCCGCCCGCAGTTGCTGGAAAAACTCAATGACTGGATTGCCCGTCACGATCCTGATGTGATAATCGGCTGGAACGTCGTGCAATTCGATTTACGCGTCCTGCAAAAGCACGCCGAACGTTACCGCATTCCCCTGCGTTTTGGCCGTGATAGCAGCGAGCTTGAGTGGCGCGAGCATGGCTTCAAGAACGGCGTATTCTTCGCTCAGGCTAAGGGGCGCCTGATTATCGACGGTATTGAGGCGCTAAAATCCGCGTTCTGGAATTTCTCGTCATTTTCACTGGAAACGGTATCGCAAGAGCTGCTTGGCGAAGGGAAGTCGATTGATAATCCGTGGGACAGAATGGACGAAATCGACCGTCGATTTGCCCAGGATAAGCCCGCGCTTGCCACCTACAATCTCAAAGACTGTGAGCTGGTCACGCGCATTTTTCACAAAACCGAGATCATGCCATTTCTGCTGGAACGATCGACGGTCAACGGTCTGCCGGTCGACCGGCACGGTGGTTCAGTTGCCGCCTTCGGACATCTCTACCTGCCACGAATGCACCGGGCGGGTTATGTGGCGCCGAATCTGGGTGAAGTCCCCGCGCACGCCAGTCCCGGCGGCTACGTGATGGACTCGCGCCCGGGATTGTACGACTCCGTACTGGTGCTGGATTACAAAAGCCTGTATCCCTCAATAATTCGTACTTTTTTAATCGACCCGGTGGGGCTTATCGAAGGGATGGCGCAGCCGGATCCGGAACACAGCACCGAAGGTTTCCTTGACGCCTGGTTTTCACGCGAAAAGCACTGCCTGCCTGAAATCGTTACTCAGATCTGGCACGGGCGCGAAGAAGCAAAACGCCGCGGCAATAAGCCACTCTCGCAGGCGTTGAAAATCATCATGAACGCATTTTACGGCGTGCTGGGCACCACCGCCTGTCGCTTTTTCGACCCGAGACTGGCCTCGTCCATTACCATGCGCGGCCATGCGATCATGCGCCAGACCAAAGCGTTAATTGAGGCTCAGGGTTACGATGTCATTTATGGCGATACCGATTCCACCTTTGTCTGGCTGAAAAAGGCGCACTCAGAGGACGATGCAGCCCGAATTGGTCGGGAACTGGTGAGCTATGTCAACACCTGGTGGGCGCAATCGCTGAAGCAACAAAATCTGACCAGCGCGCTGGAGCTGGAATTTGAAACCCATTTTTGTCGCTTTCTGATGCCGACCATTCGCGGTGCAGATACCGGCAGTAAAAAACGCTATGCGGGGATGATTCAGGACGGTGCTGAGCAACGTATGGTGTTTAAGGGACTGGAAACGGTACGAACCGACTGGACGCCGCTAGCCCAACAGTTTCAGCAGGAGCTATACCTACGAATTTTTCGTAACGAACCTTATCAGGAGTTTGTTCGTGAGACTATTGACCGTCTGATGGCTGGTGAAATGGATGAACAACTGGTGTACCGCAAGCGCCTGCGCCGCCCGTTAAGCGAATACCAGCGAAATGTTCCACCACACGTTCGTGCCGCGCGACTCGCCGATGAGCAGAATGTAAAGCTGGGGCGTCCACCGCAGTATCAGAATCGCGGAACCATAAAATATGTCTGGACGGTCAATGGCCCAGAACCTGTTGATTATCAGCTATCTGCGCTCGATTACGAGCATTATCTGACCCGCCAGATCCAACCCGTTGCTGAGGGAATTCTTCCCTTTATTGACGATAATTTTGCTACACTACTCACAGGACAACTGGGGTTATTTTGACGCGTGACGAAACCGCCGCCATCCAGTACCATAGCGCCCTTTCCATTCCTGGACCCATTTAACACCACTACCACTGATTTATTAGCCTGGTAGCGGGGTCGTATGCTCTCAATAACGGGGATTAGCCCGGAAAATGACGAGTATTGCCTGCAATTAAAGATATAGAGCCGAACATATATGCCTTTTACACTTGGTCAACGCTGGATCAGCGATACAGAAAGCGAATTGGGACTTGGTACTGTTGTCGCCATGGATGCGCGAACCGTCACTTTACTTTTCTCATCGACGGGCGAAAACCGTCTGTATGCGCGCAGTGATTCCCCCGTGACCCGCGTGATGTTCAATCCTGGCGATACGATAACAAGCCATGAAGGCTGGCAACTGCATGTCGATGAAGTAAAAGAAGAAAACGGCCTGCTTGCCTATATCGGAACCCGCCTGGATACCGAAGAAACCGGAGTCATGCTGCGTGAAGTACTGCTCGACAGCAAACTGGTATTCAGCAAACCACAAGATCGCCTGTTTGCCGGCCAGATTGACCGCATGGATCGCTTTGCTCTGCGCTATCGCGCCCGTAAATTTCAGAGCGAACAATACCGTATGCCGTGGAGTGGGTTGCGTGGTCAACGTACCAGCCTGATTCCTCACCAGCTGAACATTGCCCATGATGTTGGCCGTCGTCATGCTCCTCGCGTTTTACTGGCAGATGAAGTGGGTTTAGGTAAAACCATTGAAGCCGGGATGATCCTGCATCAACAACTGCTGTCCGGCGCCGCAGAGCGCGTGCTGATCATCGTCCCGGAGACATTACAGCACCAGTGGCTGGTCGAAATGCTGCGCCGTTTCAACCTGCGTTTTGCGCTGTTTGATGATGAGCGTTATGCAGAAGCGCAGCACGACGCCTACAACCCGTTTGAAACCGAACAACTGGTCATCTGCTCGCTGGACTTTGCCCGTCGCAATAAACAGCGTCTGGAGCACCTGTGTGACGCCGAGTGGGATCTGCTGATTGTCGATGAAGCCCATCACCTGGTGTGGAGCGAAGACGCGCCCAGCCGCGAATATATGGCCATTGAACAACTGGCAGAACGTGTGCCGGGCATCCTGCTGCTAACCGCTACACCGGAGCAGCTGGGCATGGAAAGTCACTTTGCACGCCTGCGCCTGCTGGACCCGAGCCGTTTCCACGATTTCGCCCAGTTTGTTGAAGAGCAAAAAAATTATCGTCCGGTCGCCGACGCCGTCGCCATGTTGCTGGCAGGTAACAAGCTGAGTAACAATGAGCTGAACATGTTAGGCGACATGATTGGCGAGCAGGACATTGAGCCGCTATTGCAGGCGGCAAACAGCGACAGCGAAGACGCCCAGAGCGCGCGTCAGGAGCTGGTTTCGATGCTGATGGACCGCCATGGCACCAGCCGTGTGCTGTTCCGTAACACCCGTAACGGTGTAAAAGGCTTCCCGAAACGCGAGCTGCATACCATCAAGCTGCCGCTGCCGACCCAATACCAGACGGCGATTAAAGTCTCCGGCATTATGGGCGCGCGTAAAAGTGCAGAAGACCGGGCGCGCGACATGCTCTACCCGGAACAGATTTATCAGGAATTCGAAGGTGACACCGGCACCTGGTGGAACTTTGACCCGCGCGTGGAATGGCTGATGGGCTACCTGACCAGCCACCGCTCGCAAAAAGTATTAGTTATCTGTGCAAAAGCCACCACCGCGCTTCAGCTGGAGCAGGTTCTGCGCGAGCGCGAAGGTATCCGCGCTGCCGTATTCCATGAAGGGATGTCGATCATTGAGCGTGACCGCGCCGCAGCATGGTTTAGCGAAGAAGATAGCGGCGCCCAGGTAATGCTGTGTTCTGAAATCGGCTCCGAAGGGCGTAACTTCCAGTTCGCCAGCAATCTGGTGATGTTTGACCTGCCGTTCAACCCGGATCTGCTGGAACAGCGTATTGGCCGTCTGGACCGTATTGGTCAGGCGCATGATATTCAGATTCACGTTCCGTACCTGGAAAAAACCGCGCAATCTGTGCTGGTGCGCTGGTACCACGAAGGTCTGGATGCGTTCGAACACACCTGTCCGACCGGCCGTACTATCTATGACACGGTCTATAACAATCTGATCGGCTACCTGGCTGAACCAGAAAATACCGAGGGCTTTGACGATCTGATCAAAACCTGCCGCGAACAGCATGACGCGCTGAAAGCACAGCTAGAGCAAGGTCGCGATCGCCTGCTGGAGATCCACTCTAACGGCGGCGAAAAAGCACTGGCGCTGGCTGAGAGTATTGAAGAACAGGACGACGATACCAGCCTGATCGCCTTCGCCATGAACCTGTTTGATATCGTCGGTATTAATCAGGATGACCGTGGCGACAATTTAATCGTGCTGACGCCGTCCGATCATATGCTGGTGCCGGATTTCCCTGGGCTGCCGGAAGATGGCTGCACCATTACGTTCGAGCGCGATGTCGCCCTGTCGCGTGAAGATGCCCAGTTTATTACCTGGGAGCATCCGCTGATCCGCAATGGTCTGGATCTGATCCTCTCCGGCGACACCGGAAGCAGCACTATTTCGTTGTTGAAAAACAAAGCATTACCTGTTGGTACACTGCTGGTTGAGCTGGTCTATGTTGTTGAAGCGCAAGCGCCGAAACAACTGCAGCTAAACCGCTTCCTGCCACCAACGCCGGTACGCATGCTGCTGGATAAAAACGGCAATAACCTTGCTGCACAGGTTGAGTTCGAAACCTTTAACCGTCAGCTCAGCGCCGTTAACCGCCACACCGGCAGCAAACTGGTCAACGCCGTGCAGCAGGATGTTCATGCCATTCTGCAACTCGGTGAAGCGCAGGTGGAAAAATCTGCCCGCGCGCTGATCGACGCAGCGCGTAAAGAAGCTGACGAGAAGCTGACGGCAGAACTTTCCCGTCTCGAAGCGCTGCGTGCCGTTAACCCGAACATCCGTGATGACGAACTTAGCGCAATTGAAAGCAACCGTCAGCAGGTGATGGAAAGCCTGGATCAGGCGGGCTGGCGTCTCGATGCCCTGCGCCTGATCGTCGTGACGCATCAGTAACGGAGCCATACATGGGGATGGAAAACTACAATCCGCCGCAGGAACCCTGGCTGGTCATCCTGTATCAGGATGAGCACATTATGGTGGTCAACAAGCCGAGTGGCTTGTTGTCTGTGCCAGGTCGTCTGGATGAGCACAAAGACAGCGTGATGACACGTATTCAGCGCGATTATCCGCAGGCTGAATCCGTGCATCGTCTGGATATGGCAACCAGCGGCGTGATTGTAGTCGCGCTAACCAAAGCGGCAGAGCGCGAGCTAAAACGCCAGTTTCGCGAGCGCGAACCGAAAAAACAGTATGTCGCACGCGTCTGGGGGCATCCTGCTCCGGCCGAGGGTCTGGTTGATTTACCGCTGATTTGCGACTGGCCAAACAGGCCAAAGCAAAAAGTATGTTATGAGACCGGGAAATCGGCGCAGACCGAGTATGAAGTTGTGGAGTTCGCGGCGGATAACACCGCCCGGGTCGTGCTCAAACCCATTACCGGACGCTCCCACCAGCTGCGTGTGCATATGCTGGCTTTAGGGCATCCTATCCTGGGCGACCGCTTCTATGCTCCGCCGGAAGCTCTGGCGTTAGCGCCGCGCCTGTTGCTGCATGCAGAGATGTTAACCATCACGCATCCCGAATACGGCAACAGTATGACGTTTAAAGTCCCGGCAGATTTTTAAATTCTGAGCCAATTTATGCCGGGGGCGCTTCGCTTGCCCGGCCTACGTTAATGAATGTAGGCCGGATAAGGCGCTAGCCGCATCCGGCAATTCAATCACTTGAATCCTTTTTGATCCTTAATCAGCTCGTAAGCTTTTTGGATTTCCTGCGCTTTTTGCTTCGCCATTTCCATCATCTCTGGCGGCAGACCTTTCGCAACCAGTTTGTCCGGATGGTGCTCGCTCATCAGCTTACGGTAAGCCCGCTTGATGGTGGTCGCATCGTCGGTCGTTTTCACACCCAGCACATTACAGGCGTCTTCCAGCGTCGGGCCGCGTTGCGCCTGCTGCCAGCCACCGCCGCCAGACTGCTGCTGATATCCGCCGCCAAACTGTGCGCCGCCCTGCATCATGCGCAGGAACTGATCAAATTGGGTGCGTGAGATCCCCAACTCTTCAGCAATCACATACAGCACTTCACGTTCGTTAGGATGCAACGACCCATCAGCAAATGCCGCCTGGATCTGAATCTCCAGAAACATGCGGATCAGATCGAATCGACCAAAACAGACGCTGCGAAACTGACGCATCTTTTCACGTAATGGGTAATTATCCGATTTTCCTACCCGGAAGGCATGTTGTGCAGCCGTTCGCGAGTCACCGTGCAAATTCATCCGATCCATCAACTGGCTGGCGATATGTATATCGGCTTCCGTGACGCGACCTTTGGATTTGGTCAGATGTCCCATCACCTCAAAAGTGGTGGCAAAAAACAGCGCCTGGCGTTCACGTTGGTTGGCAAACCACGCCATTTTGCGCATGCGGGCTTTGTCGAACATGTGGCCAACTAACAGCCCCAGAACCACACCCCAGAAGCCGCCGCCCATCATTAAGGCCACGGCTACACCAATTATCTTTCCCCAATACTGCATAGACTCCCCAAATCTTTCCGCTCTCAGCAAGGCTATGTCCCACAATATAAGGTGCTTTTACCGATTTACGGCTGCGGTCAATTGTGGGACATCGCCTATAATTTGCATTATCATACCTGTCATTCAATGCCGTGCCTAACACCACAAACGCTATACCCGTTGGATTTCGAGTTGCAGCAAGGCGGCAACGTAGTGAGTCCCCTGGAGCTTACCCATGTAAGTGACTGGGGTGAACGAGGAAGACAACGAAGATGCAGCTTGAAAGGTGGCGGGTATAAAATGGGCAGGATTAATACTAGCGAAGTGAAGATGAGATAAGTTAGGCTGTGACCGTTTGTCACGCGCGACGCTACTGATGATGGAACAATAAATACAACGTATGAAAAAACGTATTCCCACTCTTCTGGCCACCATGATTGCCAGCGCCCTCTATAGCCATCAGGGCCTGGCAGCCGATCTCGCCTCACAGTGTATGCTGGGCGTGCCGAGCTATGACCGTCCTCTGGTACAGGGCGAGACTAATGAGTTACCCGTCACCATCAATGCCGACAACGCAAAAGGGAATTATCCCGATGACGCTGTGTTTACCGGCAACGTGGATATCGCACAGGGTAACAGCCGCCTGCAGGCCGACGAAGTACAGCTTCATCAGAAGCAGGCTGAAGGCCAGCCGGAGCCAGTACGTACCGTCGATGCGTTGGGCAATGTCCATTATGACGACAATCAGGTTATTCTGAAGGGACCGAAGGGCTGGTCCAATCTGAATACCAAAGATACCAACATCTGGGAAGGTGATTACCAGATGGTCGGCCGTCAGGGGCGCGGGAAAGCCGACCTGATGAAACAGCGTGGGGAAAACCGTTATACCATTCTGGAAAACGGTAGCTTTACCTCCTGTCTGCCAGGTTCAGATACCTGGAGCGTCGTCGGTAGCGAAGTTATCCACGACCGTGAGGAACAGGTCGCGGAGATCTGGAACGCCCGTTTTAAACTGGGTCCGGTTCCGGTCTTTTATAGTCCTTATTTACAGTTACCCGTCGGCGATAAGCGCCGTTCCGGTTTCCTGATCCCGAACGCAAAATATTCCACCAATAACTATTTTGAGTTCTATCTCCCGTATTACTGGAACATTGCGCCCAATATGGACGCCACCATCACGCCGCATTATATGCACCGTCGTGGCGGCATCATGTGGGAGAACGAATTCCGCTATCTTACCCAGGCGGGCGCAGGCCTGATGGAGTTCGACTATCTGAACTCCGATAAAGTGTACGAGGATGATAACCCGAAGGATGACAACTCACGCCGCTGGCTGTTTTACTGGCGGCACGCTGGCGTCATGGACCAGGTGTGGCGTTTCAACATCGACTACACCAAGGTCAGCGACACCAGCTACTTCAATGATTTCGATAATAAATACGGTTCCAGTACCGACGGCTATGCCACGCAAAAATTCAGCGTTGGCTATGCGGTACAGAACTTTGACGCCACGGTCTCGACCAAGCAGTTCCAGGTCTTCGATGCCGCAAACAGTAACAGCTACTCTGCGCAGCCGCAGTTAGACGTCAACTACTACCAAAATGACGTCGGTCCGTTTGATACCCGTATTTATGGCCAGGCGGTCCATTTCGTCAATACCAATGACAACATGCCGGAAGCAACGCGTGTTCACCTGGAACCGACGATCAATCTGCCGTTGTCGAATAACTGGGGCAGTATCAATACCGAAGCGAAGCTGCTGGCAACGCACTATCAGCAGACCAACCTGGATTGGTACAACAGTAACCCGAAAAATACCAAGCTGGATGATTCCGCC
Organism: Citrobacter sp. H12-3-2; assembly: GCF_009649895.1. NCBI lineage: Bacteria > Pseudomonadati > Pseudomonadota > Gammaproteobacteria > Enterobacterales > Enterobacteriaceae > Citrobacter > Citrobacter sp. H12-3-2. The sequence goes on from NZ_CP045837.1 coordinate 4,089,635, forward strand.
AACCGCGTCATGCCGCAGTTTAAAGTCGACGGCAAGATGGTATTCGAGCGTGACATGCAAATGCTGGCGCCGGGATATACCCAGACGCTGGAGCCGCGCGCGCAGTACCTGTACGTCCCATACCGCGACCAAAGTCATATCTATAACTATGACTCATCCCTGCTGCAATCTGACTACAGTGGCCTGTTCCGTGACCGCTCTTATGGCGGCCTGGACCGTATTGCGTCCGCCAACCAGGTAACGACCGGGGTCACATCTCGCGTTTATGATGACGCGGCCGTTGAACGTTTTAATATTTCTGTGGGTCAAATCTACTATTTCACCGAGTCTCGCACTGGCGATGACCATACAGAATGGGAGAATGACGACAAAACGGGCTCACTGGTATGGGCTGGCGATACCTACTGGCGCATCTCCGATCGCTGGGGTTTACGCAGTGGGATCCAGTACGACACGCGTCTGGATAGCATCGCAACCAGCAATAGCAGTATCGAATACCGCCGCGACGAAAACCGTATGCTGCAATTGAACTACCGTTATGCCAGCCCAGAGTATATTAAGGCCGCTGTACCTTCACGTGATGTAACTAACGCCCAGTATGAAAACGGGATTTCGCAGGTGGGCGCGGTGGCAAGCTTCCCGATTGCTGAGCGTTGGTCGATTGTTGGTGCTTACTACTTCGATACCAAGGTGAACAAAGAAGCAGATTCAATGCTGGGCTTACAGTACAACTCCTGCTGTTACGCCATTCGCTTCGGCTACGAGCGTAAGCTGAACGGTTGGGATAATACCCAGCAACACGCGATTTATGACAACACGATCGGCTTTAATATCGAACTGCGCGGTCTGAGCTCCAACTACGGTCTCGGCACCAACCAAATGCTGCGTTCGAACATTTTGCCGTATCAAAGCTCTTTATGATCTGATTTATTGATACCCAATGGATTTCGAGCTGTATTGAGGCGGCAACTGAGAGAATCCCCAAGAGCTTACATAAGTAAGTGACTGGGGTGAGTGACAAATCTGTCAGGAACAGATTTGAACGTCGCACAGCGACGGCCCATAAGGGCGAGTCTCATGGATGAGACGAGTAACTCAGCAGCCAACAAAAATGCGGCTTGAAAGACGAAGGGTATACAACGTAATCCGCATTGCGGTTAATTAATAATGGAAAAAGTATGAAGAACTGGAAAACGCTGCTTCTCGGTATCGCCATGATCGCGAATACCAGTTTCGCTGCCCCACAGGTAGTCGATAAAGTTGCAGCCGTCGTCAATAACGGCGTCGTTCTGGAAAGCGACGTCGATGGCTTAATGCAGTCAGTAAAACTGAATGCAGGTCAGGCAGGTCAGCAATTACCGGATGACGCTACACTGCGTCATCAGATCCTGGAACGTTTGATCATGGATCAAATCCTCCTGCAAATGGGTCAGAAGATGGGGGTGAAAATCTCTGACGAGCAGTTGGATCAGGCTATTGCCAACATCGCCAAGCAGAACAACATGACGCTGGATCAGATGCGCAGCCGCCTGGCACAGGATGGCTTAAGCTATTCAACCTATCGTAGCCAGATCCGCAAAGAGATGACCATCTCCGAAGTGCGTAACAACGAAGTTCGCCGTCGCGTCACTATCCTGCCTCAGGAAGTGGATGCCCTGGCGCAGCAGGTAGGCAACCAAAACGATGCCAGCACCGAGCTGAACCTGAGCCACATTCTGATCCCATTACCGGAAAACCCAACATCCGACCAGGTTAACGCGGCTGAAAGCCAGGCGCGCTCTGTTGTTGATGAAGCGCGTAACGGTAGTGATTTCGGCAAACTGGCTATTACTTATTCCGCTGACCAGCAGGCGCTGAAAGGCGGTCAGATGGGTTGGGGACGTATTCAGGAGCTGCCGGGTATCTTTGCCCAGGCGTTAAGCACTGCGAAAAAAGGCGATATCATTGGCCCAATTCGTTCCGGTGTCGGCTTCCACATCCTGAAAGTCAACGATATGCGTGGCCAAAGCCAGAGCATCTCCGTGACTGAAGTTCATGCTCGCCACATTCTGCTTAAGCCGTCGCCGATCATGACCGATCAGCAGGCGCGTCTGAAGCTGGAACAAATCGCGGCAGATATTAAGAGCGGTAAAACGACCTTCGCGGCAGCCGCTAAAGAGTTTTCTCAGGATCCAGGCTCTGCCAACCAGGGCGGCGATCTGGGCTGGGCTGCAGCGGATATTTTCGACCCTGCTTTCCGCGATGCGCTGACCAAACTTAACAAAGGCCAGATGAGCGCCCCGGTGCACTCCTCTTTCGGTTGGCATCTGATCGAACTGCTGGATACACGTAACGTTGATAAAACTGACGCAGCGCAGAAAGACAGAGCTTACCGTATGCTGATGAACCGTAAATTCTCGGAAGAAGCAGCAACCTGGATGCAGGAACAGCGCGCCAGCGCTTACGTTAAAGTTCTGAGCAACTAATGACTCGTGCTCAACGCGTTGTTATCACTCCCGGCGAACCCGCCGGGATTGGCCCGGACCTGGTGGTTCAGCTCGCCCAGCGCGATTGGCCTGTAGAACTTGTTGTCTGTGCGGATGCAGCACTCCTCAATGACCGGGCAGCGATGCTCGGTTTACCACTTTCACTCCTCCCCTACTCTCCAGATACCCCAGCCAAACCGCAATCAGCAGGCACATTGACGCTGTTACCGATTGCGCTGCGGGCACCAGCTGTCGCGGGTCAGTTGGCGGTAGAAAACGGGCAATATGTGGTGGATACGCTGGCTCGCGCCTGCGATGGCTGTCTGCAAGGTGAGTTTGCGGCGCTGATCACCGGCCCGGTTCACAAGGGCGTTATCAATGACGCTGGCGTCCCGTTTACCGGACATACCGAGTTTTTTGAAGAGCGTTCACAGGCAAAGAAAGTTGTTATGATGCTGGCGACCGAAGAGCTGCGCGTTGCCCTGGCAACCACGCATTTGCCGCTCAGAGCCGTTGCCGACGCCATTACGCCCGCCCTGCTTCAGGAAGTGATCGGCATTTTGCATCATGATTTACGCACCAAATTCGGCATTGCCGATCCGCATATTCTGGTGTGCGGTCTTAACCCGCATGCTGGTGAAGGCGGACATATGGGAACGGAAGAGATAGACACCATCATTCCGGTACTCGATGAACTGCGTGCGCAGGGAATGAAATTAAACGGTCCGCTGCCCGCAGATACGCTGTTTCAGCCCAAATATCTCGACCACGCGGATGCCGTGCTGGCAATGTACCACGATCAGGGTCTCCCCGTGCTAAAATACCAGGGATTTGGTCGCGGTGTGAATATCACGCTGGGCCTGCCCTTTATTCGCACATCCGTCGATCACGGCACCGCACTTGAACTTGCGGGCCGTGGGCAAGCAGATGTCGGCAGTTTTATTACGGCGCTTAATCTCGCCATCAAAATGATTGTTAATACCAATGAATAATCGAGTCCATCAGGGCCATTTAGCCCGTAAACGTTTCGGGCAGAACTTCCTCAACGATCAGTTTGTGATCGAAAGTATTGTCTCTGCTATCAACCCGCAGAAAGGTCAGGCTATGGTCGAAATCGGCCCGGGCCTGGCGGCATTGACCGAACCAGTAGGCGAACGTCTGGACAAGCTCACGGTCATTGAACTCGACCGCGATCTGGCAGCACGCCTACAGACACACCCGTTTTTAGGGCCTAAGCTGACGATTTATCAGCAAGATGCCATGACCATGAACTTCGGCGAACTGGCACAAACGATGGGGCAGCCGCTGCGCGTATTCGGCAACCTGCCGTACAACATCTCCACGCCGCTCATGTTCCATCTTTTTTCCTATACTGATGCCATTGCCGACATGCATTTCATGTTGCAAAAAGAGGTGGTGAATCGTCTGGTTGCAGGGCCAAACAGTAAAGCGTATGGTCGATTAAGCGTCATGGCGCAGTATTACTGCAATGTGATCCCGGTACTTGAAGTACCGCCTTCCGCATTTACGCCAGCGCCTAAAGTTGATTCAGCCGTTGTGCGTCTGGTCCCTCATACGACGATGCCGTACCCGGTTAAAGATGTTCGTGTGCTGAGCCGTATTACCACCGAAGCGTTTAATCAGCGCCGTAAAACGGTACGTAACAGTCTCGGCAACCTGTTTAGCGTTGAAGTACTGACAGAGCTGGGCATTGATCCGGCGATGCGAGCGGAAAATATCTCTGTCGCGCAATACTGCCGGATGGCTAACTATCTGTCAGAAAACGCGCCATCGAAGGAGAGTTAAACATGATCAATTCGCCCCGAGTGTGCATTCAGGTACAAAGCGTCTACATTGAGGCGCAATCCTCACCTGATGATGAACGTTACGTTTTTGCTTACACCGTAACTATCCGCAATTTGGGGCGAGCGCCTGTGCAGCTGTTGGGGCGTTATTGGTTGATCACTAATGGTCATGGCCGCGAAACCGAAGTTCAGGGTGAAGGCGTGGTTGGCGTCCAGCCCCACATCGAACCCGGCGAAGAGTACCAGTACACCAGCGGTGCGGTGATTGAAACACCGCTGGGCACCATGCAGGGTCATTACGAAATGATCGATGAACAAGGCATCGCCTTTACCATCGATATTCCCGTATTCCGACTCGCCGTTCCAACACTCATTCATTAAAACAATAACTATGGCGACATACCTTATTGGCGACGTTCACGGTTGTTACGATGAACTGGTAGCCTTGCTGCATCAGGTAGACTTTAATTCCGAAAAAGACACCCTATGGCTCACCGGCGATCTGGTCGCTCGTGGACCGGGCTCGCTGGACGTTTTGCGCTACGTGAAATCACTGGGCGACAGCGTGCGGTTAGTATTGGGTAATCACGATTTACACCTGCTGGCCGTATTTGCTGGTATCAGTCGTAATAAACCTAAAGACAGGGTCACATCGCTGCTCGAAGCACCGGATGCCGACGAATTACTTAACTGGCTCCGCCGTCAACCGCTGTTGCAGGTAGACGAAGAGAAGAAGCTGGTGATGGCGCATGCCGGTATCACCCCACAGTGGGACCTGCAGACAGCAAAAGACTGTGCTCGCGATGTTGAAGCCGTGCTGTCGAGCGACTCGTATCCCTTCTTCCTTGATGCGATGTACGGCGACATGCCCAATAACTGGACCCCGGAACTGACCGGGCTGGCGCGCCTGCGTTTTATTACCAACGCCTTTACCCGCATGCGTTACTGCTTCCCTAACGGTCAGTTGGATATGTACAGCAAAGAGTCACCAGAAGACGCACCTGCCCCGCTGAAGCCGTGGTTTGCCATTCCTGGACCTGTCAGTGAAGCATACAGCATTGCATTCGGGCACTGGGCATCGCTGGAGGGTAAAGGCACGCCAGAAGGCATTTACGCGCTGGATACGGGGTGTTGCTGGGGAGGCGATCTCACCTGTCTGCGCTGGGAAGACAAACAGTACTTCGTGCAGCCGTCAAATCGCCATCTGAATCTGGATCCTGGCGAAGCGGTCAACGCCTGATAGTCGTTTGCCGGATGCGGTGCTCGCACCTTATCCGGCCTACATTAGCTGGATGATAAGGCGTTTCGCCGCCATCCGGCACTTACAGTATTAACGACGTTCCAGAATCTCGAAGCAGTAGCTGTGAGAGTTTTGCGCGTCGGCATCGTGGAATTCACTGAACACCGATTCCCAGTCATCCGGTTCGTAGTCCGGGAAATGCGTATCCCCTTCCACTTCCGCATCAATGTGCGTCAGATACAGTTTCTGTGCTTTTGGCAGGAACTGCTCATACACACGCCCACCGCCAATTACCATAATTTCAGGTTCATCGCCGCAGGCCGCAATTGCTTCATCCACAGACTTCACCCACTGCACGCGATCGTCGGTGCCAGGCTTACTGCTGATGACGATATTTTTACGCCCAGGTAACGGTCGCCCGATGGATTCCCAGGTATGGCGTCCCATGATAACCGGCTTGTTTAAGGTATTACGTTTAAACCAGGCGAGATCGGCAGGGAGGTTCCACGGCATGGCGTTCTCCATACCGATGACGCGATCTACCGCTAACGCCGCAATCAGACTGATCATTGAATATTTCCCGGATACAAAAAAATTGTCGCCACTATACGGAAAGCGCAATCTTTCGTCGACTGGCGGAAAGAGGATGAACAGGAAAATTTTCCGTTCTGCTGGCGAACCGACCTATTTAAGGTGGTACGCCAGCATTACAGTAGTTCAAAAACAGCCAATTAGCAGTAAAGTTTGCAGAACATCACATTTTTTACCCTATGCTGACGGTTTCACTTCCGGCTCATCGGCGACGTCGCCCGTATGCTTACCTTCATCCGTGCCTTGCCAGCCATGGCGCTGAATTAACGATAAGTGCTGACGATCTTCCGCAATAATTTCACTCAGCATTGCGCTGGTGCGTTTATAAACGGCCGCGCGGGAAGTCGCGTCATTTTCCCCTTTCACCATCTCCTCTACCATCATGGTATTGAATCGGCGGAATACGTCAGCCCGCTCACGTGCCTCATAGCGCCCAAGCCCGAGACCTTCCAGCGCCAGACGTCCGGTCTTCAGTGCACCTTCAAAGGTTTCACGTTCCGGCATATCCACGCCCGCCTGGCGCAGGCGGATGTAATGATCCACGTCGCGCGCACGAGCAATAATTTGCAGATGCGGGAAATGCTCTTTCACCATTTCGGTTAATTGCAGACTGGTTTGCGGATCGTCAATGGCATTAATAATGACTTCAGCTTTCGCCGCCCCGGCAGACTCCAGCAGATCCATCCGGGTCGCGTCGCCATAGAAAACCTTCATCCCGAATTTACGCAGCGTTTCGATATGGTCCGGGTCATGATCAAGAACCACCATTTTGACCCCGCTCGACAACAGCAAACGACCGGTTATCTGGCCAAATCGCCCAAACCCGGCGATGATCACCCGCGGTTGCTCCTCATCGATTTCATCGGCTTCGCGCTCTTCCTCAGTCGCCGATTTTTCCAGACGCGTCAAAATCACCAGCAAAATCGGTGTAGCCGCCATCGACAACGCCACCGCCAGCGTCAGCGATTTCGCCCAGTCAGGATCGAGCACATTTGCCATTTGCGCCGCGCCAAACACCACAAAGGCAAACTCACTGCCCTGCCCTAATAATACGGCAAACCAGCGACGCTGCTTGTTCGGCACCTGCAACGGTTTCGCTATCAACCACAGCATGACGGTTTTGATAACCAGGAAACCGACCAGTAGAATGATAATGCGCAAGGGATTATCAATCAGCGTACCAAAGTCGATAGACATCCCTACACCGATAAAGAACAGCCCCAGCAGCAGTCCTTTAAATGGCTCAATGTCGCTTTCCAACGCGTGACGATACTCAGAGCTTGCCAGCAGCACCCCGGCCAGGAATGCCCCCATCGCCATCGACAATCCTACCTCTTCCAACAGCAGACCGAAGCCAAACACGAGGAACAGCGCAACGGCACTGAACACTTCCCGCAGGCCCGAACGGGCGACAAAACGCAAGGCAGGACGTGTGACATAACGACCTAACAGCACCACCAGCACCAGTGCGCCCGCTACCTTAAGGGCAGACAATGCAAACGCCCCAAGCGTTGTTGATGCGCCACTCGCTGCCAATAATGGGATCATCGCCACCAGTGGAATAGCAGCGATGTCCTGGAACAGCAGCACGGCAAACGCGCTGCGGCCCATTTGCGAAACCATCAGGTTGCGTTCATTCATTGCCTGCATAGCGATGGCCGTAGAGGAAAGCGCCAGCGTCATGCCGATCAGCTCCGCTACCTGCCAGCGCAGGCCGAGGAACATACAGAACACACCAATCAGGCCTCCGCAGACCACCATTTGCAATGCGCCGCCGCCGAACACCGAAGCTCGCAGTTTCCACAAACGTTGCGGATCCAGCTCCAGACCAATGACAAACAGCATCAGCACCACACCGATCTCCGCAAAATGCAGGATGGATTCAGCGTCCGTCACCAGCCTCAGGCCCCATGGGCCGATAATGCATCCGGCGATGAGATACCCCAGTACCGACCCGAGTCCCAGCCGTACGGCGATGGGGACAATCAGTGCCGCCGATCCGAGATAAATCAGCGCCTGTATCAGCGTATGGCTATCCATGGTGTGCCTCCTGCCATTCCATCAGACGCTGTTTGTAGTGACGCGCCTGCGCTTGCAGGGTTTCATCATCACAGATAAACGTACAGTGCATCGCAAACGGCGGTAGCCATTTGAGGCCACAATAAAGTGCCGTCGCCTGTAAGGGTTGAGAAAGCACATCAAATCCGGGATGGGAGCCAATATCGAAGTGGTTTTCACCGCCGCCGGTCGTCACCGCCCACAGCAGATGTTTACCGTGCAGCGCAGTACCGCCATGGCCATACGCCCAGCCGTGCGAAAGGACTTTATCCATCCACAGCTTGAGTAATGGAGGTGTGCTGTACCACTGCATCGGATGCTGCCAGATGATCAAATCAGCGCGTGCCAGCGCATCCTGTTCAGCGGCAATATCGATATTGAAGTCGGGGTAGAGCTGGTAGAGCGAGCGGATCTCCACGCCCTCTAGCGTCCTTGCCTGTTCAAGCATCCGCTTATTCGCATGCGAGTGCTGCGGATAGGGATGCGCATAAATGATGAGGATCATGATTAGCCTGTTTCACTGCATTATTGTAATAACAGTGAGTTTAGTCACTTAATCCACAGGCTAACAGTCAATATTATTGAGTGGCTGAATGGAGAAAACTGAACTAGTTATCCAGTTCACTCATATCTTTAACCTGATCGCGGTTAATCTGTTCCGTCTTACCCGTTTGCGCATTTTTATACGACACCAGGCCAGTATCATCATCGACTTGCGGTTTGCCGTCAGTGACGATTGTTTTGCCATCGGTGGTTTTAACCGCCTGGTTTGAGGAACAACCGGCCACGGTAAACAGTGCTGCTGCGGTAAAAATTGAGGTGATCAGGATATGTTTTTGCATGGTGTTCTCCCTGCTTTTCAGTTGTTTTCAGTGATATACCCAGTTAACTGTAGGCTAACTGACTGAGTTGCAGGGAAAATACAGAACACTCCTAATAACTCGCCCTGGTCACGGGCTTACTGCGAATCGTCATTTGACTGGTTTGCGCCAGCGTCAGACCTCGCGTTTCCGGGGCGAAAGCGATGGACACAAGCAGGCCAATCAGCGAAATTCCTGCGCCCATCAGCATGACATTGCTGATCCCGTATTTGGTAATGAACACCGGCAGCGCCCATGTTGAAACAATGGTGCCGATGCGGCTTAAGGACATAATCACCCCGACAGCAGATGCGCGAATGTCGGTAGGGAACAGTTCATTTGGGTACAGCCACTGAAGATTTCCCGGTCCCCCCGAGAAAAAGGCGTACACGGCAAACGCCAGCACCACCAGCCACGCTCCCATATCAGGAATTAACCCCAGCACGGCCAGCGCCAGCGTCATCATAATAAAGCTGCCAATTAACAATGGCCGACGGCCCGCGCTATTGAGCCAGAACATGGGCGGAATGCACCCCAGCATAAAGCACAGGCTTATCACCACATTGCCCAACGCCGCGCTTTTCCCGGCACCAAGCCCCAACAGTCCAACAATCTGCGGACCAAAGGTATAAATGGCGAACATCGGGATCACCTGACAGGTCCAGATAGCGGCGACAAACAGGACAAACGGGAAATGACGGCGGTTAAACAGCTGCAGGAAGCGCGTCTCCTGCGGCGCCTCTTCGTCGAACACCACCGGTTCGCCGAACAGCTTGATCATCATCGCTTCACACTCTTTCACCCGACCTTTACGCAGCAGCCAGCGCGGCGATTCAGGAAGATCGAAGCGCCCAATCAGGATCAAAATACAGGGGATCACCGCGCTGCCCAGCATCCAGCGCCATCCTCCCTCAACATCATACAGCCAGTAACCGACCAGATCGGCACAGGTGGCGCCGACATACCACATCGCGGCGATAAAACCGATGGAGAAAGCGCGCTGGCGGGTATTGGAGAACTCGGTAATCATCGAGGTAGCAATCGGATAATCGGCACCAATCACAATGCCGATCAGCACACGCATTACCAACAGCTCAATGGGTGAGGAAACAAACATGGTTGCCGCCGATATCACGCCAATGGCAATAATATCGATGATAAACATTTTTCGCCGCCCGACCTTATCGGAAATGTAGCCAAACAGCGACGTCCCCACAAACAGACCGGCGAGCGTGCCGGCCCCCAGCAGACCAATCCACTGAGCGTCCAGTTTCAACGCTGGCGTGAGTTGTTCCAGCGCCACGCCAATCATCACCAGCACATAACCATCCAGAAATGGCCCACCGCTTCCCCACAGCATTATCCGGCGGTGAATAGAGGTAAATTTGATGTCATCAAAGTTTCTGGGCTGCTGCATAGCGACTTCCTGTTTCAACACGGGCAAAGCGTCATCTGTAGGCCGGATAAGGCGTTTAGGCCGCCATCCGGCATTGGCGCCACATGATTGCCGGATGGCGACGCTACCACGTCTTATCCGACCTACGGGTGCACAACCTCGTACTTATTAGCCGTAGCGAAACTCCACGCCAAATGTCCCGCGCGGGTATTCCCATTTTTCCAACGCTGTATCAAGTCCGAGAATGCGGCACGTTCCGCACTCCAGGCATCCGGCGTAATCAAAACGGACGCTGCCGTCGTCCTGTTTTTTATACAGTCCGGCCGGACAGGCCTTAATCAGTACTTCCAGCGCCTGTTTATCAGGATCGGTTTTGAGAATGATGTGCGGGCTGTCTTCATCCACATTGAACTTATTGACGCCCAGTTTGACGTCCACATTGACGGGAGATGTCATAATACGGTCACTCCTTTCAGGCCATCTTTCATCAGGTTGATGAAGCCCACTTTCTTCGCATGACGCAGGATTTTTTTGCGCATTGGCACCGGAGCAGAGCCATCTACGGTGAACAGGTCGCGCGCGATGCTGACCGCCATTTCGGGATAGGCGGTAAACATGCGTGGGTTATCTAGGAAAGCGGGAAGCTTCTGATACATGCGCATATCGCGCATTGGACCATCATCGAGATGCTGACGGTATTCGCCCAGCGACTGCTTGCTGAAGTCGTCGCGCTTCATCGCGGAAAGCACCGTTTTCGCGGCCGCTTCGCCTGCGGATATGGCGAGATCCATACCGCGGATGGTAAAGCCGAGGTTCATACACATTCCGGCAGCATCACCGGCAATCAGCACACCGTCACCCACCAGTTCAGGCTGCATATTCATACCGGCCTCCGGTACGACGTGCGCGGCATATTCCACCAGCTTGCCACCGGCGATCAATGGGGCAACCACCGGATGCTGTTTGAAATCTTCCAGCATTTGTGGGACCGATTTTTTAGCATCTTTCAGATGATGAAGACCGCAGACCAGCCCCAGAGAAAGGGTCGTTTCATTAGTATAGAGGAAGCCCCCGCCCATCAACCCATCAGTTGGAGAACCGGCAAACAGGCAAGCTGCACCTTCGTTCCCCTGTAACTGGAAACGATCTTCAATCACCGATTTTGGCAATTCGATCAGCTCTTTTACGCCAACGGCAACATGCGATGCCTCAACGCGCTTTGCCATGCCCAGTTTTTCTGCCAACAAAGAATTCACCCCGTCAGCGAGGATCACCACTTTGGCTTCCAGAATATCGCCGTCGGCTTCCACGCCCACGACTTTGCCTTCGCGCTGCACAACGTTATCCACCCGAATACCGGTGATAAGCTGGGCTCCCGCCTCCTCGGCCTGCTCCATCAGCCAGGCGTCAAATTTGCTGCGTAAGACGGAATAAGAAACCTGCGACGATGCAGCCTCTTCACCATTGCAATAGTCGATGGTCATCGCCCCTTTATCGGTCATAAAGGCGAGTTTTTCGTGGGTGATTATGCGTTCAATGGGGGCCTGCTCAGCAAAGCCGGGAATGATGCGTTCCAGGCTATGGGCATACATGCGCCCACCGGTGACATTCTTCGCGCCAGCAGAATTGCCGCGCTCGATGACCAGCACCTGTGCACCTTCCCGAGCCAGCACCAGCGCCGCAACCGAACCGGCCAGACCTGCACCCACGATGATGGCATCAAAGATATCTTCGGACATACGTACTCCTGTCAGTGGCAGGATACTTTCGCACCCTGCCCGAATGGTTTAACGCGCCAGAGCAGCCGTCAGCGCAGGCAGGATCTTCAGCGCATCGCCAACGATGCCAAAATCTGCGTACTGGAAGATCGGCGCATTTTTATCTTTGTTGATGGCGAAAATCGTCTGCGCGCCGTTGGCGCCGACCATATGTTGGATCTGCCCGGAGATCCCCACGGCCAGGTACAGTTCTGGCTTGAGCATCAGGTTGGAAATACCGACGTAGCGTTCGTGCTCCATCCACTTCTCGTTTTCCGCTACCGGACGTGAACAGGCCAGCTCAGCGCCAATCGTCTGGCACAGCGCTTCGGCCAGCGAGATATTTTCTTTGCTACCAATACCGCGTCCCACGCTGACCACCAGACGGGCTTTGTCGAGATCGACGCTGTTGCTCTGACGCGCCTGCGTTGCCGTACGGGTCACAGCGATAGTCGGAGCCTGCCACTGGACGGTGTGCACCTCGCCGCTGTGAGCGGTATCCGGTTGCTGCGCGTCAAACGTTCCGCTGCTGAGAGTGATCACGGCAAACGGTGAAGCGATTGTTTCTGCTCCCATCGCCAGGCCGCCGTAGACCATATGTTTGACCGCCGCTTTTCCGTCCTGCACCGCGACTGCGCTGGCGTCGTTTGAGACCGCAGCCGACAAGCGAAAGCCCAGCTTTGCCGCTAACAGCTTGCCCCGACGCGTATTCGGCAGCAGCACCGCGCCGCCCTCGCTGTGCTGACGAATGGTTTCGGCCATCGCATCGGCGTAGTCTTCAACCATACGGTCTTCTGGTTTGCCGCTGAGCAGCCAGACATGATCTGCGCCTAAATGGCATGCCGCCGCGCTGTCCTCATCGCTGAGCACAAACGTGTTAACGTTTTCACCTAAAGCCTGCGCACCATTCATCAGTTCCGGCAGACGAGAAGGGGTATCGCTGAATACCCAGACACTGGAAAATTTGTTCATAACATCCCCTGATAATTAAATGATTTTGCGAAGATTCTCGACAAACGCGGCAATCTGTTCTTCACCGTCACCTTCAATCACAACGCGCTGACGCTCGCGCTGCTTCGGTGCGGCAACCTGTTGTTCGGAATACGCTTGCGCGCCGTTCAGCCCAATGTCCGCAGACGACCAGACCTGGACCGGTTTTTTCGCTGCACCAAGAATGGCTTTCATGGAAGGGATTTGAGGGGTGTTGATGTCGGTAGAGACCGCGATCACCGCCGGAAGCGGGATACTCAGGGTTTCAACTTCATCTTCCAGTTCACGCTCTACCGTCAGCGTGCTGTCGGTAAGAGAGAGGATTTTACTCACGCCGTTAATCGCCGGCACGTTCAGCATTTCGCCCACCAGCAGACCAACCTGCTGAGCATAAAGATCGGAAGAACCGTCGCCGCAAATAAGCAGATCAAAACCTGATTTTTGTGCGGCGGCAGCCAGCGCAGTGGCGGTTTGTTGCGGCAGCGTCTGTTCAAATTGATCGTCAATGACAACAATCAGTTCATCAGGGCCACGGGAGAGCACATCTTTGCGCCCTTTTGCATTGGTCAGCGCTTTGCCGCCGACGCTCATGGCCACAACCTGAGCCTCTCCCACCTGCTGTTTTAACTGGCAAGCCGCTTCGATCGCATTCAGATCATATTGGCTGATTTTGCCATCTGCTTTGCTGAAATCGAGTGTTCCATCAGCATTATTAATCGCAATATCCTGCTCATCAGGTACGCATTTGTAGCAAGTAATTATCTTCATTGCATCTCCAGAAATCATGAAGGAAACGTATTTATATCGGCGGTGTTAAATACAGATATCACGCTCTTTAATTCGGAAATAAAACATTAATCACCAATATTGAAAATGTCACACATTGATATTCGTAACTTTCAATAGTGTTATGCACCTCACCAATATTGAAAGAAACATGTCAAATACGAAAATTTTCAATATTGTTTGCTGGTTCAACAATATTGAACGCCAGTCACTTAAAAAAGTTAAAAAAGCAACATTAACACCATGATTAATAAGATAATTATTTGTATTTTCAGACAAAATAACCAGCATAAGAAAGTGTGACACAGATAACAGAATAGCCGGAAATGAATACCCATTATGAGTTACTCACTGAGGCGCCCAGAGGTTAAAAAGTTATCAACAAATCATTAATAACAAATAAACAAACGATCACATACGGGCACGCTAAATAAATTTCGTTTTCACACTGGAATTCACTTATGAAAAATGAAAAGAGAAAATCGGGAATTGAACCGAAGGTTTTTTTTCCGCCATTAATAATTGTTGGGATACTTTGTTGGTTAACAGTAAGAGATCTTGATGCCGCTAACGTCGTTATTAATGCGGTATTCAGTTATGTCACCAACGTCTGGGGTTGGGCATTCGAATGGTATATGGTCGTCATGCTCTTCGGCTGGTTCTGGTTGGTCTTTGGCCCGTATTCGAAAAAGAAATTAGGCGACGAAAAACCTGAGTTTAGTACCGCCAGCTGGATTTTTATGATGTTCGCCTCCTGTACATCCGCTGCAGTTCTGTTCTGGGGCTCTATTGAGATCTACTACTATATTTCCACACCGCCGTTCGGTCTGGAACCAAATTCCACAGGCGCGAAAGAGATAGGTCTGGCGTACAGCTTGTTCCACTGGGGACCGCTGCCGTGGGCGACCTACAGCTTCCTTTCAGTCGCGTTCGCCTACTTCTTCTTTGTACGCAAAATGGACGTTATCCGCCCTAGTTCCACGCTGGTACCGTTAGTTGGCGAGAAGCATGCTAAGGGCTTGTTCGGCACCATCGTCGATAACTTCTATCTGGTGGCGCTGATCTTCGCGATGGGCACCAGCCTCGGTCTCGCTACCCCGCTGGTAACCGAGTGTATGCAATGGCTGTTCGGTATTCCACATACGCTGCAACTCGACGCCATCATCATTACCTGCTGGATCATATTGAACGCCATTTGCGTGGCCTGCGGCCTGCAAAAAGGGGTCAAGATCGCCAGCGACGTACGTAGTTATCTGAGCTTCCTGATGCTCGGCTGGGTGTTTATCGTCAGCGGCGCCAGCTTCATCATGAACTACTTCACCGACTCGGTCGGCATGCTGCTGATGCATCTGCCGCGCATGCTGTTCTATACCGATGCCATCGGCAAAGGCGGCTTCCCGCAGGGCTGGACTGTTTTCTACTGGGCGTGGTGGGTTATTTACGCTATCCAGATGAGTATCTTCCTGGCACGTATTTCTCGCGGTCGTACCGTACGTGAACTGTGTTTCGGGATGGTACTGGGCCTGACCGCTTCCACCTGGATCCTGTGGACCGTCCTTGGCAGCAACACGCTGCTGCTGATGGATAAAAACATTCTCAACATCCCGCAGCTGATTGAACAACACGGCGTGGCGCGCGCCATTATCGAAACCTGGGCTGCTTTACCGCTCAGTACCGCCACCATGTGGGGATTCTTTATCCTCTGCTTTATTGCCACCGTCACGCTGATTAACGCCTGCTCCTACACCCTGGCGATGTCCACCTGTCGCGAAGTTCGTGATGGTGAAGAACCGCCGCTGTTGGTGCGTATCGGTTGGTCCGTTCTGGTCGGCGTCATCGGTATCGTTCTGCTGGCGCTGGGTGGGCTGAAGCCCATTCAGACCGCAATTATCGCCGGGGGATGTCCGCTGTTCTTCGTCAACATCATGGTGACGCTGTCCTTTATTAAAGACGCCAAAGTGCACTGGAAAGACAAGTAATTCTTATTAACCCAATTGATCAAGAGGCTGAAAGATGGATTTCAACTTAAATGACGAGCAGGAACTGTTTGTCGCCGGTATTCGTGAACTGATGGCCAGTGAGAACTGGGAAGCTTATTTTGCCGAGTGCGATCGCGACAGCGTCTACCCTGAGCGTTTTGTAAAAGCGCTGGCGGATATGGGCATCGATAGCCTGTTGATCCCGGAAGAACACGGCGGGCTGGAAGCCGGTTTTGTCACCGTTGCCGCCGTCTGGATGGAACTCGGACGTCTTGGCGCACCGACTTACGTGTTGTACCAATTACCAGGCGGTTTTAACACTTTTCTGCGTGAAGGTACCCAAGAGCAAATCGATAAAATCATGGCGTTCCAGGGCACCGGTAAGCAGATGTGGAACTCTGCTATCACCGAACCGGGAGCGGGATCGGATGTTGGCAGTCTGAAAACCACTTATACACGCAAAAATGGTAAGGTTTATCTTAATGGCAGTAAGTGCTTTATCACCAGTAGCGCCTATACCCCGTACATCGTAGTGATGGCGAGAGATGGTGCATCGCCGGATAAACCTGTTTATACCGAGTGGTTTGTTGACATGAGCAAAGCGGGTATCAAGGTCAACAAACTGGAGAAACTCGGTCTGCGCATGGATAGCTGCTGTGAAATCACCTTTGATGACGTTGAACTGGACGAGAAAGACATGTTCGGTCGGGAAGGTAATGGCTTCAACCGTGTGAAAGAAGAGTTTGACCATGAACGCTTCCTCGTCGCGCTGACCAACTACGGTACGGCAATGTGCGCTTTTGAAGACTCCGCGCGTTACGCCAACCAACGCGTACAGTTTGGCGAAACGATCGGCCGTTTCCAGCTGATCCAGGAGAAGTTCGCGCACATGGCGATCAAACTGAATTCCATGAAAAACATGCTGTTGGAAGCGGCATGGAAAGCGGATAACGGCATCATTACTTCGGGTGACGCGGCAATGTGCAAATACTTCTGCGCCAACGCCGCGTTCGAGGTGGTAGACACCGCCATGCAGGTACTGGGAGGTGTTGGTATCGCGGGCAACCACCGCATCACGCGTTTCTGGCGTGACCTGCGCGTTGACCGTGTTTCTGGTGGTTCTGACGAAATGCAGATCCTGACGTTGGGTCGTGCGGTACTCAAGCAATACCGATAGAACGACGCAACCTGTAGGCCTGATAAGACGCCTTAGCGTCACCATCAGGCAATCAATGCCGGATGGCGGCGCGAGCGCCTTATCCGGCCTACATGGACACCCATAAATGCCAGGAGAAAAATGATGAATCATTTACCAATGCCAGCCTTCGGCCCGCTTTCCGGGGTACGCGTTGTCTTTTCAGGGATCGAAATTGCCGGTCCGTTCGCCGGACAGATGTTCGCCGAATGGGGCGCTGAGGTTATCTGGATTGAAAACGTCGCATGGGCCGATACCATCCGCGTGCAGCCTAACTATCCGCAGCTCTCACGCCGTAACCTGCACGCCCTGTCGCTGAATATTTTCAAAGATGAAGGCCGGGAAGCGTTTCTGAAGCTGATGGAAACCACCGATATTTTCATTGAAGCCAGTAAAGGTCCGGCCTTTGCCCGCCGAGGTATTACCGATGAAGTGCTGTGGGAACATAACCCGAAACTGGTTATCGCCCACCTTTCCGGCTTCGGCCAGTTTGGTACCGAGGAGTACACCAATCTTCCGGCGTATAACACCATCGCGCAAGCGTTCAGCGGCTATCTGATCCAAAACGGCGACGTGGATCAGCCAATGCCCGCCTTCCCGTACACCGCCGATTACTTCTCCGGGATGACCGCAACGACAGCAGCGCTGGCGGCCCTGCACAAAGTGCGCGAAACGGGTAAAGGTGAAAGCATCGATATCGCTATGTACGAAGTGATGCTGCGCATGGGTCAGTATTTCATGATGGATTACTTCAACGGCGGCGAAATTTGCCCACGCATGACCAAAGGCAAAGACCCGTATTACGCTGGCTGCGGCCTGTATAAATGCGCCGATGGCTATATCGTTATGGAGCTGGTCGGCATCACGCAAATCAACGAATGCTTCAAGGATATTGGCCTCGCCCACATTCTTGGCACACCGGAAGTCCCGGAAGGCACCCAGCTTATCCATCGTGTGGAATGCCCTTACGGCCCGCTTGTGGAAGAGAAACTGGACGCCTGGCTGGCAACGCACACCATCGCCGAAGTCCAGGCGCGCTTTGCTGAGCTGAACATCGCCTGCGCGAAGGTGCTGACTATTCCTGAACTGGAAGGCAACCCGCAGTACGTTGCCCGTGAATCTATTACTCAGTGGCAAACAATGGATGGCCGCACCTGCAAAGGGCCAAACATCATGCCGAAATTTAAAAACAACCCGGGGAAAATCTGGCGTGGCATGCCGTCACATGGCATGGATACTGCCGCCATTCTGAAAAATATTGGTTATAGCGAAGCAGACATAAATGAGCTGGTCGGCAAAGGCCTGGCCAGAGTTGAGGAATAAACGCGACGCGCTAACCCCTCGATGGTTAGCGCTCACGCCTGATTTCAGTGGATAAAGCAATATGGATATCGTTGGCGGACAAAACTTACGTCAGATGTGGGACGACCTGGCCGGGGTGTACGGAGATAAAACGGCGTTAATTTTCGAATCCTGCGAAGGAATCGTTCGGCAGTTTAGCTATGCCTCGCTCAATGAAGAGATTAACCGCACGGCAAACCTGTTCCATTCCTTAGGGATCCGCAAGGGCGATAAGGTCGCATTGCATCTGGATAACTGTCCGGAATTCATTTTTTGCTGGTTTGGGCTGGCAAAAATTGGCGCCATCATGGTACCGATTAATGCCCGCTTGCTGGGTGAAGAAAGTGCCTGGATCCTGCAAAACAGCCAGGTAAGTCTGCTGGTCACCAGCGCCCAGTTTTATCCTATGTACCGCCAGATACGACTGGAAAATAGCACCCCGCTTAATCATATCTGTCTGATTGGCGAACAGCTTCCGGCTGACGACGGTGTGAGTCACTTTACCCAACTGCAATCCCGCCAGTCCACCACGCTGTGCTATACGCCCGCGTTATCCACTGACGATACGGCGGAAATTCTGTTTACCTCAGGCACCACCTCGCGGCCTAAAGGGGTGGTAATTACCCACTACAACCTGCGTTTTGCAGGCTACTACTCTGCCTGGCAAATCGCCCTGCGCGATGATGACGTCTACATGACGGTGATGCCCGCGTTTCATATCGACTGTCAGTGTACCGCCGCAATGCCCGCATTCTCCGCTGGCAGCACCTTTGTGCTGCTAGAGAAGTACAGTGCCAGGGCGTTCTGGAATCAGGTGCATAGATATAAGGCGACGGTTACCGAATGCATTCCGATGATGATCAGAACGCTAATGGTGCAGCCCGCTGCACCAACCGACAGACAGCATCACCTGCGCGAAGTGATGTTCTACCTCAATTTATCCGAGCAGGAAAAAGACGATTTTACCGAACGCTTTGGCGTCAGGCTGCTGACCTCCTACGGTATGACTGAAACCATCGTCGGTATTATCGGCGACCGTCCCGGTGACAAACGACGCTGGCCCTCCATTGGCCGCGTGGGATTTAGCTATGAAGCCGAAATCCGTGACGATCACAACCGTCCCCTGCCCGCCGGAGAAATTGGCGAAATCTGTATTAAAGGCGTGCCGGGCAAAACAATCTTCAAAGAGTACTACGCGCAGCCGGAGGCTACCGCCAAAGCGCTGGAACCTGAGGGCTGGTTACATACCGGTGATTCGGGCTATCAGGATGAGGATGGCTATTTTTATTTCGTCGACAGGCGCTGCAACATGATTAAACGCGGCGGGGAAAATGTCTCCTGCGTCGAGCTGGAAAATATTATTTCTGCGCATCCCAAAATTCAGGACATTGTGGTTGTCGGTATTAAAGATTCGATCCGTGATGAAGCTATTAAAGCGTTTATCGTCCTTAATGAAGGTGAAACATTAAGCGAAGCCGAGTTCTTCAGCTTCTGCGAAAACAATATGGCGAAATTCAAGGTTCCCTCTTTTATGGAGATAAGAACCGACCTGCCGCGCAATTGTTCAGGAAAAATAATCAAAAAAAATCTGAAATAACCCTTCCGACAGGAACTCCTCCTGCCGGGAAATCTATTTATCTGGAGATGAACTATGAGTGATTCATTACATCTGACCCGTAACGGCCCGATCCTGGAAATTACCCTCGACCGGCCTAAAGCCAATGCCATTGACGCCAAAACCAGCTTTGCCATGGGTGAAGCGTTTCTTAATTTTCGTGACGACCCGGAATTACGCGTAGCGATTATCACCGGCGGCGGTGAGAAATTCTTTTCTGCGGGCTGGGACTTAAAAGCGGCAGCTGAAGGTGAAGCGCCAGATGCCGATTTTGGCCCAGGCGGCTTCGCCGGTTTAACCGAAATTTTCGACCTCGATAAGCCGGTCATCGCTGCGGTAAACGGCTATGCGTTTGGCGGTGGTTTTGAGCTGGCGCTGGCGGCGGATTTTATTGTCTGCGCGGAAAATGCCAGCTTCGCACTGCCGGAAGCCAAGCTCGGGATCGTGCCTGACAGCGGCGGCGTACTGCGTCTGCCTAAGCTGCTGCCACCGGCAATCGTCAACGAAATGGTGATGACCGGCAGACGAATGAGCGCCGAAGAAGCGCTGCGTTGGGGCATCGTCAACCGCGTTGCCAGCCAGGGCGAACTGATGGATAGCGCGCGTGAACTGGCGCAGCAGTTGGTCAATAGCGCCCCGCTGGCTATCGCCGCACTGAAAGAGATCTATCGCACCACCAGCGAAATGCCGGTGGAAGAAGGCTACCGCTACATCCGCAGCGGCGTGCTGAAGCACTATCCATCTGTACTGCATTCGGAAGATGCGCTTGAAGGTCCGCAGGCGTTTGCCGAAAAACGCGACCCGGTGTGGAAAGGTCGTTAATAAGTTGATGCCGGATAGCGATTCGCTTATCCGGCAATAAAACCGAGATAAAACGATGAGCTACTACGCCTTTGAGGGCCTGATTCCGGTGGTACATCCAGATGCCTTTGTCCATCCCAGCGCCGTACTGATTGGCGATGTCATTGTGGGTGCCGGAGTTTATATTGGTCCGCACGCGTCATTACGCGGTGACTATGGTCGCTTGATCCTGGAGGCAGGATCTAATTTGCAGGATGGCTGCATCATGCACGGCTACTGTGACACCGATACCATCGTGCATGAGAACGGACACATCGGCCATGGCGCAATCCTGCACGGTTGCGTGGTGGGCAGAGATGCGCTGATCGGCATGAACAGCGTCATTATGGACGGCGCAGTGATTGGCGAAGAGAGCATTGTCGCCGCCATGAGCTTTGTCAAAGCCGGATTTCAGGGAGAGGCAAGGCAGATGCTGGTTGGCTCACCCGCTCGCGTATTGCGTGAAGTCACGGACCAGGAACTGCACTGGAAACGACTAAACACCAAAGAGTATCAGGATCTTGCAACTCGCTGCCACACAGGTCTACACGAAACGCTGCCCTTAACGCGGGTCGAAGAAAACCGGCCACGCCTGAAAGGCACAACGGACGTAAAACCCAAATCAGCACAGTAATTGATGCCGGATGCGCTCACGCTTATCCGGCCTACGCGTCAATCACCGTTTATGCCGCCATCAGGCAAACTGATTATTAGCGACGCATACTCTTGGAGAGCATCATCTGCCATTTCTGCTCACGGTTGAGCTCTGTTGGAGGAACGGCAGACAGGCGTGGCGTTTTCGCCATGCTCACCTTTTTCTCCTGCAAATTGTGATTCAGTCGGCTATAGAGATGAGAGTCAATACTCACGACTTTCACCAGACGCTGGCACTGACAACCCCGACCGGCAATCTGATTAGGGATCATCTTAACTTCACAAACAATTTCTCCCACTTCCGACAGAATATAAGAGAGCGTATTAATTGCTTTGCAGTGCTCGATATCAAAATGGCGGGAAATTTCCTTTGCGGTGATCCAACGATCCTCGGCCATCATCCAGTCAGCAATTAACAAATAAAGCGGTCTTTCAACATATTTTTCACACATAAGCACACCATTTTCACAAATTAAAAATCTGGCTACGGCCTGTCCAAATTAATAAAAACTAAGCCATATTAAAATTGTGGATATAAAGGATAGTATGCGACTTGAATGTTGATTAGTGTGAGCAATATCGTGCTTATTACATTGAAAATGTGGTTACGGAAACGGACTTGTCCAGGAATGACCTTACGCAAGACAAAAAAAGGGTTTCTTTACAGAAACCCTTTCAAAATTATATTACAGATCCGGTTAGAGCAATATTCACCGGACCTTTTGTTTATTACTTTTTGATCTGCGCGTGCATTTCCTGCACCGAGGTTACCTTCTCGGTGGCATCGGCATTCAACGCCATCGCTGTGGCGAAACCGCCGTTCAGCGTAGTGTCATAATGCACTTTGTACTGCAGCGCGCTGCGGCGAATAAGCTTGGAGTCTTCAATCGCCTGACGACCTTCGGTGGTGTTGATGATATAGGTGTACTCGCCATTCTTGATACGGTCCTGAATGTGCGGACGACCTTCATGCACCTTGTTCACCAGACGTGGATTGATACCCGCTTCACCCAGAACAATCGCGGTCCCGTGCGTCGCATCCAGCTCGAAGCCAAACTTCAGCAGTTTCGCTGCCAGGTCAACCACGCGCTCTTTATCGCCTTCGCGAACGGAGAGCAGTGCACGACCCTGTTTTTTCATGGTGGAGCTACTGCCCAGCTGTGCCTTGGCGAACGCTTCCGCGAAGGTACGGCCCACACCCATCACTTCCCCGGTAGAGCGCATTTCTGGCCCTAACAGCGGGTCAACGCCCGGGAATTTGTTGAACGGCAGCACCACTTCTTTTACCGAGTAGTACGGAGGGATTACTTCTTTGGTTACGCCCTGCTGTGCCAGCGTTTTCCCGGCCATCACGCGCGCCGCGACTTTCGCCAGCGGTACACCAGTTGCCTTGGAGACGAACGGAACGGTACGTGCCGCACGCGGGTTCACTTCAATCAGGTAAACTTCGTTATTCTTCACCGCAAACTGGACGTTCATCAGACCGCGAACCTGCAGTTCGAAGGCCAGTTTCTGCACCTGTTGGCGCATCACATCCTGAATTTCCTGACTCAGGGTGTAAGCAGGCAGAGAACATGCGGAGTCACCGGAGTGCACGCCCGCCTGTTCGATATGCTCCATGATGCCGCCAATCAGCACCATTTCACCGTCGCAGATAGCGTCCACGTCCACTTCAACCGCGTCATCAAGGAAACGGTCCAGCAGTACCGGCGCATCGTTAGAAACGCTGACTGCGGTCTGGAAGTAGCGACGCAGGTCGGCTTCGTCGTAGACGATTTCCATCGCGCGACCACCGAGAACATACGACGGACGCACTACCAGCGGGTAGCCAATCTCTTTCGCCTTCTCAACAGCCTGTTCGATAGCCGTTACGGTAGCGTTCGCCGGTTGTTTCAGCTTCAGACGGTCAACCGCCTGCTGGAAACGCTCGCGGTCTTCCGCGCGGTCGATGGCATCCGGGCTGGTACCGATAACCGGTACACCTGCCGCTTCCAGCGCACGCGCCAGCTTCAGCGGGGTCTGTCCGCCGTACTGTACGATGACGCCTTTCGGCTTCTCGATACGAACGATTTCCAGTACGTCTTCCAGCGTGACCGGTTCGAAGTACAGGCGGTCAGAGGTGTCGTAATCAGTTGAAACGGTTTCCGGGTTACAGTTGACCATGATGGTCTCGTAACCGTCTTCGCGCAGCGCCAGCGAGGCGTGTACGCAGCAGTAGTCAAACTCAATCCCCTGACCGATACGGTTTGGACCACCGCCCAGCACCATGATTTTATCGCGGTCAACGGACGGGTTCGCTTCGCACTCATCTTCATAGGTGGAGTACATGTAAGCGGTGTCGGTGGCAAATTCTGCCGCACAGGTATCCACGCGCTTGTAGACCGGATGCAGATTGTACTGGTCGCGCAGTTTGCGGATTTCCGCTTCGCGAACGCCGGCCAGTTTCGCCAGACGCGCATCGGCGAAGCCTTTGCGCTTCAGTACGCGCAGGAAGTCAGCGTCGAGGCCGTTGATGCCAAGGTCGGTGACTTTTTCTTCCAGACGTACCAGCTCTTCAATCTGCACCAGGAACCAGCGGTCGATGTTGGTCAGGTTGAACACGCCATCGACGGACAGGCCAGCACGGAAGGCATCGGCGATGTACCAGATACGCTCAGCGCCAGCGTCTTTCAGCTCGCGACGGATTTTAGTCAGTGCTTCCGGGTCGTCCAGGCTTACTTTCGGGTCGAAGCCGGTCGCGCCCACTTCCAGACCGCGCAGCGCTTTCTGCAGCGATTCCTGCTGGGTACGGCCAATCGCCATCACTTCACCGACAGATTTCATCTGCGTGGTCAGGCGGTCATTAGCACCAACGAATTTCTCGAAGTTGAAGCGTGGTATTTTCGTCACAACGTAGTCGATGGACGGTTCAAACGAGGCCGGAGTACGGCCACCGGTGATGTCGTTCATCAGTTCGTCGAGGGTGTAACCTACGGCCAGCTTGGCGGCAACTTTCGCAATCGGGAAGCCGGTAGCTTTGGACGCCAGCGCCGAGGAGCGGGACACACGCGGGTTCATCTCGATGACAATCAGGCGACCGTTTTTCGGGTTTACCGCAAACTGGACGTTAGAGCCGCCGGTTTCTACGCCGATTTCACGCAGTACCGCCATCGAGGCGTTACGCATGATTTGATATTCTTTGTCGGTCAGCGTCTGGGCAGGTGCTACGGTGATGGAGTCACCGGTATGGATGCCCATCGCGTCGAAGTTTTCGATGGAGCAGACGATGATGCAGTTGTCGTTTTTATCACGCACCACTTCCATCTCGTACTCTTTCCAGCCAATCAGTGATTCATCAATCAGCAGCTCGTTGGTTGGGGAAAGATCCAGACCGCGTTCGCAGATTTCTTCGAACTCTTCGCGGTTGTAGGCGATACCGCCACCGGTGCCGCCCATGGTGAAGCTAGGGCGGATAATGCACGGGAAGCCAACGTCAGCGGCAACCGCCAGCGCTTCTTCCATGGTGTGAGCGATGCCTGAACGTGCGGTGTCGAGACCAATCTTCTTCATCGCGATATCGAAGCGACGACGGTCTTCCGCTTTATCAATGGCATCCGCCGTTGCGCCAATCATGGTCACGCCGAACTCAGCCAGTACGCCCTGGCGTTCCAGTTCCAGCGCACAGTTCAGCGCTGTCTGACCGCCCATGGTTGGCAGCACTGCATCCGGGCGTTCTTTCTCAATAATTTTGCGTACCACTTCCCAGTGAATCGGCTCGATGTAAGTGGCATCGGCCATTTCCGGGTCGGTCATGATGGTTGCCGGGTTGGAGTTCACCAGAATAACGCGGTAACCCTCTTCACGCAGGGCTTTACACGCCTGCGCGCCGGAATAGTCAAACTCACACGCCTGACCGATAACAATCGGACCCGCGCCCAGAATCAGGATACTTTTTATGTCTGTACGTTTTGGCATGGCTCTTTTACTCCTGATTATTTCGCGGACTGACGGTATTGCTCAATTAACTCGATAAAGTGGTCGAACAACGGTGCAGCGTCGTGCGGACCCGGACTCGCTTCAGGGTGCCCCTGGAAGCTGAACGCCGGTTTGTCGGTACGATGAATCCCCTGCAAGGTGCCGTCGAACAGTGACTTGTGGGTCACGCGCAGGTTGGCAGGCATGGAGGCTTCATCTACGGCAAAACCGTGGTTCTGTGCGGTGATCATCACGGTATTGTTATCAATATCTTTTACCGGATGGTTACCGCCGTGGTGGCCAAACTTCATCTTAATGGTCTTCGCACCGCTCGCCAGCGCCAGCAGCTGATGGCCGAGGCAGATGCCAAATACCGGAATATCGGTTTCGAGGAATTTCTGAATCGCGGTAATTGCGTAGTCGCACGGCGCCGGGTCGCCAGGGCCGTTGGACAGGAAAATACCGTCCGGATTCATCTTCAGAACGTCTTCTGCTGAGGTTTTCGCCGGTACAACCGTCAGGCGGCAGCCGCGGTCCGCTAACATACGCAGAATGTTACGTTTGGCGCCGAAATCGTAAGCCACAACGTGGAACGGCATTTCATCGGCAGATTTCGCTTCCGGCAGGTCACCGGCTAGCGTCCAGCTCCCCTGCGTCCAACTATAAGGCTCCGCGGTGGTCACTTCTTTCGCCAGATCCATACCGTTCAGGCCTGGGAAAGCTTTTGCTTTTTCCAGTGCCAGCGCCGCATCCGGGTTATCGCCCGCGATGATGCAGCCGTTCTGTGCGCCCTTTTCACGCAGCAAACGCGTCAGCTTACGGGTATCGATATCAGCAATCGCCACAATGTTATGGCGCTTGAGGTAAGAAGAGAGGTCTTCAGTATCGCGGAAGTTGCTGGCAATCAGCGGCAGGTCGCGGATGACCAGGCCTTGCGCATGTACCTGAGAAGATTCTGCATCGGCTTCATTGGTGCCGACATTACCGATATGAGGATAAGTAAGAGTGACGATTTGGCGGGAATAGGAAGGATCAGTGAGGATTTCTTGATAACCGGTCATTGAAGTATTGAAAACGACTTCCCCAACCGCCGAACCTGTTGCCCCTATGGCCCGACCGTGAAACTGGGTTCCGTCTTCCAGAACCAATAGCGCTGACTTAATCAAAACACCCTCCAGAGAATATTCACTCACTTTATTTGCATATTAATTCATTAACACCTCATGAATCAATGCAAATTTGCTTACCTATGGATTTCTGGCAAACGGCGGCATTCTAGAGATAGCTCACACAAAAGTCTACCCAAAAGGGCTTTTTTTATTATTATTTTGCGCCACTGGGATAAAACACACGATTTAACAGGCAAAAAGATCAGCTAACTCAGGGTGGAAAACGCTTGCGGCAGACAAAGAGTGTAAAAACAGAATGCGGGAGAGAAAAAAGTGGACCATTTGGTCAAAATTTACATTGAGATAACAGAATTACCCAACAAAACATAGACAAATAACCAATTAAAAGAAAAAACACATTCAGAAGCCAAAAATAAAAGGGCAATAAAATATTGCCCTATGTAATCAAATAATTATGATTACAATAACCACATCACGAAGGGTAATGAAAGCTATAAACTGCGTAAATCAAGCACATCTTTCATGTCAAAAAGACCATTTGACTTTGATTTTAGCCAAATTGCCGAACGCACTGCGCCATTGGCAAAAGTCATGCGGCTGGACGCTTTATGCGTGATCTCAATACGCTCGCCAATATCAGCAAACATCGCGGTATGCTCACCGACGATATCCCCCGCCCGCACCGTGGCAAAACCGATCGTGCCCGGTACGCGCTCGCCGGTGTAACCTTCACGCGAATAGACGGCACACTCTTTTAAATCCTTATCCAGCGCCCCGGCAATCGCCTCGCCCATCGCCAGCGCAGTGCCTGACGGCGCATCAACTTTATGGCGGTGGTGAGCTTCAATAATCTCAATATCGGTGTAATCGCCCATCACTTTCGCCGCCTTCTCCAGCAGCTTAAGCATAACGTTCACGCCGACGCTAAAGTTCGCGGCGAAAACAATCGCAATCTCCTGCGCGGCATCACGAATAGCCTGTTTACCGGCATCGTCAAAGCCGGTGGTGCCAATCACCATCCCTTTACCGTGCTGGCGGCAAAACGCCAGATGCGCCAGCGTGCCTTCCGGGCGGGTAAAATCGATGAAAACATCGAAATCATCTTTCACCGCGTCAATGCTGCTTTGCACGGTAACGCCCGTTTTTCCAGCCCCCGCTAATTCTCCGGCATCGCTTCCCAGTAAGGACGAGCCTTCGCGCTCTAACGCGGCACCGAGCTGTACGCCTTCCATGCCGAGAGTGGCCTGAATCAACTGACGCCCCATGCGTCCTCCGGCTCCCGCGATGGCAACGCGGATTTGTGCTTCATGCATAGCTATTCTCTTTTGTTAATTTTACGTAAATCGTTTTCAGATTAACCAGCACAACGCTGCGCCGCCAGCCGAAAACGTCGATAATTAGAATTTAATGATAAACAGGCAGAGATATCAGTAAAAGGCATGACGATCAGCTAAAACCACATGATTCTCTGACCACCAGCGCAGGCGGCAGAATAATACGTTTCGGTGGTTCGTCATTTCCCTGAATGCGACTATAAAGCAGTTCCCCGGCCTTGCGACCTATCTCTTTTGCCGCCACCGACACGGTGGTGAGCGCAGGTTGAACCAGCGCCGCTTCAGTGATGTCGTCGAACCCGACCAGCGCAAAATCATGCCCAGGTTCGCGCCCCATTTTACGTAATGCCTGCATGACCCCAAGCGCCACGATATCCTGGTAACAAACGGCGGCGGTAATTTGCGGGAAGCGCAGAAGAAGCGACTCCGCCACTTTTGCGCCGTCAATTTGGCTGGCCTGCGTCGCCACTATCCATTCCGGATTCGGCGATATTCCGTACTCCAGCAACGTGCTGGTGAATCCACCGATACGCTGCGCCCGGCTCCCGGAACTTGGGCTCCCCCCAATAAACGCAATATTCTTGTGCCCCATTTTGACTAAATGGGTAGTGGCCATTTGCGTACCGAGAAAGTTATCAGTGCCCACAAAATCAAAATCAGGATCGCTAAGGGGACGAACCACCATGATGGCGGGAATATTGCGCCTTTTCAGCGCTTCAAAGAAGGAGGTCGGCGTTTCGCGCGCCGCGCAGAGCACCATGCCGCAGGCATTATTGCGCATCAACGAGTCGACAAATTTTTGCTGCCGTTCTCCTGATTCTTCGCTGTTTGCCAGAAACAGCAGCAGGTCATGCCGCTCCATCTCATGGCTCAGCCCTGCCGTCATCTCACCGTAAAAAGGGTTAGTGATATCGTGTAACAACAATCCGACCTGATTACTGCTCCGGTTACGCAGGTTGGCGGCGGTTTGATTATAAACGTAGCCGGCATCGTCCAGCGCTTTGAGCACGCGGTCACGCGTGGCCTGAGAAATACGCCCCCGGTTACGCAATACCATTGAAACGGTTGCCGTGGAGACTCCCGCGCGTTCCGCTACCTGCGCCAACGTGACTGTTGTCATGACTTCTCCTGATTTATTACGAAGGTTAATCGAATAACCGAAATCTTGTCTTTTTACGTGTGATTCACATCACGCTAACGCGCTTTTCACCGCACGGGATTCTGATTATGGCGGGTTAATCGCGTTAACCACTCTATGAAAATAAGGTTAATCGATTAATCTTAAATAAGCCAACACGGAGACAGAAAATGCATACAACCTATAATAAATTCCCTGAGGTTAACGTTCAGGGCTATGACAACCACGCCTGGCAGGGTTGGTCGTCGATCCATTCAGTGATTAACACCAGGATTTCTGGCGCAACCAAAACCGTATTGATCGTGGATTGCTATCCGGGCGTGCGGCTTGAAGAGTTGGAGCAACAGCTCGTGACGACATTAGATGCCGCACTGGTGTTGAATATTGAATCCGCCCGCCGCGATGAGCAGGCCCTGCATGATTTACTGGCGCGTAACCTGACCGACGATCGCGTATTCGGCGTGCTTTCCTGTCATCACCTGGATGAATTTTTTGATAGCGACAAACTCAGCCTGCTCCGCCAACAGATTGATGCCGTTAGTGAAGGGCTGGTCGTGGTATACGGCTCTGGCGCTGCATTGGCGCACCCAGGTGACGTACTGGTATATGCTGACCTTCCGCGCTGGGAAATTCAGCAGCGCATGCGCCATGACGGGCTGGGTAACTGGGGAGCGGAAAACCAGGATGAAGATATTCTTCGTCGTTACAAACGTGCTTTTTTCATTGAATGGCGGGTATTCGACAAACACAAAACGCCGTTACTCAAACGCGCCGATTATTTGCTCGATACCACGGTAGAAAATAGTCCCGCGATGGTCAGCGGCGACGCGCTACGCGCCGGTCTGCAACAAACCACCCAACAACCGTTTCGCGTTGCCCCTTTCTTTGACCCAGGCGTCTGGGGCGGGCAATGGATGAAACAACACTTCGATCTCGATCCCTCAGCCCCCAATTACGCGTGGTGTTTTGATTGCGTGCCCGAGGAAAACAGCCTGTTACTGCGTTTTGGCAACGTGCGGATCGAGATCCCATCTCAGGATCTGGTGCTGACCTGTCCCCGTCCCCTGCTGGGCGAAAAAGTTCACGCGCGCTTTGGCGCGGAATTCCCGATCCGTTTTGATTTCCTCGACACTATTGGCGGCCAGAATTTGAGCTTTCAGGTTCATCCGCTCACCGAATACATTCAGCAGCAGTTTGGCATGCACTATACCCAGGATGAGAGCTATTACATTCTCGAAGCCGAGCCGGACGCCGTAGTGTATCTCGGCACCAAAACCGGGATCGCGCCGCAGGATATGCTCGACGATCTCCGGGCCGCAGGGCGTGGTGAAAAAACGTTTGATGATGAACGATTCGTGAATCAGATCCCTGCGCATAAACACGATCACTTCCTGATCCCCGCCGGAACCGTCCACTGTTCGGGAGCTGGCACCATGGTGCTGGAGATCAGCGCAACGCCGTATATTTTCACCTTCAAACTGTGGGACTGGGGTCGCTTAGGGTTAGACGGCTTACCGCGTCCGGTGCATCTGGATCACGGTCAGCAGGTTATTGACTGGCAGCGTGACACGCAATGGGTGCACGACAACCTGGTCAACCGTATTGAACCTATCGCTGAAGGAGAAGGTTGGCGAGAAGAAAGAACCGGAATGCACGAACGCGAGTTTATCGAAACGCGTCGCCACTGGTTTACGGCACCGGTCACTCACCATACCCATGGCGGCGTAAACGTCCTGAACCTGGTCGAAGGAGCTCAGGCCGTTGTTGAAAGCCCGAGCGGCGCGTTTGCCCCGTTTGTCGTCAACTATGCAGAGACCTTTATCATTCCAGCCGCCGTTGGGGAGTACCGCATTTCGCCGTTTGGCAAAGGCATCGGTCAACAGCTCGCCACGATTAAAGCCTGGGTCAGAGGATAAGCGCATGATTAACGTTATTGTTGCCACCCATGGTCCCCTGGCGGAAGCGCTTCTCGCCAGCGGTCGTATGGTTTACGGAGAATTACCGCATGTTTATCCCGTCACGCTGAGTGAACAGGCAGGTATCGAAGGGTTTAAACAGACGTTCTCTCAGGTTCTCGCAAGTGCCGGGAAAAACGCTGACGGCGTTCTGGTGTTGTGTGACATGCAAAGCGGTACGCCGTGGAATGTCGCCTGCCATCATGCGTTTTCTGCACAAACGGTTCCTCCCGTTGCCGTTGTGGCGGGAGTCAATTTCCCAATGTTGTTACAAAGCGAAGAGATCTGCCATTTAACGGACGTTCATGCCGCAGCCGTCGAGCTGCTGGCGTTGACGGTACCCACGCTGATTAAAGCCGCCCCGGTTTTATCCGTTCAGTCCGACGATTTTTAAAGGAAACCACTATGAGTATTTCTTTTGTACGTATCGATGACCGCGTAATCCATGGGCAGCTCGTGACACGTTGGGCCAAAGAGCTGCCCTGTGACGGAATTGTCGCTATAGACGACGCCGTCGCGGCCGACCCTCTGCTCTCTTCGGTGATGAAAGGCGCTGTACAGGACACCAAAGTCTGGTTGTTTGATACGGCCACCGCGATTGAAAAACTGCCAAAAGTCATTGCCAGCGAGAAGCGTTATTTTGTCATTGGTAAATCCCCCGTGACGCTCAAACGCATTGAAGAAGCGGGTATCAGCCTGAAAAATGCCAACGGCAAGATTAATGTGGGTCCAATGAGTGCTCGTGCTGATACCACCACCATCGGCCCAAATCAGTCGGTCAACGGGGATGAAATTGCCGCTTTTGACTGGCTAACGCAGCATGGGCACCTGGTTGAGTTTCGCCTGGTGCCTGATGCCAGTTGCTACAGCTGGCAGGACGCACGTCAGAAGCTGAAATAAGGAACGCACGATGATTATCGAAGCTACGTTGATTGGCATACTTTGCTATCTCGGCGCCCTCAGCAGCCCCTGGCTGCTGGGACTGACCGGCGGCTGGTACCTGATCACCCGCCCGCTGATTTCCGGAATGCTGGTCGGGATTATTCTCGGCGACATTAAAACCGGGATTATGATTGGTGTTGCGGTTCAGGCGGTGTATATCGCGATGGTCACGCCCGGCGGTTCAATGCCCGCCGACCTCAACTTTGTCGCTTACCCGGCAATTGCTTTAGGGATCCTTTCCGGAAAAGGCCCTGAAGTCGCGGTCGCGCTGGCGGCCACAATCGGTATCGCCGGAACCATTTTGTTTAACGCGATGATGGTACTGAACTCTTTCTGGAATCACCGGGCAGATGTGGCGCTGGAACGGGGCGATGAACGCGGTATTTACCTGAACAGCGCCGTCTGGCCACAGGTGACAAACTTTGTCCTGCGTTTTGTTCCGACCTTTGTTGCGGTCTACTTCGGGGCGCAATACATCAGCGGCTTTATGGACAGTTTGCCGAAAATTGTTCTGTCGACGATGAACGTACTGGGCGGCATTTTACCCGCCGTCGGGATCGCGATTTTGCTCAAGCAGATCATCAAAAACTACACCATGTTGATCTACTTCCTCGTCGGTTTTGTCTGCATCGTCTTTTTAAAACTCAACATGGTCGCGCTGGTGATCGTCGGTTCACTGCTGGCGTTGATCCATTACAACTACAAACCGGAACCGCCGCAGGCCGCGAATGCAAAGTCGGTAGCCGATGATGATGAGGATGAATTCTGATGGAAGAACGTACACTTACGCGTAAAGATCTTCGCCGCTGTTGGCGCGCATGGATGATGCACAACTTGTCATCGATGAGCTTTGAACGTCTGGAATCTTTTGGCTTTTGCCTGAGCATGCTTCCGGTGGCGAAAAAGCTCTATCCCGACGCAGCCCAACGTACTGAAATGCTGCGCCGCCACGCCTCGTTTTATAATACGGAACCCCAGATAGGCGCGATCGTAAATGGCATGGTACTGGGGCTGGAAGAGAAAAAAGCGAACGGTGAGCCGATCGATGGGGAGACCATCAACACCCTGAAAGTTGGTCTGATGGGCCCTATTGCCGGGATCGGCGATTCAATGATCCCTGGCATGCTGATCCCTATCCTGCTCAGCATCGGTATGGCCCTGGCGGCCGGCGGTAATATTCTGGGGCCGCTGTTTTATACCGTTGCCTGGTTGGCCATCATCATTCCCGGCTCGTGGTTCCTGTTCCTGAAAGGCTACAAGATGGGTTCCGGCTCGGTGGAAATGCTGGTGAGCAGCAAGTCTGCCCGTCTGCGTGAAGCGTTATCGCTGCTGGGCGTGTTTGTCATGGGTGGCGTGGCGGCAAGTTACGTTAAGCTTGGCACCGGGCTGGAATTTATTACCAAAGATGGGGTGAATATCCATGTTCAACAAATGCTGGACGGTATCTTCCCGCAGTTACTGCCGCTGATTGTGGTACTTGGCACCTGGTATCTGATGGCCAAGCGTGGTGTGTCGCCAGTGAAAGCGATGATTTTACTGTTGATACTGGCCGCCCTCGGCGTCGCCACGGGCCTGTTTGCGGGGTAGTGCCTGTCATTTGCCGGATGGCGCGTACGCTTATCCGGCCTACTGTACTGTGCCGCGTTTTTCAGTTTGTAGGCCAGACAAAGTCAGTACCGGGGCTATGCCCCGGCTCTTTATGGGTGAAAGTTTTGCCACAGCTCGGGATGCTTGTCCGGGCGCGATATAAATTGAAATCGCGCCGGGTCCTCGATGAACTGCTGGTAAACAGGTGCGGAAGTAATCGAGAACTCCGTATATTGTCGGGGCGTAATGGCCTGCAGTCGTCCGGGAATGTAACGCGGATTATGCTGCCAGATAACGTTGTTTCCCTGCAGTAACGGGTACCACGCCAACCCTTTATGCGCACGCACGGCCTCGTACTCAAAACCATATTCACGATCGCACCACGCGCCAAAAGTTAACGGGACATCCGGATCTGCGGATATGGTCGCATGCCCCCAGCCGGGTGGTACCAACACTTTCTCACCGGGTCCGGCGATTACCGCGAAACAGCGGCCCGGGTCGTCCTCAACATACTCCTGCATATAGATTATCGCTTTTCCCTGCCAGATTTCGTATAGCTCCGGCGGGGACCAGCCGCTGTGCTGGCTGATACGATGAATATGTCCCTGACTACGCACCGGCTCTTCCCCCAACCGTCCCGCCGCATAGGTCACCACGCCAAATAACAGCATCCGCTTTTTCAACTCTTCGCGATCCTGCATTCGCGCCACATCCATCGCAATGGCATACACCTCTTGCGGCCCTTCACAGTGCGGATCGCGCAGCGAGGCGCGGATGTCATCGAGTTGACGAATTTCCGGCATCGGCCCGGTAACCTCATCCCCATAGCTAAAACCAAGCGGGTGATGATGAACCGTCATATTGAGGCCGTAAGAATGCGCTAAGTCAGCCATTCTGTACCTCCTTCGCCTGAACCCTCTTATTTTCCTCAAAGACTCTGATCCTGAAGCCCCTGGTGAGCGCCGCATAATCATGTCCCGCAATCCCCGGCCAAACGGCGAGCGCCGACAGCACCTCTTCCCCGGTATTGATTAACCGGTGCGCGGTAAAGCCGGGGATAATGTGGACGGATCCGGCGAATACTTTTTCCAGCCTCGCGTCGCCCTGTTCGGTTTGCAACAACAGCAAACCGGTGCCACGCAGACCAAAATAGACTTCCCCCTGTTCGCGGCGCGCATGGAAATGCCCGCGGGTCATAAAATACTCGCAGCCGACCCGGCCAGGATAAAGATGGGTAACGCCGGTGTAGAGTTCACCTTCAGCGGAAGACGTATCCAGCATCTCAACGTCATACACGACCTGCTCGCCAGCCAATTGCTGACGGGCGTTTTCATCGGCAAAAACGTCAGTAAGATCCTGAATACGGGTAGATTTGCGCAATAACGGGCCATCGGCCAAAGCGCCGCTTGCCCACGCCACCTGCGGTGGCTGGATAAAAGAAAGGTTCATATGTGTCTCCGGCCCGAGGAGAACAACAGGATCAGATTAGCAGATTAATCGATTAACCTGCTAATTCTGTCTGCATATTGCGGGCCGGATCACAGCCTCAAGGGGCCAGTGCCAGCACCTCTGCTACCCACTGCTGGAAACCTTCCACGTTCAGGCCCAGCGCAACCTGCGCATTTGCCGGATGCCCCAAACGTCCTTCGATATCCACCACCGTCGTACCCGAGGTATATTCGCCCTGGGTTTCAACCGCCACGAAACACGGCTGCAGGGTAAACAGTTCCGGGCGCACCAGCCAGGCAATGGCGCACAGATCGTGCATTCGCAGCCCCGTATTCATACTGCCGCTACGGTAATGGCTAAACAGCGCATGCAGCATTTTTCCCGTCTGGTTAAGTTGGGGGAGTGTCGCCAGATAGTCCGGGGCAAGCATAGCCTGATTAGTGACATCCAGCCCACACATCACAATCTCCAGCCCACTCTGGAAGACTTTCGCGGCGGCCTCGGGATCGATAGCAATATTAAACTCGGCGTTGGGTGTGAAGTTCCCGCGTCCGGCAGAGCCGCCCATAATCACCAGACGCTGAATGTTGAATACGCATTCAGGATAATGGGTCAGCAGCAGCGCAATGTTGGTCAGCGGGCCAATTGCCACCAGCGTCACGGGCTGCGGGGCATGCATCAGCGCATCGCGAATCGCCTGAAAGGCGGGTTTTGCCATCGCCTGGCGGTCGTGTTCGACAAATTCATACCCTTCCATACCGGACTCGCCGTGCACGGAAGCGGCATCACGCAGCGGCCGCACCAGCGGCATTGATGCTCCCTGCGCCAGTGGAACATCCGCATTCCAGAAGTGCAGCAGTTGCAACGCATTGCGAGTGGTTTTTTCCACCGACACATTGCCTGCTACCGTGGTCATCAGTTGCAGATCCAGCTCAGGGGCAAACAGCGCAGCAGCAATGGCGGCGGCATCATCAATGCCGGGATCGGTATCAAGAATGATCGGTAAGCGCATGGTTTCTCCATAAAAAAATGCCAGACGTTAAGTCTGGCATCTTCTCATAATCGTAACCGGAAAGACTTACTCTACTTCACGAACATCCACACGCAGCTCTTTCGGCACTTCGAAAACGATGTTCTCTTCGCGGCCTTCCAGCGGAATAGCTTCCCCACCGCCAAGCTCCTGCAGGCGAGCAATCACGTTTTGCACCAGGATATCCGGCGCCGAGGCTCCGGCCGTCACGCCTACGCACTTCGCCTCTTTCACCCACGCTTCCTGGATGTCGGTCGCATCGTCAATCAAATACGCCGCTTTCCCCATTCGCTGGGCCAGTTCAGCCAGACGGTTTGAGTTAGAGGAGTTCTTCGAGCCGACCACCAGCACAACATCAGCCTGTTCCGCCAGCGCGCGAACCGCTTCCTGACGGTTGGTGGTGGCATAACAGATATCGTCTTTGCGCGGCCCGACAATTTTCGGGAAGCGTTGGCGCAGCGCATCAATAACGTCAGAAGTGTCGTCGACGGAAAGCGTTGTCTGCGTCATGAAGGATAATTTTCCTTCATTTTTCACATTCAGTTTCAGCACATCATCCGGTGATTCAACCAGATACATTCCCCCTTGCGGGTTGCTGTACTGGCCCATCGTGCCTTCGACTTCCGGGTGCCCGGCGTGACCAATCAGAATGGATTCTTCGCCACGACGACTGGCACGGGCAACTTCCATATGCACCTTCGTTACCAGCGGGCAGGTCGCATCAAAAACCGTGAGGTCACGGCCTTTGGCTTCGTTACGCACCGCCTGAGATACGCCATGAGCGGAGAAAATCAGGATCGCGCCATCCGGCACTTCGCTGATTTGCTCGATAAAAATAGCGCCGCGCTCGCGCAGGCTATCCACCACATAGCGGTTATGCACCACCTCGTGACGGACATAAATCGGCGCGCCGTAAATAGCCAGCGCGTTTTCCACAATGCTGATAGCGCGGTCTACACCAGCGCAAAAACCGCGCGGGTTGGCCAACAGGATCTGCATTTTACGCCTCCAGTGCCGGTTCGACTTCCAGCACTTCAATATCAAAATGAACGGTATGCCCGGCCAGCGGATGGTTGAAATCAACCGTGATCGAGTCACCGTTAATTTCGCGGATCACGCCAGGCATCTCACTGCCGTCCATTGCGGTAAAGAGCATGATAGCGCCAATTTCTGGCTCGCCCGCGTCCATAAACTCCCGACGCGAGAAATACTGAATTAAGTCCGGACTTGACACGCCAAAGGCGGCATCCGGTTCCAGAGCAAAAGTGGTTTTATCACCTTCTTTTAGCCCCAGCAGGTGTTGTTCCAGTCCTTCAGACAGAGAACCGTCGCCTAGGCGAAACAGCGCAGGCTTGCCGTTATTGCGGGTTGACTCTGCGGTTGAGCCATCGTCGAGCTTAAGGGTGAAGTGCACCAGCACCGCACTGTTACTCTGTACTGATTTAGACATGCAGGTTGCTCTTTAAAATTGCTGCCGCCTGTTTGCCCGGTGGCGGTACGCTTACCGGGCCAACAAGGATCGCAGTATATTGTAGGCTGGATTAGCATAGCGCCATCCGGCATTTTTTTATGCGGCTTTTTTCTCTTTCGACGGCAGGAAGCCTTCGAGAACAATCAATGCCGCGCCGATACAGATAGCAGTATCGGCCAGATTGAAGGTCGCGAAATGCCAGTCGCCGACGTAAAAGTCAATCATATCAACCACGAATCCGTGCCACAGGCGGTCGAACAAGTTGCCCAGTGCACCGCCAATGATTAACGCATACGCGATGTTGTTCAGCTTCTGGGTCGCCTTCGAGCGATACATCATCACCATCAGGATGACGCAAATACCGATGGCGATTCCGGCAAAGAACCAACGTTGCCAGCCGCCGCTGTCGGCTAAGAAGCTAAACGCCGCACCATAGTTACGCGCGTAGTGCATATTAAGCGACGGAAACAGCGACACCGTATCCCCCAGAGCAAAGTTCTGGAGGATCAGGTATTTGCTGCCTAAATCGATAATCAGCACGACTACCACCAGCCACAGCCAGCGTAGTCCTGTTGAACAAAGAGGCTTACTCATCAGGCAAACTTACGTTGTTCGCCATCACCGGCGATGTTGCTGACACAGCGTCCGCAGATATCTGCATGTTCCGCCACCTGGCCGACGTCGGTAGTGTAATGCCAGCAGCGCGGGCATTTCTCACCTTCGGCTTTGCTCAGTACGATTTTCAGACCTTTGAGCAGTTCGCTCTGCTGAGCATCAGCAGGAGCCGCTGCATAATCCGCAACCGTCGCACCAGAGGTCAGCAGTACAAAACGCAACTCTTCGCCCAGCGCGGTCAGTTTCGCCGCCAGCTCAGGTTCAGCGTACAGGGTCACTGCAGCCTCCAGAGAACCACCGACTTTCTTATCCGCACGCGCCTGTTCGATGACTTTGTTCACTTCACCACGCACTTTCAACAGCTCGTCCCAGAAGGCATCGTTCATCGCTTCGGTTTCGCCTAAGCCAAACAGACCTTCGTACCATTCACCGGTAAAGACATACTTCTCACGATCGCCCGGCAGGTAGCCCCAGATTTCATCGGCGGTGAAGGACATGATCGGCGCCATCCAACGAACCAGCGCTTCAGCGATATGGAACAGCGCTGTCTGGCAGCTACGACGCGCCACGCTATCCGCTTTCGCGGTGTACTGACGGTCTTTGATGATGTCGAGGTAGAACGAACCCATTTCGACGGAGCAGAAGCGCATCAGGCGCTGTACCACTTCGTGGAAGTCATAGGCTTCATAGGCTTTCAGGATTTCGTCCTGCGCCGCTTGCGCACAACCTACCGCCCACCTGTCCAGCACCACCATCTCTTCCGGTTTCACCATGTCTTTAACCGGATCGAACCCATTCAGGTTCGCCAGCAGGAAGCGCGCGGTGTTACGGATACGACGATAGCTGTCGGCAGCACGTTTCAGAATTTCGTCAGAAACGGCCATTTCACCGGTATAGTCGGTTGAAGCCACCCACAGACGCAGAATATCCGCGCCCAGTTTGTTCATCACATCCTGCGGAGAAACGGTGTTACCGATAGACTTGGACATCTTACGGCCCTGACCATCAACGGTGAAACCGTGAGTCAGTACCTGGCGATAAGGTGCTTTGCCTTTCATGGCGGTGGAGATCATCAGAGATGACATGAACCAGCCACGGTGCTGGTCAGAGCCTTCCAGATACATATCGGCCGCATGGCCTGCAAACTCAGGACGCACGTCCACGACGGAGGAGTGGGTTGAACCAGAGTCGAACCACACGTCCAGCGTATCCGGGACTTTGACATACTGGTCAGCTTCGTCACCGAGGATATCTTTCGGATCGAGATCCCACCACGCCTGGATGCCGTCAACTTCAACGCGTTTAGCCACTTCTTCCATCAGTTCGATAGCGCGCGGATGCAGCTCTTCGGTGTCTTTGTGAACAAACAGAGACATCGGCACACCCCACGTACGCTGACGGGAGATACACCAGTCAGGACGGTTGGCAACCATCGATTCAATACGCGCCTGGCCCCAGTCCGGGATCCACTGCACGCCTTTGATCTCTTTCAGCGACTGCGCACGCAGGCCTTTCTGGTCCATGCTGACGAACCACTGTGGGGTCGCGCGGAAGATGATCGGTGACTTGTGACGCCAGCAGCATGGGTAGCTGTGCTGCATCTTCTCAACGTGCAGCAGCGCACCTTTTTCGCTCAGCAGCGCAACGATTTTGTCGTTGGCTTTAAAGACGTTCACGCCGTCCAGATCCGGATAGGTACCCGCCAGGTATGCGCCGTCCGGGCCAACCGGGTTAGCGATTTCCAGACCGTATTTCTGGCTGATGACGTAGTCATCCGGACCGTGACCGCCAGCGGTATGAACCGCACCGGTACCCGCATCCAGCGTAACGTGATCGCCAAGAATAGCCGGTACATCGAAGCCCATAAACGGATGGGTAAAGCGCAGCAGTTCCAGCTCAGCGCCTTTAACGGTGCCGAGAATGGTGTATTCAGCCGCGCCAATACGCTGCATGACGCTTTCAACCAGATCTTTCGCCAGAATCACAGCCTGGCCGTCAATCTGCACCAGCGCATAGTCAAAATCAGGTGCCAGAGAGATTGCGCGGTTCGCCGGTAACGTCCACGGGGTAGTGGTCCAGATAACCAGAGAGATCGGGCCGTTGACGTCAGAAACGCCAAATTTCGCTTTCACCGCATCCTGATCGGCGGCGTGGAACGCCACGTCGATGGACGGGGAGGTTTTGTCATAATACTCAACTTCCGCTTCCGCCAGCGCGGAACGGCAGTCAACGCACCAGTGCACCGGCTTCGCACCTTTGTGCAGGTGACCGTTACCGATGATTTTACCCAGCGCACGAATGATGTTGGCTTCGGTTTTGAAGTCCATGGTCAGGTACGGATGCGACCAGTCGCCCAGTACGCCAAGACGGATAAAGTCTTTACGCTGACCGTCAACCTGGGTCGCTGCGTATTCGCGGCACTTGGCACGGAACTCAGCGGCGGTAAACTTCTCGCCCGGTTTGCCGTATTCCTGCTCTACTTTCAGCTCGATCGGCAGACCGTGGCAGTCCCAGCCCGGAACGTAAGGCGAGTCATAACCCGTGAGTCCTTTGGACTTCACGATAATGTCTTTCAGAATCTTGTTAACCGAGTGACCAATATGAATGCTGCCATTCGCATAAGGAGGGCCATCATGCAGAATGAAGGTTTTTTTGCCTTTTTTGGCCGCACGAATGATGCCGTACAGGTCATCATCAGTCCAACGCGCCAGCATTCCCGGTTCGCGCTTGGCGAGATCGCCGCGCATCGGGAACCCTGTTTCCGGCAAATTCAGGGTTGATTTATAGTCACTCATCAGATTCTCGGTTCCGTATTTAAAACTCGTATAGGCATTAAGCCGGTTTTGTTAGCCCAAAAAATTCACGGGCAGTCAACTCATCACGCGCAATCTGCGCTTTTAGTTCATCCAGCGAGGCAAATCGCTGTTCGCTGCGTATTTTTTTACGCAGTACTACATCTATATGGCGACCATACAGGTCCATTACAACGTCCAATAGATGCACTTCCAACTGTTGGCGTACGCCTGCTACCGTCGGGCGGGTGCCGATGTTGGCGACGCCGGGCAACGGTTTATCGCCCAGTCCCATCACTTCAACTGCATAAACCCCTTTCACCGGAGAAACCTGGCGACGCAGCGGTAAGTTTGCCGTCGGAAAACCGATGGTGCGCCCTAATTCATCACCGTGAACGACACGTCCTGAGATAGTAAAAGGATGCCCAAGCAGGCTTTCGGCCAGTTGCAGGTTATCTTCTGCCAGCGCCTGACGTACCGCGGTGCTGCTAATGCGCACACCGCCTTCGCAGAAGGTTTGGGTGCTGGTGATATCAAAACCATACTCAGCGCCCGCTTCCTGTAATAACAAGAAATCGCCCGCACGGCTAGCGCCAAAGCGGAAATCATCACCAACGGCAAGAAATTGTACACCAAGGCGCTTAACCAGCAGATCGCTGATGAAGGTCTGCGCCGTTAATGCCGCAAAGCGCCTGTCAAAACGCACGCACAGCACGTAGTCCACGCCGCATTCCGCCAGATAACGCAGTTTTTCGCGCAGGCGAGTGAGGCGCGCAGGTGACTTGTCGGTCGCAAACAGCTCCAGCGGCTGCGGCTCGAAAATCATCACCATCACCGGTAAATTGCGTTTGCGCCCTTCTTCCCGTAAACCCTGCAGCAACGCACGGTGACCACGGTGCACGCCGTCGAAATTACCAATAGTCAGCACACACCCATGCGGGGCCTGACTGAGATTATGTATGCCTCGTATCAGCTTCATGTCTGGCTCAAAACAGTGAAAATCGTGAAAGTATACCCTGTACCGCGGTCAACGTTAACCGGCGATTGTTTCTACGAAACAGAAAGAGGATTGTTTTCATTGTTATGAAACAAATTGCAGACCTTCACGGGCACGCCAATGCAATTTTTCTCGTGGAAAAGCTGTATTCACGGCACGCAAGCTGGTAGAATCCTGCGCCATCACTACGCAACGAGTGCTGCAATTTAAACGGCGCTTATTTGCACAAATCCATTGACAAAAGAAGGCTAAAAGGGCATATTCCTCGGCCTTTGAATTGTCCATATAGAACACATTTGGGAGTTGGACCTTGGCTAATATCAAATCAGCTAAGAAGCGCGCCGTTCAGTCTGAAAAGGCCCGCAAGCACAACGCTAGCCGTCGCTCTATGATGCGTACTTTCATCAAGAAAGTATACGCAGCTATCGAAGCTGGCGACAAAGCTACTGCACTGAAAGCATTTAACGAAATGCAACCAATCGTGGACCGTCAGGCTGCTAAAGGTCTGATCCACAAAAACAAAGCTGCACGTCATAAAGCAAACCTGACTGCACAGATCAACAAACTGGCTTAATCGCCTGCTTGTTGTCGCTTTGTGAAAAAACCCGCGCAAGCGGGTTTTTTTATGCCTGCTATCTGACGTTTTTCTCTTTAGCCACTGATGTTGTTCTCGCTCGTTCACACTCTTCCTGACCAGCCTGTTTTTTCAGCTATCCCTTCCTCAGTCGCGTCGCGTAATACGTGAAAGTTATTTTCTTTCACTGTTTTCCTTTTTTTATTTCATTATTAAAAAAACTGTGACCACCTTAGCAAATAGAAACATCGTTCATTCAAAAACGAATAAACGCAATCCTGATGTAAGATTTGATAATTGATTGCTGCGGTAGGGTTAACTACTTTTCATGTACACCTTACTCACTCATTTTAATCTGAGGTTAAATTCAGTAACGACATAAAAAATAATATTTAAAACTTGCTTGGAAAGTAGAAGCTGTTTTTCTGGGCGTATCGTTCCAGTATCGGAGTTATTATTATGAGTTCTGTTATTGAGGATACCCAGTCATGCGGGTCAACATCATTATCTTTACTACAGCGTATTAGCTACGGCTCTTTGGATGTGGCGGGTAATCTGCTGTATTGTTTCGGTTCAACTTACATTTTATATTTCTACACAGACGTTGCAGGTATTAGCCTCGCCGTAGCAGGCGTCATCCTGCTGCTGGCACGTATTGTCGATGGCATAGACGCCCCCATATGGGGGATCATCATCGATAAAACGCGT
The DNA here is from genome assembly GCF_009649895.1 of Citrobacter sp. H12-3-2. NCBI lineage: Bacteria > Pseudomonadati > Pseudomonadota > Gammaproteobacteria > Enterobacterales > Enterobacteriaceae > Citrobacter > Citrobacter sp. H12-3-2. Next base: position 4,132,883 of record NZ_CP045837.1, read on the forward strand.
TCGCGTTACGGTAAATGCCGCCCCTGGTTTTTATGGTTGCCATTACCTTTTGCCGTATTCAGCGCCCTGTCATTTTGGTCTCCTGATATCAGTATGACCGGAAAAGCTATCTATGCAGCAATATCTTATATGATTGCCAGCATTCTATTTACCGGACTTAATACACCGCTCAGTGCAATATTACCCCTGATGACCTTATCTCCTAAGGAAAGACTGGTTTTAAATTCCTGGCGAATGACCGGTGGGCAAATTGGGGTTTTATTAATGAATGCGACCGCACTGCCGTTAGTTTCTTTTTTAGGTAACGGAAATGATCATGCGGGTTTTATTTATACGGCGATTATATTTGCCGTAATATCCTGTTCGCTAACGCTTTTCGCCTTTAAAAATATCCGAGAAATGAATACGGATAAAATTCAACAAGAACCTAAATTGCCGATGAAAAAGAGTTTTGCGGCAATGAAAGGCAACTGGCCATGGATCCTGATGGTGCTGGCAAACCTGATCTTCTGGATTGCCCTACAACAACGCTCCACAACGATTGTCTACTATCTGACCTACAACCTCGACCGCAAAGATCTGGTTCCGCTGATTAACAGCCTGGCGACAATTCAGATCCTGTTTATCATCGCTATCCCCTTCTTTAGCAAATACCTGGCTAAAACGTGGATATGGGTAGGCGGTCTGCTGGTCGCCACGCTTGGCGGCATCATGATGTGGCTGGCAGCGAACAACATTCCTTTTCTCATCGCCGCCTGGGTACTCGGCAATATCGGCAGCGGTATCGCCTGCTCAATGCCGTTTGCCATGCTGGGCTTCGCCGTCGATTTCGGCGCATGGAAGACGGGTATTAAGGCTACCGGCATTCTTATCGCCTTCGGCAGCACCTTCTGCATCAAGATGGGTAGTGGCCTCGGTACCGCTTTCGCTGCCTGGATCATGAACAGTTTTGGCTATGTCCCCAACCATGCCCAGAGTGCTGCGGGTCTGGAGGGAATTACCTGGGCCTTTATCTGGGCACCCGCCCTACTCTTCGCGCTCGCAGCGATCCCACTACTTTTCTTTCGTAAATACGAAGCGATGGAAGAGAAGATTCGCCACGATCTGGAAACCATCAACTAAAAACGATCTTTACCTTCACCCTCGAAATATGGGAGGCACCACCATGCCATTTATGCAACATGACCCGCGTCGCCTGGTCTGGCAGCAAAACGATCGCTATTTATGGATTGAACCCTGGGGCGAGAACAGCCTGCGCGTACGCAGTGGCCGTCATCTGCCGGTAATGAGAAATGAAGACTGGGCATTGACTGAGCCAGTCGCAGAAAGCCACTGCCATATTGTTTATGAACACCACCAGGCGACGCTGACCAACGGCAAAATTATCGCTATCGTCAATCAAAAAGGACAAGTTACCTTTTACCGCCATCCACACAAACCTCTGTTGCAGGAGTTCTGGCGCCTGCGGGGCGAAATTGGCGAGGATGAATCTTCTCACGGCCAGTACGTCAGCGCACTCAACCTTGAAGGGCGCGAATTCCGCCCTATTCAGGGTGGAAAATATTCACTTAAAGCCCGCTTCGAAGCCACTGAAGGGGAAAAAATTTATGGTATGGGGCAGTATCAACAGGCTAACCTGGATCTCAAAGGATGCGTTCTTGAGCTGGCGCAACGTAACTCCCAGGCCTCAGTACCGTTTATGCTCTCCAGTCTGGGCTACGGATTTTTATGGAACAACCCGGCAGTCGGGCGCGTAACCTTTGCCCACAACGTTACCGAATGGGAAGCACAGGTCAGCGAACAGCTGGACTACTGGATCACGGCTGGCGATACCCCGGCAGAAATTAGCCGGGCATATGCGCTGGCTACCGGCACACCGCCGATGATGCCGGACTACGCCATGGGCTTCTGGCAGTGCAAACTCCGCTATCGTACGCAGGCAGAGCTGCTGGAGGTTGCCCGCGAATATAAGCGCCGCAATCTGCCTATCTCGGTGATCGTTATCGACTTCTTTCACTGGCCGAATCAGGGTGACTGGATGTTCGATGCGCGCGACTGGCCCGACCCTGATGCCATGATTGCCGAGCTGAAATCGCTGGGAATTGAGCTGATGGTCTCCGTCTGGCCGACGGTGGATAACCGCACCGAAAGCTATCGGGAGATGCGCGAAAACGGCTGGCTGGTACAGACGGAACGTGGCTTGCCGATCAATATGGATTTCCTCGGCAACACCACTTTCTTTGATGCTACCCATCCGGGTGCGCGGGACTACGTCTGGGGCAAAGCCAAACGCAACTATTATGATAAGGGCGTGAAGCTATTCTGGTTAGACGAAGCCGAACCTGAGTTCAGCGTTTATGACTATGACAACTATCGCTACCATGCCGGGCCGGTACTGGAAGTGGGCAATATCTACCCGCGAATGTACGCCAAAACCTTTTTTGATGGCATGAAAGCCGATGGTGAAGACAAGGTTATCAACCTGCTACGCTGCGCCTGGGCCGGCAGTCAAAAGTATGGCGCACTGGTCTGGTCAGGTGATATTCACTCCTCGTTTAGATCGCTACGCAACCAGTTTGCCGCCGGACTCAATATGGGAATCGCGGGGATACCGTGGTGGACGACGGATATCGGTGGTTTTCATGGCGGTAATATTCACGACCCACATTTCCATGAACTGCTGATCCGCTGGTTCCAGTGGGGCGTATTTAGCCCGGTGATGCGTCTGCACGGCAACCGCGATCCGCAGATTTTACCGGAACAACCGTACCGGGATGGTATCGCCCAGTGTCCTACCGGTGCACCGAACGAAATCTGGAGCTACGGTGAGGACGTGTGCGACGTACTGACGGGTTGCCTGGCGTTGCGAGAGAAACTGAAGCCCTATATCAAAGCGCTGATGGAGGAAACCCATAAGCACAATACGCCAGTGATGCGCCCCCTGTTTTTTGATTTCCCCGAACAGGAAACAAGTTGGGCAATCACCGACCAGTACTGTTTTGGTCCTGACCTGCTGATTGCCCCCGTAATGCATGAAGGTATGCGCGAACGTGATATCTGGCTACCGGAAGGGGAAACATGGACGGATCTTACGACCGGCGAGAGTTATTCGGGAGGGCAAACGTTGCACTATGCCGCGCCATTGAACAAAATTCCGGTATTTATCCGCGAAGGTGGGCAGTATCGTAGCTTATTGAGGCTATAGCATGAAACCGGCTGCGGGTGAGTACCGCAGCCGGAAGTATTACGGTAAGTATGTCTACTGTGGCTTGAACAATGCCGAGTAGTCCGCATTGCAAATACGCTGCACCGCCGGATGCTGGATCATTCTTTCCGCAAATATGGCGTGATACTCTTCCATCACATTTTCTACGCGTCCAATTTCAACAATAGAATCATCGGCATAGAAATTGTGCGAATACAAAGTAGGTGCAACAAAAATAGCATTATGCGTTGCCCCAAACGCTTTCATCAGCGCAGCGTCATCAAACTCACCGAGGATTTCAACATTCAATCCTTGTGAGTTGATCCAGTTCAGCAGCTTACGTCCGAGCATCGAACGACGTCCTGGGATCAGCAACCGACGCTCCTCAAGGCAGGCCGGGAATGGTTTTTCAGGCAGCGGTTTGGTGCACCAAAAACTTACGCTGCATTCGCCTATCCGCACTGAGAACAACCCTTCCTGCTGCGTAGAATCAATCGGACAGTCGGAGATAATCATATCCAGCTTATGCTGGCTGAGTTGATCCAACAGCATCTCGTGCGTTGACTCAAAACAACGCAGATGGATTTGTTCATCTTCAACCACAGCGGCATCCAGTACGCTGCTGACCAACTGCTTCGATAGCGCATCCGCCACGCCGACATCGAACAGCAAATTAGACTCTTTGCGGTAGTTCACGATATCCAGCATTTCCTGGCTTAAGGTGAACATCTTATCCGCGTAACGAAAAACCAATTCGCCTAACTCACTGGGCTCCAGCCCACGCCCCTTCCGCTTAAACAATTTTCCCTGTAAGCGTTCCTCAAGCGCTTTAATCTGCCCGGTAATGGTCTGCGGTGTCAGATAAAGCGCTTCTGCTGCACCAACCACTGACCCTTCTTTATAGACATGCCAAAAGTAGTACAGATGGTTGTAATTTATATGAGACATACTCTCTCCCTGAAAATTGTCACGAAAGGGTTATCCCGTCAGGCTGATGCGTTCAACCGGGCACGTAACCAGCAGTAACCTATCACTGCCGACAACAAGGAGCCGATCAGGATCCCCAGTTTTGCCCAGTTAATCAGCTCAGGATCGACGTTGCCAAACGCCAGGCTGGCAATAAAAATCGACATCGTAAAGCCAATACCGCAAAGAATACCGACCGCCATAATCTGCTGGAAATTCGTTCCTTCCGGCAATTGCGCCACCTTGAGGCGTAACGCCAGCCAGCAAAACAGACTGATACCCAACGGCTTACCGATCAACAAACCCGCAATGATCCCCAGCGGTAACACCGAGGTCAGTCCATCAATAGTGACGCCCTGCAGTGAAACGCCTGCGTTAGCGAAGGCAAACAGTGGCAGGATCAGGTATGCCACCCATGGATGCAGAACATGCTCCAGTCGCTTCGCCGGTGAACGCCCGTGTTTTTCCTTCAATGGAATGAAGAAGCCCACGATCACGCCCGCCAGCGTTGCATGCACGCCAGACTTCAGTACGGCAGTCCACAGCACCACGCCGACCAGAATATAAATACCGGTGCGTCTCACTCCGCACAGATTCAATCCTGCCAAAACAAGGATTGCGCACGCGGCAACGCCCAGCGACAGCAGCGAGAGGTCGCTGGTATAGAACAGTGCGATGATTACGATAGCACCGAGGTCATCAATAATCGCCAGCGCCATCAGGAAGATTTTCAACGCCAGTGGTACACGACTGCCCAACAACGCCAGCACACCTAACGCAAAAGCAATATCCGTTGCCGCCGGGATCGCCCACCCTTCACGGGTGATGGGATCGGCATAGTTGAATGCCAGGTACAGCAGCGCCGGGACAATCATGCCCCCGATAGCAGCAATGATCGGGAACGCCGCCTGACGCAGACTGGCCAGCGAACCTTGCATTAACTCGCGCTTTACTTCCAGACCAATCAACAGGAAGAACACCGCCATCAACGCGTCGTTGATCCACAGCAGCATATTTTTGTTGATCTCAAGCGCGCCAACCCGCAGTTGAACGGGCGTTTCCAAAAAGGCGTGGTACCATCCACTGGTAACCCCGATATTTGCCATCAGCATAGCGACCACGGCTGCGATGATCAGAATGATGCCCCCCGAGGCGTCACTACTAAAAAAACGATGCAGATGTTTCACTTTTATTCTCTCTATTGGGTGAATACTTCGTAAATACTATCTTACACCCTCAAAAAGCTCGTTAAAATTAGATTATTCATGATGAATAAATCGGTTTTTACGATCTATACAGAGTAAGTCGATAAAGATTTTCCGAGCGGAAAACAGAAATAAAAAAGCCTGAGACTTTTCAGTCCCAGGCTTTTTATTCGAGATAAAACTGCGAATTAGCGAGTCAGATCGTCAAAGAACTTCTTCACACCGTCGAAGAAACTTTTGGAGCGCGGACTGTTTTGTTCGCCGGTCGGGCCGCCAAAGCTGTCCTGCAGATCTTTGAGCAGTTGCTTCTGCTTGTCGTTCAGGCCCACTGGGGTTTCAACCACCACGCGGCACAGCAGGTCGCCCTGAGCGCCACCGCGTACAGACTTGACGCCCTTTCCACGCATGCGGAAAAGTTTGCCAGTTTGCGTTTCGCCCGGAATTTTTAGCTTCACGCGACCGTCCAGCGTTGGGACTTCAATCTCGCCGCCCAGCGCAGCCATCGCAAAGTTAATCGGTACTTCGCAGTACAGGTTATTGCCTTCACGTTCGAAAATTGGGTGCTGTTTTACCTGCACCTGAACGTACAAATCACCAGCTGGCGCACCATGTTCACCGGCTTCACCTTCGCCCGCTAAACGAATGCGGTCGCCGGTATCAACCCCTGCCGGGATCTTAACGGACAGCGTTTTGCTTTTCTCAACACGACCATGACCGTGGCATTTGTTGCACGGATCTTTGATCAGCGTACCGCGGCCCTGACAGTGTGGACAGGTCTGCTGTACGGCAAAAAAGCCCTGACGCATCTGTACCTGACCAGAACCGTGACAGGTTGGACAGGTCTGTGGCTGAGTACCTGCCTTCGCACCGCTACCGTGGCAGACGTCACACTCTTCCAGAGTCGGAATACGGATCTCTTTGGTGACGCCACGCACGGCTTCTTCCAGAGTGAGATCCATGTTGTAACGTAAATCAGCACCACGTGAGGCGCGCTGACGACCACGACCGCCGCCAAAGATATCGCCAAACACGTCACCAAAGATATCGCTGAAGTCAGCCCCGCCGCCAAAACCGCCGCCGCCGCCCATGCCGCCTTGCTCAAACGCAGCATGACCGTACTGATCGTAAGCCGCACGTTTTTGCGCATCGGTCAGGATTTCGTACGCTTCTTTGATCTCTTTAAACTTGGCTTCGGCCTCTTTATCACCCTGGTTGCGGTCCGGGTGAAATTTCATGGCCAGGCGCTTGTAGGCCTTTTTGATTTCACGCTCTTCCGCTGACTTGGAAACGCCTAAAATCTCGTAATAGTCTTGCTTAGCCATCTCTTTTTATCTGCCCCTAACATGCGTGCACGGGCGGAGAGGAAACCTCTTCGCCCGTGCCAGTAATTACCCGTTCAAAGGGCGATTATTTTTTGTCTTTCACTTCTTCAAACTCGGCGTCGACAACGTCGTCATCTTTCGCGTTGTTTGCAGAAGCATCAGCGCCTGCTGCACCAGCCTGCTGCTGTGCGTGCTGCTGCTGAGCGATTTCCATCAGTTTCTGGGAAACCTGTGCCAGCGCCTGCATTTTCGCTTCGATATCCGCTTTGTCTTCGCCTTTCAGAGAAGTTTCCAGCGCTGTCAGTGCAGACTCGATGGCAGTTTTGTCGTCAGCTGGCAGTTTGTCGCCTGCTTCTTCAACCTGCTTACGAGTGCTGTGCAGCAGATGGTCACCCTGGTTACGAGTCTGAACCAGCTCTTCAAACTTACGGTCAGATTCTGCGTTCGCTTCTGCTTCGCGAACCATTTTCTGAATTTCTTCTTCGTTCAGACCAGAAGAAGCCTTGATGGTGATCTTCTGCTCTTTACCGCTGTTTTTGTCTTTCGCGGAAACGTGCAGGATACCGTCGGCATCGATGTCAAAAGTAACTTCGATCTGCGGCATACCGCGCGGAGCCGGGCTGATACCATCCAGGTTAAATTGACCCAGATCTTTGTTATCAGCGGCGCGTTTACGTTCACCCTGCAGCACGTGGATGGTTACCGCAGACTGGTTGTCTTCAGCGGTAGAGAACACCTGGCTGTGCTTGGTCGGGATAGTGGTGTTTTTCGCGATCAGTGGAGTCATCACGCCACCCATGGTTTCGATACCCAGAGACAGCGGGGTAACGTCCAGCAGCAGCACGTCTTTCACATCACCGGTCAATACACCACCCTGAACGGCAGCACCGATTGCCACAGCTTCGTCCGGGTTAACGTCTTTACGCGGCTCTTTACCGAAGAACTCAGCAACTTTCTTCTGTACCATCGGCATACGAGTCTGACCACCGACCAGGATAACGTCCTGAACGTCGGAAACAGACAGACCAGCATCCTGCAGAGCAACTTTCAGCGGCTCGATAGAACGGTTAACCAGGTCTTCAACCAGGCTTTCCAGTTTCGCACGGGTCACTTTGATGTTCATGTGTTTCGGACCAGTCGCGTCTGCAGTAATGTACGGCAGGTTCACGTCGGTCTGCTGAGCGGAAGACAGTTCGATCTTCGCTTTCTCAGCGGCTTCTTTCAGACGCTGCATCGCCAGCGGGTCATTACGCAGATCGATACCCTGATCTTTCTTAAATTCGTCAACCAGGTAGTTGATCATACGGCTGTCGAAGTCTTCACCACCCAGGTGGGTATCACCGTTGGTTGCCAGAACTTCGAAGGTTTTTTCGCCGTCAACTTCGTCGATTTCGATAATAGAGATATCGAAAGTACCACCACCGAGGTCATAAACCGCGATAGTACGGTTGCCGACTTCTTTATCCAGACCGTAAGCCAGTGCCGCTGCGGTCGGTTCGTTGATGATACGTTTTACTTCCAGACCTGCGATACGGCCAGCATCTTTGGTTGCCTGACGCTGAGCATCGTTGAAGTATGCAGGTACGGTGATAACCGCTTCAGTTACCGGTTCGCCCAGGTAATCTTCAGCCGTTTTCTTCATTTTTTTCAGCACTTCAGCAGAAATCTGCGGCGGTGCCATTTTCTGACCTTTTACGTCAATCCATGCATCACCGTTGTCAGCACCGATGATTTTGTACGGCATGATGGCTTCATCACGCTGTACTTCTTCGTCCTGGAAGCGGCGGCCAATCAGGCGTTTAATCGCAAACAGGGTGTTTTGCGGGTTTGTCACTGCCTGACGTTTAGCCGGCTGACCAACCAGAGTTTCACCATCCTGGGTATAAGCAATGATAGAAGGCGTGGTGCGATCGCCCTCGGCGTTCTCCAGCACACGTGCAGTAGTGCCATCCATAATCGCTACACAAGAGTTGGTAGTACCCAGGTCGATACCAATAATTTTACCCATCTAAACGTCTCCACTAAAAATTCGGTCATCATGTGGTTGTGAATCTGTAATAAGGGCGAAACGTGCGGTTTCAACTACCCTGAATCGTTTTTTTTCAGACTCACCACTGCGGTTGTCTACAAGATGGGGTCGTAACCCACGTCATCAAGGGGGGCATGAAAATTTTTTTTAGCACAGTGGCGATAAAATTAAGGTAAAAAGGCAGAAAGGCAAAAAAACGAATAGTTTCCAATCAAAATCAATTCACAAAACAAATCAAAACCAGCACGGTCATTCATGTGAAAATTGTAATAAAAAGAAAAGATTACGACCATGAAACGGTTTCCCGTCGGCGGTAAGATGGTCTGATGTCACACACTTTTACAGCCGTCAAAGAGAAATTCCATGAAATCCGTGTTAACCCTTTCCACCAGCCTGCTTATGGGCCTGCTGCTGAGCAGCGCCGCGCACGCTAACGATCATAAAGTTCTGGGTATGATTGCGATGCCCCGCAACGCAACCAACGATCTCACGCTGAGAATTCCCGTTTGCCGGGTAGTGAAGCGCATTCAGCTCACCGCCGATCGCGGCGATATTAAACTTAACGGCGCATCCGTCTACTTCAAAGCAGTACGCACTTCCAGCCAAAGCCTGAACGTCCCGTCATCCATTAAAGAGGGACAAACGACCAACTGGATCACTATTAATAGCGACAACGACAATAAACGCTGCGTGTCTAAAATCACCTTCTCAGGCCAGTCAGTAAACTCCTCTGACATGGCAACGCTGAAAGTTATTGGCGACGATTAATTCCGCACATTTTGATTCAGAAGCCATAGAAAACATGCGGGGCAGACACGCGGTTGATGTGAAAGCCATTGAACTGGAATAACCACTGCCGCGCCCATGACGCAGCGCCATCTGGCGATGGGTATTTCTCACCAGATCGTCCACCAAATCTCTCAGATCCCGGCGGCACTTCAAATCGTCTGTCTTAGCAAAATGATCAACCACGCGTAAGCGTGATGTCCATCACAGGGAAAATAATTCATTTTCCCTTCGTTAGATCATAGACAGTGCCCTCTCCCCTGATTATCATGCCGCGCCCCGAAGACAGTGATCGTTATTTGGGGAAACTATTTCACCATTCAATCAATGATGATTTTGAGGAATTATGGGCAACACTAAGTTGGCTAATCCGGCACCGCTGGGCCTGATGGGCTTTGGCATGACCACCATTCTGCTTAACCTGCACAACGCGGGTTTCTTCGCCTTTGACGTTATTATTCTGGCGATGGGCATTTTCTACGGCGGTATCGCGCAAATATTTGCCGGTCTGCTGGAATATAAAAAAGGCAACACCTTCGGTTTAACCGCCTTTACCTCCTACGGTTCGTTCTGGCTGACGCTGGTTGCAATCCTGATCATGCCGAAAATGGGCCTGGCGGATGCAACCAATGGTCAGTTCCTGGGCGTATACCTGGGTCTGTGGGGCGTGTTCACACTGTTCATGTTCTTCGGCACGCTGAAAGCTAACCGCGCGTTGCAGTTTGTCTTCCTGAGCCTGACAGTGCTGTTCGCACTGCTGGCGGTCGGCAACATTGCAGGTAACGAAGCGATCATTCACGTTGCTGGCTGGATTGGCTTAGTGTGTGGCGCAAGCGCCATTTACCTGGCGATAGGTGAAGTGCTGAACGAACAGTTTGGCCGTACCATCCTGCCGATCGGTGAAGCGCACTAATCTGACGCTATCCCCCCGAACGGGGGGATATTCCTTACAAGCGCTGTAACTCTCCCTGCACGCTTGTATCGCGATGATAAATATCCTGTCGCAGCCAAATCCCCAGACCTAACCCCACCAGCGATAACGCCAGCACATACCAGGCCGGAGCCATTGGCGACACGCTCATTAACATCGTCACGGCGATTGGCGTCAGACCACCAAAAATGGCGTACGACACGTTGTAAGAAAAGGAGATTCCGGTAAAGCGGACCTCCGCCGGAAACGCCCGCACCATCACATAAGGCACAGCCCCCACCACGCCAACGCACAACCCTACCAGCCCGTATAGCAAAAACAAATGCTGAGGATGGCTGCCGGTCAGATGATAGAAAAACCAGCTTGAACAGGCCAGCAGCAGGCTGCCGACAATAAAGGTTTTGCTGGCGCCGACCCGGTCGACAATAAACCCGGCCAGCAGACAGCCGACGCACAGCATAATGGTCGCGACACTGTTGGCTTGTAACGTCAACGCCGGTGCAAAACCATACTGCTTCTGCAACCAGACTGGCGACATCAGGATCACCACCACAATCCCGGCCGATAACAGCCAGGTCAGCAGCATGGAAATAACCACCGCTTTTTTATGTTTGCTCACCACCGACTTCACCGGTAGCTCTTGCGCCAGCGCTTTACGCTGCTGCATTTCGAGGAAGATAGGCGTTTCCTGCAACCAGCGACGCAGGTACATCGCCACCAGCCCAAACACGCCCCCCAGCAGGAACGGGATACGCCAGCCGTAGTCATGCACCGCCTGCTGCGTCAGACTGGTATTCACCAGCGTCGCAACCACCGATCCCAGCAGAATTCCCACCGTCAGCCCGGCGGTCAGCGTGCCACAGGCAATGCCGATGCGGCGCTCCGGTACGTGCTCTGCCACGAACACCCACGCGCCCGGCACTTCTCCGCCGATGGCAGCACCTTGCAAAATGCGCATCAGGAGTAACAGCAGAGGCGCGAGGATCCCCATTGAGGCGTAGGTAGGCAAAAGACCAATCGCCAGCGTCGGTATCGCCATCAGCAAAATGCTCAGGGTGAACATTTTCTTACGCCCGACCAGATCGCCAAAGTGCGCCATGATGATGCCCCCCAGCGGACGCGCCAGATATCCGGCGGCAAAAATGCCGAAGGTTTGCACCTGACGTAGCCATTCAGGAATGTCTGCCGGGAAGAAGAGTTCGCCAACAACAGCGGCAAAGAAGACGAAGATAATGAAATCATAAAACTCAAGCGCACCGCCGAGGGCAGCAAGCGTAAGAGTTTTATAATCCTGGCGATTCAGCGGTCGAGTGTGTTGTGACATAGCAAACCATGAGTCAGTGGAGTTATTGAATCTGTCTGTCGATATATGTAAAGCAAAAATTACTATATCGTAAACAATTCAATACTCCACTGTCATTGGCACTTATGTCACGATCGGGCTACTTTCAGGCGTTTGTATCGCGGATTGCGCTTTTAGGACGAAAAGATGCTACAACAGTCGGTGCGGTTTCCACATACGGCCCATCCAGTAACTGTATACAATACGGTACACTTGCAAAAATACCCGGCACGATAACCTTACCGTCGGCATCTTTCACGCCTTCCAGCGTTTCTTTGATCGATTTCGGCTGCCCTGGCAGATTCAGAATCAACGCCTGTTTGCGAATCACACCAACCTGGCGGGAGAGAATAGCCGTTGGCACAAAGTGCAGGCTTATCTGGCGCATCTGCTCGCCAAAGCCCGGCATCTGGCGGTCGGCTACGGCCAGCGTGGCATCAGGCGTTACATCGCGGCGGGCCGGACCCGTTCCGCCGGTAGTCAGCACCAGATGACAGCTCATTTCATCCACCAGCTCACATAAGGTCTGTTCGATGATCGCCTGTTCATCCGGGATCAGTCGCGTTTGCAGCTCAAAAGGGGTGGTAAGGGCAGATGCCAGCCACTCTTCAAGGGCCGGGATACCTTTATCCTGGTAAACGCCGCTGGAAGCACGGTCAGAAATGGAAACCAGGCCAATGCGTAAAGTATTCATGATTATTCCGTTTAAACAGTCTCGTTAAACAGAATGATACACTGCGAAGGGAAGGACAGACAGGTTTCAGAAGAGGTAGCGTGACCCATATCAGGGCCACGCATTAATGATTACAGCAGATCGCCGATCATTTTTTCCAGTTTACCCTGGTCTACAGCAAACTTACGGATACCGTCCGCCAGTTTGTCTACAGCCATCGGATCCTGGTTGTGCTGCCACAGGAACTCAGCTTCGGTGATGCGTGCAGGACGCGCTTTCACTTCACCAGAGAAGGACAGTTTACGTTCGATAGTGCCTTCGCTTTCCGCCAGTTCTTTCAGCAGTGCCGGAGCAATAGTCAGACGATCGCAGCCTGCCAGCTCAATGATTTCGCCGACGTTACGGAAGCTCGCACCCATCACCACGGTTTCGTAACCGTGCTGTTTGTAGTACTCATAGATTTCCGTTACGGAAACCACACCCGGATCTTCTGCCGGTGCATACTCTTTCTTGTCAGTGTTGGCTTTGTACCAGTCCAGAATACGACCAACAAACGGAGAAATCAGATATACGCCAGCTTCTGCACATGCGCGCGCCTGAGCGAAGGAGAACAGCAGAGTCAGGTTACAGTTGATACCTTCTTTTTCCAGCTGCTCAGCGGCACGGATGCCCTGCCAGGTTGAAGCCAGTTTGATCAGAATGCGATCGTTGCTGATGCCAGCATCGTTGTACATTTTGATCAGACGTTTTGCTTTCGCGATGGACGCGTCGGTGTCGTAGGACAGACGAGCGTCAACTTCAGTAGAAATACGACCCGGAACCAGTTTCAGGATCTCCAGACCGATATTTACTGCCAGTTTGTCGGTCGCGTCGACGATCTGCTGTGCGCGGTCGTTGCTCTGCTGCTTAGCCCAGGCTACAGCGTCATCAATCAGCTTGCGGTATTCTGGGATCTGCGCTGCGTTAAGAATGAGAGAAGGGTTAGTTGTGGCATCCTGAGGCTGATACAGCTTCATTGCCGCGATGTCTCCGGTGTCGGCCACTACTGTGGTGAACTGACGAAGGGAGGTCAATTTGTCCGTCATGATAGCGATTCTCTTTAAACAGCTTGTTAGGGGGATGTAACCGATCTTCCCTGATGATAGCACGACGCACTCTCAGCGCAACCGCCTGGATTGTCCGACCCGCCGCTCAGCCCTGATTACGCATCTCACAGCTCGTGATGCGCAATTAAGGATATACCTATTGTTATGGTAAACTCCCGCAATCAATCACCTTATAAGGTATATACTGGTCGATAATTGGTAGCGCTTACACGGGATTATTCGCGCTTACCGGCATCAACAAGAGGGATGTTAATGCCTGATTTTTTCTCATTTATTAATGAAATACTCTGGGGATCGGTGATGATCTACCTCCTGCTTGGCGCAGGATGTTGGTTCACCTGGCGTACAGGGTTCGTGCAGTTCCGCTATATTCGCCAGTTTGGCAAAAGTCTTAAAAACAGCATCAGCCCGCAGCCGGGCGGTTTAACTTCTTTTCAGGCTCTGTGCACCAGTCTTGCCGCGCGCGTCGGTAGCGGAAATCTGGCGGGTGTGGCGTTGGCGATCGCCGCCGGCGGCGCGGGAGCCATTTTCTGGATGTGGGTCTCGGCGGTCATTGGTATGGCAACCTCATTCGCCGAATGTTCCCTTGCCCAGCTGTATAAAGAGCGCGACAGCAAGGGACAGTTTCGCGGCGGTCCTGCATGGTATATGGCCCGTGGATTGGGCATGCGCTGGATGGGCGTGCTGTTTGCCATCTTTTTACTCATTGCCTATGGCCTGATTTTTAACAGCGTGCAGGCAAACTCAGTCTCTCGTGCGTTGACCTTTGCTTTTGACATTCCTCCCCTCTTCTCCGGTATCGCACTGGCGATAGTGTCATTACTGGTCATTGTCGGCGGCATTAAAGGCGTTGCCCGCCTGATGCAATGGTTTGTTCCGATGATGGCGCTGCTGTGGATCGGTTGTAGCCTCGTCATCTGCCTTTGGCATTTCGGACAGCTCCCCGGCATTATCATGACCATCATAAAAAGCGCCTTTGGCTGGCAGGAAGCCGCGGCCGGTGCAGCCGGGTATACGCTAAGCCAGGCCATTGCCAGCGGTTTTCAGCGCGGTATGTTCTCTAATGAAGCCGGAATGGGCTCAACTCCGAACGCAGCTGCCTCGGCAGCATCCTGGCCGCCACACCCTGCCGCACAAGGCATTGTGCAAATGATTGGTGTATTGGGCGATACGCTAATTCTTTGTACGGCCAGCGCAATGATCATTTTACTGGCGGGTAATGGCACCACTTATGTGCCAATGGAAGGCATCCAGTTGCTGCAACGAGCCATGGTCTCGCTGACGGGTGAATGGGGGGCCGGATTCGTTGCCTTAATAGTGATTCTGTTTGCCTTTAGCTCTATCGTCGCCAACTACATTTATGCGGAAAACAACCTCATTTTCCTGAAACTGGACAACATCCGGGTTATCTGGTTATTACGTATTGCCACCGTTTGCACCGTCATTGGCGGTACGTTAATCAGTTTTCCGCTGGTCTGGCAACTTGCCGACATCATCATGGCCTGTATGGCCATTACTAACCTGACGGCGATTCTGCTGCTTTCTCCGGTTGTACATACCATCGCCAGCGACTATCTGCGCCAGCGAAAACTCGGGGTGCGCCCGGAATTCGATCCGCGCCGTTATCCTGATATCAGACAACAGCTTGCACCCGATAGCTGGGATGAAACGCCGCGCGAATAGCGCGGCAATCGCAACCATCGATCAATTCAGTCGTTTTTTTTGCTAAAGTCGCAGTAAATTTCCTGCAAGGACTGGATATGCTGATTCTGATTTCACCTGCAAAAACGCTCGACTACCAAAGCCCGCTGGCAACGACACGTCATACGCTGCCCGAGTTGCTGGATCACTCTCAGCAGCTTATTCACGTGGCACGCCAGCTCTCTGCACCGCAGATTGGCAAGCTGATGGGGATTAGCGACAAGCTGGCGGATCTGAACGCCACCCGTTTCCATGACTGGCAGCCTGACTTCACACCGGACAATGCACGTCAGGCCATTCTGGCGTTTAAAGGCGACGTCTATACAGGGTTGCAGGCTGAAACCTTCAGCGAGGCGGATTTCGACTTCGCTCAACAGCATTTACGGATGCTGTCCGGGTTGTACGGCGTTTTGCGTCCGCTGGATTTGATGCAGCCTTACCGTCTGGAGATGGGCATTCGTCTGGCCAATGCGAAGGGTAAAGATCTCTACCAGTTCTGGGGAGATACCATCACCGATAAACTTAACGAAGCGCTGGAAGCGCAAGGCGACAGCGTGGTGATCAACCTCGCCTCGGATGAGTATTTTAAATCCGTGAAGCCGAAAAAACTCAACGCTGAGCTTATCAAACCGGTCTTCCTCGACGAGAAGAACGGCAAGTTTAAAGTCATCAGCTTCTATGCCAAAAAAGCGCGCGGCCTGATGAGTCGCTACATTATTGAGAACCGCTTAACGCAACCGGAACAGCTGACCGCATTTAACAGCGAAGGCTACTTCTTTGATGAAGAAGCATCAGGAAACGGAGAACTGGTGTTTAAACGCCACGAGCAATAGTAAAAAGGCCGGATGACGGCTAACGCCTTATCCGGCCTACAGGTTTTGTCGGCCCGCTATGCAAAGCGCCAGCGGGCGCAACCGTTAACCGCGGGTCATCATCAGCTTGCGCAGTTCAGCAAAATCAGCTGGCAGGTGATGAGAAAGCAGCGGCAGGTCCGCGCGTTCCGCCAGTTCTTTTGGCAACGCCAGCGTCAGGTCAAGAATCTCTTCAACGCTTTCTTTAAACTTCGCCGGATGCGCAGTACCAAGGAACAGGCCGTACTCGCCAGGATTCAGTTGGTCACGCAGCGCTCGGTAAGCCACCGCCGCATGCGGTTCTGAGGTGTAGCCTATCTCATGTAACTCACGCATCGTGTCCTGAGTCGTCGCATCGTCAACAGCGGCATAACCCAGCTCATTCAGACGCCAGATTTTACGGCGGAACAGTTCTTCCACGCGCGGCCAGTTGTTCGGCTGGCTGACATCCATCGCATTCGACAACGTTGCCTGGGTCGCTTTCGGCGCCCACTCACCTTCTGCAAGGAAACGCGGAACCGTATCGTTAACGTTAGTCGCCGCGATAAAACGCTTCACCGGCAAGCCCAGTGATTTCGCCAGCAGCCCGGCGGTCAGATCGCCAAAGTTACCGCTGGGAACGGAAATCACCAGTTGATTACGCGCCTCTTGCGGCAGTTGGGCCACAGCCTCAAAGTAGTAACAGATTTGCGCCAACAGACGGCTGATGTTAATTGAGTTAGCCGAGTTCAGCCCCAGAGCCACCTTCAGCTCTTCGTCATCAAACGCCTGTTTCACCAGCGCCTGGCAAGCATCAAAATCGCCATCAATCGCCACAGTTTCAATGTTACCCCCCAGCGTACAGAACAGCTTTTCCTGTAATGGGCTGATCTTGCCGTTCGGGTAGAGGATCACCACGCGCACATTTTTCAGGCCATAAAAGGCATGTGCAACCGCCGCCCCGGTGTCTCCGGAGGTCGCCGTCAGAATCGTTACCGGTTTGTCGCCACTGATGTGCGTCAGCATCTGCGCCATAAAGCGCCCGCCAAAGTCTTTAAATGCAAGCGTAGGGCCGTGGAACAGTTCCAGACAGCCGACATCCGCGGCAACCTGGGCAACCGGAGCCGGAAAGGCAAATGCCGCACGCACGCGCTCTTCCAGAATTTCCTGAGGGATCTCATCACCAATAAATGCGGACAGGATCTTCGCGCTGCGGCTAACGAAGTCCTGGTTCAGCATCTCATCCACTTCTGTCAGATTGAATTCCGGTAGATCGTGCGGAAAAAACAATCCCTGATTCTTGCCTAGTCCTTGCGTAACAGCCTGTGCAAAGCTGACCTGTTCGTTGTGATCTTTCAGATTATACAGTTTCATTGATTATCCCAGTACCCGTGCGCCCGCCGTGTCCAGCCGGCAAATATGAACAAAGCCTTCCTGATTTTGCAGGTAATTTTTACCCAGCCAATCTGCTACGCGCTGTGCCGTATCCGGCTTATCGCACAAAGCGAACAGCGTCGGCCCAGACCCAGATATACCGCTGGCCAGTGCGCCAATTTCTGCGACCGCCTGACGCGCCTGGCTAAAGCCTGGCAGCAAGCGGGTACGATACGGCTCAGCAATGACATCTTTCATCAGCTTCGCGGCCAGAAGAGGCTGACGGGAATAGCAGGCATGGATGAATCCCGCCAGATGCCGCCCGTGAGCGATACAGTCCTGACGGCGATACTGCGCTGGGAGAATCGCCCGCGCTTCTGCCGTCGACACTTTAATCCCTGGATACGCCAGTACCCACAGCCACTCATCAAAGCCTGGCACCTGCTGGCTAATAATGCCGTTTTCTTCAATCATTAACTGCATACCGCCCAAAAAGCACGGGGCGACGTTATCGTAATGAATACTGCCGGAGATACGCCCTTCAAGTTCGCCCATTATCGCTAACAGGCGCGTATCGTTGAGCGGCTTACCGCAATGTTCGTTCATAGCGACTAACGCCGCCACGACGGAACAGGCGCTGGAGCCTAACCCGGAGCCAATCGGCATATTTTTTTCCAGCGTCATCGCCACCGGAACGGTTTTACCCAGCTCCTGGCAGAATCGCTCCCAACACTGGTAGACAATATTTTCACGTGGCTCGGACGGCAGTTTGTTGGCAAAGCGCCCAAGGTTGTTCAGGCTGAACTGGTCAGCCGCCTCAACGGACACCACATCACCCAACAGCGAACCGTCCACCGGAGTTACCGCCGCACCGAGTACATCAAACCCGACGCTCATATTGGCACTGGAAGCCGGGGCATAAACTCTCACCATGTCAGACTCCTAACTTCCATGAAAGGGTGCGTAGCAGGTCGGCAAAGACGCCCGCCGCCGTCACATTGTTACCTGCGCCATATCCGCGCAGAACCAACGGTAACGGCTGATAATAGTGGCTATAGAACGCCAGCGCGTTTTCACCGTTTTTCACTTTAAACAGCGGATCGTTGCCGTCTACTGCATCAATTTTCACGCGACAAACGCCGTCCTCTTCGATATTGCCAACATAGCGCAATACTTTTCCCTCATCACGGGCTTTCGCCACGCGCGCGGCAAAGACGTCATCCAGCTGCGACAATTTCGCCATAAACGCGGAAACATCACCGGAGTCATCAAACTCTTTTGGCAGGACCGGCTCAATGACAATGTCAGAAAGCTCCAGCTCACGACCAGTTTCACGGGCCAGGATCAGCAGCTTACGCGCCACGTCCGTACCGGAAAGATCGTCACGCGGATCGGGTTCGGTATAGCCCATCTCACGCGCCAGGGTGGTGGCCTGCGAGAAGCTCATGCCTTCATCCAGCTTGCCGAAAATAAACGACAGTGAGCCAGAAAGGATGCCTGAAAAACGTTGCAGTTCATCACCTGCGCTGAGCAGATTTTGCAGGTTTTCAATAACCGGCAAGCCCGCGCCCACGTTGGTGTCGTACAGGAATTTACGACGAGACTTCGCGGCGGCAAAACGCAGCTGATGATAGTAATCCATCGACGACGTGTTGGCCTTTTTGTTCGGCGTAACCACGTGGAAGCCTTCACGCAAGAAGTCGGCATATTGATCCGCTACCGCCTGGCTTGACGTACAGTCGACAATCACCGGATTGAGCAGATGGTATTCTTTCACCAGACGAATTAAGCGCCCAAGGTTGAAAGGCTCTTTCGCGCTCTCCAGCTCCGACTGCCAGTTTTCCAGATTCAGACCGTGGACGTTGGTCAGCAGGGCCTTCGAGTTCGCCACGCCACACACGCGCAGATCGATATGCTTCTTTTTGAGCCAGGTTTGCTGACGTTTAAGCTGCTCCAGCAGCGCACCGCCCACGCCGCCTACGCCAATCACAAACACTTCAATCACCTGGTCGGTGTTGAACAGCATTTGATGGGTCACGCGTACGCCGGTGGTCGCGTCATCGTTATTCACCACCACCGAAATAGAACGCTCAGACGAGCCCTGGGCGATCGCTACAATATTGATGTTCGCACGAGCCAGCGCGGCAAAGAACTTCGCCGAGATGCCGCGCAGGGTGCGCATACCATCGCCAACAACAGAGATGATGGCCAGACGCTCAGTCACCGCCAACGGCTCCAGCAGGCCTTCTTTCAGCTCGAGGTAGAATTCATCCTGCATGGCGCGTTGCGCACGCGCGCAGTCGCCCTGCGGGACGCAGAAACTGATGCTGTATTCAGAAGAGGATTGGGTGATCAGCACTACCGAGATGCCCGCACGCGACATTGCGGCAAAAACGCGCGCCGCCATGCCCACCATGCCTTTCATTCCAGGGCCAGAAACGCTAAACATCGCCATGTTATTGAGGTTAGAAATACCTTTTACCGGCAAATCATCGTCATCACTGCTGGCACCGATCAGCGTACCGGGCGCTTGCGGATTGCCGGTATTTTTAATCAGGCACGGGATCTGGAACTGGGCAATAGGGGTAATGGTGCGCGGGTGCAGCACTTTAGCGCCGAAGTAAGAAAGCTCCATCGCTTCCTGATAAGACATCGACTTAAGCAGTCGGGCGTCGGGTACCTGACGCGGATCGCAAGTATATACACCGTCGACATCGGTCCAGATTTCACAACAATCGGCACGCAAACAGGCGGCCAGTACGGCGGCAGAGTAGTCAGAGCCATTACGCCCCAACACCACTAACTCACCTTTTTCATTTCCAGCGGTAAACCCTGCCATCAGAATCATGTGGTCCGCAGGAATACGGCTGGCGGCGATGCGGCGCGTAGATTCGGCGATATCAACGGTAGATTCGAGGTAATGGCCTACTGCCAGCAATTTCTCCACCGGGTCAATGACCGTCACGTTGTGCCCGCGCGCTTCCAGCAGGCCTGCCATGATGGCGATCGACATTTTTTCACCACGGCAGATAAGCGCGGCATTGATACTATCCGGGCACTGTCCCAGCAGGCTGATACCGTGCAGGACGTGCTTAATCTGGGCAAATTCTTGTTCAACAAAGGCTTTGAGCGGAGCCAGGGGGAAACCCGGCTGTGCGGCGGCCAGACCCACCAGCAGTTCAGAGAAAATGCGTTCGGCGTCGCTGATATTAGCTAAAGCATCCTGACCACCGATGGTCTTCTCAATCATTGCCACCAGATGGTTGGTAATTTTTGCGGGGGCAGAGAGAACGGTCGCGACCTGCCCCTGTCTGGCATTGCTTTCCAGAATATCGGCAACCCGCAGAAAGCGCTCTGCATTTGCCACTGATGTACCGCCGAACTTCAACACTCGCATGGTTTACCTCATTGCCTTTGGTCGAAAAAAAAGCCCGCACTGTTTAGGTGCGGGCTTTTTCTTGTGTTTCCTGTACGCGTCAGCCCGCACCGTTACCTGTGGTAATGGTGATGGTTGTGGTAATAGTGATGCTGATGCGTTTCATGATGTTGTGTGCTCTGTAATTATTATCTGTCTGTGCTGTATTCTTTTAGGGTTAAAGTATCTGCTGACCTAAGTCAATAAATTTTTAAATTGATCACATTCCGAAACTTGTTCACGAGCGACTGCTTGCCCTTTTACTTTCAACCAAAACAGCATGTTCCCCCCACTTGAAGCCAGAATAAAAAACCACGTAACAAAAACTGATCGAAATTTTATTTTGTGATGTTTTTTTCTATATCATGTAAAAAACGGTGCAACATTGCCGTGTCTCGCTGCCCTAACAGGCCCATTCGCTGTTGCAACCAGTCCGTCAGCTTGATGTCGTCAGAAACGTTCAGCGTGGCTAATAAACGCAAAACGCGTGCGCGCAATGCCTGCAGCTGAAGCTCATCCGTCACCTCAACGTTTTTGGCCGGTTGTTGTATTAAACCTGCTAATTGATAGCAATACACCATCACCGCCTGCCCCAAATTGAGTGAAGGATAGTCAGCGACCATCGGTACACCGGTGAGTACATCTGCCAGCGCTAATTCTTCATTGGTCAGCCCCGAATCTTCACGACCAAACACCAGCGCTGCATGTTCCATCCACGTGGATTTCTCCTGTAACAGGGGAACCAGTTCGACCGGGGTGGCGTAATAATGGAACTTCGCCCGGCTACGCGCGGTGGTCGCAACGGTAAAATCAACGTCGTGAAGCGCATCGGCTAACGTTGGAAAAACGTTAATATTATCAATAATGTCGCCCGATCCATGCGCGACCCATCGCGTGGCGGGTTCCAGGTGCGCCTCGCTGTCAACGATACGTAATTGAGTGAATCCCATGGTCTTCATCGCACGGGCAGCCGCACCAATATTTTCCGCTCTGGCAGGGGCAACCAGAATAATTGTTAAACGCATTTCGATACTCTTTTTGGTCAGTCTGCAAGTAATAATGTGACGCACGTCAACATATTACGCAGCGCAAATTTACATTTTTTTAACAGAAGTCACTGAAAAAGGATTTCGCATCCGGTAAAAAATGCTAAACTATTTCCAAACTGTACTATTGCTTTTTATGTTAACAAAAGTTGTATATCCCTCTGTTTATCCATGATAATTTATTTTAAAATGGATCGCATTGGTTGGATTCATTACATTTATTAATTAGCTCGTGCAACTAGTTGTAATATTGCAATTTTGTGATGAAAGCAAACATTTGGATACGTTGATTTCATCAAACTGTTAACGTGCTACAATTGAACTTGATATATGTCAACGAAGCGTAGTTTTATTGGGTGTCCGGCATGTCTTAGCCTGTTATGTTGCTGTTAAAATGGTTAGGATGACAGCCGTTTTTGACACTGTCGGGTCCAGAGGGAAACTACCCACGACCAAGCTAATGATGTTGTTGACGTTGATGGAAAGTGCATCAAGAACGCAATTACGTACTTTAGTCATGTTACGCCGATCATGTTAATTTACGGCATGCATCAGGCAGGTCAGGGACTTTTGTACTTCCTGTTTCGATTTAGT
The DNA here is from genome assembly GCF_009649895.1 of Citrobacter sp. H12-3-2. Taxonomy (NCBI): domain Bacteria; kingdom Pseudomonadati; phylum Pseudomonadota; class Gammaproteobacteria; order Enterobacterales; family Enterobacteriaceae; genus Citrobacter; species Citrobacter sp. H12-3-2. The sequence goes on from NZ_CP045837.1 coordinate 4,155,408, forward strand.
TGGCAATTTAGGTAGCAAACATGCAGACCCCGCACATTCTTATCGTTGAAGACGAGTTAGTAACACGCAACACGTTGAAAAGCATTTTCGAAGCAGAAGGCTATGATGTATTCGAAGCGACAGATGGCGCGGAAATGCATCAGATTCTCTCTGAATATGACATCAACCTTGTGATTATGGATATCAATCTGCCTGGGAAAAATGGCCTCCTGTTAGCGCGCGAACTTCGCGAACAAGCTAACGTTGCGCTGATGTTCCTGACGGGCCGTGATAACGAAGTCGATAAAATTCTCGGCCTCGAAATCGGCGCAGACGATTACATCACCAAGCCGTTTAACCCGCGCGAACTGACTATCCGTGCTCGTAACCTGCTGTCCCGTACCATGAACCTGGGTACTGTCAGCGAAGAACGCCGTAGCGTCGAAAGCTACAAGTTCAACGGCTGGGAGCTGGACATCAACAGCCGCTCTCTGATTGGTCCTGACGGCGAGCAGTATAAACTGCCACGCAGCGAATTCCGTGCAATGCTTCACTTCTGTGAGAATCCGGGCAAAATCCAGTCTCGCGCAGAACTGCTGAAAAAAATGACCGGTCGCGAACTGAAGCCGCATGACCGTACCGTTGACGTGACTATCCGCCGCATTCGTAAACATTTCGAATCTACGCCGGATACGCCAGAAATCATCGCCACCATTCACGGTGAAGGCTACCGTTTCTGCGGCGACCTGCAGGATTAATTCAATCCTCACAGGTAAAAAAACGGCGCATTATGCGCCGTTTTTCATTTCCCCTCCGCCCTATTTCCATAAGCGAAACTCGTCACTCTGCGCAGGCAGAGGCTCCGGAATTTCTGTCGGTTTTGGTTTTGGCTGTGCCAGCGAGTGCCAGTCAAGATGACGCGTCAGGAACATCACGCCACACAACGCGACCAACAGCACGCCGGTTCCCAGCAGTAAAGAGCTGTCCTGTGAACGTAGCAGCACCCACATCACCCCATCCAACCCCAGCAGCGCCACGGTGAATAAAATACTGTTCCGCCAACTCTGTAATATCGCCTGCAGATACACCCCGTTCATTAACGCGCCTACCAGGCTTGCTGTAATCCACGCCGCCGTAAACCCAATGTGCTCAGACAATGCCAGCAGCAGCAGATAAAACATCACCAGCGATAGCCCCACCAGCAGATACTGCATCGGGTGCAGACGCAGGCTGGTCATACTTTCAAGCACGAAGAAAGACATAAAGGTCAGTACAATCAGCAGGATGGCATACTTGGTAGCCCTGTCCGTTAACTGATACTGATCCGCTGGCGTGGCGACGGCAACGCTAAATGCAGGCATTCCCTTCCAGCCAATCTTTTCGCCATCAAAGCGTTCGCCGAGGTTATTCGCGAACCAGCTGCTTTGCCACTGGGCCTTAAATCCTGACTCGCTGATTTCGCGCTTCGCCGGGAGGAAATCCCCCAGAAAGTTGGGATGCGGCCAGTTGCTGGTTAAAGTCATTTCACTGTTACGGCCAACCGGAACAACGGAGAAATCTCCGGTTCCGCTCAAATTCAACGACAGCACCATGCTCAGGTTTTGCTCCGCCCAGCTCGCGTCAGGTAGCGGTATGTGGATCCCTTGAGCTCCCCCATCCAGCCCCGTCCCTGGCTCAACGGCCAGCGATTCCCCATTGACCTGCGGCGCTTGCACCACACCAATCCCGCGCGCATCCCCCACGCCAACCACGATAAACGGTTTGCCGACGCTGACATTGGGATGGTTTAAATCGCGCAAGCGTTCGGCGTTAAACTCAGCCTTCACCGAGAGGTCATTGTGCCAGACCTGGCCTTCGTAAATACCGATTTTACGCGCTTCAACGTTCTGATTCCCCTCAACCACCAGCGACTCCGGCAGCCAGAAATGGATATAGCTGCGCTTACGCTGGATCTCTTTGCCATCCTCCAGCGAGGTGTAAAGCTCTGTCACCGGAATGGCTATCAGCGGCCCGACCATCTTTTGCGGCCCGCTGGTGCTCTGACGGATAGCATCTTCGACTTCATCGCGATAATCCGATCGCTCAACGATTATCTGCCTGACCATCGTCAGTGGTATTAACAGCAATAATATGGCGCCGCCTAAGGTGACGATTTTCCAAAACAGGGGTGATTTAAACATAGCGTTCTCCTTTGCAATATCAGCAAGGTAGAACAGCTATGTGCGGAGAATTTGAAGTTATGTGAAGTGACGGTGAAGCGTAAACGAGGCCTGGGCGCCGCCCTCTGGTCGGTTAGATAATGTCACCGTACCTTCATGCAGTCGTGCAACTTCATTGACAAACGCCAGCCCCAAACCGCTGCTCTTGTGTCCATTCTCGCGGGGCAGCGAGTAGAAGCGCTCAAAAATACGCGGCAACGCAAAATCAGGGATCCCGCTACCGCTGTCGGTAACCTGCAATGTGACCAGCTCCTCCTGCTGATGCGCGCTCAACGTAATCGTCCCGCCCTGTGGCGTGAAGTCGATAGCGTTGTCGAGCAAGTTCCCCAATGCCTGCTCCAGTAACGCGGGATCGGCAGCGACGCTAAGCGATGAAGGCAGAATGGTCAGCGTAATGTTTTTTGCCGCCAGCTGCACGCTACGCGCCTCTTTGAGCTGAGCAAAAAGCGTATCTACCTCCACCGCCGTCAACGTAATGTCCTGTCGATTCTCCAGTCGCGCCTGGCGCAGCAAAGTTTCGACCAGCGCCTGCATGCGCGCATTTTGCGTCAGAATATTATCGGTAAAACGCGCTACCACGTTTGGCGGCGGGCCTTCGCGCAATATCTCTGCCGCGCCACGAATGGCCGCCAGCGGACTTTTCAGCTCATGCGTTAACGCGTAGACATATTGCTCAATGTAGTTCTTGCCTTCGAGCTTCAGACGCATACTTTCCAGCGCCTGCGCCAGTTTGCGTAACTCGCGGCTGCCTAAATCAGGCAGTGGGACGGGGCGATTCTCGGTAACGGAGTCGGCATAACGCGCCAGCCGGGCAATGGATCGGTTTATCCACCATACCATCCCGAAGCCAATCACCAGGGCAATGCCCAGCAATACGGCGCTGGCCCACAGCATTCGCCGTTCACTGCGTTTAATCACCGGTGCCATCGCCGCATTTGGTTTGCCGACACTGAGCACGCCGATAATACGCCCACCGTCTACGATCGGCGCGGCAACGTACATCACCGAGCTTTCCGGATCGTTCGGGTTTTGCGGCGTGCTGCGGGCGCCATACTGCCCACGCAGCGTTAACCACACATCGTTCCAGCGGGAGTAGTCCTGACCGACGGCCTGGTTAGCTGAATCAAACAACACCTTGCCCTGCGCGTCCGTCATGTAGACATGGTATTCATTACGCACTTTGTTAATGCCGCTGATGTTGGCGTTAAATGGGCGGTTATGCAGCTGCGCAAATGCCTGCGCCAGCTTGCCGTTAGCCGGTGAGTCAGAGAGCACGTCATCACGCGCCAGTGCAGCCAGCAGCGTGGCGGTATCAATTAGAGTACCTTCGGTCGCCCGACGAACGCCTGGCTTAATTTCCTGCACAAAGATCGACAGAACAAACCAGGCGGCGACCGCGACAATCAGAAAATAGCCGAGCAGCAAACGCATGCCAATGCGCATCAGCAATTCCTCAGGCTGTATCCCATACCGCGATGTGTATTGATGGGGGAAAGCTCCGGATTGATAGCCCGCAGCTTGGCACGCAGCGTTTTGATGTGAGTATCAACCGTTCTGTCAAAGGTATCCTGCGCGTCTGCCCAGACTAAATCCATCAGCTGCTGGCGAGAGTAAATACGTCCCGGCGACATCAGCAATGTTTTCAGCAGCAGGAATTCATAGCGCGTCAGGTTCAACGGCATGCCGAACCAGGTAATCTGCGCGGCCAGCTCATTAAGTTCAAAATCCCCACAGCGCGTCGTCGATGAAGGCGTGGAGAATTTTTGCACCCGCCGCAGCAGCGTACGCACACGAGCGCACACCTCACGCGGCGAGAAAGGCTTGGCAACATAGTCATCTGCGCCAATTTCCAGCCCCAACAGGCGATCCACTTCATCGCTGCGCGCGGTCAGAAAGAGGATCGGCAACGCCGGGTGGCGTTCCAGTAAACGTCGGCACAGTTCAAAACCACTGATATCCGGTAGCCCGACATCCAGAATGATGGCATCAGGGCATTGCTGGCGAGATTTCTCCAGCACGGGAAATCCGCGCTCAAACGCCTCTACACTAAACCCTTCCTGTTGCAGCATGTAGATAAGCGTATCAGCGATTCCCTGCTCATCCTCAACCAACCAGATCAACGGCTGTTGCATTGTGCTTCCTTGTTATTGCCGCCACGGCATGATGGGTACCGCGCTAATGGCATTTTTGGGCGATCCATCGACCACTTTATCTGAATAGGCCAGATAGGCCAGCGCATTACGTTTCGCATCGTAAAAACGCACGACCTGTAAAGATTTAAACACCAGCGAGGTACGTTTCTTAAATACCACTTCGCCCTGAGCTTTACCGTTCTTGATTCTGTCGCTCAGTTCTACCGGCCCAACCTGCTGGCAAGAGATGGCGGCATCGGAGGTATCTTCCGCCAGCCCCAGTCCACCTTTGATGCCGCCGGTCTTCGCACGACTCACGTAACAGGTCACATTGGTAACATCCGGATCGTCAAACGCTTCGACCACAATTTTATGATCCGGCCCAAACATTTTGAACACCGTATCGACAGATCCAATCTGCTCCGCATGGGCGACCTGCGCCAACATCAGCAGAATTGAGGAAATGACTAAGCTCTTATATTTCATATTGTTACCATTCTTAAAAGTTGTTCTGCGTAATTATTAAACATTCTAAGATAAAATGTATACAGATCACAGGATTACAATAATCACGCTTTCGTATGTCCGAAAAAAGCACTTATGAGCAAAAAAAACACTGAATGCTAAAACAGCAAAAAATGCTATTATCCTCATACCTGACGTCAGGTACTCGTTGTTGAAAGGATGAGGATATTTTATGGATCAGGCTGGCATTATTCGCGACCTATTAATCTGGCTGGAAGGTCATCTGGATCAGCCTTTGTCGCTTGACAATGTGGCGGCAAAAGCGGGCTATTCCAAGTGGCACCTGCAGAGAATGTTTAAGGACGTGACGGGCCATGCTATTGGCGCCTATATCCGCGCCCGTCGTTTATCGAAATCCGCAGTGGCGCTGCGCCTGACTGCGCGTCCAATTTTGGATATTGCGCTGCAATATCGCTTCGACTCTCAACAAACTTTTACTCGCGCATTCAAGAAACAATTTTCGCAGACACCAGCGCTGTATCGCCGTTCACCGGAATGGAGCGCATTCGGTATTCGCCCGCCAATGCGACTGGGTGAATTTACGATGCCTGCGCACGAGTTTGTCACCCTGGAAGATACGCAACTGCTCGGCACCACGCAAAGCTATTCCTGCTCGCTGGAACAGATTTCAGATTTCCGTCATGAAATGCGTATTCAGTTCTGGCGCGACTTCCTTGCTCAGGCTCCGGCGATCCCGCCAGTGCTGTACGGGCTTAACGAAACGCGTCCGAGCATTGAAAAAGACGACGAACAGGAAGTGTTTTACACCACAGCACTGACGCCGGAACAGGCCAATGGCTATGTGCCGTCGGCGCAGCCTATCCTGTTACAGGGTGGCGAGTACGTGATGTTTACCTACGAAGGGCTGGGAACCGGCGTGCAAGAGTTTATCCTGACGGTTTACGGCACATGCATGCCGATGCTGAACCTGACGCGCCGTAAAGGACAGGATATCGAGCGATACTACCCGGCAGAAGATGCCAAAGCGGGAGATCGCCCGATCAACCTGCGCTGCGAATTCCTGATTCCGATTCGCCGCTAGCGCTGTAGTTCATCCAACGCAGGGGCGTCCAGATGTGAGATGTCCCCTGCCGTTTCAACGACCCATCCCGGCGCCAGCCATAAGCTTTCCTGGTAATCAACGCGAGAAATTGAACAGTTGCGCAGACGCAAGCGACGTTCAGCCCATGCCGGTAATCCCAGAATTGTGCTCACCAGGCAACCCAGCGCGATACCGTGGCTGACCAGCAGTGGACGACTTCCCGGCGGCAGCTCCAGACAGGATGCCAGCGCCGCATTGACGCGATCGCTCAGCTCCTGCATCGATTCCCCTTCCGGAATACGACCATCCACCGTGCCGTTCACCAACTGGCGACGCCAGCCCTCTTCCTCTGGCGTCAGCGTATCGATGTGACGTTTTTCCAGCACCCCCATATTCAGCTCACGCAGACGAGAATCATAGGTGATATCACAGCCGCAGGCCTGGGCGATGATTTCTGCGGTGCGTCGTGTACGACCAAGATCGCTACTGATGACATGCGTAATACCAAACGAGCGGGCGCGTTCTCCCACCTGCATGGCTTGTTGTTCACCTTTAGCGGTTAGTGGGCTGTCTGACTGGCCTTGAATACGTCGCTCGGCGTTCCACTGCGTTTCGCCATGGCGAACAAGGTATACCTGTAACATGCTTTTTTTCCGTTATATACTCGTCATACTTTGAGTAGACTCTGCGATGAATTTTCAAACTGAGCTTAATTATGCACAAGGTTATCTCTGCGACCACCAATCCTGCCAAAATTCAGGCAATTCTGCGGGCATTTGAAGAGATTTTCGGGGAAGGATCCTGCCATATTGAACCCGTCGCCGTCGAGAGTGGCGTGCCGGAACAACCTTTCGGAAACCAGGAAACGCGCACTGGCGCACGAAATCGCGTTGATAACGCTCGCCGCCTGCACCCGCAGGCTGATTTCTGGGTCGCCATTGAAGCAGGAATTGACGACGATGCCACCTTTAGTTGGGTGGTGATTGATAACGGCATTCAGCGCGGTGAAGCCCGTTCAGCCACGCTGCCATTGCCGACTGTCATTCTCGACAGAGTCCGCAAAGGTGAAGCACTCGGCCCGGTGATGTCGGACTATACGGGTATTGATGAAATTGGCCGTAAAGAAGGCGCAATCGGCGTTTTTACCGCGGGCAAGCTGACGCGCTCAAGCGTCTATCACCAGGCGGTGATTCTGGCGCTCAGCCCGTTTCATAACGCGGTGTATTTATAGCATTGTGCCGGATGTTCAATCGTAGGCCGGATAAGGCAAAGCCGCATCCGGCGGATCAATTTTTCCCGAGCAACACCTGCTCCAGCCACTGACGCAAATCCACCGGTGCGGATTTGAGGCTGTTCGACCCCCGCGTAATAGTGGCAATCCCCGCCCCGAGCTCGTTTTTAAGCTCACGCTGGCTCATCTCGCCGCGCAGCAGCTCTTCAATAATACGCACACGCGTGCCCAACGCTTCACGCTCATCCGGCGTTAACATCAAATTGAGCAGTGGCAGGTGTAAATCTTGTTCGTAGGCGTGTTTAAGTAGATCGACAAAACGTAACCACTCCTGGTGACGTTGTTCTGCCATCTCTGCTGAATAGGGTGATTGCTGAGTCATAAGATATCGCCATCGTTGCGGGGGAAGCGTGCTTGCTTCCCCCTTTTGTACTCTTTAACGAGTACGATAGCATAACACAATCGACACGATCAGTAACGACGTTGCCATTCTGCGTCGCTCATCAACTCCGGTTTATCGCCGAGGAAATAGCGATAGTACGCATCATAAGCCAGCACATTCTTCACGTAACCACGCGTCTCTGAGAATGGAATACTTTCGACAAACGCCACAGCATCAATGCGGCCAGCGCTATTGCCAAGCCAGGTGCGAACGCGTCCCGGACCGGCGTTATAGGCTGCCGACGCAAAGATGCGGTTATTGCCGAATTGCTGATATACGTACTGCAAATAGCTGGTACCAATGTTGATGTTGGTATCAGGATCCAGTAGCTGGCTTGGACTGCTGTAACCTGGAATCGAGAACATTTTCACCGTATGCGTCGCCGTGCCCGGCATAATCTGCATCAGCCCGCTGGCGCCGACCGGTGATTTCACTTTCGGGTTCCAGGCGCTTTCCTGACGCGCTATCGCCATCGCATAACTTGGCTGAATATCCTTGCCGCTGGTGTAACGGGTAAACAGATCTTTATAGGCCAATGGGAAGCGCTCTTCCAGATGATCCCACAGCTTACCGGCGATCGTCGCCTGCACGCTCAGATCCCACCAGTGATTATTGAACGCGTAACGCGCCAGTTGAGCCTGCTCAGACTTGGTGCGGCTGGTGACCAGATTCGCCCATTCACTGCGTGCGGTATTGTCCATGTTCCAGTACATCAGCTCGCGTACGCGCGCCATTTCCGGGCCCTGAGTTAACGCAGAGTCAACGTTGGCTGGGGCTTTATCCACTTTCAACTCATACTCTTCGCCCAGGCGCTGTGCCGCCACCATCGGATAGAAACCACGCTGCTGCATAAGCTGGTGCAGGATCTCTTTGGCTTCCGCATCACGTCCGCGCTCCAGCAGCAGATCAGCCTGCCAGTAGCGCCACTCGTCTTTTTCTTTTGCTTCCATTGGCAGACGTGCCAGCCACGTATTCAGGCCACGACGATCGCCGGTTCCCAGCGCCATGCGCACGCGACGCTCCACAAGCGAGGTGGAATTGGAGCGCATAATCGCATCATCACGCCATTTGGCCTGCTCGTCGGTGACGTCATTGCCCATCAGACGCCAGGCAACAATATCGCGTAGCTCCTGGGTTTGCTCGTCATTAAGCTGTTGCGCCTGTACCAGGGACGGGATCATCAGGCGGGCGTTTTCCACATCCTGACGCGCCACGCTGGCAAAGGCGACCGCCGCCATCTGTCGGGTGAAATCCGTGGCACCAGTGGTGCGAGCAAAAGTCATCACCGAATTCGGATCGTTGGCCAGCGAGATGATCGCAGAGGCAATGGTTTGGTATTGCGCGGGCATCTGTCCGGCCAGCGCCGTCACCAGACCGGTATTCCCGGCTTTCATCGCCAGACGAATACGCTCCAGATACGCCAGCGGATCCTGAGTGCCTGAGGCGCGCCATACGCCAAATAATTTGTCACAGGCGTTCGGCTGACTTTTCCCGGTCAACCATAGCTCTTTCGCGCCCTGCCAGGCTTCTTCGGTTTGCCCGGTACTCCATTTCGCGAAGTAATAGTTACATTGCGCTTCCGTGGTACCCGGTTTTTCCGGGCTGAACGCCAGCAGTCCACGCCAGTCTTCGCGGCGCGCCAGTTCATTCACGAAACGCGATTGCAGCGTACGCGCAGGGGGCAGTGTCGGATTGGCACGCACAAAATTGGTAACGGTAATGGTGGGCTGATTCATCAGATCGTCAGTGATCTGACGATATTCCAGATACGGGTACAGAGGATAGTTCTTCAGGCCGGGCATCATCTGCTCTACGACATCCATCTGTCGGTTGTCCCAGGCTTGCTTGATTTGCGCATAACGATTGCGCTGCTCATCCAGGGAGTCGGCTCGCGCCACCTGACTGACCGTCAGCAGACATACGCTGGCTGCCAGCAGGCGCCAGGTAAATTGATTGGCTTTGTCCACAAGCTCTTCCTCTTCTCATGTTACGTCTGTGCAGCATCATGCCGCTTAATTAATTCATGCTAACCAGACATTGCAGAATGCGCCACGTCACGGACACTTTTTTACTTTTGTTGCGAGTGAGATCTGCTGGCTGGGATTGAGCAATGAAAAAGGCTACACTTCGCCTTTGAAAACTCTATTCATCACTATAAAAGAGGCGAAGTCCACGTGGCTCAATTCGTTTATACCATGCATCGTGTCGGCAAAGTCGTTCCGCCGAAACGTCATATTCTTAAAAACATCTCACTGAGCTTCTTCCCTGGCGCCAAAATCGGTGTTCTCGGTCTGAACGGTGCGGGTAAATCTACCCTGCTGCGCATCATGGCCGGTATTGATACCGATATCGAAGGTGAAGCTCGCCCACAGCCAGGCATTAAAATCGGTTACCTGCCGCAGGAACCAAAACTGAACCCAGAACATACCGTTCGTGAATCCGTTGAAGAAGCGGTTGCCGAAGTGGTTAGTGCACTGAAAGGTCTGGATGAAGTTTACGCCAAGTACGCCGAGCCGGACGCCGACTTCGATAAACTGGCCGCACAACAGGGCAAGTTTGAAGAAATTATCCAGGCGCACGACGGCCATAACCTGAACGTGCAGCTTGAGCGTGCCGCTGACGCCCTGCGTCTGCCGGACTGGGACGCTAAAATTGAGAATCTCTCCGGTGGTGAACGCCGCCGCGTTGCGCTGTGCCGCCTGTTGCTGGAAAAACCAGACATGCTGCTGCTCGACGAACCGACCAACCACCTGGATGCGGAATCCGTCGCGTGGCTGGAACGCTTCCTGCACGACTTCGAAGGCACCGTAGTGGCGATTACCCACGACCGTTACTTCCTCGACAACGTTGCGGGCTGGATCCTGGAGCTGGACCGTGGTGAAGGTATTCCGTGGGAAGGTAACTACTCTTCCTGGCTGGAACAGAAAGATCAGCGTCTGGCCCAGGAAGCTTCTCAGGAAGCGGCTCGCCGTAAATCCATTGAGAAAGAGCTGGAGTGGGTGCGTCAGGGCGCTAAAGGTCGTCAGTCTAAGGGTAAAGCCCGTCTGGCACGCTTTGAAGAGCTGAACAACACCGAATACCAGAAACGTAACGAAACCAACGAACTGTTTATTCCACCTGGGGCACGTCTGGGCGATAAAGTCGTTGAAGTCACCAATCTGCGTAAATCCTACGGCGATCGCGTTCTGATCGACGATCTGAGTTTCTCCGTACCGAAAGGCGCAATTGTCGGCATCATCGGTCCGAACGGCGCGGGTAAATCTACCCTGTTCCGTATGATGTCCGGTCAGGAACAGCCTGACAGCGGCACCATCACGCTGGGTGAAACCGTCAAACTGGCCTCCGTTGACCAGTTCCGTGACGCCATGGACAACAGCAAAACCGTGTGGGAAGAAGTTTCCGGCGGGCTGGATATCATGCGAATCGGCAACACCGAGATGCCAAGCCGTGCCTACGTGGGCCGCTTCAACTTCAAAGGTGTGGATCAGGGCAAACGCGTCGGCGAGCTGTCCGGTGGTGAGCGTGGTCGTCTGCACCTGGCGAAGCTGCTGCAGGTTGGCGGCAACATGCTGCTGCTCGATGAACCAACCAACGACCTGGATATCGAAACCCTGCGCGCGCTGGAAAACGCCCTGCTGGAATTCCCGGGCTGCGCGATGGTTATCTCGCACGACCGTTGGTTCCTCGACCGTATCGCCACCCACATTCTGGATTACCAGGATGAAGGTAAGGTTGAGTTCTTCGAAGGTAACTTTACCGAATACGAAGAGTACAAGAAACGTACGCTGGGCGCCGATGCGCTGGAGCCGAAACGTATTAAGTACAAGCGTATTTCTAAGTAATTAGCGTTAAGTGCCGGATGGCGGCGTTACGCCTTATCCGGCCTACGAGGTTAGTGTGACTTGTAGGTCGAATAAGCGCAGCGCCATCCTGTCTATGATGTTAGTGCGACTTGTAGGCCGGATAAGCGCAGCGCCATCCTGTCTATGAGGTTAGTGCGACTTGTAGGCCGGATAAGCGCAGCGCCATCCTGTCTACGAGGTTAGTGCGACTTGTAGGCCGGATAAGCGCAGCGCATCCGGCATTAAAACCTACCTCTGCTCGCCCATCAACTCTTTCACCAGCTCCACACAGCGCAGGAAGCGGCCGTCGTAGTCAGGCTCCTGAACGTGCACAAAATTGATATTGTTTTCCTGCAGCATCTCGACCAGCAGCGTCTGAAACGCTTTTCTGTCAACTGAGCTTCCAAGGCTGCGTAAGCCATCCGCCACCCACGGGGTGTTGTTTTCCAGCAGGATCACCAGGTCAAAGCGATACTCATCAATAAGCGCTTGCACAAACGGGTGTTCACGCCCTTCATACTTTTTACAGAAGGCCTGAGTGGTCACGAAATCGGTGTCGATGAACGCCACTTTATTGGCGTATTTAACAGCAAAATCAATGTATTGCGCTTGTCCTAAGGCGATTTTATCGTAGTCAGAATACTGCAACGCCATCTCATCGCCGCCCAAATGGGAGAAGACATAATCACGCCCGTATTCCCACGCACTGGTGGTATTAAAAATATTGGCGAGCTTGTTCACCAGCGTCGATTTACCGCTCGACTCCCCGCCGAGGATCGCCACGGTGCGCACGAAAAACGGCTTCACTTCGGTCGGAATATACTCCCAGTAGCGAAACGGGTTTTCACGGATTTGCCCGCCGCTGATGCTCATGAACGTCCGCTTAGGATCCACCAGCACGGTTTCGATCCCCAGATGTTCGAGATACTGCGGGGCATCTGATTCTTCAGAGGTGTAGATCCAGTTTGGCTGGATCCCTTTCTCCTGCATAAACGTTTTGATCCCGTTGCTCCACACGTCCCAGCCGTGCGGATACGGCTCCATGCCTTCTTCGTTGAAGGCATGAATACGGATATTTTTCTGATACTTAAAGGTTTGCAGCAGCCAGCGTAAACGATCGGGCACCGTAGGCTGTTGCGACATGGCACTGTCTTCAAACAGGCTGCGATCGCGCGTGTCGTCATAACCCATGATGATATGCAGTTCATCGACCTGACTACAGGCGCGCTGGATAAGATAGATATGGCCGGTGTGCAGCGGATAAAACTTGCCGAATACCACACCGATATTTTTCTGCTGGCGCGGAAACTCCAGACCGAGAAAGCGGTGCAACGCCTCCAGCTTCTGCGCGCTGGGGCTTTTGATTTTGGCATTCAGCAGTTGGCTTAGGTATCCCTTGGTCATGCCACTGGCATCCGCCACCTGTTGCAGGGTACAGCCCTTTTGCTTTATGGCGGTTTTCAGATATTCAAATGACACAAGAGCCTCCTGCTGGAAAAATCGCGTAACACTGCCTGATGGCGCTTCGCTTATCAGGCCTACAAAATCAGTATGTACGGGTATTTGATTATAGGTCGTCAAACACGCTTAACGCATCCGCAAGCTTCTTAACGCCAAAGACCTGCATGCCTTCCGGTACTTTTTTCGGTACGTTAGCGGCAGGGACAATCGCCCGGCGAAAGCCGTGCTTCGCCGCTTCCGAAATACGCTCCTGTCCGCTGGGTACCGGACGGATTTCGCCCGCCAACCCCACTTCGCCAAAGACCACTAAATCCTGTGGCAGCGGTCTGTCACGCAGGCTGGAGACCATTGCCAGCAGCAACGCCAGGTCGGCGCTGGTTTCAGTGACTTTTACGCCGCCGACTACGTTAACAAACACGTCCTGATCCGCCATCTGCAAGCCACCGTGACGATGCAGCACCGCCAGCAGAATCGCCAGACGGTTCTGTTCCAGACCGACCGCCACGCGACGCGGGTTCGCCATCATTGAGTGATCGACCAGCGCCTGAATCTCTACCAGCAGCGGGCGCGTACCTTCCCAGACCACCATCACCGAACTGCCGGAGGTGACCTCGTCGCCACGGCTTAAGAAGATAGCGGAAGGGTTGCTGACTTCACGCAGGCCCTGTTCGGTCATGGCAAAGACGCCCAGTTCGTTCACCGCGCCAAAGCGGTTTTTATGGCTACGCAGAGTACGGAAACGGGAATCGGCGTCACCGTCGAGCAGTACCGAACAGTCAATACAGTGTTCGAGCACCTTCGGCCCGGCCAGCGAGCCGTCTTTGGTGACGTGGCCGACCATCACAATCGCCACGCCGCGCGTTTTGGCAAAGCGCGTCAGGTAAGCCGCCGTTTCACGCACCTGCGCCACGCTGCCCGGCGAAGACTGAATATCCGCCATGTGCATTACCTGAATGGAGTCGATCACCATCAGCTTCGGCTGTTCTTCTTCGGCAATCAGGCAAATTTGTTCGATACTGGTTTCCGACAGCATATTCAGATTCGCTGTCGGCAAACCGAGCCGGTGCGCACGCATCGCCACCTGCTGCAGTGACTCTTCACCGGTGACGTACAGAGTTTTCATCTGCTCAGCGAGCTTGCACAGCGTTTGCAGCAGCAGCGTTGATTTCCCCGCGCCGGGGTTACCGCCAATCAGAATAGCGCTGCCGGGTACCACACCGCCGCCCAGCACGCGGTCAAATTCTTTAAATCCAGTGGAAAAACGCGGCAGTTCTTCAAGGCTGATGTCAGACAGCTTCTGCACTTTTGCCACGCCCGCATTCCCGGCATAGCCACTGAGCCGCTCGTTACGCGCCACCGTTGGCGATGCGGCAAGGCGCACCTCGGTAATGGTATTCCAGGCCTGACAGGCGCTGCATTGCCCCTGCCAGCGCGGGTAATCGGCCCCGCATTCATTACAAACAAAGGCGCGTTTTGGAGCTTTGGCCACGTTTTACCTCTTTCGTTAACGCTTTTGCCGGATGGAGCAGGCGCTTATCCGGCCTACGGACACCCTGCCATCAGGCAATTTAATCATTTCTGGTTCATGCTGCCGGAGAGAATGCAGAACACGCCCATCAGGTCAGCGTGGCGGATAGTAATCTCCGTCTTTTCATTCACTTTCGGTTTAGCATGATACGCAATACCCAGCCCGGCCGTTTTGATCATCGGCAGATCGTTAGCACCGTCGCCGATCGCCACCGTCTGCGCCATCGGGATCTCATATTCTTGTGCCAGGCGGGTCAGGGTATTGGCTTTGTACTGGGCATCGACGATATCGCCGATCACGTTGCCGGTAAATTTACCGTCCATGATCTCCAGCTCGTTTGCCACAGCCGCCGTCAGACGCAGTTTATTACGCAGGTAATCGGCAAAGAAGGTAAAGCCGCCAGAGGCAATAGCCACTTTCCAGCCGAGCGTCTCCAGTTTTAACACCAGCTGTGTCAGGCCTGGCATCAGCGGTAGCGTTTCGCGCACCTGGTGCAGAATATTGGCATCAGCACCCTTCAGCGTCGCCACGCGACTACGCAGGCTGGCGGTAAAGTCCAGTTCGCCGCGCATTGCGCGTTCCGTGACTTCCGCAACCATCTCACCGGTTCCAGCCAGTTTAGCAATTTCATCAATGCATTCGATCTGGATTGCCGTTGAGTCCATGTCCATCACCAGTAAACCCGGTGTGCGCAGATGCGGAATTTTGCCTAACGGGGCAACATCCAGTTTGGCATCATGCGCCAGTTTTGCCGCGCGCGGCGTTAACGAACCCGCCAGGCGAATCACCTGATAATCCTCGACGCACCAGGCAGCAACAATCACCATCGCTGCACCCAGTTTGCTCTGGTATTGCGTTAAACGTTGTTTATCCAGACCACGACCGTACAGCAGCCAGCCACTGCGGCCCGCGTGGTAGTCCAGCGGCATGACTTCATCGCCACTTAAAGAGAGAGGCAGACCTGGCCACAGAGAAACATCTTCAGGTAGATCGCACCAGGTTATGTTAGGCATTAAAGCTCCTGTAAAATCGTTCGGGTCGGAATCATCAGGGGAAAATAACGCATGAGGCTACCCTGTAACCAGCGCTTCTGGCAACATTAAGTCTCAAATTTTCAGCAGGTGGAATATGGCTCGCGCAAAACTGAAATTCCGACTTCATCGTGCAGTGATTGTATTGTTCTGTCTTGCGCTGCTCGTCGCCCTGATGCAGGGCGCATCCTGGTTTAGTCAAAGTCACCAGCAGCAGCGTAATCCGCAGCTCGAAGAGCTGGCCCGTACGCTGGCCCGCCAGGTGGCGCTAAATGTTGCTCCGCTAATGCGTACCGAAACGCCGGATGAAAAACGCATCAAAGCGGTACTCACACAGCTGACGGAAAGTAGCCGTATTCTGGACGCTGGCGTATACGATGAACAGGGAGACCTGATTACGCGCACCGGCGAGAGCGTCAACGTTCGTGACCGACTGGCGCTCGACGGCAAAAAAGCCGGGGGTTATTTTAACCAGCAGATTGTCGAACCCATTCAGGGGAAAAATGGTCCGCTGGGCTATTTGCGTCTGACGCTGGATACCCACACCCTCGCCACCGAGGCGAAGCAGGTAGATAACACCACCAATATCTTACGCCTGATGCTGCTGCTGGCGCTGGCGATTGGCGTCGTGCTCACCCGTACCTTATTGCAAGGCAAGCGTACCCGCTGGCAGCAATCCCCTTTCCTGTTGACCGCCAACAAACCGGTGCAGGAAGAAGACAACGAGAAAAAAGAGTAAAAGCAGTAAAAACTGTAAAACAGAAGGGAAATCAACCATGACTACACTACGCCTGCTTATCTCAGACTCTTATGATCCGTGGTTTAACCTCGCGGTCGAAGAGTGCATTTTTCGCCAGATGCCCGCCACGCAGCGCGTCCTGTTCTTGTGGCGTAACGCCGATACGGTGGTGATTGGCCGGGCGCAAAACCCGTGGAAAGAGTGTAATACCCGCCGTATGGAGGAAGACAACGTGCGGCTCGCCCGCCGTAGCAGCGGCGGCGGCGCGGTGTTCCATGACTTAGGTAATACCTGCTTTACCTTTATGGCCGGTAAACCGGAGTACGACAAAACCATTTCCACCGCGATTGTCCTCAACGCATTGAATTCTCTGGGTGTGACGGCTGATGCCTCCGGGCGTAACGATCTGGTTGTGAAAACGCCAGACGGCGATCGCAAGGTTTCAGGCTCTGCTTATCGGGAAACGAAAGATCGCGGATTCCACCACGGCACGCTGCTGCTAAATGCCGATCTCAGCCGCCTGGCAAATTATCTCAATCCCGACAAAAAGAAACTCGCGGCAAAGGGGATCACCTCTGTCCGCTCACGGGTGGCGAATTTGACGGAACTGTTACCGGGCATCACCCATGAACAGGTCTGTCAGGCCATCACGGAAGCCTTTTTTGCTCATTATGGCGAACGCGTTGAAGCGGAAGTGATCTCACCAGATAAAACGCCGGACCTGCCAAATTTTGCCGAAACCTTTGCCCGCCAGAGCAGTTGGGAATGGAATTTTGGTCAGGCACCTGCTTTCTCGCATCTGCTGGACGAGCGTTTCACCTGGGGTGGCGTTGAGCTGCATTTCGACGTCGAAAAAGGTCATATCACGCGCTCACAGGTGTTTACCGACAGTCTCAATCCCGCGCCGTTAGAAGCGCTGGCGGAGCGGCTACAGGGCTGCCAGTATCGCGCCGATGTTTTACAGCAGACTTGCGAAGCGCTGGTTACGGAATATCCGGATCAGGAAAGCGAGCTGCGTGAACTGGCGGCGTGGGTGGCGAAGGCCGTGCGTTAAGCGATTAGTGGCGAATTGCCGGATGGCGGCTACGCCTTATCCGGCCTACAAGACCGCTCCTGTAGGCCTGACAAGCGAAGCGCCATCAGGCATTAATAGCGGCATTCCCGTAGGCCCGGTAAGCGAAGCGCCACCGGGCCACAACAACCCTTACTCTTTATCGCCCAGCAGAACGGATTCCAGCGCGATTTTGATCATGTCGTTGAAGGTCGTCTGACGTTCAGCGGCAGTGGTCTGCTCGTGAGTACGGATATGGTCGGAAACGGTGCAGATGGTCAGCGCTTTTGCACCAAATTCCGCAGCAACACCGTAGATGCCCGCCGCTTCCATTTCCACGCCCAGCACGCCGTATTTTTCCATCACGTCGAACATTTCACCGTCCGGAGAGTAGAACAGGTCAGCAGAGAACAGGTTGCCCACGCGCGCGTCTACACCCAGTGCTTTTGCCGCATCAACCGCGTTACGCACCATGTCGAAGTCAGCGATAGCAGCGAAGTCATGATCTTTAAAACGGATACGGTTAACTTTGGAGTCGGTGCAGGCGCCCATACCGATAACCACGTCACGCAGTTTAACGTCCATACGCACAGCGCCGCAGGAGCCTACGCGAATGATTTTCTTCACGCCGAAATCGGTGATCAGCTCTTTGGTGTAGATGGAGCAGGACGGGATACCCATACCGTGACCCAT
The DNA here is from genome assembly GCF_009649895.1 of Citrobacter sp. H12-3-2. Lineage (NCBI taxonomy): Bacteria > Pseudomonadati > Pseudomonadota > Gammaproteobacteria > Enterobacterales > Enterobacteriaceae > Citrobacter > Citrobacter sp. H12-3-2. Next base: position 4,173,323 of record NZ_CP045837.1, read on the forward strand.
AACGGAGATCTTACGGCCTTTGTAAGTACCGGTAAAACCTAACATGCCGCGAACGTTGTTCACTTCACGAACATCTTCGAGGAAAGTTTCAGCAATATGCTTTGCACGCAGCGGGTCGCCCGGCATCAATACGACGTCAGCGAAATCACCCATTTCTGCATTAATATGTGGAGTTGCCATTTTTTGTCCTTATTTCGTTGTTATTGCCTGATGGCGGCTACGCCTTATCAGGCCTACAAAACGTATGTAAAACAGTGAAATACCCTAAGGATTTCGCGTTGTAGGAAGGCGACGAATTCGTGAATCCCCGGGAGCATAGATTCACTATGTGACCGGGGTGAGCGAATGAAGTCAACGCATCTACAGCGCGAAAGACAACGGGTATTACAGCATGTTTTTACCGTAGTCCATCGGTGACGTACCAAAGTAGCTCGCCAGCGTCTGACCGATATCCGCGAAGGTTTCACGGTGACCTAAAGAACCTGGTTTCACTTTCGGGCCGTAGACCAGTACCGGGATGTGCTCACGGGTGTGGTCAGTGCCGGTCCAGCTTGGGTCGCAGCCGTGGTCAGCGGTCAGGATCAGAATGTCATCTTCACCCACCAGCTCCATCAGCTCAGGCAGACGGCGGTCGAACAGTTCCAGGCCCGCAGCATAACCGGCGATATCGCGACGATGTCCCCAGGAAGAGTCGAAATCAACGAAGTTGGTGAAGACGATGGTCTTATCACCTGCTTCTTTCATCTCTTTGATGGTGGCGTCGAACAGCGCGTCCAGACCGGTGGCTTTCACTTTTTTGGTGATGCCGCAGTTAGCGTAGATATCCGCAATTTTACCGACGGAAACCACGTGACCGTCTTTTTCGTCGACCAGTTTCTGCAGCACGGTCGGTGCTGGCGGCTCAACGGCCAGGTCGTGACGGTTACCGGTACGCTGGAAGTTACCGGCTTTATCACCGATGAACGGACGTGCGATAACACGACCGATGTTGTAACCACCTTCGGTCAGCTCTTCACGTGCGATTTCGCACAGCTCGTAGAGTTTATCCAGGCCAAACGTCTCTTCGTGGCAGGCAATCTGGAACACGGAGTCAGCGGAGGTATAGAAAATCGGCTTGCCGGTTTTCATATGCTCTTCACCCAGTTGATCCAGGATCACGGTACCGGAAGAGTGGCAGTTGCCGAGGTAGCCTGGCAGGTTGGCACGTTTTACCAGTTTATCCAGCAGTTCCTGCGGGAAGCTGTTTTCATGATCGGAGAAATAACCCCAATCAAAGAGAACCGGGACACCCGCGATTTCCCAGTGGCCAGACGGCGTGTCTTTTCCGGAAGAAAGTTCATGCGCCCATGCGTAGGCACCAATCACTTCCGCGTTACCGTCCATACCAGCAGCAATTTTACCGGTAGAACCTTCGTGAGCTTTCACCAGGCCCAGACGGGTCAGGTTAGGCAGATTCAGTGGACCTTTGCGACCATTGTCAGCCTCACCTTTCGCACAGGCTTCTGCAATGTGTCCCATAGTGTCTGAACCTACGTCGCCAAAGCGATCCGCATCTTCAGTCGCACCAATACCAAAGGAGTCCAGCACCATAATAAATGCACGTTTCATCTTGTTCTCCATACATCTGCGCCGCAAAAAAGCGATCAGATCAGTATACAGTTATTCGGTAATACGACGATAGACTGTCGGTGTAATTTCTGGCGCTTTATCGTCAAGGCTAATTGCCGCTTTGACCGCTTTCGCCGCTTCCTGCCAGCTGGCTTCGTCTTTCGCGTGGATCACCGCCAGCGGGCGTTGTCCGTCTACGCTGTCGCCCAGACGCGCCATATCGCTAAAGCCAACGCTGTAATCAATGGTGTCCGAAGCCTGACGACGACCGCCACCCATGGAAACGACCGCCATCCCCAGCGCGCGGGTATCCATCGCGCTGACAAAGCCTTCGGTATCAGCATATACCGCTTTGCTGAGCATTGCCGTCGGCAGATACTTCGCATAATTTTCGACGAAATCGGTCGGGCCTTTTTGCGCCGCAACCATGCGACCAAAAATCTCTGCCGCTTTACCGTTGTCCAGCACCGCCTGCAATTTCGCACGGGCTTCGGCGTCATCTTTCGCCAGATTGCCGGAGATCAGCATTTCCACGCACAGCGCCATGGTGACGTCTAACAGACGTGGATTGCGGTATTCACCGGTCAGGAACTGCACCGCTTCGCGAACTTCGACCGCGTTACCTGCGCTGGAGGCCAGCACCTGATTCATATCGGTTAACAGCGCGGTGGTACGTACACCCGCACCGTTTGCCACACCGACAATCGCTTCAGCAAGAGCTTCAGAAAGCTCGTAGGTCGGCATAAAGGCGCCGCTGCCCACTTTCACATCCATCACTAGCGCATCCAGCCCTTCCGCCAGTTTTTTCGCCAGAATGGAACCGGTAATCAGCGGGATGGAATCCACCGTCGCGGTAATATCGCGGGTGGCATAAAAACGTTTATCCGCCGGTGCGAGCGAGCTGGTTTGCCCAATAATCGCCACACCCACGTCTTTAATAATTTCACGGAAGCGCGCGTCGTCCGGGAAGATGTCAAATCCAGGAATCGCTTCCAGTTTATCGAGCGTACCGCCGGTATGCCCCAGGCCACGCCCGGAGATCATCGGAATATAGCCGCCGCACGCTGCGACCATCGGGCCTAACATCAGTGACGTTACGTCACCTACACCGCCGGTAGAGTGTTTATCCACAATCGGGCCGTTCAGCTGCAGGCTTTTCCAGTCCAGCACGGTTCCTGAATCACGCATTGCCATGGTCAGCGAAACTCGCTCAGGCATTGTCATATCGTGGAAGAAAATGGTCATCGCCAGGGCGGCGATTTGCCCTTCAGAGATGGTGTTGTCGCGAATACCATTGATAAAGAAACGAATTTCTTCATCGCTCAGCGCATGACCATCACGTTTTTTACGAATAATTTCTTGTGCGAGAAACACGGTAACCCCCAGGGGAAAAGAGTAGAAGGCCGTTGTAGGCCGGGTAAGCAACGCGCCACCCGGCAGTCGTCTTAATGCCGGATGGCGGCTACGCCTTATCCGGCCTACGTCGCTACAGCTCCGGCAATATAAGGCTTAGTAGCTGCTTGCGCTCTTGCCGTCGCCGTGACCCAGCGCTTTCAGCAGGCTCGCCAGCAGGCTGGATGCGCCAAAACGGTAGTGACGAGAATCAGCCCAGTCAGCGCCAAACAGTTCATCGGCAATCGCCAGGAACTGCTGTGCATCTTCTGCAGTGCGCACGCCACCAGCCGGTTTGAAACCTACAGTTTTAGAAACACCCATGTCGCGGATCACTTCCATCATGATGCGTGCGCTTTCCGGCGTCGCATTGACCGGCACTTTACCGGTAGAGGTTTTGATGAAATCAGCACCGGCTTTGATGGAGATTTCAGACGCTTTGCGAATCAGTGCTTCTTCTTTCAACTCACCGGTTTCGATGATGACTTTCAGCAGCACGTTTGCCGCCGCACACGCGTCTTTGCAGGCTTTAACCAGATCGAAACCAATCTGCTCGTTACCGGCGATCAGCGCACGGTACGGGAACACCACGTCAACTTCATCTGCGCCGTAAGCAATCGCCGCGCGGGTTTCAGCCAGCGCAATCTCGATGTCGTCGTTGCCATGCGGGAAGTTGGTTACGGTTGCAATGCGGATGTCCGGCGTGCCCTGCTCTTTCAGGGTCTTACGCGCAATAGGGATGAAACGCGGATAGATACAGATTGCGGCAGTGTTGCCAACCGGAGTCTTCGCCTGATGACACAGCGCGATCACTTTTTCATTGGTGTCGTCGTCATTCAGGGTGGTCAGGTCCATCAGTTTCAGTGCACGCAGGCTGCTTGCTGTTAAATCGGTCATAACATTCTCCAACGGCATCGCCGTATAAAATTTCACCTTGCGAGTTTGTTAGTATTCTAACATCCGCTCGCTATTACACTTCGATATACATCACAGTTAATGAAAACCACATACAGATTTGCATTACTCTAATGAGATCTACTTCAAATAAATCACCTTTTCTAAAGGGATGCGGTGGCATCAGGCGCATCCGGATCAAAGGTTGCGGCGGCGTTGCTTTCTACAATGGCGTTACACCTTCGGGATAAAAAGGAATCAACGATGCCCACTTCAAGCGAACTCGCGCTGCAACAGCGTTGCCAACAAATCGTGACCAGCCCAGTGCTCAGCCCTGAGCAGAAACGCCACTTTCTGGCGCTGGAAGCTGAAAACGCGCTGCCTTACCCGCAACTGCCTGCACAGGCACGTCAGGCGCTGGATGATGGGGTAATCTGCGATATGTACGAAGGTCATGCCCCGTTCAAACCGCGCTATGTTTTACCCGATTACGCGCGTTTTCTGGCCAATGGCTCATCGTGGCTGGAGCTGGAAGGCGCCAGGGATCTTGATGACGCGTTATCCTTACTCACTATTCTTTACCACCATGTTCCGTCAGTGACGTCGATGCCGGTTTATCTCGGTCAGCTCGATGCCCTGCTGCAACCGTATGTTAGAATTCTAACACAAGACGAGATCGATATTCGAATAAAACGTTTCTGGCGTTATCTCGACAGAACCCTGCCAGACGCGTTTATGCATGCCAATATCGGCCCGGCCGATACACCAGTCACCCGTGCAATTTTACGCGCAGATGCAGAGTTAAAGCAGGTTTCGCCTAATCTGACATTCATTTATGACCCGCAAATCACACCTGACGATCTGCTGCTCAACGTGGCGCAAAATATCTGCGAGTGCAGTAAGCCGCATATTTCCAACGGCCCTGAAAATGATAAAATTTTCACAAAAGGTCAGTATGGCGTCGTCAGTTGTTACAACTCTTTGCCGCTCGCCGGGGGTGGAAGCACACTGGTCAGGCTTAATCTGAAAGCCATCGCAGAGCGCAGCACCTCTGTCGATGACTTCTTTACGCGCACCCTACCGCACTACTGCCAGCAGCAAATCGCCATCATTGATTCACGATGTGAATTTCTCTATGAGAAATCACATTTCTTTGAGAATAGCTTCCTCGTGCAGGAAGGGTTGATTGATCCCGAACGTTTTGTGCCTATGTTCGGGATGTATGGTCTGGCGGAGGCGGTGAACCTGCTGTGCGATAAGGCGGGACAGAATGCGCGCTATGGGAAAGATGAGTTCGCCAATCAGCTCGGCTATCGTATTAGCGCCTACCTGGCGGAGTTTGTCGAAAATACCCCGGTGAAATATGGCTGGAAGCAGCGCGCGATGCTGCATGCACAGTCGGGGATCAGTTCTGACATCGGCACCACGCCAGGTGCACGCCTGCCTTACGGCGATGAGCCGGACCCGATCACCCATCTGCAAACCGTCGCGCCACATCACGCGTTTTATCACGCCGGGATCAGCGACATTCTCACGCTGGATGAAACCATCAAGCGTAATCCTCAGGCGCTGGTGCAGTTGTGCCTCGGGGCGTTTAAAGCCGGAATGCGCGAGTTTACCGCCAACGTGAGCGGCAACGATCTGGTCCGTGTCACCGGGTATATGGTGCGCCTGTCGGATCTGGAAAAGTATCGCGCCGAAGGGTCACGAACCAACACCACCTGGCTTGGCGAAGAAGCCGCGCGCAATACGCGCATTCTGGAACGACAACCTCGCGTGATTAGCCATGAACAGCAGATGCGCTTTAGTCAGTAGGCTGATTCCTTTCTCCTGCGTCGACGGGCCGGGCAGTCGCCTGGCTCTGTTTCTGCAAGGATGTAATCTGCGCTGTAAAAATTGCCACAATCCGTGGACGATGGGACGCTGCAACGACTGCGGGGAGTGTGTGCTGCATTGCCCGCATGAGGCGCTGAGCCTGAGCGCAGGGAAAGTGTGGTGGCAGTCCGATGTGTGTCAGCAGTGTGACACCTGCCTGCATATGTGCCCCCAGCAGGCCACGCCGATGGCGCAGAGTATGAGCGTTGATGAAGTGCTGCAACATATTCGCAAGGCAGTGCTGTTTATCGAAGGGATAACCGTTAGTGGCGGTGAAGCGACTACCCAGCTGCCGTTTATTGTGGCGCTATTTACCGCGATTAAAACCGATCCGCAGTTGCAACACCTGACCTGCATGGCCGACAGCAACGGCATGCTGAGCGAAACCGGCTGGCAGAAGCTGCTGCCGGTGTGCGACGGCGTAATGCTGGATTTAAAAGCTTGGGACAGCACGTGTCATCGGCAGCTTACCGGCCGCGATAACACGCTGATTAAACAAAGCATTACCTTTTTGTCCGGGCAGAGAAAACTGGCGGAACTCCGCCTACTGGTAATTCCTGGTCAGGAAGATTATCTACAGCATATCGATGCGCTGGCGGCGTTTATCAAACGCACCGGTGACGTACCGGTACGGCTGAATGCCTTTCATGCGCACGGGGTGTATGGCGAAGCGAAGGACTGGCCGAGCGCCACGCCGAAGGATGTGGAACACCTGGCGCAAAGATTGCGCGAGCGCAGAGTGGATAATTTGATCTTCCCGGCGCTGTACCTGTGATTGCCGGATGCGGCTACATCATTTGCAGGCCGGAAAAAACACAGCCGCGATCCGGCGAAGTTATGCCTGATGCGCTTTGCTTATCAGGCCTACGAAGCACACGCTTTTGTAGGCCGGATAAGGCGCAGCCGCCATCCGGCGAAGTTATGCCTGATGCGCTTCGCTTATCAGGCCTACGGAGCGCATACTTTTGTAGGCCGGATAAGGCGCAGCCGCCATCCGGCAAAGATATGCCTGATGCGCTTCGCTTATCAGGCCTACGAAGCGCACACTTTTGTAGGCCGGATAAGGCGCAGCCGCGATCCGGCGAAGTTATGCCTGATGCGCTTCGCTTATCAGGCCTACGGAGCGCATACTTTTGTAGGCCGGATAAGGCGCAGCCGCGATCCGGCGAAGTTATGCCTGATGCGCTTCGCTTATCAGGCCTACGAAGCGGACACTTTTGTCGGCTGGCTACGCCATCCAATCACATGTTAAACAGCGCCGTGGTATTACGATACAGCACGTCAGCGATCACGTCCGCAGGTTCCGGGTGCAGTTCGCATAAGACGTCGAAGACTCTGACTACCTGCTCCGGGCGGTTAGGCTGCCCCTGAAAGCCGTTGAGCGGCATATCCGGCGCGTCGGTTTCCAGCAACAGCGATTCCAGCGGCAGTTGCGCTATTACCTCGCGGGTTTTACTGGCGCGCGGATAGGTAATGGTGCCTCCCACGCCAATTTTGTATCCCAGTTGCACAAAGCGCTCTGCCTGCTGCACGCTCCCGGAAAAACCATGCACCACGCCAGTTCGCGGCAAAGCATGACGTTTCAGGTGCATCGCCAGCTTGTCATGGGTGCGCCGCGAATGCAGGATCACCGGCATTTCATACCGCTTCGCCAGCTTTAGCTGCGCTTCCAGCACCCGCTCTTGCTTATCGAATTGCGGATCGTCCCGATACAGATCCAATCCAATCTCGCCTACCGCCACCAGCTTTTGTGGGCGCTTATCCAGTTCCTGTTGCAACTGGTCCAGGCAGTCATCGCTATGTTGTTCAATAACAATGGGATGCAGACCAAGCGCGGCAAACAATGGAGGATAATTTTCCGCTAACGCCAGTACGCGGGGAAAATTCGCCGCCTGGGTGGCCGGAACGATAATGCTCTGTACACCAACCTCCACCGCGCGCTGAATGCTGGCAGATTCATCGCCGGTAAACGGCGGGAAATCAAAGTGACAATGTGTATCGATAAAACGATAACTCACGCCAAATCCTCATTATCAAACGTCGTGTCGTTCGCCTGAGGCGCATCGGTCACCACTGGCACATGGGCATCGTTGGCCACCGGCGCGGGAGGAACTACCACCGGCCCCGGCACCACAATCTTCGGCGTCTGACGAGGCAGCGGCGCATTTTTCGCCAGCAGTTTGCCGACTGTCGCCAGAAAGTAACGACCGCACAGGCGTCCGGTTTTGTAATCTTCCCTCAGTGCCGGAATACGGCTGCCCAACGCCATGCTATGGAGTGGTTTTGGCGGATAGATCTCAAAAATACGCAGCTTGCCCGGCGGCTTCTCAATAAAACTCTGGATAGCACGATAGCTGGTCTCATGATGCTGCACCAGATTCAGAAACGGTTGCAGGCTACTTTCACCCAACCAGCGCTCCATACGTTTGAACCACTGCGGGGTGTAGTACATTTGCGAAGGCACAGTGCGAATCACTACCAACGTTTTTGCCCCCTGCTTCGCTGCCTCCTGCACAGGTATGGCATCACTAACTCCTCCATCCAGATAGTTCACGCCGTCCAATACAACCCCTGTGCGGTAGAACCCGGGAATCGCGCTGGAGGCTCGAATGAGGTCGAGCCAGTTTTGCCGGTTCGGCGGAAAATAGCCGGGCGTGTAATCATCGCCCCGACAGGCGCACATATAAAACGCTTTCCCTGCGGCAAACAGGCGCTCGGCGTTATCCATTGCCAGCGGCATCTGGGACGCAGTCGAATCCACCAGCCAGTCGAGATCGATTAAGTTTCCCCCGCGCACAAAGCGCACCGGGTCAAAAAATTCGCGTCGGGTAGTGTATCGCATAATAACTTTGCGGCCGTAACCGGGCTGGTTACAGAGATAGGCTGAAAGGTTTTGCGCGCCAGCGGACGTCCCGTAGAAGAGCTCAAAAGGATTAAACTGCGCGCGCATGAATTCATCCAGTACGCCAGCGGTAAAGATACCTCTTTGTCCCCCACCCTCGCACACCAGCGCCATATTGCCTGGTTGAAACGGACGTAACGATAACGGCGCAATATTACCGAGCGTGACGGGTATTCTCTGCCCCACCTCTGCCTTCCTGTTGTTTTTGTAATAGAGCAACAAAGTAACGCAAATTGCCTGACGCTAAAACCGTAAAAGCCAGTCCAATGGACTGGCTTAGTAGCAATTTTTCTTTACGGCTATGGGCTAGGGTCGTTTACGCCCGGTAAACAGGCTGACCAAAAACAGAATGATCCCCACCACAAACACAATTTTCGCAGCGCCGGCTGCGGTACCCGCCAGTCCACCAAAACCCAGTGCAGCGGCAATTAACGCGATAACCAGAAATATGATGCCCCATCGAAACATATGCTTCTCCTTTACCATAGTTAATTTCACCGCTTGATATGAGCGCTCAGGCTGCCCATCGGCGATATTTTCAGTGTGGTGCACAACACGCCTCCCGACAAACGTCAGGAGGACGAATTAAGTCTAATTACTGAGTTTTGAGATCGTTTTTGACGCTTTTCACGCCATCAATCGCTTTGGCGATGCTCTCAGCACGATCGCTTTGAGCCTGTGAATCGACGGTGCCTGAAAGTTGCACAACGCCATCGGTGGTCTCAACTTTCACCTTGCGGGAAGGGACGATATCATCGGCCAGCAGCTTGGCTTTTACCTCACTGGTGATTGCCGTATCGCCCGCATAACCTTTTACAGAGGTGTCTTTGCTATCGCGCACGTGCAGTTTGTCGCTAACGGAGGTCACACCCTCAACGCCTTTCGCCACTTTCACCGCTTCTTCGGCCTGTGCCTGGCTTTCAACAAACCCGCTTAGTGTCACCACCTTTTGATCTGTTTTGACGGAAATATCGGTGCTCTTAATACTTTCGTGGTCCACCAGCGCGGCTTTTACTTTCGCGGTGATGGTGCTGTCATCCATGAAATTACCGACTTTGTTCATAGAGCTATCGACTTTCTGCCCCGCACTTTCGACGCCGGATTGCGCTTTATCCATCGTGGCGTTTTCTGCATAAGCAGAACCCGTTGCAACAGCGGAGGTCAGCATCACGGCCAGCAGCGTTTTAGAAATCTTAAGTCCTGTCATTGTCATCGATGTATTCCTGTATGTTTTGCTAAAAGCTATGCTCTGCCGTTACACGGCCTGAACCAGCAACTAATCTTGTAAGTGGAATAAATATCAGCAATAGACGCTGCAACAGGCAGCCTAAAAAGCATTTAACGCCGATATTTATGTCATCACATTGTTAAATATAGTTCACGATTTCGTGATCGCAGTCAGAATTGATTAAAAAACAGGCAAACAAAAGAAAAACGCGAGGTTTTAAGAACATTCCGCAAGGGATTTAAAAGACAGGAAAAGTTGCAGGACACGGCGGATACCGTGCCCTGGAAGGTCGATTAGTGTTCGCGTGTTTTACGGAACTGAACGTCCGGGTAACGTTCCTGGGTGAGATTCAGGTTAACCATGGTTGGTGCGATATAGGTGAGGTTATCGCCGCCATCCAGCGCCAGCTGAATTTCGTTCTTACGCTTAAATTCTTCGAATTTCTTCACGTCAGAACATTCTACCCAGCGCGCAGTCGCCACGTTGACAGATTCATAAATCGCTTCAACGTTGTACTCGCTCTTCAGACGTGAAACCACCACGTCAAACTGCAGCACACCGACAGCGCCCACGATCAAATCGTTATTGGCGATCGGACGGAATACCTGCACTGCGCCCTCTTCTGACAGCTGAACCAGCCCTTTCAGCAGCTGTTTCTGCTTCAATGGATCCTTCAGGCGAATACGACGGAACAGCTCCGGTGCGAAGTTCGGAATACCGGTGAACTTCATCATTTCGCCCTGGGTAAAGGTATCGCCGATCTGGATAGTGCCGTGGTTATGCAGACCGAGAATATCGCCCGGATACGCTTCTTCCACATGAGAACGGTCACCGGCCATAAAGGTGAGTGCGTCGGAGATCACCACGTCTTTACCAATGCGCACCTGGCGCATTTTCATGCCTTTCTCATACTTGCCGGATACCACACGCATGAACGCCACGCGGTCACGGTGTTTCGGGTCCATGTTGGCCTGAATTTTAAACACGAAACCGGTGAACTTCTCTTCTGAGGCTTCGACGACGCGGGTGTCGGTTTTACGCGGCATCGGCGCAGGCGCCCACTCCACTAGGCCGTCCAGCATATGGTCAACGCCGAAGTTACCCAGCGCGGTACCGAAGAAGACTGGGGTGATTTCGCCCGCGAGGAACAGCTCATGGTCGAACTCGTTGGACGCGCCCTGCACCAGCTCCAGCTCGTCGCGCAGCTGCTGTGCCAGGTCTTCACCCACGGCAGCATCAAGTTCCGGGTTGTTCAGACCTTTAACAACACGCACTTCCTGAATGGTATGGCCTTTACCGGTCTGATACAGGTAAGTTTCATCTTTATAAAGGTGATAGACACCTTTGAACAACTTACCGCAGCCAATCGGCCAGGTGATTGGCGCACAGCCGATTTTCAGTTCGTTCTCGACTTCATCCAGCAGCTCCATCGGATCGCGGATGTCACGGTCGAGTTTGTTCATAAAGGTCAGGATCGGCGTATCGCGCAGACGGGTAACTTCCATCAGCTTACGGGTACGATCCTCGACGCCTTTTGCGGCATCGATAACCATCAGGCAGCAGTCCACCGCCGTCAGAGTACGATAGGTATCTTCGGAGAAGTCTTCGTGCCCCGGGGTGTCCAGCAGGTTCACCAGGCAGTCATGATACGGAAACTGCATCACAGAGGTGGTAATGGAGATACCACGCTGCTTTTCCATTTCCATCCAGTCAGATTTTGCATGCTGGCTGGAGCCACGGCCTTTTACCGTACCGGCGGTCTGAATGGCCTGTCCGAATAACAGTACCTTTTCAGTAATTGTCGTTTTACCGGCATCCGGGTGAGAAATAATGGCAAAAGTGCGGCGTTTGGCCACCTCTTGCAAATAAGGAGACAACGTCATAGTCAAATCTTCTTAGGTAAGCACGGCAACGGGCCGGGCAAGTTGAATACGAAAAATTGCGGCTATTTTACCCATCAACGGGGGGGAGGCAATCAGTGTTTACACAGGAGCTGCTCCAGTTCGCTTAATGACGCTACGGTCCAGGTCGGCTGAATGCCCGCTGGCTGCTCGCGGTGGTGCGTATTTAGCCAGCAGGTGGATAGCCCGGCGTTAATGCCGCCAAGAATATCGGACTCTGCGGTGTCACCCACCATCAGCACGCGAGAACGGTCAGGATTACCCGCCTGCTCCAGCGCATGGTCAAAAATACGGGGGTCGGGTTTTGCCACCCCAACCTGCTCAGAAATCACCAGCAGGTCGAAATAGTCGCGCAGCCCCGTCCGTTCAAGGCGGATTTGCTGCAACGCGGTAAAGCCGTTAGTAATGATGCCGATTTTCGTTTTATCGCGAATCGCATTGAGCAGAGAAACTGCCCCCGGCAACGGTGAGCAGATCTCCGCCATCGCATTGATGAATGCGTCATTAAGCTGGCCCGGTTCAACCTTCAGGCGTTCGGCCCAGCTCTGAAAACGGGCATGCTGCAGTTGTAATGAGGTAATCGCGCCGTTTTGGTAATCCACCCACAGCGGTTTATTCACGGCCTGGTAGTCCTGAAAATCTTCAGCGGTAAAGGTAATGCTATAGTCGAGAAACATCCGCTGTAAGCCGGTAAACGAGTCAAACGTAAACAGCGTTTCGTCGGCATCAAAGAAAATCCAGTCCCACTTCTTCATCATTACACCTTGTCTTACATGCTGATTGGCAACGCCATGATGATGGCGTCTTCGTGACCATCGGCCGTTGGATAGTAGTTGCGACGGATCGTCGCCTCGTTAAAGCCTAAGCTTTCGTACAGCGCGATAGCGGCCGCATTCGAGGCGCGCACTTCAAGCCACAGGGTCAAAATGCCACGCTTTTCCAGCTCATCGATCAGGTGCTCCAGCAGCTCACGCCCCAGGCCCCGGTGCTGAAAGTCAGGATCGACGGCGATATTGAACAACGTCGCTTCATCCAGTACGACCTGCGTAATTGCAAAGGCGGCCATCACGTCGTCAACCCTCAACTGAAAATTGAGGTAGCGATCGCCCTGGTTGCTGGCAAATGTTTTTTCACTCCACGGAAAAGCGTGGGCGCGTTTTTCAATCTGAAATGCTGCGGGTAAATCAGTCGGCTCGAGGGAAGAAATCGTGTTCATATGCGCAGATTTGTTGCCATAACGCGGCGCGTGCCGCTGGGTTTTCCCGTAATTCATTAAACGCAGGACTCTCGACCTGAGCGCCCTCCAGCAGCAGCGGCTCTTCGGTTCCCAGCCGCCAGCTATTACAGCGACTGCCTTGCGGCAGCATGGCGACACGGTCAGGCGTCAGTTGTAAAACCTGATCCGGGCTAACGGTTAATGCGCGTAAAATATCGCTGATCAACGGTTCGGTTAGCGCGGGTAACTGTGCAGCAACCATCACCAAACGGACATGCGCAGGAATGGAAATCGCGATCTCGCCCTGCAGTGCGCCAGGACGACGCAACGACCACTGCGTAATGCCCAGTTGCTGTAACTGCCAGTCTCGTCGGGATGTCATAGCGAAACACTCCTGTCTATCAGGGGCGCAAATATAGCAAATTTGTCGAATCCGTGCCATCAAACAACTATAATCCCCCGCTGTACAATTTAAGGAGCATTCCATGTCTGCTTTTACCCCGGCAAGTGAAGTCTTGCTGCGCCACAGTGATGATTTCGAACAAAGCCGTATTCTGTTTGCCGGTGATTTGCAGGATGACCTGCCTGCCCATTTTGAAAGCGCCGCAAGCCGTGCGCACACCCAGCAACTTCACCACTGGCAGGTGCTTAACCGCCAGATGGGCGACAACGTCCGCTTCAGCCTCGTCGCGCAGGCCGATGACGTTGCCGATAGCGATACGCTGATCTACTACTGGCCGAAGAATAAGCCGGAAGCCCAGTTCCAGTTGATGAACATTCTGTCGCTGTTACCGGTGGGCACCGATATTTTTGTTGTCGGTGAGAATCGCAGCGGTGTACGTAGCGCAGAGCAGATGCTGGCCGAATACGCACCGTTAAACAAAGTCGACAGCGCACGTCGCTGTGGCCTGTACCACGGTCGTCTGGAAAAACAGCCGGTCTTTGATGCAGAAAAATACTGGGATGAATACCAGACAGAAAATCTGACCATCAAAACGCTGCCGGGCGTCTTCAGCCGTGACGGTCTGGATGTTGGCAGCCAACTGCTGCTCTCCACGCTGACGCCGCACACCAAAGGCAAAGTGCTGGATGTCGGCTGTGGCGCAGGCGTTCTCTCCGTCGCCTTAGCCAGTCACTCGCCGAAAGTGCGCTTAACCCTGTGCGATGTTAGCGCCGCCGCCGTTGAAGCCAGCCGCGCAACGCTTGCAGCCAACGGCATTGAAGGTGACGTCATCGCCAGTAACGTCTTTTCTGACGTGACGGGTCGTTTTGATATGATCATCTCCAACCCGCCGTTCCACGACGGTATGCAGACCAGCCTTGATGCTGCACAAACGCTGATTCGTGGCGCAGTGCGTCATCTCAACAGCGGTGGTGAACTGCGTATTGTGGCGAACGCCTTCCTGCCTTATCCGAAGGTACTGGATGAAGTGTTTGGCTTCCATGAAGTTATCGCGCAGACCGGACGTTTCAAGGTCTATCGCACAGTGATGACGCGCCAGGCGAAAAAAGCCTAACGGCTGTAGGTCAGATAAGGCGTTTACGCCGCCATTCGGCGTGACACCGAGCAACGCCGGATGGCGCTATCGCTTATCCGGCCTGCATAAAACGCCAAAAACCGAAGAAACGCCTTTTTTTTCGGCAATCACGTTAAGTTCGAAAATTAACTGTTGACGCCCTGCATAAAATCTCTAGAATTCGCCCCCGTGGTAACGATACTTTTTGAGTGTCGATGGTATGCGAAGGTGGCGGAATTGGTAGACGCGCTAGCTTCAGGTGTTAGTGTCCTTTCGGACGTGGGGGTTCAAGTCCCCCCCCTCGCACCATAATCCACGTTGATATTGCTCGCACTGGGCGAAGGTGGCGGAATTGGTAGACGCGCTAGCTTCAGGTGTTAGTGTCCTTAGGATGTGGGGGTTCGAGTCCCCCCCCTCGCACCAACGAGGCGATATCAAAAAAATAAGATGACTGTGCGAAGGTGGCGGAATTGGTAGACGCGCTAGCTTCAGGTGTTAGTGTCCTTAGGATGTGGGGGTTCGAGTCCCCCCCCTCGCACCAATTATCTTATTTCCCTCTCGATTTCCTTCTCTGTTTTGTTCATCCCTGATTCCAGTTCATCATTACCAAAACAATGCCGCCAATCAGTGCCGCGCATGAAGGTAACAAAACAAAGTGCCGTAAACGTTTGTGGTACAGCATGAGCGAAGTCAGCAGTAATCCTAATACAATCATCACCTTCCATACGTAGACCGACAGGTCGCTATATGCCATCCCGGCAATCAGCATTCCCGGCAGCAGAACACCCCATCCACTGCCCAGCGTACGTTGCAACATGATTTCACCTATGACATTGATAATGATAACCAATATCATATGATAAAATTTCTCATTTGTCAGCCGTGAAGCACTATCAATTATATGAGTTTTACTTAACGATTGATGACATGAATAATCCAAGGTGATAAATTGCTCAGCGGTTTGCTCTTCAACTAAAAACAATAAAAACCTCTGCGAATGATACCCCGTTCGTTATTTGTTTTATTTACCAACACACCTTCGTACATTGCAGATAACTAACAATATTTACCTATGACAGTACAATCCTGGCGAACTCTGCGCACAAAAAAATACCAACTCTCTTTACGACTGTTTCTACTGCTCAACGCAGTCTCCGCGCTGTTTACGCTTTTTTTCCCACTGTTTGCGGTCAAAGCCTTATCAGTACCGGCGTTGCTGATGCTGGTGATGAGTACACTGCTGCTGGTATGGCATGGGAAATACGCGGATAAAAGAATTAATCTCCCTTTTATTTCAATCGTTTTTGGCTTGTTATGGGCGTTACATATATTCTTGAAATATAACGCTCTAGGTCAGAATGATTATTATTTCCTGTTAATAGCGCTGCTCAGCGTACTGTTTATTGGCTCTATCGCTTTTGCCAATAATATCATCGCGTTTACGCTCCACTCACTCCCCTCCGTCGCCGTTTGTTTATGGCTTAACGGCAGCGAACATGGTTTGCGGATTTTCTATTTTATGGCGCTGCCTATGGCCGGTATCGCCATCCAGCATGTGATACAAAAGCGCTACGATGGATTCGCTCAGCAACTGATGTACAAACTGCTGGAGGAAAGGGAAACCCTGAACGGGCTCAGCATGCTCGACCCGCTAACCGGTTTGTATAATCGCCGGGGGCTGCAACACCGGCTCGATACGCTGTTGGCTCTGAGTAATTCGAGGCACTTCGTTCTGCTGCTGGATATCGACCATTTCAAA
Organism: Citrobacter sp. H12-3-2; assembly: GCF_009649895.1. Classification (NCBI taxonomy): domain Bacteria; kingdom Pseudomonadati; phylum Pseudomonadota; class Gammaproteobacteria; order Enterobacterales; family Enterobacteriaceae; genus Citrobacter; species Citrobacter sp. H12-3-2. The sequence continues at coordinate 4,189,615 of NZ_CP045837.1, forward strand.
TCCTATAACGATCATTACGGACATATGATGGGCGACCAGGCGTTGATCCGTGTTTCTGCCGCCATCCGAGACTCCGTACGCTCCCGGGATGTGGTGGCGCGTTTTGGCGGTGAAGAGTTTATGATTTTGCTGACCGCGGTCGATCCACAGCAAGCCCAGGCTGCCGCCGAACGTATCCGCCAGAAAGTGTACGACCTTAAAATCCCTCACATGTTTAATGAGAGCGTGGCAACCAACGTAACCGTCAGTATCGGCATTGCACCTCTGGTAGAACAGGATATTGATGCTGCTATCGCCAAAGCGGATAAAGCCCTTTACGAGGCCAAGAATCTTGGGCGTAACAATACCCTGGTCAGCGATGAGCTGCGGGTAAACTGCCCTTCTACCTGAGCTTTCTGTGCGCTGCCGCTCGGGATGGCAACAAAGATCTTGCCATCGCTTAATGTCAATTATAGGATTAGCAATCATTATCATTAAGATTAACATCCTTATATCGACATGGCTTATCGTTCCGCACCGATCGTTGAAGATGTCATCTGGCGTAGCCATCTCCCCTCAGAGATGCCCTCGCTGGCTGCTGCCGTACGCGCAACGATAGCCAAAACTCGCGAGCACCTGCTGGACTTCATTCGTCTTGACGAAACGCCTGTGCCAGGTGCAATGACGCTGCATGAATGGACGCAACCGGCGACGCTTAGCTCGCTGCTGGCCGTTTATTCAGACCATATCTATCGCAACCAGCCCACGCTACCCCGCGAAAATAAGCCCCTGATTTCTCTTTGGGCGCAATGGTATATCGGCCTGATGATGCCTCCGTTAATGGTGGCCCTACTGACGCAAAAAGAGGCTATCGACGTATCTCCTGAACATATGCGCGTAGAGTTTCACGAAACAGGCCGTGCGGCCTGCTTCTGGATCGACGTCCATCAGGATCACCAGGCTACAGCCCTGTCTCCTCAACAACGCATGGAAACGCTGATTCTCTCAGCGCTGACGCCGGTTGTGCAGGCGTTGGAAGCAACTGGCGAGATCAACGCGAAGCTTATCTGGAGCAACACCGGATATTTAATTCACTGGTATTTAACGGAAATGAAGCCGTTGCTAGGTGAGGAACTGCTGGCCACGCTGCGCCAGACCTGCTTTTTTGAGAAACAACTCTCCTGCGGTCAGGATAACCCTCTATGGCGAACCGTTGTTCCGCGTGAGGGGCTGTTAGTACGCAGAACCTGCTGCCAACGCTATCGCCTGCCTGACGTTCAGCAATGCGGAGACTGCACGCTGAAGTAAGCGAGGAGCCGTAGCCCCTCGCCAGATATTTATGCAACCTGCTGGTTTTCCTCTTCCATACGCTGCGCCTCTTCTTTTTCCTGCGCCAATAGCTGCTTTTCGTAGACTTTAAAGAACGGGAAGTAGATAACAGCCGACACCAGCGCCAACAGCACCACCAGAATAGCTGCACGATAATCCCAGCCTAATGCCCATGCCGCGCCAACCGGTGCCGGTGCGGTCCAGGGAACCACTGAAATGACCCGCCCAATTAAATCCAGTTTCATCGCCGCCCAGGCCAGTACCGCATTCACCATTGGGGCCAGCAGGAAAGGGATAAAAAACACCGGGTTCATGACAATCGGCGTACCAAAAATCACCGGTTCGTTAATATTAAAAATGCTGGGGACTACGCTCAGACGCCCAATCGAGCGTAGATGAGCCGAACGACTACGCAGATAGCAAATCACCAACCCCATCGTTGCGCCTGACCCTCCGACCACAATAAAGAACGTCCAGAACGCTTCCATAAAGATATGCGGTAACGGCGCGCCCTGCGCCAGCGCCGACTGGTTCATCCCAAGATTAGTTAGCCAGAACATTTGCAGCATCCCCGACACAATTGCCGCGCCGTGAATACCCGCAAACCACAATAGATGGCCAATCAATACCGCCAGAAGTATCGCCGGCAGAGAATCTGCAGCCGACACCAGTGGTTTAAAGATGGCCATAATGGCCTGCGGGATCAGCATGTCAAACTGCGACTGTATCACCAGACTCAGCGGGTACAGCGTCAGTACTACCACCAGCACCGGGATCAGCAGATCGAAAGAGTTTTTGATCATCGGCGGCACCTGATCGGGTAAACGGATGCCGATGTTGTGCGCTTTCAGGAAGCGCATCATTTCAACACAGTAAATGGCCACCAGGATGGCGGTGAAAATCCCCGTTCCTCCCAGGCTATCAACCGGCATTGTGCCTTTGGTTTTTGGCGCGGCAATCAGCAAAAAAGCCATGATTGATAGCATCGCACACATAAACGGATCTAACTGATGCGACTTCACATAGTGCTTGCCCAGGTTATAAGCAATAGCCGCACATATGTAGACCGACATAATCCCCATCGTCATATCAAACGGAGTGAGGATTTGGCCTTCAAACTGTTTTGCCAGATCCAGCCAAGCGCGGGCAAATCCCCAGGTGGTATCCGGAGAAAAAGGCGGGTAGGCAAAAACCAGCAGAAAAGAGCCTACAATCATAAAAGGCATCGCCGAAATAAAACCGTCGCGAATGGCCATTACATGTCGTTGCGAAGAGATGCGCCCGGCAACAGGGCTGACGTAATTTTCAACAAAGTGGAAAATCACGTTAAACACAGCATGGTTAGTAGACATAGCCGTTCTCCCGTTGTGCAAAACCCTGCAACCGTGCTGGCATCAACACCGCCACCACGTAAAGCCCATTACCACTTTTCGCAACCGTGCCGGGAGGAACACCAGCGCTACCGCTTTTCGAGTTAAGTTTCATAGATGGCTCTTATTATGTGATACAGAGGAAGTGACAACTTCAGTATTAATCGTCATTTCAGCATTCTGCAACCGGTTACTGTAACCGGTTTCTTTGATTGTGAAGACGATCGAAAAACTGCTAATGTTGCTATGTTGTTACAATAAAATATTTACAGTGTGGTTGCCCCTATGACAAATTACATCCTGCAGTTTTCTGCTGTGCAGGGCTATCTGTAAGCGATAGGGAGAGAAGAATGAGTTTGCAATCAGTACGCCAATTCCTGGCGCAACATGCACCAGATATCGAGATCATCGAATTAAACCAGAGCACAGCAACCGTTGATCTGGCAGCAAAAGCCCATAACGTTGAACCTGGCCAAATAGCTAAAACACTTTCACTAAAGGTGAAGAACGATATCATCCTGGTCGTGGCAAAAGGCGATGCCCGACTGGATAATAAAAAGCTAAAGAGTACGTTCGGAGCCAAAGCCCGAATGTTAAGTAGTGATGAGGTCGTGAACGCGACGGGGCACCCAGTTGGCGGCGTTTGCCCCTTCGGATTAGAAACACCGATATCAGTGTACTGTGATGTTTCTCTGAAGCACTACGCTGAAGTGCTGCCTGCCGCAGGTGCCATCCACAGCGCGGTTCGCATCACGCCTGAAAGGATGGCTGAACTGACTTCTGCCACCTGGGTTGACGTGTGTCAGTAATGTTTCACGCGCTAAACCGGCGGCCAAGCCCGGCAAGAAACACGTCAACGTTGCCCGTCACGAAACCGCCTGCATAAAAGGCGCTGGCTCGCCAGCACGCAGATACAGCAGGATGTCGGCGGCATCCAGTAACCCGGCATCCGAGCTGACCCCCAGTTTGGACATCACATTGAATTTGTGTGCCCGAATGGTTTTGATGTTCCGTTCAAGCTGAACAGCAATCTGTGGCATCGAATAACCATTCGACATAAAGCGCAGTATTTCTCGTTCTGTCGGGCTGAGCATACGGCTTTGATTAATATACCAATGGTTTTTCGTGCCTTCGGTTCCCCGACCAAGGCTGCTTAACGCCGTAAATAACGCGTCCTGCAACACCGTTAACGAAGAAGCTTTACTCACAACGCCATCTAACGGCAAGGGGGATAGGGAACCAATTAAACGCGCTTCAGCGTCATCATCGGCAATCACCACACGGCGAATCCGCGGATAATTTATCGCCAGCTCCGTTAAATAGGTCAACCCTGCTCTTCGATCGGTTCTGATTGCAGAGAGGGAAAAAATAACTGCCGAAAACGACATATTTAACATTGCCTGGCTAAAAGCGGGCTGGTTTGAAAAGAGATGAAGTTTATATTGGTCATCCGGCATGGTATTAAATAAACTCTTAATACCCACGCTGCTCATCGTGCACTTTTCTACCAGTGCAACGTTTCTTTTGATGATTCTGCTTTCCATTCCGTGGTTTCTCCATAAACTGAAGGTAAATTAAGTTCTCGCGATCCTTGAGAACTATTTATCCAGGCATACATTTCTGCATTGCTATTTATCGACAAGCGACGCATAGCGCTATTCTTTTGGGCACTGATTGTTTTATTGCTTTTTTTCAGCAACGCCGCAATCTGGTTAATCCCCCATCCTTTCCCAAGGAGGCGCAATACTTTTCTTTCAGAGAGAGTGAGAACGATAGATCGTGCGCTATGGTCTAACAATTGCGGCATAGCAGGCGGAGAGAGCAGCGCCTTACTTATTCTCTCTGCTCGTGTATTTCCCGCGTGAATAACATTCACTAAACTTTCAATCGGCTCGGCGTCAGAGAGCAGCGAGCTGACAGGACACATCAGTAGTTCAACCGCCAGAGGATAAAAGATACGAGATACAAGAAATACCCAGTGAATATCACGGTATTGAGATAATAAAGAATAATATTGTTCGCAAACTGCACGTGGATGATTGCAGTCTCCGGTTAAATCAGCAATTACCAAATCAGCACACCGTAGCTGTAATAACGTCAGTTCTTCAACAGAACGACAGTAGGTAAGTTCGTAATCGGAGAACTTTCCCTGCATTATACCTTTAAGCCCAGCTTGTATAATCGGTGATTTACTAATAATAATTGCGTTTTTGCAGCGTCCTGGCAACATATCCCCTCCACACTCACCAGTCCGCAATCGTACTTAATTAAATTCTCCCGGGTGGATTAATAATCTTAACTCACAGGAAAATACTCCGAACAATAAGCGGGGTGAATTGTTATCCTTGGTATTTATTTCAAAAAGTATTGACGGCACCATCCAAATAGCGCCAAATTCTAAGCTATTATTGCACAATTACGTATAAATACATTATCTGTACAATTATAATAACTACAATAGATCGTTAGCATGGCTTACGTATTTGCCATCCGGGAAAATAGCGCTACATTTCAATCATGTCTCCCTCTCGTGCCTTAGCGAACGGGAGCGTTAAGATGCCACAACCGTATCACCTGTGTCTTTTTTCGACACAAAGATTGATCTTAGCCAGAGCCAGCGGGCTCATGCTTCATGATAAAAAGAAGACATTCGTCACTCAAAGAGATCCTTTTCAGTCAGAGCGAGCCATGCAAACAGAGCAGTCGTCACAGCGAACGGTTACACGGTTATGTATTCAATGCGGACTTTTTTTACTTCAGCATGGGGCAGAAAGCGCTCTGGTTGACGAGTTATCCACCCGACTCGGGCTGGCACTTGGCATGGATAGCGTAGAAAGCGCCATCTCCTCTAACGCTATCGTCCTGACCACCATTAAAGACGGGCAATGCCTGACATCAACGCGAAAAAATCAGGATCGCGGCATTAATATGCACGTCGTGACGGAAGTGCAGCACATTGTCATTTTGGCGGAACATAAACTGCTGGATATTAAAGGGGTAGAGAAACGCTTTAGCCAGATTAAGCCGCTACGCTATCCAAGATGGCTGGTCGCCTTCATGGTCGGTTTGTCCTGCGCCTGCTTTTGTAAACTCAATAACGGCGGATGGGATGGTGCGGTGATCACCTTTTTCGCCAGCATGGTGGCAATGTATATCCGTCAGATTCTGGCATCCCGGCATTTGCACCCACAAATTAACTTTTGCATCACCGCGTTTGTGGCGACAACGATTTCTGGTCTGCTGCTGACGCTACCGACGTTTAGCCACACCCCAACCATCGCCATGGCCGCCAGCGTGCTGCTACTGGTTCCGGGCTTTCCGCTGATCAACTCCGTCGCGGATATGTTTAAGGGACACATTAATACCGGGCTCGCCCGCTGGGCAATTGCCAGTTTGCTTACACTGGCGACCTGCATTGGCGTGGTCATGTCGATGACCTTATGGGGGCTGCGCGGATGGGCGTGATCGATTTCATATTGGCGTTAATGCAGGACATGATCCTGTCGGCGATCCCGGCGGTAGGCTTTGCCATGGTATTTAATGTCCCTCATCGGGCGCTCCCCTGGTGTGCGTTACTCGGCGCGCTCGGCCACGGTTCGCGAATGGTAATGATGAGCGCAGGGTTTAATATCGAATGGTCGACCTTTATGGCATCGCTGCTGGTCGGCTGCATTGGGATCCAGTGGTCGCGTTGGTATCTGGCACATCCGAAAGTCTTTACCGTTGCGGCAGTGATCCCGATGTTCCCTGGGATCTCCGCTTACACCGCCATGATCTCGGCGGTAAAAATCGGTCATTTTGGCTACAGCGAAGCGCTGATGATCACCCTGCTGACCAATTTCCTGAAAGCCTCATCGATCGTCGGCGCGCTCTCCATCGGACTATCCGTACCAGGGTTATGGCTGTATCGCAAACGCCCACGCGTTTGACGGTGCACTTTCTTTAATACCATGCAGAGAGGGGAATCTCCCCCCTCATCTGCTGCTCTCCTTCTTCTCTGTGTTACTATAAAAGCAGTCCCCTTCTCGGTTGTTGTTCAGTATTGAGAAACATTATGCCCTGCAAAATTTTGACGCCAGACGTCACTAGCATTGACGCCTTACTACACGATCACCACGCCGTGCTGGCCAAGTCTGCGGGTGGCGCCGTAGCCGTATTCGCTAACAATGCGCCAGCGTTTTACGCGGTGACGCCTGCGAGACTGGCTGAGCTGTTGGCGCTTGAGGAAAAACTGTCACGCCCGGGAAGCGATGTGACATTAGATGATCAATTTTATGAAGAGCCGCAAGCCGCTCCCGTTGCCGTGCCAATGGGGAAATTTGCTATGTACGCTGCCTGGCAGCCTGATGCCGACTTTCAGCGTCAGGCTGCTTTATGGGGCGTAGCGTTGAGAGAGCCGGTTACTGCTGAAGAGCTGGCCTCATTTGTTGCCTACTGGCAGGCTGAAGGAAAAGTCTTTCACCATATTCAGTGGCAGCAAAAACTGGCGCGCAGCATTCAGATTGGACGGGCCAGCAATGGCGGAATGCCAAAGCGCGATGTGAACAGCGTCAGTGAACCTGACAGCCACATTCCACCGGGTTTTAGAGGATAACGATGAAAAACGTTGGCGACCTGATGAAACGTCTGCAAAAAATGATGCCACCTAATGTCGAGCCCGCCTTTAAAACGGGCGAAGAGCTGCTGGCATGGCAAAAAGAGCAAGGTGAAATTCGTGCCGCAGCGCTGGCCCGCGAAAACCGGGCTATGAAAATGCAGCGCACATTCAACCGCTCCGGTATCCGTCCGCTGCATCAGAACTGTTCGTTCGAAAACTATCGGGTAGAGTGCGAAGGTCAGATGAACGCCCTGAGCAAAGCCCGCCAGTATGTTGAAGAGTTTGACGGCAACATCGCCAGCTTTATCTTCTCCGGTAAACCCGGCACCGGCAAAAACCATTTAGCCGCCGCCATCTGCAACGAACTGCTGCTGCGCGGCAAGTCGGTATTGATCATTACCGTGGCCGATATCATGTCAGCGATGAAAGAAACGTTCAGTAATCGTGAAACCAGCGAAGAACAGCTGCTCAACGATCTGAGCAATGTGGATCTGCTGGTGATCGACGAGATCGGCATGCAGACCGAATCCCGCTATGAAAAAGTGATCATTAATCAGATTGTCGATCGCCGTTCGTCCTCAAAACGTCCGACCGGTATGTTAACTAACAGCAATATGGATGAAATGAACAAGCTGCTGGGTGAGCGCGTGATGGATCGTATGCGCCTTGGCAACAGTCTGTGGGTCATTTTTAACTGGGAAAGCTACCGTAGTCGGGTAACCGGGAAAGAGTATTAACGTATTAGGACCACTCCTAAGACTGCCAGCGCTATACTGCGCTGAAAAGGCATAACACGAGTTGCATATAATGATGAAAACTACCAAACGTCTGCTGTGCTGTGCGCTTGCCGCCAGCACGCTCATCTCCACCAGCGTTTTCGCCGCCTCCTGGCAGGATTCGCTCTCCAGCGCGGCCAGTGAGCTGAGCAAACAAAGCTCCGGCTCGCAAAGCAGCTCGTCGCTCTCTTCCCTGACCAGCCTGCTGAATGGCAGCAATCAGTCGTTGACCTCCAGCAGCATGAATAACGCCGCCGGGATCCTGGAATATTGCGCTAAACAGAAACTGGCCTCGGTCACCGACGCGCAAAACGTCAAAAACCAGGTGCTGGATAAACTGGGACTCAGCGCGCCAGAGCAGAAACAAGATACCAACTATATGGACGGGATTCAGGGGCTGCTCAACGCCAAAGATGGTCAACAGCTGAACCTGAGCACGATCGGTAACAGCTCACTGGCACAGCAGGTAAAAACCAAGGCCTGCGATCTGGTGTTAAAACAGGGCATGAACTTCATTTCCTGACGCACGACATGCCGCGTATAACCTGCGCGGCATCTATTTATTTTCGACAATACATTCACATTCCAAATAAACAGTATTTCCCCACAAAAACGCGCATATCTAAACCAATTCTGAATAACAACGTAATTTAATGTCACTACAATTGCAGCAATGTAACAACGCTATTACATTGTTCTCTCACCAAATGATTAGCCTGCCAGGCAATTGCCCGGTTTACTGAGGATCGACCGTTGTCAGAATTAGTCTCCATCACTCTGTTTCTCGCTTCAGTGCTGATTTATGCCTGGAAAGCGGGTCGCAACACCTGGTGGTTTGCCGCCACGTTAACGGTGCTGGGGATTTTTATTGTCTTGAATATCACGCTGTACGCCAGTGACTATTTCACCGGCGACGGGATCAATGACGCGGTTCTCTATACGCTGACCAACAGCCTGACCGGCGCAGGCATCGGCAAATATATTCTGCCGGGCGTTGGGATCGCGCTAGCGCTGACGACCGTTTTTGTCGCTCTCGGCTGGATCCTACGCCGCCGTCGCCATCATCCACATCATGTGGGTTACAGTCTGCTGGCCCTGCTGCTGGCGCTGGCCTCCGTTGACGCTAGCCCGGCATTTCACCAGATAACCGAACTGGTGAAGTCGCAGTCACGCGATGGCGACCCGGATTTCCCGACGTATTATAAAGAGCCATCGAAAACCATTCCCAATCCGAAGCTGAACCTGGTGTATATCTACGGTGAGAGCCTCGAACGCACCTATTTTAATAACGACGCGTTCCCGGATCTGACCCCGGAACTCGGCGCGTTGAAAAACGAAGGTCTGGATTTCAGCAACACCATGCAGCTGCCGGGTACGGATTACACCATCGCGGGCATGGTCGCCTCCCAGTGCGGTATTCCGCTGTTTGCGCCGTTTGAAGGCAACGCCTCTGCGTCGGTTTCAAGTTTCTTCCCTAACAATATTTGTCTGGGCGATATCCTGAAAAACTCCGGCTATCAGAACTACTTTGTGCAGGGTGCCAACCTGCGCTTTGCTGGCAAAGACGTGTTCCTGAAATCTCACGGCTTTGACCATCTGTATGGTGCGGAAGAGTTAAAAAGCGTGGTGGCGGATCCGAACTATCGTAACGACTGGGGCTTCTACGACGATACCGTGCTGGACGAAGCGTGGAAAAAATTCGAAGAGCTTTCGCGCACGGGCCAGCGTTTTTCACTGTTTACCCTGACCGTGGATACCCATCATCCGGATGGATTTATCTCCCGTAGCTGCAACCGTAAACGTTATGACATCGACGGGAAGGCCAACCAATCGTTCAGCGCGGTCAGCTGCAGCCAAGAAAACATTGCCGAATTTATCAATAAAATCAAAGCATCGCCGTGGTTTAAAGATACCGTTATCGTGGTGTCTTCCGATCATCTGGCGATGAACAACACCGCATGGAAGTATCTGAACAAGCAGGACCGCAACAACCTGTTCTTCGTACTGCGCGGCGATCAACCGCAACAGGACACGCTGGCGGTAAAGCGTAACACGATGGATAACGGTGCAACGGTACTGGATATTCTCGGCGGCGATAACTTTATCGGCCTTGGCCGCAGCAGCTTGTCGAGCGAATCCGTCTCGGAAGTGTTCCTGAACATCAAAGAAAAAATGCTGGCGTGGAAGCCCGATATCATTCGCCTGTGGAATTTCCCGAAAGAGATGAAAGAGTTCACCGTCGACCAGGACAAAAATATGATCTCTTTCTCCGGCAGTCATTTCCGCCTGCCGCTGCTGCTGCGCGTATCGGACAAACGCGTCGAGCCGCTGCCGGAAAGCGAATACTCGGCCCCGCTGCGCTTCCAGCTGGCAGATTTCGCCCCACGCGATAACTTCGTCTGGGTCGATCGCTGCTACAAAATGGCGCAACTGTGGGCGCCGGAGCTGGCACTTTCTACCGATTGGTGCGTATCACAGGGGCAGCTGGGCGGACAGCAAATCGTACAGCACGTCGATAAAGCCAAGTGGAAAAGTAAAACCGTATTTAAAGACACGGTGATCGACATGGAGCGCTATAAAGGTAACGTCGATACGCTGAAAATTGTCGATAACGACATTCGCTACAAAGCAGATAGCTTCGTTTTCAACGTGGCGGGCGCGCCGGAAGAAGTCAAACAGTTTAGCGGCATTTCACGCCCCGAATCCTGGGGACGCTGGTCCAATGCGCAGCTCAGCGAAGAAGTAACGATTGAGTACAAAGCCCCGCTACCGAAGAAATTCGATCTGGTCATTACCGCGAAAGCCTTCGGTGACAATGCCAATCGTCCGATCCCCGTGCGCGTTGGCAACGAGGAGCAGACGCTGGTGTTAGGCCATGATGTCAGCACCACCACCTTACATTTTGATAACCCGGCGGATGCCGATACGCTGGTAATTGTTCCACCCGATCCGGTCGCCACCAACGAGGGCAATATTCTCGGTCACTCACCGCGTAAGCTGGGGATCGGGATGGTTGAAATCAAAGTAGTGGCTCAGGGTTCGTAACATGAAAGGCCTGATAGCGCTTTGCTTATCAGGCCTATCGTGAACCGAATGTATTGTCTGAAAAAAAACAGCGCCCAACACCACACCGGGCGCTGCATGGCAACCTTATTCCAGACCGTTCACCGTCTGGCGCATACCCTGTACCAGAATCATCTCCAGATTGGCCGTCACCTGCCCGGCAAGGCCAGGTAGCAACGTCAAATCCTCTCCCCAGTGCGCCGCATCGCCAAGCACGGCATCCACCAGTTCACGCAGCGTTAAATCATTGCCTACTCGCGGCCACAGGCTGGCATACAGGCTTACCCACTGCTCATCATCCTGTATCGGATAGCGTTCCCCGTCGCGCTCTGCACGATAAAACGCCAGCAGCGCAGCGAGGGCAAACGTTAACCGCACGGGCCAGCGCCCATTGTGCTGACCCGCCAGCAGTTGCGGCAAAATTCGGGTGCGGAATTTGGTCATCCCGTTAAGCGCAATGGAAAGCAACTGGTGGCGAATGTAGGGGTTCTGAAAACGCCCGCTCACCGCATCGGCAAATTCACGCAATTCGTCCGCCGGGAGATCCAACACCGGAATAATCTCCTCACTAATCGCCCGCTCGACAAAGCGGCGGACATCAGCATCCTGCATCGCCTCGCCAACGGTCTCCAGCCCGCACAGCCACGCGACCGGCACCAGAGCCGTATGCGCACCATTGAGAATGGCGACCTTGCGCTCTTTGTACGGTTTGATATCGCTCACCACCCGGATGTTCAGCGGACACTGCACCAGCTTCAGCTCCTCTGCCAGCCACTGCGGCCCCTGGATCACAAACAGGTAAAAATGCTCAGCGGTATCGAGAAACGCATCGTGGTAGCCAAGCGTAGCCTCCAGCGTAGCGGCTTCTTCGCGCGGGTAGCCGGTGACAATACGGTCGACCAGCGTGGAACAGAACGTGTTTGCCGTCTCCACCCAGTCGGCAAATGCCGGAGGAAGCTGCCACTCCTGCGCATAGCGCAGCACCAGAGTTTTGAGCGCCTCACCGTTATAGTCGATAAGCTCGCAGGGGATAATTACCCAGCCCTTATCCACCGCGCCCGCAAAGTGGTTAAAACGCTCCAGCAGCAGGCGTGTCAGCTTGGCCGGAAAACTCACCGGCGGCTCATCATCCACACGGTCAGCTGCGTGATAGCTAATTCCGGCTTCGGTGGTATTCGAAAACACAAAACGGATGTCCGCATTGTGCGCCAGCGCCAGATACGCCGCGAAATCCTGATACGGGTTGATTTCGTTATTCACCGAACGGATAAGCCGTGCCTCACTCACTGCCTCACCCTGCTCGTTTAGCCCGCGAATAAGCGTGGTATACAGCCCGTCCTGGGTATTCAGCGACGGCGGAAAATCGGTATTGATCGGGCGAACGATGGTCACGCCAGCGTTCAGATCGGTTTGCTCGTTGAGGATATCCAGTTGCCAGTCAACAAACGCCCGCAGGAAGTTACCTTCACCAAACTGGATCACGCGCGTTGGGTAGCTGGCCCCCGGAAAATCACGTCGATTCAATGTGTTCATCGCATTTCCCCTCTCAGAACGTGATCACGCCTTTAATCAGTTCACGATTGTTAATCACATCCCGTTCGTAGATTTCTGCCAGTGTGGCAAACGCGTAACGGTGCGTGAGCATCATGTCGGCGGTAAGTTTGCCTTCCGACATCAAACGGCCCACTTTGGCGAAATCTTCCGGCGTGGCGTTGCGGCTGCCCATCATGGTGGTCTCTTTCTTGTGGAACTCAGGGTCAGAGAACTGCAAATCGCCTTTGAACAGCCCAACGAAAACGATGCTGCCGCCATGACGAATCAGATTCACCGTGTTGTTCATCGCATGCTGATTCCCCGTGGCATCAATAACCTTTTGCGCCAACGAACCGCCAAACTGAGCGCGCAGCTGCGTATCAAAATCTTCAGCGGATGGGTCGATAACCGGGAGTCCCAACCGGGAAGACACGTGCTCCCGGCGTGCTGGACTGGTATCGGCGACCACCACCTGTGCGCCATCGGCTTTGGCAATCGCTGCCGCCCCCAGACCAATCGGACCCGCGCCGACCACCAGCACCTGCTCACCCGGAGCCACCGCCGCCCGGCGTACCGCATGCGCGCTGATGGCGTAAGGCTCAATCAGCGCCGCCGCCTGCGGGTCAATCCCCTGCGCGTCCAACAGGTTGGTCACCGGAACGGACAGATATTCACTGAAACCGCCATCCTGGTGCACGCCAATCACTGAAATCTTCTCGCAGCAGTTGGTGCGCCCGCTCAGGCATGCCGGACACTGCTGGCAGGCCACGTAAGGAATAACCGCCACCTGCTGACCATTTTTCAGATTCTGTATATTCTTACCCAGACCGACAATTTCCCCACATATTTCATGCCCTAATACACGCGGGTAGCTGAAAAAAGGTTGATTGCCACCCCAGGCATGAATATCAGTACCACAAATTCCTACCGACTTAATTTTAATTAATGCTTCACCCTCACCCGGAATAGGTATTTCGCGCTCTTTCCAGACTAATTTTTTAGGTTCCTGGCAAATCAACGTATTCATCGTAGACATGATTCTGCTCTCCTGTTTTTTTGTTGCCTCAGATATCAACGAAAATAAAAAGGACGGAGAAAGCAGAAACACAATCTGTGAATTCCAGCGCATAAAAATGTTTTAAATCGGGTTTTAATAGATAAAAAGGAGAAGCCATGAGCCGTTCGCAGAACTTACGCCACAATGTGATTAACCAGATAATCGATGATATGGCGCGTGGTCATATCCCTTCCCCACTCCCCTCACAAAGCGCACTGGCGGAGATGTACAACATCAGCCGCACCACCGTGCGCCATATGCTGAGCCACTTAGGCGAGTGCGGCGTGCTGACCCAGGTCGGCAGCCACTATGTCATCGTGCGAAAACCCGACCATGACGACGGTTTTGCCTGCACCACCGCCTCCATGACCGAGCAAAACCGGATTTTTGAGCAGGCGTTTTTCACCATGATCAACCAGCGACAGCTGCGCGCAGGCGAGAGCTTCTCCGAACTGCAGCTTGCCAGAGCCGCAGGCGTCAGCCCGGTGGTAGTGCGGGAATATCTTTTAAAATTCGAACGTTACAACCTGATTAAAAACGAAAAACGCGGTCAGTGGAGCATGAAGCAGTTCGATCAGGCCTATGCTGAACAGCTGTTTGAACTCAGAGAGATGCTGGAAACGCATTCTCTGCAGCATTTCCTCAATCTGCCTGACGATGACCCGCGTTGGTTGCAGGCTAAAACGCTACTGGAGCGCCATCGGATCCTGCGCGACAGCATTGGCAGCAGCTTTCGCATGTTCTCGCAGTTAGATCGTGAGTTCCATGCTTTGCTACTCTCTGCTGCCGATAATGTATTTTTTAATCAATCACTTGAAATCATCTCCGTGATTTTCCACTTCCACTATCAGTGGGATGAGAGCGACCTCAAGCAGCGTAACATCATTGCCATTGATGAGCATATGACCATCCTCAGCGCGCTGATATGTCGCAGCGACCTGGATGCCACCCTAGCGCTCTGTAACCATTTGAATTCAGCCAAACAATCGATGATTCGCTCCATCAACCAGGGTTGTAACGTCGCTCATTAAGTACCGATAAAAAACAGCAAATCATTACCGGGAGCACGATTTTATAAAAATAAAAACGCCTGAAAAATACCTCTTGCCTATGCTCACGCTAAGTCGACTGCATTAAAAACTTTTGTGAGCGGTGATGAGCAAATTGATTCATCACTGGTTTTTTTCAATACTGCACAGTCCTGCTGTGTGAAAAATAAATTATTGAGGTTCAGGAGTCCGGCGTGGAAAAAAATAATATTACCCTCGACCCAAGTTCTTCGTTTGGCACGTCGTCATCTGCGGATATTAATGTTCCGCCTGAGGGCATGGTGCAACGCAGTAGCCGAATTAAACGTATCCAGACCACAGCAATGATTTTATTATTTTTTGCTGCGGTGATTAATTACCTCGACCGCAGCTCACTGTCTGTCGCCAACTTAACGATTCGTGAAGAACTGGGGCTGAGCGCCACGCAAATCGGCGTGCTGCTGTCGGTATTCTCTCTCGCTTACGGTATTGCGCAACTGCCCTGCGGTCCGCTGCTGGACCGCAAAGGTCCGCGCATTATGCTGGGATTGGGGATGTTCTTCTGGTCGCTGTTTCAGGCGATGTCCGGCATGGTGCACAGCTTCACCCAGTTTGTGTTGGTGCGTATCGGGATGGGGATCGGCGAAGCGCCAATGAACCCGTGCGGCGTAAAGGTCATCAACGACTGGTTTAACATCAAAGAGCGCGGCCGCCCGATGGGATTATTCAACGCCGCCTCCACCATCGGGGTTGCCATTAGCCCGCCGATTCTGGCTGCCATGATGCTGGTAATGGGCTGGCGCTGGATGTTCATCACCATTGGCGTGCTGGGTATTTTCCTCGCCATCGGCTGGTACATGCTGTATCGCAACCGCGAGCAAATTGAGCTGAGCGCCACGGAACAAGCGTACCTGAACGCCGGTAGCGTCAATGCCCGCCGCGATCCGCTGAGCTTTGCCGAATGGCGCAGCCTGTTCCGCAACCGTACCATGTGGGGCATGATGCTGGGCTTTAGCGGCATCAACTACACTGCATGGTTATACCTGGCCTGGCTGCCGGGCTACCTGCAAACCTCCTACAACCTGGATTTAAAAAGCACCGGATTAATGGCGGCGATCCCATTCCTGTTTGGCGCAGCCGGCATGCTGATTAACGGTTTTGTCACCGACTGGCTGGTGAAAGGCGGTATGGCGCCGATCAAGAGCCGTAAGATTTGTATTATCGCCGGGATGTTCTGCTCCGCAGCCTTCACCTTCGTCGTGCCGCAGGCCACAACGTCAATGGCCGCCGTGTTACTGATCGGTATGGCGCTGTTCTGTATCCACTTCGCAGGTACCTCGTGCTGGGGTCTGATCCACGTCGCCGTCGCCTCACGTATGACCGCTTCCGTGGGCAGTATCCAGAACTTTGCCAGCTTTATCTGCGCCTCGTTCGCACCGATCGTCACCGGTTTTATTGTTGATACCACCAACTCTTTCCGCCTGGCGCTGATCATCTGCGGCTGCGTCACCATGGTGGGTGCCCTCGCCTACATCTTCCTGGTTCGCCAACCCATCAGCGATCCGCGTAAAGATTAATCCTCCAGATGCCCGATAACACCGCGTTTATCGGGCATGTTATGCTCCTCGTATGAACATCACCTTGCGCGCTACTACTCTGGCAGACACTGCCGCTCTTCCCGCCATCGAACGATCTGCGGGGCAACGTTTTTTACGCATCCCCGAACTGGCGTGGATTGCTGAAGACCAGATTTTATCGGCTGTTCAGCATCAGGCTTTTGCCGCCGCTGGCATGAGCTGGCTGGCGCAGGTCGATGCGCTTCCGGTCGGTTTTTTGGTTGCCGAAACGCTGGGGTCATCGCTGTTTATTGCTGAACTGTCGCTGCATCTGGAGTGGCAGGGAAAAGGAATTGGCCGCAGATTGATTGAGTATGTTGCCGAACACGCGCGCAAGAAAGGTTACACGTCGCTCACGCTGACCACCTTCCGCGATGTGCCGTGGAATGCGCCATGGTACGCGCGACTGGGATTTGAAATGCTGGCTGACGAGACGCTGCCTGCAAAGTTGCGCCAGAAAAGAGAAGAGGAAGCGGCGCATGGACTGGCATTTGAATCGCGCTGCGCCATGCGCCTGATGTTGCGCTAATTGCCCGATGGCGGCTACGCCTTATCGGGCCTACGTAACATTTCCGGTAAGCCTGATAAGCGGCAGCGCCATCCGGCAACCACGTAACTTTCCCGTAGGCCGGATAAGCGGCAGCACCATCCGGCAACCACGTAACTTTCCCGTAGGCCGGATAAGCGACAGCGCCATCCGGCAACCACGTAACTTTCCCGTAGGCCGGATAAGCGATAGCGCCATCCGGCATCACAGGCTTAGAACGTTTCCCAGTTATCCCCGGCATCCGTTACCGCGGCTTTGCGCGGCTGGACCGTTGAAACCGGTTTAGCGGCCGCAACGTCACGCGCACGCTGTTGGTCATGCTGGATACGGAACACGGCAACGGCCTGAGTCAGGCGGCTGGCCTGCTCTTCCAGCGCCGCAGCGGCGGCGGCGGATTCTTCCACCAGCGAGGCGTTTTGCTGCGTCACGCGATCCATCTCGGCAACGGCCAGACCCACCTGGTCAATACCGCGGCTCTGTTCATCAGAAGCAGAGGCGATTTCACCCATGATATCGGTCACGCGGGTTACCGCATTGACGATCTCATCCATGGTTTCACCGGCACTTTCTACCAGCGTTGAACCAACATCCACGCGGCTGACCGAGTCTTCAATCAGGCTCTTAATCTCGCGCGCGGCCTGCGCACTACGCTGGGCCAGGTTACGCACTTCACCCGCAACCACCGCAAATCCACGGCCCTGCTCACCCGCACGTGCTGCTTCTACCGCGGCGTTGAGCGCCAGAATGTTAGTCTGGAAGGCAATGCCGTCTATGACGCTGATAATGTCGGCGATTTTCTGCGAACTGGACGCGATGTCACGCATGGTTTGCACCACGTTATCCACCACTTTGCCGCCTTTCTGCGCGGTTTCAGAAGCACTCAGCGCCAGATGGCTGGCCTGACGCGCGTTTTCGGCGTTCTGCTTCACGGTCGCCGTCAGCTGTTCCATGCTGGCTGCGGTTTCTTCCAGAGATGCAGCCTGCTGCTCGGTACGGGAGGAGAGATCGTTATTGCCCATCGCAATCTCGCTGGCCCCGCTGTAAATCGCGTTGGCGCCGTTACGCACATCACCCACGGTGTTCATCAGCTCACCCTGCATATGGCGCAGACTTTCCGCCAGCTGTCCAATCTCGTTGGAACCTTCCACCTCAATACGCTTCACCAAATCACCGCTGGCGATATGACGAATGCTGTCGATCAGACGGTTCATTGGGGAGATAAGGGTCAGTTTGATACCAAACCAGACCGCAATAATCGCCGCCAGTACGGTAATCAGCACGCAGATCAGCACCCACATCGCCTGGCTGTAAGAGCTGTTGTTATCTTCCACCGCGATGTCATACAAGCGATCATTCTGCTGCATGTAACTCATGTACTGCTTCTCAAAGCCATCCTGATAGCTCTGCGTCGGTTGATCAAAGAACGCGTTGATCTTCCCGTCACCCAGTAACTGGATCAGCTCCGCCAGCGCGCCGTGGTAGATGTCATAGGTGCGATTGATCTCCTGGAACGCGGCTTCGCTTTGACGCGGATCGCGTGGGAGCGACTCGTAAATCGCCCAGTTTTTTTCCGTCAGCTTCAGCGCCGTACTCGCCACCTGCATCAGCTCGGCAACAGTCGCGCCGCTGCCGATATTGCTCTGATCCATCATGTAGCGAATGCCTGCCCGGTTCAGGGTGTTACGCGTTTGCAGCAGCTCAACCCAGGTGGCGTTCAGCGCAGACTGTTGCTGGCGAATGGTTTGCAGAACGGTAAAGTTCTCTTTGTCATTCTTAAGTGAGTTAAAAAACAAGCCGCCAGAGGCGAGCTGTAAAAGGCCAAATAGCGCCAATACCAGCAGTAAGCTGGTAACAATCTTCATTCGTTTTAACATGTTTTCTCTTTCCGCTAGACAGATACTCTGGTTTTCGGCCTGGAAAGAGAAAACTTTATGGTGCCAGCAATTACCACAGAATTATCGTTTTCACATTAAATACCGTTCCCTATGACAAATTACGCAAAAAATTAGTCGTTCCATTACGTCTTAGGTGTAGGATTCCGTTTTTTGAAGGAAAGGATGCTTCTATGTTAAATCGCGATTTTGATCACCTATCCACCCTCGCACACCACTTTTTTGAACGTGAAGATATTCGCCAAAAGCTCAATATCATCGATCAGTACAACATCTCCGGTTGGGAAGTCTGGATGCAGATAGAATTTGCCAATCTGCTAGCTTCGACGGGTCATGAATGGTGGCGTGAGCAAACTCTTGCTTGCGATCTCCGGAAAAATCCACAGCGTTTGTCTGTACGTGCAGATTTCTTGTTGCGGAAAAAAGGCTGGACGCAGGATAGCTACATTGCGCTTGAACTCAAACAGAACCAGGATCCGACAAGCTGCGTCAGAAATATGATTGCTGATTTGGTTAAAAGCGCAAAAATCAAACGTTCGGAATTAGAGCTGCGTAGCTTCTGGACGCTGGGGGTAACGCCCCGCATAGATAAAGAGCGCCTCGATGAACTCATTGACTACTATCTGGATGAAAAATATTACCTGACTAAATCACGTAAGAAACATGTGTTGCTCAGAGACATCGAACATACGCCTTATTGTTATATCGTAATCTGAGTCTCTCAGTGAGGTGCTTTGTCAGTGGGAAAACACGGCATGTAGACAGGCAAACGCTATAATGCCGTGATCTCAATCACATAAATATCCCCGTTAACCCCTACTGCTTACCGCTCACTGACACTTGGGACCGCTTAAGCTGACATACAACCGCTCACTTATTTACCTTACTTTACGCGCGTAATTCTCTGGCAAGATCCCCCCAACATAGCAGTCAATTTACCTCCTCAAACACAAGATCAAACCCACGCGGCTTCGGCCAATTATTAATTAGATACCAGGTTTTACTATGGATACGAAAAAGATATTCAAGCACATACCCTGGGTGATTCTCGGAATCATCGGTGCATTCTGCCTCTCGGTAGTGGCATTACGTCGGGGTGAGCACATTAGTGCCCTGTGGATCGTTGTCGCCTCAGTTTCTGTTTATCTGGTGGCCTATCGTTACTACAGCCTGTACATCGCCCAAAAGGTGATGAAACTTGACCCAACGCGTGCCACGCCGGCGGTCATCAACAATGACGGTCTGAACTACGTTCCAACCAACCGTAACGTCTTGTTTGGTCACCACTTTGCCGCTATCGCAGGTGCTGGTCCGCTGGTTGGGCCGGTACTGGCTGCGCAGATGGGCTACCTGCCTGGTACGCTGTGGCTGCTGGCAGGCGTCGTGCTGGCCGGTGCGGTGCAGGACTTCATGGTACTGTTTATCTCTTCCCGCCGTAACGGTGCATCTCTGGGTGAGATGATCAAAGAAGAGATGGGCCCGATACCGGGAACCATTGCGCTGTTCGGCTGCTTCTTAATCATGATCATCATCCTCGCAGTACTGGCGTTGATCGTGGTAAAAGCGCTGGCGGAAAGCCCGTGGGGTGTGTTCACCGTCTGCTCAACCGTACCTATCGCGTTGTTCATGGGGATCTACATGCGATTCCTGCGACCGGGACGCGTGGGCGAAGTGTCGGTGATTGGTATTGTGCTGCTGGTTGCTTCTATCTACTTCGGCGGCGTGATTGCGCACGACCCATACTGGGGCCCGGCGCTGACCTTTAAAGACACCACCATTACCTTTACCCTGATCGGCTACGCATTTATCTCTGCGCTGCTGCCGGTATGGCTGATCCTCGCCCCGCGCGACTATCTGGCTACCTTCCTGAAAATCGGCGTTATCGTCGGTCTGGCGGTGGGGATTGTTATCCTCAACCCGGAACTGAAAATGCCGGCAATGACGCAGTACGTTGATGGTACTGGCCCGCTGTGGAAAGGCGCTCTGTTCCCGTTCCTGTTCATCACCATCGCGTGTGGTGCGGTATCTGGCTTCCACGCGCTGATTGCTTCCGGTACCACACCGAAGCTGCTGGCCTGTGAAACCGACGCGCGCTTTATCGGTTACGGCGCAATGCTGATGGAATCCTTCGTCGCAATTATGGCGCTGGTTGCCGCGTCTATCATCGAACCAGGTCTGTACTTCGCGATGAACACCCCGCCTGCGGGCCTTGGCATCACCATGCCGAACCTGCATGAAATGAGCGGCGAAAACGCACCGCTGATTATGGCGCAGTTGAAAGACGTCACCGCACATGCGGCAGCGACCGTCAGCTCCTGGGGCTTCGTCATTTCGCCTGAGCAGATCCTGCAAACCGCGAAAGACATCGGTGAACCGTCCGTTCTGAACCGCGCAGGTGGCGCACCGACGCTGGCTGTTGGTATCGCTCACGTGTTCCACAAAGTGCTGCCGATGGCTGATATGGGCTTCTGGTACCACTTCGGTATTCTGTTCGAAGCGCTGTTCATCCTGACCGCACTGGATGCCGGTACCCGTTCTGGCCGCTTTATGCTGCAGGATTTACTGGGTAACTTCGTGCCGTTCCTGAAGAAAACCGACTCCCTGGTTGCGGGTATCATCGGTACTGCGGGCTGCGTAGGCCTGTGGGGTTACCTGCTGTATCAAGGCGTTGTTGACCCGCTGGGCGGCGTTAAGAGCCTGTGGCCGCTGTTCGGTATCTCTAACCAGATGCTGGCTGCCGTGGCACTGGTTCTGGGCACCGTGGTACTGGTTAAAATGCAGCGCACCAAATACATCTGGGTTACCGTTGTTCCGGCTGTATGGCTGCTTATCTGCACCACCTGGGCGCTGGGTCTGAAACTGTTCAGCACCAACCCGCAGATGGAAGGCTTCTTCTTCATGGCGAATCAGTACAAAGAGAAGATTGCTAACGGCGGCGAACTGACCGCTCAGCAGATTGCCAACATGAACCACATCGTCGTCAACAACTACACCAACGCAGGTCTGAGTATTCTGTTCCTGGTGGTGGTGTACAGCATCATTTTCTACGGGTTCCGTACCTGGCAGAAAGCCCGCGCCATCAACGGTCGCTCTGATAAAGAGACGCCGTATGTACCGGTGCCGGAAGGCGGCGTGAAGACCTCTTCACACCACTAAGATGTATTCAGCCCCGCTCCGGCGGGGCTTTTCGCTTATCAGGATTGTTTATGTTTGGTACTTTAGGGCAAGCTAAAAAATATCTCGGTCAGGCGGCGAAGATGCTGATTGGCATTCCGGACTACGACAACTATGTCGAGCACATGAAGACCAACCATCCCGATAAGCCGTACATGACCTACGAAGAATTCTTCCGCGAGCGCCAGGAAGCCCGCTACGGTAGCGGCGGAAGCAGTTGCTGTTAGAAGGAGAAGTGAATGACCCCGATTGCAGTTACCCTACTCACCGGTTTTCTTGGCGCGGGTAAAACCACCCTGCTGCGCCATATTCTCAACGAGCAGCACGGTTACAAGATTGCCGTTATCGAAAACGAATTCGGCGAAGTCTCGGTGGACGATCAGCTGATTGGCGATCGCGCCACGCAGATCAAAACCCTGACCAACGGCTGTATTTGCTGTACCCGCTCCAGTGAACTGGAAGACGCATTGTTAGACCTGCTCGACAACCACGACAAAGGCACTATCAATTTCGACCGTCTGGTGATCGAGTGCACCGGCATGGCCGACCCCGGCCCGATTATTCAGACCTTTTTCTCCCATGAAGTGATTTGCGAACGCTACCTGCTGGACGGCGTAATTGCGCTGGTTGACGCGGTACATGCCGACGATCAGATGAACCAGTTCACCATCGCCCAGTCGCAGGTAGGCTACGCAGACCGGATCCTGCTGACCAAAACCGACGTCGCAGGTGAAAGCGAAAAACTGCGTGAGCGCCTGGCGCGCATCAACGCCCGTGCGCCGATTTACACCGTGACACATGGTGATATCGACCTCTCCCTGCTGTTCGATACCAACGGTTTTATGCTGGAAGAGAACGTAGTCAGCGCCAAACCGCGCTTCCACTTTATCGCCGACAAGCAAAACGATATCTCCTCGATCGTCGTCGAGCTGGATTACCCGGTAAACATCAGCGACGTGTCGCGAGTGATGGAAAACCTGCTGCTGGAATCCGCCGAGAAGCTGCTGCGCTACAAAGGTATGCTGTGGATTGAAGGCGAGCCAAACCGCCTGCTGTTCCAGGGCGTCCAGCGCCTGTACAGCGCCGACTGGGACCGCCCGTGGGGCGACGAAACACCGCACAGCCTGCTGGTGTTTATCGGCATTAACCTGCCGGAAGACGAGATCAGAGCTGCGTTTGCGGGATTGAAGAAGTAATCCCCTGCTGAATTGCCCGGTGGCGCTACGCTTACCGGGCCTGGAAATAGCACTTCCCCGTAGGCCGGATAAGGCGCAGCCGCCATCCGGCACTCACAGCCCCGGTATATTCTGACTATTTCTTATTTTGCTCGCGCAGCATCGCTTCGCGCAAAATGGCATTCAGCCGCGTCTGGTAACCCTTCCCGGGGCGTTTTAGCCACTCCATCACATCGGCATCAATGCGCACCGATGCTTGCGTTTTCAACGGACGGAAAAACTTACTGCGATTAGCCTCTGACCACTGCTCATCTTCGGTCACGGGAATGTCGCTGTAATCAATATCATCATCCGGTTTATTCGCCAGCGCCTTCAGTTCAGCCTCATGCTGAGCACTCAGCGCGGATACGCTGCCGCGTTTATGTTTAACCATGCTCATAACGATTCCTCTCTTTACTGTCTGCCTTTCTGGCACTGATGATACGAATGACTTCAACGCCACTTTCAAACCTAACGCTATGGGCAACCAAAATAACCACAATGCAATGAACAATACCGATGGTCTGCCACCGATACTCACCGTTCTCATAACGATCCTGTCTGGACATATGCCGTGGATCGTCGAAAACCAATACTGCGTCCTCAAAGCGAACACCATGTTTACGGTGGTTACTTTGTGCCTTGTTTGCACCCCATTCAAACTCCATTGGCATGTATTTCATCCCTAATTGTATATACAAAAACGTATATACAATTATCTTACGATTATACCTCGGTTGTTGGAAATAGCTTCACAATTAGACGATCAGTGATTGAATTTCGTAGGCCGGATAAGGCACAGCCGCCATCCGGCATCTTTCCTCAATCATTTATCGCATTCTTGCAGAGCGAGAATGCTGTTTTTCCTCTCTCCTATAAACATTCATTAAAATGATCTTTAGTGATAAATGATCACTAGAAATTATAAAAACTCGTTATAAATGATCAACTTACAAATTTCTGGTAAAAAGGAGACTATCTACCCGAAGAAAAAGTAAGCCTCATCACAGAGGCCAGGAAAGTATTTATGACATCAGGAAATTTCACCCAGACGGCCGCTTTTCTTTGGTCGGTCGCCGACCTGCTGCGCGGCGATTTTAAACAATCACAGTATGGCCGCATTATTCTCCCCTTTACCCTGCTGCGCCGACTGGAGTGTGTACTCGAAGACAGCAAAGAGGCCGTACTTGCTCAGGCAGAAAAAATTAAAGCACTCAATTTGCCGGAAGAAGCGCAAGAGAAGATGCTCCTGCGCGCCGCAGATGGCCTGACGTTCTTTAACACCTCACCGATGGATCTCAGCAAGATGGGGCAAAACGGCATCAAAGCCAACCTGGAAAAGTACGTTCAATCCTTTTCAACCGATGCCCGTGAGATTTTCGACCACTTCAAGTTCAACGAGTTTGTGGGTCAACTGGAAGAGGCCAACCTGCTGTATAAAGTGGTACAAAAGTTCTCGAATGCAGATTTAAGCCCGAGCGCCATTTCCAACCATGATATGGGACTGGTGTTTGAAGAGTTAATCCGCCGTTTTGCGGAAGGTTCGAATGAGACAGCCGGTGAGCACTTTACCCCACGTGATATCGTACGCCTGACCACTTCGCTGGTATTCATCGGCGACGACGACGCGCTCACCAAAGACGGTATTATTCGCACCATCTACGACCCAACGGCGGGCACTGGCGGCTTTCTCTCCTCCGGGATGGAATATCTGCACGAGCTGAACCCTAATGCGGTGATGCGCGCTTTTGGCCAGGAGCTAAACCCGGAGTCATACGCCATCTGTAAAGCAGACATGCTGATTAAAGGCCAGGATGTCAGCCGCATCAAACTCGGCAATACGCTTTCAAACGATCAGTTGCCCGCCGAGAAATTCGATTACATGCTCTCCAACCCACCGTTCGGCGTGGACTGGAAAAAGATCGAAGGCGAGATCGGCGACGAGCACGCACAGAAAGGTTTTGACGGACGCTTTGGCCCCGGCCTGCCGCGCGTCTCCGATGGATCGTTGCTGTTCCTGCTGCATTTGATCAGCAAAATGCGCGACGCCCATAGCGGCGGCGGGCGCATCGGCATCATCCTCAACGGCTCCCCACTGTTTACCGGCGGCGCGGGCAGCGGCGAAAGCGAAATCCGCCGTTACATCCTCGAAGCCGATCTGCTGGAAGGCATCATCGCCCTGCCAACGGATATGTTCTACAACACCGGCATCGCCACCTACGTGTGGATCCTCTCCAACAAGAAAGCGCCAGAGCGCAAAGGCAAAGTCCAGCTCATTGATGGCAGCAACCTGTGCGGCAAAATGCGCAAGTCGCTGGGTTCAAAGCGTAACCTGATGGGGGAAGACGATATCCGGCTCATCACCCAAACCTTTGGCGATTTTGAAGCAATAGAGACCACCACGCTGGAAGCACTGGGGCTGGAGAAAGCGCCGGAGCAAAAATCCAGCCGCGGTCGTCAGTCTGCAACCGCGAAAAGCGAAGCGCCGAAAACCTTCGCCAGTAAGATCTTCAACAGCACCGATTTTGGCTATCGCCGCCTGACCATTGAGCGCCCGCTGCGCCTGTCGGCACAAATTACCGATGAGGCCATTGCCGCATTACGCTTTGCGCCGAAGCCGTTTAACGCGCCGATGGAATGCCTGTTTGACGCATTTGCCGCCCACTGGCAGACAGATAGTTACGGTGATTTCTCTGCGTTAGAAGCCGAAGCCCGCGCCATAATCAAAGCCGAGTTTGCCGAGCTGAAAGAGAAACAAATCAAAGATCTGCTCGACGGCAAGCTGTGGCTGGCCCAGCGCGAGTTGATGGAAAAAGCCCGGCATATCCAGGCAGCATTTGGCGACAGACTCGGCGGTATTTCCCATATCAGCGATGACTTCAATCAGTTCCAGATTGACTTAAAAAGCGCGCTTAAAACCGCTGGCGTGAAGCTGGATGCCAAAGAGAACAAGCAGTTTATCGACGCGGTAACCCGCAAAAACCCGGACGCCGCGCCGGTGGTGAAGAAGGTATTAAAAGAAGACGCCCAGCCGCTGTACGGCGCGTTTGCCTATCGCGGGCAGGTGGTGGAGTTTGAGCAGGACGGCGAGCTGCGTGATAACGAGAACGTACCGCTCTACCCCGCCGTTTCCACCAGCGATTTGATCGAGGGCTACGTTAAAGCGGAAGTGTTGCCGCATGTCCCCGACGCGTGGATCAACGCCGATAAGCGCGATGCGATTGACGGCGAGATCGGCATTGTCGGCTATGAGATCCCGTTTAATCGTCATTTTTATGTGTATACGCCGCCGCGATCGCTGGAGGAAATTGATGCTGATTTAGATGCGGTAAGTGCCGAGATTATGCAGCTGCTGCGGGAGGTACACTCCTGATGGCTAAGTATAAGGCGTATTCGGAGTATAGGAATTCTGGGGTGGAGTGGTTAGGGGAAATACCAGCTCATTGGAATATTAAACGTTTGGGTCAGTTCTTTGAAGAACGAAGAGTAAAGGTTAGTGATAAAGATTACCCTGCTTTATCGGTTACTATGCAAGGTATAGTTCCTCAACTAGATACAGCTGCGAAAACTGAAGCTGGAGATAACCGTAAATTAGTTTTAAAAGATGACTTTGTGATAAATAGCCGTTCTGACAGAAAGGGGTCAGCTGGTATATCCCGATTTAACGGCTCGGTATCCTTAATTAGTATTGTCATGCGCCCAAAGAGTATTAACCCAAGATTCGCACATTACCTACTCAGGAGTCGTCAGTTTCAAGAGGAATTTTATCGTTACGGGAAAGGGATCGTTGCAGATTTGTGGAGTACTAACTCTTCAGAAATGAAAAATATACTACTCCCAGAAATTCAATTTCTTGAAAGCGAACAAATTGCGAGTTTTCTCAATCATGAAACTGCAAAAATCGATAACCTTATAGAGAAACAACAACAGCTTATTGAACTATTAAAAGAAAAACGTCAGGCAGTGATTAGCCATGCTGTAACCAAAGGGCTAAATCCTGATGTGCCGATGAAAGATTCAGGTATTGAGTGGTTGGATTCTATCCCCTCGTCATGGGAAGTTAAACCAACGTATGCCATATGTTCAGCTTCTACCGAAAAAAACACTGATGGTTTAGAAAATAATGTACTTTCATTAAGTTATGGCAATATTATAAAAAGAAAAACTGATACAAATTTCGGATTATTACCTGACTCATTTAACACTTATCAGATAGTAAAAGATGGAGATATAATACTAAGGCTAACTGACTTACAAAATGATAAAAATAGTTTACGGGTTGGACTAGTGACCCAGAGTGGAATTATTACACCGGCTTATTTAAAGCTTAGCGTAAAACACGCTATAACACCATCATTTTCATATTACCTACTTCATACCTATGATATTTTTAAAGTGTTTTATGGCATGGGCGGAGGCCTGAGACAATCAATGAAATTTGAAGATTTTCGTAGATTACCACTGCTAATACCATCGAAAATAGAACAAGAGAGTATCGTCACTTTCATTGATAAAAGAATCATCAAAATCGACATCCTAATCGAAAAACAACTCCAGCAAATCGCCCTCCTCAAAGAACGCCGCACCGCCCTTATCTCCGCCGCCGTCACCGGTAAAATCGACGTCCGCAACTGGCGCGCTCCAGACGAGCAAACCGCAGCCGAAGCGGAGGTCGCCGTATGACTCCCGACATCACTCGCGAGATAAACCTGCAAAACGACATCATCAACCAGATGGCCGCTAACGGCTGGGTTGTCGGCAAAAGCGACGGCTACGATCGCGAACGTGCGCTCTACGTTCAGGACACGCTGCAATTCGTGCAAACCACCCAGCCGCAGGAGTGGGAAAAGTTTGCGAAGGTTTACCCCAACGACACCGAACGTCATTTTCTCGATAACCTGGTCACTCAACTGCAAAAAGCCGACATCAACGCCACCGATATGCTCTCGCGCAGCTGGGGTACGCTCGGCGTACTGCGTCATGGTCTGAAGATACGCAACGCGCGCTTTTTTCTCTGCCAGTTTAAACCGGAACATACGCTCAACCCGGACACTCTCGCGCGCTATCGGCAGAATCTCTGCCGGATCGTGCCGGAGCTGGTCTACAGTCCATACGCCAGTGCGACCCAAGAAAACGATCTGAAGGCCAAACGCTGGCGTATCGATCTGGTGCTATTTATCAACGGTCTGCCGGTTGCCACGCTGGAATTGAAATCCGAGTTTAAGCAGGCGGTGCAGAACGCCATCACGCAGTATAAGAAAACCCGGCTGCCGAAAGATCCGCTCACCAATAAGCCAGAGCCGCTGCTGACCTTTAAGCGCGGGGCGCTGGTGCACTTCGCCGTCAGCCAGTTCGACGTCTATATGGCGACCAAACTCGCGGGCGACGACACCTTCTTCCTGCCGTTCAACAAAGGCACCAAAGTAGGCGGCGCGGGCAATGACATCCCGGAAGACGCGGGCCGCTATGCGACCGACTATCTGTGGAACGAAGTGCTGCAGCCGGATAACCTGCTGAAAATCCTTGCCAACTTCGTACATCTGCAAATCGAAGAGAAAGAGGACTGGAACGGGCAGAAGTACAAAAAAGAGAGTCTGATCTTCCCGCGCTATCACCAGTGGGATGTGGTCAACAAACTGCTACAGGCCGCGTCGTTCGAGGGGACCGGCAACAAATATCTGATCCAGCACAGCGCCGGTTCCGGCAAATCGAACTCCATTGCCTGGACTGCGCACCAGCTTTCTCGCCTGTATGATGACAGCGGCGAGAAGCTGTTTCACTCGGTCATTGTGGTTACCGATCGCACGGTGCTCGACGATCAGCTGCAGGACACCATTTACCAGTTTGAACATGCCGACGGCGTGGTCGGGCGCATCAATAATAAAGAGGGTGATGGCTCCAAGTCGGAAAAGCTGGCCAGCGCGCTGGAACACTCGCAGCCGATTATTATCGTCACCATCCAGACCTTCCCGTTCGTGCTGAAAGCGATTGAAAACAGCGTCAGCCTGAAGCAGCGTAAATACGCGGTGATTGCCGATGAAGCCCACTCGTCGCAAAGTGGATCCACGGCACGGCAGCTAAAAGAAGTGCTGATGAGCGAAGAGCGGGATGACGACACGGTGCTGTCGTCAGAAGACAGCCTCAACGCCACCCTTGTCGCGCGTCGCAACAGCGGCAATCTGAACTATTACGCGTTCACCGCTACGCCGAAGGCCAAAACGCTGGAGCTTTTTGGTCGCCTCCCGCACCCAGGCGAACCGGCATCGGCCACCAACAAACCAGCGGCATTCCACGTATACACCATGCGTCAGGCCATCGAGGAAGGCTTTATTCTCGATGTACTGAAAAACTACACCAGCTATAAAGTGGCGTATCAGCTGCTGCAAAAGCTGGAAGATAAAGACCGCGAAGTGGACAGCAACCGGGCCAAGGTCAGGCTAAACCAATGGGTGACGCTGCACGATTACAACGTCTCGCAGAAGGTGAAAGTGATCGTCGAGCACTTTCGCAAGCATGTGATGAATCTGCTCGGCGGGCAGGCGAAAGCAATGGTGGTCACCAGTTCACGCAAAGCAGCGGTACGCTACAAGCTGGCATTTGATAAATACATCGCCGAAAACCGTTATGCAAAAATCAGCGCCATGGTGGCGTTTTCCGGCGAAGTCGAGTTTCAGGAGAGCGACCATAACAGCGAAGCATTACTGAACCAGAAGTTCACAGAAGCAAACATGAATCCGGGGCTGAAAGGCCGGGATATGCGTAAAGCGTTCGACAGCGATGATTACCAGGTAATGCTGGTCGCCAATAAGTTCCAGACCGGTTTTGACCAGCCTAAGCTGTGCGCCATGTATGTCGATAAAGCGCTCGGTGGCGTCGAGTGCGTGCAGACGCTTTCGCGCCTGAATCGTACCTATCCGGGCAAAGCGGAGTCCGGCACTTTTGTGCTCGATTTTTATAACGATCCGCAGGATATTCTGGATGCTTTCCAGCCCTACTATCAGACCGCCGAGCTGACCGACGTCAGCGACCCCCAGCAGGTATTTGATCTGTTTGAGAAACTACGTGCCAGCCAGATTTTCCAGTGGAACGAGGTGGATCAGTTCTGCGACGCGTTTTTTACGAAAAACAAATCCAACGCCGCCATCAGTAATATCTGCCGCCCGGCCGTTGAGCGCTGGCAGAAGCGCTACGCCCTCGCTATCGACGCATATCTGACCGCCAAAGAGATGTTCGAAAGAACCAAAAAAACCGGTGATGTGGTGCTGATCACCAATGCCGAAAACAGCTTTAAAGCCTGTAAGCAGGAAAAAGATCGGCTGGAAATTTTCAAGAAGGATCTCGGCAGTTTTGTGCGTTTTTACGAGTTTATGTCGCAGATCGTCGAATACGATGATAAAGATCTGGAAAAACTCAGCCTATTCGCCCGCCATCTACGACCTTTGTTGCACGAACAGCGGCTGGAGGAAGACGAGATCGATCTCAGTAACGTGGAGATGAGCCACTACCGCTTATCGAAGATCCACGAACAGCATTTGAAGCTACAGGAAGATGCTGCGGAATATACGCTCGATCCCAGCAACGACGTGGGTACGGCAAAACCAAAAGACAAGAAAGAGGAATTTCTGTCGCATATTTTGTCGCGCATGAATGAGCTGTTTATCACCGACCATCTGACGGATAAAGATATGCTCAGCAGCGCAATGACCGTGTTTAATAAAATCACTGAGAATGAAACCGTGATGAAACAAATCAGGAATAACAGTCCCGAACAGGCGATATTAGGCGATTTTTTCAAAGCGGTGGACGACGCGGTGATGGACAGCGACGAAGCGCGACAAGAATTTATGCTGCAGTATTTATCGAACCCGCTGTGCGCTAAGGGCTTTGCCCGCCTGATGTTTGATATGGCGGCGGGTCATTTCGCGTTGCCTGCATAAGGTGTTTATAATGTGCAAGCCGTTCGCGAGTAAGCGATAGCATATGCAGGAAAATAACAGGAAGGATCCATGAGCGATATACAACTGTTCCGCCACTGCGCCGGAAGAGTACAAGAACTACCGGGCAAGGCCGCGGCTGTCGAAAAAGATCTGCAAAGGCTGATTGAATCACATATGGAAACCTTTCTTGGCGTTAGGTTTCTCGACACTGAATACAGTACGGGTAAAACACACCGTGGCCGGATTGATACATTAGGTCTCGATGAAAATAGCTGTCCGGTTATTATCGAATATAAACGACATAGCAATGAAAACGTGATCAATCAGGGCCTATTTTATCTCGACTGGCTACTCGACCACAAAGCGGAATTTCGCTGGCGGGTGATGGAGAAAATGGGTAAAACTACGGCCGAAGCCATCGATTGGTCAGGCACGCGATTAATCTGTATTGCTGCTGATTTCAATAAATACGATGAACATGCTGTTCAGCAAATTAACCGTAATATCAGTCTGATTCGCTACAAGCTATTTTCCAGCGACCTGTTGATGCTGGAACTGGTGAATGCCGTAGTAGAAAATAGCCCTCAGCACGACGTGCAGGACATCCCAGCCAGCAGCAATGGGAAGCGTCATACCCGCACACAGCGCGAACAGCTATCTTCTGCTTCTCCAGCACTACTTTCACTCCACGAGCACCTAAAAAGCTATGTGCTGTCGCTTGGCGATGAAGTCCAATATAAAGAGTTAAAACTCTACGATGCCTTCCGTCGTATCCGTAACTTCCTGTGCGTTGCGGTTTACCCAATAACCGATCCCCACCTTCGCCTATGGCTGAAGATAAGCCCGCAACATGTCCAGTTTGAAGAGGGATTTAGTCGGGATGTGACCAATATTGGTCATTGGGGAACTGGTGATGTGGAACTCATCATTCGTAATGAATACGATCTTGATAAAGCTAAGCTTTTGGTTGAGAAAGCATATCAGGAAAATTAAACGACTTTACCCAATACATCGCCACATTGAACGCCCGTTTTCACCAGATAGGCCAAGCCTCGGACACAGGCAATATTGTTCTGATGCCCGGTGGCGCTACGCTTACCGGGCCTACAAATGGCACTTTCCCGTAGGCCGGATAAGGCGCAGCCGCCATCCGGCACTTGCCCCCACTCACTCGGTAATCACAAACCGCGTCGCGGCAAAGCAGTTCAAAACCCGGTGCACCAGAAATACCATGGTGAGCGTTACCACCAGCGCGACGGTGACGGAGGTGATACGGTACAGATCGCTGAATACCAGGTCCTGATCCGGGTGCAGGTTCTGGCCAAACATAATGCCGATGGTAGTGATACTGGCAAACCCCACGCCTGCCCCGACTTTTTCCATTACGTGCAGGCGGGCGCTGAACGCCAGCCCGAGGCCAATCAGCGGCATCATCAGCACCATATGGTTGCTGAAATCATAGATAAGCAGCTGTACCAGCAGAATATACAGGCAGGCCAGCACCACGCCGACCACGCGCCAAATCGAGCTGATCACCGCGCCGCGGTAGTGCATCGGAAACAGGATCAAAATGCCGGCCATCAGCGCCGACAGCGAATCACTCAAATCGCAGATCTGGAAGACCACAAAAATCATCGTCGCCACCGTGCCGGAAAGCAGCGATTCATGGCGCACCCGGGCGGCATCTTTCTCAATGCGCGGTGGTGGCTGGCGGGGTTCCACGTCCGGGATCAGATAATGCAGCAGCGCGCTCAGCGCCACCGCCATGACGCAGGCTTCCATATTGGAGAACATCAGCGTATGCCAGTTGGTGGTGGGATAGCTCATAAAGTTGAGCATCGTACTCTGGCACACCACGCCCATCGAACCGAGCAGAAACAACGGTCCTTTGCTCATAAAACGAAAACGCATCACATACAGGCCGAACACCACCAGTGTCATAACCAGCGGCCACTGTGAAAGATAGCCTACAATCAGCACCATTTCGACACAGTTCACCGCCGCGCTGAACACGAACTGTGTTGCCACATGGCGGTTGAATACCGGTACCAGCGACAGCAGCATCAGCGGATAAACCACAAAGAACACGCCGTACTGCACGTTGTAGAAGGTCGAGATACTCAGCGCGATTGTCCCGGCAACGGAGATACGCAGGGTCTGGCGAAAATCATTGGCGGTGTAGACAATATTCCCGTGCGGCGTAAAGACGTGGGCCAGCGTGTTAATAGACATAATGCAGCCAGCTAACGAGATGGATCTGCGCCCCGGCAAAGGTGCGGGCGAACATCCCCTCGCTGTTATACAGCTGTACCGTAGCGCGCGCCCCGGTCGGTAACGGCGTGTCGAGCGGTTCGTTCAGCGCGACGTGAATACGCATACGCTGGGCATCGCGCACCCAACGGGTGGACTGTTCCGGTTGCGACAACTGGCCATTAACCTGTTCCTGGCCCGCCAGAATACCGGCATCGCTGCTGGTGACGCGGGCAGAGAAAACCTTGCCCGGCAAGGCATCGAACACCACGGCAGCATCGGTATTCACGCGAGTGTGGCGCAGGCTTTTCTCGCGAAAGTCGGCCACGATATCGGTCTGATGGCTGACCAGCGCCAGTAGCGGCGTGGCGGCAGTGGCGTAAAGTCCTGGGCTAAGCTGGAGGTTACTCACCGTGCCGTCGGTCTGGGCATATACTTTGCTCCAGCCGAGGTTCAGCTGCGCCTCTTCCAGTGTGTTACGGTATTTTTGCAGCGTTACGTTACGTTTGTCATCGCGCTCTCCGCGCTGGATCAGCAGGTTCTGAATACTGGCATTCAGCGCCGCCACCGACTGCTCGCTGGTTTGCCAGGCAGTACGCACCTTGTCGAGATCGGATTGCGACACATTCTGCATGGCGCTCAGGCGCTGATAGCGGTCTAAGGTGGTCTTATCGTTGCGGGCGTTGAATTGCGCGGTGCGCAGGTTGGCGCGGGCAGAGGCGATCTGCGCATCCAGCTGTTGGTTACTCAGCTTCGCCTGCTCAAGGGCAATTTGCGCAGCCTCGACCTTATTGATAAATGGCGTCGGATCCAGTTCGTACAGCAAATCGCCCTTCTTCACCTGGCTATTATTGTGTACATGCACCTGCGAGACGTAGCCGGAAACGCGTGAGGAAACAGGCGTTACCACGCGCATCACCGTGGAGTCCGGCGTCAGCGGGATCCAGATATCGGCAACGATAAACCAGGCGAATATTACCAGGAAAGCGGCAATACTCACCCTTACCCAACGGGCAAATTTTTGTTCTGGGGTCATCATAGTTTTTTAGATCTTGTTATCTTCTTCGCGGATTGTCCGCAGATTGCAGGCGATTTGATTGAGCGTGGCGCTGAAGGAAGCGAGTTCCGCCTCAGGGATGGTGCAGGTGACGCGATGTTGGTATGTCTCTATCACCCGGTTGAGTTCGTCCAGCCTTGCGCGGCCTTGCGCGGTCAGCGCCAGCAGGCGGATGCGTTTGTCATAAGGCGATGTGGAACGCAGCAGATAGCCCTGCTTTTCCAGCTGCGAGAGGGTGCGCATCAGCGGCGGCAGTTCGATGCCCTGCATTTGTGCCAGTTCACTGACTGAGACGTTGTCTCCCAGTTGATACAGTTGCATCAGTACCGTCCAGCTGGACTGCGTCAGGCCAGTATCGGTGATGGCAGCATCAATAATGGCCCGCCACTGGCGCACCACCATTGCCATGCGCATCCCCATCGGGCGGCGGGCAAACAGTTCATCTTCAGTCATCTTACTTTCCTCTCATCGCTGAAGAGAAAATAATACTTATCAGGATAAGTATCAAGAAACAGACTAACCAGAAGCATGAATTGATAAATATCGTGAATGTAAAAGAGGCGGGGCGATAACCCCCAGCCTCTGTCGATGAAAGAAAATCACTCCACCTGATCGCGTCGCAGCCCGACGTCCCGCAGCCGCTCATCGCTCATCTGTTGCAATAGGCGCCGTGTTTGCGCTCGCAGCCGCCACGCCTTGTATGCCCGCCAGATCAGTACAAACCCAATAAACGGCTGTTTTGCTTTATTCTCGTGAAATTCCATACCTTGCCTCCCCACCTTGCCAGAGGCTTTATCTTCACGGATCTGGCCTAAAACAATACAGACTCACAAAGTACTTTTATTTAACATACAGATTGGTTAAAAAGAGTTCTGCATCGCTTTTTTCACGCCAATCTGTACTGATTTTTTAATCTGTATGGTACCCATGAGGGATACAGCATGACGCGTTACCAACATCTGGCCAATCTGCTGGCCGAACGCATTGAGCAGGGGCTGTATCGCCATGGCGAAAAACTGCCCTCGGTACGCAGCCTGAGCCAGGAGCATGGGGTCAGCATCAGCACCGTCCAGCAGGCGTATCAGACGCTGGAACAGCGCCAGCTGATCACGCCCCAACCACGTTCTGGTTATTTTGTCGCGCCACAAAAAGCGCAGCCACCCGTGCCACCGATGTCGCGTCCGGTACAGCGTCCGGTCGAAATAACCCAGTGGAATCAGGTGCTGGATATGCTGGCAGGTCATGCGGACAAATCGATAATCCCGTTTAGCAGCGGCGTGCCCGATATTAATCAACCCAGCCTGAAGCCGCTGTGGCGCGAGCTAAGCCGCGTGGCACAGCATAATCTCAAGGCGGTGCTGGGTTACGATGAATTACCTGGCTGCCTGGAATTGCGTCAACAGATTGCACGGCTGATGCTGGACGGCGGTTCGGTGGTTAATGCAGATGATATTGTGATCACCAGCGGCAGTCAGAGCGGAATGTCGCTGGCGCTGCTGACGGTCTGTCAGCCCGGAGATATTGTCGCCGTTGAATCACCGGCCTACTACGGCACGATGCAGCTACTGCGCGGCCTAGGGATCAAGGTGATTGAGATCCCAACCGATCCGGATACCGGGATCAGCATTGAAGCGCTGGAGCTGGCGCTGGATCAGTGGCCGATCAAAGGTGTGCTGCTGGTTCCCAACTGCAACAACCCGCTCGGATTCATTATGCCGGATGCGCGTAAACGGGCGGTGCTCGCCCTCGCCCAGCGTCACGACATCGTCATTTTTGAAGACGATGTGTATGGCGAGCTGGCCACAGAGTACCCGCGCCCGCGCACGATCCACTCCTGGGACAGCGACGGCCGCGTAATACTCTGCAGTTCGTTTACCAAATCCGTCGCCCCCGGTCTGCGCGTGGGTTGGGTGGTGCCCGGTCGTTATTACAACAAACTGCTGCACATGAAGTACGCCGTCATCGGCACTAACGTTCCCGCTACGCAACTGGCGGCGGCGACCTTTGTGCGCGAAGGTCATTATCATCGGCATATCCGGCGTATGCGCCAGATTTATCAGCGCAATATGGAGATCTACACCTGCTGGGTACGGGAATACTTCCCCTGCGGGATCTGCGTCACCCGACCGAAAGGCGGCTTTATGCTGTGGGTCGAGCTGCCGCTCCAGGTCGATATGGTCTGTGTCGCTAAGCAGCTCTGTCGCCTCAAAATCCAGGTTGCACCGGGTTCTCTGTTCTCCGCATCGGGGAAGTATCGCAACTGTGTGCGCATCAACTGCGCATTGCCGCCAAACGACAAGCATCGGGAAGTAATGCAGAAGCTCGGAGAGGCGGTAAAAACGGCAATAGAGTAGATCGAGCTGCCCGGCGCTTCCGGGCAGGCAATTAGGCAGTTTAAGCTATATCTAATGGCTTAAACCCTGAATATCTTCAGCGGAAAGTCGGGTGATTTTTTGTACCGTGCTGATATCGATGCCATCTGCCAGCATGGTGCGGGCAATACGCAGTGCCTCATCACGTCGCCCCTCTCGAAGCCCTTCCAGCCTGCCTTTTTGTAGTCCTGCCTCATGTAATCTGTCCGCGATCGTCATCAATTGCTCCTTGTGCTGCGGTGAACGTTCGGCAACCCCGCGAATAAACTCACTGAATCGAGGTGCATCGCCAGTTCGTAAAATATAATTAAACAGCGTCTTTATCTGGCTGTCATTAGTCAGTCCGGTAAGTAGCAGGGAAACAATTTGCTCGACCAATCCCATAAGATCGCGTTGACGGATATGTTTTTGGATTAACTCCAGCAGCGCCATACGTCGATGCTGCACAATTTCGTCATCCGGAATAACCGTAATATCCACCAATGGAAACGCCGCAGCATACAGCTGACGAGCCAGCTTCGGGTTGGCAAACTCATCCAGCCAGCACAGCGAATAAGGGTACGGGCTTTTAGCGCCGTGATAAAACAGCATCGGCACTACCAGCGGCAACTGCTGATGCCCGGCATCTAAATGTTTCTGCATGGCCGCTACCGCATAGCGCATCAGTCTGAATGCCATATGCGCATCCGGTGTGCTTTGGTGTTCAATCACTACATAAATATATCCATCCCCATCCGTCGTTTTCACCGACCACAGCACATCGGAATAGTACGCACGTAAATTCTCTTCGATAAAACTGTCTGACTCGAGTTTAAGCGTCTGAAGATCGCAAAGCTCGCGCAGCGAAGCGGGAAGATGTATTTGCAGAAAATCCCGTGCAGTCTCAGGGTGACGTAAAAATGTTTTAAAAACCGCATCATGCGGTGTTGAAGTGGAAGCTTTGTTCATGGCGATCCTTCACCTGAAAATAAGATGCCATGACTGTAGCGCCGGAAAACCACATCCTCACCTGCAACTTTCTCTCTTTGCGAGGCGATTTCCGGGATAACAACGCCCTTATGTAACGTCTGCATTTGTCTGGAACACGTCACGCAGAATCGCCATCTCAATGCGCATTCCCACTTTATCACCGCCCGGCCTGTGCTATAACAAATCATCACTTTCATGGAGGACACGATGTGACGCATACCCGAGATATTCCACAATCGTTCTGGCGTGATGAGCAGTTGCCGTGGCTGGAACTGCGCAGCACCTGGCAGAGCCAGCAGGCCTATAAGCGGCATCACCACTCTCAGCTCTCGATTGGGGCAATTCTCAAGGGGGAAACGTGCTGTCTGTGCGATGGCGAGGAATACCATCTGCAGGTGGGCGATCTGATTGTGATACCGCCGCTGGCACCTCACAGCTGTAATCCTGTTAACGGACAGTTTCGCAGCTATCATATGCTTTATCTTGATACCCAGTGGTGTCTTGCTAATCTGCCTGCACAGAACACCAATAAGCGGCTTTGCACGCCTGCCCCCGTTATCCGCGATGCGCAATTATTCCAGCGTTATATGCACCTTGTGGCGCTCATGCCGCAACGCCAAACCGCGCAAATAACGGATGCCGCACAAGCATTGCTGCACACGCTGCCGTTGCAGTCGGTCACACCAGAAAACCTAAGCGCCACCAGCCAGTATCTGCGCGAACGGTTGCAGTCCAGCCTGCTCGCGCCGCCCTCACTCGATGAGCTGGCACATGAGTGTCATATGCGTAAAGAGACGCTGATCCGTACCTTTAAGCAGGACACCGGGCTGACGCCAGGAAGTTATCTGAACATCATACGGATTGACTATGCTCGCCAGCGGCTGCGGGCCGGAGACGAAATTGCCGATGTCGGCTACCAGAGCGGGTTTGCCGACCAGAGCCATTTCCATCGCACCTTTGTTCGCTACACCGCCGCCACACCGCGCCAGTACGCGTTGGGACGATCAATATCAGACAATAATTAGCGCTGCGTCAGGCGTACGGTGATCTCAGATTCATTCTCTGAGGTCGCTATGTCGCTGCTTTCTGTACTTTTTCCTTCTGCTTTTCCCGCGCTGGCGCTGGCGCATTTCGTCGCATTGCTTAGCCCCGGGCCGGACTTCTTTTTACTGGTCGGTTACGCCGCACGATACCGGATGCGCGGCAGCGCCGGGTTGTGCGTGGGGATCGCTTTCGGCAACGGGCTGTATGTCCTGCTGGCAATTATCGGTTGGGGGATCCTGCGCCAGCTTCCCCTGTTGTTTACGGTTATTGAGCTGCTGGGCGTGCTCTATTTATTGTGGATTGGCAGCCTGCTGGTACGCAGCCGCCCGCAAACGCTGACCGGAACAGACGCCCAGTCTACCTGTCCAGGATTTGGCAAACAGATACTACTGGGATTGGGTTCGTCACTGCTCAACCCAAAAAATGCGCTGTTCTATCTGGCGCTAATGACCGCCCTGCTCGGCCCGTCGGTGACGCTGCTGCAACAAACCATGAGCGGGATCTGGATGACCAGCATAGTGCTGTGCTGGGATCTGCTGATCGTGATGTTCATCGGTTTACCGCAGATCCAGCGACGGTTATCCAGAGGGATATTATGGGTAGAACGTATCGCTGGCGGTGTATTGATTATCTTCGGTTGTGCCATCGCTCTGCGGTTTTTGCAGAGCATCGTAGTCTGATTTGCAGGGCGATTTTCTGCACATAAACCGGATAAACTCGTTTAATTAATATCCAATCCGCATTAAACTGCGGATGGTTAATACCCGTTCAACTTACTCTTCCTGAGGTGCGATGTGCTGATTGTTACCTGTAATCGTTACGTTTTCTGACCCCGCGTCAGTGAGCGTATCTTCTGTTTGCGCTTCGCGCAGACAGCGTTTTTGATTACATGAAATTCAGTACATTTGCAGTCTGCTTTTTTTCTGTCATCGGTCTGACGTCTCAAAGACGGTATTGAATTTCGCTATTCCCGTTGAGGGTTTTCTCCCGACAAGGAGCTGTTTTATGCAACGGATTCTCGCGTTTTTCTCCCAACGCGCCACAACGCTATTTTTTCCTGTCGCATTGATTTTATATGACTTCGCCGCCTATCTGTCGACGGACCTAATCCAGCCAGGCATCATCAATGTGGTGCGTGATTTCAACGCCGATGTTAGCCTGGCACCCGCTGCGGTGAGCCTCTATCTGGCGGGCGGCATGGCGCTGCAATGGCTGCTGGGGCCGCTTTCCGACCGAATTGGCCGTCGACCCGTGCTGATAGCGGGGGCGTTAATCTTTACCCTCGCCTGTGCTGCCACGCTGTTCACTACCTCAATGACGCAGTTTCTGGTAGCCCGATTTGTGCAGGGTACCAGCATCTGCTTTATCGCGACCGTTGGCTATGTCACGGTGCAGGAGGCGTTTGGGCAAACGAAGGCCATTAAGTTAATGGCGATCATCACTTCCATTGTGTTGGTTGCACCGGTTATCGGCCCGCTCTCCGGGGCCGCGCTGATGCACTTTGTACACTGGAAGATCCTGTTTGCCATCATTGCCGTCATGGGGTTTATCGCCCTGATTGGGTTAATGTTAGCCATGCCGGAAACCGTCCAGCGCGGCGCGGTGCCGTTCAGTGCCCGCGGCGTAGTGCGTGATTTCCGCGACGTTTTCCGTAACCGGGTGTTCCTGTTTGGCGCAGCCACGCTGTCGTTAAGCTATATCCCGATGATGAGCTGGGTGGCGGTCTCACCGGTTATTCTGATCGATGCTGGCGGCATGACCACATCGGAGTTTGCCTGGGCACAGGCCCCGGTGTTCGGCGCAGTGATCGTCGCCAATATGGTGGTGGTTCGTTTCGTGAAAGATCCGACCCGACCGCGCTTCATCTGGCGGGCCGCACCTATACAGCTGAGCGGGCTGGCGGTGCTGATTGTCGGCAATTTACTGTGGCCGCACGTCTGGCTGTGGTCGGTGCTGGGGACCAGCCTGTATGCGTTTGGTATTGGGATGATCTTCCCGACGCTGTTCCGCTTTACGCTGTTTTCCAACAATTTACCTAAAGGAACGGTCTCGGCGTCGCTGAATATGGTGATCCTGACGGTG
Source organism: Citrobacter sp. H12-3-2 (assembly GCF_009649895.1). NCBI lineage: Bacteria > Pseudomonadati > Pseudomonadota > Gammaproteobacteria > Enterobacterales > Enterobacteriaceae > Citrobacter > Citrobacter sp. H12-3-2. The sequence goes on from NZ_CP045837.1 coordinate 4,230,501, forward strand.
ATGGCGGTTTCTGTCGAAATTGGACGCTGGCTATGGTTTAACGGCGGCAGGATTTCGTTTCATCTGCTGGCGGTTGCGGCAGGGATAGCTGTCGTGTTCACGCTGGCAGGCTTACTCAAACGGGTACGCCAGCATGAGGCAACGACGTTAGCCACTGAAAACTAACCTGCCCGCTTATCCGGCCTACGACAACTATGTAGGCCGGATAAGGCGCTAGCGCCGCTTCCGGCTACGGTCACCTCACCTTACGCAATGCGTGCAAATCCCGCGTCCAGATCGGCAATCAGGTCGTCGATATCCTCAAGGCCGATATGCACCCTGACCAGCGTGCCGCTGAAATCTACCTCTCCAGCCGGACGAATGCTGTTCAGCTCTTCCGGCTGGTTCGCCAGAATGAGCGACTCAAATCCGCCCCACGAATAGGCCATATGGAACAGCGAGAAGTTATCGAGGAAATTCGCCATCTGTTCGTCGGTCAGTCTCTTTTTCAGCACAAACGAGAACAGGCCTGAGCTTCCGATAAAATCACGCTGAAAATACTCATGGCCCGGACATTCCGGTAATGCCGGATGATTCACCCGTGCCACTTCCGGCCTTGCCGACAGCCAGCGGGCAATATGGATGCTGCTCTCCTGATGCTGCTTAAGGCGTACCGCCAGGGTGCGCAATCCGCGGCTGCCGTTGTAGGCCGTATCGGCATCCAGCGTTTGCCCCATCAGATAGGAGTTTTCGCGTAAACGATCCCAACAACGGGCGTTCGACACCGCCGTGCCCAGCATGGCGTCCGAATGGCCGATGGTGTACTTCGTTCCCGCCTGAATGGAAATATCCACGCCATAATCCAGCGCTTTGAACAGCACGCCCGCCGCCCAGGTGTTGTCGATCATAATGACAATCTCCGGATTCACCGCGCGGATAGCCTTCACCATCCCCGGCACGTCCTGGACTTCCATGGTGATAGAACTTGGTGACTCAAGGAATACAACCTTTGTTTCCGGACGCAGAAGATCGACGATACCTGCACCAATCAGCGGATCGTAATACGTTGTTTCCACGTTGAATTTACTCAGGATCTTATTGCAAAAATCCTGGGTTGGTTCATAGGCCGCACCCGTCATCAGAATATGATCGCCACCCTGAACAAACGCCAGAATCGCATTGGTCACCGCCGCAGCACCACATGGGTACAGCGCGCAGCCAACGCCGCCCTCCAGTTCGCTCATTGCCTTCTGGAAGGCAAAGTGGGTATAGGTTCCGCGACGACCATAAAACAGCTCGCCGTTCGCGCGATTGGCGGTGGCAAATTTCTTGTCCTTCACGGTATCAAATACCAGTGAAGAGGCGCGTTGGATAACCGGATTCACCGCTCCCTGGGTATAGCGTTTGTCGCGACCAGCAACAACCAGGTGCGTTTCAAGCTTCATTGCGTCTTTCATAACATCTCCTGTTCTTAATCCGTGTGAAACCTATACCACCGCAGCAGTAGAGTTTATTTCAGTGTTGGTCTGCTTTTTTCCAGCGAACCGTTCAACAATCTGCGCCGCATTCAAATCATGGATAACGTTAATCAGTGTGGCCGGCGCATCGGTAATGGTGCCCAGCACCACCAGCATAGGGATTGCTTCCATCGGCAGGCCCAGCGTGGTGACGATAAAGATTTCACCGAGGAACGCCCCGCCCGGCACGCCACCAACGATAATGGCGGAGAGCACCGCAATCAGCATCGTCAGGAAGAAGGTTTCGGTGGTGAATTCCATGCCCAATACGGAATAGATAAAGACAATTTTTAGCGCGGCAATCATCGCCACGCCGCCCTTGTTGAGGTTAACCAGCAGCGGAATGGAGACATCAACGATTTCCGGGTTGATCCCCATCGCCTTACCGGCACGCAGCGTCACCGGGAGCGTCCCCAGTGAAGAGCAGGTACCCAGCGCGGTCACAGACGGTTCAATCGCGTTACGCCAGAAGGCTTTGACCGCCGGAATACCGCCGCCAATATACGAATAGAGAATCGAGCCAAAGACAAAGTAGACCAGCGTGGCAACCATAAACAGGCCGATGGCGCGGGCAAAGGTTAACAGTAGTGCAGAGTCCTGACTGGCCATGGTGGCGGCGAAGTAGCAGCCCAGACCAATCGGCGCGACCTTCATAATGATCGAAACGATCTTCATGATCACGGTATTGGCGTCTTCCAGCAGCGACGCAATACGTTTACCGGCCTGATCCGACTGGCCAATTGCGACACCGGCGATGATCGCCATTACGATCAGCGCCAGAATATTGGACTTAGAAAACAGTCCGATAAAGTCGCTGGTGGTGATCATACTGACAAAATCCATCTTACCGCTGCCCGCCTGCACCGACTGCGAGAGATCGATAGTGACGCCCTGCGCCGGGTTATACCAGAGCGCCAGCGCGACGATCCCGGCGGCTGGAATAAAGGCCATGGCGATCGAAACAATAAAGATAATCGCCATAATGCGTCCCAGCCTTTTCAGGTCGGTCATACTGGCGATCGAAGACATAACGCTGATACCCACCAGCGGCACAATAATCATAAATAGCAGGTTTAAGAATATCTGACCTATTGGCTGGAGTTTACTTGCAAACGATGGGGCATAAATACCTAATAAGCCACCAATCACCAGAGCAACTAATAAAATAATCGACGATTTGTAGGGTTCGAGTCGTGACCACATAATCGGTACCTTTAGAATAATAATTAATGAGATTAAATTCACAATGTGATGAGTTTCCGTTTCGCCTCCTTTTATTTTGTGACGTAACTCACCTAAGTTGTTATTTTTTCATTTTGCCAGCAAGTTGTTTCCTGTGATTCAATAGTTGCATGTTTAAAACGCGAATGTAACGGCCTATTCGTACCGTTTTTGCAAATCACTTGTGAATTAAAGGAAACTATGAGTACGCCGATTTCACTCAAGCATCTGGAGTTTTTTACTAAAATCGTCGACTGCGGAGGATTGTCAGAAGCCGCGGCGCAGCTCAACGTATCGCCGTCTGCGGTCAGCAAAAGTCTGGCTGCGATGGAAGACACGCTGGGCACGACATTAATTAAACGCACCACCCGCAGTATTACCCTGACCGACGCCGGGCAATATCTCTTCAACCGCGCTAATAAGCTTTTGAAAGAATTCGATGAAACGCTGAATACCACTTCCGGTTATTACCACAGCCCGCAGGGTGAATTACGCATAACCTGCTCAATTGCGTTTGGTTATTCCCGGCTGGTGAACCTGGTGGATAAATATCGCTCCCAGTTCCCGGATGTAAATCTGTATATCGATCTCAACGATAACTTTGTGAATCTGAACGAAACAGATTTCGACATCGCCCTGCGCATCTCCACCGCACCGCCGCAAAACTATGCGATGCGCAAGCTGGTGCCTGTTCGCTGGGCGTACTGTGCCTCACCCGGCTACCTCGCCAAAAAAGGCATGCCCCAGCGTCGAAGCGATCTGGTGGATCATGATTGTCTGGTTTATCCCGGCCTCACACCGGTGCTCAAGGTGGCGGATGAACAGGATCGTCTGCATCAGTTGAAACTGCATATGCCGATCCAGGCCAACAGCAGTCTGGTATTGCTGAAGTCAGTGTTAGAAGATCAGGGAGTGGCGTATTTGCCCACCTATCTGATTGGCGATCATATTCAAAAAGAAGAGATAACGCCGCTGATGCTTGACGGCACTATCACCTGTGAAACTCACGCCCTGTATGCGCTGTACTTTCCCAGCAAGTACAGCAATCCTAAGGTGCGATCGTTTATCGATTTTCTGGTGGCGGAACTCGGCCCCTTGCCCGCCTGGGACAACTGGATCCCGGAGTAAGCCCAGCCCACCTGAAAATGGGAGGCGCTCCACATTTTTTGCGCGATCCCCCCGTCTGGCTCTATCCTTAAGCCTATGAATAAAATTGCTGAACTCAAACGCGCCAAGCGACTGGCGCTCTCATTGCTGCTGATTGCCGCTGCCACCTTCGTCATCACGCTGTTTCTGCCGCCTAACTTTTGGGTACTGGGGATCAAAGCGATCGCCGAAGCGGCGATGGTGGGCGCGCTGGCGGACTGGTTTGCGGTGGTGGCGCTTTTTCGCCGGGTGCCGATCCCGTTTATCTCGCAGCACACGGCGATTATCCCGCGCAATAAGGATCGGATCGGCGAAAATCTCGGGCAATTTGTCCAGGAAAAATTTCTCGATACCCAGTCGCTGGTCGCGCTGATCCGCCGCCATGAACCGGCGCTGTTGATCGGCAACTGGTTCAGCCAGCCGGAAAACGCCCAGCGTATTGGCCAGCATCTGCTGCAGATCATGAGTGGTTTTCTCGAACTGACCGACGACTCGCGCATTCAACGGCTGATCAAGCGGGCGGTGCACAAGGCCATCGACAAGGTCGATCTCTCCGGTACCAGCGCGCTAATGCTGGAAAGCATGACCAAAAACAATCGCCATCAGGTGCTGCTCGACACGCTGATCGCCCAACTGATCGCCCTGCTCCAGCGCGACAGCTCGCGAGCGTTTATCGCCAGACAGGTCGTGCACTGGCTGGAAACCGAACATCCGCTGAAAGCGAAGATCCTGCCAACCGAATGGCTGGGCGAGCACAGCGCCGAGCTGGTGTCTGATGCCGTTAACTCCTTGCTGGATGACATCAGCCACGATCGCGCACATCAGATCCGCCATGCCTTCGATCGCGCCACGTTTAAGCTCATCGATAAGCTCAAACACGATCCGGAGATGGCCGTGCGGGCCGAAAGCCTGAAAAGCTATCTGAAGGAAGATGAAGCCTTCAACCGTTATCTTGGCGAGCTGTGGGCAGATCTGCGTCAGTGGGTGAAAACCGACATTAACGCCGATGATTCCCGCGTGAAGCAGCGCATCGCCAGCGCCGGGCAGTGGTTCGGCGAAACGCTGGTAGCCGACAGCGCCCTGCGCGCCTCACTGAATGGGCATCTGGAGCAGGCCGCACATAAAGTAGCGCCAGAGTTCGCCACCTTCCTGACGCGCCACATTAGCGACACGGTGAAAAGCTGGGATGCACGCGATATGTCGCAGCAAATCGAGCTGAACATCGGTAAAGATTTGCAGTTTATCCGCGTCAACGGCACGTTGGTTGGCGGTTCTATTGGGCTGGTGTTATATCTGTTGTCGCAAATTCCTTCCCTGCTGACGCTGGCGAATTTTTAAGGAGAAAAATTCAATGACGATGAACATCCGCATTTTTTCCCTGCGCGAAACACCGGAAAAACTGCACGAGGTCACCGCTTACTTTCAGCAACAATGGGCCTCAGAAGACTCCATGAGAGTTTACGAGGATGCACTGCATCGTTGTATTGGCGCAAAGAACCCGCTACCGCAGTGGTACTGGATGCAGGACGGCGACAGCATTGTTGGCTGCGCCGGATTGATCACCAATGATTTTATCAGTCGCGGCGAACTGTGGCCGTGGCTATGCGCGCTCTATATCGATCCTCGCTATCGTGGTCACGGTCTGGCGTTTCGCCTGATTGAACATATTGCGCAGCAGGCCAGACAGTTAGGCTTTATGCGGCTTCATTTGTGTACTGACCTGGAAGGCTTATACGAGAAAGCGGGATTTTACTTTGACGGGCCGGGCTATCATCCGTGGGGGGAAGTCTCACGGGTCTACAGCCGTAATCTTTGACAGCATTAGGCCTTGCGCTATTTTACTTTTCATTATCATTTACGCATGTAATATAACAATTATCAACTAACAGCGCGAAATGAGAGTCCGTATGTCCCAGGGAAGCCCAGATTCAAATCGTCATGCCATCAGCGTCGCGCTTTTTGGCATGCTGGTCTTAACACTGGGTATGGGAATTGGGCGCTTTCTGTATACGCCAATGCTGCCGGTGCTGCTGTCGGAAGGTCAATTTACATTTGACCAACTCTCCTGGATTGCCAGCGCCAACTACGCCGGGTATCTGGCGGGAAGCCTGCTCTTCTCCTTCGGGCTCTTCCATCTTCCCTCTCGCTTACGCCCGATGTTGCTAACGTCCGCGCTCGCTACCGCAGGGCTGATTCTGGCGATGGCAAGCTTAACGCAGCCCGCGCTGGTGATGCTGATCCGCTTTCTGGCGGGCGTCGCCAGTGCCGGTATGATGATCTTTGGCTCAATGATCGTTCTGCATCATACCCGGCATCCCTTCGTGATCGCGGCGTTGTTCTCCGGCGTTGGTGCAGGTATTTTGCTGGGCAATGAATATGTCATTAGCGGTCTGCATTTTGCGCTTTCATCGCACACGCTCTGGCTGGGCGCAGCGGCAGCCTCGGCTCTGTTCTTTGTGCTACTGGTTATACTCCTGCCATCTCGCGATCACGTGCTCCCCGCTGCGGCCCCGGTAAAAACAGAGCATCAGCCTATGTCCTGGTGGCTGCTGGCTCTACTGTACGGGCTGGCCGGATTTGGCTACATCATTGTCGCCACCTACCTGCCGCTAATGGCGAAAAGTGCCGGTTCGCCGCTGTTGACTGCCCATCTCTGGTCGCTGGTCGGCATATCGATAATTCCGGGGTGTTTCGCCTGGCTGTGGGCCGCCCGACGCTGGGGAGTATTGCAATGCCTGACGGCGAATTTGCTGATTCAAAGCGCCTGCGTGGTCATGACGCTCGCCAGCGGCTCCTTGCCGCTGCTGGTGATAAGCAGCATGGGGTTTGGCGCAACGTTTATGGGAACCACCTCACTGGTGATGCCGCTTGCCCGTCAACTAAGCGTACCGCGCAATATTAATTTGCTGGGCCTGGTCACTCTGACTTACGGCATTGGGCAAATACTTGGTCCGCTATTAACCAGCCTGCTGGGAAGCGGCGCACAGGCGATCGTTAACGCCACGGTGTGCGGCGCGGTCGCGTTGTTAATTGCGGCACTTATCAGCCTCACGCAATTATACAAACAGCGTTTCGTCTCGCCCAAAAGGGTATAACCGGCTAACGTCTAAAGAAGATATATTCGGATTAGTCCGCAATTAAATGTCAGCATTTAATAAACCGCAAATAATCGGCAATTATCCGTCAGACAATTTATAATTCCCGGCTGTTCATTTATAAACTCAATTTAAAATGCGTAAAAATGGACATATTAATTCAACATCAACACCATCTTCGGGAAAGGCACATGTCGTGGTTTAAAAAAATACTACTGGGGTTAATTATTTTGGCGGGTTTAATTGGCACGCTAAAGGATTATAAAGACTTTGGCCTGTTTGGCGCACTGGGATTGTTTATTATCTTCCTGTTATCAACAACATTCTTATGGCAATGGGCCTCTGGCAAGTTACCAGAGATAACAAAGTTACATGCCATACTTATTTTACTGGCCAGCGCGGTAGCCTCTATTTTTGTTATCAATATGGCAATTGCCGGAAATTTGCATGTGGATTTAATGGAAGTCATGCGCGTTACCATTACCCATAATCCGCTTTTTTATCTGATCCTCTGCGTGGTCGCATGGGTAAAAGTGGGCATCTGGCAATGGCTGTTTAGCGGTGTACAGATGAAAGAGAGTCAGCCGGTTTAAACTCCAACAGATGTAAAAAAGGCGTCTTAACCAAGACGCCTTTTTCGTACTAGTATAACTACTTAGAACTGATAGGTCAGACCCGCAACAACCTGATTGTCGCCGTCTTTGCCATCGAGCAGGTTAATTTTGTAACCCACATCAGCAACCATGTTTTTGTTGAAGTAGTAGTCTGTGCCCAGCGCAACGTATTCGGTCAGATCAGTGTTGTTGTTGTCACGTGCATGAACGTATGCCACGTTCGGACGCAGACCAAAATCAAACACATAGGCCGCCATCGCTTCAAAGTGCTGCGCTTTGTCCGCATCCTGAATCAGGTTGTGGGATTCGCCGTACATGGTCGCAACGTAGATAGCGTTTGCATCATATTTCAGGCCAGCACCCCAGAATTCTGCGTTTTCGCCATCCCAACCATTTTGTTTCTGCTGAGCAGTCACAGAACTGTTGGTGTAGGCTGCAATGGCAGATACGCCGGAATCAGCGATATTGTCGTAGCCCAGGGAGAAGCCGTAGCCATTGCCGTGCTGTTTCGTCGGATCCTTATCTGAATCATCCTGACCCTGATATTGCGCGCCCAGGCTCAAGCCATCAACGGCACCAAACAGATTTTTGGTGCGGAGTGTTGCAACGCCAGAAGTGCGTGTAGTAAGGAAGCGGTCAGTATTTTCATAGGAGTCACCGCCGAACTCTGAGAGAGTGTCAGTGTAAGCTCCCACGTCGTAAGCGATACCGTAGTTACGACCGTAGTCAAAGCTAACGTCATGGCCATAATCCAGACCAGCAAACGCCAGACGTGTATTAACACCATTCTGAGAACCTTCTGCTTTAGCGGCATCAAACTGACTTTCAAACTGACCATAGCCAGTCAGTTGATCGTTGATTTGAGTCTCACCGCGAAAACCCAGACGTGCGTAGGTGCCGTCAGCATCGGTGCCGTCAGTCCAGGAGTGGACCGCTTTGACTTTGCCGTACAGATCCAGTTTGTTGCCATCTTTATTATAAATTTCCGCTGCATGAACGGAGGTTACCCCTAATGCCATTACAGCTAATGCCACTACTGACTTTTTCATGTTATTACTCACTTTTAATTGTGAATTTTGCTATCAACTTTGTTATGAAGGCGGAATGCCCACATAAAAAAGTCCCCTCCAGATAAGGGGAAACACCAATAACACACCGAAAAAATATACCAATAAAGGCAATAATGAAGTGGCAAGACCTATTTCAATTTTGGGTTTTAAAGAAAACCCGAACAGAGAGTAATTACTTAGATTCTTCGCTTGTGCTCTCATTAATAGAGCGATGTAACATTAACGCCTCAGCGATAATATCTTGTTTACTTTTACGGGTTTCAAATGCCAGCGTCCGAACATATTCCCATAGAGAAGTATCGACACGGGCACTTAATAGAACCATATCTTTTGATCGGGTTCCCCTGGCTTTTCGGATATCAGGGTAATCTCGAGAGGGCATCGTCATCATCTCCTGAACGCAATAAGACGCTTATGGCGATGAAATATGCAGTCAGTGTAAAAACATGTCAACGGTAAAAAACATTCACAATCGTAATAAAACTGTTAATAAACAGCGGAAAAATGGAACGATATTTCAAGTGAAAGATAACTTGTTTATAGAATAATGTGTAATTTTAACTTTACATATATTCGTTTTTATTCATTTGATTAAAAAAGCATGAATCATTCACATGGATAATGATATACAGTCAAAACATCATTACAGCCAATAGGTTACATGTAGTTATTAATGTCTACTTTTACGCAAACCACGTGTTTTTATGCGCTGCTATGCCAGGCGGCCCTGCCCTAACCGCAGCGGAAATCACTTTGATTCTCACTTAATACAGACCAGTTTTGTCTAAAAATACGCACGAAAAGGTAAAAATAAGGTAAATAGCGCATTTTTTCGCAAGCAAAAATAAGTTGTTTTTAATTGATGAAAATCAATTTACATTACACAGGGCGGCGAAAAAAATGATCACTGAAGACTATGGAAACCATTTTTTACATAAGGTTTAAGACGTAAAAAGAAAGGTTGCTATGCAATGCCGAGCGGGCCGGAACAGCCCGCATGAGAGGTGGTAAAATCAGGCGTTAACTTTATCCAGCGGCCAGGAGTCAAACAGATAGCCATCGAAGTCGATGTCATCAACATTTGAAAACTCCAGCAGGCGCTGTTTGACGTTTTCCAGATGCTGCCACATCGCCAGCTTGGCCGCGCGGGCATCCTTTTTGATTAACGCTGCCAGGATCTGTTTGTGGTCACCCATCCACTCTTTACGATAGTGGGTATCATCGAGATGGCTATGAAGCTGGATCCACATCGGGTTGTTCTCGCGCCACTGCCATGACTGGCGGAACAGCTCCACCAGCATGCTGTTATGCGTGGCCTCGGCGATAGCGAGATGGAACTGCATGTCACCGCTTTCAGAACCGTTCGGTTCGCTGGAGGCCAGCTCCCGCTCTTCCAGTTGCAACGCCTGGCGCATTTTGACGATATCTTCGCGGGTGGCCTGCAGCGCGGCAAATTCGGCGATGTTGCTTTCCAGCAGCTGTCGCGCCTGGAGCAGCTCAAACGGGCCTGCATCATTGCAATGATTCACATCCGAACTGTCGATGGTCTGAGCTTCTACATTGTCGAGCACGTAGATCCCGGCGCCACGACGCACGTCCACCAGACCTTTAATTTCCAGCATGATTAACGCTTCGCGCACCACCGTGCGAGTGACATTGAGTCTCTCGGCGATTTCACGCTCCGGCGGCAAGCGCTCACCAGGCAGGTACGGCGTCTGGACAATCAGATCGCGGATCATTGCACCCACTTCCTGATAGGGTCTTTGCTGAGAAGTGTTTGATTTCATCGTGTTATGTCCGTCAGATGCGTCAATTCAGAATCCGGAGGCTGGATGACTGCGCACACCTTATCCGGCCTACCAATAACGTTTTTTCGCCTGAACTATAGCATTTGCGGGAAGCCAAAAACAGAAAACGGGTCAACCAAATTAGTATTTTGATTGACCCGTCATACCTGGGAGGTTATGCGTCAGCGCTTAACGCTGCAACGCACTCGCGTGCGCCGTGTTCACACAGCTGTTGATACGCCGCGGTAACCGTCGCAACAAAGTCGGCGTTTTCCGCCAGATCATGACCAAAAATGCCGCTCAACCCCAGCAGAGCCGTCACGCGTTCGGCTCCCTGGAACTGTTGGTTAATGCGCTGGAATTCGGCCTGCATTGGGTCGACAACATCAATGACCTGCCCCTGTTCATCCACACCGTGGGTGTAGCGCATCCAGCCCGCGATGCCCAGTGCCAGATGACGCCAGCCGCTGCCGTTTTGCAGATGCAGACGCACCGGATCCAGCAGGCGCTGCGGCAGTTTCTGGCTGCCGTCCATCGCAATCTGCCAGGTACGGTGGCGCAGAGATGGGTTGCTGAAACGCTCGATCAGCAGCGTCGCGTAGGCGTTGAGATCGGTACCTTCCGGCATCGACAGCGTCGGCGCTTGCTCCTGCATCATCAGCGCAAACGCCGCTTTGCGGTACGCTGGATTGGTCATGGTGTCAGCGATGGTTTCATAACCGCCAAGATAGCCCAGATAAGCGAGGAAAGAGTGGCTGCCGTTGAGCATGCGCAGTTTCATCATTTCAAACGGTACTACGTCGGCAACAAACTGTGCGCCGACTTTGTCCCAGTCAGGGCGACCGTTAACAAAGTTGTCTTCAATCACCCACTGGCGGAACGGTTCGCAGGCGATAGCGCACGGATCGTAAACGCCCAACTGGTCGGCAATCTCCTGCAACGTTTCTGGCGTTGCCGCCGGAACAATGCGGTCTACCATGGTGCACGGGAAAGTGGCGTTTGCTTCAATCCACTGCGCCAGCTGCGGGTCACGCGCCTGCGCCAGGCCCAGCACCGCGACTTTCGCCACATGCCCATTTTCACGCACGTTATCGCAGGACATCACGGTAAAGGCCGCCAGCCCCTGCTCACGACGCAGATGCAGCGCCTGTACGATGTAACCAATCGCCGATTTCGGCGCGGCTGGATTTGCCAGATCGTGTTTAATCAGCGGGTTATTGAGATCTAACTGGCCGCTGGCAGCATCGGTGCAGTAGCCTTTTTCCGTGACCGTCAGCGAGACAATTGCCGTCTGCGGGCGTGCCATGGCCTGTAAAATACCATCACAGCCGTCAAGCTCCGGGTGCAGGGCTTCTTTCATTGAGCCAATCACTTTCAGCACGGTGTTGTCCGCGCCTTTTTCCGCCACGGTATACAGCAATTGCTGCTTGCGCAGGTTTTCAATCAGTATGCAGTCATTACCCGGCATCAGGTTAACTTCACAGATACCCCAGTCGCTGTCGGTGGTTTCCAGAAGATGGTGGGTGTACAGCGCCTGATGCGCGCGGTGAAAAGCGCCGCATCCCAGGTGAACAATGCGGGATTGCAGACGAGAGCTGTCCCATGCGGGGCGCGCAACCGGCAGGTTGCTATTGGCAATTGTCGTTGTCATCGTGAACTCCAGATCCCGTCGGAAAGACCAACGGTGAGAAAAGAAAAAAGCCGGCCAGACAGGCGACCGGCAACACTGCTTTAGCGGCTAAAGAAAGCGCGCTGGATAGCCATCTCAACGCCACGCACTTCCGCCAGGCCTTTCAGGCGACCAATCGCGGAGTAACCTGGGTTGGTTTTCTTTTTCAGGTCGTCAAGCATCTGGTGACCGTGGTCCGGGCGCATAGGGATCAGATCTTCTTTGCCCTCGGCTTTACGGCGCTGTTCTTCCTCAACGATCGCTTTCACCACTTCGTACATGTCAACGTCGCCATTTAGATGCGCCGCTTCATGGAAGGTTTTCGGGTTATCTTCACGCAGCGTGGAGCGCAAATGGGTGAAGTAAATGCGCGGGCCAAACTGTTTGATCATGTCGACCAGGTCGTTATCCGCACGAACGCCGTAGGAGCCGGTACACATGGTGAAACCGTTCGCCATGCTGTTGACCGTATCGACCATCCACTGCATGTCTTCCACGGTGGAAACAATGCGTGGCAGGCCAAGGATTGGGCGCGGCGGATCGTCAGGATGTACCGCCATACGCACACCGACCTCTTCTGCTACCGGAATAATCGCCTTCAGGAAGACGGCAAAATTCTCACGCAGCGCAGCTTTATCGATATCCTTATAGCGTTCAAGATGCTGGCGGAACTGGTCGAGCGTGTAGCCCTCTTCCGCGCCCGGCAAACCGGCGATGATATTGCGGGTCAGACGTGCTTTGTCTTCTTCGCTCATGGTGGTGAAGCGTTCATTCGCCTGCGCAATCTCTTCGGCGGTGTAGTCCGCTTCCGCGCCAGGGCGTTTGAGGATATGCAGCTCAAAGGCGGCAAATTCAATTTGATCGAAACGCAGCGCTTTGGAGCCGTCCGGCAGGACGTATTCCAGGTCGGTACGGGTCCAGTCGAGAACCGGCATAAAGTTGTAGCACACGGTACGAATGCCGCACTCGGCCAGGTTACGCAGGCTTTGCTGGTAGTTGGCAATCCACTGCTGATAGTTGCCGGAACGGGTTTTAATGTCTTCGTGGATCGGTACGCTTTCGACGACCGACCATACCAGGCCCGCCTGCTCAATAATGGCTTTGCGTTTCAGGATCTCATCAACCGTCCACACTTCCCCGTTCGGGATATGGTGCAAGGCAGTGACAACGCCCGTTGCACCCGCCTGACGCACATCCGCTAAGGTGACCGGATCGTTAGGACCATACCAGCGCCATGTCTGTTCCATGTTTTATTCCTCGTTTACGTTATGGACTCGACGATATGGCACATAAATTCCTCCTTTTGGTATTACATGTCAACCTGAAGCGATGAATTGGTTTACCAAATCACGATATCTGCTGACCATACCGCTAATTAACGGCCATACAACCCAGTATTAATGTAAACATGTAACGCAATGTGACATCCATCGCATCATAGGTTGACCAATATATGTAACATCTCAACCAAAATCATAATAGTTCAACCAAAGTAAGGTAGACGTTATATGCACGTTCTCAATATTCTGTGGGTTGTATTCGGCATCGGCCTGATGCTGGTGCTCAATTTAAGATTCAAAATAAACTCGATGGTCGCCCTGCTGCTGGCGGCACTCTCGGTCGGTATGCTGGCGGGAATGGATTTAATGGAACTGCTGCATACCATGAAATCCGGCTTTGGCAGCACGCTGGGTGAGCTGGCGATTATCGTGGTATTCGGGGCCGTCATCGGTAAGCTGATGGTTGATTCCGGGGCGGCGCATCAGATTGCCCATACGCTGCTGGCGCGACTCGGTCTACGTTACGTGCAGCTGTCGGTGATCATTATTGGTCTGATCTTCGGCCTGGCGATGTTCTATGAAGTGGCGTTTATTATGCTGGCACCACTGGTGATCGTCATTGCCGCGGAAGCGAAGATCCCGTTCCTTAAGCTGGCGATTCCTGCGGTTGCCGCCGCCACCACCGCCCACTCACTGTTCCCACCGCAGCCGGGTCCGGTCGCGCTGGTTAACGCCTACGGCGCTGACATGGGCATGGTTTACATCTACGGTATCCTGGTGACCATTCCGAGCGTGATCTGCGCCGGACTTATCCTGCCGAAATTCCTCGGCAACCTCGATCGTCCAACGCCGTCATTCATGAAGGCCGACGTACCGGTTGACCAGAACAACCTGCCGTCCTTCGGCGTGTCTATCCTGGTACCGCTGATCCCGGCGATCATCATGATCTCCACCACCATCGCCAACATCTGGCTGGTGAAAGGGACGCAGGCGTGGGAAGTGGTCAACTTCTTAGGCTCCTCGCCGATTGCGATGTTTATCGCCATGGTTGTCGCCTTCGTACTGTTTGGTACCGCGCGCGGTCACGACATGCAGTGGGTAATGAACGCCTTTGAAAACGCGGTGAAAAGCATCGCCATGGTGATCCTGATCATCGGCGCGGGCGGCGTACTGAAGCAAACCATTATCGATACCGGCATCGGCGATACCATCGGCATGCTGATGTCGCACGGCAATATTTCTCCCTACATCATGGCATGGTTGATAACCGTGCTGATTCGTCTGGCAACGGGTCAGGGCGTGGTCTCAGCCATGACGGCGGCGGGGATTATTAGCGCAGCGATCCTCGACCCGGCAACCGGTCAACTGGTGGGCGTCGACCCGGCATTGCTGGTGCTGGCAACAGCGGCCGGCTCCAACACCCTGACCCATATCAACGATGCTTCGTTCTGGCTGTTCAAAGGCTACTTTGACCTGTCGGTGAAGGATACGCTGAAAACCTGGGGTCTGCTGGAGCTGGTAAACTCCGTGGTTGGCCTGATTATCGTGTTGATCATCAGCATGATTGCATAACGTCGATACCGCTCTGGCCTATAGTGCCAGAGCGGTTTTCCATCCTGCCTCAACAATCCTCAATAATCAGATACACCGCTTTCACCGGGCCATGCACCCCAACCACCTTGATAAGCTCAATATCCGCCGTCGAGCTGGGTCCACTGATGATATTAATGCATGATGGCATACGCTCACCGGCCTGTGCTTTCTGATGCAGCTTTTCTGCCAGTTGCGCCACGCGCGGCAGGATGGTGCTTTTACGCAGCACGAAAATCGAGGACTCCGGCAACAGGCTCAGGGAGCGCCCGCGCTCTGGTGCGGAAAACAGTACCACGCCGCCGGACTCGGTCAGGCCATACTCGGCATACACCACGCCCACTTTCGCCTGCTCGGCCTGAGTAATATTTTCGCTACCACGCGCTGGGTCCCAGACCACAGCGTGGCATTCCTGCTGTAAGCGTTCGGTGATACCCAGATCCACCAGCCGACTGTCGCCGCTCAGCACCACAGGCTGCTGACCCAATTCTTTACACAGGCGCAGCGCCGCGTCTGCGGCCTGGTCCTCGCTGGTCAGTTCGCAGCGGGCCAGCATCACTTCGCTGGCAAACAGGATAAACGCAGAGCAGCGCTGCTCGGGGCTAAGCTCGGTCAGGCGCTCGTTGGCATAGTTGTTAACCGGCGCGGCATCTGCTTGCGGCTCGAAGCGCAGCGGGCGACCCAGCGCCTGGGCGATGGTGTTTAAAAACGCGGTACGGTTACCCATTCTTTTTCTCCTGCGCCTGATGTTTCTTAAACCAGCTACGGAAGCTCTCGCCGTCAGCATCAGGCAGATCGCGCGCCTCCATCCAGTCACCAATCGCGCCAACCTTGAGCGGGGTTTTGCCGTCATTGATAAACCAGCTCGCCGCATGCGCGCCCGCCATCATCCCGACTTTCCACAGCCCCGGATGGCTATTGGCATAGGCGAACATTTTGATCGCCCGTCGCTCGGCTTTCGGCGTAATGCCCTCCTCGGCCATCACCCGGCGATGACGCAGGATCAGTTTTGAAAGCGGAATACGCACCGGGCAGACGCTGTCACAGGCCGTGCATAAAGAACAAGCGTACGGCAGGTCTTTAAAATCTTTATAGCCACCGAGCAGCGGAGAAATCACCGCGCCGATAGGTCCAGGATAGATAGAGCCATAGCCGTGTCCGCCGATGTGGCGGTACGCCGGACAGGTGTTCATACAGGCTCCGCAGCGGATGCAGCGCAGCACATCGCGAAACTCTGAGCCCAGCACCTGCGAGCGACCGTTATCGACAATCACCAGATGGAACTCTTCCGGTCCGTCAACGTTATCCGCCTCACGCGGGCCGGTCAGCCAGGTGTTGTAGCCCGTCAGACGTGCGCCCACGGCGCTGCGCGCCAGCATGGTGATCAGCACATCCACCTCGGCAAAGGTCGGCGCGATACGCTCCATGCCCATCACCGCAATGTGCGTTTTCGGCAGCGTGGTGCACATGCGCGCGTTGCCTTCGTTAGTCACCAGACACACCGAGCCGGTTTCCGCCACGGCAAAGTTACAGCCAGTAATACCGATTTCGGCACTGAGGAAATCCTCGCGGATCTTCTGACGAATGAACAAAGTCATAGCTTCCGGGGTTTCCGGGCCGTCGTACCCCAGACGTTCGTTCAGCACGCGGCGGATCTGGTAGCGATCTTTATGAATCGCCGGGACCACGACGTGCGAAGGCGGATCCTGATCCAACTGCAGGATATATTCCCCGAGATCGGTTTCGATCACCTGGATTCCGGCATCCTGCAGCACATGGTTGACGCCGATTTCTTCGGTCACCATCGACTTGGACTTCACCACCTTCTTCGCATTTTTACTCTGCGCGACCTGCAAAATGTAGCGAGTGGCGTCTTCTTTGGTTTTGGCGAAATAGACGTGTCCGCCGTTTTCCGTCACTTTCTCGGAGAGTTGGTACAGGTAAGCGTCGAGGTTGCTCAGAACGTGATCGCGGATCTGGCTGGCACGATCGCGCCAGTCTTCCCAGTGGCCTAACTCATCGACCATTTTTTGCCGATTCGCGCCAATACGCTCCTGCGCATTAGCCACGGCTTTGCGCATGATCGGATCTTCTATCTGCTGACGAATACGCAGTTTAAATTCTACATCGCTGGTTTTTATCGACATCTCTTTCCCCTCAGCGGCTCATCAGCACTTCAGCAATATGCATCACTTTGACCGGCTGGCCTTCCCGTTGCAGTCGGCCGCCAATGTTCAGCAGGCAGCTAACGTCTGCGCCAATCAAAAATTCCGGTTTTGCATCCATCAGATGTAAGACTTTCTCTTTCACCATCTCACCGGATATCTCGGCCATCTTGACCGAGAACGTCCCGCCAAAGCCGCAGCAGGTATCCTGATCGGCAAACGTCAACAGCTCCAGTCCGCGCACATTTTTCAGCAGCGTAAGCGGCTCTTCCTTCACTCCCAGTTTGCGGGTCAAGCTACAGGAAGGATGATACACAGCGCGCCCCTGCAGGCTGGCACCAACGTCCACCACGCCCAGTTTGTTGACGATAAAGGAGGTGAGATCCTGCATACGCGCGGAAACTTTCTCAGCACGCAGCGCCCATTCCGGTTCATCGGCCAGATACGTCGGGTAGCTTTTTACCGCGTAGGTGCAGGAGCCCGCCGGGGAGATAATCGGATCGTCGTTGTCTTCCAGCGCGGCGATCAGGTTTTTCATCCCGGGGATCGCCTCCTTGATGTATCCGCTGTTGATGGCTGGCTGACCGCAACACCCTTGCTTCTCGGGGAAATTCACGCGACAACCCAGTTTTTCCAGCAGCAATACGGAGTCTCGTGCCATCCGTGATTTCAGTGCGTCACCAATGCAGGTAACAAAGAAATTTACATTCACAATAACTACTCCATTGCTTCATTTCTGTTTATTGCGCTTGATATCGCGATATCAAGCAAAGATTCAGCTGTATTTCACGCCCAGTTTTTGTATTTGCTTGTTTTACTAATGTCTGGGTTCATTATGATGCACGGATCGTTTTCCTTTGATAGCGACTCTCCTCTTCTTATATCAGGACAATCGCAAATGTCTGTATTTTCATTTGTATGACAAAATCAAATAATCCCCTAATCAACATGCATATGCAATACCCATGTTTATTTATTTCGGACTTGCTCACATTTTTATATTGAAAACAACAGTGTTATTAACACCTTATAAAATAGTTTCGAATGATTACTACCTTCGTCACTACCATTATTAAAAATGTTATTAAATAACCACTTATGGGTATTTACCTTGCTCTTAAGTATATTTATCTGGCATTGAATTTTAATTAAAAGATTACAATAGTTACAAAACCATAAATCATAATTACTTTATTCACTGAAGCGATTCAGTTTACATATTTTATTTACACAGCAATGTAGCCTTCCCGCCATAAATATAAATCAGGTTTAATGAACCAATCAGGAATAGCAATGAACGAATATTTTATGTTTGCCCTGGCACTCTCTCCTTTACTACTTATGGTATTTTTAATACTGAAATTAAAAATGCCCATCCATTATTCCGTACTGATTTCTTTGGTATTCACCGCTGCATTATCGGCAATATTCTGGGAAATGCCCGTACAAAATCTGAAAGCCGCGATAGGCTATGGCGCACTGAAGGGGTTATGGCCGATTGTGATTGTGATCCTCGGCGCTATCTTCAGTTATAACGTCATGCAGGCGACCAAAGCGCTGGATATTTTGCGCGATATTCTCGCCAGCATTAGCGAAGATAAGCGTATTCAGGTGTTGCTGATTTCATGGTGCTTTGGTGGATTTCTTGAAGCCGCAGCGGGTTATGGTACGGCGGTCGCTATTCCGATCGGCATTCTTATTGCGCTGGGATTCAACCCGCTGAAAGCAGCGATTGCTTCTCTCGTGGCGAATACCGTTCCCACCGCATTCGGCGCGGTCGGGATCCCGGTTTCTATTCTGGCTGAACAGGTGAATCTGCCGGTTTATACCTTAGGCGGAACCATTATTTTGCAGCTCGCGCTGTTTAATATCCTGCTGCCGTTTGTGATTGTCTGCATTATTGGCGGCGGCCTGAAAGCCATTCGTGGCGTATTTCTGATCACGTTGATTTGCGGCATCACCACGCTGGTTCCGCAATATTTTGTCGCCATCCATCTTGGCGCGGAATTACCCGCTTTTGCCGGTAGCCTGGTCAGCCTGTTTGCCGTGGCGATGGTCAGTCGCCTGCGCAAAGGGAAAACCGATCCAGAGTGGCGCATTGAGGTCAGCCATACCCGCGAAACCACGCCGCGCTCGGCAAAAGTGCTGTTCCGGGTTGGCTCTATCTATCTGTTTATTTTTGTGTTTATCCTGCTGTGTTCGCCGCTGTTCCCGACAATAAAAGGCGCGGCGTCCCAACTGGCTTCGGTGCTGCATTTCACGTTGGCTGACGGTAAAACGATGGCACTGAAAGTTGAATGGGTGACCACACCAGGGATGCTGATCATCTTTGCGACCATTATCGGCGGTTTTATTCAGGGGGCGTCCGCACGCGGGATGCTGGAAGTATTTATCAAAACCATTTTCCAGCTTAAAAACTCTATCGTCGCAATTATGGCGATCGTCGCGCTGGCCACGGTGATGGACCTCAGCGGGATTATCTCCACGCTGGCGCAGTCGATTGTCGATCTGACCGGCAGTTCGTACGTCTTCCTCGCCCCGGTGATTGGCGCGCTGGGCACGTTCGTTACCGGCAGCGATACTAACTCGAACATTCTGTTCGGCAAGCTGCAAACCATTGCTGCCAGCAAGTTGCATATCGATCCTAACTGGCTGGCGGCGGCCAATACCTCTGGCGCTACGGGGGGGAAAATGATTTCGCCGCAAAGCATCGCCATCGCGGTTTCTGCCACCAAAATGGACGGTCAGGCCAACCAGATTATGTCTGGCACCATGAAATACTGCTGCGCCTACATTGTGATCCTCGGCCTGAAAGTCGGTCTCTTTTATTACTGGTTTATGGCGTAAGCCATTGTCAACCCCGTCAAATTCGCGGCAATCGTATTTGACGACACAGTGACCAAAAAGGTTTACACCGTCCCAGGAACGGAACAAGGCGACAGGCTTTACGATTTGTCGGCGCTGACTAAAATAGCGCCGATGTTTCAAATCGAGGATTGTTGTTATGTTGTTCTGGAAAAAGATGGTGAAGAAGTTCGACGCCTTTTCCGCGTTGATTCCACCACGCTACTTCCGCGTGTAATACCAGGCACTTATGCCTGATGGCGCTTCGCTTATCAGGCCTACATTTCACACTCATTTGTAGGCCTGCGTTTCACGCTCATTTGTAGGCCGGATAAGGCGCGAGCCGCATCCGGCAGCAACAGCAGCGTAAAATACTCACCCCTTCCTCTTACGCAGACCGCATGCTCTTAACACCGCCACCCACAGACGAAGCCACGCGAAACGGTAGACCAGAGGATGCTGAAGCCGCAGCAATGTCAGAAACATAGAGCCCCCTCGTGGCGCTACAGTACCGCTGCCCGATAGCGAATTTGCGGATCCATTATCTGGTGACGCGCATCTATCAGTCGCAGTTCATACGAATCATGCTCTTTCGTCAGTCGCATCACCGCATCGACGACACTGGTGGTCCGCTCCAGCGCCTGCTTGTCCTCATAACCATTGAGCAGTGAGGCCAGCATCACGCTGCAAATCAGATCCCCAACGCCCACCGGCATTTTGGCAAAGGTATACAGCGGCCGGGCAATGTGTAACGTCTGTTCCGGCGTCACCAGCAGCATTTCAAACGCCTGTTTGTCCCGCGAACAGTCGCCGAGATGCTTCACCAGCACCTTCTTCACACCCCACGACACCAGCTGCTGCGCAGCTTCCACCACCTCGTCAAAACCACGCAGTTGTCTGCCCGTCAGCACGCCCAGCTCATAGAGATTCGGTCCCATGATGTCGGCCAGTTGAATGGCATCATCGACAAAAAAGGACTCTACGCCCTGCGCGACAATGCAGCCTTTTTGCGGGTCGCCCATCACCGGATCGCAAAAATAGAGCGCCTGCGGATTACGCTGACGAATGGTGGTGACCGCGTGCATCACCTCTTCACAATGACGTTTATCTCCAAGATACCCGGACAGCACAGCGTCGCATTGCGCCAGCTTTTGCAGGTCATCCAGCCCGCTGATGATGGCGCTCAGCTCGCCGTGCGGCATCGCCATGCCCTGCCACATCCCGTACTGGGTGTGGTTGGAAAACTGTACGGTGTAAAACGGCCAGACATCGATCCCCGAAAGCTGCATCGGCAGCACAGCGGCTTTATTTCCGGCATAGCCATAAACGACTGACGACTGAACAGACAACACGTTTTTCATTTTGACTCCGTCTAACGAAACGTTGGCAACAGACCAAATACGTCCAGAACAACCGTCAGATAGACAACCGCTCCACAGACAATCACCAGGTTAAGCACGGTGTTATTACAGGGCGCGGTATAGCTGGCGGTCGGAAAACGTTTCCGCGCGGCTTTCACCAGGAACGGCGGCAGGATCACGCTCCAGATGGTAAAGGCCAGACCGGCGTAGCCAATCGCGTGCACAAAACCGTTCGGGAAGAAGAAGCATACTGCGGCTGGCGGGAAGTAGGTCACCAGCGCGGTTTTCAGGCGGCCCATGCCGTCATCCGGGAAGTGAAACAGGTCGGCGATGTAATCGAACAAGCCAAGCGTCGCCGCCAGCAGTGAACTGGCTACTGCGAAGTTGCCGAAGAAGGTCAGGATCAGATCCATATACCGGCTGGTGAACAGCTCGCTGATGGCTTCAACAAACACGTCGATATTGCCGCCTTTGGCGATAATTGGCGGGAACGCGGAACGGCTGATGTTACCCATCGTGACGCCCAGCCAGAAGATGTACAGCAGCAGGGCAAACAGCGTACCGATGATAATCGAACGCGTGATATTCGAGACCCCACTCTTGCCATACAGCTTGACCAGGCTCGGCACGTTACCGTGAAAACCAAACGAGATAATACAGAACGGCAGCGTCATCAGAATGTAAGGCAGGTACTGTGAGTTGGGCAGCGCCACCGCCACGCTGTCGACAAGTTTCGCCACTTCAATATGACCAACCAGCCCGGAGAAAGTAGCAAAGAACGCGATAAACTTACCGATAATCAACACGGTAGTGATGCGTCCGACCAGCAAGGAGCTGTACCAGGCAATCGCGCCGACCAGCATACTGACGATCACCACCGAGATATTCGCCGGAAAACGCACGCCGCTGTATTTGAACACGGTTTGCGCCATCACCGCTGACGATCCGGAAATATAGGCATAGGTCAGAATATACAGCACAAAGCCGAAAGCGATACCGACAACGATATTCCATTTACGGCCTAATAAATCCTGAGTAAAGGTATTAAAACTGGCACCGGCGCCATAATGCAGGTTGACTTCAACCAGCATCAGACCGGTTAATAACATCATGATGGCGATAAACAGAAGAATAACAGACGCACCGGGGAACCATACGCCGGCCATCGCAATCGGCAGGGAGAACATCCCGCCACCCACTACGGTCGCGATAACCAACATGGTTCCGCTAATCAGTCCGGGGGTACTACTCTGTCGCTCAATGGCATTAATATCCATGATAAATGTTCCTGTAGACTATTCGTTATAATTACAGCTGTCATTTGTACATCATGCGGATAATAAAAATGTCGGAGTCAGGGTTTACTTTTTTTAGTTATGTCACGGTAACGGGCACCGCAAAGGCTTCCTGTTCATGGAAAAGGAATACAAAAAAGCCCCATCACGTGATGGGGCCATAACTATTTTTTAGATGTAATCAAAGCGTGCAGTAAAGAAACGCAACTGCTTCGGCTCGTAAATAAACTTCAGCCCGCGAATATCTTCTTTGTGCTGGTAAAGTTTAATAATACCGTCAGCCACGACATCCATATGTGCATAGGTATAAACACGGCGTGGAATAGTCAGACGCACGGTTTCCAGTTTCGGTCTGTGGTGTTCACCGGTCACGTTATTACGGCCCGCAGAGATAATTCCACGTTCCATACTACGTACGCCGGTTTCCACATAGATGCTGGCGGCCAGACTTTGTGCCGGGAACTCGTCCTGCGTCAGATGCTCGCAGAAGCGACGCGCATCGAGGAATACCGCGTGACCACCTACCGGTTCAACAATCGGTACGCCAGCGGCTTTCAGCTTATCGCCCAGGTAGCGAACCTGCTTCACGCGGTGCTCGATGTACTCGTACTGCATGGCTTCGCGCAGGCCAATCGCCATGGCTTCCATGTCGCGTCCGGCCAGGCCGCCGTAAGATGGCATACCTTCGTAAACCACGACTAACTCTTTGGCAGAAGAGAACATTTCGTCATCGTTCATGCACAGGAAGCCACCGATGTTCACCAGACAGTCTTTTTTACCACTCATGGTACAACCGTCGGCGTAGCTGAACATCTCATGCACGATCTCGGCGATGCTCTTGTTCTCAAAGCCCTGCTCTTGCTCTTTGATAAAGTAGGCGTTTTCCACGCAGCGGGTAGCGTCGTAGAACACTTTAATGCCGTGTGCTGCCGTCAGTTCACGCACCGCACGCATGTTCGCCATCGAGACCGGCTGTCCGCCCGCGAGGTTAACCGTCACCGCCAGGCAGATATACGCAATATTCTCTGCGCCTTTTTCATCAATCAGTTTTTGTAATTTTTTAAGATCGATATCACCTTTAAACGCAATATTCAGACCGGCATCGTGCGCTTCGTCACGAACGATATCGACAAACACCGCACCATTTTTTTCCTGGTGATAACGGGTAGTAGTGAAATACATATTACCAGCAACATATTGCCCTGGTTTAATAGCCAGTTGTGATAATAAGTTTTCTGCGCCGCGGCCCTGGTGAGTCGGAACAATATGTTTAAAGCCGAACAGTTCCTGCACGGTTCTTTCCAGATGATAGAAGTTTTCGCTGCCCGCGTAAGCTTCATCACCCATCATCATTCCGGCCCACTGCTTGTCGCTCATTGCGTTGGTGCCACTGTCGGTCAGCAGGTCAATATAAATATCTTTCGAATTTAACAGGAAAGTATTGTAACCCGCTTCCTGCATTTTCTTAAGGCGCTCATCACGCGGGATCATAGATACAGTTTCAACGCTTTTAATACGGAAGGGTTCTGCCGGATAATTCATTTTGTTTCTCCAGTAACAGTGGTCATGTACGTATTAATGTGAAGTAAAGCATACCTGGTTCATCAATAAAGTCTGATGAAATATAACTATTCGCCTCCTGAGCCAGGGGGAGAAATAATGTGGAGGCACTATGCAAGATTTGATTGATTATGGAAATAGCCCAGTCAACATTAATCACTGGCAATAATTTAAAAAGCTGTAAATGTGAGTGATGCAAATCACACGTCATTTTTTTACCCGTTCATATTCAACGAGTTTTTTTTGCGTGTTGATTTGCCCTTCACCGTTGCATGTCACTGGAGAGGGAAAATACTGAAAACTTAACTTTCCAGGCTGTGCTCATAATGTATTGCTCAATGAGTACACCCCAATTTGTGAGAGTCGGATCACTTCACGGGTTTATATTTGTGATTCACATCACTAAAAGTGTAAAGCAAAGTGTACAATTAAGCGTTGTTTCAGAGTTTGCTATTTGCTTCAGTGAGTTAGATCGCATTTTTGGCCTGATGCCGACAGGCGTTGTTTTCTGGAGCATGGGGATATTCAGGCGCGTGAAAGATAATGAATAAATGCGATGAATAATACCGGATTTATTGGGATGAAGGCGTTTTCTATTTATTCCGAAAGCGTGCTATTCGCGCTTATTTCATCTTATTTACATCTGGGCTTACCGAAGATCACTGGGGGAATTTACAGGGGTTTTATTAGCGCGATACGAAGGTGCGCCAACACCTGCGCATCGCTAATCACAGTAACTATTTATATAAACGTATAACAGGAGGGACATCATCCCTCCTGTTCTCGCGATAATTATTTCACTAACGCGGATATTTCCTTGAACAGCGAATGGGTTATTTCTACACCGTCACGAGTTGTACGCGAGCGGGAATGATAGCGACGCTCGCCCGGCAAACGCGCTCCTTGCCGCTGCATATCGGCAAAGAGTCTCTCGGCACGTGCCAGATGCTGCGGAGCCTCCCGTCCCAGAAAGCGGGCCGGGTCCAGGGTCAGAATCAGCTCGCCACCATAGGGCAATCCGCCAGCCCCCTTATCCCACGCCAGCGATTCCGCACTGGTCATATCGCCGATGAGCGGTCCGGCAAGCAGTTCCACCATTGCCGCCAGTGCCGACCCTTTATGCCCGCCAAACGTCAACATCGCACCGTCGAGGATCGCCTGCGCGTCGGTGGTGGCCTGACCGTCACCGTCAATCCCCCACCCTTCCGGCACCGCTTTTCCCGCCCGTTGATGGAGTTGGATCTCTCCCCGTGCCGCCGCACTGGTGGCCATGTCGAAGATAAACGGGGGTTTTTCTTCACGCGGCCAGCCAAATGCTATCGGGTTAGTGCCAAAAAGCGGCTGCGTCCCGCCTGCGGGAGCAACCCACGCATGGCTGGGCGTCGTCGCCAGCGCCACCAGCCCCGCCTCCGTGAGCGGCTCAACGTCGGCAAACAGCGCCGAAAAGTGCACACAGCGGTTAATCGCCAGGGCTGCAATACCGCTGTGGCGCGCCTTTTCTATCAGCAGTGGAAGCGCGCGCTCGAATGCCAGCAGGGAAAATGCCCCACCGGCGTCCACCTTCACAATGGCCGGCGCGGTATCGGTGATAACCGGCTCAGCGTCAGGTGACACCGTTCCTTTACGTCGCGTCTCCACAATCCCCAGCAACCGCCACAAACCATGCGAGGCACAGCCATCACGCTCACCGTGGGTCACGTTTGTCGCGATCGCCACGGCATGCGCTTCACTGAATCCGTTCCCGCGCAGCACCTTATATGCCAGCGCATAAGCCTCTGTTAACGAGAGGTTTACCATCTCCATGACCGACTCCTTTACTCTTCTTCATCACCGGTAAAGTTAGCCCGCGGCAGACAGGTTCGCTCACCCCAGTAGTAAATTCCCAGCGACATCACCGCTACCACCACCGTATCCCACGGATGACCAATCACCCCTGTGCCCCCAAAACTGCCCAGCCAGGAGAAGAGCATAATCAGCGCGTAGAAGGCGATAAGCCACAGAGACGATTTCACCTGCTGTGCCAGACTTACGGTGTGTACCGGCACTTTTGATTTGCAAAGCACATAGACGACAAACATCACAATCTGCAGTCCCAGCAGCCATGACAGCGTGCCCCAGCCAGACCAGAATACAATCAGCGCCGAAATCACAAACGACACCGGACCGATAATCCCGAAGGCACGCACGCGGAATGGGCGCGGCAAATCCGGCGCATTACGGCGTAGCCCCGCCGCCGTGACCGGGGCAATGGCGTAGCTCAGTACCAGCGCCGCCGACACCACGCTTATCAGCTGTTCCCATGACGGGAACGGTAATGTCCAGAAGATAGACAATGCAAAGGTCAGCCACAGCGCCGGACGCGGAATGCCAGACTCTTTATCGATGTGAGTAAACGTCTTAAAGAAGGTGCCTGCTTTCGCCCAACCATAAATCACGCGCGGCGTGGCGTTCATGTAGATATTGCCGGTACCACTTGGGGAGACAATCGCGTCGCACACCACCATAAACGCCAGCCAGCCCATACCGAGCGTAATGGCGATATCCCGGTACGGCAGCGAAAATTGCTTGCTGATCTCCGCCCAGCCGCCACCCAGCATTTCGGTCGGAATACTGCCAAGAAATGCCAGCTGCAACAGCACGTAAATAATCGTCGACAGCACCACGGATAAAATCAGCGCCACCGGGATGGTACGCTGTGGATTCTTTACTTCACTCGCCACAGAAATAATTGGCGTCAACCCCAGGTAGGCGAAGATGATCCCACCGGCGCTAATCGCAGCCTCAACGCCCGACATACCAAAGGGTGCAATCCCCTGAACGTGCAGGTTCTCAGGTTTGAAAAAGGTAAATAGCGTCACAACGACCGCCAACGGCACCAAAAATTTCAGAATACTGATGATGTTATTGGAACGGGCAAACGTTTTTACGCTGTAGTAATTCAGCCCGAAGAACAAACACAGCAGCAAAAACTGCACCACCCATCCCAGCAGCGTTGGGTCGCTTGAGCCAGTTTGAGTCAGCATCGGGAACCATGCTGCCGCATACTGCCGCGCAGCAACAATCTCTATGGAAATGAGGCTTGAAAACGCAATCAGCGTAATAAATCCAAGCAGATACCCCATCAACTCACCGTGGGAAAAGACCGGATAACGGATAATCCCCCCGGCACGAGGCAGTGCCGCGCCCAGCTCACAATAGACAATCCCTAACAGCAGAACGGCAATCCCACCGATGACCCACGAGGCAATGCCCGCAGGTCCGGCAATCGATGCCACATGGCTTGCGGCAAACAGCCAGCCGGAACCAAAGATAGCCCCAAGCCCAATAAACGTCAGGTCGGTTAGCGTTAGCTGCTTTTTAAATTTACCCACCTCAGCAACGCGGGCCTGTGTTTGGTGCGTAGAGTGAATCGTCATGGTCATGCCCTTCAGTCAACAGAGGGGGAAATGGCTTCCCGGGTCCACTGCCCGTTAATCAGGCGCAGCAGGTTCAGAGGGTTGTCATCCTGGACAGCAGGCGGAAGCAGCGCGGCAGGCACATTTTGCAGGCATACCGGGCGTAAAAAACGGTCGATGGATTGCGTCCCTACCGAGGTACCGCGAGCATCGGTGGTGGCAGGCCACGGACCACCGTGCACCATGGCATCACAAACCTCGACACCGGTTGGATAACCGTTAAACAAAACGCGTCCCGCTTTTTCAGTGAGGGCTGGCAGCAGGCGCTGCGCCAGCGGCCCATCATCAGATTCGGCGTGCACGGTTGCCGTCAGTTGGCCCGGAATCACGCGCAAAATGGACTGCAACTCCGCCTCATCGGCCACCTCGACCAACACCGCCAGCGGGCCAAACACTTCCTGCTGTAG
Organism: Citrobacter sp. H12-3-2; assembly: GCF_009649895.1. NCBI lineage: Bacteria > Pseudomonadati > Pseudomonadota > Gammaproteobacteria > Enterobacterales > Enterobacteriaceae > Citrobacter > Citrobacter sp. H12-3-2. The sequence goes on from NZ_CP045837.1 coordinate 4,258,556, forward strand.
CAGTGGATCCTGTGCCAGCAGCAGCGAAGCCGGAGCCTGATACAACCGGGCCTGCGCGCGGCCGATAACCGATTCATCAGCCCCTGCCAAGCGCTGAATATGCGGATGAGCCTCAAGCGCGCTGACCCCCTCTTCATAATGGGCGAGCGTCGGGGCATTCAGCATGATCTGTACCGGGGCCTGATCAACCGCGACCTTCAGCGCCTGCGTGAAGCGGGACATACCCTCGCCGCGTAAGACAAGGATCAGCCCCGGCTTGGTACAAAACTGCCCACATCCCAAAGTGAAAGAGGACACCAGCTCATTGGCCAGCGTTTCTGCCCGCGTGGCGACGGCCTGCGGCAGAATAATCAGCGGATTAATGGCCGACATTTCCGCAAAGACGGGGATCGGCTGCGGACGCTGCTGCGCCAGCTGCCAGAGCGCCTTACCGCCGCGCAGCGAACCGGTAAAACCCACCGCCTGAATCGCCGGATGGCGAACCAGATCCGCGCCAATATCGGTGCCGAAAATCATGTTAAAAACGCCCGCAGGCAGGCCAGATGCCGCGACCGCACGCACAATCGCCTGGGCAGTAAATTCCGCCGTCGCCATATGTCCGGGATGGGCTTTCACCACCACCGGACAACCCGCCGCCAGCGCGGATGCGGTATCGCCTCCCGCCGTAGAAAAGGCCAGCGGAAAATTGCTGGCCCCGAACACCGCCACCGGGCCAAGCGCGGTCAGATACTGACGCAGGTCCGGGCGCGGCAGCGGCTGGCGGTCAGGGAGTGCGGTGTCAATGCGTACGCCAAAGGCATCGCCCCGACGCAGCACCCCGGCAAACATGCGCAGCTGATTACTGGTACGGGTGCGCTCTCCCTGTAATCGCGCCAGCGGCAGTGCCGTTTCCAGGTGGGCTATGGCGAAAAAATCCTCGCCGAGCAAATCCAGCTCGTCGGCAAGGGTGTCGAGAAAGCGGGCACGCACGTCCGGCGCGGTCTGTGAATAGACAGGAAACGCCTGGTCAGCCGCCTCCGCCGCGGCGGCGGCCTCCTCACGAGAGGCCGGGTAAAAATGGTATCCGGTCAGCTTGCCGTCAGCGGCACGCAGGCTTGGCAGCGTCGCCTCACCGCTTGCCACGCGGCGTCCGGCGATAAACTGCTGACCCGAAACAGAGAGAGGTAGCGTCATCATCACTCCTTTACTTAAAGGCCGACATCCGGCAGCTGTGGACGGGTCGCCAGCGCCTTCTCAACAATCGCCACCACTTGCGCACGGGTATCCCCTTCCAGCGCCAGACGCGGTGGACGGGTAATGGCGCTGCCACGCCCCAGCAATTCTTCACAGAGCTTGATGCACTGCACCAGATCCGGGCGCGCATCCAGATGCAGCAACGGCATAAACCAGCGGTAAAGCGCCATCGCTTCCTCATAACGCTGTTGTTTCGCCAGGCGGAACAACGTCTCCCCTTCACGCGGGAAGGCGTTCGACATTCCGGAGATCCAGCCTTCCGCCCCAACGGCAATGCTCTCGACCACCACATCATCCAGCCCAGCGAACAGCACAAAGCGGTCGCCAACAGAGTTACGCAGGTCGATAAAACGGCGGGTATCGCCGGAGGAGTCTTTGAAACAGACGATGTTGTCGCAGTCGGCAAGCGTCGCCAGGATATCCGGCGTCACGTCGTTTTTGTAAATCGGCGGGTTGTTGTACACCATGATGGGCAGGTCGGTAGCCGTAGCCACACTGCGGAAGTGGGCCGCTGTTTCATGCGGTTTTGAGGAATACACCAGCGCAGGCATCACCATAATACCGTCGACGCCCACGCGCTCTGCCTCTTTCGCCATCTTCTGTGCAAACGCGGTAGTGAATTCGGCCACCCCCGCAATAACCGGGATCTGACCGCCCGCTGCATCTTTCGCTACTTCGATGATCTGCAGCTTTTCCTGCGTGGTCAGAGAGGTGTTCTCCCCCACGCTGCCGCACACCACCAGGCCAGAAACACCATCCTTGACCAGGTTTTTCATCACCGTATGGGTGGCATCCAGATCCAGGGAATAATCGCTACGAAACTGGGTGCTGACTGCCGGGAATACACCGCTCCAGTGAATGGCTTTCTTGCTCATGTTCGGTTCCTTGTCGTCAATTTGTTAATTTAAAGTGAATGAATGGTGAATATTCACTGACAGATTGACGTTTCAGGCGACCGACTGCTTGGTGGTTTTCTTCCTCTTTGATGACGAAATTAGCACAGTGAGTGTGTCTTACCCGGCAAGCGTAATGCGAAAATCACGCGGCGTAGAGCCCGTCATCGCCTTAAACTGGCGGCTAAACGCGCTGTGATCGGTATAACCGCACTGCAACGCAATATCGGTAATCGGCGTATCGCCCGCCAGCAGTTCGGTGGCTTTTTCCAGCCGAACTTTGTGGATCATCTGGCGCGGAGTGAGATGAAAAATACGCTTACAGTAGCGCTCAATTTGCGCCACCGACATGCCACTCAGGGCGGTTAGTTCTTCCATCGCGATGGGACGGTGATAATGGTTGCGGATATGATCGTCGACGATCGCCAGCCGTTGCCACGCCGGGTGACGCGCCTGCGCTTCCTGCAGATCGTGTGAAATCCCCGCCATACCGATGACCTGGCCCTGCGCATCCCGCAGCGCCAGCTTCTGGGTCAAACACCAGCCGCGTTCACGACCGTTGTAGAGATGCATTTCCAGCTGATCGCGCAGCGTTACCCCTTCGCGCAGCACCCGCATATCCTGCTCGGTATAGCCCAGCCCAAGCGCTGAAGGGAAAACATCGGCAGAGGTTTTCCCCAGCAGAGAAACCACGGTCTTAAACCCGCAGCGACGTGCCAGAGTCATATTGACCATCAAATAGCGGGCCTGCACATCTTTGATAAAAAAAACCACATTCGGAATGGCATTAAGCAGCGGCGCAATTAATGCCATCGCATGGAGCAACGTCTGGATATTGTCCGGACGCTGGCGCGCCAGCCCTTCACATATCTGGCTAAGTTCAGCCACTTCCGGCACCGGCGACGGGGCCCGCACATCATCAATCACACAGGACATCACGCTTCCTCCCGATTAGTGATCTGAATATTTATTAACTTTTTGTTAACTCAGCAAGCATCCTTACTGCGTTTTGCGATCCTGCCGTAGATTTATAATTTCCCCTTTTCCAGCCACTGGCGCGGTTGCCTTTTTTGGTTTACCACACCACTAACAAAATGATTAATAACAAATAAATATGATATCGCCTTGACGATGACAGCGGCCATTATGCTGATTTCGTCATTTACGGTGACGAAAGCGATCAAGCCGGGACGCAAAGCTTGCGCCAGCATTTAGCAACAAAACATTAACTTTCCGGAGATCCTATGACAGCACAGTACAGTGAACTGAGAGTGATTGATTCTCACACCGGCGGTGAACCCACTCGCCTGGTCATCGACGGCTTTCCGGATCTGGGAGCGGGGAACATGAGCGAGCGTCGGGAGCGCTTTTCCCGCGACTACGACGACTGGCGTAAAGCCATTATTCTTGAGCCACGCGGTAACGACGTTCTGGTCGGTGCATTGCTCTGTGAGCCAGTTTCGCCACAGGCCACGGCGGGAGTCATCTTCTTTAATAACTGCGGCTTTTTGAACATGTGCGGTCACGGCACCATCGGGCTGATTGCCTCGCTGGCATGGCTTGGGCGCATTCAACCCGGTAAACATCTGATTGAAACGCCGGTGGGCGATGTGACCGCCACGCTGCACGAAGACGGCAGCGTCTCGGTCGAAAACGTGCCGGCCTACCGCTGGCGTAAGCAGGTACAGGTTGAAACCATCCACGGTACGGTAACGGGTGATATCGCCTGGGGCGGCAACTGGTTCTTCCTTGTCAACGATCATCCGTTCGCGGTCTCGCCGGAAAAGATCCCTGAATTGACGGAGTACGCATGGGCAATCCGTGAAGGGTTAGATCGTGCAGGCATCCGTGGCGAACATGACGGCATTATCGATCACATCGAACTGTTTGCAGAAGATGATCGCGCGGACAGCCGCAGCTTTGTACTCTGCCCCGGTAAAGCCTGGGATCGATCGCCCTGCGGCACCGGCACCAGCGCCAAACTGGCCTGTCTGGCAGAGGACGGAAAACTCAAATCCGGAGAATCATGGCGGCAGGCGAGCATCATCGGCAGCGAATTTACGGCGCATTTCGTGCCACATGGCGACAAGATCGTTCCGACGATCCGCGGAGAGGCATGGGTCTGTGGTGATAACAAGCTGATCCTCAATCCTGAAGATCCGTTCTGCTGGGGGATCTCGCTGTGATCGAAAGTGACGTCATCGTCATCGGTGCCGGGATTATCGGGGCCGCCTGCGCCTGGCAACTGGCCGCTCGCGGGCAGCGAGTCACGCTGGTCGATGACGGCAATGCGGGCGCGACGGCGGCAGGTATGGGTCACCTGGTGTGCATGGATGACGATCCTGCGGAGCTCGCACTCTCCGCCTGGTCTCTGGAGAGCTGGCGCAAACTGACGCCCCGGATGCCGGAAAGCTGTGCCTGGCGCGGATGCGGCACGCTGTGGCTGGCGGAAACGGCGCAAGAGCTTGCGCTGGCAGAAGAAAAGAAACAACGAATGGCACATTACCAGGTTGTCAGCGAAATGCAGACCCGCGATCGGCTTGCCGCGCGCGAACCGCTGCTCACCGCCGGACTCGCTGGCGGGCTGTGGGTCCCCGGCGACGGGATAGTTTACGCCCCAAACGTCGCCCGCTGGTTTATTAACGATGCCGATTTAACGCACCTTCGGGATAGCGCCCTCTCTGTTGATGCCCCTTACGTCACTCTACACAGCGGCAAACGACTGCGCGCACGCGCCATCGTCATCGCCAGCGGTCTGGGGGCCAATATGCTGCTGGACGAAAACTGGCTCAGACCCAAAAAAGGCCAGTTGGCGATCACCGACCGCTACGGCCCCTTGCTCAGTCACCAGCTGGTAGAGCTGGGATACGGTGCCAGCGCCCATGCAGGCGGCACCTCAGTGGCATTTAACATTCAGCCACGCCCCACCGGACAGTTGCTGATTGGCTCCTCCCGCCAGTTTGATAACACCGACCGCGAGGTTGACCTCCCCCTGCTGGCACAGATGCTGGCGCGCGCGCGCCATTTTTTACCCTCTCTGGAGACGCTAAATATCATCCGTTGCTGGAGCGGTTTTCGCGCGGCATCGGCTGACGGTAACCCGCTGATTGGCCCACATCCTGCGCGTCCGGGTATCTGGCTGGCGCTGGGACATGAAGGACTCGGCGTCACAACCGCGCCAGCAACCGCCGAGTTACTTTGCGCCCAGATCCTTGGCGAGCGCCCGGCGGTGTCCCCGGATGCCTGGCTTCCCGCTCGCCTGCACAAGCAGGAGGCCATCGCATGACAACCCTGAACGTAATTATCGACGGCCAGACCTGTGAGGTTCCCGTCGGAATGAGTATTGCAGCAGCACTGGCCCTGGTGGGCAACGGCGTAACCCGTCGTTCGGTGAGTGGTCAACTGCGCGCGCCCTTCTGCGGAATGGGCGTTTGCCAGGAGTGCCGCGTCACAGTGAACGGACACCGGGTGCTGGCCTGCCAGACGGAATGCCAGCCCGAAATGGTGATTGAAAGGAGCCATCATGCAAAGCGTTGACTGTGAGATCCTGATCCTTGGCGCAGGGCCAGCCGGGTTGTCGGCGGCACTGGCTGCCGCACGCTGTGGAAAATCAGTGATAATCCTTGATGACAATCCTCGCCCCGGCGGGCAAATCTGGCGCGACGGGCCGCAGGTCTCACTCCCCCGGGACGCCAGACGGCTTCGTCAGGCGGTAGCTGAACATCCCCACATTACGCTGCTGAGCGGTGCCCGGCTGATTGCCCGCCCCAACCCACATTCCGTAGTCTTCGAAACCGCAGATGACTGCGGCGAAATCCGCTGGCAGCGGCTGATTTTATGCTGCGGCGCCAGAGAACTCTCGCTACCTTTTCCCGGCTGGACGCTACCCAATGTGACGGGGGCCGGAGGCCTGCAGGCGCAGATAAAACACGGCCTACAACTCAAGGGGGAACGCGTGGTCATTGCAGGCAGCGGTCCTCTTCTGCTAGCGGTCGCCAGTACGGTGAAACGCGCTGGCGGGAATATCGTCGCCATCATCGAACAGGCCCCGATGACCGCACTGGCCCGTTTCGCAACCGGGCTATGGCGCTGGCCTGAAAAATTGCGTCAGTTCGGCGAGCTCTTTCCAGCCCGATATCATCCGGCAAGCCAGGTCATCCAAGCGCAGGGTGATACCTGTCTGCAGTCAGTGACCGTGCGCCACCAGGGGCAAACCCGCGAGATTGCTTGCGACAGGCTGGCCATTGGCTATGGGCTGGTACCGAATATAGAACCTGGCGCAATCTTTGGCTGCAAAACAGAAAATCAGGCTATTTGGGTCGATGCGGATCAACGCACCAGTGTGCAGGACATCTATGCGGCAGGAGAATGCACCGGCTTTGGCGGCAGCGAGCTGGCGTTAGCCGAGGGAGAAATTGCCGGCTATGCCGCCGCAAATTGTCCGCAAAAGGCCCAAAGCGCCATCTCCGCGCGCGCCCGCTGGCAGCGTTTTGCCCAAGCGTTGCATACGACATTTGCGCTGCCGGAGTCGCTAAAAGCCGCGACCACCGCGGATACGCTACTCTGCCGTTGTGAGGATATTCGTTGTGGCGACGTGCAAAACGCCGAAAGCTGGCAAACGGCAAAGCTCGCCTCACGCTGTGGAATGGGGGCCTGCCAGGGGAAAGTCTGCGCCACCAGCGCCCGCTGGCTGTACGGCTGGCCGCTGCCGCAGCCGCGCGAACCGCTCTCCCCCGCGCGTGTCGACACGCTTATCCATCTCGCAAAACCAGAGGGGTGATGGTCAGGTATAAAGGCGCCCACTGGCGCCTTTTTTGATGTGGTGTATCCGTAGACCGTTTCGTCGTGGACCGAATTTGAGCGGAGCGATATCGCGTTACTGATAGCGCCAGGCGAGTGTCGCTTTTTTTAACCAATAATCGACGCTGACATACCTGCCGCCACCGTAGATCAGCAACACCAACAGCATGATGAAATAGGTCGCAGAGAATTCAATGCCGTTATTCAGGATAATCGGGTCACCCAACTGCGTAATATAATTATAACGCCCCGGGAAATTCTCCATTAACCACTGAAGAAACGCAGACATACGTTGGCTGGATTCCATACTGTTACTGGCAATCGCCAGCCAACCGTGCGACCAGTGCACCATCAGGCTGGCAACGCTCATAACTATCATCATGGGAATGGCTATAATGCGTGTGAAAAGTCCCAGCGTAATACAAATCAATCCCAGTACTTCGGTCGACGTTGCCAGAAACGCCAACAGCCAGGGAAAAGGTAATCCCAGTCCCCCCTCTGCGGTAGGTTGTGAAAACCAGGCCACCGTTCCGCTAAACCCCATAACCTTTGAGTGCGCACCTGCAAAAATCACTGGAATTAAAAAAAGGCGAATCAAAAGCAGCGGAATAAAGTCTGCTTGCATTAATTTTGATACCACGAGCTTGTACCACGACATTACGGTTATCAACATAGCATCACCCTATATATTTTAAAGACAAGATTTCGTCGTTATTGTTGGTTTCCAGCCACGAGCGTAAAGATATATCCGCTAAAGAAAGTGCCGCGTTAATTAGCATTTGCTCTGCTGAAATAATCTGTTCGTGAATTGCCGATAACAGCTGCACATCTAACTGGCTGAGTTGCTTCTGGTACAGCGTATTATTATGTTTGCGATACAGTGCGTAATAGTTCAACTGTTCACCATCCTCATAACAGGGTTCCCCTTCCTGAATCAGAAAGGGCAGAGCCACCATCTTCAATGTAGGATTGCACGCCACATCAACCTCAGCAGCCTTTCCCAACGGCAGCGATATTTTCTGCGGAAATGGAACGTTGCTATCGTCAATTTCCACGGCATACATCAACCATTCATATTCGAGCAGCGCCAGATCGTGAGGCGAGATCGGATAGTGTTGCCGCATAAAAAGCAGCAATTCCGTCGCCACCTGATGAAATTCCGGCTGGCTGGCCGAATGTCGGGAGAAATAAACCTCCACCAGTTCCCGTATTTCAGCCTCATTGAGACATCGACAAAATAATGGAAAGACACTGCGCAACACCCCGCCAATATTGTCTCTGATGATTTTCCTGTACAGCGACATACCGGATGAGCATGTCCCACCTATTGGTGTTCTGGCTCGTAGTTGAGCGGAAAATTCAGCTTCCATTTCAACTAACAACGCAGGTACTACAGTATTTGTCGCCATGGGTGCTCCCTTGTGAAAGATACTCCCTGATTTGCGTTAATTCGGCACAGAGCGCGTCCAGCGGTGGAACGTTGTTATCTCGCTCCAGCAGCAACGGTCGGGCACCATGAAACTCAACCGTTTGTTTTGCCAGCGCTAATACCTCTTCTATGACCGGCATACCATGCGTGTCGAGCCTGAATTCGCCATACTCCAGGTGACCAGCGATGTGGTAATAAACAACCGATGACGAAGGAATGCTGCGGATATAGTCAAAGGCATCAAATCCGTGATTACAGGCATTCACATAGACGTTATTAATATCCAGCAGCATGCCGCAACCGCTCAGATGAAGGAGTTCTCCCCAAAACTCCGCCTCCGGCATTTCACCGGCGTAGCGATGATAAGAAGAGATATTTTCAAGAACCAACTGCCGCCCCACTATGTTTTGTACCTGCTCGATACGTGCCGCCAGGTAAGGCAACACCGCACGAAAACCGGGGATCGGAAGCAGGTCATGGAAATACCCCTGAGCATCCCGTGAGAAACACAAATGATCGCTGTAAATATCAATATGGTACTCATCAAGAAAACGCCGAATATCATGCATATATTCTTCGTTTAAGGGACACGTATCTCCAATGGATAAACTCAGTCCATGCGCCAGTAACGGATATTTTTTCCTGATATCGGTTAACTGTTCCCGCTTCGCTCCGCCAAGGTTCATCCAGTTATCCGGGGCCAGTTCGAGAAAATCGATATCCTGGCGGCAGGGCTGCTGCAACAGCGTTGCGATATGCTCGCTACGCAAGCCAATGCCCGCTCCGTCTGCACTTATTTCCCGCATACGCCACTGACACACTTTTCAGCATTCAGCGGCTGAGAGGCTTCATTTTTAGCGATACCGGCCCCTGTCAGACCACATTTCCCATCTCTGGCACGCACCAGTTGATCCTGAGGATCATGTTGAAGGGTCGCCTGGCTGTAGATCTTCTCTGTTCCACATTTACCACTGGCACATTTACCGCTACTGGTTGGCCCTTTACTCTGAACCTGACTGGCCTTGCCGCTTGCCTCTGCTGCGCAGGCGGTGTTGACCATTCCTGCGGCTACAAGGGAACCCACGACGATTGAAAGTACGATATCTTTTTTCATCGCTTATTCCTTCGTATTAGCTAATGAAATGGGGAAACAGGAGAGATCGCGGCTGCTATAGACCGGACCGTGGTAATACTGCTTCACAATATCAATCGATTGATCTTTAAGGCGTAGTCCTTTGCCCATAAAATGATTCAACACCAGTACTTTGGGATTGATTTGCGCAGCCACCTTGCCCACGACGTCCGGCGCAGCATGAATAAATTTCGAGGTGTCATCCGTGTCTTCATCAATGGCTAACGGCATCACCAGCATATCCGCGCCTTTGGCGAAATGAATAAATGCGCTATTACTGCCATTCTGATCGGCGGAAACAACAATCGTGCCTTTCGCCGTATCAATACGAAATGCCAGGCAAGGAACATCGCCATGAGGGATTCCCAAAGCGATCACTTTCATTTCATCGTCCTGATATACCAACTGTGGTTCAGAAGCGGTGTAATTAATGTCCTTAATATTCATCGCCAGCTGTAAGCCATCGGTTGCGTTATATAGACCGTTCAGATAGGCGTAGGCCCCCTTTTCTTTTTTAAACAGCGCGTCAAAATATTGCGTCATGGAGGGGAATGCGCCACCGCCCTGTGGGCCCGCGAGATTAATACTCTCCTTATCCTTCAGGAAATATCCCCCTTTTAAAATTGGTGCCAAATCTGAGACATGATCCGTGTGGAAATGGCTGATGGCGATAAGTTTCAAATCCTCCAGCCGGGCACCTGATTGACCAAAGCGTAAAAAAATTCCCCCGCCCGCATCAATAAGAATTGCCGATTTCCCATTTAACCAAATAACCTCTCCCGATGATGCCCGCTGATCGTCTGTAATTGGCCCACCGGTACCCAGCGTTTGCAAAGTGAAATCCTTATTTTCACATTGCAGTCCTGCCGCCAGCACATTGACAGAAAAAAACATCGACAATGTGAGTAATAGCGCCTTCCTTAAAGGGAATAATTTTTTATCTTCATCCATATCTATTTCGCTCTGTGCATTGGGAACCGAGTATCCTATTTCTGCAAAATCTCAAAAATGTAAAAAGAATGTAATGCATGCTTAAAATATGATAAAACCAATATTTCAACTTACCGATATCGATTTTATTAATAAACAGTAACCAGCATAACAACCCAGGGAATAACCTTTATTTTTTCGTATAGTTAGCTAAAATAACATTAATAAAATAAAGGTTAATTTTTATAAATAGACCGGTATAAATAAGCATGAATAGCTTAAAAACAACATAGCGATAAAAGTGTTCTATTTAATCTGGGGATTCGATAAGGAATATCGTTTTAGTGTTAGCTGTAATAGATACAGCAACGCTTGATTAAGTGATATTTTGCGAGCATCATCGCAATTATTTACCAAAAAATGAAATCAATGACTTCCAGTAAATCCCTGCAGCAGGCAATTGCCGACATCACCATCTGGCGTAAAGGCGAACAGCGTGCGCCGCACAAGCCTCTGCTGCTGCTTCACGTGCTGGCGAGTTATCAGCAGGGTCACGGTCGCCTGTTTGACTACGGTTCAGAAGTTCGCGACCCCTTGCATAGCCTGCTGGAGCGATTTGGACCACAGCGCGCGCAGTACCGCCCGGATATGCCCTTCTGGCGCTTACAGGGCGATGGATTCTGGGAGCTCCAAAACGCCGAGCATTGCTCAACATCCGGCAGCAGCAAACAGCCCCCTGCCGGAGAACTGGTGGCGCATAACGTTGCCGGAGGCTTTGATGAACAACATTTTGCCCTGCTGAAAAAGAGCAACAGTCTCATTAACACCCTGGCACAGCAAATTCTCGAGGCTCACTTCACCGAAAGCATCCAGGAAGAGATCGCAGATGAACTGGGATTTGATATCCTGCAAATCCGCAAACAGCGGGACCCGTTGTTCCGCCAGCAGGTTCTACGAGCCTATAACTATGAATGTGCCATTTGTGGCTTCAATATGCGTCACGACAGCACTTCGGTTGCCCTAGAGGCCGCCCATATTAAATGGAAACAGCACGGCGGCCCGTGCGAGATTTCAAACGGCCTGGCGCTGTGTGCAATCCACCATAAAGCCTTTGATAAAGGATCAATTGGGCTGGATGAGAGTATGCGAGTTCAGGTGTCACCCGCAGTAAATGGCAGCGGCATCGTGGGCAGACTGTTCTGGGATTTCGACGGTAAATCGATAGCGCTGCCGATGATGCGCGAGAATTATCCAAAAGAAGGATTTTTGGAATGGCACAGAAAGGAGGTGTTTAGGGGGTGAGTGCGAAGGCCGGACTCGAACCGGCACGTATTTCTACGGTTGATTTTGAATCAAAGCGATCGGGTAACTTAACCTACTAACAAATCAGCGTTTTTACAGTGAAGTCCTTTTCAGACAACGAAAAAGGCACTGGTTATGAAAAACGCATATGCACTTGATTTACCTACACTAATTTCCGCCATCCTCTCCACCAAAGGTGGCGTGGCGAAAACCACCGATACGGCGAACCTCGGCGGCTACCTGGCCGATCAAGGGCTAAAAGTCCTGATGATTGACGCTGATATCCGCCAGCCGACGCTCAGCAGCTATTATCCTCTCGATAATGAAGCCCCCGGCGGGATCTACGAGCTTATCGCGCAGAACGAGCTGGATCCAGCCATCATCATCTCGCATACCTCCATTCCTGGACTGGATATCATCATCTCCAACGATCCGCGTGGCGAACTAATGAGCCTGCTTCAGGCGGCACCCGACGGAGTAATCCGCCTGCGCCATCTGGTACGCCAGATAACCGGCTATGACGTCATTCTGATCGACACTATTGGCGCACGCACCATCGCACTGGAAATGGTGCTGTTAGCCAGCGATCTTATTATCTCCCCGGTACTGCCGGAAATGCTCTCCGCACGCGAGTTTCTGCGCGGCACGCTGCAAATGTACCGGGATCTCCAGCCCTTTACCCGCTACGGCATTCCGCTGCCGCCTCTGAAAGCGGTGATCAACAAACTCGACCACACCAACGACGCTCGCGAAATTCACCACAACCTGCTTCAGGTTCTCCAGCACAAACAAAAAGAGCAGGAGCTGCTGGTACCCACCGAAATCCTGATGACGCCAGTTTATGCCAGCGTGGCCTATCGCCGGGCGGCATCGCTGGGAATGCCGGTGCATCGACTGGATGCTGCCAGACCGAAAGGACGCACAACGCCCTGTGCGGCTGAAACCATGCAGATGCTGGCGAAAGAACTGTTCCCGCAGTTTCTCGCCCTGCCCCATCAACAGATGGAGGGCATCGCATGAAACGGAAAATCTGGCGGGCATTTTGCTCTTATTACGCCCAGCATCCCTTCGAGAAAGACGATGAAGTGATCGTGTTCTTTGAAGCCGCCGATCGTGAAGAAGCGCGGGAAACGCTGCCGGTATTAATGTCGCTGCTATGGCATATCCCGCCGGAAAAAGTGGACTGCTACAACCTGGAGGATGAGAACGAGTTACGGGATACGTCCGGTTCACTGACGTCCCCCAGAGACTGGCCGTTGTTTGAAATCGGCTGGTCCAACAATAAGCCGCTTTATTCCAGCGATTTACCGCTATTACTTCTGCCGCCGCATCAACAGACCCGACTGTGGGAAGCCTTTCTGGCCTGTCAGGAGGGTAATCGGGATGAGTAAGCGTAAACGCCCACAACCGCCCCACTCCGTCGAAGCGGAACAATCGGTGCTCGGCGGGCTGATGCTGGATAACGATCGCTGGGATGACGTTGCCACACAGATTTCCGCGCAGGATTTCTTTATCTCCGCGCACCGCACTATCTATAGCCATATGCAGACCCTGGTCGAACATGGAAACCCCATCGACCTGATCACCCTAAGCGAATCGCTGGAACAGCAGGAGCAGCTCGAACAGGTGGGCGGCTTCGCCTACCTGGCGGAGCTTTCCAAAAACACGCCCAGCGCCGCCAATATCATTCCCTATGCGCAATACATCGCCAGCTACGGTGAACTGCGCCAGCTTCTGTTATTAGGCAATGAACTGAGCGATATGGCAGGCCAGCCGCGCAGCAATATTGCCGACGTACTGAACTTTGCCGAACAAAAGCTATTTGCCATTGCGCAGTCGCATCAGGACGGCGGCCTGACCGATATCAGCGCCTGCTTTGATAATGTGCTGACAGCTATCGCCCAGCGTTATGAGGCTGAACGAGGCAGTCTCAGCGGCACGCCGTCCGGGCTGGAGCAGCTCGACGCCCTGACCTGCGGTTTCCAGCCTGCCGACCTGATTATCGCCGCCGCACGTCCTTCGGTTGGCAAAACAGCCTTCGCCCTGACGCTGTGCGTAAACGCGCTAATGCTGCGCCCCACCCAGCCGGTGCAAATCTACAGCATGGAGATGTCGGCGGAACAGCTACTGCTGCGGCTGGTTTCTCTGATTGGCCGCATCTCGCAAACCCGGCTACGCAGTGGCGATCTGAGTGATAACGACTGGCAGCAGATCGGCATCAGCGCCAACGTTCTGATGACAGAATGGAAAGATCGCCTGTTGCTCGACGACTCCGGGATCCTCACACCGTCCCTGTTACGCAGTCGGGCCAGACGATCGCTGCGCCAGCATGGGATTCCCTCGCTGATCGTGGTTGATTATCTGCAACTGATGCGCAGCGGCAGCGCGGAGAATCGCAATCAGGAAATCTCGACGATCTCCCGCTCGCTGAAAGCGCTGGCGAAGGAACTCAGCTGCCCTGTGCTGGCGCTGTCACAGCTTAACCGGGCGCTGGAGTCACGCCTGAACAAGCGCCCCTGCAATGCCGATCTGCGCGATTCCGGCTCTATCGAGCAAGATGCCGACGTGATCTTATTCCTCTATCGCGACGAGCTGTACGATCCCAACACGTTGGATCGCGGCATCGCCGAAGTGATTGTCAGTAAACAGCGAAACGGCCCAATAGGCACGGTGCGAACCCGCTTTATCAGCGATCAAACCCGCTTCGAATCGCTCAGCCAGCAGGGAGCCGGGTCATGAACAACAAACTGACTTCGATGGAACTCCAGTCCCGCCTGCTACAGGGCAATTTTGATCGGGGAAGATCGCCCGATGAGCGATTTGCCGATCCACTGATGGAAACCTCGATGATCGTCACGCTGGAACAGCTTCGCCCTTACGATCTCAATCCGCGACTGATGCGTAACCCCAGCTATGACGACATCAAGGAATCGATCCGTCGTCGTGGACTGGACACGCCGCCGCCGATCACCCGTCGTCCCGATCAGGAGTGGTTCATCATCGCCAACGGCGGCAATACCCGCCTGTCGATCCTCAACGAACTGTGGCGCGAAACGCATGACGAGCGGTTCTGGCGCATTCAGTGTCTGTACAAGCCATGGGCCGGTACCTCCGATCAACCCATGCTGGGCGAACTGCGCTGCCTGATCGGCCATCTGGCGGAAAACGATATGCATGGCAAACTCAGCTTCATCGAGCGGGCGCTGGGGATCAACAAGGCGCGGGAACTGTACCAGCAGGTGGAAAAGTGCCAGCTTTCGCAACGAGAACTGGCGGAGCATCTGAAGAACGACGGTTACCCCATTAATCAGTCGCATATCAGCCGGATGGAACAAGCGCTGGAATACCTGCTGCCCTGCATCCCCGAAGTACTCTACGCCGGGATGGGCCGCTCGCAGGTGGAAAAACTGCTGTCATTACGGGCGGCATCATTACACCTCTGGCAGCGCCACGCTGATGGAGATGCCTGTTCCTTTGATAATCTCTTTTCCTCCGCGCTGTCGCTGTTCAACGACCAGCCCGAAGACTTCGCCATCGAACGGGTGCAGGATGAGCTGCTGGGGCTGATGAGCCAAAAGCTGAACGTTGACTACAATCTGCTGTTGCTAGACGTCGATCCCTCAGAGCAAAAACGTCAGGCCGTGCTCGGCCCTACGCCGGAACCACCGCCTTATGTTCCACCGGAAGAACCCGAACCACGCCCGATAACGCGCAGGCGTAAACCTGAAACAGATGAAGAGGACGTTGGCGCGCCTGCTCCTCTGCCTGAACCAGAGGAAGCACCATCGCTATTGTGTGAAGGGACCGAACCCGTCACAGATATCTGGCGCATCCCACAACTGTGGGATACCACGGAGTCCTTACGCTCGGTCAGCGATCGCCTGGCGTGGGATCTGGCTGAGCATTACGCCATCGACGACCGGATAATTTCAGATGCCGATGTAAATGGCATTGGCTTTCATGTGATGCCATTCGCATCAGATCACCCCATGTTCACCCGGCCACAGTCACGCGCCTGTTGGGCGCTGCTAGCGGCGCTCAATGAGATCCCGCTAACGGAAGATCTAGCCTCTGCACTGACGCCTGGGCTCTTTTTTCAACGTAATGCAGACGGCTTCTTCTTCAGCGATGAATTTCTTATTAAAGCATTCCGGCTGATCCGTATTGTCCGCCGGATCAAAGAGTTCCAGCAGGAGGCACAACATGCTGCCGACGATTAATCAGGCCGTTTTGTCACAGGTGATACAGGCCCTGAAGGACGGCAATGTGCGCTATTGCGAAGCGCTGGGCTTTGACCGCGAGGAGCTGAACGAACTGAACGCCCTGACCTTTGAAGAGCTAATGCACATGGGCAACACCTCGGCGCAGTTCCTGAAAATCACCATCAACCATGACGTGCTGCGCAAAATGCTGGTTCAGGTGCGTCAGGAGCAGAAATTCCAGCAACTGGTCGGCCAGGCGGTACAGCTTGGCGGTTCAATAGCGTTAATCAGCCACTACTTCGGGATATCGACTGCTGAAATCAGCGCCCGCCGTCGGCTGATGGGGATCCACGTTCGTCAGGGGCGCAACCAGGTTCCCGGCGAAGAAGAGGAAGCCGCGCTCTGGAACCGTTGGCAGGAGATCAAAGTCGATAACATCGACTCCATCCCAGCGCTGGAAGCCATGATGCTGCTGGCACAGGAACGTTCGCTCTCACTGACCGTGGTCTGGAATCTGATCCGACAGTGGGAAAAAAGCTGAGTGACTGAGGGGAAGATCATGACACCGTATATCCAGGCGCTGATCAACATGACCGGCGATAAACTCCAGCAACGGATACAGAAGGATCCGACATCCGCTTCCGATAGCCTGCTGTTTATGGGCAATCAACATGACACGGTTCCGCGTCGTCTGTTGCAAGATCCGCTGTTATCGCCCAGAGATAAATTTGCCTGGCAGGTGATCCGAATGCAGGCGCAGGACAACGGTGGCGCGGTGTTCCCCTCTTACAGCGAATTGCAGGTGCAGCTATCTAACCGCCCGCAGGATGAAAAAGCCTCGCGCAGTACCGTCAGCCGGGCATTGCTGATGCTACGCCTGACGCGCTGGCTCAGCCTGTGCCATAAGGCGCGGGATCGGGTATCCGGGCGCATCCTCGGGAATATCTATGCCCTGCACGATGAACCGCTGAGCGTGCTGGACGCCGTGCGCTTTGATGCCAGCTATCTTCATTTGCTGGAGCAGTGCTCGCGACATGAAAACAAGTCCATCCGCGCCACTGCGCAAGGTATTTTGTACGACATTCGCCAGGACACCAGTCTGCGCTATCTATCCTCGCGTATAGAGTTGCTGGAAGAACGCGCCCGCTGGCAGCAGCGCCAGTCTCCTGAGGAGACTAAGCCAGAAACGTCCGGTCTCAATACGGTACCAAGCAAAATTTCACCGAGTACCGAATCGGGACTAAGCCGGAAACCGGGGCCTGGCGGCTTAGTCTCAAATCAGGACCGGGATTCTGTACGTACTGTATCTACAGATATTTGTAATAGTACTACCGCGCGCGCGAACAACTCGCCGCCGAACTGGCCGCTGGAAATTCCATTAACCCGTCCTGAAAAACAGATTGTTTTACAGGCCATGCAGAATCTGCCGCCTCCGCTGCGCCAGGAAGTGCTCAATGACGCAGCTCAACGCGTTGCCCGTGGCGGCATACAAAACCCGCTCGCCTATCTGCTGGCGACACTACGCAAGGCTCAGGGCGGTGAGTTTAATCAGTATCGGCGCGGCAAAGCGACAGTGCCGGAGTTTGTGCAACCTGTGGTTTCAGAGCCAGACATACCAGCAAGGCCGCGTCAAAAACGGGATATCAGTAAGTTGGTTGCGGAGATTCGGGCGCAGTGTTTGGGGAGTGGCTGATGTTGTGACGGCTTTAGAGATTCCTGCTCACATGTTTATAAAAACCGTTTTTATCGACATATGGTCGGAACGTGTCGATGGCATAAACATATTTCGGTCATATGTTTAAAAAAATACATTTTATCGACGTATTTACAGATGGTTAATTTGGGTTGTCCGGCGTTGTCTGTATGAATTAATGGATAAGCAGTACTCCATTTTTGATGTTTTTACAGCTTGTAGGCTGTTTTTAGACATTACAGCCTACAAGCTGTAAAAGCCGATGCCTTCATGCTTTTCAGCTGCATAGTTAAAAAAAATGACAATACAGGTACTTTTAGTACCTAAAAACGAAATAATTTAAACTATCCAAGTACACGACATCGATATGGAAACCACGATGATGCCACTTCATAAAAACGGTTCCCCAGCCTGGATGGGATGCTGAAAGGCAATCTGTTTAACCAGCACCTGAATGCCCGCATGAGTTCCGGCGGCCATGCCGACGGAAGTTACACCATCCCCGGCTTAGGTGGCAGCCTAGTTTCCGGGTATAACGCCAGATTCGCCAATACCACACTTTCTCCCTTTGTCAGTTTCACGGGCTTCATCTCGCAAAGTGATGATTACTGGCTATCGAACGGAATGCAGGCACATCCTTGTACGGCTAAATCTGCGCTGGAGCAAGTCGGGTTTCGGCTGCACCAGAATATTACTACTCACAGTGGTATGCAGTTCATTCCGTGGCTGAAAATCGCGCTGGAGCAGGAGTTTGTGCATAACAACCCGGTCAGGGTTAATGACGATAATTTCAATAACGATAGCGCCGGAACACGAGGAAGCTACCGGGCTGGCATCAGCGCCACTCTCACGCCGCACACGCATATTTACGCCAACATAAATTACGAGAAAGGTGATGGGATGGAATCGCCGTGGACCGGGAATGCGGGTTTAAGCTACCGCTTCTAATAACACCGTAAAACTTCAGCGAAAAACACCACATTGTTCCATAAAAAGGTCTTAGTATCGATATACGCTCTGTTAATGGAACAAATAGGCCCATTGTTATGGCAGTGGTTCAACTACCCCTTCTAAATTAGCCCCGTAATATACTGGTGAATTTTTCACTTGACGTTAGCCTAAGCTTCCCAAAATAGTGAATCAGCAATATATCACTCTACTAAACACCTAGCAGTCAACACTGGTAATGCACTCAAACTCATACTGTCTTACCTTTAAATGCTTGTGCAATGAATTATTTATAAGCAAGGCATCACAAAAAAAACCTCGCTAAAGCGAGGTTCTGTGCATAATTAATGCTGGATTTAAAATACAGCTGTTAATTGTATATTGATGCGATGCCATAGCACATCCATACAAAACAACCGCTGCCATACGTCAGTAATACTCACATATCATGTTGATACTGAACTCATCATGCAATTTCACCATGCGAGAAGTCATCCTTTTTTCCCTGTGTGGAGAAATAGATTTTACTGCGCACGTAGTCCCAGCACTCCGGCTTTTTCGCCCATTCAGAAATCATCCTGCCATTTGCCGATTCAGTCAGAAGGCTATTTACTCGGTGAGCCAAGCTGACAAGACGATTCCCCATAGTTTCCTCGATACCCTGTTGATTCCAGATCTCTGCCAGATCCGTTTTGTTACCATAAAGATGTGAATAGGCGGCAACAGTATAGGCGGCGATATTCGCCTTAAATGCGGGGAAAAGTGAATTAATCAACTTATAGGCTTTTTTATAAATAATAGCCTGTGCAATGTAATTTTTAAAAGTTTCAATGTTCAGTTCATCCCCATAACGCTCAGTATCCTTGTCAATCATCGTCATTAATGCGGCAAAGTTTTTCTGCCCACCGAGGCTGACTAAATCCGGACGCTGGAGCCAGGCACAGTGATATTTTGCGAAATCCGTTTTCGTTATCCGACGGGATGGAGGAATTGCGTCTTTTAACCGTTTAATGCCCGCCGGTGTTTTACCTTCTCGTTCCAGCATAACCTTATAACTGCCATTTGCTCGCTCGTAAAACCAACGACTGTATCCGTCCGGGCAATACACCGTGTTTGCCATTTTTTCCAGCTGTACATGTACTGGTCGATTGGCTGACAGATCGGAAATATTGACTTTATTCTGGCTATTTGAGAAGCGCGAAATATCCGCAATTAACATCTCTTCTTGTGCATTATTCGTCTGTTTCAGCACAATTACTTTTGCGGGTACACGCACGTTACGCAGATTGGTTGCCGGAAATTTCTTTTTGGTGAAAAACATGGAAGCCGTCGTCTGCCCACCGTTGACGATCTGCATCCCCTGCATCCACGCAATACCAGGGCCACCTCCCGGTGCTTCACCAAGCCTGACCTGATCGGCAACAATCACAATGCCGTTGTTATAAGCCATAAAACGCTCAGGCTGCTCACGTAAAGTGTCACGAATCCCCTTGTTGACTTTCCCCGTCTGACTCAGAAACGAGCGAACGTTCGCTTCCAGAATCCGGTTGCCATATTTTTCATAGATAAATCGCAGTGTCTCTCCCGGAACCACCGTCAGCGCATAATCGTACTCACCCATTTCATCCGGGATCCAGACACAGGGAAGCGCCCCCCCAGCCACCTCATCAAAATTAACCTGCAGTTCATCGCGTGGCTTACCTTCCTGCCAGTGGTTAAACAAACGGACAATGTCCATAACCTCTAATTTAATGGTTTTACCGGCCACGTCCCGTGACTGATACCAGCGGGTTTTCACCTGACCATCGGTCAGTACATAAATTCTGATTTGCTCCAGTTCCGCATAGGACTGTTCGATGGTCGTCACCAGTTGCCAGGCATCATTGGATTGATCGAGCGTGGATGATAATTTACCGTCAACGCACTTCTGCAAAAATTGAATGCAGTGGCCGGCAATCGCTTTTGTCTCAGCATCCGGGACGTGACAGAGCTCGTCGCTACCGTGATAAATACTGACAAAAAGGTCAAGTTGATCGCCATCTTCTGAGAAGGCATAACCGCTGAGACGCACATTGTGTCCACTGACTTTCGCCATAAAGTGACACGTCTCGGCATCATCGAATGTCATGCCGATATCGGCCATATGACGCATAACAATATCGGTAAAAATCAGCTCCGGAAAAGGCGACTCAACCCCTGGCTGAGCCATTTGATCCTGATATTCCTTGCGAATCTCATTCTGGGTTTGACGTAAAAAATCAATAATTTCCATGCGGTAATCCTGCAAAGTCTGACAAGCAATGGTTAAAATCTTGGGCCTGAGGAATAAGTGTCTGGAGTTCGAGTTGATAGCGCGCACTCACCACCGGCAACGGGACATTGGCATGCGTCAAAGAGGGAAAATCCGCTTCAATGGGGAGTGCGAACGCCTCTGTCAGCAAGAAATGACGTGTATAGAATTCAGCATGTTCAGTGAAATATCCGACATGACAAAGTGATCCCTCAAAAATACAAGCCGCCGTAGCGTTTCCCTCAAACCGTTGACGAAGACGGCTAATGATGTCATTCAGGGTTGCGCCGGTGGGATGCTCACTGAAGCGCAAACCACACAATACAAGCGATCCTGCCCGCTGCCAGTCCAGTTGTTCAAGAGAGTGGATAGTTATGCAAAAACCCTTCGCTGCCGTAGTGCTTTTTATCTCAATGGCGCGTTCATCGAGTGCAAAATCCTGTAGCCCATGCTGCGGTCCTATCCATGCTTCGACTGCCGTTGACGGAGCAAGACCGCTCTCGATCAACCGCTCCAGACACGTCAATTCGCCGATTAACCCAACTTCTTCTTCTTGACTGAGTGGACGGGTATCGCGCTCCATAAACGCCTGCCATAAACGAATCCGACGAAGCAGAGTTTCAAACAGGCGCGGTTTCGAAACGTTCAGGAGCGAATGGAGAATATCCAGAATCATCGTCGTAAAGACATCCACATTCCCTGTTTGCTGGCGACGGATCATCAAACCGTTCTGCCCCCCCTCCTCTGTTCCGGCCATCTCAACGCGGAATCCTTTACAAGATGGCAGCGCCGCCGACCCAGGCGAAAGAGGATGAGGAAACACGGCAATCAGCATTTCTTCATTATCAGGCTGACGACGCCCGGCATGAAAGCTACAGCCCTGGTGCGTAAAAAGCCGAATCCCGCGCCAGCCCTGAGCGCCAGGCAGTTCGTCTATCTGAGATCGATCTAAGGCTTTCCAGGCCGCCAGCAGATCGTCTTTACTCAGCCGCACCATACTCTTGCTCCCATAGTACGTTGTTCACTTTGTACTCCACCGTTACTCCACTGCGGCTTCCCGGAAAACTGATGCCAAAAGCCACCACAGGTAAGGCATCTTCCTGATATTCCGCTGCCGACAATGCCTGCTGCGGGTCCAGTAAGTAAATGAGCAATAAACCTTTTTGACGCTGTGCTGGAATGTCGTTAATGCCAAATCCTTTAATCCGACGCAGTACCACGCCACCTGGAACGACGGGCTCCTCTCGCCCTTCATTGCGTCCGGGATCGGCATGAAAAATACGCTGCGTTTCTTCCAGCGCAGCAAGCCAAGTTGATTCATCACAGTCAATCCCTTCATCGCGTGGGGAAAGTAAACGGCCAATGGAATAACGGTCAGTGACCCCTTCAGACGCTTTACGCATCATAAGCGGTACGGAAAAGCCGCAAACATCGTGATGGCGATCGATGCCACCCCCTATCACCGCCACCGTCCATTGGGTGAGTTCATCAACGCGATTCATCCGCGTAACAAAATCCGCCAGTAGTTTGCTGTTAGCTTTTCTGGCCTGAGCATGGGTCTCATATTCCGTTAAGAAATCGATGATCGGCTCAGGGGAGATATTTTGCCAAATGACCCCATTCCATTTTTCAATCTTATCTCCGCGTCGTCTCCCAGGTATCGGCGCGCCAGCACCGACGCGCCCGGTTAGACGCTGGAAAGCCACGTAGTTACGCTTGTGATACTCCTGTTCTTTAAACAACGAAATCGTTTCGACCACTGTGCCGCTGAAAGAGAGCCATAGTGAACGCGCGCTACGCATTTTTAAGGGCGAGGTCACCATTAACACAGGGTGTGATTTCACTTTTAGCCCGAAATCACGTGGGGTGCCGCCGCTGGCGACCATATTGTCAAACTCTTCCCGCAGCTCTTCTGACGCATCCGCAATGTGCTCAAACCATTCAATCAGCTCATCGGTGGTATAAAGCCGGCATACATCCAGATATCCCTGGCGATAACCAAACCAACGCCCCATCTGCATTAACGTGTCATACATGCGGGAGGCGCGTAAAAAATAACTAGTGCATAATCCCTCAAGCGTTAGCCCTCGAGCCAGTTTGTCTCCGCCAATCGCAATGACTTTTAAGCCTGTCGCACTGTCCGAATAATCAAGCGCATCCTTCGCCGTTCCGTTTATCATTCGTACCGACACGTTTTCTATCACGGTATACAGCTTGTCGACGATCTCCTGCCATTCGAAGGCGTCGTCCGGAACCTGCTGCGGCATAACTTCGCGGATCGCCTGATTCGTCGGCAAAAAATCGGCCTGCCAGAGTGACTCAAGCTGATGTAAAAAAGGTTCGTGTCCAATCCTTCGCGTCAGTCGCTGCCTCACGTCCTGAATGTAGGCATCAATATTTTCATAAACAACCGATTGCACCTTATTGAAGCGAGTCACATGGACCAGCATCGAACTGTGTTTCTCTCCCTGACCGCGTAATTCTCTGACACAGCATGCTAGTAAAAAACTGTCGATAGCGTGTTTTAACGAGTCCGGGAAATGAGTTAGCGTATCCAGTGTGGGATAGTGCGAACTCTTATGAGAAACCGGCATCCACCCCCTTTTTCCGTCATCGCTACAGTGATCACTCACTCGCCTAATCAAAGGCAACTCTCCGCTCCGGCCTTCCGCGGTGGCCCGCCCAAATACCCTCGCAGGGCCGATGTAGTTAGAGGGTGCGCCGAGATTAATGATAAAGGCGGAAGGGAACAAATCCGGACCTTCGTCACGTGTTTCATTGCTCTCGTGAATAAAAATATTGGCAAAGGGCGTAGCGGTATATCCGACATACGCCTTACGGCTAAACTGCATCAACAGCTTACGAATCAGACTATTTATTGCCGTTGGCTGATGTTCAGCATCCGGTTTTCCATCGTCATCGTAGACGATTTCCCCAGTATCAACTGAGGCGTTATCCGCTTCATCATCAATCATCAGCAGCGGTAATTCCGAAACAAAACGCTTTCCGGTGATGGGGTCAACGCTGGTGGCAACATGGTTCTCAATCCAGGTATGCAGGCGCTTCAAAATAGACTTATTTTTCTTTACTACGAACAGCCAGGGCCGTTGCTCGGGGCTGATCCCCAGATTCTTAGCCACTCCGGCGCTGAAGTCGCCCTTTTCAGATCGGTTAGTGACGTAGTTGGGACGAATGACAGGATCGCTATCAATAGCGCCCACCCCAATGATGGTCACTTTTTCTCTGAGTGGGCTCGTCTCGTAACCAAGAAATCCTTCATCAAGACGCATTTGGGTCTGCGAGCGGAGGTTGTTATGCAAACCAGCGAGCACAATGATTATCTTATATCCCGCATCCGCGGCTTTACAGATTAGACCGGTATAGTGGCTGGTCTTCCCCGACTGAACATGGCCGACCACCAGCCCACGTCGGTCCCAACGCCCTTCCCGCCCCGGTTGCTCAAGTAATCCCAGAACACGATCCGTTGAACGGTCAAGGGTATCCAGGACTCCCCAAGGCATCGTTTTGCCAAGCCACTGGCGATATCGATGCCAGTAGCGCCACTCGCGTTTCGCATCAGCGGTCAGCCAGGGTTGATGCCCTTCGTCATTACTCAGAGAAGAATCTTCTCCCATCCAGATGCTGTAACGGCGGATCAACTCTTCGACCAGGATCTCCCGACTATCAAGGCGGCTCCACTCAGGTTTCATCTGACAAACCATATCAATATGTTGGCGCAGAATACCGGGCGTGATCGTGCTTTTATCCTGACTTTGCAGGAACGTTTGCACAATCTGCAATACACTCAGTTGCGTGTCATCCAAGGGATTAAGACTCATAGCGATTTCTCATGTTGATCGTCGGGGAGTAGTGCAATTAATTCGGGATAATTATCGAAGGGTTCCATATTTTGCAGGTGCTGTTTCGCCAGCGCCGGTGACATCGCCTGCTGTCCAACCATAGTCTGGTACATCACCTGCAATACGGACAACACCTCTGCGGGCGGTGCAGTTTCAAAACCTGTCCGCGGCGTCTCTTTTGTCTCAGCCGTATCAAGCCAGATTTGCTGAACTGGAACGGTTTCCTCAATCAGTCTTAGCATGGCCTGAATTTGTGGAGATAACTCACCGGCCTGCGAAAGGACATTGCTGATAACAGGATGTTGTAACGAAATCTGATAACGAACACCGGATGGCGTCTTCTGCGCTTGCCAGAGCTGAACAAGTTCCTCGCCGGGCTTGCGCTTATTCATTTTCCCGCGTTTTGCAAATGTCCGTACCGCACGATCACGCGTTGATTGCGCCAGTTGGGTTAACCAAGGCCGCAGCGAAACCGGTGGGCGGGCCATCGACTTACGAATATCAATCTTCCAGTCTATGTCGGCATCATTAGGGATATCCAGACGGATTCGCGCAAGGCGGTGGGTTTCATCTTTCGTCCAGGCCCGGGGGCTTCCGAGTCCAAGCCAGTTGCCCGCCACCAGCAATCGCTCATTCCGGTATACATAAAATCCTTGCTGGGCCGTCCAGCCTGCCGGTCCTTGAGCCTGTTGATACTCCTGCGTCGTCAGGTGATCCTGATGCGGCAGAACATGACACTCCACCTTCACGGCAGGAGCGCCTGGCGCCATTGCCGAAGGCGAATGCCAGGGCTTGGAAGGATGCCCGCTGAGAAAGGGATCCCAAGCTTTAATTTTGCGACCATTGAGGGTGAGAGTGAGTCGGGGAGCGTTCCCCTCAAGGAATCGGTGAAATACCATCGCCAGATGTTGTTCAACGCCATCCATCAGATTGAGGAAATCTTTCTCACCGTAGCCGGGGGTGACAATTCGGTCTAAAACGTCCCACAGCACCACCGTACCGTGGGAGTCAGGTTCCTCATTTGCTAACGCCTCCTGACTTCCTGGGTCAGCGCCTTCAAGCAAATACCAACCGTCGTCCGTACTGGCGGCGAGAATGTCCAGATCCCACCGCAGGATGGTCGTTATCTCCTCTTTTTTGGAGGCGACCGTCAGACGGCGACATTGCGAAAAGGAGGCGGTTTTGAGTCCCAGACCGAAGCGGCCCAGATCGTGTCCTGAACGCTTTGTCAGCGGGTTTTTGACCCCCAGCCGCATCGCAACATCCAGTTCAGCGGCCGACATGCCGCAACCATTATCCCGAACCACGATATAGCTATCCGACTCACGCCAGTGAAAGGTCAGATCGACCTTACGGGCACCGGCACTAATGCTGTTGTCGATGATGTCAGCCAGTGCGGTGGCAGTGTTGTAACCGAGCCCTCGCAGCGCTTCGATCATAATGGCTGCATTCGGTGGCGCATGGCGCATGGTCGTCATTCTTCTTCTTCCTGCATCTCGCTCAACGCGGTTTCCCACTGTTCGACGAAGCCGCCTAATTTCGACGCCCGGCTGTGATAGCGGAGCTTACGGAGCGCTTTGGCTTCTATCTGACGTATCCTTTCTCGCGTGACATCAAACTGTTTACCCACCTCTTCCAGCGTGAAATCTTGCGTCATACCGATGCCAAAACGCATTTTTATGATCTGTTTTTCGCGTGGCAACAACGTTTCCAGCACCAATGAAACACATTCTCTTAGCTCGAGAGACTGAACGGGAGCACTGGTGAAATCCTTTCCGGTCAGGATCGCGTCTCCCGACAGCGCCGCTTCGCTGTCCTGGGCGTCATCATGAAAATCGCCAATCAACACCGTCTGTTCTTCATATTTTGCCATCCGCTTGAGTTGATTTTCTGGAAGGTCAGTCAATGCTTGCAGCCGTTTGATCGTGGGCGTTATCCCCTGCCGATACAGCAATTGATCCCGACTGTTTCGCCAGCGCCTGAATTGCTCATAGAAGTGAACGGGTAAACGGATGAGCTGCGCCTGATCGGCAATCGCGCGGCTGATCTTCTGGCGGATCCACCAGGTGGCATACGTGGAGAATTTAAATCCGCGTCGATAGTCGAATTTTTCAACGGCCTTGATCAAACCCAGATTACCTTCCTGGATCAGGTCCTCGACATCTAATCCCCGCCCGCGATATTTATTCGCGATGGTGACGACCAGACGCAAGTTGGCGTGGATCAGCCCCTCCCAAGCCTCTCTGTAACTGCTGACATACAGACTTATTTTATGACCTTCATCAGGGATGAGCGTTCGGGCGCGCTCAACTATCTGTTGCAGGTCGGCATACTCCGGGCGGGGGATATGATTATCCTGATATTCGCCTGCTTTCCCACTTCTCAGCAGAACAAGAAGCTCGATAAAGCTGATAGTGTCATCGTCATCGTCATCGGATACGGGAGGCATTTCCTCATCCGCTTCTTCTGCGACGTCTTCCTCTTCAGAAATCTCAGGCGCTGGCTCCGGAAGGTAATTGGGCTGCAGCAACTGCATATATTCCGCTTCGGATAAACCCGCCAGGATTCTTATCAGATTAATTAGCGCCGTATCCATGCGCTGGCCGAGTCGTTCTTCTTTTGTTTTATCCACGACATCCCACTGGCGGATATCCACGAGATAGTTTTCAACGATGCCGAACTGCCGCAATGCATTGAAAGCATCAAACCAGGGTTCAAGAGGTTCACTCACCGATAATGTCGCCGGAGCAGCGTCAGGCGGAATAATATCATCGTCATCCACAATCAGCGGTAAGTCCCTGATCAATGCCTCTACGCTGAGCCGGAATTCAGGCCACTGCATACCGAAATCCTCTTCCCCGGCATGCCAGATGTCACGCAAAGAGATACGCCCCGTATCCAGTGCGCCAATGAGCAACGTTGAGAGATGAGGGTAATTTTGCGGAGAGTGAGAAACTGGCGTCAGTGGTTCAGGGAGCGTGAGTTCGATATCGCTCCACTCAGCAGAGTGATCTTTCGGGCGATAGCGTGATAATAATTGCTGGGCTTCAGCGGAAGCATGTCTTAACGTCAGATTATCTTCGGCGGGCTTCAATTCAACTTCTGCATCCCACAGCATAAAATCCATCGGGATTTCAGCGCTGGGTAATTCTGCCTCTGTTTCTGAGTCCTCGACTGAAACCACAGAGCGTTCCAGTTCGGCAAGTGAAAGAGGCTGACGATAACGGGCCAACAGATCACGCAATTTTTGCTCCTGCGCAAGGTCACTAGCGCGAAGCCCGAGGTTGTTTTGATGTTCAACATCAACACCCGCACTCAACAACATTTCGCAAATAGCGAAATGTCCATACTGGGCCGCAATCATCAATGGGCTGTTTCCCAGAGAATCTCGTGAATCTTTGGGTAATCCCCTGTTGAGATGAAACTCCACCACGGAGGAAATTCCGCTTTTTAGCGCCCGAATAAGTAAAGGGGGAATGCGATAAAACTCAGAAATAGTGCGATGCATGTTGACCGTCTTTCCCTTGTAAACTACATCCGCGGAAATGCAATCTATCTTATAGGGAGAAAATTGAATTTGGTACTGTATAAAAACAACCTATCATTTTAGGTGATCTTCATCATTAAATGTAAAGATAGCAGGGACTGTTATCAATGTAGATATTACCCTTTGATATTTAAAGTAACCAATTGAAAAATAACATTATTAGACAAAAAATATTTGCTGATAAAGCATTTTCCCAACAGCCCGGGCAGATTCACTCAACGCCTGCTAGCCTCTTTTCCTGACGTATCAGAAGACATGCTGGATATCAACACCCCATGCCTCGTCACATAAACTAAAATTCGTCCAGCTACCCTATCTCCAATTTCACTTTAGGCTTCGACAAAATGAATTTTATCAGTTCGATGAAGTGATCAGGTTCAAAGAAATAATAGCTCCGTTGAAAGGTAATTAACCAGGTCAAGTTAGACAGACTCTTTTTCTCAATCACTTGCTTATAAAACAGGTAACAAACTCCCATCAGAAGTTGAACGGAAAACGACCAGAAAACATTTTATAGGATATTCCAAGGTCTAAGCAAAACCCGGAACAAAAACTGCCTCTGATAAATCAGCAAAATGTTATGGGGATTGATGCCACTGGCATCACACCAGTACCTATCAATCTAAACAAACCAATAGGCAAAAGGGTGATGCCAGTGGCATCAAAATTTCCGACAAACAATCTTCCCGCCTGCGTTTTCGTTTTCCCATTGCTCACAACCCCTCACGCCATCACTCTGCGCTGACACCCACCCGCAACAGGAAACAGATATGTCGGACTACACCTTCAACATGGGTCCCCTGCGTAGTGCGATCCATATTCAGCTTCACACTCACAACGCCACCCGGCTGTGGACCGGGCGGCGGGCAACTGAGAACGGCCCTGCGCCAATCATCGGCATGCCGCGCTTTATCGAAATTCTCAACCAGATGCGCATTGCCGCAGAGCATAACGATCCTTACGCCGATCTGTGGATGCTGCGTATGGAAGAGAAACTGGTGCAGTCGCGTAAGTTGATGCAAGTGATGCTGGATCAGGCAAAAGCCATGTTCAGCGAATTGCCGGAAGGCATCGATATTGAAAACTGTTTCAACGTGCAACCCGCCCGCTTTCCGCTGTTTATCAACGCTCCATTGGCCTATCAGGGCGTTTATCTGCTGACCGATTTCGACCAGCTCGCACGCCAGCTTCTGCTGGCCTCACATATCGCCGTCATCTCACGTAGGGAAATGCACAACCGGTTGAATAACGGCGCAACCGTTATCCGCAGCGCCTTCGGTCTGGCGCAGAAATATCACGGTTCCGGTCTGACCCGTCAGGACTTTATCGACGACACGCCTCAGGCCAGAGCCGCTATTGAGCGTTTAGGCCCGTTACCGGAAGCGATACTGAGCGGCAAATTACGCTCATCGTTTTCATCACCGTTGCCTGGCAAGACCGAAAATTCCGGAGCCGTCGATGATGAATAACCCCATAACTGGCTATCAGTCGCTGGCTGATGAAGACTATAAAATGCTGGCTTACGTCTCCTCGCTAAAAGGCCTTTTAAAGCCTTTTAAGAGTAAGGGGGAGCTGGAGCTGCTGGAGAGCAACGCCCGAAGCGTGCGAGAGATGATGGAGCCGTTAATGCAGCGCCTGATTCAAAGCGCCAGACGCTACCCCGTGCGCCAGCTTCCGCTGATATTCACCATCGGCCCGGCCCCCTCCGGCGCGAACTTCCTGCGCTGGCGGAACCAGCAGAACAACAAATCCGGCACCCCGGCATTCAGCAATCTGATTGGCGATCCCAAAATTCCGCAGCGCGCCAGAGATGCCCTGCTGGAAATCGAGCGGGACCGCATCGTGTTCAATATGCAGATGTCGGTACTGACCTTCATTATCCGCCAGGCGCGGGAGTGTCAGGAAAAGATGGGGCAGGCGGAAAAGCTATATCAGGGGCGGCAAAATAGCTGACGCAGAACATGAGTTGCAGCGCGACACCAGGCGGCTACGCGATTACCCTAACGCCATACCCAACAGCGCGACTTGTTTTGCCTGTTCGCGCTCGTGACGCTCCCGTCGCGCAAAACACCCTTTACGCTCCTGTTCAGTATCATTCCGGACGGATAGCCAGGCGACAGCCGTCTCGCTATCCGCCCGGACCTCCTGCATTTTTCCGGCGCCCACCGGATAACAACGGGATCCGTTTGTGCGCAAGCGCCAGTTATTGCGATTTACACTGCTGACAGAAATCGCGCGTAACCCTACGCGGGCAGTGACCCCTTCAGCCCGCTGCACCTTAACAGCTTCCGTGCGGAACACGATATTTAAGGTGCAGCAAACAGAATATCGCCTCGCAATTTCCCTTCCCCCTCGTTTAAATCCCCTTGCTTATCTGGTAGCCGGAACCTACACGCTACCCGCCGTTAGGCGTGGTTCCATCGCCTTTTAATTGCGCAGCATCACACAGGCGCATCCCTTTCACCCGATGCACTCTGCATATCACTAAGCGCCGCGTTCAGCCACGCGGGAGGATCCTATGAACGAGAAAACTTACTTCAATCTGTACACCAGCGGTCTGGGTTACGTTAACCGTGTCCGCACCGTCACCCCAAAACGCGGCGAGCCTTTTTTATGCTGTGACATTGCCGCATTAAGCGGGGCTGCCGATGATGTGGACTATGTCCGCTTTGACTGCAAAGTCACCGGTAGCGAAGCGCGTAAGCTGATTGCCCGCTGCGAGCAGGCGGTCAATGAAAAGCGCAAGGTGCTGATCCACTTCCGTTTGGGCGACTTATACGTCGATATGTTCACCTACAGCAAAGGCGAGCGTAAAGGCGAAACGGGCGTCAGCCTGAAAGCCCGACTGCTCTATATTGGCCTTGTCAAAATCGACGGTGAAGTCGTCTGGCAGGCCGGAAATCAGGAAGCAGAGGCGGAAGCTGATGCAGCCTGAATCTTTATCGTGACGCCCACTCCGGGCGTCTTTTTTTCATCACCAAAAAACAATTTCCCGTTGTCTGTCTTCTCATCATTGCGCACCCTCTGGCTATTCCTCACCAGATTCAGAGAGACAATGACGCGAACAACGGGATGGGTTATCACACTACTGATGCTGGGCGGCTGCACTGCGCCGCAACAGCCTCCAGTGCCTGCGCCAAAACCCGCAACGCCGCCCGCACCTGAAGTGGTGCGCTATGACCGTTACCTGCTGATCAACACCCGCCCCGACGAAGCCCAGCGCAACCCGCTGCACCAAATCGTCAACATCAACCTGCCGCTGAACCTGAAGCTTACCGTTGGCGACGCCTTTACCTGGCTGCTGAAACAGAGCGGCTACAGCCTGTGCGCCGATGACCATCCCACGCAGTTTCTGGCAGGCAAACCGCTGCCGCTTTCGCAATACCGGCTCGGCCCGATGCGGCTGGAAGATGCGCTGAAAACGTTGGCCGGACTGGGCTGGCTGATGCAGACCGATGTACTGAACCGCGAAGTCTGTTTTCACCTGAACACGCCGGGAACAGGAGACCATCATGCTTAAACGTCTGGCTTACCTGGCTACCGGTGCAGCTCTCCTGCTGCTGGCAGCGGCGGTGTTCTGGTGTTTCAACCGCCTGAATGCCCTGGCGCTGGCGCAGCAACAGACACAACGCCAGATAGCGCAATGGCGTGACCAGCCGCAGCCAGACAGCGATTATCAGCAGCTACAGGCTGCCGTAAAAAACATCACCGATCGCACGGAAGCCCTTACCCGGCAACTTAACGATGCCCCCCGCGCTCAGGCCGAACAGCTTCAACCTATTAACGAACAGCTCAGGGTACTGGAGAGACAAATCCAGACCCTGAACGCCAATTATCAACACCGGCAACAACAAACCGCCACGCGCAGCCGCGCAAAGGCAAAACGCCCCGTCTCATCTCCGCTTTGGGCCGCAAAGGCCCCTTTTTCTCTTATCAGCAGCGAGTTTCGCGCCGGGCGGCAGTTCGCCGTCATCGCGCCATCCGGCTATCGCTCGCTCTCACAGCTTCAGCTTGTTGCCCCCGGCGACAACGTGCAGGGCTGGCAACTGCTGCAACTGGACAGCAACCACGCCATCTTCAGTAAAAGCGGGCAGCGGCTGACGCTGAACGCCGGAGGATAACCAGCAATGCGCAGATACCTGTTGCTATGCCTTTTGCTACTGCCGCCGTTTGCCAGTCCGCAGCAAACCCGCATTGAAGAACAGGCCATCACTCACACGCAGGCACAGCAGTGGGGATTAACCGACAGCGAATGGCAGCACTACCAGCAATTGCGTCAGGGCGAGCGCGGCATCTGGTCGCCGGGGCTCGATCCTCTTACCACCCTCGGCGTGGAGGCCAACAGCGACGCCGAACGTCAGCGCTTCGCCGAGTTGCTGGCCCGTAAAGAGCATCAACGGGTGGAGAAAGAGCTGGCGTTCCAGCGTGCCTACGACCAGGCATGGAAGCGGCTTTACCCAACGCTGACGCCCATCCGCAGCGTCGTCCAGCCACGTCTGGCGCTATTCGTCAGCGAAAAATGCCCGGCCTGCGAGACGCTGGCGCAGAAGCTTATCAACGATGACCGCCCTCTGGACATCTGGCTGGTCAACAGCCATAACGACGATGCCAGCCTGCAACGCTGGGTGCAGCGCCTGCATATTGATATGCGCAAGGTCGAACGCGGGCAGATAACGCTTAATCACGATAATGGTCGCTGGCAGCGCCTCGGCGGCGGAAAGTTACCGTTATTGCTGGAGCAACAGGGGGAGCAATGGCGTCCCGTCTCTGCACCCTGACAGTCGGCCTGCTCATCAGCGCTCACGCCTGTGCCGTGCCGCCGCTGTATGCGCAAATCGCCCGCCAGCAGCAGGTTCCGGCTGAACTGCTCTACGCGGTGGCCCGCGCAGAAAGCGGCACCCGACTCGCGCAGGGGCTGCATCCGTGGCCGTGGACGCTGAATATTGCCGGAACCGGCTACCGTTACCCCAGCCGTTCTTCAGCCTGCCGGGCATTGCTGGGCTTCGCCCGTACCCGCAGCCTGAAACGTATCGACGCCGGACTGGGACAGATTAATCTCGGCTGGAACGGTCAGTGGTTTGCCTCGCTGTGCGCCAGCGTTGATCCGGAGGACAATCTTACCGTCACCGCCCTGCTACTGCGTCAGCACTACGACGCATCTCCCGGAAGCTGGCTGGACGCCGCCGCCCGCTACCACCATCCCGCCGGAGGCAAGCCTGCCGCCGTCTACCGCCAGAAGATCAGCCAGCAAATACGGCTGCTCTCCGCATCAGGGACGCCGCCATGAAACACCTTATTCCAGTCATGCTGCTGTTTACTGCCGCCGCGATTGCCGGACCTGCCGTTCCCATGCAGGCGCTGGATGAGGCCCGGTTACTGCCAGTCGTCACCCATAATCTGCATCCCGGTCAGCAACAGCGTCTGGCGCTCAGCCTGCCAGGAATGACGCCACTGTTTTTAATCGGTGACGATCCGCAGTCCACAGAATGGCTGCGCCAGCACCACGACGCATTAAAAACCCTGCACGCCACCGGGCTGGTCGTGAACGTCACCACGCTGGCGCGGTTGAATGCCCTGAGGGCCATCGCCCCAGCGTTAACACTGCTGCCCGTCAGCGCCGACGATATGGCAAAACACCTGCCCATCACCGCTTATCCGGTGCTCATCACCGACAAGGGGCTGGCACAGTGAGGCTCGATTTTATCCTGCGCCCAGCGGTGGAGCTTTACAGTGCCAGCGCGGCCCTGCTGGGGGCGATATGGTGCGTGACGGCTCCGCAAACGCTGCTGCTGACGCCCTATTCCGGCTGGCTGCTGGCGCTGGCCTTGCTTGCATTGTCTGTCCTGCGGCTAAGACAGGGAGTGCGCATCCTGCGCTTTCGCCGCCGCGTGCATCATCTGCCGCTCTGGACGCTCTCCGTCAGCCGTATCCCGCTGTTACCCGACGCCCTGTTTCTCGGACGCGGCTTTCGCTGGCTGCCCACGCATACCCAGCGGCTGTATCTGTGTCGCCTGCCGCAATGCGAGCACTGGCTGCACGCCAGCGGCGGCGATCCGCTGCTGCACGGCGTGGAGCTGCGCGAAGGCCGCGTCACGCTACCGCTGCACGACCGACCGGGTCATACGCTGGTCCTCGGCACCACCCGCGTCGGCAAAACCCGGCTGGCAGAACTGCTGATTGCTCAGGATATCTGCCGTGGCGACACGGTGATTGTTTTCGATCCGAAAGGTGACGCCGACCTGCTGCGTCGCGTGTGGGCGGAGGCGCATCGAGCCGGGCGAGAAAGCGTCTTCTGGCTGTTCCATCTCGGCTGGCCGGAGATCTCCGCCCGCTACAACGCCGTCGGACGCTTTGGCCGTATCTCGGAGGTTGCCAGCCGCATCGCCGGGCAGCTTTCCACCGAGGGCAACTCCGCCGCCTTCCGCGAGTTCGCGTGGCGCTTCGTCAACATCATCACCCGTGCCCTGGTGGCGCTGGGCCAGCGACCGGACTACGCCCGCATCGCCCGTCACGTTATCAATATCGACGAGCTGTTTATCGACTACGCCCGTGTCTTTCTACCCGGTCACGACCGACAGGCATGGGACAACGTAGTACGGATTGCCGGTGGCATCACCGAGAAAAACACGCCACGTAATCTTCAGGGGCGGGATAGCTACGTCGTCGCACTGGAGCAGTACCTTTCCACCACCCGATTACATGACCCGATCCTCGACGGCCTGCGTTCTGCCGTGCGCTACGACAAAACCTATTTCGATAAGATCGTCGCCTCGCTGCTACCGCTGCTGGAAAAGCTGACTACCGGGAAAATCGCGCAACTGCTGGCCCCGGACTACGGCGACCTCAATGACCCACGCCCGGTGTTTGACTGGCAGCAAGCGATTCGCCAGCGGGCGATTGTCTATGTCGGGCTGGATGCGTTATCCGATGCGGAGATTGCCGCCGCCGTGGGTAACTCGATGTTTGCCGATCTGGTCAGCGTCGCCGGGCATATCTACAAGCACGGCGTGATGGACGGCCTGCCGCAGACGGAAGAAAAAGCAGCCATCAACCTGCACTGCGATGAGTTCAGCGAGCTGATGGGCGATGAATTTATTCCGCTAATAAATAAAGGCGGCGGCGCGGGCGTGCAGGTCACGGCCTACACCCAGACGCTCTCCGACATCGAGGCCCGCATCGGCGACCGCGCCAAAGCGGGACAGGTGGTCGGCAACTTCAACAGCCTGATCATGATGCGGGTGCGGGAGACAGCCACCGCCGAATTGTTGACGAAGCAACTGCCACAGGTGGATGTGCTCAGCAACAGCGTCAGTTCCGGCGTCACCGACAGCACTGACGCTCAGGGTAATATCGGGTTTTCCAGCAACACCCAGGATCGCGTGAGCAGCGTACAAGTGCCGTTACTGGAACCCGCCTCACTGGTACAGCTCCCCAAAGGTCAGGCGTTTGCTCTGCTGGAAGGCGGCCAGCTCTGGAAATTACGTATCCCGTTACCGGACGCAGCGCACGATCCGCTGATGCCGGAAAACATCGCGCAAATCGCCCGTGATATGGAAAAACAATACGACAGCGCGCCCGTATGGTGGAACCGCCCGGAGGCAGTTGTAACGGAGAAAAACGACCCTATTTTATGGCTGAACGACAGCGAAACCACGGAGAAACATACCGATGATACCCCGGACACACCGCCAGCTCGTGAGCGTTGAAGTGATGTGGCCTGCGCAAACGCTGCCTCTTCCCCTGCAACAGGCGGTAGATGCGTTGACGCAGGGAGAGACGCCTGATCAGATTATCGCCCGGATGAATTTACAAGGTTTTCAGGCATGGCGCGAACCTGCATCGCCGCAGGATGAACACGATATTTTTCAGGTACGGCTGGATGAGGCTCACGAGGCGCGATTCCTCTGCCGCTACATTACGCTACCTCTGCACTGATGCCCGACCATGCGCCCCCGTCGCCTGCACGCCGTCCCGGACTACTCGGCTGGATCACATTGCTGCCCGGCGTGCTGGTTGGCTTTTGCCTCGGCGCATGGATGCTGGCAATAGCGCTGGAGTGGCTGGGCGATACTTTTTTCTGGCGGAACGGCTGCGCCAGCCACAGTGAACAGGTATTGCAAGCCACATGGCAGTGGTGGCAGAGTTCCGCTGGCGCACCGGTGTGGTTAGTAGAAGCTCTGGCGCTTGTCAGCGATATGTTGCAGAAAGGGAGCGCTGCGCTGATTGCTTCGCTCAATGGGCAAAGCGGGTTGTTCTGGACAGAGACGGTCACGACGATAATCCGTTGCGCATTGCTGTCTTCGGAAAATATCACCCTTACCTTTTTGCTGCGGCTGGCGATTCTGTTACAGGCGCTACCGCTATTTACGCTGATTATCGTCGTCGGGCTTATTGACGGTCTGGTAAGACGCGACTTACGGCGATTCGGCGCAGGCCATGAGTCCGGGTTTGTTTATCACCACGCCAGGCGTATGATCGGCTCTAGCCTGGCGGGAACGGGATTGGTGTGGTTGACGGTGCCAGTTTTTCTGGAACCAAGATATATTGTAATACCTGGGGTGATGCTGATTGGCTTCGCGGGTTCAGTAGCGACGGGAGCATTCAAAAAGCATTTGTAATGCAATTTAGATCGTACTTATTCACCCCCCCATGAAATTCAAGACTGATATTACCAAAGCACTGGGCGTTGATAACTGTTTTTTTGTGAAAAATCGGTTAATTTACACACTTGTTTTTGTAGTAAAATCAACAGAATTTTACTCCTAAAAAGATATAATGCCTGTTCGTTTTTATCTAATAAGTTACTCAAATTATTTTCAGTGGAGTGGATATTCATAAAATGAGCTTACCTGAGGAAAAAATAGCTAAACGAGCACTGAAAGCCATTGAGTTTATTTGTCGACAGCTCTCGCGATTTGCAAAAATGCCCCCCATTGAGCTTATGGCTTACTTACGAAAGAATCCAAAAGATGCCTTTTGTGATATTCCCCATCCAAAAGGAAATGGACATATCCATTGTGGTTCTCTTGCCTGGAACAAGCTGAATGAGCTTGCAGACCTCACTATTGAATTGGATCACGGTCTTGGGCGACGAGTGGGCCGCAGACTCGCAAAGGAAGCCGTAATAAATGCTTTTGTTAAAAGAGTATTACAGGAGGCACGTGGAGTTGATCAGGAAACCGCAATGCTGCTTCTTAAAGACGCTTTAACGATTTTGAGAGAAAAGCTTGTAGTTATCGAACACTACCTACCGTGTGTGCTTTTCCCTGGGGATACACCTACTGAATTCAGCGTTGGCCCTGTCACATTCATCCGTCGCTCCAAGTTCTTCGATGATAAAAAATCAGTACTAAAACATAGTATTTATGTTAACACGAAGGCGCATATTGAGTGCGTAGAGGCAGCGATTGCTCAAGGTTTCCCACAAGAACGCACGCACACTAAAGATGAATCAAGACAACTAGTGCGAGAATTACAATCCCGAGCAGTCAAAACCTACAAAGACTACACATGGATTGCTTGTGTGAAAGTGAGTGATTGTGATGAAGCAATCTCTAAAGAACGAGCGATCCAAGCTACAGAGATGGCGCTTCACATCATCCGTATCCTCTTGGGAGCTAAACCGACACGGAAAATTAGGCTAGCATGGTCACGAAGCGGAGCTCTGCGCTCGGCACATTTGCACGCTGATGTACATGGTGTGATTCACGCAAGTCTCTGCGCTGATTCTTTAGAACCGGTTGGTGTAATAAACTGGCATGAAGCATTGATAAGGGCAGATTTAGAATTAGACATCCTCGGTTCTGCTTTGATACCCATAGTCAATCCAGTAGAAACTACTCACCTTCACCAACGCCTTATTGACGCTATCAATTGGTTTGGGGACGCGGTTACAGATCCAAATGCACATTCGAGTATAGTGAAATACGTTTCTGCAATTGAGCGGTTGTTCTTCGGTAAATTCGAAGCAGGGCGTACAAAATTGTTTGCCGGTCGGGTTAGGGATGTGTTGAAAGCATTCAGTTGTGATGAAGGGCATCATGTTTATTCTCAAGCTCTAGAACTATACAAAACTCGTTCGACTTTGGTACATGGAGAACAATTTCGCACTGAAGATGAATCCTTCAAGATTATTAATCTTGCATCAGAGTTAAGTAGGATGTGCCTTCTATGCTCTGCACAGCTTTACTCCATGATGCTACAAGCATTCGAAAATCCTGATAGTGCAAAATTAGAAGAAATCATGAAGCGCATAAACGATGAAGGGTTGAATTGGCTGGCAGAGGCTGCAGCATTAGGCAGTGCAAAAAACTCCCCACTCAGCTAAACCATGAACTTTATCAGAAGCGGGCGTTCAAAAGCATATTTGATCGCCCTATCATCGATAAATCATTCAGATGAATCATTATATTGGGTCTGTAGTATCTTATTCAGTAAATCACATTCTTCAGGCCGAGGTATCATTTTCCCAAAAGCAATAAAGAACAGGAACATAACTATAGCAACTGAATATAAAATTAAATGCCCCCAAACAGGGATTTGTTCATGCCTGTAAATAGATAATATTAGTGATAAGGCAGCGATCAACAGAAAATGAAGCGAGAAAAAAGCATACATACCGTTCTCGAACCAGAAAGAAAATCCTTTCTTGAACACAAGAACTCCATCTTTAGTCAGCAAAAACGTTCTAAATTTCTTGAAGAAACCGACAGATATTGAATCTCTATTTTCTACAAATAGACGCAGAATAATTTTTTGACTAGCGACATCAGAAATTCCGGTCATGCGATAGCTAGTTATTCTCTTGATATCCTCTTTGATGCAGATTCTAACCTCATCCGATAGCTCGTGGCTATCCAGAAGACGCTGCAACTCATTTAATTTAGAGTTCCTGACCTCATTAACAAATGCGATAATCCCTCGTATTTTCCAGATAACAAGAGCCATCGGCCCCGCAATAAAAATAAAGAGAAGAACCTGCTTCATCTGCAATGCTCCGCTTGACACAGCTGCAGTGATCCATCCATTCACGATATCCAATATTTTATCCATAACCTATTCCAAAAAAAATGAAATCGTATATGAGGATAAAACATCACAACATAAACCTGGTAATCGAATTTTCAATTTCTTGCTGAAATCTTCTTGCGGATCGTTGCATGGTACTCAATAAACCAGAACTGAAGAAAAGCTGTTTATGCATACCATCACGACAATTGTCATCAGCCTGTTTATAACCAGTTCCGCTCTCGCCGCCCCTCTCACCGAGCGCGAAGAGCTAACCCTGTCCCTCAACCAGCTCAGACAAATAGAAGCCTCGCTCCACCGCGCTCAGCAAAGCGCCAGAACCGGCATCAACGAGCGCTACTACTTCGACTACCCACGCATCCACAGCGATATCACCACCCTGCGTAGCGGGATTGAACATTACCTCACCCCCGCTCGCGCTCAGCCGCGAGATACGGCGACACTGGTCGGGCAATACCGTGAGGAGAAAACCACGCCATGACCCCTGAACAAATCAGCGCCTTCCAGGCCGCCAGCCTGATAAAGCCCGATGCCGTCAGCCTGGTGATGCTCGGCCTGTTCAGCGCCTTTCTGCTGCTGTGGGTGGTCTGGGTGCTGAATGATGCCTACCGGGGCGTGGCGACCGCGCGGGTAAGCTGGCGAGCGCTGGGCAGCATCGGCGGACGAACCATCTTACTGCTGCTGGTCAGCTTCTGGCTGGTACTGAGCTAGCGGATTTCAGGAGGCAAAATGAAAAAACGCATCTTCAGATGGCTGCTATGGTTACCGGCCCTGCCTGCATATGCCGATCTACCAGAGATGGAAGATCCCTCTCGCGGTCAGGGTGACGGCATCATGGAGACGTTGCAAAACTACGGCTATGACATCGTGATCCTGATGACGCTGGGCATCTGTGCCGTGGGTTTTCTGGTGGTCGCCAACAACTGCATCGCCACCTACTCCGAAATTCAGGGCGGTCGTAAGCAGTGGAAAGATTTAGGGGCAATGGCGGGCGTCGGCGCGGTTCTGCTGGTGATCACCATCTGGTTGCTCAACCAGGCCTCGGACATCCTGTAAGTCATGAGCACCATACCCTTTCTCCCGGAGCGGCTGAACCGCGAGCCAGCGGTGTTTCGCGGCCTGACGGTCAGCGAGCTGCTGATAGCGCTGCTGGTCGGGCTGGCTGCTGGCGCAATTGCCGGAACCATTCCGGCGATACTGTGGCGCAACTGGAGTCTTATACCCGGCAGCGCCCTGCCCGGCGGTGCGCTGGCGATCCTCTGCGGCGGACGCTGGCTGGCGCGGCTGAAGCGAGGGCGTCCGGAGAGCTGGCTGTATCGGGCGCTGGAGCTGAAACTGGCCCGCATCGGCATTGGCACACAACGTTTTGTTCTGCACGATGGCGTCTGGGCCATTCGCCGGAGCCGACGATGAGCGCCTTTAAGCACGCGCTGGCCGCGCGGGATGCGCATATCCGCACCCTGCATATTGCGCTGTTTGCGTTATTCCTGCTGGCATCAGGGATGGGCTTCGGCTGGTACAGCGCCCCACGCCAGCTCACGGTGTACCTGCCACCGGATCTCCGCGCGGCCAGTCAGCGTCCGTGGTGGGAAGTGCCGCCCGCCACGGTGTACGCCTTCGCGTTTTCAGTGTTTCAGCAAATTAACCGCTGGCCGACCAACGGCGAGGCCGATTATCCCCGCAACCTCAGCGCCCTGCGGGCTTACCTCACTCCCGGCTGCTACAGCCAGATTGACCGGGAATTTCGCCAGCGCCTGCAAAACGGCGAGCTGCGCGGCCGGGTACGCGGCGTGTATGAAATCCCCGGTCGGGGATTCAGCGATAAGCAGGTGCAGATCCTCGACCGCGATAACTGGATTGTGATGCTGGATCTGACCGTCGATGAGTATTTCCACTCCGAACCCGTCAAGCGGGCGATGGTCCGTTACCCCATCAAAGTGCTGCGCTACAACATCGATCAGCAGAAAAATCCGTGGGGGCTGGCGCTGGACTGCTTCTCATCGCCACCGCAAAAGCTGGAGGCGGCTAAACCATGAATATCCGCCCGCTGCCGATCCTGCTGGTTGCCCTGCCCCTGCACGCCGTCGAGCAGGTGAAATGGGAACGCATCCCGCTGCCGGTAGTGCTGAACATCGGGCAGGAGCGGATCGTCTTTGTCGATCGCAATGTCCGGGTGGGTTATCCCGCCGCACTGGAAGGTAAGCTGCGCATCCAGAGCAGCAACGGTACGCTATATTTACTCGCCAGCCAGCCGTTCGCCGCCACCCGGCTACAGCTTCAGGACACAGAAAACGGCGAGCTGATTTTGCTGGACGTCTCCGCCAGCAGGGGCGAGCACATCCGGGAGCCGATACGCATTGTCCGCGAAGAGAAAAAAGCGACTGACGCGAAGCCTGATGCAGTTCCAGAACCCTTACCCTCCACGCCGCTTCCGGTCGCGCTCACCCGCTACGCCGCGCAAATGCTGTATGCCCCGTTACGCACCGTAGAGCCTTTGCCGGGCGTTCAGCCTGAAGGCGTGCGGCTGGCAAAAGCCATCACCACCCTGCTACCCGCGCGACCGGTCAGCGCCATACCGATCGGCGGCTGGCGGCTCGATCCTTATCACCTGGCGGCGATCCGACTACAGAATAAAAGCGCCACCCGTCTGGAACTCGATCCGCGCCAGCTTCAGGGGCAGTTTTACGCCGCCTCCTTCCAGCACCGCTGGCTGGGGCCTGCGGGCAGCGCCGAAGACACCACCATGCTCTATCTCATCACCCGCAATCAGCGTCCTGAGCAGGCGATCCTGCCGGAGCCTGCGCCGGAGAAGAAAAAATGAAGCTCCAGGCCAATATCCTGCTGCGGGTTCTGACGCCGCTCATCCTGTTGGCGGGTAGCGTCCTGCTGTTTCATGCCTGTCAGGATCGCAAAGCCACCCCGTCAAAATCCTCTGCGCCTGCAACGCCCCTCAGCCACGACGAGCTGAAAGCGCTGGGGATTGAGGGCGACACGCCCGCCGATACCGTTGCCACGCTGGTCGGCCAGATGAAACTCTGGCGCAAGGAACTGGAAACGGTAAAGGCCAGTAATGCCGCACTGGTGCAGGAAAATCAGCGCCTGCGTGAGCGCGAGCAGAATACCGACAGCCGCATTAGTGAGGCCATTAACCGCCAGCAAACCAGCACCTCACAGCAGCAAAACGAATTGCTCAGCTCGCTACAAACGCAGATCCAGCAGCTTAAGGGCAACAGAACAACGGATGACTCGCTGGCCGGGCTGGGGATTGATGAACCGGAAGCAGCCTCCGGCGAGCAACTGCGCTGGATAGCGCCCGCCGACGCCCTGCCAACCGATAAAAACGGTCGCCCGCTGCAACCTGCACTGGCCTTTCCCTCCATGATGCAGAACACCGCGCCACAACCAGAAACACCGCCACCTGCCGCCGTCAAACCGGTCTACACTCTGCCGCAGAACAGCACGTTAATCGGCTCGGTGGCGATGACCGCATTGTTGGGACGTATTCCGCTTAACGGCAGCGTCACCGATCCCTACCCGTTCAAAGTGCTGATTGGCCGCGATAACCTCACCGCCAACGGCATCGAGTTGCCCGACATTGAAGGCGCAGTGATCTCCGGTAGTGCCACTGGCGACTGGACGCTCTCCTGCGTGCGCGGCAGCTTAACGTCAATCACCTTTGTCTTCCGTGACGGCACGGTGCGCACGCTCCCCGCCGAAGGCGACAAAACCGGAAGCGGCGCGGAAGGCAATATCGGCTGGCTGTCCGACCCTCACGGCCTGCCCTGCATCCCCGGCGAGCGTAAATCCAACGCCGCCGAATATATCGGCTCGCAATTCCTGCTGGCCGGATCCTCCGCTGCCGCGCAGGCGCTGGCGAACAACCAGACCACTTCCACCGTGGAGGACGGCTCCATCACCACCGCGCTAACGGGCAACAGCGGACAGTATGTACTCGGCCAGGCGCTGGGCGGCGGCCTGAAGGAAAGCGCCGACTGGTTCAAACAACGCTACGGTCAGATGTTCGACGCCATCTACGTGCCACCCGGTCAGGCTGTTGCCATACACATCACCCGCCAACTCGCCATTGACTACGATCCCAACGGACGGCGGGTGAACTACCGCACAGCGGGCGATCGCACTGGAGATCTGGACTGATGCGTACCCTGATTTTGCTGTTATCGCTGCTTCTAAGCGCCTGTAGCACCGACCAGAAAACGCTGCTGCCAGTAGATGAAAACACCACCATGCTGAACATCTGGGGCAGACAGAATAACGATGCGCAGGCGCTGTACGACGCACGATCGGTGCTGCGTCGCCCGCTGGATGACACCACGATGACCGCGCAACAACAGCAGACCACACGCAGCGACGACAATGCCACGCAGGCGCTGTTCCGGCGACTGCCTAATCCGGATCTGGAGATGTATATTTTTCCCCATCTGGCGGGCAGCGAAGGCGTCCCGGTGCCGGGCTATACCACCGTCTTCCCCTTTTATAACCGGGTGCAGTACGCCCTGCCCGGCGAGCGGACCGATCCGCTGTGATGATGCGCAGTGGCACCCTGACCGAACAGACGGTGGACAGCCTGTACCAGAAAGGCACGTCGTTCGTCGATTTTCTGCCGTGGGTGGAGTATCAGCCGGAAAGCAAAACGCTGCTGCTGGATGACGGGCGCTCGGTCGGCGCGGTGTATGACATCACGCCGTTCGGCACCGAAGGGCGTTCTCCGGCACGGCTGGAAGAATTACGCGATATTCTGAAGGATGCGCTTCAGGACAGCTTCACGGAATACGACCGCCATCCGTGGGTGGTGCAGTTTTACTGCCAGGACGAAGACGACACCGCAGGCTGGCTGGCCGCACTGCACGACTACGCCGTACCGGAAGCACAGAACTCTGATTTCACCCGCGTCTGGCTGAACGAGATGGAGCGCCACCTGCACGCAGTTTCCCGCCCGGAGGGCTACTTCCTGGACGATGCCGTCAGTCATACCCGCTGGCGAGCTCAGCAGCGTCACACCCGGATGGTGATCTACCGCTGGCTACCCAATAAATCCCACGATCCGCTGGAAGACTCGCCGGAAGAGGCGCTGAACACAGTTTGTGAACGGATGGTCTCCGCGCTGGCGGGCGCGGGTATTCACGCCCGCAGGCTGGAGTGTGAGGCCATTCGCCACTGGCTACTGCGCTGGTTTAATCCCGCCCCACTGATAGCCGACTCACCCCGGCAGTTCTGGCAACAGATGGCGCAGCAGGATGACACGCCGGAGCTGTACGACTTTGCCGAGAGCCTGCTGTGTAG
Source organism: Citrobacter sp. H12-3-2 (assembly GCF_009649895.1). NCBI lineage: Bacteria > Pseudomonadati > Pseudomonadota > Gammaproteobacteria > Enterobacterales > Enterobacteriaceae > Citrobacter > Citrobacter sp. H12-3-2. Next base: position 4,303,144 of record NZ_CP045837.1, read on the forward strand.
CGAACCCCGCTCACAGGCCGCGCAGGGCACATGGCTGTTCGATCAGCGTCCGCATAAAGTCATTGTGCTGGACCGGCTGCGTAAACCGCCCACCGTCGGCCATATGACCGGAGAATCCGCACGCGGCGACGGCATTAACGCGCTGTTCGATCTGCTGCCGGAGGAGGTGATTATGGCGCTGACCATCGTCGTCTGGCCGCAGGACCGGCTGGAAGAACACTTAAGCCGCCTCAATGACCGCGCCATCGGCGAGAACGTCGAATCGGAGTACACCAAAAAAGACTGTCAGGAGGTGCGCCACTGGCTGAAGGACGGCCACAAACTCTACCGCAGCGCGCTGGCGTTTTACCTCTCCGCCCCGGATAACAGCGAACTGACCAAGCGCGTGCGCAGCCTGAACAGCCTGCTGCTGAATGCGGGTATGGTTCCGGTACAGGAGAATGACGAACTCGCTCCACTCAGCTCATGGCTACGCTGGCTGCCGATGTGCTTCGACCCGGCGCGGGATAAGCGCCAGCTCTATACCCGCTTCAGCTTTGTGCAGCATCTCGCCAACCTGCTGCCGCTGTTTGGCCGCGAGAGCGGCACCGGGCATCCGGGCGTCAGCTACTTTAACCGTGGCGGCGGGATGCTGTGCTGGGACCCGCTTAACCGCGAGGACCGCGCCCAGAACGGCCACCTGTTGCTGCTCGGCCCGACCGGCGCGGGCAAATCCGCCACCCTGAACGCCAAAATCGCGCAACTGATGGCGCTGCACCGTCCGCGTCTGTTTATCGTCGAGGCGGGCAACTCGTTCGGGCTGATGGCTGACTATGCCCGCGAACATGGCCTGACGGTGAATAAAATCAGCCTGAAACCCGGCTCCGGCATCACGCTGCCGCTGTTTGCCGATGCGTGGAAACTGGCGGAAAGCGACGCGCCTTCAACAGAACCGGATGATGACGATCCCGAAGACGCCGATAACGAACAGCGCGATCTGCTGGGCGAAATGGAGATCACAGCCCGCCTGATGATCACCGGCGGCGAGCTGAAAGAAGACGCCCGCCTGACACGCTCTGACCGGGCATTAATTCGCGAAGCGATTCTGCACGCTGCCCGGCTCACCGCTCGCGAGAAAAGACAGACGCTGACGCAGGATATCCGCGATGCCCTGTTCACACTGGCACAGGATGCGGCGCTACCGGAATCCCGCCATAACCGGCTATGGGAGATGGGCGAAGCGATGAATATGTTCTGCTCCGGGTTTGAGGGGGAGCTGTTTAACCTCGAAGGCGAAGCATGGCCGGAGGCGGATATCACCCTGGTGGATCTGGCGATGTTTGCCCGCGAAGGCTACGAAGCACAACTGGCGATCGCCTATATCTCTCTGATTAACCATATCAACAACCTCGGCGAACGCGACCAGCATCTGGCCCGGCCCATCGTCAATATTACCGACGAGGCACATATCATCACCGTCAACCCGCTGCTGGCGCGGTTTCTGACCAAAGGTTCGAAGATGTGGCGCAAGCTGGGGATCTGGCTGTGGCTGGCAACGCAGAACCTGAGCGACTTCCCAGACGATGCGAAGAAGCTGCTCAATATGATTGAGTGGTGGGAGCTACTGGTGATGCCGCCCGAGGAGGTGGAACAGGTCAGTCGCTTCAAATCTCTGACACCGGAACAGCGCCAGCTCCTGCTCAGCGCGACTAAAGCGCCGGGGAAATATACCGAAGGCGTGGTGCTTTCACCGCGTGTGGAAGCGCTGTTCCGCGTGGTCTCCCCTGCCCTGTGTTTGGCGTTGGGGATGACGGAGAAGCATGAGAAGGCTGAGCGGATGCGAATTATGCGGGAGTTTGGGTGTAGTGAGCTGGAGGCGGCGATATGTATAGCAAAAATGTTCCAGTTTTAAAACAATATATCAAGTAAAAAAACATTATATAATTTCTATAGAGAATTAAAACATTAGACATCAACAGCTATCTTAATAACATTGCAAACAGTATAAAATGCTTTATTATATTTACCTTTAAACTAACTGAGGGTGATATTGTATGGTTTGCATAGGTGATTTATTTATTGCAGGTAAAGAACAATACAATGGAATCTATAAGTGTGGGATCTCTTTTGAGCTATCGAATGAATCCCCTGTCTCATTTACCTATAAAGCTACTCTACAAGACTGGCAAGTCGAGCTTTTAAAAGGACAATCTTTTGTGGTAGCCAGAACCACTAATAGCTTGGGTTATGAAGATGTTCTAGAAAATGGTTTTACTGTCATACAGGAAGCTCTGGATATATTATCTATTAAAGGTTATGGCTCCATATGTTTAGATGATCCAACTAAAGCACACACAAGTGTTTTCACAAGAGGGGAAAGTATAATTTCATCACATTATAATCTACTTGATTTTCCGATGAATTTAAAACTAGAAATTACAACAGCAGATTCATTTGGAAATAAAATAGCCTTACAAAATCCATCTGAACCTGTATGGAATGAATGTTTTAGATACTATCGACTTTCGCAGTCCTCACATGATTTATTCGAGGCATACAGAAACTTATTTTTATCATTTGAAGCATTGTTAAATTTCATTTGTAAAAAGAAAAATAATGAGGGTGAAGGTAATTGGTTAAAACGAGCATTAACACTTGTAAATAAAAAGGTGTCACTTATTTCATCAACGCCAAATGGAGATGAGGATCCTATTTCTTATATTATTACATCGCAATATAAAAATATACGGTGCAAATTACAACACGCCAAGTTTCCAAATGCTCAACTTCCTCACGCCAAGCTATCATTTCAAGATGTTCAACAGGCCTACGCTGAACTAGTTCGTATCTGGCGACAAATAGCAGGGTCTTATTTAAACATACCAACAGGAGGGGGAATCATAACCTATATTGGTTTCTCAAAAATGATGGAAGGTTTTTTCAGTTCTGCTGTAGATTTCTACATTACCTCTGACAATACTTCACCAGATGAATCTGACATTAAAACTTCACCAAAAAATCTCGCATGTCACAAGATTCATAAAACAAAATACATAGGTCAAGTAAAACCTGGTGTTGTACGTATACTTGGTAGTGCATCATCAATAGAAAATAAAACACAACACACTATCCCAATACACAGAATTGGTACAGTTACAGATATGGGTTTATTTTCAGTGTCATATATTAAGCCAGGATTAATAATGTCAGGCGTAGACAAATCAGAATATATAAATGACATTAGATTGATAAACTCAGCACAACCCAAAATAGAATTCAACACATAATTTATAGAACTACAGTAGGTGGAAAAGAAAATATTATTTCTTTACACCTACAGATTATTAGCATTAGGCATTACCTAACCGTTCCTGCGGCGTTTTCCACTTAAGCAACCGCTCAACCGCTGTATCCTCTGACAAGAACTGTCGGGCTAGTTGTAGGCGTTCCATAATCTGTACTTTTTGCTGCTCATCAAGACCAGCGGCATCTAACTCAGCATCACGGAAAAACTGCTCCACGCGTTTGTCTTCGGCCCACTGGGCCATAATCGATTTTAGCTCAGTAATACTGGCTTTGTGTGCTTCTTCTTCTCGGCGGATTCGTTCCTTTTCGAGCCAGATAGCATGTTCCCGCTCGTATTTAATTCGCCGTTCCTCGGCTTTGATTCGAGCTTCTTCTAGTTGTCTGGTAATGATAGGAATGGCTTCCAGCATCACTGCAATCATCTTCGGGATCTGGCTAATCAAACCACATTGTTTTGTCTGCCGGAACTGCACTCGCCAATCCGCTGACTCATAAGGCGAATAGAGCTGTAAAAGGAACCGTCCGGTAGGCAACGTATGCTTCGAGATATGATGAAAAGGCATACTGTTTTTTCCGCGAATCCACCGCCCCATTTGCTCGTCACGTACATAGCGATTTTTGACTTTCTTTGCAGGGACATATTCCGTCATTTCGGCAAGATTGAACGCAAAATGCATATTGCCAATGCAAATGATGCTTGGAGTATAAGGCCGCCATAAATTATCCCAGCGATACCCTTCTCCTTTGGGATCTTCCTTAATATCAATTTCCGCACGAGATAGCCTTTCTCCCGGAACATCCAGTGTTACCCGATAGCCCTGTTTCCCCAGGGCATCAAAGAACCGACTAAGAAAATCTATTGCGCTATCAAACCCCGTATCCGAAACGTTGAGATCCAGTAGCTTCTTTTTCGCAGGCTTGTAGTAACCATCTTCAGTCACACTGGATTTCGGGAGATACGTTTTGAGGTCATTGATTAACGCATAGCCGTTACCTGTAATAGTAGCTTGCTTTCGCGCTGCTGAAGGTAATGGCTTTGTTGATGCGACTGTGGGTGGAGATGCAGTTACGCCAGCTTCCTTGGGGGTTTTTGTTGTTTTGCCTTTTTTCAAATCAGGCAAAGGTGGCACCGCAGGTGCAGTCCCTTTCGCCAGCGCTTTCCAGTAACCAGTAAGCGGTCTCGGTATCCGTAATTCAGCGCATCGTTTTTCCAGTTGCTCTTTGCTGATGCTATAGAGGGAAGTGATTCGCTCCGCAGGCTCTCGCCAGACAAGCTGGTAAAGCTTTTCCCTGTCGTCAGGTAACGTTTGAGTTGTATTAGATTGCAGGCTCTCTGACATGGCATTCTCCCTTTGCGGGAAATATTATCAAAGAATCTAACGGGTAATAGATTGAACGAAATCACTTTTTGAGGGCTATATTGTGAACATCCTTTACTTAGTAACCTCATGTTCTCGAAGTGAATATTAGTACTATAGCTTATTAATGATACTGGCAGGATCAATACCAACTAATCGGCATAGATGAACAAACTCGACGATATCTAACCGCCGCTCTCCGTTTTCTACTTTTGCGATGAAAGATTGTGGTCTTCCCAGCGCCTTGCCTAGCTCTTCTTGGGTGATGTGGCCAGCAACCCGCGCTTCACGTAATGCCTTTATAACCATCTGGTATTCAATGGAGTAGACAGAAGTCATTTCGTCAGCCTCAACAATAAGTTAAGGCCCGACTATCATGTCACCACCTAAATATCCCAAAGTGGGATATTTACGATCAAACCCAACAACAATGAGCTGAGAAAACGTCACTTCTGAGGCAAAACCATTTTCAGTACGGCAGCAGGATCCAAAGATAGCAAATGAGCAATATGGGCAAATTCGATGATGTCCAGACGACGCTCACCATTTTCAACTTTGGCAACAAATGACTGCGGACGACCTAATGCTTTTGCAAGTTGTGCTTGCGTCAGACCTCTATCCTGTCTCGCCGAACGCAACAGTCTTATAACCTGCTGATACTGTTCAGAATAAATAGATGACATTTGTGATACTCGATTTTAATCCCAAAATCGAATATCAGTGATTTACAAAATAATCCCAAAACGGGATAATTTGTTAAATACGCAAGTTTGTGAGGTAACAGGAATGACTAAGCAAGACTGGCACCCAGCCGACATTATCGCCGCACTGCATAAGCGCGGCACCAGTATGGCAGCGGTTTCGCGGGAAGCGGGGCTGGCCTCCTCCACGCTGGCGAATGCGCTTTCACGCCCCTGGCCGAAAGGCGAGTGGTTGATTGCTCGCGCACTCAACGTTCACCCTGCGGAAATCTGGCCTGGCCGTTATGAGGAAGAAGGCGAACTGCGGCAACCAAAAAATCCGCTCCCCGTCAGGTGCAGGTTATGATGATTTCCGACGCCAGCCCCCACAGTATCTCTACGCCAGCTCAGGTTCAGCAGGCCGCCATACCACCGCCAGCGGAAATGCCGTTTCTCACAGCCCCGGAGCGCAACCATACCCCTTTCCACTACGCCCACTTTTCCCGCCACGCCCTGCTACGCCCTATCGCTCGTGAAACAGGAAGCAAAATCTATCTACAGGAAGAACCCATCTGCGGTTTTTGGTATCTCAACCATGGCGTCGTCGGTTTACACCACACGCTGGAAAATGGCAAAGAGCTACTGGTCCGCGCCTGCCAACAGGGCGACTGGTTTGGCTATCTGGGGTTATTTGGCTCGGGGTTCTATCACTGTCATGCCTGCGTTTTGCAGACAGCATCGCTGTGCCACGTCATTCCTCACTCCAACAGCGATTTCCTGCATCATCACCCGCAGTTCGCCCAATTTCTGTTAAATCAGGTGGTGGCAAGTCTGTCTGATTCAGAGCATCGCATGACCTGGATCGCTCGTTACCGCACCCGCCACCGGGTACTGAGCAGCCTCTGGTATCTAACGAGTTATTTTCCCGGTTATGACTGGACGTGGCGTGAAGTGGCAGAGTTTGCCGGGTGTGAGACAGAAACTGCGTTGCGGTTCAGTAAGGAATTAAGACAGGCCGGAATACTGGATGACTCACAGCGCCGTCTGCATGTTCCTCATCCAGAAAAACTGGCAACGTTATTGGCTAATACCCATAGTTAGTACATCTTGTTGGCTCCATATACTGATCAAATATCCAGAACAAATCGTTTCATCTGGGTCAAATGAGTGATATATTTTCACCCATAAACCCCGAGGAGGCGTTATGTCTGAATTCGATTTATTTGCGCAGGAACTGCTCGAAAAAGCAGAAGCTGAAGAAAAACAACAACAAGAGCGCGACAGGAAGCTGATTGATCGGGTACTTGAAATTTACGACCAGAAGTATGTCGCAGAACTGCTAAGAAAAATAGGTAAAAATGAGTGGAGCCGCGAAACCCTTAACCGCTGGATAAATGGCAAGTGTGAGCCAAAATCACTTACCATGGCTGAAGAAGCGCTGTTACGGAAAATGCTGCCGGAGCAACCCGCTCATCATCCTGACTATGATTTCCGCTTTATTGACCTGTTTGCCGGTATTGGTGGTATCCGTAAAGGATTCGAGGCCATCGGCGGACAATGCGTTTTTACCAGCGAATGGAATAAAGAAGCGGTACGTACCTACAAAGCAAACTGGTACAACGATGAAGACGCACACACATTCAATCTGGATATCAGGGAAGTCACACTGAGTGGAGAAGAAGGCATCTCTGAAGAGAAGGCCTACGCTCATATCGATCAACATATCCCGGATCATGATGTCCTGCTGGCCGGTTTTCCCTGCCAGCCATTCAGTCTGGCTGGGGTGAGTAAGAAAAACTCGCTTGGACGCGCACATGGGTTCGAATGTGAAGCGCAGGGGACTCTATTTTTCGATGTTGCCCGCATAATCAAGGCTAAGCAGCCAGCCATTTTTGTGCTGGAAAACGTTAAGAACCTTAAGAGTCATGATAAGGGTAAAACGTTTAAAGTCATTATGGATACCCTTGATGAATTGGGCTATGAAGTTGCTGATGCCAGTATCACAGGGAAAGATGATCCTAAAATTATTGATGGTAAAAATTTCCTGCCACAGCATCGTGAGCGTATTGTTCTGGTCGGATTCCGCCGTGACCTTAATATCCATCAGGGATTCACATTAAAGAATATTCATAAATTCTACCCAGAGAAAAGGCCAACATTTGGTCAGCTTCTGGACCCTGCGGTTGACAGTAAATATATCCTGAGTCCTAAGTTATGGGAATATCTCTATAACTATGCTAAAAAGCATGCTGCTAAAGGTAATGGGTTCGGTTTTGGTCTGGTTGATCCGAATAATGAAAACAGCGTCGCGAGAACATTATCCGCTCGTTATCATAAAGATGGTTCTGAAATTCTCATCGACAGAGGATGGGATAAAGAACTCGGCGAAATCGATTTCTCTAACCCAGAAAATCAGGAACAGAGGCCAAGAAGACTCACGCCTCATGAATGCGCCAGACTGATGGGTTTTGAGCAACCAGGTGGCAAACCATTCCGGATCCCCGTTTCCGATACCCAGGCCTATCGCCAGTTTGGGAACTCAGTGGTCGTTCCCGTTTTTGAAGCCGTGGCAAAACTGCTTCAGCCTTATATTATGAAAGCCGCTGCAACCAAAGCGACCAAAAAATAAAATAAACAGATCCCCCGGAATTTATCCGGGGGATAACAGAATGAAATTATTTAATCGACATACAATGCTTTAGTTTCATCGATAAACGTTTCTAACGAAATAAGATATTCCCGGATAGTTTTCGGGTACTTATCATGAAGACTACTGGGCACAACCAACCTGACCCTTTCCTGCTGCATCTCCTGAAATTGCGCAACGGAAACACCTTCCTGAAGGGTAAAGAGGTAAATGTCCTGAATCCTGTCTGCCTCATTTAATATTTGCCGCCAGCGATCTTTACAGGTCGTTTTCACTGCTAACATACGAAGCTTCTGCTCAGGGAAAGTTTCATCGTGATAAGCTTGTGCAGAGGGGAATAAAAAATCTGGCTTCTTATTTCCTTCCGTGACGGCCTGAGTCTCAAAGGTTGCCAGTCCATGCTCATTAAAAAGCTGTTCAAGATGCAGCTCTAGTGATTTCCCGGCTCGTGATTTTCGTCTGTTACTCACGGAGTTCGCCAGTGCAATAAATTCATTTACTGAACCAAACCCGGACTGAACCATACCCAGAACGTGCATTTCTTCCACCAGCAGGAAAATTTCGTACTCAACACGACGACGTTCAATCAGTTGCTTATCCGGGCCAACGACATTTGGGGAATAATGAGCTGCTGCATACTCGATAATCTCCTTACCAGAAGGGAAATTTGTTCTCCACTCTTCCGGAAGACGATATCCACTGGAGACCGGTTCTTTTAAAGCCAGGCCGCCCAGAATCTCATTTGCGGGGCCATAGACTAACGAACCGGGAACAATCTCTCCGAGTGAAGACTCAACAATATCTTCTTCTTCAGCGTCATAACACACCCAGATATCGACAAAATGACTATCTGCCCCCTGCCGATGGTCAAACGCCAGTAACGCCAGTGCCCCCGTGTTCTCAGGGTCTTGCAGAGGATTTTTTCCTCCGCCCCATCGGGTAATACGCTTTTCATTTCTGGTCTTACCAAAGAAACGACCATTGTAATAAACGGCCCTGGCCTCGGTGTCCGGGCAACTGTGCGAGGAGGTATGCGCATTCAACGTCACAGACGGGTTAAGATCCCTTGTATGATTAATGGAAGGGAAAAGATGCTCAACAATGCCAGAAGGTATGTAAATGCCAACCTGATGCCCGCCCGTCGCACCGGTATCGTTGGCTGACAGGCGCTTGATGAACATATAGGTGTCACTGGTTGACTTATCTAAAAGCCATGAATGTAGCCCCGACATCATCACTTCCTCGCTGTAAAAATATCGCCGATTTATACAGGGTTATCCTGCCACAGCTCCGCCTCTCTGAATATGCAGTTTTGTGTTAAAAAATAAGATATTACTGCTTCAGACTATCCACCACCGACATCACCCCAGCCGGAGACTGCTGCACACGAATCTGCTGCGCCATATAGGTCATATACGGATCCATATGGCTGAAGATCATGCGATACCCGGCACAAAGATGATTCAACCTCTCGTGTAGTCGATGCTTCGGACAACCGCCCTGGCAGGCAAAGCGCCACGGGCAGCGATGGCAATCATCCGGTAGCTGCGCTTTCTGCTGGCCGAACCGCCGTTGTGCTTTACCCACCACTAGTTTTTCCAGCGGCTGCTGTAACAGATTACCGAGTCGGTGTTCCGCATCCACATAGTGGTCGCAACTGTAGATATCACCATTCTGCTCAACCACCAGCCCACGTCCACAGGTGGGTTGCATCACGCATAGCGAAGGGCGTTCGCCCAGCCACGCCGCCAGTGTGTTATCAAAAAGCTGAACGAATACCCGCCCGACATCATGGCGCACCCACTCATCGAAGATGGCGATCATAAATCGCCCATAATCTTCCCCCGTCACTGACCAGGGCAACAACCCGCATTCGGCGTCATACTCCACCACCGGAATAAACTGGAGAAATTCAGCCCCCACCTCGCGCGTCAGGAAGCGGTAAATATCCAGCGGGGCCTGCGCCGTCACATTGTTCACCACGGTCAAAATATTCACGTCCACACGATGATTTTTCAGGATGTCCAGCGCCGCCATCACCTGATCAAACACGGGCTTACCGCTGCCCGTCCTGCGGTAATGATTATGCAGATGCGCCGGGCCATCCAGCGATATGCCCACCAGAAACCGATGCTGTGCCAGAAATGCCGCCCATTCGTCGTTAATCAGTACGCCGTTGGTCTGGAGGCTGTTGGTAATACGTTTATCCCCGGCATAGCGCTGCTGAAGCGCCACGGCCCGGCGATAAAAATCCAGTCCGGCCAGCGTCGGTTCGCCGCCCTGCCAGGTAAAGTTCACCTCCGGGTCTGGTGATGCAGCGATGTACTGACGAACATACGCTTCCAGCACCTTATCGGACATATGTCGCTGCCCACAAGTATCACGCAGCACACGCTGCCCTTTTGCCAGGTAAAAACAGTAATCACAGGCCAGATTACAGTGCCAGCCCGCAGGCTTCGCCATCAGATGAAAAGCGTGTTTCATAGCGTCACCAGAATCAAAGCGGCAATCATCAGCAATACCCCAGAGAAAACGCGCTGTAACCAGCATTCCGGCAGCAGAGTGCGCAGCCTCATGCTGACCGGCTGGAACACCAGCGTGCAGAGAAAAATCACGGCCACAATAGCCATATTGACGTAACCAAACTGCATCGCCGGTGGCAATGCGCCGATATACGGTGCCGTGCGATACAGATAGCTGACCACCGTTCCGGCGCTGCCGAACAGCATCATCCAGTTGCAGTACACAGCGATATGCTGGCGCGGGATCCCGGAGAGCTGCGACATCAGCGGCGCGAGCACGGAACCACCGCCCAGCCCGGTTAACCCGGCCACTGCACCACCAGCGGTGCACAACAACATCCCGGCGCTGCGCGTCCGGTTATCTGGTTGTACGTTTTGCTGAGTTGTCGGGGGCGAAAATCCAGAGCGTAATGCCAGCCCCACGAGAACCAGCGCAAACAACATCAGCAGCACCTTATCCGACAACAAAAAGCTGGCGTACACACCCGCCTGCATTCCCGCCGCCATCCCCAGCGACCAGAGCACCAGCAGCCGCGTATTTAACCGGATACCCTGACGCCAGAAGGCGCAGACGTTAATCAACGCACTCAGCATCACCACCATCAGGGACGTCGCGGCCAGCACCTGCACAGCGCATTGTGGAAATAACAGATGCAGCACAGGTACGAGCAGGATACTGCCCCCGACGCCAAACAGCGCCGAGAGCAAACTGGTTGCCATACCACAGCCGCAGAGTGCGGCAATCATCCATGCCGTCATCACTTACTCCACCGGAACAATGACGGGCAGCTCTTCACCAATTGCCGTCATTTTGCGGCCAATATCCTGACGTAATTTATCGCGGATCCTCGCATGTTCCGGGCTGGCAATCAGGTTCTGGCGCTCCCATGGGTCATTCAGCAGATCATAAAGCTGGCTCTCCACGTAAATCTTCGCGGCAGACTCATTCCACGGATCGCTGCCGGGCGCGACAATCTCATATTTCCAGCGAGTGGTGCGCAGCGCCCGCCCGACCTCCGACTCGCTAATCTGGATCAGCACTTCCTCGTCCCAATGCTCAGCATCCAGTGCAGTTTGCAAATCACGTCCTACTATGGCATCCGGTACCTTGATGCCTGCGGCGCTTAACATCGTGACCGGAATATCCAGCAGCGTCACCAGATGCTCCACCGTCCTGCCGCCGCTGAACGGCCCGCCCCGCGCCACGCAGGGAATACGAATACTGGACTCATGGCAAGAGCGTTTGTATTCATCGTTACGGGTGCGGAAGTGACAGCCGTGATCGCTAAAGAACAGGATAATGGTGTTGTCGTACTCACCGCTGGATTTAAGGTAATCGACAATCCGCCCGAGATTTTCATCCAGGTTCTGGCACATGCCGTAATAATCCGGCAGGTTCTGCGGCCAGTCGCCGGGGCGGTTAATCAGGTCCGGCGGCACCGATGCGGTCTGGAAGCGTTCGGCGTAGCCATCCGGAGCGACAAAACGCGCCATATCGTTCTGGAAGTGCGGCTCCAGATAGGAGAGAAACAGCAGGAATGGATTATCCCGCTGGCGATTTTGCAGGTAATCGAGCGCGAACGAGGTCTGGTCATCCACCCGGTAGCCATCGAAATGCACAGGCTGGTTATCGTTATCAAAAAAGTGACCGCCGTAAGGGTGCGATGTATGTTCCAGCGCATCTGCCGCCAGCCAGTATTGCCAGCCGCCGCGCAGTGCTTCCGGCACCGGTTTTTCATCGAGATCCGCCAGGTGCCACTTACCGATATAGGCCGTGTCGTACCCCGCCTGATTGAACAGCTTCGCCAGCGTCACCTCATCCTGCCGCATGGCGATATTATTGCGGTAACAGCCGTTCTGCGTAGGATAACGCCCGGTTTGCAGGCAGGAACGTGCCGGGCCGCAGACCGGCTGGACGGTAAAGGTGTTTTCGAACTTCACGCCCTCGCTGGCAAGCTGGTCCAGAACAGGTGTGGTACTGACGGCTGGGTTGTAGCAGCCCACCGTGTCCCAGCGCTGTTGATCGGTGAAAAAGACCAGAATATTCGGTTGCATCATGTTATCTCCATTAGAGTGTGGCAGGTGCACAGACATCTGCCGTTTTCTGGCGTGGGGTCGAAGTCAGCAGGAAAGCGGACAACAGAGTGAACGCGGCAGTGATACTGCCAAGGATCAGATAGGTGCTATGGAAGCCGATGGTGTCGTACAGATGGCCTGCGACGGTAGATAAAACAATGGCGGCGGATTGCTTGATAAACATCACGCCCACCAGATAGATAGTCCCTGACAGGCGAGTATCAAAAACGTCAGCAATATATTTGAAAATACCAATCAGCAGGAAAGGGACTTCAAAATTATGCAGCATCCGTAAAAAGAGCACTTCGATCGGTCCGGTGGCAAAGGATGAACCAACGATCCGAATCGTCATAATAGTACCGGTAATTAATAATGCATTCTTGCTACCAATATATTTATTAATCAGCAGGGGAATAAAAAACATTACGGCGGCATCGCCGAGATTCCCAGCTGTAGTGATATATCCGAACGCTCTCGCCGCCTGTTCCTGATGGTCAAAGAAACGAGTGAAGAAATTAATAAACTGCTGGTCGAAGACATCATAAATACAGGCCACGCCTAATACATATAATGTGAAATACCAGAACTGGCGGAGTTTAAACAACTCCCACACGCTGACCTTCTGCTGGCGGACTTGTTCCGCTTCAATGCCCGGCAATGGCTCAGAACGTGCAACCAGCAGGATCACCACCAGCAGCAAAGCCAGCGCCGAACCAATCCAGTAAATCCATGTCGGATCGAAACCATACAGAATGCCAGAAATAGTTGCGCAGGCTGCCGATCCAAAACAGCCAAACAGCCGTGGACGTCCGTACTCAAAGCCCCGGTTACGGCTGACTTTCTCGACAAACGCCTCCACCGCGCCATAGCCCGCGTGGAAGATAAATCCCAGATACAGCCCACCCACCACCAGCCCAATCGCAAAATGGCTTTGCAGCAGCGGGGTATACACGTAGATAAAGAACGGCGCGAAGAGCACCATCAGGATAACGATCAGCCACAGCAGGTGTTTTCTCGGCCCCAGCTTATCCGTTACCCAACCCAGCAGCGGTTGCAGGCAGATAGCCGCCACGGCAAAGGAGGAGAACACCATACCAATATGTGTTTTATCCAGCCCCACCATCCGGGTCAGCCACATGGGTAAAAACAAAAAACAGGAAGACCAGTTGTAGTAATAGAACAGGAAAAAGAATCCCCAGAGGATCACATTCCATTTTGTATCGCGTTGAATAGCCATAATGCCCTCAGAGTCGGAATTTCATCAGATTCAGAATAAAGAGCACCTAAAAACCTGCTTATAACCGTTGTCATAACGCCACAGGAAATTAGCGTGAACGGATACACAGTTTATGGCTGATTTATTTATTCGCAGCGGCAAACTCTTTTTCCGCATGGAACAAATGAAGTGAAGCGGATCATAAATAATGGGCGGTCACTTATGATGATGGTCATAAACTACCCATTGGCTTCCTGTCATCGTTTTTTTAATTTCAACAAACAGGATGGCAAGTATGAAAAAAACAACCGGATGGCTCTCTTTACTGGCGCTGTCAATTTCTCTGGTCTGCCACCAGGCGGCAGCAAGCAGCCGCTTATCTGCGTCGGCAATTCGCGTGATGGATGCACAAGGCAACAACGTCAGTCAGCCTCTGCTGGACAATAATCCGGCAACCCAATGGCAGTCGAAGCTGGATTACAACCGCTGGCTGGAGATGGACTTAAAAGGCACGTACCAGCTTAGCGAGCTACAGCTCACTACCCCACTCAACACGCTAACGCGCTTCGACGTCTACAGTAGCGAGGATGGCGTGACTTACCGCAAAGTCGCCTCCGCAAAGACCAGTAAATCGAACGAGCGACTGCCGCTTAACGTTCGCACCAGCCGTCTGCGCATCAATATTACCGACTATTCGGCGGGTACAAAGGGCGTGGTTAACGATGTCTCCCTGACGGGGGATAAAATCAGTGATACCGCGCCGACGCCGCCCATGATTCAGGTCGCCGATTACGCAACCACCGAGTGGGCAAAACGCCATGAGCGCCGCCAGAACTCAGCGTATCGCCAGCAGGAAGTCATCAGCGAAGCACAGGCACTGGTTGAGCGGGTGCTCGGCGCACAGCACCAGAATCGCTTTATCTTCGCAGTTGCGCCCTCCACCACTGGCAAAGACAGCTTCACCGTGAAGGAAGCCGACGGCAAAATCAGCATCAGCGGACCAAACGGTATTTCACTGGCCTCCGGGCTGAACTGGTATCTGAAAAATTATCTGCACGTCAATTATGATCCGCTGAATGTGTCCAATCTGACCCTACCGACAAACTGGCCGATGCCGAAAGAAGTAACAGAAAAAACGACGCCATATCAGTACAAATACGCCCTGAACTTCTGCACGCCGTCCTACACCATGGCGTTCTGGCGCTGGCACGATTACGAGAAATTCCTCGACTGGGCAGCAATGAACGGCGTCAACCTGATGCTGGATGTTGTCGGTCAGGAAGAGGTTCAGCGGCGGATACTGCACCAGTTCGGCTACAGCGATAATGATGTGCGCCAGTATCTGCCCGGCCCAGCTTACTTCGGCTGGTTCTACATGGCGAATATGCAGAGCTTCGGCGGCCCGCTGCCGCAGAGCTGGTTTGCTCAGCGTACCGAGCTGGCGCGTAAAATACACGACAGAATGGAAGTGTACGGCATCACGCCGGTCTTCCCCGGCTTTGCCGGGCAGGTGCCGGACACTTTCACCGCCAAAAACCCGCAGGCGCAGGTTATCGATCAGGGCGACTGGGTTGGCTTTGTTCGTCCGCCGATGCTGCGCACCTACGTTAAGCAGGGCGAGGACTATTTCAGCAAAGTCGCCGACGTTTATTACCAGACGCTGAAAACCACCTTCGGCGATATCAGCCACTATTACGCCGTCGATCCGTTCCATGAAGGCGGCAACCGCGCCGATCTGGATATGGTGAAAGTGGCGAAAACTGTGCAAAACAAGATGCTGGAGCACGATAAAGACGCGGTATGGATTATCCAGAACTGGCAGGAGAACCCCACCGACGCCTTCCTTAACGGCCTGAAAAAGGATCACGCGCTGATCCTCGATCTCTACGCCGATAACAAGCCCAACCATGCTATTCGCCACGAGTTCAGCAACACGCCGTGGATCTGGAACATGCTTCACGCCTTCGGTGGCCGCATGGGCTTCTCCGGGATGCCGGAAGTGCTGGCACAAGAGATCCCGCAATTGCTGGCGGAATCGAAGTACATGAAAGGCGTGGGCGTCACCGCTGAATCGCTCGGCACCAACCCGATGCTATACGAAATGCTCTACGACATGGCGTGGGAAAAATCGCCGATCTCTTCGACGGCGTATATCCACAGCTGGCTAACCAGCCGCTACGGTGCGCAGTCGCCGGAGATTGAGCAGGCGTGGGATATTATGGTGAAAACCGCGTATCACCGCCGCAAAGACCGCCAGCGGGCGGAAGACTCTATCATCGACGCCAAGCCCGGCTTTGGCGTCACTCGCGCCTGCACCTACTACACCGCGCTTATCGACTACGACAAGGCCGAGTTTGAAAAAATCCTGCCGCTCTACCTGAGCGTTTACGACCGCTTCAGGGATAACCCGGCGTATCAGCACGATCTGGTGGATATCACCCGTCAGGTGTTGGCTAACGCTTCCTATGAATATTACCGCGCCTTTGAAGATGCGTGGATGTCGAAGGATTACAACGCCTTCAATCAGCTTTCCGGCAAGTTCCTGCGTCTTATCAAACTTCAGGACAAAGTACTGAGTACCCGCCCGGAATTTATGCTCGGCACCTGGCTCAACAGCGCCCGCACGATGCTGGATGGTATGGACGACTGGACTCGCGACCAGTTCGAGTTTAACGCCCGGGCGATGGTCACCACCTGGGGAACCGAACAGGCCGCTGATGCCGGGCTGCGCGATTACTCCAACCGCCAGTGGCAGGGCCTCACCGGTGATTTTTACTACCAGCGCTGGGCAACCTGGATTCAGGCGCTGAAAAGCGCAGCGGCGAGCGGACAAAAGCAGGATGCCATCAAGGTTAACTGGTTCCCGCAGGAATACCGCTGGGTTAATCAGACCGGTAACGGCTATCCAACTCAGCCTTCCGGGCGGGATATCCGCCAACTGGCGCAGCAGGCGCTGGCGGAGTTCTCCGTTACCAGCGAAGACTTAC
The DNA here is from genome assembly GCF_009649895.1 of Citrobacter sp. H12-3-2. Lineage (NCBI taxonomy): Bacteria > Pseudomonadati > Pseudomonadota > Gammaproteobacteria > Enterobacterales > Enterobacteriaceae > Citrobacter > Citrobacter sp. H12-3-2. Next base: position 4,319,915 of record NZ_CP045837.1, read on the forward strand.
GCCCGTACCGGGAAAGTAAGGATAAGCGCAATCTGGCGCTGAACAAGCCGGTCTTTACCCACGGCGATATTATCAACGCCGAATTCTCGATCGAGCGTGTGGTGGACGGACAGCCCTCAACGCTTTGGGGCAATAAAACCTGGCCTGCGGATCTGATTATCGACCTTCAGGGCGTGCAGAAGGTAGACGGTATCGAGCTGGAGTTTGAGCAGACAGCGGAGGATATGCGTAACCCGGTGGTCTCCGGCTGGACGGTAGAAATTCAGGACGCACAGGGTAACTGGCGCACCATTCAGGATAAATCAAAAGACTTCTCGCAAAAGCAGGTCGTCAATGCAGTGCCGTACAAGGGCGAAGCGCAGAAAGTCAGGGTCACGCTGACCGGTGCCGATTTCAAACTGCGCCCAGATCTGAAGCCACAACTGGCGGAAGTCCGCGTGCTGGCGGCAGCGCAATAACCCCATCCTGAACCCTAAGAGAATGCCTGTTCTGCGGCATTCTCCCTTTCTGCGAGAAAGCTTATGAACAGAAATACCCTGCTCTGCGCCCTGCCGCTACTGGCTTCCGGCATCGGCCTGCCCGTGATGGCGGCGGATATTGATACCGATGATATTCAGCAAAAAGTAGATACCGGCCTCGACCAGACTCCGGCATCAAAGCCCTGGAAAGTTCGCGCGGGCCTGCTGATTGAGACCGAAAACAAAGAAGGTCAGTCGTTCGATAAAGACGGCTTTTTCGAACCCACATTGTGGATGGATTTCTCCCGCGATCGCTGGACGTTTTACGGTTCCTATTATCAGGAAACGCACGGCACCAATTACAGCGATGGATTCAGCCGCGACAACTGGTTTAACCAATACGAATTTGACGCCCGCTATCTGATGGTAGACCAAAAAGATCTGGCGCTGGGCATGACCTTCCACTTCCGAAATTACACCTTCATCTATCAGGATAACCCGGAAAAAACGCAGTCCGGCGGCTATAACTCCCAGCGCTGGTCGTTCCAGCCCGACTGGCGAATTAATTTCACCGATAAATTCAAATCCACCGGCTGGGTGACGGTCTACAACTGGTACAACAATCTGCATGAAAACGGTCTGGCGAACCGGGAATTAAAAGGTGAAGGCGGCTTCGAATATCGCTTCAACCCGACCATTGCGGTGCGACTGAATTACTTTATCGACCGGGGCTGGAATACCAACAGCGACGACCAGACCGGTGAGTTCTGTCGCTCGCAGTTGCGCCCGTATATCCCAATCACCTTCTCACTGTTTGACGCAGGTCCCACCACTATCACGCCTTACGGGCGCTGGACGCTGGATGTCTGGTCGCAAAATAAGTCGCGTAACCAACGGATGCACACCACGGAAACCCGTACCGGCATCTTTATCGAGCAAAAGCTGTCGCCGCATCTCTCCATGACGCTGGATTACGCCTATGAAGTGCAGGCCCGGCACGATTTATCTCCCGGCGATAAGCCTGTTGTGAAGTTCCACAAAACCGGCCTCGGTTTTATCTATAGCTTCTGAAGAGGATTACCATCATGAGTACACCAAAATTACCGTTCCTGCCCGATAACGCAGATTGGATCTATCAACCCGATCTCAGCGACGAATTTAACGGTCCGGACCTTGACCCGCGCTGGTGCCCGTATTATCAGGCAAGCTGGGGCGATCTGGATGCTTCCCGCGCCCGCTACCGCTTTATTACCGAATCCAATGGCACCGTCAGCCTGGAACTGTATGTCGATAATGCCGGGCAGGGATACTGGCAGCCGTGGCGGGCCAGCAACAACACCTACAAGGTCGCGGGCATCACCGGCGGCACGCGGGACTATATGAATCAGTGGCCGAGCGGCGGTTTTCCTATCACCAACCATATGCCATATTACGATGCCTTTGCCACCCGCTACGGCTATTTTGAAATCCGCACCCGCTTTCTGAGCGGCAGCGGGCTGGCCCCGGCCTTCTGGTTCCTGGGAATGCAGGATGCGGCGTACACCGAAAATATGGAGGTCGATTCACCGGAAGTCTTCACTCTCGAAAACGTCGTAAAATTTAATCTGCTGCCGCGACAGGGAATGCAACAAGTCTCCATTCCGACGCCTTATGGCGAGGGTACTGAACTCCCGGATCTGGAAGACGGCTATCATATTTACGGCATGGAATGGGATCCGGAATATCTGAAGCTCTATATCGACGGGCAACTGGTTTCAACCATTGATGCGGCGATTGATTACCGCATGTTCCCGCTGATCTCCCTTAATCACCATGAAACTAATAACGCCGAAGTGGGCAATATCTACGATAACGATCCACCGCTGCCGAACGATGAGACATTTACCATCGACTATTACCGGGTATTTAAAAAAGCGGATACGCCCGCCGACCCGTGGCCGAATTATCAAAACCCGCTGTTGCCCGGCTATAACATCGCCGAGCGCGCCTTTATTAATATCTATGGCTATGACGGCGATAACTCCACCTCGCGGGAAGGCAAGCTGAACGACGGCGATCACTTCAGCGTGGCAGATACCTATCCTAAAGGCAGCGGCACCGAGGAGGAAAATGAGCGCTGGTACAACGACCAGTTCCGCTATATCTACATAGAGTGGCAACAGCCAGTGGATTTCGACACACTGGTCCTTTATGCCACACAGGCGCAGTCAACCGCCCCGCAGAATATCCGTATTGAGGTTTCCGCCGACGGCTACGGCGACTGGACGGTTGTGAAGCCTGATTTCGATCTTGATTGGCAGACAGATGATCCGGGCATTGCCGAAGGGCTGAAAATCACGCTGGATACACCATTGCAGCAGAATCAACACGCCCGCATCGTCATCAATACCGCGCCGGAAAGTTACGCGTTGAGCGAAATTGAAATCGGCACACAGATTAACGCCACCACCCGCTTTAAATAATTCTCCACGGCGGCACCCCCTGCCGCCGTTAATCTTCATATCCTGATATTCAGTTTCTTCGGGAAAATCTTCAGAGAGTGCGATAAACCCACGGCATCCGTCTCACCCGGAGAGCCATATGCCTGTTCGTCACGTTGTCCTGTCTTCATTAATCTCACTAGCTGTGCCTGCCGCACAGGCTATCACCACGCCGGAAATCGCCGCCTCCGCATTGTCGCCGGAATGTGTGCAATACCAGATCGTGGGCGTCTGCTACTGGCTGTTCTGTTCGCCGTTTGGCTGCTCAGTGCGTACCTCGGTAAAAGTACTCCATTTCCGCCCGGATCTGGTGGTATCAGCCTACAGCGTGACCGAGCAAAACCCGTGGGCTGAGATGTCGCCGTTAAGCTCTCCGTTGCCCGGTATCGCCGAAGCCGGTGGCGATACCAATCCCCGCGCTGTCGGGCAGCACAGCAAAATCCGGTTTAAAAACGCTGATGCGATTGGCTTCCCTGCCGGTGATGCGCTGGCGAACTTCTTCGCCCAGTTTGGCTACGTCTGCGCTCCATCGTCACAGCCTCTTCTCCCCTACTTTCTCAGCACCCTGGATGCGCTCGCCTGGCGCAGCGGCGTACCGGAAATGTTTTACCCGGAGGCATTAACGCCAGGACTGCGTGAGGTGAGTAAAGACGGCGATACGTGGGGCAATGTCTACCCACGAGCCGGGGCACTCAGCCAGACGCATGACTATAAGGCCGGGGCGGTCATCGCCCAACGCGCTGCCGATCTGGTAACGCGCAATGGTCAGCCGCATGTTTATATTCCGCTGGCTGCCAGTTCACATGACGGCTACTGGCCTCCAGACCCTGTTACGGAAGGCGACAGCAATAACCACCGGTGGCAAATGCTAGTTCCGAAAAAATCCGCCTCCTGCGCCATCTTCCCGGATGGCTCCTCCACCGATTCTTACGCCGATAAACTGGCGGAGGATGGCGCATATGTCTGGACGCTGTGGCGGCCCTATAAATGCTGCCCGCGTCGTGGGCAGACCTTTCTTGGCAGCAGCGGAGGTTAACTATGCGCTCAGCCTGGTGTTTTCTGTTCGTCGCCTTTCTCACCCCGGCTGCCGACAAATATCAATACAAGCAACAAGGGGCGATCAGCGACTGGATGTATTATCGCATCGGGGGCGGCGCGGCCATCTCTCCACCGCCAACCCGGCGTAACACCTTCCCGCTGACGGCAGGTGTAAGCTGGAACAGCGACATGATGTGCGGCAATTTCGATATTGATACCACGGTGCGCAACCAGCTCAACGGTGTGACGGACGGCTTCCAGCAACTGATGGGAGAGGTTATCGAAAGCGCGACCAGCGCGGTCGCCAGCCTGCCCGCAATGGTGATCCAACGTGCCAATCCCCAGCTCTACGATCTGCTGACCAACGGCGTGCTTCAGGGACGGCTCGACTTCGATAAGTCATTGTTAAGCTGCCAGAAGATGGCAGGCAAGATGACCGATTATGCGCTCGGTCCGGCATGGACGCAGAGCGCCCAGGCCGAGAACTATCAGGGCATTGCGGCCAGCGAAAAAGACGCCGTTCGCGCTGACCAGAGAGCTGCCGAAGAAGCGGCGGAGAAAGGCAAGCGCTGGGTGGGCGGCGAGCATCGCGGCGGCAAAGGTCAACCGCCCATCAAACTGGTTCGCGATACGACGGTTGCAGGCTACAACATCCTCAATAATCGCAGCGCGGCCAGCACCAGTTCGGTATCCAGCAACGACTGTCAGGGTGAACTTTGCCAGGTATGGAGCAAACCCGATGACGCCGCACAATGGCTGACGCGTGTAGTTGGCGAACAGACCATTAACGTCGCCCCGGATAACGATCAATCCAGCGAAACGAGCCAGCAAAGCGGCGCACAGTCCGGCGTCGGGCTGACGCCGCTGATTCAGGAAGAGCAGGATAAGATCCAGCCGCTGATTATCGATATGGTGAACCACAGCCAGCCCGTTAACGATAACACACTGGCGCAGGCCAGCGGTGGCGAGCTGCATCTGACGCGCGGCGTTATCGAGGCGCTACGCGACGATCCTGATGCAGCGGTACTTATCCAGCGGCTCTCCGGCGAGCTGGCGCTCTCCCGCGTGATGGAACAGGCGCTGATGGCCCGGCGCACGCTGCTGGCGGGAATGCGCGAACCCAATATCTCCGGTGAGAAAGAGGCGCAAACCGCGCTGACTCAGACCACCGCCCAGCTCGACCAGGAATTGTCGCAGCTCAAGCTGGAACTGGATATGCGCCAGGCGCTGGCAGATAACGCCGCACTCACCATTCTTGAGCGCCAGACAATGCGGGCGAAGACCAAAGGCCAGGCTGTCGGCGTAGAAGACGACACTGACAAACGGGTGGACGATCTCAGCAAACCTACAGGTGGAGAGACGCAATGAAGCGGCTGATGCTCTCCGGCACCCTGCTGCTAATCTGCATAGCAGTGATGTTTTATCTATCATCAGGTAACGCACCGCAGATTAACCGCAGCGATCTGCTGCTCTGGCGCATAACGCTGTACGCTGCAATGTCCGGTGTGGGCTGGCGTCTGTACGATCGCTTCCCACCGTATCGCCCGACCATCCGCCGCATCGCGCTGTGGTTTATCGTACTGATGGTGCTCAACGAAATCATGCCGGAGATGTTCCGGTGACAACCAACAGCTATCTGGAATACTTTCTGACGCTGCTCGGCTGGGTGATCAATAACGGGTTGTGGAATGCGATCAGCGCCACCGGGTTATTCGCCCTGCCGCTGCTGATTAAGCTGCTGGCGCTGTGGCTACAGGCCAGAAGTCAGGGGGCCGATGAAGGCAACAAAGCCGCGCTGTCTCTGGTATGGGTCGAGCACCTGATGTACACCTCGTTGCTGGTCATTATGTTCACCTGTGTGCCAATGTTGAACATCGATCTCGATACCATCAAATATGACACCACACGTTCAAAGCAATGTGGGATGTCGGTACCACAACCCGCCGATACCGGCTATCAGCCAATTATTAACTCGCTGGGCGGCAAAACCGCCGCCGTCCCGGTCTGGTGGTACTTTGTTCACGTGATCAGCAAAGGTATCACCAGCGCAACGGTTGCTACCCTCCCCTGCCAGCCGGATCTGCGTCAGATCCGCTTTGAGGTGCAGCACACCCGCATTAAGGATCCAGCACTGGTTCAGGAACTGCGGGATTTTGTCGAGGAGTGTTATGCCCCTTCTCGCGCCCGTCTGAAATTCCGCGCCGGAGAACTGGACGATGACACCAGTGACGATACGGCCTGGGTGGGATCATCGTATTTTCTCAACACGGCTGGTTACTACGATACCGACCACGCGCTTTCACCACACAGCGCCTGGCCGTACAGCGCACCACGCGATGCCGGGCTGGCCGATACCGGCGCGGGCGGCTATCCCACCTGTAAACAGTGGTGGGCCGACGATACTGTTGGTCTGAAGGCCCGGCTACTGCAACTCCCGGCCCCGGATATCTGGACAGCATTTCAGAAAATCGGCCAGTCGCAGGCGGTATATGAAGAGGCCGTGCTGCGCTCGCTGGTGAGTGAACGCAATATGCAGGTATCGCAGAACGGGCGCGTTTATCCAGGCTATGGCGGTAATGTCGATGGCACCATAGCCAATGCCGCCACCCGGCTGGCATCCAGTACCGGAAATATTCTCGGCAGCATAGCGGCGTTCCCGGCATTCGACAGCCTTCGTCAGGCGCTACCAATGGTGCAGGCGTTGCTGCAAATGGCACTGGTGATCTGTATTCCGCTGATAACAATTTGCTCGGCATGGGATGTGAAGGTGGTGATGACGCTGACTTTTGTGCAGTTTGCGCTGTTCTTCCTTACCTTCTGGTGGGAACTGGCGCGGTGGCTAGATAGCTGGCTGCTGGATGTGCTCTACAACAGCGATACCCACAGTAGCTGGAATCTGGCCGGGATCCAGAATACGCAGGATGACGTGATTATTAATCTGGTGATGGGGTCGATGTTTCTGGTACTGCCGACTTTCTGGCTGGGAGCGATGACGTGGGCTGGAGTGAGGGTTGGCGTGGCGGTGAATGGCGCGCTGGTAGGAGGGGTTAAGGTGGCGCAGGATAGTGGGGGGAAGGCTGGGAGGATGATTGGAAGCTAATTTACAAAATGGTTATCTTTCATAAATAAGGATGTATAGTCCTGTTGGAGAAAACCAGAAAATATCTTATTCCTTAGATAAAAGGTCCAACATGCAGGGAAGACCATACACCGTTTAAACGTCATTTGTTGAAACATATACATTACAATCTTAGCCTTTCTTGCTTTACATCATCCGGCTCAGCTGTCATCTGAAGGATATCCAATGCGAAGCGTATCTCGGATACCGGAATAGGCCAATTGGTCAGGTGCTGATACGGTAAATGCCATATTGCATTCTACAACATAAATTTTGTAAAATGTTTATTTTTCAAATAATTAAATAAATTTTGCTACCGAGTTATCATTACGTAAAATAATTCATGGAGACTGTTTGACTCTAGTGTTCATATACTAAAACTTGAATCTGAAACTTGAGGGAGAGAGCATTGAAATGACGCCCGCAGACATTGATGCGTTACGGCAGGATATCACTCAAAAATTTAGTCATATGTTAGCTACTGGAACTGCCGATTGTGAAGGGAAACTCAATCGTCCTGATGGTTCATCGGTGACATATCAAACATACATCGGCTGGAACATTGCCAGAGCTAATGAGTGTGACATCCAATGGGGGAAGTTTAATATAGATCTCATTGATAAAATTTCTAAGCGGAATTATTCAAAAGATGAGCTAATCGCCATAAATGAAATGGTTCAGCTTGATGATGACCATTGGAACTGGCTTTTTAAAAGCGCCAAATACAATACTGATGAATATAAATGGTTCTTTTTATATGCAGATAAAAAGCCTCAAGCTGCGTGCTTAATTTATTTCCCAAAAGAAAGCTTATTATCTGGTGATGATATTTTCTACATTGAATATTTAGCTGTTGCCCCTTGGAACAGAATGAACCCTATAGCTGACAGAATATTCCTCGGAGTTGGGACTCAGATGATTTCAGATGTTATGTGCTACAGTCATAATATTTTGAAACTTAAACCAGGATGTTCATTGCACTCTCTAAATAAAGCACAAAAATTTTATAAGAAGATAGGAATGCTACCTATTCCTGCTTACGACAAACCAAACTTGGCTTTTTTTGAAATGCCAGAAAGTGTTGCAATTGATTTCTTGGGGGCATGATGAAATATAATAAATATGAACAGGACGAATTTCATGTCGTGCATAATGAAGGTAACTCTTTAAATTGCTATTTGGCGCACTTTGATGAATACAAACTTGCTTTAGATAAAGTTAGAAAAAAAATTCATCATGTTAATGAAGTTGAGTTTTTCCGTGAGTATTTTAGGCAAAAAAATAATACTATGCTGTATCGGAAAACCGGTGATAATGAGAACCCATTAATAACTCATTGGCTTTCAGAGGTAAGAGCAATGAGTTACACGTATTGTAGTCTAGCAAAAGTACCAGAATTCGAAATGATATCGACTGAGTTTATATCGGATATAATTTCATCAAGCATTGATACTGCAAATCTCAGAGAATTGGATTATAAATTAAGGAACAAAGGAATTATATTTATAATTCGGCCATCAATTCCAGGCCTTAAATTAGATGGAGCCGTATTTAAACTTCAAAATGGAGTAGCTGTACTTGCTATGAGTCTGCGACATAATCGGCTAGATAACTTTTGGTTTACGCTTATCCATGAGCTAGCACACTTACATCTGCATAGCCATTTATTGTCAACGCCTATAATTGATGACCTTGAAGAGGATACTGATCATGAGATTGAAATAGAAGCAGACTCACTCGCCAGCAATTTAATGATTCCAAAACACAAATGGAGAACATCTCCATTGAAATATAACAGAGATGACAATACAGTCATAAAGTATGCAAAGGATTTAGGGATTCATCCGTCAATTGTAGCTGGAAGATACAGGAAAGAAAGCAGCAATTATCATTTATTCAATGAATTAATTTATAAGTTTAATGTTAGGGAGTACTTTGGCGTATGAAATACGTACCTTTTTTGAAGTTCAAAACCAATGAAGTGTCTGCTATTAAAACGCTAGATGATGCTATTAAGTCATCGCTCACACCTTTTTTTGACATCCCTAGACAAGAAGACCTTACCGAACAAAAATTAAAAAAAAGGATAGATGCTGCATATAGAAAATATGAGCTGCACCTTACATCACTTAAACATTTTTATTTAGATAATTTTGATATTGATGATTGTATAAAAATAGACGGAAGCGATAATTATAAATATATAATAAAAAAATTCACCAACTCAAAATTCATTCCTGTTGTCGGGATAGACCGTAGCCCTGAGCGTATTCAAACAGTCATAGACTCTCATAATAATGGAATTTTAAAATCTGATACTGTTGCCATCAGGCTTTCCGAGGGAGATCTTCTATCGTGGGCACTTATTAAAAATGATTTCAATGACCTAATGTTTGAATGCTCAAAATGCTTTCACAAATTCCACCTTATTCTAGACAATAGAGTATGTAATGATATTGATCCTAATGAAAGATGCTCGAAAATAGAGACTTTGCTTAATAATATCCATAAATATTTTAGTTTCGATTTTATTATTCACACTGGTTCTACTATCCCATCATCAATTCGTGATCTTGTTGAACCAGGAAAATCAGGAATTTTCATCAGAAATGAAAAGGCTATTTATGATCTAATCAAGGAGCACTTCGATAATATTATTTACGGAGATTATACCATAGTAAGTCCTCTTTATTCAGATGTAGACCTACCAAAAGAGATACTTCGAAGTATCATGGCTCCCAAAATTGTATATACATTATCCGACCAAATTTATGTTGCAAGGGGAAGTGCAATAGACCGACATCCTCGAGGTAGCAAGCAATATAATGACATATGCAAGGTTCTTATATCAAAAAGATTTTATCGTGGAGCACCATACTCATGGGGAGATCAATATATTGATGATAAAGCTAATAATCTAGGAAAAGATGCTTCCCCGAGCACGATATTGAAACCACTTATAAATGCCCACATTACTTATATTATTAACAACCTATAGGAGATGTTCGAAGTGTCAGTAATTTGGCTACATCTTTACTAATGACAGGTATCGATAATGAAGATGCAATAGATGTAGCCAAATCTCTTTTATTCAGCTTTGTCGAGACAGGTAGATCATATTTACTAATAAGCTCAAGCATTTCATTACGCCAAAGTGTTTGCACGGCTTTTTCTTTATCAAAACAAGGACTTGATGAAGCCCCTCTAAGAGATTTTATTTTAGGTTTATCGTTACTAAACTCTATGATCAATATTCCCCAATGAGCAGGAGCAGTACGTAATGCATTCGCTCGATGCTTTGTAGTAGTAACGAGCGTAGTCTTCCTGAAGACCTTATCATAGAATTTTCCCTGCACTTTCAACCTGCTTATATTATCGTTATCACCTTTAATTTCATAACAGTGAGCTTCATTATAAATAGCAACGACATCCGCTATAGCCTGTCCATGATGTACATGTAACTCTTCAACTATCTTTTGCGGTGGCGTAGCTAACCGAGCAAGGTATTGACGTAACGCCATTCTTAATTCTTCATCGTTCAGAACTATATTCATATAAACGCACCAAAAACAAGACCTAACTTCGTAGTCTAACCTATCAGTACAAATATTTCAATAAGATATCATCACTCCCATGCAAAGAAAATCATATCGTAAATATTACCGATAGTTAATTTTATAACAGTGCAATACATATTAAATATAAAAACTGCTTTTAATTTATTCATGAATTATTATATCCATCATTTAAATTCAGCCATCGTTATATCCTCCCCTGCTACTTGGATGTTTTATAATTCTATTCCTCTTTCTTAAATCCAATTACTTGACTCAGTTTTTAGACTCTCCCCTTTCCGAGCAACTTTCTACCACTCCCAATGTACATTCTGATGTTACAACCTCCATCTCCATGGTGCGCTGGTTGGTCTGGTTGGTATTGAAGCACTGGAAAACCTGTGACCCACTGAACAATACGTCGGCTGGCATCGTAAGCAGATCTTCAAAGCCTGAGACCGTGAGCCTCGCAGGTATCATCCATTGCCCAATCTGTTTTATCCCCTTTAGAGGATAAATTTCTTTTAACCCCTATAGCAGATAAATCCTGCGCAATAGACTGGCTTCCAGGATAACGAGTCCAAACTCTCGCCCTGAGAAACCAAGCTCTTGATTATTATTTATACCGTATTAATCTGTACGAAGTTCAACCCGCAACCAGAGCCTTAAGGTTGCCACCCTACCCGGTGAGGCTCGCCTTTTCGTCCGCTCCGTATCATCCTCGCGGACAGCGCTTAGCGCCTGATACATCCTCTACCCCAACATGCAGGGAATCCCTCCCTGCCGGGCGGTGTTTCTCTGCTTTCATCACAGGAGAAACACTATGCCAACTTCATCTTGCCCTGAAGCAAAATCCTTATCGCTGTCTGTCTCATCTGAGGCCTGGGAAAAGGTAGTCCGTTTTCCACCCAACCCCTCTCAGGAAGACGACCGTCTCGAAAACCTGATTGTCGCCACCGTGCTGACATTCAAAAGCGCTGGCCCGGACCGTAAGAGTATTAATTTCGGTCTGTACTGTTTGCCTTCTGACGGCAGCAGCAATGTGCCGCTGATGACGCCGCTGCGCTTAACGCTTGAAGATAACCACCTGTTGGTTACTGCCCTTCACACCTGCTGATTGCCTCAGCATCCTTCACTCCCCGTGCCGGGCGACTCCCGACCGGGAGCGCTGTACCCGGCTTCTTTATCATGAGGTTACGCTTATGAACAGAAGCAACGATCTTTACCAGAAAGTCACCGATGAAATTATCGCCGCGCTGGAGAAAGGCGTGATCCCCTGGGTCCGCCCGTGGCGGGAAGGGGAACCGGTGGTGCCGATGAATGCCTTATCCGGGCGGTTTTATCATGGCATCAACATTCCTCTGCTCTGGAACAGCGCAGAGCGACAGGGATATGAAAGCGATCGCTGGCTGACCTTCACGCAAATTCGCAATGCGGGCGGTAATATCCGCAAAGGCGAAAAATCTACACTGGCCGTGTTTTATCTGCCCCAGCAGCGCGAGGTAGTGGACAGCAACGGGAACACGGTTCTTGATGCTGACGGCAACCCTAAATTGACGTCCTACGCCGTAGTACGTGAGTTCCGGCTGTTCAACATTCAGCAATGCGAAGATCTGCCGGAGGCGTTTTCACAACCTGTCGTGATGGTCGATGACCCTATCGCCGCTGCCGAGCAGGTTGCCCGGCAAAGCTCGGTAGTGATCACTCACCGACGCCAGAATCGGGCGTATTACTCGCCGGGGCGCGACTGCATCATCATGCCGCATCCTGAGCAGTTCACTTCGCGTGAGGACTATTACGGCACGCTATTGCATGAACTGACGCACGCTACCGGACACGCTTCACGGCTGAACCGGGACGGCATCACCGCAGGAAACCACACCTTCGGCGATCCGACGTACAGTTTTGAGGAACTCATCGCCGAAATGGGAGCCGCCTTCCTGTGCGCTCATGTCGGCATCCAGTCGAAGCTACAGCATGACAGTTACATCGCATCGTGGCTGAAGGTGTTACAGCAAGACAAAAAAGCGATTTTCCGCGCCAGTGGATTAGCGCGTAATGCCTGTGAATATCTGCTTGAACGGGCGCAGCAGCCGTTAGCGCTGAGCGCATAACCTTCATATCAACGGCGGAACATCCTGCTCTGCCGTTTTTCTCCACTCCAATAAATTTGCGCAACCCAATAAACAATTTAGCCCCAAATCTGACGGCACCAAAAGGCAAAATCCAAAGGGTGAAGGGGAAGAGAGTGAAGGGGTAACGGGCTTACCCGAAAAAGGGGAAAGGGCCATTATGCGGATATGGCTGACGCGCAAAAAACCAGAAATCACACCATCCGACGGCAAGCCGAGCGCCACGGAGGGATGGCTGCATCCTGAATCCGCGCAAACGCTACTGGCTGAAACGACCCGCCAACAGCTTATCCAGTTTATTCGCCAGAGCACCGCACTCCCTGCCTCACTGTTTGAACGCTTCTGGCTGATACCAATCCACCGCTTCGCAGAACTGGCGCAGTTGTTCCCAGCCTCGGAAAACCACCACCATTCCCACGCAGGTGGCCTGCTCGATCATAGTCTCGAAGCCGCCTGCTATGCCGCACGACTGCGGCAGAGTTATCTTTTTCCGCCTGATGCAGCGCCGGAAGATCAGGCTGCTCAGTCCGAACGCTGGACCACCGTTATCATCTACGCCGCGCTGCTGCACGATCTAGGCAAACTCATCACCGATATTGAGGTGGAAGATGCCAGCGGGCAACGCTGGTTTCCATGGCATGGCCCGCTAACCCAGCCTTATCGGTTTCGCTATCTGCCGCAACGTGATTATCTGCGCCATCCGGCTGCGGCAGCCCTTCTGCTTACCCAACTTCTCCCACCGGAAAGCCTAGACTGGCTCGCTGCTGATTCAGTTGCCTTATCCACCCTGCTTCACTGCCTGAACGGGCAATATCAGTATGCCGGGCTGGCGGGTGAACTGGTGCAGAAAGCCGACCGGGCGTCGGTGGCGTTTAATCTCGGCGGCGATCCGGTCAAGGCTATCCACCGCCCACAATCCTCGCTACCGCAGCAAATCATCGCCGCCCTGCGCGACCTGCTGGCACATGAGTTCCGACTCAACAACCCGAACGGTGGTTCTGACGGCTGGTTAACGGAAGAAGCACTTTGGTTAGTCAGTAAGAACGCTGCTGATGCAGTGCGTGGCTGGCTGCTGCGCCAGGGAATTGACGCCGTGCCGCAACATAACGTGCGGCTGTTCGACGAGATGCAAGCACACCAGTTACTCATCCCCTGTGAGGACAAAGCCATCTGGCATTGCCGGATTGAAGCCAGCGGCGGCTGGAGCAGTGAACTTACGTTACTGCGCTTTTCTCCTTCGCTGATTTGGGAAGATCCACAACAGCGGCCCACAACCTTTAGTGGAACCGTCACGCCGATTGCGGGTGTCCTGAATAAGACAGAAGCAGTGATTGCAACGGACGCGGTAGTAGAACAACTATCCCCTCAACCCGAACAAAACGATGCCCTACTTTCAGGCGAAGCATTCTGGCAGTGGCTGGTTCGTAATGTTCAGGCTCAACATCTGGAAGTCAATGAACCTAACGCCCGGATCCATACCGTCGCCGGGTCGGTGTTTCTGGTAACGCCCGGTATTTTCAAACTCTGGCTTAGCGCCTGCGGTCAGAATGTCCCAGAAGAATACTGGCGGGAGGTACAGAAGAAGTTCCAGAACCTGAATCTTCACCGAAAACAAAAAAACGGCCTCAACATCTGGCACTGCGCCGTTGTCGGCCCACGCCGTTGTTCACGTCTGAAGGGATATCTGCTTGACGATCCCACGCCGCTTTTTGGAGATGACGTTCCCTTTAATAACCCTCATCTCTTGCTCAGTGAAGGAGAAGACACCCATGAATTTTGAACAGCTCCTGGAAGAGTATTTTTTTGCCCGTCTGCTGCGCCCTGATACTCAGAGCTGCTATTGCACGGCGGTAAATCAGTTTACCCACTGGCGCAACGTACTACCCGCCGAAGTCACACCGCATATGGTGCTGGAGTGGCGTCATTACCTGTTAAATGTGCGGTGTATCAAACCAGTAAGCTGGAACCACTATATGCGCCATATGCGGGCTTTGTATAATTTCGCGATTGAACAGGGATTACTGGAGCAGTTCATCAATCCATTCCAGAAAACATCGCTGCGGGAATCTCGTAAGAAAAAGAAAACCCTGACCCGCGAGCAGATCCTCGCGTCACGCAAAGTGCTGGGCCATTTTATTGAACTGGAAAGTACTCAACAAAACTATCGTTCGCCGCTGTATCCGGCCTGGTTCTGGCTGACCGTGGTTGAAACCTTCAACTACACCGCAATTCGCCTGAATCAGCTTATTCACCTACGGGTCAGGGATATCGATCTGGTCCATGACACGCTGTTTATTCAGAGCGAAGGCAACAAAAGTCATGATGAACATATCGTTCCCATCGCCTCCCGGCTGCGGCCCTATCTGGTGCATTTGCTTGAAGAAGCTAAAACAAAGGGAGTACGGGCTGACGATCAGTTGTTCAACATCAATCGTTTCAGTCGGCGGACGCTGCACCAGGGTAAACCGATGACAGAAAATCAGGTGAGTTATTTCTTTGCCAAACTCAGCGATGCCTGCCACAGCCGCTTTTCATCACATCGCTACCGTCATACCGTTGCCACAGAATTAATGCAGAAACCGGAGCAAAATTTGTATGTCACGCAGAAACTACTCGGCCACCGCGATATTAAGGTGACGCTCAGCTATATTGAACACAATGTCGAGATGCTCAGAAGTTGCGTGGAGAGAGATTGACAAAACAGGGAGTGAGTGAAAAGATCCGGCCCGAGGCTTTATAAACAAAAAAAGCCGGAGATGCGGCCATTTTGTAGTTGCCGTCAACGTCCAGCTTCATTGTACAACGTACTGATTGTTGTAGATTTTCCGATTATCACAATCGTTTTTGGTGCCGAAGGCCGGACTCGAACCGGCACGTATTTCTACGGTTGATTTTGAATCAACTGCGTCTACCGATTTCGCCACTCCGGCACGGAAGGGATGCGGAAAACGTTGTGGATTATACCTGTCATGCGCCACCATGCAAGCGCCAGCGTGTGTCTGGCTCGCTAAGTGTTGAAAATTTCAGCATTACCTTTCTTAGCTGTAACCCTCATCACAGTTTGCCCCCTCCTTAATCCCCCCTTCTGCGAAGCGTCCCGTTTCCCCATGCTCTACACTTCCAGTTCAACACCATACTGAGGGAAATACGATGTCGATGATAAAAAGCTACGCTGCAAAAGCGGCGGGCAGCGAACTCGAACTCTATGAATATGATGCGGGCGAGCTTAAGCCGGAAGATGTCGAAGTCCAGGTCGATTACTGCGGTATCTGCCATTCTGATTTGTCGATGATAGACAACGAATGGGGATTCTCTCAGTATCCGCTGGTTGCCGGGCATGAGGTGATTGGTCGCGTGGCGGCGCTCGGCAGCGCGGCGCAGGATAAAGGTCTGAAGGTTGGTCAGCGTGTCGGCGTTGGCTGGACGGCGCGCAGTTGCGGGCACTGCGATGCCTGTATCAGCGGTAATCAGATCAACTGCCTTGAAGGGTCTGTTCCCACAATTCTTAATCGCGGTGGTTTTGCTGAGAAGCTGCGGGCCGACTGGCAGTGGGTGATCCCGCTTCCGGAGAGTATCGATCTGGCGGCCGCTGGCCCATTACTGTGCGGCGGCATCACGGTGTTCAAACCGCTGCTGATGCACCATATCACCGCCACCAGCCGCGTCGGGGTGATCGGCATCGGCGGCCTGGGGCATATCGCCATTAAGCTGTTACACGCGATGGGTTGCGAAGTGACCGCGTTCAGCTCCAATCCGGCGAAAGAGCAGGAAGTGCTGGCAATGGGGGCGGATAAAGTCGTCAACAGCCGCGATCCGGATGCGCTAAAAGCGCTGGCGGGCCAGTTCGATCTCATTATTAATACGGTTAACGTCGATCTCGACTGGCAGCCCTATTTTGAAGCGCTGGCCTACGGCGGTAACTTCCATACCGTCGGCGCGGTGCTGAAGCCGCTGCCGGTTCCGGCGTTCACCTTAATAGCCGGCGATCGCAGCATCTCCGGTTCGGCAACAGGTACGCCGTTCGAGCTGCGCAAGCTGATGAAATTTGCCGGGCGCAGCAAGGTGTCGCCCACCACCGAACTGTACCCGATGTCGCAAATTAATGAAGCAATCCAGCACGTGCGTGACGGTAAGGCCCGCTACCGCGTAGTACTTAAAGCCGACTTCTGATCGTCTTTGCCGGGTGGCGTAAGCTTCCCGGCTATTCTCCCCGCTATTCCAGACAGGTTAAATTCTCCTCACAATCTCCGCAATTTAGCGGTGAAGAGTGCGTCACGGTTGCCTATACTCCAGGCAGGATAAATGGAGGAAATCTCAATGAGCGCACCCCTGCTAATTGCCCGCACGCCGGACACCGAACTGTTTTTACTGCCAGGCATGGCCAACCGTCACGGGCTGATTACCGGCGCGACCGGGACCGGTAAAACCGTCACGCTACAGAAGCTGGCCGAATCGCTGTCCGAGATTGGCGTGCCGGTATTTATGGCCGATGTGAAAGGTGACTTAACCGGCGTGGCCGAGGAAGGACAAGCCTCTGAAAAGCTGCTCGCCCGCCTGAAAAATATCGGCATTACCGACTGGCAACCGCATGCTAATCCGGTCACGGTGTGGGATATCTTCGGCGAAAAAGGTCATCCCGTGCGGGCCACGGTATCTGACCTCGGTCCGCTGCTGCTGGCCCGTCTGCTGAACCTCAACGACGTGCAGTCCGGCGTGCTGGATATTATCTTCCGTATTGCCGATGACCAGGGTCTGTTGCTGCTCGATTTCAAAGACCTGCGGGCCATCACCCAGTACATTGGCGATAACGCTAAATCCTTCCAGAATCAGTACGGCAATATCAGTAGCGCCTCGGTCGGGGCGATCCAGCGCGGGCTGCTGTCGCTGGAGCAACAGGGCGCGGCACACTTCTTTGGCGAACCGATGCTGGACATCAAAGACTGGATGCGTACTGACGCCAGCGGCAAAGGGATGATTAATATCCTCAGCGCCGAGAAGCTCTACCAGATGCCCAAACTGTACGCCGCCAGCCTGCTGTGGATGCTCTCCGAGCTGTACGAACAGCTGCCGGAAGCGGGCGATCTGGAAAAACCAAAACTGGTGTTCTTCTTCGATGAAGCGCACCTGCTGTTCAACGATGCTCCGCAGGTGCTGCTGGATAAAATCGAACAGGTGATCCGCCTGATCCGCTCGAAAGGGGTCGGCGTGTGGTTCGTCTCGCAAAACCCGTCGGATATTCCGGACAACGTGCTTGGTCAGTTGGGAAACCGTGTGCAACATGCCCTGCGCGCGTTCACCCCGAAAGACCAGAAAGCGGTGAAAAGCGCGGCGCAAACCATGCGCGCCAACCCGGCATTTGATACCGAAAAAGCCATTCAGGAGCTGGGAACCGGTGAGGCGCTGGTGTCGTTTCTGGACGCCAAAGGCAGCCCGTCCGTGGTTGAACGGGCGATGGTGATTGCGCCATGCTCACGGATGGGACCGGTGACGGACGACGAGCGTAACGGGCTGATTAATCACTCTTCGTTGTACGGCAAATATGAAGAAGAGATCGACCGCGAGTCCGCCTATGAACGTTTACAGCAAGGCGTGCAGGCCAGTACCGAGCAGCAAAATACACCTCCCGCCAACGGTAAAGCTGTCGATGTGGATGGCGGTATTCTCGGTGGGTTGAAGGATATTCTGTTTGGCAGCACCGGCCCCCGCGGCGGTAAGCGCGATGGCGTAGTGCAGAGCGTGGCGAAAAGCGCGGCGCGACAGGTTACCAATCAGATAATTCGCGGCATGTTGGGGAGTTTGATGGGCGGGAGAAAACGCTAGCCCCGTGTTACGTTGCCGGATGGCGGCGTAAACGCCTTATCCGGCCTACGGGTCCGGAGTAGGCCTGAAAAGCACAACGCTATCAGGCCTACGATTACTGTGATTACGACTTACGTAGCATTAGCCACAGGCTTATCAGGAAGAAGCTGGCGCTTGGCAGCAGCGCACCGATAATCGGCGGAATGCCGTACACCAACGTCAGTGGGCCAAAGATTTGGTCCAGCACATAGAACACAAAGCCAAAGCTAATCCCTGTCACCACGCGCACGCCCATCGGGACGCTACGAAGCGGACCAAAGATAAACGACAGCGCCATCAGCATCATGACCGCTACAGACAGCGGCTGGAAGACTTTGCTCCACATATTGAGCTGATAGCGTCCGGCATCCTGGCCGCTCGACTTCAGGTACTTCACGTAGTTATGCAGACCGCTAATCGACAGCGCATCAGGATCCAACGCCACAACGCCGAGCTTGTCGGGTGTCAGGTTGGTTTTCCAGGTGCCGCTTACCGTTTGCGAGCCGGTGATTTGCTTCGGATCGGTCAGGTTGGATTCATCCACCTGCGACAAACGCCAGACCTTCTGCTCCGGGTCAAACGTCGCGCTCGCAGCGTAGCGTACAGACTGCAGACGGCGCTTGTCGTTAAACGAGTAGATGCTAATCCCGCCTAACTCGGCGTCGCCTTTCACCCGCTCGATGTAGACAAAGCTGTCACCGTCTTTCGCCCACAAACCCTGCTGGGTAGAGAGCAGCGAGCCGCCGTACATCTGCTGCGCACGGTAGTTACGTGCCATCTGTTCGCCTTGTGGCGCAACCCATTCGCCGATAGCCATCGTCAGCAGCACCAGCGGAATCGCGGTTTTCATCACCGACAACGCCACCTGCATACGGGTAAAGCCGGAAGCCTGCATCACCACCAGTTCACTGCGCTGGGCCAGCATGCCCAGCCCCAGCAATGCCCCCAGCAGTGCCGCCATCGGGAAGAAGATCTGGATATCTTTCGGCGCACTGAGCAGGGTATACAGCCCGGCGCCCATCGCATCGTAGCTCCCCTGCCCGGCTTTTTTCAGCTGGTCAACGAACTTGATGATCCCGGAGAGCGACACCAGCATGAACAGCGTCATCATGATGGTGGTGAAAATGGTTTTACCGATATAGCGGTCAAGTACACCAAAAGGCTGCATTATACCGCTCCTTTACGCATAAAACGGGCACGCAAGCGGCGCATCGGCACCGTATCCCAGAGGTTAAGCACAATCGCCAGCGCCAGATACGCCAGGTTCACCGTCCACATCCAGAACACCGGATCCAGCTTACCTTTACCGCCGTTCGACTTCAGCGACGTCTGAACCAGGAAGAACAGCAAATAGAGCAGCATTGCTGGCAGCATCGACAGCACGCGCCCCTGACGCGGGTTCACCACGCTCAGCGGTACAACCATCAGCGCCATCATAAATACGGTGAATACTAACGTGATACGCCAGGTCAGCTCCGCGCGGGCACGATCGGTGTCGGTCGTCCACAGCGTACGCATGTTCATCTGGTCGGTATCGTTTGGATCCAGTGCCACGGCCTGATGACCGATAATCGCCTGATAATCCTGGAAGTCGGTAATGCGGAAATCGCGCAGCAGCGCGGTACCTTCAAAGCGCGTCCCCTGGTTCAGCGTCACGACCTGAGAGCCATCACGCATCTGGGTAAGATGTCCGGAATCGGCTACGACGACCGAAGGACGAGCGTTGCCTTTCGGGCGGATTTGCGCGAGGAACACGTCTTTGAAGTTGCTGCCGTCAACGCTTTCGATAAACAGCACCGAACTGCCGTTGGTCGCCTGCTGGAATTGCCCCTGAGCAAGCGCCGCCATACCGGGGTTCGCTTTCGCCTCCGCCAGGACTTCGTCCTGATGTCTGGAGGACCACGGCCCGGCCCACATCACGTTGACTGCCGCAATAATACTGGTAAACAGCGCCAGCACCATCGCCGCTTTCACGAGCACTGCCTTGCTCAGCCCGCAGGCGTGCATGACCGTAATTTCACTTTCGGTATACAGTTTGCCCAGCGTCATCAACAGCCCGAGGAACAGGCTTAAGGGCAAGATAAGTTGCGCCATTTCTGGCACGCCCAGCCCCAGCAGCGAGAGCACCAGATTTGCCGGGATATCACCGTCAACCGCCGCACCAAGGATCCTGACCAACTTTTGACAAAAGAAGATCAAAAGCAGGATGAATAGGATCGCAAGTTGGCTTTTGAGCGTTTCCCGAACCAGATATCTTATGATTATCACTTTAAATACGCCCGTAAAAACCCGTCTTTTGCCGGAATTTAGCTTGTTTCATGGCTTAAACGTCATTTATTCTCTTGAGTCGTCGAAATCGTCGCTAAGATCATTATACTCAACGGATCCACCTCTCAGAAATTGTTCTGACGTGCCAATGCCGTAATAACGTTAAGATTAACACGAAGTCACCGCAACAGCGGGTATGAGTTACGAAAGCTTGCAATTCTATCCGTAGCCACCGCCGTTGTCTTTAAGATTCAGGAGCGTAGTGCATGGAGTTCAGTGTAAAAAGCGGTAGCCCGGAGAAACAGCGGAGTGCGTGCATCGTCGTGGGTGTCTTTGAACCACGCCGCCTCTCTCCGATTGCAGAGCAGCTCGACAAGATCAGCGACGGGTACATCAGCGCACTGCTGCGTCGCGGCGAACTGGAAGGCAAACCGGGTCAAACCCTGTTGCTGCACCATGTTCCTAACGTTCTGTCTGAGCGAATTCT
The DNA here is from genome assembly GCF_009649895.1 of Citrobacter sp. H12-3-2. Taxonomy (NCBI): domain Bacteria; kingdom Pseudomonadati; phylum Pseudomonadota; class Gammaproteobacteria; order Enterobacterales; family Enterobacteriaceae; genus Citrobacter; species Citrobacter sp. H12-3-2. The sequence continues at coordinate 4,341,288 of NZ_CP045837.1, forward strand.
CCTTATTGGTTGTGGCAAAGAGCGCGAACTTGATGAGCGCCAGTACAAGCAGGTCATTCAGAAAACCATCAATACCCTGAATGATACAGGCTCAATGGAAGCCGTCTGCTTTCTGACTGAGCTGCACGTCAAAGGGCGCAATAACTACTGGAAAGTGCGCCAGGCCGTTGAGACGGCACAGGAAACGCTGTACAGCTTTGATCAACTGAAGACCAACAAAAGCGAGCCACGTCGCCCGCTGCGTAAAATGGTCTTCAACGTGCCGACCCGCCGCGAACTGACCAGCGGTGAGCGTGCGATCCAACACGGTCTGGCGATCGCCGCCGGCATTAAAGCGGCAAAAGATCTTGGCAACATGCCGCCGAACATCTGTAACGCCGCCTACCTGGCCTCTCAGGCGCGCCAGCTGGCAGACAGCTACAGCAAAAATGTTGTGACCCGTGTAATCGGCGAGCAGCAAATGAAAGAGCTGGGCATGCACTCTTATCTGGCCGTCGGTCACGGCTCGCAGAACGAGTCGCTGATGTCGGTCATCGAGTACAAAGGCAATCCGTCCGAAGACGCGCGTCCGATCGTGCTGGTCGGTAAAGGGTTAACCTTTGACTCCGGCGGTATCTCCATCAAACCAGCCGAAGGCATGGATGAGATGAAATACGACATGTGCGGCGCGGCAGCGGTATACGGCGTGATGCGCATGGTGGCCGAGCTTCAGCTCCCCATCAACGTTGTCGGCGTGCTGGCGGGCTGTGAAAACATGCCGGGTGGCCGTGCGTATCGCCCAGGCGACGTGCTGACCACGATGTCTGGACAGACCGTTGAAGTGCTCAATACGGATGCCGAAGGCCGTCTGGTGCTGTGCGACGTGTTAACCTACGTCGAGCGCTTTGAGCCAGAAGCGGTGATTGACGTCGCGACCCTGACCGGCGCGTGCGTGATTGCGCTGGGCCATCACATCACCGGCCTGATGTCGAACCACAACCCGCTGGCGCATGAGCTGATCGGTGCGTCCGAGCAGGCTGGTGACCGCGCATGGCGTTTGCCGCTGGGTGATGAATACCAGGAGCAGTTAGAGTCCAACTTTGCGGATATGGCGAACATCGGCGGACGTCCTGGCGGTGCCATTACCGCGGGCTGCTTCCTGTCACGCTTTACCCGTAAGTACAACTGGGCGCACCTGGATATCGCCGGTACTGCATGGCGTTCAGGGAAAGCTAAAGGCGCAACCGGTCGTCCGGTCGCGTTGCTGTCGCAGTTCCTGCTCAATCGTGCCGGTTTTAACGGCGAAGAGTGATGTAAAACGCCGGGTGGCGGCTTCGCCTTACCCGGCCTACAACATCACTCAACCGTAGGCCGGGTAAGCGTAGCACCACCCGGCTTTGCATTTAAATCCACAACAAGAAGCCCCATATAATGAGAAACGCAACGTTCTATATTCTGGACAATGACAACACCGTCGATGGCTTAAGCGCCGTTGAACAACTGGTGTGTGAAATTGCCGCAGAACGTTGGCGTGCTGGCAAGCGCGTGCTGATCGCCTGTGAAAACGAAAAGCAGGCTCTTCGACTGGATGAAGCTCTGTGGGCGAGACCGGCAGAAAGTTTTGTTCCGCATAATCTGGCGGGAGAAGGCCCCAGAGGTGGCGCGCCGGTAGAGATTGCCTGGCCGGAGAAACGCAATAGCAGCCCGCGCGACCTGCTCATCAGTTTGCGCGTTGGCTTTGCAGATTTTGCCACCGCTTTCACAGAAGTGATAGACTTCGTTCCTTACGAAGATTCTTTGAAACAATCGGCACGCGATCGCTACAAAGCTTACCGCGTGGCTGGTTTTAACCTGAATACGGCAACCTGGAAATAATGGAAAAGACATACAACCCACAAGATATCGAACAGCCGCTTTACGAGCACTGGGAAAAGCAGGGCTATTTCAAACCTAACGGCGATGAAAGCAAAGAGTCCTTCTGCATCATGATCCCGCCGCCGAACGTCACCGGCAGTTTGCATATGGGTCATGCTTTCCAGCAAACCATCATGGATACCATGATTCGCTACCAGCGCATGCAGGGTAAAAACACCCTGTGGCAGGCCGGTACCGACCACGCGGGTATCGCTACCCAGATGGTGGTTGAGCGTAAGATTGCCGCTGAAGAAGGTAAAACCCGTCACGACTACGGTCGCGAAGCGTTTATCGACAAAATTTGGCAGTGGAAAGCGGAATCCGGCGGCACCATTACCCGTCAGATGCGCCGTCTCGGCAACTCCGTTGACTGGGAGCGCGAGCGCTTCACTATGGACGAAGGTCTTTCCAATGCCGTGAAAGAAGTCTTTGTTCGCCTGTACAAAGAAGATCTGATCTACCGTGGCAAGCGTCTGGTCAACTGGGACCCGAAACTGCGCACCGCTATTTCTGATCTGGAAGTGGAAAACCGCGAGTCTAAAGGCTCCATGTGGCACATCCGCTATCCGCTGGCTGACGGCGCGAAAACCGCAGACGGTAAAGATTACCTGGTCGTCGCCACCACCCGTCCGGAAACCGTACTGGGTGATACCGGCGTAGCCGTTAACCCGGAAGATCCGCGCTACAAAGATCTGATCGGCAAATTCGTTGTTCTGCCGCTGGTTAACCGCCGCATTCCGATCGTCGGTGATGAACACGCCGACATGGAAAAAGGCACCGGCTGCGTGAAGATCACCCCGGCGCACGACTTTAACGACTACGAAGTCGGGAAACGTCACGGCCTGCCGATGATCAACATTCTGACCTTTGACGGCGACATCCGCGAAACCGCGGAAGTGTACGACACCAAAGGCGAAGAGTCCGACGTTTACTCCAATGAAATCCCGGCTGAGTTCCAGAAGCTGGAACGTTTTGCTGCGCGTAAAGCGGTGGTTGCCGCCGTTGATGCGCAGGGCCTGCTGGAAGAAATTAAACCGCACGACCTGACCGTACCTTACGGCGACCGTGGCGGCGTGGTTATCGAACCGATGCTGACCGACCAGTGGTACGTCCGTGCCGACGTGCTGGCAAAACCGGCGGTTGAAGCGGTTGAGAACGGCGACATCCAGTTCGTACCGAAGCAGTACGAAAACATGTACTTCTCCTGGATGCGTGATATTCAGGACTGGTGTATTTCCCGTCAGCTGTGGTGGGGTCACCGTATCCCGGCATGGTATGACAACGACGGCAATGTCTACGTTGGCCGCACCGAAGACGAAGTGCGTCAGGAAAACAACCTCGGCGCCGACGTTGCGCTGCGTCAGGACGAAGACGTTCTCGATACCTGGTTCTCTTCTGCACTGTGGACCTTCTCTACGCTGGGCTGGCCGGAAAATACCGACGCGCTGCGTCAGTTCCACCCAACCAGCGTGATGGTTTCCGGCTTCGACATTATCTTCTTCTGGATTGCCCGCATGATCATGATGACCATGCACTTCATCAAAGATGAAAACGGCAAGCCGCAGGTTCCGTTCAAGACCGTCTACATGACCGGTCTGATTCGTGACGACGAAGGCCAGAAGATGTCCAAATCCAAGGGTAACGTGATTGACCCGCTGGATATGGTCGATGGTATCTCTCTGGCAGAACTGCTGGAGAAACGTACCGGCAACATGATGCAGCCGCAGCTGGCTGAGAAAATTGCCAAACGTACCGAGAAGCAGTTCCCGGACGGCATCGAGCCGCACGGCACCGACGCCCTGCGTTTCACCCTGGCAGCGCTGGCCTCTACCGGTCGCGATATCAACTGGGACATGAAGCGTCTGGAAGGTTACCGTAACTTCTGTAACAAGCTGTGGAACGCCAGCCGCTTCGTGCTGATGAACACCGAAGATCAGGATTGCGGCTTCAACGGCGGCGAAATGACCCTGTCTCTGGCGGACCGCTGGATCCTCGCTGAATTCAACCAGACCATCAAAGCGTACCGCGAAGCGCTGGATAACTTCCGCTTCGATATCGCCGCGGGCATTCTGTACGAGTTCACCTGGAACCAGTTCTGCGACTGGTATCTGGAGCTGACCAAGCCGGTCATGAACGGTGGTTCCGAATCTGAACTGCGCGGCACTCGCAATACGCTGGTTACCGTGCTGGAAGGTCTGCTGCGCCTGGCGCACCCAATCATTCCGTTCATCACCGAAACCATCTGGCAGCGAGTGAAAGTGATTTGTGGCAACACTGCAGATACCATCATGCTGCAGCCGTTCCCGGAATATAACGCCGCACAGGTTGATGAAGCGGCGCTGGCCGATACCGAATGGCTGAAGCAGGCGATCGTCGCCGTACGTAACATCCGTGCGGAAATGAACATCGCCCCGGGCAAACCGCTGGAGCTGCTGCTGCGTGGTTGCAGCGCTGATGCGATGCGTCGTGTGAACGACAACCGCAGCTTCCTGCTGAACCTGGCACGTCTGGAAAGCATTACCGTGCTGCCAGCCGATGACAAAGGTCCGGTCTCCGTGACCAAAATCATCGACGGCGCCGAGCTGCTGATCCCGATGGCTGGCCTCATCAACAAAGAAGATGAGCTGGCACGTCTGGCGAAAGAAGTGGCGAAAATCGAAGGCGAGATTGCCCGTATCGAAGGCAAACTTTCCAACGAAGGTTTCGTTGCCCGCGCACCGGAAGCAGTTATCGCCAAAGAGCGTGAGAAGCTGGACGGTTACGCAGAAGCCAAAGCGAAGCTGATTGAACAGCAGGCGGTCATCGCCGCGCTGTAATTGCCTATGCCGGATAGCGCTACGCTTATCCGGCAAACGGGCACCGTCATCGTAGGTCGGATAAGTGTAGCGCATCCGACACCACAGACGATAAAGCCTCTGACGCATATGCTCAGAGGCTTTTTATTGAATTATCCTCGCTTGCGCTTCCCCTCGCCGCAGTGGTATTAACTGTATATGTCTCACTTTTATGTCATGAGTTCGCTATGAGTGCCATTACCTCCGTCGCGGCAACGCTGCGCCGAATTTCTGCCGATGATAACGCCGCCATTGCCCGCGTTATCCGCAAAGTTTCCGCTGAATACGGGCTTACCGCCGATAAAGGCTATACCGTTGCCGACCCTAATCTGGACGAACTGTTCCAGGTTTACAGCCAGCCGGGCGCGGCCTACTGGGTGGTTGAGCAAAACGGTGAAGTCGTGGGCGGCGGCGGTGTTGCACCGTTAGGATGTAGTGAACCAGACATTTGCGAGCTGCAAAAGATGTACTTCCTGTCGAGCGCGCGCGGTCAGGGGCTGGCGAAAAAACTGGCGCTGATGGCGCTCGAACATGCCCGCGAGCAGGGTTTTAAACAGTGCTATCTGGAGACCACAGCGTTTCTGACTGAGGCAATCCGCCTGTATGAGCATTTAGGCTTTGAGCATATCAGCGAAGCGCTGGGCTGTACCGGGCACGTAGATTGTGAAGTGCGGATGTTAAAGCCCCTCTGACCTTACGCCGAGAGGCTTTAGCCGCGTTACTGCATCTCGGCTGAGAGCATCAGTCGAATAACGCCAGCCGCGCGGGCGGTTGGCAGCTTCAGCACCTGTGACCAGAGATCCTGCACTATCTCACAGGCAATCTTCTCTTTGCCGATCGCTTTAGTCGGATCGGCCATGATCTGAATATCCGGCCCATAGCGCTGTACTAACCCAGGGCTTATTGCTTGCAGATCCTGCAACGCCAGCTGTTTCTCTTCTGCCGTGACCGTATGTTTGTTCGGACCATAGGCAGCACGCATCATACTCATATCACTCGCCATACGACGGTTCATGATCTCATGCGGAACCAGACGTGCCGGGTTAATCCCCCCTTTCACTGCCGGAAACAGAAAGCGGAAGCATTCGTCATCACCGATTTTGGCCACAGCAGCGATCTGCTCAAGGTTAATTTTCATATATTCAATGACATTGGCATCTGGCGCCTGCTGCAATCTCGCCATTTGCAACTGAAGAATTTGCGGCTGTATCGCGTCGATAACCTGCTGTTCGCTACTCCCTGCTTTCTTCATCTGCGCAGCCTGGCTGATAATATTTTGTGTCAGCTCAGGTTCCTGCTCCTTAATCACCTGAAACGCCGGATTGGAGAGCATCGCCTTTTCAAACTGCTGCTCTTCGGTCAGACCATAATCCGGGCTTTCGCGTGGGATCAGGTAGTGCACATCAAACAGATTCCACGCGATAATCGCCACCACAAAAACCACCGCGCCGGAGATCTTGCCCAGCCAGCCTTTTTTGCGAAACATGCCGACGACGATAGCAATCACCGCCCCGATATAACCTGCCAACAAAACGTGTGCCCAGTTCATTAACCATCCTTATGCCAAATCATCTCTGTTACGGGGATATATTTCCCCTTCGCGTGTTTTGATTATTACGGCAGCAGCGAGCGATTTCCAGCCACCAGATTTTGCTATCAGAAACAGGAAGGATTAATCCGCGCGGCGATGGATACCACGCGTCAAACAAAGGAATTAAGCTGGCACACCGCTGTGGAAGCGGAATTCATTGTCAGGAGAGGTGATCAACGCGGCTTCTACTTCGCCAAAAAACTGCACCCGACTACTGATATCATCGGCTGAAACCTGCTGCGCCAGCGCCAGGTAATCCTGATAGTGCCGCGCCTCGGATCGCAGCAGCGACAGATAAAACGCCTGCAAATCGTCATCCAGATACGGTGCCAGCGCGGCGAACCGTTCACAGGAACGCGCCTCAATATAAGCCCCGCAAATCAGTTTATCGATTAACGTCAGCGGCTCGTGGGTGCGTACCTCTTTGAGCATGCCTTTAGCGTAACGGCTGGCGGTAATCTTAATATAGGGAATGTTGCGGCTCATCATCGCCTCACGCACCTGCCAGAAGTGATGCAGCTCTTCTTTGATCAGCAAAACCATGCTGTCGATAAGCTTGCGTCCCCACGGGTCGTCGGTTTGCGGCATCACGCTTTTGCTTATCTGTTTATTCAGCGCGATAAAATCCGGCTCATCCCCTTCTCTGAAAGCAAACGCTTCATAGGGTTTCAGCCAGTCCAGCAGCGCCTGCGATCCCTGTTTATCTGCGACATACTTACGCACCAGCAGCATCGCCGTTTGCGCCGCTTTCAGCTCACAGACGAGGTGATCGGTCAATAACAGTGGGAGATTCGCCGGGTCTCGCGCTTTATCAAGCCAGGCCTGGGGCGTTTTACAGTGCAGGAAGTTGTGGATCGGGGAGAGTATTTGCAGGTAATCCATACGTTGTCCTTGGCCTGCGGCAGCCTGGGCTACCGCAGGTCAGTTGATGACTTAGTGACGCACGCCGTCATCATCTTCGTCGACGAGGTCTTCATCGTCGCCGTCTTCACCTTCTTCGCCGTTCGGGTCTTCAAAATAGGTGCCCCAACCGTCGTATTCCACATCGTATTTTTCAGCCAGGTTCATCAGCTGCTCAACCTGAGCATCGATCAACTCCGCATTCAGTGCACATTCGCTCAGAATGTCACAGCAAATAACCGTGTCGCCTTCTTCCACTTCCAGCTCTTCCGGCTCAGTCACTTCATAACCCAGCTTGAAGGCTTCTACTGCCGCTTTTTCCAGGGTTTCGAAGTCATCCGCGGAAAGGTGATGCTCGATGGTGTACAGCGCGTCTGGATCGCTGCCATCTTCGAGTAACTCTTCAATAATCAAGCGTGTTTCTTCACGCTGTTCTTCCAGTAGTTCCGGGTTTGCCATGGCTCGTTCCTCATAATGTCCTGCCGATACTCTTATTGTCACATACCGCTGTCATTGCCTCCACCTTTCCAGGAAAGATTTGTTAAACAAGGTTGCAAATGAATAAACATCCATATAAATTGAATTTTAATTCAATAAATGGCCTAAGCCATGTGAGGGAACCATGTCTGCGTTTTATCAGAAACATTTTTTGAAACTGCTTGATTTCACCTCTGCTGAACTCACGTCACTGCTTCAGCTCGCCGCACAGCTGAAGGCAGAAAAGAAAAACGGCACTGAAGTCGCAAAGCTCACCGGTAAAAACATCGCGCTCATCTTCGAAAAAGACTCAACCCGTACCCGTTGCTCTTTCGAAGTTGCCGCATACGATCAGGGCGCGCGCGTGACATACCTCGGGCCAAGCGGCAGCCAGATTGGCCATAAAGAGTCGATCAAAGACACCGCCCGCGTGCTCGGCCGCATGTACGACGGTATTCAGTATCGGGGCCACGGTCAGGAGATTGTCGAGACGCTGGCGGAATATGCCGGAGTTCCGGTGTGGAACGGATTAACCAACGAGTTTCATCCCACCCAACTGCTGGCGGATCTGTTAACTATGCAGGAACACCTGCCGGGTAAAGCGTTTAATGAGATGACGCTGGTCTACACCGGTGATGCCCGCAACAATATGGGTAATTCCATGCTGGAAGCCGCCGCGTTAACCGGGCTGGATCTGCGTCTGATCGCACCGCAGGCCTGCTGGCCGGAAGAAAGTCTGGTTGCGGAGTGCAAAGCGCTGGCACAGAAAAACGGCGGCAATATTACGCTGACCGAAGATGTCGCCACGGGCGTGAAAGGCGCGGACTTCATCTATACCGACGTCTGGGTATCAATGGGCGAGGCAAAAGAGAAGTGGGCCGAACGTATTGCGCTGCTGCGTAAGTACCAGGTTAATAGCGCGATGATGGCGTTGACCGGCAATCCGCAGGTGAAATTCCTGCACTGCCTGCCCGCGTTTCATGACGATCAAACCACGCTTGGCAAACAAATGGCACAGGAATATGGTCTGCACGGTGGAATGGAAGTGACCGATGAGGTCTTTGAATCCCCCGCCAGTATTGTATTTGATCAGGCAGAAAACCGGATGCACACCATCAAAGCGGTGATGGTGGCGACGCTGGCGAAGTAAGAGCATGGATGAAAAGAATGCCGGATAGCGATGCTAAGCATCTTATCCGGCCTACAACCGCGCTCCCGTAAGCCGGGTAAGGCGAAGCCGCCCCCGGCAAATACTCTTATGCCACCCGCATTTTCACCACGGCTTTGCGTACCAGCGCTGGTGCACCGACCGCGCACAGCGGTTTATGCACTTCGCCCGGATAGAACACCACGAAATCACCTTCGTTCAGCACCACCGTTTTTTCCTGTACCCCTTCCGGTAGGAAGGCGATATCTTTATCCGCCAGCCAGTCAGTTTCCGGCGCGCCCGCAGGCTGCGTGCTGAAGGTCATGCCTTCCTGACCTTTGAGCAGGATCTGAATATCCAGATAGCGCGCGTGATACTCAGCGCGGCGCTGTGCAAACGGCTCCGTCATATCTTCAGCAATCAGATAAAACAGACGATCGCCGTCGATGTCGTGCTTACCTTTTTCCGTCTCATCCGTCACATGCGCTTTAATGTGTTCAATCGCCTGACGCAGCTCTTCCGGCAGCCAGGCATCCAGGTTGTGAATATTGCCGACAATCATCTCAAACCCCTTAATTAAAACATCGTTTCATTTTAGTTGTTATACGAAAAAACGGTCTGCCATACTACTGCTATTTGCCGATATTTTGCGTCAACGCATGTTTATCTCATTGTTGCTGTTTGGCATTCAGGGTGAATGAATATTCATGAGAATCGTTTGCGATGAATAATTTGTGCATTTTTCGCTTGATCCCATAACGGAGCTGAGTATAATCGCGGACAATTTGCCGGGAGGATGTATGGTTCAGTGTGTACGACATTTTGTCTTACCGCGTCTGAAAAAGGACGCTGGCCTGCCGTTTTTCTTTCCGTTGATCACCCATTCCGAGCCCCTCAATTGAGGGGCTTTTTTTTTGCCCAGGCGTCAGGAGATAAACATGGCTAACCCGCTCTATCAAAAACACATCATTTCCATAAACGACCTCAGCCGCGATGACCTCAATCTGGTCCTCGCAACAGCGGCGAAATTAAAAGCTAACCCACAGCCGGAGCTGTTAAAGCATAAGGTTATCGCCAGCTGCTTCTTTGAAGCCTCAACCCGCACCCGTTTATCCTTTGAAACCTCCATGCACCGCCTGGGCGCCAGCGTGGTGGGTTTCTCTGACAGCAGCAATACCTCTCTGGGCAAAAAAGGTGAAACGTTGGCCGACACTATTTCCGTCATCAGCACCTATGTCGACGCCATCGTAATGCGCCATCCGCAGGAAGGCGCCGCGCGTCTGGCTACGGAGTTCTCCGGTAACGTTCCGGTACTGAACGCAGGCGACGGCTCCAACCAACATCCCACCCAAACGCTGCTGGATCTGTTCACCATTCAGGAAACTCAGGGTCGCCTGGACAATCTGCACATCGCCATGGTGGGTGACCTGAAATATGGCCGCACCGTCCATTCCCTGACCCAGGCGCTGGCGAAGTTCGAAGGTAACCGTTTCTACTTCATCGCCCCGGACGCGTTGGCGATGCCGCAATACATTCTGGATATGTTGAATGAAAAAGGTATCGCCTGGAGCCTGCACGGCACTATTGAAGAGGTGATGGCGGAGGTCGATATCCTCTATATGACCCGCGTACAAAAAGAGCGTCTGGACCCGTCCGAATACGCCAACGTGAAAGCGCAGTTTGTTCTGCGCGCCAGCGATCTGAACGGCGCCAGAGCAAACATGAAGGTACTGCATCCGCTGCCGCGTATCGATGAGATCACCACCGACGTCGACAAGACGCCGCACGCCTGGTATTTCCAGCAGGCTGGCAACGGCATCTTCGCCCGCCAGGCGTTACTGGCACTGGTACTGAATAGCGAACTGGCACTGTAAGGGAGAAAAAGAGATGACACACGATAACAAACTGCAGGTTGAAGCCATCAAACGTGGCACCGTGATTGACCATATTCCCGCACAGGTTGGTTTTAAGCTGCTGACGCTGTTCAAACTGACGGAAACCGACCAGCGTATCACCATCGGTCTGAACCTGCCGTCAGGCGAGATGGGCCGTAAGGACCTGATTAAAATTGAAAACACGTTCCTGACCGATGAGCAGGTAAACCAGCTATCCCTGTACGCCCCGCAGGCAACGGTAAACCGCATTGACGATTACGACGTGGTGGGTAAATCACGTCCGAGCCTGCCAGAGCGTATCGACAACGTACTGGTTTGCCCGAACAGCAACTGTATCAGCCATGCTGAGCCGGTTTCCTCCAGTTTTGCAGTGAAAAAGCGTGCCGATGACATCGCACTCAAATGCAAATACTGTGAAAAAGAGTTTTCGCATTATGTGGTGCTGGCCAACTAATTGGGGTTGGTTATGAGATCCCGGCTCCCTATAATGAGCGGGAACATTCTACTACCGCTGTAATTCAGGAGAAATCATGAGCAAGACTATCGCGACGGAAAATGCACCAGCAGCAATCGGCCCATACGTTCAGGGCGTTGACCTGGGTAGCATGGTAATCACTTCCGGTCAGATCCCGGTCGATCCGAAAACCGGTGCCGTAGCGGAAGACGTGTCCGCTCAGGCACGTCAGTCGCTGGAAAACGTAAAAGCTATCGTTGAAGCAGCAGGCCTGAAAGTGGGCGACATCGTAAAAACGACCGTTTTCGTTAAAGACCTGAACGATTTCGCAACCGTAAACGCGACCTACGAAGCGTTCTTCACCGAACACAACGCGACCTTCCCTGCGCGTTCTTGCGTAGAAGTTGCCCGTCTGCCGAAAGACGTGAAAATCGAGATTGAAGCGATCGCCGTTCGTCGCTAAGTCTCCTTGTGCCGGATGGCGGCTTCGCCTCGTCCGGCCAATGCACGGGTCGTTTACAGGCCCGGTAAGCGTAAGCGCCACCGGGCATTTATCACATCACACCAAACAGTTTCGGCAGGAACAGCGAAATCGCCGGAATGTACGTCACGAGCATCAGCACCAGGAATAGCACAAGGTAGAATGGCAACATCGCCTTCACCACCTGCTCTATTTTCTGTTTACTCACCGCACTGGCCACAAACAGCACCGACCCTACCGGCGGCGTAATCAGGCCGATCCCTAAGTTCACCAGCATGATCATGCCAAAATGAACCGGATCAATGCCGAGCGCGTTGGTCACCGGCAGCAGAACCGGCGTCAGAATAAGGATCAGCGGTGCCATATCCATCAGCGTACCGATCAGCAGCAGCATGATGTTAATACACATCAGGATGACGTATTTGTTGTCCGAGATGCTGGTGAAGGCTTCAGTGATACGCATCGGCAACTGCATATAAGTCATGACAGCACCGAACGCGGCGGCAAAGCCTATCAGGATCATGACGATAGTGACCGTTTTCACCGTGCGGAACATCAGCTTCGGCAGCTCAGACCATTTATAGTCACGATAGATAAACATGGTGACAAAGAAGGCCCACAGGCAGGCAATTGCCGCAGACTCCGTTGCGGTAAAGATACCTGACAGGATACCGCCCATGATGATCACAACGGTCATCAGGCCCCACAGCGTATCAACGAAAATCTTCAGCGCCTGGCGAAACGGTACACGTTCTCCTTTTGGATAACCGCGCTTGTGCGCAAAAGCCACGCACATCACCATCAGGCTGAAGCTTAACAGCAGCCCCGGCAGGATCCCGGCGATGAACAGCGCGGCAATCGACACCGTGCCACCGGTTGCCAGCGAGTAGATAACCGAGTTATGGCTGGGCGGCGTAAGAATCGCTTGCACCGAACCGCTGGCCGTTACCGCTGCGGCAAAGTCACGCGGATAACCTTTTTTATCCATCTCCGGGATCATTACCGAACCAATGGACGCGGTATCAGCCACCGACGATCCGGAAATGGCGCCAAAAAAGGTTGATGCCACAATGTTTACCAGCGACAGTCCGCCGCGGATAAAACCAACAAAAATATAGGCAAAGTTCACCAGTCGCCGCGCAATTCCCCCTTCGGCCATAATAGCCCCGGCCAGAATAAAGAATGGGATCGCTAACAGAGAGAATTTGTTCACCCCGCTGGTCAGTTGGATCATTACCGCTTCCAGCGGAATATCAATATACCAGGCCCCAATGATGGCGCTAATGCCAACCGCGTACGCTACCGGTACCCCAATCGCCAGCATAATGCCGAGCGTAAAGACGAGAATAAATGCATCCATCTGCTTTCCTTTCTAAAATGGGGGCGGTAACTAGCTGGTCGATCCCAGCATGACAACGGGACGTTGGTACTGCGGACCACGGAAAATCTTTTCAGCGATAAACAGCAGCGTTATGGCAGAGCCAATCGGCAACGGAAGATAGTTTTGCCCGGCGCTTAAAAGCGGGAATTCCGCCACGGGCTGGTCCCACAGTTCAAGACAGAGATTGGTTCCGTACCAGAGGATAAACAGGCTTATCGCCACCAACATAACGTCTGCGATTACCGAGCAATAACGGCGGGAAGCATCCCCCAGACGGTCAGTCACCATGCTCACCGCGATATGCGAGCCTGCACGATAGCTCACCGCCGCGCCAATAAAGGTGAATGTCACCATACAGAGAATAGCGACGGGTTCAGGCCATGACAGGGCGTTATTCAGAACATAACGCGCGAATATACCAATGGGGATAATGGCGACCATGACCAATAATGCGATACCGGCAATCCACATTGACACCCGATAAAGAAAATCCATTACCGATGAATAGCATTCACCCATAATTATCACCTCGAATTAATCAAAAGATTCAGGCGGAGGGTTGATATCCTCCACCTGATGAATTACTTCACATCCTGAATACGTTTGATCAGATCCTGGTGGTCTTTACCGTAATTATCCCGCACTGACTGCGTGGCTTTATAGAAATAGTCCGTATCAATATCGTGGAACTGAACGCCGTTGGCTTTCATGGTCTCCAGTGATTTCGCATTATAATCCTGCCAAAGTTTTCGTTGCTCTATCTGTGCTTCCTTGGCGAGTTTAATAATGAGATCCTGATCTTCTTTTTTCAACTTATCCCATTTAGCTTTCGAAAACAGAAAAAGCTCAGGAATAATAAAGTGTTTGCTCCAGGTATAGTTTTTCACGACCGGCAAATAGTTATGCGCAACAAACGTTGGCGGGTTATTTTCCGTGCCATCAATAACGCCGGTCTGCATGCCGCTAAATACTTCACTGACGCCCATGACAACGGAGTTAGCGCCCATCGCTTTCAGGGTATCCAGCGCTATCGGACTTCCTTGAACGCGGATTTTCATACCGTGTAAATCTTCCGGTTTCACCACCGGATTTTTGGTGATCAAGTTACGCGTGCCGGCATCCATCCAGCCGAGAAACACCAGCCGCGATTTGGTATTAGCCGTCAGACGGTCGCCAATTTCCTGGCCAATCATGCCGTCGAGAACCTTATGCAGATGGTCCTCATCGCGGAAAATATATGGCAGGGTAAACACGTTAATTTCAGGGAGAATGGCGGCAACAGGCGTCATTGAGACACGAATAATATCGATAGCGCCTAATTGCGCCTGTTCAATCATCTGTTTTTCATCGCCTAACACGCCACCAGGAAATGTTTTAATCTCCAGACGACCGTCGGTCGCGGCGCTAAGTTTTTCCCCCATATGTTTGACAGCAACAACGTTCGGGTAATCAGCCGGATGCACATCTGCGGCGCGAAAAGTTTGTGCCAGCGTTGCATGACTCATCAGTAATACAGACGCGCCAATACATAGACTTAACAGGTTTTTTGTCAGTTTCATTTGTCCTTCTCCAGAAGTTCATAATATCCATTAACAGGAATAGCTTGCAGAGCAAATGACTGCCGGAATTAAAAACGGGCAGCGAGAAACTTTCTTAACGACGTTACCTGCGCAGACTAACTGGTGTAACAATTTATTTCGATGACTGCGTTCACAAAAAATCGTAGATGCTTAAAATTTTTAGCACACTGTTTCATTTTTGCAATGCAGATCGTTTTATTGATAAAAAAACAACGCAAGGAAGGCGATTTGATACTAATAACACCCGTTAGCATTTCAATAAAAATAAAACACTAATGTTGTGAGGTAATATCTTCGAATGAAAATGAGGAATGCAGGATGGTATTAACACCATCCTGCTGAGGCGTTTGATGTTTACTGCCAGCCGTAGCGACGGCTATAAAAACCTTTCACTAATTGAGTCAATGTCATGTAACCCGCCAGAATCGCAATCAGCCACGGGAAGTAGCTCAGCGGCAATGCCTGCAATTGCAGATAGCTGGCCAGAGGCGAGAACGGTAATGCAATGCCGACGACCATCACCACCAGCGTCATCAACATCAGCGGCCACGCGGCGCGGCTCTGGATGAACGGCACACGACGGGTACGGATCATATGCACAATCAACGTTTGCGACAGTAGGCCCACCACGAACCAGCCAGACTGGAACAACGTCTGATGTTCAGGTGTATTGGCATGGAAGACGAACCACATCAGGCAAAAGGTCAGAATGTCGAAGATCGAGCTGATCGGTCCAAAGAAGATCATAAAGCGGCCCAATTCGCTGGGATTCCAGCGCTGCGGCTTTTTGATCTGCTCTTCGTCGACGTTATCAAACGGAATCGCCACCTGGGATACATCGTACAGCAGGTTCTGAATCAGTAAGTGCAGCGGTAACATCGGCAGGAACGGTAAGAAGGCGCTCGCCACCAGCACGCTAAATACGTTACCAAAGTTTGAACTGGCCGTCATTTTGATGTACTTCAGCATGTTAGAGAAGGTACGGCGTCCTTCAATCACCCCTTCTTCCAGCACCATCAGGCTCTTTTCCAGCAGGATGATATCCGCAGCTTCACGCGCAATATCAACCGCGCCGTCAACGGAGATACCAATGTCCGCCGCACGCAGCGCCGGGGCATCGTTTATACCATCGCCCATAAAGCCGACCACATGGCCTTCGCGCTTGAGCAGCGTGACAATGCGCTCTTTGTGCATTGGCGTCAGACGGGCAAACAGCGTGGTGCGCTGAGCAAGCCGAGCCAGCTCATCATCGCTTAACCCTTCAATGCTGCTACCGATAACCACATCGCCCGCATCCAGGCCCACTTCATGACACACTTTTGCCGCCACCAATTCGCTATCGCCAGTGAGGATTTTCACCGTAATGCCGCTGGCTTTCAGCGCTTTAAGCGCAGGTGCGGTGGTCTCTTTCGGCGGATCGAGGAACGCAATATAGCCTTCGAGGATCAGATCTGATTCATCAATACGCTGGTAATCACCTTCACGCGCTGGCAGGTATTTCGTCGCCACCGCCACCACACGCAGCCCCTGGCGGTTCAGCGTGTCCGTAACGCGTTTCACCCGACGCAGCATGTTGTCATCTAACGGGACTATCTCACCGTTGTGACGCACCTGGGTACATACGCTGAGGATCTCCTGTAGCGCCCCTTTACAGACCAGCTGGTGCACATCGGTTTCTTCTGCCACCACTACCGACATGCGGCGACGTTCAAAATCAAACGGGATCTCATCGATTTTCTGCCAGCGAGTCGAGAGCTGGCGGGCTGATTCTTCGTCCACACCTTCCAGCACCGCCGTATCCAGCAGATTCTTCAGCCCGGTCTGATAATGGCTGTTCAGCCACGCAGAATGCAGGACATGTTCGCTGGGTTTACCAGAGATATCCGTATGATTCTCAAGTACAATTTTATCCTGAGTCAGGGTGCCGGTTTTATCGGTGCACAGAATATCCATTGCGCCAAAGTTCTGGATAGCGTCGAGGTGTTTAACGATAACCTTTTGTTTTGACAGCTTCACCGCCCCACGCGCCAGCGTTGAGGTGACGATCATCGGCAGCATTTCCGGTGTCAGTCCCACCGCCACAGACAGGGCAAACAGCGCCGCTTCCCACCAGTCTCCTTTGGTGTAGCCGTTGATGATAAGCACGATGGGCGCCATCACCAGCATAAAGCGGATCAGCAGCATGCTGACGCGGCTGATCCCTTTCTGGAAGGCATTCTGCTCGCTTTCCTGCTCGCTGACGCGACCGGCCAGTTGCCCGAACCAGGTATTGGCTCCGGTTGAAATCACGATGGCCTGCGCCGTGCCGCTCACCACGTTGGTGCCCATAAAGCACAGGGTATCGCATTCCAGAGGGTTGCTTTGCTGCGGATCGCGACTGGTTGCCACTTTCTCCACCGGCAGCGATTCACCGGTCAGCGAAGCCTGGGCTACGAACAGGTCACGAGCCTGCACCACGCGCAGATCGGCTGGGATCATATCCCCTGCCGCCAGCTTGATGACATCGCCGGGCACCAACTGGTCGATCGGCAGTTCAACCCAGCCGTTCTCCCCTTTCTCGTTGATAACGCGCAGCACCGTGGCGGTGTTGCTGACCATCGCTTTCAGCGCATCAGCCGCTTTGGTGGAGCGCGCCTCCTGCACAAAATTCAGCAGCGTAGAGATGACGACCATCAGGGCGATGACACCAGCGGCAAACAGATCTTCGGTGGCATAGGAAATCGCCCCGAGAATGGTCAGCAGTATATTAAACGGGTTGCGATAGCAGACCCACAGATGCACCCACCAGGGTGACGGCTTCTGCGTCGGCAACTGGTTCTCGCCATGTATTTCGCGGGCGTTCTCGACTTCTGCGGCGTTTAAGCCTTCCGGATGAGCGCCGAACGTTTTCCACAGCGCGTCTTCGTCCATCAGCGCCATTTTCAGGCAATGTTCGCTCAGCGATGGCGGGATCGGTGTGCTGGCAACGGTCTGAGCATTCGGCAACGGATCGCGATGCACCAGACGATGTGGTAAATGGCGGCTTAGCCGGGCAAACAGCTGGCGAGTCATATTTTTGAACATAGGCAGTCCCTCTGCACCAGTATAAACAGGCGCAGTAAATCCTTCAGGCGTGGCAAAGCCTTGCCTGGTGGCAATATTAAAATCACAACAGGGACGTCAGAACGTCACTGTCTTACTGTTCCGGTAAGACAGTGAAAGACAGGCTTACCGGAAAGGGTTGTTTCTCCATCTCGGGAGAGGGGTGGGATCGGGATCCATATAGCCTCCGGTAAGTGAATGATTTGCGCCGCGGATTATACGCAGAAAACCATAAGGTTTGTGGCACTTATGGCGGTATGATAAACCATAGAAACTAAACCAAACGTATACCAGACTTTGCCCATTGCGCCGCGCTTGAGTAAAGTTATTCTCTATTTGGCATAACTTCACACGCAACACGGGAAAACAGGATGCAAAATCGGCTGACCATTAAAGACATCGCCCGCTTAAGCGGTGTGGGAAAATCAACCGTTTCCCGTGTGCTCAACAATGAAAGCGGCGTGAGTGAACGCACCCGCGAACGCGTTGAGGCGGTGATGAATCAGCACGGTTTTTCCCCTTCCCGCTCCGCACGCGCCATGCGCGGACAAAGCGACAAGGTGGTGGCGATTATCGTCACGCGTCTGGACTCGCTTTCGGAAAATCTCGCCGTGCAGACCATGCTGCCCGCCTTTTATGAACAGGGCTACGATCCGATCATGATGGAAAGCCAGTTCTCGCCCGAGCTGGTTGAAGAACATCTCGGCATGCTCAGACGCCGCAACATTGATGGCGTGGTGCTGTTTGGTTTTACCGGCATTACTGAAGCCATGCTCGCCTCCTGGCAAGATTCTCTGGTGCTGCTGGCAAGAGATGCAAAAGGCTTTGCCTCCGTCTGCTATGACGATGAGGGTGCCATTCGTACCCTGATGCAGCGTTTATACGAACGCGAGCATCGCCATATTAGCTTTCTTGGTGTTCCGCATAGCGATGTGACCACTGGTAAACGCCGCCATGAGGCTTACCTGGCATTCTGTAAAAAACATAAACTGCATCCTGTGGCCGCGCTGCCGGGTCTGGCCATGAAGCAGGGCTATGAGCAGGCCGCCAACGTCATCACCCCGGAAACCACCGCTTTAGTCTGTGCGACGGATACCCTTGCCCTTGGCGTCAGCAAATACCTGCAGGAGCAGCGGATTGAGAACCTGCAGCTGGCGAGCGTGGGCAGCACGCCGCTGATGAAATTCCTCCATCCGGAAATTATCACCGTCGATCCTGGATACGCCGAAGCCGGGCGACAAGCGGCCTCGCAGCTGATCGAACAGATCAACGGCCGCAGCGAACCACGACAAATCGTTATTCCTTCCACCCTCTCCTGATCGCTTTCTGAGCATTAATTTGTGATCTTCGCTGCGTTTCGGGAACGTTCCCATTTTTAAATATTCATCGAAGATATACTCTGGCGCCAACAACGAGAGAGTTGCCGAATGACGACGCAACAGCGTCTTTTCCGGTCTACGGGGAACACACACCATCATGAGCAAAATAAAACAAGCAGACATCGACCGGCTGATTGAGCTGGTTGGCGGGCGCGACAATATCGCTACGGTGAGTCACTGCATTACTCGCCTGCGTTTTGTGCTGAATCAGCCTGCAAACGCCAGACCGAAAGAGATCGAATTGTTGCCAATGGTCAAAGGCTGCTTCACCAACGCCGGGCAGTTTCAGGTGGTAATTGGCACCGAGGTGGGCGATTACTACAAAGCGCTGTTGGCGACCACCGGACAAGCCAGTGCCGACAAAGAGCAGGCAAAGAAAGCGGCGCGGCAGAACATGAAGTGGCACGAGCAGCTGATTTCTCACTTCGCGGAGATCTTCTTCCCGCTGCTGCCAGCGCTGATTAGCGGCGGCCTGATCTTAGGTTTCCGTAACGTGATCGGCGATCTGCCCATGAGTAACGGGCAGACGCTGGCGCAGATGCATCCTTCGCTGAAAACCCTCTATGACTTCCTGTGGCTGATTGGCGAAGCGATCTTCTTCTATTTGCCGGTCGGGATTTGTTGGTCGGCGGTGAAGAAAATGGGCGGTACGCCGATCCTCGGTATTGTGCTGGGCGTGACCCTGGTTTCTCCGCAACTGATGAACGCCTATTTGCTCGGTCAGCAGGTGCCGGACGTGTGGAACTTCGGCCTGTTCAGTATTGAGAAAGTGGGCTACCAGGCGCAGGTCATTCCGGCACTGTTGGCCGGGCTGGCGCTCGGGTTTATTGAAACACGCATGAAGCGCATCGTCCCGGATTACCTGTATCTGGTGATCGTCCCGGTGTGCTCGCTGATCCTTGCGGTATTCCTTGCGCATGCCTTTATCGGTCCATTTGGCCGCATGATTGGCGACGGTGTCGCGTTTGCGGTCCGTCATCTGCTGACCGGCAGTTTTGCTCCGATTGGCGCGGCGCTGTTCGGCTTCCTGTACGCCCCGCTGGTGATCACCGGTGTGCATCAGACCACGCTGGCTATCGACATGCAGATGATTCAGAGCATGGGCGGCACGCCGGTATGGCCACTGATCGCACTGTCGAATATCGCTCAGGCCTCTGCGGTGGTCGGGATCATTATCTCCAGTCGCAAACACAACGAACGTGAAATTTCCGTTCCTGCCGCGATCTCCGCCTATCTCGGGGTAACTGAACCAGCGATGTACGGGATCAACCTGAAATACCGCTTCCCAATGCTGTGCGCGATGATCGGCTCCGGTCTCGCCGGACTGCTGTGCGGCCTGAACGGTGTGCTGGCGAACGGGATTGGCGTCGGCGGTTTGCCGGGCATCCTCTCCATCCAGCCGACTTACTGGCAGGTCTTTGGCATGGCAATGGTCATTGCGATTGTCATCCCAATGGTACTGACCTCATTCGTTTACCAGCGTAAACACCGTCTGGGCACATTACAGATTGTCTAACTTTTCTTCGGGGCGCAGTTGCGCCCCAGCGTATTTCCAGGAAACAACCATGAATATTCCCCACTGGTGGCAAAACGGCGTTATCTATCAGGTTTACCCCAAGAGTTTTCAGGACACCACCGGCAGCGGCACCGGAGATTTACGCGGCGTGACGCAGCGCCTTGACTATCTGCAAAAGCTGGGCGTTGATGCCATCTGGCTGACGCCGTTCTATATTTCACCGCAGGTTGATAACGGTTACGACGTCGCAGACTACACGTCTGTCGATCCGGCCTACGGCACTCTGGCAGACTTTGACGAAATGGTGGCGCAGGCGAAAGCGCGCGGCATCCGTATTATTCTCGACATGGTGTTTAACCACACCTCAACCCAGCACGCCTGGTTTCGTGAAGCGCTGGATAAAGACAGCCCGTATCGTCAGTTTTATTTCTGGCGCGACGGCACGCCAGACTGCCCGCCAAATAACTGGCGCTCCAAGTTTGGCGGCAACGCCTGGGGCTGGCACGCCGAAAGCGAGCAGTACTATCTACACCTCTTTGCTCCGGAACAAGCCGACCTGAACTGGGAAAACCCGGCGGTACGCGCCGAGCTAAAGAAAGTGTGCGAGTTCTGGGCCGATCGCGGCGTGGACGGACTGCGCCTCGACGTGGTGAATCTTATCTCTAAAGATCAGGACTTCCCGAACGATCCCGACGGCGATGGACGCCGTTTTTATACCGACGGCCCGCACGCGCATGAATTTTTGCGTGAGATGAACCGCGATGTTTTTACCCCACGCAACCTGATGACGGTCGGCGAAATGTCTTCCACTACGCTGGAACATTGCCAGCAGTACGCCGCACAAGATGGTAGTGAACTGTCGATGACCTTTAACTTCCACCACCTGAAAGTGGATTACCCCAACGGTGAGAAGTGGACGTTAGCAAAACCCGATTATGTGGCGCTAAAAACCCTGTTCCGCCACTGGCAACAGGGCATGCACAATCAGGCCTGGAACGCGCTGTTCTGGTGTAACCACGATCAGCCGCGCATCGTGTCGCGTTTTGGCGATGAAGGTAAATACCGCGTTCCGTCGGCCAAAATGCTGGCGATGGTGCTGCATGGCATGCAGGGCACCCCCTACATCTACCAGGGTGAAGAGATTGGCATGACCAACCCGCATTTCCGCCAGATTACCGATTATCGCGATGTGGAAAGCCATAATATGTTTGCCGAGTTGAACGGCCAGGGACGCGATGCGCAAGAACTGCTGGCGATCCTCGCCAGTAAATCACGCGATAACAGCCGCACACCGATGCAATGGGATAGCAGCAAACACGCGGGCTTCACCCGCGGCGAGCCATGGATCAATCTGTGTGACAACGCAGCAGACATCAACGTGGCGGCAGCACTGAACGATACCGACTCGGTGTTCTACACCTATCAGAAGCTGATCGCCTTGCGCAAAGCGGAGCCGGTTATCACCTGGGGCGACTACCAGGATTTGCTACCGGACAGCCCGCATCTGTGGTGCTATCAACGAGAGTGGCAAGGGCAGCGGCTGCTGGTCATTGCCAATCTGAGCGGTACCTTTCAGAGCTGGCAGCCAGCCCAGACCGACGGAAACTGGCAGGTGCTGATGCACAACTATGCCGAGGTTGCCAGCCAACCAGGGGACATGACACTGCGTCCTTTTGAGGCCGTCTGGTGGGTGCAAAAATAGCTTGCAATTATGTTCAGGCCCGGTACGCATAGCGCTACCGGGCGTTGCTACATACGCTTAGCTTACCCTTCTGTTTTTGCTGAATAATTAATCAGAATTTTCTGCCTACAATTTACAATCGGCTGTACTGCCCGTCATCTGTACGCTCCGATTTTTACTTTGCGCTACATCAAATAAATCGTAAACATCCTTGATGCAAATCACTACATATAGAACTTAAAATGCACGCCGACCCAATATGTTGTATTAATCGACTACAATTGCTACAACTACAGTGCACCGTTTAACGGTGGAATTGTGGATAAAGTGGGTCAGGATTGCGGGAAGTCATTGGCAATAGAGATGAATAAAGCCATGACCGCTTCCCCAACCTCTGTGGATAACCTGTTCTTATAAATATGGAGTGATCATGACACCGCATGTGATGAAACGAGATGGCTGTAAAGTGCCGTTTAAATCAGAGCGCATCAAAGAAGCCATTCTGCGTGCAGCTAAAGCAGCGGGAGTCGATGACGCAGATTACTGTGCCACCGTCGCAGAAGTCGTTAGTAGCCAGATGAATGAGCGCAGCCAGGTCGATATCAACGAGATCCAGACAGCGGTAGAAAACCAGCTGATGTCTGGTCCGTACAAGCAACTCGCCCGTGCGTACATCGAATATCGCCACGACCGTGATATACAGCGTGAAAAACGTGGCCGTCTGAACCAGGAAATTCGTGGTCTGGTTGAGCAAACCAACTCTGCTCTGCTGAACGAAAACGCCAACAAAGACAGCAAAGTGATCCCGACCCAGCGCGATCTGCTGGCCGGTATCGTCGCCAAACACTATGCGCGTCAACACCTGCTGCCGCGTGATGTCGTCCAGGCGCACGAGCGTGGTGATATTCACTATCACGATCTCGACTACTCTCCGTTCTTCCCAATGTTTAACTGCATGCTGATCGACCTGAAAGGTATGCTGACGCAGGGCTTTAAGATGGGTAACGCGGAGATTGAGCCGCCAAAATCAATCTCAACCGCGACGGCCGTCACCGCGCAAATTATCGCGCAGGTTGCCAGCCATATTTATGGCGGTACCACCATTAACCGTATTGACGAAGTTCTCGCACCGTTCGTGACCGAGAGCTTTAATAAGCATCGCAAAACCGCTGAAGAGTGGCAGATCCCAGATGCCGACGGTTATGCGCATTCCCGTACCGAGAAAGAGTGCTACGACGCATTCCAGTCCCTTGAGTATGAAGTGAATACCCTACATACCGCCAACGGTCAGACGCCGTTCGTCACCTTCGGTTTCGGCCTGGGAACCAGCTGGGAATCGCGTTTGATCCAGCAGTCCATTCTGCGTAACCGCATTGCCGGCCTGGGTAAAAATCGTAAAACCGCCGTGTTCCCGAAACTGGTGTTTGCGATTCGTGACGGTCTGAACCACAAGTTTGGCGATCCGAACTATGACATCAAGCAGCTGGCACTGGAGTGCGCGAGCAAGCGTATGTATCCGGATATCCTGAACTACGATCAGGTGGTTAAAGTGACCGGCTCCTTCAAAACGCCGATGGGCTGCCGCAGTTTCCTGGGCGTATGGGAAAACGAGAACGGCGAACAGGTTCACGATGGCCGTAACAACCTCGGCGTTATCAGCCTTAACCTGCCGCGTATCGCGCTGGAAGCTCATGGCGATGAAGCCACCTTCTGGAAACTGCTCGACGACCGTCTGATCCTGGCGCGTAAAGCGCTGATGACCCGCATTGCGCGTCTGGAAGGCGTGAAGGCCCGCGTTGCACCGATCCTGTATATGGAAGGGGCCTGCGGCGTGCGTCTGAAAGCAGATGATGACGTGTCTGAAATCTTTAAAAACGGCCGCGCGTCGATTTCTCTGGGTTACATTGGTATTCACGAAACCATCAACGCGCTGTTTGGCGACAAACACTTGTACGACAGCGAGCAGCTTCGCGCTAAAGCTATCGCCATTGTGGAACGTCTGCGTCAGGCAGTCGATCAGTGGAAAGACGAAACCGGCTACGGCTTTAGTCTGTACAGTACACCAAGCGAAAACCTGTGCGATCGTTTCTGCCGTCTGGATACCGCCGAGTTTGGCGTGGTGCCGGGTGTTACCGACAAAGGTTACTACACCAACAGCTTCCACCTCGACGTGGAGAAAAAGGTTAACCCGTACGACAAGATCGATTTCGAAGCGCCGTACCCGCCGCTGGCGAACGGAGGCTTCATTTGCTACGGCGAGTACCCGAACATTCAGCACAACCTGAAAGCACTGGAAGACGTCTGGGATTACAGCTATCAGCACGTGCCGTATTACGGGACCAACACGCCAATCGATGAATGCTACGAGTGCGGCTTTACCGGTGAGTTCGAGTGCACCAGCAAAGGCTTTACCTGCCCGAAATGTGGTAACCACGACGCCGCGCGCGTGTCGGTCACCCGCCGCGTATGCGGTTATTTAGGCAGCCCGGACGCTCGTCCGTTTAACGCCGGTAAGCAGGAAGAAGTGAAGCGCCGCGTTAAGCATTTAGGTAATGGGCAGATAGGTTAATTTCCGTTTGCAAAGGCCGTAGGCCTGATAAGACGCAATCGCGTCGCCATCAGGCATCACAATGTTGCCGGATGCGGTGCAAGCACCTTATCCGGCCTACATGCTTTCTGGACACCCGCTATGCGCTACCATCAATACTATCCCGTCGATATCGTTAACGGCCCCGGCACTCGCTGCACCCTGTTTGTGTCGGGATGCGTGCATGAATGCCCTGGCTGCTATAACAAAAGCACCTGGCGACTCAATTCCGGCCAGCCGTTTACCAAAGAGATGGAAGACAAGATCATTGCCGATCTGAACGACACGCGAATCCCTCGCCAGGGTATTTCGCTGTCCGGCGGCGATCCGCTGCATCCGCAAAACGTGCCGGATATCCTGCAACTGGTACAGCGTATTCACGCTGAGTGTCCGGGGAAAGATATCTGGGTGTGGACCGGCTACAAGCTTGATGAACTCAACGCCGCACAAATGCAGGTGGTGGATCTCATCAACGTGCTGGTCGATGGTAAATTTGTGCAGGATCTTAAAGACCCGGCGCTGATCTGGCGCGGTAGCAGCAACCAGGTTGTACATCATTTGCGTTAATCGCTAAAGCCGTTTGTTTGCATCGTGATAAACGGCTGAATGTTCTCGCTTACCTACCGCGACAACAAACACGACCACAACCTCATCCCGAACCTGGTACACCAGACGGTACCCGGACGATTTAAGCTTAATTTTATAGCAGTCAGGAAGACCATTTAAACGGGCAGAGTCAATTCTGGGGTTCAACAACACGTCGGCCAACTTCTTCTTAAACTGAGTCTTCACCGTATCACCCAGTTTATGCCACTCTTTTAAGGCTCTCGGGTCGAATTCCA
This sequence comes from Citrobacter sp. H12-3-2, assembly GCF_009649895.1. Classification (NCBI taxonomy): domain Bacteria; kingdom Pseudomonadati; phylum Pseudomonadota; class Gammaproteobacteria; order Enterobacterales; family Enterobacteriaceae; genus Citrobacter; species Citrobacter sp. H12-3-2. The sequence goes on from NZ_CP045837.1 coordinate 4,367,007, forward strand.
GTTCATAAGTCATCCAGACTAACCTTGATTCCCTTTTGCGGGCTGGCAAGCCTTTCCCGGACTGTCTGAATGAGTGCATCTTCACTGTCGCTAAGGGTGACGGTTTTCACCGGCATGCGCCCCGTTTCCGCGACGTACTGAAACAGTAATCGCACAGCTTCCGTTGGAGTAATATTCAGTTTTTCCAGCACGGCATAAGCCTCATTTTTGAGTTTGTCATCCAGACGGACGTTCAGCGTGGCCATTATGCCTCCAGTAAAATCGAATGTGTAATGCAGTTTAGCATTACATTCGCATTACATCGAATTCTGGATAACGCCTCTCAAAAACGGCTCACACACTCCATCGCAACCGCTTTGAACTCGGTGAAATGACGGCACGCGCAGAGTCGCGTCATCGCGCGTTCGCGCAGGAAGGTGACGAAGATATCGTAGATAGCCATCGCCTCTTCGTATTCACTCTTGCTGATGGCGAGCAAGAAGATCACGTGGGCCGTTTCATCGCCCCAGGCGATACCCTGCGGGGCGAGGATGGTGTAGACCACCGTTTTCTTTGCCAGCAGACCAAGGGCGTGCGGCAAGGCAATGCTGTCACCCAGCATGGTGCTGACGATGGCCTCGCGCTCAACCACCGAATCAAGAAACTCCGCGTCGACAAAACCTTCATCCTGCAACTGACGGCATAAGGTTTTGAACAACGTTTGTTGATCCATTGACTCGTCAATCACACGAAAATGGGCGGCATCGAAGAATTTGTTCAACATCCACGGACGGGTTCTGTCGACCAGCACCAGTTTGCCAATCTGCTCCAGCTGATAATCGGTAGGGAACGGCGCAATCATCACCACCGGCTTATCTTTTTCACCAATCCGCGCGGTTGAGATGACAAAATCTTCGCTGATGCTTTCCCGCTGTTCGTAGTCGCGAAGCGTTACGGTATCGACGATCTCTATCTGCGGATACTTACGCGCCAGTACCGCTTCAATCATCCGCGCCATCGCATTTCCGGCATCGCATACCAGCAGAACCTTCGGCTGTCTCTGGTAACCGATGTTGTAACTACGCTCCAGCCCGACGCCAATATGCAGCACGAGGAAGCCAATCTCATTTTCACTGATGGTGTACGGCGTATATTTTCCCCATCCCGAGACGGCGGCCAGCGTCATGTCCCACGCCATGGGGTAGTGCTGTTTAATATTTTCCAACAGCGGATTGGGGATCATTATCTGGTAACGCACCCGGGTGATCATCGTCTTAATATGCGTCAGCAGGTCAGCATGCAACTGTTTATCATTCAACAGGTTGTAGTTGTACTGGGTGTTGATAAAACGCAGGATGTAATTGACCAACGCTTCGTCATCATCCGCATTGATAGCACTGGGCGCGATCTCCTGAACCTGGCGGGCAGCAATATGCACCTGTAGCCAGTTTTCTTCGGAAACGGAAAGCGGTTTGTCTGCCAGGCGGTGCAGTACCGCCGCGATTTCCCGCGTGGCCAGGCACACCGATTGATCGGCCTCTTCTGCGGCAAAATCCGGGAGTGGATATCCTTCGCTAATCCGCCGTACCGCCACCGCGCAGTACAAGCGTAAAAACAGCTCGCCCTCATCGGTCAGACGAATATGGAAACGGGCAAAAATGTCCTGCAAAACGGGTTGCAACTGTTCAGGAAGCCCCGCATTCAGCGCTTCTTGCGTCACTAACGGATGCTGCGGATCCTGCTGCGCCAGCGTCCACATCAGATCGGTCAAACAGGCGCGGATCGCCATTTCGCTGCCGAACAGCTTCATGCCGTGACGGGGACGCGTTTCCAGCGTCAGATGATAACGTTGCAGATGCTCGCGCACCTCAGCCATATCGTTTTGCAGCGTCGCGCGGCTGATAAACCATTCATCAGCCAAATCTTCCAGCTTCAGCGAGAAAGCCGACGTCAGAAAACGCACCACCAGCCAGTGTATCCGTTCCTGGCTGGTGCGTGGGATGCGCAGCAACGTATTGGGCTGCTGCGTTTGCAGGGTGTGAAAGCTTGCCGGGTCGTCAATTTTGAGCTGATAACCATTACCCCGGCTGAGGACAAACTGTGCGCCGTACTGGGTGAGCAGCGTGTTTAGCGCGGTGATATCCGCCCGTACGGTGCGTGTGGAAACCGACAACCGCTGCGCCAGCTCGTCCTGTGGAAGCGCTTCGTTTTGCAACATGTCAAACAGCTGTGCTAAACGTTGGTTGGGGAATCGCACGTCAGTTTCCTCATCAGTCAGTTAGCCTACGCAGGCCCGGGTCATCGCCATCAGCTGGCGTACGTCGTCCGGACGAGTGTTACCACTCACCTTATCAATAATCGAACTATAGATGTGAGGAATGATTTTACTCACTCCGGCATCGAGGGCAATTTGCAGGATTTCAGTGAAATTATCCAGATCGATACCGCCGGTTGGCTCCAGCCAGAAGTCATGACGGGCGCAGGCCTGCGCGACCGCAATGTACTCGTCACGGCATTTCAGGCCGCCCATCGGGAAGTATTTAATTGAGCTACCGCCCATGTCTTTGAGCAGCGCAATCGCGGTTTCTACCGGCACAATACCGTCCGGCGACTGGCTGCTTAGCGGACCAGTGGAGATTTTCACCCTGCCCGGCGTGCCGGTTGGCGAGACCAGACCATTGACCACTGTCTCCTGCTGGCCCAGCAGCGCGCGACTGGTGGCCACGCCGGTAAAGACCTGATTGACATGCTGTGGCTGCACCTGACGGGAGATTTCACTGACCATCGCCGACTGGTTAGGATCGCCCGCCCCCAGCCCCACGGAGAGCGCATTGTCGATAAGGGCCGCGTATTCACGCATATCCGCTACCGCGCTTGCGACATCCGGGTAATTTTTTGACAACACGCCAACCAGCACGTGTCCTTCCGCCGCCGCATAAATATCCCGGGCATTTTCTTTGGAGCCTGCCAGTACGTTCAGGCAGACGCGGTCGCGATAAAAGTTAGGGGTCAGTTTCATGCGTTTTTCTCCTGCGAAATCACTTCACCAATTCGACGGGCCACAATCTCCAGCTGCGCGCGATCGACGCTGCGCACATCGGCTTCGATAATGCCTTCATTGGCTTTGTAACCACGGAAGTAAATCGCGTACTCCCCCTGTTTCAGCGCGTCGACCAGTTCCCCCGTGGCGATCCCGGTTACCGCTTCATCAAACTTAATTTCCGTGCGTGCGATGTCGCGCCCTGCACTATCCCACACCACGCGGGCGCTCACGCCGTTAAGCTGGTTCAACGCATTAATGAACGGCGTCATTTTCTCGACCATCTCCACGCCGCTCTCTTTCTGCGCGTTCAGATACAGTTCGATGGCGCAGGTCAGTCCAAGAATTCCCTCTTTGCCCACCTTCATCGCCCGGCCAATCCCCGCCGTCTGGCGCTTCACCCACTCAACATATTGGGTTTTACCAATCACCAGACCGCTGGTTGGTCCTTCTATCGCCTTGGCGCCGCTATAAATCACCAGATCTGCACCAACCCGGTAGTAGCACTGCAAATCCTCTTCCGCCGCCGCGTCCACTATCAGCGGCAGATTATGCGTACGCGCCACCACCGCAGCCTGCTCCACGCTGAGCATACTTTTCTGGACGCAGTGGTGAGATTTGATATACAGAATGGCCGCCGTACGCGGTGTAATGGCCGCCGCCAGCTGTGCCGCGGAACATTCGTTGGCATAACCGGCTTCCACTAACTTGCCGCCGCCAAGCGCTACCATGGTGCCCACCGGTGCGCCAAAGTTGACGTTGTGACCTCTGGGCAGCACGATTTCGTTGTTCTCGATGGGCGTGACGTGCAGGTTCTCCAGCAGCCAGTCGCTGTCTTTAACCAATACGCCAGCCACCGACAGGGCGATCCCGGCCGATGCGCAAGAGACAACCGTTGCCCCCTCCACTTCCAGTAATTTCGCGATGTAGTCGCCGGTTTTATTGACCAGGTCTTTCATCTCGAAATATTGGTTCATCCCCGCCATCGCGGCTTCAACCACTTCTGGTCGCGGCGTGGAAACGCCGAGCGCCGTCATGCGGCCGGAGGTATTAATCACCTGTTTTAAATCGTATTTCTCAAAAATCGAAGGCATGTTCCGCGCTCCCTTGTTCGGTCATATAACCCTTGCCCGCACGTATTGCGGCAAGCGGCACCAGCAGTTGTTCAGCCTGCAGGCTGTCGTTTTCTGCATCTACCAGCACGGTTGGCTGGCGCTTAAGCGTAAAGAGGGTTAAATCGGCATCCAGACCGATCTGCAGCCTCCCCTTCTGTTTCAGGCGCAGACCATCGGCGGCATTGGCGGTAACGCATTCAATGACCTGCGGAAGCGACATCCCAATGGCGAGGAATTTCGACATCACATTCGCCAGGGAATGCACCGGGCCGCTGATACGGTTACGACAGTAAATATCGGAGCTGATGGTGTGCGGCAAAATACCCAGTTCGATAGCGCGTTTTGCCACCGCAAAGCTCAGGCTGGCGGTGCCATGCCCAACGTCCAGACGCACGCCGCGTGAAATCGCCCGCGTCACTGACGCCCGCAGCTCGCCTTGCGGCGTCAGAATGCGATTCGGCTTACCGTTGTAACAGTGGGTAATGATGTCACCTGCGCTCAGGCGCTCGGCGATCTCATCCAGGTCCGGCGGGTTGTTGCCGATGTGCACCATCAGCGGCAGATCACCGTTCTGCGCTTGCATCGCTTTGGCGCGATCCAGCGGCGTGATGCCATTTTCACCGACTACGCTGCTGCTCATACGTGCCTTCAGACCGACGATAAAATCAGGGTGGCGTTTCACCGCCTCTCGCACCGCATCAGCGTCAATATTGACCATGTTGGCCAGCTCGTTCTGGGCAATAAGCCCAACGCGGGAGATATTCAGCAACGCGTACACTTCGGTGGCAGCTTCCCGGGTCAGGGTGTAAAAATCGTCGATGTCATCCGCTCCGGTGCTGCCCGCATCCACTACGGTAGTGACGCCGGTCGCAATACCAACGCTATCCGGCTGGTCGTGATAAATCGGGGATTTCGGGTAGCAATGAACGTGGGAGTCAATCCAGCCTGCGCTGACGTAGCACTCACCGCCCAGCTCGATGGTTTTCAGCGCCGGGCCATCAACGTCACCCAACGCCGCGATCTTGCCGTCTTTGAGCGCAATATCGCTCACCGTATCGTCAACGAGGCGCGCACGGCGCAGGAGTAAATCAAACATGTCTCTCTCCTGTTGAAATGGGGGCGGTCGTGTAGGCCTGATAAGCGCAGCGCCATCAGGCGTCATTGTCGGATGGCGGCTGCGCCTTATCCGGCCTACAACGACACACCATCAACTAATGGCAATCGGGAAAATAGACCCGAGGATCATTGCGCCGAGGATCGCCCCGCCGGTAATCGGTTTTTGCCACAGGTAAAACAGCAGCGCGCCTGCCAGAGAACCGATTCCGATAGGAATAGAAGCCGTCATCGCGCTGAGGATAATCAACGGTCCGAGGAAGCGTCCGGAGGCGTTACCGGCCCCCATCATGACGTCCGCACCGTAGGTCGAGTCACTCTGGTTGATGGTGAACTTACGCGCCAGAATGATGATGTAGCCAATCGCCAGACCAATCACCAGACCGGTGACCAGCGAGGCGGCGAAGTTGGCGACCGGGAAGATAATGCCCGCGCCCAGCAGCAGCGCCGGAACACCTAACCCAACCCCGGTCTGAATCGCCCCGCCGATATCCAAAATCCCCACCAGCGAACCTTCAATGATGCGGGCAAACAGGAAGCTTGCGCCAAATGCCGCCACCGCCCCGTAGGAGCCGGTGTCCATTCCCGCCTTCAGCATCGCCACAAAAGCCACTTCGTTAAATGCGCCAATACCGTACAGGTAGTACATGTGTGTTCCGGCAAACACGCCAGAGGAGAGCAGGCCCACAAAGATCGGGAACGACCAGTCAGCGAACCAAAAACCTTTATTCTGTTCCATGATGACCTCCGTTATTTGCCGCTGAGCGAGTTGTGGATAAGTTCGAGCCAGTTAGGCACGGTCAGATGGAAGGATTCGATCATCTTCATGTCGAAGCCACGGAAGAAGCCGCTCAGGACAAACAGCGCGACGATAGCCACCATCATCACTTTAGTGACGTGGTTCCAGCCGCTCTCTTCAACACCTTTGCCGATCAAAATGCCGAGAACCAGACCCGGAACGGCGTTACCCATGATCAGCTGCGCCGCGCCGCCAAAAACGGTGGCCCAGAAGCCAGATTTCTTACCGGCGTCGATCGCCGCCAGCCAGAAGATTACTGGCATCACGGTGTTAACCAGCAGGTTAGCCGCGGGCACCAGCACCTTGACGGCGGTAACCTGCAACGCTTCCGGTACGGATGATGCGGTGAGGTTCAGGAAGGTCACCACGATCATCCCGATAACGCCGCAGGCAATTGCCATGCGTTTGGGGTCGTGCAGCGTTTCACCGACGTTGCGATTTTTAATCATCAGCGCGGCGGCGCCCCAGTTGGGGATGATGCGATGGTCGACGTCCTGCGTGAACGCCCCCGCCGCAACAGAGGAAGCCCAGGCGTTAAAGAAGAAACCCAGGCCGAACGAGAAGTGAGAAGCCGGATCCCCTTCGCAGGAATTCAGTTCTCCCAGAGTACGAAACGCGCCCATCCCTTGAGTGGTAGGCGCATGAAACATGCGTGCAGCCCCAGCGCCGACACCAACGCCAACCAACGCGCCGATGATGAGCGATTTTATTAATATTATCAGGAACATAATTATGCCTTTTAATAGAAAAATCAGCGTTGCGTAACGAAATCCACCTTGTCGAGATTGATGGCAGTCACGTTGACGGTCACGTCCAGCTCCACGCTGAAAGTGCGTCTTTTCCGGCGCAAAAAGAGGAATAAAAACGCCTCTTTACGCACCGATTCACGCGCTTGAACAACCTGCACATCCTGTGGCTCAATACGCAGTAAGATATGCGGCGACGCTTTCATCACCGCAGCCTGAACGTGGTTCAGGGCATCGGCAAAGGCGCGAGCTTTGGTCTCGCCCTTACCCGTGACTCTCACCGTGGTGGTGAATTGCTCTTTCATGCTTAAGCGCCGTGTTTCTTTTGCCACGCCTGCACCAGGCGCTCGCCGAGCTCTTCTTTGTCCATAAAGCCGAATCCCAGTACGTTGCACCCTTCGTTGATGGCGGTTACCCCTTCATCGACCGAGCGCATGCCGTATTTCGCCTTGTAGCCGTATTTGGTCTGCGCTGTAATCGCTCCCGCACCACCGCTGCCGCAAAACGAGATACCAAAGGTGGCGTTTTCCGCTTTCATCACGTCACCCAGCTTCATATCTGCTGCAACGCCCGGCACCACAACGGCACGGCCACCCGCTTTCTCTACGCCTGCCGCCACTTTCTGGCCTTTACCCAGACGATCGCCAATCACTACGGTAATCTGTTCCATCTTTTGCTCCTTAAAGGTTGTCTTTCGCGACTTCGAAGTGCACCGACAGCAGCCAGGCCTCTTCCTCAGGAAGATTGCCAAACTCGGCGACCACGTCGCGGGCAAGCGCCATTGATTCGGCAGATATTTCATCAAACAAGCTGGCATCGACCTCTGGTAAGGGTTCACCCGTTACCGAGCGGTGCGCCATGGCGCGAACATGCGACGTCAGCATCTGTTCCTGTACGGCGTTGGGAATAATGTTGCGTTCACGCAGCAAGGCATACACCTGCGCCAGCATGCGGTCGGCCAGTTCCACCGATTCCCCCATGTCATTCATTACAGCTCCGTTATTCACTCGTCTTACCCCGTTAATGTCTCTGAGGGTAAATTAGCGACGGAGGTTATGAGTTTGTAGCGAGTTGTTTTCCACTTCGAAGTGGAAAGGTGTGCAGCGATAGTGATCTGTGCCGCAAAAAGAGCTGGAACCACGATTTATCACTGGAAGAATGTGATTGAGATCGCAATAGCGAGCAGAAAAATGGAAGGAAGTGCGAACAATGAACGGGCGATAAAAATGAAAAAATGTGATGGGGATAGCGTTTACTTATGGGACGTGCAGTAGCGGGGGGTTTTATCCGACCTACGGGTATGCAGGCCGGATAGCGCAGATTAGCGGAACTTCTTGTGGTTTTCGTTGCGCGTAGTTTTCAGCTCTTCCGCAACAGCTTTCGCCTCTTTAACTTTACCTTCGTTCGCCAGCTTCAGCGCGCCGTCGATCTGACCGATCAGCGTGTCAAAACCGTGACGGAAATCCTTCATCTCCGGGCTGTCCGGGGATTTGTTTTCCAGCTTCGGCGGCGTTCCCTTTTGCGCGTCCAGCGCAGCTGCACGCATTTTGGTTAACGCATCTTTCAGTTCAGTCGCATTATCCGTTTTTTCGACGATTTTCAGGTTGTCGTTGAGGATCCCCATATCGTCTTCAAGATCGGCTGCAAACGCAGAAGAACCAAGAACCAGCGTTGAAGCTGCGACGATCGCTAACAGGTGTTTACGCATTGCTCACTTCCTTTTTTATTATTCAAAAATAAACAAACGCCAGATACCCTCAATAATTCACGCCACAGCTTGAAGTATGACGGATATTATTGCCCGGCGATCTTCATCTCCGGCAACAGGACCGAACCACACTGAATATTACTGCGCGTTTCAATATCGTTGCCGACGGTGACGATATTCCGCCACATCTCTTTTAAGTTACCGGCGATGGTAATTTCACTCACCGGGTACTGAATTTCGCCGTTTTCGACCCAGAAGCCCGCCGCGCCGCGCGAGTAATCGCCGGTAATGCCGCTTACGCCCTGTCCCATCAGCTCGGTAACCACAAGACCTGTGCCCATCTCTTTGAGCAACTGCTCGAAGCTTAGACCCTGTCCCGGAATTCGCCAGTTGTGGATCCCGCCTGCATGACCGGTGCTCTTAAGCCCCAGCTTACGTGCAGAATAATTGGTCAGCAGCCACTGAGTCAGCACACCGTCTTTAATAATGTCGCGGCGTTCGGTCCGTACGCCTTCGCTGTCGAACGGTGAAGACGCCAGCCCTTTCAGCAGGTGCGGATGTTCTTCAATGGTCAGCCATTCCGGCAGAATTTGCTTACCCAGCGAGTCGAGCAGGAAGGTGGATTTGCGGTACACCGAGCCGCCTGCAATGGCGCCAACCAGGTGTCCGAACAGTCCGGTCGCCACTTCATTGGCGAAAATCACCGGCGCTTTCATGGTGGAAAGCTTACGCGGAGACAGGCGTGATAAGGTACGGCGAGCACAGTCAGCCCCCACCCACTCCGGCGTTTGCAGATCGCCCATCGCCCGACCAATGGTGTAGGCGTAATCACGCTCCATATCACCATTTTCTTCTGCGATTACGCAGCTGGAAAGAGAATGGCGCGTGGAGCAGTAGCCCTGCAGCATACCGTAGCTGTTGCCAAACACTTTGATGCCATAGTGGCTGTTAAAGCTGCCGCCTTCGGTATTGGTGATGCGTTTGTCGGCCTGCAACGCCGCCTGTTCAGCGCGGGCAGCCAGTTCGATAGCTTCGTCAGGGGTAACTTCCGCCGGGTGGAACAGGTCCAGATCGGGCGCATCAAAGGCCAGCAGTTCTTTATCTGCCACGCCCGCGCACGGGTCCGGCGAAGTGTAACGTGCAATGTCCAGCGCGGCCTGCACGGTGCGTGCAATCGCCTGCGGGCTTAAATCGGTGGACGATGCGCTGCCCTTACGGTTCTGGTGGTAAACCGTAATCCCCAGTGCACCATCGCTATTGAATTCGACGTTCTCCACTTCACCATAACGGGTGCTGACGCTAATACCCGTGGTCTTGCTTACAGCGACTTCCGCGCCATCCGACTTACCTGACGCTAATTCCAGTGCCGTCGAGACTGCTTCTTCCAGAATCTTACGCTGCGCTTCAACTTGTGAGATTACTTTCATCGCAAATGCCATAATGTAGAGAGAGTTTCTCTGAAGTCTAACAGAGAACCGTTTTTCAGTGCGCATCTTAACTGGTAACATTAGCCTCTTTTTTTAAGGAGCCTGACATGACTAAGCAGCCCGAAGACTGGCTCGACGACGTTCCCGGTGATGACATCGAAGACGAAGACGATGAAATTATCTGGGTCAGTAAAAGTGAAATAAAACGTGACGCCGAGGAGTTAAAACACCTGGGTGTGGAACTGGTAAAACTGGGGAAAAACGCGCTGGATAAAATCCCGCTCGATGCGGATTTACGTGCCGCGATTGAGCTGGCCCAGCGTATTAAGATGGAAGGTCGCCGTCGTCAGCTGCAGCTGATTGGCAAAATGTTGCGCCAGCGCGATGTTGATCCTATCCGTCAGGCGCTGGACAAGCTGAAAAACCGTCACAACCAACAGGTCGTTGTCTTCCATAAGCTGGAGCAACTGCGTGACCGTATGGTTGACGGTAGCGATGAAGCTATCGAAGAAGTGATGAACCTGTGGCCTGACGCCGACCGTCAGCAACTGCGTTCGCTGGTGCGTAACGCCAGGAAAGAAAAAGCGGGCAACAAGCCGCCAAAATCTTCCCGCCAGATCTTCCAGTATCTGCGTGAACTGGCGGAAAACGAGGCCTAACCTCTTCGTCCGCCGAAAGTGCCGGATGGCGGTGCAAATACCTTATCCGGCCTACGATCCGTTGTAGGCCCGGTAAGCGTAGCGCCACCGGGCATTTTTTTACTCTTCTTCTGCCTGAGCTTTCTTCGCCAGACCATCCAGCAGTTTTTGATGAATACCGCCAAACCCGCCGTTGCTCATCACCAGAATGTGATCGCCAGGCTGTGCGGTTTTCACCACCATATCTGCCAGTGCATCCACATCGCCGCTCCAGTGTGCCGGCTGAACGCAGGCTTCAGCGACTTCTGCTACCTGCCACGGAATGTGCGGGGGTTGCAGCAGGAACACTTCGTCTGCACGCCCTAACGACGGCGCCAGGTCATCTTTGCACAGGCCCATTTTCATGGTGTTCGAGCGAGGTTCCAGCACCGCGATGATGCGCGCCGTGCCGCCCACTTTACCGCGCAGTGCCGCAAGCGTTGCCAGAATGGCCGTCGGGTGATGGGCAAAATCGTCATACACCGTCACGCCATTGGCTTCACCGCGCAGCTCAAGACGGCGACGGGCGTTGATGAACGAGCCCAATGCATTGGCCGCATCCGCAGGCACGACGCCAACATGACGCGCGGCTGCAATCGCCATCAGGCCGTTGTGCATGTTGTGCTCGCCCACCAGGCCCCACTTCACTTCGCCGACTTTTTCACCGTCCAGCCACACTTCCCACTCGGAGGCATCGGTGGTCAGCTTTTTCGCCTGCCAGTGACCTTGTTCGCCCACCAGCTCTTGTTCGCTCCAGCAGCCCATCGCCATCGTCTGTTTCAGATTGATGTCATTTTCCGGGTAGATGATGCGTCCCTGGCCCGGCACGATACGTACCAGATGGTGGAACTGTTTCTGAATAGCTTTCAGATCGTCAAAGATGTCCGCGTGATCGAACTCAAGGTTATTGAGGATCAGCGTGCGCGGGCAGTAATGCACGAATTTAGAACGCTTGTCGAAGAACGCGCAGTCGTACTCATCCGCTTCAATCACGAAGAAGTCGCTCTCGCCGAGGCGCGCGGAAACCTCAAAGTTGCCCGGAACGCCGCCGATCACAAAGCCAGGTTTATAGCCGCAGGCTTCGAGGATCCAGGTCGCCATTCCGGCGGTAGTGGTTTTGCCGTGCGTACCCGCAACCGCCAGTACCCAGCGATCGCGCAAGACAAAGTCATGCAGCCACTGCGGGCCTGACATGTACGGAATGTTCTTTTCCAGCACCGCTTCCACGCACGGATTACCACGGGTCATGGCATTGCCAATGATCACCAGGTCCGGCTGTGGGTCGAGCTGGCTGGCATCGTAACCCTGAATCAGATCAATGCCTTGCTTCTCAAGTAAGGTACTCATCGGCGGATACACATTGGCGTCCGAACCGGTTACTTCATGACCGAGCGAGCGCGCCAGCATCGCCAGACCGCCCATGAAAGTGCCACAAATTCCCAAAATATGAATGCGCATACGTCACTATCCTTTTTTAATCTGGGGGCCATTTTACGCACATGTCCGGCAAGTGAGAAACGCATTTCAGGATATTCCGCAGTTTGCTGGCGCGATTCACCTAAGCGCAACAAAGGAAATATTTGTTAATATTGTTGCGGTCGCTTTACTCCACATAAATTGCAGGGAAAGTGTTATGAAAACGTTAGGTGAATTTATTGTCGAAAAGCAGCACGAGTTTTCTCATGCTACCGGTGAGCTCACTGCTTTGTTGTCGGCAATAAAGCTGGGCGCCAAGATCATCCACCGCGATATCAATAAGGCCGGTCTGGTCGATATCCTGGGTGCCAGCGGTGCTGAGAACGTGCAGGGAGAGGTTCAGCAAAAACTCGATCTGTTCGCGAACGAAAAACTGAAAGCTGCACTGAAGGCGCGCGACATTGTGGCGGGCATTGCCTCAGAAGAAGAAGATGAAATCGTCGTCTTTGAAGGCTGTGAACACGCTAAATACGTTGTGCTAATGGATCCGCTGGATGGCTCATCCAACATCGATGTTAACGTCTCTGTCGGTACGATTTTCTCTATTTACCGCCGCGTAACCCCAGTCGGCACACCGGTCACGGAAGAGGATTTCCTGCAACCGGGCAACAAGCAGGTTGCTGCAGGTTACGTTGTTTATGGTTCTTCCACCATGCTGGTGTACACCACCGGCTGTGGCGTACATGCCTTCACCTACGATCCTTCTCTGGGCGTATTCTGCCTCAGCCAGGAACGTATGCGCTTCCCGGCGAAAGGCAGCACGTACTCCATTAACGAAGGTAACTACATCAAATTCCCGAACGGCGTGAAGAAGTACATTAAATTCTGCCAGGAAGAAGATAAGCCAACCCAGCGCCCGTATACCTCGCGCTACATTGGCTCTCTGGTTGCGGATTTCCATCGCAATCTGCTGAAAGGCGGGATCTACCTGTACCCAAGCACCGCCAGCCACCCGCAAGGGAAACTGCGTCTGCTGTATGAATGCAACCCGATGGCCTTCCTGGCCGAGCAGGCGGGCGGCAAAGCCAGCGATGGTAAAGAACGCATTCTGGATATCACCCCAGAAAGCCTGCACCAGCGCCGCTCCTTCTTCGTGGGTAACGACCATATGGTTGAAGATGTAGAACGCTTTATCCGCGAGTTCCCGGACGCGTAATTATTATTCATCGCACGGACGTAGGCCGGATAAAACGCGTAGCGTTGCCATCCGGCCTACAAAATCCATCGTCCGGTTACGCTTTCTGTAGCTTAAATACGGCCATTGCTTCGATTAGCGCTGAAGACTGCTCTTCCAGCGAGCGGGTAGCCGCTGAAGACTGCTGTACCAGCGCCGCGTTTTGCTGCGCCGTTTCATCCATCTGAATCACCGCGATATTCACCTGCTCTATGCCGCGACTCTGTTCCTGGGACGCACTGGCAATTTCACGCATCAGTTTGGTCATACGCATAACCTCGGTCGCGATTTCATCCATGGTTTCGCCCGCCTGCTGCGCCAGTTCACTGCCTTCCCCCACATGGGTGTGCGAATCGCTGATTAGCGTACGGATCTCTTTGGCCGCCTCGGCGCTGCGGCTGGCCAGATTACGCACTTCACCTGCCACAACCGCAAAGCCCCGCCCCTGCTCACCAGCTCGCGCCGCTTCAACGGAAGCATTGAGCGCCAGAATATTGGTCTGGAAAGCAATGCCATCAATCACGCTGAGGATGTCGGCGATTCGGCTGGAACTACCTGAAATATCGCGCATTTTCTCGATCACATAGCACACCATTTCGCTACCGCGATCGGCGGTATCCGACACCGATTTTGCCAGCTGGTGCGCCTGTTCCGCGTTCTGCGCATTCTGTTTTACCGTAGCCGTGAGTTCTTCCATGCTGGCGGCGGTCTGCTCCAGCGAAGTGGCTGTCGATTCAGTGCGTTGCGCCAGATGCTGGTTACCGGCCGTCAGTTCACGACTGCCAATATCAATTTGCGAGCTGGCATCGCGTACGCGCTGTACCGAGTCGCCCAGCGCATGGCGCATGTCATCCATTGCCGCATTCAGGCGGTTGAATTCGGCGCTGGCCGACAACGCGGTAACCGGCGACAAATCCCCCGTTGCCAGACGTTCCAGTTGCTCAACCATGTTATCCAACGGTTTGAGAAACTTATTTCGCAGCATAAACCAAATGGCCGCCAGCAATGCGATAGCAGCCAACATCGCAGCGCTCATAATACCGTGATAAATCAACGAGGTAATGACACGGGTAGAAGCATATAGCCCCATACCACCGGTCAGTAACAGAAGGAACGTCAGCAGAGACAATAACACCAACAAACTTGATCGAATTGAAAGGGATTTTGGCATCGTTATATTTCCGGTTGTAGGGTTAAAACAGACCTGTACAGAACCTATCGACTACAACCGGAAAAAGTTTAGGTATTTAAATGTTTTGTGCAAAATCAGGATGTTACTTTGGTGTTGCCGCCGTACCCACTCGGGTAACCGGCGAGCTTTGACGATTTTCCCAAAGCACCGTCAGACCGCGTTGTAACGCTATAAAAATAAACAATAAAATGCCAATCGCGATCTTCGTCCACCAGGAACTTAATGTGCCGTCAAAATTAATGTAGGTCTGGATCAGCCCCTGAATAGCGACGCCAAACAACGTCCCCAACACTGTACCGACCCCACCGCTGAGCAGCGTTCCGCCAATCACAACTGAGGCTATCGCATCCAGTTCGACGCCAACGCCCGCCAGCGCATAGCCCGCCTGGGTGTAAATGGAAAAGACAATGCCGGCAAGCGTCGCAAGCCCGGTAGACAGCATATAAATGCGGATGGTGGTGCTGCGGGTTGAGATGCCCATCAGGTTGGCAGAGGTGGCGTTGCCGCCAATCGCGTAAACCTGATTACCAAAGCGCGTACGGTGCGCCAGGAATATGCCGATGACGACAACCGCCAGCATCAGCAATCCCATCGCGCTCAGGCGACCACCGCCGGGAATTTTCCATGCCAGGCTTGAGAGCGTGTCATAAACCGGATGGTTAATTGGGATGGATTCTTCTGAGATCAGATAGCTGACGCCGCGCAGGAAGAACATTCCCGCCAGGGTGATAATAAATGCCGGGATCTTCAGCGCATCAATCAGTAACCCCATAAACGCACCAAACGCGCAGCCCATCAGCAAAACCAAAGGGAACGCCAGCAGCGGGGAAATGCCCCAATAGCCAATGGCCTTTGCCAGAAATACGCCGGTAAAGGCGATCACCGAGCCAACGGAAAGGTCGATCCCGCCAGAAAGGATTACGAAGGTCATGCCTACGGCAATGATGCCCAGAAAGGCGTTATCGGTCAGGATATTGCAAATGACCCGGGTGGAAGCAAAAGCGGGAAACTGCGTCAGGCAGTAGAGATAACCCAGCACAAACACGCCGAGGGTGATCATCAGCGGTAAATTACGTTTTATCATGACCACGCACTCCTTTTATCAGGCTGATAAAGCGTTGCGACTGCACGACCAGCACACACAACACCACCACGGCTTTGACCACCTGATTCAGTTCCGGCTGGAAGCCCGACAGCAGAATCCCGGTGTTCATGCCCTGAATAATCAATGCGCCTACCACCGACAGCAGCAGGTTAAAGCGCCCGCCCATCAGCGACCCGCCGCCGATAACCACCGCCAGGATGGCATCCAGCTCCAGCCATAATCCGGCGTTATTGGCATCTGCCCCGCGAATATCCGCTGTGACGATAATGCCAGCGATAGCCGCGCACAGGCCGCTCAGCACATAGGTGAGCATCACGATAATGCGGGTGTTCACCCCGGCGTTTTTTGCCGCACGAATGTTGATGCCCACCGCTTCGATAAACATACCCAGCGCCGTTTTCCGCGTCAGCAGCCAGAACACCACCAGCGTGAGCAGTGCAATAATTACCGGCGTGGGGAATAGTAGGAGCGAGCCGCTGCCAAACCATGAAAGTTCTGGCGAGTTAAAGGTGACGATCTGCCCGGAGGTGATAAGCTGCGCCACCCCGCGCCCGGCCACCATCAGGATTAGCGTGGCGACAAACGGTTGGATCTTGAGGATGGCCACCAGAATCCCATTCCACAGCCCAGCCAGAATGCCGGAGCCTAAGGCGGCAAGCAGCACTACCGGCAGACTGTGCCCGGCTACCGTCATCGCCGCGGTAGTGGCGCCAGCAATAGCCATGACGGCCCCCACGGAAAGGTCGATGCCGCCGGTAGCAATCACCAGCGTCATACCAATCGCCAACAGCGCCACGGGCGCGGCACGGTTGAGAATATCAATCGGGCTACCGAACAGCCGACCATCCTGCAAAATCACCTGGTAGAAATGCGGAGCGACCAGGCTATCCACCAGCAGCACCAGCAGTAACGCCACCAGCTGTGGCATCCCCTTTGGCCAACGGAACCGCCGTTTAGACGGATTGGATTGAGGGAGAGATTGAGGCATCACCATAGTCTCCTTAGGCCGCAATGGCGTTCATGATCGCCGGTACGGACAGTTCAGCCAGGGGGATCTCGGCCACCTGTTTGCGATCGCGCATAATAATGACCCGATCGGCATAGCCCACTAACTCTTCCAGTTCGGATGAAATGACCAGCAGCGCCAGACCATCCGCGCACAGCGTTTCGATCAGACGGATGATCTCCGCATGCGCGCCAACGTCGATCCCACGCGTGGGTTCATCGAGGATCAGGAACTGCGGTTTGGTCAGTAACCAACGCGAGAGCAATACTTTTTGCTGATTGCCGCCGGAGAGAAATTCGATCGGCTGCTCAGCGTTCGGAGTACGAATACCAAGCTGGCGGATAAACCGCTCGGCAATCTCGTTTTGTTCTTTCCGTGGGATAGGCCGCAGCCAGCCGCGCTGTGCCTGCATTGCCAGAATGATGTTTTCCCGCACCGAAGCGGCGGCAATAATGCCATCCGTTTTGCGATCCTCCGGACAGAAACCGATCCCCAGACACGAAGCCTGATGTGGCGAGCGCAAAGTCTGCGGTTTGCCTTTGATCAGCGCACTTCCGCTGTCGGCGGGTTTAATACCGAAGATCACCTCCGCCGTTTCCGTTCGCCCGGATCCCAGTAGTCCGGCGAGACCGACGATCTCACCGGGACGCACCTGTAGATCAAATGGCGCGATGGTGCCTTTTTTGCCAAAGCCGCTGAATGCCGCCACCGGTTTATCACTCAGCAACGTGCGGCCCGCACGCTGTAGCGCATGGGTATCCAGTTCACGGCCCAGCATCATTTTGACCAGTTCGATCTGTGGCAGTTCTCGGGTTTCACGGCAGCCAACGAAGCCGCCGTTACGCAGAACGGTAATGCGATCGCTGACCTGATAAACCTGATCGAGAAAGTGGGTGACGAAGATCAGACTGACGCCCCGATCGCGCAGATGTCGCATCAGGCCAAACAGCATTTCAACTTCCTGGGTATCAAGGCTGGCGGTCGGCTCATCGAGGATCAGCACTTTCGCGGAGAGATCGATCGCCCGACAGATGGCGACGATTTGTTGCATCGCCACGGAAAAGCGGTTCAGCGGCTCGCGCACGTCGAGGGAAAAACCGTATGACGCCATCAGCTCCGTCGCACGTTTTTCCATCTGCTTGCGCCGGAGCAGGCCAAAGCGCCGCGGCTCACGGCCAATAAATAAGTTATCGGCAACCGACATATTGGGCAGCAGGTTCACTTCCTGGTACACGGTGCCAATCCCCAGTTGCTGGGCATGGGCGGTGTTTTTGGGGGAAATCGGTTGGCCTTCGAGCCAGATAGTGCCGCGATCGGCATGGTAAACGCCGGTCAGCGCTTTGATGAGCGTCGATTTGCCGGCTCCGTTTTCTCCCAGCAGCGCCATAATCTCGCCACGACGCAAGCTGAAATCCACGTTATCCAACGCTTTGACGCCGGGAAAGAATTTGCTTAATCCTTCGGTGCGGAGGATTTCCTGATGTTGGTCGGTGGTCATGGTTCCCCCTGCATCACGCCGGATGGCGCTACGCTTATCCGGCCTACAAAAGAGCGTAATGTAGGCCGGGCAAGCGCAGCGCCCCCGGCATTTTCATGAAGGCTTAGTAGCCCATGTTTTTCTTCTTCTCTAACTCTTCTTTTGCCGTATCCGGCAGATAGAGGATCGACTTGGTAATGGTCAGCTTCTCAGGCATCGTGCCGTCTTTTTTGAATTTCTCCAGCGCGTCGAATGCCGGGCCGGCCATATTCGGCGTCAGTTCGACGCTGGCGTTGGCTTCACCATCAATCATCGCTTTGTAGATATCCGGTACGCCATCGATAGAACCGGTGAGAATATCTTTGCCAGGTTTCAGGCCCGCTTCTTTGATCGCCTGAATCGCACCGATCACCATGTCATCGTTGTGGGCGTAAACCATGCAGATGTTCTTGCCGTTGTTTTCCGCTTTGATAAAGCTCTCCATCACTTCTTTCCCTTTACTGCGGGTGAAGTCACCGGACTGAGAGCGAATAATTTTGATGTTTGGCGCATTAGCGATAGCTTCAGCAAAGCCTTTCTTACGATCGATCGCCACGCTGGCCCCAACGGTCCCTTGCAGCTCAACGACGTTACACGGCTTGCCGTCCACTTGTTTAATCAGCCAGTCGCCGATCAATTTACCTTCCAACACGTTGTCGGCGGTGACGGTGGTCATATAGAGAGATTTGTCTTTTACATCGATGGAACGATCGAGCAAAAAGACTGGAATGTCGGCATCTTTAGCTTCTTTTAAAACCGGCTCCCAACCCGTTGCCACGACCGGCGCAATAAAGATGGCGTCGACGCCCTGCGCAACAAATGAGCGGACTGCTTTAATCTGGTTTTCCTGCTTTTGCTGGCCATCAGCGATTTTCAGCGTAATTCCCCGCTTTTCGGCCTCGCTTTTCGCGACGTTGGTTTCTGCGGCGCGCCAGCCGGATTCAGAGCCAACCTGCGAAAATCCTACGGTTAAAGGGGCTGCCATTGCCATAGACGACATGGCTGCCGAAACTGCTGTGACTAAAAGTAAGCGCTTCCACATAAGTGCGTCCTCGTAGGGTGATTATTGTTGGTTAATTAACCGTTGCGAAAAAACTATAGACAATTGAGCATGTAACGGATTGCGTTACATCACACTTCAAAAAAGTAAATAAAACGTTAATCACAACTTTGTAATCGCTTTCATCTCGCTATGAAAAATGTGGCTGAAGATATGGATTTTTCTGTCACGAGAGAGAGGTAAAAAGAAGAAAATGCACGCAGAGAAAGCGAAAACAAGCGGAGACATTCCGCGCGAGTTGGCTATAATACCCGCCACTTGTTTGCCATAGCTTATTTAAAGGAAACAGACATGAGCTTACTCAACGTCCCTGCCGGTAAAGACCTGCCGGAAGATATCTACGTTGTTATCGAGATCCCTGCGAACGCAGATCCGATCAAATACGAAGTTGACAAAGAGAGCGGCGCCCTGTTCGTTGACCGCTTCATGTCCACCGCGATGTTCTATCCGTGCAACTACGGTTACATCAACCACACCCTGTCTCTGGACGGTGACCCGGTAGACGTTCTGGTCCCGACTCCGTACCCACTGGAGCCAGGTTCAGTGATCCGCTGCCGTCCGGTTGGCGTACTGAAAATGACCGACGAATCCGGTGAAGATGCGAAACTGGTTGCGGTACCGCACACCAAGCTGAGCAAAGAATACGATCACATCAAAGATGTGACCGACCTGCCGGAACTGCTGAAAGCGCAGATCACCCACTTCTTCGAACACTACAAAGATCTCGAAGCGGGCAAATGGGTGAAAGTTGACGGTTGGGACAACGCTGAAGCTGCTAAAGCTGAAATCGTTGCTTCCTTCGAGCGCGCGAAGAAGTAAGTTCGCGTTAGCGTAAAGCCCTGAACGCCAGCCCCTGGTTAGTAAGGGTTTTTTAATTTCTACTTTCTTTTCCCCCTCCCCTTCGCTGTTTTCTTTTTGACCTACCAGATTGGGTAGTCACATTTCATTTATCTTAATTGCGAATGAGATTAGATCTCATTATCATTCTCAGCATGTAAATAAATGTGAATAAAAGTCAATGAACCTCCACAATGTGAAGTCCCTGAAACGCTATTCCTGCGTGGCTCTCGCCACAGCACTGTTATTTACCAGCCTGTCCAGCGTGGCGCAGACGCTACCTGAGCAAGATTTTCTGACCCGCGACGTTGGCAACGGCGTGTATGAACTGGCGGTTGATAGCCAGCAGAATGCGCTTTTTGCTGCCTCGTCGCCGTCGTTTGATAAAGATAAAACCAGCGGGCTTATCTATAAACTCGATCTGGAGAAACTCACCACGACTGAAGTTATCGAAACCAGCCGTCGTGCCTTTGCCACTGCCCTGGATGCAGAAAACCAGGTGCTGTATGTCGGCAACACGCTGGAGGGTTCGGTCACGCTCATTGATACCCGCAGCGGTAAAGAGCTGGCGATACTGCAACTGAGCGAAGCCAAAAACCCGAAAGAAATTGTCCATACCCGCGAAATGGTGCTCGATAAACAGCATCACCGCCTGTACGTTTCCGGCGTAGCTGAAAAGGGTATTGTCTGGGTGGTGGATACGCAAAAGCGCGAGAAAATCGCCACCCTTGAAAACATGGGCCAGTATCCGACCGGCATGGCCGTAGATGCCAATAAGAACCGCCTGTATGTCGTAAATGGCCGCAACGAACTTATTACGCTGGATACCACTAACCATCAAATTATTAACCGCTTTAGTATTGAGCCAGGCAAAAAACATTTTTTCCTGAATATTGCTTTGGATGCAAAAAATAATCGCGCATTCCTGACCGATCCTGATTTAGCGGATGTACTGGTTGTTGATATTAATACCGGTAAGGTTATTGCCCCCATTAAGGTTATCAACTCGCTGGCAGTGATATATAACGAAAAGCGCCAGGAAGTGTATATCACCCACCGTAATGCAAAGCGCATCAGCATTGTGGACAGCAAGACTTATCAGGTAAAACAAAGCATTGAAACCAATGCGTTACCTAACAGCCTGGCGCTCTCGTCTGATGCCAACACCCTGTATGTCAGCGTCAAACAGCCGGAAAAAATGACCGGTGTGAAGCTCGACTACGTGCTGAAAATCGACCTCTCCAAATATTAATAATTAAAAACGCTTCTGACACCTTGCAGCTTTTCTGGGCTGCAAGGTGATGCTTTTATTTTTTACTTTTCAGGTGTCTATATTATGAAAACGCGTCAACTTATTACGCTGACAGGGATCGTTGCATTCTCAGGCGGTGTTATTTTCCCCACTCAGGCAGAAGAACTCACCGAAACCTCACGCAATAGCGAAGATGAAATGGTGATCACCGCATCCGGGTTCTCGCAGCAAAAGCGCGAAGCGCCGGCCACCATTTCCGTTATCGATCGTAAAACGCTGGATATTCAGCCGGACCGTAGCATTGGTGAAGCGATTAAAAACCTTCCTGGCGTCTCGGTCACCAACAGCAGCGGTATGAACGCTGGCAGCATTATGATTCGCGGCATGGACCCGTCCTATACCGCGTTTATGGTCAACAGCGTCAAACAAAATACCGGTGAATCTCGCCCTTACGGACATGACATCGGTACTGAAGCCAACTTCTTACCGCCGATGGAGGCCATTGAGCGTATCGAAGTTATCCGCGGGCCCATGTCCTCGCTGTACGGCTCAGATGCCATCGGCGGTGTGGTCAACGTGATTACCAAAAAACCGTATGGCGCAAAAGAGTGGACGACGGCAATTGCCGCCAATACCTGGCTTCAGGAACACCAGTATTTGGGTAATACCAGCCAGATGAATCTGTTTTCCATGGGGCCGATTGTGCCCGATGTTCTCGGCCTTAGCGTAGCGGCCGACTGGCTCGACCGTCGCGATGACGATCGCAATAACTATTTCGGCAAACACAACCGTAAATCCGTTGATATGACGCTGGGCCTGGCCGCTAGCGAAAATAACCTGTTCGACCTCAATGTGGTCACCGGTGAGCAGGAGAAAAACCGTACCCAGAAGCGCGGCGCGCCGTGGTCATGGCTGTTCGATCGTAACGCCGCCACCCTGACGCATACCGGCTGGTATGCCGACGACACCATTGCAACGACCAACTACATAAACTATGAAAAAGGCCGTTCGAAGTACGTTTATGACGGCCAGTCGCCGCAGTATGTGCAGATGGAGAACTACGTCGCTAATTCGCAAACCACCTTCACGCTCGACAACCATAAACTGACCGTTGGGGCGAATTTCACCCGCGAAGAGCTGAATGACCGCTTTGATGTGGCCAACAAAACACTGCCCGGATCTGAGCCAGTGACAAAAATCAGCCGTAACGGTTGGGCATTGTTTGCTGAAGACGGCTGGAGCATTGACGACTTCATCCTGACCACATCAGCGCGTATGGACCAGGATGATAACTTTGGCACACATATTACGCCGAAAATGTACGGTAACTGGGCCTTCAGCAATGACTGGGCGCTGAAGGGCGGCGTTTCCGCAGGTTATAAAAAACCTGAGCTGCGTGCGACATCCAGCGACTTTGTTACCCCATACGGCTCGACCGTACCTTATCCCTTCCTGACCGTCGGTAACGACGATCTGAAACCAGAACAAAGCGTTAACTCTGAGCTGGGCCTCTACTGGACGGGGAATGCGCTGTCACTGGATAGCACCGTCTTCTATACGCAGTTCAAAGACAAAATTGCTGAACAAACCATTTGCGAAACTACATCGACGAATCAGTGCTCCGTGAATGGCTACAAGGCGGACTCCGTCAGTAAATACTTCAACGTCAGCAAGGCGGACGTGTACGGCATAGAACTGAATGCCGACTGGCAGATTAGCGCCGATGTAAAAGCCAACGCTAACTACACCTGGAACCATAGCGAACAGAAAAGCGGCGTAAATAAAGGCTACGCGCTCAACGATTACCCGCGCCATATGGCGAACCTGTCGCTGAACTGGGCGGCAACGCAGAGTCTGGACGTATGGAGTACGGTGAATTACCGCAGCAGTAACCGCAACAGCGGCAATAACTATAAGTACGATGACTACACGATGGTCGACGTAGGCGTACGTTATAAGCTCAATAAGCACACGCACCTGATGGCAGGGATCTACAACGTGCTGGATGAAGATCCGAAACTGACGACTGCATGGAATGAATCCGCGCAGGTGGAAGGCCGCCGCTATAACCTCGGCGCGCGCGTGGAGTTTTAAGCCTTTAATAAACAACGCCACCCGAAGGCGGCGTTGTTTATTCTGGTAGGCGATATATCAGTACTGGTCTCTGTCTAACCAGTTACCGCTTTCAATCAGCGTTAAGCCATCAACCGGACGTTGGTACACGTACATCCATGCACTTCCGTACGGCGTTTGAATTAACTGGCGTGCGTATTCACCGCCGCGGGTACGCAGAGCGTCAAGCTCTGCCAGCGTGGCGTTATCAATACGATAAACTTCCCCGTGTACTGTTCCATTTCCCGGAACCGCGCCTGGATAGTGGCCCAGGCTGTACAACTGGTAGTTATCGATACTGAAATTTCCCAGCAACAGGGCATTGGTCATCCAGTGGCTGTTGCCTTGTTTGGTTCGTAAACTGCCGTAGACAAATATTCGCATTGCTAAAACTCGAACTGATAGAGCAAATCAAGTGCCTGATCTACGCCAGACACTGCTTCCAGATATAGCTTAGGCATCAGACGATAACGTAGCGTGAGTGTCGCTAAGGAGTCAAATATACCCACACCATATTTCACCTGCAGACCTGGCAGTACGTATCCGCTGACAACCACCTGAGATGAGTCGCCCACCCCTTGCGTGTCCAGTGCCAGATTGCTTACGCCAAATGTCTCCCCGATTTTACCCACAACCTGACCACTTTGTGCAACCCCCAGACCAATAAGCATTGAAGTCATCGCTGCGCTATCGCTCTGTTCGCTATCCAGCCCTTGTCCACGTAGCAGGTAGGAAAGCGCCATTTGCTGCGACATTGCCGGGTCGGAGAAGATCTCCGCCTTCGGTTCATCGGCGGTACCGGTGACGCGAACGCCAGCGATCACGTCGTCTTCGGTGGCATCTGGGTTACGAATCGCTTCGATGTTGAGCAACGGCTGATCCGGCGGACCGGAGAACAACAGCTCGCCCTTACGCACAATCAGATCCTGACCATAGGCGTGGAAGCGACCGCTCGGGATATTAATTTGCCCGTTAAGTCCCAGACCTTGCTTATCCTGCACCACTTTCAGATCGCCCGTCAGACGCGCTTTCAGACCAAAGGCGTCAAGACGCACGTTGTTACCGACGTGGATATTCAGGTTGCTGTTGATCGGAATACCGGCGGTCTGCGGTTTCTCCGGCTGCAGATTGTTGTTAAGCATGACCATATCGCTGGAAACCCCAACCGCGCTTTCCGGCAGGTCATGTACCACGATACGCGCCCACGGCACATCCACGTTGCCATCGAGGGTAAACAGGCTTGGCGTGGCTTCAAAGACCACGTCCGGCGATACGTCCAGGCGGACCATCGGCGGTACGGTAATACGCACCCTGCTGCCTTTAGCCGCAACACGCGCCCGCCAGTTGTCTATCTGACTCCAGTCGGCATCGCCGCTCAGGTTAATTTCTCCCTGCTGCGTACGCACCACGCCCGCCAGCGTTGAGCGTGTTCCATTGAAGTTAACGGCTAACTGGCTTGGCTGCATGTCAAACGGCATGAAGTTACCGTCAATATCCAGACCACTCAGTTGCAGCTGTCCGAGCAACTGCGGGCTTTGCACATCGCCGCCCAGCCGCAGGTTGGCGTTGATCATCCCTGCCGCTTTTTCACCGCGCGAGAAGATAGGGTTCACCATCGCCAGATTGAAGTTGCGAATATTGACGTTACCGCCCAGATTACGACGCCCTTGCGGGTCCGTTACCTGCACCTGTCCGTCAAACTGCCCGTTGTTGGTCAGACGAATTAGCCAGCCCAACTCGGCACGGTTATTGTGCAGGTCGGCGGTCAGATTCAGCGTTTCAAACGCCACGGGGAGCGGGGCATCATTCACGCTTTGCGTGACCTTCACGTTACGTCCGCTCAGGGTGACCTGCCCCTGTGGCAGCCCCTCTTTGGTGGTATCCCAGCTCACATCAGCTTTGCCAGTGAACACACCGCTGGCCTGGGTTGTCTCCGGCATAAACGGTTTTAGCATCGCCAGGTCGAAGCGGTTAAGATTCACCACCGCGCGACCTTCTGCACCGGCATCAATGGTTTGTGGTACGCACAGCTCCGCATTCGGGTTGTTCCAGCAGTGCGGCCCGATACTAATTTTCTGTTCTTGATTACGATAATCCAGCGCGATAGCCCGGTTGAGCGACCACGGACCGACCGGCGTCTGGAAGCGGGTATTGCTTAACTCCCCTTTCCAGCGCTGTTCTTTGCGATCAAAGCTCCCGGCAAGATCCAGTTGCCCTGAAACCGGCTCACCCTGAATGCGTAACTGCAGTTCATGCTGCTTTTCACTGCCTTTGGCGTTGAGCGTCACCAGACCAATATTCACGTCAGGTTGTACAATCCGCTCTACGCGAACGTTGAGATTACCGGCGATTTGCTCGGCCGATTTCACATCGCCTTCGACGCGCACCTGAGCAACGGAAAGTTCCTGCCAGCGCAGACCACGGGCGGTAATATCCGCCAGCAGCTGTGGTGCTTCAACCGTACCGCGAACTTTTACCAGCCCTTTCGCCGTACCGCCCAGCCCCGGCAGCGCGTTATCCAGGCTTGGGGCATCAATCGTCGCGTCGAGGTTGAGGTCTTTAACCCCCAGTTCGCCTTTTACGTCCGCACTGTTGCGTCCCAGCTCCAGATGAAGGCCCGGAATCGTCCACTGCAGGTAGCTGTTCCCCTTCAGCGAACCGTTCACATTGACCTTGTTCTGCTTCACGTTGCCGGTCAGCTTCAGCTCCGGAACCTCCATCTGCCAGCTTCCGCCGTACAGACTGCCGCGCGTTTTCACCAGGCCATTCAGTTTTGACGGCCAGTCCGGGATCGCTTTCGCGGTATTGATACCATCCAGCGTTAGCTCCCCGCGCCAGCTGATCGCCTGCTGCCAGTCCACCAGCGCTTTCAGCTCGGTTTTCCCTTCCAGCGCCGCAACGCTGAGTTTGTCGAGATTGATCTGCTGCTCGTTGCCTTTGGCGTCCAGCGTGATAGTAGCCGGAGGAATATCCTGACCTTTCACGGCGGTACGCATCGACAGCGTATAGTCGGTCATCTTGCCGGTCAGTTTGAGCTTGATGTCATCGGCCTGGAACTGTTTCTCACCGGTAAACGGCCAGTAAACCTGCTTACTTACCACCTCAATGTTGAGCGGCAATCCGGCTTCTGCCAGGCGCGTCTGTGCACGCAGGTCCATATCTACCGGACCAGACAGATTGACGCCGACTTCCAGCTGTTCGCGCAGCGCACCGCCGACCTTCAGCTTCACCTTTTCGCCTTTTAACGG
This sequence comes from Citrobacter sp. H12-3-2, assembly GCF_009649895.1. Classification (NCBI taxonomy): domain Bacteria; kingdom Pseudomonadati; phylum Pseudomonadota; class Gammaproteobacteria; order Enterobacterales; family Enterobacteriaceae; genus Citrobacter; species Citrobacter sp. H12-3-2. The sequence goes on from NZ_CP045837.1 coordinate 4,393,589, forward strand.
GTGGATGTTTAGCGTGCTGTTTAACGTAATATCAACCGGCCACGTGTCGGTCAGTTGCGCCGTGCCGCTGGCTTTTACCGTTCCCTGATTCGAGTCGATATCCAGCGCGTCGAGCTTCATGTTGCCGTCTATGCTGCTCACTTTCAGCAGCATACTATGTACTGTTAAATCCGTATCCCCGGTCACGCGCAGCTGCTCGCCGCGAAACTCTTCAATATTGAGATTGAGCGGCAGATGGACATCGGTCATTTCCGGCAGTACCGGCTTTGAGAACAGATCTTTTAGCGTTTCCCCGAGCGGCTTTTCATCCGGCTGCGGGTTTTGAATCTTCGGTTCGACAACCTCTTCCTGTGCCACTTCCGCCACTTTAGGCAGAGCAATCAGCAGCCCCTGTAATGACGTTGGCTTCAGCGTCAGCGTTTTTTCCTGCCAGTTCAGGCCGGAGGTAAAATCCAGCACTGAAACCGTGGTGTCATCGATTTTGATATTGATGTTGTTCAGCGCCACGCGCGAAAGCGTGATGGGGTAAGGCGTGGAAAGATTAAGCGGACCGCTCTCTTCTTCCTCTACCGGCGCGGATGGCGGCATCTTTTTGCTGTCGATCGCCACGTTGATGTTTTTCAGCGCCAGATCGTTGACGCACAGGCTGCTGTCCCACAGACAGTTAAGCCCCACGGCCAAATGCACTTCACCAGCATTCACCGCCACGCCAGGCTGGTCGTAGCGAATATTTTTCAGTGATAGATCCCGCCAGCCGCCGGTGACCTGACCAATTTCCAGACCCGGAACCCACCGATTAGCGGCTTTGAAGATCAGATGCAGGCCCGAGGTGGTACCGACGAGGAACGCCACCGTGCCTAACAACAGCAGGATAAATACCAGCACGCCGAGGCTTATCTTCTTCCATAAACTCATAATTCAGGCCCCAGACCGATGTAAAACTGTAAACCATGTTCATCTTTGTCGCCGACCGGGACGGCAAAGTCGAGCTTGATAGGTCCAACCGGCGATTGCCAGCGTACGCCGACCCCGGCACCGGTTTTGAAATCGCTTCGGCGAATGTCGCTGACCGCTTCACCGCTATCGACAAACATCGCCCCCCACCATTTACCGGTCACGTTGTACTGGTATTCCAGCGAGCCGGTTGCCAGCTTGGAGGCCCCTTTCAGCTTGCCGTCGCTGCCTTCCGGCGAAATAGATTTGTATTTATAGCCGCGAATACTGCGATCGCCCCCGGCAAAGAAACGCAGGTCCGGCGGCACTTTGTCGAAGTCGCCGGTTTCAATCCAGCCGAGATTACCGCGCATCACAAAACGATGCCTGTCGTACAGCGTGCGGATCCAGACGTTTTGCGCCTGGAAGACGGAGAAATCAACATCTGAACCCCAGGCGGTGTTCGAGTAATCAATAGAGTAGCGCTGGGAATCGCCCCAGACAGGCATCAGGCCGCCGCGTGAACGCGTCCGGCTGATCATCACGCCCGGATAGAGCAGCATAGTGGTGTTGGTGACGTTACCCTGGGTAAAGTGGTCGAGGCTCCAGCGCAGGTTAATCGCGCGCTGCCAGCCGCTGGAGAGGTCCCAGTAGCGGGAAACCGCAAGCGTTGTGGAATCCTGCTCGGTGTCGTTTAAATCGGTACGCTTAAAGCCGCCCTGTACCAGGTAATACTGCTCAAGCGGGTTCTTTAACAGCGGCATTTTATAGCTGAAATCAAGCACCTGCTCTGGCGCCGAGATACTGGCGCTGGTCGTCAAGCTGTGACCGTAGGAGTTCATCCACGGCTTTTTCCACGAGGTCTTCACCCGTGGCCCGACATCAGTTGAATAACCGACCCCGGTTTCGATGGTGTTTTCGGTTCGCGGTGAGACCACGCCTTTCAGGGGTAGCACCTTGGTTTTGCGGGCTTTATCAAACTCCGGTGCGACGACCACGGAATTAAACCATCCGGTCGCCGACAGACGACGGTTCAGTTCGCCCAGATCTTTCGACTCGTACTCTTCACCTTCTTTAAAGGGCACCAGATTTTGCAGATACTCATCGCGAATTTGCGAGCCTTCAAAAGTGACATGCCCAAAGCGATAGCGTTCGCCGCTGTTGTAATCGATATCCCAGAACGCCTGGCGACGCTCAAGCGCTATCCCGAGCTGGCTTTTATTAAATTCACTATCGAAGTAGCCTTTGCGCAGCGCCACGCTGGTGAGTGACTTTTTGAAGTTGTCATAGTCCCCCTGATTCAGCACGGTGCCGATTGCCGGGCGTGTTTTCAGCAGATCCAGATAATCTTTATCCGTACGCGCGCCACCGCGCAAAATCACCTCAGTGCCACCAATCAGCACCGGCTCGCCGGGGGTCACTTTGGCAATCAGCACCTGGCGGCCTTTTGCCGGCGGTGGACGCAGTTCAAAATCAATGGTCGGCTCAAAGTAGCCCAGCGCTTTTAGCCCTTCGCGGATGGCATCATCAACGCGCGCACGAAAGCGTCGGTCTGGAGTGACTTCATCACTTTGAATCGTGGACAGCTGCGCACGGACGTTTTTCTCCAGCGGTCCTGATAATCCTTCGACCTGTAAGCGAACATTCGCGGCGGCGGCGGAGCCACTTAAGCACAGTAATCCCACCCAACATAACTGACGGATATGTGGCACATTTTCTCCTGAATATCCTTTTTTCCCACCCCTGGAAAAAAATACTATGCCGTTCCTCGGCTTAACAAAAAATCAACAATAAGAGTTGAAAAACAGACGACAACCCAAATATTTCTTATGTTTAACTCTAGACGTATTCACGCCGTTTATTGTGGGCAAAGACGCGTCTCGTTACAACCTTAACCCAAATGACTGATTTCGGGAGAACGGCCATGAGTTTATTTGATAGAAAGCATCTTGTTACTCAAGCAGATGCGCTACCTGGACGCAACACCCCGATGCCAGTGGCAACGCTGCATGCGGTTAACCAACATTCGATGACCAACGTGCCCGACGGTATGGAGATAGCTTATTTCGCCATGGGATGCTTCTGGGGCGTTGAGCGTTTATTTTGGTCATTGCCAGGGGTCTACAGCACGGCGGCCGGGTACACCGGCGGCTACACCCCAAACCCAACCTATCGTGAAGTGTGTTCTGGCGATACCGGGCATGCCGAAGCGGTACGCATCGTCTATGACCCGCATGTTATCAGCTACGAACAACTGCTGCAGGTGTTCTGGGAAAATCACGACCCGGCTCAAGGCATGCGTCAGGGGAACGACCAGGGCACGCAGTATCGCTCCGCCATTTACCCGTTAACGCCGGAACAAACCGCCGCCGCACAGGCCAGCCTTGAACGTTTTCAGGCAGCAATGACCGCCGCAGGCGACGAGCGCACCATTACCACGGAAATCACTACGGCAACCCCGTTCTATTATGCCGAGGACGATCACCAGCAGTATCTGCACAAAAATCCTTACGGATATTGTGGCATTGGTGGTATTGGTGTTTGCCTGCCGCCACAAGGATAATTTCCCCCTCTGGCGACTTTACAGTACCTTACGCTATACTAGCTTCTGAATTTACCGGCTCACTTCCACGAGCCGGTTTTCAATGAATATTCCATTGGATTTATACTCTAAGGATTTCGAGTTGCAGGCAGGCGGCAAACTCGTGAATCCCCAGGAGCATAGAGAACTATGTGACTGGGGTGAATGAGTGCAGCTAACGCACCTGCAGCTTGAAAGACGACGAGTATCAACTTCTCCCTTCCGAGGATCTGACCCGAACGGTCGGATAAGATATGTTAAACAGTATTTTAGTCATTCTCTGCCTGATCGCCGTGAGTGCGTTTTTCTCGATATCTGAGATCTCGCTTGCTGCATCACGCAAAATAAAACTTAAACTGCTTGCCGATGAAGGCAACGTAAACGCACAACGTGTTTTGAAGATGCAGGAAAACCCCGGCATGTTTTTTACCGTCGTGCAAATTGGCCTTAACGCGGTCGCCATTCTCGGCGGTATCGTCGGTGATGCAGCATTCTCCCCGGCGTTTTACAGCCTTTTCTCGAAGTACTTCACTCCAGAGCTGTCCGAACAGTTAAGCTTTATTCTGTCGTTCTCGCTGGTTACTGGCCTGTTCATCCTGTTCGCGGATTTAACCCCGAAACGCATCGGTATGATTGCGCCAGAAGCTGTGGCTTTGCGTATCATCAACCCGATGCGCTTCTGCCTGCTGGTCTTCCGCCCGCTGGTGTGGTTCTTTAACGGTCTGGCAAACAACATTTTCCGTCTGTTTAAGATCCCAATGGTGCGTAAAGACGACATCACCTCGGACGACATTTACGCCGTGGTCGAAGCGGGTGCGCTGGCGGGTGTTCTGCGCAAGCAGGAGCATGAGCTGATTGAAAATGTGTTCGAACTGGAATCCCGTACCGTCCCGTCTTCAATGACCTCGCGCGAGAATATTATCTGGTTCGATCTCCATGAAGATGAGCAAAGCCTGAAGAACAAGGTGGCGGAACATCCGCACTCCAAATTCCTGGTGTGTAACGAAGATATCGACCACATCATTGGCTATGTCGATTCAAAGGATCTCCTCAACCGCGTACTGGCGAACCAAAGCATGGCGCTGAACAGCGGCGTACAGATCCGCAATACGCTGATCGTCCCGGACACGCTGACGCTCTCTGAAGCGCTGGAAAGCTTCAAAACCGCAGGCGAAGACTTTGCCGTCATCATGAACGAGTACGCGCTGGTGGTGGGGATTATCACCCTCAACGACGTTATGACGACGCTGATGGGCGATCTGGTAGGTCAGGGTCTGGAAGAGCAGATTGTGGCACGTGATGAAAACTCATGGTTAGTCGACGGCGGTACACCGATTGATGACGTAATGCGCGTCCTGGATATCGACGAGTTCCCGCAGTCCGGCAACTATGAAACCATCGGCGGCTTTATGATGTTCATGCTGCGTAAAATCCCGAAACGCACCGACTCGGTGAAGTATTCAGGTTATAAATTTGAAGTGGTGGATATCGATAACTACAAGATCGATCAGCTGCTGGTGACGCGTCTGGACAGTAAACCTACCGTTCTGGTACCAAAACTGCCAGATGCAAAAGAAGAGGCAAAGGCGTCTTAACGCCTTACAGAAACATCAACGGCTCCCATCAGGAGCCGTTTTTTTAACTACTGCATAGCACTTTGATCAAGCCATCTCAGTTTGCAGACGCAAGACCTGACGGTTAACTTCGGACATCACGGAAAAATGCAGTTTGTCCTTCACTTTTGGGATAAGAATCTTACCCTTATCAAATTCAAAAGCGCCTACATCCTTGATATATAACCGTCCACGAAACAGGATCTTCACGTACTTCGCCACCTGCAGCGGGTTGTATCGTTGGAAAATTTTCATTGTTGTCTCCTGCTGAGCATTACGCCTTTGCGGTACCACAATCGGTCCGACAATCCTCAGGCGCAAATTTTAATGCCCTATGACTATAGACTATCTCGTTGATGTTTCCAGCGTGTATAAGTTTATTTACCTTCAAGTTACAATTATTCAGAATTATCTTTTCAACGCTTCGCTGTCTTCAGTATAAGCCTTCATTTTTCGCAGGATTTGTGCGCCCGTCCGCAAACTGGCATCGCGCTTGCGGGAAAAAGCATCATTCGCACATATGATTAAATTCCAGACCCAAGTGGTCGGATCACCTGCAAAATAAAAGAAAGAAGGAAAACCTATGACCTTACGAAAACTGCTGGCGCTGTCGTGCCTGCTACTGCCGATGATTGCCTCCGCACATAAGTTTGAGACTGACCAGCGCGTACCGCCGGTGGGGATCGCCGATCGCGGCGAACTGATTCTCGATAACGATAAGTTTAGCTACAAAAGCTGGAATAGCGCGCAGTTGCCAGGCAAAGTGCGAATTGTGCAACACATTGCCGGACGCACCTCCGCCAAAGAGAAAAATGCGACGCTGATCGAGGCAATCAAAGCCGCCAACCTGCCGCACGACAAATACCAGACCACCACTATTGTCAACACGGATGACGCCATTCCCGGCTCCGGTATGTTTGTGCGCAGCAGTCTGGAGAGCAATAAGAAGCTCTACCCGTGGTCGCAATTCATTGTCGACAGCAATGGCATTGCGCGTAAAGCCTGGCAACTGGATGAAGAGAGCTCCGCTATCGTCGTACTCGACAAGGACGGACGCGTGCAGTGGGCAAAAGATGGCGCATTAACGCAGGAAGAGGTGCAGCAGGTAATTGCCCTGCTGCACAAATTACTCAGTAAATAGAGACGCGGAAGCCGGGGTTGAGGAACGATTCACGTGGGGTGTAATCCAGAGGTTTCCCCTGCCAGTCGTGAACGTGCGCTCCGGCTGCGGCGGCAACGGCATGGCCAGCGGCGGTGTCCCACACGTTGGTTGGCCCAAAACGCGGATACAGCTGTGCGTGCCCTTCCGCCACCAGGCAGAACTTCAGCGATGAGCCAATCGACGTGGTCTGGTGCTCACCCAACTGTTGCAGATATTCTTTTAACTCATTGTCGGCATGCGAGCGGCTAATGACCACCAGCGGCGGACGCGCGTCACGAACCTGAATTTGTTTGCGTACGCCGCACTCTTCTTTCCACGCTTTACCTTCTGCTGCGCTGTACATCACTTTCATTACCGGCGCGTAAACCACGCCCAGAACCGGCTTTCCTTTCTCGATCAGCGCAATATTGACGGTAAATTCACCGTTACGCTTAATGAACTCTTTGGTCCCGTCCAGCGGGTCTACCAGCCAGTAGCGCTGCCAATGCTGGCGAACATCCCAGCCAGGAGGCGCCTCTTCAGACAGAACCGGAATATCCGGCGTCAGCGCCAGTAATCCTTCGAGGATCACCGTATGCGCGGCGATATCTGCCGCCGTGACCGGAGAATCATCCTGCTTGCTGGTAATCTCCATCGGTTTGATTCCATTGTAGACCTGCATAATGGCATCGCCCGCGTTCCGTGCAAGCTGGCATACATGTTCTAGCATTCTCCACCTCGTTTCTGTCAGTGGTGTTAACTCGTTGTTTTACTTATACCCGATCGTCAGGGGATCCGCCAACTGTGATAGCGTCTGCGGTTTTAAACGCTATATTCATGTCATGATTCACAGTTCTGTAAGCAAGAAGATTTATATACATTTTCTTTTGTGGCTTAGATCTTAAAAGGATGCCCCCTGATGATTAAGTTTAGTGCAACGCTTCTGGCAACGCTGATTGCAGCCAGCGTCAATGCCGCGACCGTCGATCTGCGTATAATGGAAACCACTGATTTGCATAGCAATATGATGGATTTCGATTATTACAAAGATACACCGACTGAAAAATTCGGTCTGGTACGTACGGCAAGTCTGATCAACGCTGCGCGTGGTGAAGTCAAAAACAGCGTGCTGGTTGATAATGGCGATCTGATTCAGGGCAGCCCGCTCGGGGATTACATGGCGGCCAAGGGGCTGAAAGCGGGCGAAACTCACCCGGTATATAAGGCGCTGAATACCCTAGATTACGCGGTGGGTAACCTCGGCAACCATGAATTCAACTACGGTCTGGAGTATCTGCACAACGCGCTGGCCGGAGCGAAGTTCCCTTACGTTAACGCTAATATCATCGACGTGAAGACCAAAAAGCCGCTGTTTACGCCTTACTTGATCAAAGACACTGAGGTGGTCGACAAGGAAGGGAACAAGCAGACGCTGAAGATTGGCTATATCGGCTTTGTGCCACCGCAGATTATGACCTGGGATAAAGCCAACCTCAGCGGCAAAGTCACGGTGAACGACATTACGGAAACTGCACGCAAATACGTTCCGGAAATGAGAGAAAAAGGCGCCGATGTCGTGGTGGTGGTTGCTCACTCCGGGCTTTCTGCCGACCCATATCAAACGATGGCGGAAAACTCCGTTTATTACCTCAGCGAAGTACCGGGCGTGGATGCCATTATGTTTGGTCACGCTCACGCCGTCTTCCCAGGTAAAGACTTTGCCAATATAAAAGGCGCAGATATCACAAAAGGTACGCTGAATGGGGTTCCTGCGGTGATGCCGGGTATGTGGGGCGATCACCTGGGCGTGGTGGATTTAGTGCTGAATAACGACAGCGGTAAATGGCAGGTCACTCAGGCGAAAGCCGAGGCTCGCCCGATCTATGACGCCGCAGCCAAAAAATCACTGGCAGCAGAAGACAAAAAAATCGTTGAGATCCTGAAAGCCGATCACGACGCCACGCGTGAGTTTGTCAGCAAACCGATCGGTAAATCCGCCGACAACATGTACAGCTATCTGGCGCTGGTACAGGATGACCCGACCGTACAGGTGGTGAACAACGCGCAGAAAGCCTATGTGGAACACTTTATTCAGGGCGATCCGGATCTGGCAAAACTGCCGGTACTTTCCGCCGCCGCGCCGTTTAAGGTCGGTGGACGCAAGAACGATCCGGCAAGCTTCGTAGAAGTCGAAAAAGGTCAGTTAACCTTCCGTAACGCCGCTGATTTGTATCTCTATCCCAACACTCTGGTGGTAGTGAAAGCCAGTGGCAAAGAGGTGAAAGAGTGGCTGGAATGTTCCGCCGGGCAGTTCAATCAGATTGATATCCACAGTAGCAAACCACAGTCGTTGATTAACTGGGATGGCTTCCGTACCTATAATTTCGACGTGATTGACGGCGTGAATTATCAGATTGATGTTTCACAACCTGCTCGCTACGACGGTGAATGTCAGACCATTAACCCGAAAGCGGAACGTATTAAAAATCTGACCTTTAACGGCAAACCAATCGATCCGAATGCCACCTTCCTCGTCGCGACCAACAACTACCGCGCCTACGGCGGTAAGTTTGCCGGAACCGGCGACAGCCACATCGCGTTTGCTTCTCCGGATGAAAACCGCTCGGTGCTGGCGGCCTGGATTGGTGCTGAGACGAAGCGTGCCGGTGAAATTCACCCGGCGGCAGATAACAACTGGCGTCTGGCGCCAATTCATAGCGATACACCACTGGATATTCGCTTTGAAACATCACCGTCTGATAAAGCCGCGGCATTTATTAAAGAGAAAGGCCAGTATCCGCTGAAGAAAGTCGCGACCGATGACATCGGTTTTGCTATTTATCAGCTGGATTTAAGTAAGTAATTTTCGTGCCGGATGCGGCGCAATAGCGTCTTATCCGGCCTACAAAACTACGCAGCCCGTTCGTCCCGCTGCGCTAAAACCTGCGGCAAATTCAGTTCTATCCAGTCCGCCAGCGCGGCGACTTTATCGCTCACCTGCTCACCCAGCGGCGTCAGGCTATACTCCACGTGCGGCGGCACCACCGGATACGACACCCGATTGATAAACCCGTCATGCTCTAACGCTTGCAGGGATTGCGCCAGCATCTTTTCACTGACCCCGCCCATCTTACGGCGCAAATCGCTGAAACGGTGCGTACCGTCGCGCAGCGCCACCAGAATCAACACGCCCCAGCGGCTGGTGACGTGTTTTAACACCTCACGGGAGGGACACTGTTCGGCAAATAAGTTGCCATCGCGTAACTGCTGAGAGAGCGTCGAAGCTGTCATTTTCATACTAACCTTTTTGTGCGTACTTACTAAAAGTAAGTTTAGGTGTTAGCGTGATTAAACACAAGACCAATACCAAGGAGTCACTCCATGATCGCAATTACCGGCGCCACCGGCCAACTGGGCCAACACGTTATTGAATCTCTGCTGAAAACCGTTCCTGCCAGCCAGATTGTGGCAATTGTGCGTAATCCCGCTAAAGCGACGGCGCTTAGCCAGCAGGGCATTACCGTTCGTCAGGCGGATTACAGCGATGAAGCCGCCTTTACAACTGCCTTACAGGGTATCGACAAGCTACTGCTAATCTCCTCCAGCGAAGTGGGACAACGCGCCCCGCAGCATCGCAACGTGATCAACGCAGCGAAAGCCGCGCACGTGAAATTCATCGCCTACACCAGCCTGCTGCACGCCGACACCTCCCCGCTGGGGCTGGCTGATGAGCATGTGGCAACCGAGAAGATGCTGGCTGAATCCGGTATCGCCTACGCGCTGCTGCGTAACGGCTGGTACACCGAAAACTATCTCGCCAGCGCACCGGCTGCACTGGAACACGGCGTGTTTATCGGGGCTGCAGGTGAAGGCAAAATTGCCTCAGCGACCCGCGCCGACTATGCCGCTGCCGCCGCGCGCGTCATCAGTGAAGACGGTCACGCCGGTAAAACTTATGAACTGGCGGGCGACGCAGGCTGGACCCTGAGCCAGTTGGCTGCCGAGCTGGCAAAACAGAGTGGTAAAAAAGTGGTGTATCAGAACCTGAGCGAAGCAGATTTTGCCGCCGCGCTAAAAGGTGTAGGCCTGCCTGCCGGGCTGGCGGACATGCTGGCTGACTCAGACACTGGCGCCTCCAAAGGTGGTCTGTTCGACGACAGCCATACGCTGAGCAAACTGATTGGTCGCCCGACCACCTCGTTGGCTGACAGCGTCAAAGGCATCGTGTAAGTGTTAAAAATTAGTTAATTGTGGTGGCATCCCCGCGCATCCTCTCTGATAATGACAGGATGATGCGTGGGGAGAGAAAACGTGCAAGGTGTACCTGAGCAGTTTATTGATGAGAAAGACAGCGCCCGCTTTCGCCATCTGGCGCAGGTGCCGGGCGTTGAGCTGTATCATGCACACATCTCGCGTTACGCTTTCGAGCCGCACACCCATGAAGCGTTTGGCATTGGCGCGATAGAAGCCGGAGCCGAACGTTTTCGTTATCGCGGCACGCAGTATGTTGCCCCCGCCCATTCCGTCGTCACCATGAATCCCGATGAGCTGCATACCGGCGAAGCCGAAACCGCCGACGGCTGGCGCTATCGGATGATTTACCTTGAACCCGACCTTCTGGAAGAGGTCACCGGGATCCGCCACTGGTGGTTTCATGACGTAACGCGTCACGATCCGCTGCGCTCGCGCCAGATCTGCTCGCTGATCCACGGCCTGTGGAACACGGAGGATCCGCTGGCGCAAAAAGGACTCCTACTCGATCTGATCGACACGTTCCAGCCGCTGGCCCGCCATGCGCCAGTATTAACGGAGGGGGCGCATCGCTTTGAACGGGTACGTGAGTATCTGCACGATAATTATATGCATCCGGTCACGCTCGACGAGCTGGCGCGGGTTGCATCGCTGAGTCCCTGGCATTTTCAGCGCCAGTTTAAGTCTCATTTCCACGTCACGCCGCACCAGATGCTGATGGCGATCCGGCTGTGGCGAGCCAAAGGTTTTCTCACTTACGGTATGCCCGCCGCAGAGGTCGCCGCCGCAACCGGCCTCACCGACCAGTCGCATCTCACCCGCGCGTTTACCCATCGCTACGGCATTACGCCGGTGCGTTATCAGAAACAAGTCGTCCGGCGTTGATCAGCAATCTCATACAATACGGCAGCATTTTTCCTGCTTACACTCGACTCATTGTTAAACGATGTGGATGTCAAAAATGATTAGCGGTGTGTTGTATGCCCTGTTGGCCGGGCTGATGTGGGGATTAATTTTTGTTGGACCGCTGATCGTACCGGAATACCCGGCGGTATTGCAGTCGATGGGGCGTTATCTGGCGCTGGGGCTGATCGCATTGCCGATTGCCTGGCTGGGACGTGCGCGCCTGCGTCAACTCGTGCGGAAAGACTGGGTAACTGCGCTGACGCTAACAATGATGGGGAATCTGATTTATTACGTTTGCCTGGCAAGCGCCATCCAGCGCACCGGCGCACCGGTCTCCACGATGATTATTGGTACATTGCCGGTGGTGATCCCGGTCTTCGCTAACCTGCTCTACAGCCAGCGTGACGGCAAATTATCATGGTGGCGTCTGTCGCCTGCGCTGGTATTGATTGGTATAGGACTGCTGTGCGTGAATATCTCGGAGCTGAATCAGGGGTTACCAGACTTTAGTGGCTGGCGTTATGGTTCCGGCATCGCGCTGGCGCTTGTCTCGGTGGTGTGTTGGGCATGGTACGCGCTGCGTAATGCCCGCTGGCTGCGCGAGAATCCCGATAAGCACCCGATGATGTGGGCGACGGCCCAGGCTCTGGTAACGTTGCCCGTTTCTCTGCTCGGTTACATTGCCGCCTGCCTGTGGCTGAACGGGCAAACACCGGACTTCGCTCTACCCTTCGGTCCGCGTCCGGGCGTGTTTATCGGTCTGATGATAGCCATTGCGGTATTGTGTTCGTGGGTTGGCGCACTGTGCTGGAACGTCGCCAGCCAAAAATTGCCGACGGTGATCCTCGGCCCGTTGATTGTCTTCGAAACGCTGGCCGGTTTGTTGTACACCTTTATTCTGCGTCAGGAATTTCCACCTCTGCTGACGGTTAGCGGTATTGCGCTACTGATGGTTGGGGTGGTGATAGCAGTCAGAGCCAAGCCGCAGAAACCGAGCGTCGTGGTGGTTTCACAATCATAATGTGCCGGATGGCACTGCTTATCCGGCCTACAAGGACTGTACGATCTCATGTAGGCCGGATAAGGCGTTTACGCTGCCATCCGGCGAGACACTTTAAACACCGCTACCGTCTGGTTCAACCGCGCGGCCTGCTCTTCAAGCGCGGCAGCGGCGGAAGCGGACTCTTCTACCAGCGAGGCGTTTTGCTGCGTGACGCGATCCATTTCGGCAACCGCCTGGCCTACCTGATCGATACCCCGACTTTGTTCATCAGAAGCTGAGGCAATCTCCCCCATGATGTCGGTCACGCGGGTCACAGCGCTAACTATTTCCGCCATCGTTTCGCCCGCTTCATGCACCAGCGCCGTACCGGCATTGACCCGATTCCCTGAGTCATCTATCAGCGCTTTGATCTCCTTCGCCGCCTGAGCGCTACGCTGCGCCAGCGTCCGAACCTCGCCTGCGACCACGGCAAATCCGCGCCCCTGCTCGCCCGCACGCGCCGCTTCAACCGCCGCGTTCAGTGCCAGAATATTGGTCTGGAAGGCAATGCCGTCGATAACATTGGTAATTTGCGCGATTTTGCTGGAACTGGTGGCGATTTCATCCATCGTACGCACCACACCATCAACCACGGTTCCGCCTTTTTGCGCCGTCTGTGAAGCATTTTTTGCCAGACTGGTCGCCTGACGCGCGTTATCTGCGTTCTGTCTCACGGTTGCGGTAAGTTGTTCCATGCTGGCTGCGGTCTCTTCCAGAGAGGCGGCCTGCTGCTCGGTACGTGAAGAGAGATCGTTACTGCCTGCGGCGATTTCACCCGCACCGGTATAGATGGTATCGGCCCCGTCACGCACCACGCTGACCGTATTCGCCAGCGCCTGCTGCATGTCACGGACGTTACTTGCCAGCAGCGCCATTTCATTGCTGCCATCGGCGCTGATGGGGTGCGTCAAATCGCCTGCGGCAATGTAGCGAATATGTCCCATCACCTCGTGGAGCGGCTTGAGCAGCACTCGCTGCATCGCCAGCCAACTGGCGATAATCACGGTGACGACAATCAGCATCACCGCGGACAGCAGCCAGATTATCTTCTGGTAATCACTCTCATTGTCCTGCACTCCGGCAGCGGCCAGCGCCGTTTGCGCGCTACGCCATTCCCGATAAACGTCCTGCATGGCCGTTTGCTTTTGCTCGGCATTCTGCTTGAACATCTCTTCCAGCTTTCCTTCAGCCAGCAGCGCGTTCATTTTTGCCAGCGTCGCAGAATAGATGCCGTACTGCTCTTCCAGTCGATCGGCCAGATGCTCATCCAGCCCCGGCGTTTCCGGCAGAGCGTAGTATTTATCGTAATGCTCTTTCGATTCGGCCAACAGGCGATTTGCCGTGTTCACCAGCTCCTTCAATTGACCGCCGTTAATCTCGCTGGCCATCGTTCCCTGTAAACGCAGCATGCCCCGGTTGAGCGTGACGCGAGCCTGGTTCAGGCTAATCCACGCATCGGTAAACTCGGCCACGTTCTGGCTGGAAAGTTGAGACACGTTAAAGTTCTGCTTATCGTTATTGAGTGCGCCAATAAAGACGCCCGCGGAGATGAGCTGCATTGCGCCCAGCGCGAGTAACACGGTGATAAGTAAGGTTATCACTTTGATTCGTTTGAACATCTGTAGCCTTTTATTATGCAGGTATTGTCTGAGGTCTAACTATCGGCAGCGGCGTGCGCTTATTTAATCCTGTCGTGCGGCTTTTTTCGCCGTACTTCTCCTTTCCAATAAGATTCAGCATCTTAACGAGATAAGAAATTTTCGTGACGCCCATCACAAAACACCCCACCCCGAAAGGGTTATATCCTTCGCCATAAGTTGCATTTAAAATACATCTTATATTATTGAGAATGAGGTAACGGCAATGTCTTATCGCGATCAACCTTTAGGTGAACTGGCGCTCTCTATTCCTCGCGCTTCGGCCCTGTTTCGTAAATACGATATGGATTACTGCTGCGGCGGTAAGCAAACGCTGGCACGCGCTGCCGCGCGTAAAGAGCTGGATTTAGACGTTATTGAGGCGCAGCTCGCGCAGCTGGCTGAACAGCCGCTGGAGAAAGACTGGCGTACCGTGGCTCTGGCTGAAATCATCGACCATATCATCGTGCGTTATCACGACAGACACCGCGAACAGCTGCCGGAGCTGATCCTGCAGGCTACTAAAGTTGAACGCGTTCACGCAGACAAACCGAACGTACCGCGCGGTCTGGCGAAAAACCTGACCATGCTGCATGAAGAGCTGTCCAGCCACATGATGAAGGAAGAGCAGATCCTGTTCCCGATGATTAAACAGGGCATGGGTAGCCAGGCGATGGGGCCAATCAGCGTGATGGAAAGCGAACATGACGATGCGGGTGAACTGGTAGAAGTGATCAAACACATCACCCATAACGTAACGCCGCCACCAGAGGCCTGCACCACCTGGAAAGCCATGTATAACGGCATTAACGAGATGATTGACGACCTGATGGAACACATCAGCCTGGAAAACAATGTGTTGTTCCCGCGTGCCCTCGCAGGTGAATAAAAAAGCCCGGTGGCGCTAGCGCTTACCGGGCCTACAACGACTTCGAACGTAGGCCTGATAAGGTGAAGCCGCATCAGGCAATCCCGCCAGCATAGTGCCGGATGCGGCGTAAACGCCTTATCCGGCCAACATCTCACTGCTTAGCGATTAACGCACGCCTGCCATACGTTTCTTACCGATAAACAACCAGCCCAGACCCAGCGCGATGAACCACAGCGGCGTGACGATCAGCGCCTGACGGGTATCATCTTCCAGCGTCAGCAGTACCAGTACGAAGACGAAAAACGCCATACATACCCAGCACATCAGCTTGCCTAACGGCATCTTGTAGATTGATTTTTCATGCAGGTGAGGACGCTGCTTGCGGTACACCAGGTACGAGCAAAGAATGATGGTCCAGACGAACATGAACAGAATCGCCGATACGGTGGTGATCATGGTGAAGGCGCCAATCACGCTCGGGTTCACGTACAGCATCACCACGCCGCCCAGCAGACAGATACAGGAGAAGGTTAAACCCTTCGCCGGAACTGCGCGTTTAGACAGCTTGGCAAACGCTTTAGGCGCAACGCCTTCCTGCGCCAGACCGAACAGCATACGGCTGGTAGAGAACACGCCGCTGTTTGCAGAAGAGGCAGCTGAAGTCAGCACCACAAAGTTGATCAGGCTCGCCGCAGCAGGCAGACCAACCAACACAAACAGTTCAACGAATGGGCTCTTGGTTGGCACTACCGAGCTCCACGGCGTAACGGACATAATCACGATCAGCGCGAACACGTAGAACATGATGATACGGATTGGAATCGAGTTAATGGCGCGCGGCAGAGATTTCTCCGGATCCTTGGTTTCCGCTGCGGTCGTACCCACCAGCTCAATACCCACAAACGCAAACACGGCTATCTGGAAACCGGCAAAGAAGCCACTCAGACCTTTCGGGAACCAGCCACCGTCATTCCACAAGTGCGTGAACGATGCCTGAACGCCGGTTGGCGACTGGAAGTGCGTCAGCACCATCACCAGACCGACGACAATCAGGCCGATGATGGCAACGATTTTGATCATCGCAAACCAGAACTCCATCTCACCGAACATTTTTACGGTGGCGAGGTTGAGGCTCAGCAGCAGCACAATCACCGCCAGCGAGGCGACCCAGTCTGACAGTTCGGGGAACCAGAATTGCGCATACGCGGTAATCGCGACCACGTCTGCCATCCCGGTAACAACCCAGCAGAACCAGTAGGTCCAGCCGGTAAAATACCCGGCCCATGGCCCGAGCAGGTCGGAGGCGAAATCACTAAACGATTTGTACTCCAGATTCGAGAGCAGCAATTCACCCATTGCGCGCATCACGAAAAACAGCATAAAACCGATGATCATATACACAAAGATGATCGACGGTCCGGCGAGACTGATGGTTTTACCGGAGCCCATAAACAGGCCAGTACCGATAGCGCCACCAATAGCAATAAGTTGAATATGACGGTTTGTGAGATTGCGCCGTAGCGACTGTTCAGACGACGCCTCTTCAGCGGTGTCGACTTTTACCTGATCTACCATGTTTTTTCTTCCTGTACCTGTCTGTGTTGTTCAGGCTCTACGGCCTTTAGTGTGTCTATGATACGACGATCCTGTTATCAGGACTCATCGATATTAGGTAAGAATTGGCGGGATGAATACTAAGATTTAGATATAATGTTAATTTAATGTTTAAAGTGAGTGTCATATCACTCTGATAGCGCGAATCAGCTCACAAAAATACATGCTGATGGGGCATTTGCAAGATAAAATATCGACAACGACGTAACTATAGCTTTTCACGCTATTTTTTTGCTCCCCCCGGCCTCGGGGGGAACAGAAGTCACTGCTTACAGGATCTCAAGCAGCTCAACTTCGAACACCAGCGTGCTGAACGGAGGAATGGACGCGCCAGCGCCACGCTCGCCGTAAGCCAGTTCCTGAGGAATAGTCAGTTCCCATTTGGAACCTACCGGCATCAGGGTCAGCGCTTCAATCCAGCCTGGGATTACGCCGTTAACCGGGAATTCAGCCGGTTCGCCACGTGCGACAGAGCTGTCAAACACGGTACCGTCGATCAGCTTACCGGTGTAGTGCACGCGAACGCGGTCAGTACGTGCCGGAATAGCACCTTCACCCTGGGTCAGAACACGGAACTGCAAACCAGATTCAGTGCTGTTCACACCGTCTTTCTCACGGTTTTCTTCCAGATATTTGACGCCATCAGCCGCCATAGCCTGGAAACGCTCGCGACGAACTGCATCAGCACGTTCGTGGATTTCACGCAGTGCGCGATGCACAACATCAACCGGCACTGCCGGGTGCTTACCTTCCAGCGCGTCAGCGATACCCGCTACCAGCGCTTCAGGCAACAGTCCTTCCAGTCCGGATTCGCTCAGCTGTTGTCCTACCTGCAAACCAATGCCGTAGCTTGCTTGCGCTTCGATAGTGTCAAAAGTCGGGTTAGCCATCATATTTCCTTTCATCGGATGTAAAGTAGCGGGCAGCATATCAGCCATGCCGCATCCGGTAAAACTTTGTCTCGGGAACAGATGACAAATCGCGAGGAAACATAAACAATAGGAATATCCCGCGTTGACGTCACGAAAGCGGGTAATATGACGAACATCATAGCGTTAGCCATCTATACTCTATGATCGAGGAACGAGACGCGGAGCAGGAGGAAAGCCATGCCCGGGCGCTTTGAATTAAAACCAACCCTGGCGAAAATCTGGCATGCACCGGACAATTTTCGCATTATGGACCCGCTACCGCCTATGCACCGCCGCGGCATTATTATTGCTGCTATTGTGTTGGTGATAGGTTTCCTGCTCCCTTCCAGTGACACCAGCGATACCCCTGTGGTGACGCGTACTGCCCAGCTGGATTTACAGTCACAGTCGCAGCCACCGACCGAGGCTCAGCTGCAGGCACAGCTTGTCCCGCCGCAAAATGATCCCGGCCAGGTCGCTCCGGTTGCGCCAGAGCCAATCCAGGAAGGAGAACCTGATGCACAACCTCAGGTCCAGCAATCTCAGCCGCAGACACAACCTTTCCAACAGGATAGCGGAATTGACCAGCAGTGGCGCTCCTACCGCGTAGACTCAGGTAAAACGCTGGCGCAGGTATTCCGTGACCATAACCTCCCGCCAACCGATGTGTATGCGATGGCACAGGTTGAAGGCGCCGGAAAACCACTGAGCAATCTGAAAGACGGTCAGATGATACAGATCAGGCAGAATGCCAATGGCGTGGTGACGGGATTAACCATTGATACCGGGAATGGTCAGCAGGTACTGTTTACCCGCCAGCCTAACGGCAGTTTTATCCGCGCCCGTTAAGCACTGTGACCCCGCGATTCCAAGCCTGATAAGAGATAGCGCCATCAGGCATCAAGGTGAAACGTCAGCGTTTCACCTTGTTCACCCACCAGATCCCCGAACACACCAGCACCAGCGCTACCGCATATTTCCATTCGAGAATGTTTTCACCGAGGAATATTGCCGACAGCACTGCACCCGAAACCGGGATCAGGAAGTTAAACGGCGCAATCATCCCCACGCGATTATGCTTGAGCAGAATACTCCACAAGGCGAAAGCGACCGAAGAGAGTAACGTCAGGTAGCCGAGAATCGCCACCGAAGACGCACCGTGTACGGTTAGCGTGCCGCCAAAAGCGTAGCCGCCGATAACCAACGCCAGGCCGCCACCGCCCAACTGGTACCCTGTCATTACCGTCGGGTCCACCGTCTGAGAAATACGTTTTCCATATAGCGTGGCAGCAGAGAGAATAAAGGCCGCCATCACTACTGAGCCGTCTCCTAACAGGCTGAAGCTAAAATCCAGTCCGCTGCTAAAGTTCACTACCATCACCCCGGCAAAGCCGAGAATACAGCCCAGCGCTTTGTTGTAGCTCAGTTTGTCATTATGGTAGATAAAATGGGCCAGCAGCACGCTGAAGAAGGTCCCGGTCGCATTCATGATGGACCCTTTCACTCCCGTCGTGAACGCCAGGCCAATGTAGAAGAAGATGTATTGCAGCGAGGTTTGCGTTAGCCCCAACAGCGTGAGTTGGCCGTACTGACGCGGACTTAACCGGCCAATCGGTTTACGCTGCGCTACCGCCAGCAGTAGCAGCAATAATCCCGCAAACAGAAAGCGATATCCGGCAAAGACAATCTTTGAGGGAATGTCATCCGTGGCAATCTGGAAGATCTCATATCCGCTTTTGATCGCCGGATAGGCGCTCCCCCACAACAGACAGCAGAACGCTGCGCTCAGGTAGACAACATTTTTACGCGCAAACAGAGGTTGGTGCGTTGGTTCCATTCCATCACCACTTTGAAATAATGTTTTATTTTTGTGATTATCCCGAAAAGGATAAAGAATAGCCAGAGAGAAAAGCGGGGGAACAGAAAAGCAAAACGCCGGCACAGGGCCGGCGCTTTTACGCGGTCATCAGAATAAAAACTTATTCTGCAACTACGTTTACAGTCAGCTTAGCAAACACTTCGCTGTGAACCTGGAAGCTCACTTCGTGCTCGCCAGTGGTACGCAGAACACCGTTCGGCAGACGAACTTCGCTCTTAGCTACTTCAACGCCAGCTGCAGTTACAGCGTCAGCGATGTCGCGAGTACCGATGGAACCGAACAGTTTACCTTCGTCGCCAGCTTTAGACGCGATGGTTACGGTTTCCAGTGCGTTGATTTTCTCAGCACGAGCTTCAGCAGCGGACAGAACGTCAGCCAGTTTAGCTTCCAGCTCAGCGCGACGCGCTTCGAAAAATTCAACGTTTTTCTTGGTAGCAGGAACAGCTTTACCCTGTGGTACCAGGAAGTTACGAGCATAGCCCGCTTTAACGTTAACCTGATCACCCAGGCTACCCAGGTTTGCTACTTTATCAAGCAGAATAACTTGCATTACCTTATCCTCTCAAAGTCGTATTAATGGACCGTGACCGATTACTGATGACGATCAGTGTACGGCAGCAGGGACAGGTAGCGAGCGCGTTTGATAGCGCGAGCCAGCTGACGCTGGTATTTTGCACGGGTACCGGTGATACGGCTTGGGACAATCTTACCGCTTTCGGTGATGTAGTTTTTCAGCGTAGCGATATCTTTATAGTCGATCTCTTGAACGCCTTCCGCGGTGAAACGGCAGAACTTGCGACGACGGAAATAACGTGCCATATGGCTAGTCTCCAGAATCTATCAATTCAATCTGCTCGGCATGCAGAACCATTTTGCTCAGGCCGTTCTTTGCCTTGTGGCAAGAGATGAACCCCTGAACGGTCACTGCGCTACCGACCGTTATACTGTGAGTAATGGCCTGGTTTTCGTGTCCGCTAATAATAACGGGCATTTGGCACCACGCCTGCCGGTGAAACCCGGCTTCCTCCTGCACAGAACGATGCTCAAGCACGAACTGGCAATGAGGAATTCCTGATGGACTGACCTTTCGAAGGGGGGCCCTGCACACAGTGCCGGACAACGCCAGACGGTTGGTCATCAGAAATTACTCTTCAGAATCCCCAGCTTCAGCATCATCTGCGGTTTCGTTAGCGAAATCATCGCGACGTTCACGACGCTCGTCTTTCGCTTTAACCATCGGAGATGCTTCGGTAACAGCGTGTTTAGTACGCATAACCATGCTGCGGATAACGGCATCGTTGAAGCGGAAGGTAGTTTCCAGCTCATCGATCACTTCCTGCGGCGCTTCAACGTTCATCAGAACGTAGTGAGCTTTGTGCAGTTTGTTGATCGGGTAAGCCAGCTGACGGCGGCCCCAGTCTTCCAGACGGTGGATCGTGCCTTCTGCACCAGTGATGGCAGCAGTGTAGCGTTCGATCATACCCGGAACCTGTTCGCTCTGGTCAGGATGGACCATAAAAACGATTTCGTAATGACGCATCGAATTGCTCCTTACGGATTATTCAGCCTCCTGTCTGGGTCAGCCGAGGCCCATGGAGGCAAGGAACGTGTTAAAGGTCGGCTGAAAAATGACGCGTCATAATACTGGGGTCAGCAGGTAAACTCAAGGTGCTTGTACGATTATTTATCATGTCGCCATTAATACATATCCAGCAGCATTTTGATGCTGATACAAATGGAGACAATGACAATCATGGGTCGGATGACTTTCTTACCGCGCGTCAGTACGACTGTCGCACCAAGACGTGCGCCAAGGGATTGCCCTGCAAACATCACCAAACCCAGCGACCAGATCATTTTACCGCCGAAAATGAAGAACAAAATCGAGGCGATGTTCGACGCCAGGTTAATAAAATTCGAGTGGATTTGCGCTTTATCAATACTGTATCCCCACAGCAGAATATAGCTGAGGGTATAAAAGGAACCTGCCCCAGCACCGAGAAAGCCATCATAAAAACCAATACATCCCCCACCGATCAACGAGAAGAGAAACAGGGATACCTGCTGCTTTCTTTTCGGTTCGCTAAGGTTTGGCGCAAAAATAAAGTAAATGGCGACTGCGATAATCAGGATTGGGAGCAGTTTCTTCAGCAGTTCCGGTTCAATGAACTGGATAAGCGTCGTTCCCAGCGCAGAACCGATAAAGGCAGATAAAAACACATACTTGTGCTCCTGCACGTTGATATGTCCTCGGCGTAAAAAGTAAATTCCGGAGGTCAGCGAGCTACCCAGAGCCTGAATTTTATTGGTTGCCAGCGCATTAGCCGGGGGTAAACCAGAAATTAAGAGTGCGCCAATAGAGAGAAATCCACCACCACCCGACACCACGTTAATAAAGCCAGCCACCAGCGCGACCATAAACATAACCACGAAATAGCTGAAATCCATGAATGAAGTATCCATAAGTTTTTGCCTTATTATCATAAAGTTATATTAATTATCCGGCTCACTATAAACGGCGTACTCACCCGATTAAATTGACTATTTGGTAAGAGCTTATGCGCGAAAGGCAGGTATTTTTTCACCGCAGCGGTATCCACCAGCAGACTGTTAATTAAAGAAAAGATGGTTATGCGGTAATTTTTTGAACAACTGCATCAGAAATGGTCGCTATCGACTGCGCTGGTAGCGGTTAAAATTACATCAGAAGTTAATCACTCACAGGAGAGAGGCAACCAGAGACCGCAGTCGAGGAGGTACATATGCGAGCCCGTGTTTTGACCCTTCTGGCTGTGCTTTTGCTCAGTGCAAATGCAACGGCAGCCATCAAAATTGATAACCATCAGGCCAGGAACATGGATGATGTGCAGAGCTTAGGCGTCATTTACATAAATCATAACTTCGCCACTGAAAGTGAAGCCACTCAGGCCCTGAATGAAGAGACCGATGCGCAAGGCGCAACCTACTACCACGTGATCCTCACCAGGGAACCCGGTAGTAACGGAAATATGCACGCCAGTGCAGATATTTATCGTTAACACCAGAAATAACCAACGAGAACATTGCCACAGTTTGACTTGCCCCCTTCACTGGGGGCTTTTTTTGCAAAACAATCCCGAAGCCAGACCGATCTCATCCCCATGAAGAGTTGGCTCCGGAACGTTTTTTCCTACTTCTGCCCGTAATAGGCATTTGGGCCGTGCTTACGCATGAAGTGCTTATTCATCAGATAACTGTCGATAGCGCTGAGTGCCGGATTAATGCCACGCGCAATCCATGCCATTTTTGCCACCTCTTCCATCACCACCGCGTTATGTACCGCGTCATGAGCGTCTTTGCCCCAGGCAAACGGGCCATGTTGGTACACCACTACGCCTGGCGTATGCAAAGGTTCCACCTCCCCCAGCGTTTCAACAATCACTTTACCCGTGTTCAGCTCATACTCATCCTGAACTTCCGCTTCAGTTAACGCCCGGGTGCAGGGGATATCACCAAAGAAGTAGTCCGCATGCGTCGTGCCTAGCGCAGGAATTGCCAGACCTGCCTGCGCCCATGCCGTCGCGTGGGTTGAGTGGGTATGCACCACGCCGCCAAGAGAGGAATAGCGACGATACAGCGCCAGATGGGTGGCGGTATCGGAAGAAGGACGATAGCGTCCTTCCACCACGTTGCCGTGCAGATCCACAACCACCATGTCGTCCACTGTCATTGTCTGGTAGTCGACGCCGCTGGGCTTAATCACCACCATCCCGCGTTCGCGGTCGATGGCGCTGACATTACCCCAGGTAAACGTCACCAGCCCGTAGCGCGGCAGATCCATATTAGCCTCAAAAACCTGCTGTTTGAGTTTTTGCATTACACCGCCTCCACCAGACCGGCGCTGGCCATACGCGCTTTCACCCAGTCGCGCGCCTTCGCCACTTCACGAGCCGGATCGTCCGACGTTTCACTCCACATCTCAATCAGGTATGGCCCGCAATACCCACTCTGTTTGAGCGTCGCAAAACAACGTTCGAAATCGACAACCCCTTCACCAAACGGCACATTTTTGAATACGCCGGGTTTGGTATCTTTCACGTGTACGGCAACGATATGGCCCATTCCCGCCTGCAGCTCCATCTGCACATCGTTGTCCCACGCCGACAAATTGCCGATATCGGGATACAACTGGAACCACGGATTGTTGAGATAGTGAGCGTATCCCAGCGCCTTACTGATCGAATTCATCAGTGGATAATCCATGATTTCCATCGCCAGCGTCACCTGTGCACGGCTCGCCATCTCTACGCTTTCTTTCAGCCCATCGCGAAACCGACGACGCGTTTCGTTATTGGCCTGCTGGTAATAAACGTCGTAACCCGCCAGTTGAATAACGCGAATACCGATATCCTGCGCAAACTGAATGGCTTTACGCATGATCTCCAGCCCCTGTTCGCGCACCGCATCATCTTCACTGCCAAGCGGGAAACGACGATGAGCGCTCAGGCACATGGACGGTACCCGTATCCCTGTCTCGGCGATAGCGGCCACCAGCGCCAGTCGCTGCTCGCGGTTCCAGTCAAGACGCGCCAGGCGAGCGTCGGTTTCATCAACCGACATTTCGACAAAGTCAAAGCCCAGTTCCTTCGCCAACTGCAAGCGCTCCAGCCAGCACTCCCCGCCGGGGAGTGCCTTTTCATAAATACCGAGCGGGACCTGTTTCGACAACATAGTCGCTCCTTATCCCCACAGCTGGGCGATAGAACGTTTGAACTGACGGGCCGCTTCCACCGGAGAGGCGGCATCGCGAATGCTGCGACCGGCAATAAAGACGTGAATCGGTATTCCCTGGAACAGCGGCAGATCTTCCAACGCCAGACCGCCGGTGACTGTGACTTTAAAGCCCATCTCGGACAGGCGTTTGATCGCGCTGATATCCGCCTCTCCCCATGCCACACCCGCTGCCTGCGCATCACGGCTGCGGTGATACACAACTTGCCCAATGCCCGCGTCACGCCACTCTTGCGCCTGCTCCCAGGTCCAGTAACCCGTCAGTTCAATCTGTACATCACCGTTAAATTCTTTCGCCACCTCCAGTGCCCCCTTGGTGGTGTTGATATCCGCACAGCAGATGACGGTGACCCAGTCAGCGTTGGCTTCGAAACACATTCGGGAGAGGATTTTTCCCGCATCGGCAATTTTGGCGTCCGCCAGCACAATTTTATGCGGGTAAAGCGCCTTCAGATCGCGTACGGCGCGCACGCCCTCTGCCACGCAAAGAATAGTGCCCACCTCAATGATATCGACCTCTTCGGCAATCAAACGCGTCGTTTCATACGCGGAAGACATTGATTGGTTATCCAGCGCAACCTGCAACATAGGTAATGACATTTTGGTATCCTTTTAAACAGCCGCCGCAGTGGCGTTATCAATTAAATCCAACACTTCCTGCGCGGTGCGGCAGGCGCGTAAACGGTCAAAATTGGCTTCGTCATCAAAGAGATTCACGATCTGCATGATGCCCACTTCCTGATGCGTGTTGGCGTCAACTGCCGCCATCGTTATCAGAATATCGACCGGGTCGTTATCTTCGTGGTTAAACACCAGCGGCGTTTTCAGCGTCACCAGCGCAAAACCGGTTTTCTTAACCCCTTCCTCCGGACGGCCGTGCGGCATTGCCAGGCCTGGCGCAATCACAAAGTACGGGCCAAACTGCTCAACGCCATCAAGGATGGCCTGGTAGTAGCGTGGTTCAACCACATCGGCCTTAACCAACAGATCCACACCAAGCTTTACCGCTTCCTGCCAGGTACTGGCCTCGGCTTGCAAAAGGATGGAATTATTGTCTGCCAGCGAGTCACGTAATTTCATATGCCGCCCCTTACTTCACGTCCTGCGGGAAATGCGCTTTGATCACTTCCAGCAGTTTTGGCCCAAAATCGGCAGGCGACAGCATGTTGCGTACGCCAACAACATATTTATTGCCAGAAACGGTAATCTCACCGGCGATATGCGTAGAAGCGATGATGATATCCGCACCGCTCAGTTCACTTTTGTACTCACCCACTGCGCAGCTGTTCACCGTATGGTCAATATTTGACTGGGTTAAAAACTGGTCCACTTTCATTTTCATGATCATGGAACTGCCCTGCCCATTGCCACACACAGCCAGAATACGTACGGTCATAATCGGAACTCCTTATTAAGCAGAGTGTTCTGCCAGTTGTTTTTCTGCGTCTTCCTCAGCGCGCAACGTGCGTCCTGCGAAAAACATATAAGCCAGTGCAATCAGAATAATGACGGCCATAAACACGATGCCGATGGAGGCAAAGCCTTGCATCATCGGCGGTGCCAGAATTGACCAGTCCGCCATGCCCATCCAGGCGCTCATACCGGTGAGCTTAACCGCCCAGACGCAGCCGAAGATTTCGATCATCCCCATCACCAGGCAAATCTTGAGCGCCGCGCGCCAGCCGCCAAAGTGGTTAGCAAATACGCCGATAGTGGCGTTCGAGAAGAACATCGGGATAAAGCCTGGGATAATCAGGATGGAAGAGCCGCAGGCAACCAGAATACCTACCGCAATCAGTTGGCCGATGGTGCCCCACATAAAGCCCCAGACCACCGCGTTGGGGGCAAAGCTGTAAATCGCTGCGCAGTCGATAGCCAACACCGCGCCGGGGATCAGACGTTGAGAGATACCGTTGAACGCTTCTGAAAGTTCAGCAACGAACATACGTACGCCCTGGGTGATGATGAAGATAGCGACAGCAAACGAAAAACCGGTTTGCAGGATATAGACCGTCCAGTGGGTTTTGCCCGCCATCGCCTGAACCACATCTATGCCGAAAGAGAGCAGGATCGCCCCGAAAAAGATGGTCATCACAATCGCGGTGGAAACGATGTTGTCATGGAAGATATTCAGCCAGCCTGGCAGCTTGAGATCTTCTACGCTCTCCTCTTTCTTACCCAGATACGGCGCGACTTTGTAAGCAATCCAGGAGGCGAACTGCTGCTGGTGACCGATGGAAAAACCACAGCCGTCAGTTACTTCCTGCGTCGGTTTGTACATCATATTGGAGGTAATGCCCCAGTAGAGCGACACCAGCACCGCGGTACAGATGATGGTGGTCCACATCGGGTAACCAAAGATGTATAAAGAGACAGCAATCAGCCCCGCCTGCTGGAACATGATGTGCCCAGTCAGCATGATGGTTCGAATGCCGGTAATACGCCGTAGCAGTACGTAACAAATGTTCAGCGCCAGCGCTAACAGTACGGCGTACCCTACCCAACTGTAGGCATCACCCATTCGTTCGATGGTTGCCATCATGGAGGCATAGGTATCGGAGATCGCGCCATTGATACCGTAAACCTCAGACATCTTCGCCACCACCGGTTTAAACGTGCTGGTCAGAATGCCCGACCCTGCCTGCAATAACATAAAACCGATAATCGTTTTGATCGTGCCTTTGATAATGACGCTGACACTTTTACGCAACAGGATGTAGCCGAGGCAGGTCACAATACCCAACAGCAACGGTGCATTGGTCATGACCTGATTAAAAAAGACGGTAAAGATGTTGTAGAGGATCTCCATAACGATCTCCAGTAGACGAAGTTGCTGAACATTCATTACAGATGCCCAGGATGTTGTGCCCTCACTCTAATTTTCAAAAGTAATCACAACAAGATTGAATTTGATTAAATGTGATGAAGTACGCAAATAATTCTCTTACTTGCAGAGTGGATTTACTTCAAATTCATACACGTCAAAATAAATTCATTTAAAACAATAAAATACAAAAATACATTTCATATAAACCCTCTTGTCACGTTGTAATTTGTTCACATTTTCCCATTCAACACCAAAAATCAGCGCATTGCCTTCTTGATAAAATGATGTCAGTATCAATCAAAATAAATCATCATTTGATTCAACTTGAACAAACATGAAGGTAATTGCGATGAGTAAAGTAAAAAGCATCACGCGTGAATCATGGATTCTGAGCACATTCCCGGAGTGGGGAAGCTGGCTCAATGAAGAGATCGAGCAGGAACAGGTCGCACCTGGCACTTTCGCTATGTGGTGGCTTGGCTGTACTGGAATTTGGCTAAAGTCTGAAGGCGGAACTAACGTCTGCGTCGATTTCTGGTGCGGTACGGGTAAACAGAGTCACGGTAACCCGCTGATGAAAACCGGTCACCAGATGCAACGCATGGCGGGCGTGAAGAAGCTGCAGCCAAACCTGCGCACCACGCCGTTTGTTCTTGATCCGTTTGCCATTCGTCAGATCGATGCGGTGCTGGCCACGCACGATCATAACGATCACATCGACGTAAATGTTGCAGCAGCCGTCATGCAGAACTGTGCCGACGACGTGCCGTTTATTGGACCGCAGACTTGTGTGGATCTGTGGATCGGTTGGGGTGTACCAAAAGAGCGCTGCATCGTGGTAAAACCTGGCGATGTGGTGAAAGTGAAAGATATTGAAATTCATGCGCTTGATGCGTTTGATCGTACGGCATTGATCACGCTTCCTGCCGATCAAAAAGCGGCAGGCGTGCTGCCGGATGGTATGGATGCCCGCGCCGTAAACTATCTGTTCAAAACGCCGGGCGGTACGCTTTATCACAGCGGTGATTCACACTACTCCAACTACTATGCAAAGCATGGCAATGAGCACCAGATCGACGTCGCGCTCGGATCCTACGGCGAGAACCCACGGGGAATTACGGACAAAATGACCAGTTCCGACATGCTGCGTATGGCGGAGGCCCTGAATACAAAAGTGGTGATCCCTTTCCATCACGATATCTGGTCAAACTTCCAGGCCGATCCTCAGGAGATCCGCGTACTTTGGGAGATGAAAAAAGATCGGCTGAAGTATGGCTTTAAGCCTTTTATCTGGCAGGTGGGTGGCAAGTTCACCTGGCCGCTGGACAAAGATAACTTTGAATATCACTATCCGCGCGGCTTTGACGACTGCTTCACGATTGAACCGGATTTACCGTTTAAATCGTTCTTGTGATCCACACAAAATGCCGGGCCATCCCGGCATTTTTTCCCATTTACTTTAGTATTTCCAGGCTATTTCAAATATCATCTTTTCAAATCAATTTGTATCGGAATAGCTCATGACTGAAGCACAAAGACATCAAATATTGCTGGATATGCTGGCGCAGTTGGGCTTTGTTACCGTTGAGAACGTGATTGAGCGTCTGGGGATTTCACCCGCCACAGCACGCCGGGACATCAACAAACTCGACGAAAGCGGCAAACTCAAGAAAGTCCGCAACGGCGCAGAAGCTATTACCCAGCAGCGACCGCGCTGGACGCCAATGAATCTGCACCAGGCACAGAACCACGATGAAAAAGTTCGTATTGCCAAGGCGGCATCCCAGCTTGTGAATGCGGGTGAAAGCGTGGTGATCAACTGCGGATCGACCGCCTTTCTACTGGGTCGCGAAATGTGCGGCAAGCCGGTGCAGATCATCACTAATTATCTGCCGCTGGCGAACTATCTGATCGACCAGGAGCATGACAGCGTGATTATCATGGGAGGGCAATATAACAAAAGCCAATCCATCACGCTTAGCCCGCAAGGCAGTGAAAATAGCCTGTATGCCGGGCACTGGATGTTCACCAGTGGCAAAGGGTTGACCGCGGACGGACTGTATAAAACCGATATGCTGACCGCGATGGCCGAGCAGAAGATGCTTAACGTGGTGGGCAAACTGGTGGTACTGGTCGATAGCAGTAAAGTCGGTGAACGTGCGGGAATGCTGTTCAGTCGCGCCGACCAAATCGACATGCTGATTACTGGCAAAAATGCAAACCCTGAGATTCTGCAACAGCTTGAAGCCCAGGGCGTGAGCATTATGCGCGTTTAAAGGTGCTGGCGGAAAAACGTCACTGTTGCGGCCAACGCTTCTGGCGTGATGCGATGTCGTACGCCCGCTTCCCACAGGCAGGTCAGATTGTTGTCCAAACCTGCCTGAGTCAGCGCTTGCTGTAAGCGGAAGGTTTCAACAGCGGGTACAACATCATCATCCTGTCCATGCCACAGCAGCAACGGCCTGTCAGCGAGGCGTGGTAACTGATGCGTAACATCCCATTCGGCAAGCGGGGCGATAACGGCATCAAATTCCGCCTGCTGCTCTGGGGTCTGAATCAGTAGAGGGGGAAAAAGCGTCTGCGCAAGCCGGGTAAAATAGCCAGAACCCATCAGGCTGGCTACACATTTAACCTCAGGATGGCGCGCCATTATGCCCAGTGCTGTCATTCCCCCCATCGACGCCCCACCGACGGCAAGCCGCTCATCTGAAAGCCAATTTTCCGCCACCAGCGCCGCACGTAACGTCGCAAACTCCTGCATATTTTGCTGCAAAATATGCCAGAAGCGGAACATTCGCCCCTGAGCATCACCTTTGAAGCGGGCACCGTGGTCAGGCGCATCTGGCATGACGACGCGGAACCCGGCCTGAGCCAGCGCAACGGCAAAATAGCTGTAAACCAGGCTTGAAGAGGTAAACCCGTGATAGAAGATAATACAAGGGAGTGAACATTCGCGTTTGCCAGCCGGAACGGCGTGCAGGACAGGGATACCAGCTAGCCGTCGTGTTTCAATTTCAATCATTTGTCGCCTCTTTCTTTCTGGTATGCCATGCAGCAATACTTAACGCAAGCGAATGTGTTCGGCAATGATTCATAATGTTGAGAACTGGGTTACGCTTTCGCAACATTTTCATTCGAAAATCGCGTGAGAGATAACAATTCGGGAACATTCCCCTAAAGGGAAATTAATAAGGCACTACACTATGGCTATCAGGAAACGAGATAGAGTTATGCGTCGGTTTGCCTCTTTGTTGTTGGTTATGTTTTTAAGCGCCTGTAGCGTGCTACAGGGAACGCCACAACCCGCACCGCCCGTTGCCGACCACCCGCAGGAGATCCGCCGTGACCAAAGTAATGGGTTACAGCGATTAGGGACGGTTAGCGCACTGGTAAGAGGCTCTCCGGATGATGCGCTGGCAGAGATCCGTGCCAAAGCCGCCGCGGCTAAAGCTGATTACTACGTGGTTTTATTAGTGGATGAAACCATCGTGACAGGCCAATGGTATTCACAGGCTATTTTGTATCGTAAATAACATTGGGTTGAAATTTAGTCAGCTTTACATTGCTTTGCGCCCCTATGCGTTTACCTGTGCACAATAAACCAACAGCAGGAAGCTTGAGGTTTATTATCGCGATGGAATGCCCTGCCGTGTGTAGGGGTACGAATAATGGAGCTGACGATGAAACAATCACTTGCCTTATCCTCACTGCTGCTTTCTGCCGGACTGGTAGGTACTACGGCACAGTCTGCCGAATTCGCCAGTGCTGACTGTGTTACTGGCCTGAACGAAATTGGCCAGATATCTGTCAGTAACATTGCAGGAAATCCGCAGGATGTAGAACGTATAGTCGCGTTAAAAGCGGATGAACAAGGTGCCTCATGGTATCGGATCATTCAAATGTACGAAGATCAGCAGCCCGACAACTGGCGCGTACAGGCCATACTCTATGCTTAACACATTGCCGGATGGCGTAAACTTATCTGACCTACAGTGAACTGTAGACATGATAAGACGCGAAAGCGTCGCCATCTGGCATATTATTACCGTAATCCCCCCGTTGCCCGCAGAAGCAAATCGTTCAGCACCTGCTCAGACAATCGTAGTCCCCCCCGCGTATCAAGCATCATTTGGCACCAGGCCTGCGCCACTGGCGGAGAAGAATAACGCAACATCTGCGCCCCGCAACCGAGCAGGAAAAGCTGCTGTGTAATCTCCCTTCCCATCTCCTCGCTGGGTTTACGTAAACGCTGCTGGAGCTGACGTACCATTCGATCGTAATGTCGATCTTGCCCTTTGACTTCCGCAAAGGCTTCGCTGAGCATATCGTACATGCCGGGTTGTTTGGTCAGTACCCGCAATACATCAAGGCACATAATGTTGCCAGAGCCTTCCCAGATACTGTTTACCGGCATTTCACGATACAAACGCGGCAGCTCGCTCTCCTCGCAATAGCCAATCCCACCCAGCACTTCCATCGCTTCTGCCACAAATGGTATACCGCTTTTGCAAACGGAGAATTTCGCCGCTGGCGTGAACAACCTGGCCCACAGCGCTTCTTTAGCATCAGCACAGCGGCCCCAGGCCCGCGCCAGTCGAAACAGTAACGCCGTTTGACCTTCCAGTTGGAGCGCCATCCGACCTAACACTTGACGCATCATCGGCTGTTCAATCAATGGCTTGCCAAAGACCTGCCGCTGGTGCGCATGGTAAATCGCGACGGAAAAAGCACGCCGCATCATACCGTGACTGCCGAGCGCACAGTCAAAACGCGTCATCCCCCCCATTTTCAGGATATGGCGTATACCTTCCCCTTCTTCACCCAATAGCCAGCCAATCGCTTCATGGAATTCAACCTCGCAGCTGGCGTTGGAGCGGTTGCCTAACTTATCTTTCAATCTCTCAAGACGGATAGCATTACGCTGCCCGTCAGGTAAAAATCGCGGCACAAAAAAGCAGGATAATCCTCCCTTAGCCTGGGCCAGCACTAAATGGGCATCGCTTTGCGGCACGGAGAAAAACCACTTATGTCCCACCAGCCGATACGAGCCATCAGCAAGACGTTCTGCCTGAGTGGTATTGCTCAGCACATCTGAACCACCCTGCTTCTCGGTCATGCCCATACCGATAAGCAGCCCACGCTTTTGCCCACCTGGCAGTAAATGCGAGTCATAACGGTCGCTTAGCAGCGGCGTTATCCAGTCATGAAAGGGGACGGGTAACATTTGAAGTAACAGCGGCGTGGCGGCAAAAGTCATGGTCACCGGACACAACGTGCCAGCTTCCACCTGCGCATGCAGCATGAAACGGGCCGCCCGGGCAACAAATGTTCCCTGCCTCGCATCTTCTTCCCAGGCCAGATTATGTACGCGGTTGGCGCACAACCCCTGCATCAGTAAATGCCAGGCAGGATGAAAACGCACATCATCCAGCCGCTGCCCCTGCGGGTCGTAGCGCAACAGTTCAGGCGGGAATGCATTGGCCAGACGGCCCAGTTCGAGCGACTCGGCAGTCCCTAGCTGCTGACCAATACTGGCGAGAAGATCGCTGTCCCAGCCAGCGCCTTCGCGGATAACCGCTTCGCACAGCGCGCCATCGGACAAATATAAGTTACTGTTATTGAGCGGTACAGGTTGGTTAAAAACGGTATGCGTTTGCCAGTGCATTGTGTCTCCCTCCTTCAATGGCCGTCGCTTTAAGTATGGTCAGCCAGACAAGAGAGTGCCTGGGATTCAGGTCACAAAAAAGCCATCCCGGGGGATGGCTTAAGAGACATAGAGAATGAATTAGCCGCGCTGGCGGACGGCTTCAAACAGGCAGATACCCGTCGCAACTGAAACGTTCAATGACGAAACGCTCCCTGCCATCGGGATGCTGATCAGTTCGTCACAGTGTTCGCGGGTCAGACGGCGCATACCTTCACCCTCTGCGCCCATCACCAGCGCCAGACGACCGGTCATTTTGCTCTGATAGAGAGTATGGTCGGCTTCACCTGCGGTTCCGACGATCCAGATATTCTCTTCCTGCAGCATACGCATGGTGCGCGCCAGGTTGGTGACGCGGATCAGCGGTACGCTTTCTGCCGCACCACAGGCCACTTTTTTCGCCGTCGCATTCAACTGTGCGGAACGATCCTTCGGTACGATTACAGCATGTACGCCAGCGGCATCGGCGCTACGCAGGCATGCGCCCAGGTTATGCGGATCGGTGACGCCATCGAGGATCAAAAAGAACGGCTGATCGAGCGTAGCAATCAGATCCGGCAGATCGTTTTCCTGATACTGACGGCCCGGCTTCACGCGAGCAATAATCCCCTGATGTACCGCACCCTCGCTTTTCTCATCCAGAAACTGACGGTTAGCCAGTTGAATGACAACACCCTGTGCTTCCAGTGCGTGGATCAGCGGCAGCAGGCGTTTATCTTCACGACCTTTGAGAATAAAGACGTCCTGGAAGCGCTCAGGCGCACGTTCCAGCAGGGCCTGCACCGCATGGATGCCGTAAATCATTTCACTCATGAATGTACTCGTTAATAGTTTATGCGTAACGCCGGGCAACGCGAAGGTTGCCCGACTTACAGTCTATGGCTGTTATTGTGCGACTTTCTTTTTCGCCGCACGTTTAGCTTTAGTGGCGGCAGCAATTTTAAGCGTTTTTGCCGAGGGCTTTTTCGCTTTTTTATCGCCTTTCTTCTCAGCCGCATTCTTATCCGCCTGAGGTTTGGCTCTGCCTTTCTTCTCGCCGCGGAAAGCGCTGTCCGGCTCGAAATTCACCTTTTTGCCCATCTGACGACGTTTACCGGTATTTTTACCCGCATCGCCTTTTTTGGCTTTTTCGCGGGCGGTTTTACCTTCATTACGCGGCGCACGTTCGCTGGAGATCAAGCTGAAGTCGATCTTACGCTCGTCCATGTTGACTGCTTCCACGCGAACTTCCACGCGATCGCCCAGGCGATACATCTGGCCGCTGGATTCCCCCGTCAGGCGCTGCCCAACCTGGTCGAAACGATAGTAGTCGTTATCCAGAGAGGAGACATGCACCAGACCATCGATAAACAGTTCATCGAGACGGACAAAGAAACCAAATCCGGTCACGCTGGCAATCACGCCTTTGAAGACATTACCCACCTGGTCCAGCATGAAGTCGCACTTCAGCCAGTCAGAGACATCGCGCGTGGCTTCATCAGCACGGCGCTCGGCCATCGAACAGTGCTGACCCAGTTGCAGCATCTCTTCCATCGAATAATGGTAGCCACCGGTTTCCGTGGTGTTGCCCTTATGGCCCTGCTCCTGCGCCAGCAGATACTTAATCGCCCGGTGCAAGGAGAGATCCGGGTAACGACGGATCGGTGAAGTAAAGTGTGCATAAGATTGCAGCGCCAGGCCAAAGTGGCCACGGTTTTCCGGATCGTAAATCGCCTGCTTCATCGAACGCAGCAGCATGGTTTGCAGCATTTCTGCGTCAGGACGGTCAGCAATCGACTCCAGCAGTTCAGCGTAATCACGCGGCTCAGGTTTGTTGCCACCAGGTAGCTCCAGCCCCAGCTCTGCCAGGACGGAACGGAACGAGTTAATCGCTTCGGTCGTCGGCTTATCGTGAATACGGAACAGCGCTGGCTCTTTGGCTTTCTCAACGAATCGCGCCGCTGAGATGTTCGCCATGATCATGCACTCTTCAATCAGCTTGTGTGCGTCGTTACGCTGAGTCTGCTCGATACGCTCAATACGGCGTTCAGCATTGAAGATAAACTTCGCCTCTTCACTTTCAAACGAGATACCGCCACGCTCTTCACGGGCTTTATCCAGCACTTTGTAGAGGTTATGCAACTCTTCAATGTGTTTAACCAGCGGTGCGTACTGCTCACGCAGCTCCTGGTCGCCCTGCAGCATGTGCCAGACCTTGGTGTAGGTCAGACGTGCGTGGGAACTCATGACCGCTTCGTAGAATTTAAAGCCGGTTAAACGGCCTTTCGACGAAATGGTCATTTCACAGACCATACACAACCTGTCCACCTGCGGATTGAGTGAACACAATCCGTTGGACAGCACTTCCGGCAGCATCGGAACAACCTGCGACGGGAAGTAAACGGATGTGCCACGGCTACGAGCTTCCTGGTCCAGCGGAGTCGGCGGGCGAACGTAATAGCTTACGTCAGCAATCGCCACCCATAAACGCCAACCACCGCCGCGTTTCTTCTCGCAATAAACCGCATCATCGAAGTCGCGCGCATCTTCGCCATCGATAGTCACCAGCGGCAGATCGCGCAGATCGACACGTCCTACTTTCGCCTCTTCCGGCACTTCTTCTTTCAGTCCGGCGACCTGTTTCTCAACCGCCTGAGGCCAGATATATGGGATTTCATGAGTACGCAGGGCCATATCCACGGCCATGCTGGTTCCCATGTTATCGCCCAGCACTTCAACAATTTTGCCCACCGCTTTGGTGCGGCGAGTCGGACGCTGGGTCAGTTCAACGACGACCACAAAGCCCATACGAGCGCCCATTACCTCTTCCGGCGGGATCAGGATATCGAAGCTCAGGCGGCTGTCGTCAGGCACGACAAACCCAACACCAGCGTCGGTGAAGTAGCGACCGACAATCTGGCTGGTTTTCGGCACCAGTACGCGCACAATTCGCGCTTCGCGGCGACCTTTACGGTCCGCGCCCAGCGGTTGTGCCAACACCTGATCGCCATGAATACAGGTTTTCATCTGCTCGCTGGACAGATACAGGTCATCTTTGCGGCCTTCAACGCGCAGAAAGCCGTAGCCATCACGGTGGCCAATAACGGTACCTTTCAGCAGGTCGAGACGCTCCGGCAGCGCATAGCATTGACGACGGGTGAAGACCAGTTGTCCGTCACGCTCCATCGCGCGCAGGCGACGACGCAGCGCTTCTTGCTGCTCTTCACCTTCAATATTGAGTTCAGCGGCCAGCTCATCGCGGTTGGCCGGCTTTTCACGTTTAGTTAAATGTTCGAGGATAAATTCCCGGCTCGGGATAGGATTCGCGTATTTTTCTGCTTCGCGTTCCTGGAAAGGATCTTGTGACATGTCGGTTCCTCCGTCATCATCGCTGCTGGCGGGAGTCGTTACTCCACCAGCAATAATTTATAAAGCGGTTGATTCTTTTCAACCAAATCAGCAAGTGTGTAGTTGTCCAGTTCCGTGAGAAAACTTTGCACTGCTTTAGAAAGCGCCTGTTTGAGTCTACAGGCCGGGGTAATGTGGCAAAACTCGCTGCTACAGTTGACCAACGATAAGGGTTCCAGCTCGCGAACCACATCACCAATACCAATATCCTTAGCGGGTTTACCCAGGCGGATACCGCCATTTTTTCCTCGAATAGCAGTAACAAAGCCCGCCCGGCTAAGTTGATTGATTATTTTGACCATATGATTACGGGACACGCCGTAGACTTCTGTCACCTCAGAAATACTGGTCATACGTCCTTCGGGAAGTGACGCCATGTAGATTAGCGCACGTAATCCGTAATCGGTGAAACTTGTTAACTGCACATCAACCTCAGGAAAAGGGATAAAACGGATAAACCTGGTAGTATTAATTACATTGATGATAAACCAGCCACCAGCCAGGTCGCTAATTTATTTCAGTTCGGGAAGGAAAAAAGCGAGGAACTTACGTGATTTTAAGCCGGATTCTGATGCAAAGCACCTTATCCGGCCTAAATTAGTGCAAGCGCAGCGCCGTTTGACGCTACGCTATAACCAGAATTATGCGTCGAACGGGTCGCGCAGGATCATGGTTTCAGTACGGTCTGGGCCAGTTGAGATAATATCAATCGGCACACCGGTCAGTTCTTCAATACGCTTGATGTAGTTCAGCGCTGCCTGCGGCAGACCGCTACGTTCCTTCACGCCGAAGGTGGATTCAGACCAACCCGGCATGGTTTCGTAAATCGGCTC
Organism: Citrobacter sp. H12-3-2; assembly: GCF_009649895.1. Lineage (NCBI taxonomy): Bacteria > Pseudomonadati > Pseudomonadota > Gammaproteobacteria > Enterobacterales > Enterobacteriaceae > Citrobacter > Citrobacter sp. H12-3-2. The sequence goes on from NZ_CP045837.1 coordinate 4,430,489, forward strand.
GATACCTTTCCAGTCGTCAGCTGCCAGCGGAGTAGTCGTTACTTCGCGGCCATCCGGCATACGGTAAGCAACACAGATTTTCACCTCTTTCAAACCGTCCAGTACGTCCAGTTTGGTCAGGCAGAAGCCAGACAGGGAGTTAATCTGTACTGCACGGCGTACAGCAACGGAATCCAGCCAACCGGTACGACGACGACGACCGGTGGTCGCGCCATACTCGTTACCTTGTTTGCACAGGAACTCGCCAACGTCATCAAACAGCTCTGTCGGGAACGGACCCGCACCTACACGAGTAGAGTAAGCTTTGATGATACCCAGAACGTAGTCCACATAACGTGGGCCCAGGCCGGAGCCGGTTGCCACGCCACCTGCGGTGGTGTTGGAGGACGTTACGTACGGATAGGTACCGTGGTCGATATCCAGCAGCGTACCCTGCGCACCTTCAAACATGACGAAATCGCCACGCTTCCGCGCCTGGTCCAGCAGATCGGAAACATCAACAACCATTGAGGTCAGGATGTCGGCGATAGCCATCACATCATCCAGCACTTTCTGGTAGTCAACTGCTTCAACTTTATAGAAATTCACCAGCTGGAAGTTGTGATATTCCATCACTTCTTTCAGTTTTTCAGCGAAAGTTGCTTTATCAAACAGATCGCCAACACGCAGACCGCGACGAGCTACTTTGTCTTCATAAGCCGGACCGATACCACGACCGGTAGTACCGATCGCTTTCTCGCCACGCGCTTTCTCACGAGCGTTATCCAACGCAACGTGATAATCAAGGATCAGCGGACAAGCTTCAGACAGCAGCAGGCGCTCGCGAACCGGGATACCACGATCTTCCAGTCCTTTCATTTCTTTCATCAGCGCGGACGGAGACAGAACAACACCGTTACCGATGATGCTGATTACGTTTTCGCGAAGAATGCCTGATGGAATAAGATGGAGGACGGTTTTTTCACCGTTGATTACGAGAGTATGGCCTGCGTTGTGACCACCCTGGTAGCGCACAACATATTTAGCCCGTTCAGTCAGAAGATCGACGATCTTCCCTTTACCTTCGTCACCCCATTGGGTGCCCAGTACGACGACGTTGTTACCCATTTTTCAAAATCACCGTTTGCTTAAAAATGGATTCTACCACCGCTTTTTCAGATATACAGCACTTTTTGCATGCGAAAATCCGCAAATTAGTCTACTTATTGTTCAGCCAATCGTTTTCCTCAACATGTAGTAGACCACAACGCCCGCAACCACAAGACCTCCACCAAAACGACGCAAAATATTTTCGGGAAGTTGCGCCATTGCAGAGATCATTTTCTTCCATGCGCTGGGATAAAGCATCGGACCCAGCCCTTCCAGCACCAAAACCAGCGCGAGCGCCAGCAAAATTGTTGAATTCATCCATCGCCCTTATATAAAAAGAAAACCACCGCATCCCTGGAGATGCCGGTGGTTTTGCTGCTTTAAAACCGCTGGAACGCGATTAGCGTGTCGCGGTATTTGGTGTCTTCATGTAGCGGAAGAAATCGCTGTCCGGGCTCATGACCATTACGTCCTGATTCCCTTCAAAGCTCTTCTCGTAAGCACGCAGGCTACGGATGAAGGCGTAGAAGTCCGGATCCTGACTGAACGCATCGGCAAACAGCTTAGCGGCTTCTGCATCACCTTCACCGCGCATAATACGGCCCTGACGCTCAGATTCTGCCAGCGTTTTAGTGACTTCATAGTCAGCCGTTGCACGCAGTTTTTCCGCCTCTTCCTGGCCTTGTGAACGATGGCGACGCGCTACCGCTTCACGCTCAGCGCGCATACGGTTGTAGATAGCCTCGGACACTTCAGCAGGCAGGTTGATTTGCTTAATACGCACGTCAACTACTTCGATGCCCAATGCCGCCATACTGTTCGGGTTGATGACCGGTACTTTACCGTTCGTTTCAGCCTGAACACGTTCAGCCGCTTCGGCAATCGCGCTATCTGCTGCCGGAGTCGCCACTTCATCTTCCGTGCCAGCAGAACCGGAGTTCAGCGCGTCACGAACTTCCAGGGTCAGACGACCGCGGGAATCGGTAACGATGTCCTTCACGTCCAGACGACCAATTTCAGAACGCAGACGGTCAGAGAACTTACGTTTCAGCAGGACTTCCGCCTGAGAAACATCGCCACCGCCCGTTGCCAGGTAGTAACGGCTAAAGTCACTGATGCGCCACTTGATGTAGGAGTCAACGATCAGGTCTTTCTTCTCTTTGGTAACAAAGCGATCGGCCTGGTTGTCCATGGTCTGAATACGCGCATCCAGCATCTTCACAGATTCAATAAACGGAATCTTGAAGTGCAGGCCTGGTGCAACGACCAGCGGCTTGTTTTCATCGTCACGCAGAACTTTACCAAAGCGCAGAGTAATACCGCGCTCGCCTTCTTTGACCACAAAGACAGACATGAACAGAACTACCAGAACGATGATGATAATCGCAATAACTGACTTACGCATCGTTATTCCCCCTGACGCTGGTAGTCGTTACGCTGCGCATTCGCGCGGCGTTGGTCCATAATATCGCCCTGACTGGTGGACGATGTGTTGCTTGCTCCAGTGCTGGAAGTCGTTGCTGGCGGCAGACGCAGCAGGTTTGAACTGCTGTCAGTCTTTGCTGCTGGCGCACTACCACCTTTCAGCATTTGATCCAGCGGCAGAACCATCAAATTGCTGCCTTTATCGTTAACCAGGACTTTGCGGGTATTGCTCAGCACTTTTTCCATGGTTTCGATATACAGACGCTCGCGGGTAATTTGCGGTGCGGCTTTATATTCCGGCAGAATTTTTGCGAAGCGAGCCACTTCACCCTGTGCTTCCAGGATTGTCTGAGTCTTATACGCACGCGCTTCTTCCAGAATACGCTGCGCCTGACCGTTTGCACGCGGCTGAACTTCGTTGGTGTACGCTTCCGCTTCACGGATGTACTGCTGTTCGTTTTCACGTGCTGCGATAGCATCGTCAAACGCGGCTTTTACTTCTTCCGGCGGACGTGCAGCCTGGAAGTTGACGTCCAACAGAGTGATACCCATGTTGTACGGACGGATCGTTTCTTCCAGTTCACGTTGGGTATCGCTACGAATAACGGTACGACCTTCGGTCAGGATACGGTCCATGGTGTATTTACCGATAACCCCACGCAGGGCACTGTCGGTAGCCTGACGCAGACTGTCATCCGCGCTGGTTACGCTAAACAGGTAACGCTGCGGATCGGTCACGCGGTACTGTACGTTCATTTCGACGCGCACGACGTTTTCGTCAGAGGTCAGCATGACGCCGGATGCGGCAAGTTCACGCACGGCTTCAACGTTGACCGGTGTCACTTCGTCGACAAAGGTCGGTTTCCAGTTCAGACCCGGTTCAACCAAATGGCTGAATTTACCGAAGCGTGTCACCACGCCGCGTTCCGCTTCTTTAATGGTATAGAAACCGCTGGCCGCCCAGATAATGACGATAGCGGCCGCTGCGATAGTAAAGACTCGACCGCCCAGTTGCGGACGCGGGCCTTGCGATGAACTACCGCCGCCAGAGCCAGTACCTTTACCGCCACCCAGACCACCGAGCTTTTTACTCAGTTTGCGGAAGATATCGTCCAGATCGGGAGGTCCCTGCTCGCGACCACCTTTGTTTCCATTTCCCTCAGGGTTGCCGCCAGGTTTGCTGCTTCCCCAGGGGTCGCGGTCTTGTCCGTTATTACCGGGCTGATTCCACGCCATTTTTGTGCTCCATATTTGTTATGCGATGCTATACCTGCGTCTTTTGCGCTGCCGTTGCGTTGGCTGCGTCCCTCAACGCCAGTCACATAGTTGACTATGCTCCTGGAGATTTCAGGACTTGCCGCCTTCCTGCCGCACAAAATCCACAAGGTATAGAGGCGAAAAAATCTTCAGGCCATATCCGTCAGATCAGACAACATAGTCTTCCAGTGCCGGTTCTTGTTTACAGAGGCGACGCCAGTCTACGATCGGCATACGAACCTGCAGACCTACGCTGCCGTCCTCCTCCATCCACTCTTTTTCTATTGCCTGAAGTTGATAAAACCGGCTTCTCAAACGCCCTTCCTGCGGCGGCAAACGCAACGTATGCTGCGCCACCTCACCGGAAAGTCGCTCAGTCAAAGCCTGAAAAAGTTGTGGTATACCAATCCCCGTTTGCGCTGATACCCAAACGCGAATGGGTTTATTCTCTTCATCTCTGTCGATACGCGGCTCAAAGTCATCCAACATATCGATTTTATTCATCACCAGCAGGGTCGGGATCTCATGCGCATCGATCTCTTCGAGCACCGTATCGACGGCCTCAATGTTTTCCTGCACACGAAAATCTGCTGCATCAATAACGTGCAGCAGCAATGTCGCCTGACGTGTTTCCTGCAAGGTGGCCTTAAACGCCGCCACCAGGTCGTGCGGCAAATGACGGATAAACCCAACGGTATCCGCCAGCACGGTCTCACCCACGTCCGCCACGTCTATTCTGCGTAGCGTCGGGTCCAGGGTCGCAAACAGCTGATCCGCTGCGTAGACCTGGGCTTCGGTGATCTGGTTGAACAGGGTGGATTTTCCGGCGTTGGTATATCCCACCAGTGATACGGTTGGGACATCCGCTTTCTTGCGCGACTGTCGCCCCTGCTCACGTTGCTTTTCAACTTTTTCCAGGCGCGACTGTATCTGCAAAATGCGATTACGCAGCAAACGACGGTCGGTTTCGAGCTGGGTTTCACCCGGGCCGCGCAAACCAATCCCGCCCTTTTGCCGTTCAAGGTGAGTCCAGCCACGGACCAGACGCGTAGCCATATGGCGCAACTGCGCCAGCTCAACCTGCAACTTACCCTCATGGGTTCGCGCACGCTGGGCAAAAATATCTAAAATGAGACCAGTCCTGTCGATAACAAGACACTGGCACAACTGTTCCAGGTTACGTTCCTGGGCAGGGCTTAGAGCATGATCAAAAATCACCACCGCAGCGCCAGTCGCTTTTACGGCTTCGGCAATTTCGATTGCCTTACCTTCACCAACAAAATACTTCGGGTGCGGTGCTTTACGGCTCCCGGTAATCACCTGCATTGCTTCGACACCGGCGGAAGAAACCAGAGATTCAAACTCCTGGAGGTCTTCCATATCTTTGTCTTGCGAAAAATAGATGTGTACCAGTACCGCCTGCTCACCGGCATCATAACGGTCAAACAAGCGTCAACCCCTTAATATAAATCAACGGGGAACACAGGATCGCTGGCTCCCCGTATGTAAAACAGCTAATAACCTTATTCGGTTTCTTCGCTGTCCTGTTGCGCAGATGAACCTTGCGCGTTGCTACCGTGATGGTAGTTGCTGCCTGTGCCGCCGGTGGCATTATTGCTGTGATGAGAAACCGGACGAGACGGGACAACAGTAGAAATCGCGTGCTTATAAACCATCTGGCTGACCGTGTTTTTCAACAGGATCACGAACTGATCAAAAGACTCGATTTGACCTTGCAGCTTAATACCATTCACCAAATAAATAGAAACTGGAACACGTTCCCGACGCAGTGCGTTCAGGAACGGATCTTGTAAAGATTGCCCCTTAGCCATTCTCTCTTTTCCTTATATGCTTATTTGTACTTTGAACCTTTCGATTCTGAAAAATTGCGCACGATACGTTTCAATTGTACACATTCAGTTCGCGATAGCACCAACAACCTGTAATACTTCGTTTCGCGCCTGGTCAGGCTTTTCACTGTCAAGCCAGTGCACCCCTTCCCAACCACGCAACCAGGTTACCTGTCGCTTCGCCAACTGCCTCGTGGCGCAAACACCTCTATAAACCATTTCATCGTATGAAATTTCACCTTCAATGTATGACCACATTTGGCGATACCCTACACAACGAATGGAAGGCAAATCCGTATGCAAATCTCCACGGGCAAAAAGCGCCCGGACTTCTGCTTCAAAACCTGAAGCTAACATCTGATGAAAACGCTGCTCAATTCGCTGATGGAGCAGTTCACGGCTCGCCGGGGCGATTGCAAACTGATGCACCTGATACGGCAAAGCATCTCCTGACGTTTGCGTCAGCTCCGTTAAAGTTTTACCCGAAATGAAAAAAACTTCCAGTGCCCGGGAAAGTCTTTGCGGATCATTTGGATGAATACGCGCTGCTGCCACGGGATCGATATCCTGAAGCTGTCGGTGTAACGCGTCCCAACCCTGCTCTGCCGCCTGCTGCTCAATTCTGGCCCTGACTACCGGGTCCGCCGACGGTAACGGCGACAGTCCTTCAAGCAAGGCTTTGAAATATAACATTGTGCCGCCCACCAGCAACGGGATACGCCCCGCAGCGGTGATGTCGGCCATTTCGGCTAACGCATCGCGACGAAAATCCGCAGCGGAGTACGCCTGCGATGGATCGCGGATATCCAGCAATCGGTGCGGTGCGGCCTGTAATTCAGCTGCATCAGGCTTAGCTGTACCGATATCCATCCCCTTGTAAATAAGGGCGGAATCAACGCTTATCAACTCTATGGGCAAAACTTTACGCAATTCAATTGCTAATGCCGTTTTACCGGAGGCCGTTGGCCCCATCAAAAAAATCGCCTTTGGCAGGCTCGCCTTACGGGTATCACTCATGTTTCAGGGCATTCATTACCGAATGTAAATCAACAGGTTGTAACAGACCACCCGGCGGTGCCTTCACGAGTTGTGGGCAGAGCCGCTCAACATCCGCTAACAGCGTAATCGCCTGTGCCATGCTCCACTGTGGATGCTCGCTCATCAGGTTACGTGCGATCCACTGTGCAATATTGCCCGGCTCGAATACGGATTGCTGCGCCAGGTAGCCTATCAGTTCAGGAATCAAGATTTGTAAATTTTGTTGGCGTAAGGGTAAAGGCACCGCCCGGATGGTCACATGCTGCGCATCCAGCTGAAATTCAATGCCCAACTCAGCCAGTTGGCTCTGTCCTTTTTGCAGTGCCGCTTTTTCATCAGCGGTCACTTTTAGACGTAAAGGGATCAGTAACGGTTGAGCACAAACCGCTCCCTGACCCGGCGTTAACTGCGCCTGACGCAACCAACGCTCAGCCACCGGTAATGCCAACAACCGAATATGGCCATCACACTCGAGTAACGCGCAGTCTGCACCAACAATCGTTAGCACCCGGCCAAAGCCCTGACTGCTGCCAGTCAGAGGCGTCGATGGCGTTTCAGAGACCGGCGTTTTACGCGTTGGAGCAGGCGTCTGCATCAGTTGCTGATAAATTTCGCCCTGCTGCTTTTGGTATCCGGGTTGAGCATGAGGCCAACTGGCTCCCGCCTGACGGCCACCGCCACCACTATTGCCACTTCCAGTGCCAGCGGATGCTGAGTACCGCGGTGTCGCAGGTTCACGCGCGGGAGCCGGCTCGGCAAAATGGTTGCGTCCAGCAGCAACGCGGTTTTCCGGAATGTGCCTTGGGGCGGGTTCGTCGTCATCAGCCAACGGCAGCGGCGTTTCAAGCTGCTGTTGCAGGACACTCAACACGCCCTGGTAAATAAAATCGTGCACCAGCCGGGATTGATGGAAACGGACCTCATGTTTAGCTGGGTGTACGTTGACATCCACTTGATGCGGATCGATTTCCAGATACAACACAAAAGCGGGCTGTTGATCGGCTCCCAGCTTATCTTCACAGGCCTGGCGGATAGCATGGTTGATCAGCCGGTCGCGCATCATCCGACCATTCACGTAGCAGTACTGGATTTCTGCCAGTGCTGCCGTTGTGTGGTTAGGATCGGCCACCCAGCCGCGCAATGTTAAATCGCCATGCTGCCATTCGATCGCCAGCGCATGCTCCAGAAACGGCGTGCCGCAAATCGCGCCCAGTCGGCGCTCTTTCTGCCCATCCGCGGCCACTGCCCGGTACTGACGCACCACTTTGCCGTTGTGCGACAAATTTATCGTCACATCAAAACGCGCCAGCGCAATGCGGCGAATAATCTCGTCGATATGATTAAATTCGGTTTTCTCGGTGCGCATAAATTTGCGCCGCGCCGGGGTGTTGTAGAACAGATCTAGCACCTCCAGCGTGGTTCCCACCGGATGCGCAGCGGGTTTAACTGTGACATCCATGTCACGCCCTTCGGCATACGCCTGCCAGGCTTCGGGTTGTTCTTGCGTACGCGACGTCAGGGTTAAGCGAGACACGGAGCTGATACTGGCCAGCGCTTCGCCGCGAAATCCGAGGCTTACGATGGCTTCAAGATCGTCAAGCGAGGCTATTTTACTGGTGGCATGACGCGCCAACGCCAACGCCAGCTCGTCTTTTTTAATCCCGCAGCCGTTGTCACGAATACGGATAAGCTTCGCGCCGCCGCGTTCAATATCGATATCAATGCGCGTCGCACCGGCATCGATGCTGTTTTCCACCAGCTCTTTCACCACTGACGCAGGCCGTTCTACCACCTCGCCTGCGGCAATCTGGTTCGCCAGCTGTGGCGGTAGAACCTGAATCGGCATGGCTAATCCTTAATTTGTTAACGTGTTACCCGGCGATATGGCGCTGGCGGTTTGCGCCGGTGCGCCCTGCGGCCCGGTTTGCATCGGGTGCGCCTGGAAATAGTTACGCAATCCTTTGTAAATCGCCTCAGCCAGTTGCTGCTGGTAATCATCGCTCGCCAACAGACGTTCTTCGCTGTTGTTACTGATAAAGCCGGTTTCAACCAGCACTGACGGGATATCAGGCGAACGCAGTACGCCAAGACTGGCGTGTTCTGGACGACGCTTATGCATCGAACCAATACGTTCTAACTGGCCGATCATGCTGGTCGCCACATCATACCCGACGCGCTGCGAATGACCGAACTGCAGATCCAGTACAGCCTGGCTGAGGTAAGGATCGGACTGGCTGTTTGCCAGCACATCGCCCGCGCCGCCCAACAGCTCCGATTGCTTCTCGTGCTGTTCCAGCCAGCCGGCCATCTCACTGTTCGCCCGACGGTTTGACAGCACCCAAACGGAAGCACCTGTGGCATCACGATTTGGCGCGGCATCCGCGTGAATAGAAACCAGGAAATTGGCGTTTTGTTTACGCGCGACGTCTGAACGCCCCATCACCGAGATAAAGTAATCACCATCACGGGTGAGTACGCCTTTAAACATCGGATCATCATTGAGCAAACTGCGCAGCTTGCGCGCCACGGCAATCGTGACGTTTTTCTCACGCGTGCCGCCAGGACCAATAGCGCCAGGATCCTGTCCACCGTGTCCGGCATCAATGGCAATCACCACTTTATCGCCGTTGCTGGAACTGGCGCGCGCCGCAGGGCGCGTGGAGGTATTGCTGTTAGTCACAGCCGTAGTGCGATCGTTTTCTGCTTTAAACGGATTGCGCGCTGGCTCGACAGGACGTGGGGCAACAATCGGCGCTTCAACACGCTTTGCAACCACGGGAGGTGGAGGCGGCGGCGGTGGCGCATCAGCGTTGATGGTAAACACGACGGTATAATTGCCGCCGTTCTGGCGTTTTACTGCTTCGGCTTTACCGTTCTCGGTTAAATCCACCACCAGGCGCAGAGACTGCGCATCTTTTGGCGTGCCGGAACGGATAGATTTCACCAGATTATTGCCGCTAAACAGCAGCGGTAATCCCTGAATCACACCGGTTTGTTTAATATCCAGCGCGACGGTTCGTTTCCCGTCCTGCGAAACGGCATATTCAGGATCGCCAATAAAGCTCAGCGTAATCCGCGCCTGTTGATCGCCATTGGACACCTGAAGATCGGAGAGGCTGGCGGCCCCTGCCTGCGCGCACAGCAGGACCAGGGTTGCCATCAGCCAGTTTCTGATGCGATAAATCATCCCGCCACCCTTAAGGTTAATCGGCTAAACGCGCCAGCAATAAATCACCTGATGAGGAGACTGCGCTTACACGCGCCTCTCGACCTTGCGCCTGGTATTCAATGTGTATTTCGACGTCCGGGTCTGGCAGTACACCTTTACCTTGTTGCGGCCATTCCACCAGGCAGATGGCATCATTGGCAAAATAATCGCGGATCCCCATAAATTCCAGCTCCTCTGGGTCCGCAAGTCGGTATAAATCGAAGTGATATACCATCAAGTTATCGAGTGAATAGGGTTCAACCAGCGTGTAGGTGGGGCTTTTTACATTACCTTTATGACCTAACGCCTGCAGAAATCCCCGGCTGAAGGTGGTTTTACCCGCCCCCAGGTCGCCGTACAAATATATAACCGTCGCGCCGTCACAGGCTTTGGCTACCCGCAGTCCCAGGTCTAAAGTCGCCTGCTCATCAGGTAGTGGAATTACTCGATTCATCATGATAAACGTCAATCACATCAGGGTTAACAATACGCTGTAGCGTGGTAAAGAGATCCGTCGCCAGCATGCCACGCGTACCAAAACGCGCCGCCAGCACATCCGCCGCCGCTCCGTGCGCAACACATCCCGCACATGCTGCATCATACGGGGTAAGCTTCTGTCCGAGCAATGCGCCAATAATACCGGAAAGCACATCCCCCATTCCGCCGCTGGCCATCCCGGCATTGCCGGTATCAATAATACCCAACTCCGCCTGTTCAGCAGCAACAACCGTACCCGCGCCTTTCAGCACCACCACGCCTCCGTACCGTTTTACCAGACGTTGTGCACAAAGTAAGCGATCGTCTTCAATTTCTGCAATGGAACAACCCAGCAGTCGCGCGGCTTCACCTGGATGCGGCGTGATCACGCGATTGTGACGTTTATCGGGGTTGATTGCCAGCAGGTTCAGCGCATCCGCATCCCAGAGCATCGGTTTGCGAAAATTCTCCACTTTTTGCAGCGCTTTTTTGCCCCACTCCTGCTGACCAAGCCCGGGGCCTATCACCACTACATCCGCCCACGCCAGGCTCTCTTCCAGCGTCTGCGGCGTCAGCGCATCGACCATCAGTTCCGGTCTGGCTGTCAAAATAGGCGCAATGTTTTCACTGCGCGTCAGCACTTTGACCAGCCCGGCACCTGCTCGCAGCGCGGCTTCCCCGGCCATGCGTATTGCGCCAGCCGTACCGTGGTCACCGCCGATAATCACCAGCCGCCCGTGGGAGCCTTTGTGCGAGGTGGGTCGACGCGGCGTTAGCCAGTGCGCAAGCTGTTGAGCATCAAAACGTTGTATTGGCGCATTCTGCCCCGCCAGCCAGTCGCCCAGCCCAAGTGCGTTAACATGCAGACGCCCGGTGACATCGCGCGCTTTACCGGTGAGCAGGCCCGGCTTGAGTGCAATAAAGGTAATAGTATGCGCTGCGTTGATGACCGCGCCCGGCGTCGCTCCCGTCTGCGCCAGCAGGCCGGAGGGAATGTCTATCGCCACAGTGGGGGCTGGGTGAGAATTAGCACATTCAATCAATACCGAGAGAGACTCACGCGGCGCATGTTTTAAGCCAGTGCCTGACAGCGCATCAATAATGACATCCACGTTATTTGGCCAATTGATATCCGCCGCGTGAATGACGCCACCAGCGTTAAGCCAGGCATCACGTGCCTGCTTCGCCTCCTCGGGGAGCGGTTTGTCACTTTCCTGCGCCAGCAACGTAACTTCAAGACCCAGCGCTTTGGCAAGTCTTGCCACTACGTAACCATCACCGCCGTTGTTGCCATGACCACATAGCACCAGCCAGTGCCGGGCATTCGGATAAGCCTCACGAGTGACCTGAAATGCCGCCTCTCCCGCCCGTTGCATGAGTTCGTACAACGTCAGCCCTAAACTGTCTGCCGCCTCTCGCTCCATCCGCCTGATGTCATCGGCGTGCCAGATGGAGTGTGGTATACTTGCGGGGTTTTTCTTCATTGTATGGTCCGTCATGTCAGAGCCCCTCGATCTCAATCAGTTAGCGCAAAATATTAAGCAGTGGGGGCTGGAGCTTGGCTTTCAGCAGGTCGGTATTGCCGATACCGACCTCAGCGAAGCGGAGCCCAAACTGCAGGCCTGGCTGGATAAACAATACCACGGCGAGATGGACTGGATGGCCCGTCACGGCATGATGCGCGCCCGACCTCACGAATTATTGCCCGGTACGCTACGTGTCATCAGCGTACGTATGAACTATCTTCCTGCCAATGCGGCCTTCGCCAGCACATTGAAGAATCCTTCTCTGGGTTACGTCAGCCGTTACGCGCTGGGGCGCGACTACCATAAGCTGCTACGTAACCGCTTAAAAAAGCTGGGAGAGATGATTCAACAGCATTGCGTTTCGCTGAATTTTAGACCTTTTGTCGATTCTGCGCCCATTCTTGAGCGTCCGTTAGCGGAAAAAGCCGGGCTTGGCTGGACAGGTAAGCACTCACTTATCCTCAATCGCGAAGCCGGTTCATTTTTCTTCCTCGGGGAATTACTGATCGACTTACCCCTACCGGTCGACCAACCAGCAGAAGAAGGATGCGGGAAATGCGTTGCCTGCATGACCATCTGTCCCACTGGGGCCATTGTTGAACCCTACACGGTGGATGCGCGCCGCTGTATCTCTTATCTCACTATCGAACTGGAAGGCGCGATCCCGGAAGAATTTCGTCCCTTGATGGGGAATCGAATTTATGGCTGCGATGATTGCCAGCTTATTTGCCCGTGGAACCGCTATTCACAGTTGACGGCAGAGGATGACTTCAACCCGCGCAAGCAGCTTCATGCTCCGGAGTTAATAGAGCTGTTTAGCTGGAGCGAAGCGTGGTTTTTAAAAGTCACGGAGGGGTCTGCCATTCGTCGTATTGGCCACCTGCGCTGGCTGCGAAATATCGCCGTTGCGTTGGGTAATGCCCCCTGGAATGAAGCCATTCTTCGCGCACTGGAAAGTCGCAGAGGTGAGCACCCACTTCTCGACGAACACATAGAATGGGCAGTTGCTCAGCAAATTGAGAAGCGAAATGCCTGCGTAGTTGAGGTGCAGCTACCGCAGAAACAACGTTTAGTCAGGGTCATTGAGAAGGGTCTGCCGCGCGACGCTTAAGTCATCCACAGCTTGTGTATAAAAATAAAAACACATTGATATTCAAGAGGGAAAAAATCGTCAAGTGATCGTATTAACAATTTGCAATGATAATTAAATTAATAATTTCAGATAGTTAAAATGATACTATTCACCCGGCGAAGTTTTTTGCATTTCAGGAATAATACCCGAACCTGTGGATAAGTCTGTTTACAAGAGTATGTCAATGACGAAACAAAACGTCCCCAACGCGATTATTCGTTGTGGATATTTTTATTGGGGTAAGAATTTGGAGCGGGAAACGAGACTCGAACTCGCGACCCCGACCTTGGCAAGGTCGTGCTCTACCAACTGAGCTATTCCCGCTTAATCTTCGTCTTTCGAACCACTACTGCGTTGGCTGCCTTCATTCGCCTGAGTCACTTACTTCAGTAAGCTCCTAAGGACTCATTCAGTTGCCGCCTTGTCGCAATTCGAAATTCTGCGATTTGGTGGTCTGTGCTTAACAAGCACTTTCAAATTTTGGAGCGGGAAACGAGACTCGAACTCGCGACCCCGACCTTGGCAAGGTCGTGCTCTACCAACTGAGCTATTCCCGCATAATCTTCGTCTTTCGAACCGCTACTGCGTTGGCTGCCTTCATTCGCCTGAGTCACTTACTTCAGTAAGCTCCTAAGGACTCATTCAGTTGCCGCCTTGTCGCAATTCGAAATCCTGCGATTGGTGGTCTGTGCTTTACAAGCATTTTCAAATTTTGGAGCGGGAAACGAGACTCGAACTCGCGACCCCGACCTTGGCAAGGTCGTGCTCTACCAACTGAGCTATTCCCGCAAATCTGTACTGCTTTTGTTGCTGTCGTAATTCGCATTTCTGCGTCGTTACGGGAGGCGCATTATACGAGAAATCCGTTTAGCTGCAACCCCCCTGAAAGCGTTTTTTTCGAAAATTCGTTCAAGTGATTAATTTACAATCAAGCTGAACAATTTAGCGTCAAAAAACCGGTGACGCAAGCCACCGGAGAACAAAATCAAAGATTAATAAAATGTTCGCGATAGTAAGCAAGCTCAGCAACAGATTCACGAATGTCGTCCATCGCCTGATGTGTTCCCTGCTTGGTGAAGCCCGCAAGGATTTCCGGCTTCCAACGACGCGCCAGCTCTTTGAGCGTGCTGACGTCCAGATAGCGATAATGGAAATACGCCTCCAGCTCCGGCATGTATTTAAACAGGAAACGACGATCCTGCCCGATGCTGTTGCCGCAGATAGGTGATTTCCCTTCCGGAACCCACTCTTTCAAAAAAGCCAGCGTGGCCAGTTCAGCGTCACGATCGCCCATGGTGCTCGTCTTCACGCGCTCCACCAGCCCGCTACCAGTATGCGTACGTACGTTCCAGTCATCCATTAATGCCAGCTGTTCGTCGGACTGGTGCACCGCAATTGTCGGTCCTTCAGCCAGAATATTCAGGTTGGCATCCGTCACCAGCGTGGCGATCTCAATAATGCGATCGCGCTCGGGATCCAGACCTGTCATCTCCAGATCGATCCAAATCAGGTTGTTTTCATTGGCACTCATGCTATTTTCCACCCTTCAGCGTCACATTCAGTGTGACTACATTGATCTAAAATTGTGTGTATCATAAATGTTTTGCCCATCATGGGCGACCAGGAGCCAGTCCGATTGAGTAAGAATAAACTCTCCAAAGGCCAACAGCGCCGTGTGAACGCCAATCACCAGCGTCGTCTTAAAACGTCCACGGAGAAGCCCGACTACGACGACAACCTGTTTGGCGAAACCGCTGAAGGCATCGTTATCAGCCGTTTTGGCATGCATGCCGACGTAGAGTCTGCTGACGGTGAAATTCACCGTTGCAACATCCGCCGTACAATTCGCTCGCTGGTTACTGGCGATCGCGTAGTCTGGCGCCCGGGTAAAGCGGCAGCTGAAGGCGTGAATGTCAAAGGTATCGTTGAAGCGGTACACGATCGTACTTCAGTACTGACACGCCCCGACTTTTACGACGGGGTAAAGCCTATTGCCGCCAACATCGACCAGATCGTTATTGTCTCAGCCATCTTACCCGAGCTGTCACTCAATATTATCGACCGGTATCTGGTAGCCTGCGAAACGCTACACGTTGAACCGATTATCGTGCTGAATAAGATCGATCTGCTGGATGATGAAGGCATGACCTTCGTTAACGAACAGATGGATATCTATCGCAACATTGGCTATCGGGTGTTGATGGTATCAAGCCGCACAAAAGACGGCCTGAAACCGCTTGAAGAAGCATTAACCGATCGCATCAGCATTTTTGCCGGTCAATCGGGCGTAGGTAAATCCAGCCTGCTCAATAACCTCCTCGGCCTGCAGGAAGAGATCCTGACCAATGATGTCTCTGACAACTCCGGCCTTGGACAGCACACCACCACGGCCTCTCGCCTGTATCACTTCCCGCACGGCGGCGACGTTATCGACTCCCCTGGCGTACGTGAGTTTGGACTGTGGCATCTGGAGCCGGAACAAATCACGCATGGCTTTGTCGAATTTCATGACTACCTGGGCCATTGCAAATACCGCGACTGCAAGCATGATACCGATCCAGGCTGCGCTATCCGTGAGGCTGTAGAAAAAGGGGCCATAGCTGAAACCCGGTTTGAAAATTATCACCGCATCCTGGAAAGCATGGCGCAGGTAAAAACGCGTAAAAACTTTTCTGATACAGACAACTGACAACTAAGCTAAGCATCGCTAGAATCGTCCCCCTTTTTTCAGGATCCGGCCCGTATGCCGGATCGGGAACAAATTATGGCCTGGAGGCTACCTTGTTAAACTCATTTAAGCTTTCGCTACAATACATTCTGCCGAAACTATGGCTCACTCGCCTGGCGGGTTGGGGTGCGAGCAAACGAGCGGGATGGCTGACCAAACTGGTTATCGATCTGTTCGTGAAATATTACAAGGTCGATATGAAAGAGGCGCAAAAGCCGGACACCGCCAGCTATCGCACCTTCAACGACTTCTTTGTTCGCCCGCTGCGCGACGATGCTCGCCCAATTAATACCGATCCAAACGTACTGGTCATGCCCGCTGACGGTGTGATTAACCAGTTAGGCAACATCGAGGAAGACAAACTGCTGCAGGCTAAAGGGCACAGCTATACCCTTGAAGCGCTGCTGGCTGGCAACTATCAGATGGCGGACAAATTCCGCAACGGTACGTTTGTGACCACTTACTTGTCTCCACGCGATTACCACCGTGTACACATGCCGTGTAACGGTATCCTGCGTGAAATGATGTATGTGCCGGGCGATCTCTTCTCTGTAAACATCCTGACTGCGCAAAACGTACCGAACCTGTTTGCCCGCAACGAACGTGTAATCTGTCTGTTTGATACCGAATTTGGCCCGATGGTGCAGATTCTGGTCGGCGCGACCATCGTCGGCAGTATTGAAACCGCATGGGCTGGCACCATTACTCCACCGCGTGAAGGCGTCATCAAGCGCTGGACCTGGCCGGAAGGCGAAAGCGAAGGGTCGGTGGCGCTGCTGAAAGGTCAGGAAATGGGCCGCTTTAAGCTCGGTTCCACCGTCATCAACCTGTTCGCACCTGGCAAAGTTAACCTGGTTGAGCAGTTGCAGGATCTGTCCGTGACCAAAATCGGCCAACCAATGGCCATCTCGACCGAGACTTTCGTGACGCCAGAGGCAGAACCGGCCCCGCTGGCGAAAGAAGAGATCGAAGCAGAACACGATGCCAGCCCGCTGGTTGACGACAAAAAAGACGAAAGTTAAACATAGGAATCGCTGCTGTGCGCCTGATTATCACTTTTCTGATGGCCTGGTGCCTCAGCCTGGGGGCGTACGCTGCGACGGCCCCCGATGCCAAACAACTCACCCAGGAACTGGAGCAGGCAAAAGCGGCAAAACCCGCTCAGCCAGAAACCGTCGAGGCGCTCCAGTCCGCGCTGAATGCTCTTGAGGAGCGTAAAGGCTCTCTCGAGCGCGCCCAACAATATCAGCAGGTTATTGATAACTTCCCCAAGCTGTCCGCGACGTTACGCGCGCAGCTTAGCAACCTGCGTGATGAACCGCGCAATGTGCCAACCGGACTCACTACCGATGCGTTAAACCAGGAGATCCTCCAGGTTAGCAGCCAACTGCTGGAAAAGAGTCGTCAAGCCCAGCAGGAGCAGGATCGCGCCCGGGAAATCGCCGACTCGTTAAGCCAGCTTCCTCAACAGCAAACCGATGCCCGCCGCCAGCTCAATGAGCTTGAGCGACGCATTGGTACGGCCAACGGCAATTCCGCGCAGAATCAGGCGATGCAGGCTGAATCCGCCAAACTTAAAGCCCAGGTCGATGAACTGGAGCTGGCGCAGCTTTCCGCCAATAACCGTCAGGAACTGGCGCGTATGCGCTCCGAACTGGCGGAAAAACAGAGTCAACAACTCGACGCTTACCTGCAGGCTTTGCGCAATCAACTCAACAGTCAACGTCAGCGTGAAGCTGAGCGAGCGCTGGAAAGCACCGAACTGCTGGCGGAAAACAGCGCGGGACTGCCGGAGGGTATTGTCGACCAGTTCAAGGTAAACCGCGAGCTGTCTCAGGCCTTAAACCAGCAAGCACAGCGTATGGACCTGGTCGCTTCGCAGCAGCGTCAGGCCGCCAGCCAAACGCTGCAGGTGCGTCAGGCATTGAATACGCTGCGAGAGCAGTCTCAGTGGCTTGGGGTTTCAAATATGCTGGGAGAAGCGCTGCGAGCGCAGGTATCCCGTCTGCCGGAAATGCCTAAACCTCAGCAGTTGGATACCGAAATGGCGCAGCTTCGCGTACACCGCATGCGCTATGAGGATCTCCTCAACAAACAGCCGCAGCTGCGTCAAATTCATCAGGCCGATGGACAACCGCTGACCGCTGAACAGAGCAGCATCCTCAACGCCCAGCTACGCACCCAGCGTGAGTTGCTGAACTCATTGTTACAGGGCGGCGATACGCTGATCCTTGAGCTGACCAAGCTCAAAGTTTCCAACAGCCAACTGGAAGATGCGCTAAAAGAGGTCAATGAAGCGACACACCGCTACCTGTTCTGGACGTCAGACGTTAGCCCTATCTCCCTCTCCTGGCCTGTCGACATCGTTCAGGATCTGCGGCGTCTGATCTCATTAGATACGTTTAATCAGTTGGGCAAAGCCAGCATCATGATGCTGACCAGCAAAGAAACGCTGCTACCGCTGTTCGCGGCGTTGGTGTTAGTTGGCTTTAGCCTCTCTTCGCGCAAGCACTTCACCCGTTTCCTTGAACGCTCGTCCGCGCGGGTCGGGAAAGTCACCCAGGACCACTTCTGGCTGACAATACGCACGGTATTCTGGTCAATACTCGTCGCTTCACCATTGCCAGTGCTGTGGGCAACGCTCGGTTACGGATTGCAGGAAGCCTGGCCTTATCCGTTGGCTGTCGCGATCGGCGATGGCGTTACCGCCACGGTGCCCATGCTGTGGGCGGTAATGATCTGCGCCACCTTTGCACGTCCCAACGGTCTGTTCATTGCCCACTTTGGCTGGCCGCGGAACCGCGTCGCGAAAGCCATGCACTATTACCTGATGAGCATCGGGCTGATTGTCCCGTTGATCATGGCGGTTATTATGTTTGATAACCTCAATGACCGGGAATTCTCCGCCTCACTGGGGCGTCTGTGCTTTATTCTGATTTGCGGTGCGCTGGCTGTCGTAACCCTGAGCCTGAAACGCGCCGGGATACCGCTGTACCTCGATAAAGAGGGCAACAGCGATAACATGGTCAACAGCATGCTGTGGAATATGCTGATGGGTGCGCCGCTGATTGCCATTCTCGCCGCGGCAGTAGGCTACCTCGCCACATCACAAGCCTTGCTGGCACGTCTGGAAACGTCTGTAGCGATTTGGTTCTTATTACTGGTGGTGTATCACGTTATCCGCCGTTGGATGCTGATTCAGCGTCGCCGCCTGGCGTTTGACCGCGCCAAGCATCGACGCGCTGAAATGCTGGCGCAGCGCGCGCGGGGCGAAGAAGAACCGCCGCATTCCACCAGCCTTGAAGGCGCGATCGACGTTGATGAAAGCGAAGTGGATTTGGATGCTATCAGCGCGCAGTCGCTGCGCCTGGTGCGTTCTATCCTGATGCTTATCGCCCTGCTCTCGGTCATTGTACTGTGGTCAGAAATTCACTCCGCTTTCGGCTTCCTGGAAAACATCTCATTGTGGGATGTCACCTCCACGGTTCAGGGCGTGGAAAGCTTAGAACCGATAACGCTGGGCGCGGTGCTTATCGCGATTCTGGTATTCATCATCACCACCCAGTTAGTGCGCAACCTACCCGCGCTGCTGGAACTGGCACTACTGCAACATCTGGATTTAACCCCCGGCACCGGTTATGCCATCACCACCATTACCAAGTATTTGCTGATGCTGATTGGCGGTCTGGTTGGTTTCTCGATGATCGGTATTGAATGGTCCAAACTGCAATGGCTGGTGGCGGCTCTCGGTGTCGGTCTGGGCTTTGGTTTGCAGGAGATCTTCGCCAACTTTATTTCCGGCCTGATTATCCTGTTTGAAAAACCAATCCGCATTGGCGACACGGTGACGATTCGCGATCTTACCGGTAGCGTGACGAAAATTAATACCCGCGCCACCACTATCAGCGACTGGGACCGCAAAGAGATCATCGTGCCCAACAAAGCCTTTATCACCGAACAGTTTATCAACTGGTCGTTATCCGATTCCGTTACCCGTGTAGTGTTAACCATCCCGGCACCGTCTGAGGCGAATAGCGAGGAGGTTACGCAGATCCTGCTGACTGCCGCGCAGCGCTGTTCGCTGGTTATCGATAATCCGGCACCTGAAGTCTTCCTGGTTGACCTGCAGCAGGGGATTCAAATCTTCGAACTGCGTATTTATGCCGCAGAGATGGGACATCGCATGCCGCTGCGCCATGAAATCCATCAACTGATTCTGGCAGGCTTCCGCGAGCACGGTATTGATATGCCGTTCCCTCCGTTCCAGATGCGTCTGGAGAGCCTCGGCGGTAAGCAAACAGGGAGAACATTAAGTTCTGCAGGAAGAGGCAGTCGCCCGGCAGGGAGTTTGTAACGCACAATGCAGGCAAGAAATGCCGGATGGCGACCCGTTGGGTCTAATCCGGCCTACGGGTCTGCAATTAACCTGTAGGCCCGATAAGCTTGCGCCATCGGGCATTTCATCGCCGACCACAGACATTTTCGGGCTTAATATGCGTCCGGATCGGCAACAGGCAATAAACGCCAGATGGCCTTTATTCCACCGCCCACTCAGGCTCGTTGGTCGTGCGACGGCTGTAGTTCTGATAAATCGCCATCGCCAGCAGTGAGAAGAAGATCGGACCGCCGGTCATCCACAGTGCGCTGTTCCAGTCCCCGGCTTCAATTACCGGCTGGATGATGGTGAACACGTTGGCAAACGTCACCACCAGCACGACCACTCCCGTTGCCAGCAGCGTCGCCGCTCGGGTTTTAAAGACAACAAACGGCCTTTCCAGACCTGGACGGGATTTAAAGAACGGAAACGCCAGCGCCAGGAACAGATACGGCAGCGTCATCGAGACGTTCGCCATCAGCGTCAGTTTGTTATAGAACGCTGATGCCGTATCGCCACCAAATGAAACCAACAGGATAAACAGGCTCACCAGCAGGCACTGTAACCACATTGCCGTCGTCGGCATCCCTACGGCATTCAGTTTGGTCATCGGCGCGGGCCACAACGCCTTCGGCGTGCCCTGAATAATCGCTTTCAGCGGTGAGTAGCTGAGGGTGAAAAAAGCGCCGGTGTAGGCAAGGAACATGGAAAGCCCGGTAATACGTGCAAACCATACGCCCATCACCATTGCGGCATCAGGGGAAAGATGTAGCGCGTTACCCAACGTCATTCCGAGGCTTTTCATCAGGATATAGGTAATATTCCCGAGGTTAACTGAGCTATTACTTAATACCTGCTGCCAGTTAGTGCTAACGCCCCATAAAAAGATGGCCAGTGAATAACCAACAGAAATGACAATAGCGGCAAAGACAATGCCTTTAGCAAAGTTCTTTTCTGGTTTTTCTGTTTTATCAACCAGTCCCCCTACAGCTTCAATTCCGCCGTAAGCAAAAATGGCAAACACAACAAATGACAACATTGCCAGTCCAGACTGATATCCTGGATTAGGCGAAGAGATGAAATTAATATCCTGTGCAAAGTGGCCACCAGTTAATAACAAAATAGCGACACTCACTAACAACAGAACTAAATTAAGACACATTACGGCAATTCCACCTACAGCCGTAATACGCGCAATCTTATTAATACCCCGGGATGCCACGCAGGTCACCAGGATCATCCAACCGACTGCGAGCAGTCCGACAACCTGCGTAGGCTCAAGCCCTGCAATACGCCAGTGCTGCGTCATATCTGCGCCAAACAAGAAGGTTGAAAAAGGTACCCAGACTTTCGCCGCAGTACTAACCATCCAGATCACATAAGAAGAAAACCACATAAACGTGCCGATAAACGCATAGCGTGGTCCAACGCTATTATTCATCCACGAATAGATTCCCCCCTCTTCTTTCCGATAGGCAGAACCCATTTCTGCCATCATTAAAGCAAATGGAATAAAGAATAATAATGCAGAAAATATATACCACGGTATTGCACTATACCCCATTAAATAGAACGCGGAGGGGCTATTAGCAAAACCGAAAACTGACGTAAATATCATGAGAATGAGACCTATCAGGCTCATCTTTTTTATTGTTTGGGTCATTAAACCATCCCTTACTCTGGCAAGCGTTTAACAAACGCCGCTCACCGGTTGGCACTGCTCTCTTTGCAGAGTTCAGCGATAAAAAAATCAACACAGAATTGATACCTAAACGATATCAAATATCCAGGTGTAAATTGTGGCTATTAGAGGGGAAATGAAAAAATATGCTACAAAGTGGCGATTAAGCCACCACTTTGTATTGCAGAAGAGTAAGTTATGCGCGATCGACGGTAAATGCGATTACCTCGGCCAGGCTCTCTGCGCCCAGCGCCAGCATCACCAGACGGTCAACGCCCAGCGCCACGCCTGAGCAATCCGGCATGCCGACTTTCAGCGCTTCCAGCAGGTTGGTATCGATAGGTTGCTGTGGTAAGCCTCGTGCGACACGTTTGCGGTTATCCTGTTCAAACCGCTGCTGCTGTTCGCGCGCGTCGGTTAATTCATGGAAACCATTCGCCAGCTCAATACCTTTGAAATAAACCTCGAAACGTTCAGCCACGCGGTGATCTTCGGTACTGATTTGCGCCAGTGATGCCTGGCTGGCCGGGAAATGATACACAAACGTCGGCTTGTCTTTACCAATATGCGGTTCAACACCCATCGTAAACAGCAGTTGCAGTAAGGTATCCCGGTCTTCTTCGGTATCAGCGATATTGCTGAGATCCAATTTCGCCGCCACTTCCCGCAGTTGGGTTTTATCCGCAGACAGCGGGTCAATCTCCAGATGGCGCTGGAAGGCCTGCTGGTAAGAAAGGCTTTCCGCAGGTGAGCAGTCCAGCACCTGCTGGAGCAAATCATCCACTTCATTCATCAGGCGATACATATCGTAGTGCGGACGATACCACTCAAGCATGGTGAATTCAGGGTTATGATGGCGCCCCATCTCTTCATTACGGAAGCTGCGGCACAGTTGATACACCGGGCCGCATCCTGCCACCAGCAGGCGCTTCATATGGTATTCAGGGCTGGTCATTAAATAGAGATTCATTCCCTGGGAGTGTCCAGGGCCAACGAAACGCGTTTCGAACGGGAACAGGTGGATGTCCGTTACCGTTGCCTGACTCATACAAGGGGTCTCAACCTCAAGCACGCCACGATCGGCAAAAAAGCGGCGAATCTCCGCTATAATTGCTGCACGTTTCAACAGATTGGGGATGGACGCGCTCGGCTGCCAGGTTGCCGTTTCGCTCATGGTTGTTTCTCCGATTTATGACAAGGGCACGAAGTCTACTCGTATCGCGCTAACGAGACAAATTTCAGGCAGCACTAATCATCACTGGCAATTGGATAAAAAAAGCGACTTAGGGTGGTTTAGTAATTAAATTAATCAAATTCAATGATAATTCCCCCCTATGACACGCTAAAAAAATCGAACACGTCAAATTTCCCGCACATCCCTAAGACTATACTATTGTACCTATAAAGGAGCAGTGGAAACGCGTTCATAACCTGTTTGAAGCCGATGAAGCATCTGATTTCAGGCAGGGATGAAATAACAACAATCTGGAGGAATGTCGTGCAAACCTTTCAAGCCGATCTTGCCATTATAGGCGCCGGTGGCGCGGGATTACGTGCTGCAATTGCTGCCGCACAAGCAAATCCCAACGCTAAAATCGCACTGATCTCAAAAGTGTACCCAATGCGCAGCCATACCGTTGCTGCCGAAGGCGGCTCTGCTGCTGTCGCGCAGGATCATGACAGTTTTGACTACCATTTTCACGATACGGTAGCAGGCGGAGACTGGCTGTGTGAGCAGGATGTCGTGGATTACTTTGTCCACCACTGCCCAACTGAAATGACGCAACTGGAACAATGGGGCTGCCCATGGAGCCGTCGTGAAGACGGTAGCGTCAACGTACGTCGCTTCGGCGGCATGAAAATCGAGCGTACCTGGTTTGCCGCGGATAAGACCGGCTTCCACATGCTGCATACGCTGTTCCAAACATCTTTGCAGTTCCCGCAGATTCAGCGCTTTGACGAACACTTCGTTCTGGATATCCTGGTTGACGACGGTCATGCTCGCGGCCTAGTCGCCATGAACATGATGGAAGGCACGCTGGTGCAAATCCGTGCTAACGCTGTCGTGATGGCAACGGGCGGCGCAGGTCGTGTTTACCGTTACAACACCAACGGCGGCATCGTAACCGGCGACGGTATGGGCATGGCGCTGAGCCACGGCGTTCCGCTGCGTGATATGGAATTCGTTCAGTATCACCCAACAGGTCTGCCAGGCTCCGGTATCCTGATGACTGAAGGCTGCCGTGGTGAAGGCGGTATTCTGGTTAACAAAAACGGCTACCGTTATCTGCAAGACTACGGCATGGGTCCGGAAACCCCGCTGGGCGAGCCAAAAAACAAATACATGGAACTCGGTCCGCGCGACAAAGTTTCTCAGGCGTTCTGGCACGAATGGCGCAAAGGCAACACCATTTCCACTCCGCGTGGCGATGTGGTTCACCTCGACCTGCGTCACCTCGGCGAGAAAAAACTGCTCGAACGTTTACCGTTCATCTGCGAACTGGCGAAAGCTTACGTGGGTGTCGATCCGGTTAAAGAACCGATCCCGGTACGTCCGACCGCGCACTACACCATGGGCGGTATCGAAACCGATCAGCACTGTGAAACCCGCATTAAAGGTCTGTTCGCTGTCGGCGAATGTTCCTCTGTTGGTCTGCATGGCGCTAACCGTCTGGGCTCTAACTCCCTGGCAGAACTGGTGGTCTTCGGTCGTATGGCCGGTGAGCAGGCAGCAGAACGCGCTGCAACGGCTGGCGCTGCAAACAGTGCCGCTCTTGATGCACAGGTTGCTGGCGTTGAAAAACGTCTGAAAGATCTGGTTAATCAGGAAGGTAACGAAAACTGGTCTAAGATCCGTGACGAAATGGGCCTGTCCATGGAAGAAGGTTGCGGTATCTACCGTACGCCGGAACTCATGCAGAAAACCGTTGATAAGCTGGCGGAACTGCAGGAACGCTTCAAGCGCGTACGTATCACTGATACCTCCAGCGTCTTCAACACCGACCTGCTGTATACCATCGAACTGGGTCACGGTCTGAACGTTGCTGAATGTATGGCGCACTCTGCTCTGGCGCGTAAAGAATCCCGCGGCGCGCACCAGCGTCTGGATGAAGGCTGCACCGAGCGTGACGATGTGAACTTCCTCAAACACACCCTCGCCTTCCGCGATGCTGACGGCACGACTCGCCTGGAATATAGCGACGTGAAAATCACCACTCTGCCACCGGCTAAACGTGTTTACGGTGGCGAAGCGGAAGCAGCCGATAAGAAGGAGAAGGCGAATGGCTGAGATGAAAAACCTGAAAGTTGAGGTGGTGCGCTATAACCCGGAAACCGATACCGCGCCGCACAGTGCTTTCTACGAAGTTCCTTATGATGAAACCACGTCACTGCTGGATGCGCTGGGTTACATCAAGGATAACCTGGCACCGGACCTGAGCTACCGCTGGTCCTGCCGTATGGCGATCTGCGGCTCCTGCGGCATGATGGTCAACAATGTACCGAAACTGGCGTGCAAAACCTTCCTGCGTGATTACACCAACGGCATGAAGGTTGAAGCGCTGGGCAACTTCCCGATTGAGCGCGATCTGGTCGTCGACATGACGCACTTTATCGAAAGCCTGGAAGCGATCAAACCGTACATTATCGGTAACCCGCGTACACCGGATCAGGGTCCAAACACCCAGACTCCGGCGCAGATGGCGAAGTATCATCAGTTCTCCGGTTGCATCAACTGTGGTCTGTGCTATGCCGCGTGTCCGCAGTTCGGCCTGAACCCTGAGTTCATTGGACCGGCTGCGATTACGCTGGCGCATCGTTACAACGAAGATAGCCGCGACCACGGTAAGAAGGAGCGTATGGCTCAGTTGAACAGCCCGAACGGCGTCTGGACCTGTACTTTCGTGGGCTACTGCTCCGAAGTCTGCCCGAAACACGTCGATCCGGCTGCGGCCATTCAGCAGGGTAAAGTTGAAAGTTCAAAAGACTTTCTTATCGCTACCCTGAAACCACGCTAAGGAGTGCACGATGACGACTAAACGTAAAGCCTATGTGCGGCCAATGACGTCCACCTGGTGGAAAAAGCTGCCATTTTATCGTTTTTACATGCTGCGTGAAGGCACGGCAGTTCCGGCAGTCTGGTTCAGCATTGAACTGATTATCGGCCTGTTTGCACTCAAGCATGGTGCAGAGTCCTGGATGGGCTTTGTCGCCTTTTTGCAAAACCCGGTGGTGGTAATCCTTAACATTATCGCCCTGGCAGCAGCGCTGCTGCATACCAAAACCTGGTTTGAGCTGGCGCCAAAAGCAGCCAACATCATCGTAAAAGACGAAAAAATGGGGCCAGAGCCGATCATCAAAGGTCTCTGGGCAGTTACTGTGGTTGCGACAGTAGTCATACTGTTTGTTGCCCTGTTCTGGTAAGGAGTCCGGAATGATTAATCCAAATCCAAAACGCTCTGACGAACCCGTATTCTGGGGCCTGTTTGGTGCAGGCGGTATGTGGAGCGCAATCATTGCGCCAGTAATGATCCTGCTGGTAGGCATTATGCTGCCGCTGGGCTTTGTTCCTGATGCTTTCAGCTATGAACGCGTACTGGCATTCGCTCAGAGCTTCATCGGACGTGCGTTTCTGTTCCTGATGATCGTTCTGCCGCTGTGGTGTGGTTTACACCGTATGCACCACGCGATGCATGACCTGAAAATCCACGTGCCTGCTGGCAAATGGGTATTCTATGGACTGGCAGCAATCCTGACCGTCGTAACGGCTATTGGCATTCTGACCATCTAAGTACATGCGTTAATTATCAGGCCCGCCATTGGCGGGCCTTTTTATTTGTGCAGCATTCCTGTCAACCAACGGGAAAATTCACGCATCGCCGGTGTCTCCGGACGCGATTGCAAACGCGTTATCCAGTAACTTCCCAAATCAATCTGCGTTAAAAACGGTTGAACGATTCGTTCCCTACTGAGTAAATGCGTGAACATTCTGACTGGTGCAATTGCCACACCGATCCCCGCCTGCGCGGCTTCCAGCATGGTGACGGACGAATCAAACACCACCACGTTGTGCGTCGGTGACGGGGGCGCCTCTCCGGCGGCCTGCATCCAAAGCGTCCATTCATCCCGCCGATACGATCGTAATAACGGAAATTTCAGGATGTCCGCAGGCGTTTGAATCTGCGAAGCCAATGTTGGCGAACACAGTGGAGACATCAACGCGCTACATAAATATTGCGCGTCGGTATCGTGCCAGGCTCCCCCTCCGTAGCGAATGGTATAATCCAGCCCTTCGGCAGCGGGATCCACGCGGTTATTATGGGTAGAAATATGCAAATCAATATGCGGGTAACTGCGCTTAAAATCGCCCAGTAGAGGAAACAGACACCCAACCGCAAAGGTCCCCACCACGCCAATTTTAAGTTTTTCCTGGGTCTGTTTGGTGGCAAAACGATCCAGCATCCCCGCCATACGATCGAAAGAGTCATTAAGTACAGGTAACAGACTTTCCCCTTCAGTCGTCAACATTAATCCACGAGAACCGCGCACAAAAAGCTGACAATTTAGCTGCTGCTCCAGCGCTTTTACATGCTGACTGATGGCAGAATGCGTCACGTTGAGCTCAATCGCGGCGCGGGTAAAACTGAGATGTCTGGCCGCGGCTTCAAAAGCCCGCAGCGAGTTAAGAGGGATATAGCTACGCGTCATCATCCGGCCTGTTAGAAAAACTTATATCTGCTGCTAAATTTAACCGTTTGTCAACACGGTGCAAATCAAACACACTGATTGCGTCTGACGGGCCCGGACACCCTTTTGCTTTTAATTACGGAACTGATTTCATGATGAAAAAATCGTTATGCTGCGCTCTGCTGCTGACAGCCTCATTCTCCACGTTTGCCGCCGCCAAAACAGAACAACAGATTGCCGATATCGTTAATCGCACCATCACCCCGTTGATGCAGGAGCAGGCTATTCCGGGTATGGCCGTTGCCGTTATCTACCAGGGAAAACCCTATTATTTCACCTGGGGTAAAGCCGATATCGCCAATAACCACTCAGTCACGCAGCAAACTCTGTTTGAGCTAGGGTCGGTCAGTAAGACGTTTAACGGCGTGTTGGGCGGCGATGCTATCGCCCGCGGCGAAATTAAGCTCAGCGATCCGGTCACGAAATACTGGCCAGAACTGACAGGCAAACAGTGGCAGGGTATCAGCCTGCTGCACTTAGCCACCTACACGGCAGGCGGCCTGCCGCTGCAGATCCCCGATGACGTTACGGATAAAGCCGCATTACTGCGTTTTTATCAAAACTGGCAGCCGCAATGGACTCCGGGCGCTAAGCGTCTTTACGCTAACTCCAGCATTGGTCTGTTTGGCGCGCTGGCGGTGAAACCCTCAGGTATGAGCTACGAAGAGGCAATGACCAAACGCGTCCTGCAGCCATTAAAACTGGCGCATACCTGGATTACGATTCCGCAGAACGAACAAAAAGATTATGCCTGGGGCTATCGCGAATGGAAGCCCGTACACGTTACTCCTGGACAACTTGATGCCGAAGCCTATGGCGTGAAATCCAGCGTTACCGATATGGCACGCTGGGTTCAGGTCAACATGGACGCCAGCCGCGTTCAGGAGAAAACGCTCCAGCAGGGCATTGCGCTTGCGCAATCTCGCTACTGGCGTATTGGCGATATGTACCAGGGATTAGGCTGGGAGATGCTGAACTGGCCGCTGAAGGCTGATTCGATCATCAACGGCAGTGACAGCAAAGTGGCATTGGCAGCGCTTCCCGCCGTTGAGGTAAACCCGCCCGCCCCGGCAGTGAAAGCCTCATGGGTGCATAAAACGGGATCCACTGGTGGATTTGGCAGCTACGTTGCCTTCGTTCCAGAAAAAAACCTTGGCATCGTGATGCTGGCAAACAAAAGCTATCCTAACCCTGTCCGTGTCGAGGCGGCCTGGCGCATTCTTGAAAAGCTGCAATAACTGACGATGAGGCCCAGGATATTGGGCCTCCTTTCTTTCTCTTTTTTTCCTGTTGTCATCTACACTTAACAAAAATACAGCAAGGAAAATCCCATGCGCATTTTGCCCGTCGTTGCTGCAGTTACGGCTGCATTCCTGGTTGTCGCGTGTAGCTCCCCGACACCGCCGAAAGGCGTTACCGTGGTAAATAACTTTGATGCCAAACGCTATCTGGGAACCTGGTATGAAATTGCGCGCTTCGACCATCGTTTCGAGCGCGGGTTGGATAAAGTGACCGCAACATACAGCTTGCGCGACGACGGCGGCATCAACGTTATTAACAAGGGCTATAACCCTGACAGGGAGATGTGGCAGAAAACGGAAGGGAAAGCCTATTTCACCGGCGACCCAAGCAGAGCCGCGCTTAAGGTTTCTTTTTTCGGCCCCTTCTATGGCGGGTATAACGTAATTGCACTCGACCGGGAATATCGTCACGCGCTGGTTTGTGGTCCGGATCGCGACTACCTGTGGATCCTTTCACGGACCCCTACTATTTCAGATGAAATGAAACAGCAAATGTTAGCCATCGCGACCCGGGAAGGGTTTGAAGTGAATAAACTGATTTGGGTGAAACAGCCTGGCGCTTAGTGAGTGCTCAGCTTCAGACCAATAATGCCAGCAACGATCAGCCCAAGGCTCAGCAAACGTGCCGGGCTGGCAGACTCACCCAGCAGTAAAATCCCTGTAATGGCAGCCCCAACAGCGCCAATACCGGTCCAGACCGCATAAGCGGTTCCTACAGGCAACGTGCGCATTGCCCAGGAGAGCATGGCGATACTGACGATCATCGCCGCAATAGTGATAATGCTTGGCGTAAGACGCGTAAAACCGTGGGTGTATTTCAGGCCAATCGCCCAGACAACTTCGAGCAAACCTGCAATTAATAAAACGATCCAGGACATATCAGGCTCCAGAACAATGGGGCCGTCCCCGGTGAAAGAAGCGTTTGCAGGTCGTCCTGCAAAGCTAATGTGTGAAATGGCATTTTTGCCCGGAAGAAAATGAATTTCAACCTTTTTATTCACCGCCTGCTAAAAGCAAGAATTAAGCATAATTAGCGGCGTAGTTCCCGCATTTGGCACTCATCGGAGTTCTCTATGATGAAGGGCTTTCTGAAACCAGAAAGTCGATTGCCCCTCTTCTGAATGCGAAACGTTTATGCTTAAAATTTTAGTGATTGACCGGTGCCACTTTACCCGCACAGGGATAGAGGCCTTGCTTAATCATTCTGGCAGGTTCAGCTCCTCATTTCTGGTATCAGGAATCAATAATCTCCTGTTAGCAAAAGAGCATATTTTGCAATGGAAACCGCATCTGGTGATCGCGGATTTATACAGTTTTATTAGCGAGACGCACTCCAGTCCGCCAATTAAACCTTTTTTTATGAGTTGTGGCGTCATCCCACTGATTTTACTGCAATCAGCAGACAGACAGCATGCCCCCATCGTGCACTCTCAATCCGTAGCCCATTCGGTCTTAACCAAGCACACCACGCTGAACACACTCTCCAACACAATTCAGGAAGCGCTTCAGGTTCGCCCCGCATTAGAAATAGCCAAAAACGCCACGCCTTTGCTTACGCCGCAGGAGGAGAAAGTATTATCAATGTGGATGGATGGTGTGAGTAACAATGCCATTGCCGCCGCGCTCAGCATTCATGGCAAAACAGTCTACACCTATAAGCGGAATATCCGTATGAAACTGCACCTGGGGAACCGCTTCTCGCCGTTCCTTTCACTCCCAAGGAAGGGTGATTAACGGTACGACACGACGTCGTACCGTTCTTCATTATTGCTGAGCTTTTGTCGCTGCACCAGAGATTGCGCTACCGCCTTCAGAGATATCCTGTCCTACGCCTCGTGTGGTATTACACGCGGTTAAAACGGAAGAAAGTACCAACACAGAAAAGATCGCAGCAATTGTCTTCTTAACCATAACGTCTTCCTTTTCTAGCCAATATTGTTTGTGTATAGCTACTTAATAATAGACAAGATCCGGGAGTGTGATGGATAAACACCAGTTTTTAAGACTATATGAAAGGATTAGCTGGCGGCGTGAGAAATTGAATTGCCAAGATGTTTGATGTCTTCACCGAAGCCGCGCGCGGTATTGCATCCCGTCATGAGGGTGCTGGTGAAAAGGAGTAGCATTACAAGACCGAGAAGACGTTTCATCATTCCTGCCCTGGAAAAAGTATGGCGCAGCAACCTGCGCCATAAGATCAAATGGAAAACTTATTTTACGCGAGAAACGTATTCGCCGGAGCGGGTATCCACTTTGATCACTTCGCCGATCTGTACGAACAGCGGAACTTTAACAACTGCGCCGGTAGACAGGGTAGCCGGTTTGCCGCCAGTACCAGCGGTATCGCCTTTCAGACCTGGGTCGGTTTCAACAACTTCCAGCTCAACGAAGTTCGGCGGAGTTACGGAGATCGGCTGACCGTTCCACAGGGTCACGATGCATTCAGCCTGGTCCAGTAGCCATTTAGCGTTATCGCCTACCGCTTTCTCGTCTGCAGCCAGCTGTTCGAAAGTGGTGTTATTCATAAAGTGCCAGAACTCACCGTCGCTATACAGGAAGGTCAGGTTCATGTCGGCTACGTCTGCGCCTTCAGCGGAGTCAGTAGACTTGAAGGTTTTCTCTACGCGAGTACCGGTCAGCAGGCGACGCAGCTTAACGCGCGCAAACGCCTGGCCTTTACCTGGTTTAACGAATTCGCTGGCTTCAACCGCATAAGGTTCGCCGTCCAACATGATTTTAAGACCAGCACGAAAATCGTTGCTATAGTACGTTGCCATAAGGCCCTCTGAAAATTGTTAACTGGTAGCTAAGCCACAAAATGGCGCATATTGTAACCCTAAATACCCCATCCAGAGAAGATTGGTTATCGCAACTTGCCGATGTTGTGACCGATCCCGATGAACTTCTGCATCTTTTGAACATAGATGCAGATGAAAAACTGTTGGCCGGACGCGACGCGAGACGGCTTTTCGCCCTGCGCGTGCCGCGTGCGTTTATTGCCCGCATGGAGAAAGGCAACCCGGACGATCCGCTTTTACGTCAGGTACTGACTGCCCAGGAAGAGTTTGTGGCCGCGCCAGGCTACTCAACCGATCCACTGGAAGAACAGCACAGCGTGGTTCCCGGTCTGCTGCATAAATATCGCAATCGGGCACTGCTGCTGGTTAAAGGCGGTTGCGCGGTAAATTGTCGCTATTGCTTCCGCCGGCATTTCCCATACGCCGAAAATCAGGGCAATAAGCGCAACTGGCAGGTCGCCCTCGACTACATTAACGCGCACCCTGAGCTGGATGAAATCATCTTCTCTGGTGGCGATCCGTTAATGGCCAAGGACCACGAACTGGACTGGTTGCTCACGCAACTGGAAGCTATCCCGCACATTAAGCGTCTGCGTATTCACAGCCGTTTGCCGATAGTGATCCCGGCGCGCATTACAGAAGGACTGGTCGAGCGCTTTGCGCACTCCTCCTTGCAGATTCTGCTGGTCAATCACATTAACCATGCCAATGAAATTGATCAGACATTTCGCCAGGCGATGAGCAGTCTGCGCGCCGCGGGCGTTACGTTACTCAACCAAAGCGTATTGCTGCGTGGCGTGAACGATAACGCACAAACCCTGGCTAACCTTAGCAACGCACTGTTTGATGCCGGTGTGATGCCCTATTACCTGCACGTGCTGGATAAAGTGCAGGGTGCCGCACACTTTATGGTCAGCGACGATGAAGCGCGTCGCATTATGCGTGAGCTTCTGACGCTAGTTTCCGGCTATATGGTCCCCAAACTGGCGCGTGAAATTGGTGGAGAGCCAAGTAAAACACCGCTGGATCTGCAGTTACGTCAACAATAGCTATTACTGAGTGTCCGATTCCGGACACTCACCACGATTACTTATTATTTAAATCCCCACAAGTGGAGCCTCGCTTTTAATCTGTGCTATTTTAATTAGCGCAGTTCAATTATTCATTCGTAAATTTTATCAATAGTTTCAAATGCAGAATATTAATAAATATATGGTTAGGGAGAACCTTTTATGGCTATAAGTATTAAGGGCGTTAATACTGGCATTATTCGCCAAAAGAATGAATTTGTTGCCATGGCATTAAAAATAAAAGAACCAAGAAACAAAGAATCTCTCTTTTTTCTCTCTCCACTTGGACTTAGAGACCTGCTTATCGCGCTGGAGAGCCGGCTGTACGCCATTTCACAGCTAAACACAGACGAGCGTATGCAATATGAAAAGACATGTGATAAAGCCAGCAAAAAAATGCACGAGAATATTCCGTCAATTCAGGAAGATGAACTAAAAAATGCGGATATTAACCGTCGCATAAATTCGCTGATGTTAGTGGATGACAAAGGCGAGAATTTAACATTTTCTCTGACGTTACATGACGGACAAACATGCGAATTACTGGTTAATGAATTACAGATTCAGGTGTTGGCGCATGCAATTATTCACGCAATAAATAATGCTGGCATGAGAGAACTCGCGCTACAAATAACATCGCTGCTGGATTTCCTGCCGCTGTACGATGTTGATTGTCAGCAAAACGACAATCTGGAATACGACTCTTATACACAACCCGAATGGAAACATAACCTGTTTAATCATTATCTGGCGATTATTTACCGCTATACAGACAATAAAGGAAAAGCCCAGTTCTGTGGTTCGGTAGTGAAAACTCGCGTCCTTTCCGGTAGCAAAGAAGCCGAAGCCATTACTCGCCGTCTTCTCGACTTCAGCCCGCGGCTGAAAAAACTTGCCGGTGTACCGTGCCAGGTGTTTGTCAGAACGTTGACGGGTGATAAGACGCAAAAGCTCAATCAGGATCAGTGCCTGCGCGCATTGCATCATTTACGCGTTCAGTCTGCGCATAAGACTCAGAATGCCTGATGGCGCTGCGCTTATCAGGCCTACGATCATTCGTACCGTAGGCCGGATAAGACGCTTTAGCGTCGCCATCCGGCATCAGCAGCAGTTCTCAATTAGGGCACTTATAAACCTGTCCAATCATCTCGCTGGCGGTAGGAACAAAGCTGGACAGCATTCCCTGCGATGGGCTGCTGACGCCATAAATCACGTTACCGCCCATTGCCGCAGCCTGGTTACGCAGATCGTTTGCTGCGCCACGCATTGAGCCACCCTCTTCGCCGTGCTGGCCTGAAAGCCAGTTGCTTTGCTTACCGGTTGCGGTGCCTATCAGTTGGCACTCTGCGCCAGGCTTGTCTTCAACAAAACGTACGCTTTGCCCGGCTGAACTCAGTTCATTGCTGGAGCTACAACCCGCCATCAGTAGCGCGGCACCAACGATCCCTGCTAAATATTTCACGTGCATGTCATTCCCCATATTCAATTAGTTGGACCTTATGTCCGTAGCTGAATCATATACTAAAAAGATGACCAAAAGAAAAACCCCCAGACATTTCTGCCCGAGGGTTTCTCAATTCTGGGAGATGAGCACCCAAATCATTCTGGTTGCAGGAAGGCGGCCAGTTTGTTAATCCCCAGGAGCTTACTCAAGTAAGTGACTGGGGTTAGCAAACGCAGCCAACGCATCTGCGGCCTGAAGGATGCAGGGTGTAGGCAATTACATCATGCCGCCCATTCCACCCATGCCACCCATACCGGCAGCACCTAAGTCAGGCGCATCGCCTTTCGGCAGGTCGGTAACCATGCACTCGGTGGTGATCATCAGACCCGCAACAGAAGCCGCGTACTGCAGAGCAGAACGAGTTACTTTGGTTGGATCCAGAATACCCATGTCGATCATGTTACCGTATTCTTCAGTTGCAGCGTTGTAACCGTAGTTACCGTCACCCGCTTTTACGGTGTTAGCCACTACAGACGGCTCTTCGCCGCAGTTCAGTACGATTTGACGCAGTGGGGATTCCATTGCGCGCAGCGCAACTTTGATACCTACGTTCTGGTCTTCGTTCTGACCTTTCAGGCCGGCAATTTTAGACGCAACGCGAATCAGCGCAACACCACCACCAGCAACCACGCCTTCTTCTACCGCAGCACGGGTAGCGTGCAGGGCATCTTCAACGCGGGCTTTCTTCTCTTTCATTTCAACTTCAGTCGCAGCACCAACTTTGATAACCGCAACGCCGCCTGCCAGTTTCGCTACGCGCTCCTGCAGTTTTTCACGGTCATAGTCAGAAGTTGCTTCTTCGATCTGCTGACGAATCTGAGTCACGCGACCCTGGATTGCAGCTTCGTCGCCCACGCCATCGATGATGGTGGTGGTATCTTTGTTGATAACAACGCGTTTCGCCTGACCCAGATCTTCCAGAGTTGCTTTTTCCAGCTCCATACCGATCTCTTCAGAGATAACGGTACCACCGGTCAGGGTAGCGATATCCTGCAGCATTGCTTTACGACGATCGCCGAAGCCAGGTGCTTTAACCGCAGCGACTTTCACGATACCGCGCATGGTGTTAACAACCAGAGTTGCCAGCGCTTCGCCTTCAACATCTTCAGCGATGATCAGCAGCGGTTTGCCTGCTTTCGCTACAGCTTCCAGAACCGGCAGCATTTCGCGGATGTTGGAGATTTTCTTGTCAGCCAGCAGGATGAACGGGCTTTCCAGTTCTACTGCGCCAGTTTCCGGCTTGTTGATGAAGTAAGGAGACAGGTAGCCACGGTCGAACTGCATACCTTCAACCACGTCCAGTTCGTCCTGCAGACCGGTACCGTCTTCAACGGTGATCACGCCTTCTTTACCGACTTTGTCCATCGCTTCAGCGATCAGTTTACCTACGGTTTCGTCGGAGTTAGCGGAGATGGTACCAACCTGAGCAATAGCTTTAGAGTCGGAGCACGGTACGGACAGTGCTTTCAGTTCTTCAACAGCAGCAGCGACAGCTTTGTCGATACCACGTTTCAGATCCATCGGGTTCATGCCCGCAGCAACGGCTTTCAGACCTTCAGTGATGATGGACTGAGCCAGTACGGTTGCGGTGGTGGTACCGTCACCTGCAGCGTCGTTCGCTTTAGAGGCAACTTCTTTCACCATCTGCGCACCCATGTTTTCGAACTTGTCTTCCAGTTCGATTTCACGTGCTACGGAAACACCATCTTTAGTGATGGTCGGTGCACCGAAAGATTTATCCAGAACTACGTTACGGCCTTTTGGACCGAGGGTAACTTTCACTGCATCTGCCAGTACGTTTACGCCGCGCAGCATTTTCACACGAGCGTCGTTACCGAATTTTACGTCTTTAGCTGCCATTTTCTCTTTCCCTTAAATTCGTATGTTCAGTGTCGTTCGCGGATTAGGCTTCAACAATCGCCAGGATGTCGCTTTCAGACATGATCAACACTTCTTCATTGTCGATCTTCTCAGATTTAACTCCGTAGCCATCGTTGAAAATAACGATATCGCCGACTTTCACGTCCAGCGGCTGTACGGTACCGTTGTCCAGGATGCGACCCTTACCGACAGCGATGATTTCGCCACGAGTTGATTTACCTGCTGCAGAACCAGTCAGTACGATGCCGCCAGCAGATTTGGATTCAACTTCTTTACGTTTGACGATCACACGATCATGTAACGGACGAATACTCATTGATAGCTCTCCTTTGAGAAAGTCTTTATCAGTTATGGGTGACGCCGGCCCGTAAACGGTTTCCCGGCTAGTGACCAGAGAGATGGGGATGGGGTTTTGTGCCTTCAAGGGGGCAAGCGAAAAAAATTTTTTATCAGCAGAAAATCCCGTCAAAACGCCGACGCACCTCACATTTCATAACGATTTCAGTCACGTCGTCATAAGCAAATCTGATTGTGATACCATCAAAAATCTGCGCTGTAGCCCGGTCAATGGGCATAACCGGATAACAACTTATGAGCGGACTGAAACAAGAGCTGGGACTGGCTCAGGGCGTTGGCCTGTTGTCGACATCATTGTTAGGTACAGGCGTTTTTGCCGTCCCCGCGCTGGCCGCACTGGTTGCGGGCAACAACAGCCTGTGGGCATGGCCGGTGCTGATTGTTTTGGTCTTTCCCGTAGCGATTGTCTTCGCCGTACTGGGTCGTCATTTTCCCAGCGCAGGCGGTGTGGCGCATTTTGTCGGCATGGCCTTTGGCTCGCGCCTGGAGCGCGTCACCGGATGGCTATTTTTGTCGGTCATTCCTGTCGGTTTGCCTGCGGCATTGCATATCGCCGCCGGATTCGGTCAGGCGATGTTTGGCTGGCATGACGAGCAGCTTTTGCTGGCTGAGCTCGGTACGCTGGCATTGGTTTGGTACATCGGCTCTCGCGGCGCAAGCTCCAGCGCGAATCTACAAACGGTCATTGCAGGACTGATTGTTGCCCTGATTGTTGCTATCTGGTGGGCGGGCGATCTGACACCTGGCGAAATCCCCTTCCCTGCGATTACCGATATTGAGCTTCCCGGCCTGTTCGCCGCGTTGTCGGTCATGTTCTGGTGCTTTGTCGGCCTTGAAGCGTTTGCTCACCTGGCGTCTGAATTCAAAAATCCGGAGCGAGACTTCCCACGCGCACTGATGATCGGCCTGCTGCTGGCAGGGTCTGTTTATTGGGCATGCACTGTTGTCGTTCTCCATTTTGGTGCCTACGGCGAGCAAATGGCGGCCGCAGCGTCGCTGCCAGAGATCGTCGTGCAACTGTTTGGTGTACAGGCTCTGTGGGTCGCCTGCATCATTGGTTATCTGGCCTGTTTTGCCAGCCTCAACATTTATATACAAAGCTTCGCCCGGCTGGTCTGGTCACAAGCGCAGTATAAGCCGGAGAGTTATCTGGCTCGTCTGTCCCCCCGACACCTTCCGCGCAATGCGCTAAACGCCGTATTGGGCTGCTGCGTAATCAGTACTCTGTGCATCTATATGCTGCAAATCAATCTCGATGCGTTAATCGTCTACGCCAACGGCATCTTTATTATGATTTATCTGCTGTGCATGCTGGCAGGTTGTCGATTACTGAAAGGGCATTATCGCGTACTGGCAGTCATTGGCGGTCTGCTGTGCCTACTGCTACTGGCGATGGTCGGCTGGAAGAGTCTGTACGCGTTGATTATGCTGGCAGGACTGTGGCTGTTTTTACCCCGCAGGCCGGATAAGGCAACGTTGACGCCATCATCCGGCCTATAAACACTTTTGCCGGATGGCGCTAACGCTTATCCGGCCTACATACTGATGCTTAATCCCGACGATCGTCTTTATGTTCGATGCTGTCGCGCTTGTCATCCTTGCGCTGAAATTCACCATCAAAAGTCTCACCGCCACCCGTTCCGGCGCTAAAACCACCGCCAGGCATACGCGAAAAACGCAAATGTGGCAGCAGTTTCATCGTCAGATGTTTTTGCACCGGGGGTAATAAAAGAAGAAGACCGAGGAAATCGGTAAAAAATCCGGGCAGCACCAACAGCAGACCGGCAATAATCAGCGATACGCTTTTGATCATTTCTGCAGCCGGACTTTCACCTGCCGCCATTTTCTGTTGCATCAGTAAAAAGTTCTTAAATCCCTGATTACGAACCAGAGACATACCGATAACCGATGTAAAAATAACCAAAATCAGCGTCATCAGGACGCCCATCACATGGGCAACCTGAATAAAGATAGATATCTCTATGTAAACATAGAGAAAAATGGCAAGTAATGGTATCCAGCGCAAAGGGATCTCCTGTTAATAACAGCCGTTTTGTTCAACTTCTGTTCGAAAAATTATGTTAATCGCATCGATTTGATATTGTGGTGGTTAGCAAAATTTCAAGTGGCTTGTACACTAATATTTGGGGTTAATCACAAAGGGGTGATCCATTTCACAGAATAATAAATAAGGGGTAAATTCCACGCTTTAAGTGATCCAGATTACGGTAGAAATCCTGAACCAGCATATGATCTCGGGTATCAGACCGATGCAGGGGATAATCGTCGGTCGAGAAACAATCGAAATCACATATATCCTGTGTGTTTAGTCAAATCATTGGCAGCTTGAAAAAGAAGGTTCACATGTTAAACAACATTCGTATCGAAGAAGACTTGTTGGGTACCAGGGAAGTTCCAGCGGACGCCTACTACGGTGTCCACACTCTGAGAGCGATTGAAAACTTCTACATTAGCAACAACAAAATCAGCGATATTCCTGAATTTGTTCGCGGTATGGTAATGGTTAAAAAGGCAGCGGCTATGGCCAACAAAGAGCTGCAAACCATTCCTAAGAGTGTGGCAAATGCCATCATCGCGGCGTGTGATGAAGTCCTGAATAACGGAAAATGCATGGATCAGTTCCCGGTAGACGTTTACCAGGGTGGTGCGGGTACCTCCGTCAACATGAACACCAACGAAGTTCTGGCCAATATCGGTCTGGAACTGATGGGTCACCAGAAAGGTGAATATCAGTACCTGAACCCGAACGACCACGTTAACAAATGTCAGTCTACCAACGACGCATACCCAACTGGCTTCCGTATCGCTGTATACGCATCCATCATCAAACTGGTTGATGCACTGAACCAGCTGCGCGAAGGCTTCGAGAAAAAAGCTGTTGAATTCCAGGACATCCTGAAAATGGGTCGTACCCAGCTGCAGGATGCTGTACCGATGACCCTCGGTCAGGAATTCCATGCTTTTAGCGTACTGTTGAAAGAAGAAGTGAAAAACATTAGCCGTACCGCTGAGCTGCTGCTGGAAGTTAACCTCGGCGCGACAGCAATCGGTACTGGTCTGAACACGCCGAAAGAGTACTCTCCGCTGGCAGTACAGAAACTGGCTGAAGTCACCGGCTTCGCCTGTGTTCCTGCAGAAGACCTGATTGAAGCAACTTCTGACTGTGGCGCATACGTTATGGTGCACGGCGCACTGAAACGTCTGGCTGTGAAGATGTCCAAAATCTGTAACGACCTGCGTTTACTCTCCTCTGGTCCGCGTGCGGGTCTGAACGAGATCAACCTGCCGGAACTGCAGGCTGGTTCTTCTATCATGCCAGCTAAAGTGAACCCGGTTGTTCCGGAAGTCGTAAACCAGGTGTGCTTCAAAGTCATCGGTAACGACATCACTGTAACCATGGCATCTGAAGCTGGTCAGCTGCAGCTGAACGTAATGGAGCCGGTCATTGGTCAGGCAATGTTTGAATCCATTCACATTCTGAGCAATGCTTGCTACAACCTGCTGGAAAAATGCGTTAGTGGTATCACTGCTAACAAAGAAGTCTGTGAAGCGTTTGTATTCAACTCCATCGGCATCGTTACTTACCTCAACCCGTTCATTGGTCACCACAACGGCGACATCGTCGGTAAAATTTGTGCCGAAACCGGTAAGAGCGTACGTGAAGTTGTCCTGGAGCGCGGTCTGTTGACCGAGTCTGAACTGGACGATATCTTCTCTGCACAGAACCTGATGCACCCTGCTTATAAAGCAAAACGTTATACTGATGAAAGCGAACAGTAATCGTGTAGGGTAGTACCGGAGAAGGCACGTCATGATGACGTGCCTTTTTTCTTACTCGAAGTTACTTAAAAACAACAATTTAATATCAACTTGTTAAACAACAAGGAAGGCTAATATGATAGTTTTAGAACTTATCATCGTTTTGCTGGCAATCTTTTTAGGTGCCAGACTTGGGGGTATCGGTATTGGATTTGCAGGTGGGCTGGGTGTTCTGGTTCTCGCCGCTATCGGCGTAAAACCCGGTAATATCCCGTTCGATGTTATTTCCATCATCATGGCGGTTATCGCTGCCATTTCAGCTATGCAGATTGCAGGTGGTCTGGACTATCTGGTTCATCAAACTGAAAAACTGCTGCGTAAAAACCCGAAATACATCACGATCCTTGCACCTATCGTGACCTATTTCCTGACTATCTTCGCAGGTACCGGCAACATCTCTCTGGCAACGCTGCCAGTTATCGCCGAAGTTGCGAAGGAACAAGGGATCAAACCTTGCCGTCCGCTCTCTACTGCAGTGGTTTCTGCACAGATTGCGATTACGGCTTCTCCAATCTCCGCAGCCGTGGTTTACATGTCTTCCGTAATGGAAGGTCATGGCATCAGCTACATTCACCTGCTGTCCGTGGTCATTCCGTCCACCCTGCTGGCTGTTCTGGTCATGTCCTTCCTGGTAACTGCGCTGTTCAACTCCAAACTGTCTGACGATCCGATTTATCGTAAGCGTCTGGAAGAAGGCCTGGTTGAACTGCGTGGTGAAAGACAAGTTGAAATCAAAGCGGGCGCAAAAACTTCTGTTTGGTTGTTCCTGCTGGGCGTGGTTTGTGTCGTCGTATATGCGATCGTCAACAGCCCAAGCCTCGGTCTGGTCGCTAAACCGCTGATGAACACCACCAACGCAATCCTGATCATCATGCTGAGCATCGCGACGCTGACCACGATCATCTGCCGCGTTGAAACTGACTCCATCCTGAACTCCAGCACTTTCAAAGCCGGTATGAGCGCCTGTATTTGTATCCTGGGTGTTGCATGGCTAGGTGATACCTTCGTATCTCACAACATTGACTGGATCAAAGATACTGCA
Source organism: Citrobacter sp. H12-3-2 (assembly GCF_009649895.1). Lineage (NCBI taxonomy): Bacteria > Pseudomonadati > Pseudomonadota > Gammaproteobacteria > Enterobacterales > Enterobacteriaceae > Citrobacter > Citrobacter sp. H12-3-2. The sequence continues at coordinate 4,471,813 of NZ_CP045837.1, forward strand.
GGTAGCGTAATTCAGGGTCATCCGTGGCTGCTGGCTGTCATCTTCTTCTTTGCTTCTGCACTGCTGTACTCTCAGGCTGCAACCGCTAAAGCACTGATGCCGATGGCTCTGGCTCTGAACGTTTCCCCACTGACTGCTGTTGCGTCTTTCGCCGCGGTTTCTGGCCTGTTCATTCTGCCAACCTACCCAACTCTGGTTGCGGCAGTTCAGATGGATGACACCGGTACAACTCGCATCGGTAAATTCGTCTTTAACCATCCGTTCTTCATCCCGGGTACTCTGGGTGTGGTTCTGGCTGTCTGCTTCGGCTTCTTGCTGGGCAGCTTCATGCTGTAAGTTTTTCCTGCAGGGTGCCTGGGCGCCCTGCAGTTCCTCCTCCCCACCCCGCTTTAACTAACATCCTTCCCTCGTCCGTTGTATAGTGACCATTCTTTTGCTGGTTACTCTGTTCTTTCGAGGTGTTTATGCTTGATGTAAAGAGTCAGGATATTTCCATCCCCGATACCGTTGTGGTGCTCTGTACCGCCCCGGATGAAGCAACCGCCCAGGATCTCGCCGCCAAAGTGCTGGCGGAAAAGCTGGCTGCTTGCGTGACCCTGCTACCCGGTGCTACCTCCCTCTACTATTGGGAAGGCAAACTGGAACAGGAATATGAAGTCCAGATGATTTTAAAAACCACCGTCACACACCAGCAAGCCCTTCTCGATTGCCTGAAGTCACATCATCCGTATCAAACGCCTGAACTTCTGGTTTTACCCGTAACTCACGGAGACTTTGATTACCGCTCATGGCTCAACGCATCCTTACGCTGATCCTGCTGCTGTGCAGCACATCTACCTTTGCCGGATTATTTGACGCGCCTGGCCGCTCGCAGTTTGTTCCTGCCGATCGGGCGTTTGTTTTTGATTTTCAGCAAAACCAACACGATCTGAACCTCACATGGCAGCTTAAAGATGGCTACTATCTGTATCGCAAACAGATAAGCATTACGCCATCTCAGGCCGATATTGCTGAGGTAAAATTGCCGCCAGGCGTCTGGCATGAAGATGAGTTTTACGGCAAAAGTGAGATTTACCGTAAACAGCTGACTGTCCCGATCACGGTCAATCAGGCTAAGTCTGGCGCAACATTAACGGTCACATATCAGGGCTGCGCCGACGCTGGATTTTGCTATCCGCCAGAAACAAAAACGGTGCCATTAAGTGAAGTGTCTGCTGGTTCCGCGGCCGCCTCTGCGCCAGCCCCAGCCACTGCAGATCCGCAAGAGAAACCGCAGCCCACGGCCCAACTCCCCTTCTCCGCACTGTGGGCATTGCTGATCGGAATTGGTATCGCGTTTACGCCTTGCGTACTGCCGATGTATCCGTTGATTTCCGGTATCGTACTGGGTGGCAAGCAGCGCTTATCAACCGGACGGGCACTGCTGCTGACGTTTATCTACGTTCAAGGGATGGCGCTCACCTATACCGCGCTAGGTTTGGTTGTTGCAGCCGCCGGTTTGCAGTTCCAGGCTGCGCTTCAGCATCCCTACGTCCTGATTGGCCTTGCCGTCATCTTTACGCTGCTGGCTCTGTCGATGTTTGGCTTGTTCACGCTGCAACTGCCTTCATCACTGCAAACGCGCCTCACGCTAATGAGTAACCGCCAGCAAGGCGGATCTCCCGGCAGCGTCTTTGCGATGGGGGCGATTGCTGGCCTCATCTGTTCTCCTTGCACAACGGCCCCGCTAAGCGCGATTTTGCTATATATCGCTCAGAGCGGAAATATGTGGCTGGGAGGCGGTACGCTGTATCTGTACGCGCTGGGGATGGGCTTACCACTGATGTTGATTACCGTCTTTGGCAACCGCCTACTGCCTAAAAGCGGTCCATGGATGGAACATGTCAAAACCGCTTTTGGCTTTGTCATTCTGGCGCTTCCCATCTTCTTACTCGAACGTATCGTTGGCGACAAGTGGGGAGTTCGCTTATGGTCACTGCTAGGCGTCGCGTTCTTTGGCTGGGCGTTCATCACCAGCCTACAGGCAAAGCACGCCTGGATGCGTATCGTGCAGATTGTCCTGTTAGCCGCAGCACTGGTAAGCGTGCGTCCATTGCAAGACTGGACGTTCGGCGCGCCACATGCTCAAACCCAGGCACATCTCAACTTCACGCCGGTGGCATCGGTAGATGCGTTAAATCAAGCACTGGCGCAAGCTAAAGGCAGGCCAGTCATGCTGGATCTGTATGCCGACTGGTGTGTAGCCTGTAAGGAATTTGAAAAGTACACGTTCAGTAATCCGCAGGTTCAGCAAGCGCTAGGCAACACGGTGCTATTGCAGGCGGATGTGACAGCAAACAATACCCAGGATGTCGCTCTCCTGAAACATCTACAGGTTTTAGGTTTGCCGACTATCTTGTTCTTTGATGCCGAGGGGAAAGAGCACCCGGAAGCTCGGGTTACGGGCTTTATGGATGCCGCGACCTTCAGCGCACATTTGCGCGATCGCCAACCGTGAGCGACACTTGCAACAGGAAATACGGAGGAGAATACCGTGCAACGTGAAGATGTCCTGGGAGAAGCCCTGAAATTACTTGAGGTGCAAGGGATAGCCAATACCACGCTGGAAATGGTGGCCGAACGCATCGATTATCCTCTGGATGAACTGCAGCGCTTTTGGCCCGATAAAGAGGCCATTCTGTACGATGCGCTACGCTACCTCAGCCAGCGGGTGGATATCTGGCGGCGTCAGCTTTTACTGGATGACACGCTGAGCGCTGAGCAGAAATTACTGGCGCGCTACACCGCGCTCTCCGAATGCGTGAGCAATAATCGCTATCCCGGCTGTCTGTTCATCGCCGCCTGTACGTTTTACCCCGATCCCGGGCATCCGATCCATCAGTTAGCCGATCAGCAAAAAAAGGCGGCACATGACTTCACCCATGAGCTGCTGACGACGCTGGAAGTTGACGACCCGGCAATGGTCGCCAAACAGATGGAACTGGTGCTGGAAGGCTGTCTGAGCCGCATGCTGGTTAATCGTAGCCATGCTGATGTCGAAACGGCACACCGCCTGGCTGAAGATATCCTGCGCTTTGCCCAGTGCCGAATGGGCGGTGCGCTGACCTAAGCGAGCATTATCTGTTTTCGTCGCCTCTGTCGGAAATATTTGTGCAAACTTCAGGCATAACCATGCAGATTGCCGCAATATTAAGCGGTTGAACAATGTTTCCAGAAATTTGATTGACTGACAGACGTGAATACGGTTTAATGCGCCCCGTTGCCCGGATAGCTCAGTCGGTAGAGCAGGGGATTGAAAATCCCCGTGTCCTTGGTTCGATTCCGAGTCCGGGCACCACTATTTAGAAGAACCCGCCTATGGCGGGTTTTTTGCTTTCAGGGCTCCGCGAGATTTCTTATCGTTCTGACCACAGCAACTCCTACCCCACCTCATCACGACACTTAAACCTTTCACTGGAACCACGATGGTACTGCAAAAAATATAGCGGTATCAGGCACACCTCTTTTTCTGGCGTGCTTAACCGTAGGCTAAATTTGAGTAATTTATCTGAACAACCTTGGGCACAATACTGTTGCGGGAGCGCCAGGTCGCGGGAGGCATACCGAACTGGGCACTGAACCAGCGGGTGAAGGAACTGGGCATAGAGTAGCCTAGCATGTCAGCGATATGGCCAAGAGAGTAGCCTGGATTCTGCAGGTAGCGAATAACCAGATCGCGCCGCACTTCATTGATAAGCTCGCTGAAGGTCGCTCCGCTCTCTTCCAGATGGCGTTGCAGGGTCCGCACATTCATCCCCAGGGTGCGAGAGATCTGCTCTATGGTGGCGCGTCCCATGGGTAACCGCAGGTAGATAGACTTACGTACATCGAACAGCAAAGACTGGCGGTTTTCCACCAGCAGGGAGTCGAGATAGTTGCGCGCATGGCGGGCCATGGCCTTGTTGGCCAGCGGATTGGCGATGTCCAAATCGGCAGCCTTACAGACAATACCATTGAATTCACAGCCAAATTCCACCTTACAACCGAATATGCGTTTGTGGACGGTGAGATCCTTCGGCGCAGAGTGGGTGAAGTTGATGCTGATGGGATGCCAATTTGCACCAACGCCAACCTGAGCAGCGCAAAAACGATACATAACCCCAACCGCAAGCTCCGTGGCATGGCGTGACGAGATGGGGATGTCGGTGATCACCTCCTCGCGAATGATAACCGTCTTACCCGCCTCCTCAACGAAGATTGCCAGCGAGTCATTGCACAGGTGGCGATACTGCACTATCCCCTGTAGCGCATCGCGCAGAGTGGGCAGGTGACTGAGCAGCAGACTTATCTCGCCAAAATCCGACAGATGACGATGCTCCGCCATCCGCAGGCCCAGGGTATCGCACCCGCTGACGAGGGCAGACTGTTCAATAAGCTTAATGGCAGTGGAGACGGGAATGCGTTGATTAGGCATACCCAGGACGGAAGCACTGAGCCCCACCTGCGCTAATAAATGCTGCGTATTGAGGCCGAGTTGACGAGTGACGTCCAGATAATTGGTGAGGATGGCAGCTCTGGCTAAGACAGTCATAGTGCAGCTTCCTTAAAGGATTAATCTGTGTCGAAAACTGTTTGCTAACATTTAATTAGCAGTCACGTAACAAAATGGAAAGTTTTTCATCTCCGTTTTGCAACATTGACACTTCCCTTTTTTGAAAAAGTGGGATAGCGCTGGCAGAGGTCTTAGTCTTATTTGTTCCTGTCGTGAAATGACAAATCCATGGCGTCAAAAGTAAAGCAATGTGAATGTTTGGGCTTTACTGTTGCTCGCGAGACCCTGGGCTCTGGCAGGGCCCGTATGGAGAGCAAAAAGTCATATGGATAAATTGCATACCAAGGCTACAGTGCTAATCGTCCCCGGATTACGCGAACATGTAGCGGAACATTGGCAGACACATCTGGCGGCAAGCCTCGCCAACGTGCGTTCAGTACCTCCTCTGACCCAGGACAAGCTCAATTGCCGTGCTCGTGTCGAGGCCATTGCACAGGCGCTCACGCAGATAGATGGCCCCGTCATCCTGGTGGCGCACAGTGCCGGCGTACTGATGACAGTGCATTGGGCGCTGCAGCATCAACACCAAATCCAGGGGGCTTTGCTGGTCACCCCGCCAGATCTTGACGCCCTTTGGCCAGCCCAGTACCCGAGCCATGAAACCCTACAGGCTGGGGGCTGGTATCCGTTGCCACGCACGCGGTTGCCGTTTCCAAGCCTTGTGGCCCTCAGCAACAATGATCCCCTTGCCAGCGCTGACGCAGTGCGAGCCATGGCGACCGACTGGGGCAGTGAGATTGTTGAACTGGGTGCCGTGGGTCACCTCAATCCGGCAAGCGGCTTCGGTCCATGGCCCCAGGGACTGGAGCTGGTGCGCCGCCTCGACATCTGAAGCAAACGCCAGGGAGTAAAGGCCAACCTTCATCTACAATTGCCATCATACCGAGCAAATAATGAGTCAACGAGGAATCTGGATGGTGAAAACAAGAGTCATACAGTCAGCGCAGGGAGCCCATGCCTATCCGTTGCTGATCAAGAGCTTGCTGCTGTCGGGTGGGCGTTCTCATCCCGAGCGAGAAATCGTCTACGCCGACAAGCTGCGTTACGACTATCGCACCCTCAAACAGCGCATCCATCGCCTGGCAAACATGCTGACAGCGGCCGGTGTCATGCCCGGAGACACCGTCGCCCTGCTAGATTGGGACAGCCATCGCGCCCTCGAGTGCTTCTTCGCGGTGCCTATGATTGGTGCCGTGTTACACACGGTGAACGTCCGCTTCTCGGCGGACCAAATCGCTTACACCATGAATCATGCCGAGGACAACCTGGTACTGGTGCACGACGACTTCTTGCCGGTTGTCGAGTCACTGGCAGAGACGCTAACCACTGTCCGGGGATACATCCAGCTTAGCGACGAAGAATCGAAGGCAACCAGCCTGCCGGTGCTGGGGGAATATGAGCCCCTGCTGGCCGCAGCGGGAGATCGCTTTGACTTCCCCGACTTCGATGAAAACTCGGTAGCGACCTTGTTCTATACCACTGGAACCACGGGCAATCCCAAGGGGGTCTACTTCAGCCATCGTCAGCTGGTCCTGCACACACTCAATGAGCTGGGTCTCCTGGCAGCCCACGAGGGACAGTCGCTGCTACGATCGAACGATGTCTACATGCCGATCACTCCTATGTTTCACGTGCACGCCTGGGGCGCTCCCTATGTCGCAACAATGCTGGGTGTGAAGCAGGTCTACCCCGGTCGTTACGAACCCAACAAGCTGGTACGGTTCTATCGCGATGAGGGTGTAACCTTCTCGCACTGTGTGCCAACTATCTTGCAGATGATCCTCGAGTGCGACGAAGCCACGCGGACCGAGCTGTCGGGATGGAAGATGTTGCTGGGTGGCAGTTCACTGTCTCTTGGACTGGCGACACAGGCCCACCATAGGGGCATACGCATTCACGCCGGCTATGGTATGTCTGAGACCTGTCCCCTGCTCTGTATGACCCACTTAAGCGATGCCGAGCTGGCCCTTCCCATGGATGAGCAGCTACCCCTGCGGATTCGGACCGGCCTGCCTGTTCCGTTGGTGGATCTGCGTATCGTCGATGGCGAAGGTCGGGAGGTAGTGCACGACGGCGAAGCCCTGGGTGAAATAGTGGTGCGAGCCCCTTGGCTGACTCAGGGCTACCTGAAGGAACCCGAGAAAGGAGCTGAGCTATGGAATGGCAGTTGGCTGCATACCGGCGACATTGCCTCCATCGATCCCCATGGGATAGTGGAAATCAAGGATCGCATCAAAGACGTAATCAAGACGGGCGGTGAGTGGATAAGCACGCTGGAGCTGGAGAGCCTCATCAGCTCACACGCGGCGGTCAGGTCGGTAGCCGTCGTCGGGATACCTGATGAACAGTGGGGCGAACGCCCCCTGGCTCTGGTGGTTTGCAAGGAAGGGGAGGACCTGGAGCCGCAGGCCATAGTGGCGCATCTGCAAGGATTCGTCGACCGCGGCCACATCAATAAATGGGCGATCCCACGACAGATAAGAATAGTCCCGGAAATTCCCAAAACCAGCGTCGGCAAGATCAACAAGCGCTTGATCCGCGAGCTCGAAGCCAGCAATGGGAAGGAAAGCATTTAAGCGATCTGTCGCATTCATAGCGTAAGGTTAACAACAGTCACTCTGTCTATATTTCAGGTAGCATGTCGGTATCAATGCTCTGCCGGGGATCTCACCGTCCCCGCGCGGATGCTGATCGCCCTTTAGCAAAATGGGTGCCCGTTCAATGCCAGCTTCGGTGAAGTTAATATCGCCGGCATTCTCCAGTATCAAATCAATACATTCCGTCGCCAACGCATCAGTGTGGGCCATTAATAACAGGACTCTGCTTAGCACTTTTCAGCATAGTGATTGCTCATTAAATTCAAATAATTGCCCCTTAAGAAACATTATTACGGCCATCTAGCGGGGCCATATTTTGCTGGTTTCCCCCAGCTAAAATGATGAATTCACGGCGGTCGTCACGAGATGAAAAGCGGCTGTCGCCAGATGAAAAGCGAACATCTACGTAACCACCTAGATTCAATTCAGTTCGAGGCATTTTGCCCACATTAAAGACGAGCTGGAGAATAAAGATGGCCAGAGCCATACGCTTTTATGAGACTGGGGGGCCGCAGGTACTGCGCTGCGAAGACGTCAACGTCGGAGAGCCCGGCCCCGGTGAAGTTCGCCTGCGCCAGGTCACTGTCGGTCTGAACTATGCCGACACCTATTTCCGCAATGGTACCTACCCTGTCCCGATGCCGAGTGGCATGGGCGTCGAGGCGGCTGGGGTAGTCGAGGCCATCGGCACCGGGGTGACTAACGTGGCGGTGGGCGATCGTGTCACCTACACAGGGTTCCTCAATACCCTCGGCGCTTATGCAACTGAGCGACTGATCCCAGCTGCACCGCTCATCAAGCTACCCGACAACATTTCTTTCGAGACGGCTGCCGCCATGACCATGCGCGGGCTGACTTCTGCCTATTTGATGCGCCGCATCCATCACTTCAAGCCAGGTGACACCATCTTGTTGCATGCCGCCGCGGGTGGTGTCGGCCTTATCGTTGCCCAGTGGGCTAAGCTGCTCGGCTTGACTGTGATCGGCACCGTCTCCAGTGAGGCTAAAGCCGAGGTGGCTCGTGCCCATGGCTGCGATTACATCATCGACTATAGCCATGAAGATGTGGCCAAACGCGTGCGCACCCTGACTGAGGGCGTCGGCGTCAATGTTGTGTTCGACAGCGTCGGCAAGAGTACCTTCATGGGCTCGCTGGACTCGCTCAAGCGTCGCGGCCTGATGGTCTGCGTCGGCACCGCGTCCGGCCCAGTCCCACCCTTCGATCCTGTATTGCTGGCGATGAAGGGATCTCTCCATCTGACCCGCCCGGCGCTGGCCGACTACATCGCCGATCCGGTCGAAAAAGCGGCCCTTGCCGCCGAGCTATTCGAGCATGTCGGCAGCGGGCGTATCCGAATTGAGATCAACCAAAAATATGCACTGCAAGATGCGGTAAAAGCCCACAGCGATCTCGAATCTCGCAAGACCACGGGCTCATCGATCTTTGTCATCTAGGGGAGCATGGTATGCGTGTAGAACAACTGACCTACCATATCGGCGCGGAGCTAAGCGGTGTTCGTCTGGCCGACGCGATTCATGACACTGGCCTGTTTAAGGAGATCCGGGCACAACTGCTCCGACACCGGGTTCTTTTCCTGCGTAAGCAGGAAATCAGCCGTGCCGAACACGTCGCTTTCGCTAGATTATTCGGCGAGCTGGAGGATCATCCGGTGATAGGCAGTGACCCGGATCATCCTGGTTTGGTTCGTATCTACAAGACGCCAGATGTGGTGAACGAACGTTATGAAAATGCCTGGCACACCGACGCGACCTGGCGCGAAAAGCCGCCACTGGGCTGCGTGTTGCGCTGTGTCGAGAGTCCGCAAGTGGGTGGAGATACGCTCTGGGCCAACATGGTAGTGGCCTATCAGAACCTGCCCGACGATATAAAACAGAAAATAGCAGGCTTGCGTGCCTACCATAGTCTGGAAGCCAGCTTCGGAGCGACTGCCCCCATCGAGAAGCGGCTGGCACTCAAGGCACAGTTCCCGGACGCAGAGCATCCGGTGGTGCGAACCCATCCGGAAACAGATGAGAAGATCCTGTTCGTCAACGCGTTCACCACGCACTTTAGCAACTACCATACCCCGCAGCATGTTCGCTACGGACAGGACTATAGCATGGGTGGCAGTGACCTACTGCGCTATCTGATAAGCCAGGCCTACCTTCCTGAATACCAGGTTCGCTGGCGCTGGCAGTCCGACAGTATCGCCATCTGGGACAACCGCAGCACCCAGCACTATGCCGCAATGGACTACCCGCCTTGCCACCGCAAGATGGAGCGGGCCGGGATCATGGGCGACAAACCCTTCTAGATTCTATCGCCACCCAGGTGAATTTGCCTGGGTGGATCAACGACTCATCAAGACCCTTATACCAGGAGAGAATAGATGCAATTTTTTGACGATTCCCTGCACCCGGAGAACATGGAAAAGGTCGTGATCACCGTGGCTCCTTACGGCCCGGAGTGGGCGCCAGAAGACTTCCCGGAAGATATCCCAGTCACCATGGGGGAGCAAATCCAGAAGGCAGTGGATTGCTACGAAGCCGGTGCAACGGTGCTGCACCTGCATGTACGTGAGTTAGATGGTACCGGCTCCAAGCGACTGTCCAAGTTCAACGAGCTGATTGCCGGGGTGCGCAAGGCCGTACCGGATATGATTATTCAGGTTGGAGGCTCCATATCTTTCGCCCCGGAAAGTGATGGCGAGGCGGCCAAGTGGTTATCTGACGACACCCGCCACATGCTGGCTGAGCTGACGCCTAAGCCGGATCAGGTCACGGTCGCCATTAACACCACCCAGATGAACATTATGGAGCTGCTCTATCCGGAATACCTGGAAGGTACCTCTCTGGCTAACCCGGCTTTGCAGGCCGCTTACAGTGAAATGACAGTACCGGCGGGTCCGGCCTGGGTAGCAGAGCATCTCAGACGCCTACAAGCTCATGGCATCCAGCCACATTTTCAGCTGACCGGCATGCACGCCTATGAAACGCTGGAGCGTCTGGTGCGCAAGGGAATCTACATGGGCCCACTCAATCTGACCTGGATAGGCATCGGCGGCGGTTTCGATGGCCCCAACCCACATAACTTCATGAACTTCGTCCAGCGCGTACCAGATGGATGCACCCTGACAGCCGAATCCCTGCTCAAAAACGTGCTTCCCTTCAACATGATGGCCATGGCTATAGGTCTGCACCCGCGCTGCGGCATCGAGGACACCATTATTGGCCAGAACGGTCAGCGCATGAGCTCGGTCGAGCAGATCAGACAGTGTGTACGGGTGGCGCACGAGTTGGGCCGCGATGTGGCGAACGGCAAGGAAGCTCGCGCTATCTATCGTATCGGTGTGCAGTACGACAGTATCGAGCAAACTCTGATAGCCAACGGCATGGCACCGAATCGCAAAGCTGGCGAGAAAGGTGTACCGCAGCGCGGCTAAACGAGATACGCCGCTCCTCCACTGCGGGTGGGGCGGCCTGACAAACGCGGTTTGCAAAAAGGTCACCGTCGTGAGCACTCCGTGGCGCGGACAAATGAATGAGGAACTGTATGGCTACGTATCATATCAACAACGATGACGAAGCGAGCAAGGTTACCGTTCCGCGTCGTTATGCCTGGATTGTCTTTGCGCTGACCTTTGGGTTGCTTATCTCCGACTATATGTCGCGTCAGGTACTCAACGCCATCTTCCCCATGCTGAAGGGAGAATGGGCGCTTACGGATACTCAGCTTGGTCTGCTCAGCGGTATAGTGGCGCTAATGGTCGGGTTACTGACCTTCCCGCTCTCTCTGCTGGCGGATCGCTTTGGCCGGGTAAAAAGCCTGGCGCTGATGGCCATGTTGTGGAGCCTGGCGACGCTGGGCTGTGCCGTGGCCCAGAGTTACGAACAGATGTTCATCGCCCGCTTCCTGGTCGGAGTGGGCGAGGCTGCTTATGGCAGCGTTGGTATCGCCGTAGTGGTCTCTGTCTTCCCCAGGGAGATGCGGGCTACTTTGTCAGGTGCTTTCATCTCCGGCGGTATGTTTGGCTCTGTACTGGGTATGGCTTTCGGTGGTTTTCTGGCCCATCTGATGGGCTGGCGTCTGGCCTTCGCTGGCATGGCGCTGTTCGGGCTGGTGCTGGCGGCGCTCTATCCCATCATCGTCAAGGAAGGCCGCATTTCGCCCGCGGGTAGCGTAGCTCGCCCTGCCCCTGCGGCCTACAGCAAGTCGTTGCGTACGCTCTATTCCAGTCGCTCCGTGATTTCGGCCTATGTTGGTAGCGGCTTGCAACTGTTTGTCGGCGGAACCGTCATCGTCTGGATGCCGAGCTATCTTAACCGTTATTACGAAATGGGCACGGATAAGGCGGGAAGCATTGCCGCCATAATAGTGCTGTTCAGCGGCGCGGGTATGATCCTCTGCGGCATTCTGAGCGACAAGTTGTGCCGGAACAGACCCGATCGCAAGATAAGCCTGGCCATTTTCTACAGCCTCAGCAGTTGCGCACTCTTGTCGCTGGCGTTCGCCTTGCCGACCGGTTTGCCCCAGCTGGTCTCGATTTGTCTGGGCATGTTCATCGCCACTGGCACTTCGGGCCCAGCGGGTGCCATGGTCGCCAACTTGACCAGCGCCAGCGTACACGGCACAGCCTTTGCCACCCTGACCCTGGCCAACAATTTGCTCGGGCTGGCACCTGGTCCCTTTGTCACGGGACATATCTCCGATCTTATCGGTCTGGATAAAGCCTTCCAGCTAGTGCCTCTGGTCAGTATCGTGGTGGCAGCCATCTTCTTCTATGCCAAGCGGCACTATCACAAAGATATGGCCAGGCTGGAAAGTGATTCACCACCATCCATTGCTTGTGAACCGGACGCCACTCCCCATACCCATGGGGCTCGGACATAAACAGAATCGTGAAAGGAACCGCATGATGAAAGCAAAATACATCACCGTTCCGGCCGGGCGCGTACCCGCTCCCGGTCAACGCGCCTTGATCGAGACAGAGGGCAAGAGTCTGGCGCTGTTCAACGTTGCCGGGCAGTTCCACGCCATTGATGATAGCTGTCCCCATCAGGGGGCGTCCCTGTGCGGAGGTCGTTTGGAAGGGGAAGTTATCCAGTGCTGCGCCCACGGTCTACGTTTCGATCTGCGCACAGGGTATCTGCTCAATTCAACCCAGCTTAAGGTCTGTCGCTACCCAGTCGAGCAAGTAGGCAATCAGCTCATTATCGTCATCGGCGCCTCCCATCCAGCCTGATAATTTTCCTAAATTGGGTTTATTCAACGACGCCGGATTCCCCCTCACTCATGCTTTCTTTGCTTTGAATGAACCGGAGAGCCAAATAAAGGTCTGGTGCCAGAATCATGTCGTCATCTTTCATTGTCGGTCGACTCTCCTTAAACCAGCGTGTTAACTCCGTTTTCCGGCCCGCAAGAATTAACTTAATCTGCCGCCCCTTCAGGTCCCGTTTTAACTCATTAATGGTTGCCAGAACGCTGATATCTGAATAGGTAAAGCAAGAAACGGCGTCAATGACCACCCATTTAGGTTGTAGTACTGCACCATCGACTAAATTCAAAACGCGGCGCTTAAAATAGGCCACATTAAAATAGGTCAGCGGTGAGTTAAATCGGTACATCAACACGCCAGGGATCATTTTCACATCAGTTGAATTACCTAATGAGTGAATCATTCCATGTTCGTCAATTCCCAATAAGTGTTCAGTAGGACGAAAAACTGTGCGCAGGAACTGCAACAGACCCAGCAATACCGCAAGGCCAATCCCCTGAATAACACCAATAATCAGAACACAGCCAAAGGTGAAGAACGCCAGGCGAAATGCGGGTTTATTTCTTCGCCTCAGGTTCCAGAGTCCGCGTAAATCAATTAATGACCACGATGCATAAATTAGAACAATGCCTAATGCAGATACCGGAATAAATTGTAATGGCTGCGTGAAAAATACCACGACGATTCCGATGATTAAGGCAGCAACAACGGAAACAAGCTGGCTTTTCCCTCCAGAGGAATCATTTACCGCAGTCCGGGAATCGGCTCCGCTAATCGCAAACCCCTGAGATAAGCCAGACATTAGATTCGCGACACCCAAAGCCCTGAACTCAGCATCAGCATTTATTTCGTATCCGTTTTTTGCGGCAAAACTGCGAGCGGTTAGCATCAGGCTAACAAAACTGACTAACGCCAGGTTCAGCGCAGGGATCAATAAATCACGCGCCAGACCAGGCTGAAACGATCCCCAGTGAACGACGGGCAAACCAGACTGAAAGCCCGATCCCCCAATAGTGGCAATCCCATACTGCTGCGCAGATGTAATCCATACCAGCGCCGTTGTTATCACAATAGCAATCAACGGTGCTGGCCATTGGCTACGAAACGTTTTGATAGCTATTAAAATCGCTAACGTTAGGATGGAGATACCTAAGGTTAATAAATGAATTTCTGAGAGTCGGCCAGGCAGGGCAATGATCTTCTCAATCACTTGCTCTTCATCAAGCGTAATCCCCAACACCTTACCGAGTTGCCCGACAATAATCGTCACGGCAACCCCGTTAAGCAGACCCGTTAGAATGGGATGCGAAAGCAAGTCAGCAAGCGCACCCAGGCGAAATTTACTGGCAAGCAGGCACCATCCCCCCATCATCACAGTCATGACAATTGTCAACTGCCAGTGAAGTTCTGGGTTTCCGGCAGAAAGAGGAACCACAACGGCCGCAATCACCGCGCAGGTCGTGGCATCAGGACCAACAATCAATTGGCGGGAAGAACCAAACAGCGCATAAGCTAGCATTGGCAAAACGCAGGAATATAACCCGACGATAGCCCCGACTCCCGCCAACTCAGCGTAAGCAATCGCAACCGGTAGTGCTACGGCAGCAACGGATAACCCGGCTTTAACATCATGTTTTAGCCAGCTTTTATCGTACGCTAATAAATTTTTTAGCCCTGGCATGTAGTTTAATACCATTTTTCCGAACACTTTATTCTCCGGATAGACCCTTACTTATAGATAAAGGTACACGTAACTGTCGCAGGCGATCCTGATATTTTCGGGAGGTAATACAGAAAATTCAGATTGGGGGTTTACTGCATATACCGCAGGATGGCTTGTGTTATGGAGGCTCAGGATATAGCTTTGCACCCGATGGTGCGGTGTTGTGATGTGCCTGATGCGCTGCGCTTATCAGGCCTACAAAATACGTTCAGCCCGGCCCCTGCAGGCCGGATAAGGCGGTACGCCGCATCCGGCGGTTTTCATCCCGCACAGACGCAAAAAAGCCCATCCGGCAGGATGGGCTTCTTCACTTTAATTAATGCCTGGCAGTTTATGGCGGGCGTCCTGCCCGCCACCCTCCGGGCCGTTGCTGCGCAACGTTCAAATCCGCTCCCGGCGGATTTGTCCTCCTCAGGAGAGCACTCACCGACAGACAACAGATAAAACAAAAGGCCCAGTCTTTCGACTGAGCCTTTCGCTTTTATTTGATGCCTGGCAGTTCCCTACTCTCGCATGGGGAGACCCCACACTACCATCGGCGCTACGGCGTTTCACTTCTGAGTTCGGCATGGGGTCAGGTGGGACCACCGCGCTACAGCCGCCAGGCAAATTCTGTTTATCAACACGCTTTTGCATGTCAATCTAATCTGTAATCAAGCTGAATCTTGTGTCTGTCTCTTCGCCAAAACATCTTCGGCGTTGTAAGGTTAAGCCTCACGGTTCATTAGTATCGGTTAGCTCAATGTATCGCTACACTTACACACCCGACCTATCAACGTCGTCGTCTTCAACGTTCCTTCAGGACTCTCAGGGAGTCAGGGAGAACTCATCTCGGGGCAAGTTTCGTGCTTAGATGCTTTCAGCACTTATCTCTTCCGCATTTAGCTACCGGGCAATGCCATTGGCATGACAACCCGAACACCAGTGATGCGTCCACTCCGGTCCTCTCGTACTAGGAGCAGCCCCCCTCAATTCTCCAGCGCCCACGGCAGATAGGGACCGAACTGTCTCACGACGTTCTAAACCCAGCTCGCGTACCACTTTAAATGGCGAACAGCCATACCCTTGGGACCTACTTCAGCCCCAGGATGTGATGAGCCGACATCGAGGTGCCAAACACCGCCGTCGATATGAACTCTTGGGCGGTATCAGCCTGTTATCCCCGGAGTACCTTTTATCCGTTGAGCGATGGCCCTTCCATTCAGAACCACCGGATCACTAAGACCTGCTTTCGCACCTGCTCGAGCCGTCACTCTCGCAGTCAAGCTAGCTTATGCCTTTGCACTAACCTCCTGATGTCCGACCAGGATTAGCTAACCTTCGTGCTCCTCCGTTACTCTTTAGGAGGAGACCGCCCCAGTCAAACTACCCACCAGACACTGTCCGCAACCCGGATTACGGGTCTACGTTAGAACACCAGCCATTAAAGGGTGGTATTTCAAGGATGGCTCCATGCAGACTGGCGTCCACACTTCAAAGCCTCCCACCTATCCTACACATCAAGGACCAGTGTTCAGTGTCAAGCTATAGTAAAGGTTCACGGGGTCTTTCCGTCTTGCCGCGGGTACACTGCATCTTCACAGCGAGTTCAATTTCACTGAGTCTCGGGTGGAGACAGCCTGGCCATCATTACGCCATTCGTGCAGGTCGGAACTTACCCGACAAGGAATTTCGCTACCTTAGGACCGTTATAGTTACGGCCGCCGTTTACCGGGGCTTCGATCAAGAGCTTCTCCTTACGGATAACCCCATCAATTAACCTTCCGGCACCGGGCAGGCGTCACACCGTATACGTCCACTTTCGTGTTTGCACAGTGCTGTGTTTTTAATAAACAGTTGCAGCCAGCTGGTATCTTCGACTGATTTCAGCTCCATGGGTAAACCACTTCACCTACATATCAGCGTGCCTTCTCCCGAAGTTACGGCACCATTTTGCCTAGTTCCTTCACCCGAGTTCTCTCAAGCGCCTTGGTATTCTCTACCTGACCACCTGTGTCGGTTTGGGGTACGATTTCGTGTTACCTGATGCTTAGAGGCTTTTCCTGGAAGCAGGGCATTTGTTACTTCAGCACCGTAGTGCCTCGTCATCACACCTCAGCGTTAATAAGGTACCGGATTTACCTGGAACCTCCGCCTACATGCTTAAACCGGGACAACCGTCGCCCGGCTAACATAGCCTTCTCCGTCCCCCCTTCGCAGTAACACCAAGTACAGGAATATTAACCTGTTTCCCATCGACTACGCCTTTCGGCCTCGCCTTAGGGGTCGACTCACCCTGCCCCGATTAACGTTGGACAGGAACCCTTGGTCTTCCGGCGTGCGGGTTTTTCACCCGCATTATCGTTACTTATGTCAGCATTCGCACTTCTGATACCTCCAGCATACCTCACGATACACCTTCAACGGCTTACAGAACGCTCCCCTACCCAACAACACATAGTGTCGCTGCCGCAGCTTCGGTGCATGGTTTAGCCCCGTTACATCTTCCGCGCAGGCCGACTCGACCAGTGAGCTATTACGCTTTCTTTAAATGATGGCTGCTTCTAAGCCAACATCCTGGCTGTCTGTGCCTTCCCACATCGTTTCCCACTTAACCATGACTTTGGGACCTTAGCTGGCGGTCTGGGTTGTTTCCCTCTTCACGACGGACGTTAGCACCCGCCGTGTGTCTCCCGTGATAACATTCTTCGGTATTCGCAGTTTGCATCGGGTTGGTAAGTCGGGATGACCCCCTAGCCGAAACAGTGCTCTACCCCCGAAGATGAGTTCACGAGGCGCTACCTAAATAGCTTTCGGGGAGAACCAGCTATCTCCCGGTTTGATTGGCCTTTCACCCCCAGCCACAAGTCATCCGCTAATTTTTCAACATTAGTCGGTTCGGTCCTCCAGTTAGTGTTACCCAACCTTCAACCTGCCCATGGCTAGATCACCGGGTTTCGGGTCTATACCCTGCAACTTAACGCCCAGTTAAGACTCGGTTTCCCTTCGGCTCCCCTATTCGGTTAACCTTGCTACAGAATATAAGTCGCTGACCCATTATACAAAAGGTACGCAGTCACACCCCAAAGGGTGCTCCCACTGCTTGTACGTACACGGTTTCAGGTTCTTTTTCACTCCCCTCGCCGGGGTTCTTTTCGCCTTTCCCTCACGGTACTGGTTCACTATCGGTCAGTCAGGAGTATTTAGCCTTGGAGGATGGTCCCCCCATATTCAGACAGGATACCACGTGTCCCGCCCTACTCTTCGAGTTCACAACACATGCACTTTTGTGTACGGGACTTTCACCCTGTATCGTGCGACTTTCCAGACGCTTCCACTAACACACATGCTGATTCAGACTCTGGGCTGCTCCCCGTTCGCTCGCCGCTACTGGGGGAATCTCGGTTGATTTCTTTTCCTCGGGGTACTTAGATGTTTCAGTTCCCCCGGTTCGCTTCATTACGCTATGTATTCACGTAATGATAGTGTGACGAATCACACTGGGTTTCCCCATTCGGAAATCGCCGGTTATAACGGTTCATATCACCTTACCGACGCTTATCGCAGATTAGCACGTCCTTCATCGCCTCTGACTGCCAGGGCATCCACCGTGTACGCTTAGTCGCTTAACCTCACAACCCGAAGATGTTTCTTTCGATTCATCATCGACTTGCAAAAATTTGAGAGACTCGAACACACCGCTTTTCATTTCTTATTACGGAGAAATGAAACAGTGTGTCGTTTCAATTTTCAGCTTGATCCAGATTTTTAAAGAGCAAATATCTCAAACGTGACTTGTAAGTCAGTTTTGAGATACTTCGGTCGGCGACTTTCACTCACACATACCAGCAAGTGGCGTCCCCTAGGGGATTCGAACCCCTGTTACCGCCGTGAAAGGGCGGTGTCCTGGGCCTCTAGACGAAGGGGACACTGAAGTCTCAATCGCAAGACGCCTTGCTATTTACTTTTCATCAGACAATCTGTGTGAGCACTACAAAGAACGTTTCTTTAAGGTAAGGAGGTGATCCAACCGCAGGTTCCCCTACGGTTACCTTGTTACGACTTCACCCCAGTCATGAATCACAAAGTGGTAAGCGCCCTCCCGAAGGTTAAGCTACCTACTTCTTTTGCAACCCACTCCCATGGTGTGACGGGCGGTGTGTACAAGGCCCGGGAACGTATTCACCGTGGCATTCTGATCCACGATTACTAGCGATTCCGACTTCATGGAGTCGAGTTGCAGACTCCAATCCGGACTACGACATACTTTATGAGGTCCGCTTGCTCTCGCGAGGTCGCTTCTCTTTGTATATGCCATTGTAGCACGTGTGTAGCCCTACTCGTAAGGGCCATGATGACTTGACGTCATCCCCACCTTCCTCCAGTTTATCACTGGCAGTCTCCTTTGAGTTCCCGGCCGAACCGCTGGCAACAAAGGATAAGGGTTGCGCTCGTTGCGGGACTTAACCCAACATTTCACAACACGAGCTGACGACAGCCATGCAGCACCTGTCTCAGAGTTCCCGAAGGCACCAAAGCATCTCTGCTAAGTTCTCTGGATGTCAAGAGTAGGTAAGGTTCTTCGCGTTGCATCGAATTAAACCACATGCTCCACCGCTTGTGCGGGCCCCCGTCAATTCATTTGAGTTTTAACCTTGCGGCCGTACTCCCCAGGCGGTCGACTTAACGCGTTAGCTCCGGAAGCCACGCCTCAAGGGCACAACCTCCAAGTCGACATCGTTTACGGCGTGGACTACCAGGGTATCTAATCCTGTTTGCTCCCCACGCTTTCGCACCTGAGCGTCAGTCTTTGTCCAGGGGGCCGCCTTCGCCACCGGTATTCCTCCAGATCTCTACGCATTTCACCGCTACACCTGGAATTCTACCCCCCTCTACAAGACTCTAGCCTGCCAGTTTCGGATGCAGTTCCCAGGTTGAGCCCGGGGATTTCACATCCGACTTGACAGACCGCCTGCGTGCGCTTTACGCCCAGTAATTCCGATTAACGCTTGCACCCTCCGTATTACCGCGGCTGCTGGCACGGAGTTAGCCGGTGCTTCTTCTGCGAGTAACGTCAATTGCTGCGGTTATTAACCACAACACCTTCCTCCTCGCTGAAAGTACTTTACAACCCGAAGGCCTTCTTCATACACGCGGCATGGCTGCATCAGGCTTGCGCCCATTGTGCAATATTCCCCACTGCTGCCTCCCGTAGGAGTCTGGACCGTGTCTCAGTTCCAGTGTGGCTGGTCATCCTCTCAGACCAGCTAGGGATCGTCGCCTAGGTGAGCCGTTACCCCACCTACTAGCTAATCCCATCTGGGCACATCCGATGGCAAGAGGCCCGAAGGTCCCCCTCTTTGGTCTTGCGACGTTATGCGGTATTAGCTACCGTTTCCAGTAGTTATCCCCCTCCATCGGGCAGTTTCCCAGACATTACTCACCCGTCCGCCACTCGTCACCCAAGGAGCAAGCTCCTCTGTGCTACCGTTCGACTTGCATGTGTTAGGCCTGCCGCCAGCGTTCAATCTGAGCCATGATCAAACTCTTCAATTTAAAAGTTTGATGCTCAATGAATTAAACTTCGTAATGAATTACGTGTTCACTCGTTGAGACTTGGTATTCATTTTTCGTCTTGCGACGTTAAGAATCCGTATCTTCGAGTGCCCACACAGATTGTCTGATAAATTGTTAAAGAGCAGTTGCGACGCGCTTTAGCGCTCTGTCGCGAGGTGGCGTATATTACGCTTTCCTCTTTCAGAGTCAACCCTCATTTTCAGGTTTTTCTCTTCAACCGAACCGGCTGTTTGTGTGAAGTGATTCACATCCGCCGTGTCGATGGAGGCGCATTATAGGGAGTTTCCTGCGGCCCGCAACCCTTAAATGACAGAAAAATGACTGACTGCTGCATTCCACAGCAAAACCCCGCCTTATACCCATTTACACACAGAGTTATCCACAATCGTAAGGAAATTATCTGTAAGCGTCCCTAAAAAGGGAGAGAATCGGTATGAAAACCTCTATATAGAAAGAAATTCACTCTACGCTATATAAAGAAGAAGGACTGACAACTTAAGCGCCATAATCCCTACCACCTTTGAATTACGCACCCCATCAGGCAATAATACCCGCACAAACCGTGATTTCAGGACCGTGATGAGATACTCCCTGCAACGTACTGCTATACGTAAACGCCCGATGAAGCTTGGCACCACCGTGATCCTCATGGTTAGTGCAGTACTCTTCTCCGTGCTGCTTGTCGTTCATCTGATTTATTTCTCGCAGATCAGCAACATGACGCGCGATGCATTAGCGAGTAAAGCTCTTGCGGTCGCGCGAACGCTAGCCAACTCTCCGGAGATCCGCCAGGGACTAATGAAAAAGCCCGAGGAAAGCGGCATTCAGGCGATTGCCCAGGCGGTGAATAAGAGCAACGACTTTTTGTTTATCGTCGTCACTGATATGCAAAGCATTCGTTACTCCCATCCCGAAGCGCAGCGAATCGGTCAGCCATTTAAAGGTGATGACATATTGCTGGCCCTGCAGGGTAAAGAGAATGTCGCCATTAATCGCGGATTCCTGGCTAAAGCTCTACGTGTATTTACTCCTATCTATGACGAACATCATCGGCAGATTGGCGTCGTGTCGATCGGCCTTGAGCTCAGCCGGGTGACTGAGCAGATCAATAACAGCCGCGGCAGCATCATCTGGTCAATCTTATTTGGCGTGCTGGTTGGACTGCTCGGCACATGGGTATTTGTCAAAGTCCTCAAGCGCATTCTGTTTGGCCTGGAGCCTTATGAAATCTCCAATCTGTTCGAACAACGCCAGGCGATGCTGCACTCTATAAAGGAAGGTGTTATTGCCGTTGACGAATGCGGTGAAGTGACCCTGATTAACCAGGCGGCGCAGGAGCTGCTGGATTATCACAAATCACAAGATGATGCCCAGCTCTCCACACTCAGCCATGCGTGGTCACAGGTGGTCGATTTTTCACAGGTACTACATGACGGAACGCCGCGCCGCGATGAAGAGATCATGGTGAAGGATCGGCTACTCTTAATTAACACGGTCCCGGTACTCAGCAACGGTAAAATCATCGGTGCCATTTCAACCTTCAGAGATAAGACTGAAGTCCGAAAACTAATGCAACGTCTGGATGGTATGGTCAACTATGCCGACGCACTTCGTGAACGATCCCACGAATTCATGAATAAATTGCACGTGATTCTGGGATTATTGCATCTGAAAAGTTATAAGCAGCTTGAAAATTACATCCTGAAGACCGCAAACAATTATCAGGAAGAAATTGGCTCACTGTTAGGAAAAATAAAATCACCGGTGATCGCAGGATTTTTACTCAGTAAGATTAATCGCACATCTGATTTAGGCCATAGTCTGGTCATTAGCAATGAAAGCCAGTTACCGGAAAATAGCAACGAAGATCAGGTGGCGGTACTGATTACCGTTCTGGGGAATCTGATTGAAAACGCCCTGGAGGCGCTAGGTCAAGAACCTGGTGGTGAGATCAGCGTATCCTTGCATTATCGACACGGCTGGTTGCATTGCGAAGTGAATGACGATGGTCCGGGGATTGCCCCCGAAAACATTGAGCACATCTTTGAGAAGGGCGTTTCGTCAAAAGGAACCGAACGGGGCGTTGGTTTAGCGCTTGTTAAACAACAGGTTGAAAACGTTGGCGGTAATATTTCCGTCGAGTCTGAACCAGGGATCTTCACCCAATTTTTTGTACAGTTACCGTGGAATGGTGAGAGGGCCAGCAGATGATCAATGTCTTAATTGTCGATGACGATGCAATGGTAGCGGAATTAAACCGCCGTTATGTCGCGCAACTCTCAGGTTTTCACTGCTG
This sequence comes from Citrobacter sp. H12-3-2, assembly GCF_009649895.1. Taxonomy (NCBI): domain Bacteria; kingdom Pseudomonadati; phylum Pseudomonadota; class Gammaproteobacteria; order Enterobacterales; family Enterobacteriaceae; genus Citrobacter; species Citrobacter sp. H12-3-2. Next base: position 4,493,851 of record NZ_CP045837.1, read on the forward strand.
CGGCACAGCCTCCACGCTGGAGAAAGCAAAAGAGATAATCTTTCATAGCGGTCATCATATCGATCTGATTTTGCTAGATATTTATATGCAAAAAGAAAACGGTCTGGACCTGCTACCGGTTCTGCACAGCGAAGGTTGCAAGTGTGATGTCATCGTCATCTCTTCCGCCGCTGATGCCACCACCATCAAAGATTCACTTCACTACGGTGTTGTTGACTACCTGATCAAACCTTTCCAGGCTTCCCGGTTTGAAGAGGCGCTCACCGGCTGGCTGCACAAGAAAAATGAGATGGACAAGCATCAGTACTATGAACAGTCTGAGCTTGACCAGCTGATTCACGGCAGCTCTTCCAATGAACAGGAAGCACGGCGCTTACCTAAAGGGTTAACGCCACAAACGTTACGCACGCTGTGTCAGTGGATTGATGAGCACCAGGATCAGGAGTTCTCCACGGATGAGCTGGCCAACGAGGTCAATATCTCGCGCGTCTCTTGCCGTAAATACCTTATCTGGCTCGTCAATTGTCACATCTTATTTACCAGCATCCATTATGGCGTGACCGGCAGACCTGTTTATCGTTATCGTGTGCAGGCTGAACACTACTCATTGCTTAAACAATATTGCCAATAAATACACTTGGGATTATTTGTTATTTGAAAGTAACAATTATTAAAATAATGAAAAATCCCAATTTCACCAGCTGGCACTGTAAAATTATAAATTTGCGTTAGATCAAATATATTTGTATCCGGCATGTTAAATGTATTATTTTAATATTGACAACCATCACACTGTTTTTAATTTCAAAATCGCTAACAAAAGTTAATTAAGTATTATCTAACTCGCAGAGTGTGTATTTTTACCCATAAAGGATTAGTCTGAAATTAACCAGACATAAAAAATCTAGACTGGTAGCAATGGAGACCATGCTACGTACCATGGACACCGTACATTTTTGTGAGCAAATAAAAGTATCCGCACGCCGACCTCATCACATTATGAGATGGCGTGACCGTGATCACATAAATAATCTACTCACCCATTCTGTCGGTGGTTCACGTAATAGCGGAAAACGCAAAACAGATAAATTACAGCGTCAACCGCAGCTTTCCATGCCCAGCTCTGCTTCCCATCGCCTGAGGATTTTCTCCTCTGATCAAAGCCACAGAAAAAAGCTAAATATTTCCATAAATTTGAAAAAACATTCTAGCAAGACATTTGAACATTAATCGCAAATACGGACATATCGAATACTGACCATTTTTTGATGCTTATTCTGGCAAAAAAGAATGTGGCACAGATCCATTTTTCAAAAAATTGACTGGGTTTTTCGCGAGGGTAAATAAAATGTTATTTAGTATACAACTTCTCATAATATTAATATGTTTGTTTTATGGTGCCAGAAAGGGCGGTATCGCGCTGGGTTTATTAGGCGGTATCGGCCTGGTCATTCTGGTTTTCGTTTTCCATCTCCAGCCGGGTAAACCACCTGTAGATGTAATGCTGGTTATTATTGCCGTGGTGGCCGCATCGGCAACCTTGCAAGCCTCCGGCGGCCTTGACGTTATGCTGCAAATCGCTGAAAAGCTGCTGCGCCGTAACCCAAAATACGTTTCCATCGTCGCACCTTTCGTTACCTGCACCCTGACGATTCTCTGCGGTACAGGGCACGTGGTATACACCATCCTGCCAATCATTTATGACGTTGCCATTAAGAACAATATTCGCCCTGAACGTCCGATGGCGGCGAGTTCTATCGGCGCACAGATGGGGATTATCGCCAGCCCGGTTTCTGTAGCCGTTGTGTCACTGGTGGCAATGCTGGGTAACGTAACGTTTGAAGGCAAGCATCTCGAATTCCTCGACCTGCTCAGCATCACCATCCCGTCTACCCTGTTGGGTATCCTGGCGATCGGTATCTTCAGCTGGTTCCGTGGTAAGGATCTGGATAAAGATGAAGAGTTCCAGAAGTTCATTTCCGTACCTGAAAACCATAACTATGTGTATGGCGATACCGCCACGCTGTTAGACAAAAAGCTGCCGAAAAGCAACTGGCTGGCCATGTGGATCTTCCTGGCCGCTATTGCCGTGGTTGCCGTGCTTGGCGCGTTCTCTGAGTTGCGTCCTACCTTTAGCGGCAAACCGCTGTCAATGGTGCTGGTTATCCAGATGTTCATGCTGCTGACCGGTGCGCTGATTATTATCTTGACGAAGACCAATCCCGCTTCAATATCTAAAAACGAAGTCTTCCGTTCCGGTATGATCGCGATTGTGGCGGTGTACGGTATTGCCTGGATGGCCGAAACAATGTTCGGCGCGCACATGACAGAAATCGAAGGTGTGCTGGGCAATATGGTGAAAGAGTATCCGTGGGCCTACGCAATTGTTCTGCTGCTGGTATCCAAATTTGTAAACTCCCAGGCAGCGGCGCTGGCAGCGATTGTTCCGGTCGCTCTGGCAATCGGGGTTGATCCCGCGTACATCGTGGCTTCTGCTCCGGCATGTTACGGTTACTACATTCTGCCGACCTACCCGAGCGATCTGGCTGCTATCCAGTTTGACCGTTCCGGCACCACCCACATCGGCCGCTTCGTTATCAACCACAGCTTCATTCTGCCTGGCTTGATCGGCGTAAGCGTATCCTGTGTCTTTGGTTGGATCTTCGCCGCAATGTACGGTTTCCTGTAATCACAGTTCGCGTGCCGTCCACGTTGGTACGGCACGCCACCATGAAGACACAGAGAATTTTAAAATTCCTGAGAAAAATGAAAAGGCTGGAAGCAAATGTCAAAAGTTGAATTCACTTACCAGGCGGCTTTCCCACTGGGGGAAGACAAAACTGAGTACTACCTGCTGACATCCGATCACGTCAGCGTCGGCGAGTTTGAAGGCGAAACAATCCTGAAAGTAGCCCCTGAAGCACTTACGCTACTGGCCCAGCAAGCCTTCCACGATGCCTCCTTCATGCTCCGCCCAGAACACCAACAGCAAGTCGCCTCAATTCTCCATGATCCCGAAGCCAGCGAAAACGATAAGTACGTGGCGCTGCAGTTCCTGAGAAACTCCGAAATCGCCGCCAAAGGCGTGTTGCCAACCTGCCAGGACACCGGTACGGCAATCATCATGGGTAAAAAAGGTCAGCGTGTTTGGACCGGCGGCGGCGATGAAGCGGCGCTCTCCAAAGGCGTATTTAATACCTATATCGAAGATAACCTGCGCTACTCGCAAAACGCGGCGCTGGATATGTACAAAGAAGTAAATACCGGCACCAACCTGCCCGCACAGATCGATCTGTACAGCGTGGACGGTGACGAATACAAATTCCTGTGCGTGGCCAAAGGCGGCGGCTCAGCCAACAAAACCTATCTGTATCAGGAAACCAAAGCGCTGCTGACTCCCGGCAAACTGAAAAACTTCCTGGTTGAGAAAATGCGCACGCTGGGTACCGCAGCTTGCCCTCCGTATCACATCGCATTCGTTATTGGCGGTACGTCAGCGGAAAGCACCCTCAAAACGGTGAAGCTGGCCAGCACACACTACTATGACGCGCTGCCGACTGAAGGCAATGCTCACGGCCAGGCATTCCGCGATCTGCAACTGGAACAAGAACTGCTGGAAGAAGCGCAGAAACTCGGCCTTGGTGCTCAGTTCGGCGGGAAATACTTCGCACATGATATCCGCGTGATCCGCCTGCCTCGCCACGGCGCGTCCTGCCCGGTTGGTATGGGTGTTTCTTGCTCCGCAGACCGTAACATTAAGGCCAAGATCAACCGCGAAGGGATCTGGATTGAAAAACTGGAACATAACCCAGGTCAGTACATTCCGGAATCTCTGCGCCAGGCGGGCGAAGGCGAAGTGGTTAAAGTTGACCTTAACCGCCCAATGAAAGAGATCCTCGCCCAGCTCTCTCAGTACCCGGTTTCTACTCGTCTGTCACTGAGCGGTACTATCATTGTTGGTCGTGACATTGCCCACGCGAAGTTAAAAGAACGTATTGAGTCCGGCGAAGGTCTGCCGCAGTACGTGAAAGATCATCCGATCTACTACGCGGGTCCGGCCAAAACCCCTGCAGGCTACCCGTCCGGTTCTTTAGGTCCAACCACCGCGGGTCGTATGGACTCCTACGTTGACCTGTTGCAGTCTCACGGCGGCAGCATGATCATGCTGGCAAAAGGTAACCGTAGCCAGCAGGTGACTGACGCCTGCCACAAACATGGCGGCTTCTACTTAGGCAGCATCGGTGGACCGGCAGCGGTACTGGCGCAGCAGAGCATTAAGCATCTGGAATGCGTGGAATACCCGGAGCTGGGTATGGAAGCTATCTGGAAAATCGAAGTAGAAGATTTCCCGGCTTTCATTCTGGTCGATGACAAAGGCAACGATTTCTTCCAGCAAATCGTCAGCAAACAATGCGCTAACTGCGCGAAGTAACCCATTCGGCCCGGCACTGGACTGGCACTAAATTTTTGGCGTCAGTCCAGCGATCCCCCCGGGCCAACTTTATCCCCCCATTTACTGGTATTGAATTTTTGCCGTTCACAGGGAATAGTGACCTTTTCCATTACGTGTGAATTCGCAATGCTCCGCACTCTGAACCCCACAATCTTGCGCACCGGCGCATTGATCCTGGCGCTGATTCTTATCTACACCGGTATCTCTGCCTCTGAGAAAATCACCTGGCTGATGGAAGTCACGCCAGTCATTATTGTCGTCCCGCTGTTGCTGGCTACCATGAAGCAGTACCCATTGACGCCGCTGCTTTATACGTTGATTTTCTTGCACGCCATCATTCTGATGGTAGGCGGGATGTATACCTACGCCAAAGTCCCCGTCGGTTTTCAGGTTCAGGAATGGCTGGATCTCAGTCGAAACCCCTATGACAAGCTGGGCCACTTCTTCCAGGGGCTGGTACCAGCCCTGACGGCAAGAGAGATTTTAGTGCGCGGCAATATTGTCCGTGGTCATAAGATGCTGGCATTTTTGGTCTGCTGCGTAGCACTGGCGATTAGCGCAATGTATGAACTCATCGAATGGTGGGCGGCGCTGGCAATGGGACAAGGTGCGGATGACTTCCTTGGCACGCAGGGTGACCCATGGGATACCCAGTCGGACATGTTCTGCGCCCTGCTCGGTGCGTTAACAACGGTCCTCGCACTGGCGGGCTGGCACAATCGGCAGTTGAAAACGGCCGGAGAGCGCTAACGCTTCTCCAGCAATCTACATTACCTACTGCGATACTTGATAACCAGAATCGGCAAGGCGAACAACAGTGTCAGAAAGTTCGCCATGCTGACGGCAGTATCTTCAATCAATAATCCGTAAATCAGCCACAAAACCAGCCCGCACACAAACATCACATACATCAAACCGGAGATGCCTTGCGTGTTGCGAGTGGTAATAACCTTAATGGCTTGCGGCAAGAAAGAGAGCGTTGTCAGGCTGGCCGCCAAATACCCAATCAACGAATGCCATTCCATCGCTACGCCTTTACATCGCCTGGAGCCACTACCGCAATAGCCGGGATATCCGGTTGCTCATGGTGCTGCGGCACCTTGCGATACTTATCCAGTAAATGGATCTGGATCCTGCGCAGGGTGTCGCCATTCAGTCGATAAAAGCGGAAATACAGGACTAAGGTCACCACAAAAAAGAGTGCGGGTAGCGCTATCATAATAAACTGCATGCCAACGATAGTTTCGGCAGACTGCGCGACATTTGGCGCGTAATTAATCACCCCGAGTATTAACGCGATAAAGAAAGCGGCAAATGCTGACCCACCTTTTACCACCATTGTCTGCACCGAATAGGCGATACTTTCACAACGAACATTAAGTTTGTATTCGCCGTAATCAACGGTATCTGCCACCATAATGACCTGCAACACCCAGAAAAGCGCCGAACCAATATTCAGTAAAACACCCGCTATAACAATCAGTAAGATATTATGGAAATCTGCCAGCGCCATCACCAGTAGTACGCTACAGCTAAGAACCGGCAACACCGATGCCCCAGCCCACAAGATCCGTCGTGACAACGCGTTTACCAGCCGAGGAAAGAAAATCAGCGTCAACAGGTTTGCCGCACCTGCGTAAGACATGTAGTACGGGAAGAGACTTGCATCACCAATCACGTAGGTAAAATAGTAAATGGCAAAGCCAGCAATGATATTGGATGCAATATTGTAAGCCAGTGCCATACCTAACAGGCAGGATAGCTGGTCATTTTTATAGATAAGCCCAACGATCGCTTTCAACCCAAGACGACTGCTGTCTGCCGTGGCCTCACTGTCTGACGAATAAACCTCATGCACATTCCGTAGCGTCACAACGGTGGAAACGATAAAGAACGCGATGAGAATTAGCGTAAACATCTGAAAACCAAAACCACGATCGGCTCCGCCAACATAGCTCACAAAAGGCAGCGTCACGCCTGCGGTAACAAACCCAGAAAGGCTGGCGAAGAAACGGGGGTACGGCACCAGTTGTTCACGCTCGCGTTTATCCAGCGTAATGGTTGGCACCAGTGACCAGAATGGAATATCCATAATGGTGTAGGTCATTCCCCATAATATATACGTCACGCAAACAAATACGACCTGCGCAGTACCCTCAAAAAGATGTGCGCTAAAAAGCAAAAACAGCACCAATGAGTTCGCCAGCGTACCGAGTAAGATCCAGGGTTTAAATTTTCCCCAGCGCGATCGGGTGGCGTTCACAATCCAGCCCATGATGGGATCGTTTACCGCATCCCAGATCCTTGCCGCCAGGAACAACGTTCCGACCAGCCCCACCGATAATCCCACTACGTCGGTGTAGTAATACATCAGGTACATGTACACAATACCGATGGCGAAATCCTTACCAAACGCTCCAAATCCATAACTGAGTTTTGTTGTCAGAGATATGCTCATAGGGTATCGGGTCGCTGTTACCAGCGCCCGCCTTCTGTAAGAGGAAACGTCAGAGGTTAAACGCCGGATACAATGCCCGGCGTGATTGTGTATTAACGGTGCAGCCAGGCCGGCAGCCAGTCGCCGTGAGACGCGATCAGGTCGTCCACCAGCGCATAAATCTCTTCAATCCCCAGTACCGCGGCGGTATGCGGATCCATCATCGCCGCGTGATAAACGCGATCGCGATTCTCCGTCAGGATGGCTTCCGTTAGCAGGGTCTGAACATTGATATTGGTTTGCATCATGGCCGCCAAATGTGACGGGAGAGTCCCGACTTTCGTTGGCTGAATACCATTTGCATCGACCAGACAAGCGACTTCAACGCAGCAGCCTTGCGGCAGGTTATCGATCAGATTGTCATTGCGAACGTTGCCATACACGACGCTCGGTTCACCGGTCCAGATAGCGTTCATGATAGTGCTGGCATATTCGCGCGACGGTTTAATGTCGATCCGCTCAGCCGTTTTGTACTCTTCCAGCTCTTTTTTCCAGTTCGCCAACTGTTCCACACAACGTTTCGGATATTCATCCAATGGCACCTTATAGCGCTCAATCAGATCTTCACGCCCCGGTTTGATAAACCACGGCGTATATTCAGCGAAGTGCTCCGACGATTCGGTGACGAAATACCCCAATTTTTTGAACATTTCATAACGCACAATGTTCTGGCAACGGGTATTTCCGTGAATATTTGGTTTCGGCGCCTGACCGGATTCATAGGCCGCCAGCAGCTCCGGGTAGAGATTCACATAGGCACCGTCCGCCGTTTTGCGCTCCAGCTCCAGATAAAACGCCATATGGTTGATCCCGGCACTGCGATAGCGCAAAGAAGCAGGGTCGATGTTCAGATCGCGGGCCAACACCTCCGCCGTCCCCTGCACCGAATGACACAACCCAACCTGCTTAATATGCGGATAGCGCGCATACATTGCCCAGGTGTTCATTGCCATCGGGTTAACGTAGTTAAGCATTGTGGCCTGCGGACAGACTTCGGTCATATCCTCACAAATCTGCCATAAATGCGGGATGGTGCGCAGCGCGCGCATAATGCCGCCCGGCCCCAGCGTGTCGGCAATCGTCTGCTCCAGACCATGGCGTTTACACACCGTAAAATCGGTGACGGTACAAGGTTCATAGCCGCCAATCTGGAAAGCGACCACCACAAAATCAGCATCCTGTAATGCTGCTTTTTGATCGGTATAGCAGGTGATTCGTCCAGACGCGCCCGCAGAATCCATCAACTTGCGCACAACAACGTGTGATTCTTCCAGACGCGTAGGATCGAGATCCATCAAGGCGATATGCGCAGATTTAAGCGCATCGCGGTGAAAGACGTCCCCAAGAATATTTTTGACGAAAATCGTGGAACCGGCGCCGATAAAGGTAATTTTGGGTGCAGACATCATGACTCTCCAGAACATTAGTGAACACAGTCATGGTGGCACAGCGCATAGATGAAAACCTCCGACTTCCCTGCTGAGCATTCCCATAAACTCAGATCATCACTCTGCGCCCTATTGGATCTGAGTTTATGGGACAAAATTACCCAAAAAGCAGAGTATGCGGCCGCAAAATGTCGCTATGCTCAATGGTAACGGTCCAATTTGTGTCCTGATTCTCAGCCTTAATACGTGTTAAATGACATGATTCTGATAATTCAGGAAATGGAGCAACCATGAGTACATTACCGACATCGCCTCTCCCTCCCGATCCGCACATGTGCAGTAGCGATGAAGAACAAACCCGCAGCCCGCTATCGCTGTACTCAGAATATCAACGGATGGATATCGAGTTGCGCTCACCGCATGCTATGCCTGCCAGCCACTGGCATGGGCAGGTGGAGATCAATGTTCCGTTTGATGGTGACGTCGAATACCTTATCAACAACGAAGTCGTGCAGATAAAACAGGGACACATCACGCTATTCTGGGCCTGTACACCGCATCAGCTCACGCGTCCGGGCAGTTGCCAAAGTATGGCTATCTTCAATTTACCGATGCACCTTTTCCTCTCCTGGCCGCTGGATCGCGAGCTGATCAACCATGTTACCCATGGAATGGTCATCAAATCGCTGGCGTCGCAGCAGTTGAGCACCTTTGAGGTTCAGCGCTGGCAACAGGAACTGAGCAACCCGAACGAACAAATTCGCCAGGTCGCCATTGATGAAATTGGTCTGATGCTCAAACGGTTTAGCCTTTCCGGCTGGCAGCCTATCCTGGTCAATAAAACCTCGCGGACCCACAAAAACAGCGTGTCGCGGCACGCCCAGTTTTACGTCAGCCAAATGCTGAGCTTTATTGCCGACAACTACGATCAGGCGCTCACCATCAACGACGTCGCGGAACACGTGAAGCTCAACGCCAACTACGCGATGGGGATTTTCCAACGCGTAATGCAACTCACCTTGAAGCAGTACATCACGGCAATGCGGATCAATCACGTCCGCGCATTGCTTAGCGATACCGATAAAACCATTCTCGACGTTGCGTTGACCGCCGGATTCCGATCCAGCAGCCGTTTTTATGACACCTTCAGCAAGTTTGTCGGCATGTCGCCGCAGCAGTACCGCAAACTAAGCCAGCAGCATCGGCAAACAATCGCTGGTTGATATCATTCGGCAATATCAGTATCAGCCAAAAAAATATTCCCCCTGTCGATAAACGGCGGTGAAAAACCGCCAACAAGAAAACATAACCTACTGTTTAAAAACAAATTAAACACAAATCAGACTATTTTTCACCCGCTTTACAGCCCATTTTGACAGGATAATACTTGCCTGCGTCACATTCATACGGTGTGTCTGCAATTCATAGATTGCAACCTTTCCACAACCGGGTAAAAGATGATGAAAGTATTAATTGTTGAAAGTGAGTTTCTGCATCAGGACACCTGGGTCGGTAGCGCTGTCGAACGTCTGGCTGACGCATTAAGCCGCCAAAATGTTACCGTCATTAAGTCCACCTCATTCGACGATGGTTACGCAATCCTCGCCGCCAATGAAGCCATTGATTGTCTGATGTTCAGCTATCAAATGGAACAACAAGACGAGCACCTCAACGTCAGGCAATTGATCGGCAAGCTCCACGAGCGCCAGCAAAACGTACCTGTTTTCCTGCTGGGCGATCGCGAAAAAGCCACCGCATCGCTGGATCGCGACCTGCTGGAGCTTGTCGATGAATTCGCCTGGATTCTGGAAGATACCGCAGACTTTATCGCCGGTCGCGCCGTTGCGGCGATGACCCGCTACCGCCAACAACTTCTGCCACCGCTGTTCAGCGCGCTGATGAAGTACGGCGACATCCATGAATACTCCTGGGCAGCACCGGGTCACCAGGGCGGCGTCGGATTCACCAAAACGCCAGCCGGTCGTTTCTATCATGATTACTACGGTGAAAACTTATTCCGTAGCGATATGGGTATTGAACGTGCATCGCTCGGCTCGCTGCTGGATCATACCGGCGCGTTTGGCGAGAGCGAAAAATATGCCGCCCGCGTGTTTGGCGCTGACCGCTCCTGGTCCGTGGTGGTCGGGACTTCCGGCTCTAACCGCACCATCATGCAGGCTTGTATGACCGACAACGACGTCGTGGTGCTGGATCGTAACTGCCATAAATCCATCGAGCAGGGGCTTATCCTCACCGGGGCAAAACCGGTGTACATGGTGCCAAGCCGCAACCGGTACGGCATTATCGGGCCTATCTACCCGCAGGAAATGCAGCCTGAAACATTGCAGAAAAAGATCAGCGAAAGCCCGCTGACCAAAGGTAAAGCCGGGCAAAAACCGTCTTACAGCGTTGTGACCAACTGTACCTACGACGGTGTTTGCTACAACGCCAAAGAGGCCCAGGACCTGCTCGCGCAAACCAGCGATCGCATCCACTTCGATGAGGCCTGGTACGGCTATGCTCGCTTCAACCCAATTTACGCCGATCACTACGCCATGCGTGGCGCGCCGGGCGATCATAACGGTCCTACCGTTTTTGCCACCCACTCGACCCACAAACTGCTGAATGCGCTTTCTCAGGCATCTTACATTCACGTTCGTGAAGGTCGTGGGGCCGTGAACTTTTCCCGCTTTAACCAGGCGTACATGATGCACGCCACTACCTCTCCGCTGTATGCCATCTGCGCCTCAAACGACGTGGCGGTCTCCATGATGGACGGTAACAGCGGCCTGTCGCTCACCCAGGAAGTGATCGACGAAGCGGTCGATTTCCGTCAGGCCATGGCACGGTTGTACAAAGAATTCACCGCCGAAGGCGACTGGTTCTTCAAACCGTGGAACAAAGAGATTGTGACCGATCCGCAGACCGGCAAAACCTATGACTTTGCCGATGCGCCAACCCAACTCCTGACCACCGACCAGAACTGCTGGGTAATGCGCCCGGGTGAATCCTGGCACGGATTTAAAGACCTGCCGGATAACTGGAGCATGCTGGACCCGATCAAAGTCAGCATTCTGGCTCCGGGGATGGGCGACGATGGTGAACTGGAAGAGAACGGCGTACCGGCTGCACTGGTCACCGCCTGGCTTGGCCGTCACGGCATCGTGCCGACCCGTACCACCGATTTCCAGATTATGTTCCTGTTCTCCATGGGGATTACCCGCGGGAAATGGGGCACACTGATCAACACGTTGTGCTCTTTCAAACACCATTACGATGCCAATACCCCGCTGGCACAGGTAATGCCAGAACTGGTTGAGGAACATCCAGACACTTACGCCAACATGGGCATTCACGATCTGGGCGACACCATGTTCGCCTGGCTGAAAGAGAACAACCCTGGCGCACGTCTTAACGCGGCCTACTCCGGCCTGCCTGTTGCTGAAATCACCCCGCGTGAAGCCTATAACGCGATAGTCAGCGATAACGTTGAGATGGTGGCCATTGAAAATCTGCCGGGTCGTATAGCCGCGAATTCCGTTATTCCTTACCCACCAGGAATTCCGATGCTGCTGTCCGGGGAAAACTTTGGTGACGCCAATAGCCCGCAGATTAGTTATCTACGTTCGTTGCAGTCCTGGGACCACCACTTCCCTGGATTTGAACATGAAACCGAAGGAACGGAAATTATTGACGGTGTGTACCACGTTATGTGCGTGAAAGCATAATGTCGTTTTATAGATAGTCCGATGTTTAAGGTAGACATGTCATGCTTGAGTAATTCCTGAGTATTGCTGCAAAACAATAACATTGTCATACCTTTTTGCGCGGGACCACCCCGCGCTTTTTTTATACGCAAATAGCGCCTTTCCACTTGCGTACAAAAATGTGTACATAAGAAAAATCCCGCCAAACATTGTAATTAATTTCAGACACGTTATTTTATTGCAGTCCTGGTTTCATCATACAATTTCAATTTAGCCGATTTGGCTCATCTGATGTTGAGCTACGGTGTTTTATGTTCATATTCCTGGAGTTGGGTATGAGGCTTTGCAGCAAAGAAGCTTGTGTTGTTGTATTAACGGAGAAGGATGTTTGGTTAAGGATTAACGGTAAAGAAGCCATCAGTTTAAAAACTAATCATATGGCGCTGGTGGCATGCGATAATAATATTATCGATTTCTCATCACTTAATAACGCATTGGTCGTACATATCAGCCGCGATATCATTAAAGATTATCTGCGCTTTTTAAATAAAGACCTTTCACAGATCCCACTCTGGCAACGCAGTGCCAGCCCAGTGATGACCGCCGCGTGTCTGACGCCGGATGTCTTCAGGGTGGCTGCCCAACACAGCGTAATGGACGCAGTGAACGAAACTGAAAGAGAGCGTACGCGCTCGCTACTGTTCACGGTGTTATCACGCTTTCTCGACAGTAAAAAGTTTATTTCTTTGCTCATGTATATGCTGCGCAACTGTATCAGCGATAGCGTTTATCACATTATTGAGAGCGATATACATAAAGACTGGAATTTAAGCATGGTTGCCAGTTGCTTATGCCTGAGTCCCAGCTTGTTAAAGAAAAAGCTCAAAAGTGAAAATACAAGTTACAGCCAAATAATTACCACATGTCGCATGCGATATGCCGTCAATCAATTACTGATGGACGGCAAAAACATTTCTCAGGTCTCTCAACTGTGTGGATATAACAGTACCTCATACTTTATCTCCGTATTCAAAGAGTTCTATGGGATGACGCCTCTGCATTATGTTAGCCAACATAGGGAGCCATCCGCCGCCTGATTTTTAATCAGTTAGCGATAAGCCATAATAATATCAGCATTAGCGATACCCCAGCTCCGTCATCATTAAATAGACTTTTGACGAGGTATGATAAGGCGTCATTTATCCTTATCAGGAGTTAAAAAATATGTCGACGGATGCTGATGCTCACAAAGTGGGCTTAATCCCCGTCACCCTTATGGTGTCGGGGAATATTATGGGTTCCGGTGTATTCCTGCTACCCGCAAACCTTGCGTCAACTGGCGGGATTGCAATCTACGGATGGTTGGTCACGATTATCGGTGCTCTGGCACTGTCGATGGTGTACGCCAAAATGTCGTCCTTAGACTCCAGTCCCGGTGGTTCTTATGCTTACGCCCGCCGCTGCTTCGGTCCTTTTTTGGGCTACCAGACCAACGTGCTGTACTGGCTGGCCTGCTGGATTGGTAACATCGCCATGGTGGTCATTGGCGTCGGTTACCTGAGCTACTTCTTCCCCATCTTAAAAGATCCGCTGGTCCTGACGCTGACCTGCGTCGTAGTGCTGTGGATCTTCGTATTACTGAACATTGTCGGACCGAAAATGATCACCCGCGTGCAGGCCGTCGCAACGGTACTGGCACTGGTGCCAATTGTCGGGATTGCCGTCTTCGGCTGGTTCTGGTTCCGCGGTGAAACCTATATGGCGGCCTGGAACGTCAGCGGCATGAACACCTTCGGCGCGATTCAAAGCACCCTGAACGTCACCTTGTGGTCATTTATCGGGGTGGAAAGCGCCTCCGTTGCGGCTGGCGTGGTTAAAAATCCCAAACGTAACGTACCTATCGCCACCATGGGCGGCGTGCTGATTGCCGCTGTTTGTTACGTGCTCTCCACCACCGCAATCATGGGTATGATCCCTAACGCGGCGCTGCGTGTATCAGCCTCTCCGTTCGGTGATGCCGCACGTATGGCGCTGGGTGACACCGCTGGGGCGATAGTTTCCTTCTGTGCTGCTGCCGGGTGTCTTGGTTCTCTGGGCGGCTGGACGCTGCTTGCCGGGCAAACCGCCAAAGCCGCAGCCGATGACGGCCTGTTCCCACCAATTTTTGCCCGCGTGAACAAAGCCGGTACGCCAGTGGCCGGGTTAATTATCGTCGGCATCCTGATGACCATCTTCCAGTTCAGCAGCATGTCGCCGAACGCAGCAAAAGAGTTTGGTCTGGTCTCTTCGGTTTCCGTTATCTTCACCCTGGTGCCGTATCTGTACACCTGCGCCGCGCTGCTGCTGCTCGGCCATGGCCACTTTGGTAAAGCACGCCCGATGTACTTACTGGTGACCTTTATCGCCTTTGTCTACTGCATCTGGGCGGTTGTCGGTTCCGGCGCCAAAGAAGTGATGTGGTCGTTCGTCACGCTGATGATCATTACCGCGCTGTACGCACTGAACTACAACCGGATCCATAAAAACCCGTATCCACTGGATGCCCCGGTAAACAATAACTAACGCCAACAATCGTCGTGGCCCGATGGCGTAAGTTCATCGGGTCAACGTTCTCCTACCGCTCTTCGAAAAATCAACATTAAGAACTTAAGGTTGGCTTAATTTTACTTTGAGAGGATTTGCGCCACATAGTCGATGGAACCCCCTTAATGTTAAAGCTCTTGTTTAAAAGGCCCACTCTCGGGCTAATCAGCTGGCTTCTGCTGATCTCATTTTATCTTGCGACTTTCCTGAACATTGCGTTCTACAAACAAGTGCTGCAAGACCTGCCTCTGGACTCTGTGCGTAACGTGCTGGTGTTTTTATCAATGCCGGTGGTCGCGTTCAGCGTCATGAACATTGTGCTGACGCTGGCCTCATTCCTGTGGCTTAATCGCCTGGTGGCGTGCATTTTCATTCTGGTGGGCGCATCGGCCCAATATTTCATCATGACCTACGGCATCATCATCGACCGCTCGATGATCGCCAATATGATGGACACTACGCCCGCCGAAACCTTTGCTTTGCTGACGCCGCAAATGCTCATCACTCTCGGGGTGAGCGGCATTCTGGCCGCGCTCATTGCCTGCTGGGTAAAAATCAAACCGATCACGCCAGTCATGCGCAGCATACTGTTTCGTGGCGCGAACATTCTGATCTCCGCGCTGCTGATCGTGCTGGTCGCTGCGTTCTTCTATAAAGATTACGCCTCACTGTTTCGCAACAACAAAGAACTGGTGAAATCCCTCAGTCCATCCAACAGCATTGTGGCGACGTCATCCTGGTATTCACACCAGCGACTGGCCCACCTGCCGCTGGTGCGCATTGGCGAGGATGCACATCGCAATCCGTTGATGGTGAAAGAAAAGCGTAAGAACCTGACGATTGTGGTTCTCGGCGAGACCTCGCGCGGCGATAACTTCACCCTGTCAGGCTACTCGCGCCAGACCAACCCGCTGCTGGAAAAAGATGATGTGGTCTATTTCCCCCGCACCACATCCTGCGGAACGGCAACGGCAGTATCAGTACCCTGCATGTTCTCGGATATGCCACGCGCGCACTACGACGAAGAACTGGCACAGCATCAGGAAGGCGTACTCGACATCATTCAGCGGGCGGGAATTAACGTTCTGTGGAACGATAACGACGGCGGCTGCAAAGGAGCCTGTGATCGGGTTCCACACCAGAATATGACTAAGCTGAACCTGCCAGGGCAGTGTATTGACGGTGAATGCTACGATGAAGTCCTGTTCCACGGGCTGGAAGAGTACATTAATAACCTGCAAGGCGACGGCGTGATTGTGCTGCATACCATCGGCAGCCACGGTCCGACCTATTACAACCGCTATCCTGCGCAGTTTAAGAAATTTACGCCAACCTGCGATACCAACGAAATCCAGACCTGTTCGCAGCAACAGTTGGTCAATACTTACGACAACACCATTCTTCACGTTGACTATATTGTTGATAAAGCGATCAATATACTGAAAGAGCATCAGGATAATTTCACCACCAGCCTGGTGTATCTTTCCGATCACGGCGAATCCTTAGGGGAAAATGGCGTCTATTTGCACGGCCTGCCGTATTCGATTGCACCAGATACGCAAAAACATGTGCCGATGCTGCTGTGGCTCTCCGAGGATTATCAGCAACGCTATCAGGTCTCTCAGACATGTTTGCAAAAACGGGCAAGCTCAGAAGACTTCTCGCAGGATAATCTCTTCTCAACTCTGCTGGGATTAACGGGCGTGCAAACACAGAAATATCAGGCGGCAGATGATATTCTGCAACCCTGCCGGGGAGGCTAAACGAATGAAAATCCTGATTGTTGAAGACGATACGTTGTTATTACAGGGACTGATACTCGCTGCGCAAACAGAAGGCTACGCCTGTGATGGCGTGTCAACCGCCCGTGCAGCCGAGCAGTGTCTGGAGACCGGACATTACAGTCTGGTTGTTCTGGACCTGGGCTTGCCGGATGAAGACGGTTTGCACTTCCTGACCCGCATCAGACAGAAGAAATACTCTCTCCCCGTGCTGATCCTCACCGCCCGTGACACGCTCAAAGACCGGGTCAGCGGGCTGGATGTGGGTGCCGATGACTATCTGGTCAAACCGTTCGCACTGGAAGAACTGCACGCCCGCATCCGGGCACTTCTGCGTCGCCACAACAATCAGGGTGAAAGTGAATTAATTGTCAGCAATCTGACGCTGAATATCGGTCGTCGCCAGGTGTGGATGGACGGACAAGAGGTTATCTTAACGCCGAAAGAATACGCGCTCCTGTCACGCCTGATGCTCAAAGCGGGCAGCCCGGTACACCGGGAAATTTTGTATAACGACATCTACAGCTGGGATAACGAACCGTCTACCAACACGCTGGAAGTGCACATTCACAATCTGCGCGATAAAGTGGGGAAATCACGTATCCGCACGGTCAGGGGATTTGGCTATATGCTGGTCGCCACTGAGGAAAGCTAAGTGAAGCTGCTGCAATATCTAAAACGACCTCTCCCTCTTCGCCAACGGTTAATACTGACGATCGGTCTAATTCTGCTGGTCTTTCAGTTGATTAGCACCTTCTGGTTGTGGCACGAAAGTACCGAGCAAATACAGTTATTCGAACAGGCGCTGCGCGATAACCGTAACAACGATCGCCACATCATGCATGAGATCCGCGAGGCAATCGCCAGCCTGATCGTCCCCGGCATCTTTATGGTCAGCCTGACGCTGCTAATTTGCTACCAGGCGGTGCGACGTATTACCCGTCCCCTTGCCGATCTGCAAAAAGAGTTAGAAGCGCGAGCAGCCGATAACCTGGCCCCCATTGAAATTCACAGCTCAACCGTTGAGATCCAGGCCGTTGTCTCAGCGCTCAATGACCTGGTAACGCGGCTGACCAGCACTATTGAAAACGAACGTTTATTTACCGCCGATGTCGCCCACGAACTGCGCACACCGCTGTCAGGCGTTCGCCTGCATCTGGAATTATTATCCAAAACCCATAAGGTCGACGTTACGCCGTTGATTGCCCGCCTTGACCAAATGATGGACAGCGTATCGCAGCTGCTGCAACTCGCCCGCGTCGGACAGTCGTTTTCGGCCGGGAACTACCAGCATGTCAAACTGCTGGAGGACGTTATTCTGCCCTCCTACGATGAACTCAGCACCATGCTGGACCAACGTAAACAGACGCTGCTCCTGCCACAAAGCGCGGCGGACGTTGTCGTGCGTGGCGATGCTACGCTGTTGCGGATGCTGCTACGAAATCTGGTGGAAAACGCGCATCGTTATAGCCCGGAAGGCACCCATATTACGATTAGCCTGAACACTGAGCATGATGCCGTCCTGGCCGTCGAAGATGAAGGGCCGGGCATTGATGAAAGTAAATGCGGGGAGTTAAGTAAAGCATTCGTCCGAATGGACAGCCGTTTTGGTGGGATTGGGCTGGGGCTGAGCATTGTCAGTCGTATCACCCAGTTACATCAGGGGCATTTCTATCTGCAAAATCGCCAGGGAGCCAGCGGCACTCGCGCATGGGTGGAATTGGCGAAAAATCAGTAAGAGCTCACCCACACATACAAAAAGCTGCTGACGATCAGCACGCTGCACACGGTGGTCAAACTTTCATAAATACGGGTTTTCATGACACTCTCCTCCGAAACTATGGAGGAGAGTTTGCCTGACACAGATTAAGCCAACCTTAAGTTGATATCATAAGACACCTTATCCGGCCTACTGAGTACAATGCTGCCCGTAGGCCTGATAAACGTAGTGCCATCAGGCAATAACACCGTTACTCTTCAATACGCGGATGCTGCTGCACCAGACGCGTGCGCTTAACCTGTAGCTCAGCAATTTCCTGATCGATATCTTCGATTTTCTGTTCAATGTTATCGTAGTGTTCGCCGAGGATCTCTTTCGCTTCCTGAATATCCGAAGCAGCAGGTGTCGCGCCTTTCAGCGGCTGATTAGCCGTCTCTTTCATGGTCACGCCGGTAATTAAACCTACTACCGCAATCACCATCAGATAATAAGCAGGCATCATCAGATTCTGCGAGCTTTCCACCAGCCATGCGGCCAATGTCGGAGTCAGACCGGCGATCAATACCGAGATATTAAACGCGGCGGCCAGCGCACTGTAGCGAATATGCGTCGGGAACATCGCCGGTAACGTTGACGCCATCACCCCGGTAAAGCAGTTGAGGATCACCGCCAACATCAGCAACCCGGCGAAAATCAGGCCGATAACATTACTGTTAATCAGAATAAATGCCGGAATCGCCAGCACAAACAGCGCAATACTGCCCATTATCACAAACGGACGACGCCCGAAACGGTCGCTGAGCAACCCCATAATCGGCTGCACAAACAGCATACCAATCATGATGGCGATAATAATCAACACGCCGTGGTCTTCAGAGTAATGCAGGTTATGCGACAGATAGCTCGGCATATAGGTGAGCAGCATGTAGTAGGTGACGTTGGTGGCAATCACCAGACCAACACATGCTAACAGGCTGCGCCAGTGCTTAGTCGCAATCTCTTTAAACGAGACCTTAGGACCTTCCTGCAGACCCTGACGATCGCCCTGCTCCAGTTTATCCACGTGCTGCTGGAACGCCGGCGTCTCTTCCAGCGCATGGCGCAGGTACAGACCAATCAGCCCTAACGGTAGCGCCAGGAAGAACGGAATACGCCAGCCCCACTCAAGGAAGTTATCCTCGCCGACGATAGTTGAGATCAGGACCACCACGCCCGCGCCCAGCACAAACCCGGCAATCGAGCCGAAGTCCAGCCAACTGCCCATAAATCCGCGCTTACGGTCTGGCGAGTACTCTGCGACAAAAATCGATGCCCCGGTATACTCTCCGCCGACCGAGAACCCCTGCGCCATCTTACACAGCAACAGCAGAATCGGTGCCCAGATACCAATTGAGGCATAAGAGGGAATAAGACCGATACAGAATGTACTGATCGACATGATCACGATGGTGATAGCGAGTATCTTCTGACGACCGTATTTATCGCCGAGCATACCGAAGAACAATCCGCCAAGCGGTCGAATCAGAAAGGGAACAGAGAAGGTGGCGAGTGCAGCAACCATCTGCACGCTGGGGTCAGCCCCCGGGAAGAACACTTTACCTAATGCGTAAGCAACAAATCCATAAACACCAAAATCGAACCACTCCATCGCATTACCTAACGACGCTGCGGTAATGGCTTTTCGCAATTTACCGTCATCAATGATGGTAACGTCGCGCAGCGTTATCGGTTTTATTTTTTTCCTTTTTAGCATACTCGTCCTCATAGACTTAGCCCTGTCACGCTCCAGTTCGAGTCCCCTAACGCCCATGCGTCAGGGTCATCACCGAGCGGGGAATGCACAGGCGCATTCCCTGTAACAAGCGTAGCAGGTTTACTTACACTGACGAGAAACGCACAGTACAACCGAACCTGTTGACGCCTGATTGGGCGGTTAATGACCTCTTTACCCTAACAGCGTTTAAATTTGTGATCAACTTCACATATAGTTTTTCATTTCGTCAACATGCGTAAATTAGGTCATTCTTAGTCAGCTTTTTTACATGTAATGCTTGCGATTTACTGACAATTAAATACAAGAATAAATCGCTTTATTGCACCAACAATCACAGCGGTCACTATTATTCTGCTAGCAAAAAAACCACCTAATCCCTTCACAAAAAGATCACAGCTTTTTTAATAATCAGACCGACCTGGAACTTTTGCTCGGAATATGTGATGAAGATAACTAAAACATCGTTTTATTTTGATTGAATCAATGTTCCCATGAATGCAAACTAATTCCAGACGCAATATCCCTGGGAGCAGCAACACGCTCAACGTATGCCGCGTTAGATTTTATAAAACAAAGAGATAGCGATTTTCTTTGTTAAGAAATACCAGTAACCATTTGAATTTATTAATTTTTACCCTCTTGCGCGAGTTTTAGCAGCGACAAGACATGAGGACGTTTATGAAAATTAAAGCCACGATTGAACGCATCCCCGGCGGAATGATGTTGATTCCTCTGTTATTAGGCGCAGTGTTAAATACGTTAGCTCCGGATACCGGTGCGTATTTCGGTTCGTTTACCAAAGGAATGATCAGCGGAACGGTACCGATTCTGGCAGTGTGGTTTTTTTGTATCGGCGCATCTATCGATTTGCGGGCAACCGGTACGGTATTACGCAAGTCCGGTACGCTGGTAATAACCAAAATAGCCGTGGCTTGGGTAGTGGCAATGATTGCTGCTTCATTTATTCCTGATACCGGTATTCAAACCGGGTTCTTTGCAGGCCTCTCAGTTTTGGCAATTGTCTCCGCAATGGACATGACCAACGGTGGTTTGTACGCCAGCCTGATGAACCAGTACGGCACCAAAGAAGAGTCCGGCGCATTTGTGTTGATGTCTCTGGAATCCGGTCCGTTAATGACCATGGTGATCCTCGGCTCCGCGGGTCTGGCCTCCTTCGAGCCACACCATTTCATCGGCGCGGTATTACCATTCCTGATTGGCTTTACGTTGGGCAACCTGGATCACGACCTGCGTTCTTTCTTCAGCAAAGCCACACCGGTGCTGATCCCGTTCTTCGGCTTCGCGTTGGGTAACACTATTAACCTGAGCGTGATCGTTGATACCGGTCTGCTGGGTATCCTGCTGGGTGTCGCGGTTATCGTCATCACCGGTATCCCGCTGATTATTGCTGACCGTGTTATTGGTGGCGGGAACGGTACGGCAGGCGTCGCAGCCTCTTCAGCAGCAGGTGCTGCGGTAGCAAACCCGGTGATTATCGCCCAGATTAACCCGGCGTTCGAACCGGTTGCCGCATCCGCTACGGCGCTGGTTGCCGCCAGCGTAATTGTCACCGCCATTCTGGTGCCGATTATCACCGCGCTGTACGCCAAACGTTTTAATAAAAACCTGGTCGCCAACGAAGCGGTGGCCACCCCGGCAGACTCTCTGCACCACTAAACCTGCCTTTATCCTACTCACCAGCCCTGCTCAATTGACGAGCAGGGTCGGTGCAAAAATCTCCTCAACCATCGCATCGACCAGCCGCTTTGCCGAACACAATCGCGGCATTCCCAGCGCCACATTTTGCCAACGCTGCGTCACCGACCAGCTTACCGGATGACGTTGCGCATCGCACCAGCTCCCCAGCCAGCTCAGCATATCGTTATACTCGCCCGATCCGCCGACAGCTGGCGTGCTGAGCCAATGATGATAGTAATGACGCGTAGCAGGCGCTGCATTCACGCTATCCGCCAACGCCTGAGCCGCCATGGTTCGCAGGTTGTCTTTTAGCATTAACACCACATCGGCATTCGCTAACCGGCAGGCATCACCAAAAGCTCCCCAACGTAGCTCCTCCAGCGCGACAAAACAGCGTCCTGGTAACGACCAGCCGTCATACGCGCCAGCCCGCCAGCGGGTAAAAATTTGTTCGCTATGCTCGCCCGCCTGAACCGTCAGGCCGCGCTGGGTCAGCGCCTTCTCTTTATACGCCGCGCGTTGGGTAAACCAGTCAGTCAGTGAATTTATTTGCTGTAAAAGACCGGGGGTTGAAAGCCCACGCGGGTGTTCTGTTTGTTGCAAAAACATCAGCCCTTCGGCGATCCGTACCAGCGCCAGATGACCCGGGTCAATCATGCCTGCCAGCTTCTCCACCAGCTTAAGGCGCATCACCAGATGCTCGCTGGACACTCCCGCCATCACCCACGCACGCAGTTGCGTCTGGGATAACACTTCCTGCGTCAGACGCGCACGCAGCCGCTGCTGCTGTTGCAGAAAACCGCCGGAACGTTTGGTTTCATCTCCCTGAACCAGATCGACCATAAACTTCGGGTAGACATACTCCAGCGTCCTCCCGGGGCCTTCCAGTAAAACGTTAGTCATGTGTGCTCGGTTGCAAAAAGGGTATTGATATCGTCACGCAGCAATCGGGAATCTTCATAAAGCCATGCCGCAATCGTAATGCGCTGCTGCAATTGCTCATTCATTGCATTCACCGCGGATTCATTTTGTTGGCGTAGCGTCAGACTCTCACTCAGACTCGCCTGCAATTGCGCCAGGCACAGAGAGAAATCAGCAAAAAATGTGGCCATGCCAGCCGTAACGGAGATATCGACCTGAGCAGCTAAAGCTTTACGAATTTGTTGGCAAAACTGGGAGACGTACTGCACAAGGTTTTTATGCAATGCGCCCATATCAATGAGATAACGCGTTTTTGTTTCGACGTAATCATTCCATCCCCAGTTGGGTTGATTTAGCCAACGAGAGAAAGTGTCACGCACCACACCGCCAGTAGACGGCGCATTTTCTGCCGGAATATCCTGCTCAATGGCCTCGTTAAACAATTGGCGGGTATTGAAATTAAACATCGCCGTATGGAACGCTGGAAAACGGATCCGCGCACGAAAACCGGCGTGATTTAGCTCCTCTTTCACCCTTTGCTCAATTGGCCGCATCGCGTCATTTAGCGCCCGGGAGAGCGTCGACTCAAGCTGTTCAAAACGCAGGGCTAAGTCCCGGCTGATGCTTTCCTGCGCCGCCAGCAATACCCCCTCACAGGACGAGCGAATTTTATCTAACACAATTTTCGCCTGCCCTTCATCATGCAACACCAACATCTCTCCGGCCATTTCTGCCGTATTCACAGCATTCCCCAGACCGTGTTGTGACATCATCAGGACGTTTTCTTTGACAAAGAACGTGTTGATACCGCAAAGAATCTCAGTCTGTTGCTCACTGAGATAGGCAGCGGCAGCCTCCAGCGCCAGTTCTACTTCATGGCTGACTTCATCGCTCACCCGCCCCTGGCTCACTTCTAACTGCTGCATATCCTCTTCAATATGCGTGATGTTCAGCCGCAGTTTGTCATAGGCGACCGTTAACCCGTGGGCGCGAAATTCCAGATATTCGTGCACGCTTTGTGCATAGTTCAATAACTTATGTGACGCTGAGCGAAGCGCATACAACGAAGCATTAGCATAAGCGGCGTGGATCACTTTCTGAATTGGCTGTTCAAACAGCGAGTCTTCCCACAACAGGTCGGCGGCATGGCGGATGTGTTCCGTATCGTCAAGATCGGTGGTGCGCCAGCGTCTGCCAAGCGCCGCTTCGGCAAAATCCTGCACCCAACGTTGCTCCTGATGATCCGGCAGTCGCCCGCGCGTCGTCAGCTCATGACGTGCCCTGTTCGCCAGATAGCCCCACATTGAGGAGACCGGATAAATTCTTTCAGGGGCAATTCCGCCTTGCATCAACGTGCCGGAAATCAACGCCCGCACCTGTTCTTCATCATCACTGTTGCGGTCTTTCTGATCGAACTTGTTCACCAGCGCATACAGCGGTACTGACTTGCCGACCGCCATAATCGCCTGACGCACTTCCTCATCGGAAATCGATTTCAGTTGGGTGTAATCCAACACCGCCAGCACCGCAGAGGCCCGCACCAGCTGTTCATTGAGCATTTTTTGTAAGTGCGGTTGTCCTGCCTCGTTCGGCCCCGGCGTATCCAGCAGCGTTAATTGCCCTGGGTAGCTTGCCTGTCCGGCCAAATGGACAAACTCAACTTCAATAACCGGAATATGCTCAATCGCGGCATAGGCGGCAAAAGGAAAATCAACGTCCAATGCTTTTGACAGGCGCACCAGGTCGTTCAGGCTTTTAAGGCAATGGAAAATAGGCTGTGCGCCAAGATAATACCGTTCAAATGCCACACCATTTTCAATATGTTGCAGCAGGACATTCATATCCTTGTCAATTTCCAGGGTCTGCGTAAGACGCAGGCGATCGCACTCGCGCACGCGCTGCTGCAAAACCTTCATTAAGGCATCGATCGGCGCGACATGTGAAAAATGCAGCACCGGCTCTTTCTGCCCCGGCGTATGGCGTATTAGCGTTGGTAACGCCGTCATGGGGCGATTACGATTAGGTAACACCTCTGTCCCCACAATCGCGTTAATCGTCGTCGATTTTCCCGCTTTCATCGTGCCAACAATCGCCAGCACCATTTCCAGACGCGTAATCTTGCGCAGCTCATTATTGAGCGTTGCTTGCTGGACATCCATGCCACGCGCGCTGAAATGCAGGGGCTGAACAACCTGACTGCTATGCTCTCCTTGTTTTAGCGCGACATCATCCAACGACGTCATAGGCAATTTTTGCAATTGCCTGAGATGTTCAAGCGAGAGCATCAGCAAGCGTTCCGCTTCCTGACTTAATTCATATATTGTCTGTGTGTGCATGGAAAATTTTTCCTTAACGCAAATGGCATTGCTTTTATTTAGCCCAATCGTTTTATTTATAGATTTTTTGGCTTTTATAATTACGTATAGAAATAATTAAAATCAAAACAACCAATTGATATTATTAAAATAAATTTGGTGTACAACCGCTGGCCTGATGCCTCTCACTTATGAAAATAAGTAAGAAAGATAGACAGCGTAGTTCAGTTTTAAAAAATGCCAGCGGAATCCCCCTACTAAATTTAAGGGGTTCAATGATGTTCAATCACAATGACTTAGGCATTTCTAAGCAATGTTACCTATGAATATCAGATATTTCGCCTCACCTTATCTTAAATATCTAAGCGTAGCAATTTCCCTTAAAAAATATTCCGCCATACTTTCATTGAGGTGAAAGCAGAGGGTCTTTACAGCAGATCATTTTGCGTAATCGCGCAGTAGTCCCGACAAATGCAGGGATTTTATGTATAATTGCGGCCTTTTTCGGCAATCTGCCATTTTTTGGGCGCATTTGCCCCTGCTGACTTTTGAGGAAATCCACATGTCATTACCACACTGCCCGCAATGCAACTCCGAATACACTTACGAAGATAACGGCATGTTCATCTGCCCGGAATGCGCTCACGAATGGAACGATGCTGAACCGGCGCAGGACAGCGACGAACTGATCGTTAAAGATGCCAACGGCAACCTGCTGGCTGACGGCGACAGCGTTACCGTCGTGAAAGACCTGAAGGTAAAAGGTAGCTCTTCCATGCTGAAGATTGGTACCAAAGTGAAAAACATTCGTCTGGTTGAAGGTGACCACAACATCGATTGCAAAATCGATGGCTTTGGCCCAATGAAGCTGAAATCTGAGTTTGTGAAAAAGAACTGATGCAAATTGCCTGATAGCGCGACGCTAATCAGGTCAACACCAGCTCATCTGCCAGGCGGGAAGCTCATACTTCCCGCCTGGTTTATTTTTGCAGACGCTAACTACACTTAATTGGCTTCTTTTACCTGAGGTAAAGATTATGCCGTTAAGTCCCTATATCTCCTTTGCAGGCAACTGCGCTGACGCTATCGCCTACTATCAAAAAACGTTAGGCGCTGAGCTACTCTACAAAATCAACTTCGGTGAAATGCCCAAATCGGCGCAGGATAGCGAAGATGGTTGCCCTTCAGGCATGAAATTCCCCGACACCGCCATCGCCCACGCCAACCTGCGCGTTGCGGGCAGTGACATCATGATGAGCGATAGCGCCCCGGACGGAAATGCTCACTACTCTGGCTTCACGCTGGTGCTCGACACGCAAAACGTCGATGAAGGCAAACGCTGGTTTGATAACCTGGCAGCAAACGGAAAAATCGAAATGGACTGGCAGGAAACCTTCTGGGCCCACGGTTTCGGTAAAGTGAGCGACCAGTATGGTGTGCCGTGGATGATCAACGTCGTCAAACAACAGCAACCCCCTACAGAGTAATCCAACGGGAGGCCAGCCCTCCCGTACTGTCATCAAACAGCCCTCAACTCTTCATCGTCGAGTAACCATCCCTTAACGAAAACGTCACATTAATCCGCCACGATGGGGCCACTTTTTTAGGGAGGCCGCATCATGCAAACGATTATTCGCGTCGAGAAACTCTCCAAGTCCTTCAATCAACATCAGGCGCTCAATGCGGTTGATCTGAACATCTGTTCCGGTGAGATGGTGGCTCTGCTTGGGCCGTCTGGCTCCGGCAAATCCACCCTTTTACGTCATTTAAGCGGTTTGATCACCGGTGATAAATCCCCCGGTAGCCGCGTCGAGCTGCTGGGCCGCACCGTTCAACATGAAGGCCGCCTGGCGCGCGATATCCGCAAAAGCCGTGCCCACACCGGCTACATCTTCCAGCAGTTCAATCTGGTGAACCGCCTGACGGTGCTGGAGAACGTCCTGATTGGCGCGCTCGGCAGCACGCCGTTCTGGCGTACCTGTTTTAGCTGGTTTAGCCAGGAACAAAAACAGCGTGCATTACAGGCGCTGACCCGTGTGGGCATGGCGCACTTTGCATACCAGCGCGTTTCCACACTTTCGGGTGGGCAACAGCAGCGCGTTGCAATCGCCCGCGCGCTGATGCAGCAGGCCAAAGTGATCCTGGCCGACGAGCCGATAGCCTCGCTGGACCCCGAATCCGCGCGCATCGTGATGGATACCCTGCGCGATATTAACCAGACCGACGGTATCACCGTGGTCGTCACGCTGCATCAGGTGGATTACGCCCTGCGCTACTGCGAACGCATCGTCGCGCTGCGCCAGGGCAACGTCTTCTTTGATGGCAGCAGCCAGCATTTTGATAACGATCGTTTTGACCATCTCTACCGCAGCATGAACCGCGTCGAACAGAACGCGCAGGCTGCCTGACATCCCCACAATGAGGAATGGAAATGAGTTATAGAACAATTGCCGCGCTGGCTTTCACCAGCATGTTTAGTCTCAGCACACTGCTCACCCCGGCCCATGCCGAAGAGCAGGAAAAAGCGCTGAACTTTGGCATTATTTCGACCGAATCACAGCAAAATCTGAAGCCGCAGTGGGAACCGTTCCTGAAGGACATGGAAAAATCACTGGGCGTGAAAGTGAACGCCTTCTTCGCCCCGGACTACGCCGGGATCATCCAGGGAATGCGCTTTAACAAAGTTGATATCGCCTGGTACGGCAACCTCTCGGCAATGGAAGCGGTGGATCGCGCTAACGGGCAAGTGTTTGCCCAGACCGTCGCCGCCGACGGATCCCCAGGTTACTGGAGCGTGTTGATCGTTAACAAAGACAGTCCGATCAATAACCTGAACGATCTGATCGCCAAACGTAAGGATCTGACCTTCGGCAACGGCGATCCCAACTCAACGTCAGGCTTCCTCGTCCCCGGTTACTACGTCTTCGCCAAAAACAACATCTCCGCCAGCGACTTCAAACGCACCGTTAACGCCGGACACGAAACCAACGCGCTGGCCGTCGCCAACAAGCAGGTCGATGTCGCCACCAACAACACCGAAAACCTCGACAAGCTGAAAACTTCCGCGCCGGAAAAACTGAAAGAACTGAAGGTGATCTGGAAGTCGCCGCTGATCCCGGGCGATCCGATCGTCTGGCGTAAAAACCTCTCCGAAACCACCAAGGACAAGGTGTACGACTTCTTTATGAATTACGGCAAAACGCCGGAACAGAAAACCGTACTGGAACGCCTGGGATGGGCACCGTTCCGCGCCTCCAGCGATCTGCAACTGGTGCCGATTCGCCAGCTGGCACTGTTTAAAGAGATGCAGGGTGTGAAGGACAACAAAGGGCTGAACGAGGAAGAGAAAACCAGCAAAACCTCGGCATTGAAAGCGCAGCTCGATGACCTTGACCGTCTGACCGCCGCACTGGGCGCTATGACCAGCGTCACCAAAGCGGTGCAGTAAACCTGGTGACCAAATTGTAGGCCTGATAAGCGCAGCGCCATCAGGCAATGCAAGGGATTCCATGCCGGATGGCGGTGCCAGCACCTTATCCGGCCTACAACAGACCCGAAACATCGACACCCAGGAGCTAAACATGCAAACCATCACCGTCGCCCCGCCCAAACGTAGCTGGTTCTCGCTGCTGAGCTGGGCCATTCTTCTCGCCGTGCTGGTGGTCTCGTGGAAAGGTGCCGAAATGGCCCCGCTCACGCTGATCCAGGATTCCGGCAATATGGCGACCTTCGCCGCCGACTTCTTCCCGCCGGACTTCAGCCAGTGGCAGGACTATCTCGGTGAAATGGCCGTCACCCTGCAAATTGCCGTCTGGGGGACTGCCCTCGCCGTTGTGCTGTCGATTCCCTTCGGCCTGATGTGCGCCGATAACCTCGTGCCGTGGTGGATTTACCAGCCAATGCGTCGCCTGATGGACGCCTGCCGCGCCATCAATGAAATGGTCTTCGCCATGCTGTTCGTGGTCGCCGTCGGGTTAGGCCCATTCGCCGGGGTGATGGCGCTGTTTATCCACACTACCGGGGTGCTCTCCAAGCTGCTTTCCGAAGCGGTAGAAGCTATTGAGCCAGGTCCGGTAGAAGGCATTCGCGCCACCGGTGCCAACAAAATTGAAGAGATTCTGTACGGCGTTCTGCCACAGGTCATGCCGCTGCTTATCTCTTACTCGCTGTATCGCTTTGAATCCAACGTTCGCTCGGCCACGGTGGTCGGAATGGTGGGTGCAGGCGGTATTGGCGTGACCTTATGGGAAGCGATTCGCGGCTTTCAGTTCCAGCAAACCTGCGCCCTGATGGTGTTAATCATCGTCACCGTCAGCCTGCTGGATTTCCTTTCCCAGCGTTTGCGTAAGCACTTTATCTGACTAGCGAGGCCTTGATTGCTATGCACTTGTCTACACATCCGACCAGTTATCCAACGCGTTATCAGGAAATTGCCGCGAGACTTGAGCAGGAGCTTCGTCAACATTATCGCTGCGGTGACTATCTGCCCGCTGAGCATCAGCTTGCCGCGCGCTACGAGGTAAATCGACATACCCTGCGCCGCGCCATTGACCAGTTGGTTGAGCGCGGTTGGGTGCAACGTCGCCAGGGCGTCGGCGTGCTGGTGCTGATGCGCCCGTTCGATTACCCGCTGAATGCCCAGGCGCGCTTTAGTCAGAACCTGCT
Source organism: Citrobacter sp. H12-3-2 (assembly GCF_009649895.1). Taxonomy (NCBI): domain Bacteria; kingdom Pseudomonadati; phylum Pseudomonadota; class Gammaproteobacteria; order Enterobacterales; family Enterobacteriaceae; genus Citrobacter; species Citrobacter sp. H12-3-2. Next base: position 4,523,353 of record NZ_CP045837.1, read on the forward strand.
GGACCAGGGCAGCCACCCCACCAGCGAAAAACTGCTGGCGGTGCTGCGTCCGGCCTCCAGCCACATTGCCGATGCGCTCAGCATAAACGAGGGCGATAACGTGATTCACCTGCGCACCCTGCGCCGGGTTAACGGCATCGCACTGTGCCAGATCGACCACTATTTTTCCGACCTCTCGCTGTGGCCGCTGCTGCAAGGCTTCAACAGCGGTTCGCTGCATGACTACCTGCGCGAACAGTCCGGTCTGACGCTGCTACGCACGCAAACGCGCATCAGCGCCCGCCGCGCGCAGGCCAAAGAGAGCAAGGTACTGGAAATCCCCAATATGGCGCCGCTGCTGTGCGTGCGCACCCTGAACCACCGTGAAGGCGAAGAACACGCGGCGGAATACTCCGTCAGCCTGACCCGCGCCGACATGATCGAATTCACTATGGAGCACTGAATGCATTTCGATACCGCCACCCGCCAGCGCTGGATGCGCGCGCTGGCTTACAGCAATGCCGATGCCCTGAACGCCCGCATCACCGCGCTCAAACTAACGCCGGACTATGAACTTATCCGCGCCCCGGAAAGCGGACTGATGCAGATCCAGGCCCGTATGGGCGGTACCGGCAACCGCTTCTTTGCCGGCGACACCACGCTTACCCGCGCAGTGGTACGCCTGCAGAGCGGCACGCTGGGTTACAGCTACCTGCTGGGACGCAATAAACAACATGCCGAGCAGTGCGCGGTGATTGACGCACTGCTGCAGGAACAAACGCATTTCCAGAACCTAATGGAAACCTTAATTGCCCCGCTGGAAGCGGAACGCGATGCGCTGATTAACGCACGCCGTGCCGAAGTCAACGCCAGCCGGGTCGACTTCTTCACGCTGGTACGCGGAGATAACGCATGACACGATCTACAGCACTTCTGACCGCTTTTAATTTACCCGTTCAGGATGCTCAGCAGAGCTTTCGTCGCCTGCTGAAAGCCATGAGCGAACCGGGCGTAATCGTCGCCCTGCATCAACTGAAACACGGCTGGCAGCCGCTGGGTCTGGCGACCACCAGCGTGCTGCTGACCCTGGTCGATGGCGACACGCCGGTCTGGCTGGCGCCGTCGATGGATAACGATATTGCCCGCCAGAACCTGCGTTTTCATACCAACGCGCCGCTGGTGGATCAACCGCAGCTGGCGGCCTTTGCCGTCGCCGACGAGCGCATCAGCAGCGAACAGCTTAACGCCCTCTCCGCCGGTTCAGCCGTTGCGCCAGAGACCAGCGCCACGCTGATTGTGCAGGTCTCTGGCTTAAGCGGCGGACGCATGCTGCGTCTGACCGGCGCGGGCATCGCCGAAGAGCGCATGATCGCGCCACAGCTGCCGGAATGTCTGATTCACGAACTCACCGAACGCCCGCACCCGTTCCCACTGGGGGTCGATTTGATCCTCACCTGCGGCGAACGCCTGCTGGCTATTCCGCGAACCACCCATGTGGAGGTGTGCTGATGTACGTCGCCGTCAAAGGGGGCGAAAAGGCGATAGCCAACGCCCACGCCCTACAGGAAAACCGACGCCGGGGCGATGAAACCATTGCTGAACTGAGCGTGGCACAAATCGAACAGCAGATGAACCTGGCCGTTGACCGGGTGATGACCGAAGGCGGTATTGCCGACCGTGAACTGGCGGCACTGGCGCTGAAGCAGGCCAGCGGCGATAACGTCGAAGCCATCTTTTTGCTCCGCGCCTACCGCACTACGCTGGCAAAAGTGGCGGTCAGTGAACCGGTTAACAGCGCAGAAATGCGCCTTGAGCGCCGAATCTCGGCGGTCTACAAAGATATTCCCGGCGGGCAACTGTTGGGTCCAACCTATGACTACACCCATCGCCTGCTGGATTTTACCCTGCTGGCCAATGGCGAAACGCCGCCTCTGCGTAGCGCAGACGGCGCGCAGGATGCCTCCCCGCACGTTTTTTCCCTGCTGGCCAACCAGGGGCTGGCAAAGCGTGAAGAGGATGATGGCGCGACACCCGACGACATCACCCGCACGCCGCCGGTTTACCCCTGCTCACGTGCTTCACGTCTGCAACAGCTGATGCGCGGTGATGAGGGCTATCTGCTGGCGCTGGCCTACTCCACCCAGCGCGGCTACGGGCGCAACCACCCGTTTGCCGCCGAAATCCGCAGCGGCTATGTGGCACTGGAAACGGTGCCGGAAGAGCTGGGATTTGCGGTGAACGTCGGCGAACTGCTGATGACCGAATGCGAAATGGTGAACGGGTTTGTCGCACCAGAAAACGAATCTCCCCATTTTACCCGCGGCTACGGGCTGGTGTTCGGTATGAGCGAACGTAAAGCGATGGCGATGGCGCTGGTGGACCGCGCCCTACAGGCAGCCGAATACGATGAAACGGTCACAGGACCGGCGCAGGACGAAGAGTTCGTGCTGGCGCATGCGGATAACGTCGAGGCGGCGGGTTTTGTTTCGCACCTCAAACTTCCCCATTACGTCGATTTCCAGGCCGAACTGGAACTGCTCAAACGCCTGCAACAGGAGGCCACCCGTGACCACTAACCTCTCCGGCTACAACTTTGCCTATCTTGATGAGCAGACCAAACGCATGATCCGCCGCGCCATTCTGAAAGCGGTGGCAATCCCGGGTTACCAGGTCCCGTTTGGCGGACGTGAAATGCCGATGCCCTACGGCTGGGGAACCGGCGGCATCCAGCTCACCGCCAGCGTGATTGGCGAGCCGGACGTATTGAAGGTGATTGACCAGGGCGCGGATGACACCACCAACGCCGTGTCGATTCGCAACTTCTTCAAACGCGTAACCGGGGTGAATACCACTGAGCGTACGGAAGATGCGACGCTGATCCAGACCCGCCACCGCATCCCGGAAACGCCGCTGGTGGAAGATCAGATAATCATCTTCCAGGTACCGATCCCTGAGCCGCTGCGCTTTATCGAACCGCGTGAAACGGAAACTCGCACCATGCACGCGCTGGAAGAGTACGGCATCATGCAGGTAAAACTGTATGAAGATATCGCCCGCTTCGGCCATATCGCCACCACTTACGCCTATCCGGTGAAGGTCAATGACCGCTACGTCATGGACCCGTCGCCCATCCCGAAATTCGACAATCCAAAGATGGACATGATGCCGGCCCTGCAACTGTTTGGCGCTGGCCGCGAAAAGCGTATCTATGCCGTTCCACCTTACACCCGCGTGGAGAGCCTCGATTTCGACGATCACCCGTTTACCGTGCAGAGCTGGGATGAGCCTTGCGCCATCTGCGGCTCAACCCACAGCTATCTCGATGAAGTGGTGCTCGATGACACCGGCAAACGCATGTTTGTCTGCTCCGACACCGACTACTGCCGCCAACAGAGCGAGGCCCTCAGCAAATGACGCAACCGCTGCTTTCAGTCAACAACCTGACCCATCTCTACGCGCCGGGCAAAGGCTTCAGCGATGTCTCTTTTGACCTGTGGCCAGGCGAAGTGCTGGGCATCGTCGGCGAGTCCGGTTCCGGCAAAACCACGCTGCTGAAATCGATCTCTTCACGGCTGACGCCGCAGAGCGGTGAGATTTTGTATCAGAACCGTTCGCTGTACGGCATGAATGAGGCCGACCGTCGCCGTCTGCTGCGCACCGAATGGGGCGTGGTGCATCAGCATCCGCTGGATGGCCTTCGCCGTCAGGTCTCCGCAGGCGGCAATATCGGCGAACGTCTGATGGCCACCGGCGCACGTCACTACGGCGACATCCGCGCCACCGCGCAGCGCTGGCTGGAGGAGGTAGAGATCCCTGCCTCGCGTATCGACGATCTGCCCACCACCTTTTCTGGCGGCATGCAGCAGCGCCTGCAGATTGCCCGCAACCTCGTCACCCATCCCAAACTGGTGTTTATGGACGAACCTACCGGCGGGTTGGACGTTTCCGTACAGGCCAAACTGCTGGACCTGCTGCGCGGCCTGGTGGTGGAACTGGATCTGGCGGTAGTGATTGTCACCCACGATTTGGGCGTCGCGCGCCTGCTGGCCGACCGTTTACTGGTGATGAAGCAAGGTCAGGTGGTGGAAAGTGGGTTAACCGACCGCGTGCTCGACGATCCGCATCATCCGTATACCCAGCTGCTGGTGTCGTCGGTGTTGCAGAACTGATTTTTTGTTGTGCCGGATGGCGGCTACGCCTTATCCGGCCTACGGAGCGGCATTGGTTGTAGGCCTGATAAGCGAAGCGCCATCAGGCAATTGAACGCAAAAATGTCTAAAGAGGCTAAAAATGAACGCGATCCGCGTTGAAAATGTCAGTAAAACCTTTGTCCTGCATCAGCAAAACGGCGTGCGTCTGCCGGTGCTGCAAAACGCCACTCTGGACGTTAAAAGCGGCGAATGCGTGGTGCTGCACGGTCACTCGGGCAGCGGCAAATCCACATTGCTGCGTTCGCTGTACGCCAACTACCTGCCGGATGAAGGACACATCCACATCCGCCACAGCGATGAATGGGTCGATCTGGTGCAGGCCCCGGCGCGCAAAGTACTGGAGGTTCGCCGTTCAACCATCGGCTGGGTGAGCCAGTTCCTGCGCGTGATCCCGAGGATTTCCGCGCTGGACGTGGTGATGCAACCGCTGCTGGATCTGGGGGTCTCCCGTGAGGAGTGTGCAGCCAAAGCAGCTAACCTGCTTACCCGCCTGAACGTGCCGGAGCGGTTGTGGCACCTGGCGCCGTCGACCTTTTCCGGCGGCGAACAGCAGCGCGTCAACATCGCCCGCGGGTTTATCGTCGATTACCCAATTCTGCTGCTCGATGAGCCTACCGCCTCGCTGGACGCCAAAAACAGCGCCGCCGTCGTTGCATTGATTGAAGAAGCGAAAGCCCGCGGCGCAGCCATTGTCGGCATTTTTCACGATCAAACCGTGCGCGACCGCGTAGCGGATCGTCTGCATCTGATGGGAACAACAGCATGATTATCAATAATGTAAAGCTGGTACTGGAAGATGAAGTGGTGCAAGGATCGCTGGAAATCGAGGGCGGGGTCATTCGCACCTTTGCAGAAAGTCCGAGCAGCCTACCTGAGGCGCTGGACGGCGAAGGCGGCTGGCTGCTACCAGGGCTTATCGAGCTGCATACCGATAATCTCGACAAATTTTTCACCCCGCGCCCGAAGGTAGACTGGCCTGCCCACTCGGCGATGAGCAGTCACGACGCGCTAATGGTCGCCAGCGGCATTACCACCGTGCTGGACGCGGTGGCAATTGGCGATGTACGCGACGGCGGCGACCGTCTGGAAAATCTGGAGAAGATGATCAATGCAGTCGAAGAGACGCAAAAGCGCGGGGTCAATCGCGCCGAGCATCGCCTGCACCTGCGCTGTGAGCTGCCGCATCACACTACCCTGCCGCTGTTTGAAAAACTGGTCAGCCGCGAGCCGGTAACGCTGGTGTCGCTGATGGATCACTCGCCAGGCCAGCGTCAGTTCGCCAATCGCGAGAAGTACCGCGAGTATTATCAAGGCAAGTATTCGCTCACCGACGAGCAGATGGCCCGCTATGAAGAAGAACAGTTAGCGCTGGCGGCGCGTTGGTCACAGCCCAATCGCGCGGCGATTGCCCAGATGTGTCGTGAGCGCCAGATTGCGCTGGCGAGCCATGATGATGCCACCCATGATCATGTGCTGGAATCGCACCAGCTTGGCAGCGTGATCGCCGAATTTCCCACCACCTTCGAAGCGGCTGAAGCCTCGCGCCAGCATGGTATGAACGTGCTGATGGGCGCGCCGAACATCGTGCGCGGAGGATCTCATTCCGGCAATGTGGCGGCGCATAAGCTGGCTGAGCTGGGGCTACTGGATATTCTTTCTTCCGATTACTACCCCGCCAGCCTGCTCGACGCGGCATTTCGCGTGGCGGATGACGACGCCAACCGCTTTACCCTGCCGCAGGCCATTCACATGGTGACCCGCAATCCGGCGCGGGCATTAAATCTCGACGATCGTGGCGTTGTAGCCGAAGGCAAACGCGCGGATCTGGTGCTGGCACACCGCAAAGGCGGCAACATCCATATCGACCACGTCTGGCGTCAGGGCAAAAGGGTATTCTGACTATGGGTAAACTGATCTGGCTGATGGGGCCATCCGGCTCCGGTAAGGACAGTCTGCTGGCCGAACTCCGCCAGCAGGAACCGGCGCAACTGCTGGTGGCGCACCGTTACATCACCCGCGCCGCCAACGCCGGGAATGAAAATCATATTGCGCTGAGCGAACAAGAGTTTTTTACCCGCGCCGGGCAGAACCTGCTGGCGCTGAGCTGGCACGCCAATGGCTTCTACTACGGCGTTGGCGTGGAGATTGACCTCTGGCTACACGCCGGTTTTGATGTGGTGGTCAACGGCTCACGGGCGCATCTGCCCCAGGCGCAGGCCCGTTACGGCACATCTTTACTCCCCATTTGCTTACAGGTTTCTCCGGCGATTTTACGCCAGCGCTTGCAGGCTCGTGGACGGGAGAGCGAAACGGAAATCGCCGCCCGTCTTGAGCGCGCAGCCCGCTACGCCCCGTATGACTGCCACGTCCTGAACAACGATGGAAGTTTACTACAGTCTGTCGATACACTACTCACACTGATGGGACGCAAGGAGAAGAAACATGTCTGTCTGTGAATTACGCCGCGCAACGCTATACGATACCGATGCGGTTTATGCGCTCATCTGTGAGTTGAAACAGGGTCAATTCGACCTGCAGGCCTTTAGTGCCGGATACGCCGCAAATCTGCAAGATCCCAATATGCACTACCAACTGGCGCAGCTCGACGGACAGGTCGTCGGCTTGATCGGTCTGCACCTGCAGTTTCATCTGCACCACGCTAACTGGATTGGCGAAATACAGGAACTGGTAGTGATGCCGCAGGCGCGAGGATTAACGGTGGGCAGTCAGTTACTGGCCTGGGCCGAAGCCACCGCGCGCGAAGCGGGTGCAGAGATGACCGAGCTTTCCACCAGCACTCAACGCCTTAACGCTCACCGTTTTTATCAGCGCGAAGGCTATACCCAGAGCCATTTTCGCTTCACTAAACCGTTGTAGGGGGAGCCATGAGTCTGACCATTACGCTGACGGGAACGGGCGGCGCGCAGCTGGTGCCGACATTTGGCTGCGACTGTGCGGCCTGCCAACGAGCACACTTACAGGCGCAATACCGTCGACGCCCTTGTAGCGGGGTGGTCAGGTTCAATAATGCGGTGACGCTGCTGGACGCGGGGATCCCGCATCTGATGGACGACTGGCCGGCGGGCAGCTTCCAGCAGTTTTTGCTGACCCACTATCATATGGATCATGTGCAAGGGCTGTTTCCGTTGCGCTGGGGTGTCGGGGCGACCATCCCGGTGTACAGTCCGCCGGATGAACAGGGTTGCGACGATCTGTTTAAGCATCCCGGCATCCTCGATTTTAGCCATACCGTGGCACCGTTCGTGGTGTTCGACCTGCAAGGATTGCAGGTAACGCCGCTACCGCTCAACCATTCAAAGCTGACGTTTGGTTATCTGCTGGAGACCGCACATAGCCGCGTGGCGTGGCTCTCCGATACCGCCGGACTTCCCGACAAGACGTTGAAGTTTCTCCACAATAACCAGCCTCAGGTGATTATCATTGACTGCAGCCATGCCCCGCGCGCCGAGCCACCGCGCAATCATTGTGATTTAAACACCGTTATCGCATTGAACGACGTCATCCGCTGCCCACGGATGATCCTGACGCATATCAGCCATCAGTTTGATCTGTGGATGATGGAACATCCGCTACCAGTAGGGTTTGAGGCAGGATATGACGGAATGGAGATTGTGCTGGAGTAAGGAAATTTGCCGGATGCGATGAAAACATCTTATCCGGCCTACAAACAGATGATTAAGCGACTTTTTTTGCGCCGACATCTCGCTGCGCAATAAAATCTTTAACTGAAACAATCCGGTTCAGTTCTTCTTGCGCCCGCATGTCATTTTCAACTTCCCACAGGTCAACCGCCGCCTGTAGGTTACGCCAGAAATCAACGGAGGTATCGAACGCTTTTGCCAAACGAAACGCCATATCCGTTGTTAATTTGCGATTATTGTTGACCAGTGCGCTCACTGTATTGCGGTGAACATGCAGAATTTCAGCCAGATCGTTGATTTTCAGATCAAGCGGTTCCAGGTATTCATATTGCAGGATATCACCCACAGTCGTTGGTTTTCTGGATGCCTGTTTCATATCGTTACCTTACGTTTTCTCTAATAGATGTGTGGATCTAAGTACACATCTTCGGCCTTACCATTAATCCATTTAAATATTAATCGGTACTGCTTGTTTACTCTGATTGAAGAATATTCCTGTAATTTTCCGGTTAACTCTTCATATCTGTTACCGGGTGGCGAGCGCAAATCCCGATGCGAAACAGCCGCATTAATGATATCCAGCTTTCTGGCTAATGCAGTGTGAATATCCGCAGGTATTTTTCTGTGCGATGTCGCCCGTTCAAAAAAATCTTCAAGCCATGTATCCCGAAAATTTCTGATATTTAATGATTTAGACATTCCATTGCCAGCACCTTTTCCATAAGCATAGAGAGATTGTAGTGCATACATGCACTGTGCTCAAGTGCATTCATTAACATAAAATGGTGAGCTGTTGGGCGAGCAGGTAAATCCCTGCCAGAAAGATAAAATACCCATAAATTTAAATCGTTACCGCTAACGATCGTAATCTTCTTCCATTCTGCGCTCTTCGTCTTCTAACTGACGCCGTTCTTGATCGAGCTGGAGCTGACGGTCATCCAGTTGGCGACGTCGATCTTCAAACTGGCGGCGGCGATTGTCATATTGCCTGCGCCGGTCGTCACTCATCTGGCGCTGCCAGCTTTCGTCACGCGAATCATCATAATCCCGCCCGTTGTCCGGTTTGTATGCGTCGTTAATCGCCTGCTGAATATTACCAATGGCGTCATCGATAATATCCGCCTGTGCCGATACGGTGGTCAGCATTAGCAAACTAAAAAGAAGGAATGTCGCGGAGCGTTGCATAAAACCAGCCTCATCAAGAAACTCGCCCCACGGTAATCAAAGCGTATTTGCGCGGGTAGCGGAGGAATCTCAATTACGCGAATGCCGCAGCGCCTGCGCCAGTTCTCCCCGAGTAAAAGGCTTACGCAATAGCGCCACATCCGGCAACGCAGGGTTATGCGCCGGGCGTAAATCCTGACCGCTTATCAGCAGGATGGACAACTGCGGATAATGTGCCTGGGCATGGTTAACCACATCCACGCCGCTTAAACCACCTGGCAGCATTAAGTCGCTGATAAAAATATCAATCTCGGATGAAGCCGCCAGCATATGCATCGCCTGTTCCCCGTTTGCGGCCTCTAACGTCAGGTAGCCCAGCAGGTGTAATTGCTCGCACAACGTCTGGCGTACATCGTCTTCATCCTCAAGCACCAACACCAGTTTTTCACCGCTGTTCGCCGCATGTACCGCCACCGGTTCTGCCTGAGCCTGCACCGGCACAACGGCACGAGGCAGTTGTAGCCTGACCGTCGTTCCCTGCCCGGGAGCGCTTTCAATCTCCACCCGACCTCCGGACTGGCGCACAAAACCGTAAACCATCGACAGCCCCAGTCCGCTGCCGCTACCGGTCTGTTTGGTGGTGAAAAACGGCTCGAAGACCTGGGCTTTCACCTCCTGCGACATCCCGCTACCCTGGTCGGCCACCTCCAGCATCACCATATCCTGCTTGCGCCCATCGCTGCGCGTGACCCGCTGATTCCAGGTACGGATTTTAATCGTGCCCGCCTGCCCGTCCATGGCGTCACGGGCGTTCATCACCAGATTGATAATGGCGTTTTCCAGTTGGCTGACGTCAATCCACGCGGGCCAGGCGGGAGACTGGGCTTCAATCTCCAGCGTCAACGTGGCCGGAAGAGAGTGGCGCATCAGTTCGCCCAGATTTTCCAGCAGCGTTTTCAGCTCCACCGCATGAGGGTGCAGCGACTGTTTGCGCGAAAAGGCCAGCAGTCGCTGGGTAAGCAGCGCCCCACGCTCGGCGGCTTTTAGCGCCCGATTGACCCGCGGCGCGTCGGAAGAATCCGGATCCACCAGATCCAGACTGCCAATAATAACCGCCAGCAGGTTATTGAAATCATGTGCTAATCCGCCCGTCAATTGCCCCACCGCCTTCAGCTTTTGGCTGTGCAACAGCGCCTCTTCCAGCCCCTGACGCTCGGTGCGATCGATTTCCATCTGGCTGGTTTTTTCTTTTAGCAGTCGGGTGGTGTGCTCCAGCGACGCCGTATTCCGGGCAAAGACGCTAAAGGCGCGGGCCAGCTCGCCTAACTCATCACGACGCTGCAGGGCCGGTACGCTGACGTCTGATTCACCGTGCGCCAGCCGGGTCATCGCCCGTGAAATGGCCGTCAGGTTGGAACCGAGATTACGGTAGATATACCACCCGGCAAAACCGGTGATCACCACCGCCAGCAGCGCAAACACTAAAATAAACATCGCGCCGGATTGCAGTTCCTGATGGCTTTGCGCCACCCGTTGCTCTGAGATCAGCGCCACCTGCGAGGCATACTGATTGATATCGCTGTTGAGGATCGCCACCAGCGCTTTGATATGAAACATATACCAGTTGATGGCCAAATCGCTCTGCTCCAGCGCGGAAGAGAGCGGCTCCAGCTTATGCAGCTCCTGGTTGAAGTCGTTGAGGATACCGCTAATTAGCGGACTAGCATGGCGCAAGGGAAGCGCAGGCATCACCGCATCCAGTTGTTTCACCACCGAACGCGGCGTGGGCGTGTCGATGGCGGCAACAATTAAGCGGTCCATCTGCCCCAGCAGCGCATCATCCTGCGCGCCGGTCAACTTTTGCAGATGACGTAAATAGCTTTGATTTTGATACAGCGAACTGAGCAACGCGTTACGCTCCAGGTGTCGCCGCTGCCCGCGCTGCAACATCCCTTCTACGCTGCTTTGTAGTTCATTACTGCGCTGGATAATACGCTCGACCAGCACCGGCTCTTGCTGTGCCAGCGGCGCGGTAGCCAGTTGTTCCAGCGACTGCTTCAGCGCCCTTTGCGTCTCCTGCAGCCGCTCCGCTTCCCCTTTGTATTCCAGCGCCCCGACCACCTGCGACAGCCGCACCGCCGCTGTCGCCACGTTCGCCGTATCCCGCGCCAGGTTCATGCTGCCGGTCATGTCGTCAACGGTTTGCTGCTGCACCTGCTCCTGAATCTGACTGGCATGCTGAAAACCCAGCACCGCCACGCCGCTCACCATCAGCGTGACAGCCACCACCAGCAGATTGAAGAACAGCAATCGTCCGCGCGCACTGGCGAAAAAGTGACGTCCCGGTTGCGGCATATCACGCTCCGTGAAGAAAAATCGCAATATGACAAATATGAACGGCTTCTGACATTTTGCATTTACATTCCTGTGATGGACTGCTGATATCGGCCACCCCACAGGAGATCCGCCATGAGCAGGACACCGGTTCTGGAGATGCGCAACATTGCTAAAGCGTTTGGCAAATTTTACGCGCTGAAAGGGGTCGATTTAACGGTCTGGCCGGGCGAGATTCATGCCCTGATGGGCGAGAATGGCGCGGGGAAGAGCACCCTGATGAAGATCCTCGCAGGCGCCTATACCGCCACCAGCGGTGAGATCCTGATTGACGGTCTGCCGTTCCATATTCGCGGTCCTAAAGATGCACTTAGCGCAGGCATCACGCTGATTTATCAGGAGATGCAGCTCGCGCCGAACCTGACGGTAGCGGAAAATATCTTTCTTGGCAGCGAGCTGTCGCGCGGCGGGCTGGTCCAGCGTAAAGAGATGGTCATGCAGTCGCAGAAAGTCATCGACCGACTCGGCGCCCAGTTTAAGGCCAGCGACCGTGTGATGACATTGACCATCGCCGAACAGCAGCAGGTGGAAATTGCCCGCGCCCTGCACCGTAACAGCCGCATTCTGGTAATGGATGAACCCACCGCCGCCCTCTCCTCACGTGAAACTCACCGCCTGTTTGAACTGATCATGCGCCTGCGCGATGAGGGGATGGCGATTATCTACATCAGCCACCGCATGGCGGAAGTGTACGAACTCTCGGACCGCGTCAGCGTCCTGCGCGATGGGCAATATGTTGGCAGCCTGACCCGCGACAAGCTCAACGCCTCGGAGCTGGTACGCATGATGGTGGGCCGTCCGTTGAGCGATCTGTTCAACAAAGAGCGCGACATTCCCTTAGGTAAAGCACGCCTCAATGTTCATCACCTGACCGACGGCCATAAAGTCCAGCCGTGCAGCTTGCTGGTGCGCTCCGGGGAGATCGTCGGCCTGGCCGGGCTAGTCGGTGCCGGGCGTTCTGAACTGGCTCAGCTGATTTTTGGCGTGCGTAAAGCCATCGGCGGCATGATTGAAGTAGACGGTGAACCAGTAGTGATCCACTCCCCGCGCGAAGCGATTGACCACGGCATTGGCTTTCTGACGGAAAACCGCAAAGAACAGGGATTATTTTTAGAGCTGGCAGCGGCAGAAAACATCACCATGGCAACGCTGGAGCGTGACGCCAACTGGGGCATGCTCGATCGCAAAAAGGCGCAGGCTATTTCCGATGACGCCATCAAGCTGCTCAACATCCGCGTGCCGCACGCACAGGTACGCGCGGGCGGGCTGTCCGGCGGAAATCAGCAAAAACTGCTGATTTCACGCTGGGTCGCGATCGGCCCACGTATTTTGATCCTCGATGAACCCACGCGCGGCGTGGACGTCGGTGCCAAAAGCGAGATCTACCGGATCATGAACGATATGGCGCGCAAAGGCGTAGCGATCCTGATGATCTCCAGCGAGCTGCCGGAAGTCGTCGGTATGAGCGATCGCGTGTACGTCATGCGGGAAGGCAGTATTGCCGGCGAGCTGAACGGACAAAGCATTACCCAGGAAAATATTATGACGCTGGCAACCGGCGTGAACGACTCCCACCATCAGGCGGTGCCCCATGAATAATCCAACCACTCCCCAGCAGGTGGCGAAATCCGCCTCCGCAAAAAAAATGCTGATGAGCGATCTGATGCAAACGGTCGGTATCTTACCGATTCTCATCCTGATTGTGGCGGTATTTGGCTTTATCGCGCCTAACTTTTTTACCGAAAGTAACCTGCTGAATATTACCCGTCAGGCCTCGATCAACATCGTGCTGGCGGCTGGCATGACCTTCATTATTTTGACCGGCGGGATCGACCTCTCGGTTGGCTCGATTCTCGGTACCACCGCTGTCGCAGCCATGGTCGTTTCTCTTATTCCTGAGTTTGCCATGCTGTCGATTCCGGCGGCGCTGATGCTCGGCCTGGTGCTGGGATTGTTTAACGGCGCGCTGGTTGCTTTTGCCGGACTACCGCCGTTTATCGTCACGCTTGGAACCTATACGGCGCTGCGCGGTGCGGCCTATCTGCTGGCCGACGGCACAACGGTGATTAACTCCAATATCAGCTTTGAGTGGATCGGTAACAACTATCTCGGCCCGGTTCCGTGGCTGGTGGTCATTGCGCTGGCGGTGGTGGTGGTGTGCTGGTTCATTCTGCGCCGCACCACGCTCGGCGTTCATATCTACGCGGTCGGCGGCAATATGCAGGCCGCACGTTTAACCGGGATCAAAGTGTGGCTGGTGCTGCTGTTCGTCTACGGCATGAGCGGTTTGCTCTCAGGTCTTGGCGGGGTGATGAGCGCCTCGCGGCTGTATAGCGCCAACGGCAACTTAGGCATGGGTTACGAGCTGGACGCCATCGCGGCGGTGATCCTCGGCGGCACCAGCTTTGTTGGCGGGATCGGCACCATCACCGGCACGCTGGTGGGGGCGTTGATAATCGCCACGCTCAATAACGGCATGACGCTGATGGGCGTCTCCTATTTCTGGCAATTGGTGATCAAAGGGGCGGTGATCATCATAGCGGTGCTGATCGACAAATACCGTACCCGACACCATCAAAGTGCATAGACAAGCTTACTGGCCTGCTCATTCGTAGGCCTGATAAGCGCAGCGCCATCAGGCGTATAACAACAATACCCTACGTGAGGAAACGAGTATGCGTTTGAAGCCATTAGTAACCGCGCTCTGTGCTGGCGCCCTGCTTGCTGCAGCTCCGTTTGTGCAGGCAAAAGAACTGAAATCGATTGGCGTTACGGTAGGCGATCTGGCCAACCCGTTCTTCGTGCAGATCACCAAAGGCGCGGAGCTGGAAGCACGCAAGCTGGCAGGTGATAGCGTTAAAGTAACGCTGGTTTCCAGCGGTTACGATTTGGGGCAACAGGTGTCGCAGATCGACAACTTTATTGCCGCCAAAGTCGACATGATTATCCTTAACGCCGCCGACTCCAAAGGCATCGGCCCGGCGGTAAAACGCGCGAAAGACGCCGGGATCGTGGTGGTTGCCGTTGACGTGGCGGCGGAAGGCGCAGACGCGACCATTACCTCCGATAACACCCAGGCAGGTGAAATGGCCTGTAAATACATTACCGACCGCCTGAAAGGCAAAGGCAACGTCGTCATCATCAACGGGCCGCCGGTTTCCGCCGTCCAGAACCGCGTGGAAGGCTGCCAGACTGAGTTCAAACGCCACCCGGACATCAAGGTGCTGTCGCATAACCAAAACGCCAAAGGCAGTCGCGAAGGCGGGCTGGAGATCATGACCGCGTTGCTGGCGGCGAATCCGAAGATCGACGGCGTATTCGCCATTAACGATCCGACGGCGATCGGTGCCGATCTGGCGGCAAAACAGGCGCAGCGTAGCGAATTCTTTATTGTCGGCGTAGATGGATCCCCGGACGGTGAAGAAGCGCTGAAGCGCGAAAACTCACTATTTGTGGCGACTCCGGCACAAGATCCGCAGGTGATGGCTGCCAAAGCGGTCGAAATCGGCTATGACATATTGCAGGGGAAACCCGCCCCGAAAGAACCCGTGCTAATCCCGGTGACGATGATCGATAAAAACAACGTCGGCAGTTATAAGGGTTGGACGGTTAAATAGCCCGCCACAACAACGCCGGATGGCGGCGAAAATGCCCTATCCGGCCTACAAGATCGCTATGAATTTGTAGGCCGGATAAGCGCGGCCCATCCGGCATTATATTAAGGAGGATTCAGCCGATGAAACGCTCCGCAATAAACGAGATCCTTGGCCACACGCGCCAGTTTTTCTCTCAGCACGACGTGCATCTCCCCCCTTTTGCCAGCTTCCCCCCGACCCAATGGCGCAAGCTTGATGCCACAGCCTGGAGCGAAGTGTTCGACCTTAAGCTCGGTTGGGATGTCACCGCATTTGGCGGCAACAATTTCGCCGCGCAAGGGTTAACGCTGTTCACTCTGCGTAATGGCTCGCCGAAAGGAATGCCTTACGAGAAATGCTACGCCGAGAAAATCATGCATGTTCGCGATGCGCAGGTCACGCCGATGCATTTTCACTGGCGCAAACGCGAAGACATTATCAATCGCGGCGGCGGCAATTTAATTGTGGAACTGTGGAATGCGGGGATCCGGGAACAAACGGAGGAGACCGACGTGAGCGTAGTGATTGACGGCTGTCGGCAAACCCATGCAGCGGGCAGTCAGTTACGCCTGACGCCGGGTGAAAGCATCTGCCTGCCGCCGGGCCTGTATCACAGCTTCTGGGCGGAAGAAGGTTTTGGCGACGTGCTGGTCGGCGAGGTTTCTTCTGTTAATGACGACGACCACGATAATCACTTTTTGCAACCGATCGCCCGCTATAACGACATTGAAGAAGACGAGCCGGCGCAGCTGGTGCTGTGTAACGAATATCGCCTGTTCCGCTAACCAAGGAGCGCATTATGCCGTTGATATCTCTCGCTGATGGTCTTGCCCATGCCCGTGAGCATCACTATGCCTTAGGGGCATTTAATGTTCTGGATTCACACTTCCTGCGCGCGCTGTTTGCCGCAGCTAAACAGGAACGTTCGCCGTTTATCATCAATATCGCCGAAGTACATTTTAAATATATCTCGCTGGATTCTCTGGTCGAAGCGGTCAAGTTCGAAGCCGCGCGGCATGACATTCCGGTGGTGCTAAACCTTGACCACGGCCTGCACTTTGAGTCGGTAGTTCGGGCACTACGCTTAGGGTTCAGTTCAGTGATGTTCGATGGCTCCACGCTGGAGTATGAAGAAAATATCCGCCAGACCCGCGAAGTGGTAAAGATGTGCCACGCCGTCGGCGTATCGGTGGAAGCCGAACTGGGTGCGGTGGGCGGTGATGAGGGCGGCGCGCTGTACGGTCATGCCGACGAGTCGCTATTTACCGACCCAATGATGGCGCGTGATTTCGTCGACAGAACCGGGATTGACGCGCTGGCGGTCGCCATTGGCAATGCCCACGGCAAATACAAAGGCGAACCGCTGCTCGACTTCCCGCGTCTGGACGCCATTCGCCAGCAGGCGGCAATCCCGCTGGTACTGCATGGCGGCTCCGGTATCAGCAACGACGATTTCAAGCGCGCGATTGAACTCGGCATTCACAAAATCAACTTCTATACCGGCATGTCGCAGGCGGCGCTGTCGGCGGTAGAAACACGGATGGCGAATCGCCAGCCGCTGTACGACGAATTCGCCGAACTGCTGCTCGGCATTGAAGAGGCCATTACCGATACCGTTTCGGAACAGATGCGCATTTTTGGCAGCGCGGGACGGGTCTGATGGAACGCAAAGGCGTTATCGCCGCAGGCAACATGCTGGTCGATCACGTGCATCAAATTGTGCAGTGGCCGGAACGTGGCTGGCTGGCGGAAATCACCCGTAGCGAACGCGCCACGGGCGGTGCGCCGCTTAATGTGCTGCTGACGCTGGCAAAAATGCACACTGGGCTGCCGTTGCAGGCGGTGGGGTTAATCGGTCAGGACAGCGACGGCGACTACATCATGGCGATGCTGGAGCAGTATCACGTTAATCGCCAACACGTGCAGCGCACCACATTCGCCCCCACGTCGATGTCGCAGGTGATGACCGATCCCAGCGGTCAGCGCACCTTTTTCCACTCGCCCGGTGCCAATCGGCTACTCGATCTGCCTGCGTTTGAGCAACTGGATACCTCGATGAAAATCTTCCATCTGGGATATCTGCTGCTGCTCGACAGTCTGGACATGCCGGATGAGGAGTTCGGGACGCGTAGCGCACGGCTGCTGGCGCAAATGCGCGACAACGGCTTTGAAACGTCGCTGGATCTGGTCTCACGCAAGGGCGACCCGCGCTATCAACCGCTGGTGATGCCAGCCCTGCGCCATCTAGACTATCTGGTGATTAACGAGCTGGAAGCCGGGGAGTTCAGCGGGCTGGAGATCCGCCAGCCCAACGGCGAACTGCATATTGCGCACATCGCCACCGCCGCACGCGAATTATTGGATGCAGGTGTACGCCAGCGGGTGGTGATCCACTGTCCGGAAGGTGCCTGGGGTGAAGCGCCGGATCTGCCGGGCGTCTGGATCCCGTCGCAGTACCTGGCGCAGGAGGAGATCGTTGGCAGCGTCGGAGCGGGAGATGCGTTTTGCGCTGGATTTTTGTATGGCTGTCATGAGCGCTGGTCGCTGACGGACAGCGTCAGGTTGGCACACGCCTGTGCGCGGGCAAGCTTGCTGTGCGCGAATGCGATAGACGGCGCGAAGACGCTGGCAGAGTTGAAAGCAGAAATGGCTGACGCCTGATGCGCTACGCTTATCAGGCCTACGACCGCATCAGGCCTACGGGGTCATTATCGCTTTTGTAGGCCGGATAAGGCGTTTACGCCGCATCCGGCAACTGCACACGTTCACGCCGCCTTATCGTGATGTTGCACGTCGGCGGCAAACACATAACCCAGCCCGCGCAGGGTTTTGATCAACATTGGCTGGTGCGGGTTGTTCTCTATTTTTCGCCGCAGCCGCATGATTAACACGTCAATAGTGCGGTCAAACACCTCAACGCTGTCGCTGCGCGTCAGCTCCAGCAGCTGTTCCCGGCTCAGCACCCGCCGGGCATTTTGGGCCAGCGCCAACAGCAGGCTGTATTCCCCCTGCGTCAACTCCACCTTCAACTGCTGGGGATTATGCAGCTGGCAACCGGCGGTATCCAGATGCCAGCCATTGAAAGAAAGCCCCGTGGTCTGTGGGCCGCCGCTTTCTGCCGTTAACACGCCAACGCGTCTGAGCACCGCCTTTACCCGCGCCACCAGCACCCGCGCATTGAACGGTTTACCGATATAGTCGTCAGCCCCCATTTCCAGCCCGACAACCACATCCGACTCGCTGCCAAGCCCGGTCAGCATCACCACCGGTAATCCGGGCCTCAACTTCTGCACCTGTTGTAGCACCATCAGGCCGTTAGTATCGGGCAACATCATATCCAGTAATACCAGAGCGATATCCGGCTGAGTCTCAATGCAGCGCAGTGCCTCCTGCCCGGTGTGACAGGCGGTCACCGTAAAGACGTGTTCGCTCAGCACATCCTGTAAAAGCGTGCAGACAGCGATGTCATCATCCACAACCAGTATGGCTGGCTTCATTGTTTTTCCCCATTTCTGGCCAACTTAAATGAGTGTGATTGATTCTGCACAGAGTGACAGCGATAAGGCACAAGGATGTGCGGGAAACATAACCTCGGTCACACTGCCGGGGCGTCACGTATTGGAGATTCGTCACGTCAAATATGACGACAGCCTGTTTTTCGTCAGGGTTTTGCGCAAAATTCGCCCGTAATATCGACTAATGCCCCTGATAAAAACATGGCATAAAAGATGCATAACAAAAACGACAAGCGCGTATGCGCGATTTGATTAACTGGAGCGAGACCGATGAAAAAAGTCGTCACGGTTTGCCCATATTGCGCATCAGGTTGCAAAATCAACCTGGTGGTCGATAACGGCAAAATCGTCCGGGCTGAAGCGGCGCAGGGGAAAACCAACCAGGGTACCCTGTGTCTGAAGGGCTACTATGGCTGGGATTTTATCAATGATACCCAGATCCTGACCCCTCGTCTGAAAACCCCTATGATCCGTCGCCAGCGTGGCGGCAAACTGGAATCCGTTTCCTGGGATGAAGCGCTTGATTACGTCGCCAGTCGTCTGAGCGCCATCAAAGCGAAGTATGGCCCGGACGCTATTCAGACGACCGGTTCATCTCGCGGTACGGGTAACGAAACCAACTATGTAATGCAAAAATTCGCGCGCGCCGTTATTGGTACCAATAACGTTGACTGCTGCGCTCGCGTCTGACACGGCCCATCGGTTGCAGGTCTGCACCAATCGGTCGGTAACGGCGCAATGAGTAATGCTATCAATGAAATTGATAACACAGATTTAGTGTTCATCTTCGGGTACAACCCGGCGGATTCCCACCCGATCGTGGCGAATCACGTGATTAATGCTAAACGTAACGGGGCGAAAATCATCGTCTGCGATCCGCGCAAAATTGAAACCGCGCGTATTGCCGACATGCACATCGCGTTGAAAAACGGCTCGAACATCGCGCTGCTCAACGCTATGGGTCATGTCATCATCGAAGAAAAACTGTACGACCAGGCGTTCGTCGCCTCCCGTACGGAAGGATTCGAAGAGTACAGCAAGATCGTCGAAGGCTACACGCCGGAGTCCGTCGAAGATATCACTGGCGTTAGCGCGCAGGATATTCGTCAGGCTGCACGTATGTATGCCACGGCGAAAAGCGCGGCCATCCTGTGGGGCATGGGTGTTACCCAGTTCTATCAGGGCGTGGAAACCGTGCGTTCACTGACCAGCCTCGCAATGCTGACCGGCAACCTCGGTAAGCCGAGCGTGGGCGTTAACCCGGTTCGTGGGCAGAACAACGTTCAGGGCGCATGTGACATGGGCGCGCTGCCGGATACCTATCCGGGCTATCAGTATGTGAAAGATCCGGCTAACCGCGAGAAGTTCGCTAAAGCCTGGGGCGTGGAAAGTCTGCCTGCTCATACCGGCTATCGCATCAGCGAACTGCCGCACCGTGCAGCGCATGGCGAAGTACGCGCGGCGTACATCATGGGTGAAGATCCATTACAAACCGATGCTGAACTCTCCGCAGTGCGCAAAGGCTTTGAGGATCTGGAACTGGTCATCGTGCAGGATATCTTCATGACCAAAACTGCCGCTGCCGCAGACGTTATTTTACCGTCTACGTCATGGGGTGAGCATGAAGGCGTATTCTCCGCAGCTGACCGTGGCTTCCAGCGCTTCTTTAAAGCCGTTGAGCCGAAGTGGGATCTGAAAACGGACTGGCAGATTATCAGTGAAATCGCCACCCGTATGGGCTACCCGATGCACTACAACAACACCCAGGAAATCTGGGACGAGTTGCGTCATCTGTGCCCGGATTTCTACGGTGCCACTTACGAGAAAATGGGCGAACTGGGTTATATCCAGTGGCCTTGCCGCGACACCTCAGAAGCCGACCAGGGTACGTCTTATCTCTTCAAAGAGAAGTTCGACACCCCGAACGGCCTGGCGCAGTTCTTCACCTGCGACTGGGTAGCGCCAATCGACAAACTCACTGAGGAGTACCCGATGGTACTGTCTACAGTGCGTGAAGTCGGCCACTACTCTTGCCGTTCGATGACCGGTAACTGTGCGGCGTTGGCCGCGCTGGCGGATGAACCGGGCTATGCCCAGATCAACACCGCCGACGCAGAACGCCTGGGCATCCAGGATGAAGAGCTGGTGTGGGTGAACTCGCGTAAAGGCCGGGTCATTACCCGTGCGGCAGTCAGCGATCGTCCAAACAAAGGCGCGATTTACATGACCTACCAGTGGTGGATTGGCGCATGTAATGAACTGGTAACCGAGAACTTAAGTCCGATTACCAAAACGCCGGAGTACAAGTACTGTGCTGTAAACGTTGAACGCATTGCCGATCAGCGCGCTGCCGAGCAGTATGTCATTGATGAGTACACCAAGCTGAAAGCCAGCCTGCGCGAAAGCGCGATGGGTTAAGCTTCCCCTGACGGCCTCCATTCGGAGGCCGTTTTTTTATGCACATAATCTCTCTATACTGTTCATTCCCTACACTAAATCTAAATAAAAGATGAAACGACTTTTCGCCTTGATGGTGTTAATGACATGCTTTGTCCATGCCGAAGAGCCCGGTAGTCAGTTTTTGAAAGCCGCCGAGTCCGGAGACCGACGTGCACAATATTTCCTCGCTGATACCTGGTTTAGCTCAGGCGATTTGGGTAAAGCGGAATATTGGGCGCAAAAAGCCGCCGACAATGGTGATGCCGATGCTTACGCATTGCTGGCACAGATTAAGATTACCAATCCGGTCAGTCTG
The DNA here is from genome assembly GCF_009649895.1 of Citrobacter sp. H12-3-2. Lineage (NCBI taxonomy): Bacteria > Pseudomonadati > Pseudomonadota > Gammaproteobacteria > Enterobacterales > Enterobacteriaceae > Citrobacter > Citrobacter sp. H12-3-2. The sequence goes on from NZ_CP045837.1 coordinate 4,544,668, forward strand.
GATTACCCTCAGGCCAAAACGCTGGCGGAAAAAGCGACCCAGGCAGGCAGTAAAACCGGGGAAATTACGCTGGCGCGTATTCTGGTCAATACTCAGGCTGGACACACCGATTACCCCAAAGCCATTACCTTGCTGCAAAACGCCTCCGAGGACCTGGAAAATGATTCCGCCGTCGACGCGCAAATGCTGCTTGGGCTGATTTACGCCAACGGCGTGGGTATTCCCGCAGACGATGAGAAAGCGACGTGGTATTTCAAACGTAGCTCTGCCATTTCCCGCACCGGTTATTCCGAATACTGGGCCGGGATGATGTTCTTAAACGGTGAGCAGGGTTTTATCGTGAAGAATAAACAGAAGGCACTGCACTGGCTGAATCTGAGCTGTACGGAAGGATTCGATACCGGCTGCGAAGAGTTTGAAAAGTTAACCAACGGGTAGTCGTTGTAGGCCTGATAAGCGTAGCGCCATCAGGCAACCCGGAGCAGGTTGCCTGATGGCGGCGTTGCCTTATCCGGCCTACAAGGCGGTCTTATCAAACTTACCTAATACTTCGCGCTCATAGGCCAGCGCTTTTTTGCGGTCAAATTTGTGTTCCCACTTGGAGATAACCAGCACCGCCAGTGCGTTACCCACCACGTTCAGCGCGGTACGCGCCATGTCGAGAATACGGTCAACACCAGCAATAAACGCCAGGCCTTCCAGCGGGATCCCCACGCTGCCCAGCGTTGCCAGCAGCACCACGAATGATACGCCCGGCACGCCCGCAATCCCTTTCGAGGTCACCATCAACGTCAACACCAGCACGATTTCCTGCCACAGCGACAGGTCGATACCATACAGCTGCGCAATAAAGATCGCGGCAATACTCTGGTACAGCGTTGAACCATCAAGGTTGAATGAGTAGCCGGTCGGCACCACAAAGCTGGTGATTGAAGCCGGTGCGCCGTAGGCTTCCATCTTCTCGATAATACGCGGCAGTACGCTCTCGGAGCTGGCAGTAGAGTAAGCCAGAATCAACTCGTCTTTCAGAATGCGGATCAGGATCCAGATGCTCAACCCACAGATACGCGCGACAATCCCCAGCACCACCAGCGCGAAGAACAGGATGGCAAAGTGCACCAACAGCACCAGCTTCGCCAGCGGCCACAGGGAGGCAAAACCGAAGTTTGCGACGGTAACGGCAATCAGCGCGAAAACGCCGACTGGCGCATAGCGCATAACCATGTGGGTCACTTTAAACATGGTTTCGGAAATAGAGCGGAACACGGTAACCAGCGGTTCGCGGTGAGTTGCCGGCAGGGAAGACAAGCCTAAACCGAACAGCACCGAGAAGAAGATAATTGGCAGCATATCGCCTTTTGCCATCGAGGCGACGATATTGGTCGGCACCAGTGACAAAATTGTCCCCATCAAACCATGCGCGTGGCTCTGTACTTCTGCAGTCGTGCTTTGATATTTCGAAATATCCACGGTCGCCAGTTGCGACATATCAATCCCGGAACCCGGCTGGAACACATTAGCCAGCGTGATCCCAAGGATAATCGCCACGGTGGTGATCACTTCGAAATAGAGAATAGTTTTGGCGCCAATGCGGCCCAGCTGTTTTGCATCACCGACTCCGGCAATACCGACAACCAGCGTAGAGATGACAATGGGCACAACGATCATTTTGATCAGATGGATAAAGATATCGCCCGCCGGTGACAGCAGGTTTACAACCAGCCATTCACGGCTGTCACTATGGTAATGCAGGTAACTCCCTAGCAGAATGCCCAGCACCATGGCGATTAGAATCTGCCATGCCAGGCTGACTTTCAAATTTTTCATAACAACGGACTTCCTCGATGGAGCGCTATTCCACATGCGGTGTGTGGGAATAGTACATACTGAAAGGGTATGAATTGTGTTGCGTTCGTTTATGGAGTTTTTTAACGCTTATTATCATTATCATCTGCATGGCATTCCGCGCAACCCTCTAAGAACAGGGCTTTTGGCTGATTTTATGCATAAAAATGCAATTTTATCGCGGTATTGATGAATAACTTTTTGTTATAAAAGAATTTTAATATGTTCAAAAATGAAGAAGTCATGGTGTGAGTTTTTTTCGCCAATTTGTTCGTTTGCCTGTTTTTTAAACAGGCCAAATGATACAAATCACAAAAAAAACAAATTTATTTTTGCCGATTCTGCAATAACTTCGCCATATTAATAGAGTCAACGAGCTGTGCCCGGTTCACCCTAGGCGAGTTTAAATCCATAACCTTTTGCCACACTGAAATAGCCTGGGCGTAGTCTGCCTGCATAAACGCATCTGAGGCTAACAGCATCAGCGCTGTGACCTCTGCCGGATCCAGCGCCAGAGCCTTATCAATCATCTCGCGAGTGGGTGGCGTCATATGTTGTCCGGCCTGGTAATACAATACCGTTGCCATCGCGGAATAGATCTCAGCATTTTCACCGCCGACACGCAGCGCCTGCTCGTAGGCCAGCAGCGCATTATGATACGCGTTTTGCCAAAGATAGTACTCCCCGAGTTGCGCCCATTTCACGCCGTTCTGGGGATTAGCGCGAATCTGCGATTGCAGCAAAAGCAACTGTTTTTCCTGAACATTCTCATCGGAGAAAGCATGTAAAGGGTCCGCCAGTCTCGTCTGCTCCTGACGAACCGCCTGCCATTTTGGCGTCAACAAGTAGCCTCCAATGCAGGCCACAACCATCAGCACCGCCGCAGCGGTCAGCCGCTTCACAGGCATTGGGCGTAACAGCGGTTCGGACTGGTTCATTGTTCACCTTCCTCCGTATGCTGACGTCTTCTCACTCGCCAGACCACCACACCTACCAGCAATAACAGCAGGCACGGCAACGCCCACAGCAGCAGCGTTTGCTCATTCAGCGGCGGATTATAACGAACGAAGTCACCGTAACGCTCGGTCATCCATGTCGTGATCTCAGCTTCGCTTTTCCCTTCCGCCACCATGCTATAAACCTGATGGCGCATACTGACCGCTACCGGCGCATTGGATTCCAGCAAGTTTTGGTTTTGACACTGCGGGCAGCGAAGCTGGCTGGCAATGGACAGCGCTTGTTCCTGCTGTTGCGGATTTTCAAAGCGCCAGGTATCCACAACCTGGGCATGGGTGGTAAAAGGTAGAAAAATCAGTAAAGCCACAAGTAACATCGTTTTGCCGGATGGCGGCGTGAACGCCTTATCCGGCCTACCATGCTTTTCACTCGTAGGCCTGATAAGCGCAGCGCCATCAGGCAATAACTCTGGATGCTTCCTTCCTCGCCATGCGCTCAGCAGCGCGCCAAAGACCATTAATAGTCCCCCACCCCAAATCCAGCGCACGCCGGTCTGCACGTACAAACGCATGGCATAGCGGTCAGGTCCGGTTTTTTCACCCATTACCGCGTACCAGTCATGCATCAGATTCCAGCGGATCCCCGGCTCCATCATCTGTTGACGGCGCGCGGCATAGAAGCGCCTTTCGGGTTGCAGGCTGCCAATACGTTTCTCATTGTGCCACAGCGTGATCTGCGCTTTTTCACTGGTGTAGTTACCTTTGGCTTCCAGGTCGAGACGCTCAAAACGGAAAATGTAACCCGCCAGTTCAACCTGCTGCCCAGGGCTCAGGTTCAGGCTTATCTCCTGACGGCTACCGCTGGAAAAGACGATCCCCGCCGCAAACACCAGCACCCCGGCATGCGCCAGCAGTGCCGGAAGCTGGATGCGGAAAGACACGTTGCGGCTTCTGACCGTTGCCAGCACGATAACCAGCAGCATCAGCAGGCCAAAGGGCAGCGTAGCGCGGTTAAAGTACGGTGCGCCTACGGAGAGCCGTCCCCAGCCGAACAGCCCGTAAATCATCGGGTAGAGCGTGCCAATCAACACAATCAGCAGCACCGCACTAAAGAGCAGCAGCGCAACCAGAATCAGCATCTCGCGTGACCAACCGCCAAAACGCGCATTCTGCCGGACTTGCTGGCCCCGCCAGGCGTACAGCCCGAGCGACGCCAGACTCAACACGGTAAACAGCGCAAACAGGGGCGCGGCGCGGACGTTATCCAACGCGAAAGCATGTACCGAAACGAGAATGCCGGAACGTACAATCAGCGTCCCAAGCAGCGATAAAATCAGCGTGACGATCGCCAGTAGCAGCGACCAGTGGCGGAAGATTCCGCGCTGGCGCGTGATATACAGGCTATGCAGCAGCGCGCTAGCGGAAAGCCAGGGTAATAAGGAGGCATTTTCAACTGGGTCCCAGAACCACCAGCCGCCCCAGCCCAGCTCGCAGTAGGCCCACCAGGAGCCGAGGATAATCCCCAGCGTCAGCGCGCACCAGCCGGGCAGCGCCCAGCGCCAGCACACCCAGGCGCTCTGCGCATTAAAGTCACCACGTAGCAGCGAGGCCAGCGCCACGCCTGCCGCCACCATCAAACCACCGTAACCCAGGTACAGCAGAGGTGGATGGAGGATTAACCCGAGATGTTGCAGCATCGGGTTAAGGTCGCGCCCTTCAATGGCTGGCGGGAAGATACGCACAAACGGATCGGACCATACCACCACAAACAGTAGCAGCAGGGCCGTAATCATTGAGAGGACGCTGAGCGTCAGCGGAAACAGCGCGTCGGTATCACGCCGATAGCGTAAAGCGAACAGCGCGCTCCAGCCGGAAAGAAACAGCACCCACAGCAGCAGCGATCCTTCATGACCGCCCCACACCGCCGCCAGTTTTAATCCCCACGGCAGTAGACTGTAGCTGTGCTGAGCAACGTAGACCACCGAAAAGTCGCTGGTCAAAAAGCAGAATACCAGAATGGCAAAAGCCAGCAGTAGCAGGGTAAATTGCGCCCACACGCCCACCGTTGCAAGGCGCATCACCCCTTGCCAGCGCTGGCGGACACCCACCAACACGGCAAGCGGGGTCAACACGTTGACCCCAAGGCTTAATAACAGCGCCAGAAAACCGGCTTCAGGAAGGAGAACGTCCAGATATCACCTTACGCAACGGTTAGCTGACCCGCATAGAGTATAAAAAAACGCAGCAGCAGTACGCCGGTCAGGCTGGCGCCGCACACTGCCAGCACGCCATGAAACGTCGAACTGCGGTTGGCCCAGGGTTTTAGCAGCATCGGCAGTATCAGCCCAAGCCCAGCCACGCCAAGCCAGAACCACCAGGTCCAGAATCCACCGCCCAGTGCCGCCGCCAGCGCGCGCATTTTGCCGTCATCGCCCAGCGCCAGACCAACAAAGAACGCCGCCAGCAGGAAGATCTCCAGCCATACCACCGGGACTTCCATACGATGCACAAAGTGCGCTTCGGTGCTGTGCGGGTTGCTACGATGGCGTAACGCCATGGCGATCAGCGCCACCGCGGCGCCGGAGGAGATCCCAGAGAACAGGAACAGCACCGGCAGGATCGGGTTATTCAGGAACGGGTAAGATTTCAGCGCCGACAGAAGAAAGCCGGTGTACGCCCCGAGCAGGACCGCCAGCACCAGCATTAACGTCTCAAGCGCACGATGGAACGGCGCAATCAGCGTCAATACTTTCTGCACGATACCTAACCGCGGCAGCCAGCGCTGTTGCAGGGCAATCACTTCTTTTTCAAAGATTTTTGCCAGCCACAGCACTAACACCACCATGTACAACTGGAACAGCATGACCCCCATCGACATCACCGAAGTGAAGCTGTAGTGGAACATCAGTTTCCAGAAGGTCCATGGACGCGTCAGGTGGAACACCAGAATCAACAGACCGAGGATAATCGCCCCCGGCCCTAACACCAGCGTAGTGCGCAGCAGCGTGCTGTCCGAACCGCCCGCCTCCGGATGGAAGCGACGCAGCAGAATCGCCAGCGTGACCAGTCCGGCAGAGATACCTATCAGGAACAGATAGATGGCAATGGGCCAGTCCCACACCAGTGATTCAAAATGAAATGCAGAAGCGGATGTCATTGGCTCACCTCCCCAAATTTAAAGGGAACGCGGTAGACCTTCGGTTTTGTACCCAACGCAAGCTTGTAACGGTAGGTCGTTTTCTGCTGCAACAAACGGGAGATATCGCTGTTGGGATCGTCCAGATTACCAAACGTCAGCGCCTTCGTCGGACATGACTCAACGCAGGCGGGCTGTTTGCCCGCTTTCAGGTTGGTTTTCCGGCAGAAATCGCATTTATCCGCCGTTTTGCTCACCGGATGGATAAAGCGCACGCGATAAGGACACGCGGCAATGCAGTACTGGCAGCCAACGCAAAGGTCCGGGTTCACATCCACAATGCCGCTGGCGGCATCACGATACGATGCCCCCGTCGGGCAGACGTCAACGCAGGGAGCGTGGTCGCAGTGCTGGCACGAGTGACGGAAGAAGCGATACTTCACATCAGGAAACGTTCCTTGCGGCTCACTGCGAATAATCGTCAGACGCGATACGCCTTCCGGCACGTTGTTGACTTCGCGACAAGCATCCATGCAGGCCGTACAGCCGATGCATAATGACTCATCATGTACCATACCGTAACGCACGCCGTTGATGTTCAGCGTCTTCGCCACAACGCGCCCCGCCGTCCCGCTCACTGCCACCAGCGCGCCGACGCCGGTGATAAACTGGCGACGAGAGCAACTCATGGATGCTCCTTAAGCAACGGAATCGACGCCGGGTTAAAGTTCGGATTGTTACGCTGATCGCTATGGCAATCGACGCAAATCTTGATCCGTCCTTTATCGCTCAGCGTTTGCATCGTGTCTTGCTTCGGATGCAGTGAGTGACAGCTGGCACACGCCACTTTGGTTACGTGGACATCGTGCGGCCAGAACGCTTTTTGCAGCTGCTCAGGCAGGTGACAGGACATACAGACGCTGTTCTGCTGCTCCACGTTGTACATCGGCTCATTAAAGCGCATCACATCTTTCACCCCTTCACGGTGGTTCGGTGACGGCTGGCCGTGACAGTTGGTGCAGGTGACCGGCAGTTTGTTATTCGGGTTGATGACTTCCGCATGCTTACCATGCATGCCTTCGGTATCCGGCTTGTGACAGTCCAGACAGGCGGCATCCGGATTACGCTGTTGGGTAACCGTCCAGCGTTGATCCGACTCCTGCGGCGTTGGCGTGGCAGTGATTCCACTCAGGCTCCATAACAAGCCTGACGCCAGCACCCCAGCAGTTAATAACGAACGTAATACGCTCATATTCACTCCGTTGAGTTATCCGCCCCTTGCGGGGCGGAATGGGGTTATTGGCTTAACAGACCGTTTTTACGTGCCTGATCTTCCCACTGTGGAATCACCGTTTTGATGAAGTCCTGCTTCTCAGCATTGATTTGCTGCATGTTCAGACCAATCGCCGCCTGGGCTTTCTCTTTGGTCGAGATATCCGGCAACGGAATTTCATGCGTGATGCCTTTGGTCGCCAGCAGACGGACCAGTTTGGTACGCGCGTCGGCGGCTTTATCCATTGCGCTACCCAGCATCCGCAGACCTTCTTCCGGGGCGTGCATATGAATGCCGTGTGAGGCGATAGACAGGTCCCAACGCCATTGTGCGTGACGGATATCTTCCAGAATCGGCTTCATTTCCGCTTCAGTCGCGCCCGCATCCCATGCGGCTTTCGCTTCGAAGTGCGCACGAACCAGCTGATCTTCAACTTTGATTTTCAGGTCATGAATAGCCTGTTTACGCTCGGCGACCACTTTTTGCAGGGACGCTTTGTCCTGGGTGTGGCAGTTCGCGCAGGTCTGAGGGAAGTTGTCGAACGGGTTACCAATCTTATGGTCGGTATAGATCTTGCCTTCCGCGTTTTGCACTTTCGGCATGTGACAGTCGATACAGGTCACGTTGTTCTTGCCGTGAATGCCCGCGCTCCAGGTTTCATACTCCGGGTGCTGCGCTTTCAGCATCGGCGTTTTAGACAGGGAGTTGGTCCAGTCAGAGAAAGCAATGTTGTCGTAGTATTTCTCCATGTTCTCGACTTTCATGCCGTCGTCCCACGGGAACTTAACGGCTTTGTTTTTACCGTCGAAGTAGTATTCCACGTGGCACTGGCCGCAGACCATGGATTGCTGGTCAAAGCGACCGGCTTTCTCAAACGGTTTACCGATGGCTTCCATCGCGCGTTCTGCATAAGGACGCGACAGGGTCAGTTCTGGCTTGCCTTTGGCGAAGTCTGGTGACGCGGTATTATGGCAATCCGCACAACCGAGGTTGTTAACAATTTCCGGACCGCCGCGCGCCCATTTACCGTGGAAGTAGCCATCTTCACCGTCTTTCTGGATAAGACGCGCTACGTCCGGGCTTTTACAGCTCCAGCAGGCCATCGGCAACGGACCATCTTCTGCCGTTTTTGGTGCGCCGGTACGTAAGGTTTCACGGACATCGGTCACGGCATACGCGTGTCCCCGCGGTTTGTTGTAATCGCGCGAGAATGGGTATCCCGCCCACAGGATCACCAGACGCGGATCTTCTGCCAGTGCATCTTCACGGGCTGATTGCTCAGACGTGGCTTTCCAGGAGAGATATTGATCGGGATGCTGAGGTGCGAAGGTTTCATTCTTCGCTTCAACGGTGACGGTTTTTGCAGGTACAGAAGTTTGTTCAGCGTGAACAGCAGAAATAAATAATAAAGGTAATAACAGGCTGAAGAAACGGCGTACGCGTGATTTTATCCTTGCCATAGGGGTCTCATCCAGATGACGCCATTATCTGCAATGGCGGTTCTTTTATTGTTTTCCACAACAGCAACCACACGAATACTGTCATGACATTGCTCCACCCTATTTGTAACAAGAAACCACACTGAAAATGTTGTCTTTAATCAATTGTAAGTGTATGTAAAATACCACTTTAGAGTTATAACACCCCTCTAATCTCTCATTCTTTTGTCTAATTCAGAGACAGATCACCTTTTCAACAATCCTTTAGATAACTGCATGTTATCGCGAGATTTAATCAATTTTTGCTAGTTCCCTTCAAAATTCAGTTTGTCGCTAATTTGCACAATTCGTTTATTGCGTGATCTGCCGCGCAAATACTAAACAAAACTCTCAAAGCCCCTACATTTAACGTTTATGAGACATATTATTAACATCCTACAAGGAGAACAAAAGCCATGAGCCAAATACATAAACACGCTATTCCCGCAAACATTGCGGATCGTTGCCTGATAAATCCGGAGCAGTACGCAGAGAAATACCAGCAATCCGTTAACGAACCCGACACATTTTGGGGCGAGCAGGGAAAGATTCTTGATTGGATCAAGCCGTACAGCCAGGTGAAGAACACCTCCTTCGCACCAGGCAACGTGTCTATTAAATGGTACGAAGACGGCACCCTGAACCTGGCCGCAAACTGCCTTGACCGCCATCTGCAGGCAAACGGCGATCGTACCGCCATTATCTGGGAAGGCGATGACGCTACCCAAAGCAAAAACATTACCTATCGCGAGTTGCATCGCGATGTCTGCCGTTTCGCCAATACGCTACTGGATTTAGGCATTAAAAAAGGTGACGTAGTGGCCATTTATATGCCGATGGTGCCAGAGGCTGCGGTTGCAATGCTGGCCTGTGCCCGCATAGGGGCAGTGCATTCTGTCATCTTCGGTGGTTTCTCACCGGAAGCCGTCGCCGGACGTATTATCGACTCCAATTCACGCCTGGTGATCACCGCCGACGAAGGCGTACGCGCCGGGCGCGCTATCCCGTTGAAAAAGAACGTCGATGATGCGCTGAAAAACCCGAACGTGAAGACCGTTGAACATGTGGTCGTCCTCAAACGTACCGGTGGTAAAACGGAGTGGCAGGAAGGCCGTGACCTGTGGTGGTCCGATCTTATTGAGAAAGCCAGCTCAGAACACCAACCGGAAGAGATGAACGCGGAAGATCCGCTGTTTATCCTGTATACCTCCGGTTCAACCGGCAAGCCGAAAGGCGTGCTGCACACCACCGGCGGGTATCTGGTCTACGCTGCAACCACCTTTAAGTACGTGTTTGATTACCATCAGGGCGATATCTATTGGTGCACCGCTGACGTGGGTTGGGTAACCGGACACAGCTACCTGCTGTACGGCCCGCTGGCCTGCGGTGCAACCACGCTGATGTTCGAAGGCGTACCAAACTGGCCAACGCCTGCGCGTATGTCGCAGGTTGTGGACAAGCACCAGGTCAATATTCTGTATACCGCACCGACCGCCATTCGCGCACTGATGGCAGAAGGCGACAAAGCGATTGAAGGTACTGACCGTTCGTCGCTGCGTATCCTGGGTTCCGTTGGCGAGCCGATCAACCCGGAAGCGTGGGAGTGGTACTGGAAGAAGATCGGCAACGAAAAATGCCCGGTCGTCGATACCTGGTGGCAGACCGAAACCGGGGGATTCATGATCACCCCACTGCCGGGCGCTACCGAGCTGAAAGCTGGTTCTGCAACCCGTCCATTCTTTGGCGTACAGCCTGCGATTGTCGATAACGAAGGTAATCCACTGGAAGGCGCGACGGAAGGTAACCTGGTGATTACCGACTCATGGCCAGGCCAGGCGAGAACGCTGTTTGGCGATCACGAACGCTTTGAGCAAACCTACTTCTCTACCTTCAAGAATATGTACTTCAGCGGCGACGGCGCGCGCCGTGACGAAGATGGCTATTACTGGATCACCGGACGTGTGGATGATGTGCTGAACGTCTCTGGCCACCGTCTGGGAACGGCTGAAATCGAATCAGCGCTGGTGTCGCATCCGAAGATTGCCGAAGCCGCGGTGGTGGGAATTCCGCATAATATTAAAGGCCAGGCGATCTACGCCTACGTCACGCTGAATCACGGTGAAGAGCCGTCACCTGAGTTGTACGCCGAGGTTCGCAACTGGGTGCGTAAAGAAATTGGCCCGCTGGCAACGCCAGACGTGCTGCACTGGACCGACTCACTGCCGAAAACCCGCTCCGGCAAAATCATGCGCCGCATCCTGCGCAAAATCGCGGCGGGCGATACCAGCAATCTGGGCGATACCTCGACCCTCGCCGATCCTGGCGTCGTGGAGAAACTGCTCGAAGAGAAGCAGGCCATCGCGATGCCATCATAACAAAGTCCTGAAAATGCCGGATGGCGACGCGAAAGCGTCTTATCCGGCCTACAAATCTGACCCTACCCTCTCTTCACCGGGAGGGAAATATAAAAAACCTCCCCCAAAGGATTTCGTGTTACAGGAAGGCGGCAAGCGAGCACATCTCCAAGAGCATAGTTCACTATGTGACTGGGGTGGGCGAGTGCGGCCAACGAACCTGTAGCACGAAAGACGCAGGGGGACCTCTGGAGAGCTCTGTGATGAATGACCAAATTTATCAGCGGATAGAAGACAGTGCGCGTTTCAGGGAGTTAGTAGAAAAACGGCAACGGTTTGCCACCATTCTGTCCATCATCATGCTGGCAGTTTATATCAGCTTTATTTTATTGATTGCCTTTGCGCCGGGCTGGCTGGGTACTCCGCTACACGCGGGAACCAGCGTCACCCGCGGTATTCCGATTGGGGTCGGTGTGATCCTTATCTCTTTCATCCTGACCGGGATCTACATCTGGCGGGCAAACGGTGAATTCGATCGCCTGAACAATGCGGTTTTGCACGAGGTTAAAGCATCATGAAGAGAGTCCTGACGGCGCTTGCCGCCACGCTGCCCTTCGCCGCAAACGCGGCGGATGCTATTAGCGGTGCAGTCCAACGCCAGCCAACCAACTGGCAGGCGATTATTATGTTCCTGATTTTCGTCATCTTTACGCTCGGCATTACCTACTGGGCGTCAAAGCGCGTACGTTCGCGTAATGACTACTACACCGCTGGCGGTAACATCACCGGTTTCCAGAACGGGCTGGCGATTGCGGGCGACTATATGTCGGCGGCATCGTTCCTCGGGATTTCCGCGCTGGTCTTTACCTCCGGTTATGACGGGCTGATCTATTCACTCGGCTTCCTGGTCGGCTGGCCAATTATTCTGTTCCTGATTGCTGAGCGTTTGCGTAACCTGGGTCGTTACACCTTTGCAGACGTTGCGTCTTATCGTCTGAAGCAAGGGCCAATCCGTATTCTGTCCGCCTGTGGTTCCCTGGTGGTGGTTGCGCTGTATCTGATCGCCCAGATGGTTGGTGCAGGTAAGCTGATTGAGCTGCTGTTTGGTCTGAACTATCACATCGCTGTCGTACTGGTTGGCGTGCTGATGATGATGTACGTGCTGTTTGGCGGCATGCTGGCGACCACCTGGGTACAGATCATCAAAGCCGTACTGTTGCTGTTCGGTGCCAGCTTCATGGCCTTTATGGTGATGAAACACGTCGGCTTTAGCTTCAATAATCTGTTCACCGAAGCGATGGCGGTACACCCGAAAGGTTCAGCCATTATGAGCCCGGGCGGGTTGGTGAAAGATCCGATCTCCGCGCTGTCGTTAGGTCTCGGCCTGATGTTTGGTACGGCAGGCTTGCCGCACATCCTGATGCGCTTCTTCACGGTTAGCGATGCCCGTGAAGCACGTAAGAGTGTGTTCTACGCCACCGGTTTTATGGGTTATTTCTACATCCTGACCTTTATCATCGGCTTTGGCGCAATCATGCTGGTAGGTGCAAATCCGGCGTACAAAGATGCTGCGGGTGCGCTGATTGGCGGTAATAACATGGCGGCGGTTCACCTGGCGAATGCGGTGGGCGGTAACCTGTTCCTCGGCTTCATCTCAGCCGTGGCGTTTGCCACCATTCTGGCGGTGGTTGCCGGTCTGACGCTGGCGGGCGCATCGGCAGTGTCTCACGACCTGTACGCCAACGTGTTCCGCAAAGGCGCCACCGAACGTGAAGAGCTGCGGGTTTCGAAAATCACCGTGCTGGTGCTGGGCGTGATTGCCATCGTGCTCGGCGTGCTGTTCGAAAACCAGAACATCGCCTTCATGGTCGGCCTGGCGTTCGCCATCGCGGCGAGCTGTAACTTCCCCATCATTCTGCTCTCTATGTACTGGTCGAAACTGACCACGCGTGGCGCAATGTTGGGTGGCTGGTTAGGCCTGCTGACGGCAGTGGTGCTGATGATTCTTGGTCCAACGATTTGGGTCCAGATCCTGGGTCACGAAAAAGCCATTTTCCCGTATGAGTATCCGGCGCTGTTCTCCATCAGCGTAGCATTCCTCGGGATCTGGTTCTTCTCTGCCACCGACAACTCAGAAGAAGGCAACCGCGAACGCGAGCAGTTCCGTGCTCAGTTCATCCGTTCCCAGACCGGGTACGGCGTAGAACAAGGTCGCGCGCACTAACTTCCCTTCTCCTCCGGCTTTCGGGCCGGAGGAATATATCTTTCCTCAGAACATCAGCCTCGCCACCAGCGGTGCCACCAGCACCATCACCACGCCGGAAAGCATCATCACCAGGCTGGCAACGACACCCTCCTGCTGACCGAGTTCATAAGAGCGTGCCGTGCCCGCACCGTGCGATGCTGCACCAAATCCTGCGCCTTTCGCCATCCCTTCACGAATAGAAAGCCGTAAAAACAGCACATCGCCGACCGCCATACCAAATACGCCAGTCACCACCACGAACAATGCCACCAGGTCCGGCTGCCCCCCCAACGGTTCTGCCGCCGCCAGCGCAAACGGTGTGGTGACGGAGCGCACCGCCAGACTACGTTGGATCTCATCAGGCAACATAAACAGGCGCGCCAGCCATACGGAACTGGTGACGGCCACTAGCGTTGCCGTTACCACGCCCGCCGTCAGCGACATCCAGTGACGCTTAATCACGGCAAGGTTGTCATACACCGGAACGGCAAAGGCGATGGTCGCCGGGCCTAACAGCCACAGCAACCAGTGCGATTCACCAATATAGTTTTGCCAGGAGATATGGCCGAAAACCAGCATCAGCACCAGCAGGGCCGGGGTGAGAACTAATGGCATTAGGGGTAATTTACGAAAACGGCGATACAGGCGCTTATTGGCAAAGTAGATACCCAGCGTAATCACCAGACACAACACGCTTAACTGGAAATTACTCACGGTTTAGCCTGCGCATTTCATAGCGATACACTTTATCCACCACCCACGCCGTTGCGCCGAGCACCATCAGCGTACTGATCGCAATCACGGCAAATATACGCCAGCCATCAACCAGCAACAGCTGCGTGTAGTTCACAACGGCGACCACCGCCGGGACAAAAAACAGCAGCATTTCAGCCAGTAACCAGCGAGCACCTGCGCGAATCCAGTTCAGCGGGATAACCCGACAGACAATTAACGCCAGCATCAGCACCATCCCGACCAGGTTGGCAGGAAGCGGCAGATGCAGCCAGGAGACAAGATATTGAGCAAATACAAAAAGACCTGCGTACAACAGAACCTGAACAGGAATCTGGAGTCGATGAATAACGGCAGGCGTCACGCGGCTTATCGCCACAGCCATGAGGGTATGTCCTTAAAAAATAGAGAGCGCCAGTATAGAGAGCCCCCGTCCAGGACTGAAATGAATTAAACTCATTGCAGGCATAGTCTTAAGGAATAATCATGGATATCAGAACGCTGCGATATTTTGTTGAGGTGGTTCGTCAGCAGAGCTTTACCCGCGCAGCGGAGAAGCTTTTTGTCACCCAGCCCACCATCAGCAAGATGTTGAAGAACCTTGAAGACGAGCTTAACTGCACGCTGTTAATCCGCGACGGTCGGCGACTGCTGTTAACCGATACCGGGCAGGTCGTTTTCGAACGCGGCCTGGCGATCCTTGCCGAGTTTCGCCAGCTTGAAGCGGAACTCAGTGACATAAATCACCTCAACAAGGGCGTGCTGCGCCTCGGTATCCCGCCCATGGTGGGGATGTTGATGGCCGGGCCGATCGGCCTGTTTCGCCAGCGCTATCCCGGCGTTGAGCTGAAGGTCTCTGAATTTGGCGGCTTAACCGTTCAGCAGGCGGTAATGAACGGTGACCTGGATGTCGCGATGACCGCGCTGCCGGTTGAAGAAGAGAGCGGTCTGGCAACCTTACCGCTTTTTAGCCATCCACTCTGCGTGTTGGTTCCTCGCTCCGGCCAGTGGACAACGTGCGAATCCATTCCCCCCGAGGCGCTGGCGGAACATCCGCTGCTTATCTACAACGAAGATTTCGCGTTGAGCCGCCAATTGCTTGAGCTGTTTAGCCAACACAACGTCAAACCCCGCATCGCGGTGCGCAGCGGGCAGTGGGATTTTCTGGCGGCAATGGTACAAGCCGGAGTCGGGATTGCCATTTTACCGGAGCCGATTTGCCAGCGGCTGGATAAGCAAACGTTGCGCTGGATCCCTCTGGAGAGTGACTTACGCTGGCAGTTGGGCATGATTTGGCGCGAAGGCGTGTATCTGTCGCACAGCGCCCAGGCGTGGCTCAAATGCTGTGAAGGGTTTTGGCTACCGCAAGCGTCGTAAAATGCCGGATGCGACTAACGCCTTATCCGGCCTACATCGGTATGCCGGTGTTGTAGGCCTGATAAGCGTAGCGCCATCAGGCACGTTCGCCCGCATTAAAATCCATGATTTCACCTGCCCAATCTTGCGGGTACAAACCGTGCCTCACATCACGATGAAATGTTGAAAAAGGCCAATCCTGTACCTGTTTTACCCAGCCGTGCTTCACAGGGTTAATGTAAATATAATCAACATGCTGGCGATAATCATGTTCATCACGGATGGTGTGCTCCCAAAAGCGAGATTGCCAGATATGTCGGGAAGACAATGAGTGGGTGAAATGCTTCTTAATTTCTCGCCAGCGAGAGGAATAATCCGCATCATTGCCAGGTAACGTCCATATACAATGCATATGCTCGGGTAAAACGACCCACGCATTGATGCGAAAAGGCCTAACCTTTTTGACCGCAGCGATTGCACACCGAAGCGCGTGAATGTTGTCTGTCAGAAGGTGGCTTCGACGGTCCTGCAGATTTACCGTAAAAAACCAGGTTCCCCCATTGATGTAATTTCGTCGATAGTTGGACATGTTTCCCCCTTTCCTCAACCGTATGGAGAAAAGAGGGAATCGACAAGAGGGATGGATTCGTTCAGGAATGTCGCTCGCAAATTACACGATGAATAATTTCTTGCAGCCAGTTGCGCGGCATTTGGCCCACCCTTCGCTGGATGCGGCTAGCGCCTTATCCGGCCTACATCGCTGTTGCCGGTCTTGTAGGCCTGATAAGCGTAGCGCATCAGGCGCTATCGTTTACTGATTCTCAATCAACAGCGCTTCCAGCAAATCCAGGTCGTGCAGTAGTTTTTGCAGCGTTTCATTGCTGATTTCACGCGTGGCGCGCAGGTGATAAAGCTCTGCGCGTTCTGAACGCAGCGCTGCCAGGCGGAAACGTCGTTCGAGGTTTTCTTCCTGCATCGAGCTTTCCACATCGTTGCGGCCGTCGGCGCGTCGGCGCAGGTTACCAATCACGCGTGAACTCACCTCGGTGAGCAACTGGTTATCGATGTTCTCTTCGGTGTCCGCGGCCAGTCGCTCCTCCATTTTCTGGATAGCGACAATCGCCACTTCTGCCGTGGCGGCGCGGGCAATACGTTCCTCTTTCTGCTGCTGCGAGTGGTCTGCCACTTCCAGATGTTGTAGCAGAATCGGCAGCATCACCACGCCAACAAACAACGAGAACAGGATCACGCCTGCGGCAAGGAAGATCAGCTCATATCGCGCCGGGAAGCCGCTACCGTCCGGTAACAACAGAGGAATGGAGAGCACACCGGCGAGGGTAATGGCCCCGCGTACACCGGCAAAAGAGGCGATCATGATTTCACGCGTCGTCCAGGATCCAAACTCCATCGGTTTTTTCTTCAGGAAGCGCAGACTGAACTTTTTCATGGTCCACAGCCAGCCAAAACGTACCAGCATTAGCGCCACGTAAATCAGCACGACATCGGTAAACAGCATCCAGATTTCAACATTCGGATCGGCCTCGGCAGCCGCCAAAGAAGACTCCAGAATCCCCGGTAACTGTAGCCCTAACAGCAAGAAGACCATGCCGTTAAACACAAACTCCAGCATCGCCCAGGTACTGTTAGCACGTAAACGCATCGCCAGCGGCGCGCGGCGCATCACCCCGGAACGGGTGATCGTCATCCCGGCAGCGACCGCCGCGAGGATACCGGAAACGCCGATATGTTCCGCAATCAGATAAGACGCAAACGGCAGCAGGAACAGCAGGACGATTTGCGTTGCCGGCTCGTCACCGCCCCAGCGGCTGAGGAAGCGCAGGGAACGGCCGTACAGCCAACTGACGACAAAACCAGCCAGGATGCCACCAATCGCCACTTTGAAGAACTCAAGCGTTGCGCCACCAACGGTGAATACCATTGTCCCCATCGCCACGGCGACGGCAAACTTCAGAGAGACCAGACCAGAGGCGTCGTTCATCAACGCTTCGCCCTGCAGGATACCCATGATTTTCTTCGGTATACGTCCCTCTCCCACAATGCCGGAAAGTGCGACGGCATCGGTTGGCGATAGCACAGCAGCCAGCGCAAAGGCTGGGATGAGAGGGATCCCTGGCACCAGCCAGTAAATCATAAATCCAATGCCGACCACCGTGACCAGCACCAGCGCCAGTGCCAGGCCGAAAATCTCTCGCCCGTGCTCGAGAAACTCACGTGTTGGCGTCTTCCAGCCATCGGCAAAGAGCAGCGGCGGGATGAACAGAACCAGGAACAGCTCAGGATCGAATTCCACATGCAAACCAAACGTCGGCCACGCCAGCAAGGCGCCGATGGCGATCTGCATAAGGGGTAAAGGAAGTTGGAAGGGCAATACGCGAGTAAATACCCCCGACAGCGAGACCACAAGGGTCATGATGAGTATGGTGAAAAAGATTTCCATGCGTTCCCTGTTTGCGATGTTTCTTATGATTGCTAATGAGAGGCGTCGTGCCTCAATTCTATCTAATTGAGAGTAACGCAAAAGACAACGAGTGTGTTCTGAAAATGAAAACGGGCGGCCAAAGCCACCCGTTTTTAGGATCGTCAGGAAATCAGAATCAGATAGCCCAACCGCCGGCGTAGAAGGCCACCAGCGCGATGGCGATCACCACTGTGCCGATGTTCAGTTTGCGCCATTCACCAGAAACGATGCGGCCAATTACCAGGGTCGCAAAGCCAATCATGATGCCGGTAACGATGTTACAGGTCAGCACGATAAATACGGCCGTAACCAGTCCTGCCATTGCGTCGACAAAGTCAGCGAAATCGATTTTCGCAACATTGCTCAGCATCAACAGACCCACATACATCAGCGCAGGTGCCGTTGCGTACACAGGTACAAGATAAGAGAGCGGAGAGAGGAACAGGATCAGCAGGAACAGTACGCCAACGGTGATCGCTGTCAGGCCAGTTTTACCGCCTGCCGCCGTACCCGCTGCAGATTCAATGTAAACCGCCGCCGGAGCTGCACCCACCAGACCAGAGAACACGCTGCTCAGGGAGTCAGTGGTCAGCGCTTTGCCACCGTCGATAATCTGTCCGTCTTTATCCAGCAGATTCGCCTGTCCGGCTACCGCGCGGATGGTTCCGGTTGCATCGAAGACAGCGGTCATGACCAGCGCCAGCACGCTCGGCAGGACAATCGGGTTCAGTGCCCCCATGATATCCAGGCTGCCGATCAGCGAGTTGCCGTTTTCATCACTCAGAGACGGCATGGCAAAAATGCCGGAGAAATGCACGGCCGGGTCGAAAATCAGACCAACCACGGAAATACCGATAATGGTCAGCAGAATGCCACCCGGTACTTTCAGTTTTTCGAGGCCAATAATCACCGCCAGACCAATTAACGACATAATGACCGGGAAGGTATCGAAGTCACCCAGTGCAACCGGCAGGCCGTCCAGCGGGTTCTTAATTACCAGACCGACACCGTTTGCCGCAATCAGCAGCAGGAACAGGCCGATACCAATCCCCGTACCATGCGCAACGCCCTGCGGCAGATTGCGCAGGATCCAGCTACGGATACCGGTCGCGGAAATGATGGTAAACAGGACACCCATCAGGAACACCGCACCCAGCGCAACGGGCACGCTAATATGTTGGCCCAGCACCAGGCTGAATGCGGTAAATGCGGTCAGAGAAATGGCGCAACCAATTGCCAGCGGCAGGTTTGCCCACAGGCCCATCACAATAGAACCGACGCCCGCGACCAGACAGGTCGCCACAAATACAGCAGCAGGTGGGAACCCGGCTTTACCCAGCATCCCCGGAACCACGATAACGGAGTAGACCATGGCCAGGAAGGTCGTTAATCCGGCAACGACTTCCTGACGAACGGTACTGCCGCGGAGCGAAATTTTAAACCAGGCGTCGAGTGAACCGCCGGTACGCGCTGAAGGCGTAGACATAGAAAACATCCCCTGAGAGTTTATTTTTTCGTCATTATGCGTGCTGGACAATCCACTGCCTGCTAAACGTTTTCTCCATGTGCCAGGTTTGCGTCAATAGGGGTGTCGCAAAAAAGCAAACGTTTAGCTCCGCGCATAAAAAACGGGTGGTAAAAAAAAGCAAACGATTATCTAGCGATCATACGCTGGTTTTCAACTGAACTTTGCCGCTTTTTACTCATTTCTTCTTATAACGCGCAAGAAATAACCAGTCGATGCGCAAACGTTATCGTCAATGCGCAATTTGGCAACAAATTGCGCGGAGTTATTACAACATCGGCGTGTTTATTTCGCGCAAC
Organism: Citrobacter sp. H12-3-2; assembly: GCF_009649895.1. Taxonomy (NCBI): domain Bacteria; kingdom Pseudomonadati; phylum Pseudomonadota; class Gammaproteobacteria; order Enterobacterales; family Enterobacteriaceae; genus Citrobacter; species Citrobacter sp. H12-3-2. The sequence goes on from NZ_CP045837.1 coordinate 4,564,346, forward strand.
TCGCGCAAGAAAACAGGTGAAGATGCGGAAAATTTTTTGGCTAAAAAATTACCAATTCGCTGGCAAATGGAGGGAGGTGGCTTACACTTACATTATCAACACAGGCCGGAACCTCCCCTAATGTGCTCGACTGAGGGGTGTTGATGTCGGGGGAAACCCTCCCGTGAACCAGCGGGATAGAGTGAAAGACAAAGACCGGAACCAAACTAAAGCGCCCTCTGTGGCGCTTTAGTTTTATATCCTTCATACCCGTCACATATTTTAAACCAATTAATCATCTTCCAGCAGGCGCGCTCCGGTCCCCTGATCACCAAGCTGATCGCCAGGGTTACGCAACGGGCAATCGCTACGTGACAAGCATCCGCAACCAATACACCCATCCAGCTCATCGCGTAACGCCACCAGAGTATGGATGCGTCGGTCCAGTTCTTCACGCCATTGCGAAGAGAGCTGCTTCCACTCTTTGGCACTAAGCGAATGCCCCTCAGGTAATACCCCTAACGCGTCACCGATCGTGGCCAGCGGGATCCCGATGCGTTGAGCAATCTTGATTATCGCGACGTAACGCAACACATCACGTTTGTATCGGCGCTGATTGCCGCTGTTGCGCATGCTACTGATTAACCCTTTGCTTTCATAGAAATGCAGGGTCGATACCGCCACGCCGCTACGTTTGGCGACTTCACCTGGTGTGAGCAGCGCTTTTATCCGGGGTAATTTCTTTTCCATAAATCGCTTTACCTCAAGTTAACTTGAGGAATTATACTCGCCCACAGACAAAACGACGAATCGAATACTGAGAAAGAGGCAGCCCTATGTCCCATCAGCAGATTATTCAGACCCTTATTGAATGGATTGATGAACATATCGATCAACCGCTGAACATTGAGGCGGTGGCGAAAAAATCAGGTTACTCGAAGTGGTATTTACAAAGAATGTTCCGCACGGTGACGCGCCAGACCTTGGGTGACTACATCCGCCAGCGTCGGCTTTTGCTGGCCGCCGTTGAACTGCGGACAACTGAGCGACCTATTTTTGATATCGCGATGGATCTTGGTTATGTGTCGCAACAAACCTTCTCGCGTGTGTTTCGCCGCGAATTTGATCGTACTCCCAGCGACTACCGCCATCGTCTGTAATATTATTGCCCGCTCTGCGTCAGTATGGCGGGCGACCGTTGTATCCAGTGCATGAATTCCTGCGGCGGCAGCGCCTTCGCAAAATACCAGCCCTGACAATACTGTACGCCGCGTTCAAGCAGCCATTCGATTTGCTCCTTCGTTTCCACCCCTTCCGCAATCGTCTTCAGGTGTAAGCTTTGTGCCATCTCAATAATATGTTCGGCAATCAAGTGACTGGTGCTGTTAGTGGACAACGTGCTAATAAACGATTTGTCGATCTTCAGGATATCGACATTCAGCGCTGACAAATTATGCAGATTGGAATATCCCGTGCCAAAATCATCAAATGCCACTTCATAACCCGCCTTGCGGAACGCCTGGATTACGGGGGTCATTTTATGTACATCTATGAACCCACGCTCGGTCACTTCAACTTTAATTTGCTGGGCCGCCACGGAGTACTCACGATTTTTGTCGTTAATCAGGGCAATCAATCGGGATGAATGAAAGTCAGAAGCGGAAAGGTTAATCGAGATAGAAAGCTGAGGATGCGCCGAAAGAAAATACCCCAAATCGTTGAACACCTCTTCAACGACATAATCCGTGATCCGCTCAATCATTCCCTCTTTTTCAGCCAGTGGAATAAACTCCGTCGGGCTCATCACCTCACCTTTACAGCCCGGCCAGCGCAGCAGAGCTTCAGCACCAACACATTGCCCATTCTTAATATCAATAATCGGCTGGTAATGCAGGCAAAGCTGACGTTTTTTGATCGCGCGTTTTAGCAAACGCCGAGGGGATAAGTATTCCTGGCGCGTGCGCCACCACATTAGCAGTATCAGGATGCTGCAGATAATCCCGAAGGGAATGGTTAATGCCGCCTCGTGATAGAAAATCTGACTTACGCGGTTGTCTGAGGTCGACACAATAATCGCAATTGGACGTTTTTCTGAATGCACGATGGTGTAGAAGCGATCGTCTTGTTGAAAGGTCGATGCTTCACCGCGTATGAGCGGCGCGAATTGCGCAATATTTGCCGCTTCACTAGCAGAGAAAAACGTATCTGTTACTGTGTCATACACGCCCCAGGAGAGATCCGGATCATCTGACATGACTTCGCTGTAGGACAATGGATTGATGACTGCGACGTAGTTTCCGCGTTGCATGTACGTCATTCTGTAGCCAGCGAAAAAAGGGGTATCGCGGTAGTAATAGATGGCGATATCCGGCGTACGTTTATAATCGGCTGTCGGCATAATATAAGTAACAGGCGGCGCCATCGACGTAGAGCACAAAAAGTGATCGCCCTGCGCATAAATTAGCTCACTGATATATAAACGACCGCGAATAATATTTAGCATACTTTTCTGATGTGCCGGGGTACACATCTTACCCTGATACAACTGGGCCATATCACGCGCCAAATCAGCTTGTAGGATCACCAATTCTGTTTTATTTAACACCAGTTGAGCAAAAGAGCGGAGTTGGCTATGGGTTTCGGTCATCGCCCGGATGTGCGCAAACCATATCGCCAGCACCACGGGGAACAATACCACCATGAATGTTCCCAGGAACTTCAGCATCTTGCGTCGCGCACTGTGATTCATGTCAGCCCTATTTCCCTGTTTCGTATATGCCAGAACCCATCAAGGCAGGATGCTATAAACACCGACTGATTAAGTTGCATGAATCTATCAGTATTAGCAACAGACTTCTCTATGTAAAAGTCTGATAATAGTTGATGATGATATTATTTTTCCGTAAGGCAAACTTAAAGTCATGCTTATTTCATAACGTTATTATCCCCACGGAGTAATTTTTTATGAGCATAATCCTGGCTGTGTTTAAGAAATTCATTAAATTTTTTTAACGTTTAATTTAAGATAAATATAACAAGTAGATTAAATGTATGTTTAAAAATGGTTATTTATTATCAATCCTTCATTAAACAAAACCACACATTTATAGTGGTTATAAGCCTACAAAAATAACGGCCAATACTGGTGAACAAACGACCAGATGTGATATAGTTCACAAAAATCATGTAACAGAAACAATGTTTCATTCATGTTATTGCCCGTCGATAGCCAGAGTATCACACCCTCGGTGAACACCCCCGCGCTGTCCTGGGCATCCAGACTTTCTGAGGACGTTTTTCATGGCGACAATAACAACTGGCGTGGTTCTTCTGCGGTGGCAACTACTCAGCGCGGTGCTGATGTTTTTAGCCAGTACGCTCAATATCCGTTTTCGTAAATCAGATTATATTGGCCTGGCCGTCATTAGCAGCGGTTTGGGGCTGGTTTTTGCCTGCTGGTTTGCGACTGGATTGCTCGGCATAACCCTGGTGGATATGTCCGCTATCTGGAAGAACATTGAAACCGTGATGGTTGACGTGATGAGCCACACACCGCCAGATTGGCCGATGGTGTTGAACTGATAACAAAATTGCATATGGCTACCCCAGTCTTGAGGTAGCCATTATTTTCAGCGTAACGCAGTGGGATTAGAACGGAATATCGTCGTCGAAATCCATCGGCGGCTCATTAGACGGTGCTGCCGGAGCTGACTGTTGCGGACGAGACTGCGCGCCGCCGCTGAACTGGTTGCCACCCTGCGGCTGCAGAGGTTGACCCCAACCGCCCTGCTGCTGACCGCCACCTGCCGGAGCACCACCACCCTGACGACCACCCAGCATTTGCATGGTGCCGCCAACGTTAACCACAACTTCTGTGGTGTACTTTTCTACGCCGGACTGATCGGTCCATTTGCGGGTACGCAGCTGACCTTCGATATAGACCTGAGAACCTTTACGCAGATATTCGCTGGCCACTTCCGCCAGTTTGCCAAACAGCACAACACGGTGCCATTCAGTCTGCTCTTTCATTTCACCGGTCGCTTTATCACGCCAGGATTCGGAAGTAGCCAGCGTAATGTTGGCAACTGCGCCACCATTCGGCATATAGCGTACTTCCGGGTCCTGGCCCAGATTACCGACGAGAATCACCTTGTTTACGCCTCTGCTGGCCATGATCGTGTCTCCTGAAAAACGTTACTGAATAAGTGTAAGCGCGGGATTGTAGCATTTCCAATAGCGCTTTTACTACGTTGCGAAGTTGATTCCAGTAAACAACTCCAGCCAGACATTGTTGCACAGACGTCTGCGTTTTGCATTCCAATACTGTATATCCATTCAGGTCAGGTTGTGTCATAATTAACCGTTTGTGATCGCCGGTAGCACCGTGCAGCCAGGCAAAAAAGCGTTTAATCCGGGAAAGATGAATGGATAAGATCGAAGTTCGGGGCGCCCGCACCCATAATCTCAAAAACATCAACCTCGTCATCCCGCGCGACAAGCTGATTGTCGTCACCGGGCTTTCGGGCTCAGGCAAATCTTCGCTCGCTTTCGACACCTTATATGCCGAAGGGCAGCGTCGTTACGTTGAATCCCTTTCCGCGTACGCGCGTCAATTTCTGTCGCTGATGGAAAAACCGGACGTCGACCACATTGAGGGGCTCTCTCCTGCCATCTCAATTGAACAAAAATCGACGTCCCATAACCCGCGATCCACGGTAGGTACAATTACCGAAATTCACGACTATCTGCGTCTGCTGTTTGCCCGCGTTGGCGAGCCGCGCTGTCCGGATCACGACGTTCCCCTGGCAGCGCAGACCGTAAGCCAGATGGTGGATAACGTCCTGTCGCAGCCGGAAGGTAAGCGGCTGATGCTGCTGGCGCCGGTGATCAAAGAGCGTAAAGGCGAGCACACCAAAACGCTGGAAAACCTGGCAGGCCAGGGCTATATCCGCGCCCGTATCGACGGTGAAGTCTGTGACCTTTCCGATCCGCCCAAGCTTGAGCTGCAAAAGAAACACACCATTGAAGTGGTGATTGACCGCTTTAAAGTCCGTGACGATCTCACCCAACGACTGGCGGAATCCTTTGAAACCGCGCTGGAACTGTCCGGCGGCACGGCGGTCGTTGCCGATATGGACGATCCGAAAGCGGAAGAGCTGCTGTTCTCCGCCAACTTCGCCTGCCCTATCTGCGGCTATAGCATGCGCGAACTGGAACCGCGACTGTTCTCGTTTAACAACCCGGCGGGCGCGTGTCCAACCTGTGACGGTCTCGGCGTGCAGCAATATTTCGATCCTGATCGGGTGATCCAAAACCCGGAACTGTCGCTGGCCGGTGGTGCTATCCGCGGTTGGGATCGCCGTAACTTCTATTACTTCCAGATGCTTAAGTCTCTGGCGGAACACTATAAGTTCGACGTTGAAGCCCCGTGGGCCAGCCTGAACCCTACCGTGCATAAAGTGGTACTGTACGGTTCCGGTAAAGAGAATATCGAATTTAAATACATGAACGATCGCGGTGATACGTCCGTACGCCGCCATCCGTTCGAAGGCGTATTGCACAATATGGAGCGCCGCTATAAAGAGACGGAATCCAGCGCAGTACGTGAAGAATTAGCCAAGTTCATCAGTAACCGTCCTTGCGCTAGCTGTGAAGGGACGCGTTTACGCCGGGAAGCCCGTCACGTATTTGTTGAAAATACGCCGCTGCCTGCGATTTCTGACATGAGCATCGGTCATGCAATGGATTTCTTCAACAATCTGAAGCTTGCGGGTCAGCGGGCGAAGATTGCCGAGAAAATTCTTAAAGAGATTGGCGATCGTCTGAAGTTCCTGGTCAACGTCGGCCTCAACTACCTGACGCTATCGCGTTCAGCAGAAACACTCTCCGGTGGTGAGGCCCAGCGTATTCGCCTGGCAAGCCAGATCGGCGCGGGTCTGGTCGGTGTAATGTACGTACTGGATGAACCGTCTATCGGTTTGCATCAACGCGATAACGAGCGTCTGCTGGGTACGCTTATCCACCTGCGTAATCTGGGAAATACCGTCATTGTGGTCGAGCACGATGAAGATGCGATTCGCGCCGCTGACCACGTTATCGATATCGGCCCGGGCGCGGGTGTTCACGGCGGTCAGGTCGTCGCCGAAGGGACGCTCGACGACATCATGGCAGTGCCTGGGTCGCTGACCGGCCAGTACATGAGCGGTAAACGCAAGATTGAAGTGCCTAAACAGCGCGTTGCGGCTGACCCAGAGAAAGTGCTGAAGCTCACCGGCGCACGCGGTAACAACCTGAAAGATGTCACCCTGACGCTGCCGGTAGGTTTATTTACCTGCATTACCGGTGTTTCCGGTTCGGGTAAATCGACGCTGATTAACGACACACTGTTCCCGATTGCACAGACGGCGCTAAACGGTGCGACGCTGGCTGAACCTGCGCCGTATCGCGACGTTCAAGGCCTGGAGCATTTCGACAAAGTGATCGACATTGACCAAAGCCCGATTGGCCGTACGCCGCGCTCTAACCCGGCAACCTACACCGGGGTGTTTACGCCCGTGCGCGAACTGTTTGCCGGTGTACCGGAGTCACGAGCACGCGGTTACACGCCGGGGCGTTTCAGCTTTAACGTCCGTGGCGGACGCTGTGAAGCCTGTCAGGGCGACGGCGTGATCAAAGTCGAAATGCACTTCCTGCCGGATATCTACGTGCCGTGCGATCAGTGCAAAGGCAAGCGCTATAACCGCGAAACGTTAGAAATTAAGTACAAAGGCAAGACTATCCACGAAGTGCTGGATATGACGATTGAAGAAGCACGTGAGTTCTTCGATGCCGTTCCGGCGCTGGCACGTAAGCTGCAAACGCTGATGGACGTTGGCCTGACGTACATTCGACTGGGTCAGTCCGCTACCACGCTCTCGGGCGGTGAAGCACAGCGCGTGAAGCTGGCGCGCGAACTGTCCAAACGCGGTACCGGGCAAACGCTGTATATTCTCGATGAGCCGACCACCGGTCTGCATTTTGCGGATATTCAGCAACTGTTGGACGTGCTGCATCAACTCCGGGATCAGGGCAACACCATCGTGGTGATTGAGCACAATCTGGACGTGATTAAGACCGCAGACTGGATTGTCGATCTCGGTCCGGAAGGCGGTAGCGGCGGCGGCGAAATCCTTGTCTCCGGCACACCAGAAACTGTCGCTGAGTGTGAAGCCTCACACACGGCCCGCTTCCTCAAACCGCTGTTGTAATTACGCAACACTTGTCTGGCCTACAGAATACGCATAAAGCCTGTAGGGCGGATAAGGCACTTGCGCCGCATCCGGCAACCGTTGTGCCTGATGGCGCTGCGCTTATCAGGCCTACGAAACTACAGATCAGGTATAAAGCCTGTAGGCCGGATAAGGCGCTTGCGCCGCATCCGGCAAGCGTTGTGCCTGATGGCGCTACGCTTATCAGGCCTACGAAACTACAGACCAGGTATAAAGCTTGTAGGCCGGATAAGGCGCTTGCGCCGCATCCGGCAACCGTTGTGCCTGATGGCGCTGCGCTTATCAGTCCTACGAAACTAAAGATCAGGTATAAAGCCTGTAGGCCGGATAAGGTGCTTGCGCCGCATCCGGCAAGCGTTGTGCCTGATGGCGCTACGCTTATCAGGCCTACGAAACTACAGACCGGGCATAAAGCCTGTAGGCCGGATAAGGCGCTTGCGCCGCATCCGGCTACGGTTGTGCCTGATGGCGCTACCTTATCAGGCCTACGAAACTACAGACCAGTTTAAAGCTTGTAGGCCGGATAAGGCGCTTACACCGCATCCGGCAACGGTTGTGCCTGATGGCGCTGCGCTTATCAGCGCCTACGAAACTACAGACCAGGCATAAAGCCTGTAGGCCGGATAAGGCGCTTGCGCCGCATCCGGCGAAACGGATCAGGGCTGCGTCAGTATCCGGCGTTTATCTTCCGGCAACGTGTTCACAGCCTGCTGATAAGAGGCGTCGACCAGATAATAAATCTGTGAATCCGGCAGCGAGCCGTCCAGATACACCGTACTCCAGTGCGCCTTATTGAGATGCCTGCTGGGCCGAACATCGCTATGCTGCTGGCGCAATAGTTCTGCCAGTTCAGGGCTGGTTTTCAGAGACACCGCCGGGCGTTCTTCCACCTCTTTTACCATGGCAAAAAGCACATCTTCGACTTTGATTTGCGTGGCCTTCCAGTCACTGTGAACGCTCTGCTCTGCGCCCGTTTTTGCCATGCAGTATTGCAGCAACTCCGAATTCGTCATCTTTATTCCCCTTACCAGCATATTGCCTCATGAGAACATCTTTTATTCAGTGTGCAGCAAGTCCGCAAAAGGTAAAAGCCAGCAATGTAAATTTGTTTAAAAAAACAGCAATCCGCAGCCAGCGTCCTCAATATTCCGAGTTGACGATCACCTCTTCACCAAACGCACCGGCCTGTGGCAGCGGCTTATAAGTGGAGTTAGAGGCGCGCAAAATGCGAATACCGCGAATACCCACGTCGCGAGCGGCAGTAATGTCATTATCGGAGTCACCGTAGAACATGCGGATATTTTTATCCTGCAGCCACTGCGTTTTGGTGTTCTGACCCGGCTTGTCGCCGGCAAAAATGACCGGATTCATATTTCCAGCTGGGATGTGAAAGTTATCAGACAACGTTTTCGACACCGTTTCAGTCTTCGTCTGGCTACGCCCGGTCACGAAAAAGATGCTGTCACCGCGACGCACGTGCATATCAATCAGTTGGCGCGCGACTTCTTTTGGAATACTGAACTCGTCCCAGCCATTGTTCATTTTTTCCCAGAAGGCCGGATTCTTCAGGTAATCCTCACTGTCCGGAGAATACGTTTTTTTACCGCGCCAGAAGCCTGGGCTGGAAAAGAGGACAGTGTCATCGATATCAAACCCGACGGCCATCGGCGGACGTCCGGTCAGGCTGTTTTCAATTTGTGCCACGGAGACCCAGTGAATGGGAGCCTGCTCAGCGAGCTTTGCAACGTTAGTGCCTGGATTGAGCTGAGAGGGAGAAGAAACGAGTGCCTGGGCTGGCTGATTAAGCGTGAACAATAAACAAACGGCACTCAGTGCCAACGTAAACTTGCGCATATTTTTCCCTAAGTAGTCAGTTAGTTATCATTTTTTTATTAACAACTGGTCAAAAAACTATCTGACCTTACCCCTTAGGGGGAGGGAAAGGAAGGATTTTCTCTGGTTTTGTCCTGGAAAAGGAGCACGATCACATTGGAAAACAGGCCTGATGGCGCGACGCTTATCAGGCCTGCAAAGTCGGTTACATGACGGCGGCAAGTGCCTTCGCCACGCGCTGCACGTTACCGTGATTCAACCCGGCCACGCACATGCGACCACTGGCGATCAGGTATACACCGAACTCATCGCGCAGACGATCAACCTGGGCTGCGCTAAGCCCGGTATAGCTGAACATCCCGCGCTGTTGCAGCAGGTAGTCAAAGTTACGGCCTGGGATCTCCGTATTCAATACGTTAACCAACTCCTGGCGCATCGCCAGAATGCGGGTACGCATCTCTTCAACTTCCGCCAGCCAATTGGCTTTCAGCGCGTCATCACCCAGTACCGCGGCAACTACCTGCGCACCAAAGTTTGGCGGGCTGGAGTAGTTTCGACGCACCGTCGCTTTTAGCTGCCCCAGCACGCGGCTAGCGGCTTCAGCGTCTTCACATACCACTGACAGTCCGCCGACACGCTCGCCGTATAAGGAGAAAATCTTCGAGAATGAGTTACTGACCAGAGCGGGCAATCCGGCGCTGGCAATGGCGCGAATCGCATAGGCGTCGTCTTCCATTCCACCACCAAAGCCCTGGTAAGCAATATCCAGGAACGGGATCAGATCGCGTGCTTTCAGGATCTCAATAACGCTATCCCACTGCGCAGGCGTTAAATCCGCCCCTGTCGGGTTATGGCAGCACGGATGTAGCAGCACGATGCTGCGCGCCGGTAGGGTATTCAGCGTTGCCAGCAGGTCGTTGAAACGCACACCGTTGGTCGTGTCGTCATACCATGGGTAAGTGCTTACTTCGAATCCGGCACCTTCAAAAATCGCGATATGGTTTTCCCAGGTCGGATCGCTGACCCACACGCCAGAATCAGGGAAATAACGTTTCAGGAAGTCTGCGCCAACCTTTAACGCACCAGAGCCGCCCAGCGTCTGAATGGTTGCGACGCGCTGCTGCTGGAGAACCGGATGTTCTGCGCCAAATAGCAGCGGCGCAATAGTATGACGATACGTGTTCAGACCTTCCATCGGCAGATACAGCGAAGCGCCATGCGGTTTGGCATTGAGGCGGGCTTCCGCTTCCGCCACAGCTTTAAGCTGAGGAATAATGCCGTCTTCGTTGTAATACAGGCCGATGCTGAGATTCACTTTGTCGCTACGTGAATCTTCTTTGAAGCGCTCCATGAGCGATAAGATCGGGTCGCCGGCGTAGGCGTCAACTTTTTGAAACACGTGTGGTTCTCCGGGTTTACAGGCAGGGGTTACGAACACAATAAACCGGAAGTGGGAGAAGATCGAGAGGATGTTGAGAGGAATATTGCCGGAAGGCGGCGTAACCACCTGTCCGGCACATCATGCTGCTAATCGATATACTTCATCGCTACCCTTGAGGTCAGGCGCGTAATAAGTTCGTAAGCACTTACTTTCGTCATTTCAGCAATGCGTTCAACGGGCAAGCCCTCGCCCCACAGAATCACCGAATCACCGGCTTTATCCTGCGCTTCGGGGCCTAAATCGACGCAAATCATATCCATCGCGACGCGACCGACGATCGGCACTTCACGGCCATTGACCAGTACCGGCGTCCCCGAAGGCGCTGCGCGCGGGTAACCATCGCCATAGCCCATCGCTACCACGCCAAGACGCGTGTCACGCTCACTCAGCCAGGTTCCCCCATAACCAACCGGCTCGCCCGCTTTGTGCTCACGCACCGCAATCAGGCTTGAGGTCAGCGACATTACCGGCTGGCAGCCAAAATCAGTACCGATGGAGTGATTTTCCAGTGGCGATACGCCATACAGAATCAGCCCCGGACGCGCCCAGTCGAAGTGAGACTGCGGCCACAGCAAAATACCACCCGACGCGGCAATCGAACGCTGCCCCGGTTTGCCTTCACAAAAACTGTTGAAGATATCGAGCTGTTTTTCGGTCGCGCCACACTCAGGCTCGTCCGCACGAGCAAAGTGGCTGACGATATTGACCGGCTGACGCACGTTTTCACACTGTGTTAAGCGCTGATAAAACGCCTCGGCCTGCTCAGGGCGTACGCCCAGGCGATGCATACCGGTATCGAGCTTCATCCAGACGGTAACGGGTTCAGCCAGTTTAGCGGCTTCCAGGGCTTCGAGCTGCTCCTGGTTGTGGACGGCAGTATGCAGGCGCTGCGCGGAAATAGTCGGCAGATCGGAGGCATCAAAAAATCCCTCCAGCAGCAGGATGGGCTGCGTGATCCCTCCCGCTCGCAAGCGCAGGGCTTCTTCAAGACGAGCGACACCAAAAGCGTCCGCATCGGGGAGCGTTCGCGCGGTCTCTAACAGACCATGGCCGTAGGCGTTCGCTTTCACGACCGCAACCAGTTTGCTGGCTGGAGCCAGTTCACGCAGACGTTGCAGGTTGTGTCGCAGAGCGCGGCGGTTAATGACTACAGTTGCCGCTTGCATTTGTATTCCTTAATAAAAGAATTTCCTAAATCATTCGTGTTGCAGGACAAAAACGCTTTGGCGTTTTTGAACAGCGCCTGCGCTGGCCCCGAAGGGGCGAGGACGCAGTCCGAGTCACGCGACAAGCCAGAGAATCCCCGGGAGCTTAGTAAACTAAGTGACCGGGGTGAACGGGCGTAGTCAACGCATCTGCAGCATGAAGGATGACGGAGATTTATTCGTCGTCGTATTGTGGGCCCGCATAGTTATCGAAGCGCGACCACTGACCGTTAAACGTCAGGCGCACCGTACCGATCGGGCCGTTACGTTGCTTACCAATAATGATTTCTGCGATCCCTTTCAGGTCGCTGTTTTCGTGATAAACCTCATCACGATAGATAAACATGATTAAGTCGGCATCCTGCTCGATGGAGCCAGACTCACGCAGATCCGAGTTGACCGGACGCTTGTCGGCACGTTGTTCCAGAGAGCGGTTAAGCTGCGACAGCGCCACCACCGGTACATGCAGTTCTTTCGCTAACGCTTTCAGCGAGCGGGAAATTTCAGCAATTTCCAGCGTACGGTTGTCGGAAAGCGACGGCACGCGCATCAGCTGCAGGTAGTCGATCATGATAAGTCCGATACCGCCGTGTTCACGGGCGATACGACGGGCACGCGAACGCACTTCCGTTGGCGTCAGGCCGGAAGAGTCATCAATATAGATGTTTCGTTTCTCCAGCAAAATACCCATTGTTCCGGAAATTCGCGCCCAGTCCTCATCATCCAGTTGACCGGTACGGATTTTAGTTTGGTCTACGCGTGAGAGCGAGGCCAGGGAACGCATCATGATCTGTTCTGAGGGCATTTCAAGACTAAAGATAAGAACCGGCTTATCCTGCAACATCGCCGCGTTTTCGACGAGGTTCATTGCAAATGTCGTTTTACCCATCGACGGACGCGCGGCGACAATAATTAAGTCTGACGGCTGCAAACCAGCAGTCTTTTTATTGAGGTCGTCATAACCGGTGTTCACCCCGGTGACGCCGTCGTGCGGTTGCTGGAACAGCTGCTCGATACGCGCGACGGTGGCGTCGAGCACGTCAGTAATATTTTTCGGGCCTTCGTCTTTATTAGCGCGGCTTTCCGCGATTTTAAAGACACGGGATTCTGCAAGGTCCAACAGATCTTCACTGGAGCGTCCTTGCGGATCAAAACCGGCTTCCGCGATTTCGTTTGCAACTGAAATCATGTCACGAACAACGGCGCGTTCGCGGACGATATCCGCATAAGCGCTAATATTCGCCGCACTTGGCGTGTTTTTAGACAACTCAGCCAAGTAAGCAAAACCGCCGACGCTGTCCAGTTGTCCCTGAACTTCCAGCGACTCTGCCAGTGTGATCAGATCGATGGGTTTTCCCATCTCCTGCAGGCGATGCATTTCCGTGAAGATATGCCGGTGCGGACGGGTATAAAAATCTTCCGCCACCACACGCTCGGCGACATCGTCCCAGCGTTCGTTATCCAGCATTAAACCGCCCAACACCGACTGTTCCGCTTCAATCGAGTGCGGCGGTACTTTCAGCCCGGCGACCTGGGGATCGCTCTCACGAGCATCAGTCTGTTGTTTGTTGAAGGGTTTATTTCCTGCCATAGTGAATGGAGTTACCGAGATAATGATTGGGTCGAAAGATTACCACATTTCTTTTGGAGGAAGCATGGCAACACGTATTGAATTTCACAAGCATGGTGGCCCTGATGTACTCAAGGCGGTGGAGTTTACGCCCGTAGACCCGGCGGAAAACGAAATCCAGGTCGAGAACAAAGCGATTGGGATCAACTATATCGACACCTACATCCGCAGTGGTCTTTATCCACCGCCTTCCCTGCCCAGCGGGCTGGGTACCGAAGCCGCCGGCGTAGTCAGCAAAGTTGGCAGCAAAGTGACACACATTAAAGCTGGCGATCGCGTGGTGTACGCCCAGTCTGCTCTTGGCGCCTACAGCTCAGTGCATAACGTTCCGGCCGATAAAGCCGCCATCCTGCCTAACGCTATCTCGTTTGAACAAGCTGCCGCCTCGTTTCTTAAAGGGCTAACCGTTTTTTATCTGTTACGTAAAACCTATGAAATTCAACCTGATGAGCCGTTTTTGTTCCATGCGGCTGCGGGCGGCGTCGGCATGATTGCCTGCCAGTGGGCAAAAGCATTGGGTGCGAAGCTGATAGGTACCGTCGGCAGTGCGCAAAAAGCGCAAATTGCGCTGCAGGCTGGCGCATGGCAGGTCATTAACTATCGTGAAGAGAGCATTGTTGAGCGAGTGAAAGAGGTAACTGGCGGTAAAAAAGTGCGGGTGGTGTATGACTCGGTGGGGAAAGATACCTGGGAAGCCTCGCTGGATTGTTTACAGCGCCGGGGATTAATGGTCAGCTTTGGTAATGCTTCCGGGCCGGTTACTGGCGTGAACTTAGGCATTCTGAACCAGAAAGGTTCGCTATACGTGACCCGTCCTTCTCTACAGGGTTACATCACCAATCACCGCGAATTAACCGAAGCCAGCAATGAGCTTTTCTCGCTGATTGCCAGCGGAGTGATCAAAGTGGATGTCGCGCCTGGTCAAACGTTCGCACTGCACGATGCACAGCGTGCTCATGAAGTACTGGAAAGCCGCGCCACGCAGGGATCGAGTTTGCTAATTCCTTAAGATGACGGGGAAAGAAAGAATTAGGGCTTCCCGCAGGAAGCCCTTTCTTTTTTTAGTTCGGCTGTATGTAGGGTACAGCTCGATGAATTCGTTAACCTGGCAATAGTGACAGATTTGATAATCAATTCCTATTTGGTTCTAAAGGCAATGTTGCAGGTTGTGACGTACCGCTCAATACCTTAGTAAAACCGGCGGTTATTGCGCTGATACTGTGGGACTTTTGGCGCTTTTATCGCCTTGATCACCCACACCACAGCAACAGCCAGTAGCAGCCAGGGCAACAGTTTAATCATCAAGGCAAATAGTCCGCCCAGAAACATCACGGCGGTGGCTACGACCAATGCGGCCAGAACGCCCAGCAAAGATACGCCGGTGACCATCAGCATGATAAAAAATCCAATCACAAAAAGTAGTTCCAGCATGGCTCTCTCCCGAAATGAAATTCTCTCCATTGCTTTACAAGAAACATGCCAAAAATAATGCGTTGATTTATAAAGAAAACGCCCCGCGACAAAGCGCAGGGCGTGGTGAAATTAACTAACTTTTGGTGAAAACTTAACGCTTGTCTGCCACCAGCTTCAGCGCATGCTCCAGAACGTTAATATCTGCCCCGGCTTTATGTGCATTCTCGCTCAGATAGCGACGCCACTGACGGGCACCAGGGATGCCCTGAAACAGCCCCAACATATGGCGTGTCACATGTCCCAAATAGGTTCCCTTACTCAGTTCACGCTCAATATACGGGTACATGGCACGCACCACGGCGACTGGATCGGTATCTTCGGTGGTAGCTGCAAAAATCTCGCGGTCAACGGACGCCAGAATGCCTGGGTTTTGATACGCCTCACGCCCCACCATCACGCCATCCATATGTTGCAGATGAATTTTCGCTTCTTCCAACGATTTAATGCCGCCGTTGATCGACATCGTCAGATGCGGAAAATCACGCTTTAACTGATAAACACGGTCATAATCCAGCGGTGGAATTTCGCGGTTTTCTTTCGGGCTTAACCCGGACAGCCAGGCCTTGCGGGCGTGAATGATAAACATCTCACATTCGCCTTTGCCAGATACCGTGTTGATGAAATCGCAGAGGAATTCGTAGCTGTCCTGGTCATCAATGCCGATACGAGTTTTCACCGTTACCGGAATCGACACCACGTCGCGCATTGCTTTGATGCAATCGGCGACCAGTTGCGCATTCCCCATCAGGCAGGCGCCAAACATACCATTCTGTACGCGGTCGGAAGGACAACCCACGTTGAGGTTAATTTCGTCGTAGCCCCGCTGTTCAGCGAGCTTTGCGCACTGCGCCAGCGCCGCAGGATCGCTCCCGCCCAGTTGCAATGCGACCGGATGTTCTTCTTCGCTATACGCCAGATAATCGCCTTTACCATGAATGATTGCCCCAGTGGTTACCATCTCCGTATAGAGCAGCGTCTGGCTGGACAGTAAGCGCAAAAAGTAGCGGCAGTGTCTGTCCGTCCAGTCGAGCATCGGCGCGATAGAAAAACGATGAGCGGGAAAAGCGGTAGACTGAGATTCAGGCAGCATGGCGAATATTCAAGCATCCGGTTAAAAAAGGGGCGCTACTATAGCATAGACCGTTACGATAGTGAGCCACATCCTCACGGCTCACTCCCCCTGACCCTAAACAAACGCTATTTACGCCCCGGTTTTCCGTCGTGAGATCCAAAAAACTGCGGCGGATGGTCGACCCAGCGATCCTCACGTGTAGCGGCATAGACCGGGTTAAGCGGATAATAAATGCGGTTGTATTTTTTGTTCGCCTCACCCACGACTAACAGGCGCACCTCTTCACTGGTGTTATTGATAAAGGTATGGCACACGCCTGTACCTGCCGGGAAACCGACGCTGTCGCCCGGTTCCAGCTTCCATAAATACCCGTTAATCCAGGCCTCAGGATAACCTTCCAGCACGTAGATAAATTCTTCCTCATCGCTTTCGGCGTGCGGGTACGACGTGCGCCGACCCGGCGGCAGGCGTTCATGATGAATGCCGAGTCGTCCTAACCCCAACTTGCGGGCAAGCGGCGCGCCAATAGCAAATAGCTCATCGCTGTCAGGATAAGTGGAGTCATCAGCCCCCTCAACCTCACGCCAGTGGCGAATACAATCGGGTCTTTTCATGGTTATTTTCCAGTATTGCGATGCGTCAGGTATAGCACACCACGGTGGATCTCGGCGTTTTAAGCAGAACATGTTAAAGTAAGGGATTAACCTTCCACGCAAATCGAGGCGCCAAATGGACAAAACCACTACGCAAGAGTTATTGGCTCAAGCTGAAAAACTCTGCGCGCAACGCAACGTGCGGCTTACGCCACAACGCCTCGAAGTACTGCGCCTGATGAGCCTGCAGGAAGGTGCGATCAGCGCCTATGACCTGCTCGACCTGTTGCGGGAAACTGAGCCACAGGCTAAACCACCTACCGTATATCGTGCGCTCGATTTTCTGCTGGAACAAGGTTTCGTGCACAAGGTGGAATCCACCAACAGCTATGTGCTTTGTCATCTGTTCGATCAGCCAACCCACAGTTCAGCAATGTTCATTTGCGACCGCTGTGGCGTGGTAAAAGAAGAGTGTGCGGAAGGCGTGGAAGACATCATGCATACACTAGCAGCAAAAATGGGCTTTGCACTGCGGCATAACGTTATTGAAGCCCACGGGCTGTGCCCGGCCTGTGTGGAAGTTGAATCTTGCCGCCATCCTGGCGAGTGCCAGCATGACCATACGATTCAGGTGAAGAAGAAAGTTGGGCGCTAGGTAAGCGGGAGAGCGTACATCCTTGTACTCTCAGGAGGGAAGGGTTAATTACCAGCGGTAATCATTACGTTTTTCCCAATCGTTAACTTCTTTCTCCGCCTGATCTTTCGCGTAACCGTAACGCTCCTGGACTTTACCGACCAGTTGGTCACGTTTACCTTCAATGACCGTCATATCATCATCGGTCAGTTTGCCCCATTGCTCTTTCACTTTACCTTTAAACTGCTTCCAGTTGCCGCCGACTTCGTCTTTATTCATCATCAAGTCCTCATCGTTAGGTTGTGAATAGCGAGAGTGCCATGTCCAGACACATGCTGTTTTTGCTGGACGTGAGAATAAGTGTAGTCAGTGATTCTGGGTTTTATTTACTATTCGGAATTTTTAACCATCCCGCTCAGGCAAACCAGGTTCCATTACGCCAGTGACGTCGCCAGATAAAGGCCAGTGAAAGCCCGCGCAACGCCAGGAAAACGGTTAACGCCAACCACAAGCCATGGTTTCCCAGCCACGGCAAAGTCAGCAGCGTTAATGCGAATCCTGTGGCAGCAACGGCCATACTGTTGCGCATTTCTGCCGCGCGCGTCGCGCCAATAAACATTCCGTCGAGCAGATAACACCAGACACCCACCAGCGGTAACACCACCTGCCAGAAAAGATAGCGATCGGCCAGCTGTTGGATCTGCGGCAGCGAGGTCAGCAGCGCAACAATCTGCTCGCCAAACAGGGCATAAACCAGCGAAAACAAAATAGCCACAATACCGGACTGTCGGCAGGCCGCCCGCCAGACGTCCAGCAACTGGCTACCGTCTCGCGCCCCATAGGCCTGGCCCGAATGCGCTTCCACGGCATAGGCAAATCCATCCAGCGCGTAGGCGGTAAAGGTTAACAGGGTCATCAGAACGGCATTAACCGCAATGATATCGCCTCCCAGACGCGCACCCAGCACCGTGATTGCGCCAAAACAGAGCTGCAGCAGTAGCGAGCGCAACATGATGTCACGGTTAAGCGCCAGCAAACGGCGGAAGTTGCCACGCCACGCCTGCTTCAGCATTGCCAGCGAAATTCCGCGCATATGCAGGACTTTGCGCACCATCATCAGGCCGATCAGCAAGGTGGCATATTCAGCAATCACCGTTGCCAGTGCCGCACCTTGCACGTTCATATGCAGGCCCATCACCAGCCATATATCGAGCACAATGTTGAGAATATTACCGACAATCAACAAGATAACCGGCGCACGCGCATACTGAACGCCAAGCAGCCAGCCGAGCAGCACCAGATTCGCCAGCGAGGCGGGTGCGCTTAACCAGCGAATTTCGAGGAAACGTCGGGCCTGCTCCAGTACCGCTTCACTTCCGCCAACAATGTGCAGAGCCAGATCGATAATCGGCGTACGAAAAAGTGCGATAAGCAACCCTGCTCCCAGCGCCAGCATGAGCGGCTGCACCAGTGCGCGCGCCAGCGCCTGCGGATTTTTCGCACCAAATGCCTGGGCGGTAAGACCGGTGGTGCTCATGCGCAAAAAAAGCAGCAGCATAAAAAGAAAACTGGTTGCCGTAGCACCAACCGCAACACCGCCAAGATAGACCGGACTATCCAGATGACCAATCACCGCGGTATCCACCAGTCCCAGCAGGGGAACGGTGATATTGGAAAAGATCATGGGTAAGGCGAGGTGCCAGAGTGCTTTATCAGAAGAGGTAAAGAAAGGCATACAGGAGGGCCTGAGAAGAAGTTAGACGTACTGGATAATGTGATGCAGGCCCGGCAAGCGCAGCGCTACCGGGCACGTTGCCGGATGGCGACGTCATCGTCTTATCCGGCCTACAGGGATTCAACAGAAAATTACAGCCATTCACCGTTACGGATGACGCCTACTGCCAGCCCTTCAATAGTGAAGTTTTGTTCGCGCAGGTCGACAACGATAGGTTTGAATTCGCTGTTTTCTGGCAGGAGTTCAACCTTGTTTCCCTGCTTTTTCAGACGCTTAACCGTAACTTCATCATCAATACGGGCAACAACAACCTGGCCGTTACGCACGTCCTGGGTTTTATGCACAGCGAGTAAGTCACCGTCCATAATCCCGATATCTTTCATCGACATACCGCTAACGCGCAGCAGAAAATCGGCGTTCGGTTTGAACAGTGAAGGATCGACCTGATAGTGGCCTTCAATGTGCTGCTGCGCCAGAAGTGGCTCACCGGCTGCCACGCGACCAACAAGCGGTAACCCTTCTTCTTCTTCCTGCAACAGTCGAATACCGCGCGATGCACCGGATACAATTTCCAGCACACCTTTACGCGCCAGCGCTTTCAGGTGTTCTTCAGCTGCGTTTGGGGAACGGAACCCCAAACGCTGCGCGATCTCCGCACGCGTCGGTGGCATACCTGTCTGGCTGATGTGATCTCTAATGAGATCAAACACCTCTTGTTGCCTGGCCGTTAACGCTTTCATTCCGCCCCCTGGGTGTATATACAGTTATGCTGTGAGTATATACAGCTAAAGGCGAATTTGGAACCGCAAACTGCACAAAAAACAGGAGATTTATGCAGTTGTGGAAGCCTTATCGCAAATGCGACCACAACAGGATGCCCCAGGTGATTAGAGCGACAAAAATAGACAGCAATACCGCCGCCGACCCCATATCTTTCGCCCGACCGGAAAGTTCGTGGTACTCAGAACCAATACGATCAACCACCGCTTCAATCGCACTGTTGAGGATTTCAACGATCATCACCAGCATCACAGAACCAATCAACAACACGCGGGTAATTGCATCAACATCCAGCCAGCAGGCGATGGCGACGCCCAGCAGGACGGCAACACTTTCCTGACGGAATGCCGCCTCATTAATCCATGCGGCGCGAAAACCTTTCCAGGAATAACCTGCAGCTTTGATAATTCGGGTGAATCCAGTGGTATTATTGGCCATCAAAAAGAACCTTTTTACATTATTAGCGTCAATGTCATTGTAACGTTACCCCGTTTGTTCAGGGTGTGGCAAAGCAGCGCGAAGTATGACCGGATACCACAGAAATTCACTAAACTTTCTGATATCCTTGCAGCGCATTTGCATTATTAACCAGAGGCTTTACATCGTTTATGTCCGGCTGGCCACGAATTTACTACAAATTACTGAATTTACCATTAAGCGTCCTGGTAAAAAGCAAGTCTATTCCAGCAGAACCTGCTCCGGAATTGGGACTCGATACTTCGCGTCCCATTATGTACGTCCTACCGTACAATTCGAAAGCAGACTTGCTGACGCTGCGTGCCCAATGTCTGGTGCACGACCTCCCCGATCCCCTGGAACCACTAGAGATAGACGGAACGCTGTTACCGCGCTACGTGTTTATTCACGGCGGTCCGCGTGTATTCACCTATTACACGCCGAAAGAAGAGTCCATCAAGCTGTTCCACAACTATCTCGACTTGCATCGCAGCAATCCGGATCTGGATGTGCAGATGGTGCCAGTTTCGGTGATGTTTGGCCGTGCGCCAGGGCGTGAAAAAGGCGAGGTCAATCCGCCGTTACGTATGCTAAACGGCGTACAGAAATTCTTTGCGGTGTCCTGGTTGGGTCGCGACAGTTTTGTCCGCTTCTCCCCGTCGGTCTCTCTGCGCCGTATGGCGGATGAACACGGTACGGATAAGATCATCGCTCAGAAGCTGGCACGCGTGGCGCGTATGCACTTTGCTCGCCAGCGCCTGGCCGCTGTCGGCCCGCGCCTCCCTGCCCGCCAGGATCTGTTTAATAAGCTGTTAGCTTCAAAAGCGATCGCTCGTGCGGTAGAAGATGAAGCGCGCAGTAAAAAAATCTCCCACGAAAAAGCGCAGCAAAATGCCATTGCGCTGATGGAAGAGATTGCCGCCAACTTCTCCTACGAAATGATTCGTCTGACGGACCGTATTCTGGGCTTTACCTGGAACCGTCTGTATCAGGGGATTAACGTTCATAATGCTGAACGTGTACGCCAGTTGGCGCACGATGGGCATGAAATCGTGTACGTTCCGTGCCACCGCAGCCATATGGACTATATGCTGCTGTCGTACGTTCTGTACCATCAGGGTCTGGTGCCGCCGCACATCGCAGCCGGTATCAACCTGAACTTCTGGCCCGCGGGTCCGATTTTCCGCCGTCTGGGCGCGTTCTTTATTCGTCGTACCTTCAAGGGCAACAAGCTCTATTCCACCGTATTCCGTGAATACCTGGGCGAGCTGTTCAGCCGCGGTTACTCGGTTGAGTACTTTGTCGAAGGGGGCCGTTCACGTACCGGTCGTCTGCTCGACCCGAAAACCGGCACGCTGTCGATGACTATTCAGGCGATGCTGCGCGGCGGTACACGTCCGATTACTCTCGTTCCGATCTACATCGGCTATGAGCACGTAATGGAAGTGGGCACCTACGCAAAAGAGCTGCGTGGCGCGACGAAAGAGAAAGAAAGTCTGCCGCAAATGCTGCGTGGCTTAAGCAAGCTGCGTAATCTGGGTCAGGGCTACGTCAACTTTGGTGAACCAATGCCATTGATGACTTACCTCAACCAGCATGTGCCGGAGTGGCGTGAATCTATTGACCCTATCGAGTCTATCCGCCCGGCCTGGCTGACGCCGACGGTGAATAACATTGCCGCCGATTTGATGGTGCGCATTAACAACGCAGGCGCGGCCAACGCCATGAACCTGTGCTGTACTGCTTTACTGGCATCTCGCCAGCGCTCTCTGACCCGTGAACAGCTGACCGAACAACTCGACTGCTACCTGAGCCTGCTGCGCAACGTGCCGTATGCTGCGGATTCGACGGTGCCGGCACAGAGCGCCAGTGAACTGATCGACCACGCCTTGCAGATGAACAAGTTTGAGGTCGAGAAAGACACTATCGGTGACATCATTATTCTGCCGCGCGAGCAGGCGGTATTGATGACCTACTACCGCAATAACATTGCGCATATGCTGGTTCTGCCTTCGTTGATGGCAGCCATTGTGACTCAGCATCGTCGTATTTCACGCGCCGCGTTGCAGCAGCATATTGATGCGCTGTACCCGATGTTAAAAGCGGAGCTGTTCTTACGCTGGGAGCGTGATGAGCTTGCCGGGGTGATTGACGAACTGGCCAGCGAAATGCAGCGCCAGGGACTCATCACCCTGACCGATGACGAACTGCATATCAATCCAGCCCGCTCCCGCACGCTACAGCTGCTGGCGGCAGGTGCTCGCGAGACGTTGCAGCGCTACGCCATTACCTTCTGGTTGCTGAGCGCGAACCCGTCCATCAACCGTGGCACGCTGGAGAAAGAAAGCCGCACCGTGGCGCAACGCCTCTCAGTGCTGCACGGCATTAACGCGCCGGAATTCTTCGATAAAGCCGTGTTCAGCTCTCTGGTGCTGACGCTGCGTGACGAGGGATTCATCAGCGATACCGGAGATGCCGAACCGGAAGAGACGATGAAGATCTATCAGATGCTGGCCGAACTGGTCACGTCAGATGTGCGTCTGACCATCGAGAGCGCCACTCAGGGCGAGTAAGCATAAAAAAACCGGTCGGAATGACCGGTTTTTTATTTTGCAGGCTATGCCAAAATCAAAAATGCCAGTAGCTCATTGCCAGACCTAAGAACAGCACCAGACCGACGTAGTTATTGTTCATAAACGCTTTAAAGCAGGCATCACGTTCACGGTTGACGATCAGTTTCTGCTGATAGACAAACAGCGCGCCCGCCACCAACAGAGACCAGTAATAGCCCAGTCCCAACCCGTTTAACCAGCCCACCAGCGCCATCAGCACCAGCACGCCTACCTGCAAAATACCAATAATCAGCTTGTCGTTCTGACCGAACAGGATCGCGGTCGATTTAATGCCGATCTTCAGGTCATCATCCCGGTCAACCATGGCGTACTGCGTATCATAGGCCACCGCCCAGAGAATATTCGCAAGGAACATCAGCCAGCAACTCAGCGGTACGGATTCACTCACGGCGGCGAACGCCATCGGGATCGACCAGCCAAACGCCGCCCCCAGCACCACCTGCGGCAGATGCGTATAGCGCTTCATAAACGGGTAAACCCACGCTAATGCTAATGCCGCAACGGACAACAAAATGGTCATCGTGTTGAGGGTCAAAACCAGCAGGAAGGCCAGCAGCACCAGTACCACAAACAGCGTTCGGGCTTCTTTCTCGGTGACAGCCCCGCTCGGCAGCGGTCGATTCGCGGTGCGTTTGACGTGCCCGTCAAATTTCCTGTCGGCATAATCATTCACCACGCATCCGGCGGCGCGCATTAACCAAACGCCAGCGACAAAAACCGCCAGGATCCACAGTTGCGGCATGCCTGGGGTCGCCACCCACAGAGCCCACAGCGTAGGCCAGAGCAGCAGTAAGGCGCCGATTGGCTTATCCGTACGCATCAAGCGGTGAAACGCCAGCAGCTTATTCTGCGTCAGACTCCACTCCATCTTTATCTTCCTCTCAGTACAACGGCGACGCAGGCAGAAAAAGCTCGGTAAGCATCAGTGGCTTACCGCTCAGCCGCAGGCGGGAACGACGCCCCCACAGCGCTGCATCGCGGCCAATCTCAATAAAATCTCGGGTCAATGTCGATGACGTAAACAGGTAGCGTCCGAGCGGGGTTTTCCCCAGGTTCTGTAAGGCCAGTTCAGGGCCGCACAAGGTTGATTCAGGCACCACAGTCCGTCCGGCAAGCCAGGGTTCACCATCCGCGCATAACAGGATTTCACGTAACCAATAACGAGACTCTTTAGGCAGCAGCGTCAGTTCTTCAGCCACCTCATTTTGCCCAACGAATTCTTCGCGAATCAACGTTACGGTGACCTTTTTCCCCTGCTGCTCAAAACGTTTGGTCATAGAATCTTCCAATAACAACCAGTCGAGCAGTTGGGCGTCCAGCGCCGGGATCGCATCAAAATAACGCAGCGCACGCAGTTGCGTTAACGCAGGGTGTGGCATGCCTTACTCTCCGATTTATAACCTGAAGGCATTGTATCGCAGAAAAGGCATTACGGGGTGAGCAAACACGATTAAGTGATCGGTAGGGCAACATAAGTGTAACAATTAGCACCGAAGGATAAAAAAAGGTGCGCCAGGAGACGCACCAGTTGTTGCAAAATCAACAATGTGGGGAGATGTTTACCCCTTGCCTTTTACACTGCTGATAAAGGTGGATCGGGCAGATTTGGATCCCAGACGTTCCGCTTCATCAAGCAGCTTCAGCGCTTTATCAACATCGCCTTTCGCCACGGCATCCTTAATCGCCTGATTAAAATAGCTTTCCGTGTCGTTCAGCATTGGCTCGCTTTTCTTCACGGGTTGTGGTGCCGGAGCAGCAACGGCTGCCGCCGGAGCCGCGTAAGCCACTGCAGGCGCGGCGGTATTACCAACCGTAACAGGGCCAGGGCCGGAAGAACCAAACAGCGGCCCGACCAGCACGCTGGAGGAGGAGCTGGTTTTAACTTTCAGTTTCAGCAGACCATCGGTGGTATGACGCGCGATCGGGTCAGGGATATCAGGAACAGCGTTACCTACCCCCTTGGCATAGGCTTTTGCCGGGTCGAGCAGGGTCGTGGTCTGCTGGAGATCTTTATCTGTGGTAAAGACCAGAACATACAGTTTTTGCTGGCCCAGCGCTGGCGTCAGACGCATTACGCCTTCCAGACGATCGGCACTCATCACGCCGGGCTCCTGGTAGGTGAAATAGCTGCTGGGGAAGAACGCAGATGGCGTCATGTTTTGGTCAAGAATTAAGACGTTTGGCGCAAATACGCTGGTTTGTTTGTTGACTTCACTGGACAGCGTCAGGGTCAGTTCGCCAATGTTCGCCGGTACGCTATAGGCCGCTACAGGGCCAGTAATACCAGCAACATCTAAACGCTGACCTGCATTGGCAAGCTGTGTGGACTGAGTTTTAGATTGATCAACCGGCGTCCAGGTTAACTGTTGCAGCGCAGCAGTGGGGATTGTTGGGGCCGCGGTGGTGTTCTGCGGAACAATATTTACATCGGCCAGGCTGATGCCAGGCGCACTGGCAAATAACCCTGCAGATAAACAAAGGGCAACGAGACTTTTCTTCATTTTCATTGTTATCACCTCAGATAGCATGGGTTCAGCGGTGGCCAGGCAATAGCGCGCTAAACCGTAATCAAGAGGGGCTTGCGCCCCTCTTTCGGTCTTTACGTCAGGTTAGTGCTGAATTACCACCAGATTTCCATCTGAGCACCGAAGGACCACTCATCGCTGTCGCCACGGCTGGTGGTGCTGATACCAGAGTTTGTTGCAGCTGCGTATTTAGATACGTTGTTACCATTTTTAACGTAGCCCCACTCTTCATCCCATTTTGCATAGGTTGCAAAGACGCGGATTGCCGGACGAGACCAGATGCTGTCGCCTGCCTGCCACTGTTGCGCCAGGGTGATTTTGTATTGGCTGTTGCGATCGCCAGTCTGTTGAGATTTGACGTTGTCGTAGCCGACTTCCATCAGGGTGCTCATGATCGGCGTCCATTTGTACATCGGACGAATACCGACGGTGTACCATTCGGTCCCCAGGTCGTTATCCATATCGATATTCTGATACATACCGACGTACATCAGGTCCCACTTGTCGCCCAGAGAGATAGCACCGTGGTCAAGTACGCGCACCAGGCTACCGTTGTTATTCACAACATTGTTGGCATAGTTCACGCCATCAATAGTAATGCTAGATGAGCCGTAGGAACCTTGAGACAGGCCTTTGCCCTGAGTGGTCATAGAATCTGTCGCGTACTGAACCACAAACTTGTTGTAGCCCTTCAGCATGCTCTGGGTATGTTCAGCGGTGAACATCCAACCGTCTTTAGATGCGCCGTCTGCCAGGCTGTAGTCGTCGGTGGTGTTAGCACGACCGTAGTCGACGCCCAGCTCCAACATACCATCCGGGTTAGTAGCCATCTGCGCTAAACGAACGTCAAATACATCGTTCGCGGTGTCTTTGGTACGGTCATAGATATTCTGGCTGCTGAACGCGTATGAACCGCCCGCTTCCTGAGAACGGGTTGCTGCCAGAGATAGTTTACCGAAGCCCAGATCGATGTTTTCAATACCAGCACCAGGACCTGAAATATCCCAGTAGTAGAAGTCGATCATGTGGACGTCATGACGTTGGTAGAAGCGCTTACCGGCCCAGATAGTAGAGCCTGGCAGCCATTCAATCAGGTTTTTACCCTGCACGTTGGCTTCACGGAAGGCTGGGTCAGTCCCTTCCCAGTCATTCTGCTGTGCTACGGAGTAAGCGACGTTGGTGTCGAAGTAGAAGCTCTTATCGCCCTCTTTCCACACTTCCTGACCTAATTTAATTTCCGCATAGGTTTCACATTCGTTACCAAGACGGTATTTACTTTGTGCACCTGTTGCCTGGAAACATTGTTGTTCACCGCCGCTACCTGTCCAGCCAATGCCGGAACGAGCATAACCATGGAAATCCACAGCCATTGCCTGAACAGACATAATGCCTGCTGCTACAGCAACCGCCAGAGGGAGTTTGCGCAGAGTAATCATCGTTCTATCTCCTGAGATCATTGCTTTTCTTTAAACGCTGCCACCTTCTAAAACTGCGAATGGTTTTGCGTTTCGTTTTTTTATGGGGACCTTAAACGCCCGGCTCTTGGTGCAACCGACGACATGCAGTGCCATCCTCACGGAACAGATGGCAACGCTCTGGCGGCAGGCCGATAGCGAATGTGGCACCCTCTTCTACCAACACCACGTCGTTCTGGCGGTAAACCAGGTTTTGACGGATGGCGGGGATCTGGATATGAATTTGTGTTTCGTGACCAAGCTGCTCGACCACCTGCACTTCACCTTCGAGGGTGACATCGGCGATATCGCTGGGCAGCAGATGTTCCGGGCGGATACCTAAAGACATGTTGGCGCCAACCTGTACCGCATGGCTGTCTACCGGGAGCCAGACTTGCTGGCGGTTTGGTAATTCAACCTGCACCTGATCAATCGCCGTTGCGGTAACTTTCACCGGCAGGAAGTTCATTTTTGGCGAACCAATGAAGCCCGCCACAAAGCGGTCAGCCGGGTAGTGATACAGTTCCAGAGGCTTACCAACCTGCGCTACGCGACCGGCATCCAGCACCACAATTTTGTCGGCCAGCGTCATCGCTTCGACCTGATCGTGGGTGACGTAAATCATCGTGCGGCCAAGACGTTTATGCAGGCGGGAGATTTCAATACGCATCTGCACGCGCAGAGCGGCGTCGAGGTTCGACAGTGGTTCGTCCAGCAGGAATACGCGCGGTTCGGCGACCAGCGTACGGCCAATCGCCACACGCTGACGTTGTCCACCGGAAAGCGCTTTCGGTTTACGCTCCAGCAGGTGTGCCAGTTGCAGAACTTCCGCAACCTGATTCACGCGCTGGTTCATCACCTCTTTTTTCGCTCCGGCCAGTTTGAGGCCGAACGACATGTTCTCCGCGACAGACAAATGGGGATACAACGCGTAGGACTGAAAGACCATGCCCACTCCGCGTTCGGCGGGCGGAATGTCGTTCATCCGGGTCTCCCCGATAAACAGGTCACCACTGGTGATGGTTTCAAGTCCGGCGATCATACGCAGCAAGGTCGACTTACCGCAGCCTGACGGTCCGACAAACACCACGAATTCCCCTTCGTGAATGTCGAGATTGATATCTTTCGATACCACCACGTCACCCCAGGCTTTCGTTACATTTCGTAGCTGTACGCTCGCCATGCCCTTCTCCCTTCGTTACAACCTGTCATCGACAGCAACATTCATGATGGGCTGACTATGCGCGATCCCTTAACTGCGTGAATCCTCCACCCCCCGGCTTTTTTATGGGGGAGGAGGCGGGAGGATGAGAGAGCAGCGTCTGAGACCCGGGCCACCAGCCTCAGAGGAATTTCGTGATGCAGCCTGCAAAAATCGGTGGGTTTTTATGTGCGCCAGTACGCAATACTCACATTTATGTAACACAGATCACATAAAGAGCGGGTGGGGCGTAGGGGTAAGGAGGATGGAAAGAGGTTGTCGTATAAAGAAACTAGTAACCGTTAAGCCACCTCTGCAAAATCACCAAACAGGATGGGAACTATGAAAATCAAAACTGGCGCACGCATCCTCGCATTGTCTGCATTAACGACGATGATGTTTTCCGCCTCGGCTCTCGCCAAGATTGAAGAAGGTAAGCTGGTTATCTGGATTAACGGCGACAAAGGCTATAACGGCCTCGCTGAAGTGGGCAAAAAATTCGAGAAAGACACCGGGATCAAAGTCACTATTGAGCACCCTGACAAACTGGAAGAGAAATTCCCGCAGGTTGCCGCGACCGGCGACGGCCCGGACATCATCTTCTGGGCACATGACCGTTTTGGCGGCTACGCTCAGTCTGGCCTGCTGGCTGAAATCACGCCTGACAAAGCGTTCCAGGACAAGCTCTATCCGTTCACCTGGGATGCAGTACGCTATAACGGCAAACTGATTGCCTACCCGATCGCGGTTGAAGCGCTGTCGCTGATTTACAACAAAGACCTCGTTCCAAATCCACCGAAAACCTGGGAAGAAATTCCTGCACTGGATAAAGAGCAGAAGGCGAAAGGTAAATCCGCGCTGATGTTCAACCTGCAAGAACCGTACTTCACCTGGCCGCTGATTGCCGCCGACGGCGGTTACGCGTTCAAGTTTGAGAACGGTAAGTACGATGTGAAAGATGTTGGCGTGGATAACGCTGGCGCGAAAGCGGGTCTGACCTTCCTGGTTGATCTGATCAAGAACAAACACATGAACGCGGATACCGATTACTCCATCGCCGAAGCGGCCTTTAACAAAGGCGATACCGCGATGACCATCAACGGTCCGTGGGCGTGGTCCAACATCGATAAGAGCAAAATCAACTACGGCGTCACGCTGCTGCCAACCTTCAAAGGTAAAGCGTCTAAACCGTTTGTTGGCGTTCTGAGCGCCGGTATCAACGCCGCCAGCCCGAACAAAGAACTGGCGAAAGAGTTCCTCGAAAACTACCTGCTGACCGATCAGGGTCTGGATGAAGTGAACAAGGACAAACCGCTGGGCGCCGTTGCGCTGAAATCCTTCCAGGATCAGTTAGCGAAAGACCCACGTATCGCCGCCACCATGGATAACGCCCAGAAAGGCGAAATCATGCCGAACATCCCACAGATGTCCGCATTCTGGTATGCCGTTCGTACCGCAGTGATCAACGCAGCCAGCGGCCGTCAGACCGTCGATGCCGCACTGAAAGACGCGCAGGGTCGTATCACCAAGTAATGCAGTTGTGAACGTGCCGGATGGCGGCATAAATGCCTTATCCGGCCTACAGGGTATGTAGGCCGGATAAGCGCAGCGCCATCAGGCACGCTGACCAACAGGTTTTCATTGTTGTTGAGGATTGAACCCCATGGATGTCATTAAAAAGAAACACTGGTGGCAAAGCGACACGCTGAAATGGTCAGTGATGGGTCTGCTTGGGCTGCTGGTCGGTTACCTTGTTGTTTTGATGTACGCTCAGGGGGAGTACCTGTTTGCCATCATGACGCTGATTTTAAGCTCTGCTGGCCTGTATATTTTCGCTAACCGTAAAGCCTATGCCTGGCGCTATGTTTACCCGGGCGTTGCCGGTATGGGGCTGTTTGTCCTGTTTCCACTGATTTGTACAATCGCCATTGCTTTTACCAACTACAGCAGTACCAACCAGCTGACATTTGAACGTGCTCAGGAAGTCCTGATGGATCGTTCGTACCAGGCTGGGAAAACCTACAACTTTGGCCTGTATCCGGCGGGTGATGAGTGGCAACTGGCCCTCACCGACGGTGAAACCGGCAAGAATTACCTTTCTGACGCCTTTAAATTTGGCGGCGAGCAGAAACTGCAACTGAAAGAAGCCGAGGCGCTGCCGGCAGGCGAACGTGCAACGCTGCGTATCATCACGCAGAATCGCCAGGCGCTTACCCAATTGACCGCCATCCTGCCGGATGAAAGCAAAGTTACCATGAGTTCGCTGCGCCAGTTTTCCGGCACGCAGCCACTCTATACGCTCGCTGAAGACGGTACGCTCACCAACAGCCAGAGCGGCGTAAAATACCGCGCCAACAACGATATTGGTTATTATCAGGCGATTAACGCTGACGGTAGCTGGGGTAGCGAAAAACTCAGCCCGGGCTACACCGTTGCCATCGGCTGGGATAACTTCACCCGCGTGTTTACCGACGAAGGCATCCAGAAACCGTTCTTCGCCATCTTCGTCTGGACGGTGGTCTTCTCGGTACTGACCGTTATTTTGACCGTTGCCGTGGGCATGGTGCTGGCCTGTCTCGTACAGTGGGAGTCTCTCAAAGGCAAAGCGATTTACCGCGTCCTGCTGATTCTTCCGTATGCCGTACCGTCGTTTATCTCGATTCTGATTTTCAAGGGCTTATTCAACCAGAGCTTTGGTGAAATCAACATGATGCTGAGCGCGCTGTTTGGCATCAAACCGGCCTGGTTCAGCGACCCAACCACCGCGCGTTCGATGATTATTATCGTCAACACCTGGCTCGGTTATCCATACATGATGATCCTGTGCATGGGTCTGCTGAAAGCGATTCCTGACGACCTGTATGAAGCCTCGGCGATGGATGGCGCAGGTCCGTTCCAGAACTTCTTTAAGATAACGCTACCGCTGTTGATTAAGCCGCTGACGCCGCTGATGATCGCCAGCTTCGCCTTTAACTTTAACAACTTCGTGCTGATTCAGTTGTTGACCAACGGTGGCCCGGACCGTCTTGGTACCACCACACCAGCCGGTTATACCGACCTGCTCGTAAGCTACACCTACCGTATCGCCTTTGAAGGCGGCGGTGGTCAGGACTTCGGTCTGGCGGCGGCGATTGCCACGCTGATCTTCCTGCTGGTTGGTGCGCTGGCGATTGTGAACCTGAAAGCCACACGTATGAAGTTTGATTAAGGGAGATAACGACAATGGCTATGGTCCAACCGAAATCACAAAAGTTACGTTTATTCGCAACGCACTTAGGGCTGCTGATTTTTATCGCGGCGATCATGTTCCCGCTGCTGATGGTTATCGCTATCTCGCTGCGCGAAGGTAACTTTGCCACCGGCAGCCTGATCCCGGAAAACATCTCCTGGGAACACTGGAAACTGGCGCTGGGCTTTAGCGTTGAACACGCGGACGGCCGTGTGACACCACCGCCGTTCCCGGTACTGTTATGGCTGTGGAACTCGGTGAAAGTGGCCAGCATTACCGCGATCGGTATCGTGACGCTTTCCACTACCTGTGCTTACGCCTTTGCCCGTATGCGTTTCCCGGGCAAAGCAACCCTGCTGAAAGGGATGCTGATTTTCCAGATGTTCCCGGCGGTGCTGTCTCTGGTCGCGTTGTATGCTTTGTTTGATCGCCTGGGCCAGTACATTCCGTTTATCGGCCTGAACACGCACGGCGGCGTGATCTTCGCCTACCTCGGCGGTATTGCGCTGCATGTATGGACGATTAAGGGCTATTTCGAAACTATCGACGGTTCACTGGAAGAAGCGGCCGCGCTGGATGGCGCTACGCCGTGGCAGGCATTCCGCCTGGTGCTGCTGCCGCTTTCCGTTCCGATTCTGGCGGTCGTGTTTATTCTGTCTTTCATTGCCGCTATTACCGAAGTACCGGTCGCGTCACTGCTGCTGCGTGATGTGAACAGCTATACCCTTGCGGTAGGTATGCAGCAGTACCTCAACCCACAGAACTATTTGTGGGGCGACTTTGCCGCCGCGGCTGTACTTTCAGCCATTCCGATCACTCTGGTGTTCTTGCTGGCACAGCGCTGGCTAGTCAACGGTCTGACCGCGGGTGGTGTGAAAGGTTAAGTTTTACCGAAGTACCTGCCCGGCAACGGGCAATGCCACTGCAACCCTCAACTTATGTTATCCCAACCTGTGACTGTTATTCGGCGCTCTACGGAGCGCCCTTTTTTTATGTTATTTTGCATCACTGTTACGATTATTTCCTTTCGTGCTCTCCATCACTGCAATTCTATTTTCCGTCTGAATATAGATAAATTAAACAGAATTAAGATCACAGAAAAGACAAAACGTAATTGCAATGTAAAAAATGATAATTGTCTTCCCTGCCTGTTAAATTCAACATCACGGCACTGATCAAAAGAGCTGTATCCTCTAAGGCAGGTCTGAATGAACTCTCAATATAATTCCAGTTATATTTTTTCGATTACATTAGTGGCAACGTTAGGAGGGCTATTATTCGGCTACGACACTGCGGTCATATCCGGAACGGTAGAATCCCTGAATACCGTGTTTGTCGCGCCACAACATTTAAGTGAATCCGCCGCCAACTCGCTGTTGGGCTTTTGCGTCGCCAGTGCGTTGATAGGCTGCATCATCGGCGGTGCACTGGGCGGCTATTGCAGTAACCGGTTTGGCCGCCGGGACTCGCTGAAAATCGCGGCTCTGCTGTTCTTTATTTCCGGTATTGGTTCCGCCTGGCCGGAATTAGGCTTTACGACGATTAATCCTGATAATTCCGTACCTGTTTATTTGGCCGGATACGTTCCCGAATTTGTTATTTATCGTATCATTGGTGGTATTGGCGTAGGTTTAGCCTCAATGCTCTCACCAATGTATATTGCTGAACTGGCACCCGCACATATTCGTGGAAAACTGGTGTCATTTAACCAATTCGCCATTATTTTTGGTCAATTGTTGGTGTATTGCGTTAACTATTTTATCGCCCGTTCTGGCGACGCTAACTGGTTGAATACCGATGGCTGGCGCTATATGTTTGCGTCCGAAAGTATTCCCGCCCTGCTGTTTTTACTGCTGCTGTACACCGTACCAGAAAGCCCGCGCTGGCTGATGGCGCGTGGCAGACACGAGCAGGCGGAAGGTATTCTGCGCAAAATTATGGGCAGCACCCTCGCCACCCAGGCCATGCAGGAGATCAATCAGTCTCTGGACCATGGTCGTAAAACCGGTGGTCGCCTGCTGATGTTTGGCGCAGGCGTTATCGTCATCGGCGTAATGCTGTCTATCTTCCAGCAATTCGTCGGTATTAACGTCGTGCTCTACTACGCCCCAGAGGTGTTTAAAACGCTGGGAGCCAGCACCGATGTAGCGCTGTTACAGACCATCATTGTTGGCGTGATCAACCTGAGCTTTACCGTGCTGGCGATCATGACGGTGGATAAATTTGGTCGCAAACCGCTGCAGATTATTGGCGCTCTGGGCATGGCCATTGGTATGTTCAGCCTCGGTACCGCGTTTTATACCCAGGCTTCCGGGCTGGTTGCTCTGCTGTCGATGCTGTTTTACGTCGCCGCATTCGCCATGTCCTGGGGACCGGTTTGCTGGGTGCTGCTGGCAGAAATCTTCCCCAATGCGATTCGCGGCAAAGCGCTCGCCATTGCGGTGGCCGCACAATGGCTGGCGAACTATTTCGTCTCCTGGACCTTCCCGATGATGGACAAAAATTCGTGGCTGGTTTCCCATTTTCACAACGGTTTCTCCTACTGGATTTACGGTTGTATGGGTATTCTGGCGGCGCTGTTTATGTGGAAGTTTGTACCGGAAACCAAAGGCAAAACGCTGGAAGAACTTGAAGAACTGTGGGAACCCGCCGCAGAGAAAACCCAGCCTGCCTCTGCGCAGTAATCCTGACCTGCAACACGCCGCAGCCCGATTGCGGCGTGTTGTCTTTTACTCTCGCTTCAGCCGTTTTGAATTACACAGCCACAGGGTGATCACCAGCAGCAGGATCGCCGCGGAATAGATCAGCACATCCATCGGTGCTTTATGATCGACAATGATCAACCGCACAATCGCGGTGATCCCGATATAAACAAAATAGCGCAACGGAAAGTGAAACCCCGACTGAAAGTACTTCACAATCAGCGCGATAAATTCAAAATAGAGGAAGTAAACCACCAGCCCTTCCACCAGCTCATACTTGCTGGTTTGTTCCGGCGCGAACAGCACATCCGCCAGATGCAGCGTTTCTTTCCCGAGGAATACAACCAGGATCAGGCCCAGACTCAGCAGTCCCAGATTCAACACGGTCTGTAAGATGGTGGAGATAAACTCCACTCGCGGACGAGATAGCGACGTCATAACAGCACCTCTTACTCAGTGGCGAGGTTCATGTATAACGCAAAAATGTGACAGAGATCTACATTTTTTGTTTATGTTTTGTGCAAGAAAGGTCAGCGGGGAATGATGAATGTCACGACACATTTCACAGGATGAAGTATGCAGCTAAGACAATCCGCTGTCCGCAACGTTACCTGCGGTGAGAACGTGGTAATTTATGAACCCGCAAATCTCTACAATTGCACATTGGGTGACAACGTTTTTGTCGGGCCATTTGTTGAAATCCAGGGTAATACGCAAATTGGCGCAGGCAGCAAAATTCAGTCGCACAGCTTCATCTGCGAATATGTCACCCTGGGCGCCCGCTGTTTTATCGGTCATGGCGTGATGTTCGCCAACGATATGTTTCGTGAAGGAAAACCCAACGCCGACCGCAACAGTTGGGGAAGAATTTCGATTGGCAACGATGTCTCAATCGGCAGTGGAGCGACCATTCTGGCGGTCACAATCTGCGATGGCGCGGTCATCGGTGCGGGGAGCGTGGTGACCAAATCGATCACCGAGAAAGGCGTGTATGCAGGAAACCCGGCAAAATTATTGCGTCGCCTGTAACTTGCCTGCTGACGGCGCAAATGCCTTATCCGGCCTGCAGTACAGGCAGTTTGTAGGCCGGATAAGCGTAGCGCCATCCGGCTGGCAAACGGCTCGATTACCGGAAGTTCTCACTTCTGTCGCTGGTCATGTCGTACAGACCAAACTTACGTCCAAGCTGCTGGCCGCCATCACGCGTTAACGGCGTCCAGCCAATCGCCGCACGGCTGCGGGTCGGGCCTGACGAGAACAGATCCAGCGGCACGGATACGTACACCCCTTTGGTAAAATCACCCTCTCCGTACTCATCCGGCGAGGCGTCGGTGATGGTCGCATAGCCGCCTACCACAACGCCACTGTCAAAGCGCTTCGCCACTTCCAGCGTTCCGCCCTTATCTCCCGCCAGATACTGACCCATGCTGGCTTTCACCAGTACATCCTGAGCGAATGACGGATTCCAGTACGCCGTCAAATGCCCGGTCTTCACGCTGTAGTCGGTGAATTTCATCATGTCCTGCGCGCTACGCCAGTCACGCTGTTTCACGTAGTTGGCATCAACACCAAACGCCCAGTTGCTGTCCAGCGGACGATACAGCACTTCTGCCCCCGCTCCGCCGTACATGGTTTCCAGATAGCCACCGTAAACCTGTCCGTAGAACCCGTTTCCGAGTGACTGGAAGTAGTTGGCCTGTAGGTTATTCACGTAGACATCGTTTTGCACATACTCGCGCACATGGGTACGCACTCGTGGCAAATGCGAATCCTGCGGCGGGTTGGTGTAGTTAAATTTGTCATAGTTATTGGCGAGGTTGGCGAACAAACTCCCGGTGGTCAGCAGGTGATCGGTAACCCACCAATCCGCCGTTCCCATCACGCCCAACTGATACATATAGAAGTTTTCCGGGCCGCCCACCGACTGGTTAAGCACCGGATCGATGTGGAAATCGAAGCGTGACTTATCGATATACCAGCCCTGCTCGGTCGTTTTCGGCACCACGGGCTCAACGCGTTTTTGCGCCAGCTGGGTTTCATGGCCCAACGGTTCGCCTTCCAGATGACGCTTGAGGCTGGAAACCTCCGTTTCGGTCGTCACCTGCGGCAAGTTAAGACGATTTTCCGTAATACGGATCGTGCGGATCCCATCGGGAAGATCGTTCATCACGATCCGGTTGGCACGTTCGATCCCTTCGCGCGAATCACGGTATTTCACCTGTTCACCGGTCACATACAGCGTATCGCCCTGCACCTGAATTTTAGGATCGGCCAGTCCGGCGTTATATTTCAGCAGCGTTAGCTGATTCGCCACCACCGAGTGTTGCAGGATGGCATCCTGCGGCTGTGGCTGATATTTCGGGCGGGCGTTGTCGTTATAGTTTGGCCGCAGATCGTTGAAGTTAGTCCGCAGCGTGACCCCAAACATAAAGGTGTTCCCGCGCTCATAGCTGAGGTTAACGTCGGCCCAATCGGTGACGCGATAAATAGCGCCGACGTTAAACTTGCTCTTCTGATCCAACTTGCCCGCAAAATCCTGCTGGTAATTGTTTCCCTCATACTCCAGTTTCAGACGCAACGGCTGCCAGGGCGTCTGATACTCGACGCCGCCAAACAGCGATGCCGGGCCGTGGAACATCTGGCTGCCGTCAATAGAACCGGCCTGCTTGTAGCTGTTATCGCGATAGCAGAATTTATCGCTGTATGAGCAAAACGGATTGCTGACGTTACCGCTGGTCCCGAGATATCCCCAGCCCAGGCCAAGCGAGAAATCAAACGGCCCCCAGGCTTTATTCGCCACAATATACTCCGCATCGAACAAGCCAGTTCCGCCAATATCTCGCGCGCCAACCGCCACCTGCGGCATCCAGTAGCTCTCTTCCCATAGCCGTAGTTTGAGATCAAAAGCTTTATCCTTGTAAGTCTGATCGCCAGAAAACGACTCCACGCTACTGTATTTTTTGGTACGCACATCGGTATAACGCAGCGTGGTTTCCAGCCACGGGAAGAGCTGCACCGACGCAGAGTAGTAGCGGTACTGATCGTTATCGCGGTAATTGAGGCTCATTTCGCCCTCGCGCGCCATGCGTGCGGTTGGGGTTTGCAGCAGCCCCACGCCGCCAAAATCGGACTGCGAAGGTCCAATGGGCGCGGGCCAGGTTTCACCGTGGCAGGCAACGCTTACGCCCAGCGCCAGTAAGCTGAGCAGATAAGTTTTTCTCATTATTCGGGTATCCGCTGGGTCAGGGTGCGAAGAATGTCGGCATTAATTTCATCCGGGGTGCTGCTCCAGACAGCATCAGAGAGTCCGACATAAATGATGCTGCCGGGCATCGGCTCAACGTGACGTTTGTTCCAGTAAGCGACCGGTACTTTTTGCGTGCGCCCGTCAGGATAGATAACCCAGGCGAAGCTACGATCCGCGCCGCTGAGCCGACTTTGCCCATCGAGATAACTGGCAACATCACGCCCGGGCATAAACGGTTGTTTACCCGGACGGCTTAGCATGCCAAACAGCGTGATATGCGTTGGCTGCGCTCCGACCCACAGCGTGTAATTGCCCTGCAACGGCGGGTTGCCTCGCTCGCTGACGCGCACAACATCCGGGTCAAGATTAATCATCTGCCTGCCGGTCACCTTCAGCGCCTGAATCCGCTGGCGTAATGTGTTGATAGCCTCGGCATCGTCACCGCTTTCTTCAGCACTCAGCGCTGCCAGACGAGCCAGTAATGTCTGCTGTTGGCGTTCTGCCGCCGCCGTTGCCCGCTCTTCGCTGATGACCACTCCGGGCCACCAGCTATTACTCAACCGCGGCTGTCCAACCAGGTCGAGCAGATGTTCGGCCCCGGTCAGCGTTTTTGGCTCTTCGCTGGCGGAGGTAAAGACCTTGACGCTGCCCGCAGCAAAAACAGACGCTGCGCTCAGGCTCAACAGCAGCGCCATAACGACTCGTTTGATCATGATTTTGCCGCCTTAATCAGCGTGGTTTTCACCGGGAAGTAATGCGCGCCAAGATACTGTTCCGACTGGCGAATCTGCCCTTCACTGTCGATCCAGTAGCGGTTATGCCAGCGCGTTTGATCGGTAGTTATCTCTTCATCGAGGATCCGTACCGGGGTGTCATCGCTGCCGACCTTGATGGTGTCTGCGCCATCCCATTTGAAAACCGATCGCGCGGTGGCATAGCGTACCTGCTGATGTTCAGTCCAGCCCATTGTGCGGGTCCACGTTGCGCCATCGACTATCTGATTGGGTTTGATGAGTGGGTCTGCCGCCAGATTATTCACCTCAATTAGGTTGTCCCCGCCGAGATGCGTTTTCACAATGCGCCCATGCTGCGTGACGAGAATAGCCCGATCCTGAGTCACCCATTTCTGCTGTCCGTTTTCCGCAAACGCGAGTACCACAAACAACTGGGGACCGCCGTTTAGCTGCATATACTGGCTGGCGTAGGGCATATTTTGGATTTCATCGTCCGTCATCTGTACGCCGGGAGTACCAAACACGCTATCCCACAGCGAATGCCCCAACCCTTCGGTGGTGGCTGAGCACGCCTGCAGTAACAGGCAAACCATTATGAGCGCTGGTCGCTTCACGACGTTTCTCCGCATTATTGCCGGGTGGCGCAACGCTTATCCGGCCTACAAATCCCACATACATTTGGCAATTCAAAATAACCACACCGAAGTGTGGTTAGAATTAAACGTACCTCTATTACTGGGTACTGGTGGTTGTGGTGGTTGTAGTTCCGGTATTAGAACCATCGCCGCCACCGGTCGCCGCCAGGGCGACTCCCACTGCAGAACTTACGGTGCTCACGCTGGTTGCGGAGGAACTTCCTGCCGAAACCGACGCGGCAGCCGACCCTGCTGCCTCACCCACCTGAACGGGGGCGGCATAGACAGAAGTCGCCGCAAGCGCAGATATAGCCCACAGGCCATACAGAACTTTTTTCATCACAAATTCCCTTCATTGTATGAATGGAGATTTACCCAAAAGAATTTCGGGCGAGATCGAGTATACACAAGCCAAAGTGTGCAAATTACGCCACGCGGGAATTTAGGATAATTAGATAACGAAAGGAAAAATGATTAAAAAATACAACAAAGACAAATGAATCAATAAATTAAAATATAAAAATTAAAATGCAATATCCGGTAAATCCGAAAACATCAGAAATTGAATAACATTAATAAAATTATTTTAGGATTAAGCTCAATTAAGGTATGAAGTTAGAACGTAGATATCCTGGAGCATTCTTATAAAAAAGCCGATATTAATATCGGCTTTTTATTTCATTAATGCCGGAGGCGGCTAAACGCCTTATCCGGCCTACAAGTGTGTGCTATCAAGCACGCCAGGACTTATAACGGTTAATCAAACCGTTGGTAGAACTGTCGTGGCTGCTCACTTCGGAACCATCTTTCAGCTCTGGCAGAATGCGGTTCGCCAGCTGTTTGCCCAGCTCAACGCCCCACTGGTCAAAGGTGAAGATGTTCAGGATAGCGCCCTGAGTGAAGATTTTGTGTTCGTACAGTGCAATCAGCGCACCCAGGCTGAACGGCGTGATTTCGCGCAGCAGGATGGAGTTCGTTGGGCGGTTACCTTCGAACACTTTGAACGGTACAACGTGGTCCAACGTTGCCGGATCTTTACCCTGGTCGCGGTATTCCTGCTCAACCACTTCACGAGATTTACCGAATGCCAGCGCTTCGGTTTGCGCGAAGAAGTTAGACAGCAGTTTCGGATGGTGATCCGACAGCGGGTTGTGGGTGATGGCCGGCGCGATGAAATCGCATGGAACCATTTTGGTGCCCTGGTGGATCAGCTGGTAGAACGCATGCTGGCCGTTAGTACCCGGCTCACCCCAGATGATTGGGCCAGTCTGGTAATCCACCGCATTGCCGTTACGGTCAACGTATTTACCGTTGGATTCCATGTTGCCCTGCTGGAAGTAAGCCGCGAAACGGTGCATATACTGGTCATACGGCAGAATCGCTTCGGTTTCGGCACCGAAGAAGTTGTTGTACCAGATACCGATCAGCGCCAGCAGCACCGGCAGGTTTTTCTCAGCCGGAGTGGTGGAGAAGTGTTTGTCCATCGCATGCGCGCCGGAGAGCAGCTCAACAAAGTTGTCGAAGCCTACGGACAGGATGATGGACAGACCGATTGCAGACCACAGGGAGTAACGACCGCCAACCCAGTCCCAGAACTCGAACATATTGGCAGTATCAATACCAAACTCGCCAACCGCTTTACCGTTAGTGGAGAGCGCTGCGAAGTGTTTGGCAACGTGCTTGTTGTCGCCTGCGGTCGCCAGGAACCAGTCGCGCGCGCTGTGGGCGTTGGTCATGGTTTCCTGGGTGGTGAAGGTTTTGGAAGCGACCAGGAACAGCGTGGTTTCCGGGTTCACTTTCTTCAGCACTTCAGCAATGTGCGTACCATCGACGTTAGACACAAAGTGCATGTTCAGGTGATTTTTGTACGGACGCAGCGCTTCGGTCACCATGAACGGGCCGAGGTCAGAACCGCCGATACCGATGTTTACTACATCAGTGATGGCTTTACCGGTATAGCCTTTCCAGCTTCCGGAGATGATCGCTTCAGAGAAGGATTTCATCTTCTCCAGCACAGCATTCACTTCCGGCATGACATCTTTGCCGTCAACGATGATAGGCGTATTGCTACGGTTGCGTAGCGCCACGTGCAGCACGGCACGGTCTTCAGTGCGGTTGATTTTCTCACCGGAGAACATGGACTTGATGGCACCCGCCAAATCGGTTTCTTTCGCCAGATCCTGCAGTTTAGCCAGCGTCTCTTCAGTGATGCGGTTTTTGGAGAAATCCACCAGCATCAAATCGTCAAACGTCGCGGAAAACTTAGTGAAACGATCGCTATCTTTCGCGAAAAGATCCGCGATAGTAACGTCTTTCATTTCTTCAAAGTGTTTTTGTAGTGCCTGCCAGGCTGAGGTCTGCGTTGGATTGATGTTTTTCATTAGCAATACTCTTCTGATTTTGAGAATTGTGACTGAGATCGATTGTAACGCCAGTCACAGAAAAGTGTGATTGTTTTAATGCCATTGCCAGGGCATCCGCCAAACGTGGCTAAAAAGTATAGCGGTTATTAGCGTTGTTATTAGTACCGTTACTCAACGCAGTTGCAGCATGAAAAATCCGCATAATCCCAGCGTTGACAGTGCAAGCTACACATTTTATTTATAAATACGGTATTTGCATTTGCGCCTGCACCGGTTTCTGTTCTGCCTTATGTGCCATGGTCGCTCTATTCATTCCCTGACACGAGGTAGTTATGACTGATGTAGTTGTCTCCAAATTTGGCGGTACCAGCGTGGCGGATTTTGATGCCATGAATCGCAGCGCTGATGTAGTACTTTCTGATGCTAACGTCCGTGTAGTGGTACTTTCCGCTTCTGCGGGAATCACCAACCTGCTGGTCGCACTGGCTGAAGGGCTGGAGCCAACCGCGCGCTTCGAAAAACTCGATGCCATTCGTCAAATTCAGTTCAATATTCTGGAACGCCTGCGTTATCCAAACGTGATCCGTGAAGAGATCGACCGTCTGCTGGAAAACATCACCACGCTGGCTGAAGCGGCGTCACTGGCGACCTCAACTGCGCTGACCGACGAACTGGTCAGCCACGGCGAACTGATGTCTACCTTGCTGTTCGTCGAGATCCTGCGTGAGCGCAACGTGCAGGCGCAGTGGTTTGACGTACGTAAAGTGATGCGCACCAACGATCGTTTTGGCCGCGCAGAACCTGACGTCGCGGCGCTGGCCGAACTGGCAACGCTCCAGTTGGCCCCGCGTCTGAGCGAAGGTCTGGTGATTACTCAGGGCTTTATCGGCAGTGAAGGTAAAGGCCGCACCACCACGTTGGGGCGCGGCGGGAGCGATTATACGGCTGCCCTGCTGGCCGAAGCGCTGCACGCCACGCGCGTCGATATCTGGACCGATGTTCCTGGCATTTACACGACCGATCCGCGCGTTGTTCCGGCGGCGCAGCGTATTGATGAAATCGCCTTTGAAGAGGCCGCAGAAATGGCGACCTTTGGCGCGAAAGTGCTACACCCGGCAACGTTGTTACCTGCCGTACGTAGCGATATCCCGGTGTTTGTTGGCTCGAGTAAGGATCCAAAAGCAGGCGGTACGCTGGTATGCAATAAAACCGCGAATCCACCGCTGTTCCGGGCGCTGGCACTGCGTCGTAAGCAAACGCTGCTGACGCTGCATAGCCTGAATATGCTGCACTCTCGCGGCTTTTTGGCGGAAGTGTTCGGCATCCTCGCACGCCATAACATTTCGGTCGATTTAATTACCACATCCGAAGTCAGCGTGGCGCTGACGCTGGATACCACCGGTTCGACCTCCACCGGCGATACACTGTTAACACAGTCTCTGCTGATGGAACTGTCTGCCCTGTGTCGGGTTGAAGTGGAAGAAGGCCTGGCGCTGGTGGCGCTGATTGGTAACGACCTGTCCAAAGCCTGTGGAGTGGGTAAAGAGGTGTTCGGCGTACTGGAGCCATTCAACATCCGCATGATTTGCTACGGCGCGTCCAGTCATAACCTGTGCTTCCTGGTGCCCGGTACTGAAGCCGAACAGGTGGTACAGAAGCTGCATCATAATTTGTTTGAATAAAATTTCATCAC
Source organism: Citrobacter sp. H12-3-2 (assembly GCF_009649895.1). Classification (NCBI taxonomy): domain Bacteria; kingdom Pseudomonadati; phylum Pseudomonadota; class Gammaproteobacteria; order Enterobacterales; family Enterobacteriaceae; genus Citrobacter; species Citrobacter sp. H12-3-2. The sequence goes on from NZ_CP045837.1 coordinate 4,606,861, forward strand.
GCAATAAACAATAACTATAGCCGGGCTCGAACCCGGCTTTTTTATAACAACACATTTCAATCGCAAGGAATATAACATGCTCGCTACTCTCACGCGGCTGTTCCCGTTATGGGCACTGCTGCTCTCTGTTGTTGCGTATTACACGCCCACCACCTTTACGCCTGTCGGGCCATTCGTGCCGTCGTTACTGATGCTGATCATGTTCGGTATGGGCGTTCACCTGAAGGTAGACGACTTTAAACGCGTACTCTCACGTCCTGCACCAGTCGCGGCGGGTATTTTCCTGCACTATCTGGTGATGCCGCTCGCCGCATGGATTTTAGCGCTGGCATTTAATATGCCGCCGGAATTGTCCGCAGGGATGGTGCTGGTCGGTAGCGTCGCCAGCGGAACAGCATCAAACGTAATGATCTATCTGGCAAAAGGCGATGTGGCGCTCTCTGTGACTATTTCATCGGTTTCAACGTTGGTCGGCGTTGTCGCCACACCGCTGCTGACACGGCTGTATGTCGACGCGCATATCCAGGTGGATGTGATGGGTATGCTGCTGAGTATCCTGCAGATCGTGGTCATTCCAATTGCGTTGGGGTTGGTCATTCACCACCTGTTCCCACGCGTCGTAAAAGTCGTGGAACCGTATCTGCCCGCATTTTCAATGGTGTGCATTCTGGCAATCATCAGCGCCGTCGTGGCGGGTTCTGCCTCGCACATTGCATCCGTCGGCTTTGTGGTGATTATCGCCGTAATCCTACATAACACCATTGGCCTGCTCAGCGGCTACTGGGGCGGAAAATTGTTTGGTTTCGACGAGTCAACCTGCCGTACGTTGGCAATCGAAGTGGGCATGCAGAATTCAGGACTTGCCGCTGCGCTGGGCAAGATCTACTTTGGCCCGCTTGCCGCCCTGCCTGGCGCGTTATTCTCCGTCTGGCACAACCTTTCCGGTTCGCTGTTGGCAGGCTACTGGTCCGGTAAGTCGATTGAAGAGAAACCACACTCAGTAAAACAACACTAATCTTCATAAATGGAGGAGGCATCCTCCATTTCTCCCTACCCGCATTTGAACCCCATCACAAAACAACAAACATCAACATAAAACAAAATAATTATTTAATTGTTATTTTTCAATAAAATACACAAACAAACCTGTTTTTAATTCAAATTTAATCATTTTTCTAATGTTGATTTAGTTTGTTTTAATTGGGAATATGATTTCACTACAACACAGATAAACCCTTACCCTATCTTCGAGGCCGCTATGAAAAAAATTGCGATTATTGGAAGCAGTGGAGGCAACCTCTACAACCTGGGTGGTGCTGAACCAGAAAAGCTACTCCAGGAAATTTACCAGCAGTGCGAAGCCGCAGGAGTGGAAGTTGCCGCTGTGCAGTTCATTGCGGCAGAAGCCTCAATGGACGTTGCCAAAGCTCACACGCCAGCGTCGGTATTTGCACTAACCACAGAAAACCAACAAAAACCACAAAGGATATTTCAGGGCAAACTTTCAGATGTGAACGACTCGGTAGTTGAGAGCGATTGCAGGATTGCTGAAATGATCCGTAACGGTGAGATCGACGGGATCATCGTGATGAGCGCCGATCCGGTGAAGGCCAACCAGGCTGTCTTTGCCGCAGCTGTTGAAATGAAAACACCGATTGTTGGCACCGGCGGAACCTCAATGGCGCTAGTGGCGGCAAAAGGGGCAAATGTCGTCGCAACCTCGGGCACGACGGGTACCACCAGCCGGACCCGCGCAGTCTCCTTCATCGCATCACTGTGTAAGCACTGGGGCGTTAAATACAAACCACAGTTGGGCAGTGCCTCTCCTTCACAGGGCGGTTCTGGAAAAAGTCTGCTTAAGCGCTTCAATATTCGCAGCATAATGATCCCTGCGCTGCCGGGCTTTATTGCCATGGCAATCGTGCTCGCACTCAGTCACATTCCGGGCCTGGAAAAACTCAACGATATCTTTGAAATTCTACTGAAGGGCCTACCGGTTTTAGTTGCGGTTCTCGCAGCAAAACAGATTTCGGAACTGGATGAAGTCTCAATTGTTGCCGGGGTGGTCGCCGGAGTACTTTCCGTCGAAGGCGGTCTGATTGGAGGGATCATCGGTGGTTTGATGGCCGGGATTTTCGTTCGTTGGCTGTTCGAATTATGCCTGAATTGGCGCTTTCCGATGACCACCGTCAACATTGTAGCGGGTGGGATCTCAGGCCTGGCCGCTGGGTTAATCATGCACTATCTGCTGAGTCCGCTGGCGCTGTCAGCAGGTAATTACATCAAACTGGCTATCGAAAGCACGCTGGCCTTCAGCCCTATTCTTGCCGGCCTGCTGGCTGGGTTGGTTATCTGGCCAGCTATTCTGGGGGGAGTCTATCACGCAGTCATTCTGCCGCTGGTGCTCCTGGAAATGGAAAAATCCGGAGTCAGCTTCCTCGGCGCTGTCGATATGGTAGGCCTGGTGATGGTTGCTGCAGGAATCAACCTGGCTAACGTCATCGCACCACGAGAAAAAAGCGAAGCAGCCGTCGCGACGCCCGGCCTGCTTATCAACCTCGGCTTTGGGACCTTCGTTGAATCGGCCTATCCGTTCATGTTTGCCAACAAAATTGTCTTTGGTTCAGCGATCGTTTGGGCCGGTCTGGGCGGCATGATGCTGGGTTTCTTTAACGTCAAAGGCGTGGCTTATGTCCCCGCATTTGCCTCTCCGTTCTTATCCAGCAATGCGCTGCAAATGGCGATTGTGATGGTTACCGTCATGGGCCTGACCTGTATTTCCACCATTATTGCCAACCGTTTTAAGGCTGTCGCACAGAAAGAATCTACCGCGTCAGCCCATTAATTAATGCACCAACACCAGAGGTACACCATGTTTAAAGGCGATATGAATAAAAAACGCGCTAAAGCGTTACAGAAAGTGAAAGATGCCATCACGCTGCACGGCGGGCAGACCATCCTCAGTACAGGGATAACCGGCGACGATGCGCGTCTGGCAAAAGCAGTATGTGAGGCGGGCGTTAAGCTGCTCGAACCGAACCATCCCGCACTGGCGCTGGCGCGTGGGCATAAGGGGGTGAGCAACATGCACGCGGCAGAACAAATCCGCCACGAAATCACCAACAGCCAGATGGCCGAAGCAGTACATGGCGTACGTAATGTGGTTCCTGACGATATCTTCATTACCGTCGGTATCGCAGGTGGCTTTACCGAAACGTTACCGGTCCCGCTCACGGAAACAGAGATACTGGAGATTGCTCGTGCTGGTGCCGATGGCTTACACACTCATAAATCCGACTGGGACGATCTACAGGACATCGTTAATCTCGCCCATCAGTATGGCCTGACCGTTGATGCTTATATTGGTCACCCGGATGACCTGCATACCTTCGGTATTCCTGCACGCACTCCAGAAGAGGTCGCCAGCGTAGCAAAACGGATGCAGGAGATTGGCGTCGACATGATTGGTTTAATGACCGGTATGAGCTACGAAGGTGTAGCCGCAGGTGATATTCCGCAAGCCATTAAAGATCGCCTGTGGGCGCTGGTCGGCGCGGTAAGCGTGCCGACGCTGGCGGAAGGCGGAATTAACCTCGCCAATGCCAAAGCGTTTAAGGATACCGGGGTCAATATTCTGGTCGTCGGTACGGCAATCGACAATATGGTCTGCAACGCCGCCAAAGAGGCTGTCACACCGTTTATTGCGCATTGATATTAAGGGAAAAAAAGCATGTTACTGGTCACCGATCTGGATGGAACACTACTGACTTCGCAAAAGACAATCAGTCCACGCACTCGTCAAGCACTCGTAGAATTCCACCAGCGCGGTGGCCTGTTGGCCGCCTGTTCCGCCAGACCGGTCTCCTCTATGATGCGCCTGCTACAGCAGCAGCAGGTTAATGCTCTGTTTGGCTGGTGCGCAGGCTTTAACGGAGGTCAGATCCTCGAGATGGCGCAGCAGCGCAATATTCATACTGCAGCGCTCTCTTGTATGAATCTTCGGGATATTGACCGACATATTGCACTTTCCCTCTGCCCTCATCACTTTTTTAGCGCCGATGCTATTTATCATCGTTGCGACCTACAGGTAGCGCCATGGACAACTTATGAAGCCCGTTTATTTGAATTACCACTTATTCCTGCAGCACCCGGTAATATTTTAAACCGACAAGACATTTATAAAATCACACTCGTTTCTGAGCAGTTAAAAATAAATGCGTTGTGTGCAGACGTGAATAATAAATTGCCTTATGGTTATACAGCGACTATCACTGGGGAGAATTACATTGATATCCAACGTAGCGAAATAAATAAAGGTTATGCTATTAGCATGTTAATGCACCAGCTAAATATAACAGCCGATAAAGTTGCGGCGATTGGCGACCAGCAAAACGATATCAGTATGTTTTCCGCCGCCGGCATTGGTATTGCAATGGGGAATGCGCCTGAGGTAGTAAAACGACAAGCCAGCTATGTGACGGCCTCTAATGATGATGAGGGTATTGTCTGTGCGCTGGAGTGGTTGCGTTGCTCTGCACATCCAGTTACCATGCGCCAAAGCACGACGTTGGCGGAAAATAATGAACCCGATTAAAAGAAGAAAACATATCCTCGATGAATTAAATAAATTCGGTGAAGTGACGGTTATCAAATTATCGGAAACGCTAAAAGTCACATCAGAGACCATTCGCCGCGATCTCTCCATACTGGAGTCTGAAGGGCAAATTACCAAGATTCACGGCGGAGCCGTCAAAAAGCAGGTTGTTCAGGAAGATGAATTTGGCGCGCGGATTGATATACACCGCGAAGAAAAAATGGCAATTGGTAAACTTGCCGCCGGGATGGTCAGCGAGCACGACACTCTATTCATTGACTCCTGTACAACAAATCTTATTCTGGCCGAACAATTACCTCCTCTGGCCTACTCCGTTATTACTAACTCAGCCTTAATTGCCGATAAAATAAAAGAACATAATCTTAAAGCGCGCGTTTATGTATTAGGTGGTGAATATGACTACCATTTCCGTGCCAATCTCGGCGTCTCCGTTTGTCAGCAAATAAACACTATTCACGCAGATATCTGCTTCATCGGCGCGGGTGGTATTTCACCTCAACATGGTGTGCTGGTGAAAAGCTTCGATGAAGCCTATGTTGCCAAATCAATGATTGCTATGAGTAAAAAGTCGGTAATTCTTGCCGACCATACAAAATTTGGCCAGGACGGAGTGATGTGTATCGCCACATTAAAAGAGATCGATAACATCATCACAGACAAACGATTCGGAACAACGGGCTATACACAGCAGGACTTCGCCGGAAAATTACGTATTGCTGAATAATACAATACATGACGCTATCAGCAGGTTCTGGATTACCGTACACTGAGGATATCGGCTAACAGAGGGCACCCTTATGGCACTCCCCCGCATTACCCAAAAAGAGATGACCGAGCGCGAACAGCGTGAACTGAAAACGCTGCTCGACCGCGCGCGCATTGCGCATGGTCGTCTGCTGACCAACGCAGAGACCAACAGCATCAAGAAAGAGTACATCGATAAACTGATGGCCTTGCGCGAAGCAGAAGCTAAAAAAGCCCGCCAGTTGAAGAAAAAGCAGGCCTATAAACCGGATGCTGAAGCATCGTTTTCCTGGTCAGCAAATACGCCGACGCGCGGCAGACGTTAACGTCCCTTCTTCTTACGTCCCGGCGAAGTAAAACGCTTACCGTTTGCCGCCGGGCGCGATTTCTCTTTCTCCGCTGATTTTTCGATTTTCACCACCGGACGCTTAATGCCTGCGGTTTTTGGCTTCGCTTTCGCCTTCGGTTTGGCTTCTGAGGACGAGTTCTCAATCAGCTTGAACAGATCGATCAGTTCGTCATCTGTCAGGTCGCGCCATTCACCAAGCGGCAGACCAGACAAACCAACGTTCATGATACGCGTACGCTCAAGCTTGGTAACTTCATAGCCAAAGTGTTCGCACATACGACGGATCTGACGGTTAAGCCCCTGAATCAGCGTAATGCGAAACACAAACGGCGCTTCTTTCTTCACCTTACATTTTTTGGTGACGGTACCGAGAATGGGCACACCGGCCCCCATACCACGGATAAAGTCATCAGTGACCGGCTTATCGACCGTCACCAGATACTCTTTTTCGTGATCGTTACCGGCACGCAGGATTTTATTCACCAGGTCGCCGTGGTTGGTCAGAAAGATAAGTCCCTGAGAATCTTTGTCCAGACGACCAATTGGAAACACGCGCTTGCTGTGATTCACGAAATCAACAATGTTGTCGCGTTCGCTGTCTTCGGTGGTGCTGACAATCCCTACCGGCTTATTCAGCGCGATAAAAACCAGATCTTCCGCTTCACGCGGCTCAATCAACCGACCATTTACTTTTACGACGTCGCCAGGCATCACCTGATCGCCGATGGTGGCGCGTTTACCATTCAGGAAGACATTCCCTTGTTCGATAAAGCGATCCGCCTCGCGGCGCGAGCAGATTCCGCTTTCACTGATGTATTTATTTAATCGGATGGATGAGTCGGGCAGCATAGTTTCTCCTGTATACACTTCATCCTTCAAGCTGTCTCTGCGTTGGCTGCCCTCACTCACCCAGGTCACATAGCAATCTATGCTCCCGGGGATTCGCTCCCTTGCCGCCTTGATACAACTTGAATGACTTTGTGTATTAAAAGCGAAATATACCCTACCTTGCGGACGATAAAAAATAATCGTGTTCGACTGTCCACGCGCTATTTGTGATCCGTCACACCTTTTGACACAAAAGTGTCAGCGATCCATCCCTGCAATTTTGTTGAGTGAAAACAAGCAGAATCAATACATTAGAGAGGTATGCACATCTGTGCCGACAACGCGCCATCACCACATCAAATGTGCAACACAATCGGTCATTTCAGGGCGCTGAAATAAGTGAAAATAGCTTTGAGATGGAGAACAGATGAGGTTATATCAGATCAAGAAGGCAATTTCGTGATTTGCACAAATGTGCAGGAGTCCAAAAATGGCGACGGAAAACAGCGATGATATCCGCCTGATCGTAAAAATAGCGCAGTTGTATTACGAACAGGATATGACACAAGCGCAAATCGCCCGCGAGCTGGGTATTTATCGCACCACGATCAGCCGGTTACTAAAACGTGGACGCGAGCAGGGTATCGTCACCATCGCCATTAATTACGACTACAACGAAAATCTGTGGCTGGAACAGCAGCTAAAACAGAAATTTGGCCTGAAAGAGGCGGTCGTAGTCTCCTGCGACAGCGAGCAGGAAGATGAACAACTTAATATGATGGGCGTACATGGCGCGCAGTTGCTGGTACGCTTACTGGAACCTGGGGACATTATCGGGTTCTCATGGGGCCGCGCGGTACGGGGACTGGTGGAAGGATTATCTCCTGCCAGCCAGTCGCGCCAGCTGATCTGTGTGCCGATTATCGGCGGACCATCCGGCAAGCTTGAAAGCCGCTACCATGTCAATACGCTGACCTACGGCGCTGCGGCAAAGCTCAAAGGGGAATCACACCTGGCAGATTTCCCGGCACTGCTGGAAAACCCGCTGATCCGTAACGGGATCATGCAGTCACGACATTTTAAATCGATTTCCGCGTACTGGGATAATCTGGACATCGCGCTGGTCGGGATTGGATCTCCGGCGATACGTGATGGCGCCAACTGGCACGCTTTTTACGGCAGTGAAGAGAGTGATGACCTGCATGCCCGCCAGGTTGCCGGAGACATTTGCTCGCGCTTTTACGATATCAACGGTGTAACCGTAGAGACCAATATGAGTGAAAAGACGCTCTCCATCGAAACCAATAAATTAAAACAGGCGCGTTACTCCATTGGCATTGCAATGGGTGAAGAAAAATACAGTGGGATATTAGGCGCATTACGTGGGAATTATATTAACTGTTTAGTCACTAACAGTCATACCGCTGAATTATTGTTGAAGTAAATAAATTCTAATTGGTCCTGCCATAATTAATTTTATGTGGGATCCCCTTATCTGAATCGGGAGTTTATTATGCAAACGTGGTTAAACTTGCAGGGCAAAGTCATTATTGTTACCGGTGGTGCATCCGGAATTGGTCTGGCGATTGTCGAAGAGTTATTAGCGCAAGGCGCTAATGTACAAATGGCAGATATTCATGGTGGAGAAGGTAAATACGATAGCCATGACGGGTATCATTTCTGGCCAACGGATATTTCCAGTGCCAAAGAGGTTAATCATACTGTCGCTGAAATTATCCAACGCTACGGACGTATTGATGGGCTGGTAAATAATGCTGGCGTTAATTTTCCGCGTCTGCTGGTCGATGAAAATGCACCCGCCGGGCAATACGAACTCAACGAAGCTGCTTTCGAAAAAATGGTTAATATCAACCAGAAAGGTGTGTTCTTAATGTCGCAGGCAGCGGCACGCCAAATGATAAAACAGCGTAACGGCGTGATTGTGAATGTCTCTTCCGAAAGCGGACTGGAAGGTTCTGAAGGTCAAAGCTGTTACGCCGCGACCAAAGCCGCATTGAATAGTTTTACCCGTTCCTGGTCGAAAGAGTTGGGCAAACACGGCATCCGCGTGGTTGGTATTGCGCCTGGCATTCTGGAAAAAACCGGACTGCGGACCCCCGAGTATGAAGAAGCGCTGGCCTGGACCCGCAACATCACCGTCGAACAGCTGCGCGAGGGCTACACCAAGAACGCGATCCCGATTGGTCGATCAGGGCGCTTAAGCGAAGTCGCTGATTTTGTTTGTTATCTTTTATCTGAGCGCGCCAGTTACATCACCGGAGTAACCACTAACATTGCGGGCGGAAAAACGCGCGGCTAAGGAGGTTTTATGGTCAATGCAATCTTCTGTGCTCACGGCAAACTGGCCTGCGCCATGCTGGAATCGGTACAGATGGTCTACGGTGATGCCAACGTTGAAGCCGTGGCATTTGTCCCCGGAGAGAACGCCAGCGACATTGTGGAAAAGCTAAAAAAGTTAGTAAGTATTCACACTGGCGATGAATGGCTGATTGCCGTCGATTTGCAGTGTGGCAGTCCCTGGAATGCCGCTGCGACACTGGCGATGCACAATCCGGCGATACGGGTCATTAGCGGGTTATCACTGCCGTTGGCGCTGGAGCTGGTAGACAACCAAAGCAGTATGAATGTGGATGAACTGTGCGAACACCTGACGACCATTGCTCAACAAACCTGTGTCGTCTGGAAGCATCTGGAAACGGCCGAAGAGGATTTCTGATGAACATTACCCTTGCTCGTATTGATGACCGCCTGATCCACGGTCAGGTCACCACCGTCTGGTCGAAGGTGGCGAATGCCCAACGGATTATTATCTGTAATGACGACGTTTATAACGATGAAGTACGCCGCACATTATTACGTCAGGCTGCCCCACCGGGAATGAAAGTGAACGTCGTTAATATCGAAAAGGCGGTCGCGGTTTATCATAATCCGCAATACCAGAACGAAACCGTTTTTTATCTATTTACCCGTCCACAGGATGCATTAGCAATGGTAAAACAAGGGGTAAAAATTGCCACGTTAAATATTGGCGGCATGGCCTGGCGACCAGGTAAAAAACAATTAACCAAAGCCGTTTCTTTAGACAGCGACGACATTAATGCGTTTCGTGAGTTAGATAAACTGGGTGTTACGCTGGATTTACGCGTTGTCGCATCCGATCCATCTATTAATATTCTCGAAAAAATAGAAGAACAATCGTTCGCTGAATAAATAAAAATGCCTGTGTACTTATGCTTTAACAGGCAGGGATGATCACATTCACAAGGTGACATATTATGGAAATAAGTACCCTACAAATTATCGCCATATTCCTATTTTCCTGTATTGCCGGAATGGGCAGCGTGCTGGATGAGTTCCAGACCCACCGACCGCTAATTGCTTGTACCGTAATTGGCCTGATCCTCGGTGATTTAAAAACCGGGATTATGCTCGGCGGCACGCTGGAGTTAATCGCTCTTGGCTGGATGAACGTCGGCGCAGCGCAGTCTCCCGATTCGGCGCTCGCCAGTATTATCTCCGCCATTCTGGTTATCGTCGGTCAGCAAAGCATTGCTACCGGTATCGCCATCGCCCTGCCAGTCGCGGCGGCAGGTCAGGTGCTGACGGTATTCGCCCGTACCATCACCGTGGTGTTCCAGCACGCGGCGGATAAAGCAGCCGAAGACGCCCGCTTTCGCACCATCGACATGCTGCACGTTTCCGCTCTCGGCGTACAGGCGCTGCGCGTTGCCATCCCTGCATTAATCGTCTCGCTGTTTGTCAGCGCCGATATGGTCAGCAATATGCTCAACGCCATTCCGGAATTCGTCACCCGCGGATTGCAGATTGCCGGTGGCTTTATCGTGGTGGTCGGCTACGCCATGGTGCTGCGCATGATGGGCGTGAAGTACCTGATGCCCTTCTTCTTCCTCGGGTTTATCGCTGGGGGTTATCTCGATTTGAGCCTGCTGGCTTTCGGTGGGGTTGGCGTGATTATCGCGCTGGTCTACATCCAGTTGAACCCACAGTGGCGTAAAGCCGAACCGCAGGCGCAACCCGCCTCTTCTCAAGCTCTCGATCAGCTTGATGACTAATGGAGCCAGCCATGGAACAGAAAAAACTGACCAAATCCGACCTTTTTAGCATGTTTGTTCGCTCCAACCTGCAACAGGCGTCATTCAACTTTGAACGCATTCATGGGCTGGGCTTTTGCTACGACATGATCCCTGCCATCAAGCGCCTGTATCCGCTGAAAGAGGACCAGGTTGCAGCACTCAAACGCCACCTGGTGTTTTTCAACACCACGCCTGCCGTGTGCGGCCCGGTGATTGGCGTGACCGCCGCGATGGAAGAAGCTCGCGCCAATGGTGCGGAAATTGACGACGGCGCCATCAACGGCATCAAAGTTGGGCTGATGGGCCCGCTGGCCGGTGTTGGCGACCCGTTGGTCTGGGGAACATTGCGCCCGATTACCGCCGCGCTCGGCGCATCGCTGGCGCTGTCCGGAAACATTCTCGGCCCACTATTGTTCTTCTTTATTTTCAATGCAGTACGTCTTGCCATGAAGTGGTACGGCTTACAGCTTGGCTTTCGTAAAGGGGTCAATATCGTCAGCGACATGGGCGGCAACCTGCTGCAGAAACTGACCGAAGGCGCATCGATTCTCGGCCTGTTTGTCATGGGGGTACTGGTCACCAAATGGACCAGCATCAACGTGCCGCTGGTGGTATCGCAAACGCCTGGCGCAGACGGCACCACCGTCACCATGACCGTGCAGAACATTCTCGACCAACTCTGCCCCGGCCTGCTGGCGCTGGGTCTGACGCTGCTGATGGTGCGTCTGCTCAACAAGAAAATTAACCCGGTATGGCTGATCTTCGCCCTGTTTGCGCTGGGAATTATCGGTAACGCGCTGGGCTTCCTGTCCTGATTTTTTCGCCCCGGCGATGCCGGGGCAACTTCAACAAATAGTCCTCGAAAGAGGAAGAGGTGGTAACAATGCAAACAACAACAGCTTTACGCCTTTATGGTAAACGCGATCTGCGCCTGGAAACCTTCGATCTTCCTGAAATGCAGGACGATGAAATTCTGGCCTCAGTCGTAACCGACAGCCTGTGCCTTTCTTCCTGGAAAGAGGCTAACCAGGGCGAGAACCACAAAAAGGTGCCGGACGATGTGGCTACAAACCCGATCATCATCGGCCATGAGTTTTGCGGCGATATCATTGCCGTAGGCAAAAAATGGCAGCATAAGTTTCAGCCCGGCCAGCGCTATGTCATTCAGGCTAACCTGCAACTGCCGGATCGCCCGGACTGCCCCGGCTACTCCTTCCCGTGGGTGGGCGGTGAAGCCACGCACGTCATCATTCCTGATGAAGTCATGGAGCAGGACTGCCTGTTAGCCTACGAAGGTGAAACCTATTTTGAAGGCTCGTTGGTTGAGCCGCTGTCCTGCGTGATTGGCGCATTCAACGCCAACTATCACCTACAGGAAGGCACTTATAACCACAATATGGGCATTCGTCCGCAGGGGCGTACACTGATACTCGGCGGCACCGGGCCGATGGGACTACTGGCGATCGACTACGCGCTGCATGGTCCGGTTAACCCGGCGCTGCTGGTGGTGACCGACACCAATAACGACAAGCTGAGCTACGCCCGCAAGCACTATCCATCAGAACCACAAACGTTGATCCATTATCTCCACGCCCAGGATGCAGGTTATGACACCTTGATGGCGCTGAGCGGCGGGCACGGGTTTGATGACATCTTTGTGTTTGTGCCCAACGAACAGTTGGTTACGCTGGCCTCTTCTTTGCTGGCTGCCGATGGTTGCATGAACTTCTTTGCCGGTCCGCAGGATAAGCAGTTTAGCGCGCCGATTAACTTCTACGACGTGCACTATGCCTTCACCCATTATGTTGGGACATCTGGCGGCAATACCGACGACATGCGCACGGCGGTAAAACTGATCGAAGAGAAGAAAGTTCAGGCGGCAAAAGTGGTGACGCACATTCTGGGATTGAATGCGGCAGGTGAAACAACGCTGGAACTGCCGCAGGTCGGTGGAGGTAAAAAACTGGTTTACACCGGAAAAGCATTGCCGTTAACTGCGCTCACCCAGATTGACGATCCGGCCTTGCGCGCTATCCTGGAGCGTCATCAGGGGATCTGGTCGCAGGAAGCCGAACAGTACATATTGTCTCACGCCGAGGAAATTTAACATGATTAACCGCGACACCCAGTTGTGCATGTCGCTTGCCGGTCGCCCCGGCAACTTTGGCACACGCTTTCATAACTATCTGTATGAAAAGTTAGGGTTAAATTTTATCTACAAAGCCTTTACTACGCAGGATATTGAGGCCGCAGTGAAAGGCGTTCGCGCACTCGGGATTCGCGGCTGTGCGGTCTCTATGCCGTTTAAAGAGAGCTGCATGCCGTTTCTGGATGCCATCGATCCTTCCGCAAAAGTCATTGATTCCGTCAACACCATCGTCAATGACAACGGTACGCTGACAGGATTTAACACCGACTACATTGCGGTAAAAAGCCTGATTGCAAGCCACCAGCTTGATAACCACGCGCGCGTCATGATCCGCGGCAGCGGTGGAATGGGTAAAGCGGTTATCGCCGCATTTCGCGATGCCGGTTTTCGCGATGTGATCGTCGCCGCCCGTAACCGGGAGAGCGGCCCGGCGCTGGCAAAACAGTACGGTTTCCAGTGGCAGCCGCAGCCGGAAGGAATTACCTGCGATATTCTGGTCAACGTGACGCCCGTCGGCATGGCTGGCGGTAAAGAGAGCGATGAACTGGCCTACAGCGAAGCAATGGTCGCTGCCGCCAGCGTGGTGTTTGACGTCGTCGCCCTGCCGCCGGAAACACCGGTAATCAAACTGGCACAGCAATTAGGTAAAAAGACCATCAGCGGTGCAGAGGTGATTGCCTTACAGGCCGTGGAGCAGTTCGCCATGTACACCGGCGTACGCCCGGATGACGCGCTAATCGCCGAAGCGGCAGAATTTGCGCGGGCGGGGTAAGAGAGCAGGAACAGAGCGCCAGGGGTGGGCGCTCTGTCTATTTTAGGTACTATGCAACAGCGAACAGTTGCTGGTCAGCTTTCGCTTCTAACTGCACCAGTGCGGGAATCAACTGGCTGATGTTGACCAGACTGTGTCCTAACTGGCATATGCTCTCATACGCAAAATGTTCCTGACCTTCACCCGCCATGGTCAGTAGGCTTTCGCCCGCCATGGTCAGTAGGCTTTCGCCCATAAAATTCAGCGTCTGGTACAACCCTGCCAGCGCCTCTTCACAGCCAAACGATAGCGCCAGATTTTCTTCAGTAGTGAGATGGCTACAATCAAGATGGCGGAACGCCTCGGCGAGTGAGAAATAAAGTAGATCGGCCTGTGAAATGAGAGAATAGCGGACATTAAAATGGGGATAAAACTTAGTTAGTCATGCCATCAGCAGGTAATATGACGATACGCAAAAAGTACGCCATCAATTGCTAAATCATCGCGTCTAAGAAGGTTTGGGAGAGTTCAATGTCTTCAGCGTTTCAGCATCGATTCATTCTGACTGGTGGCCCAGGGTCAGGCAAAAGCACGATAATTGATACTATTATAAAACGAGGGTTTTGGTGTTCTAAAGAAGCTGGAAGAGGTGTGATCCAAGACCAGGTTAACATCGGCGGCGATGCATTACCGTGGGCCAACCAGACTGCATTTGCAGATCTGATGCTATCCTGGGAAATGCGTTCGTGGCATGAAGCGGAAGGGCATACACAACCCTGCTTCTTTGATCGTGGTGTTCCTGATGTTGTAGGTTATTTACGTCTTTCTGAACTTACCATACCGAGGCATCTGGAAAACGCCATCGAGAAATTTCGCTATAACCGAATCGTATTTATTGCACCACCCTGGCGTGAAATATATGTACAGGACACAGAGCGCAAACAATCTTTCGATGTTGCCATCGCGACATATCACGCAATGGTAAAAACATACCGTATGTATGACTATCAGTTGATTGAATTACCATGTGTTTCTGTAGAAGAGCGAGTGGATTTTATTCTTTCCAGGATAAAACCCTGCTAAGACGGCAACTACGTGTAGTGGTGAATCACCATGCATGAATCTGTCATATTCTAGTGGACATATAGCTTCCGCTCCTGGCACAAAGCCCTCCCAATCCCCTATCATCGATTCTCGTATCAACCGCAGCATCCTGAAAAACTACGTATTATTGCGAGACACTTTCCTGTTTCCTCCAACAAGCATTTCCCCTTACTCCCCATTTTTTTACTCTCTAGTCTCAACTTGTCAATTCATAATGTAGTTTATAAAATACATGGAACGTCATCATGGAAATTCTTCAGACAATGGTTTTCCGGCGTTGGGAGCAAAACCTACGGGACAGGAGAGCTAAAACGCTCATTGCCACACGCCTTTTTCGTTTGGCGAATAGTTTATCTGGTGATGTAAAACCTGTTGAAGAATGCTCGCCCGTACACTGGATTCACAGGAGATCTTCTGCCATGAAAAAACTTACTCACTACGATCCCGCGACTGCGCTGGTTGATGATGAAGAAATTGCCGTGTTTATGGCCGATGCCCTCGAAACAGGCGATGCAGCATACATTGCAAAAGCACTGGGCGTGGTAGCTCGCGCTAAGGGAATGGCGAACATTGCGGCAGAAACGGGATTATCCCGCGAGCAGCTTTATCGCTCTTTTAGTGAGAAAGGTAACCCGACGCTGAAAACCACCCTTGCAGTGATGAAGGTACTCGGCATTGAATTGACACTTAAAAAATAGCCTCAGCTTCTATCTTCCCCTTCCAACATCGTGAGCCATATCAGTAAGGCGTTAGCCTGATAGTGGTAGCATTAGCGCGGTTTGTAATTTTCTGATTACATGGAGAAATGATGGAACTGCTTTTATTGAGTAACTCGACGCTGCCGGGCAAAGGCTGGATGGAACATGCGCTGCCGCTGATTGCTGAACAACTGAATGGTCGCCGTACGGCGGTGTTTATTCCGTTCGCTGGCGTGACGCAAACCTGGGATGAGTACACGGCGAAAACGGCAGCCATCTTTGCGCCAATGGGCGTCAACGTTACGGGTATTCATACCGTTGCCGATCCGATTGCCGCTATTGAAAACGCAGAGCTGGTGATTGTCGGCGGGGGTAATACCTTCCAGTTACTGAAAGAAAGCCGCGAGCGCGGTCTGTTGGCCCCGATTGTGGATGTCGTCAAACGCGGTGCGCTGTACATCGGCTGGAGCGCAGGTTCCAACCTTGCCTGCCAGACCATCCGCACTACCAACGACATGCCGATTGTCGATCCAAAAGGTTTTGATGCGCTGGGTCTGTTCCCACTGCAGATTAACCCACACTTCACCAACGCGCTGCCGGAAGGCCATAAAGGCGAAACGCGTGAACAGCGTATCCGCGAGCTGCTGGTTGTGGCACCGGAGCTGACGGTGATTGGCCTGCCGGAAGGGAACTGGATTAAGGTAAGTAACGGTCAATCCGTGCTCGGCGGCCCGAACACCACGTATATCTTTAAAGCGGGTGAAGAAGCGGTTGCCGTTGAAGCGGGCCACTGCTTTTAGTTGATTTGTTGTCTGATGCCGGATGGCGGCTTCGCCTTATCCGGCCTACAAGATCGACGACAACATTGCCGGATGGTGGCATAAATGCCTTATCCGGCCTACTGCTTCACCTCACTCAAAAATCATCCCGCTCATCGTCTTCATCCGGCTGTTCCAGCACGCTGTAAGCCACGGAACAAAACAGCGAGTTCAGACGCTGCATATCGCCCAACAGCGCCAGGTGCAAGGAGCTGGTCTCGATGCTCTGCACATTCTGCTGATGCAGACGGTCAACGTGCGCATGCGAATAACGACGATTGAGAATACGGAAGCGGTGCTTGCTGCGGCGCAGACGACGGGCACTGGTCACATCTCCTGAGAAGAACACCGACATCGCCAGCTGCAGATTGCTGAGCAACTGATCGTAGAGCGCATCCAGTTCTTTCAGCCCTTCGACAGAGAATGCCCGGCGAGCGGCCAGCGACTTATCGGCTATCTCGCTGCCCATACGTTCGACAATATCGGAAGCCTGCTCAAGGTTGAGCGACATTTCGATAATCTCCGCCCAACGGCGCGATTCCTCTTCAGCTAGCTCATCCTTTGGCATCCGCGCCAGATAGAGCTTAATTGCCGTGTACAGCACGTTAATGTCGTCCGCCATCCTGCGCAGCTCTTTCTCTTCACGCGGTTCGCCGTGCATTACTTTCTTCAGCCCGTCCATCATCTGCTCCATCGCGTCACCGATACGCAGGGCTTCACGGGCGGCATTGGCCAGAGCGAGCGTCGGCGTATCCAGCGCGCTGACGTCCAGATGTTTGGGTTTCAGATGTGCATCCAGCTCCGGCTCATCGCGGATGATGCGCTTACAAAAACGCGCCATCGGTTCGGCGAACGGCACCATCGCCACGCAGCGCACCAGGTTGTAGAAGACGTGGAAGTAGATAACCAGTTCAGATTTCGGCAGCGGCAGTTCATCCATCAGATTGGCCAGCGGATGAACAAACGGCAGGATAATCAGGCTGCCCACCAGCTTAAACAGCAGGCTGCCGAGCGCCACACGGCGTGCTGCGGCGTTAGCGGCGCTGTTATTCAACATCGCCAGCAGGCCGGACCCGAGGTTGGCACCAATCACCAGACACAACGCCACCGGGAACGAGATAATACCTGCCGCGGTCAGCGTGGCCGTCAGCAGCACCGCCGCCAGGCTGGAGTAACTGATAATCGCAAACATGGCGCCAATCAGCGCATCGAGCATAATATCGCCAGTGAGCGAGGCAAAAATAACCTGTACACCATTAGCCTGGGTGATCGGCGTTACCGCCTGCACAATCAGCTCCAGCGCCAGCAAAATCAACCCCAGCCCAATACCGACCCGCCCCAGTTGCCCCACGCGGGACTGCTTACGGCCGAGAAAGAAGATCACGCCGATAAAAATCAGCAGTGGTGACAGCCAGGAGAGATCGAAGGTCAGGATACGCGCCATCAGCGCGGTCCCCACGTCGGCGCCGAGCACTATGACCAGCGCAGGGGTGAGCGCCACGAGATCTTGTGCAACAAACGAGGTCACCAGCATGGTGGTGGCGTTGCTGCTTTGCACCAGCGCCGTTACGCCGATACCCGCACAAAAGGCGAGCGGCTTCTTTTCAACGCTACGGCTGAGCACGGTACGCAAGCGGGCGCCAAAGACGCGCATCACGCCGGTACGCACAATATGCGTACCCCAAACCAGCATAGATACAGCAGAAAGCAGGTGTAACAGAGTTAACACGGAATCAGGTTCTCCTTATTTTTATGGTTTTTTGAGGCTCATTTGCCTGATGGCGCTGAGCTTATCAGGCCTACAAATCATCCCTATGTAGGCCGGATAAGGCGTTTACGCCGCCATCCGGCAACGGCCCCCTTTCAGTATAAGGGTTTAAACGTAATAAAGAGACAGGGCACTCATTGAGCGCCCTGTTTGTTGTAAAGAAAGATGACAGTTTTGTGAATCAGTCGGCGTCATAGCCGAGGTTCGGCGCTAACCAGCGCTCCACTTCCGCCACGCTCATCCCTTTACGGAAGGCATAATCTTCAACCTGATCGCGCTGGATTTGCGCCACGGCGTAGTACTTGCTGTCCGGATGACTGAAATACCAGCCGGAAACCGACGCGCCTGGCCACATGGCGAAGGATTCGGTGAGCTTCATCCCGGTGTGCGCTTCCACATCCAGCAGTTCCCAGATGGTGGCTTTTTCGGTGTGTTCCGGGCACGCCGGATAGCCTGGTGCCGGGCGAATCCCCTGGTAGTTTTCGCGGATCAGCTCCTCGTTACTGAGGTTCTCATTCGCCGCATAGCCCCAGTAGACTTTACGCACGCGCTCATGCAGATATTCTGCGAACGCTTCCGCCAGACGGTCAGCGATCGCTTTCACCATGATCTTGTTGTAGTCGTCGTGCTGGGCTTCGAAGGCGTCCGCCAGCGCATCTTCCTCAAGACCGCCGGTCACCGCGAAAGCACCGATATAATCCGCTTTGCCACTCAGTTTCGGCGCAACAAAGTCAGACAGGCAGTAGTTGGCGAAACCGACTTTTTCCGTCTGCTGGCGCAGATGATGACTCACGTTGATGACGTGCGTACGCGTCTCGTCACGGTAGATCTCGATATCGTCACCCACGCGGTTTGCCGGGAATAACCCCACTACGCCGCGCGGATTCAGGGTCTTCTCGGCGCTGAGTTTATCCAGCATGTCGTTAGCGTCTTTGAACAGGCGCTTCGCCTCTTCTCCTACCACCTCATCTTCGAGAATGCGCGGGTACTTCCCGGCCAGCGACCAGGTCATAAAGAACGGCGTCCAGTCGATGTAATTGCGCAGGGTTTCGATGCTGGCTTCCACTTCCTGCACGCCCAGACGGTGCGCCACCGGCGGGGTGTAGTTTTCCCAGTCGAAGGCCAGATCGTTGTCGCGGGCAGCCTGTAACGTTACTGGCGGGGTACGCGGTTTCTTACGCGCATGCTGGATACGCACGGTTTCGTACTCTTTACGCGTACGGGCGACAAAGTCATCACGCTGGGTGTCAGAGAGCAGCGCAGCCACCACGCCAACGGTACGCGAGGCGTTCTGCACGTACACCGTCGGGCCGCTGTAGTTCTGCTCGATTTTCACCGCCGTGTGCGCTTTTGAGGTGGTCGCGCCGCCAATCAGCAGCGGAATAGTGAATCCCTGACGCTCCATCTCTTTCGCCACGTTGACCATTTCGTCCAGCGATGGGGTAATCAGCCCGGAAAGGCCAATCAGATCGGCATTCACTTCACGCGCCGTTCTGAGGATTTTCTCCGCGGGCACCATCACGCCAAGATCGACGATTTCGTAGTTGTTACATTGCAGCACCACGCCGACAATGTTTTTGCCGATATCGTGCACATCGCCCTTAACGGTCGCGATGACCATTTTGCCGTTGCTGGAGCCTTTCTCTTTGCTGGCCTCAATGTACGGTTCGAGGTACGCCACCGCCTGCTTCATCACGCGGGCGGATTTCACCACCTGCGGCAGGAACATTTTGCCCTCGCCGAACAGATCGCCAACGACGTTCATGCCGTCCATCAGCGGTCCTTCAATAACTTCGATCGGACGCGCAGCCTGCTGGCGCGCTTCCTCGGTATCCAGCTCAATAAACTCGGTAATGCCTTTCACCAGCGAGTATTCGAGGCGCTTTTTCACGTCCCAGGTGCGCCACTCCGCCATCTGGGCATTCGCCGTGTCGTCGGTTTTACTGCCGCGATATTTCTCTGCCAGCTCCAGCAGTCGTTCGGTGCCATCGTCACGACGGTTGAGGATCACATCTTCAACCGCATCGCGCAGCTCGGCGGGCAAGTCGTCGTAAATAGCCAGCTGTCCGGCGTTGACGATCCCCATGTCCATGCCGTTGCGAATGGCGTAGTAGAGGAATACCGCGTGAATGGCTTCACGTACCGGGTCGTTGCCACGGAACGAGAATGAAACGTTAGAAACGCCGCCGGAGATCAGCGCGTGCGGCAGTTCGCGTTTGATGTCTTCACACGCGCCGATAAAGTCCTGCGCGTAGTTGTTGTGCTCATCAATACCGGTCGCGACAGCAAAGATGTTCGGGTCGAAGATGATATCTTCCGGCGGGAAGCCCACCTCTTCGGTAAGAATTTTGTACGCCCGACGGCAGATTTCGATTTTACGTGCGCGGGTGTCGGCCTGCCCTTGCTCGTCAAAGGCCATCACCACCACCGCGGCACCGTAGCGACGCAGCAGCTTCGCGTGATGGATAAAGGTCTCAACCCCCTCTTTCATCGAGATGGAGTTAACGATGCCTTTACCCTGAATGCACTTCAGCCCTTTCTCGATAACGTCCCATTTCGAGGAGTCGATCATAATCGGCACGCGGGCGATATCCGGCTCACCGGCGATCAGGTTGAGAAAACGCACCATTGCCGCTTCGGCGTCGAGCATCCCCTCATCCATGTTGATATCGATGATCTGCGCGCCACTTTCCACCTGCTGACGGGCGACGTCCAGCGCTTCGCTGTATTTCTCTTCTTTGATCAGGCGTTTAAACTTCGCCGAACCGGTGACGTTGGTACGCTCGCCAACGTTCACAAACAGGCTGTCGTCGCCGATGTTCAGCGGCTCAAGGCCGGAAAGGCGGCAGGCAACCGGGATTTCCGGCAAGCGGCGCGGCGGTAAGCCATCCACTGCGCGGCTCATGGCGGCGATATGTTCCGGCGTGGTGCCGCAGCAGCCGCCGACAATATTCAGGAAACCGGCCTCAGCCCACTCGCGAATCTGCGCCGCCATGGTGTCGGCGTCGAGATCGTATTCACCAAAGGCGTTCGGCAGACCGGCGTTCGGGTGCGCGGTGACGTAGCATTCAGCAATGCGCGACAGTTCCTGCACGTACTGGCGCAGCTCGTCCGGGCCTAACGCGCAGTTCAGACCGAAGGTCAGCGCATCGGCGTGGCGCAGGGAGTTGTAGAATGCTTCGGTAGTCTGGCCGGAGAGCGTACGCCCGGAAGCATCGGTGATGGTGCCGGAGAGCATAATCGGCAGCTCAACGCCCAGCGCTTCAAATTCGGTTTTAACCGCGAAAATAGCGGCTTTGGCGTTCAGAGTATCGAAGACGGTTTCAATCAGGATCAGGTCACTGCCGCCTTCCACCAGCGCTTTGGTGGATTCACGGTAGGCGGCCACCAGCTGATCAAAGGTAATGTTGCGGTAAGCCGGGTCGTTAACATCAGGCGAGATAGACGCCGTACGGTTCGTTGGGCCGAGCACGCCTGCGACGTAGCGCGGTTTTTCCGGCGTGCGCGCCGTCCATTCGTCAGCCGCCGCACGCGCCAGTTTGGCTGCCGCAAAGTTGATTTCCGCCGACAGGGATTCCATCTGGTAATCCGCCATGGCGATAGTCGTCGAGTTAAAGGTGTTGGTTTCGATGATATCCGCGCCCGCCTCAAAGTAGGCGTTATGGATGGCGGCGATGACCTCCGGTTTGCTGAGCACCAACAGGTCGTTGTTGCCTTTCAGATCGCACGGCCAGTCGGCAAAGCGTTCGCCGCGGAAATCCTCTTCGCTCAGACGATATCCCTGGATCATGGTGCCCATACCGCCGTCCAGCACCAGAATACGTTCATTTAACTGCTGACGTAATTGTTCTACTTTGCTGCTCACACTCGCTCCCGACAACGCTCAACCAGACCGAAAAAAACTCAACAGGTCATACTGGCACAAACCTGAGAGGCGGAAAAGAGAACAACGGCCAACATGAGACATGTTCAGCTTCACTCATCCGATCAGTACAGGAATTCTTGCATTATAATTGAATAAAACGAAAATGATTTCCACGATACAGAAAAGGAGTCTGCCATGGTAGCCACTGTCCCCGCGAAACGCGGTAGAAAACCCGCCGCTGCTACTGCGCCTGCAACCGGGCAGGTTCAGTCTCTGACCCGCGGTCTGAAGCTGCTGGAGTGGATTGCGGAATCCAACGGCAGCGTGGCGCTGACCGAGCTGGCGCAGCAGGCTGGCCTGCCAAACTCCACGACTCACCGTTTGCTGACCACCATGCAGCAGCAGGGTTTTGTCCGTCAGGTGGGTGAATTAGGCCACTGGGCCGTAGGTGCGCATGCGTTCATCGTCGGCAGCAGCTTTTTGCAAAGCCGTAATCTGCTGGCGATTGTCCATCCGATCCTGCGCAAGCTGATGGAAGATTCCGGTGAGACGGTAAACCTGGCCGTGCTGGATCAAAGCGATCATCAGGCCATTATTATCGACCAGGTGCAGTGCACCCAACTGATGCGCATGTCCGCGCCTATCGGCGGCAAGCTGCCGATGCACGCCTCCGGTGCGGGTAAAGCGTTTTTATCCCAACTGAGCGAAGAACAAGTGACTGGCCTGCTGCACCGCAAAGGCCTGCATGCTTATACACACGCCACGCTGGTGTCGCCAGTGCATCTGAAAGAGGATTTGGCCCAGACGCGCAAGCGCGGCTATTCCTTTGATGATGAGGAACATGCGCTGGGTCTGCGCTGCGTGGCGTCGTGCATTTATGACGAGCACCGCGAGCCGTTCGCTGCGATTTCCATTTCCGGACCCATTTCGCGTATTACCGACGATCGCGTGACCGAGTTTGGCGCCATGGCGATCAAAGCGGCGAAAGAAGTAACGCTGGCGTACGGCGGATTTCGCTAAGATGGGGTTGCCGGGTGGCGGCTACGCCTTACCCGGCCTGCTATCCAGGGTTAGGGCAGATTTGTAGGCCTGATAAGCGTAGCGCATCAGGCACGGCGCACATTGCCGGATGGCGGCGCAAGTGCCTTATCCGGCCTACGGTCGGTTTCATAACGCACGCTGAACCGCTGCCGACGTCGGTAGGCGTAAACATCTTCCACGTGACCGTTTTTGATGCGCGTCTGTAGGCCGCGCCAGTAGTCAGCGCTGAACAGGTCAGCGTGCATCTCTTCAAATAGCGGCCCTATACGCGGGTCGGCACATAGCCAGTGACGAAATTCTTCCGGGAAGACATCTCCCGGCGATACGCTGTACCACGGCTCAGCGCTCATCTCATCTTCCGGGTAGCGTGGCGGCGGGATATGGCGGAAATTCACCTCCGTCATGTAGCAGATTTCATCGTAATCGTAGAACACCACACGCCCGTGACGGGTCACGCCGAAGTTCTTAAATAGCATATCACCGGGGAAAATATTGGCGGCGGCCAGCTGACGAATGGCGTTGCCGTACTCTTCAATGGCATCGCGCAGTTGCTGACCTTCGACCTGCTCCAGCCAGATATTCAGCGGCACCATCCGTCGTTCGATATACAGATGGCGAATGACAATCTGATCGCCGAGATCGGTAATTTTTTCCGGGGCTTCCTGCAATAACAGCGCCATCAGCGCCGGATCGATTTGCCGTTTCTCCAGCACAAAATTCTCGAATTCCTGGGTGTCAGCCATCCGCCCAACACGATCGTGTTCTTTGACCAGTTGATAGCAGGCGCGGACGTGGGTGGCAGACATCTCTTTTTGCGGGGCAAATTTGTCTTTGATGATTTTAAACACCCGGTCAAAACCCGGCAACGTAAACACCAACATCACCATGCCGCGGATCCCCGGCGCTTCAATAAACTGCTCATCGCAATGGGCAAGATAGAGCAGATATTCGCGGTAACTTTCGGTCTTCGCGTGTTTCTGACAGCCAATCGCCATGTACAGTTCGGCGGTGGTTTTACCGGGCAGGATCTCGCGCAGCCACTCCACCAGCGCCGCGGGCAAAGGGGCGTAAACCATAAAATAGGAGCGGGCGAAGCCAAACACAATGCTCGCCTCCGCCGTCGTGGTCAGACAGGTATCGACAAACAATTCGCCTTCATCAGTCCGGTGGATTGGCAGTAAAAACGGTAGCGTCCCCGAAGGAGTAATCAGCTTACCGACCAGCCAGGCGGCCTTGTTGCGATAAAACAGTTCGTTCGCCACCTGTAAATGGCAGCCCGACAACACATCCGCTCCCAGGGTTTCGGTCAGGTGTTCGATGATGTAGTGGATATCACGATGTTTGTTCTGCCACGGCAGACGCAGGGGCAGATCGCTAAGGACGCGCGTCAGCAGCCACTCCCAGCCGGTATCCGGAAAAAAGTCTTTCGCCAGCGGGCGGGGGATCGTGCGAAAACGGCGCTCTGGCTGAGAACTGAAAATAAACAGCCGCTCGGGAGTCAGCGAGCGGTGGTCAAATAACCGACAGTAAACGGAGTTAAAGAAACTCTCCGCAATCTCGAAGCGCGGGTAATCCGGCAGTAGCCGGGTGTAATGCTCTTTCACGCGAAGTAAAAAATCCGCGTCGGTACTTTTGCCGTCAGTAATGCAGCGCAACTGCTCCACCACCAGACCCACGTGATGATCGTAAAGGTGAATACGGCTTTTCATCGCCTGCTGAACCGCATGCCAGTCGGCATGTTCAAAACGCTGCTGCGCGCCGGAGGTGACTTCCAGAAAACGCCCGTACTGGGCGTCGAAACCTTGCAAGATAGTCTGAGCAATCAGTAATTCCAGGCCACGCGTCATCAATGTCTCCCATCCGGCACAACGTCATGCCGGATGGCGCGTTCGCTTATCCGGCCTACATCCCTTCGTAGGCCCGGTAAGCGCAGCGCCACCGGGCATTAATCAAAACTGCGATTCTTCGGTCGAGCCGGTCAGCGCGGTCACCGAGGAAGCTCCGCCCTGAATGATGGTGGTGACTTTGTCGAAGTAACCTGTGCCCACTTCCTGCTGATGGGAGACGAAGGTGTAACCGTCTTTAGCTGCCGCAAATTCTGGCTGCTGAACCTTCTCAACATAATGGCGCATGCCTTCACCCTGCGCATAGGAGTGCGCGAGGTCGAACATGTTGAACCACATGCTGTGGATACCCGCCAGGGTAATGAACTGGTATTTGTAACCCATATCCGACAGCTGCTGCTGGAAGCTGGCGATAGTTTTGTCATCCAGGTTTTTCTGCCAGTTAAACGACGGCGAACAGTTGTAAGCCAGCAGTTTGCCAGGGTATTTCGCGTGGATCGCATCGGCAAAGCGCTTCGCCAGCTCAAGGTCCGGCGTGGAGGTTTCACACCACACCAGATCCGCATACGGTGCGTAGGCCAGACCACGGCTGATCGCCTGCTCAATACCCGCATGCGTACGGTAGAACCCTTCGCTGGTACGTTCGCCAGTGATGAACTCGCTGTCGTATGGGTCGCAATCAGACGTAATCAGATCGGCTGCGTCAGCATCGGTACGTGCAATCACCAGCGTCGGCACACCCATGACGTCGGCTGCCAGACGGGCGGCCACCAGTTTCTGGATAGCTTCCTGAGTCGGAACCAGCACTTTGCCGCCCATGTGACCACATTTTTTCACCGATGCGAGCTGATCTTCGAAGTGAACGGCCGCTGCACCAGCCTCAATCATCGATTTCATCAGTTCAAACGCGTTCAGTACGCCGCCAAACCCTGCTTCCGCATCGGCAACGATCGGCAGGAAGTAATCGACATAGCGAGGATCGTTCGGCTCAATACCGGTTGACCATTGGATCTGATCGGCGCGACGGAATGTGTTGTTGATCCGATCAACCACCGCCGGGACGGAGTTCGCCGGATACAGCGATTGGTCCGGGTACATGCTGGATGCCAGGTTGGCATCTGCCGCCACCTGCCAGCCTGAAAGGTAGACCGCTTCAATACCGGCTTTCGCCTGCTGCAGAGCCTGACCGCCGGTCAGCGCGCCGAGGCTGTTGATATAACCTTTCTTCGATTCGCCGTGCAGCAGACGCCACATTTTCGCCGCGCCAAGCTGCGCCAGCGTGCATTCCGGGTTGACCGAGCCACGTAATTTCACCACTTCCTCCGCGCTATATGGACGGGTGATGCCTTCCCAGCGCGGTTGAGTCCATTCTTTCTGTAATTCTTCGATTTGTTGAGTACGGGTTTTCATGTGCAGATGCTCCATATTGTTATGTGGTGGATTACGCCAGCAGGCGGTAGCCTGGCAGGGTCAAGAAATCGATCAGTTCATCAGAGGTAGTGATTTGCTCCATCAGGCGCGCGGCATCGTCAAAACGCCCGCTGCTGTAGCGGTGTTCGCCCAGCTCGTCCTGAATCACCAGCATCTCTTCGGCCAGCATCTGACGGAACAGCGGTTTGGTAACCGGCTTGCCGTTGCTGAGCGTCTTCTCGTGGTGGATCCACTGCCAGATGGAGGTACGGGAGATTTCGGCGGTGGCCGCGTCTTCCATCAGACCGTAAATCGGTACGCAGCCGTTACCGGAGATCCACGCTTCGATGTACTGCACCGCGACACGGATATTGGCGCGCATGCCTTCTTCAGTACGCTCACCTTCACAAGGTGCCAGCAGTTGCTCTGCGGTAATCGGGGCATCTTCTTCACGGGTCACGAACAGCTGATTTTTGTTTTCACCGAGTACGTCGTTGAACACCGCCATGGCGGTATCTGCCAGTCCCGGATGGGCAATCCATGTGCCGTCATGACCGTTATTTGCTTCCAGTGCTTTGTCCGCTTTTACCTTGGTCAAAACCTGGTTGTTACGTTCCGCATCTTTGCTGGGAATGAACGCTGCCATGCCGCCCATCGCGAATGCGCCACGTTTATGACAGGTTTTAATCAGCAGACGCGAATAGGCGCTGAGGAATGGTTTATCCATCGTCACCACCTGACGGTCCGGCAGCACGCGATCCGGGTGGTTCTTCAGCGTTTTGATATAGCTAAAAATGTAGTCCCAACGACCGCAGTTCAGACCCACAATGTGGTCACGCAGGGCGTGCAGAATTTCGTCCATCTGGAAGACGGCAGGCAGCGTTTCAATCAGCAGGGTCGCTTTAATGGTGCCGCGCGGCAGGTTAAAGCGGTCCTCTGCATAGCTGAACACTTCGCTCCACCATGCCGCTTCTTGCCAGGCCTGCGTTTTTGGCAGATAGAAATAAGGGCCGCTGCCTTTCGCCAGCAACGTTTTGTAGTTGTGGAAGAAATAGAGGGCAAAGTCGAACAGGCTGCCCGGGATAGATTCGCCACGCCAGGTGACGTGTTTTTCCGGCAGATGCAGACCACGAACGCGACATACCAACAGAGCCGGATTAGGCTTGAGCTGATAAATTTTACCCGCTTCGTTGGTGTAGCTAATGGTGCCATTGACCGCATCGCGCAGGTTGATCTGCCCGTCGATAACTTTGCTCCACTCAGGAGCCAGTGAATCTTCGAAGTCAGCCATAAAGACTTTGACGTTCGCGTTCAGCGCGTTGATGACCATCTTGCGCTCAACGGGTCCGGTGATCTCTACGCGGCGATCCAGTAAATCATCAGGAATTCCGCGAATTTTCCAGTTACCTTCACGAATGGAAGCTGTTTCCGAAATAAAATCAGGCAACTTACCGTCATCAATATCCTGCTGCTGCTGGATACGTGCAGCCAGAAGTTTATTCCGCTTTGGCGTAAATCTTGTCACCAGTTCAGTCAGAAACTCCACTGCTTCAGCGGTCAGAATTTGCTGTTCCTGTTCGCCACGCGGCCTGGTGAAGACCAGTTCATCGGTTGTCGTTGCCTGTTGATTCATTGCGTAGTTCCTCGTCATTGATCCAAACACATCCCCAATGCGAACGAAGGATCGTTGTGCGCTTTTCGTTCAGCACAACTAAGACTACTCATTTAAATTTCAAAATCAAAAACAATTTCCATTTTTAATTTAATTATCAATTAACCTATTGATAACAATATAAATAAAATTTAATTACACGATGAGGTGCGTTTCGGAAATAAAAAAGGCACCCGAAGGTGCCTGATTCAATATGCTGAAACGCTTAAGGATCGTCTGCTACAGAAGATTAATCCAGCGTTGGATTCATGTGACGCAGATCATATGGCGTGATCTGGTAGACGTAATAGTTGAGCCAGTTGGTAAACAACAGATTACCGTGGCTACGCCAGGTTGCCCGCGGTTTGTTTTGCGGGTCATCTTTCGGGAAATAGTTATAGGGTACTTCCGGCGATAAGCCCGCTTCGACGTCACGAAAATATTCGCTGCCGAGTGTATGGTCGTCATACTCAGGATGACCCGTCACGAAGGCGATACGTTTGTCTTTGCTGGCAAACAGGTAGGCATCTCCCTCTTCGGTTTCAGCAAAGATCTCGAGATCGGTGTAGTCGCGGATAAGCGCTGCAGGGAAATCAGCATAGCGCGAATGCGGGGCCAGGAACGCAT
Organism: Citrobacter sp. H12-3-2; assembly: GCF_009649895.1. Taxonomy (NCBI): domain Bacteria; kingdom Pseudomonadati; phylum Pseudomonadota; class Gammaproteobacteria; order Enterobacterales; family Enterobacteriaceae; genus Citrobacter; species Citrobacter sp. H12-3-2. Next base: position 4,635,238 of record NZ_CP045837.1, read on the forward strand.
CATCGAATCCACGCGTCAGTAGCGCATGAGGGTGCAGAATATGGTGCTCATAGACGCCTGAGAGTTTATCCGTGCGGGTTTGCTTGGGAATTCCGTACAGGATATTCAACGCGGCCTGCACCGCCCAACAGACAAATAACGTCGAGGTAACGTGATCTTTGGCCCATTCAAGCACTTGCTTAATCTGCGGCCAGTAAGCCACATCATTAAATTCAACCAGGCCCAACGGTGCGCCGGTCACGATCAATCCGTCAAAGTTCTGATCGCAGATATCCTCGAAATTACAGTAGAAGTTATTCAGATGCTCCGTTGGGGTGTTGCGTGACTCGCGGGCATCGATGCGCAATAGCTGAACATCTACCTGCAGCGGTGAGTTAGACAGTAAGCGCAGGAACTGGTTTTCCGTTTCAATCTTCTTGGGCATCAGGTTAAGGATGAGCACCTTCAGTGGACGAATTTCCTGACCGGAAGCGCGGGATGTCGTCATCACGAAGACGTTTTCCTCACGCAAAAAATTGACGGCGGGTAGCTCGTCCTGCACGCGAATTGGCATAACCTGATAACCTCACAACATACGTTTAAACGTTTAGACATCCAGATAGCTGAAGATACCCAGGAATCATGCGAATGTCGAGCTTGCATCCTCAAGTTGAGAAAGTTTCACGGCTCCTTGCTGTAGAATAGTGCAGTAAAGAAAAAAGGAGAATGCTATGAACCTTACCATTCGTCGTTCGCGTCCGGACGAAGGAGATAAGTTAGTTTCTATTTGGTGTCGCTCAGTAGATGCCACGCACCATTTCCTCTCTGCGGATTATCGGATTGAGCTGGAGGAGCTGGTACGTTCATTTTTACCAGAAGCCCCTCTGTGGGTTGCAGTGACAGAACAGGATGAGCCCGTCGCTTTTATGCTTCTGACCGACAAGCATATTGATGCTTTGTTTGTCGATCCGGATGTGCGTGGTAGTGGTGTTGGTAAACTGCTGATTGAACATGCTTTATCAATGAGTTCAACGCTAACAACCAACGTTAACGAGCAGAATGAGCAGGCGGTTGGATTCTATAAGAAGATGGGATTTAGCGTGACGGGACGTACAGAGGTGGACGATCTCGGACGACCGTACCCGTTACTCAACCTCGTACGCGGGTAGCAGGACTAGCTTTTGTAGGCCGGATAAGGCGATATGCCGTATCCGGTAGTGTGCAGACGTGTTGCCTGATGCGCTGTGCTTATCAGGCCTACAAAATACGTTCAGCCCAGCCTCTGTAGGCCGGATAAGGCGGTACGCCGCATCCGGCGGTTTTCATCCCGCACAGACGCAAAAAAGCCCATCCGTCAGGATGGGCTTCTTCACTAAATTAATGCCTGGCAGTTTATGGCGGGCGTCCTGCCCGCCACCCTCCGGGCCGTTGCTGCGCAACGTTCAAATCCGCTCCCGGCGGATTTGTCCTCCTCAGGAGAGCGCTCACCGACAGACAACAGATAAAACAAAAGGCCCAGTCTTTCGACTGAGCCTTTCGCTTTTATTTGATGCCTGGCAGTTCCCTACTCTCGCATGGGGAGACCCCACACTACCATCGGCGCTACGGCGTTTCACTTCTGAGTTCGGCATGGGGTCAGGTGGGACCACCGCGCTACAGCCGCCAGGCAAATTCTGTTCATCAACACACCTCCTGGGCATGTCGATGTAATCTGTAATCAAGCTGAATTTCGATGTCTCTTCGCCAAAACATCTTCGGCGTTGTAAGGTTAAGCCTCACGGTTCATTAGTATCGGTTAGCTCAATGTATCGCTACACTTACACACCCGACCTATCAACGTCGTCGTCTTCAACGTTCCTTCAGGACTCTCAGGGAGTCAGGGAGAACTCATCTCGGGGCAAGTTTCGTGCTTAGATGCTTTCAGCACTTATCTCTTCCGCATTTAGCTACCGGGCAATGCCATTGGCATGACAACCCGAACACCAGTGATGCGTCCACTCCGGTCCTCTCGTACTAGGAGCAGCCCCCCTCAATTCTCCAGCGCCCACGGCAGATAGGGACCGAACTGTCTCACGACGTTCTAAACCCAGCTCGCGTACCACTTTAAATGGCGAACAGCCATACCCTTGGGACCTACTTCAGCCCCAGGATGTGATGAGCCGACATCGAGGTGCCAAACACCGCCGTCGATATGAACTCTTGGGCGGTATCAGCCTGTTATCCCCGGAGTACCTTTTATCCGTTGAGCGATGGCCCTTCCATTCAGAACCACCGGATCACTAAGACCTGCTTTCGCACCTGCTCGAGCCGTCACTCTCGCAGTCAAGCTAGCTTATGCCTTTGCACTAACCTCCTGATGTCCGACCAGGATTAGCTAACCTTCGTGCTCCTCCGTTACTCTTTAGGAGGAGACCGCCCCAGTCAAACTACCCACCAGACACTGTCCGCAACCCGGATTACGGGTCTACGTTAGAACACCAGCCATTAAAGGGTGGTATTTCAAGGATGGCTCCATGCAGACTGGCGTCCACACTTCAAAGCCTCCCACCTATCCTACACATCAAGGACCAGTGTTCAGTGTCAAGCTATAGTAAAGGTTCACGGGGTCTTTCCGTCTTGCCGCGGGTACACTGCATCTTCACAGCGAGTTCAATTTCACTGAGTCTCGGGTGGAGACAGCCTGGCCATCATTACGCCATTCGTGCAGGTCGGAACTTACCCGACAAGGAATTTCGCTACCTTAGGACCGTTATAGTTACGGCCGCCGTTTACCGGGGCTTCGATCAAGAGCTTCTCCTTACGGATAACCCCATCAATTAACCTTCCGGCACCGGGCAGGCGTCACACCGTATACGTCCACTTTCGTGTTTGCACAGTGCTGTGTTTTTAATAAACAGTTGCAGCCAGCTGGTATCTTCGACTGATTTCAGCTCCATGGGTAAACCACTTCACCTACATATCAGCGTGCCTTCTCCCGAAGTTACGGCACCATTTTGCCTAGTTCCTTCACCCGAGTTCTCTCAAGCGCCTTGGTATTCTCTACCTGACCACCTGTGTCGGTTTGGGGTACGATTTCGTGTTACCTGATGCTTAGAGGCTTTTCCTGGAAGCAGGGCATTTGTTACTTCAGCACCGTAGTGCCTCGTCATCACACCTCAGCGTTAATAAGGTACCGGATTTACCTGGAACCTCCGCCTACATGCTTAAACCGGGACAACCGTCGCCCGGCTAACATAGCCTTCTCCGTCCCCCCTTCGCAGTAACACCAAGTACAGGAATATTAACCTGTTTCCCATCGACTACGCCTTTCGGCCTCGCCTTAGGGGTCGACTCACCCTGCCCCGATTAACGTTGGACAGGAACCCTTGGTCTTCCGGCGTGCGGGTTTTTCACCCGCATTATCGTTACTTATGTCAGCATTCGCACTTCTGATACCTCCAGCATACCTCACGATACACCTTCAACGGCTTACAGAACGCTCCCCTACCCAACAACACATAGTGTCGCTGCCGCAGCTTCGGTGCATGGTTTAGCCCCGTTACATCTTCCGCGCAGGCCGACTCGACCAGTGAGCTATTACGCTTTCTTTAAATGATGGCTGCTTCTAAGCCAACATCCTGGCTGTCTGTGCCTTCCCACATCGTTTCCCACTTAACCATGACTTTGGGACCTTAGCTGGCGGTCTGGGTTGTTTCCCTCTTCACGACGGACGTTAGCACCCGCCGTGTGTCTCCCGTGATAACATTCTTCGGTATTCGCAGTTTGCATCGGGTTGGTAAGTCGGGATGACCCCCTAGCCGAAACAGTGCTCTACCCCCGAAGATGAGTTCACGAGGCGCTACCTAAATAGCTTTCGGGGAGAACCAGCTATCTCCCGGTTTGATTGGCCTTTCACCCCCAGCCACAAGTCATCCGCTAATTTTTCAACATTAGTCGGTTCGGTCCTCCAGTTAGTGTTACCCAACCTTCAACCTGCCCATGGCTAGATCACCGGGTTTCGGGTCTATACCCTGCAACTTAACGCCCAGTTAAGACTCGGTTTCCCTTCGGCTCCCCTATTCGGTTAACCTTGCTACAGAATATAAGTCGCTGACCCATTATACAAAAGGTACGCAGTCACACCCCAAAGGGTGCTCCCACTGCTTGTACGTACACGGTTTCAGGTTCTTTTTCACTCCCCTCGCCGGGGTTCTTTTCGCCTTTCCCTCACGGTACTGGTTCACTATCGGTCAGTCAGGAGTATTTAGCCTTGGAGGATGGTCCCCCCATATTCAGACAGGATACCACGTGTCCCGCCCTACTCTTCGAGTTCACAACACATGCACTTTTGTGTACGGGACTTTCACCCTGTATCGTGCGACTTTCCAGACGCTTCCACTAACACACATGCTGATTCAGACTCTGGGCTGCTCCCCGTTCGCTCGCCGCTACTGGGGGAATCTCGGTTGATTTCTTTTCCTCGGGGTACTTAGATGTTTCAGTTCCCCCGGTTCGCTTCATTACGCTATGTATTCACGTAATGATAGTGTGACGAATCACACTGGGTTTCCCCATTCGGAAATCGCCGGTTATAACGGTTCATATCACCTTACCGACGCTTATCGCAGATTAGCACGTCCTTCATCGCCTCTGACTGCCAGGGCATCCACCGTGTACGCTTAGTCGCTTAACCTCACAACCCGAAGATGTTTCTTTCGATTCATCATCGACTTGCAAAAATTTGAGAGACTCGAACACACCATTTTTCATTTCTTATTACGGAGAAATGAAACAGTGTGTCGTTTCAATTTTCAGCTTGATCCAGATTTTTAAAGAGCAAAACTTCTTAATGCACTCGAAAGTACATTCAGAAGTTCATCATTCATCAGACAATCTGTGTGAGCACTACAAAGAACGTTTCTTTAAGGTAAGGAGGTGATCCAACCGCAGGTTCCCCTACGGTTACCTTGTTACGACTTCACCCCAGTCATGAATCACAAAGTGGTAAGCGCCCTCCCGAAGGTTAAGCTACCTACTTCTTTTGCAACCCACTCCCATGGTGTGACGGGCGGTGTGTACAAGGCCCGGGAACGTATTCACCGTGGCATTCTGATCCACGATTACTAGCGATTCCGACTTCATGGAGTCGAGTTGCAGACTCCAATCCGGACTACGACATACTTTATGAGGTCCGCTTGCTCTCGCGAGGTCGCTTCTCTTTGTATATGCCATTGTAGCACGTGTGTAGCCCTACTCGTAAGGGCCATGATGACTTGACGTCATCCCCACCTTCCTCCAGTTTATCACTGGCAGTCTCCTTTGAGTTCCCGGCCGAACCGCTGGCAACAAAGGATAAGGGTTGCGCTCGTTGCGGGACTTAACCCAACATTTCACAACACGAGCTGACGACAGCCATGCAGCACCTGTCTCAGAGTTCCCGAAGGCACCAAAGCATCTCTGCTAAGTTCTCTGGATGTCAAGAGTAGGTAAGGTTCTTCGCGTTGCATCGAATTAAACCACATGCTCCACCGCTTGTGCGGGCCCCCGTCAATTCATTTGAGTTTTAACCTTGCGGCCGTACTCCCCAGGCGGTCGACTTAACGCGTTAGCTCCGGAAGCCACGCCTCAAGGGCACAACCTCCAAGTCGACATCGTTTACGGCGTGGACTACCAGGGTATCTAATCCTGTTTGCTCCCCACGCTTTCGCACCTGAGCGTCAGTCTTTGTCCAGGGGGCCGCCTTCGCCACCGGTATTCCTCCAGATCTCTACGCATTTCACCGCTACACCTGGAATTCTACCCCCCTCTACAAGACTCTAGCCTGCCAGTTTCGGATGCAGTTCCCAGGTTGAGCCCGGGGATTTCACATCCGACTTGACAGACCGCCTGCGTGCGCTTTACGCCCAGTAATTCCGATTAACGCTTGCACCCTCCGTATTACCGCGGCTGCTGGCACGGAGTTAGCCGGTGCTTCTTCTGCGAGTAACGTCAATTGCTGCGGTTATTAACCACAACACCTTCCTCCTCGCTGAAAGTACTTTACAACCCGAAGGCCTTCTTCATACACGCGGCATGGCTGCATCAGGCTTGCGCCCATTGTGCAATATTCCCCACTGCTGCCTCCCGTAGGAGTCTGGACCGTGTCTCAGTTCCAGTGTGGCTGGTCATCCTCTCAGACCAGCTAGGGATCGTCGCCTAGGTGAGCCGTTACCCCACCTACTAGCTAATCCCATCTGGGCACATCCGATGGCAAGAGGCCCGAAGGTCCCCCTCTTTGGTCTTGCGACGTTATGCGGTATTAGCTACCGTTTCCAGTAGTTATCCCCCTCCATCGGGCAGTTTCCCAGACATTACTCACCCGTCCGCCACTCGTCACCCAAGGAGCAAGCTCCTCTGTGCTACCGTTCGACTTGCATGTGTTAGGCCTGCCGCCAGCGTTCAATCTGAGCCATGATCAAACTCTTCAATTTAAAAGTTTGATGCTCAATGAATTAAACTTCGTAATGAATTACGTGTTCACTCGTTGAGACTTGGTATTCATTTTTCGTCTTGCGACGTTAAGAATCCGTATCTTCGAGTGCCCACACAGATTGTCTGATAAATTGTTAAAGAGCAGTTGCGACGCGCTTTAGCGCTCTGTCGCGAGGTGGCGTATATTACGCTTTCCTCTTTCAGAGTCAACCCTCATTTTCAGGTTTTTCTCTTCAACCGAACCGGCTGTTTGTGTGAAGTGATTCACATCCGCCGTGTCGATGGAGGCGCATTATAGGGAGTTTCCTGCGGCCCGCAACCCTTAAATGACAGAAAAATGACTGACTGCTGCATTCCACAGCGAAACCCCGCTTTATACCCATTTACACACAGACTTATCCACAAACCACACGATCGTTTCTACGATCCTCTCGTTATATCAGCCTCCTTCAACAGAAAAAGAAGAGGTCAAAATCGAAAATTAAAAATTCGCGAGCGTTGCGCAAACGTTTTCGTTACAATGCCCCCGCAAAACAAGGATGCCCCGTAAGGGGCGTTAGCTGAGTTTTTAGCCAAGAATTCACCTAACGCTCTCTGTAATAGTCAAATCCAGGGGATTTACCATGCAACAACGTCGTCCAGTCCGCCGCGCTCTGCTCAGTGTTTCTGACAAGGCCGGTATCATCGAATTCGCTCAGGCACTTTCCGCACGTGGTGTGGAGCTGCTGTCTACAGGTGGCACTGCGCGCCTGTTAGCGGAGAAAGGTCTGCCAGTGACCGAAGTTTCCGATTACACCGGCTTCCCGGAAATGATGGATGGACGCGTGAAGACCCTGCATCCGAAAGTCCACGGCGGCATTCTTGGTCGTCGCGGTCAGGACGATGCCATTATGGAACAGCACCACATTGATCCTATCGATATGGTGGTTGTAAACCTGTATCCATTCGCCGAGACCGTCGCCCGTGAAGGCTGCTCGCTGGAAGATGCGGTAGAGAACATTGATATCGGCGGCCCGACCATGGTGCGTTCCGCTGCCAAGAACCATAAAGACGTAGCGATCGTTGTGAAGAGCAGCGACTACGACGCCATTATTAAAGAGATGGATGCCAACGAAGGCTCCCTGACTCTGGAAACCCGCTTTGACCTCGCGATTAAAGCCTTCGAACACACCGCCGCCTACGACAGCATGATTGCCAACTACTTCGGCAGCATGGTTCCGGCTTACCACGGTGAGAGCAAAGAGGCCGCCGGTCGTTTCCCGCGTACGCTGAACCTGAACTTCATTAAGAAGCAGGATATGCGCTACGGCGAGAACAGCCACCAGCAGGCTGCCTTCTATATAGAAGAGAATGTTAAAGAAGCGTCCGTTGCCACCGCGCAGCAGGTACAGGGCAAAGCGCTTTCCTACAACAACATCGCCGATACCGACGCGGCGCTGGAGTGCGTGAAAGAGTTCAGCGAGCCAGCCTGTGTGATCGTTAAGCACGCTAACCCGTGCGGCGTGGCGGTAAGTACCTCTATTCTCGACGCTTACGACCGCGCCTATAAAACCGACCCGACCTCCGCATTCGGCGGCATCATCGCTTTCAACCGCGAACTGGATGCCGAAACCGCGCAGGCAATTATCTCCCGTCAGTTCGTGGAAGTGATCATCGCCCCGTCCGCAACCGAAGACGCACTGAAAATCACCGCCGCCAAACAGAACGTTCGCGTTCTGACCTGCGGTCAGTGGGCACAGCGTGTACCGGGCCTCGACTTCAAACGCGTTAACGGCGGTTTGCTGGTTCAGGACAGGGATCTGGGGATGGTGATCGAAGGCGAACTGCGCGTGGTGTCCAAACGTCAGCCGACCGAGCAAGAGCTGCGCGATGCACTGTTCTGCTGGAAAGTCGCCAAGTTCGTGAAATCCAACGCCATTGTTTATGCCAAAGAGAACATGACTATCGGCATAGGCGCAGGCCAGATGAGCCGCGTGTACTCCGCAAAAATCGCCGGGATTAAAGCGGCTGACGAAGGTCTGGAAGTGAAAGGCTCTGCAATGGCCTCTGACGCCTTCTTCCCGTTCCGCGATGGTATTGATGCTGCCGCCGCCGTTGGCGTGAGCTGCGTTATCCAGCCCGGTGGTTCTATCCGTGATGACGAAGTCATTGCCGCTGCCGATGAACACGGTATCGCGATGATCTTTACCGACATGCGCCACTTCCGCCATTAATCCACGGAGCAGACAATGAAAGTATTAGTGATTGGCAACGGCGGGCGCGAGCACGCCCTGGCCTGGAAAGCCGCACAGTCCCCGCTGGTTGATACCGTTTTTGTTGCACCAGGTAACGCGGGCACCGCACTGGAACCAGCACTGCAGAACGTGGCTATCGGCGTCACCGATATTCCAGCTCTACTGAGCTTTGCCCAGAACGAGAAAATTGACCTGACCATCGTCGGCCCGGAAGCGCCGCTGGTGATTGGCGTGGTCGATGCGTTCCGCGCCGCTGGCCTGAAGATCTTCGGGCCAACCGAAGGCGCTGCACAGCTGGAAGGCTCCAAAGCCTTCACCAAAGATTTCCTCGCCCGTCACCAGATCCCGACGGCGGAATATCAGAACTTCACTGAGATTGAGCCAGCGTTGGCCTATCTGCGTGAGAAAGGCGCGCCGATCGTCATCAAAGCTGACGGTCTGGCCGCCGGTAAAGGCGTTATCGTGGCGATGACGCTGGAGGAAGCAGAAGCCGCCGTTCATGACATGCTGGCAGGTAACGCTTTTGGCGATGCGGGCCACCGTATCGTGATCGAAGAGTTCCTCGACGGCGAAGAAGCGAGCTTTATCGTAATGGTCGACGGCGAGCACGTGCTGCCGATGGCCACCAGCCAGGACCACAAACGCGTAGGCAACGGCGACACTGGCCCGAACACCGGCGGTATGGGTGCTTACTCACCAGCGCCGGTGGTAACTGATGAAGTGCATCAGCGCACCATGGAACGCATTATTTGGCCAACCGTAAAAGGTATGGCGGCGGAAGGGAATACCTACACCGGTTTCCTGTACGCGGGTCTGATGATCGACAAACAGGGCAATCCGAAGGTTATCGAGTTCAACTGCCGCTTCGGCGATCCGGAAACCCAGCCAATCATGCTACGCATGAAATCGGACCTGGTGGAGCTTTGCCTGGCCGCCTGCGACGGCAAGCTGGATGAGAAAACCTCCGAGTGGGACGAACGCGCCTCGCTGGGTGTCGTCATTGCTGCCGGAGGTTATCCGGGCAACTACAACACCGGAGATGAGATCCACGGTCTGCCGCTGGAAGAAGTAGAAGACGGAAAAGTGTTCCATGCGGGCACTAAACTCGCCGAAGACGATCGCGTGCTGACCAGCGGCGGTCGCGTGCTGTGCGCCACCGCCCTGGGTCATACCGTGGCTGAAGCGCAGAAACGCGCTTACGCCCTGATGACCGACATCCGCTGGGATGGCAGCTTCAGCCGTAACGACATCGGCTGGCGCGCCATTGAACGCGAGCAACGCTAACGCGAAATTTTCGCCAGCAGCGTTTTACGCGTAATGCCTAACTGACGGGCGGCTTCCGTTTTATTGCCGCCCGTTTTTTCCAGCGCCGCCAGAATCACCTCTTTTTCGACATCCACCAGCGGTTGGATCTCGCCACTGAATTCCGTTTTTATCGGCGTCGCGGCAATCGCCATCGGCAGCTCGCGTTCGGAAATATATTCCCCCGTCAGCAGCACCACCGAGCGCTCAATCGCATTTTCCAGCTCACGAATATTGCCCGGCCAGTCGTAGTGGATCAGCAGATCCATCGCCTGCGGAGTAAAGCCTTTCACCGCTTTACGGTTACGCGCGGCAAAACGCTGGAGAAAATGTTCGGCTAGCAGCGGAATATCTTCCCGGCGCTGGCACAGCGCTGGCATTTCAATGGTGACGACGTTCAGGCGATAGTAGAGATCCTGGCGAAAGCGCCCGGCACTGACTTCCTCTGCTAGATCGCGATGCGTAGCGGCGATCAGCCGGACATCAACCGCAATAGTCTGGTTGCTGCCAACCCGCTGCACTTCGCGCTCCTGGATAGCCCGCAGCAGACGCACCTGCATCAGCGGTGAGATATCGCCAATTTCATCAAGAAATAACGTGCCGCCATCGGCTTCGACAAAACGCCCTTCCCGCCGTTTATCCGCCCCGGTAAACGCCCCTTTCTCGTGACCAAAAAGTTCGGACTCCAGCAGCGATTCATTAAGCGCCGCGCAGTTGAGCGTCACCAGCGGTTTATCGCGACGGGCGCTGCTGGCATGCAGCGCCCGGGCTACCAACTCTTTCCCCGTACCGGAGTCTCCGTGAATAAGCACCGTAGCATCCGAAGGAGCAACCATCGCAATTTCGTTGAGCAACTGCTGCATCGCCGGACTGCTGCCAATCATGCCAAACTGCGCAGCCGACGCCGATGGCAGTTCAGCGCCCGTTTCCCGCGTATGCGCCAGCGCCTTTTCCAGCGTCTCCTGCAGACGGTCAAAATCCAGCGGCTTGATTAAGTAGTCCAGCGCCCCGGTTTTAAGCGCTTCAACGGCAGTCTCCACGCTGGAGAACGCCGTCATGATCAAGACTGGAATCGCCGGATTCAGCGCTTTAATCTCTTTCAGCGTTGCGATGCCGTCCATCTCCGCCATGCGTACATCACACAGCACTAAATCAAATACGCGTTCGCGCACCTGTTCCAGCGCCGCTCGCCCGCTATAGGCCAGCGCGACCTCATAACCCCAGCCGCGCAGCAGCGCCTGTAAAATGGTGCAGTGGCTGATATCGTCATCTACCACCAGAATATTGATTTTTCCGCGCGTCATCCTTGTTAATCCTGTTGTTTCGCTTTGGTCGGCAGCCAAAGGGTAAAGGTCGCGCCTTTGCCCTCAACGCTTGCCACCTGAATGGTGCCACCGTGCTGTTCGATAATGTTCTGCACTACCGCCAGCCCGAGGCCGGTTCCGTCAGCTTTGGTCGTAAAGTAAGGCGTAAAAATGGCCTCCAGCTGTTCCGCCGCAATCCCCTTCCCACTATCGGTAACCACAATTTTAACGCGTTCGCCGCTGCTTTCATTCGCTTCAACCGTGATCGTGCCCTGACGACCAATCGCATGAATGGCGTTCAGATACAGATTCAACAAAACCTGAGTCAGTCGGTCAGGATCGGCCTGGATAGCGGGCAGCGTACAATTGGCCGAAAAGCGGAGCTGGATTTCCCGGCTTGCCGCATCCTGACTCACCAGGTGTAATGAGTGGGTGATAACCTCATTGAGATCCACCTTTTGCAGCGTCAGATGTGCAGGTTTCACCAGCTCCAGCAACTCGCTCACCACCCGATTTAAACGATCCGCCTCTTTCGCCATCACCTGTGCCAACTCGTGCGACTCGCCTCCTGCCGGGGTTCGCTCGGCAAAATACTTCGCTAACCCTTTGATCGATGAAAGCGGGTTACGAATTTCATGTGCCACCCCAGCCGCAAGATGACCGAGTGCTAACAGTTTTTCTTTACGCTTCATCGCATCCTGGAGTTCTTTGTACGAGCGCTGATAGCGCTGATACCAGAAGAACGTCAGCACGGTGGCCAGCAACACAGCCGCCAGCGCAGAGAGGACTATCAGTGTATTACGCCACTCCCTTGCCTGAGTCGCTGTCAAATCGCTGGCATCAAAGGCGATAAATATGGTTTGTGCTGGGGTGATAAGCTGCCCGTCATTACTGGCACAGCGCGCCATGCCGTGGCGTCCTGGACCATACATCGGCTGAAACTGGCGATAAATTTCCAGTGCTGGCGTTTTTTCACCATCCCTCGCTGGAATTTCAATATTCCGCCAGCTTTCTTGCTCCCCAGGACTAAGCTGTCGCAGGACATCCGATGAATAGAGCGTTTTGCCGACCATCGCGGAATTGCTGTGGGTAATAATGACACCATGCTCATCGACGACAGCAAACCATAGCACGCCAGGCTGTACAGCCATTTCCTCCAGTAGCGTCTGCTGCTGGGCATGATGCATGCGCATCCCCATGCCTACGCGCGTACCAGACTCCAGAGCGCGAATGAGCACGCTGCCTTTTTCCAGTAGCGTTTGCCGCGCGGCACCACTTTCCCGCCCATAGTCCCGAATGGTCATAATCGAAAACCAGCCGACCAAAACCAGGATTGCCGCCAGCAAGAGTCGGCTCAACCACTTTGCCACCGTATCCTTATAAAGACGCATACGCTCTCCCTTCACCCCGCTTGTTCCTTTCATCGTTGCAGGTATACAGCAGAAATCATGCCATTTTTTCCCCCTGATAACCCTGCCCTCAGACACAAACAGCTGAAAGTAACGGGTAAAAATGACTCGCTGACGCGTTCTGGCGAGTCATTTTTACTCGTTTCCCTGCAAAGACGGCGGGTACAACGCCCGCAGGACTGGGATTGCCGCTTTGGCACGGAAGATGCAAAAGGGAATGTAAGCTAACCAACAGGAGAACGAACGATGAAACGGAACAACAAACTGGCACTGATTGCACTTTCTCTTATCGCACTTGGCTCCACCCCGGTACTGGCACAGAATCACTGGGGATATGGCGACGGAATGCAGCAACGGGGCGGTACGCCAATGACCGCTGAGCAGCAGGCTGCCGCACAGAAAATCTATGATGATTATTATTCCCAGACCAGCGCGTTGCGCCAACAGCTGACATCCAAACGTTATGAGTACAATGCACTATTAACAGCCAGCTCGCCTGACACGGCAAAAATTAACGCCGTTGCAAAAGATATGGAAGCGTTGAATCAGTCTCTGGACGAGCAGCGCGTTAAACGTGATGTCGCAATGGCGCAGGCTGGCGTGCCACGTGGCGCGGGAATGGGCTACGGCGGATGCGGCGGTGGCGGTAACCATCGCGGCGGCGGCCATATGGGAATGGGCCACTGGTAAAAGACTTAATGCCTGATGACGCTATACGGATCAGGCCTGCTGATTTCCTGTATTCAGGTTTTCAGAAAGTTTTGGCTGTAGGCTGCCAGTGACAAAAATCTTCATTGGCGACCAGCAGTAGCTGCGACCCTTCGGGCGCTTCCAGCCATGCCACACTCACCTCTACGGATGAATGTCTCTGGCGGCGCTCGATATGGTTTATCGCCCACGACTCCAGGTCTGGCTTCAGCGTTTCACCTTCACAGGTTGTGACCGTGTTATCCGCATGCCAACGTCCCTGACGCAATATCACCCGCCCCTGACGCAGCGCATCGCTGGTCTGGCGAATTTGATCGGCTCGATAGCGGTAAAGCGCGATTTGATCGCTGGAAAGCTGCTGCTTTTGCCCGTCGACTTCACGCTGCATGAAGCTCAGTTCGCCCCGGTCATCGAAGCGTATACGGACATGTTCAGCCGGTTTACTGTAAACGTTGAGTTCTATCAGAGAGAGCGAATCACCCTGCCAGCGGTATTCACTGGTAGTGGTTTCGCCTTTACGCCACGGACTAAATACCGAGAGCAAGTGAACATCGTCACCGGAGTCTTTACGCCAAATGCGTACCGCCCCCTGATCGCCAACATAGCCGCTGGCCGTGAAAGGAGGAAGCTCAGAATGGCTACCGCAGGCAGACAGTAACAGAACACCTGAAAGCCAAAGCGTATGACGCCAGATGGACAAAAGGGGCGAAACCGCCCCTTCGTTAAAACTGTTCACTGCCACGCGAATTACTTAACCGCGTCTTTCAGTGCTTTACCAGAAACAAATGCCGGTACGTTAGCTGCGGCGATTTTGATTTCTTTACCGGTCTGCGGGTTGCGGCCAGTGCGCTCAGCACGGTGGTTCACTTTGAAGGTACCGAAACCAACCAGTTGTACAGCATCGCCTTCTTTCAGAGACTCAGTAATAGCAGCCAGAGTGGATTCCAGAGCAGCTTTAGCCTGTGTTTTAGACAGTTCTGCTTTGTCTGCAATTACATCAATCAGTTGAGTCTTGTTCATAAGTTATCCTTACAATGTGTTTATCGCTTGCTAAGCATCGAGTGCGACGGAAATGCCAGAAAAGCACTCTCCTGCATACACGCACCGATAGCCACTTTTTTTCGCCCCCCAAATGTAGACCAGACCGGGGGCGGATGGGAAGCCTTCAGGCACGACAAATCAGGCGTTAAATCACGTTTTGTGGTGTCATTGCTGAAAATTTATACCAATATTGCTCTCGCCAGCCTCGCGCAGGTCTGCACGCAGCCCTTTTATCAGCTCAATATCGCGTTCTTCACAGTCGGCTAAAAGTCGGAAAATTTCCCACTGAATATCCCATTCTTGCTCAACGGCAGGGTTCTCTTTGAGCTCTTCATCGGTCATTTCACGACCAGCCTGAGTCATTTCCAGCATCGCAACCGTCGTAATCGAAGCCTTACTAACTTCGATTGCATGCTCCAGCGTTTCACCGCTAAGACGCGAATGCATCAGCTCGCTTAATGCCACACAGGCATCAATCGCCGGATAAACACCGTACAGATCGTAATCGTCTGCAGAAGGAATGGCCTCTTCAAATTTTTCCAGCTGGCTGTCGAAATTGATTTTCGCGTCTTTAACCGTCAGCGCTTCCCAAATCAGATCCAGAATTCGGCGGTAAATCTGTCCATCGCCAAATTCAGTTTGCTTGCAGAACATGGCGTAGTTTGGGTACATGCGTTCGCACAGACAAGCCATAAACGTGACGTGCTGCCAGCTTTCCAGCTTCTCCAGACGCAGGTGAATCGGATTTTGTAACATGATGAGTTCTCAAATACGGAAATTAGCCGCAGTTTACCCGATATGGGGCGTTTTTGCTGCAAGCCGAGTAAAAGCCGGGCGTTCGGATGCCACTGCATCTGCCCAGCGTGTGGGTTCCGGCAAACGATAGCCGTTCATACAGCGTTGAACCCACGCCAGTGCGCTGTCCATACTCACACGGTGGCCCGTGGAAATAAACAACGGGTTACAGCGCGCTTTGCTGCGCCAGACCCATGCCAGTTGTTCGCCTTTATCCAGCAACGGCGCTAGCGCACCAGGTTCAGCAGCGAGCGATTCAAACTTGCCGCACAACCGTTTTTTCGCCACACCAATCGTTGGTACGTCCACCAGCAGGCCAAAATGGCTGGCCACGCCCAGACGACGCGGGTGAGAAATGCCATGACCATCAACGAACAGCAGATCTGGCTTGTGCGAGAGCAGTTGCCAGGCGGCCATCAGCGCGGGAGTTTCACGAAAGGAGAGAAAACCGGGAATGTAGGGCATGGTGGTGGCGATACGCGCCACCTTGTATTCGACCAGTTCAAGCGTGGGATACTTCAGTAAGACCATCGCGGCTCGCGTCACTTCGCCACCCTGCTCAAACCCAACGTCCGCCCCGCCGATCAGATCCGGCGGATCGTTCTTCAGACGATCCTCGCGGATCACTGAAGAAGCCAGTTCAAGCTGCTGCGCGCGTAATGACGCGAGATCCATGATAACTCCTTAGCGGTGGTACTGTTCGGACAACCGATGTACCGCCTCCACAAAGACACCCGCATGTTCTGGCGGGACGTCCTGATGAATGCCGTGGCCCAGGTTAAAGACATGCCCTTCACCCTGACCGAATCCGGCCAGAATTGTCGCCACCTCTTCTTCGATGCGGGCTGGCGGCGCATACAGCATGGACGGATCCATATTGCCCTGGAGCGCCACTTTATGACCTACACGACGACGCGCATCGGCAATGTCAGTGGTCCAGTCGAGACCTAACGCATCACAGCCGGTTTCCGCCATCGCTTCCAGCCACTGACCACCGCCTTTGGTAAACAGCGTCACCGGTACGCGACGACCTTCGTTCTCGCGCAGCAGGCCATCAACGATTTTGTGCATGTAGTACAAAGAGAACTGCTGATAGTCGCGACCGGTCAGCACGCCACCCCAGGTGTCGAAAATCATCACCGACTGCGCACCCGCTTTGATCTGCGCGTTCAGGTACAGCGTGACGCTCTTCGCCAGCTTATCAAGCAGCAGATGCAGCGCTTTAGGGTCGGCGTACATCATCTTTTTAATCACGGTGAAGGCTTTGCTGCTGCCGCCTTCAACCATGTAGGTCGCCAGCGTCCACGGACTACCGGAGAAGCCGATCAGCGGCACTTCGCCTTTCAGTTCACGGCGGATAGTACGCACCGCGTTCATCACGTACCCCAACCCATCTTCCGGATCCGGGATCGGCAGTTTGTCGACGTCAGCCTTGCTGGTAATCGGAGAGGTAAAGCGTGGACCTTCTCCTGCTTCAAAATACAGCCCGAGTCCCATCGCATCCGGGATCGTCAGGATATCCGAGAAGAGGATCGCGGCATCAAGTTTATAGCGACGCAGCGGCTGCAACGTGACTTCGCAGGCCAGCTCGGCATTTTTGCACAGCGCCATAAAATCGCCCGCTTCGGCACGGGTAGCTTTGTATTCCGGTAGATAGCGGCCTGCCTGGCGCATCATCCATACCGGAGTGACATCAACGGGCTGGCGCAGCAGCGCACGCAGATAACGATCGTTCTTCAGTTCGGTCATTTTTGCAGTTCCTTATTGCGTCAGTCCATCAGTGTATCACCACTCGCTCTTTACTCGTACTCAGCCCGACACATTGCCACAGTGTCTTCAATCAATCGACGCGCGACAGTACCCGGCGGGGGTAAGAGCGGTAAGTCGTCATAGCGATACCAGTTCGCTTCCAGCAGCTCTTTCGGGTCGATGACGATTTCGCCGCTATCATACTCCGCCATAAATGCGGTCATCAAAGACTGCGGGAATGGCCACGGCTGAGAAGTGACATAGCGCAGATTTTTCACCTTAATCCCGCTTTCTTCCATAACTTCACGCGCCACCGCCTGTTCTAAGGTCTCGCCCACTTCGACAAAACCTGCCAGTACGGTATGCACGCCGTTACGATGGCGAACATGTTGGGCAAGCAGGATGGAATCATCTCGGCGAATAGCGACGATTATGCACGGGGCAATTTGCGGGTAATAACGTTCACGGCAGTGGCTACAGAGCATCGCCCACTCCGTTTTACTCGGGTGCATGGGATGGCCGCAGTAGCCGCAGAATTTATGCGAGCGATAGAACTCCGCCAGCTGTACGCCGCGTCCGGCCAGTTGAAACAGGCCAACATCCTGGTCAATGACCTGGCGCACCGACCCCATATCGTGTCGACGCTGCTGCTGCACCAGCCAGACAGTTTCCCCTTCCCACTCGCCTATTGGCAGCGCGCGCTGACCAATCAGATCAAAACGGGCTGCGTCGCCATAAGGTAGCTCGCCATGAGGTAACCATAACTTTTGCTCATGACTGACGATCCACCAGCCGCTATCTAATTTTTCAATTATACGATCCATATCTCTTGCGCAACCTTTGCTTCACAGGCATGTTGTTTACATTATTTTTACATTTACGGGTGAGCAGTTCCTAAACACCATCTTGCGGAGTCAATCATGCTAAACCAGCTGGAAAGCCTGACGGAGCACGTCGGAGGAAGTAATAAACTGGTTGATCGCTGGCTACATGTACGTAAGCACCTGCTCGTGGCTTACTACAATCTGGTTGGCATTAAGCCTGGCAAAGAATCGTACATGCGACTCAATGAAAAGGCGCTGGATGATTTTTGTCAGAGCCTGGTCGATTACCTCTCCACCGGACACTTCAGTATTTATGAACGTATTCTCCATAAATTGGAAGGGAACGGGCAGCTTTTAAAAGCCACAAAAATTTGGCCGCTGCTGGAAGCCAATACGCAGCTGATCATGGACTACTATGACTCCAGCCTGGAAACTGCGATTGATCATGATAACTTCCTTGAATTTCAACAGGTTTTATCGGATCTCGGCGAGGCACTGGAAGCCCGATTCGTGCTGGAAGATAAGCTGATCATGCTGGTATTTGACGCAATGCACGAGAGTAACACTCTCAAACGTCATGCTTGAGATTTGCGGCATTAACGCGTAGTTTACATTCATTACCTCTTTACTGAGGTTACTTCTTGTCGGAGTGCTTATTTTCCACAGCAGCATGAGTGGAAAAGGCTGAGACCGTTAATTCGGGATCCGCGGAACCTGATCAGGTTAAAACCTGCGAAGGGAACAAGAGTCAATCTACAATAGCATCGCCTCCGGGCGAGCTTCTCTCTTGCTTCATCCGTCGTCTGACAAGCCATATCCTTACTTTTATTTGGAATGAGCTATGTCTGCCACTACTAAACCATCACGCCGCGAACAGCGCGCTCAAGCCCAACACTTTATCGATACCCTGGAAGGGACCGCCTTCCCTAACTCAAAACGCATTTATATTACCGGTTCGCAGCCGGATATCCGCATTCCGATGCGCGAAATTCAGCTCAGCCCAACGCTGACTGGCGGCACAAAAGACAACCCGCAGTTCGAAGAGAACGAAGCCGTTCCGGTATACGACACCTCCGGACCGTATGGCGATCCTGACGTGGCGATTAACGTCCAGCAGGGTCTGGCAAAGCTGCGCCAACCGTGGATTGCGGCGCGTAACGATAGCGAAGAATTAGACGACCGGAGTTCCGCTTATACCAAAGAACGTCTGGCCGACGATGGCCTGGACGAGCTGCGTTTCACCGGCCTGCTGACGCCAAAGCGCGCCAAAGCGGGTAAGCGAGTCACCCAACTGCACTACGCCCGCCAGGGAATAGTGACCCCGGAGATGGAGTTCATCGCCATCCGTGAAAACATGGGCCGCGAGCGCATTCACAGTGAAGTGCTGCGTCACCAGCATCTGGGGATGAACTTTGGTGCACGCCTGCCGGAAAACATCACGCCGGAATTCGTGCGTGATGAAGTGGCCGCGGGCCGAGCGATTATTCCTGCCAACATCAATCACCCGGAATCCGAGCCGATGATTATCGGTCGCAACTTCCTGGTGAAGGTTAACGCCAACATTGGTAACTCTGCCGTCACCTCCTCCATTGAAGAAGAGGTAGAGAAGCTGGTGTGGTCGACGCGCTGGGGCGCTGACACGGTGATGGATCTCTCCACCGGTCGCTATATCCACGAAACCCGCGAGTGGATCCTGCGTAACAGTCCGGTACCGATCGGTACTGTGCCGATCTACCAGGCGCTGGAGAAGGTCAACGGGATCGCCGAAGATCTCACCTGGGAAGCCTTCCGCGACACGCTGCTGGAGCAGGCCGAACAGGGCGTCGACTACTTCACCATTCACGCGGGCGTGCTGCTGCGCTACGTGCCGATGACTGCCAAACGCCTGACCGGCATTGTCTCACGCGGCGGTTCAATTATGGCGAAATGGTGCCTTTCTCATCACAAAGAGAACTTCCTGTACGAACATTTCCGCGAGATTTGCGAAATCTGCGCCGCCTACGATGTCTCTTTGTCGCTAGGTGACGGCCTGCGCCCGGGTTCAATTCAGGATGCGAACGACGAAGCGCAGTTCTCCGAGCTGCATACGCTGGGCGAGCTGACCAAAATCGCCTGGGAATACGACGTGCAGGTGATGATAGAAGGTCCAGGTCATGTGCCCATGCATATGATCCAGCGCAACATGACCGAAGAGCTGGAGCACTGCCATGAAGCACCGTTCTACACTTTAGGACCGTTGACCACCGATATCGCACCGGGCTACGACCACTTCACTTCCGGGATCGGTGCGGCGATGATCGGCTGGTTTGGCTGCGCGATGCTGTGCTACGTCACGCCAAAAGAGCACCTCGGCCTGCCGAACAAAGAAGATGTTAAACAAGGGTTGATTACCTACAAGATTGCCGCCCATGCAGCTGACTTAGCAAAAGGTCATCCGGGCGCGCAGATCCGCGATAACGCCATGTCGAAAGCGCGCTTCGAATTCCGCTGGGAAGACCAGTTTAACCTCGCGCTCGACCCATTCACCGCCCGTGCCTACCACGATGAAACCCTGCCACAGGAATCCGGTAAGGTCGCCCACTTCTGCTCCATGTGCGGGCCGAAGTTCTGCTCGATGAAAATCAGCCAGGAGGTTCGCGACTACGCTGCCGCACAAACGATTGAAGTCGGCATGGCGGATATGTCGGAGAACTTCCGCGCCAAAGGCGGCGAAATCTACCTCAAAAAAGAGGAGGCGTAATGTACCAGCCTGATTTCCCGACCGTGCCGTTTCGCCTCGGGCTTTACCCGGTGGTGGACAGCGTGCCATGGATTGAACGCTTGCTGCAGGCGGGCGTACGCACGATCCAACTGCGCATTAAAGATAAGCGTGATGAAGAGGTCGAAGCCGACGTTATGGCCGCCATTGAACTGGGGCGTTGCTATGACGCCCGTCTGTTTATCAACGACTACTGGCGTCTGGCAATTAAGCACCGCGCTTACGGCGTACATCTGGGCCAGGAAGACCTTGAAACCACCGACCTGAAGGCGATTCAGGCGGCGGGGCTGCGCCTGGGGGTCTCCACTCACGATGATATGGAGATCGACGTCGCGCTCGCCGCTAAGCCTTCTTATATCGCGCTGGGTCATGTTTTTCCCACGCAAACCAAACAGATGCCTTCCGCCCCGCAGGGACTCACGCAACTGGCAAACCATATTGAACGATTAGCGGATTACCCGACCGTCGCCATTGGCGGTATCAGCCTTGAGCGCGCCCCGGCGGTACTGGCGACCGGCGTCGGCAGCATTGCCGTGGTCAGCGCCATTACCCAGGCGGCTGACTGGCAGGTCGCCACGGCCCAACTACTGGATATCGCGGGAGTGGGCGATGAATGACCGCGACTTTATGCGTTACAGCCGACAGATCCTGCTCGGCGATATCGCCATTGAAGGCCAGCAAAAGCTACTCGATAGCCATGTGCTGATTGTCGGTTTAGGCGGGTTAGGTTCGCCTGCCGCGCTGTATCTGGCGGGAGCAGGCATCGGAAAACTGACGCTGGTAGACGATGACGACATTCATCTGAGCAACCTGCAGCGCCAGATCCTGTTTACCACTGATGATATCGCACGTTCAAAATCGCAGGTTGCCCAGCAGCGCCTGACGCGGCTCAACCCGGATATCGAGCTGGTGTCACTCCAGCAGCGACTGAAAGGCGATGCGCTTCGGCATGCTGTAGCGCGTGCCGATGTGGTGCTCGACTGTACCGATAACATGGCCACGCGCCAGGAAATTAACGCCGCCTGCGTAACGCTCAACACCCCGCTCGTCACCGCCAGCGCCGTCGGCTTTGGCGGCCAACTGATGGTGCTGACGCCCCCGTGGGAACAAGGATGTTACCGCTGCCTGTGGCCGGACGATGTAGAGCCCGAACGCAACTGCCGTACCGCCGGTATCGTCGGACCGGTTGTGGGCGTGATGGGCACCTTGCAGGCGTTAGAAGCGATTAAATTGCTCAGCGGTATTGAGACACCCAGCGGAGAGCTACGCCTGTTTGACGGTAAAACCAGCCAGTGGCGCAGCTTCGCACTACGACGCGCCAGCGGCTGCCCGGTATGCGGAGGGCAACATGCAGATTCAGTTCAATGATGAGCCGATGCAGTGCGCCGAAGGACAAACCGTCAGTGGGCTGCTCACTGCGCTTAATCAGCTTAAACCGGGCGCGGCGCTGGCGCTCAATCAGCAGATCCTCCCACGCGAGCAGTGGGAGCAGCAAATCGTGCAGGAAGGCGACCAGATCCTGCTTTTTCAGGTTATTGCAGGGGGTTGATATGTTACGTATTGCCGACAAAACGTTTGATTCGCATCTGTTCACCGGCACCGGAAAATTTGCTTCATCGCAGCTGATGGTCGAGGCGATTCGCGCCTCCGGCAGCCAACTGGTAACGCTGGCCATGAAGCGCGTGGATTTGCGTCAGCACAACGATGCCATTCTGGCGCCGCTGGTAGACGCTGGTGTGACGCTGTTGCCCAACACTTCGGGGGCAAAAACCGCTGAAGAGGCGATTTTTGCTGCCCAGTTGGCGCGTGAAGCGCTGGGCACAAACTGGCTGAAGTTAGAAATCCACCCGGACGCCCGCTGGCTGTTACCCGATCCAATCGAAACATTGAAAGCCGCAGAAGCACTGGTGAAAAAGGGCTTCGTGGTACTGCCTTACTGTGGCGCAGATCCGGTGCTGTGCAAACGGCTGGAAGAAGTAGGCTGTTCTGCAGTCATGCCGCTCGGCGCGCCCATCGGTTCTAATCAGGGGCTGGAAACCAAAGCGATGCTGGAGATTATTATCCAACAGGCGACCGTGCCGGTGGTGGTTGATGCAGGCATCGGCGTCCCCAGCCACGCCACGCAGGCGCTGGAAATGGGTGCCGACGCGGTGTTGGTCAATACGGCAATCGCGGTAGCCGACAGCCCGGTGATGATGGCAACCGCCTTCCGTCTGGCCGTTGAAGCTGGCTTGCTGGCACGCCAGGCGGTACCAGGAAGCAAAAGTTCGCAGGCAAGTCCCACCAGCCCGTTAACCGGATTCCTGGAGGCCTTCGCATGAAAACGTTCAGCGACCGCTGGCGACAGCTGGACTGGGACGACATCCGCCTGCGCATCAACGGTAAAACCGCCGCTGACGTAGAGCGCGCCCTCAACGCTTCGCATCTTAGTCGCGACGATCTGATGGCATTGCTCTCTCCTGCCGCCGCCGATTATCTGGAGCCGCTGGCGCAGCGGGCGCAGAAGCTCACCCGTCAGCGTTTTGGTAACACGGTGAGCTTTTACGTGCCGTTGTATCTCTCCAACCTTTGCGCCAACGACTGCACCTACTGCGGTTTTTCGATGAGCAACCGTATCAAACGCAAAACGCTGGACGAAGATGAGATAACACGGGAGTGTGCGGCTATCCGTGAGCTGGGTTTTGAGCATCTGCTGCTGGTCACCGGTGAACATCAGGCAAAAGTGGGGATGGATTACTTTCGTCGCCATTTGCCTGCCATTCGCCGCCAGTTCGCCTCTTTACAGATGGAGGTACAGCCGTTGTCAGAGGCTGAATATGCAGAGCTGAAGACGCTGGGGCTGGATGGCGTAATGGTGTATCAGGAGAGTTATCATGAGGCAACTTACGCTCGTCACCATTTAAAAGGGAAAAAGCAGGATTTCTTCTGGCGCCTGGAAACGCCGGACAGGCTGGGCCGCGCAGGGATCGACAAAATCGGTCTTGGCGCGTTGATTGGTTTGTCCGACAGCTGGCGGGTTGATTGCTATATGGTGGCTGAACATCTGCTATGGATGCAGCAGCATTACTGGCAGAGCCGTTACTCTATCTCCTTCCCTCGCCTGCGCCCATGCACCGGAGGCGTTGAGCCTGCATCGATCATGGATGAGCGACAGTTGGTCCAGACCATTTGCGCGTTTCGTTTACTGGCGCCAGAAATTGAGCTGTCGCTCTCCACCCGCGAATCGCCATGGTTTCGTGACCATGTGATCCCGTTGGCGATCAACAACGTCAGCGCCTTCTCAAAAACCCAGCCCGGTGGTTATGCCGATAACCACCCCGAACTGGAACAGTTCTCCCCGCACGACGATCGTCGCCCAGAAGCCGTTGCTGAAGCACTCATGGCCCAGGGTTTACAGCCCGTGTGGAAAGACTGGGACAGCTATCTGGGGCGCGCTTCACAGGTACCGTAGGTCAGGAGCAATCGCATAAACAAAAAAACCCGCTTTCGCGGGTTTTTTCTTCACTGGCACTTAACTGCTCGGGCTCTGGCCTTCATCGCTATCGTAAGCGCTCGTGAAATTATCGGCGATTACAGCGCGACAACGTTAACAGCAGACGGGCCTTTAGCGCCATTCTCCACGGAGAACTCCACCTTTTGACCTTCGTCTAACGTTTTAAAATCGTTACTCTGGATAGCGGAGAAATGCACAAACACATCCTTGCTACCGTCCTGAGGAGTGATAAAGCCGAAGCCTTTATCAGAGTTAAACCATTTTACTAAACCAGTCATTTTGTTAGACATAGATACTTCCTTTCATGTTTTTGAGCCGCTTATGCAGCGAAGATGGCCTGTTTTGCAGAAATTAACTTATGGGGCACTTAGGGAGGAGGCTCATGAAGAAGAGTATCTGAGGATAACGCTTGAACTGAGAACTGCTTTACTAAAACTGCTTGCATAAGGTCTGTGTTCCAAACCGATGCCGCTATAGTAGACCTACTTCTAATCATTAAGCAAGCATTAATTTTTTTAATACTCACTGAGTGATGCAATGTTGAACCATCGCGGCTAAGCATCCTGGATAACAGCTTGATCTACAATGAACAAAAGCCCCGACTATTGCAGTCAGGGCTTTACGTTACTACACACTTCAAATTTAACATTAATAAACTTAACGATTTAATACTGCTGATGGTACTACTTTAAAATGTACACGTTTACTACAGATAATATTGGATATTGATACTAACTGAAGCTTTCCTCTATTTACCGTTAAACACATTCCACCCGCTTGATAATAGAACTCAAGGCTGGTGACCTAAACAAGTACACTTCCCCTCGCGACATATACTCTTTGATGCGTTGCCTTATTTCCCTTGTGATAACCAGAAAAGCAGAAATCACAAACATTTACTATAAAATCATGGCGTTACATCGTCGCGTTTTACTGACTTTTTGCGATTAGATATATCAACTACGTGGCCTGAAAGCATTGTCGAAGTGAAAAAATAGCGTTTTCAGCATCGACTATCCCATACAAAAAATACTTCGTGGCCTTTATCGCAAACCCCAATCAAGCTCTACTAACACTTACTACGTTAACAGCAAACTACAATTTCTCCGCTGTTAAGTATTAACATACGGGTTTAAAAAACGCTGTCAATACTGTTTTTTATAACATGTATTTATTGACAGTAATTATATATTCCAGCATGTGATAAGCGAGTCAAAAAGCCGCTGGCCCTGGTCCAGATAGCAGGGTTCTGCCTCTTTTTGTAACCGGTTTCAGAAAAAGCGGCTTTCTTTGTGATGCCTTGCACACAATCGTTGCAAAGCAGTTGTTGCTATAGCTGGCTCGCGATAATTATCAACTCACACATGTTGATCGAGACTGCTTATGAAAAACATCGTTTTATGCTGTGCCGCCGGAATGTCCACCAGCATGCTGGTGCAAAGGATGAAAGATGCCGCCCAGAAAAAAGGCGTTGACGTCACTATCAAAGCCGTCCCGGTGGCCGAGTTTGAAGAGAATATCGCTACAGCGGATATCGTTTTGCTCGGTCCACAGGTTAAGTATGAACAGGCCAAGCTACAGGCGATCGCCGACCCACTAGGCAAAAAGGTCGCCGTTATCGACATGATGGATTACGGCATGATGAAAGGCGATGCGGTACTGGATAAGGCGCTGAAACTACTGGAGTGATGGTATGGAAGAGTTAGAAACGATCATCATGGAGTTATTGGTAAATGCTGGCGCTGCACGCAGCCAGGCCCTGACGGCATTGCAACTGGCGCGTAAAGGTGATTTCTCCGGTGCAGAACAAGCGATGACGGAATCACGCGAGTACGTCAAACAAGCGCATAAAATCCAGACCCAGCTGATCGGTATTGACGAGGGCACTGGCAAACTACCGGTTAATCTCATCACCGTCCATTCGCAGGACCACCTGATGAATGCCATGGTGATTCAGGATCTGGCCGGCGATATGATTGAGCTTTATCGGCGGTTACCGCCGGTAAATTAATGACACTGCCGGATGGCTTTGTAGACCTGATAAACGCCATCAGAAATAACATAGACATAAAAAAACCCGCCGAAGCGGGTTTTTTATTATGGTCGGCAACGATTAATCGTTGTCAGAACCGCCCAGGCCTGCGTTCAGCAGTTCTGCCAGGCTGGCAGACGCATCTTCAGCAGTTACCTGCGGTGCAGCTGGCAGTTCGCCCGCTGCGCGACGGCGCATACGATCCTGGTGGTACGCATAACCAGTACCTGCCGGGATCAGACGACCCACGATGACGTTCTCTTTCAGACCGCGCAGTTCATCACGTTTACCTGCAACAGCTGCTTCGGTCAGGACACGCGTGGTTTCCTGGAACGATGCTGCAGAGATGAAGGACTCGGTTGCCAGAGACGCTTTGGTGATACCCAGCAGATCGCGGGAGAACGTTGCACCCACTTTGCCGTTCGCTTCCAGCTCGCGGTTTGCGATCTTGACGCGGGAGTATTCAACCTGCTCGCCTTCCAGGAAGTCGGAGCTACCAGCGCTTTCGATGGTGGCTTTACGCAGCATCTGACGAACGATAACTTCGATGTGTTTATCGTTAATCTTAACACCCTGCAGACGGTATACGTCCTGAACTTCGTTAACGATGTAACGAGTTACAGCATGCACACCACGCAGACGCAGGATGTCGTGCGGCGCTTCCGGACCGTCGGAAACCACGTCACCACGTTCTACACGTTCACCTTCGAACACGTTGAGCTGACGCCATTTCGGAATCATCTCTTCGTACGGTTCGCTACCGTCTACCGGGGTGATAACCAGACGACGTTTACCTTTGGTTTCTTTACCGAAGGAAATGATGCCGCTGATTTCAGCCAGGATTGCCGGCTCTTTCGGACGACGTGCTTCGAACAGGTCCGCAACGCGCGGCAGACCACCGGTGATATCCTTGGTACCGCCGGATTCCTGCGGAACACGCGCCAGGGTGTCACCAGAGCTGATCTGTACGCCATCTTCCAGCTGAACAATCGCTTTACCCGGCAGGAAGTACTGAGCAGGCATATCGGTGCCTGGGATCAGAACGTCGTTGCCCTGAGCATCAACAATTTTCAGTGCCGGACGCAGGTCTTTACCACCCGCAGTACGCTCTGCAGAATCCAGAACCACCAGAGAAGACAGACCGGTCAGCTCGTCGGTCTGACGAGTAATGGTCTGGCCGTCGATCATGTCAGTGAAGCGGACAAAACCACTCACTTCGGTGATAACCGGCATGGTATGCGGATCCCAGTTTGCTACGGTTTCGCCGCCAGCAACCTGTTCGCCATCACCTTTCGCCATAACGGAGCCGTAAGGCACTTTATAGCTTTCTTTGGTACGGCCGAATTCGTCGATCAGTTTCAGTTCGGTGTTACGTGAGGTGATAACCAGTTTACCGCTGGAGTTCACAACCGACTTCGCGTTGCTCAGACGGATGCTACCTTTGTTTTTCACCTGGATGCTGGATTCAGCAGCCGCACGAGATGCCGCACCACCGATGTGGAACGTACGCATCGTCAGCTGTGTACCCGGCTCACCGATGGACTGTGCCGCGATAACGCCGATTGCTTCACCTTTGTTGATGATGTGGCCACGCGCCAGGTCACGACCGTAGCAGTGTGCACATACACCAAAGTCGGTGTCACAAGATACAACGGAACGGACTTTAACGGAGTCAACGGAGTTCTCTTCCAGCAGATCACACCACTGTTCGTGCAGCAGCGTGTTGCGTGGAACCAGAATATCCGCCGTACCCGGCTTCAGAACGTCTTCAGCAGTTACACGACCCAGAACGCGATCGCGCAGCGGCTCTTTAACGTCACCACCCTCGATAACCGGGGTCATGGTGATGCCTTCCAGAGTGCCGCAATCGTCTTCAGTAACAACCAGGTCCTGCGCGACGTCAACCAGACGACGAGTCAGATAACCGGAGTTCGCTGTTTTCAGTGCGGTATCCGCCAGACCTTTACGAGCACCGTGAGTAGAGATGAAGTACTGGAGTACGTTCAGACCTTCACGGAAGTTCGCGGTGATTGGCGTTTCGATGATGGAGCCATCTGGCTTCGCCATCAGACCACGCATACCGGCCAGCTGACGAATCTGTGCTGCAGAACCACGCGCACCGGAGTCGGCCATCATGTAGATGCTGTTGAAGGAAACCTGCTGCTCTTCTACGCCGTCACGGTTAATAACGGTTTCGGTTTGCAGGTTATCCATCATCGCTTTGGATACACGATCGTTCGCCGCAGCCCAGATATCGATAACTTTGTTATAGCGTTCGCCTGCGGTTACCAGACCAGACTGGAACTGCTCCTGGATCTCAGCAACTTCAGCTTCCGCTTCAGAGATGATCTCGTGTTTCTTCTCTGGGATGACCATGTCATCAATACCAACAGATGCACCTGAACGCGCTGCATATGCAAAGCCGGTGTACATTGTCTGGTCAGCGAAGATAACGGTCGGCTTCAGGCCCAGAATGCGGTAACAGGTGTTCAGCATTTTGGAGATAGCTTTCTTGCCCAGCGCCTGGTTGACGATGGAGAAAGGCAGACCTTTCGGTACGATCATCCACAGAATGGCACGGCCAACGGTCGTGTCTTTCAGGCTGGTTTTCGCAACGAATTCGCCGTTTTCATCTTTTTCATATTCGGTGATACGCACTTTAACGCGCGCATGCAGAGAGGCCAGACCTGCGCGATAGATACGCTCAGCTTCTTTCGGGCCAGTCAGCACCATGCCTTCGCCTTTGGCGTTAACACAGTCACGGGTCATGTAGTACAGACCCAATACAACGTCCTGAGACGGAACGATGATAGGTTCGCCGTTCGCCGGAGACAGGATGTTGTTGGTAGACATCATCAGCGCACGCGCTTCGAGCTGGGCTTCCAGCGTCAGCGGTACGTGAACAGCCATCTGGTCACCATCGAAGTCGGCGTTATATGCCGCACAAACCAGCGGGTGCAGCTGGATAGCTTTACCTTCGATCAGTACCGGTTCAAATGCCTGGATACCCAGACGGTGCAGTGTTGGTGCACGGTTCAGCAGTACCGGGTGTTCGCGGATAACTTCGTCCAGGATATCCCAAACGACAGCTTCTTCACGCTCAACCATTTTCTTAGCGGCTTTAATGGTGGTGGCCAGGCCACGCAGTTCCAGCTTGCCGTAGATGAACGGTTTGAACAGTTCCAGTGCCATTTTCTTCGGCAGACCGCACTGATGCAGACGCAGGTATGGACCTACGGTGATTACAGAACGACCGGAGTAGTCAACACGCTTACCGAGCAGGTTCTGACGGAAACGACCCTGCTTACCTTTGATCATGTCGGCCAAAGATTTCAGAGGACGTTTGTTAGAACCGGTGATCGCACGACCGCGACGACCGTTATCCAGCAGGGCGTCAACCGCTTCCTGCAGCATACGTTTTTCGTTGCGTACGATGATGTCCGGCGCAGCCAGATCCAGCAGACGCTTCAGACGGTTGTTACGGTTGATAACGCGACGATACAGATCGTTCAGATCCGACGTTGCGAAACGACCACCATCCAGCGGAACCAGCGGACGCAGATCTGGCGGCAGAACCGGCAGAACGGTCAGGATCATCCACTCTGGCTTGTTGCCAGACTGTACGAAGGCTTCCAGCAGTTTGATACGCTTGGTCAGCTTCTTACGCTTGGTTTCGGAGTTGGTTTCGTTCAGCTCTTCGCGCAGAGTTTCACACTCTTGCTCCAGATCCATGCTCTTCAGCAGGGCCTGAATAGCTTCCGCACCCATCTTCGCGTCGAATTCGTCACCGAACTCTTCCAGCGCGTCCAGATACTGCTCTTCAGTCAGGATCTGTTGACGTTCCAGGTTAGTCATACCGCCTTCGATAACTACATAAGATTCGAAGTACAGTACGCGCTCGATATCGCGCAGTGGCATATCAAGCAGCAGACCGATACGGGACGGCAGAGATTTCAGGAACCAGATGTGAGCAGTCGGAGACGCCAGCTCGATGTGGCCCATACGCTCACGGCGTACTTTAGTCTGGGTCACTTCAACGCCGCACTTCTCACAGATCACACCACGGTGTTTCAGGCGCTTGTACTTACCGCACAGGCACTCGTAGTCTTTTACCGGCCCAAAGATACGGGCGCAGAAAAGGCCGTCACGTTCAGGTTTGAACGTACGGTAGTTAATGGTTTCCGGCTTCTTAACTTCACCGAAAGACCATGAACGGATCATGTCTGGCGAGGCCAGAGCAATTTTGATCGCATCAAACTCTTCGGTTTTAGTCTGCGCTTTCAGAAACTTTAATAAATCTTTCACGGATTTGCTCCCGTCGGAGTTAGCACAATCTGGCGCTGGCTGTTACGCCAGCACCAGTGACCTGTTTGATCGAGAGTTACTCGTCTTCCAGCTCGATGTTGATACCCAGCGAACGAATCTCTTTCAACAGTACGTTGAAGGATTCCGGCATGCCTGGTTCCATCTGATGGTTGCCGTCCACGATGTTTTTATACATCTTAGTACGACCGTTCACGTCATCAGACTTAACGGTGAGCATTTCCTGCAGGGTGTATGCTGCGCCATATGCTTCCAGCGCCCACACTTCCATCTCCCCGAAGCGCTGACCACCGAACTGCGCCTTACCACCCAGCGGCTGCTGAGTAACCAGGCTGTAAGAACCGGTAGAACGCGCATGCATCTTGTCATCAACCAAGTGGTTCAGTTTCAGCATGTACATATAGCCAACGGTAACCTGGCGCTCGAACTGCTCACCGGTACGACCGTCGAACAGTGTGATCTGACCGGAAGTCGGCAGGCCACCCAGCTGTAACAGTTCCTTGATTTCAGACTCTTTCGCACCGTCGAATACCGGCGTTGCGATCGGCATACCTTTTTTCAGGTTTTCAGCCAGACGCAGAACTTCTTCATCGCTGAAGGTATTCAGGTCAACTTTCTGACGAACATCTGAGCCCAGATCGTAAGCACGCTGGATGAATTCGCGCAGTTTCGCGACTTCCTGCTGCTGTTTCAGCATGGCGTTGATCTTATCGCCGATACCTTTTGCAGCCATACCCAGGTGGGTTTCAAGGATCTGACCGATGTTCATACGCGATGGTACGCCCAGCGGGTTCAGTACGATATCTACCGGCGTACCGTTAGCATCGTGTGGCATATCTTCGATCGGGTTGATCTTAGAGATTACACCCTTGTTACCGTGACGACCTGCCATCTTATCACCAGGCTGGATCCGACGTTTAACCGCCAGATACACCTTAACAATCTTCAGCACGCCCGGTGCCAGATCGTCGCCCTGAGTGATTTTACGGCGTTTCGCTTCGAGTTTTTTCTCGAATTCGTGTTTCAGTTCGTCGTACTGCTCAGCCAGTTGTTCCAGCTGATTCTGTTTCTCTTCGTCGGTCAGGCCGAGTTCTAACCAGCGGTCACGCGGCAGTTTGTCGAGCTTCTCAGCTTCAACACCACCGGAAACCAGCACAGCGTAGATACGGCTGAACAGGCCAGCTTCGAGGATCTGCAGTTCTTCAGACAGGTCTTTTTTCGCCTGCTTCAGCTGCATCTCTTCGATTTCCAGCGCACGTTTGTCTTTTTCTACGCCATCGCGAGTAAAGACCTGAACGTCGATAATCGTACCGGAAACACCGTTTGGCACGCGCAGAGAAGAGTCTTTAACGTCAGACGCTTTCTCACCGAAGATCGCACGCAGCAGCTTCTCTTCTGGCGTCAGTTGGGTTTCACCTTTCGGCGTTACCTTACCAACCAGAATGTCGCCACCGGTCACTTCCGCACCGATATAAACGATACCGGATTCATCCAGTTTGGAGAGCGCAGCTTCACCCACGTTCGGGATATCAGCGGTGATCTCTTCTGGCCCCAGCTTGGTGTCACGGGACACACATGCCAGTTCCTGAATGTGGATGGTGGTGAAACGGTCTTCCTGGACAACACGCTCGGATACGAGGATGGAGTCTTCGAAGTTGTAACCATTCCATGGCATGAATGCCACGCGCATGTTCTGACCCAGCGCCAGTTCACCGAGGTCGGTGGACGGACCGTCTGCCAGCACATCACCACGTTCAACCGGCTCGCCCAGAGATACGCAAGGCATCTGGTTGATACAGGTGTTCTGGTTAGAACGGGTGTATTTGGTCAGGTTATAAATGTCGATACCTGCTTCGCCCGGGTACATCTCGTCTTCGTTAACTTTGATAACGATACGGGAAGCATCCACGTACTGAACAGTACCGCCACGTTTAGCAACTGCAGTAACACCGGAGTCAACGGCAACAGCACGTTCCATACCGGTACCAACCAGCGGCTTATCAGCGCGCAGAGTCGGAACCGCCTGACGTTGCATGTTCGCACCCATCAATGCACGGTTGGCGTCATCGTGTTCCAGGAACGGGATCAGGGACGCACCGACGGATACCACCTGCTGGGTGGATACGTCCATGTAGTCAACCTGGTCGCGGCTGAACAAGCTGGATTCGCCTTTGCTACGGCAGGTAACCAGATCTTCTACAAAGTGGCCTTCGTCATCCAGGTTGGAGTTCGCCTGAGCGATAACGTAGTTGCCTTCTTCGATAGCAGACAGGTAATGAATTTCGTCAGTTACAACACCGTCGGTCACTTTACGATACGGAGTCTCGAGGAAGCCGTATTCGTTAGTCTGTGCATACACGGACAGGGAGTTGATCAGACCGATGTTCGGACCTTCAGGCGTTTCGATTGGACATACGCGACCGTAGTGAGTCGGGTGTACGTCTCGAACTTCGAAGCCTGCGCGTTCACGGGTCAGACCGCCTGGGCCGAGTGCGGAGATACGACGTTTGTGCGTAATCTCAGACAGCGGGTTGTTCTGGTCCATAAACTGAGACAGCTGGCTGGAACCAAAGAACTCTTTCACTGCTGCAGAAATCGGCTTGGCGTTGATCATATCCTGAGGCATCAGGGTATCCAGATCGCCCAGAGACAGACGCTCTTTCACCGCACGCTCAACACGTACCAGGCCAACGCGGAACTGGTTTTCCGCCATTTCGCCTACGGAACGGATACGACGGTTGCCGAGGTGGTCGATATCATCGACTTCGCCTTTACCGTTACGGATATCGATGAGCTTCTTCATCACTTCGATGATGTCGTCTTTGCTCAGGATACCGGAACCTTCGATTTCGTCGCGCAGCAGAGAACGGTTGAACTTCATACGACCAACCGCAGACAGGTCATAGCGGTCTTCGGAGAAGAACAGGTTCTCGAACAGGCTTTCAGCAGCTTCACGAGTCGGCGGCTCACCAGGACGCATCATGCGGTAGATTTCTACCAGTGCGCTCAGACGATCGTTGGTTGGGTCAACACGTACAGTTTCAG
Source organism: Citrobacter sp. H12-3-2 (assembly GCF_009649895.1). Lineage (NCBI taxonomy): Bacteria > Pseudomonadati > Pseudomonadota > Gammaproteobacteria > Enterobacterales > Enterobacteriaceae > Citrobacter > Citrobacter sp. H12-3-2. The sequence goes on from NZ_CP045837.1 coordinate 4,668,684, forward strand.
AAATGTACGGACCGTGATCCAGATCGTTAGTGAACAGCGTTTCGATACGCTTGTGACCAGATTGGCTCAGCTTAGCCAGCAGATCCAGGCTCAGCTCCATGTTAGCTGCGCAGATCAGCTCGCCAGTAGATTCGTCAACGTAGTCTTTAGCCGCAACTTTACCAGCAATGTATTCAACCGGAACTTCGATATGTTTGATATCGTCTTTTTCCAGTTGGCGAATGTGGCGCGCAGTGATGCGACGGCCTTTTTCGACGTAGACTTTGCCGTTAGCTTCAATGTCAAAGGAAGCGGTTTCACCACGCAGGCGTTCCGGCACCAGTTCCATCTGCAGCTTGTTGTCGCGAATTTCGAAAACAACTTTTTCAAAGAACAGGTCAAGGATCTGCTCAGTGGTGTAGTTCAGTGCACGCAGAATAATGGTCGCAGGCAGTTTACGGCGACGGTCAATACGTACGAACAGGTTGTCCTTCGGATCGAATTCGAAGTCCAGCCAGGAACCACGGTAAGGGATGATGCGCGCGTTATACAGCACTTTACCCGAAGAGTGGGTTTTACCTTTGTCGGAGTCAAAGAAGACGCCAGGACTACGGTGCAGCTGAGAAACGATAACACGCTCAGTACCATTGATTACAAAGGTACCGTTGTCAGTCATGAGCGGAATTTCGCCCATGTAGACTTCTTGTTCTTTAATGTCTTTTACGGTGCCTTCCGGCGCTTCGCGCTCGTAGATCACCAGACGCAGTTTTACGCGCAGCGGTGCGGAATAGGTCACGCCACGGATCTGACATTCCTGAACGTCAAACACCGGTTCGCCAAGGCGGTAGCTGACGTATTGCAGCTCGGAATTACCGCTGTAGCTCTGAATCGGGAAAACGGAACGGAAAGCTGCTTCCAGACCATACTGCCCTTCAGGATCTTGCTCGATGAACTTCTGAAACGAGTCAAGCTGGATAGAAAGGAGATAAGGTATGTCCAACACTTGTGGACGTTTACCAAAATCCTTACGAATACGTTTTTTCTCGGTATAGGAGTAAACCATTAGGGTTCCTCAGCTCGCTGACAAGTCGACCCATCTGTCCGACGAAGGGACAGTTTGTGCAACACTATTTTGTTGACCGGAAAATCGAATACTTTCCGCAATGCCTGTTGCTATCACGCTTAAACCATTTCATTGCGATTTACACAGAACTGATGCTCTGTCGCAGTATATTAAGACGTCGATAGAAACAAGCATTGAAAGGCACAGCAGTAGTCAAACAGTGTGAAATGCTACTGGCGCCTTACAGCGCAAAAAGGCTGGTGACTAAAAAGTCACCAGCCATCAGCCTAATTTCTTAGGCTGCAACCAGAAAAGTTGGCTTATTTAACTTCAACTTCAGCGCCAGCTTCTTCCAGAGATTTTTTCAGTGCTTCTGCGTCGTCTTTGCTGATGCCTTCTTTCAGGGCAGCCGGAGCAGATTCTACCAGGTCTTTAGCTTCTTTCAGACCCAGGCCAGTTGCGCCACGTACTGCTTTGATTACAGCAACTTTGTTAGCGCCAGCAGCTTTCAGAATTACGTCGAATTCAGTTTTTTCTTCAGCAGCTTCAGCCGGGCCAGCAGCTACAGCTACAGCAGCAGCAGCGGAAACACCGAATTTTTCTTCCATTGCAGAGATCAGTTCTACAACGTCCATTACGGACATAGCGGATACTGCTTCAATGATTTGATCTTTAGTGATAGACATTTAAATTGTTCCTGAAAATCAGAATAAGTTTATACGTAAGCAGATGCTTGAGAAAGATAACTGCGATTAAGCAGCTTCTTTCGCATCGCGTACAGCAGCCAGAGTACGAACCAGTTTGCCAGCCGAAGCTTCTTTCATGGTTGCCATCAGGCGTGCAATTGCTTCTTCGTAGGTCGGCAGAGTTGCCAAGCGATCGATTTGCGATGCCGGGATCAATTCACCTTCAAAGGCTGCGGCTTTGACCTCAAATTTTGCATTCGCTTTCGCGAACTCTTTGAACAGACGAGCAGCAGCGCCCGGGTGTTCCATAGAGTATGCAATCAGGGTCGGACCAACAAACGTGTCTTTCAGGCACTCGAACTGAGTACCTTCAACGACGCGGCGCAGCAGGGTGTTACGAACAACACGCATGTATACGCCAGCTTCACGACCTGCTTTACGCAGTTCAGTCATTTTATCTACAGTTACGCCACGGGAATCCGCAACTACTGCAGACAGCGCGCCTTTGGCTACTTCGCTGACTTCAGCAACAATCGCTTGTTTGTCTTGAAGATTTAAAGCCATTAGCTTTGCTCCTGGATGTTTGCCGGAACTCATGTTCCGGAACTCACTTCACTCTCCCCAACTGAGAGAGCGTCTAAATACGGTGAGCAGAAACAAGCCAGAGTATCAGAAATAATCTTAGCGTTCTGTCACCGTCTACGCAGGGCATTAAGTTTCTTACGAAACACCTGCGGTCTTCGACGGAGGCCTGGATAGGCCAGGCTCCAACGAACAAATCTTGTCTATCTGTCGCTATTCAATCTGTGACGGCGTTGACTGCCTTCGTTCACACCAGTCACATAGTTAACTATGCTCCTGGCGATTCACTCAGTTGTCGCCTTGCCACAGCCTGAATATCTCGGATATACGTCTGCAATTAGCAGAAACGTGGGGGTAAGATTGTAGACAAAATCACCGCCCACGTAAAGGCGAATATTAGTTCGCCACAGTCGCAGTCAGACCGGACTGATCAACGGCAACACCAGCACCCATGGTGGTGGAGATGCTAACTTTCTTGATGTACACGCCTTTAGCCTGAGTCGGTTTCGCTTTTTTCAGCGCAACCAGCAGAGATTCCAGGTTTTCTTTCAGTTTGTCAGCGTCAAAATCCACTTTACCGATGGTGGTGTGGATGATGCCGTTTTTGTCGTTACGGTAACGAACCTGACCTGCTTTAGCGTTCTTAACTGCTTCAGCAACGTTAGGGGTTACAGTACCAACTTTCGGGTTTGGCATCAGGCCACGCGGGCCCAGAACCTGACCCAGCTGGCCAACAACGCGCATTGCATCCGGGGAAGCAATAACAACGTCAAAGTTCATTTCGCCTTTCTTGATCTGGTCAGCCAGATCTTCCATACCTACCAGCTCAGCGCCTGCAGCTTTAGCAGCTTCAGCGTTTGCGCCCTGGGCAAATACGGCTACGCGAACGGAACGGCCAGTACCGTGCGGCAGTACAGTTGCACCACGTACGTTCTGGTCAGATTTACGAGCGTCGATGCCGAGGTTAACGGCAACGTCTACGCTTTCTACGAATTTAGCAGTGGCCAGCTCTTTCAGCAGAGCAATAGCTTCGTTGATGTCGTACTGTTTAGTTGCATCAACTTTGTCACGGATCACGCGCATACGCTTGGTCAGTTTAGCCATTTCTTAGTCCTCCACTACCAGGCCCATGGAACGTGCAGTACCTTCAATGGAGCGAGTCATCGCTTCAATGTCGGAACCAGTCATGTCGGCAGCTTTGGTCTGCGCGATTTCCTGCAGCTGAGCGCGGGAAATTTTACCCACTTTGTCTTTGTTCGGCTTGCCGGAACCAGACTTGATACCAGCCGCTTTCTTCAGCAGAACTGCTGCCGGAGGCGTTTTGGTAACGAAAGTGAAAGAACGGTCAGCGTAAACGGTGATAACAACCGGGATCGGCAGACCTTTTTCCATGGAATCAGTTTTTGCGTTGAACGCTTTGCAGAATTCCATGATGTTCACGCCTTGTTGACCCAGTGCTGGACCTACCGGCGGACTCGGGTTAGCCATACCAGCTGCAACCTGCAGCTTGACGTAGGCCTGGACTTTCTTAGCCATTCTAAATTCCTCTAGTTGGGTTATAGCGCCTCAAGGAGGCTCCCCGTGATTAAATTCGTTTTACGGACAGGGCCCATAAAAACAAAAGGCGCGAAATTGTATTCCAATCTCGCGCCTTGTGCAACGATTAAATCGCCGCTTTTTTGATCGCTGTTTAGGCTTTTTCTACCTGGGCAAAGTCCAGTTCTACCGGGGTCGCACGACCGAAGATAGAAACAGAGACTTTCAGGCGGGACTTCTCGTAGTCCACTTCTTCAACCACGCCGTTAAAGTCAGCAAACGGACCGTCACTAACGCGAACCATTTCACCTGGCTCAAACATCGTTTTCGGACGCGGTTTATCGCCAACCTGCTGCAGACGGTTCATGATCGCATCAACTTCTTTGTCGCTGATCGGCGCCGGACGGTCAGATGTACCGCCGATAAAGCCCATCACACGCGGCACGCTGCGCACCAAGTGCCAGCTTGCGTCATTCATCACCATCTGGACCAGTACATAGCCCGGGAAGAATTTACGTTCGCTCTTGCGACGCTGGCCACCACGGATTTCGACCACTTCTTCGGTCGGCACCATGACTTCGCCAAACAGCTCTTCCATATTTTGTAACTTGATATATTCGCGCAGCGACGTGGCTACGCGGCCTTCAAAACCGGAAAACGCCTGAACGACGTACCAGCGCTTTTTAGGGGCTTCAGACATCTTAGAACCTCAGGCCAGTGATAAAGGATACCAGGCGAACCAGAATACCATCCAGTCCCCACAGGATCAGTGACATTACTGCGGTAACCGCAGCCACAATTAATGTGGTGTGCAATGTTTCCTGGCGAGTTGGCCAAATGACCTTACGGACTTCGGTTCTCGCTTCACGGGCAAAAGCAACGGTCGCTTTACCTTTTGTTGTCAACAGCGCGACACCACCCGCTGCGGCAATCAGAATCACTACGGCCAGCGCACGCAGCGGCAGCATCATGTCACGATAGAGGTAGTTGCCAACGATAGCTACAAGCAGCAATACAGCGACAACAACCCACTTCATCGCTTCCAGGCCGCGCCCGCTTCCTTGAGCTTCGGTATTCGCACTCATAAACCAACCTGTCAGAAGTATTCTACAAACATTTTCACCCCGCGTAAGCGAGGCGATCCAAACCGAAATGCTCTGGTGCGTTTCGGACTAAACGCCCTCTTCAGAGCCTGTCTCAGCAATGATTATGACAAAAAAAATCACTGATGAGCCAGGTTCTGGTGTGAAAGCGTGCAAAAAGGGCATCAAATGATGCCCTTTTATTGCGCATTGCGTCAAATGTTATTCGGCAATTAGCTCATTACTTTGGCAACAACGCCCGCACCAACAGTACGGCCGCCTTCACGGATTGCGAAACGCAGACCGTCGTCCATCGCGATTGGGTGGATCAGGGTAACAACCATTTTGATGTTGTCGCCCGGCATTACCATCTCTACGCCTTCCGGCAGTTCGATGGTACCAGTCACGTCAGTAGTACGGAAGTAGAACTGCGGACGGTAGCCTTTGAAGAACGGAGTATGACGGCCGCCTTCGTCTTTGGACAGAATGTACACTTCAGATTCGAACTTGGTGTGCGGCTTGATAGAGCCCGGCTTAGCCAGTACCTGACCACGTTCGATTTCTTCACGTTTGATACCACGCAGCAGAACACCAACGTTCTCACCAGCACGGCCTTCGTCCAGCAGTTTGCGGAACATTTCAACGCCAGTACAGGTAGACTTAGCAGTCTCTTTGATACCAACGATTTCAACTTCTTCACCAACTTTGATGATACCGCGTTCTACACGACCGGTAACAACGGTACCACGACCGGAGATGGAGAATACGTCTTCGATAGGCAGCAGGAACGGCTTGTCAATCGCACGCTCTGGTTCTGGGATGTAAGAATCCAGGAAGCCAGCCAGTTCGATGATTTTCGCTTCCCACTCTGCTTCGCCTTCCAGCGCTTTCAGAGCAGAACCACGAACGATCGGAGTGTCGTCGCCCGGGAAATCGTACTGAGACAGAAGTTCACGAACTTCCATTTCTACCAGTTCCAGCAGCTCTTCGTCATCAACCATGTCGCATTTGTTCAGGAACACGATGATGTACGGAACGCCTACCTGACGACCCAGCAGGATGTGCTCACGAGTCTGCGGCATCGGGCCGTCAGTCGCAGCAACAACCAGGATCGCGCCGTCCATCTGCGCAGCACCGGTGATCATGTTTTTAACATAGTCGGCGTGGCCCGGGCAGTCTACGTGCGCGTAGTGGCGAGTCGGGGTGTCATATTCAACGTGAGAAGTGTTGATGGTGATACCACGAGCTTTTTCTTCCGGCGCGTTATCGATCTGATCGAATGCGCGAGCAGCACCGCCGTAGGTTTTAGCCAGAACGGTAGTGATTGCAGCGGTCAGCGTTGTTTTACCATGGTCAACGTGGCCGATAGTACCGACGTTAACGTGCGGTTTAGTACGTTCAAATTTTTCTTTAGACATCGATTGTCCCTCTAAGACACGGATAAATCGGTGATATCACCACATCAACCAGGCAATATACCTGAGCTGTTGAATGCTTTTAAAAGTAAACAGAGAGAAACGGGAAGGAGAAGTGAAGTGGTGCTGATACCCAGAGTCGAACTGGGGACCTCACCCTTACCAAGGGTGCGCTCTACCAACTGAGCCATATCAGCACGTCTGGAGCGGGCAGCGGGAATCGAACCCGCATCATCAGCTTGGAAGGCTGAGGTAATAGCCATTATACGATGCCCGCATCCTGAAACTCGGCTACCCAGTTCTTTCTGCAACAAAAAAGAGATTTCTCTCTTTTCTGTTCGAGCTGATTAATTTTTTAATCAACTCAGGCGGCGATAACGCTGCCAGAAAGTGGTGGTGGGGGAAGGATTCGAACCTTCGAAGTCTGTGACGGCAGATTTACAGTCTGCTCCCTTTGGCCGCTCGGGAACCCCACCGGACTTGATGGTGCCGACTACCGGAATCGAACTGGTGACCTACTGATTACAAGTCAGTTGCTCTACCTACTGAGCTAAGTCGGCATCAAGTAGCGCGCATTTTATGGAGACATGCGCACTCATGCAACTAAAAAATTGCATAAAATGTTCTATCGCTCACATTTTGCACTATACGACCGATAAATAATCTATTTCCTCTTTGAATTGGACAAATTTCCAACGTCAGGTGCCTCCTCTGGGAGGAATTTTGCTCCGACAGGTACGCTTTGATAGAGAGAAAGCACATCTTTATACATCTGGAATACCCGTCACATTGCATTTCAGAGGATGATTTTTTCTTATTATTCCCCCCCATCTGGTGTTACCCTCCTGCCCATTGTCCAAATTAACTGAAATGTGCGTGCCATTGCGTACCGGGATGATTTCGTTTTTTACCGCAGACCTGATATAGCAATGACAGCCAGACCATGCGTATGAGTATAAAAGAGCAAGCGTTAACGTCGCCTTACCTACAGTTTGATCGCAACCAGTGGGCTGCGCTTCGTGATTCCGTGCCGATGACCCTGACCGAGGAAGAGATTGCTCGTCTTAAAGGCATTAACGAAGACTTATCGCTGGAAGAAGTTGCCGAGATTTATTTGCCTCTCTCGCGTTTGCTAAACTTTTACATCAGTTCGAACCTGCGACGTCAGGCCGTGCTGGAGCAATTTTTAGGCACGAATGGCGAGCGTATTCCTTATATTATTAGCATTGCTGGCAGCGTCGCCGTCGGTAAAAGTACGACTGCGCGTGTTTTGCAGGCTTTGCTCAGTCGCTGGCCCGAGCATCGCAAGGTTGAGTTGATTACTACCGATGGCTTTCTCCACCCTAACCAGGTATTGAAAGATCGTGGACTGATGAAGAAGAAAGGCTTCCCCCAGTCCTATGATATGCATCGCTTGGTTAAATTCGTTTCCGATCTGAAATCAGGCGTACCTAACGTCACGGCGCCGGTCTATTCCCATCTCATCTATGATGTGATCCCTGATGGCGACAAAACCGTTGCCCAGCCCGACATATTAATACTCGAAGGGCTAAATGTTTTACAGAGCGGGATGGACTATCCTCACGATCCGCATCATGTATTTGTTTCTGACTTTGTCGACTTTTCTATTTATGTTGATGCGCCAGAAGAATTACTCCAGACGTGGTATATCAACCGTTTCCTGAAATTCCGTGAAGGGGCGTTTACCAACCCGGACTCTTATTTTCATAACTATGCAAAATTATCAGAAGATGAGGCTATCAACACCGCCACATCGTTGTGGAAAGAGATCAACTGGCTGAATTTAAAGCAAAATATATTACCAACGCGTGAGCGAGCAAGCTTAATCATGACGAAAAGTGCCAATCATGCCGTTGAGCAAGTCAGGTTGAGAAAATAAATAAAAAAGGGGAGCAACAGCTCCCCTTCTTATTACTCAGCGCTTCTTAGCGATATTTCTCCACCCATCCAGGGTTTGATCTCGCCATTTTGCTCAAGCAATAATGCACCTTGCGCGTCTATTCCACGAGAGACGCCAAATATTTCTTTATCGCCAATAATAAGTTTGACCGGGCGGTCGATAAAGTTATCCAGTCTCTTCCAGCGAGACAGATACGGCGCTAAACCTTCGTGTTCAAAGAGCACTAACGCAGCACGCAACTCACGTATCAGTCGGGCAGCAAGGGTATTGCGATCAATGTTAATGCCCGCTTCCTGCAAGTTAATCCAGCCTTGATTCACCACATTTTCTTCAACCCGGCGCATGGACATATTAATACCCGCACCGATAACAATCTGCGCGGCATCCCCTGTCTTACCGGTCAGTTCAACCAGGATCCCTGCCAGCTTACGGTCGAGCAAATAGAGGTCGTTGGGCCATTTTACACGTACCTTCTCTGCGCCCAGATCGCGTAAAACCTCAGCCATGACGATACCAATAACCAGACTCAGGCCAATCGCGGCAGCCGGTCCTTGTTCCAACCGCCAGAACATTGACAGGTACAGGTTGGCACCAAACGGTGAAAACCATTTGCGACCACGGCGGCCGCGCCCGGCTTGCTGATATTCAGCGACACAGGCATCCCCTGACTCCAGTTGACCTATTCGGTCCATCAGGTACTGATTGGTTGAGTCGATAACCGGCAGGACTGTGATATTTCCACCATCCAGTTGAGAATGAATAAGTGAGGCATCTAATAGTTGGATAGGCTCCGGTAAGCTGTATCCTTTACCTGGAACAGTAAAGACATCAACCCCCCAGTCGCGTAACGTCTGGACATGCTTATTGATTGCGGCACGGCTCATTCCCAACTTTTCACCGAGCTGCTCACCGGAATGAAATTCGCCATCAGCGAGTAATGAAATAAGCGTCAGAGGGACGGTATTATCCTTCATGCAATGATCTCCACAGCATTCATTTCACCCTGCGGGCCAATAAATCGGACCTCTGGTTCGAGCCAGACATTAAATTTCTCACCGACTTTTTGACGTACATGATGTGCAAGTTGCACCACATCCTGACTCGTCGCATTGTCTGCATTGATCAGCACCAGTGCCTGCTGTTGATGTACCGCTGCGCCACCAATGCGCATGCCTTTTAGCTGACACTGATCGATAAGCCAGCCTGCTGCCAGTTTCACAGAACCATCAGCCTGCGGGTAATGAGGTGCTGTTGGGAATTTTGCCAGGAGCTCCTGCGCAATCTCTGCGATGACAACCGGGTTTTTAAAGAAGCTTCCTGCATTACCGTTTACTTTCGGATCGGGCAATTTTGTCGTGCGCATATGGCAGACAGAATCAAAAACCTGCTGAGGCGTCACCGTTGTAGGATCCAGGCGCGTCAGATCGCCATAGGTCAGTACCGGATGCCACTGTTTAGACAAGCGTAAACCAACAGCAATAATTGCGAAGCGATCCTGGTATTCATGTTTGAAGATGCTGTCACGATAACCAAAACGACATTCTGCTGCACCAACGCGCAGATGTTTGCCAGTCGACAGCTCAACGCAGTCTACGTATTCGCAGACGCGCTGTAGCTCTACGCCATAGGCACCAATATTCTGGATTGGCGATGAACCCACGCAGCCTGGGATAAGCGCCAGATTTTCCAGCCCAGGCATGCCAAGCTGCAACGTATGCTGGACCAGATGATGCCAGTTTTCACCCGCACCTACGTGCAAATGCCACGCATCCGGTTGTTCTGTAATCTCAATACCCTTAATACGATTGACGATCACCGTACCCTGGAAGGTATCAAGAAACAGGACGTTACTCCCTTCGCCCAGGATCAGTACAGGATGATGCGATGCATTGGCTGATTGCCAGGCATTCAGTAATTGTTGTTCATTTTCGGCGCAGACAAGTTCATTCGTTTGCTGATCGATACCGAAGGTGTTCCAGGCTTTAAGGGAGTGATTCATAGACGCTTTCCTGATGCAAAATCGCGCCTAGTTTACCGCATATACCGCAGGATGGCTTGTGTTATGGAGGCTCAGGATATTGCTTTGCTCCCGATGGCACTGCGATGTGCCTGATGCGCTGCGCTTATCAGGCCTACAAAATACGTTCAGCCCGGCCTCTGTAGGCCGGATAAGGCGGCACGCCGCATCCGGCGGTTTTTGCCCCGCACAGACGCAAAAAAGCCCATCCGTCAGGATGGGCTTCTTCACTAAATTAATGCCTGGCAGTTTATGGCGGGCGTCCTGCCCGCCACCCTCCGGGCCGTTGCTGCGCAACGTTCAAATCCGCTCCCGGCGGATTTGTCCTCCTCAGGAGAGCGCTCACCGACAGACAACAGATAAAACAAAAGGCCCAGTCTTTCGACTGAGCCTTTCGCTTTTATTTGATGCCTGGCAGTTCCCTACTCTCGCATGGGGAGACCCCACACTACCATCGGCGCTACGGCGTTTCACTTCTGAGTTCGGCATGGGGTCAGGTGGGACCACCGCGCTACAGCCGCCAGGCAAATTCTGTTTATCAACACGCTTTTGCATGTCAATCTAATCTGTAATCAAGCTGAATCTTGTGTCTGTCTCTTCGCCAAAACATCTTCGGCGTTGTAAGGTTAAGCCTCACGGTTCATTAGTATCGGTTAGCTCAATGTATCGCTACACTTACACACCCGACCTATCAACGTCGTCGTCTTCAACGTTCCTTCAGGACTCTCAGGGAGTCAGGGAGAACTCATCTCGGGGCAAGTTTCGTGCTTAGATGCTTTCAGCACTTATCTCTTCCGCATTTAGCTACCGGGCAATGCCATTGGCATGACAACCCGAACACCAGTGATGCGTCCACTCCGGTCCTCTCGTACTAGGAGCAGCCCCCCTCAATTCTCCAGCGCCCACGGCAGATAGGGACCGAACTGTCTCACGACGTTCTAAACCCAGCTCGCGTACCACTTTAAATGGCGAACAGCCATACCCTTGGGACCTACTTCAGCCCCAGGATGTGATGAGCCGACATCGAGGTGCCAAACACCGCCGTCGATATGAACTCTTGGGCGGTATCAGCCTGTTATCCCCGGAGTACCTTTTATCCGTTGAGCGATGGCCCTTCCATTCAGAACCACCGGATCACTAAGACCTGCTTTCGCACCTGCTCGAGCCGTCACTCTCGCAGTCAAGCTAGCTTATGCCTTTGCACTAACCTCCTGATGTCCGACCAGGATTAGCTAACCTTCGTGCTCCTCCGTTACTCTTTAGGAGGAGACCGCCCCAGTCAAACTACCCACCAGACACTGTCCGCAACCCGGATTACGGGTCTACGTTAGAACACCAGCCATTAAAGGGTGGTATTTCAAGGATGGCTCCATGCAGACTGGCGTCCACACTTCAAAGCCTCCCACCTATCCTACACATCAAGGACCAGTGTTCAGTGTCAAGCTATAGTAAAGGTTCACGGGGTCTTTCCGTCTTGCCGCGGGTACACTGCATCTTCACAGCGAGTTCAATTTCACTGAGTCTCGGGTGGAGACAGCCTGGCCATCATTACGCCATTCGTGCAGGTCGGAACTTACCCGACAAGGAATTTCGCTACCTTAGGACCGTTATAGTTACGGCCGCCGTTTACCGGGGCTTCGATCAAGAGCTTCTCCTTACGGATAACCCCATCAATTAACCTTCCGGCACCGGGCAGGCGTCACACCGTATACGTCCACTTTCGTGTTTGCACAGTGCTGTGTTTTTAATAAACAGTTGCAGCCAGCTGGTATCTTCGACTGATTTCAGCTCCATGGGTAAACCACTTCACCTACATATCAGCGTGCCTTCTCCCGAAGTTACGGCACCATTTTGCCTAGTTCCTTCACCCGAGTTCTCTCAAGCGCCTTGGTATTCTCTACCTGACCACCTGTGTCGGTTTGGGGTACGATTTCGTGTTACCTGATGCTTAGAGGCTTTTCCTGGAAGCAGGGCATTTGTTACTTCAGCACCGTAGTGCCTCGTCATCACACCTCAGCGTTAATAAGGTACCGGATTTACCTGGAACCTCCGCCTACATGCTTAAACCGGGACAACCGTCGCCCGGCTAACATAGCCTTCTCCGTCCCCCCTTCGCAGTAACACCAAGTACAGGAATATTAACCTGTTTCCCATCGACTACGCCTTTCGGCCTCGCCTTAGGGGTCGACTCACCCTGCCCCGATTAACGTTGGACAGGAACCCTTGGTCTTCCGGCGTGCGGGTTTTTCACCCGCATTATCGTTACTTATGTCAGCATTCGCACTTCTGATACCTCCAGCATACCTCACGATACACCTTCAACGGCTTACAGAACGCTCCCCTACCCAACAACACATAGTGTCGCTGCCGCAGCTTCGGTGCATGGTTTAGCCCCGTTACATCTTCCGCGCAGGCCGACTCGACCAGTGAGCTATTACGCTTTCTTTAAATGATGGCTGCTTCTAAGCCAACATCCTGGCTGTCTGTGCCTTCCCACATCGTTTCCCACTTAACCATGACTTTGGGACCTTAGCTGGCGGTCTGGGTTGTTTCCCTCTTCACGACGGACGTTAGCACCCGCCGTGTGTCTCCCGTGATAACATTCTTCGGTATTCGCAGTTTGCATCGGGTTGGTAAGTCGGGATGACCCCCTAGCCGAAACAGTGCTCTACCCCCGAAGATGAGTTCACGAGGCGCTACCTAAATAGCTTTCGGGGAGAACCAGCTATCTCCCGGTTTGATTGGCCTTTCACCCCCAGCCACAAGTCATCCGCTAATTTTTCAACATTAGTCGGTTCGGTCCTCCAGTTAGTGTTACCCAACCTTCAACCTGCCCATGGCTAGATCACCGGGTTTCGGGTCTATACCCTGCAACTTAACGCCCAGTTAAGACTCGGTTTCCCTTCGGCTCCCCTATTCGGTTAACCTTGCTACAGAATATAAGTCGCTGACCCATTATACAAAAGGTACGCAGTCACACCCCAAAGGGTGCTCCCACTGCTTGTACGTACACGGTTTCAGGTTCTTTTTCACTCCCCTCGCCGGGGTTCTTTTCGCCTTTCCCTCACGGTACTGGTTCACTATCGGTCAGTCAGGAGTATTTAGCCTTGGAGGATGGTCCCCCCATATTCAGACAGGATACCACGTGTCCCGCCCTACTCTTCGAGTTCACAACACATGCACTTTTGTGTACGGGACTTTCACCCTGTATCGTGCGACTTTCCAGACGCTTCCACTAACACACATGCTGATTCAGACTCTGGGCTGCTCCCCGTTCGCTCGCCGCTACTGGGGGAATCTCGGTTGATTTCTTTTCCTCGGGGTACTTAGATGTTTCAGTTCCCCCGGTTCGCTTCATTACGCTATGTATTCACGTAATGATAGTGTGACGAATCACACTGGGTTTCCCCATTCGGAAATCGCCGGTTATAACGGTTCATATCACCTTACCGACGCTTATCGCAGATTAGCACGTCCTTCATCGCCTCTGACTGCCAGGGCATCCACCGTGTACGCTTAGTCGCTTAACCTCACAACCCGAAGATGTTTCTTTCGATTCATCATCGACTTGCAAAAATTTGAGAGACTCGAACACACCGCTTTTCATTTCTTATTACGGAGAAATGAAACAGTGTGTCGTTTCAATTTTCAGCTTGATCCAGATTTTTAAAGAGCAAAACTTCGCAGTGAACCTTTTCAGGTACACTCTGAAGTTTTCTTGTGTTTTTGCAGTAAGGATGGTGGAGCTATGCGGGATCGAACCGCAGACCTCCTGCGTGCAAGGCAGGCGCTCTCCCAGCTGAGCTATAGCCCCATCGTAGTTATCTCATTCACCTTAATTCTTGCTGAGACAAGGCGTGGAACGGTGAAGCATACAGAAGTATGCGAGTCGTTTCACAACGCGGTATCAGAAAGAATTTGGTAGGCCTGAGTGGACTTGAACCACCGACCTCACCCTTATCAGGGGTGCGCTCTAACCACCTGAGCTACAAGCCTGCAGAGATTTTCTTACTGCTAATTTTCATCAGACAATCTGTGTGAGCACTACAAAGGTCGGTTCTTTAAGGTAAGGAGGTGATCCAACCGCAGGTTCCCCTACGGTTACCTTGTTACGACTTCACCCCAGTCATGAATCACAAAGTGGTAAGCGCCCTCCCGAAGGTTAAGCTACCTACTTCTTTTGCAACCCACTCCCATGGTGTGACGGGCGGTGTGTACAAGGCCCGGGAACGTATTCACCGTGGCATTCTGATCCACGATTACTAGCGATTCCGACTTCATGGAGTCGAGTTGCAGACTCCAATCCGGACTACGACATACTTTATGAGGTCCGCTTGCTCTCGCGAGGTCGCTTCTCTTTGTATATGCCATTGTAGCACGTGTGTAGCCCTACTCGTAAGGGCCATGATGACTTGACGTCATCCCCACCTTCCTCCAGTTTATCACTGGCAGTCTCCTTTGAGTTCCCGGCCGAACCGCTGGCAACAAAGGATAAGGGTTGCGCTCGTTGCGGGACTTAACCCAACATTTCACAACACGAGCTGACGACAGCCATGCAGCACCTGTCTCAGAGTTCCCGAAGGCACCAAAGCATCTCTGCTAAGTTCTCTGGATGTCAAGAGTAGGTAAGGTTCTTCGCGTTGCATCGAATTAAACCACATGCTCCACCGCTTGTGCGGGCCCCCGTCAATTCATTTGAGTTTTAACCTTGCGGCCGTACTCCCCAGGCGGTCGACTTAACGCGTTAGCTCCGGAAGCCACGCCTCAAGGGCACAACCTCCAAGTCGACATCGTTTACGGCGTGGACTACCAGGGTATCTAATCCTGTTTGCTCCCCACGCTTTCGCACCTGAGCGTCAGTCTTTGTCCAGGGGGCCGCCTTCGCCACCGGTATTCCTCCAGATCTCTACGCATTTCACCGCTACACCTGGAATTCTACCCCCCTCTACAAGACTCTAGCCTGCCAGTTTCGGATGCAGTTCCCAGGTTGAGCCCGGGGATTTCACATCCGACTTGACAGACCGCCTGCGTGCGCTTTACGCCCAGTAATTCCGATTAACGCTTGCACCCTCCGTATTACCGCGGCTGCTGGCACGGAGTTAGCCGGTGCTTCTTCTGCGAGTAACGTCAATTGCTGCGGTTATTAACCACAACACCTTCCTCCTCGCTGAAAGTACTTTACAACCCGAAGGCCTTCTTCATACACGCGGCATGGCTGCATCAGGCTTGCGCCCATTGTGCAATATTCCCCACTGCTGCCTCCCGTAGGAGTCTGGACCGTGTCTCAGTTCCAGTGTGGCTGGTCATCCTCTCAGACCAGCTAGGGATCGTCGCCTAGGTGAGCCGTTACCCCACCTACTAGCTAATCCCATCTGGGCACATCCGATGGCAAGAGGCCCGAAGGTCCCCCTCTTTGGTCTTGCGACGTTATGCGGTATTAGCTACCGTTTCCAGTAGTTATCCCCCTCCATCGGGCAGTTTCCCAGACATTACTCACCCGTCCGCCACTCGTCACCCAAGGAGCAAGCTCCTCTGTGCTACCGTTCGACTTGCATGTGTTAGGCCTGCCGCCAGCGTTCAATCTGAGCCATGATCAAACTCTTCAATTTAAAAGTTTGATGCTCAATGAATTAAACTTCGTAATGAATTACGTGTTCACTCGTTGAGACTTGGTATTCATTTTTCGTCTTGCGACGTTAAGAATCCGTATCTTCGAGTGCCCACACAGATTGTCTGATAAATTGTTAAAGAGCAGTTGCGACGCGCTTTAGCGCTCTGTCGCGAGGTCCCGTATATTACGTTTTCCTCATTCAGAGTCAAGCATTTATTTTTGCTTTTCTCTACGAGATTCTCAGGAGAACCCCGCTGACCCGGCGGCTTGTAATCCGTTGTTCCGTGTCAGTGGAGGCGCATTATAGGGAGTTATTTCAGGCTGACAAGGGGAAATTTAAAATAATCTTCCGAGTGCGTGTTTTTTCATCAAAACCACTTAAACCGACAGTTTTTCGAGCGTTTTAAAGCCATAGCGCTGTAGCACAGGCAATAATTGTTCAGCTTCTGTCGTCATTGCCATACAAAATGCAACGTTCTCATCGGTTGATTTCGCATCTGGTGCTTCATGCTCTAACAACCAGGCCGTGCGGCGCGCTATCGCGGCACCAGAATCCACCAGTCTCGTCCCCTCGGGAAGGACCTGTAAAAGTTCTTCCTGTAATAGAGGGAAATGAGTGCAACCGAGCACTACTGTGTCAGGTGGTTCAGACATCCGCAGCCACGGACGCAGAATACGCCGCAGCTCTTCCAGAGAAACTGTTTCACCGTGCAGCTTCGCTTCCGCCAGTTCCACCAGCTCAGCAGAACCCAACATTGCAATTTGGCATTCGTTAGCGAATCGCGCAATCAGCTCATGGGTATACGAGCGCTTCACCGTTGCACGTGTAGCCAGTAGCCCCACAACACCGTTAGCCGTGAGTCGCGCTGCCGGTTTAATCGCAGGCACCACGCCCACAACCGGGAAAGCAAATTTCTCACGTAACGCAGGGAGCGACACCGTGCTTGCTGTATTACACGCGATGACCGCAAGAGAAAGGGGATAGCGCTGCTGGACCGCAGTCACAATCTCAACAACACGCTCGACGATAAACTCCTCGCTCTTCTCTCCATAAGGAAAGGCGACGTTGTCAAAAGCGTAGATATAGTGGAGATCCGGCAGAAGACGCCGGATCTCGTCATAGACCGACAACCCACCGACGCCGGAATCAAACACCAGCACGGTGGGACGGGGATCAGAAGGTGTAGCTGCCAGACAAGGTGTATTCCCGTCCTGCAGTTGCGTAGCCATAAACTGTCTCGTAATCTTTATCGAACAGGTTGGCGATTTTACCACGAACTGTCAGCTGTGAGGTGATTAGATATGACACTCCGATATCCCACAAGCTGACGCCGCCCAATTTAACATCACGATTATTGTCGTAATCATTATCGTAACGTTCACCTATATATTGATAAGCAACGTTCCACCCCAAGTCCTGAACCTGCCCAGTTAACTCATACTTAACCTGCTGTTTTGCTCGGCGATAGAGAACCTTATTCGTATCATCATCCCGCGGGTCAACATACTGTAGCGTCAGGTGATGATCTACCGGGCCAGTCGTAACATTCCCAGTCCATTCCAGCCCTTTAATCGTGGCTGACTTAACGTTGACGTACTGGTTATTCTTGTAATCGATCAGGTTTTGAATTTCATAATGATATGCAGAAAGACGCCAATCAAGCGGCCCTGTCAATCCATCAATCCCTGCTTCCCACTGTTTAGATTCTTCCGGTTTCAAATTCGGGTTGGCTGCAATACCCGGCCCATAGGAAGAGGCAAAACGCGTAGCCCCGTATTGCTGACCAAGTGAAGGAGCCAGGAAACCTGTGCCATAAGAGAGCGTTGCACGGTAGCCATCAACAAACTCCCAGCCTGCAGCAGTCTGCCAGGTGCCATGCCAGCCGAATTGTTCATCATGATCTTCACGGCCTGAGGCTTCCAGCGTGACGCTATCAATTTGTTGTTGCCCAGTTAGATAAAGTCCGGTCGTATCACGTTTATAAGCGTCCGATTTCGTGGTACTACTGGAAGTCAGCTTTTCTTGTTTCCAGTCGACACCACCGCTAATCGCTCCATGCCCAACCTCAACGTTATTTCCCCACTGAATATAGCGCTGTTCCATATTATCCAGCGTAGCATCCCCCGCATAACGACCGAGTTGATTGCTATAGTTGTAATCTTTGAGATGCTGGTAGTTAGCAATCAGTTGGGCGGAATAGATACCTGAGCTGTAACGAAGGCCGGAATCCCAGGACTGAGTGTAATTCTGAGCTTCGTCATTACCGCCAGCATAGCCATAAGAGCCCTGATCGTAATCGCTATTCGCCGTGTAGCCGTAACCACGGAAGAAACCGGAGAAGTTATCGTTAAACTTGTGCTGCAAGCCGCCCCAGAACAGTTTGTTGCGATAACTATCGCGATCGCTGTCACCGCTGTAAGGGGAATCAGGTTGAATGTTAAAACCTTTGGTCGTCTGGTAAGCGCCAGCCGCCGTCACCATCGTGTCACCAAATCGTTTATTTATCGTGCCGTCGTAGGTCTGATAACCATCAGTCCCCATACCTGCGTTGATCTGTGATTTCTCTTCATTACTCATCGTAATGATGTTCATCACACCACCGATCGCACCAGATCCGTACACAGCTGAACGCGGCCCGCGAATATATTCAACACGTTGCACCAACGATACCGGAATCTGACCAATATCAATCGCATTACCGATGCCTGCACGCGCCATCGGCACGCCATCAATCAATACCAGGACATGCCGGGACTCAGTACCGCGAACATACAGCGAGGAGCTTTTCCCCATACCGCCGCTTTGCGAAATATCTACGCCCGGCAATCGGCGCATGACATCATTGAGATCTTTTGACTGCCAGCGCTGAATATCTTCACGCGTCACCACATCAGTGGGGGCAAGGACAGTATTAACAGGCTGCTGAAAACGGTTGGCAGTAACAACGAGAGTATCTGGGCTAGTATCCTGTGCCCAACCAGAAAATGCCGTGACGGAAAGTGCCGTGCACAGCAACGATTTTTTAATCATTGTAAAGCATCCACAATATAAGAAGGATGCCGCAGGTCCCACCGATAGTACGCGATGATGAAAGCCAGATGCGACGTTAGCCGGCAGGTCTTCGGGCTTGGAGGCAACTTAAAGAGACGATGACTTCCCACGGCATGCCGCAGTGTCTGCACCAGGTGCGCTCATCCCCTACCTTCCTTACCGCTGCGCGTCAGCTCCAGATTCACACTGGATTCCCTTTTAACTCACAGGACCGGAAAACGGATGCTACAGTTTGTTACAACCCACTGTCCAGACTGCGTATCACAATATCGGAAATCATCAATGACTGGACATCTGATGAGCAATCCCTACAATCCCCGCGTACTTTTATTTTTCAGGACGCATCATGACCCCCGAACACCTTCCGACAGAACAGTACGACGCACAGTTAGCTGAAAAAGTGGTGCGTCTGCAGAGCTTAATGACGCCATTTTATGCACAGGCTCCGGAAGTGTTTCGCTCACCGGTCAGCCACTACCGTATGCGCGCGGAATTCCGTTTGTGGCATGACGGTGATGATCTGTACCACATCATGTTCGACAGCCAGACCAAAAACCGTATCCGTGTCGACAGCTTCCCGGCAGCCAGTGAGCTTATCAACACGCTAATGACGGCAATGATCGAAGGCGTTCGCAACAACCACGTCCTGCGTCACAAACTGTTTCAGATTGATTACCTCACAACCCTGAGCGGTCAGGCGGTGGTATCGATGCTGTACCATAAAAAGCTGGATGATGAATGGCGTCAGGAAGCTGAAGCGCTGCGGGATGCGCTACGGGCGAAAAACCTGAATGTGCATCTGATTGGCCGGGCAACCAAAACCAAAATCGAGCTGGATCAGGACTACATTGACGAACGCTTGCCGGTTGCGGGTAAAGAGATTATCTATCGCCAGGTTGAGAACAGCTTCACCCAGCCGAACGCCGCCATGAATATTCAGATGCTGGAGTGGGCGATTGATGTCACCAGGGGCTCAAAAGGCGACCTGCTGGAGCTGTATTGCGGCAATGGCAATTTCTCGTTAGCCCTGGCACAAAACTTCAACCGCGTACTGGCGACGGAAATCGCCAAGCCGTCCGTTGCTGCTGCACAGTACAACATTGCGGCTAACCAGATTGAAAACGTACAAATAATCCGCATGGCGGCCGAAGAGTTTACTCAGGCGATGAACGGCGTTCGCGAGTTCAACCGTTTGCAGGGAATCGATCTAAAGAGTTACCAGTGTGAAACTATCTTCGTTGACCCACCACGCAGCGGTCTGGACAGCGAAACGGAGAAAATGGTGCAGGCGTATCCGCGCATTCTGTACATCTCCTGCAATCCGGAGACGCTGTGTAAAAACCTGGAAACGTTAAGCCAGACGCACAATGTTTCACGTCTGGCGCTATTCGATCAGTTCCCGTATACGCACCATATGGAGTGCGGCGTACTGTTAACCAAGAAGTAAGACAGAACGTAGGCTGGATAAGCACTACCTGTTCAGATTGCCGGATAGCGGCTTTGCCTTATCCGGCCTACCGCTACAACTGTTACTCCGCAATTTCCTGTTTACGGTTACGGACTTTAAAGCCGATCCAGAACACCAGAATCACAGACAGTACCGCCGGGAAGAAGTTAGAGCCGATATCCGGATATTCAGCGCGTACCACGGTGCTGTACAACAGAACGCCGAGGATAAAGCAGGCGGCAGCCAGGCCCGGCAATCCCACAGGCATGGTGCGGTTCTGATAGCGTTGATGCAGACAATACACCGTCAGCACCAGCGAAATGATCGGGAATACTGAGAATGGCACAATGGAGCTAAACAGCGCCGCAAATGTACCATTGATCGATAAGCCAGCAACCAGCGCCAGCAGCAGCGTACCTTTATCTTGACCTGACTGTTTCATTGCTTGTCCTTCTCGTTACTCGGAGTGGTGCGTCATCTTCTCTTGTTCACGGCGGTACCAATAAAATGCGCCTTTCGCGATCATGCGTAGTTGCAATACCAGCCGCTCTTCCAGCTGTCGGCGCTGCTCAGCGCCAACATCCAGTGCTTCTGCCCCGGCGCTGAACACAATGGTTACCATGGCTTCGGCTTGTGCTTCAGTAAACGCACGAGGCATATGGTTTTCGAGTTCCAGATAGTCCGCAAGTTCCGCGATGAAGTGCTGAATTTCACGAGCGACCGCTGCACGAAACGCTGCGGATGTCCCCGAACGCTCGCGCAATAATAAACGGAAGGCGTTAGGATTGTTGCCGATGAACTCCATAAATGTTGAGACCGAGGTGCGGATCACACTCCCGCCCTTCGCGATACGCTGGCGCGCCTGGCGCATCAACTGACGCAGCATCAGACCGCTCTCGTCCACCATCGTCAGGCCGAGTTCATCCACATCGCGGAAATGGCGATAAAACGAGGTTGGCGCAATGCCCGCTTCACGAGCGACTTCGCGTAAACTGAGGCTGGCAAAACTACGCTCAGCGCTGAGTTGACTAAATGCGGCTTCTACCAGCGAACGCCGGGTTTTCTCTTTTTGTTGCGCTCTAACGCCCATCACGATGTCTGAATCCTTCCACATACCTTGCTGGCACTATACCAGAGATTAGGCGGTTGGCATGGCTTTGTGAATGATTGTTTACGCGCAGTTTGTGCTTCGACTTCGCAAAAAAGCACAACGATAATTGGGTTATCTCAACAACGATGTTACTATTCTGTTGCTTTTATGTATAAGAACAGGTAAGCCTGACCATGTCACATTCTTACGATTACGATGCAATAGTAATAGGTTCCGGTCCCGGCGGCGAAGGCGCGGCAATGGGTCTGGTTAAGCAAGGAGCGCGCGTCGCGGTAATTGAGCGCTATCATAATGTCGGCGGAGGTTGTACCCACTGGGGCACCATCCCGTCGAAAGCTCTCCGCCACGCCGTCAGCCGCATTATTGAATTCAATCAGAACCCACTGTACAGCGACCACTCCCGACTCCTTCGTTCTTCTTTCGCCGATATTCTCAACCACGCTGATAACGTTATTAATCAGCAAACGCGTATGCGGCAAGGATTTTACGAGCGCAACCACTGCGAAATTTTGCAGGGAAATGCCCGTTTTGTTGATGAACACACGATCGCCCTGGAATGTCACGACGGTACGGTGGAAACGCTGACTGCGGATAAGTTTGTTATTGCCTGCGGTTCGCGTCCTTATCGCCCTGTTGATGTCGACTTTTCGCATCCCCGGGTTTACGACAGTGACTCTATCCTGAGCCTGCACCACGAACCCCGTCATGTGCTGATTTATGGCGCAGGGGTCATTGGCTGTGAATATGCGTCGATCTTCCGTGGAATGGACGTCAAAGTTGATTTAATCAACACCCGCGATCGTCTGCTGGCATTCCTCGATCAGGAGATGTCCGACTCGCTCTCTTACCACTTCTGGAACAGCGGTGTGGTCATTCGCCACAACGAAGAGTATGAGAAGATTGAAGGTTGCGATGACGGCGTCATCATGCACCTGAAGTCCGGTAAGAAACTGAAGGCCGACTGCCTGCTGTACGCCAATGGCCGTACCGGTAATACCGATTCGCTGGCGCTGGAAAACATTGGTCTGAAAACCGACAGCCGCGGGCAGCTCAAAGTGAATAGTATGTACCAGACGGCGCTGCCGCATGTATACGCCGTAGGGGATGTAATTGGTTATCCGAGCCTGGCCTCGGCGGCCTACGACCAGGGACGCATTGCCGCCCAGGCACTGGTAAAAGGCGAAGCCACTGCGCATCTGATCGAAGATATCCCAACCGGGATTTATACCATTCCGGAAATCAGCTCCGTTGGTAAAACAGAACAGCAGCTCACGGCAATGAAAGTACCATACGAGGTTGGCCGCGCCCAGTTTAAGCATCTGGCACGTGCACAAATCGTGGGTATGAGTGTCGGAACGCTGAAGATCCTGTTCCATCGCGAAACCAAAGAGATTTTGGGGATCCACTGCTTTGGGGAGCGCGCGGCCGAAATTATTCACATCGGACAAGCGATAATGGAGCAAAAAGGTGGTGGTAACACTATCGAGTACTTCGTTAACACCACCTTTAACTACCCAACCATGGCAGAAGCCTATCGGGTAGCGGCGCTAAATGGCTTAAACCGCCTGTTTTAACGCACTATCGAAATGGCCATCCATTGATCCACGGATGGCCTCTGCCAGCTGTTCATAACGGCTGCGCAGCGGCGAACCAGGACGGTATACCAGACCAATCGTACGACGCGGTTCGGGTTTAATGCATGGCAGATAAACGACACCATCACGCTTACGCTCCGGTGGAACGGCCAGCGCAGGCAGTAAGGTAATACCACTGCCTGCCGCCACCATGTTACGCAGCGTTTCCAGACTGGTTGCCCGAAAATGGGTATCTTCATCAGCACCCGCTTCAAAGCAGAAACCCATCGCCTGATCGCGCAGACAGTGGCCATCTTCCAGCATCAGCAGTTTTTCACCCGCCAGATCGGACATCGGTACACAGTCACGGTTTGCCCATGGGTGATCTTCATAGATCGCCAGCATCATAGGCTCATCAAATAACGGTACTTCGATGAACGCCTCACTCTCTTTGACCAGCGCCAGAATGACGCAGTCGAGCTTGCCGCTATCCAGTTGCGCCAACAGCTGATGTGTCTGCGCTTCATGGAGATACATCTCCAGTTTTGGGAAGGTCTGGTGCAACATCGGAATAATATGCGGCAGCAGGTATGGCCCCACCGTTGGGATCAAACCAATATGCAGCGGGCCAGACATTGTCTCGCCTTGTTGGCTTGCCATCTCCTTGAGCACTTTGACCTCGCGCAGCACGGTGCGCGCCTGATCCACCAGCAGCAAACCGGCCTGGGTGAACAGCACCTTGCGACTCGTACGCTCCAGCAACATGACGCCAAGCTCATCTTCCAGCTTGCGGATCTGCCCGCTCAGCGTGGGTTGGCTAACGTGACAGGAGTCTGCCGCTCGTCGGAAGTGACGATGTTCGGCTAGTGCCACCAGGTATTCAAGATCACGAATATTCATTATTCATCCTCCATCGCCACGATAGTTCGTAGCGATAGGTAGCATAGCAACGAACGATTATCCCTATCAAGCTTTCTGTTTAATAATGCACCACAGAAACGGAACGGTACCCCTTTAACCCTTGAAGCTACTGTCCGTTTTGAGAGTTTCTCTCATACTCGAAATAACTAAAGCCAACGTGAACTTTTGCGGACCTTGCGTCCGCATTTTTTTTGCATAAAAAAGCCCGGCGTCGCAAAGCTCGGCCGGGTTATGGTTTGGTAGGCCTGATAAGCGTAGCGCCATCAGGCAGAACGGCGCACAGTGCCGGATGGCGGCTTCGCCTTATCCGACCTACAGGCGTGCCTTCGCGTAGTCGATCGCCTGCGCAACCTGCTGCGGCGACACGCCACCTTTCGCTGCACGTTTATCCAGACACGATTGCAACGAGAGGATCGGGTAAACGTCATCGCCAATCACCTGGCTGAACTTTTGTAACTCGGCAAGCGACAGCGCTTCCAGCGGTTTGCCCTGACGAATCGCCTCGACCACCGTTTCCCCCACAATATGGTGCGCTTCGCGGAACGGGACGCCTTTCGCCACCAGATAATCCGCCAGCTCAGTGGCGTTAGCATAACCCTGCTGCGCCGCTTCCTGGCAACGCGGACGTTTCACCTGGATTCCATCCAGCACCAGCGCGGCCATATGCAGACAGTCCAGCCAGGTGTCGAGCGCGTCGAACAGCCCTTCTTTGTCTTCCTGCATATCTTTGTTGTATGCCAGTGGAAGGCCTTTTAAAGTCATCATCATGCCGGTCAGCGCACCCTGCACGCGACCGCATTTACCACGGATCAGCTCCAGCGCATCCGGGTTTTTCTTCTGCGGCATCAGAGATGAACCGGAAGTCACACGGTCGGAGAGTTCAACAAAGCCCGCTTCGCCGGTGTTAAAGAAAATCAGATCTTCAGCAAAACGCGACAGGTGTACCATGCCGATAGAGGCGTCGGAGAGTAACTCCAGCACGTGGTCACGGTCAGAAACGCTGTCCAGGCTGTTGCGCGTTGCCGAGGCAAAGCCCAACCAACCCGCCAACTGCTCGCGATCGATTTCATACGCCGTACCCGCCAGCGCGCCGCAGCCTAACGGACTGACGTCCAGGCGTTTGAGCGCATCCTGCAAACGGCTCTCGTCACGCGCCAACATTTCAACATAGGCCAGACACCAGTGAGCAAACGTCACCGGCTGCGCACGTTGCAGGTGGGTGTAACCCGGCATGACGGCGTCCTGGTTATTCTCCGCCGTCACCACCAGCGCAGTTTGCAACTGACGATTGGCCGACAGTAATTCGATAACCGTGTCTTTGCACCACAGCTTGAGATCGGTCGCGACCTGGTCATTACGGCTACGCCCGGTATGCAGTTTTTTACCAAGCTGGCCGACTTTATCAATCAGCTTACCTTCCACCCAACTGTGAATATCTTCGGCATCGCTTTGCAAAATCTGCTGAGGATTTGCGCGAACCTCTTCCAGCAGGTTATTCAGCGCCTCTTCCAACTGCAGCTGTTCATCGGCAGTCAGTACACCGACCGTTACTAACGCTTTGGACCAGGCCACAGAGCCAACAATATCCTGTTCTGCCAGGCGGTAGTCAAAACGCAACGAGTCGTTGAACTGTTTGAACCGCTGATCTGCTGCCTGTGTAAAACGCCCACCCCAAAGTGCCATAACGAATTTCCTTAATATGATATTTTTGCCCGGTGGCGCTGCGCTTACCGGGCCTACAAAACCCACGTAGGCCGGATAAGGCGAAGCCACCATCCGGCACATTAATAGTTAAGCCAGAATACGCGTACCAATTGGCGTGCCGTTAAACAGCGCCGGAAGCTGCTCTGCATGACGCCAGGAGGCGATATCCACCGGACGGCCCAGCGTACGCGCGGCATCCAGCGCCGCATTCACCTTCACGATCATGCCATCGGTAATAATGCCCTGTTCAATCAGCTGTTCCGCTTTCGCTGCGGTCATTTCGGCAATGCGCTGGCCTTTGCCATCCAGAATACCGCTCACATCAGAGAGCAGGATCAGATCCGCACCCAGCGTTGCCGCCAGCGCCGTTGCAGCCTGATCGGCATTCACGTTCATCAGCAGACCATCATCAGTGACACCAATAGAGCTCACTACCGGCAGAAAACCGCTTTCCAGCAGCGTGTTAATCAGCTTAGGCGAACCCGGCTGCGCCAGTCCAACATGACCCAGTTCTTTATCGAGCGGCGTCACTTTTACGCTGTCGCCATCGCCAAGATACAGACCCACAGACGCGATGTGATGCTTTTTCGCCCAGGCCAGCAAGGTTTTATTCGCCGTTCCCGCCAGGGCACCGGTAATAATGTCAATTTGATCGGCAGGCGTGACGCGCAGACCATTTTTCTTTTTCACCGGCAGATTCAGCTGCTTCATCAGCTCGTCGACCACGCAGCCGCCACCGTGCACAATGACCAGCGGACGCTGGTGCGACTCACGATAATTCACCAGTGCGGTAAACAAGCGCTCCAGCGCCTCTTCACTATCCAGTAAAACGCCGCCCAGCTTGATAATTAATGGATTCATTGTTGCACCCTTAAATAAGAGACTGCGTTTGGGCAAAGCCAAAACGAATATTTGCGCACTGCATCGCCTGTGCCGCCGCGCCTTTCAATAAGTTGTCTTCCGTCGCCACAACGATCAGATGCTCACCCTGCACAGCAAACCCGATATCGCAGAATGGTAATCCAACCACATTCTTCAACGCTGGAACCCCTTTGTCATACAGACGCACCAGCGGTTTATCGCCATACGCCTGTTGCAGCGTCTGCGCTACCTGAGCATGAGTTACACCCGCTTTAAGGCGGCAAGTGATAGTTTCCAGAATTCCGCGCGGGAAGTTGCCCAGATGCGGGGTGAAAATCACTTCAGCCCCCAGATGAGTAGCGATTTCCGGCTGATGACGATGGGTAAACACGCCATACGGTTGCAGGCTTACTTCGCAAAAACTATTAGAGATAGCCGCTTTACGGCCCGCGCCGCTTACGCCGCTGGTCGCATTAATTACCGGCCACTGGCTGAGATCCAACAGCCCGGCGTCAATCAGTGGTTTCAGCGAAAGCTGCGCCGCCGTCGGGTAACAACCCGGCACAGCAATCAGATTCGCTTCTTTCAGTTGGTCTTCTTTCCATTCCGCCAGCCCGTAAACTGCCTGCTCCAGCAGGTCGGGATGCTGATGGGTAAAACCATAATATTTTTCATAGAACGCGCCGTCATTTACGCGAAACGCGCCAGAGAGGTCAAACACCACGCAACCGGCCTGCAAAAACTGCGGAGCCAGGTCATGACTTACCTCATGAGCCGTTGCGAGGAACACAACATCCACCCCTGCGCTAAACTCGCTGATATCTGACATTGGCTGCAACGGTAAATCGACAATGCCTTTCAACTGCGGATGCAAATCGGAGATTAATTTTCCTGCATCATTGCTTTGCGCTGAGACGGTCAAAGCGGTTATGGTCATATCAGGATGGCGATTTACATAGGTCACAAGCTCTGCGCCGGCATAGCCACTGGCGCCCACAATCAGCGTATTCAACATCGGGGCTGCTCACCTTCTTAGATTCTGTTGCCAGGTATAAGCCTTTATCACCTCACCTTACACTTGGTGGGTTTTATTACGCTCAACGTTAATGTATTTTTATTCACAAATACTGCATGAATATTGATACTATCATGACCCGAGGTGTGTCAACAATGAAAAACAATTTACCGCCATTTATCGAGATTTACCGCGCTCTGATTGCCACGCCATCGATTAGCGCTACCGAAGAAGCGCTCGATCAAAGCAATGCAGGTTTAATCACTCTGTTGGCGGGCTGGTTTAAAGATTTAGGCTTCAATGTGGAGGTCCAGCCGGTTCCCGATACGCGGAATAAATTCAATATGCTGGCGAGCATTGGACAGGGCTCTGGTGGTCTGTTGTTGGCGGGCCATACCGATACCGTACCCTTTGACGACGGACGCTGGACGCGCGATCCGTTCACCCTGACCGAGCATGACAATAAGCTCTATGGTTTGGGTACGGCGGACATGAAAGGCTTCTTCGCCTTTATCCTCGACGCGTTGCGTGATGTCGACGTCACGAAGCTGAAAAAGCCCCTCTACATTCTGGCCACTGCTGACGAAGAGACCAGCATGGCGGGAGCTCGCTACTTTTCTGAAACCACTGCTCTGCGCCCAGACTGCGCGATTATTGGCGAACCCACTTCACTGCAACCGGTTCGCGCACACAAAGGTCATATCTCTAATGCGATACGCATTCTGGGACAATCGGGTCATTCAAGCGATCCGGCACGTGGCGTTAATGCGATTGAACTGATGCATGATGCCATCGGCCATATCATGCATCTGCGCGATGACCTGAAAGCGCGCTATCACCATGATGCCTTTACCGTTCCGTATCCAACGTTAAATTTGGGCCACATCCACGGTGGCGACGCCGCCAACCGAATCTGCGCCTGCTGCGAACTGCATATGGATATTCGCCCGCTACCAGGTATGACGCTAAACGATCTCAATGGGTTACTTAACGAAGCGCTGGCCCCTGTCAGCGAACGCTGGCCGGGCCGCCTGACCGTATCGGAACTGCATCCACCGATTCCAGGCTATGAGTGTCCGCCTGACCATCAACTGGTAGAGGTGGTTGAGAAACTGCTGGGCGCACAGACTGAAGTGGTGAACTACTGCACCGAAGCGCCATTTATCCAGACGCTTTGCCCGACGCTGGTATTGGGTCCAGGTTCTATTAATCAGGCGCATCAGCCGGATGAATATCTGGAAACACGCTTTATTAAGCCAACTCGCGAATTAATCACCCAGGTTGTGCATCATTTCTGCTGGCATTAACTGCTTGTCACCCCGCTAATCCTTTAGTGGTAAGCGGGATGATTTTTTAACATTTCCATAAGCAACGCTTATTTGATTGGATGTGAATTAAATAACGTAAATTCACGGCATTTATTCGTTTGCTGAACCGATTTCGCAGCAATTGACGTCACGTGTTTTACGTGGCTTTATAAAAGACGGCTAAAAAGTTAAGTCCGCAAGATTTCGCGTGATAGTCAGGCGCGAAAGATACAGGACATATTCAAAATAGATGGGGTGTCTGGGTTAATATGAACGAACAATATTCCGCGTTGCGTAGTAATGTCAGTATGCTCGGCAAAGTGCTGGGAGAGACCATCAAGGATGCGCTGGGAGAGAACATTCTTGATCGCGTAGAAACAATTCGTAAGCTGTCCAAATCATCTCGCGCTGGCAATGAAGTTAATCGCCAGGAATTGCTCACCACACTGCAAAATCTGTCTAACGACGAGCTGCTGCCGGTTGCCCGCGCATTTAGCCAGTTCCTGAACCTGGCCAACACCGCCGAGCAATACCACAGCATTTCGCCAAAAGGCGAAGCAGCCAGCAACCCGGAAGTGATTGCTCGCACTCTGCGTAAACTGAAAGAGCAGCCCAACCTCAATGACGCCACCATCAAGAAAGCCGTAGAATCACTCTCTCTGGAGTTGGTACTCACCGCCCACCCGACCGAGATCACTCGTCGTACGCTGATCCATAAAATGGGTGAAGTGAACGCCTGCCTCAAGCAGCTTGATAACAAAGACCTCGTCGATTATGAACGCAACCAACTGATGCGCCGTCTGCGTCAGCTCATTGCCCAGTCCTGGCATACGGATGAGATCCGCAAGCTGCGCCCAAGCCCGGTTGATGAAGCCAAATGGGGTTTCGCGGTAGTTGAAAACAGCCTGTGGGAAGGTGTACCGAACTACCTGCGCGAGCTGAATGAACAACTGGAAGAGCATCTGGGTTATAAGCTGCCGGTTGATTTTGTCCCGGTTCGATTTACTTCCTGGATGGGCGGTGACCGTGATGGTAACCCGAACGTAACGGCAGATATCACCCGTCACGTGCTGCTGCTCAGCCGCTGGAAAGCGACAGACCTGTTCCTGAAAGACATCCAGTTTCTGATTTCTGAGCTGTCGATGGTGGATGCCACGCCGGAGCTGATGGCGCTGGTAGGCGAAGAAGGTGCAGCTGAACCTTATCGCTATCTGATGAAAACCCTGCGTTCTCGTCTGATGGCAACCCAGGCCTGGCTTGAAGCCCGTCTGAAAGGCGAGAAATTGCCGAAACCAGCGGGACTTCTCACCCAAAACGAACAGCTTTGGGACCCGCTTTACGCGTGCTACCAGTCTCTGCAGGCCTGTGGCATGGGTATTATCGCCAATGGCGAATTGCTCGACACCCTTAGGCGCGTGAAGTGTTTCGGTGTACCGCTGGTGCGTATTGATATTCGTCAGGAAAGCACCCGTCATACTGAAGCCCTGGGCGAACTGACCCGTTATCTGGGTATTGGCGACTACGAAAACTGGTCGGAAGCGGATAAACAGGCTTTCCTGATCCGCGAACTGAATTCCAAGCGTCCGCTCCTGCCGCGTAACTGGGAACCGAGCAACGACACCCGTGAAGTGCTCGACACCTGTCGGGTCATTGCCGAAGCCCCATATGGCTCCATTGCCGCCTATGTTATCTCGATGGCGAAAACTCCGTCGGATGTGCTGGCCGTGCATCTGCTGCTGAAAGAAGCCGGAATTGGTTTTGCTATGCCGGTCGCTCCGCTATTTGAAACGCTGGACGACCTCAACAATGCCGATGACGTCATGTCTCAACTTTTAAATATCGACTGGTACCGCGGCTTTATTCAGGGCAAACAGATGGTCATGATTGGCTATTCTGATTCCGCAAAAGACGCGGGCGTGATGGCGGCCTCCTGGGCGCAATACCAGGCTCAGGACGCGCTAATCAAAACCTGCGAAAAAGCCGGTATCGAACTGACGCTTTTCCACGGTCGCGGTGGTTCCATTGGTCGCGGCGGCGCGCCTGCACATGCGGCGCTACTCTCTCAACCGCCGGGCAGCCTGAAAGGCGGTCTGCGCGTGACAGAACAAGGGGAGATGATCCGCTTTAAGTACGGCCTGCCGGAAGTGACCATCAGCAGCCTGTCGCTGTATACCGGAGCAATTCTGGAGGCCAACCTGTTACCACCGCCAGAACCGAAAGATAGCTGGCGTCATATCATGGATGAGCTTTCCGATATTTCCTGCGAGCTCTATCGTGGATATGTGCGTGAAAACAAAGACTTCGTCCCTTATTTCCGCTCAGCGACACCGGAGCAGGAACTGGGTAAACTCCCGCTCGGTTCACGTCCGGCAAAACGCCGTCCGACCGGCGGGGTAGAGTCTCTGCGCGCCATTCCGTGGATCTTCGCCTGGACGCAGAACCGCCTGATGCTCCCGGCCTGGTTGGGTGCAGGTACCGCGCTGCAAAAAGTGGTTGAAGACGGCAAGCAAAGCGAACTTGAAGCCATGTGCCGCGACTGGCCATTCTTCTCCACACGCCTTGGCATGCTGGAAATGGTTTTCGCGAAAGCAGACCTGTGGCTGGCAGAGTATTACGATCAGCGCCTGGTCAAAAAAGATCTGTGGCCGCTGGGTGCAGAGCTACGCCAACGCCTGGCAGCAGATATCGATGTCGTACTGGCGATTGCCAACGACTCGCATTTGATGGCCGACCTGCCGTGGATTGCCGAGTCCATTCAGTTAAGAAATATTTATACTGACCCGCTGAACGTATTACAGGCAGAGCTGTTACACCGCTCACGCCTGGCGGAAGAGCAAGGCAATGCACCGGACCCACGCGTGGAACAAGCATTGATGGTCACAATCGCTGGTGTCGCCGCTGGTATGCGTAATACTGGCTAACGACCCCTCTCGTCGCCTTCGTGCTATTGTATGAAGGCGACGGCAAAAACTGCTGTCCTAACCGCTTCTTTTTCAATATATTCCCGCCTGAATATATTCACTCCATGAATATATAAACAACAAAACACGATCCTAAGATCGTGATGCTTCAGTTCCTCTTAATGTTTAGTCGCTACTCTTGGCGCTACGATTAAAGACAGGCTCACATTATGCAATCCTTACAACTCCAGTCTAAACCCGCCTTTAGCTGGAAAGCCCTGGGTTGGGCGCTCCTCTATTTTTGGTTTTTTTCCTCATTACTGCAGGCCGTTATCTATTTTAGTGGCTACAGCGGATCTACCGGTTTACGCGACTCCTTGCTGTTTAGTTCGCTGTGGTTGATTCCGGTATTCTTATTTCCAAACCGTATCCGCATTATTGCTGCAGTGATAGGCGTGGTGTTATGGGCGGCCTCGCTGGCTGCTCTGAGCTATTACGTCATCTACGGGCAAGAGTTCTCGCAAAGCGTTCTGTACGTAATGTTTGAAACCAATGCGAACGAAGCCAGCGAATATCTGAGCCAATATTTCAGCCTGAAGATTGTCTTAATTGCGCTGGCCTATACAGCTGTGGCAATTCTGCTATGGACACGTCTGCGTCCTGTGCATATTCCATCATCCTGGCGCTATCTGGTGTCGTTTGCACTGTTATACGGATTGATTCTGCATCCGATGACAGTGAACACATTTATCAAACATAAGCCGTTTGAAAAAACGTTGGATGGTCTCGCTTCACGCATGGAGCCTGCCGCACCGTGGCAGTTCATCTCCGGGTATTATCAGTATCGTCAGCAGTTGACCGCGCTGAACAGCCTGCTGAATGAGAACAATGCCCTGCCGCCGCTGGCCAACTTTAAAGACAACTCCGGTGATGCGCCGCGTACGCTGGTACTGGTGATTGGCGAGTCAACGCAACGTGGCCGCATGAGCCTGTACGGTTACCCACGCGAAACAACGCCTGAACTGGATGCGCTGCATAAATCCGATCCTAACTTCACCGTGTTCAATAATGTCGTGACCTCACGTCCGTACACCATTGAAATCCTGCAGCAGGCGCTGACCTTTGCCAACGAGAAGAACCCAGATCTGTATCTGACTCAGCCGTCCCTGATGAACATGATGAAACAGGCAGGTTATAAAACCTTCTGGATCACCAATCAGCAGACGATGACCGCCCGCAACACCATGCTGACGGTGTTCTCTAAGCAGACGGATAAACAGTTCTATATGAACCAGCAGCGTACCCAAAGTGCGCGCGAATATGACAGCAACGTGCTGGCGCCATTTAAAGAAGTACTGGCTGACCCTGCACCGAAAAAGTTCATCATCGTTCACCTGCTGGGTACGCATATTAAGTACAAATTCCGTTACCCGGATGGTCAGGGTAAGTTCGACAATAATATCGACAATGTGCCCGCTGGCCTGAGTAACGATGAGCTGGAAGCTTACAACGATTACGACAGCGCGAATGTCTACAATGACCATATCATTGCCAGTCTGATCAAAGACTATAAAGCGACTGATCCGAACGGCTTCCTGCTGTACTTTTCCGATCATGGGGAAGAGGTATACGATACGCCGCCGCATAAAACGCAGGGTCGTAATGAAGACAACCCAACGCGCCATATGTATACGGTGCCGTTCCTGCTGTGGACCTCGGAAAAATGGCAGGCTGCACACCCGCGTGACTTCTCACAGGATGTGAATCGTAAATACAGCAGCTCAGAGCTTATCCACACATGGTCTGATTTAGCGGGCTTCACCTATGATGGTTTCGATCCAACTCGTGCCATTACCAGCCCGCAGTTCAAAGAGACGACCCGCTGGATTGGCAACCCGTACAAAAAGAATGCCCTGATTGATTACGATACCCTGCCTTACGGCGATCAAATCGGTAATCAGTAACAGTCTGCCGGATGCGCTACGCTTATCCGGCCTACAGCTCGCAAAGACTTGTAGGCCGGATAAGGCATTAGCCGCCATCCGGCAATAATCACTTGAGGGCGATTGTTTTCAACGTTACTGTTTCCCTGTCTGCTGCCTGCAAGGGATTAACATGTATCACGACATCAGCCACCTGCTCTCTCGCCTGATCAACAGCCCCACACCGCTGCGGCAGATTTACTTTGCCAGCACCAGTAGCTCAACGCCGGAACTGGCGTATCAGGTCGATTTTCCCCGACTGGAGATTGTGCTGGAAGGTGAATTCACCGATAACGGTGTTGCTGGCGCATCCGCGACGTTACAGCCTTGCGATGCCTTGTTCGTTCCGGCTGGTGGCTGGAACTTTCCACAGTGGCTCACACCGGTGACCACGCTCAGTATCTTATTTGGCAAACAGCAACTGGGTTTTAGCATCGTTCAGTGGGACGGTAAGCAATATCAAAACCTTACCCGCCAGCACGTCGCGCGGCGTGGACCGCGTGTTGGCTCATTCCTGCTGCAAACGCTCAATGAAATGCAGATGCAGCCGCAGGAGCAGCAAACCGCCAGGCTAATCGTTGCAAGCTTACTGAGCCACTGCCGCGATCTGCTCGGCAGCCAGATCCAAACCGCATCACGCAGCCAGGCGCTTTTCGAAGCCATTCGCAACTATATTGACGAACGCTACGCTTCACCGCTCACCCGAGAATCCGTCGCGCAGGCGTTCTACATCTCACCCAATTATCTTTCCCACCTTTTTCAAAAAACGGGCGCTATCGGGTTTAACGAATACCTGAACCACACGCGACTGGAACACGCAAAAACGCTGTTGAAGGGTTACGAATTGAAGATTAAAGAGGTGGCGCACATTTGTGGGTTTGTTGACAGCAACTACTTCTGCCGCCTGTTTCGCAAAAATACCGAACGTTCACCATCAGAATACCGTCGGCAGTACCACAGCCAATTGACGGAGAAAGAAGCTAATCCAGAGTAAGATGTGTGTGCTGTGGCGCTGAAAGCAGCTTTCGTACGGCGCTCATCACCCGCTGCGGCTCACGCAGAAATGCGCTAATGCCCGACTGAACGTATCGGCTCTGCGTAAAACGCTCTGCTCCTGCCAGTTCAATATCAGTAATGAGCAACACCACATCAGCGCGGTTAATATCCTCTTCCATCAGGCGATTTTCGGTTCCCAATGCCCCTTGAGTTTCGATCTTGATGCTCCATTTTTCCTGCTGGCAGAGTTTCTCCAGCCGCTCAGCTGCCATATAGGTATGGGCCACGCCGCTTACGCACGCGGTGACAGCAACCAGATATCGTACAGGTGCGATGGTCATACTATCCTCCTACTGTTACCTGAAATCCGGCGCATTCTGCCATCTTACGTATAATATCCACCTCTTGCGCCGTCGGTACGGGCACTTCTTTCATCAACCAGGGTAAACCGAGCAGGCTGTATTTGGGCTCGCCATATTGATGAAACGGTAGCAGGTGTACCTGTTTTATGCCTAGTGATGACAACATCGTCAACACATGCTGCGTGTTATCTGAATTCATCGTAAAGCCCGGAGTCAGCGGCAGGCGAGGTATGACATTAACCCCTTCCTCCACCAATAGCCGTAAATTCGCCAGTACACGCGGTAGGTTCATGTTGATGACCTCACGAGCCAGATCTCCATCCATTATTTTGAGGTCGAACAACACCTCATCACACTCTTTTGCCAGCGATAACAAGCGACCGGCCGGCGCATCGCCAGCCGTTTCAATTGCACAGCGCACATCCCAGCGCCGCAGACGTTGCAGGAACCGTGTGGCAAAGGGCGCTTGCATCAGCACTTCACCGCCGGAAAGCGTTACCCCCCCACCAGAAGAACGAAAGAAAATATCATCTTTCATCACTTCACGTTCCAGATCGTCCAACGTGATATCACGACCAATACGTTCAAATGCCCCAGAGGGACACTCGTCGGCATCACGCAGACAGGGTGTACAGTGCAGACACTTACTCTCCCGCCGTACCGTTTCAATACGTGGCGAGAGTGATTCCGGGTTAGCACACCAAGGGCAGGTATGCGGACAGCCTTTAAAAAAGACGACCGTACGAATACCCTGCCCATCATTCAGTGAGTAACGCTGAATGTTGAATATACGCGCGACTTCCTCGCCACGAGGGTCAATTACCTCACAGTTGATGCGCGGTGCGGCGAATGATGTCATCCTGGATCTCCTTCGACAACTCGACAAAGAAGGCGCTGTAACCCGCCACGCGCACCACCAGCCCGGTGAAATCCTGCGGGCGCTGCTGCGCTTCGCACAATGTGTCGGCATTCACCACGTTAAACTGGATATGCTGGAGTTTGAGCTGGGTAAATGCCCGCAGAAAATCCGCCAGCTTGCGTAAACCGGCCTCACCTTCCAGTGTGGCTGGCGTAAACTTCACGTTCAGCAACGTCCCATTGGAAAGCAGTGTGTTATCCAGCTTGCTGACCGACTTCAATACCGCCGTCGGTCCTTGCATATCCTGTCCCAGCATCGGCGACAGCCCCCCATCTGCCAGTTGCTCCCCGGCTAAGCGGCCATCCGGTGTTGCCCCAACGACCGAACCCAGCGGCACGTGTGCAGAGACGGTATACGAACCCGGCGTAAATTGCCCGCCGCGCGGATTCTGGTATTTCTCTACCTCTTTGCAGTAATGACGTAGCAGTTCGGCGCTAATGTTATCTACATCATCGATATCGTTGCCGTATTTTTCGAAGCGATTGATCAGCCTGGCGCGAACTTTCTCGCCTTCCGGGGTAGCAAAGTTATCTTTTAGCACCGACAAAAGTTCATCAAAAGATAAGCGCTGTTGTTCGAATACCAGCCCATTGAGCGCATGCAGCGAATCGCTCAGGTTTGCAATACCGATCCCCTGTACGCCGGAGAAGTTATAACGCGCACCGCCGTCGGTAATATCGCACCCTTTATCCAGACAGTCGCTAATAAACGAGGAGAGCAGCGGCACCGGCGCCCAGTCGCGGTGACCGATATCGCAGATATTACTGCCCTCCACCATCAACGTGATGTAGTGGCTGATTTTGGCACGAATATGCGCCAGGAGATCGTCGTACGTCAGAGTGCGGTTGCCTTCGTTCTCATGCAGACAAATTTCCATCACTTTCAGCAGATTAAACATAGCGATATCGTGCAAACCGTATGTTCTGCCTGGAATAGACAGCTCGACACAGCCTACTACCGCGTAATCCCGCGCATCTTCCAGCGAAACACCGCGATTCAGAAACGCGGGCACCACCACTTCATCGTTAAAGATTTGCGGGATGCCGGTACCAAGACGAATGGTCTGTGCTGTTTTCATCAGGAACGGTGTATCGATCAATGCATTCGTGCGCACACCGAGGTTTGGTTGTGGTAGCTGTACGTTCTGATACGCATCAAGACAGAGGAAAGACAATACATTTACCGCACTACGACCATTCTCCGTCAATCCCCCCAGTAGCGCGGTGTAGCCTGTTGGGAAGCCAGCGAAGTAGCGCGCACTGCTGGTGGATCGCAGCAGTACGATGTCATTACATTTCACCCATAGGGATTCGAGGATCTCTTGTAAGAATGCTGGGTCTTCCCCCTGCGTCAGCGAAGCCTGATAAAACGGCAGCATATACTGGTCGAAGCGTCCAAGTGAAAGAGAACTGGCGTTGGATTCATATTGCAAAATAATGTTCATGTACCAGAACAGCTGACATGCCTGCCAGAAGGTTTGCGGCTTGCTTTGGGCGTTATGCCGAGAGTTTTCAGCAATCGTCAGTAATTCCTGGCGTCGCTGCGCATCCGGGCAGCTTTCCGCCATCTTCTCTGCCAGCATAGCGTAACGCAGAATATGGTTTTGCGAAGCCTCAAGCAGCAGCAGCGCAGCCTGATAAAAGTGATTCTCCGGCTGCTGCAGACAATGCGCTCGCATCTGCGCTACCAGTTCGCCAAGCCCATGATTCAACAGGCGTGGATAATCAATAATGATATGTCCCTGACCTTTGTCAGTCTGGTTAATGCTAAAAATCTGGGTACTGACGGCAGCTTTAACCTCATCGGTCATCTGACCGTTGATGAAATCTTTCATCGACCGCTTTTCCCAGTACGGATACAGCACATCGCGATAGAGATGTTTATCCTCTTCGCTGATGTCAAAACGGTCCTGCGGACGGGTTGGAAACTGCTCCAGCTCTTTAAGCAGCCAGTAAGGATCCATTTCCGGTGACATAATGCCCGCACGCGGTTTAACAGTACGGTTTCCGGCAATCAGTTCCTCATCACGAATCGAAATCTCAACGTGCTCAAGAATATATGCGGTGGCTTTCGCCCGACGCAGAATAACCGGCTCTCCCTCCGTCTGCTGGTGGCTGGCGGTATATAACAGCGCACGTTCAAGCGAAATTTCACGGTTGTTCTGAAACAGAGCGGTTTTTAAACGTTGGATACGGTTCGTCATGAGGAACTCCTGCGGGAATAGTTGCCTGATGGCGCTACGCTTATCAGGCCTACGCATCTGTAGGCCGGATAAGGCGAAGCCGCCATCCGGCAAACAAACGGTTAAGCGGTTTGCGCCAGATGCGCGCCAATCTTGTTCATGATGGCGTCGGCACGTTTCACTGCATCG
Source organism: Citrobacter sp. H12-3-2 (assembly GCF_009649895.1). Lineage (NCBI taxonomy): Bacteria > Pseudomonadati > Pseudomonadota > Gammaproteobacteria > Enterobacterales > Enterobacteriaceae > Citrobacter > Citrobacter sp. H12-3-2. The sequence continues at coordinate 4,707,098 of NZ_CP045837.1, forward strand.
CTGATGTTGACGCGAACGATAGTTTTGCCCGCAAAACGTTCTTCAAATTTAATACCAATGTCCTTGGTCAGAATGACCATGTCGGCTTCCGCCACATCCGCCGCGGTCAGTTCGTTTTCCAGACCGATCGAACCCTGAGTCTCAACCTTTACTTGCCAACCTTTAGCTTTAGCGGCGCTTTCCAGCGCTTCGGCTGCCATATAGGTGTGGGCAACGCCAGAAGGACATGCGGTTACTGCGATAATCTTGGTCATGACTCATTCCTCACTTAATTCATTTCAAAATCTAAATCCAGGTCATCTTCTTTCTGATCGACCTGAGACACTTTTTTCCGCGCCAGACTTTTCAGTACGTTAACGCACACGGCGGTCACTACAGCACCAACGGCAACAGCCGCGATATAACCCAGTTTTCCTTCCACTACAGGCAGAACAATCAGTCCGCCCCAGCCGGCATAACACTGCGCACCAAACAGGGCGGCGGTTACCGTGCCACAGGCGGAACCCACCATAATCGATGGAATGACACGCAGCGGATCGGCTGCAGCAAACGGAATCGCGCCTTCCGTTACGCCAACGCAGCCCATTACCAGCGCAGCTTTACCGGCTTCGCGTTCTTCAGAAGAGAAATTCTTACGACCAATCAGCGTCGCTAAACCTAAACCCAGCGGCGGCACGCAGATCCCTACTGCGGCGATTGCCACGACGGTATAAACCCCCTGCGCCACGCAAATCAGCATGAATGCGTAGGCAACTTTGTTAATTGGCCCTCCCATATCGAAGGCCAACATCAGTCCCATAATTACCGCCAGCAGCACAATGCTGCCCTGCTGCATACCCTGCAGCCACTCGGTCAGGCTAGTAGTTAACGCGCCAACAGGCTCCCCCAGCCCCCACATCATGATACCTGCGGTGATAAAAGTGCCGACGATGGGAATAACGAAGATAGGCATTACCGAACGCAACACCTTATGTACGGGGATCTTCTTCAGATAATGGACAACGATACCGCCAATAATCCCAGCAATTAATGCGCCAAAGAAACCTGCACCGAAGCTGTTTCCCACCCATGCGCCAATCGCACAAGGGGCCAGAGCAGAACGTTCAGCGATGGAATAGCCGATATAAGCAGCAAGAAATGGCACCATCAAAGTCAACCCGGCGACGCCAATATCAAACAGCTTTTTAAGATTAGGATCGGTCGCAGCATCCGGTACCGCGCCTTTGCCATACAGCATGACGGAGACAGCCAGCAAAATACCGCCCGCTACGACGAAGGGGATCATATGCGAAACACCGGTCATCAGGTGCTGACGAGTATTTTTCAGGATTTGTACCAACTCTTTCATAAGTCGCTCCCGGGCTGCCTAAAGCCCATATCCATAAACTTGTTGCGGAAAACAATAGGCAATCTGACGCGACGCAAACAGTGGATAAAAAGGCCATTTGCTGGACTTTTGTAATATCAGTACAAAAATGCGATCCGCCTCATAACTTGCAGTTTCTCGGAATTTATAGTGGATACGCTGACTTGTGAGGGATGTCTCACTTTGATAGTTACATTACATTTATCCAGTTTTTGGCAGATTTGTCACATGGCAGGCTCAGGCGTTGCCCTTTTATCCTGTAGCGAGAAATCGTTATGGGAGATGAGGCTATGGCCCTGATTGTGGAATTTACCTGTGAGCTACCCAATGGCGTACATGCACGCCCGGCAAGCCACATAGAAACGCAGTGCAACACCTTTACCTCACACATTGAGTGGCACAACCTGCGTACCGAACGTAAGGGCAACGCTAAGAGCGCACTATCGTTGATTGGCACCGATACTCTGGCGGGTGATAGCTGCCAGTTGCTGATTTCCGGTACAGATGAACAGGCAGCCCACCAGCATCTGAGCCAATGGTTACGAAATGAATTTCCGCACTGCGATGCACCGCTAGCGGAAGCCAAAAACAACGAGCTGGAGCCACTTCCGGCATCGCTCACCCATTTAAATCCACAGCTTTTCCGCGCTCGCACCGTCTGCAGCGGCAGCGCAGGGGGCGTTCTGAGTCTGCTTTCTTCGCTGGATCTTAACGCGCTCAGTAACCTTCCATCCGCTCAAGATATTGAAACCGAGCAAGCGGCACTGGATAACGGTTTAACGCTGTTGATGAAAAATATTGAGTTTCGATTACTCGACAGCGACGGCGCTACCAGTGCGATTCTGGAAGCACACCGCTCGCTGGCAAGCGACCTCTCACTGCGCCAGCACCTGCTCGCCGGCGTATCACGCGGGTTAAGCTGCGCCCAGGCGGTTGTCGAAAGTGCCGGACATTTTTGTGATGAATTCGCCCGTTCAAGCAGCAGTTATTTACAGGAGCGTGCACTGGATGTACGCGATGTTTGCTTCCAGCTTCTGCAGCAAATTTATGGGGAACAGCGCTTCCCTGCACCGGGAAAACTGACCCAGCCTACGGTTTGCATGGCGGATGAGCTAACACCGAGCCAGTTCCTCGAACTGGACAAAACATTGCTGAAAGGCTTGCTGTTAAAAAGCGGTGGTACTACGTCACACACGGTGATTCTCGCCCGGTCATTCAACATCCCTACGCTGGTTGGCGTAGATATTGAATCTTTGATGCCATGGCTACAGCAAACGGTTTATATCGATGGTAACGCAGGAGCAGTCGTCGTTGCCCCTGATGAATCCATCGTACGTTATTATCAGCAAGAAGCCCGTATCCAGGATGCCATTCGGGAACAGCAACGTATCTGGCTGACCCAGGAGGCACGCACGGCTGATGGCATCCGTATGGAAGTCGCCGCCAACATCGCCCACTCCGTGGAAGCACAAGCAGCCTTTAGTAACGGTGCGGAAGCGGTTGGCCTGTTCCGTACGGAAATGCTGTATATGGACCGTACCTGCGCCCCGGATGAGAACGAACTATACAACATTTTCTGCCAGGCGCTGGAACCCGCAAAGGGACGCAGCATTATTGTACGCACCATGGATATCGGCGGTGATAAACCCGTTGATTATCTGAATATTCCTGCTGAGACCAACCCATTTCTCGGTTATCGCGCGGTGCGTATTTATGAAGAATATGCCACGTTGTTTACTACGCAACTGCGATCGATCCTGCGCGCCTCAGCGCACGGTAGCCTGAAAATCATGATCCCAATGATCTCCTCGATGGAAGAGATCCTGTGGGTCAAAGAGAAACTGGCAGAAGCCAAGCAGCAACTGCGAAGTGAACACATTCCGTTTGATGAGAAGATCCAGCTCGGTATTATGCTGGAGGTTCCGTCTGTGATGTTCATCATTGACCAATGCTGTGAAGAGATTGATTTCTTTAGTATTGGTAGCAATGACCTGACGCAATACCTGCTGGCGGTCGACCGCGACAACGCCAAAGTTACCCGCCACTACAACAGCCTGAATCCGGCTTTCCTGCGCGCGCTGGATTACGCCGTACAGGCAGTACATCGGCAGGGGAAATGGATTGGCCTGTGCGGCGAACTGGGTGCCAAAGGTTCGGTGCTGCCATTGCTGGTGGGACTGGGTCTGGACGAGATCAGTATGAGCGCTCCCTCCATTCCCGCCGCCAAAGCGCGGATGGCGCAACTCGACAGCCGTGCCTGCCGTCAATTGCTGAATCAAGCGATGGCTTGTCGAACCTCGCTGGAGGTCGAACATCTGCTGGCTCAGTTCCGCATGACCCAACAGGATACACCTCTGGTTACCGCCGAATGCATCACACTGGACAGCGACTGGCGCAGTAAAGAAGAGGTAATCAAAGGGATGACCGATAACCTCCTGCTGGCAGGCCGTTGCCGCTATCCACGTAAACTGGAAGCAGACCTGTGGGCGCGCGAAGCCGTCTTCTCTACCGGATTAGGTTTTAGCTTCGCCATTCCACACAGCAAATCCGAACATATTGAGCAGTCCACCATCAGCGTAGCGCGCCTGCAAGCGCCGGTACGTTGGGGTGATGATGATGCACAGTTCATTATTATGCTGACGCTCAACAAACATGCCGCTGGCGATCAGCATATGCGTATTTTCTCGCGTCTGGCGCGCCGCATTATGCATGAAGAATTCCGTAACGCGCTGGTTAGTGCCGCCTCAGCCGACGCTATCGCCAGCCTGTTGCAACATGAACTTGAACTTTAAAGAGGATGTTTTTGTATGGAACTTTACCTTGATACCGCCAACGTCGCGGAAGTTGAACGTCTGGCACGCATCTTCCCTATCGCGGGTGTTACCACCAACCCAAGCATTGTGGCGGCAAGCAAAGAATCTATCTGGGATGTACTGCCACGCCTGCAAAACGCCATCGGCGAAGAGGGTATTTTGTTTGCCCAAACCATGAGCCGAGACGCACAGGGCATGGTGGAAGAAGCCAAACGCCTGAGCAACGCGGTGCCTGGTCTGGTAGTGAAAATCCCGGTGACATCCGAAGGTCTGGCCGCGATTAAGATGCTGAAAAAAGAGGGTATCACCACGCTGGGAACCGCCGTATACAGTGCATCTCAGGGGCTACTGGCTGCGCTGGCAGGAGCTAAATATATCGCGCCTTACGTTAACCGTATCGACGCACAGGGCGGCGACGGGATTCGCACAGTACAGGAACTGCAAACGTTACTGGAGCTGCATGCGCCAAACAGCATGGTACTGGCAGCCAGCTTTAAAACCCCGCGTCAGGCGCTGGATTGCTTACTGGCAGGATGTGAAGCTATCACCCTGCCATTAGACGTAGCGCAACAAATGCTCAATACCCCTGCGGTAGAGTCAGCAATAGAGAAGTTTGAGCAGGACTGGAACAACGCATTTGGTCACATCAACCTGTGAGGGAAATAAAGTATGGATCGCATTATTCAATCACCTGGTAAGTACATCCAGGGTGCCGATGTTATTACCCGTCTTGGCAGCTACCTCAAACCACTGGCAGAACGCTGGCTGGTCGTTGGGGACAAGTTTGTCTTAGGCTTTGCCCAGGACGCACTGGAAAAAAGCTTTCAGGATGCCGGACTGGCGCTGGAAATTGCACCGTTTGGCGGCGAATGTTCACAAAACGAAATCGACCGTCTGCGCGGCGTAGCGGAAAAAGCGCAGTGTGGCGCAGTACTTGGTATTGGCGGCGGGAAAACGCTGGATACCGCCAAAGCGCTGGCGCACTTTATGGGCGTGCCTGTCGCCATTGCCCCAACCATCGCCTCTACCGATGCGCCGTGCAGCGCGCTGTCCGTCATTTACACCGATGCCGGTGAATTCGATCGCTATCTGCTGCTGCCCAACAACCCGGACAGGGTCATTGTGGATACCAAAATTGTCGCGGGCGCACCGGCGCGTCTGTTAGCTGCGGGTATTGGCGATGCGCTGGCAACCTGGTTCGAAGCACGTGCTTGTTCACGCAGCGGCGCAACCACCATGGCGGGCGGTCAGTGTACTCAGGCGGCGCTGGCGCTGGCAGAGCTGTGCTTTAATACGCTAATCGAAGAAGGTGAAAAAGCGATGCTGGCAGCCGAGCAGCACGTGGTTACACCAGCACTGGAGCGCGTTATTGAAGCCAACACCTATCTGAGTGGCGTCGGTTTTGAAAGCGGTGGCCTGGCAGCGGCTCACGCCATTCATAACGGTCTGACCGCAATCCCGGATGCGCATCACTACTACCACGGCGAGAAAGTGGCTTTCGGTACGCTGACACAGCTGGTGCTGGAAAACGCGCCAGTTGATGAAATTGAAACCGTTGCCGCGCTGTGTCATTCCGTTGGCCTGCCGATTACCCTGGCGCAACTGGACATCAAACAGGATATCCCGGCGAAAATGCGCATTGTGGCTGAGGCAGCCTGTGCAGAAGGCGAAACCATCCACAACATGCCTGGCGGCGCAACTCCGGACCAGGTGTATGCCGCCCTGCTGGTGGCTGACCAGTACGGTCAACGTTACCTGCAAGAGTGGGAATAACCTGCCAATAAAAAATCCCCGCAATCGCGGGGATTTTTTTATTCATACTATGCCGGATACGCACAAGCGACATCCGGCATTATCTGTTACAGCAGATCGAAACGATCCAGGTTCATCACTTTCACCCATGCGGCAACGAAATCTCTCACGAACTTCTCGTGAGCATCGCTGCAGGCATAAACTTCAGCCACTGCGCGCAGTACGGAGTTAGAACCGAACACCAGATCGGCGCGGGTTGCCGTGTATTTCACTTCACCGCTCAGACGGTCACGACCTTCGAACAGCTCTTTTGACTCATCAACCGCCTTCCACTCATGGCGCATATCCAGCAGATTGACGAAGAAGTCAGTGCTGAGCACGCCAGGACGATCGGTAAAGACGCCATGCTGGCTGCCGTCGAAGTTGGTGCCCAGTACGCGCATACCGCCCACCAGCACGGTCATTTCCGGTGCGGTCAGCGTCAGCTGCTGCGCTTTATCAATCAGCAGCGACTCGGTGGTCGATACGTCAGGACGGGAGCGGTAGTTACGGAAGCCATCGGCGATCGGCTCAAGCAGTTCAAACATCTCAATATCCGTTTGGTCCTGACGCGCATCCACGCGGCCCGGCGCAAAAGGTACTTTAATGCTGACACCCGCAGCGCTAGCCGCCTGCTCTATACCAACAACACCGGCCAGCACGATAATATCGGCTAACGAAGCGGTATGGGCTGACTTATAAATGCCTTCCAGCACAGGCAGTACGCGTGCCGCGGTAGCATTCACATCCCAGCCACGCTGTGGGTCCAGCGCCAGACGCGCACCGTTAGCGCCGCCACGTTTATCCCCACCGCGGAACGTTGATGCAGAAGCCCACGCCACTGACACCAGCTCGCCCACGGACAACCCGGAAGCAGCAATGGTCGCCTTCAGTTTCAGGATATCTTCTTCGCTTGGGTTAAAGAACGCATGCGGCAGCGGGTCTTGCCAAATCAGATCTTCTTTTGGCACTTCCGGTCCGATGTAACGCGCTTTTGGCCCCATATCACGGTGCGTCAGCTTAAACCATGCGCGGGCAAACGCTTCGTTGAAGGCCTGCGGATCGTTCAGGAAACGGCGGGAAATCTTCTCGAACTCCGGATCGAAACGCAGCGTCAGGTCGGTAACCAACATTGTTGGCTTACGTTTTTTCGACGGATCGAACGGATCGGGGATAATTTCTGGCGCATCAACCGCTTCAAATTGAATCGCGCCTGCCGGACTGCGGGTTTGTACCCATTCATATTTGAACAGGTTCTCGAAGAAATAGTTGCTCCATTGGGTCGGCGTCTGCGTCCAGACCACTTCCAGACCGGAAGTAATTGCGTCTGCACCCGCGCCGCTGCCGTAGCTGCTGGCCCAGCCCAGGCCCTGCGCTTCAATTGGTGCGGATTCTGGATCGGCGCCTACGTGCGAAGCCGGTGCTGCACCATGGGTTTTACCCAACGTATGACCGCCGCCAATCAGCGCTACGGTTTCTTCGTCGTTCATACCCATGTTACCGAAGGTCGCGCGAATAGCCGCGGCCGCAGAGAGCGGTTCGCCGCTATGGTCCGGCCCTTCCGGGTTCACATAGATAAGGCCCATTTCGGTTGCGCCCAGCGGCGCTTTTGCCAGTTCTTCCGGATGACGGTGGGTCAACCAGGCTTTTTCATCACCCCAGTTTACGTCGAGATCCGGTTCCCAGACGTCTTCACGACCGGCACCAAAGCCGAAGGTACGGAAGCCTGAGTTTTCCAGCGCCACGTTACCCGCAAGGATAAACAGGTCGGCCCAGGAAATTTTCTGGCCATATTTCTGCTTGATTGGCCACAGCAGACGACGCGCTTTATCCAGGCTGACGTTGTCCGGCCAGGAGTTCAGTGGTGCAAAACGCTGCTGTCCGCGACCCGCGCCACCGCGTCCATCGATGGAGCGATAGGTCCCTGCACCGTGCCATGCCATGCGGATAAATAATCCGGCATAGGTTCCCCAGTCAGCGGGCCACCACGGTTGAGATTCGGACAGAAGGGCTCTGAGATCCCCTTTCAGGGCAGAGTAGTCAAGTTTGCTAAATTCTTTGCGGTAGTCGAAGTCCTCACCCAGCGGGTTAGAACGGTTGGAATGTTGGTTTAAAAGATCTACACGGAGTTGATTGGGCCACCAGTCGCGGTTGTTCGTTCCTGCTCCCGCGCTGTGATCCGGCCCGCCCTGATGAAAAGGACACTTACCGGCAGTTGATGCGTTCTGGCTATCGTCGGACATGCTCATCTATATGCTCCCTTTACAGTGTTCTGACTACGATATACACCACCAGAGATAAGATATAGTCGAAAAAACCCACAGATTCGATAGCTCATTCCTTTTATATTTAAAGTTACAGAGATGTAGATCAAAATGATCAATAAAAAACCCTCCGAAGAGGGCTGAGGCACTAATTATGCTGGTCTTACTCCCAGCGTGTGACAAATTGCGTAGCTCATCTCGGCACGGTTAAGGGTATAGAAGTGAAAATCTTTCACCCCTTCGCGACTGAGGATTTTCACCATGTCCATAGCGATGTTTGCACCTACCAGCTTGCGGGTTTCCGCATCATCATCAAGACCATCAAACATGGTCGACATCCAGGAAGGGATACGAACATTGGTCATATCGGCAAATTTTTTCGCCTGCTTAAAGTTAGAGACTGGCAGGATACCCGGAATAATTTCCACATCGATTCCCGCAGACACACAGCGATCGCGAAAGCGCAGATAGCTTTCTACATCGAAGAAGAACTGAGTAATGGCGCGGTTTGCACCGGCATCAACCTTACGCTTCAGGTTCAGCAAATCGGCCTGAGCGCTCTTCGCTTCTGGGTGTACTTCCGGGTAAGCCGCAACGGAGATATCAAAGTCCGCAACGTCTTTCAGCAGAGTCACCAGGTCAGAGGCATACATATCCGGTTTACCGCTTCCCGGCGGCAGGTCACCGCGCAGAGCAACAATATGACGAATACCGTTATTCCAGTAGTCCTGAGCAATGGTGCGCAGCTCATCGCGGGTTGCATCAATACAGGTCAGGTGCGGAGCTGCTTCAAGACCAGTGCGATCCTTAATGCCTTTAATAATGCTGTGCGTACGGTCGCGCTCACCAGAGTTTGCACCGTAGGTGACTGAAACAAACTTCGGCTTCAGGCTGCTCAGGCGATCGATAGAGTTCCACAGGGTTTGCTCCATTTCACTGGTGCGCGGCGGGAAAAATTCGAAAGAAACGTTAATCTGCCCCTGTACTTCGGCCAGACTCTGATTCAGCGCTTCCCGCTGGTTGGCGTGAAAAAAGCTCATACCTTACCTCATCAATCTTTTGTCGTTATATGTTGTGTTGTGAACTGCTATACGTTTAGACGTCTAGATGTAAAAATGACGGAAAAGCACGCTGGCGTCAACACAAAAATCATCGTTAAAGGTGAGGAATACTCAGCCAACGTGAAAAAAATTCACATCAGCCTGAAATGATGAGGAATTGTGGCATGACCGTCTGCAAGCCGTTAACGAGAGCGGTGACAGACTCGCCTCTGGCCAGAGCGCGGGTAAGACGCAATACGGGTAGGTTTAACGCAGGATGAGAGCGTTGAAGTGATTATGCAGATGGCTGTTGACGTATTTTATCCGGCCTGGGTCACAAACGAACCGTCGGCCGGATCATCCGGCAACAAAAACTACAGCAGTTGCGCCAGACGGTTGATGTCTGACTGAATAGCGCCGGCGGTGACGTCACGACCTGCGCCCGGTCCACGGATCACCAGCGGGTTATCGCGATACCAGCGGCTTTCAATGGCGAATACGTTATCGCACGGCAACAGCGCCGCCAGCGGGTGTTCAGGACGAACCGCCTCAACACCAACGCGCGCTTTACCGTTAGCATCAAAACGCGCCACATAGCGTAGCACCAGCCCCATTTCACGCGCCGCTTCCAGACGCTGCACCATCTGCTCGTTCAGCTCATCACCATTCTCAAAGAAATGGTCAATAGAGCCTTCTTCACAATGCGCAGGCACCAGCGATTCCACGCGAACCTGGTCCGGTTCGATGTCGTAACCTGCTTCACGCGCCAGAATCACCAGCTTACGCATCACATCTTTGCCGGAAAGATCTACGCGCGGATCGGGTTCAGTCAGCCCCTGTTGCCACGCCTGATCCACCAGATCGGTGAACGGGACCGTGCCATCAAATTGCAGGAACAACCACGACAACGTACCGGAGAAGATCCCGCTGATCGACAGAATGGTATCTCCACTATCAATCAGATCGCGCACGGTATGATTGATCGGCAAACCTGCTCCCACGGTGGCGTTATACAGCCAGTGGCGGCCGGTTTTTTCAAAAGCGTCATGAATTTGGCGATAATTATGACTGCTGCTCGCCCCCGCCAGTTTGTTGGCGCTGATAACGTGGAAACCATGGCTGGCAAAATCCAGATACTGATCCGCAAGTTGCTCGCTGGCAGTAACGTCCAGCACCACTAAATCATCATACGGGTGAGCACGCATCCACAGGAATAGAGACTCTTCATCCTGCTCTACTGCCTCGTCATCAAAGAAAGCTAACGCGCGGCTGGCATCCAGCCCTTCGTAATTCAGCAGGCTACGACGGCTATCAACCACACCCGCCAGCACAAACTCTAATCCGGTGCGCGCCGAGAGCGTGCTCTGCTCGCGAGCGAACAGCTCCAGCCAGCGCGAACCAATGTTGCCTTTGCCGAACAACACCAGACCAATGCGTTTTTCCGCGCGGAAAATTGACTGATGCAGGCCCTGAATCAGGCTCTCTGTTGGCCCAGTACGCAGTACCGCGACCAGGCTGATACCCTCTTCCGATTGCCAGGTGAATTCAACCGGCTGACCTTTCAACTGTTGCCAGAAACGGTGGCAGTGCAGCGGATTACGGGTGACGCCCGCCCCGACCATCGCTACCAGCGCCAGCCCCTGGCGCAAACGCAGCTCGCCCGGCAGACCAGCTTCATCCAGAATTTTCAGTGCGCCGTCAGCGACTTCGGAGGTATAGCAAAATTGCAGCAGTTGGCGGTCAGGATGCACACCCACTGCCAGCGGACGCACCTGGGTACGTTTTAAAACCTGATCAATCTCTTTATAAGCCAGCTTAAAGTCCTGGCCAGTCGGAACCAAAAACTCAATCAGGCAGACGTCATCATGACTGGTCACAATACGCGCCCCGGTACCGGAGGCCAGTACGCGTTCAATGCGCGTTGAACCCTGCTCCGGCGTATAGCTACAACGCAGTTGGAGATCGATATCGCTACCGGAAACCGGCTGTAAGGTACGGGCATGGAGAACCGGTGCCGCCAGACGCGCCAGCTCGCTGGCTTCATCCAGACGCAGCAGCGGCAGCAAACAGGCGTCTTTTACTTTACGCGGATCCGCGCTGTAAACCCCGGCGACATCGCTCCAGATAGTTACGCGAGAAACGCCCGCCAGCGCGCCAACCTGCGTCGCCGAGTAGTCGGAGCCGTTACGCCCCAGCAGGACCGTTTCACCGCAATTGCTGCGGCTAATAAAGCCGGTAACCACCAGCCGTTTACCCGGATGCTGCGCCAGCAGTTGCTGTAGCAGCGGGTAAGAAAGACCTTCATCTACCTGCGGCTGGGCACCGCGTTCAGCACGTAAAAAATCGCGCGCATCCAGCCAGGCTGACTCCAGCCCCTGTTGGTTAAGGACCGCAGACATCAAACGCGCGGACCATACCTCACCATGCCCAACAACCTCAGCATAGACGGCATCGTTCACGCCACTGTCGAGTAATCCAGCCAGACGCTCCAGATCGTGAATAAACGCACCAATTAGTCCATCCGCTATATCAGGCGGTAACAAACCGCTGATAAGCTCGCTCTGATAGCGACGTAACGCCTGTTGAACCTGATGCGCAGAAAGGCGATCGGTCTGGCTTAATTTCAGCCAGCTAATCAACTGGTTAGTGGTACTGCCTGCGGCTGAAACAACCATCATGTCATCAGGCTGCGAGTACTCCGCCATAATGCCTGCGACACGCAGATAACATTTCACGTCTGCCAGACTACTACCACCAAATTTGTGCAGTTGACGACCCTTCGCCCCTGCCTGCGCAATCACACTCATGTTTACCCCTTGTTTGCAGCCCGGAAGCCATTTTCCAGGTCGGCAATTAAATCTTCGCCATCTTCAATACCGGTGGAGATACGCAGCAGCGTTTCGGAAATTCCGGCAGCAGCACGCGCTTCTGGCGCCATGCCCGCGTGTGTCATGGTTGCGGCGTGGGAGATCAGACTTTCAACACCCCCTAACGATTCCGCCAGCGTAAACAATGACAACCCGCCAAGGAAGCGGCGCAGCGTTTGCTCATCACCATCCAGTTCAAAACTTAACATCGCGCCAAAGCCTTTTTGCTGACGCGCGGCAATCTCATGGCCCTGATTATCCGGCAATGACGGGTGATACAATTTTTTCACCAGCGGCTGAGTTTGCAGATAATCGACTATCGCCTGAGCATTACGTTGCGCCACCTCCATTCGAGGAGACAGAGTACGCAGGCCGCGCAACAGCAGATAACTATCAAACGCGCCGCCGGTCACACCAATATTATTCGCCCACCATGCCAGTTCAGTGACCGTTTCCGGATCTTTCGCTATCACAACACCAGCCACCACGTCTGAGTGACCGTTTAAATATTTCGTGCATGAATGCAACACCAGATCGGCGCCCAATGCCAGTGGATTTTGCAGTGCCGGGCTTAAAAAAGTGTTGTCGACCACGCTGACCGCGCCAGCTTCACGCGCCAGCTGACAGATTTTCGCAATATCCACCACGCGCAGCAGCGGGTTGCTTGGGCTTTCTACCAGCACCAGCTTCGGTTTTTCCGCCAATGCGGCCTGCAATGCCTGCTCATCTCCTTGATCGACAAACAGGACGCGGTAACAGCCACGTTTTGCCAGACTGTCAAACAGTCGGTAGCTCCCGCCGTAGCAGTCATGCGGTGCGACCAGCAGATCGCCTGGCTTGAGGAAGACCGTGGTCACCAGATGAATCGCCGACATGCCAGTATTGGTCAGCACAGCACCTGCACCGCCTTCCAGTTCCGCCAGCGCACGCTGAACAACATCGCGCGTTGGGTTGCCGCGACGCGAATAGTCATGGGCGCGAGGTTCATTAAATCCGGTAAAGTTATAGGTGCTGGAGAGGTGAATCGGCGGGACAACGCAACCGTACTGTTCGTCGTCATTTAACCCGCTACGCACTGCGATGGTGGCCTGTTTACGCGTCATATTGAGGAGATCCTGGCTGAGTCGGTGAAAAGTCAGACACCAGAGTAATCATAGTTACGATAGCCGTCAATACATCTGGACATCTAAACTTCTTTGCGTATAGATTGAGCAAACTGGAAATAGCCGTTAAAATTATATGCATTAGCGTACATCTGCGTCGGCTTACTTCGTGTCAGGGCCACGCCACTACGATAAACTACGCGCAATTATGGTCCGGGCTCAGGTTCTGGCCTCAATATTAATGACGAAGAGGATTAGGTATCTCATGGCTGAATGGAGCGGCGAATATATCAGCCCATACGCTGAGCACGGTAAGAAGAGTGAGCAAGTCAAAAAAATTACGGTTTCCATTCCTCTGAAGGTGTTAAAAATCCTTACCGATGAACGCACGCGTCGTCAGGTGAACAACCTGCGCCACGCCACCAACAGCGAACTGCTGTGTGAAGCGTTTCTGCATGCTTTTACTGGGCAACCCTTACCCAACGATGACGACCTGCGTAAAGAACGCAGTGATGAAATCCCGGAAGAAGCAAAGGTAATCATGCGTGAACTGGGTATCAACCCGGAAACGTGGGAATACTGATAGTTAGAACAGCAATGGGCGTGTAGAGGCGGGAATGCTCCCGCCTTTTCTCACAGTGTTACTTACTAATACCATTGAGTTTATTCAATGTTTCTTCCATTTTGAGCGTTTCCGTACGGTTCAATGGATAGAAATAAATCAGAATGACCGCCGCCAAAAACAGGCATAGCGCCGGCAAGAGATTCGCCATCGTATAAATATTTTCCTGCACAATGCTGGTTTGCACTGCACCACCTGTTGACGATGATTGATAGCCAATGATAGCCAGCATAAACCCACCAATCGCCCCTGCACATGCCTGACCAACCTTGCGCGCAAAGAAGTTCACACCATAAACCGTGCCATCCTCGCGATCGCCAGTGACATACTGATGGTAGTCACAAACATCAGTCATAAACGCCCAAATCATCAGGTTGAATAACCCTGCACCCAGCGTCGCCAGGAACAAGAAAACCAGATAGACCTTTGCATCCGTAATGTGGACAAAGTACATAATCACATACATGACCACGGCAAAAAGCAACGCGCCTACACTGGCTTCTTTTTTACCAAACCGCTTCGTGAGCCAGGATGCCGATGGCGCCAGCAGAACCAGGGAACCAAAGGTAAACAGCAACGCGACTGACATCGCCTCTTTATTGTGGAAATAGTCATTAAACAGGTAAGTCATGTTGGTACCGGACAACCCCTGATTAATTACAATCAGCAAATCCACAACCACTAAAACAATCAGCGCCTTATTGCGTGCCAGTCCCTTCAGCAACACCGAAACGGGCATGCTCTCTTTTCTCTCCACGCGCACGCGCTCCGTCGTTAAATGACAGGTCAAGGATAAAAAGATCAAGCCCAGCACTGCGCAACCAATGGAAATCCAGAAGAAGTGTTGCCCGGAAATCACCTGGCTTCCATCCACCAGGGTGGTGTACATCAGGATTGGAATGAAAAAGCCAGTTGCCCCACCGCCAATTGCTGACCCAACGCTACGCCAGGTTGAAAGCGATACACGATCTTCAGGATTCGAGCTAATCGCCGCAGACATAGCACCGTACGGAATACTCACGGTCGATAACAGCGAACCGTAAATGAAATAGGAGCAGCAGATGTAGATGATTTTCGCCGTATAAGAAAAATCATTCACAAACGGCAGGAACAGGACAACCGCAATGATGCAAAATGGATACTTCATGCGACGCACCCACGGGTTGAAACGTCCATGTACCGTCAGTTTAGAGGTATCGCATAAGCGCCCTACACCAACATCAACGAACGCATCAAAGAGTTTGGTCACAAAATAGAGTGAGCCAACAATAACGCCGGAAATACCGAGGACGTTAGTGTAATAAATCATTAAAAAACTATTAACTAAGCCAAGAATAAAACAGGTTCCGAGGTCACCACATAAATAACCAATTTTATCTCTAATTCCGAAAGGCCTGACGGCAGTGGTTTCATTATTTCCGATAATAGTTCCATCATTAGACATGATGTCAACTCCTTAGACATATTATTCACACAAACTATGCTTATCGACGTAATCAGCCGATACGAAAACTATTACCGATTAAAAGTTATAACCAAGACCGACACGATAACGGGTCTGACGATCGTCTGTCGTTGTTGTGTTATAACCCGAGGAAACGTTGCCAACCTCAACAAATGGAACCCAGGAGCCTAATTTGTACGCCACGCGGAAGTTATATTCATAATCATCTTTCCGGTTGTTATATAAATCTTCGCTATCGGCAATTTTATAAATACCATTTAGCTCAAACATCCAGTCATTGACGTTATAACCAAGCCAGGCTTCCGGACGATAGACCATGCGGTCATCTTTGCCGTCAGTGTTTCTGCGCATGTACTCTTGACGATAGCGGAACGCGGTCCACCAGTTGTCGTTGATGTTGTACTGTACGCGGATATAAGGCTTATAAATCGCGATATTATCGCCCGTTTCGATTGCAATGCCGGGCTGCCAGACAAGACCCTGCCAGGTGAACTGATAGCTTGCGGTATACTCGTTGCCGTTACTTTCCATATTATTCCACGCATCATTTGACTGCGTGTTTTCGGAACGAGAAATGGCTTCTACTGCCACACCAAAACCCGTGGCAAAACGGTGAGACATATACACACGATCGTAATTACGTCCATCGTCATAATATTCATGTCGGTAATCAACATAACCCGCCTGTGCGGCCGCAGAGAATAATGGAATCAGTAATAACGCAGATTTAAATTTCATGACAATCCCTCTTCACACTCAACAACGGAAATAATCCATCTCGTTTGTCCATAAAATGGGAAAACAAAAAGGCTTTTAGATTAATTTTATATTTCCACGAAAGTGTATTTTAGAAAGAAAGCAGAAACCTTTGGTATTTTGCCAGGAGCTGGTAAAAGTGGCAAAAGACAGAAGATAAAAAGGACGCAGATCACCAGTTGCAATATTTTATCGAAAAAATAAAACGCCGTTTTATTTATTGAATAAAATAGATTATTCAATACATCAATATATATTTCAGTTCTGAAGCGCAGAAACAAAAAAAGCGCCATAAGGCGCTTTTTTCTGACAGCTGAAACTTACTTGCTGCCTGGGATGCTGAAACGCTTGTTGAAGCGATCAACACGGCCACCGGTAGCAACATCACGCTGCTTGCCAGTATAGAACGGGTGGCACTGACCGCACACGTCCAGGTTCAGATCGTGACCGACGGTAGAGCGGATTTTCATGACGTTACCGCAAGAGCAGTTTGCAGTAATTTCTTCGTATTTCGGGTGAATATCTTTTTTCATGGGAAAACCTCGGTTTAAGGCCGCGTCGCTCTTCCAGCCCTAACGCCAGACACCACGCGATGTTAATTATTCCCCGTTACCTTTCACGCTGCATCAACAGCCTGAAACTCTCGGGTAATGGTCATTGTTTGACGCAATCAATTTGCATCAAAGGCGGCGAATCATACAGAAATTAACCTGCTCATGCAAACTGATCCGCATTCTACCCTCCACTAATGTGTATACTAACCCGCCAGATTTCAAGTCAGGATGATTCAATGCCCGTTGCGCACGTTGCCTTACCTGTTCCGCTACCTCGCACCTTTGACTACCTCCTGCCGGAAGGCTTGAGTGCCAAAGCCGGGTGTCGTGTACGCGTGCCCTTTGGCAAGCAGCAGGAGCGCGTGGGTATCGTCCTTTCCGTCAGCGAGCACAGTGAACTGCCGCGGAGCGAATTGAAAGCCGTTCTCGAAGTGCTGGACAGCGAACCTGTCTACTCGACCTCTGTCTGGCGTCTGCTGTTGTGGGCGGCTGATTATTATCATCATCCCATCGGTGACGTACTGTTTCACGCTCTGCCAATTTTACTGCGCCAGGGACGCCCGGCGACAAATGCGCCCATGTGGTACTGGTTTGCCACTGAAGAAGGCCAGGTTATTGACCTCAACAGCCTGAAGCGTTCTCCCAAGCAGCAACAGGCGCTGGCTGCGCTACGCCAGGGGAAAATCTGGCGCGACCAGGTGGCTGAACTGGAATTTAATGATGCCGCATTACAGGCACTGCGGAAAAAAGGGCTGTGCGATCTGGCGAGCGAAACACCAGGCTTTAGCGACTGGCGTACGCACTACGCGGTTTCTGGTGAGCGTCTGCGGCTGAACACCGAGCAGGCCACCGCCGTCGGGGCGATTCACAGCGCCTCAGACAGTTTTAGCGCCTGGCTATTAGCGGGCGTAACGGGATCAGGCAAAACAGAGGTCTATCTTAGCGTTCTGGAAAACGTCCTTGCCCAGGGCAAGCAGGCTCTGGTGATGGTGCCGGAGATTGGCCTGACGCCGCAAACTATTGCCCGTTTTCGCGAACGTTTTAATGCGCCGGTCGAAGTCCTGCACTCCGGTTTAAACGACAGTGAACGTCTTTCAGCCTGGCTGAAAGCAAAAAATGGCGAGGCGGCGATTGTTATCGGCACGCGTTCTTCGCTGTTTACGCCGTTTAAAAATCTCGGCGTGATTGTCATCGACGAAGAACACGACAGCTCTTATAAACAGCAGGAAGGCTGGCGCTATCATGCGCGCGACCTCGCGGTTTACCGCGCCCATAGCGAGCAAATCCCGATTATTCTCGGCTCAGCCACCCCGGCACTGGAAACGCTGTGTAACGTGCGGCAGAACAAATACCGCATGCTGCGCCTGACGCGCCGCGCCGGAAATGCGCGCCCAGCCACTCAGCACGTGCTGGATCTCAAAGGTCAGCAGGTGCAGGCCGGACTCGCCCCTGCGCTGATCGCCCGTATGCGTCAGCACCTGCAGGCGGATAACCAGGTGATCCTGTTTTTGAACCGTCGTGGTTTTGCGCCTGCGCTGCTGTGCCACGACTGTGGTTGGATTGCCGAATGTCCGCGTTGCGATCATTACTACACGCTACATCAGGCGCAACACCACCTGCGTTGCCACCACTGCGACAGCCAGCGCCCAATACCGCGTCAGTGCCCTTCCTGTGGTTCGACGCATATGGTTCCGGTAGGACTCGGCACCGAACAGCTTGAGCAGGCTCTGGCACCTTTTTTCCCCGGTGTGCCAATTTCACGTATCGATCGCGACACCACCAGCCGTAAAGGGTCGCTGGAGCAGCATCTGGCGGAAGTGCATCGCGGCGGCGCACGAATTCTTATAGGCACGCAAATGCTGGCCAAAGGCCACCACTTCCCGGACGTCACTCTGGTGGCGCTGCTGGACGTTGACGGCGCGCTATTCTCTGCAGATTTCCGGTCAGCAGAACGCTTCGCCCAGCTCTATACGCAGGTCTCTGGCCGTGCCGGACGCGCCGGGAAGCAAGGCGAAGTGGTGCTGCAAACGCACCATCCTGAACATCCGCTGCTGCAAACCTTGCTGTATAAAGGCTATGACGCGTTTGCCGAACAGGCGCTGGCCGAGCGACAAACGCTCCAGCTTCCACCGTGGACCAGCCATGTGATCGTGCGGGCAGAAGATCATAACAACCAGCATGCACCAATGTTCTTGCAGCAACTACGGAATCTCATTCAAGCCAGCCCGTTGGCCGATGACAAACTCTGGGTGCTCGGCCCGGTTCCCGCACTGGCGCCCAAACGCGGTGGTCGTTATCGTTGGCAAATATTGTTGCAACATCCATCACGGATTCGTCTGCAACATATCGTCAGCGGCACGCTGGCACTGATCAATACGCTACCCGATGCACGCAAGGTTAAATGGGTGCTGGATGTCGATCCCATCGAGGGATAACCCCTCACGATGCGAGGCGGATCGTAAAATTAAAGATCCATCACACTTTTTATGAAAATTCTGTAACCGCTTCCATTCACTATCTGATAAAAATGTTTCAGATGAAGGTTATCCAGGGACGAGTCTGTGCCAGCAGCTCTCTGGCGAGGAGAAAGAGTGAAACCGAATAAGCAGGTTGCCGCCGCTACAATGAAAGATGTTGCTCTGAAGGCGAAAGTCTCAACGGCAACCGTATCCCGCGCATTAATGAACCCGGACAAAGTCTCGCAGTCAACCCGTAACAAGGTTGAGCAGGCGGCACTGGAAGTGGGATATCTACCTCAATCAATGGGACGTAACGTTAAGCGTAATGAGTCACGTACCATTCTGGTGATTGTGCCGGATATCTGCGATCCGTTTTTTAGCGAAGTGATTCGTGGCATCGAAGTGACTGCCGCAGAACAGGGATACCTGGTGCTTATTGGCGACTGCGCGCACCAGAATCAGCAGGAAAAGACGTTTCTTAACCTCATTATCACCAAGCAGATCGATGGCATGGTACTGCTCAGCTCGCGCCTGCCGTTTGATGCCAGCGTGGAAGAACAGCGCAATTTACCGCCGATGGTCATGTCGAACGAGTTCGCGCCAGAGCTGGAACTCCCTACCGTGCACATTGATAACCTCACCGCCGCCTTTAACGCGATGAATTATCTGCTGGAACTGGGGCATAAACGCATTGGTTGTATCGCCGGGCCCGAAGATATGCCGCTGTGCCATTACCGTCTGCAAGGCTACGTTCAGGCATTACGCCGCAGCGGAATTACGGTCGATCCGCATTTCATCGCGCGCGGTGACTTTACCTATGAAGCGGGATCCAATGCGTTGAAGCAGCTCCTTGAACTACCGCAGCCGCCTACCGCTGTCTTTTGTCACAGCGACGTCATGGCGCTGGGTGCACTCTCTTACGCCAAACGTCAGGGTCTGAAAGTCCCTGATGATTTATCCATTATTGGCTTTGATAACATTTCGCTCACGGAATTTTGTGATCCACCCCTGACAACCGTCGCACAGCCGCGTTTCGATATCGGACGTGAAGCTATGCTGTTACTGCTCGATCAATTACAAGGGCAGAGCGTCAGCAGTGGCTCACGTTTACTGGACTGCGAGCTTATTATTCGGGGTACTACCCGGGCACTGACGTAAAGTAAAGTGCTTTCGGACTCCCCTGTCTGGTCAAAGGCCCGCCGCTTAAGTAACATGGCGGGCTGACGAACGAATAAATACAGCGAAACGATAGTGGCACAACGAGATTATGTACGTCGCGGCCAACCGGCACCTTCGCGGCGCAAGAAGAGCACATCACGGAAAAAACAACGCAATACGCCTGCGGTATCGCCCGCAATGGTTGCTATTGCTGCAGCCGTACTCGTGACCTTTATCGGTGGTCTGTACTTCATTACGCATCACAAGAAAGAAGAGTCCGAAACGCTGCAAAACCAGAAAGTCACCGGTAATGGCATTCCGCCAAAACCGGAAGAGCGCTGGCGATACATCAAAGAGCTGGAAAGCCGTCAGCCTGGCGTACGTGCGCCTACCGAACCGTCTGCGGGCGGCGAGGTGCTGAATGCCGACCAGCTAACCAATGAGCAGCGCCAGCTATTGGCGCAAATGCAGGCTGATATGCGTCAACAGCCGACACAGCTCAACGAAGTACCGTGGAACGAGCAAACGCCTGAACAGCGCCAGCAAACGCTGCAGCGTCAGCGTCAGGTGCAACAGCAGCAGTGGAACAACACCCAGCAGCAGGCTCAGCAGCCGCGTCCACGGGCAACAGAACAGCCGTATCAGCAGCAGCAAGCGCGTACAGCACAAGCCGCGCCGGTACAGCAGCCGAAAGCGCAGCCAAAACCGGCGGCGCAACAGCCGTATCAGGATCTGCTGCAAACGCCAGCGCATACCACCGCCGCTCAGCCGAAAACGCAACCGGCCGCGCCAATAACGAATGAAACGCAGCCGCCAAAACAGACTGCTGAGAAAAAAGATGAACGCCGCTGGATGGTTCAGTGCGGATCATTTAAAGGCGCTGAGCAGGCAGAAACTGTGCGTGCGCAGCTGGCCTTTGAAGGCTTTAACTCCCGTATTACCACCAATAACGGCTGGAATCGTGTGGTCATTGGTCCGGTCAAAGGCAAAGAGAATGCCGACAACACCATCAGCCGCCTGAAGGTTGCTGGTCACACAAACTGCATTCGACTCTCCACTGGGGGTTGAAACCCCCAAAATCCCCCCCATCTATACTTGCATTACGCCCCGTACACTGTGCGGGGCCTGTACATTGCATTTGTAACCAAGGGGTCTGCTCGTGACAACAATAGTAAGCGTACGCCGTAACGGCCATGTGGTAATCGCCGGTGATGGTCAGGCCACACTGGGTAACACCGTAATGAAAGGCAACGTGAAGAAAGTCCGCCGTCTGTACAACGATAAAGTCATCGCGGGCTTTGCGGGCGGTACTGCGGATGCATTCACGCTGTTTGAACTGTTTGAACGCAAGCTGGAAATGCACCAGGGTCACCTGGTGAAAGCTGCCGTTGAACTGGCAAAAGACTGGCGTACCGACCGTATGCTGCGCAAACTCGAAGCGCTGCTGGCCGTCGCAGATGAAACTGCATCGCTCATCATCACCGGTAACGGCGACGTCATCCAGCCAGAAAACGATCTGATTGCCATCGGCTCCGGCGGTCCCTACGCCCAGGCTGCTGCACGCGCTCTGCTTGAAAATACCGAGCTTGGCGCACGCGAGATTGCTGAGAAAGCGTTGGATATTGCAGGGGATATCTGCATTTATACCAACCACTTCCATACCATCGAAGAATTGAACTCCAAAGCGTAAGGATCCCCCATGTCTGAAATGACCCCACGCGAAATTGTCAGCGAACTGAACAAACACATCATCGGCCAGGATAACGCTAAGCGTTCCGTGGCGATCGCCCTGCGTAACCGCTGGCGTCGTATGCAGCTCAACGAAGAGTTGCGTCATGAAGTCACGCCGAAAAACATTCTGATGATTGGCCCGACCGGCGTCGGTAAAACCGAAATCGCCCGTCGTCTGGCAAAACTAGCCAACGCGCCGTTCATCAAAGTTGAAGCAACAAAATTCACCGAAGTCGGCTATGTTGGTAAAGAAGTAGATTCCATCATCCGCGATCTGACCGATGCTGCCATCAAAATGGTCCGCGTGCAGGCAATCGAGAAAAACCGCTTCCGTGCCGAAGAGATGGCGGAAGAGCGCATTCTCGACGTGCTGATCCCACCAGCTAAAAATAACTGGGGGCAGTCAGAGCAGCCGCAGGAACCTTCTGCAGCGCGTCAGGCATTCCGTAAAAAACTGCGTGAAGGCCAGCTGGATGATAAAGAGATCGAAATCGATCTCGCGGCCGCACCGATGGGCGTTGAAATTATGGCGCCTCCAGGAATGGAAGAGATGACCAGCCAGCTGCAGTCCATGTTCCAGAACCTGGGCGGTCAGAAGCAAAAACCGCGTAAGCTGAAAATCAAAGACGCGATGAAGCTGCTGATTGAAGAGGAAGCGGCCAAACTGGTGAACCCGGAAGAGCTGAAACAAGAAGCTATCGACGCCGTTGAGCAGCACGGGATCGTGTTTATCGACGAAATCGACAAAATCTGTAAGCGCGGCGAATCCTCCGGCCCGGACGTGTCCCGTGAAGGCGTACAGCGCGACCTGCTGCCGCTGGTTGAAGGCTGCACGGTCTCCACCAAGCACGGCATGGTGAAAACAGATCACATTCTGTTTATCGCTTCTGGTGCATTCCAGGTAGCCAAACCGTCCGACCTGATCCCAGAACTGCAGGGTCGTCTGCCGATTCGTGTCGAGCTGCAGGCGCTGACCACCAGCGATTTTGAGCGTATCCTTACCGAACCGAATGCCTCCATCACCGTCCAGTACAAAGCGCTGATGGCGACTGAAGGTGTGGACATCAACTTCACTGAATCCGGTATTAAACGCATTGCCGAAGCGGCCTGGCAGGTTAACGAAACCACCGAAAACATCGGTGCACGTCGTCTGCATACCGTTCTGGAACGTCTGATGGAAGATATTTCCTATGATGCGAGCGATTTGAACGGCCAAAGCATCACAATTGATGCCGAATATGTGAGCAAACATCTGGATGCGCTGGTCGCAGATGAAGATCTGAGCCGTTTTATCCTATAATCGCGTTCAATGCATTTTCATCACTGTTGATGGGGCTGATAAAGCCCCATTTTTATTGGCGCTAAATATGACTGAACAACAACAAATTAGCCGCTCACAAGCCTGGCTGGAAAGTTTACGACCTAAGACCTTACCGCTCGCCTTCGCGGCGATCATCGTCGGTACGGCATTAGCATGGTGGCAAGGATACTTCGATCCGCTGGTTGCTCTGCTGGCATTGATTACGGCAGGACTGCTGCAAATTCTGTCCAATCTCGCTAACGACTATGGCGATGCCGTTAAAGGCAGCGACAAACCCGACCGTATTGGACCGCTGCGCGGTATGCAAAAAGGGGTCATCACCCAACAGCAGATGAAGCGCGCGCTGATCGTCACCGTGGTGCTGATCTGTCTGTCCGGGCTAGCCCTGGTTGCTGTAGCCTGTCACACGCTGGCGGATTTTGTCGGTTTCCTGGTGCTCGGCGGTCTGTCGATTATCGCCGCGATCACCTACACCGTGGGTAATCGCCCTTACGGATATATCGGCCTGGGCGATATTTCTGTGCTGGTATTCTTCGGCTGGCTCAGCGTAATGGGAAGTTGGTATCTGCAGGCGCATACGTTGATTCCAGCGCTGATTCTGCCTGCCACCGCCTGCGGCCTGCTGGCAACCGCCGTGCTCAACGTCAACAACCTGCGCGATATCAACAGCGACAGAGAGAACGGCAAGAACACGCTGGTCGTACGTTTAGGTGCTGTCAATGCCCGCCGCTACCACGCCTGTCTGCTGATGGGCACGCTGGTCTGTCTGGCACTGTTCAACCTGTTCTCACTGCAAAGCCTGTGGGGATGGCTGTTTATCCTCGCCGCTCCGCTGCTGATCAAACAGGCTCGCTATGTAATGCGCGAGATGGACCCGGCTGCAATGCGTCCGATGCTGGAACGCACCGTAAAAGCGGCATTGTTAACTAACCTGCTGTTTGTCGTTGGAATTTTCTTAAGTCAGTGGTCTCTTTAACTGACAAATATCAATTAACAATTGATGATTTTGCCAACAGTACACATAGCGCGATATACTAAAAATTCTCGCAGCAACTGAACGTTAAGCCTATGAAATACGATACATCCGAGCTTTGTGACATCTATCAGGAAGATGTCAACGTCGTGGAACCGCTGTTCTCTAACTTTGGAGGACGGTCGTCGTTTGGCGGACAAATCATCACGGTAAAATGTTTCGAGGACAACGGGTTGCTGTACGATCTGCTCGAACAAAACGGCCGTGGTCGCATTCTGCTGGTCGATGGCGGCGGTTCTGTCCGTCGTGCGCTGGTCGATGCCGAACTGGCGCGGCTGGCCGTACAGAATGAATGGGAAGGTCTGGTCATCTACGGCTCAGTACGCCAGGTAGACGATCTGGAAGAACTGGATATCGGCATTCAGGCGATTGCCGCAATTCCGGTAGGCGCTTCCGGTGAAGGCATTGGGGAAAGCGATGTGCGCGTCAACTTTGGCGGCGTGACGTTCTTCTCCGGCGACCACCTGTACGCCGATAACACCGGGATAATCCTCTCCGAAGACCCGCTCGATATCGAGTAAGCGAAAAAGGCACCGCAAGGTGCCTTTTTTATGCGTGTCACTGATTGCCGGATGGCGGCTTACGCCTTATCCGGCCTACAATCAGGGGCGGTTACGCGAAAGATTTCGTGTTGTAGCAAGGCGGCAAACGAAGGTATCCCCAGAAGCGTAGTAAACTACGTGACTGGGGTAACTGAGCGCGGCCAACGCAGCTACGGCGCGAAAGATAAAGCGTAATTAGACTTCTTCCATACGACCGAGGAGGGCATGCAGACGATCCTGCCAGCCGTTCTGCTGTTCTTTCAGGTTGTTGTTCTCACGCTCCAGTTCTTCACGCTGCTGCTGTGCAGTCTGAACTTCCTGCGACAGTGAGTTGTTCTTTTCTTTCAGCTCTTCGATTTCCATCTGCAACAGCGTGATGGTATCAATCGCCTGCTGTACTTTTGCTTCCAGTTTCTCAAACACTTCTAATGACATCGTCATACCTCTCCTGAATTGCAAGGCGTTGATGGATAAAAATCCTCGTCCCGATAACCGGCGACGCCTTAATAAAAACGAGCGCACTCTACTTAACACCGATTGTATGAAGCCGCGTCATCCCTGTCCAGCGGCATCCCGCGCAGATTGCGGTTTGCAACACTTTTAGTCTTTCTCCTGGTGACATTACTGTCATAACTCTTAAGTGTTAACAGATTGATCAGTGAAATGATTCAGCTCACACTATTTTTGTATAACAAATACCTCACAATGGCGCGAAAACGCTCATTTTGTTGATGCAGTACACACATTTTAATTTCGATATTTCTCGTTTTTGCGCGTTAACGATAAATTAACAGTGTGCCTACCGGCTCCGGGGATGTCAGTGACCTTCTCGCACACAATAAACATTAAACTCTCTTCAGGATCCGATTATGAGTCAAACATCAACCTTAAAAGGCCAGTGCATTGCTGAATTCCTCGGTACCGGGTTGTTGATTTTCTTCGGTGTGGGCTGTGTCGCTGCACTTAAAGTGGCTGGGGCTACTTTCGGTCAGTGGGAAATCAGTGTCATCTGGGGTCTGGGGGTAGCGATGGCTATCTATCTGACCGCAGGCGTTTCTGGTGCACACCTGAATCCCGCGGTAACCATCGCACTCTGGCTGTTCGCCTGTTTTGATAAACGCAAAGTTGTTCCTTTTATTATTTCGCAAATTGCCGGCGCCTTTTGCGCAGCGGCACTGGTTTACGGGCTTTATTACAATCTTTTCCTCGATTTCGAACAAACTAACCATATCGTACGCGGCAGTACCGAGAGCCTGGGTCTGGCAGGTACTTTCTCCACCTATCCGAACCCGCATATCAATTTTGTGCAGGCCTTCGCGGTTGAAATGGTCATTACCGCTATTCTAATGGGGCTGATTCTGGCTCTGACCGACGATGGTAACGGTGTACCTCGTGGTCCGCTGGCACCACTGCTGATCGGCTTGTTGATTGCCGTTATTGGTGCTTCCATGGGTCCGCTGACAGGTTTTGCGATGAACCCGGCACGTGACTTCGGACCGAAACTCTTCGCCTGGATGGCCGGATGGGGTGAGATTGCCTTCACGGGTGGTCGCGATATCCCTTACTTCCTGGTTCCGGTGTTTGGCCCGATTACCGGCGCGATTTTGGGCGCATGGGCATATCGCAAACTGATTGGTCGTCATTTACCGTGCGATGTCTGCGCGATTGAAGAAAAAGACGTTGCGGCCAACACTCAACAAAAAGCTTCGCAGTAATGTGACTACGGGACAAAAAATTATGACTGAAAAAAAATATATCGTTGCGCTCGACCAGGGCACCACCAGCTCCCGCGCGGTCGTAATGGACCACGATGCGAATATCGTTGCCGTTTCACAGCGCGAATTCGAGCAAATCTACCCGAAAGCAGGTTGGGTAGAACATGACCCGATGGAAATTTGGGCGACCCAAAGCTCCACGCTGGTAGAAGTTCTGGCGAAAGCCGATATCAGTTCCGATGAAATTGCAGCGATCGGTATTACCAACCAGCGTGAAACCACCATCGTCTGGGAACGCGAAACCGGTAAACCTATCTATAACGCGATTGTGTGGCAGTGTCGTCGTACCGCGGATATCTGCGAAAAGCTCAAGCGCGACGGTATGGAAGAGTACATCCGTAATAATACAGGTCTGGTCATTGACCCGTACTTCTCCGGCACCAAAGTGAAGTGGATCCTCGACCACGTAGAAGGCTCGCGTGAGCGCGCTCGTCGCGGCGAACTGCTGTTCGGTACCGTAGATACCTGGCTTATCTGGAAAATGACGCAGGGACGTGTACACGTCACGGATTACACCAACGCCTCACGTACCATGCTGTTCAACATCCACTCCCTGGACTGGGATGACACGATGCTGGATGCGCTGGATATTCCGCGTGCAATGCTGCCTGAAGTTCGTCGCTCTTCTGAAGTGTACGGCCAGACCAACATCGGTGGTAAAGGCGGTATTCGTATTCCTATCTCCGGTATCGCCGGTGACCAGCAGGCGGCGCTGTTTGGCCAGCTGTGCGTGAAGGAAGGGATGGCGAAAAACACTTACGGTACCGGCTGCTTCATGCTGATGAACACCGGCGAGAAAGCCGTTAAGTCCGAAAACGGACTGCTGACCACCATCGCTTGCGGACCGACCGGGGAAGTGAACTACGCGCTGGAAGGTGCGGTATTTATGGCTGGCGCATCTATCCAGTGGCTGCGTGATGAAATGAAACTCATCAGCGATGCGTTCGACTCCGAATATTTCGCCACCAAAGTGAAAGACACCAACGGCGTGTACGTCGTTCCGGCATTTACTGGCCTGGGCGCACCGTACTGGGACCCGTATGCTCGCGGCGCCATCTTTGGTCTGACCCGTGGGGTAAACTCCAACCACATCATCCGCGCCACGCTTGAATCTATTGCATACCAGACCCGTGATGTTCTGGAAGCAATGCAGGCTGACTCCGGTATTCGCCTGCACGCCCTGCGCGTCGATGGCGGTGCGGTCGCCAACAACTTCCTGATGCAGTTCCAGTCCGACATTCTCGGCACGCGCGTTGAGCGCCCGGAAGTCCGCGAAGTCACCGCATTGGGTGCGGCATACCTGGCTGGTCTGGCAGTAGGCTTCTGGCAGAATCTGGATGAGCTGCAGGAAAAAGCGGTCATCGAGCGTGAATTCCGCCCAGGTATCGAAACCACCGAACGTAACTTCCGTTACAGCGGCTGGAAAAAAGCGGTCAAACGCGCCATGGCGTGGGAAGATCACGACGAGTAATACGTCATAGCCGGATGGCAACTGTGCCTTATCCGGCAATATCTTCGTGCGGGGGCAACCCCGCACACACATCAATAATCTCGCCCCCTCCCCTGTGCTACACTTCGCGCCATTCCTTTTAGCTACGAGTTTGCAATGAGACGAGAACTTGCCATTGAATTTTCACGCGTGACCGAAGCGGCCGCGCTGGCTGGCTATAAATGGCTGGGCCGCGGCGACAAAAATACCGCTGACGGCGCGGCGGTAAACGCCATGCGTATTATGCTCAACCAGGTCAATATCGACGGCACCATCGTGATTGGCGAGGGTGAGATCGATGAAGCACCGATGCTGTTTATCGGTGAGAAAGTCGGGACCGGTCTTGGTGATGCGGTCGACATCGCCGTCGATCCTATCGAAGGCACACGCATGACGGCAATGGGTCAGGCAAACGCGCTGGCCGTACTGGCTGTTGGCGATAAAGGCTGCTTCCTGAACGCGCCAGACATGTACATGGAAAAGCTGATTGTCGGCCCAGGCGCAAAAGGGTCTATCGACCTGAACCTGTCGCTGGAAGCCAACCTGCATAACGTTGCCGCTGCACTCAATAAGCCGCTGAGTGAACTGACCGTCACCATTCTGGCC
Organism: Citrobacter sp. H12-3-2; assembly: GCF_009649895.1. Classification (NCBI taxonomy): domain Bacteria; kingdom Pseudomonadati; phylum Pseudomonadota; class Gammaproteobacteria; order Enterobacterales; family Enterobacteriaceae; genus Citrobacter; species Citrobacter sp. H12-3-2. The sequence goes on from NZ_CP045837.1 coordinate 4,735,853, forward strand.
AAGCCACGCCATGATGAAACGATCGCCGAAATGCAAAAACTGGGCGTGCGCGTCTTTGCTATTCCAGACGGTGACGTTGCTGCTTCCATTCTGACATGCATGCCAGACAGTGAAGTTGACGTGCTGTACGGCATTGGCGGCGCACCGGAAGGTGTCGTTTCTGCCGCCGTTATCCGCGCGCTGGACGGCGACATGCAGGGTCGTTTGCTGGCGCGTCATGACGTCAAAGGCGGCAGCGAAGAGAACCGTCGCATTGGCGAACAGGAACTCGCTCGTTGCGCCGCCATGGGTATTGAAGCGGGCAAAGCGCTGCGTCTCGATGAAATGGCGCGTAGCGACAACGTCATTTTCTCCGCCACCGGCATCACCAAAGGCGATTTGCTGGAAGGGATTAGCCGCAAAGGTAATATCGCGACCACCGAAACGCTGCTGATCCGCGGCAAATCACGTACGATCCGTCGCATTCAGTCGATTCACTACCTCGATCGTAAAGATCCCGATGTGCAGGCGCACATCCTGTAATTGATTTGATCAATAGAGCCTTCCAGCCCATATGGGCTGGAAATCTTTCGTCCAACGAACGAAGATAAGGCAATCAAAGCAGACAGGAGAAAACCATGGCAGATTGGGTAACAGGCAAAGTCACGAAGGTACAGAACTGGACCGATGCCCTGTTTAGTTTGACCGTGCGAGCTCCGGTTCTTCCTTTCACTGCAGGTCAATTCACCAAGCTTGGCCTTGAGATCGACGGCGAGCGCGTCCAGCGTGCCTATTCTTACGTCAATGCCCCTGATAACCCCGATTTAGAGTTTTATCTGGTGACGGTTCCCGACGGCAAACTCAGCCCTCGTCTGGCAGCGCTGAAGCCTGGCGATGAAGTCCAGGTGGTGAGTGAAGCTGCTGGTTTCTTCGTGCTGGATGAAGTCCCCGATTGCGACACGCTGTGGATGCTGGCAACCGGCACGGCTATCGGCCCATATTTGTCGATTCTGCAATTAGGCAAAGACCTGGATCGCTTCAAAAATCTGGTGCTGGTCCACGCCGCGCGCTATGCCGCCGATTTGAGCTATCTACCGTTGATGCAGGCCCTGGAAAAGCGCTACGAAGGTAAATTACGCATCCAGACGGTGGTCAGTCGTGAAACCGTGGCAGATTCGCTGACCGGGCGTGTACCGGCACTAATTGAAAGCGGTGAACTGGAAAAAGCGGTCGGGCTGCCAATGGATAAAGAAACCTGTCATGTGATGCTCTGCGGAAACCCGCAGATGGTGCGCGATACCCAGCAGTTGCTGAAGGACACCCGGCAGATGACCAAACACCTGCGCCGCCGACCGGGCCATATGACCGCAGAGCACTACTGGTAAGAACGTTTCAATGCCCGGTAAACGCCCGGGCATTTTGCCGGATGGCGCATACACTTATCCGGCCTACGAGTCAGCCCTGTACTTTACGTCCTGCGTATCCTTACCATATTTATTTGCGTCCTGGGTGCCAATGAACGCACCCAGATCGATAAGCATGCCGACCAGAATCAACGTTGGAACAAAGCGGCCTACCGCCCATTGCCAGACGCCGGGTAACATCGCCCAATTTCCGGCCAGCAGCATCCACGCCAGAATCATCAACAGCGCCCACGCTCCAGAACGCCCACGGTCATGCAGACGTTTTACCGTCACTGCCGCCGTTGGCCATAGCAGACACACCAGACAAAAAGCCGCGGTCTGAATATCGAGTAATTGTTTGCTCGCCAGCGAAAACAAAACCAGCATGCCGACGATCCATAGGCCAATCCAAATCCAGAAATCACGGCGCCCGATGCGCCCTTTAAATGAGAATAACCACTGCTGTATGGTCATGTAAGTTCCTTTATTATTACCTTCCAGAACAGTTTACCCTTTTGACAAGCTCGACGGTTACCGTTTTAATCGTGAGCAGTGAGAATGAAAGGTACGATTGATGAAGCACGGATTTACACTGTTTTTATTATTGTTTTCAGCCTTAACCGCCAGCCCTGCGGCATTGGCGGAAGCGCCATCGACGGCAACCACAGCCCCCTATTTACTGGCGGGCGCGCCGACCTTTGACCTGTCGATTAGCCAGTTTCGCGAAAACTTTAATACACAGAATCCGAAGCTGATCCTGAATGAGTTCCGCGCCATCGACAGCAGTCGCGATCGGGCAAATCTCACCCGCGCGGCCAGCAAAATCAATGAAAACCTGTATGCGTCTTCCGCCCTTGAGCGCGGTACCCTGAAAATCAAAAGCATGCAGATAACCTGGTTACCAATTCAAGGGCCAGAGCAAAAGGCAGCCAAAGCGAAAGCGCTGGAATACATGACCGCCGTCATCCGCACCGTCGCACCGCTACTGACGAAGGAACAGAGCCAGAAAAAACTGCAAAAACTGCTCGCCGCAGGCAAAGGTAAGCACTATTACGCCGAAACAGAAGGCGCAATTCGCTATGTCGTGGCAGATAACGGTGAAAAGGGGCTGACCTTCGCTGTTGAACCGATTAAGCTGGCTCTATCTGAAAACCTCGAAGGGTCGAATTCCCCCTAAATTATTCACGTTTCAGGAAGGCGGCGACGCAACGAATCCCCAGGAGCTTACATCAGTAAGTGACTGGGGTGAGAGAGTACAGCCAACGCACCTGCAACGTGGAGAATGACGGGGAAATGACAAAAAGCAAAGCCTTTCGGGGGATGAATCTCTATACTGTTTCACAGACCATGCTGCCCTGACGGGCGGCCATATTCCTTAATTCGCTGACAAGCGTGGAGAAATGAAATGCGACATCCTTTAGTGATGGGTAACTGGAAACTGAACGGCAGCCGCCACATGGTAAACGAACTGGTTGCTAATCTGCGTAAAGAACTGGCTGGCGTTGCTGGCTGTGCAGTAGCGATTGCTCCGCCGGAAATGTATATCGACCTGGCGAAACACGCCGCTGCCGGTAGCCACATCATTCTGGGCGCGCAGAACGTTGACCTGAACCTGTCTGGCGCATTCACTGGTGAAACAAGTGCTGAAATGCTGAAAGACATTGGCGCGCAGTACATCATTATCGGTCACTCTGAGCGTCGTACTTACCACAAAGAATCTGACGAGCTGATCGCTAAAAAATTCGCCGTACTGAAAGAGCAGGGTCTGACTCCAGTTCTGTGCATCGGTGAAACCGAAGCAGAAAACGAAGCGGGCAAAACTGAAGAAGTTTGTGCACGTCAGATCGACGCAGTTCTGAAAACTCAGGGCGCGGCAGCATTCGAAGGCGTCGTTATCGCTTACGAACCAGTATGGGCTATCGGTACCGGTAAATCTGCAACTCCTGCTCAGGCTCAGGCTGTTCACAAATTTATTCGTGACCACATTGCTAAAGCTGACGCGAAAATCGCTGAGCAAGTAATCATCCAGTACGGCGGTTCTGTAAACGCAGCTAACGCGGCAGAACTGTTTGCTCAGCCGGACATCGACGGTGCGCTGGTCGGTGGTGCTTCTCTGAAAGCAGACGCCTTCGCAGTCATCGTTAAAGCAGCAGAAGCCGCTAAACAGGCTTAAGTTGTTAAGGCGGGAGGAGCACTCCTCCCGCCGTATTAACTACCAGTACCCCAACCAGTGCCACCAGAAGGCGCCGGTCACCCCCCAAATGGTCAGGTTGACCACACTCATCACCAGCCCCGTTTTCCACCACTCTGCCAGCGTGACATAGCCCGAACCAAAGATGATCGGCGCAGTACCCGTGCCATAGTGCGTGAGCGACATCATCAAGGAGGAGGAGAAACCGAGCATTAAACCAAGCAATGCTGGCGGCGCGCCGAGGCCTAATCCTGCGGCGAAGAACGCAGCGAACATAGCCGTAATATGCGCAGTAGTGCTGGCGAAAAAGTAGTGCGAGTAGACATAAAGCAGAATCAACAGCAGCGTTGCAACACTCCAGTGCACGCCAAGATGGTCGATTGCGCTACCAACGCTGGTTGCCAGCCATCCCACCAACCCCAGTTTGCTGAGAAAATCCGCCATCATCACCAGCGCGGCAAACCAGACTATCGTATCCCATGCCCCGCGGCATTTAAGAATGTCATCCCAGCTCAATACGCCCGCCATCAATAGAATCGACAAACCAATTAACGCGGCGCTAGTGGGGTTTACGCTCCAGGCACTGCCCATCAGCATCGCTGGAACACCCGCCCACAGGCAGAGCAGCAAAATGAACACTGCCAGGGTGATTTTTTCTGCCAGTGATAGTGGACCCAGCGCATCCAGTTTTTGCCGCGCGAACTGCGGCGCATTTGGCGTGCGCGTGATAGCTGGCGGATAGAGCCACCAGATTACAATCGGCATGACAACCAGTGATACCAGAGCGGGAAGAAGCGCCGCAATAGCCCACATTCCCCAGGTCATGTTCAGCACGCCATCCGTCCCCTTCGTCAAAAAGCTGACGATTAACGGGTTAGGTGCGGTCGCGGTGATGAACATTGCCGAGCTGATCGGGTTAATGTTGTAGTTCACCAGCGCGAGATAACGGCCCGTTGAGCCATTCTCGGCATGGCCTGGCTGCGAGCCGAGGCTCTCCGCAATCGCCCGCATTACCGGGTGGATAATGCCGCCGCCACGCGCGGTATTGCTTGGCGTTACGGGTGCAATTAGCGTTTCCGCAAGGGTTAATGCCCACGCAATACCCAGCGTTCTTTTACCAAATAGCGCAATAAACCCGTAGCCAATACGCGCTCCCAGACCAGTCTTTAACAGACTTTGCGACAGCATAATGGATAAACCAATCAGCCAGATTAACTGGTTAGAAAAGCCACTCAACGCATCGTTCAACGCCGCGGAGGGTTTGCCGGGGTTAGTAACGCCAGTCATCGCCACCAGCATAATCGCCACAATCGCAATTGCGCCAATGGGCATAGCTTTACCGATAATCGCAGCGATCGTACCAATAAACAGTGCCAGCAGGTGCCACGCTTGCGGAGTGACATCAGGCGGACACGGGATAACAAACCAGATGGTCAGCGTGATCGCGAGCGAAATGATGGCAGGCCAACAGCGGATAGGGGTCAAACTGTCCATGAATCAATCCTTGAGTTTCCAGTGCGCAAATCTGCGCTCAGGCATTAACCGATATTGCCGCGCATAATACAATTCACTCACTCACAAAACATAAAATTAACATTTTGATACATCTACAGTTTTCCTAACACCGTAAACCAGGCGTAATCCAGCGGCAGAAGAATCAAATACGTTGCCGCCGCCAGTGCGATACACAGCAGCATCCCCGCCCTTGCAGGTACTTTCCCGAGCGCCATCGCCACTACGATCGGTGAAGCCTGATACGGCAACAGTGGCGTTGAATAACCCAGCACCTGGATCATAATCACCGACAGCAGAGGGAATCCCGTCGCATCGGCAAAACTTTGCGCCAACGTGGTATACAGCGCCGGAACACCGTTCGCCGTCATAATAAAATTAAGCGCAGTGGTAATACCGGTCAGCGCGAGGAAACTGGTAAACGGCTTTTCCGCATCCAGCGGCATCACCTGTAACAGCGCTTCGCCAACAGCGCTACCAATACCGGTTTGCGTGACGGTGATCGCCAGCCCCAGAATACCCGCCACATAAATACAGGTACGAATGTTGACCCCAGTGGAAAACTCGTCGCCATTGATAAAGCCAACCCGTGGTAGCAATGTGATAACTGCCGCCGCCAGCCCGGTCCACGCGGGGCCAATGCCGTGCCAGCTTTCGCTTACCCACAAGAACAGCACCACCGCTAACATCCAGGCCAGACGTTTTTCATCCCGGCTCATCGGCTCCGGCGGCGTGAGATCGCGCGGCGCATGCGGCTTGCCAGGGAACAACCAGCAGATAAGCACAATGAGCACCGCGCCTTTAAGCCAACCCAGAACCGGCGTATGCAGCAGCAAATAGGGAAGATAATTGAGGTGGATGCCGTAAGAGCCTTCCGCCGCGCCGCTCATCACCAGATTCGGTACGTTAGCGGGTAAAATCGTCGCAGAAAGCTGGAACGTCCCAAACCCGACGGCCAGTGCCAGACCATACCAGGCACGCGTGCCGTCGTTAATTCCAGCCCGTTTCGCCATCGCCGCGACGATCGGCATCAGCAGCGCAATGCGGCCCATGTTGGATGGCATTACAAATGCCAGCGCGTAACTCAGCAGCACTACGCTCGCCACCATTAACGGCCAGGAATCAGTCAACCTCGATGACAGCGCCCTCGCCGCCCTGTCCGCCAGCCCCGTTTTACGAATCGCGATACCCAGTACAAAGCCGCTAAATACCAGCCAGAACGCGGAGGACGCAAAGCCGCCAAAAATCACATCCGGTGGCGCGATTTTGGCCACCATCGCCACGGCAAAGAACAGCAGCGCCGTTATAAACTCCGGCAGCAGCGACGTAGCCCAGAGCAGAATGGTGATACCAACCACCAGAGAGGGGATAAACAGAGGGTGTGTAAGCCAGAGCGACATGCCTGTCTCCTGTTGTTTTTTTCAACAAGAATACGGGGACAGGCATGCGGAGTAAACGCCAGATTAGGTGGGGTTAACGCAGAATATCACATTGATGATCCTGAATTTCCTCAGCGGAGGCGAGATTCAGAGCCAGCAGATTGCGCTGAGTAGCCAGCAGGACAAAGGATTCGTCGCTCTGGCGCACCATCGCCAACGCATAGCTGCCCATATGCTCACGCGCATCCGGCACCTCTTCCGCCAGCATCATAAACGGGCTGCGTTGTGCCAGTTCATTTTCCGTGACGCGACGTGCCAGATATTCATGACCGCGCAGCCCACCCGGTAATGGTAGCCAGCGGGTGCTGATTTTCGCCAGGTTGTCATCCAGCTGCTTTCTGACATCGATTCGCAGGCAGGAGATATGAATATGCAGGTGATTTTGCGTACGCCCGCTACGAGAGTTAATGGTCAGAGAGACTGCTTTGTCAGGGATTTCCTGGCCGTATTTTTGGCTCATAAAGCTACGCGCCTGCCAGGCCAGCCAGAAAAAGTTCGGCGTGCCTGATTTCAACAGCAGCGGACTTTCCGTACCGTTGATCCGCCAGGTAGGCATCAACAGATATTGCAGTGGGCCGTTACGGTCTTTGAACACCACATATCCGGCATCCGGCTTTACTTCAGCGCATGGGGCGGGGTCCTGCTGCTGCAACTGGTGCGGCAGGCATTGCTGAAGAACGATCTGGCGTAATGCGTCCGGGTTGCCGGTGAATTTCCAGTACCCGATACCTGCAGCGGCGGCGACCACAATCACCGCCAGTAAAAGATAGCCTGCTTTTTTCATTACGCGTTTCCTGTATCCCATTGAAGGGCAAGAGTAACGCAAAACCATGACAAATAAAAAACCCGGTCGCGTTAGGCCACCGGGTCGGTAAATCACAGACTTATTTATCGTTTACTGATTTGGTCGAACGTACCGCCGTTAGAGAAGTGCTCTTTCTGCGCTTTCGTCCAGCCGCCAAACTCTTCGTCGATAGTGAACAGCTTCAGCTTCGGAAATGCGTTTTCGTATTTCTTCGCGACTTCTGCATCACGTGGACGGTAGAAGTTTTTCGCTGCTATCTCCTGACCTTCCGGCGAGTAGAGATACTTCAGGTAAGCTTCCGCCACCGCTTTGGTATCTTTCTTTTCCACCACTTTATCAACCACGGATACGGTCGGCTCCGCGAGAATAGATTCACTCGGGGTCACTATCTCGAATTTATCTTTGCCCAGCTCGTTCGTTGCCAACAGCGCTTCGTTTTCCCAGGCAATCAGCACATCACCGATACCACGTTCAACGAAGGTATTGGTTGAGCCACGTGCGCCAGAATCGAGTACCTCAACGTTTTTATACAGGGCCTTCACAAAGTCTTGTGCCTTGGCCTGATCGTTGTTGTTGTGGTGCAGGGCATAGCCCCATGCCGCCAGATAGTTCCAGCGAGCTCCGCCGGAGCTTTTCGGGTTTGGCGTAATGACCGACACGCCCGGTTTGATTAAATCGTTCCAGTCATGAATTTGTTTGGGATTGCCTTTGCGGACCAGGAACACGATGGTGGAGGTGTAAGGCGCAGAATTATCCGGCAGGCGTTTAATCCAGTTTTTATCGATACGGCCACGTTCAGCAATGGCATCCACGTCGTAAGCCAGTGCCAGCGTCACAACATCGGCTTCAATGCCGTTGATGACGGAAGTCGCCTGTTTACCCGAACCGCCGTGCGACTGGCGGATCACAACGTTGTCGCCCGTTTCCTGCTTCCAGTGCGCGCTGAAGGCCTTATTGTACTGCTCGTACAATTCACGCGTTGGATCGTACGATACGTTAAGTAACTGAATATCCTTTGCCAGAACGCTGGTCGATGCCAGCAATAATGTTAACCCTACGCCCCATTTGTTCATCGCCCAGCTCTCTTAGGTAGTGTTGTGATGAGCAAAGCGTGCCAGAAAGGCATCCAAACATTAAAGAATAAAAAAAGATTTGCTATAACTTGGGGGAATATATGGAGTCGAGTTTTTGCCTGATGGCGCTACGCTTATCAGGCCTACGATTTGCATCATGTAGGCCGGATAAGGCGCAAGCCGCCATCCGGCAATTGCAATTAGTACAGTTTTTTCGCGCAGTCCAGCCAGTCACCTTTGAACGGACGCTTCATGTTTTCGATAGCGTCGATGATGTCGTGGTGAACCAGCTGCTCGTTCTGAATACCTACGCAGCGACCGCCGTGACCTTCCAGCAGAAGTTCAATGGCATAGGCGCCCATACGGGATGCCAGGATACGGTCGTAAGGAACCGGGGAACCACCACGCTGAATGTGACCCAGTACGGTTGCACGCGTTTCACGACCCGTTTCTTTCTCAATGTAATGTGCCAGTTCGTCAACGTCACACATGTGTTCAGTGATCGCTACGATTGCGTGTTTTTTACCTTTCGCGATGCCCGCTTTGATTTCAGTAACCAAATCGTCACGGCTGAATTCCACTTCCGGAACCACCACGAACTCACAGCCACCGGCAATCGCTGCTGCCAGGGTCAGGTCACCACAGTAGCGGCCCATCACTTCAACGATAGAAATACGCTGGTGAGAAGAAGAGGTATCACGCAGGCGGTCAATCGCTTCGACAACGGTACCCAGAGCGGTGAAGTAACCGATGGTGTAGTCGGTACCTTTGATATCGTTATCGATAGTGCCCGGCAGACCGATGCATGGGAAGCCCATTTCGGTCAGGCGTTTTGCACCCATGTAAGAACCGTCACCCCCGATAACAACCAGGGCGTCGATGCCACGCTTCTTCAGGTTTTCGATCGCCACCGCACGTACGTTTTCATCACGGAATTCCGGGAAGCGAGCAGAACCGAGGAAAGTACCGCCACGGTTGATCATGTCGGACACGCTGTAGCGGTCAAGCTGGACCATACGGTCTTCATACAAACCCAGGTAGCCATCATGGATCCCCATGACTTCCAGCCCTTCCGTCAACGCTGCACGTACAACACCACGGATTGCTGCGTTCATGCCCGGCGCATCACCGCCGCTTGTCAACACACCGATTTTCTTAATCATGACTACCTCTGAACTTTGGAATGCAAAATGAAATCTGCTGCCGGAAGTCGATTCCGCATATCGAAACGATCCAACGAATATGCAGATAGTATAACAATCACTTCCTGCTGAATTGATTCAGGTCAGGCCAAATGGTGGTAATTTATACACAAAATGCTGGCCCGGTTCACTTTTTTTACAACGAATTATGAAAGCTCAAACATCTTGCCTTCCTTGGGTACGACTGAACAGGGATCCTGATGAATGATGACATCCGATCCCGGGAAACGCCGTAAAATTGCCTGCTCAACCTGTTCAGCCACTAAATGCGCCTGAACGAGCGGCAGATTATCTTCCATTTCCAAATGAATCTGAATAAAGCGGGTCGGCCCTGACTGCCGCGTGCGAAGATCGTGAGCGCCGCTGACTCCAGGCCATGACGTCACGATATCAATAATTTCCTGACGTTCCTCATCGGGTAAAGCGCGATCCAGCAAAGATTGCACTGCCTCATACCCCATGCGTAATGCGCTATATAAAATATAGATGCCAATCCCGAGCGCAAACAAGGCATCTGCACGATGCCAGCCATACCATGCCAGCCCGAGCGCAATGAGAATCGCACCGTTCATCATAACATCAGACTGATAATGAAGCATATCTGCCCGAACGGCCTGACTTTGCGTGCGCTTCACTACCCAGCGCTGAAACGAGACCAGAATGATTGTACACACTAACGCAATGATGGTGACAACCACTCCAACGCCAGGATCTTTCATCGGCGTGGGTTGGATGAGATGCTGAATCCCGGTCAGGAATAAAAACAGCGCCGAACCAGAAATAAACATGCTTTGCGCCAACGCCGCCAGCGATTCCGCTTTTCCGTGTCCGAACGTATGCTCATCATCGGCCGGTTGCAGCGAATAGCGCACCACCAACAGGTTGGTTAACGACGCCGCGATGTCCACCAGAGAATCCACCAGTGCAGCCAGAATACTGACCGATCCGGTGTACCACCACGCGAAAATTTTGATCAAAAGTAACAGCGATGCCATCACGGTCGCCGCGATTGCCGCCCTGCTCACCAGCCGCCCATAGGTTTGATTCATAAACACTCCTGCCAGGATATGCCGCTAGTATAACGGATGAAGTAAAACAGTCAGGCAATAACCGAGGGACAAATTTTGGGCAAAAAAAAACCCCCACATCATGTGGGGGAAGACAGGGATGGTGTCTATGGCAAGGAAAACAGGGTTACTACTGGGAACGTGAGTTGCTACTACTCAATAAATTCAACGATGAGCTTTTTTTCCAGTGCGCTACATCGCGCAGTTGCTCCATTCGTTGTTCATGTTTCTCATTTAAAACCGCTTGCTGCTCTGGCGTTAACAGGCGATACATCTGGTTGCGGATCCTGGCTATTTCAACCTGGCGGGCAACCTGTTCTTGCGCCATTCTTTCTGCCTGAGCGCGCACTGCGCTTTCATCAAATTTCTCTGCGGTGACAAGGCGATGCATTGTCTCCATTTCGCTAACATTAACAGGAGGCTGTTCGTGTCTTGCCTGCTGCATTAAATCTCGCATCTGTTGACGTTGATGTTCGGTTAAACTGATACCGTCAAACATGTGGCTCTGAACGCTGCGTTGCGATGAGCCTTCACCCAGGTGCCAGTGATCGCCTGTGACGACTTCAGCTGCATGGCTAAATGTACTGAGTGCCAGCGTTGAGGCCATGACGGCAGCGGTAACTTTGCCCATCACTTGCTCCCAAAATCTTTTCTGTCGCGATTCAACGAGAGACAGTTTACGATTCGGGCTGCAAACATGCGTCAGGGGGTGTAAAACAACGTAAAGTCATAGATTAGCGACGCCTGATGACGTAATTTCTGCCTCGGAGGTACGTAAACAATGAATAAAATCCTGTTAGTTGATGATGACCGAGAGCTGACTTCCCTGTTAAAGGAGTTGCTCGAAATGGAAGGTTTCGATGTGCTGGTTGCCTATGATGGGGAACAGGCGCTTGAGCTTCTGGATGACAGCATCGATTTACTTTTGCTCGACGTCATGATGCCGAAGAAAAACGGCATTGATACGCTGAAAGCACTTCGTCAGACACACCAGACACCTGTAATCATGCTGACCGCTCGCGGCAGCGAATTGGATCGCGTACTTGGCCTTGAGCTGGGCGCGGACGACTATTTACCTAAACCGTTTAACGACCGTGAACTGGTCGCGCGCATCCGCGCTATTCTACGTCGCTCACACTGGAGCGAACAGCAGCAGAACAGCGATAACGGCTCGCCGACGCTGGAAGTAGATGCGTTAAGCCTTAATCCGGGTCGCCAGGAAGCCAGCTTTGACGGGCAAATTCTGGAGCTAACCGGCACCGAATTCACCCTGCTCTATTTGCTGGCTCAGCATCTCGGTCAGGTGGTTTCGCGTGAGCACCTGAGCCAGGAAGTGCTGGGCAAACGCCTGACGCCTTTCGATCGCGCGATCGACATGCATATCTCGAACCTGCGTCGTAAGCTGCCAGAGCGTAAAGACGGACACCCGTGGTTTAAAACCCTGCGTGGTCGCGGCTACCTGATGGTCTCCGCTTCATGATAGGGAGCTTAACCGCACGCATCTTTGCCATCTTCTGGTTGACGCTGGCACTGGTGTTGATGTTGGTACTGATGTTACCCAAGCTCGACTCACGCCAGATGACCGAGCTACTGGACAGCGAGCAGCGCCAGGGGTTAATGATTGAGCAACATGTTGAAGCTGAACTGGCGAACGATCCACCCAACGATTTGATGTGGTGGCGTCGCTTGTTTCGGGCGATAGACAAGTGGGCGCCGCCAGGACAGCGGCTATTACTTGTTACGACGGAAGGACGCGTGATCGGCGCAGAACGCAACGAAATGCAGATCATTCGTAACTTTATTGGTCAGGCCGATAACGCCGACCATCCGCAAAAGAAAAAATACGGTCGCGTTGAGATGGTCGGGCCTTTCTCCGTCAGAGACGGTGAAGATAACTACCAGCTGTATCTCATACGACCTGCCAGCAGCTCACAATCTGACTTTATCAACCTGCTGTTCGACCGACCGCTGTTGTTGCTGATCGTCACCATGTTAGTCAGCTCACCGCTATTGCTTTGGCTTGCCTGGAGTCTGGCGAAACCGGCGCGTAAGTTGAAAAACGCGGCGGATGAAGTAGCTCAGGGTAACCTGCGTCAGCATCCAGAGCTGGAAGCCGGTCCGCAGGAGTTCCTGGCGGCAGGCGCAAGCTTTAACCAGATGGTGACGGCATTGGAACGGATGATGACCACACAGCAACGCCTGCTGTCGGACATCTCTCACGAGCTGAGAACACCGCTAACGCGTCTGCAACTGGGCACCGCTCTGCTGCGCCGTCGTAGCGGTGAGAGCAAAGAGCTGGAGCGCATTGAAACAGAAGCTCACCGACTGGACAGCATGATCAACGACCTGCTGGTGATGTCACGTAATCAGCAGAAAAACGCGCTGGTCAGCGAAACAGTGAAAGCTAATCAGCTTTGGGGTGAAGTGTTGGATAACGCCGCCTTTGAAGCTGAGCAGATGGGTAAATCACTCACGGTGAATTTCCCGCCGGGTCCGTGGCCGCTGTACGGTAACCCAAATGCGTTGGAAAGTGCGCTGGAAAACATTGTGCGCAATGCCCTGCGCTATTCACATACGAAGATTGAAGTTGGCTTCGCGGTGGATATCGACGGGATTACCATCACCGTGGACGACGATGGCCCTGGCGTTAGCCCTGAAGACAGAGAACAGATTTTCCGTCCGTTCTATCGTACCGATGAGGCGCGCGATCGCGAGTCTGGCGGAACAGGTCTGGGTCTGGCGATTGTGGAAACCGCGATCCAGCAGCATCGTGGCTGGGTGAAGGCCGAAGACAGCCCGCTGGGTGGTTTACGGCTGGTGATTTGGTTACCGCTGTATAAACGCGCTTAACAGGCTTCCCCGGTCATTTATTGCCGGGGAAGCACTCACGTTATGCTGCCGCAGCCGCTAGCTTTTGCTTTTTAATCCGCTTCACCAGAATTGTCGAACAGATAAAGCCCATTAAGCTGAACGCAATCATCACGCTAAAGACATAGTTGTAGCCAGTGATGCCGCTATTGGTATCCAGCAAATAGCCGTACAACGTGTACGCAAACATCGCTGGCATATAACCGATGATGCAACCAAATGCCATTGCCGAGCCCGCATACTCACGTGGGGTACCGATCTCATCCATCGGCGCGAAGAAAATGGCGCGCTGTGAGAAGATAATCGCTCCGAACCCTAATGTCGCCGCCATACCGATATACACGTTCATTGTTTGATGCGGTAACTGCATGAACACAAGCATCGCCACAGCAGAGATCAGGAACGTCCACTTCAGATACACTGTCGGTGATTTAGCAACTTTATCTGCCAACATTCCACCAATCGGCCCACCTACCATTTTTAACGCATACTGGTTGATGATGCCGTACGCACCGACGAGAGCTACCGGCAGCATATAGATATCTTTTAAGAACGGAATAAAGTAAGTCAGTCCACAGTACGCGGCATAAACGAAGAAAATACCTAAAGAAGCCAGCCAAACATTAGGGCAGGACAAAACATGTTTGATACCCTTTAACACTTCCATGTTGGCACTGGTTTTCTCGCCGCCTTTCACTTTGTCATCATCGACAATAAAGTACGTCACAATACCTGCCACAAGCGTAATTACCGTATAGAACAACAGGCCCGCCTGCATCCCCGCTTTACCTTCACCAAACTGAACGAAGACAAACAGAGCGCCAGATGCAACGATAACATCCACCACGCCACGTCCGGCTTCTAAAAAGCCGAACATGCGTCCTTGTTCTTCTTTCGTTCCCAGCAAACGAACGGCTTTCAGCAATACCGGCCAATAAACCACATCGGCAAAGAAAGCCATCGCGGCAAAGCAAATGAGATAACCAGTAAATGACGGTAGCGTTGCCAGATATAAGCCACATAACCCAACGCCAATCAGACCGAACGGTAATAATATTTTCTTGGAGTAACGATCTGCGATATAGAGAGAAAGAAAAAGTCCGGTTGTCTGAACAATCGTATAAACCGTAAAGCTCAACCCAATTTGCGTATTAGTTAAACCCCAGTCATTCTGCATTGGCACATAGAAAACATCTTTCATACTTGAAAGCTTGAATATCGTGCCGCCGCCTAAAATCAAAAAACAGAGCCTTGCCCATTTATTCATGAACATGATTAAACCCTCATTGCTTGTTGAGAGAAATATCTAAATTAAATTGTATAATTAATAAAGCCAGGGGATTATTTTCATAATCCTTTCCGCATTTAATAATATTTTAAGAAAACTAATTAATTGCCTATAAACTTGTCACATATATCACGAATGTATTTTATTTGGGCAAGAGCATGTTCTTTTTCCTGCGCCAATCGCGCATCAATCATGTTGCTGTCAGGCAGCGGCGTATAACTTGCATCGCGCCATGGGATCCATGGATTATCACCCTCATCGTCGAAGCGAAATGCAGGGGCATAATATTCAACTTCTTCTTCCAGGCCAAAAGCATGTACTTGCGGTTTATCTTCACCTAAAAGTAATAATGCCTTAAGCATTTCTTCCATGGGTAAATCGCCGTGTCCTGAACGACAAGCCTCATGCCCCCAGCCTTTACCTTCTTTGATAATTTTTGCGTCTTTGATATGCACCTGAGTGATCAGAGGAGACATAACCTCTAACGCAGAAAGCGGCTGTTCATTAGCATTAATCATGTTGCCAAAATCAAACAGAATAGAGAGATTTTTCATCCCGCTATTGTTAACCAGCGTCACCAGCTCATGGCCTTGCAGATCTTCATGCTGTTCGATAGTAAAGCTTAGTCCGCAATCGTCATACTGAGACAGCCATGCAATATCATTGGCAATCTTCGCCATAACATCGTTGAGATGCCCTTCATAACGCGGGTAGAAACGCACTGAAGTTGCACCAGTAGCAACAGCAATACGGATGGCATCCGTCAATGTCGCCTTATCCGATGCGCTTGTTTCGATATGCACATCCAGATTATATTTTTTGGCCTTCTCTTTAAAATCGTGTAGCTGCTGATCGTTCAGTTTCTGCAGTGATTGGGACTCACCATCCTCAACATGTATTTTTACACCCTTCAATTTTTGCTGATGCGCAATATCCAGAAGATCCCCCGGCAGGACTCTCTCGTAGCGCATATTCAGATGAAAAGCATAAGCATGTAGGTACAGCGGTATATTTCTCGCGCGTTCCGCAAGAAGTTCTTGGTTACATTTTCCCATTATTTTTCTCATTCATCGCGAATAACAAGTTCCACTGATTCAAGTCTCCAGTATTCGAAATCAACCTGAACCACTTTTTTATCTCGGGTAGCCCGATGTTTTTCTACTAAAATTCCATACGTATTAGGCGCAACACCCAGCTCTTTGCAGGCCACTTCTGGCATATTGACCGGTTTAAAAACCATTTCTTTGATATTTAAAACATGGCCAAATGCATCTTCCCAGACGCTGGCAAAAGACTGATTGCCCAATTTATTAATGAATCCTGGCGCAACATCGGCATCAATATAGGATTCATGGTAAAACACTTTATGTGAATCAAGACCGCACCAACCGGTAATCAGATAACGATCGCCCGAAGAGAGAAAAACATCCTCAACATGGTGTGGGACTGTATCAATGGTTTCTTTGGTTAAATAATCCCAAAAAGGCTTACGTCCCTGAGCACAGGCTTCAGCATTGAAGCTGGAAAGTGATTTAGGGTTATAAATAAATCGCTTCGACGAAATAAACCAACCACTGCGGTTCTTACGGAAAATACGCGCATCGATCTCAAGCTCAATCAGAACCTGACGTAAGGTCATACGCTTTGCATCCAGCAGCTCACATAACTCCCTTTCCGAAGGCAATTTGGACCCCGCTGGTAAATTCTTCTCGTTTAACCAGCTTTCAAAGCGCTCCCTGAGCACATCAACATTGTTTTTCTTTTTCATTTCGCTCATCTGGTTTAAACCAATTTGAAGCTAAGATATTTGAGTGCAGGAAATACTCAAGTTTTTTTTCAACGCAGAGTTTCTTTTTGTGGACCAGGTATCAAGAATGGCTTTGAAGCAAACCGTGACCGTCAGGTTTTTGCCCGGTTTGGTACGCAGGGGGATGAACCACGGGGAGAGGTAAATCAGGTGTCGCCACCTGATTTAATTGCCAGATGAAGGTAGGTTTATTTTCCCCACAAACGGCGGGAATTGTCTTCGATCTTGCCGCTTAAACGGCGCTTTTGCATCGTTCTGGTCCAGCTTTTTGATAACCCAGCAGCCGACAGTAAACGGTGATATTGTGAATCATCAAACGGCATATGCCAGGCGATAGCAATAGCCTCCCCCACGCTGACGTCGCTCACGCGTGACGCCAGGATCAACGGCGCGTCTGCTGACACCTGACCAGCCGCGATGACGCTACACAGCCAGCCCGTCTTGCCCGCATCCTGCATCTGGCTGGCCATATCGCTGATGCCAAAATGGAAATTCAGCTTAAAGCACGGCGAGCGCGGCTGCGTGACCTGAATCAGCGCCTCTCCCCACTGGAAAATGTCGCCAATATACACATTATCTTCAGTCAGCCCCTCAGTAGAGAGGTTCTCACCAAACGCGGGGGCGACAAATAGCTCCGCCTGCTCCGGAAACGCTTGTCTCCAGTGCTGATAGTGTTCACGCGGATAGTGACACAGCGCGCGATCCGGCCCGCCGTGAATTTTCGTTTCCGCTTGTTCATCCCCCGTCAGCCCCAGTTCGGTCAGCATCAACTCACCGTCAATCTGGACTTTAGCAATCGCGCTGGGACGGCTTCCCGTGTAGTCCCGAACTTTGCCCGTAAAAACATCGACCGGATATCGCATCTGTTCCCTCTCCCGATAAATTTCCCCCATTACACCACATTTATTTTACCCCAGTCGCTCAAAATGAGAGCACGGTTCACATGAAACTTAGGGACACATGCTATCAATGTAATCTGGTTTTGAAACGTCATTTCAAATAAGGAGTCGACAACGTGACTGGTCAATCGCAATTTGCTGGCGTCTGGTGTCCTTCCATTACGCCAATGGACAATGATGGCAAGATCGATCTCAACGGTCTAAGCCAGCATCTCAAACGCCTTACCGAGGCCAAAATCGACGTGATTTTGCTGATGGGCAGCATCGGGGAATTTGCCTCCTTCACGCTTGAAGAAAGGCTGCTGCTGATCCGCGAGGCCCGGGCCATGAGCTCGCTGAAGATGGTCGCCAACGTCTCATCCACCTGCCAGAATGATGTTTTATTGATGGCGCAGGAAGCGTATCGCTCAGGTTACGATGCCGTGATGATCCTGCCGCCCTACTACTACGGACAAACGGCGAAACAGCTGCTGAGCTACTTCCGTCAGTTGGGGCAGACACTCAGCGGCAAATGGTTTGCTTATAACTTCCCGGCACGCACCGGCTGCGATTTAACCCCCGAACTGGTAGCCACCCTCGCCGCCGAGTTCCCGAATTTCGCTGGCATTAAAGACACCGTCGACTGCCAGTCCCATACCCGCAGTATGATTCAGACCACCCGCGCCGTGCGGGAGGATTTTGCCGTGCTGTCCGGCTATGACGAATACTACATTCCCAACCTGTTAGCAGGTGGCGCGGGGATAATTTCAGGGTTGAACAACGTCATGCCGGAACTGTTTGTCAGCGCGCGGGAAGCGTTTAAACAGGGCGACCTGGCAGCGCTTCGCGATATTCAGGACCAGATTGGCACCTACATGTCCATCTATGCCATCGGCGAAGATTTTGTCACCACCATCAAAACCGTGGTATCGCGTAAGTTTGGCTATTGTACCAGCGTGTCACGTAATGCCGGTGGAGAGTTGAACGAGAGTGAGTGTCGAACAATCGATGAGGTGTTTGTCGTCAAAGGGTAAATAATTAAGCCGGATGGTGCAGACCATCCGGCTTAAGAGACTTACTTCACGGTGCCACGAATATCAATTTCTGCCGCCCTTGCTTTGGCCCTTTTCGACCAGATAGACGTGATAATCGGCACCAGAATGGAGGTCACAATCACCGACGTGGCGACCAGGGAAGTTGCTGCCGGTGCCATCGGTTTAAATGCCGGAACCATTTCAGCAATCAGCACAGGCGTAGCAACCGCCGCCCCCGCAGAACTGGAAGCGGCAATCCCCGCCGTACCATCGCCACCACCAATCAGTTTATCGGCGATAATCAATGGAATACCAGTGATGATAATCACCGCCACGCCCAGCAGAATACCCAGCACGCCGGTCTGCGCAATCACGCTCAAATCAATGGTGTTACCTAATGCGAAGGCAAAGAACGGGATCAGCGTCTGCACCGCTTTGCTGAAGAACTCCCGCAGTTCAGGGTCCAGATTCCCCAGCGCAAAGCCAATCAGGAACGGCAATACCGCACCAACAAATACGTGTGGTTCAAACGACGCGATCCCGGCGGTTCCCAGAATCACCATGGTCATCAGCGGGCCAGACTCCAGCGACATCAGGACAAACGCCCCGGCCTCTTCTTTGGTGCCGTACTGCTGCATAATCGAGGCATACAGCCCGCCGTTGGTCATATCCATCGCGGCCACCAGCGCCAGCGTAGACAACCCAGCGAAGAATCCGACCTCTACACCATGTTCCGGCAGAATGCGTGAAGCAATCGCTGCAACCACCCACGCCACCAGAATCTTGGTTATGACTAACGTACCTGATTTGCGCAGCACGGTGCCGGTGGCGCTTAGCTTGATCGACGCCCCCATGCAAAAGAACCAGACTGCCAGGATAGGCACCGTACCGGTGATCATACCGTTGGTAAAAGAGCCGAAATATTTCCCGGCGCCGGGGGAAAAGGTGTGACACAACGCGCCCAGGAAAAGCGGCACCAGCATCATACCGCCTGGGATTTTCTCTATCGTACGTTTGATCTGCATTTCCATCACCTGTAGACATAAAAATGGGGCAATTTTTATGGGCGATTGCATCTTGCTTTGAGATGCGCCCGTCTTGATGAAAAGAAGATAGACATTCATAGAGACTATAAAAGTGATCCCACTCGCATAATAAAACCTTGTTTCAATTTAAGTGGATCATTGTTTTTATATTGAGTTTGATCACAAAAAAACCCCACAAGCATCGCTTGCAGGGCTTCGTTAAAGCGTAGAACTTATTTTTTTGCTGCGAAACGCGCGGCAGCTTCGTCCCAGTTCACCACGTTCCAGAACTCTTTGATGTAGTCCGGGCGACGGTTCTGGAATTTCAGGTAGTAAGCGTGTTCCCAAACGTCCAGGCCCACGATTGGGAAACCGGAAGCGCCAGAGATAGCTTCACCCATCAGCGGGGAATCCTGGTTGGCGGTGGAAACAACAGCCAGTTTGTCACCTTTCAGAACCAGCCACGCCCAGCCGGAGCCAAAGCGGGTTGCCGCTGCTTTTTCAAATTCAGCTTTGAAGTTGTCAACGGAGCCGAAGTCACGTTCGATAGCCGCTTTCAGGTCGCCCTGCAGCGTAGTACCGGTTTTCAGGCCTTTCCAGAACAGGCTGTGGTTAGCGTGACCGCCCGCGTTGTTACGCAGTACGGTTTTCTTGTCTGCTGGCAGTTGATCCAGTTTGGTGATCAGCTCTTCAACGGACAGGCTGGCGAATTCAGGCAGGCTTTCCAGCGCAGCGTTGGCGTTGTTTACGTAAGCCTGGTGGTGTTTGGTGTGGTGGATTTCCATCGTCTGCTTATCGAAGTGCGGTTCAAGGGCATCATAAGCGTACGGCAGGGATGGCAGTGTATAACTCATAATCATCTCCAGTATTGTCGGGCGGCCAGTGTTAACGCCGCGTAAGCAGTTGGGTCATTATAGTTAATTAAATGATATTGAAAATGATTATCAATGCCGTACTTTTTACAGGGTTTTAATGAATCAAACCCATTGTTAAAGATGTGAGCCGAATCACCCACTTAACGTGATAATTGCCAACATGCGCAAAAGGGCGGCAATCGTCAAAAGGTTAACCACCTGCGTAATTTTTAAACTCGTTAGGTCGGAGGGGTCATTACCGACGATAAAAAATAACGAGGATTAAGTCATGAGTAACGCGATTACGATGGGTATCTTTTGGCATTTGATAGGGGCAGCCAGTGCCGCCTGCTTCTATGCCCCGTTCAAGCAAGTCAAACATTGGTCATGGGAAACGATGTGGTCGGTTGGCGGGATCGTCTCCTGGATAATCCTGCCGTGGACCATCAGCGCCATGTTACTTCCCGATTTCTGGGCCTACTTCAGCTCCTTCAGCCTCTCCACGCTGGCGCCGGTATTTCTGTTTGGTGCAATGTGGGGGATTGGCAATATCAACTATGGCCTGACCATGCGCTATCTCGGTATGTCGATGGGTATCGGGATTGCGATAGGTATTACGCTGATTGTCGGCACGCTGATGACCCCGATTATCAACGGCAATTTTGATGTACTGATCAATACCTCTGGTGGCCGCATGACGCTGCTTGGCGTACTGGTCGCGCTGATTGGCGTGGGCATTGTTACCCGTGCCGGTCAGTTAAAAGAACGAAAAATGGGCATCAAAGCGGAAGATTTCAACCTGAAAAAAGGTCTGGTTCTGGCCGTCATGTGCGGTATTTTCTCCGCCGGGATGTCCTTTGCGATGAACGCGGCGAAACCGATGCACGATGCCGCCGCCGCGTTGGGCGTCGATCCGCTGTATGTCGCCCTGCCTAGCTATGTGGTCATTATGGGCGGTGGCGCGCTTGTTAACCTGGGCTTCTGCTTCATTCGTCTGGCAAAAGTGAAGAACTTGTCGATAAAAGCCGACTTCTCGTTAGCCAAACCGCTGATTATCACCAACGTGCTGCTCTCTGCGCTTGGTGGCTTGATGTGGTATCTACAATTCTTCTTCTACGCCTGGGGCCACGCACGTATTCCGGCGCAGTATGACTATGTAAGCTGGATGCTGCACATGAGCTTCTATGTTTTGTGCGGCGGGATTGTCGGTCTGGTATTGAAAGAGTGGAAAAACGCGGGTCGTCGTCCGGTCAGCGTGTTAAGCCTCGGCTGCGTAGTGATCATTGTCGCGGCAAACATTGTCGGTCTGGGAATGGCCAGCTAAGCATGCTGAGTACTGAGATGACGCCACTGGCTCGGCGTCATCCCGGTTTCCCGCGTAAATACCACCGAAAAGTAGTTACTGTCCTCAAAGCCGCAGCGCATGGAAATCTCGCTAATCATCAACCGACTATGTTTGAGCAGATACTGCGCATGGCAAACCCGCACCTGGCGGAGATACTGGTTGATGGTCATCCCGGTCTGGCTGCGAAACTGCTGGCGCAAAACGCGCTCGCTGCATTGTTCGCGCTCGCAAAACGTATCCAGTTCAAACGCATGCTCATGGCTACCGGCTAACGCGGTGATCAGTTTATCCAACAGCGTTTCACTGGAGGTCGCCGGGAGCGTATCCGTGGCATAACGATGCCGCTTAAGGTGTGTCACCAGCTGCCCGAACAGCAGCTCAGCCATGGTAAAAGCCTGTGCATCACGTTGATTACTTTCATGTTCAAGCTGGCTTATCACCTGTCGGACCTGGCTCATGCCAACGCTGCCGAGTCGCCAATGCGGCTGCCTCGGCGTACCGTTAAATCCGGGGATCGCCCCTTGCCAGTCAACATTCAGCGTCAACCGCTCCGGGCAGTAGATGATATTTTGCAACACCAGGTCGTTCACAGAGGTGTAGGAGTGTTTATCTTCGGCGCGAATGTAAAACAGATCGCCACGGGTTATCCGGTACGGGCGATCGTTAAGGACATGCAGACCATTACCGCGCCAGACCATAACCAGCTCGCAAAACTCGTGGGTATGCTCAGCAAAGACATCCTGCGGATAACGGTCAGCCACGGCCACAGCCTGCTGCTCATGCGCAAAGAAGTCTGATTTCAGAAGGACCAGATGATTCGCCATCACAATATTCCCTGTCGGATGGCGGCTACGCCTTATCCGACCTACAGATTACGTGACACGTAGGCCGGATAAGGCGTAGCCACCATCCGGCGTTAAGGGACATGATTATCTGAGATTCGGCGGTAAAAAACGTTGATAGCTTTCGCGTTACTGGAGGCGGCTTGCCACAACGAGATCGCGCCCCTGACGAATATCGCGTGGTGACCACTTGAACTCACGACGAAAAAGCGTCGAAAAGTGGTTACTGTCGCCGAATCCGCAGAGATAAGCGATGTCTGTCACACTGTCATCACTGTGGCGAAGCAGATGCCGGGCCTTGATCAGACGCAAGCGGTTAAGGTAGCGCTGCGGCGTCAATCCGGTTTGCTGTTTGAGTTGGCGATGCAGAGTGCGCAAAGAGAGGGAAAACTTCTCGGCCAGCGCCTCCCAACACACCTCGTCGGCAAAGTTATCTTCCAGCCACGCCATCAGGAGGTTAAGCCGCGCGTCGTTATCGGTCGCTGCTTCCATCAGGCTGCTTTTACGCAGCAGTACCAGCAACTGCATAAACAGGATCTCGCGATTTGCCGCCGTTGGTGTATCCATCCCCTCACCGAGCGCTTCCATCTGCCCCACCAGTTGTCGAACCTGCTGCAACACCCCCTGATTCACCCGCCAGTGGGAGGGATACTGCCCGTTCTGTTCCTGAGGTAAAAGCTGATTCAGCCCAGCCAGAAATTGAAACGCATCCGGGGAGCGATACAACACATTGGTCAGGCACAGATTGTCAGTATGTTCATATAAATGCCGGTCATGATCGCGAACGAAACACACTGTACCGCCGCTGATGGTGTAAGGCTGCCCATTGAACACATGGATCCCCGTTCCATGTTCGACCACAACAATTTCATGAAAATCATGATGATGCTCTGGAAACGCAGGTTGAGGAAGCCGCGGTTCAATAGCCACAGGCGCTTTACCTGTCGGAAAAAAATCCACGCAATGCAATACCGTCATGATGACATCCTTCCCGATCAAATGAACATGGCTGAATAGTAATTAAGGGTTATCACCCTCACCTTAAATTTTTGACGCCAAAGTGCGTAAACACGGTCAATTCTTCAAGAAATGGCGGGAAAGATCGGGAATTGCGGAAGGCGTCACATCCGCTAAAACAGGTCCTATTAATAGAAATTGTGAACAGCGTCACGTTCACCTTTGCCATGTTGCCAGCCGCTAATTGTGGCTGTCACTGTCAAGAAGGTACGCGTTATCAGGGGTTCTTAGAATGAGTGCAATAAAACTCAGAAGGACCTCGCTATGACTTTTCGCCATTGTGTCGCAGTCGATCTCGGCGCATCCAGTGGGCGCGTAATGCTGGCGCGTTACGACAGTGAACACCGCTCCCTGACGCTACGTGAAATCCACCGCTTCATGAACTGCCTGCAAAAAACAGACGGTTTTGACACCTGGGACATCGACAGCCTGGAAAACGATATTCGTCTTGGCCTGAAAAAAGTCTGCGATGAAGGCATTCGGATAGACAGCATCGGCATTGATACCTGGGGCGTGGATTACGTTCTGATCGATAACGTCGGTCAACGTGTCGGTCTGCCGGTCTCTTACCGTGACAGCCGCACGACTGGCATTATGGCGCAGGCGATGGAGCAGCCGGGTAAAGGTGAAATTTACCGCCGTAGCGGCATTCAGTTTCTGCCCTTTAACACCCTGTATCAACTGCGTGCGCTGGTTGAACAGCAGCCAGAACTGCTCCCGCAGGTGGCCCATGCCCTGCTGATCCCCGACTACTTCAGCTTTCGCCTGACCGGCAAAATGAACTGGGAATACACCAACGCCACCACCACCCAGCTCGTCAATATCAATACCGACGACTGGGATGACACACTGCTGGCATGGACCGGGGCAGACAAAGCCTGGTTTGGTCGCCCGACGCATCCAGGGAACGTGATCGGCCACTGGATTTGCCCACAGAAAAACCAAATTCCGGTTGTCGCCGTCGCCAGTCACGACACGGCCAGCGCGGTCATTGCTTCTCCGCTGGCCGACAAAAACAGCGCCTATCTCTCTTCCGGGACCTGGTCGCTGATGGGCTTTGAGAGCAGAACACCGTATACCAACGATGCGGCGCTGGCGGCGAATATTACCAACGAAGGCGGCGCGGAAGGACGCTACCGTGTCCTGAAAAATATCATGGGGCTATGGCTGCTCCAGCGCGTATTAAAAGAGCGCCAGATTACCGACCTGCCAACGCTTATCAGCCAAACGCAAGCGCTGCCGGCCTGCCAGTTCCTGATAAACCCGAACGACGATCGCTTTATCAACCCCGACGATATGAGTGCAGAAATTCAGGCAGCATGCCGTGAATCAGGCCAACCCGTTCCCCTGCAAAACGCCGAACTGGCGCGCTGTATCTTCGACAGCCTGGCGTTGCTGTACGCCGACATCCTGCAAGAACTGGCACAACTGCGTGGTGCAGCATTTAGCCAACTGCACATTGTCGGTGGCGGCTGCCAGAACACCTTACTGAACCAGCTGTGTGCGGACGCCTGCGGTATTCGCGTGATGTCCGGGCCGATTGAGGCCTCCACGCTCGGCAATATTGGCATCCAGCTGATGACGCTGGACGAGCTGAACAACGTCGATGATTTCCGTCAGGTGGTGCGCGCCAACTACGAACTGACCACCTTCATTCCCAATCCTGAAAGTGAAATTGCCCGCTACCAGGCGCAGTTTCAATCACTACGACAGACAAAGGAGCTTTGCGCATGACCACTCAACTTGAACAAGCCTGGGAACTGGCAAAACTGCGTTTCGCCGCGGTAGGTATTGATGTCGAGGCGGCCTTACGCCAGCTCGATCGTCTGCCGGTCTCCATGCACTGCTGGCAAGGCGATGACGTCGCCGGTTTCGAAAACCCGGAAGGCTCGCTCACTGGCGGAATTCAGGCTACTGGTAACTATCCGGGTAAAGCGCGTAACGCCACCGAACTGCGGGCCGATCTGGAGCAGGCGCTGAGCCTGATTCCTGGTCCAAAACGTCTGAATTTGCACGCGATCTATCTGGAATCTGATACGCCGGTTGCCCGCGACCAAATCAAACCTGAGCACTTTAAAAACTGGGTGGAGTGGGCGAAAGCGAACCAGTTAGGGCTGGATTTCAACCCATCCTGCTTCTCACACCCGCTGAGCGCCGACGGTTTCACGCTGGCGCACGCCGACGACACCATTCGCCAGTTTTGGATCGATCACTGCAAAGCCAGCCGTCGCGTCTCGGCGTATTTTGGCGAGCAGTTGGGTACACCATCGGTGATGAACATCTGGATCCCGGATGGCATGAAAGACATCACCGTTGACCGTTTAGCGCCGCGCCAGCGTCTGCTGGACGCACTGGACGAAGTGATCAGCGAGAAACTCGACCCGGCGCACCATATCGATGCCGTCGAAAGCAAGCTGTTTGGCATCGGTGCGGAAAGCTACACCGTGGGCTCTAACGAGTTCTACATGGGTTACGCCACCAGCCGCCAGACCGCACTGTGTCTGGATGCGGGCCACTTCCATCCGACTGAAGTGATCTCCGACAAAATTTCCGCCACCATGCTGTATGTACCACGCCTGCTGCTGCACGTCAGCCGTCCGGTGCGCTGGGACAGCGATCACGTGGTGCTGCTGGATGATGAAACTCAGGCGATTGCCAGCGAGATCGTTCGCCACAACCTGTTCGACCGCGTACACATTGGCCTCGACTTCTTCGACGCCTCCATTAACCGCATCGCCGCGTGGGTGATCGGCACCCGCAATATGAAAAAAGCCCTGCTGCGCGCGCTGTTAGAACCCACCGAGCAACTACGTCAGCTCGAAGCCAGCGGCGACTACACCGCACGTCTGGCCCTGCTGGAAGAGCAAAAATCGCTGCCGTGGCAGGCCGTCTGGGAGATGTATTGCCAGCGCCACGACACGCCTGCGGGCAGCCAGTGGCTGGACAGCGTGCGCGCTTATGAAAAAGAGATTTTGAGCAAACGTAGCTAACCGTGACGCCAGGCTTGTAGGCCGGATAAGACGCCCCGCGTCGCCATCCGGCAATAAATGAAACACGATTGCCGGATGGCGCTTCGCTTATCCGGCCTACGTAAGACCCGATAACGTTCGGGCAATAAACAGGAACACCGAACATGCAAAAAATTACGACTTCCTGGTTCGTCCAGGGGATGATCAAAGCCACTTCTGATGCGTGGCTGAAAGGCTGGGACGAGCGTAATGGCGGCAACCTGACGCTGCGTCTTGATGAAGCAGATATCGCGCCGTTTAGCGCCGATTTCCACGAAAAACCACGCTATATTGCGCTAAGTCAGCCGATGCCGCTGCTGGCAAACACACCGTTTATCGTCACCGGTTCCGGTAAGTTTTTCCGTAACGTCCAGCTCGATCCCGCGGCAAACTTGGGCGTGGTACAAATAGACAGCGACGGTGCGGGCTACCACATCCTCTGGGGCCTGACCCACGAGGCCGTGCCGACCTCTGAACTGCCGGCTCACTTCCTCTCTCACTGCGAACGCATTAAAGCGACGAACGGTAAAGACCGCGTGATCATGCACTGCCATGCCACCAACCTGATCGCTCTGACCTACGTACTGGAAAACAATACAGCGCTGATTACCCGCAAGCTGTGGGAAGGCAGCACCGAGTGCCTGGTGGTGTTCCCGGATGGCGTTGGCATTCTGCCGTGGATGGTGCCGGGTACAGATGAAATTGGTCAGGCTACCGCCAAGGAAATGCAGAAACACTCGCTGGTACTTTGGCCGTTCCACGGCGTGTTCGGAAGCGGACCTACCCTCGACGAAGCGTTCGGTTTGATAGATACCGCAGAGAAATCCGCCGAAGTTCTGGTCAAAATCTTTTCGATGGGCGGTATGAAGCAAACCATCTCACGTGAAGAGCTGGTCGCACTTGGCAAACGCTTTGGTGTTACGCCGCTGGCAAGCGCCATAGAGCTGTACTGATACCTCCCAACTCAACGCCGGATGCGGCTTCGCCTTATCCGGCCTACAGGATTTTATTATTAAGGAGAATAGTGATGAGCTTTATGTTGGCACTGCCAAAAATTAGCCTGCATGGCGCCGGCGCGATTGCCGATATGGTGAATCTCGTGGCGAATAAACAATGGGGCAAAGCGCTGATCGTCACCGATGGTCAACTGGTAAAACTGGGCCTGCTGGATAGCCTGTTTGCCGCGCTGGATAAACATCAAATGTCTTACCACCTGTTTGATGAAGTATTCCCGAACCCGACAGAAGAGCTGGTACAGAAAGGTTTTGCAGCCTATCAGAACGCAGAATGTGACTACATCATCGCCTTCGGTGGCGGCAGCCCGATCGATACCGCCAAAGCGGTGAAAATCCTGACAGCCAACCCTGGCCCTTCTACCACCTACTCCGGCGTGGGCAAAGTGAAAAATGCTGGCGTCCCGCTGGTCGCCATCAACACTACCGCCGGTACGGCAGCAGAGATGACCAGCAACGCGGTCATTATCGACTCTGCCCGTAAGGTTAAAGAGGTGATCATCGACCCGAATATCATCCCGGACATCGCCGTGGATGATGCCAGCGTCATGCTGGAAATCCCGGCCTCCGTCACCGCCGCAACCGGTATGGACGCCCTGACCCACGCGGTGGAAGCCTATGTTTCCGTTGGTGCTCATCCGCTCACCGACGCTAACGCACTGGAAGCGATTCGCCTGATCAACCTGTGGCTACCAAAAGCGGTCGACGACGGTCATAACCTCGAAGCTCGTGAGCAAATGGCGTTTGGTCAGTATCTGGCGGGGATGGCATTTAACAGCGCTGGTCTGGGTCTGGTGCATGCGCTGGCGCACCAGCCGGGCGCAACCCATAATCTGCCACACGGCGTCTGCAACGCCATCCTGCTGCCGGTAATCGAAAACTTTAACCGTCCGAACGCCGTGGCGCGCTTTGCCCGCGTGGCGCAGGCGATGGGCGTCGATACCCGTGACATGAGCGATGAAGCGGCAAGTATGGAGGCCATCAACGCGATTCGTGCACTCAGCAAGCGTGTCGGTATTCCTGCGGGCTTTAGTTCCCTTGGCGTGACGAAAGAGGATATTGAAGGCTGGCTGGATAAAGCGTTGGCCGATCCGTGTGCGCCATGCAACCCGCGCACCGCCAGCCGCGACGAGGTCCGCGAGCTGTATCTGGAGGCGTTATGATCCGCAAGGCCTTTGTGATGCAGGTGAATGCCGACGCGCACGTTGAATATCAACGTCGGCACAATCCCATCTGGCCAGAGCTGGAAGCTGTGCTGAAAGAGCACGGCGCCCATCACTACGCGATTTATCTCGATCAGGCGCGCAATCTGCTGTTCGCCACCGTTGAGATTGAGTCCGAAGAACGCTGGAATGCCGTTGCCAGCACCGACGTTTGCCAACGTTGGTGGAAGCATATGCGTGACGTAATGCCAGCAAACCCGGACAACAGCCCGGTTAGCGCAGAGCTAAAAGAAGTGTTTTATTTGCAGTAAGTTATATGCCCGGTGGCGCAAGCTTACCGGGCCTACGGTTTTATTTTTTGTAGGTCGGATAAGCGATAGCGCCATCCGGCAATTCAATTTTGCTCAGAAACCAGAATCGCCTGGGTGTCAGGCTCCAGCGCTTTAAAAATATGCGCCCGATCGGCGGGGTAACAAATATAGTCCCCCTCGCCTAACTCCTCCGGGGCTTCCGTCAATCCTACCATCGCCTTACCCTGCGTCACGATGATGTGTTCAACCGATCCCGGTGGATGCGGCTGTGAAATACGATCCGCGCCCGGCTGCGTCAGCAGCAGATAGATATCCCGCCGCGCCCCCGGCGGGCAGGCGGCCAGTAAAATGGCCTGATAGTGGGCCTGCTCAGCCACCACCTTTGTTCCTTCGCCGCGGCGAATCACCTGCGTTTTTTGTTCCTGCGGCTCCAGCAGGCGAGCAAAGGGAATATCTAACGCCACACACAGCGACCAGAGCGTTTCCAGGCTAGGATTGCCATTGCCCGCTTCCAATTGCGAGAGTGTCGATTTTGCAATCCCTGCGCGACGGGCAATCTCTGCCAATGACAAACCGGTGCGCTGACGTTCACGCACAAGGCTTTTCGCGATCATACTGATGGGCTGGGTCATTCACGACTCCACGTTCTTTATATCGAACGATTCGTTCGACTTGTAATATTGACTGGTCGCGTTCATTATAATGGAAATTCGTTCGATATGGCTAAAACGGTATGAAACATTATTTTTCCAGTCTCAAAGGCGACACGATAAAAGCAATATTTTTGGTCTGTCTGGCCGTCGGCGTAGTCGGCATGTCATACGGCTCGCTGGCGATGGCCTACGGCTTCCCGCTGTGGGTACCGTTTGTGCTTTCGATTACGGTACTGGCGGGTGCGTCCGAGTTTATGTTTATCGGTATCGTCGCCAGCGGCGGTAACCCACTGGCGGCGGCGGCTGCCGGTTTACTGGTCAACGCCCGACACGTGCCGTTTGGCGTCACGGTGCGCGATCTGGTGGGCTCGCGGGCTGCGAGTTTCCTCGGCTGTCATATCATGAACGACGAAAGCGTAGTCTTTGGCCTGTCGCAAAAAACGCCCGAACAACGTAAAGCCGCCTTCTGGCTGTGCGGTCTGGGCGTCGCGCTTTTCTGGCCTGTTGGCACACTGATCGGCGCGGGCGTCGGCAAACTGCTCCCCGCCCCGGAAACCATCGGTCTGGATGCCGTCTTCCCTGCAATTTTATTAGCCTTAGTGGTCCCGGCCTTTAAAAACCGCACCACGCTGATTCGCGCCTGTAGCGGCGCCGGGTTGTCGCTTGCCGCCATCCCCTTTGCGCCGGTCGGTTTACCTGTTCTGCTCTCACTGTTTGGCTTACTGACGAGGAAAAAATAATGGGCAACATGACGCTGTTTATCGTCGGTATCGCCATGTTATCTCTGGGAACATATTTAATGCGTTTAGGAGGAGCGAAGCTTGGGAGCCGTTTAGCGTTCTCGGAACGCTCGCAGGCGCTGCTTTCCGACGCCGCAACGGTATTACTGTTCTCCGTTGCGCTGGCGACTACCTTTTACGAAGGCGAACACTTCGCTGGCATGGCGCGCGTGCTGGGCGTGGCTTTTGCGGTATTTCTCGCATGGCGCAAGATGCCGCTAATCGTGGTGATCGTCGCTGCCGCAGTGGTGACCGCATTGCTGCGAATGGCGGGTATAAACTAAAAAAGCGCCTCAAGGGCGCTCTTTCGACAGTACTAAGGTATCTTATTTCAGCAGTTCGGCGGTCATGTGCACGCGGTTACCGGTGTATGCCTGAGTGATTTTGTAATCGCTGGCGCCTGCACGTTCAGCCTGAGCGGCGATTTTTGCTTCAGCGCTTTCCAGCGTAGAACCGGTTGCGGTCACTGTCTGAGCAGCGAAAGAACCGAAAGAAGTAGCCAGAGCGATAACTGCGACAAAAGTTTTGATGCTTTTCATGATATAGACCCTTTAACTTAGTTGTTTGAGTAAGGTACCGTGCCTTGATGTGATAAATAATAGGCTGATACCCGAACAACTGAAAGCGGAAGGATTTGCCAGTCTTATTCAAATTATTTGAGAGATAAGATGTTACGTAATCAGGAATCACAATGGCTTGCTGGCAGCCGTAGAAAAACGCAACCGGCGGGTAATTGGTTACTTCGTCAGGGTGAACTACAAAGTAAAATTCATCTTTTACATCATGGTGTGGCTCGTGCGGTTTATCACGCGGATAACGGCGTTGAAAGGGTTAAAGAGTTCTACTTTGCCGGGGAATACTGCTTTCTGTACCTGAACTGGCTAACTAACACACCTGCCGATTACAGCCTACAAATGATCGCCGCGGGAGAAACCACTGAAATCCCCTTGGCTTTGCTTGATGCGCCGGAAAATCAGGATATTAAGACTCAGCTACTGGTCCAGCAATTGATCTACAAAGAGAAAAAAGAGCAAATGCTGCTGCTCAATACCCCAGAGCAACGCTATCAGTACGTACAAACACACTTCCCGGACTGGGAGTCACAGCTCACCCAGCGCGATCTTGCCAGCTATATCGGCATTACCCCCGTTAGCCTGTCCCGTATTCGCCAGCGTCTTAACAAAGGTTAACGCCTTACGGTGATGTGTCGATTATTGTCCCGTCACTCTTTAATAGATGGCGACCACAATGAACGCATTTCTTCTTTCTCAGATGCTGGCTGGCATCAGCTTCTTACTGGATATTTCCGCTTTTCATTTTCAACGCCGGGCTATCACTTTAACGCTGCTCACCAGCTCTACTTCTCTGTTAGCTATCCATTTCTATCTTTTGGCTCAACACGCTGCGGCTGGGTTAATGATCATTGCCGCATGCCGCTACGCGACAGCCATCGTCACGTTTCACCGCTGGGTGATGTGGGGATTTATGCTGGGGTCGCTGCTGTGTAGCATTTATCTTTGGCAAAATCTGTCGAGTATTTTGCCGCTGATGGGAAGCCTGCTGATGACCTTTGCGTCATTTCAAAAACGCAGCGGAAAATTACGGGGATACACCTTGTGTGGCAGCCTGTGTTGGCTGCTGAACAATGTGATTGTTGGCTCGCCAGTTG
The DNA here is from genome assembly GCF_009649895.1 of Citrobacter sp. H12-3-2. Classification (NCBI taxonomy): domain Bacteria; kingdom Pseudomonadati; phylum Pseudomonadota; class Gammaproteobacteria; order Enterobacterales; family Enterobacteriaceae; genus Citrobacter; species Citrobacter sp. H12-3-2. The sequence goes on from NZ_CP045837.1 coordinate 4,768,078, forward strand.
CCGTAATCATGGAACTGGCATTTTCCGGCAGTATTCTGGCCGCCTGGTGGCGTCACTGCGCGACCAGACGTTGCGGATGCGTATAGATCGTCGCCCTGCCCGGTTTGCAAAAACCCACCAGCGTCAGGTTACAACGTTCTGCAACTTCCACGGCGAGCGTTGTCGCCGCAGAAACAGCAAACAGGACCTCCACACCGCACATCGCCGACTTCTGCACCATCTCATAACTGGCGCGGCTGGAGACTAATACCGCGCCCTGTTGCCAGGTTTCCCCTTCGATTGCACGTCGTCCCAGCAGTTTATCCAACGCAACATGACGTCCAACATCTTCATGCCCGCCCGCCAGATGACCTGACGGCTGTATCCAGGCAGCCGCGTGCGTGCAGCCTGTCAGTTGCCCCACGGGTTGAAAATCGTTGAGATGTCGTAAAGCGTTATCAAGATTCGCCAGATCGAATGTCTGGGTAAACGGCAGCGGCTGGACCGGCTTGCCAATGTCATTGAGCTGCTCCACGCCACAAACGCCGCAACCGGTGCGACCGGCCAGCGCGCGACGACGCTCCTTCAGCCCCATAAAGCGACGGCTGGACAGTTCAACCTGCACTTCCAATCCGTTGCAGGAAGGCACTACGTCCATTCCGTAGATATCCTGCGGGGACTCAATAATGCCTTCAGAAAGTGAAAAACCCACCGCGAAGTGCTCAAGATCTTTCGGTGATGCCATCATCACCACGTGCGAAATCCCGTTGTATACCAGCGCAACAGGCACTTCTTCAGCTACCTCATCAGGCTGAGGATGTTGCAAATCCTCGCGCTTCCAGAGGGTCAACTGGCGCGATCCTGTCGAAGATGTCACATTCTTGATGTTTTCTTGAATAATCTTATTCACTTTCTTTTAACCATATTGGAACACGCATACCAACATTGTGGTATTCTTTACAAATCCCTCCTGGACGGAGGGAAATTCACCCAATTCTGGACCTTTGCGGTCCCGTCCGCAAAGAAAAATAACAACCACTTCCCTCGCGTTCGCGTTACAGAAAAGCGAAGGGAACGTGACAATGTCGAAACAAGGAGCGAACCATGCAGGTCAGCAGAAGGCAGTTCTTTAAGATCTGCGCTGGCGGTATGGCAGGCACCACGGCAGCGGCACTGGGTTTTGCACCCGGCGTAGCGCTCGCGGAAACACGGCAATATAAACTGCTGCGCACCCGCGAAACCCGTAACACCTGCACTTACTGTTCCGTTGGCTGTGGACTGTTAATGTACAGCCTCGGTGACGGCGCAAAAAACGCCAAAGCATCCATCTTCCATATCGAAGGGGACCCGGATCACCCGGTGAACCGTGGCGCGCTGTGCCCGAAAGGGGCAGGACTTGTGGACTTCATCCACTCCGAAAGCCGCCTGAAATTCCCGGAATATCGCGCACCAGGCTCAGATAAGTGGCAACAGATTAGCTGGGATGAGGCATTTGACCGCATCGCTAAACTGATGAAAGAAGACCGCGACGCTAACTACGTTGCACAAAACGCTGAAGGCGTAACCGTTAACCGCTGGCTTTCCACCGGAATGCTGTGTGCTTCCGCTTCCAGTAACGAAACCGGCTATTTAACGCAAAAATTCTCCCGCGCGCTCGGTATGCTCGCGGTCGACAACCAGGCACGCGTCTGACACGGACCAACGGTAGCAAGTCTTGCTCCAACATTTGGTCGCGGTGCGATGACCAACCACTGGGTCGACATTAAAAACGCCAACCTCGTCGTGGTGATGGGCGGTAACGCCGCTGAAGCTCACCCGGTCGGATTCCGCTGGGCGATGGAAGCCAAAATTCACAACGGCGCGAAGCTGATTGTTATCGATCCACGCTTTACGCGAACCGCTGCGGTGGCTGATTTCTATGCGCCAATTCGTTCCGGTACTGACATTGCTTTCCTGTCAGGCGTTTTGCTGTACCTGCTGAACAACGAAAAATTTAACCGCGAATACACTGAGGCCTATACCAACGCCAGCCTGATCGTGCGTGAGGATTACGGTTTCGAAGATGGCCTGTTCACCGGCTACGACGCGGACAAACGCAAGTATGACAAAACCAGCTGGAACTACGAGCTGGATGAAAAAGGCTTCGCCAAACGCGATGTCACCCTGCAACATCCGCGCTGCGTGTGGAACCTGCTGAAACAGCACGTCTCCCGCTACACGCCGGACGTCGTAGAAAACATCTGCGGTACGCCAAAGGCCGACTTCCTGAAGGTCTGTGAGTACATCGCAGAAACCAGCGCCAAAGATAAAACCGCGTCGTTCCTGTACGCCCTGGGCTGGACACAACACTCCGTGGGTGCGCAGAACATCCGTACCATGGCGATGATCCAGTTGCTGCTTGGCAACATGGGGATGGCTGGCGGCGGTGTTAACGCCCTGCGCGGTCACTCCAACATTCAAGGCCTGACCGACTTAGGTCTGCTGTCACAAAGCCTGCCAGGCTATATGACGCTGCCAAGCGAGAAACAAACTGACCTGCAAACCTACCTTGCCGCCAACACGCCAAAACCGTTGCTGGAAGGTCAGGTGAACTACTGGGGCAACTACCCGAAATTCTTCGTTTCGATGATGAAAGCCTTCTTTGGCGATAAAGCGACAGCGGAAAACAGCTGGGGCTTCGACTGGCTGCCGAAGTGGGATAAAGGGTACGACGTCCTGCAGTACTTCGAGATGATGAATCAGGGCAAAGTGAATGGCTATATCTGCCAGGGCTTTAACCCGGTCGCGTCATTCCCGAACAAAAACAAAGTTGTGGCTTCACTGTCCAAACTGAAGTTCCTGGTCACTATCGACCCGCTCAACACCGAGACCTCCACCTTCTGGCAGAACCACGGTGAGTCAAACGATGTTGATCCGTCGAAAATCCAGACCGAGGTATTCCGTCTGCCGTCCACCTGCTTCGCTGAAGAGAACGGTTCTATCGTTAACTCCGGTCGCTGGCTGCAGTGGCACTGGAAAGGCGCGGATGCCCCGGGGATTGCCGTTACCGATGGCGAAATCCTCGCCGGTATCTTCCTGCGTCTGCGCAAGATGTATGCCGAGCAAGGTGGCGCGAACCCGGAACAGGTGCTGAGCATGACCTGGAACTACTCCACCCCGCACGAACCAGCTTCGGAAGAAGTGGCGATGGAGAGCAACGGTAAAGCGCTGGCCGACATTACCGACCCGGCAACCGGTGCGGTTATCGTCAAGAAAGGCCAACAGCTTAGCTCGTTCGCCCAACTGCGTGACGATGGCACGACCTCCAGCGGCTGCTGGATTTTTGCCGGTAGCTGGACGCCGGAAGGCAACCAGATGGCACGTCGCGATAACGCCGACCCGTCAGGCCTTGGTAATACGCTGGGCTGGGCCTGGGCATGGCCGCTTAACCGACGCATTCTGTATAACCGCGCCTCCGCTGATCCGCAGGGGAATCCGTGGGATCCAAAACGTCAGATCCTGAAATGGGATGGGGCGAAGTGGAGCGGGATGGATATTCCGGACTACAGTGCCGCCGCACCTGGCAGCAACGTAGGGCCGTTCATCATGCAGCCGGAAGGGATGGGACGCCTGTTTGCTATCGATAAGATGGCGGAAGGTCCGTTCCCGGAACACTACGAGCCGTTTGAAACACCGCTGGGGACTAACCCGCTGCACCCGAACGTTATCTCTAACCCTGCCGCACGCATCTTTAAAGGTGACGAAGAAGCACTGGGTAAAGCAGATAAGTTCCCGTACGTCGGTACAACCTACCGTCTGACCGAGCACTTCCACTACTGGACCAAGCATGCGCTGCTGAATGCCATCGCTCAGCCGGAACAGTTTGTGGAAATTGGCGAGAAGCTGGCGAATAAGCTCGGTATCTCCCACGGCGATACCGTCAAAGTCTCCTCTAATCGCGGCTACATTAAGGCCAAGGCTGTGGTGACCAAACGTATTCGCACGCTGAAGGCTAACGGTAAGGATATCGACACTATCGGTATTCCGATTCACTGGGGCTACGAAGGTGTGGCGAAAAAAGGCTTTATCGCTAACACGTTAACGCCATTCGTCGGTGATGCGAACACGCAGACGCCGGAATTTAAGTCCTTCCTCGTGAACGTGGAAAAGGTGTAACGGAGACGACCTATGGCTTATCAATCGCAAGACATCATTCGTCGTTCCGCCACTAACGGTTTCACCCCCGCGCCTCAGGCGCGGGACCATCAGGAAGAAGTGGCGAAGCTTATCGACGTCACCACCTGTATCGGCTGTAAAGCGTGTCAGGTGGCGTGTTCTGAATGGAACGACATCCGTGATGAAGTGGGCAACAACGTTGGGGTGTACGACAACCCGGCCGATTTGACCGCCAAATCCTGGACGGTGATGCGCTTCTCGGAAGTGGAACAAAACGACAAACTGGAATGGCTTATCCGCAAGGATGGCTGTATGCACTGCGCCGATCCGGGCTGCCTGAAGGCGTGTCCGGCTGAAGGCGCAATCATTCAGTATGCCAACGGTATTGTCGACTTCCAGTCTGAGCAGTGTATCGGCTGTGGCTACTGCATCGCGGGCTGCCCGTTCGACGTGCCGCGCCTCAATCCGGAAGACAACCGCGTCTACAAATGTACGCTGTGCGTTGACCGTGTTGTGGTCGGGCAAGAACCGGCCTGCGTGAAAACCTGTCCAACCGGCGCCATTCATTTCGGCACCAAAGAGTCGATGAAAACGCTGGCAGGCGAGCGCGTGGCGGAGCTGAAAACGCGTGGTTACGAAAACGCGGGTCTGTACGATCCGGCGGGTGTTGGCGGGACGCACGTGATGTACGTATTGCACCATGCTGACAAGCCAAATCTGTATCACGGCCTGCCGGAGAACCCGGAGATCAGCGCTACCGTTAAGTTCTGGAAAGGCATCTGGAAACCCCTCGCAGCCGTCGGCTTTGCAGCGACATTTGCGGCCAGCATCTTCCACTACGTCGGCGTAGGCCCGAACCGTGCGGAAGAGGAAGAAGACAATCTGCATGAAAAAGACGACGAGGTGCGCAAATGAAACGACGTGACACCATCGTGCGCTACACGGCGCCGGAACGCATCAACCACTGGATCACCGCCTTCTGCTTCATTCTGGCGGCGGTGAGCGGGATGGGCTTTCTCTTCCCGTCTTTTAACTGGCTGATGCACATCATGGGCACTCCACAACTGGCGCGAATTGTGCACCCGTTTGTCGGCGTGATCATGTTTGCCTCGTTTATCATCATGTTTTTCCGTTACTGGCACCACAATCTAATCAATCGGGATGATATCTTTTGGGCGAAGAATATTCGTAAGATTGTCGTCAACGAGGAAGTAGGTGACACGGGACGTTATAACTTCGGCCAGAAATGCGTATTCTGGGCGGCGATTATCTTCCTGGTCCTGTTGCTGGTGAGCGGAGTGGTCATCTGGCGTCCGTATTTTGCGCCTGCTTTCTCAATCCCGGTGATCCGATTCGCGTTAATGCTGCATTCATTTGCCGCAGTAGCGTTAATTGTGGTTATCATGGTGCACATTTACGCCGCCCTTTGGGTGAAAGGCACCATTACCGCGATGGTGGAAGGATGGGTTACCAGTTCATGGGCGAAGAAACATCACCCGCGCTGGTACCGTGAAGTCCGCCAGAAACAGGAAAAGTCATCTGAATGAGTATTCGCATAATCCCGCAAGATGAGCTGGAGAAGAGCGAGAAACGCACGGCGGATATGATTCCGCCGTTATTATTCCCCAGACTCAAAAATTTGTATAACCGCCGCGCTGAGCGCCTGCGCGAGCTGGCCGAGAACAACCCGCTGGGCGACTACCTGCGCTTTGCCGCACTGATCGCCCACGCGCAGGAAGTGGTGTTGTACGACCATCCGCTGCAGATGGATCTGACCGCTCGCATCAAAGAAGCGAACGATCAGGGCAAACCGCCGCTGGATATCCACGTTCTGCCACGCGACAAGCACTGGCAAAAACTGCTGCAATCGTTAATTGCTGAGCTGAAACCAGAAATGAGCGGCCCTGCGCTTGCCGTGATCGAAAATCTGGAAAAAGCCTCAGAGCAGGAACTGGAGCTGATGGCCAGCGCGCTGTTTGCCTCTGATTTCGCCTCCGTCAGCAGCGATAAAGCACCGTTTATTTGGGCTGCCCTGTCGCTCTACTGGGCGCAGATGGCAAGCCTGATCCCCGGCAAAGCCCGTGCGGAATACGGCGAACAGCGTCAGTACTGCCCGGTGTGTGGTTCAATGCCGGTCTCCAGCATGGTGCAAATCGGTACCACTCAGGGGCTGCGCTATCTGCACTGCAACCTGTGCGAAACCGAGTGGCACGTGGTGCGCGTGAAGTGCAGCAACTGCGAGCAAAGCCGTGATTTGAACTACTGGTCGCTGGATAACGAACAGGCGGCAATTAAAGCTGAAAGCTGCGGCGACTGTGGGACTTACCTGAAGATTCTCTATCAGGAAAAAGACCCTAAAGTTGAGGCCGTGGCTGACGATCTCGCCTCACTGATGCTGGACGCGCACATGGAGCAAGAGGGCTTTGCCCGCAGCTCTATCAACCCGTTCCTGTTCCCAGGTGAAGGGGAGTAAGTACTCCGCACCACCGGGCGGCGTAAGTCGCCCGGGTTATAACGTATACGGCGTGACCACGCCTGATATGCCTGCAAAATCCTTGGTATTTCGCGTAACCAGTGTAAGACGATGAATCTGCGCAGTGGCCAAAATAATGGCATCCGGCAATTTCATCCCATGCTCCTGCCTGATACTCACGCTTCGTTCAGCAATATCCTGTGAAACGCCGATCACGTTAAAAGCGCCTAGCGCAACGCGAGTACGGGCTTCCTGATGGTATTTTTTTGCGCCCACCATCACCTCCATCCATGTAATGAGGCTGATTGCATTCTGCGGCGGCCATGTTTCTATCGCTAGTTTTGCTTCATTTCTACCGCTAAACAGATCGATGAGGATGTTGGTATCAAAAAGCGCTGATCCTTTGACCATTACCATTCCTCACGGAGTTTACGCTGGTATTCAACACCATCTTCCTCACAGCCTTGCCACAGCCCAAGAGCGCGTGAAATTGTTGTTTCAGCCTGATCCTGCCTCTCAAGATACTGTTCAACGGCCTCCCGTAAGAGTTCTGCTCGCGGCAGATTGCGCTGAACCTTGAGGTCATCAAGACGTTTAATCACCTCATCTGATAAATCGAGTAAAATTCTGCCCATATCCATCCCAACCATCATACTCACATATACCTCCAGTATATCATCGGCGATTAATTTCCACACAACATACACCTGAGAAAAGCGGGAAAGTAGCCTTCACACGAACGATTTTTACTTTTGCGAGCCACTTTCCAGAATCATAACCACCCCCATTTTTCCCATTTTCATTCTTAGTTATCCAGGTTATAAACCTGTATATCCATACAGATAAGGGGATGTGAAAATGGCACTGGAAAGCGGGATTGCACAGCTGGTTGAGGCATTTATCGCGGCGGGACGTCCTTCTTCGCGCGAGCAGAATATTGATGACCGGAGAGCAGGCTACATCGCCAGCACGGTACTGGCCGGAGACACTGAAACCCGCGTACAGGTTGAAGATATTGAACTCGATGCCATGATGTTTCGCGTAGTTTCGCCGCGGGGCAGCACGGGAAATCTCCCCTGCGTTATCTATTATCACGGCGGCTGCTTTGTCAGCGGCGGATTTACCACTCATGATAACCAGCTAAGGCAACTCGCCTGGTACAGCGGCTGTCGGGTCATTGCGGTGCAGTATCGCCTCGCACCAGAGCACATCTTCCCGGCAGCACATAACGATGCTGAATCGGGGGCCAATATTATCTGGAAGTATGCCAAGAAACTGGGAGTAGACCGGGACAACATTACGCTGGCTGGCGACAGCGCTGGCGGGCATCTGGCGCTGGTCACCGCACTACGCCTGAAAGCTACCAGGCAATGGCAACCTGCGCAGCTTATGCTGATCTACCCGATGCTGGATGCAACCGCCAGCTTTGCGAGCTATGACCATAATGGACAGGATTACATTATCACCCGCGACACACTCCTGTCGGGCTACGAGATGTATATGCCGCAAACCGATCCATTGCATCCCGAAGCCAGCCCGCTCTGGCGCGAAGACTTCAACGGTTTACCGCCCACGCACATCATTACAGCTGAATTCGACCCACTGCGAGATGAGGGTGAGGCCCTGTATCAACGGTTCCAGGAGCAGGGCGTGGATTGCACCTGCCAACGCTATCTCGGTGTTATCCACGGATTTTTCCAGCTAGCAGGGGTGAGTCAAGCGGCACGAAGCGCAATGCGGGATGTTGCCTGGCGCGCCATAAATTCTACAGCAATAAGACATGCTTAATTAATATAGTGTTTTCATCTTGTAAACTTAATTGCGTTGCGTTATTTTGTTTTCAGGTTGAAAACCTTGTAATGGAACTACACCGTGCATGTTATCAGCCGAAAACCTTTTAACGAGGCAATGCTCATGTATCCAAATCATCAGCTTGCTCTCGCTGATTTACTGAATGTTTTGGAGAAAAAAACATTCATTCAGCCTGAAGAGATGAAGCAGTATATTCCTTCACTGGATAATTTTAAGTACAGAGATAAATGGTGGGTGATTGATGTTTCTGGTAACAGCCTAAGACTCATCTCCTACATAGATTTCAGGTCACATAAGATATTTGTCAAACATATCGTTTCCCATGCCGAATATGACAAACTGACAGCATATTATCGGGGTAATAAAGAATGAGAACGCATCGTCATATGGATGCAGCCAGCGCAAAAAAGATTGTTGATACCTTCAGCGATGCGGTAAAAACCATCCCACTGTTGGGGGAAGACCGAAATGACACTGAGTATCGCAGGGCACTTGCGCTAGTGGAGTATCTGGTCGACCACGACGATCTTGAAAACCCACTATTTGAATTGCTCTGTGCCCGAATCAGTAAATATGAAAAACATGCGCCGGAATTCAAAGCACTCAACCAACACCTGGAGAAAACACCCTCTGGCGTTTCAGTATTGCGTACGCTCATGGATCAATACAGTCTCAAAGCAGCAGACCTTGCCAACGAACTCGGTTCAAAATCGAACGTCAGCAACATCTTAAATGGTCGCAGAGCACTGACTGTAAGCCATATTAAAGCGCTTGCAGAACGCTTTAATCTTCCGGCAGACGCATTCATCGAGTAGAGAAGATACCCTCTGACCTACTCTTCCTCGTTCCCACCTTCTTCATATGCGCCAAAAGGTTTTGCGGGTAGCACAATGTAGGTGCCTTCGAACACCACGCCCGGCGTGTCGTCGCCAAATACCCCGACCTGCATCTGAACGCGCGCCTTACGACCTCTTGCCAGACGGTCCAGGTCTCCGCTCAGCGAACCCAGATCGGCGATAGCGGTAGGTTTCCCGGTGATCGGCCTGCTGTACCGTATATGCGCGTCAGCAAGGATTATCGTCCCGCCGAGATGACGCTCGCGCAGCATTAGCCAGATTAGCCCCCAGCCCGTTAGCGTCGCCAGGGAAAACAAGCTACCGGCAAACAGCGTATGGTGCGGGTTCTGATTGCCCGTCTCGGGCATCGTGGTGATAAATTTCTGCCCGGTATATTGCTGAATGCGCACACCCATTTTCTCACTCAATGGAATATGTTCGTACCAGGCTTGCTGTAGCTGTCCGCACCAGTCCCCGCGATGGAGAATGTCGTCCAGCGTCGCGATGGGTTTAATCATCAAAAAGTGACGCACCGGCGTGGTTTGCGGCGTGGTGATTTCTCCCTGGCTCACAAACCCCAGCTTGGCGAAAAATTCGACCGCATCTTCACGGGCGCTACAGGTTACGCGCTTTACCCCTTCCTGACGCGCCACAGACTCCAGGGTCATCGCCATCAGCGTGCCCAACCCTTTCTCCTGCACGGAGGGGTCAACGGCCATAAAGCGTATGGAGGCTTCGTTATCCGCATTGATGTACAGACGTCCTACTGCGACCAGATTCCCCTCTTCGTCCACCACCATCTGGTGATGCGCCATCGCATCCCAGGCATCCCGTTCGGAGCCTTTAGGCTGGTGCAACGGTTTACGCAGCATCTCCCAGCGAAACTGGTAGTAACGCTCCAATTCTTCTTCTGTTTGCGGTACACGAAGGTGATACATCGTCGTATTCTCTCTTGTTGTCCGCGGCCACACCGGTAGCTGGTTCATACTTGTAACCAGAACGTCACGGGGCCATCATTAACCAGTGAAACCTGCATATCCGCAGCGAATCGACCAGTTTGCGTATTCATTTCCTGTTGGCGGCAACGCTCAACAAAGTACTCATACAGCGCCTCTGCACGATCGGGCGCAGCCCCTTTTGAAAACCCCGGGCGCATGCCGCGTTCGGTATCTGCCGCCAGCGTGAACTGTGAAACCACCAGCACGCTGCCCCCTGACTGCTGCACGTTAAGGTTCATTTTGCCTTCGGCATCGCTAAAGATTCGATAGCCGAGTACGCGCTCGCACAGGCGGTTCGCTTTCTGTTCGTCATCATCCCTTTCGACACCTAACAGGACCAAAAGTCCTGGGCCAATTTCACCCGTCACCTCGCCCTCCACGGTGACGCTGGCACGGGTTACGCGCTGAATTAATGCAATCATGGTTGCTCTGCTTCTTCTTGTTCTGCGGCTTGTTTAAGTTTGCGGTATTCCCCGAGAGTGACAGTTATTTCCGCGCCTAGCAAGACGATACACCAGGTCCAGTATACCCAGACGAATAAAATGGGGATCACCGCCAGGACACCGTAAATGAGCTGATAAGACGGGAACATCGTGATATAGAGCGCAAATCCTTTCTTTCCGGTTTCGAACAACACAGCGGCAACAAAGGCGCCAATAACCGCATCACGGTTAGGTACACGCGTAGTCGGTACGATGCTGTAAAGCAGCCAGAACGAGAGCCAGGAAAGCACCAGCGGGAAAATACGCAGGACGTTATCAATCACCGTGTTGAGATCGCTGGCCCAGCGCAATGACAACAGATAAGAGCTGATCGCCAGACTGGCCCCCGCCAGCAGCGGCCCCAGCGTTAAAATCATCCAGTAGACGGCGAAAGAGTAAACTTTAGGCCGAGTACGCTTGCTGCGCCAGATAGTATTCAGCGCGTTATCAATGGAATACATCAGTAATAACGCTGTCACAATCAGCCCACACGCCCCAACGGCCGTCATTTTGTTCGAGTTGGCAACGAATTGTTCGATATAACGCTGAATGACATCTCCCGTCGCCGGGATAAAGTTTGCGAAAATGAAATGACGTAGCTGGACGCTAACGTCAGAAAACATCGGAAATGCGGCGAAAAGCGCAAAAACTACGGCAATAAGCGGCACTAATGAGAGCAATGAGACATAGGCAAGATTCCCTGCCAGCGTCGTCATGTTGTCCTCATCAATCCGCTGCCATAGTAGCTTCAGCCAGGCCCGAACAGGACGCGTATGGTGCCTGGCTTGTTGCTGAACATTTTTTAGCATAGCAACTTCGCGAAATAGTCCGGAATGGTCGTTTGATCGACAACCTGGATGCTGGTAATCCCTAACCGATTAGCCCCTTCAATATTATCGGCGTTGTCGTCGAAAAATACCGCCTCATGCGCAGAAAAACCTTCAGACTGCAGGACATGCTGGTAAATCCGCGCTTCCGGTTTACGCATGCCCAGATCCTGGGAAAGGTAAATATGGTCAGCAGCCTGACGGATTTCGGGGTATTCGTCCGGCCAAAACGTCGTGTGCAGACGGTTAGTATTCGACAAGACGACCACCCGATGCCCCTGCTCACGCAGCTTTTGCATGATGTCGATGACTTCAGGACGCAAGGCAACAAAAACGGCCTGCCAGCCGTGGGAGAACTGCTCATAGCTTAGCGGTAGCGCCATGTCATGACATAGCGCCTCGGCAAAGGCTTCATCCGTTATTTCACCTCGCTCGTGCTGGTGAAAAGCCTCTCCCATGGTGAAACTTTGCTTTAACGAAGCCAGCGGTACACGGCTCAGATCGCTCCAAGTACCTAACACGCGATTGAAGTCGATATCGACAATCACATTCCCCAAATCAAAGATATAGAGCATGCCCTTCTCCTTATTCGCCGTGGATGAATAACTGTAGCGGGAAAGGAGAAGTTTGACTATGAGTCCCTGTCGGGATTATTGGCTAAGCCATCAGAATTCCTGTGTAAATTGCCAGCGCGACTCAATCACCAACGGAAGACCTGCACTGACAAATTGCGGTGTCCTATTTATCGCATTTGGCGCCTGAGTAAGCGGATTGACACATGTTGCGTCGGGCTGTTTGTCAAAAACGACCAGGCTTTGCGCACTCGATGTCATCGTCATACTCAGCTTACCTGGCCACTGTAATCTGACATTGAGACCATCATTAAAACCAAAGCAGTCATCCCACGGGCCTGATTGTGGGGGGATTTTATTACCTGTTGGTAACTCATTATTCCCGGCTTCTTCCTGCCAGTCGGCCTTAAAACGTACCAGTAATTCATCTTCTTCATTCTGCTGGCCCAGTTGTTTTGCAAACCAGGGGTGCCATCCAGCAGATGCCGGAAAAGTTTCAGACATGGTGTGAATTTCAAGTCGCAGAATTAACGCATCGTCTTCAAGAGTCAGCGTCTGCAGGACCTCTCCTTCCCAGGGCCAAGGAGCGCCCAGTGGCATGCGCAGTTTCAAGGTATCCGCTTTATGTTCGACAATTTCCCATGATGAATAACAGGCCATACCATGTAGAGCATGAGGCGGTTTGTTAGCAGGTAATACGTACTGTTTCTCCCCCACGGTCAATGTTGCATCGCCAAGGCGGCCTGCCCAAGGAACCATAGGAAAGCAGCCATACTGAAATGCTTTACGCTGTGGCTCCCATTGACGTAACACTTCAAAACCAAACGCCTGAACCGAGGTGATTCTGGCACCATCGCGCGGAAAAATTTGCAGACGTAGATGTCCTTTTTCCAGAAAAATAGGTTGGCCGATCGGTCCCGGCCAGGCGGTATCAAAAGCACGTTGTAATGCTTGATAATGCTCAGTATTCAATTCATTGTTCATGTTATTGCTCTCTGATATTTCGGTAAGAAGTTAAATGTTATTAGCGTCATTTTTATTGTCTGAATGTGGCTCGATAAGCCAGACGCAAATGAATGAAAGTATTGAGATAACAAACAGAAACAGTGCTACATACCACGGTTTCCCGCCTCCCAGCGCCAACAAGCTGGAGGCAATGAGCGGGCTTAACCCACCCAGAATTGCTGAGAACTGATAGGCAAAGGAAAGACCCGTATAGCGCACTCGTGTTCCGAACATACGAGTAAATAAGGTGGGTTGTACTGCAAACATCATCGTTGGCCCCAGGTTATAGCCAAGGATCATGCAGCACCAGATGATAAGTGTGCTTTTCGTATCCAGCAGCAGGAAGAATGGGAATGCAAAAAGGATGCAAAAACCAGCGCCAAATAAATACATCTTCCGTTGCCCAACGCGGTCAGAGATCCAACCAATTAATGGACAACACACAATGCCAATTGCTGAGGCGATTAGCATGCCGTTGAGTGGAATATCCCTTGATAATGCCAACTGGCTGGAAATATAGACAATACCAAAGGCATTAATGATGTTCGATGAAACGCTCTCCGCCAGCCTGGCCCCTAGCGCTAACAGAATATTCCGTGGATGCTTACGGAAAAGTTCAATCAACGGTGGTGCTGATTGTTCCTGTGAGACAGCCGTTTTTTGTTTTTTAAAATCCAGTGTTTCTTCAGTATGTAACCGTATGAACATCCCAACAATTAACATGATGGCAGATAGCCAAAAAGGGATACGCCATCCCCAGGCCAGAAACTCTTCCTGAGTCAGGAAGTGATTGCATAATGCAAACACCCCTGTCGCCAGCATTATCCCAACTGAGGCTGCCGTTTGTGGGAGCGAACCTAAAAACCCGCGCTTCGCCTCAGGCGCAGATTCAATAGTCATCAATGCAGCCCCGCCATATTCCCCACCCAGACCGAACCCCTGAACCAGGCGCAGAACCATCAATATAATCGGGGCCCAGATACCAATATCCTGGTATGTTGGAATGAAACCGATTAAAAACGTTGAGGAACCAACTATCGCTAACGTCCAAATCAACGTTATTTTGCGACCGACTTTATCGCCAAAGTGGCCAAAAACAATGCCTCCAAGCGGACGTGACAGAAAACCCACACCAAAGGTGGCGAATGCGGCGATTAAACCAATAAAAGGATCGCTATCAGGGAAAAACAGGGGAGCAAAGACTAGCCCTGCCGCCGTTCCGAAAATAAAAAAATCGTACCATTCCATCAACGCGCCAGCGAAACTGCCCATGACAACGCGTCTCATGGCTTTGCCGGATAGCTCTTTCCCTGGTACATGTTCTATTTCAGCCATAATTTTCCTCTCCGGGTCGGCGAGAAATCTGCGCAATAAAATCACTTAAAAAGCGGCGGATTTATACGAAAAAGCGCGTCGACATGTTGCGACGCGCTTGCTTGTTATTTATCCAACTCAGCCAGTACCTCAGCGTCTTCAGCGTCAACGTTTGCACCAAGTGGTTCCCACTTAATCAACACGCATGTCAGGAAGCCGAGAAAAGGAACAATTGCCAGCCAATAGAACGCTTCTGTCTTTAATGCACCCCACAACATAGGCCAGAAAATAAGTCCGGCAATCGCCCCAGTACGCATAATTGCACGAGCAAATCCTACGCCTGTCGGGCGAATAGATGGCGGATAAGAAAGTGTGGCAATGGTCATTCCCAGGCCGCCCGGGCCCGCTGAATGGAAGAAAATGATTGCGCCCAACAAACCTAAAGAAAGCCATGGGTTGGTGGTTGCTAATGCACCTAAAGCCAGTAATGCAACCGTTACGACGGCGAAACCATACATCGACTGAAGGCGAGTTCCCAAACGCTGGAGGATAAGAGAACCAATCAATCCACCTGTAATGCCACACAGGGCATTCACTACCGCAGAACCGCTAAGAGCCCCGGTTAATCCACCGCTCAGTATTCCCGCCAAAGTCAGCGGTAAATAAACACCCACGGCGTTATATTGCCAGGCTTGCATCGTCGCCACAACGCAGCCGAGAATAGTGCGTTTGCGATAACGTGAGTTAAATAAAATCCCATAGCCGCCATGAAACTTACTTTCTGTTTTTTCAGCAGAAAAATCATCGTTTTTTGGTTTGGCAGCAACGCGAGCATGAACACCATAGCGTTTAGCCAGAATATCGCAGGCTTTATCATAACGTCCGACTCGTGCGGCCCACATTGCAGACTCACCGATGAAGAAATAACGCAGAATCATGATAATGACGGCAAAAATAGCACCAATGAAAATACCATAGCGCCATAATTGCTCTTCCGCGATACCCGACAACAACAGTGGAAGCAGCACAAGATAGACAACCGTAGTTGATACATACCAAGCCATTTGCCAGAGATTAACTGACGAACCGGTTTTCTTAGATGTTGAGCCGCGTAGTTCTGCCACCGCATTTGTTGCCAGCGGGAAATCAATACCCAAGCCAAATCCCATGATTACGCGACACACCAGCACCCACCAGATGTTCGGGGCTATCGCGACAGCTGCGGCACCTATTGTGCACAGGCCCATTCCGATGATAAATGCACGCTTTTGACCAAAGCGGTTAATCACACGGTTCGCCAGTAATCCACCAATCAGGGCGGCGACTAAAACAGAGGCGTTAACCGTCGCCGCCAGCCCCGGTGAAATACCAAATTGCAATGCGATATATTTATTACCAAAACCCACCATCGCCGCCTGATAGGCATCAATTAGAATGCCACCAAGAGCGATAAAAATGACGCCGACACTGGTGTTTACTGCTGAATGTTTATTAACAATATCAATCACGTCCTGGGGACGACCGATCGAGTAAGGTGTAGGACTGGTGATGTGACTCATCGCAGCATCCTTTTTCATTGTTGTAGGATGGCGCTACCCTTAAGCAGCGCCAGACAGAGGGTTACAGCATCAAACCTCAGCAAATTGCAGCATGACTTTTATAGAGTCATTTTGCTGCGCACGTTCAAACGCCTTATCCGCATCTTCGACAGGGAAGAGATCGGTCACCAGTTCGCTGGTGTCAAACCGCCCATCCGCAAGCCATTCAATCACGGCATCGAAGTCTTCCGGGATGTACATGCCGGAATTCAACAAATCGCGTTCGAAGCGCTGCATCATCGGAAGAGGAATTTCACGTGGGCCACTCGGTACCCCCATGCACACTACCGTTCCGCCAGCATAAACATGGGTAAATGCATCATTCAGCGTGGCCTGGGCGGCAACAACATCAATTGCCCCCGTAAAACGGACCTGTGCATCCAATTCCCCCGGAGCCCAGACTTCCGTGGCACCTAGTTTTAACGACAACGCGCGCTTGGCGGCATCAGGCTCGATGACGGTGATCTTTCCCGCGCCCATGATGCGCAATGCTTGAACGATGGATAAACCAATTGTCCCTGCACCAATCACTAATACACTTTCCAATGACGCTTTCGGCATACGGCTCACGCAATGACGCGCGCAGGCTGCGGGCTCAGCGAAAGCCAGTGCTTTTAGTGGTAACGAAGCAGGTGCAACATGGCAGTTTCGTGC
Source organism: Citrobacter sp. H12-3-2 (assembly GCF_009649895.1). Lineage (NCBI taxonomy): Bacteria > Pseudomonadati > Pseudomonadota > Gammaproteobacteria > Enterobacterales > Enterobacteriaceae > Citrobacter > Citrobacter sp. H12-3-2. The sequence continues at coordinate 4,784,783 of NZ_CP045837.1, forward strand.
AGGTACAATGTGCTGCGAGCGGGCAAAACCCGGCGCCCGGAAGCCAGCAACCTGTGGAGGTTCACACAGATTAAAGCGACCCGCTTTACAAGCACGACACTCCATGCAGGCCATAATTGGGTCGACTACGACATGATCGCCCGGCTTAACATTCGTTACTTCACTGCCCACTTCAGTTACGCGTGCCGCAATTTCATGTCCAGGCACAACCGGAGGTTTTGCAAATGGGTGTCCTCCTTTCAGTACATGCAGATCAGAGCCACATATTCCGTAAAACACCGGAGCAATGCGGACTTCTTGCGGTTTAAGTTCCTGGTGCGGCAGCTCAACATATTGGGTGGTCACCTTCCCAATATCAGAAAATAGAACTTGGGTAATCTTATCCATGGTTCTTCTCCAGATTCGTTAAAATGGGTGATTAACGCTGAGAAATCCCTTCATCGACGATTTCTGCCAGGCGTTGTAAGCGTGGAACCGACACATCACGCAACATTGTTTGCGGATCTTGAGCACCAACAACCGATGCCCAAACGGCACGCCCTGCCAGGAATCCGGAAGCTCCACCCTTCATGGCGATACGGACCGCGCGGCCAAAAATATCCGCATCAACACCAGAAGAAAGAATGACCCACGGCATTTTCATTTGTTCATGCAACTTTTGACACGCAGCAAGTAGGGTCTGTTCATCACCTTTGCCGCCTAATGGCATTTCAGCTTTATAGAGGTCAGCATCGGTGCAGCCGAGTTCAGCCGCTGCGGCAACGATGGCGCTTTCCCGGTCAAATTCCCAGCCACGACGAGGAGGACGAACGACCGGCTCAATGATGCTGACCAGCCCTGCGCTACGACAGCGTTGAACAAACTCAGCCACCATAGCCAAACGTTCTTCTGCGGGTTCATCTTCACGCCACAGCACTAACAACTTCATGGCTTTCGCACCCATTTCGCGGGCTTTATGCGGATCAATTGCTCTGTCAATTTCGACACTATCAACCGGAATACCATTACCCGGAACAAAATGGTCAGCCGCCACAATCAGTCCACATGAATCAGCGACTGCACCTTGAGAGACAATCTGATCGAGACAAAATTGTTTATCTGCCAGAACCGCTGAAGCGTAGGGAGACAGAATTTGTGTTGCTGCAACTTTAAAATCAGTCAATACGCTGTCGGCAACAGGTTTAGGATGTCCAGAGGCTGCAAACATCAGACGCATTGCTTCACGCTGATCAACGGCCAGCATGGCAAATCCACCGCCAGGGCGAGAAATATCTTTCAGCGTGTATGGGGTATTGTGGGAAGACATAATAACTCCTGTAACTGTTTAAAATTTAGAGTGAATCTGGTCGGCCAGCCTGCTGACGAACCTGAGATAACAGCGCACTCCAGTCCTGACGGCCTCGACCGTTCTCGCTGGCACGGGTGTAATAGGTTTCTGCTGCAATGCCCATATTGAGCGGCGCACCGGTCTGACTAGCGACATCGACGGCAATACGCAGGTCTTTCAACGCGAGGTCCACCATGAATGCCGGAGAAAGGTCTCCTTTAAGTACCTTGCCAGGCCAGGTTGTCGTAAAGTGCCCCTTGCCTGCGGCAGTACCGCTCATGACCTTAATGGCCACATCAAGGCTCAAACCCAATGACTCGCAAAGAACAGCGGCTTCCGCTGACAAGGCGTTCAGCGCAATACTCATATAGTTATTGATGAGCTTTACGCGGATCCCCATACCGGGACCGCCAGCTTCCACCAGCTCATTCCCCATACACATCAGCACAGGGCGAGCACGTTCAACCTGTTCAGGCGTTCCGCCAGCAAGAATCAGCAGCGTGCCGTCAATCGCGTTAACTGACGTCCTGCCCACAGGAGCATCCATCATGCTGATGCCTTTCTCTTTCATCTCATGAATCAACTCATCGGTCTGCAATGGATGAATCGTGGACATGTCAATAACCAGGGCATTGGGGGACAGGCCTTCGCTGACGCCATCTTTACCCAGCAGAACTTGCCGAACGATGTCGCCATTTGGCAGCATAGTGATTATGAATTCGGCACCTTTAGCGGCTTCAGCGGGTGTTTGAGCAGCAGTCGCACCTTTTTGTACTAATTCATTGACTGCCTGTTGGTTTACGTCGAACACACGCAAAGCATGTCCCTTTTGCAACAGATTATTAGCCATTGGGCTGCCCATCTGGCCCAAGCCCAAAAATGCAACGGTTGTCATGAATGCTCTCCTGTGTCAGGTTGACAAAATAATTACAATTAAAAACTCGCTTTCGTCTGTTTTTGAGCATATTTGTAATTTATGACTAAAAACAAGACACGCGTCACTAATTTGATCATTTATGTCATTAAAATGAACAAAAGAAGACAAGATCACACAGGACTAACCAAATATGACCAGAATTGCATGTGTTGGAATCACCGTTCAGGACCGTATTTATTCTCTGAACAGCCTGCCCGATGGCGGGGGAAAATATCAGTCAAATCAATATCTGGAGACAGGTGGCGGCCCGGCGGCAACAGCAGCTGTCGCCATTGCCCGGCTTGGTATTGACGTTGATTTTATAGGCCGTGTAGGCGATGACAGTTGTGGGAATACCTTGCTTAACGAGCTTCAGAGCTGGGGGGTCAATACGGCGTTCTGCCGGCAATACCCGAACTCCCGTTCATCCCAGTCCGCAATTTTGGTCGACCAGCATGGCGAACGCATTATCGTGAACTATCCAAGCCCGGATCTCGATACGGATGCAAGGTGGCTGGAGTCGATTGATTTTTCCCGTTATGACATCGTTCTGGCCGATGTACGTTGGCATGAAGGGACGTTGAAATCCTTCGAACTGGCACGTGCCGCCGGAGTTCCAACGCTGTTGGATGCCGATATGACACCACAAGATATAACCCCATTGGTGGCGCTTGCCGATCATGCCGTTTTTTCAACTCCAGGTCTGAAGAGAATGACCGGGCAAGATGATGCACAACAGGCACTTAAACTGGCCGCTGAGCAAACCAATGGTAAAGTGTACGTTACGCTTGGCGGCGAAGGGTCACTATGGATCGAAAATGGTCATATGTGTCAACAGACTGCATTTTCTGTCAATGTTGTGGATACAACCGGTGCAGGCGATGTTTTCCATGGTGCAATGGCAGCAGCTCTTGCAGAGCAAATGCCGACTGACCAGGCGATTCGCTTCGCAAGTGCGGTGGCGGCGATGAAATGCACTCAGGCGGGCGGACGAGCCGGAATTCCTAATCGTGCGCAAACCGAATCATTTTTGTCACTTTATGCGTAAAATAGCCAACAATTACGGGGAAGAAGTCCAGGAGTATTCATGAGCATCATTGAAGTCACCGGTAATCCGCGACACGATCAACTTGTTCATTACATTACAGAACGCGGCTATATGAATATCGAAGAGCTCGCACAATTGCTGGACGTGTCCACGCAAACCGTGCGCCGGGATATTCGTAAGTTAAGCGAACAGGGCTTGATCACCAGACATCATGGTGGAGCCGGACGTGTATCCAGCGTCATGAATACCGCCTTTGAACAGCGAGAGTTGTCCCTTACCCAGGAAAAAGAAGCGATAGCGGAAGCGGTTGCTGATTATCTTCCTGAACGCTGTACGGTATTTATTACCATTGGTACAACGGTGGAAGCCGTCGCACGAGCTTTGCTGAACCGTCGGGATCTTCGCATCATTACTAACAGTCTTCGTGTTGCGCAGATCTTATATAAGAATCAAGATCTTGAGGTTATGGTGCCCGGTGGAACGTTACGTGCTCACAATGGCGGTATTGTTGGCCCAGGAGCAGTGAACTTTATTGAAGGATTTAGAGCCGACTATTTGATTACCAGTATTGGTGCCATCGAGGAAGACGGCACACTATTGGAATTTGACGTTAACGAAGCGCTTGTCGCCAAAACGATGATTAAGCATGCACGTAATACGCTGTTAGTTGCTGATCATACTAAGTTTACCGCCTCAGCCGCTGTATCCATCGGTAATATGCGTAAAATTCGCGCATTTTTTACCGATTCCCAGCCACCAAATTCATTCAAGCAATTGCTTGATTTAGAAAATATTGAGCTAGTCATTGCAGAGCAGGAAACGACCTGATCTTTTAGATAAAAAAAGCCGCTGATAATCAGCGGCTTTTTTGTGCTTACCTGAAAAAGAGTGTTAATTACTCTTCTTTCGCGCCACGCATTGCACGGCGACGATCGTTTTCAGTCAGGTGACGCTTACGGATACGGATAGAGGTTGGTGTTACTTCTACCAGTTCGTCGTCATCGATGAATTCCAGAGCCTGCTCCAGAGTCATCTTAACCGGCGGAACCAGAACCGTTGCTTCGTCAGTACCAGACGCACGCATGTTGGTCAGTTTCTTACCGGTCAGGCAGTTTACAGTCAGGTCGTTAGAACGGCTGTGAATGCCGATGATCTGGCCTTCGTAAACTTCAGCACCGTGACCCAGGAACAGCTTACCGCGGTCCTGCAGGCTGAACAGTGCGAACGCAACTGCTTTACCCTGGCCGTTGGAGATCAGTACGCCGTTCTGACGCTGACCCACATCACCCGCACGAACGTCGTCGTAGTGGCTGAAGGTGGAGTACAGCAGACCGGTACCGGAAGTCATGGTCATGAATTCTGAACGGAAGCCGATCAGACCACGGCTTGGAATCACGTAGTCAAGACGTACGCGGCCTTTGCCATCTGGATTCATGTTTTTCAGGTCGCCTTTACGCTCACCCAGAGCCTGCATCACAGAACCCTGATGCTGCTCTTCAACGTCCAGCGTTACGTTTTCGAACGGCTCTTGTTTACGGCCGTCGATTTCGCGGAAGATTACTTTCGGACGGGAAACCGCCATTTCGAAACCTTCACGACGCATGTTTTCGATCAGAACAGACAGGTGCAGCTCACCACGACCGGATACACGGAACGCATCCGCATCTTCGGTTTCTTCAACGCGCAGCGCAACGTTGTGCACCAGCTCTTTGTTCAGGCGGTCAAGGATCTGACGAGAGGTAACATATTTACCTTCTTTACCGCAGAACGGAGAGGTGTTTACGCAGAAGAACATGGTAACGGTCGGTTCATCAACGGACAGAGCTGGCAGCGCTTCAACATTCTGCGGGTCGCAGATGGTGTCGGAGATGTTCAGTTCGCCCAGACCGGTGATCGCGATGATATCGCCTGCTTCGGCAATATCACTCTCGATACGTTCCAGACCCAGATGGGTCAGAACTTTACCGACTTTACCGTTACGGGTTTTGCCTTCGCTATCGATGATAGTGATCTGCTGGTTCGGTTTAACTTTACCGCGTTTAATGCGGCCGATACCGATTACGCCAACGTAGTTGTTGTAGTCCAGCTGAGAGATTTGCATCTGCAGCGGGCCATCAAGATCTACGTTCGGAGCCGGTACACGATCAACGATAGTCTGATACAGCGGAGTCATGTCTTCAGCCATGTCTTCGTGATCCAGACCCGCGATACCGTTCAGCGCAGAAGCGTAAACGATCGGGAAGTCCAGCTGCTCGTCGGTAGCGTCGAGGTTAACGAACAGGTCAAATACCTGATCAACAACCCAGTCAGGACGCGCGCCAGGACGGTCAACTTTGTTGATAACAACAATTGGCTTCAGGCCATGGGCAAAGGCTTTTTTGGTCACGAAGCGCGTCTGCGGCATCGGACCGTCCATTGCATCCACCACCAGCAGCACAGAGTCGACCATGGACATTACACGTTCAACTTCACCACCGAAGTCGGCGTGCCCCGGGGTATCAACGATGTTGATACGGTAGTCATTCCATTTGATAGCGGTGTTTTTAGCGAGGATGGTAATCCCACGCTCTTTCTCCAAATCGTTGGAGTCCATCACGCGCTCTTGGGTTTCAGCACGTGCATCGAACGTACCGGATTGTTGGAGCAGCTTGTCTACCAGGGTCGTTTTACCATGGTCTACGTGCGCGATGATGGCGATGTTACGCAAATTTTCGATCACAACTTTGCCTCAGGCATTTTAGAAATAGCGCGTTATTGTACACGGATTAATCGCAGTACAAAACAGGATCACAAACATCCTCCGCAAACAAGTATTGCAGAGTTTCTTTGTGATCACATTCACGGAGCGTTAAAAGGGGTAATCTGACATGCTTTGCACCAATATGGTGCTTAATGTTCACATTAAAGCACTATAATGGTGCAATACAACCTTCATGGTGCAGCCCCTTTGCACGATGGTGCGCATGATAACGCCTTTTAGGGGCAATTTAAAAGTTGGCACAGATTTCGCTTTATATTTTTTATGGCGACACGGCCAATTTTTGCAGAATTGAAGACTTCGTTACCACGACGACAATGACCAATCCGGGAGAGTAAGTATGTCCGCTGAACACGTTTTGACGATGCTGAACGAACACGAAGTGAAGTTTGTTGATTTACGCTTCACTGATACCAAAGGTAAAGAACAGCACGTCACTATTCCTGCTCATCAGGTAAATGCCGAATTCTTTGAAGAAGGCAAAATGTTTGACGGCTCCTCAATCGGTGGCTGGAAAGGCATTAACGAATCAGACATGGTTCTGATGCCAGATGCGTCTACTGCTCTCATCGACCCGTTCTTTGAAGAGTCTACCCTGATCATCCGTTGCGATATCCTGGAACCAGGTACGCTGCAGGGCTACGACCGTGACCCGCGCTCCATCGCTAAACGTGCTGAAGAGTATCTGCGTTCTACCGGCATCGCAGACACCGTTCTGTTCGGGCCAGAGCCAGAATTCTTCCTGTTTGACGACATCCGTTTCGGCGCAACTATTTCCGGTTCCCACGTGGCTATCGATGACATCGAAGGCGCATGGAACTCCTCCACCAAATACGAAGGTGGTAACAAAGGTCACCGTCCAGGCGTGAAAGGCGGTTACTTCCCGGTTCCTCCGGTAGATTCTTCTCAGGATATCCGTTCTACCATGTGTCTGATCATGGAAGAAATGGGCCTGGTTGTTGAAGCGCATCACCACGAAGTGGCGACTGCTGGTCAGAACGAAATCGCGACCCGCTTTAACACCATGACCAAAAAAGCGGACGAAATTCAGATCTACAAATATGTCGTTCACAACGTCGCTCACCGTTTCGGTAAAACCGCGACCTTTATGCCAAAACCAATGTTTGGCGATAACGGTTCCGGCATGCACTGCCACATGTCCCTGTCCAAGAACGGCGTAAACCTGTTCTCCGGTGACAAATATGCGGGTCTGTCTGAGCAGGCGCTGTACTACATCGGTGGCGTAATCAAGCACGCTAAAGCGATCAACGCCCTGGCTAACCCGACCACCAACTCCTACAAGCGTCTGGTCCCGGGTTACGAAGCACCGGTAATGCTGGCTTACTCTGCCCGTAACCGTTCTGCGTCTATCCGTATCCCGGTAGTTGCTTCTCCGAAAGCGCGTCGTATCGAAGTGCGTTTCCCGGACCCGGCTGCTAACCCATACCTGTGCTTCGCAGCGCTGCTGATGGCTGGTCTTGACGGTATTAAGAACAAGATCCACCCGGGCGAAGCAATGGACAAAAACCTGTACGACCTGCCGCCGGAAGAAGCGAAAGAGATCCCACAGGTTGCTGGTTCTCTGGAAGAAGCACTGAAAGAACTGGATCTGGACCGCGAGTTCCTGACCGCAGGCGGCGTGTTCACCAATGAAGCGATCGATGCGTACATTGCGCTGCGTCGCGAAGAAGATGACCGCGTGCGCATGACTCCGCATCCGGTAGAGTTTGAGCTGTACTACAGCGTTTAATCGTTTGAGTTGCCGTGGAACTTTTAGCCTGCTCAGGCAGGCTTGAGATCGATGGTGAATGATAGGACGCCTGATAGCGCAAACTTATCAGGCCTGGAGGGTAACATTACCTTGTAGGCCGGATAAGGCAAATCCGCCATCCGGCATCTATGTTTGCCAGTCATCTGTAGCCCATCTCTGGATGGGCTTTTTTCTCCACTAACAACCTGCTTTTTCGCGCTTTTTTGATGTAAAAAGCTATAATGCACTAAATTGGTGCAACACTTTTCAGGAGACTGCTGAATGGCAACCGGCACGCTGCCCGATGCTGGGCAGATCCTCAATTCTTTAATCAACAGCATCTTACTCGTCGACGATGAGCTGGCTGTACATTACGCCAACCCGGCGGCACAGCAGTTGCTCGCCCAAAGCTCCCGCAAACTGTTTGGTACACCGCTTCCCGATCTGTTGAGTTATTTCTCCTTAAACATCGGACTGATGCGAGAGAGCCTGGAAGCAGGCCAGGGCTTTACGGATAACGAAGTGACGCTGGTGATAGACAGCCACTCACATATCCTCTCTGTGACCGCTCAGAGGCTGCCTGATGGCCTTATCTTGCTGGAGATGGCCCCTATGGATAACCAGCGCCGTCTGAGTCAGGAACAGCTCCAGCATGCCCAGCAGATTGCCGCCCGTGATCTGGTGCGTGGTCTGGCACATGAAATTAAAAACCCGCTGGGTGGATTACGCGGTGCGGCGCAACTTCTCAGTAAAGCACTTCCGGACCCGGCGCTGACCGAATATACCAAAGTCATTATTGAACAGGCGGACCGCCTGCGTAATCTGGTCGACCGTCTGCTGGGGCCACAACAGCCCGGCATGCACATCACGGAAAGTATTCACAAAGTGGCGGAACGCGTGGTGGCGCTGGTCTCGATGGAGCTGCCGGAAAACGTCACGCTAATCCGGGATTACGACCCAAGCCTGCCCGAATTACTGCACGACCCGGACCAGATCGAGCAGGTATTGCTGAACATCGTACGCAATGCTTTGCAGGCGCTGGGACCGGAAGGCGGCGAGATCATTCTGCGCACCCGCACCGCGTTTCAGCTCACGCTACACGGCATGCGTTACCGTCTGGCGGCACGAATTGATGTCGAGGATAACGGTCCAGGTATTCCCTCGCATTTGCAGGATACGCTGTTCTACCCAATGGTTAGCGGTCGCGAAGGCGGTACCGGCCTTGGATTATCTATCGCCCGCAATTTGATTGATCAACATTCCGGCAAAATTGAATTTACCAGTTGGCCGGGTCATACCGAGTTCTCGGTTTACCTGCCTATCAGGAAATAAGGTGACGTTTATGCAACGAGGAATAGTCTGGGTCGTTGATGACGATAGTTCCATCCGTTGGGTGCTTGAACGTGCGCTCGCAGGGGCAGGGCTAAGCTGTACCACATTTGAAAGTGGTAAAGAGGTACTGGACGCGCTGGCCAGCAAAACGCCGGACGTGCTGTTGTCGGATATCCGCATGCCGGGTATGGACGGCCTGACGCTGTTAAAACAGATTAAACAGCGGCATCCGATGCTTCCGGTCATCATAATGACCGCGCACTCCGATCTGGATGCTGCCGTCAGCGCCTATCAGCAAGGAGCGTTTGATTATCTGCCCAAACCTTTTGATATTGATGAAGCGGTGGCGCTGGTCGAGCGCGCCATCAGTCATTATCAGGAACAACAGCAGCCGCGCAATGTTCAGATTAACGGCCCCACAACCGACATCATCGGCGAAGCGCCAGCAATGCAGGACGTCTTTCGCATTATTGGTCGCCTGTCCCGGTCTTCAATCAGCGTATTGATTAATGGGGAGTCAGGAACCGGTAAAGAGCTGGTCGCCCATGCGTTGCACCGTCATAGCCCGCGCGTCAAAGCGCCGTTTATCGCGCTGAACATGGCGGCAATCCCGAAAGATTTGATCGAATCTGAGCTGTTTGGCCACGAGAAAGGCGCGTTTACCGGGGCGAATACCATTCGTCAGGGGCGCTTTGAACAGGCCGACGGCGGTACGTTGTTCCTCGATGAAATAGGCGATATGCCGCTGGACGTGCAAACGCGTTTATTGCGCGTATTAGCCGACGGACAGTTTTACCGCGTTGGCGGTTACGCGCCCGTAAAGGTAGATGTACGCATTATCGCCGCCACGCACCAGAATCTTGAACTGCGCGTGCAGGAAGGCAAATTCCGTGAGGACTTATTCCATCGCCTGAACGTCATTCGGGTACATCTGCCGCCACTGCGCGAACGTCGGGAAGATATCCCCCGCCTGGCGCGTCATTTCCTGCAGGAGGCCGCCCGCGAACTGGGGGTGGAAGCCAAACAATTACACCCGGAAACCGAGGCTGCGCTCACCCGTCTGGCCTGGCCAGGTAACGTGCGTCAGCTTGAGAATACCTGCCGCTGGTTAACCGTAATGGCCGCCGGGCAGGAAGTACTGATTCAGGACTTACCAACCGAGCTGTTTGAAACCTCTGTGCCAGATGCACCGTCCCATATGCAGCCGGATAGTTGGGCAACGCTATTGGCACAGTGGGCGGATCGGGCATTACGCTCCGGTCATCAAAACTTGCTTTCTGAGGCCCAACCAGAGATGGAGCGCACGCTGTTGACTACCGCGCTACGTCATACCCAGGGGCATAAACAGGAAGCGGCACGCTTGCTCGGTTGGGGTCGTAATACCTTGACGCGTAAGCTAAAAGAACTCGGAATGGAGTGACATATCGTCACCGTGTAAAGATTAATAATTGAGCGCAAATAGCTGCTATTTTGCGCTTTACTGTTCCGATGAGTTAAGTATGATCGTGCCCGACTAACGGGGGGAAGTCATCATGCTGGAATCAATCATTAATCTGCTGTCGAGCAGTGCAGTCGAAAGCCATACGCCACAAACTGCGGTCGCCGCAGTATTGTGCGCAGCGCTGGTTGGACTGTTCAGCTAGCGGGTTCGCCGGGTGGCGCTTCGCTTACCCGACCTACGTATTGAGATTTTCGTAGGCACGATAAGCGAAGCGCCACCCGGAAAAGCGTTAAATCACCCGCGAGAATTGCTGCATCCGTGCTTTCTGGCGCAGATACGCATCGAAGCACATGCAAATATTACGGATCAGCAGACGGCCCTTCGGCGTGACCTGAATCCCCTTCTCATCGACATCCACCAGCCCATCCTTCGCCAGCGGTGCCAGCAGTTTCAGGTCTTCGGCAAAATAGTCAGCGAAGTTCAGATCCCATTGCTGTTCCACAGTGGCATAGTCGAGGCGGAAGTTGCAGATCAGGAGCTTGATAACATCCCGACGAATGCAGTCGTCACGGGTCAGGGCAATTCCGCGCCACAGCGCGTCCCCCTGCTCGTCTACCTGCTGATAATAGCGCTTCAGCTCTTTCTGGTTCTGCGCGTAGTTATCACCAATCATACTAATGGCTGACACGCCCATTCCCAGCAGATCGGTATCACCCTGGGTGGTATAACCCTGGAAATTACGATGCAGCACACCCTTACGTTGAGCAATGGCCAGTTCGTCATCCGGGCGGGCAAAATGATCCATGCCAATGAACTGATAGCCAGTTTCGGTCAGTGAAGAGATGGTTTCCTGCAGGATATCCAGCTTCTGCTGCGCGCTGGGCAGGTCGGCATCTTTAATTTTGCGCTGAGCGGCAAACAGCGTCGGCAGGTGCGCGTAGTTAAAGACACTCAGTCGATCTGGATTCAGCTCAGCAACGCGTTTCAGGGTGAAGGCGAAACTTTCTGGCGTCTGTTTTGGCAAACCATAAATCAGATCGATATTCGTTGAAGTAAAACCGATCTCACGCGCATGATTCAGCAGCGCAAAGATGAATTCCTCATCCTGCTCACGGTTCACCAGGCGCTGAACTTCTTTATTGAAGTCCTGCACCCCCATGCTCAGGCGGTTAAAACCTTCAGCGCGTAAATGATCGAGCACATCCAGCTCAATTTCTCGCGGATCCACTTCGATCGAGATTTCAGCGTCGTCGTTAAAGTTAAAGTTGCCACGCAGCAGCGACATCAAACGACTGATTTGCGCTTTATTCAGGTACGTTGGCGTGCCGCCGCCCCAGTGCAGCTGACTGACATGGCGTCCGGCGAACAGCGGTGCGCGATGAATAATTTCTTGTTCTAAAACATCGAGGTATTGGTCGGCTTTATGCTGCTGGCGAGTCACGACCTTGTTACAGCCGCAGAAATAACACAGCTTGTGGCAGAATGGGATGTGAACGTACAGCGAGAGAGGACGCTCAGGATAACGCGCCACGGCCTTTAGAAATGCCTCAGTGCCGTAGTCTTCAGAAAACTCCAGCGCGGTCGGGTACGAGGTATATCGTGGCCCGGAATAGTTATATTTCTGGATCAGGGCCAGGTCCCAGTCTATTAACTGCTCTGACATGCTCACTCCTTCCGATGGCGTCTCTGGCGGGTACGGCGTACCGACTTAACCCCAGTACGGGTGATAAGTCGGTTGCGCAGCCACTTCTGTCGCCGCGACAACCGCTGTAGTTTAACGAATAACCACACCAGATAACATATAACCGGAAGGGTTATAAGCAGGACGGGAAGACCCACGGTGTAAAACCGTTAGTTGCCGCCTTTCAGCAGGCGCATCATGTCTTCCTGCTTTTCTTCTTCTTCCTCTTCTTCCTCGTCATCGTAAGAAAGACCCAGCTTTTGCATCAGCTCATCGATGCGATCCAGCTTGGCATCAACCCAGGACTGATCTTCCGCGCTCAGGGTTTCTCCTGCTTCAAGACGCTCCAGCAGCGCATCCAGGCGCTCATCCGTTTCCAGTAAATCCAACTCAGCCTGTGGTGAAAGCATAGGTTTCTCACTCTTCGGTTTGTGCTGTTTGGTGACTTTTTCGGTCACGCCCAATGGAATGGGGGTTTTGCTGCCAATACGAGGATCTTTTTGCTTATTTTGGTTTCCGCCACCAGATGCGCCTTCGCTACCGGACGCACGGCTACCTGCCGCATGACCACGGTGTTTTTTCTGGCGCTTACGGTCGCGAGCTTCCTGGTTAATTTCTTCGCGTGTTTTACGACGCGCTTTTGCAGGACCTTTACCGCGTGGTGTAGAAGTTGGTTTCATCATGATTCGTCTTTGGCTGTTTTTATTCAGTATATAATTGCGCCGGAATCTAGCAGAAATAAAGAAAAAAGGCGACAGAGTAATCTGTCGCCTTTTTTCCTGACTCTCAACCCTTACGGGCTCTACAATCCCTGTTGGCTATCAACACACCCTGTTTTTCCCTTAGCCTCTAACATTCCGTGTTGTTTCCATTTCCTTTTACTAACGTCTCCGGACGTTTGTCTTCCTGACAATCCTGTGTCTTCGCCTCCTGGCGCTCCTGACCCTCATCCTGAGTCGTCTATCCTGTCAGCTTCCTCGCTATGGACGCTACTTTACCGTTTTGGTTTAAACGTACAAGTAACCTGGGTAACAATTTCTGATTTTAAGAATAGCGCCCAAATGTAACCATATGATTTATTTTAGTTCTGTCATTTTTTACTCTGTCATCTCGTATAGAAACTGTCGGCAATGTCTCACAAAGCGCGAGGTTTTTACTTACACAGCCCACTCGTCGAAAAACCAGCCTTTTGCTGGGGTTCAGGTATAATCGCTGCAAAGCCCTGATTGATGGAGAGGACTGCTTTGACTAACTTGAATTATCAACAGACGCACTTTGTAATGAGTGCGCCTGATATTCGCCACTTACCTTCCGATACCGGTATCGAAGTGGCTTTTGCTGGCCGTTCCAACGCAGGCAAATCCAGTGCGCTAAATACCCTGACGAATCAAAAAGGTCTGGCGCGTACATCTAAAACGCCGGGTCGTACTCAGCTCATCAACCTGTTTGAAGTCGTTGACGGCAAACGCCTGGTCGATTTGCCAGGATACGGTTATGCCGAAGTTCCAGAAGAAATGAAGCGTAAATGGCAACGCGCGCTGGCTGAATATCTGGAAAAACGTCAGAGCCTGCAAGGTCTGGTAGTGCTGATGGATATTCGTCACCCGTTAAAAGATCTCGATCAACAGATGATCCTGTGGGCAGTTGAGAGCAACGTTCAGGTTCTGGTACTGCTGACTAAAGCAGATAAGCTGGCCAGCGGTGCACGCAAAGCGCAGCTGAATATGGTACGTGAAGCCGTACTGGCATTTAACGGTGATGTGCAGGTAGAAGCATTTTCATCGCTGAAAAAACTGGGTGTGGACAAACTGCGGCAAAAACTGGATAGCTGGTTTAGTGAACTGGCACCGGTTGAAGAGGTGCAGGAAGGGGAATAACCCACCGATATGCCGGATGACGCCGCTGCGCGTCTTATCCGGCCTACAGCATGTGCAAAACTTTTCTTTCGCACAATAAAAAACGCCCCAGTCATTACTGACTGGGGCGGCTAAAATATTCAGCCAAATCCGATTACGTGAAGTAAAAGGTCTGAAAGATAGAACATCTTACCTCTGTACCCTACGAGAATAACTTTACTCTTTTTTGAGCAGCTCAGAAAGCACTTTTTGTAATTTTTTTTCATTCCTTACATAGGGAATTCTAATGGACATCACAAAAAGCTCTCTCTTATGTTGCTTAGTTACGAAAAAGGAGCGTTATTAAGTAAACCCTTAGTGCGCCTGATCCCAGTTTTCACCACTCCCGACTTCCACCAGCAACGGCACGTCAATCTGAGTCTCGTTTTCCATCAGTTGGTGGATCTTTTTGGAGACGCTTTCCAGATCATCTTTGTGCACTTCAAACACCAGTTCATCGTGTACCTGCATGATCATGCGCACGCGCGGTTGCTCGGTTTGCAGCCATCCATCCACGGCAATCATGGCTCGTTTGATAATGTCTGCAGCAGTTCCCTGCATCGGGGCGTTAATGGCCGCACGTTCAGCACCAGCGCGACGAGCACCATTACTGGATTTAATATCCGGTAAATAGAGACGGCGACCTTCCAGCGTTTCTACATAGCCTTGCTCTTTCGCCTGCGCGCGGGTGCGTTCCATGTATTCCAACACACCAGGGTAGCGTTCGAAGTAGAGATCCATGTACTTCTGTGCCTCTTTGCGCGGAATATTCAACTGGCGTGCCAAACCAAAGGCGCTCATCCCGTAGATCAAACCGAAGTTAATGGCTTTAGCGCTGCGGCGTTGCTCGCTGGTCACAGAATCAAGCGGTAAACCAAAGACTTCTGCCGCCGTTGCGCGGTGAATGTCTTTCCCTTCGGCAAACGCGGTAAGCAGACCTTTATCACGTGAAAGGTGCGCCATGATACGCAGTTCAATCTGTGAGTAGTCCGCAGAGACAATCAGGTAGTCTTCTGGCGCAATGAACGCCTGACGAATACGACGTCCTTCATCATTACGTACCGGGATGTTTTGCAGGTTTGGATCCGTTGAAGACAAGCGCCCGGTGGCAGTAACCGCCTGATGGTAGGAGGTGTGCACGCGCCCGGTTTTCTTGTTAATCATCAACGGAAGCTTATCCGTATAGGTCGACTTCAGTTTTGCTAAACCACGATATTCCAGGATCACTTTCGGCAATGGGTAATCCAGCGCGAGCTCTTCCAGTACCTCTTCCGACGTTGATGGCGCGCCGCCAGGGGTTTTCTTCAACGGCTTAATACCCTGCTTTTCAAACAGGATAGTTTGCAGTTGCTTAGTGGAAGAGAGGTTAAACGCTTCTCCGGCGATCTCGTGCGCTTTTTGCTCCAGCTCATTCAAACGCAGCGTCAGCTCTTCTGAATGCTTGTGCAGAACAGCCGGATCGATTTTCACACCGTTGCGCTCAACGCGAGACAAAACCGGCACCAGCGGCATATCGATATTTTCAAAGACGTTCAACGGCCCTTTATGCTGCTGCAATTCTGGCCACATTTTCAGATGCAGCTGTAGCGTAACGTCGGCGTCTTCCGCAGCGTAACGGCCAGCCTCTTCCAGTGCTATCTGGTTAAAGGTCAGCTGGTTTTTGCCTTTTCCGGCGATCTCTTCAAAGGTGATGGTTTTATGTTTCAGCCAGCGGTCCGACAGGCTGTCCATATCGTGTCGTCCAGCGACGCTGTTAAGAATGTAGGATTCGAGCATGGTGTCAAAGGTGATGCCGCGCAGCTCGATGCCATAGTTCGCCAGAATGCCGCGATCGTACTTCAGATTTTGCCCGACTTTGTGCGCGTTCTCATCTTCCAGCAGCGGCTTTAGCAGCTCCAGCGCACGGTCGCGCGCGATCTGGTCAGGGGCATCCAGGTAATCGTGGGCAACAGGAACATACGCCGCCACACCCGGTTCAATGGCAAAAGACAGGCCAACCAGATTCGCGGAAATGTTGTCCAGGCTGTCAGTTTCAGTATCGAAGGCAAAGACAGGTGCTTTTTTCAGCTTAGCGATCCACTCTTCCAGCGTCGCTTCGTCCAGAATCGTCACATAGTTTTCATACGAAAGAACCGTGGCCGGCTCCTCAGGCGTTTCATCGACGACAATAGTTTCTTGCGGTTTTGTCGCCGGCTTCGTCCCTTTCGCCTGTAGCCATTTACCCGCTTCAACGTCGGTAACCCAACGTTTAAATTCATACTGTTTAAACAGGCCAAGCAGTTCTTCTGCAGCGGGCTGACGGACTTCCAGCTGCTCACAGGTCAATTCCAGCTCAACATCGGTTTTGATGGTAGCCAATTGATAAGAGAGGTACGCCACCTCTTTGTTCTGCTCAAGTTTGCCCGCCATGGTTTTCGCACCACGGAAGGTCAGCCCCGCTATTTTGTCTGATTCGGCATAGAGGGTATCCAGCCCACCCAGCCCCTGCAGCAGTGCCTGAGCGGTTTTTTCGCCTACGCCTGGAACGCCAGGAATGTTATCTGAGGAGTCACCCATTAGCGCCAGGAAATCGATGATCAGTTCCGGCGGGACGCCGTACTTATTCACCACTTCATCCGGGCCAAGGATCGTATTGGTCATGGTGTTGATAAGGGTGATATTCGGCGTCACCAACTGAGCCATATCTTTATCACCGGTGCTAATCAGCACCGGGCGACCGATCTTCTCTGCTTCCCGCGCCAGCGTACCGATAACATCGTCCGCCTCCACGCCAGAAACAGCCAACAGTGGCAGCCCCATCGCCTTTACCATCGCATGCAGAGGTTCAATCTGCGCACGCAGATCGTCCGGCATCGGTGGGCGGTGAGACTTATAATGTTCGAATAATTCATCACGGAAGGTTTTACCCTTGGCGTCGAATACCACCGCTGCATGGGTTGGTTGATATTGCAGAATCAAGCTACGCAGCATGTTGAGGACACCGTACATCGCGCCCGTAGGTTCTCCTGCGCTGTTAGTCAGCGGTGGGAACGCGTGGTATGCGCGATACAGGTAAGATGAGCCATCTACAAGGATAAGTGGGTTTTCTGGGATCTGAACCATAATGTCCGTGCCTGTTTATCAGATTATGGGTAAAGGATGCCACAGACAGGATGAAAACATGAGTTTTTCGCCGCATTTGTCGAAAAACTTTTGCAGATCTTCTGCTTTGCTCGCAAAGACAGCTGTGGATAACTTTGTGAATAAATAATTTTCAGCTCTTTAAATATAGCAAGGCAATTAATGCTCCATTGTATTTATACAATAATTTCAATTAGTTAAATAAATGCACGGCATTTAATTCCATTTTTAAAGCTTATATCCTGATGTGGATAGATATTCTCTTTTTTTCTATTCAGGGAAGATCCATCATTTGGTTCGTTTTCTGATAAAATCAGCCCCTTGCGCCTCTTTCGCGCACTGTCTATGGCTAACCTTTTGAATAATTTAATTATGACGAGAATACTCGCTGCGATAACGCTGTTGCTGAGTATCGTATTGACCATATTGGTCACAATTTTTTGTTCTGTGCCGATCATCCTTGCCGGGGTTGTGAAACTCCTTTTGCCCATTCCTGTCGTCTGGCGCAAGGTTTCTGTCTTCTGTAATTTCATGATGTACTGCTGGTGTGAAGGTCTGGCGCTACTGCTGCACCTTAATCCACGGCTGAAGTGGGATGTTGAAGGACTGGAAGGTCTTAGCAAAAAAAACTGGTATCTGCTCATTTGTAATCATTACAGCTGGGCCGATATCGTTGTGCTTTGCGTTCTGTTCCGTAAGCACATCCCGATGAATAAATATTTCCTCAAGCAGCAGTTGGCCTGGGTGCCCTTTATTGGCCTGGCCTGCTGGGCGCTGGATATGCCGTTTATGAAACGCTACTCACGTGGCTATCTGCTTCGCCATCCGGAACGCCGTGGTAAAGATGTCGAAACAACGCGTCGTTCCTGCGAGAAGTTTCGCGTACACCCGACAACCATAGTGAATTTTGTCGAAGGTTCGCGCTTTACTCATGAGAAGCGTGAGCAGACCCGTTCTCCTTATCAAAACCTGCTCCCACCCAAGGCGGCCGGTATTGCGATGGCATTAAATGTGCTGGGGTCACAGTTCGATAAAATGCTGGATGTCACGTTGTGCTATCCGGAAAACAGTAGCCGACCGTTCTACGATATGCTGAGCGGTAAGCTAACGAGGATTGTCGTGCGGGTGAATCTGGAGCCAATCCATGAAGAGTTACACGGTGATTACGTGAACGATAAGGCATTCAAGCGCCGCTTTCAGCTGTGGTTGAATACGCTGTGGAGTGAGAAAGACGCGCAGCTCGACGCGATTAAAGCTGCAAATAAAAAAGCCGGTCAGTGACCGGCTTTTGCTTTTACTTCTGACCGACCAGGTATTTCACGGTATCCGCATACTGTTGTACAAAGATATCCATGCTGCTGGTATCCATGCCCTGCGGGTTGACCTGATATTTGCCATTCACGAACATCGCCGGAACGCCCTGCAGCTGTAAATCAGCCGCTGCTTTTTCCTGCTGTGCCACGAGAGATTTCACTACGAAGCTGTTCCATGCCGCATCATAGTCTTCGCCTTTAATACCCGCATCGACAAACACTTTACGGATATCAGCAACAGACTGAACGGTCTGGGTTTTCTGAACCCCTTCAAACAGCGGAACAGTGACCTGATCTTCAACACCCAGCGCCATAGCAACCGCCCATGCCTGCGTCAGATCTTTGCCCAACGGCCCGAGAAACTCGACGTGGTATTTGGTCATCTTGGTGCCTTCCGGCAGTTTTTTCTTCACGTTATCAGATACATGAAGCACTTCTTCAAACTGGTAGCAGTGCGGGCAGTAGAAGGAGAAGAACTCCAACACTTGCGGTTCACCCGCAACAGGCTTCTCCAGGGTGATGTATTGTTTACCATCCTGGAACTGCGCTGCAGATGCGCTAAAAGCTAAGACCATACCAGCCAGCGCCAGCCATATTTTTTTCATGTTCAAGTTTCTCCGATTATTACATTGGCGTTAATTGTAAGGGGGGCTCTTGCAGAATTTTTGCCTGCTCAATAAAGGTCGCGGTCTGACGATGCCAGTAATCTTCCCCGGTTAACCACGGGAAGTTTTTTGGGAACGCAGGGTCAGCCCAACGTCGAATCAGCCAGGCAAGATAATAAACTAAACGCATAGCGCGTAAAGGTTCTATCAGTCCGATTTCAGAGATGTCGAACTCACTAAACTCTTCATAAGCCTCGATAATGGTTTCTAGCTGCATGCGTTGTTCAGCTTTATCACCATTGAGGAGCATCCATAAATCCTGAATAGCCGGACCATTGCGGGCATCATCTAAATCGACAAACATCGGGCCATCGCGCCACAGAATATTACCGGCATGACAATCACCGTGCAGGCGTAACGTAGTAAAACGCGTATGCCAGCGATCGGTAACCACCGCGATAAGCGCATCCGTTGCCTTCAGGAAAGCCGCTTTTTGCCCTGATGGGATAAGCTGTGCGTGTTCAAAAACTTTACGCGGTTCAGTCAGGTATTCTTCAAGGCCAATCGTCGGTCGGAAGGCAAAAGTACACTTGGATCCGGTCTGGTGCATACGCCCGAGATAGCGCCCGACCGCCTCCATCTGATCGATGTTGTCGGCCTCAAACTGGCGCCCACCGACGCTGGGGAAGATCGCATAATGGAAACCCTGGTGACTTAACAGCGTTTGGCCGTTCAGTACCAACGGCGCAGCTACCGGGACTTCATCGCTTACCAGTTCCAGAGCAAACTGGTGCTCTTCCTGGATCTGATCGACAGACCAACGTTCAGGGCGATAAAACTTAACGACAAAGCGTCGACGGTCTTCGTCCTGGAATTGATAGACACGGTTTTCATAGCTGTTAAGCGGGGTAAGCCCGGAATCCACCCGGATCCCCTGCTCAAACAGTGCATCCATGATGGTATCCGGGTGTAGCGTCTGGAAATTAAAAGCGTTGTCGTTCATCCCATCATCCGGAAAATACTACGAATGATTCAGGATATCATTTCGCAGCGCTTTCGGTGGCGGCGATTACAAGCTTTTACTCTTTAATTACGCCACGAGCGCGGAGTAGTGCGGTTTTAAAATCTTCTTCATAATCTTTCTGAATACCTGGGATGACAGCATCCTTCGCTGAGTCTCGCATTTTCAGGTGATAGATCAGAATGTCATCAGTTAAATCCGCCAGTTCGCCGTCAAAACCTGACTCTTGCGCCAGTTTCTGCAAAAATTGCATCAGGTTAAGATCGGGTTCCTTCTGCCAGGCAGGCTGGAGGAGTTCAATAACTTCATTCAGACGTTTACATTTCATGGTTGTGCTCCTTAGGCTCAATACAGATACGTTAGCAGGGTCAATCCCACATTAAAAGAGGCGATATCAGTGATTCTGGATAGTGCAATAACAGGGGTTGTGCTGGCTGGCGGTAAGGCCAGACGGATGGGTGGGACCGATAAAGGTCTGCTTGAACTGGACGGTAAACCTCTTTGGCGGCATGTGGCCGACATTCTCGCTTTGCAGGTCGAAACCGTGGTGGTGAATGCCAATCGCCACCGGGATATATACCAGCAAAGCGGCCTGAAAGTTATTCCCGATTCCTTGGCCGATTTCCCTGGCCCACTGGCCGGGATGCTATCGGTATTCCTGCAGCAAACGGGGGAGTGGTTTCTGTTTTGCCCGTGCGATATGCCCTATATTCCTCACGATCTGGTCGCTCGTCTAAAAGAGCAACGTAAAGCTGCACCCGTTGTCTGGGTGCATGATGGGGAAAGAGATCACCCAACCATTGCGCTGATGCACCGCTCTATGCAGCCTTTGCTGCAGGATTATCTTCAGTCCGGTGAACGACGCGTTATGGTCTTTATGCGTCTGGCTGGCGGTCATGCTGTCGATTTCAGCGATCATAAAGATGCGTTCGTAAACGTGAACACCCCCGAAGAGCTCGCAAAATGGCAGGAAAAATCATGATCCCATTACTCGCCATTGCGGCATGGAGCGGCACGGGAAAAACCACGCTGCTCAAAAAGTTGATCCCGGAGCTACGTGCCAGAGGTATACGTCCCGGATTGATTAAACATACTCATCACAATATGGATGTCGACAAGCCCGGTAAAGATAGCTATGAACTGCGTAAAGCCGGTGCAGCACAAACGCTGGTCGCCAGCCAGCAACGTTGGGCGTTAATGGTAGAAACACCGGAAGAGCCCGAACTGGATTTAGCATATCTGGTAAGCCGGATGGATGCAGCGACGTTGGATCTAGTGCTGGTTGAAGGGTTTAAGCATGAACCTGTCGCTAAGATCGTGCTTTTTCGCGACGGTTGCGGGCATAGTCCTGAAGAATTGGCGATAGACGAATATGTTATCGCGGTTGCCAGTGATGTTCCGCTGGCGGTAGATGTTCCATTGTTAGATATCAACGACATACAGCAACTTGCTGATTTTGTTACGCAATGGATAAGATGGTAACCGTGTTGTTATGATGTGCCTGATGCGCTGCGCTTATCAGGCCTACAAAATACGTTCAGCCCGGCCCCTGTAGGCCGGATAAGGCGGCACGCCGCATCCGGCGGTTTTTGCCCCGCACAGACGCAAAAAAGCCCATCCGTCAGGATGGGCTTCTTCACTTTAATTAATGCCTGGCAGTTTATGGCGGGCGTCCTGCCCGCCACCCTCCGGGCCGTTGCTGCGCAACGTTCAAATCCGCTCCCGGCGGATTTGTCCTCCTCAGGAGAGCGCTCACCGACAGACAACAGATAAAACAAAAGGCCCAGTCTTTCGACTGAGCCTTTCGCTTTTATTTGATGCCTGGCAGTTCCCTACTCTCGCATGGGGAGACCCCACACTACCATCGGCGCTACGGCGTTTCACTTCTGAGTTCGGCATGGGGTCAGGTGGGACCACCGCGCTACAGCCGCCAGGCAAATTCTGTTTATCAACACGCCTCCTGGGCATGTCGATGTAATCTGTAATCAAGCTGAATTTCGATGTCTCTTCGCCAAAACATCTTCGGCGTTGTAAGGTTAAGCCTCACGGTTCATTAGTATCGGTTAGCTCAATGTATCGCTACACTTACACACCCGACCTATCAACGTCGTCGTCTTCAACGTTCCTTCAGGACTCTCAGGGAGTCAGGGAGAACTCATCTCGGGGCAAGTTTCGTGCTTAGATGCTTTCAGCACTTATCTCTTCCGCATTTAGCTACCGGGCAATGCCATTGGCATGACAACCCGAACACCAGTGATGCGTCCACTCCGGTCCTCTCGTACTAGGAGCAGCCCCCCTCAATTCTCCAGCGCCCACGGCAGATAGGGACCGAACTGTCTCACGACGTTCTAAACCCAGCTCGCGTACCACTTTAAATGGCGAACAGCCATACCCTTGGGACCTACTTCAGCCCCAGGATGTGATGAGCCGACATCGAGGTGCCAAACACCGCCGTCGATATGAACTCTTGGGCGGTATCAGCCTGTTATCCCCGGAGTACCTTTTATCCGTTGAGCGATGGCCCTTCCATTCAGAACCACCGGATCACTAAGACCTGCTTTCGCACCTGCTCGAGCCGTCACTCTCGCAGTCAAGCTAGCTTATGCCTTTGCACTAACCTCCTGATGTCCGACCAGGATTAGCTAACCTTCGTGCTCCTCCGTTACTCTTTAGGAGGAGACCGCCCCAGTCAAACTACCCACCAGACACTGTCCGCAACCCGGATTACGGGTCTACGTTAGAACACCAGCCATTAAAGGGTGGTATTTCAAGGATGGCTCCATGCAGACTGGCGTCCACACTTCAAAGCCTCCCACCTATCCTACACATCAAGGACCAGTGTTCAGTGTCAAGCTATAGTAAAGGTTCACGGGGTCTTTCCGTCTTGCCGCGGGTACACTGCATCTTCACAGCGAGTTCAATTTCACTGAGTCTCGGGTGGAGACAGCCTGGCCATCATTACGCCATTCGTGCAGGTCGGAACTTACCCGACAAGGAATTTCGCTACCTTAGGACCGTTATAGTTACGGCCGCCGTTTACCGGGGCTTCGATCAAGAGCTTCTCCTTACGGATAACCCCATCAATTAACCTTCCGGCACCGGGCAGGCGTCACACCGTATACGTCCACTTTCGTGTTTGCACAGTGCTGTGTTTTTAATAAACAGTTGCAGCCAGCTGGTATCTTCGACTGATTTCAGCTCCATGGGTAAACCACTTCACCTACATATCAGCGTGCCTTCTCCCGAAGTTACGGCACCATTTTGCCTAGTTCCTTCACCCGAGTTCTCTCAAGCGCCTTGGTATTCTCTACCTGACCACCTGTGTCGGTTTGGGGTACGATTTCGTGTTACCTGATGCTTAGAGGCTTTTCCTGGAAGCAGGGCATTTGTTACTTCAGCACCGTAGTGCCTCGTCATCACACCTCAGCGTTAATAAGGTACCGGATTTACCTGGAACCTCCGCCTACATGCTTAAACCGGGACAACCGTCGCCCGGCTAACATAGCCTTCTCCGTCCCCCCTTCGCAGTAACACCAAGTACAGGAATATTAACCTGTTTCCCATCGACTACGCCTTTCGGCCTCGCCTTAGGGGTCGACTCACCCTGCCCCGATTAACGTTGGACAGGAACCCTTGGTCTTCCGGCGTGCGGGTTTTTCACCCGCATTATCGTTACTTATGTCAGCATTCGCACTTCTGATACCTCCAGCATACCTCACGATACACCTTCAACGGCTTACAGAACGCTCCCCTACCCAACAACACATAGTGTCGCTGCCGCAGCTTCGGTGCATGGTTTAGCCCCGTTACATCTTCCGCGCAGGCCGACTCGACCAGTGAGCTATTACGCTTTCTTTAAATGATGGCTGCTTCTAAGCCAACATCCTGGCTGTCTGTGCCTTCCCACATCGTTTCCCACTTAACCATGACTTTGGGACCTTAGCTGGCGGTCTGGGTTGTTTCCCTCTTCACGACGGACGTTAGCACCCGCCGTGTGTCTCCCGTGATAACATTCTTCGGTATTCGCAGTTTGCATCGGGTTGGTAAGTCGGGATGACCCCCTAGCCGAAACAGTGCTCTACCCCCGAAGATGAGTTCACGAGGCGCTACCTAAATAGCTTTCGGGGAGAACCAGCTATCTCCCGGTTTGATTGGCCTTTCACCCCCAGCCACAAGTCATCCGCTAATTTTTCAACATTAGTCGGTTCGGTCCTCCAGTTAGTGTTACCCAACCTTCAACCTGCCCATGGCTAGATCACCGGGTTTCGGGTCTATACCCTGCAACTTAACGCCCAGTTAAGACTCGGTTTCCCTTCGGCTCCCCTATTCGGTTAACCTTGCTACAGAATATAAGTCGCTGACCCATTATACAAAAGGTACGCAGTCACACCCCAAAGGGTGCTCCCACTGCTTGTACGTACACGGTTTCAGGTTCTTTTTCACTCCCCTCGCCGGGGTTCTTTTCGCCTTTCCCTCACGGTACTGGTTCACTATCGGTCAGTCAGGAGTATTTAGCCTTGGAGGATGGTCCCCCCATATTCAGACAGGATACCACGTGTCCCGCCCTACTCTTCGAGTTCACAACACATGCACTTTTGTGTACGGGACTTTCACCCTGTATCGTGCGACTTTCCAGACGCTTCCACTAACACACATGCTGATTCAGACTCTGGGCTGCTCCCCGTTCGCTCGCCGCTACTGGGGGAATCTCGGTTGATTTCTTTTCCTCGGGGTACTTAGATGTTTCAGTTCCCCCGGTTCGCTTCATTACGCTATGTATTCACGTAATGATAGTGTGACGAATCACACTGGGTTTCCCCATTCGGAAATCGCCGGTTATAACGGTTCATATCACCTTACCGACGCTTATCGCAGATTAGCACGTCCTTCATCGCCTCTGACTGCCAGGGCATCCACCGTGTACGCTTAGTCGCTTAACCTCACAACCCGAAGATGTTTCTTTCGATTCATCATCGACTTGCAAAAATTTGAGAGACTCGAACACACCATTTTTCATTTCTTATTACGGAGAAATGAAACAGTGTGTCGTTTCAATTTTCAGCTTGATCCAGATTTTTAAAGAGCAAAACTTCGCAGTGAACCTTTTCAGGTACACTCTGAAGTTTTCTTGTGTTTTTGCAGTAAGGATGGTGGAGCTATGCGGGATCGAACCGCAGACCTCCTGCGTGCAAGGCAGGCGCTCTCCCAGCTGAGCTATAGCCCCATCGTAGTTATCTCATTCACCTTAATTCTTGCTGAGACAAGGCGTGGAACGGTGAAGCATACAGAAGTATGCGAGTCGTTTCACAACGCGGTATCAGAAAGAATTTGGTAGGCCTGAGTGGACTTGAACCACCGACCTCACCCTTATCAGGGGTGCGCTCTAACCACCTGAGCTACAAGCCTGCAGAGATTTTCTTACTGCTAATTTTCATCAGACAATCTGTGTGAGCACTACAAAGGTCGGTTCTTTAAGGTAAGGAGGTGATCCAACCGCAGGTTCCCCTACGGTTACCTTGTTACGACTTCACCCCAGTCATGAATCACAAAGTGGTAAGCGCCCTCCCGAAGGTTAAGCTACCTACTTCTTTTGCAACCCACTCCCATGGTGTGACGGGCGGTGTGTACAAGGCCCGGGAACGTATTCACCGTGGCATTCTGATCCACGATTACTAGCGATTCCGACTTCATGGAGTCGAGTTGCAGACTCCAATCCGGACTACGACATACTTTATGAGGTCCGCTTGCTCTCGCGAGGTCGCTTCTCTTTGTATATGCCATTGTAGCACGTGTGTAGCCCTACTCGTAAGGGCCATGATGACTTGACGTCATCCCCACCTTCCTCCAGTTTATCACTGGCAGTCTCCTTTGAGTTCCCGGCCGAACCGCTGGCAACAAAGGATAAGGGTTGCGCTCGTTGCGGGACTTAACCCAACATTTCACAACACGAGCTGACGACAGCCATGCAGCACCTGTCTCAGAGTTCCCGAAGGCACCAAAGCATCTCTGCTAAGTTCTCTGGATGTCAAGAGTAGGTAAGGTTCTTCGCGTTGCATCGAATTAAACCACATGCTCCACCGCTTGTGCGGGCCCCCGTCAATTCATTTGAGTTTTAACCTTGCGGCCGTACTCCCCAGGCGGTCGACTTAACGCGTTAGCTCCGGAAGCCACGCCTCAAGGGCACAACCTCCAAGTCGACATCGTTTACGGCGTGGACTACCAGGGTATCTAATCCTGTTTGCTCCCCACGCTTTCGCACCTGAGCGTCAGTCTTTGTCCAGGGGGCCGCCTTCGCCACCGGTATTCCTCCAGATCTCTACGCATTTCACCGCTACACCTGGAATTCTACCCCCCTCTACAAGACTCTAGCCTGCCAGTTTCGGATGCAGTTCCCAGGTTGAGCCCGGGGATTTCACATCCGACTTGACAGACCGCCTGCGTGCGCTTTACGCCCAGTAATTCCGATTAACGCTTGCACCCTCCGTATTACCGCGGCTGCTGGCACGGAGTTAGCCGGTGCTTCTTCTGCGAGTAACGTCAATTGCTGCGGTTATTAACCACAACACCTTCCTCCTCGCTGAAAGTACTTTACAACCCGAAGGCCTTCTTCATACACGCGGCATGGCTGCATCAGGCTTGCGCCCATTGTGCAATATTCCCCACTGCTGCCTCCCGTAGGAGTCTGGACCGTGTCTCAGTTCCAGTGTGGCTGGTCATCCTCTCAGACCAGCTAGGGATCGTCGCCTAGGTGAGCCGTTACCCCACCTACTAGCTAATCCCATCTGGGCACATCCGATGGCAAGAGGCCCGAAGGTCCCCCTCTTTGGTCTTGCGACGTTATGCGGTATTAGCTACCGTTTCCAGTAGTTATCCCCCTCCATCGGGCAGTTTCCCAGACATTACTCACCCGTCCGCCACTCGTCACCCAAGGAGCAAGCTCCTCTGTGCTACCGTTCGACTTGCATGTGTTAGGCCTGCCGCCAGCGTTCAATCTGAGCCATGATCAAACTCTTCAATTTAAAAGTTTGATGCTCAATGAATTAAACTTCGTAATGAATTACGTGTTCACTCGTTGAGACTTGGTATTCATTTTTCGTCTTGCGACGTTAAGAATCCGTATCTTCGAGTGCCCACACAGATTGTCTGATAAATTGTTAAAGAGCAGTGCCGCTTCGCTTTTTCTCAGCGGCGCGGGGTGTGCATATTACGCCATCCCGCTACGAAGTCAAGCATTTAATTTCGCTTTCTTCGCCGGAGTTCTCAGTGGAACCCCGCTGACCCGGCGGCTTGTAATCCGTTGTTCCGTGTCAGTGGAGGCGCATTATAGGGAGTTATTTCAGGCTGACAAGGGGAAATTTAAAATAATCTTCCGAGTGCGTATTTTTTATTCTTTGCGCTTATTTTAACAACGCTTTGTTGGTTAATTGGGCTATTTCCCGCGCGAATCTCGCAACCTGTTCCCAATCGGTATACACCACTTCTTTATTCGTATCCGTTTCACCACCTGACATCTTCATTATCAGTTGGATCATAACGCGGTCATACCAGCGATAGCGTGGATACAGCAAAGCACCCGCAATAACTGCACTGTGGTCTGGTCGCCACGGCGAACTCATCAGGAACTTACGCGCATAGCTGTTGGTTTGCGGCGTACGTTTCTCCGGTTTACGGGCAACCAGGTTTACGGAGTAGAACGCGCTCGGCATCGAATTCAGCCGTGTGGCATGCTTTTTCACAAACTCCTGAAAAGCAGCATGGTAATGACCGTAGCGAATCGAGGCGCCAATTACCACGCTGTCATAATTTTGCCAGTCCGGCTCCGCGGTACGATGCAAATTAACAACATCTGCCCAAACGCCCAGCTCTTTGAGTTCAGAAGCCAGATATTCAGCGATTTCACGCGTTTGTCCGTCCCGGGAAGAAAAAAGAATCAGTGTTTTCACGTGTTACTCCATTATTCACGCCAGAAGGTAGGGGTAAAGAGCACCAGCAGAGTAAAGACCTCCAGACGACCAAACAGCATATTGGCAATCAGGATCCACTTCGCCACAGGGTTCATACTGGCAAAGTTGTCAGCGACAACCCCCAGTCCTGGTCCCAGGTTATTCAACGTTGCCACTACGGAGGCAAACGCGGAGAAGTCATCAACACCGGTCGCAATAATCGCCAGCATACTGATAATAAAGACCAGCGCATAGGCAGAGAAGAATCCCCATACGGCTTCAAGAATTCGCTCCGGCAACGCACGGTTACCCAGTTTGATACTGTAAACCGCATTCGGATGGACCAGTCGTTTCAATTCGCGGTTACCCTGCTTAAACAGCAGCAGGATACGAATCACCTTCAAGCCACCGCCCGTCGACCCGGCACAGCCGCCGATAAAAGCAGAACACAGCAACAGCACTGGCAGGAACAGGGGCCAGCGGGCAATACTGTCCGTGGTAAATCCGGCGGTCGTAGCCATCGATACCACCTGGAAAAAGGCCTGGTTGATCGTCGTGAGCGCCGAGCCATAGGTATTATGTATCCATAGCACCAGCGTACAAACTGCCACCAGCGTCAGCTGCACGCCGATAAACATGCGGAATTCCGGATCCCGCCAGTAGACCTTCAGACTACGCCCACTTAATAAAGAGAAGTGCAGACCATAGTTACAACCGGAGATCAGCAAGAAGATAGCAATGATGGTGTTAATCGTGGGACTGTCGAAATACCCCACGCTGGCATCGTGTGTGGAAAAACCACCGATGGCGATTGTGGCAAAACTGTGCCCTATGGCGTCAAACGCGGGCATCCCGGCAAACCATAGCGCCAGCGCGCACGCCACCGTCAGTAATACATAGATTAGCCACAGCGTTTTCGCCGTTTCGGCAATACGCGGGCGCATTTTATTATCTTTCAGCGGCCCCGGCATTTCTGCACGATAGAGCTGCATCCCACCAACGCCAAGAATAGGCAGGATAGCCACCGCCAGCACGATGATCCCCATCCCGCCGAACCATTGCAGCATCTGGCGATAAAAGAGAATCGCGTGTGGCAATGAATCCAGCCCCACCAGCGTCGTCGCACCTGTAGTGGTTAATCCGGAAAAGGATTCAAAAAAAGCGTCGGTTATCGTTAGGTTAGGGCTTTCCGCAAAGATGAACGGTAGCGCACCCACACTGCCCAGAACGGTCCAGAACAAAACGACAATCAGAAATCCTTCGCGCGATTTCAGTTCACCCTTCTCTTTACGGTTTGGCCACCACAGCATGGAGCCGATCGCCAGAGCAACGAAGAAAGTTTGGGTGAATGCACGCCCTGCCCCATCGCGGTAGATGAGCGCTACCAGTCCGGGGATAATCATTGTCCCCGAGAATAAGATGACCAGTAGTCCAACGATTCGGGTGATGGCGCGAAAATGCATCTCTGCCGCTTCCTTAGTTCTTTAAAATGAGGTGGGGATTATTCTTCAATCGCTAACAATTGCAATGAACCACGACTAAAATCCGCCAGTTTTGCCGAAAACTCATCCACTTTGGCAAAAGGAAGCGCCACCCTGAGCCGAACAAAAGCCTGGTAATCACTGGCAACGACTTTACCGTCAAACTGCCCCAGCAAGGCTTCAATGCCTGCCAGCTGACCGTACTCACACTGCAAAGTATATTCGGTTAATGGCGTCTTGCGCTGTGTCGTTAACTGGCGCAACGCCTGATTCACACCGCCACCGTAGGCTTTTACCAACCCTCCAGTACCGAGAAGGATACCGCCGTAGTAGCGCACGACTACAGCGGTAATCTCACCGACGCCGCTCCCCATCAGCTGCGCGAGCATCGGTTTACCTGCCGTACCCGCCGGTTCGCCATCGTCTGAAAATCCCAGCTGCTGCGAGTCATTGGGCGCACCCGCCACCCACGCCACACAATGGTGTCGGGCGTCCGGGTGTTCCGCTTTGACTGACTCAACAAACGCTTTTGCCGCTTCTACGCCGTCCGTATGGGCGAGCAGCGTAATGAAGCGGCTTTTTTTGATCTCTTCGACGACGCTAACCGGCGCCGCAGGGATTAACCAACTGTCCATTACGCCAGTTTCAAATCCCGCGTCATGTTTTCGATATTGTTTTCGTGGACCACCACGTTGTCTTCAATACGAATACCGCCGAACGGTTTCAGTGCTTCAATTTTCTGCCAGTTGAAGTGCTTGCTGAACTGCCCTTCACGCCACGGCGCCAGCAGAGATTCAATGAAGTAAATGCCCGGTTCGATGGTCAGAACCATGCCCGGTTGCAGTACGCGGGTGCAACGCAGGTAAGGATATTTCGACGGTGCGGCCAGATGAGTACCGCTGTCGTCCTGCATAAAGCCAGCGACATCATGTACCTGCAGACCCAGCGGGTGACCGATACCGTGCGGCATAAACGGCCCGGTAAGATCGTTTTCCACCATCGCCTCTTCACTCATATCGGTGATGATTTGATGCTTACGCAGCAGCTTCGCGATGCGCTGATGGAACTGAATGTGATAATCCACGTAGCTGGTGCCTGCTTTCATGGTGGCAATCAGCGCCAGCTCTTCGTCGTTAACGTCTTTCACCAGATGCGCATAGTCATTGTCGCTTTTCGCCGACCAGGTACGCGTCAGATCTGCCGCATAGCCGTTGTATTCCGCACCAGCGTCGAGCAGGAAACTGCGGATTTCAGACGGTGCCTGATGATCCAGCTTGGTGTAATGAAGAACCGAAGCATGCTCGTTAAGCGCCACGATGT
Source organism: Citrobacter sp. H12-3-2 (assembly GCF_009649895.1). Taxonomy (NCBI): domain Bacteria; kingdom Pseudomonadati; phylum Pseudomonadota; class Gammaproteobacteria; order Enterobacterales; family Enterobacteriaceae; genus Citrobacter; species Citrobacter sp. H12-3-2. The sequence continues at coordinate 4,815,734 of NZ_CP045837.1, forward strand.
TGCTGTATGGCACGTCGGTGTCGCGGTGACCGGTGGCAGTCAGGTAAGCGAGATTGATGTCAAACTCGCTCATTCCGGAACGGAACGCTTCTTCTGCTGCACGGTGTCCATTTACCGCCATTTTCTGCGCTTCGCGCATACAGGCCAGTTCGTATTCCGTTTTATAGGCGCGGTAATAATGCAGGTAGTCGATCACCCCTTTCGGGTTGATGTTGCTGGCCGCGATGTCCAGTTGCAGCGCACGTTCCGGAACCGGGCCGATGTAACCGATATTGCCGCGAGCAGCAGGCAGTTGGCTACCGATACCATCCGCTTTCGGCAGCGCGATGATCTCGATTTCTTCCGTCCAGAAAGAGGTTGGTAGCGGCTCAACGTTGTGCCAGTAATCGACCGGCAGGTAGAACCACAGTTTCGGCTTGTTTACGCCATCCACCAGCAACCAGCAGTTAGGAACCTGTGTTACAGGCACCCAGGCTTTAAATTGTGGATTGACCTTAAACGGATATGGATGATCGTCGAGAAAGACGTTAACAAGTTCGCCAGAGTGAATAAGTAACGCATCCAGTTTGAAGCGATCCAGCGCGTCGCGCGTCCGTTCCTGTAAGGTAACGATATGATTTTTATAGAGTGCGGCCAGCGATTCCATTTTCTATCCTTCTGTTTTTTGACCTCAAGTCTCCGCATCTTAGCACATCGCTTTGTGAGTGCGTGATTTCTGCCGAGCGTGATCGAATCGTCATTTCTTTAATCATTCATTTGCATTTTATTAACATAAAACACACACTTCGACTCATCTGGTATGACCAGATCACCTTGCGGATTCAGGAGACTGACATGCTTTACAAAGGCGACACCCTGTACCTCGACTGGCTGGAAGATGGCATCGCCGAACTGGTGTTCGATGCCCCTGGTTCGGTCAATAAACTCGACACGGCCACCGTTGCCAGCCTGGGCCATGCGCTTGATGTGCTGGAAAAACAACCGAATTTAAAAGGGCTGCTGCTGCGTTCTAACAAAGCAGCCTTTATTGTTGGTGCCGATATCACCGAATTCCTTTCACTGTTCCTCGTGCCTGAAGAACAACTGAGCCAGTGGCTGCATTTTGCCAACAGCGTCTTTAATCGCCTCGAAGATCTGCCTGTTCCGACCCTGTCAGCAGTAAACGGCTACGCGCTGGGTGGCGGCTGCGAGTGTGTTCTGGCAACCGATTATCGTCTGGCAACGCCGGACCTGCGCATTGGCCTGCCGGAAACCAAGCTGGGCATTATGCCGGGCTTTGGCGGCTCCGTGCGTATGCCACGTATGCTGGGTGCGGACAGCGCGCTGGAAATTATTGCGGCAGGTAAGGATGTTGGTGCTGAGCAGGCGCTAAAAATCGGCCTGGTCGATGGCGTAGTGAAGCAAGACAAACTGCTTGATGGCGCGATCGCAGTATTACGTCAGGCGATTAACGGCGACCTCGACTGGAAGGCCAAACGTCAGCCGAAGCTGGAGCCGTTGAAACTCAGCAAAATTGAAGCGGCTATGAGCTTTACCATCGCTAAAGGCATGGTGGCACAGACGGCAGGGAAGCATTATCCCGCGCCGATTACCGCGGTAAAAACCATTGAAGCAGCGGCCCGTTTTGGCCGTGAAGAAGCGCTGAATCTGGAAAATAAAAGCTTTGTTCCACTGGCGCACACCAGTGAAGCTCGCGCGCTGGTTGGGATCTTCCTTAACGATCAGTTCGTCAAAGCCAAAGCCAAAAAACTCACCAAAAATATTGAAGCACCGAAGCAAGCTGCGGTGCTGGGCGCGGGCATTATGGGCGGCGGCATCGCTTACCAGTCAGCCTGGAAAGGCGTGCCGGTTGTCATGAAAGATATCAACGACAAATCATTAACGCTGGGCATGACCGAAGCGGCCAAGCTGCTGAACAAACAGCTTGAGCGCGGCAAAATTGACGGTCTGAAAATGGCGGGTGTGATTTCCACTATTCATCCAACCCTCGACTATAGCGGTTTTGAGCGTGTGGACGTGGTGGTTGAAGCTGTCGTGGAAAACCCGAAAGTGAAAAAAGCGGTACTGGCAGAAACCGAAGATCAGGTACGCCCGGACACCGTACTGGCTTCAAATACCTCCACCATCCCAATCAACGAGCTGGCCAGCGCGCTCAAGCGCCCGGAAAACTTCTGTGGGATGCACTTCTTTAACCCAGTACACCGCATGCCACTGGTTGAGATTATTCGCGGCGAGAAAAGCTCGGATGAAACCATCGCCAAAGTTGTCGCTTGGGCAAGCCAGATGGGCAAAACCCCAATTGTGGTCAACGACTGCCCCGGTTTCTTCGTGAACCGCGTGCTGTTCCCGTATTTTGCCGGTTTCAGCCAGCTGCTGCGCGATGGGGCGGATTTCCGCAAAGTCGACAAAGTCATGGAAAAACAGTTTGGTTGGCCGATGGGCCCGGCTTATCTGCTGGACGTGGTGGGAATTGATACCGCACATCACGCGCAGGCAGTGATGTCCGCAGGCTTCCCTCAGCGTATGCAGAAAGATTATCGCGACGCGATAGACGCCCTGTTTGATGCGAACCGTTTCGGACAGAAAAACGGTCTTGGATTCTGGCGTTATAAAGAAGACAACAAGGGCAAGCCGAAGAAAGAAGAGGATGCCACCGTTGACGATCTGCTGGCAGAAGTCAGCCGGCCGAAACGCGACTTCAGTGATGAAGAGATTATCGCTCGCATGATGATCCCAATGGTCAACGAAGTGGTGCGTTGTCTGGAAGAAGGCATTATCGCCAGCCCGGCAGAAGCCGACATGGCGCTGGTGTATGGCCTGGGCTTCCCTCCGTTCCACGGCGGCGCGTTCCGCTGGCTGGATACGCTCGGCAGCGCGAAGTATCTCGATATGGCCCAGCAGTATCAACACCTCGGAGCGCTGTATGAAGTTCCGGCTGGTCTGCGTGATAAGGCGCGCCATAACGAACCGTATTATCCCCAGGTTGAGCCTGCCCGCCCGGTTGGCAGCCTGAAAACGGCTTAAGGAGTCACAATGGAACAGGTTGTAATTGTTGATGCGATCCGTACCCCGATGGGCCGTTCGAAAGGGGGCGCGTTTCGTCACGTGCGGGCAGAAGATCTCTCCGCACACTTAATGCGTAGCCTGCTGGCGCGAAATCCTGCGCTGGAGCCATCCGCGCTTGATGATATTTACTGGGGCTGTGTGCAGCAAACGCTGGAGCAGGGTTTCAACATCGCCCGTAACGCCGCGCTGCTGGCGGAAGTTCCGCACTCCGTTCCAGCCGTCACGGTCAACCGCCTGTGCGGTTCGTCCATGCAGGCGCTGCACGATGCGGCACGCATGATCATGACCGGCGATGCTCAGGCGTGCCTGATTGGCGGCGTGGAGCATATGGGCCATGTGCCAATGAGCCACGGCGTTGATTTCCATCCGGGCATGAGCCGCAACGTGGCAAAAGCCGCGGGAATGATGGGTCTGACTGCGGAAATGCTCTCTCGCATGCACGGCATCAGCCGTGAAATGCAGGATGCTTTCGCCGCACGTTCACATGCTCGCGCCTGGGCTGCAACACAGTCTGGCGCATTTAAAAACGAAATCATCCCGACCGGCGGCCATGATGCCGACGGCGTGCTGAAGCAGTTTAACTACGATGAGGTTATCCGCCCGGAGACAACCGTTGAAGCGCTCTCCACCCTGCGCCCGGCGTTCGATCCGGTTAGCGGAACGGTCACTGCCGGTACCTCCTCCGCACTCTCCGACGGCGCTGCGGCGATGCTGGTCATGAGCGAAAGTCGCGCCCGTGAGCTGGGTCTGACGCCGCGTGCCCGTATTCGTTCGATGGCTGTTGTTGGCTGCGACCCTTCAATCATGGGTTACGGTCCGGTTCCGGCCTCAAAACTGGCGCTGAAAAAAGCGGGACTCTCCACCAGCGATATCGGTTTGTTTGAGATGAACGAAGCCTTTGCCGCTCAGATCCTGCCGTGCATTAAAGATCTGGGGCTGATGGAGCAGATCGATGAGAAGATCAACCTCAACGGCGGGGCGATCGCTTTGGGCCATCCGTTGGGTTGCTCTGGGGCGCGTATCAGCACCACCCTGCTCAATCTGATGGAACGTAAAGACGTACAGTTTGGCCTGGCGACGATGTGTATCGGGTTAGGCCAGGGCATCGCGACGGTATTTGAGCGAGTTTAATCAAAGCATGCCGGGGGCGATTCGCTTGCCCGGCCTACGAAATGTTATCTCAAAGCCATTGGTGCCAGAACAAGGCGGCAAGTGAATGAATCCCGATGAGCTTACGTATAGTAAGTGATTCGGGTGAATGAGCGCAGCCAACACAGTTATGGTGCCAATGGCGAAGAGAGAAAGTTTAGTTGCCGTTCTTCCCGCCTGTCAGGGGCGGGTTTTTTATTTCCCTGAACTACCACGTACCACTAACTGCACCGGCAACAGCAGATTCTCTTCCTGATTTTCTTCCAGCAATAAACGCAGCGCTTCACGCCCCAATTGTTGTTTATCAACCGCAATGGTGGTGAGTGGTGGATGTGACCAGGCCGCAGCATCGATATCATCAAACCCAACCAGCGCAAGATCTTCCGGGATACGTATACCCTGCTGCGCACACACCCGTTGAACAACCAGCGCTGCCGCATCGTTATAGGCAAAAATAGCGTCGGGCGGCTCTGGCAGACTGAGCAATTCATTCACCGCCTCCACCAAAGATTGCTCGGTATCCAGCAGCGGCGGCGCAATGGCTTCATACTCTGGCGGCATCAGCAAACGGGCCTCATACAATGCCTGACGGTAACCCTTCTCGCGCTGACGGATGCTGTAGTGCGCAAGCGTGCTGGCAAGAAAAGCAATACGGCTGCGACCTTGTGCAATCAAATGTTGTGTAGCCAGATAACCGCCCTGGGTGTTGTCCGGATTCACGCAAGGCTGGCCCGGCGCCCAGAGATCCACCAGCACCAACGGCAGCTTCATCTGTTGCAGCAAGCCAAGTAATTCAGGCTCAAAAAATCCGGCACAGATCAGTGCATCAGGCTGGTGCAGCAGCACCTGCTCACTCACTGCATCGCCTGGGCCAATGGAGAGAAAGCTCAGCGCAATACCATGGTCACGACAGTTATCTTCTATGCCCAGCAGCAGTTGAGAGTAAAACGGCAATGCCCGGCTGATATTGTGCTGGCGGTGAAGCAAAAACAGGACGCGTTTGATCTTGTCAGTGCGCAGACGGGAAAAATCATAACCCTGCTGCTGCGCCACAGAAATAATGCGCAGCCGGGTGTCTTCACGCAGCCCCGGCTGCCCTTTTAGGGCGCGGGAAACTGCACCAACTGAAACACCACAAGCTTCGGCAATATCTCTGATACGTACAGGTTTTGTCATTTCACTCTCATTGATTCTACTATGGCTTGTTGCGCCCCCAGCCAGGCCGCACCGCGTACGCCGCTGCTGTCGCCGTGACGGGCCCGAACGATCGGTGTGCGGCACTGCTTACCAAATACGTACTGCGCCACTCGCGCCTGTAAACCCGAATACAGTAAATCGATATTGGATACCCCACCCCCAAGCACGATAACATCGGGATCGAGCGTATTCACCACGCCCGCCAATGCACGCGCCAGTTGATCGCAATAACGTTCCCATACAAAGCAGGCATCCGCATCACCCGATTCTACCTGTTGCATAATTTGTGGCACACCCACATGCTGCGCGGTGTGATTCAGGTACTGGCGTTCCAGACCGCTGCCGGAAATAAAGCTCTCAATACAGTTCAACTGTCCGCAATAGCATCTCACTCCAGCCCCGTCCTGAGATTCGTGGTAGCGCGGCAATGCATTATGCCCCCACTCTCCTGCGCAGGCGTTAGGTCCAGAGATCAAGCGGTTATCGATGCATAGTCCACCGCCGCAACCGGTACCGAGGATCACGCCAAATACCACGCTATACCCGTGTCCGCTACCGTCCATCGCTTCCGACAAGGTAAAGCAGTTGGCATCATTAGTAACCGGCACTGGCATTCCTGATGCTCGCTCAAGGTCTTGCGCAAAGGCCTGTTGATTGAGCACCAGGATGTTCGAATTCTTAATCAAACCTTCGCTATCCACCGCGCCTGGCACCCCAACGCCAACCGATAAAGGCTGATTAACGGCCAGTCTGGCCTTAGCAATCATCTCCGTCACGGCCTGGAAAAAATCACTGTAACTCTGCTTTGGTGTCGCGCATCGCTCGCGGTAAACAATTTCACCCGCGTTATCAATCACCACCGCTTCGATTTTAGTCCCGCCAATGTCCAGTCCGAGTCTCATGGTCTTCCTCGTTTGCGCCTCGCAATTTGATTGTGTCTAGTTTGCCAATTTTGTTTACTAAACAAAAAGAGACCTGTCACAAAAGCTAAGTTTTGTGATTAATAGATAGGAAAAACATGTTTACTAAAAAACGTGGTGAAAAAGAGAAACAACGAGACCGGGCTTGCACCCTGTTAGAAGAAGTAAGGTTGGTGATGAATGCGCCGGAAGGGCTCCGGCGCACAGCGCTTAAATGAACGCGAAAGCGTCGCCAAACAGGCGATCTTCACGCGCACTGCGCTCATTACAGAAGAGATCGCGCGCGATTTTGGCCATTTCAAAACGCCCGGCAATGTAGATATCATGCTCCGCCAGGGTACCGTAATCCTGCAATACTGCCGTTAACACGGTTCCCGTACGACCACGCCAGCCGTCTTCAGGCTGTTCCACCACTGGCTCAACGCGCAGATTCGGGTGGTTCACAGACAGCGCTTCCAGCTCGGAGAGATCGTAGAGATGCTTCTCCTCGCGACCGCCCCAGTAAATGGTGATATCGCGGTTTGGGTTGCGCGCGAGCGCGGTAAGCAGAATAGAACGCACGTAAGAGAACCCTGTACCACCGGCAATCAGGATCAGCGGGCGCTCGTCTTCGTCACGCAGCCAGGCTTCGCCATGCGGAATGTCGACCTTGATTTCCCGGTCTTTCAGAATACGGTCCATCACGGCCATGGCGTAAAGATTTAGCTCAGAGGCGCCAACGTGCAGCTCAATGAATCCTTGCTCGTCCGGCGTTGATGCCATGGAGAACGGACGCTTATCCCTTTCATCCATCACGACCATTAAATACTGGCCAGCACGAAAGGAAAACGCCGCGTCTGGCACTAAACGAACGCGATATACGGTGTCAGTGATAGCTTCTACCGAGGTCACTTTACAGCTTAAGGTTGTCATGCGCTCTCTCTGTCGGATCAATAGGCAAAACGATCGCGCCTCAGGCGCTTTTGCCGTCATTAAAGATGGCCAGTTCATCCCAAATTGCGTCAATGCGCGCAGTCACTTCAGGATCTTTTTTAATCGGACGTCCCCATTCACGTTGGGTTTCGCCCGGCCATTTATTTGTGGCATCCAGCCCCATTTTTGAACCAAGGCCGGAAACCGGCGAGGCAAAGTCCAGGTAATCAATTGGCGTATTCTCTACCAGTACCGTATCCCGGGCCGGGTCCATACGGGTAGTAATTGCCCAAATCACATCATTCCAGTCGCGTGCGTTGACGTCATCATCGCAAACAATAACAAATTTGGTGTACATAAACTGACGCAAAAACGACCAAACACCCATCATGACGCGTTTGGCATGGCCAGCGTACTGTTTTTTCATCGTCACGACGGCTAGGCGATAAGAACAGCCTTCCGGAGGTAGATAAAAATCGACGATTTCCGGGAACTGCTTTTGCAGAATAGGCACGAAGACTTCGTTCAGCGCCACGCCGAGCACCGCGGGTTCATCTGGCGGGCGTCCGGTATAGGTAGAGTGATAAATTGCATCTTCACGCTGGGTAATGTGCGTGACGGTAAAGACCGGGAAGCTATCTACTTCGTTGTAGTAGCCGGTATGATCGCCATACGGCCCTTCCGGAGCCAGCTCGCCCGGTTCAATGTACCCTTCCAGCACGATTTCTGCGCTGGCAGGCACTTCCAGATCGTTGGAAATACATTTAACCACTTCGGTCTTGGTTCCGCGCAACAGCCCGGCAAATGCGTACTCGGATAATGTATCAGGGACCGGCGTCACGGCCCCCAGAATGGTCGCAGGATCTGCTCCTAACGCCACAGAAACCGGGAAGCGTTCGCCCGGATGCGCTGCGCACCACTCCTGGTAATCAAGCGCGCCGCCGCGATGGGACAGCCAGCGCATAATGAGCTTGTTTTTGCCAATCAGCTGCTGACGATAGATGCCCAGATTCTGCCGCTCTTTATGCGGACCACGCGTTACGGTGAGCCCCCAGGTAATCAGCGGCGCGGCATCTTCCGGCCAGCAGGTCATAATCGGAATGCGGTTTAAATCAACGTCATCGCCCGAGTAGATTTTTTGCTGACAAGGCGCACCGCGCAACCGCTTAGTCGGCATGTTCAACACCTGCTTAAACTGCGGCAGCTTATCAAACAGATCGCGGAATCCTTTCGGTGGCTCTGGCTCTTTCAAAAACGCCAACAGTTTACCGACTTCTCGTAGCGCCGAGACATCTTCTTGTCCCATCCCCATCGCAACACGCTTTGGTGTGCCAAACAGGTTACACAGCACCGGCATTGAATAGCCTTTCGGATTCTCAAACAGTAACGCAGGCCCACCGGCACGCAGAGTGCGATCGGCAATTTCAGTAATTTCCAGATGGGGATCCACCTCAAGCGAAATGCGTTTGAGCTCGCCCTGCTGTTCAAGCAGCGTCAGGAAGTCGCGTAAATCGTGATATTTCATGGCGTCCATTGTGGCCTCTTCGTAAGCGCTTCATTATACGGCGTTCATCATTGTGATGCTGTATTTTTGTTAAATTAGCGTGAACTCTGGCGATACATATAAGCCCCGGGCGTATATACCCATTGGGTTTCAGCCTGCGTTGAGGTGGGTATAATTAACTTAACGCATGGCTTTTGCTATGCTTGCGCTCAGAACAAGCGGATAAGAGTTATTATGCAATCCTGGTATTTACTGTACTGCAAACGTGGGCAACTTCAGAGAGCCCAGGAACACCTGGAAAGACAGGCGGTGAACTGCCTGACGCCTATGATCACCCTGGAAAAAATAGTGCGCGGTAAACGTACCACAGTCAGTGAACCACTATTCCCTAATTACATGTTTGTCGAGTTCGACCCGGAAGTGATCCACACCACCACTATCAATGCCACGCGTGGTGTCAGCCATTTCGTCCGTTTTGGCGCGACGCCTGCGACCGTCCCTTCTCCCGTTATTCACCAGCTTTCTATCTACAAGCCTGAAGGTATTGTGGACCCGCAAACTCCTCAGCCAGGGGACAGCGTGATTATTACTGAAGGGGCATTTGAGGGGCTAAAAGCGATCTTCACCGAACCGGATGGCGAAGCGCGTTCCATGCTACTGCTTAACCTGTTGAATAAAGAAGTTAAGCAGAGCGTGAAAAATACCGGTTTTAGAAAAATTTAAGCCGTTTAGAAGGTCACTTCGAACAACGTTCGGACGTTAGCATCAATGGTTGCTGACAGCCATTGAGGATCTTCTCCGCGCCAGTGGGCAATACGCTCAAGAATATGTGGCAGGTGCGCCGGTTCATTGCGCCGTGACCTCGGTTTAGGCGTTAAGTCGCGAGGAAGTAGGTAAGGCGCATCGGTTTCGATCAGTAGTCTTTCTACCGGAATAAACGGCAGCAGTTCCCGCAGTTCCATCCCCCGACGCTCATCACAGACCCAGCCGGTAATACCAATATAAAGCCCTCGGTCCACACAGTCCTGCATCTCCTGCTGCGTTCCGGTAAAACAGTGCAGCACCGCGCCCGGGAGACTATCCAGCCACGGCTCCAGCAACGTCAGAAAACGCTCATGGGCATCCCGACAATGCATGAAAATCGGCATCTGCAGTTCAGCGGCAATGCGCAGTTGTGCCTCAAAAGCACGTTCCTGCTCCTGCGGCGTGGAGAAATTGCGATTGAAATCCAGACCGCACTCGCCAATAGCGACCACCTCAGACTGGTTTGCCAGCGCGATAATCTCGTCTTCCGTTGAGGATTGCCATTGGCTACTGTCATGCGGGTGCACGCCAGCCGTGGACCAGCAATGCGGATAATGTTGCGCCAACTTCAGCGCCTGCTGGCTTTCGTGCAGGTTTGTTCCGGTCAGAAGCATACCGTTTACGCCCGCAGCAAAGGCGCGCGCCACAACATCATCCCTGTCTTTCGCAAATTGTGAACTGGTTAAATTAACGCCAATATCAAACATGCTACCTCCCATATGACAACCGCCCTGACGGGCGGTTGAATTTACTCTTCTGTTTTCTCGGTGGCTTCGGCTTCTTTTGCTTCTTCAGCCTCGTTGTCCTCATCTCGCGTACGTCGCTTACCGACATAGAAACGAGAGAAGAAAACGCCCACTTCAAACAGGCAGTACATCGGTATCGCCAACAACGTTTGCGAGAAGACATCTGGCGGAGTCAGTAACATCCCGACGACGAATGCTCCCACCACCACGTAAGGTCGTTTCTTACGTAAATCTTCAGGTGTCGTAATGCCCATCCAGCATAGCAGCACAATGGCGACAGGGACCTCAAAAGAGACACCGAAAGCCATAAATAGCGCCATTACGAAGCTGAGATAGCTGGCAATATCTGTCGATACCTGCACGCCTTGCGGAGCCGTGTTAGCCAGAAAACCAAACGCCAACGGGAAGACGACAAAATAGGCGAATGCCATGCCGATGTAGAACAACAACGAGCTGGAGACCAGCAGCGGCACAACCAGGCGACGTTCATGTTTGTACAAAGCAGGCGCAATAAATGCCCATACCTGGTAGAGGATCACTGGCGCTGACAGGATCAGCGACACCATGAAGGTTAACTTTATAGGGGTAAAGAACGGTGAGGCCACATCGGTGGCGATCATCGTTGCACCCTGCGGCATCTGTTTAATCAGCGGTGCCGCAACCATATGGTAAATGTCGTTGGCAAAGTAAACCAACGCCAGAAAGATCACGATAACCGCAATAATGCAGTTCAGGAGTCGCTTACGCAGCTCGATAAGATGCGTAATGAGCGGTTGGGTATCTTCTACAGCCATGTTTACGGTTTATCACTCGACGAGGGGGAGGATTCGACAACAGGTGCGGCAGCTTTCTTTTCTGCATCCATCAACGTGGCGGAAGTGTTTTCCGTCTGCTCTGGCGTTTTAGCACCCGTGGATTCCGGTTTTTGCTCCGGCGAACTGGCCTGGTTTTCAGCGGCGGCAGGGGTTACCCCTTCTCGCTGCGCTTCACCTTCTTTCACCACCGGATTATGGATAGTGTGCGCTTCATCGCTCGCTTTCTCAGGATCGTGCACGCTGTAAGAACGCTTCATCGATTCCGCCGCTTCACGCAGCTCATCCATTGACGCTTTCAGCTCCGGGGTCAGATTTGTCAGGCTCGCTTTCTCTACTTTCTTCAGGCTGTCCTGAAACTCCTGAAGCTTAAGCTCCTGGGTCAGTTCATTCTGAACAGTAGTTGCAAGGGAACGCAAAGCGCGAACCCAACCAGCAACCGTTTTTACCGCTACAGGTAATCGTTGCGGCCCCAGAACAATGAGGCCGATCACGAACACCAATAACAGTTCGCTAAAACCGATATCAAACACGGATTATACCTGCTCTTTATCTTGGCTTTTGGCGTCTTCCTTTTTCACTTCACCCTGCTTATCGGTGATGGATTTAGCAGTAAAATCAGCGTCCTGGCTGGTCTTATCTTGCTTAGGCTCATCATCACCCATCGCTTTTTTGAAGCCTTTGATCGACGCGCCAAGATCGGAACCGATAGAGCCGAGTTTCTTGGTGCCAAATAGCAGTACAACGATGACGGCAATGATCAACAACTGCCAAATACTGATACCACCCATACATGTTCCTCTGTCATAGATGATGAATTAATAAGGCCGTAGTATACGTTACACGACCTGCCTTGGGCGATGAAAAATTCAGCGCATTTTGCGCCAGCCGATCAACCAGGCTATGACGCCTCCCGCCATTAACCAGCCCGGCATAAGCCCCCACTCAGGGCGGCTTACCAGCAGGAATGTTCCACTTAGCAACAATGTTGCGCCAATGCCCAATAAATAACGGGATTGTCCCTGGCGTACATGATTCGCGTGAAGCTCGCGGGCAATCTTATCAACACTGTGCTGTAAATATTTGCCCTGGCGCAAACTGTCATACACCAGTTCAGGTATTTCTGGCATTTTTTCGACCCAGAACGGTGCTTTTTCTTTAAATGCCCTAACGAGCGCCGGAATACCGACCTGATCTTTAATCCAGGATTCGAGGAATGGCTTAGCCGTTTTCCACAAATCTAACTGCGGGTAGAGTTGTCGTCCGACACCTTCAACGTACAGCAGCGTCTTCTGGAGCAATACCAGTTGAGGCTGAACTTCCATATTGAAGCGGCGCGCAGTGTTGAACAGATTCAACAGCACGTGACCAAAGGAAATCTCCGCCAGCGGCTTTTCAAAAATCGGCTCGCACACGGTACGAATGGCAAATTCAAACTCTTCTACGTTGGTATCCGGTGGAACCCAACCAGAATCTACGTGCAGTTCAGCAACTTTGCGGTAATCGCGGTTAAAGAACGCAATGAAGTTTTCAGCCAGGTAACGCTTATCTTCTTTGTTTAAAGAGCCCACAATCCCACAATCAATACCAATGTATTTCGGGTTTTCAGGGTGCTCATAACTGACAAAAATGTTCCCGGGGTGCATATCCGCATGGAAAAAGCTGTCGCGGAATACCTGAGTAAAGAAGACCTGAACACCACGCTCGGCCAACAGTTTCATATTGGTGCCGTTCTTCTCAAGCGTGGTGACATCTGAAACCGGGATGCCGTAAATGCGCTCCATCACCATCATGTTCTGACTGCAGTAGTCGGAATACACTTCCGGGATGTACAGCATCGGACTATCTTCAAAATTACGTCGTAGCTGAATGGCGTTCGCCGATTCTCGCAGCAGATTCAGTTCATCGATCAACGTTTTTTCATATTCACGGACGACTTCTGTTGGTCGCAGGCGACGCCCATCTGGCAGCAGACGAGGAACCCAACGAGCCAGGCGGTAGATCAGTTTTAAATCCGCTTTGATGACCGGAAGTATGTCCGGGCGAATAACTTTGATCACCACCTCTTTGCCATTCGATTTCAACCGCGCAGTGTGGACCTGAGCAACAGATGCAGATGCCAGTGGCGTGATTTCAAAATCATCAAACCATTCCTCAACGGGCAGCCCGCCCATGGCCTCTTCGATTTGTTTTTTCGCTCTAAGGCCATCGAACGGGGCAACCCGATCCTGCAATAGCGCAAGCTGATCGGCGATGTGCGGAGGGAAAAGGTCACGACGGGTAGAGAGCATTTGCCCAAATTTGATCCACACCGGGCCCAGTTCCTGTAAAGCCAGTCTCAGCCTTTCTCCCAGCGGTTTGTCTTTATGTCGGTTGGGCATCCAGAACAACGAGTAACGCCACAACCGAAGCGGCAGCGTGATTCGCATTTTGGGGATGAGTTCATCAAGACCGTAGCTTAAAAAAGTGCGAATGATGAAATAAAGGCGCCGTACTTCACCTGGCGTCATTTGGCCTCCAGTTTTTCCAGCCGTTTGGCCAGAGATTCAACCGCGCGCTCAACGGCTGCCGTTTCTTCAGCAAACCATGCAACCTCTAGTGGACCAGGAGCCATGCGCCACTCTTCAGTGATCGCTTCGGCGACATAGCGCTGCTGGCGCTGAAAGTTATGGCACAGGAACTTCGCTCCACCACGCAAGACTTTGCTGACCCCTTCCGCGACGATATCGCCGGTATAGGGTGCTAACAGTTCTGCAAGATCCAACTCCGCCAGATCGGCCAGCGCAACAAAGTTCTGTACTACCTGGATATCGCCCTGGACTTCCAGCTCACCGCTGCGGATAAGCGTGGTGAGTTGCTGTCGGTCACGCAATTTCGGTAACACACTGGCATATGTGATTACGGTGCAATCGGCTTCGCCTTCCCATGCCCCCAGCACATCGACCTGGCGCTCGCTAAACACCAGGACTAACGGTGTTGAAAATCCTTTGAGATCAACACGCAGCACCTTACCTTGTAAACGCGTTCTGGCTGACTTCAGCGCAGGAGAACGGTACAGAAAGGTGTTGAGCAGATTTTCAACGCCTGCGGTTACTAAGGGTTTTAAAGGCATCCCCACTCTCCTGTCAGAACTTGTAACCACGATGCAGCGCAACGACACCTGCTGTCAGGTTGTAGTAATCAACGCTTTCGAACCCGGCATCTTGCATCATTGCTTTTAAGGTGTCCTGATCGGGATGCATACGGATGGACTCCGCCAAATAACGGTAGCTGTCCGCATCGCTTGCTACCATTGAACCTATGCGCGGCAGAACATGGAAAGAGTATGCGTCGTAGGCTTTGCTCAACGGTTCGATTATGGGTTTGGAGAATTCCAGCACCAGTAGACGTCCGCCCGGCTTCAATACGCGGTACATGGAGCGTAATGCTTTGTCTTTATCCGTTACGTTGCGCAGACCGAAAGAGATGGTGATGCAGTCAAACGTGTTGTCAGGGAAAGGTAATGCTTCCGCATTCGCCTGAACGTACTCAACGTTACCTACCACGCCAATATTACGCAGCTTTTCGCGACCCATTTTGAGCATTGAGTCATTGATATCCGCCAGCACAACTTTGCCGGTTTCACCAACCATGCGAGAGAATTTCGCCGTCAGATCGCCGGTACCGCCTGCTAAATCGAGAACGGTTTGCCCGCGACGCACGCCACTGCAATCAATGGTGAAGCGCTTCCACAAACGATGAATGCCAAATGACATTAAGTCATTCATAACGTCATATTTAGACGCCACAGAATGAAAAACGTGGGCCACCATGTCAGCTTTCTGCTCTTTAGCGACGGTCTGAAAGCCAAAGTGCGTCGTTTCTTGTGAATTATCCACCATCTCAGTGCCTGCTCATCCAAAAAATGTTCGAGAAGTGTAACAGATTGGGCCAATTTGCCCTACCCTTCTACCGGGTTCAACTACCCCAAATGGACTAGTTTGATTGCTGATTTACCGCTTCATCCTCGGGGTAAGACGCATCTTGTTGCGTCTCAGGGACCGAGCGCAAGCGGTATTCCTCATCCTGTGTAGTAGCTTGTTCAACCAGCTCAGGATTTATCTCGCGCTTAATTTCCACGCCTAAACTACGAAAAGCTTCTGCCTGCGACAGGACGTTTCCACGACCGGAAGAGAGTTTTTTCATCGCCTGTCGGTAGTTGTCCTGGGCTTTGTCCAGGCTTTGACCTATTGCCGACATATCATCCACAAACAACCGCATCTTGTCATAAAGTTTGCTGGCCCGATCGGCAATTTGTTGCGCATTACGACTCTGATGCTCGTAGCGCCACAGGTTGGCGATCGTGCGCAATGCCACCAACAGTGTGGTAGGGCTCACCAGCATAATGTTATTTCTAAGCGCTTCGGTAATCAGTTCGGGCTGTCTGTCGAGCGCCAGCAAAAAAGCGGGCTCAACGGGGATAAACATCAGCACATAGTCAAGCGTACGCAGCCCAGGAAGCTGCTGATAATCTTTGCGCCCCAGTAGTCGAATATGGTTGCGCACCGAGGCGATGTGCTCCTGCAATGCACTTTCGCGGGTGTATTCATCTTCTGCGTTAAAATAGCGCTCATAGGCGACCAGCGTCATTTTCGCATCGATCACCACATCTTTACCCTGCGGTAGCCGAACGATGACATCAGGCTGCATTCGCGAACGGGCGTCGTTTTCGATGCTGACCTGGGTTTCATATTCATAACCCTCACGCAGACCAGAGGCTTCGAGTACCCGCGTGAGTACGACCTCTCCCCAATTACCCTGCGTTTTGTTATCGCCTTTTAATGCCCGCGTCAGGTTTACCGCTTCCTGCGCCATCTGCGCATTCAGTTGTTGGAGATTACGAATTTCGTGTGCCAGGGTATGGCGTTCTTGCGCCTCTTTACCAAAGCTATCCTGAACCTGGCGACGAAAACCGTCCAGTTGTTCACGAAGCGGCGCAAGCAGGCTGTTCAGACTTTGGCGATTTTGCTCATCAACACGACGGTTGCTGTGCTCAAAAATACGATTCGCCAGATTTTCAAACTGTTCACTCAGACGCTGTTCGCTGTTGATCATCTGGCGGATTTTATCTTCCGCATGCTGTTGCGTTGCTTCCAGCCGGGTAGTGACTTCACGGAGATCGGCTTCCAGAGAGGTGTTGATACTGTGCAGACTGCGTAATTCATTATTGAGGAGTTCGCACTCATCACGCCAGTGAGCTTCCTGCGAGAGCTGCTGGCGGGCGGCGCTTAGCGCAATATCCAGTTCACGTCGCTCTTCGATGAGGTCGGCACGGATTTGATCGGCGCGTGCTTTTGTCGCCAGCCACCCTACCAGTAGCCCTGCGGCTAACGCCAACACGGCACTCATCATAATTGAAATATCCACAACGCCCCCTTACAGCAACGACTTACCCGCACAAAATAGAATTGTGCTGTATAAACGTCCAGTTTAAAAGGAATTTCCTGCGAGGCACTACGCAAAATAAAAAGGCCGAACGCGTCGGCCTTTTTGAATAGACGGGAGAATTACAGTAAACGACGCGCGGCTTCCACCACGATTTTCACCGCGTGGCTTTCCGTTTGTTTCATCGTTTCCGCATTAGGGATCTCTTGCTGAGTACGGTTCACGATAACACCCGCGACCATACCGGCACGCAGACCCTGGCTTGCGCACATGGTCAGCAGCGTAGCAGATTCCATTTCGTAGTTCATGACGCCCATAGACTGCCACTCTTCCATTGAGCCTTTGAAACGGCTCACGACGCGACCAGAGAAGGTGTCATAACGCTCCTGGCCCGGGTAGAAGGTGTCAGAAGACGCAGTAACACCCACGTGAGTGGTGGCGCCGATAGATTTCGCCGCTTCCACCAGCGCGGTGGTGCACTCGAAGTCCGCAACGGCCGGGAATTCCATTGGTGCGAAGTGCAGGCTTGCACCGTCCAGACGAACAGATGCAGTGGTAACCAGTACATCACCCACGTTGATATGCGGCTGGATAGCGCCAGTCGTACCGATACGCAGGAAGGTACGAATGCCCAGCTGTGCCAGTTCTTCTACGGCAATAGAGGTGGACGGGCCGCCGATACCGGTAGAGCAAACGATCACGGCTTTACCATCCAGCTCAGCACGCCAGGTGGTGAACTCGCGATGAGATGCCAGCTTAACCGGCTTATCCATCAGCGCGGCGATCTTTTCCACACGCTCCGGGTCGCCAGGGACGATAGCAAGCGTAGCCCCTTGTAAATCGTTCTTAGTGAGGCCGAGATGAAAAACATCAGACTTAGACATAAAAACTCCTCTGTGAATCGGTTTTGTCAGAAGAAGCAAAAACACACTTTACCGAAGGCATAAACATATTTTCGTGACAGTCATCACTATGATGTAAATCAATTGCATTCGATTACCATTAAATAGTGATCTTTATCACATAAATGATGCGATATAAGTAAGCCCTGCACAAAAGATAGACCGTTTAAGGCAATGTGGTTCGTTGCATGTGTCTATAGTTAACAATGCGCTTTTTTGCTGAATATTTAAGGGTACGGAGAATACCATGACAACACGACAATCTGGCTTTGCACCTGCTGTATCTCCACCGACGTCTACCACGGTTCACACCCCGGATAATGCAATTATCGCCGGTGTAACGTCCATACCTTCACAAGGCGATGATATGCCAGCGTATCACGCACGACCAAAACAGACTGATGGCCTGCTGCCCGTAGTCATTGTCGTGCAGGAGATTTTTGGTATTCATGAGCACATTCGTGACGTTTGCCGTCGTCTGGCTCTGGAAGGGTATCTGGCTATCGCACCAGAACTCTATTTTCGCGAAGGCGATCCCAATGACTTTGCCGATATCCCTACGCTGCTTAGTGGCCTTGTCGCCAAAGTGCCTGACTCTCAGGTACTGGCCGATCTGGACCACGTCGCCAGCTGGGCCTCCCGCAACGGAGGAGATGCGCACCAGTTGATGATCACCGGATTTTGCTGGGGTGGGCGCATCACCTGGCTGTATGCCGCACATAATCCGCAGTTAAAAGCGGCCGTGGCGTGGTATGGCAAACTGGTGGGCGACAAAACCCTCAACTCGCCAAAACATCCCGTTGATATCGCAACCGATCTTAACGCCCCCGTTTTGGGGCTTTATGGCGGCCAGGACACCAGCATTCCGCAAGATACCGTTGAAACAATGCGCCAGGCGCTACGCGCCGCCAATGCTAAAGCGGAAATCGTGGTCTATCCCGATGCCGGACATGCGTTCAACGCCGATTATCGCCCGAGCTATCACGAAGAGTCCGCGAAAGACGGTTGGCAGAGAATGCTGGAGTGGTTCGTGCAATACGGTGGGAAGAAATAAACGTTAATTGCCCGGTGGTGGCGACGCCTTACCGGGCCTACAACTATTGCGATTTCCTGTAACCCGGGTAAGCGCAAGCGCTTCCCGGGCAATGAATTACGCCTGACGCAGATTCTGCGCCGCTTTGACCATGTTCGCCAACGCAGCACGGGTTTCCGGCCAGCCGCGGGTTTTCAGGCCGCAGTCCGGGTTCACCCACAGACGTTCTGCTGGAATGCGCTGCTCGGCTTTCTTCAACAGGGCTTCAATCCACTCCACGCTCGGAACGTTCGGCGAGTGAATATCGTATACGCCCGGCCCGATTTCGTTCGGATAGTCGAACTCTTCAAACGATTCCAGCAACTCCATATCAGAGCGCGAGGTTTCGATGGTGATCACGTCCGCATCCAGCGCCGCAATGGAGTCCATGATGTCGTTGAACTCGCAATAACACATGTGGGTGTGGATCTGGGTTTCATCCTTCGCTACCGCCGCGTTAATGCGGAAGGCTTCCACACCCCACTCCAGATACGCCGCCCAGTCGCTGCGACGTAGTGGTAAACCTTCGCGCAGTGCCGGTTCATCAATCTGGATGATGCCGATACCCGCCGCTTCCAGATCCGCCACTTCATCACGCAGCGCCAGCGCGATCTGCTTCGCGATGGTTTCACGCGTCACGTCTTCACGCGGGAATGACCAGCAGAGAATGGTCACCGGACCGGTCAGCATGCCTTTTACCGGTTTGTCGGTCAGCGACTGGGCATATTTCGCCCACTCCACGGTGATCGCTTCCGGGCGGCTGACGTCGCCAATCACCACCGGCGGCTTCACGCAGCGAGAACCGTAGCTCTGCACCCAACCGTTCTGGGTAAAGACGAAGCCGTCCAGGTGTTCGCCAAAGTATTCGACCATGTCATTACGCTCGGCTTCACCGTGTACCAGCACGTCGAGACCCAGACGTTCCTGTTCAACAATCGCCTGTTTAATATGTTCCGCAATTCCGGTGCGATAGTTACCAGCATCCAGGTTGCCCTTTTTGAAGTCCAGGCGCAGGCCGCGAATTTCTGTGGTTTGCGGGAATGAACCGATAGTCGTAGTCGGCCATGCCGGCAGATTAAAGCGGGCACGTTGCGCCTCGGCACGAACCGGGTAAGCGTTAGCGCGCTGGCTGTCCTGGGCGGTGATTGCCGCCAGACGTTTTTCCACTGCGGCGTTGTGTACGCGGGTAGAGTGACGACGAGCCTGAATCGGTGCACTCCACTCGACAATTGCCGCCGTATCACCGCTATTCAATGCATCGCGCAGCAGCGCCAGCTCGCCGCACTTTTGCAGGGCGAAGGCAAACCAGCTCTTCACTTCTGCATCAAGGCGGGTTTCCACACTGAGATCGATTGGGCTATGCAGCAGGGAGCAGGAAGAAGCCACCCACAGGTTACGTTTCCCGACGAGATCTTTGATTTGTGCGTATTTTTCGCTGAGATCGGCACGCCAGACGTTGCGGCCGTTCACCAGCCCCGCTGACAGCAGCCAGTCGGCTGGCAGACGCGTGTGCAGCTCGGCTGCATCATCTTTGCCGTGCACGAAGTCAACGTGCAGCCCCTGTACCGGCAGGGCGGTAATGGTATCCAGGTTTGGCGTTACGCCTTCGAAGTAGGTGGTCAGTAGCAGCTTCACCTGACCCGTCAGCGCGTCATAAGCAGGTTTGAAGGCGTCCAGCCACGCTTGCGGCAATTCCAGTACCAGCGCGGGTTCGTCAATCTGCACCCACTCAATGCCGCGTTTCGCCAACTCGGCCAGTACCTGCTGGTAAACCGGCAGAATGTCGTTCAACAGGCTCAGGCGATCAAACTGTTCGCCTTTCACTTTACCCAACCACAGGTAGGTTACCGGCCCCAGCAGCACAGGCTTCACCTTGTGGCCGAGCGCCAGCGCTTCGTCTACCTCATCCAGCAGTTGGGTCCAGGTCAGTTTGAACTGCTGACCTTTAGTGAACTCTGGCACCATGTAGTGATAGTTGGTGTTAAACCATTTGGTCATTTCTGCCGCCGCTGCGGGTTCACCCGTTGGTGCGCGGCCACGGCCAATGCGAAATAAGGTATCGATATCGACCGAGCCGTCTTTATTTTGATGGCGAGCCGGAACGTTGCCGAGCAGCAGGCTGGTGGTCAGCACGTGATCGTACCAGGCAAAATCACCCACCGGCAGCAGGTCAACACCCGCCTGCTTCTGCTGATCCCAGTGGCGGGCACGCAGCTCGCGGCCAACGGTCAGCAAATCTTCACGGGAAGAATTTCCCGCCCAGTAGCTTTCTTGCGCTTTCTTCAACTCGCGACGCAGGCCAACGCGAGGGAAACCGAGGGTGTGATTCAATATTGTCATTTTTCTTCCTCTAATTATATGTAAATCCTATGGATTTTGAATTTAGGGAAGGCGGCAAGTTTACTCATCCCCAGGAGCTTACTGAAGTAAGTGACTGGGGTGGGGAAACGAAGCCAACGCACCATAAATTTAAAAGACGAAGGATTTTAGCCGTCCAGATGTTTACACATCCATAATTGGCGGTTACTGTATATTCCTCAAGCGCAATTTGTTCATGCCGAAGTGAAGGACTTTCATGATCGAGATTAAACACCTGAAAACGCTCCAGGCGTTGCGGAATAGTGGTTCTCTGGCAGCCGCAGCGGCGACGTTGCATCAGACCCAATCCGCCCTTTCTCACCAGTTCAGCGATCTGGAGCAGCGCCTTGGCTTTCGACTTTTTATCCGTAAAAGCCAGCCTCTGCGCTTTACGCCGCAGGGAGAAATCCTGCTGCAGTTAGCCAATCAGGTGTTGCCGCAAATTGGTCGTGCGCTGCAGGCCTGCAACGAACCGCAGCAAACCCGGCTGCGAATTGCGATTGAATGTCACAGTTGTATTCAATGGCTGACGCCCGCGCTGGAGAATTTTCGTGTCAACTGGCCGCAGGTGGAGATGGACTTTAAATCCGGCGTGACGTTCGATCCGCAACCAGCGCTACAGCAGGATGAGCTGGATCTGGTGTTAACCTCCGACATCCTGCCGCGCAGCGGATTGCACTACTCACCGATGTTTGATTTTGAAGTCCGCCTGGTACTGGCGCCTGACCATCCGTTGGCCAGCAAAACACAAATCACACCGGAAGATTTGGCCAGCGAGACGCTGCTGATTTACCCGGTACAGCGGAGTCGACTGGATGTATGGCGGCATTTTCTGCAGCCTGCAGGCGTTAGTCCTTCGCTGAAAAGCGTGGATAACACCTTACTGCTGATTCAGATGGTTGCAGCCAGAATGGGTATCGCGGCATTACCGCACTGGGTGGTGGAGAGTTTTGAACGCCAGGGCCTGGTAGTGACCAAAACCCTGGGTGATGGATTGTGGAGCCGACTGTACGCCGCCGTGCGTGATGGCGAGCAGCGACAGCCGGTCACAGAAGCGTTTATTCGCTCAGCGCGGAATCACGCCTGCGATCACCTGCCGTTTGTACGGAGTGCGGAACGACCCACTTTCGATGTACCCACAGTGAAGCCACTATCACAGCCGCACCAATGATGAAGCTTGGCCAGTGAGGTTGTTGATGCCAGATAGCCAGGTTAACCAGCAGTCCGGCAGGGACATGCATATTGTTCATTATGCCCAGCGTGCCCGCATCCACCTGGGTCGCGCCGTAGTTCCACATAAAGTAACCAATGCCGGACGCCGCCACGCCAAGAAAGACCAGAATTCCCCACTGTAGCGTGGTTGCAGGCATTTTCTGCGCATTGCCCAGCATGAACCAGGCCACGACAGCCACCATAAAGGCGCCCATATAAAACCAGGCAAAGGCGTTGTGCTGCGGCATTGGCCGCGTCTCCATCAGACGTTTATAGCCCACCATACCAATGGCAAAGCTGATATTGGACAACTGCACCAACAGCAGACCGGTCCAGAAGTGGCTGGTCACCTGATCGTAACGAATGATCCCCGCGCCAATCACCGCCAGTAACGCACTAAAGGCGTAACTCCAGCGCAGACGACGTCCGCTCATCAGATCATAAATCAGCGTAATGTAGAGCGGCGTCAGCACGGTAAAGAGCAGCAGTTCTGAAACCGTCAGGTACAGATAGGCGTGAAAACTCAGCATGTACATAATGCCAAGCTGCATGGCACCCACCAGCATATACAGCCCGATCGTTTTTACGCTGTGCCCACGAGTACGTAGAAACGGCAGGAACACCAGCGCCGCCAGCCCAACGCGCACCAGCACCGCAAAATAGCTATCGACATGACCGGCAAGGTACTCGCCAAACAGGCTAAAGGAAAAGGCCCACAGAATTGTGGTAATGATGAGTAACGCCACAATGGATGTCTCTTAACAAAAGGTACACCCATTGTAGCGAAGTTTTTAGTTGACAACTGGTCAACTAAAGAACAGAAGGTTACTGCAAAAACAGTTCACGCAGATAGTGTGGCACGGCATCGTCGGCATTAAGACCAATGACTTCCAGTTCCGGGTGCAGATCCTTCAGGCGCTGGTGGGCGTTGCCCATGATGCAGCCTTTACCTGCCATGGAGAGCATTTCCGCATCGTTCATCCCGTCGCCAAAGGCGATGCAGTCTTTCAGGCTGTAGCCCATCGCTTTTGCTACCGCTTCCAGCGCATGACCTTTCGATACGCCGCCCGCCATGACTTCCAGACAGGTAAGCGTAGAGAAGCTGACGTTGACGCGATCGCCCCAGCGGGCGTTAATCGCCTGCTCCAGCGGCAGTAGCCTTTCGTGAGAGTCGGTGGTGAAGAACACTTTGCTGACGCCCTCAGGCTCCAGTAATGCAGGTTCAAACAGTGAATAGTTAAACACCGCTTCTTTGAAGAAACGCATTTCGTCCGGACGATGGCGATTCATAAACCACTCATCATCACGATATACGTTGGTCACGATGTCCGGGTTTGCATTCACTACGCCAAACAGGTCGCTGGCAATATCGCGATCCAGGTTATGGGAAAACACCAGATTCCCGTCAGAATCATGCACGCGCGCGCCGTTGGACGTGATCATGTAGGTTTTAATGCCGAGGTTATCGCGAATTTGCCCCACATCAACATGATGACGGCCAGTCGCAAACACGAAGTTAACACCGCGAGCGGTCAATAACTTCAGCGTCTCTTTGGCATAAGGGGACAGAGTATGGTCGGGAGAAAGCAGCGTACCGTCTAAATCAGACGCAACAACCTGATACATAAGAAAATTCAACCTCTAGGCAAAGCGGGTTCCGCTGGATGAGTTATGCTTGTCGAAAAATTCGACAATAGCGTTAAGCGCGACTGAGCGCATGGCGTCCTTTTCAAAAAGGATCTCATGGTACGCGCCTTTGATGACAAGCGGCTGACCCCCTTCTACAGGATGGCCCGCTGCGGCGCGGAGTTCACAAAAACGATCGTGCATGCGGTTATCTACCACACGCTCTTCTTCAGCCTGAATCAGCAGCGTCGGCGTCGCATCATCCCCGGCGCCAGCCAAAACCTGTTCGCCAGCCAGAATCCCTTCACGTACCCAGTGATAGGTGGGGCCGCCAACGCGCAACCGCGGCTCATCAGCATAAAAGCGTAGATTGCGCCGATAGCGCTGTCGACTATGGGTTAACGCATTCATACCGAACGGCAGCGCCCGCCAGCGCCCGGTTCCCATCGCATAGCCTTCGCGGATCCGCGGATGCCCTTCGGCCCAGTCCAGTATATGGCGCACCATCCAGTCGGGAAAGCGCATCACAATACCAAACATCGGTGCGCAAAGCGCGATGGCATCACACTGATTCGGGTGGCGTTGCAGGAATAACGTGGCAATCGCCCCGCCCATTGAATGCGCTAGGATATAGCGTTTTCTCCACGGGCCGGGTAGCACTTCCTGCTGCCAGAAGGCGGTTAGATCGTCGACATAATCATTAAAGTTATCGACATGACCGCGATGCGGATCCGAAAGCATACGCCCGGAACGCCCCTGACCACGGTGATCGATAATGAGAACGTCAAAACCAGAATGAAACAGGTCATACGCCAGTTCAGCGTATTTCACGTAGCTTTCAATGCGTCCAGGACAGACGACGATGACGCGATCGTTTTTTTCTGCATGAAAACGAACAAAATGTACGGGAATATCATCCACGCCCGTAAATTCCGCTTCTTCCCGCTGACGCCAGAAATCTGTCAGTGGCCCCATGGAAAAAGCAGCAAACGCGTTTTCTCTTGTTTCCCAGTCTTTTTGCTGCTGAAACATCGGGTATCCAGCCTCGCTGACCAAGTAAAATCGTTTTTTTCGCCGTCACTGACACAACCTAACGGCAGTAGCGTATTGTGGCATAAAAATAGACAATCCGGGAGTTTCTCATGACCTTTGAATGGTGGTTCGCCTACCTGCTGACCTCTATTATTTTGAGCTTGTCCCCAGGCTCTGGCGCAATCAATACCATGACCACCGCCATCAGCCACGGATATCGCGGTGCCAGCGCGTCGATTGCGGGTTTGCAGACCGGGTTGGGTATTCATATCGTTCTGGTTGGCGTAGGACTGGGAACGCTATTTTCACGTTCGGTGATCGCATTTGAGGTGCTGAAGTGGGCGGGAGCGGCCTATCTGATTTGGCTGGGTATTCAACAATGGCGGGCGGCGGGTGCTATCGATCTGAATACCATGGCGAATACGCAATCGCGCAGCCGGCTGTTCAAACGCGCGGTCTTTGTTAATCTGACCAATCCTAAGAGCATAGTTTTCCTTGCCGCTCTGTTCCCGCAGTTTATCCTGCCACAAGAACCGCAGTTGATGCAGTATGTGGTGCTTGGCGTCACGACCATCGTGGTCGATATCATTGTGATGATCGGTTACGCGACGTTGGCCACGCGCATTGCTGGCTGGATTAAAGGGCCAAAGCAAATGAAGGCGCTGAACAAAGTGTTTGGCTCGCTGTTTATGCTGATAGGTGCCCTGCTGGCATCGGCAAGGCATGCCTAGCAAATGGAACGTCGCTCGCAATGAAATGCTATCTGTAAGAGCCTCTGAACATGGCTTTTCGTACTTCGCCGCAAAGGGAGAAAAGCCTTTTATCCTGTACTGTTAGACGTTGATTGCTAATGCCAGAATGCTGCCATATTCACCACTCACGGATGATTAACGATGGCGGAAGTAACAACACCACATGACGCAGTATTTAAAACCTTCCTCTCCCGCGTGGAAACCGCGCGGGACTTTATCGAACTTCATCTTCCTCCCTCGTTAATCAAAATATGCAAACTGGAAACGCTCCGTCTGGAATCAGGCAGTTTTGTGGAGGACGATCTGCGCCCCTATTTCAGCGATATTCTCTACTCACTGGAAACCACCAGCGGACATGGCTATGTACATGTGCTCATTGAGCATCAAAGCTCACCGGATAAGCACATGTCATTTCGCCTGATGCGCTACGCTATCGCAGCGATGCAGCGTCATCTTGAGGCTGGAAACGACACTCTGCCGCTGGTTATTCCAGTGCTCTTTTACCATGGCAAGCAAAGCCCATGGCAAGGCTCAATGAACTGGCTGGATCACTTTGAGGATTCTGGAACCGCCCTTCAACTTTACAGCACACCATTTCCGTTGGTGGATGTGACGGTTATTCCAGATGATGAGATCATGCAGCATCGCAGCATGGCGGCACTGACATTAGTACAAAAACACATTCGCCAGCGCGACATGGCGCAGTTGCTGGATAAACTTACCCGCCTGTTTATGCTGGAGAAGATGAGCGGACAACAAATAACCGTGCTGGTAAACTACATGGTGCAAGCAGGGAATACACAAGATGTTCAGACATTATTGTATAAGCTGGCACAGCGTGTGCCGCAGCATGGAGACAAACTGATGACAATGGCGGATCAACTAAAGCAGATAGGCCGCGAAGAGGGCAAACGTATTGCCATACTGGACATAGCAAAAGCGATGCTAAAGCGGGGTCTTGATACCGATGCAATTATGGAAATGACCGGCCTTTCGAAGGATGAGCTACAGAAGCTTGCGCAATAAGCCGCATACCGTCTGGGAGTCCCAGGCGGGCAACAAACTTAGCGCGAAATAATCAGATGGATACCGAAGCCTGCGAACAGCGCGCCGGCAAAACCATCAATCCACTTCGCCAGACGCTGATAGCCACGACGCATTTTCGGGAGCGCAAACAGGCTGGCGACCACGGTAAACCACGCCAGCGTTTCCACGATAATCAGAGCAAAGATCCCCCAACGCGCGCCCGTTCCCACGTTGTCGCCAACGAACAATGAGAAGACGGAGCCAAAATAGATAATGGCTTTAGGGTTCGCCAGGTTGGTCAGCAAACCTTTCAAAAAGCTGCGTCCGCTCTGCGCCAGCTCCACCTGCGGAGTGGGCGCTGCAACATCCTGTTTTTTAAACGCGCCGCGCAGCATCTGATAACCCATCCAGCACAGATACAGCCCCCCGCCGACCATAATAATGGTATGCAGCCAGGCCATTTTTTCGATAATCAGATGCAGGCCGAGCAGTGCCACGCCAGCCCAGACCATGACGCCGCAGGTAATGCCCAGCACGCCCATCATAGCTTCTTTGCGCGAACGGCTAACCGCAGTTTGAGAAACAAAAAAGAAATCGGGACCGGGGCTCATCAGCGCAACGATATGCACCAACGCAACGGTGAAAAAAAGCGTTAACATAAAAATGACTCGCGGGGGAATAGTTCAGTGAGTCACCATCCTGGCACTTTTTTGCCCGGCTGACTACTCTTCGTCGTCACCATCAACGTGTGCGCGAATAAGCGCCATAAACTCTTTACCGAAACGCTCCAGTTTACGCATCCCCACACCGTTTACGCTTAGCATTTCACTCGGTGAAACCGGCATCTGCTCCGCCATTTCAATCAGCGTGGCGTCGTTGAACACCACGTACGGCGGAATGTTCTCTTCGTCGGCAATGGCTTTACGCAGCTTACGCAATTTGGCGAACAGTTTGCGGTCGTAGTTACCACCGAAGGATTTCTGCATCGCACGCGGTTTCAGCGCCACAATACGTGGTACAGCAAGCTGTAACGCAACGTCACCGCGCAACACCGGACGCGCGGCTTCGGTTAGCTGTAACGCGGAGTGATGAGCAATATTCTGCGTCACCAGGCCCAGGTGAATAAGCTGGCGAATAACGCTCACCCAGTGTTCGTGGCTTTGCTCGCGACCAATGCCATAGACCGGCAGTTTGTCATGAGCCAGTTCGCGAATACGCTGGTTATTCGCTCCGCGCAGCACTTCCACGACGTATCCCATGCCGAAGCGTTGGTTAACACGGTAAATCGTCGACAGCGCTTTGCGCGCATCCATAAGTCCGTCGTACTGTTTTGGCGGGTCGAGACAGATATCGCAGTTGCCACACGGCTCCTGGCGCCCTTCGCCAAAATAGTTCAGCAACACCAGACGACGACAGGTCTGCGCCTCGGCAAACGCCCCCATCGCATTGAGCTTATGACGTTCGATATCCAGCAGTTGCCCGGCGGGTTTCTCTTCGAGGCAACGGCGTAGCCATGCCATATCAGCCGGATCGTAAAACAGCATCGCTTCCGCCGGCAGGCCATCACGCCCGGCGCGGCCGGTTTCCTGGTAATAGGATTCGATGTTACGCGGAATATCGAAATGCACCACGAAGCGTACGTTAGGTTTGTTGATCCCCATACCGAACGCCACGGTCGCCACTACGATTTGCAGGTCATCACGCTGGAATTTCTCCTGCACCTCGGCGCGTACGGCATTTTCCAGCCCGGCATGATAAGCCCCGGCGCTGATGCCACGGCTTTGCAGACGCGCGGCGGTGTCTTCGACTTTGGCGCGACTGTTACAATAGATAATGCCAGACTTACCGCGCTGCTCTTGCACGTAGCGCATCAGCTGATCGAGCGGCTTAAACTTCTCCATCAGCATGTAGCGAATGTTCGGGCGGTCAAAGCTGCTGATCTGAATTAACGGATCGTTGAGTCCCAGCAGACGCACAATGTCCAGCCTGGTTGTCTCATCCGCGGTCGCGGTCAGCGCCACAAACGGCAGCGTCGGGAAACGCTGGCGCAGCTGGCCCAGCGCAGCGTACTCGGGGCGGAAATCATGCCCCCACTGCGAAATACAGTGCGCTTCATCAACCGCCAGCAGCACCGGATTCCAGTGCGCCAGATGCTCAAGGAAGTTATCCAGCATCAGGCGTTCGGGCGCAATGTACAGTAAGCGAATCTGCCCGCTGCGACAGCCCGCCATCACCTCAAGCTGCTGTTCACGACTTTGAGTAGAATTCAGGCACGCCGCCGCCACGCCGTTGGCTAGCAGTTGATCGACCTGATCTTTCATCAGGGAAATCAGCGGAGAAACAACAACGGTGAGTCCGTTTAGCAATAATGCGGGAATTTGATAGCACAGGGATTTACCGCCGCCGGTCGGCATAACGACCAGGCAGTCGCGACCAGAGAGCACGGTATCAATGATTTCTTCCTGACCGGGGCGAAACTGTTGGTAGCCAAAGGTTTCCTGCAAAACCTGTTTAGCGCCCATTTCCAGATTCAACACTTCCGCCTGCGCCACATTAACCCCATTCGCCCGAAATAAAAACAGGCGCTATTTTCAGCGCCTGAGAGAGAAACTGCAATGATTAAAATACTCTCAATACTTATCAGAAGATATCGTTGAGCATCACGCCCACACCAACACGCGTCTGATTGAAGTTGTAGTCAATCAGCGATTCGCCGTAACCACTGTAGACCTGAGTGTATAGACGCACATGCTTCGTGATGGGATAACTGGCCCCCAGCTCTGCGCCGCCGTAGCCGGTATTCCAGTTGTACTGGCCTTTCACGCTGATAACCGCGTCACCCAGGTGATACCCCATTTTCAGCTGATAGTAGCCCATGTATTTAGTGATATCAGGGTTATCGTCGGTGCTACCAATCACGTACCACGGCTTAACTTCCACCAGCCAGTTACCATTTTCAGCCATCAGACGGGTATAAAGACGGTTCCAGCTACGTGACGTGGGATCGGATCGGCCGTTGGAGTCATGGTTATAACCCATTTCGACATCACGAAGCGTCCAACCGGCAAAGCGATAGTCGGTAGCGAAACCGAGGAATAATTGCGGTTCGTAGTTGGTTTCGCGAAACGGTGAAGACTCTTCACTGTTCGAAAGCTGCCACCAGGACTTCTGGGTATAGGAACCACCAAGTACCGAGTTTGGGCCTAATATCCCGCGCCAGAGCGGAAACGCCAGGCTTAGCTGAAACTTAACCTCATCTTTGCGCGCATTTTCGGACCAGCTATAACTGCTGATCGCCTCTTTGTTCATGTCGCTGGTATTGGTGTAAATAAGATAGTTGGTATCATAAGGATAAAGCGTGAAAGGGTTGTCATGTTCCTGCAGCATATTGGCGATAATACTGCCACGAACCGCCGGTGCATCATGAATCTCTTTCACTGTCGCTTCCTGCGCATACGCGGTCAACGGCAGCATAATTGCTGGTAGTAACCATCCCAGAATCGCCCGCATCGGTAATGTTCTCCTGAACCAAAATATTGATGAATTGTATAATTATCTGGCAAGTATTCTACATACTTAGCTAGTTACTCGTTAGTTATCCCGTCCTAAAGTAGAAAACAACAAATAATAAGCATAATATCAACATTTCATTAACCACCGAGATGTAGGGATCGTATGTCTGCCGTACTTACTGCTGAGGAAGCGCTGAAGTTAGTGGGTGAAATGTTTGTCTATCATATGCCGTTTAACCGGGCGCTGGGACTGGAGCTCGAACGCTATGAGAAAGAATTCGCTCAATTAGCCTTTAATAACCAACCGATGATGGTCGGCAACTGGGCGCAAAGCATTCTGCATGGCGGCGTGATCGCCTCGGCGCTGGACGTCGCCGCCGGGCTGGTATGCGTTGGGAGTACGCTGACCCGCCATGAAACAATCAGTGAGGACGAACTGCGTCAGCGGATGTCACGCATGGGTACAATCGATTTGCGTGTTGATTATCTGCGCCCCGGAAGAGGGAATCGCTTTACCGCCACCAGCAGCCTGCTGCGGGCGGGTAATAAAGTCGCTGTTGCGCGCGTGGAATTGCATAACGAAGAACAGCTTTATATTGCCAGCGCAACCGCCACTTATATGGTGGGGTAAGTGCCTAAAAAAAGGTAAACTGCTGTTACATTTCTGCAATGAGTTTTCCCGATGGATGCTAAACAAACGCGGCAGGGCGTGCTACTCGCTCTTGCTGCTTATTTTATTTGGGGTATCGCTCCCGCCTACTTCAAGCTGATTTACTATGTTCCGGCGGATGAGATCCTGACGCACCGCGTCATCTGGTCATTTTTCTTTATGGTGGTACTGATGAGCATCAGCCGCCAGTGGTCAGGCGTCAAAACGCTGCTCCAAACGCCAAAGAAGATCTTCCTGCTGGCGCTCTCTGCAGTGCTCATCGGCGGAAACTGGCTGCTGTTCATTTGGGCGGTCAATAATCACCATATGCTGGAAGCCAGCCTCGGCTATTTTATTAACCCACTGGTGAATATTGTGCTGGGAATGCTATTCCTCGGTGAGCGCTTTCGTCGCATGCAGTGGCTGGCGGTACTGTTAGCCGCCTGCGGCGTGCTGGTACAGCTGTGGACCTTCGGATCGCTGCCAATAATCGCGCTGGGACTGGCGTTCAGCTTTGCGTTCTATGGGCTGGTGCGCAAGAAGATTGCCGTCGAAGCACAAACCGGCATGCTGATCGAAACCCTGTGGCTTTTACCTGTCGCCGCCATCTATCTGTTTGGCATTGCGGACAGCTCAACCAGCCATATGGGGCAAAACCCCATGTCGCTCAACCTGCTGCTGATTGCCGCGGGTGTCGTGACCACCATTCCGCTGCTGTGCTTTACCGGCGCGGCAACCCGCCTGCGTCTGTCCACGCTGGGATTCTTCCAGTATATCGGGCCTACGCTGATGTTCCTGCTGGCCGTCACCTTCTACGGTGAAGTCCCGGGAACGGATAAAATGGTCACGTTTGCGTTTATCTGGGTGGCGCTGGCGATTTTCGTGATGGAT
Source organism: Citrobacter sp. H12-3-2 (assembly GCF_009649895.1). Lineage (NCBI taxonomy): Bacteria > Pseudomonadati > Pseudomonadota > Gammaproteobacteria > Enterobacterales > Enterobacteriaceae > Citrobacter > Citrobacter sp. H12-3-2. The sequence continues at coordinate 4,847,300 of NZ_CP045837.1, forward strand.
GCGATTTATACGCAACGACGGGTTCGTCGGAGCTAGGGGAGTGCCGGATGGCGCTTCGCTTATCCGGCCTACAAAAGCACATCGCCGTAGGCCGGATAAAGTACAGTGATTACAGCCAGTTCTTGCGCTTAAAGTACAGATACGGCGCCAAACCCGCGAGCATCATAAAGACAATCGCGCCCGGGTAACCGAAGCTCCAGTGCAATTCCGGCATAAACTCAAAGTTCATCCCGTAGCTGGAAGCCACCAGCGTCGGCGGCAGGAATACCACAGAAACCACCGAGAAGATCTTGATGATGCGGTTCTGCTCGATGTTGATAAAGCCCATCGCCGCCTGCATCAGGAAGTTAACCTTCTGGAACAGCGATTCATTATGAGGCAGCAGTGACTCGATATCGCGCAGGATCTCACGCGCCTGCTCCAGCTGACTGCCCGGCAAACGCGCTTTACGTACCAGGAAGTTCAGCGCGCGCTGGGTATCCATCAGACACAGACGTACCTTCCAGCCGATATCTTCCAGTTCCGCCAACGTCGACAGCGCTTCGTCATACTCATCGCCCTGACGCCCTTCCATGATCACACGGCTGAGTTTTTCCAGGTCGCTGTAGATGTTTTCGATTTCATCTGCCAGCTGTTCAATTTTGGTTTCGAACAGGTCGAGCAACAGCTCGTAAGCGTTACCATCCACCATCGCCTGGTTACGCGCACGCATGCGGTACAGGCGGAAGGCCGGCAGTTCGCGCTCGCGCAGAGTAAACAGGCGGCCTTCGCGAATGGTAAATGCGACGGTTGAGTTACCCGCGTGATCGTCGGCGTCTTCGTAAAAGAAGAAGGAGTGGATGTGCAGACCGTCTTCGTCTTCAAAAAAACGTGCGGATGCTTCGATGTCTTCCAGTTCAGGGCGCGTAGCCAGATTCTGGCCCAAGTCCTTTTGCACACGGTTTCGTTCTTCGTCATCCGGCTCGACTAAATCGACCCAAACCGAACTGGCCAGGTGCTCGATCTCGTCTGCCTCAAGGCGAGTTAAACGATTGTTTTCCAGTTGAAATGCGCTCAGCATGACCGGGACTCCCAATGCAAAAAATTATCGGACAGTTCGGAGGGCACACAGAAACAAATTGGGTTTCAGACCATTAAACAGCCTGACTCAGCGCGACGGGAAAAAACAGAAGGTCGCTGACAACCGCGAAGGCTATCAGCAAAAAGGGATAGCCTTAGGAGTTGATCCTGGATGACAGGATAATGAGCCAGTATCTACTGGGTGTGTCCAAGGCGAATGTCCTCTTAGCGTAATCGTGCGCGCATGTTACGCCAGCAAAATTTTGACGTCAACACGCAACGGATGGCGAAAAAGTAATAATTTCCCCTTATACAGAAAGGTTAGCAGAGGGGAATTATTTATCTATGATTTCAGAATATTAACCGACAGATAGCCGGATGGCGGCTTCGCCTTATCCGGCCTACAAATCAAAATATTACGTTCCGCGTAGGCCTGATAAGCGCAGCGACATCAGGCGATCATACCGTTTCCAGTCTGGCGTAGGCGGCAACCAGCCATTTGATCCCCTGCCCCTGGAACGCGACCTGCAAACGACTGTGTTCGCCGCTTCCTTCCAGGTTGACGATGGTGCCCTCGCCAAATTTAGCGTGGCGCACGCGCTGGCCGAGCTTATAGCCGGTATCATTTTCCGCCATTGGCGTGCCCATCCGCTGATGGCTCACCGGGCGGCTGACAGTGGCGCGCAAGCGAACCTCTTCAACGCACGCTTCCGGCAGTTCGCCGATAAAGCGCGACGGACGATGGTAAACCTCTTTGCCGTACAGACGACGCGTTTCGGCGTAGGTCAGCGTCAGCTTTTGCATTGCGCGGGTCACGCCTACGTAAGCCAGGCGGCGCTCTTCTTCGAGGCGACCGCCTTCGTCCAGCGACATCTGGCTGGGGAACATGCCTTCTTCCATCCCGACGATAAACACCTGCGGGAACTCCAGACCTTTCGCCGAGTGCAGCGTCATCAGTTGTACCGCGTCCTGCCAGGTATCCGCCTGCCCTTCGCCCGCTTCCAGCGCAGCGTGAGACAGGAATGCCTGCAGCGGCATTAAGTCTTCGTCTTCTTCGTTGTAGCTGAACTGGCGCGTTGCCGTCACCAGTTCGTCTAAGTTTTCGATACGCGTCTGGCCTTTCTCGCCTTTTTCCTGCTCGTACATCATGCGCAGGCCGGAGTCTTTAATCACCCGGTCAGTCTGCACGTGCAGCGGCATATCGGCGGTCTCCTGCGCCAGTGCGTCAATCAGCTCCATAAAGCGCTGTAAGGCGCTGGCGGCGCGACCCGCGAGGGCTTTTTCCTGCAACAGCTCACGACAGGCCTGCCACAACGTTAGCTGGCGGTCACGGGAGGTCTGACGCACCACATCCAAAGTACGATCGCCAATCCCGCGGGTGGGCGTATTCACCACGCGCTCAAATGCGGCGTCGTCATTGCGGTTGGCGATCAGGCGTAGGTAGGAAAGCGCATCTTTGATTTCCTGGCGTTCGAAGAAGCGCATCCCTCCATAAATCCGATACGGCATGCTGGCCTGTAACAACGCCTCTTCCAGTACGCGCGACTGGGCGTTGCTGCGATACAGAATGGCGCATTGCTCCAGCGCACCACCGTTGTCCTGCCAGGTCTTGATACGATTGACCACAAAGCGCGCTTCATCGAGTTCGTTGAACGCGCAGTACAGCGAGATCGGTTCGCCGTCGACGCCGTCGGTCCACAGCTTTTTACCCAGACGCCCGTTGTTGTTTTCAATCAGGGCGTTGGCCGCGCTGAGGATATTGTTAGTCGAGCGGTAGTTCTGCTCCAGGCGAATAGTTTCTGCGCCGGGGAAGTCCGTAAGGAAGCGCTGGATGTTCTCCACCTGCGCTCCGCGCCAGCCGTAGATTGACTGATCGTCATCGCCGACGATCATTACCTTGCCGGTATCGCCCGCCAGCAGGCGGATCCACGCGTACTGAATGTTGTTGGTATCCTGAAATTCGTCCACCAGGATATTGGTAAAACGTTCGCGGTAGTGCTGCAGGATATGCGGTTTGTTGAGCCACAGCTCGTGGGCGCGCAGCAGCAGCTCGGCGAAATCCACCAGCCCCGCGCGGTCACACGCTTCCTGGTAAGCCTGATACACTTTCTGCCAGGTTTGCTCAACCGGGTTGCCGTAGCTTTGCAGATGATGCGGACGCAGCCCTTCGTCTTTCTGGCTGTTGATGAACCACATCGCCTGACGCGGCGGCCACTGCTTCTCATCAAGGTTCATCGCCTTGATCAGACGCTTGAGCAAACGCAGTTGGTCTTCGCTGTCGAGGATCTGAAAATCCTGCGGCAGGTTCGCATCCATATGGTGCGCGCGCAGCAGACGGTGGGCCAGACCGTGGAATGTACCTACCCACATACCGCCCTGGCTGGTTCCCATGATCTGGCCGATACGGTGGCGCATTTCCGCCGCCGCTTTGTTGGTAAAGGTCACCGCCATAATGGAGTACGGCGAGTTGTTCTCAACCGTCAGTAACCAGGCTATACGGTGCACCAGCACGCGCGTTTTACCACTCCCCGCGCCTGCCAGAACCAGCATGTTGCTGCGTGGCGCGGCCACCGCTTCACGCTGTTTATCATTAAGGCTGTCGAGCAGGTAAGAAACGTCCATTGGCACCGCCGCGTAAAAGTAGGTAAGGCGGATAAGCGTAGCGCCATCCGCCAAAAAGCTGGGTATATATACAGAGTTCTGCTGGTGATTATATCAGCGAGGTCAGAGATGCCAACTGTGAAATTTCGATATGCGGAAGCAAACGACTGTCTGCGGTTTGCATCAGGTCGGCATTTTCCGGTTTGATCCAGCAGGCCTGCATACCACAACGGATGGCGCCCGCGACGTCCGTCGTCAGGTCATCACCCACGTGCAGAATCTCACCCACAGGCATTTTCAGTTTTTCCGCCGCCAACGTGTACATGTCGCTAAACGGTTTTGATCGTCCGTCGGGACCGGCACGCAGCACAAACTCAAAGTAATCACCCAGGCCAAACAGTTCCGGCTGCGCGTTACCGTTGGTGATCGCCACCAGCGGCCATTTGCGGGCCAGCGCCTTCAGCGTGTCATGCGTCGGCTGCGGGACTTCAATGCGGCTACGCCATTTGGCAAAATTCATCATCGCCGCATTCGCCCCCATTCTGGCTTCTGCCGCTGACAACCCCGCCTCCAGCATAGCGCGCTCTACGGCACGGTGACGCCATTGGGTAACATCGTGGTAGATTTCCGGCTCGGCGTCACGAACGGCCTGACGTAAGCGCTGTAGGTCGCTATTTTGCAGCGAATTCAACGCCGGATGGTAATTCTGTACAAACGCGAGCGCTTCCTGCTCGGTGCGTGTGATAACGGGACGGTTATCGTAAAGGGTGTCATCAAGGTCAAAGGTGAGCGCAGAAATGCGCCCCAAAGGCCGGTAAAAACGCATTATTTCCCCCGTTTGGCGCGCGGATGCGCCGCATCGTACACTGAAGCCAGGTGTTGAAAATCAAGATGGGTATAGATTTGAGTCGTGGAGAGATTGGCATGACCCAATAACTCCTGCACTCCGCGCAGATCGCCGCTCGACTCCAGCATATGCGTCGCAAAGGAGTGACGCAATTTGTGGGGATGTACGTGGCTGTTCAGCCCCTGCTTGATACCCCATTCAGCAAAGCGTTTCTGCACATTACGCGCCGAGATGCGTTTGCCCAGTTTGGACAGAAATAGCGCATCGTCATCGCTGCCAAATAGCCCGCGTAGATCCAGCCAGTGCTCAATCCACGCCACCGCGTTGCGGCCAATCGGCAGGCGACGCTCTTTACTGCCCTTACCCATCACCCACACTTCGCCGGTGTCGAGGTCGAGATGTTTAATATCCAGCCCAACCAACTCAGATAAACGCAGACCCGCGCCGTACATCACTTCCAGCATTGCTCTATCGCGCACGGCAAGGGGATCGTTGAGATCGATATCCAGCAGACGATTAACATCGTCGACATCGATGTTTTTAGGGAGATGACGCGGTGCTTTCGGCGCGGAAACGCTTTTTGCCGGATTGGCTTTCAGCTCGCCCTGATTAACCAGCCAATCGAAGAAACTGCGTAACGCGGAGAGACGCAGTGCCAGACTCGCCGGCCCCAGTCCTTTACGACGGCTGCGAACAGCAAAACTACGTACCATCGCAGCATCACATTGTTGCCAGCTTTGCAGACCGGTCTCTCCGGCTAACGCAATGATGGCATCAAGCTGACGCTGATAATTAAGCAATGTGACCGGGCTAAGCTGACGCTCAACGCCCAGATAGCGCAAAAAGCGCGCCACATCCTGAGAAAGGGGTGAATCGGTCATACGCGTTCAATCCAGCGCTCCAGCAGTTCCGGCAACATCAGCGAGATTTCCTGCAGCAATTGCGTGCCTTGCCCCTGCTGGTAATGATTAACGTCACGGCTGCTAAACAGCATCACGCCCAGAGAGCCATCTTGCCCGAGCATCGACATCGCCACCGAGCCTATGGCTTTCGCCTCCGGCATCATGACCAGCAATTCCGGACCATTGAGCGGCCCAAGATAGTGCTGTGACTGACCCAGACGCTGGATACGCAGCGGTTCAAAAGCCTGACGGCTTAATGCCAGATGGGTGAATTTTGATGGCGCGCCAAGTCGCCAGCGATCCGGGAACAGACGAACCGTCGCTCCGGCCAGCCCTAACTCACGCGCCCAGCGATGAAATCGCATCAGCATGTCGTCAAGACTGCTGGCCGACACCAGCCGCCCTTGCAGATTTAACAGACGATAGAACAGGCTTTCATTGGCGTTGGCTTGTTCCATCAACAACGCCATGTTCTCTTCCAGCACGTTAATATGATTACGTGCCCGCGCCATATGCCATTCCACTAAAGAGACCGTGCCCCGCACTGGGTGCGGAACTCGCATCGCTTCAACGGCCTGGGCATTACGGATAAAAAACTCAGGATTACGTTGCAGGTAATCGACGACCGCCCGGTCGTCCAGCTCCATGAGCGTTTCCTGTAGTTCTTCCCCTGGTTGCTTCATAAGTGAATAAATCCGTCGTAGACATGTGCCGCCGGGCCAGTCATATACAGCGGATGACCCGGACCTTTCCAGGCGATATCAAGTCGACCGCCCGGTAATTCCACCCTCACTTCTTCTGCCAGCAGACCCTGCTGGATACCGACCGCAACGGCAGCGCACGCACCGCTGCCGCAGGCCTGCGTTTCACCCGCGCCGCGCTCATAGACGCGCAGTCGGATATGCTCGCGTTTTACCACCTGCATAAATCCGATATTGGCGCGTTCAGGGAAGCGTTCGTGGCTTTCCAGAACCGGTCCCAGTGTTTCTACCGTGGCCGTATCAACATCATCAACCTGAATCACGCAGTGCGGGTTCCCCATTGAAACCACGCCGCACAATACTGTCTGTTCGGCCGCGCGCATAATATAGGTCTTCTCTGCTTTGTTAGCGCGAAAAGGAACCTGCGAGGGTTCAAAATTGGGTTCGCCCATATTCACCCGCACCAGCTCGTCGTCGGTGACGGTTAATACCATACGACCATTCGCGGTACTGACGCGAATATCACGTTTATTAGTCAGCCCTTTCAGGCGAACAAAACGGGCAAAACAGCGGGCGCCATTGCCACACTGTGACACTTCACTGCCGTCGGCATTAAAAATACGGTAGTGGAAATCCAGCTCCGGATCATACGGAGGCTCAACCACCAGCAGTTGATCAAATCCAACGCCGAGATGTCTGTCGGCCAGGCGGCGGATCAGCTCTGGTGAGAAAAAGACATTCTGCGTTACCGCGTCGACGACCATAAAATCGTTGCCAAGGCCATGCATTTTAGAGAATTGCATCATTCACTCCGTTCACGCGGGTACAGAAATGTAAAATCTATTCCTGCCGTTAGTAATTCACCTGAGAAGGCCCATCACTAATCCCACGATCGTTTTTCTCAGGCGTGGTGGATTGCGATTGCGGCTGAACGCTCTTGGTCGGAGGCGGCGCGGTTTTATCAGCTGGCGGGAAATAGAGCGGGCCTTTTAACCCACAGCCCGTCAGGCTGAACAGAGTAAAAATGACAGCGAGTGGCTTTAACACGTTTTTCATTATGGATTGCCTGTAAAGTTCATGCTTTCTGTTTTCTATCATCGCAGGAGAAGGCGTAAAAGCAAGAGTTTGGCTAAAAACTGCATCGCGATTTATTCCACGTTATACTGCGGGCATCACGAAAAATAGGATAAGAAAATGAACGACAGTGAATTTCATCGCCTTGCTGACACCCTTTGGATGACCATTGAAGAACGTCTGGATGACTGGGATGGCGACAGCGATATCGATTGTGAGATCAACGGCGGCGTGCTGACCATCAGCTTCGAAAACGGCAGCAAAATTATCATTAACCGTCAGGAGCCGCTCCACCAAGTGTGGCTTGCGACCAAACAGGGCGGCTACCACTTTGACCTGAAAGGCGACGAATGGATCTGCGACCGAAGCGGCGAAACGTTCTGGGATCTGTTGGAACAAGCGGCAACGCAGCAGGCGGGTGAAGAGGTGAGCTTCCGCTAAGCTTTAGTGCCGGATGCGCTTTGCTTATCCGGCCTACTGTAGGCCCGGTAAACATAGCGCCACCGGGCAAGTTAACTCACGAGAAATACTGCTGTAACAGCGGCGTGTCGTTGTCCTGACTGGCTGGCGGAACGGCGCTTATCGGTTGGGTACGAAACGGAATCACCTGCGCGCGCCCGTCGGCTTTCACAATCTGATAGAACTGCGGCAGGTTAAAGTTGATGAAGCTGGAGCCGTAGGTAAAACGATCGTGCGACGATGAGTAGAAACGGCTGACGTCTCGTACCAACTCCTCTTTGCTACCTTCGCAGTGGTGATACACCTCGGCCCGATTGCTTTCGTCCAGAATGTAGATATTAAAGCCCTGCTCATCACCCGTTTCTTCGAAAAAGAACTGAATAATCCCTTCACTGGCAAAACCGTCGACCACCGACGGCAGTTTCACATGGTTGGTCTCAACCTGGACGGAAAGCCCGTGCAGTTTGTTATGTGAAATCGCGCCATAGAATTCAATTGCGTTTTCCAGCTTCTGTACCGAAACGTTCAGGCGCTCGAAGAACAATCCCCACGTCTGGCCGGAAACACGCAGCGCTTTGAAACGTCCGGTTTCCTGACGGGTACTGGAGAGGCGTAGCTCGATGCACTCAGACACCAGTTGCTGGACGCGGGTGCGAATTAAACCGCGCAGATGCTGGCTATAGCAGAAGACCTCAACGCTATCTGGCGGCGCGGCATCCTGGTGCATTTTGCCCAGAATCGTTTTTAACGCTTCAATCATCGCCTGCTCGCCGTTGAAGTGCAGCGTACGCACTTCGTTCCACGAGTTGCGGTATAGCAGGTCGACGCTTCCTACCAGGCAATTTTGCTCTTCGCCAAAGCTGAAGACGTCCAGCTTACGGAAATCAAAATGTACCACCTGATTGCGAAATGCTGCCGTTGGGTCATATTCGAGGTTAACGATAATCGCCAGATGGCGAATTTCGCATGGGCTATAGAGCGCTTTCGGCGTTGGTGCAGGCAGCCGCAGCGGGAAGTGGTGCGACACGTCGGCGACCATTTCCTGCAGCTTCGGCAAATCAACAATGCCGTTGCCCTTAATAAACAAATGCGTACGCGAGGTCAGCAGGCCGTTGAACCAGGCCCACGCCACCAGCTTGTTGAGATAGCGGTTATATTCCAGCGGCTGATGGCTGATGATCGAGTCCATGTTCGGCGCGCGGTTGTAGAGATACCAACCTGAACGGTTGGCACGACCCGGCGGTACATGGATAAAGGTCAGATTCGGTTCCGAGAGATCCGGAGATATCTGTGGGTTCACCAGCGTGACTTTACCCGGCAACGCTTCAAACGCGGCATACAGCTTACGGGTCAGCACGCCGATATCCTGCGGGCTGGCGCTGACGCTGAGGTTATTGCGCCGCGCAAAGCGGATCAGATTACGATAGCTCTGCATCATCGCATCGAGCAGTTCGTTATGCGCTTCGCGTACCTGGTCAATCTTCCAGTTAGCGCGGTTATCCAGCATGGTCAGACGGGCGTCATCCCAGCCCCACTCTTTCACTAACTGACTTAATACTTCACGACGCCAGCCCACGCAGGCGCGCTCACGGCTCAGTTTCTCACACACTTTTAAGTAGAAACATCGACGCACTAAATCCAGGCGCGTCGGATCTTCGATCGCCGTGAGGTACTCGGTAACGCGCTCCAGCATCATGCAGTAAGGGTCGAGACCAAAAGAGACGATCTCGCCATCGTGCAGGCGCTGTTTAATATCTTTCGCCAACAGGCGTGGATTTGGGTATTCCCAGGAATAGGCTTCCAGCAGCAGCGTTTTCAGCACCGCTTTGTACGGGGAGTCGATACTCTTGTACAACTGCCAGAGGCTGGCGCCAAAGTACTCTTCGGCGGAAAGCGAACTGAGTCCGCCGAGATCCAGCCATTCGTTTGGCGTTAGCACCCCCTGCGCGTAGAGCGTCATGACGTAATCGTCGTAATGCTCTTCTTCGTCGCCAGGCACCATATTCCACAGAATACGTTTACCCGCGAGGCGCACAGCGGTGCGATAGAATTCATCAAGCAACAGGATATGCTGCGTCGAGCCACAGTCTTCACCACCCAGACTGCCGCTTTCATTGTGACGGAAACGGTTTTCATCAATCAGGAAGAAACTGACCTCCACGCCCAGCGAGGCGGCCCAGCTTTCCAGCAGGCTGCATTTACGCTGCAGCAGCTGGCGCTCTTCGCTATCCAGCCAGGATTGATGGCAGACCCAGATATCAAGGTCAGAGGAACAGCTTTGCCCTACCGAAGAGGTGCTGCCCATTGAGTAAACGCCGGTGATCGGCAGTTCGCCCTTGGGAGGATCCTGCGGCGACATACCGCGGTACAGTTCCAGTTCGTTCAGGTAGTGGCGTTGGGTTTCATCAGGCGTGTAAAAGCATATGCCTTTGGGAACGTTACCATCGAGGTAACCCGGCATCAGCGGATGGTGGTAGTGCAATAATGTCGGCAGCAGACTGTATACCTGCTGGAAGGCAGGTCCCATGGCAGCAAGCGCGCGATCCACACGCAGTTGATTTATGGCATCCAGTCTCTGTTTCAGAGTCTCAATATAGAGGTACAAGACGTATCGCCTGATGTTGCTATCCGTCATGTTGTCGATTGCCGCGGCGCAAGCGCTCACAATAATCGCCATCAATTCGGATAAACCGTATGTCAAAAATAACCGTTACCTGTTTTTCGCCCATATTTTTTATGCTGTTCAGCCGAAAAAATGGTCTAAAACGTGATCAATTTAACACCTTGCTCATTGACCGTAAAGAAAGATGCGCTACATACAAGTGTAGCACCGTTCGTTACGTGTAAATTCCTTCATACGGTCGGGAGGTTTCTCGTCATTATTCACTGCCAGTGATGATGCTGCGCCTTTTCCTCTCACTTACGTTTGAGCGTAACGCTGACATCCCTTTGATAAGGATGTTAGGATGGTCAATGATTGATAATGACGGTAACAAGCATGTTAGACAATGTTTTGAGAATTGCCACACGCCAAAGCCCCCTTGCGCTCTGGCAGGCACATTATGTCAAAGACGCCTTAATGGCAAACCACCCCGGTCTGATCGTGGAACTGGTTCCTATGGTAACCCGTGGCGATGTGATCCTTGATACCCCACTGGCGAAGGTCGGGGGGAAAGGGTTGTTTGTTAAAGAGCTGGAAGTCGCGCTGCTGGAAAAACGCGCCGATATCGCCGTGCATTCCATGAAGGATGTGCCGGTTGAATTCCCTGACGGTCTTGGGCTGGTCACCATTTGTGAGCGAGAGGATCCGCGTGATGCTTTCGTATCAAATAAGTACAACTCGCTGGATGAACTCCCCGCAGGCAGCATCGTCGGGACATCCAGTTTGCGCCGCCAGTGCCAGTTGGCGAAGCGTCGCCCGGATCTCGTCATCCGTTCGCTGCGCGGCAACGTAGGCACGCGCCTCAGCAAACTGGATAACGGCGATTATGACGCCATTATTCTGGCGGTCGCCGGATTAAAACGTTTAGGTCTTGAGTCGCGAGTCCGCACCGCTCTGCCGCCGGAAGTCTCCCTGCCCGCTGTCGGGCAAGGCGCAGTAGGCATAGAATGTCGACTGGATGATATGCGCACTCAGGCACTGTTAGCGCCGCTCAACCATGAAGAGACCGCGCTACGCGTCAAAGCAGAACGCGCCATGAACACCCGCCTGGAAGGGGGATGTCAGGTACCTATTGGCAGCTATGCCGAAATCATCGACGGTGAGATTTGGCTACGTGCGCTGGTCGGCGCGCCAGACGGTTCACAGATGGTATGCGGAGAACGTCGCGGCGCTACACAAGATGCCGAACAGATGGGCATCTCTCTGGCAGAAGAACTGCTGGAGAACGGTGCGCGCGCCATTCTGGCGGAAGTTTATAACGGAGAAGCCCCCGCATGAGTATTCTGGTCACCCGCCCGTCTCCCGCAGGGGAAGAGTTAGTGAGCCGACTGCGCACACTGGGGCAGGTGGCCTGGAGTTTTCCGCTCATCGAGTTTTCACCTGGTCGGGAACTGGCAACGCTTGCTTCCCGACTGTCGGCGCTGACGGAGAACGATCTGGTCTTCGCCCTCTCGCAGCACGCCGTTACCTTTGCAGATGCCGAACTTCGCCAGCAAGAGAAAAGCTGGCCATCCCTTCCACGTTATTTTGCCATTGGCCGTACAACGGCGCTGGCGCTGCATACTGTTAGCGGCTTCAATATTCACTACCCTCTGGATCGGGAAATTAGCGAAGTCTTGCTACAATTACCTGAATTACAAAATATTGCGGGAAAACGCACACTTATATTACGCGGCAACGGTGGCCGGGAGCTGATAGGTGAAACCCTGACGGCACGCGGAGCCGATGTCGATTTTTGTGAATGTTATCAACGCAGTGCAAAACATTACGATGGTGCGGAAGAAGCGATGCGCTGGCAATCCCGTGGCGTAACCACGGTGGTTGTCACCAGCGGAGAGATGCTACAACAGCTCTGGTCGCTCATTCCGCAGTGGTATCGTGAGCACTGGTTACTACGCTGTCGGCTGTTGGTCGTCAGTGAGCGTCTGGCGCACCTCGCCCGGGAACTGGGCTGGCAAGATATTAAGGTCGCTGATAACGCCGACAACGATGCGCTACTACGCGCATTACAATAACTCTCATAATGGGATGCCATAATGACGGAACAAGAAAAATCCTCCGCCGTGGTTGAAGAGACCAGGGAGGCCGTGGAAACCACGTCACAGCCAGTCAATACTGAAAAAAAGAGTAAGAACAGCACGGCGCTGATTCTGAGCGCTGTGGCGATTGCTATTGCGCTGGCTGCAGGCGTTGGGCTGTACGGCTGGGGGAAACAACAGGCAACAACACAAACGGCAACCAGCGATGCGCTGGCGAACCAGCTGACGGCGCTGCAAAAAGCGCAGGAAAGCCAAAAAGCTGAGCTGGAAGGCATTATTAAACATCAGGCAACGCAGCTGGATGAAGCCACTCGCCAGCAGGCCACGCTGGTCAAACAGCTTGATGAAGTCCAGCAAAAAGTCGCCACCATCTCCGGCAGCGATGCGGGTACATGGCTGCTGGCGCAGGCTGATTTCCTGGTGAAACTGGCCGGTCGTAAATTATGGAGCGATCAGGATGTCACCACCGCCGCTGCGCTGTTGAAAAGCGCCGACGCCAGTCTGGCAGATATGAACGACCCGAGCTTAATTACCGCGCGACGTGCGATTACTGACGACATCGCGAGCCTGTCCGCGGTGACTCAGGTCGACTATGACGGCATTATCCTGAAAGTGAATCAGCTCTCTAATCAGATTGATAACCTGCGTCTGGCCGACAACGACACCGACGATTCTCCAATGGACTCTGACAGCAGCGAGCTTTCCAGTTCGATTAGTGAATGGCGCGTCAATCTGCAAAAAAGCTGGCAGAACTTTATGGACAGCTTCATCACTATTCGCCGTCGTGATGAAACCGCCGTCCCGCTGCTGGCGCCGAACCAGGACGTGTACTTACGTGAGAACATCCGTTCTCGTCTGTTAGTAGCCGCCCAGGCCGTGCCGCGTCATCAGGAAGAAACATATCGCCAGGCGCTGGAAAATGTCTCCACATGGGTGCGTGCTTACTACGACACCGACGATGCAGCGACCAAAGCGTTCCTTGAAGAAGTAGACCAGCTGAGCCAGCAAAGCATCAGTATGGATGTTCCGGAAACGCTGCAGAGCCAGGCTATTCTCGACAAGTTAATGCAGACCCGCGTACGTAATTTACTGGCGCAGCCTGCCACAGCACCGGTAGCAGCAGCGCCTGCGCCAGCACCTTCGACAGACGCTCCGGCAACCGCGCCGCAAGGAGAATAATGATGCTAAAAGTATTGTTGCTCTTTGTGCTGTTGATCGCCGGGATCGTCGTCGGTCCGATGATAGCCGGTCATCAGGGTTACGTGCTGATCCAGACGGATAACTACAATATCGAAACCAGCGTGACGGGCCTGGTGATCATCCTGATCGTCGCCATGGTCGTCCTGTTTGCGATTGAATGGCTGTTGCGCCGAATTTTCCGCACCGGCGCACATACCCGTGGGTGGTTTGTGGGTCGTAAGCGTCGTCGCGCCCGTAAACAGACCGAACAGGCCCTACTCAAACTGGCGGAAGGTGACTATCAGCAGGTTGAGAAGCTGATGTCGAAAAATGCCGATCATGCAGAACAGCCGGTAGTGAATTACCTGCTGGCGGCAGAAGCGGCTCAGCAGCGCGGTGACGAAGCGCGCGCCAACCAACACCTTGAGCGTGCTACCGAACTGGCCGGAAATGATACGATCCCGGTAGAAATCGCTCGCGTTCGCCTGCAACTGGCGCGTAATGAAAATCACGCTGCACGCCACAGCGTAGACAAACTGCTGGAAGTGACGCCACGTCATCCGGAAGTGCTGCGTCTGGCTGAGCAGGCCTACATTCGCACCGGCGCATGGAGTTCCTTGCTGGATATCATCCCATCCATGGCAAAAGCGCATGTGGGTGATGACGAGCACCGCGCCATGCTGGAACAACAGGCATGGGTTGGCTTGATGGATCAAGTCCGCGCCGATCAGGGCAGCGAGGGGCTGCGTGCATGGTGGAAAAACCAGAGCCGTAAAACCCGTCATCAGGTTGCCCTGCAGGTGGCGATGGCTGAACATCTGATTGAGTGTGACGATCACGATACGGCGCAGCAGGTCATCATTGATGGTTTGAAACGTCAGTACGATGACCGCCTGGTGCTGCCGATCCCGCGTCTGAAAACCAATAATCCGGAACAGATAGAAAAAGTGCTGCGCCAGCAGATTAAAGCCGTGGGCGATCGCCCGTTGCTGTGGAGTACGCTGGGTCAGTCGTTAATGAAGCATGGGGAATGGCAGGAAGCTACGCTCGCCTTCCGTGCTGCTCTCAAACAGCGCCCGGATGCCTATGACTACGCCTGGCTTGCTGACGCGCTGGACAGACTGCACCAGCCGGAAGAAGCCGCCACCATGCGCCGTGATGGGCTGATGTTGACGCTGCAGAACAACAATCCCCCGCAGTAATTCCCTCTTGCCCGGTGGCGCCTCGCTTACCGGGCCTACATATTTTTCAATCGCATAAACAAAATCCTTCAAGTGACTTCTCGAAGGATTTTGTTTATGCATAAAAAAACGCCCGCTCGGTAAGGAGCAGGCGTTAAACAGGTCTGTATGACAACATAAATGGGTGCTTCACTCAACGTTATGTCCATGGTGTTTGATGAGGCCTGAGCGACATCTGTCTGTGGACGATAAGCACCGTAAACGGCTCTGCATCATTCCTGAGTTTATGAGGCCAGATGGCGAACATAAGAGATGGAATGAGCATCTACCCGCATATTATTACACAACGCATGCCACGATTGCACTGCAAAAACCAGGTATTCGGACTTTTTAAGACTTCAGGAAATTCGCAGATGCGCAGGCTAAGAAGGGAAAATCTGAAAACAAAAAACCCCGCCGAAGCGGGGTTCAAAATTGGTCGGCGAGAGAGGATTCGAACCTCCGACCCACTGGTCCCAAACCAGTTGCGCTACCAAGCTGCGCTACTCGCCGTTTTACTGCTTTTTGAATTTTTAGTTCAATTCTTTAAGTCGTGGTGCGAGGGGGGGGACTCGAACCCCCACATCCTAAGGACACTAACACCTGAAGCTAGCGCGTCTACCAATTCCGCCACCTTCGCATTTCACAACTTTAAATTAATGGGGTGGCTAATGGGATTCGAACCCACGACAACTGGAATCACAATCCAGGGCTCTACCAACTGAGCTATAGCCACCACTGCAAATCTTTTACGCGGTATTAAAACCACCGCAGCTCTGGCACCCTACTAAATGGTGCGCCCGACAGGATTCGAACCTGAGACCTCTGCCTCCGGAGGGCAGCGCTCTATCCAGCTGAGCTACGGGCGCTTAGCGCCGTTGCGGGGCTGGATATTACGGAGGTCTCGGTCTTCTGTCTAGTGCTTTTTTAAAATAAATTATCGTTTGGTCATGGTTTGTGCGTTTTGTCGCTTATTCCCGCAATTTATGGGCTGTGCCATGACGATTCAGACCAAAAACCTTATAAATGAGCGTCACGGCCAGTAAGAAACCCATGCCAACAAAAAGCGACATTCGGGTATCTTCATTAAAGTACATGCCAATTAATACGCAAATCAGGAACGCCATCGTCAAATAATTCGCCCACGGGAACAGAATGGAGCGGAATGGATGACTGGCAATCGCCGCTTTATGCGCCTGACGGAAGCGCAGCTGGCTTATCAGGATCACAAACCACGGCACCATCCCCGGCAACACGCTGGCGCTATAGACATAAACAAACACGCGCTGCGGGTTAGGAATGATGTAGTTCAGGCATGAGCCAATCAGCAGGATCGCGATAGAAATAGCCACTCCGGCAACCGGCACGCCATGGCGTGATACTTTTCCAACAACGGCAGGAAGCTGGCGATTCTTTGCCAGCGCGTAGAGCATACGCCCACAGCTGTACATGCCGCTGTTACAGCCAGACAGCGCCGCCGTCAGCACCACAAAGTTAATAATCCCTGCCGCAGCAGTAATACCAATCTTGGCAAAGGTGAGAACAAACGGGCTGCCGTTGCTGCCAATCTCATTCCACGGGAAAATAGTGACGATGACAAAAATCGCACCAACGTAGAAAATCAGAATGCGCCACAGCACCTTACCCACCGCGCTACGCAGCGTGACCTGTGGATTCTTCGCTTCCCCTGCAGTGATGCCGATCAGCTCCACGCCCTGGTAAGACGCCACAACAATACACAATGCCGTGAGGAAGCCCTTCCAGCCCCCAGCAAAGAAGCCACCGTGCTCGGTCAGGTTGCCAAAACCAATCGCCTGGCCGCCATTGCCGAAGCCGAAGAAAATCACCCCAACCCCAATGACAATCATCACAATGATGGTGGTCACTTTGATCATGGCAAACCAGAACTCAATTTCACCATACAGGCGAACCGCAGCGAGGTTTGCCAACGCAACCAGTCCGACCGCGATCAGTGCGGGTATCCATTGCGCCATTTCCGGAAACCAGAACTGCACATACACCCCGATGGCGGTAATCTCTGAGATCCCCACCGCCATCCACATAAACCAGTATGACCAGGCGGTGAGATAGCCAAAGAAGGGGCTCATATAACGGTGAGCGTAAACAGCGAATGAACCTGCAACCGGCTCGAGGAATAACATCTCCCCCATAGAACGCATAATGAAAAACACGAACAGCCCGGCGACGATATACGCCAGCAGAACCGAAGGTCCCGCCCATTTAAGGGTACTGGCGGCCCCCATAAATAGCCCAACGCCAATAGTGCCCCCAAGGGCAATTAATTCGATGTGACGAGCCTCCAGCCCACGCTGTAGCTCAGGTTTGTTCTCAGCCATAAATCCTCTTGATGTGTTTGCATGCTGTCCGGTATTACCGGTTCTCGTTATGGGTACATCTTGTTATGCCATAACAGGCCATGCGGCACCGACCGCTTTACGGTTGGCGCCAAAAACACCACGGCACTGCAATGATTGTTGCGAATGGTTTCCTAAAATCGCTTAAATGGCAATTAAAGCATTCAAAAAATGAATAGATTGTGCGAGAAAGCAGCGATTATGTTGTGAATAAGTAGCGTAATTAGCAGATCACGCTACTTATCAGAGGAGAGAGGGCGTCAGAGGTTGCCGGTGTAGTGCCAGCGGAGATAGCGTAATAAGCGAAGTTGCCGAGTAATACGGCTCGGCTGCGACAATAAGCGATACAGCCACTCCAGCCCCAGATTTTGCCAGATTTTAGGCGCACGCTTAACGTGACCGGTAAAGACGTCGTAGGTGCCCCCTACGCCCATATACAGCGCGTCGGGGTGGGTCTTGCGGCAATCACGCATAAAGATCTCTTGTTTTGGCGAACCCATCGCCACCGTCACAATTTGCGCACCGCTGGCGTGAATACGCTCAAACAACGCCTGACGCTGCTCTGGGGTAAAATAACCGTCCTGACTACCCACAATGTTCACACGCCACTGTGCACGTAGTTTTGCTTCTGTTTGTGCCAGAACTTCAGGCTTGCCGCCAACCAGGAAAACTGGCGTTCCGTTTTGCCCAGCTCGCGCCATCAGCGCTTCCCAAAGGTCAGCTCCGGCCACGCGTGAAACCTGCGCCTGTGGGAATTTTTTGCGCACCGAACGCACCACGCTAATCCCATCCGCATACTTGAACTCCGCGGCGTTGATCAGCTCCCTCACTTCAGGGTTATCTTCTGCTGTCAGCATCTTCTCAGCGTTAATAGCCACCAGCGTTCCTGACCTGAGGTGTCCTTCGGCAAACAGGTAATTCAGCGCATGTTGCATATCGCGCCAGCCAATCAGTTGTAATCCGCGCAGCGAATACAGCGGCGCAGTTGTGTTATCTGTCATTACGATCCTTCAATCTGTGTCCGGGGCAGCGATTTGATTCGTTTATGAATGAGTCCCGCGCTATCAAACAGCCAGAACAGCAGTTTTGCCACCAGTAGGCAAACGCCGAAAATCACGAGGAAAAAGACCACTCGTGAGACAAACGAATCCAGCCCTTCACGTGCCAAAACGATCATATTGAAAATGGCGCCAAAACAGAAACTGTGCAAAATCGCCGCCTTATAGCGATTGGTTTCGCGATTGCCAAGCTCATACAGCCAGTCGAACCACTTGATAATGAGCCCAACAACAATCGCGCCTAATGGTATAAACAGCGCCCCGCCCATCACCACCAGTGAACCAATTAACGTCGGCGAAATCGCCAGTCCTGAGTGGTTGTTCAACACTTCCCAGGTAAAGTAGTTCGCTGAATTGAGTACAATACTCGGCCGCCCAGGCCACAGCCAGGAGGGAATAAAGACGTAGAAGTCACGGACGATCGGCGCCAGCCCCTGGAACTCAATATTGTGGTAATTCTGCAGCAATAGCGCCAGGTTCTCCCACGGTGAGAAGGTGTCGCGCGTAAGGTACAGGAACGTATAGAACGCCTCATCGCCGCTAACGCTCATTCCGTAGCGCTTCAACGCCAGCCAGAACATCCCGACAATGCCCAACACGCCTGCTGCGGCCAACATCCACAGCGAAATCCAGCCGCGAATAATGCCGATAAACAAGAAGATGGCAAACGCGATAATGATATTGGCGCGCGTCCCACCCACAATCATATAGGTCAGCAAACCAAACGCGACGGTACTCACGAGGAAGAACACCCACGCTTTACTGTCCTGACGCAGGAAATAAACCACCAGCATTGCCGGAATGAAGAAGTAGAAGAAACGCTTCAGAGCGACGCCAGAGACTTCACTGGAAAAAATCTGGCTATAGGATTGCAGCCTGAACAGCAGGAATCCGTTGTGCATAAAGAAGATGCCCACGCTCACCAGCGCAATCGCCATCAGGATAACCCAGGTCAAATGGGCTTCAACGCGATTGATGGTAAACAGCGGCCTGCGCGGCTTATCATCTACTCGTTTGCGCAAGCGCGTTTTATACGTCACGTAGTAGACGGCATAGAAACAGGCGGCTGACAGCAAGGCCTGTAGAAGGATCTCCGGCGGAGCCACTGCCACATCAAAGCGGAACACCAGGATGCTGGTTAACGGGAATCCGAAGAAGAACGTCAGCAAGAACAACAATGAGAAGAAAACATTGAAGTTAAAACGCACGCGGCGGAACTCAAACCAGGTCAGCGTGGCGATAAACAAGGTGGAGAGCAGCCAGACCACCAGAAGACCGCTGAATTGCATCAGGCTCATACGGTTTCTCCTGAAGCAATGCGCAGCGCGTTGTGCCACGGCTGCAGATAATTCGGGCTAAAGAAGGTAATAGTATTTTTATCTACCGATGCCAACTGGCGCTGCGCTTCACGTACGACGCCTTCATTGAGATCATCAGTGGTAAATAACACCGGAAGATTTTGTTCCACCATATCCTGCCAGAAGGGATTTTCACGGTTGAGCACGCATGGGATACCCGCCTGGATCAGTAAACACAGTGTACCGATTCCCTGTTGACGGGCAAAAATAAAGTAACCCAAATCGCATTGACGCAATAACGCGAGATAAGCGTCAAATTCCAGCTTTTCACTCAAAATTTGCAGATTATCAGCGCTAAATAACGCCAGGCCAGCCTGGCGAACCTCGTCGATATAGGCCGCATTATTGGCGGGATAACCCATCGGCACAATCACATTCACCGTGTCGCCAAACTGCTGATGGACGGCGCGAAGCGCGGCAACATGCTCATTGCTGCGATCGCCAGAGTTGCCAACCAGCACCGTCATCTTGCCGCTGCGCTGGCAATCATTGCTCATGTTATTGAGTGAAGGATCCATTCGCGTTGGGAAATAGAGCAACTCACCCCGCACACGGGGATGTTGCTCGGCGAAATAACGTAAATCGCCCCGTGTGGCAAACACGCAGCCCACACGATTCTGCGCCATGCGGCGAATCGGGTAAAACAGGCGGAATTTCAGCCCACTGGAGACTTCGTATAAATCAGCGCCCCAGATATGCCAGTAAAACTGCGCCGGTTTAATCCCGCCACTCAGCAGCGCCAGCCACAGGCTGGTGTTGAACTGGCCGTGGAAGAAGAAACGCTGTTGGCGATCCGCTTTTGCTTTCGCGATCACAGCGTCAGCAAGCGCCTTTTTCCCGCTGTAGAAGCTTAGCGATAACGCCGGGCAGCTCTCACTGAGTCCCGCATCCTGACCGGCAACCATAAACGTGCGCGCATGCTCGCTCGTCGCGGCCAGCGAGTCGTTGAAAAACCGCAACACGGTTTGGTTATGGTGAGGGATATCCGATCCCAGAACGTGAATCAGTACAGTCATGCCCGCCTACGCCAGAGTAAAAACACGCCACAACAAAGAGAAAAATAGACGATGTACGTTGCCATATAAGCCTGTGCCGCTCCCAGCGCACCGTGTGCAGGGATCAGCCAGTGAGCAAACACCGTCAATAACATGAACTGGCTAATTTCAGCCAAAATATAAAACCGCAGCGATGCTTTCGCGATCACCAGATACCCAAAGACATACGCCCCAACTTTCAGTACATCGCCGACCAGTTGCCAGGCAAACAGATCGCGCATGGCGGTGAATTTTGCGGAGAAAAGCAGCCAGATCGCAAAATCACGCAGCAACCAAACAGTAAAGCTCGCAGCGGCAACCGCCGGTAACACGAACTTTAGCGACTTAACCACCTCGCGCGTAATGTCGCGCTTTTCGGTCAGTCGCGACAACGTCGGAAGCAAGTAAACGCTGAATGAGGCGGTAATGAATTGCAGATAAGCATCAGAGATACTGCTTACTCCCTGCCAAATCCCCACATCATCCCAACTGTACTGCGCCGCCAGCAGGTTTCGCATCATCACGTATGCCACAGGCAGCGTTACGGAGGTAATCAGCGCCATCAGGGTAAACTTGCTTAGCTGTCCAGCCAGACCGTTATCCCACGAGGGTTTCAGGTAATGCAGGGGAATTGCCCCACGCTTAATCAGCATAATAGCGGCGGGGATAACGACCAACGCGGGCACTAGCGCCAGACCCAGCAAAGCGCCTTCATACCCTCCCAGGCGATAACAGCCATAATAAGCCACTACGCCCACCAGGCTACCCACAATCAGCGACAGCGCGTTACCCGCCGCATCGCGAAAGCCCTTCATCAACGCCAGCAGCAGGTTCGCCCAGGCAATACCCATTTGCACCAGCGCAACCAGTCTTACCAGCCCCTGATAATGAGTATGGCCAAACAATCCCTGACTGATTGGCGCGGCCGCCAGCAGAAAAATCACCGCCATCAGCGTAGAGAATCCCAGCACCATCGCGGAAGATGTACCGACTACCTTACGGAGCCGGGTCGGATCGTCATGATGCTGCGCAACATATTTCGTGACGCCGTTGAAAATGCCGGCCCCCGCCAGAACACCAAGCACGGTGACCATCTGGCGGAAGTTACCCGCCTGCCCCACGCCTGCCGGGCCAAACGACACCGCCAGCAGCTTCACGACCAGCAAACCTGCACCAATTTTTACCAGCGTACTGGCTGCCGTCCATAAGGACGCTTTAGCAAGCGACATATCAGGCGAAGTAGTTGAGTAAGGTCGAAATGACCGTTCGCTGGTTTACTGGCGACAGGTTGTAAAACAGCGGCAAGCGCAGCAGACGCTCGCTCTCTTTAGTGGTGAAACGATCAACACCGGCAAATACGCCGAATTTATCGCCAGCCGGACAATCATGTAGCGGGATATAGTGGAACACCGCCATAATTTCAGCTTCTTTCAAGAAGTTAATCAACGCCGTGCGATCGTCGATATCGCGCAGCTTGATATAAAACATATGGGCATTCTGCACGCAGTTTTCCGGGACAGAAGGCAGATCAATGCGTCCGGCACGCGCCAGCGGTTCGAGAGCATCATAGTAGTTCTGCCACAGCGCCAGACGCTGCTGGTTAATACGGTCAGCCGCTTCCAGTTGTGCCCACAGATAGGCAGCCTGCAGATCGGACATCAGATAGCTGGAACCAATATCACGCCAGGTATACTTATCCACCTGACCGCGGAAAAACTGGCTGCGGTTAGTTCCTTTTTCACGGATGATCTCTGCACGTTCGACTAATTTTTTATCATTAATCAGCGTCGCACCACCTTCACCGCCTGCGGTATAATTTTTGGTCTCATGGAAGCTAAAGCAACCGATGTGACCAATCGTCCCCAGCGCCCGACCTTTGTAAGTCGACATGACGCCCTGGGCCGCATCTTCCACGACAAACAGGTTATGTTTGGTCGCCAGCGCCATGATGGTATCCATTTCACAGGCTACGCCCGCGTAATGCACCGGCACGATAGCGCGGGTCTTGTCGGTGATCGCCGCTTCAATCAGCGTTTCGTCAATGTTCATGGTATCCGGGCGGATATCAACAAAGACAATTTTCGCACCGCGCAGCACGAAAGCATTGGCCGTGGAGACAAACGTATAGCTCGGCATAATGACTTCATCGCCAGGCTGGATATCCAGCAGCAATGCCGCCATCTCAAGCGATGCGGTGCAGGAAGGTGTCAGCAATACTTTCTCGCTGCCAAAATGCTGTTCCAGCCACTGTTGGCAGCGACGGGTAAAACCACCGTCGCCACACAGTTTGCCGCTGTTCATCGCAGACTGCATGTAATCGAGTTCAGTGCCCACCACCGGCGGTGCGTTAAATGGAATCATCGTGTCACCTGTATAACCAATACGCGGTGCTTTCCACATTCGCACCACTGTGTATATAACGTTTAAGCGCGGCGGTATTGCCCATTTGGGTCGCCACGCGCAATGTTGTTTTACCGCGAGCCTGCGCCCAGCAAAGGGCAGCCTGCATCAATTCTGCTCCCGCCCCACGCCCGGCCAGCAGGCCAATTCGCGCATCGGTCGCATTCAGTTCACGCAGCGAGACATAGCCACGAATATCACCTGCCGGTGTACGAAAAACGAGGCATTGATGATCGAACGTCCCCAGCACCGCGTTTTCAATCCACTGCGCATAAAAACGCGTGCTGGCATCTGCGGCATACCACGGGGTACGAAAACGACTTTGCGCGAACGCCTGCCCTGCCAGTTGGCGTAATGCAGGGATATCCGTAGTTTGTGCGACCTGCGCACCGGGGTCGCCATGCGCACACATCACCGGCAGCACAAAATCCACTTCACCTTCAACCAGTGAGAAGCCTAACTGTTGCAGGGCATCTAATTCATGGGTATTGGCCGCAGGAATTTTTGCCTGTACCCGCGACCAGGGCTGCAACACATCCGCAGTCAGAACCGGCGCGTGTTGGTCAAAACGCACAATGGCGCTATTCACGCCAAAGAACGTATTTTCCCAGCTAAGCGGCTCAATACTGGCGCGGATTTTCACCGCCAGACCCCTTTGGTATCAACGATATATTGCTGGTGAACCGCATCGCCTTTAATGGCTTTAAATTCATTATGGTCGACCAGCAAGACCAGCACATCGGCGCTTGCCAGGGCATCGTCCAGCGCTGCCAGTTGGCACAGACCGTCCAGTTTTTTCGGCAGTTGATGGATGTTCGGTTCCACTACCAATGTTTCGCCTTTGTGCCAATGCGCGATGCTTTGCGCAATTCCCATCGCCGGGCTTTCACGTAAGTCATCAATATTCGGTTTAAATGCCAGACCAAAACAGGCAATTTTCACTTCGCTGGCCCGTTTATTGGTATCCGCCAGACAGTCGGCCACGGCAGCTTTTACCTGATCAACCACCCAATGAGGTTTACCGTCGTTTACCTCACGCGCGGTGCGAATCAATTTCGCCTGCTGCGGGTTCTGCGCCACGATAAACCACGGATCAACCGCGATACAGTGCCCGCCAACCCCCGGACCCGGTTGTAAAATATTCACGCGCGGATGGCGATTTGCCAGTCGAATCAGTTCCCAGACGTTGATCCCCTGATCGGCGCAAATCAGCGACAACTCATTGGCGAAAGCGATATTGACGTCGCGGAAGCTATTTTCAGTCAGTTTGCACATTTCCGCCGTACGGGCGTTGGTCACGACACATTCGCCCTCCAGGAAAATGTTGTACAGTTCGCTAGCACGCGCGGAACAGACGGAGGTCATTCCCCCAATCACGCGGTCGTTTTTAATCAGTTCAACCATCACCTGGCCCGGCAGCACTCGCTCTGGGCAATAAGCAATGTTAACGTCCGCGTGTTCACCGACTTGCTGTGGGAAAGTCAGGTCAGGACGCATTTCAGCCAGCCATGTGGCCATCTGTTCAGTGGCCCCGACAGGCGACGTCGATTCAAGGATCACCAACGCGCCTTTTTTCAGCACCGGTGCAAGAGATTTAGCCGCGGCTTCCACATAAACCATATCGGGTTCGTGCTCCCCCTTAAACGGAGTAGGCACAGCAATCAGATAGGCATCCGCATCTACAGGGGTTGTGGTCGCACGCAGAAATCCATTTTCGACCGCCGTTTTCACCACGGCGCCCAAATCTGGCTCAACGATATGAATTTCACCGCGATTAATGGTATCCACCGCGTGTTGATTTACATCTACGCCAATCACATGCTTTTGACGGGAAGCAAAGGCAGCCGCCGTCGGCAGTCCGATATAACCCAGCCCAATGACAGAAATGGTCGTAAAACTCATAGCGATATCCGATTATTTTTTAACGCGTGTAAAATGCGGCCACATGCCTGCCCGTCACCATACGGATTATGGGCGCGGCTCATGGTCTGATATTCATTGTCGTCATGCAGCAAACGCGTGACTTCTTCGACAATACGCTGCGGGTCGGTCCCTACCAGACGTACTGTGCCTGCAGTAATCGCTTCCGGGCGTTCCGTCGTTTCGCGCATCACCAGTACCGGTTTCCCCAGAGATGGGGCTTCTTCCTGAATCCCGCCAGAGTCGGTAAGGATCAGCCAGGCGTGATTCATCAGCCAGACAAACGGCATGTAATCCTGCGGTTCAATCAGGATGACGTTTTCAACGTGCCCCAGAATGCGATTAACCGGTTCGCTGACGTTAGGATTCAGGTGCACCGGATAGACAATCTGTACGTTCTGATTGGCCGCGGCAATTTCCGCCAGCGCATGACAAATGTGCTCAAAACCACGACCGAAGCTTTCCCGACGATGACCGGTCACCAGTATCATCTTTTTATCCGAGCTCAGGAATGGATAATGCTCTGCCAGTTCAGCTCGTAATGCATCGCTCGCCAGTACGCGATCGCGTACCCAGATCAACGCATCAATAACCGTATTACCTGTAACGAAGATGCGGTTATCAGAAATGTTTTCCCGTAACAGGTTTTGGCGCGAGTTTTCTGTTGGTGCAAAATGATACATCGCCAGATGCCCGGTCAGCGTACGGTTCGCCTCTTCCGGCCAGGGAGAGTAGAGATCGCCTGTACGTAAGCCTGCCTCCACATGCCCTACCGGGATGCGCTGATAGAACGCGGCCAGGCTAGTAGCAATGGTGGTTGTGGTATCGCCGTGAACTAACACAACGTCAGGTTTAAAATCAGCCAGAATTGGCTTTAATCCTTCCAGTATTCGGCAGGTAATTTCTGTTAGTCCCTGACCTGGCTGCATAATATTGAGATCGTAGTCAGGTACAATGGAAAAGAGGTTCAACACCTGATCGAGCATCTCCCGATGCTGCGCCGTGACGCAAACTTTTGCCTCAAAATCAGGATCTTTTGCCAGCGCATGAACCAGAGGTGCCATTTTTATGGCCTCCGGTCGCGTGCCAAATACAGTCAGTACTTTCACATCGATTCTCTTCGGATTGGCAGTGAGGGCCCAGCCCCTCACTGCAACGATATTGCTAAATCGTGCGGCGACGGGTTAACGCGACACCAGCACCGATCAGAGCCCCAACGATGCCCCACATAATCATCAGGAAGGCACGACGAGGGCTGTCACGTTTTACCGGTTCCTCCGGCGTACGCAAATAACGATAGGTCTGAAAACGCGGATCCAGAGTTGGCCCAACGTTCAGTGTGTTAAGCATGGCTCGGTTTTGGAAGTAGTCCAGATCGAAATCGGGACCAACAGATTGCAGGTTTTCGAGTCGTGCCTGCAGCATAGGACGTCCAAGCAAAAACAGTTCAGAATCGGGTAGCTCTTCAGCCGGAACGTCAGTGGAAGTACGCGAAATATTATGCTGTTCAGCAATTTTGAGAGCCTGCTCAATGTTGTGAACTCGGCGAGAGAAAATCGATTTCGCCACTTCTTCCTGGCGTTTAACCTGCGCCTTCATCTGCACAGTGCGCGCAGCCCAGGCTCCCTTTAACTCGTCGTTCAGATGACGCGCCGCACGCTGACTGGCAAACGCGACGTACTGACGCAACAGATTGTTGGCATCAGGTGCCGTTTCGGCAATCAGCTTCACGCTGTCATTAGTATTACGAACCGCATCGCCGGGCATAAACTGAATGTTATTAATCAGTTCATCCAGCATCGCCGCATCGGCTTTACTGTTCCCCACCATACGTTGCTTGTAGTAATCAGTCTGCTGCCAGAATTCACGGCGCGTATCCCATGAGGCAAGCTGCATGATAAATTCTTTATAGGCCTCATCCATCACTGACGGCTGATCCGCAGATGCAAGACTGGCCTTGATGTCCAGGTTACGTAAGAACTGCTGCTGAGAGTAATAGCCGCCCAACATATTAACCGTTGGCCTGTCTGAAATCGCCGTCGCGCTCCACTCCTGACGAGCAAAAAACGTATAGGCGAGAGCGACTAACGCGAAGGCGAGAGCCATACCGACGATCCACACCTTCCCTGTCCACAAAGTACGAAACAACCCACGGATGTCCAGTTCATTTTCAGCGCTCATGGCATGTTCCCCCGGTAATGGTTGTGTCATCGTACCCTCAATTTATTTGGTTAAGTTTGGTTTACTGTCACGGTTTCTACGCAACTTGCGCTTCCAGCGTTTGATAAATCTCGCTACCTTCCAGGCACGTTTAATACAATAGTCGTACAAGACAAATGCCAGTAAAAAGAGCACCAGCATCACCCATTCCGGAACGACCCGAGAATATTCAGCCAACACGCCGATAGAAGCCAGGATCGCAGCAGCCAGCGTAATCAGGACAAAAGCCTGTCGGGAAGTAAACCCGGCGCGCATAATTAAATGGTGAATATGTTGGCGGTCCGGGGAGAAAGGGCTCATACCTTTACGTAAACGACGATACATGATCGCCACCATATCCATTAACGGAATGGCAATAATCCACAGTGCGGTGACCGGGCTAATAGGATGCGTTTTACCTTGAGTGGTCTCCAGCAGGATCCAGATGACCGTAAAGCCAATCAGCGTACTCCCCGCATCGCCCATAAAGACCTTATAGCGACGTCCGAGAATACCCAGGTTCAGCATGATGTAAGGCAGAATGGCGGCGATCATGGCAAAACACCAGATAGCCAGGCTTGTCTGGCCGTCAAACCACAAGATAAGCCCCATTGCGGCGAATGATACGCTGGATAGCCCGCCTAACAGACCATCAATCCCATCCACCATGTTAAAGGCGTTAATTGCAGCCCAAACGGCGAAAAGGGTAAGGAAATAGCCAAAAGGACCGAGTACCATCTCCCAAGGGCCAAAAATGAACCCAAGGCTCAACAGATAGAGCTTACCTACCGCCATCATAATGATGCCGATGATAGCCTGGATGGTCGCACGGATTTTTACACTGATATCAAAGCGGTCGTCCAGTGCACCGATAAACACCAGTACACCGGCACAAGCCAGGTAGAGAGTTGCATGCGGGATATAATAATCGGCGATGAGGAACGTAAAGCAAATGCCTGCGTAAACCGAAATCCCCCCAACCAACGGAATCAGTCCCTGATGACGTTTGCGGAAGTTGGGTTTATCCACCAATCCTATCTTTTTCGCAACCTTGCGGGCAAAGAAAAGAAACAGCGTTGTGAATAAAAAAATACTGATGAGATCAGTACTTGCTGTCAGTAAATTCACTATACATACTCTCAAAGAATATCAATATATGAAGTATAACCATCCAGGCGATTATTCAGAAGAGAAACCCGATTCCATATCAGGTGGTTCTGTATGATTATTAACCATAAAATACGAATTACAACCCTTCATCGCCAGGCGGTATGTCATACCGGATTATTATTATTGTGTCGTTAAGATTACATCCACAAAAGCAAAACGCCACGTAAATACGTGGCGTTTTCAGATGATGCCCGAATCAGGAACGCTTCATCATATCGAAGAAGTCGTCGTTGGTCTTGGTCATCGCCAGTTTGTTAATGAGGAATTCCATTGCATCGATTTCACCCATCGGATGGATGATTTTGCGCAGGATCCACATTTTCTGCAGCTCTTCCTGGGTAGTGAGCAGCTCTTCTTTACGGGTACCGGAACGGTTGTAGTCGATAGCCGGGAAGACGCGTTTTTCAGCAATCTTACGAGAGAGATGCAGTTCCATGTTGCCGGTACCTTTAAACTCTTCGTAGATAACTTCATCCATTTTAGAGCCGGTATCAATCAGCGCAGTCGCGATGATGGTCAGGCTACCGCCCTCTTCCACGTTACGTGCAGCACCAAAGAAACGCTTCGGACGATGCAGGGCGTTGGCGTCCACACCACCGGTCAGTACTTTACCGGAAGCCGGAACCACGGTGTTATATGCACGTGCCAGACGGGTGATGGAGTCAAGCAGAATGATAACGTCTTTCTTGTGTTCAACCAGACGTTTCGCCTTCTCGATAACCATTTCCGCAACCTGAACGTGGCGGGAAGCAGGTTCGTCAAAGGTAGAGGCAACCACTTCACCTTTCACCAGACGCTGCATCTCGGTAACTTCTTCCGGACGTTCGTCAATCAGCAGCACCATCAGCACGCAGTCAGGATGATTGTATGCAATGCTCTGCGCGATGTTCTGCAGCAGCATGGTTTTACCCGCTTTCGGCGGAGCAACAATCAGACCACGTTGGCCACGACCGATCGGCGATGCCAGGTCCAGTACACGCGCCGTTAAGTCTTCAGTAGAACCGTTACCACGTTCCATACGCAGACGAGAGTTTGCGTGCAGCGGCGTTAAGTTCTCAAAGAGGATTTTGTTACGGGCGTTTTCTGGTTTGTCGTAGTTAACTTCGTTAACTTTCAACAGCGCAAAGTAGCGTTCACCTTCTTTCGGCGGGCGAATCTTACCAGAAATGGTATCACCAGTGCGGAGGTTGAAACGGCGGATTTGGCTGGGAGAAACGTAGATGTCATCAGGACCGGCGAGGTAGGAGCTGTCTGCAGAGCGGAGGAAACCAAATCCATCCTGCAATATCTCCAGCACACCGTCACCAAAGATATCTTCGCCACTCTTTGCGTGCTGCTTCAGGATGGCAAAAATAATGTCCTGCTTGCGCATACGAGCCAGGTTTTCCAGGCCCATATTTTCGCCGAGAGTGATCAGCTCAGAAACCGGCGTATTCTTTAATTCGGTAAGATTCATAATGGTGTGAGTTCTTAAACTTGGGGTAAATCTCGAACTTAATGTTGTGAATGGTATGGCAGGGTCATCCATGCCTGTTTACGGCCATCAACTCATGTCTGTTCGCTGTCTGGTCACAGGAAAGTACGCAGAACTGAAACGACAAGACGGATTGAGTGACAAGCCAGGAATCTGTCCACTCCTCGCGCGAGAAACAACGGGAAGTATTGGATATAACTAGATTCAAACTTAATAAGGTATGTTTAATACGAAGTCAACACTAACTTAGCACGACTCAAGTCGGGCGTCCAGTCATCCGAATCATTTCGAAGTAGGGTCGCCCGATCATGAGACTTCCTTACGCTAAATTAGCGTCGAGGAATTCTTTCAACTGACCTTTGGACAGCGCGCCGACTTTCGTCGCCGCAACTTCGCCGTTTTTAAACAGCAGCAGGGTCGGGATGCCACGGATACCATACTTCGGCGCGGTGCCTGGGTTTTGGTCAATGTTCAGTTTAGCAACCGTCAGTTTGCCCTGATATTCGTCAGCGATTTCATCCAGAATCGGAGCGATCATTTTGCACGGACCGCACCACTCTGCCCAGAAATCAACGAGGATTGCTCCGTCCGCTTTGAGTACATCCGTGTCAAAACTGTCGTCAGTCAGGTGAATAATTTTATCGCTCATAATAACTCCACAGGAATAAGCCTGGTGCATTGGTGTAGCATTAATCAACGACGTGTTGATGTAGCATTAACCAACTAAAGGTTGACTTTATTTCACCGGATACGCTTTCGTAAAGCAATAGTAAGCTGATATTCTACCACACTATGAGCAAAACACATTTAACAGAACAGAAGTTTTCCGACTTCGCCCTGCACCCAAAGGTGATAGAAGCCCTTGAAAATAAAGGCTTTCATAACTGTACGCCCATTCAGGCCCTCGCGCTGCCGCTAACGCTGGCTGGTCGTGATGTTGCCGGGCAGGCGCAAACCGGTACCGGAAAAACGATGGCGTTCCTGACGTCAACGTTTCATTATCTTCTCTCTCATCCCGCGATTGCCGATCGCAAGGTGAACCAACCGCGTGCGTTAATTATGGCGCCAACGCGTGAGTTAGCCGTGCAGATCCACGCCGATGCCGAGCCGCTGGCACAGACCACTGGTCTGAAATTAGGCCTGGCGTATGGCGGCGACGGTTACGATAAACAGCTGAAAGTGCTAGAAAGCGGCGTCGATATTCTTATCGGCACGACCGGTCGTCTCATCGACTATGCAAAACAGAACCACATTAATCTGGGCGCGATTCAGGTCGTGGTGCTGGATGAAGCCGATCGTATGTACGATCTGGGCTTTATTAAAGATATCCGTTGGCTGTTCCGTCGTATGCCGCCAACCACCCAACGTCTGAACATGCTGTTTTCTGCAACCCTCTCTTACCGCGTTCGCGAACTGGCGTTCGAACAGATGAATAACGCTGAGTACGTTGAAGTCGAACCGGAACAGAAAACTGGCCACCGCATTAAAGAAGAGCTCTTCTACCCTTCCAACGAAGAGAAAATGCGTTTGCTGCAAACGCTGATTGAAGAAGAGTGGCCAGATCGCGCCATTGTTTTTGCTAACACCAAGCATCGTTGTGAAGATATCTGGGGCAGCCTTGCTGCGGACGGTCATCGCGTCGGTCTGCTGACCGGTGACGTAGCACAGAAAAAACGTCTGCGTATTCTTGATGAGTTCACCCGTGGCGATCTCGACATTCTCGTTGCGACGGATGTCGCTGCGCGTGGCCTGCATATCCCAGCAGTAACGCACGTATTTAACTATGACCTGCCGGATGACTGTGAAGATTACGTTCACCGAATCGGTCGTACCGGACGTGCTGGCGCAAGCGGTCACTCTATCAGCCTGGCCTGTGAAGAGTACGCGCTGAATTTACCTGCAATCGAGACCTATATCGGCCACTCGATTCCGGTCAGCAAATATAACCCGGATGCGCTGATGACCGATCTGCCGAAGCCGTTGCGCTTAACGCGCCCGCGTACAGGCAATGGCCCACGCCGTACCGGTGGTGCTCCGCGTAATCGTCGTCGTTCAGGTTAAGAAAAGTTATGCCATACACAAAATCATTCAGCCTGTATCAAGGCGGCAAGAAAACGAATCCCGATGAGCTTACTTTAGTAAGTGATTCGGGTGAGAGAACGCAGCCAACACAGATACAGGTTGAAGGATGAAGTGTATGAATTCTACTTCGCTGTATGCGGCAATCGATCTCGGCTCGAATAGTTTTCATATGCTGGTTGTACGCGAGGTGGCAGGAAGCATCCAGACGCTCACGCGTATCAAACGCAAAGTGCGTCTGGCCGCTGGACTCAACGGTGACAACGAGCTCTCTGTTGAAGCGATGGAGCGCGGCTGGCAATGTTTGCGCCTGTTTGCTGAACGTCTGCAGGATATTCCGCATCCACAAATCCGGGTGGTCGCCACGGCAACATTACGCATCGCCGTAAATGCCGATGTGTTTATTGCCAAAGCGCAAGAGATCCTTGGCTGCCCTGTCCAGGTGATTAGCGGTGAAGAAGAAGCGCGACTGATTTATCAAGGTGTGGCCCACACAACCGGCGGTGCCGATCAGCGTCTGGTTGTGGATATTGGTGGCGCCAGCACTGAATTAGTCACCGGTTCCGGCGCACAAACCACCTCTCTGTTCAGCCTGTCGATGGGCTGCGTCACCTGGCTCGAACGCTATTTTACCGATCGTAATCTGGCACAGGAAAACTTTGACGAGGCAGAGAAGGCCGCATGTGAAGTTCTGCGCCCGGTCGCCGACAAACTGCGTTTTCATGGCTGGAAAGTTTGCGTTGGTGCCTCTGGTACCGTCCAGGCGTTGCAGGAAATCATGATGGCGCAGGGTATGGATGAGCGCATTACGTTGGCCAAACTGCAGCAGCTTAAGCAGCGTGCCATTCACTGCGGTCGTCTGGAAGAGCTGGAAATCGAAGGGTTAACGCTGGAACGTGCGCTGGTTTTCCCCAGCGGGCTGGCCATTCTGATTGCTATTTTCACCGAACTGAACATTCAATGCATGACCCTGGCCGGCGGCGCATTACGTGAAGGTCTGGTCTACGGCATGCTGCATCTGGCGGTGGATCAGGATATACGTAGCCGCACATTACGCAATATCCAGCGTCGCTTTATGGTCGATACAGAGCAAGCACATCGCGTTGCCAATTTAGCGACTAAATTTCTCGATCAGGTAGAAAAAAAGTGGCATCTTGAACCGATTAGCCGCGAACTACTGATTAGTGCCTGTCAGCTGCATGAAATTGGCCTAAGCGTTGATTTTAAACAGGCACCACAGCATGCCGCTTATCTGGTGCGCAATCTCGATCTCCCGGGTTTTACCCCTGCGCAAAAGAAACTGCTAGCAACGCTGTTACTCAACCAGACCAATCCCGTCGATCTCTCTTCGCTCCACCAGCAAAACGCAGTGCCACCGCGCATCGCGGAGCATCTTTGCCGTTTGCTACGTTTGGCGATCATCTTCGCCAGCCGTCGCCGTGACGATCTTGTGCCGGAAATTCAAATGGATGCAAGAAACGAGCACCTGACGGTCACGCTACCAGAAGGCTGGCTGGAACATCATCCGCTGGGTAAAGAGTTAATCGATCAGGAAAGTCAGTGGCAAAGCTATGTCCACTGGCCGCTGGACGTTCATTAGATGTTGGTTGCCGGATAGCGCTTACACGTATCCGGCCTACAAAATACCTACTTTGCTTTGGCTTTCGCCATCATTGCCCGAATATTAGCGATGCTTGCCTGCCCTTTTTGCATCCGCTCCTCAGCGCTCACCACTTTACGCTCTTGCTCCCAGATAACGTCATCCTGTGGCAGCTCCAGCAGGAAACGACTCGGTTCCGGACGCACCAGCTCACCGTACTGACGACGCTCTTTACACAGCGTGAAGATGAGTTCTTTCTGTGCACGCGTAATCCCTACGTAAGCCAGACGACGTTCTTCGTCGATATTGTCTTCATCGATACTGCTCTGGTGCGGCAAAAATCCTTCTTCCATTCCCACCATAAACACGTACGGGAACTCCAGCCCTTTGGAGGCATGCAGCGTCATCAACTGCACCTGATCCAGCTCTTCTTCGCTCTCTCCACGCTCCATCATGTCGCGCAGGGTAAAGCGGGTAACGACCTGGGTCAGGGTCATCGGCTCTTCCAGCTCACTGCCTTCCAGCATCTCCGTCATCCAGCTGAACAACGTATTGACGTTTTTCATACGCATTTCAGCCGCTTTCGGGCTCGGCGAGGTTTCATACAGCCAGGATTCGTAATCAATACCGTGGATCAGATCGCGCACAGCGGCAACCGGTTCGCGCTCCGCCAGGCGCTGAATTTCACCCAGCCAGTGCGTAAAGCGGGTCAGAGAGTCATACCCGCGCCCGGTCAGTGTCTGGCTAAGCCCCATATCAAAGCTGGCGGTAAACAGGCTTTTATTACTCGTCATCGCCCATTCACCCAACTTTTGCAGCGTGGCCGGACCGATTTCACGCTTTGGCGTGTTTACGATGCGCAAAAATGCGCTGTCGTCATCCGGGTTGCTCAGCACGCGCAGGTAGGCCAGCAAATCTTTAATCTCCGGACGCGAGAAGAACGATGTTCCGCCGGAGATTTTGTACGGGATACGGTTCTGCATCAGAAACTTTTCGAACACGCGCGACTGATGATTACCGCGATACAGGATGGCGTAGTCTTTATATTGCGTCTTGTTCACAAAATGATGGGCAATTAATTCCCCGGTCACACGTTCGGCTTCATGCTCTTCATTATTTGCGCTCAGCACCTTCAGCTCAGCGCCGTAGCCCAGCTCAGAAAAGAGCCGCTTTTCAAAGACGTGTGGATTGTTCGCAATGAGGATGTTCGCCGCCTTAAGGATGCGACCTGATGAACGGTAGTTTTGCTCCAGCTTCACCACCTGTAAAGCCGGAAAATCTTTGCTCAACAGTACCAGGTTCTGCGGACGGGCGCCGCGCCAGGAGTAGATCGACTGATCGTCATCGCCCACGACGGTAAAGCGCGCACGTTTCCCTACCAGCAACTTCACCAGCTCGTACTGGCTGGTGTTGGTATCCTGATATTCATCCACCAGCAGGTAGCGGATTCTGTTTTGCCAGCGCTCACGCACTTCTTCATTGCGCTGTAGCAGCAGAGTGGGCAGCAGGATAAGATCGTCAAAATCGAGGACGTTACACGCCTTCATATGCGCGTCATACAGACCATAGCAGTGGGCAAAAATACGATCGCGCTCGCCCTTTGCGCTGGCTGCCGCCTGCGCCGGAGTCATCAGATCGTTTTTCCAGTTGGAGATCGTCGAGATCAGCTGCTGGAGAATAAGCTTATCGTCTTCGATTAGCCCTTCGGTCAGTTCCTTAAGCAAGGCCACCTGGTCAGTATCGTCAAACAACGAGAAGTTAGATTTCATCCCCAGCACCGCGTATTCACGCTTAATGATATCCAGTCCCAGGGTATGGAAGGTGGAGATCATCAACCCACGCGCCTCTTTACGACCCAGCGTTTGCGCCACGCGCTCTTTCATCTCGCGCGCAGCCTTATTGGTAAAGGTCACTGCCGCAATATGTCGTGCCTGATAGCCACATTCACGGATCAGATGGGCTATTTTGTTGGTGATAACACGCGTCTTGCCGGAACCCGCTCCCGCCAGCACCAGGCAAGGTCCGGTGACGAATTCGACGGCTTGTTGTTGTCCGGGGTTCAAACGCATAAAGGGTCACTCATGAAAGTCGGGAGGGGAGAATAACAGCGTGGTAGTATAGCCAGCCTTAACCACCCCACTCAAGGCACGATCATGGCAAAAACAGCAGCAGCAGTGCATATCCTTGTTAAAGAAGAGAAACTGGCACTGGATCTTCTGGAACAGATTAAAAACGGCGCCGACTTCGGCAAACTGGCGAAGAAACACTCCATCTGCCCATCAGGCAAACGCGGTGGTGATTTAGGCGAATTCCGTCAGGGCCAGATGGTTCCGGCGTTCGATAAAGTGGTCTTTTCCTGCCCTGTGCTGGAGCCAACCGGTCCGCTGCACACTCAGTTCGGTTACCACATCATTAAAGTGCTGTACCGTAACTAATAGAAAGCCCGGTGTTTAAACACCGGGCTTTTTTTGCCGGATAGCGCTTCGCTTATCCGGCCTACGAAGCGCTGTTGATATGCCATTCCTCTATGAGGAATTATCCTGCGACCGCAATGCGCTTCATATCGGTCATGTAGCCACGCAGTTTCTGGCCCACTTTCTCGATAGCATGGCCGCGAATCGCGTCGTTCACGTCACGCAGTTGCGCGTTGTCTACCGCGCCTTCAGCAATCGCTTTGCCCAGGTCGCCGGTCTGCAGGGTGGTCATGAACTCTTTCAGCAGCGGTACGCAAGCGTAAGAGAACAGGTAGTTGCCGTATTCTGCGGTATCAGAGATAACCACGTTCATTTCGTACAGACGCTTACGGGCAATGGTGTTGGCGATCAGCGGCAGTTCGTGCAGTGATTCGTAGTAAGCAGATTCTTCGATGATGCCGGAATCCACCATGGTTTCGAACGCCAGCTCAACGCCCGCTTTCACCATCGCAATCATCAGAACGCCTTTATCAAAGTATTCCTGCTCGCCGATTTTACCGTCGAACTGGGCAGCGGTTTCGAACGCGGTTTTGCCGGTCTCTTCACGCCAGGTCAGCAGTTTCTTATCGTCGTTGGCCCAGTCAGCCATCATGCCGGAAGAGAATTCACCGGAGATGATGTCATCCATGTGTTTCTGGAACAGCGGCGCCATGATCTCTTTCAACTGTTCGGACAGCGCGTAAGCACGCAGTTTCGCCGGGTTAGACAGACGGTCCATCATCAGAGTGATGCCGCCCTGCTTCAGCGCTTCGGTGATGGTTTCCCAGCCGAACTGAATCAGTTTTTCAGCATATGCCGGGTCAGTACCCTCTTCCACCAGCTTATCGAAGCACAGCAGAGAACCGGCCTGCAGCATACCGCACAGGATAGTCTGCTCACCCATCAGGTCAGATTTCACTTCCGCAACGAAGGAGGACTCCAGTACGCCAGCACGGTGACCGCCGGTGGCCGCAGCCCAGGCTTTAGCAATCGCCATGCCTTCGCCTTTCGGATCATTTTCCGGGTGAACGGCGATCAGCGTAGGTACGCCGAAACCACGTTTGTACTCTTCACGCACTTCTGTACCCGGACATTTCGGTGCCACCATCACAACAGTGATGTCTTTACGGATCTGCTCGCCAACTTCCACGATGTTGAAGCCGTGGGAGTAACCCAGCGCTGCACCGTCTTTCATCAGCGGCTGTACAGAACGCACAACGTCGGAGTGCTGCTTGTCCGGAGTCAGGTTAACCACCAGATCAGCCTGCGGGATCAGCTCTTCGTAGGTACCCACTTTGAAGCCGTTTTCGGTCGCTTTACGCCAGGAAGCACGCTTCTCAGCAATGGCTTCTTTACGCAGTGCGTAGGAGATATCCAGACCGGAGTCACGCATGTTCAGGCCCTGGTTCAGACCCTGGGCGCCACAGCCGACGATGACCACTTTTTTACCCTGAAGGTAGCTCGCACCATCGGCGAATTCGTCGCGACCCATAAAGCGACATTTACCCAGCTGTGCCAACTGCTGGCGCAGGTTCAGTGTA
This sequence comes from Citrobacter sp. H12-3-2, assembly GCF_009649895.1. Taxonomy (NCBI): domain Bacteria; kingdom Pseudomonadati; phylum Pseudomonadota; class Gammaproteobacteria; order Enterobacterales; family Enterobacteriaceae; genus Citrobacter; species Citrobacter sp. H12-3-2. The sequence goes on from NZ_CP045837.1 coordinate 4,884,704, forward strand.
TTAAAGTAGTTAGCCATGATGGTGTACTCCGTGATGTTGTGTTGTGGTGCTTATTATTCGGTTCGCAGATTTGTATTTGCGAGATTGAATCCACATTACAACAGGAAATTTATTGCGGAAATTGATATATTCACAACGTCACATTGCAATTTATGCAACGTAGAAAATCGGAGGCTCGTCTGTGGATTTACGCGATCTGAAAATGTTCCTGCATTTGGCTGAAAGTCGTCACTTTGGCCGCAGCGCGCGGGCAATGCACGTCAGCCCATCCACGCTTTCCCGGCAGATTCAGCGCCTCGAAGAAGACCTCGGCCAGCCGCTGTTTGTGCGCGATAACCGTACGGTTACGCTGACCGAAGCAGGTGAAGAGCTGCGCGTGTTTGCCCAACAGACGCTGTTGCAGTACCAGCAGTTACGCCACACCTTAGATCAACAAGGGCCGTCGCTGTCGGGCGAACTGCATATCTTCTGTTCGGTAACTGCCGCCTACAGCCATCTGCCGCCAATCCTTGACCGTTTCCGCGCCGAGCATCCGTCAGTGGAAATTAAGCTCACCACCGGCGACGCCGCCGATGCGATGGATAAAGTGGTCACTGGTGAAGCCGATCTGGCAATTGCCGGTAAGCCCGAAACGCTGCCTGGCGCGGTGGCGTTCTCGATGCTGGAGAATCTGACGGTTGTGTTGATCGCTCCGGCGCTGCCCTGCCCGGTGCGTAATCAGGTATCGGTCGATAAGCCGGACTGGTCGACGGTGCCGTTTATCATGGCCGATCAGGGTCCGGTACGCCGCCGTATCGAGCTGTGGTTCCGCCGTCACAAAATCAGCAACCCATCAATTTACGCCACGGTGGGTGGTCACGAAGCGATGGTCTCAATGGTGGCGCTGGGCTGCGGCGTAGCTCTGCTGCCGGAAGTGGTGCTAGAAAACAGCCCGGAGCCGGTGCGTAATCGCGTGATGATTTTAGAGCGCAGTGACGAAAAAACACCGTTCGAGCTTGGCGTCTGCGCTCCGAAAAAGCGACTGCATGAACCGCTGATCGACGCGTTTTGGAAGATTGTTCTGGAACGTAAATCCGCAGAGTAGCGCCAGCGTCAGGTCTAAAATCAGTGGTAGATTCAGTATTGGCGCTCCTTTTCTGTATAATGTCGTGATCCATTGTAGTGGGGGGCTTGTTAACCATCGCGTTAAGCAGGCCAGAACAGACGGTGTCATTGCGCACTTGACAGCGAAAATACAAACTTAATTAGCCATCATTATGATAATCAAACCAAAAATTCGTGGATTCATCTGTACAACGACCCATCCGACTGGCTGCAAAGTCAACGTGGAAAAGCAGATCGAGTATGTTAAGCAGAACGGGAAAATCGAGAACGGCCCGTCTCGCGTGCTGGTGATCGGTGCTTCCACCGGTTACGGTCTGGCTTCCAGAATTTCCGCCGCCTTTGGCAGCGGTGCCGCCACTATCGGCGTATTTTTCGAAAAACCGGGCACGGATACCAAACCAGGTTCCGCAGGCTGGTATAACTCTGCAGCTTTCGACGAAGCGGCCAAGCGTGAAGGTCTGTACTCCAAAAGCATCAACGGCGATGCGTTCTCTGACGAATGCCGTGATGAAGTGATCAAACTGATCAAAGAAGACCTGGGTCAGATTGACCTGGTGGTTTACTCACTGGCTTCCCCAGTGCGTAAAATGCCGAAAACCGGTGAAATCGTCCGTTCAGCGCTGAAGCCAATCGGTGAGGTTTACACCTCTAAAGCGATCGATACCAACAAAGATCAGATCATCACCGCCAGCATTGAGCCGGCAACCGAAGAAGAAGTTCAGAACACCGTCACCGTCATGGGCGGCGAAGACTGGGAACTGTGGATGGGCGCGCTGAGCGAAGCGGGCGTGCTGGCTGATGGCGTGAAAACCGTAGCCTACTCCTACATCGGTACCGACCTGACCTGGCCAATCTACTGGCACGGCGCGCTGGGCAAAGCGAAAGAAGACCTCGATCGCGCGGCGGGAGAACTGCGTAACCAGCTGGCACCGCTGAACGGTTCCGCTAACGTTGCCGTACTGAAGTCCGTCATCACCCAGGCATCTTCTGCGATTCCGGTAATGCCACTGTACATCTCCATGGTCTTCAAGCTGATGAAAGCGCAGGGGATTCACGAAGGTTGTATTGAGCAGATCAACCGTCTGATGACCACCAGCCTGTACGGCGATAAAGTGGCGCTTGATGACAACCAGCGTATCCGTATGGATGACTGGGAACTGCGTGACGACATTCAGCAGGCATGTCGCGATCTGTGGCCGCTGATCACTACCGAAAACCTGGCGCAAGAAACTGACTATGCAGGATACAAGCAGGAATTCCTGAATCTGTTCGGTTTTGCCCTCGACGGTGTGGATTACGATGCTGACGTGAATACCGAAGTCGAATTCGACGTTATCACGCTGTAATCTGCTGATACAGTAGCAAAAAGGGTTCATGTTTTTACATGAACCCTTTTTTAATGGCTGTCGTTAACCCGCCAGGAAGAACCTGAACGCCGGGTTATGTGTTTCATCATGACAGTCATAACCCAGTTCATTCAGCCGCGTTTCGAAATCAGGCTCGTGTTCACCCAACTCAAACGCCGCCAGCACACGACCATAGTCAGTGCCGTGACTGCGATAGTGGAACAATGAAATATTCCAGTGCGTCCCCAGGGTATGCAGGAATTTGAGCAACGCCCCCGGCGACTCCGGAAATTCGAAGCTATAAAGACGTTCCTGTAAGGGTTTCGACGGACGTCCACCGACCATATAGCGCACGTGTAGCTTCGCCATCTCGTCATCAGACAGATCCACCACGCTATAGCCGCCCTCATTGAGCAGTTGCAGGATTTCCTTACGCTCTTCCAGCCCACGGCTCAGACGTACGCCGACAAAAATGCAGGCGTCTTTCGCATCAGCAAAGCGGTAGTTAAACTCGGTCACCGAGCGCCCGCCCAGCAGTTGGCAAAACTTCAGGAAGCTGCCCTTTTCTTCCGGGATGGTCACGGCCAGCAAGGCTTCGCGCTGTTCCCCCAGCTCGCAACGTTCGGAAACGTAGCGCAGGCCGTGGAAGTTAACGTTAGCGCCGGAAAGAACATGCGCCAGGCGCTCGCCGCGAATATTATGCTGGGCGATGTATTTTTTCATCCCCGCCAGCGCCAGCGCCCCGGAAGGCTCCGCCACCGCGCGTACATCTTCGAACAGGTCTTTCATTGCCGCGCAAATAGCATCGCTATCCACGGTAATAATATCGTCGAGGTATTCCTGGCACAGACGGAAGGTTTCATCGCCAATACGTTTCACCGCCACGCCTTCGGCAAAGAGACCCACTCGCGGCAGATCCACCGGATGACCGGCATCCAGCGCCGCTTTCAGACAGGCCGAATCTTCGGCTTCCACGGCAATCACTTTGATTTGCGGCATCAGCTGTTTAATTAGCACCGCAACACCTGCCGCCAGACCGCCGCCGCCAACTGGTACGAATACGCGATCGAGATGCGCGTCCTGCTGGAGCAGCTCCAGCGCCAGCGTGCCCTGCCCGGCAATCACCATCGGATGATCGAACGGCGGCACCCAGGTAAAACCCTGCTGCTGCGACAATTCAATCGCTTTGGCTTTGGCTTCATCAAAGTTCGCGCCGTGCAGCAGCACTTCTCCGCCGAAGCCGCGAACGGCGTCGACTTTGATATCGGCGGTAGCCGTTGGCATGACAATCAGCGCCTTCACGCCTAATCGCGCAGAAGAGAACGCGACGCCCTGAGCATGATTACCAGCCGATGCGGTAATGACGCCATGCGCTTTTTGCTCTTCGGTCAAGCCCGCCATCATGGCATAGGCACCGCGTAGCTTGAAGCTGTGAACGGGTTGACGGTCTTCGCGCTTCACCAGAATGACGTTGTCGAGGCGCGAAGAGAGTTTTTCCATTTTCTGTAGCGGCGTTACCTGTGCCGCTTCGTATACCGGCGCACGCAGTACCGCTCTGAGATACTCGGCGCCCTCAGGAGCGCCGGATAGAGGTTGTGAATCCGCCATGGTCATTATCCCCCGAGCTTCGACTTATCGCGCACCGCACCTTTGTCGGCACTGGTTGCCAGGCTGGCGTAGGCGCGCAGTGCAAAGGAGACCTGACGCTGACGATCTTTTGGCGTCCAGGCTTTGTCACCGCGAGCTTCCTGCGCTTCACGGCGCGCAGCGATTTCCGCATCACTCAGTTGCAGTTGAATACCACGATTCGGGATATCGATGGCAATCATGTCACCATCTTCGATAATCGCGATATTACCGCCGCTGGCCGCTTCCGGAGAAACGTGACCAATGGAAAGCCCCGAAGTACCGCCGGAGAAACGACCATCGGTAATCAGCGCGCAAGCCTTACCGAGGCCCATCGATTTCAGGAAGGTGGTGGGGTAGAGCATTTCCTGCATGCCAGGCCCGCCTTTCGGCCCTTCGTAGCGAATGACAACCACGTCGCCAGCCACCACTTTACCGCCGAGGATGGCTTCAACCGCATCGTCCTGGCTTTCATACACTTTTGCCGGGCCGGTGAATTTCAGGATGCTGTCATCCACGCCTGCGGTTTTTACAATACAGCCGTTTTCCGCGAAGTTACCGTACAGAACTGCCAGACCACCGTCTTTGCTGTAAGCGTGCTCCAGCGAGCGAATGCAGCCTTCCGCGCGGTCGTCATCCAGCGTATCCCAACGGCAGTCCTGTGAGAACGCCTGGGTAGTACGAATGCCGGCCGGGCCAGCACGGAACATTTTTTTCACCGCGTCGTCTTTGGTCAACATCACGTCATAACGATCGAGCGTTTGCGGCAGAGTCAGCCCCAGCACGTTTTTCACGTCGCGGTTCAGCAGTCCAGCACGATCCAGTTCGCCTAAAATACCCAGTACGCCGCCTGCGCGGTGCACGTCTTCCATATGGTATTTCTGCGTACTCGGCGCCACTTTACACAGTTGCGGGACTTTGCGGGACAGCTTGTCGATATCACTCATGGTGAAGTCGATTTCCGCTTCCTGCGCGGCTGCCAGCAGGTGCAGAACGGTATTGGTGGAGCCGCCCATGGCGATATCCAGCGTCATGGCGTTCTCAAACGCTGCCTTGCTGGCAATGTTGCGCGGCAGGGCGGAGGCATCATCCTGCTCGTAATAGCGTTTGGTCAGCTCGACGATGCGCTTACCTGCGTTGAGGAACAGTTCTTTACGGTCGGCGTGAGTCGCCAGCAGTGAACCGTTACCCGGCTGCGACAGGCCCAGCGCTTCAGTCAGGCAGTTCATCGAGTTAGCGGTGAACATACCGGAACAAGAGCCACAGGTCGGACAGGCGGAACGTTCAACCTGCTCGCTTTGTGAGTCGGAAACTTTCGGGTCAGCACCCTGAATCATCGCATCAACCAGGTCGAGCTTGATGATTTGGTCAGAGAGCTTGGTTTTCCCGGCTTCCATCGGACCGCCGGAAACAAAGATCACCGGAATATTCAGGCGCAAAGAGGCCATTAACATCCCGGGGGTGATTTTGTCGCAGTTGGAGATGCAGACCATCGCATCGGCGCAGTGGGCGTTAACCATGTACTCAACGGAGTCAGCGATCAGCTCACGCGACGGCAGTGAATACAGCATGCCGCCATGACCCATGGCGATACCATCATCCACAGCAATGGTGTTGAACTCTTTCGCCACGCCGCCTGAGGCTTCGATTTGTTCGGCAACCAGCTTACCGAGATCGCGCAGGTGGACGTGACCCGGCACAAACTGGGTAAAGGAGTTCACCACAGCGATAATCGGTTTACCGAAGTCATCATCGGTCATCCCGGTGGCGCGCCACAGTGCGCGGGCACCCGCCATATTGCGGCCGTGAGTGGTGGTGGCAGAACGATACTTAGGCATGCTTGATTAACTCCCGTCTGTCTTTCCCCTGCATACTTCACGCCGCAGGTGCGTTGGCCGCCTCGCTCACCCCAGTCACTTACTACAGTAAGTTCCTGGGACTTGCTGCGTTGCCGTCTTCCTGCAACGTGAATTATTTTGGGGAAATATTAATTTTGTTATTGGTTTACTGAATCCAACCAGCCGTATTTATCTTCCGTTTCACCGGTGAAGAGCCCAAAGAAGGCCTGCTGGATGCGTTTGGTGACCGGACCGCAGCGGCCTTCGCCCACCTGGATACCATCGACACTGCGTACTGGGGTGATTTCGGCCGCGGTACCGGACATGAACACTTCATCGGCCAGGTACAGTGATTCACGGGACAGCACCTGCTCACGCACTTCGATATCGAGATCTTTCGCCAGCTTAATGATCGCATCACGAGTGATACCCGGCAGCGCGGAAGAGGTAAACGGCGGGGTAAACAGAATGCCGTCTTTTACTTCAAACAGGTTTTCGCCCGCACCTTCGGAGATGTAGCCATTCACGTCCAGCGCAATGCCTTCCTGATAGCCATGACGACGCGCTTCGCTACCCACCAGCAGCGAAGACAGATAGTTACCGCCAGCTTTAGCTGCAGTAGGGATGGTGTTCGGCGCAACGCGGTTCCAGGAAGAAACCATCGCGTCGATCCCCTGCTCCAGCGCTTCTGCACCAAGGTAAGCACCCCACGGGAACGCGGCGATGATCACGTCAGTGGTGTATCCCGCTGGCGGGTTAACGCCCATCCCCACGTCGCCAACAAACACTAGCGGACGGATATAGGCGCTGGTCAGATTGTTTTTACGAATCACCTCGCGGCAAGCTTCCATCAGCTCATCAACGCTCTGAGAAACCGGAAAACGATAGATCTTGGCTGAATCACGCAGACGCTGCATATGTTCGCGATGACGGAACACCACCGGCCCTTTGTGAGAATCGTAGCAACGGATGCCTTCGAATACTGAAGTACCGTAGTGCAGCGCGTGGGACATCACGTGGACCTTCGCGTCTTCCCAACGAATCATCTCGCCATTAGACCAAATGTAATCAGCTTTTTTCGTCGTCATTTTTCTTCCTTTTGCGCTCAGGCGCGGATTTGTTGTGATGTGGTTGTGCTCTGGCAGATAGCAACATGTGCAACGTCTACCAGTTTACTTAACTGACTAAACAGTAAGTCGACCGACCGGGGGCTGGCAACGGTCAATTCGATATTTATATTTTGCGCATCGCTGGCGGCTTCCATATTCATGGAGCACACCTGAAAACCACGATGGCGTACCACGCGTAAAACACGTTCTAACGTTTCCGGATTGAAACGAGCCTCAACGGCGACCTGATGTTGCATCATGATAATTTCTCCAGCATTTCTGAGTTACTGGCACCTGGCGGTACCAGAGGCCAGACATTCTCAAGTTCGTCGATTGAGACATGAAGCAGGTATGGCCCCTCGCTGTTCAGCATGGTGTCGAGTGCCGCTTCAACCTGGTCTTTACGGGTGATGTGTTGACCTGGTATGCCGAAGGCGCTGGCCAACATGAGGAAATCGGGGTTATCGGTAAGGGTGGTTTCGCTATAACGTTCCTGGAAAAACAGCTGCTGCCATTGTCGCACCATGCCTAACCGCTGGTTGTCGAGTAAGACTATTTTCAGCGGCAACTGCTTGCGTTTTACGGTGCCCAGCTCCTGTACATTCATCATGAAGGAACCGTCACCGGAGATACAGATTACCGTATCGTTCGGGCGAGCAACCTGCGCGCCAACCGCTGCTGGCAGGCCAAAGCCCATCGTACCCAGGCCGCTCGAGGTGATGAAATTTTCCGGGCGGGTGTAGGTCATATGCTGCGCCGACCACATCTGATGCTGACCAACATCCGTTGTCACTACGCTGTCCGCGGGTTTGCGATCGGACAACTGCTTCAACAACAGTGGCGCGTAGATAGCCTCACCGGGATGATCATAGCGCCAGGTATGCTCTGTGCGCAGTTCAGCGCTATGCTGACGCCATGCGTCAATCTTCAGAGATTGCTGCAATGCCGGCAGCAGAGAATTTAAATCACCCTGCAGGGCGACGTGCGCCTGGCGCAGCTTGTTCATTTCCGCAGGGTCGATATCCATGTGGATCACGCTGGCGTTCGGCGCGAAGGTATTCAGCTTGCCGGTCACCCGGTCATCAAAACGCGCGCCCACGGCAATCAGTAAATCACATTCTTGCACCGCGAAATTTGCCGCTTTAGTGCCATGCATTCCCAACATACCCAAATAGTATGGGTAGTCAGCTTCTACTGCGCCCAGACCTTTCAGCGTGCAGGCGACCGGCATTTGGGTTACCGCGATAAATTCACGCAGGGCCGGGACCGCCTGCGCCATACCAACGCCGCCACCGACGTACAGGATCGGTTTTTGCGCCTGCGCCAGCATTTTACGCGCCTGCTCAACGTCAGCGTGCGGGAAAACCTCTACGCTTTCGACGGTCGTAAAATACGGCTCCAGCGTACCGCTGGCCAGCTGGATGTCTTTCGGGATATCAACCAGAACCGGACCCGGACGACCGGAGTTCGCCACAGCGAAAGCCTCTGCCATGATGCGCGGCAGCTCTTCCAGTGACTGCACCAGGAAACTGTGTTTGGTGCAGGACAAAGACATACCCAGAACGTCCACTTCCTGGAACGCATCCGTTCCAATGAAAGGTGAGGCCACCTGGCCGGTGATCGCCACCACAGGAACAGAATCTAACAGCGCATCGGCGAGTCCGGTGATCAGGTTGGTAGCGCCAGGACCTGAAGTGGCGATACACACACCGGTTTTACCGGTCGCACGGGCATAGCCAATTGCCGCCATTGCCGCACCCTGCTCGTGTCGGCACAACAGGTGTTCTACGCCGCCGTCATACAACGCATCGTAAACCGGCATAATTGCGCCACCAGGATAACCAAAGACGGTTTGAACCCCTTGTGCACGCAACGCATGTACCACCCACTGTGCCCCATTCATAGTTACATCCCCGCCGTAAATCTTGAGAAACAGAATTTTATGCTACCGTTCACTTTCTGCTCCTCGTGTATGTTTTTAAGGTCAAAAAAAACCCCCGGACCTTTCGGTGCGGGGGTCTTAGTTCGTTAAGGCTTGTTTTCTAAGCCTTTCCTCGTCCAAGTGCAGCCCCGCACGGTGGGATAATAATCACCACCACGCTAATCACGACCAGGCTAATCACTCGTAGAAGGGCTGTCATTTTTGTATTTTCTTGCATCTTGTTCGAAGGAATACCTAAAGAGTTACCATAGAATTTGCAAATGACACAAGTTATTTTTTTATTCGTTTTTCTGACGCCGTTAACGGTTTAGATAAATATCGTTGTTTTTTATACAAAAAATCAAAAGTGAAAATATTTCACGTTTCAGGTGATTCTCGGCAACCCGTTTCCTACTAAAAACGTTATTCAAAAGCGTTTGCGAGCGCTATTCCAGGCTTTATGCAAGCAGTATTGAGCCACATAAAAACACAGGAATAAGCCTCTAAAAACCGTAATTATGTGAAATCTTGCCGCGATGTATTGCGACATAATGCTTTCATCAGGAGGGCTTATGTCACTATCGATTGTTCACACACGCGCTGCGCTGGGCGTGAATGCGCCAGCCATTACCATCGAGGTACATATCAGCAATGGTTTGCCTGGTTTAACCATGGTGGGATTACCCGAAACAACGGTAAAAGAGGCTCGCGATCGAGTTCGCAGTGCGATTATTAATAGCGGTTATGAATTCCCGGCGAAGAAGATAACCATAAACCTCGCTCCGGCCGATCTCCCGAAAGAAGGGGGACGATATGATTTACCTATCGCAGTTGCGCTTCTGGCAGCGTCTGAGCAGCTTACAACCCATAACCTCGATACATATGAGCTGGTAGGCGAATTAGCGCTTACAGGCGCGTTACGCGGCGTTCCCGGTGCGATATCAAGTGCAACTGAAGCTATTCGCGCAGGCAGGAGAATTATTGTCGCAAAAGAGAATGCAGCTGAAGTGGGACTGATACACGGTGAAGGGTGCCTGATAGCCGATCATCTACAGGCCGTATGCGCATTTCTCGAAGGTAAGCATGATTTAGACAGACCATCATCGGCAGATTTTACCCCCTGCGCATTAGCAGATGATCTGAGCGATGTTATCGGCCAGGAACAGGGTAAACGCGGGCTGGAGCTTACCGCAGCTGGCGGTCATAACCTCTTACTCATCGGGCCGCCGGGAACGGGTAAGACCATGCTGGCCAGTCGCCTGAGAGGATTGCTTCCGCCACTGAGCAATGATGAAGCACTGGAAAGCGCCGCGATTCTAAGTCTGGTCAATTCCGACACGCTACAAAAACAGTGGAAACAACGCCCTTTTCGTTCGCCGCATCACAGTGCTTCATTAACTGCCATGGTCGGTGGCGGCTCTATTCCTGCGCCAGGCGAGATATCTCTGGCGCATAACGGCATACTGTTTCTGGATGAACTTCCCGAGTTTGAGCGGCGCACGCTGGATGCACTGCGAGAGCCCATTGAGTCCGGGCAGATTCATTTATCCCGCACTCGGGCAAAAATAACTTACCCCGCGCGTTTTCAGCTTATTGCTGCCATGAATCCCAGCCCAACAGGACATTATCAGGGGAACCATAACCGCTGTACCCCAGAGCAGACACTACGCTACCTCAATCGATTATCAGGCCCATTTCTTGACCGCTTCGATCTCTCCCTCGAAATCCCCTTACCGCCGCCCGGCATACTCAGCCAGAGCCAGGTAAAAGGGGAAGATAGCGCAACGGTGAAGCAACGCGTTATAGCAGCACGAGAGCGTCAGTATCGGCGGCAGAATAAGTTAAATGCGCAACTGGACAGTCAGGATATCCATAAATACTGTCCACTGCGTAGCGACGATGCGCAGTGGCTTGAAGAAACGCTCGCGCATCTCGGATTATCCATCCGCGCCTGGTTACGCCTGATAAAGGTCGCTCGAACGATCGCGGATATAGAACAATCTGACCATATATCTCGCCAGCACTGACAGGAGGCTGTTGGGTATCGGGCGATAGACAGATTACTCATTCATTTGCAGAAACTACTGGCATAAAAAAAGGGCTTTCGCCCTTTTTTATTAATCATCAGATTCGGTGTAGTCTTCCGCACCTTCCACCTGAGGTTTCCCGCCAGACAGCGTGTGGAAGCGTTTTGGACGCTTAATGCGCGTCATGTATTTGGACCACACACGTTCAGCTTCGGTAACCGGTTCACGCTCACCACGGCATACCGCAACAAACAGTTTTTCTTCTTCCGTTACCGGCTCACGCTTGCCCAGATCCAGCTCGTTGAAAGCATAACCGTGACGCTCAAGCAGTTGTGCTTCTTTAATGGTGAAATCACCATGACGGGAGAATCCGCGGGGATAATATTTATTATCGAAATATCGATTAGTCGTCGTAAAGCTTTCCGCCATCCTGCACGCTCCTAATTCTTTGGCCGAGCTATTTATGGCGCGGAGTATTAGTTACGCTTGACAGAGCGTCAAACAAAAGATTTAAATCATAACGACAAATAATTTTATGGAGCGAGTTGTGGATACGGAATTGTTAAAAACTTTCCTGGAAGTTAGCCGGACACGCCACTTTGGCAGGGCTGCTGAAGCGCTCTATCTGACCCAATCAGCGGTTAGTTTTCGGATAAGACAACTGGAAAATCAATTGGGTGTAAACCTGTTCACCCGACACAGAAACAATATCCGTTTAACCGCTGCAGGTGAAAAATTATTACCTTACGCTGAAACGCTGATGAATACGTGGCAAGCAGCACGTAAGGAGGTTGCGAATACCTCGCGGCATAACGAGTTTTCTATTGGTGCCAGCGCATCCCTCTGGGAATGCATGCTTAATGGCTGGCTGGGGCGTTTGTACCAATCCCAGGAGCCACAATCCAGCCTACAATTTGAAGCGAGGATCGCGCAGCGACAGTCGTTAGTAAAACAGCTTCATGAACGACAGCTTGATCTATTGATTACTACCGAAACGCCCAAAATGGACGAATTTAGCAGCCAACTGTTGGGATATTTCACGCTGGCGCTCTATTGCAGTTCTCCTTCACAAACCAAAGATGAACTGAATTATCTGCGTCTGGAATGGGGACCTGACTTTCAGCAACACGAGGCTGGATTGATTGCGGGAGATGAAGTGCCGGTACTTACCACCAGTTCGGCAGAATTAGCCAGGCAGCAACTTTCAGTCCTCAAAGGTTTTAGCTGGCTACCGGTCAGCTGGGCTAAAGGTAAAAGCGATCTCCATACGGTTACTGACAGTACAACGCTTTCACGCCCGTTATATGCAGTTTGGCTGCAAAATAGCGATAAACATGCGCTGATTTGCGATCTGCTGAGAACGAATATTCTGGAAGATTAAGGAAAACGCTGGCAAGGATGCCGGGAGTAAAATAGAAAGAAGGAAAAACTCAAATTACAGGTAAAAAAAAATCCTTAGCAATAATGCTAAGGATTGTTTCTGGCAGGGGCGGAGAGACTCGAACTCGCGACACCCGGTTTTGGAGACCGGTGCTCTACCAACTGAGCTACGCCCCTAAATCTTCTTATCATTAAGCCTGCTTAGTAGCAGGCTTAATTTTCTAATAAGTGGCGGAACGGACGGGACTCGAACCCGCGACCCCCTGCGTGACAGGCAGGTATTCTAACCAACTGAACTACCGCTCCACCGAATTTCTTTGTCACCACCCGGATTTTCATCCCGGTTTACTGCAATTTGATGCCTGGCAGTTCCCTACTCTCGCATGGGGAGACCCCACACTACCATCGGCGCTACGGCGTTTCACTTCTGAGTTCGGCATGGGGTCAGGTGGGACCACCGCGCTACAGCCGCCAGGCAAATTCTGTTTATCAACACGCTTTTGCATGTCAATCTAATCTGTAATCAAGCTGAATCTTGTGTCTGTCTCTTCGCCAAAACATCTTCGGCGTTGTAAGGTTAAGCCTCACGGTTCATTAGTATCGGTTAGCTCAATGTATCGCTACACTTACACACCCGACCTATCAACGTCGTCGTCTTCAACGTTCCTTCAGGACTCTCAGGGAGTCAGGGAGAACTCATCTCGGGGCAAGTTTCGTGCTTAGATGCTTTCAGCACTTATCTCTTCCGCATTTAGCTACCGGGCAATGCCATTGGCATGACAACCCGAACACCAGTGATGCGTCCACTCCGGTCCTCTCGTACTAGGAGCAGCCCCCCTCAATTCTCCAGCGCCCACGGCAGATAGGGACCGAACTGTCTCACGACGTTCTAAACCCAGCTCGCGTACCACTTTAAATGGCGAACAGCCATACCCTTGGGACCTACTTCAGCCCCAGGATGTGATGAGCCGACATCGAGGTGCCAAACACCGCCGTCGATATGAACTCTTGGGCGGTATCAGCCTGTTATCCCCGGAGTACCTTTTATCCGTTGAGCGATGGCCCTTCCATTCAGAACCACCGGATCACTAAGACCTGCTTTCGCACCTGCTCGAGCCGTCACTCTCGCAGTCAAGCTAGCTTATGCCTTTGCACTAACCTCCTGATGTCCGACCAGGATTAGCTAACCTTCGTGCTCCTCCGTTACTCTTTAGGAGGAGACCGCCCCAGTCAAACTACCCACCAGACACTGTCCGCAACCCGGATTACGGGTCTACGTTAGAACACCAGCCATTAAAGGGTGGTATTTCAAGGATGGCTCCATGCAGACTGGCGTCCACACTTCAAAGCCTCCCACCTATCCTACACATCAAGGACCAGTGTTCAGTGTCAAGCTATAGTAAAGGTTCACGGGGTCTTTCCGTCTTGCCGCGGGTACACTGCATCTTCACAGCGAGTTCAATTTCACTGAGTCTCGGGTGGAGACAGCCTGGCCATCATTACGCCATTCGTGCAGGTCGGAACTTACCCGACAAGGAATTTCGCTACCTTAGGACCGTTATAGTTACGGCCGCCGTTTACCGGGGCTTCGATCAAGAGCTTCTCCTTACGGATAACCCCATCAATTAACCTTCCGGCACCGGGCAGGCGTCACACCGTATACGTCCACTTTCGTGTTTGCACAGTGCTGTGTTTTTAATAAACAGTTGCAGCCAGCTGGTATCTTCGACTGATTTCAGCTCCATGGGTAAACCACTTCACCTACATATCAGCGTGCCTTCTCCCGAAGTTACGGCACCATTTTGCCTAGTTCCTTCACCCGAGTTCTCTCAAGCGCCTTGGTATTCTCTACCTGACCACCTGTGTCGGTTTGGGGTACGATTTCGTGTTACCTGATGCTTAGAGGCTTTTCCTGGAAGCAGGGCATTTGTTACTTCAGCACCGTAGTGCCTCGTCATCACACCTCAGCGTTAATAAGGTACCGGATTTACCTGGAACCTCCGCCTACATGCTTAAACCGGGACAACCGTCGCCCGGCTAACATAGCCTTCTCCGTCCCCCCTTCGCAGTAACACCAAGTACAGGAATATTAACCTGTTTCCCATCGACTACGCCTTTCGGCCTCGCCTTAGGGGTCGACTCACCCTGCCCCGATTAACGTTGGACAGGAACCCTTGGTCTTCCGGCGTGCGGGTTTTTCACCCGCATTATCGTTACTTATGTCAGCATTCGCACTTCTGATACCTCCAGCATACCTCACGATACACCTTCAACGGCTTACAGAACGCTCCCCTACCCAACAACACATAGTGTCGCTGCCGCAGCTTCGGTGCATGGTTTAGCCCCGTTACATCTTCCGCGCAGGCCGACTCGACCAGTGAGCTATTACGCTTTCTTTAAATGATGGCTGCTTCTAAGCCAACATCCTGGCTGTCTGTGCCTTCCCACATCGTTTCCCACTTAACCATGACTTTGGGACCTTAGCTGGCGGTCTGGGTTGTTTCCCTCTTCACGACGGACGTTAGCACCCGCCGTGTGTCTCCCGTGATAACATTCTTCGGTATTCGCAGTTTGCATCGGGTTGGTAAGTCGGGATGACCCCCTAGCCGAAACAGTGCTCTACCCCCGAAGATGAGTTCACGAGGCGCTACCTAAATAGCTTTCGGGGAGAACCAGCTATCTCCCGGTTTGATTGGCCTTTCACCCCCAGCCACAAGTCATCCGCTAATTTTTCAACATTAGTCGGTTCGGTCCTCCAGTTAGTGTTACCCAACCTTCAACCTGCCCATGGCTAGATCACCGGGTTTCGGGTCTATACCCTGCAACTTAACGCCCAGTTAAGACTCGGTTTCCCTTCGGCTCCCCTATTCGGTTAACCTTGCTACAGAATATAAGTCGCTGACCCATTATACAAAAGGTACGCAGTCACACCCCAAAGGGTGCTCCCACTGCTTGTACGTACACGGTTTCAGGTTCTTTTTCACTCCCCTCGCCGGGGTTCTTTTCGCCTTTCCCTCACGGTACTGGTTCACTATCGGTCAGTCAGGAGTATTTAGCCTTGGAGGATGGTCCCCCCATATTCAGACAGGATACCACGTGTCCCGCCCTACTCTTCGAGTTCACAACACATGCACTTTTGTGTACGGGACTTTCACCCTGTATCGTGCGACTTTCCAGACGCTTCCACTAACACACATGCTGATTCAGACTCTGGGCTGCTCCCCGTTCGCTCGCCGCTACTGGGGGAATCTCGGTTGATTTCTTTTCCTCGGGGTACTTAGATGTTTCAGTTCCCCCGGTTCGCTTCATTACGCTATGTATTCACGTAATGATAGTGTG
This sequence comes from Citrobacter sp. H12-3-2, assembly GCF_009649895.1. Taxonomy (NCBI): domain Bacteria; kingdom Pseudomonadati; phylum Pseudomonadota; class Gammaproteobacteria; order Enterobacterales; family Enterobacteriaceae; genus Citrobacter; species Citrobacter sp. H12-3-2. The sequence continues at coordinate 4,900,394 of NZ_CP045837.1, forward strand.
ACGAATCACACTGGGTTTCCCCATTCGGAAATCGCCGGTTATAACGGTTCATATCACCTTACCGACGCTTATCGCAGATTAGCACGTCCTTCATCGCCTCTGACTGCCAGGGCATCCACCGTGTACGCTTAGTCGCTTAACCTCACAACCCGAAGATGTTTCTTTCGATTCATCATCGACTTGCAAAAATTTGAGAGACTCGAACACACCATTTTTCATTTCTTATTACGGAGAAATGAAACAGTGTGTCGTTTCAATTTTCAGCTTGATCCAGATTTTTAAAGAGCAAATATCTCAAACGTGACTCGTAAGTCAGTTTTGAGATACTTCGGTCGGCGACTTTCACTCACACATACCAGCAAGTGGCGTCCCCTAGGGGATTCGAACCCCTGTTACCGCCGTGAAAGGGCGGTGTCCTGGGCCTCTAGACGAAGGGGACACTGAAGTCTCAATCGCAAGACGCCTTGCTATTTACTTTTCATCAGACAATCTGTGTGAGCACTACAAAGGCAGGTTCTTTAAGGTAAGGAGGTGATCCAACCGCAGGTTCCCCTACGGTTACCTTGTTACGACTTCACCCCAGTCATGAATCACAAAGTGGTAAGCGCCCTCCCGAAGGTTAAGCTACCTACTTCTTTTGCAACCCACTCCCATGGTGTGACGGGCGGTGTGTACAAGGCCCGGGAACGTATTCACCGTGGCATTCTGATCCACGATTACTAGCGATTCCGACTTCATGGAGTCGAGTTGCAGACTCCAATCCGGACTACGACATACTTTATGAGGTCCGCTTGCTCTCGCGAGGTCGCTTCTCTTTGTATATGCCATTGTAGCACGTGTGTAGCCCTACTCGTAAGGGCCATGATGACTTGACGTCATCCCCACCTTCCTCCAGTTTATCACTGGCAGTCTCCTTTGAGTTCCCGGCCGAACCGCTGGCAACAAAGGATAAGGGTTGCGCTCGTTGCGGGACTTAACCCAACATTTCACAACACGAGCTGACGACAGCCATGCAGCACCTGTCTCAGAGTTCCCGAAGGCACCAAAGCATCTCTGCTAAGTTCTCTGGATGTCAAGAGTAGGTAAGGTTCTTCGCGTTGCATCGAATTAAACCACATGCTCCACCGCTTGTGCGGGCCCCCGTCAATTCATTTGAGTTTTAACCTTGCGGCCGTACTCCCCAGGCGGTCGACTTAACGCGTTAGCTCCGGAAGCCACGCCTCAAGGGCACAACCTCCAAGTCGACATCGTTTACGGCGTGGACTACCAGGGTATCTAATCCTGTTTGCTCCCCACGCTTTCGCACCTGAGCGTCAGTCTTTGTCCAGGGGGCCGCCTTCGCCACCGGTATTCCTCCAGATCTCTACGCATTTCACCGCTACACCTGGAATTCTACCCCCCTCTACAAGACTCTAGCCTGCCAGTTTCGGATGCAGTTCCCAGGTTGAGCCCGGGGATTTCACATCCGACTTGACAGACCGCCTGCGTGCGCTTTACGCCCAGTAATTCCGATTAACGCTTGCACCCTCCGTATTACCGCGGCTGCTGGCACGGAGTTAGCCGGTGCTTCTTCTGCGAGTAACGTCAATTGCTGCGGTTATTAACCACAACACCTTCCTCCTCGCTGAAAGTACTTTACAACCCGAAGGCCTTCTTCATACACGCGGCATGGCTGCATCAGGCTTGCGCCCATTGTGCAATATTCCCCACTGCTGCCTCCCGTAGGAGTCTGGACCGTGTCTCAGTTCCAGTGTGGCTGGTCATCCTCTCAGACCAGCTAGGGATCGTCGCCTAGGTGAGCCGTTACCCCACCTACTAGCTAATCCCATCTGGGCACATCCGATGGCAAGAGGCCCGAAGGTCCCCCTCTTTGGTCTTGCGACGTTATGCGGTATTAGCTACCGTTTCCAGTAGTTATCCCCCTCCATCGGGCAGTTTCCCAGACATTACTCACCCGTCCGCCACTCGTCACCCAAGGAGCAAGCTCCTCTGTGCTACCGTTCGACTTGCATGTGTTAGGCCTGCCGCCAGCGTTCAATCTGAGCCATGATCAAACTCTTCAATTTAAAAGTTTGATGCTCAATGAATTAAACTTCGTAATGAATTACGTGTTCACTCGTTGAGACTTGGTATTCATTTTTCGTCTTGCGACGTTAAGAATCCGTATCTTCGAGTGCCCACACAGATTGTCTGATAAATTGTTAAAGAGCAGTGCCGCTTCGCTTTTTCTCAGCGGCGCGGGGTGTGCATATTACGCCATCCCGCTACGAAGTCAAGCATTTAATTTCGCTTTCTTCGCCGGAGTTCTCAGTGGAACCCCGCTGACCCGGCGGCTTGTAATCCGTTGTTCCGTGTCAGTGGAGGCGCATTATAGGGAGTTATTTCAGGCTGACAAGGGGAAATTTAAAATAACTTTCCGAGTGCGTATTTTTTCACCAAAACCACCATTAACATGCCATAAAATAAGCAAATTGCCGTTTTTGCAGCCGCAATCACACTTCCAGGTGGCATACTAATGAATAAGAAAAAGAGTAAGGAAGAACATTCATGCCGTTAAATGCCCAACAGCTAGCCGCACAGAAAAACTTGTCCTACGTTCTGGCCGAAAAGCTGGCTCAGCGAATATTAAAAGGTGAATACGCACCGGGTGCGATATTGCCTGGAGAAATAGAGCTGGGCGATCAGTTTGGCGTGAGTCGCACCGCAGTAAGAGAGGCAGTAAAAACATTAACGGCAAAAGGTATGGTATTACCGCGCCCACGTATTGGTACACGCGTCATGCCGCAAGCAAACTGGAACTTCCTTGACCAGGAGCTGCTCACCTGGTGGATGACAGAAGATAATTTCCCGCAGGTCATTAAACATTTTCTGGTGATGCGTATCAGCCTGGAGCCTCAGGCGTGCTTACTGGCAGCGACTATAGGTACGGCTGAACAGAAAGCGCACCTCAACACGCTGATGGAAGAGATGGTCGAGCTGAAAAGAAACTTCAGACGCGAACGCTGGATTGAGGTTGATATCGCCTGGCATGAGCACATCTATGAAATGAGTGCGAATCCGTTCCTTATTTCCTTTGCATCTCTGTTCCATTCGGTTTACCAGACCTACTTTACCTCTATTACCTATAACGATGTGGTGAAACTGGATTTGCACCAGGCCATTGTCGACGCAATAGATGATAACGATGGCGATCGCGCCTTTGCTGCCTGTCAGGCATTGCTGATAGCACCGAACGTGCTACCGGATAAATAATATGTCAGAAAAGAAATCACGCAGTATGGCCGGGCTACCGTGGATAGCAGCCATGGCCTTTTTTATGCAGGCACTAGACGCCACGATCCTCAATACCGCCCTACCCGCAATAGCACATAGTCTTAACCGCTCTCCACTCGCCATGCAGTCGGCCATTATCAGCTATACCCTGACTGTCGCGATGCTGATCCCGGTAAGTGGTTGGCTGGCAGACCGATTTGGTACCCGACGCGTCTTTATGATTGCCGTTAGCCTGTTTACGTTGGGATCGCTGGCCTGCGCGCTGTCCAGTTCCTTAAGCGAGCTGGTGATTTTCCGTGTCATTCAGGGGATCGGTGGCGCCATGATGATGCCCGTTGCCCGTCTGGCATTATTGCGTGCTTACCCCCGCAGCGAACTGCTTCCCGTGCTTAACTTCGTCACCATGCCAGGACTTGTGGGGCCGATTTTAGGTCCGGTATTGGGCGGTGTACTGGTTACATGGGCCAGTTGGCACTGGATCTTCCTGATTAATATTCCAATTGGCATTGCCGGTATCTTCTATGCCCGCAAATATATGCCGAACTTCACCACGCCACGCCGCGGTTTTGATATGACCGGTTTCTTTCTGTTTGGTTTGAGCCTGGTGTTGTTTTCCAGCGGCGTTGAATTGTTCGGTGAGAAGCTTGTCGAGACCTGGGTCGCACTCGGTATTATTCTTGCCAGTGTGTTGTTACTACTCGCCTATATTCGCCATGCGCGTCGCCACCCAACGCCGCTGATATCGCTTCCGATATTTAAGACTCGGACCTTTTCTGTTGGGATCGCCGGAAACCTCGCCACTCGCCTGGGTACAGGCTGTGTGCCCTTCTTAATGCCGCTGATGTTGCAGGTAGGATTTGGATATCCGGCTCTGATAGCCGGCTGCATGATGGCGCCAACAGCGTTAGGTTCAATTCTGGCAAAATCCATGGTGACGCAGGTACTGCGCAAACTCGGCTACAGGACCACATTGGTGGGTGTTACGGTATTTATCGGCCTGATGATTGCGCAGTTCGCTTTGCAATCTCCTGCCATGCCGATCTGGATGCTAATCCTGCCGTTGTTCATTTTAGGTATGGCGATGTCCACACAGTTTACTTCAATGAATACCATCACTCTGGCGGATCTGACCGATGAAAACGCCAGCAGCGGCAACAGCGTATTGGCCGTTACTCAGCAGTTATCAATCAGTTTAGGGGTTGCCATCAGCGCCGCCGTTCTGCGTATCTATGAAGGTATGGAAGGAACCAATACGGTCGAACAGTTCCACTACACCTTTATGACGATGGGCGCTATCACAGTAATATCCGCGCTGATGTTCATGCTGCTAAAAGCCAAAGATGGACGTAACCTGATCAAAGATCGGCACAAACCTAAACCGACCCCCGCTCCATCAGAACAGGAGTAAGCTGCAAACGCTGTTGCTGTAATGCGGGCTGCGCCATCCGGTGAATTAATACATCGATGGCCAGTTCGCCCAATTCATCTTTTGGTTGGTGGATGGTCGTCAGGGGCGGCGTCATATAGCGCGCCAGCTCGATATCATCGTAACCCACCACAGCCATATCCTGCGGAATGCGCAATCCTGACTGGTACAGAGCCTGATACGCGCCAACTGCCATTGCATCATTGCCGGTAAAAACAGCCTGCGGTCGCTGTTTATGCGACAGCAACGTTTGCATAGCTTCAAAGCCGCCGCCGAACTCAAAGTCACCGGTAATCTCGTAGCCTTCCGGGACAGGCAACCCCGCCCGCTTCATTGCTGCCCGATATCCTTCCAGACGCAAACGCGCCGGGGTTTTATCCAGCGGCCCGGTGATGCAGGCAATGCGCGTAAAACCTTTTTCGATAAGATGTTGCGTGGCTAAATCCCCGCCCAGCAAGGAGTTATCCTGAATCAGATCGCTTTCACCATCAAAAGGCGACCAGTCCATCATCACGGTCGGTATAGAAGGATAACGCTGCATTATCTCTCTGGAAGGCTGATGTGTTTCGGTGCAGAGCAGCAACAAGCCGTCCACACGTTTTTGCATCAGAGTTTCCAGGTTACGGTTCATGCGCTGTTCATCGCCTTCGGTATTGCACAGCACCAGGCTGTAGCCGCGCTCAAAACAGCTACGTTCAACGCCGCGCACTAGTTCAGAATAGAAGGGATTGGTACTGGCAGTGATTAACATGCCAATCGTGCGGGTCTGGTTTAACTTGAGGCTACGCGCCAGCGCGGAGGGCGCGTAGTTAAGCGCTTTAATCGCAGCTTCTACTTTGCCTGTGACGGACTCACTGACAAAGCGATCTTTATTAATGACGTGAGAAACCGTCGACGTGGAAACACCCGCCAGGCGGGCGACGTCCTTCATTGTAGCCAAGCGTTACCTCTGTTGACTTAAAAACGCTTCTATTTCTTCGCGCCACGGAACGGAAGGCTGTGCGCCTTTACGGGTAACCGCAATCGCCGCAGCGGCATGCGCAAAACGGATCGCTTCAGGCAGCGGAGTCTCTTCCAGCAACGCTGTAATTAACGCGCCATTAAAGGTGTCTCCAGCGGCAATAGTATCAACGGCTTCCACTTTAAAACCGGGCACACGCTGTCCTTCGCCATTAACGCTGGCCCACACACCGCGACTACCTAAGGTAATCAGTACAGTATGGATACCTTTAGCGTGCAATGCCTGCGCCGCTTTGGCCGCGTCTTCATCATTTTCGACCCGGATCCCCGTCAGCTTTTCAGCCTCGGTTTCATTCGGGGTAATAATATCCACCAGCGCCAGCAGTTCATCAGAAAGTTCACGAGCCGGTGCCGGGTTCAGGGCGACCATGGTCTTATTTTGATGTGCAATCTTTGCTGCAGTCAGTACGCTTTCGATCGGCGATTCTAACTGCATCAGTAAGGCGGAGGCCTGCGCAATGCGATCGCGCTGTGCTTCCACCAACGCTGGCGAAAGAGCTGCGTTCGCTCCGGCATGAATGCCGATAACGTTCTCACCTTCACCATTCACAAAAATCAACGCCACACCGGTCGATTCCCCCGAAATTACGCTAATCGGCGCAATATCGATGTTGTCTTTGGCTAACTGTTTACGCACACTTTCGCCAATATCATCATCGCCCGTACAGGCAATGAATGCGATATTCGCGCCACTACGACCCGCAGCAACAGCCTGATTCGCGCCTTTACCGCCAAATGCGACCTGATAATGGCTACCAGTTACGGTTTCACCAGGTGTCGGGAAAGAGTTAAGGTTAAGGATGTGATCGGCATTGATACTGCCAAGAACAACGAGGTTGCCTGCGGTTTTCATATTTGGTGTTCCAAGTCAAAGTGCGCCACCGGGTTAGGGTGGCGCGTGCCCTGCTTTTCTTTTTACGCTTTCATCCCCAAAATCAGATACGGGGATGGCGTATTTATGTCTCCATCAGGCCGCGAGCGACCTGAATCGGTATTACTGCTTGATGACCAGCTTCAGGTCAACCGGATATTTAGCCTGAACCTTCTCGCCTTTCAGGACTTTATCCGCAGTCTCAACGCCTTTCGCGCCGATCTGATCCGGCAACTGAGCAATGGTCGCAGCCAGTTTGCCATCATTTACTGCTTTTTCGCCATCTGGAGTGCCGTCAAATCCAACCACCATCACGTCAGATTTACCCGCGGTTTGCAGTGCGCGCAGCGCACCCAGCGCCATTTCATCGTTCTGGGCAAATACGGCCTGCACATCAGGATGCGCGGTCAGCAGGTTCTGCATGACGTTCAGACCTTTGGTGCGGTCGAAGTCTGCCGGCTGGCTGGCCAGTACGTTAAATTTGTGTGCCGCAACGGCCTGCTGGAAACCTTCGCCACGCTCACGCGCCGCTGAAGTTCCGGCAATCCCCTGCAGTTCGATAACTTTCGCGCCTTCACCTGCTTTCTTCGCGATGTAATCACCCGCAATTTTGCCACCCAACACGTTATCAGACGCGATGTGGCTTACCACTTCGCCTTTGGAGGCAACACGGTCAAGGGTAATAACCGGAATTTTTGCCTGGTTAGCCATCTTCACAGCATTACCAACGGCATCAGAGTCAGTCGGGTTGATCAGCAGAATTTTAGTTCCACGAACCGTTAAGTCCTGAACGTTAGCCAGCTCTTTCGCCGGATTGTTCTGCGAGTCCAGAATCACCAGGTTGTAACCCAGCTTATCCGCCTCTTTTTGCGCCCCATCCTTCAGAGAAACAAAGAACGGGTTGTTGAGGGTGGAGACCACCAGCGCAATGGTATCTTTCGCCATCGCATTCGCGCTCACGGTGGCGCTCAGCGCAACAGCAGAAACCAGGGTAGCCAGTTTTTTCATGTTCATATTTAAGATGTCCTGTAATCGTTGTTACTGCTTTTTGTTGTCTACCAGTACCGCCAGCAAAATCACCACCGCTTTGACGATCATCTGGTAATAGGAGGATACACCTAACAAATTCAAACCATTATTGAGGAAACCAAGAATCAATGCGCCGATCAGCGTCCCAACAATACGTCCTTTACCACCCGCCAGGCTGGTACCGCCTAACACCACCGCTGCGATAGCATCCAGCTCATAGCCAGTACCTGCCGTCGGTTGTGCGGAGGAGAGTCGTGCGACCTCAATGATGCCCGCCAGCGATGCCAGCAGACCGCACAGTGAGTAAACGATAATTTTGATTTTACTGACGCTGATACCGGACAAACGCGTTGCCGCTTCGTTACCGCCCAGCGCGTAGATATAACGGCCCAGACGAGTGTGGTGCAGCATGTACCACGCCGCGAGGAAGACAATCCCCATGATCCACACTGGCGTAGGGATGCCTAACGGACGACCAATACCAAACCAGCCAAACAGATCGGCATTGTCAGTAAATCCGGTATTAACCGGACTGCCGTTGGTGTACACCATGGTCACGCCGCGCAGCAACAGCATCATCACCAGCGTTGCAATAAACGCCTGCACCCGGCCTTTCGCAACAATCACCCCGGTGACTGCGCCAATGGCAGCGCCGAGCGCCAGGGCCGCAGCAACAGCCACCAGCGCATTGACCTCAATCCCTACAATTGAAGCCGCAACCGCGCCGGTAAGCGCCAGCAAGGAACCGACGGACAGATCGATACCCGACGTCAGGATGACCAGCGTCATGCCAACGGCCATGATGGCGTTCACCGACGTTTGCTGGAGAATGTTGAACAGGTTATTAACGGTAAAAAAGTTAGGGCTCATGGTGGAAACAATCGCGATCAGCACTAACAGAGCGATGAGCGACTTTTGCTCCAGAAGCCATGCTTTAGTGAAATAACGGCGACCAGAAACAGCCTGGGTAGTCATCTTTTTTACTCCTGATTCACGCGATTAAGCTTGCCCACAGCGGCAGCCATTAATACTTCCTGAGTGGCCTGCTCGCGAGTGAACTCACCGCCGAGATGCCCTTCATGCATAACGATAATTCGATCGCTCATGCCCAATACTTCTGGCATCTCAGAGGAGACCAGAATGATGCTCAGCCCGTCAGCCTTAAACTGGTTGATAAGCTGATAGATTTCTTTCTTGGCTCCAACGTCAACGCCGCGCGTTGGTTCATCAAGGATCAGCACTTTTGGCCGGGTCATCAGACCGCGCGCAATCGCCACTTTCTGCTGGTTACCACCGGAAAGCAGGCCGATAGCCTGTTCCATTGATGGTGTTTTAACATTGAACAGACGAATAAAATCACCCACCGCCTGCTGCTCATCTTTATGTTTCAGGCTTCCACCGGCGCGGCTGAAATAACGCAGCGCGGTCAGTGACATGTTCTCTTTCACCGACATGCCCAGCACTAAGCCATCGCGTTTACGGTCTTCAGAAATATAGACGATGCCGTTAGCCAACCCATCCTGCGGCGAACGGGTAACCACTTCATGGCCATCAAGCGTGACGTAACCGCTGGTGCGCGGCAATGCGCCGTACAACACTTTCATCAGTTCGGTACGTCCGGCCCCCATCAGCCCGGATACGCCAAGGATCTCGCCTTTACGCAGCGTGAACGAAACATCGTTTACGCCAGGACCGCACAGGTTATCGACCTTCAGGCGAATATCACCCGGCGCTTTTTCCAGGCGCGGGTACTGATCTTCCAGCTTACGTCCCACCATCATTTCAATCAGCGAGTCTTCAGTCAGCGAGGCAACTTCACGTTCGGCAATAAACTGCCCGTCGCGGAAGACGGTTACGTCGTCGCAAATCTCGAAGATCTCTTTCATACGGTGAGAAATATAGACAATGCCGCGTCCCTGGGATTTCAGTTCGCGGATGACGCGGAACAGGGATTCGGTTTCAGTGTCGGTGAGGGCATCCGTCGGTTCATCCATAATGATGACCTTCGATTCAAAGCTCAGCACTTTGGCAATTTCGACCATCTGCTGATCGCCAATCGACAGCTCACCAACCAGTCTGTCGCTTTTAAAGCGCAGATTCAGTTTGGCGAGCAGCAGATCGGCTTCGGCGTACATCTTCTTCCAGTCAATTTTGCCAAAGCGATTCACAAACTCACGGCCAAGAAAAATGTTCTCGGCGATAGTGAGTTGCGGGATCAGGTTCAGCTCCTGGTGGATGATACCTATTCCGGCTTCCTGGGAGGATTTCGGGCCGTTAAAGGTGGTCTCTTTCCCCAGCCACAATAAAGAACCGGCATCACGGGTATAGATCCCGGTCAGCACTTTCATCATGGTGGATTTGCCCGCGCCGTTTTCGCCCACCAGCGCCATTACGCGGCCAGGGTAGACATTCAGCGCGGCACCGGATAGCGCTTTTACGCCCGGGAACGCTTTATCGATCCCTTTGAGTTGCAGTAATGCGTTCATGATGGCCTCAGAACGTGACGCCAGCACAGAGAATGATATTCGCATACGGAGAACATTCTCCGCTGCGAATTACCGCCTGACTGTCTGCGGTTTGTTTTTTGAATTGTTCATGCGTGGTGTAACGAATTTCTATGGTGTTTCCCTGGTGTTGTTGCAGTTGCTCAATGTGGCTGAGCAACGTTTCGTGGAGTTGCGGATTATGTTGTTTAATTTCCGACGCGAGAATGACCGCCTCGACCTGCATTTCACGTGTGACCACATCCAGTACCTGCATAAAAGAAGGTACGCCCTGGGTTAATGCCATATCAATACGCGTTGTGCTGTTCGGGATGGGTAAACCTGCATCACACACCACCAGCGTATCGGTATGCCCCAGACGGGAGATCACCGTTGAAATTTCAGAGTTGAGTACCGTGCCTTTCTTCATTTTCTTTCCCCACTAGCGAAACGTTTCGCTGGAGATAAGTGTAGTGCGAAGAGTGGACAGAAAACCACCGCAACGTTACGAAAATGTGATCGCCATCGAAACGTTTCGCAAGGATTATCATTTGATGAAATGAAAACTGAGAGGGGCAAAACAAAACGCCCCCTTTCGCGATGAAAGAGGGCGTCGATGAGATTAAATCTCTACCTGAGTACCAAGTTCAATAACCCGGTTCGGTGGGATTTCAAACTGGTCCGGCGCGCGCAGCGCGTTGCGCTGTAGCAGCAGATACAGCTTGCCGCGCAGACGCAGGTACCATGGCCGCTTGCCTACAATCAACGACTCATGCGACATGAAGAAGGACGTTTCCATCATCCGACAGCTTAAGCCTTCCAGACCGCAGCGATGGAACACTTCCTCCACGTTCGGCGTTTCGCGCCAACCGTAGCTGGCCACCACGCGCCAGAAGGTGGGCGATAACTGCTCAATCTGCACTCTACGCACGTTGTGAACATAGGGCGCATCTTCCGTGCGCAGCGTCAGCAGAATAACGCGCTCATGCAGCACCTTGTTATGCTTGAGGTTATGCAGAAGCGCAAACGGGATGACGTTCAGTGCGCGGGACATATACACCGCCGTTCCCGGCACGCGTACCGGTGGCGATTTCTCCAGAGAAGCAATCATCGCCTCCAGAGAGTTACCGTGCTCATGCATGCGACGCAGCAGACGGAAGCGTTCGCTTTTCCAGGTGGTCATGATGGTGAACATCACCAGACCCAGCGTCAGAGGCAGCCAACCGCCAGAAATAAGCTTATCGAGGTTCGCAGAGAACAGCGGAACATCGACGCACAAGAACGCCACCAGGATCAGGAAGACGAAGTATTTATTCCAGTGCCAGTTTTTGCGCGCCACGGTGGTAGACAGAATAGATGTCAGTACCATCGTCCCCGTTACCGCAATCCCATACGCCGCGGCCAGATTACTGGAGTGTTCAAAGCTCACAATCACGATAACTACCGCAAAATAGAGCATCCAGTTAACGAAAGGAATGTAAATCTGGCCCGATTCCATTTCCGAGGTATGGATGATACGCATCGGCGATAAATACCCCAGACGTACGGCCTGACGCGTCAGCGAGAAGACGCCGGAGATAACCGCCTGAGAGGCGATGACCGTTGCCAGCGCGGCGAGGATCAACAATGGAATTAATGCCCAGTCCGGCGCCAGCAGGAAAAACGGGTTTTTGATCGCTTCAGGATGCTTTAACAGCAACGCGCCCTGCCCAAAATAGTTCAGCACCAGTGAAGGCAATACCACGGAGAACCATGCCAGACGAATCGGCAATTTACCGAAGTGGCCCATATCCGCATACAGCGCTTCAACACCGGTAATCGACAGCACCACCGCACCCAGCGCGATAAAGGACAGCGTTTTGAATTCGAGGAAGAAATGCACCGCCCAATACGGATTGAGCGCCTGCAGCACTTCCGGATTGCCAATAATACTGCGCACACCTAATACCGCGAGCGTCAGGAACCATAGCAGCATAATCGGCGCAAACAGCTTACCGACCATGCCGGTACCGTGTTTTTGAATCAAAAACAGCAGGGTCAGCACAATTATTGAGAGCGGAACAATCCAGGTATCCAGTTGCGGGGCAACTATCTCCAGACCTTCAATTGCAGACATCACCGAAATGGCTGGCGTAATCACCACTTCACCATAGAAGAAGCTGCCGCCTATCAATCCCATAATGACCAGCATGGAGGTTGTTCGCGCCGAGGTATTGCGCCCGGCCAATGACATCAGCGTCAGGATCCCACCTTCTCCGGCGTTATCTGCGCGCATGACAAACGTCAGGTATTTAATGGAGACAACAAAGATCAGCAGCCAGAAAATCAGCGAGAGAAAACCAAATACGGCATCACGTTCAACGCCAAAACCAAACTGGCCGGACAAACATTCACGAAGCGTATAAAGTGGGCTGGTACCAATATCACCGTAGACAACCCCAATGGCCGCAAGGGTAATCGCAGACAATGATTGTTTATTATCAGTGCTCATAGACTCGTCTTTCGTTTATACACATCATCTCTCAAGCCACTCCGTGTGGGCTGCATTCGTTATTCCCCCCATCCCAGAAGAAAACTCCATTGCCGCCTTGGTGCAGCTTGATTGATTTGGTGTATATATAAGAAATGTGTGCGTCGTCCCTTGGCCCACAAAAAGGCGCACAGTATGCACGATTAATCACAAAATCGTACCCCTAAATGAGACCAGATTAATCTGGCTCAAAGAAAAATAAGCGCACCTTCAGTCTATTACTGCAATGGTGTGAAGCATCTATACTCGCAGTTTATGCAGTACATTTGGCGAAAGGACGCCACTTCATTATGGCTCACCCACATTTATTAGCGGAAAGAATTTCCCGTCTGAGCAATGCGCTGGAAAAGGGACTTTATGAACGTAGCCACGCCATTCGTCTGTGTCTGCTGGCAGCACTCAGCGGCGAGAGCGTTTTCTTATTAGGCCCCCCGGGGATCGCAAAAAGCTTAATTGCCCGCCGACTGAAGTTTGCCTTCCAAAACGCACGCGCTTTTGAATACCTGATGACGCGCTTCTCTACGCCCGAAGAGGTGTTTGGTCCGCTGTCCATTCAGGCGTTAAAAGACGAAGGTCGCTATGAACGCTTAACGGCAGGCTATCTTCCTGAAGCTGAAATCGTTTTTCTCGATGAAATCTGGAAAGCAGGCCCGGCAATCCTTAACACCCTGTTGACCGCCATTAACGAACGTCACTTCCGTAACGGCGCGTATGAAGAAAAAATTCCGATGCGTCTGCTGGTGGCGGCTTCCAACGAACTGCCTGAAGCCGACAGCAGCCTGGAAGCGCTGTACGACCGTATGCTGATTCGTCTGTGGCTGGATAAAGTTCAGGACAAGGCTAATTTCCGCTCCATGCTGTTAAGTCAGCAGGATGAAAGCGACAATCCGGTCCCGGCATCATTGCAGGTGACGGATGAAGAGTATCACCAGTGGCAAAAAGACATTGGTGCGATCAAGCTTCCCGATCGCGTGTTTGAGCTCATTTTCACGCTGCGCCAGCAGTTGGACGTGTTACCGAATGCTCCTTATGTGTCCGATCGTCGCTGGAAAAAAGCGATCCGCTTACTCCAGGCCAGTGCTTTCTTTAGCGGACGCGATGCGGTAGTACCTATCGACCTGATCCTGCTGAAAGATTGCCTGTGGTACGACGCACAAAGCCTGAATCTGATGCAACAACAGCTTGAAATATTGATGACCGGACACGCCTGGCAACAGCAAGCCATGCTGACGCGCCTGGGCAGCATTGTGCAGCGCCGCATTCAGCTCCAGCAGCAGCAAAGCGACAAAACGGCGTTCACGGTGATCCGCCAGGGAGGAATGTTCAGCCGTCGTCCTCATTATGATTTACCGCCAGAAGCCTCGTCTTCTGTCGTGACATTACTGCTGCAAAAGCCTTTAAAACTGCATGATATGGAGGTTATCCATATAGCTTTCGAACGTGGCGCGCTGGAACTGTGGCTAACAAAAGGCGGTGAGATCCGCGGAAAACTAAACGGGATCGGCTTTGCCCAAACGCTGAATATGGAAGTCGATAGCGCACAGCATCTGGTTGTACGCGATGTCAGTTTACAAGGTTCTCGCCTAGCGCTGCCGGGTGCTTCGCAAGAGAGTATGCCCGCAGAGATAAAACAGGAGCTTGAAGCGCTCGATAATGAGTGGCATCAGCAACACAGCGCATTCAGCGAACAGCAAAAATGCCTGTTTATTCATAGCGACTGGTTAGGCCGCATTGAGGCCAGCCTGCAGGATGTCGGGGCGCAAATCCGCCAGGCGCAACAATGCTGACCCTTGATACGCTCAACATCATGCTGGCAGTCAGCGAAGAGGCGATGATCGAAGAGATGATCGTCGCCCTGCTGGCTTCCCCAAAGATGGTGGTATTTTTTAAAAAATTTCCTCGCCTTAAAAAAGCGATCACTGACGACATTCCCCGCTGGCGTGAATCATTGCGTAGCCGCCTCAAAGATACCCATGTACCGCCGGAGCTGATGGAGGAGGTTATGTGCTATCAACAAAGCCAGCTCCTCTCTCATGCGCAGTTTATCGTTCAGCTACCGCAAATATTATCGCTATTGCACCGCCTCCATTCGCCTTGGGCCGGGCAAGCGCAGCAACTGGTCAATGACAACAGCACCTTTACGCCCGCCCTACATACGCTTTTTCTCCAGCGCTGGCGCCTGAGCCTGGTGGTGCAAACCACAACGCTGAATCAGCAACTGCTGGAAGAAGAGCGCGAGCATTTGCTCAGTGAAGTACAAGAACGGATGACCCTCAGCGGGCAACTGGAACCTGTACTGGCAGAAAATGACAACGCAGCAGGCCGGTTGTGGGACATGAGCGCGGGCCAAATCAAGCGCGGTGATTATCAGTTGATGGTGAAATACGGCGAATTTCTGACGCAGCAACCCGAACTCCAGCGCCTGGCCGAGCAGTTAGGTCGTTCCAGAGAGGCGAAATCCGTGCCGCGTAAAGATGCGCCAATGGAAACCTTCCGTACCCTGGTGCGCGAACCGGCAACTGTCCCGGAGCAGGTGGATGGCATCCAGCAAAGTGACGATATCCTGCGCCTGCTACCGCCAGAGCTGGCCACGCTGGGCATTACCGAACTGGAATACGAGTTCTACCGACGGCTGGTGGAAAAGCAACTGCTCACCTACCGCCTGCACGGCGAAGCATGGCGTGAGAAAGTAACGGAACGTCCGGTGGTGCATCAGGATTTTGACGAGCAGCCGCGCGGGCCTTTTATCGTCTGCGTTGATACCTCGGGATCGATGGGCGGATTTAATGAACAGTGTGCGAAAGCCTTTTGTCTGGCGCTAATGCGCGTTGCCCTTGCCGATAACCGGCGCTGTTTCATTATGCTGTTTTCAACAGAAGTGGTGCGCTATGAGCTTTCCGGTCCGGAGGGCATCGAACAGGCGATCCGCTTTTTAAGTCAGCGCTTTCGTGGTGGCACTGATATTGCCAGCTGTTTTCGCGCCATAATTGAGCGCATGCAGGGTCGGGAATGGTTTGATGCAGATGCGGTGGTGATCTCAGATTTTATCGCTCAGCGATTGCCCGATGAGGTCGTCAATAAAGTGGGCGAATTACAGCGGGTACACCAGCACCGTTTTCATGCGGTAGCGATGTCAGCACATGGCAAACCCGGCATCATGCGCATTTTCGATCATATCTGGCGCTTTGATACCGGGATGCGAAGCCGCCTGCTCAGACGCTGGCGGCGTTAATTGTTACAGCAGAGATGCGACGCTTTCACGTACCTGGGCTGGCCATACGCCACACTGAACCTGACCAATGTGAGGTAATTGCAGCAACAGCATGGTCAGACGCGACTGCCCAATGCCGCCACCAATTGTCTGCGGCATTTCACCGCGCAGCAGCGCCTGGTGCCACTCCAGACTCAGGCGATCTTCATCACCGGTCAGAGACAGCTGGTGTTTCAGGGCGTCAGCATCCACACGAATCCCCATAGAAGACAGCTCAAACGCATCTTCCAGAACCGGGTTCCAGACCAGAATATCACCGTTCAGACCGGCATGACCCAGCTCGGACGCTGAACTCCAATCATCATAATCGGGCGCACGTACGTCATGACGGTGACCGTCACTGAGCTTACCGCCGATCCCCACCAGGAATACCGCACCCAGCTCTTTAGCGATCGCACGTTCACGACCTTTTGCATCAAGATCCGGATAACGAGATAACAGCTCCTGGCTATGAACAAAGTGGATCTGCTCTGGCAGGAACGGTGCCAGACCAAACTCTTTGCTAACCGCAGCTTCGGTGGCCTTAATTCCCGCCCAGATAGCCTCTACCGTGCTTTTCAGAGTGGAGAATTGACGCTCACCGTCACCCATCACGCGCTCCCAGTCCCACTGGTCAACGTACACTGAGTGCAGCGGGGAGAGGCGATCTTCATCGGGACGCAGGGCTTTCATGTGCGTGTACAGCCCCTCGCCTGCGCTAAAGTCGTGTTGTCCTAACGTTTGACGCTTCCACTTCGCCAGTGAATGAACCACTTCGAATTGAGCGTCTGGCAATGCTTTAACCTTCACCTGCACCGCTTTTTCACAGCCCGACAAGTTATCCTGCGTACCATCTCCAACGCGGCTGAGGATCGGCGCCTGAACTTCGATCAGGCCTAAAAGCTCTTCCAGCTGGCGAGAAAAATGAGATTTTACGAAGCTAATTTGACGTTGTTTGGCAATGTAAGCGGTTTTCATTATGTGTACTCCTGTGTCCTTTTGCCTATGATTAAGCAACAGAATGGAGGTAATATTCAATAATCAACAAACAAAAAGCCGACTTCGATTTTGATTCGTTAAAAATTACGTCTAAAATAGAGGGAATCATTAATCTACATAAGAAAAACCTATGGAAAATTATCAGATCGACAATCTGGACCGCGGCATTCTTGACGCCTTAATGGAAAATGCTCGTACCGCCTACGCAGAATTAGCCAAACAGTTCGGCGTCAGCCCAGGAACAATTCACGTTCGCGTAGAAAAGATGAAGCAGGCGGGGATCATTACCGGCGCGCGGATTGATGTCAGTCCCAAACAATTGGGTTATGACGTCGGCTGCTTTATCGGCATCATCCTGAAAAGTGCGAAAGACTATCCGTCAGCGCTGGCCAGACTGGAAAGCCTCGATGAAGTGACCGAAGCATATTACACCACCGGGCACTACAGCATCTTTATTAAGGTGATGTGCAAGTCGATCGACGCATTGCAGCAGGTACTTATCAACAAGATCCAAACAATTGACGAAATTCAGTCCACGGAAACGCTGATCGTCCTGCAAAACCCGATCATGCGTACCATCAAGCCGTGATCGCTTTTTTTAATACCCTGGTTTTCCACAGGTAGATCCCAGCTCGCTCACAGCGTACAATACGCCCTCTTTATAAAGGTGGGCGATCATGGCAGACATCACTCTTATCAGCGGTAGTACGCTTGGCAGTGCGGAATATGTAGCAGAGCATCTGGCTGAAAAGCTGGACGACGCGGGTTTTTCCAGCGAAATACTGCATGGGCCAATGCTTGAAGAGGTTCCGACTGACGGGATCTGGCTGATTATCAGCTCCACGCACGGTGCGGGAGATATTCCTGACAACCTGCAGCCTTTATATGATGCGTTACGCGAGCAAAAGCCGGACCTGTCACAAGTGCGCTTTGGTGCAATCGGGATCGGCAGTCGTGAATATGACACCTTTTGCGGCGCAATCGACAAGCTGGAAGCCGAATTGAAGGCCTGTGGGGCAAAACAGATCGGCGAAACACTCAGGATCAACGTACTGGAACATGAAATTCCGGAAGATCCGGCTGAAATTTGGCTGGGATCGTGGCATCCGTTGCTCAGAGATTTGTAAAGATCGTACTTTTTTATGTGGATAACTCTGGTTAAAAGCTTGGATCAACCGGTAGTTATCCCAAGAACAACCGTTGTTCAGTTTTTGAGTTGTGTATAACCCTTCATTCTGATCCCAGCTTATACGGACCAGGATCACCGATCATTCACAGCTAATGATCCTCAGCAACCTGTTGATCTTACTTAAAGGATCGTCCTTATCCACAGAAAGGTGCGATCCTAATAAGAGATCACAATAAAACAGATCTCTAAATAAAAAGATCTTCTTTTTAATACCCAGGATCCCAGGTCTTTCTCCATCGACTAAAGTTGAGTAGAATCCACGGCCCGGGCTTCAATCCATTTTCACACCGCGTTATGCGAGGCAATTACCATGTTTTATCAGGATCCTTTTGACGTCATCATCATTGGCGGGGGTCATGCAGGCACCGAGGCCGCAATGGCCGCGGCGCGAATGGGTCAACAGACTCTGCTTTTGACACACAATATCGACACTCTGGGGCAGATGAGCTGCAACCCGGCGATTGGCGGTATTGGGAAGGGACACCTGGTAAAAGAAGTGGATGCGCTTGGTGGATTGATGGCAAAAGCGATCGACCATGCCGGCATTCAGTTTAGGATACTAAACGCAAGCAAAGGGCCAGCCGTTCGCGCTACCCGAGCTCAGGCCGATCGTGTGCTCTATCGTCAGGCGGTACGCACTGCGCTGGAGAATCAACCTAACCTGATGATCTTCCAGCAGGCGGTTGAAGATCTGATTGTTGAAAACGATCGCGTTGTGGGTGCAGTAACCCAAATGGGACTGAAGTTCCGTGCTAAAGCGGTCGTATTAACCGTGGGGACTTTCCTCGACGGCAAAATTCATATTGGTCTGGACAACTACAGCGGCGGCCGCGCTGGCGATCCGCCGTCTATTCCGCTGTCACGCCGTCTGCGTGAACTGCCGCTGCGCGTCAGCCGCCTGAAAACCGGTACACCGCCGCGTATCGATGCGCGCACGATTGATTTCAGCGTGCTCGGCCAGCAAAACAGCGATAACCCGATGCCGGTCTTCTCATTCCTGGGCGATGCTTCTCAGCATCCACGCCAGATGCCGTGTTACATCACGCATACCAATGAGAAAACCCATGACGTGATCCGCAATAACCTCGATCGTAGCCCAATGTACGCTGGCGTGATCGAAGGTATCGGCCCACGTTACTGCCCGTCGATCGAAGACAAAGTGATGCGCTTTGCCGATCGTAACCAGCATCAGATCTTCCTCGAACCGGAAGGACTGACCTCTAACGAAATTTACCCGAATGGCATCTCCACCAGCCTGCCGTTCGATGTGCAGATGCAAATTGTCCGCTCCATGCAGGGGATGGAAAATGCCAGAATCGTCCGCCCAGGCTACGCGATTGAGTATGATTTCTTCGATCCGCGTGACCTGAAACCTACTCTGGAAAGCAAATTCATCCAGGGTCTGTTCTTTGCGGGCCAGATTAACGGTACAACCGGTTATGAAGAAGCCGCTGCACAAGGCATGTTGGCAGGTCTGAACGCCGCACGCTTGTCTGCCGAAAAAGAGGGTTGGGCACCGCGTCGCGATCAGGCTTATCTTGGCGTGCTGGTGGACGACCTGTGTACGCTGGGTACCAAAGAACCGTACCGTATGTTCACATCTCGCGCTGAATATCGTTTGATGCTGCGTGAAGATAACGCCGACCTGCGTCTGACCGAAATTGGTCGTGAACTGGGTCTGGTGGACGATGAGCGCTGGGCTCGCTTCAACGAGAAACTGGAGCGTATCGAACAGGAACGCCAACGTCTTAAATCAACCTGGGTGAATCCGTTAGCGGAGTCCGCAGCAGAAGTGAATGCTCACCTGGCTACACCTCTGTCCCGTGAAGCGAGCGGTGAAGATCTGCTGCGTCGCCCGGATATGACCTATGCTCAGTTGACCTCTTTATCTGCGTTCGCACCCGCGCTTGATGATGCTCAGGCCGCAGAACAGGTTGAGATTCAGGTGAAATACGAAGGGTATATTGCCCGTCAGCTGGAAGAAATTGAAAGACAACAGCGCAATGAAAACACCCTGTTGCCTGCAACGCTGGATTATCGTCAGGTCTCTGGCTTGTCGAATGAAGTTATCGCTAAGCTGAACGATCACAAACCCGTTTCGATCGGTCAGGCATCGCGTATTTCCGGCATAACGCCTGCCGCCATCTCCATTCTGCTGGTATGGCTGAAAAAACAAGGTATGCTGCGCCGCAGCGCTTGATAACACTATTTTGGCGGGGGCGCTTCGCTTGCCCGCCGTACAAATTTGTAGGCCCGATAAGCGAAAGCGCATCGGGCATTTGATTATTAACAGGTAACGACCGTGCTCAACAAACTCTCTCGTCTGCTGGCTGATGCCGGTATTTCTCTTACCGATCACCAGAAAAATCAGCTGATTGCGTATGTCGATATGCTGCACAAATGGAACAAAGCGTACAACCTGACGTCGGTGCGGGATCCCAACGAAATGCTGGTACGCCATATTCTGGACAGCATTGTCGTTGCACCGTATCTGAAGGGTGAGCGTTTTATCGATGTAGGTACGGGACCGGGCCTGCCGGGAATTCCGCTCTCTATCGTGCGCCCTGAAGCGCATTTCACACTGCTCGATAGCCTGGGAAAACGTGTTCGTTTCTTGCGTCAGGTGCAGCATGAGCTTGCGCTTACTAACATCACTCCAGTGCAAAGCCGTGTTGAAGAATTTCCTTCAGAACCGCCGTTTGATGGGGTGATTAGCCGTGCTTTCGCTTCACTCAATGATATGGTGAGCTGGTGTCATCATTTGCCGGGCCAGAATGGGCGTTTTTATGCGCTAAAAGGGCAGTTGCCTGCAGATGAAATTGATTCGCTGCCAGCAGAATTCAGCGTTGAGTCCGTCGAAAAATTACGCGTTCCGCAGTTGGATGGTGAACGTCATTTGGTGGTTATTAAGCCAAACAAAATTTAATTTTTATCAAAAAAAATAGAGAAAAAACGGCTTTTCAGGTGTTAAAAGTCATAGGTAATAGTGTGGTTAAATGTCGTTACATTTCACTAGTGCCTTACGGTTTTGCATCATAACTATAACGTACCGTTTTTTGTTAAAAGCGAAACAAGTCAGCTGTGAAAATATCAGTCTGCTAAAAATAGAACGTAAGAATCACCGTTCGTGTTAATTTTTTATTATAAATGTCAATGAGCGGTTTTTTTGTTGTTAGGCGTTGTTTTTGAAATAGTGGCTATTTTTACGCTTAAATATCAAAAAGATGAAAAGGCATCAATTGCCACGTAAATAAATTATGCGAAGGTGAATATGTTCAATATGTGATCTGGTGCACGCTTTGACGCCAGTGTTTTCGCGGCATTTGCAGTTTTGCATGATCGTTCACAGTTTGCCTAAAAGTAATA
This sequence comes from Citrobacter sp. H12-3-2, assembly GCF_009649895.1. Taxonomy (NCBI): domain Bacteria; kingdom Pseudomonadati; phylum Pseudomonadota; class Gammaproteobacteria; order Enterobacterales; family Enterobacteriaceae; genus Citrobacter; species Citrobacter sp. H12-3-2. The sequence continues at coordinate 4,921,830 of NZ_CP045837.1, forward strand.
AATGTGGGGCAGCGAAAAATATTTAAACATTTATTCACTTTTTAGCTACTTATTGTTTGAAATCACGAAGGCGCACCGTATAATTTGTCCGCTTTTTGATGCTTGACTCTAAGCCATAAAGAACGTTTTATACGACACGCGGCATACCTCGAAGGGAGCAGGAGTAAAAACGTGATGTCTATGTCGCTCTTGAGTCGAAACGTTGCTCGTAAGCTTTTGCTCACACAGCTTCTGGTTGTAATAGCAAGTGGATTGCTGTTTAGCCTCAAAGACCCTTTCTGGGGCATCTCCGCGTTGTGTGGAGGATTGGCAGTGTTACTGCCTAATGTGTTGTTTATGATATTTGCCTGGCGTCACCAGGTACATACACCAGCGAAGGGCCGAGTAGCCTGGTCGTTCGCTTTCGGCGAAGCCTTCAAGGTATTAGCGATGCTGGTGTTGTTGGTGGTGGCGTTGGCTGTTTTGAAAGCGGTATTCATGCCGCTGATCGTTACGTGGGTTTTGGTGCTGGTGGTTCAGATACTGGCGCCGGCTGTAATTAACAACAAAGGGTAAAGGCATCATGGCTTCAGAAAATATGACGCCGCAGGATTACATAGGACACCATCTGAATAACCTTCAGTTGGACCTACGTACATTCTCGCTGGTGGATCCGCACAACCCCCCAGCCACCTTCTGGACGCTCAATATTGACTCCATTTTCTTCTCGGTGGTTCTGGGTCTGTTGTTCCTGCTTATGTTCCGTAGCGTAGCCAAAAAGGCGACCAGCGGCGTACCAGGTAAATTTCAGACCGCGATTGAGCTGGTAATCGGCTTTGTGCATGGTAGCGTGAAAGACATGTACCATGGCAAAAGCAAGCTGATTGCTCCGCTGGCCTTGACGATTTTCGTCTGGGTATTCCTGATGAACTTGATGGATTTGCTGCCTATCGACCTGCTGCCGTACATCGGTGAGCATATCTTTGGCCTACCGGCTCTGCGTGTGGTTCCGTCTGCTGACGTGAACATCACCCTGTCGATGGCGCTGGGCGTATTTATCCTCATTCTGTTCTACAGCATCAAAATGAAAGGCATCGGTGGCTTCGCGAAAGAGTTGACGCTGCAGCCGTTCAATCACTGGGCGTTCATCCCTGTCAACTTAATCCTTGAAGGGGTAAGCCTGCTGTCCAAACCAATCTCTCTTGGTCTGCGACTGTTCGGCAACATGTATGCCGGTGAGCTGATTTTCATTCTGATTGCTGGTCTGTTGCCGTGGTGGTCACAGTGGATCCTGAATGTGCCTTGGGCCATTTTCCACATACTGATTATCACGCTGCAAGCCTTCATATTTATGGTTCTGACGATTGTCTATCTGTCGATGGCATCTGAAGAGCATTAATTTACCAACACTACTACGTTTTAACTGAAACAAACTGGAGACTGTCATGGAAAACCTGAATATGGATCTGCTGTACATTGCTGCCGCTGTGATGATGGGTCTGGCGGCAATCGGTGCTGCGATCGGTATCGGCATCCTCGGGGGTAAATTCCTGGAAGGCGCAGCGCGTCAACCGGATCTGATTCCTCTGCTGCGTACTCAGTTCTTTATCGTTATGGGTCTGGTGGATGCAATCCCAATGATCGCTGTAGGTCTGGGTCTGTACGTGATGTTTGCTGTCGCGTAGTAAGCGTTGCTTGAATTAAGAGCAATATCAGAACGTTAACTAGATAGAGGCATTGTGCTGTGAATCTTAACGCAACAATCCTCGGCCAGGCCATCGCGTTTGTCCTGTTCGTTCTGTTCTGCATGAAGTACGTATGGCCGCCATTAATGGCTGCCATCGAAAAACGTCAAAAAGAAATTGCTGACGGCCTTGCTTCTGCAGAACGAGCACATAAGGATCTTGACCTTGCAAAGGCCAGCGCGACCGACCAGCTGAAAAAAGCGAAGGCGGAAGCTCAGGTAATCATCGAGCAGGCGAACAAACGCCGTGCTCAGATCCTGGACGAAGCTAAAACTGAAGCAGAGCAGGAACGTACTAAAATCGTGGCACAGGCGCAGGCGGAAATTGACGCCGAGCGTAAACGTGCTCGCGAAGAGCTGCGTAAGCAAGTTGCTATCCTGGCTGTTGCTGGCGCCGAGAAGATCATCGAACGTTCCGTGGATGAAGCTGCTAATAGCGACATCGTGGACAAACTTGTCGCTGAACTGTAAGGAGGGAGGGGCTGATGTCTGAATTTATTACGGTAGCTCGCCCCTACGCCAAAGCAGCTTTTGACTTTGCCGTTGAGCACCAAAGCATTGACCGTTGGCAGGATATGTTGACGTTCGCCGCTGAGGTGACAAAAAACGAACAAATGGCAGAGCTTCTCTCTGGCGCGCTGGCGCCGGAAACGCTCGCTGAGTCGTTTATCGCCGTGTGCGGTGAGCAGCTGGACGAAAGCGGCCAAAACCTGATTAGGGTTATGGCTGAAAATAACCGTCTGAATGCGCTCCCGGATGTTCTTGAGCAGTTTATTCACCTGCGTGCAGCCAGTGAGGCTATCTCTGAGGTAGAAGTCACTTCTGCCAATGCACTGAGTGATGAACAGCTTACGAAGATTAGTGCTGCGATGGAAAAACGTCTGTCACGCAAAGTTAAGCTGAATTGCAAAATCGATAAGTCTGTAATGGCAGGCGTAATCATCCGAGCGGGTGATATGGTCATTGATGGCAGCGTACGCGGCCGTCTTGAGCGCCTTGCAGACGTCTTGCAGTCTTAAGGGGACTGGAGCATGCAACTGAATTCCACCGAAATCAGCGAACTGATCAAGCAGCGCATTGCTCAGTTCAATGTTGTGAGCGAAGCTCACAACGAAGGTACTATTGTTTCTGTAAGTGACGGTGTTATCCGCATTCACGGCCTGGCCGATTGTATGCAGGGTGAGATGATTTCCCTGCCGGGTAACCGTTACGCTATCGCACTGAACCTGGAGCGCGACTCCGTAGGTGCAGTTGTGATGGGTCCATACGCTGACCTCGCCGAAGGCATGAAGGTTAAGTGTACGGGTCGTATTCTGGAAGTTCCGGTTGGCCGTGGCCTGCTGGGTCGTGTGGTGAACACTCTGGGTTCCCCGATTGACGGTAAAGGTCCGGTTGATAACGATGGCTTCTCGCCAATCGAAGTTATCGCACCAGGCGTAATCGAACGTCAGTCCGTCGACCAGCCAGTACAGACCGGTTATAAATCTGTTGATGCCATGATCCCAATCGGTCGTGGCCAGCGTGAGCTGATCATCGGTGACCGTCAGACAGGTAAAACTGCGATGGCAATCGATGCCATCATCAACCAGCGTGATTCCGGCATCAAATGTGTGTACGTGGCTATCGGCCAGAAAGCGTCCACCATTTCCAACGTGGTTCGTAAACTGGAAGAACACGGCGCACTGTCCAACACCATCGTTGTTGTGGCGACCGCGTCTGAATCTGCTGCACTGCAATACCTGGCACCATATGCCGGTTGCGCAATGGGCGAATACTTCCGTGACCGCGGTGAAGATGCACTGATCGTTTACGATGACCTGTCTAAACAGGCCGTTGCTTACCGTCAGGTTTCCCTGCTGCTGCGTCGTCCGCCAGGACGTGAAGCATTCCCGGGCGACGTATTTTACCTCCACTCCCGTCTGCTGGAACGCGCATCCCGCGTAAACGCGGAATACGTTGAGAAGTTCACCAATGGTGAAGTTAAAGGTAAAACCGGCTCCCTGACCGCTCTGCCGATTATCGAAACCCAGGCGGGTGACGTTTCTGCGTTCGTTCCGACCAACGTAATTTCCATTACCGATGGTCAGATCTTCCTGGAAACTAACCTGTTTAACTCCGGTATTCGTCCGGCAGTTAACCCGGGTATCTCCGTATCTCGTGTTGGTGGTGCAGCGCAGACCAAGATCATCAAGAAACTGTCCGGTGGTATTCGTACCGCTCTGGCACAGTATCGTGAACTGGCAGCGTTTTCTCAGTTCGCTTCCGACCTGGATGAAGCTACTCGTAAGCAGCTGAGCCATGGTCAGAAAGTAACTGAACTGCTGAAGCAGAAACAGTATGCGCCAATGTCTGTTGCACAGCAGGGTGTGGTGCTGTTTGCGGCTGAACGCGGTTACCTCGAAGATGTGGAACTGGCGAAAATCGGTAGCTTCGAAGCCGCTCTGCTGGCTTACGTTGACCGTGACCACGCTCCGCTGATGCAAGAGATCAACCAGTCCGGTGGCTATAACGATGAAATCGAAGGCAAGCTGAAAGCTATCCTCGATTCCTTCAAGGCAACCCAGTCCTGGTAACGTCTGGCGGTCTGCTTTAGGGCGGACCGCAAGGCATTGAGGAGAAGCTCATGGCCGGCGCAAAAGAGATACGTAGTAAGATCGCAAGCGTCCAGAACACGCAGAAGATCACTAAAGCGATGGAGATGGTCGCCGCTTCCAAAATGCGTAAATCGCAGGATCGCATGGCGGCCAGCCGTCCTTATGCAGAGACCATGCGCAAAGTGATTGGTCACCTTGCGAATGGTAATCTGGAATATAAGCACCCTTACCTGGAAGAACGCGACGTTAAACGCGTGGGCTACCTGGTGGTGTCGACCGACCGTGGTCTGTGCGGTGGCTTGAACATTAACCTGTTCAAAAAGCTGCTGGCGGATATGAAAACATGGTCCGATAAAGGCGTTCAGTGCGATATCGCAATGATTGGCTCTAAGGGCGTGTCTTTCTTTAACTCCGTTGGCGGAAACGTGATCGCTCAGGTAACCGGCATGGGGGATAACCCTTCCCTGTCCGAACTGATCGGTCCGGTTAAAGTGATGCTGCAGGCCTACGATGAAGGTCGTCTGGACAAACTGTACGTTGTCAGCAACAAATTTATTAACACCATGTCTCAGACGCCAACCATCACTCAACTGCTGCCTCTGCCGGCATCAGATGATGATGAATTGAAGCGTAAATCTTGGGATTACCTGTATGAGCCAGACCCGAAAGCGCTGCTGGATACCTTGCTGCGTCGTTATGTCGAGTCTCAGGTTTATCAGGGCGTGGTAGAAAACCTGGCCAGCGAGCAGGCCGCACGTATGGTGGCGATGAAAGCCGCGACCGACAATGGCGGCAGCCTGATTAAAGAGCTGCAGTTGGTATACAACAAAGCTCGTCAGGCCAGCATTACTCAGGAACTCACCGAAATCGTCGGTGGTGCATCCGCGGTATAACCAGGTTAATTCGTAGAGGATTCAAGATGGCTACTGGAAAAATTGTCCAGGTAATCGGCGCCGTGGTTGACGTCGAATTCCCTCAGGATGCCGTACCGCGCGTGTACGATGCTCTTGAGGTTATGAATGGTAAAGAGAGCCTGGTGCTGGAAGTTCAGCAGCAGCTCGGCGGCGGTATCGTACGTACCATCGCCATGGGTTCTTCCGACGGTCTGCGTCGTGGTCTGGAAGTTAAAGACCTCGAACACCCGATCGAAGTCCCGGTAGGTAAAGCAACCCTGGGTCGTATCATGAACGTCCTGGGTCACCCGATCGACATGAAAGGCGATATCGGTGAAGAAGAGCGTTGGGCTATCCACCGCGCAGCACCTTCCTACGAAGAGCTGTCCAGCTCTCAGGAACTGCTGGAAACCGGCATCAAAGTTATCGACCTGATGTGTCCGTTCGCTAAGGGCGGTAAAGTCGGTCTGTTCGGTGGTGCGGGTGTAGGTAAAACCGTAAACATGATGGAGCTGATCCGTAACATCGCGATCGAACACTCCGGTTACTCCGTGTTTGCGGGCGTAGGTGAACGTACTCGTGAGGGTAACGACTTCTACCACGAAATGACCGACTCCAACGTACTGGACAAAGTGTCCCTGGTATATGGCCAGATGAACGAGCCGCCGGGAAACCGTCTGCGCGTTGCACTGACCGGTCTGACCATGGCTGAGAAGTTCCGTGACGAAGGTCGTGACGTTCTGCTGTTCGTTGATAACATCTACCGTTACACCCTGGCCGGTACAGAAGTATCTGCACTGCTGGGTCGTATGCCATCAGCGGTAGGCTACCAGCCGACCCTGGCGGAAGAGATGGGTGTTCTTCAGGAACGTATCACCTCTACCAAAACCGGTTCTATCACCTCCGTTCAGGCGGTATACGTACCTGCGGATGACTTGACTGACCCGTCCCCAGCAACCACCTTTGCTCACTTGGATGCAACCGTGGTACTGAGCCGTCAGATCGCTTCTCTGGGTATCTACCCGGCAGTTGACCCGCTGGACTCCACCAGCCGTCAGTTGGATCCGCTGGTTGTTGGTCAGGAACACTACGACACAGCGCGTGGCGTACAGTCCCTGCTGCAGCGTTATCAGGAACTGAAAGACATCATCGCCATCCTGGGTATGGATGAACTGTCTGAAGAAGATAAACTGGTGGTAGCACGTGCGCGTAAGATCCAGCGCTTCCTGTCCCAGCCGTTCTTCGTTGCGGAAGTATTCACCGGTTCTCCGGGTAAATACGTTTCCCTGAAAGACACCATCCGTGGCTTTAAAGGCATCATGGAAGGCGAATACGACCACCTGCCAGAGCAGGCGTTCTACATGGTTGGTTCTATCGACGAAGCCGTGGAAAAAGCCAAAAAACTTTAACGCCTTAATCGGAGGGTGATATGGCAATGACTTACCACCTGGACGTCGTCAGCGCAGAGCAACAAATGTTCTCTGGTCTGGTCGAGAAAATCCAGGTAACGGGTAGTGAAGGTGAACTGGGTATTTTCCCGGGTCACGCCCCGCTGCTCACCGCCATTAAGCCTGGTATGATCCGCATCGTTAAACAGTTCGGTCATGAAGAGTTTATCTATCTGTCCGGCGGCATTCTTGAAGTGCAGCCTGGCAGTGTGACCGTACTGGCTGATACCGCGATTCGCGGACAGGATCTCGATGAAGCGAGAGCCCTGGAAGCGAAGCGTAAGGCTGAAGAGCATATCAAGAGCTCTCATGGTGACGTGGATTACGCTCAGGCATCTGCGGAACTGGCCAAAGCGATCGCGAAACTGCGCGTTATCGAGTTGACCAAAAAAGCGATGTAACACCGGCTTGAAAAGCACAAAGGCCAGTCTGGTTTCCAGGCTGGCTTTTTTTATGGCTTGGTTACAGGAAATATGTAAATAAATAGCAGTTTTATTATTTCGTGATTTAGATCATAAAAATATTGATTGGTTAAAAAATGAGGCGTAGACTCTTTTTTATGTGATGTATGTCACATAATGAACTCAGATAAAAAAAGAGATACCAACATGAAATTGATCAACAAAATCATCGCCCTGTTCAGCAATATGAGTTTTTAGTCTTTCCCCGCCAGCTCTGTGGCGCGAAGCTTAATGCGGTTTATCAGCTAGCGTCATCGTCATTAAATCCCTCCTCCTTCGCTGTATCATTTGTTCTCTATCATTCCTCCCCTCAATTTTCCCAACCCGTTTTTCTGCTTCTCACTGAATCACATAAATAAAATCGTACTATGCTGATGTAATGCTTTATTCATGCGGTAAAAAAATAGCAAAAACATTAACCTAAGGCTTTAATAAGAGCAGACTCCTGGTTTTTGGGAGACAAAAGACGCAGATATAGACGAAAATAGTGAGTTATCAGATGGGGAATCCCCCCTGTTGAACGTTTTATCTTCGGTCCATTTCACGCTGAAAAAAATGTAGTATTTTCAATGTGAAACGGTATAAATTCGTTCTCAAATTACAGTCAGGACGTGTATGTTGAATAATGCTATGAGCGTTGTGATCCTTGCCGCAGGCAAAGGCACGCGTATGTATTCCGATCTTCCTAAAGTGCTGCACACCCTCGCAGGAAAGCCGATGGTTCAGCATGTCATTGATGCAGCTAATGAAATAGGTGCGACTCATGTACACCTTGTCTACGGACACGGTGGCGATCTGCTTAAGCAAACGCTGAAAGATGGCAATCTGAATTGGGTTCTGCAGGCTGAGCAGTTGGGTACCGGCCATGCAATGCAGCAGGCGGCGCCATTCTTTAGTGATGATGAAGACATTTTAATGCTCTATGGCGATGTGCCGCTGATCTCTACCGATACCTTACGTCGCCTGCGTGAAGCCAAACCGCAGGGTGGTATCGGTTTGTTAACGGTAAAACTGGACGACCCATCCGGCTATGGGCGTATTACCCGTGATAACGGCAAAGTTACTGGTATTGTTGAGCATAAAGATGCAACCGACGAGCAGCGTCAAATCCAGGAAATCAACACTGGCATTCTGATTGCCAACGGCGCTGACATGAAGCGTTGGCTGTCTAAACTGACCAACAACAACGTGCAGGGTGAATACTACATCACCGATATCATCGCGATGGCGTATCAGGAAGGACGTGAAATTGCGGCAGTTCATCCGGCACGAATCAGTGAAACGGAAGGGGTAAATAACCGCCTTCAGTTATCCCGTCTGGAACGTGTTTATCAGTCTGAGCAGGCAGAAAAACTGCTGCTGGCGGGCGTGATGCTGCGCGATCCTGCACGTTTTGATCTCCGCGGTACGCTGATTCACGGGCGCGATGTTGAAATTGATACTAACGTTATCATTGAAGGTAACGTAACCGTTGGGGATCGCGTCAAGATTGGCGCTGGCTGTATCATCAAAAACAGCGTGATTGGTGAGGGTTGTGAGCTTAGCCCGTACAGTGTGGTGGAAGATGCCCATCTGGAAGCCGCTTGCACCATCGGTCCATTCGCGCGTCTGCGCCCGGGTGCTGAGCTGCAGGAAGGCGCACACGTGGGTAACTTCGTCGAAATGAAAAAAGCGCGTCTGGGTAAAGGCTCTAAAGCTGGTCATTTGACCTATCTGGGCGATGCGGAAATTGGCGATAATGTGAATATCGGCGCGGGTACGATCACCTGCAACTACGATGGTGCCAATAAGTTTAAAACCATTATTGGTGATGATGTGTTTGTGGGTTCTGATACTCAGCTGGTGGCACCTGTCACCGTGGGTAAAGGTGCGACGATTGCCGCAGGAACCACCGTAACGCGTAATGTCGCCGATAACGAATTGGTATTAAGCCGTGTACCTCAGGTCCATAAACAGGGCTGGCAGCGTCCGGTGAAGAAGAAGTAATTTATTTTTGCCGGATGGCGGCCTACGTGCGGTGACGTTCTGTAGGCCTGATAAGCGTGAGCGCCATCAGGCAGACAAGAGATGAGGGGATAATATAATCCTCCGCTCAACAAGCAGTACCTATAAAAATAACCCCACTCTCTACAAGGCTCGGGGCGCCCGAAATACGGGTATCAGGTTGACCGACAACGACAGGCTAATGCCTAAATTCGGAATCAAAAAATATGTGTGGAATTGTTGGCGCTATCGCGCAGCGTGATGTAGCTGAAATCCTTCTCGAAGGTTTACGTCGTCTGGAATATCGTGGTTATGACTCTGCTGGTCTGGCCGTTGTCGATGCTGAAGGCAACATGACCCGTCTGCGTCGTCTGGGTAAAGTGCAGATGCTGACTGCTGCTGCGGAAGAACATCCGCTGCATGGTGGTACTGGTATTGCTCACACCCGCTGGGCGACACACGGTGAACCTTCAGAAGCGAACGCGCATCCCCATGTTTCTGAACACATTGTTGTGGTGCATAACGGCATCATTGAAAACCATGAACCACTGCGTGAGCTGTTGAAAACGCGTGGCTACACCTTTGTTTCTGAAACCGACACCGAAGTAATTGCTCACCTGGTGCACTGGGAGCTGGAACAGGGTGGTACGTTACGTGAAGCCGTGCTGCGTACTATTCCGCAGCTGCGCGGTGCCTACGGCACGGTGATCATGGATACCCGTAACCCGGAAACCCTGCTGGCGGCCCGTTCTGGCAGCCCGCTGGTGATTGGTCTGGGTATGGGTGAGAACTTTATCGCTTCCGATCAGCTGGCACTGCTGCCGGTAACCCGTCGCTTCATCTTCCTGGAAGAGGGCGACATCGCGGAAGTAACCCGTCGTTCGGTCTCTATTTTCGACAAGTCTGGCGCGGAAGTTAAACGTCAGGATATCGAATCTAATCTGCAATACGATGCGGGCGAAAAAGGTATTTATCGCCACTACATGCAGAAAGAGATCTACGAACAGCCGAACGCAATTAAAAACACGCTGACCGGCCGTATCAGCCACGGTGAAGTGGATTTAAGCGAGCTGGGTTCGCATGCCAACGAGCTGCTGTCTCAGGTTGAGCATATCCAGATTATCGCCTGCGGTACGTCGTACAACTCCGGTATGGTGTCCCGCTACTGGTTTGAATCGTTGGCTGGCATTCCTTGTGATGTCGAAATTGCTTCCGAATTCCGCTATCGCAAATCCGCCGTGCGTCGTAACAGCCTGATGATCACTCTTTCCCAGTCTGGTGAAACGGCAGATACCCTGGCGGGTCTGCGCTTATCCAAAGAGTTGGGCTATCTGGGTTCGCTGGCTATTTGTAACGTACCGGGCTCTTCTCTGGTGCGCGAATCCGACCTGGCGATGATGACCAATGCCGGTACCGAAATCGGCGTGGCCTCCACGAAAGCATTTACCACTCAGCTGACCGTTCTGCTGATGCTGGTGGCGAAACTGTCTCGTCTGAAAGGCCTGGATGTGGCTATTGAGCAGGAAATCGTTCACGGTCTGCAGGCGCTGCCGAGCCGTATTGAGCAGATGCTGTCTCAGGACAAACGCATTGCCGCTCTGGCTGAAGGTTTCTCTGATAAACACCATGCGCTGTTCCTGGGCCGTGGCGATCAGTACCCGATTGCGCTGGAAGGCGCGCTGAAGCTGAAAGAGATCTCGTATATTCACGCTGAAGCATATGCCGCAGGCGAACTGAAACACGGTCCGCTGGCGCTGATTGATGCCGATATGCCGGTTATCGTGGTTGCGCCGAACAACGAACTGCTGGAAAAACTGAAGTCCAACATTGAAGAAGTTCGCGCCCGTGGTGGTCAACTGTACGTCTTTGCTGACCAGGATGCTGGCTTTACCAGCAGCGAAAATATGCACATCATTGAGATGCCGCATGTGGAAGAGGTGATTGCACCGATCTTCTATACCGTTCCGCTGCAGCTGCTGGCGTATCATGTGGCGCTGATTAAAGGCACCGACGTGGATCAGCCGCGTAACCTGGCGAAGTCGGTTACCGTAGAGTAATCCGTACCTAACTGAACTGAAAATGCCCTGCTATGAGCGGGGCATTTTTTTAAACTTGTTCTGTTTTTAATCAATTATCCCGCCTGTTTTATGTGACAAACCGTCATCTTCAGCTACTGTTTGCAGTGTCATAAAAAGAAAATTTTAGCGAAATGTTATTGTCATGGTAATGGTTAACGTTTTGTTTTAAATGTATTTTTAGACAAATAACTTCCCGTGTTTTTCATTGTCATAAAACTGTCATATTTCGTACATTTAACTGTCACCTGTTTGTCCTATTTTGCTCACAGTAGCAACTCAAACAACGATTTACGAAAACCGTGCAGGAGACATTATGAAAGTTATGCGTACCACTGTCGCAACTGTTGTCGCCGCGACCTTATCCATGAGCGCGTTCTCTGCGTTTGCAGCAGCGAGCCTGACAGGTGCAGGTGCAACCTTCCCTGCGCCAGTGTATGCCAAATGGGCAGATACCTATCAGAAAGAGACCGGTAGCAAAGTAAACTACCAGGGTATCGGCTCCTCCGGTGGTGTAAAACAAATTACGGCCAATACCGTTGATTTCGGCGCTTCTGATGCACCGCTGTCTGACGAGAAACTGGCACAAGAAGGCCTGTTCCAGTTCCCGACCGTTATCGGCGGTGTGGTGCTGGCGGTGAATATCCCTGGACTGAAATCCGGCGAGCTGGTGCTTGACGGTAAAACGCTGGGCGACATCTACCTCGGTAAAATTAAGAAGTGGGATGACGAAGCCATCACCAAACTGAACCCAGGTCTGAAGCTGCCTTCGCAAAATATCGCCGTTGTGCGTCGCGCTGATGGTTCTGGTACTTCCTTCGTCTTCACTAGCTACCTGGCGAAAGTGAACGAAGAGTGGAAATCTAAAATTGGTTCCGGCTCTACCGTTAACTGGCCGACCGGTCTGGGCGGTAAAGGTAACGACGGTATCGCCGCGTTCGTACAGCGTCTGCCGGGTTCTATCGGTTACGTTGAGTACGCTTACGCTAAGCAGAACAACCTGGCGTACACCAAGCTGGTCTCTGCTGATGGTAAACCGGTAAGCCCGACCGAAGAAAACTTTGCCAACGCCGCTAAAGGCGCTGACTGGAGCAAAACCTTCGCTCAGGATCTGACGAACCAGAAAGGTGACGATGCGTGGCCAATCACTTCCACCACCTTCATCCTGGTCCATAAAGAGCAGAAGAAGCCTGAGCAGGGCGTTGAAGTGCTGAAATTCTTCGATTGGGCATATAAAAATGGTGGCAAACAGGCTAATGACCTGGATTACGCCAGCCTGCCGGACAGCGTGGTTGAGCAGATTCGTGCTGCATGGAAGACCAACGTGAAAGACAGCAGCGGTAAAGCGCTGTACTAATAGAATATCTTTAACGAGTTGGCGGATGGCGCTACGCTTATCCGCCCTACAGTTCCGACTGTAGGCCCAATTTGTAGGCCGGATAAGCGTAGCGCCATCCGGCAGGGCAATTTCGTAAACGCGTTTAACTTAAAGAGTGATTTATGGCTGCAACCAAGCCTGCTTTTAACCCACCGGGTAAAAAGGGTGACATGATATTCAGCGCGCTGGTAAAACTGGCTGCGCTGATTGTGCTATTGATGTTGGGTGGCATTATTGTCTCTCTGGTTATCTCCTCCTGGCCAAGCATACAGAAATTTGGTTTCTCCTTTTTGTGGACCAAAGACTGGGATGCGCCGAACGATATCTACGGCGCGCTGGTACCGATTTACGGTACGCTGGTCACCTCGTTTATTGCATTGCTGATTGCCGTTCCGGTGAGTTTCGGCATTGCGCTGTTCCTGACTGAACTTGCACCCGGTTGGCTGCGTCGTCCGCTGGGTATCGCTATTGAACTGCTGGCAGCAATTCCGAGTATCGTATACGGCATGTGGGGCCTGTTTATCTTTGCCCCGCTGTTTGCGACGTACTTCCAGGAGCCGGTCGGAAACATCCTTTCCAACATTCCGTTTGTTGGCGCACTGTTCGCTGGCCCGGCGTTTGGTATCGGTATTCTGGCGGCTGGTGTGATCCTCGCTATCATGATCATTCCGTACATTGCTGCGGTTATGCGTGATGTGTTCGAACAAACGCCGGTGCTTATGAAAGAGTCAGCCTACGGCATCGGCTGTACCACCTGGGAAGTTATCTGGCGTATCGTCCTGCCGTTCACCAAAAATGGTGTGATCGGCGGTGTGATGCTGGGTCTGGGCCGCGCGCTGGGTGAAACCATGGCGGTCACCTTTATCATTGGTAACACCTACCAGCTCGATAGTGCCTCGCTGTACATGCCGGGCAACAGTATTACCTCTGCGCTGGCGAATGAATTTGCCGAAGCGGAATCTGGCCTGCACGTTGCTGCGTTGATGGAACTGGGTCTGATTCTGTTTGTGATCACCTTCATCGTACTGGCGGCGTCTAAGTTCATGATCATGCGCCTTGCGAAGAACGAGGGGGCACGCTAATGGCTACGCTTGAAATGCAAAACACCACTGCGCTGGCGGAGTCCCGCCGTAAAATGCAGGCACGTCGCCGTCTGAAGAACCGCATCGCGCTGACGCTCTCTATGGCGACCATGGCGTTCGGACTGTTCTGGCTCATTTGGATCCTGATGTCCACGATCACCCGTGGTATTGACGGTATGTCGCTGGCGCTGTTCACCGAAATGACGCCTCCGCCGAATACAGCGGGTGGTGGTCTGGCGAACGCCCTGGCCGGTAGCGGACTGTTAATTCTGTGGGCGACCGTGTTTGGTACACCGCTTGGCATTATGGCGGGTATCTACCTGGCAGAGTACGGACGTAAGTCCTGGCTGGCTGAGGTTATCCGCTTTATCAATGACATTCTGCTGTCTGCGCCATCAATCGTAGTCGGTCTGTTCGTTTACACCATTGTGGTCGCAAAAATGGAACACTTCTCTGGCTGGGCGGGCGTTATCGCGCTGGCGCTGCTGCAGGTGCCCATTGTTATTCGTACCACGGAGAACATGCTCAAGCTGGTGCCGGATAGCCTGCGTGAAGCTGCCTATGCACTGGGTACGCCGAAATGGAAGATGATTTCTGCAATCACCCTGAAGGCGTCTGTCTCGGGGATCATTACAGGCGTTCTGTTAGCGATTGCTCGTATCGCAGGTGAAACGGCTCCGCTGCTGTTTACGTCGCTCTCCAATCAGTTCTGGAGCACCGACATGATGCAGCCTATCGCCAACCTGCCGGTCACTATCTTTAAGTTTGCGATGAGCCCGTTTGCTGAGTGGCAGCAACTGGCCTGGGCCGGGGTACTGATTATTACCTTGTGCGTACTGCTGCTGAACATTCTGGCGCGCGTCATTTTCGCGAAGAAGAAACACGGTTAATTTTTACGGCGTGGCTGATGCGGCGCCGGATGAGGAAGAGATTGAAATGAGTATGGTTGATACTGCCCCGGGTAAGATTCAGGTTCGTGATTTGAACTTCTACTATGGCAAATTCCATGCCCTGAAGAACATCAACCTGGATATTGCTAAAAACCAGGTAACGGCGTTTATCGGGCCGTCAGGCTGTGGTAAATCGACGCTGCTGCGTACGTTCAACAAAATGTTTGAACTGTACCCGGAGCAGCGTGCGGAAGGTGAAATCCTGCTGGATGGCGACAATATTCTCACCAATACCCAGGATATCGCTCTGCTGCGTGCCAAAGTGGGCATGGTATTCCAGAAGCCGACGCCGTTCCCGATGTCCATCTACGACAACATTGCTTTTGGCGTACGTCTGTTTGAGAAACTCTCGCGTGCGGATATGGACGAGCGTGTGCAGTGGGCATTGACCAAGGCCGCATTGTGGAACGAAACCAAAGATAAATTACACCAGAGCGGGTACTCTCTCTCGGGTGGTCAGCAGCAGCGTCTGTGTATTGCGCGTGGTATCGCCATTCGCCCGGAAGTGCTTCTGCTTGATGAGCCATGTTCAGCGCTCGACCCTATTTCTACCGGGCGTATCGAAGAGCTGATCACTGAGCTGAAAGAGGATTACACCGTCGTTATCGTTACCCACAACATGCAGCAGGCTGCGCGTTGTTCCGATCACACGGCATTTATGTACCTGGGCGAGTTGATTGAGTTCAGCAACACGGACGATCTGTTCACCAAGCCCGCGAAGAAACAAACTGAAGATTACATCACCGGTCGTTACGGCTGATTCAGGAGCTTGTTGTGGATAACCTTAACCTTAATAAACATATTTCCGGCCAGTTCAATGCAGAGCTGGAAAGCATCCGTACCCAGGTGATGACCATGGGCGGCATGGTCGAGCAGCAGCTTTCTGATGCAATCACGGCGATGCACAACCAGGACAGCGAGCTGGCAAAACGCGTCATTGAAGGCGATAAGAACGTCAACATGATGGAAGTGGCGATCGACGAAGCCTGCGTGCGTATCATCGCCAAGCGTCAACCGACAGCGAGCGACCTGCGTCTGGTGATGGCGATTATCAAAACCATCGCTGAGCTGGAACGTATTGGCGACGTGGCGGACAAAATTTGCCGTACCGCGCTGGAGAAGTTCTCGCAACAGCACCAGCCGCTGCTGGTAAGCCTTGAATCACTGGGCCGCCACACCGTACAAATGCTGCATGACGTGCTGGATGCGTTTGCGCGTATGGATCTGGACGAAGCAGTGCGTATTTATCGCGAAGATAAGAAAGTTGACCAGGAATATGAAGGCATCGTGCGTCAGCTGATGACCTATATGATGGAAGACCCACGTACCATTCCAAGCGTGCTGACCGCGCTGTTCTGCGCACGTTCCATCGAACGTATCGGTGACCGCTGCCAGAATATCTGCGAATACATCTTCTACTTCGTGAAGGGACAAGACTTCCGTCACGTGGGCGGGGATGAGCTGGATAAGCTGCTGGCGGGCAAAGATCCGAAGGAATAAGCAGCTTGTTGCGTTCGCCGGGATCCCCCGGCATCGCTATTGTAGGCCGGATAAGGTGTTACGCCGCATCCGGCATTCTGCGCCATTCGCCTGATGGCGCTTTGCTTATCGGGCCTACTGTTTATTCGACGATATTCCAACCCCGCGCTTTCCACAATTCCGGCAACTGTGCCAGTTCGGTAAACGTCGTCACTTTTGGATGATCGATCGGTTTGTTATGCGGATCGGCGCAGAAGTAGAACACTTCCATCCCGGCGGCAATCCCCGCCTGCGCACCTGCGCTGGAATCATCAACCAGAATGCAGTTCTCAACGTTAACGTCCATCGCTTTCGCCGCATGGAACATCAGGGCCGGATCGGGCTTCCAACGCTGAATATCGTAGCCGCTGAACAGTAAATCAGGGAAATGGTGCAACATGCCCAGCTTACCCAGCGAATGCTGCATTTTGCTGACTGGACCGTTAGAGACCACACACATTGGTACGGCCATGCTGTCCAGTAGCGCATTGGCACCGGCAATCACCTCCAGTTCCGTATCGAACAGACGTGCGACCTCAGCGCGGTAAACCGGTTCTAAATCGGCTTTTGCCAGTTCGACACCGTGCTCTTCGTTGATAATGTCGATGATCTCGTACAGCTTTACCCCCTTGAAGCGTTTGAAAATTTCTTCAAGATCGAGCGTAATGCCAAACGCCTGGAACATGCTGACATACGCGCGAGAACAAATCACTTCACTGTCGACAAGGGTACCGTCACAGTCAAAAAATACGGCTTCTATCTGGGACATGTCATTTCCGTTTTAACAAGTTTAACGTTTTCGTAATGCATTATTGGGCGACGCAATCGTTGCCGTATAAGCAAAATCAATGAAAAAAGTTGCTCATAACCCAACCCTATTGTCGCATTTTGGTATAGGATAGCGACGAATTTTCCCTCCTTGTTCGGAAATTGATAATGAGTCAACAACACACAACCCAGGCTTCTGGCCAGGGGATGCTGGAACGCGTGTTCAAACTGCGCGAACATGGCACGACGGCACGGACCGAAGTGATCGCCGGTTTAACGACCTTCCTGACGATGGTGTATATCGTTTTTGTTAACCCGCAAATTCTTGGCGTGGCTGGCATGGATACCAGCGCTGTCTTTGTTACCACCTGCCTTATTGCTGCATTTGGTAGCATCCTGATGGGCCTGTTTGCCAACCTGCCGGTCGCACTTGCGCCTGCTATGGGCCTGAACGCATTCTTCGCTTTCGTGGTCGTTGGCGCGATGGGGCTGTCATGGCAGATTGGTATGGGCGCTATCTTCTGGGGCGCTGTTGGTCTGCTGCTGCTGACGATTTTCCGCGTTCGTTACTGGATGATTGCCAATATCCCGGTTAGCCTGCGTGTGGGGATCACCAGCGGTATTGGTCTGTTCATCGGCATGATGGGGCTGAAAAACGCCGGTGTTATCGTCGCCAACAAAGACACGCTGGTGTCTATCGGTAACCTGACGTCCCACAGCGTACTGCTCGGTATCCTGGGCTTCTTTATCATCGCGATTCTGGCGTCACGTAACATTCACGCAGCGGTGCTGATTTCTATCATTGTAACCACGCTACTGGGCTGGATGCTGGGCGATGTCCATTACAACGGTATCGTTTCTGCGCCACCGAGCGTGATGTCCGTTATCGGACATGTCGACCTGGCCGGTTCGTTTAACATTGGCCTGGCGGGTGTGATTTTCTCTTTCATGCTGGTTAACCTGTTCGACTCCTCCGGTACGCTGATTGGCGTTACGGATAAAGCCGGTCTGGCGGATGCGAAGGGCAAATTCCCGCGCATGAAGCAAGCGCTGTATGTGGATAGCGTGTCGTCGGTTACCGGGGCGTTTATCGGGACTTCTTCCGTTACTGCGTATATCGAATCTTCTTCCGGGGTTTCGGTCGGTGGACGTACCGGTCTGACCGCCGTGGTCGTTGGCCTGCTGTTCTTGCTGGTTATCTTCCTGTCGCCGCTTGCGGGGATGGTACCGGGTTATGCAGCCGCTGGTGCGCTGATTTACGTTGGCGTCCTGATGACATCAAGCCTGTCGCGCGTTAAGTGGGATGACCTGACAGAAGCGGTTCCGGCGTTTATTACCGCCGTGATGATGCCCTTTAGCTTCTCAATTACCGAAGGTATTGCGCTGGGCTTTATTTCTTACTGCGTGATGAAGATTGGTACCGGACGTTTCCGCGATCTCAGCCCGTGCGTCATCATTGTCGCGCTGCTGTTTGTGCTGAAGATTGTGTTTATCGACGCGCACTAATCGCTGTTTATTTGCCCATATATCAACAAGCCCGGCATATCGCCGGGCTTTTTCTTTTACGCTTTCACGCGCTGAATGTAGTCGCCAAATGCGGTCAGTTGACCGGTCAGATGGTCCAGCGTGCTTTGGTCGATCACTTCACCTGTCTGCGGGTCTACTTTATTCTGAATGACGCCGCCCATAAATTCCGGCTTGTTCATTACCATGGCGTCGAGGAATACCAGGATCTGACGCAGATGATACTGGCAGCGCGCGCCGCCAATAGCGCCCATAGAACTGGTCTGGATCAGCACCGGCTTACCCGATAATGGCTGATCGGGCAGGCGGGACAGCCAGTCGATGGCGTTCTTCAGTCCGCCCGGAACAGAATAGTTATATTCAGGTGTGACGATGACGACACCGTCAGCCTTTCTGATTTGCTCAGCCAGTGCTTCTACGCTGGCCGGAAAACCTTCTTCCTGTTGGAGGTCGGCATCGTACAGAGGGATATCACCAATCGACGGCAGCGCGTTCACTTCCATTCCCGCTGGAGCAATCTTGGGCAGCGTACGGGCAACCATTCCATTAAACGAACCTTTGCGCAGACTTCCCAGTAACGTAACAACATTCAATGTTTCAGACATGGTGACTCCTGTTTCATCATGAAGGTTAAATCAAAGCGTATGGCTCTTCGCTGCACATAATTGAGAGAACCGGATCAGACGACCCGTTGGCTCATTGGCGCGAGTCTGGATATCAGGCAAACTTTTCCAGTCCTGTTTACCATCAAACTCCCAAACCTTGAGTTTTTCAATGGTTGGCGTAACTGCAACTGACCACACCAGTACATCTTCCGCATCGCAAATGGCTTCAACCTGCGCCACATGGGCACATTTCAGGCGCCCTGCGCCGGGTAAAAGCTGGAGCTCACGCGGATCGTCATTGCACACATCGCCAGTGAGTTTGAGTACGCTCTGGCGCAATGTAATGAGCTGCGCGCGTGCTTCGTTGGGGTCGTTTTGGTTATTGATCCACAGGTTTTCGTTACTGGAGAAGCGCCACGTTTCCGCTGAATTTGGATTATGAAACCCGCGGGTGGCCCGCTGAAGTTCCATATCCAGGCCGCACGTTCCTTCAGTTGTTAGCACAACACCGACGATATTCCCGGCGTAGGAAATCGAAAAACCCGGCAGGTTCTTATCGCGAAAAACGGGCTTACCTTTGGCCTGAGTAACAATTTCGGGCAGCGTGCTGGTGCCGTAAAGCATAAACATCAGTTCAGCGAGAAGACTTCGGGAAGCCAGGAAACGTGTCCGGCGATGAGCGGGTAGACCTCTTGCTTCGATATGACATGGAGAAGGGAGGCGAGCTGAAACCAGGTGTCCCTCCGTAAGAATCCCTCTGGCAAAATGTGTCGCCATTTGTCGCTCCGTGATTAATGGTCCGTGATTATTACCAGAGTAACATTTACACGGCTTCCGGGCAGGCTTTGCTGCCCAAAAACTAAGCGAAAATGGGAGACATTACGCGATATTTACATTTCTGTTGCCAGAATGGTCGATTTAGCAACACCAAAATGAAGGATCGTCAGGAGATATCGCGATAAAGCGCCTTGATCGTGTCTTTTAGCCAGACGATCTTAGGATTGTGGCTGTTGCGTTTATGCCAAAGAAGAGTGAACGGTACGCGCATTTTTTCCAGTTGCGCCGTATCAAATGGCATTGGCCGTGCAACGAGTGGAAGCTGGTGGAGTTGGTTATAACGCTGGCAATAGACCGGTGCGGTGGCTATCAGCGCGTGATCCGGCTGCGCGGCCATAAACAGCGATTGCTCAAAACCGGGCAGACATAACGCGATATTGCGTGCGCGTCCCATTTCTTGCAGGACTTCATCCAGCGCCCATGTATCGCTTTGCTCCCAGCTAATGCTGATGTGCGGATAGCGCAGAAAGGTGTCCAGATTCCACTCTTCCTGCAGTGCGGGATGATCTTCACGTAGCCAGACGCAGGGCAGATCGGAAAACAGCACTTCATGGTCGATCGACAATGGCAACAAACTCAGCAGTTCGCGCGAGCGCGGATGGCTTTCGCGCCCGGTAAAGCCAATATCCACTTCACCGCGAATAATGGCATCCAGCGAATCATAGTCCCAGTTGCGTATTTTGATTGTTGCCTGGGGATAGCGCTGATAAATCTGCTGGGAGAGCACATTGAACATGATCATCACTAACGGCGTTTCGGCCGCCAGATCAAACTTCAGCCCGCGTGGAGACTCATGGTGCGGCTTATCGAGCAACTGATTGCCCATCTGCATCCATTCAGCAAGGCTCTGCTCCATGCTGACCATCAGCGGCGTCGGCGATAGCCCCAGCGGGGTGTTCACAAACAAGGGATCATCAAACCAGGTCCGCAGCTTCGACAGCGACTTACTGACCGCCGACGGTGTGACGTTCATCCGTTTGGCGGTTTTAGTGACGCTGCGTTCCTGCATCAACAGCTGCAGACAGAGCAATAAATTAAGATCAAGACTGCTGAGGGATTTCTTCATGAGTTGGCGCGGACCGGTTAGGTGCAACAGTGATAATCAGCATGATACTCACTATGCTACAGCCAATCAGAATCCCGATCAGCATATTCAGCGCATCAAGGCCAAGAACCGCCGCCAGCCAAATCCACAGCGAGGAACCGCAAACCTGGGCAATACCTAATGCCGAGCTGGCGACGCCCGCGCGCAGCGAGAACGGCCCAAGCGCCTGGCTCATCGCAACACCGAAGCCGACCGAGAATCCAGCGCAGATTAACGTCAGCCCGAAAAGCGTTACTGCGTGTGAAGTGGCAAGGGTTAACACCACGCCGGCACACAGAAATAGCACCTGTGAGGTCAGCATCAGAACGCGAGGCTTAAATACGCTCAGAGCAAATGGCGTAGAGAAAGAGACCGCCATACTGATGCCTGCGGTCATGGCCATCGTGGTGGCGTACTCACCACGGTCGAAGCCCATCACTTCCATCAGCAGCACCGGAGACGTGTTCACGAAGGTCAGGATCACCGATACGCTGAGGGTGGTAATGGCCAGACGGCTTAAGAAAAAGCGGTTTACCAGTGATTCGGTTGTGTGGTTCTTTTCCGTCGTCGCCATAAGCGTTGCTGGGCGCGATTCTCGCAGGACAAACACCGACAGCAGGCAAACAGCCACACCCATTCCCATCATCGTGTAGAACAGGCTCTGCCACGGGTATTTGAGCATGATCAGATGCCCCATCACTGGAGCCAATACCGGCACAATACAGGTAATTCCGTTCAACAGCGACAGTACCTTCGCCCGGCGGCGATCGTCGAGCGTATCGCGCAGGATAGCGAAAGCCACCACGTAGCAACAGCCCGCACCTACGCCCTGAATAAAACGACCTATGAGGAATGGCGTACCGCTTTCGGCGAAAGAACATAGCGCAGAGGCGAAAATAAAGATGAGTGCGCCGACTATGGCGACCGGTTTGCGACCTGACTGGTCGGCAATTTTACCGGCGAACAGCATCGCCGTCGCCATTCCTGCCAGATAAACCGAAAACGCGATATGCAGTTGCGCCTCGCTGGCCTGTAAATCGGCAGCAATACGGGGCAGCCCCACCAGATACATATCAATACCGGCAGGATAAAGAAGAACCAGGGCGAAACTGCAGATTAGAAAGCGTGTCATAGCGACCTCATAAGAAATGTGGCGCTAAGCATACGGTCAGAGAGTCAACTGCACGAGTTGCCATTTGGACAACAGTGATTTCCACATGGGAAATAGTTGTTGCCGGATGGCGGCGTAAATGCCTTATCCGGCCTACGGGGCCTGTAGGCCCGGTTAGCATCGCGCCACCGGGCAACACAACGTTACTTACCAATACAGAAGCTGGAGAAAATCCGTCCCAGCAGATCGTCGGAGGTAAATTCTCCGGTGATCTCACTGAGGTTCTGCTGCGCCAGGCGTAGCTCCTCAGCCAGCAATTCTCCGGCCCATGCTCCGAGCAGTTGGGCTTTACCCTGCTCGAGATGCTCCGCCGCTTCTGCCAGCGCCTGCAGGTGACGACGACGGGCCAGGAAGCCGCCTTCCATATTGGTTTCAAAGCCCATGCTCTGTTTGAGATGATTACGCAGTACGTCAACGCCTTCACCGGTACGCGCGGAGAGGCGAACCAGTGAGTGGCCATTTACTTCGCTAAGGCCCAGCGTCTCACCGGTAATATCCGCTTTGTTACGCACCACGGTGATCGGCAGTTTGGCTGGCAGACGGGCAATAAAGTCTGGCCAGATATTTGCCGGGTCCACGGCGTCAGTGGTGGTGCCATCAACCATAAACAGTACACGGTCGGCCTGTTCAATTTCCTGCCAGGCACGTTCGATACCGATGCGTTCAACTTCGTCGCTGGCATCGCGCAAACCGGCGGTGTCGATGATGTGTAGCGGCATGCCGTCGATATGAATATGCTCACGCAGCACGTCGCGGGTAGTCCCGGCGATATCGGTGACAATGGCCGCCTCACGGCCAGCCAGCGCGTTCAGCAGGCTTGATTTCCCGGCGTTTGGACGCCCGGCAATCACCACCTTCATCCCTTCGCGCAGCAGGCTGCCCTGACGCGCTTCCGCACGCACGGCATCAAGATCGCTGATAACGTTGTTGAGTTGCGCTTCAATCTTGCCGTCAGACAGGAAGTCGATTTCTTCATCCGGGAAGTCGATCGCTGCTTCAACATAGATGCGCAGGTGAGTGAGCGCTTCCACAAGATGATTTACCCGTGCGGAAAATGCGCCCTGCAACGAGTTCAGCGCCGAGCGAGCGGCTTGCTCTGAGCTGGCATCGATCAGGTCGGCAATCGCCTCGGCCTGGGCTAAATCGAGCTTATCATTGAGAAACGCTCGCTCGGAGAATTCACCCGGTCTGGCAATGCGCAGCCCGGGAATGGTCAGAATACGTTTGAGCAGCAGGTCAAGAATCACCGGACCGCCGTGGCCCTGAAGCTCTAAAACGTCTTCGCCGGTAAAGGAGTTTGGGCCGGGGAACCACAGGGCAATCCCCTGATCCAGCGCGCTGCCATCCGCGTCTTTAAACGGCAGATAATCGGCATAACGCGGTTTGGGCAGTTTCCCCAGTACGGTTTCTGCGACCTCACGCGCCTTCAGGCCGGAGATACGCAGGATACCCACGCCACCACGTCCCGGTGGGGTGGCCTGAGCGACGATGGTGTCGTTATGGCTCATGGTTTGTCTCTTCTTAATGCAATAAAAAAGGCGGTCTAATGACCGCCCTTTACTTTATGTTCCGTTTGCCGGATGGCGGCTTCGCCTAATCCGGCCTACACCGAATCAGGAGTTTTTCTTCTCGCGGCTATGCAGGCCACGTTTCTCCAGACCACGGTAAATCAGCTGCTGCTGAATAATGGTTACCAGGTTGCTGACGATATAGTACAGCACCAGACCTGACGGGAACCACAGGAAGAACACGGTGAAGATGACCGGCATAAAGGTCATGATCTTCTGCTGCATCGGGTCGGTTACAGTGGTCGGAGACATCTTCTGAATGAAGAACATCGTCACGCCCATCAGAATCGGCAGGATGTAGTACGGGTCCTGTGCAGACAGGTCATGGATCCACAGAGCGAATGGCGCATGACGCAGTTCAATGGAGCCCATCAGCATGTAGTACAACGCCAGGAAGATTGGCATCTGGATGATCAGCGGGAAGCAGCCGCCCAGTGGGTTAACCTTCTCAGCTTTGTACAGGGCCATCATTTCCTGGCTCTGACGCTGTTTGTCATCGCCCAGACGCTCACGCATAGCCTGAATCTTCGGCTGCAGCATACGCATCTTCGCCATGGAGGTGTACTGCGCTTTGGTCAGCGGGTACATGATGCCACGAACGATAAAGGTGATAACGATGATGGAGAAGCCCCAGTTACCCAGGAAGCTATGGATCCACTTCAGCAGTTTAAACAGCGGCTGAGAAATGAACCACAACCAGCCGTAATCCACGGTCAGATCCAGGTGCGGTGCAACGGCCGCCATTTTATCCTGAATTTCCGGGCCGACCCACAGGGTGCTGGTCATCGCGCCAGTCTGGCCTGGCTGTACCAGTACCGGCTGTGATTTATAGCCGATAGCGGCAATGCCGTTACCCAGGTTAGCGGTATAGAAGTTGTTGGTGCCGTCGTTACGCGGAACCCATGCCGTTGCGAAATACTGTTGCAGCATTGCGACCCAGCCGTCTTTAGCATTGACGTTCAGGTTTTCGTTTTCAGCAATGGTGTCGAATTTGTATTTCTCATACTTCTCATCCGGCGTGGAGTACGCCGCGCCACGGAAGGTGTGCAGCGCAAAGTTGCTGCTACCGGTGTCGCGATGAGATGGCAGATTGATGGATTGCTTCAGCTGACCAAAGGTGGAGACTTCCAGCGGTTTTTCGCCGGCGTTCTGCACGCTGTAGTTAACGTTGACAGCATATTCACCACGCTTGAGTACAAACGTTTTAGTGAATGTGTTACCCGCTGCGTCAGTATAGGTCATCGGGATCTGCAGTTCGTTCTGACCGTCAGCCAGTACAAACGCGTCTTTATCGACGTTGTACAGCGGACGTGGGCCGTTAGCCGGGTTATCCGGGCCGTCACGACCTGTCAGGCCACTCTGTGCCTGGTAGATGAACTGTGGCGTGGTTTCCAGTAACTGGAACGGTTCGGTAGAACCGAGTTCTTTCGGGTAAGCTGGCAGTGAAGCCTGTTCCACATCACCACCACGGGTGTTGATGGTCAGATCAAGCACGTCAGTTTTAACCGTAATCAGTTTCCCCTGGCCACTGGCCGGTACGCCCTGGTCTGCGGCGCTACCCGCTGCGGTGGTCGTTGTCTGCGTGGTCTGTTGGGCCTGAGGTTGCGGGTTTTTATCCTGCTCCCAGGCTTGCCAGATCATGAAAGACACGAACAGCAAAGCGATGACTAAAAGATTGCGTTGCGAATCCATCGTTAGTGTTCTCTGGTATCAAATGGTCCGGGCGGGACGGGATCGTCACCACCAGGGTGTAAAGGGTGGCATTTTAATACGCGTTTCACCGTCAACCAACTGCCTTTTATCACTCCAAACCTGCGCAATGCCTCAATTCCGTAGCTCGAACAGGTTGGAGTGAAACGGCAATGCGGCCCAAGCAGCGGACTGATCAGGCGTTGATAGACCCGAATGAGGGCTATCAGGACCCGCGAGCCAGGCGACAATGGCGACGCCATAATTTTTCCAACGCTTCCGAGAGAGCACGGTTATCGAGGTCAGCAACCCCTTTTTTCGCCACCACCACGAAATCCATTGCTGGAAGCTCGTGCTGACGTAAACGGAAGCTTTCACGCGTCAGACGTTTAATCCGATTGCGTTCATGCGCACGCTTAACATTTTTCTTGGCGACTGTAAGACCGATACGGGGATGCCCCAGCGAATTCAGGCGGCCGAGGATGGTGATTTGCGGCGTGCCAGCCCGTTGTGGCTGCTGGAAGACGAATGTGAAATGAGTGGGAGTTAACAAACGTAACTCCCTGGGAAATGCGAGCTTAACCACTCAGGGGCTAGCTTTTATTACTTAGAAACGGTCAGACGAGAACGGCCTTTAGCACGACGACGTGCCAGAACCTGACGACCATTTTTATTAGCCATACGAGCACGGAAGCCGTGAGAACGGTTGCGCTTCAGTACAGACGGTTGAAAAGTGCGTTTCATGGCGATTTCTACCTAAACTTGAATAAATTCACTGACTTTTGCGTATACCCGAACGAATTTCGAACGACTTACGCCACAGTGTGGGTGATTAAAGAGGCCGGATTGTAATAATTGTACACTCCGGAGTCAATTCTCTTTCCTTATTTCCCGCTTTTTTCCGCATGGTTTCGCGTAAAAAACAGGCAGCGTTGACGCCGTAAGGCGACCGTTACTCGCTGGGGGTAAGAATTATACGGGCTGGTGGATAAAGCGCAAGGATCGCACGGGATCTTTATTAGATCGTTTAAGCAGTAAAGCATCTTTACTCATTAATTTTTTCAATATGCGCGCTAAAACCTGCAGCACTTCTCCAGGATCGTTTACACTTAGCCGATTCTGGATCATCCTGTGGATAAATCGGGAAGAATCTGTGAGAAACAGAAGATCTCTTTCTCAGTTTACGCTATGATCCGCGGTCCTGATCGTTTCAATGGATCCTGATCGGGTAAAAATTGCAGATAGCAATTCGCACGTCACCCTTTGCATAGGGTCTTGTCGATGTGCGTCAACAATCATGAATGTTTCAGCCTTTGTCATTTATCGACTTTTGTTCGAGTGGAGTCCGCC